>JBBCIN010000002.1:0-2547195 GCA_037200885.1 Pseudomonadota bacterium
ATGACGGATCTGCCCGCGCCCACCTTCGAAGCACGCCTGGTTCAAGCTCGCGACATCAGCGTGCGTCTGAAGCGCGCCATCGCCCAGGTGATCGTCGGCCAAGACGCAGTCGTGGAGCAAGTATTGTGGGGCCTGGTTGCGGGCGGGCACGTGCTCTTGGAGGGCAACCCGGGCCTGGGCAAGACCTTGCTCGTCCGCACGCTGTCTTCGTGTTTGGACCTGCGCTTCTCGCGCATTCAATTCACCCCCGACCTGATGCCGAGCGACGTGACCGGCACCAACGTTCTGGTGATGGACGGTAGCGGGCAAGGCAGCAAAGGTCGTTTCGAATTGCACCGCGGTCCGATCTTCGGCCAAGTCGTGTTGGCCGATGAAATCAATCGCGCCACGCCCAAGACACAGAGCGCGTTGCTCGAGGCCATGCAGGAGCACGCGGTGACCATCGCCGGCACGCGGCACGCGCTCGATGAGCCTTTTTTCGTGCTGGCCACCGAAAATCCGATCGAAATGGAGGGCACTTATCCGCTGCCCGAAGCGCAGCTCGATCGCTTCTTGTTGAAGGTCTCCGTGCCGGCTCCGAGCGAAGACGAGCTGACCGAGATTTTGGCCCGCACCACGGGCAAACCGGTGGCAGAACCGGAACGCGTGCTCACGCGTCAAGACGTGCGCGAGTTGCAAGCGCTGTGTCGGGAAGTGGCCGTGGCCGAGCCCGTGCTGCGCTACGCGGCTCGGCTGGTCAATGCCAGCGCGCCGGACGCGCCGGATGCGCCGGACTTGGTACGCCGCGCCGTGCGCTACGGCGCGGGCGTGCGCGGCGCGCAATCGCTGGTCCTGGCCGCCAAAGCGGTGGCTTTGCTCGAGGGCCGCGCGCACGTCTCTTTCGCCGATCTGCAGCGCACCGCGGCGCCCGTCCTCCGCCACCGCATCTTGCTCAGCTTCGAGGGCGAAGCCGATGGCGTTTCGTGTGATCAGATCGTACGCGAGCTGTTGGCGAGCGTGTTGATTCGGCCGGCGGCAGTCGAGCGCGCCGTGCAGGGGGTGTAACCCGGTGCGTCTACCTGCTCGCCTCGCGACTTTCGTGTCGCTCGTGTGTGGCCTGCTCTCGTTGCTGCTCGGCCCGCGTGAGGCCAAGGCCGACAGCGCCTTGAAGCTGGAGGCGGTGCCCGTGTTGGGCGCCAACAGTCCCGCCGTCGATGGCTGGGGTGAAGTCTACGTTCGCCTGGAAAATCGCGCGGCGACGCAGTTCAACGGTTACGTGGAGCTGCGCAGCGTCGTGATCGGCCGAGGCGCCCTGCGCACCTTGTCACGTGCCCCCTTTTCGATCGCCCCGAAGGGCCGGGTCAATTTGCTCTTGCCGAGCCACGGCCTGGTCCTTCGCGCGGGTGAGGCCAAGGTAGTGGCGGTCGGCGCGGACGGTGAGGAGTTGGGCGAGGACCCATTGCCGCCGCTGCGCACGCTCGATCCGCTGCTCTTCGACTTACACACGCCGAGCCGCCTGGCACCCGTGCTCAACGCGCAACCCGTTCCGATCCGGAGGCGCAGCGGCAGCTACGCCTACGGCGGCTCGACGCTGTCGGTGACGACGCCGCAGATCAACGCCACCACCGGTGAGCTCGTATTGCCGGATTTGGCCGCTGGCTACGCGAGCGCCACCTTGGTCTTGGCTTCTGGGCGCACCATCTCGAGCTTGCCTCTCCCCGCGGTCGACGCCTTGTTTTCCTGGGTGCTCGCGGGCGGCGCCCTGGCGCTCGTCGTCGATCGCCCGGAAGACGTCCACAGTGCGTGGCTCGAGGCCTTGGCCGGCGGTCACGTGCAGAGCTGCGCGGCCGCCCGAAAGCTCTCGCTGGTGGCGCAATTTGCCGTCCCGGTCGACAACGCGGGCAAAGGCACGTTCGGCTCGGCGCCACGCGTGACGCTCGAATCCGCCAAGCCCTCGGCCGAGCTGGCGGCGACCTTCTTCGGACTGACCGGTGCCAATCTGCGAGTCAGCCCTTGGGGCGAGAGCGCCAGCTACGGACTTGGTGAGGTGCATTTCTTGGCCTTCAATCCAAACACCGAGCTCGGGGCCAACGACCCCTGGTTGCGGCTCGAGCTGATCGATCTGGTGCGCCACGCCTGGGAGCGCGCCACGGTCGTCGCCTTGCCTCACGGGCAGGCTTCGCTCGACGAGCTGCGCTCGGACAACGTGCGCCGCGTGCTCGATCCGAACGAGGGCACGCGCTGGACCGTGGTCGTGTCCACGCTGCTCTTGCTGATTTATGCCGCGCTCGCCGGTCCCCTCAATTTCTACCTGGCGCAACGCGCGGGCCGCCCGTTGCGTGCCCTTCTGCACTTGCCGGTTTGGGCGGGGCTCGCGCTCGCCAGCATCGTGCTGCTCGGGATTTTGGGCAAAGGGCTGACCGGCCGCGCCCGGCATTTGACCTTGATCGAGGCCGGCGCGGGTATGGCGCGCGCCTCGATCACGCGCTTTCGCGGCTTGTACGGCGCGCGCGCGGATGACGTGACCGTGCGCGCCGCGCGCGGCAGCGTGCTCGACGTAGTCGGTGAACCGGACGAGGTCACACGCGATCTGCTGGTCGATCGGGACGGACTGCGCCTGGAACGGCTGCGCGAAAAGCCATGGCAAGTACAGGTCGTGCGTGAGGACGGCTTCGCCAACCTGGGCGCCGGGGTGAGCCTAGTGCGAGGCCCCGATGGTGAATTGATGATCAAGAACCGCTGCGCGCGCGATCTGCTGGGGGTGATCGTCAAGGCGCCCGGCCATGACCTCAGCTACTTCCCGAAGCTCAGCGACGGGCAAACCGTGAGCCTGCGCGAAGGCCGTTCGATCGGACCGGTGCCGAGCAGCTCGTCCTTCGGGACGCGCGCACTTTCGGTCTCCGCGTTTCACGACCGAGTGGAAGAGCGAGCCAAAGGCGCGGGCGCAGCCTGGGAAGCACTGGAGTCCCTGACCGGCTCGGACGCCGATTGGTGGCCCGAAGACGTGCCCGTACTGATCGCGGAGCTCGAGGGCGGCGAAGGGCGCAACCAAGACTCCGGACTGCGCCTGGATCTGGACCGCGTGCTCTTGCGCGTCGTCGGCTACGGGGGGGTGCCGTGAGCGCACCGGTCCCGGCCATTCGCGTACGCCACTTGTGGCATCGCTTCGGCAACACCGATGTGCTGCGCGATGTCAGCTTCGAGGTCGCGCAGGGCGAGATCTTCGGTTTCATTGGCCCGAACGGCGCCGGCAAAACGACCACGATTCGCGTCATGGCCACCCTGCTCGAGCCCCTGTCGGGACGCGTCGAGGTGGACGGCATCGACGTTGCGCTGGAGCCCGAGCGAGTGCGGCGCTTGATCGGCTATATGCCCGACCACGCAGGCGTGTACGAGCGGATCACGATCCGAGAGTTTCTGGAGTTTTTCGCGGATGCCTACAGCGTCCCCGATCGCTCGGTGGTAGCCACGGTGATCGAGCTGACCGAGCTTGGGAAGCTGCAAGATCGCTTGGTCGCCGATCTGAGCAAGGGCATGAAGCAGCGCTTGCAAATCGCGCGCATCTTGCTGCACGACCCGAAGGTCTTGGTGCTCGACGAGCCCGCCTCCGATCTAGACCCGCGCGCTCGCATCGAAGTCCGCGATTTGCTCTTGGAGCTTCGGGACCTGGGTAAGACCATTTTCCTGTCCAGCCACATCCTCACCGAGCTGAGCGATGTATGCACCTCGATTGGGATTTTGGAGCGCGGCTCGCTGGTCGTGGCAGGTCCGATCGGTGAGATTGCCGAGCGCCTCGCGGCCCGCAATGCGCCGGTGGGCGAGGACGGAAAACGTCTGGCCTTGGCGCCGCAAATGCCGTTTCAACCGGCCGCCCCCGTCGATCCATCGGCGCTCGTGAAAGCTTCGCTGAGTGCGCCAGTGGTCGAAACAGCTGGCGGCGTGGCAGTGCCGCCAGCGGCGCGACGGCGCTTGCGCCTGCGCGTGATCGGCGATTCGCGTCTGGTCGTGCCGTTGATCGAGGGCGGCGGCGGCGTGCTCGGCGTCGAGCCTGGCCCCGCTGGCCAACTGACCGTGCACTACGTGGGCGACGAGCGCTTCGTGGCGGAAGTCGTGCGCCATCTGGTTTCGCGTGGGGTCGGTATCGTGGGGGTCGAACCCGAACGAAACGAGCTCGAGCGGATCTTCCTCGAAGTCACCCGGGGGGATCTGCAGTGACGACCGACGTCGGCTCGCCCGGCCTGCCTCCTCCTCCAGCCGCGCGAACCTCCACGCCGCCGTCGCCCAAGACGACGCCCTGGGCGCGCCTTTTGCGGGAGCCCAATCCGGTTTGGATGCGCGAGCTGAAACAAGCCGCACGCCTGCAACGAACGCCGATCATCCTATCGGTGGTGACGGGCATGATGACGCTGCTGATCTGCTCGGTGGGAGGCGTCGCCAGCACCACCGCGGAGCCGGCCAAGGTCGGTGTGGGCATCTTCCACACCTTCTTCTCTTTGGCCTATGCCGTCGTGACTTGGATCGGGCCGGCGGTCGCCGCCAACACCATCGCCGGCGAGCGCAGCGGTCGTACCTGGGAAGCGTTGCAGCTCACCGGCCTCAGCCCGCGGCGTATCGCGCGCGGCAAGTTCCTCGCCGCATACACCTATATTTGCCTCTATATCGTGATGCTCGTGCCAGTGGGGGCGCTGCCCTTCTTGTTCGGCGGCGTGACCGCGACCGAGGTGCTGATCGCGTTCTTGATCTTGTTTTTACTGGCCGCGTTGGCGGTCGCGTTCGGTCTCTCCATCAGCGCCAAGTTCCAGAGCCCAGCCGCCGCGATCATCGTCACCTTACTGGTGGCGTTACCCGTGTCGCTCGGGGTGTACGGCGGGGCGGGAGTCGGCTTGTCCTACGCTGCGCACGAGCAGTGGCCAGGGGTCCCCGGCGGCCCGCCGGTTTGGCTGCCCACCGCCTACGTGCGCGCCGATTTCGGTCTCGCCTACTGTGTCTTCTTGCTCTTGCTTCCCGCGCTGGCCACGCTCATCCCGGCCTGGTTGTTCTATGAGTCGGCGGTCGCCAACATGGGCTCACCGAGCGACGACCGCTCCACCCGGCTGCGAGTCTGGTTCCTGACCGCGATGCCCGCGCTGACGGCCTGCGCGGCGTTGGTGACCTGGCTTTCGCGCGACATTTCGTGGGTCTACGCCGCCGGGGGGCTGCTCTGGGGGTTCGGCTGCTTTGGGGCTTTTCTGTTCTCGGGTGAGCCGCTCAGCCCTTCCGAGCGAGTGCTCGCGCACTGGCAACGACGCGGCACTTCGGCCCTGACTCAGAGCCTTGGGCCAGGAGTATTGCGCGCCTGCTCGCTGCTGTTGTTGCTCACGGTGTGCAGTCTGGCCGCCAATGCCGGAAGCGGGATTCTCAAAGCGAAAACCGGCGCCGAACGCGATGCGCTGTTGGCCTTTCACGGTTACGCGGTGGCCTTCTTCGGCTTCGTGGTGGGCTTTGCGGCTTGGGCCCGCGCGCGCGCCAAGAGCGCCGGGACGCCGCGCTTGTTGCTCGCGACGGCACTCTTTTTCGCCTTCGTGGGCCCCTGGATTGCCATGGCGGTCGCCGGCCTGATCACGAACCAACACGATCGCGCGATGCTCATGGCCAGCCCTTCGCCGACCTTCGCGGTCAGCATGGTCCAAGCGGCGTCGACCTCGTCTCCAGACGCGGGGCTGATCCTGGCCACGGGCTCGGCCTGCGCCGCTGCCTGGGCACTGATCGGCCTCGGGCTGTTCGCGGTGGCCGCCGCGCGCGTCCGGACGCGCCTCTCGGCCGAACGCAGCGCGCGCGCCGCGTTACAGCGGGCCTTCGACGACGAAGATGCGGCGCTCCAGGCTCGCCCCCTAGAACCGGCCAGCGAGAGCTGAAGCGTGTCTGATCCGCGCAGCCTGCTCGATCCCGCCTTCGTCCGTGAGCTCGAGGCGCTGCGCCGCAGGCTATCAATGACGGTGCAAAGTGGCGCTGCGGGTGAGCGCGCGGCTCGCCGTCGCGGCGGCTCGGCAGAGTTCCAGGATCACCGACCGTATGCGCCGGGGGACGACCTGAGGCGGGTCGACTGGGCCGCCTTTGCTCGCACGGGAGAGCCCGTTTTGAAGCTATTTCGCGCTGAAGAAGATAGCGTGTTGCGGCTCGTCCTGGACGCTTCGGCCTCGCTCGCCTTCGGCTCGCCACAGAAGTTCGAGGTTGCACGCCGCGTGGCCGCCGCCATCGGCTATTTGGCGCTCGCCAACGGCCAGCGCGCGCAGGTCTTAATCGCACGTCAGCCGGGTCAGGCAAGCCCGCGCGGTCTTGATCGAATCGGGTCGCCCCGACGCGGACGAGACGCGTTGGCGGGCCTACTGCGTGACCTGAGTGAGCCCGTGGCGGGTGGCACGGCGGATCTGACCCGCGCCCTCGAGCAAACGCTCCAGCAAGCCGCGCGCCCTGGCCTACTGGTGGTGGTGAGCGACTTCTTGGACCCCGGTACGGTTACGAAAGCCCTCGGGCACGCCTGCGCGCTCGGCCACCAGGTTGCCCTGGTTCAAGTGCTCTCCCGCGAAGAAGTCGAGCCTAGCTACGACGGCGACTTCGCCTTCGTCGATGCCGAAAGCGAGGCCCAGGTCGAGCTGAGTATGGATGCCGCCGCGGTAGACGCCTACGTGGCACGCTTGGCGGGGCTGATCGACGAACTACGCGCTTGGTCCCGCAAGCACCGCGCAAGCTATGTCCGGATGACCAACGACGACGCGCTGGAAGGCGCGGTGCGCCGCTTCGTGTCTCGTTCGGTCGACTGAGAAACCAGCTAATTTTAGCCTGATTCACCCTTCAGCCAGCGACGCCCTCGAAACCCCAAAAAAACCAAGCGAGCCACGAGCGCCACCGACTCCGCTGGATGCGAGGGCGGTGGCGCTCGTGTTCACTCGGAATCAATCACGCCTTTTTGGCGCGCTTCTTCTTTGCCTTCTTGGCAGGCTTGGCGACCGGCGCGGCTTCGGGAGCTGCTGCCTTGGAGGCCTTCTTCTTTGCCTTCTTCTTGGCTTTCTTCTTCGCCTTCTTCTTGGCGGGCGCGGCTACAGCCGGTGCGGGTGCAGCTTTCTTCGCGCTCTTCTTCTTCTTTTTGGCGGCCATTGATCCGTCCTCTATTTTTAGATTGCGCAACACTTGCGAGCGCAATGAAGAACACTTTGCAATCCATGTGCATGCGCCGTCAAGAAGCTCGTTACTGATCACGATTGATTGTTCGCCGGCGTCGGCATCGCGTCCGCTGTCGCGCCCGTCGTCGCATCCGCCCTCGTCGCGACGTGCCGCGATCCCCTGTACACTCGAAATCGATGACCGACGTGAGTGCCGGAGGATACGAAAGCGCGCTCCGCAACGAAGCGTTGCGGGTCTACCGAAGGTACATGTTGGAGGTCGTCGAGGGCTTCACGCTGTGTCCCTGGGCGGCTGCCGCGCGGCGCGACGGGCACGTCGTCGAAGCGGTGATTTTGGCTGAAAATCAAGCTGATCCGCAGCAATCATTGACGCTTTTGGAGAGCCTGAAATGGCAAGCCGAGACCGATATCGCACTCTTCATCTATCCCGATTTGGAGCTCGGCCGACTGGGCTTCGAGAGCTTCGTCCGGACCTTGCGTGAGCGGGACGCGGCACGTCACGAGGTCGGAACGATCCCGTTCGCGATGGCTGCCTTTCACCCCGATGCCCGCCCCGATCTGAACGAGCCAGAACGCCTGATTCCGTTCTTGCGCCGGACCCCCGATCCGACGATCCAGGTGGTGCGCTGTACGGCGCTCGAGCGCGTCCGCGGCAATAGCCAGGAGGGCACCTCCTTCTTCGACCTCTCGAACCTTGGTACACTGCCATTGCCACAAAAGGAGCCGGTTTCCCTACGTCAGCGCATCGCTCAGGCCAACCTCGATACCGCGCTCGAAGTAGGAATCGACACCCTGGAAAGTCTGTTTCAGGACATCCGCCGTGACCGCGACGAGAGCTACGCACGCATCCGACGCGGTCCCGCAGGCTGAGCCGCCCCGCTGATCGCCGCCCTCCGGTTGCTGGCCTAGCTAGACGCCGCTTGTGCCCCTATGCTGCCCTCAGTGCCCCTCGAGCTCAAAGCACCCAGCGGACTGTGGCTGCTTGGCCTGCTCTTGCCGCTCCTGCTTTTATACGTACTGAAGATCCGGCGTCAGCGCGTTACGGTCTCGTCGACGTGGCTTTGGGCAGCGGCGGCCCGGGATCTGGCGGCGAAAAGCCCATTCAAACGACTCGTCGCCCGAGTTCCGCTGCTGCTCGAGTTGCTCGCATTGTGCATGCTCGCCCTGTCTCTGGCGCGCCCCGCCTCGCGCGGCGGGCACATTGCCGGTGACCACGTCGCCATCGTGCTGGATACCAGCGCGTCGATGGGCACCATCGAGCCCGACGGCCGTTCTCGAATGGCCCACGCCCGGGATGCCGCCTCGTCGGTGATTGCAGCCCTGGCGCCGGGCGCAGAGGCCGTGATCGTCGAGGCCGGGCGCGACGCCCACGTCGTCTCGCCCATGGACAGCGACCGCAGACGCCTGGAAGCCTCCGTGGCGAAACTCGAAGCTTCGGACGCCGAAGGCCGCATGACCCAGGCGATTGCTACTGCCAGCAGCCAGTTGCGGCCGTACGAGCGCGGCGCCCGGCTGGTCGTGGTCAGTGACGGCGCGCTCGCCGATCGGGACGCTTTTGCGTCCAGCAATCTGCCCCTCGAACTGGTGCGCGTCGGCAGCCCAGTCGAGAACGCGGCCATCGTGCGGCTGGATATCGGCAGCAGTGAGGATCCGCTGACCCATCGCGAGCGGATGCAGGCGTTCGCGATGGTGCAAAACTACGGGCAGAAGCCGCGCAGCTTGTACGTCACGCTCAGCATGCGGAACGTCGTACAACCGTTGGCCTCGCGCCGCATCGACCTCGGACCGGGCGAACGCAGTCCGGTCGTGCTCGGTTTCGAACCCGCACCCGGGGACGTGGGCGCCGGGCTGATCGTCGAACTTTCGCCGCATGACGCCCTGGCCAGCGACGACCGCGCGTACGGCCGCGTGCCGAGCAGCGCCAAGCTCCAAGTGATCATGGCGCCGCCCAAGGGCAATGCTTGGGTGGCGCGCGCCTTGGCCTCCGATCCCAACGTCGAGCTGCTCGGTAGCTCGCTTTCGGGCCTGCCCAACGCGGGAGTTGCCGCGGATGCCCTGATCGTCCTGAACGGCGCTTGCCCGGTGAACGCGCCGGGCGGCGATCTGCTGATCCTTGATCCTCCGCCCGGCCCATGCGGAACCTCGGTCGTCGGCTCGCAGATCGAAGTGCCAGCGGTCACCTCCTGGGTCGAGGTCGACCCGCGGCTGCGCTTTCTGTCGCTCGATGGCGTTGAATTGCGCAGCGCACATCGGCTCGAGGCCGACACTCCGCAGGCCGCATTGGTCCAGAGTCGGGCCGGCACGCTGATCGCCGATGCCTCCAGCCCGGGTCGGAGTATCACCGTGGTCGGCTTCGACGTGGGCGACAGCAACTGGCCGCTGAAAGCCTCGTTCGTGCTGTTCATGCGCAACGTAGTGGAGCTCGCCCGAAGCCATCGCGTACGCTCCGCCACCGCGCCAGCTCGTGTCGGCGAGGCCTATAGCCTACGCGTGCCGATCGACGTGAGTGAAGTGGACTTGGAGAGCCCGGGCGGCAGCCGCCAGAAGCTGACTGCGCGAGACGGTCTGTGCGTCGTGCCGAACCTTTCCCGGGCGGGCTTCTACTTTGCGACCTATGCTGGGAAAACCCCGGGTAGCGCGCTGTTCGCCGCCAACCTGACCAGCGAGCGCGAGAGCGATTTGCGGCCGCACGAGTTGCCCACGCGGCAGGGTCACGCGCTGGTTGCCCGCAGCGCGGCGGATCTCGCGTCCGCCGTGACCGATTGGTCTTGGTTGCTTGCCGCCCTTTCGCTGCTGCTGATCGCGTTCGATATCTGGTGGGTCACACGCAAACCGCGACAGCCCGCCCTGAGCCTGCCGCGTCGCCCGGACCGCGCCGTCGAGGCCAACCGGTGACGGCACTGCGTCACGTTTTGCGCGCCTTGGCCGCAGCGCCGTTCGTGCTCTTCGTGCTCGGCCGCTTTCCTGCGTTGTACCTGCCGTACTTGCGCTTCGAGCGCCCGCTCTTGGCGCTGCCGGCGGCGGCCGTGGTTTGGTTCATCCTGTGGCGTTTGGCGCGGCTGCCTGTCCGTCAACACCGGACGCGCCGTCTGCTGCAAACGCTGCTGCTCGGGGGCGCCGCGCTGTGCGCGAGCTACGCGGTGATTGGCGTCGAGCTCGGCCGGCCTTTGGATCGGCTCGCGGTGATCGTGGCCATCGATCGCAGCCGCAGCATCGATTTAGTGCCCGGCGCCGACGCGCGCATCGAAAGCGAACTGCGCGTAGCCGAGATCGGCATGCGCGAGCACGATCGGATCGGCACGATTGCTTTCGGCGCCAGCGCTGCCGTCGAGGATCCGCTGCGCGAGCGCTCGCTCTTGCCCGCCCCGCAGCGGGCCGAAATTGGCCGGGATGGCACGGACATCGGGGCCGCGTTGCGGCGCGCGCTGGGCGAAGTGCCGGCGGACGCGGCGGCGCGGATCGTGATCTTGAGCGATGGTGTCGCGACGCGCGGCGATACGCTGAGCGCGGCGGCGGCGGCGGTGGCCGCGGGCGTCGCGGTCGATGTCGTGCCGCTCGATCAAGCCAAGGTGCCGGACGTGCGCATCGCCTCCGTGCACACCGCGCCGCGCGCCAACGCCGGCGAAGCGCTCGATCTGCGCATCGTCACCGAGTCCACCTCCCCCGCGGACGTCGAGCTCAGAATCCTCCGCGACGGTCAGCTGATCCGCAAGGGCGAAGCAAAAATCGCCGCAGGCGAAGACGTACTGCACTTACGCGAGGTGGCGGGAGATCCCGGCTTCCACCGCTACGACGTCGAGATCAGCGCGCTCGACGCCCAGCTCGACCAAGCACACGAAGACAATTCCGGCTCGGCCTTCGTGCGCGTGCGCGGCGAAGCGGTGGCGCTGATCTTGGAACGCGACCCGCCGCTCGCCAAAAGCCTTCAGCGCTCACTCGAGGCGGCGGCCTTCAAAGTCCAAGTGGCGGGCTCGAGCGGGGTGCCTGCAGATCTCGCCGGATTCGCCGCCTACGATCTGGTGGTACTGAGCGACATCTCGGCCAGTGAGCTGTCCGCCTCCCAGCTCGAGGCCCTCGCTTCTTACGTTCGGGACCTGGGCGGCGGTCTACTCTTGATGGGCGGCGATCACTCGCTCGGTCCGGGCGGCTTCGGCAAGACTCCGGTCGAAGACGTGAGTCCAGTCTCCTTCGACTTGAAGCAGGAGCGTCGTCGCGCAAGCTTGGCCGAGGTGATCGCGGTGGACTATTCCGGCTCGATGGCGATCAGCGCGGGCTCGAACACCAAGCTCGAGCTGGCCAACGAAGCCGCGGTGCGCAGCGCTGAATTGCTGGGCGCTGGCGACCGCCTGGGCGTGATGCACGTCGATACGGCGGTGCAGTGGACCGTACCGCTCGGGCCGGTGCTCGACAAACCCAGGATCGCAAGCGCGATCCGCGCGGTCGGCCCCGGCGGCGGGGGGATCTTCGTGGATCTGGCGCTCGAGACCGGCTTCAAGGCGCTCGCCAAGGAGCACGTGCAGCTCAAGCATTTGCTGCTTTTTTCCGATGGCAACGACGCAGAAGAGCGAAATAATGCCTTCGCGCTGGTCAGCTCCGGCAAGGCGCGCGGCATCACCACCAGTGTGGTCGCGCTGGGCAAGGGCTCGGACGTGTCGGCGCTGGAGCACATGAGCAAGCTCGGTGACGGCCGCTTCTACCTGATCGAGGATGCCAGCCGCTTGCCGGCGGTGTTTGCGCAAGAGACGATCCTGGCGGCGCGCAGCTCGATCAACGAGCTCTCCTTCCGGCCGCAATTGCAGAGCCCAGGACCTGCCACACGCGGCATCGACTTTAGCAGCGCGCCAGCGCTGAAGGGCTACGTCGTCACTCTGCCCAAGGGCCGCGCACAGGTTCATCTGGTTGGCCCCGAGGGCGACCCGATCCTCGCCACGTGGTCGGCGGGCATCGGCCGCTCGGCGGTGTTCAGCAGTGACTACAAAGATCGCTGGGGTGTGGCTTGGACCGCCTGGGATGGCGCGGAACGCCTATTTGGACAACTCGGTCGCGATCTTTCGCGCCGTGCCGACAACCCGCGCGTGCGCGTCGAAGCCGACACCCTGGGCGGCGAGTTGCGTCTGCGCGCGAGCGTGCTTGACGAGCGTGGCCACGCCGAGAATTTCCGGCGTATCGAAGTGCGCGTCGCCGGCCCGGACGGATTTTCGGCCACGGTGCCACTGGAGGCCGCGGGCGCAGGCGCGTACGCCGGAAGCCTGCCCTTGTCGCGTCCAGGCGCCTACGTCGCCACTGCAGTCGATGAGCAGAGCAACGAAGCGCTGGGCACCACTGCGGCCGCCTTGTCCGCGGGTGAAGAGCTGCGCCCTTCCGGCACCGATCGCGGTCTCCTGCGCCAGATCACGCGCGTTACGGGCGGCAAAGTGCGGGACACCCTAGCGGGGATTTTCGCCGATCGCGACGCGCTCCGTTTCGCGTACCAAAACTTGAATCAGTGGCTGGTCGTGTTTGCGGCTAGCTGCTTGCTGCTCGGCGTTGCCAGCCGGCGCTTGGCCGTGCCTGATTTCATGCTCCAGGCATCGAACATGGCTTTCTTTTGGCTGGCCGCTATCGGGCAAAGAAAAGCCACGCGCATGCGCGGCATGGAGCGCAACCCACAACCGAGTCTAGAAGCGCTTCGCCAAGCCAAAGCCCGCAGCGAAGCCGGACGGCCAGCGCCGAGTGTGCCACTCGACGCCACGCCGCATTTCGCTCGACCTTCGCAACCGCCCCCGGAGGCAATGCCCGCAGGAGCGAGCGAACCCCCAGCCGTTCCCCGTTCGAATCGACCCGGGTCACGACCAGCGACCGCAGCCGAGATCTTACTTTCGCGCCGCCGTGGGAGAAAATCGTGAAGTCGTGGCGCGCCGCCACGCTCATCGGTATCGCGTTGGCTGTGAACGGCTGCGCGCGACCGGGTCGCGCGTCGGTTACGCAGCCGGTAGGCGAGCGAGTGGTGAGCGCGCCGAGCCGCATCGCCTTCGTGTCGAGCGACCGCGCCGCGTCCGGGTTGAGCGGCGAAATTCGCTTCGGCGGCGCGCGCGGTCGCAGCGCGCTGTACCTGAAATTCCCGAGCGATTTTCGTGCTCGAGGCATCCCACAGCGGGCCTACCTGACGCTTTCGGCCCGCGCAGGCAGCGCTAGCGCGGACGCGCCGGTGACCCTAGAAGCCTGGCGCATCAGCGCCGACTGGCAGCCTCGAACACTGCAGCACTGGTCCGACAAACCCAGCCTCGCTCTGCCCTATACGCGGACCCGAATCACGTCGTCGCCGACCCAGGACCTGCGCATCGACATCACCGAACTCGTGCGCTTCGCCGCTCGAAACCCCGAGCGCGACTTCGGCATCGCCGTAATCGCCAGCGGCAGCGAGGGCCCCGGTGCCAGCTTCAGCACCGGCCTCGCTGGCGGCCGAGCCCCGCGCCTCGAGCTCTATCTTCGCTGATCGGAGCGCGGGCGCGGCTACCGTTACACCGTGACTGCAAAATGCTGTCGTCAATTGTCACAAGCGTGGCCAAACGCAGCTGCGCAGAATGATCTCAAAGGGTTCTCGCTGCGCGCCAAACCCGCGCTTCCAGCGCGAAGTGAGCGCAGGAACGAGTCTTGCTCCGGCAACTTCGACATGGCCGATCCCTTTGACGATCTACTGGCCACGTTCTTCTTGGTGATCCTGTTCGGGCTGCTGGGTCTCGGTTTGTGGTTCATGGCAGCCCCTGGCTCCAAGGCGCCGGTGCGGAGCAAACCCGTAGCACGCAAAAAGCCACTACCGGCTCGCGCGACCCGTGCGAGTCGGCCGGCTGGGGGCGCGCTACCGCTGCGTCGCCGCGTCATCTCCCTGCACTCGATCACCCCCGGACAGTCCCCCTACGAATACAACATCGGCGACAATCAGGGGACGCGCGGGTCCGCGCTCGTGCGCGCGGCGTAATGCGGTAAGCGATAGATTGAGCTGGCCCCGGGCCAAAACGCTTACCATGCGCCCAGGGTTCAGCTGTTGCTTCCGTTTCGACCTTCTTACTCATTTTGGCTGGTTCGAGCCGCCCTGTTGCGCGGCATCGGGCTGATCTACGCCGCAGCATTTCTGATCTTGGTACGCCAGGGGCGCGCGCTGATCGGGGCGCAAGGGATCTTGCCGGCGGCGCGCTTTCTCGAGGGCCTGACTGCCATTTTTCACTCGCGAACTGCGGGATTTTGGCAGCTGCCGAGCCTGTTCTGGCTTTCGCCCAGCGACGCATGGTTGCAGGGCGGCGCCTGGCTGGGCCTGCTCGGAGCGCTGGCCATGCTCGCCGGTCTTTCGAATGCGCCACTGCTCGCGCTGCTCTGGGCGCTGTACTTGTCATTCACGCACGTGGGGCAGGTCTTCTACGGCTACGGCTGGGATTCGCTTTTGTGCGAAACTGGATTTCTGGCCATCTTTCTCGCGCCAGGCTGGCTTCCGCGGCAGTTCGATCCCAAATCGCCCCCGCCGCTGATCGTGGTCGTGCTGTTTCGTTGGCTGGCGTTTCGGATCATGCTCGGCGCTGGCTTGATCAAGCTGCGCGGCGACGAGTGTTGGACCAACCTGACCTGCCTCGCCTACCACTATGAAACCCAGCCCAACCCGGGTCCGCTCAGCCCGCTCTTTCACGCGGCGCCGTTCTGGTTTCATGAGCTCGGCGCGCTGTTCAACCATCTGGTCGAGGTGGTCGCGCCATTCGGCGTGTTCGGGCCGCGGCGGCTGCGTCTCGTTGCCGGCAGTCTGATCATCGTTTTTCAGTCGATTTTGATCGCCAGCGGCAATTTGTCGTTCCTGAATTGGCTCACCCTCGTGATCGCGTTTGCGTGTTTCGATGACGCGGCGCTGCTCCGCATTTTGCCAGGGAAATGGCGTCGGCTCGCTCAGGCACGCCTGGCGCCACTCTCCGAGGCGGCACCGTCCCGTGCGCGCCAAGCCGTGAGCGTGGCGCTCGCGATCGTGATCGGCACCCTGAGCCTGAACCCGGTCGTGAATCTACTTTCGCCTCGCCAGGCCATGAATGCGTCGTTCGAACCGTTCAACTTGGTGAACACCTATGGCGCGTTCGGCAGCGTGAGCCGTGAACGCTATGAAGTGATCATCGAAGGGACACGCTCGGCTTCGGTGGATGAGCACAGCGAGTGGAAAGAATACGAGCTCCCCTGCAAGCCCGGCCGCGTGGACCGCCGGCCATGCTGGATCACGCCCTATCACTACAGGCTCGACTGGCAGCTCTGGTTCGTGCCGCTCTCTCCGGACTACCAGCGCCGCTGGTTCCTCTCGCTGACCCGCAAGCTCTTGCAAGGGGACCGTGCGGTGCTGGCGCTATTCGCCGAAAATCCCTTCCCGGACCAGCCACCGCGCTTCATTCGGGCCTCGTTTTACCGCTACGAATTCGCACCGCTCGCCGACCACGATACCTGGCGACGCTGGCGCGCCGGCCAATACCTAGCCCCCATCTCGCTCAACGACCCCGAACTCTCGGAAACACTCCGCGCCTACGGGCTCGGAGAGTGACCAACCAAGGTCCCCTCACCGCCTCAATCTCCTCCCGCGCGCGAAGCGCCGCGCTCTCCTCGCGCCGGAGCGCGCGCCAAGCAGTTCAGCCGCATGCCCGGATACGTCGAGGTCAGCCAACCTTGGCACGATAAGATTCACGATCAGCCAATAAGGCGCAGAACTACGAGAGCTGACCGCACGGGCGCGTGCGATCTAGGGGCAAAGCGCGGGTGGCCCGGCACCACGGCGCGCCGCTAGGCCAAAAATCCCAACCGCCGATCCCGCGCGCCGAGCGCCGAGTCCTCACCCCACACGCGTCTTCACCCCCGCGCCTGGCACTCCAGTACGCCCCCGTCCGCCGTCATCGCGATAATAGACCCCACATCCGCGTGAATGCTCACGAACGGCCGCGTCCAGCTCGGATCACTCCAAACGCGCGTCCACTCGTCACCCGCGTTGCTTGCCCAAAGCTCACCGAGCGCGCCGGCCCACTCGCGATCGAAGACATCGATGGCAGCGCAGGCGAGATTCGGACGCGCTTCGAGCAGCGTAGTACTGCTTCGTCCCCGTTCGAGTCGGACAACGGCGCCTTCGGCGCCGACCGCAATCGCGATCTGACGCTCGCGTTGCGCCGCACACGACAAGTAGGCACGCGAGGCCGCGCTGTCGAGCTCATCGATTTGCCAATCGAGCGGGCGATATACGGCCACGAAGCCGCGGCCGTCCGTCCGCCTTCCGCAGACGAGCCAGTGCTCGTCGTCGAGTTGAGTCAAGCCGGCCACGACGGCGGCCCAGGGGATCGGCAGAGCCTTCAGCCAACATCGCCCAACCAGACCGAACAGGAGCGGCGGCGAACCCGGCGCTTGCCCCACCACTACCGTGAGCTCATCGATGGTCCCGGCGGCCTCGACGAACGTGACCTCCGGTTGACGCCCGCGCACGATTCGGCTCACGCCGCCACGCCCATACTCGAACAAGGTCGCGCGCTCTCCACCCGACAACCAACGACCCGCCGCGACACGACTGACGAAGCGCGGCCGAACCTGCGCCGGAATCCCATCCAAGGGCGGCACCGACCACGCGCAACCATCCCAAAATCGGAGCCCATCGCTGGTCACGGCCAGACAGCAGCCATCGCCGTCCCAGCCCGTGCTCTGGATTGCCAGATCACCACCCGGGGCGTGGCGCACGACCCAATTCATACTCGGTAGGGCCGGCGATGAGTGGCTGCGCAAGGCGTCGAAGTAGCGCTCCGAACCGGCGCCGACATTGGCTTTCAAGCAGGGGATCAACGCCGCGGCGAACGCTTGCACCGAGCTCGGGCGCTGCGCCGGATCGAACGCGGTGGAACGGACCAAAAGCTCCTCGATCAGCGTCATCGCGCGCCGGTCGTGGCGCAGCTCGGGACACAGCATCCGCGCATCGGTCAGCCTCGCGCGATCGCCGTCGGAGACGCGAGCCAGGGTTTCGAGGGCGTTCGACGCTTGGATGTATTCGTCGCCCGTAAGCACGAAATAGGTCAAGCAGGCGAGGCTGAACAAGTCGCTGGCGACGCTCGACACGCCCTCGGCGATCTGCTCCGGTGCCATGTACCCGGGGGTGCCGACGACCGCACCTGCAAAGGTCGTCGCCACGCCCGTCGGGCGCGCGATACCGAAATCAGAGAGCTTGAAGATCTCCTCCGTGCCCACGTTGCAGCACAGCACGTTGCCCGGCGTCAGATCGCGATGCACCACACCGACCGCGTGGACCTCTTCGAGACCGCTGGTGATGTGCTCGAGCGCGCGTGTAGCGCGCTGGCGATCGAAGGCAAAGCCAGTGAGCTTTCGCGTACGCTCGACGCGATCGCCCAGGGTCGTCCCCTCGCTGCCGCCGTTCACGTACTCGAGCGCAAGCCAGGGCAAAGTGACGGTCCCGCCGCGCCAGGGGAAAGCGATGCGGCCAACGTCCAAGAGGCGCACGACGAACGGGCTCGGCGGCGCGCGCTCGTTCAGCCGACCGAGTGCTACGGCTTCCTTCAGGAATACGGCGTGCGCCGTAGCGCCGTGTTCTTCCACGACCTCCGGCAGGATCACCTTGATCACCGCCGGCGAGCTGCCGACGCGATCCATGCGCAGCACCAGATACGCCGCTGCCGTGCCGCCAACCCCGAGCTTCGCTTGGAACAGGTACTCTGTCGCTCCGGAGTCCGCGCGCATCGTGTAACCCAACAGTGCGTCAGTTGGGTGTGCCAATTCCACAGCCCCGAAGAGTACGCGAATGGGCGTGCCGGACAAGATCCATCGCGACCGGCGCGGCGCGCTCAGGCATCTTCGGCGCAAGGGCGTTCAAGTCGAGCCCTCGAGAGGGCGGGTAGGGGCCCCCAAGATCTACAGCACGCGATGCATGAAACCGTGCACGTCAGGCGCGGTTCCGTGCTGCACGGCGAGCAGCGCATCGCGCAGCCGCTGCGCGACGGGGCCGGTTTCCCCGCCGTTGACCAGCCAGCCGCCGCCATCGAATTTCACCTCGCCGACGGGAGTGATCACCGCGGCGGTGCCACAGGCGAACACCTCGGTCAGGACGCCGCTCTTCAAGTCGCGCTCCCAATCATCGATGCTGATCGTGGCTTCTTCGGCGACGTAGCCGAGATCGGCGGCGATCGTGAGCAAGCTGTCACGGGTGATGCCGGGCAGCAAAGTGCCGGTGAGCTTGGGCGTGACGATGCGTGAGGACGCGCCGTCCCGGTACACGAAGAACAGGTTCATGCCGCCCATCTCTTCGACGAAGCGCTTGTGCACCGAATCGAGCCAGACCACTTGTTGGCAACCGGCATCGAGCGCTTGCTGCTGGGCGACCAAGCTCGCAGCGTAGTTGCCGGCGCACTTCGCCTCACCCGTGCCGCCGGGCGCGGCGCGCACGTACTCTTTGCTCAGCCAAACCGTGAGCGGCTTGACGCCCTGGGCAAAGTAGGCGCCCGAGGGTGAACCAAAGAGCAAGAAAAGGTACTCCCGGGCCGGGCGCACGCCGAGCGCGGCTTCGGTGGCGATCATCAGCGGGCGCAGGTACAGGCTTTCACCGGAATTCGGCGGGACCCAATCCCGCTCTTGGCGGATCAAAAGGTCGGCCGCTTCGACGAAGCGCTCGATGGGCAGCGCGGGCATGGCCAGGCGCGCGGCAGAATTGTTGAACCGTTGCGCGTTGGCCGCGGGTCGAAAGGTCGAGATGCCGCCATCCGGCTGGCGATAAGCTTTGAAGCCTTCGAAGATGGCTTGCCCGTAATGGAGGACGGAGGCGGCAGGATCGAGTGAGATCGGGGCGTATGGGGAGAGCAAGCCTTGGCCCCAGCCCTCCGGCGCTCGGTAGCGGATGGTCACCATGTGCTCGGTGAACACCCGGCCAAAGCCGAGATCTTTCATCAGCTTTGCGCGCTCGGCGGCCGGCAGCGGGGAGGACGTCGGCTTGAGCTCGAAGCCAGGATCGGACGACATGCGGACTTTCTTTGAGATACCACAGAAGCTACCCTCCGACAGCAGATGACACGCGCCATTCGCTTCACTCGAACCGGCGGACCAGAGGTCCTGGAGCTCCAAGAGCTCGCGCTGCCGGAGCCCAAGGCAGGGGAAGCCCTGGTTCGTCACCACGCAATCGGGGTGAACTTCATCGATACCTACCACCGGAGTGGGCTTTACCCGCTTCCGCTGCCCTCCGGGCTGGGTTCGGAAGCGTCGGGCGTAGTGGAGCAGATTGGACCCGGGGTGACCTGCATCCGCGTCGGCGAACGGGTGGCATACGCCGGAGCCGGCGCGCCGGCCGCCTACGCCGACGCGCGCGTGCTCCCCGCCGATCGCCTGGTGCCCCTGCCCGAGGACATCTCGGACGACGTGGCGGCGGCCGCGCTGCTCAAGGGCATGACGGCGGAGTTTTTGATCCATCGCACTTTCCCGGTGGCCGCGGGTCAAAGCGTGCTCTTTCACGCCGCCGCGGGCGGCGTCGGGCTGATCGCGTGTCAGTGGCTGAACAAGCTCGGGGCGCGCGTGATTGGCACCGTCGGCTCGGACGCCAAGCGGGAACTTGCGCTCGCCCACGGTTGCCACGACGTCATCGTGCTCGATCGTGAAGATTTCCCGGAGCGTGTGCGTGAGCTCACGGACGGGCACGGCGTACCGGTGGTGTTCGATTCGATCGGCAAGGTCACGTTCTTGGGTTCGCTCAGCTGCCTCGAGCCACGCGGCATGCTGGTCAGCTTCGGCAACGCGTCGGGCAAGCCCGAGCCCTTCGATCTGGCATTGCTCGCTCAGAAGGGTTCGCTGTACGTGACACGGCCCACGCTCAATACCTACGTCGCGACCCGCGAGGCGCTGCTGGCGAGCGCAAATTCATTGTTCCAAGCCATTCGCGACGGCTTGAAGATCGAGATCGGTCAGCGCTTTCCTCTGGCTGAGGCCGCGGCTGCCCACCGTGCTCTGGAGAGCCGGAGCACCACGGGCAGCACCTTGCTCGAGCTCTGATGCGCACGAAGCCCTACCAGACCGCAATCGCGTTGTTCGACGAAGTGGAACTGCTCGACGTCGCCGGCCCGATCAGCGTGCTCTCGGGCGCTGGGCGACAGTGGAACTTCAAGCCCTTCAAGATCGATCTCGTCGCGAGCCGCACCGGCCCTGTCACTACGCGCAGCGCGCTGACCCTCGAGGCCGGCTACAGCGCCACCACGCATTCCGGCTGTGAGTGCTTAATCATCCCAGGGGGTTATGGTGCGCGCCCCGCCGCAGAAGACGCCGACCTTCTGGCCTGGCTCGCACGCGCGGCCGAGAGCGCAGAGTTCGTGGCCGCGATCGGCAACGGCGTTTGGCTGCTGGCCCAGACCGGCCTGCTGGGCGAAGAAGAAGTCGCCGCCAGCCCAGATTTGGCCGCAGAAATCCACGAATTGTGCCCCGGCGTGCGACCCAACTCGCGCGACGCACTGTGCACCTCCGGCAAATTCATGACCGCCAGCAAAAGCGCGCTCGGGCTCGATCTGAGCTGCGAAATCGTTGCGCGTTGCTTCGGCAAGAAGCTCGCGTCGAGCTTGTCCACCACCCTCGGCATCGATTGGGCCGGCGAGCTCGGCGCGCTGGACATCGTGCCGAGCCCACTGCTCGTGAAGTGAGAGAAGACAGCGCTCACTCAGCGCAGCTGAGCAAGCTGAGCTCAGCCGCGGTGCCCTTGGCGCGCGCGAGCAGTAGCTTGCCGTCGCGCGCCGCAATCAGATCACCGCCGCGCACCACGCTATCGCCCGCAAGCACGCTGCGGGCTGCGACCGTGCCGAAGAAGGTGGCGCCATTCTCACCAGCCGCGGTCAACCAGAGTTTGTCCGGCATGCTCGCGTCGATCAGAAACGACGGCGTCCCAGTGCCGTTCGACTCGCCGCTGAGCTCGAGCTTCTCGAAGCTGCCATCGAGCTTGACGTGAACCAATTGCAGCGCGCCACCGGCTGCACCGGGAGTGGTATCGTCGCTGCGGAAGCCGACGTACGCGCTGCCGTCCGCGGCGGACGCGAGCTCGAAGCTCATCGGACGCGCGCCCGCTGCGGTCACCACCAACGCCGACGAAATGGCCTTGCCTTGCGCGTCGAGCTTGCTCACCTCGATTCGGCGCGTGCCGATGTCGAGGAGCGAGTCCCCTTCTGCCAAATCCGGCCCCCCGTCGTTCGGCGGTGACTTGGGCTTGGTCTTGGGCGCGTCGAGGGAGCGCGCCACGGCCAGCCAATAGCCGCCGATGCGCAAGGCCAGCCGCGGCGAATCGACGTCTGCGCCGGCCGCACTGAGCGGCTCGGGCGTGAGTTTCTGCTTCAGGTTGTTCGGCTCGAGCAGCACGCCGAAGACGCGGATCTTGCCGAGAACCTCGGCCGCATAAGCCAAGAGCGCGCGATCGCCGGAAGCTTCCAACGCGAACGTCGAGTCCCGGCGCACACCCGTGATCTCCTGACCCCAGCTCACTCGAGCGCTGGCGCGCGGATCGCGAAGCACGCCCACGCGGAGCATCCCACCGCCGGCGTCGGTGTCCGGCGTTACGAGCAACAAGTCCTTGCCAAGCGCGGCAAACAGCGGTGGATCCGGATCGCCGTGCACCACGCCCAGGTCGATCAGCTTGCCCGAAGCAGCGTCGGCGTCGGCGCCGACGAGCGCGATCAGGGCATGGGTCTGCCCCTTGGTCGAGCGAAGCGCGCTGAGCGTGAAGCCCTCTGCATCGGCCCGCGCGGGTCCAAGCTCCACGGCGTACGGATCCGGCACTTCATCATCGTCGTCGGGACCGCCGTCCTCTGGGTCAGATGGCGCAGCGCGCCGAGGTGGCGCAAGCTCGCCGATCCGAAATGGCGCCGACTGCGGCAGTTCGCGACAGCGCGCCGCGACCGGCCCTGGAGACGGTGAAGGGGTCGGAGGCGCCGCGCTTTCGATATTTTCCGGGCTATCTTCACGCAATTCCGGCTCGGGAGCGGGCAGCGGCGTTGGCTTCTTCTTGCACGCCACGAGTCCCACGCTGCAAAGTGCCCAGCCGGCGACGCTCACGCCTGATACCGATACGCAGTGCGCCATGAAACGGGACCAAGCCGTGCCGGGGAGCCGGAGAGAGAGCCGTTGCTTCAGCATGACGCCAACCATCGACTACTCGCGCCGTTCGCGCTGAGCAAGTATATGATTGACCGCACCCCTGCCCAAGCCTTCTTCCGTCGATGACGAAACGTGAACTGACCCGCCCGTACGAGCCGAACCCGGCGCTGCGCGCGGTGTACCGGCGCTTCTTCGAGAAGATCCAAGTCGACGAGGCCTGGGTGCGCTCGGTGAAGGATCTGGCCTCCGAAGGCTCGATTGTCTACGTGCTGCGCAATCTCAACTTCATCGATTTTCTGGCACTGGACTACCTCACCAAGCGTCATCGCTTGCCTCAAATCCGCTTCGTCAACGACCTCGGTTTGTGGATTCTGAACCCCATGGGTAAGGGTTGGCTGAACGCGATCCTCCCGCCCAAAACCGTGTCGCGTTCGGTCGAGCTGGAAGATGCCTTGGAGCGCGGCGGCTCGGCCGCGCTGTTCCTAAAGCGACCGCCCGGCATGCTCGACGTCGCGGCGGGCGCCAGCGGCGGACGCGGCTTGCAAGAGGGCGACGGCCTCGTGCGTACCTTGTTCGAGCTGCAGCGCAAGCGCGAGCGCCCGATTTTGCTCGTGCCCCAAGTGTTCGTGTGGACGAAATTCCCGGACTCGCGCGGTACCGAACCGTTCGACTTCATCTTGGGCCCGCGCGAATGGCCGAGCCCGCTGCGCACCGTCGCGCAGTTTTTGTACAACTACAAACACGTCGAGCTGAAGCTGGGCGAACCGATCGAGCTCGCGACGTTCCTCGCCGATAACCCCGGCAGCCCGGACCCGGTGCTGGTGCGGCGCTTGACGTACGCCGTCTTGGGCCGTCTCGAGCGCGAACGTCGCAGCGTGACCGGCCCCGCCGAAAAGCCCCCCGAGCGCGTGCGTGAGGAGATCATCCGCAGCCCCAAGATGCGCGCGGTGATCGACGATCTCGCCGACGAGCGCACCGACAAGTACATGCTTCGGCAGCGCGCGCTGGAGATGCTGCGTGAGCTGCAAGCGACGCCCGATCGCACCACGATCAAAGCGTTGGAAGTGATTTTCGAGCGGGTTTTCACCCGCATTTACGCGGGCATCGAGTTCAACAAGGGCGACATCGAACGGCTGCGCAATGCCGCCAAGGCCGGCGTGCTCGTGCTCTTACCGAGCCACAAGAGCCACATCGACTACCTGATCCTGAGCTACATCTTCAATCAGCACAATTTGCCCCTGCCCGTGATCGCGGCCGGCGATAATTTGAACTTCTTCCCGATGGGCGGCGTGTTCCGTCGCGGCGGCGCTTTCTTCATTCGCCGTTCGTTCCGTGGCGACCGCTTGTACGCCGCGGTGGTCGACGCCTATGTGCGGCGCTTGCTGCGCAGCGGCTATCCGGTCGAGCTCTTTCTGGAGGGCGGGCGCAGCCGCACCGGCAAACTCTTGGCGCCCAAGTTCGGCTTGCTGAACATGGTCGCCGACGCGGCGCTGGCGATCCCCGATCAGGAATGCTTTTTCGTGCCGATCAGCATCGGCTACGAGCGCGTGATCGAAGCGCAAGGTTACGAGCGCGAGCTGCGCGGCGCCGAGAAGACCAAGGAGGATGCGGCGGGACTACTCAAGAGCAGTGAGCTTTTGCGTCACCGCTACGGCACGATCAACATGCAGGTCGGGCAAATCCTGACCTTCGGCGAAATCCGCCGCGAAATCGAGCTGCCCGCGGACGCCCCGCTGACTCCAGCCAAGCGCCGCACGCTGGTCACGCGGCTCGGCAATCGGGTGATGGACGAGATCAACCGAGTCACGGCGGTCACCCCCGGCGCCCTGATGGCGCTCAGCTTGCTCTCGCACGAGCAACGCGGCATCGGCCACGCCGAGCTCGTGGACTACTGCGCCAAGTTGCTGTCGGTGACCGAAGGCATGGGCGCGCGCGCTAGCCAAACCTTGCGCACCGCTTCGGGAGCGCTGCGTCCCGAGGCCCTGCGCGAGGCGTGTCAGATGTTCATCGACGCCGATCTGGTCGAGGTTCAGTTTTTGGAGGATCCGACCGCCGCCGGCAAGAAGGCCGGACCCGGCGCCACCTACAGCGTACTGCGCAACAAGCGACTCTCGCTCGACACATCGAAGAACATCATCGTCCACTTCTTCGTCGAGCGCGCGTTGGTGGCGATGGCGCTTTTGACCGCGCCCGGCTCGACCACGAGCGCGGGCGCCGGGCAAGCGACCTTTTCTTGGGTGCGAGAACGCGTTCAGGCGCTGTCGAAGCTATTCAAGTTCGAGTTCCGCTTCCGCGCCGACGCGCCGTTCGAAGCGATTTTCGAGGACACCGTGCGGGCCATGGCCGCAGCCGGTGAAGTGATTCAGGATGGCGACCACTTGGCGCACGGCCCTGGCCACGATGGCTGGAATGGGCACCTGTGGCTGCGGACTTACGCCTCGATTCTGCAAAATTTCATCGAGGGCTACTATGTTGCCGCGCGCGCCCTCGAGCTGCTCGAAAAGTCACCGCTGGCCGAGAAGGAGCTGACCAAGAAAGCGCTCGCGCTCGGACACCGGCTGTTCTTGGAAGGGGCCATCGAGCGCGCGGAAGCCGTGAGCAAGACGATCCTGCAAAACGCATTTCAAGCTTTCATCGATCACGGCTACTTGACCGTGCGCGACACGAAGCTCGACCTCGCGGACGGCATGGCTTCACGCGCGGCCTTCAACGCCATCGCCGACGGAATTCGCGCATGGATCCCCGAGCGCTCCGCGTGAAGTCGGCGAGCATCGGGTTGATCGGTGCCGCGCTGGTGAGCGGCTGTTTCAATACGCCCACGCCGCTCGCGCCCGGTCTGCACGGCACGATCGGTGTGCCCAACCGCGGCGTGCTCACGGAATCCGAAGAACTGCCAGTACACGGCCCAGGCTTCATTCGCTATCGCCCGCAGAGCACGCACTATTTTGGCAGTCCGCGCTTGGTGCGCGCTCTCCAGAGCGCGGCCGCCAACGTCGCACTGCTGGCTCCCGGCGGAGCACCGCTTTCAATCGGGGATTTGTCGGCCAAGACCGGCGGCCGCATCCCGGGTCACGATTCGCACCGCAGCGGTCGGGACGTGGATTTGCTATTTTTGGTCACCACTCCAGCCGGCGCTTCGGTGCCCAGCCCCGGCTTCGTGCGCTTCGAGGGCGACGGCCTGGCGCGCCTCGACAACAGCGCGGACTATGTGCGAATCGACGTCGATCGCGAGTGGCTCTTGCTGCGCTCGCTGCTCACCTCGCCCGAAATCGGCGTGCAGTTCATGTTCGTGTGCCACGAGGTCGAAGCGCTCTTGATCGACCACGCAAGAGCGCTCGGCGAGCCGGACTCGCTCGTGTGGCAAGCGGAGACCGTGATGCTCGAGCCGAGCGACAGCTTGCGCCACGACGACCACGTCCATTTGCGCATCGCCTGCTCACCCGAGGAAGCCGTGGCGGGCTGCAGTGGCGGCGGCCCACGTTGGCAATGGCTGCCTCCGTACGAGCCAGTGCGACCGTTGGAAGTGCAAGACTGGGACGAAATCGCCAAGGACGATCCGTTCGATCTCGCCGAGCGGCTTCCGGGTGAACCAGCGAAAGAGGCGCGTGGCCCCTAGCGTCCACATCGGACGCGGCCGGCTAGTGCACGGGGACTGCCTGCAAGTCCTCTCCGAACCGGGCCCAAAGCTCGACTTCGAGCTCTCGGGCGGCTTCGATCTGGCCTACATGGATCCGCCGTTCAACGCGGGCGGCGAGCGCGGGGCCCGCCAGAAAAAGGGCGAACGCGTCGCGGGCGAGCTCGCTTACAAGGACGCCTGGGGCGGTCTGGATGCGTTCCTGGCCATGCTCGAGCCACGCCTGGTCGCGGTGCGCGAAGCGCTGAGCCCGATCGGTAGCTTGTGGCTACACCTCGATCACCGCGCCGTACACGACGCGAAGGTGCTGACCGATCGCGTGTTCGGACGCGCGAGCTTCCAAGGCGAGGTGATTTGGGTACCCGGCAACGGCGGTAAACGCCGCGGCGGCCCCAGCGTGACGCATCAAACGATCCTGATTTTCGCACGCGGTCGCGAAATGATTTGGAACGGCGAAGACCCGGCGCTGCGCGAACGTCACGCGCAGACCAGTCTGCGCATGCATTTCAAAAATGTAGATGCGGACGGGCGCAACTACCGCGATCGCCAAGTGGCCGGCAAGACCTACCGCTATTACGCAGACCGCGGCCGTCGCATCGGCAGCGTCTGGAGCGATTGTCCATCGATGCGAGCCAACACGCCCTTGATCAAAGAAGCGACCGGCTATCCCACGCAAAAGCCCGAATCCTTGCTCGAGCGGATCTTGCGCGCCTCCACGCTGGAAAACAGCCTGGTTCTCGACCCAATGCACGGCTCCGGCACCACTCTAGCCGCTGCCGAGCGCCTATCCCGACGCTGGCTCGGCATCGACCAAAGCCCCCTCGCGCACCGCATCGCCAAAGCACGCCTGAGCGCCCTCTGCGCGAACGTAAAGGTGAACGTGAACGAAAAATCGTAACTCGACGCCTGCAGACGTTGCGAGAATCGGGGGCGATCGCGCCCCCGCATCGCACCTCGCCACCGGCAGAATTCCCGACCCACGACGCCGAAGGCTGTGACGGCCCCCGACGCGATCGGTGACCATCAAAACCCTCCTCATCGAGCAGAAATTCGAGTTTGAATTCGGACTCTGATTTCTGTGTTCAAGACGGGGACAGAGCGTTGCAACGGGCACAGGGGGAGGAACGCTACGTGGATCGTTCACTTTCACGTTTTTGGGCGCCGCTCCGCAGGTCGCGAGCGAGCGCGGCAAAGGCGTCCAAGGCTTCGGGATTGGCGAGCGTATCGCGGCTGGCCACGCTCTCGGGCGAAGCGCCGAGTAAGAGGCGCTTGACTGGCACCTCCAGCTTCTTGCCGTTCAGCGTGCGCGGCACGGCGGGCACGCTCGCGATCTGATCTGGCACGTGGCGCGGCGAGAGCTCGCGGCGGACATCGCTGGCAATGCGGCGGCGCAGGGCGCTGTCGAGTACGGCGCCTGGAGCGAGCACCACGAATAAGTACAGGGTGCCGGCCGCGTCCGCGAGCGAGCCGGTGTCCACCACCAGACTGTCGGCGATCTCGGAGATTTGCTCGACCACCCGATAGAATTCGCTCGTGCCCATGCGAACCCCACCGCGATTCAAGGTGGAATCGGAGCGGCCATAGATCACGGCGGCGCCGCTCGGCGTGATCTTGATCCAATCGCCATGCCGCCAGATCCCCGGGAAGACCGAGAAATAGCTGTCCATGAAGCGGGCACCGTCAGAATCCCCCCAAAAGTACACAGGCATGGCGGGGAAAGGCGCGGTCAGCACGAGCTCACCGACTTCATCCGTCACGCTCTGACCGGCCGCGTCGAAGGCTTCGATCTTTGCTCCCAGACCGCGACATTGGATCTCCCCCGCGTGCACCGGCAAGAGCGGACACGATAACAAGAAGGCCGTGCACACGTCGCTGCCACCGCTCACCGAGCCGAGCAGCAGCTGATCCGATACGTGCGAATACACCCAGCCGAAGCCAGCCGCGGGCAGCGGCGCACCGGTCGTCCCCAAGCCTCGAATCGCGCTCAGGTCTTGGTGCTTGGCGGGTTCTACGCCGGCCTTTTGGCAAGCCAGCAAATACGGCGCGCTCGTGCCGAAGTAGCTGATGCGCTCTTCTTCTGCCAGCTTCCACAGCGCGAGCATGCCGGGAAAGGCCGGGCTGCCGTCATACAGCACGACCGTGGCGCCCACGAGCAGCCCCGAGACGAGCATGTTCCACATCATCCAACCGGTCGTGGAGAACCAAAAGAACACGTCCTTTTCCCCTAGATCCATGTGCAGCGCGAGGGCCTTCAGGTGCTCGAGCAGCATCCCGCCGTGACCGTGCACGATGGCTTTTGGGACGCCCGTCGTGCCCGAAGAATACAAAATCCAAATCGGATGCTCGAAAGGCACCGGCTCGAACGAAAGTGGCTCGTAGTCCGCCAGCAAGGCCTCGAACGAAATGGCGCCCGGCAGATCGGCGGCGCCATCTCCGACGCAAACCGTGCCGCGCAGGCTCGGCAAATCGGCGATGATTTGCCGAACGTCCCCGAGACGCTCGAACACCTTCCCACCGTACTGATAGCGGGTCACGGTCAGCAGAACCGAGGGTTCTATCTGCCGGAAGCGTTCCAGAACGCTGCTCACTCCGAATTCAGGAGCGCAGCTCGACCAAATCGCACCCAAGCTCACCGTCGCCAAGAAAGCGATCACCGCCTCCCCGCCGTTCGGCAAAAGACCCACCACGCGGTCACCACGGCAGACGCCGAGCCGGCGCAAACCGGCGCGCGCGCACGCCACGTCCGAGGCGAGCTGGGCCCGGGTCCACGTCCGGCGCGCGCCATGTTCGCTGCGCCCCACCAGCGCCACGTGCTGCTCATCGCGCAGACGCAGCGCGTGCTCGGCATAGTTGAGTGTCGCGCCTTCGAACCAGTGCGCCCAGGGCAGCTCGCCCGTCGGTCCCGGCGCGGCCGTGCTCCGAAATTTCACCTGAAAATACTCGGCGATCGAGTCCCAGAATTGACCAAGCTCGCTGGTCGACCAGGCATACAGCTCCGCATACTCGGTGAAGGCGAGCCCACGTGTCCGCGCTAGGAAGCGCAAATAGTCCGCAATGCGGCTGCCCGATCGCTGCGCCAAACTGGGCTGCCACAACAGCTTTCCTTCACTCACCGCGTCCGTCATATCGCTGCCTCCGAACTGGTGAAGAATAGTGCTAAATTGCTCCGGCCGATGCAAAACCCGCTTCTCGACCTGACCTTCCCCATTCCTTTCGACGCCATCCGTGAAGAGCACATCGAGCCCGCCGTGCGCACGCGGCTGGCCGAAGCACATGAAGCGATCGACGCGATCGCCGCGAGCACGGGCCCCTTCAGCTACGAGTCGACGCTCGGCGCACTCGAGAATGCTTCGGAAAAGCTGGACCTGGTGATGTCCCTGGTCGAGCACTTGGAGGGCGTGAGCACTACGCCCTCCCTTCGGGCAGCGTACAACGCGGTGCTGCCGGATGTGAGTGCATTCGGCTCGGGCATCCCGCTCAACCCAGGTCTCTGGCGTGCGTTGAGCGAGTTCGAAAAGACCAGCGAGGCGGCGAATCTAGACCCGATCCGGCGTCGGCTGATGGAAACTACCTTGGCGGATTTTCGGCGCAGCGGCGCGCAACTCGACGACGAGAAGAAGGAGCGGCTCAAGGCCATCGACGGCGAGCTCAGCCTGATCACCACCCGCTTCGGTCAAAACGTGCTCGATTCCAGCAACGAGTTCGAGATCTTGATCGAAGACGAGGCAGCGCTGGTTGGCTTACCCGAATCAGCCAAGGCCGCCGCAAGAGACAGCGCCGAGCAAAAGGACAAGCTGGGCTATCGCTTCACCTTACAGGCGCCCAGCATCATTCCGGTTCTGACCTACTCGGCCGATCCCGCCCTGCGCGAGCGGATGTGGCGCGCGCAGAGCACCCTCGCAACCGTTGGCGAGCACGACAATCGCCCCCTGGTGGCCAAGATCTTGGAGCTCCGGAAAGAGAAGGCGACACTGCTCGGCTTCCGTGATTTTGCCGACTTCCAGCTCGACAACCGCATGGCCAAAAAGGGCGCCGACGCGCAGCGATTCGTCGACGAACTGCGCGAGCGCAGTCAAGTCGCCTTCGAGCGCGAAAATCGCGAGCTGCTCGCCTTTCGTCGCGAGTTGGAGGGTCCTGAAGCGCCGCCGTTGCAGCCCTGGGATGTGACCTTTTATGCGGAAAAATTGCGCAAAGCACGCTTTTCGCTGGATGAAGAAGAACTGCGTGAATACTTCCCAGCCGAGCTCGCGGTCCAGGGCGCGTTTGCAGTCGCGGAACGCCTGTACAGCGTGCACATCGAACGCATTGAGGGCGTGCCAGTGTGGGACCCGGCGGTGCGGGCGTACCGCATCGTCGACGAGAGCAACGACGAGCTCGGCACTTTCTACGTGGATCTGTATCCGCGCGAGAACAAGCGCAGCGGCGCATGGATGCACGGCCTGATCGGGGCCGTTCCGCCGCAGCCCAATTTGGCTGTCTTTTGCCTCAATGCCAGCCCGCCGTCGGGCGGCAAGCCCTCGCTCCTGCTGCACAGCGACGTCGAGACTCTATTTCACGAGTTCGGGCATTTGCTCCACCACTGCCTGAGTCGAGTGCCCGTGCGCAGCTTGGCCGGCACGCGCGTCGCGCAAGACTTCGTGGAGCTGCCTTCGCAAATCATGGAGAATTGGTGCTCGGAGCGCGAGGCGCTCGACTTGTTCGCGCGCCACTACGAGAGCAATGCCCCGCTGCCCGCGGTGCTGCTCGAGCGCCTGAACGCGGCAAGCACGTTCCGCGCCGCGAGCATGCAGATGCGTCAGCTCGGCTTTGCCGCAGTCGATCTGGCGCTCCACATCGACTATGCACCGGAAAGGGACGGCGATGTGCTGCGCTACGCGCGCGAGATTTTTGCAAAGCACGCGGTCGCGCCGCTCCCGGAAGATTACGCGATGCTCGCCAGCTTCTCGCATCTGTTCGGGCACCCGGTGGGCTATGCCGCGGGCTACTACTCCTACAAATGGGCCGAAGTGCTCGACGCAGACGCCTTCAGTCGCTTCAAACGCGAGGGCATCCTCAGCCGCAAGGTCGGTCAAGAGTTCAAGGATCGCGTGCTATCCCAGGGAAATAGCCAGGATCCCATGGATCTATTCGTGGCCTTCCGCGGCCGAAAGCCCACGGTCGACGCTCTGCTCGAGCGCCAAGGGCTGAGCTGATGGCCGCGCGCGTCGCAACTTGGCTGGCGATCGCCGTCGGCGGAACAGGTGGCGCGTTGGCGGCCTTGGTTGGCTCGGGCAGCGCACCGTCCGCGGTGCCCGAGCCATCGCCCTCGGTCAGCCCGCCCCTGCGTCCCCTCGGCGCGCTCGCCGCACACGCGGCCGAGGCCGCAAGCGCGCCGCAGATGATGGCCGCGCCCAACGCGTTGCCGAGTTCGCCGACAGAGTCGGCCCCCAGTAGCGCAGCGAGCGCGACCACTCCAGCTCCGATCGCGAGTGCCTCCGCGAAACCCGCTGCCCCGCCACCCGCAGCCGATCTTTTGCCGCTGCCGACCACCAAAGAGACCCTGCTTCGCCAAGAGATGCACTGCGACCAACGCAAGGCCGAGGCCTGCATCGTCGCCGCGCGCAGCTACGAGAGCGGCAGCGCGGGCGTCACCGATACGGAAAAAGCCACGAAATACCGGCGCATCGCCCTCACGGCGTGGATCAGTCAGTGCGACCACAACTCAGCGGTAGCGTGCGCCACGCTGGCCACCATGTATCGCGCCGGCAGCAGCGTACCGCAGAGCGATCGCAATGCGGACGCGCTCTTCGCTCGAGCGCGCGAGCTGTGCCGCTTCAACGACGCACCCGTCTGCCACGAGCTGCCGAATCCATGAGTGCGCTCGGCGCGCAGGCGCTCGGAACACCGGCACCCGAGTAACCGACGACGTTGTGAACTCGCGGACGCACGCGCGCTTTCACGGCCGGGCGCGATCGGCGCTGAACGTAACACCGAGGGCGCCTCGCCAACGATCCAGGGTGAGCGCGTTGCCCAAGGAATCGGCCCAGCTCATCTCTGCGGCTTGCCGCTGTTCGAGTTGCGCTCGGACGGCGTCGATTTCGTAGCCGTAGATCGTGCCCGCCGCCGGCACGCGGATGATCTCGGCCTCGCGCTTGGGCCGTTCGATCACGATTTCGCTATGGTCCGCGTCGTGCGCCGGGTGCCATGGAGCGCGCAGCAAGAGACGCCCTTCGGAGCCGAAGATGCGCACGCTGTTGTCTTGCCAAAGCTGCACCGCAGTGGCGAGCGAGGCCACGATTTCTCCCGGGAATTTCAGGATCGCGCTGGTATATTCGTCGACTTGCGAGCCTTTACCCACGTGCCCGAGCGCGTGCAGCGAAAGCGGCTCGGTGAACGGCTCGCCGTTCGCGATACCAGCCACCAGGCGCGCCATCGACACCGGATAGCAACCGACATCGAGGATCCCCCCGCCACCGAGCTCGTTGTTCAGCACGCGACCGCTAGCGGGGTACGCGCCATCGATACAGAACGACGCCTGGATGCCCTTGACTCGCCCCAGCGCGCCGGCGCGTAGCAGCCGCACGACTTCCCGAGTCTGCGGATGGCAGCGGTACATGAATGCTTCCATCAAGAAAACGTCGTTGTCGCGCGCGGCCTGCACCACGGCATTGACCTCCGCGTGATTCATCCCGAGCGGCTTTTCGCACAGCACGTGCTTCTTCGCGCGTGCGGCCAAGACCGACCAATGCGCGTGCCACGGGTGCGGTGTAGCGATGTACACGACCTCCACCTCGGGATCGGCCAGCAGCGCCTCGTAGCTGCCGTGAGCACGCGAAACGCCGAATTCAGCCGCAAACTTGCTGGCGGCCTCCGACGTGCGGCTAGCCACGGCAACCAGCTCACTGCTCTGCGACTGAGCTAGAGAGCGCGCGAACGTGTGGGCGATCTTGCCCGTGCTGATGATACCCCAACGCAGCTTTCGAGCCGTCATGTCCGAACCTCGGACAGGACTTTAAGCGACTTTACGAGCCTGAGCCAGCAGCCGCTCCGCCTCGCCGATCAGCCTCGAATAGGGGTCGAAACGCTCATCGACGGGGGACTCCTTGGAGCGCGGCGCGTGGGACGATACGCCGGTGCGAAAGCTCCCGCCCTGCAGAGTCGACACCACGCTCGACGTGCGTACGCCACGGTCCACCCGCACGCCCGAGCGTTCGGACAGGACATCCACCAACTGATCCAGATCGGATGCGGGGCTCTCGCTGGCGAGCCCCAGGGTAGAAAAGTCGAAGCCGCGCGCGTCGAGACGCGCCACCCAAAGCACCGTCGCAAAATGCAGATCGGCCGCTGCATAGGCGTTGAAGTTACTGGCGGACACCGATTCACGAAACATTTGCAGGTCACTCGTGCTGGGCGCCACGGCGCGGAAGGTCGCACTGCTCGGTGTGACGCTGCGGCTCGGCACCTGCCCGGTGTGAACCTCCCCGCGTACGATGCAGGTCAGGGCACCGAACGGAATCACCATCTCGCGTTCGCGCAAGTGCAGCACCATCTGCTCGGGGCCCAGTTCGAGCGCGCGAATGGGCACGATGCGTCGTTGGGGGTCGTGCGCGACCTCGGGCGGCACGATCAACGCGGGCAACCCCTCCGCCAACAAGCGCCTAGTGAGCTCCTGCGCCTGCTCCTCATCGGCCAGCGCCCGCACCACGCCCCACACGCCCGGCTTCAGCCGCGATTTCAAGTCGTAGGCCAGCATGCCCGTGGCCTTCACGAGGCGCGCATACGCATCGATCGAACCATCGAAGCTGGGAGCCAACATCACGAGCATTGCGAACCTCGAGCCTAATTTACGAGTCTAGCCGATAAACGCGCGCCCGCCGATACGGACCGGTCGACCAGCGGACTTCGATAAGCATTTCGAGAACCGAATCCGGAAATTGCCGCGCAATCGCGACAATGAGCGACTGAGTCGCTCCCCATGCCGTCTTTCGCCAGGTAGCTATTTCCGATTTCGGGTTGTGCCTGCGCGCGCGGGCCCTAGGACTCTCGAGCGGACACTACGCTCGAACGCGAGGGAGCATGCCGCTACGAGTCAAACGCACCTATGAAACGCCGATCAAGGCAGACGGCTCGCGGGTCCTGGTCGAGCGTCTTTGGCCGCGCGGCATGACCAAAGAAGCCGTAGCCGTGGAAGCGTGGCTAAAGGAAGTTGCACCGAGCACGGAGCTTCGACGCTGGTTCGCCCATCGACCTGAACGATGGGAAGAGTTCCGTCGCCGCTACGGTCGAGAGCTCGACGCGAGGCCTGATCTGTGGCGGCCGCTGCTCGAGGCGAGCAAAAAGAAAACGGTCACGCTGCTCTTCAGTGCCCACGATCCGACTCGAAACAGCGCCGTCGCATTGCACGACTATCTGACCGAGAAGCGCCGACTCGAGCGTTGAAGATGATGGCCGGCTCAGGGCCCGCTCGCTGGAATAAAATTTGTCGCTCGCGAAAAAGCGAGAGAATTTGGCCGATTGGTGCCGGGCCGAAGAGCGCGGCCAAGCGGGGTTTGGCGCTCAGTCGGGGCGTGGTAAGTGTGCCGGCGATGCGCACGCTCCTCCCGCTATTTTGCTTCGCGCTGCTGGGTAGCCTCGGGTTTTCTGCACCCGCACTCGGCCAATCCAAAGCTATCGTCAAGACCAACCCAGGCAAAGTCAAGCGCAACGTGCCCGTGCACTTCGCTAGAACTCCGACCGTCACGCTCGGTCAAGCGCCTGCTAGTTCCGATCCCGCGGTGCTCTCCCTCGAGCGCTTCGGTGCGTCGATTCAACGCAGCGTGCTCGACAACGGCTTGAAGGTCGTGTTGAACCCCGACCACTCTGCGCCCACGGTGGCGGTCTCGGTGACGTATAAAGTCGGCTCCAGCAAGGAGGTCGAGGGTCGAACCGGCTTTGCGCACCTGTTCGAACACATGATGTTCCAGGGCAGCAAGCACGCCAAAAAGGGCGAGCACTTCACGCTCATCTCCGATCGCGGGGGCAGCCTCAACGGCACCACCAACAGCGATCGCACGAACTACTACGAGGTCCTGCCGGCGAATGAACTCGAACTCGCCCTGTGGCTAGAGGCTGACCGCATGCGCTGGCTGTCTGTCACGCCGGAGAACTTCGAGAACCAACGCGCGGTCGTGCAGGAAGAGTACCGCATGCGCGTCCAAAACCAGGCCTACGTGCCCGGGACCCTGCGCTTGGCGGAGCTGGTCTTCCAAGACTACCCGCCCTACGCGCACCCGACGATCGGTTCCATGGCGGATCTGGACGCCGCCAAGTTCGAGTGGGTGAAAGAATTTCACGATCAAAACTACGCTCCCGACAACGCGGTCCTGACGATTGCCGGTGATTTCGAGCCCGATCAAGCGATGGCCTTGATTCAGAAGTACTTCGCGCCGGCCAAACGCCAAACCGCACCCGCTCGCGTGCTCGCGGTCATGCCGGAAAAACCCAGGACCGGCCGCGCCACCGTCGAAGACAACAATGCGCGCACGCCGGGCTTCATGTTCGGCTTCATGATCCCTCCCTCGCGCACGCCCGACCACTACGCACTCGAGATGGCGGGCTTGATCTTGACGAACGGCGAGAGCTCGCGTTTGTATAAGACACTCGTCCACGATCGAGCCATCGCCGAGCGCATTTCCGCCTGGACCGACGATCATCGCGGGCCCGATCAATTCAGCGTGATGGCCGTGCTCACCGAAAAGGGCAAATTGCCCGAAGTAGAGGCAGCCGTCGATACCGAGCTCGCGCGCTTGCGGAAGACGCCGCCGAGCGCCGCCGAGCTCGAAAAGGCCAAACGCCAATTGCGCGCAAGCTTCGTGTTCGGGCTGCAAACCAACAATGGTCGCGCAATTCAGCTCGGCGAATTCGAAGCCAGCTACAGCGACGCGCGCTTGCTCGCGCGCGAGCTCTCGCAATATCTGGCGGTCACACCCGAGGCCATCCAACAAGCCGCCGCCCGCTACCTCACCCCGGAACGCCGCTCGCTGGTCGAAGTCCTGCCCGCGGCCAAGGCAGCCAAGCCGTGAACTCATCGTCTTCTTCGGTACAATCCATGACCCGTTTCATCGCCCTCGCCGCCCTCACCCTCGCCGCCGTGAGCTGCGCTGGAGCGACTCCGGCAGCGGCGCCGCCGGTCGTGGCAGCGCCAGCCGCTGCGGCTCCGCCGCCCGCGCCGCCCGCCGATCCGTTGGCCACACCGCCGCCCGCGAGCATCGCGTCGGACATGAAGTTCCCCGCCATCAGCCATAGCCGGCTCGACAACGGACTCGAGCTGCGCGTCGTGACGCGCAAGAACTACCCGATCATCGAGCTGCGCTTGGTGTTGTTCTCGGGCGTCGCCAGCGACGGTGCCGAGCCGGGGGTGGCCGCGGTCGCCGGGGAGCTACTGAAAGCCGGCGGCGCCGGCAAGTGGAACGCGGCCGACCTCGCCGAACGCGCGGAATCACTCGGCTCGAGCTTGGACGTCGTGACCGACCGTGATGCCACGCGCATCACCATGGCGGTCACCACTGCGGACTTGGACGCGGCCCTGGATCTGATCGGCGCCGTCGCGCAGCAGCCCCGCTTCGCTGCGGTCGAATTCGATAAGCTCAAGCAACGTGAGCTCGAACGTGTGAGGAACGCGGCCAAGGCGAGCGCGGGCTGGGCGGCCTCGATGGTGCTCTACCGGGAGCTGTTCGATCTGCCGACCGCAGTCCACCCCTACGCGCACTACGACGCCAAGCCGTCCGAGTTGACCAAGCTGACCCTCGCCAGCTGCCGGCGTTGGTATCAAACCAACGTCACGCCGGGCAATGCCACCTTGGTCGTCGCAGGCGACGTCGACCCAGCAGTGGCGGAAGCGGCCGCCAAGCGCGTTTTCGCGGGTTGGAAGGGCGCAAAACCGAACGGACAAAACTACAATAGCCCCGTCCCCGCCGAGGGCCGCACGGTCTGGCTGGTCGATCGCCCGCACAGCGCGCAAAGCCAAATCTACGTCGCCGGTGTCGGTCCCGAGCGCGGGACGCCGGACTGGCCAGCGCTTGCGGCGGGCAATCAGATCTTGGGCGGCGGCGTTGCCGGGCGCTTGTTCCTCGACGTACGGGAGAAGCGCTCGCTCGCGTACGGCACCAGTTCGAGCCTGGAAGAGCCAGCGCGTAGTCCCGTGCCGATCGTACTTTCGGCCGGCACGCAAACCGCGAAGACCGGCCTCGCCATGCAGGCGCTGCTCGAGAACCTCGACAAGATCTCCAGCGCGCCACCGACCGATGCTGAAGTGGGCATGGCTTCGCGCGTGCTATCGGACAGCTTCCTGTTCCGCACTGAAACACTCGGCGCGGTCGCTGATTTGACCGCCAAACTCGCGATCCTGGGTTTGCCTGACGACTACTTCGACACGTACCGCGCCGCGCTTCGCACGCTCGACAAAGCCACCGTCTACGAAGCGGCTCAAAAATATTTCAAAATCAAAAATCCGGTGTTGGTCGTCGCGGGCGACGCCGCAGTCATCGCCAAGCCGCTCTCGCACTTCGCCAAAGTCGTGGTCATCGACCCGGAACACGACTTCCAGCCCGGCAAAACGCTACCCCTCGATCCCACGCAGCCTCTCGAAGTAGTGCCCGCCTCTCCTTCTCCGGCTCCAACCAACCCCCCTGCCGCAGCGGCGAAGTAGCACCTACATCCACACCCTGTGCACAAAGCTGTGGATCGCCGGTTGACAACCCGTTCAGTCCCTCTGCGGTGCCTGGGCGTGGCCTGTTCAGGGCCGTCTGTTCAGTAGAGAAAAGCTGAATCCGGTCACATATTTACGCTTGTGGACGGCGACGCGTGGCGTCGATGTAGGTGGGAACACCCAATATCTAGTGGTTTTTTGCTTGCCCGACCCCAAAGGCTTGGGGTAGACAAGCTGTTCACCCACACGGCGCCCCTCTGCTCGGGTCATCAGTAGCTTGGTTCGTTACGTCGCAGATGAGCAGAGCGCCTGAACGGGTTTTCACGTAGCAAGTCTTCAGGTCCGGTGGCCGCTTTTTCAGTGGCCGCCAAGGGGACAACGGGCTGACCGGAAGCAATGGTGCCGGCAGCAGTGCTGGCGGTGCGCTCTGCGTGGGCGTTCCGCTGTGGCGTTTTCGAGGAGGTATCCAGCATGGCGCAGTCGACGATCGTGGGTCAGGAAAATAGCCGAGTGAAGAGCCCGAGCACGAGCCAGACAGAGCCACAGGCTGCGTCACCGCAGACTGCGAACTCGACGTCCAAACGCACCAAGAAAAGCCGCGGCCTGACCTTCGAACGCCGCTACACCAGCGCCGGCGGTGATGCCCTGGGCGACATGACTTGGGAAGGACGCACGAGCGTCATCACCAATCCGGACGGCTCGGTGGTGTTCAAGATGGAGGGCGCCGAGATCCCCGCTGGCTGGTCGCAGCTGGCCACCGACATCGTCGTCTCCAAGTATTTCCGCAAAGCCGGCATCCACGGCGACAAAGCCGTGGGCGAGACCAGCGTGCGCCAAGTCGTGCATCGCATCGCGCACACGATCCGCACCGCGGGCGAACAAGCCGGTGGTTACTTCGCCACGAGGAAGGACGCGGATACCTTCGAAGCCGAGCTGGTTTGGATGCTGGCCAATCAGTACGGCGCATTCAACTCGCCGGTCTGGTTCAACTGCGGCCTGTTTCACGAGTATGGGATCGAAGGCTCGGGCGGCAATTGGGCCTGGAACGAAAAGACCGAGCGCTGCGAAGAGACGGCGAACGCCTACTCCCGCCCGCAATGCTCGGCTTGCTTCATCCAGTCCGTCGACGACGATCTGATGGCCATCTACGACCTGGCCAAGAACGAAGCGCGCTTGTTCAAGTACGGTTCGGGCACCGGCTCCAACTTCAGCCACATCCGCGGCAAACAAGAGAAGTTGTCGGGCGGCGGCACCTCCAGCGGCCTGATGAGCTTCTTGGAAGTACTCGATCGCGCTGCGGGCGCGACCAAGAGCGGCGGCACCACGCGCCGCGCCGCGAAGATGGTCTGCCTGGACATGGATCATCCAGAAATCGAGAGCTTCATCACCTGGAAGGTGCGCGAAGAAAAGAAGGCCAAGGCGCTGATCGCTGCCGGCTACGAGAGCGATTTCAACGGCGAGGCCTACCACACCGTCAGCGGCCAGAACTCGAACAACTCGATCCGCGTCACGGATGATTTCATGAAGGCGGCGCTCGCCGGCGGCAAATGGCAGACGCGCGCTCGCACGACCGGCGCCGTCATCGACACGCTCGACGCGGCTGATCTGTGGAACACGGTCGCCGAAGCCGCATGGTCGTGTGCCGATCCGGGCGTGCAGTACGACAGCACGATCAACAAGTGGCACACCTGCTCCAACACCGGGAAGATCAACGCTTCCAACCCGTGCTCGGAGTACATGTTCTTGGACGACACGGCCTGCAACCTGTCGTCGCTCAACCTGACCAAGTTCCTGGACGAGCAGGGCAACTTCGATATCCCGGGCTACCGCCACGCAATCGACGTGTTCTTCCTAGCGCAAGAGATCTTGGTCGATCTGTCGAGCTACCCGACCGATCGCATCGCCAAGAACTCGCATGATTTTCGCCCGCTCGGTCTCGGCTACGCGAACCTCGGCACGGTCTTGATGCTGCTCGGCATCCCGTACGACTCGGACAAGGGTCGCAGCATTGCCGGTGCGCTCACCGCAATCTTGTGCGGTCACGCCTTCGTTGCCAGCGCGGAAATTGCTGCGACCAAGGGCGCCTTCGCCGGCTATGCCAAGAACCGCGAACCGATGCTGCGCGTGATGCGCATGCACCAGGACGCGGCTTATGCGCTCAACCGCGACCAATGCCCGGATTCGCTCTGGCGCGCCGCGACTGAAGACTGGGACAACGTTGTTCGCTTGGGCGAGCAGCACGGCTTCCGCAACGCGCAAGCCACCGTGCTCGCGCCAACCGGCACCATCGGTCTTTTGATGGACTGCGATACCACCGGTATCGAGCCGGATTTTGCGCTGGTAAAGTTCAAGAAGCTGGCTGGCGGTGGCTACTTCAAGATCGTCAATCAGTCGGTACCCGAGGCACTCAAGCGCCTGCGTTACTCGGAAGCGCAGATCCAGGAAATCGTGGCCTACGTTTCGGGCACGAACACCTTACTCGGCGCGCCGCACGTCAGCCGCGCGTCGCTCAAGGCACGCGGCTTGACGGACGAAGAGCTGGCCCGCGTCGAGGCCGCCCTGCCCGGTGTGTTCGACTTGAGTCTGGCATTCGCTCCCTGGGTCGTCGGTCGTGAGACCTACGAGCGTCTGGGCGTCACCCCGGAGCGCATCAGCCAACCCGGCTTCAACCTGCTCAAATACCTCGGCTTCGCCGAAAACGAGATCGAGGAGGCCAATGAAACGATCGTCGGTCGCATGACGATCGAGGGCGCGCCCTACCTGCGTGAAGAGCACTACGCCGTATTCGATTGTGCGAATCGCTGCGGGAAGACGGGCAAGCGCTTCCTCGCGCCGATGTCGCACGTGAAGATGATGGCCGCTGCGCAACCGTTCTTGTCGGGCGCCATCAGCAAGACCGTGAACCTGCCGAACGACGCCACCGTCGATGACGTACGGGAGATTTACGAGGAGGGCTGGAAGCTCGGGCTGAAGGCGGTCGCGCTGTACCGAGACGGCTGCAAGGCTTCGCAACCGCTCAATTCGAGCGCGGACAAGGCCGAGGAAGCGGACTCCACGAACCACAGCCTTGCGGCTGCGGCGGCACCGGCGCTTGCCCGGAGCGTGCGCCCCGAAGGCACACGCGTTCGCTTACCCAAGAAGCGCCACGGCTTCACTCAAGAGGCGCACGTGGGCGGCCACAAAGTGTTCCTCCGCACCGGGGAGTACTCCGATGGCACGCTGGGCGAGATTTTCATCGACATGCACAAGGAGGGCGCCGCCTTCCGCTCGTTGATGAATTGCTTCGCGATGGCGGTGTCGGTCGGTTTGCAATACGGCGTGCCGCTCTCCACGTACGTCGAGCAGTTCACCTTCACACGCTTCGAGCCGCACGGCGTGGTTTCGGGCCACGAGAACATCAAGTTCTCGACTTCGATCGTCGACTACATCTTCCGGGTGATCGGCGTCGAATATTTGAAGCGTTACGATTTCGCGCAAGTGAAGCCGGCCGAAGATTCCGTCGCCATCGAAGATCCAACGCTGCCGAAGCACGTGCCGGTAGAGCCGCCCACGGCCAGCCTCCTGCCCCCGCCCCCCGGCATGGAAGCGGCCGGCGCGCACGGCGCCCTCGACGCGCAGTTGGAAGAGATGATGGGCGACGCCCCGGTGTGCGACGGTTGCGGCCACATCACCGTGCGCAACGGCGCTTGTTACAAGTGCCTGAACTGCGGCAACTCGATGGGTTGCTCTTGAATTAGGGGCGCATTTCGCGGCTCTCGGCGAAAAAGATCGTCTCGACCCGCCAGCGCCGTGCGCGTTCGCGGGTCGAGCTATTTTGTGGCGCTTGCTGCCTGTAAAGCCGAATGATATCAAGAGATAGGGGCTGATTTGCCAGCGCGCGGCTGGGTCGGCTTCGAGTGCAAGTATTCGGCGTTGGGCGCGTTCTTCGAGTAGAAGAGTCACGACTATATTTGGCCGGTAACAAGCGTCAGCGGAGGAAACGGAAATGTCGCAAGCGTCTAAGGTAGCCTCATCGGTGTTGGGACCAGTCCTGCTCGGACTTCTGGTGTCGTGTTTGGCGACCGGTTACATGGGCTGCAAAAAGGACGAGCCGCCGCCGCCCCTGCCCTCGGCGGCACCAGCCGCGGTGCCCACGCCCACGGCGCCGGTCGAGCTCGTGCCGGAAGAGCCGCCGGCTGCTTCTGCCTCGGCTTCGGTGAAGAAGCCGACCGGGGGTGTCCCGGCCCAAAGCTTCGCCAAGTGCTGCAGTGCGTTGACGCAAAACGCCGCCAGCGCGCCGGAGCCCACGAAGACGTCCCTCACCCAAGCCGCTGGCATGTGCAACAGCCTCGTGGCCGCGGGCAAGACTGGCCCGGGCGTCGTAAGCGCAATCCAAAACTTGCTCCGCGGCGTCGGCATGCCGTCCGCCTGTCTCTGATCATCTCGTAGCCCGCCGGGCCCCGATGACTGGTGTTCATCGGGGCGTAGGCGGATCGTCGGGCGATCGACGGAGTGTCGCCCGAGGTCTACGAGCAAAGCGTTACTGGTGGGTGGTCGTCGCGAGTCCCGCCGTGGGACGACACCGCGCCTGCGTGTACTGAATGTGCGTCCCTGTCGGCGACGCTAAAGACACGTTGACTAACGGCCTCGTTCGGCGGGCCCTGATGCGCTCGGTACAGTTTTGGACGCGCGCTGCTCGCCCGCATTGGCATGCAACTGCCACGTACACATTCGAATGCATGACCCGCACGACAAGACTGATAACTAACCTTGGCCCGACTCGTGCTGCTCGTTGGAAACGATGTCTGATGATTCAGACTGGAATTGGCGTGCGTGCGTATTTTTCCAGCGCTGAGCCTGTGACAATCGAGTCGCGGTGCTCTCGAGCGAACAATCAGAATTCTGACCTGGACTGGAACCGCTTCCACATTCAATGTACATACCGATCATGGTGCTTATGACGCAGCGTTACACCGGGCGTCTCGCCCCAGGCCTCTCTTCTTCTTCGATAAGGTTCGCTGCGTCGCAGTTCAAACCCATGCTCAAAAGTCTGCTGATCCCAGCGGTCGTGCTCGCGCCTTTGGTGCTGACCTTCGCCTGTGGTGGCGACAGCAAACCAAGCGCCCCGACCGGTCTGGATGCCGACCATAACGACTTGGCTGATGGCCTTGGCTCATGGGTGGATGCGAATGGCGATCAGCAGCCGGACGCGATCGACATCAACGGCGACGGCAAGCCAGACGGCCTCGGCGTCGACACGAACCACGATGGCGTGGCGGACGCGCTGGCCCTCGACCTCGATTGCGACGGTATATACGAGTCAATCGACACCACCGGTGACGGCGTCGCTGATTTGCAGGCCGGCACCCCGATGCCGCCCGCGAGCTGCAAACCCACGAATCCGGTCACCGGCGGCGGCGTGACTGGCAGCGGCGGCGCTCCGAGCACGGGCGGTGCTCCGGGCATGGCCGGCGCCCCTGCGATAGCGGGCTCCGGTGCTGGCGGCGGCTCCACGATGCTACTCGGCACGGGCACCTTCCAAGGTAGTGGCGACTCCACGATGCAATTTGCCCAAGGCGACGTGTATCGCAACGGCGTCGGCTACATGTTCATCGCCAACGGCTGGGGTCCGAATTGGCAGAGCCAGTCCATCTCGTGGAAGGGCACCTCGTTCACGGTGAAATCCTACAGCGGTAGCGCGGGCAGCAAGGGTGAGCCTTCTGGCTACCCAGCCATGTTTTGCGGGCTGTACTCGCAAAAGCAGTCAGATCCCTGCGGCTTGCCGATCACGATCGCCTCCGCCAAGTCGATCAAGACCGGCTGGCGCTGGAAAGCCAACGGCAACACCAGTCAGTACAACGCCGCGTGGGACATCTGGCTCGGCAATGGCGGCACCCTCTCCTCGTACCTCATGGTCTGGCAGCGCGATCCTCCGGGTCAGCAACCCGCTGGCATGAGCTCGCTCTCGGGCGCCACGATCTCCGGCTTACCAGGCAATTGGACGGTCTGGAAAGGCACGGTCAACGGCCTGCCCATCGTCAACTACGTAGCGCCCGAGGGCAAGGATCTGAGCGAGCTCGAGTTCGACGTGCTCGACGTTTACAAAGACGCAATCAATCGCGGCTACACCTTGCCCGGTTCGCAGATCCTGGCCGTCGCGGCTGGCTTCGAAATCTGGACGGGACCGATCACCAACCTCGTCACGGACGATTTTTATGTCGACGTGAAATGACACACTGAGCGCGTCGCGCTCGCGCCGAAAGCATGCGTTCGGGCATCGGCGGCTCCCAGCTGCTGATGGAATGCCGCGCTTTGCGCAGAAATGCCATGCGGAACCGGTCCCAGATTGCTTGTCTATTTTTTGTAGAAACACCTATCTAATTCGTCTCCTCATCGCTTGAACTGGCCTGGACTCTCGGCTACAGTCGACAATATGAGTTCGGCAGTTAAACTAGTCCTGGGCGTGTCTACTTTGGCGTTTGCGGTCGGCTTTGCCGGCTGTGACAGCGGCAGCTCTGATGGCGGCGCGGCCGGCGCGGGCATCCATCCGGTCGCCGGTAGTGGGAACACCCCCGGTCAAGGCGGTAGCACCCCGGGTCAAGGCGGCGCATCCGGTACGGGTGGCGCTAGCGGCGGGGCTGACGGTTCAGGCGTCCCGCTCAACCCGATGGACGGTTTTCTCCCCGCCACGAGCAACCCGCTGGGTATTCAAGGCTACCTCATCTCCTATGCGGACGCCGTGTCCACGGCGGGACCCCCAGTCATGACGTCGACCCTCACTGGCGCCAACGCCTGTATTGCAGGGGTTGCCGCGCTGGTCGATACAACGTCGGACGCATGCAAGAACATGATGTTCACCCCCCCGGCTACGGATTGCTACGGCCAGTATTGGGGCGCCGCCATCGCCCTGAACCTGAACCAGCCGCCGGACACGTCCGTGACGCCGCCGGTGGCTGGCGTCGCAGTGCCGTACGATGCCTCGCAGCTCGTCGGTTTCTCCTTCGACATCAACGGTGATTCAATGGGGGGTACAGTGCCCGCACCCAAGGATATCCGGTTCAACGTCGAGAGTGCGACCACCCAGTACTGCAACATTCCGGCCCACCAGGTCAAAACCGGGCCCAACACGTTCATGTTCACCGACCAGGTTGGCGCTTGCTACAACTACAAGGCGACGAACAACCCGCCAAACCCAACCATCACTGCTGACGTGCAGAAGTCGCTGATCAAGATCTCGTGGCAGGTCGTGACGAACACCAGCAACTCGGTGCCGTTCGGCTTCTGCATTTCGAACGTCCGCGCCATTCTCAAGCCTGGTGCCGTTGTCGGCGCGGCGGGCGCGGGCGGCGCTAGCCCAGGCGCAGGCGGCGCCAGTGCAGGCACGGGCGCAGGCGGTGCCAGCGCAGGTACAGGCGCAGGCGGCGCCAGTGCAGGCACGGGCGCAGGTGGCGCCAGTGCAGGCGCAGGCGGCGCCAGCGCGGGTACGGGCGGCACTGCTGGCAAAGCCGGCACTGGCGGCTGATCCGATAACGCGGCGCTCAGCGGAGCGCATTCTGAGCAGAACGTGGGTCACCGGCGCAAGTCAGTGGCCCACGCTGCATTTTGTATTGCTCGCCGCTCGACGTTGCGAATGGGCGAGCCGGTTCTGGTTCTCCAAATGACGAAACGGCGACCCAGCCATTCGCTGAGTCGCCGCTTTCCGCAAACGCTTAATTCAAGAGCTCAGCCGCCGGAGCCGGCCTTGCCGCCAGTACCAGCTGAACTGCCGCCGGAACCTGCGCTCGTCGTGCCGCCCGCGCTCGAGCCACCCGAGCTCGCGCCGCCGGCGCCACCCGCGGGCGGGCCGCCGACGAACTTGATGTCGTCGATCGTGACGTTGGCATCGTAGGAGCCTCCGACCGTTCCGCCGCTCGCGCCGCCCGTACCGGTCGTCGCGCCGCCGCTTCCGCCGCTCGCGCCGCCGGCGCCACCCTTGCCGCCGCTGCCCGCGCTTGCGCCACCGCTACCGCCGCTCGCGCCGCCGGCGCCCGAGCCGGCAGTGCCAGCAGCTGGATCCCAGTTGAACGCCCATTCCAGACCGACGACGTTATTGCCAGTGACGGCGGCGATTGGCATGCCACCCGTCAGCTGACTGAACATCACCGTCACCACGCTGCCCCCAGCGCTGACCGGAATATCGAACGAGGAGGGGTGGCAGTCCGGATACGTGTTGGTCGGATCCGTCGGGACACACGAACCCTTCGAGTTCGCCGCGTCGATGGCGGTATTGGTGTTGGTCTGGACGCGGAAGTTGAGCGTTCCCTTCGAGCCGACGGCGCCCTTGATGTTGAACGAGACGCCCGTGTACGCCGAAGCGTCGTAGCAGGTGTTGAAGTACACGCCGAAGCCGTCGTAATCTTTGACGTTACCCTTGACGTTGAGCACCATGCCCGTGGGGTCCAGGGTGAGGGCGTTGGCTTGATAAGTGAATGTACCGCCGAGCACCCCGCCCATGAACGTGTATTGCCCGGCCGTCGTCGGGTTGGCGACGAGGTTCGAGAAATCGGTGATCACTGCGTCGGTTGGCTTGGTGTTGGCGCAGCTGAAGCCCGGGCCCGTGCCGCCCGTTCCCGCGCCGGCTGTTCCCGTGCCGGCCGTCCCAGTGCCGGCGCTGCCTGCGGTGGTGTTGGCGCCAGCCGTGCTGGGAGCGCCACCCGCACCGCCCGCGTGCGCTCCGCCCGAACCGCTGCCCGCCGCGGCGGACGGAGTACCGGGATCGCTGCTGCTGCAAGCTGCAATCGCGCCCGCCGTGAACACGGCGAGGCCTAGACCCGAGTATCGCAAATTCCGATTAGTCATCTCTCAAACCTCCAAGCCCGAGTGGGCTGAAACTAAGGACGACACAATGTGCGCGACGGACTCCACGTTGTCCAGAACCCGGTCGACTTTCTGGAACCGGTCCCTCATCCTAAAGGCGATAATTAGAGGGCTTTACGTGGAAAGGTTACTTCAAACTGGAACCGAATCCACAATGACACGTGGCAAATGGGGGCGCTGCCCAGGTAGGAATTCGCCCCACGGGGCGCTGCGCCTTAATTTGGGCTCAATTCAAGCGCTGAGCCAGGCGAGCCACCGATCGAGTCTCGCCAAACGAGCGTCCACCATTTCGGCCCACAGACCGGTCACGAAATCATTGGGCCGTCCGCCCGCCCGAGTGTTCGAAGCCACGACCCGCGCGGCGCCGACGGCGCCCTTCCAGGAGCCAGACCCCGCCGCCTTTGCCGACCGAACCGATCACGCTTGCACTCCGAGGCCGAGCTCGCTCGGGGCCCGCGGCCAGGAGCGCGTAGTCCTCTCCGCCGTACAAGGCGAGCTCGAGTGCAGGGATGCCCAAACGCGGGGCCAGGGCAAGCAAGGCGGGACTGAGAGTCGCGGCCAGCGCGACCAAGTCAATCTGCAACTCGACGCCGCTCGCCTCCGCAACGTGCAACGCGTCGCCCGCCAAGCCGTCGGAGATGTCGATTGCGGCGTGCGCGCCACGCACCAACTCGAGACCCGCGGCAAGCTGCGCCTGCGGACGTCGGAACGCGCTGAGCGCGCGGCGCTCCGGTCCGCTGGTGCCGTGCAGAGTACCGGCCTGCAACAGCCGAAGGCCGGCCGCGGCCAAGCCCAGATCGCCACACAACCAGAGCTCATCGCCGACGCGAGCGCCGCTGCGCAGCAGCGGACGCTGCACGCTGCCCACGACCGTGGTCGTGACGCTGAGCTCCACGCCGCGCGCCAAATTGCCGCCCACGATTGCGCAACCCAGAGCGCGGGCGGCTGCGCGCTGGCCGCGCGCCAGCTGAGTGAGCTCGGTCGCCGCAAAATTTCGCGGGAAAATCACACTGGAGAGCGCCGCAAAGGGCGCCCCGCCCATCGCGCTGACGTCACTGGCGGCAGCCTGAAAGCTGCGGAAGCCCAGATCGGCGAGCGATAGCCAGGCGCGCTCGAAGTGCACGTGCTCGACCGCCGTATCGACCGTCCACACCCACCGCCCGGCTGACTTCAATACCGCCGCGTCATCACCGATGCCCAGTTCGAGCTTGGAACTGGGCTGGCGGAACAGCGCCTCGAGCTGGGAAATTGCCGCAAATTCCGAGAGGGGCCGCGCGCGCACCGTCATGCGCGGCACGGTACACGAGTCAGCCGACGGTTGCGCGCCGGACCGGGATGGTGACGACGAACACCGTGCCCTTCGGCGTGTTGTCGGTAATGCGCACGGTCCCGTCGTGGCCGTCGATCAGGCGGCGCACGATCGACAGCCCGAGCCCGGTGCCGCCCGCTTCGCGGGTAGAGCTCGAGTCGACCTGGTAGAAGGCATCGAACACGCGGCCGCGCTCGAGCTCGGGGATGCCGATGCCCGTGTCCGAAACTCGAAACTCGATCGCGGTGCGCCGTGCGCTCAGAATCACCACGCCGCCCGCGTCCTCCGGGCGCGCCGCGTCGATCGCCGTGATCCGCGCCGAGAGCGTGACTTTGCCGTGCGGGGGCGTGAACTTGATCGCGTTTTCGGTCAGGTTCAAAAATACCTGCCGCAGACGCTCGGTGTCGGCCCAAATCAGCGGCAAACCGTTCTCGACGTCGACCACCAGCTCGACTTCTTTTTTGCGCGCGGTCGGCGTCATGGTCTGCGCAACGTCGCGCAAAATGCTCACGATTTCGGTCTGGCTCTTGCGCAGACTCATCGTGCCGCTCTCGAGCTTCGACAAATCCAGCAGCCCCTTGATCAGCTGCAAGAGCTGTTCACCCTTATCGCGAATGGTCTGCACGAACTCGCGCTGTTCACCGGTCATCTCGCCCGCCAGGCCCTCGACCAGCATTTCGCTGTAGCCGATGATCGAGGTCAGCGGCGTGCGCAGCTCGTGCGACACGGTGGCCAAGAAGTTGCTCTTCAACCGGTCGAGCTCCTTCAAGCGATCGAACGCGGTCTGCAGCTTGTCGTTTTTGTCCTCCAGCTCGCGAAAGCTCTCGCGAACGGAGGCCAGGTGCATGTTGCTGGTCAAGAGAGCGCGGTGGCCGCTGAACAGCAAGAGGTCGAGCGTGCGACCGAGGTGACGAGCCAGCTTGACCACCGAGTCGTCGTCCGCGCGCGGCATGGTCCGAAACAGCTCACGGAGCCGTATGGGGTCGAGCTCTGGATCCAGCGCGAGCAACGGCGCGGGGGGTTCGACTTGGGCGGGCGTCACGAATGGCCCGAGGATCATTCGACCGATGCGCTTGCCATCGTATTGGATGGCCGCGACAAGGTAGTGCTCACCGGTCGCGCACGGGTAGCTGGCCATGCCGTCTTCCCCGAGCGTGAGGTTCTTCACCTTTCCGGCCACTTCAGCCAGCGCAGCACGGCCGGCCTTCACCGAGTTGAGGAACGCGTACAGCGGGATCTGATCCGCGGCGTCGCCGAGTAGCTTACCTTCTTCGCTGAAAATGCGGAGCGGCACGCCGAACAAATCGTAGAAGCTCTTGACCATCTCGCCCAAGGCATCACGATCGATCAAGTCTTCCAGACTGACGCCGTGACCCAGCGTGAGCTCGTCGAAAGTCTTCGCTGCAGCAGGCGGAATCATCAACCAGCCTCCGGCCGAAGCACGTCGAGCGCGCCGCCCACACAGGCTTGTAAGATCTCGGGGATGGGCTTCGGATTGCCGAGTTTTTGCGCGACCTGCGCCAAGAACGCTTTGGAGTCGAAGCCAAATTTTTTGTTCAAGTCGTGCTCGGCGTCGAGCGCGCTCCAGGTCAAGTGCAGGAGCCCGATCATGCTCTCCACCACGCCCAAGCCGCGCGTCGCCACGGCCAGGTACACCGGCTCGCGTCCCTTGGAGGCCAGGTCGGCGATTTCCGCATCGCTGCGCACGTCCGGCATGTCACGTTTGTTGAACTGAATGATCAGCGGCATCTGTCTCAAGGTCAGCCCGTGCTGCTTGAGGTTCTCTCGCAGATCCATGAATGATTCGGTGTTGTGCTGGGTTTCCGCCGTGCGTGAGTCGGCGATGAAGGCGATGCCGTCGGCGCCTTGCACCACGAGCCGCCTCGTCGAAGCGTGAATCACCTGACCGGGAACGGTGAATACTTTGAGCCGCACGGCCAGGCTCCCCTGGTTGCGAAAGGTGAGCGGCAAAAGGTCGAAGAACAGCGTTCTGTCGTCCTTCGTCTCGAGCGTCATCAGGCGCCCACTCGCGCCGGGCTCTGCTGCTTTGTGCAGGGCCTGCAGGTTGGTGGTCTTGCCGCTCAGAGCTGGACCGTAGTAGACGAGTTTGATCGTGAGCTCGCGGTTCACGAAATCAAGCTGCACGGGACCCTCGGGATTTCCGCGCCATACGGCGCATGCTCCGCTTCACAAGTTGCGGCAAAAACGAGAAAGCTAGCCTACCATGGCGCATCCATGAGCCAAACGGCCGTTCTCGTCTGGCTTTCAGCCTCATCTGTCTTGCCTACATTTCGTGCAGACCTAGATGGCTTCGCTCACAGCCGATTGCTGCGGCTCGAAGCCCCGCGAGAAAACGCCGCGCCCTACCGCATCGCGGCTTCGGCCTACGCGCCGGACGCCGTAGCGCAGATCGAGAGCTCGCTGGAAGAAGCGCGCAATGCCGCCGCCTCACTCGAGCAGAACCGGGCGCTCGGCGCGCTCGAGCGAGCCGAGCATGTTGTGCGCGAGCACCCGGAGCTGCCGCAATCAGCCTGGCTGATGGCCGAAATCTTGGAACAATCGGCGGAGATCGAAAGCGCGGCGCCGGACGGCGCAGATGCGGCCAATGCGCTGCGCAAGCGCGCGGCCGCGTTGGAAGGACCGCGCGCCGCGCCCTTTTCCGATCGCGCAGCCGAGAGCGAGGCCGTGGCCGATGTTCACCCGGTCAGCGTCGAGGGCTTGGAGCCCGGGGACGCGCTGGAGTGGGACGGAATGCAGACCGAAACCACGGTCATGACGGCCGCGGGCGACCACCACGCGCGCGTCGCGCGCAACGGGCGGCTGCTCTGGGCGGGCTGGAGCAAGCTTGGCGCGGAAGAGCGACGCGTGCGCTTGCCGGTACCGGAAACGGTTGCGTGCAGCGCGGACGACATTGGGCGCGGCTATTTTGCGGCGGGCCGCGCCGTGGCCGCCGCACACGCGCGCTGCGATAGCTACGTCTTGGCGCGCGCTCGCGCGGGCGGTATCGAGGCCGCGCTGTGCGAGCGCGAGCAGTGCGGCCAAGTCGTGATCTGGGAACAACCGCGTGAATCCCTCGCGGGCGCGGTCGATTCCAAGAAAACGATCTGGCCTTACGCAATTGCCGCCTCCGCTGGCGCGCTCTTGATCACCGGCATCGTTTTGTGGCGCGCCGGCGTGTTCGATCGTGGCGAGCCGACCACCCGTGAGACCTGGGTGTTCAACGGACAAAAACAGATGGGCCTCAACTTCTAGCGATCACTCTTGCGTGGGCCAGCGCGAGCGCGCTTCGGCAATCGCGCTGAGGACGCGGGCCTTGGCGGGGCCTCCAACGAGCGAACGGCGCTCCACCGCGGCCTCGGGATCGAGCGCCAGCGCGAGCTCCGGGCCCGTCAAGGACGGATGCGCGGCGACCAGTACGTCCGCGGGAAGTCCGCCGATTTGCACGCCGCGCTCCTCCGCTTCACGCACGAGGGCGCCGACGACGTGGTGCGCTTCACGGAACGGTAGCCCGCGCTGCACCAGAAAATCAGCCAAATCCGTCGCGCACAGATGACCGGTCGCGAGCGCGGCTTTCATGCGCGGACCGTGGAAGGTGGCCGTGGCGATGGCGCCGGTCAGCGCCCGCGCACTGGTCAACGCGCACTCGAAGGCGTCGAAGATCGGACGCTTGTCTTCTTGCAAATCGCGGCCATAGCCGAAGGCCAAGCTCTTTTCCAAAACCAGCAGCGTCGTGACGCAGCCAATCAAGCGCGCGCACTTGCCGCGCACCAGCTCGGCGACGTCGGGGTTCTTTTTCTGCGGCATCATCGATGAGCTGGTCGAGAACGCATCGCTCAGCGTCATGAAGCCGAACTCTTGCGTGGACCAGAGCACGATCTCTTCACCGATGCGCGACAGGTGCACGCCGAAGATGGCCAGCGCAGAGGCGACCTCCATCAGAAAATCGCGACTGCCGGTCGCATCGATCGAATTCTGCATCGGCTGCGAGAAGCCGAGCGCACGGGCGACCCCCTCGCGATCGAGCGGAAAACCAGTGCCTGCGACCGCACCTGCACCGAGCGGGGACTCGTTCAAGCGCTCCATGGCATCCACTAGGCGGCCGCGATCACGAAATAGCAGCTCTTGCCAAGCCAAGAGGTGGTGCGACAACCGACTCGGTTGCGCGCGTTGCAGGTGCGTGTACGCCGGCATCAACAGCTCGATCTCGGAGGTTGCGCGGTCGAGCACCGCTGAAGCAAGCTCATCGACCGCCAAGATCGCTTCTTCACAGCGGCGACGAGTCCACAGCCGGAGGTCGGTCGCGACCTGATCGTTGCGCGAGCGGCCAGTGTGGAGCTTGCCCCCGACGGGCCCCACGACATCGCGCAGGCGCGCCTCGATGTTCATGTGCACGTCTTCTTTTTTGCGGTCCCAGAAGAACTCACCGCGCTCGATCTCGCCCTTGATCTGTTGCAGGCCAGTGACGATCGAGAGCGCTTCTGCGCTCGTCAGTACGCCCGCGCGGGCCAAGCCCTCGGCGTGCGCGATCGAGCCCGCGATGTCTTCGCGCCAGAGCTCCCAATCGATGTCTACACTGGTATTCAACCGCTCCATCGCCGCATCAATCGCGTCTGGGAGCCTGCCACCTCGAGCAACCGTCATGGTGCGGACGTGTAGCACGAAAGCCGCGTGGAAACAGCCTCGGCAGGGCCGGTTCAGTCCGTGCTTTTTTGATGGTCACAGTTGCCGCCGCGCTCGTCTCAGCCTTCGGCGTCCAATTCCGGTTACCCTGCGGAGACGCAAGCTGCGCCGCTGGATCGATGCGCTTCGCGACGCCTGAATCGGTGCGATCGCCCCGTCACAGTGTTGACTCCCAGCGCCGACGAACGTCGGCAACGACGGCGATGAGCTCGGCTTCGCCGCCGGAAGCCGCTGACAAAAAGGGCGCGACCAATGCCGCGCCCTCCTCCACGTTGCTGGCGAACTTGAATGGCACCGTGTGCGGCACGAGCACCGTGAGCGCCAAGCCCACCGCACGGACCAGTGCATTCTTGAAGCCACCGCCCTCTGCGACGATCGTGGCTAGCGAAAACTTCGTCACCACGTCGCGACTCCAGGCGGCAAGCTCACGGCGAACGGTCTCGGTTGGCGCGGGGGAAGTCCGCTCGATTACGCCCATGTAGGTTACTGGACCGCGGGCTTCGACGAGCAGCGCCTTGCAAGCGTCGGTAATGTTCAGCACATGCAGCAGCGTTGCAGGTCCGCGAAACACCGAGATCACCGTCTGGTGCCAGGCAGCCACGAAATAATCGCGGTCTTGTGTCACGATCCGCGCCGGAACCCCCGTTACTTTCATCTCGCTCCTGAAGGTGATTCGATGTCTAAACGAATTGAATATCGAGCGCTACTGGGGCGCATTGCAACTAGCTCAACGCGCAAAGTCATCGATCACGCGCTCGAGCTCGGCACCCAAGCGCGCCACTGCCTCGTCCACCGCTTTGACCGCGGATTCCGCGGCGCGTTGCCGAAGCGCGCGGTCGCCGCGGTCGCGGCCAAACGCCGCCAGCGTGGGCGCAGCCAGCAGAAACAAACCTCCGACGGCCACGTTGGCGAACAACGTACCCACGCCCAGCGCCAACGCCGCGACCACGCTCGCGTCCAGCGCGAACGTGCTGACTTCGAAGTTGGGGCGCATCAGTCGAGAGTCCGGACCGGTCAGCGCTTCTGCGTCCGCACTTGGGCTCTCGGCCGCGGGTGGGTTTCGCTGAGCCAGCTCCGAAAGCGCTTGCTGCACTTCTTGATTTTCGCGCTCGGCCCAGAGGCGAAAGGTTCGTTCCAGGAATGGGCCGAGGTGTTGACGGATGTCGGAGGCGCTCACCGATTCGAGCGCCGCGGGCAAACGCCAGCCCACGTCGCGGCGAAATTCCGCCAGATCGACCGCGACCTTTTCTTTGAGCGCTTGCAAGGCCGGCAACAGCTGGCGCCTCGAAATCGCTTCCGACTCGCTCATCAACCGATGACCTTGATGTAGCCATGCACGCGCTCGTCCACCTCAGCCATCGAGAGACCACCCGGGCCGAGACTCGCGTGGCGACGAAATAGTTCACTCTCCGCGAACGCTTGCAGCGCGAGCACTCGCTTGGGCAGCCAGGGATGGCTCGAAAACACTTCACTGAAGCGGCCGAGGCTTTGCCTGGCCTCGGTGTGTTGCTCGAGGAAGGCCTCGATGTTGAGCTGCTCGTACAGCTTTTGCGAGCCGAGCGCTAGCTTGGTCAGCGCGCGCAACGCTGGTTCGAGATTGCCCGCACACAGCGCGCCTGCGCGATCGCAGGTGACCTCCGCGCGGCGCGACCACGCGCGCAGGGACAATAGCGCGGGCACGGCCAAGTTGCGTAGGACAATGCCGGCCACGTTGGTCAGGTAGTGCATCGCGGTCAGGTACACCACGTGGTTGTTGTGAATGTGCCCGCACTCGTGACCAATCACGCTCAAGAGCTCCGCATCGCTGAAGTGGTCCATCAGCGCAGAGTTGACCAAGATGAAGGCATCCTCGTTCGTGCCATAAGTGGCGGCATTCAAGTGAGGGTTCGAAACGACGTACACGGTGGGCACTGGGATGCCCAGGGTCTCCGCGCAGCGTTCCGCCAACGCGTGCACCCGCGGGAACTGGCGCGGGCCGATTTTCACCGCATGCCCGAGCAGCTCTGCCTTGCCGACGTTCTTGAACGTGCGCACAGCTGCCGCCACCGCCAGCTCCACCGGCTTGATGCGTTGAAACGTGGCATGCGTGTTGCGATCGGATACATAGGCGTAGCCGTGATCGTTGCCGAGCACGCTGCCTGGACGGCGACTCGCGCGCTCGCGAACGAAAGCCGGGAAATCGAAGCCGTCCATCCTTGCCACCGAGCTCAAGCTAGCACCGCCGTCCGAGCTCGGTAGGGGAGGCGCAGCGAGTCGCGCGCAAATAGCGGGCGCCGCCGCAACTTTCCGCGGGTTACGATTTGGTGAAGCTCACGCGGCGCCCGCCGGACTGGCACCGGACATCGATCGTCACGCGGTCAGGCCCCAAGTGACGCGATGCAGCCATCCAGCGCGCCATTCTCGATCGCCGACATGCGCTGCAAGAAGCGACCGAAATCACGCACCGGCGGCGTGCCGTCGGGGACCCGCAAGGAAAAATCCGTGAGCCGCGTGCTGGCAAAGCGCAAGCAGGCAATGGCGCCCTCGCTTTGCAGCGCGGCCACTTCGGCCGGGGGCAGCGGGCGCACGCTGCGATAGCCATCGAACAGCGCTTGCACCAAGCCGAGCTCGAACTGGCTCGCGTAACACCAAGCGAGCGCGGTCACCATCAAGTCGTATGCGAAGTTATTTCGGCACACGCTCTCGAAGTCGATCAACGCTCGCAGCTTCGGGCCTTGCCAGAGTACGTTGTCGCGAAACAGGTCGCCGTGGCAAATGCCTTGCTCGAGATCTTTGGCACGATTGGCCTCGTAATGATCCAAGCGCTCGCGAATCGTACTCACCGCCGGCAAGAGAGAAGCGCGGCCCGCCGCTTCCACACGCGCGAGACGCGCGCGTAAATCCGGAATTTGGAAACGCCCTCCCGGAAGATCGGGCACACGCGCTGAACACAAGTGCACTCGAGCCAACGCGGCGCCGACATCCATGCACGCTCTGGGCGTGACCCTGGCTTGGCACGAGATCTCGCCATCGACCCAAGGGAACACCGCGAACGCCTTGCCCGCGAAATCCACGAGCGAACCGCCGTCGTTGGTTCGAAGCCCACGCACGACTGGCACGCCCGCATCATCCAAGACGGCGACCACGGCGTGCTCGCGCAGCGCGCCCGCGTGGTCCTGTTCCTCGTACAGCCGTGCGAAATAAACTTTCCCCGCGCTGTCAGTCAGCCGAAAATTGGAGTTCACCGAACCCGCCGTGAGCGGCTCGATCTTGCGCAAATCCAAATTGAAGGCCCTCGCCAGCGGTACCGCTGAAGCGAAGGAAAGCTCGGTCAAAAGCGCCATGCGCCGAGACTATGCCTCAGTGCGTCAGCTCTGTTGACGAGATTTTGCCGACGCGGCAACGTCCGAGCCGGCAAAAAGCATGTTAGCCTTCAGCTGCGCGTCGCGCCCCCTGCATGCCTGAGCTCTACGGAAACACGACCGGCCTTTCGCCGAGTGCGATCAAGACTCTCGAGCGCATCTACAGGCGCCGCGTCCCGAGCGACCGCATCGCCACGCCCGAACTGGTACGCTCCTTGGCCGACGCCTCGCGCGAGTCCCGGCGCCAGGTCGGAGCGTTGGTGCACCGGTCGGGGCAAGTCGACTACGTCGTGGTCGGGCATGCCACGGGCTTGATGCTGCCAGACATCGGGCGCCTGCGCGCCGCCGAGGGACGCTTTCGCGCGCTGCGCCTGGTGCACACGCACTTGTTCAACGAACCGCTGACCAAAGATGACTTGGTCGACTTGACGCGCCTGCGGCTCGATCTCGTGGCCGCCGTCTTGCTCAATCCGGCAAGTGAACCGCAGCGCTTCAGCTACGCTTACAACACGCCGACGTTCGAAGGCAAAGGCACGCCTTACGAGGTGGTTGGTCCCCTGCCCTACGGTCAGCAAGAGCCGAACTTCGCTGAGTTGATTGGCTCACTCGAGGCCGAATTCGCGCAGCAGGAGCGCACCCGCACGGTCTCCGCCAAGGACGGCCGCGCGATCTTGATTCACGTGGGCGACAAGCGTCGCGCGGGCGGCATGCAACGCGCGAAATCGCGCCTCGGCGAGCTGGACAGTCTGGCCCGCACCGCCGGCGTCGAGGTCGCCGACACCATCATCCAACTCCGCGATCAACCGGATCCGAAGTTCGTGATCGGCCCCGGTAAGCTGGAAGACGTGGTGATGCGGGCCATCGATCTGGACGCGGAGACCCTAATTTTCGACTGTGATCTGAGCCCCGCGCAAGCGCACGGCATCGCCGGAAAAACCGATCTCAAGGTCTTGGATCGCTCGCAGTTGATCCTGGATATTTTCGCGCAGCGCGCCGAAACCCGCGACGGCAAGCTGCAGGTCGAGCTCGCGCAGTTGAAGTACACGCTGCCCCGCCTGGGCGCAAAGGACGACTCCCTCAGCCGCTTGACCGGCGGCATCGGCGGCCGAGGCCCCGGCGAAACGACGCTCGAAATCGGCCGCCGCCGCGCGCGCGACCGCATCAATCGCCTGGAGAAAGAGCTCAAGCACCTGGGCAAGCAGCGCTCCGAACGCCGCCGCCGCCGAGCTCAGAGTGACGTGCCCGTCGTGGCCATCGTCGGTTACACCAACGCCGGCAAGAGCACTCTACTCAACACGTTGACTGACGCCGGAGTATTGGCCGAAGACAAGCTCTTCGCCACGCTCGATACCCGCGCTCGCCAGCTCACGCTTCCGGACGGCAAGCACGTCGTACTGACCGACACCGTGGGCTTCATCCGCGGCATGCCCAAAGACCTCTTCGCCGCCTTCCGAGCCACCTTCGAAGAAGCGACCGAAGCGGATCTGATCCTGGAGGTAGTCGACGCTTCGGACCCAGAACAAGGCGAGCACTTGGAGACGACCACCAAGATCCTGAGCGAGCTCGATCTCGATCGCGCCGCCAAGCTGCGGGTGTTCAACAAGATCGACCGCGTTCCACCCGAAGAGATCCCCGGTTTCGAAGCCGAGCCGAACTCCGTGTGCATCTCCGCGCTCGAACGCTCCACGACCACCACGCTGCTCGAGCGCGTCAGCGAAGAGCTCGCCAAGGTCATCAGCGAGCGCGCCCGTGAAGAACGCGAGGCGGCCCAATACGCGGAATTCGCGGAGAACGAGCTCAGTTTGTAACGCCTTTTCGGATTTGTCGCCGTCTCAATTGCGGCCACGAATCAGCGGCAGCAAATCCGCGGTCTGCACGGGCTTCGTGAGATAGGCCTCGAAGCCCGCGCTGATGCCGCGGGCAAACGCGCTTCCGCTCTTGTGACCGGTCACGGCGACGTAGCGGCAGGCCGAGAGCCCCGGCAATGCGTGAAGCGAGCGGACCAAGTCGTAGCCGTTCATGTCCGGCAAGCCGATGTCGATCAGCGCGACGTCGGGGCGTAGCCCCAGTGAGGCGAATTTGCGCTTTTAGCGGCAAAAGCCAACGATCCGATCCGGACTCAGTCCGCACGGGTCGTCCCGGGCTGCCAGTCATACCTCGAGACGCGGCCAGCGCGGGTCAGCGGGAGCGGCTGGCTCATGACCTGTTTGGTGATATCGACCCAATACAGCGTTCGAGCTCCGTCTGGAGCAAAGCGATAGTAGGCGAAGCCTTTCGAGTCGGGCGCGAAGCCCTTCGAACAACTGTATACCGAACCTTCACCCGGCACCCGAACCGAGCGTCGCGAGAGCGGCGGACGCAGGTCCGCGAACACCATATCGGTCAACTGATCCGTGCCGACGGTCGTGCAATAGAGCGCAGCCAAACCATTGGTGGCGAATTCTGCATGTGAATAGGGCCTGCCAGCGGCGTCTTCGTCGAAAGATTGTTCGTCGCCCTTGCGGTCGATTCCGGTCAGTTCAGTGTAGCTCGTAGTCGGAGAGAATCGAGTGGAGTACAGGATGCTCGTCCGATCGGGACTGAATCCGACGGCCCAGTCGTCGAAACCGACGTCGTAGCCCGTGCCCGAGCTTTCCTGGTTGGCCATATCGTACACGTTGAGGCTCTTCTGACCCTCTTCGCGGCCGCGCGGGTCACCGAAGTAGGTGAAGAAAGAGGAGTCCGGCGCCCAGCTGCCGAGTAGGTCGCCGGGGCGCATCAATTCCGTTGATTCGACCTTCGTGCGAGGAAGGAACGAGCTCCGCAAATCAACCAAGTAGAGTTCGGTCAGGCCGATGACCTGCTCACTGGCCGCATATACGAGGTGGAGACAATCCGGTGAGAATTGCCAACTCACCTGGCTCGGGTCGAGGGCGTTTTTGGCGAGGCGTTGTACTTGAAGGGAAGCGACGTTCGCAATCAGCCAAACTCGGTCCGCGGTATGGAAAATTAGCCACGCACCGTCGGCCGACGCCCAGCCCAGATCCAAGGTGGATGGGCCGTCGTTGCTCGTGAATTGAGACGGTGCCGGTGCGGGCCGCGATCCCACTGAGACGCGATACGCAGCGCTATCGGTGGTCGAGTACACGACCGCTCGACGAGTCGCCCAAATGGCATATCTTACGACGTGACTCGGCGCGTTGAGCTGGACGGGGACGTCGACCCCGTCGTCACTCAGGTGGATCCAGTACAGGCTGCCATCCGTGCCCTGAAATAGCAGCTCGTGCTCCGTAGGTGACCAGCTCATGGAGTCGACGGGAGGCAAACCCGAGGTGAGCGCGATCGGAGCTTCCGGAATTCCGCGGTCGAAGCGCACTGCGTAGTAGCGCGTCGAGACGGTATCGCTCTTTTCGGTCGTGCCGAACAAGAGCCAGCGCGCATCGGGCGACCAAACGAAGCTCAACGGCGTGAAGTGCTCGACTGGCGCATTGGGCAGCGAACCGCTGATCTTGATCGGTTGCTGAACGCCGAAGACCGATTCCTTGACCGCGTACAGCTCATCGACCGCAGGCGTGTCCTCGTCGGCTTCGTAAACGAGCCACGCGCTCGGGCCTGGGTAGGTACAGGCGAGCGCGCTCGGGTCTTCAACGCAAGTGGCTGCGTTGCTGCATTGAACCGGAGCGCCTGCCCGGCACGCTCCGCCCAAGCACGTCTCGGTTCCATTACAACGCAGATGGTCATCGCATTCCGCATCCGTTGCACAGGCTTTCGTGACTGCCGCTGCACCCGCATATCCCGCTGCACCCGATCCCGTTGTACCCGCGCCCGTAGCGCTCGCGCCTGCTGCGCCGTGGCCCGCCGCACTCGCGCCCGCCGCACTCGCGTCCTCAACAGTGTCGCCGGCAGCTCCTGCGGCTTCCGACAACTCAGCGCTACGAGGGCGCTGCGAGCACGCCTGGCTCTGTAGGCCGCACACGCTGGAGAGCGCAAAAAGCGCCAAAAAAATCAAGTTTGGTCATCATTTGACGACCGTTCGGTCAACGCGACGGGCGGTTGCTCGAAAAAAATCCGGCGCGCAAAACTAGAAAAACCGCGAGGGCAAACTAGTGACGGCGCTGCGGCGGGGCGAACGCGGCCTCAATCCTGACAGCCCAGTGTCAGGAAACCGGGGCGCCACGTCAGCCGGGGATTGACGCTGGAAAGCCATCGGCTCAGGTATCACGTCCATCAAGGAGGGTTCCATGACCACATTCGCGATCGCCAAGAAATACGTCGAGCTTTGCCAAGCCCATCAAAATCACACGGCGCTAGAGACGCTGTTCTCGCCCGACGCAGTGAGCGTCGAGGCCGCCGCCATGCCTGGCCTGCCTGTGGAATCGAAAGGACTCAAAGCGATCGTCGAAAAGGGCAAGCAGTGGATGGACAACCACGAAGTTCACAGCTCGAAGCTCGAAGGCCCGTGGCCGCACGGAAATCGCTTCGTGGTGCGGTTCAGCTACGACGTGACCAATAAACCCAGCGGTCGCCGCTTCCAGATGGAAGAAGCGGGCCTATTCACCGTCGAGAACGACAAGATCGTTCGCGAAGAATTCTTCTACTCGACCGAAGGCTAAAGATTCCTCCGCTGCGCGCCCAGCGCCGCATGCCCCCTCTCGGTCCACTTTCGGTCTGCTTCTCTGTCTGCTCTCGGTGCGCGCGCAGCGCCGCACGCCTCGCGGTCTGCTTCTCTGTCTGCTCTCGGTGCGCGCGCAGCGCCGCACGCCTCGCGCGCGCGAAGCATTTCAGTCGAGTGCCCGGAAATACGTCGCGCTTTCTGACTTTGGCACGATCAGGTCGCGATCAACGAATGAGATGGAGGCTTACGAGAACCGACCGAACGGGCGCGTGCTTTCCGTCCTGTAGCGCGGGCGGCCCAGCGCCACTGGCCGAGCGTGCGCAAACGTAAGTCTCCCACCGCGCGCCGAAGGCGCCGCGCGTCCGTCTTCCGCGCACAACCCAGCTCGTCACTTCTTCGGATACAGCACGAGCTGTGTGCACCGAAACAGCGCCAACGCGCGCGCGCTGCCCTTGGCGCGCACCGTGGCATCCCAGACTTGGGTCGTTCGACCCATGTGGACGGCCGTCGCCCAGCACTCGACCACGCCCTCACGCGCGGTACCCAGATAGTTCGTCTTGAGCTCGATCGTGGTGAAGCCCGACGCCCCTTCTGGCAAGTTCGCGATCGCGCCGTAACCTGCGCAGGTGTCCGCTAGCGACACGACGCTGCCCCCGTGCATGAAGCCATTCGGTGCCAGCAAATGCGGACCGACCGGGAATTCCGCCTTCAATAGGCCCTCGGCCACCTCCGTGATGACGATGCCCAAGAGGCCCGGCAAGTTGTGACGGCCGAGCTGATTGAAGTAATCCGGGGTCAGGGTGACGGCCATGGTTCGCTCCGAGCGAGCTTAGCAAATCCGGACAATCACCGCGCGGTGAGCGGAACTCAGGCTTTTTCGGACTTGTCGCCGTCGCGGCGCGGGCGCTTGTTCGTGTCGAGCACGCGTTTCCGCAGGCGAATTTGTTCGGGGGTCACTTCGACCAGCTCGTCGCGATCGATGAACTCGAGGGCGGCATCGATCGAAAGCACGCGCGGCGGGATCAGCACGACGTTCTCGTCTTTGCCGGCGGCGCGGATGTTGGTGAGCTTCTTCTCGCGCACGCAGTTCACGTCCAAATCGTTGTCGCGATTGTGCTCGCCGATGATCATGCCCTCGTACACGGGCGCGCTGGCCGCGATCAGCAGCGTGCCGCGCGGCTGGATGTGGAACAGCGCGTACGGCGTAGCGACGCCCATGCGATCGGAGACGATCGCGCCGTTCGAGCGGCGGAGCATCGGGCCGCCGTACGGCTGCCAGCCGCCGAATAGCGAATTGAGCAAGCCGGTGCCGCGCGTTTCCGTCAGGAACGCCGAACGGAAGCCGATCAAACCGCGCGACGGAACTTTGAATTCCATGCGGGCGCGGCCAAAGCCGAGGTTTGCCATCTTCATCATCTGGCCGCGGCGTTCACCGAGGCGAGTGGTGACGGCGCCGACGTATTGGTCCGGCACGTCGATGATCACGAGCTCGACTGGCTCGGACTTTACGCCGTCGATCTCTTTGACCACGACTTCCGGCATGCCCAGCGCAAACTCGTAGCCTTCACGGCGCATGGTCTCCGCCAAGATGGCGAGCATCAGCTCACCGCGGCCGTACACCAGGAAGGTGTCCGCATCCGCGGTCTCTTCCACACGCAGGGCCAGGTTTCGTGTGGCTTCCTTGAACAGACGCTCGCGCACGTGCCGCGAGGTGACCCATTTGCCGGATTTGCCGGCCAAGGGCGAGGTGTTGACCATGAAGCTGACCTTGATGGTCGGCTCTTCCACCGTGATGCGGGGTAGCGCTTCTTGCTTGTCGACGGCGCTGATGGTGTCGCCGATTTGCACGTCTTCCATGCCCGAGAGCGCCACGATGTCACCGGCCTCGGCCGACTCGACCTTGACGCGTTTGGTGCCTTCGAAGCTGAAGATGGCGCTGATGCGTTGATTGACGGTGGTCTTCTCGCCGATCATCGCCACTGTCTGGTTGACGGCGATCTTCCCGCGGTTGACGCGGATGATGGCCAGGCGACCCACGTAGTCATCATGCTCGGTGTTGTGCACGAGCGCTTGCAGCGGACCGTTCTCGTCGACCTTCGGCGCGCGCACCTTCTGCACGATGGTCTCCATCAGCGGCTCGAGATTGGTCGAGGTATCGGTCAGCTCGCGCTTGGCCATGCCCTCTTTGCCGATCGCGTACAGCGTCGGAAATTCCGTCTGCTCGTCGCTGGCTTCGAGCTCGACGAACAAGTCGAACACCTCGTTCAGCACGTCGTCCGGGCGCGCGTCCTGGCGGTCGATCTTGTTGATCACGACGATCACCGTCATGCCAAGCTCGAGCGCCTTCGAGAGCACGAAGCGGGTCTGAGGTAGCGGGCCTTCGGCCGCGTCCACCAAGAGCAAGACGCCATCGGCCATCTTCAGCGTGCGCTCGACCTCACCACCGAAATCGGCGTGGCCGGGCGTATCGATGATGTTGATCGTGTAGTCTTTGTATTTGACGCTGCAATGCTTCGCGAGAATCGTGATGCCGCGCTCGCGCTCGAGGTCGTTGGAGTCCATGACCCGGTCGGTCACGGCCTCGTTGGCGCGGAATACGCCATTTTGACGCAGCATGGCGTCGACTAGAGTGGTTTTGCCGTGATCGACGTGAGCGATGATGGCGATGTTACGAAGCTTCTCAGCGGACATTGGCGGCGCATCGCTAGCCCGGAACGCTCAGCCGCGCAAGGCGCAGCCCCAATTCCGAGCGGTTCAGCCTGCAGCGGAACCCTCGGTCACGCTGTAGATGACCGCGTGAGCGCGTCCCGAGTTGACGTAGCGATGCCCGACTTCTCGCAGGATTGCTGCCACATCCCCGCGATTGAGGCGGTGTGTTTCGCCGCCCGCCTCGAGCGTGAGCTCACCCGCCTCCAAAGTGACGAAGCAACGCCCCGTGCGCGCCTCCGGCGCAGCATCGAAGCGGGCGCCCGCCGGCAGCTCGACCCTTTGAAAGGAAAGCCCGGCGAAGGCGGCCGGTGCTAAGTCGACCAACCGCGCCCTCCCTCTGCGCTGTTCACTCAAGGTTTTTGACGGGTGCAGCGTGACCGCCGGCTCGACGCGGCCGATCAATTCCTCGATGCTCGTGCCTAGCGCTTCCGCGACGCGCACCAGCACGCTGAGGGTCGGATTCGCGTCGCCCGACTCCAAGTGCGCCAGCGTGGGGCGCGGTACGCCGGAACGCTCCGCTAGATCTTGCTGTGTCAGCTTTCGCCGCTCGCGCAGCCGCCTGAGGTTGGCGGCCAGCATAGTTGACGTATGGTCCGCCATGTTGGCATATTAGCATGAGTTCGGGCGCCACGAGTAGCGCGCGTCTGCCCCGGAGCCGGGCGGTCGCCCGATCGAGCGGGCCAAGACGGAGAGCGCCTTATCGCAACCAAGCTCCCCCGCGACCGATGGGGGGAAATGCGTTGGTTTTTGTTGCTGGTTTTGCTGGAGTGCGCCGCGGGCTGTCATTCGGCGTTGGCGGAGGCGATGGATTCCTACACCGACGCGCGCTATCCGTCGGCCGCGGCGCAATTTCGAGCGGCCGAGCCCGCGGCGCGCAAGCTCAACCCGCGGGATTTTGCGAGCTACGCGCTCCATCGCGGCCTGACGCATTTGGCGCTGGGCGACGCGCAGGCCGCGACGCGCTGGATCGGCTACGCCAAGCAGAGCGCGGATCGCAATCCGTACGTATTCGACGACCAAGACCGCGGCGCCCTGCTGGCTGCTTGGCGCAGCATGGGTCACATGCCGGGCGAGCCAGCATTCGCCCCGCCGGCCAACTAACCGAGCTGAGCGACGATCCGCTCGGACTCTTGCCAGAGCCGCTCCGCCAGCGCCGCATCCTTACCGCGCTCGCTCGGTTGGGCAAGGTTGCAGTCCGCGAAATACTCGCCGCTCACGCCCTCCAGCTCGGGGCGCGTGGCAACATAGACTTGCGTGGCGGCCCCTTCCGGGATGCTCTTGAACCCGATCGGTGCGGCGATGGCCATGCCCAGCCGCTGGATTGCCGGCATGCTGCGCTGCAGTCCGGACATGATGACTCCGGGGTGAACCGAGTTCGCCGTCACGGCGCTGCCCTCGTTCGCCAAACGCTTGGCGAGGTGCTTGGCGAACAGCAAATTGGCGAGCTTGGATTGGCCATAGGCCGCCCACGCGCCGTAGCTGCGCTGCCCGGCCAAATTGTCGAACTCGATTCCGGCTTTGGGCGCCATGGTGTGCGCGGCGCTGCTGAGCATGACCACGCGTGCCTTGTCCGCGAGCTCAGCGAGCAGCTCCGTGATCAGCAAGAAATGGCCGATGTGATTGGTGAAGAACTGCCGCTCGTAGCCGTGCACCAGCTCGAGCGTGGGCAAGGCCATGACGCCGGCATTGGCGATGATGCCGTCGAGCTTCACGCCCTGGCTCTTCACCGCTGAAACGCAGCCGCGGACCGATTTCGGATCGGACAACTCACAGTCGAGCGGGACGACCACGCCCGGCATGCGCCCGAGCGCGGTAACCACTTTGTCCTTGCTGCGCCCTGTCGCAAAAACGCGCGCACCGCGCTGCGCCAGCACGCGCACGGTTTCGATTCCGAGCCCGGAAGTACTGCCCGTAACTAGGAAATTCTTGCCCTTCAGCACCACACCCTGGGTCACGACCTCAGCGGTCGTGCCGTAGCCGTAACCGCTGGGACCGTTGCCTTTGAACAGGGAGAGCAGGCTCATCGGGGCATTGAGTAGGGCAATCGCCCTCCAGCGCAAGCCCTCGTGCCCGGTCCGCGCGAAATACTTCGACTGTTCGCGGTCACGCGTGGCCCAGACGGGTGCACTCCCGACACGCGAAAAACGACTTGGAATTCGAACTCGTTTTTTTGCGAGCGAACCCGCTCCTCTCGACGCTTCGTCTGCTGCCGGACTCCGATTCGCCCGTTTCCTCGTGGGCCCACCAAACCTAAGGCCTGCGCCCGACGATGCGATCCAAGCCCACGGTCTCGTCCCAAGCGGTCTCCAGCCCTTCGTAGTGCACCACGAAGCGATCCTTGGTCACGACTTGCAGCACGGTGGCCGGGTAGATGGTGCCGCGCCAGGTCACGCGTACGTGGTCATTGGGCTTGAACGGCGCGGGGGTGATCGCAGGTGCCGAGCCGCTGGTTGCGGGAACCGCGTGAGCACAGGGCAGCTTGCCGGGCGTGGGTTGCGGTACGGGGCCCTGCACGCGACCCTTGATGCGCTCGAAGCTGACCTCTTGGTCGCAATCGTAGCCGTCGAAGTGCACGCGGTAGCGGGCGCTGCCCACTTTTTCGGTGATGAACGCGGCAAATGGCCGATTTTCTTCCCAATCGACCAGCACGTATTCCCCGACTCGATACGGCTTTTTGCAACCCACGAGGCTCAGCAGGGTGGCCCCGAGCAGGAGCGATGCACGAGCGGAGAGCACGCTAGGCCGAGCTCGCAGGAAGCACCGAGCTCGGCGTCGAGCGCGGGAGCAGCCCGGCGCGCAAGAGCACGCTATCGTTCGACGCGAACGACTTTGCGAGCTCGGCGCGGGTGTGGCGATAGGCGTACTCCAAGATTGCGCGGCGCGCGTCGAAGCTCGCCGGATTGTACATGAACAAGATGCAATCCTCCGGCGATGGCTCGATCAAGATCACGTGCGCGCGGCCCTCACGGGCGATGCGCGCGCACTCCTCGCGTACGATCTTGTGCATGCCAATGCGGATCGCCTGATTGAGCACCCACATCATGCCCTTGTCGCGCAGGCTGTCCCGGTGGCCGTGGCCCGTGGGCACGGTGACGACTGAGGACGCGACCATGGGATTGACCACGATCAGCACGTTGGCCCCCATTTCGACCGCGACCTCGAGGTGCGCGACTTGGCCAGCGCCAGCGTTGATGTAGTGCCGTTCACCAATCCGAACCGGGGAAAAAAAGGGCGGAACCGCCATGGAAGCGATGCAGGCGCGGGTGACCGACACTTCCGCCGAGTCCCCTTGCCCGAACACCGCCAGCTGCCCCGAGTCCAGATCATGCGCCATGATTCGGAGCGGGCGCGGCATGCCGTAGAAGCTGTTGGGCACACCGCGGCGTACGAAAAAATCCTCCAAGAAGCGCTCGTAACTGTCGAGCGTGAACAGGCCCGCGGGCAATGAGTCGTATAGACGATCGAGCTCTTCCCAAAGCGCGGCAGGCGCGGGCGCGGACGTGCGCGACAAGAGCGAGGACGCGCCATGGCGGAGCGCGCTGAAAGCCGAGACCAAGGTGCGCCGCCATTCCCCCAAGTCGACCCGCAGGAGGTGCTTGCGCTCGAGCCCGAAGTACACGTCCGCAGGATCGAGGAACGCGCGGTAGATGCGTTGCACGGGTAAGCCGCCAGCGAGCGCGGCTGCGACGCTCGCGCCGCCGGAACTGCCGACGTAGTAGTCGAGGCGGTTCACCTCGAGCCCTTCGACCGAGTCTTCGAACGCGGCCAGAGCTCCAATTTGGAACATGGCGCTCGTTGCGCCGCCGCCCGGGAGGCAGAGAGCGATCTTGGTCTCGATGTCGGCTGGCATGGGGCTGGGTGTTGCGCGGTCACCTTAGTGCAAAACTGCGCGGCGTGAAGCCTGGCGCGTTCGCGCCGTTACAGCCGGCGGTCGGCTGAGAGCCAGCGAAATAGCCGAAATAACCCGGCCGCGGCGACGCCGCCGAAGAGCGCGAGCGTCGGCGGCACGGGCGGCACTCTGTCCGTAGGCACCATGCCGCTGAAAACGCCCAGCAGCGTCAGCGAGTTGAAGCCCGCGTGCAGCGATAGGCCCGGCCAGATCGAACCGCTGCGTTCGCGCACCTCGGCCATGAGCCAGGCCGCGGGCACGAGCGGCACGAGCATGCGCAAATCCATGTGCGCGAGCACGAAGCAGAGCGAGACCACGGCCATGGTCACGATTGCGCTATGGCCGCGACGTAGCGCGCCGAACAATACTCCCCTAAAAAAAAACTCCTCGACACACGGACCGACGAAGCAAACGACGAGGACGATCGCCACGCCGTGGGCAGTGGAATGGGGTGTGATCAGCGCCAGCCGGCGTCTGAGCACACCCTCGGGCAATGGGTAGAGTTGGTCGACGACGTTCGCCAGCAGCGTCGAGGGAAACTGCAGCACGACTCCCAGCGCTGCCGCGACCAGGCAAATGCGAAACGGCACCACCCGCAGCGCCAGCAAGTTCGAGAGCGGCTTCTTCTGCCACGAAGCAAACAAGATCAGCGCCAGCCCGTACACGCCCACTTGAATGAGCCCGAGCGGCACGATGTCTACCCGCTGTCCGAACGCAGCTACCACCCAGGTCAGCGCGAGGGACAAGCACGCGGTCGCGCACACGGTCCACGCCAGCGCTTGCCAGACCGCGAAACGCTCGGGCATCACGCGCACTTAGCGGCCGCGGAGGTGCGGCAGCACGCCGCGCTTCGTCACCGTATCTTCGGTCCAGCTGTCCAACGTCTGCTCGTGATCGATGGTGAAGTGCAGGCCGCGGCTCTCTTTCCTGCTGGCCGCCGAGGCGATGATCAACTCGGCCACGTCCTTCAAATTGCGCAGCTCGAGCAAATCCCGAGTGACCAGGTGCTTCCAGTAGTACTCACGGATCTCTTCTTCGAGCAGCGCGATGCGCCGGGCGGCGCGGCGCAGGCGCGCATCACTGCGCACGATGCCGACGTAGTTCCACATCAGGCGGCGGATTTCTTCCCAATTGTGGGACACGACGACTGCTTCATCGCTCGCGACAGCTGAACCCGTTTGCCACTCGGGCACGCTCGGACGCGGGAAGGTGCGAAGCTCGGCAATCTGCTGCGAGAGTTTGTCCGCCGCGCGACGCGCGAAGACCAAGCCCTCGAGCAGCGAGTTCGAGGCCAGGCGATTGGCCCCGTGCAGGCCGGTGCACGCGGTCTCACCCAGCACCCACAAGCCCGGCAGCGAGCTCCGACCGTGCAGATCCGAAGTGACGCCGCCGCACATGTAATGAGCCGCGGGCACGACCGGGATCGGCGTGGTCGTCATATCGAAGCCGTAAGCTTTGATTTCGGCGTAAATGTTGGGAAAGCGCGTGCGCACGAAATCAGCCGGGCGGTGCGTGATATCGAGCAGCACGTGCTCGGAGCCGGTGCGCTTCATCTCGTAGTCGATCGCGCGAGCCACGACGTCGCGCGGGGCGAGATCCTTGAGCTCGTGGTGACGCTCCATGAATGCGTCGCCGTCCGGCAAGCGCAGCACGGCGCCCTCACCGCGCAGAGCCTCACTCAGGAGGAAGCCCTTGGCTTTGGGCTCGTACAAAACCGTGGGGTGGAATTGATAAAATTCCATGTTCGCGATCTCGGCGCCCGCGCGATACGCCATGGCCACGCCGTCACCCGAAGCCACGTCCGGGTTCGAGGTGTACAGGTACACCTTGCCCGCGCCGCCGGTCGCCAAGATCGTGGCACGAGCCAGCACGGTCTCGACCTTGCCTCCCTTTTCGTCGAACACGTACGCGCCCACGCATTGATCGGGGCCACCGAACTTGCTCATCGTGATCAAGTCGACGCCCATGTGCCACTCGAGCACGCGCACGTTGGGCGAGTTCCTGACCGCCTCCAGGAGCGCGCGTTCGATCTCGCGGCCGGTGATATCGCCCGCGTGCACGACCCGGCGCTCGGTGTGCGCGGCTTCACGCCCGAGATCGAACTCGCCCACCTGGTTGCGCGAAAACTGCGCGCCGATGTCACTCAGCCAGCGAATGCTCTCGGGCGCTTCACGCACGCAGATGTCGACCACCACGTCGTGGCACAGGCCCGCGCCCGCCATGCGCGTGTCTTCTGCGTGCTTCTCGAACGAGTCATCCGGAGCGAGCACCGCGGCGATGCCGCCCTGCGCCCAGTTGGTCGCTGCGTCATCGCATTCGCGCTTGGTGACCAGCAGCACCTCGCCGAACTCAGCGGCGCGCAGCGCGAAGGTGAGCCCTGCAATTCCGCTACCGAGAACCAAGAAATCGGTCGTGAGTGCCATCGTCTCCGCTGTCTCATGTCGTACAAAAGCGCCATGACTGCAAGGGGCGCTCGGGGAAACCGAGGGGAAATAACGCCGCCGAGCGTTGACGCGTCGCGCCCAGCGATTAACCTCACGCACCGGAAGACACGCGATCCTCGGCCAAAAGGCCGAGAGGAGAACATGCAGTGAAAGTCTTGGTTGCTCTGAAGCGCGTTGCGGATCCCGACAACGCCAACAAGGTCAAAATCAGCCCCGCGGGTGATGCGATCGACACCACGGGCCTGGAATGGAAGACGAACCCGTTCGATGAATATGCACTCGAGGCCGCCCTACGCCTGACCGAAAATGGCAAGGCGCCGAAGAAGCGCGAAGGTGAAGTGGTGGTCGTCACGCTCGGTCCCAAGGAGTGCGAGACCATGCTCCGCGCCGCCCTGGCCACCGGGGCCGATCGCGCGATCCGGATCGAAGCGAACGACAACGAGCTCGACGGACGCCTGGTCGCAATCGCGCTCAAAGCCATCGTCGACGCCGAAAAGCCCGATCTGATCCTGCTCGGCAAACAAGCCGTCGATGGCGACAGCAACCAAGTCGGGCAGCGCTTGGCCGAACTGCTGGATTACCCGATGGCTACCTTCGCCGCCACGATCAAGGAAGAAACAGGCGCCCTGCGCGTCGGTCGTGAAGTCGACGGCGGCGTGCTCACGCTGCGCGTCACCCTGCCCGCGGTGGTCACGGTCGATCTACGCATCGTCTCGCCAACGAGCGTGTACTCCAAGCTGACGCAAGCCGAAACCGGCTTCAAACACGGCGACGGCGTGCGCTTCGCACCGCTGCCCGCAATCATGGCCGCCAAGAAGAAGCCGCTCGAAGTCAAAGCCCTCGCGGACGTCGCGGGCGGCAATCAACTCGCCACCAAGTACCTCAAGTTCGAGCGCCCCCCGCAACGCGCGGGCGGAGCCAAAGTCAAAGACGTGGCCGAGCTGGTCGAAAAGCTCGCCAGCGTTTCGAAGGTGATTTGAAGCATGTCCGACGCACTCGTGATTGCCGAACTGTCCGAAGACGGCAAGCTCAAAAAATCCACGCTCGCCGCGATCACCTTCGCCAAGCTCGCCCTGCCCACCCTCGGCGGCAGCTTCTCGATCTTGGTTTTGGGGGCGAACGCGACAACCGCTGCAGCGGAGCTGACCGGTTACGGTGCCGCCAAAGTGCTCACCGTGACCGACCCAGTCTTCGCCAAGTACACGGCCGAACAATTCACGCCCACCGTCGCCGCGGTCGGCAAAGGCTTCGGCCTGATCGTCGCCACCGCGACGAGCTTCGGTAAAGATCTCTTGCCACGCGTCGCCGCCCGCTTGGACGCCGCCTACGCGGGCGATTGCGCCGCCGTCTCCGCCGAAGCCGGCAAGCTCGTCTACAAGCGCCCGATGTTCGCCGGTAACGCCTACGGTTACTGCACGCTCAACACGCCGATTCAAGTCGCCACCGCTCGCCAAAGCGAGCTCGATGCCGCTGCACCCAGCGGCGGCGCCTCCCCGATCGAAGCGGTCGCCACAGTCGCGCCCTCTGCGTCCGCCGCACGTGTCGAATTCGTGTCGCTCGAGGCCGTGAAGAGCGCGCGCCCCGAACTTGGTGAAGCCAAGGTCGTCGTCAGCGGAGGTCGCGCGCTGAAAGAGAAATTCGCCGAGGTGCTCGAACCCCTCGCGGACGCCCTCGGCGCCGCGCTAGGCGCCAGCCGCGCAGCCGTCGACGCGGGCTACGCGCCTGGTGACTTCCAAGTCGGCCAAACCGGCAAAATCGTCGCCCCACAGCTGTACTTCGCGATCGGCATCAGCGGCGCCATCCAACACATCGCCGGCATGAAGGGCTCCAAAGTGATCGTCGCGATCAATAAAGACCCCGAAGCCCCCATTTTCCAACTCGCCGACTACGGCCTAGTGGCCGATCTGTTCACGGCCGTGCCAGCGCTCGTCACCGAGTTGAAGAAGCGCGCGTAACTCGTCTCAGATCGGGGCCAGCGCGCGCGCCTGGCCCCCGCGCTTTTACTGAACAAAAATCGCACACCGCGTACTTCTCATCCTTGACAGATCAATGCCCTCGGACCATTGTCCGCCGCCTCCGTTTCGGGGCGTAGCGCAGTTTGGTAGCGCGCTCGGTTCGGGTCCGAGAGGTCGGCAGTTCGAATCTGCCCGCCCCGACTAAAGAGACAAAGAGACAGACTGAAGACCCGGCACCCGAAGCCGGGTTTTCGCTTTTTGTGCTCCGTGACTAGTTGCCCGGACGCGAGTCGTTTCCCACTAGTTACCCAAAGGCTTCGCGTTACCCGGAAGCCGCGACACGGCGTCACGGAGGTCTGCACCCGAGGCGTGCAGATAACGTTGCGTCGTCAGCAGCTTCGAATGGCCCGCGAGCTCGCGGACCGCTTCGAGGTTTGCCCCGCCGCGCACCAGCGCGGACAGGAAATAGTGTCGGAGCGAGTGGAAGCTGCGAGCGGCCAGCGAGTGGCGCTTCTGGACCTCCTTAAGCGCGCTCAGGACCGCCTGCCGTGATGGCGTGCGGCCATTGGAGTTGAGGACTACGCGGGCCGCTGGGAGCTTCCCGCGCACCGCCTGCGTCAGCACCTCGGCCAGCGGGGCACCGATCGGGACCACCCGTTCATCCCCTGATTTGGGGGCAACGGGCTGGTTTTCCGAAAGCGCCCAGCGAACCGCAATGATGCCCTGTTTGAGGTCTACGGTCACGAACCTCCAAAGCCCTCACCTCGCCTTGCCTCAGTCCGGCAAGCGCCCCAAGTGCTACGGCCACGCTCAGCCATCCGGTGGCTTTCGCGAGCATGGCGTTGACCTCATCGGTCGAAGGCGCGCTGGGCAGTTTCCTGCCCGGTGGCGGCGCCTTGGGTAGGTCGGGCATCGCTTCGAGCGCGCCCGTCTCGACCGCCGCGGTCAAGAGCGTGCGGAGCAAGTTCACCGGGCCGCGCGACTGGACGCCGCGCTTTCCGAGAAAAGCCATGAACGCTCGAACCGTGGGCGCGGTGATTTCGTCGATGTGCTTGTCACCAAGCTCATCGAGAAGACCTTGGCTGAGGATCCCCTCGTAGCGCTTCCAAGTCCCCGGCCGAAATTTCGTCCGGAACAGCGGCTTGAACGTCTCCTCAACGAACGCGCGCAGTGTGGGCGCATCCGGCCGGAGCTCGAGAGTTCCGGTCGTGTGCGCGATCTCCATCAGCCTGCGCGCTTCGGCATCTGCGCCTACCCGCGTTTGAATGCGAGCATCCTTCCGGTAGCGCTTCTCGCGTCCGTCTTTGTCTCTAAATCGAAAATCAATGACCAGGCGGGACTTGCCATCCCGCTTCCGTTTCTGAACACCGTTACTCAGCTTTCCCATGGATTTCGCTCCGTGGGCGCCTGCTCATGCGTGACGAGACGGAGCATAGCGCAATGGCAGGGGATGGAAAGCGAGGACGCATTCTACGGCCGTGGGAAGGAGATGCGCCAGCTGCTGCCGAACTTGAACGCGGCGATCCCGCCGCCGAGGTCGGCGACGACGGAGCGGCCTTCGGCGCGTTGGGCGCGGCGTAGGCGGTGGGGCCGATGCTGAGCTTCGCTGCTGCAGTGTCCACGGTGTCGTAGAGCGGCGACGGGCGCGGTGGTGTTGCTCTCGGTGGGTGGGAGCGTTTGGCCGCGCTCCTCGACATGACCGCTTTGTCGGACTCGATCGGCCCTTCTGAGTTCTCTCCATCGTTTGTTTGGGTCTCCGACACGGGCTGTTCCTTTCCTTGAAGTGACTCGTCAGGTCGCGCATGCGCGCCTGAGTTTGTGCAAAGAACCATCGCCGCACCTTCCGACCCTGAACCCGCGACACTGAGAACCCAAGAAAAGCTCAGCGCAATTCTTTGTCACTACCGGTGCTCATGGGGATTCTGGCTGTACCAAAGTGCTCGACCGATTCGGTGAATGAGTCCGTCATTGCCGCGTCGTCGCCTCGGGGGCGCGGTCCGTGCTGCGCCGAGCGGCGGCCGAGCAGCGGAGCGTTGTCACGCGCTGAAGCGGAGCCCGCTGAGGCCTCGCAGAGCCTACCCTGCGCACCGAACTCGCCTGGCCTAGACCGCCGTGGTGGTGCTCGGATCCAGCAGGATTTCCGGGGCGGCGCGGCAATGAGTGACAATATCAAGAATTCGAATAACCGGTTGGAAGGCGCGAGGCAGCGACAGCCGGGTCGGCAGCGGCGGTGGCGCTGAAGGGCTTCTTCAGCGCCATGCTCACCCGCGCATCGGGGGTTGGCGGCAGCCGCTCCGTCGAAAGCGGCGCGCACAGGACGCCTCTGACGGAAACGTCCGAGGGGCGTCCTTGAGCTGCGCCGCGCTTGCAAACTGAAGCAGCCCCTCGCGCGCACACCGAGAGAGGCGCGCTGCTCACATCCGGCCTCGACCAGCGGCGCGACAGCGCTCCCTCTCAGCTGAAGTTGCCTGGCCATCGCCGGCCGGGAGATCCGCTTGGCCACCCGGTGCGGGGTCAAATTGCGGGCATCTTGGTGCCGTTCACGTGGCACAGGGTTCGCTGATGGTCCTCTGGTGGGACCGCACGGAACGCGCCATGGACCAACGCCAGCCGCGTCCAAACGCTACCAGCGGCACGAGCCCGAGGCTACGCCACTCTACAAGATTGTCGCTGAGCACCTCGAATCGTTTCTCGCAGAAGCCCGCGAGACGCACGAGCGTGCCCTGCCGCGATACGTCGAGCGCGAGCTGCGCGAGTACTTGAAGTGTGGGATCTTGGCGCACGGCTTTTTGCGAGCACGCTGCCGCTCGTGCGGCAAAGACCTGCTTGTCGCGCTATCGTGCAAGAAGCGGGGCGTGTGCCCATCCTGCAATGCGCGACGCATGTGTGGGACCGCTGCCCACCTCACGGATCACGTGGTTCCTGAAGTGCCGATGCGACAGTGGGTGCTCTCGGTGCCGTTCGAGCTGCGTCTGCTACTCGCCCGCGATCCGCGTGCTCTGACCGCAGTGGGGCGAATCTTTGTGCAGGAGATCTTCCGCTCGCAGCGCGAGCGCGCCGGGCTGTCCGGGCTTCGCTCGACAGCAAGCGGAGCCGTGTGTTTCCCGCAGCGATTCGGCGGCAGCATGAACCTGAATGTTCATTTTCACGTCGTCGTCCCCGACGGCGTGTTCACCGCGGCCAAAAGTGCCGCTCGCGCCGACTTTTGGCGACTGCCAACACCGGACCGTATGGATCTCGAAACGCTCACAGTTAACGTCGAGATGCGAGTCGTGGGATGGCTACGTCGCCACGGGTTTCTCGACAACGACCCAGACGAGCCACCGACCGAGCCCGTTGCTCGCTCAGCGCTCGATGCCTGCCTGGAGGGCTCGCTCGGCCTGGGCGAGCTGACCGTCCTGCCAAGCAGACGCTGCCCTATCGACGACGGTCACGAGGCCCTCCCTGCGCCTCCCCGGTCCCAACGGCGCGGTGGCCACGTGCGAGGCTTCGACGTGCATGCGGGGGTGGTCGTGTCCGCGAGCGACCGCGAAGGCCGCGAACGGCTTCTTCGCTATTGCGCGAGGCCCCCGCTCAGCCTCGAGCGCTTGACCGTGCTAGGCGACGGTCGCATCGCTTACGCCATTCGCAAACCATGGGGCAATGAGACCCACCGCGTGATGTCGCCACTGCAGTTCCTTGCCCGCCTGGCGGCGCTCATCCCGCCGCCTCGCCACCCCCTGATCCGTTTCTATGGAGTGTTCGCCCCGCACTCTTCTTGGAGAGAGAAAGTCGTTCCGATCCGGTTGCCATGTTGCGATCAACGGGACGAAGACGGCACCTGCTCCCCTGACAGCACTGCAGCGACGACGGCGATCACGGTCGCACGAATCGTGAAACCGTCCACCTTGCCAATCCTCCCTCGCCGGTGCAGTGAGCCAGCCCCGCATTGCGTGGCTCCCGTCCCTCCCAGGTACGTCGCGCCTGCGGCCGTTCGCGAACCATCGACACGCATTGATTGGGCCGAGCTCCTGAAGCGCGTCCACGACGTCGACGCATTGGCCTGTCAGTGCGGTGGCCGCCTGAATTTCATCGCGCTCATCCTGGACGATCGGCCTGCTTCTGCAATCCTCGACAGCCTCCACCTTTCCACGGAAGCCCCTCCCATCGCTCGCGCGAGATCGCCTGACTTGGCCGATCCCGTCCCAGTCGACGAATAGCGGGGCCGCGACCGATCGGCCTGGGGTCGCCGAGGTGGAGGCCTGCCCGAAATCCGCGAGGTGGCCCCGTTTGGATTACTCAGCGCGGCCCGTCCGAACCCGCCGCGAGCCCTCGCGTAACGCATGAATGCGCGTAAAATACCTTACGTTAACCGATGGTTAGCGCAATTCGAACGATTCCGAAATCCTCTCATCGTCCGTGGCAGCCGGCAAGTTCACGTGTTCGGCTCGGACCGCCACCCCGTTTGGTCTTTTTATCCCCGGGGGAGATCAAACGAACATCAGGGAGCCGAATCGAGCCAGTCCTCGACGACGAGTCCGCCAATAGCGCCGTCTTTCAACGCAGCGTCGTGAGTCACCAACGTGGCCTCGTGCTCGATCGCCGTACACGCGATCATCGGATCAAGTCGCTCTTCTTCCGACCAATTCGTTCGAGTTGCGCACGCTCAGCGGCGTATCGGCGAACAACCGTGAGGCCCAGCGGCAGCATCGGAAAGGTTTCCGTCATCTGCTTAATGCGTGCGCCGGTTTTGCTCCTTGCGAACCGACTTCTCGGCGCCGAAAAGCAACTCGGCAAGCACCAGCAGAGGGATGCCGACGTCGCTCGGCTCGACATCGGCGAGGTGGCCGAGGACGCGTTCATCGCCTTTCAACAGGCGGGTTACGATGTTGGTGTCGAGGACGTACTTCACGGCAGGTCAGGAACCTGGCGGTTTGAGCGTTGCCGGACGTCAGCGAACAGGGCATCGAAGTCCGCGCCGGTCTCCCCTTCCCAACGACCCAGCTCGCGAAATGCGTCGGCAGCTGACCGCTTCGGCGCTGCTGCAGCCTCCACCGCGCGCACCTCGACTGTCAGCTCCTCATCGACCCTGACGCGCACGGGGTGCGACGGGTCGCGCTTGAGGGCCTGGATCGCCTCGTCGAGGGGTAGTGGCTGGCTCACCCGGCAAGCATAGCAGCGTGCGAACCCGTTTCCCCCCAGTTACCCAACGCCCCGTGATCCGGCGTCACCTAGCGTCTCCTTCCGTCGGGGAGACCGACTCGAAAACCGCGGTTTTCGTGTGGATCGCGCATGAGCAGGCGCCCTCCGTGATGGCAGCCGTCGAATCTGCCCGCCCCGACTAAAGAGACAAGAGACAAAGAAGACCCTGGCACCCGAAGCCGGGATTTTCGCTTTTGTTGGTCGGTGAAGCGATGTCTTCAACACGTCCAGGATAAACGGGCCGCAATGCGGCGGTCAGATGGGGGTAAACCATCCGAACTTGACCGAGACTTCTCCCTGCACGGGAAGTGGGTCGTAGTCGAATGCGCCGAGCGATACGGTTTGCGGATTCAGCACTAGGTGTCCGCCGACCCACGGATCAACGAAGAAGTCTCCGGCAAACCGCCAGATGTATCCCGCGCCGAGCGTGAGCACAGTGTTCGACCAGCGCGCAGTGCCGGACACACCGTCGTGTTGGATTCCGCTCTGCCAGATCTCGAAGCCGCTGCCTACCCACCACTTGTCCCAACGTTGGCCAAATGTGTAATCGATGATCGACGCGAAAGCGGTCGTCGTCGGATTGCGGAACCCCGATGGCGCAAAGGCGAATGCGTCTGGCGGTTCGAGATGGGAGCCCACTAGGCGAAGGCGCGCGTGCCCGATGCCGAGCCACACTTGCGGGGCGTAACCGAGTTTGCCGTTTGCCGCGCTGAGGACCGTCGGGAGCAGGTCGATGTTGAACCCGAGTGCCAACGGGATCTTCGCCGGAGACAACTCGTCCGCGCAAACGGTTCGCGGTAGCGCAACCGCTGCGCACGCGCTCATAGCGAACAGAGCCAAATGATTCATCGTCGTGGTGCGTTGCAAGACCCGAACCTCGCGGGCGCACGTGTTTCTCGAGGCGTCCGTCGCGGCCGGCCGAATCGGAAGTCGTTGCCGTCGCGCAGCAGCCGAGACCGCTGCGATTTGGCACAATTGCTGCTCCAGCGGCTGCCGTGAGCGAACGACATTGCTGCTCAGCCCTCGACCCAGTGGAGAGTCATGAACTCTGAATGGCTCACTTCCCCGCGGACGCGCCGGCTGCTGGCTGCGCTCTGCCTCTTCACCGGACTTACCGCGATAGGTGGCGGTCTCGAGCTCATGTGGAACCCTGACGGATCGATCATTCGTCTGCCGCTCTCCCTGCTCGAGCACAGCCCGTTCCGTGATTTTTTCATCCCGGGTTTGCTCCTCGCCGGCCTCGTCGGCGTGATCAACACGATCGCCGGTGTGCTCATCCTGTGTCGTCACCCGCGCGGTGACGCCGAGGCGATGGTGTCCGGATCCGTGCTCGTCGCGTGGATCGGGATCGAGGTGCTGTTCCTTCGACACGTGCACTGGCTGCACGCCGCCTATCTCGTGATCGGCCTGGCGACCGCCGGACTCGCAGCCGCCCGTGAGAACTGCATTGGACAGCTCGCGAACACGATACGCACGCTGACTCGGGTCGCCGTGCACGTGACCATCGGCTGGGCATTGTGCGGCGCCACAATGGGGCTGCTGCTAGCGGCGACTTGCCCCCCGACCGCGCTCGCCGGCCATGCGCTAGCAGCCCCCGTGATCTTCGCGGCCGTGTCGGCGAGTTACTTCCGTGGACCATATGCTTGGCCGCCGTTCAGAGCGGCGACGATCTTCGCGTCAGTCCCCGCTCTGCTCGACCTCGTGATCGTCGCGGGCTTCGTTCAACGCAGCCTGTCCATGTTTCAGAGCTTCATCGGCTCGTGGTTGCCGCTCGCGCTCATCTTCCTCGCCACCTGGGTGACCGGCACGCTGCGCACGAACGGACATGCTGGGCACGTCCCGCAGCCGCGCTCATGAGCCCGGCGCAGATCCGGCGGTTTTGGAATTGAGCTTTGCGTTCTCGCCGCTCGGCATCACCTACCTCGCGATGCTGTTCGTCCCCAACGCTCTCTGGGCTAGGCTCCGTAGCCCGGAGGCAGCACCGACTTCCTCGAAGGAGAACTCGCTACTTCTCGCCTTAGAGCGCGTCGGGCAAGTAGCCACCACGGTCGCAGCCCTCGTCTCGCCTGGGAGCGAGCCAGCAGGGCCTGCCCGGCTCACCTGCCTCGGCGCGTCGCTCGTGGCGATGGTTCTCTACGAGCTCTCTTGGCTGCGGTACTTCCGTACCGACCGTACCGCCCGCACGCTGTATCGCAGCCTCGGCCCAGTTCCGCTGCCCCTGGCCGTCCTACCGGTGCTCGGCTTTCTGCTTTTGGCCGTCTACGAGGTCCACCCGCTCCTACTCGCCGCGGTGGTCGTCCTCGGTGTCGGACACGTTAGTATCCACTCGCAGCATGCCCGAAGCCTGCGCTAAAGCGTCGAGCGTTGTCGTTCTACTTCTGCCTCTGCCTACGACGGCTATTGTTCCGCCGCGGTAGAACTGGCGATCGAGCTCAACCCTTTCAAGGCGCTTGCACCGGGCTCCAGCTCTTGTCTGGATCGAAGAGCTCCATCGCGCTGAACAGTTCGAGCGTCTTTGGCCCGAGGTCCTTCTCGTACACGACGCCGGCGTGGCTCACGATGAAGGTCTTCACGCCCGACACTTCGTAGCTTGCGGGTGCGGCGACCAGCGCGAAGCCGCCGATCATCGCACCCTGAACGACGAAGTCGAGCTTTCCGAGCGGCGCCGCTGGGCCTTGCCCTTTCAGGATCTTGAAATGGTAGCCGTGGAACGGCTGGTACTTGTCGCGATAGCCCTCGGCGATCACGCGAGCGATACCCTCGCCTACCGGACCATCCCAGGTGCCATCCGCGTTGCGCCACGCGAGGCCGTCGTGCCGTCCCGGTGTGCTGATGATTCGCTGCGCGTACGCGTTGACGCGCGCGCCGTCGTGCTTCTCCGATGCGTACTCCTCCTGGGCTTCGACGTAGCCTCGGCACAGCTCGATCGCGTCGAGCTCGTTCTCGCCGATGCGGCGGTACAGAATCTCCTGTCGACCGGCGAGGGAGTCGAAGCGCCACTTACCAGCCTCGTTCACCACGGGGATCGGCATGGGCCAGTCGTCTAGGCCGACGTTGAACGTGGCCGTGTGCGGGTGCTTCGCGTCGCTGACGACGACGAGCTTCTCACGCGCCTTCGCCGCCCATGCGGTCGCCTGGTTTTTGTCGAGGACGGGATCACCCGTCACGATGAGATCGACTCCGTCCGGGCCGAGAATCTCTTTCAGGGCCGGGATATCGTAGGCCTCTGCAGCGGCGACGAGCGCGTCCACCGCGGCTGCCGCCGACGCGAACGTTCGCTGGGATGGCTGCGCTGGTCGAGCGGCCTCCGCACCGCTCGTGGATGCAGCACAGTTGAGCATGCCTCCGAGCAGCAAGCCGAGGCCAGCGCAAGCGGTCCACTTTCGTGCCGCGCGAATCGTCGAGATCAGGCGGATCATCTCATCGCCTCCCACCACCGCGGCCACCGCCACCTCGACCGCCGGCGCTTGCGGCCCCACGCGAGCTGTGAGCGCGTGCGCTGTCGCCGCTGAAGCCACTCGAGCTGCCGAACCCACCGCCCCCTTTCGAGCTCGAGTTGCTGCCGCTGATCTCGCGGCTGCCGATCCGATCGCCAGCGCCTCCGCCACTGCGATTGGACGAGCCAGCGCTCGTGGCGCGATTTCCGCTGTCGCGGCTAGCGCCCGTCGACCGATCGGAAACGCCAAGGCCGGACGACGAGTTGTTCATGGGACGCGCACTCGGAGTCCTGTTCATCTGATTGCCGACGCTCGGGCCACCGGCTCGTTGCGGACGGTTCGCGGCCGAGTCGCCGCGTGCCGAACCGCCGTATTTGTTCGCGGTGGCCCTGTCGGAGTACGGAGCGCCACCTCGGTGTTCGGCGTTGTGTTGCCAGTTGCCGTTGCGGTTGACGTTGCCGTTGTGGTTGATGTTCGTGTTCCGGTTGAAGTTGTTGAAGTTGTTGATGGTGACGTTGCCGTGCCCGTGCCCCCAGCCGCAACCACAGCACGTGCCACCCCAAATGGCCGCGCCAACCATGACACCGACACCGAACGTCACGAAGGCGGCGCCCGGCGTGTAAGGTGGATAGTAGACCGGCGGGTACGCATAGACCGGAGGCCCGTAGACGACCGTTGGGCTGTACACCGGTACGTAAACAACCTCAGGATTTGCCGGCACGACAACGATGACTTCCTTCGTCTCGACGATCTTCGTCTCGACCTTCTGCTGTTCGTTCGATGCGAGAGCCCCTTTCGCCTGCGCCTTCTTTCTCATGCGTTGAACGGCGTCCATCACGTCCGATTGCTGCGCGAGGAAGGCGTTGCCCAGGTCGGTCGTCCATTGAATGTCGTCTGCGAGCCGTTTCGTCAGCTCCGGGATCGCGGCCAAAGATTGGATCGACGGATCCCAAGGCTGCCCTGCCACCGCGTCCGCGAGCGCCTTGTCTTTCAAGTTCGGGTTCTTGGTCTGCCACTGCTCTAGCTGGATGATCTCGAGGGGATAAGTCGAAGCAGCAAGGGCCTGGGCGAGCACCGGGTCGGGGTAGAGCGCGATCGGTGCCACGAGCGAGTCGAGCTGCTCGGGAGGAAGCTTCACGGCCGCATCCGCAGGCGGCGGAGCTGCAGGCGGCGGAGCTGCAGGCGGCGGAGCTGCGGGGCTCGGCACTTGGGCTAAAACGTACGCGGGGACTGCCAAGCACACCCAGGCGAGCGCGAGCGGTCCGCGCCATGCGCCTCCCTTGAGTCGGAATCGCGTCGTGAATTGCGCCATGCGTAATGCTTCCGTCCTTCTCGAGCCACATCGCAGATTTCGCGGCGCGGACGGACCCGAAGATAGGAAGCTCGCGCGTCCACTGCAATGGCGATCGCCAGCGCGGAACCTCAGCACCGTGGAACCCGGCGGGCGACGCCAGCGCGCAAACGCGCGGCACAGAAACTTTACGTTAACCGATAGTTAGCGCAATCCCATCGGTCCCGATGCTCTCACACCCGGCGCGCAATCCGTTGCTCAGGGCCCGGGGTGGTCGCCCCGATCTCGACCGGCTCACCTACGAAGCCATCGCCGCCAATGGCTGAACGCATGCTGCGCACGTAGAAGTTGTAGTGCGTGCCCGGCAGCAGGCCGGTCACGGTGGCGCTCGTCGTCGTGGTCGTGCCGAACAGGACTGCCTGATCGAAATAGAGCGTGCTCCAGCGTCGACGGCGGACTCGGGGCCACATGACCGCGTCGGTCTCATCGTGAGAGGAATTAGCGTAGTGCCGAGTAGCCGAGTAGCCGAGTAGCCGAGTAGCCGAGTAGCCGAGTAGCCGAGTAGGACGTCGCGTAGGGGGCGAACTTTTCGCTGTCGCAGGAGCCGAACCGCGGTGAGACCAGCTGGACACGTGTTGACCGGTCTGCTCTAGTTGTTCGATCACTGCGCGGCGATACGGCGTACCGCCGAAGCCCGGCTCACGTGATTGATGCCCATGCGACCGAGACAAGGCTGGTCAATTTGCACGCTGTTGCTCGTAAGTGTCGTCGGCGGTGTAAGCGCTGTCGGCTGTAGCGCGAGCGATCCGCCCGCCACCGATCACTCGACTGGCAACTCGGGAGCGGGCGGCGTGGCTGGTTCTTCTACCGGCGCGAGCTCAGCCGGCGCGTCGGGCATGATGATGCCGTCCCAAATGGGCAATGGCCCGCCGGGCGGTCAAGGCGGAGCAACTGGGATCGGCGGCGGCAGTGGATCCGTGGGCGGCGCTGGAGCGGGCGGCTCGTCCTCGGGTGTTGGCGGAGTGGGCGGCTCTGCCATGAGCCACGGTGGAGCGGGCGGCGCAGGAATGAGCACGGGCGGTTCTTCCGCTGCCGGCGCGGGAATGTCGGGCATCTCCGGGATGTCGAGCATAGCGGGCATGTCCGGCATGAACGTCGAGATGGGCCGTCTCGTGGGCATGACGGCAGCGCACAACGCCGTCCGCGCAGCCGTCGACAGCAACACCCCCCTCCCGCCCCTCGTTTGGTCTGACAAGCTCGCGCAATACGCTCAGGAGTGGGCGGACCAACTCGCCACCACGTCGTGCTCGAGCCCGCACCATCGCACGTCACAGGAGCTTCAGGCCGTCGGTTACGGCGAGAACCTGGCTGCGTTCACCAGCTCTGCGGGCGGCAGCACCGCGCAACAAGCCGTGACTGCATGGGCGTCGGAAAAGACCTGCTACACGTTCGGCGGGTTGATGACGACCGACCAATGCGACACCGCCTGCTACACCGCGCTCCATAGCGACGGCTGCGGCCACTATACGCAAATCGTGTGGCGCACGAGCACGTCAGTCGGCTGCGGTGTTGCCACCTGCCAAAACGGCAAGGCCAAAGAAGACATCTGGATCTGCAACTACAGCCCGGCCGGCAACTACATCGGACGGAATCCCTATTAGCACTGGAAGATCGCAGTTTTCGCGTGGTTCGCGCATGAGCAGGCGCCCTTGGTGATGGCATGGAGTTCCCGCCAAACCGAATGCCGGGGAAGCCATCTTTTCGCAGTAGGCTCGCACCGAGCCGTCAACCGTGGTAGGCGCACGTCCGGCGTGCGTGCCGACATCGATACTCTGCGGCGTCTATTGGATGTTCGCGGACAGATAGGTCCAGCCACTTTTGAATTGGGCGCCCGCGCTCCCGCCACGCAACTCACGGTCCGCGCTGTTCCCGCGCGGCTCGCCGACCCACGACGCCGAAGGCTGGGACGCAGCACGCCGCCCCTCGTGACCATCAACAACCTCTATCGACTCGTGTTCGTCGGTAACCAGCGCGCGCTCTGTAAGGACTCCAAGTGGGACCGTGAAGCAGAAGAGCCTACGGTAACCCGGAGCCGGGTTTTCGCTTCCGTGGGCTCGGGACTAGTCGCCCGGACGCGAGCCGACTAGTTGCTCGCGGCCAGCTTTTTTCGAGCCGTGGGCAATCCGCTCAGCATGTGTTCCACGCCGCGCTCCAGCAGAGCGTCGTCGATGTGCGCAGGATCGATTTCGGCGACCGCGGACCCCTGCAAGATCATCGAAGCGGTCTGCGCATCGTACAGGTGCACGCCGATGTAACCTAACGCCGGCGTGGGTTCCGACCTTTCCACGTCCCGGTTTGGTTTGGTGGGCGCGACCATGCCGGTGGCCAGCTTGACCACGAAATCGCTGGATTGGGGACTCTCCACGTAGCCAGCTCGCTCGAGTCTGCTCTTGACGATGCCGCGCAGACGCCGCTGGACTTCGAGCGAGCGCGTCGTTACCTGATAGCCAGGTTCGGGTGGGTCACTAAAGCCGAATGAGAAAGTCGCGTATTGATCGAACGCTGCACTTGACGCGGCAACGCTCGACGCAGTTCCGTTCTGAGTGCGAGCAGCGCACGCTGACATTGCTACGGCGATCGCCACGACAATTGTTTTGCTGATCATCTTGATATCTCCGAGTACTCCGCGGCGAGCAGGCCTCGCGCTCCGGTACTAGCTGAGCTCAGCACGATGCATGCCAGGTGGAGAGCCAATGGGCGTTGGTTCGATGTTGGAGCAAAGAGCTCGCATACGACAGAACATGCTCGAGTGTCGGGACAGGCGAAGTCGCCGTACTCGACCAACGTCACGAGGCAAGTGACCGTTCGCCGCCAGATCTGTTCAGAGTTGGACAGCTCGAACACGAGCTCGATTACGCTGGACACAACCCCACGGCCACAATCGACGAAGCGATGAGGGCGAGGGAGCAGCGCGGTCGCTTGGGCCAGTTCCAGCGCTGGTTCGTGTAATCGCAACGGCCGTCCGGGAGAGACGACCAGGCCATGATGGCCATCGAGTCGATCACCTAGTTCAGGTCGTACTCCGGGACTAGTGACTCGCCACTGGTATCGCTCTCGGCGACGCCTTCGTCTTCGACCAGGCTCATGGGACCACTGCTCTTGATTCCAATCCTCCTCGCGAGACGTCGCTCATCGCTGTAGATCGGGTGTATCATGAACCGTGGCATCCAACAATGTCGAGGACGGGACTCCGCAGCCCCATCCGTCGTCGGACCCTCCGCCTCGCCCGGCGCTGTGGCGCCGCGCAGGCGTTGAGGTGTAGGCACGGAGTGCCGAACAAGCGCGTAGCATGCGGCAGAAATATGCCTCGGATCAAAGCGCTTCGCTGGTGGATCATCGTCCTGCTCATGATGGGCGGGATCGTGAATTTCCTCGCTCGGAACTCACTGGGCATCGCGAAGCCCACGCTCTCGGCCGAGCTCGGGCTCACCGATCAGCAGTATGCGCTCATCCTCACCTGCTTTCAGGTCGGCCTGATTTTGCAGCCATTCTGCGGATATCTCCTCGAGCGGCTGGGCTTGCGCGTGGGCTTCGCGCTCTTCGCCATGGCCTGGTCCGTCATCAATATGGCCCATGGTGTGGTCAGTGGTTGGCTCGGCCTTGCGACGCTGCGCGCACTGATGGGGTTTGCGGAAGGGTCGGCCAACCCCGCGGTGATGAAGACGATCTCCGCCTGGTTTCCAGCCCGCGAGCGGGGCATGGCGAGTGGTGTCTACAATGTCGGGGCCTCTTTCGGTTCCGTAATGGCCCCGCCACTCGTGGCTTGGGCCATCTACGCCTATCACTGGCAGGCTGCCTTCGTCGTCACGGGCGGTGTCGGCATCGCCTGGGCGCTGCTTTGGCTCGCCCTGTACGACGACCCGGATCGGCACGCTTTGCTCAGCCCAAGCGAACGCCGCTATGTCTTTTCGGGCAAGGAGCCACACCTGCAGAGCAGCAGCGCGCCGCCCTCGATCTTCTGCCTGCTGCGGCAGCGCAATTTCTGGGGCATTGGCCTACCGCGCATGCTCGCCGATCCGACCTGGGGAACATTGTCTTTCTGGGTGCCATCGTATTTCGTGGCAGCGCGTCACTTCGATCTGAAAGAGCTCGCGATCTTTGCCTGGATGCCGTTTCTTGCGGCGGACGTCGGCAGCCTTTCGGGTGGCCTGATTGCGTCAGCGGTGCAGCGTCATACGAGCTGGTCGCTGGTCAACGCGCGGCGCACCGCCTTCACGGTGGGCGTGCTGCTGATGCTACCGGTCGCACTCGTGGGCACCGTCACGAGCCCTTACCTTGCGGTGGGGCTTTTGTGCCTGGCTGGTTTCGCGCACCAAACCCTTTCGGTGACCGTGATCACGATGTCGACCGACTTGTTCCGTCAGAACGAGGTCTCGACAGTCACCGGAATGGCCGGGACCTGCGGCAATTTAGGGACGATGGTCTTCACGCTGCTGCTCGGGAAATTGGTATCGACTCATGGCTACGCTCCCTTTTTCGTCGCGCTCCCCCTGCTCGACGTGCTCGGCGCGGCACTCCTCTGGGCGCTGGTGCGCGAGCGCTCAACAGAGGACGGCTTAGCAAGCCAGGGCTCCCCCTCGAGGCGCGCTGCTCGCCGATAAATAATACTGTGTTTCGCACAGTATTATTTCGGCGGGACGACGGGCTCTCAGCACTGCGCGGCGTTGGACCCTCCGCCCAGAGCAGGGAGCAGCCCCCCTGGCACCGGAAGCAACCGCGGTCAGTCGCTCTTGGCCTCGTCCTCGTCCTCGTCTTCATCGGTGTCCGCGCCATCGCGCTCGACGGTGCGTGTTTCGGGCTCGAACTGAACTCGGCCGTCGCCGTTGGACTCTGCGAGCGTCTTGCACAGAGCTTCGTAACCAGGAGGCACTTCGCCGACTTGTTTGGCTGCTTCGAGCGCTCCGAGTTGCTGCGCTGCCCAGACGTCGAATGGGACGAAGCCGCCGACCCACGGCTTGTTGGCGATATCGAGCGTGATTACCGGATACTCGCCCTTTTCGTCGGGGACGCCAATGTATAGAAAGTGACGCGCATCGCCGTTTTGACCAACTAGGAGGCAGTCGTCCCCCAGCAGTTCCAGCGCTTCGCCGAAGCGCGGCACGAACTCTTCTCCGAACTCCTGCTCCACCAGCTCATCGAGCGCCATCGGCTCGAGCTCGGGATCTTCTTCGTCGATCGACCAACCGAGAAAACTGGCGTCGAATGCCAACAGCTCCTTCAAACCCGGCGACAGCTTCTCGTCATTCGGCAACTTGAGTTTCTTCAAGACGTTCACCGGCACCGGCTCCGGCTCCGCGATCTTGCCGGTGGATTTGCTCGTCTCGATTGCTTTTTTGATCAGCGCCGCTCCGCGCAGCACTGCATCACTTTTCTTGGTGGCCATGCACGGATTGGACTTCAGCTTGGAGCGGCGCGCAAGCGGCGAGCCCTTCAGAAGGTCAGAAGTGCTCGTCCACCATTTCCTCGCTCTTGGCCCACAGGGCTTTTGCGTGTTCGCCGTCGAGCGCGTAGCGGCGCACGCCGCCGCGCAGATCGGCGCCGGCGTCGATGATCTCGGCGACGTGGCAATCCTCGCAATAGCGGCCGCCCACGTCCTCGGCAGGCGCGACAAGGCCAGCCCAAACGCTCGTCGCGGCGCCTTGCGGGATGGTCTTGTAGCTGAACGGGGGGAGGCCATTCCTCTTGTTGTCTTCGTTGATGCGCGTGACCATTTGGCTGAGCGAGCCGGGCGCCATGTGACGCGACAACTCAGTTTCGATGCCGCCCGGATGCACCGCTGTCGCGCGCACACCGCGCGCCCGGTGGCGGCGATCGAACTCGACCGCGAATAGGATGTTGGCGGTCTTGGAGCGGCCGTACGCACCGAAGTCGGTGTATTCGCTGCGCTCGAAGTTGGGGTCTTCGAGGTTCACATCGGAATAGCGGTGCCCGACCGAAGAGAGGACGACCTGCCGCGCGCCCGGGTTGAACAGCGACGCGATGCGGTTGACGAACACGAAGTGCCCAAGATGATTGGTGCCGAACTGCGTTTCAAAGCCGTCTGGCGTGAGCGTCTTGGTCGGGATCGCCATCACGCCGGCATTGGCGATGACGAGATCGAATTTGTCTCCCTTCGCGTTCACCTGGTCCGCAGCCGCGCGCACACTTTTGAGCGAAGCAAGATCCATTTCGATCAGCTCGATGCCGGGAATGCCGGCGGTCGCGCGCTTTCCCTTGGCGAGATCGCGCACGGTGCCGATGACACTCGCGCCATGCGCCGCGAGGACCCGTGCGGTCTCGACACCGATGCCGGCCGAGACGCCGGTCACGAGCATGCGCTTGCCCGCGAGATTGACGCCTGCGAGTACTTCGTCCGTGGTGGAAAGAGCGCCGAATGGTTTGGTCATGGGATTTCTCCTGCTAGTGGCGACAGTCTGGAACGTGATGGCCACAGTCTGGGAACCCGAGCGGCCCGCGGCACGCCCGATCACATCCAATTCTTGCCTAATCCTCTCAAGCTGGGCCTCGCCCAGCTTGTCATCGGGTCGATTCGGCCTGATCTTCGACCTATGCAAGAGCACATCGAGAGGCTCCGCGCACAGGCCTCACGCCACGCCGGCCAGGGCACGGTTGAAACGGCCATCCCGAGCGTCGCTATCACCTTTGCCCGCCAAACCACGGAGCGCGCGTTCGGGGTGTTCCCACCGCGCTTCTGCCTGGTACTGCAGGGCGCAAAGGAAATCACCATCGGTGAACGGCGCCTGCGCTACGATCCGAACAATTATTTCATCGCCTCGCTCGAGGTCCCAGCCTCCGGCTGCGTCATCGAAGCCAGCGCGAGGCATCCTTACATCGGGCTCAGCATGGTGCTCGCTCCTGAAGCGTTGGCCGCGCTAATCAGTGAGGCGCCGGCCGGGCAAGACAGCGAAACCTCGAGCTTTGCCGTCAGCCCCGTCACGACGCAATTGCTCGACCCCTGGGTGCGACTAATGACACTGCTCGACGCGCCAGAAGACATTGCGGTGCTCGCTCCAATGATCGAGCGCGAAATCCTGTACCGCTTGCTGCAAGGCCCGCAAGGCGCGGTATTGCGCCAGATCGCGCGCAGCGACAGCCGCTTGGGCCAAGTGCGCCGCGCCATCGCCTGGATCCGCGAGCACTATGATCAGCCGCTGCGCATCGAAACGCTGGCGGAAATGGCCGGCATGAGCGCGGCATCGTTCCATCGCCATTTCAAGGCCGCGACCGCGATGAGCCCGCTACAATATCAGAAGTGCCTGCGACTGCAGCAGGCGCGTCGCCTACTCGTCGCCAACCAAGATGCCACCCGCGCTGGCTATGCCGTCGGGTACGAAAGCGCCTCGCAGTTCAGCCGCGAATATACGCGCCTATTCGGCTTACCGCCCGCGCGCGATGCCGTGCGCTTGCGCAGCGACGCCGGCGGTTTGAACGATGTCGCGAGCGCTTAGCGCCCGGTGATGGTGGTTCACGGAATCGATTTTCTGTCAGCCCCGAGGTGCAACTTTCGATAAGCGCCAGGCGGTGCGGCCATCTCGCGATGAAAGGCTCGGTTGAAGGCAAACTCCGACCGGTAGCCGACACGCTCGGCGATGATCCCGAGACTGTCGTCGGTTTCGCGCAGCTGGTGCGCAGCCTCATGCATCCGGAGCTGCGTCAGGTACGCGCGCGGGGACTGTCTCAGCTCGGACGCAAAGCGCCTGGCTAGCGTCGGGCGCGAGGTGCCCGCGCCCCGCGCCAGTTCGGCCATGCTCCAATCGCGTCCCGGCTCGGCGTGCATCAGCCCGAGCGCGCGGGCAAGGATCGGATCGCGCAACGCCCCGAGCCAGCTCGCCCCGCCCGGACCCTGCTGATCGGCCCACGCACGCAGGATCTGCACGAGCAACACGTCGAGCAGCCGCGACAAGATCACGGAGACACCGCGCTCACCTGCCCCGTACTCGCGCTCGATCAGGCTCACCGTTGGCTGGAGCGCCCGCGCCGCCTCCTCAGCCCCACGCAGGTGAACCCGCTCTGGCAACAACCGCAGCACCGGGTGGGCGAGCGGCGCATCTGACGCAAAGAACCCGCACAACGCCACCGTCTCGAGACCGTTACCGCCGAGCCGCCTCGGCCCCCCAGGCCAACCCGCCAGCCATTCCGCCAGTGGCTGCCGCGGGCTTCGCGCTGAGTCGGCAATGGCATGCCCGGTGCCATGCGGCACGAGAACGACGTCACCGGGTCCCAGCACCGTTCGCTCCGTTCCTTGGAACAGTATGCAGGTCCCAGCCATGATCAGGTGCAGCGCCGCCTCCGGGCGCGCCGGGAACCGCAGCCCCCACGGCGCTCGCGCCACAGTCCGGCAGTAGAGCTGCCCGCGGAGCCGCGACCCGCTCGAGAATCTGCCCCAGCACGTCCGGCGAACGGGTCAGGTCCACGCGCGCACCCTACTCGCATTTTTGCCTCCGCGCTCGGCGACTGAGCATTCCGGACAAAGCATTGAGCCGGCGGCGCATGGACCTCGGCAGGACACGCCACCACGTTCGAGACTGGCGCGCTTCTCGTGCCGATCGTTACCCGGAAGGATCCTGATGACAACCTGCTTCAGTATCGGGCAGCTCTCGCTCATGCTTGCACTCCTAGGTGCCGCAGCCGTGTTCGGGACGGACACCTTCTTTTGCGTCGTCGGGCGCGCCGCGCTGGCTCGCGTCAGCGACGCGGCTCTCGTCGAGACGATGGGACGTCTTCACGAGGTAGCCGATCGCCGGATGCCAATTTTCGGTGTGGTCGGCATCGTCGGCGCACTCGCGAGCATCGCCTTCTCGAGGGCTTCCTTGCCTTGGGCATTGCTCGCAGTCACAGCGCAGGTCCTCTGGATCGCCGTTTACCCGGCGCGTCGCGGCGCCGGTAAACGCCGAGCTCGCCCGCCATGCCCGCGCGGGCTCGGTTCCGACCGACGCGCGGGCGCTGCAAGCGCGGTGGAACAGCGTAATTGTCGGGCGGATGCTGCTGATGGGCTTCGCGGTGGTCGCGCTTGCCGCCGCACTCGTCCAGTCAGCGCGATGAGGCCTCGCCTGCGCGAGCCCGATGTGGAGTCCTACACCCAGCTATGGAGTCGAAAATGAAAAAGTCTCACACACCTTGGTCTAGAACCTCGCCCTCGTTCCTCGTTGGCGCCGCGCTGGCAGCGTTCATGCTCTTCCTCGGAGTTCGCGGGCTACTCGCGCCTGAGGCTGCCGCACTCGGCTTCGGGTTTCCCGTGGTCGACCCCGCCGATGCGGTTTGGCTACGCATCAAGGGCGACCGGGATCTGAGCGTGGCCCTCGGAATGGCCGTCTTTCTAGCGCTACGCTGGCGACGGGCGCTGGGCGCGCTGCTGCTCGCGAGCATCGTGAGTCCCCTGCTCGACTGCATCATTTCGCTCTCGACGCCTGGCCACAACACCGCCTTCGCCCTCTCGATACACGGAGGGGCGACGGTGCTCGTCGCAGTGCTCGGCGTGGTTCTCAGTCGGCCGTGTAGGAGCGGGAGCGATAGCGCTCCTCTCCTATCGTGATGCAATTTGCCTCTTAGTCCATTCGGTCGACTGGCTCAACGACGACCAACGGAGCTTGTGTCGATGCACCACGTGCGTTATCCGAGGTTCGGCTCAATTTCGAGATGTCGAACAAGGAGGGATCCGACATGCTTCGTGTGAATCGTAACGACGACGTTGCAAGCAGAGAGCGCGCGAGTCATCGAAATCGGCGCTGGGCATACTTCGGCGCGACGTTGCTCAGCTGTGTGAGCTGCTCCAGCGCGCCGCTACCTTCGGACGATGACGGCGCGATCGACGACGGATCGGAAGCACCCTCAGCACACCCCGCGACATGCAGGACCGGGCAATTCACCCTACTACCGTGGTGATCGACCGAGGCATGGCGGTCCGCCTGACCACGGTGGTCCGCCGTGCAACTGCGATGAATCTGGCGATGGGCGTTCGGATCACCATTGTGAACCAGCCGGCACCGGTGGTGCAGCTGGCACTGCTGGTGCAGCTGGCACCGGTGGTGCAGCTGGCACTGCTGGTGCAGCTGGCACTGCTGGTGCAGCTGGCACTGCTGGTGCAGCTGGCACTGCTGGTGCAGCCGGCACTGCTGGTGCAGCCGGCACTGCTGGTGCAGCCGGCACTGCTGGTGCAGCTGGCACTGCTGGTGCAGCCGGCACTGCTGGTGCAGCCGGCACTGCTGGTGCAGCCGGCACTGCTGGTGCAGCCGGTACCAGTGGCGAGCAACAGGGTAGCTTCACGCTTTCAACGAACCTGCTCTCTCTCTCCCCATGCCTGATTCCGCAAGCGTTGACGATCACCAACACATCCAATGGTCCGCTCACTTGGCATGTGAGCGGCGACCTGTCGGGGATTGTGTTCGCGCCGGTGGGGTCGACGCTCGCCGCCGGGGAGGCGGTTTCAGCCAGTTTGACGCAAAAGCCGGGCTCAATTCCCATGGTGCAACTAAGCATCGATGCAGATATCGCGGCGTCGAAATCGCTTCAGATCTGGGGGGCCGTCCTCGGAGTCCAAATTCAAGTCCCCGCTGACATCGACTTCGGCAACGTGCCCGTTGGTGTTTCGTCTCCGACCGTTTTCATCCCGGTCCCTCCGTACGTTAACAACTGGTCCGGCGCCGGACTGCAGTTTTACGGCGGCGATACATCATCGTTTCAAAAGTCGGGGGTCGCACCGAATTTGCAGACCGGAGGCATGGGTTGGACATTGTACGCGCGCGGGTGGGCCCCTGGCCCGGTGCAGACGACCCTCATGTTCATCAGCATGAGCGGGTCTACGGTTTGCGCGCCTAACACCTTTACTGCACGCGCTACGATCGTCGCCCAGTAGCGATCGAGGGTCTTGCACCAAGCTCGACACCGGATCGAACGGCGAGCATTTACCGCGAGATAGGCCAGTCGATCGACAATCCGTCGATCTCGACCGCCCGTGCCTGGCGGACGCCGCGCGAGCTACGCGAGGAGCTGCCACCCCAACAAGCCGAATGCCGGGGAGTTTTTTGTTTTATATGTCCGGTGCCAGACATCGAAGTCGCCCGAGCGTGATGCCCCGACATCGACCTCGATCCACTCGGTGGGGTGCGCAGCCGATGTTCCAAAATCGCTTACCGTGCTGGGCGAGCGGGTGCGCTAAACTCGCCTCCACTATGGCGAAAGCGAATTGGGCGGTGGGGGTCGTCTGCTTCGGATTCTTGACCGGCTGCGGTTCCCGCTCGCCCTCTCCGGAGCTCGCAGGCTCTACTCGGATGGGCGTGACATCCGAGGCCCTCAGTTGGGGCGTTTCGCCCGAGACGCTGCTCGACGTGCCGACCGCTACGATACCGCTCAGTGTCCAGAAATTCGGCATTGCCGCGGACCCGAGCGGCTTCTTGGTGACTTGGATCGATGAGCGCGCGCTGATTGAATCCACCCACGTCTCCAACGCGGGCGTGCTTTCGAACTCCTACGGAACGATGTTGTTCAATGGGTCGACCTCGCAGGTCCAAAACCCGTACACCGATGATCCGGCGGTTCAATCGGCGTTCAACGGCCAGTACTACTTGGTCGCGTGGAGTAAATACGGCGCCTCCGCCACGACGACTGAGATTGTCGCGGTGCGAGTGTCGCCGAGCGGTGAGCCGCTCGATTCGACACCAATCGTGATCGCGACGTCGCCTCTTGATTCGAGCAATACACGCCCGCCTCACATCGACACCGCGCTCTCTGACGGTAACGAGTTCTTCATCGCTTGGCAGGGTATCCTTCCCGATAACCCTGGGGTGCAGAGTCGGACCGTTTCGTTTTCGGGTTCGACCCCGGCGTTGTCGCCCGTCTACACGTTCGACTTCTCCAGCTTGGAACAGCACTTTTTTGTCTTCGACGGCAGCAAGTACGCAGTCGCTTACATCCACAATCCCAGTTTTGGTAGCGTGCCGAGCTTCCATTTCAAGCGCTTCTCGGGTGCGAGCCCTGGCACGGATCCGGGGGTGGTTTACCAGGTTACGCCCTGCCCAAACACGGGAGCCGCTCTGATGGCACTCAGTTCGAACGGCAACGGTGAATGCTTGGTCGTCTACGCGGGCTCCGGGCCCACTTCGTGCGCGCCCACCTACAGCGCCTTGCAAATCGGTAGTGACTTGCAACCGAAGTTCCCGGTCGTCCCACTCAATCTGTCAGGTCCGTACCCCGTGCCGGCGGGTTACATGGGTGGCAAGTACTACGCGGGCGGCTTGCAAATCGATTCCGTGACGAATAGCGCCTCCCCAGCCCCCTTTATGGCGTGGAGCCCGTTGGCCTGCAACGCCACCACCTGCCTCATGCCCGGCGGCGATTCCAACCTAGCGCGCTTTTCGGCGCAAGGCGTGCCTCTCGACCCGGCAACGATCAACCCGGCGAACGCCGCGCCGGCAGAAAGTGACCCGTTGGTCGCGGCTGGCGCTGGCGAATACTTGGTGGTGTGGACTGAAGCTGGCGCTACCGTTTACGCGGGGCGGGTGAGCGCTGCCGGGGCATCGCTGGATCCGACACCCTTGTCCATCTCCAGCGCACCGACAGGGGGAACCGTATGGGGCGTCACCTTCAACGGAACGGATTTCCTCGTTCTTTGGCAACAGGATCGCACACTGCGCGTCACACGGGTGTCGCCACTTGGCGTTGTAAAAGCTCCGATCGATGTCGTCACGACCGAGACTTACATTGCAGGAACAGCCTTCGCCTGTGCAAGCAACGATTGTCTAGTGGTTTGGAGCTCGCCCGGAGCGGGAGTCTTAGGAACTCGGCTCACCGCTGACGGCACCATGTCGGATTCTCCACCAATTCAAGTGCTCATGCCCCCGGCCACTACGCCGAGAATGCTCGCACCGAGCGGTAGCGGCTACGTCCTCCAGTACGGTGACGCCACCGGCGGGACCGTGCGGCTGGACGCTACCGGCCATGCAATTGGTTCGGTGATGCCCGGCAACGCAGAAATCTTGCGTCCGTGTGGTTCGAACTTTTTGCTCTTCAAGTTCGTCCAGGAGTCTGGTGCCTATTCGGCGACCCTCGTCGACCTGTCAGGGACAGTATTGGTCGACAACGTGGATCTCGGTGGCACAGTGAAGAACCAATATAGCGTCGCTTCGTCGGCAACGGGCTGCACCGTTACCTGGGGCCAAACCGGCCCCACGAGCGACGACATCTACGCCAACTCGATTCGCAGCGATGGTAGCGGCGCCACACCGCAAGCGATGCCGATCGCTACCGACACGTTCAACGAGATCGCTCCTGCGCTCGCGCTGGCAGGCGATCGAATGCTGATTGCGTATTCGCATTTGGTTCCGAGCGCGCCGTACGGCAACTATCGAATCGGTGCTCGCGTCGTCACTCTATCGGAAGGCGGCTCGGGCACCGGCGGCGTGGGCGGCGTGGGCGGCGTGGGCGGAGGGTCTTCGTCGGGCGCCGGCTCATCCAGCATCGGCGGTAGCCCCGCGGGCAGCGGTGGGACCGGGCCTGGGCCCACCGCGGGTCAAGGCGGCGCAGCGGGGCTTACGGCCGACGCGGGCTTCGGCGGACTCCCAAGCACGGGTGGAACTGGAGGCGGCAGCGGTGGAAGCGCGGGCACCGGAGGCGTTGACGCCGAAGGCGGTGCCGCCTTCGGAGGCGCTGCTGCCGTTGGAGGCGCTACCGATGCCGGCACTGCCGGTGCGAGCACTGTCGATATGGGCACTGCCGATGCGGGCACTGCCGATGCGGGCACTGCCGATGCGGGCACTGCGGGCACTACCGATGCGGGCACTCATGATGCGGCAGGCGGCGGGAAAGGCGGCGCTGGCGCTGCTGCTCCCAGCGCTGGGCTCGGCAACGTCAGCTCCGGTCACGACGGCCATCACGGCTGCGCGTTTGCGCCGCGCGAAGCAACGCCCGACGTGAATGCACTCGCGCTGCTGGCCGTCGGGCTGGGTGGCTATCGATTGCGTCGGCGGTCTCGCGCCTCAAATCGGCCGAGCTAACGGGTCGTAGGAGCTGACGCCAGCCTTTGCCACGCCCCCAAGCCCCGTTTCAGCATAGAAGCTCAGCGAAACCGCGCTGAGCTGTCGGCGCTTGGGCCGGAGCACGAGGCGTAACCGTTGCGTGCGCGAATGGTTACGCCCCAATGCCAATTGAGAGACTACATTTGTGAGGGGCGACGTCACGTGGTGGCTTGCTTCCGGCGCAGGCTTCGGTCTAGTGTCGACGTTAGGGTTGAGCGAGGGCGTGCGGGAGCCCGGGGGCGCAAGCTCGCGGGCAGAGGGTCGAACGATGAAGGTCGTGAACGCAATTTCGAAAGGGTGCTCGCGTCGGTGCGTGCCGTTTTCGCTGATTGTCAGATCCCGCACTGCTCTCAGCTCATCGCGCTGAGCCTGCTGGCAGCGCGGGGTTGACGGCAATCCCGACAATCACAGTCACAGTCACAGTCACGGGGCATGTCTGAGAGACAATCTGATGGAGGAAATGAATATGGCTTCGAACAAGATGCTACGTACGACTTTACCCACTGTTTGCCTACTTTTGTTGGCCGCAACGCTTGCGGCGTGCGGCAGCGAGGGCGGCTCGTTCAGCGAAAATGCCAGCAGCACGGAGAGCGCACTCAGTACTGGCGGCGGCAGCGGTCAGGCCTGCCTAGTCGGCACTCGCTCGATCCGCATCGGAGCGCGAGTGACGACGGCGGGGGCGCTCGCGACGAACGCCTTGAGCATCGAATCGGGCTCGGTCGCGAACGGCGACGCCAACATCAACAACACGACCACGAGTCAGGTCCGTATCTCTGGGGCTACGCTCAACGGCAACCTCCAGATCGCCGGTGCCGCGCCGTCGGCCGCGAATGGCGAGCTCATCAACGGCGGCAAGATCACCGGCACCGTCACGCCAGGCTCTGCCACGCAATCGACCCTCGCGAGCCACGCGGTTTCGGCGGGGACAGTCGCCGTTCAGGTCAACGCGGGCAGTCCACCGGCATCTCCTGTGCCCGGCAACTACGGCGCAGTCACGGTCAACGGCTCGAAGTTGACGCTGAGCAGCGGAACTTACAACCTCGCATCGCTCGCCGTAAACTCAGGCGCGCAGATCGTGTTCGACGCGTCGACCGGGCCGGTCGACGTCAACGTGCAAGGGACGATCAACTTCAATGGCGGCACCGCATCCGTCGTGGGCACCGGGCTCGTCACGCTGTACAGTAATAGCAGCGCGACCAACGCGATCGCGGTGAACGCGGGTGTCGGTTCGCTTCCCGCGACCATCACCGCCCCGAATGGCGGCGTCTCCGTCGGCAGCCGCAATACCGTCGTGGGTTGCGTCGGTGGCAAGGACGTTGCGTTCGAACCGGATTCGCACCAGCACCAATAGGCAAAGAACCTAGCCGCGCTCCGAAGGCAGCCCATACCTATAGAAAACATACTGTGCGAACACAGTATGTTTTCTGCGCCGCGAGGCGACCTCGGTGCACGCCATGCCTTCCGTAAACGGATGATCATTGGGGCGGTCCGTGAAATCGTAAGCGGCGCACCGCAACGCGGTTTTGTCGCAGAATAGCCCTGGCTTGCAACCCTTACCAATCGCGGAACAGTCCGCATCGAGCCGCCGAAGGCACTGCGCAACGACATAGGCGATGCACGTCTCGGTCGGACTGTCTCTGAGGAGCAAGCCCGCCGAGCCGGCATTCGCCGCAGAAGCGCCCGCGGTTCCGCCTGTCGCACCCGCGCTGCTCGCACCCGCGCTGCTCCTGCCGGCGCTGCTCGTGCCCGGGCCGCTCGTGCCGCGCCGGCTGTGCCTCCGCGTGCCGCAGTGCCGCTCCCTGCCCCGGCGTCGGATCCGCCCAGTGACTCGATCCCCCCATATTCTTTGCCCGATCCCTTCCCTGCGTCGACCGCTAGTGCCGTCGAATAGACAAGTCTAGGCTACCGCAAAGCGCCCACGCGCGGTACCCGGCAGCAAGCCTTCGAGGCCGTGCCAGCGCCTTTTCGCGAGCTACGAAGCGAGTTTACGAAGCGAGTTTAGGCTCGAGCGATGCTCTGGGCTGCTCGTCGCTCATCACGGTATCGCTGCGATCGGCGCGTTCGCCAGCGCTGCGGGCTTTGTCGTCGCTCTGCGGGGCGCGCAGTTTGTAGCCAGAACCGCGCAGAGTTTCGAGCGGTAGGGTTTCGCCTAGCTTGGCGCGCAGGCGGCGCACGTGAATATCGACGGTGCGCGGGCCGCCTTCATAGCGATTGCCCCACACGCGCGCCAATAGATGCTCACGTGACAGCACCTTCCCGCGACGCTCGAACATGTAGGAGAGCAGCGCAAACTCCTTGGCGGTGAGCGCAATCGGGCGACCGTCCACGTAGACCTCGTGGCTGCCCTTGTCGACCACGATGCCCCCGACCTTGTGACGCTCCTCGGTCGCGAACTCGCTCCGCCGCCACTCCAACGCGCGGATGCGACCATACAGCTCTTCCGGCACATACGGGTGCAAACAGAAGTCGTCGAAGCCGCTCGATGGGTCGATGCGCGCGATCTGCCCGACGGTGACGGCGATCAGCGCGCCGACGTTGTCGAAGTACGACTCCTTGCGAATGGCGCGCAACGCCGCCACGGCGAGGTCCGGGCGATCCAATGCCTCGAACACCAGCGCGCGCGGGCGGATCTCCTGCTCGTCGTCGTCGTCACCGATCAGCTCGACGGGATCTTCCCACAGGTCCAGCGTGCGTACGGTGGCACCGAGTTGCTTCAGCGTCGACGAAGCCCCCTCGTCACGTTCCAGCATCGGGCCATGCCCGATCACTGCAACGAAACTCTTCGCCCGAGAGGGCGCGACGGTGGACTTCGCTGCGACCAACGGTCGAGCACCCAAGGACAACGGCTGCATCATTGGGTCGACAATGGGCCTCAATATGTTTCTTAGTTGTTTCCGTTTGGGTCACGTTTCTGCGCAAAGTGCTCGGTGGGGGAGCCCTCGGGCGCGCGGATTGAAGCCGTCTACTGGCACGAAACCTGGGCTGAAATGATCGAAGGGTGACCTCAGGGCGCACCACTCAGCCCCGGAAGCCGACCACTTCTTCGACCACTCGCTGAGCCGCAGCCAAGGCGCCATGCATGAAGCCAGGGCGATGCGAGGCATGATCTCCTGCGGAGTGCAGGCGCCCTTCGGCTCGAGCCAGGGCGGGACCGAAGGGCGCGGCTTGTCCAACTTTGAAATAGGCGTAGGCGCCCTGTTGGAAAGGGTCATTGCCCCAACACTTGCTGGCGACGGCGATGCGCGAGCAGCGCAGGGTCATTCACGACGTGGGCTGCGCCTGCCTCGACGTACTGACGCTCGATGAACGGCGAACGAATGGTCAGGATGCGGCCACCCGCGCGCTGGGTCGCCTCGAGCACGCGCACGTCGTAACCAAGCTGGGTCAGCGAGCGCGCGACGGCCAAACCCGACAGCCCCGCGCCGACCACCGCCACGCTCGACTTGTGCGCCGTGCCGGGCCCACGCGCGTCGATCGGCGACGTGGCGGCTGCTTGCGGGGCACAGCTCCCCGTCAATGTGCTCGCGCACGCAGGCAAAAATCCGCGCCGCGTACCCGCGCTTTGCCCGACGACCATGTTTCGTATCTGAACCAAACTCACCGCATCAGTGGCAAGCCTCGGTATCAGCAGCTCGTTTATGGCGCGGTCGTGAACGTCCGGAAGTCTGATACCCGGTCCCAGTCTCCGCTTCCGGTGCAGCGGCGTAAGCCTCTAGCGAGGCATAGCCGCGTTCCGAACGTACCAGCCACTGCAGAGTGGCCCCCGCGGGAAATGGTACGCCGAGCGCACGGGTGTCGGGCAGTCGCGCACTCGAGGCGGTCGTCGTAACGAGGTAGTCGTAGCTCGGCTGCGTAGTTGAATCGCTGAACGCAAGCAGCTCGTAGACGGAGCCCGGCTGCCCACTCCAACTAAAGTCGGTCTTGGGGGTCACGTTCTCCAGCTCGCTCACCGGTGCCAGTTGCTGTACCCCATCGCCCCCTTCCGCGTAGATGGTGGCGCCCGCCGAAACGGCGTGCATGACGGTTTGGTAGGAGCCTCCTGGGCCGTAAATCGCTGCGAAGATATCGAAGGTCGCTCCAGGTAGATCCGGCACGAGCAAGTCCGCGCTCGCACTCAACGCAAATGATCCGATTGGCCCTGCTTCGCCCGAGAATCGTCTTGGTCTTGAACGTGGGTATATCGAATTCCGGCGTCCAACTTACGGTCTGTTGTCGAGCCGCATTGGACCAGCTTTTGCTCGCAAAGCCGGAATACCCCACTACGTACCGAGTTTCGGGGTCCAGCTGGGCCAGGAAAGCTTGCGCGGACAGCGTTACTTCGGGTGCTCCGGCCCACGATAGGGTTGCCCAGCTCCATTTGTCATCGCTATTGTAACCCAACTCCTGTCGAGCGATCCCCTCACCCGTTACCCCTGCAGCATAGAAGAGTCCCTGGTTGGCGCCCGTGTTCACTTTCGAAATGTTGACGTTGGCAACGTATTCGTTATTGAAGTGGAGATTGCGGTTGGCAAGCTCGATCGTGGGCGAACGAGCCTTGAGCCCCATGAAGGCGCGCACGTACGTTCCGTCTGCAATCACTGCGTCGTAGCTCGCAGGCAGCTCGCCGAGCTGGGCGCGACCTTCATCGTCGGTCATTACGACCTTACCGTCGATCAGCGCTCGTGTTTGCGCGACAGGCTGGCCGAGCTGGTCGAGCAACAGCAGCTCACTCTTGCCCCTGACGCGGCCCGCTTCATCGGAGATCTGTCCACCACAGCTCACCCCTAGCAGCACCACCAAGCAAACGGCAGGGGTCCACACGGTCCTGGTGGTTCGCCAGCGCAGCACGGTATTCGGAGCCCGCGACGCTTGTAAACCCTGTTCCCCCATCTCGTGAAACATTTACACGCTTTTTGCGGACATGACGAGAGGCGCCGAGGAGGGACCGATCCGGCGCGCATTCAGTAGACATCGAGCTGTTGCCGGACGTTGCTTCCCGGGCAAGCGAGAGCTATGGCGGAGAGGCAATCTTACTCGGCGCGCAAGCACGTTCGGCGCGAAATTCAGGGTCTACCAATGAATCGAGCCGTGGTACTTTCGGTGGTGTTATCGAGCGTGGGGGCTGTTACAGCGGCCTGCTCGGGCAGTAGCGTTTCTGGAACTGGCGGAGCGGGTGGCGCGGGCGGCGCAGAGCCAGCAGCGGGCGGCGCGGGAGGGACTTTGCCGGCGCAAGGCAATCTCACGTTGATCGTTCAACCGCCGTCGTCGTCGTCGGGCCCACCGAATTGCCCGGTGCCCGGGCTAACCTACGTGATTGGCAATCCGGACGGGCCAAACGGCACATCCCCGGGAGATCGCGTGATTGACGGCGAACGCGGCGCGAAAGTCAAATGCTCAGTGCAGGGCAATGGGCCGTACAGCGTCTCCGGCACCATTCAAGGGCTGACCCCTGAAGGTGAGAGCGTGACGCTGATCATCATGAACGGCGTCATCGATGCGGACAAGCGGGCCGGCAGCGCGCGGATCACCGTGAACACTCCACAGCTAGCCGGCGACTCCAATGAAGCCGGCTGCACGCTCTCCGTAATCGCTCAACAGATCAAACCCGGCAGCTTGTGGGCGACCGTGTTTTGCCCAAGTATCACCTCGCCGACGACAGGACAGTCATGCAGTGTCGGATCGCTCACTACCTTTGTGCTCGAGAACTGCGAGGGCTCCTAGGCTCCGACTCCGAAGGCTACGTGCGCTGAGCGGCGCCGCGTGACCGTCGACACAGCGAGCCTCGATGGCGGCCGGCGCGGGGCGTACCTCGGCGCTTACGATGCTCGATCCGAATCAAGCTCTGCCTGCGCCGCATCGACCCCTGCGCGAGCGCGCTCGACCTCGCGTTCCGCCGTCGTGAGCTGTTTCGCCATGCGCTCGCGTTCGTGCTCGCGCTCGGCAAGCTCCGCCTTGGCGTTGCGCAGTTCGCTCTCCAGTTTCTTGCGCTGGGCTTGGCGTTTGGCGTGTGCTTCCGCTTCACGTTTGCGCTCCGCGGCCGCGGCCTCCGCTTCGCGTTTGCGCTCCGCAGCCGCGACCTCCGCTTCGTGTTTGCGCTTTGCGGCCGCCGGCGTTTCCCGCGCTTTGCCAGTACTCTTGGCGGGGTGCGCGCGGGCGTGAGGCGCGGATTTCTCGCGCATGGCAGGCTCGCTCGCGACGGGCACGTCGTTCGAGCTTGCGACTCCAAACGCCTCGAAACCCGGCGGATCGCGATCTTTGGTGAGCGCACCCGGTGAGTCCGGCTCGAAGCTTCCGGCCGCGGCCAAGCCCGACAGCGTCATCGTGACTCGACGCAGCGTGGCATCGTTTGCACTGTGCCCGCCATCGCTCAGCAGTTGCTGAGCGCGCGCTCCCAACCTCGCGATCGCTTGGCGATGCGCGGGGCTCGCCCAATGCTTACCCGTTCGGAGCTGCGCAGCGGTGTCGAATAGCTCATTGAACGCGTCCCGCGCGTGCCACCACAATTGATTGACGACCCACGCCGAGATGGGTGGACGTCCCATCTTGGCGAGCTGCGCCGCGCCCAACTTGTCGCCCTCCGCCTTGAGCTCTTCGGCAAGCCGCCGCCGCTCGGCAACGAAAGACTCGTGCGGCGCTCGATACAGGGCCGATACGGCTTGCTGATAGTTGCTGCCCATCCCGGCGATGCTAGCCGCCCCAGAATGGGAGGCAATAAGCGGAACCGTTTAGCTCGAGCTTTGGCTCAGCCGCCGAGGCAGCTCCAATTGCTGGCGTTGCAGAAGCACGACACGTCCGAATACTGACAAGTTCGCACCGGACCGCATGCCAAGTTTTGCGCCGGTTTGTTGGTCAGACAGGTGGCGCTCGGAGCCTGGCAGACCCAGCTCGCGTCCGGCGCGTCCCCTTTGCAGATGCAATAATCCTGATTGGGATAGGGGCATTCTGCGCCGATGTTTTGTTTGCAGGAATTGCCGGCGGTGGGCTTGAGATTGGGGCATTTCTCCGGCGTGCCGTAACAGGCCCATTTGCGCATGCCCGACGGGCCTTGACTGGATGCCAAGCAAGAGCACGCCACGCCAGAGTAGAAGCAACTCGATGGAGTGCTGACGCTGCAATCGGCTTTGTCGACGGGCGCGAGCGCTGGACAACTGGTACCGCCTGCACCAGCCGCGCCGCTCGCGCCGCCTGCGCCGCCCACCGACTCACCACCAGCACCTGCGCCGCCGGCACCCGCGCCGCCCACCGATGCGCCACCGGCACCCGCACCACCGGCACCTGCGCCGCCGGCACCCGCGCCGCCCACCGATGCGCCACTGGCGCCTGCACCGCCGACCGAAGCGCCAGCCGAACCCGCACCGCCCGCCGACGCGCCCGCTGTGCCTCCGTGGGGGGCTCCCGCGCCGGCCTCGCCCGCGTCGCCGGTCTTGCCGCCCTCGCCGCTGTCCATGCCGCCCGCAGGCGCGCCAGACGAGCCATTGCTTTCGCCCGCATCGCCACCGTTCCGCTTACCACCCGAGCTGTTGCTCGAGCCGGCCATGCCGTCTTGCTTACCACCCGCGGCGCTAGCGCCCGCACGCGCGTCGTTCGCGCCGGCGTAACCCGAGCCCTCACCGCTCTGCGAAAACAGATCATCTGGTGCAGAGCCGCAAGCAGCCGCCAGTGGAACACATGCTGCGATCACCGAAGCGACAACCAAACCGCGCGCGAACTTCATCACCCTAGTTGTAGCCGATCGTCTCGCAGAATCAGCAAAGACTCTCGCCCAATCGCCAGCCTAACGATCGTCGACCCATCTCGGACTACTTTCGCCGCGGGTGTAGTGAGCAGAGCGAGCGTGTCGACTTCACTCCCACCGCGCGGCGGCCAATCATCTCGAGCCGTTCACTTGCGCCAGGAAATTTCCGGCAAACGCTCACTGACCGGGCCAAACGTGGACCGATCTTCGTTCGCTGCTCGGGGAGACGTCGGCGTCGGTTGCGCCGTCTCCAACGGCAAACGCCGCCGAGGTGACGGCTTCACCCCTGTGGCTGATTGCTCGAGAAATGAGCAGCTGCCGCGCTTCCCGCGCCTGCTCGGTCTGCGTGCACGCGCAGTGCTCTAAAAATGCGTAGAGCTCGTCGTCCGTGCCGCGCGCGTCCTCGGCAAAGCGCCGCAATTCGGCGGCTTGCCCCAGCGCGCGAATGCGCACGCGCTCTAGCCTCGATACGCTGTCGGTCAGCTCGTCAGCGGTTGGCTCTGGCTCCTGCGGGGAGATGCCCGACGTCGTTGGGGGTGTTGATTCTGAGAATATCATCGTGGAGAGCTCCTTCCCTTCCCAGCTTCCGTGCAGTGGCCTCCTGTGGACCCGGGAAGATCCTAACGCCGTGGCGCTTGGTCAGAAAGGAGATTGCCCACTGCAACGTGACCAGCAGTCGGTTTGCGAATCCGATCAGGAAGAAAATATGCACGCTGGCCCACAGCCACCAGGCAATGAAACCCGTGAAGCAGAACAGTTTGAGGTTCGCCACGGCGTAGGTTTGCCCGACGATCGCGAGCTCTCCCTTGTCCCAGTACCGGAATGCCGGCAGACCCGGCCTGCCCCCAGCCACCGCCCGAGCAACGAGGCCACGTATCTTCCCTCTTGGATCGCCACTCGGGCCACACCGCGGAGTTGACTCGGAGCCCGGCTCCTCACTCCAATCAGGTTCCGTCGCTGAGCGGTCAACGCGGCGGTATCGCCCACGACGAAGATGTTCGGATGATTCGGCACGGAAAGATCCGCATTCACCTTCACCCGATTGGACATGGCTTTTCTCAGGGTTCGATCTGTGACGCTTCGCGTGCAGATCGTCATCTAAGCGGCGAGCCGCCGACGTCAACTTGGCTTGAAGCGCGGCACGCTGATTGTCCGTATGAAAAAAGCTGGGTATCGCGCGACGCGCGCGCGTGACGGGCGGTGTCACGCTGTCGGCTGATTCGCCAACCACCGCGCCACGTTGCGGACGTAGCGCTCGGTCGACCTCCGGGCTTCCGGAAAGTTCGCGAACGTGTACCCTGGTCGCTCGCTCACGAACGATGGCGCGCCCTTCGTGATGTCCCAATTGTAGTCGGCAAAATGATGAAACGTGGATTGCGCGAGCGCGGGCCCGCCCGCCACCGACCGTTCGAATGCCACGGCGATATTGAACGTGTTCCCGCTCACCTTGCTCCGACCTGTCGCAATCACACGCGCGATCGCATCAGCGGCTGGCGCACCCACGCCGCCCTCGTGCGGATGCGCCGGCAGGTAGCGAACCGGACCCGTGAGCAGTGGGTGCAACGCTCCCAACGCTTGAATCTCTTGATAGTCGCCGTTCGCCCCAGAATGATAGTTCGGCCAGGCGATTGCCGGTGTGTCGACATCGTCGACCTTCCATCGCTCCGAATCCGGATCTGGCTGCGTCGTATGAAAGTAGTGCGCGGCACCGACACCCGGAATTGCACACACCGAACACCCTAGGTCCATGTGGTCGCGGGCTATCAGCAGGCCACTGCCACGCCGCCTGAAGCGCGCAATGCCTTCGCGATCTTCGGCGCTGAGTCCATCGCCGGTGTCGACCGCGAACAGCCATAGTTCATCATAGAGCGACTCGTGCAGCGTCGACAAAACGGGATCGGGGCGCTCGAGTGGGCCGCGATCGCGAGCCGTGACCTCGCAGCTCGGCAGGCTCGCGAGATAGTCGCGTAGCAGACTAAAACGGCCGATATGCCAATCGTCCTCGATCGGGGTGATGGTGGTCTGCAGCAAGATCCTGATGGTCATACGGTCTACCTAAAGCTGTTGCAGCCATCAGGAACCCGTAAACGCGATCGGCCGTTTCGACGCGCTCGTGCGACGCGGCCTCGGCGCACGGAAAGATCCGCGCAAGGTCGTCGTGGACCCGCACGCGCGCTATTTCGGGACGGAGTTGGATGGGCGCAGCCTCATTGCCGGAAGCGATACCCATCGCGACCGGCGCGGCCACTCGCCAGTCGTAGCGAACACATCGTCTCACATCGGCGCGCTTCCGGAAGGGACGCAAGCAGAAGCGTATTTCGGGAATCTTGAACGGGTCATGGCCGAACGAGACACTGCGCATCAACGTGCACGATCGATCAACGAGCGCAGCAAGAGGCAGCATGAGCGCAGCAAGAGGCAGCATGAGACCGAGTAGCCGTGTCATAGCACTGCAAAATTCTCGAAGATCGATGATCACTCGCTCTCGAGTTCTTCTGACCGACGTACGCAGGTTGAGATGCATCGACGTTTAACCCAAGCGTGTTAGAGTAGACAGTCGGGCGCCGGGCGCGATTTCCTCGTGCAGGCCCGGGAATTCTCAATGATGGTGTTTCCCTTGCGTCGTTCCTTAAGGTCGATCGGATTGTTGTTGTGCTCGGTTGCCACCATGGGCGTCGCCGCGTGCGTTTCGGGGGTGACCGCTTCGGGTATTGACGACACAGGCGATGCGCCGAACGGCGGAAAACCAGCCGTCGGCGGTGAAACCGCGGCAGGCGGGAAGCTGACCGCGAGCGGCGGCACGAGCGGGCTAGGCGCGACTCCAGGGATGGGCGGTCACGCTCAGGGAGGAGCCCTTGGCAACGGTGGAAAGAGCGGGTTTACTGCAGGAGCCGGCGGTTCGCCTGCGAGCTCTGGCGGCTCCGGATCCGTCGGCGGCGTGGCCGGCGCCAGCACCGGCGCGGCCGGCGCCAGTCCGGTCGGCGCGATGACGATTCCCGGGATGGGCTGCACCCCACCCGCGGCCTACGCCAATCTGTTCGTGAGTGTCTCAGGACACACCCAGGCGGAGAGTGACGCCAAGGTTGCGGCCGCTTGGACTGCCCTCTTTACTGCATCCGGTAAGGGCAGCATTTTCTACAACGGGCCGGGCGCCGACGAGTCCTACGTCGAGGACACCTACAACAACGACGTGCGGACCGAAGGCATGTCGTACGGCATGATGGTCGCGGTCCAGCTCAATCATCAGACAGAGTTCGACCGCCTCTGGCAGTTCGTGACGAAACACATGGCACAAGGGACTGGGCAGATCGCCTGGCACGTGTCGACCTCGGGCGGAAAGTTGGCCACCGGCGGAGCGCCCGATGGTGATGAGTACTTCGCCGCTGCCCTCGTTTTCGCGCACAAGCGTTGGGGCGATACGTCCGGGAAGTTCGACTATGGCAAGGAAGCCCAGTGGGTGCTCGACCTGATTCGGACTCAGGACTTCGACAAGAAGAGTAGCATCGTGCAGTTCTACGCCGGCTCGGGAAACACGGACGGCTCTTACGTGCTTCCGGCCTTCTATCAAACGTGGGCTTGCTTCGACACGGCGAACGCCGATTTCTGGAATGGCGCGGTGACCGCGGGTCGCAACTTCTTCCACGCTGCGATCGACTCGAACGGCGTGATTGGAGATCAGTCTTCGTTCACTGGCGCGACGACGAAGGGCGCCGGCGCCGATACCATCCGATGCGTGGCGAACATCATGATGGACCACAACTTCTTCAACGCCGATCCCTGGCAAACGGACACCTACGCGACCAAGTACGGCGCGTATGAAGGCAGCCATGCGGGGGGCGTGGCGCAGCAATCCTGCAATTCTTTACTCGGCTTTGGTTTGCCGGCGTCGAGCGGCAAGGCTTTCGTGGACAAGCTCTGGTCGACGACCCCGCCCAATCACGACTACTGGAATGGCGTGCTGTACATGCTGGCGATGGTTCACTTGAGCGGCAACTTCCAGCTTTGGTACTGACCGCTTTTTGAGCCGCTGAGACTGGAATCACGGGAGTCGCAGCGCGCGCGGACTCCCTCATCCGAAGCCCGAGCCTCGGCTCGCGGTTCGGTTCACCGGCGAATTTCGCCAGAGGCGTTGCGGAAGTGGACAGCCCCGCTGCGGCTGCCCGACACTGGTCGACTATCATGCAGGTCGGCGATGTTCTCGATAACCGGTATTGCGTCGAGCGACTGATCGGCCGTGGCGGGATGGGTGCGGTGTACTACGCGGTCGATCGGGTAGCCGGCACCCCGGTTGCGATAAAGGTGCTCCACTCCGTAACTGGCGACGCTTTGCTGCGTTTTCGTCGCGAAGCACGGACGCTGTCGGAATTTGCGCACCCAGGCGTCGTCCGTTACATCGACAACGGGCAGACCCGCGAGCGCGAGCCGTACCTGGTGATGGAATGGCTCGATGGCGTCGACCTAGCCAGCCGAATTCGCGACGCGCCGCTCGACTACGAAGCCAGCCTGACGATCGTGACCCGCGCCGCCGAAGCGCTCGCGGTCGCCCACAACAAGGGCATCGTTCACCGCGACATCAAGCCCGCCAATCTGTTCCTGGTCGACGGTTCGCCCGAACGTGTGAAGCTTCTGGATTTCGGGGTCGCGAAGCACGAAACCAATTCGCAGCCGCTGACCATCACCGGCGCGCAGTTGGGCACGTTCGGCTACATGGCACCCGAGCAAGCGACGGGCAGTCGCAACTCTGACGCTCGAGTGGACGTGTACGCTCTAGGCTGCGTGTTGTTTTTGTGCCTGACCGGCCGCGCGCCGATCCGCGCGGATTCGCCAGTGGCGTTGCTCGCGAAGACCCTCGTCGAAGTCCCGCCCCGGCTCTGTGATCTGCGACCGGAGTTGCCGGCGGACCTGAGCGATCTCGTGGCGCGCATGTTGGCCAAGGACCCAGACCGGCGACCGGTGAACGCTTCGGCGGTGCTCGACGAGCTCAGGCGGGTCGATACCTTGCGGCTCCGCGGCTCCACCAGCGTCCCTCCCCCGGGCTCTCGGCGCAATGCCGAACCGCGCCTGATGAGTGTGATGCTCGTGGGCTTGGCGGCGGGGGCGTCTCCCCCGAACCCGGATGATTCCGAGCTCGCCTCGCAGAACTTCATGGACATGGTCGCGCTCGCGCGCCGGTACGGCGGCGCAGTGGTTCGGCTGCCGGGTGACACTTACTTGGTCACGGTTCCGGGCGGGAGCGGGAGCGCCACCGATCAAGCCGCGCGCGCTGCACGCTGCGCCGTCGAGTTACGAACGGTCCGCCCGGGCGCGGTGGTCGCGTTGTCCACCGGCTTCGTGAAACGCGAGGGCGACGTTCCGATCGGAGAGGCCATCGATCGCACTGCCGCCCTACTATCGATCCAAGCCGAAAGCGGGATCGTGCTCGACGCGCTGACGGCGAGCTTGGTCGAGGGCCAGTTCGAGGTGCATGAGGCCAGTGGGAGTTGGGTACTCGGAGCGGCTCGGGCCGACGATGACGCCGCGCGTACCCTGCTCGGAAAACCGACCCCGTGCGTCGGCCGGGACGGCGAACTGGCCATGCTCGACGCCAAACTGGTCGAATGCATCGCAGAATCGTCGCCGCGCGCAGTTTTGGTGACGGCTCCCCCCGGTACTGGAAAATCGCGATTAGGCCGAGAATTCTTGCTGCGTGTGCGCGACAAGGGCGGCGTGCGCATCGTCCTGGCGCGCGCCGATTCGGTCTCGGAAGGCTCGGCGTTCATGCTGGCGCAGCAGATCGTGCGGCGCACCGTCGGACTCGCGCCGTCTGCATCGAGAGAGACGCACTTCGAGACGCTCCGCCAACGCATGGTCGCTACGCTCGGCAGCGACGAAGCCGCTGTCGCGGCGGAATTCTTGTGCGAATTGCTGGGCCTACCCCTCGAGACAGCGGCCAGCTCGGTGCTCAGCGCCGCGCGCGCCGATCCGCGCCTGATGGCCGACTGGTTGCGGCAAGCTTTCGAACGATGGCTCAAGGTTGAGGCGCGCCGGCCCATGCTGATCGTGCTCGAGGATCTGCATTGGGGCGACGCAGCGACGGTGACCTACCTGGAGGGCCTGCTCAAGGATAGTGAATTGCCGCTGATGCTGCTCGGCATCGCACGCCCCGATCTCTACGACGTGTTCCCCAAGATCTGGGCACGCGTCAACCTGCTCGAGTTGCGCTTGTCGGGGCTCAGCAAGCGCGCAGCCGAGCACCTGGTGCGAACCGTGCTCGACGAAGTGGACACGAACGCGGTGGCTCGCTTGGTCGAGGGCGCCGACGGCAATCCGTTCTACCTCGAGGAATTGATCCGAGCCGTCGCCGAAGGCCGAGGTGACGGGTTGCCGGACACCGTCTTGGCCATGATCCACGCGCGCCTCGAACGGCTGGAGCCACGCGCGCGCCTCGTGCTGCGCTGCGCGAGCGCGTTCGGAGAACGGTTTTGGGCGTCAGGCGTCGCGGCCGTCGCGGGCACGGAGATCGACGTTCCGAGCTTGCTCGAACATCTCGAGGAGCGCGAGCTGATTTCCAGAAGCCGCGGAGACCGCTTCGTTCGCGAGCGTGAATATGCCTTTCGTCACGCCCTAGTACGTGACGCCGTGTACGCAACCCTGGTCGGTGAAGATCGCGCCTCCGCGCATCTCTTGGCCGCCAGCTGGCTCGAGAGCGCGGGTGAAAAAGATCCGCAGGTCTTGGCCGATCACTTCGAGCGCGGCGGCGCGCCGGACCAAGCCATCTCCTACTTGGAGGCCGCAGGCCGGAGCGCGGTCAGGCGCTCGGGGCACGCCGACGCGATGCAACAGTTTCAGCACGCGATCGCGTTGCTCGACACGTTGCCCGACGGCGAGGACCGAGCCCGGCGCGAGCTCAAGCTGCGGCTCGCGCTGGGCGCCTCGACGATGGCCGTGAAGGGCTACGCGAATCCCGAGGTCGAGGCCAATCAAGTGCGCGTCGTCGAGCTGTGCCGCGCGCTCGGGGACGACCAGCAACATTTTGCGGCACTGCTCGGTCTGTGGCAGTTCTCGATGGTCCGTGGCCGCTTGCCGATGTCCGTCGATCTCGGACGACAGCTTTTGGCGCGTGCAGAGGCCGAAGGCAACGTGACCTCGCGGCTGTTGGCACATCGCGCGCTCGGTACGAGCTATCTACTGGTTGGGGATCTATCCGCGACGCTCCAGCAAACCGGCTTCGGCGTCCAGCTCTACGATCGAGAGAAACACGGCGCGATGGCCCTCCGCCTCGGCTACGATGCGGGCGTCGCGCATGGCCTGTACCGCGGCTGGGCGCTGTGGCTGCTCGGTCGCCCAGACGCGGGCGTAGCGGCCTCCCGAGCCGCGCTCGAGCTCGCGATCGATCTGGAGCACCCCGTGAGCGTTGCCTTCGCACTCTGCTACGTGGGCATTGTCGAGATGCATCGCGGACAGTGGGCGAGTGCGCTCGAGCGCGCCGATCGAGCCGCGGCGGTTTCGGCGGACCACCAGCTCGCCCTTTGGGCGGCGATGAGCGGGATCGTGCGTGGCTGGGCCCTCTCGGCACTGGGTGAGGGCGCCGAGAGCATCGGCATGATTCGAGAGGGGATCGCGAACTGGCTGCGCACGGGAGCTCGGGCCGGCTCGACATTCTACAATGCTCTCTTGAGCTGGGCGCTGCTGCGTGCCGGCCTCTTCGACGAGGCCTCCCAGGTCATCGAAGAGGGCTTGGCGCTCGAGCACGAAAATGGCGAGTTCTTCTTTCACTCCGAGCTGCTTCGCTTACGCGGTGAAACGCTGCTCTTGGCAGCCCCAAGCGAGGCCGCTCGGAGCGAAGCGCTGTTTCGTGAGGCACTGTCCGTCGCCCGCGCCCAAGGCGCTGCCGCCTTCGAACTGCGCTCGGCCGCGAGCCTCGCTCAACTTCTCGCGAACGACGGTCGCGGTCCGGAGGGGCTCGCGATTCTCGGCCCGACGCTCGACTCGTTTCGTGAGGGCAGCGACACGGTAGACGTATTGCAGGCGGCTCGCCTGGTGGCGCGGCTGCGCTCCGGCTGAGGGCGATTGCTCAACGAACCGACCTGTAGCCGCCGAGCACGCCATGCTTGGACATGACGATTTGGCCCAAGTGATTGCGCCGCCGAGCCCGAAAGCTGCCCGCGTAGGTCAACAGATAATAGCGCCACATTCTCTTGAATCGAAGGGGATACGGGAATTCAGGCTCGGCTTCGTAGCGCGAATAGTTCTGATGCCACGCCATCAACGTGCGATCGTAGTCGGCGCCGAAGTTGTGAAAATCCTCGATCACGAATCGGCCCCGCGTCGTGCGCGCAAGGTCGACTTGTGAAGGCAACATCCCATTCGGGAAGATATACTTGTTGATCCACGGATCGGCGGCCGCGTGGTCGTTGAAGATCGTGTGCAGGAGAAACAGCCCATCATCGGTCAAGAGGCGTTGAACCCCCGAGAAGAACGCTTCGTAGTTTCGCCGCCCTACATGCTCGAACATGCCAATCGATACAATTTTGTCGAAGGGGCCGAGTCGACGCAACTCCGGATCGCGGTAATCGAGCAGCCGAAAATCCAAGCCCGGAGCCTTTACACGCGCATAGGCCAGTTGTTCGCGCGAGATCGTGACGCCCAGAACCTCACAGCCGCAACGCTCCGCCGCGAAGCGCGCCATCGAGCCCCAACCGCAGCCGATGTCTAGCACTCGATCCCCGGGGCACAACTGGAGCTTGCGCGCGACGAGATCCATCTTTGCGTCCTGAGCCTCATCGAGACTCGCGCCGTCGCGGAACCAAGCGCAAGAGTAGTTCATGGTGCGACCGAGCATGCGTTCGAAGAAGTGATTGCCGAGGTCATAATGCTGTTCGGCAACCTGCCTCGAATAGTGAAGCGTCTGCAGATTCCGCAGCCTCATCTCCGCGAGAAACAGCCGACTGCGCCAACCCACGATGCGGTGATCGAGATCGCGACGCAGCGCGCGAAAAACGAGCTCGTCGAGTCGCTCACAATCCCACCATCCGGACATGTAGCTTTCGCCGAGCGCCAGGGTGCCGCGAGCCAGCACATACTCATAGAAGCGCTCGTCATGGACTCTGATGTCCCACGGAGCATCGCCATTGATCGCGACGCCGACTGGCGCGAGTAGGTTTTCGAGCGTTCTGCGGCCGGCGCTGCTTTGCCTGCGCGCCGACGGCGCGGGTCGATTGATCGTCACTTGCGCGGATGTTGCTTCAGTTTCGCCAATGCGGTCGCCTGCGCGCGCTTGGAGTCATCGTGCATCACGGCGCGCATGGCGGCTTCGTCGAAAGGCAAAGCGGGGCCGTAGATCCGCTCCAGGGTCGGCGCGAGCAAGGCCGCCTTGCTCACTCGATAAGCACTGAAGGCGTCGTCCCCTATCGCTCGCGCCTGGCTGATGGCGGCCTGCACCAGCTCCTCCGGGGGGACCACGGAGTGCACGAAGCCGTTCGTCAGCGCGTCCTCGACACCATACAAGCGACAGTCCAGCATGAGCTCCGTCGCCACGCGCGTGCCCACGGTGTGTCGCACGATCTCGACGTATACACCGGGCATGGGGATGCCGATGGCAACCTCGTTGAGCGTGAAGCGCCCTGGCGTGCGCGCGGCAATCCGATGGTCGCAGCACAGAGCCAAGATCAACCCGCCCGCATAAGCATTGCCGTTCACCGCCGCCACGGTGCGACGGGGTAGCTCGAACAGCCGCAAAATGCTGCCGCGAAAACGGGCGAACCAGCGAGCGATCTCCTCGTAGTTGGCGCGCTCGAAGCGCGGGAATACCTCCTCGAAGTCGAGCCCTGCGGAGAACGTCGAGCCATCCGCGGTCAGCACCAAAGGTTTACGCGGGTGCTCGACTTCGATCCGATCGAGGGCCTCGTGCAGGTCGTCGAAGAAGGCTTCATTCATCTTGTTGACCGGGTTCGACCGCATGCTGACGAGCACGGCGCCATCCCGCTGTTCAATGGTCCAGGTCATTTGCCTTACCCTTCGAAAGAGGCAGCCGGAGATCGGAAACCAAGTTCACGGCCGACAGGACTTTGAGCGTCAGATAGCCGAGGTCGAGCTCCCACCAGGCATGCCCTTGCTTCGACGAAGCGGCGAACGCGTGGTGGTTGTTGTGAAACTCCCCCAGCGTCACGACTCCGAGCAGCCAGTGATTGCGGCTCGCGTCGGGAGTGAGCGGCCAGCGCCGGTAGCCGCCCCAAGCGTGGCTCAATGACTGCACCCAATGGGTCATTTGCCAGAGTAGGACGATTGGAATGCAGACGCCCCAGACCAAACCGGCAGCGCCAAACGACCAGGTGATGCCCGCCGCAAACAGGGCGGCCGGCAAGTAATGGTATGTATTCAACCAAACGAGCTCGGGAAAGCGCGATAAATCGCGGATCCGCTCGAGCCGGGTTCGAGCATTGTCCTTGTTCAAGAACCAGCCGAAATGTGAGTACAGTAGCCCGTGAAAAGTGGGCGAATGCAAATCACGCGGCGTGTCGGCATTGCCGTGATGGTAGCGGTGAGTTTCCGCCCACCAGATGACGCCGCCTTGCATATTGAGCGAGCCGATCAGCGCCAAGACCAGCTGAAACGCTCGTGAGGTCTTGAATGCTCGGTGCGCAAAGTAACGGTGGTAAGCCACCGTCAGGCCAAAGCCTCTCAGCAAGTAGGCACTGGCGAATAAAATCAGAATTCGTCGGTCGAAAGGCAGGAAGAACGCCGCGACACAGCCCAGGTGGATGATCGTGTAAACGATCAGGGTCGGGACGCGAACCTTGCGCCACGTGAGCGGCGATGACGGAGCGGGCGCCGTCATCGCTGCTTCGGCCATGCGGCGCGCAGAAATTTCCTCCATGCCCGCTAGTCCTCGTGGAAAGTAGTCGCGGCGACGGCCGCGGGCGTCGCTGCGGCAGCGTCGGGGCCATGCGGCAAGCGGTCCTCGGGTAGCCAAACGCCATGCGCCAGACCGAGCGCAGAGAGGCCGCGGATGACCAGCCAGCCCGGGTCGAGCTCCCAAACCTTCGCCGAAAAACGCGCGGAACGGGGCCACCGATGATGATTGTTGTGTAGCTCTTCACCCGCAACCAACAGCGCAAGCGGCCACAAATTCCGACTGGCATCATGCGTGTCGTAGTTGCGGTAGCCGACGAAGTGACCGAGGCCGTTGATCACACTAATTGCCCAAAATGGCACCCACAAACAATTGGCAAGGAAGGCGACCAGCCCCGCTCCCGAACCAAAACAAGCGATGTCGAACGCGAGCAGGAGCAGCAGGCCGCCCGCACGAAAGCGACCGTACAGCTGGCGTTCGAGCCCGTCGTTGGGGCAACCGAAGCCATACTTTTCGACGATTGCCTCATCGCGAAATGCCCGACGATAGAAGTAGTACCCGAAGAAAAAAATCGCTCCAATGCCTTCGATTGCCGGAGAATGTGGGTCGCCCGCGCGATCGACGGCGGCGTGGTGTTTTCGATGCACGGCTGCCCAGCGCCGGGAATCCGTACCCGTCGTGACCCAGAGCCAAAAGCGCATCACGTGCGCAACTGCCGGGTGTAACTCCAGAGCCTGATGGGTAATCGACCGATGCAAGTACACGGTGATGAATAGCCCTGAAAGCCAGCCGGTCAGTGCACCAAAAATAAGGGCCTTAATCATGGCGTTCGTTTTTGGCCCCAGCCTCCGACCATCTGGCCCAAGGCGACGATGCTAACCGCGTGCCTGACCGCAAGCAAGCAACAGTCGCGGGCGCGGAAACGCGGGCTGGCCCCTTGACGATGGTCGAACTTCGGTGCCATTTATGAGCGCGCCGACGGAAACGCGGTCCATGGGCGCGTCGCGGGTTGGCGAATCAGTCTTGAAAGCCGAACTACCCGCGTACCCGTAAGGCGGCGACGGTCGTCGCGTCGCCCAGCGTCGCCAACACGACGAAGAACTTGCAGCCATCGACGCGTAACGTGGCCGAGTGTTCACCCACCCCAAGTAGCGTGCCATGCGCGGCCAACGCGGACGGCGCGAGACGATCGAGGTGACCGCTGGCGATGGCCTCGTAGTCGGCGGGCATGTCGCCTTGACACACCGTGCGGTAGGCAAGACCGTCGCCTTGCTCGACACGCGCGTCCAAGCGAGTGGGCCCCGGATCGATGGGGCCCACGACTTGCGTCGCATTCGCAGGCAGGAACACGCGTTCGTTGACGAGCCAGGGCACACCATCGGTGAATGCGGTCTCCGGTGTCTGTCCCGCCGGGAGCTGGCCCAACGCCACGTCGCGTTGGCCCGACGCGAGCTCGTAAGTTGCGGTTGCGCCGTCGCGCAGCTTGGCGCGCAGCGCGCTGACGGCTACGGCCGACAATTGCTGCGCGACTCGATCGCGCACGGAGACGACTGGCATCAGTTTGACCAGCGAGCCCCACGCCGAAGTGGCGCGAACGCTCAGGTTGCGCGTGACGTGTATTTCGACCTCGGGCGTTGTCGTGGGCTCGAACCGGAGCGAAGCGACGCCGCTGTCGACCGTCAACTGTGGCGCGCCCTCGAGCTCGACGCCGAGCGTGAAGGTCACCTGCTGGCGGAGCGCGAAATCGCGGTCGTGCCGGTCGAGGAAGTACCAGCCAGGCCCTTCGAAGCGCACGCGGATTCCGTTCGCCACGCGCTTGGCCGAGCAGCCGCGGATCCACCAGCTGCCATGAAGTGCCTTGCTCTGCGTGGCCGCTCTTCCGTCCTCGACCCCGGGGATACCGACGAAGCGGTCGGTCACCGCTTTGCAAATCAAGCTGTCGTCGCTGAGGCCGTGCAGGCGGTTGGGCGAAGCGGCGGGCGGCTCAGCGCTACACGCCGCACTTCCGACCGCCAGGCATGCAGTGAGGTAACTCGCTCGACGAACACAGGACATGGTTTTCCGGCACCCAAGGCCGTCGACTCCAGCCTGCCCAAGCTTGCCACGATTGGAGCGCAGTCAAGATCAGGATCCCGGACGCTCGATGCCGACCAGGCGTAGGCCGCGGTCTGGGCCGAGGTCGTAGAAGTGAACGACCAGCGGTCCTGGTGCATTCCCGTTGTGGACCCGCAGCGTCAGGTAGCGTTCGGGCGACTCGTCGGGGACGGAGCCGGCGACGCGCGACTCAGCCAGATCCACGCAGGTTTCCCCCTGAGCTCCCGCCTGCACGTGAACAGCCACGGCGTCGGTCGTGCCTCGCCGGAGCTCGGCGCGATACGCAAACGCGTTGTTTGGAAAAGTCCCGGTGCTGCGAGCCAGATCCTTGGCGCAGAAATGGCGACCGTTGAGCTGAACGTCGGCCAAGGGAGAGAGCTTGGAAAAATAGCGCGCGAGCAAGAGGTGCTGCCGCGCGAGCAGCACCCGCACCAGAAACTCGGTGTGCGCTGGATTCGTGAAGTTCCCGACACCGACCGCGGCGCGGACGTCCTCCGGGGTGAAGCGCGCGATGATGCGCGTGGCCCAAGCGCCATCGCGCTCGGTCATGCGCCCGAACGCCGGGTTCGGGTATTCCCCGCGCCACAGCTCAGGGTCGAAATCACGCTCGCTGAAGTAGCCGAAGTTCGTCGCGCCCGGCGTGCGTTGGGCCCGATCCCAGGGTCGCTCGACCGCGCCAAAGGTCGCGAAATCCTCGAGCATATAGCTAAAATCCAGCAGATAAGCATGACCCAGCCGCTTGGAGATGGCATCGAGCGCCCACTCGCTGCCAAAGCAATCGCCCAGATCGATATACCAGTGCCGTACGTAGCCGCCGCTGGACCCATCCTTGGGGTTCACCGCCATCCAGGTCGACATGCTGTTCTGCTCGCGCGAATCGAAGTGATTGAGCCACGCGGCGATCAAGCGTGCCCCGCGGAGATCTCTGCGGTTTTCGTGGGCAATCACGTCCGAGGGGTCGTCGCTGCGCTTGCCATCGTAGGTGAACGGTCCGAGCGGGACGCCAGGGAGCCAACGCGACGCAACCGCGCGATACAGTTCGCCGCGGCGCCCCGATTGAGCCAGCATCCCATCCAGGCGCCTCTCGTCGAACAGTTTGGCCGGTCCGGTGTTGGCCTTGATGGTCAGTCCGGGCTTTAACTTGAGGGCTGACCTCTTGAAGTACACGACGCTGTCGCACGGCGCCCACCAGCCCGCGGCGTAGTAGAAACGCGCGGCGATGGCGGCAGCCCCAGTGGCGCGCTCAGCCTGGGTGTCATCGGTCTTGAGCAGGTACTTTTGGCCCCGGACGTTCACTCGAAAGCCGGGGTTGGCGCCGTTGTCCTTGCCGTGATCAATGAGCCAGCTTCCATCCGGCGGGTCCGCCTCGAGCTCGGGTCCCTCCGCACAGTAGCCGCTCGCGACCTGGTCCGGCGAAAGCGGGTGGGCTCCGATTCGGTTCGTGAACCAGCTCGAATCGGGGACCTCGTCGAAAGCGTTGACGTTCTCGGCTTCACCATAGGAGTCGACCTGAAAGAACTTCGACACGGGCCGAAAGACCGAGTTGTCGGCGGCGTCCCAGGAAAACGAGGACTCGTACACCTCGGGCACGCACGCCGCCCCTGACACACCGTGCGGGTCGTCGCTCGACGGGCATTCGACACGAACCGCGTCGAGATCTTGATCGCGCAACACGGGCGCGCGCAGGCGAAATACACGAGGGTCATGAGCACACGCGGGAAGCCAGAGCGCGCACCAGGCCCAACACGCAAGGCCAAGCGTCGAGGGTCTAAAAGCCATGATGGGATCCAATCACGAGGCGAAAGGACGAGTAGTGAAAGCCGTTGTTGAACGGGTCAGTGGCGCCGGCCACCAAGACCTCCAAACCGGACTCGGGCGAGCCGTTCGAGCGTATGCCGATGGCCGTGCTCAAGCGCAGCAGATCCGGCTCGAAGCCGTCGAAGTGGGCGCCGAAGACGTTGCCGACATCGGCCTGCACGACGCCGTTCAAGAGGAACCAGACGGGCCAGGTGTATTGCGCTCGCGCCACGAGTGAGCTGCGATCGATCAGCCGTCCCTGCAAGTAACCGCGCATGGGTTTGTTTCCACCGAGGGACGCCTCATCGGTGAACGGTACCGTTCCGCGCAGCGCGTCGACCAATTCGGCGTTGACGCCGAGACCGAATACTCGGCTTCCGCCCGCGTCGAGCGCGACGCCGGCGGTGCCGCCGTACCCCACCCAGGCGCGCTGTTCATGTGTCCCGCGCGCGGGAGCGAACACGGCCTCACCGTGGCCTTCGAGCCGAACGCCCGTTCCGTTCTCGGGCTGCGGACGGCGCGAATCCAACGCCAGCGAGAGGCCCTGAAATTCGGCGACGTAGCCATCGCCCAGTCCGGGAGGCGCGGGGATCGAGCCACTCTCGACCGCCTCGTTGATCGATTGCTCGCCACAGCAAGTGCCGGTCCCGAAGCTGAGCGTCCGCATCCCAACGCGAGCGGACAGCGCGCTGCTGCGCCAGAAGTCGTTCCGATAGCCGAACGCGAACTCCGAGGTCATCGCCTGATAGCGCAGGCGAGGTTTGCTCGGGCTCTCCGGTCCGATGCCGTAAAAGGGCAGGTCCTTGCGGCGCACGAATTGCCCCTCGAAGCTCACTGATTGCGTCTTGGTCAGCTGGTATTCGTCGATCACGCGGGTGCTGATCCAATCGGGTCCCCAGAACCCGAAATGCACGCTCAACGTATTCGGATCGACCAGGAAGTATTTCCAACCGAAGTTGAAGCCAACGCTCGGCTTCAGACCAAAATCGAAAAGCAGCGAAGGAAACAACGTGACCTGACGGCGCTCGCCGAAGGTGAAAAACGCAATCACTTGCTGCGGCCAGTCGTCTCGCTCCGCGACCCGAGTCAACGCGCCGACCGGCTCGCGCACGACGTATTCACTGATGAGCCAGGGCGGAAACAGCACCACGCGCGGCACCCAGAGCAGCGCTGGCCCGACCTCGGGTGGCGGCGGCCCGCCGTAATCCTGTCGATCCCGCTTTTTCGCGCCGTGTGCACTCGCGGACCAGAAGATAAACAGCGCCAAGAAGAGCAGCCAGCTACCGCGCGTTCTTCGTTGGGATTTGGAGACACGCGTCATGACACCGCCAACGTACACGATTCGTCTAACACCTTGCCCCTCAAAGCAACGCTCGTGCCGCCACGGCCGAGTAGCCGTAGCGCGAGAGATCCTGCGATCGGTGACGAAGTTTTTGCACACGCTGACCAACTATTGGGCGGCGGTGACCGAAGTCGGACACGCCCGGTCGGGCCCCACGGCCGCTATGCGACGCGTGAAACAAGGAACGACCTCACTTGCACGGCACGCCCTCGAGGATGAACAGAGTCGACAGGCGCGCGCCCTTGCTGTCTCGACGCATGTGAGCGCCGACGCCGTAGCGACGTAGCCCCGGTTCAGACAAGGCCGGAATTTCGCTGAGCGTGCTCAGCTCCAAGAGCTCCAGGGCTTGCTGGCAGCCGCCGGGACGACCGCTGTGCAAGCGATTGACCTCTCGATCGAGAGCTGATTGGGCGGCCCTCACAATGTCGCGCTCCTCTTTGCCGTTGGCATAGGCGTCCGCGCCGGCTTGGGCGGCCGCGCGGTAGATAGGATCGACGCTTGCCAGTGGCAAGTTCTTACTCGCGCGAAGCGCCGCAACCGCAGACTCGATTTGCGCAGCGCTGGCAGGCAGTGCGGCGGGGTTCGGTCGACGTCCAAACACCATTGTTACCGCGAGTCCGTCGTCGCCCTTCCTGGCTCCGATGCCGACGTGCGTCCAGTCGGGCCGCAACATGTTTGCGCGATGTCCGGGACTGCTCATCAGTCCCTCGTGCGCAAGCTCGGGCGTGGACGCCGCAGCGATGTTCTCTCCAGCAGCGGAGACGAGCACGCCGGACCGACGCAGGCGATCCGTCGGTGTTCCGTTCGTGGGTGAGACGTGGCCGAAGAAGTGGTGGTCGGCCATGTCCGTGGAGTGGGCGAGGGCGATCTCGCGAAGCTCCGCATCGGGCTGGACCTTGTTCAGCCCAGCGGCGACGCGCGCCTCATTCAACAGCACGAGTAAGCGCGCCTCCGCTTGCTCGGGCTCCAGCACTGCTCCGGCGATGACGGCGGCCGCAGACTCCGGGATACCGACGTACAAGGGAACGTTGGAAATCACGACCGGCCCGCTCGCACCGTCACCCATCACTTCCAATCGGTACTTCCCCGGGGACTCGAGCGCGAAAGATGCGTCGAGCGCACGACTCGGCATGCGCTTTTCGTCGACGGTTCCATCGGGCTTGGTCAAATACACGTGAGCAAATGTGAAACGCGGGCCGACCCGGCCCTTCAAGCTGACGCTTTGTCCGGGGTCGAACGCACGCGGAATTGCGCTGTAGCTGAGCTCGACACTGCCGAAGAGCACGACCGCGGAGCGGCCGCTGGGAGACACCCGAATGCCATAGCGCGTGACCGGCATGTTGCTCGGCGCGCGCTCGAGCTGGTCGCGCCAGGTGTCTTGTTGCTGCATGCCAAACACAGCGATCGAGATCAAAATCCCGCCGAAGCCGAAATGGCGAGAAGCCGCTTCGATGGCGACCAAGTCGACCGTGTGCCCCTGGTTCACCTCGCTCAGCGCCCAACTGGCAGCCGCGCTCAACCCGCCATCGGCTTGCGCGTGGTCTCCGCGCTCGACGAGGGCGCCCGCGACGTCCGCCTGAAGTCGTTCGACGCCCGGACCTCCCACAGCCCCAGCTGGCTGCGCCTCCGTCGTGTACTGCGGGACGGCGTCGGGTACGGGAATCGACTCGACGACGAACCGACCCGCTCCCTGCGACGCACACCCGACGCCGAGCGCGAGCCCCAACTTCGCCAACGCCCTACCCCAAAGTCTGCAAGAAAACATGCTCGGGTGACGCTAGTCAAATGTTCCGAGCGCTGCAATTGCGCGGTCGACCCGCCGCTACGTGGCGCTGATTCACGCACGCCGCCGCTGCGGCCGCCTACAAGCCCTGAGGGTTAGTCGGCGGACTGCTGGCTGCCTGGGCGTGCACTTCGGCAATGTACCCGCCAGGAAAATGGAGCAGCGCTGCGTCACGGTCGTCCGACGAGTAGGGTGGCACGACGATCTCTACACCCGCCGCCTTTGCTTTCGCGAGGGTGTCCGCGAGCACGGTGACTTCATAGCCTGTGGACTCGTAGCCATACGGGTATGGGAGATGACCGTCGGTGACGAGGACCGTCAGCTTGCCGAACGCCGATTCGACACGTACTCGGCGGTAGACCTTGCCAGGCAGCCCGATTTCGACACCGGGCGCATGTGCGTCGTCCAACACGACGCTCCCGTGCGAAAAACTGAGGAATCCCCCCAAGAACGCGGACACACGATCCGCTGAGACATAGACGCGATTCTCCGGAATAGTGCCGAGCTTCGGGTACGCGGGTTTGGTGAAGTGCCAGTAGAGCTGCATGTTCACGCCGCCCGGCCACTGAATCACCGCATCGCGACCGATGGGATCCGAAAAGGGCTCGACCAACACATCTGCGCCCGCAGTCCTTGCCGCCCGCACGGCGACGTCCAGATCAGCGACCAAGTACCCCGTTCGCTCGCTCCCAAATGGATAAGGGACCGGCGTCCGGAAACCGAATAGACTGACGATCCCCACGGGAGTGCGAAGTAGTTGCGAGCTCGTAGCGCTCGGAGTCGGTGTGACCGTCACCACGACTTGCTTGCTGGTCTCTCCTCCGAACGTGGCGAGGAAGCTGTCACAGAAGCGGTCGACATTCTCCCGTGTAACGTAGACATGCGTCGTGTCGTACTCGGCGCCGACGGCGACTGCTGGCGTCACTGGCGGCGTCGTCAGCTGCGGAGCGGAGCTCTCCGCCGGACGCGGAGCCGCGCCGCACGCGGCGGTGACGCCGGCGACCAGGAGGACGCCTATCACGAGTGGGGTTCTGTCTTTCATGGGGAAGCCCTTAGCACTACCCCGGTTGAACCGAGGAGTCCTCGGGCACGTGTTTTCATCGTTGCTTCTCCTTATGCGCAAGGCAGAGCCCGACGCTCGGTGTGCACGCGCCATGCCGAACGGTGTTTCGCCGTAGCGATGCATGTGCTTCCCGCACGCCGCGCGGCTGGGTCGGTTGAAACCGAGGTAGCCAACATTGGTCACGGCTTGTCCAATTGCCGTCCTTCGGACGCGGCGCGGCTCGCATGGCCCAGCGCGACGAGCCAAAAATGCAGGGAATTGCAGCTGCTCAAAGCTTGCCCGCGCGTGACCAAGAGCCGGGAACGCCCATTGCATTACGACACCCGCGATGAGCCCGACGGACCTCTTCAGCCCTGCCGCGACGCCGGCGCGTTGGGTTTTCGATCTCTCGCTCATGATCTACGCGATATGCGCAACCATCTTCGTCGTGGTTGGCGGCCTGCTCGTGTACGCCGTGATAAAATTTCGCAAGCGGGGCGATGATCGACGCGAGCCAGCTCAGGTCTATGGCAGTCGGCAAATCGAGCTAGCCTGGACGATCGTTCCGATCCTCATCGTGTTGGTGTTGTTCTTGGCTTCTGCGCGCGTCATTGCTGCCACCCAGAAGTCACCGCCGTCTGGTTCGCTCGAGGTCGACGTCATCGGCCATCAATTCTGGTGGGAGTACCGCTATCCGTCCCTCGGAGTCGTCACGGCCAACGAGTTGCACGTGCCAGTGACGAACGAGAATGCGCCGAAGCCCACGGTTTTACGCCTCTACTCCGCCGACACCGTTCATAGCTTCTGGGTGCCAAAGCTGGCCGGAAAGACCGACCTGATCCCCAACTTTCCCAACCTGATGTGGATAGACCCGGCTACGCCTGGCCTGTACGAAGGACAATGCGCGCAGTACTGCGGCGCGCAGCACGCCAAGATGCTGCTCCGCGTATACGTGCAGTCGCGTGACGATTTCGCGAAATGGGTCGAGGAACAGAAGCAGAGCTTGCGCACTGACGTGGGTGCGCCGCCCGGTCGTGCGCTGTTCGAGCGCACGGCGTGCATGAACTGCCACACGGTTGCCGGCACCGCGGCAATGGGACGATTCGGGCCGGACCTGACGCATCTGATGTCGCGCGCCACTCTGGGTGCCGGGATCCTGGCAAATACACGCCCGAACCTGCGCGCGTGGATCAAAGACCCGAGCGCATTCAAGCCAGCTTCGTTGATGCCCGCGATGGGCTTCGATGAGCGCGAGCTCGATGCCATGACCGACTACCTAATGACTCTGCGCTGAAGCGAGGATCCGACATGACCCTTTCGTCGACAGAGCATTTGGCGATACCAGCGGCACTGCCGGCGCCGAGCTGGAAAGACAGCATCTCCGAATGGGCAACGACGGTCGACCACAAGCGAATCGGCATCATGTACGTGCTGTATGCCTTGGTCTTCCTGGTGATCGGCGGTGCCGAAGCCGCGCTGATTCGGCTGCAGCTGATCAAGCCCCTCGCCGCTTACGTGTCGCCGCGCGTTTTCAATCAGCTGTTCACCATGCACGGGACGACCATGATCTTTTTCGTGGCCATGCCGATGTTGTTCGGCTTCGTCAATTACTTGGTACCGCTGATGATCGGCGCGCGCGACATGGCCTTTCCGCGCCTGAACGCGTTCAGCTTCTGGCTTACCGCATTTGGGGGCTTGATTCTCTACTTCAGCATCCTGGGCGGCTCGGGCCTGTACGGCGACGGCAACGCGCCCGAGGTCGGCTGGTGGGCGTACGCGCCGCTCACCACCAAGGCCTTCACCCGTGGTCACAGCAGCGATTACTGGACACTCTCTCTGCTCGTCTCGGGGTTCGGCACGATCTTCACTTCGATCAACGTGATTGCCACGGTGCTGTGCCTGCGTTGCAAGGGCATGACGCTCGGCAAGATGCCGCTATTCGCCTGGCTCAGCGCCATCATGGCGCTCTTGGCCATCTTGGCCATCGGGCCGCTGACGGCCGCACAAATGATGCTCATGGTCGACCGCTACCTAGGCGGTCACTTCTTCGACACCCAAGCCGGCGGGTCCGCCGTGCTTTGGATGCACTTCTTCTGGGTCTTTGGCCACCCGGAAGTGTACGTGCTGATCATTCCGACCTTCGCCTTCATCTCGGAGATCGTGCCGGTATTTTCGCGCAAAGCCATGTTCGGTTATCCCGTCATGGTCGCGGCCAGCGTGGTGATCGCGTTCATCAGTATGAGTGTTTGGGCACATCATATGTTCACGATAGGCATGGGCGCATCGGCGAACACCTTCTTCGTGCTCACCACGATGGCCATTGCGGTACCGACCGGCATCAAGATCTTCAACTGGCTAGCGACGATCTGGGGCGGCAAAATCGTCTTCAAGGCACCGATGCTGTTTGCGATCGCGTTTCTGTTCCAGTTCTTGATCGCGGGCCTCACGGGCGTGATGCTGGCTTCCGCGCCGCTCACTTGGCAGCTCGGCAACTCCTACTTCGTGGTCGCGCATTTTCACTACGTGATCCTCGGCGGCATCTTCTTCGGGATCTTCGCAGCGTTCTATTACTGGTTCCCCAAAGTCGTCGGCAGGGTGTACAGCGAAGGGCTCGCCAAGCTGCATTTCTGGCTGTTCGTGGCAGGCTTCCACCTCACCTTCGATTTCATGCACATCCCGGGCTTTCTGGGCATGCCGCGTCGCATCTACACCTACGAGCCCGGTCGCGGCTGGGACGTCTGGAACTTGATCGTCGGCGTCGGCGCCCTGGTGCAGGCCTTAGCGGTGCTGGTGTTCGTTTGGAACGTGCTGCGCTCGGCAAAGAGCGGAGCGAGAGCGGGCAACGACCCTTGGGACGCCTGGACGCTCGAATGGTCGACCAGCTCGCCGCCGCCCCCCTACAACTTCGCGACGCTGCCCGTCGTCAGGAGCCGGCGCCCGCTTTGGGATCTCAAACATCCCGAAGATCCGGATTGGAAGTACGAGTGAGGCGACCCGTTCGCAGGAGAGAGCCAGTGGAACAGTCGTTGATCACCGCGGAAGACGCCGAGTGGAAGCTACCGTCAGCTGGGCGCGTGGGTATGTTTGTGCTGATTTTCGCCGAGCTTGCCATCTTTACCATCTTCATCGTTGCCTACGCCTTCTACATCGGCAAAAGCCTGAGTGGACCGACGGCTGCGGTCCTGTCGCCACCCCTTTTCATTAGCGCTTGCTTGCTTTCGAGCAGCTGGACCATGGAGCTTTCGCTGATCAGTCTGGAGCGCGACCGCATCGCTCGCTTCAAACTCTGGTGGCTGGTCACGTTCTTGCTCGGTGCAACGTTTCTGACGGGCACTGCGCTCGAGTGGCACCACCTGATCGTCGATGAGGGACTCTGCATCAGCACGAACCTATTTGGAACCACGTTCTACTCGCTGGTTGGGCTGCACGGCTTTCACGTCACCGTGGGGTTATTGGTGATCGGCGGCGTCGCGATTTTTTCGGCGCTCGGTCAGGTCACGCGCGAACAGGCCAGCAAGCTCGCGGTGATCTCGCTGTACTGGCATTTCGTCGATGCGGTGTGGCTGGTCGTTTTCAGCTTGGTCTACCTGATCGGACGCTAGAGATGGAACCATCCGCGCTCCCAACTTCCAATCTCGATCGCGATCCGGCGTCCTCGATCGCCCTGCCCGCTCCCACCGCGGGACCGCTGGTGCTCGCCTTCGGTGTGGCGCTGATTTTCGCGGGCATGGCCACACACGCCATCCTGGGCGTCGTGGGCGCGGTGTTGGCAGTGGCTGGAGGCGTCGACTGGTTCAAGCAAGTGTTCCCTCACCCCGTGCACGAGTACGTCGTGCCCGAGAGCGTGATCGTAACCGTTCACACCAGCCGACCCGAGATCGAGCAGGTGGCGGTCGCCTCCGGCCTGGTGCGCGCAAACCTGCCGCTCGAGTTCTACCCGGTGACGGCGGGGATCCGCGGCGGCATTGCCGGCGGGTTCGCCATGGCAGCACTTGCGGTGCTCTACGGCGTGGTGAGCGGGCACGGCGTTTGGTACCCGATCAATCTGCTCGCGGCTGGCTTCTTTCCCGGCGCGACCGAGGCGCAGATCTCGAGCTTCCACCTCAAGGCTTTCGCGATTGCGTTCGTGATTCACGCGTTCGCTTCGGTCCTCGTAGGCGTGCTGTACGGCGCAACGTTACCGATGTTGCACCGGCGCCCAATCCTGCTCGGAGGATTGATTGCACCAATTTTGTGGACCGGCCTTTTGCACTCCACGCTGTGGCTGATCAACCCCACGCTCGCAGGACGCATCGATTGGGGCTGGTTTGCTTTGTCGCAGCTCGGCTTCGGCCTCGTTGCGGGTTTCGTGGCTTCACGCAGACAGCGCGTTCTTACCGATCAGCCGCTGCCCTTTGCCGTGCGGGCTGGAGTCGAGGCGACTGGCTTGCGCGCATCATCTTCTGACGAGGGAGGCGCCCATGGCTCGGATCGATAGCTCCAATGGCGTGTCGCCATTGCTCATCGCGCTCGGGCTGTGGCTCGCCGCCTGCAACGCGCTCGGTGAGGCCCCTGGGCAGCCCCAAATCGCTCAGGAGGAGCCCGATCCGCGCACGATCGTGAGCTTCGGCGAATTGTACTCGACCAATTGCGCCGGCTGCCACGGCGCCCGGGGCAAGGGCGGCCCCGCAATTGGCCTTTCGTCGCCCGGATACCTCGCGATCGCGCCGGACGAAGCGATCGCGCACGTCGTCGCCGAAGGACGACCGGGGACCACCATGCCCGCCTTCGCGGAAAGCGCGGGGGGCATGCTGAAGGACGCGCAGGTCGCGGCCCTCGTGGCCGGCATTCGCGCTTGGGCACCCAGCGGTCAGAAACCCACGGGCGACGCGCCGCCCTACGCGTCGACAGAGTCCGGCGACTGGCAGCGCGGCGGTCATGTCTTTGGCCAGCGCTGCGCCGCGTGCCACGGCGTGGACGGCAAAGGCAAGCAGGGCATCGGCTCGATCGTCGAGGGCTCGTTTTTGGAGCTCGTGAGCGAGCAGGCTCTCCGGACCCATATCCTGGCCGGCCGCGCCGATCTGGGTTGCCCAGACTTTCGCGCGAACGGCGCGACGCCGATGTCGAGCGTCGACGTTTCAGACACGGTAGCCTGGCTCTCGAGCCATCGCCAGCCACTGTCCGGTCAACCCAACCGCCTCGCCCAGCGGGAAATGAGGAAGCCATGAACGCGAGCGAATCCAGCTCCAAACGCACGTTTCTCAAGCTTGCACTGACTTTGAACGCAGTTGTCGGCGCGCTCCTGGCCGTGCCAGTCTTTCGTTATTTGTTGTCGCCCGCGACCAGGCGCGATCCGCAAGCGGATAACTGGATTGCACTCGGTACCATCGACAGTTTCCCGGTCGGTGAGACCCGCCTCGCGTCCTTCAGGAACCCCGTCGTCAAGCCTTCCGACGGCGACACGGCGAACCTCCCTTGTTGGGTGCGTCGCATCGACGCGAGCACGTTTCAGGTCTTCGCCATCAACTGCGCGCACCTCGGCTGTCCAGTGCGCTGGTTTCCGGAGTCCAACTTGTTTCTGTGTCCATGCCACGGCGGCGCGTACTATGCGGACGGCTCCCGCGCCTCTGGCCCTCCTGAACGCGGGCTCTTCGAGTACCCCTACCGCGTCACCGGCGACGTGCTCTCGATTCGAGCGGAAGAGCTGCCGACACCGGGCGTGCTGGCGACAGCCGACGGCAAGCGCAGGCTACCGTGCGTGTGATGGCGCGCGTAGGCGGGTGGCTCGATGCCCGTCTCCAGCTCAAAACGACGCTGCTCGCGACCGTGCAGCACCCGGTGCCGCGGCGCACGGCGAGCTGGTTTTACGTCTTCGGCAGCGCAGCGCTGACCGTCTTTCTGCTGCAGCTGGTGACCGGTATCCTGCTCGGGCTGCTCTACGTTCCGTCGGCGAGTGAAGCCTACCGTGGACTTCAAACCATCAACCACGAGGTGAGCGCGGGTTGGTTCATTCGAGCGCTCCACGGTTGGGGCTCGAACTTCATGGTCGCCATCGTCCTGATCCACATGGTCCAAGTGTTCCTATTCGGGGCGCACAAGTACCCGCGCGAGCTCACCTGGCTAGTCGGTGTGCTCTTGCTGCTGGTCACGCTGGGCATGGCATTCACCGGGCAGATCCTGCGCTTCGATCAAGACGCCTATTGGGGCCTCGGTATCGGCGCATCGATCGCGAGCCGAGTGCCGTTGATCGGGGCTCCGCTCGTCAAGCTGATGTTGGGCGGTCCCATCATCGCAGCCAGCACGCTTTCGCGATTCTTCGCGTTGCACGTGTTCGTGATACCCGGGCTCTTGATTGCTTTCGTCGGCGTGCACCTGCTGCTCGTGCTCAAGCTCGGCATCAATGATTGGCCGATGCCGGGGCGCGTCGTCAAGCGCGCGACTTATCTCGAGGAGTATCACGAGCTCACCCAGCGCGACGGCGTGCCATTCGTCCCTGGGGCCGTCACGAAAGACATCGTATTCTCCGGCGCGATCTTGCTTGCCATTGCCGCCGTCGCGTTCTTCGTCGGCCCGTTTGGCCCCTCCGGCAAGCCCGATCCGACCATCATCCAAACCGCGCCGCGACCGGACTTGCCGTTCCTTTGGCTTTACGCGCTGCTGTCCTACCTGCCGCCGGCCGCCGAGACTCCAATCTTGCTGATCGGGCCCGCGATCGGTTTGGTCTTTTTGGTCTTGTTGCCGTTCATCTCCGGTGAGGGAGAGAAGAGCTGGCGCAAGCGGCCGATCGCGGTGCTTTCGATCATGTTCTTGGTCGGCGCCCTCGGCTCACTCGAGCAATTGGGGCTGCACACCCCCTGGAGCCCGAGGATGGACGCCTGGAGCGGGGAACCCGTGCCAACCGCATTCCTGCACGGTCGCACTGCGCTCGAGCGACAAGGCGTGCTCGTGTTCAAGTCGAAGCAGTGTCACAACTGTCACGCGCTCGGCGAAACCGGAGGCCAACGCGGCCCCGCGCTCGACGCGGTAGCCGTGCGGCTCAATCCCGACCAGCTGGTGCGTCAAGTCATCCAAGGCGGTGGCAACATGCCGGCCTACGGCAAAAACCTCTCCTCCGCCGAGACGACCGCCCTGGTCGCGTACATGGAAACGCTCCACCCGGCGCAACAAGTGCCGGCTCGCGACGCTTCGCGAGCCGCGCTTCTCGGCGAAAGACCGTGACACTCGCCACCGATTTCGCAATCTTGCTGGCGGCCGCGGCATACGGCTGGCGCTTTCGCAGCCTGCACGGCGCGCGCGGTCGACCCTCCATGGGCCGTCTCGCCGCGTTTTTGGTCGGCTTGCTTGCACTCTGGGTCGCCATGGCCTCCCCCATCGCGCAGCTGGATCTAGGCCACCTCACTGGCCACATGATCCAGCACCTGCTGATCATGACCGTCGGCGCGCCGCTGGTGCTCTGGGCAGAGCCGATCCACGTACTCGCGGCCGGGCGACCGCGCGCCATGCTCGTCCGTCATCTGCCTTCGCCTCACCCTGCCCTGTGCTGGTTCGTCGGTACCTCCGTGGTGTTGTTTTGGCACGTGCCCAGCGTGTTCGCGTTTGGCATGCGCTGGCATGGTCTCCAGCACGTGACCTTTCTGCTAGCGGGGCTGCTATTTTGGCTGCCGGTGATCCAGCCCTGGCCAAGCGCGTCGGCTTGGCCGCCGTGGTCGATCCCGCTTTATCTCTTCCTAGCCACGTTGCCCTGCGACGGGCTTTCAGCCCTTCTGGCGTTCTGCGGTCGCGTCGTCTACTCGCACTACGGCGCCATGAGCCCCAACTGCCCCATGCTAAACGGCCTCTCACCGCTCGAAGATCAGCAACGCGCGGCAGCTCTGATGTGGTGCTGGGTCACCTTCGCCTATCTCACGCCGGCCGCGTTCGTCACGGTCGAGCTCTTGTCACCCAAGCGGCCCGCGACTCTCTGACGTCAGAGACCCAGGGCGTTTGCCAGAATGGGCGATCGCGATCCAGCGTCGCACCTCGCGAGGCGCGCTGTTGCCGGAAATGCCGTGCGAACGCACGGCGCCGAGCGTCCGCGCGATCGGGGGCGCGATGCCGCCGCTGCTCCGCGCTCGATGATTGGGATCTGCCGGCACAGGACCTGCGCAGAGTTCACGCCGCGTCATGAAAAATGATCCCCAAGGTGTGTCGACTTCCGCTCAGGACCTGGCTCACGCCATGTCGCATCGTCACCCGATGGTCACCGCGCACGCCGCGCACCGGTCGGTGTCGCACGGAGAAAACCAGCGCGTCGCCCTGCGCGAGCGGCACGACCGTGCCGCGCGATTGCGCGCGCGGTCGCTGCTCGGTGAGCAAAAACTCGCCGCCCGCAAAGTCGCGACCCGGCGCGGAGAGCAGCAGTGCAACCTGAAGCGGGAACACGTGCTCCCCATACAAATCTTGATGCAGACAGTTGTAGTCGCCTGCGGCGTAGCGCAATAAGAGCGGCGTCGGTCGCACTTGGCCAGCCTCGTGACAACGCGCCAGAAACTCCTCATGGCTGCCGCTGAAGCGCGGCTCGAGTCCCAGGCGCTCGTGCCAAGCATTGGCGGTCGTCATTAGGCGCGGGTAAAGTTCGGAACGAAGGCTTTGCACCAAGCTCGGCAGCGGATACGAGAAATAGCGATACTCGCCGCTGCCGTAGCCATGCCGCGCCATGATCACGCGACTGCGGAACGCTTCGTCGCGATCGTACAGTGCGGTCACGGCTATGCACTCGGCCACCGAAATCAGGCGAGGCAACACCGCCCAGCCCTGCGCGTCGAGTTCGACACCAAGCGTGTGCCAATCGGTTTGCGCTATCCGCTCGCTCAGGGCGTCGTCCTCCGCCCCCAGTTCCGTCCATGCGTCCATGTTCTCATCATGGCCGAGCATCGTCAGCGGCGTGCGCGGCTTTCGGTCATCGCAGCGCCGCCCAAGGAAAAAGGCGCTTCCCGGGCGACAGGGTAGATCCGAGGCAACGGCTAAATTCTACCCAGTGGACGAGTCGAGGTCGCGCGCGGCGATAGCTCGGCCTCTTGCGCCTGGCACGGTCCCTGCTTACCAATAGTCGAGACCGACTCACGGATGCAAAGGCATCCGAGCCGAGGAAGACGAATCATCGTCGTGCTCAGAGGAGTCTAGCCATGTCCAATCGATACCTGCGGTACGGAATGCCAATGGGATTGTTGCTCGCGATTCCCGCCCTGGCCGCGCCATTCGCGCTATTTGCGTTCAGCCAACCGGGCAACGGCGTCAACCAATACTATCGGGAACTACACGCCTATGACGCGGACCAAGAGACGACGCCCACGACGGCGCCTTCTTCGGTAAGCGAAGCAGCAGCTGCCTCAACGCGCCAAGCAGAAGGTCGGACAGGGACAGACAGCGCGACGGCGAACGACGTCGTCCTGCCCCTCGACACGATCGTCGCCGGCCCCCCGACGCGACCTGCGCTCTAGTATCGATAGCGTCATCGAGTTGGGCAATGCGCAGCTCGATGATGCCATTGCCTCACGGCAACGTGTGCCAAGGCGAGCTCAACCTTGCCACGGCGGCGCCGCTGAATGCGATCGGCTGACTGCAGGTTCCAGCGTCGCGATCTTCAACTCGTCATCGATGCGAGCCTCGGGCGGGATGACTAATATCGGACAGTGCGCGTAACGCACTGTGCACTCAGCGACTGATCCGACGAGCAAGCGCTCCAAGCCTTTGCGGTTGTGGGTGCCGACGATGATCAGATCAGCGGCGAGCTCCGAAGCCACCTGCGCGAGGCTACGCGCGGGGGAATCGAACCTGACATGCGAAACCACGCGAAACCCCGAGTCGCCTTCGGGATGTTTGGCGCGAAACTTCTCGAGCTCGAGTTGTACGTGGGCGTGCAAGCGCTGCGCGGCTTCATCGATCGATGCTTGTGGAAAAAGCGGCGCATAGCCACGCGTTGCATAGAACGCGTCCATGCTCGAACTCGGCACCACCCAGAGCGCGTGAAGCTCGGAGTTCTGCCGTTGCGAGGCCAGCCCCAACCCCTCTTCGAGCGCGCGATCCGCGAGCATTGAAAAGTCGATTCCGACCAGTATGACGTAGGGCTTGATGTTCATGAGGTTCCTCCGACAATTCACCATCTGCATCTGCATCGCACGTGCCAATCAGCGCCGTTGCGTCAGAAGCGACTCGAGATGGATGGCACGGGCGATGCAACGTAGAGCCCATGCAGCAAACGCAATCACTGCTACGCGCGGGCATGGCGCCCGGCCTGGTCGCAGCCACGGCACTGATTGGGATGCTTCTGTATGCACCCAGCTCCCTCGCCCAAACACCCGCCCAGAGTGCCCAATCGCCCAGCGAGAGCGTGCGCGCGGTCGTTCTTGGGCCCCCATTTCGGCCCACGCGGCATACGCGCGCGGCAACGAGTGGCGTGCCTCGGTTCGCCCACTTACGTCTCGAGGCGCCCCGGCAGCTGGGAATGCACCCGCTGCTCCGTATCGGGCTGACTCTGAAGCGCACGGCCTCACTCGGAACGACGTTCGCTTGGCACCCGCAGCTGCAGCTGCGTGCCGTTTCCGCACGACCGTCGGGGCGCCGACCGAGCGGAGCCCAAACAGCGGCTAGCGCTGTGTCCTCGGACGGCCGCTGGGGCGATGTTAGGTTGGCGACATTGCGCCTGTTCGAACCGCCGGAGCCGAGTTCGTCCGACGACGACGGACTTGCCGAATCTAGCCTCGAGCAGGCTGCCTCGAGCAACGGAGATGCACCCACCGCGCTGTCACTTGCGACGGCTTTCACGGTTCTAGAACCGTGGGTCTCTCGACTCGGCTTTGGGCTCACGCCCGTTGAACCAGGCCTCGTGGGGGGAACACTGAGCACCACTCCGGCCGATATCACCGACTCTACCGGCAATCCCTGATCGTGCCGGGAGCGCGTAGCTCGCACCCCGGCACGACGAATGCAACGCGGCAATCTGCCTAGGCTCGGGCGTCGAGCCAACAAGGAGAATCGCAATGTCTACTCGCGCACACAAGATCCACTCGGCCCATGAGCTCGATTTGCCTGAGGGCCCGGATGAATTGGTCGGTCTCACCGAAGGCGGAAAGAGCTTCGTCGGGATCCTTCTCGTAGTCGCCACCCTCGGTCTGCTCGTCTGGCTCGCTATTGCCTTGGCGGGGTCCTAGGCGCCCTGAGTTCGACGTGGGAAGTGTGGCCTGATCGTCATCGAGTCATCGTGACTCACCTGAGTCGAACAGCCCGAGTGCTTTCCCGAAAGAGAGCTTGCCATGTCCAGCGCCATTGAGACTGATCGAAACTACTTTGCTCCAGATTCCGCCCTGCCGCGTGATGCGGCGTGCAAGAGCATTCTGTTGGCCGACGACGATTCGGCGATGCTCGAACTGCTCTGCCTGCGGCTGAGCGAAGAAGGGTTCGAAGTGCACACCGTCGGCACTGGCGTCGAGCTCATGCGAGCACTCGAACAACTCTCGCTGGAAACATCGCCTGCACCGGGCGTCGACCTGATCATTGCCGACCTGCGCATGCCCCAGCTGACCGGCTTGGACGCGATGCGACGGTTACGCGCAGACCACTGGGATCTACCGGCGATTCTGATGACCGCATTTCCGAATACGTTGGTGCGCATCGAAGCGGAAAAGCTAGGCATCACCCTGATCGCGAAACCGTTTCCTTTGCAGGTGCTGGTCAGGACGGCACGGCATCTACTCACCGCCGCAGACGAGGGGCTGCCCGCGCCGCATGCGTTCCGCTCTCCGCCGTGGGAGCCCGGCGCGCCAACGAACGGTCACTCTTGAGCCTCGAGCACTTCGGCATACGACCTAACCCGGGATGAAGCCATGGAACAATCCACCGCCGAGCAGAAATCGCTGAATAGCAAAGCCCGAACGCACCCTCGAGCCAGGGTGCTCGTCGCGGAAGACGATGACGACTTACGCGAACTGGTTACTTTGCTGCTTCGAGCGCAGGGACATGAAGTGGTGAGCGTGTCGAACGGAGTTCAGATGGTCGATGCGTTGGCGCGTGCCAGCGTGAGGCGATTTCCGCGAGACGCCTTCGATTTGATCGTCACCGACGTCCGAATGCCGGGCATCACCGGGCTCGAAGCAATCGCACGACTACGCGAAGTCGGGTATTCGACTCCAGTCATCACGATGACGGCATTTCCCGATGAAGAGCTCCGACGCCGCGCCCACCAACTCGACGTGATGGTTTTGGACAAGCCCTTCAAGCTCGGCGATCTGCAGGACGCCAGCCAATATTTTCTGGGAGACCTCGCCCTCTGATCGAAAGCGCGTTCAGCGGCCGACGCGCGCTCGATCTTCCAACGACTCGATCTTCCAACTAATAGCGTTGCTCGACGACGAGGTGATCATCGACTACGCGAACCCCAGGCGTCGTCCGCGCCACGTGCAACACCAATTGCCACTGGTCCGGTGAGCTCACCGCGCCAAACAGCGTCACTTTCCCGCCGTGCACCTCGAGTCGGAGCCGGTTGGCTTCTTGGGCCGCGTAGCGGAGAAGCGCGTCTTCAATCGCCTTCTTCACCTCGTGTGAAGCCGGGTGAGTCGGTTTGATCGCGATTTCGTTCACCACCTCACGGACTCCCACAATATCGCGGATCGTCCGTGCGGCGTCCTCCCGCTCCGACCAATAGTCCACATCGCCCGTCAGGCGTACGTGCCCATGCGTGACCGTGGAGTGAATTCTCGAGTCGGGTACGAGCACCTTCCACTCGAGCGCATTTCGGACCGCTCGCGCGATGTTGGCATCGTCGGGCGCGGGACCTCGAGCCACGTTGACCTCGATCTCGTTGGCCACGTCGAGTACTCCCGCGACTCCATGTGACGCCCGTTCTGCGGCAAGCCTTGCGGTCCAGCTGCTCGCAATGCCGCCCAGCGTCAGCACTCCCTGATCCACCTGAACCGACAGTCCCGTGTTCTCTACGCTGCTGTCGGCGTTGAGTGCCAGTAGCACTCTTCGGCAAATTTCCTCATCCTGGCTGATCATTACAGCCTCCTTTCGGATCATGCGACCGAGCACTAGAATCACGATGCATGCATCGTGCCCGCATTTTGCAATCCCGCTGGGCGACGCAGCAACGGCTGCTCGCCGATCCGGCTTTGCGTATACCTATTTTAGACGAGCTACGGACAGTCCTCTGGGTCGATTCTACCCGCTGGGTCAAAACAACCCAGCAGGCGCGCGACGTTCCCGCGAGAAGCTCAGAGCAATACGGCGTGATAAGAAACCATGCATGGAGCCCAGCATATGAAGCTCGCCCCGAGGCTCAGTCTGTGGTTCATGCTCTGCATCACGGTGCTCTTGGCCGCGCGCGGCGCGTTGCGTGTCCAACATCAGTCTGCCGCATTCGACGCCGACATGCAGCGCGACCATCGCTTCATCGGCCGGGCCCTCGCTGCTGACCTGAGCGAGACTTGGCAGCATCAGGGCCAAGCCGCAGCGCAGCACCTGCTCGAGGTCGCGGGCAAGACCGCGGGTCCCGGCATCGCTTTGACCTGGCTGAGTGGCGCGGGGGCGGGTCGAAACGAAATTCCAAAGAATGACGTCGCGCGAGCCCTCGCCGGCCGCGAGCTACAGGACGTCATTGGCGGGCAGCTGCTCTCGTTCTTTCCCTTGCGTAGCGGCGACCGCACGGCTTCGCTCTTGGTGAGCGAATCGCTCAGCGAGCGTGAGCGCTACGTTGAAGCAAGCATCTTGCATGCCACTTTCAGCTTGGCTTTCGTCATGTCTTGCTGCGGAGTTCTCGCGGTGGTGCTGGGTCGCTGGCTCGTGGCGACCCCGGTCCGCATGCTCATCGATAAGGCCAGAAGAACCGGCAACGGCGACTTTTCTTCGCCCCTGGTGTTGGAACGCAACGACGAGTTCCAAAGCCTCGCTTTCGAAATGAATGCCATGTGTGACGCGCTCGCTCGCGCAAAGTTGGAGCTTGCTGCCGAAGCTCAAGCGCGACACGCGGCAATCGAGCAACTCCGTCACGCAGACCGGCTTTCAACAGTGGGCAAATTGGCGGCGGGGGTGGCCCATGAGCTCGGTACTCCGCTCAGCATCGTCTCCGGGCACGCCGAAATGATCGCGAACGGCGAAGTTCGAGGGCCGCAAGTCATCGACAGCGCGACGATCATCAACGGCGAAACCAAGCGCATGTCCAGGATCGTCCGCTCATTGCTCGGCTTCGCCCGTCGCAAGGGTCCCGAAGGCGAGGCCTCTGACGTGAGCGACACGGTGATGCGCTGCATCGCGCTGTTCGAGCCGATGGCGGAGAGCGCGCAGGTTCGGCTGTCGACCGAGCTTCCGAACGACTGTCACGCGACGATCGATCAGGATAGTCTGCAGCAAGTGATGACCAACCTGCTATCGAATGCGATTCAGGCGCAGGGCGCGGGCGGCGTCGTCGAGATCAGCGCGGCTGTCGAGCGCGTGACTCCAGCCAAAAGACCCAGCGATTCGCCAACCGAGTTCGTTCGGCTGAACGTGGCCGACCGCGGGCCAGGCATCGCCTCGGAGGTGTTGCCCCACATCTTCGAGCCATTTTTCAGCACCAAGGAGCCCGGTGACGGCACTGGCCTCGGACTGTCGGTGGTGTATGGAATCGTGGAAGACCATGGCGGTTGGATTTCGGTCGAGAGTAGCATCGGCCAAGGCAGCACGTTCTCGGTCTTTCTTCCGAAGGCGAATACACCGTGAAGCCACGAATTTTGTTGGTCGACGATGACCCAGGTATGTGCGCCATGCTGCAGGCGCGGCTCACGACGCGCGACTTCGAAGTGGTCACGGAGACTTCACCGCAACTCGCACTCGAGATCTTTGGGCTTCAACACTTCGACGCGGTAGTCACCGACGTCAACATGAAAGGCATGGGCGGTGTGGAGCTCTGTCGGCGCTTGCTGGATGTGCGCTCGACGGTACCGGTAATCTTGATCACCGCGTTTGGTTCTATGGACGCCGCCATCGCGGCAATCCGGGCCGGAGCTTATGACTTCATCCCCAAGCCGTTCGAAATCGAACAGCTGGTTTTGGCGCTGGAACGCGGCATTCGCCTGGCCGGCCTCCACGACGAGCTGCGGCGCCTGAAGCGCGCTGTCGCAGACACGCAGCGTTTCGACGAAATCATCGGCGCAAGCCCGGCGATGACCCACCTGTATGGCCTACTCGCCAAGGTCGCCCAGTCCGACGCCCCCATCCTCGTTACCGGCGAGAGCGGCACGGGCAAGGAGCTGGTCGCGCGCGCCATCCACAACCAGGGCCCCCGAGCCAAGGGGCCGCTCGTGGCCATCAACTGCGCAGCGATGCCGGAGAACTTGCTGGAAAGCGAGCTCTTTGGCCACGTCAAGGGGGCCTTCACCGACGCGCGCAGCGCGAAAGCCGGCTTGTTCGAGACCGCGCGAGGCGGAGTGTTATTTCTCGACGAAGTCGGTGAGTTGCCGCTCGGGCTTCAACCCAAGTTGCTTCGCGCCCTGCAGGAGCGCGTGATTCGCCCGGTCGGCGGCACCGTGGAGATTCCATTCGACGCGCGCGTAGTGGCCGCAACCAACCGTGACTTGGAAACGATGGTGGAGGAGCACCGCTTCCGCGAGGACCTGTACTTCCGCATCAATGTGATTCAGGTCGCGCTGCCACCGCTCCGCGCGCGCGCGGGTGACGTGCTGCTATTGGCGCAGGCATTTTTGGAGCGGATCGCCGCTCGCGCGAACAAGGCCGTAGTCGGCTTTTCTGCCGAGGCCGCGGCTAAGTTGATGGCCTACTCCTGGCCCGGGAATGTGCGCGAGCTACAAAACTGCGTCGAACGAGCCGTCGCCTTGGCATCCTTCAGCGCGATCGAAGTCGATGACTTGCCGGACAAGGTCCGCGCGTTCAAGAGCAATCACGTGGTGCTCGGCTCTGACGACCCGGCTGAGCTCGTTTCGCTCGAGCAACTCGAGCAGATGTACGTTCGGCGCGTTCTGGAATCGGTCGCGGGCAACAAGAGCGCGGCTGCCAGGATCTTGAAGATCGAACGCAAAACACTGCAGCGAATGCTCACGCGAAACGGCGAACCGGACGCGCCGGACAAGAGCTGACCATCACAGCGCGTGTCGCGCGAGCCAAGCGATGATCGTCGCGCTGATCTCGTGCGGCACGTCCTCCGGGGCGTGATGGCCGGCCAGGGGCAGCTCGGCCACCTCGAGCGCCGCGGCATGCTCGCGCGCCCACTCGATCACGGCAGCTGAGCCCGTGGGCGATGGCTGGAGCTCGGCGGGCCGCTCGAAGCTCAGCAGTAGCTTGGGCACGGCGCTCGTTGCGAGCCAGGCGTCGTAGCGCAAAACAAGCGCGTGAACGTCGGCGGGCTCGCCTTCAATCGGGATTTCGCGCGTCCATTGCAGGATGGGGCGGCGGGCCGCGGGCCCGGCGTAGAGCGCAAGGTAGGCGGAGGCCTCGGTCTCACTCAGACCGCGACGCACGCCGTTCTGGAGCGAACGAGCCAAGAATTGGTTGGTTTCGAGCACCATTTTTTCACCGACCCCCGGCGTACGGAGGGCGCGAAACAGCTCGGCACCTGCCGGCGTCCATTCGCTCCAAAGCATGGGACGAAGGAAGGTCTCGAACGCGACCAGGCCTCGCACGCGCTCTGGGTGACGCGCCGCCCAGTCCATGGCGAGCGCGCCGCCCCAGTCGTAACCGACCAGCACCACATCCCGGAGATCGAGCGCGTCGAACCAGGCGTCGAGGTAACGGGCGTGGTCCGAGAAACGGTAGGCGATATCGGGCTTGCCAGAGTCGCCCATGCCAATCAGATCCGGCGCCAAGCAACGGGCGTGCTCGGCCACCGCAGGCAACACCTGGCGCCACACCCGCGACGGCAGGGGGTTGCCGTGCAGGAATATCAGCGGAGTGCCCGCCCCGGCCTCCCGGTACGCGAGCGACGAATCGAGGACCGGGACGTGTCGAGGCGGTGCGCCGAAATGCGATGAATCATTCATGGGCCCAGTGTGGGGCGGAGCTGAGAACACTGGTAGTGATCTTTAATGAGGAGTAACCTCAGCGCTGGTGAGCCTTTCATCACTCGACCTCAACCTGCTGCTAGTACTCGATACGGTGCTGCGCGAGCGCAGCGTCGCGCAGGCGGCTCAACGGCTGCACGTCACGCCCTCTGCGATCAGTAACGGCTTGGCCAAGCTGCGCACGGCGCTCGGCGACCCGCTGGTCACGCGGCGCGGCCGCGGCATCGTGCCCACGCCGCGCGCGGAGGAACTAGCGCCGGCCTTGGCTCGGGCGCTGGGTGAGCTCGAGCGCGTCGTTACGCGCCGGCCGTTCGATGCGGCGACGTGCACGCGCACGTTCACGCTGGCCATGGCCGATGCCGGTCAAATCGCCTGGCTGCCCTCAATTGCCGCCATGCTGTCCCAGGCCATGCCGCTCGCTCGGCTGCGCGTGGTCGGCATCGAGTCCTTGTTGACGCTCGGCGATCTCGGGTCCGGCGAAATCGATTTGCACTTTGGCGTGCGCGCCACCGGCCCCGGCATCCACGCTGACACGCTGTATGATGAGCCGCTATTGTTGCTCGCGCGCGGCGATCATCCGGAATCGCACCGCACGCTATCCAGAGAACGCCTGAGCTCGCTAAACCACGTGGGCGTGGAAGTGGCGCCTGGCAGGGGTTTCCGTGACCCGCTCACAAAGAGCTATGCGCACGCGCGCCTGCCGCGCAGCGTCGTCATGACCGTACCGACATTTGCTGCCGCTGCTTCGGTCGCGGCCGCCACCGACTTCGTGGCAACGTTGCCCCGCTCGCTCCTCCAGGCGCAGGGGCACGCGCTCGGTCTGGTCGCGCTCAGCGGGCCGATTCCTAAGCATGCGGTCGGCATGGCGCTGTGCTGGCACGAGCGAACGCACAGCGATCCAGGCGCCGCCGCGTTCCGCGGGCTGGTGCGCGGCGCAATCGTCGTCAGCTCGGGGGCGCCACGCAGAAAACGCGGCGTTCGAGTTTGAGCTAGGAGCAGTTCCGCCACAGCGGCGCAAATGAGTGGTTGAACGCACTACCCGAGCGCCACTGAACCCACATCGAATAATGCCTGAGGCGTCAAGCGGCCGAGGCAGATGGCGTCGCAGCGCGCCGCGGACAAACGCCCCAGGCGACATTCCGTGCGGTGAAACCAGGCCATGTCACGACGCATAATTCGACGTGGCGTACATGCGTGTGTGAAAAAGCCACAACGGTGTCTGTAACTCAATGTGATCAGATCGTGGCAAAGTCCAACTCTCACGCGACCAAAAGCTTCTCTACTGCGTCCGCATTCAGATGCGCGTGTGTTCGAAAGCGTCGCTCGCATCATGATCCGAACTGATCTGTTAGTGTCCCCCCATGGGTTCAACACCTGCTTTGCGGGCGGGCGCTTTGCTTCTCCTCGCGTGGGCACTCGTTACAGCGTGTACCGTCACCACCAACGACTCGAACGACCCGAACGCGAGTCAGTGTCGCCTCGACGACGCCGTGGTCTGCCCCGGCAATTTCGTGGGCTATTCCTGCCAGGGCGTGCTGAAGCCATCCCCTACTTGCGGCACGGGGACCGTCGAGGCCGATGGCGAGACGGGCTATTGCTGCGGCGTCGACTCCACCGACACCTGCGTGGTCGATACCGCCGCGGGTTGCACTGACGGATCGACCGGTTACTCCTGCACCGGCGGGGTGCTGCCCGGCTCGGGCGATCCCTCGCTCTCTTGCGGCACGGGCGTCGCAGGACCGAATGGTGACGCGCTCTATTGCTGCATCGGCGTTACCTCGAGCAGTTGTTCTTCGGATTCGAGCGTGACCGGCTGCACGGGCGGCTCCTACGGCTTCTCCTGCGCCTCGACCGATACGCCCACGCAAGGCAATGCAGCGCTCGATTGCAGCACCCCCGCCCCGGGGCCCGACGGCAGCTCACTGTATTGCTGCGTCGGCTTCAGCGGCTCGACCGGCAGCTGCACGCCGGATTCGAGCGTGGCGGGCTGCACGGGGAGTTCGTTCGGCTTCTCTTGCACCTCGAGTGACGCGCCCGATCAAACGCAACCATCGCTTTTGTGCAGCACGGCGACGCCCGGTCCCCATAACGAATCACTGTATTGTTGTTCGAACAACTGATGCTCGATTTGGGCATGAATGAGTAGCTCCTGCCTCGGAAAGTGACAGATGAAATACGGAACTTCGCTCGCTTCGTCGGTCGTCATTGCGTCCGCCATCATGGCCATGTCCTTGAGCTTGGCCTCGCCCGCCAGTGCGCAGCCGCGCCCTCAACCGCCGACGGGCGTCCGGCCCGCGCCGCCAACCGGCGTCGATCCACACGCCGAGCACAAGGAGCACCACGAACCGGAGCACCAAGAGTCCGAAGCGCAGATCCGCGCACGCTTGCTCAAGGAGCAACAGGACGCACGCGCCAAGCGTCAGGTGGCCAAGAAGGACAGCCATGCGTGGGACGCGGCTCGCGAACAGCGCGCTGCCGAGGCGCGCGCTCAAGTCACTTCGACTTGGGGCAACCTGGCCGAACGGCCCGAGGCCAAGGCCGAGCTGGCGACGCACGCCGAGCGCATGGCGCAGCTGAATCGCATCCTCGACGTGGCGCAGGATAAGGGCGACGCCGCGCTGGTAGCGCACACCAACTCCGTCATTCAGCGCGAGATCGCGCGCGATGCTCGAGTCTTACAAAGCATTCGCGCGAAAGAAGGTGCCCGATGAAAACAACGCTTACTCTCCTGCTCTGCGCGGGCTTCGCGGTCCTCGGCTGTTCGAAATCCGAGCCCGCTCCGCCGGTGGCAGTCGCGAGCGCTGCGCCGGTCGCGGCTTCCGTCGCTGCACCGGCGCTCTCCGTGCCTGACCCCGCGGCGACCGCCGTCGATTCTTCCGTCCCGCTCAACACGGCTGCCCCCGCAGCGGCGCCCGCGGTAGCCGCAAAGGCCGTGCCCACGGAAGCGGACTACGAAGTGAAGGCCGAGAGCACGATAACCCCCGCGAATGCCGCGCAAGTCCTGGCCGCGATCGAAGCGCAAGTCGGCAAATGACGGCCGTTTTAGCCGCATTTTGGAGGGCCTCATGAGCAAGATCATCACGTTTCCACTGACGCTGTTGCTCGCGAGCATCACCCTAGCGGGTTGCTACGTTTCGACCGAGCCCGTTGCAGCCCCGAACCAAGGCGAGGTCGTCGTGGCCGAGCCGCCGCCACCGCCTCCACTGCCGCCGGAGGGCGTCCCGCCCCCGCCGCCCGCACCGGGGGCGGTCTGGGTGGCGGGCTCTCATCGCTGGGACGGCCACGGCTACGTTTATGAAAAAGGTCACTACGATCACCCGCCGCGGCCCAACGCCCGCTACGAGCAAGGCCACTGGGAACAACGTGGCAAAGGCAAGGCTTGGGTCAACGGCCACTGGACCTGAGTGACCTCGAGTCGTGCACGGTCAACGCTGGGCGTTGGCAACTTCGAGCAGTACGTCCGCGTGGCAGGGCTCGTCGAGCGGACACCAACAAGCGAGGTTCTTTCCGCGCAAGCTGCGGCGCACTTGGTCAATCGTAAACGGCAGTGAGTCGTCGCCAGCCAGCAAGGCGCGCCGAAAGCGCTCTACGGATGCCGCGCGCAAGGCGGGCTTGCGCGCAGAGTTTGCGGGTCCGAGCGCCTGCGAGAAGGGGTTGCCCCACTGGCTCGGTCGGCTCACGCAAACGACGGGCAGCCCGTTGGGTGCGATCAAGCGGGCTCCCTTGGCTCGACTGCGTCGAATACGGACGGGAAGAGCCACGGTTCCCGAGAAGGAGGCGTTCAGGTTGCCGCGATGCCCGACAGCGGAGACTTGCCCATAAAGCCCGGATCCCCGAAACCGGTGTAGTCGCTGATGCCCATCGCCTCGAGCACGTTCAAGAGCACGCGTTCGTGGCGACTGTCGGCTCCGCCGCCTGCATTCACGTAACGCCCGCCGGCGGCTTGCTTCAAGTAGCCACCCGCGCCGCCCGCGAGCACGAAGCGCATGTTCTTCATGTCGTGATTGACGGCATCGCCCATGTCACGCGCCCAAACCACCAGGGTCGAATCGTAGAGCGTGCCACCACCGCCGTCCGGATCCGGCTTGCTCTTGAGGCTCGTCACCACATTTGCGAATTGCGTTGCCAGCCACGCTTCGAAGGCGATTAGCCTCGCGAAGCCATCATTTGTCCCCGAGTGAATGAAATCGTTGTGCTGGTCGCCCTTCAGCGGCGTCGGATCCTGCAGGTCGACGTGCAGCGCCTGGTCGGTTCCAAATTGGAGCACCCCCACGCGCGTGATGTCGCACGCCAAAGCGTTCACCAGGATATCCATGTGCAAAAGATCATTGGCGATAAAGTTCGTCGAATCGGTCGGCTTGGTGAGCCCCGCGCACGCCTGGGCGGCGTTGGGATTCGAGCCACCGCCGCTGCTGCCGCTGCTTTGTGTGAGCTTGTTTTCCAGCGCGCGAATCGAATCGAGATGCGCTTCCAGCTTGGCTTGTTCGGTCGTGCCCACCCGGAGCTTGACGGTATTGATCTCGTCCTTGACCAGATCGAGGATGCTTTGGCGGCGCTTGAGCGCGGCATCCGGCGCGGGTGCGGTGCCACCTGTCGGCATGCTGCTGCCACCGCTACTGACGCCGCCAAAGGCGGTGCTGAAGGCCGAAGCCGGCGACGCAATCGGCGCAACGGCCTTGCCGCCGCGATACGACAGAGTGACACCGCCAGCGGTCGTGGTATCCGCGCCGAGTACGAGCGAGGCGAGCGGTCGATTCACGCCGCTCTTCACCAGCTTGTCGGCCACGAATTGATCCACCGAGATGGCGAGCTGCTGCACGTTGTTCACGGCGTAATAGCCGTTACCCTGACCAGTGAGCCCTGCCGGCGAGCCGTGACCATCGCCCGGGTTACCCGCCGGACAACCTTCGACCAAGAGCACGTTGTCCTTGATCGCGCTGAGCGGCTGCGTCATCGCGCTCCACGTGCCGATCGTCTCCCCTGATATCTGAGTGGGAGTCCAGCTGTCGGGCTTCGTGCCCATGGAGCAAAGCACCAGCAAGCGCTTGGCTTGCTTGGTCGTGCCTGCGCGGGTCGTGCCTTCCCTGAGCATGGAGATGAAGGGCGCGAGCAAAATTCCGGCACCAGCACCGATCGTCAATTGTCTGCGGCTCAGCTTGTTCATGCGATTTCCTGGGAGCTCACTGGTCGTTGACGCGCGTGGTGAAGCGCGGGGCATGAAGGATGGCCATGAGGACGCTCTTCAGAGCGTAGGACTTGCCGGAGGCTTCGGTTCGGATGGCATCGTACGTGCAGCCGTCTTGAGGCCAGCTGGCGCTGCCGAACGCGTAATATGACCAATAGCGAACCAGGCAGGTTCTCATGTCCTGACTCTTGGCGAGGTAGGTCTCCAAGCCCTGAGCGCCCGATAGCCCGTCGATGTTGACGTCGCCATCGGTCGCGTTGGCCTTGTAGATGGTGCCCGTCGCGATGATGGGCTCACCGCTTTCCATCGTGCGATAGTTGCCGAACGAATCGTAGTGTTCGAACGCCACGCCGATCGGATCCATCAACTGATGGCAGCCGTAGCAAGGTTGACGACCCGGCGCCGCGTGGCCCTCGAGGTACTTATCGCGGGTCGTCACCAAGCTCGGGTCTGGCGTGAACTTGGTGTCGATGCCAGGCGGTGGGGGCGGCACGTCTTGGCACAAGATGCGTGAGCGCACGAGGTGACCGCGCTGAGTCGGCGATGACAGATCTGCGCGCGCGTAGCCAATCAGGATACTCGCTTGACCGAGAATCCCAGGGTCGCGCGTGCCCAGGTTCGAGACTTTGCTGAATGAGGTCGAAAGGCCGCTCTGGTCCAGGCCGTAGTATTTTGCGAGGTTTTGATTCAAAAAGCTGTAATTGGCGCTGAATAGATCGCCCACCGTGTTGTTGGCGGAGGCGCCCCAAATGTCCAAGATGAATTTCTTGGTTTCGGTCGCCATGTCGGCGCGTTGTTCGTCGCTCAGCGCCTGCACGGTATTGTCTTTGACGCTCGTGTACAGGCGATCGAGCCCGAGCCACCCGCTCATGAAGTTCATCAGCGCGCCTTGCGCGGCGGGTGGCAGGGGATCCCCGTTGGACGGCACGAGCACCCGGTTTGCATAGTCGTCGACCATCTTGGTCAAATCATTGCTCTGCGCCGCTTGATCGGCCGCGCTGAGCAGCGCATCGTCGGGCGTGCTGCCGGTGAGCAGATAGGACGCGCTGCTCGCAACTTCGTACGGCGTCAGACTGATGGTCGTCCCCGTCGCGCCGTCGGCGCCGATTTCACTCCGGTACAGGAAATACGGGGACTGCAGCATGGCCGAGATGACGGCGGACACGCCGTCCGAGAACGTGGTCTCGGCCAGGAACAAGCTGCTGTAGGTCGCGATGCGCGGATCGCCGTCCGCGATCGCGGTGCGGAATGCTCTGCGCCCGAAGCTCTTGATCAATTTTCCTGCGCAAGTGCTGTCGTGCGTGCTGCACACCTGCGTGAACTTGGAGAGCTGCGCGGGGGTGGTCACTGCCCACGCCGCCACTGCCTCGGCGTTCGTCATCAATTGATCGGCGTTCAAGTCCTGCACCATCAGCGTATTCGAATCCACCGCGAAGCCGAGCACACGCGAATCGTTGAACACTTGCGACACCGGAGTCGTCGGATCGCCGAACAGATCGGCGATGGACGCGGCGAATTCACCCGCGGTCAGCCGCCGCAAAACGCGCGGCCCGGGGCTCTTCGGAGTAACGCAGGCATCTTCCCGTGGCAGCGCGGTCAGCGGCGTCGTGGTCGTGCCGGTGCCCGCGTTGCCCTGTGGCGGCCCGCCCGAGCTCGCGCCCTGCCCGTTGCCGCCCGTTGACTGCGCGCCTCCCCCTTGCGAGCCAGTGGCGTCGCGGTTCTGGCCGCTGGCGATCGTGCCTGACACACACGCCGTCGTCAGCGCGAGCGCGCCGATCGCGCCCAGGAAATAAAGCTGCGGACGCCGCCACAGCAATGCCCGCGAGACCAAACGCCGAACCGTACGCACGATCGCAGGCTACCACGTGTAGCCAGGCTGGCGAGCGAACGCCCGCGGACGTCTATCCTCGAGGGTGATAACAGTCGAACACTGTTGCGCGAAAGTTGCACCTACCCCAAAACCGCTGCTCGGCGCAGCGCTCGCGGGGCGCATCGTCGAGGACTCGGACAAATCGCGTTCGAGCGCGCACCTCCGCCTGCTCGCTTCGTGTGCGGGTACCGGTGCTTGCATAGCGTCGGTATCGAGTCGTGAAGGCGCGAGCTGCGCCGTTCGCGAATCACGTTAATTTCCAGTTCAAATTCGTAAAGGCGCGGAGGATCAATGGGTCATCGGTTTGGCATCATCTTAATCGGGCTTGCGGCGGTGACGGCCTGCGGCGGGAGCTCGGGTGACAGCTCGGGTGGCGCCGGTGCAGGCAGCAGCGGAAGCCCCGCCTCCTCTAACGCTGGGGCAACCAACACGGGCATCGCCGGCTCACCCACGAATCCCCCAGGTGCCGCGGGCAGCCAGAGCAGCGGCGGTGCACCGGGCGCGAGCGGGGCGACACAAGCATCCGGCGGGGCGACACAAACACCCGGCGCAGGCGCCAGCCAAGGCGGTGGCTTTCCCGCGCTGGATCCCTGCGTAGGGACGCCAGTGAGCGGCGCGGCGTGTACTTCGAGCGCGAGCACTGCAGGTGCAGGTGGCGGTTTCAATCCTGGGGCCTTCGGCAGCGTCTGCGGCTCTGGCACGTTGGTTTGCTCTTGCTTCAACGGCACGTACACCTGCTTCGACACGAGTACGATCGGTCAAGGCGGCGGCTTCGGCTTCGGTCAGGGCGGCGGCAGCTTTGGTCAAGGCGGCCATGGTGCGGGCACTTCTGGGAGCGCAGGCACGGGCACTAACAGTGCGGGCACGGCCGGCGGCGGTAGCGCCGGCAAAGCTGGGGCGGCCGGCAGCGGCGGAGCTTCCGGCGGCGGCGCCTAACGCAAGCAGGTCAGTGCGCAGCCAACGGCGGCTGCGCGCTGACCTCATCGGCGGCGGGCCCCGGCACTGCGGCGCTTCCACAGCAGAGTGGTGCCTTCCGGGGTCCATTCGTAGCCGCGCTCACCCTCGATGATGAGGGCGGCGCTTGCCGTCCGGTCGCGTGAACTGAGGCCCACGTCGACATCGATCAGGCGCCCGTCGGCCGTGACGAGGATGCGTCCTTGGCGCCCTCGAGGAAGCGACGCGGTTTGCGAGTGACCGACGACCATGCGCTGAGCGCCGAGCAGTTCGAGGGTTTCGCGGAGTTCACGGTTCGCTCGGCGCCCGCCATGAACCAGACTGCGATCCCAAAGTGGGCCACTGCCACTGCGAAACAGGCTCTTCTTTGGCAAGGACCAGAGGTTGGTCCGCGTGCTTGCCCAGCAGTCTCGCGCTTGTTGATTGAGGCCTTCGAGGCCCCAGCGAGCCCAGGCCGGTAGCAGGCCGCCGTGCACGAAGAGTGTGTCCGAAGTCAGGTACACCACCGGCAGGGCGCGCAGCGCGCGGCCGAGCGTGCCACGTGGACCGAGCGCACGGCGGAGCTCCGTGCGGCCCGGCACATGCTCGACCTTCCAGGCTTCGAGCCGCGGCTCGATCGGCAACACGATGCCGTTCGGACGTTGTCGAGCGAATCGCAACATCGCGCGGCGGACCCGCGCTGGCCAAGCGCGTCGCTCTGCGGCGCTGGCGAACGAAAGATACTCGTCCTCGGTGCAATAGCCCTCGTGGCGCAGCGCCGTCATCACCTCGTGATTGCCGAGCAGGATCGTGACCTTGCCGCCGACCTGGCGGGCCTGCCGCTGTAACTTGAGGAGCAAGCGCAGTGCTTGCGCCGCGCCGCCTCCACGGTTGAATAGATCGCCCAACTGCACCAACTCGTCGCGCTCGCCCGACCAATCGAGGTTGCGGTTCACGAGCCCAGTGCCGCGCAAGATATCCAGCAGTACGTCGTAAGCGCCGTTCAGATCTCCGATCGGGATTACTCGCCCTATCGCACTGGCAGTCACCGCGACCCACACTAGCAGTTTCGGGCTCACACTCCGGGTTTTGTTCGACACGGCCGCAGTTGTCCGTTGCGTGTTGAAAACCTGGACCCCTTTTCTGTTGACCGATAGCATGCCTCATTCAGAACCCGCCAACGGGGATCACCGGGGCTAGCGGAACGGGACAGCGAATGAGCGAGAATGACGAACGTTTACTCCAAGCCGTGAGGGCCGGCGGCATCGGCATTTTCGATCACGATCACGCGACCGACGTTATTTATTGGTCCGCGGAACTGCGTCAGTTTTACGGTTTCACGGCCGACGAGGTCGTCACGCTGCGCAAGATTGTCGAACACGTCTTTCCCGATGACGCAGATCGCGTCCGGGAAACCGCGGTTCGGGCCCATAGCCCAGACGGCGACGGGTCATTCGATATCGAACATCGGATCATCGATCGAGGCGGCAAGCTGCGCTGGTTGCTCACTCGATCGAAGACGCTGTTCGGCGCGGTCGGCGGCGAGCGGCGCCCCGTTCGCACGATTGGCGCCGTGCAAGACGTGACAGAACGGCACCAGGCCAGCGCGCAGCTGCAAGTCCTCGATGCGGTCATCCGGTCCAGCAGCAGAGCCGTCGCGATCGCCGATCCGAGCGGTCGCCTCACGTTTGCAAACGAGGCGTTCGTGCGCTTCTGGGGCCACGAGCGCGGCGAGGACGTGATCGATCGCTCCCTGTTCGAGTTCTGGGAACCGATCGAAGGACCCGGGGAAGCCATCGCTGCGATTTTTCGTAAGGGGACCTGGCACACGGAAACGGTCGGGCTCCGCCACAACGGCGAAGCGTTCGACGTCGCGGTGATCGCCGAGGCCGTAAGTGATGCTCGTGGCCAGCTCGCCCAAGTCCTCGTCACTTGTACCGACATCACCGCAAGCAAGCGCGCGCAGCAAGCGCTACGACTGAAAGATCAAGCCATCGCGACGTCGCTCATCGCCATTGCCATGAGCGACGCGAGCGGCCAAATCGTGTACGTAAACCCCGCATTTCTCAGGTTATGGGGCTATTCCTCCGATGACGAAGTGCTGGGCCGCTCTGCGCTGGAGTTTGCGGACGACCAGCGCGCAACGAAAATTCTGCAAAGGGTCCGCGCGCATGGCTCGTGGCTCGGGGAATTGGTTGGCAGGCGCAAGGATGGCTCCGCGATGGAGCTCAAGCTCTCGATTCAGTCCATCAGCGATCCAAGCGGGCAGCTCGTGAACATGGTCGCGTCCTTCGTCGACGTGACCGAGCAGAAGCGTCTCGAAGCGCAGCTCCTGCATGCACAGAAAATGGAGTCCGTTGGGCGCCTAGCGGGCGGAGTGGCGCACGACTTCAACAACCTGCTGACCGTCATCCTAGGGGGGGTGGAGCTCACGAGGCTAGAGCTCGATGCCGCACATCCAGCGCAGGAATACCTGGCCGAGGCCGAGGACGCAGCCGATTCCGCAGGGACGCTCACGAAGCAGCTCCTCGCCTTTTCGCGGAAGCAGATGATTTCTCCCAAGGTGCTCAATCTAAACGAGGTCATCGCGCGCGTCGAACGCATGGCGCAGCGGTTACTGGGTGAAGACGTGCTGCTGCGGACCGTCTGCGCGCCTGACCTAGGGTTCGTGCGCTTCGATCCGGGCCAGGTCGAGCAGATCATCGTCAACCTCGCCGTCAACGCGCGCGACGCGATGCCGGAAGGGGGTCGGTTGACCATCGAGACCAGCAACATTCGTCTGGACGAGCAACACGCGGACGCGCACCCTGGCGTCGAATTCGGCGACTATGTCCTGTTGGCGGTCTCCGACAGCGGTACCGGGATGAGCGAGGATGCTCGCGCGCACCTGTTCGAGCCCTTTTTCACGACCAAAGGGCCTGGCAAGGGAACCGGCCTCGGTCTGGCCATGGTCTACGGCGCGATCCAACAAAACGGGGGTCGCATCGAGGTCGACTCACAGCCCCAGCTCGGCACGAGCTTCAAGATCTACTTGCCCCGAGTCGCCGCGGCCGAACGCGAAGTTCGGGTGCCCGAGCGGCCGAGCCCTCGTAGCGGTGGAGAAGCCATCCTCTTGGTCGAGGACGACGATCGGGTTCGCTCATTTGCCGCGTCGGTGCTCGAGCGGTTCGGATACCAAGTCCACGCCTTTCAGGCGCCAGCACGCGCACTCGCCGCCCTTCCCAAGCTGAATCCCCCGCCGGATTTGCTGGTCACCGATGTGGTCATGCCCGGCATGAACGGTCGAGCGCTCTCCGAGCAAGTCACCTCGCTGATTCCGACGATGAAAGTGCTGTTCGTTTCCGGGTATGCCGAGAACGTGATCGTGCATCACGGAGTGCTGAAGGAGGACATCGAGTTTCTGGCCAAGCCTTATTCCGTCGATCAGCTCGCGCGACGCGTGCGCGAAGTACTGGATGCTTGAGACGCGCGGGGCTTGAACGACGCCGCTCGAAACTTTTGGCCCGCGCGTCACTGCACCAAGGAGTGCACTACGACGCCCAAGCCCACGCGGTAGGTGGCTGCATCGACCACCGAGTTGCCGGCAGACGCGCTCGGCGCCAGGAAATGGTCCCACGAGAACAGGCCCGTGAAGTCCACGACACGGTTACCGAACAGCTCGGTGTAACCCGCGAGCGCTCCGAGCGGCAGCGTGAGGTTGTGTGCGACGTCGAATCGAGGTTCGATAAAGCCGCTCTCCAGCCCGAAAAACAGATGCGGATTCACGTTCATGCTGGCCCGCACAGGCACGTTCAATCCGACCCACCAGTCGCGCGTCGCGAACGGAACCATCAACGCCGCGTCGAAGCGAAACGCACCGGCTCGATACAGAAACGGGATCGCCGGGTTGAACTGCCAGACGCGCTTACCGTCGGCGTTGGTATAGGGAGTCTGAAACAAAAGCCGAACACCCATGTCCCAATCTTCGAAGCGAAACCCGCGAGTGATGAAGACGGTGACGGACGAGAAGGTGAAGTCGGGCGCGAGGCGAAACGGCAGAAACAGCGCGCCAGCCTCCCAATCTTTGGTCAGGCCGAATGCAACGCCGCCGCGCAGCCACCACTCGTTGCCCGGGGTCAGCGTGGCGAGCGGGCCCGTGTGCAGGTAAGCGCCGCCGCCGTCGACCATCTGCTCCCCAAAGCGCGCGCCGAACAGCATCGGCTGGCCCGGCCCCGCCAAGATGTGCAGGCTGTTCATCGGCGAAGTCAGGTGTCGCCGACTCCATTGGCCTTCGAGCCCGGGGCGGCGGTACTCCTCGGCGCGCGCGGTGCGGGCAAGCCCCAAAAGGAACAGCGCCGCGATCACGCAAGGGCGCGTGCGCATCACTGCTCGGCGTCGTGCCGAATGGCAGCGAGCTCGGCTGGAGTCAGCGCACGACGAAAATCGCCGCTGAGTGTGATCAGCTGTTCGGCGGCCGCGTCCCACGCGGGCGCCACATCGCTGAGACAGCGCTGGTAGTCTGCGGCCGACGCGGCGTACTTGCGATCGGCCTGCTCGATGCATTCGCTGATCTTGTTAGTGCGCTTTCGGTGTTGGGCAAACGCCTTGGACGTGCGCTCCAGCGTCTCGAGCGCCTGACGCTGGCGGACCGGATCGTGAACGTGTTCGCTGACCGAGTCGCGCGCGCGCGCGAGGAACGCGCGGATGACGAACGTGTCGTCCCCCTCGCCGGTGAGACTCATGATGAACGCGGACAGTGCGATCCAAAACATGGGGCTACCGAATGGCGTCCAGCCGCGCGAATTCGTCCGCCGTGGTGAAGCGGCGAAGCTCCAGTTGAAGCCCGACGTAACGCTCGAGAGCGCTCGACTCGGCCTCACGCACCGCGATGCAACGTGCGCGCGTTTCCTCGTCCGTGCTCGGGCGCTCCGCGCCGAGTTGCGCGAGCTGCCGCGCCTGAGCGCGCTTCGCGTCGAGCAGCAGCGAGTCCATCGCAATATAGAGTGAGCGGACTTTGGCCGCGCGCTCAGGGTCGGAGATCACCAGATTGACGAGCTCGACGCGCGTCGCAGCGCGGTCGCGCGCAGCCGTGCTGGGCAGCTGCGGAGGCGCCTTTTCACCGCCGCACGCGGGCAAGGCAAAGGCGAGCAAAGCAACGAATTCGAGCGTCAGTGCAATGCGCGAGTTTCGATGCTCTCTCACGGCGCCCTCATCGACTCGGTTAGCCGCGCGCCTCCAAGCCGTCAAGCGCTTCGGGCGATCGCGATCCCGCCACGCATCTCGCAGCCCGCTCGATTCATCCGCAGCGCGGAGCCAAGGACTAATCGTCGAGGCTCGCAAAGCCGCCGAAGCGGTAGCAGATCCCCATGATCAGCTGCGTTCGACCGAGAAAGCCGAACTCCATGCGCATTTGAACGCGCTTGTGCAGATCGATCTCGGACCCAATCAAGAAGTTCCAGGGGTCGGTCAGCGCCTTGTCGAGCTTGTAGTGGATGACCGGGTCTTTCTCGGCGCCTGGGCCCGCCAAGCCGTTCACCAGACCGCTTACCCCGCCCTGTTGACCGGGCGGGAGATGATTGTACCAACTCGCGACTTTGGCTTGAAAGCTGCCAGCGGGAGCACCGATGGCATCCTTGAGCGAAATGGACCCTTCGGTATCCGCCTGAATCGTTTGCCGCATGGCGCCCACCCAACTGGCCAGCGATACAGATCGACTGATCTGAAAGCGCTTGCCGACCCGCGGAGTGAGCAGAAAAGTCCGCACGGGAGCGCCCAGCTTTTCCATCTTGGTCCAGGCCACATTCGCATCGACCACACCAAAAAATCCCCAAAAGCCGAACGCACCGGTGGCTCCAAAGCCGCCGCCGTAGCCCGATTGGGAGGCGCCCGCGCGCAGCGGAAATGGCTCCGAGAGCAGCACGTCGGTGTCGCTGTCGATCACGTAGGTTCCGAGCCCGTAAACGTTCAAGAACGGGAGCACCCAGAGATCGAGCCGGCCATTGATGACCTTCACTGTCGACGTCACATGATCGAATTTGACGATCTTGCTGAGGTCGGTGTACTTGCTGTCGTTGACCGCGACGTTCACGCCGGTGATGTCGACACCCTGGTTGACGTACGCGTAGTTGATGCCAACGCCGAACGGCAGCGGGAACGTGAGGCCCCGCGCCGCGAGCTTTTTGCCCCAGAACGGAAACAGGCGATCGTACTTGTAGGGCGGGTTACCGACGTCTGGCGCCGACTGCGCCGATGCCGCTCGCGGCAGCCCGAGCAACAAGGACCCGAAGACGGCGGCCGCACTCAACACCCTCGCGTATGATCGGCCGTTCGCACCCATACGCCGGACGACTAACGCGGTGCAGCGTCAAAGTCAACGCGAGCACGATGCGGTCCGCGCAGGCTCACTCGAAGTGAACCTGCGCGCCGATCCGCTGATTACGGCTTGACCTTCACGGTCGCCCAACCGGCCGCTGGCATGGCGAATTGCACCTTCTTGCCGCCGACGGCAACCACGTAGTTCGGGTTGGCTGCGCCGCTGTTGTACATGACGACCACGTAGCTGCCGTCCGGGTTCTTGAACGCGACCGCATCGCCACCAGTAGCGGTAAGCACGGCAGCGTTCGGAGCCACGTACTGCGAGAAGTGACGGAACACGTAGTAGGCTGCGGTCGGGGTGACCTTGCCGCCGTCCGCGACCAACAGGGCATCCTGCTTCCAGTCGCGGGTCGTGTCATTGCCCAAGCCGGACTTGTCGAGCACCATGTTCCAGGCGCTGTACGACGTGACCTTGCCCTTGGTGATCGCGTCGCGGATGTAACCCCAGCTCTCCACTCCGTAGGCCAGATCGTTCGGAGCTTGCGTCTTGTTGTAGCTGTCGGTCATCCACGGGTAGTTGCCGCAGCGGTGCTCAGTGGCCCAGATCGGAAGACCACTGAACGTGGTGCCGCCGACCACCGCGTCGAGCACGCCCCACTGCACGCCGACGACCGAGACCATGCCCTTCGCCGTGGCATCGGCGAGCACTGCACTCGAGATGTCCGTGTCCTTCCGGCCACCGTCGCCGTTGTTCGACAGCGTGCCCAGCATCACTCGGACGCCGAGTGTCTTCATCGCCGGGCCGAGGTACGTGCCGACCCAGCTCGTGTACGTGGCCTTGTCCCATAGGCATGACGGGTAGTTCTGTTCGTAGCCCGGCTCATTCTGGGGCGAGACGAGCTCGATATTGATGCCCTGGTCTTTGTAGCCAGTCACGAATTTCGAGTAGTACTGGGCATACGCGGTCAGGATGGCAGCATCGCTGCTCATGCTGCCGCCATCGTAGTACGAGGGCTTCGTGGCGGCCGTGCCAGTCTTGCCGGCGTATCCGGTCTTCATCCAGATTGGGGGCGTCCAGGGACTGGCCCAAAAGTGAATGTCGGATTTCACGGCCTGCGCCGCCTTGATGAACGGGATCAGTTTCGTCATGTCCCGGCTGAGCGAGAAGTTGGCGAGCCCCGTGTCTTTTGCGGGACGAGTGGACTCACTGCTGTTCGGAGCTGGGTCGGCGCCGGCGTTGTCCTCGGGCGTGTAGCGGCTCGTGGCGTAGTCGCTCGCGCCCATCGGGATGCGGCCCCACGCAAAGTTGGCGCCATCAGTGGCGCTGAAGAGCAACTTGATCGCCGCGTTCTGCATGTCAGGCGTCGTGAGGACGTTCCAGCCAATCTCATTGAACGCGGCCCCGAAGCCATCCCACTTCGGCACGATCACGGTATCGGCAACGGTCACAATCGCGGCGGCCGTCGAATCCGTGACCGTACCGTCCGTCGTGAAGGTCATCCCCGCGCCACCGCTACAGGTGCCCGACGAGCAGCTCGAGGTGATGACCGGCGGGAGATTCACCGTGATCGGAGCTCCGCCAGCGCCAGCTGCTGGCGAGTTGCCGGCGGCGCCAGCGCCTCCCGGATTCGCCCCGCCCACGCCGGCGCCCGCAGTTCCGTCCGGCGCGCCACCGCTACCAGTGCCCGCAGTCGGGACGGGGCCGCCGCCCGCGCTCGGGCCCGGCGCGCCCGCGCCAGGATTGCCGGGATTGCCACCACTTGCGCCACCCGCGCCCGGACTCGCTCCAGCCGTGCCTCCGGGCGGCGGAGTCGGTGTGCTCGAGCCGCATGCTCCAAGAGCAAGCACGAGTCCCAAGCTGGAGATCGAAAGGAGTCCGAAATTCGAGATCGAAGAGAGTCTAATCATTGCTGAAACCTTAGTGGCGCTGCGCGGAATATCCAGGCTTACTTGCCGACGAATGTCGTGACGGTTTGGCTAGGAAGCGCAGCCATCAAGACACCACCGGTTACGGCGACCGCGGTGCCGGCCTTGAGATTGTCCGTCGCCGAGGTCACGTTCGGGGTCATCATGGTGGGCGCCGTTCCGCCGGATATCGTGATCGGAATGGTTGCTGCGGCGGCGCCCTTATTGATGGCGACGACGACGACGGTGCCGTCCGTGCCTTTGAAGGCCGAGAGCAGGACATCGGTGTTGGTGTTGCCCGTCACGTCGACCATGACGTAACCGGGGCGCACGAATTTGCTGTAATTGCCGAGCGTGTAGTAGCGCTTGGTGTAAGCGGTCGTGCCCTTGAGCAGTAAGCCCTCGTTGTCGTCGGTGTTGTAGGCGCTGTACCACCACCAGAGCCAGGCCGACGCCTCACCCACGACGAGCGCGGAGTGAATCCAGCCTGCGACAGCCACGCCGTTCTGGATGGTGGCGCTCGGTCCTTGTTCTTTCCACCACTTCACGCCAGACATCTCGGTCTGCCAGACTTCTTTCCTGGCGACGGTGACGTCACTCGGCCACGGTTCCGCGTGCTGCGTGTCGTACTCGTGCACGCCGATGATATCGAGGGCCTTCCAGGCATCCGCGTCTTTGGCCAGCCAGTGTCCGTAGTCGTAGCCGTCCCCCGTGGTGCAGGCAGCATTGCTCGCCGGGAAGCCGCATTTCAGCGGGTCTGAGCTGTTCTTGTTTCCCGGGTCTGAGCCCGTGCCGGACTCGTTGGACCATTGGTGGATCCATTCGGATGCTTCAGGCGCGATGACCTTGACGTTATTGGCTTGCAGCTTCGGTCCGGCCACTTTGATGAAAGCGACCATCTCCTTGGCCGTGTAAAGGGTCGTGTCGTAATTGCCGTTGCAGGGTTCGCTGTTGCCACAAGACGCAAAATCCGGCTCGTTGCCAATGGACATTGCATAGAGGCCATTGGTCTTGGCAAAGCTGGCGATCGTGGTCGACCAGGAGTCGTAGCAGCTCGCCAACGTGTGTCCGCCATCTTGCGTGCTGTTGTTGCTCTTGCAATTGGCGGGCGGGCTCCAGCACGAGCCAATGATCTTGGCACCTCGACTCTTGGCCCCGGCGAGATTGCTCTGGGTCGTCCCATTCAGGCCGCCCGTCGTGTTCATTCCGATGCGCAGGACTTGCAGCCCAATCCCGTCGGCGCCAGTCGTGGTGAAGAGATTGTCCAACACCTGAGTCGACCACGTCGAACTCAGCAGAGCATCGTTGAGACCAAACCCCTGGATGGTTTGGTGGACACCATCGAGCTTCACCGTCACGCCGGTCGAGGGCGGCGCGCCGCCCGCGCCCGCGTTGCCCGTCGTACCGCCCCCGGGGTTGCTGCCACCGGTCGATGGGGCACCGCCGGCCGACGGGCTTCCGCCGGCCCCCGCGGTCGGCGAGACGAGCCCCGCGCTGCCGGCGCTGCCCACGTTGCCAGCGGCACCGGGAGCGCCGCCGCCCGCAGGATTGCCGGCGGATCCAGCAGCTCCGACAGAACCCGCACCAGATGGGGTGCTGCCGGCGGCTCCGCCAGGTGCGGGCGTGTCGCTCGAACAGCTTGCCAGCGCCGACGCGAGGACCACGGGCCCAATCGCCATTTGGCACACACGACCCATAGACTCCCGCACTAAGCTAGCTGTTCGCATTGCAGGACGGTGTGCCAGAAGATGCCGGAGAGTCAAGAGGCAAAACAAAGCTGAAAATATGCCGCGCGCGGCAATTTCGAGCCCTAGCCAAGCATTCGATGAGCTCTCGTATTGGCGGACATTTGCACTCGAGCTCTAAGTCGTCGTCATCGAACCGACTTGCCGAGGAAAGTCCTGTCAGGTCAGGCGACGAGAGAACTCGAAGGTGTTGGCCAGCAGCAGCTCCGCATCCGACGCTGCTTGCGGCCGCGCAACCAGGTAGCCCTGGATTTGGTCGCACTTCAGTAGCCGGAGCAGGTGCGCTTGCGCAGCTGTCTCGACTCCCTCTGCGATCACTTTGAGATCGAGCGCATGCGCGAGCGAGATGATCGTCGTAACGATCGACACCTGCTGCGAATCGTCCGTCATCCCCAACACGAACGAACGATCGACCTTGAGCGCGTCGATGGGCAGACGGCTGATGTAACCGAGCGAAGAGTAGCCCGTGCCGAAGTCATCGATGGCCACTCCCAAGCCCGCAGCCTTCGCCGTGCGAAGCTTCTCGGTGTTCCCGCCGAGATCTTCCATCAGCACGCTCTCGGTGATCTCCAGATCGAGACCCGAGTTCGACAGTGGATACTCCTTCAATACCGCGTCGAGGCAGGCGACGAAGTTCGGTTGTCCGAGCTGTAAGGGTGAGACATTGACCGCGATGCGGGGGGGCTTGAAGCCTCGCGCGGTCCAATCTGCGTATTGCCACGCGGCTTGGCGCATCACCCAATCTCCGACCTCGACGATCATCCCCGTCTCCTCGAGAAGCGGAATGAACAGACCCGGTGGGATCAGCTTGCCGTCAGGGCCGAGCCAGCGAATGAGCGCCTCGAGTCCCACGACAGCGCCCGTTTTCAGATCCACCTTGGGCTGATAGTGCAGCAAGAACTCCTTCTTCTCGATCGCGTTCCTCAGCCGAGTCTCGAGACTCAAGCGCTCGGCGACACGGCCATTCATCGCAGGGGTATAGAACAGGTAGCGGTGCGCGCTGTCCTTGGCTTTCTTCAGCGCGGCTTCGGCGTTGGCAAGCAGTACGTCTGCGTCTTCACCGTCCGAAGGGAAGGTCGAAATTCCGACTCGGGCCGCGAGGCGAAGTTCGGTGCCAGCCACCTGGGCCGGCTGCCCGAGGCTCGTCAGTGCTTGTTCGAGCCACTGCGCGACCTCGGCCTCCGTCTCCAAAGGTCCGACGATCACCGCGAACGCATTGCTAGAGTAGCGCGCGATTGGGCACTTCCCGTCCGAAACTGCGCTCAGACGCCGAGCGATCTCGATCAGGATTTCGTCGCCCGAGCGTCGACCTAGGGTCTCGTTGATCTGCCGAAATCGGTCGACGTCGATGATGACGACCGCGAGCTTGAGCTTGTTTTCGGTACAAACCGTGAGCTGCTGCGTGAGGCGGTCGGTGAGTAGCCGTCGGTTGGCGAGCCCCGTGAGCTCGTCGTTGAACGCCAAAAACTCGAGCCGCGCGGCCTGCGCGCTGTGCTCCAGCGCGAAGCCGACGTTATCGGCCAATTCGGCGAGCAGCTTCAGCTGATCTTCGTCGAAGAACTCGAGTTGATCGGCAACCAGCGCCAAAAGGCAATTGACCCGACCGGAGACCACGACCGGGATCACGGCGAGCGCGAGGTGCCCCACCGCAAACAACGCAGGCCCGAGCCGATCCGCCCAAGCCCCTTGCCTCAGATCGTTGATCACGACAGGGCACCGCTCGACGACTGCGCGGTCGACGAGACTTCCGCTGCGCTTGCTCTCGTCGACCAGCCAGCGGCCAATGGTCTCGTGCAGGTCCGGCGAGGCTCCGTTCGAGGCCAGGATGGCCGTACCCGAGTCAGCGTCGGGCGACGCCACTACGGCCAACGAAAGCTCCCCGACGAGCACCGCGATGTTGCAAATCTCGGCCAACAACGCTCGCCGTTGATGCACGCGTAGAATCGTCGAATTGACGCCGCTGAGCAGCGCGTAGGTACGCGTGAGGCGGCGAATGCGTGCCTCTTGCTGCTTGCGCTCACTGATGTCGCTGCTCGACCCGACGAACCGAACCGGGATGCCAGCGTCGTCCCACACCGCCTGCGCGTTGACCTCGAACCAGCGATACTCGTCGCCGACTTTGGCCCGTAGTTCGAGACCGCGAAGCGGGGTCCGGTCGCTCAGGTGACGGCCGACGGCTTCACGCACTCGTGCGATGTCGTCCGGGTGCACACGCTCTTCGAGTTCCTCTCGCCGCAGCGTGGCCTGTTCATCGCCCTGCATCATCATCGCCAAGCTCGGCGAATGCTCGAGCATGCCGGTCAGCAGGTTCAAGTCGAACAAGCCCGCGCTCGACGCGAGAAAAGTGAGCCGCAGCTGCTGCTCGCGATTTCTGAGCGCCTCTTGCATTTGAAGCTGTTGGGTGACGTCGCGGCCGATCCCCACCAAGCCGACCGGCTTACCCGAGCGATCCGAGATCGCGGCTTTGGTCGTCGAGAAGGAGCGCCGTTCGCCCGCAATCACGAAACTCGAAATGCTGTCCCGCGAGACACCGTGGCGCGCCAACAGCTCGCGCTCCATGGCTTCCGCCTGCTCGACCGCGGCGGTTCGAGGCCACAAATCCGAGAGCCTGCGACCGACGATCTTGTCCGCGCCGTCCAAATCGAACACCGAAAGCAGCGCTGGGTTGATGCGTTGAAAGCGAAGCTCCTCGTCTTTGAAGTAAATGGCATCCGGCATGCTCCGCATCAAGTCCTCGAGCAGCCGACGTTCCTGTTCGAGCTCACGCGCCAAGCGGAAGTGATCCGCCGCACGCTGAATTTTCATGCGCAGATCTTCGGGGTCCCAAGGCTTGGTGACATACGCGAAGATCTGTCCCTCGTTGACGGCCCGCACCACGGCCGTGAGATCGGCAAAGCCCGTCGCCAAAATCCGCTCGGCGCCGATGCGGGCCCGAAGGCGCGTGAGCAGCTCATCGCCGTGCATCTTGGGCATGCGTTGGTCGGAGATGACCACCGCAATGTCGGGTTGGTCTTCGACCAAACGCAACGCCCGTTCCGCTGATTCCGACTTCAGCACCAGAAAATCGTCAGAAAGTAAATCTTCCAAGGCGACGAGCACTTGAGGCTCATCGTCTACCACTAAGATCGTTTCTCGAACCGAAGCCGCTTGCATGTGAGGTCCCCAAACGTCACCTCCAAGATAACACGGGATCAACGCTAGGAGCTACGCGGGGGCTCTTACTTCGCGGTCAACTCGCACTCGCATCGTCGGGCCCGTAAGTGTGACCGAATTGTGTTCGTCGAATCACACACTAAGCGTGCAATATCCGAATCTTCAGCGGCGAAACCAGGACCAACTACAGACTCCTACCTGTGGGTCCCTTGAACCTTGCCCTGTCGGAATCCACCGTTGGATTCGATCTGATTTATCACTCCTCGGGGTGAGACCCAATCGCCACGCCCGAGCCACCGACGCGGGCTCACAAGCGAGCGAGCGCGCAAGCCATCGGGGCCCTGATGCAAAACGAGAGCATCGCGCGGTGACGCGCGGTGCGCGTCGCCGTTTACAGCGCTACTTGCTGCTGCGCGAAGGCCAAGAGCGTGGCGCTGCCGACCGCAACGGTGACGGCGGCGGGGATCTTCACGAGCCGCCATTGCATCTTCCAGGGCAGGCTTCCGCCGGCCGGGATCTGAGTGTACGGCCCCTGGACCTCGAACTCGATCCAGGTGGCGCCCGGGTATACGCAGATCTCTCCCTCGTTCGGCACTTGCGCGCTGGCCGGTTGATCGGCAAATCGCTTCAAGAAGAGATTGCCGCCGAGGGCATACGCCTCCCAGCCGCCCATTCCGTCCGCAACCAGCTTGCTGCCGTCGCCGGGATCCTTGGCCGTTTTCGAGGAATCGTCGAACCAGACGATGCCCGCGGACTTGGTCACCGTGAGCGGGCCAGGTGTCACCGACGAGTCATAAGGGAAGAACGTGATTCCGCCACGCGGAACTCGGCTCACCTCCCAAGGGGCCGCCTTTTGAGCCTTGTTCGCGTTGATAGTGTAGTTGATCGTGATCCAACCCGACGCAGCATCCGCCGCGTAGTCCTTGGCCATGGCAACACCGAGCGCCGTGTCCGCGGTACCCGTCGTCAGCAGGTGGGTCCCCGAAATCGTGGGGGTGTAGGGGCCGTTGTCGATGTTGACCGGCGGCGGCCACTCCGGCATCCAAGTGCCGAGGCGCGGGCTGGTCCAGAACACCGAACCCCACGTGGTCGGGTCGGATGCCTTCGTGACGATCATGTCGGCGCCTGACAACGACAGCTTGGAGACGCGCGCCCCCGTTTGCGTGTCGACCTCGAGAATCGTGTCGCCGAAAGTGAAGCGGTAGGTGTTGGTCCCCGAAAGAGTCGGAGTCACCGGACCTTCCGCAGCGCCGCCGGCGCCCGCCGAGCCGGCGGAGCCATTCGTACCACCCGAGCTTGCTCCGGCCGTACCCGCACCGGCCGAGCCGGAGCTGGCATCAGAACCCGCCGCGCCACCCGCCAGCGTGCCGCCCGCACCCGAGCCGGCGGGCGCTCCACTGCCGCCGCCACCGCTCGGGGCGCCGCCCGGTCCCGCACCTGCCCCGCCAGCGCCCGTCCCGCCAATCGATCCAGCGCTGCCCGCGCTGCCGGTTCCTGACGGGGTCTGGCTGCCGCACGCGAGGCACAAGAGACACACGGTTGCGGCGTTGGCGAGTCGATGCCCTGGTTGCGAATTACGAGCAACAATCATTGTGCGTCTCACGATGCGCGGATGTTAGCCACATGCAAGCGCAAAGTGAAACACCTGGCCGCGCTCCGCGCGCTCGCCACTCCGGCGGCCTCGAACAAATCCACTCCGACTCTCCGACGGCTCGCAGCGAGCGCGCCGCTGGTTCAGCGCGCCAGCGGCAGCCTCAACGTGAAGCAAGCCCCTCCGAGCTCGGCGTCACGAGCAACGCTGAGCTCACCTCCCGCTTCGACCGCGATACGACGGGAGATAGCCAGGCCAAGACCGGATCCCAACGCCTTGGTCGTGAAAAATGGATCGAAGATCTTTTCCGCCACTTCGGGCGCGATACCAGGTCCATTGTCCGCTACCTGAAAGAGCGCGATCACGCCGTCTTCGCTCAGGCGCACGCTGATCGCATTGCCGCCGCGCGGCCTGAGTGACAAAACTTGAATCGCGTTGACCAGCAGGTTCAGCATCACTTGCCCCAGCTTGGTGCTCGAACCGAACACCTTCGGGCTACCAACCACATTGACCTCGAGCGAGGCGCCGCGACGTAGCTGATTGGACACCAGGCGCAGGCTCTGTCGCAATACCTCGGGGAGCTCGACGACTTCGGCTTCGGCGATACCGACGCGGCTGGCCGCCTCGATGCCGTGCACGATCTCCAACAGCCGCTCGACGCCTGCCAGCGTATCCGTCAAGGTCGCGTCCGCCTCTTCCAGCAACGCGCTCTTCCTTTCCGGCTCGAGCGGCTTGTGCAAGTGCCGCAATTCTCGCTGCAGGTAGGAGAGATTGCTGGTGATCCAGCTGATCGGGGTTTTCAGCTCATGGCCAATGCTCGCCGCAACCACGCCGAGCGCGTACACCCGCTCCATTTCGCGCAGCCGAATTTCGAGCGCGTCTCGCTCGCGCTTCCCGTGGTAAGCGGAAAGGGCTTCGCGCACTTCGTTGCGTAGCTCCTCGGGCAGCCAAGGCTTCTTCAGGTAGCGCCGCACGTGGCCGCAATTGATGGCATCGATAGCCGCGCGGATGTCGCTGTAGGCGGTGATGAGCAGACGCACGGTGTCGGGGTAGTCCGTACGGACGCGCTCGAGCAACGCGACGCCGGTCGTGCCGGGCATGCGCTGATCGGCAATGATCGCGCCGATCTCGTGCTTGCCCAAGATGTCCAAGGCGGCTTCTGCACAGTCGGCCGTCAGCACCTCGAATTCGTCGCCACACGACTCACGACAAACGATCAAATTGCTCTCGTCGTCGTCGACGAATAGCACTTTGGCGCTCATGCGCTCGCCTCACCGCGGGGCAACTCGACCAGAAACTCGGCTCCGCCGCTGTCGCGCGGCCGATATTGTAGCCGCCCGCCGCAGCTCTCGACGATCCGTCGCGACAGATAGAGCCCGAGCCCCATGCCTTGACCGATCGCGCGCGTCGTGAAGAAGGGTTCGAAGATCAGTTCTACGCTCTCCGGTGCGACCCCAGGGCCGTCGTCGGAGATGCTGAGATTGACGTGGCTGGGACTGTCCTCCAGCACGATCCAAATGTTCGAAGAGCCAGAGCGCACCGCGTTGTCGAGCAGGTTCAAAAATACGTGATTCAGCTCGCGTGCCAGAGCCAGTACCGGGCGAGTACTCCGATAGTGGGTGTGGACGTTGACGCCGTTCATCTTGTGCTCCAGCAAGCGAAGCGAGGATTCTAGCCCGGATTTCACGTCGCATGGCAATGCCTGCGCACCTTCTGCCGGGTGTACGTGCTCCTCCAGGGAATTGACGATGTCCTCGATGCGCTTGGCGCCCTCGACGATGATGTCCAAAAGCCGGAGTTCCAGCTCCGGCCGTGCTTTCGCGTTGGGTAGGAGGCGGGCCGCGTTGGCGATGGCATTCAGCGGATTCTTGACTTCGTGCGAAACGCCGCCGGCGAGCATGCCGGCCGTAGCGAGGCGCGCCTGATCGGCGATCTGAAAGCCCAACGCGCGCAGCTTCAGCTGGGCATTGATGCGCGCGACCAGTACGCGGCTGTGAAACGGCTTCGTTACGAAGTCATCCGCACCGGCCGAATACGCGTCGAGGACGTTGTCGGTGCTGGAGAGCGCGGTCAGCACGATCACTGGCAAGCTGCGCAAGCTCGGGTCCTGTTTGATCCTACGGCACAGATCGATGCCGCTGGTGCCCGGCATCATCAAGTCCGTGAGCACCAAGTCGACCCTCCCCGCCTTGAGCCGGGCGAGCGCTGCCGCACCATCGCCGACACTCGTGACATCGAAGTGAGGCTTGAGTGTAGTTTCGATGTACTCTCGAAGATCTTGTTCGTCTTCGGCGAGAAGGATCCGCGGCCTTCGACCGCGGTCCATGCGCAGCGGCTCGGGTTCGAGCCCCGGCGTCGGCGGTTCCAACAAGGCTTCGCTCGGCAGCTCACCGCTACGATCGTTCGAACGCCGACCAGGATGCTGCTCGACTTTGACTCGACGCCGCTCCAATACGGCGTCGGGAAAGTGTTCACGCCCGCGGGGCAGGCTGACGCTGAACGTCGAGCCGACCCCGAGCTGGCTTTTCACGCTCAGGCTTCCTCCGTGCAAGTCGACGAGCTTCTTCGCCAAAGCCAGCCCGATTCCCGCGCCGCCCTGGCGCCTTCGCTCGGATCCTTCGACTTGATAGAAGCGATCGAAGATCCGTTCGAGCTCGCTCTCGGCTATCCCTGGACCGTTGTCAGCGACGTCGAAGCCGATTCGCGCGCCTTCGCTCCACACGCGGACCGAGATCTGCGAGCCGTCGGGCGAAAACTTCAGCGCGTTGCCCAGCAGGTTCGTTAGCACGATCTCGAGACGGTGTGGATCGCCGAAGGCCGGGAGCTCGCGCTCCTCGGCCTGGACGCACAGAGCAATGCGGCGAACCGCCGCCGCCGGTGCGGCCGCGCCGGCTACACGATTGCCCAACTCGATCAGGTCGAGCTCGGCGACGTGCAAGCGCAAGCCGCCCACGTCGAGACGCGCGAGGTCGAGCAGATCGTCGATCAGGCGGAGGAGGCGATACGCGTTGCGCCGGATGACGAGCAGCGCGCCGCGCGTGCCGTCCGAAAACTGGCGTGTGAGGAGATCCTCGATCGGCGTCAGGATGAGCGTCAGCGGTGTACGCAGCTCGTGCGATACATTGGCGAAGAACTCATTTTTCAGACGGTCGAGCTCGCGTACCTGGTTGAGCGTCGCGGAGAGCTCCGCGCTGGTCTCGGCGAGCCCCAAGCGGGCGGCGTACTCGCGCTCGGCGGAGCGGTAACGGATCACGGCGGAGGCGACCGCGATCACACTCGTTAGGGTCAGAAAGTACAGATTGTTGAAAAACGACGCAAATTCGAGCCGCCCACCGAGCAAGCCGGGGAGCGCGGGAACGAGCCACAGCGAGAGAATGCCGCAGCTCACCAGCGCGGCCTGCTGCCAGCGCCAAGTGTAGAGGACCGCCACCGCCAAAATACAGAGATTGAGACCGGCGTAGTACGGCGAGACAGCGCCGTTCAAGCGCACGATCAGAAGCTCGATGGCGCTGGCACAAAGCAACGGCGGACCCGCGCCGAGCAAGACCGGGTGGAGCGCCGCTCCTCGTACGTAAGTGAGCCCGAGGCAAGCAATGGCCAGCGCCGCGGCGGCCAGGCGAATCACCAGAAACAGCTTGGCCTGTTCGGGCACGACGACGATATCGAGCAGCGCGCCGCCCGGCATCAACAACGCCGACAGCACGTAACCGAGCCGCGCGCCCGCCAGGTTGATCGCCGCCAGCGACTCCTCGAAGTCGGGGTGCCCGACTGGCGTGTCCCCCATTTACTTCCAGATATGCAGGAACAAGTTGACTCCGCTCGGCTCGGCGTCGACCTCGGCACGAGCGGGAGCAGGCTTGAGCGGCAGCACGAAGGAGAGCAGCTCCTCGCGACTGCGGTGGATCAAGAACCAGTCCAGGCAATATTCCATGAAGTACCGGCTCGGATTGTTACTCGCAACGTTGCCGATCGCCAAGTGCCCGCTCGGGGCAAGCGCGTCGTACAGCACCGCCAATAGCGCCGAAAAGCTGCGCGCGTTCAAATAGTCGAACAGCCCAGCGCTATAAATGAAGTCGCGCTCGCCGAGGGCTTCCTTCAACTTTTTGGCCGTCAGTAGCCGCCGCACCGACTCCTTGATGAAGTGCACTTTGGCACCGGTGCGGATCGCTATCGGCGACAGCGTGCGCTCACAATAGGTCAGCACCCGTTCTTCCTGATCGATCAAGGCGACGTCGATGTACGGACCGAGCTCGGGGTTTTGTTCGAGCAAGACGAACAGCTCACGGGCCGGGCCGCAGCCAATGCTCGCCACGCGCACGCGCCCGCGCACCTCGATTGCTGCGCGGAGCTTCTTCGACAGATATTCGAGACGATTGATGTTGGCTTGCGCCGCATCCTCTTGGGCCGCGTACAAATTCAACGCGCGTCCGAACAATGAATCGCCCTCCGCGTGGTCGCGGTAGAGCATGTTCATCATTTCGTAGTCCCCAGCGTAGCCGAGCGGCTTCGTATAAGCGCGCTTCAGCAGCGGCGAGTGGAGGATGAGCCCGCTGATCTGCTTTTTGTAGTAGCTCCGGTAGATGGAGTGCTGATCTTCGGCGAGGTTCGAGACCAGCGCAAAGAGCTCGCGTGAAGCCGCGTTTAGTTTGCCGATCAAGGGCGGCGCCGCGCCCTCCAGATACGTTCTCAACGTCTGTTGGCGCGTGAATAGATCGAGGTTCGCGAGCGCCGCTTCCTCGGCGTCCAGGAAGGCTTTGATGGTCTCCAAAGACCCTCGCAGATCATTGACCCAAACCTTGAATTCATCCGAAACGTCGTCCTCTTGCGGATCGAACACGCCGTACAGGCGTTCGGAGAAGCTGTGCTTCGTGCCCAAACGGTACAGTTCCGACAGGTCGATCGTGCGCTCTTGTACCTCGACTCCGATGATCAGATCGTTGCCGCGCTCGGTGACGCGGCGTACGTGCGCATCGCCCTCGTACAGCACCGCACCGCGGCACACCATCTGCATCTGCTCCAGGCGGTCACCGTTCAGGACCAGGCTGGACTTCGCGGCCCCGCCGGCGATGAACAGCGCTGCCCCGGTCAAAGACAGGTCCTCGACCACAGCGCGGATCTCACCGAGTGTGCCGTGGCGACCGCTCGCTTCGAGACCATCGAGCTGCATCTCTTCCGCACGCACGCGCCGCGCGCGCAGCCGACGCGGCCGATTGAATTCTTCACGCGGCCTCAGCTGGGACTCCGGCGCGTCGCTCTTTTCGACGATCTTCACGACTCCCGAAGGAGCCTCGTCTTGTGAAAACGCAACCATTTGCTCCTTGTTCACTATTGATCTCCGGCCGAATTGGGCACTAAGTGGGCAGATAAAACCTCGAACAACGCAGGGGCATCCACTGGTTTTTCGAGAAAGGCAATAGCACCGGCGCGAGCAAAGCGGGCAGCCAGCTCCGGTGTTGGATCGGCGGTCATCGCCACCACTGCTAGGTGCGCGCTAGCTGGCGCGCTTCTGATCTGGGAGCACACGTCGACGCCGCTCATGTTTGGCATGTACGCGTCCACCAGGACCGCGTCGGGCTTGAATCCACCGACCTGCAAAAGCCCCTCACATGCGCCTTCCGCCAAAACCAATTTTAGATCGGGTGCGGCTTGACGAAGCACTCGCGACGTGGCTCGCAAGACGGCTGGCTCATCGTCGATCAGGAGTATCGATTGGATGCCGAGCAGATCCAAAGGGATTGGCAGACCCTGCTCGACCATGCACGAGAACAGCGCACGCCGCGCGAGCGGTAAGCCAAGGCCCTCCGAGGATCCACGGGACCGACTCGATGCGAGCCAAGCCAGCGCCATGTCCACCGACTGAGCTTCCAGGCGCGAGAGGCGCTCAATGCTGAAATATGCTGCGCTCACAGATACCTCGTCAGATGGAGAAGGGGGAAACCGGCCGGGCACGTTAGATCAACCACACCGTTGGTTGCCGATGCAAGACAGCAACACCCTAACAAGTTGCCATGTTTCACATTTCCCATACCGTCATTGTTTCGTAACCAATGCCTCACGCGTCGGTAGGCAATATCCGCAGTCGTCCTCCGCGGACTCCTGTATGGTCCGTGATTTGGCTCTGCTGTTCGCGAATGCGCGGGTCGATTCTAGACACGGAAGGGCAGCTACTTACGTGTTGCGAACATTTCTGTAGTGTTGCGCGCGGTGCTCCCTTGCAGCCTGGCGGAACGTGCTCGTCCGTCACACGCGTGGCAGCTGGCGACGCGCAAGCTCGTCACAGTCCTTCTCTCTCGCGCGCTGCTGGCGCCGAAAGCCCGACGGCACGGCCTATGCTCGTCACTTTCGGCATGTGACGACGAGAGCCCATCTCGAAGGAGCGAGCCATGCAGGAATTCGAATTTGTCGACAATCGAAGAGCCTTTCGGTTCGTTGGTATTTTGCTGCTCATCCTGGGCCTGCTAGCGACGTACGTGATCTTCTCCGGTGCGGGCCGGACCCCCGACACGGGCAGGCCTGACATTCGCCTACCGAAGATTGGGGCGCTCCCTCCGGGAGGCGCACCGAAGATGCCGCTTCTTATCAACCGCGATCACGAGACGCGTCCCTGAAGCGATCCGCAGTTCCGTGCACCATCGAGCCTGTCCAAAAATGCTCGCTGAGGCCGCGCCGTTTTGCTCCAAAATGTCACAATGGCCTCGTCCACAGTACTTCTCGAGTACGGGCGCCGCCATTTGAGGGGTCCCTTGGCATCGGGGAGAGTACGCTTCGACCATCCCCCCCCAACATCCAAGCGGCAACGACGGAGCAAGCCAGACATGCAAGCAGCCAGAGAAAGCGTCCTGCTCGTCGATGACGAACCACAGGTGCTGGTCGCGCTCGAAGACTTGCTGGGTGACGATTTCAAGGTTCTCAAAACCGAGTCCCCATACCGCGCATTGGAAATGGTTCGCGAGGACGACGGTATCGCGGTCGTGATCAGCGATCAGCGCATGCCGAAAATGGGTGGCGATGAACTGCTCACCAAGGTCAGTGCGTCCTCCGATGCCAGGCGCATCTTGGTTACCGCTTTCGCGGACCTGGCAGCGGTGATTCGCGCGGTCAACAACGGCAGGATCTTCGCCTACGTCACGAAGCCCTGGAATCCCGAGGATCTCCGGCAAAAAGTGCGCAAAGCGGCAGAGCACTATCGGATGGCTCGAGAGTTGGCGCGGCAGCGACGGCTGCAGGACGCGATCTTGAAGGGGCTGAACGAGGGCATCATCGTCGCCGACCGCAGCGGGAAATGCCTGCACTTCAACCCCCAGGCCGAGAGGATCCTGGGCGCGGGTCCACACGATGTCGATCCGGAAACTTGGGCACAGCACTACGGAGTCTTCGCGGCCAACCGCACTGAACTCCTGGCACCGAGCAACAATCCGTTGATCCGCGCGATGCGTGGCGAGCACGGCGCCGAGACGGAAGTATTCGTGCGCAATGCGACCATTCCCGGAGCTACTCTGTCGATGGCGGGGACTCCGTTGGGCGGTAGCAGCGGCGACGCGCTCGGCGGAGTCGCCGTGCTGCGGGACATCACCGAGCAGCGAGAGCTCGAAGCGCAGCTCCGGCAGTCCCAGAAGATGGATGCCATCGGACGGCTCGCGGGAGGTGTGGCTCATGACTTCAACAACCTGTTGCTGGTGATCCAGAGCTACACCGAGCTCGTGCGCGACGCGCTCCCGATCGATGACTCGAAGCGTGAAGATCTCGAGGAGGTGCTCGCCGCGTCGCAGCGCGCGGCGATGTTGACCCGGCAACTGCTGACATTTAGTCGTAAAGAAGTCGTTCAGCGGACGTCGCTCGACCTGAACCAAGTCATATCGCGGCTCGAGAAAATGCTGGGCAGGATCATCGGTGAGGATATCGAGCTCTCTGTCGTGCCCGCTCCGGAGTTGAGCGCGATTTGGGCCGACGCGGGGCAAATCGAGCAAATCATCTTGAATCTGTCGATCAACGCACGTGATGCGATGCCTCGTGGCGGGCGTTTGACCATCGCCACGGAAAACGTCAAGCTAGATTCGGACGACGCCGCTAAACACGATCCGGCCTGCGCGGGGGATTTCGTACGACTTACCGTCAGCGATGCCGGAGCGGGCATGGACGCCGACACCCAACGGCGCATCTTCGAACCGTTCTTCACCACCAAGGAGGTCGGCAAGGGCACCGGGCTTGGGCTGGCGACCGTGTACGGCATCGTTCAGCAGAGCGCAGGACACATTCGCGTCCAGAGTGAAGTCGGGCGAGGGACGGTATTCGAGATCGACTTCCCCCAAGCGCGCGACGCGGTCGCTCGATCCTGCGCTCCACCGGCCAGCGTCACCACGAAAGCCGTCTCGGCCACGATTTTGGTCGTCGAAGACGACGCGGCCGTACGCCAAATCGCAGTGCGAGTCCTGCGCAATGGCGGGCACACGATCCTCGAGGCCCGAGGCCCGAGCGAAGCACGCGCGCAATGCCTCGAACACGGGCCGAGTATCGACTTGCTCTTGACCGACGTGGTGATGCCCGAAGGCTCCGGCGTACAACTAGCACGGGAGCTGACTCAGATGTATCCCCGCATGCGAGTCGTGTACATGTCCGGCTATCCCGGCGGCGCCGCTCGCGATGGGTCCCTCGAACCCGGATTGCAGTACGTCGAAAAGCCCTTCTCGCCAGCCGCGCTGCTCGAAAAAGTCGACGCGATCCTGGGCGCACCGGCCTCAGCTCCTTCGTGACCTCGATCAGCTCGGCTGCCGAACAATCGGCAGGAGGATGCGGGCCTCGGTTCCCCCGCCCTCGACGTCGTGAAATTCCAACGTACCGGCGTGCTTTCGCACGATAGAGTAGGTGATCGAGAGCCCGAGACCCGTCCCCTGCCCGACCGGCTTGGTCGTGAAGAACGGGTCCAGGATCTTGGACCGAACCGCTTCGGGGATGCCCGTGCCCGTGTCAGCGACCGCGATCCGATACGCGGCGTCCTGCGCGCCGGTCGAGATCGTGATTTTTCCCTGGCCTACGATCGCATCGATCGCATTCGCCACCAGATTCATGATCGCTTGTGTCAAAAGCCCTGGGTAACACTCGATTGAATCAGGGTCACCGTAGTGGGTTTCGACCACGATTCGATCCTTGAGACGATGCCCCAAAATCGTGAGCAAAGACTCGATACACTCGCGGATGCTGACCACTTTGCGCTCGCCTTCATCCAGCCGCGAGAAGGTGCGCAACTTGAGCACGAGATCGCGCATTCGCTGCAGGCCGACGTCCATTTCACCGAGCCGGTCTATCGCGCGTTGCCAAACCACGACCAAGTCGTAACTGAGTGAGCTACGGATTACTTCATCCACTTTGGCTGCGCTGCGCCGCACGGTCCCCAGGTGGCTGATCACGAACGCCAACGGGTTATTGATCTCGTGCGCCACCCCCGCGACCAGTTCGCCTAGGGACGCGAGCTTCGCGGATTGTACGAGCTGTGATTGTGCGGTCTGCAGGTCGCGATACGCGAGCGTGAGCTCCTGGTTCTTTTGCTCCAGCTCTTCGACGAGCTTGGCGCGCGTCTCCGCCAGTTCACGCGCGGCTCGGGCCTCGGCGGCTTCGATTTGAGAACGGAGCAGTTTTTCTCGTACGCTGCGGTGCTCGTCCTCGAATTGCTTGCGGCGCAGCTGGGCTCTCACGCGCGCCTTCAACACTTCAAGCTCGCTCGACTTGGAGATGAAGTCATCCGCGCCGCTGCCCAGCGCTTCGATCATCGCCTTTCGGTTTTCGGCTGCGGTCAGCATGATCAGCGGGATGTCGCGATGAAGCGGCGAAGCCTTGATCAGGCGACAGGTCTCGATGCCGTCGATCCCGGGCATCACCAAGTCCAGTAGGATACAATCGAACGGCTGGGTGGCGAGCATCTCGATGCCCTCTTCGCCGGAGCGAGCAGGAACCACGTCGTAGCCTTCACCCCGCAGTACGGCGAGCAGCTCATGGAGGTACGTGGAGCTGTCGTCGATTGCCAGGATCCGCTTCGGGCCGAGCAGGCTCGCGGCCAGGATCGGCTCGAGCGAGCTAGCGCGCAAAACCGCAGAAATGCGGGCCAAAACGACCTCCAAATCGTCCTTGCGCACGAACGCGTCGGCGCCGGCCTCGAGCGCACGCAGCTCGGCGCCTTGATCCTCCGACGCGGTGAGGAGCACACACGGAGTGGCTCGAAGCGCGGCATCCAGCCGAATGCGGCGTATCACCGTACCCCCGTCGATGCCCGGCATTACGCTGTCCACCAGGATGGCCGTCGGTCGAATGTTATCGGCGATCCTGAGGCCTTCTTCACCGTCCGCGGCCAACACCACCGCGTAGCTTGCAGTTTCGAGGGCCGCGCCGAGCTCGGCACGAAACGTCGGACTATCGTCGATGATCAGGATCGTCTGCAATACCTGTGAATCGACCGGTTTGCGAGCGCGCAACAGTTCCCTCACGCGCGCGATCACGTAGCTCGTATCGTAAGGCTTGCCGACGTAGTCGTCGGCGCCAACGCTGATCCCGCGAATCCGATCACGGACGTCGGCCTCGGTCGATAGCAGGAGCACGAAGGGTGTCTCGGTCGATTGTGCAGCGCGAATCTCACGCAGGAGCTGGATGCCGTCCTCGTCGGGCAAGATCACGTCGAGGATCACCGCCGACACGCGCTGCTGCTCGAGAATCTTCCTCGCCTCGGCGACGGTGCTGGCAAGCAACGTGGAAAATCCTGCAGCGTCGAACGCTTCGGACAAGTCCATCCGCACCGTCAGGCTGTCATCGACAATCAGAACCGCCGGGGACACGCCTATTTCCCGCCTTTCGTTGCGACGCGAGTAACGGCCGCGCCAATCTCCCCGAGCGGCAAGATCCTTTCGGCTGCCCCCAGCAATGCGGCTTCGCGCGGCATGCCGTAGATGATCGAAGTCGCCTCATCCTGCGCGATGGTGTGAGCACCGGCTCTGCGTAAAGCGAGCAAACCGTCCGCTCCATCCCTGCCCATCCCGGTCAGCAAACAAGCAACCACGTCGCGAGCACATTCCCGGGCCAAGGCTTCGAACAGCACGTCGACGGACGGGCGACACCAATTCCGCTCCGGAGCTGACGAGAGCCCTACCTTTCCGCCCATGACGGCGAGATGCCGACCGGGTGGCGCCATGAACACACGCCCCTTGCCGTCGGCAAGGGACTCGCCACCGCGCGCATAGCTCACCGGGTGGGACGTCTGACTCTCGAGCCATTCCGCGAAAGCGGAGCTGAATGGCTCATCGATGTGTAGAACGACCAACATCGTCAGCGGCAGTCCAACCGGGATCCCTCGCAGCACATCGACCAGCGCGCCCGGGCCCCCCGTCGATGCGCCCAACGCAATCACCGAATGGCCCTGATCCCCGCCCCGCGCTGGCGCCGGTAAACCGACTGGCAGCGCCGGGGCCGCGCGTCCCGCACCGGCCAACCGCGCCCGGATATGCGTGATCACACGAATCCGCGACACCATCTTGATTGCCGCCAAAAACTTACGCTCCCAAACGCCGTCCACCTCATCGGTCAGGGGTTTCTCGAGCACGTCGACCGCGCCCGCGGCCAGGGCGTCGTAAGTCTTGAACAGGTCCCCACGATTGGTCGACGAAGACACGATCAGAATCGGAGTGGGAAAGTGGCCCATGATGTGCTCGGTCGCGGACACTCCGTCCAAAATCGGCAGATGCATGTCCAAGGTGATCACGTCCGGACGCAGCGCCCGGCACAGATCGATCGCCTGCTGACCATTTTCTCCCTCGGCCACGACTTCGAGAGCGGGATCCGAAGTGATGACTTCGACCAGCCGCTTTCGCACCGTCAGCGAGTCTTCGACGACGAGGACGCGAATTTTCGGCATGTTAGCTCACCAACTTTCGGATCCGCTCGAGCAGATCGGTCTGGTTGAACTCTCGCTTTTCGATATGCGCGAGGGCCCCCACGGCCCGGCCTCGCTCCAAGTCTTCCGCTGAAGCCCGTGACGTGACCAGGATTGCCGGGACCTGCCGGAGCTCGGTATCGGCGCGCGTGCGCTCGATGAAGGTGAAGCCGTCCATCCCGGGCATCTCTACGTCGACCAAAAATAGCGCGTATTTTCTGAGCCTCGCCTTGTCCATGCCCTCTTCACCAGAAACCGCGAGATCAACCTCGTAGCCAGCTGATTCGAGGATGCTCTGCTCGAGCATGCGAGTCGTGAGTGAGTCATCAATCACCAGGATCGGAGCGCGAACCTTCGGCGCGGCTCGAGGCGCCGCCGCAGTGCGCCGAGCGGCGCGCACCAGGCCCTCGGGACTGAGCACAATCCTCGGGTTGCCGTCGGCATCGAACGATGCGCCCGATACGATCGGGGACATCAAGGCGAGCTCGGGGACGCCACGAACGACAATACTCTCGATGCCGAGCAAACGCTCCACCCCCAGCGCAACCGTGACCTCATCGGCGGCAATCATCACGGATGAGCGATTCGCGTGGCGCATGGCTTCGGGAGAATCCGGGTATAGCAGGCGATCCAAGCCCACGTACGGGATGATCTTGCCGTCCAGGACGACGGTGTCCCCGTCGGGAGTGTGGGTAATTTCGCCCGGAACTTGCTGCGCCGTCCCGCGCACCGCTCCGAGCGGTAGCGCGACGACTCGACCCGTTACTTCCACCAGCAAGGCGGAGAGTGCGGACAGGGAGACGGGCACTGCGAGCTCGAGCGCGGTGCCGCTCGGCGCCCGACTTTTCATCGACACCGTTCCGCCCAGATTTTCGGCGACCTCACGGATCAGGTCGAGTCCGATGCCACGTCCCGAGACCGCGCTCACGCTGGTCGACGTGCTGATCCCGCCCCGCAACAGCAACTGGGCCAGGCCATCGCTGTCCAGACCGGCCAGGGCAGCGGGATTGATCCCACGCCGTTCGGCGCTGCGGCGCACCGCCGCTTGGTCCAGCCCGCGGCCGTCGTCACGACAGCAAAAAATCACCCGGTCAGCCTGACGGTAGACATCGATCGTGACCACCCCTTCCGGGGATTTTTGCGCGGACACGCGCTCCGTTGGGCTCTCGATACCGTGCGCGACCGCGTTGCGCACGGCTTGCAGCAGCGCTCGCTGAACCTGCGCCAAGAGCTCGGCCTCGAGCCGCACGTCGCCGCCCTTGGTCTCGAACCGGACGCGCTTGCCCAGGCTGAGCGCCGCGTCACGCGTCGTCCGTTCGAGTGAGCCCCACAGGTTCGAGGCGGGCACGAGTCGCAGTCGCTCCGCTGCATCGCGTACTTGTCCGAGCTCGCGCGTCGCCTGATCCACGTTGGTCGAGACCGAGCGCTCGGCAGCCACGAGCACGCCTTCCAACTCATCGGCCAACGAACGAAGGCGTACGAGCTCGCCCTCCGTCGACTGCTGACGGCGCGGCGTCGCCAGTTGGTCTCGGAGTAGCTCTGCGAGGCTCCTCGCGTGTTCGAGCCGTGCACGGGTTTCGCGCACACCGCTGAGTCGGATATTGAGCTCCCCGATCCCGTCCATCAACAGATCGAGCTCCTCGGTGTTCGCCTTGGCCGCCCAGAATGGCTCCTCCACCCGCACCGCCGCTTGAGTCGGGACCGGCGCCGGATTTGCCGACAGTTGTGCCGGAGGTTGCGCCAGAGCGGAAAGCAGAACCTGCATCGCGTCGACGTGCTGCAGCGAAGCCGCGACCACGCGCGCGTCGACGGCCTGGCCGCTATCTCGAATTGGAACCAGCAGATCCTCGACAGAGTGCGACAGGTCCGCGATCTCCCTTTGCTTCACGACCCGCGCCGCGCCCTTGAGCGTATGTGCCAGGCGTAATAACTTCCCGATGACCTCCGCGACCGGCGCACCTCTCTCCAGCTCGAGCAGGCCCTTTTGAAGCTGCTCCAGGATCTCCGCGGCCTCGACGCGGAAGTACCTGTACGGATCCGCCATCGCTCAGTTGCCCGTGCTGGGACGAGCGCTCGATTCGAGCTGTGGCTGCACCAAGCGGAGCAGCTCGCGTGACAACTGGGATAGTTCCACTGCCGTGCGAAGCGTCTGCCCGGTGCTGACCTCGGCTTCCTTGGTTGCCTGCGAGACATTGGTAATGGCCACGTTGACCTGTTCGACCGCGGTCGTTTGCTGTTTGGTAGAAAGCTCGATCTCTCTGGCGGCCTCGGTCGTGGTCGATACTTGGCTGCTAATCAAGTTGAAGGCAGTTGCAACGCGGCCGAATTGGTCGGCGCCCGCCTCGACCGCCTTCGACCCCGTTTCGGTCGTCATCACGGTAGTGTTCACCGCGCTTCGAACGTCGTCGATCAGCCCGCGGATCTCCTTGGTCGAGCCACCGACGCGGTCGGCCAGCTTTCGAATTTCGTCGGCCACGACACCGAACCGGCGCCCTGCTTCACCGGCACCCGCGGCTTCGATGGTCGCGTTGATGGCGAGGATGTTGGTTTGCTCTGCAAGCTCCGACACGATTTCGAGCACGGAGCCGATCTGTTGGGACTTCTTACCGAGGTCGAGCATGTGATGCACGATCACGTCGACTTGACGCCGAATGCCATTGATCGACTCACGGCCCTTCTCGACCGTCACGTCACCGGTCTTGGCTGCGGTCGCCGTTTGCTCGGCGATCTCCGCCACTCGCCGAGCGCTCTCAGCGATCTGGCGCGAGGTCGCCAAAAGCTCGCTGATCGTGGTCGAGATCTCGTTCATGGCGGAGGATTGCTCCTTGGATCCCGAGGCCTGCTGGTTCGCAGCCGACTGCAGCTCCGCCGACGAGGACTGGATGTGATGGACGGCAGCGCCGATCTGCGAAGCCAGTGAGCGTGAAATCAGCGTTCCCGCGCCAGCGACGAGCGCGATGCCGAGCAAGCTCCCCCAAAGAATCACGGACTTGGTGGATTCCGCGCTCAGCTCGGCCTCGACGTTGCGGCGCTTGAGCAAAGCGGATTCATCTGCGTCCATCTGATTGATCAACTGACGGATCTGATCCATCAAGACCTTGCCGTCACCGGCCGCAATGGCCTTCGCGGTTGGCTCGAACCCCTGCGCTCGGCGCGTCTCGATCGTTCTCTTGAGCTCCGCGAGCTTGGCGTCGATCAGCGGTTGAAGTTCGACCAGCCGACGCTGCTGGACCTCGTTGTCGGCGGTCAGACTGCGTAAATCTCCAGCGATCTTGGCAATCTCCGGCAGAGATGTCCGATAGGGTTCGAGAAACGCTTCGTCTGCGCTGATCACGAAGCCGCGCTGACCCGTCTCCGCATCCTTGAGGAACGAGATCAGATCAGCAAGCTTCGTCCTGACTTCGTGAGTGTGGGAAACCCAGCGATCATTTTCGATCAAACGCTCCGTGCTTCGATAGCCCGAGATACCGATCAAGAGCAGCGTCAGCACTGCGATCGCAAACCCAAGCGCCAGCTTTCGTCCAAAGGTCCAATTGATGCGCATCCCTCACCGTTCCTGCGATGGCCCGAAGGCCTTGATTCGTTGGGCAATGGCCTCGACGAGCGAGGGCAAATGAAGCAGCGGCAGAGTAATCCCGGCGTTTTGCACCGCGCCGCCGACCGCAGCGACATTACGGCTCTCCGTCTCCGGCGCCGACACCTGTTCTGCTGGGACCCGAAAGTGGGAATCGAAGTCACCAAACGCGAACGCGATCGGCAAAATGCTTTGCGCCACCACGAGCCAGCGGGCCGTCGGTACTGTCCCGTAGCCGAGGAGCTGCCCCAGATCATAGACCGGCGTGAGGATACTGCGAAAACCGGACACCCCGAGCAACTCGGGAAGCAGGCTTGGTGCCGCCACGAGCTTGCGGTCCGCATGTAGACTCTGGACCTCGGAGAGACGTATCGCGTACGGATCGCCCGCCACTCGAATCGCCAAGAATGCCAGCTGCGGAGCCAGCGCTCCCCCGGCAGATAGCGCAAACGAGCTGTCGAAGTCCTGACGCAGCGCAGAGAGTTTTTGCTCAATCGACGTCGAGGTGCTCACCCTTGACCCCCCAACCGGTTCAACTCGGACTGGCACAGGCTGATCAGTCCCTCACGGCTGAAGCCGCCACCGAAGAGCAGCAAACGGGAGGCATTCTCTCGCTCGAGCAAGAGTACGGCCTGTGTCAGCTCACGCAGCGCCGTACTGCGATCGCCCGTTCGTCGGGCAATCAGCCCCCAGTGCAAGTGGGGCATGGCAAACGAGGGGTCCAAATAGGCGGCGATTTGACTGTATTCGATGGCCGTTCGGCTGTCGGCGCTTCGTTCACGACACAGTGAGCGAAGGTAGTGCGCGCCTGCGTTGAGGCCGTCGATCGCCAAGAGCTCGGTGCAAGCACGCTCTGCCTCGTCCAGTCGACCGCAGTGAGTGAGCAGCGCGGCGCGAAGGAGCACTTCGTCCACGTCCTTCGACGAACTCGCGGAGGCGCGTGGCAATACCTCGAGCGCCTCGGCGAACCGTTCCTGCGATAGGAGCTCGAGCGCTCGGCCGAGCTCGAGGCGGGGAGTGGCGTGCGGCGCGGCGGTGACCGGCTCGACGGGTTCGGCATTCTTCGTCGTCAGCGCACGAATGCGGTCCGATGACCGCTGCACTGTGTCGAGCCAGGTACTCGCCCAGTCGAGCGCGAGGGCCGGGCGCGGTGGGGAGACCGGCAGAGCCATTGACTCGACCGCGATGGGCATCTCGCCCAAGCTGGGCTTTCGCTGATAGTAAAACGTCGCGTGGGTGTGACGCAGTTCGAAGTCCAGCGAGAGCCCGCGCAAGTTCTCGGCGTGGCCCAGGAACAGATATCCGCCCGGTGCCAGCGCTCGTGCAAAGCGCTTCACCACGCGCTGCGCGTTTTCGGTCGTAAAATACATGAGTACGTTACGGCAAAAGATCACATCATAGCTCTCGGGGGCCCACGAATCGTCAGCGACGAGGTTCTCTTCTTCGAACACGACGCTGTCGCGGATCGCCTTCGACAGGAGGTACTCCCGGCCAGAGACGCCGAAGTACTGCTTTTGGATCGCCTCTGGCGTCTCGCGCAGCGCCCAAGACGAATAACTGGCCGCCCGCGCGCGCGCCACCACCCGGGGGTTGATATCGACGCCGCGAATCGAAACATCGAACGGCGGATGACGATCGGACAAGCGCTCGCGCGTGAGGATGGAGAGCGTGTACGCCTCTTCGCCCGACGAGCAGCCGGCAGACAGCAAGCGAAGTTGTCGCACCGAAGCTCTCGCCTCTACCCGGGCCGGCAAGGCAATCTCGGCAAACGCCCGGAATTGATCGTTGTGCCGGAAGAAATAAGTTTCGTTTACCGTCAACTCCAGCGCAATTTCTCGCAGCTCGACTCGGACATCCGGGTCTCGCTCGAGCCGGGCCAAATAACGCGCCGGGCTCTCGCTCTGCGCTTGCAGGCGTTGATCCAAAACGGTTGCAAGAAACTCGAGCTTGGCGTCGTCGAACCAAAGCCCCATACGCAGCGCGACGGCGGCGCGAAATCTGCCGACGTCGGCGGAGGACGCTTCAATCACGCCTGCGCACCGCTCACTTCCAGGCTCGCCCAGCTGGAGTCCGGAAGCATTCTCGACGTCTCGAGTACCAGCAGTAGCCGAGCATCGAGCGAGCCCACGAGGGTGATGACCTCCGCACCCGCGGCTCCCAACAAGGGAGGCAGCTCCCTCAGCGCCGAGGATTCGAGCGACCGAACACCGATCACTCTGCCGACAGAGAGGGCCACGCTGCGCTCTCCGACTCTGATCGACACCAGACGGTTCCGCGGCTCATCGGTCGCATTTCCGAGCAGCTGCGCCAGATCTACGATCGGTACCGGGCCACCCCGAATGATCGAGACGCCAACGACGAACGGCGCGGTCCCCGATATCGCTTCGAACGGCAGCGGCCGCATGGTCTCCGACACGTGCTCGAGCGGTAGCGCGCACACGGTCGCACCCACCTGGCAGAGCAGCACCGCTCGGTGCTGCTCTGAACTCTGCCCCTCGACGCTCGGGCTACTGCTCGGCAGCATTCGGCTCTTTCTGAGTGCTGAGCAACGCTTCTTCTACCTTTTCGAGGAGCTGCTGGCGCGAAAATGGCTTCGCCAACAAGGTGCTGTCGTTGCCGAGCGCCTGCTGAATACCTTTGACGAGCGGACCGCCGCCGGTCATGAGCAGAACGCGCACGTCCTTTCCGAGTGCCGAAAGCTCGCTCGCGAGCCCGACCCCGGTCAGTCCGATGTCGCTCAGGACCAAGTCGACGTCGCCACTGTCGGTCAGGACCTTCAGCGCTTCGACCAGGTTCGATGCTTCACTCACCACGTGACCCTTGGAGCGCAGCATGCGAGCGGTGATTCGACGAACCGCTTCGTCGCCGTCGATGAGCAGGATATTTCCGATCACCGTGCCACCTGCCTCCGGCGGCACGCTCGGGTAGGAGCGGTCGCTGAGCGCGGCTCGCGGCAGCAAGACTCGAAACTCGGTCCCCTGCCCGGGTGCGCTATGCACCTGGATATGCCCAGCGCTCTGCCGGACGATTCCGTACACGGTCGATAGTCCGAGGCCGGTGCCCTTGCCCAGCGCCTTCGTGGTGAAGAACGGTTCGAAAAGCCTGCGCCGCGTCTCCTCCGACATGCCCGTCCCGGTATCGACGACGGTCAAGCTGACGAATCGTCCCGGCTTGACTCCGAGCTCGGCGGCGGCGGCTTCGCCCACCACCTCCTCATCGGTCTCGAGCCTGAGCATGCCGCCCTCCGGCATCGCGTCCCGAGCGTTGACCACCAGATTCAGTACCACCTGTTCGAGCTGGCTTTGGTCGGCGTGCACCTGACTCAAGTTGCCCTTCAAAACCGCGGTCAACTCGATCCCGGCGCCGATCAGCCGGCGAAGGACGCCGTTCATGTTGGCGACGATATCATTCAACTGCAGCGCCTTCGGCTGAATCACTTGCCGACGGCTGAACGCCAACAGTTGCTGAGTCAGCAGCGTGGCATTGCGCGCCGCCGCCAAGACTTCGACGACGTTCGTGCGTCGAGGATCCTCCGCCTCGAAGTCTTCGAGCGCGAGCTCACTGCAGCCGACGATCACGGTGAGCAGGTTGTTGAAGTCGTGCGCGACGCCACCCGCAAGCTGGCCGATCGCCTCCATTTTCTGCGATTGGGCGAGCTGCTCCTCGAGGTTGCGTTGCTGGGTGACATCTCGCAAAAGCGCAATCACGCCGATCACCTCGGCGGACGGATCCCTGAGCGGTGTCGCCGTGATTGCAACGATTGCTCCGGGCACGACGGCGTTCTTCACGCGCAGCTCGACCTGGACGAGTGCCTCGCCGTTGATCGCACGGCAGAGCGGATTGATTTCGAGAGGCACCAACGCCGAGCCGTCGCCGAGGTACAGGCCGTAAGCTTCCGGCCAGTCCGCGGCTGGAACATCGCGCGCGGGCACACCAAGGACCCGGCCCGCCTCTTCGTTGATCAGCAGGGTTCGACCGTCACGGCCGATGACGACGACGCCGTCCCCCATCCCGTCCAAAATCGAATTCAGAATTCGCGTCTGTTGCTGGAGCACCGCCTCACTCTCACGCAGCGCTTCCGACGTCTTCACGCGCTCGGTGACGTCCCTCGAGATGCCCACGAGACCGAGGGCCTGACCCGAGCGGCCTTTGATCGGCGCCTTGGTCTCTGAAGTGAAGTAGGTCTTTCCGGCGCCGCCGTGGCGTCGAACTACGTCCAGGATGGGCGTTCGTTGTCGTAGGATGCGACGTTCCTCGTCTTCCACCGAATCCGCTTCCAAACCGAGGACGTCCGAGAGCCGGCGACCGACGAGCGCCTTCGGGTCCGCCCCCCCGACGGCTCGAGCGAAGGATGAATTGGCGCGCAGAAACCGGAGATCGGCGTCCTTGAAGTAGATCCCATCCGGACTATTGTCCATCAGATCGCGGAGCAAGCGACGCTCGTACTCGAGCTCTTGCGCCAAGCGGAAGTGCTCGGCGGCCGTCTGGACCTTCCGGAGCAGATCTTCTTCGTCCCACGGCTTGGTGACATAGGCGTAAACCTTCCCCTCGTTGACCGCGCGTAGGACTGCCGGCAAATCAGCAAACCCGGATACCATGATGCGCAGTGCGCGGCTGTCCTCTCCGATCTGGCGGAGAAATTCGTCGCCGTTCATCTTTGGCATCCGTTGGTCGGTGATGACGACGGCGATGTCGCTGTTCTCGTGCACGAGATTCAGCGCGCGCTCGGGGGTCTCGCTCTTGAAGATCGTGTAGTCATCACCCAGCAGATCCTCGAGGGCAGTGAGGATTTGCGGTTCGTCGTCGACTAGAAGGACACGTTCTTTCGCCAATTGCACGCTAGTTTCCCTGGTTTAGAACGACTTCATCAGCGACGAGCCGCCTCGCTCATGATCGGACCTTATACATCGAAAGTCCCCGCGTCGCGTAGCGAGCGAGTTCGATTCTCGGGCCGTACTCAGAATGTGCCTGAACATGACCGCGAGGGCCCCACTCACGAGGACGGCGGTTTTCGCCACCACCGCAACCTGCGATATCCCTGCTGAATCCTTCTGGTCGCCTCACGCCGCGCCTCGCGCGGCCAACTCACGGTCATCCGCGCCCAGAAACGGGCCGGGGCGTCCGAACAGAAAGCCCTGCAGCAGGTCACAGCGGGCCTCCACGAGAACGGAGCGCTCTTCCTCGCGTTCCACGCCTTCCGCGATGATTGCCTTGCCCATCGTGTGGCAAAGCTCGACCATCGACGATACGATCCGGCGCTTGGTCTGGTCGCGGTGCACGTCACGAATCAGCGAGATGTCGAGCTTCACGAACTCGGGCTCCAGTTGCGACAACGTCGCAAGCCCCGCTTCCCCAGCGCCCAAATCATCGACTGCCAGACGAAACCCGAGTTCACGTAGTCGTCGGATCCGGACCTCCACGTCTTTGATGTCGTCGAGCGGGACGCGATCCGTGAGCTCGAGAACGACCCTGCTCGCGATCCGAGAGAGCGGCGCGCTCGGCAGGTAGAGCAGCGGATCCAATAGGTCTTCTGGGTGAAGATTCACGAAAATCAACGACGCTTCGTCCGCGTTGCGGCTGACGTCGGCCGCCACCAAGTCACGCACCGCGCGTCCGACATCCGGAATCCTGCGCAGTCGTTCGGCGGCTTTGAGCACGGCGCCGGGGTGTGGGAGCATGGCCTCGTCACTGCGCAAAAACCCTTCATGAGCGAATGGAGCGCCGTCTGCGCGAACAATCGGCTGATACGCCATCCACAACGATCGCAACGCGCGGTCCAGCTTGGCTTCGATGCCCGCTCGATCGCCGACGTAGAACGAGCCGCTGCCGTATTCGGTCGCGCACTGGCGCTTCAGCCGCAAAATCTTGCCGAGGCCCACGGCGCGCGCAACGACCGCTCGCACCCTTTCGATGGCCACCGGCTTGATCAGGTACTGGAAGGCCCCGTACTCCACCGCGGTCGCCGCTCCGCTGAGGTTCGGCTGGCCCGTCATCAGCACGATCGGCAAGTCCAGATCATACTCACGGACGGCGCGGAGCAGCTTTAGCCCGCTGATGCCGGGCATCTGGATGTCGCTCACTACGGCGTCGAAGCCTTCCTTGCCTAGCAATGACAGGGCATCCGTGCCACTACTTGCAGTGATGACTCGAACGCTCGCGGAGGTGAGCGCGCGCTCGAGCATGAGCAAGATCTTCGGATCATCATCGACCAGGAGGACTTTCGCTACGTCCTTGCCATCGCTCGTCGGGGATGGGCACTCTGTCATTGCGGCCGAACCTGTTGAGCCAAAATCAGTTGCATTTGAGTTCCCCAAACGTCCCTTCACCACAACGCGAACGCACCGAGCATAGACGCGCACGCCCTCGGCCCTCCACTATGGACTCAGATTGACACATACGCGAGTGTGACGGAAATGCCGGACGCTGCCGAGAACGGAAGCCGCGCGGAAATATCGAATCTTCGCGCGCGGTCACTTGTATTTGAAGCTCTCGAGATTCTCGGAGTCAGTAACAAACTGTAAGAATGTCCGGCGGCCTAACGTGGACCACAGTGTCCTACCGTGTGCACTGCTCGCGCCTGACGAAAACCGCCGTTCGGCCTTCAGATTCGATGACGTCACTCTCGCGGGTTACGAACTTGACGGGCACCGCGCGAACACCGAGACTCGTAACGGTGGGATATCACGGGCCGCGAATGCTCCGTCCCAGATTCTGGGCGAGCTCAATCTTGTGCGGAGCATCTCTGACGGCGTTGCCGGCGATCGCGCGAGCGGACAACGCCGAAGAAAGCTCGATCGCTTTACCGATCGAAATTCACGCGTTCGTCAGTCAGGGCTTCATCAAGACCACCAACAACAACTACTTGGCGGAGTCGAAGCGAGGCAGCTTCGAGTTCAGCGAGGTCGGAATCAACTTCAGCAAGCAGCTCACCGACCGCATGCGGGTGGGCATGCAGCTTTTCACGCACGATCTCGGGCCACTCGGCAACTACCGGACGCGCTTCGACTGGTTCTACTTGGACTATCGCTTCTGGGACTGGTTCGGCCTCCGGGTTGGCCGCACCAAGTTGCCGTTCGGCCTTTACAACGAGAGCAGCGACATCGACGCGGCCCGAGTGCCCGTTCTTTTGCCGCAGTCATTGTATCCCGTGTCTTTCCGCGACTTCCTGCTCGCGCAGACCGGCGGTGAAGCCTACGGGAACGTGCCTCTGGGAGCCGCAGGCAGCCTCGAATATCGCCTGTACGGCGGAACCGTTTTCTACGACACCTCGGACGCGACATCGACGTTGGCGAACGTGCGGGTCCCGTACATTTTCGGCGCCCGGCTGATGTGGCAGGCCCCTGTCGAAGGCCTCCAGCTCGGCGGCAGCGCGCAGAAGCTGCGCATCGATGCAGACGCCACCCTCCCTGAGGCACAGATCGCCCAGTTGCAGACGGCAGGCCAACTGCCCGCCGGCTTCAGCGGCCCGCTCAAGCTGGAGGCGCCGGCTCTGCTGGCGGTCGCGTCGGTGGAGTACAGCGCCCACGATCTGCTGCTGGCTTCCGAGTATAGCCGTTGGTGGGTCTCACTCAACAGCCCCGCCGCTGCGTTGGCCGTTCCACGAACGGCGAGCGAGCGCTTCTATCTGATGGCGGCCTACCACGTGACATCTTGGTTCACGCCGGGCTTGTATTATTCCGTATTGTTCCAGAACGCCGATGATCGAAACGGCAGTGAGGCCGCTCCGGCCAATGCTGGCCGCGCTGCCTATCAGCATGATGTCGCCCTGACGCTCCGGTACGACCTGAACCAATTCTGGCTATTGAAACTCGAAGGCCACTTCATGCACGGCACCGCGGGCTTGACAACGGAGCTCAACGACAACCAACCACTGTCGAGCCTGACCGAGGATTGGGGCGTCTTTCTGGTCAAGACCACGGCCTACTTCTGAGCCCGCCGCATGCAAAGGCGATGACCCAAAGTCGGTTTCACCCTCAGTTTCACGCTGCGCGTCCGACGCGTCGGGCGCTGCTTTGGTCCGTGCTCGGGTTGTGCACGCTCGGCGGTCGTTCTGCACGCGCTGAATCGACCCCCGAATTTCGAATCCTCGTGCATCCAGACAATCCGGCCACCAGCCTGAGCCGTGACTTCGTGACCGACGTGTTTCTGAAGCGAACCACTCGCTGGAACGACGGTGAAACGGCTCATCCCGTCGACCAGCGCGCGGACAGTAGTGTGCGCAGATCCTTCTCCGATAGCGTGCTTCGGCGCTCCGTCTCGGCGGTCAAGCGTTACTGGCAGCAGCGCATTTTCTCGGGCCGCGATTTGCCGCCGCCGGAGTTGGAAAACGACGACGCAGTGGTCGGATACGTGCTGAAACACCGCGGAGCGATCGGCTACGTCTCCGGCGGCGCCAAGCTCGACCGGACAAAATCGGTTTCGGTGCAATGATGGAGACGGGAACCGCGTGATGGACTCACTGCGCGCGAGGCTGCTCCTGATCGTCGGCACTGCCGCGACGGCGCTATTGCTCACGCTGATTGGTAGCGCGTTGATCGGCGCGCAGCAGACGCGCGACCTGCGAGACGTCGAACAACGTCTGGTTCCCAAGCTCGAGCTGGGTCCCAAGCTGCAAACGGAGTTTGACCACCTGCGGCAGGCAATGCAAGACGCGGTCGCCGCGCAAGACGCGCCAGCACTGGCAGGGACGATCGCCAACCGCAATCGCATTTTCGAGCTGATCGCCGGCACGCGTGGAGTGCTCGATCCGAGCGACGCGGCGTCGCTGCGCTGGACGATCCATGACTATTACGAGTCGGCCCAGGACGTCTCCGAGCGGCTCATCTCCGGCGATACCGGCGAAGGATTGGTCGACCGAATGGCGCGCATGCAAACGCAGCAAGCCAAGGTCGAGTCGCTGATCAAGCAAACCACGGGCCTCAGCCGCGGTGAGCTGGCAGCGAGCTTCGGCGCGGTCGCGAGCGCCAGTCAACGCGCTGATCGGTTCCGGCTCGCGATCGGCCTGGCCGGGCTGACCCTCGTACTGGCGCTGTCGTTGTCGGTGACGAGGGGCGTATTTCGAGGACTGCGAGTGCTCTCCATCGGCCTGTCGCGCTTCGCCACTGGTGATTTCAAAGAGCAACTGCCGAGCAGCGGCTTGCTCGAGCTGGCCAAGCTCGCGCGCGAAGCCAATCAAATGGCCAGCAACCTACGTCAGCTGGCCGAAGAGCGGGACCGCGCGGATTGGCTCAAGGAGAGCCAGGCGCTTCTATCCGACGAAATGCGCGGCGACTCCGAGCCAGGCGCGCTCGCCGATGCAGTGGTGCATTGTCTGGCGCGTCGCACGGGCGCCGTGGCCGCAGCCCTCTATTTGTTGGAAGACGGCGGTCTTCGTTTACGCGGCCGCTTCGGTATCGCCGACGGGTCGGACTTCACCGAACTGGACCCACTTCAGAGCCCGAGCCGCGGGGACGGTCTGCTGATCGAGGCGATACGCTCGAAATCCCTGCTGGCCTTCGACGATGTCCCCGAAAATTACCTGAGAGTTCGTTCGGGCCTGGGCGAAGGCTCGCCTCGGTCGATCCTGTTTCTACCCCTAGCTCGAGCCGAAGAGACCGTCGGCGTGCTCGAAGTCGCGCTATTCAAAATCGATACTGCGGATATCCGCGAGCTCCTCGAATCCGTTCAGGAGATGCTGGTGATCGGATTTCAGGCTGCGCGCTCACGCGCCGCCTTGCGCGACGCCCTCGAGCGAAGCCAGAGGCAGGCGGAACGGTTGGCGGCGCAGGAGGAGGAGCTTCGGGCAAACAACCAAGAGCTACAAAGCCAGCACGAAGAGCTGCGCGTCGCCAACTCGGAGTTGGAAGCTCAGCGCGGCACGCTCAGCCAACAAAACTCGGAGCTCGAGGAAGCGCGCCATCGTCTTCAAGCCAAGGCTGAGGAGCTCACCAAGATGAGCACCTACAAATCGCAGTTCCTGGCGAACATGTCGCACGAGCTACGAACTCCGCTGAACAGCATGCTCCTGCTCTCCCATCTGCTGGCCCAAAACGAAGCCGGCACCCTGAGCGAGAAACAGGTCGAATACAGCAAGACCATCCATTCAGCCGGGGGAGATCTGCTCAACCTGATCAATCAAGTGCTCGATCTGGCCAAGATCGAGGCGGGTCGTCAGGACGTGAAGCTCGAGCCGGTGGAGTTGAGCCGTTTCGTGGAGCACGCGCGACGCGTCTTCGAGCCCCTTGCCAATGAAAAGTCGCTCCGCCTCCAGATCTCGGTTGAACCCGGCTGTCCGTCCTCGATCGTGACCGACCCTCATCGGGTGGAGCGAATTCTCACCAACCTGCTCGGCAACGCGATCAAGTTCACTGACCGCGGCGAGGTGGCGCTGCGCATCGGTTGGCCGTCGCCATCCGCCCAATTCACGCGCCCAGAGCTGAGCGCGACCTCTTGCCTTGCGCTGACGGTCTCCGACACAGGCATCGGCATTGCATCGGACGCACAAGAGCGAGTGTTCGCGCCGTTCGAACAGCTCGAATCCCACGCCAATCGCCGCTATTCAGGCACCGGCCTGGGACTTGCGATCTCGCGCGAATCGGTGACGCTGCTGGGCGGAGAGCTGCAACTCGTGAGTGAGCCCGGGTCCGGCAGCGCCTTCACTTGCTACCTTCCGATCGAGGCAGTGTTGGCAGAGCCCTTGGCTTCGCGGCCTCCAAAGGGCAAGAGCAACGCTCAAGACGACCGAGAGAACCTCGAGTCCGACACACCACATCTTTTGGTGATCGAAGACGACCCGGTGCTGGCCGAGCAACTGGTCGACATCATCCGTGCCCGTCGACTGAAGGTGCTCGTAGCGAGTACCGGCGAGGAAGGCGTGCGCTTGGCGGCCAAGCACCGCCCTCAAGGCATCGTGCTCGACGTGACGCTGCCGGATGTCGACGGCTGGACCGTCATGGAGCGTCTACGCACCGACCCGCGCACCCGCGAAATCCCGGTGCACTTCGTGTCTGGAGTGGATTCACCCGACCGCGGTCTGGCTTTGGGAGCAATCGGCTACCTGATGAAACCCGCGACGCACGCCGAGCTCGCCCTGGCCGTGCGGGCCCTCGCCCCGGGCGCACAGGGCGCGACCAGGCGCGTCCTGGTCGTCGAAGACAGCGCCCCGGAAGGTGACTCCTTGTGCGAGCTGCTCCGTCGGGAACAATTCGAGGCGCTCCGAGTCGGCAGCGCTCGAGAAGCCCTCGACGCGCTCGAGAAGACGACCTTTGGCTGCATGATTTTGGATCTCGGGCTACCCGACATGGATGGGCTCGCGGTGCTCGAGACCTTGCGCGCGCGCGGCCAGGCGAATTCGCCCCGCGTCATCGTTCACACCGGTCGCGCCCTCAACAAGCGTGAGACGAAACAGCTCGAAGCGTATGCCGAGGCGGTCGTCCTGAAGGAGGGCGACTCAGCGGCCAGGCTGATGGAAGAGATTCGACTCTTCGTGAGCCACGTCACGGACTCGCTGTCTCCGCGCGTGCGCTCACAAATCCCTCCGCCACCCGCGATCGTCGATCTCTCGTTCCCGGGGATCACCCTGCTCCTCGCCGAGGACGACATGCGAACGGTGTACGCTTTGTCGGCGTTGCTCACCAGCAAGGGAGCAACGGTGTTGGTCGCCGATACGGGGCGTGAAGCACTGGATCTACTCGCCCAGAATCCCCAGATCGACGCCGTGCTGATGGACATCATGATGCCCGAGATGGATGGCTACGAGGCGACCAGGCGGTTGCGCGAAGATCGCCGCTTCCAATCGCTCCCGGTCATCGCGCTCACCGCCAAGGCGATGAGGGGCGAACGCGAGCGTTGCCTCGAAGCGGGCGCGAGCGACTACCTGACGAAGCCAATCGACAGCGACAAGCTGCTGCGAACGCTGCAGGCGTGGCTACCGGCGGGAGGCGCGAATGCTGCCCGAGTGTAGCTTGGAAGATCTCGAAATCCGCCTGCTCTTGCAAGCAATTCAGGCGAGGTACGGCTATCACTTCGTGGACTACGCGCAGAGCTCGATGCGACGCCGCGTGCGCGCCGCCTTGACCCGCTCTGGACTCCCCCACTTGGGTGAGCTGCAGCACAAGATCTTGCTCGATCCGAGCTTCTTTGCCTCGATCCTCGACGACCTCACGGTGCGCGTGAGTGAGGTTTTCAGGGACCCGCCCTTCTTCCGGGCCTTTCGCGAGCGCGTCGTTCCAATCCTGCGCACCTACCCATCGCTGAAGATTTGGCACGCGGGCTGTGCGTCGGGCGAGGAAGTCTACACGACGGCGATCCTACTCTCCGAAGAGAAGCTGTACGATCGCGCACAGATCTACGCGACGGACATGAGCCCGAAGGCGCTCGAAATGGCCCGCCAAGGCGTGTATCCCGAGGAGCGCGCCGTGGAGTTCGAGCGCAACTACCTCGAAAGTGGCGGCAAGGACCGATTGGACGATTACTTCTCGCGCGCCTACGGACGAGTCGTGGTGCGCGAAGGCCTGCGCCGAAACGTCGTTTTCTTCCAACATGACCTCGCGTCGGATCAAGCGCTCGGCGAGATGCACGTCGTGTTTTGCCGAAACGTGCTGATCTATTTCGGAACCGAGCTGCGAGAGCGCGCCCTCACCACCTTCGCGGGTTGCTTGGGTCGATCGGGTTTTCTTTGCCTCGGGATGAACGAAGGGCTCTCCCCCGTCTCGAAAGCCAAATTTGCGGACTTTGCCGAACACGAACGCATTTATCGGAGGCGCGCAGGATGAAGACCTTTGGCGCCTCGGATCAGACTATCGAGCGCACTCGACCCGCGGTCTTGGCCGTCGACGACGTGGACGCCAACCTGGTCGCTCTTCAGGCGCTGCTCGAGGACATGGGCTGTGAGGTCGTGTTTGCCCGCTCCGGCAACGATGCGCTCAGGCAATTGCTTCGTCGCGAATTTGCGGTCGTACTTTTGGACGTACAGATGCCCGAGATGGACGGCTACGAGGTCGCGCATCACGCCAGGCGCAATCCATCGACGCGCGACGTGCCAATCATTTTCTTGACTGCGGCCAACAACAGCGAGGGCATGGTTCTTCGAGGCTACGGTTCTGGTGCCGTCGATTTTCTGTTCAAACCGCTGAATCCTTCGATCTTGCGCAGCAAAGTGCGCGTCTTCTTGGAGCTGCACGCGGCGCGCCAAAAAGTCGAAGACGCGAGGACGGCGCTCGAGCGGAGCAACGCCGAACTGCGTTCGCTCGCCAGCGAAAAGGCCAGCCTCGCCGAGCAATTTCGGGACGCCAACATCGAACTTCAGGCAGCTTACACCGATCTCCAAACCACCCACGCTCAACTCGTGCAATCCGCGAAGATGGCGTCGCTCGGCGAACTGGTCGCCGGCGTCGCGCACGAGATCAACAATCCGCTCGCGTTCGTGCTCAGTCATCTAGACACGGTGCGACGCAAGCTGGGCCAGCTCGAGTCAGAGCTACCAGCTCCGCTTTCGGATTCCGCCCAAGAAAAGTGGCAGCGCGCCAACGAGCGGCTGAACGAAATCGGACCCGGCCTGGAACGGATTCGTGAGCTGGTGATCAAACTGCGCACCTTCTCTCGGCTCGATGAGGGCGAGCGCAAGCGTGTCAGCATTCGCGAGTGCGTCGAGTCGGTGCTCACGATTCTGGGTCATCGACTCAGGGGTCGAATCGAGGTCGAAACCGACTTCGGTTCACCGGATCAAGTGGACTGCTACGCCAGCCTGCTCAATCAAGCCATCATGAATCTGGTTTCCAATTCCATCGACGCAATGCCCGGCCCCGGCGTCTTGCGCATCAGCACCGGATCGCAAGACGGGCTCTATTCGATAGTCGTCACCGATTCCGGGCCCGGTATTCCGGCCGCGCTCCGCGAGCGGGTGCTCGAACCGTTCTTCACGACGAAGCCCGTGGGACAGGGCACCGGGTTGGGCCTCTCGATCACTTACTCAATCGTGCGCAAACACCAAGGGACAATCGAGCTATCCGAACCGCCCGGCGGCGGCACGTCGATAACGATCCGTTTTCCGATCAACCAAGGCCCGGCCGAAAATGCTAGCTGACAAGCAACGAATTCTGCTCGTGGATGACGAACCGCAGGTGCTCCTCGCGCTGGAAGATCTGTTGGGTGATGCTTTCGCCGTCCTCAAGACGGCTTCGCCCGAAGAGGCGCTGAAGATGGTCGCGAACGACCGAGACATCGCCGTCGTCCTCAGCGACCAGCGCATGCCGAAAATGACGGGCGACGAGCTGCTCGCTCGGATCGACGCATCCTCCGACGCCAAGCGAATATTGGTCACGGCGTTCGCCGACCTCTCCGCGGTCATCCGCGCGGTCAACAACGGTAAGCTCTTTGCTTACGTCACCAAGCCGTGGAACCCAAACGACTTGGTGTTGATGGTACGCAAGGCCGCCGACCACTTTCGCCTGACGCAGGAGTTGGCCCGTGAACGGCGCTTGCTCACCTCGATTTTGCACAGCCTCGACGAGGGCATCGTGGCCGCGGATCGCGAGGGCAACACTCTGCTTTTCAATTCACAGGCAGCGAGGATTCTCGGGACCAGTGAACGCAAGGTCAATCCGAAAACGTGGGCGCGGGATTTCGGCGTATTCACCGCCGACCGCAAACAGAACTTGCCGGCGGCCGGCGATCCGCTGCTGCGCGCCGTGGCCGGCGAGAAAGCGGGCGAGATCGAGACATGGGTGAGAAACGGTACCGCTCGCGGAGCGACGGTCGCCATGACGGGGACGCCTTTGGTCGGCGACCACGACGACATCATGGGCGGGGTCGCCGTGCTTCGAGACGTGACCAGGCAGCGCGATCTGGAAACCCAGCTCAGCCAATCGCAAAAAATGGAGGCCATTGGCCGATTGGCGGGCGGCGTGGCGCACGACTTCAACAACCTGCTGGTCGTGATCCAAAGCTATGCGGAGCTGCTCCGCGAGGACCTGCTCGAGCCGGACTCCAAGCGTGATGATCTGGACGAAATCCTGGCGGCGGCGCGGCGCGCGGCCGCGCTGACCAAGCAACTGCTGGCGTTCAGTCGCAGCGAGCCCGTGCAGCCGACCGAACTTCGCCTCAGCGAGGTCGTCACGGGCATCGAAAAGATGCTGCGCCGGATCATCGGCGAAGACATCGAGCTGACGACGGAGCTTGCACCATCTATCGGTGTGGTGCGAGCCGACGCGGGCCAACTCGATCAAGTAATCCTAAACTTGTCGATCAACGCTCGTGATGCCATGCAAGAGGGCGGAAAGCTGATTATTTCGACGCAAAATGTCAGCTTCGCAGCCGAGCTCGCCAGCACCTACGTCGATATCCCACCCGGCGAATACGTGATGTTGGCGGTCACCGATTCCGGCACCGGCATGGATCCCGAGACTCAACGACGCATCTTCGAACCCTTCTTCACCACGAAGGAGGTCGGGCAAGGCACGGGCCTCGGCCTGGCCACGGTCTACGGCATCGTTCAGCAAAGCGGCGGCCAAATCCGCGTCTACAGCGAGCTCGGGCACGGCACTGTGTTCAAGATTTACTTTCCGCGCTTGGACGAGGTGCTCGTCGCACGCGATCACCAGTCGGGCGAAACAACGGCGTGGACCGGCAGCGGCACGCTACTGATCGTCGAAGACGACTCCGCAGTACGGCAAGTAGCAGCGCGTGTCTTGCGGGATCGCGGCTACACCGTGCTCGAGGCGCGCCGCCCCTCCGAGGCACGTCGTATTTGCGCCGAACACGGGTCGGCGATCGATCTGCTGCTGACGGACGTGATCATGCCCGAATGCACGGGCACCGAGCTCGCGCATGAGCTCAGTCAACTTCACCCCCGCATGCGCGTTGTCTACATGTCCGGCTATCCCGGCGGTGCTGCGTCGCGTGCAGGAGCGCTGGGCCCCGGCGCGGCATACCTAGAGAAGCCCTTCTCGCCCGCTACTTTGGCGGAGAAAATCATGGCCGCGATGAAGGGCGGCAATAACTAGGATCCCACGAGCCGCTCGAAAGACTGAAGGCGCCCAGCGTCAGCGTTTGCACCCGTAACGTCGGTCGCACGCCTTTTTCATCGGAAGGCCATAGCGATGTTCGTCGTGCCGTTTGCGCTGATGAGGGTGCGATTGGCCACCGGCAATCGCCGACTCCGTTGCAGAAGAACGCACAATGGCAGCGTCACTCTTCGGCTTGAGCAGAAAAAATGCACGTGATAGCTTCCCGCACGCTAGCAATGGTGAAGCTCATCGAACGGATGCTGACGCGCTTGGTGCAGATTCAAGTGGCAAAGCCGCATTTGATTTTGGCGCTCGCGCTGCTCAGCGTTTTGCCTTCGGCCGCCCTAGTCCGACACCTCCAAGTCAAAACGGGCTTCAGCGAGCTGCTCCCAGACGACACGCCGAGCGTGGTGGAGATGCGGCGGGTGAGCGGCCGGCTCTCGAGCATGTCGCTGCTCGCGGTCACGGCCGAGTCGAAGGACACGGCGCTGCTGAAGCGCTTCGTCGACGAACTGGTGCCGAAGCTACGAACGCTGCCACCCGACCTGATCGCGAGCGTCGAAGACGGCCCGCGTGAGGCCGAAAAGTTCTTCGAGCAAAACAAGCACCTTTACGCGGGGCTCGACGAGCTGAGAGCGCTTCACGATAAAATCCTCTCACGCTACGACTGGGAAGTCGCACGCGCGACCGACACGCTGCTCGATGACGACGAGCCCGAGCCGATTACGGCGCAGACCGTCCGCGGCACATTTCAAAAGAGCCTCGATCAAGCGAGAGCCGCCACGCCCGGCGCAGACGGATACTACATCGGTGAGGACGGTCGCTTTGCCGTGATTTTGATCCGCACCCCGCTTCGCGCGATGGATCAGCGCGCCTTCGAGCTGGAAGCGCACGTCGAGCACCTGATCGAGGCCGGACACTACCAAAACGCGGACCCACAATTCCGGCATGGGTTTACTGGGAACCTGGTCACCAGCGCCGAGGAATACCGAGACATCACGCGCGACCTGACGGAGGTGGGCATCGCCGGTGGAATACTGGTGTTGCTGGTCGTCTATCTGTTCTTCTGGCGGGTACGAGCGCTGCTCGCACTCGGCTTTAGCGTTGGGCTCGGCTTGATTTGGACGCTCGCGTTCACGGTGCTCACGATTGGCTATTTGAACACGGCCACCGGCTTTTTGATCAGCGTGATCATCGGCAACGGCATCAACGCGATGGTCATCTATATGGCTCGCTTCCTGGAGGCACGTCGCGATCAGCAGCTGAGTATGCCCGATGCGCTGAAGACGGCATCGCTCGATACTTGGAGCGCGACGCTCGCCGCCGTGGGCGTCGCGGTCATGTCGTACAGCGCGCTGATGACCACGCAGTTTCGCGGCTTTCGTCACTTCGGCCTGATTGGCGCCGCGGGCATGCTGCTGTGTTGGGTTTCGACCTACACCGTACTGCCTGCGGTCCTGTCCACGTTCGAGCGCCTGAGGAGCTCGAAGGGCGGCGTCGGGCGACTCGGCGGGCTGTACGCGAAGCCGTTCATTTGGCTGGCAAAGCGCTACGCGGGGCCGCTATCGCTGTTCGGCCTGGTCTCGGCTTTGGGTATGGGTGCGGCGACCGCCGCGTACTTCATCTACGACCCGATGGAGTACGACATGACCAAGATCCGCAATGAAGGCGCCGCTAGCTCAGCGCAGCAGCTCTCCTCTCGTATGTCCAAGGTCGTAGGCGGCGTCAATCAGGGAGGGCGCGCGGTCTTGGTCGACCGGGTCGAGCAGATCGACCCGCTGGTCACGGAGCTCGAGCGCCGCCGCGATACCGCGCCCGAGAACGCGAAGCCATTCGGGCAAATCGTGAGCGTGTTTTCCCTGATGCCGTCGGACCAGGACGAAAAGATTCGGCTGCTGAGCGAGATCCGCGACCGCATCGATCGAGCGCGCAAGAGAAAGCTCGTCTCGGACGAGGACTACCGGGAAATCGAACAGAATTTGCCGGCAACACTGAGGAAGGTCGAACTGAGCGATTTGCCGGATCTGGTCGTCAGCCCGTTTCGCGAGAAAAACGGCACGATTGGCACGATCTTGTACGTTGGCCCGACCAAGGGTCGAAGCGTCAACGACCTGCACTACCTCGAGCTGTGGGCCGACAGCATGCGCGAGATCCAGCTACCTTCCGGTGACATCATCCGCGGCACCGGCGATCCGGTCATCTTTGCGGACATGCTCGAAACCATCGCGCGCGATGCGCCGCGGGTCGCGTTCCTGAGCGTGCTCGGCACTGCCGCGGTCGTGCTGTTCGCGTTTCGAGGACGCGCTGGCGGCTGGGTTGCGCTAGCCACTCTGTTCCTGGGCTTGACCTGGTTGATCGGCGGTCTCTACTTGCTGTCGCTGAAGCTGAATTTTTTGAACTTCGTGGCGCTCCCGATCGCCATCGGCGTGGGCTCCGACTACGCGATCAACGTGATGAAACGACGCGAGCTCGAGGGCAATGAGGGCATCGAGCGAGCTTTCACCGAGACCGGCGGCGCGGTCGTCGCCTGCTCGATGACCACGCTCTGCGGCTACGCTGCGCTCTTGTTCAGCGTGAACGGTGCCGTGCACAGCATGGGCATCACTGCCGGTCTCGGCGAGCTTGCCACGCAGTACTCGGCGATGCTCGTGCTACCGGCGGTGCTGTATTGGTTCTCACGCCGCGCGAGCAAGCGCATGCTCGCCCTCGCCAGCTCGGTAGCTACTACCGATTGAGCCGGCCTGCGCTCAGGGCGCTGCGTGCGGGTCGCCACAGGCTTGCCGAGCACGCGCGGCGTGCGCTGAGTTCGGCGAGATGTGCAAGAGTTGCGTGAGTTGAGCGTTCGCTTCGTCGTTGCGGCCGAGCGCGCAGAGCGCCTGGATACGCGCTGCCGTGCGTTCCTCGGCGAGCGCTCCGCGCGGAAACCGACGCTGGTGCTCTGCGAGGACACGCAGGGCCTTCGCCGGTCGCCCCGCATGCAAGTCGGTCTCGGCACGTGAGAGGAGCGCCACTTCTTCGGCCAAGCTGTCGTGCGAGGACGGTAGAACCTTTTGCGTGTCGGCGGGGCGGCTCGAGCCGACGATAACGGCGTCGGCGCTCGGCGCAATCTCCGGCGTGCTGCTGACGGTCGCGACCGGCGTCGGCTGCACGCTCACCACGCTCGCGCTCGGAGGGGGCACGGCTTTCTCGCGCTGCTGCCAGGCGCGGGGAACGAACCAAAAAGCTCCTGCCACCAGCACCGTGGGACCGAGCAAGCCCCATTTGGCGAGCTTCGAGCGCGACGCGGCGGCCACACCCGGGGCAAGCGGGGAATGAGCAACGCCAGTGGCGAGCACTGCTGCATCACCCAAGCGCCCCCGCAGCGCTGCGAGCACGCGCTCCCGATCGGCATCGCTCGGGCGGTCGGCTTGTCTGCCGGCCTGCACCAATGCTCTGCCACTTGAACTCAAGTCCGACATACGTCTCCTCTCGCCTCACGACGTGCGAGCGCCTCGTTGAACGCCTGCCTGGCGGCGCGTAGCCGCGAATAGGCGGTGTTGATGGGAATATCGATCGCCTCGGAAATCTCCGGAGCCGTCATTTCCTCGAGCTCCGCCAGCACGAAGACCTCTCGCTTGTCATCGTCCAGCTCATTGAGCACGCTCCAAAGCAGCTTCACTTGATCATTTTGCTCGGCAAGGTCGAGCGGAGTTGGCTGCCGCGGGCTCGGCAACTCGGCCATGTCGAACGGCGATGCAGAATCGAGTTTCGAACGCCGCGCGCGATGGTGCGCGCTCACGACACGCCGTACGACGCCGTAGATCCAGCTGCGCAAGGCGGCGGGCCGTTCGAGCGTGTGGAGCCTGGCGTGGATCACGATAAATACTTCTTGCACGACGTCGTCAGTTGCCGCCGCGCTCACTCCGAGGCGCCGGGTACACGACCAAACGAAATCGAAGTAGTCGCGATAGACAGCGGGAAAATTCTGCACGAGAGCTGGCCGGTCGGAGCGGGCTGGGCCGGGTCCCGAAAGCGGCGCCGAAGCAACCAGGTCGTGTCCGCTCATCTGTTCTTCAATACGGCAGTGCCAAGCCGCACCTTATGCCGTCACGAAATCCGTTCGCGTCCGAGAATTATCGCAAATCCAGCGATTTTATCGGTCATAGCGTCCACTCACAGCCGAGTACCACGCCCAGCGCGGCGGGGCTCACCTGGTAGATTTCTCCGACGCTTTCGCTGACAAAGTGCGGTCTCGAGGTGGCAATTCGACCGTTGACGCCGAGAACGAGCGCCAGGTTGCGATTGACGTGCCAGAGCCCCTGGACACCAGCCCCCATAGACACCCAAGCGGTGCGGGGGTTCGTCGAGGAAACGCCTACACCGCTAGCGCGCGCCGAAACGTCGTCCAGCGAAAGCAGCACGCAGGGTGCAAGCTCGAAGCCACTGAACTGCCAGCCACGGCAAGTGGAAAGCTCGCCGCTCACGCGACCGAAGTGGGCGCCATAGCCCACGAACGAAGCTGACTCGTAGTCTTGCGCGAGCCAGAGCGTTCCAGAGACCAAAAAGCGCCAAGCCTCGTGCCGAAGCCCCAGCGCGAGACCGATGCCGTAGCTCGCCTTCGGGAGCACGCCGATGTCAGCCCGCAGCTCCGGCGCGCGAAATGCGAACCGCCAGCTCGAGGGATCGGATCCCCCCGACTCGGACGCGTGAAGTGACTGCATCGCGGGAGTGATCGGCGTCGCTGGTGACCGATCTTCCGCGCCCGAAGCAGTCGAAGCTCCGCCCAGATCGCCCGCCGTCAACGGCGCACTGGAGCTGTGCTCGGCCCGAAACAGGAGCGCGAGCGTGATTGCGGCCACGCCGCCTAGGTCTTCGCACGAGCGGGCCTGCACCACCCGCGTGCCGTTCACGAGGTCATAGTGAATGTTGAGCGTGAGGCGGAAGCGTTCGCCAATCGGTTCAATCTGCCCCTCCGCGCGCAGTCGGCTCGGCGCCGCATCTCTCGCGCTGGTACCCAGTAGATCTCGGAGCTTTTGCCTCACCTGCGCTTCTTGCGGGCAATTGACGGGTGCCTGCCAGTCGAGTCGCACAGGAACCCCGCTCTGCGCCGCGCTGGTGCGGGCGAAGAGCAGCAGCGCGAACGCCGCACCTCCAAACGCGGCGCAGGAGGATTTCACGGCTCCTCACGAATCGTAATATCGTCTACGTAGACCGTGGACAACGCGGGCACGAGCGTCGTCGCGTAGTTGCCGACGTACCATTGTCCCCACTCGGTATCGTCCGTGATCAGATCGGCGAGGTGCACGGCGACCACGCCGTCCTGGAGCACGGTCACCTCACCGTTCGACTGCGCAGAGCGGACGAGTTGAATTTCGAGGTGAAACCAGCGACCAATCGGCACCGGATCGGTGTTAGCGGTCGCCAGATGTTGCGTCATGTTCGGGAAATCGAATAACGAGAGCTGCAGCTGGCCGTCTGCGCGGTTCGCGAGCGACACGTCCCACAAGGAGTGCGAATCGACTTCGGAAATACCACCCAGGAAATGGAACAAGTTCCACTTTCCGTCGCTGGTCGCTAGCGCGGGGATGTAATACCAAGCGCCGTAGTATGCCGACTTGGGCATGACGCCTTGGCGCACGCAGCGGGTCTGGCTGCGAAAGTCGGTGCTCGCGTCAGCGTTGACCGTGAACGCGGCGGCGAACTTACCGCCGCCCGGACGCGGGGGGGGTGATTGAACGATTTCGAGGCTGGCGCCATGGCGCGCATAGCAGTACCCCCCGGCTGCCTGGTAACCGCACCATCCGTCCTCGAAGCCGGTAGACCAGGGCACGCCGACCGCATCATCGTTGGACGAGCCGCTTGCGCCAGCTTCCCCGGTATCCGCCACGAGCGGCTCGGCGCACGAGCCGATCACCACGGTGGGCTCGCACGCAAATGCGAGCAAAGCAATGGCGAGCGTCGCCGGAGCTATTGCCAAAGCACGCTGATGATCGACCACGCCGCTTGGCATCGTGTCGACCACGCTCGGCGCTTGTCAACCGAAAAGACCAGGCTCAAACCCGGGCTGATCTGCTCAGAAGCCGATGTTTTTCGGCATTTCCGCGTTCAGCGCGAGAGCGCCACGGTGATGACCGAGGCGGGGGGCATCCTGAGCACGCCCTCGGTCGAAAGCGGGCCGAGCGCGGCCGAGCGCTCCACACCGCTGAAAACGCTGCGGGTCACTGTGGAGGTCGACCAATCTCCCGGGAGCTTGAGTCGTGCACTGAGCTCGACGCTGCGGGCGTTGATCAGCACCAAGGTCAAGTCTTGCCCTGAAGGCGAGACCCAACCGGAGACCAAGAGACCACTGTTGGCGGCCGTTGCTTCGATGCGCGTCCAGCCCGGGTCGGTACTCGCGGCGAAGTGCCGCATCGCATGATACGGGTCTTGAAGCCTGAAGGTCGTCAGATCGATGCCGAGTAGCGCTTGGGTGTTGGTCAGCGGACCCGAGACCGGACCAGTCAAGGCTGCTTGTAAGTACGCCGAAGCGCCTTCGACCACCGTCGCATAGTGAATCATGAGCGCAGTGCCGAAGCCGTCGGCCTGCATTTCGGTCACGAACACGGGTCGGCCGTACTGAGTGACCAACTTGCCCATCGCAGCCAGCGCGTCCAAGTCGACCGCGGTCGGATTCACGCCGTACAATTGGTGAGCGAGCGCATCCGTTTTCGAGGCGTCGAGGCTCGGCAAGTAGTCGGCGACACTGTCGAAGTCACTGGTCTCCGGGGCGAGCAGCTTCGGCCGACTCGGGAGCGTCGCAAGGGCGGCTACCGTGGCCGTCTGCGCTTGCGCGAGACCCGGGTAGGTCACTCGCACGCTGCTGAGACCGAGGGGGACCGAGACGGTGCCCTCGACGGGCAGGAATTTGCAGGCCTCCAGCGTCTCCGCAACGCTTGGCAGGTAGTTGGGATTGTTTTGAATCCCAATGTAGTCGGGGACGAGTCCGACGTTCGCGTAGGCCGCGAGCGAAGCTACCCAATAATCCGCCAAGCCTGCGTAGTCGAAGGCACCGGCGGGCGTTTTGGAGAGCGTGCAGGTCTGCACGTTGCCACTACAGAGCAACGCCCCGTTTGCTTTGAGCGCGGGCGGCGGGCTCCAAGAGCTGAGAAAGACCGCTAGCGTGCGCCCCGAGGTTGCGGTCCCTGCGGCGACCAGGGCCCCAGCCGTCGTCAGATCATCATCCCCGGTATGGCCGTATCGGTTGCGGAAGCGGAGCACGTCCAGGCCGAGATCGGAGAAGATCGCCTGATAGAGCGCGGCCTGCTGCGGGTGACCCGTAATCTGTCCCTCACCGTAAGCCACGGACGCGCCGAAGCCCACGAGGTCCTGATGGCGCGTATCCAAATCGACGCTGACGTCGACCGTGTCTATCGGTAGCGGCGAGCAAATTCCGGCAACGCACGTTTGGCCCTGCCCACAGGCGCCATCATCAGCGCAAGGCGGCAAGCACAGCCCAGGTGCTGGCGGCGGACTGCCGCCGCACTGTGCGATCGCGGCGGCTTCATTTGCTCGGACGCACGAGCCTTGCTGTGCGCCAGTGCAGGTGCTGCTATCGGTGCAGGCGCGCGTGCACACGCCGCACAGGCACATCGTACCGCCTGCGCATTTGGTATCCTCTTCGCACGCCTCGAGCCAATTGGTTTGACTGTCGCCGTCTTCCTTGGCCTTCGGAGAGCAACCGAACAGCAGCGCTCCCACGAACAGAGTCAGAGCCCCATTCAGAAAAAGGCGCGCGGTCATTCGCTCTCCTCCTCATCCATCAGGTTCTGACCGCAATAGAAGCTCACTTGGTACGTGGACTTCGCTCGATGCGTCTGGTTGTACTCGGCGACTTCATCCCAGAGCGACACCACTTGGCGCCTGACCGTAGCAAGCAGCTGCCTCACCTCGCGCTCACGCGGATGACCCGGCCACAGGTCGAACGACAGCGTTGTACCGCCAATCTCGTCGGCGGCAGCGGACACGTGCTTACCGCCCACGACTTTGGCCGCCAGCGCCTTCAAGACCGCCCGGTGGTGATCGACGACGGCGGCCTCCCAGCCGGCTGCTTGCCCGATCGGGATCAGGCAGCGCTCGGTTGCGTAGTACACGCCTTCGGGCCGGGTCTCGATTCGAATTCGCTCGTCAGCAACCAGCCGGCCGATCGCTTCATCGAACGCAGCCTCCGACAGGGGAACAACGGCGGCAAGCCGCTCCTTGCTGATCGGGCTGGCCGGGTACAGGTGGACCCAGACCAATGCGGCGTTCGTCTCTTCCAGATCCCCGGCATCACTGGCCCCCAGCTCTTCCAGCTCTTCCGCATTGGCGGCTCGATAGCGCGTCTCTTTGCCCGTGCCAGTGCGTCTGACCAGCCCGCTCTCGACGAGATCGTTCAAGATGCTGCGAACTTTCCCCTCCTCGTCGTGCTTGAAGTGCTGCAGCAGCTCCCCGCGGCTGGCAGACTCCCGCTCGACGAGAAAGCCGTGCAGGGCGCCCCAGAGCGTGATGCCTCTGGCGGTCGCCGATTCGCTCAGACGTTGAACTTTCTGCTGGTACGAGCGCAGCACCAGCCCGAACATATCGGCAATCACTTTTTTGCCGAGTTTCTGACGTTCGAGCTCCCGGACTAGCCCGACGAACACCTCGTCCGCGATGTGCGAGAGGGGTGACCGAACACCATCGGCGGTCGACAGCTGCGCGATGAGGACCATCGTCTGGCGAACGATGGCGTCGATAAGGATCTGCGAGTTCACGCGCTGCGACTCTCGAACATGGGGTCGAACCGAGATTACGGCAATCAGCCGCCCGTTCGGGGACGAGAAAAATCTCGCGAGTCATGGACCCAGGCACGATAACCTTTTCGGTCGACATATTTAGCACGGTTTTGCCGCGCTGCTCGGCGCGCCATTTGCGAGGATGCGACGGCTCTGCGGACGCTCGTAGCGCGCGCGGCGTGGCCTCGCTCTAGCATATCCATCCCGGAAGTTCGCGCGATTCTCCGGCCGCGAGCAAGACTCCGGCGCAAGCCGTCGTCCCCGCAGTAGCGCTCTCGCTACCGAAGAACAGCCGTACGCAACACTTCCACTCAGCAGCAAACACGAGCGGGCGAAGCGTTCAGGCTCTTCGACCTCTCGAGGCTTCAGCCCTTGGTGGTCTGACGCCGTGCAGCGACGCCCATGGCCGCAAGCATGCACGCCAACGCAAAGACCGCGAAGGGCGGCACTGGAACCGGCGTCGGGGGCGGTTCGACGATCACGTCCGGTTCCTTGCAGGTGATCGCGATCGTCACTGGCAACGGTCCCACGCTGTTCAGGTCGAATGAAGTGGAGCCTGAGCAATCCAGCGGAGCCTCACCCGCACCCTTGCCGTTCATCGTCAGCGCGTAGTTGCTGCCGAACGGAATGCCTCCGACAACTCCTGACACCTTGCTGCTATGCGACACGTCGAGGCTGCCGCTGGTCGAAAAGCCCGAGCCAACGACCGCGTAGTTCATCGAGTCGAGCTTCTTGCCGCCGACCTCGAGTGAAAGGGCGATGGAGCCCGCTTTGTCTTCGACCTGCACGCTGTCGGATGGACCGCTGGTAGCAGAGGATTGGCCTGCTGCTGCTTGGCCCGCCCCGGCTTCGCTTTCGGACGCGGCTTGTGGCGCCTCGCTGCCGCAGGCGGAGAGGCCCAGCAGAGCGCAAGTAGCGAGCAGAGCGAGAGAGTGAATGAATTTGTGAGCCATGATCATCCCGCGCCGCTTTCAGGGAGCCGTGCAACGAGCCGTGACCGTAAGATTATCGGCACAGCCCGGCGTTATATCACCGTCAGCGACGGATAGCGTGAAGTTGAAGGTGCCCACTGCACTGCAAACGAAGTTCAGGTTCGGCGACGCTTGCGGCCTCAAAGGCGCGCCGTTGATCATCCATTTGTAACTAAGCGGCGACGGGCCGAGGTCAGAATCGTGCGCCGAGCTCGTCAGTGCGACCGTCCCCCCGAGCCTAACGTCCGTTGGGCTCGCTCCGAGGCTGTCGATCATCGGGCAAATATTAATCGAGGCCGAGACTGCCACGTCGCCACTCGGCACGGCGCACGCGAGATGAACCACCACCGTCGTGGGATTGCCATCCGTGACGTCGAAGACGGAGCTACCCTCACAGATCGTCTGTCCATCCGATGCCGCCGCAGTCAGGTCCAGCTCGTAGCCGATTCCGATCGGCAGATGCCCGAGCGGAACGGTCACGTCGGCGCTTTCACCCACCGCGACGCTGCCCGCGCTGAAATACTCGTTCGGCCCGCTGATCGTGTACACGGCCTCAGAGACCGTGGTCCCGGGGGAAAGCTGCAAGCCAAAACCAACGGCGCCAGGTGGGCCTGAATTGCCACCACTCGGCGACTGTCCGCACGCGACCATGCATGCCAGCAAGGCTCCCCAACCCACACCCGCAATAGCAATTTTCGATCGCGTCATCTGCATCGAACAAAGCAAGCGGCATGCCCGGCTCGACAACGCCAAAACCCCGATCATTCACCATCTGGGCCTTCAACGATATTCCAGATGTCGGAAACCACCCTTCGAAATCAGGAATCGGCAAGGCACCTGCGAGGGAGTCGTCCGAGCTCCGCGCACACGGCTCACTGTCCGTCTCCGCCCGCTCCGCCCGCGCCGCCTTCGCCTGCAGAGACTGGAGAAGTCGTGCAGCTTTCGGCGTCGTAGATCAGATTCGCAAATTCGGTCGGGAAGATTCGCTTCGTCACGTAATCCGCATCTTCTTGAGTCAGCGCTCTGCCGGCGCGGCAATCACCCAACGTCGTCTGATCGGAGACGATGAAGCTGAGCACCTCGCCCCGTGCGACCGTGAGCTTCTGCGCGCTTCGCAACGGAATCAACGTTGTCGGCGGCGTACCGCTTGCGGGATCCCAAGCCGGCGCGAGCAAGGCATAACCATAATCGCTCCCCTGTACGACGCGCACCGGATCCGACACCTGCCCGGCAAGCACGGGGTCCGGAAACTGCGCGACCGTCCACCAGCCCTTGTACACGGGCATCGCGTCGGACGAGCCCACACTGCTCGCCGGCGGATATTCGTTGCTCAGCACCGCCGAGGTCGGCTCCGAGGTATTGCAACCAGCGACCAAAGGGAAAGACAGCGCAAAGGTCAATGCGGCGATTCTCGAGCAATTCATCACGACCTCAATCGAGGAACACCGTGGCCATGACGCGCACGGTGAGCGGGTATGCGGGGGTGAAGTCCACGTCTTCACAACCCCAAAAGCGACCGTCGGCCGCCCCAGAAGCAGGATTGCCCGCCAAGCGACCGCTCGAGCCGCAGCTCGTACCGGCCGGCAGCGGCTGACCAATGCCGGGCTCGCTGCGCAGGCGGCTCACGGTCGCGAACTGTGCGGAGCGAAACGCGCCATTGAGCAGATTCTCGACGTCGAAGGCGACGTCGAACCAACGCTGCCGATAACCGAGGTGAGCGTCGACCTGGGTGAACCCAGGCGCCACCAACACGCCGTCGTCGGAAGCCGGACGATCGCCGATGCCGTAAAAGCGCAGGCCAGCGCGCGCCACGCCGGGTCCGAGCTCGTGGCGCGCGGATAGTCCGCCTGACCAAGTTTGCTTCGGAGCGAGCGCGAGGCCTCCTCCGTTCTCATGGTCGCTGGTGAACCGCGAATGCGTGAAGGTGATCGCGCCATCGACCGCAAGCCAAGGCGTGAGCTCATAGCGCCCTTCTAGCTCGACGCCGTAGCGCCGCGTGGCTGGACCGACGTTGGTGGTGCCATCATCCCCACCCCAGGTGGTCTCGCTGTCGAGATCGAGAAGCCAGCCCGCGGCCGCGAGGTCCAAACGCTGCCAAAGTCGGGTGCGTGCCCCCACTTCTTCACCGACCGCGCGCGTCAGCGGGGTGACGGACGGATTGGCAAACACCCCGCGCACGTCGTTGGAGTGAAAGCCGTGACCCCAGTTCAGGTACACATCCAGCTCGGCGTCCTTGCGATCGAGCGGGGTGACTGCGAGGCTCGCCTTGGGACTGAATTGGTGCGCGCCACCAACGCCGCTCCTCGGATTCGTCGGATCGTTCGTGGTCAGTTGGTTGTCCACGGCAAAGCTGAGAAAATCCGCGCGTCCGCCCACATTCCCCCGCAGCCATGGTAGCGGCGTGATCTCCTCGTTCACATATGCGCCGAGCAGCGTCTCGTGCACGTCGTTGCCGCGGATCTGACCGGTTTGCTCGCGTTGCAGCGTGTGCCAGAGCTCCTCGTGAATGTCGTCACTGCGCACTTGGCTGCCAATCGTGGTATCGAAGCGCACGCCCGCGACTTGATGCAGCACGCGGTACGAGACCGCTCCGCCGTAGAACGTCCGTCGATCGACCTGCTCGATCTCGTCACCCGCGTCCTGGTCGTTCAGGTAGAGCGTGAAGTTCGAGAACAGGTTGAAGCGGTAACTGCCCAGGTACGTCTGCGCGGACAATTCGCTATTTTCGCTCGGCCGCAATTTGTAGCCCATGAACAGCTGATGCCGCGCCGTATTGCCCCCTTCGCTCGGGTCGATCGAGCCATAGCGCGAAATCAGGCCTTGTTCGACGGCGCGAGCCGGAATTTGACCCGAGCCGTGCCAGTTGCCCGAGTAGCTCGCCTCACCAATGGTCATGCTCGAGGTGGGCGAGAGCGGAAGCGTGAGCTTGTTGAATAGCTTGTAGCGATCCCACCCTTCTGGGTTATCGAACGGTCCGTCCTGACGCCCCACTTCGGCGGAGAACAGCGCGCTCGCCTTGTCCCACTTCGGGCTGGCGATCAGCAAGCCGCGGTAAGCGGGCGAGCCGTGCCCGGGCGAACCACCGATGCCGAAGCCGAGCGAGCTGTGCTCGAAGCCGTTGCGCGTGACGAGATTCACGGCGCCGGCGGTCGCGAAATCACCCTGATTGGCAAAGTAGGGACCCTTCGAGAGTTCGACTCGCTCGACGGTTTCAGGAATGATGAAGTTGGTGTCAGCGAAGCCTTGACCGTGCGCGTGCGACACCATGTTGATTGGAATGCCGTCGATCGACAGCGCCAGATCGGTGCCATGGTCCGCGTCGAAACCGCGCAAAAAGTACTGATTGGCTTTGCCACCGCCGGAGTGCTGCACCACCACCAAGCCAGGCGTTACGCGCAAAATGTCTTGCACGGAGCCGATCGGACGAAGCGCAAAGTCGCGGTCGCGCACCGCGGACGACGATGCCGCGCTCATCGGCTTGCGCCCAAGCACGAGCGTAGTCTCGGTATTCTTTTGCAGCTCAGGAGGCGGCGTCGGGCCAGCGTTCGCCGCTTTCGTTTCGACCACGGCCGGCGCGAGCGCGGGTGGCTCGAAGGGCAGCGCCAGCTGAATGGTGGAGCGGATCGGCAGATCGTTTTGACGCGCGGGTGAAAAAATCCAGCCCTTTACGGCGGCCAGCGCGGCTTCGTCGAAACCGTGACCCGCGGGCTGAACCACCTTGGCTTCGACCACGTGCCCTGTCTCGTCGACGACGATCTCGAGGCCCACGGTGCCCGCGAGGCGCTCGCGCAACGCATCGGGCGGATAGCTCGGATCGGCGTGCTCTTGGAGCACGGGAGCGACGGCTGGGGCGCTCGCATCGCTGGGCATCGGCGCGCCACCTGCCGTGGGGTCCTGAGCCAAGAGCGGGCGCACCGAGAAGATCAAGGCGAGGCCGACCGCGGCCCTCGAAATCAAGGAGGTACGCATAGCTGGGCGCAGGCCAGTAACACGGTAATTAAAGAACGTGCTACACGTTTTTTTAGCGTACCCAAGGTGTCACGCAATTCACGGCAAGATGTCACGACAGGCGCTACGCCAGCACTATACTCCCGCGAGACGACGCGATGACCCCAGGAGCTGACTTCTTCCGCGCCCTGCCCGTCAGCGGGAAGGGCCTCGCTCTGCTGGGCTCCGTCTCCGTGCATGTCGCGGTCGCGCTGGCCGCGATGCGCGGGGCACCACACGCGGCACCGAATGCAAGCACTCCGACCAACGCGGTCGTGGAGTTCGCGGCGCTCGACCTGGCGGTCACCGAAGCGCCCCAGCAACCGATCCTCGCCCCCGTGTCCGCTTCCGCGCCGACGTCCGCGCGCCACCACCACGATTACCCGGTGCCTCCGGATCACGACGCGATGCCCCACGATCCGTCCATTCGTCACGTGTTGCCCCTGACGAGCGCGCTGGACTCGGCACGCGCCGCAGTGCCCGCCGTGATCGATTCTCCCGCCCCCGCCGCGCCCCGCTTCGTAATGACCGTCGGTCCTGCGGCACGCGCTCCGGGCGGAACGAGCGCTGAGCTCGGCAACACCGAGGCCGTCGGTTCCATTGCTCCGGCTGGGCCAGTCCCGGAAGCCTCGGTGGACAGCCCTGCCAAGCTAGTCGCGGGCAGCTCACCCGGCTACACGCACGAGGCTGAAGCCGCGGGCATCGAAGCGGACGTGCCCCTGGAGATCGTGGTCGACAGTGCGGGCGCCGTGATCGGCGCGCGCGCCCTGGCGCACGTCGGATACGGCCTCGACGAAGCCGCCCTACGAAGCGTTCGCGGCTATCGCTTCTCGCCCGCGCGGCGCGGAGGAAAGGCGCTCGCGGTGCGCATGCACTGGCTGATGCGTTTTCAACTTCGCTGATCGCATCAGATGACGATCGCGGCGATCCGCTGCCAACACCAGAACGCGGCCACGATGCCGACCGCATACAGCGCGGGCCGTCGCGCACGCGAGAACCAGCTCTTTGGCAGTGGTACGCTGACGAGCAGGAAAGCGAGCAGCACCATCATCAGCTGGCCGATCTCGACGCCCACGTTGAAGCTGAGCAGCGCCATCGGCAGATGGCTCTGTGGCAGACCGATATTCTTCAGCGCGCCCGCGAAGCCGAGACCGTGCACCAAACCGAACAAGAACGAAACCAACGCCGGGACGCGCCGAGCGAGCGAATCGGCGTCACGCAACGCTTCACCGGCGACGAGTACGATCGAGAGCGCGATGCAGGCCTCGACCGGGGCGGAGCGCAGCGTCAGCCAGCCGAACACGCTGCAAGCGAGTGTCAAGCTGTGCGCCAACGTGAACGCCGTGATCGTGCCAATCAAGCGACGGTTGAAGCCGACTAGAAACAGCAAGCTTACGACGAACAGCAAGTGATCGATGCCACTCAGGATGTGCTGCACACCCAACACGGTGTAGGTGCGGAAGATTTCGCCCAAACCACGGTGATCGTCAGCGGACCCGAAGAGCTGCACGGACGGTTGCGAGCCCGTCAGGGTGTAAACGTGACTCTGGCCGTCGAGCCAGACGATCTTCACCAGCGCCGCCGAGTAGCGCTTGCCGACGCCATCCATGGCGAATGTGCCCTTCAGCCCATCTGGGCCACAGTGCACGATATTCGAGCCCGCTTCGGCGCAGCTGTCCGGCCAGCGCGGTCTCAAGTCATTGCCCATCGGGCGCTTGTCGCTCGAGGCGGACCAAATCCACAGGAACTCGCCCGGGGCAGTCTCGCGCACTTCCATCTCAGCCATGCTCATCTCATGAGCGCGCGCAGGCGTGGCGCAGAGCGAGAACACGAACGCAAGCAGAACCAAACACAGGGCACGCAGCTTCACCGTGCTCATTCGATCGATCCTCGGATCGGCGTCTCGTAAGTGATCTTGTACTTCTTGGCCAACTCGTGCACGGCGGCCGAGCGCTGTTCCGAAGCGGTGGCGTCGGTCCAGTCTTGCAAGACCACGCCGCGCACGTTCTCGTAGACCGCCGGTTTGGGCGGGATCGCCGTGTCGAGTTTCATCGCGCGCCAACCATCGCGTGTCTGGAGCGCCTGCCACGTGCCCGGGGTCGTGGTCTCGAGGGTCTTGGCGAAGTCGGCGCCGTAGCTTTCGACGAGGTTCGAGTGCGGTCGCGCTTTGAACACGCGCAAGCCCGCCTTCGCGTCGCCGGGGGTGCCGTTGTTCAGAGCCGCCACGAACTCTCGCACCGTTGCTTCCGAATTGGTGCCGGAGAGTGCGGCTTCTTGAAAATCGAAGCGAGCGGGCTCGTCGTACTTGTCGCGATGAGCTTCGAACCAAGCGCGCAGCTGCTTGTCGTCCGCCGGTGGTACCTTCACGTTGCTGTCGACGACGCTCAGCGCCTTGAAGATCACGCGTTCGCGGATTGCAGTGTCGCCCTTGTCGACTTGCAGGGCGAGGCCTTCACGGTAGAGCACTTCGTTGTCGAGCCAGACGCGATGCAGCGCCTCGAGCTCTTGCGCGTTCGGTTTGCGGCCTCGCGCGGTCTCGAAGGTCTCGATCGCCTCGCTGTCGACGTCGCCGGTCACGACGATGTGGTGGGCGTCGTCGGTCTTGCTGGCTAATACATGGTCGACCGCAAACAAGAGACCGCCCAAAATCACGAAGTGGAGCAGCGGCTCACGCAGCCAGCTCCGGCGCGGGGCCGGTGGCCGTGCCGGCGATACGGGTTCAGAAGGAGCGGGCTCGGCAAGGTGCAGATTCAAGACTGGCGTCGACATGTGATTCACGGGTTCGGAAAAAGAAACGGCGCCGTGCGTAGGTTCGCGCGGCGCCGTGGGGTCGTGCCATCCGTCAGTGACGGAGGCATTGCTGACGAGTGACAGTCGTGTCACTCGTCAGCAACGGTCTCTTTACTTGACGCCCGCAACGGGAGTCGAGCCAGCGACCTCGATGTACACCGGGTTGCTGTAGAACCAGAGGTCAGACCAAGCCGCGACGTCGAACGAGACCGCCTTCTGGCCGACGATCGGGTTCGTAGCGCCGATGGCAGCAACCAGGTGGTCCGGGCAACCGTCGAACTGGCTGCTCGCGCTGTGGACCGTGGTGCACGGAATGCGCAAGCGCGTTTGGTCATTGGCGTTGGTGTAAACGTCAGACAGCGGATTGCCGCTGCCGTCGGTCTCGAACGGCACCGCGGGGGGCATGTTCGTGCCGCGGAGACGGACGTACTGCGAAGCCGTCACCGCGGGGATGCGGAACGTCATCGTCAGGAACGTCGAGCCGTCCACCGGAGAAGCGACGGCTTTCCAAGCGGAAGCGCCGACACCGTTGAACGACTTGAGAATGGCGGCGGAGACGTTCTTGGCCGCATCCGGCACCACGGACAGGTCCGCAGTCGTGCCATCAGCCTTGAGCCAGTTGGTGTTCGCCGGCCACGCGCCGGAGTAGCCCGGCGTGCCCGGCGTTTTGTAGCCGGTCACCAGACCACCGATCACGTCGACGTGATCGAGCACCGGCATGTTGAGCGGCTGAGTGATGCCGACCTGCTTCAGTGACGGGTTCGCGAAGGTGTACGGTGAGAAGTTCGCTCCCGCCGGGTCACGCACGGTCACGGCGACCACGATGTCCGCACCCGACGCAACCTGGAGCTTCTCGCCCATGGTTGCACAACCGGCAACGTTGCTGACCGCGTTGTTGCTGGTAGCGGCGTTGATCGAGAGCTCGCTGACGAGAGCGTCAGCCTTGCCCGTGCAAGCAACGAACGCCAAGCGGTCGATGATCTGACCGCCGGTGGCGAAGTTGTTACCCGTGCGCAGGCCGTCGACGATCTGTTGGGGCGTCGGCTTCGTGCCACCCGCGCGCACCATCGTGTAGTTGCGCTGGTACTCGCCCGGGTAGAAGTCCTGCGTCGAACGACGGTCGTCCGGGCCGAAGCTACCGCGGTTGTGCCAATCGGAGCTGGCGAAGAACCAGAAGTTACGGCCTTCGCCGAGCATCGCGTCCCACACGCCGCCGATGTAGCCACCGTAAACGCCCGTGCCACCGTAGGTCGTGCCACCGACGCTGTCCGTCTGGACGCCGTTGATGTTGTTGCGCAGCACTTGGTACTCGCCGCGGTTCGCCGAGGCGCCGTGACCGGGTTGCGTCTCCATGCCGAACGCGCTCTTGGGGGCCGCGTTGTTGAAGTCACGCAAGCTTTCGACGTTGAACCCAGCATCGCCGTCGGGGTTGAATTGACCGGCGCGCTCGAGATGCGCGGGCACGTAGTAGGACTCGTTCGGGTGGAACGTCGCCATGTACTTCATGGCTTCGACGGTCTTGGCGTGACCCATGGTGCCGTGGCCCGTGCCGTTGGCCGGGATCAACTTCTGGGCGGTGGTGCTCCAGCTCGGATCGGTCCCGTTCGCGCTGCCCGGGACGGAACAATCCCATTGATTGGCAACGCCGCGGCTCGTGTCGGCGTCGGCGCGGTCGAAGCAGTACTCCCACTTCGCGAGCGCGGTGCCGCTCCCGACCGCCGTGTAACCCGGCGTGGTCGGCAGAGTAGTCGTGGCCAGCGCGGCCGGGATCTGACCCGTAATGACGGACATCGAGCTGTGCTCGTGACCGGCAACTACGGACTCGATGCCGAGGAACAGGGGCAGGTTCTTGTAGGCGTTCAGGTACTCGATCAACGGGTACTGGAACTCCTGAATCGACTGCCAACGCCACATGTTGCGGTTGGGGGAGGTGCCGGAGACATCGCCCTTGGGCGTCACGCCGGAGTTTTCCCAGGTCGTGTTCGCGTCTTTGCCGGCGATGTACGGGTAAGCCGGCGTCGACAGCGTCGCGTCTTCGACCAAGGTGCAGTTGCGGTTACCGTTCCCGCCGTGGCCCGCTTGCACGAACCAATCGAGCCCCCAGGGCGTCTCGGTCTTGTCGGTCGCCTTCTTGACCAACTTCTCCATCGAGATGGATCCGTCGGAGCAAGTAGTGTGGTTGTGAAAGTCTCCGGCGACGTACGTGCCCGGCGCTTTCGGAGCGGTCGAGCAAGTAATCTGCGCGGTGAGCGTGTCGGCGCACGAGGCAGCCGGATCGCCATCGCTGACCGAGAGCGTCACCGTGGCGGTGCCCGCGGCAGTGCAGGTGAAGGTGGGATTCTGAGCAGACGCGCTGCTGAGGGTTCCCGCGGTGGTCGTCCAAGCGAACGACAGGGCGCTCGGGGCGGCATCGCTGTCATGCGCCGCTGCAGTCAGGGCGACCGTGCCGCCAACTTGGACTTCGCTCGGGCTTGCGGAGAGCGAGTCGATCGTCGGGCACAAGTTCAGGGCGCCGGAAACCATCACGCTGCCCGTGCGGGGCGCTTCGTGACAGGTCATCGGCACGGTCACGGACACCGTGGCGTGCGCCTGCACGCTGAAGGTGCTCGAGCCGCCACAGGTCGCCGAAGCGTCGGTGGTGGTGCCGCTGATGGTGATGCTGTAGCCGGTGCCAGCCGGGAGACCACCGATGGTCGCGCTGAGCTTGGTCGCCGACGTGAGGTCGATGGTGCCGGTCTTGGTGAAGCTGTTCGGCCCGACGATGGTGTACGTCGCGCTGTTCAGCGTGCTGCCGTTGGCAAGCTGCAGGTCCAAGCTGAGCTCGCCGCTCGACGATTCGCTCGCGCTAGCCGGCGCGTTCGTCCCGTTGCTCTGGTCGCCGCAACCGGCGATCGCTGTGATGCTGCAAAAACCCAACGCCAATATCGATAACTTTTCAGTTCTCATCTTCGCTTTTCTCCGAACGGTGCCGTAAAAGGACTGGTGCGCCCGTAATCGCACGTGGGTTAGCAAGATGCAGGCCAGGCGGGAGCCGCTCGGACCCCAGTAAATCCCTGGCTTTTAGCCATTTTTTTACGCCACGTTCGCGACACGCTTCCGGATTTCGGAATTGGCGTTCGAACTTCGGAAATCGCCGGCGATCGCTAGGCAACGCGCGCGCAAACTCCGCGTGACGGTTCAGTGTCGAACGAGCTCGGAGCTCGACGTGGCAGAGTCGATCAGCGCGAGCATGCGTGTTGCTTCGCTGCGGGCCGGTTGTAGCCGAGTCAACTCGCTGAGCAAGTTTCGGGCAGCCGTAGCGTCCGAGCGAGCGAGCGCCCGTGCCATCGAGAGCAGTGGATCATACGCAGGGCGAAAATCCGGACTGATCCTCAGCACTGAAAGCAGCGGTTCCCGAACTTGCGCCAGCATCTCCTCGACCCGCGCTGAAGGATGGACGTCTCGGCCCGACTCGATGAAGCGATCGCGGGCCGCCCAGTACGCGGCCAGCCGCGGGAAGAACTCCGGCTCGGATGGCACGTCGAGCAACTCCGCGGGTGCGATCGACAGCTCGTGCAGCAGCGCGATCAGTCGGTCACGCGGCTGCGAATCAGGCTCATAAGTGATGCGCGGCGCGCCGTACATCACGACCGGGTGGTCATCGGTGTTGGCGGGAGCATCGCCCGCAAAACGCGCCAACGCAGCCGGCCCCGCAATGACACTGCCGAGCACGCTGAACTCGTCGTCGAACCCGAGCTCGGCCAGCAGCTCTGGCGCCGCCGGATGCGCGAGGCGGTTGCGCAACGCGCCGAGATCGAAGCGATTTCGGTCCTGGCGCGCGACCAGCCCGAGCACCGGAGTCTCGAGACTATTGCTTGCCAGAATAGCCCAAGCCTGCGGATTCACGTTCACGTACGAGCGCACGATGCTGCGCAGCGTGGCGAGATCGAGCTGGTGCAACGGTAACCATTGGCAGAACAGGCCGCCCGCGGCCAGCCGCCCGCGCACGGCCTGAAAATGCTCGACCGTATAGAGTGCGCCCGAACCACTCCGCGCCGGATGAAAATTGTCCGACACGATCACGTCGTACGAGCGATCGCTGGCGCGCACGTAGCGGCGCGCATCGGCTGCCATGACGTGAAGGCGGGGCTTGACTGCCTCAGTGACGGCATCGGCGCGGAACCGACTCGACGCCGCGATCACTTCCGGCAAGAGCTCGACCACATCGACGTCCAGCGTCGGATCCTCCGCCGCGGTCGACGACGTAACGCCGGTCCCGAGACCCAAGAACAAAGCGTGGCGGGGCGCAGCGTGAAACAACAGAGGCAGCCAAGCCTGGCGACCGTCGACCCTTCGCGTTGCGCTGCTCCCTTCCTGTTGCCGGTTGTTGATGCGCAGGCGCGCGACGTGGTCAGCGTCTTCGACCACGCTGACGGCGGCCATGACCCCCTCCTGATAGCTGACGACGTGGCCACCTTCCGGGATCTCGATGAAGGTCAGCGCTGGCGCAAACAGCCCAACGGCAAGGCTCGCAGCCGCGGTCAGCAAAAAGGTCGGCGTCGACCACGAGCGCCGCGTCACCGACGCCAGGTAGCCAGTGACAATCAGCAGCAGCGCAACCTTCGAGCCGATTGCAGGCAGCGCGAGCACGCCGAACAGCGCCGGAGCGCCCGCCGCGGCCAGCGTGTTGACCCCCAATACGCGCCCGAAGCTGACGCCCACCGCGCTGGCTGAGCGACTCAGGTGACTGAACAGGGCGCCCATCACGATCGTGGCTGGTCCGAAAGCCAACAAAGCGAGCAGCCCTTCGGCGATGAGCGCGGCGGCCATGTCGCCGCCGAATGCCCCCTGTGCCCAAGTCCTGACCGACTCCGCCGCGTATAGGAACGCGGTGCTGACGAGGCAGGCGGCCGCCAACGCGGCAAACAATCGGTCGTCGAGCGTTTCTCGATCGGGGCGCTTTGCGAGCCAGCCTTGATAGCCCGCCGCGCCGGCTGCGCTGCCAACGAGATAGACCGCGAGCAAGAGCGCAAAAGTATAAACGGTGTTCTCGGTGACCTGGCTGAGCACACGCACGATCAGCACTTCGTAGCCGATGCCGAGGAAACCAGTGAACGCAAGGCGCGATAGGACTCCGCGTGCACTCGAGTGCTCGTCGATCGGCGAGCGTTCGTCGAGCTCCGTCGTGCCCGGGAAAACGACCAGCGCGATCAACCCGCACAGTAGGTTGAGCGCAATGCAGACCATCGCGCTGTGCGCGAGCCCGACCGCAGGAACGAGCCAAAAGGCCGTGACGAGCACGCCCAGCACTGCGCCCAGAGTATTCATGGCATACAGCCCCGCAATTGATCGGCCATCGCTGCGCACGACGGCGCTGAGACGTTCCATCGCTGGCAAGGTCGCGCCCATCGCCGCCGTGGCGGGCAAAAACAGACAGAACGTGCCACTGAAAGCCAATGCCCATTGCCAAATGGGTGACGGCTGCACGCCAATCAAACGGAACACCCAGCCACTGAACGGTGCCGCGATCGCGAGCAGCAGCAGACTCCAGGAGGCCACCACCAGTTCACAACCGGCGTACCAACGCACCGGATGCCGGCTGCGTTCGACGCGACCACCGAGCAGCAATCCTCCGGCCGCGAGGCCGCCGAAAAAAGCGGCCAGCGCGGCCAACACGCCCGCCGACTCGTGACCGAGCCAGAGCGAACATTGCTCGGTCCAAACGATCTGATAGCCCAAGCCGGCGAAGCCCGACGCCATCATCATCGACAGCGAAGCCCAGCGGCGCCTCAGGTCGGGAGAGTTGCTCAACCGCTGAACCTAATCAAATAGCCCCAAGAGTTCAGCTCGGCGGGGATGGCGTTGAACGAGAGCGTGATTCGACGTTCTCCCTGGTTGGGCGGTACCGCATGCATCAGGTAGCTCGGGAACAGCACCAGATCGCCAGGCTCTACTGCTGGACTGATCCACTTGTCGGCGCTGAACTCACCCGGAGTCATCCCTTGATGGTCGTTCCGGAACATGAACTCGCTACCGCCGGGCGACTTCATGAACACCGTCCGAGAGCTCGCATGCGTCGGTGTGAGGTACACGACGCCGGAAATGAAGCTGTTGGCGTGGTTGTGCATGGCCTGCCGGCCACCCGTGTCTAGAACGTTCACCCACATTTCTTTGAGCAACCAGTTCAAACCTTCGCCGAAGAGGTGCACCCCGAACTCCACCAACTTCGGACCGATCAGCGTCGCTGCTTCGACCAGTAGCGGGCTGTCACTCGGCTGCAGCATCGCCGTGTGAGACAAGTTCGCCGACGACGTATTGTCGCGCGTCGCTTGGGCCGCAAAGTGCGCGACCAATTGTGCGACCAGCGATTTACCCAGCGTGCCCGGAGCGCGCATGAATGGCGTGGGAAAAATCCCGAAAACCTCGTCCATCCGCGCTCTTTATCGCTAGCGCCGGCCGACGTGTGCATCAATCAGCCGTTGCCACGGGATCGTCACGAAACCGAAGCCGTGTCGATCGGACCCGGCTGGCCCAAGTCCCACCACCTTCAACCAGTGGGCTCACTCGGGGCATCCGGGCGACGTGGCAAATCAACACTAAATACGCAGCCGGTACCGGGGATATCACGCACTCGAATCTCACCACCGTTCGCCCGAGCCGCGTTCCGCGCAATCGAAAGCCCTAGGCCCAGGCCGGAACGATCGGCGCCGCTTTGGCTGAAGGGACGAAACAACTCTTGAACTTTTCCGGGCGGAAGACCGCCACATTCATCGCTCACCTCGATCAAAACTCGGTCTGCGCTGACGCATGACGAGAGGGAGACATGGCCATGGGGGCGGCTGAACTTGAATGCGTTCTGAAGCAAATTCGAGACCGCCGACGAGAGCAACTGCCAGTCGCCATCGATGATTAACTCGCGATCGACGGGGTGCACGGTGAGCTGCACGCCATAGCCCTCGGCAAGCACGGCGCCGTTGACTTGCATCTCCTCGATGAACTGCAGCAGAGAAATCGGCTCGAGCCTCAATCTGCCCGCCTCCAAGCGAACCTCAGCGACCGAACGGTCAACGAGCGTGCATAGCCCCGCCATGCTTCGAGCGAGCATAGCCCCGGTACTTCCGCCCAGCCCGACCTTGCCCTCCCGGATGATCGCGAAAGAGAGCGACATCGTATTCAGAAGATTGCGCATTTCATGGGCCAAAACCCCAATGCGTTCATTCCCTTCATAGGCAAGATCGCGCTCGCGTTGCGCGGCATGGGCGGTCACTGCCCCGGCAATCGCCTCGTCCAAGCAGCGGTTGAAGATATGGAAATCTCGAGCGCTGATCACCACGTCGAGCTCGCCGGCAAGCTGGGTCACGACCTGGCAAAGGTCACCATAGCCGTTCACCACCTGCGTGACGGTGAATCCGTCTTTCAGTAACTGCTGGCCGCGGAGCGCAGCGCTGTCCTTGATCTCAGTGGTCGCCGACTCGGTGCGCAGCACATCCAGGCTGCTGGCTTCGACCAAAGCATCGACAATTTGCGCCAAAAGCACCGGGATGCCCCGCTCCGGTTTCGTGTCGGCGTTCGCCCGATCGGTCTTGGCCACAGCCCGTCGCCGTACGCGTTCAACTATTTCGCCACGGTTCGCGACAATGAACTGTTCAAGCATACAAGGGGAGAATGCGCATCACCTGATCCTCGCGCAACTCGATTTCGAGTCTTCATTTAAACTCTTCTATCGAGCCCGAGGCACAAATGCCAATTGCAATATCGTCCGCAGCCGCCGAGCAATGACAGACTCAACCGCTTACAGCTAGAGATCGCGCGACGGCATTGCCTCGAGACAGTACTGGGCGTAGCCTCCAAACTTGCATATCAACGCTGCGCGCGTCCAAAACCTCTTCGCGTGTGAGCACGAGGGAACCTGTTGAGCAGCGCGCATGGCGATGGCGGCTCCAGAATTGCCTCTGAAAACCCAGCTCCGGTAAACGCTGCGCTGAACGCGACCGCTGCGAATTTCGAGTCGCTCGTCAGTAGTGTCAGGGACTACGCGATCTTTCTGCTCGATCTCGATGGCAGAGTTGCAAGTTGGAACGCCGGGGCCGAGCGCAGCAAGGGCTATCAGGCGCTCGAAATCATCGGGCAGCACTTCTCGTGCTTCTATTCGCGCGAGGACATCGAGGCCGGCCTTCCCGACCACGAACTCAGGTTGGCCACGCAGAACGGCTGCTACGAGGATGAAGGTTGGAGGTTGCGCAAGGACGGATCGCGTTTCTGGGCCAGAGTCTCGATCAGCGCGCTGCGTGACCCAACGGGCAAGCTGGTCGGATTCGGAAAGGTGACACGCGATCTGACCGAGCGCGTGCTTCCGAACGAGCAGTTTCGATTGGCCATCGAGGCGACGCCCACGGGCATGATGATGATCAATCCGTCGAGCGAGATTGTCCTAGTCAACACGCAGCTCGAAAGGCTGTTCGGCTACTCGCGGCAAGAACTCCTCGGTAAGTCCGCGCTGACACTCGTGCCCGAGCTGCCGCCCGCGTTCCTCGATCAGCCGCCGGCGATCATTTTGGGCGCGGGCCTCGACCTACACGGTCTGCGCAAAGACAACAGCGAAGTTCCGGTCGAAGTCGGCCTCAACCCGCTACATACATCCGAGGGCGATTTCTTGCTGAGTTCTGTCGTCGACATCACCGAACGCAAGCGCGCCGAGCGCGAACGAGAGGCGCTCTTAGGACAATTCAAGGAGCTGAATGCCGAGCTCGAGCAACGCGTCCAAACGCGCACCGCGGATCTCTCGGCTGCACTTCAAGAGCGGGAGGTGTTACTTCAAGAAGTGCACCACCGCGTTAAGAACAATCTTCATGTGATCGCCAGTCTGATGGAGATGCAGGCTCGCTCGTTGCCACCGGGCGGAGGCCACCATGCCCTACAAGAGTGCCAGGGCCGCGTGCATGCGATCGCTTTGATCCACGAGAAGCTTTACCAATCGAAGAATTATGCGGAGGTTCCCTTTGCAGACTACATACGTGGCCTGGCCAGCGAGATCTTTCTGGCCACGGGTGTCTCCCCCAACGCCGTATCGCTGAAGCTCGCGGTCGGCGACGTCACCATCGCAGTGGACACGGCCATCCCGTGTGGTCTGATTTTGAATGAGCTCATCACCAACGCGCTCAAACATGCGTTCCCAGGCGGACGCCACGGGACGATTCGCGTCGAACTCGCGAGAGTCGACGGCGGTCGGCTTCGCCTTCGCGTTGCAGATGACGGCATCGGCTTTCCCGAAGGATTCGAGATTCGCGAACAAAAGTCTCTTGGTCTGCGACTGATCGGCACGCTGGCAAAGCAGCTAGACGCGACACTCTCGAGTAGCGGCAGCGACGGCGCAGCCTTCGAGCTGACGTTCCCGGTGGAAACATGACATCGCCCTCTGAAAAGACATCGGTACTCATCGTCGAAGACGAAGGCATCATTGCCGAGAATCTTCGGGAGCTGTTGCTCAGCCTGGACTACGACGCCGTCTGCACTGCGTCGACCTCGGACGAAGCAGTGGAATGCGCATCGAAGAAGTGCCCCGACGTGGTCCTGATGGACATCCGAATCAAGGGCAAGATCGACGGAATTGCCACGGCCAAGCTACTGCGCGAGCGCTTCGACGTGCCCATCATCTATCTTACCGCTCACGCAGATACGGCGACGATTGAGCGCGCGAGGGTGACGGAGCCGCACGGCTATTTGGTCAAGCCCGTCAGGGCCCCAGACCTGCGGAGCGCGATCGAGATCGCTCGCTACAAGCACTGCATGGAGAAGCAGCTTCGCGCACGCGAGCGCTGGTTCTCGACCACGGTGCGGTCGATCGCCGACGCGGTCATTGCGGTCGATCTCGCGGGCAGGATCACCTTCATGAACCCAGCCGCGGAAGCGCTGGTTGCGATGACCCTCGGCGAGGCGCAAGGCCGCTCGGCGCACGAGGTGCTGCGCCTTCTCGATATGGACTCACGGATTCAGACAGAAACACCCTTGGACCGCGCGCTGCGTGAGAGGCAATCGATCGAGGTCCCTGAAGCGGTCCTTGAGAACGGCGGCAGTTCCCAGAGGATCATCGCAGACAGCGCCGCCCCCGTGGTCGACAACGGTGAGCTTCTTGGTGCGGTGATGGTCTTCCGCGATGTTACCGAACAGAAACGACTGCAAAAACAGCTCGAGATCGCGGACCGGCTAGCGTCATTGGGCACGATGGCGGCGGGTGTTGCTCACGAGATCAACAATCCGCTATGCGTGGTCGTCGCGAACGCAGGATTGGTACTCGAGGAGCTTGCAGGCCTGCTGTCTCCACTCGCTTCTGCTACGAGCAGGCCGGAGCAACAGGCGCGGGCGCTCGGCGAAGCCATGGAGATGCAACGTCAAATCTTGTCGGCGGCGAGCCGCATCGCAAGAATCGTGTCAGATCTCGGAGCATTCTCGCGACCCGAACCGCAGGAAACCGGATCAGTGGATGTGAGGGACGCGGTCGAATGGGCGATTCGCTCGACCGCGCATGAATTCCGTCACCGCGCGCGCCTCACTACCAAGTTGCAGAAAGTCCCACGAGTGGACGCGGACGAGACGAGGCTCGGCCAGGTGCTGGTGAATCTACTGATCAACGCCGCACACTCGATTGCGCCCGGTGACGTGGAAGGCAACGAGGTCTCCGTTTCCACGCGAACCGACGAAGGCGGACACGTCATCATCGAAGTCAGCGACTCCGGCAGCGGCATACCTCCAGAAATCCTGAACAGGATCTTCGAACCCTTCTTCACTACCAAGCCCGTCGGCCTGGGAACCGGGCTCGGCCTGTCGATTTGCCATGGCATCGTGGTCTCGATGGGTGGCGAACTGACCATAGAGAGCCGCGTCGGGGAAGGCACCACCTTCCAGCTCGAACTCCCCGCCAGCATCAAACAGAACTCCGACATCTCACACCTGTCGGAGCCCGTCGTGATCGAGCGTCGTGGTCGCCTGCTCATCATCGATGACGAAGAAATGGTTCTCGGCGCCGTGGCACGTATCCTCGACGGTCACGAGCTTGTCTGCACCCCTCGCGCCAGCGAGGCCTTGATTCGGCTCGAGGACGACGATCGGTTCGACATCATTCTTTGCGACCTGATGATGCCAAGCATGACCGGGATCGAGTTCTACGAACAATTGCTGCGCGCGCGTCCGGATCTCGCGCATCGTGTCGTATTTTTGACTGGCGGAGCCATGACCTCCACCGCCTCGGAATTTCTTCGCGTAGTGCCCAATCAACGGGTGCAGAAGCCGTTCGGAGTACGGGACTTACGCACGATGGTTCAGCAAACGCTCGCCGCGAACGAACGCGACTAAGTTCGGCAGGGCATGACGGTGCGGCCGCCAGCCGTCAGTGCAGCCAGGGAAACGCGCCGCGCAGTCCGGTGAGCAGCATCTCCGTACCGACGACCGCCAAAATCAAACCCATCAGTCGGGTAATCACCGTCAGAAACGACTTGCCGAGGTAGCGCACGTAGCGTTCGCCTGCCACGAAACCGAACCAGGTCGTCGCGCACAACAGCGCGAATGCGACCAAGCTCAACACCGCATGGCGCCAGTGTCCCGCTGAGAAGCCGATCGCCGTTACGATCGTGCCTGGGCCGGCCAAAAGCGGTACGCCCAGCGGCGAGATGGCGACGGACAGCATGCCCTCGTCCTCGATCGCGGTCGGGCTCGAGGGACGGGCGGTTTCGCCGACTGCCGCGTCGCGGATGCGCGGCGTCTGGTGCGCCGCTGACACCTGCCCCTGCAGCATCTGATAGCCGATCAGAAAAATGATCACTCCGCCCGCGATTCGGAAGGCTGCGATGGTGATGCCGAACATCGAAAAGATCAGCTGTCCGAGCACCGTGAACACCGCCACGGTGCCAAAAGCGATCAGCGTCGAGCGCAACGCCACGCGACGCCGCGCGCGGGCACTGTAGCCATCCGTCAGCCCCAAGAAGATTGGAATGTTCGCGATCGGATTCATGATCGCGAAGAACCCGGCCAGCATCGTGCCGAGCAAGGACCAGTCGGCGCTGTTCATTGGGCGTGCGCTGCGTTCGTCATCGGCCTCGACCGTATACGCCAGCTAGGGGCACGCTTCGTTTCCGCCTGCGGTGGTTGGTTGGTTGGTTGGCGGGCGCGGCAAGCGCAAGCCGGCGCGTAGCTCGTTGGCAGGCTCTCCAGACAGCCCGGCTCCCGTTGACGCCAGATTGTTTCAGATTCTTTCGACCGAATCTCATCGTTGACGTGGCATCTCTGACGCGCGTATAGAAAATGAATATCATTTTCATTTTCATTAAGCGCTCGACCACGAGCGCGGCTCCTTTGGGAAAAACCAATGACTTTTCAATTCTCTCCGAGTCGGCCAGCGCACCCTGTTCCGCAGCGTGGCCCGCTGAGGCTCTCCGCACTAGGGCTGGCCATGGCGATGGTCTGGTCCACTTCTGGTTGCAGCTCGGACAGCGACGGTGCGGTTGCGACAGGCGGCCATTCGGGGCAAGCGTCGCTCGGCGGAGCTCCGTCGTCCGGCGCCGGTGGCACGAAGCCCGCTCGAGCTGGGTCCGCTGATTTCGCGGAAGCGGGCGACGCCCACACCGATCAAGCTGGCGAAGGCGGCTCGAGCGGCGAGCGCGATTCGATCGAGGAAGGCGGTTCGAGCGGTGAAGCAGGCGCAGGGGGCGAAGCAGGCGCGAGCGATCTGTTCAATGAGCAAGTGCTGACCATCAAGCTGGCGTTGAAGACGACGGCTGCCACCGAGACTACGCCCGCGAGCGCGACCCTGGTGATCACGGCACGGGACCACACCGTTCCCATCGTCACCGACCTGTGGCTATACACGCTGAGTGGCAGCGAACGGACCGCTTTGACCGGCTTCAGCTCGACCGCCGCGCGCAAGACACCACAACTCATGCTTCCGGCGACGATCAGCGGCCAACCATCGGGCCTCAGCCCGGCCAGCGACGGCACCGCCAACGGCCTAATGACGAACGCAACGCGTGGAGCTCTGTCGCAGGGAGCGTTCGTCTCGACCGTCAACGGCACCGTCACCGTGACGCTGCCGGCGGTCCCGACGCTGCCAATTCTGGTGATCGCCGCCGTCGAGGACCAACGATACGCGGGAGCGGCGGTGATCAACGTCGACGGCACGCCCGGCCTGGTTCCCGCCGGCGTGGGATTGCCAGAAACGCACCTCAGACGTTCCTATCAACGCGACATCGTGCCCATCCTGCAGAACAACTGCACCATCCAATGTCACAACGATCGCGGCCCCGAAGGCGCAGCGATGTACCGCATGAATACGCGCGAGGACCTCGTGAACGACAACTTTGCGCTGACCGAAGGCAGCACCGACTGTCAGACCAAGTTTCCGAACGGCGGCCAGGCATTCGATGCCTGCGTCCAAGCCATCAACAAGGCGCAGTTCTTGGTCGAACCCGGGGCGCCCGCGGTCTCGGATTTGCTGCAACGTTCGCGACCTGACGAAGCTGCGGGCACCTCCACGGCTGGCCTCGACTGGTACGGCAGCGGCACCCCCAAAGTGCGTTACAACGCCAAATACGGCGACCGGCGCATGCCCTCGACGACCACTAGCCTAGACTCTGCTGATTGGACGAACGCGCCGACCACCTTCGACATCGACCCCGCGCAGTTTCAGGTCTTATACGACTGGGTGGCGCAGGGCGCCTTGCCCTGAAGGCCTGAACTAGCGCGGCGCAATCGTGACCGCGCTCAGTTTCCGTTAGGCGCGGTTCGAGCTCGCTTTTGCAGCGCGAGTTCGATTGCGGTTCGGAGATCGTGGTCGCGAAACGGTTTCGTCAAATAGCCGGATGCTCCGCTGGCCCGCGCGGAAGCTATTGTGGTCGCGTCGGAATATGACGTGAGGTAAACCACCGGCGTGCCATGGGCGTCTCGGATGCGCGCAGCCGTCTCGATCCCATCGACTTCACCTTGGATACGGATGTCCATCAATACCAGGTCTGGCCGATGGACGATCACGGCGTGTAGCGCCTCCGCACACGAGGCCACCGACGGCGGCACCCGATAGCCGAGCCGAAGCAGCGTCGACTGAATGTCTCTGGCGATGATCGCCTCGTCTTCGACCACCAAAATACATGCTGTGTTCACGATGGACCTCCGGTCTGGCCAGCCACGGGAAAAGTAACGGTGCAGCGGGCGCCGTTCAGCGTCGCGAACTCCGCGCGACCGCACAGCTGGCGGCTCAGGTCGCGCACCAGCGTGAGTCCCATCGTTTGCGCAGCGTCGACGTCGAGCGTGCCGGCAAACCCAAGTCCGTTGTCCGCGACTGAGATCGAGATCTCGTCACTGACCCTTCGCATCTCGATGCGGATCTCAGTCCGATCACTCAGCGCGCTGATTCGCGCGCCGGGAATGGGGCTGACATAGGAGCGCTGGATCATCGCGACCAGTCGATCGACGTAGCCATGCATGTCCACCCGCCCCAGATCTTTGGATTGATACAGGCACTCGTGAAGCAGCGCGATCGAGTGTACGCGGCCCTGGATGTCGAGCAGGTTCGCACGTGCTTCTTCGTTTTGCGTCTGCCGCGCTTGTAGGCTGAGTAGACTCGAAATCATTTGCAGGTTGTTCTTCACCCGGTGATGGACCTCTTGCAAAAGCGAAGTCTTTTGTTGGTTGGACGCGGCCAACTCCGCCGTGCGCGCGCTCACGCGCGCCTCTAGCTGCTGCTGCGCTTCGCGTAGCGTCTCCTGGGCACGCCGTTGGTCGTCGATGTCGGTACACGTGCCGAACCACTTGACGATGCAGCCGCTCGCATCACGCACGGGCAACGCGCGACCCAAGTGCCAGCGGTGGGCTCCGTCGGAGGCACGCCTGAGTCGCACCTCGACCTCGTACGGTTTGCCCGATTGGTAGGCCTCGGTCCAACGATCGACACACGGCTGACGGTCATCGGGGTGCAATACGGGCTGCCAGCCCCAGCCGCGGGTTTGCTCGATCGTCATCCCCGTATAGGCAAACCAGCGGCCATTGTAAAAATCGAGCTCGCCGTCGGGGCGCGCCGTCCAGACGATCTGCGGCAGCGCCTCGGCCATGTTCTCCACGTAGCGCTGGTTGCGAGCGTCTTTCTGTAGGTGTTCTTGCGTCACGTCCCGTCCGGTGCAGTAGGCTTCGCCATCGACCGCCTCCGCGTGCCACTGCAGCCAGCAATAGCTACCGTCCTTGCAGCGGTAGCGGTTCTCGAACGAGATGACCGAAGTTCCTTCGAATAGACGCTGGCCCGCTTCCAGCGTGAGGCTTCGGTCTTCGGGGTGAACGAAGTCGAGCCAGGGAGCCCCGGTCAGCTCGTCGGCCGTCCAACCGAGCGTACGCTGCCAGGCTGGGTTGACGCGCCGAAAGTGGCCTTCGGCATTGGCAATGCCATGCAGGTCCAGAGCGTGCTCGAAGAAGCGAGCGAAGTCATCCCGCACGGTAATTTGCAGTCATGAGCTCCGTGCCTATCGCTGGAATCGCGTCACCGCTCTCGACTCTGTGGCTGATCATGCCAGCGTCCAACGGCCAATCGCAGGTGATGATTAAGCGACCGTGATGGATCTGTGAGGAGGCGCGACGAAGCGCCCGCGGCGCAGAGCCATACGCCTCAGGCGGAGGGCCCTTCTATTCGGAGCAATATCCGCTCGATCTTTCGCATCAGTAGCTGTGCGCTCTCCTTCTCGACGTAGTCCTCTGCGCCGAGAGAGAGCGCGATACGACTGGCCGAATCCCGGTCATGCGGGGCAGACCAGACCAGGACGGGGATGTCCCGAGTGCGCTCGTCGGCCTTGAACTGCGCCAACAGGTCCCGACCGTCTGCATCTGGAAAGCTCACGTCCAGCACGATCAGGTCTGGCATCAATGTGTTCGCACTCCGCAAAACCTCAGCCCCCGTAGTCACCTGCAGCAACTCATGCCCGAATTGCGTCGCGACGCGCTTCACCGCACGTTGGACCTCGGGATCGTCGTCAGCCAGAAGAATTCGGCAGCGCTCGCTTCTCATCTAGCAACCTTTCCGTCTGGTGAACTCACAGGCAGTTCAATTCGCAGTGCGCCGCATCGAATCAAGCGCCTCCCGGACTTTGCGAACCAGCGGCTCCGGCGTGATTGGTTTCTGAATGAACGCGACCTTGGAGTAGAAAATGCCGTGACGCACCACCGCGTCGTCGGTGTAGCCAGACATGTAGAGCACTCTCATTTCCGGACGCACCTTGAGCAGTCGTTCGGCCAATTCTCGCCCGCTCATGCGCCGCATTACGACATCGGTCAAAAGCAAGTGGATCGGCGACGAGTATTGCTCACACAATAAAAGCGCATCGCCGCCGCTCTGCGCATCCAGCACATCGTAGCCGTATCGGCGCAAGATCGTACGCGCCAAGACGCGAACCTGCTCGTCGTCCTCGACCAATAGGATCGTCTCTGAGCCGTTCAGTTTCCCACTATTCGGCGGCGGCGCGGATGAACGGACGCGCGCGGCCCGATCGACCATCGGAAGGTAGACGTTGACGGTGGTCCCGCGGTTCGGCTCGCTGAACACTTGGATGAATCCTCCGCTCTGTTTCACGATTCCGAACACCGTGGCAAGTCCAAGTCCAGTCCCCTTTCCCAGCTCCTTGGTCGTGAAGAACGGCTCGAACATGCGAACGCGCGTCGCCTCATCCATCCCGACACCGGTGTCGCTCACTGCGAGCAGGACATGGGCGCCCGCCGTCACTCCCAGATGCTCGGCAGCAAAATCTTCGTCCAACTGCACCTCCGCCGCGTCGATGGTGAGCTTGCCACCACTCGGCATGGCGTCTCGCGCGTTCACGACGAGATTCATCACGACCTGTTCGATTTGCCCGGGATCGACCAAAACCTTGCCGCATTCAGGCGCCAAGTCAGTGACCATCTCCACATCCTCGCCGACTAGACGCCGCAACATGGTCTCTAGAGCAACAATGATCCGGCACAGATCGACCACTTTGGGCTGCAGCACTTGCTGCCGACCGAACGCGAGTAGCCGCCGCGTCAGGGTAACCGCCAGTAAGCCCGCGGTCTGAATCTCTTGCAAGTCCGCGCGCATCGGATCGCCTTCTTTCAAGTCCGACGCGAGCAGCTCGCTGTAGCTCAAGATCACCGACAAGATGTTGTTGAAATCATGCGCCACGCCCGCGGCGAGGCTGCCGATGGCTTCCAGCTTCTGCGCCTGCTGCAGCTGTACTTCCCAGTTTTTTCGCTCGGTCAAGTCTCGAATCACTTTGGCAAAGCCGAGCAGGGCGCCCGATGAGTCGTGAATGGATGACAAAACGACGCTGGCCCAGAACGTCGAGCCGTCCTTGCGCACACGTAAGCCTTCCTCTTCGGCCCTCCCAACTTCGGCGGCGGTGTCCAGGTTCTGTTGTGCGTGCGTGCAGTCAGCTGCCTCGTACAGCGTGGATAAGTGCTTACCGACGATCTCCTCCGCTTTGTAGCCTTCAATCAGCTCCGCGCCAGCGTTCCAGCTGGCAACGTTTCCCGAGGCGTCCAGCATGTACAGGGCGTAGTCCTCGGCGCCTCTCATCAGTCGCAGAAACCGATCTTCGCTCTCCTTCAAAGCCGCGTTGGCATGCGCCAGAGCAGTCGATTCATCCCGAACATCGCCAGTCGGCTCCGAAACAACCGCCGTGGTTCTCGTTTTCTGCTCACCCGCATCAGGAGTCGACTTCACATTCATGCTTGCTCCCCGTTCGAATGCCTCAAAATGTCGTGGGCATGCCCAATTGCGCGCAAAAGCTCGAGGTCGTCGAGTAGCGCCGCGCTAGCTGGGGCCAGCAGTCTGACCACAGGCGAAGTGAAGAACAAGGGCAACGAGCGAATCATTGAGTCGCAACACGCCGTTTTTCTCCAAATCTTCGCCTTTAAACTCAGATTCTAAATATCGAGTTTGCGGACCGAGGCAAAGTGCAACGGATTCAACTAATGACCTCGGTGCAAACCTAAGCCTTTTAGCCGCACTGGCCGTACAACCCGCGTGGTACTTCTCACTCAACAACGCACCTTGGCCGAGCAACTCAGCGGCGCCTTTATCGTGTTGGGCGCGCTGGTGGCCGGCGCATTCCTCCTGACTGCGCTGGCGTATGGCGTCGGCTCGGCTTGGCTGACGCCTGAATTGGAGCGAAGTCGGCAGGCCGAGAAGGCCGAGGCCGCGTCCTACGCGGCGATGCTCGACCAAGAGCACGGGCTTCGTGACTATCTCCTGACCCACGATGAGCGCTCGCTCGAGGCTTCGGTCGAGGCGGAGACTAGGCTTCGCCGAGCAAACGATGCACTGAGCAGCAATGTCGGGGCGATCCCCGGGCTGGCACAGGCGATGGTCGACACGCGCCTGGCTGAGGAGCGTTGGCGAGCGGAATGGGCCAAAGCGGCCGCCGAGCTGCAGGCAACTGTCGGTGCTCCTTCGATCGCCGCGGGCAAACTGTTGTTCGAAGCCTATCGCAGCAAACAGAGGGCGTTCGCCGGCGCGGTCGAACGCCAAACCGCAGGCTTAGCCCAACGCGAGCAGCGGCTGATCGCAGGCAGAGTCCTGCTCGAGCTGTTCGTGTTCGTGGCGGTACTCTGGCTCGTGATCCGTCAACATCGGGCCCTGCGCGAAGCCATCGTCACCCCCGTTGCCGCGCTCTTGCGACACATTCGCCGAATTCGTGACGGCCAGCTGGAGGCAGCGCTCGATCGCACCGCGCCGCGCGAACTGGCCGAGCTCGCGGAGGGCCTGAACGAAGTGGTGCGCGCACTCGTGAGCGCGCGAGAATCGGCCGCCTGCCGCGACGAAGCGCTGAGTGATCACTCGATCCGGCTGCACCAAATCTTCGATGCAAGCCGCGAATTTTCCGAAAGCCTGAACCTCGCCTACGTGGTCGGCTCGGTGCGGAGCAGCACCGCGGCCATCGGTGGTTACCAGCGCGTCGTGGTTTGGCTGATGGACGACGAGCAGAAGCGGCTAGTCGATAGCCAGCAGCATTTGGTCCAAAGTGGGGTGGACGCGCCGGTCGAGGTCGGCCTGGGACTCGCCGGGCGCGCTGCCAAGTCTGGGCGCAAGACCTTCGAGGGCAGCACGGGTCAAGTGCGTTTCAGCAACGACGACAATGGGCTGGTGCAGGCGATTGCAATACCCTTGATTGTCGGCGCGCGGGTCGTGGGAGTACTGGAAGCGCGCCATCTCGAAGCGCGCGTCGCGACGAAAGAGGTCCTGGAGATCGTCGAAATGCTCGCGACCCACGCGGCCACCGCGATCGAATCCGCGCGCCTACACGAAGTGATCGAAGAACGAAGCCAGGTGGACGCGCTGACACGGCTGTTGAACCGCCGCCGCTTGGAGGAAGATATTGAAGCGGAATGCAAGCGCTGCGCACGCTATGGCAGGCCGCTGGCCTTCGTCATGCTGGATGTCGACCACTTCAAGGCGTTCAACGACTTCCACGGTCATCCGAAAGCCGACACCGCCCTGCAAGCAGTGGCCGAGGTGATCGATGGCTGCGTACGAACGACCGACACGGCTTATCGCTACGGCGGCGAAGAGTTCTGTGTCCTGCTGCGCGAGACGACGGCCGAGGACGCGATGCACTTCGCGGAGCGCCTCCGCCAGCGAATCGAGCAGCGCTTCGAGTCCGGCGAGCTGCAGGGCATCACCGCGTCCTTCGGTGTGGCCGATTTCTGTGCGGACACGCCGACGCCGCGGGCTCTGATGGAAGCGGCCGACGCGGCGATGTACGAGTCGAAGCATGCCGGTAGGAATCGCATCGCGCTCAGCGGGCGGCCGGCGTCTTCGAACCCGGCCGCCATGGCCGCTATCTCTTGAGATACCGGCGCACGTCCTCCGCGTTGACGCCCGCTTCGTTCACGGCAGCACGCAGCTCAGCCTCCGTGCACGCCAGAGCGGTCGTCCAATAGCGAACCACCGCACAGGACTTCTCGAGGTCGACGCGCGCGCGCTCGCGCTCGCGACGGACCATTGGCTCGCGAAGGAGCATGTTTGCCTCGTCCTGCCTCGTGTACGTCCCACTCGGGCGAGCATCGCTCACCGCCAGCAAGAGCTCCTCCAGGCCCACGGGCTTCGTCAAGTACCCGTGAAAGCCAGCCCATTGACTGCGCAGGCAATTCAAACCCGCGGCGTCGCCAGTCAGCGCAATGAAGCGGCATTCGGGCAGGACCTCCCGCAAAGCCGCGCCGAACTCGTAGCCGTCCATGGTCGGCAAATCAATATCTAGAATCGCAATCTGCGGCCGAAATTCGGCGGCCATTGCCAAGGCATCGAGTGGGTCGTACGCGACGCGCGCTTCGTGGCCGTGAAGCTCGAGCGCGCTCGCAATCACGTCCGCCGAGTCGACGTGATCATCCACGACTAGGATTGTTCGGGCGACCGCCGACTCGAGTGCAACGGACTTCGCGTTCGAGGCCATGCTTTGGAGCGACGATGAGCGCGTCTCAACTGGCAGTCAACTGGCAATTGGCACTCTTTGGCGGCACTACTGCCACGTTGCAGATCGCCGCAGCCTGCTCCGAGCCGTCAAAGAGCCCGCTATCGCCGACCGTCGCGCCACTCACAGACGCCGCTGGCGCGATCATCGGTGTGACCGTACGTCTGCGTGACCTGACGCGACAAGGCGACGCAAGGGGTCGCCGGTGCGCGACAGATTCTCGGCCGATTGCTCGAAGCCCGTGTCCGTCACCGCCAACGTCACGTATGAACCCGGCTTCACGTCGACATGCTCATTCGTCGAGCTTTTGCGCCTGGTTCAACAACACCCAATACAAGCCCAGGTCCTGAACGGCTTGCGCGAACCGCTCGAAGTTCACCGGCTTCACGATGTAGCTGTTGACTCCGAGCCGGTAGCTTTCGACCAAGTCGCTCTGTTCACGGGATGACGTCAACATCACCACGGGGATCATCCTCGTGCGCTCATCGGCCTTGAGCCGCTTGAGGACTTCCAGGCCGTCGATCTTGGGCAGCTTGAGGTCGAGGAGCACGACCTTCGGACCCTGCTCGGCCTTGCGTCCCGCATGGGCTCCCTCGCCGAACAGGAACTCGAGCGCCTCGGCACCATCGCGCGCCACCTGGATGTGGTTGGTCAGCTGAGCCTTCGCCAGCGCGCGCAGCGCCAAGTGCAGATCTTCAGGATTGTCCTCGACCAATAGAATCTCCACTATCTCGCTCGTTTCACTCATGTCGTGGCTCCAGGAAGCGTGAAATGGAAGCAAGCTCCATGGTTCGGCAAGGCGTCGGCCCAGATGCGACCACCATGACGAGTCAGGATCCGGTGGACGATTGCCAGCCCGACCCCCGTTCCGGCAAACTCTTCCTGCCGGTGCAAACGCTGGAACACCCCGAACAACTTACTTGCGTAGCGCATGTCGAAGCCGGTGCCATTGTCGCGAACGTAGTAGATGCTCTGGCCGTGCTCCGAAGTCGAGCCGATCTCGACCACGGCTGGATCTCGGTTCTTGCTGTATTTCAGGGCGTTCGACAGCAGATTCAACCAGACCTGCTTCAGCAGCGCCGCATCACCATGACAAGGTGGGAGCTCGCCGATGCGAACCTCGAGTGCGCGACCGACCCGCTCTGACTCGAGCTCGGACAGCGCGTCGCGCACTTGCTGCACGACGTCCACGGTTCGCTTGCTGAGCGGCAACCGGCTGAGCCTCGCAAAGGCAAGTAGGTCGTCAATCAGCGTACCCATGCGCTGAGCCCCATTGCAGATGGTCTGCAAGTGCTGCTTTGCCTCCTCGGGCAGCTGCGGCCCGTAGTCCTCCAACAGGATCTGCGAAAAGCCACTGACCGCCCGCAACGGGGCCCGTAAGTCATGCGACACCGAGTACGAAAACGCCTCGAGCTCCTTGTTCGCGGCCTCGAGCTGATCGGTGCGTTCGACGACGCGACGCTCCAGATCTTCGTTGAGCCGATGAACTTGTTGCTCGGCGCGTTTGCGCTCGGTGATGTTCCGGCTGACCGTCGCCAAGCCCGTGGGTTCACCGTGCAGATCGCGCACGACGAAGGCGTTGTAAATCATCCAGATCGCTTCACCGGTCTTGAAGTGCCGAAAGCGAATTTCCGTCTCGCCGTGGCCGTCGCGAAGCACCCGGGGTACGAATTCATCGCGCACGAACGCGCGGTCTTCTTCGAAGAAGAACTCCGCGGGCGGAGTTCGCACTGCATGTTCTAGAGAGTCCAACCCGACCAGCGAAAGGGCCGCGCGGTTGGCGAAAATCGGCACTCCTTCGAGATTGCGCATGCCGATGAATTCGGTACTATTTTCGACCAGCGAGACGAACTTCTCTCGGTCCAGTTCAGCCATTTTGCGCGCGTGAATATCGAGCACGAATGCGGCCAGTCCTTCCACGGTTGGAAACAGCCGGACATCGAGCCAGCGCTGCGCGGTCGGCGAGAAGGCCTCGAAGGCCACCGGCACCCGCTCGCCCATGACACGGCGGTAGCCGGCCTCGAACACGGACGCCGCGGCGGAAGGAAAGACGGACCAGATCGTTCGTCCCAGGATCTGATCCCGGCGGTGGTTCAACAGCGTCTCCCCACCGTCGTTCACGAACGTGAAGCGCCACTCGGCGTCGAGCGCGAAGCATGCCTCCGTCATCCCGTGCACGATCTCTGCCAACCGCCGATCGGAGGCATGCAGCTCGGCATCCCGCTGGCGCAACGCCTGCTCCGCGTTCCTCCGAGCGGTGATATCGGTGCTGTAGATCCGCACCCGTCCGGTATCGGCAATGTTGCTGAGCAGCTGCGAGAAGAACGCATCGCCTACCGAAAGCTCGCGATGCACCGTCCCATACTCCGCGAGTTGCGCCGTCAACGCCTCCACGCCGACCACCAGCGGATGGCGCAGCCCGTCGCCCTGTAACGTTGGGAATTGCCGCAGTGCGGCGGGATTCATGTAGTGCACGACCCCGTCGAGCGGATCGATCTCCAGAATGGGACTCGGGTTGCGCTCTGGAAACGAGGATAACCAAAGCGAGCGGGCTTCGGCGATCTTGCGTTCGCTGATATCGCGCGCCACTTTGGAGGCGCCGACGATCTGACCGGTCAGGTCCCTGATCGGTGACACGGTGACGGAGACCTGGAGTGAACTTCCGTCCTTGCGCAGGCGCACGGTCTCGAAATGTTCGACACTCTCGCCACGTCGGATCCGAGCCAGAATCCGCTCCTCTTCGGCCCGCATGTCGGGTGGGATGAGCAGCGTGACTGGCTGCCCGATGATCTCGGTGGCCAAGTAGCCAAACATCTTCTCGGCGCCGGCATTCCAGCTGGTCACATTGCCGCGTAAATCTTTGCTGACGATGGCATCGCTCGAAGAGACCACGAGCGCCGTCAACAAGGCCGCTGCATCCTCGGCGCGCTTGCGCTCGCTGATGTCGCGCAAGATCACCGTGTAGATTTTCTCCCCAGCCACCTCGACCTGTGAAATCGAGGCCTCGATCGGAAATTCTGCGCCATCGGCACGTAACGCAATCAGCGGTCGGAGCGAGCGCATCGAGCGAGAGGTCACGCCGGTGGCACCGAAATCCTGTACGTGCTGGCGATGCTGCTCGCGAAGTCTCCGTGGAATGAATTCTTCCAAAGGCTGACCGAGCGCCGTTGAGGCCGTGCAGCCGAACAGCTTCTCGGCGGCGAGATTGAATAGAACGATCCGGTGTTCGCGATTCACGCTGATGATGGCGTCCATCGCCGAGCCAACGATGCCGCCGAGGCGAGCTTCGCTTTGTCCGAGGGCTCGAGTTCGCTCCAAAACTCGCGCCTCGAGCCGCTCGTTGGCCTCCTTCAAAGCCGCCTCGGCGCGGCGACTGCCGGCGAAGTCGCCACCTATCAGGAACAGCGCAACGACCACACAACCGACAGCCAGCGCGCTCCCGCCAGAGATCACGGTGCGGGTGACCATCGCGGACTGTTGCGCGAGCTGGTCCCTCTCTCTCAACAGCGCCCGTTCTGTCGCCTCCATCGCCGCCACGATCGCCCGCACGCGATCTTGCAGGTCCTTGCCTTGACCGCTCGCGATTGCCGCTTGCGCAGCAGCCAAACCTTGGCCGCGGCGAAGTTCGACCACTTTTGCGGCCTCGTCGATGCGCTCGTTCACGAGCTGCACGAGTTGACCCAGTTGACGTTGTTGCGCAGCGTTGTTCGCGGTCAGGCGGCGCAGTTCACGGAGCTCGTCGTCGATTCGCCGGCGCGCGTCGGAATACGGCCCCAAAAAGCGTTCGATGCCGGTGATGGCGTAGCCGCGTTGTGCCGTTTCGACGTCGGTGGTCGAAGATAGAACCGTGCGGAGGGTCAAGATCACTTGTTCGGTGTGGCGCGCCCGCTCGACTTCTTCCCCCAAACGGTTGACGCTAGTAAACGATATGACCCCAACCACACCTAAACAAGCGAGCGCGAAGACAAAACCGATCTGAACCTTTCGCTCGGCGCTGAGCGTGCCACGCCGATCGGCGGCGACCGAGTCCCCATGGATCCGTTTGAACCGAACCTCCGTCAGCGTGCTGACCAACGCGCCGACTAGGTTTAAAATCAACCAATCCCAAGTGTCCACCGAGCTTGCCATCGCGAGGTGATGCAGCGGTGGGATCAGGAAGTAGCTTGTGCCCAACGCGGCGATAGCGGTCGCGGCCAACCCGGGACCCAATCCGCCGACGAACGCGCTGAGGTAGATCGGCAGCACGAACAACAGCAGCATGGGGCGGTCCCCAAACCAGGCCGCGAGCCATAAACGCAAGGCCAGCGTTGCACTGGTAACAGCGAGTGCGAGCAGATACGCACGAAAACGCCGTTTCCGGAATGAAACGGCTGGCTCGACCAGTTTGCTCATGATCCCCGGGGGTACAAGGCCCATGCTATCGCGTGGGAAGCAAGGGCAGACTAGCGACCCGCCCAGTCCGCGCCACAAAAATGCAACATGTGGGCGAGTCGCCCAACTGTTGCCGCAATCACGGCGAACGTCGCTCGCGATTGGGCTGTGGGGATTCCTTATGACGCGCCGAGCAACGGTGTCCTGACATCGAATCGCGAATGCCCGCCTCGGCCAGGCCCCGCGACTCCATCCGCGACCAGCGCGGCTCCTTTGATATCATGGCTCCAGCAAGCGTCGCAGCGTGCTGAGTAGGTCCGAGGGGCTAAATGGCTTTTGCAAGAAGTTCACCCCGGCCGCGAGCACGCCACCGTGCACGGCCGCGTCCTCCGAATAACCGGAGATATATAGGATTAGGAGCTTCGGCCAACGGGCACCCAGGCGCTTGCCCACCTCCCACCCACTCATACCAGGCATGACCGCGTCGGTGATCAGAAGGTCGAATGGACCCTGCGCGTCGGCGATGCGCAGACCTTCGTCGCCGCGACTGGCAACGACCACGCGGTAGCTCGCGAGGGCAAGCGTGCGTTCGATCACGCTGCGCACGGCGGGCTCGTCCTCGACGACCAAAACGCGCTCGCGGCTGAGCGATGGCGGCGCGGGCGTGACGGGCTTGGTCGCGTCGGCTTCGCGAGCTAGGACGCGCGGCAAATACACTACGAAGGTGCTGCCCTGGCCAGGTGCGCTATGGGCACTGATGTGCCCTCCGCTCTGCTTCACGATGCCGTAGCAAGTCGCGAGCCCGAGGCCGGTGCCTCCCTCGCGGGTCGTGAAAAATGGCTCGAACACGTGCGGCAGGGCCTCGGCCGAGATACCAGCACCCGTGTCGGAAACGGCAATGCGCACATATGGCCCTGGGGCCAAGTCGAGCTGTCCTCGAGCGTGCCCGGGAGCCAAGTCGACGTCGCTCGTTTCCAGGCTCAGGCGCCCCCCGCTCGGCATGCTGTCTCGGGCGTTGGTCACCAAGTTGAGCACCACTTGCTCGAACTGACTTGCGTCGACTCGCACGGAATAGACGCTTGTAAGATCGACGCTGAGCGCGATGTGCTCGCCCAGTACGCGCCTCAGCAGCGAGTTCAGTCGACCGATCAGCGCATTCGGGTCGATCACCTTGGGCTCGATTACCTGCCTTCGCGCAAACGCCAAGAGTTGCGCCGTGAGCGCTGCGCTGCGTTCGGCAACGATTCGAATCTCCGTCAACAGAGGCGCTACCTCGTCGATCGAGGCCGTGTGGCTCGCCAGCTCGACGTTGCCCAAAATGGCCGTGAGCATGTTGTTGAAGTCATGAGCCACCCCACCTGCCAGGCGTCCAATGCTCTCGAGCTTTTGCGCCTCCTGTAGGCGTGCCTCGAGCAGGCGACGATGCGTGATGTCCTGCACGCTGCCCACCATCTGTAACAGCTTGCCGCCGTGGTCGAGCACTGCCGTACCAGAGCCCGCGATCCAGCGTAGTTCGCCGTCCGGGAGCACGATGCGATGCTCGATCGGACCGTAGCGCCCAGTGCGCAAGGCCGCCTGCAACGCCTCGGTGACGAGCGATCGATCGGCTTCGTGAATGCACGAGGCCAAAAATGTGTCTAGTTTCGGCGGCTCGCTGTCCTTGGGCATGCCGAAGATGCGCCGCGTGGTCTCGTCCCAGGTGCCGCCACCGCCTGCATCCATCGTCCAGATCCCGAGTCCCGTGGCGTCGAGGGCGACTTGGAGCAAGATGCGATTTTTCTCGAGCGCAGTCACATCGGTAGCAGTCATCACCAACGACGTGACTTCACCGTTTTCCAGCACCGGGCTGATGCGCGTAAGGTAGTGCCCCACGCTGTCGACCCCCGTGCTACCGAGTGTCGCGTACTGTTGTACCGTGGCAGTTTCCCGCGCCTTGACCCGCGCTTCCAACGCGCGCTCACGAAATTCCGGAGGCACGAAGTTATCCACTGAAGTGCCCACGACGTCGCTCATCTGAAAGCCGGGAGCCAGCCGGTTCACGTACAGAAATTTGCCGTCGACCGAAACGCGCGTAATGAAATCCGGCGCGCTCTCGAGCATGCGCTCGAGTCGCCTCACCTCGTCCTCCAGCCCTCGGATATGGTCGTCCTTCGAATCGGTCATGCGTCCCGACGCCCTCTCGATACTGATTCAGAGTAGCCCAGACCCGGCGCAGTTTGACAAGGCCCATAGTGCGCTCGAGGCCCCTGAGCTTTGCCGCATCGGTGAGCGCTGGCGCCAATAGGGGGCGTTGCGCCCCGATCGGCATCTATGGGGCTCGCAGCCGGCAGCGCTAGCGAGACGCGTTCTTGAACACGACCGGAACTTGAAGCGTGGCGTGACCATTCGCGGGTGGGCCGAATTGCGCGGGCGCAACCACCGTGAATAAACATTCCAGCGTCGACTCGTCCACGCCCTGAACGTCGGCCGAAATCGCCTGCACGGCACCCGCACAACCGACCTCGAGCGCGAAGCGCACGCTGCCTTCGGCATCGGCCTTGGAGTCGAGCCAACGGGAAAAGCAATGCCGAAACGCGGGTCGTAGGCCGGCCACTACCAGATCCGGAGAGCGGCTCCCTGACGGTGGAGGCTCACCGCCACCCCAAGTGTCCAACGACCCGGCCGGCTTCGCTTGCCGTGCGTCGATCGCCTCGTCCGGGATCGGCGGAAACACCCCAACCGACCCGCCGAACGTGAGTACGATCGGCGCGTCCGGTTCCTTGGCACTCGGCGCCGGTTCACACGATTGGGGAGTCGCGCTCTGCCAAGAGTAGTGAGGCAAGTTGGCGGTGCGCGTCGGGGCGTACCGATTGTGAGCTTGCGAGGGCACAGGTCGCGGAGACTCGAACTCGATCGCTTCCGGCCCACCCGACCAGGGTTCGGGGGTGTGGACCGACGCCGGCGCGGTTCTACACGAAAGGAGCAGAGGATGCGTACAGGCGAGGAGCAGGATGCCGCGGTAGATTGACATGTGAAGGAGGCCAAGGTGCTCATGGACCCACGCCGCGCCGGCTACATGGGTAGTGCTTACTTGATCCGGGCGATCATAGGCCGGATCTGTGGCCACCGCGTTTCGACCCGATGACATTCCTGCCCGTCAGGACGCCCGCGGCAGACACACCTCCACTCGCGTGCCGCGACCGAGCTCTGACGAGATGCGAATGAAGCCGCGGTTTTGTACGACGATGCCGTGCACGGTCGCAAGCCCCAGGCCCGTACCCTGGCCAGCTTCTTTCGTAGTGAAAAAGGGTTCGAAGACGTGCGAAAGCACTGCTTCTGAAATGCCCGAGCCAGTGTCCGAGACGCTGATTCTCACGAAATCACCGGGGGCCACGTCGGCAAAGGCGCGAGCGTCCTCGATGCCGAGTGAAGTCAGATCGGTCTTGATTTGCAGGCCTCCGCCTTCTGGCATGGCGTCGCGCGCGTTGACGCAAAGGTTTACTAGGATCTGCTCGAGCTGCGAAGCGTCGATCAGCACCGAGCCAAGCTCCGGCTCGAGATTAGTGTGCAAATCGACTTGCTTGCCGAGCAAGCGCAAGAGTAGCCGTTGTGTATCGCTGATCACCTGATTGGGATCGAGTTGTTCGGGCCTCGTGACCTGCTTCTGGCCCACGGTCAACAGTTGGCGCGTCAGTCTTGCAGCGCCCTCGGAGGCCTCCATGACTTCCGCTAGGCGTTCACTGGTTCGCGCGTCTCCCCGCAGCTCATGCTGGAGCAGGGAGATATTGCCCATGATCGCCGTGAGCAGGTTGTTGAAGTCGTGCGCAACGCCGCCCGCCAGTCGCCCCATCGACTCCAGGCGCTGCGCCTGTGAAAGTCGCCGTTCGAGCTTGATTTGCTCGGTTCGAACGCGCCTGCGCTCGCTCACGTCGCGTACGGCCACCGCTTGGCGAATGGTGCCCCTGTACTCGATAGCTCTCGTTTGGGCTTCGCCCACGAAAGTCGAGCCGTCACGGCGAACGCCGACCACCTCGATTTCCGCGCCGCTCGTTGCGGTCGCCTGCGAGCCCAGCAAGTGCGAGGTCTCGACAGTGAAGAGCCGTTTGGCGCTGGCACCCACGAGCTCATCAGCGCGTTCGAAGCCGAACAAGTCGGCGAGGCGCTGGTTGGCCTCGACGATCACGCCGCGATCGTGGACGATGATGCCCTCGAACGAAGCCTCGGCCAAAAGCCGGAACTTCTGCTCGCTGCTGCGCGCGCGATCGAGCGCGTCGCGCACGGTACGACTCGCTAGAAATTGGACCACGGCGATCACCGGAAAGATCACGGCGCTCACGATCCAGATCGAAGCGCGTGCCGATTCGGAGAGCGGATCGGCGGCGCTCCGCGATTGCATGACGAAGCCACTGACGATGGCCAGGGCCGTCACCGCCGCGGCCCCGCCGATGCCAATCAAGACGCCCGCGATCACGATCGTCAGCGCGTAGCCGAGTTGATACGCCGGATTCTCCACACCCCCGAACGTCATTGCCGTGCCGGTCATGAACGCGAACAGCGCGCCGACCTGGATAATCGAGGCCAGCCTAACTCGGCCACTTCGGAGCAAGAATAGCAGCGAGCCGTTGATCGCTTCGCCGACCAAGCCCTGGATCAGTGCGCGCTCCGAAAAGCGCGGCGTGCGCAAGAGCGTGAACAACACGTACGGCGGCGGAACGAACACCATCGACCAGAGAATGACGTGCAGGAGGAAGGCCTCGTGGGTCTTCGCCTCGTTTGCGAAAACGGGCGGACGCAGCCACGCCCACCGCTCGGCCGACTCCCGCCGCTTGTCCATACCAATACCCGTCATCCGAAGCGGCGCAGTGTCCCCTGCCTGGGGCCGAGAAGCCATTGCCATTGATCTGCTGCACATTGGGCGAAATGGTGTAAAGTAAAAGCCCGACCGATGCGCGCCGTTCGAGTCAAGCTCCTTGCCCTGCTCACGGCGTTGCTGCTGCTCTTGCCCGGCGTGGTCTCGGCACACGCGCAATATTATTGCCAAATGGCAGGGCACGTCGTGGCGGCCTGCTGCTGTAAGGCGGAAGTTTCGGCCCGCCCGTCGAGCGGGTCGCTCGCAGCGCCGGAGTGTCGAGTCGCTGATTGCTGCCAGCGCATTTCTTCGCCTAGCCTGGCCGCGTCGGCGGGCGCGAAGCAAACGCTGCAACACATCGCCACGGCACCGCTCTCGTTTACCGTGCCGCCCGCGTTCCGTGTCAGTGCGCGGGGAGAATCGCGCCGCGCCTGCGCTGAATCAACTCAGGCACCCCTGGCGATCGGACCACCGTTGTTCGTCCGGCACTGCGCGCTCTTGAGCTGAGCGCCCTCCGTTCCAGAGTCCCGAGGTCGGGTTCGGTGCGTCGGACCCGATGGCTCGGTTCGCGAGACGCGTGCGCTAGTGCACACGCTTCGTGAGCCGTCAGCGATCACGGAGAGCCAGATGTTCGGAGTGCCGTTCACTCGTGGCCGGTCTCGCGCGGCATTTTTGCGCGCAGACGGCTTGATTGTCGCTTGTGGTCTGATCTTCTCAGGTTGTGCCGGTGCCACCGGCAGCGCCTCGTCTCGAGGTTCGCGCGCCGCGTATGACGGCTCGGTAATTCCCATTCCCGCGCACACCGCCGTCGACTCGGCAGTCGACGCGAGACACGCGGTGCTCGAGCGCCATACCTACGTGCGTTCCGTGCTCGCGCACAACCCGAGCATCGAGTCTGCGCGCCAGGGCTGGCGGGCCGCTTTGGCGCGCGTCAGGCAGACCGGCAGCTTCGAGGATCCAATGCTCGACCTGGGGCTCGCGCCACTTTCGATCGGGTCATCCAAAGCGCCTCTCGGCTACGAAGTCGGCATCAGCCAACGCCTGCCGTGGTTTGGCAAGCGCGATCTCGAAAGCTCCGCCGCGGCGGCGGAGGCCAACGCTTCGAAGAGCGACTTCGAAGCGCTGAAGCGAGAGCTCGCGCTATCGGCGCTGTTGCTCTACGACCAATACTTCATCGCCGTTCGCTCGATCGAGATCAACCGGCAGCACGTCGAGTTGATGCGCGCGATGCGCGATGCAGCAACGGCTCAGTTTCAAGCCGGGCGCGCCTCGGCCCAAGATCCACTACAGGCCGAGGCCGAGCTTGCGCACATGGAGCACGATACGCTGGTCCTCGCTTCGCAGCGTGACGTCACGGTCGCGCAAATGAACGAGCTCTTGCATCGCGCTCCGGAGCTGCCCTTGCCGCCCCCGGTTGCGGAACTTCCGCTGCCCGCGCTGCCGAACGTGAGCAACGCGCCCCAGCTCGAGACAGACGCGGTCGCGCAACGCAGTGAAATCAGTGCTGCGCGCGAACGCGCCCGCGCGGCTCAAGCTCGAGCCGAGCGAGCCGACCGCGAATCCTACCCGGACGTCACGCTCTCCACTTCGTACAATTCCATGTGGGACATGCCGGAACACCGCTGGATGGTCGGTCTTGGCTTCAATTTGCCGTTACAGACCGGCCGTCGCGCGGGCAGCGCGGATGAGGCAGAGGCCTTGCGCGCGGGCTTCGAAAGCGACGCGGTGCGCCTGAGCGACGCCGCGCGCACCCAGGTGTTCGTCGCCCTGCAGCAGCTCCGCGAGTCCGCGCACGTGCTCGACTTATTCGAACTGCGGTTGCTGCCGGTGGCGAAGGACCAAATTGACGCTGCACGCGCCGGCTTCACGGCCTCGCAAAATCCGTTCATGGCCGTCGTAGCAGCGGAGAAAAATCTGCGCAGTGTGGAGCTCGACTACCAAGTCGCCCGCGCCGACTGTGACCGCCACCGCGCCGAGCTCGACCGCGCACTCGGCCGCATTCCCGGCCTCGATGGACAAGGAGAACGACCGTGAGCAACGACCCTCTGCGTTCGCGCTCCCGCTCGCTCTCGTTCCTGATCTCGCTCATTTTAGGCGCTGGGCTGGTCGCGATCGGCATCGGATTCCGCACTCGGCTGCGCGCTTGGTTTGCGGGCACTGAGCTCGAAACTTCGAGCGCGGCCCCGCACGCGATGACCACCGGATCGGCCGCTTCGCACGACGAAATCGATCACTACACTTGCTCGATGCATCCGTCCATCAAGCAGGCCGGGCCGGGAAAATGCCCGATTTGCAGCATGGATCTGATCCCAGTCAGCAAACGACAGCAAGCCGAAGGCGTGGTGCTGATCGACGAGCGGCGACGACAACTGATCGGCGTGCGCACGCAGGCTGTGACGCTCGGCCCGCTGCGCAGCTCCTTCAAGGCCGTCGGTCACGTCACTTACGATGAATCTGCGTTCACGGACGTCAACTTGAAGGTACGCGGATGGATCACCAAACTGCTGGTGAACGAAACTGGGCAGCGCGTCTCGCGCGGGCAGGTCCTTTTTTCGATGTACAGTCCCGAGCTGTATAGTGCAGAGCAAGATTTTTTGCTCGCGACTCGCGGCGCGGGCAGCGCATCGGTAGACGCAGGTTCGGCGCGCTCTTCGTCGTTCGCGCGCGCGGCCCGCACACGGCTCAATTTGCTCGGCTTGAGCGACGCTCAGATCGACGCCATCGGTGCCAAGGGCGAGCCTCAGGAGAGCACGAATGTCAGCTCACCGGCAGCGGGCTTCGTGATCGAGAAGAACGTCGTCGAGGGCGCGTCGGTCGACGCGGGCACGCGCCTATTTCGGATTGCCGCCCTGAACAAGGTGTGGGTCGAGGCGGACGTTTACGAGGCTGATTTGGCGCATGTTCGCCTGGGACAGCCGGCCAAGGTCACGCTCGACTACCTGCCCGACCGTGCCTACGACGCCCAGGTCTCCTACGTGTACCCGTACCTCGAAGCGGGCGCGCGCACGGGTCGAGTTCGCATCGAATTGGACAACCGCGCGCTCGAGCTCAGACCGGGCATGTACGCCAGCGTCGAGCTCACGACCGAGGTCGCCTCGCGGCTACTACTGCCAGCCTCGGCCGTCGTCTATACCGGGCCTCGGCGGCTCGTGTTCGTGGACTTGGGCGAAGGCCGATTTCGTCCGCAAGAGGTGCGCGTCGGCACTGAAGCTGGGGGCAAATACGAGGTCCTCGCAGGCCTCGAGGCGGGGGACCAGGTCGCGACGTCGGGCGTCTTCCTGATCGCCGCCGAAGCGCGCATCAGCACGGAAGCGAAGTATTGGAACGGTGACGCGATGGCGACCGACACGGGCCCCGCGCCCGCACCGAGCTCGATGCCGGCCCCGGCTCTGGCGAAACCACCGCCGCGAGCGACTGCGGCTGCCCAAACACGTAAGCCCCTCCCCGAGGACGTGTACAGCTGCCCGATGCACCCGGCCGTGCAGCAAGGTGGACCAGGGAAATGCCCGATTTGTGGCATGGATTTGCAGCGAAGCACGGGAGCGCCGAAGCCGTGAGCGGTGCTGCGCCGAAGCACGGCCTGGTCGCCCGGCTGATCGCCCGCTGCGCGGCGCGACCGTACTTGACGATTCTATTCGTGGCGGCGCTCGCGGTGTGGGGTTTCGTCTCGCTCCGGCGAACGCCTTTGGACGCAATCCCGGATCTCTCGGACGTGCAGGTGATCGTGTTCACCGAGTGGATGGGCCAGAGCCCGGACCTGGTGGAAGATCAGATCACCTACCCCATCACCGCGGCCTTGATCGCCGCGCCGAAGGTGCAGGCAGTGCGTGGACAGTCGATGTTCGGCATGTCCTTCGTGAATGTCGTATTTCAGGAAGGAACCGACATCTATTGGGCGCGTAGCCGCGTACTGGAGTACATGAGCTCGGTACGCTCCAAGCTGCCCGCTGGCGTCAACCCCACGCTCGGCCCCGACGCCACCGGCGTTGGCTGGGTCTTCGAGTATGCCCTCGTCGACAAGACCGGCAAACACGATCTGCAACAGCTGCGCTCGATTCAAGATTGGAATCTGCGCTACGCTTTGGAGAGCGTCCCGGGCGTCGCCGAGGTTGCGAGCATGGGTGGCTTCATCAAGCAGTACCAGGTGAATGTCGATCCGAACAAATTGCTCGGCTTTGGCATCACGACCGAGGATGTCGTCCGCGCCGTGCGCGCCTCGAACGAAGAAGTCGGCGGGCGCGTGCTGGAGATTGCCGGGCATGAGCAAATCATCCGCGGCCGCGGCTACGTGAAGACCACGGACGACATCGGGGCAGCGCCAATCAAGGTGATCTCGGGCACTCCAGTGCGTGTCCGCGACGTCGCCGTGGTGAGCATTGGCCCGGACATTCGACGGGGCGTCTCGGAGCTCAATGGCGAGGGGGAGGCTCCGGGCGGCGTGGTCATCATGCGCTACGGCGAGAACGCGCTCAGCGTGATCGAGCGCGTGAAGCAGCGCTTGCACGAGATCGAGCCGAGCCTTCCGGAGGGCGTTCGAGTCGTGACTACTTACGACCGCTCTGGGCTAATTCTAGAATCGGTGGCGACCCTGCGCCATACGTTGATCGAAGAGATGTTGGTGGTGAGCGCGGTCATCTTCCTGTTTCTGCTGCATGCGCGCAGCGCATTGATCCCAATCCTGACGCTGCCATTGGGGGTGCTCTTGGCATTCATTCCCATGTCCGAGCAACACCTGACGGCGAACATCATGTCCCTCGGAGGTATTGCCGTAGCCATCGGCGCGATGGTCGATGCCTCGATCATCATCATCGAGAACATCCACAAGCACCTCTCCGAGTGGGACGCCGCGGGACAGCCTGGGCCACGCGCAGACGTCATCGTGCGGGCCATGCAGGAGGTCGGACCTTCGATCTTCTTTTCGCTGTTGGTGATCACCGTGTCCTTCTTGCCCGTTTTTACCTTGGAAGCGACGGAGGGCCGGCTATTTTCGCCGCTCGCGTTCACCAAGACCTACTCGATCGGGTTTGCGGCCGTGCTCGCGGTCACGCTCACCCCTGCCTTGGCGGTGCTCTTGATTCGCGGCAAGGTGCACGATGAGAACCGAAACCCGATCAATCGTTGGCTGACGGCCGCCTACTCGCCCGTGGTGCGTTTCGTGGTCGATTGCCGCTGGCAAGTGCTGAGCGCCGCGTTGCTGGCCATGGCGCTGACCGTGCCCGCGCTGTTGCGCCTTCAGAGCGAGTTCATGCCGCCGTTGAACGAGGGCGTGATCCTGTACATGCCCACGGCACCGCCAGGTATGTCCGAGAACGAGTCGGTCCGTCTGCTGCAAGCGATGGATCGTGAACTGAAGAAATTTCCCGAGGTTGCCAGCGTGTTCGGCAAAGAGGGGCGCGCCGAGAGTGCAACCGATCCTGCCCCCTTCGGCATGGCGGAAGTGACCATCACGCTCAAGCCCCGCACGGAGTGGCGGAAGGGGCTCGAGTGGGACGAGCTGATCGCTCAGATGGATGAGAGGCTACATTTCCCGGGCATGCCCAATGTTTGGTGGATGCCGATTCAGACCCGTACCGAAATGCTCGCGACGGGGGTCAGGAGCCCGCTCGGAATTCAGGTCTTCGGTGATGATCTCGAGGCAATCGAAAAAGCAGCCATCGCCGTGGAACACGCGGTGGCAAAGGTGCCCGGTACGCGCAGCGCGTTCGCCGAGCGCTCCACCGGCGGCTTCTATCTCGACTTCGAGGTCAAGCGTGAGCAGGCCGCCCGGCACGGGCTCAGCGTGCAGGACGTGAACCGCGTCGTCGCTCAGTCGATCGGCGGCGAGAACGTGTCCGAGACGGTCGAGGGCCGAGAGCGCTACCCCATCTCGGTCCGCTACGCGCGCGAGTACCGTGACGACCCGGAGCTACTCGGACGCATCCTGATCGGGACGCCGGACGGCGCGCAAATCCCGTTGTCCGAAGTCGTCAGCATCCATAGTCGGCTCGGTCCGCCGATGATCCGCAGTGAAGGCGGTAAACTGGTCGGCTTCGTCTTCGTCGATACGGATCGCCCGATTGCGGACTACGTCGCAGAGGCGAAGCGCACCGTCGCCGAGCAGGCCAGATTGCCCGCCGGGACCCGCGTGGACTGGGTCGGGCAATTCAAGTATTTCGAGCGGGCCAAAGAGCGCTTGGAGTGGGTCATTCCGCTCACGCTCGGGATCGTGTTTCTATTGCTTTATCTCAACACGCAATCGGTCGCCGAGACCGCAATCGTAATGCTCGCGGTGCCGTTCTCGCTCGTAGGCGCGATCTGGCTGCTCTATTTGTTGCACTACAATCTCAGCGTCGCGGTTTGGGTCGGTCTGATTGCGTTGGCTGGCCTCGACGCCGAGACCGGCGTGGTCATGTTGCTCTATCTGACCTTGGCTTACGACCGCCAGCAAAGAGCCGGACGCTTGAAGTCCCGCGCAGACCTGCGAGAGGTAATCGTGGAAGGCGCAGCCAAGCGACTTCGGCCCAAGCTGATGACCGTCGCCACGATGATCATCGGCTTGGTTCCGGTGTTGTGGAGCACGGGCGCTGGTGCGGACGTGATGAAGCGCATCGCAGCCCCGATGATCGGCGGACTTTTCACCTCATTTTTGCTCGAGCTCAGCGTCTATCCGGCGATTTTCGCGATTTGGAAAGGCCGCGGCTTGGCTCCGGTCTCGAACTGAGTCGTCGCGCTCGAACGGCCGCGCAGCAGCCACCGCAAGGAAAGACTGTTTCTGGAACCGATTCCAGGAATCGGGAATTTTTTAATAGGACGCTTGTAGAACGACATCGCTGAGGCAAAAACGAGCTGCGCAGCCACCCGACGGAGTTACGCTCGCTAGGTGTCTTATTCTAGGTACTCTCGTGCGTTGTGTTGCGGCTCACTCTCGTTCCTCGCGCTCGCGTCCGTTCACTGCGAGCAGGTCGGGGCGTCGTCTGGCGTCGGGGTCGGCGGCTCGCCAGCGGGCGCCCCGGCGGTCGCTAACCCCGTCGCGGGCACGAGCGGAACAGCCGCCGCCACGGTTAGCACCTCTGGCGGGTCCACGAGCGCAGGGTCCGGCGGCATGAGCACCGCGGGCTCTGGCGGGAGCGCCGGCAGTGAACCCCGCGGTCCGACACCCGCGATGGGCGGGGTGAATTTTCCATTTCCGCAGAACCGGCAAAGCAGCAATTGCAGTTACCCGAACTACCGCAATTCACAGGTGAAGGCTGCGTACGACAAATGGAAGGCCGACACCGTCACGTCCGACGGCGCGGGCGGCTTCTTGCGGGTGAAGCGTCCAAAAGACGCGGGCCTCGAGCCGAATTCCACCGTCTCGGAGGGCATCGGCTACGGCATGCTGATCGCCGTCTACATGAACGATCAGTCGCTGTTCGACGGGCTGTGGCAGTACGAGCAGACGTGCCTGGGCATGAACCAGCTGATGGATTGGTATATGCTCGCCGACGGCAAGACGCGCGGGCCCAACGGTACCGGCGCCGCCAGCGACGCCGATGAAGACATGGCCTGGGCGCTGCTCATGGCCGATCGGCAATGGGGCGGCAAAGGTAGTCTCGCTGACGCTTACCTGAACATCGCCAAGCACCAGATCGACCAGATTTACAAGACCGAGATCCAGGACGACAAGCTGATCAAACCGGGCGACAGCTGGGGCGGTTGGAGCACCGTCAACGCCTCCTATTTCGCGCCTTCATACTACCGGGCGTTCGCCAAGGTGAGCGGCAACGACAAATGGAACCAGGTCCTCGATACGTCCTACGAAACTCTGGCCAAGCTGTTGAATTCGGCAAACGGCAACATGGACAATGGCCTCGTTCCCGCGTGGAGCACGAGCGACGGCGTCCCCAACCCCGGCGTGTTCGCCGATAGCGGGCCGTCCGCAACCAACTACCAGTACGACTCGTGCCGGACGCCATTCCGAATCGGGCTCGATTACTGCCAAAACGGCGAGCCACGTGCCCAGAGTTACGTGGCGAAAACGAGTCAGTTTTTTGCAGGCATCGGCGCCAAGCAAATCGTCGATGGCTATGACCTCAACGGCAATCCCCATCCGCAGAACCAAACCGGGCAATCGGCGGCCTTCGTGGGACCGGCGGTGGTCGGTGCCATGAGCAGCGCGAGCTTCTTACCCTTCATCCAGGAGGGCTATGACGATGTGGCGACGATGAACCTCTTGGTCGGCGGTGACTACTACGACGAGTCGTGGACCGTGATTTCGCTGCTGATGTTGTCGGGCAATTTCCTCGATTACACCGCGCTGACTCCGCTCTGATCGGAGCCGATGTAGGAGAACCGCGCCTCATATGCACTCGAGGTAGCACCCTCGATTCCGCTACGGTTTCATTGCTTTAGAAATCTTGCCTGCACGGATGTTCGGGGACACTATTCGGCATGGCCGACCGGGAAGAGGACACGGCAGTGAGCGACGTGGCGCGTGCCATTCCCGTGGCGCGCGCCAGCAATGATTGCCTCGTCGTCGTCTACCAGCGCGACGGCGGAGCCGGCCGCTGCATCAAGCTCGATCGCCTGCCCTTGCGGCTCGGGCGAGATCCGGACAACGAGCTCGTCTTGACCGACGATGGCGTTTCGCGCCGTCACGCGCGCATCGAAAGGCGCTCGGACCGCGTCGTGTTGATGGACGTGGGCTCGACCAACGGCACCCTGCTGAACGACGCGGAGCTCAGCGGGATCGCAGAGCTCCACACCGGTGATCGCATCCAAGTCGGATCGACCATCTTCAAGTATCTGAGCGCGTCGGATCTGGAAGCCGCGCTGCACGAGCAAATTTTCGCGAACGCCACCACGGACGCGCTCACCGGCCTGCGCAGTAAGCGTCACCTGACCGATGAGCTCGGGCGCGAGTTTTCACGCGCCCGACGCTACAATCGCAAGTTTTCGATCTTGATGATCGATATCGATCATTTCAAAACGGTCAACGACCACCATGGCCACCAAGTCGGTGACGTCACCTTGCGCGCAGTCGCCAGCAACGTGCTGTCCTGCCTGCACTCGGATGACCTGGCGGCCCGCTATGGCGGTGAAGAGTTCGTGGTCGTACTGCTCGAAACCAAGCTCGAAGAGGCCGTCGCCGTCGCCGAGCGCATCCGCCAAGCCGTCTCCAAGTTGGTAGTGACGTATCGCGATGCCCGCCTGCAGGTGACCGTGAGCATTGGCTGCGCCGAATACAGCCACGCCGACGACAACGAAGTCCGCCTGTTCGAACGCGCCGATCAGCGCATGTACGCCGCGAAAGAAGCCGGGCGTAACGCGGTCAGGTACTGACGTTACAGCGCCGCGACGTCGATCAGATACGCGCCGCCGGCCATGCCCGTGCCACCTTCGGGCGTGCCGTAGTAAGTCTCGATGCGCAGCTTGAATAGCTTGCCAGTTGCGCCGTGAACCAGCCACGTGCCTGCGTGCGGGCTGAGCGTATGCGCCTCGGCGTCATAGTCGTACCAGTTCGAGAAGCTGGTGGCGGCTGCACCGGTCTCATCGACGATCGGGCTGCAATCGGCGTCGAAGAATTTTTCGGTGGCGAACTCGGCGTCCGCCGCATCGTCGGCGGTGACGTCGTCGAACTCCTTGTCGATCAGCACTGCCCCTCCCTTACCTGGGCCGCCGTCGCCGCTGTTCGTGTACAAGAGCGGGCGCTTGAGCGCGAGATCCCAGGCGAACGATTGAGTCGATGAAAGATCAGTTACGGCGACTCGAGACGAGTGCTCCAGGGACACGAAAATCCAGGGATTCATCGCCGCGTCTGCGGTGCCGCCGGCGGTCGCGCCGACATACAGCGTGCTCACGTCTGCCTGCTTCGTAACGACCGAAACCTCGCTGGTCGAAATGCTGTCGATCGCGCCCAGCAGCTGCTCGCGTGCAGCCGAGCAAGTGTTCGGCCCGACCGCTCCCTGAGCCCCGGCTTCGCCTCCCGCCCCGCTGGCGCCCGGACTGGCGCTACCGACATCGGAGCTACAACCGTACAGACACAACCAGAACGCGCCCAAGATGATCTGTTTCATGGTTTCATCACTGCTTCACCGGCTTGATATGCATCACGACCGTGCCGGGAGACGACGTCGTGGGTTCGCGAAAGGCACTGAACGCAATCAAAAATTTCTGCTCTCCGGCGGCATCCTGCACGAGCCATGCGGCGCGAGCGGGCGTCTGCGGGTTACTCCCCGGCACGACCCAGGCGCCGGTTTCGAACGCGCTCACCACGTGATCGCCACGAAACTGCGCGTTCGCCAGCGACGTCAACGAGACACTGTCGAAACGCGCAAGCGCGTCGTCGTCGGTCTCGGCCTGAATGCCGACAAGGGTCTCGCGGCTCGTTTCGCTGGCTTGCAGGTCGACGGCCCCCACCCCGCGTGGGCCACCCACTTCGCCATTGACGCTGATCGAGTCGCGGCGAAAGCACAAGTCCCAGTCTTGCGACTGGCGCGCGAGGTCTGGGGTGAGCATCGTGATCGCGCCGCTCTCGAGATCGAGGCAACCGCTGGAGGCGCGGGTGGTGCCGGCGATGCCACCGGCAGTCCCGTCGATCTGCAAGGTTTGCGTCGCACCGACCCGGTCGCCCAGCGTGGCATAACGGATTCGATACAGCCCGCTCAGGGGCGCGTTGTCTTGCTCCGAGTAATAGCTCGAGATCTGCACCTTCCAGATCAAGTCGCCACGTTTGACGCCATAGACGTGAAAGCGACTGTACAGGGCGTGGCTCGTGCCATCGTAAGCGTACCAATCGAGGAATGCGCCGCCCGCCTTGTCCGGGGCGAGAAATGGCACCTCTGGAGCCGTATCGCCGAGCAACGAGGCCAGATCGAGCTGTCCGAACGCTGCTCCCTGTCGTGCGCCGGAGGGCCCGCTATTGCTGAACACGTCATAGTTCTCGAATGCGAGGTCCCAATCGTTCGAGTCCGCCGGGGCGCTGGGCGCGCTGATGCGCGGCTCGGCCAGCTTCGCGTACACGCGGCCCGCGTCCGGGACGGCAATCTCGAGCTCGCGTGTGCTTTCGTAGATTGCTGAATCGTCTGACCCGGGCTGCGCCGTCTTGTCGGCGGCGCTCGAGCAACCGAGCGCAAGGCAGCTCACGCCGAGCTCGAGCCGCCGCAAGCAAAGACCACTACTCATGGCGTTTCCTCCGCGGGCAATCCGACGCTCAGACCGGCGTAAAGGACGCGACCGAGCGGCGGTCGCAAGTCGCCGACTTGTCCCGGGTTCTGGTGAATATCGAACAGATTGAGCACGCCCACGTAGGCGACGGCAGCGGCCCACAGTGTCCGGGCCAACCGTGCGTCCACCGTTTCATAGCCGGGCGAGCGCGTCACAGGGTCCACGAATGCGTCGCTGATCAAACGAGCGCGAAGGTACAGCTCGAGTTGCCAGAACAAGGCGAGACGCGACGAGGCGGTCAACGTGTGCGCCGGACGCCCGCTCAACGGCTGAGCGCTCGAAACGTCGCGTGTCCACAGGTAGTCGTAGGACAGATCGGCTCGATAGCGATCGCCGCTGAACAGCGCAAACCCGAGGTTTGCGCCCATCGTACGTACGTGCTGAAAATTCTTGTACGTGTAGGTAACGACGGTACCGGTGCGCATGCCAGAGGCCAGATCGATGTCGATCAAGTCTTCGACCCAATTGGCGAAGCCACCCGCGCGCAACGTGCTGAACGCGGCCGGCGCAAAAGCGACGTCCGCATTGACCCCCCACGAGTGCTCCGCTTGCAGGTTCGGGTTACCAATCACTCGGTAGCCATAGATCGAGTGATCGAAATTGAAGCCGAGCTCTTCCGCGCTCGGGGTGCGAAAGCCGCGCCCGGCGCCCATGCGCACCGTCCAGGCCTCGTTTGGACGCAGGGCCAGCGCCAATCGCGGTGCGACTACGCTGCCGTGACGACCGTGATATTCCGCGCGCGCGCCCGGCAGCACGTTCAAGTGCCGCCCGAGCTTCCAGGCCAACTGCCCGTACAACGCGGCGCTGTTTAGACCCTGTGGAGTCACCTCGGGGGTCGTGCGCGTGAGCAGCTCACCGCCAACGCGTTCCCGGCTGCGCAATTCCTGGGTCAAGCGCTGGGTTTCGAAGCGCGCCCCGATCACCCAGGTGCGCGGCCCGTCGGCGGCGGTCAGGGTTGCCTCGAAGCTATGCATGGCCTGCGAGCTCACGTGCTCTTGCGCAATCGGCGAGTCGCGCCGGAAATTGCCCGAGCGTGACTTGACCGATTGCCGTGCGAGCGACAAGCGCAAGCCGAGGCGTTGGCTGAGTCGGATATTTTCCAGCAAATGCAGCGCAAAGCGATCGCTCTCTTGCGGCAAATCCGATACGTAGCGCCCGAGTCCGGGATACTCCGCGGACTCGATCCCGTCGAAGCGTTGATGCAGCCACCGCATGCGCAAACTGAGATCGATGTTGCGACTGAGCTGCGTGCCCACGCTTAGGCCGAGGAGCGAGCGCGCAGTCTGGGGGATCTGCGTGTCAGGCAGACCCGGTGCCTCGGCGAGGGCGGCTTGGGTCGTCCGCGAGAGATCGAGCTTGGCCCAGGCAGCTTGGTCCCGATAGGCCGCGCTGCCCTGCAGCACGACCCCACGGGGGCTGCGGTATTCCGCGCGCGCACGTGCGCTCGGCCCTTGTCGCACGGGTGCAGCGCTGATCATGTTGACCACTCCGCCGATGGCGCTCGAGCCGTAGAGTGCGCTCGAAGGACCGGTCACGATCTCGATTCGTTCGAGATCGCTGATCGGGATCCCGGCCAGGTCGATGGCACCGCCCCACGTCGCCGATTACGGGCTCGCCGTCCTCCAAGATCAAGACGCGCCCCAGATCGAAACCCTGGATCTGGATCGGGCTGATGGTGCCGAGGTAGCCGTACGCGCCCGGGTTGACCTGCACCCCGGGTTGGGTCGACAGCGCTTCGGCGACGTTGGTCGCACCGCGCCGTTCCGCCTCCTCTCGACTCACGACGTCTGTCTTGATCACGGCGCGCTGCGACCGCTCGGGCGTGCGCGTGCCGGTGATCACGACCTCGTTCACCGGTGCTGTCGACGCAGCTCGAAAGTCGCTCTGGCTGCTCGCGCGGCGACCGAGACTCGAAATAGCCAAGAACAACATCAGCCCGTCCCGACCCCTCACGGCCGAGCGGTGGGCTCGAGTAGATAGCGCCCAACGGACTCGCGGATGAACGCGTTGGTCGCCGCCGGCGTGTTCGACGCGGCGTTGTCTTCGGCTCGCTCGAACAGCAGTTCATAAAGGCGTTTTCCAGCGACTTCCGTGGTCAACTGCAACTTCTGCCGCGGCTCGAGCACGCGCGCCCATTCGTCACGCACTTGCCGCCAAAACGGGCCCGTGGCTTGCCAATAGCTGGCGGCCAGGCGGGTCTCGCTCGGGTCGATCCGCGTGTAGCGGTTGAGGCCGCGCTCGTGCACGAGTTGGTGCAGCGGCTCGAGCACGAGCTTGATGTTGTCTTGCTCGTGATCCCAGCCAGCGCTGGTGATCCGGTGGCGATTGACGCCGAGGAGCACGTCATAGTCGCTGCGCTTCGTGTACTCACGGCGCGGCAACGGCCGCCAGGTTTGGTTCGACTGCCAGACGGAGGATTGTGCTTCGTGCGCCCAGCGGCCCACGCCCTCATAGCGGGGCGCGTCGTCGACTTCGAATACCGCTTGCGACCAGTTGCAGCGCGCGTCGTCGGCCGAGAGCGTGCGCTTCGACCAGCGATTTTTACCCTGAAATTCTAGCATCTCGCGATCTTCGAAGGCCCAATCTTGGCGCCAATGTTTGGTCACGCTGTCGCCAATCACGAGCAAGTGCTGCAGCGACACGTGCCCCGGCGAATTCTCGAGCACGATCACGAGCTCGGTCGCGCCCGTGTGGAGCGGCGTGTGCTTCTGGTAACCGGCCGTCAACACCTGCGTCTCCTCGAAGTCGAAGGTGACGTGATAGGAGCCGGCCATGGCCAAGATCGAGCGCTGATCCTTGCGCGAATCACAGCTCACCGGCACGGCGCTCGTCAGGTTCGTGGCTGCCGGAGCGCGCGGCGCGCATCCGCTGAGCCAGACTGCAGCGACAAACGCCGAGCCAAGAACGAAGTAACTGCCGATGCCAACGATGGGATTGCGACTGAACACGCCCTTCATGTACCCCAGTCCTTCGCAAATGAAAATGGATATGATTATCATTTTCATTTAGTCCTGCGCTGGGTCAGCTTGTCCCGACGCCTGCAGACCGGTACCTTGCCGCGGTGCCGGTCTGCAGAAGCCCATTTCGAGTCGCATCCCTATCCGGCCTAGCGCTCTGGAGCTGCGTGGCAGCGCCGTCCGCACCGCCTGCGAGTGCCGCAATCGCTCGCCCCAGCGCAGCGCGGACAACGCGTCGCCATCGGCGAGCGCGACTCGATCAGACCTCACCCCTGCGCGGGCGCCGGCTCCGCCGCCACTCAGTGCCGCCGCGTCCGGCTACGCAGATGCCGCGCGGCGCATTCGAGAAGCCAGCTTGGCCAACGACGGTGCGTTTCGGAAGTTGAGCTATCTCAGCGACCGGATCGGCGCGCGCTTGAGTGGTTCGGCCGCTTTGGATCAAGCCGTGACCTGGGCCAAGGACACGCTGATTGCCGATGGCCACGAGCACGTTGCCTTGGAGCCGGTGCGCGTTCCGCATTGGGTCCGGGGAGCACAATCGGCGACGCTGCTGACGCCCATCGCTCGCGAGATCCCGATCTCGACCCTGGGCGGCAGCGTGGCCACGCCGCCCGGCGGGCTGACCGCGGAGCTGCTCGTGGTCAGCTCGTTCGACGAGCTTTCGACCCCGCGCGGCCGAGGTGAAGGGGAAAATCGTGCTCTTTGATCATCCCATGTCGCCGATCGGCAATCCCGGATTGGCCTACGGCGAAGCGATCAGCTACCGCGTGACGGGCGCCGCGCGTGCCGCCCCGCTGGGCGCGGTGGCCGTGCTGGTGCGTTCCCTCACGACCCGCAGCTTGGGCGTTCCGCACACTGGTTCGATGCGTTTACTCGAAGGCAAGGCCAAGAACATCCCAGCGGCCTGTGTATCGGTCGAAGATGCAGAGCTTTTGCACCGATTGGCGAGCCGGGGGGATATTCCCAAGCTGCATCTCACGCTGCGGCCACAGACCTTGCCAGATGCCGACTCGGCCAACGTGATCGGCGAGCTCCGCGGTCGTGAGCTGCCGAATGAAATCGTGCTGATCGGCGCGCACTTGGACTCCTGGGATATCGGACAAGGCGCGCAAGACGACGGCGCGGGCGTGGTGACCGTGATGCAAGCTCTCACGACGCTTGCGCTCGCTCGGTTTGATTCCGCGTCGAACCGTGCGCGCTGTCCTGTTCAGCAACGAGGAAAACGGCCGCCGCGGCGCCGCGCAATACGCCAAGGATCACAGCGGCGAGCTTGGGCAGCACGTCGCGGCGTTCGAAATGGACGCGGGCTCTGGTAGCCCACTCGGTTTCATGACCGAGGGTGAACAGCCGTACCTCCCCGAGGCGCGCGAATATGCCGCGCTGCTCTCACCCATCGGCGCAGACGCGATGGTCGCCGGTTTCTCCGGGGAGGACGTGCAAGCACTGAAATCCGCGGGCGTGCCATTGTTTGGCGTGATGCTCGACCTGGAGCACTACTTCGACGTACACCACTCCGCCGCCGACACGCTCGACAAAGTCGACCCCCGTGCATCTGCAAAAGGCCGTGGCCGCACTCGCCACCTTTTCCTTCGTTGTCGCCGATCGACCCGGCGTTTGGCGCACGCTTCCGCCACCGAGCACTCAACCGTGAGCCGCGAAGCCGCGGCCGTAACCGCCGCGCCGACGCAACGCCTCGTCGCGCTCGACCTGATGCGCGGACTGGTGATGGTGCTGATGACCGTCGACCATAGCTCCGATGCGTTCAACGCCGGCCGCGTCTTCACCGACAGTGTGAACTACTATCGCCCGGGCACTCCGCTGCCAGTGCTACAGTTTCTGGTTCGCTGGATCACCCACCTGGTGCGCGCCTACGTTTCTGTTTTTGGCCGGCACCGGTCTGGCGTTCACCGTCAACAAACTGCAAATTCAGGGCAAAACTCCGATATCTGATCGGCAGGCCGCAAACGCCCGCCCGGTCGAGTCGCCTGCTCCTCGCCGTCGGCTGCCTCTTTTTGCTCGGTTTTGCCCTGGTGCGCGGCCTCGACGGCTACGGCAACATGGCGCTCCATCGAGGGGACAACTCGGTCGTGCAATGGCTGCACGTCAGCAAATATCCGCCCGGCCTGTCGTACGTCACGCTCGAGCTCGGGATCTGCTTTCTGTGCCTTGCCGTTCTCTTCGCGCTATCCGAGCGTTTTCCCCCCCGGCGCAACCATCTTTTCTTGGTGCTGGGGCAAACCCCGATGTTCTTTTATCAGTTGCACTTCCCATTGCTCGTGCGCGGCACGCAGCTGCTCGGGGTCGAGGGCAAGCTCGGACTGGGTGCGACTTTTCTCGCTGCGGCCTGCGTGGTGCTCGTGCTCTATCCCGCCTGTCGGGTGTATCGAGGCTACAAGGCAACGCACAAGCAAGGCTTCGCGCAGTACATCTGAGCTGGCTCCTCGCACATGACCGTCGTCGCCGGACGGGACAAAGCGATCGGCGTTGACAGCACCGGGCGCCTACATTACCCGGAGCGTGCGTTGGTGCCCACCCTCCGGTGAGGCTTACAAGGGAACCTGGTGAAATTCCAGGGCTGCCCCGCAGCGGTAAGCGAGAACGAGGCTCACGGAGCACTGGCCTAGGCTGGGAAGCGTGAGCTGAGGAAAGCGGCACCCGGCCGCAGTGCTCGTCAGCCCGAAGACCTGCCAGCGCCGCCGCAGCCCTCGGCTGCGGTGCCGACCCGAAGGCTCGCGGGAGCCGGGGGATTGAAGCCAAAGTGCCCTATCTCGTGGCACGGCCGGCCTTGCCGTTTGCGGAGATTTCATGCCCCAGTCGCACTCGACGCGCGGAGCCATGCCGGCTTGTCGCTTGGTTTCTCTATTGGCCGTCGCTACGGCAGGCCTCGTTTTTACCAGCGCATGTAACGACGATGCCGACCCACCAGTTGCGATCGGCGGAACCGGTGCCGCGGGGAGCGCAGGTCATGCGGGTACCAGCGGCGCGTTCGCTGCGAGCACCAGCGGCGCATTCGCGGCGGGCTCCGGCGGCACCAATACCGGCGACGCGGGCTCCGGCAGCGCGTCGGGCGGAGATGCCGGTGCAAGTGGCGATGGACCTGCAGGCGCAGCCGGCGAGTCCGGGCAGACGATGAACTGCACGGCAGGCGGCGCAGAGTTCATCGTCGGGAACTACGAGGACGCGGCTGGCGACCATTTTCTGTTGCGAACCGCGGCGAAGGCGACGACGTTTGCGGCAATCCCCGCAGGTGCAGCAACCCCTGCCAAGCCGCCACGGCTGTTTTTGGTCGAGCGATTCTGCATGGCCGGTGGTGCCTTGCTCGCCAAGGACGAAACGTCCCACTACCGGCTCGATTTCTTGCAGCTGGGGAATCAGCTCTCGCTGTGCTTGTCGCCGGCAGTGCCCAGCCTCGACGCCGCCTTGGCGCTGCCGATCGCCGACGTCGCACACGCGAGCGACACCGGCTGCGCCGGTCGACCCTTCACGCTCTACGCCACGGAGCTACGGTGATGTTCTCTCGCCTTGCGCTCCGCGTGGCTGCAAACTGGCTGATCCTGCTCGCCTGCGTCGGCAGTGCGCGTGCCGCCGACGGTAGTTACGCGACGCAGCCGCCCTACTTGCTCACGTTGCCCGGGTCCGATCTCAGTTACGCCACCTCCGCCGACGTGTTCGACGGCGAGGTCACCACCAGCGTCGAGGGCTTTCCCCTTCGCGGCCGCTTTTTGGCGGCGACGGGTAGGACCGTCTACCTGCAGAAAAATTTCGGCGCCGATCTGTGGCTGCCCGTCGCAACACTGGGCCCGGACGATACGATGGACCCGTGCTTCCTCAAAATCTCACCGAACGGCAAGAAGATCGCGCTCGGCATCGGCTTCTACGAGCCACTCCTCGTGTTCGACACGTCGCTCTTGAGCGTCAGCTCGCCACCGAATCTGCGCACTTCAGCCGGCGTGAAGGTTTGGGACGAAAACATGTACGATGGAGCTTGGCGTGGCGATCGCTACCTGTTCATCAATGCGGCTTCGGATTTTGGAAGTCAGATCTACGCGATCGATACCGACGGCACGACGGGGGCAGCGATCCCGATCCTCCCGGACATCCCCGGCGCGTCGGGCGGCCTAGCCTTCGACGCCGCGGGGGATCTGGTCACCGGTATCGGCTATGCCTACCGCGACGCGCCCACTGGACAGCTCAAGATCTGGCCTGCTTCGTCGATCGATGCGGCTCTTGCAGGCCGCGGCCTGACCTATTCCACGACGGGCCATGTGCTGATAGAGGGCGCCTCGAGCGCGGCCTCCTTGGGCTTCGATGCGAGCGGCAACCTCTTCGTCGGTGGCGGCGATGTTTTCGGCACCAGCGGCAATTACGGCTACGCTGGGCTCGTCAGCGCCGCCGCGGTAGAGCGCGTTCTTTCTGGCGGCGCTGTCGCGGATGCAACGGCGCCCGCCGACTACGTCAAGATAGAGCCCGACCCCTGCCACAACGACGACGCGACGAACGTTTGGTACGCGCCGTCACTCGGCATGCTGGTGGTGACGGCGAACCTATCCTCGAAGCCGCCAGATTGCGCACAGTACGATGTGACTCATTCCGGCCCCGATGGGCAGCAATTCTTCTCGCCCAACGCGCCGGACAGCGACGGCGACGGCATCCCTGACGGCGCTGACAATGCTTATCTGACGCCCAATCCCGATCAGAAAGACAGCGACGGTGACGGCTGGGGCGACGCGGCCGACTGCGACGCTGACAGCGACGGCCTCGTCGACCGCGCAGATCTCTCGGCGTTGATGGCAGCGTTCGGCAGCACCAGCGGCGACGCGAACTTCGCGGGCGGATACGACCTCAATCACGACGGCCAGATCGACTTCGCAGACTTCGGTGCGTTCAAGCAACGCTGGGGTCAGAACGCCGTTTGCCAGTGAACTTGCGCGTGGTCTTCATTGCCTTCGGACTGACAGCAGCGCTCGGCGCCTGTGCGGGGCGAGTGCAGGTTCCGGGCCGCGATCAGCCCTCGGACGATCCCGCCGGCCCGACGCCACGCGGCGGTGCGGGCGGCGCAGAACCTGCCTCCCCAAGTGGGGCGAGCGAAGCCGCGGGCGCGGTTGGAGCCGACGCCGGAGCTGGCGGCGCCCTCCCAAACGGTGGCGCGCCCGATGAAAGCGAAGGCGGTGGTGGCGACCCGCTGGGGCGCGCCGGGGCTGGCGGCTCATGCGCGAGCAGTCAGGGTCCCTTCGCGACGAACGTGGTCAGCTATTCGTTTGGCGGAGGTCAGAACTTCAACCAAGCGTCCGGCTTTCCTCAGGCGGTTTTTGGACCGCCCGTCGCCAACGACCCGGGCGCGGTCGTTTCGCTCGGCAACGGCGGCTGGATGGTCCTAAAATTCGCCGGCAACGCCATCGTCGACGGACCCGGAGTCGACTTCACCGTGTTCGAGAATCCGCTGCCTACGTTCAAAGAGCTCGGTACGGTCGCGGTGAGCGACGACGCTGAGCACTGGACCGAGTTTCCTTGTACGGCGGTTCCAGACGCGACCGACTTTGGTTTTTGCGCGGGGGTGAACCTCGTTTATTCGAGTCCAACGAACGGCATCGATCCGCTCGATCCCAGCGCCTCTGGCGGCGACCATTATGATTTGGCTGACGTCGGTCTCACTCACGCACGCTACGTTCGCATCACCGACCGCGTCGATCTCACCGGTTCAGCCGGCGTGTTCGATCTGGACGCGGTGGCAATCGTTCACGCCGAGTGCCCTTAGGGGGAACCAGCCAGTTTGACTTTGATTTGATGGTCACGCGCCACGTCGCGCCGCGGCCTAGCCTTCGGCGTCTCAATCGGCAATCCGAGCTACGCGACGCATTGTCCGCTCCGCGCCCGCTAGCCCAAAAAACCAACTCTTTGCGCGTTCTTGTCGCCCGCCAAGGTCGCGCGTCTACGAGCGGCGGATGGGTGCGCGACCTGTTTTCCAGCAGCGCCACGCTACGCTGGCTGCGCACAACCGCCACGGTCGCTGTCCCCCCGCCCGAGCGATCGGCGGCTCGGGCCATGAGTTTGCTACTTTACGGGCCGCCGGACTGCGCGCATGTTAGGCGCCATGCGTTCCCAGGGACCGGCATCCGGCTCGAGAGAAGCGACCCTCCAGCGGCGTATCCTGATCGTGGACGATGATGCCGACTCGGCGGATCTGTTGGTGCAGCTTCTAGAAATGCGCGGGCACGACGCGCGCAGCGTCAACAGCGCTAGCCAGGCCGTGACCGAGGCCGCTGAATTCCTGCCACATGTCGCAATCCTGGACGTCGGGCTGCCCGACATGTCCGGTTATGATTTGGCGCAGCTGTTGCGAAAATGCGAAGGCTTGGCCGACTGCAAGCTGATCGCCGTCACGGGTTATTCGGGTGAAGCGGTGCTCGCCCGCAGCAAAATGGCGGGGTTCGACCTGCATTTGGTCAAGCCCGTCGATCTCGAGACACTTGCATTGAGCGTGCTCAGTGACGCCGCTCAGGATGCTCTGGGCAAGAAGCGCGAAGCCAAATAGGCGAGGCGAACCTTGCGGCTCAGCGCTGCTCCGGCACCAACAGCGCCAAGCGCTGCGCAACTTCGGTCGCGATCCGCAGCCGGTTTTGCGGGCCATCGTGGCCGAGCGCGTACAATAGCCCGCCGCATTGCGTCCAAGTGGCGGTGCTGATCTTGTCGGGCGCCTCTAGAAACACTGGCGCATCATCGCGCCGCTCGTCCGTGGGAACCGAGAGCTGTCGTGCGACGTCGATCAGCTCCTCGATGAACAGCGGCGCGGCCAACGGGTCCGCGCAGGCATGGAGTTGCCCACCCACGTGCGACAGTTCCAAGAGCAGCTCACTTTGCTCGTTCATCAAAGCCCCCATAGTTCCTCGCGATAACGGTCGAAGCAACGCGCGCCCGCGCGCAGCCGCATGAGCGCACCTTCGGCCAATCGAGGCGCAATTTCCGGGTCACTCGCCACCAAGGGCTCGAGCACTTCTCGATTCCAGGTCACCGAGTGGCGTACGTCGAGGCTGGCGTGCAACGCATAGTAGCGCCGCGCCGCTCCACCGATACCGAGGCGCTTGAGACCGGCGTTGACCAACTCGGAGCGTCCGGGCGCGGTCAGCTCGGTCACGCCGAGAGCGCCGATTGACTGGTAGGCATAGTGCCTCGTTGTTGCGAGCCCGACCATCAAGTTTCCGAGCGCCAGCGACTGCCAAACCGTCTGAGTGCTGCGATCGAGCTCCAGGCTCTGCGCCAGCTGTCCGAGCATGGGACCGTGCATGCCGCCTTCGTGACCCTGGCCCATCTCGTCCCAATAGTTGCGCGCCATTTCCAACTTCGGGCCGCTCGGCAGCCTCAGCTGTGTGAGGGCAACCAAGTCATCGAAGCCTGCCTCACCCGCGAGCTCTTGCGCCAAAAACCAGCACATTTGCCGATGATTCGCAGTCTGAGCGAGCCATACGAAGAGCGGATCATCTTGACCTGGGCCGCTCACGCGCAGGGCTTCGAACCACGCAACGAACTCCGCGGGATGACGCGGAACTGCGCGTACCACCTGCGACACAGCGGCGCGCTCTGTCTCAATGAAGTCTCGTTCCAGGCGTCGGATCGCCGCCTCATGCTCGAGGGTGGCCTCGAAATCGCTACACTCCAAACCCGGATTGAAGCGCTGAGCGTGCGATGCGGCGAGTGAACGGTGCAAAATCTCATCGGCGCTCACCGAATCGTGGGGGGTGACATGAAAGAGCCGAGACATGCAGAGTTCACACTGCAATGACGGTGCCAAACGCATCACCGGCGTGAGACGGCCGCGCGCGAAGGCCGATCAGCGAGGAAGCGGCCGAGGTAGCCGGCGGTGCGGCTTTCGCCACAGCGCGCGACTTCCGCGGGGCTGCCCGCGATCACGATCTCCCCGCCTTCGTCGCCCGCGCCGGGGCCGATGTCGATCACCCAATCGCTGCTGGCGATCACCCGTAAATCGTGTTCGACGACGATGACGGTGGCGCCCGACGCGACCAACCGCTCGAGCTGCGCCAGCAAGCGTTCGACGTCGGCGGGGTGGAGCCCGGTCGTCGGTTCGTCGAGAACGTACACGGTGCCGGCGCGTTGCGCGCGCTGAAGCTCGGTCGCAAGTTTGATGCGTTGGGCCTCGCCCCCCGACAACTCAGTCGCCGGTTGCCCGAGCCTCAAATAGCCCAGCCCGACTTCACGCAGCACCTCGAGCGTGCGCCTGAGCCCGGGTTCGTCCGCAAAAAACTCCCAAGCGGCGTCAACCGTCAGGGCCAGGACTTCGGCAATGTTCTTGCCGCTGTAGGTCACTTCGAGCGTCTTCTGGTTGTAGCGAGCGCCATGACAGACCGAGCATGGCGCGTACACGCTTGGCAGGAACAGCAACTCGACCATCACCGAGCCCTCCCCAGCGCAGGTCTCGCAGCGGCCCTTGGCCACGTTGAACGAGAAGCGACCGGCGTCGTAGCGTCGCGCTTTTGCCATTTTCGTGCTGGCAAACAGCTTCCGCACTTGATCGAATAAGCCGGTGTAGGTGGCCAAATTCGAGCGCGGCGTACGCCCAATCGGGCGCTGGTCCACCTGAACCAGACGTTTGACACCCGCCATCCCGCTCGCGATCCTCCCCTCCAGCTCCGGCACCGCGCTGCGTTCGAGCTCCTCGCCCTCGGCGTCGGCTTCCGGCGGCTGCTCGCCCAGCTCACGAGCAAGCAACGTGACCAGCACCTGACTCACGAGCGTGGACTTCCCGGATCCGGAAACTCCGGTCACGCTCGTCAGCACACCGAGCGGAAAATCGACACTCAAGCCCTGAAGGTTGTTGCGAGTCACGCCACTCAGCGTAAGCCGTCCGGTCGGCGAGCGCGGCTGACGCGGGGCGATGGCGCGGTCGTCAAACAAGTAGCGCCGGGTCACCGACCGCTCGCAGCCATTCAGGCCCGCCAGCGGACCGCTATACAAAACTTCCCCGCCGAGCTCTCCCGCGCCCGGCCCGACATCCACCAACCAATCGGCGTGGCGGATGACATCGATCTCGTGTTCGACGACGAACAGCGAGTTTCCAGCAGCTTTCAGCCCGTCCAAAGCGCGCAGTAGCGCCTCGGTGTCTGCCGGGTGGAGCCCCGCGGACGGTTCATCGAGCACGTACACGACCCCGAACAAATTGGAGCGCACCTGGGTCGCCAGTCGAAGTCGCTGCAGTTCGCCCGGCGAGAGCGTGGGCGTGCTTCGCTCCAGGCTCAGGTAGCCGAGCCCGAGATCGAGCAATACGCTCAGCCGCGCGCACATGTCTTCCGCAATGCGGCGTGTCACGATCACCTTTTCAGGGTGCGCCGGTTCCAATTGCGCCAGTGATTCAGCCGAGCCATCCGCATACGGAAGCAGCGTGCTCGCCAGCCGTTTGAGCGGCAGACGCGAGATGTCGGCGATGTCGAAGCCCGCGAAGGTGACGCCGAGCGCCTCGCGGCGGAGCCGCTTGCCGCCGCACTCGCTGCACTCCATGCTCAACATGTACTCCGCGACCCGGCGCTTCATCATCGGGCTCTGCGTGTTGGCGAAGGTTTGCAGCACGTGGCGCCGCGCACTACTGAAGGTGCCCTGATAGCTCGGCTCCTCCTTACGCTTCAGCGCGCGCTTCACTTCCGCGCGGTCGAAGCCGGCGTACACCGGAACGGTGGGCTGATCCTCGGTGAACAGGATCCAATCCCTGACTTTCTTGGGCAGATCATGCCAGGGAACGTCCACGTCGTGGCCGAGGGTGGTCAGAATGTCGCGCAGGTTTTGGCCTTGCCAGGCGCTGGGCCAGGCCGCAACGGCTCGCTCGCGAATGGTCAGCGATGGGTCTGGAACCATCGACGCCTCAGTCACTTCGTAGATGCGGCCGAGCCCGTGACACGTGGGGCAGGCACCCTCCGGCGTGTTCGTCGAAAACGACTCCGCATACAAGAGTGGCTGGTTCTTTGGATAGTCACCCGCGCGCGAATACAGCATCCGGAGTAGATTGGAGAGGGTGGTCACACTGCCGACCGAGGAGCGGGTCGTCGGCGTGCCGCGCTGCTGTTGCAAGGCAACGGCGGGCGGTAGACCTTCGATCTCGTCGACCGCCGGCACCTCCATTTGATGGAAGAGGCGACGCGCGTAGGGCGAGACCGATTCCAGGTATCGACGCTGCGCCTCGGCGTACAGCGTTCCGAACGCCAGGGAGGACTTCCCGGAGCCGGAAACCCCGGTAAATACTACCAAACTGTCACGCGGCAGTTCGACATCGACGTTCTTGAGGTTGTGTTCCCGCGCGCCTCGAACGCGCACGAATCCTTGACCAGCGACGGTTTGCGTTCGCTTCGGTGCTGCCATCGCTCAGCCCCCTGCAACGACTACGCCGCTGATCGCGGTCACTCGGCCGTCCTCGGGCAAGCGGACCACCTGGTCGATCATGGCGGGAAAGCGCTTACCACTCTCGTCCTGCACCAAGAAAAAGCGTAGCCGGCTGGTGTCCAAGCCCTCCAGCGCGTCACTCGCCAAGCGAGCTTGAAAGCGTGCGCCGTCGCGGCCTACCGGGTACTCGATCTCGAGCGCGGTAAGCACGCCGAGCCGCCGCCCGAAACGATTGAGCAGCTCGGCCACAGTGGGGCGCCCCTGTCTCCGAGCTTGGCCCGCGCCTACCTGCGGGCGGCCAAGAGCGTCGCTTCCGCGACCGCCGCGACCAAGACCGCAGGTTCCACGGGCTTGGCGACGTGCGCCTGAAAGCCCGCTTGCAAGGCGAGCCGTTGATCTTCACGGCGCGAGTAGGCGGTCAGCGCGATGGCCGGCAGGGTGTCCGCCGTCAGTCCGCGCCCGCGGATCGCGCGCATCAGCGCATAGCCGTCTTCACCGGGTAAACCGATGTCGCTGAGCAGGACATCGGGCACCGCTTGCGCGACGCGCGCCAACGCGTCGGTCGCGTTGCCGGCCTGGCTGACCTTGGCACCCTGTTGGGTAAGCACGGTCACCAGCAGATCGCGGGCATCCTCGTCGTCTTCGACGACGAGGATGTTGATGTTGGATAGGCGGCCTACGGGCAGGCCGTGATCGACCACCACGGGGGCGGGGCTGGGTCGATCCGTCTCCCCGTTGCGAGAACGCCGCTGATCGTCGCTGGGCAACGTGATCGAGAACGACGCGCCGCGCCCTTCGCCCTCACTGCGCGCGCTCACCGATCCACCGTGCGCGGCCACGATGTGACGCACCAATGCGAGGCCGAGCCCGAGCCCGGAGTGCCGGCGCGTAGCCGCGTCGTCTTCTTGTCGAAAGCGATCGAAGACATGCGGCAAAAATTGCTTGGCGATGCCCTTGCCGGTGTCATGAACCGAGACGCTCAGCGCCTGCTCGGAACGGGACAGCTCGACCCGAATCTTGCCGCCCGCGGGCGTGAATTTGACGGCGTTTGCCAGCAAATTGCCGACCGCTTGCTGCAACCGATCGCTGTCGCCGCGAAGGCGAAAGGACTCCTCCGGGACGGTCAGGTCCAGTTCCAGTTGCTTGGCGTCCGCCGATGGCTTGGCCGCGTCGAATGCCGCGCGGGCCAGTTGGCCCAAATCGAGCGTGGTCAGCTCCAAATGGAGCTTGCCGGAAATGGCGCGCGTCGTGTCCAGTATGTCCTCGATCAGCTGGACTTGGATCTGCGCATTCCGTTGAATCGTCGCGAGCCCCCGTGCCAGCGTCTCTTGGTCCAACGTGCCTTCGCTCAGTAGGCGTGCCCAACCCAAGATCGAATTCAGGGGCGTACGCAGCTCATGCGAAACGGTCGCCAAGAACACGTCTTTGGCGCGATTGGCTTCATCCGCCGCTTCACGCGCCCGGCGCGTCGCGAGCTCCGTTTTTTTCAGGCTTTCGTGGAGCAACCGGGCGCGCGCCAAAGTACCCACACGGGCCCGCAGCTCCGCCGGATCGAACGTCTTGGTGACGAAATCATTCGCGCCCGCGGCTAGGCCTTCGAGCAAATCATCTTGGCCGCCAGTAGCGGTGAGCACCAAGATCGGCAGGCTCGCTTCGTCGAAGCGCTCACGCAGAAAGCGACACACCTCGAGCCCCGACATCTGCGGCATGTGCCAGTCGAGCACCAGTACGTCGGGACGCTCGCCCGCCGCCAGGCGCTCGAGAACCGGCGGACCATCGACGAAGACTTCGACCTCGTATTGTTCGGCGAGCAGGCGGCGCGCCAGTTCCCGCTCCAGCGGGCTATCGTCGACCAACCAGATCCGAGCTCGCTCGGGACTGTTCGAGAAGGACGGGCGGTTATCCAATGAACTCATGGCTGAATCGGGGTTGGCACGAAGGGCCGTGACCAGCGCCCGAACGATAAACCAAAGTTAACTGATCCTGCGGGTTATTCGAACCACTCTTTGTGGCATTGCGCCTCATAGCGAGTTTCGCGACGCCGTGATCGCTCCCGAGAAGGAGCCGCCATCGCGACTCCTCCCGAGCTTGACTGTGCGCGAAGCGCGCCATACCTTCGCTTGAGGCTGCGCAAATGACCGAAATTCTCGTGGTTGACGACAGTAAGGTCATGCGAGACATGATCGTCGCCTGTTTGCGCGCGATTCCCGAAACCAGCTTCACCCACGCATCGAGTGGGCTCGAGGCGATCGAACGCTTGTCCTTGGCGGCGTTCGACTTGTTGGTGCTCGACCTCAATATGCCCGACATCGGCGGCGTCGAGGTGCTCGAATTCGTCCGCGCTCAAGACATGCTGAGCGCGTTGCCCGTGTTGATTGTCACGACTCGCGGTGACGATCAATCGCGTGAGCGGGTGTTGCAAGCTGGCGCGACCGCCTTTCTGGCGAAACCGTTCACCCCTGACTCCATCATCGCCGAAGTCCGCGCTATCCTGGCTGATCGCGCGGAGCACGTCGCGTGACAGGGACGGCCGACCTCAAGGAGTTCATCGCCGCGTACCTCGTCGAGGCGGAAGAACATCTGACGGTGGCCAATACGCAGCTGCTCGCCATCGAGACCGCGCAACGCAGCGGTGAAACGCATCCACGCGCGGTCCGCGAGACCTTCCGTTCCTTGCACACGATCAAGGGCCTGTCGGCGATGGTCGGAATCGAACCGGTCGTGGCCATCGCTCACCGCATGGAGAACTTCTTGCGGGACTCCGATCGCTCGGGCGGCGCGCTGCCCCAGCCAGCGATCGATGCCTTGCTGCGCGGGGTGCGCGCGATCGAACAGCGCGTCGCTGCGCTCAGTCGTGGCGACTCCGCCGCGGCGCCGTCGGACGAGCTCCTGGTAGCGCTCGATTCGCTCGGGCTGACGGCAGCGCCCGCCGTGCCCTCGGCCGCATCCCTGCTCGACCTGGACCCGAGCGTCCTCGCAAAGCTTGCGCCTTTCGAGCTCGATCAGCTTTTGCGGGGGATTGCCGCTGGCCAACGGGCGCTGCGCGCCGAGTTCAGTCCGTCTCCCGAGCGCGCCGCGCAGGGCCTGACCATCAACTCGGTCCGCGAACGCATGGCCAAGGTCGCCGATATCGTGCGCGTCCTACCGCGGGCGGTGCCCGTGAGCCCTGGAGCTCCGGGCGGACTTTGCTTCGTGTTGATCTTGCTGACGCACGCCAGCGACGAAGTGATTGCAGAAGCCGTCGGCCTGGGCAGCACCACCTTACACAGTATCGCGCGCGACTTGCCGGAAGCTGCCCCTGCCTCGGAGGCCGAGCTCGTTCCGGCCAGCGAAGCTGGTTTGGACGGCGCGGAAGACGGCAAGATCGACACGCATTCGCGGCGCGGCGTCGTGCGCGTCGAGGTGAGTCGCTTGGACGACGCGATGGAAGGCCTCTCCGCGTTGATCGTCACCCGTTTTCGTCTGGCGAGATCCATCGCAAGTTTGAGCGAACGCGGCGTGAACACGCGTGAGCTGTCCGAAATCATGAATGACAATGCGCGCCAGCTCCGCGATCTGCGCGCCGCAATCGTGCGCGTACGAATGGTCCCCGTGAGTGAGCTGCTCGAGCGCATTCCCTTGCTCGTCCGCGGCTTGCGACGGGCCACCAATCGGTCGGTGCGCCTGGAGCTGGAAAGTGGCAACGCGGAGCTCGACAAATCGGTTTCCGAGCGGCTATTTCCGGTCATCGTGCACTTGGTGCGCAACGCCGTCGACCACGCGATCGAAACGCCGGACGAGCGGCTGCGGAGGAACAAGCCGGAGGAAGGCCTCTTGCGCATCACCTGCGGCGCGCGCTCCAACACGCGCCTAGAAATCACGGTCAGCGACGACGGACGCGGCATCGACCGAGCCGCGGTGGCCAGGAAAGCCGGGCGCGCGACACCGAGTGATGACGCGGCGCTCTTGGATTTGCTGTGCATTCCCGGCCTCTCCACGCGAGAAATCGTGACCACCACCAGCGGTCGCGGCATGGGCATGGAGATCGTCAAGCGCACGATCGTGGACGAGCTCGGCGGCGAGTTGGAGGTCCACAGCCAGGTCGGCCAAGGCACGACCTTCACGTTGCGCGTCCCGCTCACGATCTCGATCGTCGACGCCTTCTCGTTCGAGTGTGGCGAACAACGCTTCGTCGTACCAGTAACGATGGTCGACGAAATCATCGAGATCGACCCGAGCTCGGTCGTGCACGTACCCGCCAATGACGATGGCAGCCCAGCCGTAGACATCATTTCGCGGCGCGGCGTGGCCGTCCCGATGATTCAATTGGCGCAACTTTTCCGCCTAAAGTCCAACCGGAAGGGCGCTGGCAAAGCAATCGTGGTGCGACGCGCGGGCGCGCCCGTCGCATTTGCCGTCGATCGCATGTTGGGACAACAAGAGGTGGTGATTCGACCGCTCAACGATGTCTTGGTGCGCGCGCCGGGGGTCTCGGGTGCAACTGATCTGGGCGATGGCCGACCCACGCTCGTGCTCGATCTGGTTGCCCTCAGCGCCAGCCTGGCGCGCCTGGTGGCGCCCGAAGGGGTAGTTCCTAGCCCGCACCTGCTCACGAGGGCGCGATGAAGCTACACGTGGTGTTCAGCTTGGCCGGTGCGGAATATGCGTTGCCATTCGACAGTGTGCTGCAAATGGAGAGCTACACCGGAGCGACCCTCGTGCCCGGAGCGCCAGCGTACGTGGACGGAATCGTGACCGTGCGCGGCTTGGTCGTTCCGGTGCTGGATCTGCGCACGCGTTTCGGGCTGCCCCGTACCGAGCTGAGCTTGGACGCGCGCATCATCGTCGCCGAGTCCGAGGGACGCGTCGTCGCGCTCCGAGTGGACAGTGCTCGAGAAGTGCTGAAGCTGGATGTCGACAAGCATCAGCCCGCGCCCAGCGTCGTGAGCGAGCGATCATCCGGCTTCGTACAGGCGGTGCATCCGCTGGGCAAACGCCTGCTCCTGTTGATCGATTTACCGAAACTCTTAGGTGAAAATAGCCATGACCTCCAGCCCCGTGCACTCCCCGAAGACAATGGCTCAAACCCACACTTTCAGCTCCCGCGTTGAATCGGTAGCGCACTCCCTGCGCACGGCTTCGCTCGAGATCGCAGCCATCGAAGCTGCTGCGCAGCGGCTCGCCGCGGCCGGCAACGAGCGCGCAGCCCTCGGCGAACAGGTCAGCGCGGCGACCGAGGCGATTGCCGCTTCGGTCGAGGAGTCGAGCGCGATGACCGCGAAGACGGCGCGCGCGCAGCAGGGTCTGACCGAGCTTGCGCAATCGTTGCTCAGTGACGTCGAAGAATCGAGCGCAGCGCTGCGTGAAGTGGCGACTTCGATCGGCGCGGTGAAGAAGGACACCCAACTACTCGCCGAATCCTCCGAGAGCACGGCGGCTGCGGTCGAAGAATCTGCCCGTTCAATCCGCGGCGTGACCAGCAACGCCCAGGACTTGGCGGCAGCCAGCGAGCAACTTCTGGCCACTTCGATCGAGATGGCTGCGGGCCTAGCCGGCATTTCCACGCGTGCCGAGAGCAGCGCCTCGATGATCACCGAGGTCGGCGCCACGTGTGAGGAGATGGCCAAGGGCATCGAACGGCTGACCACCGACGCCCGCGACGTCACGGCCCGAATCGCATCGGTCGCATCGAGCACCGCTGCGATCGCCAAAGGGGTCGCCGAGGTCGCCGAACGCGGCCAGAATTTGGCCGCATCCGTGCTGGAAACCGCGACCACCACGGAGGAGGTCTCGCGCTCCGCGGCTGCGGCCGCACTCAGCTCCAGGGCGCTCGAGGCCGCCAGCGCCGAGAACGCCTCGACCGTGGCCGAGCTGGCCGCTTCGGTCGAGGAAGTTGCCTCGACCTCGGAAAAGAACTCGCGCGTCGTCGAAGCCAACGCTTCCACCATCGAGGAGCTCGCCAAATCCGCGCAAGCGGTGTCGCGCTCCGCAGACGACATCGCGCGCCTCGGCGAAGCGAGTGCCGCAGCGAGCCAGCAGGTCGAAACCTCGACCCGGCGTATCGCTCGGGTGTGTGACGAGGCGCGCGCGGTCGGCGACCGGGTAACCTCCCTCGCGCGCGATGGTGGGACCACCGTCGGGCGTTCGATCGAGGGCCTGGCCAAGATCCGCGTCTCGATCACGTCATCGGCCGGCGTGATGAAAGAGATGGGGCAGAAAGTAGACGAAATTGGGGATTTCGTCCAAACCATCAACCTGATCGCGGACCGCACCAACTTGCTCTCGCTGAACGCCAGCATCGAGGCGGCGCGCGCCGGTGAGCACGGGCGCGGCTTCGCGGTCGTCGCCGAGGAGATCCGCGCGTTGGCGGACCGTGCCGCGACGGCCAGCTCCGACATCGCCAAGATCATCCGCGCATTGCAGAACACCGCGCGAGAAGCGCTCGCCGCCACGCACGAGGGTGAACGCGTCGCGACCGATGGTGCTTCATTGGCGACGGACGCCGAGCGTGCCCTCGCAGCGATCTTGGGCGGCGTGCAGGAACTAGGTCAGTCCGTGCGTGAGGCGGCAGAGAGCGCGAACGAGCAGGTCGCGGCCGTGAAGTCTTTGACTGACGCCTCGGGCAAGGTCCGCGAGCAATCGCGAATCATCGCCACCGCCACCGGCGAGCAAGCCAAAGCGACGCAAGACCTCGCACAAAGCGCGGGAGAAATGCGGCAGATGGCCAAACAGACCACGCTCGCCTCCGCTGACCAAGCGCGAGCCCTGCGCGATGTCGTGCGCGCCAACGCGCAACTGGCGAACAACGCCAAGCAGGTGGCGGTGGGCGCCGCAGAGCAAGCCGCCGCCGCGGCTGAATTGTCCAAAGTCGCGCTCAATATGCGCAGTCAAACCGATGCCACGATGGCAAGCTTGGGCGAGCAGGCCACCTTGGTGAAGAGCATCGCCGGCCAGGCCGATGAACTGCGCGCCGCCACGGAGCGCACCGTGCTCGGTCTCAGTGAGCAGTCCAAAGGCGCCAGTGAGATCGCGAAGGCCATGGACACGGCTCGCAAGGACGCGCAACAAAACGCCAAGGGTCTGCTCGAGCAAGCCAAGGCCGGACACGAATTGGAAGGAGCCGCCAAGCAGGTGGCGACTTCCGCCGCGGAAGTTACGCGCGCCAGTTCAGAGCAGAGCAAAGTGGTCGCGTCGATCGCCAAGAGCGCGGACGACGTCCGACGCATTGCCCGTCAGACCGCACGCGCGCTGGAAGAACAGACCGACGCCGTAAGCTCCCTCGCCGACACCGCGAGCAAGCAGACAAAATCGATCGCCGCCATCCGACAAGCCAATTCCGAACAGGGCACCGCCAGCGAACAGCTTGCGTCCGCTGTGAACGACATGCGCGGTCGGATCCGAGAGACGGTCACTGCATCGGCCCAGCAAGCCAAGGGGGTTGCGCTTTTTGGCCGCGAAATCGAGTCGCTTTCGGCCCAAATCGCCAAGCTCCGCACGACCAATCTGAGCCAGACCGAAGCCGTGCTGGCTCTCGATATGGGCGCCGTCGACGGATCGGGCCCGGCAGCATGAGCTCCGCATCGGCCAGCTCTCCCGTCGGTGAGCACGAACGCTTGGATCGGGTCAATCGCCTGGCCCAAGCCGGCGTACCCGCGTTGCCGCAGCTGGTCGATGAACTGATCGACGTGAATTGGACCGTGCGGCGTGCCGTCGTGGCCGCGCTGGCAACGGCGGAGTCTGCGGCGATGCCGATTCTAGTCGAGATGCTGCGGAGCTCACGCGGGAACGAGGCCAAGATCGCCGGCTTGGTCGATGCGCTATCGGCGACTTCCCAGCCGATCGACGAGCTTTTGCTCGGCCTCGTCGAGGACGACAACGTAGCGGTCGTGTGCGATGCCGCACAAATTTTGGGTCGGCGTGAGAGCACGCGCGGAGTCCCCGAGCTGAAGCAATTGACCCAGCACGAGAACGACAACGTAGCTCTGGCTGCGGTCGAAGCGCTCGGCCGCATCGGCGGCAAGGACGCCCTCGAATGCTTGCTTATTTTGGCCCAGAGCCGTAATTTCTTCCGCACCTTCCCGACCATCGATATCCTCGGCCGGAGCGGGGATTCGCGCGCGCTGCCAACGCTGCTGAGCCTTGCACTCGACCCACTGTACGGCGCCGAGGCGGTGCGCGCGCTAGGGCGCCTCGGGGATCCCAGCGCGGTCAACGCGCTCTTGGATCAACTGACCCGCGCCACCGGCGGACTCGTCGGAGCGATCGCGCTGGCGCTGGTGGCCATCCACGAGGCGGCCGAGCGACGCTTCGGCACCGGCTTGACCGTCGAGCGCGTGCTCTCCGGCTCGGCCAAGGTGAGCGAGCTCAGGCAACGACTCGCGCTCGGGCTCAAGCGCGCGGATACGGCCGAGCAACTCGCGCTGAGCCAAGTCTTGTCGTGGATCGGTGAAGAGAGCACCGTCCCTACTTTGCTCGCTCTGCTACGCGGATCCCCGGCGGTTGCGCAGGGTGCCGCGCTATCGCTCAGACGCTTGGGCGCCCTCGCCGAGCCGCAGCTGATCGCCGCTCTGCACAGCGGCACGAGCGAGGAACGTCGCTTGTTGGTACCGCTCTTGGGCGGCAAGCTCTCGGCCCGCGATCAACTGATCGCTTGTCTCGAGGATGAAGACCCGACGGTGCGCGCGTTGAGCTGCGACGCGCTCGCCCGCAGCTCGGACCCCGTCGCCGTTCCGGCCATTTTTCCGCTACTTTCCGATGCCGACGCGCGCGTTGGTCAAGCCGCATTGGCGGCGATCCAAACGCTCGGCAGCGACGCCACCCGGCGTCTGGCGCTCGCGGCCGCCTCCTCCGAAGACGCACGCCTCAGGCGCGCCGCCCTGCGTATCATCGGCTACTTTGGTTACCCGGAAGGGTTCGACGCCCTGGTCGAAGCCTCCAAGAGTGCAGACGAGAAGCTGCGCGAGGCAGCGCTCGCGGGCCTGCCGTTCATCGATGATCCGCGCGCGCAGAGCGAGCTCTTGCAAGCCGCCCATCACGACTCGCCACGAACGCGGACCTTCGCCGTGCGCGCGCTCGGGCACACCTCGGGCGAGCCAGCCGTGCTCGAACAGCTTCGTTCGGCCCTGGGCGACGGCGACGCTTGGGTGCGTTACTATGCTTGCCAAGCACTCGGTCGATTGCGGGACGACTCCGCCACGGAGAAAATTGCGCTGCTGCTCGGCGATGCGTTCGGACAAGTGCGCGTGGCCGCGGTCGAAGCATTGGCGCATTTGCGCGGCGCGCGCGCCTTCGAAATCTTGAGCGGCGTGCTCGGCGCGGGTGACGCCGACTTGAACCGCGCGGCTCTGCTCGCGATCGGCCTATCCAAGCGAACCGAGGCGCTGCCGCAGCTGCTGAGCGCATTGGCCTCGTCCGAAGCCGCGACGCGCCTGGTCGCGCTCTCGGCATTGGCGGAGCTCGGAGTGCCCGAGGCGCTGCCGGCGATTGCGCGAGCGACACGCGATTCGGACGAGGGCGTGCGCGCCTCGGCGACGGGCTTTCTGGCTGCGCGCTCGGACCTGGCTGCGACCAACGAACTCATCACCCTGCTCCTCGACGCGCCGACTCGGCAATCGTTGATCCGCGCCCTGGCCAAGCCGGCGCCGGACCGCTGCCGAGCCATCGCGGCGGCGCTGGATCACGCCGATGATGCGCCGGCAGCGGCACTCGTGGCTAGCCTCGCGCGCATGCAAACCGAGGAGTCACTGGCGACAATCCGAATGGCGGTTGCCTCGCCGAACGACGCCGCGCGCCGCGCAGCAGCCTCGGCATTGGTGGCACTGCAAGACACGGCCAGCGCTGAAGCGCTCGCGCGGGCCGCCCTCTCTGATCCCGACGCGGAAGTGCGGCGGATTTGTAGCGCGTCGCTAGCCCGATGAGCCACGGTCTCCCGCTTTCACCGCAGGTGTTCGCCATCCTCAGCGCGTTGATCGAGGAGCGCACTGGTCTGCACTACGACGTGCAGGAACGGGAGCTGTTGGCTGAACGCGTCTCGGGCCGCGCCACCGACCGCGGCTTCGAATCCTTGCTCGATTACTACTATTTCCTGCGTTACGACCCCGCCGCCGACGCTGAGCTCGCGCTCTTGGCAGAAGCGCTGGTCGTCAACGAAACCTACTTTTTTCGGGAGTTGGGCCCGCTCAAAGTCTTGGTGAGTGAGCTCATCCCCCGCTTGCTGGCTCGAGGCATCAAGCCGCGCATCTGGTGCGCCGCCTGCTCGACCGGGGAAGAACCGCTGACCTTGGCGATGCTACTGGACGAGGCGGGACTTTTGAACCAAGTGACGCTCGTGGCCAGCGACATCAGCGCACGTGTATTGGCTCAGGCACAGGGCGGAATGTATCGGCGCCGCTCGCTCCGCTCACTTCCGCCCGGCGTCGTCGGTCGCTGGCTCGAGGGCGATGAGAACGGGATGCGGGTGGCCGCGCACATCCTGCGCGCGGTCGCCTGGCATCGCGTCAACCTGGTCGACGAACGCGAGGCGCCTCCGCTCGGTCAGTTCGACGTCATTATTTGTCGCAACGTGCTGATCTACTTTCGAGATCAAACGGTCGAGAAGGTGCTCGATCACCTCTGGCATCAGCTCCGCCCCGATGGCCAACTGCTGGTCGGCGCGTCCGAGTCCCTGCTGCGTTTCAAGGTCGCGTTCGCCTGCGAAGAGCAGGGCGGGGCATTCTTTTACCGAAAGCAGCCCAAATGAGCGTCGTGCGCGTGCTGGTCGTGGACGACTCGGCTTTCGCCCGCAAGGTCGTGCGCGAGAGCTTGCTGACGAGCCCCGGGATCGAAGTGGTCGGGATTGCCCGCGATGGCATCGACGCGCTCGAGAAAATCGCCACCTTGCAGCCGGATGTGATCACGCTCGATTTGGTGATGCCGAACCTGGACGGCCTCGGCGTCTTGGCCGCGCTCACGGCTGAACAGCGCTCGCGCGTCGTCGTCGTGAGCATGGCCGACGGCGAGAGCGACATCGGGATCTCCGCGCTCGGCTACGGAGTTTTCGATCTGGTGCACAAGCCGACCGCATTGGCCGTGGCCAGCTTGCACGACATCGCCGAAGAGCTCGTGAGCAAGGTGCTGCTCGCAGCGGCCCAGCCGCGCGATCGCAACCGTCAGTCCGAGGTCGAGATCCCCTCGGGTCCGGCGCTGCAAAGGCGCTCGGATCGGGTCGTGCTGATTGGCACCTCGACCGGTGGCCCCCAGGCGTTGACCCGGCTCTTGAAGGCGTTTCCCGCTGATTTTCCTGCGCCGATCGCGATCGTGCTGCACATTCCGGCGGGTTATACCGGTCCACTCGCCGAGCGACTGAATAGCGAGTGCGCGATCGAGGTGCTGGAGGCGGAAGAGGGCCTGCTGTTCCGCCCAGGTCGCGCAATCCTAGCCAAGGCCGGCGTGCATCTCCGCCTCGCGGGGAGCGGTGACGCGCTCAGCGCGCACCTCGCAGCGGAGCCGAGCAGCTCGGTGCATCGACCAGCGGTCGACATTTTATTTCAAAGTGGCGCGCTCTGCTTGGGAAAGCGCGCGCTGGCGGTGGTTCTGACCGGCATGGGCAACGACGGCTTGTACGGCGCGCGTGCGATCACCGAAGCGGGCGGGCAGGTGCTGACCGAGGCCGAAGAGTCTTGCGTGGTCTACGGTATGCCGCGAGTGGTCAAGGAGGCGGGGCTCTCGACCGCGGAAGCGCCCCTCGAGCAAATGGCCGCAGAGATCAGCAATCGAATCTAGTGAGCGCGACCCGCAAGGCGATCCGCGCTGTGAGCTTTCGGACCATCCTTCACGCAACCGAGCTCGAGCAGCGTCGTACGCAGCGCTTCGTCGAGCGGTGTGTGCGGTTCTTTCCCCAGAAAACCGACCAACTTCGAGTGATCGAGCTTGAGCGCGGAGTTCCACAGATACCTCATCTCGATCATTTCGCGGAACGTCTCGACAAAGGGGGCCAGCAGGTACACGAGGAGCCACGGGAAACCCCAAATCCGCGCGTTCGGAACGCCGGCGAGGCGACGCGTCGCCTCGGCAATGTCCACGCCGCGTTCGAACCAGTGTCCCTCGAAATGGAACACCTCGAATGGTCCGAGCTCGGCCTCTCGCTCCAGGAGTTGCGCGATTGTCTCCGCCAGGTCGGGCAGATAGGCCCAACTGTGGCCGACTTCGCGCTTGCCGGGATAGCTGAGCGAGCGCAGCGGCTTACCCGGCTTGACCAAGGCTTGGCTGAACCAACTATTTTGCCCCGTGGAACCGAAGAAGTCGCCAGCGCGCACGATCAGCACCGGCACTCCTTCACGGGCGGCTCGCGAAAGGCGCTGCTCCATCGCCACGCGAATCGCGCCCTTGCGTGTTTTCGGCTGCTGCGGCGCGGACTCGGCCACGTTCGGAAACGTCTCCGGGCCGAAGTTGTAGACGGTACCCGGAAACACCAGACGCGCGCCCGCCGCCTGCGCTGCGGCGATGCTGTTCTCCAGCATCGGCAGCGCGAGGCCCTTCCAATTCCGGTAGCCGGGTGGGTTCGCTGCGTGGACGACGATGCTCACGCCAGCGGCCGCCCGAAGCACGTCCGCTGCGACCATCGCGTCGCCCTTCACCCATTCAACCGCGCCGAGCGAAGCCATGCGAGCTCTTGCCTGCTCCGGGTCACGATGCAAAGCGCGCACGAGGAAGCCGCGCTTGGAGAGAACGCGCGCGATTTCGCTGCCCACGCCACCAGTCGCTCCGATGATCAATGCCGTTCGAGTCATGGCTAGAGCATTGACCTGGGTTGACCATAAACAAATTGGCTAAAGCTGTTTAGCTGCTAGTCATATTTATATGAGGCACGGGGCCCGGCTACGAGGCGAGTTTCTCGGGGTCATTCGGGCACGCGCCCGTGCCCAGCCATGTTGTCATGCGCCTTGAAGTATTTCTTGGCGTACGCCACGACCTGGCCGTCGCTCGGGTGGTCGACGGTTTCGACCCCGACGACCTGCGGAATGAGCTCGGGCGCGTGCGAATGAAAGTACTTGAGCAATTCGAGCTTCGCAGTCGACGGACCAACCACCAGGATCTCTCCCGCGTCCTTCAGCACCGACCCGAGCTCATGGAAGAAACGCTTGGCGTCGTCCGGGTGCTCCGCAGCATCATTGCTGCCCCGAGCATGCCGGTGCAGGTGGTGCGTCGGCGCCCAAACCGTGGATTTGTCCAACTCCTCTCCGTGCACCCGCATGACCCGCGCTTCTTTGTGATCAATCCAAATGACCGTGTGATTTTCCATGACTCGATCCTCTTGCCTCGAGGGAACGACCCGATATCGGATCTCACTCGCGCGCAGCACGAAGCGTGCTCGAGAGCGAATCATGCGGCCTACGCTGCGAGTTAGCAACGACGCGGGTGAATCGCGGCACATTTGCCCGGCAATTACTCGGTTCCACCCACTAGGGCACGAGCAATACTTTTCCCCGTGCCTTGCGGTCGTGGATGTATTGGTGCGCAGCCGCTGCCTCGGCGAAAGAAAACGTGCGATCGACGTGCGGTTCGAGCTCGCCTCGTTCATACATTTCCAGTAGGGCCGCGAGCTGTGGCTCGATCAGATCGGGGCGTGAGAACAGGTGAGCCATGTTCGTGCCGCTGACGGTCTTGTTGTCGCCCATCAGCTGCATCGGGCTCCAGCGCTTGACCGAAAGCACGGACGCCGCCGCGGTCAACCAATTGCGCGTGTTGCCACTCGTTGCCGCGGACAGCCCGAACGCCACCATCCGACCGCAGGGGGCCAAGAGATCGTATGCGCGGGTCCAAGACTTTCCCCCGACCGGATCCAAGATCAAGTCGATGCCGCGATCACCGACGATGGCGCGCGCTTGCTCGGCAAAATCTCGACTCGAATCGAGCGGGTGGTGGCAGCCATGCTCCCGCAAGAACTCATGTTTGGAGACGGCCGCGCTGCCGAAAATCGTGCACTCGCGCGTTTTGGCAATCTGAATCGCCGCGAGCCCCACGCCGCCCGCTGCAGATAAGACGAGCACGCTCGACTTGCGACGGAGATGTCCCGTGAACAGCATCATGTTGTAGGCCGTGAGGTACACGACCGGGAACGCCGCGCCCGCCTCGAAGCTCATGCGCGCCGGCATTTTCAAGGCCTGCGAGCTCGGTAGCGTCACTACGTCGCTGTAGCCGCCGAAGTAGCACATGGCGATCACCCGGTCGCCAACCGCAAAACCAGTCGTGTGTTCGCCGATCGCGTCGACCACACCGGAGACCTCGTAGCCGACGACGCAAGGCAGCTTGGGTGCATCCGGATAGAGCCCGACGCGCGCCATCAAATCGGCAAAGTTGATGCCACTGGCGCGTACGCGAACACGCAGCTCACCGGCCTTCGGCATGGGATCGGGCGCTTCCCGAACCTGCAATACCTGGGGGGCTCCCGCTTTGGTGATCCAAACTTGGCGCATGCCGCCAGATGATACCTCAGTGGCGGCTGAGGCTGACCACGATCTCCACCAAAATGAGCACGATGACCGACGCCTCGAGGAACACGAGACGTCGGTCACGGGCAATGTCAGTGAGCAAGCTGAGCGATTCTTGAACGCTGCGCAGCTTCAGTTCCAAGGATTGATAGCGGTCGACCAGGTCGAACTGCGCACGGAGCTCCTCGTAGATACGTTCGGCGCCCGGGTCGTCCCAAACTACGTCGGGTTTGTCCAGCAAATGCAGCACGGAAATGACCTCGCTGCGGGTGCTGATCGCGGCACCGATGAAGCGCTGCAGCTTGGCAGTAAATACCGAGATGTTGCCTTGCTTCTCCAAACGTTGCACGAAGCTATCGTTGTCGGCAAACATCTGATCGACGATTCGCTCGTAGTATTCCATGGCCGCGCTCTGCGCGACGGTGAGCGCGACCATGCTGGCACGTTCGGGCGTGAGCGTGTCGACGACGAGGACGCCGTCCTCGACGTCCGGCCGCGCGCCGCTCTGCTCACGCACCGTAAACTCCTCACTGATCACCTGCGCGTCGCGCATCACGCTCGGTGCACGTCGCAAGCGCAAGAGCTCCCCCTCCCGCCCCGCTTGCCCGACGTCGAAAAAGATGACCACCCCAAAGCTGAACAAGAAGACCGATCCGCCCGCCGCCGCTGGGTAGAACAGCTGCTGATGTACACGCTTGGCTTCGGGAAAGTGCAGCGCCAGTTCCTTCAGCGAGAAGTTCTCGATGAAGGCCAGGGCGTGGAATGTATGAATCACGGTCACGCAGGCTCCATAGGCGGACCACGAGCTCTAGCATTTGAGCGCTCGCGGGCGCGACCCGTCCGGGCCGCCGAACTTCGACCCGGCGATTTTTTGGCCGCCACAGGCCGATCGGCCTCAGAGGTTCGGGCTGACCGGAGCTCGAGTCGAGGCCGCGCTCGCGCGACTTGGTGCGTTGACCGCGTGAGCGATTGTCTCAGCCATCAACTTGGCGCCAGCCTTGTTCAGGTGAATCAGATCGGTCGTGACGTCTGGGACGTCCGAGACGCTCGCCCAATCGGCGACGATGACTTCGGGGTGCCGCTTGGCCAACTCGCGAATGCGCTCGTTGACGTAGGGAAAGTACCAGGCATACAATTCATATTGCGCTCGACCCTTGCGGGTCACGATCTCGAGTGACGGTTCGCGCAGCGTCAGCCAAATCACCTTCTTTGCGCCGCGCTGCTTCAAAGACGCAATCAGGTGATCGGCGCGATAGTCCCAAAGGGTGATCCAGCGAGCCTCGTTCCTGCGGTCTTTCTCGAACTGTGAGTTGTAGCCGAGCCCCACGACCACCACCGAGCCCACGTTCTTGTCTTTCAAAAACTCTGGGACAGCTTGGTTCACCATCAGCGCGGGGCGACCCAGCACCGCGATCCGCCAGTCAGGAAGTGCGGCTCTGAGCGCATTGCCAATGACCAACGCCACCGAATCAGTGACCACGGTAAGCGTGTTGGGCCAGACCGACTCGTGCGCGGCGGTAGGCTCCTCGGCGTGCGTCGGGTTGGTAGAAGTGAGCACGGCCAACAGCACTGCAAGCAGACACGCGCCGCGGGCCCAGGCCGTGCACGCGGGCCGCTCGAGCCGATGACGCTGCCTCGTTGTACGCACCACGGCACCGACATGCCACGACGAGCGAGTGTTCGCCTTGAACGTTCTTGCTGAAGTCGATTCGATCGCTGCCGAAGCGTGCAAGGAACGATTGACGCGCGCCCCGTGACGGCCGCTAAGCTGAGTCATGTTCGATCCGCGTTTGGGCCTTCGAGGCTTTCCTCGCGTCGCGCTGTGCTTGTTCAGCGTGGCCGCGGGCGCCTGCTCCAAGCCCGCACCGAGCGTCGAAAAGACCAACGGGGCACTCGGCGCCGCGCCCGCCGCAAGCGCCGTACCGGTCGAAAACCCAGTTAAAGTCAGCGAAATCGCCTTCGACTTTTATCCGGGGCCCGAGCTTCTGGCCAAGGCCACCCAGGGCCTATTGAACTTCGGGCTCGCGGAATTTTCGACGCGTTGGAGCAGTGCCGCGGCGCGCCACGGCAGTCCCGCCATCGAACTACGGCCCAATGGCATTCTCGATCGTGGCTACCGCGACGCGCTCGCGCTGCTCGCCGGCGCGAGCCTACGAGTCCATGGGCTATTGGTCGGCAATAGCGGCCTGCATTCGCTGACGGTGCTGGCCAGCCCCTATCAGAAGGGCAGCCAAGACAAGCTCTTCGCCGCCTGGGAGACTTTGCTCGACACGGTGGACCCAACTGCCAACGCCGGCGATCATCGCGCCATCTATCAGGGCCTCGGGCTTTTCACTGGCAAGCTCGCCGGTGCCAGAGCTTTCGAGCACAAGGGTCTGCGCTACTCGATCGCCGAACGCGCAACGGGTCAAACGCACAGTGAGCTCTGGTTTACGATCGAACCGCTGCTGCCCACCGCAGCCACTTCCGGGGTGACATCCGTGGCGGTGCCGGAGGGCAACCTGGCCAATGGCGACCGCCTCGAACTCTTCTTCGCGCTGGCTCCGGCCGAAACGCGGGGGAAAACTTTCACGGACGCGGTCGCCGCCTGCCAGGCCGAAGGACTCGATCTGTGCAGCGACGCGCAGTGGACGCGCGCCTGCGCGCTCGCTCCGGCAATCGCCGGGATCGAGACCTGGACCGCGAGCTTCACGCCGGACTACGCGCGGCTGCAGGTGCGAGGCGGCGGCGCGGGCTGTGAGGCCGCGCACGGCGCCCTGTCCAGTGAGCTCAAAGCATCACAAGGCATGTGCTGCACGCGTGCCATCGCGCTCGCGGGCGATTTGAGCCGCGTCCGCCCGGCCGCCCACGCGGTCATGACCTATGAGCGCGCGACCAATCTCCGTAGCACGAGCCTATTCGAGCAGTCACTCGCGCCCGAGCTCACGCAATTCTATTTGACCGAGAACATCGCGCGGGAGCGTGCGATCGCGCTCTCGCTTCCGTATCTTCAGCAGACGAGCGCGTACAGCATGCACGAGCGCTGCATGTTTCAAGGGCTCGACTCGGCGGGGCTGACCACGGTGCAATGCGCGCACCTGACATTCACCGCCGGCAAGGCCATGATCACCCAGAGCCGCTACGGCTACGGACCGAGTGGGCTCGTTTCCGTACGAGACCCGCTAATCCTCCGGAAAAACAGCGCGTTTTGATTTGAAGCCGCTGGCCCGCACTGCTAACGCCTTAGCGATGATTGGCCGCGGACCAAGCTCCAAACGGCGGCGCGCACGTCCGGCCGAGCAGGCCTCGACCACCGCGCCACTCGCGGGGACGAGTCCCGAGTCGGGGCGCACGCCACTGGGCTTGCGTTTCCTCCATCCGCTGCGCTTGGCTCAGCATCATTTCGCGCTCAACCGGCGAACGCTGATCGGACGCGATCCGGCATCTGATCTCGTGCTCGACGATGAGACCATTTCCAGACGCCATGCTCAAATCGAGCACGCCGGGCTCGCCTACGCGATTCGCGATCTCGACAGCCGCAACGGCCTATTCTGCGATGGAGTGCGGACTGAACTCGCGCAGCTCGAGCTCGGGCGTGTGGTTCGGCTAGGCGATTGCGTGGCCGTGGTTTGCGAGCACATGGCTCACGAGCCGGGACTGATCGAACTGGCACCGGAGCTATACGGCTCGTACGCGCTGGCGCGCGTCGTCGAGCTAGCGCGGCGCGCGGCCCGCTCGAACGCCACCGTGCTCATCTACGGAGAAACGGGCACGGGTAAGGAGCTCTTTGCGCGACTGATCCACGAGCACAGCGGACGCCCAGGACAGTTCGTGGCCAGCAACTGCGCTGCGCTGGCCGAGAACCTGCTCGAGGCGGAGCTCTTCGGCCACGAGCGCGGGGCGTTTACCGGTGCCGACCGCGCGCGGCCCGGGCTAGTGCGACAAGCCAGCGGAGGCACGCTATTTCTCGACGAGATCGCCGAGCTGCCGCTGGCCGCACAAGCCAAGTTGCTGCGCGTGCTGGAGGCCCATGAAGTGCTGCCAGTGGGAGGCGCACAACCCGTGCCGGTGGATTTGCGGGTGGTCTGCGCAACGCACGGAGATCTCTCCGCGCTGGTCGCCCAGGGCGCGTTCCGTGCGGACCTGTACGCGCGACTGGAAGGCGTGACGCTCCGCTTACCTCCCCTTCGCGAGCGAAGGCAAGATATCCCGGAGCTGTTTCTGCGTTTCGTGGAGCGGTATCGGCCCGGACCCCGCCCCGCCTTGAGCGCGACCTTCGTCGAGGGGCTGTGCCGTCATGATTGGCCGCGCAACGTGCGTCAACTTCGCCAGTTAGCCGAGCGGTCGAGCGCGCTGCTCGGCAGCAAGCACGAATGGCGACGACGCGACCTGTTGACCGTCCTGCCCGAAGTCGGTTCACTCCGGCCGAGCGCAGAGCCGCCCGCAGAAGGAGCCGCGCCGCTCTCGCGCGGTAGCCGGCTGACGCGGGCACAGCTCCTGGCCGCGCTGCATGCTGCCAATGGAAACGTGACACTCGCCGCACGTCAGCTGTCGGTCGCCAAGCAAACCCTGTACAAGCACATCGCCCTCCAGGGCATCGATCTGGCCCAGCTTCGCGATTCGACCCCACCGGAGCGCCGCTCGCACGGCTGAGGAAACAGCGTGTTTCGAGCGGGTGAGGTGCTGGGCGGCGATTTCGAAATCCGCGAACCGCTCAGCCAGGGAGGCATGGGCGCCGTGTTTTTGGCGCGTCAAATCAGCACCGACACGCTGCGCGCGATCAAGGTCATGCTGCCTGAATGGAGCCAGCGCGAGGAGCTCCGCGTCCGCTTCGAACAGGAGGCCAAAGTCAGTGGCCGAATCCCCAGTGAGCACGTCGTCAAGATCATCGCCTACGGCATCGACCCGGCGCGGCACATCCCGTGGCTTGCCATGGAATACCTGCGCGGCACCACGCTCGAAGAACGCCTAGCACGCGTCGGCGCTCCCCCACCCCCCGCCATGGCCGAGATCTTACGCCAGCTGTTCCACGGCATCTCCGCCGCGCATGCGCTCGGCATCGTGCATCGCGATCTGAAACCCGCCAACGTGTTTTTAGCGGACTCGCAGCGCGCTGACACGCCTTTCACGGTCAAAGTGCTGGATTTTGGCATCGCCAAAATTCTGGGCCGCGAACCATCGGTCACGCAGGCCATGGGCACGCATGCTTGGAAGGCGCCGGAGCAGGATCACGCGGGCATGGTGATCTCGCCCGCAGCGGATGTCTGGGCGCTCGGCTTGCTCGTGTTCTGGCTGCTCCAGGGGCGGAGCTTCTGGCGCTTCGTCGACGATGCGCCTTCACGTCTGTCGTACGAAGTGCATTTCGAAGCCATTCCGTCGGCCTCTGAGCGGATTGCCGAGCGCGCTGGGCAGCCGCTGGGCGCCGACTTCGACGCCTGGTTCTCACACTGCGTGAACCGCGATCCGGCGCAGCGCTTCGCGGACGCGCGCGCCTGCTGGCACGCGCTGGAACGAATCCTGACCGGTTGGGGCATGGGCAATCGCAGTTCGAGTCCCTGGCTGAGCGCGCCGATCACTACCGCTCGCATGCCCCAAATCGAGCATCCCGCGCCCGCGCCGCAGCAAGCGACCCGCTCGGTTCTGCCCGAGAGCGCGCGCACGACCCAGCCCGCGCAGCTCGACATCGCGCCCGTGCCCGCGCGCGCTCCGCGCCGGAGCTCAGTGAGGCGCGCGCTCGTGCTCGTCAGCGGCGCGGCCTCGTTGCTCGCGGTCGGATTCATGCTTCGTGATCGGCTAGTGCCTCGTGCCATGTCGAAGTTCCCGGCCCCCTCCACGTCCGCAGTCGAGGCCTCAGCGTCGCCCGCGCGGCGCTCGTCGAGCGACACCAATCCACCCCCCGTAGCGCCCAGCGGCATGCTGTACGTACCGCCCGGCGAGTTCGAGATGGGCGACAAGGATCTGCCTGCGCAAGGTCCCGAGCGGCACGTGCGCATCAGCCGCGGCTTCTTCATCGATCGCACCGAAGTGACCGCGCGCGACTACTCGAACTGCGTCGCCCAAGCGCGCTGCACGCCGAGTGGCGTGCACGGCCCGAGCCCCGAGCTCGACGACAGCGCGAAATACGGCAAATATTGCAACGCCGATCGCGCGGGCCGTGAGCTGCACCCGATCAACTGCATCGATCGCGGGCAAGCCCTCGGCTACTGCCGCTTCCTCGGCAAGCGCCTGCCGAGCGAAGCCGAGTGGGAATACAGCGCACGCGGCTCGGATGGCCGCCGCTATCCCTGGGGCAATGCGCCGCCCAGCAGTTGCTCCATGGGTGTGATCTCGGGCCTATGTCCCGCGACGGGCACGCAACCCGCGGGCTCGCGTGCCGCCAGCTCCCAGAGTCCGTTCGGTGCGCTCGACATGTCCGGCAATGTCTGGGAGTGGGTGGCTGATGGTTGGGAGGTCGATCCGGGTCGGCTCGTGGGCGATCTCGATCCACTCGTGCCTGGCACCGCGGGCAAGGGCGTCTTGCGCGGTGGCTCCTGGGATTTTGCGCCGTCACACGCCACCACCACGCGCCGCCTACCGATCGACGTCAGCGAGGGCCACGTGAGCATGGGTGTGCGTTGCGCACGCGATCTGTAGCTCTCGGTTGCTGAGCAGCGTCGCGCCGGCGTAACTGACGGAAAGAGCGAGGTACACCGTGAGCAACGCGAAGTACCAAAAATTGGCGTGCGCATCCTTCGGCCACACGCGACGCAGCCACACTTGCGCCAGCGCGCGCGCACTCCAGAATACCGTCATCAACCAACACAGGGTTTGGCCGAGCGGCGTGCCGGCGATCTCCTGCGCGCGACACACCACGGTCAAGCCGAGGCCGAAAATCAAGAGCGAAGCGGCGCCCACGAAGATGCGCACGATGCGCCCGTTGAGCGGGCTGAGTTTGGCCAGATCCGGGCCTAAATTCAGCATTCGCCGCGCCAAGTGGCTGGTCGATGGGATCTGCAGGAAATGCAGGCAACCGGCGCCGATGAGCAGCGATTCGGCGCGAATCATTCTGAGCTCTCCACGCAAGAATCGGACGCTTCCGGCGCGCGCAGGCCCTGAATGCGATCGGCCATGGGCGGCACCGCCGACGGTTCGACGCGCACGTCGATCACGGCGGGTCCCCGCGCCTGAAACGCTGCCTCCAGCGCAAACGCAAGCGCCTCCGGTCGCTCCACCAGGAAGGCTTCGGCACCGACGGCGCGCGCGATGCCCGCTACGTCCGGAAGTATTCTGAAATCACCCGCTTCGACTCCGTGGTTCGGTCCGAGCAGCATCTCGGTGCCTGCACGCACCAGCCCATGGCCACGATTGGACAACACCACCCAAACCAGATTCGCGATGCCCCCCTCCACCGCCGCGTGCAACTCGAGCCCTTCCGCGAGAAACGCGGCATCGCCGGTGACGCACAGCGTGGGGCGCTGCGAGCCCAAGCGCACCCCGAGCGACGCCGCCAGCGGGTGGCCCATGCACGACCAGGCCATCGGAATGTAGCAACGCTGGGCTTTGCCGAGGCGCAGGTAGTGCGCCACGAACAAACAACTGGTGCCGATGTCTGCCACCACACAAGCGTCCGCGGGCAGCGCTCGCTCGACTTCGCCCATCACGCGCTCCGGGCGGATCGGCACCGCCTCACTCCTCAGCAACGCTTCGTCCGCGAAGCGCGGATGCGCGGCTCGCATCTGCTCGAACCAGAGGCTGGGTGCGCTGCGTCGCCCGAGTCCCGCGTTGAGCGCGCCGAGCACGACGCGCGCATCGCCGCACACGCCGACGCTCGCATAGTTTCGGCCGAACACCGTCGGATCGTGATCGATGTGAATCAGCGCGCGACTCGCCGCCAACGCGGGGCTGAAGTTGAGCGTGGCAAACTCGCCGAGACCGGTGCCTATTGCGCACAGGACGTCGGGCTTACCCGTGAGCACCGCTCGCGACAGCGGCCCCGAGCCGAACGAGAATGTTCCGACCGAGAGCGGATGATGCTCTGGAAAAACGCCCTTGCCACCACAGGTAGTGGCGACCGGGCACTGCAAGCGTTCGGCAAACTCCAGAACCTCGTCGATTGCGCCGCGTGCACCCCGCCCGAGCAGCAGGACCGGGCGTTCGGCGCCCCGCAATAGTTCGGCCGCGTGCCGAACCGCGGGGACATCGGAAATCGCGCTCGAGTTCGCTCGATAATCGCGACCGAGGCAACGCGAAAGCCTGGCCACGCGAGCACGCTGCACGTCGAGCGGTAGGGCGAGGTGCACGGGACGGCGCTGGTGCATTGCTCTCCGCACACACTCCTGCAGCGCGTACAGCGCTTTTTCCGGGGTACTGCCCATCACGCTCAAGGCGGTGGCTGGACGCGACATGGCCAGCACATCCAACCCCAAGTCAGTGCCATCTTGCACCGCACGACGTCCCATCGAAGCCGTACTCACCTCGCCACTGATCAGCAACACCGGATTACCCTGCGCAGAGCTCACGCACAGACCGGTGAGCGCATTGCTCGCTCCGGGACCTCCGATCGTCACGACTACCCCGAGCTTGCCCGTGGCCCAAGCGTACCCATCCGCCGCAAACGCGGCTCCCGACTCGTCCTTGCTCACCACGATGCGTAAGGACGGCCGCCGACTCAATGCCGAAAGCAACGGAACGATCGTCCCGCCCGGCACCGTGAAGATGCAGTCCACACCCTCGGCCTCGAGCAACTCTGCCAACTCTTCCGCAACACTACTCAGCTGTGCCAATCGCACGCCCTCCTGCGCCAGCACCGTGGGCCACTCCATGCAGCCCCTCCGTCTCGCGCAGTGGTCCTCACAGCAGGACACATGCCAGTCCCGATCACCCGGAAATTCCCACACTTCGTGAACCTCGGAACGGAGCAAGCGGTCAATTGGACGTCTGGGGTGACGTCCAGATAGGCTTTGCGGGAGCGGGCGATCGCGGTCCAGCAACGCACCTCGAAGCGTGCCGTGTCGTCGACCAGATCGGCATGAATATTCGAACCTCCGACGCCGTCACACGCTATTCATCGAACGCAAAACTTGATGAACGACTTCGACAGGCGGAGTTCGATGCGTGGGAAACGAACGACTTCGGCAGGTGGAGTTCGGCTGCTCCGCAAGGAACCGCAGCACACGCCAATTTTCACCATAGAACGGAGGTCTTCCACACTCGCCGCTGAAGGAAGGTTTGGTCGACGGCAGTGCCTCGGCCGCTTCCGCGCCGCCTCGCAAGTGACCCGGGCGAGTGACGGAGGCGGGACCTCCACTAGGTGGAGGTTCGGCTTGCCACGAGCAATGGCTCGAGAGGCACCGTTCGCCGATGAAATCGTACTGTGTTCGCACTCGAACAACGACGAAAACCCGAGGTCGCGAAAGACCTGTCGCTCATCGAGCTACGCCAAGTACGCGAGAAACTCCGCCGTGATCTGGTTACGCCGTCCCACAATGCTCTGTCGCACAGTATAGTTTCGGCGATGCGAGGGCAGCCATCGTCGGACCAGCGCTGATTCCGACCAGGCGCCGCGCGGAACGAAACGCCGGCGCGCCGGTTACGCACTTGCGGGTAGCTCCGACGCGTCGAGAACACGGCGTGCTGTGAGGTGCGCGGCGGGATCGCGATCGCCCCTCTGGCAAACGAGGCGCGTTACTCGCCGCCCAGGCGATAGCCCACGCCGGGTTCGGTCAATAGCCAGCGGGGGTTCGATGGATCGGCCTCGAGCTTTTCGCGTAGGTGGTGCATGTACACGCGCAGGTAGCCGGCGTCGCGGACGTAGGCGGCGCCCCAGACTTCGCGCAGCAATTGTTGGTGGGTCATCACGTTGCCTTTGGCGCGCAGCAGGACCCAGAGCAAGCGGTGCTCCGTCGCGGAGAGCTTGATTTCGCGATTGCGTACGAAGGCGACGCGCCGCACGGGATCGACACGAACGCCATCGATTTCGCGCGCGCCGCCGGGGGGTACGTTGCGCAGACAGGCCCGCACGCGGGCAAATAGCTCGTTCTCGCGGAAGGGCTTGGTCACGTAGTCGTCGGCGCCGTTGTCGAGCGCTTCGACGATCGAGTGCTCATCGGCGCGCATCGAGAGCACCACGATCGGTACCGGGCAATGTCCACGGATCTGCTTGGCGAGGTCGATACCATCGACATCCGGCAGGCCCAGGTCGAGCAGTACCAAGGATGGCGCACTGCGAGAGATGAACGAAAGCGCCTCGGCGCCCGTCCCGCACTCGAAGACTTCATAGCCTTGCTCCTCCAAAATGAGGCGCAAGACTTTGCGCATCGGCGCTTCGTCCTCGACGACTAAGATGCTGAAGCGGGCTTCGACGGCGGCGGCGGCTCTGGTCATTCGATATTGGGAAGCCGTTCGACGGCTTCGGCGATGGCTACTTTACTGGTTGGTAGGCTCAGCGTCACGAGGGCTCCACCACTGACCGCTTCGGCCATCGTGATTTCACCGCCGTGGGCGCGCAAAATCGCTCGGCAAATCGTTAGCCCCAGGCCGACGCCGCCGTCGCTTCGCGGAGCATTGCTGCCCCGCCGAAATTTTTCGAACACGAGTTCTCGATCAGCCGCCGCGACGCCAACCCCGGCGTCCGCGACTCGAATTTGAACTCTGCCCTCCAATTGCTGAGTATCGATCTCGATTGATGATCCCGGCGGGGAATAACGCAATGCGTTGTCGAGGACATTGAGCAGCGCTTGCTCGAACAAGCGCACATCGAGGTCGACCAAGGGCAAGCCGCGCTGCGCATTCACCTCCACGTTGCGCCCCGCGAGGCGATGCTCGAGGCGACGAAGCGCGTCGGTCAAGACCTCGTCGAGCGATGCCGGCAGGACTTGGAGCCGTAGCTCACCGGTCTCGACGCGAGTGATCGCCAGCAGGTTGCGCAGGAGCCCATCCAAGCGTTCGGCCTCATCGGCGATGCCGGTCAGCATCTCGCCGCGCAGCGAGGGGTCCATCGTCACGTGGTTGCGCACCAACATGTGCGATGAAGCCGAAATCGTGGCAAGTGGCGTGCGAAGATCGTGAGACACCGAGCTGAGCAGAGCCGCGTGCACGCGTTCGACTTCGGCCTCCAAGCGCGCCTGCTGAGTGCGCCGCTCACTGCGCAACGCACGGGCCTGTTCGCGGCGCAGGCTCTCGGTCAGCCCGCTCACCAGCGCCGATACGAAGACCATGCCCGCGAGCGTCACCGCGTGGCCGAACTCGAGCGAAAACGTAAAGTTAGGCGGGAAGATAAAAAAATCGAAGGCCAAGACGCCGCCGAGCCCCGCGATGATCGATGGCCCCAAGCCGAAGCGCCAAGCCACCACCACCACGCCCACCAGGTACAAGATGACCACGTCGGCCAAAGACAGGTAGCGCACCCCGAACACGGACAATGCAGTCGCAATCGCGGTGGCGCACAAAGCCGCCGCGTAACCGAGCCACTGCTTTCGCCAAGTCCACATGCTTGCCTCGGGTGGGACCGACAATGGCCGTCCCCCCCTTTGAGCGCAAGCCCCGAAACGCCCCGCTAGGCCGAGGCAAGAAGCGGCAGTAGCGGCAGTAATTGCGCCGGCTTTGTGAACTTCGACAGCAGCTGGGTCAATTCGCCTTTGCACGAGCCGCAGCCGGTACCGGCGCGCGTGCAATCACCGAGCGCCAGCACTGAGTCCGCGCCGGCGGCGATGGCATCGCACAGCGTTTGCTCGGTCACCTTGTTGCAGTTGCACACCACGCGTTCCCCGGCGGGCGCCGCGGCCCGCTGCAAGCACAAGAGCTCCAGCGGGTCGTCCGGTACGGCATCGCCGCGGTCGAAGAGTTGGACCAGCGCGGCTGTCGCAGCGGTATTGCCGACCAACATGGCGCCCACCAGCTTGCCGTCACGCACGATCAATTTCCGGTAGCAATCGCGGCGTTCTTCCACGATCTGCACCACCTCGTCGCGCTCGAGCTCGGGTTCGAGCGCGCCCATCGAGGCCACGTCCACGCCGGCAACCTTGAGCCGGGTGTACAGCTTCGAACCCCGGTAGCGATCTTTCGATCGGCCCGTGAGCACGTCAGCGAGCACCGCCGCTTGTTCCCAGACCGGGGTGACGATGCCGTAGGTTTTACCGCGGTGCTCGGCGCACTCTCCGAACGCGTACACACCCGGCACCTCGGTCGCCAGCGTATCGTTGACCAGGATGCCCTTGTTCACGGGCAAACCGGAGGCGCGAGCCGTATCGACGCGTGGCCGAACGCCGCAAGCAAGGACCACCAAATCAGTCGAGAGCGTGCTGCCGTCATCCAGCACCACGCCGGTCACTCGCTCATCGCCATAGATGGACTCTACCGTGCGACCCAGGCGCGCGAAGATGCCGGCGCGATCGATCTGGCGCGCCAGCATTTCGCCGGCAATCTCGTCCAGTTGGGCATTCATCAGGATTTTCGAGCTCTGCACGACGGTCACGTGCAGACCCATATCACTGAGCACCTTGGCGGCTTCCAGACCCAAGAGCCCCCCGCCCACGATCACGGCGCCATCGCCCGAGCGCGCATACTCTCGCATTCGAATGCAATCGGCGATCGAACGATAGACGAACACCCCCGATCGCAGCTCGCCGTCTTCGCCACGCATCCCCTCGAGCGGAGGGACCAAGGGTTGGCTCCCGGTGGCTAGAATCGAGACGTCGTAGCGACGGTTCTGGCCGTCTGCGGTCTCGACCACTTTGCGCAGCGTATCCAAGCGCGTCACCCGCGTGCTCTGGATCAGCCGGATACCGTGGGCATCGTACCACTCAGGCGTCTTCGTGACGATCGCATCCGGCGACTCACCGCTCAGTACGCGGCCGAGTAGGATTCGATTGTAAGCGCCGCCGCGTTCTTCACCAAATACGGTGATCTCGTATTGGCGCGTGGCCTCGCGCCGCACGAGCTCGTCGAGCAAACGACAGGTGCCCATGCCATTGCCGACGACGGCGAGCTTCTTCTTGCGGGTGTTCACGACGATCCGATCGCTTTAGCGGTGGCGGCGCGCGCGCGCACGGCGCAAACCTTGAATTCGGGCATCCGACTCGAGGGATCGAGCGCGGGAATGGTCAGTAAGTTGGCCGCTTGGCGCCCTCCCCAGTGGAACGGGGCAAACAGCGTATCCGGTCGAATATCGGCGGAAATACGCACCCGAAACGAGACGCTGCCGCGTCGACTCTCGATCAGCAATTGCTCGCCCTGCAGTACCCCGAGCGTAGCCGCGAGGCGCGGATGGATCTGAACCAGGGGTTCGGGCTTGGCGTCTCGTAGTGGCTCGACCAGCCGCGTCTGTGCGCCGCTGTTGTAGTGTTCCTTGTAGCGACCGGTGGTGAAATAGAGCGGGTAGCTGTCGTCCGGCACCTCGGCCGCCGGTCGATACGGGACCGGATGGAAGCGTGCCCGGCCCGAGGGAAACGCAAAGCGCTCGGCGAACAGTCGCGGAGTGCCCGGATGATCCGGCGCAGGGCACGGCCAGAACACGCCTTGCGAAGCCCGGATCTTTTCGTAGTCGATGCCGCTGTAGTCCGCTTTGCCGCCGCGCGTCGCCAAGCGCAATTCGTCGAACACTGCCTCGGACGACGTGAAAGAAAAGCCCCGTTCGACGCCCAACCGCTGTGCGAGTGCACATAGGATCTCGATGTCGGTCCTCACGCCCGGCGGGGGCGGCCGCACTCTTTGGCGCATGATCACACGGCCTTCGAGATTGGTCATGGTGCCCTCCTCCTCGCCGAACTGAGCGATTGGCAGCACGACGTGCGCGTTCTCGCAGGTCTCGTTCAGGAACGCGTCGCAGACCACGAGCAGCTCGAGCTGAGCCAGCTTGTTGATGATGTTCTGGGCATTGGGCGAAGCCACGCTGACATTCGAGCCAAAAACCAAGAGGCCGCGCACGCCTCCCTTCGGCCCCAGGGAGTCCAAGAGCTCGTAGGCGCTCTTGCCTTTGCGCGGCAGCTCACTCGGGTCGATGCCCCAGACGGCCGCGATCGCTTTGCGGTGTTCGGGCTCTTCGATCAATCGGTAGCCCGGCAGTTGGTCTGCCTTCTGACCGTGTTCGCGCCCGCCCTGCCCGTTGCCCTGTCCGGTCAAGCAACCGTAGCCGCTGGCAGGCCTGCCGACCTTGCCAAGCGCGAGCATCAGGTTGATCAAAGACATCACGGTGTCCGTACCCTTGGACTGCTGCTCGGCGCCGCGACCAGAAAGCACCATGCTGGACTCGGCCTCTGCCAGCAGGCGAACCGCGCGCAGTTGCTGGGCGATCGGCACGCCCGTCAGGCGCTCGATGAACGCGGGGTGACTGGTGAGCACGCTGCGCTCGAGCTCGGCGAAGCCCTCGGTACGCTGGGCAATGTAGGTCCGATCGACCAACTTCTCCTCGAGCGCGAGATAGAGCAGGCCGTTGGCCAGCGCGAGATCGGTCCCTGGCGTGAGCTGCAGGTGTAGCGTGGCCGTGCGCGCTGTATCGGTGAAGCGCGGGTCGACGACGATCAGACTGCCGCCGCGCTGCTGCTGTTCGTACACCCACTGCATGATGGGCGGCATCGTTTCAGCGCAATTCGAGCCCCACAGCATGAGCGCACGAGTCTCGGCGATGTCGGAAACCGGAAAGGGCAAGCCGCGATCGATGCCGAACGCGCGATTTTGCCCGGCCGCCGCGGACGACATGCAATAACGCCCGTTGTAGTCGATATTCGCCGATTTGAGCGCGACGCGGGTGAACTTGCCGAGCAGATACGCCTTTTCGTTGGTGAGCGCCCCGCTGCCGAACGTGCCGACCGTATCGACGCCATGGGCCGTCTGCAACGCCGTGATGCGCGCAGCAATGAAGTCGAGCACGGCGTCCCAGCTCACCGGTGCAAGCTGTCCGTCCGCACCGCGCAAGAGCGGGCCCAGTACGCGCTGCGGATGATCGAGCAGCGCCCCCGAGGTGAAGCCTTTGATGCACATCTGGCCGCGGTTGACCGGAAACTCCGGGTCCGCCTGCACCTGAGGCGCTTCGCCCGGGGCCGCGCTGGGCGTGACGAGCATCCCGCATTGAAATGCGCAGTACGGACAGTGCGTTTTGATCGGACCCGAGGGGGCGGTGGACAGCGCCAGCATGCGCGGCAAGGCGTCCGATAGCGCGGGAGCATCCGTGCGCGCGCTCATTCCGCTTCTCTCGCCGCCACCGAAACTTGAATTCGACCGGCCAAGACGCGGATCGGAAACACCGCCAAACGCACGCTCGGATCATCCAAGCATTCGCCCGTGCGCAGGTTGAAGTTCTGCTTGTAGATGGGCGACGCAATCTTGGGGATACCCGCACGGTCGCCTACGATGCCGCGAGCGATCACGAATGCATTGCTGAATGGATCGAAGTTGGACAATGCGGCGAACAGGCCGTCCCGCGTGCGTACGATCGCGATCTGCTCGCCGTCGATCAGTGCTGCCACTCCGGTACCGGGAAGCACGTCGTCGATCGCGCACACGTCGCGCCATTCACTGGCTTCGGGGACGACGCGCGGAAAATCTACTAGGGCTGGCATGGACATGATTGAATGACCCTTAGACAGACAACACGGGCAAGCGGATCTTGCGTGTTTCGATCAAGCTTCGTTTCTCGGTCCAAGACGCCGGTCGATGCTGTTCGCGTTCACGCACGAATGCCACGCTCGGGTCCGGTTCATCGGAATTGACGAACGAACGGAAGGCCCTGACCTTCTCTGGGCTCTCGACGGTCGTTTTCCATTCGCATTGATAGCTACCGACGATGCGCGCCATATCGGCCTCCAGTTCGGCGGCAATGCCAAGCTGATCGTCGATGATCACGCTCTTCAGGTAATCGAGCCCACCCTCCAGGTTGTTGAACCAAGAGGCCGTGCGCTGCAGGCGGTCGGCGGTGCGGACGTAGAACATCAAGTACCGGTCGAGGTACCGAACCAACGTTTCTTCGTCGAGGTCGGTCGCAAACAGCGCGGCGTGCTGCGGCTTCATGCCGCCATTGCCCGCCACGTACAGATTGTAGCCCTTCTCGGTCGCGATGATGCCGAAGTCCTTGCTCTGCGCTTCGGCACATTCACGCGCGCAACCGGAGACCGCGCCCTTCAGTTTGTGCGGCGCGCGCAGCCCCTTGTAGCGGTTCTCGATCCGGACGGCCGTGCCCACGGAATCCTGGACGCCGTACCGACACCAGGTGCTGCCGACGCAGGACTTCACGGTGCGGAGGGCTTTACCGTAGGCATGGCCCGATTCGAACCCCGCCGCGACCAACTCCTGCCAAATGGCCGGCAATTGATCGAGGCGCGCGCCAAACATGTCGACACGCTGCCCGCCGGTCACCTTGGTGTACAGATTGTATTTCTTGGCCACGGTGCCGAGCGTGATCAGTTGATCGGGGGTGACCTCGCCGCCCGCCAAGCGCGGCACGACCGAGTACGTGCCGTCGCGCTGGATGTTCGCCAAGTATCGATCATTCGTGTCTTGCAGACCCGTGTGCTCGCGAGAGAGCACGTAATCATTCCAGGTCGAGGCCAAGATCGAGGCGATGGCCGGCTTGCAGATCTCGCAACCTTGGCCTTTTCCGTGTCGCTCGATCATCTCGTCGAACGAGCGAAGCCCCTGCACGCGCAGCAGATGCGCCAACTCCTGGCGGCTGTACGGGAAGTGCTCACAGATGTGATTGCTGACCGCGACGCCGGCCTTTTTGAGCTCCAGCTTCAGCAATTGGTCGACCAAGGAGACACATGAGCCGCAGCTCGTGCCCGCTTTGGTGCAGGTCTTCACCGCACCCAACGTGGTCAGCTTCTGGCCCTGGATCGCCCCACAAATGCTGCCCTTGTCGACGTTGTTGCAGGAGCAGATCATGGCCGCGTCCGGCAGTGCATCGACGCCGAATCCACTCTTCGCTCCAGCTTCGCGCGGCGGGAACAGCAAATCTTCCGGATGCTCGGGGAGCTTCATCTCGGCTTGCACGTGGATCAGGAGCTGACTGTAAGCCGAAGCATCGCCGACCAGCACGCCGCCCAAGAGCTTGGTCTTGTCAGCGGACACGACCAGCTTCTTGTACACGGCCGAGTGGCCATCGAAGACGGTGAATACGCGCGACCCGGGCGTTACGCCGAACGCATCGCCGAAGCTGCCCACGTCCACGCCCATCAGTTTGAGCTTGGTGCTCATGTCGAAGCCGTCGAAGACCTGCGTCTCGCCGGCAATCGTGGCCGCGGCGACCTCGGCCATGCGGTAACCCGGCGCGACCAGTCCGTAAGTCTTGCCGTCGAACGCCGCGCACTCGCCGATCGCGAAAATGCGCTCGTCACTGCTGCGACAGGAACCGTCGATCACCACGCCGCCGCGCTCACCCAAGCGCAGCCCCGATTCCCGAGCGAGCTTGTCCCTGGGGCGAATTCCCGCAGAAAACACCACCATGTCGACCGGAAGTCGCGTTCCATCGCCGAGCAAGAGCGCATTGACGTGCCCGTTTTGATCGAGCAGGATTTCGCGTGTGGTGGTGTTGCAGCGCACTTGCACGCCCAGCTCCTCGATGCGCGCGCGGAGCACTCCGGCGCCCACCTCGTCGACCTGCAGCGGCATCAGCCGCGACGCGAATTCGATCACGTGCGTCTCGAGGCCGAGCGAGAGCAACGCCTTGGCGGCCTCCAGACCGAGGAGGCCTCCGCCGATCACCACAGCGCTCGTCGCAGTCTGCGCGGCGTCGCGAATCGCAACCAGATCGTCGATCGTACGATAGACGTAGCAGCCCGGTTCGTTGCAGCCCTTGATCGGCGGCACGAACGGATACGAGCCCGTGGCAAGCACGAGCTCGTCGTACGGGAGCACGCGGCCCGACGCGAGTCGGACCGTGCGCGCGCCGCGGTCGAGCTCGACCGCGGCATCACCGCGCACGACCTCGACTCCCAGCTCCTCGTATTGCCCTTCGGACACGAGCGACAGGTCCCGGTCGGACTTGCCCTCGAACCACTTCGAGAGATTGACGCGGTCGTAAGCCAGCCGCGACTCCTCCGAGAGCACCACTGTCTCGAATTTCTCGAGCAGTCCGCGCTCGCCGGCGGCCTCGACGAAACGGTGACCGACCATACCGTTACCGACGACGATCAGCCGCGGCTTGGGATTTTCGAAGTAGTTCTTGGACACTGGTTTCTCCTCACGAGCGGGCGCGTGGTCTCAGGCTTGGGCGTTGGCGAGGCTCGGCATGCGGCGGGTCAGAAACGAGCGACGCAGGTAACACCACCAAGTCGTGCCCACGCACGTCAGGTAGAAGGCGATGAACCAGGACACGGCCAAGGTGGCGCCGCCGGTTGCCTTGATCGACGCGCCGAAGGCACGCGGAATGAAGTAGCCGCCGAGTGCGCCGATGCCCGCCACCACGCCGATCACGGCAGCGGTTTCGCGGCGCGCGACGATCATCGCTTCGGCCAGTGCGCTCTCACCCTGACCTTGCACGCGCTTGGCGTGGAAGCTGCGGAAGATGACCGGAATCATGCGGAAGGTCGAGCCGTTGCCGATTCCGGTGGTGATGAACAGTCCGAGGAATGCGGTCATGAACAACGCGAAGTCCTTGGCCTGAAGTGAGTAGAGCAGACCAAAGGTGGCCAACGTCATCGCCACGAAGTTCCAGAACGTCACTTTGGCGCCACCGATACGGTCAGCGAGCTTGCCGCCGATCGGTCGCGCGACAGAGCCGACCAGTGCGCCGAGGAACGCCAGGTTGGACGTCACCTCCGGGAATTGCGTCTTGAGCAGCAGCGGGAACGCCGCGGAGAACCCGACGAAAGAGCCGAAAGTACCGATGTACAGCCAGGCCATGATCCAGGTGTGTCGGCGCTGCGCGACCACCAGCTGATCGCTGAAGTTCGAACGGGCCGAGGTCAAGTTGTTCATGTAGACGTACGCGCCCACAGCCGCGATCACGATCAACGGTAACCAGAGCAGGCCTGCGTTCTCGAGGTGCAACTTCTTACCCGCGCTGCCCGGCAGTAAGCCGTAGCCGACGACAATCGGCACCAAGAGCTGCACGGTGCTGACGCCGATGTTGCCACCAGCCGCATTCAGACCGAGCGCAAAGCCCTTCTCTTTGTCTGGAAAGAAGAACGAAATATTGGCCATGCTTGACGAAAAATTGCCGCCGCCGAGGCCGGCCGTCGCGGCGGCCGTAGCCATCAGCCAGAACGGCGTGTCCGGTTGATTGACCAAATAAATCAAGGACAGCGTGGGAATGAACAGGAGCAGGGCGCTGACAATCGTCCAGTTGCGACCCCCGAACTTCGGCACCGCGAACGTATACGGAAAACGCATCAGCGCGCCCACGAGGCCCGGGATCGCCACCAGCTGGAACAACTGATCGGTCGTGTAATGAAAACCAACCGCCTTCAGCCGCGCGGCGACCACGCTCCAAATCAGCCAAATCGAAAAGCCAATATTCTCGGCGAGGATCGACCAACCCAGGTTGCGCCAGGCCACCTTTTTGCCGGTCTTTTCCCAGAATGTGGCGTCATCTGGGTTCCACTCGTCAATCCAGGTCTTCGTTGCTTTTTCCATTTTCAAAGTGCTCCTTGCTCAGACAGAACGGGCAGATCAATCCGCAGCAACGCCGGCGGCGTCGCGCGTTCAAAGTGCGCATGAGTTAATTGGGAGTGAGTCGCTAGGGTCTAGTTGGGTTTCGAATCAAGGACGGGACTCAGCCGACGCGCGGCGTTCGTTGCTCTGTTTGGCGTCGAGGTAGCGCATCAGCGCCATCACCAGCGGGCCCATCTTGGGATGCTCGGGCATGACGTGCGGCGTCACACCATGAACCTCGATGATCGCGCGACAAGTCGGACCGACAGCGGCAACCACCACGTCCTTGCGCAAGGCATCGACCAATTCACGACCCAGGTCGAGACGCTCAGCGACCTGGTACAGGTGTCGAAACTGGATTTGGCAGGTGATCGCGAGAGCATCCACCGAACGTTCGATGATGCGCCGCACGAGCCGTTCGAGCGGCTCCGGGTCGGTCGGGAATTGCCATTGATACAGCCAAAATTCCTTGAGATCGGCGCGCCGCGCGAGCAGCGTCTCGGACAGCGTTTCGCTGCGCTCGCCATAGTTGAACAAGAGCACCCCGCGCCCGGAAATCTCTAAATCGCTGAGCGCGTCGATCAACTCGGCCGCCGTGAACGGCTCCCGCGCGCTCAGAGTCGGCGTGACGCCAAACCCACGTAGCGCCGCGGTCGGCTTCGGTCCACGACAGACCGTCGTGGCATTGCGCAGACACGTGACCAGCTCCGCGTGCCGGCCGAGCTCTTGTGCCAACTCGAACAAGAGTGAGACCGCGACGCCAGTCATGAAAATCACGACCTCATGTCGCCCCACGCTCAGCTCGTCCAGCAATTCACGCACGGCCGCTGGCTCGATGTGCGGCGTCTCGCGCACGGCCGGAACACACAGCGGCGCCCCACCGTGCTTCTCAACGAGGCGCGCGAGCTCGCTCTTCATGCGCGCTTCGAGCAGTGCCACGACCGGGCGGGCGCTGCTCTTCACTGGGACCGACAACTCCATCGTGATCGGCAGCTACAGCAACCCCCATGCCATGGTCCGCATCACCGTCATAAGTGGGCTAATTTCGCGATCACGAAACCGCGCAGAAATCGGCCGGTCCGCAAACTGCCGACAAAATTGTCGTAACACCGCTGAGTGCTCCTACAAAATTGTCGGTCTCTCTCCAGGTTTTCGGATTGTTTCGAGCTCCTCACCGGCAGCCAGTTTTTAAGGTATGGATCGACGAGTGGAAACGAGGTTACGGTTGTTCATCGAGCCGAAACCGACAAAATTGTCGGTCAGACGGGCCGGTTAGCGCCGGAAGCGTTTGCTGGTGATGCCCAGCTTGCCGACCTTGTAGCGCACGACGCGCTCGGTGGTTCCGAGGGCCCGGGCGGCGCCGACCAGGCTGCCGGCCTCGGCTTCCAGAGCCTCTTCGATCAGCTGACGTTCCAGGCGTTCGACGGCTTCGACCAAGGTCAGCTTCTCCTTGCCCGCGGCGGCCACGCGAAACGCTTCCGGCAAATCCGACTCTTGGATCACCGACCCCTTGCACACCACCACCGCGCGCTCGATCACGTTCTCCAGCTCGCGCACGTTGCCTGGAAACGGTTGTCGGCTCACGAGATCCATGGCGGCGGTCGAGATGCGGCCGATCTTGCGCTGATGCTCGGCGGCGAACTTACGCATGAAGTATTCCGCCAGCGCGGGGATGTCTTGCGGGCGGTCGCGCAGAGGCGGGAGCGTGATCGTGAAGATATTGATGCGGTAGTAGAGATCCTCGCGGAACGTCCCAGTCGCCACCGCGCGTTCGATGTCGACGTTGGTGGCGGCCACGATGCGCACGTCCGGGCGCAGGGTCTCGGTGCCGCCCAAACGCTCGAACTCACGGAATTGCAGTACGCGGAGGAGCTTGGCCTGCGTCGTCATCGGCAGCTCGCCGATCTCGTCCAGAAAGAGCGTGCCGCCCTGAGCTAGCTCGAAACGGCCTTTTTTTCGGGCATGAGCGCCGGTGAAGGCGCCGCGCTCATGTCCGAACAGTTCGGATTCGAACAAGGATTCAGGCAGTGCGGCGCAGTTGACCTTGATGAAGGGCTGAGCCGCTCGCGGCGAGTTTTGGTGAATCGCGCGTGCCACGAGCTCCTTGCCGGTGCCCGACTCGCCGCGCAAGAGGGCGGTTGCGTTGGTCCGCGCCACCTGGCTGACCTGCTCGTAGATCTGCCGCATCACGCCGCTCTCGCCAATCATGTTGGCGTATTCGAACTGCGTGGCGGCTGCGCCGAGGGCCGGGGTTTCGGCGAGCAACGAGTCAGCGCCCGGGCGAGCTTCGTCTTCTTTGAGGGTCTTGCCGATCAGGCCGGCGACCACGTCGAGCACGCCCAAGCGCTCGCCGAAGCCGATCGGATCGCGATGACGAAAGTAGGCAGAGAGCACACCGACGCAGCGCCCGCGAGCACTGACCGGAACCGCCACCAGATTCCAACCGATATCGGCCCAGCGGGACAAATCCGCAATTTCCGAGAGCGCCATCGGGTCGTGGCGCAGCACCGGCACGACCACCGGCTGATTCGTCGCCGCGACGCGGCCCGCCGCACCCGCAGAGTAGCGCGGGCGAAACGCGTCCGGATCCAGGCCATGGGATGCAGCAACGGTCAGTGACCGAGTGTCGCCGTTGGCCAAATAGACGACCGAGCGACCGGCACCCAGGCGCCGCTCCAGCACGCGCAACGCCCCGCCCAGGCGCGCCTCGAGTGGCCCCGCCGCTGCAAGCTCGCGCCCCACCTCGCCGACGGCGATCAGAACTTCCGGAGTCGGCCCGGGCCGCTGCTTCATCGCCGATAGAATACTCGCAGCGCGAGGCATTCTGCCAGCACGGCGGGCACGATCGACAGTTTCAACGCGCGATGCCCGCCTCGCGCAACGCTCGCGCCAAATGCTCGACGAGCGCGCGCGCGGCACTGGTCGGCCGGCCACGTTCCGCGAAAATGGCATAGATCCCGAGCGGCGTTGCGCTGTAGGTCCCGAGCACCTGGACTAGGCGCCCCGCTGCTAGATCGCTTTCAACGGTCATGCGCAGGGTGACCAAGAGTCCGACCCCAGCCAGGGCCGCCTCGTGAAGCAGCCCAAAATCCGCCGATTCGAAGCGAGATCGCACGGGCACGCTGAAGCGCTGCCGGCGCGTATCGAGCCGCCAATCCACACCTAGAGGAAGGGCTGCATTTCTGAGGCAGGAGTGCTGAATCAGATCGAAGGGAGTGGTGATGGCAGGCGCGCGAGCCAGGTAGGCGGGAGAGCCGACCACGACTACGCGGTCGGTCCCGAGCTTGCGGGATACCGCGCGACGACCGCTGACAGGCACCACGCGTAGCGCCACGTCGTAGTCGCCTTCTACGAGATCGACCAAGCGATCGTCGAGGGTGACGCTCAGCGAGATTGCTGGCCAGAGCTCCAGGAAGCTTTGCAGTGCCTGCGCCAAAAGCCCACGGTGGATCGTAGCGGGCGCATTCAGCTTGACCGGGCCGCGCGGGATCTCACCCTGTGACAACGCGCCTTCCGCTGCGCGCGTCAATTCAGCCAAGCCGGCAGCGTGCTCGAACAGCCGCATGCCTGCTTCGGTCAGGGAAAGCTTGCGCGTCGAACGGCGCAGCAGTTGAACTCCGAGCCGAGCCTCGAAACGCGCGATGCGTTGACTGACCGCCGCCTTGCCCAGGCCGAGCTCTGCTGCCGCTCGAGTGAACGACCGGAGCTCGACGATTCGACCAAATAGGGCAATTGTTGACAGATCGTCGAACTGCAATTGCATGATTGTTCATACCACATGAACAATCAGGTCACGAGCAGAGGACTAGTTGCGAGCTCGGGGACGGGCCAGAAGAACAGGCGTGGCTCGCTATCGATTGCTACTCGTGATGAGCGCATGCTTCGCCTGCGTCGCGCTCGACAATACCAAGCTCGTGGCCGCCCTGCCCACCCTGGCTCGCGTCAGCGGCGCCGGCCCGCTGCTCCAACGCTGGACTGTCGAGGCAAGCCTCTTGGTGTACGGGAGCCTGCTTTTGTTGGGTGGTTCGCTCAGCGAACGCTTCGGACCGAGGCAAATGTTACTGTTCGGCTTGTGCGGGTTCGGCGCGGCCTCGCTCGCTGGAGCGTTTGCCGGTTGGGGCTATCCGTTGATCGCCTCGCGCGCTTGCTCAGGTGCAGCAACCGCCTGCATGACGCCCGCCACTTTGGCTACGCTCAAGCATTCATTCGACGAGCGAGAGCGGCCCACTGCGATCGCGATCTGGACGGCGAGCTTCGGGGTGGGCGCCGCGCTCGGCCCAGTGCTGGCGGGGCTGCTCGTGGCGCGCGGCGGGCTCAGTGCCGTGCTGCTAGCCAACTTGCCCCCGATTGCGTTTTGCGCCTGGGGCAGCCTGCGATTGGTTCCGGCCGACCTCCCGCGCCACGACCGGCCGCTGGACTTTCGAGGCGCCGGTCTGTGTCTGACCGCAGCGGCGTGCTGCTTGTTCGCCGTTCTGAGCGGCCCGAGCCAAGGCTGGCTGGCGCGCGAAGTGATCTCGAGCGCGCTGGGCGGTGCCGGAGCCCTGCTTCTGGCGCTAAACTGCTTACGCCGCGCGCGGCACCCCCTGTTCGATCTTTCGCTGTTCGCGGAGACCCGCGTCGCGAAAGCGCTGCTGGTCATCTTCCTGGGCTACTTCGCGTTCTCCGGAGTTTCGTTCGTGCTCGCACAATACCTGCAGTTGGCCCGCGCGAAGGGCGCCTTGCTTGCCGGGATACTGACTTTGCCACTAACGAGCTCGCTGCTCGTGGGCACGCTCCTGGCGCCCTGGTTGATGCTTCGCTGGCGCCCAGAACGCGCACTCTGGTTCAGCCTGTGCGCGGCGTTGTGCGGGGCTTTGCTGCTCGCCTACGCCAGCTACGGGCAAAGCGATCCGTTACTGTGCGCGGCTCTAGTCCCGTTCGGAGCCGGTTGCGGCAGCGCGTTCGCCAACGCCACCGAACTGATCTTGGGCGCGGTCACTCGCGAGCGCGCCGCAACCGCCGCAGCGCTCAGCGAATCCGCCTTCGAATTCGGGGGCGTGGTCGGCATTGCGGTACTGAGCACGCTGCTCGGCAATAGCTCGTTGACGCAGACCACCGTGGCCGATCTCGCACCGGGCGCGCTATGGGCCGCGGCACTCGCCGTGCTGCTCGCCTTGCTGGTTGCAATCCGGCTGTCGCGCGAGGCAGAGCGCGCGCTGGTTACTCCGAGCGTGTGCTCAGATCGGTGAAACCGATGCCGATACGAAACGCCGTCGACGAGCGATCGTAGTTGAGCAGGGTTTCACCGTAACCGGTGAAAAATTGCGTGTACAGATAAGGTGTGAAGCGCCAAAAATCCCCGTAGCGAGGCCGCCAACGGGCGTCCAACTCCAAGCTACCCACGGCCCAATTTTTCGTCCCCTTGCGCGCGTGACTGGCAAGCTCCCAATCACCCAACCAGCCCCGCCCGCGATCGCTGCCGACGCTGAGTGAAAGCTCGCCGTAGCCTGCGTAGCTGGCGATGTCGGGGTTGTCTTTGATTCCGAACGGCGGCGCCCACACCTGCAAAGTGATCGCCGCGTAGCGATGGGCGGGATCGTAACAGGCGAAGCGCGACTCGCCGTACACGCGATTCCAACCACGCGACTCTGCGCCTTGTTCGCCGGTGGATTCGTGAAGGATGCCCCCGCGCTCGAAAAAGAAGCCGCAGCCGGGGTCCGGATCGTAGCGCCCCGGCGCATGAAAGTAGCTATAAAATAGCTCCGGCGCGTAGTTGCTCTCGACGAACGGCTGAGACGTTCGATAGATGTCCCAGAGTGATTTTTGGGTGAACGCAAAGTACACCGCGTGACGACCGCGGTTCGGCCAGATGTCGAACTTGGCGCTGAACTGAAACTTGGCTTCGGTCTCCATCGTGAAGCCGGTGATGAAATAGTTGTCTTTATAGAAGGTGAGCAGATCGAGCTCTGCTTCATGGCTCGGTGCGGTGGTTGGGCTCGGCGGCGTGCCGCCCGGCGAGGCATTTGGAGTCGCGTCGGCAGCAGCCGCTGGGCGCGTCAGGGGCAACGCGCTGATCATGACGAGGCAGCGCGACCAACTCGAGAAAACCATCGGACGCACGCAGGGTAGCGCGCGCAGCCGGAAATCTTGCTATGGATTCGCCGAGATCAACAGCTCGCTGAGCGGCATTCCTGCCTCAGGATCGAGGTCCCGCGGCAGCCCGGCGATCTGCCGGACGGTGGGCGCAAGATCGGCCAAACGACGTTGGCTCGGCGCGAGAACGAAGCCGGTCGCGCGCACGGCGCTGCCTGTGGCAATTAGCCAAACGCGAGCCGACTCCGGGAACTTCGAGCCGTGCTCGACGAAGCTATCGGCGCGGCCATGGTCAGCGGTCACGAACAGTGCGGTGCGTGTGCCTCGGGCGGCGAGCCGCGAGAGCTCGCGCTCGACCTCGGCGATTCGAGCGTCGGCTCGGCGCAGTGCCTTCAGGTAACCCGCGTAGTCGTTCTGGTGTCCAAACTCGTCAGGCTCACCAAGCCCCAAGAACAAAAACCTCGGAGGGTGCGCCTTGAGGTGAGCAATCGCCAGATCGGCCGTTACGGCGTCCGGACGAAAGCTGGCGCTGCGCGGCAGCGGTTCGGCAACGACGCCTCGCTCACTCGCCACGCGCGCGATGTCCGGCCAAGAAGTGAACAGCGCGACTTGCGATGCATCGCGTGCCGATACGGCGTCGAACTCGTCCAGCAGGGTGCGCGCCCCACTGCCCGTGCACTGGTTGTCGCGGCAGCGCGTCGCTCGGCGGCCACTGAGAAGTTCCGCGTAGCCCGGGAGAGATACGAAATTCGGACCAGAGGCGCTGATCGTCGCGCCGTACCCCGGGGCGCCCAGAGCCGCCCCGTGGGTCGCCACGATCCGATGCAAATTCGGCGTCAATTCCGCCGCACCGACCACCTCGCTGGGCGCGAGCCCATGGCTTGCGGCGAGCGCCGCATCGACGCCCTCGAACACTTCGTGCCAACGCACGCCGTCGAGAGTCACGACCACAATCGTGAGCGATGGCGCCGTCGATTGGCTGAAGACGGAGGCACGGCCAACTCGCACGCCACTGACGGCCCCCGCACTCGGGGCCGGCGACGCGAGCAGACACCCGGTGACAGCGAACGCGGCGCATTGCAGCACCAGGCGTTGCAACTGTCGGCCGATACGGGACCGGCCCGTAGCGGCTACGACTTTGCTTTTCACGATGGTCGAGCATGCACGCCACACGTGGCGAAGCAGGAGCAATCGAGTGACAAAGACGGGGCGTCTGGCACGAAGTTCGCAGCCCCTAGCTCGGGCCTCCACGGGAGAGATCATGACCAACACCAAACATCGCAAAGTTCGCTACGCCGTCATGGGCTTGGGCAACATCGCCCAGGTGGCAGTTCTGCCTGCCTTCGCGCATGCCCGTGCAAACTCGGAGCTCGTCGCTCTGATCTCGTCCGACGAACAGAAACTGAAGGCGTTGGCCGAGCGCTACGACGTGAATATCACCGGCTCCTACGACGACTTGGACCGCATCTTGGCCGGCGGCGCGATCGACGCTTTGTACGTAGCCACTCCCAATACCGAGCACCGCCGCGCACTGGAGCGGGCCGCTCGAGCCGGGGTACACGTGCTTTGCGAAAAGCCGCTGGCGGCCACCGCCGCGGATTGCCGAAGCATGCTCCGGACCGCGAGTGCCGCAAAGATCAAGCTGATGACTGCCTATCGACTGCACTTCGAGCAAGCCAACCTGCGCGCGGTGGAGCGCTTGCGCAGAGGAGAGATCGGCGAGCCCCGCATTTTCAGTTCGGTGTTCAGCCATCAGGTTCGCGCCGGAGACATCCGCACCCGGGCCGATTTGGGCGGCGGCGCGCTGTTCGACATGGGGATCTATTGCGTGAACGCCGCTCGCTATTTGTTCCAAGACGAGCCGATCGAGGCCACGGCCGTCCGCATCCAGGGGACCGATCCGCGCTTTGCCCATACCGACGAGATGACGTCGGTCATCCTGAGCTTCCCCGGCGATCGCATCGCGCAATTCACTGTCAGCCAGGGGGCAGCGGCCGTGTCCGAGTTCCGCGTGCTGGGAACGCTCGGCGATCTCGAGCTCGATGCAGCCTACGGCTATCACGAAAAGAGCGAGGAGCTCTTGACCATCGACGGCAAAACGAAAGCGACGACGACCCCACAACATGACCAGTTTGCGCCGGAGCTCCTGCATTTCTCCAACTGCATCATCGAGGATCTGGAGCCCGAGCCGTCCGGCGAAGAAGGCCTGGCCGACGTTCAGATCTTGGAGTCGATCGTTCAGGCAGCCGCGCTCAGGAGAAAGGTGACACTCACCCCGACCCGACGTGACCAGCGCCCGAGCGCGCAGCTGGAAATGAGAAAACCGGCGATCCCCGAGGTGAGCCCGGTGAATGTGCCTTCACCGAGCAAGTAAGCGTACGAATGAAGTGCATGCGGCGAGGTCGACCGATCCGGGCCCTCGCCGCTCGTCTTCAGGTCTTCTTGCGCGTTTTTTTGCGCGCGGGCTTTTTCGGCACCTTGGCACCCGCCTCGCGTGCTTCGGACAACGCGATGGCAATTGCCTGCTTCTTACTCTTCACCTTCTTTTTGGAGCGACCGGATTTCAGCGTTCCCTGCTTGCGCTCGTGCATGACCTTCTTCACGGTCTTGCTCGCGGCCGCCCCGTACTTCTTCTTGCCCTTCTTCTTGGCTGCCATGGTTCGTTCAACCCGCGTGCTTACTCTGCGCCGGGGCGGACGAGCTCTTGCTGTCGAAGCTCTCCTGCAGTTGTTTTGCCCGCTTCAGGTGCTGCTCCACCGTGGGTTTGATTTCTTCCAAGTAGGCCTTCAAGTTCGCATCTTTCACGTTCGGAAGCAGCTTGTCGTTGATGGTGTCCAAGACCTTTTGGTGGCCGGCGATTTGCGCGCTGATGTACGCTTGGTCGAAGGCCTTGCCCGAGTCCGTCTTGAGCGCGTCGAGTGTGGCGTCGGCATCGGCATGCATCGTCGTGGACACGCCACTCTCCTCGGTCTTCAGCTTGAGCTGAGCTTGCTTGTGCTTGGCCTCGGTGTGGTGCGTGATCATCATCGAGGCAAAGCTCCTTACCCCGGCATCTTTGGATTTAGCCTTGGCGACTTCGGCTTGGGCAATTTCAGCCGTATTCGCGGCGTCGGTAATCGCGGCGATCTGCGCGTCGTTCAGCGTTTCGCGCTTTTCGGGGGGCGGCGTGCTGGGCTCCGCTGCGCCAGTCGCGACGTCGATCCCTTGCGGCGTCTGAGCGGTACCGGCGTCCGGATCGGCTGTTTGATCGGTGGGTGGCTCAGCGCTGGGCATCGTGGGCGGTGCCTCGGCCGCCTTTTGCTCGCCGCCGCACTGGATGAAAGGAAGCGTGATCAGCGCAACCAAAGCCGTAGTTCGCAGTCCTTGAGTGATGGTCATCTGATTCCTTTTTGCTCACCGCTCGACAGCGGTGTCAGTCGACTGGGTTTGGGGAACGTCTAGTCGCGGTGACGGAACCGTGGAGATGCGCCAAAACGAATAGAGCATGCCGACCACCAGCAGCACGGCCAGCGCCCAAAGCGCCTTCATGAACCAGGGCGTCTTGCGCGTGGAGATCTCCGGCGCGGGCATGCTCGTGTCGTAATACGCCCGGTTCCTGTCGCTCGATTGGCTTGAAATCATGGCGTTTCTCCTGTCGGTGTGCTTCGGGTGCAATCGTTGTGCCGCACTGTCCAGCTGGATTCACTGGTTCGCGACTTGCATTGATACCGTTTGCTCGAGCCCATGCCTGCGTCCCGATCACTCCGTCGTCCGCGGTTACCCGCCCTTCCCGTCGTGATCGCACTGACGCTGTTCGCGTGCGCCACCGAGCCGGAGCCTGCGGCGCGCGTGCCGACCGTGGCAACCCGCCACGCCCCGCTGGTCACCGCTGCATCCGTGAATGAGTCTGCTGCGACCGCGCCGTCCAGCGCGGGGGCGAACGATCCCGCGCACGCGTTCGACCCTCCGGCCCTGCTGCGCTTGCCCGACACTCTTCAGGCGGGCGAGCGCGTTCCGCTGCTCTTGGTGTTACATGGCTTCGGTGTCTCGAGCCGCTTGATGATAGCCAAGGCCGGGCTCAACAGCGTGGCGGATCAGAAGAAATTCGCCTACCTCGCGCCCGAAGGCGCCCGCGATGGGCTCGGGCGCCCCTTCTGGAATGCAGGTAAAAGTTGCTGCGATCTCGATCACCGCCAGATTGACGACGTCAAACGCCTGCGCGAGTTGCTGGACGCCAATCTGACGAACGCTTCAATCGATCCCAAGCGCGTGTTCCTGATCGGCTACTCGAACGGTGGCTTCATGGCCCAGCGCTTGGCCTGCGACGTGGGCGATCGGATCGCGGGCGTGATTAGCGTGGCCGGCTCTTCCCCGAGCCCCGAGGTCCCCTGCGCGCAGGGTAGCGCGCTCGCCGTGCTCGAGATCCACGGCGATGCCGACCCCATCGTGCACTACGCCGGGGGCACCGTGTTCGACCGCACGGACGTCGAGCCGCACGCCTCCGCGCTCGATACGGCGAAATATTGGGCGGAGCACCTATCCTGCAGCCCCGTGCCACGCGAGGTGAACCGCATCGACCTCGAACCCTACCTGCCCGAGCGCGAAACCAGTGTCCAACGCTACGACGATTGCCGCGGGGCGGTCGAGCTTTGGACGGTCCAGGGCGGCGGTCACTACGTCGCACTTCAGCCTCCCGCCCTGGATGCGATTTGGAGCTTCGTTCAGGCGCATCCCAAGGGTGGCGCGTGAACACGACGTTCGATGTCGTCGTGCTCGGCGCCGGCATCGCCGGGTTGACCGCCGCGCGCGCGCTCGCAGCCGCCGGGAAACGCGTGCTGGTGCTCGAGGCCGGGACGCGCGTCGGCGGGCGAATTTGGACCGTGCCGGGGATTGCGGGCGCATTGCCAAGCGAGCTCGGGGCGGAGTTCGTGCACGGCAAGCCCGAGCCGACATTGCACTTGGCGCGCGAGGCCGGAGTGGGGCTCGTGCCGGTGGCCGACCGCCATATCGGCAAAGACGGAAGCGAGTTTCGAGACCTACCCGATCCGTGGCAGGAATTTGCTCGAGCACTCGATCGCGTTCAACCTGAAGATGAAGACATGGACGCTCGCGCGTTTCTGGAGCAGAACGTCTCCGACGCTCATACGCGCGAGCGCGTTCGGCAGTTGGTGGAAGGCTTCGAGGCCGCCCCGCTCTCCGAGGTCAGCATCCGCAGCTTGGCCACCGACGCGCAATCGCTCTCGACCGACGACAGCCAATTTCGCGTCCGAGGTGGCTACGGTACGCTCGTGGATTTCTGTCTAGAGCGGCTACTGGAGGCCAACGTCGAATTACGCCTCGAGTCCCGGGTCACGCTCGTCAAATGGCGGATCCACGGGCCCGTCGAACTGAGCCTGGCCGGCACGCCGAGCGTTGTTCGCGCGCGTGCGTGCGTGGTGACCGCGCCGCTTTCGGTCTTACAGGACATCGAAAGCCTTCGCTTCGAACCTACGGTGCGCTCTTGGAGCGGGCCGCTGGCGCAGCTTGGCATGGGCCATGCGGCGCGGGTGATGCTGCAGTTCCGCCGGGATTTTGCCGACCATGCGGCCCCCCGCGGGGCATTCATTCATCAGCCGAGCACGCGCTTCGAGACCTTCTGGGCCGATGAAAACGATCGCTTCGTGCAATGGACTGCCTGGGCCGGTGGCCCGAAGGCCGAGGAGTTGGCTCGTGAATCGACCGAGCAACGCAAGCACTTGGCCTTGGCGAATTTGGCCAGTGTGCTCGGCCTACCCGAAGCAACTCTCGAAGCGGCGCTGGTAAGTCCAATTCAGCATCATGACTTTTCGAACGATAGCCACGTGCGGGGCGCCTATAGCTTCTGCCGACCCGGGGGCACCATGGCCGCTCGCGCATTGAGTGCCCCCATTGGAGGCGCGCTATTTCTGGCGGGGGAAGCCACCGACCACGACTACCCGGGCACGGTGGCCGGCGCGATCGCGAGTGGGACGCGCGCTGCAGAGCAAGCCTTGGGCGTATTGGGCGGCTGAGCTCCCTGGCTCGAGCTACTTACCGCTGATCCGCGCGGCCTTCGCCGTGCTCGGCAGCTTTTGGCGCGCCTTCAACAGCGAAGCGAACGGATCGACGCCTCGCTTGTCCAAGTACTGCGCCGCCGTGCGAACATTGAAGATTTCAGGCCTGAATTTGGCCGAAAGGTCGTCCCATTCGACGGGCATTGCAATCGTCGCACCCTCGCGGGCACGCGTCGAGTAGGGCGCGATGAAGGTCGCGCCTCGGCCGTTCCGCAAATAGTCGATGAAGATCTTTCCCTGGCGCTTGGCCTTGGACATGGTGGCGAGGTACCGCTCGGGGTCGCGCCGCGTGAGCTCGTCGGCAATCGCGCGACAGAACTCCTTGACCTCGTCCCAACCCGCTTGCGGCACGATCGGTACGGTCACGTGGATCCCTTTGCCCCCCGTCGTCTTTACCCAACTCTTCAGACCGAACTCCTCGAGCAGCTGGCGGAGAGCCTTCGCCCCCGCAATCGTGGCCTTGAACTCCAGATCGGGCGCGGGATCCAAGTCGAACACCAGACGATCGGGATGCTCGGCGTCGCTCGCGAGCGCACCCCACAAGTGCACTTCGAGCGCGCCCATTTGCACCAGCGCCGGCAAACCACGCGCATCGGCGATCGCCGCATACTCCGTGCTCCCGTCGGAGGCTGGCACTTGCACGCGAACCAAGCCCTCGGGCAAAGACTTTCCGGGATGCTTTTGGAAGAAGCACTGCTTCTGGCGGCCCTCGGGGCAGCGCAGCAGGGTCAGGGGGCGATTGATCACATGCGGCAGCATCACCTCGCTGACGAGCTCGTAATAGTCGCACAGTTCGCGCTTGGTCAGCCCGAGCTCGGGATACAGCACCTTGTCGGGATGAGTGAGTGCTGTCTTCGAGGCCGCGGGTGGTACGGACTTCTTGGAGGCCGCGCGCGGCGCGGCCTTCTTGCGTGGAGTGCGTGCGGCCACGGCGCGCGGTTGCTCCAAAACGACATCGCGCGGGGGCTTGTCCTCGCGCAGGCCCTTGAACGTCGGATGGCGAAGCAGACCATCGTGCGTGATCGCGGTATACGCCACCTCCGCGACCAGTCGCGGCTCGACCCAATGCACGCCGCGGACCTCGGCGCCGCGGGGAGCATTCTTCAGGCTCGGCTTTTCGATCTCGAGCGGCGCGAGCCGGACATGCAAATCCTTCAGCGAGCGCTCGGTAAAGCCAGTACCAACCCGCCCGGAGTAAACCACCTGATCGTCGCGCCGCACTCCAAGCAGCAGCGCGCCAAGATACGAACGCCCGCCCGCCGGCTCGCTAAAGCCGACGATGACGAACTCTTGTCGAGCCAGACTCTTGCTCTTTTGCCAATCCTTACCGCGCCCCGAGCGATACGGAGAATCCGCACGTTTGGAGACCACACCTTCCAACCCCAGCTTCGCGGCCTCGGCAAAGAAGTTTGCTCCGTTACCTCGGGTGTGATCGCTGTAACGAATCGTGGTCTGTGACTTTGGCACTCGATCGAGCAGCTCTTTCAGCTTGGCCTTCCGCTCGATCAAGGGCAGCGCTCGCAAATCCGTTCCGTCGAGATAAAGCAGATCAAAGACATAGTAGGCGAGCGGCGCCGCGCTTTTGCCACTGAACGAATTTTGGAGCAGCTGAAAATCACTGAGCCCGTGCTCATCGAGCGCCACGAACTCACCATCGAAGATCGCGCTTTTTATTTTCAATTTGCCGAGCGCGGCTTCCAGACCAGGCATGCGCGCGGTCCAGTCCTCTCCGCCGCGTGTGAGCAGGTTGACCTGACCGGCATCGACACGAGCAATCACTCGGTAGCCGTCGAACTTCACTTCGTGAATGAAGTCATCGCCCTCCGGCGTTGCGCTGACCAGCGTGGCCAGCTCCGGCTCGATCCGTTCCGGCAACGCGACGTGCGAATCAGCGATTTTCGTCGCCTTCGTCGTCTTCATCGCCTTCGCGGTGGCGCCTGCAGCGATGCCCTTCAGGTCGCGACCCGTCAGCGCGCTTCTGGCTTTCTTCTCGAGCAAGGTGGTTTCCCCCGGTTTGGCGGCGTCATCCTTGGCCTTGAACAATAGCCAAGTGTTTTGCTTTTGTCCCGCGCGTTGAGTCTTCACCAAATGCCAGCCGCCAGTCAGCTTTTCTCCGTGGAGCTGAAAAGAGAGATGCCCCTTTTCATACGCCTGTTTGGCGTCCCCGTCCGGCTCCCAAGTGCCGCGATCCCACACCATCACCGTGCCGCCCCCGTACTCGCCTTCCGGGATGGTGCCCTCGAAGCCCCCATACTCGAGCGGGTGGTCTTCCGTTTGAACGGCCAAGCGCTTCACGCTCGGGTCGAGCGTCGGACCCTTGGGTACGGCCCAGCTGAGCAGAACGCCATCCAGCTCCAAACGGAAGTCGTAGTGCAAGTGGCTCGCGTCGTGCTTTTGGATCACGTAACTGTGTCCCGCTTTGCCGCGTGCCTTGCCTGAAGGTTCCTTGGTCTTCGCAAAGTCTCTCTTCCGGCGATACGTCGCGAGGCTCATTTTCCAGGGACTCCGATGGCTGATTTAGCCAAGTTCAAGCAGATTTACGATGATGCGCGGCGACGTGCTCGACCCGACGTTTGCCTGCCGGGCGCTTGCGTGGCGAGCGCTTTACAGCGCTGGTGTGGGCTCGCTTGGCGGGCGCTGCCGGCATTCGATGATGTCCAGATCCCACGCTCTGAGCCAGGAGCGCCACCAGATCCACGACCTTGGCGGACTTCGGGGCGCGCGGGGTCTTGGCGTGCTCTTTGGAAACGGCGTTCACGTCACCCGCCTTGGCGCGCGCGTGGATCAGCGCCAGAAGGTCTTTGCGGTAGTCATCTCGATAGCGCTCCGGTTGCCACTTGTCGACCATCCCGGAGACCAATTTCTCTGCCATATCCAGCTCTTTACTGGTGATGCCGAGCTTCTTCAGGTTTTCTTCCGGCAACTCGAGATCGCTAGTCCCCCGCAGCTCGTCGGCGAAACGGAGCACTAGCAGCGAGATTGCTTTGCCGTGCGGGATCACCGCGCACAAGTGCTGACGGGTGCGGAGCACGAGTTTCGCGATCCCGGCCTTACCGGTACGCTTCAGGACCTCGCGCAGTAAGGCATACGGTTTTTTGCCGTACTTGTCTGGCACCACGACATAGGGTTTGTCGATGTAGTGCGGATCGATCTCCGACATGTCCACAAAATCCAGGATGTCGATTTGGTGGGTCGACCTGGGGTTGGCTTCGGCGAAATCGTGGTCGGTCAGCACCACGTACTTCCCCGGCCCCGACTCGTAGCCCTTCACCGTGTCTTCCCATTTCACTTCTTTGCCGGTCTTTTTGTTGATTCGCTCGTAACCCACCGGCGAAAAATCCCGTTTGTCGAGCAGCGTGAGCGACAGTTCGTCCGTCTCCTCCGCGGCGTGCAGGGACACCGGGATCTGAACCAAACCGAAGCCCAAACTCCCGGTCCAAATCGCTCTTGGCATGCCCGCACGTGGTGCATCGCGCGTGCCAACCGGGCGCGGCGTCATGGGCCGTGGCTGCGGCTGAAGCGGAGCCCCAATCGTGTCTACTTTGCACGCGCGGGGCATTTGGGCTGACGCACTCTCGCCTCGGAATCACCCGTGTTGGCCAGACGTCGCGCCTCGACGCCGCCATTTCGTTGCGGGTACGAGGTTTGCTTTTCAGCTGCCGTCCCCGCGCCGAGCCCCCATGCCCGATCACCGTCCGTCGCTCGCCCCCTCGCTGCTGGAATTCGGAATCGCCAGCGGTGACGATCAGCCGCTGGTGATCGCCTTCGCCGACGGCTTGCGACTGCGAGAGTCGCCGGTTTTGGAGCAAATTCGCGCGGAATTGCGCGGCCTCGGCGCAGGCTTACTGGTCCTGACCGAAGCCCGAAGCTTCTCGTTTCGGCCCGACGATGAGCTCGACCTGAATGGTCGCAGCGACAACCGTGGGCCCGAGGCCCGCAGCGGCCTCCGCCGCGCTTGCGGCTTGCCGGCCGTCCCCACCCGCGCAGATGAAATGTCACTGGTGGTGCTCAACGGCGGTGGCTCGATTGTCGGTCAACAGACGGTCATTGCCGAGGACGGTCTGTCCGCGCTCGCCCTCGGGCTCCGGGCCGCGGGTCGAGAGGCCATCGCGCCCCGGAACGCCTGGGCGCTCTCCCGCCGAGAGCTCGTGCTAGCGAGTCTCGTGGGGGCCTTCGCATTGCTCGCCGCGCAGGGCTGCCACGAGCCCGCGCCAACGCCCGTGGCTCCCGCGACGCCCGCGCCCAAGCTAGTTCAGGCGCGAAAAATCTCCCTGAACGTCAACGGCCAGGTTCGCCGGCTCGAGGTCGAGCCGCGCGTCTCCTTGCTCGACGCGCTGCGCGAACGGCTAGGCCTCACGGGGAGCAAAAAAGGCTGCGATCACGGCCAATGCGGCGCCTGTACGGTGCTCGTCGCCGGCCGGCGCGTGAACGCCTGTCTAACCCTAGCCGTGATGGTTGGCGACGCGCCGATCACGACCATCGAAGGCTTGGCCAATGGGGATCGCTTGCATCCGATGCAGGCGGCCTTCGTGGCCGAAGATGCGCTGCAGTGCGGCTACTGCACGCCCGGACAAATCATGAGCGCCCTGGGCCTGGTGCGCGAGAATCGCGCCCACACCGACGCGGAGGTGCGCGAGCACATGAGCGGCAATATCTGTCGCTGCGGCGCGTACACCAACATCGTGGCCGCCATTCAGAAGGCCCGCGCCGAAAGCGCCGCCGGGTGAGCCAGGGCGCATGACATGAAGGACTTCGACTATGCCAAGCCTGGCGCGGATGCGGACGCGATTCACGCCGGACAAGCCGCGGGCGCGCGCTTCATCGCGGGCGGCACGCTGCTCGTCGATCTGCTCAGGCTCGATGTCGAACAGCCGGACTTGGTCGTCGACCTGAACGGGTTAGCGCATACCGCGCTGGAAGTCGGCAGCGATGGCTTGCGCATTGGTGCGCTCGTGCGAAATAGCGATTTGGCCGAGCACCCGACAGTGATTGCGTCCTTTCCGATGCTCTCTGAGGCGCTGCTCTCCGGTGCTTCGCCCCAGATTCGAAACATGGCCACTGTGGGCGGTAATTTGCTCCAGCGCACGCGCTGTTCGTACTTTCGTGACGTCGCGGTTGAGGCTTGTAACAAGCGCAAACCCGGCTCTGGCTGCGCTGCCCTCGGCGGCTATTCGCGCATGCATGCGCTGCTCGGCGTGAGCGATCAGTGTATCGCCGCCCATCCCTCGGATATGTGCGTGGCGCTGCTGGCGCTCGATGCAATCGTGCACACCCGCGGTTCGCGTGGCGAGCGGGCAATCCCCCTCGCCGATTTCCATACGCTTCCGGGGAGCCACCCCGAAATCGAAAGCGCGCTCGAACCGGGAGAGCTCGTGACTCACATTTCGGTGGCAAACAGTGAGCTTGCCAAGCATTCGGCATACGTGAAGGCGCGCGACCGCGCATCTTACGCCTTTGCGCTCGCCTCCGCGGCCGCCGGCTTGGAGCTCGAGGGCAATCTGGTCCGCAAAGCGCGCGTCGCGCTGGGCGGCGTCGCCAGCAAACCGTGGCGCTGTTCGGAGGTCGAGCAGGCACTGGTTGGCAAGCCCGCCACGCCAGAATCGTTCAACGCGGCGGCCGCGTTGGCCATGCGCGAAGCCAAGACGAGCGCCGACAATCAGTTCAAGGTCGAGCTCGCGCGGCGAGTGATCGTTCGCGCGCTCAGCACAGCCCGAGAGCGAACATGAAAGACGTCAACGTGGGACGCGCCATCGAGCGCGTGGACGGTCCGCTGAAGGTCACTGGCAAGGCGCAATATGCCGCCGAAATCCCCGTGGCCAATCTGACGCACGCGCTGATCGTGACTAGCGCGGTCGGCCGCGGCCAGCTCATCGGTGTCGACATCGGCCGCGCTGAAAAGGTGCCGGGGGTGCTGCGCGTGATCACCGCCGAGACCGCGCCCAGGCTGCCCGGCGCCAAGGCCAAGAGCGATGCCAATGATCGATTGCTCCAGCTGCTGCAAGAAGACGAAATCCATTATGCCGATCAACCGATTGCGCTAGTCGTCGCCAGTACGCTCGAGAGCGCGCAAGAAGCGGCGGCTTTGGTCAGCGCCCGCTACGCGTCGACGGCGCCCAGCGTCGTTCTCTCGACCACGTCACCAGATTCGTATGCGCCGCAGAAGGCGGGTCCTGCTGGCCCCGCGGATTCGAAACGCGGAGACTTCGCCGCGGCTTTGGACGGCGCGGCCGCGCGCATCGACCAGACCTACACGACGCCCGTGCAGAACCACAATCCGATGGAGCCACATGCGCTCACGGTGGTCTGGCAAGGGCAGGATCATGTGACCCTGTACGATACCTCACAAGGAATTTTCGGCGTCAAAAAGAAGATCGCCGCCCTGTTCGGCATCCCGGCCGAGAATGTGCGGGTGATCTCGCGCTACGTCGGCGGTGGTTTTGGCTGCAAGGGTTCGCCTTGGTCCCATGTCGGGCTCGCGGCATTGGCGGCGCGCGTGGTCAAGCGCCCGGTCAAGCTAGCCCTCACGCGCCAGCAGATGTTCTCGCTCGTCGGGCATCGTCCGCCCACCATCCAGCACTTGGTCTTGGCCGCCGATCGCACGGGCAAGCTGACCGCGATTCAGCACGAATCATGGTCCGAAACGTCGCGCTTCGACGAATTCGTCGAACCCGCCGCCGTGCAGACACGCATGCTCTATGCCTGCCCCAACGTGACGACCTCGCATCGCTTGGTACGGCTCGACGTGCCGACACCGACGTTCATGCGCGCGCCCGGTGAATCGACGGGAACATTCGCCTTGGAGTCTGCGATGGATGAGCTGGCGGCTCTACTGAAGCTCGATCCGATAGAGCTTCGCTTACGCAACTACGCCGAGCGCGACGAAGGCGAAGACAAGCCTTGGTCCAGTAAGTCGCTGCGTGAGTGCTACCAGCGAGGAGCGGCCCAGTTCGGTTGGAGCAAACGCCGCGCCGAACCGCGCAGCCAGCGCGACGGACACTATTTGGTGGGCTACGGTATGGCGAGTGCCACCTACCCCGCCCGGCAGAGTGGCTCATCGGCGATCGCGCGGCTGCGCCGGGACGGCAGCGTGCTCGTGCAAGCAGGCTCGCAGGACATCGGCACTGGCACGTACACGATCATGGCGCAGATCGCGGCGGACGCACTCGGACTGCCGCTCGAGCGAGTGAGCTTCGAGCTCGGTGACACGGCCCTGCCCGAAACGCCCGTTTCAGGCGGCTCCCAGACAGCATCCAGCACCGGCTCTGCGGTGAAGCTTGCGGCCCTCGCCTTGCGCGACAAGCTGCTCGCGGTAGCCATCGCCGATCCCAAGTCGCCCCTGCATGGCCTTCAGACAACGGGCCTGAGCTCGCTCGGCGGGGAGCTATCGAGCGGCGACGGCGCCAAGAAGGATTCCTTCGTCGCGCTCGTCGAACGCTCCGGACAGCCCGAAATCAGCGCCCAGGCCTCGACCAAGGAGAAAGAGGAACGAAAGAAGTTCTCGCTCCACTCCTTCGGAGCGCAATTCGTCGAGGTCCGAGTCGATGAAGACACGGGTGAGGTACGCGTCGCCCGGGCGTTGGGCGCGTTCGCCGCCGGCAAGATCCTGAATCCAAAAACCGCGCGCAGCCAATTTTTGGGCGGCATGGTCTGGGGGATCGGCTTTGCGCTGCAAGAGCACACCGTGCGTGATCCACGCACGGGGCGAGTGGCGACCCGTGATCTTGCTGATTACCACGTTCCCGTCCATGCCGATGTTCCGGCGCTGGAAGTGATTTCGATTCCGGAAGATGACCCGCACGTGAACGAAATTGGAGCCAAAGGCATCGGCGAAATTGGCATCACGGGTATCACGGCCGCGATCGCCAACGCAGTATTCAACGCCACCGGCAAACGCGTTCGGGATTTGCCCATCACTCTTGACAAGCTGATCTGAACAAAGGCAATCGGCATGGGCGAGCTCTCACAGATTTGTTGCGCGGCACGCGAAAGCGAAGCGCGGCAGGAACCGCTTTGGCTGGCGACGGTAGTGCGGGTGCAAGGCTCGGCCTATCGGCATCCAGGTGCCCGCATGTTGTTTTCGAGCGGTCGGGTGCTGGCCGGCTCGGTCAGTGGCGGGTGCCTGGAAGCAGGCATCGTGCGCCAGGGCCCCTGGCTCGCGCGCGAACGAGCGACCTGCGTTCGCTTCGACGGCAGTCGTGAGGAAGACGACGATGAGTCGCCGCGCGGCGCTGGCTGCGACGGGGTCGTGGATATTTTACTCGAACGTGCGAGCTTCGAAGCGCCTTCCACTGCGTTGGCGGTAATCGAGGATTGCCTGGGCAGCGAACGGCGCGCCGTCTTGGCCACTGTGTTCGAATCGCGCGATGCACTCGCCCCGGTGGGCGCGCGCCTGACGCTGGACGAAGCCGGAAAATTCAGCACATACGCGTTGAGCGGCCCCACCTGGGCCATATTGGCACGAGCGGCCGAGCAGGCGTTCACTGAAGGGCGGGCAGAAGCTCGGACCGTTTCCTCTGACGGCTGCGTAGCGCTGCTGGAGGTGATCGAGCCCCCGCCTCACTTGTTCGTCTTCGGCACGGGGCCGGATGCGTTGCCACTGGTCGACTTCGCGGGGGCGCTTGGCTTCGGTGTCACTGTCTGCGACACGAGCGCCCGCGTCGTGGTGCGCGAGCGCTTCGCCGCGCGCGCCGAGCTACACCTCGGCAGCGTCGCCTCCGTCGCCGCCAAAGTCGCCGCACGTCGCACTGCGGTCGCGGTAGTGATGTCGCACCACTATCCGACCGACCTACAAGCCCTCGGCATGCTGCTCGATTCACCCGCGCTCTACATCGGCATGCTCGGGCCGCTGCGGCGGACCGAGCGCATGTTGGCGGAGCTGTTCCCAGATCCCGCCGCGCTCGCGCAGCGCGGTGAGTCGCGCGTCCGCGCGCCGCTTGGACTCGACCTCGGGGCCGAAACGCCGGCACAAATTGCACTCTCGGCGATCGCCGAAATCCAAGCCGTGCTAGCCGGGGCCAGCGCGTTGCCACTCTCGGAGCACAGCGGCCGCCCGATCCACCGCCCGGTCTCCGAGCTCACCGTGCCGGCGGCACCGGTGCTGGCCAAGACGGGTACGGCATGAACTCGCGCGTGGCATGCGCAGTGCTGGCCGCGGGTGCGTCCCGTCGCCTCGGACACCCGAAGCAACTCGCGTTGCATCGGGGTGAACCACTGGTGCACGTGGCTGCCGGATGCGTCTGTCAATCGCGCGCCACCGCGGCGGCGGTGATCGTCGGTGCGCACGCCGGCTCCGTACGTGCCGCCCTGGGCGCATCGCCGATCGAGGTCGTGCCGAATCCGGATTGGGCACAAGGCATGGCGGCGTCGATCCGCGTCGCGGTCGCGTGGGCCGAGCAGCACGCAAGCGACGCGCTGCTGCTCGCACTGTGTGACCAGCCGCGACTGAGCGCTGCACATCTCGATCACTTGATCGCCGAGTTCGAGCGCACGGGGCTGCCCGTGGCCTCCTACTACGCCCACAAAAGCGCCGTCCCCGCGCTATTTCCGCGCTCTTTGTTCGGAGCCCTCGCGGGCCTCGACGGCGACAGCGGTGCCAGCCGCCTGCTGAACGACGGCCGTCCGCTGAGCCGGCTGTCTTGGGCAGACGGCGAGTTCGACGTCGATACCGCCGAAGCGGAACGAGAGCTCAGCCAATGAAGTCGCTCAAGGCGGTACTACTCGACGTCGACGGCACCCTGGTCGACAGCAACGATGCGCACGCCCAAGCCTGGTCCGAGGTCTTTCAACGAAACGGCTATCCCGGGACGTTCGAACGGGTGCGCGAGCTAATCGGCAAAGGCGGAGATAAGTTGATTCCAGAGATCACCGGTTTGGCCGAGACCGCGCCTGAGGCCAAGCGCCTCGCGAAAGAACGAAGCGCACACTTTTCGCACGTCTATTTGCCCCAGCTGCGGCCATTTCCGCAGGCCGAGGCGCTCCTTCGGCGGCTCCGCGGCGCGGGGCTCGAGCTCGTCGTCGCGAGCTCGGCCAGCGAAGACGAGCTCAGACCTCTGCTGGAAGTATGCGGCGCCCTGCCCTTCGTGCAGCACCAGACGTCGTCCGATGACGCGGCTCACTCCAAACCGGACCCGGACATCGTACAAGTGGCGCTGCGTAAAGCGGGCTGCTCTGCGGGCGAGGCCGTGATGCTGGGTGACACGCCGTATGATGTGCAGGCGGCCGCCAAAGCAGGCGTGCGCGCGATCGCCTTGCGTTGCGGTGGCCACCCTGAGTCCGCTTTGAGCGCTGCACTCGCCATCTACGACGACGTCGCGGACCTGCTCGCCAACTTCGACCGTTCAGTGTTCGCGTTGCGCCACTAGCTTCGCGGATGCCGGGGTCGGCGGGGGCTCCGGGTGCACGCGCGCGACGGAGACGGCCTTGTCATCGGGCGTGATGCGCGAGCCGAAGCGGCGCGCATAAACCTCGGTAAATTCCGCACCGATCAGCAATACTTGCGCCGAATAATAGACCCAGATCACCAGCGCGACGATCGAGCCTGCTGCGCCATACGCCGAGGCGACTCCGGCACTGCCAAGGTAGATGCCAAGCCCGAACTTGCCGAGCGTGAACAAGGCCGCAGTGACCGAGGCTCCCACCCAGACGTCCCGCCAGCGGACGTGCACGTCCGGCAACTTCTTGAACATCACGGCGAACAGTGCCGTCACGACGCCGAGCGAAATGCAGAAATTCAGAACTTGCCAAACCACGGCTCCGCCGGGCAGTGAGCGCTCGAATACCTGACCTACCCAAGTGAGGGCCGCGCTGATCACCAACGAAACCAACAGCAAGAACGCCACGCCGAGGACCAAGGTGAAGGAAAAAAAGCGGTCTTTGACCAAGCCCCAAATGCCACGCCCGGGCTTGGGTGCCACGTTCCAAACCGTGTTCAACGCCGATTGCAGTTCGCCGAATACGCCGGACGCGCCAAACAGCAAGACCGTCATCCCGACCGCGATGCTCAGCGCGCCGGTGCCGGGAGTGCGGGCATTTTTCGCGATCGATTGGATGGCATCGGCGGCACCCGCCCCAACCACACCAGCAATTTCCCCGGCAATGTGCTGGCGCGCGGCTTCTTCGCCGAAGGCCAAGCCGGTCACCGCCACCGCCAAGATGATCAACGGCGCGATCGACAGCAGCGTGTAATACGCCAGCGAAGCGGCCAGACGGGTCACGTTGTCCTCGTCCCAGGCGCTACCCGTTTCTTTCAAAACCTGCCAAACCGCGTTGTCTTTGAGCGACTTCATCGGGAGGGGGCTCGTGCAAATTCCGTGCACGAGCCAGGCTGACGCAAATCGCCTCGATTAACGCTGAATTTCGCGATAGCGCAAGCCGAGCGGGATCAACGGCGGCTCCTGGGCGGCCGCGCGCGCATCGGTGATCAACGCGTGCTTGGGTGATAGCCCGCATGCGGGGTCCGTTGCGGCCGCATCGCCCGTGAGGTGAAAGGCCTGGCAGCGACAACCGCCAAAGTCGATGGTCCGTCGCTCGCAGCTCTTGCACGGCTCGGGCATCCACGCTTCGCCTCGGAAGGCAGCGAAGGCGCCAGAGTGATGCCAAATGTCGTCGAGCGATCGCTCCTGAACGTTGTCGAAGTGGAGGCCGGGCAGTGTGTGCGCGAGGTGGCAGGGCAAGGCCAAACCGTCAGGACTCACGAGCAGGTAACGCTTGCCCCAACCGCTCATGCACGCCTTCGGTCGGTCCGAGTAGTAGTCAGGCAACACGAACAAGACTTCGATCTTGCCCTTCAGACGTTCCTTCGCGGCCTTGGCAATTTCGCGCGCGGCGTCGAGCTGGGCCTGGCTCGGCAGCAGCGCGTTGCGGTTCTCGAGCGCCCAAGCCAGGTATTGGGTGTTGGCGAGCTCCAAGCGATCGACCTTCAAACTCTCGGCGAGCGCGATGATTTCGGCAATTCGCCCGAGATTTTTCCGGTGCAGCACCACGTTCAAGGTCAGAGGCAGGTCGAGCTCTTTGACCCAGCGTGCGACCGTAAGCTTTTGCTCGAAGGACTCGCGCCCGGCGATGCGGTCGGACTCAGCGGGCACGCTGTCTTGGATCGATACCTGGACGCTACTGAGTCCGGCTTCTTTCAGGCGCAGCAAGCGTTCGCGCGTCAGGGGTAGCCCGCTCGTGATCAGGTTACTGTAGAAATCGAGCGCATGAGCGCCCGCCACCAACTCCTCGAGATCACGGCGCAAGAGCGGTTCGCCGCCGCTCAAATTGAGCTGCAATGCGCCGAGCTCCGCCGCCTGCTTGAAGACGCGTAGCCAATCAGCCGTGCTCAAGCGATCCGGGTGAGCCGCCAGGTTGGTCGGGTTCGAGCAATACACGCAGCGTAGCGGACACAGGTAGGTCAGCTCGGCGATCAGCGTGTACAGGCGATCTTCCGTGGTCACGGCTCAGCCCGCAGCAGGCCTCGGTCGAGCAGGCCCTGCACGAAAGTGAGCACCTCGACGCGCAGCACGTCCACATCACTGTGAAACTCCAGAGCCAGCGCGGCGATGATGGCCGAGAGCGCTTGCTGGCCATCGCAGCGCTGCAAAATGGCCGCGCCGGTCGGGTTCAGGAGCAGGCCTTTTTCCGGGTAAAGCAGGATATATTTGCCGGTCTTCGGGTCCAGGCGCAGCTTGGTCTTCGCGGCCAGCTTCGGCTTCAACTCGAGGCTCAGCGCCTCTGCGTTCATGCAGCCCCCGAAGGACCTGGAATGTAGGCGGCCTGCACGCAATCGAGTAGATGCCACAAGATCTCCGTCTTGCGGATCAGCGCCGCGACGCAGCGCTCCTGCAAGTCGAACGTGGTGGCTTGCGCGACCACGAAAGCAATGGCCTCTTCGGAATCAACGCGCGCCCGCGGCACGCGCGCGCGGAAATAAGCCAGCATGTCCGCATCCACCCACGGGTAGTGCTCTTGCCAGGCTTGGATGCGACGGCTCATCAAATCTGGCGCGAAGAACTCAGTCAGCGAGGAGGCGACGGCTTCGAGCAAGCTGCGTTCGCGCACCAAGCTGACGTAGGCGTCACAGGCGAACTTCACGCCGGGCAGCACCGAGCCCAAGCCTTCGACCTCGGCACGCGAAAGCCCCACGCCCTCGGCCAAGCGCAGCCAGAGCGCGAGCCCACCCTCACCCGGCGCGTCGCCATCGTGATCGTGAATCCGCCGGATCCAAGCGCGCCGAAACGCGGGATCTTCCGACTTCGACAAAATCAGCGCGTCTTTGATCGGGATCCGCGTCTGATAATAGTAGCGGTTGAGCACCCATTGCTGGAGCTGTTCTCTGCTCAGTTTGCCCTGGTGCATCAGCACGTGCACGAGGTGTCGGTCGTGATAGCGACTAGCCCCCTCACGCCGCAGCCATTCGATGAACTCGCCGGGCGGCAGTGGCGCGCGCTCGCTCACAGCTCGAGCTCCATGCCATCGAACGCGACTTCGACGCCAGCCGCGTGCACCAAGGCGCGTTCGGCCGAGTCCTCCCGCAGCATGGGGTTGGTATTATTGATGTGGATCAATATGCGCCGCGCCGCGGGCAAGCTACGCAGAAAGCGCAAGCTGCCTTCCGGGCCACCGATCGGCCAATGCGCCATGTCTTCCGCCCGGCGCGTCGAGGCGCCCAGCGCGATTAGCTCATCACTCGACCAAAACGTGCCGTCGAAGAACACCGCGTCCGCCGACGACGCGGCCCCCACGAGCTCCGCGGAACTGGCGCCCGCCGCCGGAATGTACGCCAGGCGCTTGCCGGTGTGTTCGTCCCGGATCAACACGCCGATATTGTCGGCCGGATCGGGGTTCGACTGATCGAGGTGGAGCGCCGCTTTCCCGGGAGCGGCGAAGGCCCGCATGCTGAGCCCGCTCGCACTGCCATTCAGGAGACGGAGCGGTTGCTCGGCAGCATCGAGCTCGAGCGGGTGCAGCCGGACCTGGCCCTCGAAGCGTTGCAGCGTGCGATAGAGCACGTTGCCTTCACTGAAACCCGTATGCACACGCTCGGTCGAGTACAGCGCTAGCGGCTGCGACTCACGCAGCGACAACAAGCCAAGCGCGTGATCCAAGTCCCCGTTGGTCAGCACGATGCCTTGGATCGGCGTATCGCGCTGCGCACGCGGATGCAGCTTGCTGAAGCTCTCGATCTGCTGCCGGATTTCCGGCGATGCGTTGAGCAAGAACCACGAGTCGCCGTCGGCGCTCACGGCTACCGACTCTTGCGTTCGGGCCACCGCGCGGATGCTGCCGCGCCGTACGCCAACGCAATTCGGGCAACCGCAGTTCCACTGCGGAAAGCCACCTCCCGCTGCGGAGCCCAAAACACGAATTAACACGTTCCTCCTCCGTACCGCCGCTCAGCAAACCCGACACGGGAAGAAGCGGCGGTGCAACGAGCGACGCTGCTCACAGGCCGTTGTCGTCTTCTCCCTGATACGATCCAATCTCTGCGCTCATGTCGATCTCTTCGAAGCTCGGCGTTTCCCAGTTCATGATGTTCAGTCCTTTCAAGGGTCGAAAACCAAGCGGCCTTCGTGCTCAAAAATAGCTTCGACGGCCCCACCGGTCAAGCTCGGCGCGCGCGATAACTTTTTGAAACCATTCGGAATTGCCCGGAGGATCGAGGGCTTTCGCCTCAGCCCGGGCCGCCCACCACGACGCTTCCGTTGGCAGCACACATTTAGAAGAAAACAGCCAGTGTCCCGAGCACGGTCAAGGGCGGAGCCGCGCTCATATGCACGGCCGACGAAGCCAACGGCGTACCTGGCTGCAGGCTCCAATTCGAGACGTAATACTCGCGATCGTCCGCGTAGCGCCGAGCGAGCAAGTTATACCCCTCGAGGCCGAGCTCGAATTGCCCGTAGCGCAGCGCGGCGTGGCCGTTGAGGATGTGATCGGCTGGACCGACGATCTTGTCGGTCAGATGCCTCCCGGCCAAAAAGGTGTAACCCAGCCCGAGCCGCCCCGCGAGCGGCTTGCCTCGCACTGAACCGAGAGCGTGATGCGCGCTCACGTCAGCGCGAAACAAAAACGGGGGAATGTTGGGCACGTAGTGGGAAATACCCGGCGCCAACGTGGTGAACGTCGATTGCGACAGCGAACCTGCGAGTGAAGCGACCAGCCAGGTGAGCGGCTTGGCCACCACCGAGCCCACCATTCCGCGCCGAATGCTCGCGCCTTCGGTCGAGAAGCCTCCCGAAGTCGCTTCGAACACGAGCTCGTTGGCGACGTGCGTTTCGAACGCCGAGAGCGTCGCGCTGAAGCGTTCGCCGCGGCTCTTCGCGCGCAGCCCCACTTCATATGACCGCACCTTGGAATATGGCTTTCCGCCCTCTTTGATACTGGGCCCCTCGCCGGAGATACCGTCGGAGGTCGCGACGTTGGCCGTCGCTTGCAGCGAACGGAAGCCTTCGCCGTACGAAAACACGCCCGTCAGCTGCGGCAAGAAATCGTATTCCGCCGTCACGCGCGGACTGATGACCACACCTTGCGCCGTGCGGTTCGAACCGGGCAGCGCGCCAGGCACGACCTGACTCGCGGGCACGTCGTAGCCCAGGCGATTGTTCACTGACACGCTCAGCAGATCCGCTCGCACGCCGCCGGACAATCGCGCATGTTTCCAAAGTCGAAGGCTGGCATCGAAATACGCTCCCACGTCCAAGGTATCGAGCCCTGCATTCAGTCGACGATCCCAGACGGCCAGCGTGTCCGGGTTAACCAAGCTCTTGGTTTGATCGGTGTGTCCGAGACGCACGTTGACCCCGGGCTCGACGCTCAGCTCGATGAACCTCGCCATGCGCATCGGCGCGGCGTGCAGCCGCGAGACCACGCCAACCGCCGATTCGCGATTGGTCGTCTCCCAGAGATCTCCCGCGCCGCCAGCGGTGTCGGGGTCGATCGCAGAGCTCAGAATGTTACCGGTGTAGTTTTCACGGGCAATGAAGTTGGTCCACATGGCCCAGGGCGCGAGCTCGAAATGGGTGCCGCTCGCGGTCACGGTGTCGAAGTCGGCGCTCACGATCACGCGCGAAGACTGCACGCCCTGATTGTCCGTAAAGTACGGGTAACGGTCGTAGAAGCCGATTTGGCCTGAATCCACGTCGCTCTGACGTAACACTCCGGCGAATTCGGAGCGTGCCCCATAGGCCGTAGCCAGCAAGCGTAAGTGGCTGTCAGGGCCCAAATCCAAGCCGTATTGTGCGTTCATCGTGGCCGACTGCGAGGCGCGCCGCGAACCAAAGCCGTCGCTCTTGCGCAGCGAGAACGCGGCAAAGGTTTGATCATCGAGCCCCTCAGGCGCAACCACGCCGACGATGCGCGCTTGGTTGAACGAACCGTAGCTGGCCTTGAGCTCGTTCTTGCGCTCCGTTACGCCCAAGTCGAAGTACGCACTGCCCACGATGGCGGTGTCGCCCTGGCGCGGATCGTACGGCCCTTCGAGCACGCGAATGCTGCGCACCACCTCGGGGATGATGAAGTTGGCGTCGGCGTAGCCCTGCCCTTGCACATGGACCGGGCTGTTGATCGGCACGTTGCCGACGCGCATCTCGATGCCCGAGCCGTGATCGAGATCGAAGCCGCGCAAATACACGTCATTGCCCAGGCCCTCACCGTCCTCGTGATCGACGAAGAAACCCGGCGCTGCCGCCAGCATTTCGCTGGTTTGTTGATGCGGAGCAGCATCCAGCAACTCGCGCTTGATGCGAATGTCGCCGACGCCGCGAGGCGCGGACCAGCTCGTGCCCCGCACTTCGATAGTGAGGGCGTAGTCTTCATCCTGTTCGTCGCTATTGACGGGCGACGGATTGACGATGGGCGCAGGAGGAGCGGGCACGGGCGCGGGAGCGGGCACCGGGGGAGCGGGCGGAGCGTGGAAGACGACGATGTATTCGATGCGCGAGCGGAGTGCTTTGCCGTCGCGGAGCGACGGACGAAAAGGCACTTTGCGGATGGCCTCGAGCGCCGCGTCGTCGAACGCCGCTGGAGCGTCGAGCGGCAGATGGGAACTCACGATCGCCGATTCGACTGCTCCCTGCTCGTCGATCACCAGGCTCAGGATCACCTGGACTTCGATCGCGGGAGCGCCCGCTGGGACGGCGACTTCGACCGGGGACTCCGGCTCGGCCACGGTCAGTTCCGCGTGCGCGACGCGCGCTGACAGCCCGTAAGCCAACGTGAGTGCCCAGGTCGATTGACGAAGCGCGCGCGGTGTCACATCAACACGAATTCGCCGATCAATGCCTCATCGCCCGGTTCATCCGAAGTGAATTGGTATTCACCTTCGACCACCGGGGTTTGGAACATGACGGTCACGGCATCGCCGGGCTGAAGCGCGGCAACGTTGGCTGCGGTCGGAAAGCACGACGTCGGCTGGTTACACTCCGCGGGCAAATCGGTTGGCCGACAAGCGATGGTAAAGCCATGCGGTCTGGTGCCGACGTTGGTGAGGGTGAGCGCGACGTTGGCGCGATTCTGAACGGCAATGTTCCGCTGACCGGAGTCCTGGGTCCCGACGTTGAAGCCCGTGTCGGTGACATAAAGCTTGACCGTGTTCTTGCCACCGACCACGCCATCCTGATCGTCTGGAATGCAGTTGCCACTGGGGTTGTCATCATCATCATCATCGTCATCGCCGTCGTTACTTGCGCCGGAGGCGCCGGCATCCGCGGACGGCTCGGATCCGCCCGATGCCCCGGATCCGCCCGATCCGCCGGGGGCACCGTCGTTTGCATCGCTGCCGCACGCGGTCAAAAGCACGATCCCAAAGCCCAAGAGGAGATGTCGCAGGCGAACCATAGGCAGAACGCTATCTGGCGTGGGCCGAGCGCGGTATCCGGCAAGTGTCGGATGCCGCCGCCCGCTGAGCGACATGCTATGAATTTCCAGGAGTTTTCGTGTCCCCACGTCAGGAATGGCCGCTCGCTAGCTACGTGCTTCTCGGAGTGCTCGCCGGAGCGATCTACGTCGGCTTCGATCTGGTCTCGGAAGCCAAGCTCAGCGCCGGCACGCTCACCGGGCCGCTCGCCAGCGCACATTACCTGATCGACCACCTGATCCCTGTTTTGGCGGGCGGGCTGATCGGCCTGTCCGTCTACCAGCTCCGTTTGCGCGCACGCCTCTCGGCAGCGGAAGAGGCGGCGGGGCGCGCTGAAGCGCTGCGCGCGAGGCTCCTGAAGGTGGAGCGCGACCAAGCGGTTTGGGTGCTGGCCGCCGCTGTCCTGCACGAGTTGAACAATCCGCTGCATGCACTTGGCCTACTGCTCGATGAATATCAAGCCTGCGCGGACGACAGCACGCAGCGCGCCGAGCTCGTGGAGCGCGCGCACGCCCAGGTGCGGCGCGCCCTCGCGCACTTGGAAACGCTGCGCTCGATGCAAGGCAGTGGTGAGCCGGAAGCGCAGCCGATCGCCCTCGACCGCTTGCTCGGCTCGCTCGCGGCGGACGTGAGCGCGCTGGGCGAAACGGCCGTGCTCGTCCGCGCTGAATGTCCCACGCAAGTGATGATCAGCGCCGATCCCGGCTATTTGCGCGCGATCTTGGAGAACCTGCTCGACAACAGCTTGCACTCGTTGCGCGCGGCGCAGGGCGGCGTGGTGACCATGACACTCAGCACCGAAGCCGGCCGCGCCGTCGTCCACGTCGTCGATGACGGCCCTGCCCTGGACCCGAGCGTGCGCGCCACCCTGTTCGATCCGCTGCGCACGACCAAGAGCCACGGCTTGGGCTTGGGGCTACCGATCGCGCGCGCGCTCGCTCGCGCCATGCACGGTGAACTTTCGCTCGACCCCGCCGCTGCCAAATCGTTTCGTCTCGAGCTCCCGCTTTCAGGCCGCCCATGAGCACGCGCAAGACGATCTTGCTGGTCGAAGACGAGTTCGACACCCGTGAGCTCCTGGGTCGCGCGCTCGAGCGCGCCGGCTACGCCGCCCTCACAGCAGCCAATGCAGCCGAAGCGCTGAACGCAGCCAATGCCGCGAGCACGATTGACCTCGTCGTCACCGACGTGGTGCTCGGCACGGACAGCCTGGGTGGGCTCGAGTTGATGACCGCGCTTCGCAAGGAGGGCGTGCGCGCCCCCGTCGTGATCATCACCGCCTACGCGGACGTCGAAAAGCTCAAGATCGCGCTCAACGAAGGCGCGGCGCATTTTCTCGAGAAGCCCTTTCGCGCGCCCAAGCTGCTGGAAGTGATCGAGCGCGTGCTGAAGAACGCCGTGCCGTTCAACCACGCCGTGGAAGAGATCCTGACCCGCGCGCAACTCACGGACAAAGAACTGACGGTCGCGCGGCTGCTGCTCGATGGCTTGTCGAGCAGTGAAATCGCCGCGCGCGAGAACAACAGCCCGAAGACGATTCGCCAGCACGTGACCCAGATTTACGCCAAGTGCGGCGTCGCCAGCCGGGCGCAGTTCTTCCGGCTGGCATACCTGCGTTGAGCGAGCGCCGCGCATGGCGGCGACTCGCTCAGACCGTCACTTGACGGACCAGGAGCACAAGTGATTGTCACCGCCGACGACGATGCGACCTTTGGTTGCGATCGGCGAAGTCCACTGGCGCACGCCCGAACAGGTGTCGGTGCTGGTAAATAGCTTCATCGTTCCGTCATCGCCATCCACGGCGGTGAGCTTGCCGCTATCGACGAACCAAACCGTCGCATTCGCAGTGCCATCCGTCGTGGTCGAGATCGGCGCGGTCACCGCGCCGGTCAGCGGGGCGCACCACTCGGAGGTCGCGGTGGGCTTGCCGTCGGTACCGGCCGTCAGCAGCACGGAGACGATCGATTTGCCGCCCGCACCACCCGGGCATACCGCGCCCGAGTCGGTCGAGAACACGTAGTGCGTGCCCTTGGCCGTCTTGTACGCGGTCGGTGAGGTCTTGACCGCCATCGCGCCACCGGTGCTCACCTTGAAGGTCAACACGTGCCCCGCCATCCCGCCCAAGTTGGTGGGATTGAGCAGGAACATGTTGCCGTCTTTGGCGACCGTTGCGAGCAGGGTGGAGGGCGTGGCCCCAGCCACTGACAGCAAGACCGAGTTGCTGCCGCCCAAATCGGAGTCCGCCGAGTCCATCGTCTTCCACGCGGTCGGGAAGTACAGATTTTGATCGTTGCGCGTGAAGGTGGCCATGCCGGTCAGGCGCACGACCTGCTCGCTGTCCGAGGTCGTGCGGGAATCACCACCGGTGCTGCCGGTGTGGTTGCCAGTGACCGGGAAGATGGACGTGCCATCGGACGCCCAGCCACCCGCAGCCCAGATCGCTTCGCCTTGGCCGAGCGTGGCCCAGCCCGCTTTCTTGGTTGGGTCGGTGGTGTCCACCGCGATGATCCAACCGTGATACGGCCCGCAATCGCCGATGTGGCCGCCGTACCCGACGTACAGTTTGCCACCCACGAGCGACAGTGCGCTGCGCTGATTCTGCGGCGGCGCAGTGAAGGTCACGCTGCCCGAGGTTGTGCCCACTGCATCCACGGGCCAGCCCGCTTTCGCCGAGCCGTCATCGGCGTTGTAGGCGGTGATCACGTGTTTTTGGATGGCGGTGCCATCGCCCACGGCGCCAGCGACGTAAATGGTGCGCGTTGCGGCGTCGATCACGGGCGTACTGATGATGCCGAGTGGGTGAATGTTGCCGCAGCTGACGCCGTTCGCGGTGGCCGGCGTGCCGATGTTCTTCGTCCACACGGGCGCGCCGCTGGTTTCGTCGAACGCGATCACGTCATTGCTGGTGGTGACCGCGAAAAATAGACCTTTGCCGCCCGTGCTTGCGGGTGCCAAGTACAGCGGCGAAGCCCACATATTGCCGGTGAACTTCGCACCCGTGTTGAACGTCGCGTCGGGGGTCATCGTCGCGATGGCGGTCTTGGTGAACTTGGCTTGCACGAAGAGGCCATCGCGCGAAGGGTTGTTGTTGCGCTCCAGCACGTTGTCGGACGTGTTGCCTGGGGGGGCGCCGCCGGCACCGGCAGCAGGAACGCTACCCGCTGCTCCCGCGGTCGAGGAACCGGTACCAGCCGTACTGGGCGCACCACCACCGGGAGAAGCCCCGCCGGAAGCTCCGCCAGTTCCAGAGCCGGTGCCGGCGCTAGCGCTACCGCCAGCGGTGCCCGGCCTGCCAGCGGTTCCAACCGGCGTGCCCGCGCTGCCAGCGCCGGGGTTCGCACCTGCAACGCTACTGGCCCCCGCGGGGTTGCCCGAGCCGCTATCACTCGAGCCGCAGCCTTGAGTCACACCGAGCAGGCCGGCTGCACACGCAACGAGACCAAGCCCCTGGTTGAGGCGGTTGAAGCGCACGGCGCGAGCCGGCTTCGTGCGATGGAGACGTTCAGTCACGGCAACCCACTTTCTTTCTGGTGGCGCATCCTGTTGCGCCAGACGTAAGCAACGAGCGCTGAAGGAGCGCGAAATTGGAGACAAACACTGCCTTCGAAGCGCGCGACGGTCAACTCATCATCGAGCAAATCAAGGGCATCCAGCGAGGTTTTAACGCAGCACCCGCAGCGTGAGATTGATCACGTCTTGACACTCTCACCGCGCGGTTCGTTCACCATGCGCGGAGAACGGGTCACAAAAGTTGCGCGGCATTCGACAAAATAGACATTGAAGGCGAGCTTCAGCGATGGCTAGTTTGGGACCATGAACCAACACTTGCGAAGCGGGTGTTCGCTTGGCTCCGTGGCACTCCTGCTCGGCTCGATCATTGCGCTCCCGTCCTGCGGGAGCACGGACGCACCGAGTGTAGGCGCAAGTGCGGGCTCCGCTGGTGCACCAGCAGCTGGCGCCGGACCGGCCGGAAGTGCCGGTATTTCTGCGGGCGGTGCAGGTGGCGGCAGTGCGGGAGCGGCCGGCAACAGTGGCAGCTCGGGCAGCAGCGGCAGCGCCGGCGCCGGCGCCGCTGGTCAACCCGCGCTCGGCGCGTGCACTCCCCCGACCGCGGTCGACGCTCCGCTCGAAAAGCTGAGCCTTACCGGCTGCATGAGCCCAACCGATACGACCAAATTCGCCGACCGCGTGATCCCGTATGAGGTGAACAGTCCACTCTGGTCGGACTCCGCTGACAAGCAACGCGGCTTCGTCATCCCCGCGGGCAAAACCATCCACATCAAGGATTGCGCGACCACGCCGGCCGAATGCCTCGACTCAGCCGACAATGGTAAATGGGTTTTCCCAGTCGGCACCGTTATGCTCAAAAATTTCCTGTTCAATAGCAAGCTGGTCGAAACACGCTTGTTCGTCCGCCACGACGAGCAAACCTGGGTCGGCTACTCCTACCAGTGGGATGTTGCGCAGACTGAAGCCACGGTCGTACCGGACGAGCGCCGCCGGATCATGGTCGACAGCGGGTCAGGCATGGTCTCGTGGACGTACCCGAACCGGACGGATTGTATGAAGTGCCACAACTCCGCTGGCGGCGGGACCCTCGGCCCCGAGACCCGGCAGCTCAATCGCACGGTCGGCACGTCAAATCAAATTGATGCCTTCAAAGCCAAGAACCTGTTCGATACGCCTCCCGCGGCCCCGTACCAAGCCGCGCTCGTCACGCCTCTGAGCACTACCCCCGTGGATGATGCCGCACTCGACGCACAAGCGCGTTCGTACATGCACGCCAATTGCGCGTTTTGCCATCGCCCGGATGACCTCGACCTGGGCATGGTGAACATCGATCTGCGGCTCGACAAGACGCTGAAGCAAACCAACCTGTGCAACGCGCCGCCCGTCAAAGGTGATCAAGGTGTACCGACCGCGACCCTGCTCACACCCACCAACCCGTCGCAATCGATCACCTGGCTGCGGATGAACGCGGTCGAGGATGAAGGCCGCATGCCGCAGATCGGCACGTATGCAATTCACACCGCGGGCGTGAAGCTGATCGGCGACTGGATCACGAGCATCAAGACCTGCCCGCAGTGATCGCAGACTGAGGTCTTGGATTTGTTGATGGTCACGCGGCGCGCGCGGCCGTCAGAGCCTTCGGCGTCTCAGAGCACGCGCCGCCGTTCGCGGCCATTTGCAGTTCAGCCGAACGACCAAGCGCGGCGTATTCCACGCGCTGCTCGCTCCCTCACGCAAAAGATCCATGTCGGGCGCCGGACATTGATCACCCGCTCGATGGGCCTGCCCTGGTGCGGGAAAAGCGCACCGCGGAGCTTCGGTCCCGAAGTGCTGGGCAGGCGTGGCCGCCGCGCGCTAATAGACATCAGCAAGTTGGCCACAGCGGCGGAGTCTCACGCTGAGCGCGCACGTTTCCTCGTGGCCCCCAAACCCTTGGCTGATTCAACCGCCGCCGGTGACCGCGCCCCAGGGTAGGCCGCCGAGTTGCACTTTTTTCTCGAGCTTGCTGCTCGCGACGTCCACGATGCTCAGATCATCGGAGGGGACCATTGGCGGTGAAGATGTGTTTGCCGTCGGCGGCCATGGCGATGCCCCAAGGGCGAGCACCGACGGCGTCGATCAGGTGGTCGAAGTCGCGCTTGGCCACGTCCACCACTGCGACGCCTCCGCCGCGCCCGGTCGAGACGAAAAGCTGCGTGTCATCCGGGGAGAATGCGAGACCCATCGGACGCTGACCGGCCGGCGTTTTGGCTTCGATCGGCACCGTGGCTAGGACTTTGTTCGTGCGCGGGTCGAACGCGGTGAGCGTGCCGCCGAATTCGTTGCTGACGAAGCCCACGCTGCCATCTTTGCTGAAGGCGATTCCGCGCGGGCGCATGCCGACGGGGATATCGGCGATGACGGCGAAGCTGGTGGTGTCGATGGCCGTCACTTTGCTGTCTTGTTCCGAGGTCACGTACACGGCCTTGCCGTCGGGACGCACGGTGACGCCTTCGGGCTCTTTGCCGACCGGCACGCGGTGAACGATCTTCCCGCTCTCCAGATCGAGCACGCTGAGCTCGGCCGTCTCTTCGTTCGAGACGTACAGGGTCTTGCCGTCCTTCGAGAGATCGAATGTTTCCGGGTCTTGGCCGCTGGGCAGCGTGCGCACGAGCTTGCGTTCCACGAGGTCGACCACGCCAATGCCGTCGGCGGAGCGATCCGCCGGGGGCAGCTTCGATTCGTCCATGTTCGGCCCGCCCCGCGGCGAACCAGACAACGCGACGTACAAGTAGCGGCCATCAGCGGAGATCTTCAACCCGCGCGGCCGTTTGCCGACCGGAATGCGAGCCAACACCGAGGCAAACTCGGGATCGACCACGATGATCTCCCCGCTGCCTTCGGCGCTGACGTAAACCAGCTTCGGATCGGGCTTTTTGTGGCAACCCAGCAGGGACACAGCCAAGATCACGGCAAAGCTGGCAAACGAACGGCGCATCGGCATGGGGCGCAGTCTTAGCAGATGCGAGCAGCCCGCGCGGCACTGAAAGAAGCTGCAACTTCAGCGCAGCATATCGAGCGGACCCGGACACTCGGCGCGGAGCCGGCAGTTTCCGCATTCGCGACCGCGCCAGATGCGATCGAAGCGCGCCTGCGCGGCGTCGAGCAGTACGTCGTCGTCCGTGCTGATGCCGAGCTCGAAATTGCGCCGCCCCTCCCCCTTGGCACCGAGCCCCGCGCCAGTGAAGTTGGCGCTGCCCAAATACAGATACGAACCGTCGACCGCGATCATCTTCAAATGCACGCGCGGACAATGGCGCATCTGAAAGCGCGGCGCACACAGTTCGGGGCTCTTCGCCAACGACTCACGAAAGGGTCGCGAAGGCAACGCGCCGTGCAAGATGCGCACTTCGACTTTGCGCCGAACGAGCTCGGTGAGCCGTTCGGTAATCGACAAGTATTGGCCGCGCGCCCGGGCTCGCGTGCCCACCGGGGCCTCGAGCCGGATGTCCTTCACGTTGGCCGTGCCGATCCAAACCGACACACGTGCTTCCGACAGCGCTCGGAGCATCACCTTGTCGTAATGCTCGAGATCAGCCACGAGGCCCACCCGCGCTGAGCGGCGGCCGTCGTCCAAACTGCCGCCTGCCTTGACCACTCCGCCAGGTTAGCGACAATGGGAGCGTGGCGCCGCTGTTATTCGTGTTTGCGCATGGCGCGGGGGCGCCCTCATCACACCCTTGGATGCAAGCGTGGGCCGCGCTCCTCGGCACGCTCGGCGTGGTCGAAGCCTTCGACTATCCGTACATGCAGGGCAAAAGGCGCGCGCCCGATCCGCAACCGGTCTTGATTCGGGCTCACTTGGCCGCGATCAACGACGCCCAAGCGCGTCACCCCGAGCACGACCTGATCTTGATTGGCAAGAGCATGGGCTCACGCATCGGCTGCCACGCCGCGCTCGAACACCCCGTGTCCAAGCTGATCTGCCTGGGCTACCCCCTGGTCGCCGCGGGCAACTCAGCCAAAGTCCGCGACCAGGTGCTACTCGAGCTCGAAACGCCGATCTTATTCGTGCAAGGCACGCGCGATCCCATGTGCCCGCTCGAACGGCTCAGCCAAGTGCGCCAAAAGATGAAGGTGCGGAGCAAGCTGTTCGTGGTGGACGCCGGAGATCATTCGCTTCAAGTCACCAAAGCCCAACTCAAGGAGTCGGGCGAAACTCAAGCCGCCGTCGACGCGCGCATCCTGCACGTGATCCGCCATTTCGTGCGCGATACACCGGGTTCTTCGCCACCGCCGGCGATCAGCGAACACTGAGCGCGCCCTCGCAGAAATGCGCTGGCGGCTCTGCACCTCTGCTCTCAGGGCGTGAAGCGGCACACCTTGCCGGCGTGCACCTCGGTCGCGGGTGAGCCGCGGCGTACGATGACTTCCGCACTAGTGCCGGGCTTCGCTTGCAAAGTGAGGTGCGGTGAGGGATCGACGTCGGTCCACACCTCGCAGGATACTGGTCGCGAGCAAGCGTTGTTCAATGTCACCACGTGTGCATAACCGGGTGGCATGAAGCGCGCACTCGCGCTGACCGACGCGCAGTCAGCGACTTGCTGCGGCGAATCAGCCGCGGCCGTGCCCGCGAAAGACGCGCACGCCGCAAACAGCAGCATCAACCGGCGGGAGTCCAATAGCCCCCCTGCCAGACCCATTGTGAGCCGTCCCAAACCCATTGCGGTGCAATCCAAACCCAACCCGGGTAAGCCGGCGTCGTCCACCACGGACCGCCGATCCAAACCCAAGAACTGCCGTACCAACCCCAATAGCCGCGTCCCCAATACGGATGACCGTAGTACCCACCTCCGGGATAGATCACGTGCGCGTGACCGACGTAGCCGGGGCCGCCGTAGTAATGCCCTCCCACGTAGCCACCGTAGTAGCGACCACCACCGTAGCCGTAACCGTAGTGCCCGCCCACGCCCACGCCCACGTGAACGCCGCCGTAGTGCGAACCGCCATAGTAATGCGAGCCGCCGTAGTGGCCGCCGCCGTAGTGGCCACCGCCGCCGTAGTGCCCGCCGCCGCCGTAGTGCCCACCGCCGCCGTAGTGCCCACCGCCGGAGCTGCCACCCGAGAAATGGCCACCACCACCGCCGCTGCGGCCGCCGCTAAAGCTGTGTTGTGCGAACGCCGTGTTTGGCAGCGCAACGCTCGCGAGGGCGCAAAGCAGCGGTAGCATCGACCATCGGCTCATGGGGCGAGTTCCTTCTCTTCAAACCTAGCGCACCCCGCAAAAAACGCCCACCAAAGGCGCGTTTTTGGCGATTTGTTCCCGAACCACAATCGCGTACGGTAGAAAACGCCGCATGAGCGGAACCCCCAGCAATCTCAAAGTATTTGCCGGTGCCTCGCACCCCGAGCTGGCTGCGGAAATCTGCCACCATCTCGCGATCCCGCTCGGTCGTTCGCACACGGTCCGCTTCTCGAACGAGAACCTGAAGATCAAAATCGACGAGAACGTGCGCGAGCAAGACGTATTCGTGGTGCAAACCGCGTGCTCACCGCTCTCGGAGCACGTGATGGAGCTGTTGATCATGCTCGACGCGCTCCGCCACGCTTCTGCGCAGCGCGTCACCGCGGTGATCCCGTATTTTCCCTACGCACGCAGCGACAAGAAAGACGAACCGCGTATTTCCATCACGGCTCGCTTGATGGCCGATCTGCTGCTGACCTCGGGCGCCAACCGCGTGCTCACCATCGACCTGCATTCGCCGCAGATCCAAGGTTTCTTCTCGAACCCGTCCGATCAACTCACCGCCGTGCCAGCGATCTGTGATCGACTCGCGCAAGACGACATCTCGAACACGGTCGTGGTCGCGGCGGATGTCGGCGAGGCCAAAGACGCGGGCCGCTTCGCGCAACGCCTGCATCTTCCCCTCGCCTTCATCGACAAGCGCCGCACTGGCGACGACGAGAACGCGCGCGCCGCCTACATCATCGGTGACGTCGCAGGCAAAGATTGCCTGCTGGTGGACGACGAAATCGCCACAGGCGGCACCATCTTCAGCGCCACCGAGTTCCTGCTCGAGCACGGCGCGCGCTCGGTTTCGGCCGCCATCATTCACCCGGTGCTGTCCGGCAAAGCCGTCGAGCGCCTCGCGGCCTCGCGTCTGACCCGCCTGCTGGTGACGAACACGATCCCGATCCCGCCCGCAAAGCGCTCGCCCAAGATCGAGGTGTTGTCGCTCGCGCCTCAGATCGCGACGGCCATCACCCATATTCACGATGGGCGCTCGGTGTCCGAATTGTTCAACTGAACGTGATAGGCTCACGGTTGCGATGCGTTCCCTCTCGCCTCTGATCCTAGTGCTGCTGAGCGTCACGGGCTGTCCAGGCGGAACTCACGACCAGGCTCATGCAAGCCTTCCAGCCTGCACCAAGTTCGGCGATAGCTGCGAATTTTTGCCGGGAAAGCTCGGCAGCTGCGTCGTGCGCGATGGCTGCACGGGCACGGGCAGTGAATGCTTCACCTGCCAATCGCAACACTGAAGGACACGCGCTTCTCATGAGCATCATGCCCGACCCTCCGCGGAGTTCGCCGTCCACGCCTGGGCAGCGACGGGCGCTCGGCATTTCGGCGTTGGTCGCGGTCGGAGCGTTGGTAGCGCTGGCCGCGCCGGTGTCTTCGGGTTTGTTTTTGGGCACGCTGCTCGCGTTTTCGTTGCTCGGCACCTACGAGCGGCTGATCTTGCGTTGGAAGCGCCCCACGTTGCTGGCGGCCGCGCTCGCCTCGGTCTCCGGCTTGGCGATATTGGGGGGCCTCTTCGGCATCCTGTACTTCGTGGTGATTCGCGCGGCGACTGCGGCGCAGCGGCTCGCGGCCGGGTTTCAACCCCGGGGCGCGTACCTCAATCTGATGAAGCAGATCGAAAAGCTCACCGTTACGCTGCCGTTTGGTCCGCTCAATCTGACCGAGCGTGTGCAAGCCTTCGCGGAGGACGCAGCGACGCGTCTGGCGCAATCCCTCGGCGTCATCGCGGGCGCCACGTTGGGCGGGGCGTTGACCCTGTTTTTCACCGTGATGACCACTTTTTTCGTGCTGCGACACTGGCCGGAGATCTTGTCGCGCGCCGAACGCATGCTACCGCTTCACCCGAAGCACACCCGCGTGGTGATGTGGGAGTTTCAGAAGGTCGGCAAAGAGGTCTTCATCGGCACGATGCTGACGGGCGTCGCGCAAGGCGTCTTGGCCAGCATTGGTTATGCCATCGCCGGAGTTTACGACGTCGCTCTGCTGGCCACGCTGACGGCAATCTGCTCCTTGGTGCCGGCAGTCGGCACGCTCTTGGTCTGGCTGCCGGTGGGGATCAGCCTGATCATCTCGGAGCGGCTGGGCGCCGGGGTTTTCACGCTGCTTTGGGGCGGGCTGGTCGTGGTGGGTCTGTCGGACTACGTGATCAGGCCCTTGCTCGTCGGCGGACACGGTCACGTACCCACCCTGCTCACTTTCATTTCGCTGTTCGGCGGAATCGAGGTGTTCGGGCTGCTGGGACTGATCATCGGGCCGGTCATTGCCGCGGTCGCGCTGGCGTTACTGCGCACGTATGATCGTGAAATTTGCGCGTCGTAGTGGTGACCCTCGCGCAGAAACCACTTGGGGACGGCTGCTTCATCAAAAGTGCGTGAAGCGCGAGCCGCTTCGGGTTAGTTCTCCCCGCACCATGACGCTTCGAAAAGACGTACTCGCCCAGGCCGCCACCATCGCTCGAGGTCTCGCGATCGACGCGGTGCACGCCAGCCAAAGTGGGCACCTCGGCTTACCGCTCGGCTGCGCCGAGATCGGCGCCGTGCTGTTCGGCCACGCGCTGGTGCAATCTCCCGATCATCCCGAGTGGCTGAACCGCGATCGCTTCGTGCTGTCTGCGGGCCACGGCTCGATGTTCTTGTACTCCTGGCTGTGCCTCGCCGGCTACGCCGAGGTACCGCTGGATGAGATCAAGCGTTTCCGCCAAATGGGCTCGAAGACGCCCGGTCACCCGGAGCTGACGCACGCGCCGAGTGGGATCGAAACCACCACCGGCCCGCTCGGCCAAGGCATCTCCAACGCGGTGGGCATGGCCATCTCCGCCAAGATGGCCGAGGCCCGCTTCAATACCAAGGAGCACACCATCTTCGATCACCACATCGTGTGCCTCGCCGGTGACGGCTGCATGCAAGAAGGCGTGGCGATGGAAGCGATCGCGGTCGCTGGGCACCAGAAGCTCGATAACCTGATCCTGATTTACGATTCGAACGCCGTGACGCTCGACGCCATGGCCAGCGCCACCCAGAGCGAAGACGCAGCCAAGCGCTTCGAGGCGATCGGCTTCGACGTGCAGACCGTCGAAGGTCATGAGCTTGATACGTTCTACGCCGCGTTCGAGCGCGCCAAAGCGGCGGGCAGCGGTAAACCGCAGTTGATCATCGCCAAAACGCTGATCGGCAAGGGGATCCCCGAAGTCGCCGGCACGCAAAAGGCGCACGGCGAAGGCGGAGCCAAGTTCGCGGCCGCCGCGCGCAAAGGGCTCGGGCTGCCGGACGCGCCGTATTACATCTCGCCCGAGGTGCAGAGCTACTTCGCAGAGCACAAGCAAACGCAAAACGCGGCCTATGAAACCTGGCTTGGCACGTTCAAGGCCTGGCAAAGCAAGAACCCGGATTTGGCGACCTTGCTCGGCACCTCCAGCGCTTCGCTCCATACGCTGGCCAAGGACACCGCACGCAAGACGCCGCCCGTCGCCGAGCTCTTGGCGGCCATTCCGGAGTTCCCCGAGTCGACCAAAGTCGCGACGCGCAAAGCGGGCCAGGACGTGCTTCAGCCGCTGGCCGCCAAGCTGCCGCTCCTGATCGGTGGCAGCGCCGATCTGTACGGCTCGACGCTCAACTACATCGGTGACCTGAAGGCGGGAGACGACGATTTTGCGCCGGGGCACCGCAGCGGTCGGAACATCCGCTTCGGCATTCGCGAGCACGGCATGTGCGGCATCCTGAACGGCATCGCCTGTCACGGCATCTTCCGACCCAGCGGCGCCACCTTCCTCGTCTTCGCGGACTACTGCCGCGGGTCGATCCGCCTAGCCGCGCTCAGCCACTTGCCGGTGATCTACATCTTCACGCACGACAGCATTGGCGTGGGTGAAGATGGCCCCACGCACGAACCGGTCGAGACCATCCCCGGTCTGCGCGTAATCCCGAATCTTGACGTGATCCGTCCCGCAGATCCGGAAGAGACCGCGGGCGCGTTCGCGGCTGCGTTGGACCGCACCGATGGGCCAACGCTGCTCGCACTGTCACGCCAGGCCGTGCCGCTGCTGAGCGAGATCCCGGTCGCCACTCGCCGCGAAGGTGCCCTGAAGGGCGGTTACATCGCGCGCAAAGAAACCAGCGAATTGAAACTGATCTTGCTGTCCGCGGGCAGTGAGCTGCAACACGCTTTGAAGGCCGCCGACACGCTCGGCAGCGGCACACGCGTGGTGAGCATTCCCTGCTTCTCGCGCTTCGACCGCCAGTCAGCCGAGTACCGCGAGCAAGTGTTGCCCAAGGCCTGCCGCAAACGCGTTTCGATCGAGGCCACCGTCACCGCCACGTGGCATGGCTACGTGGGCCTCGACGGCATCACGGTCGGTATCGATCGCTTCGGCATGTCCGCGCCGGGCGGTGAAGTCATGAAGGCCCTCGGCATGACCGCCGAGCACGTGATCGAAGCTGCCAAGTCGCTCGGCTGAGCCGCTCGCTTCGCACAAAAAAAAGTAAAAGGCGCGCCGCGCGGGAGCCGCACGGTGCGCCTTTTTGCTTGAAAGAGCGGATAACTCAGCTCTTGCGATTCGCGTCCTGGCGATCCTCACCGCGCAGCTCTTGGGCGCGCCCTTCGACCTCGAGGCGCTCGTTGTCAATCGCCGCACCGACGCGGTTCTTCACGGCGCCCACTGCCTTTTCGACGCCGCCCTTGGCGCGCTCGGCTGCTTTGGCGGCTTCTTGCTTGGCCTTACCTTCGAGCTCGCGCGCTTTGCCTTCGGCTTGCATGCGATCGCTACCGACCAGCTTGCCCACCCCGCCCTTGATCTTGCCGCCGATCTCCTCAGCAGCACCTTCTGCACGCTTGCTATCGTTGCTCATGACTACTCCTTGATGATTTCGGACGGCTCTTCCGTCTGTTGACGATCAGGACTAGAGCAAGCCGCGTGCCGAGCACTTTCCCCGAGTTTCTCGCATGTTTCCAAGATAGCGCTGTGGCGCCCTCACCCTCAGGGGGCACTTCGCCGCAGCTTCGGTATCACTCGAGTGGCGTTGAACGCCACGGGCAAAGCTCTCGCCCGGTTGCTCTTCGCGTTGCGAAACATGTCGCGTGCCAGACATTGATATCCACCGGCAAAGGGTCTGGCGCGAGACGATGCCCGGTTATTTTTCAATCAGCAGAGCGAGCGTTTGCTTCACTTCGTTTCGCAGGGCCACGATCAGCACGGTCATGCCGCCGCGGATCACGCTCGCGCCGCGTGGGCCTTGGACCGAGCCGTCCGGCGCGTAGATGCCGGCAAAGACGCAGGATTTGGGGAACTCCGGCATGGCCGCGATCTCGCTGATGCTGCGGCCAACCACGCGGCTCGTATCGGGAATCAAGATCTCGAAGGCGACCGACTCGCCATTGCCGAGCAGCATGGCGTGAAGCACCGCCTCATGCTCGATCGCAGCTGCCAGCGAGCCGATGAAGATTTCGGTCTCGGACAAGATTCGGGTCACGCCCGCGGCCAGATAAACCGGTCGATATTCGGGATCGCGCATGCGGACCATCAGGCGCGGGACCTGCGCCAGTTTCGCCAGAGAAGCGACCGCCAAGTTGTCCGCATCGCGGTGCAGCATGGCCACCACGGCCTCCGCGTGGCGAACCTCCGCTTCGGCCAGAATGGCCGCATCCGCCGCGTCCCCGAGCAGCGCGACGATGCCCAGCTGATCTTTGACCCGCGCGCAGACCAACGGGTCCCGATCGATGACCGTGACCAGATGACCCGCACTAGTCAGGTAGCCCGCGACGCTGAGCCCAGCGCGGCCAGCGCCCGCGATCAAGATGCGCATCTCAGCTTGCTCCTTTGTTCGGCAGCGCGGCTGCCACGATTTCCGTGTCGAGCTCGGCGGCTCGCGCTTCGGCGGTTTCACTGCTGATGATGCCGCGACGCGCGGCGTCCATCAGCGCAGTCTTTTGTCCGGTGAGCACGGCCAGATCGGACAAGTGATCCGGTTCGGCCTCGGCGTTGGGCGCGCGCAAGATCTGCTCTGCTGCAATGATCTGACGCTGAAATGCCGCCCAACGCTCGGCGTGCTGTTTGCGTGACAAGAGCCCTTCGGTGAGCAAAGCGTCAAGCTCGGTTTGACCGCGACGCGCGCTGATCAAGGTCGCGCGCGCCAGCTCGGTACCGATATTTTGGTTCTGCACCTGGACGCCGAGCCAGATCAAAACGCGCCGGAACGGAAGGCCCTGCGTGACCAAGGTGAAGAAGGTCACGCCGAACACGATCGCGATCAGCCGTTCGCGATACACGAGCGATACTGGTAGGGCCAACACGGCCGCCATCGAGAGCGCACCTTTGATGTTGCCGAAGACCATCACGTGCTGCCAACGTGTGGGCACGCTCTCGACGCGCAGCGCCCGCAGCACCGCGAAACAGCCGTAGACCGCCACGGCCCGTCCCGCGTGCATCGCGACCAGCGCCAGCACGACCGTGCCCGCCTCTTGCACCAAGAGCTCGGTGCGAAGCTGCATCCCAACCAGCAAGAAGATCCAGACGTTGAGCACGAAGCCGGCCGTCTCCCAGAAGCCGTGCAACGCCAAGACGCGCGACGGACCGAGCACATCGCGCGCTGCGCGGCTGACGAATACGCCCACGACGACGACCGCGATCACGGGCGAAGCGTGCACTCGTTCCGCGGCCAAGGACGTACCGAAGACCATCACCAGTGAAGCCAAAATCGCGGTCAGATTGTCGGGGGTGTGACGGAGCACGAGCGCACCCAGGGCGCCAAAAGCCCCACCCAAGGCCACCCCACCAACGATGGCCACCAATAGCGCGCGTGCTGCATGTCCGAGGTCCAGGTGTCCCTGCGCCAGGATCGCAGTGGTCACACTGACCAGCACCAGCGCGGTCCCGTCATTGAACAGGCTCTCGCCCTCCATGATCGCGGCCAGGCGGTGGGGAACGCGTACGCTGCGAAAGGCCAACAGCACGCTCACCGTGTCGGTGATGGACAACAGCGCACCGAGCAGCAAGGCCGCTCCGAACGGCAGGGCCAACACCCAGGTGGCGACCGCCGCCGTGCCGATCAGCGACAGCAACACGCCGGGCGCCGCCAACGCCAAAATCGGTCGCTGCGCCTGGCGGAGTCCGCTGGCATCGGTGAAGAGCGCAGCTTCGAACACCAAGATCGGCAGGAACACGATCAGGATCACCTGCGGATCCATCGGGGTCATCGGCAAGGCATGCAGGAATACCAGCGCGGCCCCCACCAAAACCAAGGCCACGTTGTATGGCACGCCGATGCGTTTGGCGGCGATTGCTACCGCCGAGCCCACCGCGATCACGAAAAGGATGGGTTCGAGCTGCTCCTGCACGGTGGCCAAGTGTTGCACGGCCCCCCGCCTCGCCCCAAGCGGCGGACGACCGAGATCGCGCTATGCTGCGCGCGCCCATGACCGAAAAACGCTTTCCCTGTCCTGCCTGCGGGCACTTGGTCTTCGACGAAGGGCCAGGCTCCGACGATATCTGCCTGGTCTGCCTGTGGGAGGACGATTTGACGCAGCTGCGCTGGCCGGCACTGGCCGGTGGCAAAAACGAGGTGTCGCTCAGCGAGGCCCAGCAGAACATCGTCAAGCTCGGCGCGATCGAAGAGCGCTTCGCCGGTGACGTGCGCCCCGCGACCGCGGAGGAGCCGCTCGATCCCTCGTGGCGACCGATCCAAGACTCCGATCCATTCGAAGCACCGGACGACAGCGCGCCGTGGCCCGAAGACGCGACCACGCTTTACTACTGGCGTCCGACCTTCTGGCGCGCGCGCCAGCCCGACGCTTGATCGGGCGTTCGCCGGCTCAGGAGCCGTTGCCCTGAATGCGCAACAGCAGGCGCTCGATTTTGCGCATCAACAGCTGAGCGTCGGTCTTCTCCATGTAGTCCTCCGCACCCAGGGAGATGGCGATCCGGCGTTCACTGTCCAGGTCGTGACGACCGGACCAAACCAGCACCGGGATCGCTGCGGTGCGCGGCTCGGCCTTCAGCTGGGCCAGCACGTCCCGACCGTCCGCGTCGGGAAACCCGATGTCGAGCACGATCAGATCCGGCTTCGACTCGAGTGCCATCGACAGCACGGCCACGCCTTTTCTGACCGGCACGAACTCGTGGCCAAACTCGGTGGCGACCCGCTGCACCATGCGGTGCACGGCTGGGTCGTCGTCAGCGAGGAGGATGCGGCAGCTCGCCATGGCAGCCACTATACCGCAGCGCTTGCGGCATGCTCACCCCAGCCGGCGTTTATCGGCGGCAGGTCCGGCGAAATCCGACGTTTGGGCGAATCGAGCCGCGCGCATATTCAGCGGCAGCGCACGCCCTCGCTCACCTGCGTCGATAATCCTTCGCAAAAAAGCGCGTCTTTCACCGCGCAGGTCACGAGTGTTTTGCTCCCGCACAGCGGGTTCACGCCGTGCCCGGTGCGATTCGTGTTCGCGAAGCCGGAGCCCGTACAATTGAGCACGAGCAGGCTCGCGCAGGCGGGGGCAGCGCCGAGCTGCGAAGGATCGGCCTCCTCCTGGCTCGAGCAATCGTAGTCGAAGGACACGCCGCCACTGACCGCGTAACCGCTCGATTTGTACGCTTTCTCCTGCGGGAAAACGCTCGGATCATCGTCGTTGCAATCGCCGCCCTTCGACACCCACTTGCCCGACGCGGGGGCGCTACAGGCGGAGATTTGCGCGGTGGTCCGGCCGAAGTCGTCGTCGTCTGCATCCGGAAACCAATTCACGGGCGAGCACGCGCCAGCCGTACCGCTGCCCCCGTCACCCAGCAACGTACCGCCCGTGCCGCCCGTGCTCTGGCCACCAGTGCCGGTTTCGCCAGCAGACTGCGCGCCGCCCTCTTCCGAGCTCGGGCCGCCAGCCTCCATGGTTTCGCCGGCGGCACCCCCCGGGTCGCTCGTGCCTCCTTCGCCCGCGGCTGCGCTCCACTCACTCGTGCCGCCGTCGCCCGCGTCGCTCGTCACTGAATCCGACACGCCCGCAGCACCACCCGAGCCGCCACCACCTGGGCCCGCGCCGCCCGCGGCGCTGAATTCACGCGGGGCGGAGCTCGAGCAACCCAACGCCAACGCCAACAGCAAGGCAGCGTGCGCGGCGCCCACCGAGCGGAGCCGAACTGCAGACCGAGGCGAAGTATGAGAGCGGGGCACTCTTCCCTACCCTAGCGCACAGCAACCGACTGTCTAGCCGCACGAGCACGAGCGCGAACGCTCACCGCCCTCACGCGCGTGAGCGCCTCAGTCTCCGACGCGTTTCAAGACCACGCCCACGCCGGCCGTGTTGGAGCAATTCGAGACGTTCCAGGACAGCGTGCTGTTGCCGTTGATCGGCCCCCCGTAGCCGGCCACGCCCGAAAGTGGCGACGGCTGACTCTGGGTCTGGTTACTGGTTTCGACCACCGTACCTGGGGTCGCCGTGGGACTCGTGCCCGTGCTCTGGCGAAGAGCGATCGCCGCGTAAGCAAAGCTGCCCGCCTGACTGAAGTTCAATGTCACTCCCCGAGTCGGCGTCGTGCTGCAATCAGCGTCTGACGGGGCTGAGACGGTAGTGACGAAGGGGCTCGGGGTTTGCTGCACGTTTTGAAACTCGCTGGCCGTGAAGGCGCCGACGCCATTCTGCGCCGTGGTGCTGAACTGCACTTTGACCGAATAGGTTCCAGCCAGCGTCGGCAGTTCGTTGTCCAAGAGGTAGTAAATGCCCGCATAGGACTGGGCCTCGGTCGACTTTGCCTCGACCGCCACGTGCATCACGGTGCCGTTGTAGGTGACGAACTTGGTCGAAGTCAGGAACGGCTCTATCGCGGTCACGGCCACGAGCACGATGCGAGAGCGGCCGTCGGCACTGGCATTCGTGAGCACGTGGTTAGTGGAGAGGATCGGGATCACCGCCGACTGGAAGCCGGCTTTGGCCGAGACCGGCGTGCCCACCACGCCGATGTCGAAGTGCGTCACGCAGCCGCTCGGGGTGCAGAAATTGTTCGCCCCGCAGGCGTCCCCACAGCCCGTGCAATTGGTGAGGGTGCCCAGCTGCACGTTGCAGCCGGCCGCGGGTGCCCCGCAGTTCTTCCAGCCCGCGTTGCATTGCGGCATGCACTCCCCGCTGACACAGGAAGTCGAGCTCGCGTGGGCGGTGCCGCAGGTCACGTCGCAAGCGCCGCAGTTGGCGATGTCGGTCGCGACGGCTAGTTCGCAGCCATTGCCCGGATTGCCATCGCAATCGTCCCACAGGCCCGAGCAATTCGGCTTGCAGGCACTGGCCTGGCAATCGTTACTGGTCACGTGGGCGGTGGCGGCGGTGCTGCAGATCTTGTTGCAGCCGCCGCAATTGTTCTCGTCCGTCGCGCCATCGATCGGACAGCCGTTTTGCGGATTCGAGCAGGAGAGGCGCGTCCCGGTGCACTTGGGCGCGCAGGTGCCCGAAGCGCAACTAGTGCTGCTCGCGCCCGTCGTAGAGCAGGCCGTACCGCAGGCGCCGCAGTGGTTCGTGTCAGTCTTGAGGTTGATCTCGCAACCGTTGCTGGCGATGGTGTCGCAATTGGAATAGTTGGTCGCGCACGTGGTCAGGCTACAGGCGCTGTTCACACACGTCGCGCTGGCGTTCGGGTACAGGGTGTCGCAGTTCACGCTCGCGCCGGTGCATGCGCCGCAATGGGTCTGGCTGTTCGCAGTGTTGGTCTCGCAGCCGTCGGCAACCGTGCCGTTGCAGTCCATGAACGTGCCGGTGCAGGTCTTGACCTGACAGGCCCCGCTCACACACGCGGGCGTACCGTTTGCCGTCGTGCAGCTCTTCCCGCACGCGCCGCAATTAGTAATCGCGGTGTTGGTGTTGGTTTCACAGCCGTCAGCGTAGCCACCCGTGCAATCGGCGAGACCGGGCATGCAGCTCTTGACCGAGCAGACCCCGGCAGAGCACTGGGCTTCGCCGCCGGAAACACCGCAGGTCGTGCCGCACGCGCCGCAGCTATCCACGTCGGTTTTCAGATCGGTTTCGCAGCCGCCGTTGGCTGCATCGTCGTCGGGGTCGCCGTTGCAGTCGCCACGGCCCGCGGCGCAGGTCGTCTCGCCGCATTGCCCCTTTCGGCACCAGGCAGTCTTGCCCGCGCTGGCCGTGCATACCGTGCCGCAGGCGCCGCAGTTGTTGATGTCGCGGCTGACGTCTTTCTCACAGCCGTTGCCGGCTTGGCCGTCGCAATCGGCGAAATTTTCGGCGCAAGTGATGCCGCACTTCGAATCAGCGCAGTAGGCCGTGCCGTTCAGCGTGGGACAAGGCGCAGCCGCGCACGCGCCGCAGTTGTCCACGTCGGTCTTGGTATTTGTCTCGCAGCCGTCCATCGGATTGCCGTTGCAATCGTCGAACGGCGCAACGCAGCTCTCGACGCGGCACGCGCCGCCCGCGCAGCTCGCGGTCGCATTGGGCAATGAGCAGCCCGTCGCGCAATCCCCGCAGTGGTCCGTGTCCGTGCGCAGATTGGCTTCGCAGCCGTTGCTCGGGTTGCCGTCGCAGTTGCCCGAGCCCGCCGCGCAGGAAAGGGTGCAAATTCCGGTGTTGCACTCGTTACCGACGCAATCGGAGGGCGTCAGGCAAATCTGGTTCGTGACGCATTTCGAGCAATCGGGACCGCCGCAATCGATATCACTCTCGTTGCCGTTGGCGACGCGGTCACCGCAGGTCGCGGCCGCGCAGCCGTGCTCACCGCACACGCCCGTCTGGCAATCCGAACCAACCGCGCAGCCGCCATCGACCGCGCAGGCCTTGCAGGCTCCGCCGCCGCAATCCACGTCGGTCTCGCTGCCGGTCTGGGTACCATCGCTACAGCCCGCGGCCTGACAGGTGCCATCGGTGCACTCGCCGTCCCGACAGTCGGCCGCGCTGTTGCAGCCCTGAGTCAGCGCGCACGGCGCGCAGGCCCCGCCGCAGTCGATGTCCGACTCGCCTTCATCCTGCTGCAAGTTTTGGCAGTGCGGCGGCTGGGTCCCCGAGCTATCCACGAACTTGAACTCCGGCGTGCTGCAGGACGGCAAGAGCAGACTGGCGCAGACCAAAACGAACGCCAGTGCAGCGCACAGGCGATTCAAACGCACCTCGACCATTCAGCCCTTGAGATTACTTGGCTTCTCGGCGGCGTGCTCACAATTGTTTCCGAGTCGGCCGCAGTGCCGCATGTCGCCGCACGGCGCTCGCGCCCCCGTGCGCACCACTGTGCGGCACATGGCCCGACACGAGCTCAGGGCGCGCGCAATCGGTTAGACGCGGTTATTGACCAAGCTACGGGCAGATCCCCGAGGTGTTACAGTGTAGGTCAGATGAAGGACAGTCTGGTTCGCTTTGGTGTCGCCATGGAGTCGAGTCTGATCGAGCAGCTCGACGCGCTGGCCGAGCTTCGAGGTTGCAACCGCTCGGAGCTCTTGCGCGACCTCACCCGCGCCGAGGTCAGCCGCACGGCCCTCGACAAGGGAGTGCCCGCATTTGCCGCGGTAACGTTGGTCTACAACCACCACGTGCGGGAGCTCTCGGAGCGGCTCACCAGCCTGCAGCATGACCTGGGCGAAGCCGTGCGCTCGAGCATGCACGTGCACCTGGATCACGAGCACTGCTTGGAAGTGATCGTGATGCGTGGCCGCTCGGACCAGCTGAAGGAGGTCACGGGCCGAATGCTCGGCACGCGAGGCGTGATTCAAGGCGGCGCCGAATACGTGGCCGAGAACACGCTGAATTTAAGCAATGACGGCCGGCGTGTGCACCAGCACGGTGGGCTCGAGCCCCATTCGCATCCCCATCCCCATCCCCACTCACCAGCCGCCGCGCCCGTGGTTAAAGTCAGCATCAAGCGGCCAGTGGCAAAATCAGCCCCCAGCAAAGCGAGCAAAGCTCGGCGCTAACGGGCGAGCAGGTGCGCGGGCAGATCGCGGCTCGGACATTCCAGGCCGTGCGCACCCATTAACGCATCGTCCCGGAGCATTTCTTTGCTCGGCCCTGCGGCGACGAGCACACCTCCGTCGAGTAGCAGCGCGCGCGAACACAGCTCGGCGACCAAGGCCAGGTCGTGCGTGGCAATCACGCGCGTAACCGGCAAGCCGGCCAAGATGTCGATCAACTCGCGGCGGCCGCGCGGGTCCAAGCCGGCACTCGGCTCATCGAGCAGCAAGATACTGGGCTCGTAGGCCAGCAGCCCGGCCAGGCACACGCGCTTTTTCTCGCCGCCGCTCAGCCGCTGCGGCACGCGCGGCTCGAAGCCGGAAAGCCCGACCTGATGGAGTGCCCGAGCGACGCGCTGCTCGACCTCCGCCCGCGCGCACCCGAGCTGCTCCGGGCCGTACGCCACGTCTTCGCCCACGGTGGGGCAAAATAGCTGATCGTCAGCGTCTTGAAACAGCACGCCGACCTGACGGCGGACCCAGGCCGCGTCGCTCGCGCTGACCAGGCGGCCGTGCACGTGCACGCGGCCATTCGCGTGCTTCGCGGATCGCTCGGGCAAAATCCCGTTCAGGTGCAGGAGCAGCGTGGATTTTCCGGCACCATTGGGACCGACCACGGCCACACACTCGCCCGCCTCGACCGAGAACGAGACCGAGCGCAGCGCGAGCGACCCGTCCGCAAACTGAAAGGCGAGCTCTTCGACCGAAAGCGCGAGCGTCACGCGCCTCCGCGCGAGCGCATCGCGACCTGCACGCGCTCGGCTCGTGACACAGTGCGCACGAACAAAATACCGATCGAATTGCCGAGCGCCAACCACAGCCGCCAGCGCGAGGCGCGCAGCGTTCTTCCCGCGCGCGCTCGGCGCATGCGCCGAGCTTCGTCGACCAGGAGCGACGAGTAGCGAGACAACAGCGCGATCGTCTCGCACAAAAGCTCTGGGAAGTGCATGCGCCGCAACGTGCGCAAAAGCTCCGAGATCGGCGTGGTGCTCGCCAGGAGCTGTAGCGTAAACAGACAGATTGCGGATTTTGTCAGCAGACCGACGCCTGCCCAGAGTCCGTGCGCCTGAAACAACGCAAGGCTCGCCACGCCGATTAAAAACGGCGCAGCAAACGCCAAGCGCAAGCTCAATGCTCTGAGATCCAAGCGCGCCAGCATCGCCACTAGCAAGAGCGGCGGAAGCGCCCAGAGTCCCCACCGTGAGTGCTCCGCGGGCAGCGCGGCCAACCCCAAAATCAAAGCCAGGCTAGCGCCGAGTTTGAGCGCGGCCGGGGCGCGATGAACGCAGCTCATCCCGACGATTCGACCGCGACGCCCGCCTCCGCCGGATCCGTCGCGCGCGGCGGACGCGGCGGACGCGGCACCAGCGCTCGCGCTAGCAGCCAGCACAGACCAAACAAGAGCAGCGTGCCCAAGCAACCCGCGAGGCCGTACTCCGCAAGCGGCGCGAGCGACGGCGCGTGCGCGCTCGAGCGCAGCCCCAGGGCTTGTACGACGCGCGAAAATCCGTCCGGCGCCGCGCAAGCGAGGGGCGCGAGCAACGCCGCAACGGCCACCGACAACCCCAGCCCGGCGTACACCAGCGCTGCCGGAGAGCGCGCGCCGAGCCCGACCCCTGCGCCATTTTCCAGCAATTCGGGCCTAAAACGCAGCACGCTGGCCACGACGACGGCGCTAATCACGGCTTCGCCCACGCCAATCAAAGCGTGCACGCCGAGCAGGGCGGGCAGCACGACCGACAACCGCGCCGCACCCGAGAGCGAAAGCTGCCCCGCGCAGCTGACCGCCCCCGCGACCGTCGCGCACCAGCCCGCGAACGCAACCGACGCCACTCGCCTCGTGAGACTCGGCCCCGCACCGCACAGCAGCCGGTAGCAGCAGCAACCAACCACGCAGCCAACCAGCCCCATGTTGAACACGTTGGCCCCGAGCGCGAACACGCCCCCATCCGCCAACACGAAACACTGCACGATGATGACCGCGGTCATCACGACCAGTGCACCCGGTAGTCCGAGCAGCGCGCCAACCAACGCACTCCCCACCAAGTGCCCCGAGGTCCCAGCCGCGACCGGGAAGTTCACCATCTGCGCCGCGAACACGAACGCGGCGGACACACCCAGAAGCGCGCTCGCTCGCCGGTCGCGCTGCGCGCGCAACCGATAGCAGGCCGCACCGACCCCGAGCGCCGAAAGCGCGGCGTAGCCCAAGGCCACGCGAGCGCTCAAAAAACCATCCGGAATATGCATAGCAACGCCGGCCCCAACCGGCCCCGCCAAGGATGCCACGATTCTCACAACGGTGCTACCGCCGGAAATTCGATAAGAAAGGGGGCGATCGCGACCCCGCAGCGCAGCTCGCGGCTCGGCTGAGTTTCCGCTGAGAGCGCGAGCACGAGCAACTCCGCCAGGTGGAGTTCGCTCATGCGCGCCGAGACGGCGAGGAAATGATACTGCGTACGCAGTGCGTACGCAGAGTATTATCGGCGCGCCGCGAGTTGTCGGGGCGACGGCGGCGCTAGGAGCGTGGGACTGGGGTCGAGCGGCCGGCCAGGCCGGCGACGAGTTGGACTAGGAGCAGGGGATCGACGGGCTTGGCGACGTGGCGTTGGTAGCCGGCGTCGAAGGCGCGATCGGCATCGGCGGCGCGGGCGTAGGCAGTGAGTGCGAGCGCCGGGATTTCGCCGCCCTGTTCGGCGGGCAACAGGCGGACTTGACGCATCAACCAGTAGCCGTCCTCGTGCGGCATACCGATGTCACTCACGAGCACATGGGGCTCGGTGGCCGCGATCGCGCCCAGGGCTTCGCGCGCGGAAGCGGCCATGTACACGACCGCACCTGCGCTCTTGAACGCTTCGGCCACGAGCTCGCGCGCGTCGAGCTCGTCATCGACGACCAACACGCTCACGCCCGCCAGCAAGCCAACCGCGCCGGAGCCGAACGCCGCGGCCTTGCGCGCCGGGCGCGAAGGTCTAACCGCTTCGGTGGCGGCGCGGGCGGGCAAGCGGACCAGGAAGGTTGCGCCACGACCTAGGCCGGCGCTCGTGGCTTCGACGGATCCCCCGTGCGCCGCGGCGATTTGCCGGACGAGCGAGAGGCCCAAGCCCAAGCCGCCATGACGGCGCGTGGTCGAACTGTCAGCCTGACGGAACGGCTCGAACACGTGGGGCAGCACGCCCTCGGCGATGCCCTCACCGCTGTCGCTGATTTGAATTTGCACTTCCGAACCGATGCGGCTCGTGAAAATCACGATCGAGCCGGCCTTGGGCGTGAACTTCACCGCGTTGGTCAGCAGGTTCCACAGAATTTGCTGCAAGCGATCGGAGTCCGCGCTGATCGTCAAGAGCGCTTCGTCGTCCGCGGCGGCGACGCCATCGACCGTCAGAGTAATGCCCTTGGCGTCCACCGCTGGACGGAGCGCGAGGGCGGCCGCGCGCACCGCCTCGCCCACGTTGACGGCCGTCAGCGACAGGGACAGCTTGCCGCTGCTGATCCGCGACAGATCGAGCACGTCTTCGATCAAGCGCGCTTGCGCCCGCGCGTTCCGCTCGATCACCGTCAGCGCGCGTTGAACCTCGGGCGCCATCTCGCGCTCGCGCAGCACCACGGCCCAGCCCAAAATCACGTTCAGCGGCGTGCGCAGCTCATGGGAAACGGTGGCCAAGAAGTGATCTTTGGTGACGCTGGCTTGCTCAGCGCGTTCGCGCATGGCCTGCTCCCGCGCTCGCGCGGCCTCGAGCTCCGACGCCGCGCGCGCATTCTCGATCGCCAGCGCAGCGCGGCGCGCAAAATCCTCGGCGAAGCTCAAATCATCTTCGCTATAACGCCGCCCGGAATCCGCGTAGATGAACGTCATCGCGCCCAGGCTGCGACCCGCCTCGCTGCGCAGAGCCACGATCATGGCTGACTCGAGCTTGAGCTCACGCAAGATCCGCAAGTGATCGGCGTCCCGGGCGCCGGCCTCGAGCAGCGCCGGCGGGATCTCGGAGTAGAGCTCGGACTTGCCGCTTCGAATGACCTGCGGCGCGCCCGTCCGCGCGTCTCGATTGGACGGATAGCGTTGGCCAATCTCGCGCGCATACGCGACTTTGGCCGGATCGACGTGTGCCACCGCGAGCTGCTGGGAGACGCGCGCACCGGGCTCCAGGATGTCGATCGTGCACCAGTCAGCGAGCTCGGGCACCGCCAGCTCGGCCACGCGCCGGAGCGTGGTGCGGTAGTCGAGCGACGAGGCCAAGGTCTCCATCGCACGGGCCAGGAAAGCGCGCCGCTTTTCTGCGCGCTTCTCGAGCGTGACGTCGCGAAACACCAGCACCACGCCGTAGATCACGCCGCTCTCGTCCTTGATCGGCGCGCCGCTGTCGTCGATCGGGACCTCGGTGCCTTGCCGAGTGCGGAGCACAGTGTGGTTCGCGAGGCCCACGATGCGTCCCTCGCGCAGGACCTTCGTCACCGGGCTCTCGACGACCTCGCCCGTCAGCTCCGAGAAGATACGAAATACCTCGGGCAGCGGGCGGCCGCGCGCTTCGCCATCGGTCCAGCCCGTGAGGCGCTCGGCGACGCCGTTCATGAACGTCACGGAGCCGGCATTGTCGGTGGCAATCACCGCATCCCCGATGCTTTGCAGAGTGGTGGCCAGCCAGCGCCGAGCAACGATTTCGCGATCGCGGCGCACGGCGCGTAGCAACGCTTGCCCGCACAGCTTGGCGAAGGTCTCGACGAAGCGCCGATCCGCGACCGAGAAGCGCTGCTCCTCGTAGAAACCCATGCCCAAGAGCCCCAGGGGACGCCCCTCCACCACCAGGGGCACCGACCAGAGCGCTTTCGCTCGCCGGCCAGTCGCGCGCAGGCGGGCCACCTCCGGAAAGATCGCGGCATATTCTCGTTCGGTCTCGACCCAAACCGAAACGCCCGTGGCGAGCGTCTCGAGCACCCGCGGGTTGCCCTCCGTCTTGGTGATGCGCAAGATTCTTTGCAGCACCTCCGGCGCGACGCCGCGGTGCGCTAGCAAATCCAGTTCTTCGCCGCCGTCATCGAACACGTACAGCGTCGCGATGTCCGCGCCTGCTTGGCGCATGCCTTGCTCGACCACCAAATTGGCGACATCGCTGCGCGTCACCGCGGCAGAAAGCGCGAAAGCCAACTCGGTCAAGCTCTCCAAGCGCGCGAGCGTCACCCGCAATTGTTCGGCGTCCGGCGCACTTTCCGCGCTTGTCGTCTCGTCCATTCCTGCCTGAGGTTGCCGGATTACAGCGTATGCCGCGGGCGCCGTCACCCCCTGGCCTGAGGCGCCAAGAAAGCGTACAAGATCCGCCGTGAGTTCTCCGGCATCCAGCCCTCTTTCCCTAGCCTCCGCAGCGGCGGAAGTCCACGTACTCGTGGGCGAAAAGCTCGTGCCCCTACCGAAGCTCGAGAGCGGCGACCGGGTGGTGCCTCTGGCTGAGTTCGGTGAGCTGGTGGTGATTTCCAAAGCCGCTGCCGAAGCCGCGCGGGCCGCCGTCGCACGTGCCACGGCCGCGCTTACCCCCTTGGCTGAGGCGAGCGATGTGGCGATTTTGAGTTTCTTCGAGGGCTTCGCGGCGCGCCTGGAAGACGAGCGCGCGTTCGCGGAAATCCAACGCGCCAATGCCCTGGACGTCGAAAGCGCGCGAGCCCGCGGACGTGCCACCGGCCGCCTCGAGCTCAACCCGCGGATGCGACAGGACATGATCGCAGGGCTGCGCGTCTGGCGGAGCGCGCCCGCGCGCGTCGGCGAAGTGATCGAACGACGCCAGGCGGAAGGTTACCTGATCGAGCGGCGCCGGGCCCCCTTGGGCGTGATCGCGTTCGTGTTCGAAGGGCGACCCAACGTGTTCGCGGATGCGGCCGGCGTGCTGCGCAATCGTAACGCTGCCGTTTTCCGCATCGGCGGTGACGCGCTCGGCACCGCGATCGCGATCGAGGAACACGCGCTCCGCCCCGCGTTGCTCGCCGCAGGCCTGCCCGAGGGCGCGCTCGGTTTGGTGCGCAGCAAGGAGCACGCCGCCGCGCACGCGCTCTTCTCGGAGCGCGCGGTGCGCTTGGCCGTGGCGCGGGGTTCGGGCCGCACCGTCGCACTGCTCGGGGCGATCGCCAAACAGCACGGGATCCCGGCCTCCCTCCACGGGACGGGCGGCGCGTGGATGCTGATCGAAGCCAGCGCGAGTGCGGAGCTAGTCTACAACGCCGTGCGCTTCAGCTTGGATCGCAAGGTGTGTAACACGCTCAACGTGCTGGTTCTCGAGCGCGCCGCCGTCGACAAGCTCGGACCAGTCATCGAGCGGGCACTGCGAGAGGTGAGCGCCCACGTGGCGGTGGTGCCCGGTTCCGAAGGCATCGTCAGCGCCGAACGGACGATCGCGGAGAGTGCGCTCGGTCAGGAGTGGGAGTGGGACCGCGTCCCGGAACTGTCCTTCGTGGTGGCAGATGATTTTGCCCGAGCCGTGTCGCTGATCAACCAGTACAGCCCGAAGTTCGTCGCCTCGATCTTGTCCGAGCGCCCCGGCGCCTTCGATGCTTTTTACGGGGCGGTGGAAGCACCGTACGTGAGCAATGGCTTCACGCGCTGGGTGGACGGGCAATGGGCGTGGCATCGCCCGGAGCTCGGCCTGACCAATTGGGAGACTGGACGGCTGTTGGGGCGGAGCGGGTTCCTATCGGGCGACGACCTCACCACGGTACGCGACGTGTTCATCGATCAAACCGGGCGCGGCGAACAGAAGCGCTAACGCGTTTTGGGTTGGGCTATAAAGGGCCCCCATGGCGCCCTTTCCGCGACGACGATTTCTGGAACTGACCCTAGTTTCGGCCGGCGCCGCGCTAGCCTCGGTGGGCTGCGGCTCGGATGCGAGCGCGCAGCCCTTGGACGCCGATCGCGTCTTTCCGCAATCGCTCGCGTCGGGCGATCCGCGGCCCACGAGCGTCGTGCTTTGGACACGGGTGGTCGATAGCGAGCGCCCGAGCGCGGATTTGGAGCTGAGCCTCGAGCTCGCAACGGACGAGGCCTTCACTCAGATCGTGAGCCTCGATGGCGCAGCCAGCCGCAGTTTGCAGGCGCGCGCGGATTTCGACCATTGCGTGAAGACTCGTGTCGATGGCCTCACGCCGGGCACGCAGTACTTCTACCGCTTCAGCTACGCGCAGGGCGGTGCGCGCGTCACGACGCGAATCGGGCGCACCAAGACCGCTCCCAGCGAAGACGCAGACGTGAGCGTGCGCTTCGCGGTCGTGTCGTGCCAAGACTACGCCGGCAAGTATTTTCACGCCTATCGAAAGCTCGCCACACTCGACCTGGACGTGATCGTGCACCTCGGCGACTACGTGTACGAGACCACGGCCGACCCGTCCTTTCAGGTCATGAACGCGGCGCGCCAAGTGAGCTTCGTCAGGCCCGAGCAAGCGCTCAGTCTAGGCAACGGCGATGCCAGCTATCAAGCCGCGCAATCGTTGGACAACTACCGAGACCTGTATCGGCTGTACCGCGCCGATCCCGATCTACAGGCCGTCCACGAGCGCTTTCCCATGATCGCGATCCAAGACGACCACGAATTTTCCGATGATTGTCACGGCGATGTCGCGACGTATCAAGACGGGCGCGTGGACGAGACGGAAACCCCACGCCGACTCGCGGCGGATCAGGCCTGGTTCGAGTACATGCCGGTCGACCTCTCGCAAACGCCCACGCAAGATTGGGACGAGACTCAACCATTTCCCGACGAGCTCAGGTACTACCGGAGCTTCGTGTTTGGTCGTCACCTCGAGCTGGTGATGACCGATCTCCGCCGTTATCGGCCCAACCATTTGGTGCCGGAAGACGCCTTCCCCGGGTCCGTGTTCTTGGAACAGACCGCGCTGCTCGACATCTCCGATGGCGAGCTACCGGACGACGCCATCGCCTACGTCGACATCGACAGCTACGACGGCGGCAGCTACCAGCAGGCACTCGCCGACGCCGCAGAGGGTTTGGGCTTCCGCGCGAGCAGCCTGCATGGACTCATCAGCGTCCCATTCATCAACGACGCGCTCAGCACGCTCGCGCTCGAGCAGCCGGTCGCCATCGCCGCGGACGCGAGCGAATTTTTACGCGGGTACGCCTACCACCAGCTGCTGAAGAGCGAGGAATTTTCGCGCGTGGGCTCGCGCTACGTGCTTGCGCTTGCACCGTTCAATGCGCTGGCCAAAGCTCGTTTTCAAGCGACCGATGGCGCGAGCGAACGGCTGATGGGCGCGACGCAACGCGCTTGGTTCTTGAAGACGATGAAGGCCTCGACCCGCACCTTCAAGATCTGGGGCAACGAAGTTTGCCTGATGCAGCGACACATCGACCTCACGCCGGTCACGTTGGCGCCCGCGACGCTGCGCCAGAAGATCAGCATTTCAGCGGAAGACTGGGACGGCTTCCCGAACGAGCGTGCCGCCCTGTTGACCGAGCTCGCGAAGCTGAAAAATGTCGTGATCGTTTCCGGCGATCTGCATTGTTTCTTCGCTGGCACCCCGTACGCGGGTGATGATCCGAGCCAGCGCGTCGTGGAGTTCGTCACCGGCAGTTTGACCTCGACCACCTGGCTGGATGGCTTGAGCGCGCTGGCCGAGAGTAACCCTTCCCTGCCGCCCGAGACCAAGTTCATCGCCGCTTCCATCCCCACCTTGCTCGTGGACCCCGACACCCGCCCGAATCCACACCTGGCCTGGCAAAACCTCGCTGACAACGGCTTTGGCGTGTTCGAAGCCAGCGCCGAGCGGCTCACGGCGCAGCTGCTCACCCTACCCGCCTCCGCGGTCGCGACCGCCCCAGGGCAACTGGGCGTCGACCTGGCTAGTTTATTCAGCGAACAGCAATTCGAAGTGCCCGCCGGTACCCCTGATCTCTTGCGCGATAACGACGGCGTCCGGGAACGCTGGGACATCGACGCCATGGCTTGGTTGGCAGTCAGCTGAGTGGCATTTTTGCGTGCTGCGATACAAGCCATCGACACGCAGCGCATTCGCACTTATGACGCTGCCAACTAATAGGAGGCCACGTGAAGACTTCGTCATTCGCAGTGATTCTGGCGTTCGGAACTTTGGGCTTGTTGAGTGCGTGTGGTGGGGGAGCGACCGAGCCGCCCGCCGCGCCACCGCCACCGCCGCCGCCACCGGCTGAAGCGATGGCAGAGGAGAAACCCGCTCCGAAGCCAGCCGAAGCACCCGCGCCTGAGCCGCGCATGCTGCAGGTGAAGCTCGAGGCCAAGAGCGGCTCCAAGCTCAGCGGCAGCGCCATGCTGATGGAGGTCGAAGGTGGCGTGAAGGTGACGCTCTCGGTCGAAGGTGTGACGCCCGGCGGCGACCACGGCGCGCACGTGCACGAAAAGGGCGACTGCAGCGCGCCGGACGGCGCCAGCGCCGGCGGCCATTTCAACCCAGCAGGCAACGAGCACGCGCTGCCGACGGTGGCCAAGCGTCACCTCGGCGATCTCGGCAACCTGACCATCGGCAAAGACGGCAAGGGTTCGCTGGAGATCACGATCCCGGGCGCGAACCTGAAGCCGGGCGATCCGAACTCCTTCGCCGGAAAATCGATCATCGTGCACGCCAAGAAGGACGACGGCGGCCAGCCAACGGGCAACGCGGGCGGGCGCATCGGCTGCGGCGTGATCGGCGCCTAGTCGTTTCGTTGCGGTAACAGTGGGGGAGTGCGCGTCTCCCCCGCGTTAATATTTGCGGGCTTCCGCAGCAGCCAGGCGGGGCTCGTCAAAGGCTCAGAGTGCGCTACCTTTTCGGGGCTGCGCCGCGATGCGGCCCTGGACCGAACGACGCCCATGTCCCGAACTCGCCCATTCCAAAGCTTGTTGTTGATTGCGCTGGCCGCCACGCCCGCTCTTGCGGCCTGCTCATCGTCGGATGATTCGCGAGCCCACGTCGATCCCATCTCGACCGCCGGCATCGAGCGCGAGGGAGACGCGAGCAATGCGCAGCTCAGCACCTTCCTGCATCTCAAGCCGGTTGAGTGGGCCTGGGCGGGCGGACAATTCGACACCCCCGATGACAAGTCGACGCTCGCCGCCGACACACCCGTGACGTTTACCTGGCACGCCGATCCCGCAGACTTCGCGGAGGGCGGCGCTTCGGGCGACGTGGTGATGACTCATCTGCTGCAGTTCAGCAGCGCGAGCAACGGCAACTTGCTGCAAGTGTTCACCACGCTGAAGCAGTACACGCCGGACGCGGAGGACTGGCAAAAGTTGGTCGACGCCGGTGAACCGATCACGCTCGCGCTCACCACGGGCTCCTTCTTGGGCACGGACTTGCCCGCTGACGGCGGACCCTTCATCGGCCAAACGCTGACGTTCACGATCGAATAGCGCGTTGCCGTTCAGCTGCTGCGTTGCGGCTCTGCTGGGCCTTCGGCGTGCGCGGTTCATTGCAGCGAGAGCGGCGTCCGGCAGCGCCACGGAAGGCAGCACGGAAGTTTTTTTGCTCGGCAGACCCGGTCAGCGTCCGGTCAACCGTTGAATATTCGTACTCAAATCACTGTTTTCTGGCTGAATCCGAGCAAAACAAAAATCTAGTAACGTGGTAAACAGCTTGCTATTGTAGTGTCACTGCAACCCCCCGCGAACAGCCAGAGGAGCGAGCCTTGCCCATCGAAGTACCGAGCGTCCGAATCCTGATAGTGGATGATGACAAAGCGATCTGCGACTTCATGCAGTCGCTCCTCGAGAAGGACGGTTTCATCGTCAAAACCCTGAGCGATCCGACACTCGTCGAAGACGAGGTTCGGCAGGGTGATTACCATGTGCTGATCCTCGACCTGATGATGCCCAAGATGGACGGCATCGAGGTGCTGAAGAAGATTCGCACCATCGATAGCGACATCGCGGTCGTCATCTTCACCGCGCATCCGAACCTCGATTCAGCGGTGGCCTCGATGAAGCTCGACGCGGTCGACTACATCAAGAAGCCGTTCAACGTGGACGAGTTCCGCGAAGTGCTCGCGCGCGTGATGAAGAAGAAGGGCTTGGCCCGCACGCCCGAAGAGCAGCTGCACAAGATCATCGGCGATACGATCCGCACCATGCGCAAGGAGAAGGAGCTGACGCTCAAGCAGATGAGCCGCCGTACCGGCCTCAGCATCTCGCTCCTGTCGCAGATCGAACGCGCCGAATCGAGCCCCTCGATCTCGAGCTTGTACAAGATCGCGATCGCGCTCGATTCTAAGATTCAGGATCTGTTCGGCAACAACTGAGCGGGCAACGCGACGCGCGGCGAGTGTCTTCCCGAGAGAGGACACTCGCCGCGCTCGCGCTTCGCTGTTCGACCTGCGAGAGACGACCGCGAGAACCCGCCGCTATTTGACCGGCGGCTCTTCGACGACCGTGCCGCAGTTGGTGAACGCGAGATTGGTATCGACGCGGAAGTTCGACTGATCGGTGTGACGCTCGGCGTGGAACAGATCGAGATCGTAGGTCTGGCCGACGGTGATTTCGAGCTTTTTGGCTTCCATATCCAGCGAGATCTTGTCGTTCGTTTCTTTGTGCAGGCCGCCTAGGTCGATCGCCAGGTGGTGGTTGATGAATACCCACAGATCGTCGTCACCCGTGAACGAGAAGGTCTCCCCACCCATGTAACTGAACTGGGTGTGCACCTCGGTGGTGAAACCGTAGTTGTGATCCCACTTCTTGCAGGTGGCGCCATCCTCAGTGCAGGTGTTGCCCCAGCCCTTGCCATCGAGCGGGAAAAACGCGCTGCTCTGAAAGGTCAGCACGCCGTCGTTCGGCTGAAAGTAGAAGTAAACCTCGTACGGCTTGTTGACGTCCGGAGTGGCGCGGTACCACTGGTCGAAGTCCATTTTGCTGGTGGTCTGCTGGCCATTCTTGGGGTCGATGATCGGCCCGGTTCCGTTGTAGACGGGTTTGTGATCGTCACCCAAGGTGTCCTTGACGATGCCCTTGGAGGCGTCCGCACCCGAGTACGCTTCGAAGTCCGGATGACCACCGGGCTCGTTCTTACCCTTGAAGTCACGGACCACGCCCAGAATCGCGGTACCGCAGCCAGACGGCGCAGCACCCGCGGCACCCGGCGCGCCTGCCGTACCCGCCGCGCCTCCCGTACCGACATCCACGGCGGGACCAAGCTTGAAGCCGCCCATATCGGCCTTCGTGTAGTCGGCCGGCAACATGTACGGCCCCGCGCCGGCAAACGCGGTACCCCCACCACCAGTACCGTTGCCCGACCCTCCCGGTCCCATCAGGATCAAATCAGGAGTGCCTGCAATACCAGGTGAGTTCCCGTTCGAGTTCGAGCTCCCCGCGGCAGCGCCACTATCGACGCGCGAGGGATCCGCACTGCTGCCGCAACCAGGCACACCTGCGAGCAACACGGGAAGAGCGAGGCAGCTGACGAGCAGCGCAGAAGGCAGCCTGCGGTGAGAACGCATTGGCAGCTTCGAAGAGATCGGTTCGCTCATAGGGTCTAGGGTCTCCAAAAAAGTCCGGTTTGGCTGATCAATGTCGGATCGCTCGAGAGTCGATCAGGAACGTTCCCCACGCCAGTCGGGGGAACGTGACAATTCTAGCCGAATCCCGGCGGCCACGCCGGTCCTCACCTTCGCGAACGGCGTACCCGAGTGTGCGCTAAAGCTCAACCGGATGTTTCTAGCCAGAACGCGCTCAGTCACGGCATAACGCGTACGGTCGCACATTGTGCGTGAATCACCCCCGGGAGCTATTGCAGACGCGGTCCTAGCGGTGACGGCGCGGGAGTTGGCTGAGTCGAGAGACCGTCATTGTAGATGTTGATCGCATCGTACACGTGCGGTTGCCCAGACATGATCATGACCGTGCCGGTGGCCACTGCGACCAAACCGCCCACGACGAGACCGACGGCCAAACCCGAAGCGGGCGCGTCACTCTGCCCGGTCTGATCGTGAGCCAAGACGACCAAGCCGCCAATCTCGGTACCCAGTCCGACCAGATCCAAAACGAACCCGCCCACGATCAGGTTGCGACCGACGCGCGCGTGGTGCTCGGCGCGCGGATTGCCCCGGACCGCATCGACCAAGCCCGTGCCGAGTGCCGGACTCCCGAAGTGCGCGCCATCCTTCACGAACGTCGGATACCCGCCATCGACCACGGTTTCGATGCGCGGACTTCGCGCCGGCTCGTAGCTCGAAGAACACCCCTGCACGAAGACCAACCCCAACAGACCGACTATGCCCGACCGCATCCGATATGCCTCCGCGCCGCAGGCTACTCGTCGGAAGTCCACGAACCAAGCCGAAACAAGCCCCCCTTGCGCTGACGCAGCGCGGTGAATCGCGCCTCGCCTCGTTCAGGCGGTTTCGTCGAATCTGAGGAGCACGCGCTCGAGCTTCCGAATCAGTAGCTCCACGTCGTTCTTCTCGACGTAGTCTTCGGCGCCCAAGGCGAGCGCGATGCGGCTGTCGGAATCATTGACCTTGCGACCGGACCAAACCAAGACGGGGATATGAGCCGTGCGCCCCTCGGCCTTCAGCTTGGCCAGCACGTCGCGACCGTCAGCGTCTGGAAACTCGATATCGAGAACAATCAGATCCGGTTGCGTGGTGATCGCCAACTCGAGCGCCTGCGCGCCCGTAGTCGCCGCGATGACTTGGTGCCCCGCCCGCTCAGCAGCACACCTGACGACTTCTTGCACGATCGCGTCATCGTCCGCCAACAGCACGCGCCAGCCGCGTCTCTCGTCCTGCGCCGGTCGATGCACCCCGTAGATCTGCTCCATGCCTCACCCTTTCGACGTCACGCGGAACTACTCAGCGCCAAGCCACGCTAAGGCGTCGATCCACGGTTACAATGCGGCGTTCCGCCACACAGAGTGAGAATCAACGCATTCGCAGCGATAAGCGCGCACTCTTCGAGCCACTATTTTTCGTCACTGCGCTCGAGTCACCCGAGTCGCACCCTCGCCAGGGCGCGCAACTGAGGGTCGCGCGCTGGCGGATGCGCGCGTGCAACACACCGTGAGTGGACTCTTGCGCGACCGCGAGGCGTGCTTACTTTGATGCTCGTCACTGGGCGCCGTCGTCGTCGCAGTGACTCACCTTGGTTCTGTTGTTGGTCTGATACGACCCAAACGCCCCCGGTGCCGCGGCCCTCCCCTCCCGCGAGTCATCGGGGGCGTTTCCCTTTTGTGTTCAGTGGCGACAGCGAATACGGCGCCGGTGGGGCTCAACCTGCGAGCGAGCTTCGACTTACGGGGCGCGGCGGCGGTGGGGCGCTCAGCCACCGCATTCGGACAGGTTGGATGCTGCGGTCGGTTGAATCGGCGCACATCGCTATGACACTCGGATCAGCCTTGATAAAGCTGACCGCCGGAAGCAGCTTCTCCGCCCATGACAGTCAGCGCTGAAGTTTGGCTTCGGGTACTCGCGGCCACGGAAGCGCTCGTCTTCCGCTCAGGTGCGGATGATCTGGCCAGAGCTTTCGACATTGTTCGCCTGGCGCCCGCGTTCGAGCCGGAGGACTTGGATGTCGCCGAGTGCTGGTTGACCGTCACGAACCTGGCGCAGGGCACAGGCCTCTCCCTGGAGCGGGCATTGGAGCTCACGCACCAAGAACGGGCGCTGTTCGCGAAGGCGCTGTTCTTCGTCCTGTGTGCGCTGTCCGACAACGTGAGTGGGCAGCTGGGGCAGCCTGCCGACGGTGAAGGCGAGCGGGAGCGGCGTGCCGTTGCCTGACCGCTAGCTCCGGCGCACGAACGACCCGACCAACTGCACGAACTCGCCCCTCTTCGTGTAGCTCGCGTCGAAGCGATCACCATCGGCGTCACCTCGCGCCGCGACGAGCGAAAGCTCCGTTTGCGATTCGAAAGTGACGTCGTCGAAGAAACGCCCCCAAGGCCCATCCGATCCAAAATCGACGCGCCACGTCTGTCCGATTCCGGGAACGCTTGCATTCGCCTTCATGGTAGCAGCCGCTCACGCCGAAAGATTTTCGAGCGCCTCTTCAAACGACTCACCTTCGCCCACGAGTGGTTCGTCGGTCGCGCCGAACTCCGCGCTAGAGACACCGGGCAAACGTCCGCGCATCGATGGCACCAGCACGATCCGATAGCGGTCGCCGACCACGTTGGCCTCGGCCTCGTATCCAGGAAACCGCGCTTCGGCTTCTTTCTCTGCTCGCTCTTTGGTCATGCGCTGAGCCTACCCCGATCGCGCGCAGAGAGCGTCAACGGGAAACCGCGAGAAATTGAGCCATGAAATCTGGGAGCAGAGGTACCCGTGCCCGCGTCACCTTCTTGCCGGCTCGTCTGGCGATCGAGCGGGACCTCGGCTGCGGCCCAGGCGACCGAGCTCAAGCTTTCCGACCGCGCTCGTCGGGAAGCTGAGGCCCGCGCGCAACAACAGCTCGAACAGAATGCCACTCTGCTGAAAGAAGTGAGTCGCGGCTTGCATCCTCTTGGCGACGCCACAGTCGACTTTTGGCTCGAGGTCCCTTTCGACGAGCCCGAGCTCAAGTCATTCGTCGAGGGTTTCGTTCGAGACAGCAAACGGGCGTACGACAATTGCGCTGGCCGCTGCGCCTCGCTCTTCGAGCGGGTGGAAATTCGTCCCGATGGTTCACTTTTCGGCTTCGCGATAGACACTCGCTCACCACTGTTCCCGAAATTTCGAGCCGAACCGCGCGTGTTTCAGACCGTGAACAGCTCCGCAGTGTTACTTCGTTGGTTTCGGGCGTACTCCGAATCGAAGGCGCCCGATCAGCCGGGACGATTTTCGGTGGAGGGCCGCGGATTCAAGAGCCAGCGCGCTGAATGGGCGAGCACGGGCAATATCGTGTCACTGCTCGACATTCCCGGCTCGCAGGTCTTTATCGAGATTTACGACGACGGTTGGGACAGGCCGAGCGCAAAGCGCGATTTTCGCATGTTGATGCTTAATGTTGGCGATGAAGCAATCGTCATTCGGTGATGGCTTCTTCGTGACTAGACGCCCCTTTGCCAGTTGCTCCACGGCTGCGCGAATCTCCGCTAGCGTCGCGCTTATTCCCGCGGCCGCGGCAAACTTCCAGATCTGCTCGGCCCGAGCCCCTTCCGCTCTAAGGGGATCTCGTTTTCCGTCAGGTACTGTTCGAGTACAGCGCCTTTTTCTCTCGCTAGCTTCAGCGACTCGTGGCCGAGATCGAGCACGTAGTCGCCGCGCGCAGAGTTTTCGCGCGCCTGCCATTCGGCGCTGCGCGCGTCGGCACTGATTCCGCCGCTGACCTTGCGTAGGCTCAGGAACGACGGGTCCCAACGGTCCAAGGTGCTGTCAGACACGCCAGCCACCCAAAGCGCGCGTAACAACTCGCGGTCAGGAAGCGGCGCATCGAGATCAATTCCTGTCGCGCGGGCTCGTTCCAACGCCCAACGCAAATAGTTTGGCAGCGCTACGCCGCGTTTGCTGAAAATCTGAGAGCGATCATGCTCCGGCTCGTTGTGGCCGAGGCTGATGTGCATGGCGCGTAGCGATACCTGTTCTCGCCCCGAGTACATCAGCCCAATGAGCTTCCGAGTGTCCCCATCGTTGAAGGTAGCGAGCTCGGCTAGCAACGCTGCGTAGGCGGGCACTTGGCTCAATGGCTCCAGTGCGCCGCTAGTTACGTAGCTTTCGGTTCGCTATGCCGCGCGCTTTCGCGCTTCTTTCGCTTCGGCCTCGGCGAGCTCGATAACGCGCACAACGCGCGCGCCGAAGCCGTTCCAGCCCTTGGGCAAGGGTTCAAGCGGAACCGACGCAGACGGGAGTGCTGTGTGTGCGGGAACTGGTGCTTTTGAACTTGCGGTGAGCTTTTGAAGCGCGGCGGCGTATGAGCAGCCCAGTTTCTTGCTCAAGGCACGAGCACGTTTTTTCAGTACAGAATTGGTCATGGGCGTTCTCTCCAGCGCAACGCTTCGCCGGCCGAGCCCAGGAAACGACGCGATTGAGGAACGAAACCGAACATCCCGAGGGCTAACCTCTTTCCCTCCACCACTCTAGCTCTGCTCGGTGAGCCGTTCGGCGGACGGTGGCACGGATCCAGTGCCAGCCGCATTTATACCCGCGCTCACAGCGCGGTCAAGCCACCGCGTGCGCCACCGCGCAACAGGACAACCGCGGCGCAGCTGTAGGCAGATCGGGGGTCCGAGGGACAGAGCTCGACCAGGGTACGAAGAAAGGGCTGCTTTGCGACCGCGATAACGATCGCAGGCCGGATGCCTAGCGCAGCGCCGACCGGCCGAGGTCTCAATGACGCGAAGGCGCTGGCTAGGGCAAGTGGGCCCGCACCGCGGTCGGCCTCGGTCGTGAGGCTGGGCGCCGGCTTCGAGCGCTAGGGGTCGTGTCCAGGCGATTCGATATCGCAACAAATTCAGTCGGTTACACTCGGGCCTACCGAAGTGCGAGGTCGCCTTCTGTAAGATCACTATGAGGGGAACTATGACAAAAACCGTCATAGACGTATTGCTTCGCGGATTGCAAAGCGTACGTTAGATGGCGTACAGAATCAGGGATACCCATGGCCAAGCAAAACAGCGAAGAGATTCCCCTGACTCGCGCCGCGATTGAGGCCGAGGCCGAGGCGCTTGCGCGGAAGGTGCTGAACACGTCGGCAAGCGAGGCCTGGGCGCGCGTGCGATCAGGCGACCTCGAAGGCACTTTGTTCGCTTCCAAGTTGGCAAGGCTCCGCGCGCTAGCGGGCGAAGGCTCCCCGACCTTCGACGATCACTTGGCGCACGCCGCCGAGTGACATGCCGATCACGGGGCGCACTCCAAAAGAGTGCTTTGACACGTTTCGCGACCATCTAGCGAAGCTGCTCGCCGACGTGCTTGGCGAGGGCCAGTCCTCGTATGTCGCCATGACGCAAGGCGCAGATCCTCTTCAGCGCGATCTTCAGTTAGGTCCGCGTGGAGTTGATTACGTTGCGTTCCCGAGCGGCCACGTGGGTGCGGCCTATGTGTACCTTGCGCAAGATCTGAGAGTCTTCAAGTGCGATGCCGGCTTCCAGCTGAAAACCCATCAGTACTGGTACAAGCTTTTCGACGTTCAGCCCGAGCTTGAACTCGAACCGCTGTTCCGTTGGGAGTACGTGTCAGAAGTCCCGGCGGGAAAAGAATGGTGTCGGCATCACTTCCAGATCGGAAAGGTTCCGGCCGGGGATCGACGGGAAGCGCTGCGTCTTCCCCTTGGAACCGGGGAGCTTGACCTAAACCGGGTGCACGTCCCCACCGGTTTTGTGCTCATTGAGTACGTGCTGCGTTTTCTGATCACAGAGCTCAAGATCGAGCCAGCTACCTCCGAGTGGCAGTCGGTGCTCAAAGAGTCCGAGAACCGATTCTTCCGCGAGTTCAGCGCAAAAACTTCGACTCCCTGAGGGTCGGTGCTCCGCGAGGGCCCCGCACGTCGCCACCGCTCAGTCCAGCAGCTTTGCTGCCTTCCGACGAATGCGCGCCAGCGCCTTAGATACCGGACTGTGGTTTGAGTACCCGAGACGATCGGCGATCTCCCGGACACGAGTGATGCCGTTGTGCAAGCAGACCACCACGTGTCGGTCCTTTGGCTGAACGACGGTCATCAAGCTGCGGTGTAAGCCATCCGCGAAGGGCGTGCATTCCGAGGATTGCCGCCCGAAATCGCGTGTGCTCGCGGCCCGATTGCAGCGGCGGGGCGCGCGTGCGAGTCGGAGTGGGTGTCAAGTGATCGTGGCGCGCCGCCCAGGTTGTCCGAAGCTGAGTTGCCAGCTGTAACGCCGCTCGAGTTTATCGTCACGCGCGACAACGGTCGCCCTGGGCTCGATGTGCGCGAGGGCGAGTTCGAGCAGGTCTATAGCGTGGACGACATGTACTCACGCCTGTTGTTCATCGCGCTCTGTCGTCAGGAAGGCGCGACGGTATATCGGCGTCCACGCCAGCGCGTGGTGACGATTTGCGTGCGCACCACGCTGTCGAAGCACAACTCGCTGTGGCAGCGATTTCTCAGCCTGAGTGCGATGCTCGACGGACAGCTCGCAGAAGTTGCTCGACAATTCTTGGTCGAGCACTGTGAAGCCAGCGAGCGTTGATTCGCACTACGCAGCGGCAGACGCGGGCGCGCTGCTGAGGACGCCGCCGGGCTTGTAGTCCTCGGGCAGGAGCGCGTTCAGATCCTTCTCGCCGTCGAGGATGCGCTTCAACGTGTCGCGGATGTAGCGTAACCCATCCGCGAACGGCGTGAGCCCGGAGCTGGCTTGAGCGCCTAGATTTGACGGATGTCAGAGCCGGCGGAGAAGACACGAAAGGTGCGCGCGAAGCGTTGGACAGAGGCTGAAGGACGCGAGGTGCTGCGGGAGTGGCAGGAATCCGGGCTGAGCGCGGTGAAGTTCGCCGCGCAGCGGGGCATCACGGCCACGCGGCTTTCGTACTGGGAGGAGCGCCTTGGGCAGAAAGCTGACGGTGACGTGAGCTTCGTGGCGGTCCCGTTCTCGAGTCAACACGCCGTGGAGCTCGAGCACCGCGGTGTCACAGTACGGCTCGGCATACTCGGCGTAGACGAGCTAGCGCGACTGGTCGTGGAGATCGCGCGCCGAGCCAGCGGATGCTGACGTTGCCACCGGGGGCGCGGCTGCTACTCGCGACGAGCCGCGTGGACGGGCGCAAGGGGATCAATGGGCTATCGACGCTGGTGCGATCGCAATTTTTGATGGACCCGCTGTCGGGAATGCTGTTTGTATTTTTCACGAAGCGCGCAGACATCGTGCGCGTTTTGTATTGGGATCGCGACGGTTACGTGCTCACGACGAAACGGCTCGAGAAGGGCTATTTCCGGGTCCCTTGGAAGAGCGAAACGGGACACGTGACAGTCGAGGGGGCCGAGCTGCTGCTCGTGCTGGAGGGCCTCGACCTCAGCCGCGCGATCCGCCGCCCGCGATGGAAGCCGACGCCCAAACGGTCAGGCGACGAAGAAAAAACACCCGACCCGGGAATTTGAATTACGCCAGCGGGGTTGAACCTCGCGATGGCGATGAAGGCGAGTACGGCGAAGCTGATCGCGAGCGACTTCGCGTCGCTCGATCTAAAGCGGATTCGACGCTTCATTGCGGAGGCGGTGGCAGAGGGGGCATCGCGGAACTGATCACGGCCATCATCAGCCTTTTGACGCGGATGCGGGACCTAAATCAGGAGCTGGCTCGGCAGCTGGCCTGGAAGAACCGCAAGCGTCCGGCGAGCGAGACGACACATCGCCTGCAGCTCGAGTTGCCGTTTGTGGTGCTCGCCACGCCGGAGCCGCCCGCGAACGACACGTCGTCTGACTCGGATGAGGACGACGCGGAGGCAGAAAAGCCCAAGGGAAAGAAGCGGAAGAAGCCCGACCAAGCAAGCCGCGATGCTCACGGGCGGCCGAAGTTTCCCGAGCACATCCCCCGCGTCGAAGGGGACGTAGAGCTGGTGACGGGCGACGCTCGCGTCTGTCCGCATTGCGCGACCGAGTGCGAACACGTCACCTTCAAGGTGTGCCAGAAGCTCGACATCGAGCCTGCGCGTTACGTGGTGCGCGAGTACAAGCGCGAGGTCGTAGCCTGCCAGCTCTGCCACGGGCACGTGGCCACCGCACCCAAGCGCGATGAGGTGCTCGATCGCGGCGTACTCGGCAATGAACTGCTCGTGCAGTCGCTGGTCGATCACTATCAAGATGCTGTTCCGTGGGAACGCATGGAGCGCAAAGCACGACAGGAAGATATCCCACTGGCGGCCAACACGCTGGCAGCGAGCTGTGGCCGCGTCATCGATCTATTCGATCCGATCGTGCGCCACGTCTTCAAGCGCTGCATGGAGTCGGAGTATGTAGCGCTCGACGCAACCAGCATCCGCGTGCTGGACGTCGAGCACCCGCTCGGGATCCGCAATGGCGCGCTGTGGCTCATCCAGGGCGCGCACTGCTACTCGTACTTCATGTACGCCAAGAGCGGGCACGCCGATCACCTCGAGGCGAAGCTCGAGGGTTACCGGCTCGTGAGCGCCATGTGCGACGGCTCACCCACGAACAACTGCGTCGAGCGCGCAGGCGCCAAGCGCGGAGGCTGTCACGCGCATGCCCGGCGCGGCCTCGTCGGAGCGCTGCGCGGCGGCGACCATCGCGCGGTCGAAGGTCTGCGGGTCTACGCCAAGCTCTTTCACGTCGATGCCGAATCGAAGCGCGCGGGTGAAAGCCCCCACCAACGGCTCACGCGACGGAGGCGCGACAGCGCTCCGTTGATCGCCGAACTCCAAGCGTGGGTAGAGACCGCCGTCGGAAATGCAGAGCCCAAATCGGACCTCGGCAAGGCCCTGCGCTACATGCAACGACAGTGGCCACGACTAACGCGTTTTCTCGATGATCCGCTGATGGAATTGACGAACAACGAAGTCGAACGAGATCTCAGGACCTGGGTTTTGGATCGCAAGACGTGGCTCTTCTGCGGCCACGACGCCAGCGCTCGGCGTGCGGCGGACGCACTGACGATCATCACGACCTGCAAGAAGCTCGGCCACGATCCGCGTTGCTACATCCGTGACACGCTGAAGCGCATCCTCGACGGTGAGAAGGATCTGAACGCGCTCTTACCCGAGAACTACAAGCCCGGCGGCGCGCTCGGCAGCGCGCCCGAATCGGCAGCTGCGTAGCACAGGCAACTCAACGTTTGCCCGTTTCGAACTGCTCGACCAAGAACTGCTGGGTCGCCTCCGCGAGCCGCCCGTCGAGCTCAGCACTCAAGCTGAGAAATCGCTGCCACAGCGCGTTGTGCTTCGATACCGTCGTCCGCACGCAGACCGACACGACTCGCTGCCGCGGGCGCCTGTAAACAGTCGCGCCCTGCTCACGGCAGAGCGCGATGAACAACAGGCGTGAGTACATGTCCTGCACATTGTAGAGCTGCTCGATCTCGGCCTCGCGCACGTCGAGCGACGGGCGACCGTCGTCGCTGCGTGTGGCGATAAACTCTAGCGGCCTGATCGCAGGCAGCTCTGCTTCCGACAACCTGGGCGGCGCGCCACGACTACTTGACACCCCTCTCGCGTCGCATGCGCGAGCGCGTGCCGCAAGCGTGCCGCGAGCACACGCGATTTCTAGCGGCAATCCCCAGAATGCACGCTGTTGCCGGATGGCTTACGATGTAGCAACGCGGATCGTGCCCCAGCTTCTTGCAGGTCGTGATGATCGTCAGCGCGTCGGCCGCGCGCCGAGCGCTTTCATCGTGACCACAGAAAAGCCACGTCTTACGGTCCAAGACCCAGGTTCGGAGATCGCGTTCTACTTCGTTGTTGGTCAGTTCCATCAGTGGGTCATCGAGAAAGCGCTTCAGTCGTGGCCACTGTCGCTGGATGTAACGCAGGGCTTTGCCGAGGGCCGACTTGGGTTCTGCATCTCCGATTGCCGTCTTTACCCACGCCTCCAGCTCGGCGAGCAGCGGAGCGCTGTCGCGCCTCCGTCGCGCGAGCCGCTGTTCGACACTCTCACTTGCACGCTTTGACTCCGCATCGACGTGAAAGAGCTTGGCGTAGATCCGCAACCCTTCGACCGCGCGATGGTCGCCGCCACGCAATGCTCCGACGAGGCCGCGCCGGGCGTGCGCGTGGCAGCCTCCGCGCTTGGCCCCAGCGCGCTCGACACAGTTGTTCGTGGACGAGCCGTCGCACATGGCGCTGACAAGCCGGTAGCCTTCGAGCTTCGCCTCGAGGTGGTCGGCGTGCCCGCTCTTCGCGTACATGAAGTACGAGTAGCAGTGTGCGCCCAGGATGAGCCAAAGCGCGCCAGTGCGGATCCCAAGCGGGTGCTCGACGTCCAGCACTCGGATGCTGGTTGCATCGAGCGCCACGTACTCCGATGCCATGCAGCGCTTGAAAACGTGGCGTACGATCGGATCGAATAGGTCGATTACGCGCCCACAGCTGGCTGCCAGTGTGTTGGCTGCCAGGGGCACCTCTTCTTGTCGCGCTTTGCGCTCCATGCGTTCCCACGGAACAGCGTCTTGATAGTGATCGACCAGCGATTGCACGAGTAGCTCGTTGCCGAGGACGCCGCGATCGAGCACCTCGTCGCGCTTGGGGGCAGTGGCCACGTGCGCGTGGCAGAGCTGACAGGCTACGACCTCGCGCTTGTCCTCGCGCACCACGTAACGCGCAGGTTCGATGTCGAGCTTCTGGCACACCTTGAAGGTAACGTGTTCGCACTCGCTCGCGCAGTACGGACAGATGCGAGCGTCGCCCGTCACCAGCTCCACGTCACCTTCGACGCGCGGGATGTGCTCGGGAAACTTCGGCCGCCCGTGAGCGTCACGATTTGCTTGGTCAGGCTTCTTCCGCTTCTTGCGCTTGCGCTTTTCGTCGCCTTCGTCGTCCTGGTCCGAGTCAGACGACGTGTCGTTCGCGGGCGGCTCCGCCGGAGGCGAGCTCACCAGAAACGGCAGCTCGAGCTGCAGGCGATGCGTCGTCTCACTCGCCGGCCGCTTGCGGTTCTTCCAAGCAAGCTGACGCGAAAGTTCCTGATTTAGGTCCCGCATCCGCGTCAAGAGCCCGATGATGGTCGCGATCAAGAGCGCGATGGCACCCTCCGCCACCGCCTCCGCGATGAAGCTGCGAATCCGCTTCAGATCGAGCGTCGCGAAGTCGCTCGCGATCAACTTCGCCGTGCTCGCCTTCATCGCCATCGCGAGGTTCAACCCCGCGGGCGTAATTCAAATTCCCGGGTCGGGTGTTTTTTCTTCGTCGCGTGACCGCTTGGGCGCCGGCTTCCATCGCGGGCGTCGGATCGCGCGGCTGAGGTCGAGGCCCTCCAGCACGAGCAGCAGCTCCGCCGCCTCGACTGTCACGTGTCCCGTTTCGCTCTTCCAAGGGACGCGAAAATAGCCCTTCTCCAAACGTTTCGTCGTGAGCACGTAACCGTCGCGATCCCAATACAAAACCCGCACGATGTCGGCGCGCTTCGTGAAAAACACAAACAGCGTGCCCGACAGCGGGTCCATCAAAAACTGGGAACGCACCAGCGTCGATAACCCATTGATCCCCTTGCGCCCGTCCACACGACTCGTCGCCAGTAGCAGCCGCGCCCCCGGCGGCAATGTCAGCATCCGCTGGCTCGTCGCGCGATCTCCACGACCAGTCGCGCCAACTCATCAGTGCTGAGCGCGCTCAGCCGCACCGTCACACCGCGGTGCTCAAGCTCCACAGCATGCTGGCTCGACAGCGGCACCGCCACGAAGCTCACGTTACCGGCAGCCTTCTGCCCAAGGCGCTCCTCCCAGTACGAAAGCCGCGTGGCCGTGATCCCCCGCTGCGCGGCGAACTTCACCGCGCTCAGCCCCGATCCCTGCCACTCCCGCAGCACCTCGCGTCCTTCAGCCTCACTCCAACGCTTCGCGCGCACCTTTCGTGTCTTCTCCGCCTGCTCTGACATCCGTCAAATCTAGACGGTCGAGCCGGCGTCCGGCGCACGCCGTTCGCGGATGGGTTACCCCGCAACGACGCGGACGGCAGGTGTGGCAGTGAATTGCGCCTGCGCGACGAGGGCTTATGCGCGGGCCATTTCGCAACACAAAAGAAGCCTGGCCACGCGGAGGAAAAGATCAGCTGAATCAATATTTTTAGGGAGGTGCGCCATGACATTTTGGAAGCTCGTGAGAGCGATTGCTTGCGGCATTCTATTGGCCGAGTTGGTCAACGGGCTCGTCTACGGACTGATCATCGGCTTCGACCAGGCCCGGCACCAGCGGCGACTCGCTGAAGAGAACTCTGGTGTAGTCGACCAATATAAAACAGCATTGGAAAGCGTACGCGGGAGCACGGCGACGATCGACGAGGCCGCGGAGAGATACTGCACCCAAACGTATCCGCTTGCGGAAGAACCGGTGCGGAGGCGCCAACAGCTTTCTGGGTGCATAACCGAGACCGCAGCGCGGATTGCGCGCGACTTGCCGTCCCGTCGCGGCTGGTTCTCCGGATGCAGCGCGCCGTGAGTGGGGCAGTCTTAGGCACGATGACCGAAACGCTCGCGCGGGCTGTGTTCGCTGACGTTGTGGCCGGCCTCTACACGCCCGACGAGATCAGCGACGGGCGCGTGGTCGGGGCGAGAGCGCAGTGAGCTTGCCTGTGTAGCTCACCACCTAAACCGTAGCTCACTGCGTGCCGGCTCGCGCGGCCATCGCGACCCTGCCCTCCTTCGAGTGGTACGCAACCGAAGTTGCAAGAACGTTCGAACGAGAGTCATCGTCGACCCGGGATAGGCCACACTGGCGAAGGACGCGCATCCGCTTGCACGGGTAGTGTATCGCAACATATTGCTGTTGGAACCGCTGCCAAAATGACCTAGTGGAAGCCTGTCAGCATGGTCAGGGTTGACATGTACTATTTTTAGTACACAAATGGGAATGCGCTGGTGGGAAAAATACTCGGATGCCTCATCTGGCCGTGCGACGGAACCGGCCCGGTTCAGAAGTGGCTTCGCGCACTCCCGAAAGAGATTCGGATAAAAATTGGTGCGGACATCCGTTTCGTCGAAGACAATTGGCCGGTAGGACCACCAAAAGTCAAAGCTCTCGAAGTAGGAATTTGGGAAATTCGATCGAGCTACGACCGAGTTGAGTATCGCGTGGCGTTCTGCATCGCTTCGGGAAAAATGATCATCCTGCACGGTTTCGTAAAGAAGACTCAGAAGACATCGCCGACCGACCTTCGGCTGATCCGCGAACGACGAAAATCGACATGACCAAATTCGCAGCTGGCACCCTGGACGCATTCTTTGACGAGCTTGGAGAGCTTGACGAAGTCAACGTGCGCGCGCTCAAGCGCGGGATCGCCTACACCGCGAGAAATGAAATGCGTGTTCGGGGGATTTCGGCCTCGGAACTTGCGAGACGCATGGGAACGAGCAGGGCGCAGATCGCGCGCGTGCTCGACGACGACGACGCGAGTATCACCCTCGATACGCTCGTGCGCCTTGGGTCCGCCTTGGGTCTTGAGGCCACCGTCGAGTTTCGGTCCCGGACTAGGGAAACGTCCCTTTGCGCGATACTTACGGAGCAAGCGGAGACCGGTGCACCCACCGTCACAAACGACGCTCAAGTCTACGCGCTTAGGGCACTTGATGAATCACAGGCATACGGCGACGTGCCCGGGGTCTTTGCAGCGTGAGCGACAACGCTATCACCTTGGATGTCTCGAAGGCCGCGGCAGCATCCACGAAGCTGCAGCTGCAGCACATAACTTTGTTCAGTCTCGAGGCGCAGGGGCATCGCTTGCCGGAACGCGCGAACCTGAACTTCGAGCTCGGGCATCGAGAGACGATCTGGAACGTAATCGGGGACTCGTTGATCTGCGTGTTCGGACTGGACGTTGGGATCTTGTCAATCAGTTCCGATCCCCCAATCCGACTGGCGAGCTTTTCCGTGTGTTTTCGCGCGGAGTACAAGATGGGCGACGCCTACAATCCGGCAACAGACGAAGAGCTGCTCCCTCACTACGCTGGGGTTGTCGCGCGGTTGCACGTCTGGCCTTACATGCGGGCGGAGGTGCAAGAACTCACAGGAAAGCTCGGCCTTCCGACTCTTACTTTGCCTGTTCTGATGTCTGGCGGAACCGTGAACTTCGCAGTGAGGAAACACGTGCCACCACCTGATGATCGAGTGGGCGCGCCCCACAAAGCTCTTGAGACCTCGAGCCCGGCCGCCACCTCAAAGAAGGGAGCAAAGAAGCCCCCAAAGAAGTCGGCGCGCCCGCGGCAAGTTACGAGTTCGAGTTCGAAGCCTCGGCGACGAGCGTAAAGAACATGGCCGCAACTGGGGCATGGGACAAAGCGGCCTCCGTGGCTCGGTTCCATGAGGCCCCTCTCCGCTTCGTCCGCTGGTTCACTAGGTACCCGCACTGCCGCTGCCTTGCTCGGTGGCCGCTCGCCGCCCGAATCGAGGTACCCGCACAGGTACCCGCAGTCTGTTGCTCCCGGCTCGTCGCGTCTCGATCGAGCCTATTTCTCTGAGTGCCGAAGCCCGGACTTGAACCGGGGACAACGCGCTTATGAAGCGCGTGCTCTAACCAACTGAGCTACTTCGGCTTTTGGGGGCGGGAATATGGTCGGGCCGGCCCGGGGCTGTCAAGCCGGGAAGCGCGTTCGTCTTGGGGTCGCTCGGGCCTCCGGCCCTCGCTCAGCGTGAGGCTTGGGGGATGGCGCCGTAGCCGCCGGGACCGGGGCCTTCGCGGCCGATCACGTGGTTCAGGGAGGTGTAGCTCATGGTGATCAGGGCCCGTTGGCCCAGGGCTTTGGGCAGCGGGCCAAATGTGGGGATGCGCCGGACTCCGGTGAGGACATTGCCGTCGTATTCGGCGATGCCGCTCGGGCGGACCATGCGCACGCGCTCGAGGCGGCCATCGGCCAGGACCGCGAGCTCGAAGATGACGTGGCCGCTGCGCCCTTCTTCGATCGCCCAATCGGGGAAGGCGCGGCGCAGTTGGTCGTCCACGCGCTGCTTCAGGCCCGCGACGAAGCCCTGGATGCCGGGATCGTTGAGCGCATCTGGACCGGGGCCGAAGCCGCTGGGGGTGGCTCGTGAGCCCATGCCCTCGTTGCCCGAGCGGCCGGGGCGGCCACCGACGGGCTCGCCGCCGACTCCGGGCCCGGGTGGGGCACCGATGGTGCTGGCGTGAATCAATGCGGCGACGCGCGCAGCCACGGCTTGCGAGCTGTCGTCGACGTCATTGGGTCGCTCACGGACCTCGGTGGGTAGCGCCGGGCGCGCGCGCATCACCCAGGGGCGCGCGATCAGGACCTGGGCGCCGCGCGAGGGAGCGCCGGGTTGCGCGGCGCCGGGCGCGCCGGGTTGTGGCTCGGCCTCGTGCCGGCCGGGGACTGCGGCGCCGGGCGCAGCGTCCGCGGTTTCGCCGTCATGGTTGCCCTCACGACCGCCAGCAACGCCGCCGAGTGAGGCCGCAACGGTGCCCGCGACCGAGCCGGGCGCGTTCGCGGCAAGCGCGCGCCGCTCGGGCACCCAGCCCTTGCCGGTGGCGAGGAATGTGAGCTGCATTGGCGTGGGGGTGGAGCGATGGTCGTCCCAGGAGCGGCGTGCGCTCGCGGTGCGCAGGCGCTGTACTTGGCTGCGGTCCAAGTGCGTCGGTGCATCGGTCTCTAGGCTGACGGGATCGATGTGGCTGTCGAGATTGGTGGCTGCCTGCGCTGCGGTTTTCGAGCCGCCGCGGCCGCCGAGCTCGGTGTCCGGGTGACGGGTGAGCGGGCCACCGCCGGGGAGCGCGGGCTCGAGCTCTTCGGGAGGGGTTTCGCTCTGGCGTTCCTGATCGCTCGCGGAAGGGTCGAAGCTCGGCAGCTCGACTTCGACTTCACCCGCAGGCGCAAGGCGGGCGGGCGGGGCGGGCGATCGCGAGCGAAGTGAATGCGAGATGAGCAGCGCGCCGCAAGTGAGCAGCAGGGCGTGCGCGACCAGCGATGTCGCGAACGCTCCCGAGCCGACCGAAGGGCGAGCCATTCCGGCTAGTGTGACAGAGCGCTCAACTCTAGGCCAGAGACACGGCCCGAGGTTGAGCTGCGGCCTGAGGCACGCGAAAGCAGCGCTGTGCGTTTTCGGTCGTGAGTGCGGCAAGGTGCGCGGGATCGACGCCGCGCAAAGCAGCGACGTATTTGCCGGTGTGCACCACGAACGCGGGCTCACACGGCTTTCCGCGCAGGGGCACGGGCGCCAAATAGGGGCTGTCGGTCTCGACCAAGATCCGGTCGGCGGGTGCCCAGGCGGCGACTTCTTGAATCGCGCGGGCACTCTTGAAGGTCACGATGCCCGAGAAAGATAGGTAAAAGCCGAGGTCCAGCGCGCGGCTGGCGAACGCGCGATCTTCGCTGAAGCAATGAATCACCCCGCCCGCGTCGCGCGCGCCTTCGGTCTCCAGGATTTGGAGCGTGTCTTCGGCGGCGCTACGGGTGTGAATGATCAGCGGCTTGTGCAAGCCGCGAGCGAGCGCGATGTAGCGTCGGAAGACCTCCGCTTGGGTCTCGCGCGGGGAATGGTCGTAGTGATAGTCGAGCCCGACCTCGCCCACCGCGAGCAGCCGGGGATGCGCAAAGAGCGCTGAAAAATCCAGCGATCCGTCGCGCGCGGCGTCGTGCGGATGGACGCCTGCGGAGGCGTACACGTCCGAGTGACGCTCGGCCACGGCCAGCGCTTGCTCGGCCTGCGACATGCCGCCCACGCCGACGCACAGGAACGCGCTGACGCCGGCCTCGCGGGCACGCGTAAGGAGCGGGTCCGCACCGTTCGGGTTGTGTTCGCTATCGAGGTGGCAGTGGGTGTCGAACCAAGTCATCGGCGAAATCTCACGCGCCCGAACCATAGCAGAAGTGCGACGAGCACGATGCCGGACATCACCAGTAGCTCGGCCCGCTCCACCGCGCGCGCGACGACGACCAAGGCCGCCAGCGCGAGCGGGGCCGACAGCGCGTCACGCGGCGACAGGCCATGCGCCCGCTTGAGCGCTAGCCAGCCGAGCGAAAGGACGCTGACCGAGTATTGAAACAACACCGCCACGCTGGAGAGCACGAACAGGCGGCTGAGCGCGCCCCAGGACAGCAATGTCACGACCAACACCAGCGTGACGAACAGCGCGCGACGCGGCACTTGCGGCCGCGATTCCAGGGCGGAAATCGCGATTTCTCCCGCGCCGGCCTCGAGCGCGGCGAGGTAGCGCGGGGTCATCGCCAACATGCCGAAGGCAATGCCGATCGCCGAAATATTGGTGCCCGCGCTGACGAGCTCGGCCAATCGGGCTCCGCCCAATGCGCCTGCGGCCGCGACCAGTGGGGCATCGCTCGCGGCCAGATCGCCGACCGAGCGCACGCATGCCCAATGCAGCAGCATGTACAGGCCACCACACAGCACCAGCGACCCAATCGTGGCGATCGGGATCGCGCGCTTCGCCGAGCGCACGTGCGAACCGGGCACGGGGACGATCTCGAAGCCTTGCATCGAAAACACGATCAAGAGCACGGCCCGTGACCAGGACACGGCCGTGGGCGGCGGCGCGGAGATCGGCGCCTGTCGCCCACCAAGCAGGAACACCGCCACGAGCAGAAGCAAGGGCAAGAGCTTCAGCACCGTGAGCGACGACCACACCCATGCGCTCGGCTTCAAGCCCGCGCCCACGACGGCTGCGAAGAGCAGCGCCGCCAGCAAAGAAAAAGCCTGCTTTTGTCCGCCAAATCCGAGCATGGGCGCGGTGTACTCACCGAGCCCGGCGATCACCGCCGAGGTGCTGAGGACGGCCGAGGCATACGCCGCAAAGCCGACCACGAAGCCCGCCCCGGGCCCGAACGCCGCGCAGGCCCAAACGTACGGCCCGCCATCGCGATCGAAGCGCGCACCGAGCCGCGCATAGGTCATGGCCACGGGCAGCAGCGCCAGCAAGGTGAGCGCATAGGCCCACACCCCCGGGGTGCCGGGCACCAAACGAGCCACCAGGTTGGGCGTGAAGAAGATCCCCACCCCCACGATGCCGTTCACGCCCAATGCGAGCAGCGACCAAACGCCCAGCGCGCGCGGACGCTCCCTGCCCTCAGCGCCATCGGCGCCGTCGGCGCCGTCGGCGCGAGGGTCGTCTGCGCCGGAGCCTGCGCTCACACTCGTTACCCGCTCAGCTGTACACGTCGAGGAAGCGCTCGCGCACCAGAGCCACGGCGGCGTCACCCGCCGAGCCGCGCTGGTAACCGAAGCGCGTGATCAGCACATCGAGCGCCTTTTCCGCGGCCGCGCGCCGTGCCTCGTTGAGACCGCTGCCCTCTTCACGGAGCAGCGCCACCAGATCTCGGCACAGCTTGGCCACCGCCACTCGACGCTCGGCAAAGGCCGACTCCCGCAGGCGTCGGAGCTGCGAGCCGAACACGCGCGCGTTGTCGAGCGGCTGGTCCGGGTGGTCGATGGCCCAAGCGGCGATCGCGCCGATCAGCCCGTTGCGGATGTCCTCCGCTTTGTCCGGAGAGCCGAGCAACGCTTCGACCTCACGCATCATGCGCTCGTCGGGTTCCTCGTACTGACCGGTCAGAGGGTTTCGGAATTTCTCTTTCTTCACCCAGTAGTTTACGTGGATCACGTAGCGATCGAACAGATCCGAGTAACGCGTTTCGTCCACCAGGCCGCTGGCGATGCGAAACTCGTCTTCGAACGCATCCAGGAGCCGCGCGTGCAGCACTTTTCGGAACAGCACGTGGTCGTGGTAGCCGCCGGCCAAGCGCTCTTCTTGCAACCAGTTGTACTCACTGGTGCGTTCGCACAGGCGATCGAGTTCCTTGAGCACGGCGAGCGGCGACAAGCAGTCGTAGCGAATGTCCTGCGCAGCATCGAGCAGCACCGTGCGCATCTCGCGCGGGCTCGCGCCGATGCTGCCCTCGTAGATCGGGTAGGCCTCGCTTTCGCGGTACAATTGCCCAATCGCGGAGCGCAGCAGCTTGGCCGATTCATCGTCCAAGCGAGTCGGCGGCGTGCCCGAGGAATACAGGTCGAGCTTTTCGATCGCGGTCAGCTCGGTGACCAGATCTTGCAGCGGCTTTTCGTAGCGATCGGTCGTGGGGCGACGCATCCGCGTCAGCACCGCGAACATCGCCGCGATGCGCGTCGCGTGCGGCGCGACGTGTTTTTGCACTTGTGATGCGATTTGGGCGTCGTAAATCCGCTGCTCGTCCAGCCAACTGAGCAGGTAGGGCGCGCGGATCAGCTCGAGGCGCCCACGAAAGCTCTCGAATTCCGGGTGGTCGCGAAACGCATTCAGGTGCACTTCGTTGCCGCTGGCCAGCATCACGCAGTTGACCTGGATGTTCTGGGAGCGCAGAGCGACCTCGCCGGTTTCGGCCGTGATCTGCAGGTACTTGAAGGCATCCAGCGGGCGCTTCAACAGATCCGAAAACTCCAGCAGACCGCCGGCGGCGTCGACCAGCTCACCGAAGGCCTCGAACAGGGTCATCGACTGCAGCGCGGTCGGCAATGCCCCCAAGCTGCGATCGGCCGTCACCTGTCGCTCTCCCGCATCCACGGACAACTGCGGACCGAGCGTGACCGCGCCCACGCGGTAGCGGCGCGAGATGAAATAGCGCTCCACCTGCACGTGACGGAGCACCTCTTCCAGCGAGCCGCCGTAGCTCGTGAGCAAAGCCTCATACACTTGTTGGCTCTTGTGCGAGAGCGTGCCGCGCAGCATCCACGCGGGCGGCGGGGCTCCCACCTTGGCTTCGGCAAAGCGCCGTTCGAGCAGCTCTTTCCGGGCCGCGATCGGGATTAAAAATAAGGGATGATCGCGCACTTCGACGAACAAGCGCGAGTCGATTTGTTCGTCTGGCAAGTGCGCGTAGCTGCCGTCGTCGGCGTTGCCGAGGGCGCGTTTGCCGCCGAAGCCGATCGAGCCGCGCAGCGTGGCCTGGGTTGGGAAAACCCAGTGGAAGCGATACAGGGCGCCTTCGTCCAAGAGCGAGTAGTGCTCCAGCGCGCGCGCGATGCAGGCTGCCACCGTGCTTTTGGCCGAACCGTTCGGGCCGTGCAAGAGCAAGACGCGATTGGCGCGACCCTCACGCGCGAAGTTACTGAGCGTGCGATAGATCTCGGCCTGCACCGCCTCTTGACCCACCAGCGCGTCGGAGCGCGCTTGGCTGGCATCGAGGAACGGCAGATCGAACAGACGAAAGCGGGACAGCTCACCCCAGGGCCGCGTCACGGTCTCGCGCCCGAAGTGATCGAACATGTCACGCAGGTAGCGTGAAGCATCGCGCGAGTAGCGGACGCTGTCGGTGGCGAACAACGTCAGGTATTCGCGAAACGAAAGCAGACGGCGTTCTTCCTTGAACTCCTTCTGCACTGAGAGCGCGATGCGCTGCAGGTCCTCCAAGATGCGCTCGGGCATACGGACAAGCGTACCATGCCTCGAGGCTCGGATTATTTCGCAAGAAAGCGCACGCGTTGTCTTCCGAGACCCGTGTGGTATTGAGGTGCCATGGTGCGTACGCTCTCGGTTTCCGGCACGACACTCGGTGTGGGTTTCGTTTGCCTGATCGCTTTTGGCGGCCTCTCCGGATGTAAGAACCAAGCGCCTCCGGCGGCCGAAGCCACGGCCCAGGAACCCGCCCCGTCGGCGCCCGTCGCCGCCAGTGCTGCCACCGCCGCCGCCGCTGCCGCCGATCCGGCCGCAGCCCCCGCCGCTGCGGCCGCTAGCCAGTACAGCGAGGCACCCTTCGACCTCGTGATTCAACCAAAGGGCGCGTACGCCTCCGGCCAGGCCGGCGCGGCCGAGATCGTGATCTCGGCCAAGCCGCCGTTCCACGCCAACGACAAGTACCCCTACAAGTTCAAGCTCAACGAAGCTCCGGGCCTCAAGTTCGCGAATCTCGTGGTCGACAAGGACGCGGTCAAGGTCGAGAAAACGCGCGCCACCCTGTCCGTCGGGTTCACGCCCGAAAGCGCAGGCAAGCACACCGTGTCCGGCAAGCTCTTCTTCTCGGTCTGCAATGACGACCAGTGCCTGGTCGAAAAGCGCGATCTCACGCTGGACATCGACGCCAAGTAGCGCGAGAGCAAGCGTCGCCGTTCAGCGCAAGAGCACGAATACGATCACGAGCGCGACGCCGACGAACAACGCGCCGCCGCCGACCGCCAAAAAGAGCAGCGTGTTCGAGCTCTTCGGCATGCCCGCGATGGACTGCGGCCCAAACTCGTCGTGGGGTTGTGGGGAGTACGCGGGAGCCGGTGCGGCGTACGCCGGCGCGGGCGCGGCATAGGCAGGGGTTGCCGCCGGGGCTACGGGAGGCGGAGCTCCGGCTGCCGGAGGGGGCACCGCCGCGAACGGATCGCCCATCGCGTCCAGGCTGTCGGATTCTCCGAAGAACGAGTCGGCCACGTTGGCGGTGCGCGGCGCGGTCACCGTCGCGAGCAGCCCGGGCATCGCCGCGTTCACCCGCGCGCTCAGCTCGGTCTCGTTGGTCTTGGCCCACTCCAGGTGGGTGCCGGTCAGGCCGTAGGCTGCGCCGATCGCGTCGGCCAGGGCGCCCACGGACGCGATGCGCATCGCGGCTGTCTTTTTGAACGCGTGCGTCATCACGCGATCGAGCGTGGGTGGGACGGGATACTTCTGGCCCTTGCCCGCTTCGCTCGGAGCCGCCGGCTCCTTCGTCAAAATCTGGAGCAGGATGCTCGGACCGTTGTTGCCGATGAACGGCACGCGGCCCACGACGCATTCGTAGATAATTGCCGCCAGCGCCCAGACGTCCGCGCGCTGATCCAGCGTATCCAAGCCCTGCGCTTGCTCGGGCGCCATGTAGAACGGCGAGCCGATCGTGGTGCCGAGCACGGTCAGCTTCTTGGCCGACTCACCCTTGTCCTTGGCGGAGCCAAAATCCAAGAGCTTGGTGATGTCCCCATCGTGGGTTTGGCACAAAAACAAGTTGTCCGGCTTCAGATCGCGGTGCACGAATTTTCGCGCGTGCGCTTCATCCAGTCCGATCGCCACCTGGCTCAGCATGCGCAGCATGCGCGCGGGTAAGATCACCTGCTCGCGCTTCAGCGTCGCGCGGAGCTCCTCACCGTAGAGGAACTCCATCGCGAGCACGAAGCTTTCGTCCGGCGTGGGTTGGAAGTCGAGCACCTCCACGATGTAGTCGTGGGGCAGCATCTTGCTGACCTCGAACTCGCGCTTGAAGCGCTGCACCGCGATCGGATCCCGTGACACATCGGGGTGCAGCACTTTGAGCGCGACGTTCCGGCGCTCCTGCATGTCGAGCGCTTCGTACACGCGCCCCATGCCGCCATCGGCGACCACGCGTCGCACCTGATAGCGATTGCATAAAAGCTGGCCGATGCGCGCATCTTGGCTGTCCGCGAGCACCGGCACCTGCGTCGCGCTCGTGAGTCGTGCGCCGTCGACTGGGCAAAAGCCGGCGTCGTCCGGGTACAGCCGTCCGCAGGCCGGGCAGGCTTTCATTCAGACCGACGCGCCTTCGGTGAGTTCGTCTTGCGAGAGCTGGCGAGCACGATCAAGGGGCGCCCGACTCGCTGCTGTCGCTGGTCACGCCCGGGCGGTAGTACAAGATGCGATTGCAGCTGGGGCACTGCTCGAACTTGTTTTCGCGGGTCAGACCCTGAAATAGCATTGGCGGCAAGCGCATGTGGCAAGCCGAACACGTGCCGTCGGTCGTAGAGCTGATCGCAGTACCGCGACGACCGCGGATCATCTCGTAGCGGCGGTACAGCACGGGCGGCACGTTGGCGACCAAGCCGGCGCGAATGGCTTCTTTCTCGGCGACGGCAGCGTCGCCCTGAGCCAATCGACCTACGGTGTCGCCCTCGACCGCGGAAAGCTCCGCCAAGAGCGCGTCGCGCTCGGACGTGACCTGCAACATGTCCACGCGAGCCTGCTCCAAGAAGCCATCCAGCTTCTCCACTTCGATCTCGCGATCTCGGTACAGCTTGCGCAGCTCCTCGATTTCACGCTGGGCGGCATTCGCCTCTCGCTCGGTTCGGCAGCGAGAAAGCTTCTCGCGCGAGCGTTCGACTTGAATGCTCATTTGCCGCACCTCGCCCATCAAGTCGCCGCGAAGCTTGTCCATATCGCCAGAATTTTTCTGGCTTCGGGCGAGCCGCTCCTCCAAAGAGGCCAACGTCGAGCGCTTGGCATCGAGCCCCTGCCGCTCTTGTTTGACCGCATCGCGGAGCTCCTTGAGCTCCACATCGAGCGCCGCTAAATTTTCGAGATTCTCGATTTGCGCCTGGATTGTCACTGTCTAAAACGGCTCCTCGCGTACGTCTAACGAAAGCACGAGCTAGGGGTCAGTGGGCCCACCTGGGTTCGAACCAGGAACAACCCGGTTATGAGCCGGGGGCTCTGACCGATTGAGCTATAGGCCCAAGCTTGTGCACACATCGAGGGACGGCGGTTCGGGGCCCGTCCTCTCGATATGCTTGTGGCTGTGGACGCCCCAACGCCGGGCCCGGTCACTGACGAGTCCCGGGCGGTGTTGAAAGCAAGCTCCACGCCGCGAAAGCTAATCGAAGCGGGCAGGTAGGGCAATGCCATGCGTCGCCGGCCTCCGGGCAGGACAAAACGCCTACCGCGCCGCCCCCAGCGGACGCCACAAGGGCAGCACAGGGCGACCGAACATCCCCGGAACAGGCGGGGCGCACGGCTCGAGGGCCCTCGGGACCGCGCTCCCGGGCCCGAAGCCGCGGGGGGCGACGAATATGTTACACCTACAGGCTCCCCGGCTCGCGCCCCGCGGGCCGGCGTTCGCCGTACATACCCTGCAGAAATCAATGGAGTCCCTGGTCGTCCGCGGTGCTTCGCAGCACAACCTGAAGAATGTCAGCTGCGAGCTGCCGCGCAATCAATTGGTAGTGATTACGGGGCCAAGCGGCTCGGGTAAATCTTCCCTCGCCTTCGATACGATCTACGCCGAAGGTCAGCGCCGCTACGTCGAATCGCTCTCGGCCTACGCCCGGCAGTTCCTCGACCAATTGCCGAAGCCGCGCGTCGAAAGCATCGAGGGCCTGAGCCCGGCGATCGCCATCGAGCAGAAGGGCCTCGGCAAGAGCCCCCGCTCCACCGTCGGCACGGTCACCGAGATCGCGGACTACCTGCGCTTGCTGTACGCGCGCATCGGCGTTCCCCACTGCCCGAAGTCCGGCAAGGTCCTGCGCGCGTATACGGTGCAGGAGATCGTGGACTCGATCTTGTCTCGCGGTGAAGGCGCGCGCCTGGCCCTGCTCGCACCGATCGTGCGCAAGCAAAAGGGAGATCTCAGCGCGGAGCTCGAGCGCTTGCGGCGCGAAGGCTTCGTGCGCGCGCGTATCGACGGCGAACAAGTGGACCTCGGCGACGACCGCGAGCTCGATCGGCAGAAGACGCACGATCTCGACGTCGTGGTCGACCGCATCGCGGTGCGCGATGGCGCCAAGGGCCGCGTCACCGATTCGGTCGAACTCGCTTTGAAACTGGGCGACGGCACCTTGTTGATCGACGCGGTCGACGGCAGCGAGCCCGTTGTCATGAGCGAACGCTTGGTCAGCTGGGAGTTCGGCATCACCCTGCCGCCCCTCGAACCACGCCTATTTTCCTTCAATAGCCCGCACGGCGCGTGCCCCAGCTGCGACGGTCTGGGCGTGCGCTCGGCGATCGACGTCGGACGCATCGTCCCGGACGAAAGCCGCTCACTGCGGGAAGGCGCGATCGCGGCGTTTGGACGGCGCGGCTCGGTCGCCACCGCGACCGAAGTCTCGCGCGCCGTCGAAGCGCTCTCGCTCAACCCGGACATGCCGTGGTCGGAGTTGCCCGAAGCGCAACGCCAAGCCTTGCTCTACGGCAGCACCAGCACCGGCTCCGGCTCCAAGCGTAAGAACGCGACGCCCAGCTACGAGGGCATCGTGCCGCGACTGCAGCACATGCTCGACACGGGCGCCTTTGCCGAGGGTGAAGATCACGAATCGGACGACGGGGGCATCGGCCCCGACGATCTCGGGCGCTTCATCGTCACTCAGACGTGCGAGACGTGCGGCGGCGTGCGCCTCCGTCCCGAAGCTCTGGCCGTCAAGCTCGGCGGGCGCACGATCGCCGAGCTTTCCGCCATGCCGCTCCGCGGGCTACGCGAATTCTTGTCCGCCTTCGCCACTGAAAGCGCGCTCGCCCCGCGCGAGTCCGCGATCGCCCTGCCCTTGATCAAGGCGGTCACCGAGCGGCTCGGCTTCTTGCTCGAGGTCGGGCTCGACTACTTGTCGCTCGAGCGCACCGCGCACACGCTCTCGGGTGGCGAAGGGCAACGCATTCGCCTCGCGACCCAGATCGGCGCGTCCCTGGTCGGAGTGCTGTACGTCTTGGACGAGCCCAGCATCGGCCTACACGCACGCGACAACGCGCGCTTACTTCAGGCCCTGCGTCGCTTGGTCGACAAGGGCAACAGCGTGCTCGTGGTCGAACACGACCGCGACGCGATCATGAGCGCGGACCACGTGGTCGACATGGGTCCGGGCGCGGGCGCACTCGGTGGGCAGATCGTCGCGCAGGGCACGGCCGCCGAGATCATGCGGGATCCCAACTCCATCACCGGACCGTATCTGTCCGGCGAAAAGCACTTGCCGATCCCGTCCCAGCGCCAGGCCCCGAATGAGCTCTCGCTGCGCATCGTAGGCGCCAAAGCCCACAACCTGAAAGACATCACCGTCGAAATCCCTCTCGGATTGATCAGCGCCGTCACCGGCGTCAGCGGCTCGGGCAAAAGCAGCCTGATCGTCGACACGTTGCTCAGCGCCGCGCGCGCCGAACTGTACGGCGCGACCGGCTGGGTCGGCCCCTGCGAGCGCATCGAAGGCCTCGAGCACATCGATAAGGTGATCAGCATCGACCAAGCGCCGATCGGTCGCACTCCCCGCTCGAACCCCGCGACCTACACCGGCATCTTCACCCACTTGCGCGAACTGTACGCGGGCCTGCCCGACGCGCGCGCCCGCGGCTACAAGCCAGGTCGCTTCTCGTTCAACGTCAAAGGCGGCCGCTGCGAAGCCTGCCAAGGCGACGGCGTCCTGCGCGTCGAGATGCACTTCTTGCCCGACGTGTACGTCACCTGCGACTCCTGCGCGGGCCGCCGCTACAATCGCGAGACACTCGAAGTAAAATACCGCGGTCTCTCCATCGCCGACGCGCTCGATCTCACCGTCGACGAAGCCGACGAGCTGTTCGAATCGATCCCGCGCATTCGCCAAAAGCTCACCGCCCTGCGCCAAGTCGGCCTCGGCTACATCCAACTCGGCCAACCCGCGACCACGCTCTCCGGCGGTGAAGCCCAGCGCGTCAAACTCGCCAGCGAACTGTCGCGCAAAGCCACCGGCCGCACCCTCTACGTGCTCGACGAACCCACGACGGGCCTGCACTTCTCGGACATCGAGCTACTCACACACGCCCTGTTCGGCCTGCGCGACGCCGGCAACTCGGTACTGCTGATCGAGCACAACATCGAGCTCATCGCCTGCGCCGACTGGGTCATCGACATGGGCCCCGAAGGCGGCAACAACGGCGGCAGCATCGTCGTCGCCGGCACCCCCGAAGAAGTGGCAAACACCCCCGGAAGCCACACCGGCTTCTACCTCAAGCAAGCCCTCGCCGAAGTCGGCAAGCCGCCCGTCGTCAAAGCCGCCGCCAAACGCCCCGCAAAGAAAGCCGCCAAAACGCGCTGAAATCGGCGCGCCAGATTCGCGTCTCTTTATTTGGGGCGATCGCAGGAGCGGCACAGCACCTCGCTTTGCGCGCGAGCCTCGAGTGACGCTGGGATCTCCGAAACCGGAGCAAGCGACTCCACCAGGTGGAGTTCGCTCGTGTGGCTGGCACAGCGCGGTGCCGTACGTCTCGCCGAACCCGACAGCGGCGTCTAACCCGTGGTCGAGTCGGCGTCACCGACGAACAGAACGGCATCGGCGCGAGTGATCCAGCTAGCCAACCCGTGCGCATCCGGCGCTACGCCTTGAGGGCAGAACGCTCAACGTAGTCCACCACCAGTTCAGTGCCCTTCGCGAAGTGATGCTTCTCCTCGAAGCGAATTTGAGCAGCTGTCTTGCTGAGCTGTTCCGTGCCGAGCTCACCCCCTAGCGCAAGCAACCACGCCTCGAGCACGGGGATCGCGACTCCTCCAATCAGCTTAGGCTTTACTCCGGACGCTTCGTGCTCGGAGATGGCGCACTCGATATCGCGTACCCGCAGCTGATCCCCGTCAGAAGCCATTTTCTGGTTCTTCGATCAAGAAGATTCGCGATCCGTCGATGCAGCGCAACGCTGAGAACGCGAGATAGTACAGTAACCCCTCGCTCATCGCGCGCGCGTCCACCACTGTTCCGTCGACCAACTCAACCGCAAGCACCTTGTGCGCGTTGTCGGTATTGCTCAAACGAATCTTTTGGTCCGTAGGAAAGAGCAGCTTGGTCTCGCTTTGAATCTGAAGAAACGCGGCCACGTCGCGATTCACGATTGCAACGAAAACGCTAGCCAATCCGCGCCCACGCTCATCGACGAAGGCCAACCGGTTGCGGAAATCCCGCTCGCGTTGCTCAGGGCGAGCCCGCTGACAAAAAGACGAAGGACCCCCGCGCAGGCCGCTGGCCTGCGCTTGGGGGTCCGGACGCGCGAAGTGCGCGATAGAGACGAGCTCGGGGGCGGCTCGTGAGGTCGAGCGGGACCCCGGGGCGCGCGGCCGCCGCAACGCGACGCCGCACGACTCGGGGCAGCCCTAACTTCAGGTGAAGTCTTTTTCGACGCGCTCTTGATCCTCTTTGCAGCGGATGCAGAGCGTGGTCTCCGGTCGCGCCTCGAGACGCTTGACGGAGATCTTTTCTCCGCAGTCGTCACAGACGCCGAAGGTGCCCTTGTCGATCTTGTCGATCGCTTTGCCGATCTTGTCCAAGAACGCCTTCTCACGACCGCGTAGGCGAAACTGGAACGATTGTAGATACTCGCTCGATGCGAGATCCATTTCGTCCGGCAGATCGTTGGCGTCGAGGGCCATGTCCTCATCAAGCGTCTGCTGAGCGCGCTTGATGATTTCTTGGCGCCTCGCCTCGAGCATGTCCCGGAATTTTTTTAACTGGACTTTGGTCATCGGTAGCGCACTCGACTGGCTGTCTGTCTGACTACGAGAAATACACCCCCAATTCTGGGGGCCGGTTAAGATAGGGACCCCTCTCCCCTCAGTCAATAGCCGGCACCGATAATCCACCCGGTGGGTTTGGGGGCAGATCAGCCGGGTACGGTGGGCAGGGCACCCACTTTTTGGTCGCGTTCGGCGTTCGCCAGCTCACAGGCCATCCCGATAGGCGCGAACGGCGTTCACGATGGCGTCGGCGATTTTCTGTCGAAAGTCACCCGTGTTGAATCGGGTCTCGCCCACGGGGTTGGAGATGAACGACGTCTCGAACAGCACCGCCGGCATGCGTGCGCCCGCCAGCACGTAAAAGCCCGCGCGCTTGATGCCCGAATTGGGAATATCGCCATAGCTCGGAGAGAGCGAAGCGATTGCAGAGCGTTGCAGGAGCTCGGCGAAATGATTCGAACGCCCAGCGCTCGGGTTGCCCTCGCCGCGGCTCAATGCGCCGGCTAGCTCCGCTGCGGCCTCTGCCGAAGCGTCGTTCTCGCGCGCAGCAAGCCGCGTCGAAGCTGCGTCGCGGGAATCGTCCAGCACGAATGTCATCACGCCGCGTCCAGCGCCATCCTCGCTGGCATTGCAATGAATCGACACGAACAGGTCGGCTTGAAACGCGTTGGCACGCGCGGTGCGTTCGTCGAGCGCTACGTAGTCGTCACTGTCGCGGGTGAGCAACGTGGAGATACCGAGCTCGCGCGCGATCAGCGGCGCGGCGCGATGAGCAATGTCGAGCGTCACGTCTTTCTCCCGCAGCCCACTCGGGCCACTCGCTCCGGGATCGTGGCCCCCATGACCGGGGTCCAGCACGACGCGCCGCACTTGACGCGGGCCGCGCGTGACTTCGGGGCTGCGCTGAGGCGGATCCTTGGACACGTCGATCACCAAGCGAAACGGCTCGGGCATGTAAAACACGTGGCGATAGGCGACCGCGTTCAGATCCAACACGACGCGGGTGCGCGTGGCCTCGGCTCCGATCCGCACCCGCGCGACCAAGCCGCCCACGTCGAAGGCCTTGGCGCCTTGGTACGTCGCTCCGTCGATGTCGACGAACAGCCGCGGGCTCTTGCTGCCTTCGTCCAAAAAACCGACCTTGTAGGTCGCGGGCTGCGTCACGTAGACGACGATGCGCGCGGCGTCGTCCGCGGCGTAACGCTCGATCTTCGTCACACGCGCCGGGCCCTGTTGAACCCCCGCGCGCGCGAGGCTCGGCACGATCACACCGTCATTCGTCTGTGGCTCGGCCGCACGCGCGGCGAGCGGCACCGGCGCGCTGCCCTCGCGGTCGATCTGCGCGAGCACGGTGGGCAGCGGGCGGTACGCGCTCAGCGTGCTCAAAATCATTTCCGCGCGCTGCTTGCAGGCGTCATCTGCGCCGGGCGCGAGCTCCGCGCGATACACCGCTTGAAACGCGAGCCCCGGGTCGGCCTTGAGCTCGCCTTCCAAAAGCGCAGCCGAAGTAGCGGCCGAGCAGCGCACGGAGGGTTCGCCGCGAGCCGCCTGTCGGTACAGCTCGATGGCTTCCAACGCGTCGGTCTCACGATGGTCCGCACGGAAAATTCGTTCGCGTAGCCGTGCCGCATCGAGCAAAACTTTCGCGCCAGCGCGGCCGCCCTGCTTGCTGCCAAGCACGGCCCAGGCGTCGGCGCGCGCGACCGCATCGGCGCGCTCGGGAATCGTGGTCGAACCCCCGGCTGCGACGTTCCCAGCAAGGTTCGATTCATCCGCGCTCCGCCCACTCGAGCGACAGCTCGATGCACAGAGTAGGGCGAGGAGCAGGGTCAGCGAGCGCTGAATCCGCGGGAAGCTTGGGAATCGCATGCCGCCTGCCAGCTCTTAGCCTGCCACTGGCGAATCGGCCAAACCAGCGGTTGGCCCGCGTTGCGCCGCTACGAGTCGCGATGCTAGCCTCTGACTCGCAATTGATGCCCGATCCACCTGATAAAGGTCGCCCGTCGTCGGCGCCGTTGAGTGTCGAAGACGCCGATCGACTTGCGGATAGCTTCACCGCTTTTTGGGAAGATGCGGGCGCCCCGGCTGCGCCTAGCCCCGGTGCCACCCCCGCTCCCCACCCCGGCACCGTGACCGCGCCGATGCCCGCCGTCGAGTTCGCCCGCAAGCCAGTACCGGTCGGCAAACAGACCCTGCTCGGCATCGCGCCCATCACCATCGAAAGGCCGGCGTCCACCGTCCCCCCGCCGGCAGCATCGGCACCTCCGCCCGCACCGACGCCGATGCCGGCTCCGGCGGCGATCACACAGCCTTTGCCCGCCGCCGCAACTGCAGTCGCGCCGATCGCACGTGCTCCAGCTGGGCCCCCCGAGGCCGTTCAGCAATCAACGCCTGATGTCCCCGGCTATGCGATCGCGTACATTCCCAAGGATCCGCCGAGCACACCCGCCGTCGTGATCGCGCCCGAGGCGCAGTCGTCGCCAGAGAACCCGCCACCAGAAAAGAAGCGGCAGCTTTCGCACACGGTTCCGTCGCGCGTGCGCTCGGCACCGAATGCATCCGTTGCGCCTCTGGCGCCTCCTCCTCCGCCGTTGGACGATTTCAATCCGTACGCGCCGAAAAAGGGAAAGGGGAAAATCATCGGCTTGGGTTTGGTCGGAGCGCTCTTGATCGGAGCCGTGATCGCTTTTCGGGTGCTCGGCGGCGGCGCTCATCAACTGACTCTGGAGTCTGCGCCGCACGCCGATGTCGTGCCGCCTGCCACCGGAGGCGCTCCCACACCTACTTCGGCGCCGACCGAGACCGCGGAGCCGATCCCACCGCCAGCTGAATCTTCTGCTACCGAGCCAGCTTCTGCTGCGGCCGCCGTTCGGCGAGCAAGCGAGCCTGCGCCCCCGAAAGCGAAAGCGAAAAAGGCAAAAGCAGAATCCGCTTCGGCAGTCGCACGGCCGGTGACTCGCGCGCCCGCTGCCGACCCGACCCCAACGAAGCCCGCAAGCAAGGGTATTATCGTGCGGGACGCGCCCTTCTGACTGGCGGATTGCCGTTTCGCCTCCAGAACATGCCACCTATTCTCCGAGCAACGATGAGAAAATTCAGGGCCCGCGCGCTGCTGTGCTGTTCACTCTCCTGCACCATGCTCCTGGGCGCGGCAGCATCGTTCGCCGCGCCCGCGGCACGCCCGGGTGACGAGGATACGACAGTCGCGATCGCTCGCGAGCGCTTCAAAGAAGGCGTCACGTTCTTCGATCAGAAGCAGTACGACAAAGCGCGCGTTGCCTTCCTGCAGGCATACGCGTTGAAGAAGCACCCGGCAGTGCTGCTCAATCTCGCCCAAAGCGAGCTGCGCAGTAACCACGAGGCAGACGCAGCCAAACACTTCTCTGCCTACCTGCGTGAGTCCACCTCCGCCAGTGAGGCCGAACGCCAAGCCGCCGAAGCGGGCTTGAACGCCACCAAATCCGTGGTCGCCTTGCTCGACGTCAACGTCGATGAGGGCGGCGCCGAGATCTACCTCGATGGTTCGCTGGAAGGGGTTTCGCCATTGCCGGGGCCGCTCTACGTAAACCCGGGCTCGCACAGCGTGGAGGCCCGCAAGGGCGGCAAGATGAGGACCCAACAGGTCAACACCAACGCCGGCCGGCAATACACCGCCGAGCTGAATTTTACGCCGAAAGCTGCGCCGCCAGTCGTGGCCGCCGTGCCCAGCGCGAGCGTGAGCGAGCCGCCCGCCGAAGAACCCGCTCCGCCCGAACCCGCCCCGCCCGAACCGAGCGCTGGGCGCAAACCATTCTTCAAGTGGCTCGGAAGTTCGCCGGTCGGCATCGTGGGTATCGGACTGACCGGCGTCGGCCTGGGCGGCGGCATCGGTCTGGCGATTGCCTCTAAGAAAAGTTACGACAACGCGGACTCGGTGGCCGATCAGATCACGACGCACGCCGCGCAGGACAGCATGATGACGAACCCGGACACGCACAACCTATGTGTCGACCCAAGTGCCTGGCTCGCGAAGACGGCGTTCCCACCATCCCAAATCCCGTCGCGCTCGAGCCAATACAGCGCCGCTTGCTCGAAATACCAAGACAACGTGAGCAACGGTGACAAGTTGAAGACTTGGTCCACGGTCGGCTTCATCGTCGGCGGCGTGGCTGCGGTGGGCACCGTGATATACTATTTCGTCGATCCGAACGCGCGCGAGAGCGACGCCAAAGAGGCTCGGCGTGAGCAAAGGCACATCGCGATCGTGCCGAGTATCGGCCCCGCGCAGACCGGCTTGACCGTCATCGGTAGCTTTTAGCCCCGATTTTCGGGCTGTTTATCCAACGGCTCAGCGCGGCACGTCTCGGGCGATTTGGCGAGCCAGGCGCGGAAGGTACTGCGCGGCACACCTGCCGAGCGCGCGGCGCGACTGACGTTGCCCTCGCACAGCTCGAGCAGGGCGCGCGCATCTTGGGCCGGGCGGCGTGCGTGCGGCGCTTGGCGGCTCGCTTCGTCGACGTGACGCGCGGCGATCTCGTATTCGGCGCTGGCCGCCGCGCGATACAGCACCGCGCCCAGCTCACGCACGTTGCCCGGCCAGCTCTGTGCGACCAAGCGCGACAACGCCGCACTGGACAGCACCCGTTCGCCCAGGTCCGCGCGCATGCGGCGGAGCAAAGAATGGCTCAGCTGCGCAATGTCGCTCCGGCGCTCGCGCAGCGGCGGGAGCTCGACCACGACGGTCGCCAAGCGATGGTACAGATCCGCCCGGAAGCGGCCCTCCAGCACGCGCTGATCGAGCTCGGCCCAGCTCGCAGAAACCAAGCGCACCAGCACGCGGAGCGCTTGAGCTGCGCCCACCGCGCGCACCATGCCGTCCTCCACCACGCGCAAGAGCTTGACCTGAATCGACAGTGGCAACTCGGCGATTTCGTCCAGAAAAAGCGTGCCTTCGTGAGCCTGCTCGAAGGCCCCCACACGGCTCGTGACGGCACCGGTGAACGCGCCGCGACGATGGCCGAACAGCTCCGCGTCCGCGAGCGATTCCGGAAGCGCCGCCATATTGAGCGGCACGTACGGCCCGCCCTGTCGCCCGAGCTCGTGGATCGCGCGGGCCACCATGTCTTTGCCCGTGCCCGACTCTCCTTGCAGCAAAATCGGTACGCGCGATTTCGCATGCCGGCGCACGAGCCGCGCCACGCGCAGCATGGGCGCCGAGCTGCCGATCACGCCCGGCAGGGGATCACTCGGCGACAGCTGCTCGTCGCGCTCGACCGTGCGCACGCACACCGCCGAGCGCCCGACCACGAACGCCGCGCCCGACTCGGATAGCAGCGCCGAGCTCACCCGCGCGCCGCCCACGTACAGCCCATTCTTCGACGCCAGGTCCTCGACGAAGATGCCCGAGTCCAAAACGCGCAGACGACAGTGCAAGCTGCTGACCGCGGGATCGTGCACCCGCATCAACGCGGCGCGCCCGCTTCCGAGCGTGAGCTCATCGCCTTGGCGGAGTGTCACGCTGATTGGTTCGTCTTCGACGCCCAGATCGACCCGCCAGGGGCCGGGCAAGCGTGCCCGCGGACACTCGACGGTTTGAGACGTGGGATCGGCGCTCGGTGGCTCAGTGGGCATCACCTGGTTCCCATCGGCCGAGGCCCGGGCTGGTTGTGCCAAAGCTCGACGCGGGGGTTTCGTGAGCCCGCCGCCGATGCTAACAAGGCGCCCATGCGAACTCCCGTCGCGCTCTGCGTAGCCCTGGGCCTGGTATTTTCGGCCCGATTCGCCAGCGCCGAAACTCCCGCCAGCGCCTCCCCCGAGCCGAGCGCAGCGCCCGCCCCGAGCGCGGCGCCCGCGCCGGCCAGCGCCGCGCCTGCTGCGGCCACCGCGCCCGCCCGAGCGGCCGATGCGGATCCGGTCGTCGTTCCCGGAGAGCCCGACCTGCCCGCCCTGGAGCCGATCCCCAGCGCACACGATACCCTTGGTGGCCATTTCGTGCTCGGAGCATCGGCCGGAGCCAAATGGAGTTTCGGTAGCCTCGACGAGGGCATGAAGCTGACCGATTTCCTGGGAACCGCCCTCGCTATCAACCTGGACCTCGGTTACGGGCTCACCCGCAACGTGGTGATCGGCGCCTGGGGTGAGTTCGACGATCACTCATCGCCCTCCGGCTGCCTCGCGTGCAAGGGCGGCAAGAGCTTCGCCGGCGGGCCGTTCGTCCGCTACCACATCGTGCAAGGCACGCGCTTCGACCCCTGGGGGGAGTTCGGGCTCGGCGTTCGTTCCACGACGGTGGACTCTCGCCTCGGCAACAAGAACTACTTCGGCGTCGACATCATGAAGCTCACCCTAGGTGGTGACTGGTACCCGACGTCAAACGTCGGATTTGGCCCGTATTTCACCTTCGACTGGGGCACCTACGGCAGCTCGGGCGGGCACACCGGCTTGAGCACTGGCATGCGTTTGGTCCTGGATTTTCCAGGCAAATAGCCCGCTTTTCGCGGACCGGTCCGGGCGCTCCTCGAACGCCCGGACCCGCCCCGCGCGAGAATCAGACCGCGATCGCGACGCCCAAGGCGCGCCGCACGACCGAGTAGTCTTCGCTGACGAAGTAGAGCAAGACTTCCTTCATCTTGTCGGCCGCCGATAGGTCGCCAGGCGCCTGCGCCTCCGCGCCGATCAGCTTCTTCGAGATCTCGAGGTCGCCGCAGACGATCATGCCCGCACGGCACGCCGTCAATTCGACCGCCTGATTCCAACGCTTGATGTTGGCCTTGGCGCCTTCCTCGATGAAGCGCTTCACCACCAAGCGCAGGTGCTCCAACTGAACTGGCTGCATGTACTTGGCAAGCTCCTGCGCCGTCGCCCGGATCTGCGCGGCCATGTCTTGAGGCATGGGCGTGCTCGGCGCAGCCAGCATCACGCCCGCAAACAGCATGATGGTGAGCTCCGACTGCGTCGGAAACAGCGTGCGGATGTAGTGCTCGGGGCGGTAGTGCGACAAATGCTTGCCGCACATGAAGGTGAGCTCTTGCGGTTGGAAGCCGGTCAGCACCGTTTGACCCGCGACCGACGCCGGGGGATTGGCCGGCACCGCGACGATCGCGCCCGCGACATCGTTGCGCACGTACAAGTCGGGCGCTTGCACGCCGAGCACTTGCGCCGCCCAACCGAACGTCTTGGCGAACGTCACGGTCGAGGTCGCTGGATCCTGTCGGAACTGCTTGGGCAGAACCGGCAACTTATTGATCGCCTGTAGCTGTGCCACCTTCGCCGCCAGCGCAGCCGGCGCGATCATCATGAAGATCTTCGAGATGTACAGATTCTCGTCGGCGTGAAAGACGTGCTTCGCCCACAGATCGTCCGTGAGCCGACCCTTCACGGCCAGCATGCCCTGGGGCTTGTAGTCGTCGAAGAAACGCTGCTCTTCTTCGTCTGCCTTCTTCATGAAGGCCATGGCCGCCGCCAAGCACCAGGCCTCGTCGTACGATTGCTTCTGCAGGTACAAGCGGTAGAGCGCGCGGTAGGCATCGATCTTGAGCGGCTCGGCCTCCAAGATCACGCGCTGCTCGGCGATCGCTTCGTCCCAACGCTCGCCGACTTCGTATAGCTCGGCCAAGATCTGGCGCACCACGACCGTGTCCGGTTTGCTGGTGGCAGCCATCTTGAACGCCTCGATCGCCGAGTCCGTCTGCTGCAGGCGGTCGCGGTAGATCAAGCCGAGTTGATGCCACAGCGTGTGCTCGAGGTCCGCGTTCCCCTTGCCCGCGATGCGATGCAGCATCTTGCGGTAGGCGCGTTCCAGTTGCTTCCAGTTCTTCTGCTGGGTGAGCACCTTGTTGATGCGCTCGAACGCCTCGAGGTAGTTCGGGTTCAGATCGAGCGATTCATTGAAGAGCTCGACCGCGCGGTCCAAATCTTCGATCTTGTCGCGGTAGATCTGCGCTTGCGTGAAGATGTAGCGCGCTTTGATTTCGCGCTTTTCTTCATGCTCGGCGATCGACTGTAGGGTGTCGACCATCTTTTGCCAGTCAGCCGCCGACTGGTACAGCTGCAGGAGCTTGTGCAAGAGCACGTGGTCTTGCGGCTTGAGATCGCGAGCTTCCTCCAAGGCATCGATGGCCTTTTGCGGATTTTTCTCGCGCTCGCTCCAGATATCACCGATATCGTTCAGGATCTTGAAGCGTTCTTCGCCGTCGTAGACGCTATCGAGGATCTGGCGCTTGTAGGCCGCGACCTGCTTCCAGTCATTGCCCTGGGCGTAGGTGTCGACCAAGGCCTCGAGCGTCGGGCGATGCTCGCCGTTCAGGCCGAGCGCCTTCTCGAAATTGTTGATCGCCTGCTTGGCTTGGCCCTGTTCGCGTTTGATGCAGCCGAGCCGATAGTAAACGTCCGTGCGCTGTTCGGTGTCGTCCTCGGCCAGCGCCGTGAGCACCTTTTGATAGTTCGTGAGCGCGCTGGGCCAATCCTTCAACTGGAAGGCCACGTCGGCGATGCCGCGAATCGTCTCCTGATCGGTGAGGTCGAGCTGGTTGGCGTTGGTGTACGCCTTGAGCGCCTTGTCGTTGTTGCCGAGCGAGGCGTGGACCTTGCCGAGCAGCTTGTACAAAGTGTGCTGCTCGGACTTTTCCTTGTTCTTGCTCTTGCGGACCAGCATCTCCGCCAGCGGCTCGGCATCGTGGAAGCGAGCCACGCGGATGTACTCTTGCAGCAACGGCAGCGCCGCTTCCTCGCAGTCCGCGTCGCATTGCATCGCCAGCTCGTACGCTTGCACCGCGAGCTCGTGCTCGCCGAGCATGTCGTCGCGAAGCTTCCCGAGCTCGACCAATAGCTTGGCGCGCGCTCGCGGAGTCGGCGTGTTGAGCTGCTCTTGCTCGAGGTAGCGGGCCGCGCGATCCCAGTCCGATTCGTCGATCGCGATCGTGCGCAGCGCGGCCAACGTCGGCAAATGCGCCGGATCGAGGTCGAGCGACATCTCGAAGCGCTCTTGCGCTTGGCGGCGATCGCCGAGCTTTTCTTCCAGCGCTTTGCCGATGCGGTAGTACATCTCGACGCGCTGATTGCCGTCCGAGGTCAGATCCGCAACGCGGGTCATGGCCTCGATCGCCTGCGCGGCGTCACCCTGCTTCTCGTACAGCTTGCTCAGCGCTTCGAGCGCGGGCACGTTCGTGTCGTCGATGTCGACGATGTTGCGGTAGGCGTCGATCGCGCGGTCCGCATCGCCCACTTCTTCGGCGAACACGGCTGCGATCAGGCCATACAGCTCCACCTTGGTGCCACTGCTCGCGGCTTCACTGATGTGGCGCTCGTAAGTGCTGATCAGATCCAGCCACTGCTTGAGGCGCCGGTAGCAACGCTCGAGCGCAACGTACGCGCGCTCCTCACCGGGCGAGATCTCGAGCGCTTGCTCGAGGCGCGTCGCGGCGATATCGAACTTGAGGAAGTGCTCCTCTTGAATGCCCGCGAGGCGCAGCAAAACTTCCACGCGCTCGCGCTCGGTCTGCACCACGTCGAGCTGGCGCTCGAGGATGCCGATCAAATCCGACCAAGCCTGCAGCGACTGGTAGATGCGCTCCAACCCGCGCAGGGCGGCCACGTTCCCGCCGTCGATCTCGAGGACTTCACGGTAAACCTTGCCCGCACGCTCGAAGTCACCCAGGTTCGTTTCGTACAGCGCGCCCAAGCGCAGCTTGGTCGCGGCGATCTGATCCGACTCGGTCAAGGCTTGCACCTTGGCGGTGAGGATCTCGGCCAAATCTGCGTGATTGGCGCGTTCGTCGTAGATCTTCTCGAGCGCCGTCAGCGCTGGCAGGTACAGCGGATCGACCTCGAGCGCGCGCTTGTAGTACGCGATGCCTTGGTCGGCTTGGCCCATGTTCTTGAACAAGAGCTCGCCCATGTCGACCAAGATGGCCTTACGGTCCTCGTTGGCAGCCGCCACGTTCATGGCCAAGGTCAGCGTCTCGCCGACCTTTTGCCACTGCGCACTCATGCGGTGAATGGCGGCGATCTGGCGCATCACCTGCACGTTGTTCGGGTCGAGCGCGACGACCTGTTGGTAGTACGGTTGGGCGTACTCGGCATGGCCGAGGTCCTCGCCGTACCACTTGCCGAGCCGCAGGCAGAGGCGGATCTTCTGCTTGTTGTCGGTCTGTTCCGGCAGCCAAGCGTTGGCGGTGTTGATTAGCTCACCCCAGCGGCCGGTGGCTTGCGCCATGCGCTCGAGGTAACGCGCCGTCTCGTCGTCGCCGAAGTCTTCGCTGAAGGCATTGACGAGCGCGTCGAAGGCCTGGTTCTTGTCGTCGAGCCGCTCCTCGAAGACGCGCGCAATGCGGCGCAAGAGCTCGTTCTTCTCGTGCACCGACTCGCGAGTCTCCAAGCGATTCAGGTACAGCTCGACCAGCGTTTCCCAGCGGCCCGCCGCCGTGTGCAGGCGCTCCAAGGCCTCGAAGGCCTCTTGGTGCGTCGGGTCGATGCTCAGGATCTGCTCGAAGGCAGGCGTCGCCTGATCGTAGTCGTTGGCTTCTTTCTTCCACAGCTCGGTGACTTCGAGCAGCTCGCGCACGCGCTCGTTCGGATCCGAAAGGGCGTTGGCGCGCTGCAGCTTGACGCCGATCACTTCGACCCAGCGCTCGTCGCTGCGGTAAATGGCCTCCAGCTCGGCCATGGCTTCGAAGTCCGTCGGATCGACCTCGAGCAAATGTCGCCAGGCCTCGGCCGCGTCGAACGGCTGTGCCAGAACTCCGCCGTAAGTCTTACCGAGCTCGCGGTAGATGCCTTTGAGCTCTTCGGCCTCGAGCAGTGCCGCCGCGCGATCGATCGTCGCGTGCAGCGCACTGACGAGCTCGTTCGGGTCCTGCCGCGTGCGCGCGACTTGAGCGGTCGCGCGCAGGGCCGCGATGTTCGAAAAGTCGATGTCGAGGACCCGCTGCCAGGTCTCCAGCGCTTCGTCGTCGCGATTCAGCTGTTCGCTGAACAACCGCGCCCGCCGCGTGAGCACGTTGACGCGGTCTTCGTCCGATTCCGCGATGTCGAAATGCCGCTCGAGCACGTCGGTGAGCTCGGCCCACTTGCTTTGCTGCTCGTACAGACCAGCGAGCGCGCCGAGCGCTTCCGGATCTTCACCGCGCAGATCGAGCACGCGCTTCCAGCCCTCGATCGCGCCCTCGACGTTGCCCAGCCGCTCCGAGGCCAGATGCGCCATTTTCGCGCGAATTTCCGCCTCCTGTACGTCACCGACCGCATTTTCGAGCTCGCGTCGATAGACCGTACTGAGCTCGCTATACGCCGCGCTCTGCTCGTAAATGCGCCCGAGGGCAACGATTGCGTCCTCGTTGGTGGGCTCGAGCTTGTCGAAAATCGCGCGGTACGCGCGCACGGCGTCTTGAGTTTGCCCGAGGCGCTCCTCGTATACCTGACCGAGTCGGGTGTAGAGCTCGACACGCTCGTGGTCATCCTCCGTGGACGCCGCGCGCTGCTCGAGCACGCCGGCCAATTCGGGCCATTGCTCGAGCGACGTGTAGATGCGGTCCAAGTTCGCCAGCGCGTCGCTCTCCTGTGGAGCGACGGTCAGCACGTAGCGGTAAGTTTCTTCCGCCTTGGCGACGTCCGCGAGCTCTTCTTCGAAGACCCGCGCGAGGCGCTTGCCGACCACGGCTTGGGTGGGCGCGTCGATGCCTTCGATGCCGAGCACGTCCGCGTACGCGTTCGCGAGTGGCTCCCAGCCGCCGTCGAGCATGCTGGCCAGACGTTCGATCTCTTCGCTGGTGCGCTCGTCGAGAGGGCTCTCTTTGATCGCCCGCACGTGCACGTTGAACGCGAGCACCGGATCGAGCAGCCGCTCTTCGGCGTCTTCGGCGATGCGGTGGTACATCGCCACCCGCTCGGTCGGATCGATGGTGTGCGAGAGCTCGGCTTCGCGCACGCGAATCAGCTTCTCCCACTCACTGGAGGCTTGATAGAGCGGCTCGAGGATGCCCGCGATTTCGAGCTGCATGGTGCCGTTTTCGAACAGCGCTTCGAGCGCCCGGAGCGTATCTTCATGCTCCGGCGCGGCGCTGATCACCTCGCGGTAGGCGGCAATGGCCTGGTCCAGATCGCCGAGACGAACCTGGTAAACCTGACCCAAGCGATACTTGAACTCCAAGATCTCCTCTGGGCTCTGGCCGACCTCGGACTCGCGCACCAGGACCTCGGACAGATCTTGCCAACGCTCCATCTGGGTGAACAGCCGATCCAGAGCGCGCACCGCGCTTTGGTTCTCCGGGTCGACCGAGAGCACTCGCCGATAGCGAGTGACCGCGTGCTCCAGATTCTCGAGCTGTACCTCGTAGACCTGTGCTACGCGCAGACCCAGCTCGACGAAGCGCTCGGGATCACCCTCCAGCTTGTCTAGCTCGGCGTCGTACAGCGCAGCCACCGCGGGCCAACGCTCGATCATCATCGCCAAGCGCTCGAGCGAGCCGAGCGATTCCTCGTTCTGGCTGTCGACGCCGATCGCCCGCGCGTAGGTCTCGAAAGCGCGCGAGTGATCGCCCAGACTCTCCTCGTACAGGCGAGCGATGCGGTGCAAGAGCTCGACCTTGGCGAAGGCGTCGTCCGTGAAACGGACTTGCACTTCGAGCACGCTGATCAGCTTCTCGTACTCGCCCGTCGCGTCGTACACCGGTTCGAGCACGGAGGCCGCGGCGAGCGGCGCCTTTTTGCCGTTCTTGATGCCTTCCAACGCCGTGAGCGTGGGCAAATGATCCGGCTGAATATTGAGGATTTCCCGATACAGCTCGACCGAGCGATCGATGTCGCCCAAGTGCTTTTCGTATAGCTCGGCAATTCGGTACTGGTAGCTCACGGCTTCGGTCGGGTCGGGCGTGAGCTCGGCCTCGTGCTGCAGGATGCTGAGCAGCTCCACCCAGTTGCCGGCGGTTTGATACAGGACGTCCAAGCGGCTGAGCGCCGTCAGGTCATCCGGATCGAGCTCGAGCACTTTTTGGTAAGTGTCGATCGCCCGGTTCACGTCCGAGAGCTCTCGCTCGTAGACCGCACCGACCTGGTAGAAAATCAGCTTCTTCTCCTCCGTGTCGAGGACCAAGTCGGCCTTCTTGGAGTAGACGGAGAGCAGCTCCTCCCAGCGCGCGAGACCGAGGTAGAGCTTTACCAGGGCGTCGATGCTGTGCAGATCTTCGCCATCGATCTCGAGGATCTTCAGGTACACGCCGATCGCGTTTTCCTGCCGTTCGAGCACGTCCTCTTCTAGCTGCGCCGCCTGATACAATGCCTGCTTCTGGGCCTCGACGTCTTCCAGGATTTCTGCCTTGCGCTGCAGAATCAGCGACATATCGCCGTAACGCTCGGCGCTCTGGAACAGTGTCTGCAGGGACTCGGCTGCGGCAAGATTGGTGGGATCGATGCTGAGCACCTTGCGGTACAGCTCGATCGCACGCTCGCCGTCGCCGACCAGGTGCTCGTACACGCTCGCTGCCGACGAATACAGCCGGCTGCCCAGCTCGGGATCCTTCTGCGCGACGGCCAGCTGTTCGAACACACGCGCCAGGTCGGTGAAACGCCCGGTCACGCGCGCCAAGCGGTCCAAGCCGGCCTGGGTCTCCTCGTGCGCCGGATCGACCGCCAAGGCGCGAGCCAAGGTATCGAACGCGGCGTTCACGTCGCCCGCGGCGTCTTCGTGCAGCGCGGCGATTTGATGCAAGAGTTCGACTTTGCGCGACGCTTCGTCCGCTTGCGCGACCTGCACTTCGTGCACGCCGATCAGCTTGTGGTAGTCACCCTGCCCTCGGTAGAGCGGCTCCAGGATTTCGGCGATCGAGAGTGAGTATGCGCTGTCCGCCGCGAGCCGTTCCAGCGCACCGAGCGCGGTCTGGTTGGTCGGATCGCGCTCCAGCACTTGGCGGTAGCCCTCGATTGCGGCTTCCGCTTGGCCCATCTGACGTTCACGGAGCGCGGCCAAACGCAGCATCAAGTCGCGCTGAGCGTCGTCCGTATCGGCCAGACCGAGCTGAGTCTCTAGGTTATCGGCTAGCTCGTTCCAAAGCCCACGGCGCGTGAACAAGCCATCCAGCGCGTTGAGCGCGACCTGGCTGGTCGGATCCAGCGCCAGCACCTCGCGGTACGCCGCGATGGCTTCGTCCGGCTTGCCCAGCTTTTCTTCGTAGACTTGGGCCATCTGCGAGTAGATGGCTTCGCGCTCCGCGCCGTCTTCGGCCAGATCGATACGCCGCCGAAATACACTGATCAGCTCTTCCCAGTGGCCGGTGCCACGGTAGAGCGCGTCCATTGCTTGCAGCGCTTCGGCGTCCGCCGGATCGAGCTTGAGCACCTTCTCGTAGCTCGCGGCGGCTTGGGCAACCTTGCCCAGCCGCTCTTCGATCACGGCCAAACGCATCCAATACTGGCGAGCCAGCGCCGGTTCGTCGAGCGAACCTGCGACATCATTGTAGATGTTGCGCAACTTGTCCCAGGCGCCCGCTTGCCCTGCCAGGTGTTCGAGCTCGAGCAGGGTTTCGCCCTGCGAAGGATCTTCCTTGAGCGCGCGCGCCTGGGCATCGAGCGCGCGATCCAATGACCCGAGCTGATTGGCGGAGGTGGCCGCGATCTTGCGCAGCAAGAACACGCGCCGTTCCACTTGCGAGTCGCTGACCGCCAAGATCTCGAGCGCGCCGATCAGCTTCTCCCAATCACCGCGGGTCTCGTAGATCGTTTCGAGAATCGCGGCGGCTTCTGCGCTCAGCGATTCACTCTTCAGCATGCCCTCGAGGGCCAGGCGTGCGCCCTCGTGATCGGCGTCGATCAGCAGAATTTCTCGATAATTCGCCAGCGCGCCGGCTTCATCACCCAAGTATTCGAGCTCTGTCTCGGCGAGCCTGAACTTCAGATCGACCAGGACGTGCTCGTTGCCCTCGAGCTCGATCCGGCGTCGGAGCACCTCGGCGTAGGGCTCCCAGCTCTTGGTCTTTTGATAAAGGGCGTCGAGTGCCGCCAGAGTCGCCGAGTCCGCCGGGTCGTCTTCGAGCACGGCTTGGAAGGTTTCGATGGCCGCCTTGGGATCACCGATCTGCACCTCGTACAGCTTGGCGATCTCGTACAGGATCCGCTTGCGCTCGTCCGGTTGATCGGCAAGCTCACGCTTCTTCTCGTACACGTCCAGCAAATCACGCCAGCGCTGCGTCTGCCGGTACAGGCTCTCCAGCGCGCCGAGCGCGACTTGGTTGTCCGGGTCGCTCTCGTACACCGCGCGGTACTCGGCCAAGGCGTCGTCGACGCGCTTGGCCTCTTCCACGAACACGCGCCCCAAACGCAGACGGAGCGCGTTGGCGGTGGCAACGTCGCGCTCTTGGTCCGCAGTCAGCACCGCGGAGCTGTACGCAGCGATCACGTCGTCCCAGCGCGCGGTCACCTGGGCCACGCGCTCCATGTCCGCCTGGCTCTGTGGGTCGGCGGGCGCCAGCTTGAACGCCGCCAGATAGCGGTCGAAGGCCTTGGTCTTGTCGTTGATGCGCGACTCGTAGAGGCCCGCCACTTCACGCAAGAGCGCGAGGTTGTCTTCGGCCTCGCGCACGTGCCCGAGCTTGACCTCGATCGCCGTTGCTAACCCTTTGGGGTTATTGGCGGTGGTGTAGATGGGGATCAGGCGCTCGGCTGCGGGGAGGTTGTTCTCGTCGAAGCTCAGCACCTTCTCGTAGGCCTTCGCCGCGCGATCTGGCTTGCCCTTTTGGGTCATCCAGAGCTCGGCGATCTTCATCAGCATGCCGATGCGCTGCTCGGTGTCGGTCGCGCGGGCTTCGTTGCTCTCGAGCACGCGGATGAACTCGTCCCACTTGCCGGTGTCGGCGTAGAAGACTTCTAGGTCGTCCCAACGTCCGAGCGTGACGTAGCGCTTCTTGAGTTGCTCTTGCGCGCGCCGGTCATCCGGCTGCAGCGTGAGCAGCGCGCGGTAAGCGTCCACCGCTCGCTCTTCGTCCTTCAAGCGATCGCCAGCGACTTGCCCGAGCTTGTTCAAGAGCTCGATCTTGGCGGCGGTGTCGTAGGTGAGCTCGGCGAGGCGTCCCAAGACGTCAGCCAACTTCTCGTAGTCACGTGAGCGCTCGTACAGCTGCGACAGCGCGTTCAGCGCGTCCACGTCGTCCGGATCGTTGTCCAGAACGACGGCCCAGAGATCGATGCAAATCTCGGGCTTTTTGACCTTGTCGGTGGCGAGCAGGGCGATCTGCTTGTACTTCGCCGCGCGCTCGGAGCCGGTCGGAAGCGAGCTCGCTTCACGCATGCTGAGCTGAATCAGCTTCTCCCAATCGCGACGCTTCTCGTACATCTCCCGCAGGTAGCCGATCGCCGCAGGCTGATTCGGGTCGACCTCGAGCACCTTCTCGTAGGCGCGCACGGCTTCGGCCTGATTCGCGAACTTGTTCACGTATAGGTCCGCGGCCTTGGCGTAGAGCTCTGCCTTCTCGGCTGCGTCCGGCACGGCATCGCCCAGGGCGACGAGCGTCTTGACGTACTCGTTGAAACGCTTGGCCGCTTCTTGCTGGGCGAGCTTTTCGCGCAGCGAGGCGATCAATGACTCGTCCGCGGCGGGCGTGCTCGCAACGGGCGCAGCGGCCGAAGCGGGAGCAATCGTTCCCGCGGGCGCAGTGGCAGAAGCGGCCACTGCCGCCGCGACGGCTACTTCAGGGGCGACAGGCGTAGCGGCGGTCTCCGCCGTGGGCGCGACGGCGACGGCTTTCGCAGACACTGGAGCGGGCTCGGCGGCCCGCGCGGATGGAGCTCCGGCGATTTGTTCACCGATCTGGGCCTCGAAGGCCAGAAGCGCGGGGTGCGTGGGTTCGATACGACTGAGCCGCTCGAAGAACTTGCGCGCGCGGATCAGATCTCCGCGCTCGCGCCAGGCCATGAGCCCGCCGGTGGCGAGCAAATAGCTCGCCGAAGGCGACACGCCCGCACGATCGGATAGCTCGTCCGCGAGGCGGATCACGCGTTCCCAGTCAGCGCCGCGTACGCCGATGGCATCCTTCAAGAACGTGAAAGCGGGCTCGCGACTCGGATCGAGACGCAGCGCCTCTTCCAAGAATTGGCTGCCAACTTCCAGGTTCTGATGGCGAAGTGCCCAGCGCGCTCCGAAGCGAAACGAGGCATCCGCCTTGGCCAGGGGCGCTTCGATACGCTTCAGTGATTCGCGCTGCGTCTCGAGGATCGCCTCGGTGCGCTGAGCGTCGACGAGCAGCCCTTCATACAACGCAGCCGCGGCGGCGCTGGCCGGATCGACCGAGTACGCCTGAGCCAGAATGCCCTCGTATTCGCCCGGCGCGAAGCGACGAGCGATGCGCGCCGCGCGCAAGAAAATCTCCGAGCTCTCGGCCGGGGTCGCGGCCGAGTGCGCTTCACGCAACAAGCTGGCGATTCGCTCCTGCCATTCATCGGCTCCGACCTGCGCGTCGAGCAAACGCTCGCCGATATCGCCGGGCTTGCCTTCGGCGTTCTGCAACGCCCTGGCATAAGCCTCTGCAGCGCGCTCGTATTCGCCCACGTCGCAGAAGACATCGCCGAGCTCGCGCAAGAGTGCGCACTTCACGCGTGCGTTGGGCGCGCTCTTCAGCTGCAGCTCGAGCAGCTTCTGCACCATGTTGAGCTTGCCCAGCTCCCAATAGATCGCGCGCGCTTCACTCAACGCGTCGAACAACGACGGATTGAGTTTGTACGCGTCCTGAAAGTGTTTCAGCGCTCGCACGCCCTGCAAGAACTGGGTGTGGAGGACGCGACCAAGCCGCAGATGAATGTCCGCCTTCAGCGTCGCATCCTGGATAGACCCCAGGCCCTGCTCCAATGCTTCGACGATGCCGTGCCAGTCGTGGTGGCTCTCAAGCTGTTTCAGACGCTGCTCTAGATCCATGCTCCCTCGGGCAAGCTACTTAGCGCTGAGGCCCGCGCGGCGATGACGCCAGAGCGAGCCTCTGATAGTGGACGCAAACGCGGAGCGCGCAGGTAGCGCACGCCCCGCTCCAGTACTACGGCCGCTCGATAGCGGCCCAACACGACATTCGGCGGAGAGAGTGTCGACCAAGGCCATCCCTGCACCTGCCCAGCCGCTTGCCGGCGGGCACTCATCGAACGTGCAGTGAACGGCCTTTACGACACGAAACAAAATCAGGATCCCAGCTTTTGAATCAACGACGAGGTCTCTTCGCACTCGTCCTTGAACTTCATCGCTTGCGCGCCCTTGCAAACGCGCTTGGTGAAGGCGTTCAGCAGACGAAGAGCCTTCTCCTTTTGCGGAGGCTCCTGAGTGCCGTACGTGCTTCCGAGCATGTACGAAAACTCCGGATGGGCATCGCCAGCAAACGGCTCGGCCTTCTCGATCGACGCGACCTGACCCGCCTTGTCGCCCTTGGCCAATGCAAGGGTCGATTGGAGGATGTACAGATTGTAGATCTTTCCCTTGTTCTTCTCGATCGGCGGAATCAGCTTCAGCCCTTCGCTGATGACCTGGTCCGCTTCCTTGTAGAACTTGAGGTTGATGTACAGGCTGGCTAGATCCGCATAGAAATAGCCCTTGGTCGGATCGTGGTCGATCGCCTTCGAGTAATTGTCGAGGGCCGACTGCTCATCGTCCGTCCACAGGTACGTTTCGCCAAGCTCGTTGTAGCAGTCGGCCGAATTGGCATCCTTCTCGATGCACTTCTTCAGCGGCTCTTGCGCCTGCTTGTATTGATCGAGATTGCCAGCGCGAGCTTGCATGATCAGCGCGTGGCCACGTGCGCCCCAGTAGTTCGCAAAATCAGGAGCGACCTGGACCGCGCGCGAGAGCGTCGAGGCCATCTTGTCCCAATCCTCTTTCTTTTCGTAGGCGCTCGCGAGCTTCCAGAGAATACGGTGGTTGGTTGGATCGAGGTCGATCGCCTGCTCGTATTTTTGGATCGCGCCTTCGACGTTGATCTTGACCGATTGATCACCCTCGTTGGCGAGGTTGATGGCCTCGATCTTGTCGCGGCTGCAGCCGGATACCGAGCCCAGCAGGCCCACCGCAATCAAACAAATCGTAGAAGACTTCAGGAGTTTCATCGCAAGCTTTCCCTCTTTCCAGTCAGTACGCATAGGGAGACTCACCAGCAGAATCGAAAATTCGCAGGCGGTGGGGCCACTGCTAGCAGCCAAGGCTGATTCGAACGCGGCGCGAAACGAAGCACTTTTGGGTATTCCCTCGACCTTTCTGCGCACATCGCAGGCCAGTCAAAGAGGCTTGCAGCATAGGCGGATGGAGCCCAAGGTGTAAAGGCGCTTCGCACCCGAATTCGCGCGGTTTCGCGTCGTCTGCCGCGTTGGTGTTTGGACCGCAGTCTCGTCGTTGTTCCGGGCCGTCGAGTGCGCGACTACAGCGCCCGACATTCCCTCAGGGTGCGTGAGTCCCGCGGAATGCGATGCGCGCAGCAGTGCGCACGACGAATGTATGCAAGGGGCCGGGTCGCATCGCACAGAGTGAGCACAAACGCAGAAACGCGCGGCAAGTTCGACCTGCCGCGCGCCTCTACGCAACACCCGCGCTGCCCGCGGACGTCGCTCTGCCCGGACTTCAGCCCGGAGAGAGCATGATCGGATAGACCACCGTTACGATGCCGCCTTCGGGCTGCGGGAAGCTCAACCCGTAGAAGGCCGACACCACGCAGCTCACCACGCCGCTGTCCGGAAGATCCGAACCGCCGTTGGAAGCATTGGAAACCGCGCCATCACGACCGATGACGAAACGTGCTGAAACGCGACCCTCGAGGTTCGGATTGCGACCGAGGCCTTGCTCGTAGCACATGCGGAAACGACCGTAGTTCTGACGAACGATGCGCTGAATGACCTCTGGCGGCAGACGCCCGCTGACGGTCGTTGCGCCCATACGCACTTTGGGAGCCTTGGTCTGATGCGACCCGCCGAGGCGGCCGTGACCAGCGCCGAAGCCCTGGCCCGTACCGGTACCGGCTCCGTGGCCCAAAGTGCCGATGTTGCCCAAGCCGATGCCTTCACCGCGACCGCCACCGCCCTCGCCGATGCCAGAGAGACCGAGTCCGCCCGCGCCGAACGCGTCGCCGATTTCGTCGCCCCACATGTTACCGCGGGCGCTCACGTCGTCCGAGCCGCTCGACGTGTCGCGGCCCCACGGAGCCGTGGGTGCATTCGGATCACCGGCCGCGCCCGTATTGAGCAAGCCGATCATGCCGAACTCCGCCGCCTCACGCAGCGCCGCTTGGCGAGCGATGTGTGGATCCGGGTTGTCCTTCGGGCCCTGCACGGCGTAGCGCTTGTTGACGGCTTTGGTCGTGGGGTTACCCATCGAACCTTCTTCACCCTTGGCGCGGGTACCGGTGCCGCCCTCTTTGTTGTCCGAGTTGTCTTGGACGACTTCGGCTTCTTTCTCTTCTTGTTCGCGCTCGGCAGCCGACTTCAGGTACTGCTGCATCAGGTACAGCGCGTCCTTGTCGAGCTCCTCGTCATCCGTCAAACCCATGGGCGGGACGAAGAAAGCCATGGCCGCGACCAGGCCACCGACGGCGGCCAAGGATAGACCGAAGTACATCGCGACATTCCAGTCGAAGCCGACGGCCACGCCGTGCTTGATTGGCTTGCCCGCGTTGACCGCAGCCACCTGGAATACGAAATCACCAATCTCGACGCGGGCCTTGCCACCGCTCGGCAAGTTCAGCTGATGCCCACCGCTGACCTCGGCCGTCGGTTGCGCGCGTTGCCGCGCCTCATCCATCGTCATGCGCGGGAAACCCGGCAGCTCTACCGAGCCAGTCGCGCCTGGCGGGATGACCACGGCTACTGAAGCGCGATCGCCAATCACCACCGGAAGGCGCGTGGTGCCGAGCTTCTCGCTCGGAATGAAGAAGTCGCAGGCGAAATTTTTGCCCTGCTCTTCGCCGACGTAGAAATTGCGAGGTGGCGTCAAATGAGAGACGTGCAGTACGTTCGCACCCCAGAGCACCATGACCTCGACCGACTGAAGATGCGCGATCTCCACTTCGTCCGAGCTCACGTCGGGGCCGCTCTTGATCATCGTGTAGGTGTAGGTGCCCGGCGCGGCGTCATCCGCCACGTGCAGCGCGTGGGCGCGCGCGGTGGCAGCAGCGCCCGCAGCGAACGGATTGGACGAGCGCACCTCGAACGGATTGCTGGCAGCGGCGAACGGGCTCGGCGCGGCAGCGGCGAACGGATTCGGCGGAGGCGCACCGTAGCCAGGCGGCGGCGCAGCCACGGCTTCCGCCCCAGCGGCGTCCGCGCTCTCGAGCACGATGTAAGTCTGGCCAACCTGGATCTGGTCGCCGACGTGCAGCTTGCACTTGTTGACTCGCGCCCCATTGACCATGGTCCCGGGCTCATTGCCGAGATCGATCAGCGTGATGTCTTCGGGGCCGGCGACCTCGATCACCGCGTGCATGCGGGACGCGAGCTCGTCGTCGACGCGAAGATGGCTCTTCGGGTCCTTTCCGACCTTCACGATGTCCTGCGTCACGGTTTCCCGGCGCTGGAGAGCATCACCCTGGTAGAGCGCAAACGTCAGTACAGCTTTTGCCATGCCTAGTATTTCCTGATTGCCAGGGCCGCTACGCCCCATAGAGCCGTGTCTCGAGAAGCCCGGCGCGCGACGCGCGCAGAGCTTTCACGATCAAATATTTTCGACAGACTTGAGCATCTCCGGCACGAACGTCGTTCGCGGCCGGATCAGCGTGGTGCGCGCAGCGCGAGGACGAACTTTGATGGTTGCGTCGTTCGGGCCGAAACCGCCGGCGTTCAACGGATCATCGGAGAACTCGTAACCGTAGCCGTCGGGCTTGTCGCCGCCCGCTTTTGCGTCCTGGGCGAATGCCGCAGAAGACAGAGCAAACGCAGCAACCCCGATCGAAATCGCGACGCCTCTTGCGAGAATAGATGAGCGCTTGGATGCCATTTCAGTCTCCTCGGAATTATCCCGTGACATTACAGCCAGATTGTAACTTCTGAGTGTTCGATGCGTCAACGCAAAAGACGAGGCGGCGTCCTTTGCATTCGGACACCGCCTGCTTCGTTAGGTTCCAAAAAAAGAACCAGGTCGCTCACTTCTTTGGCGCAACCGGTTTCCCCGCACCAGCCGGCGCGGGCGGAGCTGCACCCTTTGCATCAGCTGGCGGCGCGGCGGCGCCAGGCGGTGCGGCGGCGGCGCCAGGCGGTGCGGCGGCGCCGTCGGCCGGAGGAGCTGCACCGTCTGCGGGTGGCGGCGGAGGAGGAGGCTGATTGGCCGCATCCTTGGCCGCCTGTTCACCCTCTTGGATGAACTTGACCGTATCCGCAATATCCGAGCTGCGATCCTTGGAGCGCTTCACGGCTGCCGCGAAACTCGAGTCCGAGCCTGCCTTGTCGATGAACTGCCGATATTGCTCAGCCGCCTTCTGCAAGGTGGGCACTGGATTGCCACGCTTGGCGCGGAATTCCTGGGTCAGAATCGCTTCGTTATAATAAGTCTCGGCGCGGTCGGGTGCGATCTTCTTGGCCTCGTCCAAGTGCGACTGTGCCTCGGCCACGAGCTTGTCGAAGTTCGAATCGTTGATCTGACCGCGTAGGGCGAGCGCCAAACCGAGCTGGGCCTCGTAGTCCTTCGGGTGCAGCTTCAGCGCGTCGCGATACGCTTTTTCTGCTTCCTCGTAACCGCGGAAGGAAAGGTTCACCGCGGCATAGTTCATTTGCGCTTCGTAGAACGTGGGGTCGAGCTGGCGCGCCTTGCCGAAGCTCTTCACCGCGCCGTTGAAGTTCTTCAACTGAACTTGGATGAGCCCCGTAGTGTTCGAGATTGGTGCGTAGTTCGGGTTCTTCTTTTGCGCCTGAGCCGCCACGAGTGCCGCGAGATCGAGCTGCTGGGAGTCGACGCTGGCCTTCGATGCGCCGGAGACTTCCATGCCTCGTCGCCCGCGCTTGCCCGTCTTGTCGAGCTGACCGGCTTTGGCTTTCGCTTGCGTCAGGTAGTAGACCGAGAGCTGGTTGAAGGCCGGCATGTAGCCGTCGTCGATGGCTAGTGCGCGCTGCAAGTTGCGTTGCGCACGCTCGAGATCGTTCTTGCCGTCGCTATCGGCCTGATCGTTCCCGCGCTCCATTTGCAGGGCCGCCAGGCTGACCAAGGCTTCCACGTTCTGGAACTTGGCATCGTGAATGATCTGATCGAGCTTCGAGATCGTGCCGTCCAAGTCGTTCGACTTGGCGTAGTCGTAGAGCGCGATCTGGGCGCGTGCGCGGTGGAACGACGGGTCGCTCTTGACGACCGCCTCGAACTCCGAGCGCGCGTCGGCGTCTTTGCCGCAACGCTGGTAAGCCAAGCCCGAGTTGTACTGAGCCTCGGGAAAGGGACGACCCGTGTCCGACTTCTGCGCATCGGCCGCGGCGGCGAAGGCTTTCGCGATCGCCGAACAACCCGCATCGTCCCAATCCTGCTTCTTGTCGTGGGCCGCGAACTGCTCGAGCGCCGAGTCGAAGTTTGCGGCGGCTTCCTTGCTTACGGCGTGGCCCTTGGCATCCGCCTTGCCGCTCGCCTTTTCCGGGGCAAGCGCGTGGCCGCCCCCGGCTGCGCCGCCGCCGCCGCAAGCAGCGAGGACGGAGATGCTCAGGAGCAGGAGCGTCTTGAGATGTGACATCACTTCTTGCCCTTCTTATCGGCCTTCTTGGCGTCGTCGGCAGCCGGCGTAGCATCGCTCTTCTTCGGCCCGGCCGGTTCTGCAGTCTGCGTGACCATCGGCTCGCCACCGATGCGGAGCGGATTACCCTGTTCGAGCAGCACGCTGTTCACGCGGTTCGGGGAACCGCGGAACTCGTCGACCAAGTGGTACTCGTTCTTGTAGTTCTGAGCGAGCCACTCTTCACAAGTACGGCTGAACTCGTCGAAGTACTGGTACTTCACCGAGTAGCCCAAGCAGACCTCGAACGCGCTCTTGGCTTGTTGCTTCTGAGGCTCCGACGCTTCGTCGAGGCTTGCGTAGTAGGTCTGGCGAATTTCCACGTCGCGACGGAAAGCGTCCGGGATCGGTGCAGCGCGGAACTCTTTGACGAACCCGCCCCACATTTCACCGACGCGCGAGCCGGCGGCGATGACCCAACGCGGCGGAGGCACCGGCTGTAGGTCGACGATCTTCTTGTACTCGCCGCTAGCCTTCTCGATCAGCGGGCGCTTCTTGACGATCCAGTCTTTGACCTTGGTGTTGATGTGCTTCAGCACATCTTCCTTCGAGTTGTTGCCGTGGTATTCCGGGAACTTGAGCTTGTCGACCTTGGCCTTGTCCTGATCGGCGAAGTAGAACATCGCTTCACCGACCGATTCCAAGGCGCGACCCAGGCGACGCTGCTTCGAACCGTCGTCCTCACCCGGGATGCCCTGGATCTTGGCGACCGCCGCGTTCGGGTCCGACCACAGACCAACGACGGCCTTGTACTCGCGAACCGCCAGGGTCTCCTTGCCGAGCTTGATGTCGGCGCGAGCCAGGAGCGCGTGCGCCTGGGCGATGATGTCCAGCGTCGCTTTGCTGTCGATCATCTTCATCGAGCCGCCGAGACGCTTCTCGACGTTGTTCCAGTCCTTCTTTTCACCGTAGTGCGCCGCGATGGCGTAGGCGATCTGAGCGGTCTGGGCCGGCTTCTTGGCACCGAAGTACTTATTGAAGTTGTTCGAGTCGTCGATACCCTGGTCTTCTTGGCCTAGACCCAAGCGCAGCACCACGGCGTCGCTCAAGGCCTGGTCGGCAAACTCTCCGCGGTAGGCCGTCTTCTTCGCGTACAGCTCGAAGAAGTCGGAGGCCTTGTCGTACACGGCGATGGCTTGGTAGTTGCCGCCGATTTCGTAGGTGGCCTTCATCGCCAGAGGCGAGTCGCCCATGCCGTACTTTTGGCTCAGCAAAATCAGCCTGGCCTGAATCGATTTGGCCAGCAGGCGGGCGGCTTGGTAGCCACGCGCCATGTTGTACACGATTTCGTCGGCCTTTTCGCACTGCTTGGGGTGCTCGCCCTTGCCGAGCGGCTCTTCACAATAGGACCGCCACAGGTCGAGGTACGAGTCTGCACCCTTCTTGTAGTTGTCGAGAGCGTTCTTGTAGTCGCCCTTGTCCTGCTGCGAGTCAGCGAGCTCGATCTGCTTTTGCGCCTTGAGGCGGCGGATGTCGAACTGGATGCGATTCAGCGTTTCGCACTGTTCCTTGTTGTCCTCGGCCTTGCTGCCCTTGCAGTAAAGGTCGAGGAACACCGGCACGTCTTTGCCCATTTCGTCGAAGCAAGCGGGACGTGGCGGCTCGGCACGCGAACCGAGCACGTTGATCGCTTCGAGGTAGAGCTGCGCGGCGTAGATGCCGGCGTCTTTGTCGGAATGGTTGATCGCCACGTCGCGGAACGCGATCGCAGCTTCTTCCCAGTGCTGTGCCTCGAAGTAGATGCGGGCACGGCCGTACTTCACTTCGACGTACTGCTCTTGGGCGTCCTTGTCGTCCTTCTGCGGCTTCACGTAACAGACGTAGCGATTGAAGGCGTTGACCATGCCCTTTTGCATGTCGGTCAGGGGCTTGGGCTTGAACTTCTCCCACTCACCCTTCTTCGCCTCGCGATCCTTCTCGTCAGCGCCCTGCGGACCCAGGCCTTTGCCCTTACGGTCCGTGGCGCCCTTGTACATCTGGTCGTACATCTTCTGGTAACAGAGGACCGACGCGTACGCGGCTTCAGCAGCCTGCTCGTTCTTCGGGTCTTCCACGACCACGGCGTCGAACGCCGGCCCGCACTCCTCCCAGCGCTGCTGGAAGTAGAGCAAGTCCGCCATCGCGTACTTGATCTTGTACATCGTCGGCCAGTCGCTCTTGACGATGCGCGGGAACTCGAACTTGGCGAAATCACTCGAAGTGAAGTTGTCGGCGACCTTCTTGTAAAGGTACGCCGCCAGATCCATCGTCTTCTTGTCGCCCGTGCCGCGGACGCCGCCGGAGCCGACGGCTTCCAAGTGCCAGCTCATCGCGGTCTCGGAGAGCAGCTCGGCGGTCTTGTTGGCGCACTGGAGCTTCGCTGGATCCGTGTGCTTGTCCTTGATGAACTCGTTGTAGACGCGAACCTGAGAATCCATCTCCTTCTTGATGGCTTCCTTGTCGCCCGAGTTGATCGCCGACGAAGCAGTCGTGATCTGGCCCTGGTAGAAGCAGCTCTTGTCGCCCGAATCGCGGCTCAGCAAATCGCGATAGAGAACGATGCCTTCCTTGTAGTGACCCGTGTCGAGATAAGCGAGACCGAGCTCGTTCATCATGTCGACGGTATGGGCGGTTTCGCCACCCTTGTCACCGCTCAGCGGCTTGAAGAAGTTGAAGGCCTTACCCGGGTCGCCGCTCACGGCATAGACCGGGATCGTGTCGCGACGCGCGGACTTTGCGAGTTGCTTGGCGTTCGGCAGGTCGGCGTACGTGTCGCCGTACTCGATCACCTTCTTGAACTCGTTCAGAGCGTTGGCGTACTCACCCTTGTTCCAAAACACGTAGCCGAGCTTGTAGCGAGCGTAGCCGTACACCTTGTTGTTGGGCGGCGGGTACTTGATCACTTCCTTGTAAGCAGCGGCCGAGAGCTCCCACTTGGACGGATCGCCCTGAGCTTCTTGGAAGAAGAGCTCGCCGAAGGCCAAATAGGCGTTCGGGATATACGGCGACTTGGGCGCCTTCTGGATCAACTCGAAGTACGTGGCGCGCGCGTTCTTGAGATCACCCCCCTGCTCGTACTCGTACGCGAGGTAGTACAAAACCTCGTCGATCTTCGAGTAATCGGGGTAGTCCGTCTTCATCTGCACGTAGTACGCGATGGCGCTCTTGCGTGCCGCGGCCAGGATCTTGTCGGCCGCAGCGGCGTCCGAGCGGAACTTGGTGACGCTCTGCTTCTTCTTCTTGGCGTCCTGCGCCGCGATGTCGGCGGCGATCTTGTCGCGTTGGGCCGCGCTCTCGAGCTCGACGTAGCCCTCTGCCAAACGACGCGTCAGCTGCGGGCGATCCGGAGATTTCTTGGGCGTGCTCTTGTACAGGCGCTCGAGGCCCTGGATCTCGGTGATCAGGAGGGCGCGAGAGCGAGCCTGTAGCCGGTTCTTGCGCGTGTCGCGCTCGGCGTATTTGGTCAGCTCCTCCGGATTCACCGGCTTGGAGTCGTCCTGGCGCTTCTTCACGTCGCGCGGGGGTGGTGCGCTGGAAAAGGCCGCCGGGCGCTTGCTGTGCACATCCGCCATTTTGCCGGCAGGGCACTCGCTCAGCGCTTTGGCAGCGTCCGGGGAAATGCACTCCGTGCTGAGATCAGTCGGTTTGGCTTCGGTCACGGCGCCCGAGGTCGCCGCACAGAGCAGCAGTCCGAACGCAACCGTGACGCCTACGAACGCTCTTTTGGAGCTCATTTCCAATTACCTCCCACACGCGGAAACAACGCGCTGGCGATAGAAGCCGAGCTCGTCACGCCAATACTCACCGTCGAAGGGCCAAATCACGTGCTCTTCGTCGGGCTTTACATCACCGAAGGTCTTCGACTCGGCCGCGCTGACCTGACCCGTCGAAATCTTCTCGTCCAGCAAGTTTCGTTGCGCCGCAGTGATGTCGATCAAGATCTTCTCACCGTCACGCAAGTGCTCGTTCAACTCGTCGACGTTGCGTTGGTAACGCGAGAGCGCAAGCTCCCCCGCCTGACGCACCGCGAGGTCGCGCGCCAACTTCAGCGCGTCACCGACCTGTTGCCCGATGCTCGAGCTCTGGAACGTCGGCGGCGACTTCTTGAAGCGCTTGTCTTCTTCTTCCAAGAGCTTCACGTAGTCGATGTTGCGCAAAAGCTGGCGATCGCTCAGCGCGTTCTCGACGATCGGACGAATGCGCTCGTCCAAGTTGCCGCCACCGGAGCGAACCTCGAGCAAGAACTTGAAGAACGGCTCTTCCTTGTTCTCGCCTTTGTAGTTCTTGAGCACCTTCTCCAGCTGCTCTTTGATCGGCGTGTACTTCTTGTTGAACTGCGCAACGACCGTGGTCGCCGCCTCGTAGTTGCAGTTGGAGAAGTAAATGACCGCCTTGAGCACCGAGGCTTCCGGATAGAACGAGTTCGGGAAGTACGGCGACTGCAGGGTGTGGATGTTACCGAGGGCGTGCGGGTAGTCGCCGGCCATGAAGTAAGCCCACGACTCTTCGAACAGCGCGTCGAGCCAGTACTCGCTGGCGACGTCCACCTGGTTCCAGTACTTCACCGCGGCGCTCAGCTTGGTGCTGTCCACCGTGGGCTGGTTGGTCTCCGCGTCCGTCTTGATGGACGACGAGTAGTACGTGCGCGCCATCGACAACGAGGCCAAATCGCGCAGGCGGCTTTCGTCTTCGACGCCCTCGACGCCTTCGTCGAGGGCCTTTTGGATGCGTTGGAAGGCTTGAACGGCCGGAATCGATTTGCGCACCTGCACGTAGCTGATGCCGGTGAAGAACTGCGACTTGACGTAGTACTCGCTGCGACGATCGACCTTTTGGAACAGGCGGATCGCCTCTTCGAACTGGCGATTGCGATACTTGTACCGGCCGAGCATGTAGTTCAGCTGCCAGTACAGGTCGCGCTGCTGGTCGTTGTCGAAGCGAGCCACCTGCTCGTCGTTGTACTTACCGACGCGCTCGATGATGTCCGCCGGCTCCGGGAGCTGCGTGGCAAGCTTGGCCAGCCAGAGCAACGTCTCCTTGAACTTCACGTGGTTCGGGTTGTCCGCCACCACGCTGAAGATGGCGTAGCTCGCCTGGTAGAACTTGAGGCGATAGAGCGAGATGGCCAGGAAGTACTCCGCCAGCTGCTTGTTGCCCGGGTCATCGCCGGTTTCGCCGTTGACGACGCGGTGCAACGCCTGAGCGGCATCGCTCCACTTCTCTTTGTCGAAGAGCGCCTTGGCGGAGGCCGCGGCCTCGGTCATCTGACCGGCCACGACGGGCGCCTGAGCTCCCGGAGCTCCTTCATCGAGATCGATGTCTACCTTGCCACCTTTCTTGGCAGCGGATGGGGCGCCGGCAGCAGCAGGTGCTGCGGCCTTGCCTGGTTTGGCAGCACCCTTCTTCTTCGCCGGAGCTGGCGTATCGGAATCCAAGTCGATGACATCCTGTGCTCGCGCCAGGCGAGGGACCGCGAGGCTCGGGAGAGCGACGGATGCCAGAATGCAGACCGCAACGAGGCGCTTTCGAAACATGGATCCTCTGTAGTTGGGTTGAGATCGACGCCTTTACGGGCGGCGCCGCGACCGGGTGCGGGGGGCCTACTCGGCCAAATCGGGAAAAACCTAATAAGTACCGCTACATACCACCCGCGGTCGTGGGCATGTTAGAGATCGCGATGCAAGCTTGTCAAGTGTCGTCGGAAAGCATCCGCATGTCATCGTCGCAGCGCCGTGCTGGCGCTAGGGCTGCACTTCAAAATTGCCGCTCTCTGGAATTTGCGAAGCGCTCTGAGGCGGCGTTCGAAGTGAACCAACCGCGACGCGCAGAAGGTAAGTGACGTGGGTGCTTATCGCACTTTGGGCTATGCGTGGTGTACGCCATTCATCCCGGCCCAGCGGGAGCGGCGCGCGGTGAAGCGGAGCGCGGTGATCGGATCGGGGTGCGGCACACATCGATGAGAAGTACGGAATGCTCGTCAGCACCCGCCATCCGACACGCGCGTTGGAATATTCCTTGGGACTATGGGGTGTTCGCGTGCCCCGCGGCTTCTTTCGCGTTGACTGCGTTAGAAGCGCTGAACTAGCGTACGCGCGGTTGCGGCGGCGCGACAGCGACGAGCGATCGATGTTAGACCACCAGTCGAATGGGTGACGGTCAGGCGATGATACGTAAAATCACGGGCTTCTCTCTGCTGGCCACAGCGCTCCTGGGCCTCTTCCCGCTGGCCTGCCAACCCGGTGGCGTCGGCGATCCTTGCACGCCTGAAGATGAGTACGGCAGGACCTTCTCCGGCTACGACGCGAAGGAAGTCAACGTCGAGAGCAAGTCCTTCCAGTGCGAGACGCGCGTCTGCCTGGTCAATCACTTCCAAGGCCGCGTGAGCTGCAAGTACGGGCAAGCCGCTCCGGCGGCCGATGGCACCGGCGCCAACTGCCACGTGCCTGGCGACGAGACCAAGAAGATCTTGGTGAATGTCGATCCGCAACTGAGGGATCGCACGGCCGACAAGGCGGTGTACTGCTCGTGCCGCTGCGATGGTGAAGACTCGAACGCCCGCTACTGTAAGTGCCCTTCGGGCTACGCCTGCACCCACCTCGTGGATGACCTCCACCTCGGCGGCGCGCAGCTCGCGGGCTCCTATTGCCAGCGCGACGGCACGGGGTACCTGCCAAGTCAAACCACCAATGACTGCACCCCGCTCGGCTACCCTACCGTGCCTGGCGCGCCCAACTGCGGCGAACCCGACCAAGGTTGAGCGGCGCGGGCTAGGCCTTGCCGCAGAAAAGGCCGTTCGGGATTGGCTCGAGGCACGCGGTCTCCGCGTGCTCGCCGCCAACCTCCGCGTGAACTATCTCGAGATCGACCTGCTCGTCCAAGACGGGCGCACATTGGTCTTGGTCGAAGTCCGCACGCGCAGTCCCGAATCTTGGACGTCAGCGCTCGGCAGCGTCGACGGCTGGAAGCGCACACGTCTCAAACGCGCCGGGGAACGCCTCTGGCGCCGCCACTACAAGTTCCGCCCAGACTTCGACCACGTCCGCTTCGACGTAGCCGCCGTCACCTGGCAAGACGGCCAGCCCAAAGTCGAATACATCCGCGCCGCGTTCTAATCGACGTCAACGGCCCTCTCCCGTGAACGTGAACGCACACGTGCCCGTGTCGTGCCCGAAAGGCGGCCCACGAAACCGTCAGACGTCCCGCACTTGTGCACGAGGGCTGCTCAGAGGCAGCCACTAGAACGTGAAAAGAGGGGCGCTCGCGATCCAGCAGCGCACTCGCAGCGCCCTGAGTTCAGTTCGCGGCGTCGCCCCGAAAACGAGATGGAGTTCGAATTCCAACTGCTTTTTTCGTTTCAGCAGCGCGCCCGGGAGCGGAAGAGAAGGCGGCCTCCCGCGCGCGCAGCGCCGCGCGCTCCTGCCCTTCAGTAATCCAGCGCGGCCTTCATCTCTTTCCGCAGCTGGTAGAGCGGCTCGAGCTCACCGGGCTCCGCCTTGGGCTCGAGCGCGGTGATCGCGCGCTCGAGCTTTTCGATCTCGACCTCTTGGCGTTGACGCAGGTTGCGCACCATCGTCTCGAACGTATCGAAGAAGTGTACGAGCTCGTCGCCTTTGCGCAGCTTGCCGGGGATCTGCAAGCGGCCCTTACCGACGTCGCTGATCTGGCGCTTCATTTTGTAGATCGGGCCCGCGACCTTGTGGGTCACGAAGATACCCGCGAAGCCGATCAGGATGACCATGAGCGAGAGCGCGCCGACCAGGGTGTACAGCATCACGTGCTGCTTGTCGGTGAGCGCTGAGGCCTGATCGCGAAGCGCGGTCGCCTGCCCTTCGAGCGCTTGCTGCTGAGCCTTGAGCCGCTCGTCCTGCTTGTCCGCATCCGCCTTGAAGGCATCGAGCAAGGCCGGGTTGTCGCTGTATACCGGGTCCTTGATGATGTTCATCTTGACCACTTCGCTGACCTTTTGGCTTTCAGCGACGACTTGGCGGCCGCGCTCGACGACCTGCTCCCCTTGATGCACCGCCTGGTGGCTCTGAGCGATCACGGCAACGCTCGTGCGCCAAATCAAAAGCCCGAGCGAGACACTGAACAGCAGCGCGATGCCCACCAAGTACCCGGTGTACTTGAGCTGAAAGTGACTATCGAGCAGGTAGTTACGAAGGCGTCGCTGGTGTCGACCGGTGGCCGGCGGAGCCGAAGAGGCGTCTCCCATGTGCTGGGACTCCTTGCGGGAAAGGGAGGGTCTTGAGAGTAGAGCTTTAAGCGTACGCGGTGCAAGAAGTGCGCTTTCCAACCCACGCGCCGTCGCGCGCTTCCGAGCCTAAGGTAGGCGGGCGGCGGCAGTGGTGAACTTCTCGAAAGCACGCGCGGCGGTGTCGCGGATCAACTCATCTTCGGTGTCTTTGTCGGGAGAGGTCACCCCTTGTTGGGTGAGCTTGGTGGTGTAACTCCCGAGCAGGGATTTGTCGGGGTAGCTGAACATCGCAACCTCGATGCGAATCGTCAGATTGCCGCCCGAATAGTCGGGGACCGGCACACGCGGCGACAAGAAGACAGGCTTGACGCCCGAGTGCCCGACGAGCCGACGTTTGGCGTCCGCCAAGGTTTCACCCGCGGGGGCCAGGGTGAACACGGGCAAAGCCGCGGCGGCACTGACCATGGCGCTATGCACGATGTCATCGACCTCGTCACCGCTGCGACCGGTTTTGTCGGAGATCTTGCCGATCGCAACGTAGTATTTGGCTTCCGGGGCGAAAACCGGATCGAGTGCTTTCACGATCGCTGATTTCACGGTGTCGCTGGCTTCGTTCGCTAAGCGCTTCTGTAAGCACTCGGCGCCGCCCAGATGCAAGCGGCCGAGTGCGGCGGCCGACGCTGCGCGCACGGTGGCGTTCGTATCAGCCAGGCCGGTGCACAGCGGCTCCACCGCGCGACGAGACTTCGATGCGCCCAGCGCCAGCGCCGCCTGTGTCCGAATGCGGAAGTCCGAGCCGCTAGCCAGGTTCTGAACCAAGTGATCCACATCCACGTCGGCGGACTGTGCACACGCCGGACGAGCGGCAACGAACCCCAGGGCAGCGATGAGCGCAGCCAAACCCAGACGACGCATTGCACGGCACCGTATCATGAGGATAGGGCGCTCCGTTGACCTTCTGTAACTCGCGCTCAACTTGCTTGGTATGACGACCATGCCGGGCAATTGCTTCAGCGACTTGTGAAGAAGGATTCGAGTCCGTTGCGAAATCTCGGGCGTTCGTCTCCGTCGGCTTTCGCGCTTTGCCCGGCTTTCTCGCGGTGCGCGATGTATGCTGGTTCAGTGAAGGCGCCGACCGGCGGACCAAACGAGGGTCTCGAACCGACACGGCGGAACGCGCCGCGGAGTCGGGCGTGGTTTGCCGCGGGGTGTGCGGCCCTCTCCTACTTGCTCGCTCCCATTGGAGCTGCAGCAGAAACGACGCGCGAGGGGGTGCAGCTACGCGTCACCGGAAGCCTCATCATCGAAGCCAGCGCATCGCAGCTACCTGGCGGCAGTGAGCTCGAAGCGCGGCTACTCGACGACGCGGGCCACGCCGTGCCCGGGGCCCTACTCCAGATCAAACCGTTGAACGCGAGCCTCCCGCTCTCGGCTCGCGATTGTCAATCGCGTACGGGTTCGCTGCCCGCGAATGGCAGCGGCGCATACCTCGTCCGTAGCAACGGTGCAGGCTCGTTGTGCGTGCATTTCGATGGCACTCCGGAGCGCGCCGAGTTCGAGCTCGGCTTCACCGACAGCGATGGTCTGTATGCAACGACGAGTCGCAAGGTCGTGGCCGACAGCGCAACTCGCAGCGTGCAGATGGCCTTCGCGCCTGCGCCGAGCGTGCTCGCGCTCGAGCGGGAGAGCCAAACTCTCACGCTCGCGACCAGACCGGTGCCAGCGCTTCTGCCTGGCGAAGCACTCGAGAGTCTCAGCATATCGTTCGGCGTGAAACGCGACGGGCAGGCCATGCAAGCACTCGGCGTCGCATCCGTGGAGATCGGCAGCAACGGCGAGTTCCGTGTTCCGAGCAGACTCTTGGGCATGCCCGGACCTCTCGAGATCAGCGCCGAATTTGCCGGCAGCAAGACGACGCGCGCGGCCCGCACGCTGACTCGCGCCACGGCGACGGCATTGGTCGAGCTGTCGCTGGCAGAACCCGTCGTCGCCAGTCGCCCCGAGAGCGGCGTGCGGCTACGCTTGCGCGTGCGCTCGGTCGCAGGCGCGGTGCGCAGCGGTTCGGTCGAAGCGCGCAGCGGGGGTTCGATTCTGAGCAGCGCGCGCGTGACCGACGGTCTCGCCGAGTTGTATCTACAGCTCGAAGAGAGCGCGGCGAAGAGTCGCCCGCTCGAGCTGCGCTACGCTTCGGATGCTCCTTGGTGGATCGCTGGTCCCGAGTTGTCCGTCGCGATCCCAGTCTTGCCGCCGAGCCCGTGGCGACGCGTCGCCTGGATCGCCGCCGTCGTGATCCTCGGCTCATGGCTGCTCTTGGGTTGGCAGCGGCCGCGACGCCACGAACGCAGAATCAATACGCTTCTCCCGCGTCATTCTGCCCGCGCGGCGGTCGATCTGATCGAGGTCGGCGATCTGCGCAGCGGTTGGCGTGGACGCGTGCTCGACGCGCACGACAGCACACCGATCGCGGGGGCCGTGGTGCTCGTGCGCCTGCCTGCCTTCGACGCGAGCGGCGTGCTACGCACGGCGCGCAGCGATCAGCAAGGCGCGTTCATTCTCGACAGCGAGGACCCGCCCGGCCCCGGGGCCGCGCTCGAAGTCCGCGCGCCGCTCCACACGCCCCTGGTGGCGCCAATGCCGCCACCAGGCACGCTCGTCTTGTCTCTGACCTCGCGACGTCGCACGTTGCTTGGCCGCTTTGTCGAGTGGGCCACCCACGACGGCGGCTGGGAACGCCACGGGGAAGCGACCCCGGGCGAGGTCGCGCGCCGAACCGATCGCAGCGAAGTTGCGAAATGGGCGAGCGCCCTGGACGAAGCCGCCTTCGGTCCCGACCCGCTGTCCGAGGCAAAAGAGCAAGCGGTGCTCGGTCAGGAACCACCTCACAATCGAAAGCAGGCGTTGAAAAACGATCGCGCGTGAGTCGTTGGACCTACATTGGGAAAGCTGGAAAACAGTGTCAGCCCATTGACGGGGCAAAGCGCGCGTTTCTATAGTCCGCTCACACGCCGCACCAGCGCGGTCAGCAGCAATGATTTACGCTCTCCTCGCGCTTGCCGTCGTCGCCGTCGCCGCCTATTTCTTGTTCCTCAAGAAGGGGCAACCGGCGGAGCTTCCTCCGAGCTCCACAAAAAGCCACCCGCCTCCGCCCCCGAATCGCTCGGCTAGCCCGCGACGCGCGCCAGAGCCAGGGCCCAACGCGGCAGAGCCTGCCGCAGCTCAACCGCCGGTAGTAAAGCCGATTCCCCGGCGCGACACCTCCGTCGCCCGAAGTGGCGCCCGTGCCGAGCTCGGGGTCGCGACCCCCTCCCCCGTCGACTCGGGCCGTCGGTCGAGCGGCACGCGACATCGACGGTCTGCGCAAAGGCTTGTCGAAGGCGCGTGCCACGGAAGGCTTCTTCGGCCGCCTGCGCGCGCTTTTCTCCGGCAAGAAAGAGCTCAACGCGGATATCGCCAGCGAGCTCGAAGAGGTGTTGCTGAGCTCGGACGTAGGCGCGGAGACCAGCGCCTTGCTGCTCGCTCGCGTGCGAGAAGCGCTCAGCCAGGGCGATCTCGCCGATCCCGAGAAGGTCTGGGACGCGCTGCGCGCCGAAGCCGAACGCATCGTCTCGGTCGACGGCACCGCTGGACCGCTCGAGCTGCGCAGCAAACCGACGGTCGTGCTCTTGGTGGGCGTAAACGGCGCCGGCAAGACGACGACCATTGGAAAGCTTGCAACCAAACTCCAAGCGAACGGCAAGAAGTGCTTGTTGGCGGCGGGCGACACGTTTCGCGCGGCAGCCGCGCAACAGCTAGTCGTTTGGGGCGATCGAATCGGCTGTGAAGTCGTGCGGGGCAAGGACGGCGCAGACCCGGGCAGCGTCGTATTCGACGCGATCAAGCGCGCGGAGACATTAGGAGTCGATGTCGTACTTGCTGATACCGCAGGTCGCCTTCACACGAAGTCGAACCTAATGGCGGAAATGAAAAAGATCGCCAAGACGGCTGAAAAAAGCGCTGGCCGGCGCGCCGCACGAAATATTGCTGGTCATTGATGCGACGAACGGGCAAAACGCTCTCGCTCAGGCAAAGGAATTTCAGGAGGCGCTCCCACTTACGGGCATCGTGCTGACTAAGCTCGATGGCACTGCCAAAGGGGGCGTGGTGCTCGGAATCGCCAACGCGCTTCGTCTTCCAGTTCGCTTCGTCGGCCTCGGTGAACGGCCCGACGATCTCCACGAGTTTGCCCCGGCCGACTTCGTGGAGGCATTACTCGGCCGTGAAGCGGCTGAGTAATGCCCCAGCAAATTTCAAGATGAGGAATTCAGGTTGAGTCATAAAGTTTTAGCTTGTTGATTGTAAGATTTTTAGCGTGATATAGTCCCCCGGCGTTTCCGGTTCGCGGAATTGTTCAATAGTTCCAAGTGGTTGCGGTGTTGGAACCGCGCGCTGACCCAATGCGTCGTTTGAAGGGAAAGCGGAAGAGGCATCGATGAAGTCAAGTCCCATCGGGCTCCTCGTGGCAGTAGCCCTCGGCATATTCCCTGCGCAAAGCTGGGCGCAAGCCAAAGCAGGGAAGGCCACGGTGGCCGGAAAAGCTGCGGCGGCAAAAGATAGCAACGGCGTGATCGACGCTGACGCGAGTGGTAGCGCCGCGGCTAGTACCGGCAGTGATGCCGCTGCTGATGCTGCTCCCGCCGCTGCTGGCGATACTCCCGGCGATGCTGGCGAGGAAACCGGAGAAACGCCAACTGGCTCCGGTCTCGACGACATCTGCAAGATCGACCCCGCGGCATGTCCTAATCTGGACATGGACAAGGAGGCGGCTCGACCGTTGAAGGAGCAAATCTTCGCGGTCCAGCAAGCGTACGCATTGCGCGTTCGCCGCTTCGAGCTGCAAGCGGGTTGGTCGGTGAGTATGAACGACCAGTTCGTCGGCCACCCGGCCCCGGTTCTGGCGCTCAACTACTACATCACCAACGTCCTCGCGATCGGCGTGAACGGCTCGTGGTACGCGCCCTTCAACGTCGACCAGGCGTTCAACGCGCAGGTTCGGCGTGCCGCGCGCGTCGCCGTGCCGCTCACCGAGTACCAGTGGGGTGCTGCGCTGAACTTCACCTACGTCCCCGCCTACGGTAAGTTCGCAGGCTTCGGGGACTTCATCTTCCACTACGACGCGTACGTAGTGGGCGGCGTCGGTGCAATGAGCGTCCGGCCAATCCCGGTCATCGACCCGAACTATCGTAACTTCTCGTACGAGCCGAAGCTGGCCTTCAATGCGGGCATCGGTCTGCGCATCTTCTTCAATCGCTGGTTTGCCGCGGTTTTGGAAGTGCGTGACTATGTGTTCAACGACAAGCTCGAAAACCTCAGTTCGTCGCAAATCCCTGCCGTCGCGCAGAATCCTGCGACGTGGTACGGCGATACGAGCCTGACGAACAACGTGCAAGCACAGCTTGGTGCTGCGATCTTCCTCCCGTTCTCGTTCGACTACCGGTTGCCGAAGTGATGGGCAAAGGGCGAGGCATGACGATCACGAAACAGATGACTATCAAGCGGCTGGTGTCCGTGCTGGCTGCTGCGCTTGCACTTTTCGCCTTCACCGAACGCGCCGAGGCGCAGCAAATCTTGCTCACGGGGCCGCTCGCAGGTGCGCCCGCCGTGCGCAAGCTGCGCCAGCACGGGAAGGGACGCTTCGAGGTGGCTCCGGCCGTCTCGTTCAGCCTCTTGGATGAGTACCAGCGCACGATCTTCGTAGGCGCGCGGCTCCAATACCACTTCACTGATTGGCTCTCGTTCGGTGCTTGGGGCGCCGTTGGCGCCGCACACTTGTCAACGCACCTCACCGACCAGATTCAGGACGTAAACGCGGGCCGGCGTGCCAGTGACCCGGCCGGCGTTACGCTCGACCGCCAATTGACGGCCGTGAACCTCGGTCCGGATTTCGAGAAGCAACTCGGCACCGTAGACTGGGTAGTCGCTCCGCAGCTGACCGCAGTTCCGTTCCGCGGCAAGTTGGCCTTGTTCCAGAGCATCTATCTGGATACGGATTTGTACTTCTTCGCCGGTCCAGCCATCGTCGGCCTGACCGAGCGCAAAAACTGCGCAGGCACTGCCGCCGATCCGTGCGTGAACAGCTTCCCGATGGCGAGTCGCGTGACGGTCGCACCGACCTTTGGTCTCGGTTTCGACTTCTTCATCAACAAGTGGAGCGCCATCGGTTTCGAGTACCGCGCGATGCCCTTCTCTTGGAACACGGGCGGCTTCGACACGGCTGGTGGCGGGCAGGACAAGAAGTTCCCCGACAACAAGATCACCAACGACGACCGCCAGTTCCATTTCAACTCGGTGCTGACGCTGAGCTTCAACGTCTATCTGCCGTTTCAGTACAAGGTCAGTGAGTAAGCTCGCGGCCTGATTGCGCACCCGGTGCGCTAGACACAAAAAAACGCCCCGCCGAAAGCGGGGCGTTTTGCGTTTGTGCGGCGCGGCGCTGGCCGCGCCTGGAGCGTGAGCGACGGACCGGACGCCGTCAGCTCTTCTGTACTTTGTCGCCGACGAGGCGGAACCCCGGCGGCAACGCTTTCTTGGTGCGGTCAGCGAGATCCGCTGGAATGAGCCACGCGCGATCCGCGAGGCCCTGAGCGATCCGGTTCTGGACGCGTCGGGACTCTTCAGTCTCGAGGGCAGTGACGAGGGCCGGAAGGCTGGCACTGTCGTTGATGGCAAAAAGCGTCGTGGCCGACGTGAAGCGAACTGGCTCGCTCATATCGCCGAGGAAGGGTTCGACCGCGAGCCGCACCTCTTCCGTCGGATAGACCTCGAGCGCTTGGATCAGCTGCACCTTGGGTTCGGCGTTGCGCACGTACTCAGTGTCGAACTTTTCGAGAATACCAAGCAGCTCACGCGCGGCTTGCGCCTCATCCGTGATGATTGCGCGCAGCACCTTGAGCGGCCAAGTCAGGCTTTCCGCCTTTTGACAGTACTCACGGATCGGCTCGAGAGCGTCCTCACCCGCGGAGACGATCCCGCGCATACAGGATTCCTTCTCTTCCTGATCCGTAATCGAAGGGTCGAGCACCCAGTCGAAGCGCTTGAGCAACGCGGAGGCAGCCTGCGCGGTCCCCATGCGACCGAGCTCCTGAATCGCCTCTTGGCGATCGAAGTTCTGCGACAACTTGTTGGCTAGTAAACGCTCGAGGCGCGCGATCTCTTTTTGGGATGGGCGCGGCGGCTGGTCGCTCTTGTTCTTGCTCAGAAAATCGAAAATTCCCATGGTCCTATTGCGGCGCGCGGAGGAGCGCTGGACGCGCGCCGGCTCGTGCATATAGCTCGAAACCCCGCGTCGTCCCAGCACTCCGGCGCGTTCCGGCGCGTTTGCGCGCGGAAAGCGCCGCTCAGGACAAGGGAACCGCGATCAGCACGACCGCGTTGCCGCGTACCTGAACCTGGTAGCGCACGGGTTTACCGTGCTTTTGCGAGGTTTCTGCCTCGCTGGCGCGGATCCGTCCCACGAACGCTTCGAACGTGATGTGCTCCACGGGTTCGCCGATCTGACGCTTGGCGGCGATGTATTCGTCGAACAGGCGCCGGTAGTACTGGTCGGCATTCTCGGCTGCCAGCGACGCTGCGACACTGGGGTCGACGCTGCCGGCCACGGAGCTCTCGTCGACCGCGAGGGCTTCTTGAAAGTCGCGCGCGCTCGGCCCCTGGGACGGTCGACCCTGCTCGTCCGTGGTGTCCTCGGCCACGCCCATCATGGCATTGAGCAGTGAATTGATGCGGAACACGAGGCCGCCCAATTCATCGTGCTCGAGCTGAAAGCGGAGCTCCGAATTGCCGTTGATGATCGCGAGCAGGCCGTCTTCGAGTTCGGACACGGGACCCGAGATGTAGTTGCCGAGCAGCGTGCCGCCCACGACGACCAAGAGCAGGCCGAGACCGGAAACCGCAAATACCGGCCACAGCAGACCCGGCACGCTGTCGACGAGTGAGGATGGAACTGCGGCGATGATCACGCCTCGCGTCTCACCCGAGTAACCATCGAGCGGCACCGCGCCGAACAGATTGCCCGCGCCGGGAACGTCAACCGTCACTACCCCGCCAGAGGTGAGCGCTTGCTTGGATGCTGCGGTGACGCTCGCCTGATTGGCGGACGCGACGACGCCAGCCGGCGCCGCGCTGTCCGCGACGATCTCGACCGTCTCCGACACGGCGGCCAAGAGCAGCGTGTGACCGCTAGTCAAATCACTGGTGCGCGTCAGCCGCTCGTCGTTCAACGGCGTGCCGACCACCAATGCTCCGAGCACGGCGCCGTTCTCACCGCGCAACGGCGCGTAGCTCGCGAGCATTTGCTCCTGGCGCTTGTGATTGACCCAGAGCGCGCTCGCCGTATGACCGGTCTTGAGCGATTCAGCCAGTGACGGGTACGCGGCGGCCACGTTCTCGCCACGCATCAACGCCGAACCGTTGCGCCCGACCGCGACGCCCTGGGCGTCGACGATCAGCACCAACGAGGGTGCCATCTTAGCAAATAGTGGTTCGCTCACCGCGGCGTCGCGCAAACGATTGGCCTCCGCGGTCGCAGCTTCGCTGCGAGCATCCGCCGTGCCACTGGCAAGCGCGGCATGCACCGAAGGGGCACTCGCATTGCCGTCCAGCCAGCGCTCCATGCGCAGGCCGTCGAGCGCGAGCTGCGCGTTCGCGGCGCGCAGCGCCTGCGCAACTTCCCGTTTGCGTTCGGCCTGATTGGCGAGCACGTCGTTCAGTGACGTGGCCAAGAGAACATACGTGAGTAGGCCGACGACAACGACGATACCGGCGTTTACAATGATGATCTTCCAACGCATCCTGTGGCCCCTTTGGCTCGAACCCCGGGATCCCGAGATTTGGCCGCGCTCCGACGAAAACGCCCAGCGGCGCTTTGGGGACGACGGTACTACTTGTCCGGGCAGAGCTAAAGTCCAGGCCGCGCTAAAGTCTGGCCGGGCACGTGCCGCGGAGTGCGTTGGTGTGTGCGTGTTTTTCGCGTTAGCCTCCCGCCTGAGCCGCATGAGCCTTGGGCTCACGGTCCGGAAGGGAGCGAGGCAATGCAAAAGACCTTGGTGCTCGTCGACGATCCACTGTTCTGTGAGCACCTCGCGCCAGCTGGTCATCCGGAGCGCCCGGAACGCCTACATGCGGCACGCGCGGCGATCGCGCGCACCGACTTCGACTTGCGTCGAACGGATCTCGCCACACGCAGCGCCACGAACGACGAGCTCGTCCGCGTGCATGACGAGGCGTACCTACGGCAACTGGGCCAGGCGGCCGGCCAGGTCGGCTACTTCGACGAGGACACGTTCTATAGCCCGCAGTCGGTGGCCGCAGCTCGGGCGGGCGCGGGCGCGGCGATCGTGGTCACGGACGCGCTGCTGGACGGCCACGCTGATTTCGGCTTGGCATTGCTGCGTCCACCGGGACATCACGCGAGGCCATCGGGCGCGATGGGCTTTTGCTTGCTGAACAACGTCGCGGTCGCTGCCGCGCACGCGCGCGCGCGCGGTATCGAGCGGGTCGCAATCGTGGACTTCGACGTGCATCACGGCAATGGCACGCAGGAGATGTTTTACGCCGATCCCTCGGTGCTGTTCATTTCGCTCCACCAATCCCCACTCTATCCGGGAAGCGGCGCGGCCGAAGAGAATGGCACCGGGGACGGCCGAGGCTACACGTTGAACGTGCCACTCTCCGCCGGCGCTGGCGACGCCGCATACGGCGCGGCGATCGAGCGGATCGTGGCCCCGGTGCTCGAGGCGTATCGGCCAGGTCTGCTGCTCTTCAGCGCGGGCTTCGACGCGCATGCTCGCGATCCGTTGGCGCAGATGGAGCTCAGCGACGACGGCTTTCGAGCCATCGTCCAGCGCACGTTGGCCGCGCTCGAACCGGGGGTACCCGTGGGAATGGCCCTGGAGGGCGGTTACGACCTGAGCGGGCTCGGCAGCTCGCTCGGCGCGGTCCTGCTTGGCTTGGGTGAAGGTCCCGTGGACAATATCCCGGCAGAACGGCTGTGGCAGGCCCATGAGCGAGATCTGCGTGCGGCGGCAGCAGCCGCAGCGGAACTTTGGAAGCTAGGCTGAGAATTTTGTTCGCCGCATTGGGTTGCTGAAGCACCCCGAGGTGAGCTAAGTACCGCCTGCGTTGGCGACCTTCAGGTCGCCAGTCACCGTAAAATGACGGTGGGTGTAGCTCAGTGGTAGAGCACTGGATTGTGGCTCCGGTTGTCGCGGGTTCGATCCCCGTCACTCACCCCGTCAGAAGCTGACTCGAAAAAACGAGTCAGCTTCTCCCTATTTCCGATCTCCTGCGCTGCCCACAAACTCCGCCAGGGCACCATTTTTTTAGCGACCCGTCGTGGCTGTAGAAAGCGGGCTGGCGGTGAGTTGTCGAGTATGATGAGGTTTCGGAGGAATGCTCTCAATGATGAACGGTTGCCCGCGATGGTCGTTTCTGATGGTTCCCTTGCTTGCTGCATTGGGCTGCAGCGACCCTGTACCTCGACCTCCCCGAGGCAACGTGAACTTGAGCGTGCAACAGGACGTGGGCTGCCCCACGACCGCCAAGGTTTACGAGGTCGGTAACCCCACCGCGCCGTCCGCTTCGAGCCCTGGAGATACCTTGATTGATGGCGAGCACAACGCATCGATCAAGTGCTCGGTAAAGGGCAATGGCCCGTTCCAAATCTCCGGCACGGTCCAAGGCTCGAGCGGCGAGCACGAGCCGGTGATGGTATCGGTCAGTGGTACCATCAACGCGGACAAGCTGACCGGAACCGGGTCAGTCAACGTTTACACGCCGTTGCTCACCGGCTTTGCCAGCGCCGACGGGACGTGCACGTTCACGGTCATCAATCAGCAGGTCAAGCCCGGCAGCCTGTGGATGACGTTCAAGTGCCCGAGCATCACCCAGCCGCCCGGGAGGTCGTGCCTAGTTGGCGACAGCAGCGCGATCGTCCTCGAGAATTGCGACGGTTCCTGAAATTCAGGCACTCCTGACGCGAGCGCAGTCCGGCGCGACCAAAACGCGAGCTCAGGTGAGCTCGCGTTTTTCGTGTCTAAGGCTTTCCCACTTCGGCGATCGCGGAGGGCGTCAAACTTTGGGGCCGGACTTCGGTGTAACCGCGCCAGCGGGCGGCGTATCCGCGGTCACATCCGGGATCGACGCTTGCGGGCCGCGAGCAACGGTGCCGGCCGTGGGCAAGGTATCGGACAGGCTCGGGCTGTCTTCAGCACCTGAGTCGATGCGAACGACCACGGCGGTAATGTTGTCTTCACCACCGTGCTCGTTGGCGAGCGCGATCAGCTTGCGACACACGTCCGGAAGCTCCGGCGAAGACTGCACGAGTGCCAAAATCTCCTCGTCTTCGATCATGCCGCTCAGGCCGTCGGAACACAGAATGTAGGAGTCACCCACCTGGGCGTCGTCCGCTTGCAGATCGACCGAGACGTGCTCTTGCATGCCCAGCGCGCGCGTGATCACATTCTTGGGCAGCTCGCTGCGTTGCTCTTCGGTGAGCTCGGGCATCGCCAAGAGGTAATCGTTGACCAGCGAGTGGTCACGGGTCATCTGCTTGATTTGCCCACCGCGCACGCGGTACGCGCGGCTGTCGCCCACGTGACCGATGTACATTTTTTTCTTGCGAGAGCTGAACAAGCAACCGACCACCGTCGTGCCCATGCCGTGGAATTCGCGCGAACGCGCGCTGCGATCGACGATTTGCCGATTGGCAATCCGGATCCCCGTCAGCAGCCGGTTCTCCTCTTCCGACAGCCGGGCGTCGAAATGGAAGGGCCACGTGAAGTCCTCCGTGGCGGTGGCACGGAAGAAATCGACGATGGCTTCGGTGGCAAGTTTGCTCGCGACGTCACCTGCGCGATGGCCACCCATGCCATCGGCCACGATGTACAAAGTGTGGTCTTCGAGGATGGCAAAGCTATCCTCGTTGTGGTCGCGCTGAAGACCCACGTCGGTGACGCCGGCCGCTACTGCACGCACGGATAACTTCCCTGAATCGTTGATCGAGTAGCCATGCGGGCCGAACCCTCGCTGAAAGCAACCCGCAAGCTTTCATGGCGCCCGGGGTGTGTCAAGCTCGCCACCGCCAGGATGAGCTTCGGGACGACGGGGGCCGGCGTGAATTTGGCTGCCGGGCGCCAGTGCAGGAAAGTCCGGCGTCGGAAGTGCTCGGGAGGCTACGGATCACTTGGTCAAATCGCCAAGATCTCTTTTTCTTTGACCTGAATGATGTGGTCAATGGCCTGCCCGGCTTCGGCCATGATCTCTTCGACCTTCTTTTTGGCGCGCTCGACTTCGTCTTCACTCGCGCCGCCGTCGTCTTTTACTTCCGCCAGCATGTCGAGCGCTTCATGGCGGGCTTTGCGCACGCTCACTTTGCACTCCTCGCCGTCCTTCTTGGCAATCTTCACTAGATCCTTGCGGCGCTCCTCGCTGAGCGGCGGGATCGGAATTCGAATCAGATCCCCGTCGACCTGCGGGTTCAGGCCCAAGTCCGACTCGCGAAGCGCTTTTTCAGCGGCCTTCACCTGTGACTTGTCCCAGGGTTTGACCGTGAGCAAACGCGGCTCGGGCACACTGACGGTCGCCATTTGGCCGAGCGGGGTGGTCTGCCCGTAATAGTCGACGCGAATCGAGTCGAGCATCGACGGATGCGCGCGCCCGGTTCGAAGCTTCGCGGTCTCGCGACGCAGGGCATCCTTCGACTTCTCGATTGCCTGCCGCAGTTCGTTCAAAACATCGTCGATCATCTGCGTACCTTTGATGGGGCGGAGCCGGTTCTATATCACCAGCGGGAAACTCGGGCGAGGGGGTCGAGCGCGGCTCGATGGCGGGTATTTTAGCGTTCGGCCGCGACTGGTGCCCCGCAACCGCAGCCGGCGAGGCGAGCGCGACTCGTCGCTCAAGGGTGCTTTTTTTTGGGCGCCACGCGGTGAACGCTGGGTGGCTTGCCGGCATCGTGGGCCGCCGAGCCGGCATCGGCGGCCCAGAACTGCTTTTCAGCCTCACGCAGCTTGCGTTGGTTGTCGGCTTCGACGACGGCGGCCGCGCTTGCGGTGGCCTGGCGTACGGCTTCATCTGCCTCGCGCGTGCGCTTGAAGACGTATAGCCCGAGCACTCCGAGCATCAGGGAGGCGCCTACGAGCAAACCTGCGAGCAAGCGTCCCCGACTGGACGGCTGCGGCTCGAGCTCACCGAGATCGACGATGCTCGGTGCCATCGGCCGGATCTCGTACAGCACCTGTTCGCGCTGAGCGCGCGCCCATTCATCGAGCCGCACCAACGCATCGGCGAGCTCCACGACCGAGGCGAAGCGGCGCTTGGAGTCGCGCGAACAAGCGCGCTCGAACCAAGCATCGAATGCTTTGGGCAGCGAGGGTTGGATCTGCGACGGCACCGGCATCGGCGCTACGCACACCTTCAGCACGACGTCGCCGATCGCGTCGCCTTCGAAGGGGACTCGTCCGCACGCGGCGGAGAACGCGCAGGCACCCAAGGACCAAATGTCCGATTTTGCACTGACCGGCGCGCTCGCGGTCAAGGCCTCTGGGCTCATGTAGTGCGGAGTACCCAGCACCATTCCCGCTTGCGTGGACGAAGCGCCGCCCGCGGCCTCCTCGTGCACCATCTTGGCGATCCCGAAGTCGAGCAGCTTGACCGAGTAACCACGCGTCCCGGCCTCGCCGTCGCGAGCCAGGAAAATATTGTCGGGCTTCAGATCGCGATGCACGATCCCGGCTTGGTGCGCGGCGTGAAGCGCGCGGGCCGCCTGTTGCACGATCTCCGCGACTTCGTGCAGAGGCAATTTGCCGCGCCGCCCGATCGAGTGCTCGAGAGACTCCCCCTCCAAATACTCCATCACGATGTAGGGCTGCCCACCCTCACTGACACCGTGATCGTAAACCGCGACCGCGTGGCGGCTCTTGATGCGCGCAGCCGCCTTGGCCTCTGTGTCGAAACGCCTCAATGCCTCCGCACTGCCCGCCAACTTGGGGTGCACGAATTTGATCGCGACCAGCTGATCCAGGCTGATATGGCGACCTGCCCACACCGTGCCCATGCCCCCCTGCCCGATCAAGCGTTCGACTAGGTAGCGACCAGCTATCGTTTTGCCCTGGAGATCGGGAGGCGGCGAGGTGGTCATCGGCGGGTTCGTTGCGAGGGCAGCCCGGAGCTTAGCCCAGCTCGCCGCCGGTTCGGAATTTCCAAACAAACAAGGCTAGAGTCAGCTGAGACTCCCCTCGCAAACGAGCCTTGCATGCAATTTCGCGTCGTCAGCTGGAACATTCACAAAGGCATCGGCGGAGCTGACCGTCGCTACCGACTCGAGCGAATCATCGAAGTTCTCAAGGCCCTCGCCCCCGATGTCGCTCTGCTCCAGGAAGTCGCGGAGGACATGCCGCGTTCGCACTTCCACGACCAGCCCTCTGCCCTCGCCGAAGCTCTCGAGATGAAGCACCTCGCGTTCGGACCCGAACACCGCTTTCGCATGGGCGGCTATGGCAACGCGATCTTGAGTCGTTGGCCCCTGACCGACATCAGTCGCGTCGATCTGACCATCGGCACCCGAAAGAAGCGCGGTGCGCTGACCGCTCGCGCGCACGTGCACGGACTGGGACACGAACGCAGCCTGGTCGTCGTCAACATGCACCTCGGCTTGGCGGGTTCGGAGCGGGGCCTACAACTTGAACGATTTTTGGCATCGCAGCCGTTCGCGCATTTGCAGCGCCGCACTCCGGTCATCTTGGGCGGAGACTTGAACGACGTCTGGGGATCGCTTGGACCGCGCTACTTGCACCCGGCCGGCTTCGGCCGTTGCGGCTCATTGCTGAATACCTTTCCCGCTTACTTGCCCGTGCGCCCGCTCGACGGCGTGTTTCTGCGTGGCGATCTCGAGGCTCGCGGTATCAGCGTGCCCAAAACCAAGCTCGCCAAACAGGCTTCCGATCACCTCCCCTTGGTGGCTGATTTGAATTTGGTGGGGCTGGAAGCGTAGCGCCTGCGCATGGGAATTTTCGGCCCGCTGGCTTCGCAAGCCCAAGTGGCAAGCCCCCCACGATGCCCGGGCCGATGCGGCCCATGGTACCCTCGCGCGGCCATGGCGAAATCTACTGAACTCACGCGGAGCCCGGAGTGGCAAGCCCTCGAGGCACACTACCAGGCCAGTCACGAAACCGAGATGCGCGAGCTGTTCGCGAAGGACGCAACGCGCGCGGAACGCTTTCAGGTCGAGGCTCTCGGGATCTGCCTCGACTACTCGAAGAACCGCATCACGGACGAGACGGTGAAGGCTCTCTTGGCATTGACCGAGAGCGCCGGACTCCGCAGCAAGATCGACCGGATGTTCACGGGCGAGAAGATCAACACCACCGAAGGTCGCGCGGTCTTGCACACCGCTCTGCGCGCGCCCGCCGGTGCGTCGATCGTCGTCGACGGCAAAAACGTCGTGCCCGAAGTGCACGCGATGCTGGCAAAAATGTCGGATTTCTCCGAGCGCGTGCGCAGCGGCGCTTGGAAGGGTCACACCGGCAAGCCGATCAAGAACATCGTCAATATCGGCATCGGCGGCTCGGATCTGGGGCCTTACATGGCGACCGAGGCGCTGCGCTTTTACAGCGCGCGCCACCTCACCTTCCGCTTCGTCTCCAACGTGGATGCTACGGATTTTGCCGAGGCAACCCATGACCTCGATCCAGAAGAGACGCTATTCATCGTCTGCTCCAAGACCTTCACCACGCTCGAGACGCTGGGCAATGCCAAGACCGCCCGGGATTTCCTGCTCGCCAAGTTGAAGGACCCGGCCGCGGTCAAAAAGCACTTCGTGGCGGTGTCGACCAATGCCGAAGAAGTCGCGAAATTCGGCATCGACACGGCCAACATGTTCGGCTTCTGGGATTGGGTCGGCGGTCGCTACTCCTACGACTCGGCGGTAGGCCTGTCGCTGATGCTGGCGATCGGCGGGGACCAGTTCAACGACATGTTGTCCGGCTTCCACGCGATGGATGAGCACTTTCGCACGACGCCGTTCGCGCAGAACATGCCGGTGCTAATGGCCCTGATCGGCATCTGGTACAATGATTTCTACGGCGCAGAGACGCTCGCGGTCTTGCCTTACGATCAATACCTGGCTCGCTTCAGCGCCTATTTGCAGCAGCTGGACATGGAATCCAACGGCAAGCGTGTGACGCTCAAAGGTGAATTGGTGGACTACCAGACCGGGCCGATCTTGTGGGGCCAGCCTGGTACGAACGGACAGCACGCGTTCTACCAATTGATCCACCAGGGCACGAAGCTCGTGCCGTGTGACTTCATCGGCTTCATCCACAGCTTGAATCCGATTGGCTCACACCACGATCTGCTGATGGCCAATTTCTTCGCCCAAACCGAGGCGCTCGCCTTCGGCAAGACCATCGAAGAAGTCGCCAAGGAAGGCGTAGCCCCCGAGCTGACTGCGCACAAGAGCTTTCCGGGCAATCGCCCCACCAACACGCTACTGTGCGATCGCCTGACGCCGAGCATGCTGGGCAAGTTGGTCGCCTTGTATGAGCACAAGGTGTTCGTGCAAGGGGTGATCTGGCAGATCAATTCGTTCGATCAATGGGGCGTGGAGCTCGGCAAGGTGTTGGCCAAGCGCATCGGGAGCGAGCTTTCATCCGAGAGCGAACCCGTGCTCGCCCACGATGCCTCGACGAATGCTTTGATCAAGCGCTATCGCGCCGCGCGCGCTTAGAGCGCTCAACCGGTGAGCTCTTTGACGATCCGCGCAGCGAACTCGGCCCCCTGCGCTGGGTCCAGCTTTCCCGCGGGCCAGCCGATACCCAGGCCCGATTTCGCATCGGGCTTGGGGATGATGTGGAAATGCACGTGCGCGATGGCTTGGTGCGCGAGAGCTTCGTTGTTTTCCAGGACGTTGAATGCGTTGGCGCCGGTCAGGCGCTTGATCACGCGACACAAGCGCGGCAGCACGCGACCGATGGCCGCGCTCGAATCGTCCGAAAGCAGGTCGAGTGTCGTCGCTCGTTCCTTCGGAATCACTAGCGCGTGCCCGAAGCTCAGGGGCGCGATGTCCAGGAACGCGAGCACCCACTCGTCCTCGTAAAGCTTGTGGCAGGGGATTTCGCCGCGTAGGATCTTGTCGAAAATGGTCTCGGCCATGGCTCGACATTTAGCACGGCCACGCGCTGTGCAGGGCGCGTGGCGATGAGTCAAACTCGAGGCAGCGGTCATGTTGAAAGCCAGCAGCGTCCTCGGAAATAGCCAACGCCTCGACGGCGGTGCCATGTTCGGCAATGCCCCCCGCGCGCTGTGGAGCCGCTGGGCGGTGCCAGACGAAGCGGGCCGCATCGCCCTCGCCTGTCGAGCGTTGTTGGTCGAAGACGGCTCGCGTCGAATTCTGTTCGAGACTGGCATCGGCACCTTCTTCGCGCCCGAATTGCGCGAGCGCTACGGCGTGATCGAAACGGAGCACGTCTTGCTCGAGTCGCTGGCCGAGCTCGGCATCAGCGACCGCGAGGTGGACGTGGTCGTGCTCAGTCATTTGCACTTCGACCACGCGGGCGGCCTGCTCGCGCCGTTTCGCGCTGGAGCCGCACCGGAGCTGCTATTTCCGAGAGCGCAATTCGTGATTGGCAAGACGGCCTTCGCGCGCGCCGAGCGGCCGCACTTGCGCGATCGCGCCTCGTACATTCCGGAGCTACCCGAGTTGCTGCGTCGCTCCGGGCGCCTGCACTTGGTCGACCCCGCGAGCGATTTATCTTCCCTGCTGGGCTCTCAGGTCCGCTTCGCCGAAACCATCGGCCACACGCCAGGCATGATCCACGCGCGCGTGATCGGTCAGCGCGCCCGGCTGTTCTTTGCGGCCGATTTGGTGCCGGGACGAGCATGGGTGCATTTGCCGATCACGATGGGCTACGACCGCTTCCCCGAGCAGCTGATCGACGAAAAAGCACAGCTTTTCCGAGATCTCGTCGCGCACGACGAGTTTCTCTATTTTACCCATGACCCAGTGCTGGCTGCGGCCCGCTTGCGCGAAGACGCGGGTCGCTTTCACCCGAGCCATGAGCTCGGCGCGTTCCGCGGTTGGGATCTCGATAGCGAGCCGCTACCCGCGGCGGTTACGGCGTCGGCCTAGCACGAGCAGGCCGAGCAATACCGAGAGCAACGGCTTCGAGCCAGCGGCGTGATTGGTCATTGCGCAACCGCCAGAATCAGCGCTGTCACCTGTGCTCGGAGTGCCCATCGCACCGGCTACCGTGCTTGCGCCCGCACTTCCCGTGCTTCCTCCGATAGCGGCCGGCGCGCCGGCAGCGGCTGCGCCCGCGATGCCATTGCCGCTGACGCCCGCCGAAGACGAAGAGGTGCCGCCCGTACCGCCACTGCCGGCCGTGATCGCACCAGGCGCACCGGCAATCGGAAGAGCACCGGCCGCGCCACCGCCACTACCGCCAGCACCTCCGCTCGCCCCACCGCCGGCGCCGCTACCGGCAGTCGGATCGAAGATCGGCTTACTCGTGTCTGCGGTGATCTTCAGGTCCGCACACTGATGATAGAAATAGCCCGCCTTGGGACCGTTGGAGGGGTGCTGCGCCATGAACTCGATCACCTGCAGCGTGCATTTGTCGCAGTTCACGTTCGGCAGCGTGATCTCGCCGGAAAACATCGCCGTCGCGCTCGTGTGCGGCCACAAATTGTCGGCGAGCACCGGGAAGACCGGGGTCGTCTCGTAGTCCGCGGTGGCTGAGTTGCCGGGTCCAGCGGGTGGCAAGACGGTGCCGCTCGCGTCCTTGACCACGTTGTCCACCGGGAGCTCGCTGCGCGACTTGAGCGACAGCGCGATGCGGTAAAACCCTGGGTGGTAGACGGTTTCGTTGACCTTCACGGTCAGCTTGCTGCCGCCCATCACTGGCGTGACGACGTTCGACAGCATGTCGGTTGGGCCACACGGCGGATCGCCCTTACCACCATTGGTAGAATTGGACGCCGGAGGCGGAGCGAGCAAAGTGAAATGCGCCTGGGCTGTCGCGGGCAGCGCAAACAACGGGACAGCGAGGACCAGCACGAGTGAGCGCATCGAAAACCTCCGGAGAAGGGTAAGCGTTCCGCGAACTCTAGCTAGTTCCAGAGGCCTGCCAATCCGAGCTTGAGGCCGACGAGCGAATTGTCGGTGCGGACTACCAGCGCCACCGTTTTTTTTTGCTCAGCCGGTTCTTTCGCGCGTGTGATGCCTGCGCGGCTTCGATCATGCGCCCAGCGCTGCGCTGACGATCTTTCGGGCTTCGTCCAAGATGAGGTCGAGGTGCGCCGCGCCTTTGAAGCTTTCGGCGTAGATCTTGTAGACGTTTTCGGTGCCCGATGGGCGGGCCGCGAACCAGCCGTTTTCAGTCACGACTTTCAGACCACCGATGGCCGCATCGTTGGCGGGCGCGCGGGTGAGCTTGTGCAAGATGGGTTCACCCGCCAGTTCGCTCGCGCTGACCGACTCCGGCGACAGCTTTTTGAGCAATGACTTTTGCGCGGGTGTCGCCGCCTGATCCACGCGCGTGTAATACGGCGTACCGAATTGCTGGCGCAGCTCCTCGTAGTGTTGCCCGGGATCTTTGCCTGTCACCGCGGTGATCTCGGCGGCCAGCAGGTTGAGGATGATGCCGTCCTTGTCCGTGGTCCACACGCCACCGTTCTTGCGCAAGAAGCTGGCACCGGCGCTCTCCTCCCCGCCAAAGCCGAAGGAACCATCGACCAGACCGTCGACGAACCATTTGAATCCAACCGGCACTTCCTTCAGCGGCCGTCCGATCGACTTCACCACGCGATCGATCAGCGAACTACTGACCAAGGTTTTGCCGACCGCGGCGCTCGGGGACCACTCTTGACGGTGCGTGAACAGGTAGCGAATGGCGACCGCGAGGTAGTGATTCGGATTCATCAAGCCCGCAGACGGCGTGACGATGCCGTGCCGGTCCGAGTCCGGATCGTTGCCGAACGCGATGTCGTACTTGTCTTTCAGACCCACGAGCTTGGCCATCGCGTACGGGCTCGAGCAGTCCATGCGGATTTTGCCGTCGTGGTCGACGGTCATGAAGGCAAATCGCGGGTCGACGGTGGGATTCACTACGCTGATGTCGAGCCCGTAGTACTCGGCGATGCGCGACCAATATGCGACGCTGGCCCCGCCCAAGGGGTCCGCCCCCAAACGCAGCCCCCCCGCGCGAATCGCGCCGATATCGATTACATTCTCGAGATCGGCGACGTAGGCCGCGGCAAAGTCGTGTTCGTGGGTGGTCCTCGCGCGCTTGGCTGCCTCGAAGCTCGAGCGCTTCACGCCGGTATTATTTTCACGCAGCAAAGCGTTGGCGCGATCCTGCACCCAGCCGGTGACGTCCGTGTCGGCTGGGCCGCCGTGCGGCGGATTGTACTTGAAACCGCCATCGCGGGGCGGGTTGTGCGATGGCGTGATCACGATGCCGTCCGCGAGCCGCGCTGGACGCCCCCTGTTGAAGGCCAAGATTGCGTGCGAGATCCCGGGCGTAGCCGTGTATCTGCCTTCGGCCTGCAGGATCGTTTCGACGCCGTTCGCGGCCAGCACTTCGAGCGCGCTGCGTTCGGCGGGCTCCGACGCGGCGTGCGTGTCTCGGCCCATGTACAAGGGACCCGAGATCCCCTGCGCGGCGCGGTACTCACAGATGGCCTGGGTCGTCGCTAGGATATGGGCTTCATTGAAACTGCCATCCTCGGGCGAACCGCGGTGCCCGCTCGTGCCGAAGCTAACCAACTGCTCCGGGTTCTCCACGTTCGGGCGTACCGCATAGTAGGCAGCAACGAGCTTTTCCGGGTCGATCAGAATTTCGGCGGGGGCGGGCTTTCCAGCGAGGGGGTGAAGAGTCATCCCGAAGGAGACTAGCCTCGACTGGCGTGACTTTGAAGCGGGGCGCGCGTTCAGCTTCTAGAAAGCGCCGCGCGACCCCGTGCCAAAGATCGATCGAGCAGCGTCAGGAACTCTGAACTTCGATCCGACGCGGACGAAACGCGGCACTCTTGGCCAGATGCACGCGCAGTACCCCGTTCGTGTACTCCGCTTTCACGCGCTCTGGGTCGATGCGCTCATCGACGCGGAAGGTGCGCGAATACACCACTGGCTTGTCCGGCGAGCCCTGCACCTTGGCTTCGATGCGAAACTCGGGCAAATCCACGTGAACACCGATGTCATTCGGATCGAGCCCCGGCACGTCCGCGACGACCAATAACTCGGTATCATTCTCGAAGATGTCGACGTTCGGCGTGAGCTCACGCGCCGGTCGGGTTTTCTCTTGGCTTTGGCTCTGCATGTTCCTTCTCCTACTTTCTACTTGATTCAGTTCCGCGAAAGCTCAGCGGCTCAAGCCGTGGCTGAAACGGTCACCCGCTTGGGCTGTGCTTCAGGGGCCTTGGGCAACGTCAGCGTGAGCACTCCTTGCTTGAGTGACGCCTGAACCTTCTCCGGGTCGATGCGGGTGGGCAGCTCGTAACTCTGGGTAAACGAGAAACCCTGACGCTCACGGCGATGTGCGGCGTAGCCCTCGGGCGCCTCGACTTTGCGCGCGGCTTTCACCGTCAGCACATTTGCGGTCACGCTAATGTCGATGTCTTTTTCACTCAATCCGGGCAGCTCAGCGCGCAGGGTCAATGCCTCGCCGGTGTCGGCGAAGGTGACGGCAGGCGTGTTCAGCGCTGCGAACGACGGAGCGCGCTCCAAGTCGCCGAACAGGCGATCGAACTCCCGGCGCAACGACGACAAGGGTAGACCGCGCCCGGGGCCAAACACTGGAAAACCACTGCGATCATTGAAACGAACGAGCATGACGAATCCTCCTTGAGAATAAACGATGGCCTCACACCTCGGCTGCCGAGCACCCACCGGCAGTGACGGAAAGGAGCCAACTGCGGCGAACGGTGCTTGTGCCGGGAACGCAAAGAACGTGTCCATCGACGCTGCGACTGACAAGGGGAGCCGCCAGCAAATTTGCGTCCAGCCCCGGGCCCTGCTCAAACCCTTTGGGATTCAGCCGAAAGACCTCGTAGAGTCACCGCCCCCCGAAGGAGATCCCGACATGCCCATCCTAAGCGAAGGCGCGACCGCCCCGAACTTCACCCTGCAAACCGACCAAGGCGCGGACGTCACCTTGTCGGCGCTGCAGGACAAGCCGTTGGTGCTTTTCTTTTATCCAAAGGACGACACCCCCGGGTGCACGATCGAGTGCAAAGAGTTCCGCGACGCGCGTTCGGAGTTCGAGGCCAAAGCGCACGTATTTGGCATCAGCCCGGACGACGTGGCCAGCCACCAAGCCTTCCGCGACAAATATGCCCTCAATTTTCCGCTGCTTTCGGACCCCGGTCACGGCGTGGCGAGCCAGTTCGGGGTGTGGGGGCCGAAGAAGAACGGCAGCGAGGGCATCCATCGCACGACCTTCGTAATCCGGGGTGGAAAGATTGCGCGCGTGTTCAGCGACGTGAAGCCCGAAGGCCACGCAGCGCAAGTGTTGGCGGCGCTCTGATTTCGAGCATCGTGACCGAGTCTCTCAATCTACGACCGATCGGCGTGGTTCACTCACCCTTCAAAGAGCGCGTGGATGCGCCACGCCAGCCGATTTTGGCGCGCGGGGTCCAAGGCACGATCGAGCTATTTTCTGGGCGTAACCTGGAGCAAGCGCTGGAGGACATCCAGGGCTTCAACTTCATTTGGGTCCTGTTCTGGTTTCACCTCAATACGACCTGGAAGCCGAAGGTCTCGCCGCCGCGGAGCGGACTGCGACGCGGCGTATTTGCAACCCGTTCCCCTTATCGTCCGAATCCGATCGGCATGAGTGTGGTCGAGCTGCGCAAGGTGGATGGCTTGACTCTGTCGGTACAGAATCTGGACATCCTCGACGGCTCGCCAGTGCTCGATTTGAAGCCGTACATCGCGTACACGGACAGCGTGCCGGATGCGAGCAGCGGCTGGCTCGAGGCACCGAGCGATCCTCAGCCAGACTACGCGGTCGAATTTTCGCCCCTAGCGACGGAGCAACTGAATTATCTCAGTTCCGGCTTCGCGCTGGAGATTGCCGAGCGTTTCGTGGCGGCGCTGCGCCTCGGCCCGGAACCTCAGGCATTTCGCCGGATTCGCAAAGACGGCGCAGGCTACGTGATCGCCGTCAAGGATTGGCGCGCGCGCTTCGTGGCGAGTGAGCGAACGATCACCGTGCTCGAATTTCAGACCGGGCACCGCCCGCAAGTGCTCGCCACGGCCGATGACCCCGCGCTGGACGCCCATCGGGGCTTCGTGACGCGCTTCGGACGCGGCTGAGCTCAGCGCCAGCCGCGGAGCACCGTCAGCGCTTCTTCATTCAGCTCCACCGCGCGTGACTCGCTGCCCGCCTCGGTGTAGCAACGGAGCTCCGGGGCGTTACCCGAGGCGCGCAGATGTACGATTTCGTCCGATGCGAAGGTCACGCGCAGGCCGTCAATCGTGGACACATCTGCGACCTCGCCGAACGCGGGAAATGCTGCAGCGATTGCCGCGGGCCCACCCTGCGCCAAGGACCCGAGCCGCTCCTTCGAGAGCGCGGTCGGAAAATCTTCCAGACGATCACTGGCTGTGAAGCGTTGCGGCAGGCTCGCCAGCAAGCGCGAAATGCTCGTGCGTTGGGCGCGAGCGCTCAGTAACACGGCCAGCGGCACGAGTAGTGCATCGCGCGTGGGAAGCGCGGGCAGCGGGCCCGCAAGGGTGAAATCAGTCGCCGTCAAGAAGCCACCATTCGCCTCGTAGCCGACGACTTTTTCGGCCCCACCCAGCGCGCCGTTCATCGCCTCGATCACGTATGGGGAGCCGATGCGCGTGCGCACGACGCGCTGGAATGCGCCGCTCTTTTCGACTGCGGTGTTGCAGCTGACGGGCGTGGCCACGAACGTTGCGCGCAAGAACTTCCCGGTCAGGATGCCCGCGACATCGCCGCGCAGCCATTTTCCACGCTCGTCGCTGACCAACGGGCGGTCGCTGTCTCCGTCGGTCGAAACGATGGTGTCGAACTCGTGCTCTCTGGCCCAGCGCGCTGCCGACGCCACGTCCTCTGGCCGAATGGCCTCGGTGTCGACCGGAATGAAAGCTTCCGAACGTCCGAGCCGCGTCACCTTTGCGCCGAGACCGCTCAGCACTTCGAACAAGATGTCCCGCCCCACGGCAGAATGCTCGAACAGACCAATGTGTGCGCCGCGCAGCGCGCCCTCCCCGAAGGCCTCGAAGTAGCGCTGCACGTAGCGCCGCTCGATGTCTGCTTCGATCGCCGGCTCGAAGCGCTGCGCGCTCGCCAAGGTAGCGCCCTCGCCATCGAAATCCGGAGGCAGCTCGACGACCTGCTGCTTCATCCCAGGCTCGTCGCGCTTGAGCAGCTCGCTCTTCGGGCGATAGAACTTGATGCCGTTGCGATCGTCCGGGATGTGACTGCCCGTGACCATGATCGACGGGATCTTCTGGGCAAAGCCAAACAGGGCAATGGCCGGCGTGGGGACCCGCCCGCCGTTGACGGGCACGCTGCCGTGGTCGGCAATCGCCTTCATTACCGCGCGCATGATGCGAGGCGTGCTCGAGCGAAGATCACCGGCGACCGCCACGCGTCCGCCGCGTTGGATCTCCCGCTCCCGCTCCAGATACTGGAGGAAGCCACGCGTGTAGGTGTAACAGACCTCGTCCGTCATGGCGCTGACGAGGCCGCGCGCGCCGCTCGTCCCGAACGCCACGCCGCTATTTTCCATTGCTTCCGCGATCGACACTCTACGAGCCAGCATGATCCGGAAGTTATACTACGCCGAGGGCACACCGGCCCACCTCGCGCCGAAGCTAATTTTCCGCCGCCGCGGCGATTTTTAGGCAGACACCACGCTACAAAAGCGTCACGCTTCGACGCTGATCTGGCGCGCCGCCGCGGCGCTTGCAGCGTCTAGAGGTCAAACCCGTGCACCGCATCACTCTCTCCCGTTCCTCGCTCTTCACGCTGCTGGCCGTGTGCGCGGCAACTGCCGGGTGCGATTCCGGCAGCTCGACCGCGGGGAGCGGCGGCGGGCCGGCCGCTGGCGGGGGACCCGGTACCGCGGGTAACTCCGCGAGCGCGGCCGGTAGTAGTAGCGGCAGTGTCGGAAGCGGTCCAGGCGCTGGCGGCCGTACAGCCAATGGCGGGACGGCCGCAAGCGAGGGCGGAAGCGCCGGAGCGGCCCCCGTACCCGAAGCGCCGCTGAGCAAGTTCATCGTGGTCGATCAGTTCGGGTACCTCCCGGAGTCGGAGAAGATCGCCGTCGTACGTGATCCGCAGACCGGATTCGACATGGACGATGCCTTCACGCCGGGCGCAAGCTTTGCGCTGATCGATGCGCGGACCGGCACGGCTGCATTCAGTGCCGCGGTGATGCCATGGAACGCCGGCGCAACGGACGGCTCCTCCGGCGACAAGGCTTGGTGGTTCGACTTCTCGAGTATCAGCCAGCCGGGCACGTATTACGTACTGGATACGGAGCACAACGTGCGCTCGGACGTTTTCGATATTTCCGCGTCGGTGTATCGCGAGGTTCTGAAGCGTGCCGTGCGCACCTTTTTCTATCAACGAGTCGGTCAAGCCAAAGAAGCGAAGTGGGCTGGAGCAAGCTGGGCGGACACGGCCTCTCATGTCGGCCCCGGACAAGATCACGAATGCCGCGCCTTTGCGACCAAGACCGACGCGACCAGCGCAAAGGACCTCTGGGGCGGCTGGTACGATGCCGGTGACTTCAACAAGTACACCAACTGGACCGCAACCTACGTCGTCACTCTGCTGCGCGCGTACCTCGAAAACAAAGTTGTCTGGGGCGACGACTACGAGATCCCAGAATCAGGCAACGGCATTCCGGACGTATTGGATGAAGCGAAGTGGGGATTGGACTACCTGACTCGCTTGCAGAACAGCGATGGCTCGGTGCTGAGCATCGTCGGCGAAGCCAGCGGCAGCCCGCCCTCGGCAGCGAAGGACCCGAGCTACTACGGGCCGGCAAGCACGTCCGCGACCTTGAGCACGGCTGGAGCGTACGCCCTCGGCGCCACCGTGCTCGGTTCGCTGGGCAACGCAGAGCTCAGCACGTATGCGAGCGATCTGCAGAGCCGCGCGCTCAAGGCCTGGACTTGGGCCGAAGCCAACCCGAGCGTCATCTTCAAAAACAACGACTCGGCTTCGGGCAGCAGTGGGCTCGGCGCAGGCCAGCAAGAGGTGAACGACGACTTCGGGCGTTCGATGAAGAAGCTCGAAACGGCCGTCTATTTGTACCAGCTCACCAAAGACGAGCAATACAAGAGCTTTTTCGACGCGAATTACCAACTGGTGCAGTTGATCGCGACCGGCAGCGCTTCTGTATGGGATACCGCAGCTCAGGAAGCGCTGCTCTATTACACGACGGTGGAAGGCGCGACGGACAGCATCAAGAGCGCGATCCTGAAGAGCTACGCCGCGGGCATGGACGGCGATCAGAACTTCAAGGCCCACGAGGGCAACAAAGACCCGTACCTGGCCTACATGAAAGACTACACGTGGGGTAGCAACAGCACGAAGTCGTTCTACGGTTCGATGTTCTACGACATGCTGACGTACGGCGTCGACGCGAGCAAAGACGTGGAATCGCGCCGGGCTGCGGAGCGCTACGTCCATTACATTCACGGCGTGAATCCGCTTGGCTTCGTGTACCTGTCGAACATGTTCGACTACGGCGCGGCCACTGGCGTGACCACGTTTTATCATACGTGGTTCGCACACGGCAGCGCCCTTTGGGAAAAGGTCGGCGCCTCGACGTACGGGCCCGCGCCGGGCTTCCTGACGGGCGGCCCCAACCCGGGCTACGCGGTCGACGGCTGCTGCCCGGGTGGGTGCTCGGGCCTCAGCTGCGATTCCGAACCGCTCTCGCCGCCGATGGGGCAGCCAGCGCAGAAGTCGTACAAGGATTTCAACACCAATTGGCCGCTCGATTCTTGGTCGGTGACCGAGAACAGCGACGGCTATCAAGTGGCGTACATCCGCCTGCTATCGAAATTCGTGAAGTGAAGCGCGGCGCGCGGCTCCCATCGAGGGATCCGGGGATCGCGTCAACCGAGCGCTTCGACGTCGACCGCGACTTCGATGCTGTGGGCGCCGCCGCCGAGGACCACGCCTTTCAGCGGGCTCACGTCGCTGAAATCCCGGCCCCAGCCGACCGTCACGTGACGAGTCGCAGGGACCACCGCATTGGTTGGGTCGAAGTCGAACCAGCCAAAGCCTGGAATATACACCGACGCCCATGCATGCGAGGCATCCGCGCCGACGAGCCGCGGACGATCGATCGGCGGATCGGTCTCCAGATAGCCCGAGACGTAACGTGCCGCGAGCCCGAGCGAGCGCAGCGCGCCGACCGCGACGTGCGCGAAATCCTGGCACACGCCGCGCTTGTCGCGCAGCACCTGCGCGAGCGGCGTGCTGAGATCGGTGGCTCGTGGGTCGTACGTGAATTCTTCGAAGATCTGGCGGTTGAATGCCAAAACGGCATCGACCAGCGGGCGCTTGGCCGTGAATGAGGGCGCGGCATACGCGGCGAGCAAAGCGTGCGCGCGGACCAGCGGCGAATCGAAACGGTACTCGCTCACCTCCACCAAGCCGCGATCGGCAGCCAAGCGTTCGGCCGCTTCTTCCCAGGTCACACGCGCGGCGAGGCCCTCTGGGACGTCGCGTTCGCGTAGGCCGATATAGGTCTTGGCGGTGACGACCAGCGCCTCGTGCTCGCTCAAGATCTCGATGAAGTGCGCGCGATTGCCGAAGTAGTCGTGCTCTTCGTACAGGCTTGCGGGCGTGGGCAACACTTCCAGGGAATAGCCGGAAACGCGCTGGAACTGCAGCGGCCGTGCTGCCAAATGCGCGATGTGATGTGCATGCACCACGGGGCTTTCGTACTCGTAGCGTGTCGAGTGGCTGACGCTGAACATTCTCATTTGGCTTCCAAGTCCTCGTTGATCCACACCGGCGGTGAGACGGCGCGTGAGGAGGCCAAGTGCGAAAAGAAGGTGTGTCCGACCTCGTCCGAGAACTGCCACAAGAGGGTGGCCGATTCTTCGAGCAGCTGCCGCAAACCGGAGCCGTCGCCGGCACAGGCCTGTTCGATGTCCGCGGTTAGGAGAGTGCTCTGCAGCGAGATCAAGCGGCGCTCGGCGCGGCTGCGCGTCACGTCACTGTGCACCTGCAGGCGCTTGAAGTGGTCCATCAACGCTTCCACCTGAAACGCGACGGAACGCGGATTGGAGGTGTCGGTGAGCAGGAGATCCACCACCGGCGCGACTTGTAGCGTGCTCAGGTAGCGCGCTCGATAAGTGAGCAGACTATCGGCGACCTCGAGCAGTGCTTCCATGTGAACGCGGGAGGCGCCGGCCGGCAGTAACGCTTGCAACTGCACTAGCGAGAGAGCACCGCGTTCGACGCGCCGCCCCATGTCGAGGAACGCCCAAGCATGGCTTCTGACCATGTTGTCTAGCGTGGTGCCACTGACGGCGGCGAGGGTGATCAAGATCTGATCCAGCACGTCCACCGCGTTCCCCAGCTTCTCAGGAGTCGCGCTGGGCAGTGATTCGATCGAGTTCGAAAGCCGGCGTAGGACATGCCAAGCGTCACGCGAGAGACGGCTGCGCACGCCCAGGGTGAGCTCGTGCACTCGGCGCAAGATGCCCCGCAGGTTGTTGGGAGCATCCGCATCGAACAGTACGGCCAAAAGGATCGCTTCAGCCGACGCGGTCGCTGCGGCGGGACCTGCCTCTGGGGCTTTGGCGTCGGCCACCGCCGCCGGCGTCACGCCCGAGCGTTGCAAGGCGTCCAAAATGGCGCCCAACGCGAGCGGCGCGTCCGGCGCGGCTTCCAGCGTCGCCCGCTCGATGCCAGCGCGCGCTAGGCGCGCCGTGCAATCACAGCGCTCGACGTAGCGACCGAGCCAATAAATATCGTCGAGCAAGCGACTCGGCAGATCCAGACCGCCGCGCTTCAAGTCAACGCGGTGATCGGGCATGGACGGCAGCGCCGGCTCGGCACTGCCCGCGGCCGAAGGCACCCAGACGTCCTTGCTGACCGCGTTGCTGCGAATCGCCAAGAACAAGCCGTCGGGCGATTCGTTGATGCGGGCCAGGCCGCCGGGCATCACGTCGTAATCCTCGCCATCGCGACACAGGAATGCACGCCAAGCCAGACCGCCCTGAACGACGCCGCCCGATTCCCAAACTGGAACCGTGGACAGGCCGACCCAACGCTCGCCAACGAAATCACCGGGGTGCGCCTTGAGCCGTTCGACCAATTGGGCGCGGGCCTTTTGGTCCATCTGCGCGGGCACGAGCGGGTCACCGCGGCGATCGCCGAACGCAGGCTTGATCACCATGTCGTCGAGCGAGCCGAGCACGAGGGACAACGATTGCGGATCGCCGCACCAGAAAGTGGGCACCGATTCGACCATCAGCTCTTCACCCAGGACCGCGCGCGCTAGGCCCGGCAAGTAGGCCTTGAGCGCCGGCATTTCGGTGATCACCGAGCCGAGCGGGTTGGCCAGCCCCACGTTGCCGGCACGCGCCGCCGAGACCAAACCTGCGACGCCTTGCGTCGAGCCGCCGCGCAAGGCCAATGCGTCACACCAAGCATCACCGACGCGACGCAGGAGCACGTCCACTCGGCGCAGACCGGACAGCGTTTTCAGGTAAACGACATTGTCCCTGACGGTGAGATCTCGGCCCTCGACCAGCTCGTAACCGAGGTAACGCGCGAGGTACGCGTGTTCGAACGAGCTTTCATCACGCGCGCCTGCGGAGAGCAGCAGCACGCGCGGCTGCCCGCCGTTCACCTTGGGCGCCAAGCTCTCCACCGTGCGGCGCATTTTCGCGAAGAAGCCCGCAATGCGTTCGACGCGGTAATCGCGGAAGAGATCGGGCAACGTGCGCCCCATGACGAGCCGGTTCTCGAGCGCGTAGCCGGCGCCAGTGGGGGCCTGAGTGCGGTCCGAATAGATGGTGAACTTTCCGTTCGGGTCCCGCCCCATGTCCACGGCGTACAGATGCAAGCGATGGCGCCCGACCGGATCCCAGCCATGACAAGCGCGCAAGAAATCCGGGTGCCCGAGCACGAGCTCGGCGGGCAACAGCCCCTCACGAACGAGGCGCTGGGGGCCGTAACAATCGGCGATGATCTCGTTCAAGAGTCGGGCGCGCTGACGCAGCCCGACGCACAGCGCGAGCCATTCGTTCCGCTCGACCAGGTAGGGCAGCACGTCTAGATGCCAAGGTCGGTTCGTCCCCTCAGGAACGCCTAGGATGTTGAACGTCACCTCTTGTTCGGTGATGCGCCAGCGAACGGACTTCTGCAGCTGGTCGAGCTCGGCTGGCGAGCGCTCCGCTAGAAAGCGTTCGAGCAAGCTTTGGTGCGCGCGCAGCGCACCGCCTGCGTCACGGAATTCGTCGAACGCGGTCACGTGCTGCTCGAGCGCGTTCGGCGATCCGATGTACGGCCAGGAATCGACAGCCACCACGCAGTGTCATACGCGAGACTCGGGGCGGATGTCACGCAAACCTCACGGCATGCGGCGCAAATCGAGAGTGAACGGAAAGTGCGGGTCGAGTTTCGGCTGTCTCACGGCGAAACGACCGGGCACGTGACCCATGTGATCGAAGCGGGCAATACGCCGACTTTCGGCGGCCGCCGCGTTGACCGGTCGCACTTCGTTGGCACGACCACCAGGGTGAACGACGTGGTAGGTGCAACCCGCGATCGCACGCTGATTCCAGCTGTCGTAGATGTCGATATGTAACGGCCCGTGGACGCCGATGGTCGGATGTAAACAGGACGACGGCTGCCAGGCGCGGTAACGCACGCCGCAAACCCCCTCCCCCGATACGCCCGTGGGTTGAAGCGGCAGTGGGTAACCGTTGACCGTGATCAGGTGCCGTCCCTCGGTGAGACCGAGTGCCCGGACCTGGAGCCGCTCCAAGGACGAATCGACGTATCGAGCTTGGCCGCCGGCACCGCTCTCTTCCCCGAGCACGTTCCAAGGCTCGAGCGCTCCGCGCAGCTCCATGAACACCGAGTCTTTGCTTACACGCCCGTAGAACGGGAAGCGGAACTCGTAGTGCGGACGGAACCATTCGTCGTCGAATTCATAACCGCGCTCGCGCAGGTCACTCATCACATCGCCGAAGTCTTGGCGCACGAAGTGCGGCAAGAGGAAGCGGTCGTGCAAGAGTGTGCCCCACTTTACGAGGGGCGCCCGATAGGGACGTTCCCAGAAAGCAGAGACCAACGAACGCAACAAGAGCTGTTGAGCGCTCGACATGCGGTAGTGTGGGGGCATCTCGAACGCGCGTAGCTCGAGCAAGCCGAGACGACCGGTGGATCCGTCCGGTGAGTACATCTTGTCGATGCAAAACTCCGAGCGGTGGGTGTTGCCCGTGACGTCGGTCAGGAGATGACGGAAAATGCGGTCGACCAGCCAAGGTGGGGTGTAGCCGCCCACCTCTGGAAGCTCCCGGAACGCGACTTCCAGCTCGTACACCGAGTCGTTCCGGGCTTCGTCGACGCGCGGCGCCTGCGACGTCGGGCCGATGAAGCGACCCGAAAACAAGTACGATAGTGACGGGTGGTTGTTCCAATAGGCCACCAAGCTGGCCAATAGGTCGGGCCGCCTCAGGAACGGGCTATCGCCGGAGGTGGCGCCGCCCATCACCATGTGATTGCCGCCACCAGAGCCGATGTGCGCGCCGTCGAGCTCGAACTTTTCGGCGGTGAGGTGCTCCTCACGCGCCGCGCCGTACAGGCTCTCGGTTTGCTCGAGCAACTCTTGCCAGTTCTTGACCGGCGGTACGTTGACTTCGATGACGCCGGGATCCGGCGTGAGGCGGAAGACGCCCATACGCGGATCGCCGGGCGGCTCGTAGCCTTCGATCTGGATCGGGAAGCTCAGATCTTTGGCGGTTTGCTCGATCGCCGCCACGAGCTCGAGGTAGTTCTCGAGCATGGGGATGGGCGGCATGAACACATGCAGAATGCCGCCGCGCGGCTCCACGCACAGCGCCGTACGCGTAATACCCGTCGCGGACTCGAGCGCCAATGGCTTGAGATGCGGATCGGCAAGCGTAAACGGTTCGTTCGGGAAGCCAGGGCGTTGCGGCCGGCGCACCGCAGGACGCGCCGTAGGCGGCGGCGGTGGAAACCGAAACTCGGCCGGCAGCGCAGCGCGCTCGGCGAACGGATCGCGCTCGGGTTCCACGTCGGAGTCGCCAGCTGCCATCCACGGGATCGAGTCCAGCGGCAAGCGTAGGCCCATCGACGAATCACCCGGAATCAAGAACAGGTGCTCTTCACGCAGGAACCAGGAGCCCGAGACCCAGCCGCCGACGTGCGCCAAAGGCAGCACGTAGCCGACGACGCTGCCGAGATCTTGCCGGAAAACCCGGGCCAAGCGCGCACGCTCGATCGGCTCGGCGAGCTTGCTCTTCAGCGGATCGACGTTGGCCGGCAGGCGGCGTTCACGCCACATGTAATACCAGGCGTCTTCGTAGGCCGGCATCAAGCCGTCCTTCTTCAAGCCCAGCACCTCGATCAGGTGTTTCACGAAGATCTCGGCTTGTTCGATCTTGTGACCCGGGGGTGCCGATTCTTCTGCGATGAGCTTCGGGTCTTGCCACACGGCCACGCCGTCTTTGCGGAAGAAGCAGCCGAGCGCCCAACGCGGCAGTTGCTCGCCCGGATACCACTTGCCTTGCCCGTGGTGGAGCATCGCGCCTGGCTGCCAAAGCGCATGTAAGCGACGCAGCAAGCGATCCGCGGTGGGTAACTTTTGGCCGCCGAGCGCCGCGACGTTCCATTCCGGGGCGTCTGGTTCGAGCGCGCTCACGAAGGTCGGCTCGCCACCCATCGTCAGACGCACGTCCTGCGCTTCGAGCTGCAGATCGACTTCTTCACCGAGCTTCCGGATCGCCTGCCACTGCTCCTCACTGTACGGCTTGGTGACGCGCGGCACGTCGATCACGCGCTCGACGGACATCTCGAAGTCGAAGTCGGTCTCCGCCTTCTCGACGCCGCCCTCGATCGGCGCGGCGGAAAGCGGGTCGGGGCTCACCGCGAGCGGAATGTGCCCTTCGGCGGTAAACAAACCCGAGGTCGGGTCGAGGCCGATCCAACCGGCGCCCGGGACGTAAGCTTCGCACCAGGCGTGCAGATCGGTGAAATCAACGCTTGGACCGCTGGGACCGACCACTGGCTTTTCGTCGGCGACCAGCTGTACCAAGTAGCCAGAAACGAAGCGCGCGGCGATGCCCAGCTCGCGCAGGACGCGAACCAAGAGCCAGCTCGAGTCGCGACAGGACCCCTTGCCGAGCTCCAGCGTTTCTTCCGGCGTTTGTACGCCGGGCTCGAGGCGAACGATGTATTTGACGGCCTCGTTGACAGTGCGATTCACGTCGATCAGAAAGTCGACCGTGCGCCGCTCCGTGCGGTCGATGCTCTTCATCAACTCGTCGAAATGCGGACCGGCAGGTACCTTGGCAAAATATGGCTGGAGCTCGTGCTCCAGCATCTTCTCGTAAGAGAACGGCGACTGTTCCGCGCTCGGCTCCAAGAAGAAATCGAACGGATTGTACGATTCGAGATCGGCAACCAGATCGACCGTGACGCTGAAGTGTTTGGTCTTCTCCGGGAAGACGACGCGGGCGAGGTAGTTGCCCTGCGGGTCTTGCTGCCAATTGACGAAATGGTCGGGCGGCTGAATGTCGAGCGAGTAGCTATGAATCGGGGTGCGGTTGTGCGGAGCGGGCCGCAGCCGAATGACCTGCGGGCCGAGCGTGACTGCACGCTCGTAGTCGTAGCTAGTCTTGTGATGAAGCGCGATTCGGATTGCCACGGTTACTCAGACCTCGAAAAATTGCTTGTGGATCGCAGTCCCAATTTCATTGATCGCGCCCTGCAAACCATCGACATATTCGTGAAGTCCTCCCGCCATGACATCCTCGATCGTTGCGTAATCCAGCCGCGCCCTGAGTTGGCCCAAGAGGCGCTCGGCTTCGCACTGATAAGTTCCAATCGGCGAGCGCATCACGGCGTGCAGGCTCTCCTGCGCTTGGCGAATGCAATACGAGATCGCGCGCGGGAAATTCTGATTCAAGAGCAAGAAACTGGTGACGTTCGCCGGCGAAGTGACGTGAAACAGCTGCCGATACATCTGCAGCGCGCTGGCCGAATTGAGCAGCGCGGTCCAGCCGAGCTGATCGACCGTCGTGCCCACGCCGTTGCCCGCAGGCAGGAGCAGAAAGTACTTCACGTCCAAGATGCGCGAGGTTTTGTCCGCGCGCTCGAGCAAGCGGCCGAGGCGCGCGAAATGCCAAGCCTCCCCGCGCGACAGCGTCGCGTCCGTGACACCCTCGAAGTAGATGCCCGCACGCTTCACTCGGCCGTAAAAATCATTCAGGTCTTCCGGGTTCACGTCGGGCCGCGCGGCTTGGCCGACCATCAGATAGAACTCGTTCAGCTCCTGCCACATCTCACGCGAGATGATGTCGCGCACGGTGCGTGCATTCTCGCGTGCAGACGCAACGCTGGAGGCGATCGAGTTCGGGTACTCTCGATCGAAAGTGAGAAACTGCGTGACCGCTTGCGGCGTGGCCTTGCCAAACCGCTTCGCGAAAAGATCATGGTCGCCGGTGATCATCACCAGGCTGTCCCAGCCGCTCTTCTGCTCGATCGGTGAATCGAGCAAGAGGTTCATATTCACGTCGATGAAACGCGCGACGTTCTCCGCGCGCTCGACGTAACGGCTCGACCAGTAGATCGCTTCGGCAACTCGGCTCAGCATCTTTTGTCTTGTTTAGTTCGAGATCAGGATTGACAACGTGTGGTCTGAGAGCGGAGCTTTCGTGAGCGAAAACTCAAGACTGAGACTGCGATTGAGACTGAGACTGAAAGCCAGTGTCTGACAGCACCCAGGTGTCTTTGCTTCCGCCACCTTGGGATGAGTTCACCACCAGGGACCCTTTCTTGAGCGCGACACGCGTCAACCCGCCCGGTTGCACGTAGATGTCCTGGCCGTAGAGCACGTAGGGGCGCAAATCGACGTGGCGACTTTCGAACTGGTCGCCGATGATCGTCGGCACGCGCGACAAGGAGAGCGTTGGCTGGGCAATGTAACCGCGCGGATTCTTGTTGATGCGCCCAGCGAAGTCCACCTGTTCCTCCGCCGTGGAATGCGGGCCGATCAGCATGCCGTAACCGCCGGCGCCGTCCGTCGCCTTGACCACCAGCTCGGGTAAATGCTCGAGTACGTATTTGCGATCCTTCTCGTCGCTACATACATAAGTCGGCACGTTGGGGATGATCGCGTCTTCGTCCAGGTAGTACTTGATGATGCGCTCGGCGTATCGGTAGATTGCCTTGTCGTCCGCGACGCCCGTGCCCGGTGCGTTGGCAAGCGCGACGCGACCGTTCAAGTAGACGTCCATGACGCCGGGGATGCCGAGCAGTGAGTCCGGACGGAACACTAGCGGATCCAAGAAGTCATCGCCCACTCGGCGGTAGATCACGTCCACGCGCTTGAAGCCCTCGGTGGTGCGCATCTGCACGTAGCCTTCGCGCACGACCAAATCTTGAGGTTCGACCAGCTCGACGCCCATCTGTTGCGCGAGGAACGCGTGCTCGTAGTAGGCGCTATTGAAGCGACCCGGTGTGAGCACGACGACTTGTGGGTCGTCACGTCGATCCGAAGCCAGGTAGCGAAGTGTCTCGAGCAACCGGAGCGGGTAGTCGTCGACGGGGCGAATCGACATTTGCTCGAGGACGCGCGGAAATGTGCGCTTCAAGATCTGACGGTTCTCGAGCACGTAGCTGACGCCGGACGGGCAGCGTAGGTTGTCTTCCAGAACGTAGAACTCACCGTTTTTATCTCGCACCAGGTCGGTACCGACGATGTGGCACCAGATGTTCCGGGGCGGCTTGAGCCCGATGCATTGCGGACGAAAGTCGGCGCAGGTTTTGACCAAACCTTCAGGGACGACTTTGTCCTTCAAGATTTTCTGCTCGCCGTACACGTCGCACAGGAACAAGTTGAGCGCTTCGATGCGCTGACGCAGGCCGCGATCGATCCGTTCCCACTCCTTGGCGGCGACCACGCGTGGAATCACGTCGAACGGGAAGATGCGCTCCGAGCTGCCACCATCGCCGTACAAGGTGAAGGTGATGCCCATGCTGAGCAATGCGCGCTCCGCGGCAGCTTGACGCATCAAGAGCGAGCCACTCTCGAGCGCATTGATTCCATTCACGAGCGGCTCGAAACCGGGGCGAGGCACCCCCGTGGCTGCGAACGTTTCGTCATAGAACGGGCCGTTTTGAGGGTCGTAAGCGTCGAACTTCATGAGCTTTCCGTAAGAGTCGGCGATCGTGCTGATCGACCGAGCTAACCCAGAACCTATCCCGGAACTGAGACGACCTAACGCCGCCCCGGGGATCGCGACGCTTTCAATCGTGTTTCCGACTGGTATCACTGGTTTCGTAGCAGGTTTCCAACGCGCGGGGAGATGCGTTGACAAATGCACTCCGCGGGACGTACCATCGCCTTCCGCAATGTTGTCCTGCACCCCACATCTCGAGCTCAAGAGCTCGCTTTGCGCCGTCATCTGGCTGACGGAAAAGGTCGTCGTGTAGCCGGAAGGGTAACATCGCATTGTTTGGCGAACGCCCTTCCGGTCCCCGGTTGGGCGTTTTCGCTTTTGTGGCCTTGCATCCGGCAAGGCGGAGCCGAGACCCCATGACGTTCGTCGTTGAGCTTCGTGATCTGAAGAAAAATCTGCCCCGGCCCGTTCCCCATTTCTGGCAGCGAGTGCTGTGCGTGTTGCGCACGCGTCTGGCCTTCTTGGGCTTGCTCGGCTTCGCGCTTGGTTCTCCCGTCATCGGGGCACCGAGTGGCGGCGCACTGGCGCTACTGTGCGGCGTGCTCAGTGCGGCGGTCTCCGCCACGCTTGGCCTGCTGTGCGACGCGAGCATGGCACTGTCCGCACTGTTCAGTGACGACGCGAGCCCGGCATTGCGGCTGGGTCAACGATTGAGCCTGTGCTTCGGAGCGCCGCTGTCCCCATTCGATATTTGCCACGAATCCAGGATTTTCCCGACGTTTTCTGGGTATGCGCTGAGCGCGCTCGCCGCTTGCTCGCTGCTGCTGTTTGGGAGCGGGTTCAGCCGCCGGGAATCTGTACAGCGGGGCGGGAGGCTCTGAAAGAGCGGTTTGTTCGAAAAAGTGCGCGGTGTATAGCCGAGCTGAGCATGGGCTCTGCTTCCTCCCCGCTTCGGCCCGCCGCACTGCTGCTCGGCGCATGGTCGTGCTGCTTCAGCATCAGTTGCGCCACCACCTCCGCGAGAACCGCGTTCGATGTTGGCAAGAACCCAGCCACGAATTTCGAGCTCGACGGCGCGCCATTTTGCTTCGTTGGCGCGAACAACTACTACCTCGCATACGAGCCGCGCCCGATGGTGGACGACGTGCTCGAAGGCGCGCGCGCGATGGGGGTAAAGGTCGTACGCATCTGGGGCTTCATCGACCGCGGCTCGCTCGACGGCAGCGTTCGCAGTATCGACGGCGATGGCACGAAGCGGGGCTCTTACTTTCAAGCGTGGGACCCGGTGGCGCAGCGCGCGATGTTCAACGACGGATCGAACGGACTTCAGGGGCTCGACTATGCACTCGCCAAGGCGGGCCAATTGGGAATCAAGGTGGTCCTGGTACTGACCAACAATTGGCATGAATTCGGCGGTATGGACCAGTACCTAGCGTGGTACGGGCTCTCCGCGCATTCGGACTTTTACGGCGATGCCCGCGTCCGCCAGGCTTACAAGGCTTGGCTGTGGCACCTGGCCACGCGGATGAACGGATTGACCAACCGCGCCTATCGCGATGACCCGACGATTTTCGCCTGGGAGCTCGGCAACGAGCCGCGTGGAACCACCGGTACCCCCAACACCTTGCTTACGCGCTGGGCGAGCGAGATGTCGAGCTACCTCAAGTCGATCGACGAGAACCACCTGGTCGCCGTAGGTGACGAGGGGTTTCTCGAGGGTGACTCCGAGCACTGGACGTATCATGCCGACAATGGCGTAGATCATCGCGCGCTCACCGCGCTACCGAGCATCGATTACGGTACATTTCACATGTATCCAGAGGCGTGGGGTACCGGCTTCGGCTGGGCCGAGCGTTGGATCGACGATCACCTGAGTGTGGCTCGCGAGCTCGGAAAGCCGACCGTGTTGGAAGAATACGGAATGAAGGTGACGCGGGACCGTCTGGGCCGAGTCAGTGAGGGCCTGCCCGCGCGGCTTGCCAGCTACTCCGCTTGGAACGAGCGAGTCCTGGCGCATGGTGGGAACGCGGCGATGTTCTGGCTGCTTGCGGGTCGGGATACCGAGCACGGCGGTTTGTACGAGGACTACGACCAGTTCAGCGTGTACCCGCACGATCGCACGGCTGATCTGCTGAGCCACTTCGCCGCTCGTTTCGAGCACAGGGCACCGGCTTGCCTGAACGGTGCTGTGAGCGTCCCGCTGTCTCCCTCACCCTTCGTCCGGGTGCGGCGGCCGAGAGTGTCGGCGTTTGGCTGGCGTGCCGACCAGGACTGGTCGACTCGCGTTACGGAGTCGGAGTGACTGGCGGCGGAGTGGTATTCGTGCACGAGACGTCGGCCACGCTGGTGTACCCGTCGTAGCCAGTCGTTTCCCCCGGAGCGGAGGCGTTACCGGTGATGATCTTGTAGGGCGTCATCGTGCCCATCGTGCCGTCATTGACGCCGGTCACGGTAACCGTTTGCAGTGTATCCCAGCTACCAGAGCCGGAAGGCGTGAACGTGACCGAGTCAGGAGACACCGTGCCCTCCATCGGCGTGTCACTGGTCAGGGAAATGGTGACGTTCGCGCTCGGCTGTGAGTTCAAGCTGATGGTGAAGGTCGCTGTCGTGCCCGGGGTCGTCGCGCAAGTAGTCGGAGTCACCAGCACGCCGAGCACGTCATCGTCGAGGTTCGTCAGTGCGACAGGCAACGGGGCTGGGACCGAGTAGGTCGCGTCGGCCGTAAATGTGATTTGGTAGCCGACATCCTTGTCCGCCTTCTTGTCGTCGACACCGGTCACGGTCACCACGTGCGCGGTCGGATCGTCCCAATTCGCCCCGGTGAAGACCAATGAGCTCGGCGACACGGTGCCCTCTTTGGTGTTGCTGCTCGTCAGCCCCAAGGTCACGGTGCTCGTGCCCGCGGGTTTCGATGTGAGCACCACGCTAAACGTGGCCTTGCCGCCTTTTTCCGTGGTCTGCAGTATCGGGTCGGCATTGACGGTGTAACCCGCCTGGTCGTCGTCGAGATTTTGCACGTCCAGCTGAGTGCCGAACTTGCCGCCGTAATTGCTGTCCGTGCTGGTCGCGTTGGCAAGCAGCACTTGATAGTTCTGCGTGCCGTCGGCGACGTCATCTTGCACCCCAGTAATCGTCACTGGTTGCGGCGTCGCCCAGTTGCCCGTCGTGAATGCGAGCGTGGCCGGCGAGACTTTGCCTTCGCCGGTGTTACTACTGCTCACCGCGATACTCACGCCCGCGGTCGGCTGCGACATCAAAGCGACGGTGAACGTGGCGGCCCCTGCGTTCTTCTCGCTCGTTTTGAGGCCGGTCGTCGGGTTGATTTCCAGCCCGGGGTGGTCGTCGTCGAGGTTGATGAACGGCAAATCAGTACCGAACTTGCCGTTATAGCCCGGGTCGGTACTGGTGCCGTTGCTCAGGCGCACCGTGTACTGCTGGTCTCCGTCTGCCAAATCGTCATTGACGCCGGTCACGGTGACGGTTTGCGGCGTCTTGCCGTTCGTGGTCGTGAACTTGAGCGTGCCGGGCGAAACCGTACCTTCCGAGGTGTCCAGACTCGTGACCGTGTACGTGACGTCCGCGGTCGGCAGCGAGGTGAGGGCCACAGTGAACGTGGCCTTGCCAGCCGATTTTTCGGTGGTTGCGGTCGGCGTCGCGCTGGGGATAGGCAAGATGTTCACCCCGGCACTGTCGTCGTCGACGTTGATAACCGAGACGTCAGGCGGTTTTTTTCCGTTGTAGTTCCCGTCGATGCTCGATGCCTGCGACGTGAGGATCATGTACGGCTGGCTGCCGTCCGCCACATCGTCGTTGACGCCCGTCACGGTCACGGTTTGGAGCGAGTTCCAGTTCACTGCGTCGAAAGTCACGGTCCCCGGGCTCACTGTGCCTTCGGTGAGGTCGCTACTCGTCAACTGGATCTTCACATTGACGCCCGTGCCGACCGGCTTCGAGGTGAGCTTGATGGTGAAGGTCGCCTTGAGTCCGCTTTCCCCGGTGACTAGGCCCGAGGTCGGGCTGACGACGAAGCCCGCGGTGTCGTTGTCCGTATTCGTGAGCGTCACGTCCGGCGGATCGATCTTGCCGTTGTAGTTCGGGTCCTTGCTCTGGGTCGGGTCGAGAATGATCTTGTAAGTGGGACTGCCGTCCTGCGCGCCATCGTCATCTTGGCCGGTCACGACCACCGTTTGATTGGCGTTCCAATTGGTCGACGTGAAGACCACGCTACTCACGTTCGGCTTGCCCTCCGCGGGGTTACTGCTCGAGATGGCGATCGAAACATCGGCCGACGGCTTTGACTGCAAACGGATGGTAAATGAATCGGTCTTTCCGCTCTCCGAGGTGACCAGCCCCGACGTCGGCGTCACGATCACGCCAGCCAAGTCGTCATCCCGATTCGTCACCTGCACCTGCGATGCGAACTTGCCGTTGAAATTCGGATCGTCACTGGTGGCGGCACCGACGTTGATGGAAAACGGTTGATTGCCGTCCACCACGACATCGTCATTGACGCCGGTGATGGTGACCGTCTGGGGTGCGCGATAGTTGAGCGTGGTGAACGTCAATGTGGCGGGTGAGACCGTGCCTTCCTTGGGGTTGCTGCTGACCAATGGAATCGAAACATCGGCGGTCGGCTCCGAGGTGAGCGCGACGGTAAACGTCGCCGTGCTGCCGAATTCATCCGTGGCGAGCCGGGTCGCGTTGAGCGGGTCGATGCCCTTGGCCAAGACCACACGTACATTGGCGCTGTCGTCGTCCTGGTTCGTGACCTGGACGTCGGGGGCATCGAGCCCGTCGTAGCGAGGGTCCATGCTCGTGGCGACGCCGGTGCGCACGAAGAAGAGCGGACTGCCGTCCTGGATGTCGTCGTCGACGCCCGTCACGCTGACGGTCTGCGGCGACTGCCAGTTGACCGGCGTAAAGGTAAGCGACATCGGTATCACCGAACCTTCGCTGGGCAGGCTGCTGTAGAGAGGGATCGTCACCGGTTTCGAAGGCTTCGAGTTGAGCGCGAGTGTGAAAGTGGCGGTCGTACCGGCTTCGCTCGTGAGCAGCTTGCTCGGGTCCTGCGGATCGATGCCGGTCACGAGCATCACGGAGAAACCGGCCTTGTCGTTGTCGACGTTGGCAGCGGGTATGTCGGTCTCGGGGAGTGCCGCGTAGTCCGTGTCGTCCCCGGTCGGAGTACCCAGCACGATCAAGAATGGCTGGTCGCCGTCGGCGGTGTCGTCGTCTTCCACGCCGGTCACGGTCACGGTTTGCGGCGCATTCCAGTTGAACTGGGTAAACGTCAAGGTTTGCGGGCTGACGGTGCCTTCACTCGGCGTGTCGCTGGAAACCGCGATGGTGACGTCGGCGGAAGGCTGGGCGTTCAGCACGACCGTGAAGGTGGCCGAGTCCCCGCTCTCACTGGTGCGGAGTTTGGTCGGATCGATCGGGTCGATTCCGCTGACCAAGGCAACGGTCACCCCCGCGGACTCATTGTCCTGGTTAATCACATCGACGCTGACCGGCGCGACGTGCGCATAGTCTTGATCCTCGCTCGTACTGGAGACGGTGATCTTGTACGGGTGGTCCGGGTCTTTGGCGTCGTCGTCGACGCCGGTGACGGTGACTAGCTGCGGGGCCATCCAGTTTACCGCAGTGAAAATCAGGCTCTGGGGGGCGACGGTACCTTCTGCCGGCGTATCACTGACGAGGTTGATCGTGACATCCTTCGTGGGCTGCGAGTTGAGCACGACGGTGAAGGTGTCTTGTGCACCGGCTTCACTGGTCACGAGACCAGATCTCGGCACGACGGTGATGCCCGCGGTCTCGTTGTCGATATTTATCAGATCGATGTCGACCGGATCGACCCCGTTGAACGACGGGTCATCGCTCGTGGCCGGAGCGGTGATGATCTTGTACGCCTTGTTGAAGTCCGGGATTCGATCGTCAATGCCGGTGACTGTGACGACCTGCGGTGCCTTCCAGTCGTCCTTGTTGAAGGTCACGCTCGCGGGGCTGACGGTGCCCTCACTGATATTGCTACTGGACAGCGCGACGGTGACATCCGCGGTCGGAGCGTGGTCGAGCACGATCGTGAACGTCGCCTGTCCGCCCCACTCGGTCGTGTAAAGGCCAGTGGTTGGCGCGAGCACGATCGGGCCGGTCTGAGCCGGGCTACCACCACCCGAGCCGCCCTGCCCGACGTTGCCGGCGCCAGCGAAGGCGCCATCGTCGACCTTGTAGTCACCGAAGATTGCCTGGCAGCCGACCAGCGGCGTCAGCACCGAGGCAAGACCCAATGCACGCAGCAGGCGACCGAGACGACTCATTAGAAGCTCCCCACGGCGCCCACGCTGCCGAGCCCGAGGTAAGGATGCAGGACGACACCCTGGGCCGGGGCTGCTTTGCCCCCATCACGATTCAACAGAAGCAGCGTCAGACCGACACCGGCGCCCGCCACGCCGACGGCCAAGCCGATGCTCGAGATCGTGCCGTATTTATCGAACGAGTTCACCGCGTCGGTCTCGCTGGACGGACACTTGCCATCGTCATTGCAAACCGAGCTCAAGTGCGAACGCTTGCTCAGAAAAAGCCCGCCGCTGACCGCGCCCACGACAAAGCCCGCGGCGGAAACCCCGAATGCCACGTACACCGGCACCAGATTGCGCGGCTCTGCCGGGGCTGGCGCGGGCGGCGGAGGCGCTGGCACCGGGGCAACCGTTTGCGCGTCTGGATCGGGCTCGAGCTTGAACGTGGCGGCCTCTTCCGCGCCTTCGCCCAATTCGATCGTCTTCTTCTGGCCCAGAAAGCCCTTGGCTTGAACGCGTACTTGAAGCGAGCCTGGGTTCACCGCTCGACGAACGCCGACCGCTGCGGCTGGTACCGGTACGCCATCGATGGTGACGTGCGCGTCGTCGCTGCCGGAGACCGTGATCGTGATCCAGGCCAGGCGTGGTTTGAGCTGACTCAGCTCAGTACCGGCGTCCGCAAGGGCTCGCTGCCAGGACTTCGGCGCCTTCGGCTCTACGCCCTCACGCACGATTTGTTCGTAGCGCTCTTGCGCCTCTACCAGTTTGCCGAGCCCGACTAGCGAACGCGCCCAGTCGATCATCAAGGTGGGCGCGTGGACGAGCGCGTCGGCGCGACTGAAACGATCGGTCGCGGTGGCGTAGTCCTTGTCTTGTAAAGCTTGGTAGCCTTCACCCGCCAGCGAGCGCGCCGTTGCGCGGTCCGCCGCGCTGGGCTCGGCCCAGCTCGTACCTACCCAGAGCAAGCCAACGCTCAGGCCCGACCAAAAAGTTAAACGACGTGTCATCGACCCTTGCTCAAATACCGTAGTCGCGAGCGGCTCCTGCGGGGCGCGCCACGGGCGCGACAGAACCGGCCCCAACTGCGGGCTTCTTCTTCTTCTCTTGGTCTTCCTCGAGCGGCAGCGCGGAGGGATCGAAGATCATCGGGGCCGGTTGCAACTGGCTGGACGCTACTGGCGTCACCACGATGGCGGGCGCTGCAGAGGGCCGGGCGGCGACCACCGATATCCGGGGCGGACTACGTAGGCTCGCGATCACCAAAAACCCTAGCACCGCCAGGAGCGCCCCGCCCACCGACAACACGATCAAACGTTGTTTGCGCGGCAACGAGGAAAGTTCAGGCAAGACCGAACCGCGCGTGCGGGTAACGGGTGCATCGGTACCCTCATCCAGCTCCACGTGCGTCCGGTCCGCGAACAGTGCGGGCGAACCGAAGCGCGCGCTCTGGTCCGCAGACGGCGTCGGCGGCATGCGCAGTGACAAGCCGCGAACGGCGTCCAGGTCATTGAAGCTAGGCAACGCCGCGCGCGGCGCGATGCTCGGCACGGTCATTTGCTTCGAGGTCTCGATCGCCTCACCGAACGAATCCGCGAGTTCCTTGGCCGACTGGAAGCGCTGCTCGCGATCACGCGAGACGGCGCGCTCCCACCAGAGCTCGAGCGCCTCCGGCAACCCTGGCGCACCTGCGGTGATGGGCGGAATTGGATCGTAAATGATCATGCCCATCAGTTCGCCGAGCGCCTCGCTTTCGAACGGCGGACGACCATTCAGGCACTGATAGGCGATCACGCCCAGCGCCCACAGGTCCGAGCGCCAGTCGATGGCGCGGCCGCGCGCCTGCTCCGGGCTCATGTAGTAGGGCGTGCCCATGAACGACCCGGTTTTGGTCGTCTTGCCCGCGAGGGAGTATTGCTCGTGCTTGGCGATGCCGAAATCCAGCACCTTTGCCACCTCTTGGTCGTCACCGGGCACGAGGAAAATGTTCTCGGGCTTGAGGTCACGATGCACGATGCCTGCCGCGTGAGCTCGCACGAGAGCGCGCGCGACTTGACTGACGATTTGGTAGGTTTGCTCGCTGTCGAGTGCGCCGTCGCGATCCAGCCGCGCGCCGAGGTCTTCACCCTCGAGGTATTCCATCACGATGAACGGCGTCCCATCCCAGATACCGTGATCGAAGATATCTACCACGTTCGCTCCGCGGATTTGCGCGGCCGCTTTGGCTTCGCGCTCGAAGCGAATGCGCACCTCCTCATCCGCTGCCTTCTCGGGATCGACGAGCTTGACTGCGCACTGACTGTCGAGCGACTGATCGTGCGCAAGCCACACCGAGCCCATACCACCAGCCCCCAGCTTTCGAAGCAGGCAGTAGCGGTCCGCGATGATGCTGCCAGTGGCGGCTGCTTGCACGAGGTTCGGTCTCAAGTGTTCGGGCTAGCTAAGGTGATAGCGTCGATGCGCGTTCGTTCACGTTCCCCAGACGCACGCAAATCCAGTAAGCAAATATGCGACAAGGAGCCTAAACTGCCTACCTCACCGCCGTCCAAAAATCAAGGCTCCCGGGCCGGAACATGCGATATTTACCACATGTGACGCGGCTCCGCTCGTGCGCGCCTCGCATATTGCCCCCGCGCGCCCGCACCCGGCGAGGGGCGCGCGGAGGCTTCCGCAAAGACGGCATCCGAACTTCGCTTTTGCGCTTTCGCATGGTTGCGATCTCACAATTGAAAAAGTGTGAGATCTCGCAACGTACCGGAAAAGCGGCGCGCTCGTCCACCGGACTCTGGCGTAGACTGATTTTTCGTGTTCCGTCGTGCCTGTTCGCGTTGCTCGCGGCTTTCTTTTCGCGTTCGTCTGGCCCTGGAATCCGGCCCGGCGTCAGCGCAGCGCTTTGGGCACGCGCACCATGGCGCTATGCACCGCGGCGCGCAGAGCGTCGCTTCTTGCCGCAGGCGCTTTGGCGTCTTCCGTGGTCGCTCGGCCATTGATCAGCGCGTACAGGGTGGAACCGTCGCGCAGGATGGCGACCGAAACCACGCAGGTAGCGTGCGCGGACTCCGACGATTGAACGCTGTCCAAGCGCACGAGTGTGGCCGACAACACATAGCGCTCGTTGGTTTTCAGACGCGAGAACTCCGCGGACGCGAGCTCAGCGCGGAGCAACGAACGAAGCTCACCCTCGATTTCCGGCCTGGCCTGGCCGATGCCGATCGCGCCGAGAAAAATTGGGATCTCTCCGGCAAGGGCTACCCCGCTTGCGAGCAGCAGCGAAAGCGCCACCAGACCAGCCGCCCACCGCACTGCCAAAGCGGAGTTGAATCGCCCTGCGTTCATGCGGCGGATAGAGCAAGTCCCGTACCGCGCTGTCGAACATTCCGGAGCCATCCATTCGAGCTATCAGAGCGCGATACTTCGGCCAAATTAGCCAGGCATTCCGCCCACTGTCCGCGGGACGCGCAGGTTTCCTGACACCATCGTGCGCGGATGTTCGACGAAAGCGTCTCGCGCTCGGGGTCCCGGAGCGAGGCAGCGAGGCGCTTCGCCATTCTCAATCTGGGCACGGCGCGATCCGATGCTATAGCCAGCCCACAGAGTCATGCGGAGCGAGCGACGGGGACGAGCAGGCGGATTGGCGCGGGGCGCGTTAGGTATAACCCTGCTGGTCTTCGTGACGAGCGCCTGCGCGCCCCTCGTGGGGGGTGCAGTGCTGATCGGACTGGTCGGCGTCGGCGTGCTCAGCTCACGCTGCTACGACTACCTCGACGTCACGGTGTTGGACCCTGACGGTCGCAAGACGTGCGCCGCCACCGTGACCGCAACGAACGGCGGGAACCGATTCGAGCTCGACTCTTGCTACTACGCGGCGCTAACTGACGGCCACTGGACGCTGCGCGCCTCACTTCCCGGCGTCCCCGATGCACTCAGCACCGTAGAAGTCGACCATGAGCACGACTGCGCACGAAACGTGCAAACGGTGGAACTGACCTTGAACCGAACAGTAGGCAAGTCCGCGCTTCCGCCGCCTCCAGCATCGGCGTTGCCACCACCGGCAACGCGGCCACCTTCCGTGATACCGACGACTCCCCCGCCACCGGCAGCAATCCCGTCGGCGGCTGGCTCCCCGGCACCGAGTGCGCTACCCGCCGACAGCGCAGCGCCATCGGTTGGAGTGTTTCCAGATCATTAAAGAACCTTACTGACGAAGAGACGACAGCGTCGCATGTCACTCCGCGCGACGCTGTGGCGATTCTGCCGACTCAAACGTTGCGATACAGCTTGCCGCTCGCGCGACGCGCTCAATACTCAGGGCGTGACGCCGACCAGCACTCCTCCGGGCACGTCCAATGCGCCCACGGCGACCGTCGGGCAAAACCTTCCGAACTGCACGTCCTGTGGTCGCAACGATGTGCGTCGCTCGCACTCACGTGGGTTATTCGACGGCGTTGCGCGCACATTGGGCTTCAAGCCGTACCGCTGTCGCGGCTGCCGCGCGCGCTTCTTCGCCAGATAGCGGCGCGGGGTCGTCAGCTCGCTGTTCGCTGCTTGGCTTCAGCGCGATGGCGCAAGAAGCGACGCCAGAAGAACAGTCCCACCAGGGCGAGCACTGCTCCGCCCAGCGCGCAACTCAACTGCAGTTCCACGAATTGGTTCAGCGCGAGGTTGACGCTGCTCGAGCACGAGAACGAATCCTGGAGTGGCTTGAACAGCAAGCTGACGAGCTCGGGTCCCTTCACCATGGCGCCGGCGAAACCCAGGATGACACCAGTGCAAGCGGCCAACAAAGTGAGGCGGTGATTAGCTTTCGAAACTTCTTCAGCCACGGCAGCAGCATAGTGGCACTCTCTAATTCCGTCCACACAATAGCCGCCGCGCCGCAATCCGCAGCGCGAGCGCTTGCCGCGAGCCAGCGCCGGTCGCATACACGGCGCTAGTGAGTCCGTTCGCCTTTTGGTCGGTTGCCGCTTGGGTGCTCGTGGTTGCTTGCGCCTGGCGCTTTCGCTCGCGCACGTATGCGACCTTTCGGGCCGTGTTGCTCGGCCTGCAGGTGCTCTTCGCGAGCGTGCTATTTCCCCGCTTTCACAGCGTGTGGCCGCTGTTCGTCTACGGGCATGCGGCGGTGTTCGTGCAATCTTTGGCGCTGATTCGGCCGAGCATGCGAGGCCTGGCTTATCGCGTGCTGGTCAGCATTCCCGGGGCGTTTTTCGGTGCCGGCACGCTGCTGGCGTTGCCTTGGGTGCTGCTGGCTGCGTTCGGAGTCGAGCTGCCGGCAGTGTGGGCCCCTTATGCGGTGGCCCTGCTCGGCGTGCTGCAGTCGCTGCGCAGCGCCGAGGAACAGGTTCACCTGGTCGTGGCTGACGGCGAGTCCGTGCCGGAATTGAAGCGGCATCCCATGCGCGAGGCCAGCGCGGGCCGTCCACTCTCGATCGTGCAGATCACCGATCCGCATCTGGGTCCGTTCATGTCGGTGGCGCGCCTGCGCCGCATCTGTGAGCGCGCTGTCGCGCGAAAGCCGGACCTGGTGTTGCTCACCGGTGATTTCTTGACCATGGAGTCGCAGAATGATCCGGAGCTCTTGGGCGCGGCGCTGGCTCCCCTCTCCGCTCTCACCGGGCGCTGCTTTGCCTGCCTCGGCAATCACGATCACGAGGCGCCCGACACCGTGCGCAGTGCACTCGAACGAGCGGGCGTCATCTTGCTGGTCGACGACGCTCGAGAGCTGACGACGGCCGCCGGACCAGTCCAGATCTTGGGCATGGATTTCGTGTGGCGCGAGCGCAAGGAGCACTTGGCGCGCGTCTGCGCCGAGCACCCGCGGATTGCCGATCATCTTCGTATCGTGCTTTTGCACGACCCCGGCGCCTTCCGGCATTTGCCCGAAGGCGAGGCCGATCTCGCGTTGTCTGGCCACACCCACGGGGGCCAGGTCGGCTTGGTCAGCCTCGGCCTCAATTGGACGATGATGCGCGTGTTCGTCAAAGCACCCGATCACGGCTTCTGGGCGCGCGGCAATGACCGCCTTTACGTGCACCGCGGCACGGGACACTACGGCTTTCCGCTGCGCCTCGGTGTCCCCGGCGAACAGAGCCTGGTCTTCGTGCACGCGGCGATGCTAAGTGCCGCCGCTCGCGCCCCCGCTTGAGAGCGGGCCCTCGTAGGCGGCCCAGGCCACGTGCGACTCGTGCAGCGTGACGCGCAGCGCGACCAAGCGCTCCGAGCCGGGGCCGAGCTCACCTAGGACAATCCGCGCGGCCATGCGCTCGAACAGAGCGCGCGACAGGAACTCGGTGGTGGTGTTCTGATTTGCGAACGCGGGGTCGTCGTCCAAGTTCTTGAAATTGAGCTCTTCCAAAATCGCGGACAAGGCTTGCGAGGCGCGGCCAATGTCGACCACCACGCCCTCGGGGCCGAGCTGGTGCGCGCGAAATTCCGCGTCTACTACGTAGGTGGCGCCGTGCAGGCGTTGCGCAGGACCAAACAGCTCACCGCGGAAGCTGTGGGCAATCATCACGTGACCACGGACGCAAACGCTGTACATGAGGGCTCCTTCAGGGATCGTAACGCAGACGATGACAAAGCGCGCCATTGCCGGGGCGGGTCAGCTGCGGCATCGATTCGGGCAGGCTCTCGAAGCCGCTCTCGGCATCGATCAGGCGATCGAGCAGCGGGTCTTTGCACAGCTCGAGGGCCAGGGCGAGCCGAGCCCGATGGTCGAATCGAGTGCGCGCACGCGGACTCACCGTGCCCACCTGCGACGAACGCAAGCTGAGCCTTTGCGCGTGAAACGCGGCGCCGAGCGGCAAGCTCACCGACAGATCGCCGAACCAACTCAGCTCGAGCACCGTAGCATCCGTCCCGGCCAATTTCAGGCAGGTGCGGAGGCCTGCCTCGCTGCCGCTGGCATGTACGACCAGATCGCGTTCACGCTGCGCGGCGTCGGGCAGAGCAAAGCTCGCGCCGAACGCGTGCGCAATTGCGGCGCGCTCGGCGCGCACGTCGACGAGCTCGATGGCAACCGCTGGATGCCGAGCGAGCAAGTACGCACATAGACAACCCACGACGCCTGCCCCGACGACGGTCACGCGATCACCGAGCCGCGGAGCGGCATCCCAAACCGCGTTGATGGCCGTCTCCATGTTGGCGGCTAGGACAGCGCGCTCGAGCGGCACGCCCGCGGGTAGGGGCAGTACGGCGCGTATGGGTACGACGTACGCGGATTGGTGCGGGTAGAGGCAAAAGACCGGCCGACCGTCGAGGTCCGCGCTGCCCGCTTGCACCACCCCGACGCTGCTATAGCCGTATTTGACGGGCCCAGGAAACTCGCCGAGTTGATGGGGGCAACGCATGCGCTGGTACTCGCTCACCGGCACGCGACCGTGAAAGACGAGTGACTCGCTGCCGCGGCTGACCGCGCTGTACAGCGCACGCACCAACACCTCGCCTGCTACCGGCGCCTCGAGCGGCTCGGAGCGCAACTCACCCCGACCGGGCTCGACCACCCAGAATGCGCGCGCGCTCTCGATCACGCTGTCTGCCCGATCTTGGCGCGGCCCACGATGGTTACTTGATAGCATGAGCCGCTGACCGGCCGAGAGCCGCCCGAGCCCAGGACGATGAATCAGCCTCGAAGCGTCGCGTTTCCGCCGCAAGCTATGCCGCTCGCGGCCTGGAGCCGTGCGCAAGCGTTGGCCATGACCGCGACGCTCGGCACCTGCGCCTGGCAAGGCCAGGCTTGGCCGGTCGCGGTGAGTGCGCTGATCACGTTTACGGCCCTGCTCTGGCTCGGTCGACACGCGTACACACCCAGTGGTCGCTTCGGCTCGGCCAACACCGTCACTGGCGTGCGGCTGATCGTGCTGCTGACGCTCACGCTACCACCGCGGCTCTTGCCGGCGTGGTGCGCGTTGACGATCGCGCTCTCGGTCTTGGGGCTCGATCTGCTCGATGGTTGGCTAGCGCGTCGCGCTAGCGACACGTCTGCGTTCGGCGCGCACTTCGACATGGAGACCGACGCACTGCTAGTGCTGGTCGTCACCTTGCGCTTGTGGCTCGGTCAGGGCTACGAGCCCTGGGTGCTCGTGGCAGGCTATCTCCGCTATGCCTACGTGCTCGGGTTGTGGGGCTGGTCCGGTAGCGGGCGCGAGGCGCCACGCTCACGCTTCGGGCGCTGGGCCTTCGGGCTTTTGATGCTGGGCCTGTGCAGCGGACTCGTGCTCTCGGGACTGGCCGGGCGCATCTCGGTCGCGCTGGGCACGCTGGCGGTGAGCGTATCGTTTGCACGATCGTACTATTTTTCAAGGCACGCGAGCTGACCGAGTAGCGCGCGAGCGGTCTCTGACCAAGGGCGGGCAGGCAGCGCATGGCCGCGCGCTTGGCCGATGCGTTGCTGCACGCGAGCCGGAGCGCGCGCCAGCTCCAAACAGGCGGCCGCCAACTCCCGAGGGCTGTCCACGAGCTGCCCGCCGGCTTCGACCCGCACGTGGGCGGCGGCGTTGCCTCCTGCGCAGGACGCAATCGGGATCCCTGCAACGCGCGCCTCGGAGAGCGCCATACCAAAGCTTTCCATGCGCGACGCGGACAGCAAGAGCTCGGCCTCATTCAGCACATGCGCCGTCCGCTCGGGGCTGCAGGCGCCGAGCAGCGTCACTCGTGCAGCGAGTCGCGCCGAGTTGGCAATGACTCGGCGACAGCGCGCGACATACTCGGGGTCGAAATCGAGACTACCGACGACCGAGAGCTCGAACGGATCTTCGGCTCGTAGCAATTCAGACAGTGCCATGAGCAACGCTTCCAAGCCCTTGCCAGGCACGACATTTCCAATCATCAACGCGCGCAGCCCGAGGGACGGGTTCGGCGGCAACCGCCCGAGCCGTGCGTGGCTGCCGGGGACGGCGACAAAGATCGGTTTTTCTGGGGCAACGAGCGGCCCCAACGCCTCGCGCATGAAGTCGCTCGTCACCAAAAACGCGTTTGCGATTGAAAGCGCGCGGGCTTCTTCCGCGCCAAGCTCCGCCGGCTGAATCGCCCGCCCGTAGGCAACGAACGAAGGCAGATAATGAGCGAGCAAGCCGACCCGACCCGTTGCCTCACGCGCCACGTCGGGCAGCGCCGCCAAATACAAACTATCGACCCACACCTGCCCTGCCGCCTCGAGTGCGGCGCCCAGCCCTGCTGCGCCGAGCTCAGAGACTAGGACCCGCGTCGCCGACCGGCCGAGCGCCGAACACAGCTCGCGGTTGTACAAGGTGCCTCCGGTGACCGGGCCATCCAGCGCAGGCACGACGAAGCACTGCGTGGACGGATGACCCCGGCTCATCGACTCGACAATCGACAATCGAAGAGCACGTCTTCACCCAAGGTGAAGCGACGCGTGGCGGGACGCAGCGCTTGGTCCAGGCGCTCCACGCCGGGCAAGCTGATCCCCGGGCGACCGCGACCGATCAAGATCGGGCAGATTGTGACGTGCAGCCGGTCCATGCAACGCGCCTGAACGAAGTGTGAGATGGTCACTCCCCCGCCCTCGACGAAAATGCGACCGAGACCGCGCGCGGCCAAAGTCGAAAGCAATTCGGGCAAGGAAAGCCGCTCGTTTTCGCAAGCGAGCTCCAAGAGCGGAATGCGCGGCGGCCCGTCTCCGGGACTCCGACCGCGCCGACAAGCAATCAACGTGGGCGCGAGACCGTCCCGGTACAGCCTGCGACCATGAGCCACGCGTAGCCTCGGATCGATCACCACACGCGTTGGGTGATCGCCCGGGACCAAGCGCGTGGTCAGCTCGGGATCATCCAGCTCCACCGTGCCCGCGCCGACCACTACGGCATCCATCAACGAGCGCAAGCGGTGCATGTGCACGATGTTCTCTGGACCTGTGACATAGCGGGACGCGCCTGCCGAAGTGGCGATCTGTCCGTCCAAGCTCTGCCCGACGTGGCCGAGCACCAAGCGCTCCGAGCTCTCACCGATGCACAGAGGTAGATACAAATCGAGCAGCTGCCGAACGCTCGCTGTCAGCCGGAGCGGGCTCTGAAACCTGGCCTCGGTGTTTGGATCGAGCACGATCTGCGCTCGCTCGATCGCCACCTCTTCCAAGCGCCCCGCTGCGTCGCAACAAACACCGGTGCGCTCACGAACCGCCTCGCCAGCGCTGGCTCGACGCGCCAAGGCACGAAGCAAGCTCCACGCCCAGGCTTCGTCCTCCAACAGCGGCGCGTGCGATACGAGCTGCATCAGTCTGCGCCTCGCCGCGGCCCCGACGAGAAGTCAGCCAGCAGATCGAGCATCAGCGACTGTAGACCCAGGTGCGGCCGCGTCTGGTCAGCGAGCATGCCGGAAGTGTAGCCGCGCGCGCGAAAAGGATCGACGAAGGCTGCATTTCGACTCAAAACGTGCACCGGCACCGCGCTCGACGGGCTCCGTTCACTGACATCGGAATGCGGCTGGTGATCGCCGAGGATGATCAAGAGCGAATCGTCGCGCACGTATTCACTGATGAAGCGGCGCAGCACCTCGAGGTCATAGACGATGGCATCGGCATAGGCAGTGCGCGCGCCGGCCAGTGAAAGCCAGTGCGTGCGGTACCTGCGCGCGGGTAACTGAAGATAGGCAGAGCCGTCTCCGATCCAGGGCCAGTCTTGGACGATCGGCGGTAAGTCGGACCAGGGCACGTGGCTCGAGACCAAAGCGTAGCAAAAGAACGAGGGCCGCGGGGGCCGACGCGGCTCGCTCGACTCACGCCGGCGCACGGCGTCGAGCACGTATTGGTCGGGCATGGTGGCCCAACCGAAGCGTGGGCCGCGATAGCCGAGGTTACGCGCGAAATAGTTTTGTTCGAAGTGCAGCAAGTCCGGCCCGGACGATTCACGCACCGTGCCGGGCTGCGCCAGCACCGTACGGTAGCCAGCAGCTCGAAATACCTGCGCCAAGGTCTCGGGTTGCGCCTCCCGCAGCAGCTCGAACTCGACTTGATCGTGCGCGGGCACGCCCGTCAGCAGCGTGGCCTGGGCAAGCCAGGATCGGCCGCCGTAAGTCGGTGAATCGAGCAGGCCGGACGCGATCTGAAAGCCGCTCTGTAAAAGCTCGCGCTCGAAACGCCGGTATTCGGGCTCCACGCGGACAAAAAGCTCGGGTTGTTCGAGCACGGTTTGACCGTAGGACTCGATCACGAACAAGTACACGTCCCGCCCGTGCAGTCGCGCAAGATCGCTCGGCCCCGCGCGCACGACGCGTTGAACGGCCGCAATGCGCGCGAGCTGGGCGCTACGATAACCCGCCAAGCGACGCGCAAAGTCGAGTTCGATGCCCGCGCGCCGCAGCATGCTCGGAGCCAATACCGCCTCAGGTTGCGCGTAGATCGCCAGCAAGGCGAGCGCGCCAACCAGCCAAGTAACGAGTCGAACCCGAGCTGGCGAACTCATCCCCGACTCGAGGGAGCAAAGCGCACGCTGGATGCCGTACGCGAGTCCGCCCAATCCGAGCACAACCAGTCCGAGTACGAGCACGAAGGACGAGCCCGGCAGAGCGGTGTAAAACAGCCGACCGAATTCAGGCAGCAGCGGCAAATCCAGCGACCAGTTGAAATCGCGCAGGTAGGCGCTCTGCTCTACTCCGTCGGCAATTCGCTGTATGCGCCAGGCGATGAACAAGATCGATAGCGCCCAGCGCAGCGCGCGTGGGATAGGCTTTCGCCACGCCCCGCACAGCGCAAACACGATCAGCAGCGCGACTAGGTCGAGCGAGATCGCCAGATAGGACGGCCAGGGCTGGTACGCCGGAAAGCGCACGGTCAAGACCGCATTCAAGAACAGCAATGCCAGCCAGAAGCCCGCCCGCCTTGCAGCGTCCACGCACTGTCCATAGGCTGGACGGGCGCGCGGGTCTCGAAAATTCTTCGCGCGCGACGCGACGCAACGCGGGCGCGCTCGACTCAGAACAAGAACGAGACGCCCGACGAAAATGCTGGATAGCCGAGGCGCAAGGTCAAGGCCACGCTGTCGTTGAAGTGGAAGCGCCCGCCGGCGGCGAACACGGGTACCACGCCCAAATCCCCACCGCTGCGGTGAGTCACGGCCAAGCCCGGCTCGCCAAACACGGACCACTGGCGATGCAGCCAGAAGTTCCACTGCATGACCACTGGAACGAAGACGTAGCTCGAAGAGTGCGTGCTGGTTTCGACGCAGATCGGCACGCCTTGGGGGTACGTCGGTGTCGCTGGGCCATGAGCAAAGCTTTGGCAGTAACCCCGGCCCGGCAGGCCGTCGTAATGAATCCAATCGAGACCGAAGCCGATACCGACTGAATCATTGAGCTTCGGAATGAAGCCGTCCGGCAAGATTTCGATCGTGCCGCGCAGGCCGAGGCCGTAGCCGTCTCCGCTCGGATTGTCGGGCGCATCGAACGGGCTCAGCAAGACATGGGGCTCGAGCTCGAAAGAGTCTGCGGGGCGCTGTCCTGGAACCCGGATGCTAGATTGCGCTTGCGCGCGGTTGGCCGCACTCGAGACGAGCGCGAAGAAACTCAGAGTGAATACTGCCCGACGGATCGAACGCCACAGGCTCACGTAACCGCCAAGCATCGCTCAACATCCTCCGCAGGCGTAACGCCCAGGCTCGCACTGAGTGGCATCCGCGTTGTCGGCGCAGCTGATTTGGCAGTTGGGTGTGTTCGTGCATTGCACCGTGCAGTTGCCGTTGCACTTCACTTGGCAGATGGTGCCGACGGACTGGCAGGTCACGTCGCTGTTCGGTCCGACCTCTGCGGCGCACTCGGGTGTGTCGTGGCAAGTGAGGTGGCAGTTGTCTCCGCACTGGACACCACAGGTCGGCGTATGCCCGCAATCGAGCGTGCATCGTGCACCGCACGACTCAGAGCACACGCTGCCGGCGTCGCGACACCGCGAATTGCAGTCATCGCCGCAGACCGTGCCGCACAGACTACCTACGCTGTGACAGTCCTGATCACAGTGATCACCATCACAGCCCAAAAAGCACTGATCGCCTCCCGAGCACTCGCAGTGACCTCCCGACGAGCAGTTGTCGCCGGAAGTGCAACCGATCGAACAAAACAAGCAAATCAAGAAGAAGCCAAGAGCGGCCAGTACGTGACGCATCACGCGCGCAGCCTAGAGCAAGCCAGGCAAAAGTGGGCGAGAAACCGCAAGAAGGAGGCTTTATTTTCCCGCTAGCTCTGGCCGCATCAGCCCATCGGGTTGGCCTTCAATGCGGTCAGCAGGTCCTCCACGTTCACCAGGGCGAAGGTGCTCGCGTAGTCGCTCATTGCGTATGGGATGATCAGATCCTTGCCGTGGATTTGACCGCCGCAGCTATACACGACGTTGGGCACGTAACCTTCACGCTCGGTGTGCTCAGGCGACAAGAGCGGCTCACGGAGGCGACCGATCACCTTGGAGGGATCGTTGATGTCGAGCAAGAAGGCGCCAATCGAATACTTTCGCATGGGACCCACGCCGTGGCTCAACACCAGCCAACCCGCTTCGGTCTCGATCGGCGAACCACAGTTGCCGAGCTGGACGAACTCCCAACCGTAGGTCGGTTTGAGCAACGTTTCACGGGTCAACCAGAAGTGCAGATCTTCCGAGTACATCAAGAAGATGTTCTCGCCGTCTTGACGGGACAGCATCGCGTAGCGGCCGTTGATCTTGCGCGGGAACAGCGCCATGCCCTTGTTCTGCACCTGCGGGCCGTTCATCGTGCTGATCTTGAAGCGCAGAAAATCCGTGGTCTCCAAGATTTGCGGGAAAGTGACCCGACCATCGTAGGCGGTGTAGGTCGCAAGGTACTTGCTCTGCCCGTCATCCTCGGTGAACTGAACGAAGCGCGCATCTTCCACACCGTTGGATTCGGTGGGAGAGTTCGGAAAGATGATGCGCTCCGACATTTGGTGCATCGGCTCGTAGATGACTTCGTAGTTGGCTTCAGCCAAGGCGAGCATCGAACGCGAGCTGGCGGGTGGCAGAGTCTTCGATTGCGTGCGGTATTCGGTCTCGACGCCGCGAACGGCCGCGCGCAGCTCCTTCATATTGAAGGAATCGCCCAAACGCCCCAAAACACGCTGAGAAAAGGCATCCGCCGTGCCCAGCTCGAAGAGCGTGCGCTCGAACAGGAATTTGTCGTAGAAGGGATCGGGAACCGTTTCGGGTGTGGTCACGAACGGCGTCACCGGGTCGAGCGTGATCTCGCTATGCGCGTCGACGACACCCGAGCGGAAGGTGATCGACGAGATGTGGCCTTCCCCCGTCGACCGTAAGCTGAGCACGAAGCGGCGAGAGCCCTCGGGCAAGTTGCTCTGGTCCGGGTGCCAGACCAGCGAGGGGTTGAACAACGCCGCAGACTCGACCGAGTATTCTTGGGTGAAATACGAACCGAGCAGCATGCGCCGGTCTTCCGCCAGCGGCAAGTCGCTGACCATGAAGCGACGCATCTGCTCGAAGCGGAGCAAGAAGAATTGCTGAAGGCGATGATGACGCCCGCGAAACTCGTGCATCACGCGCTCGAGCAACTGCGTGACTTCGTCGTCACGCAGCGACATTACCCGGGCAAAGATGCGCACCACGCGCGCTTCATCGATTTGGTTGAATGGACGGAACAGTACCCGCGCCGCGTTCGGGCGGATCACGATATTCGTTCGACGCACGATCATCGTCGAGATCTTATCACGTCGCGTTGTGATTCGCTGCGCTGCGGATGGGCGCGAGCGCAAGCTCGCCCGCCTCGGGTACTTCGTCCAAACCGACCACGCGTGTCTCAAGAGCTTGGATCTCGACCAACGCGCTCAGGAACGCCAAGGTCGACTCCGCACCCTCGTTCAAATTGACGCGATCGACGTGCAAGCCGTCCCGACAACCGCCCGAGTCCGGATTGTAGACGCTGGTATCGAGGTCGTTCTGACCCAAAAACCAGCCGAATGCGCGGCGCGCCTCAATCACCCAGAAGCGGTCACCGGTCACTTGATAGGCTTCACTGCAAGCCGACACGGTGGCGTGCGCTTCGAGTGGTTGCTGATCGAAGCGCGCGCGTGGCTCGCCCTGGCGATAGAAGCCGTTCGAACCGATGGGCCGAAAGTGACCGCGCTCCGCGCGCTGCGCCTCGAGCAGCCAACGGAGCGATTCGAGACCAACATCCAGCGTACCCTTCATGTCCGGATTCTTGCCCGCGGTCGCAATCACGGCCTGCGCCAGACGCGCGTTGTCGTACGAGACGACGTCTTCGAACCAATGCCAGTCCGCCGTCTTCACTCGATCGTACAAGCCGACCATGCGGGTGACGAGCTCGACCTGCATGCTGGCGGCACGTCGATCACCGCGCAGACGGCGCAGGTACTCCTTGATGCCCAGGATGGCGAACGCCCAGGCGCGCGGCGAGCTGGTCTCCGCAATGCCCGGCAGCGCGCGCATGAACAAGTCCGCGGCCCACGCTCGCAGCTCACGGCGGTGCGTGTGCCCAACGCAGGTTCCGAGCGCCCAGAGCGCGCGCGCTTGGCTGTCCTCCGAGCCCACGGTCTCGAGCCAGCGTCGGTCGTAGCTCATGAAATTTCTGAATTTGCCGAGCTCGGCATTGTACGCGTAGTCGACGAAGCTCGCGTAGCGCGTAGCCAGCGCCGCAATCTCGTCCCCGCCGACGCCGCGCTTCTCCAGCTGCACGGTGAGCATCAAGGCGCGTGCGTTGTCGTCGATGCAGTAGCCCTCGGCGTAGTTCGGCAGCGTGAAGCGCGCGTGCTGCAACATGCCGGTCGAGTCGGACATGCGTTTCAGGTGCCCGAAGCCGAGCTCCGGAAGTTGCAGCTCACGCGAGTCCGCGGTGCGCCGAGGCACGACTTTCAGCGAGCGCTCGCTGCGGTTCTTGCGCGCCGCGGCGAAGGTGGACAGGTAATGCTCCGCGGTCTTGCTCCAAACCATCTCGCGACTGGCCATATAAGCGCGTTTGCGCATGGCATGGCGACGTCCCTCGTCGTGCAGGAGCCCGCAGATCTCTCGCGCCATGGCCTCAGAATCGCCAAACGGCACCAGCACGCCGCGCCCGTCGGCGAGCAGCTCTTGCGCGTGCCAGTACGGCGTCGAGATCACGGCCTTGCCGCAGCCGAAGGCATATGCGAGCGTGCCCGAAGTGATCTGCGCTTCGTTCAGGTACGGGGTAATGTAGATGTCGGCGGCACCGAGGAAGCGCTTCAACTCCTCGAGCTCGACGAATTGGTTGAAGAAGCGCACGTTCTCGGATACGCCGAGGCTCTCCGCCAGCGCTTGCAGGCTCTCTCGATAGACTTCGCCGTGCTCACGCACGAGGTTCGGGTGCGTGGCGCCGAGCACGATATACACGACGTCGGGAAACTCTGCCACGATCTGCGGCAAGGCTTCGATCACCTTCTCGATGCCTTTGTTCGGCGACAAGAGGCCGAACGTGAGCAGCACGCGCCGGCCCTCGACCGAGTATTGATCCTTGAAAAAATTCGGATCGGCGAACGCCATATCCGGAATGCCGTGCGGGATCACGTCGATCTTTCGCTCGGGAACCGAGTAGGTCTCTTTCAAGATCGCCCGGCCACAGTCGGACATCACCACGAGGCGCGACGACAAACTGGTCAATTCTTGCATCACGCGGCGCTGCTCCAAGCTCGGTTGCTTGAGAATGGTGTGCAGCGTCGTGATGAACGGCATACGCAGACGGCGCAGCATGTTGAGCACGTGGCTGCCGCTCGGGCCGCCGTAGATGCCGAATTCATGTTGCAAGGAAACGACGTCGACGTTGAGCAGATTGAGATATTCCGCCGCGCGCAAATAGTCGTCCGGATTTTGCTCCGCGATTTCGAAGCGCACCTCGTCCGGGTACTCGTAGTTCTCTTTGCCGTCGCTCACGGCAATTACCGAGCATTGCCCATCCGGCATTGCGCCCTGGACGGCATTTCTCAGATCATGCGTGAAGGTCGCGATACCGCATTTGCGCGGCAAGTAGTTTCCGACGAAGGCGATCTTGCGGAAGTCACTCATGGTGTTTGCCCCTCTGCAAGGCCCGTTCCGTACGCTGGCCGCGGCCTGGGAGTAGGCTTTTCGCCCACAAATACGCGGCTATTCGGCTGTTTCTGTGGCGCTTCGTCACTAACCCCGGCAATGACGTCGACCCATGATGCTTTTTGTCGCAAGCGCAGCTCCAATCGGCGCTGACTCCGGGCACTTTTCCAGTCAGAAACCGAGCCGCCGGATGTGGCGGGGAAACTGGCACGGACGCTGCAACGCCCCACACCGTACACGTTTCCACTCGGAGGATTGCGTCATGTTGTATTGGGCAGCCGTATTTTTCGTAATTGCGCTACTTGCGGCCATCTTTGGCTTCGGTGGGCTCGCGGCCAGCGCAGCCGGCGTGGCTAAAATTCTGTTTTTCGTCTTCCTCGTGTTCGCGTTGGTGTCGTTCCTGTTTGGTCGACGTAGCCCGGCGTGAGTGCCATTCGGCAAGCTGCTGGTGCGCGTCGCGGCCGGTGACCCGTTCCGCGACGCGCACCACAGCGAATCAACGTCCCGAAGCGTGTGCGACCGCAGCGCTGAGCTGGGCTGGCTCGACGGGCTTGGCCACGTGTGCTTGAAACCCGGCCGCCAAGGCCTTCGCCACGTCTTGGCGTGACGCATAGGCGGTCACCGCAACAGCCGGCAAGTCGTGGTTCGACTCACGCACGCGCTTCAAGAGCTGGAAACCGTCACCATCTGGCAAGCCGATGTCGGAGACCAGCACGTCCGGCCGGCGCAGACGCACTGATTCGAGCGCAGCGGCAGCGGTAGAAACCGCGGTCACTTCGGCCCCAAAGCGGCGCAGCATCATTTGCATCAAGTCGCAGCCGTCGGGGTCATCCTCGACCAGGAGCGCGTAGATCCCGGACAGCTCTCCTCGCGCTGCGGCGGCGGGCGCGGGAGCGGCTTCCGGCTGACTAACCGGCGCGGCCTCGGCGCTGCTGACCATGGAGGCGGGCAGCCCGAGTGGCAACGTAACGACGAAGCGAGCCCCCTTGCCGAGGCCCTCGCTGTGCGCCGTGACGGTGCCCCCATGCAACTCGACCAAGTGCTTGACGATGGCGAGCCCGAGCCCAAGCCCGCGTTGCGCGCGATGCGCTCCGCTGTCCGCCTGCTTGAAACGCTCGAACATCACGGGCAGGAACTCCGGCGCGATGCCAGGACCGTCGTCTTTGATTTCCAGCCGAGCGAATTTGCCGTCGACGGTCAAGGCGAGCGCAACGTGCCCGCCCTTGGCCGTGAACTTGAGCGCATTGCCCAGAATATTTCCGACCACTTGTTGTAAGCGGGTCGCGTCACCCACGGTATTCAGCGGCTGCTCCGGGAGCTCAGCCGCGAGCTCGACGCCGTTGGAAGCCGCCACGGGGCGAGCGGCATCGAGCGCTGCCTCGACGATGCCGCGCAGATCGACGTGCCCTTCGTCGACGTGCAAATTGCCGGAGACAACGCGCGAGACGTCCAGTAAATCCGCCACCAACTGAGCCAGTGCGCGGCCATTGCGCTCGATGGTGTCGACCGCGCGTTGCTCGGTCTCGTGCGAAAGGCCGCCGCCGCGCAGCATCTGCCCCCAACCGACGATCGCGTTCAGCGGGGTCCGCAGCTCGTGGGAGACGGTGGCAAGGAACATGTCCTTTGCGCGATTGGCTTCTTGAAGCTTCGCGCGCTCGGTCTGCGCAAGCTCATACAGCCCGACGTTGTCGAGCGCGGTGGCCATGCGACCCGCGACGTCCTTGGCGAGCTCGACGTCCGAGTCGAAGTAATGCTTCTCCGGATCGCGATTCAAAAACACGAGGCTGCCAAAGACTCGTTCGCGAATGAACAACGGGCAGCAGATGTAGGACGAGACACCGAGCTCGTGCAAAAACCAGACGTGCTCGCCCGCGCGCGAGGGGCCAGATTGTGCCAAAATTTCCGACACATTCGCCAAAATCTCGGCCTCACCATCGAAGCACACGGTAGACGGCCCGAGGTCGAAACGTGGATCGTCCAAGTTCAAGTCAGAGGACAGACTGGCAGACGCGCGTTTGGTCACGGTTTCATCCGAGCGCAGATAGAGCACGGCCGAGTCACCGAGCACCGGCAAGGTCGCAGCAAGCACCTCGTCGAGGCCATGACTGCGATCGGTGAGCTCCCCCAAACGGCGAGTCAGGCTTGCTAGCATTTGTAGCGCTTGCTCTGCGCGCTTGCGGGCATCGATATCGGTGCTCGTGCCCACCCACGCGCTCACGCTACCGCTCGAATCACGCTCGGGCAGCATGCGCACGAGGTGCCAGCGAAAGCGGCGCTCGGCCACGTTGCCCAAGCGAAACTCCGACTCCCACGCTCGTTCCTCGGCGAGCGCCTCGGCGAAGCCTCGCGCGAACTCCGAATATTCATTCGGGTGTACGATGCTCCGCCAGGAAAGCTCTTCGGTCTCCGGTAGGCCCGCGCATTCGAACCAACGACCGTTGCCGTAGCTGAGCAGGCCTTGGGCATCCGTCGTCCACACGATTTGCGGCATGGACTCCGCGAGCATCGTGTAGCGGTACTCGCTGACGCGCCTGAAATCGGCAAACTCACGTTCTGTCGCCCGCTTCAACTCCTCGGCTTGACGCCCGATGATCTGCCCCTTTTGATAGAGCTCGATGAACACCGCCACCTTGCTGCGCAGGATCTCCGGGTCGATCGGCTTCAAGATGTAGTCGACGGCGCCGACGGTGTACGCGCGCGCGACCAGCCGTTGGTCTCTGTGAATCGCGGTCAGGAAAATGATCGGCACGGCGCGCGAACGCTCTCGCGCCCGAATCAGTTCTGCGACCTCGTAGCCATCGAGGACCGGCATCTGCACGTCGAGCAAGACCAGGGCAAATTCGTCCCGGAGCAGGTAGCGCAAGGCTTCCTTGCCGGAGCTTGCCTGGACCACCTCTTGGCCAAGCGGTTCCAGCATCGCGCTCAGCGCGAGCAGGTTCTTCGGCTGATCGTCGACGAGCAGGATTTTGGCGGGCGGTAGACCGCCTGTCCTGGCCTCGACGCGCGCCGGCGCCAAATCCTCACTCATGCGGGCCTCGCTTCGCTAGCACGGGTAATCAACTCTACGGCAATCTGCTCGAGGTTCAGCACGCGGTCCGGAAGCAGATTCTTGACCGCGTGCTTTGGCATGAAAGCACTCTCTGCGGAATCCGGATTTTGAACGATCACGTAGCCCCCTCGTTCTTTGATCCGTTGCAGCCCGCGGGTTCCGTCCTGGTTCGCGCCCGTGAGGAGCACGCCAATCACACTGCTGCCGCGCGAGTAGGCGGCTGATTCGAAAAGTACGTCGATCGAGGGTCGACTGTACGCCACCGGCTCTTCCGTCGAGAGCGCGATACAATCCGCCTCGATCAGCAGGTGGTAGTCCGGCGGACCCAAATACACACCCGGGCTCTGCAGCGGTTCTTTGTCTTCTGCTTCGTAGACGGGGATGAGCGAGGCTCCGCCGAGGAGCAGAGACAATCGCTCGTCCGAGTCACGCGAGCGATGCTGAACGACTGCGATCGGCAACGGAAAACCGGCTGGCAATCCTGAGAGCAATCGCGTCAACGCGTGCAGGCCGCCGGTCGAGGTACCGACGACCACGAGATCGTAGCGTTGACTCACTTGTTTCTCCGATAGATCCGCTCGCGCGCCGAAAGCGTGGAAAATTCCTGCTCGAACGCGGTAAACCGCAGGGACTCTTTGCGTCCCAAGCAGAGCACACCGAGGGTGGCGAAGCTCTCCGAGAACAGCCCGAGCGTGTGATCCTTGAGCGCCCGGTCGAAATAGATCAGCACGTTGCGACAGACGATCACATTGAACTCGCTGAAGCCCCGGTCCATCGCCAGGTTGTGCTGCGTGAAGAGTACGTTCTTGGCCAGCCGCGGCGCGAACAACGCGCCATCGTATTTCGCCGTGAAGTAGTCGCTGAGCGAGCGCTTTCCGCCGCCCAAGAAGTAGTTCGACGTGTATTCCTTCATGCGGGACACTGGGAAGATGCCCTGACGCGCGTGATCGAGCACCGTCGAGTCCATGTCCGTGGCGTAGATCCGGCAGCGCTCGTACAGCCCCTCCTCTTCGAGCAAGATCGACATGGCGTACACCTCTTCGCCCGTCGAACAGCCGGCATGCCAGATGCGAACCGTGGGATAGGTCCTGAGCAACGGCACGACCGAGTTGCGAAACTCGGCGAAGAAGCTCGGATCGCGGAACATCGCGGTGACGTTCACGGACAGGTCGTGCAAAAGCCGCTGCAGCGCGGTGGGCTCGTGCAAAATCAGCTCGGTCAGCGCGGAGATCGTGGGCAAATGGGCGTTTTCCATGTGCCTTCGGATGCGACGATGGAGCGACGCCGGCGCATAGGAACGGAAATCGAAGCCATGATGGCGGTAAATCGCCAGGAGCAAAAGCTCCATCTCCAAGCGTTCGAGCTCCGTGGTCGCGGTCGTGAAGCGTTGCACGCGAGCCTCGCTCGCAGAATCCACGTCGCCTGATTGGTTCGACCCTGCCATGCACGCCTTGCATCACCCCGTCACGCTCGGCGCGTACATCCAAACTCGCATCATCGATAGTAGACGGTCTGGATCCACGGGCTTGGTGATGTAATCCGACGCGCCGGCCTCCAAGCACTTCTCGCGGTCGCCCTTCATGGCCTTCGCGGTCAAGGCCAAGATGGGGAGCGCGCGATACTCGGGGATGCGGCGGATCTGTCGCATGGTCTCGTAGCCGTCCATTTCCGGCATCATCACGTCCATCAACACCAGGGACACGTCTGGGGTTCTCCGGAGCAGCTCGATGCCATCACGGCCGTTCTCCGCGAAGACCACCTTCATGCCTTGGCCCTCGAGCACGGTGGTGACGGCGTAAATGTTGCGCACGTCGTCATCGACGACGAGTACGGTGGCTCCTTGAAACGCCGCTTCGCGCCCGTGCGCGGTGTGCAAGATTCGCCGCTTTTCCTCTGGCAAATGCGCCTCGACGCGATGCAAGAACAGCGCGGTTTCATCGAGCAATCGCTCCGGAGAGCGCACGTCCTTCAGGATGATCGATTCCGCGTATTTGCGCAGGCGCGTCTCCTCGGCCGGTGACAATTCGCGTCCGGTGTACACGATCACCGGCAGGTTTCGCAGGGACTCTTCGGTCTTCACCCGCTCCAGCAACTGGAAGCCGCTCGCGCCAGGCAGGCCCAAGTCGAGCACCATGCAGTCGAAGTGCTGGGCGGCCAAGAGCTCCAGGGCCTCCTCTGCCGAACTGACCGCGGTCGACGTAACATCGCCATTGCCGATCAATTCCACGATGCTCGAGCGTTGTACGTCGTCGTCCTCCACGATCAAGAGACTCTTCGACTTGCGCGACAAGAAGCTCAAGATGCTCGATAGGCCCTCGTCCAGTGCCTCTTTGCTCACTGGTTTTTGGGCGTAGCCGAGCGCGCCCAGACGCAGACCGTCGCGTCTCCGGTCGGTGCCGGAGACGATGTGTACCGGAATGTGCCGGGTGTCGGGGTTTTGCTTGAGGCGGTCCAGAATGCTCAGGCCATCCATCGCCGGTAGGCCGATATCGAGCAAGATCGCGTCCGGCCGAACCCGGCGCGCGAGCGCGAAGCCCGTGTCACCACGCAGCGAGACGATGCCCTTGAAGCCGCGTTCGCGCGCCGCATCGAGCAACAGGGTGGCGAATGCCACGTCGTCTTCGACGATCAGGAGCACGCGGTCGCCCGGGCGCACCGATTGACGATCGTCCGGAATTTCAGCCGCGTGCACGCCACCGAAGCTGCCCGCCTCGTCCGAAAATTCCGGCGCCTCTCGCGCTTCGGGCTCACCGGGCAAGTCGAGGCTTTGGTATTCACGTGGCAAGTAGAGTGTGAACGTGCTGCCCTTGCCGGGCGTGCTCTTGACGTGGATCTCGCCGCCCAAGAGCCGTGACAATTCCCGGCTGATGGATAGCCCGAGCCCCGTGCCGCCGTATTTCCGGCTGGTAGTGCCGTCGGCCTGCTGGAACGCTTCGAAGATCAGCTGCTGCTTATCCAGCGGGATCCCGATGCCCGTGTCACTGACACTGAACGCGATCACGTTCTCCGGAACCGCGCGCAGAAGATCGGACCTGAGGACGACGCCCGGCTCGGGCAAACCAATGCGGATCGAGACCGTGCCCGTGTCGGTGAACTTGAAGGCGTTACTGAGCAGATTGCGCAGTACTTGCTGCAAACGCTGACCGTCGGTGCGGAAGGTATCGATGCTCGAGCGATCCGCGGTCAACTGGAAACCCACGTTCTTTTGCTGGGCCATCGGACGGAACGTACGCTCCAGGTACTCCGTCACTTCGTCGATTCTGACGTCGCTCGCGTAGATCTCGATCTTGCCCGCTTCCACCTTGGACAAGTCGAGCACCTCGTTGATCAGATTCAGCAGATCAGTGCCAGCCGCCTGAATGGTCTTGGCGTACTCGACCTGCTTCTCCGAAAGCTTGCCCTCCTTGTTGTCGCTGAGCAGGCGCGCCAAGATCAAAAGGCTATTGAGCGGCGTGCGCAGCTCATGGCTCATGTTGGCCAAGAACTCGCTCTTGTAGCGGGACGAGACGGCGAGCTGTTCGGCCCTTCTCTTCGATCGCCATGCGCGTCATTTCGACTTCGCGGTTCTTCTGCTCGACGGCCTTGTTCTGCTCGGCCAAGAGGGCGGCCTTCTCTTCCAGCTCCTCGTTGACCTGCTGCAGCTCTTCTTGCTGCTCTTTCAGCATTTCCTCGGACGCCTTGAGCGTCTTGGTCTGCTGCGCGAGCTCGGTGTTGGACCGCTTGAGCTCGTCTTGCTGCGACTGAAGCTCGAGAGACTGCGACTGAAGCTCCTGCGCTAGAGACTGAGACTGGTTCAGCAGCTCTTCCGTCCGCATGTTGGCGGCGATCATGTTGAGCACCACGCCGATGCTCTCCGACAACTGATCCAAAAAGATACGATGAATCGGGCTGAACGGTTCGAAGCTGGCAAGCTCGGTCACCGCGCGCACCTCACCTTCGAACAAGATCGGCAAGACCAGGATGTTGAGCGGCGTCGCCTCGCCCAAGCCGGAGTTGACTTGGATGTAATCCGGAGGCACGCGCGTCAGCAAAATCGGCTTCTTTTCCAGGGCGCACTGACCGACTAGGCCCTCCCCTCGCGTGAAGCGACTGGAGACGTGCTTCCTCTCCTTGTACGCGTAGCTGGAGGTGAGGCGCAGCGTCTCGTCGGGCTCGGCAGAGATGAAGAACGCGCCGTGGCTGGCACCCACCAGCGGCGTGAGCTCGCTCATGATCAAGCGAGACACGGATTCGAGCGTCTTCTGACCTTGCATCATCGCGCTGAACTTGGCGAGATTGGTCTTCAGCCAGTCTTGTTCACGATTCTTCTCCGTGGTTTCACGGAGGTTGGCGATCATCTGGTTGACGCGCTCTTTCAACGCCAAGAGTTCGCCCTGAGCCTCGACGGTGATCGATCGCGTGAGATCACCCTCGGTCACGGCCGTAGCCACGTCTGCGATTGCACGCACCTGGCCGGTGAGATTGTTGGCCAGCTGGTTCACGTTGTCGGTCAAGTCGCGCCAGGTGCCCGCGGCGCCCGGCACCTTGGCCTGGCCGCCCAGCTTGCCTTCGGTGCCTACCTCGCGGGCCACCGTCGTCACTTGCTCCGCGAAGACGCGCAGCGTGTCGGTCATGGTGTTGATCGTGTCGGCCAGGGCGGCGATTTCGCCCTGTGATTCCATCAGGAATTTCAGCGTCAAATCGCCATTGGCGACCGCGGTCACGACCTTGACGATGCCGCGCACCTGGGTCGTCAGATTCGACGCCATGCTGTTCACGCTGTCGGTCAGATCCTTCCACGTGCCGGCCACGCCGGGCACGCGCGCCTGGCCGCCGAGCTTGCCTTCCGTGCCTACCTCGCGGGCAACGGTCGTCACCTGTTCGGCGAAGATGCCGAGCGTCTCGGTCATGTCGTTGATGGTTTCGGCAAGTTCCGCGATCTCGCCTTTGGCCTCCACCACCAATTTCTTCGAAAGATCGCCGTCGGCGACCGCGGTCACGACCTTGGCGATACCACGCACCTGCGTCGTCAGATTCGACGCCATGCTGTTCACGTTGTCGGTCAAATCTTTCCAAGTACCGGCCACGCCCGGCACGTAGGCTTGACCGCCGAGCTTGCCATCCGTGCCTACCTCGCGCGCCACGCGGGTCACTTCAGCCGAGAAGCTACGCAGCTGATCCACCATGGTGTTGATGGTGTTTTTCAGCTGCAAGACCTCTCCGCGCACGTCCACGGTGATCTTCTGCGAAAGATCGCCGTTGGCGACCGCCGTGGTAACCAAGGCGATGTTGCGCACCTGATCGGTCAGGTTGTTCGCCATGTAGTTCACGCTGTCGGTCAAGTCCTTCCACGTGCCGGCGACGCCGGGCACCGCGGCCTGCACGCCCAGCTTGCCTTCACCGCCGACCTCGCGCGCGACGCGCGTCACTTCCCCGGAGAAGCTCCGCAGCTGGTCCACCATGGTATTGATGGTGTTCTTCAGCTCGAGGATTTCGCCTTCCACGTCGACGGTGATCTTCTTGGATAGATCACCGTTGGCGACCGCCGTCGTCACGAGCGCGATGTTGCGCACCTGACCGGTCAAGTTCGAGGCCATGTAGTTCACGTTGTCGGTCAGATCCTTCCAGGTACCGGCAACGCCAGGCACGTTCGCCTGCCCTCCCAAGTTTCCTTCGGTGCCTACCTCCTTCGCGACGCGCGTCACTTCTGCGGCGAAGCTTCTTAGCTGTTCCACCATGGTATTGATGGTGTTTTTCAGCTCGAGCAGCTCGCCTTTGACGTCCACGGTGATCTTCTTGGACAAGTCGCCGTTGGCGACTGCGGTCGTCACGAGCGCGATATTACGCACCTGGTCGGTGAGGTTACCGGCCATGTAGTTCACGTTGTCGGTAAGATCCTTCCAGGTGCCGGCAACTGCGGGCACATGGGCCTGGCCACCGAGCTTGCCTTCGGTACCGACTTCACGCGCCACGCGCGTGACCTCCGCCGCGAACGTGCCGAGGCTGTCTACCATCTGATTGATCACGTTCTTGATCTGCAAGATCTCGCCCTGCGTATCGACGGTGATCTTCTGGGTCAGATCACCGTTGGCGATTGCCGTAGCGACCTTCGACACGTCGCGCAGCTGCACGGTGAGATTGCCAGCCATCGCGTTCACACTGTCGGTCAAGCCCTTCCAGGTACCGCTGACGCCCTTCACCTCCGCTTGCACGCCCAGCTTGCCTTCGGTGCCTACCTCGCGCGCAACGCGGGTAACCTCACCGGCGAACGCATTCAGCTGATCCACCATGGTATTGACGGTATTTTTCAGCTCGAGAATCTCACCCTTGGTCTCGACCACGAGCTTCTTCGATAGATCTCCGTTGGCGACCGCGGTGACGACGCCGGCGATGCCGCGCACCTGAGTGGTCAGATTCGTGGCCATGCCGTTCACGCTGTCGGTCAGATCTTTCCAGGTCCCGGCGACGCCTGGCACGTGCGCTTGACCACCCAGCTTGCCTTCGGTGCCTACTTCGCGTGCAACGCGCGTCACTTCGTTGGCGAAGGCGTTGAGCTGATCGACCATGGTGTTCACGGTCGCGCCAATGCGCAGAAACTCACCACGCACCGGTTTGCCTTCGATCTCGAGGGCCATCTTCTGCGAAAGATCCCCAGAGGCTACCGCGGTGATCACGCGCGCGACCTCGGTCGACGGACGCACCAAGTCGCCGATCAAAGCATTGAACGAGTCCCCCGTGACCACCCAGCTGCCGCTCCAGTCGTGAGTCTCGACGCGCGCGGTCATGTCGCCATCGCGACCCACGACGCGAGCGACGCGAGAAAACTCCCGCGTCGAGGAGTCAAGTTGTTGGGCGAGGGCGTTGAAAGCATCGGCGACGTCTCGCGGCACACCTTCTTGACCGTTCAAGCGGCGACTGAAGTCCCCGTGCATCAGCGCCGCCAGGGCGTCGACGAGGCGCAGGTTCCTGGCGGTTGCGGATTCGCGCTTGGCCGGGGTGGGTTTGTCAGGTCGATTTGCTTTGTCGGATCGGGCAGGGGAGCGTTTGGGGGGAACGTCGAATGTTTCTGACAAGGCGGCCTCCGGTGCCGCGCCAGAATGCAAAGCGTGCGCCCGCAATTATCTGCGCGAAAACGCCCCAGAATTCGCAAGTTGGCGAGCACCTGGCGGCGAGCGGGGTTGTCACAGTGAGGCAAAGCGCCTCGCTGAGGCAGCTTCCGCTGAAGGGCTTATTGCTTCACTTTCGTGCCTTTACGTTGTCGCTCGCGGAGGCCCCGCTCGCGTGCTTTGGCCCCTTCTTGGCCTCCTCAGCCGCTCCTTCCCCTTCCGGCCCTTCCACGCCAGCCTGGCCTGCTCAGCGCCTCCTCCCGGTCTCCACTATCGATCGCATCTCCCAGGTGCTGGTTGTAGCGATGGGTAGCTCTCTTTCGTTGCCGTTTGGCGGCCTGACAGAGTCGCGGGCACGTGGTGTACCGAGCGAACCTCGACTTGGTACACGCCGTGCTTCGGATCGAGAAAGCGGCCACTGAAAGGGAGATGATCATGATCGAAGGGACGAAGAACGAGAAGGCACTGAGTAACCTGGAAGCGCTATGTCGGGGCGAACTCGCAGCGGTGGAGACCTACAACACCGCGCTGTCGTCTGCTTCGCTCGGGACCTTTCGTCCGCAGCTGATCCAGTGTCAGCGCTCCCACCAGAATCGCGTGCACTTGCTGGGTTGGCGCATTCACTTGCTCGGCGGAACGCCGCCGGAATCATCAGGGGCGTGGGGCGTGTTCGCCAAAGCAGTCGAAGGAGCGGCCACGGTGATCGGGGAAAAAGCTGCGATCAGCGCGCTGGAGGAAGGCGAAGATCATGGGCTGAACGAGTACCGGACCCGCCTCGCCGAGCTCGATGCGGACACCCAAGACTTCATTCACGCCCGCGTCTTGCCGGCACAAACGGAAACGCACGGTATTGCGCGAGCGCTCAAGCTTGGGCTGTCTCAGCGACCGGCCAAGGCCTAGCTGACGTGAAAAAGCGCCGAGCCGGGCCGTCGGTCGTACGGCTGGCTCGGCTGGGCTCAAGTCGTCTGCGGTCTGTCGTCCAGCGCATTGGCGAGCAGTCGCTGCGTCAGCCTGCCGCTCAAAATGCCGAGTGCCGACAGCGCCGCGCTCCGCGCAGCCTCGGCAAAAAAGGACCGCTCGCGGCGGAACCCGGGGAAGGTCGGTCTTTGACGGCGACTTGCCAGCACCGCGACGCCGACTAGCGCCGCCACGCCGAGCCCGATCATCAGCGGGGCTTTATGGATCGCGGTCTCGGTATTTTCGATCATCTGATTACTCATCTTCTTGATCTCGAGGATGTCTCGCAGCAGATTTTTTCGCGCTTCGTCGGCGCGCCGAGTGTTCAAAGCCGTGCTGTCGCTCACTTGACCGTCTCCAACAACTGCTTCGCGTCGGTGCCCAGCCGAGCGCTCGTGCGCGGCAGTCGGCGTTGCTGTGTGGAACGGAGACCGAGCACGAAAATCGAGGTTCCGATTGCCGCCAAGCCGAGCACGACGAGCCCCGAGGCAACGCTGACGCCGAGCGCGAGCACCAGCAACACACCCAATGTTACCAATGCGGCTTGCAAGAACATCGCGCCCGTCCCGAGCAGCAGGGCGGAGCCGAGTGTGTGTTTCAGCTCCTCCTTGAGTTCGCCCCGCGCAAGCGCAAATTCGGCCTGTACCAGCGTCTTTGCTTGGTGCAGGGCGTCTTCCACGAGATCCCCGAGATTCGGCGTGGGTTGTTTCGGTGCGGCAGATTCGAGCATCTGATTGCTGCTTGTGCAGTCACCATGCCAGCGATGCAGCGGCGTGGATCCCTCGCGCTCCTGCGAAGATTCAGCGGTGCCTCGATTTCGCCTTCGCTGACTGGTCGTGGCGCGCCGCCCCACCCCCGAGGCGAGATGTCTCGGCCCAGCCGCGCCGTCGCTGAGCAGGACCGCCGCGCAGGGCAAGAGCCGCGAAAAACGCTCTGCACGGCCATTGGCACTGCACTTGCTGTGTACTGGTGACGCCCGTGACATCCCTCGCGAGCTTTTACGCACAAGGAGGCAGCAATGGACTTCACCAAAACCGTGGTAGCTATGGGCTCGGCGATAGGCGCCCGGGAACTGATCAAGGCGGTCGAGGGCCTAAACCTGGACGACGCCTTGGGCGCAATAGGCCTGGAGCGAAAGCCGAGCTCGTTGTCGCAGTTCTTGCCGGCATTTGGTCTGATCACGGTCAGCGCGGCCGTCGGCGCCACAATTGCGCTGCTCTTGGCCCCAAGCTCGGGCAGCAAGCTGCGCGCACGCCTATCGGACGGAATCGACGAAGCCAAGCATCGCTTGAGCGACGGCATCAACCAGCTCGAGTCCAGCCGAAACCAGCGCCACGCGGTGTCTTGATCGCGCTGGCGGAATCGAGCGAACGAACGACTTCGCGAAAGGATTTGATCCATGTCTGAAGAGAGCAATACGGTAGACATCTTGGCGCTGCACCGGCGCGCCAATGCACGACAGCGCAACGGGCGCATCGCCAGCGCGGCCGCAGGGCTGGTTCTCAGCGGCGCCGCTGCGCTGAGCGGCCGCGGCAAGAAATCGCTCACCCGCGTGGTGCTCGCGACCGCGGGGGGGCTTTTGATCGCCAGAGGCGTTTCGGGCTTGAGCGTCAAGCAGCTTGGAACCTTCGTGCAAAAGCTGTTCACGCACCGCGCCGATCTCGAGAAGCGCTTCAACGATGGCGAGCACGACATCGTCGATGCGGCGTCCTTCGACTCATTCCCCGCCAGCGATCCGCCCAGCTACTCGCCCGGCGTGGGCTGAGCGAGCCCAGCACTGATGGCTGCAAATGACATGGGAAAAGGCGCGCAGGCGCTGATGGTGTTGGCGGCAGCCGCGATCGTGGCCGCCGCCATCAAACTTGCCGCGGCCGTGGTCGCGCCCTTCTTGGTCGCCGCGTGCATCGCGATCGCGGTGCAGCCGATCTTTCGGTGGGTGCACAGCTCGCGTATTCCCGACGTCAGCGCAGTCTTCATTTCACTGCTCGTGGTGATCGGTCTTTTGGGCGGTGTCGGCGCTCTGTTGGTGTTGGCGCTGGCGAACCTGGGCGGTTCGGCCGCTCAGTACATCTCAGCGCTCCACCTAGTCCAAGTGCAGGCCACGCTTTGGCTCGAGACGCACCACCAGCACGCCTTGGCGCAATCGCTGTATGGTTCTCGGCTGGACACCCTGCTGCAAGAGGGAACCACCTATCTCGTCATGGGCCTACCGACGGTGATGTCCACGTTACTGACGGTGTTGTTGCTGATCGTGTTCATGTTGCTGGAAGTGACGACCATGCCCAAGCGCGTGCACGCGGCGCTCGGCTGGGCTCCCAGCACTTTCCGGGACTTTTCGCGCACGATGGCGGAAATTCAACGCTACCTGAGCGTGAAGACCGCGACCAGCGCCGCCACCGGCGTTTGCGCGGGGCTTTGGTGCGCGGTGTGCGGTGTGCCCAATCCGGCGCTCTGGGGTTTGGTCACCTTCGCTCTCCACTATGTGCCCACCGTTGGCGGGCTAGTCGCGGCCATGCCGCCGATATTCATCGCCTTGGCGACGTACGGCATCGGGCGCGCGGGCGTCGTAGCGGGTGGCTTGGCGGTCTTCAGCTTCATCATCGGGAACCTGATTGAACCCAATGCACTCGGGCGTTCACTCAGCGTCTCCCCTCTGATTGTGTTGGTCTCGATGTTCGTTTGGGGTTGGCTGCTCGGGCCAATTGGGGCGCTGCTTTCGGTGCCGCTCACTTTGATCGCAAAAATCGTTCTGTGGAATACCAGCGACCTGCATTGGGTTGCCGTATTGCTGGGGCCGACGCCACCGCCAGGCCCCCGCAACTCCACCGAGCAACCCGTGAGCCGCGATTCTCTCCTGCCGCAGCCGAAAGAACCGAAAGGGTCAGCTTGCATCACTTCCCCGCCAGCGCGGGGCAATGTGTCCCAGACCAAGCCGGTGAAGGTCTGATACCGCTCCTCACAAATGCGTACGAGCGCGCGGACCCGTCGCGACACAGGCTTCTGGCACGATCCCTGCTCTAGCGCAGCGAACCCATTCAAAGTGCTCCATGTCACGACGCACACGTCTCACCGTTCTCGAGCTTGGAGCTTCAGCGATTGCGTGGGCCTCGTGCCACGCGCTCGGAGCCGACGACTGGATCGTGGTTGCTCAGCAGAGCGACGAGGCCGCTCCGGATTTTACCCACCGCGTGCGAAAGCGCGCGCAGCGTTTGCGCAATGAGGACGCGCAGATTGACTCCGTAGACGTATATGCCGGCCCACGGAGTGACCAGCTGAGCTCGGCAGAACGACGTCGGGTGATTGAGGAGTTGGGCGGGCACATGGCCAAAGGTGGCCGACTTACGCTATGGTCCGGTACGGACGACGCGCGAGGCGATGCCGAACTAGCCGCCATTCTGGCGCAATTCGGACCCATTTTGGCAGAGCGTCAAATTGCGATGAATCATCAGACGTGCGAAGCGAATGAAGCCTCGGGCGTGCGTCACGCGGCGCCCGCCCGGCCAAGCGACGCTGACTTGGAGTTTGAGGAGTTCGCCTGACCTCCGCTTGGTTATTATTTGTAACCAAGACTCGAATTCGCAATCCCCTAGTAATACACAGGCTGGGGATTACTTGGGACTAGCGGCGCCCCAGATTGCGATCGCGATCCAGCGCCGTGTCGAACGCGTGTCGATGAAGTACGCGCAGCGTACATGTGTCAGCTGGATTGCGGGAACGCAACGATCAGCAGGAGCCAGCGATCCTTCAGTGATCCGACGTTGGCGCGCGGGACGGCAGGGTAAACCGCCAGGACGCAATTCGGGAAGGCACTTGACGAAGCTCAGCTCTGGAAGGGACGTGAATGCGACCTTCTCGGACGCCCTGGCCCAGAACCGCTACGCAGCCACCCAGTACAGCCAAGCCACACAACACGCCGACCCAGCGCCGGCGCGGCCGCGGCGCGGGCTCCAACGCTTCCTCTTCTTCTGCCGACTGGGAGGGCCCGACCGACGTGAAGCGAGACGGACGCGCGTCCATCGAGCCGAGCGCGGCAAGAGCTGCCGAGAGCTGTCGGACGTCGGGGAAGCGGGCCTCGCGGTTCTTCTCTAGACACCGAAGAATGACGAATTCCAACGCGGGGGGCACATCATCTCGGTATTTCGAGATCGGCGAAACGGGCTCGGTCAGCACTGCCGCGCAGACTTGAGCCGTGCCCGGTCCCCGGAACGGAAGTACGCCGGTCAACAGCTCATACATGACGACGCCGAGGGACCAAATATCCGTGCGCGCGTCGACCTCCGTAGGATTCGTAATCTGCTCGGGCGACATGTATTGCGGCGAACCCACGCTCTCGCCGGGACTGGTTTGCGCCCGCATCCGGCGACCAGAAAGCTGCTTGGAGACGCCGAAATCCACGATCTTGACCACGACGCTGCCGTCGGGCTCAGTCGCGCAGAACAAATTCTCCGGTTTCAGGTCGCGATGGATGATGCCTTTGTCGTGGGCTTCGGCCAGGCCGTCGCACACCTGCAGCATCACCGCGCTGAGCTCCACTGGAGTTACAGGACCAGACTCCCGCAGCACCGCGTACATGTCGCGCCCGGACAGCAGTTCCATCACGATGTAAGGTTCGCCGGTTTGCAACATGCCGCAGTCGAACACCTGGGCAACATGCCGCCGGAGCTGCGCGGCCAGCATCGCTTCGCGCATCAGCCGCTCGGCGATCAGCGGCTCCGCAGCCAAGCTGCGCTGCAGCAGTTTGACCGCCACGTCACGAGACAAAACCGTGTCGACGCAGGCGTAAAGGACGCCCATGCCGCCCTCCCCGATCTTGCGCAAGACGCGATAGCGATCGGCAATCCAGGAGCCGGGCGCGAGTACGCTTGGATAGGATTGGCGCGTCGCCGCTTCGCACGGCTGGGGCGGCATTTCCACGAAGGGGATATCGAGACCCGAGGAACGCGAAGCGGAAACCATCATCATGAAACTCCGTTGCTGGGACTGTGCTCCTCTGTCTCAGGAGCCGGATCCGCAGACGCATAGCGCTCGAGCTTGCGATGCAAAGTGCGGCGATCAAGGCCAAGCGCGTGTGCTGCGCGTGACTTATTGCCCTCTAGCAGCTTGACCACGCGCACGATGTAACGGCGTTCGAGCTCGTCTAGTGGCACGATCTCGCCGGGCTCGTCGGCGGGAAGCATCAGTCGTCCAGTGCGTTGAGCGCGCAGTCTGGGCGGTAGATCATCGATGCTCAAGTGGCTGAAACGGGCCAGCGCGACCGCGTGCTCCATGCAGTTTTCCAGTTCGCGCACGTTACCCGGCCAATCATAGGCAAGCAGGCGCTCAGCTACGACCGGAGGCAAGTACATCTCCCCCTTACCGCTGCGCTCCGATGAGCGGCGCAGGAAGAAGCTCGCCAACTTCAGCACATCCCCCGTGCGCTCGCGCAGCGGCGGCACGTCGATTTGAATGACATTGATCCGGTTCAGCAAATCTTCGCGAAAGCGCCGGGTCGAGACCTCTTCCTGCAAGTCTTTGTGACTCGCCGCCACGACGCGGGTGACGAAGGGCACCTCTTCGTTCGAACCAACGGGGCGAACCGCGCGCTCTTCCAGAGCACGCAAGAGCTTCGATTGCATCTCCAGCGGCATGTCGCCGATTTCATCTAGAAATAGGGTGCCGCCAGAGGCGCGCACGAACAGTCCCTCTTTCGCCGCCTTGGCGTCGGTGAAGGCGGACTTAGCGTGGCCAAACAGCTCACTTTCGAGCAGCCCCGCCGGCAGCGCCGCGCAGTTGATGGCGATGAACGGGCCCTCCGGATGTGGGCCAGCAGCATGCAATGCTTGGGCGACTCGTTCTTTGCCAGTGCCGGTTTCGCCCTGGATCAACACCGAGGCGTCACTCGCAGCGACTCGCCGAATGGTTTCGTAAACGCGGCGCATCGCGATGCTGTCGCCGATCAGTTGGCCCTCGCTCGAGAGATCCTTGTCCGAGTGAAGCTTTTTGACCTCATGCTGCAACCGCTGATGCTGCGCAGCCCGAGCGACGCACAGGCCAAGGAGCTTTTCATCCACCGGTTTGGCCAGGAAGTCATACGCGCCTGCTCGTAGTGCGTTGACCGCGAAGTCCATATTGGCGTGACCCGTAACCGCGATGATTGGCGCTTCGTTGCCCCGACTCACGAGCTTTTCGCAAAGTTCGAAGCCGCTCATCGGAGACATACTCAAATCAGTGACGACCACGGAGAAGCGTTCGCGGCCAGCGTGGTCCAACGCTTCCTCCCCGGAAGTCGTCGCCGTCACGCCGTATCCGAGTCGAACCAGCATTGCGCGGAGCAGCTCGCAGTGGTCCTGATCATCATCAACGAGCAGAATCGAATTTCTCATTTTAACTCTGTCGGTTCTTGGAAGGGGTCGGTAACAGTGCCAGTCGACTTGCTGCCGGCTGCATGAAACATGCCGGCGTTTGAGCCACATTCCCGGCCACAACTTGCCGATTCAGAGCCCTCGAAGCCGCAAAATGTCACAGCTTTCGCTGAACGCGAGGCGGAGCGCCGCGCGTCGAGGCATCTGAACCAAGTGGGAGCCGCGGCTCGAAAGCGAGTCCTGGCTCGCGCACTGCTGCCGTCCGCCGCTGTGGCCGATTGCCACATGAGCCGCAAACGTGTCACGCTTGGGCGATGAAATACGCTAAAAACGTGCAGTTCGATTTGTGCACACTAAGCCAAAAAGCGTGCGCATGCTCCCTGTGGCGACACGGCACGCGGCTTGCTTAATCGCCGCACATCGACGACTCGCGTCGCAATGCGCATCAGCTTCGGGTTGCGGTCCCCGCTCGCGCCAAGCAGTTCGTGCACTCCCAGCCTTTTCCAACCCCATTAGCAGGTCACATGAGTAACGGTCGAAAGATCCTAGTCGTAGACGATGACGAAGCCACCTGTGACTTGCTCCAGATGATGCTGAAGCGCCAGGACTACGAGGCTGTCACCGAAACCTCGGCGCGCGCGGCTTTGAACCGCATTGCCAATGAGGAATTCACCGCCGTACTCACCGACCTCGACATGGCAGAACTCGGCGGTATCGAGCTTTGCCAGCGAATCGCTGGTGTGCGCGCCGATATCCCGGTGATCGTCGTTACCGGCATGGGTAGTTTGGAAAACGCGATTGCCGCGATGCGCGCGGGCGCATTCGACTTCGTGACCAAACCCGTCGATCCTTCACTCCTGTCGATCAGCGTCAACCGCGCCTCGCAGCACCGCGAGCTTCGGGAAGAAGTGCGACGATTGAAGGAGAGCGCGTCGAGCCTCAAGGTCGAAGGCGTGATCGGCAACAGTCCCGCCATGGAGCGCGTGTTCGATCTGGTTGCGCGCGTAGCGGAGGGCGACGCTTCCGTACTCATCTCGGGTGAAACCGGCACCGGGAAAGAAGTCGTGGCCAAAGCCATCCATCAGGCGAGCGGTCGGAAGGGCTCGTTCGTGGCGGTGAACTGCGCGGCAATGCCGCCACACCTGCTCGAAAGCGAGCTGTTCGGCCACGCTCGCGGTGCTTTCACCGACGCCAAATCACAGCGCACGGGCCTATTCGCGCTGGCCGATGGCGGCACGCTGTTCTTGGATGAAATCGGCGAAATGCCCTTGGAAATGCAGCCCAAGTTACTGCGCGCGCTGCAAGAGCGAACGATTCGGCCGGTGGGTGCCAATACGGAGGTGCCGTTCGACGCACGTGTGATTACGGCCACTAATCGCGATCTCGAGAGCGAAGTGTACGAGAAGCGTTTCCGGGAGGATTTGTACTACCGCATCAACGTAGTCAAGATCGCGCTGCCCCCGCTGCGCGAACGGGGTATGGACGTCGTGCATTTGGCAGCGCATTTTTTGCAGAACTTCGCTGCCAAGGGCAATAAGGGCGCGCTCACTCTGTCTGAAGGCGCGGCCGAAAAGCTTTTGGCTTACAACTGGCCCGGCAACGTGCGGCAACTCGAAAATTGCATGGAGCGCGCGGTGGCTTTGGCGAGGTTCAACCAGATTTCGGTCGATGACTTGCCGGAGAACGTGCGCGGATACACCGCTGACCGCTTCGTCGTCGCCGTCGACGAAATGGCCGAGGTCGTCAGCATGGACGAGCTCGAGCGCCGCTACATTCACCGCGTACTGGCCTTGGTAGAGGGCAATAAATCCCGTGCCGCCCAGCTCCTTGGCTTCGATCGTCGGACCATGTACAGAAAGCTTGAGCGCTATCAGTCGCGCCAGCAGCTTCCGCGTGAGCACGAGGCCCCGAAGCGTGCCCCAGAAGCCTGATCCGCGCTTCTTGGCCATCACCGCGCACGATTTACGTGGCGCGGTGGGGGTTCTCGACGGCGCCATGAAGGAGCTGACGCGCGAAGTCTCGAACGACAACGCCGATGCGGCCAAGCTCACGCTGATGATGACGCGGAGTACGCAGCGCCTGCTGCTGCTTGGCGATCGGCTGTCCGTCCTCGCGCGCCTGATGGACAGCGCAGACCTCGAATTGGGCGAGCCGGTGGATCTGAGTACCTTGGTGAAGGAGGCCGTCAATCGAGCCTTCTCGGCTCACGCGCGGCGCACCCTCCGCCTACGGGTGGAAGTGCCGCCAGCCCCTGTGCTTTTGCCGCTGAACGGTCAGACCATGACCGGCGCGATTTCCGAGCTCTCGGTCTTGTTTTGCAGCTTCTCTCAGACCGAACTCCTAGTTCGGGTCTCCTCGGACGCGACCGTTGCGCGGGTCGTGTTCGAAAGCGATAACCCGAGCGAGAGCGTTCAGCGCGCACTGCGCGACCGTTTGAGCACGACCCAAGCCAACGCGGGCATCGCGCTCGCGGAAGCCGTGCTCGCACGGCACAATGGCAAGCTCCAGCTTTCCGAAAATGACGGCTCCAATGCGGGGCTCAGTCTGATCCTGCAGCGCGCCTAGTAGTAACCCCCGCCCGACGCAACGGGACGAAGGTCCGAGCCCCCGACGCCGGCGCCGCCGCCCGCATTGCTCCCTGCTGTTTCTCGATCCGCGCTGAAACTCACGCGCTGAAGCCGGCTCGGCGCGCCGAATTCGGGCGCGCGCACGAGCCGGAAGTCTTCTTCCGGTTCGATGGGGTGCGCAATCGGCCCGAGCGGACTGACGCCGGAGTCCTTCACTTCTGTTGGCGTGGTGGACGCGTCGCCACCGCCCACCGGTTCCACCACGCGATCGCCCGTGTGAGTGCAGGCCGTGACCGCGAACACGCCCACCAGTACGGCGAGCGCAGATGCCGTGAGTAGCCTCGAGAGCGCGTGATCCATGTTTCCGGAGTTAGCAACGAGCGTGCCAGAACCGCGGACTGGCAATGAATGAAACGGGGCATGAGCGTCGGACAAATCTGCGACGCACGCCAATTGCGTCGCGGCATCGCGCCACGACTTCCGGGCGGCAAAAGGAGTTTGCCGGGTGGGAGGAAGGCACGTGGTTTGCAATATTTCCGGCTATGCAGACGTCCAATCCGCGCTCGGGAGCGAGCCAGGTTTCCCCGTCCGATGCCCAATTGCGCAGTCGCATCCAAGAGCAGATGCACCGCCACGGCGAGGTCGATGCCACAAAAATTGGCATCGTCGTACGCGGGGGCGAAGTTCTACTTTGGGGTTCCGTAGCGAGCGAGCACGAGCGTACGCTCGCCGGTCAAATCGCCGGGCGGCTCACCGCGCGCACTTCGGTGATCAATCACATCCAGGTCTTCCGCACGACGCCAAGCTAGCGTGTCGTGTGCGCCAGTGCGACCGTACCGTGACGCGACGTTGCATGAATCACGGCAGGATGTGACGGTCTTGCTGCTTCGCGCGAACGCGGTGCGTCGATGTCCGCATCCAGGCGATCCCAACGACATAGGCAACGGTGACGCCGGACAGCAATACGATCACAGCTGCAACCACGGAGTGGAACGCGATGCTGGCGATGAAAGCCGCCACGAACGCGATCGCGATTGCAGCACCTTTGGCTTGACGGTTCATGACCTCAGCTCAGCAATCCACGTGCCATCGGCAGCGCACGCCATTTCACCAAACCCGATAGAGCACGACTCAGCCTGTGACAGCTGCGTCGCCCCGCTGAGGCGGATAGTCACAAGCAAGAAACCGCGATGAAATGCGGGAAATAACGCGGTTCGTTCGAGCGGCGCGGTGGCTACGCGCTGGCACGCTGACTGCAATGGGGCTGGCCATGAAATTGATCGGGGTCCTGGTCCTCATCTGTTGCCCGCTGTCGTTCGGTTGCAGCAGGAGCAAGCCCGCGAACGATGCGGGCCCCGCGCAAAAGGCCGGCGCCGCAGTGGATCAGGGCGCACGGGATACCAAAGAATCCGCCAAAGAAGCCGGCAAGAAAATCGGAGAAGCCACCGAGAAAGCCGGCGACAAGATGCAAGAAAAGAGCGGCGACTGAGCACAGTTTCCGCAGGATCTTTCACGTCACTTACAGCGAGAGGAACCCCATGTCATATCTGAAATCCGTCGTTTTCGTGTCGAGCGTCGTGGCGTTTTTCGCCGTTGGTTGTGCAAGCTCTGCAGTCCCTCTGGAGCGCCTCACGGACGCGAAAGCCACTGTCCGTGCCGCGCAGGAAGCAGGAGCGCAGAACACGCCTCAAGCCGCGCTGCACTTGAAGATGGCCAACGATGAGCTGGCTTCCGCGCAAAAGGCGATGGACGACAGCGACAACGATCGCGCGCGCTTGCTGCTCAATCAAGCGCAGTCCGACGCGGATCTCTCACTCGCGTTGGCACGGGGGACCACCGAAAAACAGCAGGCACAAGACGCTCAGGCCAAGATCGACGGCCTGTTGAAACAGGCGCAATGACCCTTGGCAGAACTAGAGCAGGAGTTTAAATCATGAAAATTTCGACGATTGCGGTTGTCTCCAGTTTCCTCGCGGCCACTGCGTGTGCGGCTTCCACCCCCACGCCCGAGCTCGTAAGCGCTCGCCAAGCCTATGACCGTGCCCGCACGGACCCGTCGGCTTCGCTCGTGCCCGATAGCGTGCTGAGTGCCAAGCAGGCGCTCGACAAGGCAGAGGCAGTGCACGACAAAGACCCGCAGTCGGACGCAGAGCGCAGCTATTCCTACGTCGCGCAGCGTCGTGCGGAATTGGCCCTGGCTTTGGGAGACAACGCGAGGACCAAGCAACAGACCGACGCCTCCGCCGCTCACTATACGGAGCTGCAAGACAAGCTGCGTGTTTCCGCGGTTTCCCAGCTCGGTGCGGAGCGAAGCCAAGTAAATCAGCTCGGTTCGCAACTGGTGCAGACGCAGGCCGGACTCGCCGCAGCGGAGGCACGCGCCGCGCGCGCGATGGAGAGCTTGAACAAGATCGCGCAGGTCAAGGAAGAAGCCCGCGGCACCGTGATCACGCTCTCGGGTCAGGTGTTGTTCGTTACAGGCAAGTCGGAACTGCTCCCGGCCGCACGCGATCAGCTCGATCAGGTCGCCGCTGCGCTCAACGATCAAGGTGACGTGAAGCCGATGGTCGTCGAGGGCTACACAGACTCGGTGGGCTCGGATGCCACGAACCAGAAGCTATCCAAGGACCGCGCGGAATCAGTGCGCGCCTACCTGGTCAGCAAGGGCGTGCCCTCGGATAAGATCACCTCGGTCGGCAAGGGCAAGGCTAACCCGGTGGCTAGCAACGACACACCCGAAGGCCGCGCCAACAATCGCCGCGTGGAAATCATCGTGGCGAACGGCGCGCGCGCTGTGACGTCGGACAGTCCGAACAAGTAGCAGACCGGCAGTTCGGCTCAGCGGGCGCGAGCGGTTCAAAACGCGCGCGCCCGCCGGCATTTTGTCTTGGTCATTAATTCGGATCCGCGAGCGATCAGAAGCCGTGCTGGGTTTCCGGCGTCAGCTCGTTCGGCGGGGTGAACGCATCGACGAGCTTCTTGGGGCTCGCGATCGGTTTGAGCTGAGCGTCGTACCAAACCTCTTCTGCGAACATCAGAGTGCCGTCCTGCGCGTAGCGAATGCGCCAATGGGCGAAGCGCGAACCGGCCGGCGGCGCGACCCAGCCGCCGCGCTCCCAAACGAACGTCCCGCCACGCCAGGCCCAATGACCGTCGACCCAAAGGGCATCGCGGTTGCGCGGCGCGGGAGGCACCACTTCAGCAAAGGCTGCTGGGGGCGGATAAGGCACCGGCAGGTATTCCGGGCGAGGTTGCCGCGCGGGCAACGGTTCAGGCAACGAAGTGGAACAGGCAGCGCACGCGAGCAGACACGCGTATAGGCTGTGCGAAAGCGGATGGGTCACGAGCAATGTGCACGGCGGAAAGCAGGAACTGCGCCAGGCTGGCGCACTGTTTGCACTGCGGTGAGAGTGATTGGCTTGCTGCTGCGCGCCGGCCTTCGAGCCGCGCGCGCGTTTGGGCTTGTACTTGTTTTCAGCTTCATTTCGCTGCTCTTCAGCGTCGGTTGTACAACGGTTCCCGCGGGCCGCTCAGCGGTCAAGTCGGTCGAGCTGTCCGGGAATGATGTGATTGACGCGGACGACCTGCGTGAAAAAATGGCGACCACGAGCAGTCCGAAATTCCTCGGTTTGTTTCGGGGAGTCGTCTACGACTATAGCGTCTTCGATCGCTTCGTTTTGGAACGCGATCTGCAGCGCATCGAGCGCTACTACCGCGCGGTCGGCTATTACCACGCACGCGCGCGCGCCGGCCGCGTTTTTTTCGTCGAGTCGAACAAGGTCCGCGTCGACATTCGGATCGAAGAAGGCGAGCCCATGCTGCCGGCTCGCGTGGACGTGCACGGCCTCGAGAGTTTTCCGGAAGACCGCGCCCAGCGGATCACCAAACGAATCAAGCGCCAAATCTGTGGCAAAGAAGGTTGCACCGCTCGAGCAGGCGACCGTCCTTTCGAGGAAGCGCGCTTCAGCAAGGCCGCAGAGCAACTGCAACACGCGGTCGAGGACGAGGGCTACGCCTACGCGGTCGTGCAACGCGCGGCCGACGTCGATCTGCCGAAAAATCGCGTCGCAGTTGGTTTTTTCGTCAAGCTCGGGCCGAAGGCAAAAATCGGCAAAGTCACCATCGTCGGCCTGGGCAAAGTTCCCGAGGAGCCGGTGCGACGGGCGCTGGATCTCACTGAAGGGAAGCCATATTCCCGCACCGAGCTGGACTTGGCCGAGCGCGCGCTCCTCGATCTGAACGTGTTCAGCTCGGTCGTGATCACACCCACGCTGGACAAAAACGGAGCTAGCCAGGAAAACCCGACGATACCGATCAAGGTCACCGTCGAGACCGCTAAGTTGAAGGCGATTCACGTGGGCGGCGGCGCACTGATCGATTCATTGCAAAGCGATTTGCATTTGGTCGGCGGTTGGGAGCATCGGAATTTCTTCGGCGGCTTGCGCAGCATCAGCTTCGAAGTAAAGCCCGGTGTGGTGCTGTACCCGACGCGCTTCCCCACGTTCCAAACGCCACGCCACCTGCTGCCGAAGTTCAAGCTCGACGGGCAGTTCCGACAGCCGGGGTTCCTCGAACCTCGGACTAGCTTCTTCACTCAGGTCGAAGGCAGCCGAGCGCCGGTCATCTACCAATCCAAAGAAGTGAGCGACCAAGTGCTCGGTTACGATGATGCTCGCATCGGCGCCGGCCTCGACCGCTCATTCAACTCCTTGCGCTTGTACGGTTCGATCTCGCACACGGTGCAATACGACCGCCCGTTCATGTACCTGGGCACGTTGGACCCGGATCTACATCCGGTCGTGATCTCGTACCCGAGACTATTTTTGGCACTCGATCTGCGCGATCAGCAGATCCACCCGCACGAGGGTGGTTACGTGAGCACGGACTTTCAGGTTGCGGGGGTCGGCGGCAGCGCCGTCGACGTGAAGACCACCAGCGAGGTTCGCGGATATTTACCACTTTCTCGCAAGTGGACGCTCGCGGCACGGTTAAACGTCGGGCTTTTATTCGCACAGAACTACGGCGATACGATCGAGGCCACGGCGAACGGCGCAAACTACGAGGATGATCCTGCGGTGCGCCCCGGCTGGGTCCGTGACATCCAGCTGATGTTCCTCCGCGGTTTCTTCGCCGGCGGACTCGGGTCCAATCGAGGCTACGCGCTGCGCGAGATCGGCCCGCACGGCCTCGTGCCGCAGGCGACCTCGACATTGGCCAACACCAATTGCACGGAAAAATCCGAGGACCCGAACTGCAACCTGCCACTTGGCGGCTTCACGCTCTGGGAGGCGTCGCTCGAATTGCGCTTTCCAATTTCGGGCGCGTTTTCCGGCGCGTTTTTCACCGACACCGCGGACGTGTCGCCCAAACACGTGGACTTTCGCCTGAACCGACCTCACTTGAGCGTGGGCATTGGCTTTCGTTATGACACGCCGGTTGGGCCGATCCGCTTGGACGCAGGCTATCGCGTGCCGGGCTTGCAGGCGCCGGCCGGCGCAAAGGACGAGGGCATTCCGAACACGACATTTGGTATTCCGATGGCGCTCTCGTTCGGTATTGGAGAGGCATTCTAATGGACGCCCGGATGACCAAGCCGAGCAGGCTGCGTCGCTACGCGAAGCGCGCCGCAATCGCCTTCGGCGCGCTGCTGGGGCTGGTCGTGGCCCTGGTAGCCGGTCTGTTGTTCTCGTTGCGCATCGCCGCCGTCCGAACTTTCGTAGTGGCTCGCGTCAATGCAGCGCTGGACGGCACCTTCAAGGGACGCTTGGTGCTGCACGGAATCGGTAATGTGGGCCTATCGGGCATTGCCGCTGCAGACGCGGAGGTCTTCGACCCGGCCGGCCACCGCGTACTCGATATTCACGGTCTCGGCGCGCAGCTCAGTGTGCCGACGATCGTGTGGGCCGCGCTGACCGAGAAGTCGAAACCGTTGACGATTCACATCACTGGAGCCACGCTGCGTCACGTCGAGGCCGTGCTGATCGACGATGGGTCGGGCAGCCCGACCCTGGCGGACGCCTTTTTGCCGAAGACACCCAGCGCCCCGAGCTCAGGCCCGGGCACCGTCGTGATCATCGACCGCGCAGTGGTCGATCACGTATGGGCGCACGGCTCACTGACCAGCACCCCTCCGCTCGATGTGGAGTTGAAGAATGCGCTGGCGACCCTGCGCACGGACGACGTCGCGACCAAGATCGCCTTCAAGAAGGTTTTACTGATCGCGCGCGGCCTACCGCAGGGCGTCGATCCGGTTGGCGATCTGCAAGCGTCACTGGAGATCCCGGCGGCGGCTGACAAGCCGATGGCTGCGCGCGCCCACTATCAGGGTTCGGCCGCGCAAGTGCCGGTGGTGCTCGACGCGAGCTACTTGGACTCCAACCTAACCGCCAGCTTGGAGGCGCGCGACATTCCGCCCGCGACCGTGCAGAAGCAGGTACCAGGCCTCGAACTGCGCTCGCCCGCGACGTTATCGGCGTCGGCACAAGGAAAATTGCCGAAGCTGCACGGCGCATTTTCACTCGGCGTGGGCCGCGGCACGGTCGATGGGGATTTCGATCTGAACCTAGCCGACGACCTGACGGCACAAACCAACGTACGAACGCACGATCTGGACTTGGCAGAGCTGACGCGCAGCGCCCCTGCATCGAAGCTCGATCTCAGGTTGCGCGCCGCACTGCGCGCGCCCAAGGTCGGGCCGATCACGGGGACTTTCGAGCTCGCTAGCCAACCCTCAGTGATCGCCGCCCAGGCGCTGCCTGCGATCACCGCGAACGGAACGTTCGACAGCGACGCTCGAGCCCAACGCAATCGCGTGGAGGCACACGCGGAGATCGCCGAGCCCGGCGCCCAAACCTCGCTCGATGCCACGGTCAGTCAAAGCAAACAGACCACCGTAGAGTTCCGCACGGGGACCGTGCTGCACGACGCGCCGCGTCTTTCGCGGCTCGCGTCGCTCAGCCGCGGCAGAGGTCAAATCGACACGCAAGGCACGTATCGGGTCGAAGATCGGAGCGTGACCGCGAATATCCACGCTCAGCTGCGCGAGCTCAAACAAGCCGATAACCAAGTCGCCCGCCTCGATCTACGCGCGACGGTCGGCGGCGCGCTGCCCCACCCCAACGCGGACGTATACCTGACGGTCAAGGACGCGTTGATTTCCGGCCAGCACCTCAGCGAGGCAAAGGTTGGCGCTCGAGGTTCGTTGTCGCGACTGGCTTTCAGTGCCGCGCTGGTGACGGCGGCACCCGAGCGTCAGATCCACATCACCACCATCATCTCCAATGACCGCGGACTGCTCGTCGATCACCCGAGCATCAACCTTCATCAAGGCGACACCAACCTGGCGATCGCAGCCGAGAGCGTGCAAATCCTCGATGGGCGCACGCGCGTGACGGGGCTGCATCTGCAAGGGGCCGGCAAAGCGGACGTGTCCTTGGTCTACGGCTCGACGTTGGAAAGCCTGTACGCGCAGACCTACGATCTCGATCTGGCGCGCTTGTGGCGCTTGGCCGATGCCAACGCCGTGCTCAAGTCCGGCACCGTGACCGTCAGCGCGAACTACGAGCGCCGGGCGGGCGACGTGCGAGCCCGTCTCAGGGCTCGCAGCGACAACCTGACAATCAATCGCGTTACGGGTGGATCGCTCAACGTTGATTTCGACCTCGAACGGGATCGCTTGAACGGTACTGCTCAGGCTGACTTGAAGCAGCTGGGTCGGCTGAATTTCGATTTCCAAGAGCTGCACGGGATCGATCTGCAAAACCTCGATCCGGCGCGCGCTACGGGCAAGGTGGCCATCGACGGACAAGTGCGCCTGAAAGATCTGAGTGAGCTGATTCCGCCCAGCGTCGAGCTGCCCTTCGACCGCGCCCTGGGCACGGTCAAATACGACGTCGCCATCGAGCGCCAACGGGTGAGCACGGGGTTGCCAACCATTCACCTACACGTCGCGACCGACAAGCTGCAGCTCGCCGGCAAGCGCACGACGACCAGGACGATCACGACCCTAGCCGAGGCGCGCGATACGGCGCCCCTGGCCGTGAAAGGCATCGACGTCGATCTGGACGTGACTCACGCAGAGACCGGCGAAACCGAACTTGCCGCGAGCATCAGCGACGTGCAGGGCAGGCTCCTCGCGCTCAGCATCGAGGGCAAGGTGACGCCGCGCATGACCACGGTGGTGAGTGAGCTCAGCCGTCAGTGGCGAGAAATACCGCTCCGCGCAAACTTGAGCCTGCCACCGAGGGATCTGCAGAAGCTTCCGGTGGAGGTACGCCCAGCGGCGTTGAAGGGGATTGCGACTGCCGATCTGAGCTATGAAGGGACATTGAACGCGCCCAAGCTTGCGCTCAGCGGTAAGGTCACGAATTTTCAACAGACCGACGACAAAGGTGCAAAGCTGGATCTGGCATTCCAAGGCGGCTACGAGGCAGCGCGCGGCAAGCTCACCGGCAGCGCGCGCGCTCACGGAAGGGACATCGCGACAGTCGACATCGACTTCCAAACCGCGATCAATGACTGGCTCAATCGCACCTCTGAGCAAACACCGCCGCTCGAGGCCAACGCGCACCTGGCCTTCGATGGCTTCCCGATTGGCCTCGTCCCGCCGGCGCGCACCAGCCAAGTGGCCGGAGCGCTCACGGGCAAGATCACCCTGGAGCACTTCGGCACCGACGCAACGCTGGAGATGAATCTGGACGTGCGGTCGCTGAAATTGGCAAACAACGAGCTCGGTCGGATCCACACCGAGGTCTCGGTGCAGAAGGGCAAAGCGGACGCGAAGCTGACCGTCGAAGGCAAGGACGGCACCACGACCGCCGAAGGGCATTCGGGCTTGGATTGGGGCGCGCGCCTCGTTCCCGCCGTGCGCATGCCGGCCGACGCACAATTGCGAGCTCGCGAATTGCGCTTGGCCGCCTTCGCTCCGTTGCTGACGTCGGTGCTCGGCGACCTCGACGGGCGACTCAACGGGAACCTGAACGCGCACTTCCGCGGCGGAGCGCCGGAGCTCGACGGTCACGTGGATCTGAGCGATGGCGTCGCGCAATTGGCCGCCGTGGGGCAGCGCTTCGATCAGATCAAAGCTCGGGTAACGCTCGAGCCCGGCAAAGCCAAGCTCGAAGAGCTGGACGCGCGCGCCACTGCGGGCAGGCTCAGCGTCACGGGAGAAGCGCGCTTCGAAGGCCTGGAGCTGACCGGCGCAGATGCCCATTTACGGATCGCCAAAGCCCAGAAGGTATCGCTGTCGCTGGCGGGAACGGAGATCGGTGAGACTTACGGCGCGATCGACGTCAAGCTGCGCCCGGGTCAGACAAAAGGTTCTCAAGCGCTGTCCGTGGACATATCCGAACTACACGTGCGCATGCCGGACGCGGGCACTCAGGACCTGCAGAATCTGGATCCGGCGAAGGGCGTGCGCGTCGGCACACGGCAACGGGACGGAGACTTCGTCACTTTGCCACTTCAGCCGCTCAAGGAAGAGGATCCGGCGAAGAACGAGAGTCCGATGGTGGTCGATCTGAACTTGGGTAGCCAAATTTGGGTCCAGCAGGGCGACAGTACCAAGATCCAATTGGGCGGCCGCTTGCAGCTGGTGCTCGGCGACCCGCTGACGGTCGAAGGACAGATCAGCGTCAAGAGCGGAAAGCTGGATGTCTCCGGCAAAGAGTTCGAGATCGAGAGCGGGGTCGTCACGTTTTCGGGTGAACCGGGCAATCCCACGATCGTCGCCACCGCGCGTTGGGACTCGCCGGATGAAGATCGTCATCGAGTGTACGCCGAGGCCAGCGGTACTGCCGCCAAGCTAAAGGTCACGCTGCGCTCCGAGCCACCCCTCACCCGGGACCAAATCCTCAGCTTGCTCTTGACCGGGTCGGCCGATGGTTCGCTGGGCGGTGGCGGTGGAAGTGACGCGGCCACGGCGGTCGGCGCGGTGGGTGGTGTGGCGACTCAAGGTCTCAACAAGGCGCTCTCCAACATCTCTGACCTCGACGTCAGCACGCGCATCGACACCAGCACGGGCACCGCGCGTCCCGAGCTCGTGCTGCAACTTTCAGCCAAGGTGTCGGCGAAGCTCACGCGCTCGCTCGGCCAGATCCCGGGCCAGCCGCCGGACATGACCTTCCTGAGCTTGGACTTTCTGATCCACCGCAATTGGTCGCTGACCACTTTGACCGGCGATCACGGAGCCTCGGGTATCGATCTCGTGTGGCGTAAGCGTTACTGATCGCGCCCCATCGCAGTCTCCGAGACGTCACACTCGACTGTCGCAGTGGGGCAGCTTGCGTCAGTGAGGCCGACGTACTTCCGACAAAAGCCCGCGGAAATCATGCGCCGGCGTGGCACGCAGCTTGCTGAGTCTTGGTCCGCATCCCAAGGGTGCGGGTAACCCAGATTCAGGAAGGAAGCTTTTACAATGAACCGGAACATCAGCAAAGCGTTGTGGACTTTGGGCTCGCTCATTGGGGCTCAGCAGGCCGCGAAGTTCGCGCGTAGCATCGGCGGCGTCGAGTGGAACGACATCCTCGGCGTAGTGGGTCTGGAGCGCCGACCGAGCGCGTTCTCGCGCGCCCTGCCCGCGTTGGGCTTGGTGGCGGTCAGCGCAGCGGTTGGCGCCGGCGCAGCCCTCCTGCTCGCGCCGAGCTCGGGCGAGGAATTGCGCGCTCGTCTTTCGGACGGCCTGGACGACGTGAAGAACCGCCTGGACGACGTGAAGGGCCGCGTGAACGAGAAAATCAACGACAAGATCGGCGCCTTCGAACAGCACCACACTAGCAACTCGACTTCGTGAGCGAGGGCTGCCGTGAAGCTCCGACCCCGCGTCGGCGCCTGATCATCGCTCCGACGCGGGGAGCGGCTCAGGCGCCTCGCGGGGTCCGTCGTTTGTGCTTGGGTGGAATGCCCGCACCGAGCGGGACGTCCTTGACGAGCGGCAAGCCCTGTTGCTTTTGCACTAGCGGTTGACGGGCCAATTCGGCATTCAATTCCGCGCCGTAAACCACGATCAAAGCCGAAATATATAGCCAAAACTGCAGCACGATCACGCCCGTCAAGGCGCCGTACGTCGAGCTGAAGCTAGTGAAGTACTCGACATACGCGGAGTACACTGCGCACAGCGATACCCAAAGGAACGCCGCAATCGTGGCACCGGGCAGCACGGCGCGCACGCTGGGCAGCGGGCTCTTCTGAGCAGCGTAGCGATAGAGCAGCCCGAACGTCAGCCAAGCGACTAAAAGCATGGCTGGCCAGCGCAAGAGCACGACCACGCCTCCGATGTGAAAGAACAGGAGCAGCTTGGGCAGCAAGGCGACCACTGGGATCAACACGAACAAGCCGAGCATCCCGGCCAAGGTGAAGAGCACGGCCAGGCGGCGGCGTTTGAAGAAACCATGTCGCTCCGGGATGTCGTAGGCCACGTTGATGGCGCGCACGAGCATGCCCATGGCCGAAGACGCGCTCCAGAGCACAGCCAAAAATCCCAGCACCATGCCCAGGCTCAAGCTGCGGGAATCGCGCGCGATGAAGTTCGAGAGCTCACCGAGCAATAGGTCGCGCCCGACCGGGGGTAGCGAGCGCGCGACGCCGTAGATCGTACGCTGAATCGCGATTGGATCCGCGATCAGTCCGTACAGCGAGACCATCGCCAGGAGTGCTGGGAAGAGGCCCAGAATGCCGTAAAACGCCAGGCCCGCCGCCACGATGTCCGCGTCGTCGGCGGCGGCTTCGTCGGAGACGCGCTTGATCAGGCCCCAGTAGCGCTTGACGATTGAGGAGTTCAGCCGGTTCACCGTCGCTATCGGAGCACGAACCATGCCTTTCTGCGACGGGACGCCACACCGTGGGGCTCATTTGTGCCCGGTGAGTGCGGCTCGCCACGGAGGACCACGCGATTGCCTGCGGCACGCCGTTGGCACGCACGCTGCAAAGGGGGGCGCATGATCAAGTCCTTTTCGTTCGTTTGGCTCGCTTTGTCGTTGACCGGCGTTGCCTGCAGCGCCGCGGATCCGATCACCAACAAGTGGGACTGCCACGACGTCTGCCAGCGCTACGCCGATTGTGCGAACTCCAATTACGACGTGGACGCTTGCAAGGATCGCTGCGAAAGCGATGCTAGCAACAGCGACGACAAGCAAAACAAGTTGGACGATTGCCACGACTGTATTGGTGACAACGGCTCCTGCGTGGACGACATCGCCAAATGCTCGAGCTCTTGCGGCACGTTCATCGCACCCTGAGCGGCGAGCCATTCAGGCGTTTTATCCAAAGAAAATCATGAAAATATTTACCTGTTCCGCGTGCAAACACGTCGCTTTCTTCGAGAACTCGCAGTGCACTCGCTGTGGCCATGCGCTTGCGTATCTTTCGGACCGCGGAGTCTTGAGCGCGCTCGAACCGGACGCGACGAGCGAGCCGGGTACGCGCTTCTTGGCGCTCGACCCAGTAGCTACCGGCGCTCGCTACCGACTGTGTGCAAACTACACGAAGCACGCGGTCTGCAATTGGGCCATCCCGGAGCACGACCCGAACGAGTTTTGCCTGGCCTGCCGTCTGAACGAATCTACGCCGGAGCTTTCGGATGCTTCGGCCCTATTGTCTTGGCAGAACCTGGAGATCGCCAAGCGGCGCCTCGTCTACACTCTGCTGGAGCTCGGCTTGCCGCTCGATACCAAGCAGGAAAAACCGGCGAGCGGCCTGGCCTTCGCGTTCAAAAACGATGGCGAAAACGGTGAGAAGGTGCTGACCGGTCATTGCGACGGACTCGTGACCATCAACATGAAAGAGGCCGACACACCTTCGCGCGAGCAGACCCGCGTCGCGATGGGCGAGCGCTATCGAACGCTCCTCGGTCACTTTCGACACGAGTCCGGCCATTATTATTGGGACCGCCTCGTCAAAGGCACGCCGCATTTGGAAGGTTATCGCGCCCTCTTCGGCAACGAGGAAGAGGACTACGCGGAGGCCGTCAAACGCCACTACGCGTCACCCAAGCAGAACTGGGCCGAGGAGTACGTGAGCGCGTACGCGACCATGCACCCCTGGGAGGATTGGGCAGAGACATGGGCCCACTACCTGCACATGGTAGACACCTTGGAGACGGCGCAAAGCTTCGGCGTCGCGTTGAAGCCCCAGCCCGTTGGCGGTGCCACTAGCGAACCCGTGACTGCGCGACGAGTGCACTTCGAAAGGTTCGACGACTTGATCGCCGCTTGGGTGCCTCTCACCGTCGCCCTCAACAGTCTGAACCGCTCGATGGGGCTGGCTGACGTCTATCCGTTCGTGCTGGCCGAGCGCGTGATCGCCAAACTCGCATTCGTGCACGAGGTCGTTGAGCGCGCAGGCAATGGCATGTCCGCCACCATTGCGCCCGACGTCAAACGCGCGGCCGCGAGCCGCGCGTCTGACGCCGCCGAAATGCTCAGTCCCGCATGAAGTGACAGGTGTAACCGCCGGGGTGCTTGTCCAGGTACTTCTGGTGGTAGTCCTCGGCGGGCGTGAACGGGCCCGCGTCTACGATCTCGGTCACAATCGGCTTGTTCCAGCGTCGGCTGGCTTGCGCGCGCTCCTTGGCCTGCTGAGCCACTTCCCTCTGCTTGGCGGAGGTTACGAAAATCGCGGAGCGGTACTGACTGCCGCGATCGTTGCCCTGCTGATCCTTCGTGGTCGGATCGTGCATCTTGAAGAACCACTCATCGAGCAGTTCTTCGAACGAGACGCGCTTGGGATCGAACAGAATGCGAATTGCCTCAGCGTGGCCGGTGCGGCCGGTTTTGACCTGCTCGTAGTTCGGATTTGCAGTGCTGCCACCCGCGTAACCGACAGTGGTCTCGATCACCCCCGGAACTCGTCGCAGGATTTCTTCCATGCCCCAAAAGCAGCCACCGGCCAGGACGGCTTCTTCTACCGTGGCCTCGCAGCTCGGGGCCTCGCCCGCCGCGGGGACGGCGCAGGCATTGTCGTGATCGACGAGCGTCGCTTGCGGGGTCGCTTGAGCGTCACCGAAGAGCGCGCGGTATTCCCCATAGCCTTGCGCTTCGAGCTCGGCCACGGGAATGAAGCGCAGCGAGGCTGAGTTGATGCAGTAGCGCAGCCGAGTCGGACGTGGGCCATCTTCGAACACGTGCCCCAAGTGCGAGTTGGCGTGCTTGGAGCGCACCTCGACCCGCCTCATGCCGTGGCTGATGTCTGCCTTGTCCACGACGTTTTCCCCGTCGACTGGCTTCGTGAAGCTCGGCCAGCCCGTGCCGGAGTCGAACTTGTCCACGGAGCTGAACAGCGGTTCCCCACTCACGATGTCAACGTACAACCCGGCCTCGTGGTTGTCCCAGAAGCGATTGCGGAAGGGCGGCTCGGTGGCATCGTGCTGCGTCACTTCATACTCGAGCGAACCCAGGCGAGAGCGGAGCTCATCGGGCGAGGGCTTTGCATAAGAGCGTGGTGCCATTGGTTGATTCCTTTCTCTCTACTGTCGGGCAAGGGCGGCGACAGTGACGCCAGAGAGTACGCCCGAGCGCCTCGCATGGTTACCGCAAACGCACACCCGCGACAGTACAGCGCCCCGACAATTGCACGGGGTTGTGGCGCAGCTCGGGCAACTATCTGGCTAAGCTTTTGTGCTGCAGCTGAACGGAATGACCGGCCTGCCGGCACGCACTCGAAAATGTCCGAGCCGAGAGGTCCGAGGCTTGGCAGCAGCGCGTGACTCGCATAGTCCATGCGGGTGGTCTCCGAACAGCATCCCGAGGCTTGGCGTTGCGTGCATGGCGCGCGTTGGCGCTTGCTCGAAAGCTACGCCTTGGCACGCCAAGAGGGGCTAGCGAGCCCCGTCGGGCTAGTCGCTGATTTGCGCCACCCGCGCGCCGTGCAGGTGCTCCGGCAGCTGACGCTCTCGCCTAGCACCAGCGGTGTCGACCCGTTTTATGCGGGCTGCGTGGAGCGCGGCGCGCTGTGCTCCGCGCTGATGTCGATCGCGCCCAAGCTCGCCGAGCTGTTGTTCTCGCGTGGGGATGAGGCGGGGTCTTGGACGGCCCTCGTGCTGCAGGACCAAGAAGTCGTGCTCAGCGCTAGCTGGCAGGAGCTCATTTCCGGCAGCGCGGCTAGAGCTAGCGTGGGGCAACGCAGCGAGCGCCGCCGCTAACCCGCGCGCGGTTTGGGCGCCGGGGCAGAAGTACGATCTGCGGATTCGGCCCGAGATGCCGCCTTCAGATAGACCTCGGCAATCTCGGACTCGTCCAAAAAGCCTTTCAGACGTTGCTCGTCGTCCAGCACCGGCAGCTCACGTAAGCCACGTTTCAGCATGCGCTCGGTCGCGGTTCGCAGGTCGTCGTCGATGCGCACCGAGACAACGGGCTCCATCAGGTCGGCGGCCAACGTCCAATTGGTGTCGGCAAATTCGAGGGACACGACGCGGAGCAAGCTGGCCGTGATTAGCCCGACGACGCGCGCCTCGTCGTCCAGCACGGGGAACACCTCCTGGTCTGCGTCCTCCCCCACTCGCTTCAAAACCTCGCCCGACGGGGTCAGCTTGCGAAAGCACACCGGGCTCACCGGTACGCGCATCACTTCGCTCACGCGCGTGCCGCGCAGCAAATCGAGCAAGAGTGCGTCGCGATGGATCGGTGAATCGCGCTGGGTGGGCACTTGAGAGCCGTACAGCGCGCGGCGGCGCAGCGCGACGAAGGCGATGCCCTGCGTCAACATCAACGGCACGAGCAGATCGTAATTGCCTGCGAGCTCGCAGACGAGCACGAGGGCGCTCAGCGGTGTGTGGGCAATGCCCCCGTAGAACGTGCCCATGCCGACCAGCGCGAAGGCGCCGTAAGAGATCCGTGGGTCATGAAACAAGAGCCCGGCAGCGCGCCCGAACGCTCCGCCCAGGAGCCCGCCGATCGCCAACGAGGGCGCAAAGTCACCCGCGCTGCCGCCTGAGCCGATGGTGATCGACGAGGCAATCAACTTGGCGAGGCCGAGCGCGACGAGCCAGGCAACCGCCGCCCAACCGTCCGGCAACCAAGGCGAGCCCGAGATGGCCATCTGCACTGCCCCGTAGCCACCCCCGAGCAGGCCGAGCCCCTGGCCGGGCGCGTGCAAATGGTTTCCGACCAAGATGATCACGGGCGTGCAACACACGCCGAGCAGCAGGCCACCGAGCGCGGGCTGCGCCCAGCCGGGCACTGGCAAAGCTCGGAAAAAGCGGCCCAGGCCCTGGTACACATTCAGAAAGCCGACCGACACGGCCGCGATCAGCAGCGCAAGCAGCAGAAACAGCGGCAAATGCGCCGGCACGAACGGATAGCGGGGTACATGCGCGAAAAGGGTGCTCTGACCAAAGATGGAAATGATCACCGAGTAGGAGACCACGCTGGCAAGAACCGCTGGGATCAGCGCGTCGGACTCGAAGCCATCACGGTACAGCACTTCGACCGCGAGCAGCGCCGCGCCGAGCGGCGTGCGAAAGACCGCAGAGATGCCGGCGGCGACGCCCGCGACCATCAGAATGCGGCGCTCGCGCGCGCTCACCTGCAGCACTCGTCCGACCAACGTACCCAAGGCGCCACCGATCTGCATCGTCGGTCCCTCGCGTCCACCCGCACCACCGGTGCCGAGAGTAAACATCGAAGCCAACGCTTTAGTCCAGATCACCCGGCTCCTGATTTGTCCGCCTTCGTAGTGGAAGGCCTCGATCATGGCGTCGCCGCCGCCGCCGCGGATCTCGGGTGTCAGCCGAGTGAGGAGCCCACACGCCAGCCCACCGAGACCTGGTAGCAACACGAGCAGCCAGGGGCGAAAGGTATGGAAGCCCCCGCCCGCCGCGAACGTCTCACCGTCCGCACGGAGCGGGATGTAGCCAGCCAACTCTTCCAGAACCGCGCGCGTGAAGTACTCCAGACCGGCGAAGAAGGCCGCGCCGGCCAAGCCGGCCACGACGCCCACTGCAGCCGCGTGCAGCAGCGTACGACCCACAATCCGAAGATCGAGCGGCGCGCTGTCCGCCAGCATCAAAAAGGAAGGACGGCGCCAAGTGGCCAACGCGACCAGGCGCCGTTTCAGCGAAACCGCGATTGGCGTGTTCATCTGCGTTCCTTGGGCGACTACTCCGAGCCTTGCTCCCGCGCAAGCGCGGCAGCCAAATCTTAGCCGTGGACGCGCCGGAAAAGTCGGCGCAGAAATGATCCGGTGAGTGAGTCCCCGGTCTCCATCGCGCCCTCCTCACTGAGCGGGCGCTACATCGACTCGGACGTGCAGCAGGGAGTTCGCTACGTGCTGGAGCACCAAGTCGGCGAAGGCGGGATGGGCGCGGCCTATTTGGCGCGCCGTGAAGCGCCCGAGGGCGCCTCACCGGTGGTGGTCAAGGTCGTTCGGCGCGCCTTCGGCTCGACCGACATATCACCTGAATTGGTCGCGCAAAAGGAGGCGATTGCGCTCGGACGCCTGAACGAGCGCGTGCCGCCGAGTCCGTTCGTGGTGCGCTTCGTCGATACCGGCAGCACGACTTACTTCGGGTTGCCGCCCACTCCGTGGATCGCCATCGAATACGTGCATGGCGGCATCGAGGGCACTACGCTCGAGGATCGCGTCACCTACTCGATCGCCAAGACCGGCTATGCCTTCGATTCGATGCGCGCCACGCACGCCCTGCGCTGCTTGGCCAGCGGCATTTCGGAGATCCACAGCGTCGGGGTGATCCATCGCGATCTGACGCCAGGCAACGTGCTCTGCTGCGGATTCGGCGAGACGGAGATGTTCAAGATCTCCGACTTCGGTCTGGCGCGACCCGAAGGCTTGGGCCGCACCTTCGCCGGCGTCGGCTTTGGCACCGTCGGCTATGCCGCTCCCGAGCAGGCGCTCGACGCTGGCGTGGGCGCCGAGACCGACGTCTTCGCGCTTGCGTGCATCGCCTACTACGTGCTCACCGGGATGCATTATTTCGACGCCTCCACGCCTTACGAGGCATACGAGCAAATGCGGTCGAAAGCCCGGAAAAGTGTGCTCGATTGCAAAGTGTTGTGCCCCGAGCTGAAGGAGCGTGCGGAAGCTTGCCGCGCGATCGACGCGGCCTTGGCTTGGGGCACCGCGTCTTCAGTTGAGCATCGACCCCAAACAGCCGAGGCCTTGGTGACCGCGATCATGCCTTGGCTGAGCGATCGCCCTGCGCCGCCGACTTCCAGCCGGCGACTCTTGCGCACGATTCAGAGCATGTCCCCATCTTCGGACATGGCCGGCTGGCGTTGGATCGTGAAACACCGCCCGCACGACGACTTGGTGATACAAAGCGCCGCTTGGGACACGGATGGCCGCTGCTTCGCGCTGACCCCGCGCGGCCCACTGTTTTGGAACGGCGATTCCTGGCTGGGCGCGAAGAGCATTTTGGCTCGCATCCCCCGCGGTATGACCTTCGCCCGTCGCCATGAAGCGGGCGGCTTTTTGATCGGCGGCTCGGGCGGAACATTGGCCGTGTTCGGCTCGGATGGCCTGCGCGAACTAGTCAGCACTCCAGATCCGAACCTCGAGCTACTCGATGCCAGTGGCATCTTCGATGACTTGGTCGTGGCGGTCGGCCGCCGCCCCGGGTTGCCTCCGGCGCTGCTCGCCATGTCGGGTCGGCGTTGGCTCAAGCCACTGCCGCTCGACCGCGTGCAGAATGTGGCATCCGTGCTGCGCTTCGACGACGCTCGCTGGTTGGTGTGCGGCCGCCTGGTGCAGGGCGGCGCGTTCGCGGCGCTCTACTCGCCTTTGGATTGGGAGCTGAGGTTCCTGCAAACGCCGGCAATCCGTGCCTTCGTCAGTGGTTCGAGCAGCGTCGAGCGTTGCTTGGGCTTGATCGTCGGCAGTGACGGCACGGCCCTTCGCACCGAAGGCGAGGTCACTACCGTGTCCATCGTGCCCGGCGCCCCTGATCTCTCGGCGAGCGCGCTCGATGTGCTGGACCGTGAATGGGTGGCAAGTCTAGGTACCCTTTGGACGCGCGATCCGCGGTTGGCTGAGGCGTGGCGCCCCGCTTGGTCCGAGCGCAGCTGGGATGCGCCGTTCGTGAGCATGATCGCCGACTCTGGTCGGGTGATGGCGATGACCGCCAACGCCGCGATCGTCGAAGGTCGCCTCGGCTAGTCGCGGCTGGACTTCGCGGTTCCCAAAGGGCGACCCACCGGGGAGAGCGGTATCAATTTTGCAGCAGCCGTGAGCAAACCATGCGGCGCTCGAATGAACGCCGTCGAAAGGTGGCCCAATGAGACACTTCGCAATTCAGCGACTCGCGCGTCTGACGCTATACGCCACGCTTGCACGCTGCGCTCTCGCGTGTGGGGCCGATAGCGACCACGGTCCGCCGATCGGGGCCCCCACGGGCCCGGTCATCGTGGATGAAGGCGGAAACAGCAACGGCAATGGTCCAGGCAATGGCGGACAACCCGGTAATCCGAACGGGGGCGCTGCAGCGAACGGAGCTAGCGGCACATTCAACACGGCTGCCAACGGCGGCACTGGTCAATTCGAGGTAGGTGGCAACGGTAACGGCGGTGGCAATCCCTTCGGCGTCGGCGGCTCCAGCACGGGCGATCCTTTCGGCAGCGCGGGGTTCAACACCACTCCGAGCGGTTTCTCGGGGTCGAGCGCCTTCTAACTTCGCGCAACCCGGCCGCTTCTCGCAACCACCACGGTTTAGTTACTAAAAAGAGGAATCGACGTGAACGAGAAACCGGGTAACCCCTATCCACTCGGGGCGACGTGGGACGAACGGGGGGTCAACTTTTCGATCTTCTCGGAGCATGCGACGGCGGTCGATCTTTGCTTGATCGACGAGAGCGGGACAGAGTCACGCGTCCCGCTCAAACGGCGCACCGGCTTCGTCTGGCACTGCTACTTGGCGGGCATAGAACCTGGACAACGCTATGCCTACCGCGTGCACGGGCCGTACGATCCGGAGCGCGGGCTGCGCTTCAACCCCCACGTACGCTTGATCGATCCGTACGCCAAAGCCCTATCCGGCATGCAAGATTGGAAAGCCGGATCCTTTGCCTATGACGGCAATCAAAACGAGGAAGATTTGGCGATCAGCGAGGCGGACGCGACGGGCGCCCCGCTGTCGCTGGTGGTCGATCCGCGCTTCGACTGGGGCGGCGACGAGAACCCGAACCTGCCTTTCCACGAGTTGATCGTGTACGAGGCCCACCTGCGCGGGCTCACCATTCAGCACCCCGAAATACCGGAGGAACTACGGGGCACGTACCTCGGGATGTGCCAACCGGTGATCATCAACTACCTGAAGGAGCTCGGTATTACCGCGCTCGAGTTGATGCCCATCCACGCGTTCGTGGATGACCAATATCTCTTGGACAAGGGACTGCGCAACTATTGGGGCTACAACACAATCGGCTTTTTCGCCCCGGATCCACGCTTTCGCTCGGGCGGAGCGTTGGGCGATGAGGTCAACCAATTCAAACAACTGGTGCGTGCCATGCATGCGGCCGGCATCGAAGTAATTTTGGACGTGGTGTACAACCACACCGCGGAAGGCAATCACCTCGGACCAACGATGTCGTTCCGCGGCATCGACAATCCGAGTTACTACCGGGTGGTCGAGGACAATGCCCGCTACTACATGGACTACACGGGTACCGGCAATACGCTCAACGTGCGTCATCCGCAGACGCTTCAGCTGCTGATGGATTCACTCCGATATTGGGTGTTGGACATGCACGTCGATGGGTTCCGCTTCGATCTCGCCGCCGCGCTTGCGCGGTCACTGCACGAGGTCGATCAGCTCTCCAGCTTCTTCACGTTGATTCATCAAGATCCGACGCTCAGTCAAATCAAGATGATCGCCGAACCTTGGGACGTTGGGCCCGGCGGGTACCAGGTGGGCAACTTTCCGATCGGTTGGGCAGAGTGGAACGGCCGTTACCGCGACGCGATGCGCTCGTTTTGGCGGGGTGACGGCGGCTCGGCATCGGAGCTCGCTTATCGTCTGACCGGCAGCAGCGATATCTACGAGAACGACGGACGCAATCCGTACATGAGCATCAACTTCGTGACCTGTCACGATGGCTTCACGCTCGCAGACCTCGCCTCCTACTCGCAGAAGCACAACGAAGCCAATGGCGAAGACAACAAGGACGGCAACGACAACAATCTGTCGTTCAACTGCGGCGTCGAGGGCCCGACGGACGACCCGAAAATCCGCGCCCTCCGCGCCAAGCAGCAGCGCAATTTCCTGGCCACCCTGTTGCTCTCGCAGGGCACTCCGATGATCTCGCACGGCGACGAACGGGGGCGCACTCAACAAGGCAACAACAACGCCTATTGTCAGGATAACGAGCTCAGTTGGCTGGATTGGCAGCTCGACGACGAACGCCGCGATCTGCTCGGCTTCACCAAGAAGCTGACCGCTCTGCGCCGTGCACACCCCGTGCTGCGCCGTGCCACCTTTTTCAAGGGCCGACCGCTGCGCGGCTCGCAAATCAGCGACATCCTCTGGTTTCGTCACGACGGAGCCGACATGTCCGACGAAGACTGGAGCAACTCCGAGACCCGCTCTCTGGGCGTGTTCCTCGCGGGCGAGGGCATCGACGAACCGGACGGCGAAGGCAACCCGATCAGGGACGACGATTTTTTGCTGTTGGTCAACTCGCATGGCGAGCCGATCGACTTTTCCTTGCCGTTCGAGAAGGACGACCGGAAATGGGAGCTTCTGATCGATACCGCCAACGATCACGCAGACGAGCGACGTCTGGGCGGAGAGAAGACCACGCTGGCGGCAGCGTCGTTGAAGCTGTTCCTCCGAAGGCAGCGCACATGACCCTCGCCGAGGGGGCTTCCCTCGGCGCGCACGTGGAATCGAGGGGCGTGCGCTTCAGGGCTTGGAGCGACCACGCGCGCGAGGTTTCAGTGGTGATCTACGCCGAGCCCGGGCGAATTGCGCTCGAGATCCCGCTCGTGCCGCAGGCCGAAGCGGGCTTTTTTTCCTCGTTCGTGTCCGACCTTCCGCCTGGCAGCCTGTATGATTTCCGGATCGATGGGCAGCTCGCCGTCGATCCCTACGCACGCGCATTGCCGTACGGGGTGTATGGCCCCGCGCAAGTATTGGTCACACTGCCACCACGCAACCATCCCAAGCGCCGCATCGATTTCGATCGCAACGAGGTATTCTACGAGTTGCACGTGGGCACCTTCACGCCCGAGGGCACGTTCGCCAGCGCGCTCGAACGCCTACCCTATCTCAGCGCACTCGGTGTGACCGTCGTCGAGTTGATGCCGGTCGCTACGTTCGCCGGTGGACGCGGCTGGGGCTACGACGGCGTTGGCTTGTTTGCTCCGTTCGCCGGCTATGGCGGACCTGCAGAGCTCAGCGCATTCGTCGACGCGGCACACGGTCACGGGCTCAGCGTCGTACTCGACGTCGTGTACAACCACCTCGGCCCCGCTGGCAACGCGCTGCCCCTGTTCTCCCGCTCCTACTTCGATGCGCAGCGCACAAACCCATGGGGCCAAGCCCCGGCCCTCGAAAAGCCGGCGTTTCGTCGACTCGTACTGAGCAACGCCGCGTATTGGTTCAATGCCATCGGCATCGATGGTCTTCGACTGGATGCAACCCAAGAACTCGAACCCGGCGGCGACCCCCACATTCTCCACGCTATGTCGCAGATCGCGCGCGCTTGCGAGCCACCCGCCGTGCTGATTGCCGAGGACAACCGAAACGATCCCCGAACGCTCTTGGCCCATGGCATCGATGCGGTGTGGAGCGACGATTTTCATCACGTGATGCACGTGCTCCTGACCCACGAACGGGAGGGCTACTATCGAACATTCACCGGCGATTTGACCGAGCTCGCGCGAGTGATCGAACGCGGCCAGTTGTTCGAAGGGCAAACCATGCCCGGCAGCGCGCCGCCGCGCGGAAAATCGACAGAGGGCGTGCTCGCGAGTCGCTTCTTGTTCGCGTTGCAGAATCACGATCAGGTGGGTAACCGCGCGCAGGGCGAACGGCTGCAGCTGTTGAGCAGCACTGCCGCGTTTCGAGCCGCCACGCTGCTCTTGTCGTTCTTGCCCGCGACTCCGCTGTTGTTCATGGGCCAAGAATGGGCAGCGAGCTCGCCGTTCTTGTACTTCAGCGACCACGACGGCGAACTGGGTCGCGCGGTGAGTGACGGGCGACGCAAAGAATTCGGCCATTTCAGCGGATTTCAGGCGACCGTCGAGGCAATCCCGGATCCTCAGGAAAAGTCGACCTTCATGCGCAGCAAGCTCGATTGGTCGGAGGCAGCCGTCGGCGAACACCAAGCCACGCTCAGCTTGTATCGCCGCGCATTGGAACTTCGGCGGACCGATCCAGTGTTGCAAGTTCCTACGCGAACCAGCGTTGGCGTCGCCCACGATTGTTTGTGGGTGCTGCGCGAGGGTCCGCGCGGCCGTCGTTTGCTGCTGTTCAATCCCGGAGCTGCGCGCTCTTTCTCGGAAATCATCGGACACTCGCCCGCGAATACGCGGACGCTGCTGGCGAGCGAGGCATGGCCGGAGAGCAGCGGACGGTTCGAGCTGCCCGCATCGAGCGCGGTACTGTTGGCGGTCATCGATCGGCCCGGCGCGGGTGCTTCGTGAGCATGCGCACTCCGACCGCCACGTATCGCGTGCAACTCCACGCGGGCTTCGGTTTTTGGGACGCCGCGCGGATCGTCCCGTACTTGAAGCAGCTCGGTATTTCGGATTTGTACGTCTCACCCATTTTCGAAGCCAGCCCCGGTAGCACCCACGGCTACGACGTCTTGGATCACGATCGATTGAATCCCGAGCTCGGCGGGGAGGCAGGCTTCGAAGCGTTGAATGAAGCACTCAAGGCGCAGCAGCTCGGGCTGATCGTCGATTTCGTGCCGAATCACATGGGCGTCGGCACCGATGGGAACCAGTCTTGGCAAGACGTGCTCGAACACGGGCAAGCCTCCGAGCGAGCCGACTTCTTCGACATCGACTGGCAACCACCCAAGGAGACGCTCGCCCACAAGTTGCTGCTACCGATCTTGCCGGATCAGTACGGAATTTGCCTCGAGCGTGGCTACTTTTCGCTGCATTTCGACGGCCAGGCGATCCGGCTGAGGGCCGGCAATCGCAACCTGCCCTTACGGCCAAAGTCCCTCGGCACGGTGCTCAGACGCCTCGCCGAGCTGCTCGAAGACAAGATTAGACCGGCACAAGCCGAGGAACTGCGAGAGCTCAGCATAGCGTTCGCCGAGCTCGATGATACGGCCTGGGAGCAGCCGACGGCGCTCGAGAGCTATCGAGTCGATGCCCGCCGCTTGCAACATCGACTGCGCGAGTGCATCGCGTTCGAGGGCGACTCACGGTCGGCCTTGGAGCAAGCGCTGGCTGATCTTTGCGGCAGTCCGTCACAAGCCGAGAGCTTCGATTTCTTGGACGATTTGCTCCGTGCCCAGCATTACCGCTTGAGCGCTTGGCAGCTGGCGCTCGAGGCGGTGAACTATCGCCGCTTCTTCGACGTCACCGAGCTCGCATCCGTCCGCGTCGAATTGCCTTCGGTCTTCGACGCTAGCCACCGAAGGCTGCTTTCGCTGGTGGGACAGGGGAAAATCAGCGGCATTCGCCTCGATCACATCGACGGCTTGCTCGATCCGATCGGCTACCTTCGGACACTCGCTGATCGCTTGCAGTCGGCAATCCCGGGTTCGGATCCGTCGGAGCTTCCCGCGTACGTCATCGTCGAGAAGATCCTCGCTCCAGACGAGGCGTTGCCGGCGAACTTTCGCGCTCACGGCACCACCGGTTACGAGTTTGCGTGCGCTGCCACTTCCGTGCTCGTCGACCGTCGTGCCGAGCTCAGCCTTTCCAATACCTACCGCCGCTTCACCGGTGACACGCAGAGCTTCGAGGAGCACCTGCTGCGAGCAAAACGCGACGTGCTAGGGTCGCTGTTGGCGAGCGAAGCGACCATGCTATCGCGCACGCTGGAGCGGCTGGCAGAGCGCGACCGACGTTGGCGCGACTTGAGTTGGCATAGTCTGCACAGTGCGCTGATCGAGGTCATGGCCGCATTCGGCGCTTACCGCAGCTACGTGCAGCCAGACGGCACTCGGACGCCCGAAGACGAAGCGCTGATCAATCGCGCCGTAGCGACCGCGATTCGACACAATCCAACCGCAGGCCGCGGGGCGTATCAGTTCCTTCGTTCCTTGCTCCTGATGGAGAGCCAAGTCGAAGGCGCTTCGGAGTTTGCGCTGCGCTTTCAACAGACGACCGGCCCAGTCACGGCCAAAGCGCTGGAGGATACGGCATTTTATCGCTACACGCGGAATCTGGCCGAGAACGAGGTCGGCAGCCGACCGGAACGCATCGGGCTCGCCCTGAGCGAGTTTCACGCTCGGAATTCCTTGGGGCAGAGCGAGCATCGGCTATCACTGAGCGCTACCTCGACGCACGACACGAAGCGCGGAGAAGACGCGCGCGCCCGTCTCGCTATGCTCTCGGAGCTACCCAACACTTGGCGCCAGACCGCGCGCGCGCTGCAGCGACTCGGCACGGAGCATCGCACGGCGTACGACGGTGGCGAGGCACCAACGCGGGGAGATCAATACCTGTACTATCAAGCGCTGGTTGGCGCGGTGCCGTTCGCAGCCGATTCCGCTGCCGTCTTGGAGTTGGAGCCGCGCCTCCAATCCTACATGCGCAAGGCCTGTCGCGAGGCGAAGCAGCACACGTCTTGGCTGCACCCCGACCCAGAGTACGAAACTGCGGTGCAAAAGTATGTCGCCGCCACGCTCGCGGATCCAGAATTCCGGGCTCGTCTGCTGCGCTTTTGCCGCCGGATCGAGCCCTACGCCGCCTGCAAAGCGCTCGGGCAAATCACGCTCAAGCTGTGCGCGCCCGGCATCCCGGATACCTATCAGGGCTCCGAGCTCTGGCACCAAGTGCTGGTCGATCCGGACAATCGGCAACCCGTGGAGTACGGCTCGCTCGAGGCGATCCTGAACGCACTCGATGAACACCAGTCCGACCCGCGCCGGATGGTGAGCGAGCTATCACGCAACTACACGGACGGCCGACTCAAAATGTTCGTGCTCAGTCGTTTGCTGCGTCAACGTGCCGAAGACCCGTCGCTCTTCCAAAGCCAGTACAGGCCGCTCGATGCAGGAGAGAATTGCGTCGCCTTCGGACGCGGATCGAGTGGATGCGACTTGCTGTGCGTGGTCGCGCGTTTCCCATTTCGCGTGACGCGGGGACGTGCACCCTGGCCACTCGGCGAGCACTGGGCCGGGCAATTCGTCAGCGGGGATGGGCTTCAGGGGCGATATCGCAACGTCTTTTCCGGTCGCAGCCTCCACGTTCACGGACCGCTCGAGCTCTCCGAGCTGTTCGCCGACCTGCCAATCGCCGTGCTCGTGCGCTGACCTCAGCGCTTTATTTGGGCAATTCGCGCGAGTCCTGCGAGCGGCACTGCCAGCCAATGAGGGCGGTTGTTCAGCTCGTAACTGACCTCATACAGCGCCTTTTCGAGCTCATAGAATTCGAGCAGCAAGCGCGCGGCCGGCGTCGCAGGGCAATACGCTTCGCCGGCAATGCCCGCTAGATAAGTCTGCACGAAGCTGACGCACACCCAAGCGCGAAAGGCTTCCGCCCAAGGAGCGAGGCGTGCGCGATCTTCGGGACGAACCCGCTCCGAACGCAGCGCCGTTTCCGTCGCATAGGCGAAGGAACGCAACATGCCCGCGACGTCGCGGAGCGGACTCCGCTTGTAGCGACGATCCGAAACGGGCCGGCCGGGCTCGCCTTCGAAGTCGATGATGACGAAGTCATCCCCACTAAACAGCACCTGACCCAGGTGGTAATCCCCGTGGCAGCGAATTCGTGTCACGACCGCCTTGCTCTTGGTGATGCGCCGCAGTTGCTCGTCGATCGCGGACTCCGCATTCAGGACCAGCTTGGCCAGCTCCACTGCATCCGCTGGCAATCCGCGCTGCTGCGAGCGAAGTTGCCTGAAACAACGCGCAAGCTCGGTGTGTGCGCTTTGATAAAGCGAATGCTGATGCAGCTGAGTAAATGGCTCCTGACCGAAGCCAGGCTCTCGCGTGTTGCTCCCGAGCGCGCGGTGCAGCTCCGCCGTGCGCGCGGCCAGGAGCCGCACCAAGGTGAAGTACGGGCTCGCCAAGTGTAGCAATGCATCGGGGACCGCGTCCTTGCACTCGGCGTCGGACGCGCTCGGCAGGTCCACCGCCGGTAACGAGATTTCAGCGGTCAACACGCGTTCGAAGAAAGTAAACAAGGACTCGAGCGTCACGGACCAGGCGCTGCCGCGATTTTCGACGTACTCGCTGACTACCGCCAACGTGCGCGCGCCGGCCTCGGAGCTCAGCTGCAGCGCACCGACGGGGCGCGGCACGTTGGGGCGTGGCGATGCATTGGCCAAAAATCGGCCGATTTCGAGCTCGACGTTGGGGCCGGCCTCGACCTTGCGCAAAAGCTTGAGCAGCCACGACGAGCCATACAAAATCGAGGAATTACTTTGCTCGAGCGGCAAAAAGCGCGGCTCGAGCGACAGACCTTCCACTTTCGAACCGATGAACAACTCACCGCGGAGGGTCGCGGTTTCACCCGGTAACACACGGCCATCGCGAAGCAGCTCGAGCAACGTATCGGCAAACGCACGCGACGCACTGGCATCGAGCAATGACCCGCGCGTCGGCTGAGGGTCGCCCGACACGAAAATCTCGACGTCCGCCACCAGCGATGAGGGTGCATCGGGCGCTTCCGCCCCCGCCGCGACGAACCTGAGCGGCATGACGTAGCTCTCGCGTATGCCGTCTTCCAGCTCAATCGCCAGCACGACCAGGCAATGATTGGTGACCGCAGCCTCCCCAAATAGAAAAACGTCCTCGATTTCCTGGTTTTTGACGGGGATGGCTTTGCTTCGGTACCAGCGCTGTTCGTGCGCGTACCGGCTCAGGCGCTCCGCTAGAGCGCTGCGTGCCGGCTCGCTCCCGAAGTGTTGCCAGTCATCGGAGAGCGAAATCGGGCCAAGCTGGCTGCTTGCTCGGCTGGCCTGGTTCGTTTCCAAACTGAACCAGTAAACTTGATGCCCACCGAGCGCCAACGGGTACGGGCGCTCGGCAATTTCTGGAAAGCGACTGCGCCCGAACATCTCACGCGGAAAGCTGCCCACGTGCTCACCGAGCTCCAGCTCCGTGTACTGAGCGTTCCGCGAAAGATTGGCCACGATCAGGATCCGCTCTCGCTCGTCCTCGCGCAAAAACGCGAGCACTTTGGGGTTGCTCGGGTTCAAGAAGCGCAACTTCCCACGGCTCAACACCCGGTGCTGCTTGCGCATCGCGATCAGCTGCTTCATCGACCACAAGAGAGACGCTGGGTTTCCTTGCTGCGCGGCCACGTTCACGGCTTCGTAGTGGTACTCCGGCTCGACGATCACCGGCAGATAGAGCTTCTGCGGATTGGCCTTCGAAAACCCGGCGTTGCGATCGGAATCCCACTGCATGGGCGTGCGCACGCCATCGCGATCCCCGAGATAGATGTTGTCCCCCATCCCGATTTCGTCGCCGTAGTAGAGCACTGGCGTCCCCGGCAGCGCGAACAGCAGCGCGTTCAACAACTCCACGCGGCGCCGCTCGCGCAAGAGCGGGAACAAGCGCCGACGAATGCCCAGGTTGATCCGCGCGCGGTCTTCCGTCGCGTAGACCCGGTACATCAAATCGCGATCCTCGTCGGTCACCATTTCCAAGGTGAGCTCATCGTGATTGCGTAGGAACGTCGCCCACTGACAGGAGTCAGGGATCGTCGGCGTCTGAGTCAAGATGTCGACGATCGGAAATGCGTCCTCGCTGTGCAGCGCCATGAATAGGCGCGGCATGAGCGGAAAGTGGAAGTTCATGTGGCACTCGTCGCCCGCGCCAAAATAGGCCGCCGCGTCGATCGGCCACTGATTGGCCTCGGCGAGCAGCATGCGGTTTTTGAACTTGGCGTCGACGTGCGCGCGCAGCTTGCGGAGAAATGCGTGCGTCTCCGGTAGATTCTCGCAGTTCGTGCCTTCTCGCTCGTACAGGTAAGGAACCGCGTCCAAGCGCACGCCATCCACACCGAGTGCGAGCCAGTAGTCCAAGACCTCGAAGATGGCCTCGTGCACCGCCGGGTTGTCGAAGTTCAGATCCGGTTGGTGACTGTAGAAGCGATGCCAATAGTAGGCTTTGGCAAGCGGATCCCAGGTCCAATTCGAGAGCTCGAAGTCTTGGAAGATCACGCGGGCTTCCGCGTACTTGTCCGCGCGATCGCTCCACACGTAAAAATCGCGCGCGGCGGAGTCGGGTGGGCTCGTGCGAGCAAGCTGAAACCACGCATGATCGCTCGAGGTGTGATTGATCACGAGCTCCGTAATCACGCGCATGCCACGCGCGTGGGCGGCGTCGAGAAAGCGCTTGAAGTCATCCAGCGTGCCGTAGTTCGAATGCACGCCCCAGTAGTCCGAAATATCGTAGCCACCGTCGCGCAAGGGCGAGGGGTAAAATGGCAAGAGCCAGAGTGCGGTTACCCCCAAGTCGGCCAGGTAATCCAGCTTGTCGATCAGCCCCGCGAAATCGCCGATACCATCCCCGTTCGAGTCGGCGAATGCGCGGACATGCAGCTCATAGATCAGCGCGTCCTTGTACCATTCCGGATCGTCACTCGAGAGCGAGCCCGAACGCACACGTTTCGCTTTACGTTCGACGACCAAGGAACCTCGGCTGAAGGGCGGCGCGGCAGGCAGCCGGCGCGTGAAAAGGGAGAGAAAGCAGAATCTAAGTCAAAAGGAAGCGCGGCATGCGAAATCTAGCGGGAGCCACCGCCCTCGTTCAAAACGCTCAGCCGATTCGTCACCTCGGCGACACCCGGGATGGCCCGCGCACGCGCCTCGATTTGCGCCCTCTCGAGGGGCTCCCGCACCGACCCGAGCAGGGTTACGTGAGCACCGCGCACGGCGACGCGTAAATCTGCAGCGTCGACATGGGCGCGCGCGAGTGTCTTCCGCACTTCCCGTCCGAGCGGCGCGTCCTCAGGCGCCTCCTCTGCTTCATCCGGCAGGCCCGGCTCCGAGCCATGAGCGACCTGCGCGTCGTAATTTTCGCCAAAGCCGCCTACCGCGTCCAAGTTGGTTCCCCAGACGCCATGTTCGTGCGTGCTGGATTCGAGCGGCTCGCCAGGGTTCTTTTTTGCTTCAATGGTCATTTCAACCCTACCCATAAGGCGTCGCGGAGCATTTGCACGTCCATGCTCGGTTCAGTATCGCGATCGTAGATCGATTCATCGAGCTCGGGCGAATCGCCCTTGCCTTCACTGTGGCGCTCCGCGACAGGTGTCCCGGGCGGGGTGGCCGATAGGGCGTCGAGCTGGTCGTGTGTGAAAGATTTTTGGGACAATCGTCTCTCCTCCAGTTCGTCGTTCCTTCGTCACTCTTCACTCGAGCAGGACTCAAGCAAGCGGGATGCCATGGGCTGCGCCGATACGGATTTCATTCGCTTTGCCCTGCTGCTCATGGGCAACCACTCAAATTCGCGCTAAGCCTCCCACGTCCCGCTGTGGCAATCCGTCACGGCACAAGCCCGCACCGGCAAACGGTAGGCGTCGGTCGTAGGCGCGCTGGCACCGGCTATGCAGCAAATTGGGGATGCCCAGCCAAACGCAGGAGTTCCGCATGACCCAGCTCGAGCATCGAACACCTTCCGGACGCGCCAACCTTAGCAAGGACACCGGCACCGCGGAAACGGACGAGAACTACGACTTGGTTAGCGTGCTCTATCACTGCCTCAAGGCCGCTGACGCTTGCACCCAATACGTTGCTGACGCCGAAGATGCGGGAGATGACGAGCTCGTGGAATTCTTCGACAATGCACGGCAACTGCAGAATCGCTTGGCAAGCCAGGCGCGCGAGCTCTTGGCGCAACGCCTAGCCGACGCCGCTGAAGCGAGCGACGAGGAGAGCTAAAGGAACTGCCGAGTCGAGTTCCCGCGTGAGCGGCATGCGCTTTGCTTTACCAGTTGATCCGCAACGGATCTTCCCGGAGGAATGCGATGATTGGTTCACTACCCAGCGAGCGCAAGCGGGACTCGAGCGCGCAGCTCACTTTGGCCGCTCTGCGGGTCACAGTGGGCGCGATCATGACTGCACACGGCTGGGCAAAGCTGATGGACATTGCCGGCACCGCTCAGAGCTTCGATCAGTTGGGCATGCCCGCCCCGCACGCCTTGGTTTACCTCGCCATCGCCGGGGAGTTGTTTGGCGGGTTGGGCTTGATCGCGGGTTTTCTGACTCGCGTGGCCGCTCTGGGCCCACTGTGTACGATGGTCGTTGCCATCCTCACGGTGCACGCCAGCCATGGTCTCTTCGCCAAAAACGGGGGTTTCGAATATCCGCTGGTCCTGCTCTTGGTTAGTGGCGTGTTCGCTGTATCTGGCGGCGGGCGATTCAGCCTAGATGGGGCGTTGAATCGCGCGGAATATGCCCGAGCGCGGCGACATCCGCGGGTGCGCCCCGTATCGACCAGCCACGTATGAGTCCGGGGTGCGCGTCCTTCTTCATGGAGGGGCGCTCGGCGGACGCGTGCGTTCTTTCACCGTGCGCCGCACGATCGCGACTACGTCGTCGAGGTCCACGGGTTTGACCAGAAAGCGGTCCGCGCCCAGCGACGACAACAGCTTCCACTCGTTCGGGCCGCCGGACGCCGTCAGTACCAGGATGGGCACGAGCACCGAGGCTGGGCGAGACCGAAGGAGTACCGTGACCGCAACGCCGTCGAGCACTGGCATTTGCAGGTCGAGAATAACGACCGACGCGGGCTTCCGGTCGAATGCTTCCAGGGCGGCCTGACCATTCGACACCGCTTCCACCTCCGCGTCTGGAAACTCGGCACGCAGTTTCAACTCGAGCAGCAGCCGAAAGTCTTCTTCGTCTTCCGCGACCAAGATTCGCGTCGGCTCGCTGCTGCGAGCGCGAGCGGCCTGGAATTCATGACGCAACTGCTCCACGCTCGGGGTACGATTGGCCGGATCTTTGCTCAGCGCCTTGAGCAATACGGTGTCGAGCGCCGGCGGGAGGTCGCCACGCACGAAGCTCGGCCGGATCGGCTTTGCCGTGGCGTGTAGCATGATCAAGCCGTCGTCACTCTTCGACTCGAAAGGTGCCTGTCCGGTGAGTAGCTCGTAGGCAATGCAGCCGAGCGAATACAAATCACTCTGCGGGTTCGCAGCGACGCGCACGCCAGCGTCGACCGTGAGCTCGGGAGCGATGTAGCCGAGAGTCCCAACCAGCTCCTTGATCGCCTTGGCCGTGACGTACTTTTGCGCAAGCCCGAGATCTGCCACCTTCACGCGAAACTGTCCGTCGAGCAAAATGTTCGCTGGCTTGAGGTCTCGGTGCACGATGCCTGCGGCGTGCAAGGCAGCAACGCCGGCGCAGATCTCATCCAGGATCCGCAATGCCAGATCGAGCTCGACCCCCTGGCGGCACTCCGCAATCACCCGATCGAGCGTGGTACCGGCGACGAATTCGGTCACGAAATAGGGAGCCTTGCGATGTTCGCCGAAGGCGTGAATCACCAACACGTTGGGGTGATTCACCTCCGCCATCGCACGCGCCTCTTGCAGGAAGCGATCTTGAAAGTGTTTGGCGAACAAGGACGACTGGATCAACTTGATCGCGACCTTGCGCTTGAGCTGTTGATCGACGGCCAGGAGCACCACGCCCATGGCGCCGCTCCCGAGTTCGCCTTCCACTAGAAAGGTCCCGCCAATGATATCCCCCGCCACTGGCAGACCCTGAGGGCCGTTCTCCTTTCCCGGAGTTTCGGTGACGAATTCCGCATCGAGCACTAAGACCTCGGCCTGTTTCTTGGGCTTGAGGTCCTCGAGCAGGTCCTCCAGTTCCAGCAGAGACGGCTGCACGAGCATGGTGGGTGACAACGGACCGTCTGCCTCGGTGTCGATCTCGGGCAGCGAAGGGGGGCGACGAGCTGGTCGAACAGGGAGGTTTGGCGGCGACATCGACGGCTCGGCAATGAAAGAATACAGAGCCAGAAGATGCAGCTTGTATGCCGCTTCTACCGTCGAACTAGGCCCAGCAACTTCCGCGAAGAATGCCCGTATTTGCGCGTTGCGATCCCCTGGCCGACGGGGTGAAGGACTGTGGCAATCTGACGCGCGCGAGGCGAGCCCGCTCAGGTCAGCGCAGAGCGTGAGCTACATCCAGCCGCGCCACTTGAACCAGACCAGCGGAAGCAGGCCTGTGGCCAACATCAAGAGCAACGCGAACGGATAGCCGAAGACCCAGTGGAGCTCGGGCATATGCACGAAGTTCATGCCGTAGATCCCGGCCACCAGTACGGGCGGGACCCCCACCACGGAGACGATGGTCAGAGCCTTGACCACGTCGTTCTGCTCGATGCTGATGAAGCCGAGAGTCGCGTCGAGCAAGAACTGCACTTTGCCGGAAAGATGCTGCTGATAGTCGTTGAGCGAGGTGATGTCGGCGCGCACTGCCAAGAGCCGCGGCCGCTCGTCCGCAGTAACGACGCTGTTTCCCGTTTCGCAGACGAAGGCGGCGATCCGCCCGAGACCGAGCAAGGTATCCCGGATCTGGGAGATGTGATCGCCGATTTGCCCGAGCTTTCGCAGCGTCGCGCGTAGCTTCTCCGAAACCGTCTTGAGCGCGCGTCGATGCAGCCGCTCGGCGTGAAACGCACGGTGCGACAATCCATCGAGCTCGCTGCTGCAATGCTCCAGCGTGTCCGCCGCGCGATCCACGAGCGCCTCCAGGATGCGCATGAACACCTCGCACGCCGAATGCGATGGCGCCGCCTGGCAGGCTTGAAACAGGCTGTCGAAGACCGGATTTTCCGCGAACCGAACGCTGATCAGCACACGCCGCGCGAGCACGAAGCCGACCGCGCTGAGTGGCTCGGAAGCGTTGGTAGACGCGGGGATCGGCGTAGATAAGTAGAGCGCGTTGTTCTCGGTGTACACGCGACTGGTCGTTTCGATCTCGCGCACGTCCGGTTCGTCGGGGATACGCAGGCCGGTGGCGCGTTCCACCGCGGAGCGCTCGCCCTCGGTCGCGTGACACAGGTCGATCCAAGTCGCGTCCGACCATGGTTCTTGAGCTTCGGGAAAGCTGCGGAGCATTTGCTATTCGATTCGAGAACGGCGAGCGCGCCGTTAGGCGTGATCCACGCGCTCGACCTTGCCGTCGGCGTGCTTGGCGAAACGCCCCTCTTCGCGTGCGTGGACTGGGGCGTCGCTCGGCCAAGGCCAACCGCCGAAGCGTGTGCGTTGGTAGTCGATCATCGCTTGCTGGATTTCCGCTCGAGTGTTCATCACGAACGGGCCGTGCTGCGCAACCGGCTCGGCGATCGGGCGCCCTTGAAGCAGCAAGATCTCACTGCCGATCGTGCCATTTTCAAGCACCACCTCCGCGTCGCTCTGCACTTGCACGGCGGCGTGCGAATTGAGCCGTTCACCCGCGACGCTGAGCGACGTTCCGTTGAAGAAATACAGGGTGCGCACGGTGCTGGCAAGCGCCTTGGGCAGGGTGAATACCGCGCCCGGCGCGAGCTGGATGCTCCAGATGGCCACGTCTGCGTCCGCGCGCGAGGCCCACGAATGCGGTGGGGGCGACGGCGCTCGGGCATCTCCCAGTCGTCCGGCGATCAGCGAGACCTTCGTTTCGCGTCCCTGGTCGTCCAAAAATGAGCAGCGCGGGATCTGCTTGTCCCAGAGCATCGCGAAATGCGGTTCGACCAGCTTGTCCTTGCTCGGCAAGTTGAGCCAAATCTGAAACAGCTCGAGCGGGTTCGGTTGGTCTCGTTGCAAGAGTGGGAACATCTCGCAATGCACGATGCCGCCGCCCGCGGTGAGCCACTGGACGTCCCCGCTGCCAAAGCGCGCCGTCGCCCCGAGCGAATCGGAATGGTCGATGTAACCCTTGCGCACGATGGTTACGGTTTCGAAGCCGCGGTGAGGATGCTGCGGGAAGCCCGGCACGACTTCTCCGTGGTACATACTAAAGCCGTCTTTGCGCCCGAAGTCTTGGCCGAGCGCACGGCCAGCCAAGGACACGGCCGGCCCCAGGCGCTCGTTGCCGGCGGGGTAGGCGTCGTCGTGGTGGACGCAAAACAGGAACGGGTCCGCGGTTACCCATGGAAACCCGAGGGGGCGAATTTCGAGCACGCTTCCAGCCATCGAGCGAGTGTAGCGCGAGCTGGTGGAGTCGCACTATGCTGACGAGCTCCGGGTTGCTAGAGGCGCCCACGAGGCGTGCCGAGGAGCAGTGATGCACAAGAAGATCGCGGTATTTTGGCCTGGTGATGCGCGTGACATTCCGAACCAACTTGCGTTACCCAACATGCAAGAGGCAACCTCGCAGCTCGAACGCGCGTTGAAGAAGCTCGGGCGCACGCCATACTTGGTCCCTGGCTTCCTGTCGAAGCCGCACCACGCCATCGAGAAGCTCGGGCCGATCGACGATCCGATGATCGGCATGTGCGTGCATTGGTTTTACGGCCCGCACACTACCGACGGCGTGGTCGGGAAAGACAACCCACTGCTGTTGGCCAGCAATTTCTCAGGACGCTGGCCGGGGCTCGTCGGTTTGCTCAATACGGGCGCCTGCTTGGAGAGTTTGAACCGCCCATTTTCCCGCGCCTGGACCGACGCGCCCGACTTCTCGAGCGACGACACGTTCATGGCGCAGCTCGACGAGTGGTGTACGAGCGGCGCCATCCGATACGGCACGCAGGAGATTCGCTACCACGCGCCCATCTCGGCCCACGCTTCCGCCTTGGCCCTGCAAGTGGCGGGAGAAATTCGCGACAGGCGCGTGTTGATCTTGATGCTCGGCGACACCTCCATGGGCATGATCAACGGCTACTTTGGCCCGCGCCTGCTCAACCGTCATGGCTTCACCGAGCACAAGGTCGATCAAGCATGGATCATCGATCGCGGCCGGCGCATCGAGCAAAAGCGCATCGACGACGCTTATGCTTTCGTGAAGTCGAAAGGCCTCACGTTCCACCACGGCGAAGCGGGCGTAGAAGACTTCGACGAGCGCGCCAGCAAGGAGCAGCTGCGCGACTATCTGGTCGCGCTCGACTTGCTTGGCGAATTCGAGGCTGATTGCCTGGGTTGGCAATACCAGCTCGGGCTCATTCCCCTGCGTCCGCCGTCCGACCTGGCAGAGGGGCTCCTGAACTCCACCTGCCGCCCCGAATCGAACGGCGACACCGTGGCCACCGCGACCGAAGCCGATCAGGGCAACGTGATGCCCATGGAGATGATGAAGCGGCTCTTGAAGAAGAAGAACCTGCATCAAGCCGTGATGTTTCATGACGTGCGCTGGGGAGCCGAGCACGCGGGACGATTTTTGTGGGTGCTGCTCAACTCCGGCTCGTGCGGCGCGTATGCGTTCAATCACGATCCAGATAGTTTGAACGGCGCGCATTCCTATCGTCAGCCATCGCTCTACTTCCCCACCCCTGGAGGTACGCTGACAGGCGAAAGCCTACCGGGAAAGATGACCTGGGCGCGCGCTTACATCCGTGCCGGCGAGCTCTGGATGGACATCGGGCGGGGCGAGGTCGTGCAGCTGCCCCCCACGGTGCGCGACCAATGGTGGGAAGGCACGACGCGCCAGTGGCCATTCATGGCCGCCGACATGGGCATTTCGCGCGACACGCTGATGGCACACTACCTGTCGAACCACGTGGCGGTGGCCTACGGCGATATTTTCGAGGAAATGGTGGCCTTGTCTCAAGAGCTAGGCTTCAAGATCCGAATTCTCGGGAAAGCAGCCTGACTCGTGAGCACGACGTCTGCGGCCTATTTCCTGGGTGTCGACGTAGGTACGGGCAGCGCGCGCGCGGGTGTGTTCGACGCTTCGGGCGTGATGCTCGGCAATCACTCGGAAAGCATCGCGACCTTTCGCCCGGCCGAGGATTTCGTGGAGCAATCATCGGAGGACATTTGGCGCGCGTGCGGGGTGGCGATTCGCGGCGCGCTGGCGATTGCCGGCGTCCGCGCCGAACGGATCGCTGGCATGGCCTTCGACGCGACCTGCTCGCTCGTCGCCTTGGCCCATGACGACTCACCAGTGACGGTCAGTCCCAGCGGGATCCGCGAGCAGAACGTGATCGTGTGGATGGATCATCGCGCGCTCGAGCAAGCCGCCGCGATCAACCAAACCCAACACGAGGTCCTACGCTACGTCGGCGGCAGCATCTCCCCCGAGATGGAGACGCCCAAGCTGCTGTGGCTGAAGCAGCACCTGCCCGAGTCCTTTGCGCGCGCGGCGCGCTTCTTTGATCTGCCGGATTTTCTCAGCTATCGCGCGACCGGCAACGACTCACGCTCTCATTGCACGACCGTCTGCAAGTGGACTTACCTCGGTCACGAGAATAAGGGTCGCGGCGCGTGGTCGCGGTCCTTCTTCGAGCAGATCGGGCTCGCGGAGCTGCTCGAAGACGACGCCAGGCGCATCGGCAGCCAGGTCAAGCCGCTCGGTGAGTGCGTTGGCCTGCTCAGCGAGCGCTCGGCGCACGAGCTCGGCCTGGTCGCTGGTGTCCCCGTCGGCGTATCGGTGATCGACGCCCATGCAGGCGGCATCGGCCTGCTGGGTGGGGCGTTGCCCGGGGAATCACTCGAGATCAATTTCGAAACGCGGCTGGCTCTGATCGGTGGCACCTCCAGTTGCCACATGGCGGTCTCCAAAGAAGCGCGCTGGGTGAACGGAGTGTGGGGCCCCTACTACTCCGCGATGATCCCCGGTATGTGGTTGACCGAAGGCGGCCAGTCCGCAACCGGCGCGCTGATCGACCACGTGCTGGAGGGGCACGCGCGTTATGCCGAAATCCGAGCCCTAGCTCGAGCGCGCTCGATCACCGTGTACGCCCTCTTGAACGAGCGGCTCGACGAGCTGGCGAGAATCGACGCGAACGCGGCGCCCGGCACGCTGACTCGGGATTTGCACGTGCTCCCCGATCATCACGGCAACCGTTCGCCGCGTGCGGATCCGTCTCTGCGCGGCATGGTCTCGGGCCTCAGATTGAGCGCTAGCGTGGATACCTTGGCGCTCGAATACTTGGCGACGGTTCAAGCCATTGCCCACGGCACACGGCACATCATCGACACGATGAACGCCCACGGCTACCTGATCAACACCGTGATCGCAACGGGTGGCGACAGCAAAAATCCGATCTTCTTGCGCGAACACGCGGACGCGACCGGAGCACGGATCTTGTTACCGAAAGAACCCGAAGCCGTACTCCTCGGGTCGGCCATGCTCGCGGCCAGCGCTGCCGATCGCTTCCCGAGCGTAGTCGAGGCGATGAGGCAGATGTCGGCGATTTCAAGCGTGATCGAGCCGAACCCGGCCGCGCGGGAGTTTCACGACAAAAAGCAGCGCGTCTTCCTACGCATGCACGACGACCAGCTGGCGTATCGACGCGAGATGGCATGACGGCGGACTCGTTGGCCGAAATCGACGCTTAGCGTCCGTTTCGCGAGACTGCGCGCGTCGCGACGTCGAGCCGAAACACGAGCGTGGCTACGTTCTGGCGAATTATCCGGAGCGCGATTCGTGAAACGTGCACCCGACTCTGTGCTTATTCCAAAGCTGCGGCTTGCCTACGCCGCGCTGTGGGTCGCGCTCCTGCTGCTCGGCTGCAGCGACCGCGGTTCAGCGGGCACCGCTAACCGGAGCCTACAGTTGCCCAGCACTGAAGCGCGCGAGCGCGCGCGACGCATCGCGGTGCTTCAGGCCGACTCCGGCTCGGAGTATCGCGCTCGCGAGCTCGACCCCGGAGTATGGTCGGCCTCCAATCCTCGGCTGCAACTCGGCTCGCGCTTCGAAACCGGTCGGGTCTCGTTACTCGCCGCGCGCGCCAGCATCTCGCCGGGGACGCCGGTCGAGCTGGCCGCGGTGGCGTGGGGCTGCGAAAACGCATTGCAAGCAGTTCCGGCAACGCCACCGGCACCGAGCACGCAACGCCCGGGAGCGATCGAGTACCACCACCGTGACTTCGACGAATGGTATCTGCCTGGTCCCGCCGGAGTCGAACAGGGATTCACGATTCGCGCGTTACCTGCCTGCGCAGAGCAGGGCCAAGCGCTGCAAATTCAGCTCGCACTGGGCGAGGGCGCAGTCAGCGCCAGCGCCGGAAACGCCGGCGAAGCGGTGCTCTCTGCTCCCGGGGCTCGCCCAGTTCACTACGGCGCCGCCTTTGCCGAGGACGCGATGGGTCGAGAGGCCAGCGTCCGCATTCGCACCAACCCGGGCCTGATGCTCGAGCTCGACGTGCGCGACGCGCAGCTGCCAATCCTGGTCGATCCGTTGGCCTGGGTGGAACGGCAAAAGCTCGCCGCGACCGACGGCAGCGCGGGCGACTTCTTCGGTAAAGCGTTGGCGGTCTCGGGCGATACACTGCTCGTGGGCGCCTACGGAGACGATGACCACGGCATCGACTCAGGTTCGGCGTACGTCTTCGTCCGCGCGGCAGGCGCTTGGACGCTGCAGCAAAAGCTGACCGCCAGCGACGGTGCAGCGGGCGACTCCTTCGGCTATGCGGTTGCCCTGAGTGGAGACACCGCGGTCGTCGGTGCCTACCTGGCCGACGGCGCGGCCGCGGATTCCGGCGCGGCTTACGTCTTTGCCCGTAGCGGCAGCGGCTGGACCCAGCAGGCCAAGTTGGTCGCGAGCGACGCCGCTGCCTCCGACCACCTGGCAGCCTCAGTCGCCATTTCCGGCAAGGTCGTGCTGCTGGGCGCGCCGCTCAAGAAGAGCGAAAGCGCGAGTGAAGTGGGCGCGGCCTACACGTTTGCCCAAAACGGCGCGCTCTGGGCAGAGCAAGCCAAGCTGGTTCCGAGTAACACCGCGGGCGACCACAACGGCACCGGCGTAGCCATCTCGGGCAGCAACCTGGCGCTCGGCACGGCCCGCGCGAATGGCTACACGGTCAGCTTTTACGCGTTCGGCGCCAATGGCTGGACCGCGGCGGGCAGCGCGAATTCGAGCAACTCGAACTTTGCATATTATGGATCTGCGCTGGCGATGTCCGCCGCGTACACGGTGATCGGCAACTACGCGCACCCGCTCGGGCCGTCAGCGTTCACCGGCTCGGTGCTGGTGGTCTCGAACGCCGTGCATACCCAACAATACACGCTGAGGGCCAACGACGGCTCGGTGAACGATCTGTTCGGCCGCGCCGTCGCAATCTCCGACAGAAATCTGATCTTGGTCGGTAGCCCGCAAGACGACGACCAGGGCGATGATTCGGGCTCGGCGTACGGCTTCACCTTTGCTGGTAGCGCCTGGACGCTGCAACAAAAGCTCTTGCCGAGCGATGGCAAGGCGAACGATGGCTTTGGCTCGGCCGTGGCCGTCTCTACGAGCGCGGCCTTGGTCGGCGCCTGGCAAGGCAAAGTCGCGAGCGGCGCGGGCGCCGTGTACGCAGAGGCGCTCGCCCAAACGGGCGCTCCTTGCACGCAAGACAAGCAATGCGATAGCGGCTTCTGCGTCGAGAGCGTGTGCTGCGCGAGCGCGTGCAGCGGGGCATGCCAAAGTTGCTTGCAAAAGAACAAGGCCGCCAACGGCGGCGTCGATGGCGTGTGCGGAAGCGTCGCGGCCAACACCGATCCTCGAGACGATTGCCCGGAGGGAGCCGCGGGCAGTTGCGGGCCGACCGGCTTGTGCGACGGCAAAGGCGCCTGTTTAGTGCGTAGCGCGGGCGTCAGCTGCACGTTCTCGGCGTGCGCCGGCCCGACTAGCTCGACTCTGAACAGCGCGTGCGACGGCAACGGTGAATGCAAACCCACCGCGACGGTCGCGTGCCAGGTCGGCTACGCTTGCGTGACGGGGATCTGCCGCTCGGGCTGCCACGCCGATAGCGACTGCGACGGCAGTCTTGGCTTCATTTGCACCAAAGCCGGCGTCTGCAAAGAGCCCAAAGGCGCCGTTTGCACGAGTGACGTCAATTGCTCGACCGGCACTTGCCAGTACGGGCACTGTTGCCTGGCCGACGCCGACGACGCCTGCATCAAACCGCTCGGCATCCAGTGCACCCTCGCAAGTGAGTGTGCCTCGGGCCAGTGCACGGACGGCGTGTGCTGCTCGTCGTCATCGTGCGGTTTCTGTCAGTCATGCGCGATCCCCGGCAGCGCGGGCAGCTGCGGGCCACTCGCGACGGCGCCGCCCGACACGCCGGGGCACGCGGTCTGCGCGGGTGGCGGCCAAGGTGGTGCACCCGGTGACAGCAACGGCGGCGCGGCCAACGCGGGCAGAGACACCGGCGGCAGTGCTGGCGTCGCCCGGGGCGAGCTCGCGGGCAACACAGGCAGCGCAGGCAACGCAGGACGGACCACGCAATCCGGCGATGCGGGAGTCCATCAAGGGGGATCGTCGGGCCGCAACGCTTCGGCGCCGGTCGGCGCGCCGACCGGCAACAGCAGCGGCAACGGCGCGATCAGTCAGGCCGGGGCGACCGGCACGCCCGGCGCAATCGCGTCCGAGTGCAGCACGGATGCTGATTGCTCGGACGGCCTCGCCTGCGATCCGCGCAGCCACACCTGCCAAGATCTTCTAGTCAAAGCCTGTGGCTGCCGCGTTGCCGGCGAGCGTTCCGCCTCTGACTCGTGGCTGGCCGCGTTCGCGCTCGCACTGCTCGCCGGAGCCCAGCGTCGCAAGCGCCGCGCCCAGCCGTCAGCCGTCTAGCGAATGGGCGCTTCACGCAGCAGCGGATCGAGCGCCCCACGGCGATCGAGCGCCGCGATGTCGTCGTAACCACCCACCGACGCGCCATTGATGAAGATCTGCGGCACGGTGTGCGACCCGGTCTCCCGAAGTAGTCGCTCGCGCGTCTCCGGGTCGTTCGATACGTCGATCTCACGAAATGCGATGCCCTTGCCCTTGAGCAGCATGGCCGCGCGCATGCAGTAAGAACAGAACGGGGTGCGGTAGATCAGGACCTCGGCAAACATGGCTCATGCCAGCATGGCCATTTGGCGCCGCTTTTCAAGTGCAACGACGCCGGGCCCGGGCCGACAAGTCCGTGTTCACTCGGCCGCGTGTGCGCCCTCGCTGCCCAATAGTTCCGGAGCTTCGAGCTCGACCGCGGATTTAGCGTGCACGGTCTCCCCACGGTGGTCCTTGGCGATCAGCACGTAGACCGAGGGGATGACGAATAGGGTGAACAGCGTACCGATGCTCATGCCACCGACCAGCACGATGCCGATCGAGTTACGAGCGACTGCGCCCGCACCGGTGACCAAGGTGAGCGGAAAGTGCCCGGCTACGGTAGCCACGGTGGTCATCAGGATCGGCCGCAGGCGCGTGATGGCCGCCTCGTGCACGGCGTCCACCTTGCTCAGACCCAAGGCCTGCTGGGCGTTGGCGAACTCGACGATCAAGATGCCGTTCTTGGCCACCAAACCCACGAGCGTGACCAAGCCCACCTGCGAATAGATGTTGAGTGTGGTCGTCCAGCCTTCAGTCAGCTTGAAGTGCATCCCGGGCGGACCCGAGAACTTCAAGAAGGTGAAGATCATCGCGCCGAACATGGCGAGCGGAACGGAACCCGCCAAAATCACCAGTGGATCACGAAACGAGTTGAACTGCGCGGCGAGCACCAAGAAAATCAGGAGCAAGGCCAGGCCCATCGCTGGCAAGAACTTGCCGCCCTCCTGCCTGAGTTGCCGGGATTCTCCCGTGTAGTCGTAACGGTAGCCGGCAGGCAGGATCCTCTTGGACTCGTCCTCCAGCACCTTCAGGCCCGCGTCCAAGCCGCGCACGGCCACGCCAGAAAGCTTGACCGCGTTGAGCTGCTGAAAGCGATTGAGCGTGCGCGGTTCGACGCCAATTTGCAGCGTGGCGACCGCGCTGAGCGGCATCAGTTGGTCGCCGGCGCTGCGGATGTAGATGTCGTTCAGCTGGTCGGCGTTGAGCCGTCCGGCGCGCTCGATCTGCGGGATCACCTTGTACGCGCGACCGTCGATATTGAAGCGGTTCACGAAGTTACCACCGACCGCTGCGGCCAAATCAGCCCCGACCTGCTGCATGCTGAGACCCATGGAGGACACCTTGTCCCGGTCGATTACAATCGCAGCGTTCTGCTGATCGATGCGCACGTCGACCACCGGCGGAAACGCGAACATGCCGCTCTTGGCCGCCGTCTGCTGCAGCTGATCGGCGAAGCGCAGGATTTCCTCATGCGGCGCGGTAGAGGCGATCAAAAACTCAACCGGGAAGAAGCCGGCGCTGGGTAGAGCCGATGGCAAAAACACAGGCGCGCGCACACCGGTAATCACACCTAGCTTCCCGTTCACTTCTTCTTGAATCGGGAAGATGCTGCGTTTGCGGTCCTCCCAAGACTTCGTCAGCATGCCGCCGAAGCCCGTGTTCGCGAACGTGATTTGAAAGCTGGTCGCAAACTCCGGCGTGGTCTCGAAAATGCGTTCGACTTGTGCGGAGTAGGTGCTGACCTGCTCGAGCGTCGCGTTGGCGGGAACATCGAGCGCGCCGAACACGACCCCTTGGTCCTCATTCGGCGCGAGCTCTGCCGGCGAGAACATGTACATTGGGATCAAGGCCAGGGCGAGGGTGCCCCAAACCGCGTACACCAAGCCACGATTGGCAAGCGTGACGGACAACGCGCGCCCGTACGCGCGCTTGATGGCATCGAAGCCGCTGTCGATCTTCTTCACCAGCCAGCCGTGATTGTGCTCGGACTTGAGCAACCGCGAGGCCATCATCGGTGACAAGGTGAGCGCGACGGCGCCCGAGATGAACACGGCGCCGGCCAAGGTGAAGGCGAATTCCCGAAACAGCGCGCCGGTCAGACCGCCCTGAAAGCCGATCGGCGCGTACACCGCCGCCAAGGTGATGGTCATCGAGATGATCGGCCCGACCAGCTCGCGCGCACCTATGATCGAAGCATCCATCGGCGACTTCCCGTCGCGGATGTGACGCTCCACGTTCTCCACCACGACGATCGCGTCATCGACGACCAAGCCGACCGCGAGCACGATCGCCAGCAGGGTCAGAAGGTTCAGCGTAAAGCCGAACACCTGCATCAAGAAGATGGCGCCGATCAGCGAGACCGGGATCGAAACCAAGGGCACGAGCACGGTGCGGAGCGAGCCCAAGAACATGAAGATCACGATGATCACGATGCCGATCGTCTCGAGCAGCGTGTGCTGGACGTCCGTGATCGCGCTGTTGATGTATTTCGTGGAATCGAAGGCGATGCTCGCCTGCATGCCGGTGGGCAGCTCGTCCTTGAGCGTGGCCATCTCCTTCTTGACGCGCTCAATCACGTCCAGCGAGTTGGCGTTGGGCAGCACCCAGATGCCCATGAACGTCGACTTCTTGCCCGACATGCGTACGTCCTGCTCGTACGTGTCGGCCCCGAGCTCTACGTCTGCCACGTCCGACAAGCGAACGAGCGAGCCATTCTGGGCGCGGATCACCAGCTTTTTGAATTCATCTACCGACTTCAGGTCGGTCGCTGCGGTGATGTTGACCTGCACCAGCGCGCCCTTGGTCTGACCGACGGCCGCGAGGTAATTGTTGTTACCCATGGCTTCGCTGACCTGCGCCGGGCTGACGTTGAGCGCCGCCATTCGATCCGGCTTGAGCCAGGCGCGGATCGCGAAGGTACGGCCGCCCAGAATGTCCGCGCGTTGCACGCCTTCGATCGCCGAAAGGCGCGGCTGTACGATGCGAAGCAGGTAATCCGTGACCTGGTTGTCGGCCAGAATCGTCGAGCCGAAGGCCATGTACATCGACGCGATTTGCGAGTCGGAGGGCTGAATGCTGATCGCGGGGACCTGCGCCTCGGGTGGCAAATCAGCGCGCACTTGATCGACCCGCGCGCTGATGTCCGCGAGCGCGCTGGAGGCGTTGAAGTTGAGCTTCAGACGCACGTTGATCGTGGACAGCCCCTGCACGCTCTGCGACTCGATGTAGTCGATGCCATCCGCTGCGGCGATCACGCGCTCGAGCGGCGTGGTGATGAAGCCGCGCACGAGCTCCGCGTTGGCACCGACGTACACGGTGGTGACGCTGATCGAGGCGCTATCGAGCCTCGGATATTGCCGCACGTTCAACGTGCGAACGGCCTGAATGCCCGCGATGATGATGATCAGGTTGACGACGATCGCCAGAACCGGCCGGCGCAAAAATAGATCGGTAAACCGCATGTCAGTGGTTTTCGGGCTTGGGGTTCAACTGGGGATCGGTCTGGACCGAGTTGTCGACGACGATCGGCGAATTGTTGCGCAGTTTGAAGGCGCCGGCCGTGACCAATTCCTGGCCATCGGTCACCCCGTCGAGAACCGCCACGTAGTCACCACGGGCTACCCCCAGGCGGACGAACTGCTGGCGGGCGTTCTTGATCGGCTTGCCGGCAGGCGAGGTGCGCGCGCCCGGCGCGTCCGGCTTCTTGTCCTCGACCACGAACACCGAGTCACCGAACGCGGCGTGCACCACCGCGGTCAGCGGGATGGTCACCACTTCACCCTGGTCGGGGAGTTGGACGGCAACGTTGGCGAACATTCCGGGGCTCAGTTTGTCGGCCGCGTTCGGCACGGTTGCGCGCAGCTTGATCATGCGAGTGGTGCTGTCGATGGTCGGGTCGACAGCCGCAATCACGCCGTCCTGCGGCGGGCCCGAAGAGCCCTCGATTTGAATTTTGACCGGCATGCCGACGACGATCGTCCCGAGCTGTTGCTGCGGCACAGAAAAATCTACGTACACCGCCCCGACGGCCTGTAGCACCGTGAGCGTGGTCCCCGGGTTCAGGTATTGACCCACGTTGACGGCGCGGATACCGAGCCGGCCAGCGAACGGCGCACGCACGATTTTTCGCGCAATTTGCGCTTGAATCGTCTGCGCGTCGGTGGCTGCGCTCTTCACGGCCGACTCATCGGTGTCCACCTGAGATTGACTCGTGACCTGTTCTTTGATCAGCGCGCGCGAACGGTTCACGTTCACGACCGCCAGTTCATGGCGAACCACGGCGGAGGCGAGCTGCGCGCGCTCCACGCTGGTATCGAGCTCCACCAGTACTTGGCCTTGCTTGACCAACGCGCCGGATTCGAAGCTGATCTTCGAGACGACACCCGGCGAATCATTGCTCAGCGCCACGCCCTTGACCGGAGCGATGGTTCCGACCGCACTCAGCTCCGCTTGCCAGATTTGCTTCTTCGACAAAGCGGACCCCACGGACTCAGGCGGCGGTCCCGATTTCTCGTACGCCTTGCCCATGGCCATGAGCGAGGAGATCTGTGAAAACTTGATGAAGCCGAGCGTACCCACGAGCGTGAGCAGGCCGACGATCACGAAAAAAATCTTGAGGGCCTTGCGAGGCTTCGGACGGGCTTTAGTGGTCACGGTGGATACTCGGCGCTGTGCATGAGGTGAAAAGCGCCCGAGCGCAATTGGCTGACGGCGCCTCGGGTGCATTTAAGAAGGATTTGCCCGCAATCAGCGGGCTACGGCGCCACGAAGTTGCCATAACTCAGACCCGCTCAGTGGTGGAAACGCGCACGAAAAGCCCGCCCGACCGAATGGAGCTACGGTGCGCCACATGCAACCCTTGACCTCGAACGGCGAAGCCGCCGTACAGAACTTGGCTCACCGCTACGGGGTCAGCCTGGATGCAGCAAAAACCTTGCTATTCGCCGTCAACGCGGGCGGCGGCACGATGGCGCAGTTTTACCACCCTGAGCTCGGCGGCGGCGGGCAGTGGATGCGCGGCGGCATGACGATGGTGGGAGACATGTTCAACAACGGCCTACAAGCCACGGTGGCGGGCCTGTGCTCGGAGCTGTCGTCCCTGCTCAGCTCACAGCAGGTCTTTCAACCGATCCCCCCGTCGGCTCATGGCACGAGCGGCGGCTTCGGCAACAATTGGTGGCCGGGCGATCTCGGAAGCCCGAGCTCGAGTGGCGGGCAGAATGATTCCCGCTACGCCTACTTCCCACAGACTCAACGGCTAGCGATCGACCGCGGCGGTCGTGTCACGGTGTACAACACGCTCGACCACAACATCGGCGGGGTACAGCAGCAGCAAGGCGGCGCGTCGGGTTCGTTGTCGTTCAGCAGCCAGTTTGGCACCTTCACCGTCGATAGTCTGCCGCTCGCCGATCAACCGAGCCAAAATCAGGCCAGCATGCCGGAACCGCCGCAGTTCCAGAACCAGCCCCAGCAGTGGCAGCCGCCGCCCAGCCCGAGCTACGGACAACCGCAGCAGAACTTCGGCAACGGCGCGCCTCAAACGCACGACGAAATCTTGGCAACGCTCGAACGCTTGAGCGGCCTTCACCAAAAAGGGATCTTGTCGGAGGACGAATTTCGCAGCAAAAAGGCCGAGCTCTTGGGTCGTCTCTGAGGCGCGGCGTTGACCGCCCCTGCGCGGAGCGGGGCCACCCGCGCGTGGCCCCGTCCCGCTCGACTCAGCTCACGCCGCGCGACCAATCTCGGTTGCCTCCGGAACTTCGATGAGTTTGCCGGTCTCGACTTGGTACACGTAGCCGTAGACAGGGATGCTCTTCGGCACCAACGGATGACGTTTGATCCGCTCGACGTCGATCGCCACGCTCTTGCCTTGGTTCTCGATCGTCAACCAATCGATGAAGTCGCCGTGGTGTGAGCCAGTGCCCCGCCCCGGATCCTTCCAAGCCGTACCATCGTAGCTCGCCGTTTCCAGACTCGACGACAACAGCCCGCGCATGATCTGGTCGTTGAATAGTTCCATGCCGCAATTCGAATGGTGGATCACGAACCATTCGCGCGTCGCGAGCAGCTTGTACGAGATCACGAGCGAACGAATCGCGTCATCACTGGCACGCCCACCGGCGTTACGGATCACGTGGGCATCCCCCTCGCTCAGGCCAGCCAATTTGGCCGGGTCGATACGAGCATCCATGCACGTGAGGATCGAGAACTGACGGGCGGGGGGCAGCGAGAGCTTGGCCTTGTCGCCGAAGCTTTTGGCGTATTCGGCGTTTGCTCGCAGGACTTCTTCACGAATTTTGCTCATGAGCTTACCTCTTTCCGGGCCGCGACCAGCCTAGTCTTGTAAGGAAGACAATAACACATTATAAGAGATCCGAGCAGGCGAAAGGTTGAAAGCGATGAGCAAGATCCGTCTTTGGGGACATCCGAAATCGATCAACGTGCAAAAAGTGCTTTGGACGCTCGACGAGCTCGATCTCGAGTTTCAGGGCATCGACGCCGGGGGCAAGTTCGGCCGGGTCAAGGACGCGGACTATTTGACGCTCAATCCCAACGGGCTGGTCCCCACGCTCGAGGACGAAGGCGCGGTGATTTGGGAGTCGAACGCGATCTTGCGCTACCTAGCGGCGAAATACGGCGCAGCGCCGTTCCTGCCCACCGATCTCGCGCAACGAGCGCGTGCTGACGCTTGGACGGATTGGCATTCCAGCACTCTCTGGCCCAGTGTTCGCGCGCTGGTGGTGCAACTCGTGCGTACCCCCGAAGCCGAGCGTGATGGCAGCGTGATCGAGCGGTCGGTTCGCGATGCCAGCGCGGCCATCGGCATTCTCGATCGCGAGCTGACCCGTAAGCGCTTCGTCGCTGGTGATGATTTCACGTTTGGCGACATTCCGCTGGGCGCCGCGGTGCAGCGTTGGTTCAATCTGCCCATCGAGCGCCCCGCTGCGCATTCGGTGAGAGCCTGGTACGATCAGATCAGTCGGCGGTCGGGCTTCAAACGTTGGGTCGATTTGCCACTTTATTAGGAACGATGAGATATTCGCGCATCCTCTGGCTAGTGGCCGCGCTGTTTGCGGCCTTTCCCGAGCGGATTGGCCGTGCTGCCGACGTTCCTCCCTCTGGCCTGTGGGATGCGGGCGTCGTCGTCAACGGTGTACTGATCCCATTTCGCTTCGAGCTCACGATCGCGGGTGATGGCGCGAGCGGAGGCTTCTTCAATGGTGACGACCAGGTCCGCTCGACCGCGGGAAGCTACCAGAGGGGCTCGCTGGCTCTTCAGTTCGCACAATACGGCAGTTCACTCCAAGCCAGGTGGAGCGACGGCAGCTTGACCGGGGCATACGGCCGCGCTTCGCAACTTGCTTACGTCTTCCAAGCCAAGCCGCATTCGGCGACGCTGGCGCCGAGCGGCAAGGTCCCATCGATCGCTGGGCAATGGGAGATCGCGGTCAAGAGTCCGAAGGGCGAGACGGCGTGGCGCTTCTTCGTACGCCAATCCGGAGCTGAGGTGACCGCCAGTATCTTGCGTGTGGATGGCGATACTGGCGCGCTTTCAGGCCGCTACCAGGACGGGAAGTTCGTACTGAGTCACTTTTCCGGCGCGCGCCCGCTATTGCTCGAGATCACTCCCTTGGCCGACGGCAGCCTATCGCTCGTGCAAAACGCCAAGACGCAGTATGTTGCCCTGAAGAGCAGCCAGGCCCGCGCCAAAAAATTGCCCGAGCCTGCCGATCCCTCGCGCTGGACCAGCGTCAAGGACCCGAGCCAGCCGCTCCGCTTCTCTGCCCCGGACCTGAACGGCAAGACAGTCACCGAGTCGGACCCTCGCTTCAAAGGGAAGGTCGTGCTGGTCAACGTCATGGGCAGCTGGTGCCCAAACTGCCACGACGAAGCGCCGTTCTTGGAGGAGCTGTATCGAACGTACCGCGCGCGTGGCCTCGAGATCGTGTCGCTCTCGTTCGAAGATTCCGAGCAGCTCAAGGATCCGGTGCGCCTGCGTGCTTTCATCGCTGCCTACGGCATCGACTACACCGTTCTACTCGGCGGCGAGCCGAGTGAGGTCAGCGCCAAATTGCCGCAAGCGGTCAATCTCTCGACCTGGCCGGCTACGTTCTTCGTTGCTCGCTCTGGCTTGGTACGCGACGCTCACGCCGGTTTCGCGGGCAAAGCGACCGGCGCGGCTCACGAGCAATTGAAAGCAGAACTGCGCGCCACGATCGAAAAATTATTATCGGAAAAGCCTTGATACCGCTCAGGTCGGCAGCACCCGACGCGCGAACTCGACCAGCGCCAGCGCGGCTTCGATGTCTGCACGACGAATCGAGACGCTCTCCACGTTGATGCCAAGCGGAACTGGACCGTCGCGTCGAGCGCCGATCTCCAGGATCAGCTGCTGACAGATCGCGACGGACTCCGCCAACATGTCGCTGCTTTGGAGTAAGCGCCGCTCGATCACCGGGTCGAACGAAATGCCGAGCCACTTCATGAATTCGAGCGATTTTGCACTGCCGCACGGCGTGATCGTGAGCAGCAGCGGTGCAGGCGGCAGCTGACGCGCAAGGGCTTCGCGCGCGAGATCGGCGATCAAGACGCCGCTCGCGTTCATGTCATACACCGCCTGCGATACGAAGAACGAGCAGCCGAGGCCCTGCTTGTCCAGCATGCGCCGGTGCTCATCGCCTTTTTTCAGATGGCGCTCGGCGATCGCAATGCCCCCGAGCAGTAGCCGTTTGCAACGCTCGGAATAGAGCTGGTACGCGCGCGGCAAGTCGAGCCGTTCAGGCGACGGGTGCAAGCGCGTCGGACTACCGACGAACGTGACCGCAGCCGGCTCAGCTGCCGATTCCGCGCTCGAAAGCCAGGCGGCAAACGCCGCTGCTTCGTGGTTGGCGACGGCTCGGTAGACAATCAGATCGGGCAACGGATTGCACAGGTAGTCGCGCGCGTATAGCGCTGGGTCGAGCGTGGGCAAGAAGGCAAACGGTCGCGGGGAAGCGTCACGACTGGACTCGTCTTGCAAGTCGTAGAGCACGATCGCATCGACCGGCAGGGCGCTGATCTCAGCTCGCTGACGCTGGGCAATCGCAGCCAGCTTTGCGCGATCGTGCGCTGCGCGCGGTGGCGTCAGCCCGTAACTGAGGATGCCCGAGCTTCGCGCGAGCACCTTGTCCCGAAAGTGGCCCATGGTGCCCGCGTGACTACCATGGGTGCTCCCGCAACGCTCAGAGCGTCAATGCCCGGACGCCGGCGCTGCTTTCTTTGTCCCCGGAGCGGACGGTTCATTCTTCACGAATCGGAGCGTGAAGCGATCGCTCTCGCCGATCGCCGCATATTTTTCGTGATCCTTGGCGCCCAGGCGATAGGTCGGCGGCAGCGTCCATACGCCGTCTGGGTAGTCCTTCGTGTCTTTCGGGTTGGCGTTGACCTCCGATTTTGCGCTGAGCTTGAAGCCGGCAGCCTCGATCTTTTCGATTGCCCAGGCCTCGGGCAAGTAGCCAAGCTTCGAGCTCTTGCTCGGATCTGCGTCGGGCCGCGCCCGGTGATCGACGATCCCCAGCACTCCCTTCGGTTTCAGAGCATGTCTGAATTCGGCCAACCAGGCGTCGATCGAGCCGTCGTTGACCAGATTGTGCAGCTCGCGAATCACCAGCACGAGATCGAGCTTGCCATCGAGCGGGAGCTTTGGGTTCTTCTGATCGAGCGGGATCGGTTCGACCTTGCCGAACAACTCGGGCGATGTTTCCAGCAGCAATTTCAGGCGATAGCCAGCCACTGCGCGCTCACCCGTGCCGTTCGGGTCGTCGCTCGTGACGAACAGCTTGCCTCGCTTGGCCAGAGCGGGCGCGAGTAGCTCGGTATACCAGCCGCCACCCGGCCCGTACTCGAGCACGGTCGAGGACGGTTCCAGACCGAAAAATTCGAGTGTCTCGCGTGGATGACGGAATTTATCGCGCTCGGCATTGCCGGGTTGACGGTGGGGGCTCGCCAGTACGGCTTTGAGCGCCGCATCGACTGAAGGAAATGATGTTTCGGCGAGCCGCTTGCTGGAAGCGCGCAGCTCGGGCGTCCAGCGGCTCAGTTCCGCCTGATGGTCGGCGTCGGCTTTGGCCCGCCCCTTTTGCACGCGCTCCGCTTCAGTCGGTGGCGACGGGGGCGCAGAGGCCGAGGCGGGAGCGGAGGCCGAGGCGACGGCGGGCGAACTCGAGGGGGTCGCAGACGCGACGTTTACCGCCGCTGGTTCCGCGGTAGGGTTCGCCGCGCAACCGAACAGCGCGAACAAACCAAGCTGAGATAGATTTCGACGCTTCATGCACTACGTCTAACATAGGAGACGCGCGCTCACCAAGCGCTGCCGCGGGTCCGAAAACGACACGCCGTCCTGCCCGCAGCAGCTGGCGCTGGCCACCGCCTCCGAATGGCTGCTCTTGTCTTGCATACAAGACGCCAAGCTTGTATAGGAGATGTGTCGAACCGGAGGCCATTGAATGTCGACGCGCGCCAAATCCGAAATCGCCTTGTCTAGCCGTCGCGGCCTACTCATCGCCGGAGCTGCGGCGGCGGTCGGCGGCGCTTTTGCCGCGCGCGGCGCGCTCAGTCGCACCGCAGCGAAGGACACCCGCGCGAGCGGCGCTGGCCCTTCGCGCGCAGGCGGAGAGGGAGAGCTGGTGGTTGCATTCGACGGCGCTGCCGTCGCAACTTTCGCTCTCGATCCGCAAAACTCTGGCTTCGCGCCGCACAGTCGCGTGATGCGCTCGATTTTCGACAACCTCACCCGCCTGCTGCCGGACCAAACCGTGGGGCCCTGGCTGGCCGAGTCTTGGACCGTTTCGAGCGACCGTCGGACGTTCGATTTCACGCTGCGCCGCGGGGTGAAATTTCACGATGGAACGCCATTTGACGCGGCCGCGCTCAAGGCAAATTTCGATCGCTTGAGCCTAGCGAGCAATGCGTTGTCTTCGCGTACGAGCCTCGGTCCCTATCAAAGCTCGGAGATACTCGCTCAAGATCGACTGAGGGTGACGCTCGCCGAGCCTTTCGCGCCCTTCTTGCGCAATCTTTCCATGACGAAGCTGGCAATCGTCTCACCCACGGCTGTTGCCAAATACGGTCCGGTCTTCGCGCAAAATCCGGTCGGCACCGGTCCATTCCGCTTCATCGGACTCTCGCCCGGCACGGAGATCCGGCTCCAGCGCAACCCCGACTACAACTGGGGCCCTGCGAACGCCGCACACTCCGGGCCGGCTCGTCTCGAAAAGTTGACGTTCAAGAACGTGCCCGAAGAGTCGACCCGGGTTGCGGTCTTGCAGAGTGGGCAGGTGCATGTTTCCGACCTGATCCCGCCGCAGAATCTAGCGGCCATCAAAAGTGACGCCCGATTTACGGTGCTCGAAAAGGAGCTGCTCAATACCAACTATTCGCTCGGCTTGAACGTGGGCAAAGCACCGTGGGACGACGACGAGATCCGGCTTGCCGTCAGGCTCTCCCTCGACATCGACGCGATCGTGCGTGTGATCTATCTTGGAACATTCCCACGCGCTTGGTCTCCGCTGTCGCCGTCCATGTTCGGGTCCGCGGAGAAGGACCTGACCAATTCTTGGCGTCCGGATCCGGCGCGCGCCGGGGAAATCCTCAGTCGCAAGGGCTGGAGACCAGGCGCAGACGGCGTTCGCGAGAAGGACGGCAAGCGCCTGACGATCAAGTTCATCGACTCCCAGGGCAACCGCGAGAAGCGGCTCGACGTCGTCCAGCTCGTGCGTCGGCAATTGGCTGCCAGCGGCATTGCACTGACGATCGACAGTCAGCCGGCCGGAGTCACTTCGAGTAAGCTTGCCACGAACGAATTCGATCTCTATGGGGGCGCCAGCTTTCATGGCGACCCGGACATCCTCCGGCAGAGCTACGTCCCATCGGCGCGTACCGTGAACTCGGGCAATAAGGTCGTCGACTCCGAGTTGATCGAGTGGCTCACCCAAGCTGCGCGTGAGGACGATGGCCCCAAGCGGAGTGAACTCTATCGGTTGGCCCAGCGGAAGATCATCGACAAGACCTATTCCATTCCGATCTACGTGCTCTTGTACAATCTGGGCACTTCGAAGCGCGCGCACGGCATCAGCATCGACGCCCACGGCTTCCCCGAATTCTATGACGCCTGGCTGGACGCGTGAGGCCGAGTCGCTCGCGAGCCCGGCGCAAGCTAGCTTACTAGCCGGCCTTTTGCGCGATGGCGAGGATGCGAGCACCCTGCAACAGGATGCCGTCGGGCACACGAAACGCCTCCAGCTCGCGCGCGATTCTCGGCCCTGGCAGCGCGTCGCAAGTCGGTCGGCAGATGGCCGAGGAAGTTTCCAAAGGAACTGGCTTGAGAAAATTCGATCGCGGCGTTTGCGGAGGGCTGAATCACCTGATTGGGCAAGACCTCGAGCGACGACAGGGCGAAGCCCGTCTGTTCGAACAAGCCGCGCAGCTCTGCCAACGTCACACGATGCGCAACCCCGGCAGACGCCTCCGGAAAGCGCGCGTACGGTTCACGCGCGAGGACGCGCTTTCGAACTTCTTGCAGCGTGCCGAGCTTGTCGCCTAATCCGGTAGTGAGGCCCAAACGGCCATTGGGCGCGAGCAGACGACGAAACTGGCGCAGCGGACCGAGCTTCTCCGGCAACCAGTGGAAGACTGCGTTCAGGTACACGACATCGAAGCTTGCATCCGAGTACCCGTTGAGCGCGTAAGCGTCGCCGACCTGGAACTTCAGGTTCGTGGCCGCCTTGCGCTGGGCGATCTCGATTCGCAAAGGCAGCGGATCGATGGCCACTACCTGACCGGTAGCACCCACCAATTGAGCCACGTACTCAGCGAGGAGCCCCGTGCCACAACCCACGTCGAAGACTCGCTCACCGCTTAGTACTCCCAGCCGTTCGATCAGCACCTTACCTGCTTCGAACTGCCGGTCGACGCTGACCGCCTCGTAATGGCGCGCCAACTCTGGCGTATCCAAGCCCAAACTTAGTCCAGACATATGTCTACTTTACAGGACCCGACGTCGAACACCAAGGAGAATTTAGCAAGTTCTAGCGCAAGGGCTATCGGTGAGACGCAAGTGGTTGCGAGCTTCCGAGCAGTACGGATCCCGGCAAATGGGGCCCGGGCTGCGACGAGCCGCGCTCGGGCCCGCTTGGCGTTTCGTGACAGCGTTCGCCCTGACCTTTTCGAGCGCTGACTCAAAGCACAACTCGAACGGCCATTCCCTCCGAGATATCAGGACCCGGGCTAGCAATCACGACGTCAGATACGGAAAGACCCTCGCTGATTTCGACCTCCGCGCCGCTGTCTCGTTCGATTCGTATGTTGACCCAATGCACGTTTCCGCCCTGCCCGACGATAGCGACGCGCGTACCGTCTTTCGTCGCAGCAACCGCTGAACCCGGTAACATCAGCGTGGGCTGCTTCGAGTCGAGGTCGAGCGTCACCTCCCCATACATGCCCGGTAGCAACTGATGGTCGGCGTTGGGCACGCGGACTTCCACGCTCATCGTGCGCGATGACGGGTCGAGAGCAGACGCCAGGTGTGCCACGCTGCCTTCCCAGACCGCGCCTCGTTGTTGCGCGACTCTGACCTGCGCCGGCAGCCCCTGCTTGAGACCGGCGACGAGGCTTTGTGGCACCTGGACGAAGGCCCGTACGGGATCGAGCACGGCGATCTTGAAAAGATGTTGTCCGGTCCCGGCAGCGACGAGCTTGCCCCGGACCACGCCGCGTTCGGTGATCGTCCCCGCAAACGGCGCCACGACGCGCGCGAAGAGCTTGAGCTGCTGCAAGCGATGCAGATTGGCGAGCTGCGAGTTGCGGTCAGCGCGAACCACGGTCAAGTGAGCTTCGTCTACGTTCGATTGCGACAGCTTTTGCTCGAGTTCTTGCTGTGAGGCGATGCCCTGGGGCGTGAGCTCCCGGTAGCGAGCCAGGACCGCCTGCGAAAATTCGTGCGTCGCGGAGGCCTCCGCGATGGCTGCCTCACTCTGGGCGAGACGGGCACGCGCTTGTTCGAGCTCGTGATCGAGCTCCGGCGTGTCCAGCTCCGCGAGCAATTGCCCCTCTACGACCGAGTCACCCAAATCGACGAGCCAGCTGCGAACGTAGCCGTTGGCGCGCGCGTCAACCTCGGTTTGTTCCAAGCCTTCCAGCGATGCGGGCAACCGCAGCGTGCGTTTGCTCTTCCCCAAGAGTGGCTTGACCGTGACCACGCGCCGCAAGGCATGGCCTGCGCTCGCTGTATCCGCAGTCAAACGGGCGGTCTCTTGCTGCTTTTGCCAATACCCCGTCAGAAATAGTAACCCGAGCGCCAGCACACCTCCGCCGCCCCAGCCGATGAGACGAGGCCGTGCGGCGCGCGCGGGCGCCGCGCTCGCGTCGGTATTGCCGGCCAGATCGCGGCTCGATTGATTGACGACCGGGTCGTCGGCGGTCCTGGCTGGCGGCGTCATCGAGCCTCTCCCAGCGCAGCCCCTGGGGGCGCCTTGCGGCGCAAGACGCTGTATACGGTGGGCACGAAGAATAGTGTCGACAGAGTGGCCAAGAGCAAGCCGCCGATCACGGCGCGCCCGAGCGGTGCGTTCTGTTCGGCGCCCTCGCCCAAGCCAAGCGACATCGGCAACATCCCGACGATCATCGCGAACGCCGTCATCAACACCGGGCGCAAGCGCGTGCTGCCGGCGACCAGCGCTGCTCGGCCTGCTTCGCTGTCCGAAGGGCTCTCGGCAGCGCGGCGATGTTCGTTGGCGAACGTCACCACCAAGATGCTGTTCGCCGTCGCGACGCCCACGCACATGATCGCACCCATGAGCGCCGGCACGCACAGCGTGGTCCGTGATAAAAACAGCATCCATGCAATACCGGAAAGCGCACCCGGCAGCGCAGTCAGGATCAGAAACGGATCGAGCCAGGATTGAAAGTTCACGACCATCAACAGATAAACCAGCAAAACGGCGAAGATCAGGCCATAACCCAAGCTCGCGAACGACGATTCCATACTCTCGATCTGGCCTTTGAGCTTGACCGTCGTGCCCCGCGGCAGCTCCGGTGCAAACTCGGCAATCGTTTGGCGAAGCCGCTTCGACATCGTGCCCAGATCGCTCCGCTCGACGTTGGCGAGGATGTCGAAGGTGGGCATCGAGTTGAAATGGGTGATGTTGGTAGCGCCCGCGGTGCGCGAGATATGCGCCACGTTGGTGAGTAGCTGCGGCTTGCCGTCGGCGGTACCGACGGGCGTCGCTTCTAGCGCCGCAAGACTGTCCAAACGGTGCTGAGGCGTCTGCACGGCCACCCAATACTGAATCCCTCGCTTGGGATCGAGCCAATACGTCGGCGTCGTCTGTCCGCTGGAAGAGAGTGAGATGAGTAGATCATTGGCGATGTCCCGTTGGGTGATTCCAAACTGGCTCGCTGACTCGCGGTCCACCTCCACCAAGAGCTGTGGCGTCTCCGGGACTTGATGAAGACGCACGTCGACAGCGCCGGGCAGATTTCGGATCGAGCGGAGCAAGCCTTGGGCAAGCTTGAGGTTTGCTCCGAGATTCGCAAGAGGCCCGCTAATCTGCACGTCGACCGGCGCCGACACGCCGAAGTTTAGCACCTGCGTCGAGATGTCCGGCGGTAGGAAGAAGAACGTGGTGCCCGGGTAGGTCTCGTCGAGTGCGCGCCGCAACGAGCGAACATAGTCGGCGGTGGAACGGTGGTGCTCTTTCAGCGCGATCATGATCTCGCCGTCGGCCGACGAGATCATGGTGCCGTCGCTCATCGAGAGATTGACCGCACTGACCGCGACCCCGATGTTGCTGATCAAATTGGCCAGCTCCGACTCCGGGATCACGGAGGCAATCGTGCGCGAAAAGTTGCTGAATCTTCGTTCCGTCTCTTCGATGCGCGTGCCAGGTTCGACGCGAGCGTGCAGCCGGATCAGACCGGCATCGACGCTAGGAAAGAAATCTTGACCAATCAGTGGAAAGAGCGCGAGTGAAGACGCGGCCAGCAGCAAGAACCCGGAGATGGTGACGCCCGGGTGGGCCAAGGCCGACCCGAGTAGCTCCGCATACGCACCCTTCAAGCGTTCGAAGCGGCGCTCGAACCCGGCATGAATTCGGCTCCAGAGCTCGGGCCGCGAGCCCCGCACGTCCGCCCGTGCCTCGAACTTCAGCAAGTAACTCACTAGTGTGGGGACCAAGGTGCGCGACAAGAAGTAAGAAGTAAGCATCGCGAACACCACCGCGAGCGCCAGCGGCAAGAAGAGCGAGCGAGCAGGACCGGTCAGGAAGGCCACCGGCACGAAAACGATGCAGATGCACAACGTCGAGACGAAGGCGGGCACCGCGATTTCCCGCGCGCCATCCAGGATAGCCACCAGCGGAGACTTGTTCTGCGAAAGGTTGCGATGAATGTTCTCGAGCTCGACCGTCGCGTCATCGACCAGGATGCCGACCGCCAACGACATGCCGCCGAGCGTCATCAAATTCAGACTTTGTCCGATCAGACCCAAAGCGACGATGGCTACCAAGATGGACAGCGGGATCGAGACCACGACCACCAGCGTGCTGCGCCAGCTGCCCAAAAAGAGCAGCATCATTAGCGCAGTGAGCCCCCCCGCCACCACGGCCTCGCGCACTACGCCGTCGATCGCGGCACGCACGAAGACCGACTGATCGAAGAGCGGCGAGACCTTCAGCTCTTTGGGCACGGTGGCAAGCACGGCCGGCAACGCCTCGCGAATGCGCCTCACGACGTCCAGCGTGCTTGCTCCCGCGGACTTGAGGATGGGCATGATCACGGCGCGCCGACCGTGCGCGTGCACGATGCTGCTCTGCGGAGCGAAACCGTCCCGCACGTTGGCCACATCACGCAAGAACACGGTCGTGCCGCGCACCGTTCGGATCGGAATGTCGTTCAGTTGCTCGATCGAGTCCGGGCTGCCATTGAGCAGAACGGGATACTCTTGGCTACCGAGCTTGATTGAGCCGGTCGGCAGGGTCAGGTTCTGCGCGCTCACGGCGCTGATCACGTCTCGCGGCGAAAGTCCCCAGGCGTACAGCTTCGAGAGATCGAGGTCGACCATGACTTGCCGTTGCTTGCCTCCGTAGGGGTACGGAAAACCCGCGCCCTGCACGGTCGCGATGCCAGCACGCACGAAATTCACGCCGTAGTCGAAGAGTTGCTGTTCGCTCAATTGCTCGCTCTCGATCGCGAGCTGCATCACGGGCGCGTTCGAAGCGCTATAACGCAAGATCAGCGGTGAGCTTGCCCCTGGTGGCAAGGCTCGCAGCGCCTGCTGCGAAACTGCAGTGATTTGCGCCGTCGCTGCCTCGACCTTGGCACCGGGATGGAAGAAAATTTTGATGACCGAGACGCCGGTCAGAGTTTGGCTCTCGGTGTGCTCGATATCGCTGACGGTCGTGCTGAGTTGGCGCTCGAAACCGGTGACGACGCGCTTCTCCATTTCATCCGGCGGCAGCCCGCCGTAAGTCCAAACCACCGCCACGACCGGAATGTCTATCTCCGGCAGGATGTCGCTCGGCATGCGCTGAATGGCGATCGCGCCCAAAAGCACGATCAGCACCGCCATCACCACGAAGGTGTAGGGGCGGTTCAGAGCAACTCGCACTAGCCACATAAGCAGACTGCCGTCTATTATAGGAGACCTGCAATTGCAAGCAGGGCGAGCCCGGCGTGGCGCCGCCCGGCCTCCACGGACAACTCCCTCGCAGAGGACTACGGACTTCTGGACAAGACTCAGCAGATTTACCTTTGAATTTTACCGATAGAACGCCGGATAAATGAACCCTTTTCTGGCCAGCGGTCTCGCGTAGTAGAGTTGGCCTCGACCCTTCGAGAGCAGGAGCCTCACGTGCCGCGACTGTCCGTAAACATCAACAAGATCGCGACGCTGCGCAATACGCGTCGCATCGAGATCCCGAACGTGGTGCAGCTCGCGGGAAAGGCGCTCGATGCTGGCGCCCACGGCATCACGGTTCATCCTCGACCCGACCAGCGGCACATCCGGCCGAACGACGTCGATGCGCTGGCCGAGATGCTCAAGAGCTACCCGACCGCTGAGTATTGCATCGAGGGCAACCCGTTTTACGGCTTGATTGAGCATTGTCTCAGGGCTCGACCAGTGCAGGCGCTGCTCGTGCCGGACGAGCACACCGCGTTCACCAGCAATCACGGCTGGGATCTATTGCGCCTCGACCCCGCAACACGCCGCGCCCTCACGCATGCCGTTCGTGTTTTACAGGGCGCGGGCATTCGGGTCAGCCTATTCGTCGATCCCATAGCAGAACTGATGCCAGTCGCGCGCCAGTTGGGCGCGGAGCGAGTTGAGCTGTACACAGAACCTTACGCGGCTGCGGCGGTCACCGGCAACGGCTTGGAGGTCTTGGAGCGCTACGCACGTGCCGCGCAGGCTGCGCGCGAATTCGAGCTCGGAGTCAATGCCGGACACGATCTGAACCTTCAGAACTTGGGCGCGTTCCTCAAGGGTGTGGGCAGGCTCGATGAAGTGTCGATCGGGCACGCGCTGATCGCCGATGCGCTCGAGCTCGGGATCGCCGAGGCCACCCGCCGCTATCTCGCGGTGTGCCAGGACTAACCCCTCGGCGGCGGCCGCCTGCTCAACCTCGAGCTCTCGACCTGCAACGAAACCAGTCCAATTTTCCCATGCTCGCCGAACGTAGTGCCAAGGCACGAGGGCCGGCTGGCGCAGGGTCTTGCCTGTCGACGCAGATGTCTACTATAGGGGACCCAATGTCGTCGAGCGCAGCGTGGATCAAAACCCGAGATGGCCAAAGCGAGGCCACGGTCTTCAAACCCGACACCGGCAACGGCCCCTGGCCGGCAGTGCTGGTTTACATTGACGGGCGAGGCATTCGGCCAGCCTTGTTCGAGCTGGGCGAGCGCATCGCGCAAGCGGGCTACCTGGTGCTGCTGCCTGACCTGTTTTACCGCGGGGGCAAGTACGAAGCCCCCGACGCCAAGCGCTTCAGCGAGGACGAAGCGTTTCGGAGTAACTGGCGCAGCAAGTACATGGCCACCGCGACCAAGGCAAACATCCAGTCCGACACGGAATCGTTCCTGTCCTTCTTGGCAGCACGACCGGATGTGCGCTCGCTCGCCATCGGCACGACGGGCTATTGCATGGGTGGCGGCCTCTCGCTCGCGGCGGCAGGGAATTTCGCTGACCGAGTGATCGCGGCAGCGTCGTTCCACGGGGGCAACCTCGCCACCGAAGCCGAGGACAGTCCGCATCGCCTGGCGCCTCGCATCAAGGCGCGCGTCTATGTCGCCGGCGCGATCGAGGACCCTTCATTTCCCGATGAACAGCAGCAACTGCTCAGCGAGGCTTTGCGAGCGGCAAAGGTGAATCACACAGTCGAGACCTATGCGGGCGCCAAGCACGGCTGGGTGGTGTCTGACTCAGCGGTCTACAATCGCGAAGCATCCGAGCGACATTACCGGGCGCTCATCGCGCTCTTCGACGCCACGCTAAAGAACGCGCCGCCCAAGGGCTGATCGAATCGAAGGCGAATAATCATGACTCAGCAGCAGTGGTCCGAGGTCGACGAATACATCGTGAAATTGCTAGTGCAGAGCGATAGCGCGCTCGAGGCCGCGCTCGCGGATAGCGCCCAGGCGGGACTGCCGGCGATCAACGTCGCGCCAAACCAAGGCAAATTTCTCTCGCTCCTGGCCAGCATTCAGGGAGCGAAGAACATCCTCGAGATCGGTACGCTCGGCGGCTACAGTACCATCTGGCTCGCACGCGCGTTGCCAGCCGGCGGGCGACTCGTGACGCTGGAGCGTGATCCGAAGCACGCCGAGGTGGCGCAGCGAAACCTGGCCCGCGCTCGACTGGGCGAAGTGGTCAGCGTTCGCGTCGGACCCGCGCTCGAAACGTTACCCCAACTCGCCGCCGAAGGGCTGCCGGCGTTCGACTTCGTATTCATCGATGCCGACAAGCAGAGTATTCCAGAGTATTTCGAGTGGGCCCTGAAGCTGACCCGCGTCGGCGGCGTGATCGTCGTAGACAACGTCGTCCGCAAGGGCGCCGTCCTCGATGCGGAGACGAGCGATCCCAACGTGCAGGGCGTTCGCCGCTTCAACGAACTGCTCGCAAAGACCTCACGGGTCAGCGCTACCACGGTGCAAACGGTCGGCAGCAAAGGTTACGATGGCTTCGCGCTGGTCCGAATCACGAGCGGAAGCTAGCTAGCCGCGCCGACCCTCACCCACCGGATGCGTCTTCGAGAGGAGGGTAGGGTCGAGGCCGACGCGAAGGTGTCTCACGGACGGGCCAGGTCAGCAGCAGTCGTGCGTTTCTGGCGCAAGACCGACCGACCACTTGGTTGGCCAAGTTGTCTTGACAACTTGACAGATTGGATCCAGCCTCGGGCAGCCGTGTTGAACCCTGCTTCGCCCTTGCCCCTCTACCATCAGCTGGCAGCGTTGCTCAGCGGGCGCATCTCGAGCGGTGAGCTTTCGATCGGAGCGCGTTTACCCTCCGAGCCGGAACTGTCGCGCGAGCACGGCATTGGTCGTCCCACCGTGCGCCAGGCGACCGAGCTCTTGGTCCAGCGCGGCCTGATCGAGCGCCGGCGCGGCTCCGGTACGTACGTGCGCCAGGCCGAGCAGCGCGTGGATCTATTCTCACTCGCAGGCACGTTATCGAGCTTTCAAAAGGGCGGCATCGAGATCGAGAGCGAGCTCGTGCGCAAAGTCAGCAAGCGCCGGGTTGCCGCCGATGCCGAAAACCCATTCTCGGGGCGACAGGCCTACCATTTTCAACGACTGAGCAGCGTGAAAGGGAAACCCGTGTTGTGCGAGGAGCTGTTCCTCGATCCAGCGGTCTTCCCCGACTTGCCGAGCGTATCGCTCTCAGGGGTATCGCTCGCCCAGGTCGTGCAGGAGCGCTACTACTTGCGGCCAACCCACGCTGAGCAGAGCTTTAGGGTTGCGCGTGCGCCGCTCTCGATCAGCAAGCTGCTTCTGGTTCCGAAAGCCGAGGCCGTGTTGCTGGTGAAGCGCACGCTGTTCTTTCCACGCGCCGAACGCGCCATCTTCTCCGAACTGTATTGCCGTACGGACGATCTCGTCTTTTCTCAAACCCTATCCACGGAGCCACACCATGGCTGAGCCGATTCGCGCTGACCGAGGCTATTTTCAAGGCTTCGGTGGTGCGTACATCCCCGAGATCCTGCACGCGACGTTCGAAGAGCTGACGCTCGCGTTCGAAGCTGCGAGGGCGGACCCGAGCTTCTGGGCAGAATACGTGGAGCTCATGGGCAGCTATTCCTGCCGCCCCACTCCCCTCACCTTCGCCGAGAATCTGACCAAACATTTCGGGGGCGCGCGTATCTACATCAAACGTGAGGATTTGAACCACACCGGGGCGCACAAGGCCAACAACGTCATGGGCCAAGGGCTCCTGGTAAAACGCTTGGGCAAGCGCCGTGTGATCGCAGAGACGGGCGCGGGGCAACACGGCGTGGCCACCGCCACGATGGCCGCTAAATTCGGCTTTGATTGCACCATCTACATGGGCGAAGTCGACGTCGAACGTCAAAGACCCAACGTGTTCTGGATGGAGCAACTAGGAGCCAAGGTGGTCTCCGTCACGGAGGGCTCGCGGACGTTGAAGGACGCGATCAACGAAGCGTTCCGCGACTGGGTCTCGAACATGGATGACACGCACTACGTGCTCGGGACCGCCTGCGGCCCGCATCCCTTCCCCGAGATGGTCACCTATTTTCAATCGCTGATTGGACAAGAAGTGCGTAAGCAGATCTTGGAGCGCACGGGCCAGCTGCCCAAGCGGGTTTACGCCTGCGTGGGCGGAGGCTCCAATGCGATGGGTATTTTCAGCGGATTTTTGGCTGATCCCGGGGTCGAGCTCGTCGGCGTCGAAGCCGCCGGGCGCGGTCTCCACACGCACGAGCACGCGACTCGACTCTCGAGTCCAGATGCGAGCATCGGTGTGGCGCAAGGCTATAAGACTTACTTTTTACAAAATAGCGACGGTCAAATGAACGAGACGCACAGCGTCGCGGCCGGCCTCGACTACGTGGGCGTGTCGCCCATTTTGGCTGCCTTTCACGAGACCGGCCGCGCCCGCTTCGCCGCCGCAACGGACGCGGAAGTCGTCGCAGCGCTCAAGCTAACCATCCGCAAAGAAGGCCTGATCCCGGCGCTCGAGTCCTCTCACGCTTTTGCGCAGGCGTTCGCCGAGGCGCCAACGCTCCGTCCCGAAGACGTGATCCTGATCAATCAGTCGGGCCGGGGCGACAAGGACATCTTCACCATCGCCGATGCCTTCAAAGATCCGAAGTGGGAAGCTTTCATTCAAAAGAAAGCGGAGAGCTACCGTGCTTGAGGCTTACCTGCGAGAAAAGCGTAAGCAGCAAGAAATTTTGCTCATGACCCACATCGTGCTCGGCTATCCCGATTTCGATACCAGCCTGCGCTTGGTCGAGATCATGGTCGAGAGCGGCGTCGAGCTGATGGAGCTTCAAATTCCGTTCTCCGAACCGATCGCCGACGGCCCGGTGATCCTGCGAGCCAACCAGCTAGCATTGAGCGGCGGATCGACCGTCGCACGCTGCTTCGAGTTTGCAACGGAGGTGGCGCAGCGCTTTCCAATCCCGTTTTTGTTCATGAGCTACTACAACGTGCTGTTCAAGCACGGCACGCCCTCGTTCGTGAAGCGTATGGCGGCGGCGCGTTTGAAGGGCGCGATCGTGCCCGATCTCCCCCCAGAAGAAGGGCAGGAATACCTGACGGCGATGGCCGACTCGGCGCTCGATCCGATCTTCATTTATTCGCCCAACACCAAACCAGAGCGCTTGGCATCCCTCGCCAGCTATGGGCGGGGCTTCGTTTACTGCGTGGCACGCAAAGGGGTAACGGGGAGTCGCACTGCGTTTTCCGACGATCTGAGCGCGTACTTGGCGCGGGCTCGGGCCGCGACCCATTTGCCGCTCGCGGTCGGCTTCGGTGTCCAAGAGCGAGCGGACGTCGACTTTTTGAGGGGCAAGGCCGACATCGCCGTGGTCGGCAGCGAGACACTGCGCATCCTCGACCAACGGGGTCTCGCTGGGGTCAAGCCGTTCTTGCACAGCCTGCGTTAGACTCAGCGCCGTTTGCCGGCCGAGTCCGCGCCGAGACGCAGATGCAGCACCCGGAGAGCGACGGCGTATCGAGACGCTTACGTGACCGCGTTCAAAAGACCGTCCGAGTTGCACGAGGACCAAGCCTTCGCGGGTTGGGTCAGACGCATCGTCATCGCCACCGCCTCGAACCATCGTCGGCGCGCTCGCACGGCTTGGCTCCCGCTCGACGAGCGGACCTTGCCTCCTGTCCTGGACGCCGAAGAACGGCACTGGAACGAAGAACAGCAACGCCGGCTGGCGCGCTCGCTGCTGACACTCTCGCAAGAGGAGCGACACCTGTGCGAACTCCATTACCACGGGCATTGGAGCGCCGAACGCCTGGCGCGCGAGGGGCGAACGGTCACCGCGACCATCCGCAAACGCCTGCAGCGGATTCGCGACAAACTGCGAAAGGAGATCGAAGTGGACGAACAGAGGATTTTGAGTTCCCATCCCGTACCAACAGACCTTCCAGCCAGCATCGCCGAGCTACTGGCTCGACCGAGACTGGTCGATCTCCCGGAGAACCCGTCGGAGCGGTGACCGCGTTGCTCCGCTCTGCTTTTGTCGGGTTCTCCCGAATCGATCTGCCGGAGGAGCTCGATCTCACGGCCGCACGAGAGCGTCTCGGGGGCGATGCGGTATACGTCGATGGCTCGAAGTTGCAGCGGATCGAGGCGGAGCGTGTGCTTCGCTACGATTTGACACTGCCACTCTTGCTGAACGTGCGCTGGACAGGCTCGCCCCAGCGGCTCACTGCCTCGGGCAAGGTGTATCGCCGAGAATCCGTCAGCGCGACCCATTTGGAAGCCTTTCACCAGCTGGAGTTGTTTGCGATCGATGAGCAGAGCGCGCTCGAGCCGTGGGGCTTTGCTGGCCGCATCTTGGATGCCGTCGACCGGATATTGCCGCGGGCCGAGGTGCGCTTGTCGCCCACCGAATACCCGATGTGTCGGCGTGCCTGGAGTCTCGACGTACTGCACGCTGATGAATGGCGTGAAGTACTGGCCTTCGGCGAGTATGCCGATTGGGTGGTGCGAGGGATCGGCGCGGATCCGGCGCGACAGACCGCACTCGGAGCAGGAATGGGCCTCGAGCGGCTGGCAGGACTCAAATACGAAATCGACGACATTCGAAAGCTGGCCACGGCAGCCCCGATCACGCATCCAAGCGCGTAGGCTTGCGGAAACGGCAAGCAACCCAGCCGCGCTCCGGAGGCAGCGCCGCCGCCGAAAATATCACGTACGGATACAGTATATTTATCTGCACCGCGAGGCGATTAGCTCGTGCGCAGGGTATCCGGAATTGGACGCCGAAGGCTCAGACGGGCGGCGGGGAATCGTGACCATCAAGAAAAACCCGGACCGACGCGCCTTGGGCCTTGGAAATCGACGCTCGGAGCGACGTAGCTCTTGCGCGCGCGCTGGCTCGTGCATAATCGGCCCGTGAGCGAACAATTGATCGAAATCCGCGGAGGCACGAAGCTCAGCGGTGGACGCGTGTCCATCGCCGGGAGCTCGAACCAGGTCACCAAATGCATCATTGCCGCGCTGCTCACCGATGAGCCCGTACTGATCAAGGGTGCGCCCGACGTCGATGAACGAGCGATCGTCGAGAGCATGTTCTCGGCCATCGGCGGACAGGTCGAGTTGCTCGACGAGCACACGGTGCGTCTATGCGCCAAGGGCGTGGATCGCTTCGAAATCCCGGCCGAGATTTGCCTGCGCAATCGCATCGCGATTTTGGCCGCCGGCCCGCTCTTGCATCGTTTTCGGCGGGCCAAGCTGCACAGTGCTCTGGGTGGAGACAAGATCGGCAAACGCCCGGTCGACTTCCACCTCAAGGGCCTGGCCGAAATGGGCGCCGAGGTGACCCTCGAAGGCAGCTGCTACGACCTCACGGTTGGTCCAGGCGGGCTGCACGGAGCTCACATCGTGCTGCCTTTCCCGAGCGTGATGGCGACCGAGAATTTGCTGATCGCCGCCGTGCTCGCCCGCGGTCGCACCATCATCGAAAATGCGGCAATCGAGCCGGAAATCCTGGAGTTGGTGAAGATGCTCCAGAAGATGGGCGCCGACATCATGATGAACTCGCATCGTACTTACGTGATCCAGGGCGTGGAGCGCCTCCACGGCTGCGAGCTGCGCTGCATGCCCGATCGCAATCAAGCCGTCTCGTTCGCGGTCGCCGCGCTGGCCACGGGTGGGGACGTGCTCATCGATCGCCTGCGCCATGATTCGGTGTACAGCTTCCTGAATTTCATCCAACGCATGGGCGCGGAATTTCGAGTCAATTCCGAAGGCGTGTACGTCCAGGCGCCCCAAGGCAAAAGGCTCCGCTCGAGCCACGTCGAAGTCGAGGTGCACCCGGGCTTCATGACGGACTGGCAACAACCGTTCATGGTGCTGTTCACGCAAGCGGCTGGCATGAGCGTGCTGCACGAAACCATCTTCGAAGACCGCCTCGGCTACACCAGCTTGCTCAATCAGATGGGCGCGAACATCACCTTGTTCTCTTCCTGCTTGGGTGAGGCGGCTTGCCGCTTCAAGCTCAAGAACCACGTGCATTCTGCGGTCATTCAGGGCTCGACCCCGCTTCGAGGCGGCAACTTCGCCCTGCCCACGGACATCCGTGCCGGCATGTGCTTGGTCGTCGCTGGATTGGTCGCCGAAGGTATCACTCGGCTCTCGAACATTCAGGAGCTGCGCCGCAAATACGACAGCCTCGTGCCCAAGCTGCGCGACATGGGTGCGGACATTCGCTTGATCGACGCAACCGGTTGATCAGGCGCTCGAGCGCATTCGTCTCGCCGCGTCGAGGCCGAGCTCGTTGGCGGCGATCAGCGCGTCCCAACGCGCGTTGGCCTCGTGGTCGATGAGCTGCCGGTCCGGATCTTGGTCGAACCAGGCAACGCTCTCGCGAATGCCGTCACGAAAACGCTTGCTGGCGAGGTACTCGGGGACGAAGCGCTTGATCTTGCTGTTGTCGAACACGGCACAATTGGCCTTGTCACCCAGCAAGCTCCCGGCCGCCTCGGGCACTCCCGCTGCTATGAACTCGGACGCCAAGTGGATGAGCTTGAGCGAGGCGACCCCTGCAGCGTCGGCAACGGCTTGGTAGATTTGGTTCCAGCTCAATACCTCGTCGGACGTGATGTGAAAGGCGTGGCCCAATGCCGCGGATTGGCCGAGCAAACCAACGAGACCTCGGGCAAAATCAGTGCTGTGCGTCATCGTCCAGAGCGTCAACCCGTCACCCGGTACGATCACCGGCAGGCCCCGCCGCATCCGATCCACGACGGTAAAGGTTTTGCCCCAAGCGTTGACCGCGAGCGGCACCAAAGTTCGATCGTAGGTGTACGAGGGCCGAACGATCGTGATCGGAAATCCTGATTCGCGATGGGCACGAAGCAAAGCTTCTTCGCACGCGATCTTCTCGCGCGCATATTCCCAGTACGGATTGACTAGCGGCGTCGATTCCGTGATCAGATAGTGGCTCGCCGGTTTTTGATACACGCTCGCGGAGCTGATGAAGAGATATTGATCCGTACGCTTGCCGAATAGCGCCTGACGATGGGCGATCTCGTCGGGTTTGAAAACGATGAAATCCACCACGGCGTCCCAATGTTGCCGTTGGAGCAGGCTCGCGAGCGCTGGGTCGTGAATGTCTCGTTGAATCACGTGCGCTCCAGCAACTGGCGCCCGACCGCCCCGATTCAACAGAGTGACTTCGAAGCCACGCGCGAGGGCGAGCTCCACGCATGCGCGACTGATGATTCCCGTACCGCCAACGAATAGGACCTTCACCGGCGCTAGTTTAAGTCCGGGGGCGACCAAAGGGCCAGGCTCAGACCAAGTAGCGCGCGCGTAGGCGGGCGAGCACTTCGTCGGGCAGCGCCAGGGCTCGCTCCACCGTGCCGAAATGGCTACGGACCAGCTGTAGAAAGCCGATCATCGTTTGAGGCTCGGTTTCCGAGTGTGCGCGCCACAGCTTTTGTTCGGCGTTCGGGTCAGCTTGCCAGAGAAAGGAGAATCGAGACTTGAAGGGCTGGATTGAGGCATGGGTTTTCGCGTAGTCGAGAGCGATCCATTCGTCATCGACGCCAAGCAATGACAAGATTAGCGCGGCCACGATGCCCGTTCGATCCTTCCCTGCCCAACAGCCGAACACGACCGGTCGTGATTCTGCGGCGATGGCGGCAATCGCGCCGCTGATTTGGGGCTGAAGACGCTTGAGCCCGCGAAAATAGAGCTGCTGCCAGTCGGAAGCGCCCGGTACGCGCCGCGCGTCGAACAGGGCATCCGAGAGGTCGAACGGTTGTCGGCCCCACGCGACGCCACGCAGCAGGAGCGGTTGAGGCTCACCATCGCGAGCGATCTCGGCGTCAGCGCGAAAATCGATGTATGCGCCGATCTTCAGGGTGTCGGCCAGGTGCGCGGCGACTCGAGCGCTGACTTCCGAGAGCTGCCCGGTCCGATACAGCCGCCCGCAGGCCACCCGCCCGCCCGGGACAGGAGCGCCGCCGAGATCGCGAAAATTCATCAACGAAGCAAGGTTTGCTGGATCTGTCACCTAGTCTCGCTTAATAGAATTTGGTCCACTTCACAACCCCTACACGTGCGCGGTGTGAGCGAAGTTCGAGCGGCGTGCGCGGAGTGGGGACTGCTTCCCTCGCCGCGCGAAGCGACCGCGGACGCCCTGAGCGCGCTCCGCCTCACGGCGCTGCGTCGCCGCGGAAATGGCCGGATAGCACGCGTTCGACGACCGCGGCCACGCCGTCTTCGTCGTTCGACATGGTCACTTCGTTGGCCGCCGCAAGCACGCTGGGGTGGGCGTTGCCCATCGCAACGCTGTGGCCCGCCCACACGAGCATGGGCAAATCATTGGGCATGTCGCCGAAGCTCAGCACCCGATTTTGGTCGATGTTTCGCTGCAAACAATAGCCGGCCAGAGCGGAAGCCTTGCTCACCTCCGCCGCGCTGATTTCCAGGAACGGCGCGCCGGAGTAGCTGACCCGGGCGCGCTCGGCGAAAAGATCCGCCGACTGGCCGAGCAAGTCCTCGGGCGAAAACTGTGGGTGGCGCGCAATCAGCTTGTTGACCCCACGCTCGCAGAGGATGAGCGCATCCGCGATTGGCAACAGTGGGGGCTCGGTTCGCTTGCGGTGAAGCCCGTAGCTCGGCTCCCAACCGAACTCGAGGCCAACCTCCACCGCAAAGCAGATGCCGGGCAGCCGCGAGCGAAGGCCACGGACGAGCTCGCGGGCGATGACGGCGGACAGACGATCCTCGCTCACCACCCGCTCACGCTCCAAGTCGTAGATCAGCGCGCCGTTGACGCAGATCACGGACCCTCCGAGCGCCGCCACTCCTTCGATCTTGGTGACGTGGCGCGCCGGTGGTCCTGTGACCATCACGAGTTCGATGCCGACCGATCGCGCTCGCTCGAGCGTTCGCTGGGTACGCACTGAAATCGAACCATCGCGCCGCAGCAGAGTGCCGTCCAAATCAGTCGCGACTAGGCGCGGCAGCTCCGCGAGCGGTGCCATCCCGCCGGGTTCTATCACGGGCAGTCGTGAAACGGCGGGCCACCGACTTGCTGCTTGACCTAGTCTTCTATAGAAGACACTGTGCGAACATGAGTCGCTCGCTCCTACCGGGTCGGTCATTGGTCATGAGCGTCACTGGCATTTTGCTCGCGTGCCTGCTCGGCTGTGCGCGAGCGCCCAGTCGAGCCGTAGCGCCGCTGTCGCCCACTTCAACGCCACCAGGTCCCATTCAGCACGTGATCGTCGTCACCGTCGATGGCTTGAAGCCGGAGGTCTATCTCGCCCCCGACGCACACGGCCTACGCATCCCGAACCTTCGACACTTGGTCGGCGACGGCGCCAGCAGCGAGGGGGCTCGCAGCGTGTTTCCCTCTGTCACCTACCCCGCGCACACGTCGATCGCGAGCGGGGTGGTTCCTGGACGACATGGCATCGTGGCCAATCGGGCGTTCGATCCGTTCGAGAAAAATCAGGAGGGGTGGCGCTGGTACGCCGAAGACGTCAAAGTGCCGCGCGTTTGGGATCTGGCCTCGAAGGCTGGCTATTCGTCTGCAGTGATCAATTGGCCGGTCAGCGTTGGAGCTCGGGCGACCTACCTCGTGCCGGAGTTCTGGCGGGCCGGTACGCCGGATGATTTGAAGTTGCTGCGTGCCCTCTCCACCTCTGGCTTGCTCGACGCCGTGGCCAAGCGCAACCCCACGTTCGTCGAGCACTGGACCGAGGAGGGCTTCAGCGACGAAGGCAAGACCGATATCGCCACGTTCCTGATCGAAACGGCGAATCCCAACCTGCTCTTCATCCACCTCACTCAGGTGGACTCTGCACAGCACAAGCGCGGGCTTTGGAGCGCTGAGGCGTTGAGCGCGATCGAGGATTCGGACCGCCAATTGGGACGCTTGCTCGAAGCCACGCGGCGCTCGGGCAACGCGGCAAACACCGCCCTCGTCGTGGCGTCTGACCACGGCTTTGCAGACGTCAATCGGCTAGTGCGTCCGGGCGCGGTGCTGCGCCAAGCCGGTCTCGTCCAGCTCGACGACAGGGGCAAGGTGAGCTCCTGGCGCGCGAGTGTCCTGCCAAACGGCGGCAGCTCGTACGTGTACTTGAAGGATCCGCAGGACCCAGCGCTTCAAGCCGCAACGCTCAAGGTACTTCAGGACAAGGCAGCCGAGCCCAACAGCGGGATTGGTCGCGTCTTGCAACACAGCGAGATCGCCGCACTCGGCGGCGATCCCGATGCCTTCCTCGCGCTCGACGCTGCGCCGAACACGACTTTCGGCGCCGGCTACGGCGGCGACTACGAGGGGCCGATCACCGTCAAAGCCATGCATGGTTATGATCCGGCACGCGACGAGATGCGGGCGTCCCTCGTGCTTTTCGGACCGACCGTGCAACGAGGAACGCTGACCGACGCCCGCTTGGTCGACATCGCTCCCACCGTCGCCGCCTGGCTTCAGCTCCCGCTCAGCGGAGTCGATGGCAAGGCGCTCCAGGCCCAGGCGCTTGCTCCAGCTGCGCCCACTGCGACGCTCACGGTGGGCCACTGAATGGAGGCGCGGCGTGCCCTGGGACGGGCTGCAAGCGCCTAGCGCGCGCAGCCGAGCGTTCCCGGCGCGCGAAACGGCGTTCACCAAAGTGGCCTGCTTGGGGGCGAACCGGGTTCGTGGCAAGGCAGGGGTATGAGCGAAACCAGTGCTGAGATCTTGGTCGTCGTCCGCGGCATGGAGGTGCTGGTCGAGCAGGCCAACGGCGACGTTCGGCTATGCGCCCGAGAGACCGCACTCCGCTTCGCAGAAGCGCCGATCTTCGTCGCTCGGCACGCGAGCCAGGCTTGGTACGCCGCGCCGGCGCGAAGCGAGCTCGAGCTACCCGAGGGTCTCTCGTTCCGCCCAGCACGAACGCTGTTTGCCGAGTTGCCGGAGGCAACGCTGCAGATGGTCGGACGCGCGCTCGCTTGCGTCGAGTTCGAGCAGCAGCATCGCTTTTGCGGGCGCTGCGCGACAGCTACGACGCGCAGCCCCTCGGCGCTCGCACGAGCGCCCGGCGAGCCGAGCGAGCGGGTCCGTGTGTGCCCCAACTGCGAGCTGACCTTTCACCCTCGCATCCCCCCGGCCGTCATCGTGCTGGTCGAACGAGACGATCGTCTGCTCTTGGCGCGCGGGGCGAATTTCCCCCCAGGCCGTTTCAGCGCCGTGGCAGGCTTCGTCGAGATCGGTGAATCGCTGGAGGATGCAGCACGGCGGGAGGTCCAGGAAGAAGTCGGCGTTCAGATCAGCGATCTGCGCTATTTTTCCAGTCAGCCCTGGCCGTTCGGACACTCGCTCATGATCGGCTTTCACGCCCGCTACGAAAGCGGTGAGCTCTTGCCGGACGGAGTCGAGATCGTCGAAGCCGATTGGTTTCGACGCGATGCGCTGCCGCTCTTGCCGCCCCCGATCAGCATTGCGCGTCGCTTGATCGAAGAGTTTTTGGCACGTGGGCGAGTGTCGAGCGGCTAACGAGCGCGCACCCGCGTCATCGCGTGTCTCATTCAAGCGAGCAAATAGCTCCAGCGGCAGGCTTGCTCAGCCCCGCGCTCGGCTCGTTCTGCCGTCCGAGGCGTATCGTTTGAACCGTTCGGGAGTGGGATCGGCAGATTTGTCTTGTATAAGAGACCTTATTTTGACCTTACTCTGCTCGAGAGAGCTGACATGACCTGCGAACGGAACCTGATGCCTCGCGCACGACTCCAACTTTGCTGTGTGGTGCTCGCAGCGGTCAGCGCGTGCCAATCCGCCCACCCGCCGGCCCTCGCCCGCGCGGCTGACGTGACGCCGGTGCCTAGCGCCAGCTCCGGGTCCGTAGCGAGTGCCAGCGCCGCGATTACTGCGGAGTTCTTGCGGCACCAAATCAGCCAGCTCTCCGCAGATGAATTCGAGGGTCGGGGTCCGGGGACGCGCGGAGACCTGAAAGCCCGCGCCTACCTGAGCGAGCAGCTCGCGTCGCTCGGAGTTGCACCGGGATTCGCAGCCGAGGGTTGGGAGCAGCCGGTCGAGTTGGTTGGGCTCAAGGCTCACCTGCCCAATGCTTGGCGGTTCGAACGCGCTGGTCGCAGCGTATCCCTGAGCTTTTGGGAGCAGTACATCGCGGGCAGCGGCGTGCAGTCAACCACGGGTGCCATCGATGAGACAGAGCTCGTGTTCGTCGGCTATGGCATCGAAGCGCCCGAGTACGGCTGGGACGACTTCAAGGGGCAATCCGTCAAGGGCAAAGTCCTGCTCGTTCTCAATAACGATCCGGACTGGGATCCCGGGATCTTCGCCGGCAAGACGCGACTTTACTATGGACGCTGGACGTACAAATACGAGAACGCGGCGCGTCACGGGGCAGCGGGCGCGATCATCGTGCACACGACGCAGTCGGCGGGCTACCCGTATCAAGTCGTGCAGAGTTCGTGGGGCGGCGAACAGTTTGCCCTGCCGAGCAACAACGCCACGAGCCTGCAAGTGAAGGCCTGGGTCGCCGAAGAAGCGGCCCGCTCGCTCGTCGCCCTCTCGGGACAATCGCTCGAGCATCTGCAAGAATTGGCTCACAGCCGTGCCTTCACTCCCGTGCCGCTCGGCATCAAAACCTCGCTCCACTTCGACAACCAACTCGAGCGCGTGAAAACCGCGAACATCGTCGGTAAGATCTCGGGCAGCGATCCCCGGTTGAGCGACGAGTACCTAGTGCTGAGCGCACATCACGATCATTTGGGCATTGGGAAACCGGATACGACGGGTGATGCCATCTACAATGGCGCACTCGACAACGGCGCCGGCGTGGCGCAAGTGCTCGCGATCGTGAAAGCGTTGCAGTCACTGCCGACTAAGCCGAGGCGATCGATCCTCGTGCTGTTTCCCGCGGCAGAGGAGGCGGGGTTGCTCGGCTCGCAGTACTTCACCGAGCATTCGCCGATCGCTGCGGGCAAGATCGCCGCCAATCTGAACTACGATGGAGGCAACATCTGGGGGCGAAGCCGAGACATCACTCAGATCGGCAAGGGCAAATCGTCGCTCGATGCGGTCGTCGCCGAGGTCGCGCGTAGACTCGGTCGCCGGATCGAGGGCGATCAATTTCCGGACCGGGGAACCTTCTACCGCTCCGACCAATTCAACTTCGCCAAAGTAGGTGTGCCAGCGCTGTACTTGAAGACTGGCACTGATTTCATCGGGCGCCCCGCCGGGTGGGGCAAGGAGCAAATCCTGAGCTTCGAAGCCAAGCGTTACCATCAGCCGAGCGATCAGCTCGGGCCGGACTGGAACTTCGACGGCATGGTCGACGATGCTCGCTTTGGATTTCTCGTTGCTTTCGAGATCGCCAACGCCGATCGTCTCCCGACCTGGACGCCGGGCGACGAGTTCGAGGCCGCGCGTCAAGCCGCACTCAGTGCCATCGCACACTAGTTCGAGGAACAGCGCGAGAAGCGAGACATGCCCACCCTAATCCCCATTCCCAGTCGCATCACCGCCGCCGGCAATAAACCCAAGCTGATCGACGAATTCGTCGGTCGTGTGAACCATGGCGAGGCGCGCGTGAGTATCGCTCGCATGCAATCACCCTCGGGCTGGCAAGAGCCGGGTCAGCGCCCCGAATTCGACGAATACACGCTGGTGCTAGCGGGCGCGTTGCTGGTCGAGAGCGACCGCGAACGCTTGGAAGTCACGGCCGGCCAAGCCGTGCTGACCCGCGCCGGAGAATGGGTGCGCTACAGCACTCCCGGAGTGGAGGGCGCGACGTACATCGCGATTTGCTTGCCCGCGTTCTCTCCTGACACCGTTCATCGCGACGGCTGAAGCGCGATGTTCATCGAGAAGTTGCAGCACCGGTGGGCTCTTCACGATACGCTGTTGTGCGTCGGGCTCGACCCAGACTTGCAGCGGTTTCCACAGGCATTTCGCGGTAAGAAGGATGCAATCTTCGCATTCAACCGCGCCATCATCGACGCGACTGCCGATCCAGGACTTGACGGTAGAAGGCAAACCACTCTACGTCCGCGTCGCCGAGGAAGCCGCACTGCGCTGGAATCAGCACGGAAACGTCTTGCTGGTGGTCGGCGCGACCGGCCCTGCCGAACTTCGTGAAATCCGCACTCGGGTCGGGGATGTCCCCCTGTTGATCCCCGGCGTTGGCGAACAAGGAGCCTCGCTGGTCGACGCAGTCGAAAATGGACAAGACAGTGCTGGCGCGGGCATCCTGCTCAGTAGCTCGCGCGCGGTCCTGTATGCTTCGTCGAGTCCCGATTTCGCGGCGGCCACACGCCAGAAAGCGCTCGCACTCCGGGATCGAATCAACGGCGCTCGTCGAGTGCGCCGCGGCGGGAGCTGATTCTCGGCGTTTGCCCGAATTTCCCTCAAGCGTAGCCGAGCCGCTCGAGCGCCAGCGCTACGCCGTCGGTGTCGTTCGAGCGAGTCACCAGATCCGCTCCGGCAAGGACGTCCGGATGCGCGTTGGCAACGGCGACGCCGCAGCCGGCCCAACGCAACATCGGCAGATCGCACGGCATGTCACCGAACGCGATCACCTCTTCCGCCGAAATGCCCTGCGCTTCGCAATAGGCCTGCAGCGCCGACGCTTTGCTCACTCCCGGCGCCACCACTTCCACCAAGTGAGAGCCAGAATGAGTGACGCTCGCTCGCGAACTAGCGAACACCCGCGTCATCTCCAGTAGCTCCGGCAGCGGCCAGTCGAGCTGTTGCACGATCAACTTGGTCACGCCTTCCCGGCATAGTTCGACCGCGTCTGCCCGGCGCATCAGTGGATCGGTGCGATCGCGAGCGTGCTCGGACAAGATTGCGTAGTTTGCATCGCAGCCGTAGCGTTTACCAACCTCGACTGCGAAAGCCACGTCCGGCACCGCGGTCCGTAAGCTCTCGACCAAGAGAGATGCGTGCTCGGCGCGAAGCCGCTCCTGCTGCAACAGGGTATCGGTCTTCAAATCGTAGAGGATGCTGCCGCTCCCACAGATTGCCACGTTAGATAGCTCACTCGCCCCACAAACCAAACGCGCACGCCGCGGTGGCCGCGCGGTGACGAACAGCAGCGTGAGTCCCCGGGCCTGCGCGGCACGCAAAGCGCCGACGGTCGCCGCAGAGATCGAGCCGTCCCTGCGCAGCAGGGTGCCGTCCAACTCCAGCGCCAAAAGGCGCGCGGAGTTCCGTTGTTTCGCCGGTCGCGGAGACACCATGGGATCGCTACCACGTCCACTATACAAGACAATTGGTACTTTTGCTTGTTGGAAGCCATCGACGCACGATTCAAGAGTTCGCCACGCGCAGGGAACCGGCCTTCCCCTGGCTGCATGTGCGCCAGTGTCGGACGCGAAACGGGCAACGCCCGGTCGCCCCGGGACACCACTGGCAAAACGTCGCGCGCCGCTTGCGGCGTATTGTCTTCTATACTAGACTCAGATCACATAAAACCGGACACGGCAGGAGGCCCGACCTTGAACCAACCAGAACTCGCGCGTCCCGCCCGGAAGCACCGTTCCCGCCCCGCGGCCAGCGTTCCGGGACGCTCCAGCGCTGCCCGCGTCACGGTCGCCTGGACCCCATCGAATCACGATGGTGCGCCTCGCGTCGCTCCGACCGAGGTCGAACTGGTGGCCGGTCCCGAGTCAGCCGCGAATCGCACCTGGACTTGCTCTGAAGATTTCGGCGCGAACTGGGTCGAAGCGATCTCCTCAGCGCGTTGCAGCGAAGTCGTGCTCACGGCACGACTCGGCAACGACGTCCCCGCAAGGCACCTCGTGCTCGAGCTCGCGGAGCTTTTGACCTTCAGCCTTACCGAGAGTCATCCGCTGATCCGTGTGCTGTTCCTACCGGCAGCCAACGCGCCGCAGGATACCCGTAATCACGCCTGATTTTTCCGCACCGACGCCAACAAAGCCAGACGAGGGAGCCAGCTGAATGCACATTGGAATCGTTGGAGGAGTGGAGCGGGGCGAGCAACGGTACGCCGCGGCAGCGGCCAGCAAGGGACACTCATTCGAGTTTCACGGCGGCGACATGGCCGGGCGTGGCTCAGACTCGCTGGAAGCGCTGGTCGAACGCTCGGACCTGGTAATCTGTGTGACCGACGTCAACAGCCATGCGGCCGTGCTCGGAGCGCGCCGCCACGCTCGCGCGCTCGGTCGACAATGTTTGCTGACGCGACGCTTGGGGCTGTCACGGTTTCGCGCCATGCTGGCCGAGATTCCGGAATCCAGTCAGAGGAGCACCGCGACCGCGCCTGCACGAGCGACTGCTTCGCCCCCTTAGGGCGGCTAAGCGCTAGGAGCGGCCATTCGCTGGGCCCGCTGCCTGCGAGCGCTTTGGTCTGCTGGGCAAGACGGGCATTCGGCCGGCGGAATGAACGCCACAAAAGCGTTGGCTTCCGGGACGCGCGCTGCTACCCGTCTACTAAGGGAGACACGATGATGCAACGACGACGACTAGGCACCAGCGGGCTGACGGTTTCGGAGATCTGTCTCGGCACCATGACCTTCGCATCGCACGCGGACGAAGCCGCGAGCTTGAAGATCCTGGATAAAGCATTCGACTCGGGGATCGACTTCTTGGACGTCGCGGAAGTGTATCCGGTGCCTCCCAAGCCCGAGTACGCCGGGCAAAGCGAGGTCATCATCGGCAAGTGGTTGAAGGATCGCAAGCGCGATTCGGTGGTCATCGCGACCAAGGTGGCGGGGCCCGGTGGAGGTTGGTTCATACCGCCCGTGCGTGGCGGTCGCACCTCGCTCGACGCTCATCACATCGAACGCGCGGTCGAAGGTAGCCTCAAGCGGCTCGGCACTGACTACATCGACCTGTACCAAACGCATTGGCCCGATCCCGAGCTGCCGATCGAAGTCACGCTCGAGGCGCTCGATCGCCTGATTCGCGCCGGCAAAGTGCGCTACATCGGCGCCAGCAACGAGACCGCCTACGGCTTGACCAAGGCCCTCTACACCGCAAAGAACGAAGCTTTACCGAAGTATCAGACGATTCAAAACAACTTCTCACTGCTGAACCGCCGCTTCGAGGACGAGCTCGGCAACGTCTGCCGCCGCGAAAAGGTGAGTTTGATCCCATACAGCCCAATTGGTGGCGGCGTGCTGAGCGGTAAGTACAACGGTGGCAAGTGGCCCGAGCCCGCGCGCTTCAGTACCTATCGGAACGACCCAGCGCGTGGGCAGACCATGACCAAGCGTTTCGTGAACGAGAAGACTCTCGCCACCAGCGAGCGCATCGCCAAACTCGCCGCTGAGCTCGAGCTGAGTCCGGTCACCTTCGCCGTCGCCTGGACGCTGACTCACGACTTCGTGGCTTCCACCATCATCGGCGCCACCCGCGTCGAGCAGCTCGACGAGATTCTACGGGCCAGCGAGGTCAAGCTGGCGCCGGAAGCGCTGGCCAAGGTCGACGAGATTTCACGCGAGATCTTGTACCCGATGGGCTGATCCTAGTAGCGAGTGGGGTTGTCGCGCGCCCTTGCGCCTCTGGCTCGAGGGCCCCATGTCCCCGCCTTGGATCGAGTGACCACCCCCTCCGTCGAACACCAGCGGCCACTGCTCCTGGCGCTTGGGTTTGCCACGTTCATGGTCAGCCTGGACGCCCGGGTAGTCGCTCCGCTCTTGCCTGCCATCGCGCACGATTTTCAGACCTCGATCGCGCGCGCTGGTTACATGGTGTCCGGCTATCTGTTGCCGTACGGTTTGTTTCAGTTGGCTTACGGCCCGCTCGCGGATCGCTTCGGCAAGGTGCGCGTGTCGGTGTTTGCCATGGCGGCGTTCAGCTTGGGGACCGCGCTGTGCGGCGCGTTCGCTTCCTTTGCAGCGGTGTTGTTACTGCGAGCGCTCACGGGCGCCGCAGCGGCCGCGCTGATACCACTCACCATCGCCTATATCGGTGACACGGTCCCGTACGCCAAGCGCCAGGCTGCGCTGGCCATGCTCATGGCAAGCTCGGGGGCGGCGCAAGCCCTGAGCGTGAGCATTGGCGGGACGATCGCGGCGGTGCTTTCTTGGCGAGCCATTTTTCCAATCTTGGGCGTGCTCTCCGCCTTGGTCACGGTGTACTTGGCGATTTGCGCCAAGCGCGAGCTGCGCGTCGGCTTGGCGCCGGGCGTGCGGCGCCCGCGCTATCGCGATGCCTTGCAAAGCCCGCTCTTGCCCATTTTGCTCTTGGTCGCGTTCGAAGGCTGCCTCTTCCTCGGGGGCTTTCCCTACTTGAGTGGCTTGCTCGAGCATCGCTTTCGGTTGGGCTCGTTGCCGATTGGACTGCTCCTCGGTTTGACCGGAGCTGCCCAGCTGCTGTCCGCACGCCTGCTTCCACGATTGCTAAAGCGAGTCTCGGAGCGAGAACTGCTGCTCGTCGGCGGTGGCTTGATGGGGTTTGCTTACCTGCTCAGCGCCTGGGCCCCGAGCTTCGTCTGGATTGGCTTTGCTTGTGCCCTGGTCGGGACTGGCTTCAGCTTGTGTCACTCGACGATCCAAACGCGCGCGACCGAAGCCTTCCCGGGCGGACGCGGTACATCGCTTGCGCTGTTTGCATTCTCGCTCTTCCTCGGCAGCGCCCTCGGCAGCGTCGGCTTCGGTGCTATGCTCGAAAGCTTGGGCTACGGCGCCACGTTCGGCAGTGCAGGTCTTTTGCTGTTCGTGTTCACCGCGTTGGCACTCGCTGCGCTCGGCCGTGAACGGCTCTTGGAGACAAGCTGACGCGCTGCTCTAAACGCGCGAGCGTGCCGCGCTCGGCGAACTCGGTGGCTGCCAACGCGAGCAGCGCGGACGCGGTAAAACCGGCCAACAGCGGCAGCACCGTACCGTCGTAAGCGCGACCGAACAGCGTACCGAGCGCGAGCGCAAGCATGCCCGAGACCGAGCCGATGACGGCGGAGGCCACGCCGGCGATGTGACCGACCGGCTCCATCGCCCGCGCACTGAAGTTGCCGAACAGAAGTCCATTGCTGAAAAAACAGACCAGCATGAATCCGACGAAAGCAAAGAGCGGGGGGTGTCCGCCGAGGGCCCAGCTGCCTAGCAACGCGCACACGCACAGCAGGCAATCGAACAGCAGCGCCGCGCGAGACAGGCGGCGCATGCCGAAGCGCATCACCAGTTTCCCGTTGGCAAACGATGCGACGCCGATGGCGCTGGCCAAAAGCCCGAAGAACACCGGGAATTTGCTGCCCAAGCCGTACTGTTCTTGAAACACCTGCTGAGACATCGAAAGGTAGCTGATGAATCCGCCGAATACGAAACCGCTGGCAAGCGTGTAACCCAAAGCGATCCGGCTCTGGAACGTCTCGATACAGCCTCGGCCGACGGTACGCAGGGAAAACGGGACGCGCCGCGTGCGCGGCAACGTCTCGGGCTGGCGCAGGGCGATCCAAGCGACGTTCAGCGCCGCGATCAGCACCAACCCTGCGAAGATGGCGCGCCAACTCGTGACGGCAAGAACGGCCTGTCCGATCGATGGCGCTAGCACGGGAACCAGAATGAACACCGTTTGTACGAACGACATGACCCGCGCCATGCTCGAACCTTCATGGGCATCGCGTACCAGCGCCACCGAAACGATGCGCGGCCCGGCAGCACCGAAGCCCGATAGCGCGCGACCAATCAGCAGCCAGGTAAAGCTGTGGGTCAGCGCGCAAATGACGCCGCCCAACACGAACAGGCCGATGCCGAGAAAGAGCGCCGGTTTCCGACCCGTGCTGTCGGATACTGGGCCGTAAATCAATTGCCCGACGGACATTCCGCCAAAGAACACACTCAGGATCAGCTGGCGATCGTTGGCGTGCGTGGCGCCAAGCTGGGACGCCATAGTGCCCAATGCTGGCAGCATGGTGTCGATCGACATCGCGACGAGCGACGTCGTGAGCGCGACCCGCGCAATGAATTCGACGTCAGAGGGTGATCGACGGGTCACGTCTGGCATTGAGCAATCGTACCTTCCCAGAGCTCGAACTCGCGGCGCGGCGCTTGGGTCCAGCCGCTCATGCGCTGCGCGCGATCGGCCGCGCACGCGTGGCTTCGCGAACGCGCGGGATCAATTCACGTCCGTACTCGACGGCGTCTTCCAAAGGATCGAAACCACGGATCAAGAATGTGGTCACCCCGAGGTCCCAGTAATCGAGCAGCGAGTCGGCGACTTGCTCGGCGGTGCCGACGAGTGCGGTGGAATTGCCGCTCGCGCCGGTCAGCGCTGCAATTTCGGTCCACAAGCGCTTGTCGCGAATCTTGCCGCCAGCGGCGGCCTCCAATAGTCGCTGCGAGCCGACGTTTTGTGGCGGCTGACCAGCCACGCGAAAGATGGATGAGCGCCGCTCGACACCACCGGCCTTGAACGCCGCCAAGATTCGATCCGCGCGCGCCCACGCGTCGGCCTCACTTCGGCCCAGGATGGGACGGACCGAGAGGCTGAAGCGGATCTGATGCTCGCGGCCGAAACGGGCGGCAGAGGCCCGAACTTTGGCGATGGTCTCGCGGGTTTGCTCCAGTGTCTCGCCCCAAAATGCGTAGACATCCGCGTGTCGCCCAGCAACCGCGATGGCCTCGTCGGAGGAGCCTCCGAAATAGATGGGTAGGTGCGGTGTCTGCGCGGGTTTGACCGCGGAAAAGCTATCGCTCACCCGATAAAACGGGCCAGTGTGATCGAACGGAACCGCACTCGTCCAGGTCTTCTTGAGCACGTCCAGGTAGTCGTCAGTGCGAGCGTAGCGGGTCGCCTTGTCGAGAAAGTCGCCATCGCGCGCTTGCTCGTGCTCCGAGCCGCCGGTAATGATGTGCACGGCGAGCCGCCCGTCGATGAACTGGTCGAGCGTCGCGAGTTGGCGCGCTGCCAGGGTGGGCGCGACGAATCCGGGACGATGCGCCAACAGGAATTTCAGGCGTTCGGTTTGCTGTCCCGCGTACGCGGCCACCTGGAACCCATCCGGCGCCGAGCTGAAGTAACCAATCAGCACGCGGTCGAACCCAGCGTACTCGTGCGCGCGGGCAAATGTACCGACGAAGGTTTTGTCGATGACCGGACCACCACCCTGACCGGGGCGGTACTCGGAGCTGTTCTGGGTGCCGATGGCGCCGACGAATTCGAGAGACATGGCCGATCCTTGCAGAAATGAGGTTCGGCGTTCGACAACGCCGCGAGTCTCCTATACTAGACAGAGCCGGTTTCGTCTATCGTTCCCTGCCGTGGCGCGGCGCGGCTTTCAACTCTCGCTGACGCCGAGCTCAGCCAGCAGTTGCTGCCGCAGTTCGACGAATTCAGCACCGCGTCGATTGCGCGCCGCGCCGGCACTCAAGCGATGCTCCGAAGCAATGCGGCCGTCGCGCATCACGAGGATACGGTCAGCGAGTACGATCGCCTCGTCCACGTCGTGAGTCACGAGTAAGATTGCCGGGCGGTGTCGTTCGAATAGCGCGCGAACCAGCGCTTGCATCTGCAAGCGGGTGAGCGCATCGAGCGCCGCGAAGGGCTCATCGAGGAGCAAGAGCGAAGGGTGTCGCAGCAAGGCGCGGGCCAGAGCCACGCGTTGGGCTTCGCCACCGGAAAGCGTCGCGGGCCACGCTTCATAGTGGTCCTGCAGACCGACTTCATCGAGCGCCGCTCGGGCGCGGGTTCGCGTCTTGCCAAACGGCAATCCGATCGCCACGTTCTGCCAGGCGCGAAACCAAGGCATGAGCCGGTGTTCCTGAAACACCACCGTGCGCGCGTCGGGCGCGCGAACCACGCCTTCGTCCGCAGTATCTAGACCGGAAAGCGCACGCAGCAACGTAGTCTTGCCACAGCCGCTCTTGCCCAGAAGCGCGACGAACTCGCCCCGTTGGATGCACAGCTCGACCCCGTCGAGCACTGCACGCTGACCAAAATAACGTCGAAGATCGCGGACTTCGACCACGGCGTCCAATTGGCTACTCATGACGGCTCACAGGCGCACCGAGTGCTCGGCGATGTTCAGTTTACCGGAGAGCACCTTGCGTTCACTCAGCCAATCGACCCCACGCTGCAAGTTCGCCTCACCCTCGTCGTTCATGAAGCTGAGCTTGCTCGTGATCACTTGCTGGTTCAGCTTCTCGATCACGGCCGGTGGGTACTTCGAAACTCGGTAGCCGATGGCCTGCGCTTCCGCGCGATGCAGATTGGCCCACTCCAGCTCGGCTTGCTGTGCCTGAATGACCGCACGGATCGTATCCGGTTCGTGCCGCGCGTAATCGTCGCGGACCAAGTAGGTGCCAAAATCGACGGCTTGGTCTAGCTCCTTGCCTTCTTCGAAAATACGCTGCGCGCCGTACTGCACCTCTGCCATTTCGAGTGGGCCGGACCAAATGGCCCATGCGTCTACCTTGCCGGCCGCAAATGCCGATGCGGCGTCAGGCGGGTTCATGTAGACCACGTTCACCTGGTCGCGTGGCACGCGGTATTTTTCGAGTGCTGCGACGAGTAGAAACTCGGCGACCCCCGCTCGATTCACCGCGACCGTTTTGCCCGCCAAGCCAGCAACGGTCGTGATGCCCGACTTGGGCAAAACGATGATCGAGGTCGTGCGCGGTGTGGAGATCGTCCACGACACGAAGCTCAGCTTTGCGCCGGACGCAATCGCCTGCGCAGCGGGCGTGGAGCTGCCGCCGAAGCTGAAATCAGCGCTCCCGGTCGCCACTGCCTGCAGCGTGGGCGCGTGGTTTGGGAATGGGCCAATCCACTCCACGTCGATGCCACGGCCGCGGAGCGTTGCCTCGAGGACTCCCCTCACCTTCGCCACCGAGGTGATGCCATAGGTCAACCGCACCTTGCGACGCCCGTTCAGAATTGGCGACGCCTCGTGGCAAGCACAGAGCGCGGGAGGGACGCCAAGAGAGCCCGCAGCGGCCAGCAAGGTACGTCGAGTGATGAGCATCCGTTCTGCCTTTCCGAGTGGGCTCGTCAGGAACGAGCCTTGGCGTAGTTGGGGTGCCAGGCGAGCAGCCAGCGCTCCAAGAGTCGCACGGCGAGATCCGAGGCCACGCCGATCGACGCATAGATGGCGATGACGAGTACCATCACGTCGGTCTGCAAGAACTCACGGGCGTTGGTGGCGAGGAACCCAATGCCGGAGTTGGCACCCACGGTTTCGGCAACCACCAAGGCGAGCCAAGAGGTCGTGAGCGCGAGCCTGAGCCCATTGAGCAAGGAAGGCAGCGCGCCCGGGAGCACCGCATAGAGGATCGAGCGCCCGCGGCCGAGGCCCATCAAACGGCCCATTTCGAGCAGCTTGGGGTCGACTTGCCGCACGCCGAGCGCGGTATTCAGATACATCGGAAACAGGCTGCCGAGCGCGATCAGGAAGACTTTGCCGGCCTCGCCAACGCCAAACCATACGATGACGAGCGGCAAAATCGCCAAGAAGGGAACCGCACGCAAGATCTGAAGGCTGCGATCGAGCAGGGCGTGTGCGAGCGGGAACAGGCCGACGAGCAAGCCGAGCCCCAAACCGAGCCCGGTGCCGACGCTGAAGCCGAGTGCGGCGCGCCGCAGGCTCGCTGCCAGATGCGTTTGCAGCTCCCCGCTGGCCAAGAGCCCCTTGGCCGTGCCCAGAACCGAGCTGGGCGCGGGCAACACCAGCGACGGAATCAGCTCGAGCCGTCCCAGCACCTCCCAGGCAAACAGCAAGCCCAAGGGAGCGAGCCAGGAGAGCAGTTCGAGCCGGCGTGCAGCACGGAGTGTCGTCCCTCGCTTGAGCCGCTCGTGCGTCGACTCGCGCCCTCCGGGGCCAGCTCCAGTCACAGGGGATAACGCGAGGGGTGAATTCGACATCGGAATGCCCAGGCCGCACGATGGTGCGGCGAGGCCCGGGCACCTTGCCACAAGGGCGGACTAATGTCTATAGTACGAGACCGGAGCGCTGCCTCCTATCGTCAGCCTTTTTGGCGCAGCGAGCGCAGTTCGAAGGTGAGGTCGTGGCGTACCTGCGAGCTGGCCAGGTGCAGAATCACGAAGCGCAGGTGACCGGGCTCGAGCAGGCTATCGCTCCATTCATCGGGCTATTTCACAGGCACAACACTGGCAAGATGGTGAAGGTCGCTGAGAACGGAGCTGCTGAGCTCATCACCGGGATCGCTCGCAAGCGACGCGCTCGTCTGCGCACCGGCGAGCGTCCGATGATTGGCGCGGACGAATCGAAATAAGGTCTCGAAAACAGCCCGCGTCACCTCGACCGGCAAGCCCAGGTCGGCGGCAAGACCCAGCAAGCGCTCGAGCTGGGCGCGCTCGCGCGCGGGATCGGCCGCAGCCACACCGTGCTCGGCTTTGAGCGCACCAATGCTGCGGGTGATCGCGAAGCGCGTGGCGAGCAGCGAGATCAAGTGGTCGTCGAGTTCGTCCAACTCTCGTCGGTAGCGCTGCAAGCAGTCGGCAAAAATGGGCGAAACTGCAGGATTTTTCATCTGGCTCAGCGCTCGTCACGGCGGCACGGGCAGCCCAGCCGAAGCCAATCCGCCCGCACCCAGCTTGACTTCCGACCCAATAACCACATAGGTCTCCTATACAAGACATGAGCGCCAAATTAAACCAAGTCGTTTGGGTCGCGGGCGTGGGGGCAAGCGCCGGCCTCGGTGGCGCCTTGGCACGCCGTTTCGCCAAAGCCGGCTTTATCGCCGCGATCACCGGCAGGAACGCCGATCGCCTGGAAGGGGTCGCGGCTGAAATCCGCAACTCGGGCGGCAGCGCGTTTGCTTTCGCCGGCGACGTCGGTCAGGAAGCAGACGTCGTGTCGATTGCGCGCCGCGTCTCCGAACTCGGGCAGCTCGAGGTCGGGGTGTTCAACGCGGGCAACGCCGACCGCGCGCCCTCGCTCGAGCTGAGCGCAGCATCGTTCGAGCAGGCTTGGCGCAGCAGCACGCTCGCCGGCTTCGTGTTCGGCCGAGAGGTCGTCAAAAGCCTCCTGCCGCGCAAGCAGGGATCGCTGTTCTTCACCGGCGCGACGGCCTCATTGCGTGGCAAGCCGCCCTTTGCGGCCTTCGCGGCGGCCAAGGCCGGCCTTCGTTCAATCAGCCAAAGCTTTGCACGCGAGTTCGGACCTCAAGGGATCCACGTGGCGCACGTCGTGATCGATGGCGGTATCGACGGTGAGCGGCTGCGCTCACGTGCCGCAGATCGCGTGGCTCAAGCAGGGCCCGACGGCTTACTCAACCTCGAAGCGATCGCCGAGGTCTACTTCCAGTTGCACCTGCAGCACCGCAGCGCCTGGACTCAAGAGCTCGACTTGCGCCCGTACAAGGAACCATTCTGAACCATGATCGATCTGCATTATTGGACCACGCCCAACGGGCACAAGATCACCCTCTTCCTCGAGGAGACGGGACTCGACTATCGCATCGTGCCGGTCAATATCGGCAAGGGCGAGCAGTTCAAGCCCGAGTTCTTGCAGATCGCTCCGAACAATCGCATTCCTGCCATCATCGACCACCGACCGCTCGATTCCGGCGACCCTATTTCCGTGTTCGAGTCGGGCGCGATCTTGCTCTACCTGGCAGACAAGACAGGCAAACTGATCCCCCAGGACCTACGCGGCCGCACGGAAGCGTTGGAATGGCTGTTTTGGCAAATGGCGGGCTTGGGGCCCATGGCCGGCCAGAATGGCCACTTCAATCATGCCGCTCCCGAGAAGCTGCCGTACGCGATCAGCCGCTATGAACGCGAGACCGCGCGGCTATTCGCAGTGCTGGACAAGCGCCTGAAGGAGCGGGACTTCCTCGCGGGGGCCGGTCGAGGTGAGTACAGCGTCGCTGACATCGCGAGCTATCCGTGGACCCGTAACTATGCGCGTCTGAACCAAGACATCGAGCAGTTCCCGAACCTCGAGCGCTGGCAGACCGCAATCGCCGCGCGCCCAGCCACCGAACGCGCGTACGCGCTGAGCGACAAGATCAATCCGCCCAAGCCGCCCGTGCCTTTGACTGACGAAGAGCGACAGTTGCTCTACGGGCAGGACGCGAAGACCGTCCGCGGCTGAACGATGCGCACCCCGCCTCGCAGCTCTGCCTGGTGCTGGCTGGAAGTGCTCGACGGGTCCCCCATGCCGGAAAGTGATTGAGGGTGTTAGGGCGCGTCGGCGCTCGGTGCTTGGCCGAGCACGGCGCGCGCTTCCGCCACCGTGTACACGCCGCCGACGACGAACACGACCCCTTCGGGGCCGACGCGGCGCTTGGCCGCTTCGATCGCGAGCTCGATGCTCGCCGTCGCCAGCGCCGTGGTGCCGCGCGCGTGAAATTCCTGCACGACCGCCTCGGGATCAGCGCTGCGATCCGAAGCGACCGGTGCCACGAACACCGGCATCCGAAGGTCGCGCAGCACGTCCAGTAGCGCCGCGATGCGCTTGTCAGCGAGCGCAGCGAATACGAGCGCTCGTTCGCTAGGCAGCGGCATGCTTGCGACGGTCTCGAGAAAGCGCAGCGCCGCGTGCTCGGTGTGCAGCGCGTCCAGAATCAACAGCGGTTTACCTGCGAAGACCTCGAACCTGCCAGGATTGTGCGCGCTACGCAGGGCGCGCAGGACCATGGCCTCGGTCAATTGGTCTCCCAGCGCGAGCTCGCAAGCCCGCACCGCGGCAGCCGCGTTTTCAGCTTGGTGCGCGCCCAGCATCGGAAGATACAAGACGTACGTTCTGAGCGGAGTTTGGAGCTCGATGATCTGCTCGGTCAATGAAGTCGCGCACACCCGCGTCGCGCATTCTTCCGCGACCAAGTGAACCCGTGCACCTACTTTGGCAGCGCGCTGCCTCACCTCGTCGATGGCAGCCGCGGGGACCGACGCCCCGACCACGGCGTCGCAGGTGCCGCGCAAAATTGCAGCCTTTTCGGCCGCGATTTGCCGAATAGTGTCGCCCAGAATGGCCGTGTGCTCGAGATCGATCGAGGTGATGATCGCCACCTGCTTTCGGATGACCGTATTGGTGGTATCCAGTCGGCCGCCAATCCCCGCTTCGAGCACCTGCCAATCACAGCCGAGCTCGCTGGCCGCGATCCAACCGAGCACCGTCACCAGATCGAAAAACGACCACTCGGCACAGCGCGGGTCATCGAGTAGCCTCCTGGCCGAGCGCTCGAAATGCTGCAAGCCCAGTGGGCGCCCGTCGATGACCACGCGCTCCGTGAGCTCGTGGAGATGCGGCGAAGTTTCGAGCAAAGTGCGCGCACCGCTCGTCCGAAGCATCGCTTCGACCATGATCGCCGTCGACCCCTTGCCGTCGGTCCCCACCACGTGAATCGTATGGCGAGCGTCGGGACGACCGCAAGCGTCCAAATAGCCGCTGATCTGCCTCAATATCCGCAGTCGACCGGCCTCGGAGCGCAAGGTTTTGTCTGCACGCTGCCGCGCGAGCAGCAGCGCTCGAACCTCGGCGTAGACCGCCTGCGCTGCGCCCATCTTCGCGAATCAACCGGTCGCGCGGCTTGGCGCTTCGATCACTCGCTTGGGTTCGCCGGCGAGGTAGCCTTGAATATCTTCGAGTGCCTGTCCATAAAAGATGCGATACGTCTCGTCGGTTACGTAGCCCAAGTGCGGCGTCAACACGGTGTTGCCGAGCAACGAAAACGGATGATTGTGCGGCAAAGGTTCACGATCGAACACGTCCAGGCCCGCCCCCGCCAAAGCCCCCGACCGGAGTGCGGACACGAGCGACGCTTCGTCGACGATTGGGCCACGCGAGGTATTGATCAGTAGAGCGCTCGTCTTGAGCAGAGCAAGCTCACGCTCACCGACCAAGCCACGCGTCCGTTCGGACAAAACCAAATGAATGCTGAGCACGTCCGCCTGAGCAAGCAGCTCGTCTCGGCTGACGAGTTGTGCGCCCCCCAGCTCGGCGCGCGCGGCCGTCAAGTTCGGGCTCCAGGCGATCACGCGCATGCCAAACGCCGCGCCAATCCGTGCGACCTGCGAACCCAACCGTCCGAGCCCGAGTAGCGCGAGCGTCTTGGCCTGAAGACCGACACCCACGGACGTTTGCCAAGTGCCAGCGCGGAGCGCTCGATCTTCGGCTGGTATCTTGCGCGCGAGCGCCAAAATCAAGGCCCAGGTCAATTCGGCTGTCGGGTAGGGCAGGCCGTCGGTGCCGCACACCGTGACGCCGAGCTCGGCGGCGGCCTGAACGTCGATGGCCGCGTTGCGCATGCCCGTCGTCACCAGTAGACGTAGCTTGGGGAGCTGCGCCAGCAGCTCGCGCGGAAACGGCGTCCGCTCACGCATGGCTACGATCACATCGAACGGGGCGAGCCGCTCTGTGAGTCCCGCATCATCGCTCAGGTGATCCGCGAAGAAGCGGACCTCACTGTCCTTCGGCAGCGAGGTCCAGTCCGCGTAGCTCTGCGCGACGCTCTGGTAATCGTCCAGGACCGCGACGCGGGTCATTGCCGCCGCTCCTCGAGCCAGGCTGCGGGCGGCGAAACAATCTGGGCGAGAACGGCTGGAAATGAACTGGCGAAGTGACCGGTTCGAGTTGAGAGCATCTGATCGTCTCCTATTGGACACTGCGACCGCCCTTGGGCGGCGACGGGCGGACCAGGGCTGAAGGCAATGTTCTACCAGCTTCCCGGGCTGGAACTGGCCAAGTCCACGAGCTGGCCCACGGACGTGCCGCATTCGCGACTTCAGAGGCGGTGTTTGGGTGCGTCTTCGAGCGCCTGTGCAGGCGTGGCAGCTTGCTCTGCCCTCTCGGCAATGCGCTTCTGGACGCGTTCGACGGACCGTTTTGCACCGGCCTGAATGTAAGGCCCGAGCTTCCAGATCTGGTTTTCGTATTGGGGGTCCTGCTCCCATTCGTCCCAACCCGAGTCACGTCGGTATTGTCCGAGCAGGCCCGATGCCACGATTTCTGCTTCGTTCACCGGCTCGCGCTTATCGCGATCCGGACCAACGTAGATGGCGTCTTCCTTGCAATACAGCTCGCACATGAAGCAGGTCTGGCAATGCTCGACGCGCGCGCCGACCGGAACCTGATTGGGACCGGGCTCGAGCACGTTCGTCGGGCAGACCTCGACGCAGCGGTTGCAGCCGGTGCAACGGTCGCTGACGATCAGCTCAAACATGTGTGGGCCTCCATTGCTCTCCCGCCTCCGGTCGCGTCCATATTTCGTCGAGGCCACCGATCAGCTGCCGTCGACTCTTGTCGGGCTTTTGTTCGGGCACGTCCTCTCGCTGGTGCATGCCTCGGCTTTCGTCGCGCGCGAGGGCCGCCGTGTAGCAGAGGCGAGCGCTGGCTACGACGCTGGCAGTCTCTCGCGCGATGACGGCATCGGCACCTGCTGCCCAGTCGTGATCGCGTAGCTCGCGCCAGGCCGATTCCAGGACTCCGAGCGAATCGCGGAGTTTGGGGCCGGAGCGAAACAGGTTCTTGTCGAGGGGCAGGATCTCGTCTTGCGCCGCTTTGAGGACGCCACGCCGGTCCACGGCTTTGACGCTGCTGCGTGGACGGAGCCCGACGGTCCCTTGTGCTCGAGCTTTCGCCTCGACTCGACGGCCGCGGCTCCGCGCGAGCTCTGCCGCTCCCCGACCCGAGAGCAGCCCAGACGTGAGCGCCCAGGCCGAGTTCGGCGAGCCGCCGCCGCTGGTCGCGCCGGCGATGAGCTCGCGGGTCGCGGTATCACCCGCGGCGTACAAGCCCGAGATGGTGGTCTCGCATTGCTCGCCGACGATTCGTAAGCCCCCCGTGCCACGGATCGTGCCCTCTGAGAACAGCTTGACCTCGAACGGCTGTTCGTAGACATCAGTGATGCCCTTGCGCGCGAAAGGCAAGAGCGTCATCGGCTGGATCTGCGGTAGAGACTTTCTGAGTCCGTCGGGGCACTCATTGAGTAAGGCGTAAACCGGGCCTTTGATCAGCGCGCGCGCGAGCACCTCATTTTGAGGCAGAACGTCGAGCTCGTTGCCGTCGGCGTCGAAATAGCGCGCATACGAATAAATCAGCGTGCGCGTCGAGTTCCAGCGCGGCGAAACGGAGTACGCGTTCGAGAACTCCATCCCCGAGAGCTCGGCGCCGGCCTCGAGCGCCATCAAGTGACCATCGCCCGTGTTCGTGCTGCTACCGAGAAGCCCCCCGAGGAACCCGGCGCCGCCGGTTGCGAGGATGACGGCACCCGCCCGGGCCTCGTACGCGCGATGTTGTTGCCGTCGAACCCCATTCGCTCCGGCGACGGATCCATCGTCATGAAGCAAGAGCTCGAGCACCGGGCTTTGGTCCAAAATCGTGACTCCGGCATCGACGGCCGCGTGGCGAAGCGCGCGCAAATATTCGGGGCCGCGCAAAGCGTTGTAGGCGATCTCCCCCTTGTCGTTGATGCTGAAGCGGTAGTAGGAAGAGAGCGTCGGCAGCACGCGCCAAGTGGTATCGATGATGCGCTCCATCCAGTCTGGGTCTGCGAGCCCATAGCCGGTCACCAAGCGCTTGCTGATGGCTTCGCGGCGCGCGTTGCCCTCCGGCGAGACCCACCAATGTCCGGGACCCGCCGTTGCGGTCACGCCGCTCGTACCGACGTAGCCTTTGTCGACCAATACCACCTGGGCGCCGGCACGCGCCGCAGAGATGCCTGCCCAGCAGGCGGCCATTCCGCCGCCTACAATCAACACGTCGGCTTCGATTCGTAGCGGCTCGGCTGCGCCCGCCGGACTTTCTTGCTTCATCGAGCTACTCGGCAGCTTGAGTTTTCTGCGTCACTGACCAGCGGTTCTCGGGGACCGGCAGCCCGAGGTGCCCGCGCAGCGTATCGGCAAAGTATTCAGTCTTGAATAGACCGCGCTGTTGCAGCAGAGGCACGACCTTTTCGCGGAACTTCTTGAACTCGCTCGGACGCGAAATGTGAAGGTTGAAGCCATCTGCGGCGCGCTCGACGAACCAACGCTCGATCTCGTCGGCCACGGTCTTGGGCGAGCCCACGAAGCTCCGACGACGTTCGCCCAGGGTGAGCGCGGCCTGACGAAGGGTGAGGTTCTTCTCTTGCACTCGCTTCAAGATACGCTCCGCGTGTCCCTTGTAGCTATTGAGGCTCAGGTGCGAGATGTCCGGGAAGGGGCCGTCGAGTGGATACTGGCGGAAGTCGTGGTAGCCGAACGGACGTCCCAGCGCGACCAGGAGTTTGTCGATATCGAGCTTCTCTTTGCTGTTCTCGACCAGAGCCTGCGCCGCCTCGTCCGTGTCCTCGATCACGGGATTGAGACCCGGCGTGACATAGATCAGATCGGGATCGCGACCCAACGCGGCCGCGCGCGCCTTGACGTCGGCGTAGTACTCCTGGGCGTCCTCGAAATTCTCGACCCCTGCGAACAGTCCGTCGGCGATGTGGGCGCCCAGGTTGCGACCATCATTGCTGATCCCGGCCTGAAATAGCACGGGATGCCCCTGCTTGGAGCGTGTGAGCGCGAGCGGACCCGCAACCGAAAAGAATTCGCCCTTGTGGTTCAGCGCGTGTTGCTTGGGCTTGTCGAGGAAAACCCCGGTTGCTTTGTCGCGCGGGAAGGCATCGTCCTCGTAACTGTCCCACAGTCCGCGCACCACCTCCACGAACTCATGGGCTCTGCGGTAGCGCACGGCGTGGTCGAAGTGTTCCTCGCGGCCGTAGTTGCGCGCCGCACCCTCGAGACCAGTGGTCACCACGTTCCAGCCCGCGCGGCCCTGGGAGATGTTGTCGAGCGAGGCGAACAGGCGGGCAACGTTGTAGGGCTCCCAGTAGGAGCTCGTGAGCGTAGCGATCAGGCCGATCTTCGAGGTGGACACCGCGAGCGCCGATAACAGCGTCAAGGGCTCGAGCCGATTGAGGAAGTGCGGCGTCGTGTCCGGCGTGATGAAGGGGCTATCGACCAGGAAGACGAAATCGAATTTCGACTCCTCGGCCAACCGCGCGTTCTCGATGAACCAATGGATGTCGACGCTGGCGTTGCCCGGTAGCTCGGGATCGCGCCAGCCGAATTGATCGTTACCGACGCCGACCAGCACCGCGCCCAGCTTGAGTTGTCGAACATTTGCCATGGGGTTAAGCTCCTTGTCTCGTTAAGGAGACTTATAGATTCCAATACGAGACACTGTCAAGAGCGCGCAGCGCTAGCGCCAACTCGGCGCCGCTGTTCGCCGCTGGAGTACTTCGATGTTCCCTACCTGATCCGTCGCATGCGCTGCCAACGGTTGCCCAGATCCAGAGGTGCCGCAGGACTCGGATCCCGGAATTCAGTTAAATATATTTTGGTCTGTTAAAAAATTACCGACACAAAAAATCCCATTTCCACTCGAGCTCAAGCGAGCTAGCGTCTCGCAAAGAATCTGAAAAGGAGACCATCATGACCGAGTGTTTAGTCGATCTTCTGGGGGCCTTGCATACCGAACGAATCAATACCTGGCTGCCGGAGCAGTTGCAGAGGAACATCGATCAACGGCGGCTCAACGAAGAACGCTTCGACCCCAAGACCGCGCCGAAGGTCGGCGAAGCAATTGCGCCCTTCGAGCTCGAGAATGTCGAGGGCGGCGTGCTGCGTTCGCAGGAGCTGATCAAGCAAGGTCCAGCCGTGCTGGTCTTCTTCCGGCACGAAAGCTGCCCAGCCTGCAACGTCGCCCTGCCCTACTACAATCGCAACCTTTGGCCGACCTTATCAGCGCTCGGCGTCCCGCTCGTCGCGATCAGCCCGCAGATCCCCGAGGCGCTGATCAATGTCCGAAAGCGGCACGATTTCGCCTTCTACGTGGCCTCCGACACTGGCGCACGCTTGGGCCGCCGCTTCGGCCTGACCTTCAAGTCCGAGGGCCAGCCCAAGCCCGAGTCGATCGCCCAGGGGCTAGCCGAGTTGACCCATCCGGCGATCGTGATCGTCGATGGCAATCACGTCGTGCGATTCGTTTCCGTGACGCCCAATTGGATGGCTCGCACCGAGGCCGAGCCGGTGATCGACGCGATCCGAAAGCTGCAGGACTCGCGGCTGGAATCTGCCGTCGCCTGACACCTGCTCCACGCACGAACAGCGCGCGCCAGGGTCAGCTAGACAGCCTTGGCGCACGCTTCGAGACGCAGCTAAATCGGCCAAAAAGGCCGGATTTCAACCTGGCCTCGCGCGGCCATTGGGTGCCGCGATACATAGTCGACGGCCTCAGCCAGATCCTGACACTCCAGGATGTCGAAGCCTGCGATCCACTCCTTCGTCTCGGCGAATGGCCCGTCGGTCACCAGTGTCTCACCGTTCCGAACGCGCACCAGCGTTGCATGGTCCGGCGGTCGAAGACGATCGCCGTCGACTCGGATGCCGCGATCTTCCCCTTCCTTGACCCAGCCTTGGATGGCGCCGGGCGGCTCCTCGAGGTGGGCCACGCTTTGGTCGGTGGCGATGAAAACAAGGAACTTCATCTGCGGATTCTCCCTTGTGATAGGAGCACGACGACAAGCCCCAGTCGAAATCGACATACCGAGCCATTTTTTTGGACGCAATCGGCCTGAGTCAGATGCTCTGGCCATGAGCGGCTCCGCAGCCCGCGAGCTGCTGGAGCAGCCCTGAGATCGCCCCGCCCGAAGGGCATGACGCCCTCGACTAAGCTTTGGGATCCGAACGCGAATTTCGTGGTCGCAAGCCAAGGTGGAAGGACGAGCTGTCGAGCGACGGGCCGCGACCACTCGGCGCATTCGAAGCGAGCGCTGAGGTCTCGGCCTTGGCATTCATGCTCAGATTCTACTCCTGACTGATGGATCGCTCGACTGACCCGGTAGAGACCAGGTGAAGGTCGGTGAATTTCACAGATTGACCTGCAGCGTTGCGCCGTAGAAACGCGGATCTCCCAGCGACCCGGCGTACGTGTACGTGGTCGCGGTGTCGACCGAGGCATTGATGTAATAGAGCTTGTCGAACAGATTGCGGCCCCAGAATTTCAGATCCCAGCGACCGTTCTTGTCGCGGACACCGAGATAAGCACCAGCGAGGCCATAGCCCGGTACCTTGCTATAGGGATCGGTGTTCAGCGCGCCATAGTAGGCGCTGCGGTAGCTCCAATTGGCGCCGACATAGCCCAGCGTCGAAGTAGTGCCGATCGGAAATTCATATTCGGCCGAGACGTTGTACACGAGCTTCGATACACCGGTGAGCTGGCGGCGCGAAAGATCGCAGACGCCGCCGTTTGCCGCAGTGCCCTGCAGATAGGGGCACTGGCCGTTGGTGTACGTGCGGAAATAGGCATCGTCATAGGTCAGGCCGCCACCGAGCGTTAGGCCGTCAATCGGCTTCGCGCGCAAATCGAGCTCGATACCTTGAGTCCGGACGTTGCCCGCGTTGGTGAGGTATTGGCGCGAGATCGGGCCGGTAGGAGTGTCCACGAGGATACTCTGATTGGCCTGGTAGCCTCGGTCGTCCGACAGGAAGAGCGCCACGTTCGTGGTCAGCCGGCGATCCAAGATCTTGGTTTTGAACCCGACCTCGAAGGCATCGACGATTTCCGGTTTGAAGGTCAAGGGAGCGGGGCCATTGGCGAGCTGAACCGGCGTGGACATGTTGATGCCCGCTGATTTGAATCCGCGCGAATAGCCGCCGTAGACGTTGACGTCTGGCGTCACGTTGTAGAGAGCGTTCACGGTGCCCGAGGGTTTACCGCTGTGGGTTGTCGTGTCGAACGCGGCCTGAGGCGCGAAGCTGCTGCGACGAGAGGCGATCTGAGCGATCTGCGCTGCACTCAGTCCCGCGAAGACTGGATCGGTCAGCGGAGTGGCGTTGTCTGCAATCGGGAAGGATTCGAAAGAGCCCGAGCGCGTTTCGTAGGTGTAGCGCAGGCCAGCGCTGACATGGAGCTTTTCGGTGGCATGCCAGGTGCCGTTGGCAAAGGCCGAGATGCTATTCACGACCCCGATCTGAAGGCCGCTCTGGGTCCAATTGTTGAGCGCTTCGTCGGGAAACGCGGGGCCGAGCAGCCATTTGGCGGCGTCCTTACCGTAAGTGTTGAACGGCACTTCGTGGGTGCGTTGCCAGAAATAGTAGGCGCCGCCAGTGTACTCGATCTTCTTGCCACTCGGCGACGCGATGCGCAGCTCCTGGCTGAATTGCTGCTGTTTGGTCGGTAGATTGCTCTGGATGTTGACGGCCGCCCCCGTGCGGTCGCCGTCGAGCGACGGATCCCAGTTCCAAAAACGCCAAGCGGAGATCGACGTCAGCGTGTGGTCGGCGGGGACCTTCTGGTCGAGTTGCAGTGACACGCCGCCCGTCTGCATGTTCACGGTGTACGGCGTGTTGAGATCGATTTGGCGTGCGCCCGGATCGATGGGCAACGGAGTGTAGCCCACGTCGTTCGCGCGATCGTAGAAGTCGCGACTCGTGGCGGTGCTGCCGTCGTTGCGAGTCTTGGGCAAGACGCCGCGGTTTACCTGGAAGCCAGAGTAGTACTGCTGATTATTGTAGTCGCCGATGAGCCGTGCCTTGAAGCTTCTGCTCTCGTTGCGATAGTCGACCTCACCTCGGATCCCCTGGCTGTGATAATCCTGCCATGAATCTTGGTAGAGCGTATTGTAGACGGTCCCGTTGCGGTCGGACTTGATACCGGCCAGACGAACCGCAAAGCCACTGTCGCCGAGCGGCGCGGAGGCGGCGAACTTGGCCTGACTGTACTGGTAGTTGCCGTAGCTCAGCTCGAGTTGCGCCTCGGGCGTATAGGAAGCTGGATTGGTCTGGATGTCGATCACGCCTGCCACGGTGTTCTTGCCGAACAAAGTCCCTTGGGGACCGCGCAGCACATCGACGCTCTCGACATCGAATTGATCGAACACCGCGATGGCGGGTCGCGCGTAGTAGACGCCGTTCACGTACACGCCGACGCCGGGCTCGATGCCGCTGTTGACCGTGCCGGCAGTGGTCCCGAGGCCGCGGATCTGGATCGTGATGTTGCGCGGGTTGAAGCCGAGGATCTGCAGGCTGGGCACGCGTTCCTGGACCTGCCGCAGCGTAACGGCGCCGGCCGCGTCCAAGTCGCGCGCGGTGAGATGCGTCACGGCGATGGGTACCTCCTGGAGATTCTCAGCGCGATGACGGGCGGTAACGGTCACCGTCCCGAGCTTGGTGTCTACCTCGGGAGCAGCGGCAGCCTCATCAGAGGGAACCGGCGCGGGCTCGCCCGCAGCGGCTGCACCCGCCGAAGCCTCCGCGGGCGTTGCCGCGCCCTCGCTTGGCGCGGCGGCTGGAGCGGGCGCCGCGGGCGTGGGCGCAGCTGCCGATGGCGGCACCACAGGCGGAGCGGCTGGAAGCGCTGGTGCCGGCGCGCTTGGCGGTGCTGCGCCCGCAGGCGGTTCGGCAGCCGGCGGTGCCGGCGGTGCCGCGGGCTCAGGCGTTTGTGCGGAAGCGAGTCCGCAGCACAGCAAAACACCCGAGAAAGCTGCGAAAGCGGCTGTTCGAAAGCCCAGGATCGATCGTCGTTCCAAAACCATGGTGCAGACCTTTTGCCGAACGAGCAAGTCGCTCGTTCGCAGAGTAAGGGTAAGAGACCGCGCATAGCCTCGAGAGGCCGAGTCCAGGCGAGCTCCAAAGCCGGGGGGCATGATGCGGCAACGCCCGATCCACTGTCAAGGACGATTGTCTTTTTTAATGGATTAGGAACACGATGACCGAGTGCTCGCATCGGGCAGGGTGCCGGGGCTTTTGGCAAAAAGCTGGAGACTCGGTAGGCCTTTGGCGCGGCACGGCACCCGCTTACCCCAGTGCCAGCGCGTGATCAAGACATATGTCCCCGTCAAGAGACGATGGGCCCGGCACCCTCCCGGCGGGCATGAAGTCAAGGGCCGGGGTGAATCGCCGAATTCTCGGCTCACGAAAGACAGCAACCAATATTTATTGCCCAGACCGGCGTACCATCGTCAGGGGACGAGCGAGGGCTTCCGACAGTCGTCACGTCGAAAGACGTGAGCAATCACGACCCGTACCCTGGATCGTCGATCTTGCGGATACGCGGCAGGTGCCGCCCGCCTTCGAAGGGCGTGTCCAACCAGAGACGGACGATCTCCAGCGCCAGATCTTCGTCGATCATCCGCGCGCCCAGAGCAACGCCATTGGCGTCGTTGTGCTCGCGGCCCAGGCGGGCGGTTTCCCGGTTCCAGCACAACGGTGCGCGCACACCCGGGACACGGTTGGCGACAATCGCCTCGCCGTTGCCCGAACCACCGAAGGCGATGCAGCGTTGGCACTCGCCGCGGCCGACCGCCTCTGCGGCCGGGCGGCAGTAGTCGGGGTAGTCGCACCGCTCGGCCGTAAAGCAGCCGAAATCAACGACCTCGTGGCCCAGTTCTTCGAGCAGGATCTTGACCCGTTCTTTGAGCAGAAAACCGGCGTGGTCCGAGCCGAGGGCGATGCGCATGGGCGTGGATTCTGGCACGGGGCGACACGCTAGCATGAAGCGCTGCTTGGCGAGGCGGTGCGGATGCCGTTCGCCCGCCAAGAAAGCGCCGGCGCCAACGCTGCCGCGCGACCCTTCGGCACGCTGCAGATCGCGCTCGGCTCAAGCGCGTCAGCGGCGCCTCATCAGGCGACGCTACGTTCGCCGCGCGCGGCGCTGTAGATGTTTTCTGGCCTTGCGAGGCCGAGGTTGCTCCGCAACGTCTGACCCGCGTACTCCTCGCGAAACAGGCCGCGCTTCTGAAGAATCGGGATCACGGTCTCGACAACCCGCCGGAACTGACCAGGAAGAGACTCGGCGATCACGAAGCCGTCGGAGCCGCCGGTCTCGAGCCATTCTTGGAACCGGTCGGCGATCTGTTCCGGGGTGCCCACGAAGGCAGTGCGCGGGGTCGCGAAACGGAGCGCGACTTCGCGCAAGCTGAGGCGTTCGGCGCGGGCGGCTTGGGTGACTTTAACCACCGCGCCCTGAGAGCTATTGAGACCTGCCTTCTCGAGCGAGTCGAGGATCGGGAACGGGCCGTCGAGGTCGTGTTGCGTGAAGTCGTAGTCGTTGAAGCTGCGCCCCAGCATGCGTAACGCGGCCTCGATCGAGCCTAACTCTTGGCGCTCTTTGAAAAGACGTTCTGCTTCGGCTTCGGTGCTGCCGACGACCGGCGACGCCCCGGGGAGGATGAAGACGGTACTGGGGTCGCGACCGAAGCCCGCGATCCGGGCCTTGACGTCGCGATAGTAGGCTCGAGCCTCCTCCAAGTTTTCGAGGCCTACGAAGATCGCATCCGCGTTCTTGGCCGCGAAGTTTCGCCCGGCTTCAGACGATCCCGCCTGGAAGATGACGGGTTGTCCCTGCCGAGAGCGCGCGATGTTGAGCGGGCCTTTGACTTGGAAATATTTTCCCACGTGATCCAGCGTATGGAGCTTCTCCGGGTCGAAGAAGACGCCGCTCGTCTTGTCATGAACGAGCGCGTCGTCCTCCCAGCTGTCCCAAAGTCCGCGCACTACCCGTAAGAACTCTTCCGCGCGCACGTAGCGCTCGTCGTGAGCGAGATGCTCGGTCTTGCTGAAGTTGGCTGCCGTGCCATCGAGCCAGGAGGTCACGACGTTCCAGGCAGCGCGTCCGCCGCTGATGTGGTCGAGCGACGCGACCTGACGAGCGAGGTTGAACGGCTCCGTGTAGCTCGCGGTAATCGTCGCGACCAAGCCGATGTGGCTCGTTACGGCGGCGAGCGCGGACAACACGGTCAGGGGCTCGAAGCGGTTCAGGTAATGCGGGCTCGATCGTTCCGTGATGAACAAGCTGTCGGCAATGAACACAAAATCGAGCTTGCCTTGCTCGGCGAGCTCCGCGCGGGCGCGGTACAGCGGAAAGCTCGTGCTGCCGCCGGGCACGGCGTCGGGGTGGCGCCAGTCCGTCCAGGTCTGCCCGGCGCCCGTGATGATGTGCCCTAACTTCAGCTGACGCCTGGCGGATTGTGTCATGTGCCGTTCTCCGTCTTAAGAGACTAAAGTCTTGTATTACGTCGTCGACCTGCGCTCAAGCGTGATTTTTCTTTCCTGACGGAGACGCGATCATCGTCCGCCCCAGACATTCGCCGCTTGCGCGTGAAGCTCGGGGCGGACTGGATCGAGACCGCTCAGGCTGCCACGCTCGGGCTGGGGCGGTGCTTGACGGCTTCACGCACGACCGGAATCAACTCGCGGCCGTATTGAACCGCGTCCTCCAAAGGATCGAAGCCGCGGATCAGGAAGGTGGTCACGCCCAGATCATAGTAGTCGAGCAAGGCATCGGCGACTTGTTCGCCCGTGCCTACGAGCGAGGTCGAATTGCCCCCGGCACCGGTGACCTTGGCCACGCCGGTCCACAGCCGCTTGTCGAGACGTTCGCCCTGAGCGGCGGCGCGCAGCAGGCGCGCAGAGCCCTCGCTGCGAGGGCTGCCCGAGAAGTCTTGCAGACCCTTTTCCGCGCGAGATTTGCGGACGCGCTCGCGGATGTCGTCAGCGCGCTGCCACGCGGCGGCCTCCGTATCCGCCAGGATCGGGCGTAGCGAAACGCTGAAGCCAATGGTGCGCCCGTACTTGGCGGCGGCGGCCCGGACCCGCGTCACCTGTTCGCGAACTTGAGCCAGGGTCTCGCCGTAAAGGGCGTAGATGTCCGCATGTCGACCCGCGGCGTCGATCGCGGCCTCCGAGGAACCGCCAAAGAAAATGGGAATGTGCGGCTTTTGCACGGGTTTCACCGCGACCTGCCCGCCCTTAAATTTGTAGTACTTCCCCTCGTGATCGAAGGCTCTGTCTTCGGTCCAAAGCCGGCGCAGCAGGCCGACGTATTCGTCGCTCCGCTCGTAGCGCTCTGCCTTACTCAGGAAATCGCCATCGCGCTGTTGCTCCTCGTCGCTGGCGCCCGAGATGATGTGCACGGAAGCACGCCCACGGCTCAATTGGTCGATGGTCGCGAGCGTACGCGCCGCGAGCGTCGGCGCGACGAAGCCTGGGCGGTGTGCAAGCATCACTCCGAGTCGTTCGGTGACCGCGGTGACGTACGTGCCGAGATGTAACCCATCCGGCGAGGTCGAACCGTAGCCGATGAGCACGCGATCGAACCCGCCCGCTTCGTGAGCCTGAGCGAACGCGCGCAGGTAGTCGACGTCGAATGAGTCCTCGACGCGACCGTCAGCTTCGGAAGGATTTCGGTGCGCAACGAGTCCGGTGAATGAAACAGACATTCCCAAATGCTCCTGTCAGGGGGACGATGCCCGCGAACTACTGGCGCGGCGCCGGGTGTTTAGCCACCCAGAGCGGACCATAATAGAGTATAGTCTCCTAAACAAGACCTACCATGACACGAGTAAGCTATACCGCGGCTCATTGGGGCGTTTACGAAGTCGAGCTGGCAGATGGCCCTGGACTCGGGACTGACCCAGCACTCCCCCACCTGCGTCCGTTCGCGCGCGACCCAGATCCATCGCCCATCGGTCTGGATCAGCTCGACTCGTCCGTCACGCGCCTGCGCATCCGGCGCCCCGCGGTACGCCGAGGCTGGCTCGAGCGAGGTCCGGGGCCCGCCAACGACGGCCGAGGTAGCGAACCGTTCGTCGAGGTCGATTGGGCGACTGCCACACAGCTCGTCGCGCAGGAGCTAGCGCGGGTCATCGGTGCGCACGGCAATACCGCGATCTTCGGCGGTTCGTACGGTTGGTCGAGCGCCGGGCGTTTTCATCATGCGGTCGGCCAGCTGCACCGCTTCTTGAATGTCCTGGGCGGGTATGTCCGCAGCGTCGATAGCTACAGCTTGGGCGCGGGGCGAGCGCTGATGCCTCACATCGTCACCGACATGGACGACAGCAACGCTTCGCATACCTCTTTTTCGGTGTTGGCCGAGCATACGCAGCTGTTTGTCAGCTTCGGCGGCGTGCCGCTCAAAAATACCCAGGTCTCTTCCAGCGGCGCCGGCGATCACCGGGTGCGCGCCGCGCTGAAGGAGATGGCCCAGCGCGGCGTTCGCTTCGTCAACATCAGCCCAGTGCGGGATAATCTCGAGACGGGCGGCCCAGTCGAGTGGATCCCAATCCGCCCCAACACTGACACGGCAGTCATGCTGGGGCTCGCTCACGCCGTGGCACACGATCCGCGCTTCGACCGTCATTTCGTCGATCGTTACACGGTCGGCTACGAACGCTTCGAGGCTTATCTCGTCGGCGCGACGGACGGAATCGCGAAGACGCCCGCGTGGGCGGCCGCGATCAGCGGGGTTCCCGCGGCCCGCATTGCGAGTCTTGCCAGTGAACTATTGGCCAACCGGACCATGCTCAACATCGCGTGGGCACTGCAACGAGCGGCGCATGGTGAGCAGCCATTTTGGATGCTGGTCACGCTGGCCGCGATGGTCGGGCAAATCGGGCTGCCCGGTGGTGGTTACGGGCTCGGTTACGGGGCGATGAACGTGATGGGTAGCGCGCACCGCCGGATTCCCGGGCCGGTATTTCCGCAGGGCGCAAACCAGGTCAAGGACTTCATCCCGGTTGCACGCATTGCAGACCTTTTGCTCTCCCCCGGCGCGCCCTTCACCTATCAAGGTGTGACGCGGCACTACCCGGACATCCGCCTGGTCTATTGGGCCGGTGGCAATCCGTTTCATCACCATCAGGACTTGGCGCGGCTCGATCGTGCCTGGCGCAAGCCCGAGACCATCGTCGTGCACGAGCAGTATTGGACTCCGGCGGCTAAGCGCGCCGACATCGTGCTGCCGGCCACCACTTCGTTGGAGCGTGACGACATCGGCTTTGCCACGCGTGAGGGCTTCTATATCGCCATGAAGCGCGCCGTGCCGCCGTATGGCGAGGCGCGCGACGACCACGCGATTTTAGCCGAAATCGCCGAGCACTTGGCCGTGAAGTCGGCGTTCACGGAAGATCTGGCCGTGAGCCAGTGGCTCGTGCGTCTGTACGACGAGAACCGGGCGCGCGTGCGAGAGCTGGGAATCGAGCTCCCGCCGTTCGATGTCTTTTGGGAGCAAGGCATCGTGGACCTATCCGTGCACGATCGAGCCCACGTGATGCATGCAGAATTTCGGCGCGATCCCGAAGCGCATCGATTGCGCACGCCATCTGGAAAGATCGAGATCTACTCCGAGAAGATTGCGGCTTTCGCGCTCGCGGATTGCCCAGGGCACCCTGTTTGGCTCGAACCTTTCGAGTGGCTCGGACACGCAAGTGCCGCGCGCTTCCCGCTGCATCTGTTGTCCGATCAACCCGAGCGACGCCTGCACAGCCAGCTCGATCACAGCCCGTACAGCCGGGCAGGTAAGATCTCCGGGCGTGAGCCCATCTTCATCAATACGCTCGATGCGGCCAAGCGCGGTATCGAAAGCGGTGATCTGGTGCTCGTGCACAACGGGCGCGGCAAGAGCCTTGCAGGCGCGGTGGTGACTGACGACCTGATGCCCGGGGTCGTGCGTTTGTCGACCGGGAGCTGGTACGATCGACCCCATGAAGAGCAAGCCAATCCTGCCGCCTTCGACAACAATGCCAACCCCAATTCGCTGACCCTCGACCGCGGTGCGTCTTCGTTTTCGCAAGGCTGCAGCGCGCAAACGTGCTTGGTGGAGGTCGAGCGATTCGTCGGCGTGGCGCCGCCGGTCTCGGTTTACGAACCGCCCGAGCTGATTGCGGCTCGCGATTCGCGATGATATCCGGGTCCCACCAGCGAGCTTGCCACTCATGAAACTGAGTCCGTCGCGCGCTTTGGATTTATTCGCGGTGCTCTTGGTCGTCGTCGCCGTGTTGGCGATCGGAGCCAAGAACTATGAGCGGAACGCGGACGTGAAATTGCTGAACGTCTCGTACGATCCAACGCGAGAGCTCTACAAAACGCTGAATCCGCGCTTCATCGAGAAATACCAGCACGGCATGCGTGACAGCCAAAAGGATGGACTTACCGTGCTCTTGGCGGGGATTCGGCCGGATCTCTCGAGTGCATTTACGCGTCTGAGTTTTGCTGATTGGTTTCCAGAGGATCGCGTCTTCGTCGAAGAAGACGAGGTGGATTCGGCGACACTGAAGGCCATACGCAAAGCCTATGCATTGCTAGGTAGCGACAACCCTTGCGTCCACTGCTCCACGCGCGTTTGGGCCCCCAGCGAGCTGCGCGCTGCCTATTATTTGGTCTGAAGGCCGAGCCTCACACCGCGCCGGATACCCCACCGTCGATGTTGATGCTCGTGCCGGTGACGTAGCTAGCGGCCGCCGAGGCGAGGAACACGATCACGTCGGCGACTTCGCGTGCTTCCCCCACCCGACCAAGCGGTAGGTTCTTGCCCAAGGCGGCGTAGTGCTGGTCGAGCGCGACGCCCAACTCGCGCGCTTTTCGCTCGTGCTGAGCGCTCTTGATTAAACCGACACACACCGTGTTGACCAAGATGCCGTACTCAGCGAGATCTTTCGATAGTGCCTTGGTGAAGGCGATCCCTGCTGCTCGGCTAACGGAGGTCGGCAGCGAGCTCTTGGCGGGCTGCTTGCCGCCCGGCGTAGTGACGTTGATGATGCGGCCTCCGCGTTGCTTCAAGTGCGGAAGCGCCGCGCGGGTGGTGCGGATCGCTGCGCGCAACTTCACGTCCAGATCGGCATCCCAAGTCGCATCGTCGACCGCTTCGAAGTGGCTGGCCCGTCCGGTACCCGCGTTGTTGACCAGAATGTCGAGCGCGCCGAATTCGGACACCGTCGCCTGAATCAGACGCTCTACGTCCCCCGTGTTGGTCACGTCCGCAGCCACCGGTAAGACCCGGGCGCCCTGCTTCCGGAGCTCCTGTGCGGTTGTCTCGAGCACCTCGGGCCGGCGTGCCGCGATCACCACGCGCGCGCCATGCTCGGCGAACGCGAGCGCAGTCGCGCGGCCAATGCCTTCACTGCCGCCGGTAATGAGCGCCACTTTTTCTTCGAGTTGGAATCGCATGTTCCTCTTTTTTCTTGAGCCTTGGCTGCCGGAGAATTTGTCCGCTTTGGCGGCACTAGTCCCGCATGATAGACGACGCAACGCTAAACGGGAGCCTAAAGATTACGATTCGGCTCACGCAGTCTCGTCGCCCGGAGGCGGTCCGCGTTCGCTCGTCAAACTTCGCTCGAACCGCTAGAACTAGTCTGCCCCCAGGCGCGAGGACCGCTCGCGTTCATCGTCAACGCCGATCCTGCCCGCATGAATCCCCCGACCCTACCCAATCGCCTGTGGCCGTTCTCGTTGCATTTCTACCGCCAGTTCTTCTGGGGCTGTCTGGGCCTGATCGTTTTTCCGATCCTGAGCCGGGGTGCATTCGCGTCGATCGCTTACGCCACCAAGCGCCTGACCGACACGGTACTCGGCATGCACCACCCGGCGACCGAGGCGCACGAGCTGCTCGTGCCGTTCGCATTGTTCGTCGGACTCGTGGTCGCCCGCTTCGTGGCAGACGCTGGAGCTTGGTTCAATTCCTACAACACCCGTTCGCCCATGCTGCTCCGCATCAAGGAGGAGGTCTTCGCCTACACCCAGCGGCTCTCGAGCTCTTATTTCGAAAACACCCTCTCGGGCAAGATCGCGCATCGGGCAATCATGTTGCCCGATCAGGTGCTCTTGCTGTTCGACATGGTGGTGTTCGATTTTCTGCCGAGCGCAGCTTTTTTCGCGTTCGTGGCGGCGTTCTTTTACCTCGCGAGCCCAGTGTTTTTCGCGGCACAGGTGGTTGCGATCATCACCTACTTCTCGGTCAGTCTGCTGGTAGGTCGCGAATGCACCCGACGCGCGATCGCAAGCAACGAGGCCAAGGCGGCCGTCACGGGGCGCATGGTCGACGTGCTCACCAACATCCGCAACGTGTTCTTCTTTGCCAATCAAGAGCTCGAAGACGAACAACTCAAGCAATACACGGGCGAGGAGCGCGATCGGCGCCGCGCCTCCTACCGTGCCGTCGTCCGTTTGCGCTGCGTCCAGTACATGATGGACATCACGATGTGGATCGTGTTCGTCGGCGGCGCGCTCGATGCCTGGGTTCACGGACTGATCGGCGCGGGCGACTTCGTGATGGTGACGGCGCTCACGAGCTCGCTCTTACAAACCGCTTACAACCTCGGCCAGCGAATCCCCGAGTTTTACGACCAGGTGGGCTCGGCTCGGGAAAGCATCGACACGTTGATCGTGCCGGCCACCGTCAACGATGCGCCCGACGCGCTGCCACTGACAGTCGCCCAAGGCAGCATTCACCTCGATCACGTCTCCTTCGCCTACGAGCTCTCCCACGGAGATCGGCATCGCACGCGCAACGTGGTGAAGGACTTCGAGCTGCTCATTCCAGCAGGCCAACGCGTCGGACTCGTGGGGCCGAGCGGCGCCGGCAAGACCACCCTGATGGGCCTGTTGATGCGGATGCACGACGTGGCAGCGGGCGCAATTCGCATCGATGGCCAGGACATTCGCCAGGTCACTCAGCAAAGTCTGCGCCAATCGATTGCGCTCATCCCACAAGATACGACCTTGTTCCATCGCAACCTTCGCGAGAACATCCGCTATGGCCGCCCCGACGCGAGCGACGAAGAAGTCGAACTCGCGGCGCTTCGCGCCCACGCGCACGAGTTCATCGTGGAGCAGGAGAACGGCTACCGGACCATGGTGGGTGAACGGGGGGTCAAGCTCTCGGGTGGACAACGGCAACGCATCGCCATCGCGCGCGCCATTCTGAAGGACGCGCCCATCCTATTGCTCGATGAAGCCACTAGCGCGCTCGACAGTCATAGTGAGCAGATCATTCAAAGCGCGATGCGTGAAGCGATGGCCGGCAAGACCGTGATCGCGATCGCCCATCGCTTGAGCACCGTGATGGACATGGATCGGCTGATCGTGCTGGATCGCGGAGCCATCGTCGCCGACGGATCGCACAGCGAACTCCTCCGCCAAGGCGGGCTGTATGCCGAGCTGTGGCGTAAGCAGTCAGGTGACTTCAATCCGGTTGCGCGACCCGTGGTCGAGCAAAGCTCGGGGCTCGCTGGGCTCGAAGTGCCGGGAGCGAGCCAGAGCGAGCGTTCCACGGACGTCGTCAGCGCGGTCGTGAATCCCGAGGTTTGACGGGCCTCGGCTGGACGTGCAGTTCAGTTCGGGCGCCAATCACCGCCTTCGATGGAGATCTTCAGGCCCCAGCGCTCTTGGTCGCCATAGTCGTCCACGGCGTAGTGCCAAACCGCGCGGTTGTCCCAAATCACCAAATCACCGGCGTTCCAATGGTTGCGATATTGGTAGTTCACGCCGCTCGCATGCTGCCGCAAAAACGCGAGAAGCGCGTCACTCTCGGCACGCGGGATACCGATCAAATGGGTAATGCGACTCGTCAAGTACAGGCCCTTGATGCCCGTCTCGGGGTGCGTCAAAACCAGGGGGTGTTCGACAAACTCGCTGGCGTCGTAGTGGCCGCGTGAGATCGGCTTGACCTGCTTACTATGCGCGGCGCGTAGGCCACCCAGCAATGTCTGCAGAGGCACGGACAGGTCGCGGTAGGCCGCTTGCAGATCGGCATACAGCGTCGCCCCACCGACCGGCGGTACGACGGCCAGCTGAAGCAGCTCGAACGCCCACGGGTTCGCCTTCCAAGTGCCGCCCTGGTGCCAGTTCGATGGGCGACTGCCCACCGGCGAGGGACCGATCTTCACGATCTTGTCGTGCCCCTCGTAGTGACCGTAGGCGTAGTCCGGACTGCCAAACGGCTCGCCGAAGTAAGTCGCGAAACGCACCAGCTCCTCGGGCGACAGATTTTGACTACGGAAGGCCAGCACTTTCCGCTCCAGCAGCGCTGCGCGCAGCGCCGCGACGCGCTGCGCATCGAGGACCTTGTGCAGATCCAGCCGCGCGACTTCGCCGCCCAGGGTCGGTTCGAGGGCCTTCACCTCGAGCAAAGCGTTGGCCGTGGGCACCGCTGCTGTCTTTTGTGGGTATGGGGCGTTACTTGTTTCTCGTGTTTCGATCGTCATGGCTTGCTCCCTGGGTTCGGCGCGACGCCCACCGTGGTGGGCGTCTGCAAACAGTGCGTGAACGGGAAGGTTAGCCCATAAGGAGACAAATGTCTTCTCAAAGGGACCGCAGAGAAGGGCGGGACTTTTGGGCCGCAGGGCTGCGGAATCGTCCACGGTTCCAACCGGCCGACACCGGACTTCACCCAGCCCCAATGCCTCCATCGCTATAAGACGACCACATAATGGACACAGTGATAGCATAGGAGACCACAATGGCTAAAAAGAAACAGGTTCGCCTCGCCATCAACCTGCTAGCGACTGGCCGTCACAACGCTGCATGGAAGACGCTGCCCGACCCGGATAAGCTTTCGACCGACATCGATACCTTCATCAGGATTGCCAAGATTGCCGAGCGCAGCAAGCTCGACGGGATCTTCCTCGCTGACGGGCACGCTGGCGTGGGCGAAGAGTCCTTCCGTCGTCCGTTCCGCTCATTGGCACCTTCGGTGCTGCTCGCCACTTTGGCTGCGCACACCAAGAATATCGGCCTCGTGGTGACGAGCCCGGCGCTTTACGGCAACCCCGCGACACTCGCGCGCGAGATCGCGAGCCTCGACCAGGTCAGCAAGGGCCGGGCGGCCTGGAACATCATCACCAGTCAGGGCGATGAGGTGCTCAAGATCTTCGGACTCGACTCCGCGCTCTCCCAGGCCGAGAAGTATGACAAGGCCGAGGAGTTCGTCAGCGTGGTCACCCAGCTCTGGGAATCGCTGCCGCAGGAGGCCTTCCTCGCGGACAGGGCGAGCGGGGTCTACATCGACAAGGCGAAAACCCGCCCAATCGACTATCGAGGCGCCTACTACCGAGCGGCGGGATTGCTCAGTGTTCCCGCATACGAGGGGAAGCGGCCGGTGTTGCTACAGGCGGGTGCCTCGGCGTTGAGCAAGGAGTTCGGCTCCAAGTGGGCGGATGCGCTGTTCACTAGCCATTGGCTCAAAGGTCAGGCGCAGGAGTTTTACAGCGACGTCAAGAGGCTGGCCGCGCAAAAGTGGGACCGTAACCCGGAGAACTTGGTCGTGGTGCCGGGCGTGTATCCGGTGCTCGGCTCGACCGAGCGCGAGGCGGTCGCCCGCAAGGCCGAACTCGACGAGCTGCTCGACCTCGAACACATCAAAGGCCGGCTCGCCGAGCAACTCGACGTCGACCCCTCCATTCTCGATCTGTCGAAGCCCCTACCCTATGACCAGATCCCGCTCGACAACCCGAACAAGGACACCGCGATCATCAGGCGCGCCAAGCTGGTCGAGGACGCCAAGACCCGCAACCTCAGCGCGAAGCAGGTGCTGCTCAACCACGTCACGGGCGGTCACCGCGTCGTCGTCGGCACGCCGGAGCAAGTCGCCGACGATCTGCTTGGCTGGATCGACGAGGACGCCTGCGACGGGTTCAACTTCAATATCGACCGTTTCGTGGACGGCCTCGATCACCTCGTTGACTGGCTCGTTCCAGAGCTGCAGCGGCGGGGCCGCTTCCGTCAGGAGTACGAGAGCACCACGTTCCGCGGGAACCTCGGAATCGAGTAACGAACGTTGCGCATCCAACGCCGGATGCAATCCAATCCGACCACCCCGGAGCTCGGAGCTGGAGGGAACTGCCGGGTGGTTGTCTAACATCGCCGCCCCTAAATCACGCGTCCTTCCACTGGGTGACCGGGGTCAGTGTAGCCGGGGGTGGAACTATGGCCGGCGGGTACCAACGAATTAACGAGCGTCTCATCCGCCGCGTTCAGTGTCACGCCGAGCGCGTCGACATAGGGCTGCCACTGCAAAAGCGTGCGCGGCCCGGCGATCACCGCTTGCACGAGTCGGTTCTTCAACACCCAGGCCACGGCGTACTGGGCGGCGCCCGTACCGAGCTCGGCGGCGCGGCGCTGGATCTCGCGTGCGATGTGCAGCGACTCGGGCCGCCATTCGGTCTCGAGCAACCGGCGATCCTGTCGGCCGGCGCGCGTGTCGGCCGGCGGTGGTTCGCCGGGTTGGTACTTGCCCGTGAGCACCCCGCGCGCCAATGGACTGTAGGACACGACGCCCAGGCCGTAGTAGGCCGCCGCGGGCAGCTGTTCGACTTCCGCCGAACGGTCCACCAAGTTGTACAGCGGTTGGCTGGCAATGGGCCTGTCGATGCCTTCCTGGTCGGCTAGGTGCGCCACCTCGGCAATGCGCCAGCCGCGAAAGTTGGACACGCCGAAGTAACGCAGCTTACCCGCGCGCACTAGGTCGCCCAGCGCGCGCACCGCCTCGGCCAGGGGCGCGTTGAAGTCGGCGCGGTGCAGGTAGAGCAGGTCGATGTAGTCGGTGCCCAGGCGCTTCAAGCTCGCTTCGACCGCCTGCACGATCCACTTGCGTGAGGTGCCACGCTGGTTTGGGCCTTCGCCCACTGGGTTGCCGAGCTTGCTGGCGAGCACCCAGTGGTCGCGCTCCGCGCCGATGGCGCGACCGACGATTTGCTCGGTGCGTCCGCCTTGATACACGTCCGCGGTGTCGATGAAATTCACGCCGTTGGCCCGCGCCGCGGCGATGATCTCGCGCGCCGTGGCCTCGTCGGTCGGGCCGCCGAAGTTCATCGTGCCCAGGCTCAGGCGCGACACGCGCAGGCCGCTTTGCCCGAGGTAGATGTAAGACGCCTGGCTCATGACTGCACCCCGAATGAGCGATAGTCCGTATAGCCCACAGCGAGGTCGGGCTGACCATAGCCGTAGAAGGTGGTATTGTCGTAAGCATTGAGGGGCACGTTCTCGCGCAAGCGGCGCGGCAGATCCGGGTTGGCGATGAAGGTCTTGCCGAAGGACACGGCATCGGCTTCGCCCGCGTCCAGCACTTGTTGCGCGGTTTCACGGCTGAAGGCCTCGTTGGCGATCAGCACGCCGCCGAAGCGCTTCTTCAACTCGGGGCCGATCCGATTGTCGCCCAGCGATTCGCGGGTGAAGATGAACGCGATGCCGCGTTTGCCCAGTTGCTCCGCCACGTAGCCGAAGGTGGCCAGGGGATTGGAGTCGCCCATCGCGTGTGCATCGCCTCTGGGCGCGAGATGCATACCGACGCGGCCCGGACCCCACACCGCAATCGCGGCGTCGGTCACTTCCAGCATCAACCGCGCGCGGTTCTCGATGCGGCCGCCGTAGATGTCCGTGCGCTGGTTGCTGCTGTCCTGAAGGAACTGGTCGAGCAGGTAGCCGTTGGCGCCGTGGATCTCGACGCCATCGAAGCCGGCTCTTCTGGCGTTCTCCGCGCCCACGCGATAGGCCTCCACGATGGCAGGGATCTCTGCCGTCTCGAGGGCCCGCGGAGTTACGAACGCGCGCTGCGGTCGCAACAGGCTGACATTGCCCTTGGGCGCGATGGCGCTGGGAGCCACGGGCAGCGCGCCGCCCAGATGTTCGGGGTCGGAGACACGGCCCACGTGCCAGAGCTGGCAGAAGATCCGCCCGCCAGCAGCATGGACGGCATGGGTCGCCTTCTTCCAGCCTTCAACCTGGGCGTTGGACCAAATCCCCGGGGTGTCGGGATAGCCCACACCGGTGGGGCTGACCGCGGTGGCCTCGGACAGGATCAGCCCGGCGCTCGCGCGCTGAGCGTAGTACTCCGCCATCAGGTCCGTGGGCACCCGCCCAGCACCGGCGCGGCAGCGGGTCAACGGCGCCATCACGACGCGATTGGGAAGCAGCAAGTCACCGACCTGGATGGGATCGAACAGGGTGCGCATGTGTTCTCTCTGGAATGGACTACGGGCTGCTAGAGCTCGAGGTGTCGCGCCTGTGCGTGGCGAGCCGAACCGCTCGCCAACCGAGTACATCGTTCATCAACGTATCAACGGGGCGTGAGTAGCATCAGGCGCGACGAAGCGTCCAGTATAATGGAAGTTTCGTGGCATGGTCGGCAGTTACTCTCCCGATTGCAGTTCTCGAATGAACCTGCGTCCGCAGTCGAGCGCGTCCGCACGGGCACTCTCGAAGCGCACTTCTCCGACTTTCAGATCGCGTGGCGAGGCTCGAACACTTGGAAGGTGATCCGATGCGGAACCTCGAAGGGCGAGCCGCCGAGCTGCCGGAGGGCTTCGTCGAGCTCGCGATCGAAGGCCGCCACGCGCTCGGCATGCAAGGCGGCGCCAATCCATTTGCTGGCGCGGATGCGCCCGCGCCAGGACGCACGCGAGAAGACCAAGGGCTCGACGTACGTGTGATACGTGCGCAATTTGAAGCGCTCGACGGACCAAGCAGGGAGCGGATCGAGCGGCCCGCCGCGCGGGTTCACCGCGGAGGCCTCGTTGTAGCGCGCGATGAGCTCGTCGGTCGTGCGCGCCACCTCGCCGCCACCGCGCACCCAGATGATCGACGCGATGACCAGAACGCCGTCTCGGCGGAGCAGGCGCGGGACCTCTTCGACCATGCGGGCCGTCTCGAAATAGCCCCAGCACATGCTGGCGGTGATCGCATCGAACGACCCGCCCGGGATCCCGGTGTCCTCAGCACGCGCGAAGCGCAGGTCGATGGTCAATCCTTCGCGCTCCGCCGCCTCTCGTGCGGCGCTGAGCTGCGCCTCGGACGCGTCGACCCCGACGACCTGTGCCCCCGCGCGCGCAAACGGGACCGCGAGCGCGCCGGTTCCCGTCCCGAGGTCGAGAATATGCTGACCCGGGAGCCCCACCCCGACCAGCTCGACCAAACGGAAAAAGCTGTCGGGATATCCCGGGCGATGCGTCAGGTAGTCGCGCGAGGTCGAGTTCCAGTCGAGCCCCGCGCCCGGGACGACGCGTACCGGCGCGCCGCTCTCCGACGCCGCGCTCACTGAGACCTTACTTCGCGAAAGCGCCGCGCAGCCATCATTCCGAGAGCCACCATTGATATCTCCAGCATTGGTTCGAGCTGCGCCCGAGAATGCAGCGGGCGGCGGCGCCTGTCCAGTGCTATGAAGTGCGCGCCCGCTTGGAGGACGCGCGCTTTTTGGCTCGATTAAGGTGTGCCAGGCGTCCTGATCTCTTTGATGGTCACGCGCGTCGGCGCGTCGCGGCGTAGCCTTCGGCGTCGAATCGCGGATGCGACGTCCGTGACGCCGAAGGCTGCGTGCCCCCGTGACGCTTTCAGTGACCATCAACAAACGATCACGACAGGAGCGGAGTCTGGAGTCCGCTCCGCGTGATGCTCGCGCAAATCGGCAAGCGACTACGCTCATTCGAGGCGGGCTTGCGGCCGCTGTATCACGACCCTGACTTCGCCACCGCTCACCGGGCCACGAGCACGAACACGCCCGTGCACAGCTCGCCCGAGTTTTCATTCCAGTTGCCGTATTCTTCGCAGGCGGGCGGGCGATCGGGTGATCGTGTGTTTTGCAAACTCGTGGCTGCGCGCGTCGCCGAGCTGACTGTACGGCCCGAGGTGCACGGTGGTTGCGACCAAACCCGCCCGGAGCACTTGACAATTTCTTTCGCGCGGCGCTTTTTATCTCGCAAACGAGACCCGGAGCTCATCGACCGAGAAGCGCTATTCCGCTTTTTCGGAGCTGACGCTGTGGGTCCTGACCGGCAATACGTCCGCTCGCGCGTTCTATGAAGCGCGCGGGTTCCAGAGCGACGGCCAGACCAAGACCGAGGAACGCCCGGGGTTCGATGTCGACGAGGTCCGATACCGACGTCGCGGCATCGCCCAGGTGAAACCAAAGTACGCGGAGAGGCAGTTCGACTTTAGACGTTGCACCAGACGGGCTTTCAAGCTCATTGCCAGCGCGCGTTGGGACCGAATGCGGCTTCGTAAAAGGGCACGATCGACCGCCCTGGTGGACTGATGGCGTCGATGCGCGCGCGGTCCTGTTCGCTGATGGTCACGTCGAGCGCCTTCAGGTTATCTTCGAGCTGTTCGAGCGTGCGCGGACCAATGATGGGGCTCGTGATGCCGGGTTGTTGAATGGTCCAGGCCAGCGCCAGCTGACTGAGCGGAACGCCCTTCTCCCGCGCGATGCCCTCCAAAGCTTCAACAGCATCGAACGCGCGCGCATTGCCGAGCAGCGCTTGGGCACGAACGTGCGTACCATCCGAGAATCGCCCTTCTGGCTGCTGTCCGTCGCGTTTGTACTTGCCCGACAAGAAGCCACCCGCGAGCGGGCTCCACGGAATGATGCCGAAGTCGTACGTCAGCGCGGCTGGGATGAGCTCACGCTCGATGCGACGATCGAGCAAATTGTAGGGTGGTTGCTCGGTGACGAAACGGTTCAGGCCGAGCTCCTTGGAGACCCACAGCGACTCGACGAGCTGCCACGCCGCGAAAGTGCTCGAACCGATGTAGCGGACCTTGCCGGAACGCACCAAATCGTCGAGCGCGCGCAGCGTTTCGTCGATGGGGCAACCCGGCTCCGGGCGGTGAATTTGGTACAGATCGATCCAATCTGTTTTCAGGCGTTTGAGCGAGGCCTCTGCTTGCTCGATGATCTGGCGACGGCTGTTGCCGGCCTGATTTGGATCGAGCTTGTCATCGCGATGCATGTTGCCATGCACCTTGGTGGCCAGCACAATGTGGTGCCGGTGACCGTTGCGGCGTAGCGCGTCACCGACGATTTCTTCGCTCCGCCCCTGATTGTAGACGTTCGCCGTATCGATGAAGTTGATTCCGGCATCCAGCGCGCGATCGACAATCTGATGCGACTCTTCCGGTCCCGCGCGGCCGCCAAACATCATGGCTCCGAGGGTCAACGAGCTGACTTTGATACCGGTCCGGCCGAGGGCGCGTTGAGACATGGCCACGATCTAGCACACTGGACTCCGCGATAGTATAGGAGACTAGAGCTCGACGGGCCAGGGAATGAAACCGGTGAACCAGCAGAGTCTCGTCGCCGCTGTGACCGCTTTCTTCGACCAGAATGTCCACATGCGCGCGCTGTTCCTCGCGGGCAGCGTCGGGGAGATGCCACGTGATGGACGTTCGCGCCGAGTACGAGCTCGGCGTGCTCGGGTACGGCAGGTTGCGGCGCGTGCGTTTGCGCGCGAGTTGGCTTTGAAGTACGCCACTCGATATGTCGTTCGATCCGATCGTGGACCTTCGACCAAGTGACGTTGTTTGGCCACGGCTCGCATGGCCGCCGGCGCACGTCCTCACCGGGAATATCGTCGAACTCTCGACCTGTGTCCCTGATCGCGACGCGGCGGCGCTCTTCGAGGCATTGGATCACGACGAGGTATGGCGCCACTTGGCAGGGCGCCCGAGCAGTGCTGAAGAATACGCAGTCTCGCTGGGCAAGCGGTTGAGCGAGGGCCGCTGGGTTTGGGTGGTGCGGCTCCTGCGACCGTTGTCTGGGTTGCCGGCGGGCGCGGTAGTTGGAACGACGTCATTTCTCGAGGTGTCGATCGACGATGCGCGGGTCGAGATCGGTGCCACGGCGTACAGCCCGCTCGTTTGGTCGACCCGCGTCAATCCAGACACCAAACTGCAACTTCTCGGCTGCGCCTTCGAAGCGCTGGGCGCTGGGCGCGTCGAGTTGAAAACCGACGTGCGCAACGGCCGGTCGCAGCGCGCGATCGCGCGTCTGGGCGCGGTCTACGAGGGCACGTTGCGGCGCCACAAGCGACGCTCCGATGGCACTGTCCGCGACTCCCTGCTGTTCTCCATCATCGCCGAGGACTGGCCCGCGGCGAAAGAGGGCCTGCTTCTGCGGGTGCGCTAGCGCCCCACCACCGTGGCCACGCGCTTGCTCGACGGGCTGGGCGTCGCACTAGAGCCAAGGAGCGCTCAGCCGGCCTGACTGGGCGTGATCAGATACTTTGCCCCCGTGGCCTTCTTTGCGTATTGGCGCACCGCATTCAATTGCAGTGCTTCGATCAGGGAGACGCGCTGCGTGTGCGGGCTAGCGAAGGTAGTCGTCAACTCCGTCGCGATGCGCTGCTTGAGCGCGGCAACTCGTGCCGGCTCGAGCGTGAGCAAAAATGGCGTCACCAGCCACCCCCCGATGCCCCACGCGAGACCGAAGCTGCGCACGAATTCGGTTGGGCTCGGATCGAGTCCGCCATAAATATACAGCTGCTTGTGCGTCGAAGAGCCGTAACGGCTGTATGCAGTCGCCTTGCGGTTAATCGCGGCCTCCATGCAGCTCAGGATTTGACCGCCGATTTTACCGCCGCCAATGCAGTCGAACGCAAGCGTCGCGCCCGTCGCTGCGACAGCTTCCGTGAGATCGCTGAGGAACGTCGGCAAACTGCTGTCGCACACGTGCGTCGCGCCGATCTCCCTCAGCCGAGCCACCTGCTCCGCAGTGCGCACGATGTTTACCAGCGGAATGCCGTCCTTCAGGCAAATCCGCACCAGCATTTGGCCCAGGTTCGAGGCCGCGGCCGTATTCACGAGCGCAGTGTGCCGCTCGCGGCGCATCGTCTCCACGAAGCCGAGCGCGGTGAGCGGATTGATCCAAGCCGAAGCGCCGTCGATCGCCGAAGCGCCCGCGTTCAACGGCAAGCACTGCTCTGCGCTCACGACGCGGTACTCGGCATACATCCCGCCGCCCGGCGCGACCGAGACCGTCTTACCGATCAGAGACTGCGCGGCGACCGACGAACCCGCTTCGACGACCGTGCCTGCGCCCTCGTTTCCCGCGGGCACTGCTTGCCCGAGACGCAGCGTGAGACTCGCCGTGGACGCCACTTTTCCGGTCAGCACCGGACGCTCGGCCGCGCCACTCGCTTCGAGTTTGCTGGGATCTGCGCCTGCCAGCAGCAGGGCGAGATCCGACGGATTGATCGGCGCGGCCTCCACCCGCAGCAACACTTCATCCGGCCCAGGCCGCGGCACGGTGAAGCTTGCCACCGAGAGCTCGAGCTCGCCGCTGGCCTTGACGAGCGAAACCATTTGAAGGGCGGAACGATCGGCAGCGATGGTCATGGGCACTTCGCATAGCGCCGTCCGCCCGGTTGTACAGCCCCTCGCGATGCCGTGGCTTCGCCAACGCGGCATCGCCACGCCATCTCGCCCGCGTCGACCTCACCGAGGAGGTCGAGCGCGAGCGACAAAATCTCGACTCGGCTCGGGCTGAGCTGGGGTTGGGTTAGCGGACTCAGCGCCCGCGCTCCGTCGCATCGCTCACCCAGCGACTAAGGGTGATTCCGCATCGAATCGCTCTCGGTTGTCGCGGATCACGTGACGGTGGTCGATTGCCCATTGCGCGAGCTGGCGGACGTGCTCAGCGAGCGAGCGGCCGAGGAGGGTCAACGCGTAGTCGACCTGCGGTGGTTTGGTGGCGTGTACGGCGCGCTCGATCATTCCATCGCGCTCGAGGGCCTTGAGCGTGCGCGCCAACATCTGCTGCGAGATCCCCGCGACGCCGCGTCGAAGATCGTTGAAGCGACGCGGCTGCTCGAGGAGCGCGACCACGACCTGGATCGTCCACTTGTCGCCGACCTGTCCGAGAAGCTCGCTGACGCCGGAGCAGCTAGTCATATCCATCTGACTTGGTCCTGAAAAGATGCCTGATTGACGAGCGACATTCACTACCTTACCTAGCAGCGATGAGCTTCTCGCCAAGCGCGATTGTGTCCGTGCGTCCAGTGACGCTGCCCGCTCCGGGCCGCGGCCTGGATCTCCAGCTGAGAGTGTCGGCGCCGGTGATCGGGCGCGAATTGCCGATCATCGTATTCTCCCACGGCTTTGGTTCGTCGATGGATGGCTACGCGCCGCTCGTGGACTACTGGGCGGCTCGTGGCTTCGTCGTGATCCAGCCTACGCACCTCGACTCGAGACGGCTCGGCCTTGCCGATGATGATCCGCGCAGACCAGAGATATGGCGCTTCCGGGTCCGGGATCTGACGCGCGCGCTGGACCAGCTGGACGCGCTCGAGGCGGCCGTACCTGGACTCGCAGGACGGGTCGATCGCAGCCGCATCGCGCTGGCAGGCCATTCCTTCGGCGCGCAGAGCTCGAGCCTGCTGCTCGGCGCGCGGATGGTCGCGAACGGTCCGGGGGAAGACCTGCGTGACGATCGGATCCAGGCCGGCTTGTTGCTCGCCGCGGCTGGACGCGGCGGCGACGACTTGAGTGCATTCGCCAAGGAGCACCTACCCTACCTGAACTCGAGCTTCGAGCACCTGACGACGCCGACGCTCGTCGTCGCGGGTGACAACGATCGTTCGCCGCTGACCGTGCGCGGCCCTGACTGGTTTACCGATCCATACACGTTGAGCCCTGGCGCCCAGGGCTTGCTCACGCTGTTCGGGGGTGAGCACCTACTCGGCGGCATCTCCGGCTACGACGCGAAGGAGACCACGGATGAAAACCCCGAGCGCGTCGCGCTCGTTCAACGCATGACCTGGGCGTTCCTGCAGAGCGCGCTCAATCCCGGCGACGTCGCGTGGCGCGACGCCTGCGCCGGACTGCCCGACGCGCACGGCCGCGTCGATCGCAAGTGAGTTCGAACATATCCAAAAACCATCGCGCAGCCGACACCGGCGCTCGCTACTCGGCCGCGACCGGATCGGCGTGCATGAGGTACTCGAACGCACCGAGGGCCGCCTTGGCTCCGTCGCCGGTGGCGATGATGATCTGCTTGTAAGGCACGGTCGTGGCGTCTCCCGCCGCGAAGACGTTGGCTACCGAAGTTCGCCCCTTGGGGTCGACCACGATTTCGCCGAAACGGCTGAGTTCCACGACGCCTTTCAAGAAGTCCGTGTTGGGCAATAGCCCGATCTGCACGAACACACCTTCGACATCGACGCTCTTCAGTACGGACGTCTTGCGGTCTTCGTACGTCAATCCCACGACCTTGCGACCATCGCCACGGACTTCGGTCGTGCGGGCGTTGGTCAGGATATCGACGTTCGGCAGGCTCCGCAGCTTGCGTTCGAGTACGGCATCGGCCTTCAACTGGTCCGCGAATTCGAGCAGGGTCACGTGAGCCACGATGCCGGCAAGGTCGAGCGCGGCTTCCACCCCCGAGTTGCCGCCGCCGATTACCGCGACGCGCTTGCCCTTGAACAAGGGGCCGTCGCAATGAGGACAATAGGTGACGCCACGGGTCCGATACTCGGTCTCCCCTGGCACGTTCATGTCTCGCCAGCGCGCGCCCGTTGCAACGATCAAGGTTTTGGTGCGCAGGGTCGCACCGCTCTCGAGCTCGACGGTGACGAGCGGGCCGGGCTTCACGGCCTTGACCCGCTGATTTTTCATTAGGTCGACCGGATACGAGAGCACGTGTTGTTCGAGCGCGGAGGCAAACTGCGGCCCCTCGGTGTGCTCGACCGAGATGAAGTTCTCGATCGCCAGTGTATCGAGCACCTGACCGCCGAAACGCTCGGCGACGATGCCCGTGGCGATGCCTTTGCGCGCCGCATAGATGCTCGCCGCCGCGCCCGCGGGACCTCCGCCGACGATCAGCACATCGAACACGCCCTTCTTGGAGAGCTCTTGGGCCTTCCGCTCTTGCCCACTCTTGTCGACCTTGTTCAGCACCTCTTCGAGTTCCATGCGGCCCTGACCGAAGCGCTCACCGTTCAAGTAGATGGTGGGGACGGCCAGAATCTGGCGCTCCTCCACCTCACTCTGAAAGAGCGCGCCGTCGATGGCCACGTGCTCGATGCCCGGGTTCAGAGCGGCCATGATGTTGAGCGCTTGAACGACGTCGGGACAGTTTTGACAGCTCTGGGAAAAGTAGGTCTCGAACTTGAGCGGCTGATTGAGCTCGCGAACCTGATCGAGGGCTTCGGCGCTCACCTTGGGCGGATGCCCGCTCACGTGAAGCAGGGCCAAGACCAGGGACGTGAATTCGTGCCCGAGCGGCAGGCCTGCAAAACGAACGCGCGACGGATGCCCCGGACGAGCAACCGCGAACGACGGCACCCGTACGCCCGGCGGAAGCTCGGTAGTAATGGACACGAGTTGCGACTCTCCGCGGATCTCCTCGAGCAGGGTTGCGACCTCGCGCGATGCCTCTGATTCGTCGAGCGCGGCGCGCAGTTCGATCGGCCCTTTTAGGTGAGCCAAGTACTGAGCGAGCTGAGAGCGAAGTTGTTCGTCGAGCATATCGGGTCCTTTCGTATCAGGGAGCAGTGGAAAAGTTCGGGAGACCTCGTCGGCGCGAGATCTCCCGAACCAATCGAGTACGTCGACTCAGATCTTGCCGACGAGGTCGAGAGACGGCTTGAGCGTCTTCGCGCCTTCTTGCCACTTGGCCGGGCAAACCTCGCCGGGGTGCGAGGCCACGTACTGAGCGGCCTTCACCTTGCGCAAGAGTTCGCTCGCATCGCGGCCGATCCCGTTGTCGTGAATCTCCGCCACTTTGATCTTGCCTTCAGGATTGATCACGAAGCTCCCGCGCAGGGCCAGACCTTCCTCTTCGATCAAGACGTCGAAGGCGCGCGCCAGGTTCGCCGTCGGATCGCCGACGAGCGGGTACGTGACCTTTTTGATGGCTTCCGAAGTGTCGTGCCACGCCTTGTGCGCAAAGTGCGTGTCAGTCGAGATGCCATAGATCTCTACGCCGAGCTTCTGAAATTCGGCGTACGTGTTGGCGAGGTCTTCGAGTTCGGTCGGGCAGACGAAGGTGAAGTCCGCGGGGTAAAACACGAACACGGCCCACTTGCCCTTGATCGTCTCGTTCGAGATGTCGACGAACTTACCGTTGTGGAATGCGGTAGCCTTGAACGGCTTCACGTCGCTATTGATGATAGACATTTCTTTTCTGTTCCTTTCCCGAGCTTTCCCCCAACCAGGAGTTCCGTCATCGGTAGGACCATCATGGTCATGTGCACCCAATAACTCCAATCGAACATTGTTAGAGACCGTTCATTTATAGTGAACGCGGCGCGGTCCATTTTCGCGAAAACATTGGTGAATCTCGCGGGCGGCGCCGCGGGGGCTTGTCGAGCCCGGGCATTGCGCCCATCCTGAGCGGGTGGATCTCAGTCAAGTCACCTTGCAGCAGATGCGCTACGCACTGGCCGTGCTGGAGACCCAGAACTTTCGGGCCGCCGCGACGCGGACCAATGTGTCGCAATCGGGCCTCAGCATGCAACTGCACAAGCTGGAGGCGTTGCTCGATACGGTACTCTTCGATCGTAGCCGACAGCCGGTCTTGCCTACGCCGGACGGCACACGAGTGCTCGAACAGATGCGCACCATTTTGCGCGAGACCGAGCGGCTCGGCCGCATCGTCGCCGAAGAGAACGACCCCAGCGGCGCGTTTCGACTGGGCGTGATCCCCTCGCTCTCCTCGTCCATCGTTCCACTCTTCCTGCCGCGCTTCCTCGCGAAGTTTCCGAAGGTGCAGCTCTCGCTGGAGGAACTGAAAACCGAAGAGATGATCGAACGTATCCGTTCCGACACGCTGGAGGCCGGCATCGCTGCCATCCCGCTCGAAAGCCCGGGTGTGATCGAGATGAGCATCGGCTTCGAGGCGATGTTCGCCTATCTCCCTCCCGGCGATCCCTTGCTCAAAAAGGCCAAAATCCAGCAGGAGGAGCTGGCCAAGCGCGAGCTCTTCGTCATGCCCGAGGGCCACTGTTTTCGTACCCAGGTGCTGAGCTACTGTAAGTCCAAACCTGGGCAAAAGAAGAGCCGCGTGCATTTCGAGAGCGGCAATTTCGAGACGTTGATCGAGCTGATCGACCGAGGACTCGGCGCGACGGTGCTGCCCGCGCTCGTGGCTCGTGGGCTAGACGACGAACGGAAAGAGGCGCAGCTTCGCGCGTTCAGCGGCCCGACCCCGTTGCGCGAAATCGGCCTCATCACCGGCCGCCTCGACCTGCGTCGCAACGTAACCGAGGCCTTGACCGCCCTCTTGAGAGAAGAGCTCTCCGAACTTCTTGGCTCCGCTCCGAAGCGCGCCGTCGTGCTCGATCCGCTGTCGAAAAGGCTCGCGGGCTGACGCCGCGCAAACCGAGCCTAGGTCAACGCTTCTTCGAGCCAACGCCCCTCGGGGGAGGTGCTTCAAACACACATCGCTCCAGTGCCGTCCCTGGCAAGCCTTGCCTTCACGGCCGAATGCCGCTGAGCGCGAGGCGCAATAGGCGGCTGGCGCTGGTTGGGTCGTTCTCGGTGGCAACGGCGATCGCGTTTGCTAAGAGCAGGAGGTCACTCGTCGTGGCATTTTCGTGCAACGCATTCACGGACGACGCGCGAACGACGAGAACATCCAACACTTCGCGTACCATCTCGGTACAACAGATCTCTTCCGGCGCGAGCCCATCGGGGCCGGCGAGCAGCGCCGTAGCGAGCCCGCGGTTATTCGCGGTATAAACCGTCAGATCCTCGAGCCAATTGATGAGCTCGGCCGCCGGCTCCGCGCCTGGCTGAGCGGTGGCGCGTGCGCAGAGCTGGGCGACGCCATCACGGAAGACTGCCTCGAGCAGCGCCCGCCGCGATGCGAAGTGCCGATGCAAAGTCGCCGAGCCCACGCCTGCGCGACGAGCGATCTCCTCGAGCGACACTTGCGCGCCGTCTCTTCGGATCAGCTCCGTCGCGGCCGCAACGAGCAGCTCACGATTGCGTCGGCCATCCGCGCGTAGCGCCTTTGCAGGATCCACAGCCAAAATTTTTCCTCAGCGAACTCCTCGACAAACGGGGTAGGCCCCCGTATCTTGCCACAAGATAAACGGTGGGCCTCCCCACTTATACTCAGGAGCCTGAAAATGAGCAATTTTAGCGCGAATTTGCGCCCCGTTCTGGTAACCGCAGCCACCGGCCGTCAGGGTGGGGCGACGGCTCGAGCGCTGCTAGAGGCCGGCACGGGAGCCGTCCGGGTCCTCGTGCGCAACCCGGAACGAGCAAACGCTCGGGCCCTCGCGCAGGCCGGCGCCGAGTTGGTCGTCGGGGATCTGGACGACCCGGCATCGCTGCGCGCGGCCTGCGCTGGTGCGCGCGCGGTGTTCTCGATGCAATCACCGATCGTGTCCGAGACTGGGGTCGACTTCAGCAGGGAGCGAAAGCAAGGCGAAAACTTGGTCGAGGCGGCGCTTGCTGAAGGCGTCGACACGTTCGTACACACAGCGACTTCGGGCGTCGGTGATCATCGCAACGTCGAAGGTTGGGCTGAGGGCCGTTGGAAATCGCACGAGGACTACTGGGAGAACAAGCTCGCCACCTGCGAGCTCGTGCGCGGCGCTGGCTTCGAGAGCTGGACCATCATTTTACCGGCTACGTTCATGGACCATGCGATGTTGGACCCAGCAGGCTTTGTCGAAGGTCGCCGACTGATCACCGTGATCAAGACGGATCGCCCACTTTCGCTGATCGCGCCCGACGACATCGGAAAGGCGGCGGCTGCGGCCATCGAAACGCCCGCGAAGTTCAACGGCGTCACGCTACAGCTCGCCGGCGATCTGCTCACGCAGTCGCAAATTATCGAGATCCTGTCGCGCCTCGATGGCAAGGAGTACGTCGTGCAGTGGGGCACGCCCGAGGAGGCCATCGCGGCCGGTCTGCACCCCGGGGTCGCCCAGGGCCTCACGTACATGAACGTCGCCCCTGTTTTAGCGCGGCCGGAGATCGCCCGCTCGTACGGTCTCTCGCCGATGAGCTTCGAAAGTTGGGCCCGAAGGCAGCGCGGCTTGGCCTGACCGCGCAGGCGAAGTTGGGTTATCTTCCGCACGACATGACAGCACGACGTATCGATGCCAGCGCGGTGGCACAGGAATTTCGCGACCAGCTTCGCCAGCAGCTCGCGCGACTGCGTGGACCGCTCACGCTGGCAGGCTTCCTAGCGACGGACGCTGCGCCATCACGCACCTATGCCGACTACACCCGCATCGGCTGCGAGGATCTCGGGATCCGCTTCGACCTTCGCGAGGTAGACAAGCTCGGAGTGGAGGACGCCATTCAACGGGCCAACAGCGATCCGGCCGTACACGGGATCATCGTTTATTACCCGATCTTCGGGCTCGAGCGCGACCGCTTCATTCAGGATCTGGTCGACCAACGAAAGGACATCGAGGGGCTCAATTCCTTTTGGGCGCGCAAGCTTTATCGGAACCAGCGATTCGTCGATGCCGAGCAGACCCAGAAGGCGATTCTTCCCTGCACTGCTCTCTCCGTCGTCAAGCTGCTCGAGGCTGCGGGTTGCATGGCGAGCCCCGCGGACGGGACGGGGCCTCTCGCCGGCAAACGCATCGCCGTGTTCAACCGCAGTGAGGTGGTCGGGCGACCGCTCGCCTGCATGCTCGCGAACGACGGCGCCGAAGTGTATTCGTTCGACATCGACGGCCCGTTGCTATTCCGAGACGCACGCCAGGAGGCGACGAGCGTTTCGCGGGCCGAAGCGCTGGCGACCGCGGACATCGTCATCACGGGTGTCCCCAGCCGCGCGTTCCCCTTGGTCTCCGCTGCTGAAGTGCGCTCTGGCGTGGTTTGCGTGAACTTCTCGACGCTCAAGAACTTCGCCGACGACATCGAAACGAAGGCCAGTGTTTTCGTTCCCCGCGTCGGTCCGATGACCGTGGCAATGGGGTTGCGCAACACACTCCGGTTGTACGAGAACTTCCACGTGCGCTAAGTCGGCCGCCGCCGCTCGAGCTACGCGACGAAGCGCGCGCCCTGGGTCCGCTGACCCAACCCAACCTCGAGCCTGAGCCTGCTCGAGAGTTTTTTTAACCGGGTGCTGACGCGAGCGACAGGATGGGCTCGGGCGTTCTGCTCGGCCCATCCGCGTCATCCAGTGATCAAAGATTGCGCCAGAGCGGCTCGTCGTCGATCAGTACGCGCTCGAGCTGGCGCGGGAAATCGCCGTAGTCCTGCACCGCCCGGTGCACTGCGCCGCGATTGTCCCAGAAGGCGATTGAGCCGGGCTTCCAGCGGAAGCGCACCTGATTTTCCGACTTGCGATAGCGATCGAGGATCAGCTGCAAGACTTCGCGGTTTTCCGCGTCGGGCAGGCCGACGATCTGCGGATGCTTACCGAAATCGACCCACAGGATCTTCTCGCCCGTCTCGCGATGGGTGCGCACGATGGGATGCGCCACCAATGGGTAATCGTGGCCCGCGCGCTGCAGCGAGGCACGGAAGTCGACAATCGCGTGCAGCCCTTCGAAACGCTGCTTCAAGTCCTCGGGCAGCTCACGATAGACCTTGCCAGCATCGACCCAGATCGTGTCGCCACCCACCGGCGGCACGTTGACCGCGCGCAGCACCGCACCCCAGCTCGGCACGATGCGCCAGTTGGTGTCCGAGTGATAGCCGTCATAGACGATGCCCGGCCGCCTTTGGCTCTCGTAGAACGCCTTCTGATTGGGATCGGCGCCGATCAGGTGCACGCCGGATTCGCCATCCACCTCGACCAGCCGATCCGCCGGATAGGGCGGGGTGTAGACTTTGCCAAAGCGCTTGGCAAAATCGAGATGCTGGCGGCGATTCACGTTCTGGTCGCGGAAAAACAGCACCTTCCACTTCAGTAGTCCCGCCTTGATGTCATCGCGCACCGCATCACTGATGGGCTTGCTCAGATCCACGCCTTCGACCTCGGCGCCGATGGTGGGGTGCAAGGGCGAATAGCTCAGCCCCGTCGCTTCGACCTTTTTCAGTTCCAAAATGGCACTCATGTTTGTCTCCTCAGACCTCCAGAGTGCGATTGTCCGATGCTCCACTTAAAAAGACAAGCGTCTTCTTACCACGCGCGCGTCGGCGCGAACCGCCGCCAAACCGCGTCATTCCTCACGGGGCCCGGTGAAGCTGCCAGTGCTCCAGCGAAGGGCGGCGTCTAATTCTGAACGTCTGAACCTAGCAACGGCCCTGTTACTGCCATCCCGAGAGGCGAGCCCAGGCTGCCTGGTTCAATAGAACGGAGGCGTGAGTCGTTCTTGTTCGTGGGCACGCTGCACGGCGGGGCGCGCCAAGGTCGCGTCGAGCAGGCGCTTCAAGTGAGGGCGCTCGCGAGCCGGGCTGGGCAAATGGCGCGTCCAGCGGCAGAGCGTGAGCAAGTAGGGGTCGAGCGCGGAGAAGCGCTCGCCGAGGAGCCACGGCCCCGAGTTCGCCAATTGGCGTTCGATGATGTCGAGCGACTGACTGATCTGAGCGCGGGCTTGACGCTGGACCACGGCCGCGCCGGCTTCGTCATCACTGAGCCGCTTCGGGTACGCGCCCACGAGAATGCGCGACTGCAGCGTGTTCGTGAGATAGACGAGCCAACGATAGAAGTGAGCACGCTCCTTCGTGCCCACTTCCGGCGCTAAGCCCGCTTCCGGGTGCTGATCGACCAAATGTAGGCAAATTGCCGCTGTCTCGGGTAACACCAGGTCACCGTCGACGAGCACGGGGATGAGGCCGGCGGGGTTGAGTTTCAAAAATTCTGGCGACTCGAGCGCGCCATGTTCGCGATCCACGAACTCCAAGCGATAGGGCACGCCGCACTCCTCGAGCAGGATGTGCGGCGCGAGGTTGGCGTTGCCTGGGTAGTAGTGAAGGACGTACATCAAGGGGAGATTCTAGGCTCATCCCAGGATATCCTGCTAGAGCTGTGGGGGTGCGGGTCTGGATCTTTTTTGGCCAATCTGGCGCGGGCAAGTCGTTCGTCGGGCGAGTCTGTGCCGAGGAACTTGGCTTCCAGCATTATGACGGCGATCGCGACCTCACGCCGGAGATGCTCGGCGCGCTGCGCGAACACCGCGTGTTCACCGAAGACATGCGCACCGAATTCGTCGCGGTGCTGAGCCGAGGCATTCACGAGCGAGTGACCCAGAATGCGCAAAGCCCGCGACCAAATCCGGGGCTGGCTGTGTCTCAGGGTTTGTTCAAGACTCGTGCTCGGGACCAGCTCCGACGAGATTTTCCCAATGCGCGGTTGGTTTGGGTCCGGGCATCGGAAGAGCTGCTCGAAACGCGCCTGCAGCAGCGCAGGGGTCACGCGGCATCGAATGCCTACGCGCGCTTCGTGAACGGCGGATTCGAAGAGCCAGCCCCCGGTGGCGACGTTCTCGAGAACGACGGCGACCGCGCGCGCGTTGTCGATCAATTGAAGGCATGCTTGCGGTAACGGCCGATGCTGGATACTGTCTTGTAAACAGGACCATATGACGATACACTGTCAGCCATGACCCAGCGCCGCAAGGTAGGTTCACTCGAGGTCTCAATCGTCGGGGTCGGTTGTAACAACTTCGGCAGCCGACTCGATCAGTCGGGCACCCAACGCGTCGTAGACGCCGCGCTCGAAGCCGGACTCAACTTCTTCGACACAGCCGACGTGTATGGCGGGACGCAAAGCGAGGAGTACTTGGGCCGCGCGCTCGGCGCTCGGCGCGGTTCGGTGCTCATTGCGAGCAAGTTCGGTATGCGGATTGACGACCAGCGCAAGGGCGCGCGGCCCGAGTACGTGCTGCGCGCGGCCGAAGACAGCCTGCGCCGGCTGGGCACGGACTACATCGACTTGTACCAGTTGCACCGGCCCGATCCCGAAGTGCCGATCGCCGATACACTCGGTGCGCTCGATCAATTGGTCAAAGCCGGAAAGGTCCGAGAAATTGGCTGCTCGAACTTCTCGGCCGAGCAGCTCGAAGTGAGCGCCGAGGCCGCGCGACGCGCGACGCTGAAGCCCTTCGTCAGCGTGCAAAACGAGTTCAGCCTGCTCGCGCGCGAGCCCGCAGAGTCGCTGCTTCCGGCCGTCGAGCGCGCAGGCCTGGCTTTTTTACCCTACTTTCCGCTCGCGAGCGGCCTCCTGTCCGGCAAGTACCGTCCGGGCCAGGTAGCCCCCGAGGGCACGCGCCTCACCGCGCCCGACTCCCGCTTGCGGGATCGCTTTCTCAACGATAAGAACCTCGCGCTCAGCGCAGCATTCGACGAGCTTGCCCGGGCACGGGGGCGCTCGCTCTTGGAGCTCGCTTTTTCGTGGCTGCTGTCGCATCGGGCCGTGGCTTCCGTGATCGCAGGTGCGTCCACAGCCGCGCAAGTCAAGGCGAACGCTTTCGCCGCGAACTGGCAACTGACGCCGGACGATCTCGCCGCGATCGACAGCATCGGCGTCCAACCCGCCGCCCGCGCGTAGGATTGCATACAAACATCGGTTCCGATGTCGTGTGTGGACTCGCTAGCTGACCGGCGAAGCCACGCTTCCCGAGACCAGCACAAGCCTTGTCATCCGGTAGCCGTCTCGAGCTGAGCCCTGGTGAAGAGCGCCGAGAGCCGGAGGTCGATCTTCGAAAGGGCCTCGGCCCCGCCCGATTGCCGGTCAATCACGCAAATCACCGATGATATCGAGGCGCCTAGCGCGCGAAGTTGCTCGGTCGAACTCACGACTTGACCTCCGGACGTCACGACATCCTCGACCACGAGCAGTCGACGGCCGTCGACCTCGACTCCCTCGGCGAGGCGACGGGTTCCGTAGCGCTTGGCTTCCTTGCGCACGAACGCCGCCGGAAGTCCGGTTTCCAATGAAAGGGCTGCAGCGATCGGCACTCCGCCGAGTTCCAGACCTGCCAGGACTTCGGTGTCCGTAGGCACAAGCGGGGCGAGGTGCTGCGCGACGGCGCGCAACAGCCGTGGGTCCGATTCGAAGCGATACTTGTCGAAGTACTCGCTGGCAGTAGCGCCGGAGCGTAGCTGAAATTGCCCCGTGAGGCGGGCGACACGCATGATTGACACGGAAAGCTCATGTCGATCCATCGAAGGGCGACGGTAGCAACGGCCGATTCCGATCGCAACGGCTCCGATGGCACGTCAGTCTAACGCGGCTAGCCCACGCGCTCGCCCACTCCGTCCGCGGCTCGGAACTCCGATGGACTGCCTGAGCGCTCGCAGCTCAGCCCACGAGGCGTCGTTCGATTTTGTCGCGCCATTCGAGCTTGGTCAAAGCGTAACAAGCGGTATCCCGTCGTCCCTCGCCCACGTGCGCGCGCTGCCCTCGCAGAACGCCCTCCAGCCGAAGGCCCGCCTTCTCGGCGACTCGCACGGACGCGACGTTGTTCTGATCACAACGCCAGGCCAGGCGCAGCCAAGGCCACTCCGCAAAACCCCAATCAAGAAGAGCCCGAAGGACTCGAGTACCGAGCCCTCGACCCGCCTCGCCTTGACGAATGAACATCCCCATTTCCGCGCAGCCCGTGGAGATCGGGCCTTCTCGCAAATGGAACCCGGTGCTGCCCAGCAGCCGCTCACCGTTCTCGGAGAAGACTCCAATGACGAACGCCTCCGCTAGCAGGTAGCGCGCTCGGTTCTTTCGCACAAACTGCTCCGAATCCTGCACCGATTGATGGGGGCTCGCCCACGGCATCCACGGCCGCAAGTGCTCGTAAGAAGCGTTGACGGCTTCGGCGAGCAACGGACCGTCGCCCAAGTCATACGAGCGCAGGACGAAGCCATCGGCTTGATAACGCTCGGGAGCGAAGAAGTAATCCATGACTGAGGTTCGGAACACGATAGCACAAGCTAGCCGGCAGCTGCGAACGCCGCGATGGCCTGAGCCACGCGGAACGAAGGCTTGTTTGAAGCGTGGCAATCGGTCGCTAGGTGATTGCGTTACGTCGGACGTACAGCTCCATGGTCAGCCTGCTAGCTGATCAAGCAGCGATCGAACCAGATCACTGACGGGAAGTTCCGACCGCAGGCGCAGCACATTGCAGCTTGCTGGCAACTCCGCGAGCCAGCGTTCGTGGCCGGCGCGGCTCCGTCCGTCATTGTGAGGCTCATCATACCTGGCTGCCCAGCTCATGAATGCGAGATGCTGCGCGTGCAGCTCACCTCCCGGCTGCAAACGTTCTATGCCGTAGCGCCGAATCTCGCGCTCGCGTAGTCGCGCCATGCGGATTTCCGGCGCGAGCTCGACGAACACGACCGTCGTGAAGTCGGGAATGAACTCATGTCCCCAGCTGCACAGCGAGCCGCTCAATACCCAAGACTCGCTCTGGGACAACGCGGCTCGCAATAGCCGGCACCGCTCGGGGATATCGCGCTTTTCGCGAAACGGCGGGTCGGTCGGCAGCCAGTAGAATGCGTCGGTATCGTGGAAAGGGACCGTTAGTCGCTCGGCGAGCAAACGCCCCAGCGTCGTCGTCCCGGATCCCGATGCGCCGAGAATATGAACACGTGCCTTGGGCATGATGAGCGCTTGGCTATCGACGATAGATCGGCCAATGGTCCACAGACTACCCGGTTTTCAATTCCGGGGCGTGAGTGAAACACCATGGCTCAGGCTACGGCGCGCCCGACTGCGCTTCCGCGAGCAGAACGGTGTTCTGGAGGAGCATGGCCATCGTCGTCACACCAACCCCGCCGAGCCGTGGGGTGATCCACGAGGCTTTCTGCGCGACGGCTTCGTCGACGTCTGGCAGCAGGAGTTTACCTTTCCAAGTGATCCCCGCACTCACGACGACCGCGCCTTCGCGAACCATGCCGGCCTGAACGATGCCGGGCTGCCCCGCGCACGCGATCACGATGTCCGCACGCAGCGTATGTTCCGCTAGATTGGCGACCCCGGAGTGGACGAGCGTGACTGCGGCATTTGCACCCGCGGCCTTTGCAGCGAGCAGTATCGAGAGCGGTCGGCCCACCGTGGGGCCTCGGCCAAGCACGACCACGTGACGACCCGCGGTCGGGATCCGATAATGCAGGAACATGGCTCGCACGCCCGCAGGCGTAGCGGGCACCGGTCCAGGATCACCAAGCACGAGGCGGCCGAGGTTGGTTGGGTGAAGACCGTCGGCGTCCTTGCGTCGGGTCGGCCGGTTCTCGGGCGGATGCTCCGAAAATTGGGAGGTTGATCATATCGAATCAGACCGACTCGATGCGGTCGTGCTGCGCGGCAAGCACCTGTTTGTTGCCAGGCTCCTCGGTTTCATCACCAGCACCGGCTCTTTGAAGCGCTGCAGGTCGAGCTGAAATAGCGACGCGCAAGCGCCAACGCGGTTCAGCACGCGGCGGTCTTTGCCATCAATGATGCCACCGAGGCCGGCTTTCGTATCGTTCGCAAGGTCGATGTCGACTCGGTATTCATCTTCGCTGCAGCTTTCGAATCGGAAGCGGGTCAGGGATGGCCCAACACTCAAAAAGAGCCGCGATCGCACAGCCAGCGCGCACCCGCGTCAAGCAAAAAGCCGAGCACGCCGACCACGAGAATGACGGCCATGAGCTCCGAGTAGGCCAGGCGATCGCGCGCGTCGAGGATGTAGTAGCCGAGCCCCGCGTTGACGCCTAGCATCTCGGCGGGCACGAGCACGATCCACGAGATACCGATGGCCAGACGGATCCCGGTGAGCACGCTGGCGAGGATCCCCGGCGCGATGACCTGCACGAGCAGCTCGCGCCGCGTAGCCGAGAGGCTCCGAGCGAGCTCGAGCCAGCGGGGATCGAGCGCGCGAACGCCGGCCGCGGTGGCGAGCAGAATCGGCCAAGTCGCGGCAAATGCCAGCAGGAACCAGATCGGACGATCGCCCACGCCGAACACCATCACCGCGAGCGGCATCCAGGAGATGGGCGAAATCATACGCAGAAACTGAATCGACGGCGACGTCAGTTGGTCGAACCTTCGGGAGCTGCCGATGGCAATCCCAAGGGGGACCCCAACCAAGAGCGCTGCGACTAGACCGATCGCCACGCGCTCCAGGCTGATGGCGACGTGAGGCCACAGTGGGGCGTGCCGTAATAGATCGAATGCGACGGCCAGCACCGCCAAGGGAGCGAAGCGCTCGCCCATTCCCCCTACCTCGGCCCCCAAAGCCGCTCCCCACCAGAGCACCCCGAGCAACAAGATCCCCGCGCTTCCCAGCAATGCACGCGAGGCGAGCGAGCCGTTTGCCGAGGCCGGCGAGGTCATGGAGCGATCAGTTCGGTCCGAGACAGCTCCGGGTTCAAGCCGAAAGCGGCGAAGGCGTTCTGCGACGCGAGCGCTTTTCTCACGAAGTGATCGTCGACGAGTTCGCTAGCGGCTCGCTTCGGGTCGAGGCTGGCGAGGAAATCGTGCTTGCCTTCGACCAGTGTTTGCTGAAGCCGACGTACCAGCTCTTCGGTGTAGCTCGGGAAAGGATAAGGTTGAAAATCGATGCGCCGGTCGTTCCAATCTGGGTGCCGGATCGCTCCGGTCTGCAGGTAGCCGGTGCGCTCCGCGTCGTTCGGGGCGAGCACCCGCGTGAGCAGCGCTCGTGGGTGCGGCGTGTACTGATTTTCTCCGTCATTTGCCAAAATCTGAGCCGTCTCGGCGCGATGGTCACGAGTCCAGAGCTGGGCCCGAACGATCGCGTCGACCACTTTCTGCGACCACTCCGGGCGGCCTTCCAGATCCGCCTCGTGCATGAAGACCACGCAGCAGGCGTGCTGGCGCCAGACATCGCCGGTGAAGCGGAGCACCTTGCCAATGCCCTTCGTCTCGGCCGCGGCGTTGAAGGGCTCGGCCACAGTGAAGCCTTCGATGCGACGCGAGGCGAGCGCTGGCGGCATGTCGGCCGGCGGTAGCACCAAGAGGTTCACCTGATTTTCCGTGGGCTGTTGGCCGTCCTTCAGCGCCACCGGTGTGAGCCCATTTTCACGCAGCAGCAGCTGCAAGACGACGTTGTGGATCGAGTACCAAAACGGGATCGCCACGGTCTTGCCGGCAAGATCGCGCACGCTGTTGACGTTGGCTGCCACGGTGAGTGCCGAGCCGCCCACGTGATTCCAGGCCACGACCTTGGCGGGCACTTGGCTGCCGAAGCGAGCCCACACCGTCATCGGAGACAGCAGGTGCACGACGTTCACTTTGCCAGCGAGGAACGCCTCGACCAGCTGCGCCCAGCTCCGGAGCAGGACCGGCTTCTCGGAGCGGATCCCTGCCTGATCGAAGTAGCCTTGGTGATGCGCAACGAGCAACGGGGTCGCGTCGGTGATGGGCAGGTAGCCGATGCGAACCGGCGCGTCCGGCTCCTTTTTCTTGCAGCCTTCGAGCTGTGAAAGCAGCGGCAGCGCGCCGCCCGCCGTGAACAGCGAGGCCAGCTGCAGCATTTCTCTACGCGAAGGGTGGTATTGGCACATGATAGAATCCTCAGCGAAATACGGCAGTACGACGCTTCACGCGCCTGGGAAGGTCTCGTGCAAGCGTTTGACCACATCGATGCGCAGCTGCCCGAGCGCGTCGAGGGACGACTCGCGCGGATGCGCACACTCGATACTCCAGATCTTTTTCACGACGGCTGGGCGATGCCCGAGGAGCACCACCCGATCGGCCACGAGCAACGCCTCGTCGATGTCGTGCGTGACGAGCGCCACTGCGGTACGACGCTCGCGAACCAGGTTGAGCAGGATGCGCTGCATCTCGCGGCGCGTGATCTCGTCGAGTGCACCGAAGGGCTCGTCGAGCAGCAGCACGCGTGGTCGGCGCGCGAGGCAGCGCGCCAGCGCCACTCGCTGCGCCATGCCACCCGAGAGCTGGCGAGGGCGGTAGTGGGCTGCGTGCGAAAGCTCGACCTGCGCCAGCGCCTCCTTTACGCGCTGCTCGCGCTCGCGCCGGGTCCAGACGGGCTGGCTGGCGAAATCCAGGCCGAAGGCCACGTTTCTTTCGACGTCACGCCAGGGCAAAAGACAGGCGTCCTGGAACGCGAGCGCGACGTCCGGATGGCCTCCTCGGGCTGGGGCTCCGAACGCGAACAATGCGCCGGAGGTCGGCGCTTGCAGGCCGGCCAGCACGCGTAGCAAGCTCGATTTACCCGCGCCACTGGCACCCAAAAGCGCGACGATCTCTCCTTCGCGCAGCGAGAGGCTGACGTCAGAGAGGATGCAGCGTGAGCCGTACTCGAGCGTGACGCGACTCGCTTCGAGCAAGGGCGCGTTCATGCCCGAGGCCCCTCTGCGCGGCGGCTGAGCTCATGCTCGAGTTGCAACAAACTCGGCGTCACGATTGGGATGAAGGCCGCTTCGCGCCAGCGCCGGGCGAAGCCTCGATCGCGATCGCTCAGGTAAGCGCGCCCGCCGCTCGAGCAGAGCTCGAGCTCGACGGCGGCTTGGGCAATCGCGGCGAACTCGATCCGGAGCGCGAACAACGACCCCGCTTGGCTGACGAAACGGCCGTCTAGCAGTCCCTCGATGAGCGCGTGCGAAGCGTGGTCGAGCCGCCGCTGAGTGGTGGTGAGGCGCGCTTCGACCGCGCCGCCGCGCGCTGCGGACGACTCGCCGGCAGCGCGCAGACTCGCGCGCGCGAGCCCGATCGACAGCCCGCATTGCAGGCCGAGGAACGCCGGGCGAACCTGGGCAATGAACGCCCGCGCATCGCGGTGCAGGACATCGCCCTCGTCGAACTCTGCTCGCTCGAAGCGCAGCGCCGCCGTGTTGCTGGACTGCAGCGCCAAGAGCCGGAGATCAGGACTGCGAGTCATACCCGGTGTCTCGCTGCGGACCGCGACCACCCATGGATCGCCGCCCAACCCTTCGGCAGCCACTGCCACGACGAAGCCGGATTTACGTAGGTTCGTGACCCAGGGCGCGCGTCCTTGCAACGAGAACGAGCCCGCTTCGGCCGCGACCTTCACCTCCAACTCTTCGATCCCTGAGAGAAACTTCATCGCGTTGGAGAGCCCGGTCGCTCCCGCCAACTGTCCGTCGAGCAAGGGCGAAAGCCAACGCTCGCGCGGCGCTTCATACGGGGTCGCGACGACGTATTCGATGAATGTTCGCTGACTCCAGTATACGAACGCGACCGTCAGCGAATGCGAGGCGACAGACGCGAGCACCTCGACCGCGTCGCCGATCGAACCGCCCAGCCCGCCGACCTCGGTCGGAACGCCTACGCGAAACAGGTCGCTTCCCGCCAGTACCGGCAGCACAGCCTCCGGATCGGCGCGACCGCTATCGAGCGCATCCGCCTCTAGCGCGAGCCAGTGGCGGACTTCGCTGGATAGCCGCTCGCTCATTGGCCCAGCACTCCCGCGCGGTAGGGCTGGAGCTCCGGGTTGATTGGAGGTTGGCCGAGATTATTGGCAAAGTTGCACAGCGTGGCCAGGCTGACCCCGAGCACCACCGCCAGCGCGTGGCGCTCGTCGAAGCCTGCGTCGCGAAAGGCTTGGTAGCTTTCGTCGCTCACGGCGCCGCGTGCGGCGATGACATCCCGCGTGAACGTGGCGACGGCGTCGAGCCGTGGCTCGCCGGTCCGGTCCCCCGCTTGCAGCGCGACCACGACCGCGAGTGGCAGCTTGGCTTTCTTGAGCGCCACCGCCGCATGCCCCGCGGCGCAGAAACTGCAGCCGTGAATCGCCGCCGCGGTGAGCTGCACCGCCTCTCGCTCCGCAAGTGACAGCGCGCTCCGCGCGTTGAGCTCACCCAGGGTCAGGTAGGCCTCGAGCGCCTCTGGAGCGCCGGCGAGCGCGGCGATCAGGTTGGGCAGGAAGCCGTTGTTCGCGACCGAGCGCTCGATGAAGGGCAGGCTACCCGGTGGGGCGCTTTCGCTCGTGTGCAGGGTCAAGCGCGACATGACTTAGCCTCGATTTCGCTTTTCACGAGGCGCACTATCGCGATCGGGCGCGTGGTTGTCGAGATCGCCACGTCGGAACTTGTTGCTCGATCGTCTGCGCTAGCGATGCTCGCAGCGCACGCTCACTGGCTCGCCGAACGACGGTAAGCGCTCGGCTTCTCCCCCATGACTCTGCTGAACGCACGCGAGAACGCCGCGATCGATTGATATCCAACGTGCTCCGCCGCCGCCGCTGTCGTTTCGCCCTCGTGCAAGCGCTGCGCGGCGATCCTCATGCGTAAGAGCAGCAGGAACTGCGCCGGCGAAGTCCCACTGATCTCCGTGAAGTGCTCGAAGAAGCTGGCGCGCGACATGTGTACCGCGCGCGCCATCGCCGCAACGGACCAATCATCGGCAGGTGCAGCGAGGATCGCCTCGACCAGCGCGGAGAACTCCGGTCTGCGAACCAGCGGCCACAGCCCGCAGGCCGCGTCGTCGCTTTGCGCCAAATGACGCAGGACGTAAAAGAACAGCACATCCGCCAAGCGCGCGACGAGCGGCGAAGGAGCATCCGGCGGATGATTCGCCTCTGCCAACATGAGATCGAACAGCAGCCGCGGCGCACTGAGCCCCTCCGCGTCCGCCCGGAACACGATGTGGTCCGGAAAGCCGCCGATCATGAACTCACTCAGTGTCCCCTGGAAATCGAAGAAGCCACAGGCCAGTCCGGCTCCGTCTTCCCCCCCTTCGCGCAGCGGTCGCCGCACCGCTTGCATCGCCGCGCTCGCCACCCCTGCCGGTCCCCTCGACGCTTCGCCGCTGAGGAAGTGGGGAATGTCCCTCAAAAAGAAGACACCATCTCGAGGTCCGAGCTCGATCGGCTCGGCCCCGTCGATGTGCACGAAACAGCGACCGCCGAGCACCAAGTGATAGCTCGCCAGAGCATGACCCGCGGTCGAAGCTCGCCAGTTCCCACAATACTGGCCGACGTGAAAAACCGAGGTGTGAAGCTTCAGGCTCGCGAGCAGCCAATGAACCAAGCGGTCCACCTCGTGCGAAGGCCTCGCCGGCGCCACCGGATACGGCAGCCCGTCGAGTCGGTTCGAACTCGCGGCCATCGACGATACCTGCAGCTGCGACACGTCGTCTCCTATAGTAGACGCAGCCAGAGCGGGCAAGGCAGCTGGAGGAGCCTCCGCGTCACAGCTCTGAAACAGCGGCCAGCACGGCGTCCGCGTGCCCTTCCGGCTTCACGTCCGTAAATACGCGCGCCACCTTGCCGCCGTGCAATACGAACGTCGTGCGGGCGATCCCTTCGCTGCCGTTCTTACGCAGACCCCAGACGCCGAACAAGTCCGCAATTTTGTGTCCGGGGTCGGACAAGAGCGGGAAATTCAGCGCGTATTTGTCACGAAAGGCTTGATGGCTGGCGACGTCATCGGGGCTGATGCCAAATACGTTTGCCTTGGCTTCGAAGGCTGGCCGGGCGTCGCGGAACTCTTTGCACTCGATCGTGCAGCCCGGCGTGTCGTCCTTGGGATAGAAAAACAGCACCGTCGGCTTGCTTTGTTGGCCATCGATCGCGACGGCGAGGCCGTGATCCGTTTGCAGCGTGAACTTCGGCGATGGAGCGCCAGCTTCCAAAATGGGCATGATGAATTCCTCTCTGGCTCAGGCGGCGGTCGCGGTTGCTTGGGTGAGTCGCCGTTTGGCTTCAGCCACGATATCCGCCGGCAATGGCCCGAGCTTTGCCACGCGCACGTTGGCGCGTAGATGTTCGAGATTACGCGTACCGACGATGGTCGTGTGCAGTCCGGGATGCGATAAAGTAAAGCGAAGCGTGAGGTCCAAGCGCGTCGAGCCGTCGAGCAGTTGGTCGAGGTTCGCTCGCTGCCAGCGATCTTGCAGCGTTTCGCTGGGCACCATGTAATACGTGCGCTGCCAATCGTCCGGGGTCCCACGCGCCACACCACCACGGATGATCGTGCCGGCGCCTGCCGCAGCTGCGCGATTGATGACCTCTTCATGCTCACGTTGCAGCGCAGAGTATGGAATTTGAAACGCATCGAAGACGCCGCTATCGATCTGCTCCACGAGATTGGGCAAAACGCCCGAGACGCCGATGAAGCGGACTTTGCCCTCGGCCTTGAGCTTCAACACCTCTTGCAGGGCGCCTTCCGCCTGGAACTCCGCCAGGGTCAGACTGCGGTGAAATTGTACGAGATCGAGATGGTCCGTCTTGAGCAGACGCAGACTGTTTTCGATTCCATGCCGGATGTTCGCCGCCGTGTGCACGTGCTCGCCCTGTGCGCCCCCGACCACACAACCGCACTTCGACGCCAGGTAGTACTCATCGCGTCGGTGGGCGATGAAACGACCGATCAGCGCTTCGCTACGACCGTAGTCGATCGAAGTGTCGATGAAGTTGATGCCCGCGTCGAGCACGCCGTTCAACAATCGTTCCGCTTCTTCGTCCGTGATCTCCGGACCACGCGGCGCGCCACGCAGTTCCATCGCACCGTAGCCGAGGGTCGTCACTTCCAGCCCGGTGCGTCCTAGTTTGCGCTTTGGTAGGTCAGTCATGCTCGCGTCCTTATGGTTAGTATAGAAGACCTGCGTCTTTCTATATCTCCTCGGGGCGCGACACAACCCAATGATCTTGTCTTGCATTAGAGACAGTAGTCCACTAAAGGAGACCTATCCGCTCGACGCTCACCCCACACGCCCATCATCAGGACCCCATCGTGACTAAGATCACCTTTGGCTTCGGCCCGCGCCGCCGTTCGCTGTTCAGCACCGTTGTCTCGAGCTCAGTCTTTTTCGCGCTGTCGACTGCGGCGGTCGCAGCAGAGGGGCAGCCAGCGACTCCGCAGGCCCCGCCTGAACCAGCCCCTCAGGCTCCGGCTCCGGGCGACGCGCCCGCCGCGCCAACGGCTCCAGCACCTACGGATCCATCGCCTCCAGCAGCCCCCCCTCCCGCAACGCCCGCTCCCTCCGAGCCGGCAGCGGCTGCCCCGGCCGAGCCAGCAGCGGCTGCCCCGGCTGAGCCAGCAGCGGCTGCCCCGGCCGAGCCGACAGCGGCCGACGCTTCAGCGAGCAAAACCCCGAATGATGAGCTGGGTGCCGTGGAGGTCGTCACTACCCGTTACCGGCCCGAGGACGCTCAAGACGTGCCCATCAGCATGACCACGCTGTCGAATCAGCAGCTGCAAGCGCTCGGGGGCACGCGCAATCTGAACCAAATCATCGGCCAGTTGCCCAGTCTAAACATTCAGGGTTACAGCGGTAGAAACCAGACGATTACCATCCGCGGTCTGGGCACGAACGCCGGTGGGACGAACGATGGCCTAGAGCAGGGCGTGGGCTTGTACATCGACGGCGTGTACAGACCTCGCACCGGGACGGCAATCACCGATCTCGTGGACGTCGAGAATATCCAGCTGCTGAAGGGTCCCCAGGGCACGCTCTTCGGCAAGAACACCGTGGCCGGTGCGATCGACATCCGTACGGTGGAGCCCGGATTCCAACGCCAGGTCAAGACCGAGCTCTCCTACGGCAACTACAACTACCTCCGCGCCTACTTGAGCGTGACCAACCCATTGACCGACACCCTCACGTTTCGCCTGAGTTACCTGCGCACCTCACGCCAAGGCCTGATTTACAACACTACTTACGGCGAACCCTGGGACAATCTGAACAACGACGCAGTTCGCGCGGACATCTTGTGGAAGCCCAGCGACAGCTTCAAGACTCGCCTGATCGCCGACTACAGCATGCAGGCCTGCAATTGCGGCTTCAACAGTGTGCGCCAAACGACACCGACGACGCTCGCCAACGGTAAGACGGTGAAAGGCTTCTACGACCACGCGGCTGACGTGGGCTACACGCCGATCGCGATCGACCCGTTCGCGCGCAAGGTCGACATCGATTCGTCGCAGGCGGATCGCATGCCGAGCTGGGGCATCCAGAACACGGCGACTCTGCGCTTCGGCGGCGATCTCACCCTGACCTCGATCTCGGCATATCGGAATTGGAAGTGGCTGCCGCACTACGACGGCGATCAAACAGGCGCCAACGTGGCGACGAGTGGCATCGTCGAGACGCATCAGCAGCAGTTCAGCCAAGAAGTACGGCTGGCTTCGCCCGGCGCTCAGACCCTCGACTACACCGCGGGCCTCTACTTCTGGTATCAGCAGGCCAACGACTATCAGTATAGTGCATACGGTCGACAAGCTTCTGGCTGGCTGCTCACACCGACCACTTCGCCCGACGTGCTCAACAACTTGGTCGCTTATTCGCACGTCGTTCCAGCCACGACCAGCTACGCCGCCTACGGCCAGGCAACCTGGAATCCGACGAAGCGCTGGCACGTGACCGCCGGTCTGCGCGGTACCATCGAACACAAGACCGGCAGCTACGACGCCTACCCACAGGGGAACGTCGTGCCGATCGAGAGCTTTCCGGCTGACCAGCAGGCGGCGGTCGCAGCCAGCCGCGCAGCGCTCGCGCCCACGGGCAACTACTCCAAAGCGCGCGACGTCAGCAACTTGTCGTGGACCGGAATCATCGCGCGTGATCTGACCGACGACATCCATGTCTTCGGGACCTATTCCCGCGGCTACAAATCGCCTGGCATCAACCTCGTGCGCCAAACCCTGGGCGTAGACGTGTTCGTGAAGCCCGAAAAGGTCGATGATTTCGAAATCGCCGCCAAGACCGAGTTCTTCGGCGGTCGCTTGCAACTGAACCCGACCGTCTTTTACATCATCGACCACGACTACCAGGCCAACTACGTCAACACGGGCGTGACCCCCACCGCGTCGTACATCACCAACGTAGGTACCGTGATCTCGAAGGGCGCCGAGCTCGACGCGCGGGTCTTCCCGGTGCGTGGCGTATTCGGGTCGGCATCGATTGCTTACAACGACGTCCGGTACGACAGTTACACCAACGCCCCCGCGCAGTTCTCATACTCGTATCTCGGCACCCAAGACCTGTCCGGGCAACAAGCCTCCGGCGCACCGAAGTTGACGGCCGGGGCGGCCGCAGAATATTCGGCTCCGGTCGCCAAGAACAAGACAGGCGACATCGACGCCTACCTCGGAGGCGACTGGAGCTATCGTTCGTCGTTCAAAGCAGCGATCAATTTGGACCCACTCAGCAACATTCCTGCGTATCAACTGTGGGGCTTGCACACCGGTATCCGAAGTAATACTCGCTGGGACGTCTCGTTCTGGGTGCGCAATCTGACTGACAAGCACTACTACAACACGGCCTCGGTCAGCTCACAGTACGGGGTCGTCCTCGCCGCGCTCGGCGAACCGCGAACGTTCGGCGGCACGGTACGCGCCACCTTCTGATGAAGGTCTCGCTGGGCGCGATCGGCATCCCGACCGGTCGCGCCCACGCGAGTTGCACTCAGCGTTGGATCGTCGACGCTTCTTCGCTCCGGAGATCGGCGCGGAGCTGCTCGCGATGCTCGCGGGAAATGGAGCCGTTCAGCAGCGTCGGAGCAGATGCCACCAGCAATCGAGTGTAGGGGTGTCGCGGGCGCTGGACGATCGCTCCCGCGGTTTCGAGCTCTACGATCGACCCACGATAGAGCACGACGATCCGGTCGGCGATGCCTGCAACGGATCCTAGGTCGTGCGAAATGAACAGCAACGACACCCCTCTGGCGCGCAAGGCGGCCAAGATCTCCAAGACCTGAACGCGGTTAGCGGCATCGAGCGCGCTGACCGGCTCGTCCAGAATCAAAAGCTCAGGCTCGGTGCAGAGCGCCCGCGCCACGGCGACTCGCTGGCGCTGGCCGCCCGAGAGCTCCCCCGGGAATCGGCCAGCGAGGCTTGGATCCAGCTTCATCTGCTCCAGGTAGCGAACTACCGCGGCATCGATCTCCCGCTGAGGTCGGCCCTGGACCACGAGCGGCTCGGCGAGCGATTGCGCAATCGTCAGCTCCGGATCCAGGCTGCGCAGCGGGTCTTGGAACACGTACTGGACGACCCCCCGACGCCGAAACTCTCTCCATTGTCGCTCCGAGAACGAGGTGAGCTCTTCACCTGCGACTCTTACGGTCCCCGTGGAAGGCCTGACCAGTCCGAGCACCGTACGCGCGAGGGTGGACTTTCCAGAGCCGGACTCACCTATGACCCCGACGATTTCCCCGCGGCCGATGGCGAACGTTGCACCGCGAAGGGCCACTGTCGAGGCCGGTCCTTTCCCGTAAGAGACGGACAGCTGCTCGACCACGAGCAACGGCTCTGTATCAGGATGCATGGTCGAGTTTCTCGACTTCAGCAACCTTCAAGAAGCGATCCAGACCATAGGAGTTGTGTTCCGCGACGAGCAACCGCGTGTATTCATGTTGAGGGTGGCGCAAGATCTCGTGGACCGTTCCATGCTCGAGTACCTCGCCAGACTTCATCACGAGCACCTCGTCGCATAATTTTGCGACTACCGCGAGGTCATGGGAAATAACGATCAGAGCCAGACCGAACTTGTCCTTCAGTTGCAGCAGCAAGTCGAGAATCTCTGCTTGTACCGTCACGTCGAGCGCTGTCGTCGCTTCATCGGCAATCAAGATCTCCGGTCCGAGCGCGATGGCCGAGGCGATCAGCACGCGCTGAAGCATGCCGCCCGAGAGCTCGTGCGTGTACTGTTCGAAAACGAGCTCGGGATTCCGCAGCTGCAACGCTTCGAATAGACGCAAGACCTCGGCCCTGGCCACGCGACGGGGCAGCTTGTTCTTCACTCTCAAGATCTCTTCGACCTGTTTACCCACTCGTATGGCAGGATTCAGGTAAGATGCGGGATCTTGGAAGACTGCGGAGATGACCCTGCCGTGCGCAGCGTTCCAGTCCTTGCGGGTGAACGCGGAGATATCCCGGCCCTTCAGTTCGATCGAGCCCTTCGACAGCTCGAACAGCTTGGGCAAGGCGCCGAGAATTGCGCGGCACGTCAGCGTCTTTCCACTCCCCGACTCGCCAACGACGCCCAGCACTCGACTCTTGCGCAAGTCGAAAGTCACCCCGCGAACGACCTCATTCCGTGCGATCGAATGTCGTATCGCCAGCCCCTTCACCGAAAGCACGACATCACTTTCTGGTGGGACCGCAACCGCGCGTGTCCGCGTACTCTGCGCCGAGCCGTGACCCGGCGTCGACATCACCTTCTTCCGGATGCTTTGGCCGCTTCCTGAAGCGCCAGATTTCCTTTGTTCCAGCAGGACGCGACCGGATTCCCCCGCAACATCGCGAATCGCGTCCGCGATCAGGTTGAAACCCCACACCGTGATCAAGATCAGAAAAGTCGGGAAGAGTGGCGCATAGGGCCTGTAGCTGAGGTATCCGAGATCCGAAGCCAGAACGCCACCCCAGGTCGGCTGCGGCGGCTGAACCCCGATCCCGAGGAAGGTCAGACTCGCCACCACGACGAGACCGTGGCCCATCGTGTTCGCGAGCACGATCGCGATGGGAGGGAGGACTTTGCTCCAGACGTGGTTTCGCACGATGGTCGCAACGCTAGCCCCGGACAGGATCGCGGCCTCGACGTACTGCGCGCGAGCCACCGAAAGTGCGGCCGCCCGCGACACCCGGTAACAAGCAGGCGCGACCAGGATCCCGACCGTAACCATTGCTTGGGTGATGCCGTTACCAAGGAGCGCAGTCATCGAGGCGGCAAAGAGTAAAAATGGCAGGGCGGTCAAGGTATCGGCAACGCGCAGACTCAGCCATTCGAACGCAGCTCCGAAATAGACCGATAGGATCCCCGGAATCGCGCCGACGAAGAGCGCGATGAACGCGACCAGCACCGCCCCGAAGACACTCACCGGAGAGCCGCAAAGGATCCGGCTGAGCACGTCGCGCCCGAGGTAATCCGTACCTAACAGATGGTTGGCGCTAGGATGCGCCAAAATGGCATCAGAGCCCGCCAGTGGAGAGTAGGGAGATAGCAGTGGCCCGATGATCGCGAGCAGCAAGATCGCCGAGAGCAGACCCAGTCCAAGCCGCGCGCTGGGCAGTTGCCACAAGCGAGTAAGCATGAGCCGACTATGCGCCCCTTCCCGCACTCGGAAAGACTCGATTGAGAATCGCATTGATCAGGACGTTGAACGAGACCACCAAAACAATCGAAACGACGAGCACGCCTTGTACCGACGGCACGTCGCCGCGCAGGGCCGAGTCACTGGCAAACTTGCCGTAGCCGGCAAGCCCGAAGATCGCCTCGGTGACGACCGCACCGCCGAGTAGATTGGGGAACTTCATGCCGAGGACCGTCAGCGCCGGCGCAATGCCATTCGGCAAGACATGCACGAAGAATATACGCCGATCGCTAAAACCCCGGAGCACCGCCCCAATCACGTAGTTCTCGCGGTAGGCCGAGATGAGACCGACGCGTAGTTGTCGGGCAATGTTGGCCGTGGTGTCGCAGCTCAAGGCAAGCGCGGGCAGGATCAGATGGCTGAGCCAAGGCCAGGTGCCGTCTTCGAGCGGAACGTATCCGGCCGAAGGCAGCAGCGTGAACGTGACCGAGAAGACCGTGACGAGCGCGATACCGAGCACGAACGACGGCATCACCGAAATGAAGCTCGTCGCTGCGGTGATGCCTCGGTCGATCCACGAGCCCTGCAGCACAGCGGCGAGGATGCCGAGCGCGACGCCGGTAACAGTGCCGATCAGCAACGCGAGGCCAGCCACCGATAGGCTAATCATGGCGCGCGCCGCCAACAGCTCAGTGACGTGTCGACCGTTGTACCAACTCACGCCGAGATCACCCTTGAGCAGAGCGCCGAACCAGGAGAGGTACTGAACGATGAACGGGCGATCGAAGCCCCATTCATGTTCAAGCCGCGCGACTGCACTCGGGGTGGCCGCTTCACCGAGTTGAAGATGAGCGGGACTCAGGCCACTCACGAACCCCAAGAGATAGGTGACGAAGCTGCCGAGCAACAAAACCGGGATAAACACCGCGAGTGCACGGGCAAGCGACCGTGCTGCACGCTCGAGGCGTAGCCGGGGCACGGTCATCGACCCGACGTGGGCCACTACCTTTTTTCCAGCTTGACCCCAGTCCAGTGGATCTGGCCGGGAATCGCGGGGAGTTTGGACACTCGGGGACTCTTCACGAACAGGTTCGGCAAGCTATAGGTAAAGATCAGCGGCGTGGTCTTCAGTGCCGCCCGCGTTGCTTTCCGGAGGTTCGCTGCATAATCGGGGGCGCCGAGAGGCGTGGCCCGCGCAACCTTGAGCGCAGTCAGGAACTCATCGGAGACGAATGGTGAGCTGAGGTTCAATGGTCCGTCCGGGCCGAAGTGCGCAGTGAGCGTCTGGACCGGCGACTCGCGCCCGGTCGTGCCGTAGACGGAGAGCGAAAGCTCCTTCGCGAAAAACGCTTGTGCCCAATTCCTGCTGATCGTTATCTTCGCGCTGATCCCCACACGCGCGAGCTGAGCTTGAATGACCTCCGCGGCTGGCGAAGAGGCCGGAAGTACGAAGTCGACGGTGAGCGAATTTGCTTGATAGCCCGCTTCCTTCAAGAGCTGTTTGGCCTTCTCCGGATCGTAGGGCCAGAGATTCGCCGATTCCTCGTCGTACGCGACGTAGCCTTTCGGAAATGGCTGGTTCGTCGCACTGCCGTAACCGAGGGTAACCTTGTCGACGAATTCCTGACGGTTGATGGCATAGCGCACGGCTTCGAGGACGCGAGGGTCATCGAACGGCTTCTTGTTGCGATTGACCGCGAGATTGGCCGCGTTGAATCCAGGCTGAACCACGACATCGAGCCCCGCGCTCTCCGCCGCTTTGACCTGGCTCGGGTTGAGCGAAGCAAAATCGTAGACGCCCGTTTGAATCGACGACACGACCATTGCGGGATCGGTTCCCGCGTAGACCTTCACCTCGTCGATGAAGATCTGCGCGGCGTTCCAGTAGTCTGGGTTCTTCTTCAGGAAGACGTGCGATTCCGGCACGAGCTCCACGACCGTGAAAGGACCGGCACCCACCGGAAAGCCGTTCAATGCCCTCAAATCCTGAGCGGCTTTGGGGCTGGTAATTTGCGCGACGCGTTGTCCGAGCAGTAACGGGATCTGGTGATCGATTTGGGTCAGGTGAAGCACGACGTCAAGGTCACTGACGACGCGAACGGACTCAATCGACGTCAGATCGCCCTGCAGGGCGGAGTTGCGCTGCGCTTTGGCACGCTCGAGGTAGAGCTTGACTGCTTCTGCATTCACCGGCGTCCCGTCAGAGAACTTGAGGCCGGGACGCAGGTGAAAAGTGACTTCGTTGCCCACCTCGTTGTAGTCCCAGCTCTTCGCAAGTCCGGGCTGAGCATTCCCCTGTGCATCGATCTCGGTGAGGGAGGCGTACGCGAGCGCTAAAACGCGGAAGCCCCCGCCGCTGCCTTGCACGATCGGATCCCAATTGGCCGGAAAGTCCGTTGCCCACTTGAGGACCCGCGACTCTGCCGAGTGGCTCGAGCTGCCACTGGCAACCTTGCACGCGGAAAGCAAGAGCGTGAGCGCGAGTGTTACGATCGCACGGGCAAGCACGACGCGCACGAAAGTGCTCGCTCTCATCGGGACCGGCGCGGCGAGGTCATTGGTCTTCTTTACAAGACCTTACGATCCATAGCAAGACACGAGATCCCGGCCCCCCAAGCCGACCGAGCCGCGCGGAGTTAAACGGGCCAGGGCTGGGGGGATTCGCCGAAGCGAGTGCCCGCAGGAAACAACAAGCCAAACTGCTTGAGCAGCAATTCGAGCAACTCCGGCGCGGAACCGATCGGGCGCTTGATCGCCGTGCCGTGGCGTTCGCGTAGGGTAAATTCGTCGTTCAGGATCGATAGACGTTGACCTTCAGGGGCCGCCCTCGCTACGACCAGCCGGTTTTTGAAGTGTGAATTGGGGTGCGCGCTCGTGTACCAATTGGCGAGTTCGCGGTCGATGGGCGGCATCTCTTCGAGCGTGAACTCGCACACGTCTTGCCAGCTCGCCCCGAACCGCACCTGGTGATAGAGACGTGCGCCTTCTTGCAGAATCCGCCGCGGCTCGTGCGGTGTCGCCTGCTCGGAGGAAGTGGCGAGCCGTAGCGGCGCCGTCAAAGATAGCCCGCCAACACCCACATCGGTGAGCCAGCTTTCACCTTCCAGCTCCACGCGTAGGAAGACGTGTGTACGCGGCGGCGTAAAGTCGCGCGGACGCTGCAACCGTACGCGCGCACTGATCGGCGCAACCTGAAAGCCGAGCCCGCGCAGAACCTCGAGAAAGAGACCGTTCTGCTCGAAGCAATACCCTCCGCGCCGGTCCACGACCAGCTTTTGAAACAGGGCCTCGGGCTCGAGCGAAATCGGTCGACCGAGAAGCACGTCCAAGTTTTCGAACGGGATCGACTGCGTGTGCGCCGCGGTGAGAGCCGACAAGAGCGCCAAGTCTGGTTGGTAACGACCGCGATAGCCGACGCGTTGGAAGTAGGGCGCCAAGTTCATCGCTCGACTCATACCGCAAATTCTCGCGGAATCGGCAGCCGAGCTCACTCCGCGGCGTGGACCTGCTCCCGTGCAAGCGTGTAGCGGTTCGGGGGTACGTCGAGACCGAGGTTCCCCCGCAAGGTAGTCGTCGTGTAGTCCGTTCTGTAGATCCCACGTTGTTGCAAGATCGGCACGACCTTCTCGACGAACACTTCGAGCTGGCCGGGGAGTGACTCGAACGAGACGAAGCCGTCGGCGGCGCCGCTTTCGAACCAACGTTGAAGCGCATCGGCGACTTGCTCGGCGGTGCCGACGAAGTGGCTGCGCGGAGTCGCAAAGCGCAAGGCGACCTGCCTGAGCGTCAGATTCTCCGCTCGCGCCAGTTTCAAGATTCTGTTGGACGCGCTTTGGTTGCTATTGGCACCATGCGCGCTCACATCGGGGAACGGCGCATCCAAGTCATGTTGGCTGAAGTCGTAGTCATTGAATGGACGCCCGAGCATGGCCAAGGCGTTGTCGATGGACACCAAATTCGCGAGTTCTTGATACTTGACCTCGGCGTCCTCTGGGCTCGAACCGACCACGATGCGAATGCCGGGCAGGATCAAGAGCTTGTTCGGGTCACGGCCGAAACCCGTTGCGCGCGCCTTCACGTCTCTGTAATAGCTGCGCGCCTCTTCGAGGTCGTCATGTGAGACGAAAATACAATCCGCTCGCTGCGCGGCGAAGTTCTTGCCGTCCTCAGAGGCTCCGGCCTGAAAGATCACCGGTTGGCCTTGCGCCGAGCGCGCGATGTTGAGCGGGCCTTTTACCGAGAAGAACTCTCCCTGATGGTTGAGCGTGTGCAGCTTACTCGGGTCGAAAAATTGCCCTGTCGACTTATCGTGGACCAGAGCGTCGTCTTCCCAAGAGTCCCAAAGGCCCTGGACGACGTTCAAATGTTCTCCGGCGAGACGATAGCGCACGTCGTGCGCCAAGTGGCTCGGTTTGCTGTAGTTGCTGGCGCTGCCTTCCAGCCAGGAGGTGACGACGTTCCAGCCGGCACGCCCACCGCTCAAGTGGTCGAGTGAGGCGAACTGGCGAGCCACGTTGAAGGGCTCGCTATAGCTCGCCGTGAGCGTGCCCACGAGCCCGATGTGCTCGGTGACCGCCGCGAGCGCCGACAAGATCGTGAGCGGCTCCAAGCGGTTGAGGTAGTGGGGGCTCGACTTGGCCGTGACGAAGACGCTATCGGCCACGAACAAGAAGTCGAACTTGCCCGCCTCTGCCGCTTTGGCTTGGCGCTGGTAGAACGCAAAGTTGGTGCTGGCGGTGGGGTCCGCGTCCGGGTGCCGCCAGTCGCCCCAGCCGGGGCCAACGCCGTGCAAGATGAAACCGAGCTTGAGTTCTCTGTTCGCCATGGGAGCGCTCTTACCCGCGTCCTCGTAAAAAGACAACGGTCTCCCCTGGTAACCGGTATCCCGCCCTCGGTTACCTCGGCGTCATTTGACGCCATCGGTCCAGCATAATAGACGCTGATCGTGACCGCTCCTGCACCGCGCGACGCCAATGTCTTGGAACTGCCCAGCCGTGGACTGCCCGCGAGCCCCTTCGCCTTCATCCGCCTGGTGGTGCTAGGGCGCTATCGCTACTGGCTTTTGGCCATGGTCGCGGGCGAGAGTAGCAACGCGGCTTGCGGCATCCTGTTACCGTATGCGTTGAATCGAATCATCGCCGCGATCACGACCACCCAAGCCGAACGGTCCCTAGTCCTTGGCACGCTCACCGCACCCCTCGCCTTGTTCGCTGCCCTGAGCTTCGGAGAGCTCGTCCTCGGGCGCGTGAATTCGGCGCTGCAGCTCCGAGTGGCTCCCAGGCAACGCCAGTACGTCGCTCGGGCACTATTCGCCCACTTGCATCGACACTCACACCGCTACCTGACTGAGAGCTTTGCGGGAGCGCTTGCCAGTCGTATCTCGGAGACTTCGCACGGTACGAATCAGGTGCTGTTCTCGCTGATCCAGGAATTTTTACCGACCGCGATCGTCATCACGGTCGCCAATGGCCTCTTGCTCGCGGCCAACCTCTGGCTAGGCGCTTTCACTTGCACGTGGACCTTGGTGTTTCTGACGGTCTCCTTGCTGCTTGCTCGCCGGACCCAGCCGCTCGCGGCAGCGGCGTCGAATGCGCGCAGTCATACCGTCGGTATGGTCGTCGATTCCGTGGCCAACCACGCCACGGTGCGCCTCTTCGCTCAGCTCGGGCATGAGCGCACGCGGCTCGACCGCGCCTACGACGCGGAGCTCACGACCGTGCTCCGCGCGAATTTGGCGATGGAGCGTGTGAGGCTGTTTCAATTCGCGGCCTCCGCGCTGCTCAAGGCGGGCACCGTCACGGTCGCTGTCGTTGTCTGGAGTCGAGGCGCATTGAGCGTCGGACAATTCGTGATGGCGGTCAGCTTGTCGTTGCTAATCATCGCCGAAGTTCGTAATTTGAGCCGCCGGCTCTTGGAGCTATTCGAGGCGCTCGGCAATGTGGGCAGCGGAGTCCGCACCATCTTGCAGCCTCACGAGCTCCCGGACAGCGAGGACGCGCTGCCTCGTCCAGTCGCACGCGGCACCATCGAATTCGAATCGGTCGACTTCAGATACGCGGATGGAGCGCAGGTATTTCGCGGCTTCTCGCTGACTATCCCTGCCGGTCAGCGCGTGGGTTTGGTTGGCTTCTCCGGGTCCGGGAAATCGACCTTCGTGAGCTTGCTCTTGCGCTTCTACGACCCGCAAGCCGGCCGCATTCGCATCGATGGTCACGACGTTCGTTCTTTTACGCAGGACTCGCTCCACGCGCAACTGGGCTTGATCCCACAAGATCCGACGCTCTTTCATCGCACGCTCCGCGAAAATATTCGCTATGGTCGAAGCGACGCGAGCGACGAAGAAATCACGCTTGCAGCAAAGCGTGCTCACGCCGACGAGTTCATTGCCGCGATCCCCGGCGGCTACGACGCCGAAGTAGGCGAACGTGGGGTCAAATTGTCGGGTGGACAGCGGCAACGCATCGCCATTGCACGGGTGATCCTGAAGAACGCCCCCGTGTTGATCTTGGACGAAGCCACGTCCAGCCTCGACTCACTGACCGAGCAGGCCATCCAAGCAGCACTCGACGAAGCGATGGCGGACAAAACGGTGATCGTGATCGCACATCGGTTGTCGACGATTGCCCACCTGGACCGAATTCTCGTCTTCGACGGCGGGCGGGTGGTGGAGGAGGGCACTCACGCCGATCTGCTGAGCCGCCGCGGCGCGTACTACCAACTGTGGAGGCGGCAGGTGGAAACCGGGCGAGCCGAGGACGAGAGTCGCCCCCGCTTCGACGCCGCGGCCGCTGAGGGCAAGCTCGGCCCAGCCTATCAAGCCGCACTTTCCCGCTAGGGGAGCGGCCGCCCATCTACGTCGAAAGACAGCCGTCCTTGACACGAGACCAGTAGGCCTACAAGCTGGCCCGGAGGAGACCCGATGTCCGCCCCAGTCCTGCCCGAACGCCAGCTTCAGCCCGCCCCGTTGCGGCGCTTGCCCACTCGCGCACTGCCGACCATTTGGGGAGAGTGGGGTAAACCCCTGACTCCCCAACCGACCGTCGAACTCGAACGGCTGTATCGCAAGCAACGCCTAGCTGCGGCGTTCCGCTTGTTCGGACGTTTCGGCTACGACCATGGCGGCGCGGGACACATCACCGTGCGCGACCCCGAATTCCCCGATTCGTTCTGGCTCAACCCGGCGGGCGTGTACTTCGGACACATCCGCGTATCGGACCTGATGCGCGTCAATCACCGCGGCGAGATCGTGGAGCACGGTGAGGTCAAGCGCTTGAATCGCGCTGCATTCGCCATCCACGCCACTCTGCACGCGGCGCGCCCCGACGTGATCGCAGCCGCACACTCGCACTCACTGTACGGCAAAGCGTGGTCGGCGCTGGGTCGGCTGCTCGAGCCGCTCACCCAAGACAGCTGCGCCTTCTACCAAGAGCACGCTATCTTCGAGCATTTCTCGGGTGTAGTGCTCGACACCAGCGAAGGCGAGAAGATCGCCCAGGTGCTTGGCCCGAAGAAGGCCGTCATCTTGCAGAATCACGGCGTCCTCACCGTTGGCCCGAGCCTCGAAGCGGCGGTCTGGCGTTACTTTGCCTTCGAAAACGCCTGCCACGCGCAACTTCTCGCTGAGGCCGCGGGAGCCGTCAAACCGATCCCACACGACGTGGCCAAGCACACCGCGGAACAAACGGGCAACGACGCCGGTGGCTTCTACGCGTTCCAACCGTACTTCGATCTGATCAGCCGCGAAGAGCCTGACCTCTTCGAGTGAGTGGGAGCTGGTAGCGCAATGCTGAAGTCGCGCTGGTTCTCGCCGTCCCTTTTGCTGCTGCTTTGGGAGTTGGGCGCGCTGCTCGGCTTGATTCCTGCCGGCACGCTGGCCGCACCGCACGAGGTGGTGCGCACGTTCGCAGAGATGATTGCCTCGGGCGAGCTGCCTTTGCACCTTCTGGTCTCTTTCGCGCGCGTGGCCGCGGGGCTCACTATTGGCGTTTCGCTCGGCGTCGTGTTCGCGTTGTTGTCCGGCCTCTCACGCCAGGGTGAGGTGGCGTTCGATTCTCCGCTGCAGATGCTGCGGACGCTGCCGACCTTAGCGCTCTCGCCGCTGTTCATCGTCTGGTTCGGAATCGGTGAGACCCCGAAAGTTGCGTTGATTGCCTTCGGCGCCTTCTTCCCCGTCTACCTGAACCTATACAGTGGCATTCGCGGCGTGGACGTGCGCTTGCTCGACGCCGCGCGCAGCTTCGGCCTCACGCGTGCGGAGCTGGTTCGGGACGTGATCTTGCCCGGCGCATTGCCATCCTTCTTGGTGGGCTTGCGCTATGCGCTCTCGGTCTCGGTCTTGATCTTGGTCGTTGCCGAGCAAATCAACGCTTCTCGCGGCCTCGGTTACCTGATCAGTAACGCCAGGGATTTCATGCGAACCGATGTGATCGTCGTGTGTTTGCTGATCTACGGGGCGCTCGGTCTCGGCGCAGATCTGCTCGTCCGGGTGATCGAGCGGCGAGCGCTCGCTTGGCGCCCCGAGTTGCTGGGGGGCCAATGAGTAACCCACGATCGCCTATTTCGCTCCGTGGCTTCACCCGCCGTTACGGTCAAAATCGGGTCATCGACGCCTTGACGCTCGAGCTCCAGCCGGGTGAGTTCATTGCGCTGGTCGGACGCTCGGGCTCGGGCAAGACGACCCTGCTGCGCGCGTTGGCGGGCCTGGATGACGTTCAAGGTCAGGACGTGCGCGTGCCGAACTCGCGCGCGGTCGTCTATCAGGACGCACGTCTTCTGCCGTGGAAGAAGGTCTGGCAGAACGTCGCGCTCGGTCTGCGCGGAACGAACATTGCGCCGCGCGCGCGCGCCGCGTTGCACGAAGTGGGCCTCGAGCAGCGGGCGGATGCCTGGCCCCTGACTCTTTCCGGCGGAGAGGCGCAGCGCGTGGCTCTGGCGCGCGCGCTCGTCCGCGAGCCAGAGCTGCTCTTGCTCGATGAGCCGTTCGCGTCGCTCGACGCACTGACTCGGATCAAGATGCACGAGCTGGTATTGAATCTGTGGCACAAGCATCGCCCCGCCGTAGTGCTGGTCACTCACGATGTGGACGAAGCCATCGCCATGGCAGATCGCGTCCTGGTATTGGAAGGAGGTCGCATCGCGGTGGAAGTGCGCATCGCCGGCGAGCGGCGGCAGGATCCTGCTTACGCTCAGTCGCTACGCAAGGTCTTGCTCGGTCACCTGGGCGTCGCGACTGATTCGGATGTAGCGGCAGCAACGCGCGGCGCGGTGGCGCAACCCAGCGCTCAGCCAAACTTCGAACTTGCCCCGAACGGTCGGCATGAACCAGCCCCGGCCTAATCCCGGTCCCGCGGCGACCGCGCAAGCTCCGTTGAAGCTCAACCGCCGCGCGCTACTGATCGGCGGGGGCGCCTTGGGCCTCTTCGCGGTCGGCCTCAGCGCGTTGTCCGCGCGGAGGCGCGCCGCATTGGGCGCCGCGCGAGCGCTGCGCGTCGGACGCACCGGCAAGGGCGGTTACGACGTGATCATGCGTGCGGCCGGGATTCACGACAAGAACCTGAAGATTCAATACAGCGACTTCCAGTCCGGGCATCTACAGGTAGAAGCATTCAACGGAGGCTCGTTGGACTTCGGGGGGGTGAGCGAGATCCCGCCGGTTTTCGCGGCCGTTTCCTCCATTCAGAGTTTCAGGCAAATCGCGACCGTCAACGCCGACGTCAACAATCAAGTCATCCTCGTCCCTGCCAAGTCCGAGATCAAGACGTTGGCCGACCTCAAGGGCAAGAAGGTCGGCTACGTACGCGCGACGACGGCGCAATACTTCCTGATTCAAATGCTGGCCTCGGTCGGCCTGACCTGGAACGAGATCGAACCGGTATCACTGAGCGTCCCGGACGGCACGGCGGCGTTCTCGCGCGGTTCGCTCGATGCTTGGGCGATCTACGGGTTTCCCATTCAGCGCGCGCTGGCCAACGACGGCGCGCGCATATTGAAGACAGCGCTCGGCTTTCTGTCTGGCAACTACATCGTGGCCGCCCATGTGAATGCCTTGGCGGATCCCGACCTCAGCAAAGCGATTGGGGAGTACCTCGGTTTATACAAACGCGCCTTCGCCTGGCAGAATCAGCACTGGCAAGAGTGGAGCGAAGCCTTGGCCAAAGAGATCGACGTCCCTTTGCCCTACGTCGTCGAACAAGTGAAAGGGCGCAGCGCGCCCACCACCTTGCTGCCCGTGTCCGAAAACTCGATTAAGTCTCAACAACAGGTCGCGGATGTTTTCTTCAAGGCCGGGTTGATTCCTAAACGCGTCGACGTCAGGCCACTCTGGGACAACCGCTACAATTCCATCATCGAGCAAGTGAGTTAGCCATGCCCGCACAAGCCACCGCCCCGCAGTCTCCAGCCGATAGCCCAGTGCCTCAGGCCGTGCTGGATGAGCTGACCCGCAAATTCGCGGCAACTGCCGAAGAGTACGACCGCTTGGCCGTCTTTCCCCAAGCCAACTTCGAAGAGCTGCATCGCGCCGGACTGATCGGATTGACGGTCGGGAAAGAATACGGCGGTCGAGGAGCGAACCTGAGCGAGGGCCTGCGCGTGCTGGGCGCGGTCGCCAAAGGCGAACCGTCGACCGCGCTGATCTTGTTCATGACCTACGCCTATCATTCGGCGCCCAAGCGCACGCAGACCTGGCCCAAGCATATTTACGAGCGTGTGGCGCGGGAAGCCGCTACGGAGATCTCGCTGATCGGCGGGCTGCGCGTAGAACCCGAGCTCGGCACACCCGTGCGCGGTGGAATGCCGAAGACGGAAGCGAAGCGCGGCGCGCAAGGATGGCTACTCAGCGGCAGCAAAATCTACTCGACGGGCTCGACAGGCCTGCGCTGGTACGCAGTCTGGGCCAAGACCGACGAACCTGAACCGCGCGTGGGCAATTTCTTGGTGCGTTCCGACAGCCCCGGCATTCGCATCGAGCCCGTCTGGGATCATCTGGGCATGCGGGCCACGGTTAGCCACGAGGTCGTCTTCGACAACACGCCCGTGCCTGAAGAGCACGCGGTAGATGTGCGCGCCCCCGCAGCCTGGGCACCGAAACCAGGCGAGACCGCGCTGTCGTTGTGGAACGCTCTGTCGATCTCGACGATTTACGATGGAGTGGCGCGCGCCGCCCGTGATTGGCTGCAGCAGTATCTCAAGGGGCGGGTGCCCACGAACCTCGGCGCCGCGCTCGCCACATTGCCGCGTTTCCAAGAGAAATTCGGCGAAATTGAAGCGCTTTTGTATACCAACCGGGTACTGATCGAAAGTATGGCCGCGCGGGCGGATCGGGGCGATGTCGTCTCCCCCACCGAGGCCAACCTGGTGAAGTACGTTGCCACCGGCAACGCCATCCGTGCCGTGGAGATTGGCCTCGAACTGACCGGCAATCCCGGGCTCAGCCGCAAGAACCCGCTCGAGCGGCACTATCGCGACGTGTTGTGTAGCCGCATTCACTCGCCCCAAAACGACACCATCCTGACCGGTGCCGGTCGGGTGGGCTTTGGGATTTGAAATGAGCTTCGTGATCGCAAGCCAGCTCGAGGGCGCCTTCAACGACCAATTGAGTGCGCACCCGGCCCGCCCCACCGTGGTCGGCGTCTCCGAAGAACGCCCCTGGGAAGTCGCCGCTAGCGCCGATGTGCTGTTGGTTCGGCCGTCGCCGGCTTGGCGTGAGCATCGGCTGGTGCCGCGGCCTGCGGATTGGCCCGGACGTTTACGCTGGATCTACAGTGCGTCGTCTGGGATCGACTTCTACCCGCCTTGGTTGCTGGAAGGGCCGCCCGTTTCGTGCGGGCGAGGCGTAGCCTCCGACGAAATCGCCGAGTATGTGATCGCGGCCATTTTGGCGCAAACGAAAGATCTCGAGTCTGTCCGTGCTCGCTCCCGCGAGCAATGGAAACAAGCGCGACTCGGCCGCGTGCGCGGCAGCACGGTTGGGATCGTGGGCCTCGGCGCGATTGGCAGCGCGGTGGCGGCTCGCGCGCTCTCGCTCGGCGCGCACGTCATCGCGGCGCGCCGTCGCAACTTGCCGAGCTCCATCGGCGGAGTGGAGTTGCTGCATGACATCGAGAGCGTCGTAGCCAGGGCTGACCATCTGGTTCTATCTTTGCCGGCGACACCCCGGACGCGTGCACTGATCGACGCGAAGCTACTGGCACGCGCCAAACCGGGCGCGCACCTGATCAACATCGCGCGTGGCTCGGTCATCGATCAAGCCGCACTGATCGATGCGCTGGACCACGGTCCCCTCGCCTTTGCAACACTGGACGTGACCGATCCAGAACCACTACCCGAGGGCCACCCACTCTACACGCACAGCAAAGTTCGACTGACCCCCCACGTGTCGTCGAACTATCAAGCCGTGCGGCAGGTGCTGCTCGACAAGGTGTCGGAGAATTTCACCCGTTTCGTGCGCGGCGAGCCGCTAGCCGACCTGGTAGACCCCGTGGCCGGGTACTGAGCGATACCCGTGACCGTGACCGTCGCGCTCTCCACCAACATCCCGGCCCCCGCGCACATCCCGATGGCAGTCCGAGCCCAATACCTGCGGCCGTCGTGAGCCCCTGCACCGAGGCTCCCGTTCGTAAGACCGCCCCTGCCGCCAAGAAGCCCACGGTTGCCCGAGTGGGCCGCCAGGTTGACCAAAAGACTCTGGTCTCTTATAAAAGATCTCTCTCATGGCCAAAACCCTCGCAAAGAAACAGCTGAAACTGGGACACATGATCGAGGGGGCCGGCAGAACCTGGACCGATTGGCGGCACCCCCATGCGCAGCCGGGCGCGAGCACGGACCTCAAGTACTACCAAGCGCACGCCGCGCTCGCGGAACGAGGCAAGTTCGATTTCCTGTTCATCGCCGATAGCCTATTCATCACCGAGAAGTCGAGCCCACACTACCTGAATCGATTCGAGCCAATCACGCTCTTGTCGGCGCTCGCTGCAGTGACATCTCACGTCGGATTGGTCGCGACAGTGACCGCCAGCTACGCCGAGCCGTTCAATGTGGCCCGCCAGTTTGCCTCTCTCGATCACCTGAGCGGCGGACGTGCAGGCTGGAATGTGGTCACGTCCTGGCTCGACGGCACTGCTGCGAATTTCAGTAAGACCGAGCATCTCGGACACGACGATCGCTACCGCCGTGCCGAAGAGTTCGTACAAGTGGTCCAAGGACTGTGGGACAGCTGGGAGGACGACGCCTTGGTGCACGACAAGGCAACCGGAGTTTTCTTCGATCCCACGAAGCTTCACACGCTCAACCACCAGGGCGAGTTCTTCAAGGTGCAAGGTCCGCTGAACATCGCGCGATCCGCACAGGGACAACCCGTGATCTTTCAGGCGGGCACGTCAGAGAGCGGGCGAAACTTCGCGGCCCGCAATGCGGACGCCATTTTCGTAGGGCACGACGGCATCGAAGAAGCGCGCAACTACTACCGCGACGTCAAAGCGCGCCGCGCAGGCTTCGGACGCGATCCGGACACCCTCTTCATCCTGCCTGCGCTGGCGCCCGTGGTCGGGAGCACCGAGGCTGAAGCCGAGGCGCTCTGGCACGAGCGGGCAAACCTGGTATCAGTCGAAGCCGCATTGCGCATGCTTGGCCGCAGCTTCAACGATTACGACTTCACGCAGCACGAGCTCGACGCTCCCTTCCCCGACTTTGGGCGAGAGGCGCTCAATAGTTCGCAGGGCGCGGTGCTAAAAGTCATTCAGGCGGCGCGCGATGAACACTTGACCTTGCGTGAGGTCGCGCTTCGCTTCGCCACCCCGCGCGGCAACTTCGTGGGCACGCCCGAGCAAATCGCGGATAAGTTCGAGCTGTGGCTGGAGAGTGGCGGCTCGGATGGCTTCGTGATCGGCGAGTCGCTCCCGGGCCAATTCGAGCGCCTAGTCGAGACGGTGATCCCGATCTTGCAACGACGCGGCACCTTCCGCCAAGAGTACGAGGGCGTGACCTTTCGCGAGAATCTAGGCATCTCGGTGCCGGAAAATCGTTACGCACGCGCCAGGGGCGAGCGCAGCGTCGCTTGAGCGCTCGGGGTCTGGCTCAGGTCGCTTTCCTTGGTTAATTGGCCGCTGGAACGCGGCTCCAAGGGTAATCTAGCTCGGCAGAATACGCCCGAGACAGCCTAATATACAAGACACGCACGAGCCTCTATGGATGCACCTAGCCGTCGCCGCTGGCGCCATCCCCAGCAATGGCCGCATCTACCCCAGCCAAAGACCGCACGGGAGCGACGGCGCGCGCTACTATGCGCGCCTCAATTTCGACTTCTGACGGAGCACCGCCATGGCAACATCCAACCAGAGTCCAACCCGGCGACGCTTTCTAGCTCAGCTCGGCCAGGCAGGCGGCGCAAGCGCGGTCTACCACGCGATGACCGCGATGGGTCTCTTGGCCACGGTGCCCGCCTATGCGGGCCCCCCCAAGCTCGTCCCGCAATCGGGTAGTGGCATCCGAGTAGTGATTCTCGGAGCCGGAATCGCGGGGCTCGTCTCAGCGCTCGAGCTCGGCAAGGCGGGTTTTCACGTCACCGTTTTGGAAGCGCGCGGTCGTCCGGGCGGACGCGTGTTCACCGTGCGTCGCGGCTCGGTGGTCGAAGAGATCGACAGCAAGCAAGAGGTCAATTGGGACGACGACCCGGACCTCTTCTTGGATGCGGGCGCGGCCAGGCTTCCGCAGCATCATCAGGGGATCCTCGGCTACGCGCGAGAGTTCGGCGTGCGGCTGGAAGTGCTGAGCAACGAGAATCGGAACGCGCTCTTACATCAAGCCAACGCATTCGCGGGCAAGCCGCAGCAAAACCGGCGCGTGAACGCGGACGCGCGCGGTTTCGTCGCCGAGCTGGCTGCCAAGGCCATCGACCAGGCACGTCTCGGTCGGCCCGTCACGAACGAGGACAGAGAGAAACTGCGCACTTTTTTGAAGGACTTCGGCGCCCTGGACAAGGACTTGGTCTATCGCGGTTCAGCGCGCGCGGGCTACAGCCAGCTCCCTGGCGGCGGTAACGATGCGGGGCAAAACAACGAACCGCTCGATCTCAATCAGTTGCTCACCGCAGGCTTCTGGAGCCAGCTGGCGGAGGCGGGCGAAGCTCCCACGCAAGCGGCCACGATGGTGCGTCCTGTCGGTGGTATGTCCAAAATCGCCGAAGCCATCGCCCGCGTCGTCGCGAACGATATTACCTACAACGCCGAAGTCACGCGCCTCCGCCGCAGGGGGAACGGAGCGCGCGTCGAGTGGAAGGACTCGCAAACCGGCAAGGCCTCCGCGATCGACGCAGACCACGTGATCGTCACCATCCAGCCAGGCCTGATCCCGTACCTCGACCACGATTTTTCGCCGCGCGTGAAGCAGGCCCTGGCGGCACCGGAGAGCTCGCCGCTCGCCAAAGTGGGATTTCAAGCCACACGCCGCTTTTGGGAGCTGGATCAGCAAATCTACGGCGGCATCTCCTGGACCGATCATTCGATCACGCAGATTTGGTATCCGAGCCAAGGGATCCACTCCCAAAAGGGCATTCTGGTGGGCGCCTACGTGTTTCGTGACGGCGAGGACTTCGCCAAACTATCGCCCGCCGCGCGCATCGAATTGGCCCTGCAAGGCGGTGAAGTCTTGCATCCCCAATATCGAAAATACTTGGAGCAGGGCGTCGCGGTCTCTTGGCGCAAAGTCAAATACTCACACGGCGCCACCACGCATTGGAGCGACGAGGCGCGTAAGACGGAGTACCCGATCTTGCTCAAGCCGGATGGGCCCTACATCTTCGCGGGAGAATACCTCAGCTACATCAACGGCTGGCAGGAAGGCGCGCTCCGCTCTGCACATTTCGCGATCGAGCAACTCGCGAGTTTGCGACGACAACCATCAGCGCTCGGAACGAAAGGAAAAGCGACATGAAAAAGGTGATTGCGGGCCTCCTCGCATTGGGCATTTCGGCGCCGCTGGCCCTGGCCGCGGCTCAAGCCATCGAAATCAAGCGCATCAAAGCGGCCGCCGCGTCGCCCATTTTGGCCGGGGTCGTGGTGCCAGCGGGCGCAAACGTATTCTATCTGAGTGGCCAAGTGCCGTTGGTCGCGGACAAGACCAAGCCCGCAGAGAGCATTGAGGCCTACGGTGACACCAAAACTCAGGCGACCAGCGTCTTTACCAAGATCAAGGGGCTGCTCGCCGATCAAGGGCTGGCGTTGGGCGACGTGGTCAAGCTGACCGTGTACCTGGTAGGCGATCCGAAAAACGGCGGCAAGTTGGACTTCAAGGGCTTCTCCGAAGCGTACGCGCAGTTCTTCGGAACGACCGCGCAGCCCAACATCGTCGCCAGAACCACCGTGCAAGTGGCGGCCCTGGCGAATCCTGGTTTCTTGATCGAGGTCGAGGCGACCGCAGCCAAGCTGGGGCATTGAGCTTGCCAAGTCTCTTGCGGCACCAAATGGGTTCACGCGGAAGGCTCCACCCGCGCGGATTGCGCAGGCCGGTTACGCTGCTCACGCTCCTCGTCCTTTCGCGGCTGTCGCTGGCCGACGCTGCCGGCACGGAGTCTGGGCCGCAGGTCTCGAACGCCGCGCGCGCCCTGCACGAGCAACTGCTCACACTCGACACGCACCTCGACACGCCCGCCAACTTCTCGATCGCGGGTTGGAATGTCCAAGATAGCCACGATCGAATGCGGGACGGGAGCCAAGTCGATCTGCCCCGAATGGTGCAAGGCGGCCTCGACGGCGGATTCTGGGCCATTTACACGCCGCAGGGACCGCGGACACCCGCGGGCGACCGAGCAGCGCGCGACTTTGCCATCGCACGCGCGCTTTCGATCCGGGAAATGCTCGCCGCCAACTCGAAGTCTTTCGAGCTCGCACTCAAAGCAGACGACGCCGCGGCCATCGCGGCGCGGCATAAACGCGTGGTATTTTTGAGCATCGAGAACAGCTATCCAGTCGAGGCCGACCTCAGCCTGCTGGAGACCTTTTACAAGCTCGGCGTGCGTCTCGCTGGGCTCGCACACTTCACGAACAATGATTTGGCCGATTCCTCGACCGACCCGAAGGGGCCGGAGTGGCATGGGCTGAGCGACAAGGGGCGCGCGTTGGTGGCCGAAGCCAATCGGCTCGGGATCGTGCTCGACGCTTCGCATTCCTCCGATCAAGTGCTCGATCAGCTGATCGCGCTCTCGAAGACACCTGTGTTGCTCTCTCATTCCGGAGTCAAAGCCGTCTTCGATCACCCGCGAAACATCGACGATGGCCGGCTGCGCGCCCTGGCCGCGAGTGGCGGTGTGATTCAGATCAACTTCATGTCCGAGTACCTGATTGCGACACCCAAGATGCCGGAGCGGGAAGCAGCCCTCACGGCGCTCTGGCAGGGCGCTCGCAAGCCAGGGCTCACGCTCAGCGAGCGCGAAGCGCTGATCGCCCGCAAACACGAGATTGACCGACGCTGGCCCGTGCCGCGCGCGACGTTCGCCGATGCCTTTGCCCACTTGCTCCACGCCGTGCAGGTCGCAGGCGTCGATCACGTGGGGATCGGCGCCGATTTCGACGGAGGAGGGGGCGTCGTGGGCTTCGAAGACGCGCGCGACTACCCGAAGATCACCGCCCGGCTCCTGGCCGAGGGCTTCTCACGCGACGATATCCAAAAGATTTGGAGCGGAAACGTGCTGCGCGTGTTGCGCGCCGCAGAGGTCCAAGCTCGCCTGCCTCCACCCGCCGGGCACTGATCATGAAGCACCGGATCGCGGCCGGCGCGCTGGTCGAGCAGGAAGGAAAGATCCTGCTCGTCCGTCATCACAGGCCGGCTGTGTTCGACTTCTGGGTCGCGCCGGGCGGCGGCGCCGAGGGCTCGGAAGATCTTTGCGCGACCGTGCGCCGTGAGGTGCGCGAAGAGTGTGGCCTCGAGGTCGAGCCGCAGACGCTCGCTTATATCGAGGAGTTCACCAGTCCGCACACCCGTGAGTGCAAGCTCTGGTTCACGGCCCGCCTCGTCGGCGGAGCGATCGACACCGCTGCGATCGAGGCCAGCCGAGAAGGCATCGTCGAGGCAGCCTTCCTTGCCCCCAGCGAATTCGCGGGCAAAATCGTGTTCCCTCCGGTGTTGCACAATGCCTATTGGACCGACAAAACCACGGGCTTCGCTTTTCCTAAGTACCTCGGCGTCCGCGAGCTCCAGTTCTACTGAGCCGTCCGGCACGGGCTGGACTGTCCGCAGCTCACTCCGGCGCCGGGGTCTGCTATAGGAGACAGCCGATGACCGACCACGAGCTCTCAATCCGCCCCGCTGTTTACGCCGACCAGGAACGCGTCTGGCAAACGCTCGAGCCCACGCTTCGCGCGGGCGAGAGTGTCGCCCTGGACCAGGATATCACTCGGGCGAGTGCGCTCGACCACTGGTTTTCGGCCCGCCACGAGGTATTCGTCGCCGAACAAGAAGGCACCATCGTGGGGACTTATTTTCTGCGCGCGAACCAAGCGGGAGGTGGCGCCCACGTCGCCAACTCGGTGTACGTGGTCTCGCCATCGGCGACCGGGCGCGGCATCGCCCAAGCGATGTGCGAGCACTCGCTCGACCACGCGCGTTCGCGGGGGTTCTTGGCCATGCAATTCAACTTCGTGCTCAGCAGCGAGGAACGACGCTTGAAGCTGTGGCAACGGGCGGGCTTCGAAATCGTCGGTAGGCTGCCCAAGGCATTCCGACACCCGTCCTTGGGCTTGATCGACGCGTACGTGATGTACCGCGAGCTGTGAGCCGCCGGCGCGCGCCGTGATTGGAATTCGAGCTATCTCAAAAGCGGTTGAGCATCTGCTCGACTTTGCACGAAGTCCCTTGCGGCCTCGGCGCTCCAGAAGAAAAACCGGCCCGATTTTAGATAAATACTCTCACAGCTCGAGGCCGCGTTCACCAATGAGGTGAATGTACACCTCCTCCAAGCTGGGAGGCGACGTGCGCACGGATGTAACGCCCGCGCTCACGAGGTGCGCGAGAACCGCGCTGAGCGCCGGACGATCGGCCACCTCGGCCCGATAGCTGTCCGATTGCGGTAGTGCACTGACCCGGGTAACCCCAGCGATCGACCGCACCGTTTCCGCGAGTGCAAACGATGCCCCGAAGTCGACGCGTTCGAATTGCGAAAGCAGCCTACCCAGAGTCGCTGGAGTCTCCACCGCGATCAATCGCCCGTGGTCGATCAAGGATACCCGATCGCAGACCGCCTCAGCCTCGGCCATGTCGTGGGTCGTGAGTAGGATCGTGCGACCTTCGTTGCGCAAATCAGCGATCAGCTTCCGGAAGTCGAGCGCGGCTAGCGGATCCATGCCGATCGTCGGCTCGTCTAAAAATAGCACGGGCGCATTGGCGATCAGGCCACGCGCGAGGTGTAGCCGCTGCTTCATGCCCCGCGAATACGTCTCCACCCAAGCGTCGCCTCGTTCGGTTAGGCCTACCCGCTCGAGCAGTGCTGCGATTCGTGATTTGGTCTCGTCGCGCGGAACGCCATACAGCGCGGACCAGTACAAAAGCGTCTCCCGCGCGCTCAGCTGGGAATGCAGGCCTTTGTCGCCACCCAGCACGATCCCAATCGAAGAGCGAACGAACCGAAGCTCGAGCGTCACATCGCGACCGAGCACGAACGCCGAGCCCTCGCTGGGTAAGAGCAACGTCGACAGGATCTTGATAAAGGTCGTCTTGCCGGCCCCATTTGGCCCGAGAAGCCCGTGAATCTCACCCTCGTCGATCTGAATCGAGAAATTATCCAAAGCTCGGACCGGCTTGCCTCCCCTCCTTGGCTCGTAGCTGCGCCCCAGTGAAACGGCTTCGACCGCGATCATGGTACTTCCTTCACGACAAGTGGATCGACCCGCTGGCACGCCCTGCATCCGCTATTCGGTCGATGGTCAACAGCGCGAGCGCGAGCCATCCGAGACAGACCACGATCTCCAGCCCGAACGCCCGCGCGACCGTCCATGCTGAGCCACCCGCGAGGGCTGAGCGGATACCAGCCAAGGCGTGCGTAGCCGGCAAGATGCGAGCGATCGCTTGAACCCACTTTGGCCAGAAGGCCACTTTTACGGTCGCGCCGCTGAGCACCAAAATGGCAGTGGTGAGGATGTTGATCACGATGTTTCGCAACGCGGGGATTAGGCCGATCCAAGCTCCGAGGAAGAGCGAAAGCGCATACGTGCTCAGCGAAAGCAGGATCACGCCCAGCGGGACCACGAGCAGCGCCGGAAAGGACAGGCGCAAGCCGAACACGGCCAACAAGAGCGCGAACGTGCACAAGGATGAGGCCACCCAATGCAATACCCAGATGGCCATGCGACCCATCATGGCTGGTGCCATGCTGCTCGGAGCCGCTACGAGCAGGGGATAGGTTCCGTCCCAGCGTTCCCAGGCGGAGGCAGCCACTGCAAACGTCCCCACCCCAGCCACGGATGCGTTGCCGATCAACAGATAATCCAATCGGCCAGCGTCGCCAACGAGCTTGCCCACGAGCACCCAGCTTGCCGCGCTGGTCAAAATACGCGCCATCCAACCGAACGCCCATGTCCGCCAGTTCCAGAACAGGCGAAAGTCGCGTGCGCCCACCAGTAAGGCCACTCGAAAGACGCGCCAATGATTCATGATAAGCCGAGGGCGCCATCTCGACGGAGGCGATAGAGCATTCGGTTTACGACCGCGATACCGATCGCGGCAAACAGCACGCCCATCGCGCCGACCACACCGAGCCGCGGCCAGAGCTGATTCACCTCGCCTGCTCGAAATGAGTCGCGCAGTAACCCGGCCGACCAATAGAAGAAGGTAAACGGCGACAGTGCCTGCAGCCAGCGGGGCAGAAACGTGATCGGGACGAGCACTCCGCCGAGCAAGTAGAACGGTCCGTTTACCGCGTGTTGAAAGGTGCGTGTAGTGCGCGCCAGGCCGAAGAGCGCTGAGAACAGAATGGCAGTGCCGCTCGCGGCCAGCACGCTCGACAGCAGTGTGAGGAGCAACACCACGGGGTGTGTAACCAGTACATGGACACCGAATATCAGGCGCACGATCAGCCACCCTTCGGCGACGCCGAGCAATCCCAGGGCCGTGATAACGGCGACCCGCACGGCCAAGAGGATACCGTAGGCCATTTTTGCTGCGACGAGCAGCTCGAGCAACTGATTGCGTCGGTCCCCCGAGACCAGCTCACTTCCCACGAAAAAACCCATTTGTCCGACGGTGATGAGCGTGCAAGCAGTCAGCGCGTGACCGATCAGATCCAGACGCCCCGCATCCAAAAATATTGCCATCGACCCGAACGTGAGCAACGGCATGACCAGCACTGGCAAGAGATCCTCGACGTTGCGCCAGCTCTGACGCAACTGCATGCGTGCGATCACCCGCAGCTGATTCGAGAGCGCAGCGGCTCCTTCCACTCTCACGACTGTACTCTGTCTTTTTAGCAAGACATCGGTCAAGCACAAACCGACCGAGGACTTAGGCGAGTTCTGATCCCCCGTGCCCGCCGCGCTCCCAGCCGCGGTAGAGCGCTGCGTACTGGCCTTGGCGGGCGAGCAGCTCGACGTGACTGCCGAGCTCGGCAATCTGCCCGTCTGCCACGACGGCAATGCGATCCACTTGTTTCATGGTCGAGAGCCGATGTGCAATCAGGACCACGGTGCGATCTCGCATCAAGCTCTCGAGCGCGCGGTTGACTTCCTGCTCGGTGCCAGGATCGAGGCTCGACGTCGGTTCATCTAGGATCAAGACGTCCGCTGACAGCAAAGCAACGCGGGCTAGCGCGACGAGTTGCCGTTCACCTGCCGACAGCAACGCGCCGCGCTCACCCACCGGTGCCTGCAAGCCGCCAGCCTTGTGTCGAAAGCGCTCATACGCCCCGATCTGCTGCAGCGCCCGCGCGACCTCCTCGTCGCTCGCTTCTGGCCGCACTGCCCGCACGTTGTCTGCGACACTGCCTTGGAACAAGTGTTCCTCCTGCGAGACCATCACGATCCGGCGTCGCAACGAGGCGAGCGAAGCCTGCCTCAGATCCACTCCGCCGTAGCAGACGGTGCCCGTGGATGGGTCATGCAACCGGGCGATGAGTTTGGCTAGCGTCGATTTGCCGGCGCCAGTGGGCCCTACCAACGCCAATCGCTCGCCGTGCGCAAGATCGAGGGCCAGGTTCGATAGCACCGGCGCGAGGCCTGGTGCGTAACCAAAGCCGACTCCCCGCATCGTCAGAGTCTGCCGTGGGCCGAGCGTCAGCGTGCCCTCGGTCAAATCAATCGGCTCGTCGAGCAGCGCGAAAAGCTTCTGCAGCGCAGCGGCAGCCGATTGAATCGTGTTGAACAGGAAGCTCAGCTGCTGCACCGGTTCGAATGCCATCAGCAAATACAACGCAAACGCGCTGACCGTTCCCAAACTGGCTTGCGCGTGTAGGACCAACCAGCCACCCCCGCCGATCGCGAGCGCGGTGCACAGGGCAGTGGTGAGCTCGACGACGGGCAGGTAGCGAGCTTGAATTCTCACCGCCGCCAGGTTGGCGTCGAGCTGCGCCTGGTTCTCGCCGAGGAAGCGATCGATGCGCGGTTGCTCCTGGCCAAACGCTTGCACCACCTTCGCACCAGCCAGATTCTCCACCAAGGTTGAGGTGGTGGCGCTGACTCGTTCACGCACCTCCAGGTATGCCGCGCGCGAACGTCGCTGAAAGCTGCGCGTCAGCACGACCAGCACGGGCAGGGGCAATAGACTGAAGAGGCTCAGCTTCCACGACAAGAGCAAAAGCAGGACCAGCAAAGTGCCGAGCGTGAGCAGGCTTTGCACGAACTGCACGAGGCCCAACTGGATCAAGTCTTGGAGAGCGTCGATGTCCGAGGTCAGACGGGCCACCAAGCGGCCACGTTGGTGACGATCGAAGTAGCGCACCGACATCGACAGCAGATGCGAAAAGACGTCTTGCCTCAGATCGCGAACGAAGCGTTCTCCGACTCGGCCCGTGAGCCTCGTGTGGGAACGGCTCATCACGACCGAGGACGTGGCCAGGCCCAGGAAGACCAAACTTGCGCTGCGGATGACGTGCAGATCAGGATGACCATCGCGCAGGCCATGGTCGACTGCGTAGCGCAAGATCCACGGACCCGAGAGCGCACAGAGCGTGGTGCCGACCAGCAAAAGCACGGCCAGCGCGGCTTCGAACCACGAGCGCGCCAACCGTTTCAGTGCACGCCGCAAGATCGGTTTGCTCTTTGCCTCAGACATCGGCAAGTCCCAGTGCTGCGGGCAACGGCTGATCGAGCCCGGATTCGCGAGTAGTCGCCAAGATCTGGCGATATTTAGCGCTCCTTTCGAGTAGCTCGACATGGCTGCCCGCGTCCGCGATGCGGCCGCCGTCCAGCAGCAACACGCGGTCAGCAAGCCGCAAAGAAGCCGCGCGATGCGCAATCAGGATGGTGGTTCTGCCGCGCAACACGAGTTCGAGCGCGCTCCGGATCTCGTCCTCCTTGGCAGCGTCGACCGCGCTGGTCGCAGCGTCGAGCACGAGCACCCGGGGATTGGTCAAGAGCGCTCGGGCGAGCGCGATGCGCTGGCGCTGGCCGCCGGAGAGGCTCAAACCCCGCTCACCTACCAGGGTGAGGTAGCCCGTGGACTGCTCGACGATGAAATCGTGAGCGCCGGCGGCGCGGGCCGCGCGTTCGACGTCGTCGTCGCGAGCGTCGGGAGCACCAAACGCGATGTTGTCGCGGATCGAGCCGGAGAAAAGTAGCGCATCTTCGAAGACCATCCCGACGCTGGATCGCACGTCGCGCAGCGGGAGTTGGCGGACGTCGACGCCATCGAGCAGCACACGCCCTCTACTCACGTCGTAGAAGCGCGCGATCAGCGCGGTCAGCGTGGTTTTTCCGGAGCCCGTTGCGCCAACGAGCGCCACGGTTTCGCCGGCCCGAATTCGGAGATCGAGCCCGCACAGCAGGGCGCTCCCATCGCCATAGCCAAAGTCGACCGACTCGAACAGCACTTCCCCTCCGCCGGGCGGAGTGAGGACCTGCGCACGAACCGCGTAGCCGTCGATGCTCGCGCGCGCTGCGCACAGGGCCGGGCCCGCGTCGTTGATCGTCGCTTTCGTCGATAACAGGGACTGGATCAACTCGGCCGACACGGTCGCGCGTTGAAATTGCGCCACGGTGATGCCGGTGATACGTAGAGGCCCGACCAGCATCAAAAGGTAGTAATTGAACTGGACGAGCTGACCCACCGTCATGCTGCCAGCCGCGACGCGCTGTCCGCCGAGCCACAGCACGGACACGAGCCCGAGCGCCGGCAAGAATTCGATCAGAGGCATGAATCTCGCGCGCGTTTCATTCATGCGCAGTGCAGCCCCATAGGCCTGCTCCGCCTGCGACCGGACTCGCTCGCGCTCGACGCGCTCGAGCCCGAGCCCCTTGATCGCACGGATGCCAGAAATGGCTTCTTGAATCATGCTGGCGAGCCTACCCACGGCGTGCTGCAGGGCTTGCGCACGCGGAGCGAGCTGAGTCGTGAAGTTGCGAGCGACCAGAAAGATGAGCAGCGCCGGCGTCAACGCTGCGAACGCCAGCCAGGCGTCGATGCGCACGAGCAGACTGGCCGAACCAAGCAGCATGATGGCGTTCGAAACCGTCATCGGCACGCTGGCGAAGGGTTGTTGGATTTGCTGCAGATCGGAGGCACAGCGCGATACCAGCTGCCCCCCTGGGCTGCGCGCATGAAAAGCCAAGTCTAGTCGCAGCACGTGCACGAACAGACGAGCGCGTAGGTCAGTTTCGACGCGCGCTGCCAAAGAGATCGCGAAGTAGCGGCGAAACCCCGCCAAGGCGGCCTGGAGCAACCCGACAAACAAGAGACCGCCGACGGCGACGGCCAATTGCCGACCATCACGGCCACGAATGCCGAGGTCGATGCCTCGGCGGACGAGCGTCGGGGCCGTCAGTTTGGCCAGGCTCCAGGCCACGCCCGCCGAAATCCCGAACAGTGCCGGGCGGTACTGGGCGCGTAGAGCACTCAGCAACAGGGCCGCGCCCGAGCCCTGGGCGCCCGGAGCCGGCAGATCGAGGCCCAAACTGGCGGACGAGGATGTCATGCAAGACCGCCGCTACGTCTACTATGCAGGACATTGGTTGGCCAGCGACTTGAACGCGAATTGCGCTCTGAGTGCGCTCGACTAAGCAAGAGCCCGGCGCAGCGCGGCGTGCACGCGTTGGTTCTCCGCCGGTAGACCGATCGAGATGCGCGTCCAATTCAAGAGTGGCGGGAAGGCGCGACCGATGTCGATCCCTTCAGCAGCGAGTGCGGCCGCGAGTTCCGGCTGTGAGCGGGCGCACTCGAAGAAGACGAAGCTCGCCTGAGCGGCGCTGTAGCGTAGCTTCAGGTCCGACAGGACGCCGTGATAGCGGGTACGTTCGACCCTGACTTGCGCCCTTACCCGAGCGAGGTATGCCGGATCGTGCAGGCTGGCGGCGGCCGCCCGCACCGCCAATCGGTTCAACGAGCGAGCACTGCCGAGACCGCGAAGACGAAGCGTGTCGGCCAGCTTTCGCGGCGCAATCGCGTAACCCAACGGGAGTGCCGCGAGGCCATGCAGCTTGGAGAAGGTCCTGAAGACGATCACGTTTTCGCCTGCCCGCACCCGCTCGACCAGGCTGCGCGCCTGCCAGTCATCGAGGTAGTCCAGGTAGGCCTCGTCGACCACGACCAGTGTTTTTTTGGCAAATTCGCGCACCGCCGCCTTGAGCTCGGAAGCATCGCTCACGGTGCCCGATGGATTGTGCGGGTTGACCAGAAATACGGCTCGCGTCCTGCGATTCAACTTGGCAGCAAACGCAGGCAAGTCGTTCTCTTGGCGGCCGTTCAGGGCGACCGGCAATGCGATGCCGCCCACGGGGCGCGCCGCGTCAATCAACGCCGTGTAGCCAGGCTCACTATACAAGAACTCGCCGCCGCTCCCACCCTCTAGACCCAGCTGCAGTCCGAGCGGTTCGAGCACTTCGCCGAGCAGCACCTGCTCTTCCGCGACGCCCTCGAGCTCCGCGATTTGACGGGCCAAGGCTCCTGCTTCAGCGCCCGTGTACCGCTCGAGTCCGTGAAGCTCGACTCTCAACGACTGAAGCACACGCGGCGACGGACCGTATGCGCTCTCGTTCAGTGAGACGTTGATCCGAGGCGACGCCGCCAACGCGACCTGGTCCGGTTGCGGATTGGGTCCGGCGTGACCTCTGGCGGACGTCAGTAGCACCGTCGCTCCCGCGCGAGCGGATGCGACTAGCCACGCTCGCCTCCCGAGCCGTGCGGGCTCAGCGCGCCCCATGACCCGCGCCTCGACACGAATCAAGGCGACGAATACCGGCCCTCGAAAGCGAACTCCGAGACGCGCTTGCGAGCGTTGGGCTCCTCCTTCTCATGCAAATCGTCCGGCAATTCATGGCGCTCACCAGGATAGCCGATGGCAATGCCGATCACGGACTCGAAATCCTCCGCGGGCACGCCCAGCGCCTCGTGGACCCGATCGTGACGAATGCCGCCCATAGCTCGCGTCGAAAGCCCGAGTTTGTGCGCTTGCAGCGCGAGCGATTGCCAGGCCGCGCCCGTGTCGAACGCGGCCGTCCTGAGCGGCGCGAGCGTTTCCGGGTGACGCTTGCGCGCGAACACGAACACCAAGAGCGGCGCGCGGTTGGCCCAGCGCTGATTGGTTGGCAAGAGTAGCTCACGGGCGCGCGCGAGCGATTCCGGACGGCTTTCGTATACGAACAGCCAGGGCTGTAGGTTGCTGGCGGAAGGTGCCCAGCGCGCGGCCTCGAACAGCGACTGGATCTGCCCCAGAGTGAGAGGTCGCTCGGAGATCGCGCGACGCGACCAACGTTCGACGAATTGCGCGTCGACCTCGGCGTCCGGTGTGCGGACGGGCACGGCAGGGAACAAGGTGGCAACAGCAGCGGCGGTCATGGTCGGACTCCTTCTTGGTGATCAGCGCGGAAAGTGGCAGGCGACGGAGCGGCCCGGCTCGAGCTCTCGCAGCGCGGGCACCTCGCTCCGGCAACGCTCGCTGGCGGCTGGGCAGCGAGGGTGAAAGTGGCAGCCCGACGGCGGCGCGGTCGGCGATGGGAGCTCGCCGAGCGGTGCGACGAATTCGCGCCGCCGAGTCGGATCGGGGATCGGACTGGAGGCCAACAAGGCGTGACTGTAGTGATGCGCGGGTCTCAGAAACAGCTCCTCGGCGGGCGCCACTTCGACCAATCGACCGAGGTACATTACGCCCACGCGATCGGACACGTGACGCACCAAATGCAGGCCGTGGCCAATGAACAGGCAGGTCAGGCCCAGGCGCTCTCGCAAGTCGAGAAACAGGTTGATGATCTGCGCTTGTACCGAGAGATCGAGGGCGGAAACGGCCTCATCGGCTAGGATGAATTTCGGGCGCAGCGCGATCGCGCGTGCAATGCCGATGCGTTGCCGCTGCCCACCCGAGAATTCGTGGGCGTAGCGCGTGCGGTAAGAAGGCTGCAAACCGACCAAGGTCAAAAGCTCGTCGACTTGGTTCCGGAGCGTCACTCGGTCAGGCTTTTCGAAAGACACGAGCGGCTCCGCGATGACATCGCCGACGGTCCAACGCGGATCGATCGAGCCATACGGATCCTGGAAGATCATCTGCATGTCGCGGCGTATACGCTTCTTGTCGGCCCGGCTGCGCCCGAACAAACTGCGCCCCTGAAAGCGAATTTCACCGCTGCTGGGCGTGTCCAACTGCAATAGCAGCCGCCCCAAAGTCGATTTGCCGCAACCCGACTCACCCACCAGGCCAAGAGTTTCGCCCGGCTGAACGGCGAGCGAAAAGTCGTCCACCGCGCGCACGCGACGGCCGCCGGCAAACAGCCCGCGGCGCGTGTCGAAGGTCTTCGTCACATGAAGCACTTCCACCAGTGGATCGCTCGAATCCGGCGCGCTCGCTGCCGCGCCTTCTGCCGCGCCCGCGCTGGGTACAATCGGCAACCGGACGCGTTCGATCGGGTCTGGCTCGAACGCGTGCCAGCACGAGACGTCACGTTGGCTGCTGCCGACTCGCTGAAGCAGTGGAGCCTGTTTACGGCATTGCTCGCTCGCAAGCGAGCAGCGCGGATGGAAGCGGCAACCATCCGGCATTTCGTCCAAACGAGGCATCGACCCCGGGATGGCGGCGAGCCGCGTGCCCCGCCTCTCACCCGTGGGAAGCACTGAAGACCGCAGCAAACCCCGGGTGTATGGATGCAACGGCCGGGCAAACAATTCGTTGACCGATGCTTGCTCGGCGATGCGGCCCGCATACATCACGACGACGCGATCGGCCATCTCTGCCGCAACACCGAGATCGTGGGTGATGAGCAGGATGGCCATGCCTTCCTCGCGTTGCAACTCTTTGAGCAGTGCCAGAATCTGCGCTTGAATCGTGACATCCAGGGCCGTGGTGGGCTCATCTGCAATCAACAGATCTGGCTTGCACGCTAGCGCCATGGCGATCATGGCGCGTTGTCGCATGCCGCCCGAGAGCTCCTCGGGGATCTGCTTCATGCGCAAGTCCGCATCTGGAATGTGCACACGTTCGAGTAGGCGCACGGCCCGCTGCCAGGCTTCGGCGCGGCTGACGCGCTCGTGACGCAGAATCGTCTCGACGATCTGCTCGCCAATGCTGAACACGGGATCGAAAGCCGTCATCGGCTCTTGAAAGATCATCGCAATGCGCTGAGCGCGCAGCTGATCCAGCTCTCGCCTTCCCATCTCGACGAGACCCTGACCGTCGAACAGGATTTCCCCCGCCGCGATTCGGCCGTGGCGGTGCACCTCGAGTCGCAATAGGGACAAAGCCGTCACGGTCTTGCCGCAACCTGACTCGCCGACCAAGCACACCGTCTCGCCGCGTGCGACATCGAAGCTCGCATCGTCGACTGCGCCCATCGGGGTCTTCAGACCTCCGAAGTTGATGGCCAGCCCGCTGACTCGCAGAAGCGGAGCTACTGGCACCTTGCGCGCCGACGTCAGATCTACCGTGGCCAAATTCATGGTCGACTCCAGGACTCAGCGCGGCGCGCTGCGGGGATCGAGGCGCCGGCGTAGGCCATCCCCCAGCAGATTTACGGACACGACCAGGGACGTGATGGCAAGCCCCGGGAAGGTCACGGTCCACCAGGCAACCGTCAGGTACCCGCGCCCTTGCGTGAGTAGGTAGCCCCAGTCCGGCCGCTCATCGTTGACCCCGAGTCCGAGAAAGCTGAGGCTAGCCCCGATCAAGATGGCGGTGCCGATCCCCAACGTCGCCAGCACCATAATCTGAGCGGAGCAGTGGGGAAGGATGTGCCGGCGCAAAATGGCAAAGTGAGACGCGCCCGCGGCCCGCGACGCCTCGATGAACGGACGGCCGCGCACCGCGAGCGCCTGGCCGCGCAGAACGCGCGCGTACCTCGGAATGGTCGTGATGCTGATGGCAAAGATGGTGTTGACCAAGCTCGGACCGAGCACGGTGGAAAGCGCTATCGCGAGCAGTATGTTCGGGATCGCCATCCACATGTCGATGAAGCGCATCAGCGCGGTGTCCAGCCAGCCTCCGGCGTAGCCAGCCAAAAGTCCGATCGATACTCCGACGCTGCAGCTGATCAAAACGGCAAAGACGCCGATCAAGACCGATTGGCGCGCGCCATAAACCACCAACGAAAATACGTCGCGCCCGAACTGATCGGTGCCGAACCAATGCGCTCGAGCCGGCTCCGAAAGGATGGCGTCAGTTTGCATGTCGGTCGGCAAGTACGGGGCGATCAGCGCTGGAAACGCAGCGCACACAGCCACGAACAAGAGCAAACTCAGGGCGACCGGCAACAGCAGGTCCGAAAGACGCAATTGACTCAAGCGGCTCGGTTTCAGCCGCTCGGTCGTGCGGCTGCGCGCTGCGCGCGGGACGCCGCTGAGCGTCGGTGAGCTCGACGGTTCCAGCACCGCAGCCTCGAATATCATCTCTGGAACAGCGCGCGGTGACGCGCTCACGAGCCGGTCGACAGCAGACTTCATCGCGTTCCTTTCGAGGTGACGAGGCGCGTGCGTGGATCGATCAAAGTATAGGAAAGGTCGACGAGTAAGTTGACCACGACGTACGCCACCGACGAGATCAGAATCGCGCCCTGCACAACCGGGATGTCCTTCTGACCAATCGCCTCGACCGTGGTGCGGCCAATCCCCTGGCGCGCGAACAGAGTCTCGATGATGACCGCGTTCGACAACGATTCGCCCACGAGCACACCGAGCAGGGTGATGGTCGACGTGACCGCGTTCCGCAGCACGTGCACGTAGAAGATACGTCGCTCGCCGAGGCCCTTGGCCCGCAGCGTGGTCACGTACGGCTCATGCAGCCCGTCGAGCATGCCGTCCCGCACCATGCGTTGCAGCGGCACGCTGAGCCAGATGCCCAACGTCGCAACCGGCAACACCAAAGGCAATAGCCCCCCGTTGCCGATCACGGGCAGCCAACCGAGCCTGACCGAAAACAGCAAAATCATCAACATTCCTAGCCAAAACGAGGGCATCGAATGGACGAACAGCGAAAGCGATTGGATCACCTGATCGAGCCAGCGACCGCGGTACAGCACCGACAGGACACCGAGCCCGACACCGAGCAAAATAGCTACCGAGCAGGCCGAGAACGTCAGCGTCAGCGTGGACGGTAGTTGAGCTGCGAGCCTGCGTACCACCGGCTCACGTGTCACGAACGAAGTGCCGAGATCACCGTGGATCACCCCGTTCAGGTATGAACGATATTGGTCGCCCAAGGGACGATCCGTTCCGAGCTTTACGCGCAAGTGGTGGACCGTATCTGGACTGGCGTCTTCTCCCGCGATCAAGGTCGCCGCATCGCCGGGCAGCCAATTGAGCACCAGGAAGATCAACGTCACTGCGCCGAAGATGACGCCCAGCGAGACCAAAAACCGTTCCACGATACGACGAAGCATGTTGAAATCGGCGCTTATTGCAGCCAAGTGTCGTTGAACACGGGAAACCCATGCACGTCGATCAGGAGCCCCTGGACGTTATTTGCGGCGGCTACCGTGTAGGTCAAGACGTAGGCCGGAATGGAGTAGGTCTGATCGATGATGAGCCGCTGCGCTTGACTGTAGAGCTTCACGCGCTCCTCCGGTTGTAGCGCCTCCGAGCCGGCAACCAGCAAGCGCCGGAGCTCTGGGTCCGTGCCCTTGAAGACCGCCAGAAGTGTCGGTTTGTCGGGCGCGTAAATGCGACGGAGCACGTCCGGGTCCGGAGCAAATAGGCTGCCGGCAACCAGATCGAAGTCGCCTGAGCCCGCCTTGTCCAAGTAGGAGCCCTGTGGTTCGTTGTCCACGTGCAAATCGAAGCCCGTATCGTGCAGCTGACGGCGGAAGATCGTGATCAGATCGAGCCGCTTTTCTCTATTTCCTTGCGTGTCCAAAAAGGAAATCGTCAAGCGCTTACCGTCCTTCTCACGAATGCCGTCCGCTCCGAGTTTCCAGCCCAGCTCCTCGAGCGTGCGGCTGGCCGCAGCGCGGTCGGGCCTCCATGAGCCCTCCAGGGACTTGTCGTAGCCGAGGATCGAAGGGGACAAAGGCGCCCAAGCGCGCACCGCCGTGCCGAGGTAGATGGTCTTGACTGCGGCGTCGACGTCCAACGAGAGCTTGAACGCCCGGCGCATTCGCGCATCGTTCCAGGGCGCGCGCAGAATGTTCAGATACAAAGAATAGTTGTGGTTGAGCAGTTCGCGCTCGACCACACGGAATTTCTGCGATGCCCGCAGTTGCACCAGGTTCTGCGGGGGAATGAGATCGACCGCGCCCGCCTGACCGTTCTCGAGCACGGCGACCCGGGTGGCTTCTTCGGGCACGTTCTTGAACGTCAAGCGCTCGAGCCAGGCGGGGCCGTCGTGAACCGACCCGGCCGGCCCCCAGTGGTAGTCCGGGTTTCGCTCGAGCGCGATCTCGGTCCCTGGCGTCATCGACTTGAACTTGAACGGGCCCGTACCGACCGGATTGAGCGGAAACGCTTCGCCGAATTTCTCGGCGGCCGCGGGCGAGACGATGCCCAAACTCGGCTTGGAGAGGTTGGCGAGAAATGCGGCATACGGCCGCGAAAACTGCACTTGCACGGTGAAGTCATCGATTACCTTCGCCGACTCGTAGGTTCCGATGTCCGACAACGCATAGAATGCGTTCTTGGGCGTCTTGATGCGGTCGAGGTTGTATTTGACCGCCGCCGCATCGAAGCGAGTTCCGTCGTGGAACTTGACGTCATCGCGCAGATGGAACGTATAACTGAGTCCGTCGCCCGAGATCTCCCAGCTCTTGGCCAGCCAGGGGCCGAACTGATGGCCCGGCAGCAGGACCACCAGGCTGTCGAAGATCGAGCGGATGATGCGCGCATGCGGCGCAAAGGCAGACTTGTGCGGATCGAGCGCGAACTGCGTGTTCGAAGCGCCATCGAACCCAAATACCAGCTCACCTCCGACGTGCGGCTGACTCTTGAGCGGGCTCGACGACTCGCGCGCGCTCGCCTCACCGCTGTGCTTACCGCAAGCAGAGAGCCCCACCGACAGGGCGCAGGCGAACAGAAACAGGCGCAGCTCGAATCGCATCTGGGAGGGTTTTACCTGCGACCCACCCGCTAGTCTATTAAAATAGACAGCAACAGTGACACCCGGGGAAAACTCAGAACGGAAGACACTGGACGTGGGCGATGCTCGTCGAACCGCCCAGTATCAGCCGAGTTCTCGGGAGCAGCCGAAGCCGGCCATGGCGCACTTCGTCACCCGAGTCTACCAAGAGAGACGTCTACTCGACAAGACATTCGTCCTTGACATTGGATTGGAAGGCTCTGCATACTCCTTCGCGTTGCAGGTGCGACATCGCGCCCAGCGCTCGAGTCGAGCGCCCCAGGCGCGATCGGAAATCGACAGGAAGCGTTCATGGCTGAATCGGAGGCAATTGAGGCAAGCGAGCTCTCGGGGCAAGAAAGCTCGGCGAGAGACAGCACGAACCCCTCGTTCTTTGCGATCTCGCTCGATCCAGGGGTGCGCTCTTCGCGCCGAGCACTGGAGTGGGTGGTATTCGCGGGTTCGCTCACGCTTCACCTCGCGCTCTATCTAAAGATTCACAACAACGTGACACCTCAGGTGACACGCTTCGTCTCGTCACAAGTCGAGATCGAGCTTGCTCCGCCTGTGATCGAAGAGCCGAAGCTCAAGGAACCTGACCCACCTCCAGAACCACCACCACCAGCAGACAAGCCGGTCCCTCGCGTTCAAAGCCAAGCCCCTGTCGCGCAAGCTCCGGCAGCACAACCAGACAACAGCAGCCTCCCGTCGAGCGACGAAGGGCTGCTCGAACCAACGCCGCCGGGCACGGGCAACCCCGGACCTGCGCCCGCTCTGGCGCCGCCGCCACCCCCGCCACCCCCGCCGCCTCCTCCAGCACCGGTGATCCAGGCGAAAGTCGGCGCTGACTTCGCGCGCAAACCGGGGCTCGAATACCCCCGCCTCGCCAGGCGGGAGGAGTGGGAGGGCACTGTCGTCCTCCGCGCCCAAGTCTTGCCGAACGGACGCGTGGGCACGGTCTCGATTCAGAAGAGCTCGGGTCACTCGGTGTTGGATGACGCTGCAGTCTCGGCGGCGAAGACCTGGACCTTCGTGCCGGCAACCCAGGGAGGAAGCCCGGTCGCTGGAGCCGTGACCTTCCCCGTTCAATTCAAACTCCAATAAAACCGCGGAGCCAATCTCACCATGTCAGACGCAGTTACGCTCTATATCGTCAAGGGTACGTTCATTCTCCTGATCGCCGCGTCGGCCCTCACGTGGGCGATCGTGATCGTGAAGGTGTTGCAGAACTTTCGCCTCAGCCGCCAGACACACGCTTTCTACCGCACCTTCGAGAAGACCAGCGGGCTGCCCAGCGCCGACGAGCTCAGCAAATACGCAGGCCCGGTGGCACGGGTGGCCCAAGCAGGCCTCGACTCCTGGCAGACCAGCGGCAAAGACACGGACGGCGGCTCGGTCGAGCTGCCAATTCGCCGAGATCTGCTGGAGCGTCGCTTGATTCAGCAGCTTCAGCGCGAGAAAAAGGGCGTCGAAATCGGCTTGCCCGTACTCGCCAGCATCGGCTCGACCTCGCCTTTCGTCGGCTTGTTCGGCACCGTGCTCGGTATCATTCACGCGCTGCAGCGCATTGGTGGCTCCGGCTCTGCGAGCCTGGAGGTCGTGGCAGGTCCGATCGGGGAAGCACTCGAGGCCACCGCCGTCGGGATCGCCGTCGCCGTGCCAGCACTGATTGCCTACAACTTCTTCTTGCGTCGCCTGAAATCACTGGTCGGCGATCTCGAGGACTTCAGCAACACCTTCATCGGCCACGCGGTACGGAGTTTCATCCGCGTCGCGCCCGAATCGCAGCGTCGCAGTGACCCGAACTTGGCCATCGGCCAGGAAGCGAGCGCCTGATGGCGATGAGTTTGGGTGACAGCGACGAAATCGTCAGCGAGATCAACGTCACGCCGTTGGTGGACGTGATGCTCGTGCTGCTCGTCGTATTCATCGTCACCGCGCCGTTGTTGACGAACGCGATCAAGGTGCAGCTGCCGCAGACTTCCACGCGCGCACCGACCGAGCCGAAGCCGGCCGTGACCGTGAGTGTCGACGCCAAAGGCAAGGTATATATCGACAAAACAGAGGTTTCGCTCTCCACGCTGGAGCCGCTCTTGAAGGGCCGCCGTGCGGTCGCGCCCGACCTGATCGTGCATCTGAGCGCAGACGAAGCCTCGAGCTACGGCATCGTCGCCAAGACCATGTCTGCCATCGACCGCGCAGGCATCACCAAGCTGTCGGTGCTGACGATCAACTGACGCCCGGGAGCGCCGCAATGACTCGACCCGACAACGATCTCGAAGTGCTCGGCCTAATCTCCACGCAATATGCGTCAGAGACGCACGCGCCGGCCGGCCCGGGTATCGACAAGAGCTACCTTGGCGCCCTCGCGCTTGCCCATGAGAACGGGAACTTTGACCGCGTGCTGATTGGCTACCACAGCTCTGCACCGGACGGTTTTCAGGTGGCGGCCTATGCAGCGACGAAAACCACGCGACTGAAATTCCTGCTCGCACACCGACCCGGCTTCGTCGTGCCGACGTTGGCGGCCCGCCAACTGGCAACCCTCGACCAGTTCAGCGACGGCCGCCTGGCAGTGCACATCATCACCGGTGGCTCGGACGGCGAGCAAGCCCGCGATGGCGACTTTCTAACCAAGGAGCAACGCTACGCTCGCACCGACGACTACCTCGATGTACTGAAGAAGACCTGGACCAGCACGGTCGCATTCGATCACCAGGGTCCGTACTACACGGTGAAGGACAGCTTCGCGGCGGTGAAGCCTGTGCAACACCCGCATTTGCCGATATTTTTCGGCGGCGCATCGGACGAAGCCATCCGCGTCGCAGGCAAGCACGCCGACGTGTACGCGCTATTCGGTGAGACCCTAGCTGGCGTCGCTGAGACTTTGGCCAAGGTGCGAGCCTCGGCGACGGCGCATGGGCGCCAAGATCACATCGGTTTCAGCCTCTCACTCCGACCGATTCTCGGACGCACGGAAGAAGAGGCATGGAACCGCGCGCAGCGAATTCTGACCGAAGCCAAGGCGCTGAAAGAGCAAGGCACGGTCAGCCTGTTTCGTCCTGCCAAGAACGAGTCCACCGGCTCGCAACGGCTGCAGCAAACCGCCAGCGGCGGGGCGATCCGCGACAAGCGACTGTGGACCGAGATCGCCAAGCTGACAGGCGCCCAGGGCAACTCGACCTCGCTCGTCGGTACCCCCGAGCAAGTGGTCGACGCCTTGCTCGATTACTACGATCTGGGCGTCAACAAGTTCTTGTTTCGAGGCTTCGACCCCCTCGAAGATGCCATCGACTACGGTCGTAACCTGCTGCCGCTGCTGCGCGAGACGGTCGCGAAACGCGAACGCCCGCGTATCGCAGCCATGGGTTGACTGGACTGGACATGACTGGCGTCGCGCCGTTCTTTTCGGCCAACAACCTGGCGCGCCTGCGCGTGTTGGTGCTGGGTTTCACCGAGCTCGTCGAAAAGGCGAGCGACGAGCCAACCATCCTGGACCGAGGCACGGCCTTGCTTTCAGACCTCGTCGCACACGACGACTGGCTGCCCGCGGAGTATGCCAAGCCCGATCCCGTTCGTTACCAGCAATATTTGCTGCACTGCGACCCCTCCGAGCGCTTCTCGGTGGTCAGCTTCGTGTGGGGCCCCGGACAGGCCACGCCTGTGCACGATCATCGAGTCTGGGGACTGGTCGGCGTCCTGCGAGGCTCAGAACTCAATGAGGCCTTCGTACGCGATGGTGCAGGCACTTTAGTCCCGGCCGGACCGCCGGAGCGGCTGGTTGCGGGCACTGTAGCCGCAGTGTCGCCGCGCATTGGCGATGTGCATCGCGTCGCGAACGGTGAGCGAGATCGCACTTCGATCAGCATTCACGTTTACGGCGGCAATATCGGCGCGGTCGAACGCGCCACCTACGACGCGCTCGGTACACCCAAACGCTTCGTGTCCGGGTATGCCAACAAGAACATCCCCAATCTGTGGGACAGGTCGCCCTCGTCATGAGTACATCACTTTCGGTTCATGAGGTCCGAGCGACCTTGCTGCTGCGGCAGGAACTCGCCTTGGTTGATCTGCGCGAGGAAGCCTCGTTCGCGCTCGGTCACCCTTTGTTCACAGCCCAATTGCCACTCGATCGTATCGAGCTGGAGGCCCCCGTACGCATCCCTCGAAAAGACACGCTGGTCGTGTTGTACGGCGACGAAGGCGATGCCGAGCGCGGGAGGGAAAAGTTCCAGCAACTGGGTTACAGCCGCGTGGCGCTGCTCCAAGGCGGCCTAGCGGCGTGGAAGGCCGCTGGTTTCGAGCTATTCGAAGACGTCAACTCGTACAGCAAGGCATTCGGCGAGCTGGTCGAGCATCGACGACACACCCCGTCGCTATCAGCTGAAGAAGTCGGAGCACTGATCGAGCAAGGGGCAGACATCGCCATCGTCGATGCGCGTCGCTTCGAAGAATATCAGACGATGAGCATTCCGACGGGCACGAGCGTTCCCGGGGCGGAGCTGGTGCTGAGAGTTCCCACCGTCGCGCCCGATGCGCGGACGACCGTCATCGTCAATTGCGCCGGACGGACTCGCAGCATCATCGGAGCACAGTCGCTGATCAATGCCGGTCTTCCAAACCGGGTCGTCGCGCTGCGAAATGGCACAATCGGCTGGAAATTGGCAGGACAAGCGCTCGAATCCAGCCAGGAACGCCGCGCGCTGGAGCTCACCACGAAGGGCATCCTGGAGGCGCGCCGCAAAGCCCGCGAGGTCGCCTATCGCTGCGGCGTGCGGCACATCGGCTGGGCCGAGCTCGCGCGCTTGAACGAAGACAGCACGCGCACCTTGTATCAATTCGACGTGCGCACGCCGGAGGAATACCTAGCGGGACACCTACCGGGCTTTCGCAGCGCGCCGGGGGGTCAGCTGGTCCAAGAAACGGACTTCTTCGCACCGGTACGCGGCGCGCGCGTCGTGCTGAGCGATGAGCTCGGCGCACGCGCCGACATGACCGCGTCGTGGCTTTCGCAAATGGCTTGGGAAGTCTACGTGATCGACGGCGCTTCAGAGGGCCGCGTCGCCGGCCAAGACCCACAGGGTTTGCCGCCGCGCGCGAACAAGGGTCGCTACAAACGTCCGTACGAAGGCACGGATTCATCCCCCGCTGCGATGCGCGCGTACTTGGAGTGGGAGTTCCGGCTCGTCGAGCAACTGGAACGGGACGGCACACACGGATTCTTCGTCGTCTGACGAGAACGGGAGACACGACCATGAGCGTAAAATTCATTGGCTACATCGGCTTCAACAACAGCTCGGAGATCTATCCTGACTTCGGTCGTCAGATCGATCGGCGCCACGTCGAGGCCGCAGCAAAGGCTCAAGAAGTTGGTGGCTTCGATCGTGTGCTGATCCCCTTCGGCTCCTCGTCGCCCGAGAGCCAGATTGTCGCGGCGCACGCGGCGGCGATCACCAGTAAGCTCGGCTTTCTGATTGCACATCGTCCTGGCTTTACCCAGCCAACGCTCGCCGCGCGCCAACTCGCGACCCTCGACCAGCTCAGTGAGGGTCGCGTCGCCGTGCACATCATCACCGGCGGCGCCGATGCAGAAATGGCCAAAGACGGCGACACCTCGAACAAAACCCAGCGCTACGCGCGCACGGACGAGTACCTGAGTGTGCTCAAGCAGGAGTGGACCGCCGAGCAACCATTCGACCACAGCGGCCGTTTTTACAACGTCCGCCAAGGCTTCAGCGCCGTAAAGCCAAGCAATCTGCCGATCTTTTTTGGCGGCGCCTCGGACGAAGCGATCGACGTCGCTGGCCGACACGCCGACGTCTACGCGTATTGGGGCGAGACCCACGCGCAAACTCGTGAACTCGTGGCGCGCGTGCGTGCCTCTGCTGCGCGTTACGGTCGCATTCCGGGTTTCAGCATGTCACTGCGTCCGATCATTGCTGGCACTGAAGAAGCCGCTTGGAAGCGCGCGGACGAAATCGTGGAACAGGTGCGTGCGATCCGTGAAAAGAAGGGCGTCGCGACCAGCGGGCACGAGCCGGTGAACGTGGGTTCGCAGCGTCTGCTACAGACCGCAGCCCACGGCTATCGCACCGACAAGCGCTTGTGGACCGGCCTCGCCGCCGTCGGAGGCGCCCAAGGCAACTCGACGGGCCTCGTGGGCACACCCGAGCAGGTCGCCGATGCGCTGCTCGACTACTACGATCTCGGCATCGACCACTTCCTGATCCGCGGATTCGAGCCGCTCGAAGACGCCATCCAGTACGGCCGCGATCTCCTGCCCTTGGTACATGACTTGGTGGCCAAGCGGGACGCCACGAGAGCCGTCGCCAGCTGATGGCTGGATTTTCAGACTCGATATTTTTGCTAGTCAATCTGGAGCAGAATCAAGATGTCGAATAGGCAATTGCGGCTGGGCGCCATCCTTCAGGGCGTCGGCATGACACAGGACGGCTGGAAGCAGCCCGGTGTGCCGAGCAACGCCAGCGTCAACATCGATTGGTACAAGGACGGAGCGAGGGGCGCCGAAGCGGCCAAATTCGACTTCGTCTTCATCGTCGACAGCCCGTACATCACGCCGGATTCTGCACCGCACTTTTTGAACCGGCTCGAGCCGTTGACCTTGTTGGCGGCCGTGGCAGGCGCCACCACGCGCATTGGGCTCGTGGCCACGCTCACGACCTCGTACAACGAGCCGTTCAACGTGGCCCGCGCGTTTGCATCGCTCGATTTGATCAGCGGCGGCCGCGCGGGGTGGAACGTCGTCACCACGGGCCTGGAGGGCGCGGCCGGCAACTACGGGCGCGAGCAGCACTTCCCACATGCTGTCCGCTATCGGCGGGCCAAAGAGCACCTCTCGGTCGTGCGCGGGCTGTGGGATTCTTACGAAGACGACGCCTTCAGCCGAGACAAGCACAGCGCGGATTTCCTCGATCGAAGCAAGCAACACGCCTTAAATCACCGGGGCGAATTTTTCTCGGTTGCTGGGCCGCTGAATATCTCGCGCTCGAAGCAAGGTCAGCCAGTGATTTTTCAAGCCGGAGGCTCGGAGGATGGGCGAGAGCTCGCCGCCAGCAGCGCCGATGCCATCTTTACGGGTCAGGAGACGTTCGAAGAAGCGCAAGCCTTCTACCGCGACATCAAGGCGCGTGCCGTCGCTCTGGGGCGGAGCGCAGACGAGATCCTGATCTTTCCAGGCATCAGCGTGATCATCGCGGCCTCGGATGAGCATGCCCAAGCGATCCAGGCCGCACGCAATGGAAACCTCGATCTGAAGAAGGCGCTGGCACAGCTCGGGCGTCCCTTCAACTATCACGACTTTACTCAATACGCGCTAGACGATCCGTTTCCAGACTTGGGCGACCTGGGCGCCAATGGTTACCGCAGCCACGCAGAGCGAATCAAACGCGTGGCACGCGAGGAACGCCTCACCGTGCGTCAGGCGGCAATCCGCTTTGCTACGCGTCACTCACCGTTCGTGGGTTCGCCCACCACGGTCGCCAATGAACTCGAACGTTGGTTTCGGTTGGGCGCGGCCGACGGTTTCAACATCGGCGTCGGCGAGCCCAACGAGCTGGAGAAATTCAGCAAGGAGGTCGTGCCGGTCCTGCAGGCACGCGGACTGTTTCGCCGTGACTACGAGGCCGACACACTGCGCGGCAACCTCGGCCTAGCGATCCCGGAAAACCGCTATACCGCGGCGCGCAAGGAGCAAGCGCAGCGCGCGGCAGCGACGACCGCGCGCCCGCCGGCTAGCGCAGTTCACGACAACGCCTGAGAGACAGCGAACCGCAAGAACCACAGGAGACTTCCATGAGCCAGAAAGAATCCCTTCATCAAATTTTCCGCGACCTTCACGCCGAGCGAGTGAGGACGATGGACCCTGCAAAATTGCAGATCAACATCAACCAGCGAAAAACGCTAGTCGACACCGCAGATCCTTCCAAGTGGGTCAAGGCCGGCGACAAGGTAAAGCCGTTCGACTTGCCCGAGGTCGATGGCGGCCGAGTCAAGCTGAACGAGCTGCTCGAGCGCGGCGCAGCGGTCTTGATCTTCTTCCGCTTCGAAGGTTGCCCCGCGTGTAACCTCGCTCTGCCGTACTACGAGCGCAATCTGCTGCCCGGCTTGCGTGAACTCGGAGCGAGCCTGGTCGCGATCAGTCCGCAGGTCCCCGAGCGCCTGCGTGCGATCAAACAGCGGCATTCGCTGAGCTTCTCCGTGGCTTCGGATCCCGGCAATCAACTCGCGCGACAGTTCGGCATCTTGTACACTTTCGACGAGGCCTCGCAGAAATCCTCGATCGCAAGCGGCAAAACGATCGGGGAGACCACGGGCACCGGCACTTGGGAGCTGCCACAGCCCACCGCGATCGTGATCGGCCAGAACGGCGTGGTCCGCTTCGCCGACGTCCACCCGGACTGGCTCTTGCGCACGGAAGCGGAGCCGATCCTGGCCGCAGTTGCCGCGCTGTCGACCCCCAAGCAGAAAGCTTCGGCCGTTTCGCTCGGCGCTTGAAGTTCACGACCAAGACTCATTGATAGCGAAAGATAGAGACGAGAAAAAACATCGAAAGGTACAGCCCCATGAGCACAGCACTACAACTCAAGCGTTTCGTGAACCCCGAAGCGGAGCTCAGCATCCGCCCCCTCGAGCCCACGATCGGCGCCGAGATCAGCGGGATCGATCTGAGCCAACCGATCTCGGACGCCGTGCGCGACGAAATCAAGCGCACGCTGCTCGAGTACAAGGTCGTGTTCTTCCGCGACCAACAGCTGAACACCGACCAGCACGCCGCGTTCGCCGCGCGCTTCGGTAAGCTGTACGTCCATCCGAACACGAAACGCGACGAAAAGATCGCCAATATTCACAAAATCTCCGCGGAAGACTTCGCCAAGTACGAGCGAGTGAAGGACCCAACCACGGTAGAAGCGGGCTACCACACCGACACGAGCTGGCGTCTGGTCCCCACTTGGGGAGCCGTCCTCCGCGCCGTGCATCTGCCCGAGGTCGGTGGAGACACGATTTGGGTGGATGCCGGAGCAGCCTACGAGGGTCTATCCGAAGACGTGAAGAAACGTCTAGGCGAGCTCCACGTAACGCACGACTTTCGTACCGCGCTGCAACGGGTCGGCCATGATTATCCGATCGTCGCCCACCCGGTCGTGAAGACACACCGCGAGACCGGCAAGAAGATCCTGTGGGTCAACTTTACCCAAAGGCCCCACATCATCGGCGTCGACCTGGCCGAGGGACGCGAAATCCTCGGTCTCGTCTTGGCCCAGTACCAGAAGCCGGAATATCAGGTCCGCTTCTCTTGGCGCCCAGGCTCGATCGCGTTCTGGGACAACCGCGCGGCCGTGCACATCGCGGTCCGCAATTATGGCGATTTCCCGCGTCTGCTCGATCGCGTCCTAATCGCGGACGAGCCTCAATACGCCGATCTTTGATAACGAACGCACTTTCCGGTCCCAGTGCCAGCGGCGCTGGGTCGGAGTTTGCGCGACACGAACATAACAGCTGACGGAGATGCGATGGCCGAAAGACAATTGAAACTAGGCGCGATCTTGAGTGGCGTCGGCACGACGCAAAACGGTTGGCGACATCCGGGCTTGCCCGGTGACGCCAGCGTCAACATCGATTGGTTCATCGAGAACGCGCAAAAGGCCGAGGCCGCGAAGTTCGATCTCGTGTTCATCGTCGATAGCCCGTACATCACTCCCGACTCCGCCCCGCATTTTCTCAATCGTCTCGAGCCGCTGACATTGCTATCGGCTGTCGCGACCGCCACGAAGCGCATCGGCCTCGTGGCCACGCTGACGACTTCGTACACCGAGCCTTTCAACGTGGCGCGCCAATTCGGGTCGCTGGATTTAATCAGTCGCGGTCGCGCAGGTTGGAACGTAGTGACCACTGGACTCGAAGGGGCAGCCGGCAACTACGGACTCGAGCAGCACATCGACCATTCGGTTCGCTATCGCCGTGCCGCAGAGCACTTGGCCGTCGTGCAAGGCCTGTGGGATTCCTACGAGGACGACGCCTTTCCACGCGACAAGGCAAACGGCGTATTTCTCGATAAAACCAAGCTGCATGCCTTGAATCACCGGGGCGAGTTCTTCTCGGTGAGCGGACCGCTCAACATCTCGCGTTCACGCCAGGGCCAGCCCGTGATTTTTCAGGCCGGTACCTCGGAAGAGGGACGGGATCTGGCGGCTCGGGTCGCGAACGGCATCTACGCCAATGAAGAGACCTTCGAAGAGGCACAAGAATACTATCGGGACATCAAGCGTCGCGCCGTCGGCTATGGCCGGGACCCGAACGAGATCCTGATATTCCCGGGACTCGTGCCGATCATCGCGGACACGGATGAGCAAGCTAAACTGCGGGAAGAAGAAATCAACGGCAAGCTCGATCTTAAAAAAGCCTTGGTTCAGCTCGGTCGTCCATTCAACTATCACGACTTCACGCAATATCCGCTCGACGAGCCCTTCCCGGAGCTCGGTGATCTGGGCCTGAACGGCTATCGCGGCGGAGCCGATCGGATCAAGCGCGTGGCGCGCGAGGGAAAGCTCACGCTACGCGAAACGGCCTGGCGCTTCGCCGCGCGACGCTCGCCGTTCGTGGGCTCGCCGCTCACGGTGGCCAATGAAATGGAACGTTGGTTCCGCGAGGGCGCAGTAGACGGCTTCAATTTCCGGATCTCCAACCCGACGGATTTCGACGATTTCGTAGAGCGGGTGTTGCCGATCCTACGCGAGCGTGGCGTGATCCGCCGTGACTACGAGCATGAGACGCTGCGCGGTCACCTCGGCTTACCCATTCCTGCAAACCGTCACACTGCGGCGCGACGGGCCTCGAGCCACGAGCCCGTCAGCCACTCCGAGTCGTCGCGCGCCGTTGTCGGCGGCGGAGTCGCCTTATCCGGAGACGTAGAATGAGTCGGTCACTGTCGCTCCGAGCGGCGCGAGAGTCTTGAGCCAGGAAGTCCCGGCGCGCGAGCCGCCAATGAACGGCTGGCTCACGCGACTTTCGCCCCACGTCAGGCCGTATCGCGGCCCGCTCGGCCTGAGCATCGCCCTGTCGGTGTTCGGGCAGATCTTGATGGGGCTCTTGCCCCTGCTGCAGAAGATCGTGATTGACGATGCCGTCATCTCGCACCGGCGTCCGTTGTGGCCATGGCTCGCCGCCCTGCTCACGCTCGGCGGCGTTGGCTTTTGCTTGCAATATTTCCGACGCTACTTGAGCGCGAGGACCAGCCTGGATCTGCAGCAAGATCTGCGACTGGCCATTCACCGCCATCTGCACGCACTCGACTTCGCGCGGCACGACCAGCTCTCGGCAGGCGACGTGATGTCGCGCGCTGCGGGCGACGTCACGTTGATTCAAATGTTCCTGAATCAGGTGCCCATGTTGGCGGCGAACCTGACGCTATTGCTCGTCGCGCTGAGCGTGATGTTCGTGCTCTCGAAGGCACTCTGCCTAGTGATCGCGATTTTCGTCCCCGTCTTCGTCCTGCTCGCGGTCCGCTTCCGGGATCGCATCTTCCCTTCGAGCTGGAACGATCAACGCTTGCTCGGAGGCGTCGCGGGCGTCGTGGAAGAGGCCGTGTCGGGTGCACGGGTGGTCAAAGCCTTCGCTCAAGAAGGACGCGAGCTATCACTCTTGATCGCCAACGCCCGGGAGCTGTTCCGCTCGCGCCTACGCACCACGCGTCTCACGGCGCGCTACTCGTCTACCTTGCAGGCCTTGCCTGCTTTTGCGCAACTCGGAGTGCTCCTGCTCGGGGGCCTCTTGGCCTTGCAGGGGCGCGTCAGCCTCGGCGTGTTTCTAGCGTTTTCCAGCTATTTGATTCAGCTCCTCGCGCCGATCCGGCTGCTCTCCGGCATGTTGGCTAGCAGCCAGCAGGCGCGCGCAGGCGCGGAGCGCGTCTTGGAGCTACTCGATCTCGAGCCGCGCATCGCCGATCACCCCGAGAGTCGTCCGCTGTCACACTGTACCGGCCGGATCGAGCTCGACCACGTAGCCTTCGGCTACGCGGAGACGGAGCCGATCCTCCAAGACGTGACGTTGAGCATCGCCCCCGGCGAGCGTCTGGGCATCGTCGGCAGCTCCGGCTCCGGCAAGACCACGCTGGCCCTGCTGATCGCCCGCTTTTACGACCCGAAGTCTGGTCAGGTGCGAATCGACGCCCACGACGTACGCGACTACGCGCTCGACTCACTCCGGCGCCAGGTTGGCATCGTGTTCGAGGACAGCTTTCTGTTTTCCACAACCATCGGCGACAACATCGCCTTGGCTCGACCGGATGCCAGCCAGAGCGAGATCGAAGCCGCTGCTCGAGCCGCGCAAGCGCACGGCTTCATCGCGGCCCTGCCTCAGGGCTACACCACGCGAGTCGGAGAGCGCGGGGCCACTCTATCCGGTGGACAACGGCAGCGCATCTCGCTTGCTCGAGCGATTTTGGCCAATCCCAAGATCCTGATTTTGGACGATGCCACCTCCGCGATCGACGCCGACACCGAAGAAGCGATTCACCGCTCCCTCGAATCGGTCATGCACGAGCGAACGACCGTGATCATCGCACACCGGCAATCGACGCTGCGCTTGGCGACGCGCGTCGTGGTTCTGTCCGAGGGCCGCGTGGTCGCCCAGGGCACGAACGAAGAATTGCTCGAATCATCCGAGCTGTATCGACAGCTATTGGCCGGCCCCGATCCGGATGCCGAAGCCGAGAGCGAACCGCCCTTGACCGCAGCGACCGAGGTGGATCCAGCGGCCTGGCCCACGACAGCTGCGGATTCATCGGCGATCGGCCGCGTCGCCAGCGTCGAGAGTCAGATCAGTTTTGCCGCCATGAGGAGCGCGAGCGCGAGCGGTGGCGGCGGTGGCGGACCTCGTGATCTGGGCGGCGCGCGGGCCGCGTTCGTGGCCGAGACTCCTGAACTCCTGGCGCGCGTCGCCGCGTTGCCCGAGCTCACCGGCGAGCCGGACGTCGATGTCCCGGCGCTGACTCGCGCCCACACCGGCTTCTCGGTCAGGGCATTTCTCGCTCCTTTTCGCGTCAGTTTGCTGCTCGGCTTGCTTTTGGTCGTGCTCGACGCGCTGACCACGCTGTGCGCGCCGATGTTGATCGGTCGCGGCGTCGATCGGGCCATCGTCGGACGAAGCTTGAACGAGCTGCTGCTGGTGTCTGCCGCACTCTTTTTGGTTCAAGCGCTCAGCTGGGTCAACGCCAACGCGATGCAGTTCCAGACCGGTCGCACCGCGGAGCGCTTGCTGTTTGCGCTGCGCACGCGGACTTTTGCCCACCTGAACTGGCTCTCGCTCGACTATTACGATCGCGAGCTCGGCGGGCGCATCATGACGCGCATGACCACCGACATCGAGGCCTTCGCGCAACTCTTGCAACAGGGCTTACTGACCGCGATCGTCAGCTTGCTCAGCTGTAGCGGGGTGCTGGCGCTGCTGTGGCTGATGGATGCGCGGCTGAGCCTCGCCGCGTTCAGTATCTTGCCTCTGTTGATCGCCGGAACGCTGGTCTTTCGCCGCCTTTCGGCCAAGGCTTACCTGCAAGCACGTGAGCGAATCTCCGCGGCCAACGCCAATCTTCAGGAAAGCCTCGCTGGCGTGCGCGTCACCCAGGCGTGGTCGCGCCAAGCCGAAGCACTCGCCCATTTCGCCCGGCTCTCGCAGGGATACCGCGACGCGCGCCTCAGATCCTTGCAGCTGCTCTCGCTCTATTTTCCCTTCTTGCAGCTGCTCTCGGTGCTCGGCAAAGTCGCGACGCTCGCGATCGGCGCTGGGCAGATCGCGCGTGGCGAGCTGAGTGCGGGCGTTCTGATCGCGTTCCTCTTGTACCTGGATCAGTTTTTTACGCCCCTTCAGCAGTTGTCCATGGTCTTCGATCAATGGATCCAGGCGCACGTGTCGCTGACTCGCATCCGCGAACTGCTGGAGACTCCGAGTCGCACGCCAGAGCTGCTTGAACCCGCGCCGCTCGGTCGTCTGCGCGGTGCGCTGGCTTTTCAAGACGTACGCTTCGCCTACTCCGCCAGCGCTCCCGAGGCCCTGCGCGGCGTGACGCTGGAAATTGCACCCGGTGAGGTCGTGGCGTTAGTCGGCACGACCGGCGCGGGGAAATCGACGTTCGTGAAGCTCGCCGCACGCTTCTACGATGCAACTTCTGGAACCGTCTCCATCGACGGTATCCCGATCGAGCAACTGTCGCTGCGCGCATTCCGGAGACAACTCGGCTATGTTCCGCAAGATCCATTTCTGTTCTCCGGCACGATTCGCTCGAACATCGCCTACGGGCGGCCCGAGGCATCGGATCACGAAGTAGAGTTCGCAGCGCGCGCCGTGGGCGCCCACGGCTTCATCGCCGCCCTGCCCAACGGCTACCTGACGCCGATCAACTCGACTGGGCATTCGCTATCGGCTGGGCAGCGCCAACTCCTATGCCTGGCGCGGGCGGAGTTGGTCGATCCTGCCTTGTTGATCTTGGATGAGGCGACCTCCAACCTCGATCTGCAAACCGAAGCGGAAGTGCAGGGCGCCATGCGCCGCGTCGCGCGCGGACGTACGACCCTGCTCATCGCTCACCGCCTGCAAACCGCTCGGGTCGCCGACCGCATCGTCGTGATCGAAGACGGATTGGTCGCCGAGCAGGGCCCACACGAGGAGTTGGTTCGTGCAGGCGGGCGCTATGCCAGACTATGGGAGGCATTTCGCCGCGCGGAGCGCCGCGCCGCGTAGTGCCGGCGAACGTGGTTCGATTGATTCCCGCACCACGCCCGCGGGGCGCACAGCGACGCGGGCAGGCCTACAGTTGATACTTCAGGGTCGCAAGGAACGTGCGCGGATCGGGGAAGTTCACGAAACGCACACCAGTCGATGGCGTATACGACGAGCTCACGCGCTTCTGGCTGTCGAGTAGATTTCGGCTGCTCAAGAGCACTACGAAATGATCGTCGGCCGAGGTCCAGCCCAACGTGCTGTTCACGAACGCCTGGCTCGGAACGCCGTCTTCCGGGCGGGTCAACGCAGAGTTGTAGAAAGAGCTCGCCCATTGGACATCAGCAGCGAGTCGTACCAGGCCGGGCACGGGGATTGGGATATCGTAGGTGGCGCCGCCGGAGAGATTCCACTTCGGCGAATTGATCAGTGGGTGACCATCCGCGTCCACGCCGATACCGCCAGCGTTCTTGTACTCGTCGTAGATTGCGTACAGGTAGCCGCCACCGAACTGGAGCCCGAGCCCGAACGGCAAACGCGTGTCCGTTTCCAGCTCCATGCCTAGGGTGTGCGCCTTGCCCGCGTTGCCGCGAATGCTGTTGCCGGGGTAGGCGGGGCTCGTGTAGGAAACCTGCAGATCTCGATAATCGTTGTAGAACGCGGCTAAATTGGCGCGCAGGTGATGCCCGAAGAACTCGTTCTTCAGGCCGGTCTCGAAACTGTTCACGTACTCCGGGTTGAAGGGAGTCTTCGCCAAGGCCAAGTTCGTCGCGCGGTTGTCGAAGCCACCCGACTTGAACCCGCGCGAATACGTGAAGTACTGCATGACGCTCGGAGCGTACTGGAACGCGACTGAAACCTTGGGCGTCAGCGCCCCCCAATGATCGCTCGATTCACCTTGGATGGATTGTCCGGTGACGTTCCCATCGAGATCCAAGTTCTTGTTGTCGAAGTCGAAGTTCTTCCATTCGATGGTCTCGCGCAGGCCGCCGGTCAGTGTGGCCCAATCAGTCACCTTGAGATTCGCTTCGCCAAAGAGCGCTGCGCTGTCGGTGGTGGTGACGTTGTGCGCGCGCAAGGTCGCGTAGTTCCCTGGATTGACGGCAGGGTCGGTTTCGAACGCGGTCTTCCGACTGTACCCATCTCGCTGGACGTAGAACCGTTCATGCAGGTAGAACGCGCCAGTCGAAAAGGTGAGCGCGTTGTAGTGCCCGTTCACCTGCAATTCCTGGGTAAAGTAGCCGTCCGCGTAGTGAATCAGATTCTTTTGAACCAGCGCCGCCTCGCCATCGTTATCGTACCAAACTGGATTGAGGTCGAAGCCGCCCACCGCGCTGATTGACTTCAAGTCGATGTGATCGTCGACGTGGTAGATGGCGCGCAGCGAGACGCTGCCCTGATTGAGGTGCTGGAAAGGTTCTACTTCCGAATACGACGTCGTCTTGGAAAAGCCGCCTCCGGGCTGCTTGGCCGGAATGTAGCTGCGGCTATCGCTGCGGTCGATCATGCCGTTGAGCGTGGTCAGCACGTCCCACTTGTCGTTCGGTGTCCAGCGCAACTTGATGCGCGCCGAGTCGAGATCGATGCGATTCACGTCGCGATGCAGCGTTGGATCGTCAGTGATCCCATCGCGACGATTGCGCAAGAACGCGACGCTCGCGGCAAGCCGATCCTTGACCAAGGGCCCACTTACCGACGCCTGCGCCTTGACCGCGTTGAAAGTGCCATAAGTGAGCGAATCCGAAGTGTGAAACTCGTTGTTCGGATCGGCGCTGATCACGCGGATCGCGCCTGCGCTCGAGTTGCGTCCGTACAGGGTTCCCTGAGGTCCGCGCAACACCTCCACTCGCAGGACGTCGTTGAAGTCGAACATCGACGACAGTTGACGCGGTTGGTACACGTCGTCGACATAGGTCGCGACCACGGGTTCTTGAATCGGATCGGACTCGCCGATGCCGCGCAGCGAATAGGTTTGCGTCGTGTAGCTGATGTTGGTCCGCGCAACGTATAGGTTCGGCACTTGCCCAGCCAAGTCGCGCACTGAACCCGCACCACGGTTTTGCAGCAGCGTCGGGTCGAACGCGGTAATGGCTATGGGTGTATTTTGCAGGTCGGTTTCGCGACGCTGAGCCGTAACGACGACGCTCGAAAGCGCGTCGCTTTTCTCCTCCGCGGGCGCTGGCCCGATCGATGGTGCAGGAGCGGGCCCGCTTGCCGCCGCGGGCGCTGGCGCGGCGGAGGCTGACGGCGCGACCGGTTCTGCTGGCGGCGCCGGTGGCGCGGGGGCAGGCGGCTCGCTCGGCGGCGCTGGTTGCACGGGCGCTGGCGCTGCGTCGGCCGACTGTGCGCGTGCGCGCGCAGCAAAGGTGGTGGCGAGCGCGAGCGCGAGCAGGAGCCGCATATTGGAGAAGTGTCTGTTGCGTAAGATCATTTTTTCCTATTTCACCCGCTAAGGAGACAAACTCGCCCCGAGCCCGCCGGCGGGCGGGTTCGATCACGGAAGGCGCAAACGTGCGCTCGCCGCATCAACAGTGCGAAGCGCAGCGCGTCACTTGAGCCCGGGCTTCTCTTGCTGACGCAAATCGCTGATCCAAACCTTGCCGGTGTCCAGCAACGTGGCCTGCTTGAAAGCGCCGCCTGCCTTGCCATCGCGCAGCGGGTGAATCACCAACTCCACGCGCTGGCCGCCCTTGAAGGCACGCTTGTCCCATCCGACGCGGGTCAGGTTGCCCGGACTGGTCAGCTCGGCGAACCAGGGTGCCGGCTGGACGCCGTCCTTCGCCTCCGGGTCCACCCACAAGATCACGTGCGGGTTCGCCCACTGGAACTCCTTCACGGTGCCTTTGATGGTCACCACTCGCATGAAATCGAACATGGCAAATGAGTGGTGGGCCCATGCCAGCGCACTGCCGAACAAGCTGGCGAGGATTAGCGCCGCCGCCAACCTTCTCTTAGGTTGCCTAAACATTTGTCTCAAACCCAAACTTTCACGGTGGCGCGGCGGGATTGCCGTCCGCCGTTTGCGGGATGGATACGAAAATCGCGTTGCCGCTCGCATCTTTGCGCTCAGCGAAGTAGCCCTGCAGGCAAACCCCTTCGACGATGTCGTACTTCTGCGCGCGTTGACGGAAATAGAGCCGCGTCGTCTGCCAGGGTTTGCTCAGTACGTGGGGCGCGCTGATCTCGAGATCGTCAGCGAGGATATCCTTGTCCTTATCCGAGAGGTGGATCCGTTCCACTACGTGCAAATCCCCGTTGTTGGGGACACCCACGGCTTCGCCCACCGCCAGGTACGTTTCTGGCAGAACCCCGATGGTGTCGACTACCAGCGTCTTCCCCTCCCAATGGCCAATCGAATGACCGTGGAAGGTCGGATCGGGATCCGGCGGGTGCTTTCGACCATCGGTATAGATGCGGCGCAAGCGATTGCCATCTGCTTCACCGAGTAAGGTAACCCGGCCCGGCGTGAACAATATCTCGAGTGCGTTGTGCGAAATCAGCATCCACGATGGCATCGCCTCGGGTAGGCAGTCCACGAACAGGCCTCGCGGGCGTCCGGCCTTCTCCTCCGCTGCAAGCTGGTTGATGCGCGCCTCGATCTCCGCCTTCCACGGCACCGGGTTGGTCTTGATCTGAGCGTTCTGATCCGAAATGTTCGGATTCCACACTCCACTCCAATCCGGCAACTTGCTCAGGCGCAGCCAGTCTGCAGCCGTTGGCGCCTTGTTGAGCGCAGCCTCCTCCGCAAAGCTCGAAGCTGCCAAGAGCAGACTCAGCCCCAGCGTCACGACAGGCAGGCTCCGAAAAATCCCCGGGCGCAGCATGTTCCACTTATACGTGCAGCCACTCAAGTCGGTCAAGACCGTTGTCTTTTATTATAGACACTAGATCTAACCAATCGAATTTTCTCGCGGAAGCTGCCGACCGCATGTCTTTCAATAAAGACATATGTCCTTGACAGGGGCTCGCGAGTCGACATAAAGGTCGACAAGACCGAAGGTTTTTCCGGCAACACCTTACGCCTTCGACCGATCAAGCGATGTCATCTCCTCTCTCTCATTCAGTCTGCTCACGACGGTGCCGACGGTGACCAGCCCGGCTTGGCTCGACTGCTTCTGCGAGTGGCTCAAGGTCACGCCCTTCAGCGTCGCCCTGCAAAGCGCCGCCTGGGCGGTTCCGCTAGTGCAGACCGTGCACATCTTGGCTATCGGCGCCGTGATCGGCTCGGGCTTGATGATCGCCTTACGTACGCTTGCGTGGGTCGCACCGGATCAAACGCTCGCGAGCGCAAACCTGCGATTTCTGCGGGTGATCTGGTGGTCGTTGCCTATCCTATTGCTCAGCGGTCTGTTGATGATCAGCGCCGAGCCCGCGCGCTCGTTAGAGAATCCAGCATTCCTTCTGAAGATGCTGCTGCTCCTGCTGAGCATCTCGGTCAACCTCGGCTACCAGACCCCGCTGAAGCGAAATCCCGGATTCTGGGAGTTGTCCAAGGGTCGGCGCAGGCTCGGTCAACTGCTTGCGTTCTTGTCCCTAGCACTATGGGTCGGCGTCATCTTCTCGGGCCGCTGGATCGCCTACGTGGAAGCGAGTTGAATCTTGGTCAAGCTCGACGAGCTCTTGCATGGCTTGAAGGAAACGGGGTTTGCCACCGCGGTCCGGGAGAATGGCTCGTTATTCCCCTGGATCGAATCGGTTCACGTGCTGGCGATCACGATCGTGATTGGAAGCCTCGGGATGTTGGAACTGCGTTTGATTGGTCTCAGCTCGCTCAATCGCTCCGTGAGCCGGGTGCTAAAGGACGTACTGCCGATTACCTGGAGCGCGTTTGCCGTGTCCGTGATCAGTGGCTTTCTTTTGTTCGCGTCCAACGCACCCACGTACGCGAGCAACACGTTCTTTTTGACCAAACTCGTGCTGCTGGCGGCGGCTGGCCTCAACGCGTTCGGCTTTCACGCCTTGGTCGAACGCTCGATCGCAAAGTGGGACTCCGCCGCTCGCACGCCCATTCCGGCGCGAATATCGGGCATCTTTTCGCTGCTGATGTGGCTCGGCGTCGTCGCGTGTGGTCGTTGGGTAGGTTTCACACTGGTGCCAACGCCATGAGCACCCAATGAAGACGTTTCGCTACTATCCGCGGCCCGCGGTATTCTTCGCGCTCGCCGCCGTTGCCCTGGGCGCATGGGCGCTGCACCTGTATCACCAAGACCGTCCGGCTTGGTCGGCGCTCGGTCGCTTGCCGGATTGGGGCGGCCTTTGGGTGCCCGATCGCGGTGACCCCAAACGTCCCTTCGGCAAGGGAGATCCCGTTTGGAATCCAGCTGCTGCCAAGCAGATCGAAGCGCTCACGTTAGCGGACAAGGCCGGCAATCCAGTAAACATTTACATCAACTGTCTGCCTGAAGGCATGCCGAGCTTCGTAATCATGACGCTGAACGCCACGGAGTTCCTGTTTACTCCAGGGCGGGTCACCATGCTCGGAGAGTTCGACGGCAATCGCTTACGCCGCATCTACACCGACGGTCGCAAGCACCCCGCAGATCCCGACCTAACGTTCAACGGGCACTCGATCGGTCATTGGGAGGGCGAAACCCTGGTCGTCGATACGGTCGGCATTTTGCCGGAGGTGTTCCTGCCCATTGGTCAAGCGGTCGCCCTGCCGAACAACGGTGACATGCACATCGCCGAGCGCATTCACTTGCTCGATCCGGATACTCTGAGCATCGAGTTGACGGTGACTGCGCCGCACGTCCTGGCGGCGGCCTGGAAGGTCTCCAGGCGCTTCAAGCGACAGGCCGATCGCAGCGCCGAGATCGTGGAGGCCTCCTGCCGCCAGGGCGACTTTCTCGAGAAGACCGATGCGGACGGCAACGCGGTTTTCGTGCCCATCCCGCACCAAGAGGGCGGGGCTCCCCTGCCCTTTTGAAGGACCCCCATGTTGCAGTACCCGCGCCGCAAACATTGGATCGCAAGCATTCTCCTGGCGCTGTCGAGCGCTCCCCGCACCGTCCACGCCCATCACTCGTTCGCGATGTACGACTCCACCAAGCTAGTGGTGATCGACGGCACCGTCACCAACTTTCAATGGACGAATCCACACGTGCTACTCTGGGTGACCGGCAGCACGAGCGCGGATGGGACGGCGACGTTGTGGACGATCGAATTGCCCACGAGCCCCGGCAACTTGGGTCGCATGGGCTGGTCGAAGCATTCGCTGAAAGCGGGCGACCACGTGATCGTGGAGCTGAACCCGCTGCGAGACGGCAGACACGGTGGCTCGTTCAAGAAAGCGACGCTGCCAGCCAACGGCACTGTGTTGCTCGCGAATCCGCTGAGCAAGAGCGCCGACGGCAGGGTCAACTACGGTCCAGACGAAGCCAAGAAAGAGAGCGACGCTGGCAACGCGAAGCCCAGGGGCACGTGGGGTTGTGCACTGCAAAGCAACGCGGCGGACCACGGCTGGCCGACTCTCGTCGTCGCTTTGAGCGGAGTGTTCGTCGCACGGAGACGCCGTAAATCCGGCTGTCCGTCGGCACCTTGAGTGGTCCCCCTGGCCGAACCCGAATCATCGACCTTTGGCTCTGGTACGCGAGATCATTTGTACGAGAACGTTAGGTTCGGGTACCAAAAGGTGACGTGACACGACTCGCAGGCCTCATCAATCGAACCCCCGAGATCGAATAGCGAGCCTGGGTCTTTGGCGTCGATTGCGGCGAGCGTATGCAAACCGGCATCTTGGAGGCGTTGCGCCAACGCCACGAACGTCACCCGGTTGGTATCGATTTTCTGTTGCACTTGGTCGGTATCGAGCTCCCCCGCCCCGGCCGCGGGCTGGTACTTCGCGCTCACGCGGCGGCCCTTCATGACCAGCAGGTTGGTGGCTTCGATCAAGGTGATGGCATGGCGGCGAACCTCGAGCCACTCCTCGTCCGTGTGCGGCTGTCGCTCTTCGAATCCGGCGCGAGTGCTGATGCTTGCGACCGACGCCCAGATGAAGTCCGCGGCTGGGTCGACCTCTGAATCCATCAACTCGCGGATCGACGCGGTCAGGCGGAATGGGCCCTCGATGGACTCATTGGCGTCCGTTTGGACAAGCTTCACCGACGGCCCCGCGGAGGCGCCGGGCTTGGCCGACGCCGCCGCCGAATCACCGGGAGTCGGGCGATTTGGCGCAGAACAAGCCGACAAAGCCAAGCCGAAGCAGACTCCAAACCGACCCACGCCGCGTTTCATGCTGGACAATGTTCTTGCACAGAAGACACGGGCCGCCTATAGCAGATGCGAACGGATAGGCACTTTCGGCCGCGAAAGGAAATCATCATGGACTTGGAACTGACGGGTAAGCGCGCCATCGTCACCGGTGGTAGCCGCGGGATCGGCAAAGTGATCGCGCAGGTGCTCTTGGCTGAGGGCGTCGACGTGGCGATCCTGGCGCGCGGACGTGAGCAGCTCGATGCCACGGCACGCGGCTTGAGCACCGAGTTCAAGCGCACGGTGCTGCCACTGGTTGCCGACACCTCCAAGCGCGCCGAGGTCGACGCCGCAGTTCAAACCGCGATCCAAACCCTGGGCGGCGTCGATATTCTGATCAACTCTGCGGCGCTTCCAGGCGGTAGCTCCAGCGCCACCTCACTCGCTGAGCTGGAGGACGAGCACTTGCTCTACGACGTCAATGTCAAGGTGGCAGGATATTTGCGCACCGCCCGCGCGCTCGCTCCGCACCTGATCAAAAAGGGTTGGGGTCGAATCATCAACATCGGTGGCCTGGCGGCGTACAGCACCGGTCGGCCGATCGCGACGTTGCGCAACGTGGGTGTGTCCGCATTGACCAAAAATCTAGCCGACGAGCTGGGCCCAAAGGGCATCAACGTCGTCGCGCTGCACCCAGGGGCGACCCGCACCGAGCGCACCGACGCGGCGAGCGAGCAACGCGCCGCAAAGACGGCATCGATTGGGCGCATCGTCGACGCGCGCGAAGTCGCTTACGTGGTGGCCTTCCTCGCCTCGCCCAAGTCCGTCGCGATCAACGGCGATACGATCGCCACCGGCGGCGGCACGCTGGGCACCGTCCGTTACTGACGGCTTCGAGCCTCGAGCAGCAAGCGTGGGCAGCCAGCGACCGGTCAATCGAGCAATTCGGCCAGTCCAATTTCGCCCGCTCTTGTTCGCGGCACGCCCGATCGCTCCAAGCCTCGCAGATTGAAGGCCAATGTCACATCCACTCAGTCGCCTGTTCGAACATGCGCGCCGCTACCGCCGTGAAGTAGTGGTTGCCACGCTATTCTCGGTTCTGAACAAGATTTTCGATGTGTGTCTCTCTGGGGAAGCGCCTTCGCTGCCGATCGGAGTGCCGCCGCCGGCGCTGGCCTTCGTTCAATAGCAACGTCCATTTCGCTGGACAAGAGCAGGGCACGGCGCCACGTACTCGGTCATGGCAAGTGACCGACAGTTAAAGCTGGGTGCGTTCATGCGCCCGGTCAGCATCCACACCGGAGCCTGGCGCTACCCAGGAGCCTACCCAGACGCCAACTTCAACCTCGCGCACTTGAAACGCTTCGCGCAGCGTCTCGAAGCAGCCCGCTTCGATGCGTTCTTCATGGCCGATCATTTGGCGGTGTTGAACATGCCAGTGGAGGCGCTCAAGCGCAGCCACACGGTGACCTCCTTCGAGCCGTTTACGTTGCTCTCCGCGTTGTCGTCGATCACCGAACACATCGGGCTGGTTGCGACGGCGTCGACCACGTTCGATCTGCCATTCCACGTCGCCCGCCGCTTCGCTTCGCTCGACCACCTGAGTGGCGGCCGCGCGGGCTGGAACATCGTCACGACCTCGAACCCCGACGCAGCACTCAACTTCGGGCTAGAGGAGCACATGGAGCACGACGAGCGCTATCGCCGCGCGCGTGAGTTCTACGATGTGGTGACCGGGCTTTGGGATAGCTTTGCCGATGATGCGTTCGTGCGTGACGTCGAAACAGGCACCTTCTTCGACCCTCAAAAGCTGCGCGTGCTCGGCCACCGCGGGAAATATTTCTCCGTGCGTGGTCCGCTCAATATCGCGCGCCCAGTGCAGGGCTGGCCGGTCATCGTCCAAGCTGGCGCGTCCGAGGCCGGTCGGCAGCTCGCCGCGGAGACCGCAGAGGTGATATTTGCCGCTCAGGCAACGCTCGCGGCCGGGCAGAGCTTCTACGCAGACATCTACGCACGCATGGCCAAGCTCGGTCGTGCTCCGGACTCGCTGAAAATTCTACCTGGCGCGTTCGTCGTAGTGGGTGAGTCGGTGGCAGAAGCCCGCGACAAGCGCGCGCAGTTGGATAGCTTGGTGCACTTCGAGAGCAGCATTGCCTCGCTCTCGATCGCCCTCGGGCACGACGCCGCGCGCTTCGATCCCGATGCGCCGCTACCCCCGATCCCGCCGAGCAACGCCAGTCACAGCGGACGTGAACGCGCCATCGAGCTGGCCGAACGCGAGCACCTGACGGTGCGCCAGCTCGCGCAGCGCCTCGGCGGCTACAGCGGCCTTTCCTTCGTGGGCACGGCCAAGACCATCGCCGATGAAATGGAGGAGTGGCTCGTGAGCCGGGGCTCGGATGGCTTCAACATCATGTTCCCTTACCTGCCCGCCGGGCTCGACGACTTCGTCGAGCGAGTGGTTCCCGAGCTGCAACGCCGCGGCATTTTCCGAAGTGAATATCAGGGCAAGACTCTGCGTGAAAACCTGGGCTTGGCTCGACCCCGCGATGCCTTTTCAGGCTGAAGGGAATTCAACTAGACGGCTTTGGGTCTTCTATAATAGTTTCTGGTCTTCGATGACATCGGGTCGCGGACCCCTAGCCCCTGACGAGAAAACCAAATGACGATCAAGCTATTCTACACCCCCGGTGCCTGCTCTTTGTCCCCGCACATCGCGCTGCGCGAAGCCGGCCTGCCCTTCGAGCTCGTGCAGGTTGACCTCACCGCCAAGAAGACCGAGCACGGCGAGAACTTCCTAACCATCAATCCCAAGGGCTACGTGCCCGCGCTGCTCACGGACAGCGGCGAGCTGATCACCGAAGGCGCCATCATCGTGCAGTACATTGCCGACCAGCGGCCGGAGTCAGGCCTTGCCCCCAGCGCGGGCACGCCGGAGCGGAGGCGCGTGCAAGAGTGGCTGCATTTCATCGCCACCGAGCTGCAGAAAGGCCTTGGTCCGATCAACAATCCAAAGGCCAATGACGAGCTTCGTCAGGTGCTAAAAGAGCGTCTCTACTTGCGCTTCGATTTCCTCAGCAAGAGCCTGGAAGGGAAGAATTACTTGCTCGGCAACACGTTCACCGTCGCCGACGGCTACGCGTTCTACGTACTGCGCGGTCTGCGCCGTCTCGAGGGCCAGGCGGCGTTCGATCAGCGACCCGTGCTCAAGGCCTACTTCGACCGCATCAGCGCACGGCCCGCAGTCCAGGCCGTGCTCGCAGCCGAGAAATTGTCCTAGATAGTACCGGCCGGTTCGGGTCGCCGTCTTGGCCACGATCCGGCCCAATAGGCGCTCCGCCGACCCGATTGGGTCGGCCGGGTCGACGGAGCGCGTCTTCTATAGTACCGTGCGATCCAGTAACCTAGTCGGGCCCAGCCGGCCCGTTGCTGCCGGAGGCAGGGAGATCGCACCATGTTCGGCTCGTGTTCGACCCAGGATGAACGGCGATGAGTCCGTCGCCGCTCACGGTGTTGCTCAATGTCGAGGTGCCGGGCTCGGTGCTAACGCGAGCGCGCGACATCTCGCCCCGCATCCATGTCATTACCGAGCCTGAATTTCGCGCTCGCCCCGCCTGGTTGAACGAAGCCGACGTGCTCTACACTCAACGCATCGCGCCGGAGCAGGTAGCAGCTGCCGAGCGACTCAAATGGGTGCAGACGTTCGGCGCTGGTGTCGAATGGCTGCTGACGCCGAACCTTCGTCAACGCGAAGATCTGGTGGTGACCAACTCGAGCGGCATCCACGCCCAGCCGATCGCGGAGCACGTGTTCGGTTTGGTGCTGATGTTCGCGCGTCAGTTGCACCGAGCCGTGCGCCAACAGGCTGCGCGCAAGTGGGACGGTGCAGCCCTGCAATCTGGTGTGACCACCCTGAGCGGCGCGACTTTGGGCATCGTGGGCCTCGGAGCGATCGGACGCCGCGTCGCAGCGATCGGCGCCGCGTTTGGCATGCACGTCATCGCGCTCAAGCGCACTGCCGCCGGCGCGCCGGGCGTCGAGCGCGTGTTCGGTTCGGACCAACTCGTGCCCTTCCTCAAGGAGGCTGAATACGTAGTGAGCACGCTCCCGCTGACTCCGCAGACTCGGGGCTACTTCGGTTCCAATGAGTTCGCGGCCATGCGTTCGGACGCGGTGTTCATCAACATCGGGCGCGGTAGAACCGTAGACACCGAGGCACTGTTGCGAGCGCTCGAGAGCAACAGCATCGCCGGGGCAGCACTCGATGTCACCGACCCCGAACCCCTGCCAGAGGACCACCCGCTGTGGACCATGGAAAACGTGATCTTGACGCCGCACTACGCTGGCGCGCACCCGGGCTACGTGCAGCGTGCTTCTGCCATTTTCCTGGAAAACCTGGCGCGCTTCGTGGCTGGGGGGCAGCTCACGAACGTGGTCGACAAGGACGCGGGCTACTGAAACCCAGCGCTCGGCTCAGTCAGCGAGGAACTTCAGCCATTCAGCGAACAGCGCATTACGGTGGCTGCGCCAAAGATTGCGCGGCTGATCTGGGTCGAAGTTCGCGGGCCGCTCGACGTCATTGCGTCCGAGCGCCTGGTCACGTTGCCACTCATGCACGAGCCGGCCAGCTTCGTACTCGGGGTGCCCCAAGTGCATCAAGAAGCGACGATCACTCGACTCGAACAGGCTGTAACCGGTCTCGGGTCCGTGCGAGAGCAAATTGACTAGCCCGCGATCGCTTGCGTCCTCCAAGACGCGATCGGCGATCCCCGAGTGACGGCTGTGCGCGCAAGAAAACGAGTCGTCGAATTCGCCGCTGATCGGGTGCGCGCGATTCAAATTGCGGTTCAGAAAGACGCCGAAGAGCTTCTTGGGAAAGAGCACCTTGTCCAAACCCACGAGTTTAGCGAGCGCGAGCCCTCCCCAGCACAGGCCGAGCGTGCTCTTGAAATTGCTTCGCGCAAAGCCGAGGACACGGGTCAGCTCTTGCCAATAATGGACTACCTCGAACGACAGCTCTTCGACTGGCGCACCCGTGAGGATCAAGCCCGAGAGCTGTCCGCCCCCGAGCGCTTGGGAAAAGGTTCGGTAGTGCCGCTGAATGTGAGCCGGATCGCTACTGGAATATCCGTGTGATTCGAGCCGCAGCCACACGGGCTCGACGAGCGTGGCCGCGTTGGCCAAAGGGCGCAGCAGATAGGATTCATAGCTCTCGGCCTTGGGCATCAAGTTGATGATGCCCACGCGCTGCACCGCCACCCCCCTGAGCGCGGCCTCGGATGCAGGCATGAAACTCAATCGCCGTCCGGCAGGCTGCGGCTCGAGCGTGTAACCATCGGCCAAGACCAACATGGCGCTCAGTCCTCACTCGCAACGAACCGCAACACGTTCTTCAGGCCTTCTCCAACGCCTGGCCGACGTCCGCTAAAATGTCGTCGATGTGCTCGATGCCGACCGACAGCCGCACGTAGTCGGGCGTCACTCCCGTCCGCTTCTGCTCCTCCACGCTCAGTTGCTGATGGGTGGTGGTCGCCGGGTGGATAGCGAGCGTCTTGGCATCCCCCACGTTCGCGACGTGCGAGATCAGCTTCAGTGAATCGATGAAGCGCGCTCCGGCCGCTGCTCCGCCTCGGATCCCGAAGCCCAAGATAGCGCCCGCGCCTCGGGGTAGGTACTTCTTCGCTTTGGCGTACTGTGCGCTCGCTTCCAGGCCCGGGTAGCTGGTCCAGCTCACCTTTGGATGGCGCTCCAGGAACTTGGCGACTGCTAGCGCGTTTTCCGAGTGGCGCACTAGGCGCAAATGCAGCGTCTCTAGCCCTTGCAGAAATTGGAAGGAATTGAACGGCGAGAGCGCCGTGCCCAGATCGCGCAGCAACGTCACGCGCGCTTTGATGATGTACGCGAGATTGCCGAGTGGCTTCAGCGCCTCGATGAACTCGAGCCCGTGATAGCTTGGGTCGGGATCCGAGATGAGCGGGAACTTACCCCCCGACCAGTCGAATTTGCCGCTATCGACGATCACGCCGCCAATCGAAGTGCCATGACCGCCGATGAACTTCGTGGCCGAGTACACCGCGACGTCCACCCCGTGGTCGAAGGGCCGCAAAAGATAGGGCGAGACGGTATTGTCCAACACCAGCGGCACGCCATGCGAGTGGGCGATCTTGGAAATCTCGTCCAAATCGGCCACGTCGAGCTTGGGATTGCCGATCGACTCGGCATACACCGCCTTGACCTTGGGTGTGATCGCCTTGTTCAATGCCGAGAGGTCTTCGGATGGAACGAAGTGCACCTTGATGCCGAGGCGTGGAAACGTGTAGTTCAGCAGATTGTAGGTACCGCCATACAAGTTGTCGGCCGCGACGATCTCGTCGCCCGCACGGGCGATATTGAGCAGCGCAAGTGTGGTCGCAGCCTGTCCGCTGGAAGTCGCCAACGCCCCTACGCCGCCATCGAGCTCGGCGATGCGGCGCTCGAACACATCCGTGGTTGGGTTCTGAAGCCGCGTGTAAATATTGCCGAATTCCTTGAGTGCGAACAGATTCGCCGCGTGCTCACTGCTCTTGAACTGGTAAGACGTGGTCTGGTAGATCGGAACCGCGCGCGACCCCGTGGTGGGATCGGGCGTCTGTCCACCGTGGACCGCAACGGTTTCTGGGCGATATTGGGCTTGGCTCATGCTGTTCTCCTTGTCTACCTGGAGAACAATAGATCTCTTTTAGAAGACAGACAAGCCAGCGCAATAGCTAGAACTCGGCGTGGACCCGGCCCGAAAGCACGTTCACCGGGCCACGATCGGCATTGTAGCCGGGATTCGAGATGTGTTGGTAATCGGCCGAGAGCGTGAGTGAGCGATACACGTGCAGGCTGTAGAATGCCTCGAGCACGCGCTCCGAGGCCCGCTTGAGGCGACCGTCGCCGATGAAGGCGTCGATGCCGCCGAGCTCCAGGTACTGGGCGTGGGCAGACGAGATCCCGCTGGCGGCGAAGGCCGCGCCACCCACGTCGAACGGACGGTGCCAAGGCGTGCCGTGCACGACTGCGCCGAGCGACGCCGAGCGATCGGCGGAGGTATACGAGTAAACCTCGCTGTGACCGTCGGTGACCATGGCTCGTGCGAAGAGCCCCACGTCGCTCGTCACCTGTTGCTCGAAGCTGACGCCCAGGCCGACTTTCACGCGCGGTTCACGGACCCAGCAAAAATCGGGCGCGGTGGCGTTCGTCGAGCCGTAGTTGAAGCTGGTGCAAGCAGCCGCGTTCTTGCTCGGATCGGCCTGAAATGCAGCGACCGCGTCGGCAAAGCCGCCCATCTTTTCGCGGTTTCGGAAGCCGAGCAGGCGCACCACCCCGGGTTGCCCGAAGACGCGATGCGCGTGCTCCAGCTCTGCTTGGTCGGAGTAGTACTGCGTCAGGTGAAAATCGAGCGTGAGCTGGTTCGGTTCCAGGGGCGGGGCGAAGCGCCCAGCGCGCAGCGCCCAGTCGTCGTAGTGGAGCTCGAACAAGCCACCCCAGGTGTAGCCGCGCGAATCGGCGGCAAAGTCATACGCGCCGTGGGCCAAAAACGCGATGTTGAAGAACTGGCGCCGCGGGTCACCCACGACCGAGTTGCGGTCGAAGAAATCGAGAATGCTGTAGTTACCGACCACGAACAGTAGGCGCCGACTATCGACGGTCGTCCCGAGCTGCATCGGTCCGGAGTCCCGCTCGACGCGTGAGCCACCGAGGTTGATCGATTGCGATAGATAGACGCGCGAGACATACGCGGTGGGCGTGATCGAACCTTGCTTTTGCAGCTCGAAATTCTGGATCGACGCGCCCAAACCGACCAACCCCGAAAGCGGGCGACTGGAGATCACCTCCGGCGCGAGATAGACCTCTGCCCCGGGCCACAGGCGGAAACCGACGAACAGCGTGGCGGTGGCGGTGAAGCTATACTCACTATTCGGGGAGAGTGAATGTGGGCTGCCGTTCAGATTGCTGTACGCCGCCGAGAATGGCGCCTTCCAGCTCGAGATGAAGGTGAACTGCCCGTACGCGTTCCAGCGTTCATGCTGCAGATCGTGATGGCCCGCCTGCGCCAACAGTTGCATGAAGCTGAATTCGTCATCTTCGCTCTCCGGGTCGTGCGCTTCACTCGAGGCCGTGTCCGCGTCCGATGCGTCGCTGTGGCGTGGAAGAAGCATCGTGCCGGCGAGTGCGACCGCGCACATGACCATCTGGCGATTCATAGGGTATTCTCGAGATTGCGGCGCCCCCGAGTCTTGCCAACCTCGAAAGGGCGCGCTACGGATACCGTCCTTCCGCGAAATGACCAAGCGCGCCGTTCCCAGCGTTCGTCCCTTCGCCAGCGTCGCGCTGTGCCTGGTACTGTTGCAGCTGGTCAGCGCCCTGCATTTTGCGCTAGTTCCGCATGGTTTTGGCCCCGGGCTGAGCGGCCTCGTACACCTGCATCGTGCGCCTCCCAGCGACGCCGAGCCCCGCGCAAGCCGCGCCACGCAACGGACACCGAATCGTCCCACGCTCGTCTCGGGCGTCGCGGCGTGCGCGCCGGACGCGTGTCCACTCGGTTTTTCTGGCCCGCTATCGAGGCCCCTCCCCGCAAGCCAGCTGTGCTCTCTGATCTGGCTTCCAACGGTCAGCGAGCGCCTCTCGCGTGATCCCATCGTCGCCAATCGCAGTCGAGCTTTGCTGAGCGCGCCCAAGACTTCTCCGCCACTTTCGGTCTGATCCGTCACGATTTCTCGGCGAGCGTTGTCGCTCGTCGCTCGAAGAACGTGTTCGCGCAGTCTCTGCGCCAAGCCGTCCGCGCAGCGCGTCGGCAGGCGTGGAGCGCGCCCCCATTTTGCTCTCAGACCGTTGGAGAAATCTCATGAATTTGCTTCATGGCGACGCCGTCGTGCTCGCCGCTCTATTGCTCACGATTTTGACCGGCTGCTCCGGCAGCGATAGTCACAGCCAAGCGCCCGGCGCCGCCATCGAGTGCGTTCCCGCGGCAACGCCGGTAGCCGCCTCGGGCTTCGCGCTACGGCCATTTTGTTCGCCAAAGGACCCGGGCAAGGGCAACGTCTGGTTTGCCGCCTCCGGCGAGGTACTAGCCCTCACCGGGTACGCTTTTCCACCCGCTAGTGACGCCGATGCCGCGTTCGTCGACGGGTGGGAGGTTCACTTCGACCACCTGCTCACGACGATCGACGCAATCACCCTCTCCGAGAACCCAGACCAGCAGAAAGGCACTCAGCTGGGAACGGGTAAGCTGGCGGCACGGGTCAACGGGCCCTGGGCCGTCGACCTCAGCCACCGCGACGCGAGCTACCTGACGGGCAAAGGCGGCGGTCGTGAGCTTGCCGTGCCGATCGCTGCGCTGAACAATCAGAACGCAAACGGCGGCGGCGCGTTCGCGACGGACGGCACACGTTACGCATTCGGCTTCGATCTGATTGCCGCGAACGACTCGGCACAGAACGTCAACCTCGACAGCGATGCATTGGCTGACTACGAGGAAATGACGCAAGACGGCTGCGCGGTTTTGTACGTCGGCAGCGCTACCTTCAAGGGCGACCCTACGGTCGACGGTTGTGTCACCGAGGCCAGCCAGGCCTGGCCGAAGAGCGTGAACTTCCGGTTTTGCTTCAAATCGGAGACCAGCTACCTCAATTGCCAGAACCCGGACAATGACCCAGCCGAACCGATTAACAGCGCCGAAGAGCACCAACGCGGGATCGCGTTTTTGAGCAATTCAACGGTGATCGCCCAAGTAACGCTGCATACCGATCACCCGTTTTGGGACAGCGTCCTGCACGATTCGCCGGCTCACTTCGACCAGTTTGCGGCGCGCGCCATCGCTTCCGGAGGTTCGGCATTGGTTACGTTGGAAGACACCCAGGGCGTCGACTACACGGCGTATACCGACACGCAGGGTAACGCCATCGATTGGCGCTATTGCATCGAGCCTCCGACCGACGTTCACCCGAAATTCGTGGGCGCGATGCGCTTCGACCCCCACGGCGTCCCCGCTTCGGACAAGGATCCCGCGGCTGGCCTGCGCGACTATTACGATTTCGCGACCTACAACCAAAGCACCCAAGGCCATCTGAACTCAGATGGCCTGTGTTACGTGAAGCGCAACTACCCTTCGCCGAACTAGTCGGCCGCGGTCAATTGCGAAACGTGAGCGGCATCTCGGTCTCCGTGCCGACGCGATCGTGCTGGCTGTAGGTGTGCCGTTGTCCATGCCGCTCACGGTGTTGCTCGCACCAATATTGAGCACCGCCCGAAGCCCGGCGTGCCTCCAGGCACTGCGGACACGGCGGTTCGATTTGAGGCAACGGCTCAGGCAACGCTTTCGGACGCACCACGAGCACGGGGCACGGAGCTAGCCGCACCACGGCTTCTGCCACCGAGCCCAGTAGCAAGCGCGCGATGCCGCGTCGGCCATGCGTGCCGACCACGACCAAGTCCGCGTCGACGTCAGCCGCAATTTGCGCAATTTCGTGCGCGGGCGCCTCGAGCCGCAAATGCGCGCGAAGGCGCACGGAGTCGAGCGAACCGCGGAAGGCTTGGCGGCGCTGCTCCATGTAACGTTCGACCATGCGGGTCGCGTCTACCAGGCTCACGCTCGCGAACCCGGCCGGCTCGGCCGGACCATCGACCAGAGCTTGCGCGCCGTATAGCCGAACGACGTTCACCACGTGTACGTCCGCTCGTGGACGCGCGACCGCGAGTTCCAAAGCGCGTTCGAGCGCCAAGTCGCTCGCCGGCGAGTAGTCGATACCCACCACGATCACGTAGGGTTTTTCGGAGTTCAACATCGGATCAGCTCCTTTGGTGCTGCCGGATAGGCAGCCGCGGGCAAATCTGCTGCATCGTGCGTGCCAGGGTACGGGCCAAAGACAGGCGATGATTTCGCGTGCCTAAGGCCCATGTGAGCCGACCCAAGCCGGGCGCTTCCGCCCCATGTGGCAAAACGGGCCAGGCCTTCGTCCAGATGGCTGGGCTATCGTCGGCGCAGCATGGCTTCGGTCTTTGAATTGCTTCGCTTTGCCAAGCCCTATTGGCTTCGCTCGCTCGGCGCACTCGCGCTTTTGACGTTGTTGGTGGTGCTGGATCTCTCGATCCCCCGCCTGATCCAGAGCCTGATCGATCAGGGCATCTTGGCTCACGATCGCGGAGTGGTGATTCACACCTCCCTGCTCATGCTGGGCGTGAGCGCGCTCAGCATCTTCGTGGCCGTAGGTAACAACGATCTCTCGGTCCGGGTCGGCGAAGGCGTCGCGCGCGACTTGCGCGAAGCGTTGTTCCTGAAGATCCAGACCTTCTCATATGGCAACCTCGATCGCCAGAAGACCGGCCAACTCATGGTGCGGTTGACCAGCGACACGAGTTCCGTGCAGCGCCTGATGCAGATTACGCTTCGCATCGGGACGCGCGCGCCTTTGTTGATGGTCGGCAGCCTGGTGTTGATGATCTCGACCAGCCCGACCCTGGCGTTGACCATGCTACCGCTGCTCTTGGTGACGACGGCGTTGATCGTCTTCTTCTTGGTCAAACAAGAGCCGATGTTCCGCTTCGTGCAGCAACGGCTCGATCGCATGAACACCGTGCTGCAGGAAAATGTGGCTGGGATCCGCCTGGTCAAAGCCTTCGTCCGTGAACGGTTCGAGGAGCAGCGCTTCGACGTCAGCAATCAGGCTTACTGCGATGAATCCGCCAAAGTCATGCGTTTTGCGGCCTTGATGCCGCCGGCGCTCACGCTCTGCGTCAACGCGGGCTTGGTCGTCGTGATCTGGGCGGGCGGCCTCGCGAGCGCGCGGGGCCAGCTCTCGATCGGACAGATCGTGGCCTTCACCAACTACCTTTTGACGACGATGACCCCGCTCGTGATGATGACCATGCTGTCGAATGTCTGGGCCAGCGGCATCGCCTCCGCCAAGCGGGTGGATGAAGTGCTGAGCGTGGTACCCGAAGTCAGTGACGCGCCGGACGCGCGCACCCTCGTGGTCACCGAGGCGCCCCGGCTGGTTTTCGATGATGTCACGTTCTCGTACGGCGCCTCTGCGGACGCCGTCTTGAAGCAGATCAGCTTCGTCGCAGAGCCGGGGCAGACGGTGGCGATCTTGGGTGCCACGGGAGCCGGCAAGTCGACCTTGGTCAAGCTGATCCCGCGTTTCTACGACGTGACCTCGGGCAGGCTGACGATCAACGACGTCGATGTTCGCAGTGCCACCGAAGACTCTCTATTGTCTGCGATCGGCATCGTGCCGCAAGAGTCCTTGTTGTTCTCGGGCAGCGTGCGAGACAACGTTCGCTACGGTCAGCCCAGCGCCACCGAAGAGCAAGTCGTGGCCGCCGCGCGCGCCGCACAGGCGCATGATTTCATTATGGAATTGGCCGCGGGCTACGATAGTCGCGTGGACCAACGGGGCGCCAATTTCTCGGGTGGGCAACGGCAACGGCTGGCGTTGGCCCGCGCCCTGCTGCTTCGGCCCAAGCTCTTGATTTTGGACGACAGCACCAGCGCCGTGGATGTCGAAACGGAGACGTTGATTCAGCACGCACTGAGGGCGCAAGGCGAAGCGCAGACGCGAATCGTCGTCGCTCAACGCATCAGCACGGTGCTCAGGGCCGACAAGATCCTGGTGCTCGACGAGGGCCGCATCGTGGCCGAGGGCAACCACGCTGCGTTGATGCGAACCAGCCAGGTGTATCGAGAGATCTACGCTTCCCAGTTGGGCACCGGCAGCCGCCCGACCGAGATCGAGCAACCGGTGGCACTATGAGCCAGGATCGATCACCAGGCTCCGCGGCTGCTCCTGGGAGCGAAGCGCGCCGGCCTTTGATGCCGCTGCCCACTCACATCGGCAAGATCGAAAAGGCCCGCGACCCGCGCAGCGCCCTCAGCCGCCTGCTCCCCTACTTGCGGCCGTTTCGGAGCGCGATCCGCTGGGTGCTGCTGCTGGTGGTTTTGTACACTTTTTTGGGCTTGGTCGGCCCGTATTTGATGGGCGTGGCGATCGATCATTTGCTGCACGCGGGGCAAATCGCCGGCTTGGCTCGCCTCGCGTTGATCATGCTCGCGGTCTACCTGCTGTATAACGTGCTTCAAGCCGTTGCCGGCAGGCTGATGGCTGACATCTCGCAGCGAGCGCTCAAACAGCTGCGCGCAGATCTGTTCACCCGCGTGCAGCGCTTGCCGGTCTCGTTCTTCGGCGAGGGCTCGACCGGAGATCTGCTGAGTCGCCTGACCAATGACGTCGAAGCGATCAATCAGGCCATCTCGCAAAACGTGACCACCTTGGTTGCCAGCCTGCTGTCGATGATCGGCATCATCGTGGCGATGTTCCTGCTGGATCGCTGGTTGGCGTTGGCCTCTCTATTCGTCGTCCCGATCATGTTTTGGTTCACGCAGTTCGTCGCGCGCTACACGCGCAAGGGCTTCCGCGACCTGCAGCGCGATCTCGGGCAACTGAATGGAGTGATGGAAGAGGCCATCAGCGGCCAGAAAACCGCCCAGGCATTCCGCCGCAAGCAGTCCGCAATCGACGCTTTTCGGCTCCACAATCAGCAGGTCTTCAAGGCGGGGGTGTACGCCAACAGCTACGCGCTCTTGCTCATGCCGATCACCTCGGTGCTCGGCAACCTGTTCGTGATCGTGCTGGCGGGGCTCGGCGGCTGGCTGGCGCTCGCCGGGCTCGTCAGCGTGGGCATCATCGCCACGTTCATCAGCTACGCGCAGCAGTTCGTGAATCCGCTGCGGCAATTGGCGAACTTGTACAACTCGATCCAATCCGCGCTGGCGGGCGCCGAGCGCATCTTCGCGATCTTCGACGTGCCGCCCGAAACAGACGAGGCGGACGAGACCACGTTGCCACTGACCAACGTGCGAGGCAGCGTCAGCTTCGACCATGTACGCTTCGGCTACGCGCCGGACGCGGTCGTGCTGAAAGATCTGTCATTCGAGGCCAAGCCGGGCGAGGTCGTGGGACTAGTCGGCCCGACGGGCGCCGGCAAAACCACGATCATCAACCTGTTGACCCGCTTTTATGAGATTGGAGGCGGTGCGATCCGCATCGATGGGCGCGACATCCGCAGCATCCGCAAGCGGGATTTGCGTAAAAACCTCGGCCTGGTGCTGCAGGAGGGCTTCCTGTTCTCGGGTTCGGTGCTGGAAAACATTCGCTACGGCCGGCTCGAGGCGAGCGACGAGGAGGTGATGTCCGCGGCGAAGCTGGCCGAGGCCGACGCTTTCATTCGTCTGTTGCCCAAGGGTTATCAGACTCAGCTTTCGGAGCGAGCGGGCAACCTGAGCCAGGGGCAACGCCAGCTCTTGGCGATCGCCCGCGCAATTCTCGCCGATCCCGCGATTCTGATCTTGGACGAGGCAACCAGCAGCGTCGACACGCGCACCGAGGCACGCATTCAGCGCGCGCTCTTGGCGCTGATGAAGGGGCGCACCAGCTTCGTGATCGCCCACCGCCTGAGCACGATCGCGGACGCGGATCAAATCTTGGTCATCGACCATGGCGCCCTCGCCGAACACGGCAAGCACGCCGAACTGCTCGCTCAGCGCGGCGTCTATCACCGCCTGTACACGAGCCAGTTCAAGGGTGAGGCCATCTGACGGATTCGCCCGCGCGCCGCGCCCGCGCCGTGTCCGTTCTTACGATTCGTCACATCTTTGGCGTGCGAAACCAGGCCCGAACAGCGTGTGCTCGGGGGGCACAGCTCGTCGATGAAAATTGTACTGTGTTCGCACTGGTGTTCGCACAGTATAATTTCGGCGCTGCGGGGGCTCCGGTCGCGGACCAGCGTTGAGTCCGACAGTTGCCGCGGGATCTGTTGATGGTCACGGATCGCGTCGCGGCGCACTCAGCCTTCGGCGTCGGAGTGCGGGAACTCAGCCCGACGCGGGCTGCGATGCGGGTCCGCGACCGCCCCCTCCCGCTAGAACTGGCCGGTCAGTACACCGCCGTAGCCGAGCTTGCCCATGGGCGCGGGCGTGAAGTGCAGGCTGCCCACGAAGTCACGCGCCATCACCTTCTTTGGCGAAGCTAGGCCGTACACGAGCATGATCGCGCCTGCGGCTTGGGTGAGGCCGTCGAGGATCAGTACGGTCCGGACGCTGTTGTCCTCGCTGCAGTTGACGCCGCTCGTACCGACGAAGTCGCAGTTCACGTCCTTGTGGCGCGAGGCGAGTGTGATCCAGGGCCCCAACGCGGGCACGATCAGCCAGCCCGATTGGTTCGAGAAGTCGTAGCCGGAGGCGATCGTCACGCCCAAGACCCACGGGATCCCAAGCACCAGCGTGCCGCCGATGATCAGGCCTCGCTGGGCGCGTTCCTCGACGTGGTAACCAGCCGGCACCGGACCTCCGTGGTAAGGCACGCTTTCCGGTGCGCGTAGCGTGGGCGGCGGGTAGGCGCCGTAGCCGGGGGGCGGCGGATAGGCATAGGCATAGCCGGGCGGGGGCGGCGGATAGGCGTACGGAGCGGGCGGAGGCGCGGCGGGGGCCGGCGCGGGCGCAGCCGCCGCGGGGGCGGCAGTTGGCGCAACCGGAGCGGCGCTCGGTGCGGCAGGTGTCTGCGCAGCGGCCGGCGCCGCGGCAGCAATGATCAAGCAAAAGATGGACGCCACAGGCGTCACTCGCCAAAAAGAAAGGTCCCTCATTCGTATCGTTCTAGCTCAGCTCCGGCGCGCTCTCCAGCGGATCGAGAAAGTGGTAGCTTTGCCTACCTGTGAATCCCAGCAACGCTTCCGAGATCGCGCCGGGCGGGCGAGCGCTCGAATTGTTATTCGAGCGGCAAGAGTCGCCTCATTTGAGTGTGCCCCAGGCGCTCAGTGCCAACTACGGTGGCTCGCTCAGCTTGCCTCGTCAGTGCGTGTTTGCAAACTTCGTGGCCTCACTCGATGGCGTCGTTGCGCTGCCGGGCGACACCGAGTCCGGGCAAATCATCAGCGGGCGCAATCCTGCCGATCGCTTCGTGATGGGACTGTTGCGGGCCGCAGCCGATGCGGTGCTGCTCGGCGCGGGCACGTTTCGCAAATCGGGCAGCCACTTGTGGTCGCCGGATCGCATCTATCCCGCCGCAGCGGCCGCGTTTGCAGACATGCGAGGCCAACTGGGACTGCGCGAGCGCCCGCAGTTCGTCCTGGTCAGTGCCTCGGGGTCGATCGACGTGAGCGAGCCCGCGATCGAAGGCGCGTGGATTTTCACCACGCCCAGGGGCGAGGCCAAGTTGCGGGCTCAGCTACCACCCAGCGTGCGGCTTACGGTGCATGACTCCGATCGCATCTCGCTCGTCGACTTGCTGAGCTCATTGCGAGCCGCGGGCTTTGCTCGCGTGTTGACCGAGGGCGGGCCGTCGTTGTTCAGCCAACTCGTGCAAGAACGGCTGCTCGATCAGCTCTTTCTCACGTCGTCGCCGGCGCTATTCGGTCGCTTTCTGGGCGACGATCGAAAATCGCTGGCCCAGGGACTCGATCTGAGCGGAACTAGCCTGGAGCTCATTGGCACGCGCCGCCACGGTTCACACTTGTTTCTGAACTACGCGCTGAACAACGGCAATCCAGAGCGCTAATCGATGCAGAATTCGAACACGGCCGAATCACTCAGCGGAGCTCCCGCGACCGTCCCATCGAAGCTGAAAGTGATGCGCCAGAGCCCGACCATGAACAGGTCCATGGGATCCAAGGTGAACGCGCTGCTGTCGGGATCGAAGCGGATCTCCGGTTGGGGGCTCTGGTGACCGTGTTCGGGCATGTCCAGCGTCACGCTCAGGTTCCCTCCCACTGGGTTGCCGTCGGCGTCGGTCACTTGCACCACGAACGCATTGTCATTGAGCGACGGCGGCGCCGGAGTGCTGCTGACCAGCGCAAAGTCGAAGTGGCCCGCAGCGCCGGGCTTCTTCATTCCAGCCGCGTACACGTCCCCGTCGCTTGGATTGCAACCCACCGTGCCGTCAGTCGCTCCCGCCATCGCTACTGGGTCGCCAGCGTTCGTCGATTGCGACGAGCAAGCGCACGGCAAACAGGCAATGCCCAGCAGCAAACCGAAAGCTCTACCGCGAAGGAGACGGCGCATGATCGAGGAAGCCGGGAGCTCCGGCTGAGGCAAGCATAGCAGCCGCCGCGCAATTGCCCGTTCCCATGCAAAGGATGCTCCGATTTTCCACGCTGACGCTGCTATGCGCGTCGATTTTGCTGGGTTGCAGCAGTCAACCGGCGGCCGGGCCCACGGTTCTGAGCGTCGAACAGCTGATGGACCCGAAGACCTGCGCCGAGTGCCATTCCCTGCAATACACGGAGTGGTCCGGCAGCATGCACGCTTATGCCAGCTCCGATCCCCTGTTCGTGGCCCTGAACCAACGCGGCCAAGACGAAGCCCAAGTGGGAAACTTTTGCACGGGTTGCCACGCGCCGCTCGCGGTCAAAACCGGCGCCACCACTGATGGCACGAACCTCGCCTCGCTTCCGCAGCAGCTGCAAGGCGTGACCTGTTACGCTTGCCACAACGTCAGCCAAATCACGAATACGCACAACGACTCCGTGCGCTTGGCGAACGACAGCGTGATGCGCGGCGCCCTGACCAATGCCTTGCCCAACGACGCGCACCAGTCGGCCTATTCGTCCCTTCACGACCGTACTCGGCTGGAATCGTCCAAGTTGTGCGGCAGTTGTCACGATGTGGTGAACGGGCACGGGGTCGCCATCGAGCGCTCGTTCGCAGAGTGGCAAGCGTCCGCGTTCGCCACCAGCAGCGGCAGCACCTGCGGGCAGTGCCACATGTCGAAGAGCCCCGAACCGGGACCGATCGCCGATGTGCCTGGCGCGCCGCTGCGCGATCGTCACAGCCACCAATTTCCGGGCGTCGATCTCGCGCTGACGCCGTTCCCGGAGGCCGAAGCCCAGCGCGCGGCCGTGCAAAGCTTGCTCGATACCACGCTGCAGACGGCGCTGTGCGTGCGCGGCACGGGGACGAACGCCAACCTGCTCGTCGTCGTCGATAACGTGGCCGCGGGCCACAAATGGCCCAGCGGAGCCGCGCAGGATCGGCGAGCCTGGTTCGAGGTCGCGGCCTTCGCCCAGGATCGCGAGCTCTATCGCAGCGGCTCGGTGGCGGCCGGCAGCGATCCGGATCCCGCGCTAGACGCCGACCTCTGGCTGGTTTCGGACTGCATGCTCGACGGGGCCGGCGAACCGAGCTCGAAGATGTGGGCGGCAACGAGCGTTGATTCGAACCTGATCCCAGGTCAGCTCACGTTCGACAAATCCTCACCGCTTTTTTACCAAACTCACGTCATGCGCTCATTCCCGAAGGACCCGCTCGGTAGCCTTTCCAGCTTTCCGAAGCGCGCCACCCTCGACGTGCATTTGCAGCCGTTTCCGCTGGCTCTATTCGATGATCTGTTCGCCGACCCAGCGCGGCTGGGCCTCGACGTCGAAAGCGTCGCTCGGCTGCGCGAACGGCTGGTGCCGCTGAGCGTGGGCGAGCAATTGGTCTGGACGCCAGAGGCGGCGGCCGACACGGCGCACGGCGGGCACAGCTACATCGACCAGGGAGTACCAATGTCCTGCGTCACCCACACGAGCATGAACGCGGCCGCCGACAAAATTCCCGCGCCCGAGCACCAGGCTGCGGCCTGCCTCACACCGTAAGGTAGCGCGCGACCAACTCATCGCTCAAATTGGGCATCTCGCCATCGGCCACCGAACGGCCGCGATCCATGATCACGAAGCGCTTGCCGACGCGGCGGGCGAAGGTCAACTTCTGCTCGACGAGCAAGATGGTAAGCTTCTCTTTCGTGTTCAGCTCGATCAAGATGTCGGCGATCTCGCTGACGATGTTGGGCTGAATGCCCTCCGTCGGCTCATCCAAAATCAAGAGTTTGGGATGAAGCGTGAGCGCGCGACCAATCGCCAGTTGCTGCTGTTGGCCGCCCGACAGATCTCCCCCGCGCCGCCGGAGCATGGAGAGGAGCACGGGAAAGAGCTTGAAAATGCGCTCGGGCACCTGCTTTTCGCCGGTCACGCCTAGGCCCACGCGTAAATTCTCACCGACTGACAGCTGGCCAAAGATCTCGCGCCCCTGCGGCACGAAGCCGATGCCCTTCTTGGCCCGGAGCTCCGCGGGGCGGGGCGCCAAATCCTCACCTAGGAATTTGATCTTGCCGGAGCGGCTGCGCAGGTTCCCCATCACGGTCTTGAGCAGCGTGGTCTTGCCGACGCCGTTTCGGCCCATGAGCACGGTACAACTGCCTTCGGGGACGCTGAGGGCCATATCCCACAGTACATGGGTCTCGCCGTAGAATTGGTTCAGCGCTTCGATCTCTAGCATTGGTCGTGTCCTCGCCTCGTCGTCCTCGTGCTGCGTCACGTGCGCGGCTCACCCAGGTAGACTTCGACCACGCGCGGGTTGTTCTGCACGGAATCGATGTCGCCCTCGGCGAGCACCTTGCCCTCGTGCAGCACGGTGACCTTCTTGGCGATGCTGCGCACGAAGTCCATATCGTGCTCGACCACGACCACGGTCCGCTCACCCGCCAGTGATTTGAGTAGCTCCGCGGTGCGTTCGGTCTCTTGATGCGTCATCCCGGCGATCGGTTCGTCGACCAGCAAGACCTTGGGATCTTGAGCCAGCAGCATGCCAATCTCCAGCCACTGCTTCTGGCCGTGCGCGAGTTGGCCGGCGCGCACGGCGGCGTGCTCATGCAGGCCGATTTGCTCCAAGATCTGTTCGATGGATCGCTTTTGGTCGGCATTCAACCGGAAGAACAAGCTGTTCCACACTCCCTTGGGTCCGGTCAGCGCGAGCTCCATGTTCTCATACACAGTGTGGCCGGCGAATACGGTCGGACGCTGAAACTTGCGGCAGATGCCGAGCGCGGCAATTTCATACTCCTTCAGTTGAGTGAGGTCGCGCGCGTCGTGCGGCATGAAGACGGTGCCGCTGTCCGGCTTGGTCTTGCCGGTGATGATGTCCATCAGCGTGGTTTTGCCGGCGCCGTTCGGGCCGATCAGGCAGCGGAGCTCGCCCTTGTCGAGGATCAAAGTAAGATCGGTGATGGCCTTGAAGCCGTCGAAACTGACGCTCACGTTGTCGACCACAAGTATTGCCTGGCGGCTGCCGACCACGGCCGCGCGCCGCCCTGGGTCCACCAAGCGCGGGCGCACCGACCACGGGCGCTTGCCGCTCTTCTCGGCGGACTTGGTTTGCTGATCGACCCGGATGGCGGGGGCCGATTCAGGGCCTTTGCTCGAAGCTTCGGGCTCGGGAGGGACGGAAGTACTCACTGCTGATGATTCCGACATTAGCTCTTCCGCTTCAAGCGACCGAGGGCGCCTGCAACACCGTCCGGGAAAAAGAGCGTGACTGCGATGAACAACAGGCCGAGCACGTACAGCCAGGCGTTGGGCATCGCCGCGGTGAAGAAGCTGCGCATCCCGTTGACCAAGAAAGCGCCCAAAATTGCGCCGAACAGCGTGGCTCGACCACCCACTGCCACCCAAATGCCCATCTCGATCGAGTTGGCGGGCTGCATCTCACCCGGATTGATGATGCCCACCTGCGGCACGTACAAGGCGCCCGCCAGGCCGCACAAGACCGCGCTCAGCGTCCAGGCGAACAGCTTGTAGCTGGTCGGATTGAAACCGACGAACATCGCGCGGCTCTCGGCATCGCGAATGGCGCGCAGCACGCGACCGGCCTTCGAGGTCACGATGTAGCGACAGAGCAGATAGGTGAAGAGCAGCGCCAGCGCGGATAGGACGTACAGCGTGACTTTGGTGGATGGCTGATGCAGATCGTAGCCGTAGAGTGACTTGAAGTCGGTCAGGCCGTTGTTGCCACCGAAGCCAGTTTCATTGCGGAAGAACAAGAGCATCAGCGCGTAAGTCAGCGCTTGCGTGATGATCGAGAAGTACACGCCGCGGATGCGCGACCGAAAGGCGAAGTAGCCGAAGGCAAAGGCGAGCAGACCCGGCACCACCAAGGCGGCGATCAAGGCCACGCTGAGATTGTCGAAGCCGCGCCAAAACCAGGGCAATTCCTTCCAATCGAGGAAGACCATGAAATCCGGCAAGGCGCTCTTGTAGACGCCTTGGGCCCCGATCGAGAGCATCAAGTACATGCCCATGGCGTAGCCACCGAGCGCGAAGAACACGCCGTGGCCCAGGCTGAGGATGCCGGTGAAGCCCCAGATCAAGTCGATCGCCAGCGCGACGATGCCGTAGCATAGGAATTTACCGAGCAATGCGACCAGGTAGTCCGGTAAATGCAGCGCGGAACCTTCGGGGACGGCCAAGCTCAGGACGGGCACCAGCACGCACAAGAGCAGCGTGACGACTGCCACGGCCATCCAGCCCCGCTTGTCGTGCAGCGCCATCAGGCCAACCGTCGGCTCAGCCTTCACGAAACCTCCGCCGCGCGACCCTTGAGGGCGAAGATGCCCTGCGGACGGCGCTGAATGAACACGATGATGAAGCCCAAAATAAAGATCTTTCCAAGCACGGCACCAGCCAGCGGCTCGAGGTATTTGTTCACCAGGCCCAGGCCCAAGCCGCCCGCAATCGTGCCCGCGAGCTTGCCGACACCTCCGAGCACCACGACCATGAACGAGTCGACGATGTAGCCTTGACCGAGCTCCGGACCCACGTTGCTCAACTGCGAGAGCGCGACGCCGCCGAGGCCGGCAACGCCAGAGCCGATGCCAAAGGTCCACATGTCCACCCGGCGCGTAGAAATGCCCATGGCTGCCGCCATGGCGCGATTCTGAGTCACGGCACGCACTTCCAGGCCGAGCCGCGTCTTTTGCATCAGCACCCACACGAACAACATCACCACGATGCTGAAAGCGATCACGGCCAGACGGCTATAGGTCAGCACCACCTGCGGCAGGATCTCCACACCACCCGAGAGCCAGCTGGGGTTGGCGACGGTGACATTCTGCGCGCCGAAGATCAGACGCACGGTTTGAATCAAGAGCAGGGAGATGCCCCAGGTGGCGAGCAGCGTCTCGAGCGGGCGGCCATAAAGATGACGAATCACCGTGCGCTCCATCAGCACCCCGACGGCTCCGCTGACCGCGAACGCGGCGGGCACTGCGACCGCCACGTACCAATCTAGATGCGCGGGCAGATGGGCGATGAAAAAGTTTTGCACGACGAACGAGGTGTAGGCGCCGATCATCATCATCTCGCCATGGGCCATGTTGATCACGCCCATCAACCCGAAGGTGATGGCGAGACCGAGCGCGCATAGAATGAGCACGCTGCCCAAGCTCAAGCCGTAGAAGGTGTTGCCTACGGAATTGATCAGGAACTGACGCGTCTCGATCGACGAGATGGCGGCGAGTGCAGCCGCGCGGACGTTCGCGTCCGGCTCGACGTATTTTCCATCCGAGCCCTTGCTGACCAGGCGCTCTACGTCGCTCTTGAAGGTGGCGTCCGCGGCGACTCGGATCGCCTCCAACGCGCGAATACGATCCGCGGGACTGTCGCTCACCATGTCCGCCGGGGCGAGTGCCAAGGCGAGCGCCGCCTTCACGTCCGGGTCGGTTTCTTTGGTCAGAACTTTGCGTAAAATTGGCACGATTTCGTCGCTCGGGCGACCGAGCTCGTGCGCTGCCTTCAGGCGTACAGCCGCCGTTGGAGCCGAGAGGGAGAGAGAAGCCAGCGCGGGAGAGAGCGCGCGGCGCGTTTCGTTGTCGCTCGCGGGTTCTTCGACGTTGCCTTGCGCGGTCGTCGCCGCTCCAGTCAATGCATCGGTGAACGCGCCGCTGTCGGATTTGATCAGCAGGCGCTTGAGCGCGTCGAAGCGCAGCTTACCGTCGTCCAGCGCGTGCAGGGCGGGCAGCGCTCGTGCGTCGCCACGATTAGCGGCTTTGACGATGGCAGCGGATACTTCGCTGGCGTCCGCACTGGCCAGGCCCGATAGGTCCTCGCTCAGTTGGTCGGCTCGGGCCGTCTTCGGTAGTGCGAGGAGCGTGAGGGCGGCGACAATGGGCACCGCGAGCCGCAGCCAGGTCGCGAATTTGAACAATCGAATGCGAGTCATGGTGTCTCTTGCGGCGCTCCTGAACAGGGGAAAAAAGGCCCCGCTGGTGAACTAGGAGCTTCCCAACGGGGCAGAGTCCCGCGCGCTGGCCACACGCCGGGCCGCCGATTTCCTCGGCGGCCGCAGCGTCGACTCGACTCAGGGCGCGAGGCTGGCAGTCTTGTACTTGCCTTCGGTGCAATTGCCGCAGACCCAGGGAAAGGTCCAATCAGCAACCTTCTTCGCGCTGTCCGGCACGTACGGGCTCCAGGGCGCAGCGACGATCGGACCGTCCGTCTTCCATACCACTTTGAATTGGCCGTCGCCCTTGACCTCGGCGATGAACACCGGCTTGTGCAGATGGTGGTTTTTGGCGTCCATCTCGATGTCGAAGCCGGAAGGCGACTTCACCTTTTGACCGCCGACCGCCATGCGCACCGCGTCCACGTCGGTGGTACCGGCCTGCTCGACCGCTTGTGCCCACATCGTGATGCCGAGGTAGGTGGCTTCCATCGGGTCATTGGTGACGCGCTTGTCGCCATCGGGCAGGTTCTTCTCTTTGACGTATGCCTTCCATTGGTCGATGAAACCCTTGTTCTCGGCGTTGTCGATCGACATGAAGTAGTTCCACGCGGCGAGATGACCAACGAGCGGCTTGGTGTCGATACCGCGCAGCTCTTCTTCACCGACGGAGAATGCGACCACGGGGATGTCGGAGGCCTTCAAGCCCTGATTGGCGAGCTCTTTGTAGAACGGCACGTTCGAGTCGCCGTTGATGGTCGAAACCACCGCGGTGTGCTTGCCGGCCGCAAACTTCTTGATGTCGCTGACGATGGTTTGGTAATCGCTGTGCCCGAAGGGCGTGTACTTCTCCATGATGTCCGCCTCGGCAACGCCTTTGGACTTCAGGAAGTAGCGCAAGATTTTGTTCGTGGTGCGGGGGTACACGTAGTCCGTACCGAGCAGGACCCAGCGTTTGGCGCTGCCGCCCTTGTCGCCCATCAGGTATTCAACGGCCGGAATCGCCTGCTGATTAGGCGCGGCACCGGTATAAAACACGTTGTACGACGACTCTTCACCCTCGTATTGCACCGGGTAGAAGAGTAGCCCGTTCAGCTCCTCGAAAACCGGCAGCACGGACTTGCGAGACACGGACGTCCAGCAGCCGAAGGTCACGGCTACCTTGTCCTTCTGCAAGAGCTCACGCGCCTTCTCGGCGAACAGCGGCCAGTTGGAGGCTGGGTCGACGACCACGGGCTCGAGCTTACGGCCGAGCACGCCGCCCTTCTTGTTGATCGCATCGATGGTCATCAGCGCGACGTCCTTGAGGGAAGTCTCACTGATGGCCATGGTGCCGGAGAGCGAGTGCAGGATGCCGATCTTGATCGGTGACGTGTCCTTGCCCTTCGGCGCCTCTGGGGCGGCAGCAGCAGGGGCGGCCACGGCAGCCGATGCGGCCCCGCTGGCGCTGGGTGCGGCAGGAGCGGGGCTGGCTTCCGGGCCTTTGCACCCCGCGCCGGCTACGCTCAATAAGCAAAGAAACGAAGCAACGGACCAACTATTCATTTCATGCGCTCCTTCGAAGCGGTGTTGACGCGATCTACCAAGAGTTCCAGCGCCGAAGGCGCCGGCGTACCAATCCACGCGTTTTCCCTAGAAGCTTTTGCTTGAGTTGATGTTTCGTCTTTGTGTCCGGCATTCGCCACCCGGATGTCAAAATGAACTGCTAGGGCGATTGCAGCTCAATTGTGAGATTACTCAGATCTCACAATTGCCCGGCCGGCGCTGCTCCCTCGCGGACGCAACACCCCGCGCGACGCGAGCTCGGTCCGCGCTCTTGCCATGCCCACTTTCGATTGAAGAAGGGGCGATCGCGATCCAGCAAAGCACCTCGAAGCGCGCCTTGTTCTCGACGCGAGCGCTGCTCTCGCGGCCTCCACCGATCGCGGTCCGGGTCGAGCAGGACGCGGGAATCAGTGCTCGCCCGGTCTCTCGTCCCCGCAACAATCAATGTCCGGCTTCAGACATCCATCGCGAGGGATGAGTGGCTGCCCGCTGGAACAGCGGCTCGCTAAAGTGCAGCGGCTGAGAGATCAAGCGTCGAGCAAGCCCGCCCGCACGATGAACTCGCAGACGTTGTCGACACCGACGCCCGTTTTCAAGTTGGTGAACACGAAGGGCTTGCTACCGCGCATCTTCTTCGCGTCGCGATCCATGACCTCGAGCGAAGCGCCGACGTGCGGCGCAAGATCGATCTTGTTGATGATCAAGAGATCGCTCTTGGTGATGCCGGGGCCGCCTTTGCGCGGGATCTTGTCACCGGCTGCGACGTCGATCACGTACAAGGTCAAGTCCGAGAGCTCGGGACTGAAGGTCGCCGCCAGGTTGTCTCCACCGCTCTCGATGATCACCAAATCCAGATCGGTGAATTTACGATTGAGCGCGGCGACCGCCTCCAAGTTGATCGACGCATCCTCGCGAATGGCAGTATGCGGACAACCGCCCGTTTCGACGCCGACGATGCGATCCTCGGCGAGCGCGCCGCTGCGCAGCAGGAAGTCGGCATCTTCCCGCGTGTAGATGTCATTGGTGACGACGGCGATTTGGTAGCGCTCGCGCAGGCGCTTGCACAGCGTGTCGACCAATGCCGTTTTGCCCGAGCCTACCGGACCGCCTACTCCGAGCCGCAATGCGGGTTTGTCTTTCATGAGCAATACCTCTGATTTTCTTTCATGATCGGAAGAGCCGGCTATACGTGGTCTCGTGCAGCGCGCTCGCCAGCGCCAAACTCGGAGCAAGAAAACCTGCCGCTGAGACCGGGATCGAGAGGCCGTGGGTCACGGCGGCGGGCAACTGAGCAAGCACCTGCGACAGCACGCGCTGGGCGGCGATATGCCCGATCGGGATCAACCGCGTCGCTGCAGCAACCTGGTTTTCGAGCCAGGTGAATAGAAAGCCGAGCGCCGCGCTACGGAGCGGGATCTCGAAATGCACCGCTGCCAGTGAGAAGAGCGTGGCGAACGTCGCGTCCGGATCGATGATCCAAGGTTCTGCGTTTTGTACGCCCAACCCGTGCAGCACGCGCGCCAATGCCGCGCCCAGGTGGCGGTCTTCAGCGCCCAGTTCCGCCGACTCGCGGCAGGCATGAAGGAATGCGGCGAGCTGCCGCACGCGCGCGAAATCGGAAGCAGACCAAGCCGCGTACGACGCCGCGAGCAACGGCAGGTCGAGACGCGGGAGCACCTCTGTTACCACGCCCGCGATCCAATCTGCGGCCGTCGCCTCGTCCTTCACCCAGCCGAGCAGCGTCGCTTGCTCGAGGCCTTGCGAGTAAGCGAAGGCGCCGATCGGCAAGGCTGGACTTGCCAGCTGGAGCAGCCGGAGCATCGCCAAATCCGGCAAGGCCGACGACGCTTCATCGCGGACGACCGAGAGTAAATCGTTCACGGCAGTGCGGGCGCTCTCCCTGCGGAGCTCGCACGATGCTCATGCTCATGCTCATGCTCGTGGGCGTGGGCGTGGGCGTGATCGTGATGGTGGTCATGCACGTGCGAATGCGCGAGCGGCGGCCTCGAAGCATGAGCGTGCCCGTGGCCGTAGGCGCCCGACTCGGGCTCGAAGCGTTCGGCGGCAAAGGTGACCTGGAAGCCGAGCTCACGCACCATGTCATCGAGCACATGGTCGTGCAGGTAGGCCAAGCTGAGCGCGCTGATTTGCAGCGGCACGTGTCGATTGCCCAAGTGATAGGCCGCGCGACACAGATCCAGCGGATCGGGCGCGGTCACGATGGAAAGACCTTCCAGCGCGGCTTGCACGACCACAATCACGCCGTCGTCGGCGAGCAGATGATCGCCGTGCTGGAGCCCCGTGCCTCGCTCCAACAAAAGCGCGGCCTCGCTGCCGTCATCCAATTTGAGTAAACCACGCGACTTCTGACGCTCTGCGTGCTCCAAGGTCACGGCCACGGTCGCGGGCACGGAACTCGCTACTTTTTCCAAGATCTTGCGCATTTCAGCCACCCTCTTCAGTCGTTCAGAACAAGAAATAGCGTTGAGCGAGCGGCAAAATACTCGCAGGCTCACAGGTCAGGAGCTGGCCGTCGGCGCGTACTTCATACGTTTGCGAATCGACCTCGATCTTCGGCAGTGCGCCGTTGTGGATCAGATCGATCTTCTTGATGCTGCGGGTGCCACGCACCGCCACGGCCCGTTTTTTCATACCCACGCGGCGCACGACGTCGTTTTCGAGCGCCGCCTGCGAGACGAAGCTCACGCTCGTGGCGGCCCGGGCGCCACCGAGCGCGCCGAACATGCGCCGGTAGTGTACCGGCTGCGGCGTGGGGATCGAGGCATTCGGATCGCCCATGGGCGCCGCGACGATCATGCCGCCTTTGATGATCAAGCCCGGCTTTGCTCCGAAGAACATCGGATTCCAGAGCACGATGTCAGCCAGCTTGCCGACTTCGATCGAGCCTACTTCATGGGCGATGCCGTGGGTGAGGGCCGGATTGATCGTGTATTTTGCGATGTAGCGTTTGATTCGGAAATTGTCGTGCTCGGCGGGATCCTCCGGCAGGCTCCCGCGCTGCACTTTCATCTTGTGCGCGGTCTGCCACGTGCGAGTGATCACCTCACCGACGCGGCCCATGGCTTGCGAATCCGAGGAGATCATGCTGAACGCACCGAGGTCGTGCAGGATGTCCTCCGCAGCGATGGTCTCGCGACGAATGCGCGATTCGGCGAACGCGACGTCCTCCGAAATGTCTGGGTCCAAGTGATGACAGACCATCAGCATGTCCAGATGTTCGTCGATCGTGTTTACCGTGTACGGCCGCGTGGGGTTCGTGGACGACGGCAGCACGTTCGGCTCGCCACAGGCTTTGATGATGTCCGGGGCGTGCCCGCCGCCCGCGCCTTCGGTGTGGTAGGCGTGAATCGAGCGGCCCTTGAAGGCGGCGAAGGTGTCCTCGACGAAGCCGGACTCATTCAGCGTATCGGAGTGGATCGCCACCTGCACATCCAGACGCTCGGCCACGGATAGGCAATTGTCGATCGCGGCGGGCGTCGTACCCCAGTCTTCATGCAGCTTGAAGCCCATCGCGCCCGCACGCGCCTGCTCGTCCAAGGCGTCGGGCAAGCTGGTATTGCCCTTGCCCAGGAAGCCCAGATTCATCGGCAGCTCCTCGGCTGCTTGCAGCATGCGCTCGATGTACCAAGTGCCCGGCGTGCAGGTCGTGGCGTTGGTGCCCGCCGCCGGACCCGTGCCGCCGCCGATCATGGTCGTGACGCCGCTCATCAGCGCGTCTTCGATCTGCTGCGGACAGATGAAATGAATGTGCGAATCGATGCCAGCAGGAGTCGCGATCAAGCCCTCCCCCGCGATGACCTCGGTGCCCGGCCCAACCACGATGTCGACGCCGGGCTGAACATCCGGGTTTCCGCCCTTGCCGATGCCGACGATGCGCCCGTGCTTGATGCCGATGTCGGCTTTGATGATGCCCCAATGGTCCACGATCAGCGCGTTGGTGATGATCGTGTCGACCACGGCGGCATCGACCCGCTGGCTCTGACCCATACCGTCGCGGATCACCTTGCCGCCACCGAACTTGACCTCTTCGCCGTAAATCGTGCGGTCGGCTTCGACTTGCAGAATGAGCTCGGTATCGGCCAATCGCACCCGGTCGCCCGTGGTCGGTCCGAACATGGCGGCGTAGGCCGCGCGGTCGATGCGCGGCATCAGCCCTGCCCTCCCAGAGGTCCCATGATTTTACCTTGAAAGCCGTACACCTTGCGTTCGCCCGCGTACGCCACCAGCTCGACCTCACGTTCTTGACCCGGTTCGAAGCGCACTGCGGTACCCGCCGCGATGTTCAAGCGGAAGCCACGGGTGGCCTCGCGATCGAAAGCGAGTGCGTTGTTCGTTTCGTAGAAGTGATAGTGGGAGCCGACTTGAATCGGACGATCTCCGGTGTTGGCTACCTTGACCGTTACGGTTGCACGCCCGGTGTTCAGCTCGATATCGCCCGCGGCCAGCAAGAATTCTCCAGGGATCATCGGATGGCCTCGCTTCAGGGGATGGGATTGTGCACGGTGACGAGCTTGGTGCCGTCGGGGAACGTGGCCTCGACTTGAACTTCGGGGATCATTTCGGCAATGCCGTCCATCACGTCCGCACGGGTGAGCAGCTCGGCGCCGTAGCTCATCAGCTCAGCCACGGTGCGGCCGTCGCGGGCGCCCTCCAGGATGGCCGCGCTGATGTACGCAACCGCCTCTGGGTAGTTGAGCTTCAGCCCGCGCGCTTTGCGGCGTTCGGCGAGCAGCCCCGCCGTGAAGATCAAAAGCTTGTCCTTTTCGCGAGGCGTCAGCTCCATTCGAGTTCCTTCTCCGGCGGCGGTAACGGCGGCTTTTCTAGGTCAACCAGATGCGCGGGGGGCTGGCAGGGCGGCCGAGGAGGATCGGCCGAAGAGCAGCCCAGGCCTGCGCAAACACCTGGCGAGCTCGCTCCGTGCTGTTACCCAAATAGCGACAGACAATCGCGGCTCGCATTTGAGAGACGGCGAATAGCTCGCGCGAGTCGTCAGTGTCAACCGCGGTACGCGCGGCAGCCACCGCAGCAGCGTTCTGACCCGTGCACACGAAGGTACCGAAGACGCGCTGCCCACCGAGCCCCCACCGGGCGTGTCTGACCGGCGCGTTCGCGTCGAACTCGGAGCGCTCGACCCAGAGTGGGCGCTCCGCTTGCCAAATCTCGAACGCTTGCTGCAATCGGCCGCTGCCGAAGTGGTCCCCAGACGCGGCGCGACCAAGGCATACCATGTCCCAACCACAGAAGGTCGCGCCCGGCTCGAGTTCGACCCGCGTTTTGGTCCTCACCTGCGCGCTACCGAAGACGATCGTCTCTTGCGGGAGCCACTCGAGGCTAGCGCCTCCGCTCACCCGTAAGAGTTGGGTCTGTTCGGCGACGCGGCCTTCGCTGCGATAAAACTTGGTGGCCGCGGGGGTGGTGACCAGGGCTCGTGCTCCGGACGCGACGTCCACGCGCACGGTCAACTGGTCGCCCGCCACGATGCCGCCCGGCGGATGCAGCAGGTACACATGCGCGAGATCCTTCGATTCCGGGTAAAAAGCCCGCTGAACCGCCAGCGGTCCGCGATGACGATTGCGCACCAAAGCCGAGCGACCCGCAACGACCTCGAACCCGAGCTCGAGCTCGGCGGACCAACCCGCGGCGCGCCCGCGCCGACCCTCAGCGGAGGCCGAGTCCGACGCCTCTGACGCCAGGGACGCGGCGGAGGCGATCATCCGAACTCCACCGGGAGCTCCCAGGTGACGAACACGACACAGCCATCGGGGCTGGCGACCGCATGCTGCGAGCCCGGAGGATTCACGACCACGGTGCCCTTGCCGTAGCGACCGCGGTCATCGACCTGCGAGCCCTGCAGCACCAAAATCTGCTCGAAACCCGAATGACGGTGGCTCGGCAAGCTTGCGCCAGGCGCGTAGCGAAGCAACGCCGCCGCGCGCCCCACACCCAGCTCGCCGTAGAGATGATGGATCTCGATGCCGGTCCTGAATGGCTGCCAGGCGATCTCCCCTTGCATCATGGCCTCGAGATCGACCCGAAATGATTCCTGCATGATTTCAACCGTGGCCGGCCATGTGGCGGCCGATCTCTTGCAGATCGGCGGTCGCGGCCGGGGCCTCGTGAACGATAGCACCTTCGCTCATGACCAAAATCCGGTCCGCCAACGCGAACACTTCGTCTAGATCGGCGCTGACCAAGAGCACCGCCGCGCCCGCGTTGCGCGCGCTCATGATCCGGGTCCGAATTTCGGCCACGGCGGCGAAGTCCAAGCCAAAACAAGGGTTCGCCACGATCAGCAAACGCACTTCGCCATTCAGCTCACGGGCCAACACCGCACGTTGCACGTTGCCACCGGAGAGGTTGCCGATGCGCTCGTCCGGGGACGGAGTCTTGATTCGGTACTCGGTGATGGCGGTATCGGCGTGGCTCCTCAGCCGCGAGTGGCGGACGAGCCAACGGAGCATCGTGAACGGATCCATGTCGAAGTTTCGAAAACCCAGGTTCTCGGCCACCGACATGTTGGGCACGCACGCGTTTCGCAGCGGCGCCTCGGGGAGCAGGCGCACGCCTTGCTGACGGATTTCGCGCCGGGTCGCCCCGTAGCTGCCTCCGCCCACGTGCAGATCTCCGGAGCGCAGCCGACGCTGACCGGCCAAGACCTCGACCAGCTGGTCTTGGCCGTTGCCCGACACGCCGGCGATGCCCACGATTTCGCCCGCGCGCACGTCGAAGCTCACGCCATTCAACACCGGCAGCCCAATGTCGTCGTCGGCCTCCAACATGCGCACGGCGAGCACGATATTCCCCGGCTTGGCGCCATCCCTAGCGACCGACGCGCTGGGCGGCTCCGCGCCCACCATCATCTCCGCCATTTGCGCGGTGGTGAGCGCGCTGACTTTCCCGCTGCCGGCGAAGCGGCCCTTCCGCAGCACCGTCACGTCATCGCAAAAGCTGGTTACCTCCCTGAATTTGTGGGTGATCATCAGCACGCTGATTTCACCGCGGTGCGCCATGTCCCGCACCATGCCGAGCACGCTGTCGGCCTCGTCCGGTGTGAGCACGCTGGTCGGTTCGTCCAGGATCACGATCCGGCTACCCAGATACAGCTGCTTCAGGATCTCCAGCTTCTGCTTTTCGCCCGCGGCGAGCTGGCGCACGAGCCGCGTCGGCGAGATCGAAAATGGCATTTTGGCCATGAACGCATCCAGTGCCGCGTGCTCTTTCTTCCAATCGATCAGGGCAGGGACCTGCGCCCGAGACAGCACCAGGTTCTCCGCCACGGTCATGTTCTCGACCAGCGTGAAGTGCTGATAGACCATGCCGATGCCGTGCAGCTGCGCGTCTTTCGGATTTTTGATGTGCACCGCCGAGTTGCCAACCACGACTCGACCGCCATCGGCGTGGTAAAAGCCCATGATGCACTTGACGAGCGTGCTCTTTCCCGCGCCGTTTTCGCCGAGGAGCGCGTGCACCGTGCCCGGTTCCAAGCGCAGGGACACCGAGTCGAGCACGGTCAGCGCGCCGAAACGCTTGGTCACCTCTTCGGCGATCAACAGCGGCGGCGCCGAGGCCGCGCTCTTGAGACGCATGCCCGAGCCCTGCACGGGGGCTTCCACTCGCTCGGCGGCCAGCGTCACGAAATAGCCTCGATCAAAGCGGAAGACGTGCTGACCGCGCCGAACACGCCGCTCTGCATGGTGACCATTTTGAGCGCGGCGCTGTGATTACCGGCGTCCGTCGCGGCGCAACAATCCGAAAGGATCACGCACTCGAAGCCGCGATCGTTGCCCTCACGCATGGTGGTGTGCACGCACACGTCCGTGGTGATCCCGGTCAAGATCAGATTTTCGATCCGCTTCTGATGCAAGATGAGCTCGAGGTCCGTCGCGCAGAACGACCCTTTGCCGGGCTTGTCGATCACCATTTCACCCGGCAGTGGCTGGAGCTCCGGGATCAGCTCCCAGCCGGGTTGGCCGCGCACCAGCACCAGACCGCAAGGCCCGAGATCGGCGATGCCGGTGCCGCTCGTGCCATCGTCCCGGCGACGTGAGCGCCAGCGCTTGTTGGCCGGCAGATCCGCGAGGTCCGGGCGGTGTCCCTCACGCGTGTGGAAGATGTGATAGCCCTTGGCGCGCATAGCGCCGAGCACGCGTTGAATCGGTTCGATACAGGCTCGACTATTCGAGATGTCGTAACCCAGCAGATCGATGTAGCCGCCTTTGCCGCAAAAATCCGTCTGCATATCGATCACGATCAGCGCGGTGTTTTCGGGACGCAGGTCTCCGTTGTAGGGCCAGGGATACGGGTTTGCGGCTGCGTACGGCATTGTTACCATCTCCTCGTTAGCGAGCTACGGTGAGCTCCGCAGGTTGATCGGCGGAGGTGCGAGTCGCCGAGCTACTCAGCACCATGATCAGCAAAGTCAGCGCGTACGGCGCGGCATTGAACAAGTAATAGCCCTTGGTCACGCCCACGGCTTGCAGTGCCGGACCGAGCGCGCTCGCGCCACCGAAGAGCAGCGAAGCGTACAGACAACGAATCGGATTCCAGCGCGCGAAGATGACCAGCGCGACCGCCATCAGGCCTTGCCCGCTGGACAGCCCCTCGTTCCAACTCCCCGGGTAGAACAAAGAGAGGAACGAGCCCCCAATGCCGGCGAGGAATCCGCCCGCCATCGTCGCCAGCGTGCGCACTCGATTCACGTCGTAACCCATCGCGCGGGCCGCCTCGGCGCTCTCGCCGACGGTGCGTACGATCAGCCCCCAGCGGGTGCGCTTCAGCGCAAAGCTGACCAGAGGCGCGAGCGCCACCCCGAGCAGAAAGAGTACGTTGACGCGCAGCGCGTCTTCGATTTGGGGCGAGTGGCTCCAGAACCCGAACGGGATCGCCGGCAGGTGTGGCGCGCTCGGCTGGATCAGCGGTTTGCCCAGGAAGAAAGCCAAACCAATGCCGAACAACATCAACCCGATGCCGACCGCGATGTCATTTACGCGCGGACGACTGCACAAAAATCCGTGCAGCGCCCCAAGTACGACGCCCACCAGGCCGGCCGCGAGCACGCCCAGCCAGGGCGAGCCGCTCCAATACGAACAGCCGTAACCGACCATGGCGCCCATCACCAACGTGCCCTCGAGGCCGAGATTGACTCGTCCGCTGCGCTCGGTGATGCACTCACCCAAGCTCACGAAAATGAACGGCGTGCTGACACGAATGGCGCCGGCCAGCACGGCCACCGGCACGCCCCAAGAGCCGAGCTCCGCGCCCATCAGGCAGCCGCCCCTGCTTGAGTCGATTTGCGAGCCGCCGCGCTGCGCGCAAAGCTCCACAGATCGAGCTTGCCGTACAGCGTTTCACTCACGAGGATGACCATGAACAGAATTCCCTCGAGCACGTTCACGCTCGCATCCGGCAAGTTGAAATTTCGCTGCAGGAGGCCGCCGCTCGCACCTATCCCCCCGAGCAAGAGCGCGACCGGGATGACGCCCAGTGGGTTTTGCCGCGCCACGAAGGCCACTAGGATCCCGGTGTAGCCGTAGCCGGCGACGAGCGACGCGTTGGCGCGCCCGTGCACGGCAGCGACTTCGACCATGCCCGCGGTACCGGCGGCGGCTCCCGCCAGAAAACAGGTCAAAACCATCAATTGCCGCACGCGCAGCCCGCTCAGCAATGCCGCCCGCATGTTGCCGCCGGTCATCGCCGCCGCGAAGCCGAAGATCGTGCGCTTCATCAACACGAAGCCCGCCAGACAGGCCACCAGGCCATAAACTAGGCCCCAGTGTACATCTAGACCTGGAATGGGGCCGAGCATGTTCACCTCCCCGATGTGGCGCGTCGCGGGCTTGTTCAGGCTCTCGGGGTCGCGCAGCGCTCCTTCCACCAAGTGGTTCATCAGCGCGATCGCGATGTACGACATGAGCAAGCTGCTGATGGTCTCGTTTACCCCGCGGTAGGCGCGTAGGACACCGACCAATCCAATCCACAAGCCGCCCGCGATGGCACCCGCGAACAACATGCCCGTGAGCACGACGTACGGACTGGCGTTCTGCATGGCCAAGCCCATCACCGCGGCGGACACTCCGCCGACGACCAGCGCGCCCTCACCGCCGATCACCAGCAGACCGAGTTGCATCGGCAGCGCGGTGCACAACGCGGTCAGCATCAACGGGGCCGAGCGCTGCAACGTATTCTGGAAAGAGAACCAAGTGCCGAATGCACCGCGGAACATCACCTCGTATACGTCCAGCGGGTTCAGGCCATCGACGGCGAGAAAAACGCCAAATAACAGCAGCGTCGCGCAGATGGCCGCGGTCGAGATGATCGCGGGTTCGAACTTCTTCAGCAGGCTCGTGCGAGCAGCGCGACCTTGGTCAGGCCGCGCGCTCGGTGCTTGACCGCTCGCCCCTGCCGGGCTGGTCGGCACGGGCGAGACTTGGCTCATGTCAGTGAACCGACCCCTTCACCCCGTCCACCAAGTAGCCCATGCTTTCGAGCTTGATATCGCGCTGGGCCAACTTGGTCCCTGCCGGGATGACCTCCTTGCCAGCGTTGTCCTTGAGCGGACCTTCGTAGATCACCATCGTGCCGTCCATGAACTTCTGCTTGGCTTCTTCCGCTTTGGCCTTGGCCGCGTCGGATACGGCCGCGCCGTAGGGCGACATCTTGATGAAGCCTTCCTTGAAGCCGCCGCGGACCAAATGCTCCCAGGGCAGGCCCTTCTGAATCTTCTCGACGTAGTCTTTGTATACGGTCGCCCAGTTCCACTCGGCACCGGTCAAGTAGCCTTTGGGAGCCAAGGCCGCCTGGCTCGCGTGGTAACCGGTGCTGAAGGCGCCGCGCCGCTCAGCCGTCTCGATCACGACTTTGGGCGAATCGACATGGGAGGTGAGCACGTCCGCGCCTTGATCGATCAGGCTATTGGCGGCCTCCGCCTCTTTCACCGGCATCGACCAATCACCAGTGAAGATCACGGTCAAGGTCACCTTCGGATTGACCGAGCGCGCACCGAGCGTGTAGGAGTTGATGTTCCGCAGCACCTGCGGGATGGGCTTGGCTGCGACGAAGCCGAGCTTGTTCGTTTTGGTGGTCATCCCGGCGACGATACCCGCGACGTACTGGGCCTCATCGATGTAGCCGAAGTAGCTGCCCACGTTCTTGGGGTGCTTGCCTTCAGTGTACAGGCCGCCGCAATGAAGGAAGATCACGTTCGGGTACTTTTCCGCCATTTTTAGGATGTGCGGATCGAAGTAGCCGAAGGAGGTCGGGAAAAGCACGCTCGCGCCATCCAGATTGATCATGCTCTCCATGGTCTTCTGCACGTCGAGGGTTTCGGGAACGTTCTCTTCTTCCCGGATCTTGATGCCCATGCTGGTGAGCGTCTTGGCGCCCTCGGCGTGGGCCTGGTTGTAGCCGTAATCGCTCTTGGAGCCGACGTAGATGAAGCCAGCGGTGAATTGCTTCTGAGGGGCCGGCGCGGCCGCCGCGGCAGAGCCGGAGGCTTCCGGCGCTGGAGTCGCGGCGACGTCACTCTTTTTGCTGCAGCTCAGGAAAGCGGAGGCGCTGAGCAGGAGCCCAACGCACGAAAAAAACGCTCGCCGTGAACCCGACCTGTGACCAACCCCGTACGTCGTACCCATCCGCGCATCCTTTTCCGGGCTGTGTTTCACAGCCATTTCATCAACGAGTCGAGCCAGCCGAGCTGGCGCGAAAAGACTAGATATTTATGGGGTGCGGAGGGTCCGAGGCGAAACTTCGCCCGACCCTCCGCAGCCAACCCTGCCCTACTTGAGCACTGCCTACTTCATCAACTGAATGCCGAAGAACACGGCATTGCTCTTGCTCGAAAGTGAGCTGTCGTTCGCGTGCTGGAAACCGAGTGCAAACCGTGTTGCGTAGTTGTCGACCACGTAGCCGACCTGTGCGTCGAGGATGGTTGCGGTGGTGCCGCCGTCCCCCTTTGGCTTGCCTTGTTCCAAACGAACGAGCGGTTGGAACATGCCGGCGTCTCCGACCTTCGGCGTCAGGTAGCTCGCGAGCGCGTAGTAGGAGAAATCCGTGGTGTTGTTGTCGCCGATGTATTTGTAGAACGCGCCTTCGAGGTCGAGCACGCCGGCGCCCGCCAACTGTTTCTCGAACAGAACATCGGCGTTGAACAGGCCGTAGTCCGCCGGGGCACCCGCCGGAACGTCCGGTGGCATTGCGGCAGCGCCGGGGTCGCCGTTCTTCTGGTACTGACCACCAACACCAATCGCGAGCACGTCTTTGCCGTAGTACGTGCTGCTGCTGTAAAAGCCCGGCTCGGGGCTGAGCAGCGACAAGTTCAGTCGACCGCTGAACAGCACCTGAGTCTCCGGAACGTTCAAGTTGAACGCGCCGAGGTAGTACTTCAATGTTCCGCCGGCGATATTACCCCAAGCAGTGACGCCGTTGTTGCGGCCGTTGGGCCCTTCCTTGGGATTGAACACCTGATAGTTCCAAGGACCCATGAAGTACGGGCCGGAGAAGTTGGAGCGATCGGTGGGCACCAGCATGCGACCAACCCAGAGGTTGAAAGCCGGATCTGGCTCGAATTGAGCGATCAAGTCGAGCACCTGAACGGCGCTGGACGGCTGATCGGGCGGGGTGCTGGCGTTGTAGGTCGCAACGAAGTTCGCGGTCCAAGCCAGGTACTTGCGCATCTGGTTGGCCATGTGGAGCTCCACCTCGCCGTCGCCACCAATGCCGCCGAGTTTGCTCGGATCGGAGCGCTTTTGCAGCTTGGTCGTCAAGCGCATCCAAACACCGATGTCGATGTGCTTGTACTTCTCTGCATCCGGATCGGTCGGGGCCGGGGGCGCTTCAGGCGGTGGCGCTGGCAGCGGAGCCACCGGGTTGGCCGCGGGCTCTGCTATGACGGCCGGCACGGGCGTCGTTACGGGTGCTGGCTCCGCAGCGGGGGCCGGGGCGGCAACCGGCGGGGCCGGGGCCGCCACTGGGGCCGGAGGGGGCGGCGGCGGGGGCGCCGCCTGCGCGCTCGCCAGGCCTGAGTACAGCGAAGGCAGCGCCGTCACGGCGATCACGAGTGACCGCTTCGCAAAGCTATTTCCGAAGGTCGCTTTCATATTTTCTCCTAATCAGTTCCGAACCAAGTTTGAGCGATGTGCCGAACCGAACACACGCCGCCTCTGCCAGTGCACACCCGTCTACCTTGTTCCGTATGAACGAGGTGTTTCGGGTGAAGTAACTCGCGCAGTCGAAATCGATGACCGAACTGTTTCCAGATATCCGCCCCAGACCCCTCATAGATTACTGGCCCCACAAGAGGTGCTCTGACGAAGCGAGCCGCGAACCAAACCGGCGACCGAGCTTCGAGGTGCGCAAGGAACGACGCAGCCAGCGGCCAAAAAGGTCGGGGAGCTCGGCAAAGTGGCTGCGCTCTCGCCTTCAGGCCAACGCGCTGAGGATCTTCTTCGAGTCCGAGACCCAGCCGAAGATGCCGCCCTGGGCCTTGATCATCTTCAGGCCCATCTCGTGGAACTCGGGGAAGTAAGAGGCGCAGCAATCACCCGGCACGATGCACTTGAAGCCGCGATCGTTGGCTTCTCGCACGGTCGTGTGCACGCACACCTCGGTCGTGACGCCGCACACGATCAGGCTTTCGACGCCCTTGTGCATTAGAATCGAGTAAAGGTCCGTCGCGTAGAACGCGCCCTTGCCTGGCTTGTCGATCACCGGCTCGCCAGCGACGGGATAGAGCTCTGGGATGATGTCGTGGCCGTCTTCACCGCGGATCAGGATGCGGCCCATCGGGCCGGGGGCACCGATGCGCGTCGCGGGATCGCCGCGCTCGACCTTGGCCTTCGGCGCGTCACTCAGATCGGTGCGGTGCCCCTCGCGCGTGTGGATGACGAGCATTTTCTTCTTCCGCGCACCGGCCAAAAGCGCCTTGATCGGCTCAATCGCAGCGCCCAGCAACGAGACGTCGTTGCCGAGTGATTCCCCGAAGCCGCCGGGCTCCAAGAAATCACGCTGCATGTCGATTACGATGACAGCGGTGCGCTCGGGGTTGATGGCGATGGGCTCGGGTTCGGCGTCGACAATGGTGGCCATGTGGACCTTTCTCGCGGGCAGCGCGATTCATCCGAAGTCGGTCGCGAAGCTAGCGAGCGGGGGTTTCGGTCGCTTTTCGTCGCCGTGAAATGCGCTCGAACCAGCACGTTTTCCGCTGAATCAGCGCATGCACCGCGCGCTTCTTGATCTCACCCCGTTCGCGCCGCGCGCTCGCTCACGTAGCAATCAGCCACGCTGAGCGGGTGAGTGAAAGGGACTCGCGGCATATTGCGTCGAAAAAACAGCGGTGCTGCCGGCTGCAACCTGGCATCACAATTGCGTAGCTGCGTGTTCCAACGGAGGTCACTCAGCCCATGAAGCTCATATCCCTCGGCAAACAACCGCCAGCCACGGCGATCGATCTACTGAAGACCCAACACGAAGAGGTCAAAACGCTGTTCAAACGCATCGAAAAGGCCAGCAGCCGTGCGGCCAAACTCAAGTTCTTCGACGAGCTCGCCGCCAACTTGGCCGCGCATGACGCCATCGAGCGCGAGATCTTTTACCCCGCTTGCGAAAAGGGCATGGGCATGACCGACCTTTTGGGCGAGGCGCTGGTCGAGCACGGCGTCGTCGAATTTAGCCTGTACCAAGCCGACCAGGCGCGGAAGGACAAGGATTTCTCGTTCAAGTGCCAGGTGCTGAGTGAAATCGTGGAACACCATGTGAAGGAAGAAGAAGAGGATTTCTTCCCCAAGGTGCAGAAAGCATTGGGCAAGGACAAGCTGGTGGAGCTCGGCGCGCGGATGAAAATGCGCTTCGAGCAAGCCAAAGCCAAAGACTACCACCCGGCATTGAACAGCAACTTGAAGCAAGTCTTGGCTGGCGCTTTGAAGCCGGCCAAACGTTCGAGCCGCGCGAGCTCGAGTCGCAAGTCCCCCGCCCTGCCCGCGAGCAAACGGCGCAGAGCAGCTTAACGCCGCAGAGCGGCTTAACGCCGCTTCACTCGACTGTAGCCGCCCAGGTTTGGGCGGCTGATGTACTGCCACAGCGTCTGGCTCCAGGAGCTGTGGCTGTACAGCGAGTCGTAATACTCGGGAGCAAGGGCGCGAAGCGCAGCCAGCCGCGAGCCCGCGATGTACGGGAAGTCGTGGTGCTCGTTGTGGTAGCCGACGTTGAACGTCAAAAGGTTCAACGGCCCGTAATACGAGTACGTCTCCTGCCCGGCCCGAAAGACGTAATGCTCGGAGATGTAGTGACCCGCGACCGGGTGCAGGCCCATCACGATCAAGGAGCTGATGGGCAGGTAAGCCAGTGCCTTGGCCCCCCAGAAATGTAGGATCAGCAAGTTGAAAACCAGCTGCAGCCCCAAGTTGCCGAGCTCCGCCGCGGACGGCCGCTTGGGATGGACGAACAAGGGGCGTAGCGCATAAGCAAACCCCTGCCCCATGACCCACAGCAACTTGAGCGGAGTTCGGAACGGACCACTCAGGACACGCCCCTCGACCTCGGTCGGCAGGTCCGTGTCGGTGCCTTCCAGGCCTTGATGGACGTGGTGCAAGAGGTGGTAGTAGCGGAAGGTTTCTGCGACCGGCACGCCCACTGGCAAGTTGACGAACAACGCGAACAACCGGTTCTGCCACGGCTTTTGGAAGGCCAGGTTGTGACTCAGCTCGTGGATCGCAAGCAAGAGCGCCTGATTGACCACACCGCCGAATAGATAGGCAACCACCACGAGCAGCCACCAAGGCGCTCCGCGCAGCAGGTAGCAACTAGCCAGCTGAACCAGAACCAGCAAGCTACAAATGTATTTCGTGCGCGCGCACGGACCGTACAGCGCCTTGATTCGCGGATGCTTTTGCAGCATCTCGCGCCGCCGGGCCGCGTGGGGCTCGGGCGCGCTCGACCAGACGAAGCCGCGTTCGGTCTGCGAGGCGAGACCCGGCGGGCGCGACGGGGACGAGAGTCGAGGGGCGGACACGTCACCGATTGTTCACCGTCCTCGGCCCCGAGTCGATGGCGCTCGCTGGCGAGCCGGCGAATCTCCAAGAAATCTCTGGTAAAGGCCAGAAAATATCCAGCGTCGGGCTCAGCCGACGTCGACGAACTCGACGCGCACGCCCGTGCGGTTGTGCGACGCTCGGAGTCGGACGGCTTGTCCTACGCGGACGCTGGCGGGCTCGACGAAAGGGTAGAAGACCGGGTGCCAGTGACGGCTGGATGTCGCCTCCAGAGTGCCCGGTTGATTTTCGAAATCGACGCTCGGGCAAAGCTCGAGTCGTAGCCATTGGACGACCCCTTGGCACAGCCCGTTCGCGGAAGCGGTCATCGAAAGAATGCGTTTTTCGGCGGGGAAGTGAGCCGAGTTGGCTAGGTCGAAGCGGAACAGGTCCACGGGAGCCGAGAGCAACTCGAGCTGCTGCTCCGGCGAAAGATACTGGAGCGCGGGCGTATATTCGTTGAGCCGAGAGAGGTCGAAGCCATGGACGGTCTGGACCCGCGTGCGACGCGATAGGTCTCCGCCCGATACGAGCGCGGCCCGAGCAATGGCAGCGCGGGGGATGACGATCGCGCCGGGCGCGAGGAGGCGGGCCTTGGCGTCCTCGAGCGCGGGCAATACCCCTTCGGTGATCACTTGCACGCTGAAAATTTCGCAGATCAAGACGTCTGCGGGTGCCTCGAGGTCGATCCCAATCCGTAGCTCGGACGAAGGCTTGGCCACGACCTTGACGCGATCGGCCAGGCCGTTGGCAGCCACGATCTCGGTCGCAGTGCGCGCGAGCAGCGGATTCGATTCGCAAGTCACCACTTGCGCGGCACGCGCTTCCCCACCTTCCGCGCGGGCGGCGAGCATCGCGAGCAAGCCGGAGCCCGTACCGATCTCCAAGACCCGATGCTCGGGTTTGACCATCGCGGCGATGGCGGCAGCAAATGCCGAATTTCGTGGCTCGTCATTGACCATGTTGAAGTGCCAATCCGGCACGGCCGCAGCCGCCGCAACGCGGCGTTGGAAGGCGTACTCTGTGTTTTCCGGCGCCTGCAGGCAGGCGCTGACGGACCGCGCGTGCGCCTCGGCGGGACGCCCCAACCGTAGCAAACAGACCGAAGCGAGGTGCCACAGAGCATGTTGGCTCGCGTCGCCTGCGAGCACGCGATCGAAGTGGGCGACCGCTTCCTGGTAGTGCTCGAGCGCAAAGCTCGCGTGACCGGCGAGCCGGTGCCCGAGCTCGTTGTTGGGGTCCAATTCGATCACGCGCGATGCCGCAGCGAGGGACTCTGACCAAGCCTTCAATTTGGCAAGACATGCGCTGAGGTCGAGCAACGCTCGCTCGAGCTCAGGCGGCTTCGAGTTCACGGCACGGCTCAAACAGCGGAAGGTGGCCTGAAGATCGCCTTGTCGCAGCCGGATCCGCCCGAGCAAGTGCCAGTACTCGCCGGACTCCGGGTGCACCGCCAGGGCGGCCTCAGCCAACTGCGCAGCGCGCTCCAAGTCGCCACGATCGAGAGCGATCGCCGCCAACAACTTGAGGGCTTCTGCGTGCGAGGGCTCGAGCGCCAGCACGTCCAGGTAGTGCGACTCGGCCGCCTCTAAATTGCCGAGTCGGTGCGAGGCGAGCCCGGCCGCAAGTCGATCGCTGAGAACAGCCTGCTGAGTCATGCTTGGCCGCCCTCGCCCGGCACCACGCGCAGCAAGTCGTACTTGAGCAGCCAAGCCAAGGTGGCTCGCCGACGTTGCCGCGAGTTCGCGTCCATACCCGCCACGCCCTCCAAGCTGCCCAGCGTGCACGGCTTTTTGGCGGCCTCCAGGATGGCCGTCAAGATGACCGCGTCGACGATGCGAGGCTTGGGCAAATAATTGGCGATTGGCAACTCGAGCAGCATGCCGAGCTGGCTGCGAGCGTCGTCGGCCGCGACAACCTGAGCATCCGTGCCAAGCAACTCGGTCGGATAGGAGGCAAACGAATACTCCACGTCGGGGAAGGGAACGGGAGTACGCACCGTCGACCGCTCCTGCCTGGCTGCGTGTTCGCGACGGACCATCTCCTGGTCACGCCACACGTCTTGGTACTGCCGAATCACCGTCGGCCAGGTAAACTGGTCCAAAACGCGGGCGCGGCCTGCCGCGCCCATGCGAGCTCGCAAGGCTTCGTCGGCAAATAATCGTTCCAGCGCGTTCGACGCCGCGATCGCGTCTACCGCGACCGCCTGGTTGGTCTCGCCCAAGAACTCACTGTAGCTCGTCTCACCGAGCAAGTGGCGACTCGTGCCATCGGTCGTCGCGCCCGAGACCATGCGGGTCGGGACCAGGAAGCCCGTTTCCCCGGCGGCCACGCCATCTCGACAGCCGTCCCAATCAGTGGCCACGACGGGTAAGCCACACGCTTGCGCCTCGAGGATGGTGAGCCCGAGCGACTCTTGAATGTTGTCACTCAGTGAAGTGAACACGTCGGCAGCCCGCCAGGTTCGGAGGTGATCCTCGGGCCGCATTCCGTCCAGGATCGTGGTCCGATGGTCGGGGGCGAATGCCTGCGCCGCTTGCTGGAACTTTTGCAAAATGGACGGCGAGTCCGCCCAGCCAGCGAGCATGAAGTGCACTTTGCATCCGACGCGCCGTGCCGCTTCGACCGCAGCCCGGAACATCGGAAATGGGTGCGCCTTGGAGAAATACGACAGACGTCCTGCAAAGAGGACACAAACCTCATCAGCAGCCACGCCGAACTGTTGACGCGCGGCCGAGCGTTCCTGGCGGCTTGGCGGTCGAAACTTCTCGGCGTCGACGCCGAATGGGACCTGCACCAGACGCAGGCGCGCACGCGGCGCCCCCCCATGCCGTTCGCGGAGAAAAGCCGCATAGTTGTCGGTCACGGTGCGGACTACGGAAAGGGTCGCCTTGGAGATGCAGAACAAGCTGTCGTAGTCCTCGAAAGGGCCGCTCACGAGCTCTCGGAAGCGCTCCATGACGCCCTTGAGGGAGATCGTGTGCGTGACACCCGATAGCGCGAAGGCATGAGGACTGTTGTGCTGCCTTGCCCAGGCGAATTCAGCGTCTACCGGCTGCGGCAAGTGCAGGACTCGAACCGGTGAGGCCGGAAAGAATCGATTCCGGAAGTTCGGAAGCGGCACGACTTCGAGCTGCCGTTGCGTTCCTTTGACTTTGGGATGGCCGCTGAAGCGCCGCGCGAGGGACTGGCCACTGGCTTGATTCGAAACCACGCAGGTCAACCGTTGCCAGTCGCCGTGGTTCAGCCAGGCATCGAAGAAGCCCCCGTTGGCCACGTGCCGCCCGAAAATGCCGCCTCCGGGCGCGCCCTTCTCCGCCTTACCCGAAGGCTCGACATGCGAGTCGTCGTCGTAGAAGAACCCAACGTCCAAGCCGGCTTCAGCGCTGAGGTTCACACGGGAAACGTAGTGGTTGGCCCGGGGGGCGTCAAATCCGGCGGTGGGCATCCGCGTGCCCTGCTTGAGGCCTTCGCAATTTCGTGCGAGGCCGATCGAGGGCGATGAACATCTACTACACGGCCTCAAAGTACGGCAGTCACTTGCGGGTCGCCAGCTGCTATCGTGAACTGATCCGTGCGATGCGCCCGCTGGTCGACGGTATCGCACCGGCGGACGTCGTGATTCTGCACCACGAACCGCGCGACTTCGGGGCACTGTACGGCGAATACCCTGCCCTCGCCAAGAAGTACGTCATCGGCTACTGCGTTTGGGAATCGGACGAGCTACCCGAAGCTTACAAAAGGTCCATCTCGCACCTGCAAGAGGTTTGGACTTGTTCGCGCTATAGCCAGCGCGCGTTTGCTAAGTACCACCCGAACGTGCACTTTATCCCTCACGTCATCGAGCGGGACACTCGGTTTTCACCGCAAGATCTCGACTTCATCAAGCAAAGCATCGGCCACGACCCAGCGTGCACCTACTTTCTCACGACCGCCCTCCGGGCAGTGTTGCGGAAGAACGTGGGCACCCTGGTCAATGCATTTCAGGCCGTTCACCCGCGGATGCCCACCGCCAAGCTGATCGTCAAGACGAGCTACATCGAGAAACAGTCCTGGAACGCAAGTCCGGACATCATCAGCCTCCCCGATCGCATGAGCGGGGCTCAGCTCAACGCGCTTTACTCTCTAGCCACCGCGTACGTGAGCGCTCACCATGCCGAAGGCTGGGGCCTCACCTTGTCGGATGCGATGATTTTCGGAAAGCCAGTGATCGCAACAGGCTATTCCGGCAACCTCGAATACATGAACGAGAGCAATTCTCTGCTCGTTGACTACGTGGAAGAGAATATCCGACCTGAAGACTGCACTGACCTATTCCACACTGGGATGAAGTGGGCGTATCCGAATGAGAATGATCTGCAAAACAAGCTGTTAGTGGTACACCGGGAGCGCCACAGTGATTTTCTTTTGGAGAAAGTCCGAAAAGCGATGACGGAGATCGCCAGCTTCGACCGGGCGTCGGTCATGGAATTGATCCGTCACCGACTCGATGACATCGCCGCTTCCTGCTTGTGAGTCGTTGCTTTCAGCTTGCGAAACGGGTTCCGCCGCTATTATCATCGCGCCGACATGAGGGCTCCTAGCGCGCCCACCATCAGCTACGCCGTTACCGTCTTCGACGAGCTGGAAGAGGTGCGGAGGCTCGTGCCGATCTTGCGGAAACATCTGGGCGCGGGCGACGAGATCGTCATCCAATATGACATGCCCAAGGCAACGCCCGCGGTGCTGGATTATCTGGGCGGCCTGGGCGATGCCGTCATCGTGCCCTTTGCCTTGGATGACGACTTCGCCTCGTTCAAGAACAACCTCAAGGCCCATTGCCGGGGCGACTACATCTTCCAGATCGATGCCGACGAATATCCCACTGACGCCCTGATGACGCAGTTGCGTGCGTTGCTCGCCGCCAATCCGGCAGTGGATGTCCTGCTCGTGCCGCGCGTCAACACCGTGCGCGGCCTCACACCTGAGCACGTGCGAAACTGGAACTGGCACGTTAGCCCGCAGGGATGGGTGAACTTCCCGGATCCTCAGACTCGCATCTGGAAGAACAGCAATAGCATCTCCTGGCAGAACCGGGTGCACGACAAGCCGGTGGGCGGAAACATGCACGCGCATTTGCCCTTCAGGCCGGAGCTCAGCCTGATACATGCCAAGGACATCGCGCGGCAGGAGCGCCAAAATCGCTACTACGAGACGCTGGCCAGCCTAGCACGACCGTAACCTACTGATGCACTTGGCGCACTCCGTACCCGACGGCTAACGAGAAGTCCGCTAGTGGGCATGCCCAATCGCGCAAACTTCGGTCGCTATTGGCACTCGCTCGATGCGCGAACAAATTCATCGCGAGTCGCTTGGTGGGTTTACGGCGTTTGCCGCAAACCCGACTACGGAAGGAACTGCTTCCGTAGTCGTAATCGCCAGTGACCTTCACTCACATCATTTAAATTTAACGACACCCGCCGGGATCTTCGCAGGTCGGGTCGGCGCAACTGTAGCCTTCCTTGCAAACCGTGGTCATGTGGCCTTGGCTGCAGTCGGTGTAACAAAGATCCAAGTTTTCATCGCAACCCCAGTTATCTGGACAATCGCTATCCTGGGTGCATGGCGTTTGGATCGGTTCCCGCGGATCCCTCTCGTCCTCTGGCACACAGATGTCGCAAGCGTCGCAGCTGTAGCCTTCTTTGCAAACGGCGCTGATGTGACCTTGGCTACAGTCAGTATAGCACATATCGAGGTTTTGATCGCAACGGAACCCTCCCGGACATTCAGAATCGTCGGAACAGGAGGTGAGTGCTTGACTGGAAACATTGGGTGATTCCTTTTGAGCATCACCCACCTGACTGGAGCAACCCACTGCGAACAACAACAGACCAATGACGCTTTTCGCCACTTTTTTAATCGTGCTCATTTCGAGTTCCTTTGTGCCGACTGAGTACCTGACATTGAATAGCTGACGTGCCGGCGCTCGCCGCCACCTATCAATGGCAAACTGGCCATTGCGCTGAGTAGCGTAACATACCTTAAGAGTTATTTAAATAACTCTTAAGGTCGACCTGACGAATTTCATCACACATGCAGTGTCGGAAACCGTCAGTGCGGGCGACTCGCGAGCGAAGTCTATAGTACTCATATCAACGTTTCACATGACGCTTACCGCCTCTGAGTTGAGATCGTCGCGCGGTTTCCGCTAGCACCCTACAGAACGGCAGACATGGACCACCCAGTCCCTGAATCACCACGGCGAGGGAACGCATTTGCCACCAGATTCGACGCCTCGGATCAGCTGACGTTCGCGAACTCCAGGCGTATGCACCGCCACGGTTTGCCCCAACGCTGACTGCCACTGGCTGCGAAAAATAGAAGAAGACGGGGATGCCAGTGACGGCTGAAGCCGGCTCGCTCGAACCGGGCTGGGGGCTCGAAATCGACGCCGGTGCCCTCAGCGCCCAGACAGAAACGGCACGCGCTGAAACAGCCACTCGGGCGTGTTCTTGATGATTGGCATCGCGGCGCGCCAGAAAGAGGGCACGTAGGCCTCGGGGGCGCCCGTATCCAACGCGTGCAGGATCGAGCGCGCCACTGGCTTCACCCTGCCGAACAGGGGGTGCTTCTTGTGGTCACGGGTCATCGGCGTATCGACGGGGCCGAGCTTGATCGTCGTGACGCTGACTCCGGAAGCGTACAGGCGTGTGCATAGGCCCTGTAGGTACGTGTTCAATGCACCCTTGGCGGCGCCGTAGGTGTAGTTGCGCGGGCGGCCGCGCTCGCCCGCGACCGATGTGATCACGCCGATCGTACCGGCTTTGGCACGCTCCAGGTGATTGGCGAGCGGAATCAGCAGCGATACGACGCTGCTGAAGTTGACTCGTAAGATCTTTTCGGCGTCCGCGAAATTCTGTTCACTCGCCAGCTGATCGCCAATGTCGCCGTGCGCGATCAATACGCAATCCACCCGACCAAGCGTGCGAACTGCGGTCTCCACGCAGGCTTCGTTTTGCTCGAGCTCGGCGAAATCGGCTGTCTGCGTGGTCACTCGAGTGCGAGCACAGCGGCGCGCGACATCCGCGAGCTTTTCCGGGTTGCGCCCGACGAGGTGCAAGCGATCACCGCGCTCGGCGTACAGCACGGCGACTTCAGCGGCCACTGCGGACGTCGCGCCGAAGATCAGGACGTGCCGAGTGCCTGCCGCGGATTGCATCAGAAGCCGATCTTACGCATGACGAAGCGGGGCAGGCAGCGAATTACGAGCATCACCAGGGCCCACATCCCAGGCGTGTATAGCACGGGCTTTTTCTTGTCCATGGCGCGCACGACGTCGCGGGCGACTTGATCCGGTTCACCTGCGAACGGCGGTGGCTTGAGCCCCGCGGTCATGCCGGTCTTCACGAAGCCCGGCTTCACGCACAGCACGTTCAAACCAGCCTCGTGATATTTGTGATCGAGCGCCTCGAGGTACACCGACAGGCCTGCTTTGGCGGAGCCGTAGATGGCCACTGGCTTTCGTCCGCGATCGCCAGCGACCGACGAAAATACGGTCAGCTGCCCGCCGCCACGTGCGAGCAGCCGTTTGCGCACGTGTTCGCAAAACACCAGCGTGTGCGCGTAGTCCAACGTCACGAGCTTGCGCGTCAGCTCGATATCCGCCTCCAGCGCCTCTTGGGAAGCGAACATCGCGGCGGTCACCACCACCGTATCGAAGTTGCCGAGAGTCGCATCCGCGGCGTCGAGTGCGGCGGCGAAGCCTTCAGGTGCGGCCAGATCGCAGATGGCGTAGCCGATCTGCGCTCCGGCAGGATGGTGCGCTTTCAAATCAGCGGCGCTGCGCTCGAGCTCCGCTTGCTCATTGCCCAGCAAGAAGACCGTGTCTCCGCGCTCCACCAGGCGCCGAGCGATGGCGCGCCCCATCCCGCTCGTACCGCCAAAAACGATTGCTTTCATCCCTCGTCACCACCTAGTTCACGCAGCGCAATCATCCGGCTAAACATGCGGGAAGCTATTCCGGAACATCCCGCCCAGCAAGCCGTCAATTTGGCGCGAGGATCAGTTCGCGAGCCGCACGGCTGGCGTCCACGCGCGCTTGCCGTCCGGAAGTTCGACCCGGGCGCGAACGTATCCCTCGTCACCGCGCAAGACGTAGACCGCGGGGCCGCTGGTCAACGGACTGTGACGCGCGAGCTCACGGCCACCCATGCCGATGAAGACCACGCTCGCACGCGCCTGAACGGGCTCGACCTCGTACTCTCGATCACGCACCGCAATGCGCCTGAGCTCGATCCCGGTCGACGCATACAGCTGTCCCTGAGCCATGGCCGAGCAGATCGCCACGCTGTCGGTCACGTCGCCAAAGGTGGAAATCCAGGCCCGACCCGGCGTGGCCGGCGGATCACTCGAGACGTCGATGTGATGTTCGTCGTCGACGCCGACACCCATGAAGTCAGCGCCCGCTCCGAGCGCAATATCCCAGAGCGCTTCGTGCGACGGATGGTCCGCATCGCCAGCGGAGTGCACGTACGGGTGGCCGCTGGCGATTTCGAGCAGTGAAGCATCTCGAGCATCCGTGACATCGGCCGCCGAAAGTGCCCAGTCGAAGTTCGGATGGTTCACCAGCGCAACGCCGCCTTGCTGGCGCACTGCGCTGATGCCATTCGAGAGCGCGGCGGCCGCGCTGCCAAAGTTCCCGCCCGGGATGCGGGTCTTGGTGCAAAGCGCGTTGACGTGCACTTGGCGTCCCCTGCCCGTCATGGTGATCTCTTCACCCGAGATCAGCACGAAGCCCGGCTCCTGCAGGGAGGCGTAGCGCGCCGGTCGCGACAGCTGGTTGTGATCGGTCAGGGCCAGGAACTGATAGCCGTGACTGCGATACCAGGCGATGGTCTGCTCGGGGCTGCTCCCGCCGTCACTGAGGGTCGTATGCGTATGTACATTTCCCTTTTGGAAGTGCGTGACATCGAACGTTCGAATGAAACGCGGTTGCACCGAAGCATTGACGGCTGGCAGGGGGCCGCGAAAGGATCGCGGAGCGACTTCCGCACCGAAGCCCAGGCCGCTGAGCAGACCCAGCGCGCCAACCACTGTCATGGTGATTCCCCGGCGATGCGTGGCGAGTGACATGTTCTTCGAGCAGCCAAGTACGGCCACCCTACCCATCCACTATAGCGCGCACCGGCAGCTGCCAAAACCGGCTGCCGCGTTGCCCCGAACGCGGCAGGCAGGAGCGCGGCAGCCCGGATGGAACTCGCGGTTAGTGCTGGAAAGTGCGCAGGATGTGGCTGGCTGTAGGCTCCTGATTCAACACGGCGAGCGCGGGCCCAGTGGCGGCGTTGACTAGGCTGAAGCTGCCGGGAAGCACGGCGTCGAATGACGGCAAAGCGTCATCCGGCGCCAAAAAGACGCGCAGGGCGCTGCCTTGGCGCACCGCCAAAAGCACGCTGTTCGCCTTCCCCGCCAGGCTGAGGTCGCTGACGGCGCCGCTCACGTGGCTGGCAATCGTCTCCCACTGCGCATCGCTCGCAAAGCCGGTTCGTTGGACCGTCAAGACCCCGGTACTGGAGATGCTGGCGAGGTACAGCTTGCTGCCATCCCACGCGATGCTGAGGTGTACCGCGTCATCGACTTGCCCGATCAGCGGAAAGTCGCTGACTTGCGTCACGCTCTGCGGCGTGCTGCTGGCCCGCAAGTAGGCCTTTCCTGCTCGTACGTAGGCGGCGACGAGCCGCTCGCCCGCCGGCAACAACGTCGGATCGGTGACGGTGGTAGCGTCGGCCTCGAGCGTCGCCAAGTTGGTCCAGAGGTTGTTCAGGTTGCCGAACTTGTCGATCGGAAACGTGGACAGCGTGAGGCCCACCGTCTTCTGGGCGATCAGAGCAAACAGTTGCCCACCGAGGAAACCGACGCTGTGCGATTTACGCGTCGTGAACGCCGGCGTCAGCGCATAGGTCCCGGTTTGGCCGCTCTTCACGACCGACACGAGTCCACCGAAACTCGGATAGGTCGTTGTGTAGTACGACTGCCCCGCGCTGAAAGAGAGCTCCGAATATTGGTACGTCTGCGGCGTGAGGCGCCCTTCGTACGGTTGCCAGGTTTTGCCGAGCTCCCCGCCCAATTTGTAGATGCCGAAGACCCCCGTGCCGGTGTACACGCCGCCCCCATCCCAAAGAACGCCCCCGGCGCTGATCAGCTTCTGACGATAGGCATCGTCTTTGAACATGAAGCCGAGCCGCGCGCTGCCGTCTTGATCATTGGTCGCCAGAGCAAAACTGTAGGCATTCGTGACCGTGGGCAACGCAGCGAGCTCGTCCCAAGCGACCGTGGCGTTGCACAGAAATTGCGTTTGCAGCGGGGTTACTTCGTCGCTCGAGAGCGCGCCATCGCTGTTCAGGTCGATGCCCGACTCGACGCGGATGCCAGCGAACGCGCAATGTTCGCCCGCGAGTTCGTGACTCGATTTGACGAGCGCGTTCTTGCCGACAGGCCCTGGCAATCCATTCGCGCCATTCGCGCCGTCGGTGCCATCAACACCATCCATGCCGTTGGCTCCGTCCTTGCCGTCAGTGCCGTTGACGCCGTTGGCGCCGTCCTTGCCATCGACGCCGTCCTTGCCATCGACGCCGTCCTTGCCGTCGACGCCTGTCGCGGACGAACCGGCATCGCCGACGGGGCCCACGGGGCCGTCGAGCTGCCGATCAGCTTCCTTACCGTCCGTGCCGCCGCATCCGACCAGTGCGACCAGTGAAATACAGCCCAGCGCAAATACCCTGAAAAAATGACGCATCTCGACCTCTTCATCGAGCCACCGAGCGAACGCAGGCGCTAGCAGCGCTGCGCGCGGACAAAGGACTCGCTGCAGCGCTCGCCTCCCTCGAGAAGAGCGCAACTACGAGCGCCACGCGGGCTGGAGCTCGACCAAGGTCAGGTCTTCGGACTTCGGGCCTAGCCTACTTTCCACCGCTTCCCAGCCGTTTGCCGGCCAGTGCTTCGAGGTGGATTTCGTTCCCGTTACCGCTGCGGGGCAGTTCCGGAGTTACACCGGATTCCCTTGAGTCGGCCCACCGGGGCCGACGACGTTTGGCCAGCGCGGGATACGCTCAGCAGCAAGCCCTGTCAAGGAGAGGCAGGGCGCTCGGCTTGGCGTGTGATATTCTCGTGAGCGAGCGTGCCGTGAACCTGACGATCATCCGCAAGCTACTTTCCCCAGAGCTCCTCGCCCAGATCAAGGCGCGCCTCGCCACCGCCAAGTGGGTGGATGGCCTGATCACTGCGGGCCCGTCGGCCGCGCGCGTCAAGCGCAACCTCCAGCTCGAGCCGGGGCCGGAGGCCCAAGAGCTCGGCGAGCTGATCAAAAAGACGCTGCTCGCCAACGACAAGTTTCCTCCGCTCGCGTTGCCCAGGCGGCTCACCCCGCCCATGTTCAGTCGCTATGAGAACGGCATGGAATACGGGGCGCATACCGACGACGCGGTGCGCAGTCGCGATGGCGTGCGCACTGATCTAGCGGCCACGCTCTTCTTGTCCGAACCCGAAAGCTACGACGGCGGCGAGCTCGTCGTGAACAACAACGCGGTCAAACCGGCCGCTGGGGATTTGGTGCTGTACCCAGCCACCACCGTGCATCGCGTCGCGCCCGTCACTCGAGGCGTGCGCCTAGCCGCCGTGTTTTGGATCCAAAGCCTGGTCAGGAGCCAAGAGCAACGCGAGCTACTCCTCGCACTGCACGGGGCGATTGCACGCCTCGGCGATCACCCGGTGACGGTGAGCGTCGAGGCGGTGCAACAAAACCTGCTACGAATGTGGGCGGAGCCGTAGCACGGCTCACACTCGAGCCGCTTCAGGGGCAAATGCCGTTCGTGTACGGCACACCCACCGCGCCCGCGCCAACCCAGGCCAAGATCGCCGCTTTGTTGGGGCCGCTAATCGTGTAGCCCGAGCCAGACGGCGGCATCAGGTTGCCGGTCAATTTGGTGGTGATGTTGTCGGCCTCGACCTTGATCTGCGCGTAGGTCACCAGCGACACCGGCGCACTATTTTGCGGCGGCTGCGAATGACAGTTGCGACAGACCGAGAACAGCGTGTCGATGTTGCCAGTCGTGCCGACGCCCGCCACGGAGGTGCAGCTGGTGGACGCCGGGGTAAACAGCACCGTTGCGCCACCGGAACCCGCGGATCCGGAAGTGCCACCGGCGCCGGCTTTGCCCGCGCTACCGGCAGTACCGCCGCTGCCCGAAGTGCCGCCGCTGCCCGCTTTGCCAGCGCTGCCGCCCGAACCTGCGGCGCCACTCGTGCCCGCAGTGCCGAAAGTGCCGCCACCGCCCGCCTTGCCAGCGCTGCCGCCCGAACCTGAGCTGCCACTGGTGCCACCAGAACCTGCAGTGCCACCTTTACCCGCGCTGCCGCTGCTGCCCGCAGTGCCGCCAGTCCCAGCGATGCCGCCAGTCCCAGCGGTACCGCCCGCGGGCGCGCCGGCCTCGCCGCCCTCTTCTTCGGCGCCGCCGCTGCCGGCTTCGGTCGCAGGTTCGCCCGCCATGCTCGACTCGCCGGCGGAGCTCACGCTCCCCGCCTTGCCCGCGCTCGAGCCGGCGGTCTCCTCGGGATCCGGAACCCAAACCTGCTTGGTGCTGCCGCACCCTCCGGCCGCGCCCGCTGCCACGAGCAGACTCAAAGCACTCAACATAAGTAGATTGGATTTAGTCATCGCCATTCCTTTTTCGATCCTCGTTCATCGAGCTCACTGCATCGCGCTCGCGCGACAGCGACTGACGAACTCATCGGCGTCGATTACCGTCGTCGAGATCGTGTTTCTCAGATGCTTACATGGTGTGGCGAACCGACGCACATTGAAACAGTGCGCCGCCGAGTCATTGACAAGACTTGGCCGCACCAATCGCGCAGCTGCCGTTCTGGCCCAGCCACTTCAGCGCAGTCGCCTTGGCCCAGGGGGAGAGTGTGTACGGCGGCCACGGCATGGTGCCACTCCTGATCACGCCGTAGATTTGCGCGGCGTTCGCCTTGATGTCTGCGAAGGTCACGTACGAGCTGAACACGCCTTTTACGGGCGGATTCGTATGACAGTTACGACACACGTAGAGCGCGGTCGAAACGTCACACGGCAGGAACATGTCGGGGGTCGAGGAATCGTCCGCCGGATCGCACACCGGGTCAGCCACGGCAGCAGCGCCGCCCGCCGGCTGCGCGCCTGCGCCGGTAGCACCCGCGCTAGGACCAGGAGAGCCTGCGCCAGGAGCACCTGAGCCAGGAGCGCCTGCGCTAATCGCGCCGAGAGTGCCACCGATTGCCAGAGGCGGATCAGCCTCCACGCCTGCGCCGCCGCTGCTTACCTCTCGCTTGCCGCCTACGGCTGGTGGATTGCGATCGGGAGGCACCGAATCATCGGTAGTGCCGCCCTCATTCAGCGACGAAGCGGCGCCGTCAAGGATGCCGCCGGAGCCGAAGTCAGAACCACCCTCTGCTTCGGACGGCGCGGCGCTGCCCGTCGAGACCTCAGAACCTGCACCGCCGCTCGTCGTGACCGAAGCATCTTCATGGCCGCCGGAAGAACACGCCCAAACGAAGAGTAAGGTCACGACGAGCAGCGAAACAAGCGAGGCTGCCTGACGACGCCTCTCGTACATTCACTGCTTGCTGTTGCGACGGCGACGAATGAGGCCGAGCATGGCCAAACCGAAGCCCAACAGTACCGCGCTGCGACCCTTGGTCGCGGGCGTCGACGTGGTAACGCTACAGCCGCCATCGTCGACGCTTTCGAAATGGCCCGTGCCAGCCGTGCCCGTCGGCTCACCAGCGTCGCCGCTGCCGGCAACGCTCGAGCCCGAACCTGCTTTGCCGCCCGCCTTACCGCCCGTGCCCGTGCTGGCACCGCCAGCGCTGGTGCGGCCGCCGACGCTGGGCTCGCTGCTCTCACCGGCTTCACCGGCTTCAGCGTCACCGCTGCCGCCTGCGGATGTACCACCGGCGCCTGCCGACGTACCGCCGGTGCCCGCGGTCGTGGCGCCGCTGCCTGCCGTGGCATCGCTGCCGCCGCCACCGCCGCTGCCGCCGGTAGCCACCACCGGAGGCGGCACTGGCGTCGGCACCGTAAAGCTGAGCGGCGCCGAAGTGCCAACGTTGCCGGCGCGGTCCGTCGCGCTGAGCGTGTAGTTGATCGTCGCGCCAGCGGCCTGGGCCGGAATCGTGGCGCGGAACAAATCCGCGCCGTAGAACGTGCCTTTGACGGTTTTCGGCGTGCCGCCCGCGATCGAGTAAGTGACCGAGGTGGCCTTGATCATCTGGCCCGTCTCGTTGGTCACGTTGTCACGCAACGCATATCGAATCACCGTCGGCGTCTCTGGCAACGGCGAGGGGGTCTCGATGGCGCGGAACAACGGCGGCTTGGTGTCCGGCACGGAGCCGCCTCCGCCGTAGTATATCTTCTCGTCGTAGGTGCCGGTGCCTTCACCCTGGCCGGTGACCAAGTCGAGCATCTTGTCACCGTTGAAGTCGGTCAGATCGTGCGTCAGGGAGGAATCACCGCTGGTGCTAGGGGGATTGTTGAAACCATACGGGATGCCGTCCGGGACGAAGGTGAAGTGCCCGGTGCCGTCGTTCATCAGCAGCTTTTCACTGCGACCGGTGAGCGTCGCGACGATCAAATCATAGTGATTGTCGTTGTTGAGGTCGGCGCACTTCACGGCGTTATCGTCACCGCCCGGCTCGCCAATCACGCGATTGGCCGTGTCGTCCACGAACTTGCCGTGGCCGTCGTTGATCAAGATTTGCGACACATCGATCGTGCCGCCGGTACCGCCGCCGTAGGCCCAAGAATAATTGTTGATCGGCTTCGGGCCGACGTTGTCGAGCAAGATGTCGATATCGCCGTCGTCGTCGATGTCACACGTCTCTTGATTGTAGACGTACGGGCCGAGCTTGGAGGGAAAGTTCGTGACGACGGTTACTTTCGTGCCGTCAGCGCTGAGAACGGTTCCCCAGTTCGTCCCATCCTTGAAGTTGCCGTGGCCGTCATTGAGGAAGATGCGGCTGTAGCCGTTTCGCATGTCGACCAAGATGTCGATGTCGAAGTCGTTATCAACATCCGCAAAGTCGACGTCGATTGAGCGCGTGCCCCAGTACACCGGCGATCCGATCGCCTGCTGCGTGTTCGCCGGGTTCGGAGGCGTCGGACCCGAGGGCGGGATGGTTCCCGGCAAGCGATCGGTGGGAGAATAGAAGTCGCCATCGTGTTGAGTGGCGGCGAGCGTGAAGGTTCCGGTGCCGTCGTTGGTGTACATGAGCGCGCGCGAGACCACGCTGTTTGCAGCGGTGCCCCAGTCCATGACGATCAGGTCGGGATCGCCGTCGCCATCGAGGTCACCCATGTGGCACGAGGCCGCGCGGGACATCAAGCCGAGTGGAAGTTGCGTCGCGGCGCGATCCTCGAACACGCCCGGAGCGGTCTGAACGAACAGCTTGTCGAGGTCGACCCCGAAGCCGCCCGGCTGGTAGATGTCCAGATCGCCGTCGCCATCGATATCCGCCACCGAGACTTGACGATTGCGGTTGTGCGCGTTGTTGAACGCGGTCGGGGTAACGTCGGTGAAGACGCCCTTGCTGTCGTTCAGGAACACGACCGACTCATCCGCCTTGCCGGTTGCGTAGTAGCCGCCGCCGTTGGACTCGATGATGTCCATGTCGCCGTCACCGTCGATGTCGGCCGTCGTGAGCCAGCTCGTGTAGCAACCCGGTTGCGAATCTTGGCACGCCTGCTGCGGAATCGCGGTGGGCGTGTTGATCGTAAAAAAGCCAATCGCCTTGGCCTCGCGTGGGGCTACCAGGGCTGCCAGGAGGCCGACCGTAAACACTCCTGAGACGCGCCCGGCAGTCTTCCAGTGGGAACCCCGAACCCCCTTCGCCGGATCGGCCTTCAGCACGGCGGCACCCGGTGCCAAGGACGGTGAAACGGAACCAGTGACACGAGATTGCTTAACCATGATCAAGATTTTCCTAAAAGATGAGAAGGGGTTTCTTCCGAAGAAACGAGGGTTGAGGCGGGGCGCGCGCGGTCAGAGCGCGCCCCGCAAGTACCAGGTCAGGGAGTGGCGCTCACGGTGAGCGGTTGCCCACTCGTGCATGCGACGCTCAGCTTGTCAGACAGCGGCAGTGCAGCGACCTGCGAACACACAGCGTCATAGTTGCTAGTCGCGGGCGTGGCTTTGGGAACCGTGTTGCCATCCTTGGGCTGAACACCGAGCAGCAGGAACTGCGGCGTGGTGATGAGCGCCCCGCAGACCCTGCGCAGCGACCCAGACAAGTCCGCGGCCCCGTTGGCGTCCGATGCCATCGAAGCACCGAACAGGCCTTCGAGCTGCGTCTTCTCCGTCCCGCTGGTGATTGTGGGCTCGCCCATGATGCGATCCTTCAGCACGCTCACCAGATCACCGACAGTGGCCACGCCGGGCGTCTTGGCGGTTGCGACCAAGCCGTCGATCAAATCCGGCGTGGTGTTTCCGACCAGCTTGGTGCAGACGGCGAAGCGATCTTCCCAACCGAGACGTCCTTGGAAGTCGAGTCCGCGGAAGCCGGGCTGCGAGCTCTTCAGATAGTAGCCTGTCTCGGTTTGGAATTGCAGCTCCTGAGTGCCACTGTTGACGCCGCCGACGGTGACCGGGTTTTCACCGTAACCACTGATCCCCGGAGCGACCGAGCCGTAAGCCACGAGTGGCCAGCCGAGTGCGCCGTATGCAGCACGCGCCTGGGTCCGAGGGCTGATGGGCTGCACGCTGTCGGTAATGCTGTTGCCCTGATTCAAGGGGTCCGGCTCTGCCATGCGCCAAGGATCGAAGATGCGCGGCGCTCCGTAGGGATTGTTCCCGCAGCCGGTTTCCGGGGCCGCCATGTTCAAGTACGGGCTCGCGAAGACGGCCGAGAGCAGGGCCTTGTTCGAGTAGCCAGACTTGATGAAGGTCTCGGTCATCGACCAGAGCTGATCGCGAGCCGCCGCGTTACGCGGGAAGTAGTTGGCGATCGTCAACGGCGTACCGACGATCTCTTTCCACACCTTCTCCACGATGTTCATCGATACTAGGTAGGCGAACGCCTTGTCCGCATCGGCGATGTTGCCATCGCTATCCGCGCCCAGGCCTTCGACTTCCAGCTTGTTGAAGCCGGCGCGGAGCGACGCGGCGACGTCCCACATCGAGGTGCGGAGGCCACCGACGTTGCCCAAGCGAGTGTCGACGAATGCCATGTCGATTGGCACCTCGTCGGGCGTTAGGAATTGGCCACACGCGGCGGCCAGGCCCCAAGGCTGCGTGCGACGAGTGCGGTTGGCCACGCTCGTGCACATCAGCTCGGAAGAGTAGTTGCAGTAGAGTAGCGGGTCGCCAGACGCGCAGGTCGGCACGGCGGTTGTGGCAGCCGCGATGTTCGCGGCCGAGGCGGTCGCGCAATCCAAGGTGTTGGTCATTGCATCGAAATTGTTTAGCGTAGACGGACCGACCACGAATTGCGCACGTCGCATCGCGCCGTGCAAACGATCCGCGCCGCTGAACCCGTCGACCAGACCGGGCCCCGTCGAGTCGCCGAAAAGCGCCTTCTCGAACAGGCCTGGCACCGGGAAGAAACGGTTCAAGGCCGGATCGGTCGATTGCGTGACCGAGAACTCGCTGTTGTGACAGGTGAGGCAAACCATGTCGCGATTCAGGTAGGCGCCGTCGAACCAGGCACCGAAGTCACTACGACGCGACAGCTCGAGCGCCACCGACAGCGCATTGGCGCCCTGATAGGTCTTCAGCACCATCGAGAACAGGTTCTCGACGTAGATCGGCGTCATATCATCGAGCTCGATCGACCCGAATACGACGTCTGCGAAGGTCGGGGCGGCTTTGCCATCGCCGCCCACGAGCGGCGGTTGGTCACGAACCCAAGCCGCAACGTCCTTCGCGTCTTTGGTGCGCACGCGTAGGGCGTTACAGGCCGCGTTTTGCTGCTCATCGATGCGCTGCACGCGCACGAAGTCGCGATACAGTTCGGCCCAGTTGGATTCGTAGTCGGGGTTCGCCAGGAGCGCGTTGACCACCACCTGGCGGCTGTGTCGGAGGGTGGTGATGGGCGCGGAGATCTTGGTGTCCGGCTTGTATCCGTCGATCGCGTCGATCTGCGAAATCATGTCGGTATAGACGTTGACTTCAGCTTGGCCGTACGGATGGCGACCGAGGATGCCCAAGATGGCGCGACGAACGAACGCTTGATCGGTGGCTTGGCATTGGTACCAAGCCACGGTGTTGTCGACCGGGCCTTCGCCGCCTTCGCCGCCTACCGCGTCGCCGGGGCCGCCGCCGACCTCGGTCGAGCCGCCGCCCACGCTGGTTTCGCCAGCCTTGCCGGACTCGCCAGCTTTGCCGGACGCGCCAGCTTTGCCGGACGCGCCAGCTTTGCCAGAGGCGCCGCCGGTCGAGCTACTCTTGCCGCCGACGGAGCTGCCGCCGCCGGCTTCAGCACCCGCGCTACCAGCACCGGTGGAGGCGTCGCTGCCACAACCTGCGAGGGCCGCTGCGGCGCCGAAAAGTACCAAAAATTGAAGGGAAGTTTTCATACCGTATACCCCAGCACGCGTTGCAACACGCTCTTCACGGCGTTGCTCTCAGAACTGTTGTCTTGGACTTGTGCGCTGCTGAAGCTCGCTTGATCGAAGGGCCAGATGCCCATCGCCAGCAAGGCAGCGATCCGATTTTCGGTCGGCGTGGTGTACACGCTCGCCGTACCGCTCTCGGGGATCGTTCCGTAAATGCCCCTTTGGGCATTCGTGATCGGTCCACCGATGTAAACTTGGGTGTAGCCGTAGGGCCAATGGTTGCGACCGGTGTTTTTTGTCGGGCTTTGCAAGCCCGGAGTGCGGCCGAACTCCATGTTCAGGATGATCATGGTCTTGTTCAAGTCGATCTTGGTCGGGTCGGTTTCACCTGGCTTGTTCACCAGCGGCAGCAGGCTGTTGAAGAAGTTGTTCAGGTTGTGCGACTGCGTGAACGGCGTCTCGTTGTGCGTGTCGTAACCGCCGCCGCCATCCGCCGCGGCCAAGCCGGTGTCGATCACCATGCAGTGGGCCGCCGGCGCATCCGGGTGCGTGAGCAAGTGAGCTGCCATTTTCAGGCTCATGCCCGGATAGTTGGCCGTTTGCGTGAACGGCATGTTGCTGTTGTAGGTGCCGCTGCCGACCGTCTGCGAGCCGGAGCGCGTGAAGCACGCGGTACCGGGCACTTTGGCCAAGAACTCCGGAGCCAGTAGGTTCTGGATGTCCTTGGCATGGGCCACGGAGTTGTAGGCGGCGTTCAATTCACCAAAGCGCGGGGCGCGCAGCAGGTCGCCCGCGCTGCCGAACTTCAGGCGATCTTGATATTGGCCGAAGTACGTTGCCAGCAGCGCGTCATAGCGTGCGCGATCGTCGAGCGAGCCGATCGGCGTGCGGTTGATCACCGTGGTCAGGCGCGCGACGTCATTCATCTTGATCTGCAGCGGGCGTGCAGATCCGGGATGCAGGCCGGTGGCCAGCATGGTCAAGATGTTGTCGGTCGGGATGAAACTGCCGCTGCCCACGATGCCGTAAGCGAACGGCGCCGGATGCTGGGCATCGACATCGTGATCCACGAAGTAGCGCGCTACGTGAGCACCGAGGCTCGCGAGGGACGGAGAACCGAGGGTCACACCGGACATGGTCAGCGGGATGGCTGCCTCGTGCGGTTCGAGCGAGTGACGGTTGACCACGATGCGCATGCGGTCCGTGATGTCGGTGCGCGCGATCAGCGGGGTCAAGAACGGACTGAGAAAGACATCCTTGGGCGCGTCGGTCGCTCCCGTGACCGTCGAGCCCGAGTCCTGGGCGAAGAAGGTGAACAGACCCGGGTCGCTGTAGCTGCACGCCTTGGCGGCGTTCAGGAACTCGACCGGGTAAGCTTTGTGCCAGCTCTTGCCGTCCGAGCCGTAGCTCGGAACACAATAGAAGCCTTCCCACGGGGTCACGCCGCCGTACATGAAGACTTCCAGGATACTGCTGACCTGGTTTTGCTTCGGCAACATGATGCTCGCGTGGTCGGCGGGGACATCACCGAACAGCGGGACTGCGCTGGCGCGGCGAGTCTTCATGCTCACCGATGCCGCAGCGGCAGCGCCACCGACAGCGGCGGCTTTCAAAAAATTACGTCGTTTCATGCAACTCTCCGTCTTCCGAAAACTCCTCGGCGAAGACACCGGGGTGGGTATTTGGCTCGAGGAGCCCGTTAATTGGATGGATCGAGTAAGCGGGATGGCGATCCAGCCTCATCGCTCGAGGGCGCTATGGCTGGGGTGAATGGTGAGCGGTCTTTCCGAGTCCGACATTGGCGCCGGCCGACTCACAACGGTCCTTTGCCCTTTAACTTGTGAGACCCAAAGTCGTCAAGGACCAAACAACACACTCACACATTTTCGAATAGCTTGAACCAACGCTTTATACATCACAATTCGCAACAATCAACTACGACACACTGCCGCAACTGAACCGGCTTTTTCCCGAAACCCCCGGAAATATCGGGCGATTTTTTGGCAGTAAATTCGTGTTCGAAAGGCGCATCGGGCTGGCACACACTGCCCACATCGCCTAAACCTCTCACAATTGGAGAGTGATCTACAGCACTAGCCACGCACTGGTAACCGTCCCAGGATACCGCTTGATGGAAATCAGACTCCAGGCTGCAAAAGAAAATGGCGCGGAATTTAGGCCAAAATCTCCAATTATCGACGACAGGAAACATAAAATAACTACCAAGGAAATAGTTTGTTGGCCACTAGTCTCCTGTCAATCGGCACCGCGCACCAGTCACACTCTCACGTTTGCCCCACACTCCACTGCAACTCGAAGCAACTCGAAACGCCCCACTCAATGCACGGTCCGGAAACACATGGCAGCGCCACCGCGTCCTTGGGCGCTCCCGGAGCCGGAGCCAATTCCTCAATGAATTCCGCGCTTGACACTTGAAACCGCGATCGGCATCAGAACGCGGCAGCGAAACCGAAATCGTCCCGAAACCCAATTATTAGGAATCTTGCAATGTCTCGAATACATCTCAGGTCTAACACTCTGGTATTGTGGCTCTCGCTGTCCGCTGTGGTGGCGGCTTCGGCAGTGGGCGTAGGCTGCTCGTCGAGCAGCGACTCTGCTCCTGGGGGCACTGCGGGGAAGAGCGGGGGTAGCGGGGGCTCAGGGGCCAAGGCGGGCAGCGGCAACAGCGAGGCGGGTGAACAACCTGCGGTGGGCGGAGGCGAAACCGGCGAAGGGGGCAGCGAGGACGCGCCGCCCGCTGGGGGCAGCGGTGGTACCGGCGGCAGCGCGCCGGTGGGCGGTTCGCCAGGCGGCGGTGATGCCGGGCAGCCCGGTGAGGGCGGAGCCGGAGGCACACCCGACGGCGAGGATCCCGCAGTGACGGCCGCACAAACGCACGCTTTGGCCCTGATCGCCGCCCTGCCGGAGGTTGACAGGTGCACGGCGTGCCACGACGTCACCTTCCAAGGCGCCGGCTTCTATCCGAACATCACGCCCGACCCCACGAATGGCATCGGCACCTGGGACATTTCGGACATCAAAACCGCCATCCGCGACGGCAAGGACAAAGACGGGGAAACACTGTGCACGGCCATGAAGCGCTACACGCAGTTCACGGACGACGAGCTCACGGATATCGCCATCTTTTTGCAGCATCTCCCGGCGAAGACCAAGAAGATTACCGCGAAGTGCCCGCTCTAACCCGCTGACCGCTCTGCTCTAGGCTGCGCGCGATTCGCGGGCGCGCAGCCCAGCGCTTTTTGCCAAACCTTGGCCCACCAACCGCATCGCGCGCGGCCCCGGTCCGGAAGATCTCGACCCAAGCCGGCAATGTTCGGGCACCGGGCGTTTTTTTTGTTTTGGAGCGAAGCTCCTCTCAGGACGACCTGGAAACGGCTCCTGAATTTGCACCGTATACACGGCGTAAATGCTTAAAATTCAAAGGCATTTGGGGGCCGGACCAGCAACCACTGCGAGCGTTTGTAAAAAAGCACTGCCGACTCCCGGATTAACAGCAGTGACATTGGCGAAACAAAAGCCGGGTGATTGTAGCTTGGTCGCGGCGTGTTGAGCGCAGCGGCAATTGGTCAGCCTGAACCGGGACGACTCGGTTCGCGACGGGCATATGCCGGGACGACTCGGCGCTTTCAACCGGCGGAGTATCCACCGATCACTGGAAGATGCAACTCGTGAGCCTAGGTGTGGATTAGCCACAGCGGCGGTCGTCTCAGGATTGTAGTTTCTGGAGTAGTTCGTTTCATCTGTCTCGAACGAGCTCCGACTTGAACGCGACCGCTGGCGCAGCCTCGGTATCACCGAGTCGCGGCAATTCGTCTACGAACAGCGCAGAAGTCTCAGCGTTTCATTCAGCCGACCTCATACGGGCACATCAGGCCCGATTTTCCGAGTTAGCTCCCTCGTTCGTGACGGGGGCCGCTTGGGAATTCCCTATTTCATCGCATTTGATTCGACACGTGGCGTCCCCTGGTATCTTGACTTAAAAGACTGGTACAGCCTGATCTAAATGTCTTGGTCACTGGGGAAGCCAACGAAAGGACACCCCCGATATGACTGCAAAGAAGCCCGGAAAAGGAAATAAGGCGGCCCGGCGCCTCCCGGTAAAAGCGGACCGCAGCAAGCTCATTACTCTCGCGGCGAAGAAGGCTAAGCGGAAGACTCAGCCCAAAATCGCGCGCAAAGGCCGCAGACCAGCCGCGTTGGAAGTTCAGCTCCGGAAGACCGTGGCTGAGCTCGGTTTGACCGAGGCGCGCAAGATCTTCGCCTCCGTCGAGGCCGCATTCGGCGAATACGCCCACCTTTGATCGAAGGCGACGCCGCGGAGTCCGAGGGCCGTTTGGGCCTCAGCACTTCGGTGCAGTCAATCACCGAAGTGCTGGCCTGGCGGGGCAAAATTCCGCGCGTCGCGACCTTCGAGTCCCATATCGACTCAATATCTCGATGAGCCGCCACGACCACGAACGCATCTATTTGTTAGATTCAGTAGCCGAAGCATCTTCGAAATAATTCCGCAATGCTAGCAGCCGGATTCTCGCCTGCGTAAGCCCTCACAAACTAGGCCCCAGATGATTATTTCCCACCGAATCCCCGCATACCTCCTCTTGCTTGCCTCGACATTTAGTGCCTGTAGCAAGCCCACCCCGCCGCCCGAGGAAAAACCGGCAGTGTCCGCCGCACCGGTGGCCAGCGCCGCGCCGTCGGCCCCCGCTCCCGTTCCGACGCCGACCGGTCCAACTCTGAAGATCGCCTACAGCGACTGGCCTGGCTGGGTGGCCTGGGAAGTGGCGATTCAGAAAGGCTGGTTCAAAGAAGCCGGCGTGAACGTCGAGTTCAAGTGGTTCGACTACGTCCCGTCGATGGACGCTTTCACCGCAGGCAAGGTCGATGCCGTGGCGGTGACCAACGGTGACGCCCTCGTCACCGGCAACGGCGGCGGCAAGAGCGTGTGCATCGTCGCCAACGATTACAGCGACGGCAACGACATGATCGTGGCCAAGCCCGGCATCAAGTCGATGACGGACCTCAAGGGCAAGAAGATCGGCGTGGAGGTCGGCTTCGTCGATCACCTGCTCCTGCTCAATGCGCTCAAGGCCAACAAGATGACGGAGAAGGACGTCAAGATCGTCAACGTCAAGACCGACGACACGCCGAACGCGCTCAAATCGGGCACGGTCGATGCGATTGGCGCTTGGCAACCGAACAGCGGAGCGGCCCTCAAGGAGCTGCCCGGCTCTACTCCGATCTACACCAGCGCGGACGTAAAGGGTCTGATCTACGATCACCTGTGCGTCAGTCCCCGCAGCTTGGCGGAAAATCGCGCCGAGTGGCTCAAGGTGGTCAAAGTCTGGTTCCGCGTTGCAGATTTCATCGCGGATCCCGCAAACCTGGACGAAGCCGCCAAGATCATGAGCGCTCGAGTGGGTCTGACCCCCGACGTGTACAAGGGCCTGATGAAGGGCACGCATCTGTTGAACGCGGCCGAAAACCTCAAGCACTACGCCAAGGCCGACGGCTTCGACTCAATCTACGGGTCGAGCAAGATCGTCGACGAGTTCAACGTCAAGAACGGCGTGTACAAGACCCCTCTCAAAATCGAAGAGTACTTCGACCCGAGCTTGGTCGAAGAAGCCGCCAAATCCAAGTGACCTAGCCTTCGCGCGAGCGCCGAGCAGCTTCCTCCCTGCTCGGCCGCTCGCGTATCTCGCATAGACTTAACTCGTGCCCTCGAGCCCAACACTCGAGGGCGCAGTTCTTTTGTGTTTCCTCACCTGAAGCAGGGGCAGAGGGATTTGATCTCGTGCCGGACGCGCGCCCGAGTTCGGCTGCTCGCGGGCCAGACCCATGCAACGGGGATCAGCCGCGGAACCTCGCGTTGCGCGGCAATCAAATGTCTGGCACCAGACAATGATTGCCAATTCCGAAGGGGCCGCGGAAATGCGACGCGACCAGTCCCATGATTTTCGGCGAGTTACCCGTCCGGGCTCGTCCCGCAACGCACCTGGCGGCCTCTGGGGGTCGTTCAACGCTGCCGCGAGGTGCTCAGCGGCCGGCGAACGTCTCTTCGACTTCTTCCAAAATCTGGCGGGCGCGGGAGAGGCCGATCTGCGCGATGGCTGCGCGCAGCTGGGCTTCCGCGTTGTCATCTGGGGTGCCGTTCCGCCACTTGGCGATCGGCTTCTGAGCGAGGCGGGCGCGGCTGCCGCGAAGCGCGGCATTCGACGCGCTTCGAATGTTGTACACCAAGCCCGTCGTGAGTTTGAGCCCACGCTTTTCGGCAAGTGCCACGACCTCAGCCGCGGGGATCGACGGATCCAAGGACCTCACGAACTCACTCTTCGCTCCAAACCTGGGCTTACTGTGCTTGTCTGAGGCCATCAGGGCTCTTTTAGGCGATGGCTGCTTGGCGAGTAAAGTTCGCGGTCCGTTGCCCAGATTGCGGAGCAGCGTCGGTGCGGCGCTCGGGTCGGTCATGCGCGGTGTCTTTCTAATGGGGTAGTGAGATCTAACAAAGGGTTGTCTTTGCCGCACGAGCGGCAAATGTGCCGGTTTTCCTGAGCATTCTGCCCTGAGCCTCGGAAAGTTACCCTTCGCCTTACGAACTGATCGGGGCATCTAACAATTCCCCGAAACCAAGCCTAACGAACCCGGCTGGGCTTGCGGCTTGGAAGTTACACCAGGACCGAGCCAACGTTCCAGGGTTAAGTTCGGATTCCGGGCAGAAGCCAGCGTTTTCCTGTTTGACTTGGAGCGTGTGTCGAGCGTCGAGCCAGAAAGACTGCCGACGTCCGCGAACGGAGCGCCCGCCTGCCGGCGGGATTCGCCGGTGCATTAATAAGACATTTAACGTCTAACGGCTCAAAGGGCGTCCCAAGAGTTGTGCATTTCTCGAGAAAACGCCGGCTGAAAGAAGGACTCCTTCTGCTCGGGCGCGAAACGCACTGGATCAATGAACAGACTGGTACAGGAGATCCAAGACTGCCCGGACTTGAAACCATAGAATGGTATCTCGAGATAGCCGTGCTGCTGCAGCAACTGTGCTCCGCGGCGGTACCAGTCCGAATTGTCCAGCACGATCGCCGCGGGCCGCCTGGCAGAAGTGACCTGGCTGAGGAAGTGGTTGAGAAACGCGGTGCGCTTACCCGCAAAATCCACGAGCAGCCAAGTCTCGCCGCGATATTCCAGCTGGGCGCTCTCGAGCTGCGCCAGCGGTACCAAAGAGAGTTCGACGTTGCTTGCGACGTTCCTGGCAACTGCGGCGTGCCATTCCGGATTGGTCTCGAACGACCTGACTTTTCCGAAGCGTTTCGAGAGCCAGATCGTGGAAAAGCCCGCGCCCAACTCGATCAGGGACTGTTCCTGCAAGTCGAGGTGCTCGATAAAGTCCAAGAACGGCCAAGTCAAGAGCGGCTGGGCGAGCTCGGGCGTGGGCGGAACACCGGATTCGCCCTGGAAAAACTCTCGCTGGCGAAGCACCGACACGCCGAAGCCGAGCTGCACGCCAAAATCATTCAATTTGACGACGCCTTCTCGACTCAGCAACTCCTTGGGTACCTGGGCTGCATTCAAGCGGGCGTAGTGGCGGATCATGGTCGGAGCGGCTGGCCTTTCACAGCCGAAACCGGGCTCTTCTCTGGACGCCCGCGGAGACGACCGCAATAAGAGGATCGCGCAGCTCGTCGCGATCCACAAGCTGTTCCGACACAGCAGCGCTCCAAGTGCGCACTCCGAACCACAAGACGCAGACTGAATGTTTCTGGAATGTTGGTGCGTGCCGTTAGGGTTGATGTCTTGGAAACCGTTTGAAAACGCCCACCGCATCGACCCCGGGGTTCAAACGCGCGACAAGCGGGGTCTGGTTCGAGATCAGCGACGACGGACGCGGTATCGCGTCACGGCTCTGCTTTCAATGACGAACCAGAACCAGCGATCGGCAGGAGCAGGCTGACCTGCGCCCCGACCTCGGGGTTGCCAATCACGAGATCGCCGCCGAAACGCGAGGCAATGCGCCGAGCGATACACAAGCCGAGGCCGAGGTGGCCCGGCTTGGTGCTTTCGAAGCGCTCGAGACAACGAACGGGATCGCTGATGCCTGGACCGAGGTCGGTGACCGTCATGCGGCACTGGTTGGCCTCCCGCTCTGCCGCGATGCCGACGCCGCCCGAGCCGGCAGCTTCGCCCGCGTTTTCCAATAAGCAACGCAGCGCCAAAGCGAGCATTTCGAGGTCTGCCTCGACCTGCAGATGCTCTGCCGGCGGCGCAAACTCGACCACCACCTGAGCCGGCAAACGCGCGCTTTCGATGGCTAGCCGCGTGCAATCCGACACACACACGCGGCTGACCGCCGACGAGCGCAAGCGATGGATGGAGAGGCCCCAGCCCTCGATCAGGTCGTCGGCACGCTGGACCTCACCCTCGATCTTGGACAAGAACTCGTTCACCCTCGGATCCCTCTCGGGGACGACTTCCGAGGCCAGCTTTCGCTGCACGAAGTAGGACACGTTGCGGATCGACGCGATCCGATTGCGGATATCGTGGCGAAGCGGGGTCGTAGCTTCCTCGAGCAACGCGATCATCTCGGCCGTTCGCAGTGGGTCGAGAGCGGTCATTTCTTCACTGGCGTTGCGGCACGCACGCGGGCGATCGCCGTCAGCAGCTCCCGCACATCGAATGGCTTACGCAGACAGGTGGTCACGCCACGCCGAGCAATACTGCGAACCTGGTCGTTGCTGGCAAGGCCGGTGATGGCGATGATATCCATCCGATCATTGACCGCCTGCAGTTGCTCGCAGATCTCCAGCCCGGAAAGCGGCTGCATCACCAGATCGAGGACGCACACGTCCACGAGGTGAGTGCGCGCAAACTCGACCGCACTCGGGCCGTCTTCGCGAGTCTCGACGCGCAGGCCCACCGAACGCAGCGCTTCGGCCAAGGATGCCACGTAGGCGGGGGCGTCGCCGACGATCAGCACGACGTTGTGCCGCAACGCTCGCGCCACGACCGCCAGGATTCGATCGACCGCGAAGGGCTTGTACAGCATGGCGAACAGACCATCGCCCAGCGCGCGCATCACGAGCTCTTCGGAAACGAAGGCCGAAATCAGGATGAACGGTGTGTCCAGGCCTTGCCGCCTGACGGCCGAGAGTAGCTCGACTCCGGTCACACTCGGCATCACCACGTCCGACACGATCAGGTCGTAGCGGTGCGCGCCAATCATCTCGATCGCTTCCGCGCCGTCACGCGCCTCCGCGACCTCGTAGCCTTCGAGCTCGAGATTGGCCACGAGCCCAACCCGCACGCCTTCGTCGTCATCGGCGACCAGGATCTTGGGGGGCAGGTATTCGGCCGACGCAGGCAGCGAATCGGAGGACCGGGCGCTAGTCACTTGCGATCCTCGAGCCGACTCATCCGCGCCGCCCTGGCCCGAGCGCATACAGAAGGCCCGCAACTCGAGTGCATGAAAAACGTTACCGTGCACGCCGGCACGGGTCGATACGCAACTCCACTCGAGGACAGCGCGTTTCGAGCTCGAATGCGGGGCGCTTTGCAACGCCGGCTTCACGCCTGGCGAATACCGCCAGAGGACGGCAAAGGTTACCGCCGCGCGTTCATGCTTTGCCTCGCGGGGTGTCACTGCCGCCCCAATTGGCGCCGGGCATGCTCGCATCCTCGGCCCGCTCGGCGAGGCCGAGGATCGATTGCCGGCGCGCCAGCGCCACGGTCAGCGTGCGCGTTAGGCTCAGCACCAAGTCCGGGGGCAAGCGCAAGGACAGGTCCCCTAGGTGCAGCTGCAGAGCTCCGCAATGGCACATGTCGACCGCTGCGTAGTCGCTCTCGGCGAGTCGTACATTCGTCGCGTGTTCCGTCTTCGATGGGTTGGACATGCTTCTACCTGCTGTTTGGGCCGTGCGAACTACGTCGGCCGTCGTCGGGTGACGGCGGTCCGTTTCGGATAGGGGATGAGCGTGGTGCGCTTGCAGCGCCGGCATTTGAGTTCCAGCCCCGCCGCGGTCCAGCGGGCCAGCAGCGCCCCACACACGCAACGCAGCAGGTCATCGGCCGCTGCCGGCTCCGGCGCGTGAGGAGCACGCTGGAAATGCATTTGCTGCTCATTTTCAGGAAAAGAGGCCTGAAATGCATCACTGGTCGCATCAGCTGGCTTCATTCGAATCTCCTGCCGCAATGGATGTCATGCGGCCGTCGATCCGGTCAAGATGAAAATGAATTTGAATATCATTTTCAGTAATGACCGCCGTCATGCCCTGCGGCGCGCGGCCGCCAGATTAGGCGTCGCGCGTACCGACCAGCTCCACGACGGCTTTATCGGTGCTGTAGGTCGATGGCACCCGCAGCTTGGTCGCGGCCACCCGCACGCGGAACGCCGGAGTCTCGGCCAATAACCGCTCCAATAACCGCTGCGCGTAGATTTCCAGCAGCCGATACGGCTCGGCCAAACCGACCTCGACCACGAGCCGAACCACCAAATCGTAGTCGACGACCTCCCGCTTCGTGTCTCGCTTGGGCAGCGCGGCGACCGGTAGCTCCAAATCGACGTCGACCACGAGATCTTGCGGAATCGAGCGCTCGGCGGCGGACGCTCCGACGTTGGCGCGAAAGCGCACTGCCTGCAGGCGAAGCGTGTATTCACGGACCATGAGGGGGACCATTCTGTGCCGCAGTCGAGTCGAGGGGCAGTACGGGTACCGCGCGCCCGTCCGCGTCGACCGCCACGAGTACGAAGCGACCGTGCGTGCCGTGCTGACGTTCACCGGTCAACAGATCTTCGGAGTACATGTCGACTTCGACAGTGATCGAGGTACGGCCCGTGGCCACCACGCGGGCCAATAGCTCGACCAGCTGGCCTTGCCGCACCGGCACGTGAAAGTCCACGCGTTCGCTGCTGGCGGTGACTACGGCGCGGCGTGAGTAACGAGAAGCCGCGATGAACGCCGCCTTGTCCATCAAGGCCAGCGCTTGGCCGCCAAAGAGCGTCCCGTAGTGATTCGTTTGCTCGGGAAACACCATTTCGATCAAGCGAGCCTCGGTGAGACGGCCGGCCTCGATCGTTTCGACGTCAGAGGCTGGCACGAAACGTTGCCCCCAACTCCGCGGAACTTGTGTTCATGGCATCTTCCTGATTTTGCATTCGGCTCAAAACTCGATCGGGGCATGAACCATCGCTCGCAGCGCCGCAACTCGTTCGACCAGATGTACAGTTTTAGTGCTGTGCACGAGGCGCTACCGGGTATCTGAGCGGCACGTTCGCTCAGGTCAGCCGTGGTAGCTTGGCCGGATGAAAATTTTCGGACATCCCGCCAGCACCTGTACCCGCAAAGTCCTCATGACTCTGAACGAGACGAACACCCCCTTCGAGCTCGTTCTGGTCGACTTCGCCAAAGGCGAGCACAAGCAACCGGCACACCTTGCCCGCCAACCGTTTGGTCAGGTGCCAGCACTCGATGACGACGGATTCAAAATGTACGAGTCGCGCGCAATGGCGCGCTACATCGACGGTAAGGCCGGCGCTCCCCTGACGCCCAAGGATGCGCACGCGCGCGCCGTCATGGAGCAGTGGATCAGCATCGAGACGTCGAACTATGCCGGGCACGCCATGAAGTTCATCTATCAATACGTGTTTCAGCGTGAGCAGACCCCGGAGGTGCTGAAGACGGCAGGCGCCGCCCTGGATCTCGCCTACGCGACCATGGACCGTCAACTTGCGACGCAGCCGTACCTCGCTGGCGCGGCATTCTCGATCGCCGACCTCTGTTTCATGCCGTATTTGGAGTACCTGGCGCCGTCCCCGGCAGCAGCCAAGTTGACCGAGCATCCGCATGTCGCGGCCTGGTGGTCCCGCGTGAGCTCGCGGGAAGCCTGGGGCAAAACGGTCGGGCGCTGAGCTCGCCCCTCGTTGCGCAGGTCGGGCGACGAGTCGAGTCGCTCGACCTACGCTGAGAGCAAGCGCAGCATGAGCCCCATCGCGTCATTACTCCCCAATTGCAGGACGACTCGCAGGATGGCCTGCTTGTTGCTCTAAGCAGTCGCGCGCGCACTCCCCGCCGCGCAAAGGACGACTGCCATGAAGCGCTTTACCACTCTTTTTGCTATCGCTTTGCTCGCTGCAGGATGCGCCAGCCGTAGCGCCATGCCCGCCACAACCGCGAGCGCGCGGTTGACCGAGCCCGCTCGCACCACCCCACCTGACTCACAGGTCGTCGAGCTGAGGCACTTCTACCTGCTCTCCCCCGGCCCGAGCGCTCGGCTGGTGGTTACACGCAGCGACGTGGCAACCGGCGAGCGTTAGCCCAGCCCCGGGCACCCTCCCATGCCCGTTCCCAAAGCCGCGCCGCTTCATTATCGGTCTCCCGTAGACCTCCTCAGTCCTCGGCCTGGACTCTCGTGAGTCCTGCCTGCGTGATGAGGCCGTTCGTGCGCAGCCCCCCACCAAAGAGGCTCGAGGGATGGTCATGCGTCGCGGGCCCGCGGGAGCTCCTGAAGCCCCACAGAAGTGCACCAGCGCGGCCGCGCAGCGCGACAAACCGCCTCTTTGGCCGAGCGCGCGCCCATTCGTCGCGCCGTCGCCGTGCGGCCTCGCAGATCTCCCCCAATTCGGCCATCGAGCCGACACGGCGTCCGCGAGGGGCGGACCCTCGCCGCCGCGTGCAGCTCGAGACTGTAGAATCACAGTTTGAAATACTAAACATCTCATCGGTTGAGGCGACGTAACGAAACAATGTAGACCACTCCAGATCACACGATGGAATCAAACGCGCGCCTGAAGCGACCGAGACAGCGATCGAGGTAATTTTACGATACATGGTGAGCTATTTTAGGGTTGTACCGCCCGCGTTGTTGTGGCTTCACTGTGAGTAGTTGTGTGTCCCATTTGGGTAGTCGGAGTTAAAGCTTTCAAATGTCCTCACTAAGTCGCTTTGTAGTCATACCCTTCGCAGTGGCCAGCTTGGCCCTCTCCATTTTTGCCGGATGTAGCGACAGCGACCCCGTAGTCGCCAGCGGAGGCGCTCCCAGCGCTGAAGCCGGCGCGGCAGGTGAGCCGTCCTCGACTGGCGGAACCTCCGGTAGCGTCGGCGTCGCTGGCGAACCGGGCGCAGCCGGCAGCTCCGCCGCAGGCGAAGGCGGGTCGGGCGAACCGCCGGTGCCCGTCACCTGCGAACCAGGCACCAGTGGCGCCAAGTGTACGCCCTGCAAACCAGGCTTTTACTGCGCGGGCGAAGAAGCCGAGGCAGTCGCCTGCGAGGCGGGCACCTTCGACGACGATTTGGACCCCGCCACCAAGTGCAAACCGGTCTCGGACTGCGCTGCGGGCAGCTTCGTCGCCGCTGCGGCATCGAGCACGAGCGACGCCGTGTGCGTGACCTGCGCGCCCGGCTCGTTCGCGAACGGCACCAATGCCGCTTCGTGTTCGCCCTTTGGCACCTGCGACGCCGGCAGCTACGTCGAGACGCCCGGCACCGCCTCGGTTGATCAGGTGTGCGCGGGCTGCCCGACCGGCACCTTCAGCACTCTGCAGAACCAAACTAGCTGCAAGCCGTGGACGGATTGCGCTCCCGGCACTCACATCACCAGCGCGCCGAGCGCCAAGCTCGATCGCACCTGCGGCGCCTGCGCCGCGGGCACAGAGGCCTTGACCCCGAACCTCGCCGAGTGCACGGCGCCGGACGCCTGCGCGCCCGGTACCTACCAAACGACGCCCGCGACCAGCAGCACGCCTGCGGGCTGCACCGCTTGCCCGGCCGGAACGTTGTGCAAAGGCGGCACCAATACGCCGGTGGCTTGCCCCGCGGGCACCTGGGACGACGATGGTTCGTCTGCCACACCGTGCGTGAATCTGACCACCTGCGTGACCGGCAAGTACGTGCTCACTCCGGGCAATACGACCACCAACCGCACCTGCGGTGACTGCGCCACTGGCAGCTTTACCTCGACGGAAAACGCGGCGAGCTGCGCCACGTGGGCGGTTTGCCCGGCCGGCACCATACAGAATACGGCTGGCACGGCCACCTCGAACACGGTTTGTGCCAACTGCGCGAACGGCAGCTTCAACACGACCGGTGGCGGAACTTGCAACCCTTTCAAGACGTGCGCCGCGGGCACCTACATCAGTGTGGCCGGCTCGGCCTCGAACGACCGCACTTGCACCAACTGCACCTCGGGCGTGAACTTCAGCTCGAGCACGAACGCTACGTCGTGTACCGCGCTCGCAACGTGCGGGCTCGGCACGTACGTGGCAACCGTTGGTTCGACAACCGCCAATCGCACGTGCACCAACTGCCCGACGGGTTATTTCAACGCCACGACCATCAACGCGCCGAACGCCAGCAGCTGCGTCTTGTACACCGCGTGCACGCCAGGAAGCTACGTCTCGACGGTGGGTACTACATCGCAGAATCAGGCCTGCTCGGCTTGCGCGCCTCTGAGCTACTCCAACACCAACAACGCGCTCGCGTGCACGCCGTTCGTCACCTGCCAGCCGGGCACGAAGGTAACGGATGCCGGCAGCACCACCACACCCAAGGTCTGCACGGCTTGCGCCGCTGGCAGCTACAGTTCGTCCGCCGACGCGACGGTTTGCTCGAACTATGTAGATTGCCCGATCGGCAGCAAGATCACGGTCCCGGGCACGGCCTCGGCTCCGCCAACCTGCGTCCTCTGCCCCGCTGGGCAGACCAGCACTGCGGTGAACTCGCTAGCCTGCGTGGCAACGCCCTGAGGAGCGCCTCGGCTGCTTGACCCCACCGGTGACATCGAGTCACTGGTGGGGCTGCGGCTTTCAATTCTAGACCGTGCTCCGACTTCCCCCTTAGTTCGGGCAGCGTACCAGGCGACCTCCGAGCCTCGAGATGTACGCTGCCCCCGGGCGCTGAGCGCCCATTGGCGCACTGAGCGAACGCTAGTGCGCGTCGTGCGTACATCGCGGCACAGTGCTGCCCCACGGCGATGACGCCCCTCGTATCTGAGGGAGCGCGGCGATCGACTGGTTTTGCGCGGCGAATTGCCTAGCGCGGGCAGCTTGCACTCGGCGCTCGACTAGCGATTTCGAAAACCGCGTTTCGTACAACCAGGCACCAACGGCAGGGAAAAGCCGCGAATTAAGCCCAAAAACAGTGAAATATTCCGACACGTTGTCGGAATATTTCACTCAAGGCTGCGGGCTCCTTCCCGTTCATCAAGGCCAGTCGATCGGGAGTTAGCGTCGCAGGTTGCGACCGGCCCGCACGAGGAGGTCAAATTTTCATGCGCAACCGTCTGTCGTTCATTCCCCTCAGTTGTTTGATGATGTTCTCGCTTGCTGGCTGCAGCACCTCGACGACCTCTCCGGTCGCGACGGATGACCCGTTCCAACAAGCCGAAGAGAAGCTGACGCCCCTCACTGCCCCTTGCACCTTCGTCGTGGCCAGCGGCCTGATGACGGTGAACGTGGCGGCTGGCGAGACGGCCATCATCTCCCGCCGTGCGGCCGACTCGGCCATCGTTCAGAACGGCGCGTCCTGCGACAACCTGGCGACGGCCAGCACGCTGAAGCGGCTCGTTATCGTCGGCGCTGGCACGGGCGCGGCGAAAACGGTCGTCCTGGACTTCACCAACGGCTTGTTCGGCGTCGGCACGACCTCGGTCGCTGGGTCCGGCATCGACGTCAACCTCGGCGGTGTGGTCGGCAACACCCTCGGCATCCGCGGGACGGCCTCCGCCGACAACTTCGCCTACGGCGCGACCGGCGTGAACTTGAATAACGACGCTTTCAAGGACATCACCATCGCCAACGTAGACACGCACGTGGTTTACATGGGCGACGGCGCAGACACATTCACGTCCGCTGGTGGTACCGCGATCGGCGGTGCATTCGCGACCCCGATCACGGTGTACGGCGGCGCTGGAGCGGACTTGTTCAACCAAGGTGCGAGCGCCACCGTCAGTGAGACCATCTACGGCGGGGCCGACATCGACACCGTTTCTTACACGCAGCGTAACGCAACCGTCACCGTCACCGTCGGTGCGGGCGTGGACGACGGCGCCGCGCTCGAGGTCGACGACATCAAGAGCGACGTCGAAATCGTAACCGGCGGCTCAGCCGCCGACACCATGACTGCAGCGCCCACGGTGGGCGTCACCTTCAACGGCGGCCCTGGCGACGACACCTTGATCGGTGACACCGGCGCGGACACCCTGAATGGCGAAGCGGGCAACGATACTTTGCGCGGCAAGGCCGGCAACGACATCCTGAACGGCGGCGACGGCAACGACACCTTCGACGAGGAAACCGCGTCGAACGGCAGCGACGTCTTCAACGGTGGTGCCGGCATCGACACGCTGAATTACTCGGCGCGCCTCGCAGGCGTGACGGTCACGATGGACGGCACTGCCGCCAACGACGGCGCATTGGTGACCACGGTCAGCGAAGGCGACAACTGCAAAGCGGACGTCGAAAACATCCTAGGTTCGGACCTCGCCGACACCATCACCGGTAACGCTGCGAACAACACCATCACCGGTGGCCTCGGCAACGACATCCTGAACGGTGGCGCTGGCGACGACACTTTCCCGGCGGGCTCGGCCATCGACGGGCTCGACACCATCTCGGGCGGCACCGGCGTCGACACCATCGACTACTCGCATCGCACGGCCCTGGTGGTCGTGACCTTGAACCCGGGCGTTGGCTCTGGTGAGGTCACCGAAGGCGACTTGCTGGCGACCGACATGGAGAACGTGGTCGGTACCGACTTTGACGACACCATCACGGGCAACGCTGCCGCGAACGAATTGGTCGGCGGCTTGGGCGACGACACCCTCGACGGCGCAGCGGGCGACGACGTGCTCGAAGGTGGCGGCGGCGCGGAGAAGAACCACCTCGACTGCGGCTCTGGCGATGGCGACATCGGCTTCGGGCAAGGCAGCGACGCGCTGGCCACGCGCGTAAACTGCGAGTTCTGATCCGAACTCGGCGCTACTGACGGAAAACGCCACGCGGTTACCCGCGTGGCGTTTCGCATTTTGTTGGCGTCAGGTCAGTGACGGGAGCCAAAGAATTGACACCGATTCACGGAGCCCGCGGCTCGAGGCCAACGGATCTGCGAATTGTCAGCAGTTCCCGCGTTGAGACGCGAAGGCACGCAGTTTGCTTAGGGTGCGCTCAGCCATGACAAGAACCCGCGGCTTGCTTCTCGTGTCGTTGATTGGATTCGCAGCCGCGTGCTCGCAGCTCGCTACCTCGGTCGATCCAAACGCAAACGGTGGCGACCAGGGCCACGCGGGACATAACTCCCACGCAGGTACGGGCAACGGCAACGGGGATGGCGACGCCGGCGACGGCACGGGCGCTTCGGGCGGAAAGGCCTCACCCCACGGCGGGAACAGCAGTGGCGGCAACTCCGGGGCAAACGGCGGGGGCGTGCTTTCGCTGACCAAGGTCGAGGCGCACGTGGTCGGACGACTCGGAGACGCGGTGCGCTTTACCGTGACCGGTAGCCAGCCGGACTCCGGCGCGTACAGCATCGCGGCGACGTTCGAAGACGCCGACGGCAGTCCGGTCAAGGTGTTCGACGCGGCCTGGGACGGCGCGGCAAGCTCCGCGGATGGACGCATACCCTTCGACGCGCGTGTCGTGGAAACCTCGTTCACGGCGACGGCGACGACCGCACCGATTGAGAATATCAGCAAGCTGGCGACGGCCAAAGTGAGCTTGATCGACGGCCGAGATCAGGCATCCGACGAAATCGAAGTGAAAATCGTCGCGCAACAGCAGCTCGCGCTCGGGGATGCTTGCGATCCGACGAACGTCGACGACCGCTGTCCCGCCGGGCAGTCCTGTAGCGGTGAACCCAGCGTGTGCACGGACGGAGCTGCGCCGAGCATCGTCGAGGTCAAGTACTTGCACGGCCCGACGATCCTGACCCGGGGCACGGATCCGGACGATGATTTGTCCATCTTGCACGTGGAGTTCCTGAACGCCAGCAACCAACCCGTCGTAATCGACACCGATACGATGATCACTTCGTTCGACTACTCGGCGCGGAATCGGCCACTGGCGGGAGTGTTTTTCGAGCAGGAAACGCCTGCCGCCACCGTCGAAACGGCGGTCAGCCGCGTGCGCGTGACGGCCATCGATTCTCTCGGCAATCAAAGCATGCCAACGATCGCTAACCTGTCCTACGTCACCCGCGCCGGCGACGGCATCACCTGTGATCCGCGCGGCTTCATTGCCTGCATCCAAGACGATGTGTGCGGCCCGGGGTTGTCTCCGACGGCCGGAAAGTGCGTGAAGTTGAAGGCCGCGCGTACGACCGAGTGCGCGGCAGACGCGAAGCTCGATCCAGACGACGGCATCACCACCGCCGCCGGTCGGATCGACGGCGCCAGCCTCTGGGATCCACCCGCTTCGTGTACCAATCCGGAAAATGTCGATTTTCCCGAAGCGAGTGTGAGCCTGCACTTGGGCAACCCGGTGAGTCAGTTGACCGTCACCACTCAACGCCCGGAGACGAGCGTCGATACCGTGGTCTACTTGATGCCCGCGTGCGCCAGCGACACGAGCACTGCGCTCGGCTGCAACGATGACGGCGTGGACGGCGGTTACGCCTCGAGCTTCACCTTGAAGGACGTCCCCGCGGGCGACTACACCATCGTCGTCGAGGCCGGGCAGCTTGCGGGCGGCCCCTTCGGGATCGCGGTCTCGACCCAGTAAAGTCCAGTCCCCGGGCTTGTCCGTAGCGGCGCGTCCGCAGCTGGGTCAATCTGGAGCGGTGAAAACGCTCATCGTTGCGGCCTGCGTCCTCGTTGCGTGCAGCAGCAGCCCGCTCGAGTCTACTTCTGCAGGCGGAGCCGCGAACGGTGGCAACGCCGACGCGAGTGCGACGGCCGGCGCAAGCGGGACTGCCGCGGCATTCGTGGATAACTGCTCTGCCGCGCGCGCTCAGCTGCTCGGCGCGAGCGAAATGGTCTCGACCGAAACCGTGCAGGTGCTCGCCAATACGGCGGGCGTGAAGACCCTGTACGTGGACGCGACAGCGGGCGGCCAAAACGGCGCGCCCACGCATCCATGGACGTTCATCGCGCTCGGCGATGGCACGAAAACGGACGTCAACGACGTCACGTCACTCCAGTCCTCGGCCTGGGATCTCGCCTTCAAGCGCGACCTGATCTACACCAATGGCGGCGAAGGTGGGCCAGGCAAGGGCGGCTCGGTGTTCCTCGACAAGGACTTCGCGGACGTGACGAGCGCGGATTTAGTAGGCGCTGACTTCGTCACCGAGGAGTTCTTCGATGATGACTGTAACCCGATTGTCGACGTCACCGGCGCCGCGTCGACCTCGTTTTCGAGTTGGTACGATTACGATGAAACAACCCACGTCCTTAGCCCCGTGACGGGGACTTGGTTGGTGCGGGGCGCGACCGGAAAGTTCTTCAAGTTGCGTTTCGAAAGCTACTACGCCACGCCGAACGGCGGCACGGGCAGCGCGGGAGGCGCCTATTTGCTGGAAATCGGGGCGTTCTAGCGTGTCCCGAGGAGTCCGCGCGCGCGCGCGCGCCTGCTCTACGACTGCCCTGCTCGCGGCGCTACTAGCAACTCCACCCGCGTTTGCCGATGAATGCACGAGGCCCACCGATCCGGGTGGTGGAGGCGGCTACGACTACGGCTCGGCAAAGCTGAGTTCGTTCGGGGACGCCCAAGTGCTGGTCTGGTACACGACGGATGGCGAGCACGCGGTGAACCCCGCGAGCTCTCGCGCCGACCAGGTTCCCGATGACGTAGCCACCGTTGCCGCAGTGACCAGCGACGCGCTCACAAAGTACGCGGCCATGGCTTTCCGCGCGCCGCTCTCGGACGCACTATCGCCGAGCTGCGGCTCGAATGGCGGAGACGAGCGCTTCGACGTGTACCTCATGAACATGCGCGGCGCCGATGGCATGACCGTCCCCGAATCGGGCCGCTGTGCGAGCAGCAGCCCCAAGCAGTGCGCCAGCTACCTAATCGCCAAATCGAACTACGCAGGGTATTACGATAACGCCGAGATCGGCATTCGGACCGTGCTGCCCCACGAGACCTTTCACGCCGTGCAAAACGCGTACGACGTCGATTTGGATCGTTTTTGGGCGGAAGGCAGCGCGCAGTGGGCAGCCAAGACGCTGGACCCGGCGCTGACCGATCTGGAGCGCAATTTGCCGGCATTTTTCAGTCAAAGCGCGCGCTCCTTGGATGCGCCACCGAGCGGCGTAACGAGCGCGTTCCTGTATGGCTCTGCGATCTGGCCCGTGTTCTTGAGTCAGCGCTTCGGCAACGACATCGTACGCGCCATCCTCGAGCAGGAAGGCCAACAGGGCGACTCAGCGATCACTGCAACCGATGCCGTGCTGCACGCGATGCAGTCCTCGATCGCAGATGAGTTCCCGTTGTTCGCGGCATGGAATGCGGCGACCGGAGCACGCACCGGCACGGGCGGTTACCTGAACGCGGCGGACTACCCAGAGGTCGCCATCAGCGAGCTCGCAAGCGCCGGCTCCCAAGCGATCACCTCCGGGCTTGCCTCCTTCTACTACCACGCGCAAGCAGACACACCGGTGCAAGTGATGCTCGAAACCGACAACACCCGCAACCGCGGCCTCCTCGTGCCATTCGAAGACGGCCTGCCGCGCGTCGATCAGGTCGCGTCGCTTCCCGCGGAGTTGAACGGTGAGGGCATCGTGGTCGTGAGCGGGATCACCACGAACAAGAAGGACGCGCCGTTCACGGTCTCGCTGAGCGCGAGCTCCCCCCTCCCCGCCACCGACAACCGAGCTGGCGGATGCTCGCTATCGAGCCGACCGAGCGCGTCCGGTTTGCCTGATCCGTTCGCGCTTCTCGTTGCTCTGTTCGCCGCGACTACGCTCAGGGTGAGTCGGGCGCGGCGGGCGTCGTCCGCTCATGCGGCAGGAGCCGCGGATAGACCCAACCCGTCACCGCGCTGATCCAAGACGCAGCGGCAAAGAGTCCTCCGAGCACGTCGGACGGGTAATGAGCACCCAGGTAAACCCGGGAAAGCGCCACGCCCAGGATCGTCAGCGCGCAGAGCACCGCCAGGGGCACCCACACCGCGCGCCGCGGAAGCAGCACACGCGCGACCACTGCCAAACTCCCGAGCACGCCCGCCGAACCCATGGTGTGGCCGCTCGGAAATGAAAACGAGCTCGGTCGCGGTAGTAAGTAGGCGGGCTCGGCGTGCGGGCGCGCACGATGAAAGACCAATTTCAAGAGCACGTTCAGCATCAAGCAACCGAGCGAGCTCGACAAAAAGAAGCGCGACTCACGGGTCTTGCCCGCGGCAAGGAGCAATGCGAGCGCCGCTGTCACGAGCAGGGTCATCGGTACGGCGCTACCAGCCGTGGTCAGGAACACCATCAGCTCGTCGTACGAGCCGCGCCAAGCGTCGACGAGCTTTTGCGCGGCCGCATCGAACACGTCCAGCTCATTTTCGCTCAGCTCCCAGCCGAGCCGCGCGAAAAACATCGCCGACACCAAAGACAGCGGCACGCTCCAGCGGTGGCGCTGCCAGATGCGACGAGCAAAGTGAATCAGCGACACTCTGGCCGATGCTAGCGGATTTCGCGGCGACGGCGCAGCGCAGCTCCCCCCGCAACGGGGGCTTTTTTGATGGTCACCATTTCCGCCGCGGCCGGCTCAGCCTTCGGCGTCCAATTCCGGCTACCCTGCGAAGACGCGGGGTGCGCTGCGGGGGCGCGATCGCCCCCCCCAGAAAACCGTCCGAATGAAGTCACCGTGACCTCGCGCGACTTCATTCGGGCCGTGAATTTTGGCTGGGTCGACGCTTGTCCGACGATGGTCGCCTTGCGGCGCAGAAATTATGCTGCTTTCACACCGCTTTCACACAGCATTTTTTTCATCGCGGAGCGGTGCCCCCACGGAGGATGAAGCTCAAGGCAAGAGAATGCGCCCGGGCGCGGCCTCGGCCCCCGCCTCGGTGTGACACGAGTTGCAATCGCCGATCACTTGCGGAGCGGCCATCACGCGTTCGCGACCTTGGAAGCGCACCTTGGCCCGGTACGGGTAGCTAAACGCTTGCGGCTCGTCGAAGAAGTTGCCGGAGGGGTTTGCGACTTGAATGAACACGCGCCCATCGGCGTCGGTGATTTCGATTTCGGCGCCTTCTGAGCCGGAGGCAATGCAATCGGTCGGCTCGTGTGCAGTCGGGTAGATGGTGCCAGCGAAGGCGAAGATCGGCGCGTCGTTTTCACCGCTCGCGACGTTCGCGTCCGCGTGACAGGCAATGCAGGCGCGGCCCGGCCCCATCTCTGGACTCTCCGATTCGTTGATGCTGCGGAGCTGACCGCTCGAGCACACGGAAGGACCAGCGAACGGGTCCGCAGACGCAGTTGGATCGCCCGCCTCGCCGCACCCTGCACAACAGGCCACGGCGAGACAAAATGTTCGAAGAGAACGCATGGGCGACTCGCCTAGGGGACGAGCTTCATGACGAGCAGCGCCGCGTCGTCATTGGAAGTGTTGGCGGTGACGCCTTTGATGCCAACCGCGACCAAGCGAGTCTTCGAGGGCGAGAGCGCGACGCCCCACAGAAAGTCCGCAGGTCCCCCCAGGTCGAAGGTCTTGAACCCAGTCTCGCTGAAAGCAACCTCGGGTTGACCATCCGCGGTCAGCGCCACCACGACGCCGTCGACATCGGCTGACGTCGCGCGGCCACCGCCCACGAGCACGAGGTGATCGTTCGGTAATACGAGCAGCTTGCGCGAGTTGTCCGCGAACCCGCCGACGTCGATGCGCACGAGGCCTGCGTTACCGTAGGTCGTGTCGCGCGTTCCGTTGGGTTTGAGACGCAACGAAACGATGTCCGTCGTTTCGGTCGACAACTCACGGCCGTACCCCGCGGTGACCAGGCTGCCGTCACTCTGCGGAACGGCGGCATAGGCCTCGGTTTGCTCGGTCAAAATCGATTCGCTGAACACCCCATCGACGCCGAAGGTTTCGTCGAGCTTGCCTGCGTTGGTCACCCGAAAGACGCACGGCTTGGTATCGGCGCCCGGAACCGGCTGATAGCCCGCGCCAATGATGCCTTGGTTGCCGGGCAAGATCGTCAGATTCCGCGGGCTCGCATTGTTGCTGACCAGCGGATCGCCGATTTGCGTGTCGAGCGTGAACACGCCGCTCGCGCCGAACGTCGAATCGAATTCACCATCCTTGGTCAGGCGCACCAGCGCGAAGTCGGTGTCGGTTTTTGAGGCTGCCACCAAGCCACCCTCGACGACGATGCGATCGTCCGGGTATACGCCTAGCCCCCAAGCGCTGTCGGCCAGGAAGGACGTGCCGACCAAGACCCCGTCGCTGAGGTCGATGATCTTGACGCCGTCTTCGCCGAAATCGCTGTCTTTCGTGCCGTCGGCGTTGAAGCGCAGCACGGCGATATCGCGGTCGCGCGCATCAGCAGCGTCCTTGTGCTCCACGCTTTCCGAGACGATGATCTTGCCATCCGACTGCAACGCAATTCCACGCGCAAGCTCACCCGCGAGGCCCACGGCTACATTACGAATCGCGTAACCATTGTCGCCGAACGATGTGTCGAGCGAGCCCTCGGGCGTGAATTTGGCGACGACCGTGGCATAGTCTGCAGTGGCGTCGAAGCCCGCAGAAGTGACGCCCACCGCGTAGATGTTGTCGTCTGCATCGAACGCAACGCCGTAAAAACGATCATTCCCGCCGGCAGTGATATCGAACGTTTTCGGTGTTGCCGTGGGGCTCAGATGCAGATCCCAAGGCGGAGCGTTGAAAGCGCCCGCCTCACCGCTCGAGCCCGCCGCGCCGTCATCCGGTTGATCGCTCGCACCAGCAACGCCGCCCGCGCCGGTCTCGTCGACCTCGCGCCCCCCAGAGCCTCCGTTCGACTTGCCGGCAGTGCCTGAGCCAGCTCTACCCGCGCTCGGGTTGCCCGCGGCGCCCAAATCGCTCGGCGCGTCATCGGAACAAGCCGAGAGCGAAGTCACCGCGCCGACGCCCGCAAACGCCAGGACCAGCGCGGTCCGATTCAGAATTCTTGAGTGATTACGCGAAATTACTTTAGTCATTGCAGCTCCACCAGTTAGCTCCACAGCGCCATCATGAAAATGAACATGAAAATCATTTTCAGTTGGCTCCGTACGGCAAGCGTGGGCCACCCGTCAATGAAAAAAAAATCGAGATGTCCCGCGTTCCGTAAAACGAGAGGACCTAGTCCTACGTTTGCTCGCCATCGTGCGAGGCACGCGCCGCGAGGCTTGGACCCCGGCGCACGGGCACGAAGACTTGCTGTCGGCGCCTCTCCTATCGCTTATCGCTCACCGAGCGAATCGTTCAGCCGCGTCGGCCTTCGGGTTGCGCTGCTGCTATCATCCACTCGCTCCGCCATGGCCGCCCCCGCCACGCCCACCATCAGCTATGCCGTGACCGTCTTCGACGAGCTCGAAGAGCTACGGCGACTGCTGACGATCTTGCAGAAGCATCTGGGCCCGGGCGACGAGATCGTCATCCAGCACGACACACCCAAGACGACGCCCGCGGTGCTGGCCTATCTAAGCGGCCTGGGCGATACCGCCGTGATCGTGCCCTTCGCTCTGGATGACGATTTTGCCGCCTTCAAGAACAACCTCAAGGCCCATTGCCGAGGCGACTACATCTTCCAGCTCGACGCCGACGAATATCCGAGCGACACGCTGCTGATGAAGTTGCGCGGCCTACTGGCCGCGAATCCGACGGTGGACGTGCTGGTGTTGGCCCGCATCAACACCGTGCGCGGCCTCACGCCGGAGCATGCGCGCAAATGGAACTGGCGTGTCAGCCGGCAGGGATGGGTGAACTTCCCAGATCCCCAGGCCCGTATCTGGCGAAACCGCCCGAGTATCTTCTGGCAGAGGCGGGTACACGAGAGGCTGACGGGCGGAACACTGTACGTGAACCTGCCATTCAAGCCGGAGTTCTGCCTGATGCACCCCAAGGACATCGCCCGCGTGGAGCAGGCCACCCGCTACTACGAGACGCTGGGCTAGGCACCGCGCGGAAAGCTCATCCTACTCTTCGGTGAGGTTGACGCGATCCTTCACGCCCGCGAACACCCTGTTAGACCACGCGGACAGTTTGAGCTTTGCGACGATGAGCGTAGAAGGAAGAGCTCAGCTGGCATCCAGGATGTGCTCCGACAAAAGTGGGCACGCGGTCTGCACCACGAACATATTCTGCTCGCGCACGTTTTCTTCAATCCTCACTTTGATGTTCTCGTCTGGAGAGTACCCGTAGCGCGGGTTTCGTCCGACAGCGGCAAGAGCGTTCTCGATCAGGCGCCAGCCGAAGCTTGGATCGGATATGACGTCGCTCCGAGTCGGCCATATGCGGACAATCACGGTTTCGGTGCGTCGTGCTTCAAAGCGAAAGATGGCCTCACAGCCAAGACCGAACACGGTGCGCCCTGCACCATGCGGACGGCGACGCCGCCCAACATAATTCGCGCGACGTTGCTTCGACCTCGTGTCCCGAGTACGAGCAACTCCGCGGGCAGCGAGTCAACGAGCCGCAGGATCTCCTCGGAGGGATCGCCGCTCACCAGGCGGATCTCCGCTTCGACACCCAGACCCTTCAGTGAGGTTTCAATGATCTGTCGCGCCAATTTGTCTCGCTCGCGCGCAACTTCGGGCGGCTCGACGGTTGGGTTGGCTCCGAGCAACGCCATTGCGGGGGCGGTACGGCGCGACAACGTGTCGGTCGCATGCATCACCACCAGCGGTCGCTTGCGACGACTCGCCTCGCGTGCTCCGGCGGCGAGCGCAAGCTGTGCTGGATCCGAGAGATCCGTGGCGGCCAAGACGACGCCTTCGGCGTGCTGTCGCGCGATAAGCGCCGTGCAAGGCGCGTAACGCGCAACCTTTTCGGCCACGCTTTCGAGAAACAAGTGTTTGAGATCGGCTCGCCCGTTGTTTCCGATCACGATCAGATCGGCTCGCCACCTTTCGGCCCTGTCTACGAGCTCTGCATACGCAGACCCCTGCGCGATAAACACACTCAGTGAGTTGACGGCATCGCCATCGAGGCGCTCGACCTGAGCGCGTAGCGCGGCTGTCATGCGCGGTTCGAGCGTTGAAAGCGCCTCCACGTCGCGAGCGTGTTCTTTCGGGAACAGGGTCCGAAGCTGCGGCTCGGGCAAAACGTGGCACACGGCCAGCTCGGCCCGTTCCGAGCGAGCGAGCGCGATTGCCTGACGCAAGGCTTCATCCGACGCAGCTCCCAAATCAGATCCAACGAGAATTCGCATGGTTCAACCTTCCGATAGAAAAATGGTCAGCACGCCGATATTGGCGCACGCTTGCGGACCCGCTCCAAGGCTCGTCGAGCGGCAAGCTGTTTGGTCATTGTCCTTGCTTCTTCGCGCGCTTCAATGCCGCTTGTGCTGCCGCGACGCGAGCAATTGGCACGCGAAAGGGTGAGCAAGAAACGTAGCTTAGGCCCAGTTGCTCAAAAAACGCGATCGATTTCGGGTCGCCGCCGTGCTCGCCGCACACACCTATCGAGATCTCGGTGCGAGCGGATCGGCCCTTTTCCACTGCAATGCGCATCAGCGCACCAACCCCTTCGATGTCGAGGGTAACGAAGGGGTCCTCGGACAGCATGTGGCGCTCCACGTACACGGGCAGGAAACTGCCGGCGTCGTCACGTGACAGCCCCAAGGTCGTTTGCGTCAGGTCGTTGGTGCCGAATGAGAAAAATTCAGCCTGCTGAGCGAGTTGATCCGCGAGAAGCGCAGCGCGCGGCAGCTCGATCATGGTCCCGAATTCGAACTTCACTTCGAACCCATGGCGCTGAAATGTTTCTCGCGCCGCGTCGTCGACGATTTTGCGCGTAGCTTGCAACTCTGCCAAGCCGAGTGCCAACGGAATCATGATTTCCGGTTGAACCTCACAGCCTTCCTTCTTGACCACGCAAGCGGCATCCAGAATCGCGCGCGCCTGCATCTCGTAGATTTCGGGGAACGTGATGGCCAGGCGTACTCCGCGATGCCCCAGCATCGGGTTTGACTCGTAGAGCTCCGCGATCCTGCGCTTGATGTCATCGACGCTGACCGCCATCACCGTTGCTAGCGCGGCGATCTGCGCATCTTCCTTGGGTAAGAATTCGTGCAGCGGAGGATCGAGCAGCCGAACGTTGATGGGGCGCCCCCGCATCACGCGAAAGAGCTGAATGAAGTCTCGAGTCTGGAAGGGCAGTAGCTTTCCGAGGGCACGCTTGCGGGTGGTCACGTCGCGCGCCAGGATCATTTCCCGTACCGCAGCGATGCGCTCTTCGTTGAAGAACATGTGCTCCGTACGGCACAGCCCGATGCCCTCGGCGCCGAAGGTCAATGCTCTTTCTGCCTGCGCTGGCGTGTCGGCGTTGGCTCGCACGCGAAGGCGCCGAACTCGATCGGTCCACTTGAGCAAGGTTTCCATCTGGCTCCCGAGCTCGGCCGGCACGGTCTCGACCGCTCCGCTATAGACGTTGCCGGTTGAACCGTCGATCGTGATCATATCTCCGTGAACGATCGTCGCGCTGACGGTGCCATCCGCGCGGTAAATGGTCATCGTGCGCGTGATGCGGTCGACGTGAAGCGCCGCGCAGCCAGCCACACACGGACGACCCATGCCACGTGCCACCACAGCCGCATGACTCGTGGCACCACCTCGCGCCGTCAGGATCCCCTTGGCTGCCTTCATGCCGTGCAAGTCTTCAGGGGACGTTTCGGCTCTCACCAGGATGACGGCCTGGTTCTTGGCGGCCTCAATCTCAGCGTCATCGGCGCTGAATACCGCGCGCCCGGTGACCGCGCCTGGCGAGGCTGGGATGCCTTTGGCCAGTGGTGTAGCCAAGGAACGCGGATCAACGGCCGGAAACAGGAGCTCCTGCAGGCGTTCCGGATCGATGCGTAAGATCGCCTCGTCCGGATGGATCAGACCCTCTTCCACCATTTCAACGGCAATGCGTACCGACGCCCGGGCCGAGCGTTTGCCGTTGCGGGTCTGGAGCAGATACAGCTTCCCTGCCTCGATCGTAAACTCGATATCTTGCATGTCGCGGAAGTGCTGCTCGAGCTTGGTCTGGATGGTGAACAGCTCCGCGTAGCTGTCGTGCATCTGCTCCTCGAGGGACGTCCCGTTGCTGTCAGCCGTCGTGGCAAGTGGGCGCGGCGTGCGGATCCCCGCAACGACGTCTTCGCCTTGGGCGTTCGGCAACCACTCGCCGAAAAAGCGGCGTTCACCACTGCTCGGGTCGCGAGTGAACGCAACGCCGGTCGCGCTCGTCTCCCCGAGGTTTCCGAAGACCATGGCTTGCACGGTCACTGCCGTACCCCAATCCTCCGGGATGCCGTGCATCGAACGATAAAACTTCGCGCGTGGATTGTTCCAACTCCTGAACACCGCTGCGATCGTGGCTTCGAGTTGTTCGTATGGATCGGCCGGAAATTCCTGGTGCGCATGGGTGCGAATTAGCGCCTTGTATTCCTCCGCTACCCGTCGCAGCTCGACCGCGCCCAGAACCGAATCCGGAATCAAGCGAGCCAGCGCGTCCACGTCCGCCGGTATGGCCAGGTCGCGCTGTCGCGCCACTTGGCGACGGGCCTCGTGCAAAGGCGCCTCGAAGAGGCTGCGCTCGACGCCAAGAACGACGTCCGCGAACATCGATAAGAGACGGCGATAAGCGTCGAAGGCGAAGCGCTCGGACTGACTGCGCTGCGCGAGCGCCAACACGGTGCGATCGTTCAGCCCGAGGTTCAGTACGGTGTCCATCATGCCGGGCATCGAGCTTTGGGCTCCAGAGCGCACGCTGACGAGCAAAGGGTTTTCCGTGCCGCCGAAGGTCTTGCGTGTCGTGCGCTGGAGCCACTTCATGCTTTCGCGTGCGCCCTCGAATAGACCCTCCGGGATCGCTTCGTGCCGCAGGTAGTCCACACACGCTTCGGTGGTGATGGTGAATCCGGGCGGAACCGGAATGCCCAGATTGGCCATTTCAGCCAAGTTCGCTCCCTTACCGCCGAGTAGTTGTTTCCACTCGGCTCGTCCTTCGCCCGTGCCCTGTTCGAAGCGGTAGATGATCTTGCGCGTCATGCGCGACAACGACTGCAAAGGCCATGCCCCCCTCACAAGCAGGCTCCGCCAGCGTGTCCGACAATCCTCGCGTGATTCCTGCGGCGCTTGCGGGGCACATCCAGCGGCGCAAGCGCGTCCCCCCACGCTTGCGCCCGAGCCGAGGTCGCTCATCGCAGCGAGTGCCGCCAAGTCTCCACCGACCGAGGCGGTCCAATGGCCTTCAGTGCGGGCTCATCTCCATTTTCACTTGATCGATGACTTGCGTGACCCCCGGGGCCGCCCAAGCGGCGTTCGCCGCGTCCTCTATGGACTGCCACGACGAAGCATGTCCAGTGAGCGTTACTTTTCCGGCCGAAGTGTGGACGTGAATCGACTTGGCATCGGCCTTGGCCTGCCTCTGCAACGCAGCTTCGATCTGCTCCTTCACTTGTGCGGAGGATGTCTCCGGCGCGAGCGCAATCACGTTGAACACGTCAACGACCCCCTTTAGTTGACGAACAGCACGCTCTGCCGCCTCTCGTTGGTAGTGCCACTCAGCTTGCCCCTTGAGTGTTACCGCACCGTTGTGCACTTCCGCGACGACCGTTTTCGGTATGAGCACGTTCCACTCGAGCGTTCGCTCGATAGCAGCGGCAATCTCCGAATCGTCATGCTTGTGATGACCCAGAACCTTGACAGTAAGGTCGAGCGCAATGGTCCGAACCCCATTCACCCGCTTGGCGGCGTCCTCTGCCGCCCACTTTTCGGCGTATGTATCGACCGTTCCAAGGAGCGACACAGCCCCTTGATTTACGGTCACTCCGATCTGCGCAGCGTTGATTTTGGGGTCCCAGGCCAGCTCTCGCTCGACGTCTTGCTTCAATTGAATATCGCTCTTGTTCATGCCCAGCGTAGAGGCACTCTCCGTGCCAGCAAAGGCAGGCAGCCCCCGCGCAATATCTGCACCTGGCAATGGTCACGAGGCGCAGTCATTGCGCCGAGGCTCGAAGCTTTGGATGGCCCTTGGATCGCACCGTGGAGCGACCGCTTGCCGCGTGAGTCGACGGAGGGAGCCGGAGGCGTAATGGCAGCGAGCGAGGCTTTGACCCGGTCGAGATCGCGTTGATGGGCAACACGCACGCGATCGGCGCGCCAATCGGCGTCGGGGCTATCGTGCGACGGTGGGATACAGCCGAGACGCGAGCAGAACGAGTAGGAAGAGGACTACAGTCTCGATGCACACGTCGGTGGTGAGCCCGAAGGCGGAGTGCCCGCCTTGAATCATCAAAGTGCGCAGGAGGTCGACGAGATACGTGAGCGGATTGGCACGCGCCACGGCTTTCAACCAGTTCGGCATCATTTCAATCGGATAGATCGCGTTGCTGGCGAAGAACAGCGGCATGGTCATGACTTGCCCAATGCCCATGAACCGTTCACGCGTCTTCACCAGGCAGGCGACGATCAAGGAGAAGGTGGAAAATACAGCGGCACCGAGCATGATCGCCGAGAGCACGCCCAAGATCGGGAAGAATTCGATCCGCAAGTGCACGCCGAGCAGGAAGGCCGCTCCATACACGATGAGCGCTTGAGCGACGCCGCGAAATCCAGCCGAAGCGGCTTTCCCCAATACGAGCGCGCCTCGGTACGCGGGGCTGACCAACATCTTGTGCAGCACGCCGAGGTCACGCTCCCAAATGATCGCGATACCGTAGAATATGGCCGTGAAGAGAACGCTCTGAGCGAGGACGCCCGGAGTCATGAACTCGAGGTAGGTGAGCGTCCCGGTCGGGATGGCGTGCGTGCGAGTGAAGACTTGCCCAAACACCATGAGCCAGAGAATTGGCTGAACCGAACGCGTGAGGACCTCGCTGGGATCGCGCGCCAACTTAAGCACTTCGATCTCGACGATCGCCGCAGTCTGCGCGAGAAAATCCCTAGCAGCAGCGGTCGGCAGCTCAACCGAGACGTTGTGTGGTTTGTCTGGCCTCTGCGGTGTCGCGATAGCGTCCATGTTCGTCGATGACTCCCTGGGTGTACTTGATGAAAACGTCGTCCATCGTGGCGCCTTCTCCAACTTTCGCCTTCAGCGCCGCCGGGGTGCCCGCTGCCACAATCCGTCCTCGATGCATGATGGTCACGACCTCGCACAGCGCTTCGGCTTCTTCCATATCGTGCGTCGTGAGTAGGACAGTGGTCCCGAAACGGACGCGGAGCTCACGCAGACGCTCCCAAACCGAGTGTCTTGCCGTCGGATCGAGACCGACGGTTGGCTCATCCAAGAACACGACCGGAGGTCGATGGAGCAAAGCCTGAGCGATCTCCAAGCGCCGAATCATGCCGCCCGAGTAAGTGCGGACCAGGGCATTGGAGACGTCCGATAGGCCCATGAAAGCCAGCGCCTCGTCGATCCGCTCCGAACGTTCCCCACTGGAAACACCGTAAAGCCTCGCGAATAGCGTTAAGTTCTCCCGCGCGGTGAGCGCGGAGTCAGCAGAGATGAGCTGAGGAACGTAACCGATATTCCGGCGTACCTGGCGAGCGTCTCGCACTACATCGAATCCGGCAATTTTTGCGTTACCCGACGTCGGCGGCAGCAAAGTCGTCAGCATCTTGATGGTCGTCGACTTGCCCGCTCCATTCGAGCCCAGCAGGCCGAAGAAGGTGCCCGGCGCCACGTTCAGGTCGATGGCGTCCACGGCCACGAAGTCGCCGAAGCGTCGCGTGAGCGCGCGGGTTTCGATCGCCGGCGATCTTGCGAACGCGAGGGCATGGGTCGCGTCAGTCACGTCGTCCACCGTTGACAGACAGCAACGGCTGCGCTCCGGGGCGCAGCGTTTGCGCTCCGTTGTCCATCAGGGCGCGGGCATCGCATTAGTAGTTGGGAATTGCTGCTCATGGTCTGCTCGGACATCACGTCTGCAGGCATTTGCAAGTTCTCAGCCATCGCCGAGGCGTCACGCGGAACGTCATCCAAAGGCGAGGAGCGCAACCTCTGTGGCACGCGCGATGCACCTTTCCGGCGCATGTTCCAGCCCAGCCCCCACAGTTTGCTTCGCCCCGGCGCCGCTCACGAAATACGAATGCCACAGGGCGAGCTGGATTTCCTGCAGCGAACCTATGGTTGGATGTCGCTGGGGCTCGCGCTCACGGGCGCGATCGCGTGGCTGGTCGCCAACACACCGTCGTTGCAGCAAGCGGTCTTCGGCAATCCCGTTTTGCTTTACGGCGCCTTCATCGCCGAGTTTGTGTTGGTAGTCGCGTTCGCGACTCGAGCGGAACGGATGAGCCTTGCCGCGGCTGCTGCGACATTCACGGCCTACGCCGCACTGAACGGGGTGACGATGGCGACGATCTTCGTGCTCTACACGGCCACTTCGATCAGTCGGGTCTTCTTCGTGTGCGCCGGTGCTTTCGCCGCACTCGCATTGTATGGTGCCACGACCAAGCGCGACTTGACGTCCGCCGGCCGCTTCATGTTCATCGGGCTGGTTGGCATCTTGCTCGCGTCAGTCGCCAATCTATTTCTCAAGAGTGCGGGAGTTTACTGGATCTCGACCTACGCCGGCGTGCTCGTCTTCGCAGGACTGACCGCGTACGACAACCAGAAGCTGCGCGAGCTGTACGCGCGGCAAGGTGAGACAGGCAACTTGGCGCTGCAAGGCGCGCTCATCTTGTATCTCGACTTCATCAACCTGTTTCTAATGCTGCTCCGGATATTCGGACGCCGCCGCGACTCCTGAGCCAGCGTCGACATTCCGCTTCGAAAACCGAGCCGAAGGCGCTCTGAGCGCTTTCGGCCGGAGGATAAGAACATGTGGATTCAAGCCAAATCCTCGTACCGCCCGCAACGATTACGAGTTCCGGAAACCTGGACGAACGTGCTCTGGCTCGGCCTCGCTATTGTGGTCGTCGTGACCTCGGTCGTCGGCGCCGGCTTCTGGCTGGCGGGAAAACCGTTTTGGCGTTGAGCGGCGCGCAACTGTCGACTTGGCGGGAGCGGGCATCAATGTCCGGCCCATCGGCTTTCTCAGCGAACAGGACGGCCGCGTCGTATTCACTGCCATCGACAGCAGCTCCCATCATCCCAAATGACGTGAACCGTGGGCTGGTCGGCAAGCAGACAATTCGCGCGAGGGCGTTGAAACGGTGCGAACCGCGTCGTGGGCACTCGCACCGCGACGCTGCGACCGTTTCACAGTACGATGTGATCGTACCCGTAGTTGCGGTACCGAGCCTCTGGCCAAACTCGAATGCAGGCGGGAGCTGATTCGGCAGTGTCTGCGCGCTCGACGGACCGGCTACGGCCTGCAGTCCGCCAAGCAGCGCCACGGGGGCAACGAACGCAAATCGACGATGCAATCAGAGCTTGCGCAGTGGGTATGCATGCCCGCCAACGCTCCCGAGTTGCAACCCGAGGCGCGAGGCAGGCCGCGATGCAATGCTTGCGGCTCGCCGCGCAGTGTTTGCGGCCGGCATGCCTTTGCGACCGACGCACGCCGCGATAGCTCCGATCGAAAGCAAAGCAATCACGCGGCACGGCGATTGCTTTGCTTGAGAACATGGCAAAAACAATGAAGGCCGCAGTCGTGCGCAATTTCGGCATGCCGCTGACGATCGAGGAGCGCCCGATCCCCACGCCTGGGCCAGGCGAAGTTCTCGTCAAGATCCGGGCGACCGGGGTCTGCCACACGGACCTGCACGCGGCAGACGGTGATTGGCCCGTGAAACCTGCACCTCCGTTCGTGCCGGGTCACGAAGGCACTGGCATCGTTGCCGCCCTCGGCGCTGGCGTTAAGAACATCAAGGAAGGCGATGCGGTTGGCATTGCCTGGCTACACGACGCGTGCGGCGCCTGTGAGCATTGCATCACTGGCTGGGAAACCCTGTGCGAATCGCAACACGATAGCGGCTACAGCGTCGATGGCACCTTCGCTGAATATGCTCTCGGCGCCGCTGCCTATGTGGCTCGCCTGCCCCAACGCTTCGACTTCGCAGAGATGGCGCCCATTCTCTGCGCCGGCGTCACGACCTACAAGGGCATCAAAGAGACGGAGGCGAAACCCGGCGAGTGGATCGCAATTTCCGGGATTGGCGGGCTCGGCCACGTGGCAATCCAATATGCGCGCGCGATGGGCCTACACGTCGTAGCGCTCGACGTCACCGAAGAAAAGCTCGCGCTAGCGCGCAAGCTCGGTGCGGATCTCGCGATCAATGCGCGAGAGCCCGATGCCGCTAGTCAAGTCGTGAAAATGACTGGCGGTGGGGCTCACGGCGTACTCGTCACTGCGGTCTCACCGCCCGCGTTCGCGCAGGCCCTCGAGCTCGTCCGAAGGAAGGGCACCATTAGCTTGGTGGGACTTCCTCCGGGAAACTTCCCCACGCCAATCTTCGACGTGGTCCTGAAGCGTATCACCCTGCGCGGTTCGATCGTCGGCACGCGCAAGGATCTTGCAGAAGCCATCGAATTTGCCGCTGAAGGCAAGGTTCGGGCGCACATCCACAAAGCGAAACTCGAGGACATCAACAGCGTATTTTCCGCTCTGAAAGCAGGAAATGTGGATGGGCGAATGGTGCTCGAGCTTGGCTGAAGCCGACCCGAAACTCGTCCAGCGCAGCGAGCGGATCCGCCTCGGAGCTGAACATGACGAGGCGCCGAGAAGGAGACTGGCTGATCGTTGACGCGCCCTTCTGGAGCGCTTCGAACATCGCCTGAGTCAGGATACGCATGCTTGATCGGGGCGATAGCACGACGCGTGCCGCATCGGATTCGCGCTCTGGGCGGCAGGCTGAGCGCACTCCCTGCGCTTGCCTGCGCAAACCTTGCGTCTGCAACGCGGGCTACGATCCAGCAAAGGTGTGTGCTTTGGGGTCCAGCTCCCGGAGAATATCTTTCGAGAAGGTCAAGAGGACAGATCCGGACAACGTTGATCCGGAACTGATTCGGACGCCCCAACGTTGGGACATTCGCACAATCCGCAATTTCATGCTGATTATCGGCCCGATCAGCTCGCGGTACGATCTACTGACCTTCTTCGTGCTCTTGCGCGTGTTCCACTCCGGCGAAACGCTCTTTCACACGGGCTGGTTCGTCGAGTCTCTTGCCCCGCAGACGCTCGTGCTGTTCGTTATCCGCACTCCGACGAACCATCGAAAAGTCGGCCGAGCTTGCCCCTCGCACTAACAACGGTCGCGATCGTGATCGCAGAGCACTGCTACCGTACTCGCCAATCGCCGGGTGCTCGGTTTCGTGCCGCTCCCGCCCCGTTTTTTCGTGTTTCTTGGCGTCGCGACACTGACTTATCTAGCCTTGGTCGAAGTCGCAAAGCGCCCGCGGAACCAAGAACGCCACGGACCGTAGCGCAAGCGCGTCTCGGTCTGTGGTGATTTGCCGAGTCACGCTTTACAACAGCGGGCCACTCAGCCGACGAGCACGCGCCGGACGCTGATGTTGACCGCGCACATGAATTGCATACGCCGACAAGATGATCGCGAATTTGAAAGCATATCTCGTCGGCGGCGGCATCGGCTCCTTGGCTGCAGCGGCCTTCATGATTCGCGACGGCAAGGTGCGTGCAGACCATATCTCGATTCTGGAGGCGGGGCCGTTGCTTGGCGGAAGTCTGGACGGGGCGCAGGTCCCTGGGGACGGTTACTCGATGCGCGGCGGGCGCATGCTGACCACCGACAACTACGAGTGCACTTGGGACCTGTATCGTTCAATTCCCTCGATCGTGACGGCCGGGAAGTCCGTGTTCGAAGAGACGGTGGAGTTCAACGAGCGACACGCGCCGCACTCGATGGCGCGCCTGGTTGACAGTCGTCGAGCAAAGGTCGCGGTGACCTCGATGGGATTCGACATGCAGGACCGCGCAGAATTGTTGAAGCTCACCAACGCGGACGAGGGCTTGCTCGGGGCGAGCCGTATCACCGATTGGCTTTCGCCTCACTTTTTCGAAACCGAATTTTGGTACATGTGGGCGACCACTTTCGCCTTTCAGCCTTGGCACAGCGCGGTCGAGTTCAAGCGCTACCTCCACCGCTTCATGCTGGAGTTCTCTCGAATCGAAACCTTGGGCGGCGTCAAACGTACGATCTACAACCAATACGACTCGCTGGTTTTACCGCTGGAACGATGGTTGGATCTGCAGGGCGTGCACTTCATCAGAAACTGCACGGTCACCGACCTCGATCACCGTGAAGTAGCGGGCAAATTCGTGGTCACGGGCATCCATTGTCTGAGGTCCGGCGGCAAAGATCTCATCCCGGTCGACGACGGGGACTTGGTGTTCGTTCAGAACGGATCGATGACGGACGCGTCGAGCTTGGGCTCGATGAACCTCGCCCCCCACAAGCTAACGAAGGCGGACAGCAGCAGTTGGGCGCTGTGGGAAAAGCTGGCCGAGGGTAGGCCTGAATTTGGCAACCCTGCAGCGTTCAACGGCTGTATCGCCGAGTCGTACTGGGAGTCCTTCACGGTGACTCTCGATACTCCCGCCTTCTTCGATCAGATGCAGCAGTTCACCGGAAACGCTGCCGGGACGGGCGGCCTCGTGACGTTCAAGGACTCCAACTGGCTCATGTCGGTAGTGCTTGCGCATCAGCCGCACTTCCCGAGCCAGCCCTCTGGCATCCAGGTATTTTGGGGTTATGCCTTGCATCCCGATCGGGTGGGCAACTTCGTCCCGAAGGCCATGGCCGACTGCAATGGTGCACAAATCCTCGAAGAGCTCTGCGGGCATTTGCGCTTCGATCTCGACACCGTCGAGGACGCAAACTGCATTCCGTGTCGGATGCCTTATATCACGAGCATGTTCATGCCTCGCAAACACGGCGATCGACCGCTGCCAGTGCCACTCAACTCTAAGAACTTCGCGTTTATCAGCCAGTTCGTCGAGATCCCGGACGACGTGGTCTTCACGGTCGAGTACTCGGTGCGCGCGGCGCAGATAGCCGTCTATGAGCTGCTCGGTGTTGATCGCAAGGTGCCTGCTGTCACACGTCACGACAAGTCGCTTCGAACGCAATTAGAGGCTTTGATCAAAGCGTTCAAATAGCCAGGCAGAGCGCGCCTCGATTCGGAGCGCGCGAGCGCGCCAGCCCCTTTCGCGCCGCTCACGGGGCCGTGCGTCGCGCCGATAGACGGCGCAGCTCATCCGATGGCGTCGAGGCTGCATCGTGCTGGCACGGCGCGCTTCATGCCGGACTCGGCGCAAACAGCGGAAGACGGAATGCTGAACGATGAGGATACGGCTGACGTCGCAACCAAGGCGGCCCCAAGAAAACCCAGCGACCAAGCGTGATGCCGTTTCTCCGGATCTGAAAGTTGCGGTATCCGAAGATGAGCACGTCGTTGGTTCACCTACCGCGGCCGTAACAATCGTCGAGTACGGCGACTTTGGTGCGCCGCCGACTTCGTCATCGCGCACGTGCTTGGCCACGGCCGGCGAATGGAGATAACGAAGTACCGCTGAGCTCGGCTCATCGCGTCTTTTGCGCGACCCCGTGCGCCAGAGCCGAAGCTCGCTTCGGCAGCTTGATCGTAAGCAGATCGCCCGTGATAGCGACTTTCAGCCGACGAGCATCTACCGCCGTGGGAAGCACGAAAGTTCTTCTGAATGCGGCGTGCTGCCGCGGCAAGTCGGCGTCGGCCGCGGTCGTGCTCACCGTTGCCAGTCCCGCCTTTCGCAGGACGATCACCAGCTGCGGCGTCACTCGCACCTCGAGTTGAGCCGCCGTGATACCTGGAACGCACGCGCTCAGCAAGAAGCCCTCCGAGGTTTCTGTAACTTGGAATTCGGGCGCGACGCCGGCATTTTCCGTCGCAACGCTGCGACCAGTCGCGTTCGCGTTGAACAGCTCAGGAAACACCCGCAACGGATCCCTTTCGTGGGACTGCTCTCGGCGCCAGAGACCACTCTCGAGATAGATCGAATTATTGGGCATGAGATTTCTTTCGAGTTCGCCCGCCCACCGAACAACGTTCGTCAGCAAGTACCGAGCCACGAGAAAAACGCCGAACTGGGGCTGCTGTCCGCCATCTCGCGCAACGTTTGCGCCGAGGGTCGCATAACTAGCAGGAGCACGACCCGCACGCCAATCATGAAGGCACACGGCATGAGGTTCGCCCAAGACGACGCGAACCGTTGCAACGCGACTGGCCGTGGGGCGACATGACGCCGTAGGAAGTGAGTCCGCCTGCGGTTTGCGTCTCAGCGTGGGCGCAATTGAGTCACATCTGTGTTCTGGACCGCCGAGTGGGAGATAGGAACTGCATGCCGCGCCGTGGCAACGCGGCTTGGCTGATCTACTTGCCTCGCGTCGAGATGGCGCTCATCTCGTTCGGGCGGAGCGCGCTCGTCGGCGCCGCGTTCGGTTCCTACCCCGCACGCCGCGCCTCGCGCCTTATACGCTCGAGGTGCTACGTGCCGAGTGAAGCACCAAACTTAGAGAGCTCACTGGGCTGCGGCGCTGTCTGGCCAACGTCGCTCGGTGATACTGGCCAGCGTTTTGGCGAGGCCGGGAAGCTCAATCACTCGGAGCGGACTCGAATGAGCGCTGCGGGCGATATCGCCGAGTGTCACGATGCCGACAAGCTCCCCGTCGAAACCCAGCACGGGAAGGCGACGCACCTGGGCGGTGCGCATCTTGTCCTCGATTTCCTTGAGCGTAGTGTTTATAGAACAGGCCCAGATTTTCGTGGCCATCACGGTCTCGACGCGGATTTCGCGTAATAGAGCTCCCTGAGTATAGGCGGCCATCGCCAGATCGCGATCGGTGATCATGCCAATCGGCTTTTGCTGGGCATCGGTAACCACCACGCACCCGACATCCCAATCCCACATCAGGTGAGCGGCCTGCTCGAGCGAGTCATCCGGGCGGCAAACCACGACGTTACGCGTCATTAGGTCTTCGGTCCTCATAGTGCGGTCGAACGCACGATGCGTGCCCGTTGCTGCCGCAGGCCACACTGCCAATCGCTGGCGCCCATGCAACATCGCCTGTGACACGGTTGCGCCCCGCAGTGTGGCGGTCTCGCGTGCCGCGCGCGACTGGGCGCCGTCTCGGCGCGGCTTTGCCGCGGTATTGGATGGCCCCCTGAGTGCCGCAGCGGCGCGCTTAGTGCAGACGACGATCCTTGCACATGACACACTCGAGGCTCGCGACGACCACCCAGACTCCGAAGGGCGCACGCGCTAGGGCTCGACCGTGAAAGACGACGAGAGCGCCGAACAAATCGTCCAAGCGGTATCCTTGGGCGACTGCGCGAAGACGAAATCCGGCAGCGGAGATTCGCCAGTGCAACGTGCGGCCGAGATGTCTCTGGGCGGCGCCCTGCACGGCGTTTGGTATTGCGATCCGAAGCCAGGAAGAGAATGCACGATGTCAAAGCAGATCGCCGTTTGGATCGACCACCAAGAGGCTCGCGTCTTCGCTGTGCGCGCGGACAAGGTAGATGAAGAGGTAGTGTTGGCCCCCCACCGCATCCACCACATCCACACACGGGACGCGCAGAGCGTCAAAGGGCACCCCGAGGATGACAAGCGATTCTTCCGCGAAGTAGCAAACTCATTCGAGGGCGTGGAGCAGGTTCTGATTGTCGGGCCCTCCACCACGAAGCTCGAGTTTCTCGGATACATCGAGAAGCACGACCACGCGCAGGGCCCGAAGGTCGTTGGCGTCGAGACCGTGGACCACCCAACCGACAAACAGCTGGCGGCGTACGCAAAGTCGTATTTCAAGCGCATCGCTCGCATGGAGTGAACGGTGCCTTTTCCTAACGGTCACAGCGCCGTGAAGCGCGACCGACCGACTGATCCACCGAAGTGAGCCCCAGCCATGAAGAGCAGCACCCTCGAACCAGACCTGCGACTGAAGATGGACGCCTACTGGCGCGCCGCCAACTATTTGTCAGTCGGCCAGCTCTATCTCTACGACAATCCGCTGCTGAAGCGCCCACTGGCGCTCACGGACGTGAAGCACATGTTGCTCGGGCACTGGGGCACGACTCCCGGCCAAAACTTCATCTACGTGCACTTGAATCGCGTCATCAAGAAATACGACGTCGATATGATCTACGTCTCGGGCCCTGGTCATGGCGGTCCCGCGGTAGTGGCCAACACCTACCTCGAAGGCACCTACAGCGAGATCTATCCGAATATCAGTCAGGACGAGGCCGGACTTCGCAAACTGTTTCTGCAGTTTTCGTTCCCTGGAGGGATTCCGAGCCACGCATCGCCGGAGTGCCCGGGTTCGATTCATGAGGGCGGCGAGCTCGGCTATTCACTCAGTCATTCGTTCGGGGCGGTGTTCGACAATCCCGAGCTGGTCGTGGCCTGCGTCGTCGGCGATGGCGAGGCGGAGACTGGCCCCCTGGCGACAGCCTGGCACTCAAACAAGTTCCTCGATCCCGCGACCGATGGCGCCGTCTTGCCCATCCTGCACCTGAACGGATTCAAGATTTCGAATCCGACGGTCCTTGCACGAATCACTCACGAAGAATTGGACCAGCTGCTGCGCGGCTACGGTTGGACGCCCTACTTCGTCGAAGGCAGCGGGCACGAGGCCATGCACAACTCCATGGCAGCAGCGCTCGACACGGCAATCGAGCAGATCCGTGAGATCCAACAGAACGCGCGCCTTAACGGCAAGAGCGAGCGCCCTCGCTGGCCGATGATCGTGCTGCGTTCACCCAAGGGCTGGACCGGCCCGAAAGTGGTGGACGGTCTGCAAATCGAGGGCACCTTCCGTGCCCATCAGATACCGATCTCCGACCCGAGCCGCCACCCCGGACACCTGAAGCTCCTCGAGGACTGGCTCAAGAGCTATTGGCCGGACGAGCTTTTCGATACGGAGGGTCGCCTGAGGCCCGAGCTGGCCGAGCTCGCGCCGCGCGGTGAACGTCGCATGGGCGCCAATCCGCACGCGAACGGTGGCATGCTGCTTCGCGATCTACGCCTACCCGATTTTCGTGAGTACGCCGTCGACGTACAGACTCCAGGCGGGCACGGCAATGGCGACACGCACGTGCTCGGCTGTTTCCTTCGAGACGTGGTCACACGGAACAGCGAGCAGCGCAATTTCCGTGTGTTTGGTCCGGACGAGACGCTCTCCAACGGCTTGGAAGCGCTCTTCGAAGTGACGAAACGGCAATGGGACGCGGAGACCGTGCCGAACGATGAGTTTCTTGCGCCAAGTGGGCGAGTCATGGAAATGCTGAGTGAGCACCAGTGTGAAGGCTGGCTCGAAGGCTACCTGCTCACTGGGCGACACGGCGTCTTCAACTGCTATGAAGCCTTCACGCACATCATCGATTCGATGTTCAATCAGCACGCCAAGTGGCTGAAGGTCACGGCTCACCTGCCCTGGCGGCGCAAAATCGCATCGTTGAATTACTTGCTGGCCTCGCACGTCTGGCGCCAAGACCACAACGGGTTCACTCATCAAGATCCGGGGTTTATCGACCACGTCGTGAATAAGAAGGCAGAGATCGTACGCGTCTACTTGCCGCCGGACGCGAACTGCCTGCTCTCGGTCATGGATCACTGCCTGCGCAGCCGCCACTACGTCAACGTGGTGATTGCCGGCAAGCACCCGGCCCCGCAGTGGCTGACCATGGACGCCGCATTCACCCACTGCAGCGAGGGGATCGGCGTCTGGCAGTGGGCCAGCAATGACCAAGGCGTTTCACCGGACGTGGTCATGGCCTGCTGCGGCGACGTGCCCACGCTGGAGACGCTTGCCGCCGTGTCCATCCTGCGCGAACGTCTGCCCCAGCTGAAGATCCGAGTGGTCAATGTCGTCGACTTGATGAAATTGCAGCCGCAAAGCGAGCACCCGCATGGGTTGCCCGATCGGGACTTCGACGACCTATTCACGCAGGACAAGCCGGTCATTTTTGCCTTTCACGCTTACCCAGCGCTGATTCACCGACTCACCTATCGGCGCACCAACCACGGCAACATCCACGTTCGTGGCTACAAAGAGGAGGGCACGGTCACGACGCCCTTCGACATGACCGTGCTGAATGATTTGGATCGTTTCCATCTGGTCATGGACACCATCGACCGCCTGCCGCAGACCGGTGCCGCAGGCGTGTACGTGAAAGAGGAGCTCAAGCGCAAACTGATCGAGCACAAGGAATACATCCAAAAATATGGGCTAGACTTGCCTGAGGTTCGCGACTGGAAGTGGAGCCAGAAAGAATCCGCTTGAGCCCATACGGGGTGCTCGCAGAAGCCGTCGATCTCGCGCATGGGGGGTGCACGGAGACGGTACCGGCGTCGTGCGGCGCGAGACACTCGCTTCGCGCTCGCCGGTACTGGCAGACGGCCCTCCCAATTCTCGGTCAGGGCGCTCTGCCCCGATGCGCTCCGCCGCCAACGACAGCAAGGATTTTGCTCCATGTGGTTTCGTGAACTGCTTTTCGCGGCAGCACTCGTCCCATAATTACAATCAGTCCGTCTGCCTTGTGCACGCCTTCGTCGAGATGCTCGAGATCGAGATACTCATCACCCTCGGCGAGCTTTTCCGCCGACTCTGCGTTGCTGACGCTCGCCGCTTCGTCATCAGAGAGGAGTTTCATGACACCGTCGCGGGTCAGATAGTCGATTCGTTTATGGCTGTTCATGGCTGGTCGTCCTTCGGTTTGTGTAACATCGCGTGCCTTAGAAACTTCCGTGTCCGTGCGACGGTCGAGCGAACGCCGCGGCGGCGCGCGCTCATTACAACGGGCTCGAGCTCGATTTTTCCCCAGGTGATCCGCACCCAGATCCGCTCGTAGATGAAGTAGCAAATCGTCGTGTAAATGTTACTGACGACAATGAACCCGAGAGCGACGGCGGTCTTCCGGGTAAACAGATAGAGCACCACGAAGTCCAAACAGCCGAGAACGAGTCCGTACGTAAGCGCTTTGACGACCGAGCGCTTCGCACTGGCTCCTTGTTGACGGCTCGGATTGAGGATCGGCTTCAGTAACAGCGCGGTTGCGGTCATCGGATCAGCGCCCGTTCATGGGTCATTGGCGCTCAACTGCGCAACACCGCTTGCGCTCCGCACCGCGCGTGCGCCCATGACGGCCGACAACAATCGAGTGAGCTTCCGTATTTGGATTCATTCCGACGCTGCCATCTCTAACCTTCGCAGACGCGCAGTTGCTGGTTTGAACCCGTGCACGAAGCGGGCCCCCTTCCGATGAGACCGCGATGCGCGGCTGCGGAGAGCCAGAGAACGTCGTTCCGCAACGTCGGCCGCCATCTCGCGCTGATCCACGACCTCGGCACGCCTCAACGCCCCACGTTGAGGCGGAACTGTGCCACAGCCCCTAAAACCGGTCAACCGCCGCTTGAGTCACCGCACAGCTATCGCCGGCCTCGCTGAGGATGATCAGTGTGTCGCCGCCGACGATAGTGCTCCCGCGTTGGGACCGATAATGCTGCGTCGCTGCCGAGCAATTCGTAACTCGCACTCGTGGCACCATTGCGCCTCACTTCGAGGCGTTCGTGCTGATGCTTGTCGCGGGCCTACCCACCCCGCGCAGCAGGCTAAGGACGAAGAAGCCCGCGGCGACGAGAACGATCATCGAACCGGATGGTCGGTGCAGCGCGAACGACAGGCACGTGCCAAGGGTCGTCGAAGCGACCGAGAGAATGATGGAGATGAGCAGCATCCCGTGGAGGCTCCGAGCGAGGCGTTTGGCTGTGGCGGCTGGAATGATCACCAACGAGCCGACGAGAAGCACCCCGAGGTAACGGAGGCCGAGCGCAATCGTCAGCGCAAAGACGAGCAGGAAATATAGGTTTAGGCGAGCCACGTTGATCCCGCTCGTGTGGGCAATTTCGGGAGAGACGAGCGAAAGCACAAGCCGATGCCTCTGGCACACCATGAACACAATCACGCCGAGCGCAAACACGAGCCCGAGGGTTGCCTCGAGCGTCGTCAAGCGCCCGACACCACCGAAGAGGGCTTCGATCAGCTCGTCTCCGGAGGTGATCAGGCTGCCGATGGCGAGCGCGGTCGAGAACACCACACCGATGATGGTCTCCGTGGCAAGGCGCGTCCGATTTTCGATGCCCCAAACGAGGAGCGTCCCCACGAGGAGAGCGGCGACGCCACCGACGATTGGATGAATGCGCAGTAAGATCGCGACTCCAATGCCAGGCAGCGCAATATGGGAGATTGCGTCCGCAGCGAGCGTCATCCGGCGCATGACCGCAAAGCAGCCGACCAAACCGGCCGCCGCACCGGCGCCAACGGACAGCGCGAGGGCGTTAAGATCGAACGTCATCGTGAATGTGATACGCGACCGGCGCGCCGTAGAGGTCTTGCAGCAGTTGGGGAGTGAGCACGGTCCTCGGTGTACCGAAACAGGTGTGCCCTCGCGAGAGACAGAGGACGTTCGTGGCGTATTGATAGACCACACTGAGATCGTGCGAGATGAATACGATCGTCAGGCCACGTTCGTTGCGAAGGCGCTCGAGGGTGTGGTTCAGCGTGTCTTGACCCGGCTCATCCACGCCGGCGGTAGGTTCATCGAGCAGCAAAACCGTTGGCTGTCCGATGAGCGCTGCGGCAACGAGTAAGCGCTGAAATTGCCCTCCGGACAACGCTCCGATGGGTTTGCACACGGACTCTGGCTTCAACCCAACCAATACCAGCGCGCGGTCGACTGCCCCTTCCGCGGAACGGACCACGACTGCCTTGGCACGCAGAAAATCCCCACCCGTTATCGGCAGATCCCGCTCGATGTCGAGCTTTTGCGGCACATAGCCGATCTTGGTATCTGCCTCCCAGGTGATCTCCCCTGCGGACGGCTGAACCCCGATCAGCGCCTTGACCAGGACGCTCTTACCCGCACCATTCGGCCCAATGATCGCCAGCACACTACCGTGTGGCACGTTGAAAGAGAGCCGGTCGATCACGGTCGTTCGATCGAACCCTACCGAAAGGTTTTTCACCTCGAGTGCCAAGGGGCGAGCTTCAACCAAACTGCCCATCTACTGGTACTCTACACGATCGTCGGGCCTGTCCGCACGCGCCTTCGCATGCCAGAATTGAAAGCCAATTTCTTGCATCTACGACGCGCGATCATGAAACGCCGAATGGCCAAACGGCCTCGCTCATCGACGTGCGAAACTTGGCAAAGCCCCACGACGACAAGCTGGTGCTGAACGGCTCCGGCCTGACTGTTCAGCGCGGAAAAACGTGCGATACCGCGCAAGTCGCTGTCACATGGACCGGGAATGATACCCGAGTTCTCGTTCCGCTCGTTGATCAGGGCGAACGCGAATCCTGGCAGTCATGCAATCCGAAGGCGGCGAAACAGAGCCACTTTCACGCTATCCAGCAGGAAGGCGAATAAGGCCGCCGCAAAGAACAGAGCGCCAACAACCGAAATTGGGATTGGCTTCATCAGCAGGCCGTTGATCGCCAGAAAGCTGATCAGAGTGAGATCGATCGCGGAGGAAACCAAGAGCCAGCGGCCCGGGCGAGAGCTCCACATGTGCTGCCGTTCGCGCGCGACATAAAACACGGCTTGTCCACTGAATACTAGGGTCACGACGGTCAGAGTCCGGAGGGTTACCGTATCGAGGCGCAGCACGAACTTTCCGACGCAAAAACATGCGATGCAGAACAGCAGATCACACGCGCCCAGCGCGATGCCTGCAACCGTTAGATTGCCGATTCTCCAAACGCTCGGCGCTGGGGAGGGCCGAACGTTGTCCGTCGATGACGACATCGCCAAAAAATCACCTGTCACCATCATCAGCACCATGAGCATGGGCGTCAGGATGGCTTGGCCAGTCAGGATCAAGCCGGTGGCCAAGAAGAGGACTTGGACGACCTTGTGCACGATGGACCTCAGCGTGTAAGTGAGGATGCGCTGGAAGGTGATTCGCCCTTCCTTGACCGAAGCGACGATGCCCCCGAGCCCCGGCTCTGTCAGCACCATGCCGGCGGCAGACTTTGCGACGTCCGTCGCGGTGGACACGGCAATGCCCATCTGAGCCTGTCGTAGCGCCGGCGCATCGTTGGCACCATCGCCGCACATGCCGACGACATGCCCACTCGCCTGGAGCGCTTTGACCAGCCGATACTTGTCCTCTGGCAGGACCCCCGCAAACAGGGCGTAGTTCTCCGCGCGGATGTCCTCGGGGAGGGGCGTCGTTGCCCAGACCGGACCGGAGATGCCGATGGTATCCGCCACGACTTTCGCAGTCTTCTCTGCGTCTCCTGTGACCATGATCGTGCGCACGCCCAGGCCAGCCAACTCCGCAACGAGCGCCGCCGAATCACCTCGAGGCGGGTCACTGAGTGCGATGAGGCCAGCTATGCGCAGACCATTCGGAACTCCGCACGCGACGGCGAGCACCCGGAACCCTTTGGCCTGTAATTCATCCACAATCACGGACGCGCCGGGCGCGGGCTGGGCCAAACCTTCGAGCGCGGCGAACGCACCCTTGATGACGCGCACAGCAGTACCATCGGCTCGACGAGCGTCTGCAGCTGCCTCTTTCACCGCCGGGTCGAATGGGAAAAAGGTGATGAGCGTCGGTCCGTCCACCATCGGTTGGCCCGCGGCGGCCGTGCGAATCGCAACGTCAACCGGGTCCTGCCCGCCATCCGAGCTAGCCAGCGCGGCGAGCGCCAGAACGTGCGCCTCATCGAACTCCGGCATTGGGCGCACGGACATCACGGCAAGCTCGTTGCGCGTCAGCGTCCCCGTCTTGTCCGAGCACAGAATGTCAATACTGCCAGCTTCATCTACTGCCGAAAGGCTCGTTGGTAAGACACCGTTCCGGGCCAGCGCTCGCGCGCCGACTGCCGCCGCAAGTGTGAACATCGAAGGCAAGGCAACCGGTATCGAAGACAGCACGGCGACGAGGATGAGCGGGACGACGTCAGAACGTGGCATGGGCAGCAGCAACGCGTAACCGGCCAAAAAGACAGTCGTGGCGCCGTTGAAAAGCGCCAGGTTACGCACCACCCGTAGAATGGTTTTCTGCTGGGAGCTCTCCACCTTTGCGCCTTGGACCAGCTCCGCCGTGCGGCCAAACTTGGTGCGAGCTCCGGTCGCAACTACCTCCGCCAGCGATTCGCCACGCCGCACCAAGGCTCCCGCATAGGTTTCGAAGCCCGCCCCCGCTTCGACCGGGAGTGACTCACCCGTGAGCATCGACTGGTCGAGCAGTACCGAACCGTCGACCAATCGCACATCGGCCGCAACGACCGAGCCGAGCGACAGCTTCACCAAATCGCCAGGAACCAGCGTTGCTGCCGGCACCATCTTCCAATTTCCGTCGCGTCGAACCGACGCGACGAGCGCCAAGCGCGACTTGAGCGCAGCCAGTGTCGCTTGGGCTCGGGTCTCTTGGATGAAGCCGAGGCCCGCGTTGAAAACCAGAAGGAACGCGACGACGCCAGCTTCAACGTACTCCCTGAGCCCGAGTTGAAGGACTATCGCTGCCTCGAGCATCCAAGGAACGGGCGCCCACAGTTTTCCAAGGGCCCGCCGCACCGGGTGCTGTGCAACGTCGGATATGGCGTTCGGACCCACCGCCTGCAGGCGGGTCAGCGCCTCGGCGCTAGTTAGGCCGCGCCGCGGATCGCGCAATGGCATTGGTGCAGTCGCCGTGCTCATCGTGACAACACTGGCACCAAACAGCGCACTCGGTTCAACCGAGTTGTTCCGCCAGCAGTCCCCGTTCGCGACGACCGCTCGAACGCCTCAGTGTGAGGCACAACGGTGTCCCGGCGCGTCGCCGCAATTCGGCCCGCAAAGCGTCGCGGTCGAGGGCAAGACTGCCGGCACGCATCGTGCGTACTGGAGAACCGAAGGACCCGTCCAACGAAACAAGGCGACACATGATGGCAGCAAGGGGCAGCGCAGTCGCTTTCCCCGCCCCGACGGCTCCAGTCTCGACCGACGGAGCGGCAAGCAAACCCCTCATGGTCAGGAGCCGAAAGTGGCTCGTCGCTTCGTTCGGGCTGGCGGTGCCCGTGGTCGTCGCGGGCCTCGTTATTTACGAGCGGAAGCATCCGGCCGACTCGGCATTTCGCACCGTGCCCGTAGTGCGCGCTGACATCACCCAGCGTGTCACCGCAACCGGGACGCTTCAGCCCATCATCACATCGCCCGTCGGAGCGCAGGTGTCCGGCATCGTCTGGAAGCTTCACGCCGACTTCAATTCGCCGGTCAAGGCGGGAGATTTGTTGGTGGAGCTAGATCCGGCGCTCTTCCGGAACGCCGTGGCGCTTGCGACGGCACAGCTGGCTCAGGCAATTGCCAACCTGACCAGCGCGCAAGCGACCGAGCTCGGTGCAAAGAGCGTCCGCGACCGAACTCGGAACCTCGAGCGCGAGTCATTGGCGACCAACGCCGACCTGGACGCGGCTGGGGCGATCTTCGCGCAGACCACCGGGCTTGCCCGCTCGAGCGCCGCGCAGATCGCGCAAGCGCGGGCGCAGCTGGACCGTGCCAAACTCGATCTCGACCACTCGATCATTCGCTCGCCGGTGGACGGAACGGTCATCTCGCGGAATATCGATGTCGGGCAAGCCGTGGCGGCCACGCTGACCGCCCCCACCCTCTTCACCATCGCGCAGGATTTGGCGCACATGCAGGTCCACGCCGCGGTGGACGAGGCCGATATCGGCGAGGTCCGTGCGGGTCAGAACGCGACGTTCACGGTCGATGCGTTCCGGGCCCAAACGTTTCACGCGACGGTGCACGAGGTGCGAAACGCCCCGCAGACCGCACAAAACGTCGTGACTTACGACGTCGTGCTCGACGTGAATAATCCAGACGGCAAGCTGCGTCCGGGCATGACGGCCAACGTGCTGATCCTCATCGTGCAAAAGACGCAAGTGGACGCGGTGCCGAACGAGGCATTGCGTTTCAGACCCGCCGCAACCGCGACCAGCGGCATGGCGACCGCACCCAAGCGCCCTCAGCTCGGTGACGCCGTCTACGTGCCGCAAGGGGATCGCGCCGTGCGCGTCCCGATCACGATGGGTGTCACCGACGGCAACATGACCGAAATCGACGGACTGCCGCCGGGTCGCGCAGTGATCATCGACGTCGGACGGGGGAAAGCGAAAGCGCAAGCCATCGGAGGCTCCACCCGTGGCCTCTGAACCGATCATCCAGCTGTCGGGCATCACCAAGACCTACAAGACTGGCGAGATCGAAGTGCACGCGCTCGTCGATGTGGATCTCACGATTGAAAAGGGTGAGATGGTCGCGATCATGGGCCCTTCCGGCTCCGGAAAATCGACCCTGATGAACCTGCTCGGCTGCCTCGACCGCCCGACCAAAGGCAGCTATCGCTTCGAAGGGCGTGAGGTGGCTACGCTGCAAAAGCGGGAGCTCTCTGCGCTGCGCCTTTCAGCGCTCGGCTTCGTATTCCAGGGCTTCCAGCTCATCGCTCGCACCAGCGCGCTAGACAACGTCGAGCTGCCGCTGGTGTACGCGGACGTTCCCGCGGTAGAGCGCAAGCGACGGGCGATGGAGGCCTTGGCGCGAGTAGGGCTCGCCGGTCGCGAAGACCATACCCCGGCGCAACTCTCCGGTGGCCAGCAGCAACGCGTGGCCATCGCCCGCGCGCTGGTGAATCAGCCACGCCTGATCCTCGCGGACGAGCCGACCGGTGCGCTCGATACGCGCACGTCAGTAGAAGTATTGGGACTGCTTCAGTCGCTACACAAGAGCGGCATCACCATCGTGCTCGTCACCCACGAGCCGGACATTGCGACTTACGCCGATCGGCGGTTGATTGTACGCGATGGACGAATTCTGTCCGACGAGCAGCAGATGGCCCACGACGCCGCGACGGATCTTGCGAGTATGCCAGAGAAGGCCGCTTGAGCGCGCTGGCCACCATCCTCCCGCTTGCGTTCGGCGCCCTTCGGCGGAACCGTATGCGGTCGCTACTCACCTCACTCGGCGTGATCATCGGTGTCGGAGCGCTGATCGTGACCGTCGCTTCTGGCGAGGGTTCCAAAGCGATTCTAGAGGAGCAGCTCGCCACACTCGGGACCAATCTTCTGATCGTCCTTCCGGGCTCGAGCACGCTGGGCGGCGCGCGAGGCGGACCGGGCACTGGCAAACCGCTGACACATGCCGACCTCCTCGCGATCACGAAGGGAGCAAGCGCCGCTCGCTATGCGGCGCCGGTCGACCGGACCGTCACGCAAGTCGTGCTCGACAACCAAAATTGGCTCACGACGGTGTACGGGTCCACGCCGGATTTTTTCGCGATTCGAGACTGGACGATCGAGCACGGCCGACTCTTCACCGAAAGCGAATCCGACTCCGGCGCCAAAGTCTGCATACTCGGAGCGACCGTGGCCACGCAGTTGTTCGGCGCAGGCGATCCGCTGGGCCAGGTCGTGCGTGTGAAGGCGATGCCCTGCGAGGTAGTGGGGGTGCTCACCGGCAAGGGCCAATCTTCGCAGGGACAAGATCAGGACGATCTCGTGGTGATGGCTTGGGTCACATTCAAATCCCGGATGATGAGCCAGGACCGAATCCACGTCGGAAGCATCCTGGTCTCCGCGATATCGCCGGATGAAGTCACGCACGCACAGACGCAAGTAACCGGGATCCTACGCCAGCAGCATCGTCAGCTCGAGGGCGAGCTCGACGACTTCACGGTTCGAAACCTCGCGGATCTCGCGGCGACTCAGGAGAAGGCCGCGGATGCGCAGACCGGGATGCTGCGCAATGTCGCCGCGGTGTCGCTGCTCGTGGGCGGAATCGGGATCATGAATATCATGCTCGTGTCGGTGACCGAACGAACCCGAGAGATCGGCATTCGCCTAGCCATCGGGGCCAGCCAGAACAAGGTACTGCTCCAGTTCCTCGTCGAGGCAATCGTCCTTTCGGCTGCCGGCGGCTTGATCGGGATCGCATTGGGGATCGGGGGCTCGCTAGCACTGGCGTCCGCCATGGGCTGGCCGTTCGTCCTCACGCCGTTTTGGATTGTCATCGCCTTTGCGATCTCCATGGCGATTGGCGTGATCTTCGGGTTCTACCCCGCGCGCAAGGCCGCGCAGATGGACCCTATAGACGCTCTGCGCTTCGAGTGAAATATGCCTATCGCGTCCACCGGGAGCGCCTGGTGCACGCCGATAGGAGTCTCTGGCTCGCGCCGAAAATGCGCCTACAGTAGACCCGTTACGCGGCGGCGCATTCCCTTCATGAGATCGAGCACCAGCAGCGGCAGCGCGCCCACGGCCAGAAGAACCAACCCATCCCTGAACGATATGGGCGAAACCTTGAGGAAGCGGCCGAGCATCGCGTTGTGTTGGCCCAACACCTGAATCCCAATTGAGACTGCGACCACGAGGATCAGGTTCGAGTTCGCGAAAAAAGGCATCCGCCATACGGGCTTGGTTGCGCTGCGCGCGCCGAATGCCCGCAGAAGTTCGGCGAAAACCAATACGGCGAAGGCCGCTGTGCGCGCCGCCGCCGGTGTGCTCGTCCGCAAGCTCTGGCAGTACACGGCGAACGCTACGCCTGCCGTCAAAAAACCGGTGCACGCCATAGTGCTGAGGAAAGCACGATCCGTAATTTTATCCGACCGGCTCAGTGGCTTTCGGGTCATTACGTCTGGATCAATCGGGTCGGTGGCGAGACACAGGGCTGGCAGACCATCCGTCACGAGATTAATCCACAGCAGGTGGATCGGCAGGAGCGGCGTAGGAAGCCCGACCACCACGCATGTCGTCATCAGTAACAGCTCGCCGGTGTTGCCCCCCAGCAAATATTGAAGAGTTTTCTGGATGTTGTCGTAGATGCCCCGGCCCTCCTCTACGGCAGCAACGATCGTCGCGAAGTTGTCGTCGGTGATGATCATATCCGCGGCTTGCTTGGTGACCTCAGTCCCGGATTTGCCCATCGCGATGCCGATGTCTGCGCCTTTGATGGCCGGTGCGTCGTTCACGCCGTCGCCCGTCATTGCCACGACCGAGCCATTAGCCTTCAAGGCGTGAACGACGCGTAGCTTGTGTTCGGCAGTGACACGCGCGTAGACCGCAACCTGAGGCGCGCGTCGCTCGAGCTCTACGTCGGACATCTCGTTCAACTCCGCGCCCGTGACCACGGCTTGGTCCGCCGAGGCGATGCCGAGTTCGTGCGCGATTGCCTGAGCCGTATCAGGATGGTCACCCGTGATCATCACAACGCGGATGCCCGCCGCGCGACATTTCGCGATCGCCTCTTTGGCCGCTGCGCGCGGCGGATCATGCATACCGCTCAGACCGACGAACACGAGCTCACGTTCCACGGCATCCGCGGTGAGCAACTCGGGCGAGGCACTTTCTAGATCACGAAAAGCCGACGCAAGCACGCGCAGCCCTTTCTTGGCCATGGCCGAGGTCTGCGCCAAGATCTGCTCGCGGTCCTGCGCAGACAGCGGGCGAACGCCGGCGCTAGTGTACAGCTTCGTGCAAAGCTCCAGCAGCACGCCCGGAGCGCCGTTGCTGAGAGCCCGCAATTTCCCGGCGGCGTTTCGACGGACGACGGTGCTGCGCTTGCGGTCGGAGTCGAACGGGAATTCACACTCCTTGGGCAGCTGCTGCTCGATGTGCTTTCGGTCACCCCCCGCCTTTGCACCAGCCGCGAGCAACGCACCCTCTGTCGGATCGCCGACGGTTTTCCACATAGCGTCCTCTTCGACGAGATGAGCGTTGTTGCAACCGAGCAGAACCGTGGCGAGCTCGGCCAGCGCTGCGGCGTGCGTCGCTCCAGCAGGCTGGCCCCCGAAATGCACCGCCCCAATCGGGCCGTATCCTTCGCCCGTGACTTCGTAGGCTCGACCCGCAACGTGGAGAGCGCGCACGGTCATCTCGCCGACCGTCAAAGTTCCGGTCTTGTCCGTGCAAATAACGCTAGTCGAGCCAAGCGTCTCGACTGCCGCGAGTTTGCGCATCAGCGCGCGCCGGCGAGCGAGACGCAAGGCCCCCAATGAAAGGGCGACCGTCACCACCGCTGGCAATCCCTCCGGCACGGCAGCCACGGCGAGACTGACAGACGTCAGCAGCATTTCCAGGGGTTTGTAGCCACGGAGCAGCCCTAGACCAAACAACAGAGCAACGATACCGAGCGCGGCCCAAACCAAAACTCTCCCAAACGAATCGAGCTTGCGCTGCAGCGGCGTGCCCGTTTCACCGTCCGCAGTCTCGATCAGGCCGGCGATCCGACCAAGTTCGGTCTTCATCGCGGTGGCCACCACGACAGCCTGACCGGTACCGGCCGCAACGCTCGTACCCATGAACACCATGCCATGCCGGTCACCGAGCGGACGATTGAGCTGCTCGGTGGTCGCGGGTTGCTTCGCGACCGCCAGGGATTCGCCGGTTAGCGCGGCCTCCACGCACTTGAGCGAGCTCGCCGACAGAAGCCGCGCATCCGCACCGACGATGTCGCCGGCTTCCAAAACAAGCACATCACCGGTCACGATCCCCGACGCGGGAATCAAGATGACTTCCCCACCGCGCAATACCTTCGCCTGTGGTGCGGTCATCTTTTGAAGCGCGGCGATGGACTTCTCCGCACTGAACTCCTGATAGAAGCCGATCGCAGCGTTGAGCACCACGATGGCGACGATGGCGACCGCATCCAGCACTTCGCCGAGAAAGCCCGAGATCGCGCCCGCCACGATCAGGATCCAGATGATGAGACTCCGGAACTGAGCGAGGAAGATCTGAACTGGACTGACCCGTTTGCTCTGTCTTAGAAGGTTCGGGCCTGTCGCTTCAAGGCGTCGAGCCGCCTCCTCGGCGGACAAGCCGCTCGCGGACGAACCCACCTCGATGGAACCAGCCCGCTCGGAATCAGAGCGCTCGGCTTCCCCGGGGACGATGTTTGGCGCGCTCATGGGGACCAGAGCCTTTCTGCCTGTGATCGGAGAAACTTCGTCTTAGCGGTACCACATCCACTCGAAGGACCGAACGCGCAACGACTCGGCAGTAACGCCACAACGCGCGACTCAGGCGACTCTTGCGCGTCTGGGCACGGTCGTTGCGTTCACTTGATCCGCACCTTGAGCCGGCGGACTGCGGGAGCTCGAAGAGTGCCCTCCGAAGGAGAGACGATGAATCAAGCAAACGACCGAAGTGAAAGCAAGAGCATGAAGGCTTTGACCTACCGCGGCCCAGGCAAGCGGGCATGGGAGGATCGGGCGAAACCCAAGATTCAGACCCCCACGGACGCCATCGTTCGCGTAACCACAACCACCATTTGCGGCACGGACCTGCACATCCTGAAGGGCGATCTACCCGCGGTAGAAAGCGGACGCATCCTGGGACACGAGGGCGTCGGCGTGATTGAGGACGTGGGCAGTGAGGTGACCGCGTTCAAGCGCGGCGATCGGGTCATTATTTCGTGCGTCACCTCCTGCGGGCGCTGCAAATTCTGCCGCAAGAGCATGTACTCGCACTGCCTCACGGGCGGTTGGATTCTCGGCTACCAAATCGATGGCACACAAGCCGAGTACGTCAGAATCCCGCACGCCGACACGAGCCTGTACGCGCTCACGCCCGGCCTCGACGAAGAGGTTGGAACCATGATCAGCGACATTCTGCCGACCGGGCACGAGTGCGGCGTGCTGAACGGCCAAGTAAAGCCGGGGGACGTCGTGGCGATCGTTGGCGCGGGGCCCGTCGGACTTGCCGCCCTGCTGACGGCCAAGCTGTACTCGCCCGCCGAGCTCATCATGATCGATGTCGACGACCACCGGCTCGAGGTCGCTCGCTCGTTCGGAGCGACGAACGTGGTAAACAGCAGCGACGGCAAGGCCGCCCCGCGCATCATGGCCCTCACTAAACAGGCCGGCGTCGATGTGGCGATCGAAGCCGTCGGGGTACCCGCGACCTTCGACATCTGCCAATCGATCATCGCTCCCGGTGGCCGGATTGCCAATGTCGGGGTCCACGGAAAATCGGTCGAGCTGCACCTCGAGCGACTTTGGTCCTACAACATCACTATCACCACCCGGCTCGTGGACACCGTGAGCACGCCGATGTTGCTCGGCGTCGTTCAGGCCGGGCGCTTGGACGCCAAGAAGCTCGTCAGCCATCGCTTCGCCTTGTCAGACATCATGAAGGCGTACGACACCTTCGGAAACGCCGCCAAAGAGCACGCGCTCAAGGTGCTGCTCACGAGCCCGGCGGCATGAGGCGTTGAATGGGCGTGGTCGTGAGCCGGGTAAAACCGCTTGCGACCGCCCCCCCGGGAGCGCCTCCAATTCGGTTATGCCGAGAAAGCGGCGCCAGGAATGCAGGACCCGCAGCTCTTACTGTCGCCCGTGAGCACGACCACACGCAGGCCCGCGCCGTGGAGGGTGCGGATCGCCTCCGGAGTGCGGTCCTTGATTGGATCGGCGACCCCGATAATCCCGCGAGGGCGCCGTCGATCGCCACGAACAGGACGGTTTGTCCGTCCGTGCGAACCTTCTCACTGCGCGCAGCAAGACCGGAGGCGTCGACGCTCAGACTCGCCACGAGCGCCTGGTTCCCCAACGCCACCTCAGCTTCCTGGTTTCTGCGCACGCACTTCCGGGTGCATCGGACAGGTGTAGACCCGGGCCGTAACCGCCCACCACTAGGATGTCGTTGCTGCTCATGATCTGCTGGGCAGAGCTCAGCAACTATGGTGTCACGTTCATCGAGCGCGGCCTGGGTAAGCGCACCGTGCGGCGCCCAGCGAGGAGCAAACGGCGCGCGCACTCGCGCAAATTCTGCGGGTTTCGTTTTTGATGCACCCAGCGGGTCACGCCGGGCCGCCGAGGCGCCTATCCAGTAGTCACGCCGACGATTCGGCGTGCGTCACCAGGAGAAACGTCGTGGAAATCGCTACGCTCATGCTCTCTTCAGTACTTGCTCTCGGTCTCATCGCCGGTCCGGCTGCCGCGGCACAGGCCAGCTCCACAAATCCTGCCCAATCGGGGCCGGCCCATTGCGCGCTCAGAACCTACACCGTGACGGGCGTTGCCCCGCAGTTCGTCGATGTGCAGCAAGGCCGAGCCACGACCCGTCGACTGACTGGAGCCGTGGTGTACGTACAGGCGCAAGCGGGCTTGACCGCTGAATGGCTGACACTCTCCCTCCAACGCCATTTGTCCACGATGCAAGCGCGGACAGCGATGAAGGATTGTCCGCTAGCGGACGTGCGCGTGAGCGTCGGCTCTGCGGGAGCCGGATTTGCGATTCAATTGACCGCAAAGGACGCCAAATCAGCGGAGGAGGTGCTGCGTCGCGCTCACCTGCTAAGAGGGTAGATTGCCGGACAGCTTTCGTGATCGAGACCGAACACATCGAAATGAACGCGCTGATGGCGCGGCTCGCCGATGGCGACCGCGCCGCGTTCACGCCCGTCTTTCGCGCGCTCTGGCCGAAGGTCCATCGGCTGTGCCTTCAACTCTTGCACAGCGACGCGGACGCGGACGATGCGGCGCAACAGGCCATGGAAAAGATCCTCGCACGCGCCTCGGAGTACGATCCAAATCGCGCGGCGCTGCCGTGGGCGCTCGGCATTGCCGGCTGGGAGTGTCGGACCTTGCGCCGTCGCCAATTTCGGCGTCGAGAGCATGCCGATGACGCTTCACCCGAGCCCCAAGATGGCCGCCCCGGCGCAGATGAAGCGCTCGCTGGGCGCGATCTCGTTCACGCCGCGATGGACGCACTCGGCGCCCTGTCTCCGAGCGACCAAGAGACGTTGGTCGCGACCTACTTCGAAAATGGCGCTCCCTCGTCGGTGGCCGGAGCAACGCTGCGCAAGCGGCGCGAGCGCGCCTTGACCCGCTTACGCGCGGCATTTCGGAGGCTTTATGCGATCGACTGATTTGGATCTACTGGAACGTCGCGCGCGGCGCGGCTATGAACGCTCGCGCGTACTCCGCGCGCTAGTCGGCGTGTTGCCGGTGGCATTGCTTGCAGCTGTTTTATTCTGCTTGGGCGCTCATCCGCACCCTCACGTGATGCTCGCGGTGTGTGGTGGCGTGTTTGCGCTCGGCGCCGCGCTGCTCTGGTACGGCCGAGATCCGGCGCGCGCCGTATTGCCGGGGCTTGCAGCCGGATTCCTGCCGCTGTGCCTGGCGCTGTGCACGCGGCATCTGGGACACATGTGCACCGACGCTGAGTGCGTCGCGATGTGCCTGCCGGTGTGCGTGGCCGGCGGCGTGTTGGCGGCGGGAGTCGTCAGTCGGTATGGCGCGCTGCGCGAACGGAGCGCCTGGTTTTGGGCCTCGGCTTCGGGCCTTGCCCTGCTCACCGGCGCGGTCGGCGCCACCTGCGCGGGCTACGAAGGTGTCCTCGCGGTCGCAGCGGGCTACGCACTCGGCTTGGCTGGCGCGTTCCTGTTCATGCGGCTACGTCGGCGCGGTCGAACGACCGACAAGCCACTTTGATTTTTTCGGTCACGCGCCGGGTCATGGTGCCTAGACAGTCATGACCCAACACAACGACACGCCTCGAACATCAAGCAATCCTCCGTCAGCCCAACCGGGCCAAGCCAAAGGCTTCCTGCGGCGACACCGCTTCGGGCTATTGGGCGCAGGTCTGCTCGGGCTCCTCGCCGTCGCCGGAATTGCCAACGCTCGCCCGGACGCAGGGCATTCGACCTGCTGCATGGGCCATCACCACGAAGACTCAACAGGCGCTGCTGCCGCTGCTGCTACTCCGGACGCGAGCGGTAAAATCTTGATTACGGCCGATGGTCGCGGCTTCCATCCGTCCTCGGTCGAAATCAGCAAGGGCCAGAAGACCACCCTTGAGTTTCGCCGCACCAGCGACGAAACGTGCGCGACTTCCGTGGTCCTTCCGGACTTGAAGCTGGAGAAGGCGCTGCCGCTCAATCAAACGGTAGCGATCGAGCTGCCCGCTGACGTGAGTTCGACGCTGACGTTCCAATGCGGAATGGGCATGTATCACGGCAAAGTCGTCGTGCACTGAGGCGAGCGTACGGTTCGGGCCATGGAAAGTGCGGAGCATTGTGCGAAAGAAAGGCTTGGGAGCGATGATCAAAGATGCAGTGTGCGGGATGACGGTGGACGAAGCGACCGCGGTTCACGCCGAGCGCGACCGCAAGACGTTCTACTTTTGCAGCGAGGGTTGTCTGAAGAAGTTCCTTTCGTCAGCCACTAGCGCGAGCCAGAAGCCAAAATCCGGTGGCTGTTGCGGTTGCTGCGGATAACGAAAGAGTTGCCCGGGTCGGCAGGTCGTTGTCGTTCGCCGGCACGGGACGTCGCTGCGGGTCGAGGGGTAAGACGTTGCCACGGGGGTCGTCGCGAAAGCAGTCGAGGACATGTTTCGGTCGCGGTTGGGGGTAGCCAGCGCGGCTCGGACTCAAAGGTCGCTCCGCTTCAGCCCGGCTGTCGCGATTCCTCGCAATCCATGCAGCCGCACCGGGTCACACCAACATAAAGTCCTATCTTACTTTCGTGCAGGATCGGCCCGCGAGAACGGGGCCCGCACATGACGTCTTCCGGCTGAGCACGGCGTCCGTGGCCGTCAATCCGAGGCGCATCCCGAAGACTGCCGCGGCAACGCAGGACCGTGAGCCCGAAGCCTTGAGTCCCGAGGCTTGGGCATTGATCGACATGCCCGCCCACGCGTTGTTGGTTGGGCCAGGCGACGGAATGACCTGCCAGTGGTGACGTATGTGGCTTCGCCGAGCAAGGAGGGCGGGGCACGTCTACTTCACTGCATCCGACGAGTAGAAACCTGGCAACCACTCAGAATGGCGACCGGCTCGAATAATTCGAGATCTCGCCAACCACCGAGGACAAGCACGGAGAGCAGCCGGACGCAGCTCGCGTTGCGCCCCCGCGCAGGGACTGAACCGCGGAATCGAAAGCGCCTCGAAACGGTTCTCGGCGAGTGGATTCTGCGAACGTGTAGTCATCGCGCTCGCGCGCGCGCCCGCCGCTTGTGGGACGGCGTCGAGCTCTGCGGGTGCATACGCATCTCACGGACGATTTCGATCAACGGGCGCAACAGGGGGGACTGCACCGCGTCGGCCTGCCACACCGCGATGTCGCATACCTCGACGCCGAGATCGCTGAGCGGCCTCCATACCGCGGACCCGCTCTGGAGGGAGCCCCTGTCAGCGGTGGCCGCGCCGGCATCGAGAAACCGAGCCCCGTTCTCCGCGGCGAACGTCATGCCGAGACCGCTCGAGACGAGCGCCCACACAGCTTCGCCGTCGACGACCTCGGGTGCCAGATTCAGCACCACACCACGTGCGCGGGCCGCGGCGATGATGTCGTCGTACAATCGCGGCCGCAGCCGCCGTGGCCCCATCAGGATGGATTCGTCCGCCAAATCCCTGACCTTGAGCTTCGCTTTCTTCGCCAGGCGATGGCCTTTCGGCAGCCGGATCCCTATTCTGGCTCGCGACAAAACGACGCTCCGCAGCATTGAATCATCCGGGACTTCGTTGCCATAGGCGAGCGCGATTTTACCGAGCCTGAGCGCATCCCACTGCTCGGTGCTGATCATCGGCAAGAGCTTCACGCTCACTCGTGGCTGCCGTTTTCCGAGCTCGGCAACGATTGTCGAAAGACGTCCGATGTAGCCGGTTCCTGGCTCGAAGCCGATCGCGATCGTCCCGATCCTTCCGTCCGTCGCTTCTCGCGCCTCCCCCACGGCCGCGTCCACGTCCGCCAGAATCCCCTTGGCCCTCTCCAAGAAAACGCGTCCGCCCAGGGTCAGCCTCACGCCACGTCCCGACGGCTCGAAGAGATCGACGCCGATCTCCTCCCTCAGCTGCCGTATTTGGCGGCTGAGGGGCGACTGGGAAACGTGGAGTTTCTCGGCTGCGCGGTGGAAGTTCTCTTCCTCGGCGACCGCAACGAAGTAGCGCAGGTGACGAAGCTCCACTCGTTCGACCTCCATGAAAGCGAGCGACAAACCGAGACCTAGCAGGTCTCGTATATGCGTTCAACAATGTCTTGGACGACCCAAGACCGAGAGCGCAGGATCGACTCCTAAGCGACGCTTCCGCGCAGCGCCGCGTCCGAACGGAGAAAGCTCATGAAAGCAGTGCAGTTCAGTGAATACGGGGGACCGGAGGTTCTGCGCGTTGTCGACATCGATGAGCCGCATGCTGGCCCGGGCCAGGTGCGGATCGCAGTCCGGGCGGCCGGGGTCAACCCATCGGACTGGAAGGATCGCGCTGGAGACGCCCGCGATGCCACGCCGGTTCCATTGCCCTCCGGCGTCGGCTTCGAGGCGTCGGGCGTCGTGGACGAGGTCGGCCCGGGCGTGTCGAACGCTGCCATCGGCGACGCCGTGTTCGGCTTTGGCGTGAGCACGGTCGCTCAGTACGCCGTTCTCAGTCACTGGGCTCACAAGCCAGACGATCTGTCCTTCGAGGTTGCAGGTGGGCTTCCCGTGGTCGTCGAAACGGCCTGGCGCTGTCTCGAGCAAATCGGCGTGCAATCCGGCGAGACGCTGCTGGTGAGCGGAGCTGCGGGAGGGATTGGCTCGGCCGTCATCCAGCTCGCGCGCCTGCGTGGGATTGCCGTCATCGGCACGGCGAGCGCGCCAAAGCACGACTATGTGCGCGGGCTCGGCGCCATCCCGACCACCTACGGACCGGGCCTGGCGGAACGGGTGAAGCTGCTCGCGCCGGAGGGCGTGGACCGAGCCCTCGATCTCGCCGGCTCGGGGATCATCCCCCAGCTGATCGAGATCGTCGGCGATGCTTCGCGGGTGCTTTCCGCCGCCGATCCAATGGCCTCGCGCTACGGCGTGAAGTTCTGCCATGGCCCACCGCAAGATCCGGAGCGGATCTTTGCCGAAGTGGCTCGGCTTTGCTCCGAGGGCCTTTTCCGCCTGCGCGTCGAGCGGACCTTCCCGCTCGAGCAAACGGCGGCGGCGCAGGAAGTCAGCGCCGAGGGGCACGTCACGGGCAAGCTCGTCATTTCGGTCACTCAGTAGACCTTCACGTCTGATGAGAATCGAAAGCTTCACCATGCGCAGACCCCTCGTGGTCATCTTCGCTACCATCGGCCTCGATGCCGTAGGCATCGGGCTCGTGTTCCCGATCCTTCCGCGACTTCTCGAGGAAGTGACGCACAGTCGGAAGATCGCGTCCGTCATCGGGATCATGACCGCGCTCTACGCGGTCATGCAATTCCTCTTCGCGCCCGTTCTCGGTGCCTTGAGCGACAAGCTCGGCAGGCGTCCCGTGCTACTCGTTTCGCTGGCGGGGGGCAACGATCAACTACGTCGTCATGGCGTTCGCACCGCAGCTCTGGATGCTGCTGGTCGGGCGCGCCGTGGCCGGTTTGACCAGCGCCAACCTCTCGGTTGCCACGGCCTACATCACGGACATTTCCCCGGAGAACGAGCGAGCACGGCGCTTCGGTCTGTTCAATGCCATGTTTGGCATCGGCTTCATCGTCGGCCCGGTGCTCGGCGGTGTGCTCGGCGACTACTGGGTAAGGTTGCCCTTCATCGCTGCTGCTGCACTGAACGCGGGCAATCTCCTGCTCGCGCTGTTCGTGCTTCCAGAGTCACGCACGAAAGGCCGCGAGAATGTCGACATTGCCGCGCTCAACCCGCTGCGTCCACTGCGCTGGGCCTTTTCGATGAAGAGCCTGACGCCCGTCATTTTCATTTTCTTCCTGCTGGCCACTGCAGGCGAAGCGTGCGGCACCTGCTGGGCCCTGTGGGGCGGTGACGCTTTCCACTGGAATGGTCGCTGGATTGGGCTGTCGCTCGGCGCGTTTGGCCTCTGCCAGTCGCTGGCACAAACCTTTCTGCCTGGACCAGCCGTGAAGATGGTTGGCGAGCGAAACGCCATTTTGACCGGCATCGCTGGCGCGTGTGTCGCGCTAGTCGTCATGGCGTTCGCGCGGCAAGGGTGGCTCGTATTTGCGATCATGCCCGTCTTCGCCCTCGCAGGCATCGGAACTCCCACACTGCAGTCCCTCGCGACGCGCCTCGTCGACGAGAGTCGACAAGGCCAGTTTCAGGGGGTGCTCGGTTCGGCTCTGAGCTTCGCTTCGATCGTCGGGCCTCTCGCGTTCTCCACGATCTACTTCGCCGTCCAGAAGCACTGGCACTGGCCCGGTGCGATTTGGCTCGCGGCGATGGTCGTTAACGTGGTCGCAGTACCTTTGGTGCTCAGTCTGGCCCTTCGCAAGGCAGAAGAAAGCATGGCTCTGCCGAACTCCAGGAGCCACTCATGACGGGGGCACTGAACGTGGTGATCGCCGGCGCCGGTCCGGTCGGCTTGACCTTGGCTGTCCTTCTCCAAAACGCGGGGCACCGCGTGCGCGTCTTCGAAAGGGACACCGGCCCGGATGCACGGATCAGAGGCGGCACCCTCGATCTTCACGCAGACCTCGGGCAGCGTGTCCTGGACGCTGCAGGAGTACTCGAAACTTTTCGCCGCGTCGCGCGGATCACCCGACAACGTGCGGTCGATCCCAGCGGTGTGGTGCTGATGGACGAGATCCCCGATGCGCCGGAGATTGATCGCATGGATCTCCGGCGTCTGCTGATCGACGCGCTCGCGGAACACGTCGTCGCGTGGGGGCACCGGCTCGAGACGCTCGAGCGACAGGACCGACAGTGGCTGCTCGGGTTCGAGAACGGAGCTACGATGCGCGCGGATCTGGTCATTGGCGCCGACGGGGGTCGTAGCCGTGTTCGCCATTTCGTGACCGATTCAGAGCCGACACCCACCGGGACGTACGTCATGCAGGCCGAGATCGCGAGTCCGTGGGCCGCCGCACCGGACTTCGCGGCCCTGGCGAACGGGGGCAACCTCATGGCGCGCGGCCGCGGGGTGATGTTCTTCTCGACCACCCGGGGAGACGGTTCAATCAATTTCTACGTCTCTGCGCGCCGGGAAGAACCCGTGGAGGAGCTTCTGAGCGATTGGGCGCCTCTGTTTCACCAGGCCGTCGCTGCGGCGACGGAGTGGACGCCGCTGCCCATGCGCGTGCTGCGCGCGGATTGGCAGCGTCATCCTCACGCAGGGGCTGTCACGCTAGTGGGTGACGCCGCGCACGTCATGCCGCCCTTTGGTGGCATCGGCGTGAACATCGGGCTGGTCGACGCGTTGCACCTCTCGAACGCGCTGGCGGCGCGAACGTCGGTGGTCGACGCGCTCAGCGCGTACGAGCAGGAGATGACGCGACTCGCGCTGCCCGCGCAGCTCGACACCGAGCAATCGGAACTCGCGCTCCACGGGGACGCCACGCTCGATGAGTTGATGGCAGCGCGCGACGAGCGACAGTGACAGCGTCGTCGCGCGCCCCATGGAATGCCTGCGCGGCCGTGCGGGGCCCATGCGCGCCGCCCCCACGAGTCGAACGCTACCAAGCCGGTTGGATGCCGCCGTATCAGCGTTCAGAACTTCAGTGTTCCCCGAGTAAAGATCTCCACCGCCTTGATGACGACCCCGTCGGCGAGTACTCCCCACTTGGTGGATGACGGGTCTTTGGAGTTCCTCGTCTCCGCGGCCTCTCCCAAGGTGCGCGCCTCCTCGGCTCGGCTTCGCTGGAACTCCCTTTTGTCATCCTCAGTAAAGCCGCGCGCAATGACGTCAACTAGCGCCTTGGCATCCTTCAGCGCCATGCTGATTCCTTGTCCGCCAGGTCCGTATGGGTGTGCCGCGTCCCCGCTTAGAATCATCCGGTTGCTGTACCAGCGACTTGGGGGCTTTCCGTTGTATACGGGGCCAAAGGCCAGTATGGCGTCAGCATCCTTGGTGTATAGGTCGTGCTTGGTTCTGAGCTCAGGACTCCATCGTTCTGCTCGCCTCGCCAGTTCTGCCTCGACGCTCGATCGAGTTGCCAACTTTGCATCCGCTTCGGGCATACGGATGTGGGTCCACATGAAGATGCTGTTCTTCGTCGCAGCCTCGTTCACCTTCCCGCAAGAGGCGATTCCAACCTGGTGACCAGGATAGCTGTGCAGCGTCATTTCGATTTTGATTTCGTCCTTGGTGATGAAACCCACACCCAGGTACCCGGCATAGCTCTTCGTTGAACTCTGACCCGGATTCAGCATCTGTCGGAGCGTTGAGCCGACGCCGTCAGTCCCCACGAGCAGGGTGCCAGTCAGTTTTTCACTCGATTCCGACGTTACTTCGACTCCATCGTCGGACTCGATCATGCTCGTAACTTTGAATCCGGTCAGTACGCGAATTCCCAGAGAGCTTGCGCGCCTCATCAATTGTTCATGAAGTGCCAACCGCGTGACCACGATTGCGGATGTGTCGTGATCCGGAGCGGAAAAGCTGGCGGACAGGCCACCAAAACGCATGTCGACTCGCTTCGTTTCCTCGCCGATGAAGTCCACCTTCATGGACCTCAAGACCTTGACCCCCTCAACGGATATCCGCACGCCACTCGTCGGGCCATCGAACCGCTGTCGGGATTCAAGAACCTGACTCTTGATGTTCTGCTCGGCCAGCATGATGGCGAGGCTGAGACCAGCCACCCCCGCTCCGACGATGATCACGTTTTCGTTGTTCATGGGAACTCTAGGTAGGAACGCAGTGTCAACCAGCTTGGCGTCCAACATGTCCAGCTGGAGCCGCGAGAGGCAGCATGGCGCCGACGTGAAGCAGTGCCGATTGGATGCGCCACCCGTCTGCGGTTCGAACGTACCTGAGGTCGAGGCTCAAGAGAACGAGCCGCGCACCGCCCTCGCGCTTCACGCCAATCCACATCAGCCAGTTCCCCGTTGCCGAGTCGCCGTCTACTTCCACGATCGGGTTGAGGAAAGCGTGCATCGAGAAGTCGATGATGGCCGTCTCGGCGCGAAGACTCGCCATGATCGCGTCGGAGCCGACTCCGCTCAGTCCCATATCGGGGCTGTCCCACTTGGCGTCTGGAGCGAAGATCGTCGGAATCTGTTCCACGTCGACTGCTTTTCCGTTCCAACCTTTGTTGATGCAGTGGGCGTATCGAGCCATCAGGTCTCGGATCGCCTCCTTGTCTTCGAGTCGTTGGATCCGACGTTCGAGAGCCTCGGTGGTCGTGAGGGTCTCCATGGTTCAGCGTGCCGTCGATGGAGACGAAGATTGTTGGGATTGGGACTTCAGTGTCATGTACTTCTCTTTCCGGCGTAGAACGGCATTCGTCACGAACGCTGTTTTCGGTCGAGCAATGGAAACCGTTCTCCTGGGCCCGATCGAGCTCACCGCGAGCGCTTGCGAGGCTTAGAACGGGGTTGCGTTTGGACTGTCGGAGAACGGCCGGTACGTGTCGCCCGGCACGGATTCTGGAGAATGCCTTGCACGAGCGCCTCAAGAGCCCAGCCGAATCGTTCTTCCGGCTTGCCGGAGAGCATGTGCTCGCGGGCTGCGTGGATTCGTGGGTACTGAGCCTCAGAGATCCCGAGGAGAGCGCGCGACACCGTTCCGTCGGAGGGCACCAGCTCCGTGCCGCTGGAGTGCTCGGCGACGATCGCGGTCACATACAGAACGAGGAGATCGACTGCCCACGCGGCCGTCGCCAGATCGACGCCGCCCTCCGCCAGAAGCGCGAGCAGCGTTTCGGTGATGCGCATTGCGTTCGGTCCGATCGCAATCCGACCGAACGCGAGTTGGGCGAGGCCTGGACTTGCGGACAGCGTTCGCGCATAGGATTCGAGAACGCGGAAGAGGCGATCGCGCCAGCCAGCCTTGGCATTCACCCGCGTATCAACGTCCGCCAGTGCGCGATCGAGGACGAGCGCGTACAGCGCGTCGAGATCCTCGACGTAGGCGTAGAGCGACGCCGGTCCGGTATCGAGCGCGGCGGCGATCTTACGCAGGCTCATCCCCTTGAGGCCGCCTGCCTTCAGCTGACTGAGTGCCTCGACGACGATGAGGTCACGGCTGAGCGGTTGCTTCGCTGGGCCGCCCCGACGGCTCGCGACGTCTGGGGCATGAAACGGGTCACGCGACATGACGAACACTGTTCGTCACGAACACCGAATTGTCAAGGCAGGGCGAACCCGGGACGCCGGCGCTGGTCGAGACTATTCATGGCGTAGGGCCTCGATGGGGTTGAGCCGCGCCGCCTGATTCCGATCCCTCCGACGGCGCTCACCAAGCGCAGATTCTGCGATTGCCCGTGCAGATGCCGCGGTCGTGATACGCAGCTTGAGCGTGCATCGCGAGCGGGGTGAGGTCGAGCTTCGCTCGAGAGCGCGATCATGACCCGCAATCCGCTGTCTTGGCGCGACGACAGTTCGGTCGAGAGGGCCGAGGCGTTGAGATGAGATCCTGCATGAAGGCGACGTTCGCGGGGTTGTCTTCCCACGTGGCCGGTGCTGCTTGTCGGTGGGAATGACGCCTGGCGATCGTCCCGAAGTCTGAAGCAAGGGCACGGTGACAGAGCGGCACTCGTGACCTGCGAACTCGCACTCATGGGGCGCGACTCATTCGCGCTGCTCCTTCCAGCTCAGGCTCCACCAGCCTGTCCGATGTGTACGCGCACCGACGCTCGGGCTTCGGGTCACGGGCGCAAGCACAGTTGCATCACCGCGGCCGGATTGGCATCGCCACGGGCAGCGAACGGAGTTACCCTCCCGTCTGAGCGACGCTTCGAGTCTCGAGCGACCGTCGCCACTCAAAGCTCGCCGAACAGGTACCTCCTTGGCAGCGATTATTCCCGTCAGCTTCGTCGGCGCCCAAACAGGGACCTATCACGTCGTACGCATGAGCACCGTGGTGGGCCGCCCGTTCACGCCGGTGGCAGCGGTGACTTCACACCCGGTACATTTGCCGGCGGACGCAGCGCCCGGCGCCGCGTGGGTGCTCCGGGGAACCCACTCAGCGGTTCGCTACCTGGAGCGATCCGAAACCGAGACGCTCCGGCTGATCCAACCGGCGCTCGGGCGTCCGCACTGCACGCACGCGGCGTTGATCCCGATTCGGAAATCAGATGCCTGGTGGAACCTCGCGCAGGACGAACGGCGTGAGATTTTCGAGACGCGCTCCAATCACATCGCCTCTTGCCTCAAGTATCTCCCTGCCATCGCGCGCCGCCTTCACCAAAGTAGAGAACTGGGTGAGCCGTTCGATTTTCTCACTTGGTTCGAGTATGCCGCCGAGCACGTGGACTTGTTTGAAGACCTCGTCCAGCTCTTGAGAGCCACGGAGGAATGGAAATACGTCGATCGGGAGGTGGATATCCGTCTAGTGAGGAACGCATGAGCAAGCGAGATGTCGGTTCTGTTCAGCTCGCGGGCTCCTTGAGTGCCGCGCGCAGCATCTCGTACGCCCGAAATGCGCGAAGCTTCAGGGCACCCTCGCTGACGCCGACGAGCTGGGCGGCGGTGGCGACACTCATGCCCTCGTAGCGAATGAGCACAAAGGCTTCGCGATTGGCGACGGGCATCGCGGCCAGGGTCTGGCTGACAATGCCCGCGCTTTGCTGCGCAGCAAGCGTTGCTTCGGCGTCGCTGTTAGGCCCCGATGCGAGTTCGATTGTGGTCAGATCCAGCGCGCTTCGCGACAGGCGCGTCTTCTTGGCTCGCGCGTGGCTCATGAAGCAATTGCGACCGATCGCGTACGCCCAGGGCACGACCGCGGAACCCCGAGCGAACGAGCCGCGTGCACGGTGGACACGCAAAAAAGTCTCCTGCGTCAAATCGTCGGCTAGCTCCCGCGAGCCGGAAAGCCGCAGCAGGAATGCGCGCAGGCGCGGCATCAGGCCGCGCGCGAGCTCGTCGAATGCAGCGTCGTCGCCCTCCGCGTAGCGGTCCATGGCGCGGTCGAGAGGATCGGGGATGCCAAGTTGGGAGCCGACGGCAGGTTCCCGCCCTCGCTCGAGCGGCGCGACCTGCGAGGCCTGTTCGATGGTCACGACGCCTTGCTCTCCAGCAAGCTGATCAGGAGTGGCGAACACGCAACGAGCTTGACGCCCCGCCCGGCAACCTCGAGAAGGAGTGACAGCGCCTCCGAATCGGCAAACTCGACCCCTGCCAGTTCGAGCTCCAGCACCGGTGTCAGCGCTTGCGCCTGTTCGACCTCGACTTGGAGGACTTGCACCCAGTCACCCACGAGGCGCCCCTCGACCCTCAAGCAGGGCATACCGTGGCGGGTCGGGAGCCGGGTGATGCGCACCATGTTCACGCTTAGAGCAACCCCTGTGCCACCGTATTTGGCACGCGTGATTTTCGCGAAGTCGCCGAAAACTGCTGGATTCGTGATCAATACCGCCGGACGAACAGCGCCCCTCGTGCACAAGCATGGGTTACCCACGATATCTCGTGGGTGTGGCCACGACCGATGGTGGTCACCGCGGCGCGACTCAGGTAGTCGCCGCGGTCGGTCCGAGTGCGGACGAGCGCGGCTCAGCGCCGGCGATCGGAGCGCGTGATGCCGAGCCGCTTCATGCGGCTTCGTGCGGTGCTGGGACTGAGATTGAGCAGCTGGGCAGCACCCTGCGCGCCCTCGAGCACCCACCCGGTGCGCTCTAACACGGCCAGCATGTGCCGCCTCTCCACTTCTTCGAGCGACAGGGGCTTCGAGCTCGAAACGCCATTGCTGGTTGCGGTCCTGGGCACGCTCTCCGCTGCAGCGGGCGCATCTGCCGGCGGAGGGCTCGGCGCGGGCGCAGGCGGGACGCGATCGCGAGCGACGCTGATCACTTGCGCGTCAAGCTCCAACATCTGCCCAGACGACAGCACCACGCCTCGTTCGATCACATTTTCCAGCTCACGCACGTTGCCGGGCCAGTCGTAGCTCATCATGCGATCGAGCGTTGCGGTCGCGATGCCGCGCACCGGTTTGCCAGCCTTCTTCGCGCAACGCTGCAAAAAGTACATGGCCAGTTGGTTGATGTCTGCGCGGCGTTCGCGAAGCGCGGGCACGTGCAGCGGGATCACGTTCAAGCGATAGTAGAGATCCGCCCGAAAACGGCCGTCGGCGATCGCTCGCTCGAGATTGCGATTCGTAGCGGCAATCACTCGCACGTTCACGCGCACGGTTTCGTTGCTGCCGACCGGCTCGAATTCATGCTCTTGAAGGGCCCGGAGCAGCTTCACCTGCGTATCGAGTGGCAGCTCTCCGACTTCATCGAGGAAGAGGGAGCCACCATCGGCGAGCTGGAAGCGTCCCACACGGTTTTGCAGCGCGCCGGTGAACGCTCCCTTTCTGTGCCCAAATAGCTCGCTCTCCACGAGTCCCGCGGAGATGGCGCCGCAGTTGACTTTGACGAGTGGGCGATCGCGCCGTGGGCTGCGGGCGTGCAGAGCTCGAGCGACGAGTTCCTTGCCGGTGCCGGTTTCGCCGACGACGAGCACCGTCGACTCACTGGCCGCTATGGCTTCGATCTCTTTAACCAAGCGCTGCCAGGGAGTGCTGTTGCCGATCAGCTGTTCGAAGTTGTGCTGATCGCGAATCTCTTCCTGAAGATAGATGTTTTCGGCTTGCAAGCGATCCCGGAGGCGCTGCACCTCCGACATCGACTCGCGCAGCGCGCGATCGGTTTGCAGGCGCTCGAGCTCCGCGCAGCCGCGGGCGGCGAAAATTTGTAGGATGGCCAGATGCTCTGGGCTGGGTTCGAGCGGCTCGGTATGCAAGACCGCGATGTGGCCGAGCACCTTTCCGGCCGCATTGCGCATGGGCACGCCAATGTAGCTGTCAGCCGCAATTTGCTGCAGCCAGAGATCGTCCGGGTACAGGCGCTGGATATTCGTCGGCGTTGCACAGACGTGGCCCGCGGCCACGCGTTGGCACGGGGTGCCCGGAAAGCGGTAGCTGAAGCCCTCGCCAAACCCAGCGCCCTCCCAGTACGCGAGGGATCGCGACTCGAGCTCGCTCAGCGTTTCAGAGGCGAACGCGTAACGCGCGCCGAGCGCGAGCGCCGCGTGCTTGGCCAGCGAGCGGAAAAACTCATCGCCGGTGGCTGCAGACGTGCCCTCGGCGAGGGCTCGCAGGACATTCGAGGCAGGCGCTGACCAGGACATGACTGACACTTTCGGACGCGGCGTTCCGAGCGCCGTGGACTTCACAATCCGGCTTTCGGTCGCCTTCAAAGAGGATCTGAGCCAAAGCCCGTTCCTCAGTCAAGAGTGAAGCGTACCCGCGTATCAACCCTGACTCCGGTAACGGGTGATGTTTCTGGGTCACGGGCGCCGCGTCGAACGGAACTTGCGTCACGCTCGGGTGCGAGAGCCAAGCACGAGCGCGCCCAGGAGGGTGGCAACGACAGCTGGTAGTCCATGCCCCATCAGCACATGCAGCGGCGCTACGTTCGGGCAGTGCAAATTCATGGTTGCGCCTGCGAAGAGGCCGATCGCCGCGCCGACGAGCGCGCTCCGCCAGCGCACGCCGGTCGCAAACGCACCCGGCAGGACGAGGGCAGCACACAGTAGCGGCACCGCGGTCCATGCAACCGTGATGTCGAAACACACCAAGATCCCGAGCGACGACGCCGCATCTAGACCTGCCACATAAGGCAGGGGCGCTCCGAACGCGATCAGGCAGAAGGCGAGCGGTCCAACGACAGCGAGCCCACTGACGAGTCCGATCTTCAAGCCGAGCCCGACCTTGCCGTTCGAGAGCGCTGTGAATAGCGACGCGACCGCCACCAGGAACGGCAGCAGGATCTGCGCGGCGACGTAAAGTCCTGGCAGCCCGTGGAAGTCAGTGCGGATGCCGTACACGGCCAGGTGGGTCAATAGCCAAGCAGCGCTGCCCGTAAGCGCCGCGAGCCGACGCTTGCGGACCAGGTCACGCGCAGGAGAGGCTCCGAACTGGCGCACGCGCAGCGGCGAGCTCGAGAGTGGTCCGGCACGGCCCGGCTCGGGTATTTCACCGAATAGGGCACTCTGGTCTGGATCGGGTGGGCTAGGCACTGGGGCTCGACTGCGACCTACGCGAGCAAGTCGGCTTGGTTTCGAACATTTGACAGAATTCATTCGTTCCTGGGCGGCGCGAAGCTGGCCATGGGCACAAAACGCGACAAGGCAGCGACGCTTCCGTCAGCTGCCTCACCGCGGGCTGCACACGTGGGCTCAGCCCTTGCAGCCACCTTGGCCCTTGCACGCATTTTGGCCCTTGCAGGCGTGCTTCTCCGTCTTGCAACCGCCCTGCCCCTTGCAGGCATTTTGGCCCTTGCAGGCGTGCTTGCCGCCCTTGGAGTCGTCGAGCTGCTGCGCGTCGCTCGTGCGATCCGTCAGGTTCGAGGCGAGGCTGTCGCTCGGGGCGGGGGCGCCCGAGACGATTCCGGAGATTGCTGCTGCCATCAAGATCGAGATCATGGTCGTGATTCCTTTTTTTCTATTGCTTGAGCGAACGGTGTTTGTGGTTTGTCGTGTCGTAAGGTTGAGTCAGACGGCTTTGGTCGAAAGCCCGGCGCCCAGGCTGCGGGTCTTGTTTTCCGAGCGCTTGCGGCCGAAAAGCGCGTGATCGAGTGAGATCTTGCCGGGGCCCGCGAGAGCAACCCAGAGCAGAAGTGCGAAGTAGGTCCACTCCACGAGCCCGAACAGATCCGGCAGGCCATGCACATTTTCGCGCTGCGCGGTCAGGATCGCAACCGCCATCGAGCCCATGAGCGGAAGCGCAGCGATACGTGACGCGAGCCCAATCACCAGCAGCGCACCACCGATCAGCTCGATGAAGGAGACCATCGGTGCCTGAATCCCCGGGAACGGAATGCCGAGCTCGCTGAAGTAGGCGGTCACTTTGGCAAGGCTATGAACCTTGCCCCAGCCCGTGCTCACGAACAGCACGCCGAGCGTGGTGCGCGCCACGAGGGGTCCCAACCAATCGAGCGTTTGAGTCATGCTGAACGCACGCGAGCGCACATTCGAGATGAATGAAGTGGTAGTCACGGCGAACTCCTTATCCTCGGCCCGATTCGGGCCACCAGTGCCTGACAGAACTAGTTACGCCGTCGGGCCAGCGTGGTTACAGCTTCGCAGCCTTCGATCGTGCGAGCTCGCTCACCACCACTTCCTCGCCGTCGACTTCACTGATGACGGGCGCCGTGGGTTTCGCGGTTTCCCCAGAACTTTCGATTTCAGTTCTTGCGGGACCTCTCGGTAACCGAGTCCCCAGTGCCGGCGTACGGCCGGAGTCATGCGCCGAGCCAACGCCTACGTGCTCCGAAACCTAGGATTTTCCAAGAAGCTCGCGGCATCGATCGGACTTTTGTCCGGTCTGGTCCTCTTCATCTCCGGTTGGCTGATCTCGGTCGCCGCCATCAACTGGGGCTTCACCTGGATGACGGTCGTCGATTGGGGAATTCGCGTGGGCACGTTGCAGACTGACCTACGTTGGCTGCTTTTCGCTGCGCACGTGGTTTCGCTCACTTTGCTCTTTCCGCTGAGCTTGACGCTCGTGCGACGCATGCCGCTGCCGCGGCTCACCCGGCGGGCCCTGTTCGCGGTCGCGACGACTCTTGCCGCCCTCGACGTGAGCGCATGGCTGCTATTGCCCTTCTTCGCGTTCGAGCAAGCGGCTCTGGGCGGAATCGTACTGGCGCTGGCGATCCTGCTCGGCTACCTGGTGGGCGCGCCGCTGACAGCGATGTGGCAATCGCGGAGTTGGCGCGAACCCGAGCGCCCGGTGCGCGTGGTAATCGTCGGGGGTGGGTTCGCGGGCCTCGACACTGCTGTCGGGCTCGATCGCGTGCTCGGCTGGAGCGACAAGCTCGAGCTGACGGTGATCGATCGCAAGAATTACTTTTTGTTCCCGCCCGTCGCCGGTTCCTGACCCTTGGGCAACGCCATCTCTTGCATAGGTTAGTGCGAGGCGAAGAAGACGAAATTGCCAGCAGGATCCGCGAAGCTCAGCTCGTGCGCACCGTAGAAGGTCTTTCGCTCCGGCACGACCAGCGGCCACCCGTCGAGAGCGATGCGAATCGCCGCGAGGTCGGGGACATCGAGGTACAGGACCGACCGGTGCACGCCATCGGAGATGGGGCCGACATCTTTCGCAACGGAAGCCCGTGTCTGAAGCATCAACTCGACCGAACCCCGTTTGAGAATTCGTTGTGCCCGGATTTGATGAAACTCAGACTGAAAAGCTCCCCGATCGCCTGCCAGTCGATCTTTTTGGCCAGGACCAATCGAAGTCGACCATCGGTTTGGCAGCGCCGACGTGCGCGTCGCGCATGCGTCGCTCGAGGCCGCGTTTCTGGCGCTCGCGCTGCTCGATGGCGAGCACCTCGTTTATCCACGGCTTGTCGATGATTTGGTCGCAGCAGGCGATCAGTCCGAACAGGCCGAGCGCCTTGAGACGGACCTTCAATTCGATGGGAGTGAGATCAGTGGTCATGGTTTTCGTCCTTCTTGAGGGTGTCGTAGGTAGCGAGCGCGTGCGGGGTGACGACGAGGTCGCTGTGCTCGCTCGGTGTCAGTGGAATGGTCAGTGGCAGAGCCAGACCGCGCTCGGAGCGCTGCCTGTCGATGACTTGGCGTACAGCGCCGATATGGATCGTGCCGCGCTCAAGGACCTCGACGAGCGCGTCCTCGAGGGCGTCGCCGCCCGCAGCGTCGAGTAGTTGCAGGAGGCGCGAAGTTCTCTTTCTCTCCGGAGACGACAACGACGCGAAGAGGTCAGTTTCGGAACTTGTCGAGCAAGTTGGGCTCACCGCCGTCGACCTCGGGTCCTTGGCCGTCGGCGCTTGCAGCAGCTCGGCAGCCCGCTCGCTGGAATCAGGCTCACGTTCACGGAGCGCTTCGCTCTATGAAGGCCCTGGTCTACGAGAAGGCGCACGCGCTCGATGGCTCGTGCTCGAAGGACGAGTACGACCAATCGCAACTACACGACTGAAAAGCCTTACCGCCGATACTATGAGAGCCGCCCATGAGCTCGTCGAAACAAAGCGGACAGTCGGCAAAGTCGTCATCGCGGTTTAGCGGTAGGTCTCTGGCTCTCCGGGTGTGCGCTGTGCGCAGCCACATTGGATTGCGCGGTTCGCTGTCCAATTTACGTTCTTGGCCTAGTCACCTACAGTAAATCATGGCAGTCGCGCGGCAAAAGTCCGTGCACAGCGGGCGGCTCTAGGAGGCTGACGAGCTCGCGACCGAGCTTTGCGAGCGCCTCGCCTTCTTCAGGTCTCGCTTCGGCAGCCCCTCGACCTGGTCCACGACGATCCCCGAGACCGACCGACGGCGACCTGCGAAGCTTACTGAAGTTCCGATCTTGAACGCCCCACAGCAAGCTGTCCCTCGCGAGCGAGTTTGTAGACCTCGTGGGCGTCGAGCAACAGAATTTCCCTGGCGACCTAAGCCAAGGGCATGACTGCGTGTTCCGGCGCATCGTGATCACCGATTCCGCGGCATCGTGATCACACAAAACGGCGCATCGTGATCACCGATTCCGGCATCGTGATCACACAAAACGGCGCGTCGTGATCACGTTCGGCTAGCGAGCCAACGACGTGCATCTGGGGTCTCCGGCCCCGACCCGCCTAGAGGGCGGGAATGGCAACGGAGAGACTACCCATGCACGTTCTCAGAGAGATCCTTAGGCAGAAGCTCGTGCTCGGGCTGACCCACCGGCAGGTGGCGTCGGCGGTGGGCGTCAGCGCCGGGAAGGTCCACAGCGTCTACAGCGACGCGCGGTCGCTCGGCATCGATGCTGCGGCTGTTGAGGCGATGACGGACGCCGAGCTGGCAGCGTGTCTGTATCCAAAGGCCCCGACGTCTTGTGTTCGCCCAGGCCCCGACTGCGCGTGCATCCATCTGGAGCTCCGACGACGCGCAGTGACGCTCGCGCTGCTCCACGTCGAGTACCTCGCACAGCACCCAGAAGGGCTGCGATACTCGGCGTTCTGCGATCGCTACCGTGAATGGCTGAAACGCCAGTCGCCGGTGATGCGCCAAGTACACCTCGCAGGCGACAAGCTGTTCGTCGACTACTCGGGGATGAAACCAAGACTCGTCGATCCGCTGACGGGTGAAGTCATCGAGGTCGAATTGTTCGTAGCCGTACTCGGGGCTAGCAACTACACCTACGCGGAGGCAACGCGGACGCAGCAAGTCGCCGACTTCACGGCGAGCGTCGCTCGGGCGCTAACTTTCATCGGCGGTGTACCGTGCGCGATCGTTCCCGATCAGCTCAAGAGCGCGATCATCAAAGCGTGTCGCTACGACCCTGCCGTGCAACGCACAACAGCCGAGCTCGGCCGCTACTACAACACCACGATCTTGCCGGCGCGACCGAAGTCTCCCCGGGACAAAGCCAAGGTCGAGGTCGGCGTCCAGGTCGCCGAGCGATGGCTGCTCGCTCGTATTCGCAACGAAACCTTCGCGAGCCTCGCCGACCTCAATCGCCGACTGTTCGAGCTCACTGAGATCATCAACACGCGACCGATGCGCACATACAACGCGAGTCGCCGCGAGCTGTTCGAGCGGCTCGACAAACCTGCGCTCGGACCGCTGCCGACTGAGCCTTTTCAAGCCTCGAGCTGGAAGGCGGTTCGCCTCAATATCGACTATCACATCGAGTTCGATCATCACCTCTACTCGGCGCCGCACACACTGCTTCGACAAGAGCTTTGGGTTCGAGCAACGGCAAGCTCGATCGAGATCTTTCACCTCGGCGCCCGCGTCACTTGTCACGCGCGCAGTCACGTTCGCAATGGTCGCACGACCAACCCCGAGCATATGCCGAGTACGCATCGTGCTCACGCGGAGTGGACCCCATCGCGCATCCTCGAGTGGGCAGAGACGGTGGGTCGCAATACGCGCGCGCTGTGTGAGGTGATCCTGCGCGAGCGCCGGCACCCGGAGTGGGGATACCGTTCTTGTCTCGGTCTGTTCCGTCTCTCCAAGAAGTACGGCGATGCCCGCGTTGATGCAGCCAGCGCACGCGCCCTCTTCGCTGGCGCACGGAGCTACCGACACGTGCTCACGATCCTCCAGCACAACCTCGACCAGCAGCCGTTGCCATCGCCAGAGCAACCGGCGGCAGCCGGAACGACGCACGAAAATGTCCGCGGTCGCGACTACTACCACTGACCCAGTACCTAACAACGAAACCCAAACAGAAAGAAAACCATGCTGAGAGAGCCCACGATCGAAAAACTTCACTCATTGCGCTTGCGCGTCTTGGCCGCGGCCTGGCTCGAGCAAGATAAGTCTCCCGATATCTTGACCTTGACGTTCGACGAGCGCCTCGCGTTGCTCGTTGAGGCAGAAGCGCTCGCGCGGGACAACACGCGGCTCACGAAAAATCTTCGAGACGCCAAGCTTCGCATCACCGACGCATGTGTCGAAGGCATCGACTTCCCGCGCGAGCGACAGCTCGAGAAAGCAGTTGTTCGCCAACTCGCGACCTGTCGCTGGGTGAGCGAGCATCAAACGGTGATCGTAACCGGAGCAACAGGCACCGGCAAAAGTTACTTCGCTTGCGCCCTTGCGCATCAGGCATGCCGCAAAGGATCTCGCGCTCTCTATCGCCGCGTGCCACGTCTCTTCGACGAATTGCGCCTCGCACGCGCTGACGGAACCTACCAACGGTTTCTCACGCGCCTCGCCAAGCTCGACGTGCTCGTGCTCGACGACTTCGCCATCTCGCCGCTCACCGAAGAGAGCCGGCGTGACCTCTTGGAAATTCTCGAAGACCGCTACGGCCTGCGTGCCACCGTGATCACCAGCCAACTCAAGCACGAGCGCTGGCACGACTACCTCGGCGATCCTACCGTTGCTGACGCCATCTGCGATCGTGTGCTCCACGGCGCTCACAAGGTCGCCCTCGAAGGTCCCTCTCGCCGCAAAGTCAAGGGAAACTCCAACGCCGATTGATCACCCCGACGTCAACACGTAGCGTCTCAGTCCCATCACAGGAAGCAACCAACGCCGGACCAGACCCCAAACCAAGCACGTCGCTTCGCTCCGATCACGATGCGCCGGACTGCGCGATCACGATGACGCGGTTTGTTTGATCACGATGCCCGGAATACGCAGCATGACCCTGGGGAGGTGGCGGACCTTATCCATTGGGCTCACGGCCAACGCCCCTTCGTGCTCTTCGAGGTTGACGGGCGACCGAGGCGGGCCTCCAGGCGGCAAACGTGATCCTCGACCGCAATGCGGATCAGATCACCGAGTGTGAGCCCGGTCGTAACGCCATTGTCTTGGTCCTTCGGTGCAGTTGGTCCTGGAACGTGACTTGTATGGTCTTCAAGCATAGGACTATGGCCGCCCGGCAGCACTGCTGACGCCGACCCCAATCGACGGGCTGCTGAAGACCATTGTTCTCACCTCCCCAAGGAATCACTTCTCGATGTCGGTAATCCGATCATCGGCCGCGAACCGTACGGGCTTTGCGAGCGGTGCCGCCCGGCCCGTGGCTAGTCTCCCGCGGCAGAAGCACCAGGTCAGCCGCTTCCTCGGCATCCTTGAGGAGCGTCTTGCGCGGCGTGCCCATCTGCGCACGTATCGTCAGACCGCGAGAAAGGTCGATAACCTGGCTCGCGCGCGCGGGTACGGGAAAGTCAGACGGGATTTCTCCTGCGCCGATCCCCTCCCGGAAACGACGTTCCACTAGCGCCACGGCGGCAGCTGCCGCGTTCCGCAGGAACTGCCGGACCTCAGCGTCGTTCACGAGCGGCGCGATGCACACGAGAAGACACCCCACGGCGGAGCCTTCCTCGGTCGCACTTTCTACGGCATACCTCAGGAAGCTGGCGAGCGAGTCGCGAAGAGCTTTCGGCGAGAGGAGTGCATTCGCAGCATGAGCGCCCTTCGTCTCTGCGTACGCCCGAAGGACGCGCAAGAATAATGTCCGCTTGTCCCCGAAGACGGCATACAGGCTCGGCCGTCCTACTCCCATCCCGGCGACGAGATCGTCGATCGTCACTCCATCGTAGCCCTTCGACCAGAACACTTGGGTCGCCCTTTCCAGCGCGTCCCTCTCGTCGAAGCTGCGCGGTCGTCCACGCGGCCTAGCGTCATTTTGAATCATCTAGTTCAAAACTCCTTGCACCTGACCATCCGCCCTATTATCGTACCAAACAGTTCTAAATTGGCAAGGCGCCCCTGACGTCGCGAGGAGAGTACGGATGGCACAGTACGAAGCGAAACGGGGGGTGGTCATCGTCAACGCCGGCTTCGGCCTCGTCGCACCACTCGAGAACACGACCGAGGCCATCTACGATGAGATGTTCAACCTGAACGCCAAGGGCCCGTTTTTCGCGGCGCAGAAGCTCGCGCCGCTGATGAATTGGGGAGGCGCTGTCGTCCTCGCGACCCCCGTTGCAAACGTTAAGGGAATGCCCGGCGTAGCCGCATATGGAGCGGCTAAGGCTGCGCTCCGATCGTTCGCTCGGATGCTCGCCGCTGAGCTTCTTCCTCGGGGGATTCGCGTCAACGCGGTGACGCCCGGTCCGATCGACACGCCGATCGTCGACAAGATGTTCCCTGCGAAAGGCGTGGCTGCCGAGTTCACTGGACACCTGCGCGACATTAATCCGATGAAGCGCTTCGGGACGCCGGAGGAAATCGCGAAGGCCGTCCTCTTCCTCGCCTTTGACGCGACGTTCACGACCGGTTCCGAGCTCCCGGTCGACGGGGGTTGGTCGCAACTCTGAAAGGCAGTGCACTCCACATGCTTCACCAAGACGAGGTTTCACCATGGATCGATTGCAAGGCAAGGTAGCGGTAGTCACGGGCGGCACGAGCGGCATCGGTCTGGCGACGGCCAAGGCGTTTCTCAGAGAAGGGGCACGTGTCGTCGTCGTAGGACGCGAGCAGAAGAACGTCGACCAGGCAAAGGATCTGCTGGGCGCGGGCGCCGTCGCCATGCGCGCCGACGTTTCGAAGTTGGGCGAATTGGACGCCTTTTTTGCCCGCGTCCGGGACGAGTTCGAGCGCATCGACATCCTCTTCGCGAACGCCGGGATCCCGGGGGCGTCGCTTCCGATCGAGAAGATGACCAGCGAGGAATTCGATGCGGTCTTCGCGACCAACGTCCGGGGAACGTTCTTCACGGTTCAAAAAGCCCTGCCACTGTTGGGGAAGGGCGCTTCGGTGATCCTCACCACGTCCATCGCAAACCAGCTCGGCAGGGCGAACGTGAGCGCCTACGCTTCCAGCAAGGCGGCCGTTCGGTCACTCACGCAGAGCTTTGCTGCAGAGCTCATCGGACGAGGCGTGCGAGTTAACGCAATCTCGCCGGGCGGAACGGACACCGGGATTATTGCAAAGCGCTTCTCTCCCGAACAGGCCAAGGCCGTAATGGAGCGATTGAAGACAACCCTGCCGATGAAGCGACTCGCACAGCCGGAAGAGATCGCGAGCGTGGCCGTCTTCCTCGCGTCCGACGAATCGTCGTTCATGCTCGGAGAAGAGCTCGTCGCCGATGGTGGCGTCTCTCGATTCACGAACGTGTTCTAGCAAAGGGGACGGCTCGCCGCGTCGGGGCACGCCGAACGGTACGCGGTGAAAGCCCTCATCAACGCCTACCTATCGTCACTGGTCGCGCTTCTTCGACGGCGTCTCGGTTCGTGAGGGGGCTCGAAGATGCTCACTCAGGCTATCGAGAAAGATCCTGGTCCGCGAAGTGTTGTCGTTGGCTTCACGCTACTTTGGCCTGAACGACGGAGCCCGACTGCGGGTTCATTGCGCAGGTGGGGTCGAGTTTTTGCAGGGCTCGGATGACTCTTTCGAGCTCGTCGTTGTCGATGCGTTTTCAGAATGACGACACGCCGCCTCGTGAGATTTTGGCTCTCGATGTGCTACGTGGTATTCGAGCTCGCCTGACGTTGGATGGTATCGCTTGTTTCAACATCTGTGGTCGTCCGCGGGGGCCGCCGTTAGAGGGTTGGACGCAGGGCTTTATTCGCCCGAAGCGTGTTCGGGCTCGAGCTGACACGAAGTCCATACGTGTCAGCGAGAGGATGGCGGCCAACCGAGACGTTTACCTCGTTAGGTTTGCGCGGCGGACGGGCGCGACGCCCGAGGTCGGACCGACTATGACCTCGACCGTGGCCCGCGCAATCGCCAAGAGGTCGCTTCGGCGCGCGCCGGCCCGCGCGCGCACGGCGACGCTGTGAAGCACGCTGGTCGCTATCCGCGCTAAGGCTTTCGGATCACCGGCTATGCAACGATCCCCGTCGTCCTGGGCCCTTGCGATTCGAACGGCCACAACGGAATCGATCTCGGCCAGTATCGCCGCAAGCGCGGACCGGATCGTCGTGTCGCCGGCGGCCTCAGTAACCGCCGTGCAGATGACGAGGCACCCGCGGGGGCCCGCTTTGCCCGATACGTACTCCTGAATCGCCCAGGCGTAGAATGCTTCGAGCGCATCCCGAAGCGTGGGCGCTTCGAGCGCTTTCTGCATCTCGCGCCCTGACTCCACGGAGAACATCCGAAGCGCCGCGAGGTACATCTCGCGCTTATCTCCAAAGGCTCCATACAGGCTTGGCCGGTTCATGCCCGCGGCAGCGGCGATGTCGTCAAGTGATGCGGCCGAGAACCCCCGATCCCAAAAGACATCGCGAATGGCGCGAAGCGCAACATCTCGGTCATAGGATGGCGGTCTGCCGCGTCGCGGCGCTGGTTTTGTACTGGTGCGCATAAAACGCCTTGCCCTATTGAATGCGATACGGTACAGAATGTAACAGATAGCAGCCCCGGGTGCGACCTCGGCGCGGCCGCGGTTGCGGTTACCCAGTGCTGGTGCTCAATACCGTCGCGTTCGGACGGGAAAAAGATCGCTTGCGACGCAAAGCGATGCACGGCCGCACGGGCCGGCGCGCGCGTCGGTGAAGAGGTGCAGGCATGAATTCACGAAAAGGGATCGGCATGAACGCAGGCAACCAGAGAATCGCCAACGCCGTCGCGCTCACGCTTGGCGTGACGATGTTCATGTTCGGATTTTTGAAGTTCTTCGAGCCATTCCACTCCTGGTTTCAGGTCCAGATCGCCAACAGCCACCTCCCGGCGCCTTCGTTTGCCATGGGGATCGCGGGCGAGCTCTCGATCGGTACGGCCTTCATCGTGTCCGTTGCCGCGAGGGCGCGACTCGGTCGGTATCGACAAAAGCTCGTCGTCGCGACGTGCCTTGGGCTCATCCTGAACATGTGCGTCGCCACTTATGTCCATCTCCAGCCGAGCGTGCCGGCCGGAGTGCTCCCGCTTGGGATCAAGCCGCCGATCATCCCATTGTCGTTTCTCGCTCTCGCCGTTTGGGAGTTGGTGCTCGTGACGCGTCTCCGAGCGGGCAAAAGCCTTGCTCCGACTGAGGAAAGGTAGGCGCGAATGCCGACAGTGATTGTGCTCGGGGTGGGCCCGGGACTTGGGGCTTCGCTCGCGCGCCGCTTTGCGCGCGGCGGCTGGGACGTCGTGCTGATGGCACGGAGCGACGCTGGCCTTGCGCCGGTCGCACTCGAGGTCGAGTCTCTCGGGCGACGGGCGTTCTCGGTTATCGTCGACGCCGGTGACGCGGTCTCCGTCGCTGCCGCGTTTGACAGCGCAAAGATCGCTCTGGGTGCGCCGGATGTCCTTATCTACAATGCTGGTGCGTATCAGCGAGGCAGCGTTGTCGAGACCTCCCCAGAAGACTTTGAGCGATGCCTCCGCGTCAACTGCACGGGTGCGTTCTTTGCAGCCAAGCAGGTCCTACCAGACATGCTTGCGCGGGGAAGCGGCACGTTCCTTTTTACTGGCGCCACGGCTTCACTCCGTGGATCGGCAGGATACGCCTGCCTTGCCGTAGGTAAGTTCGGCCTACGAGCGCTCGCGCAATCGATGGCACGCGAACTCGGCCCGCGTGGGATTCACGTCGCGCACGTCGTGATCGACGGGCAGATCGACACGCCTACACTCCGCGCGACAGCTCCGGACCGTGCCGCGGAGACGGTTCTGTCTCCCGACGCCATCGCAGAGGCCTACTGGCAGTTGCAGATTCAGGATCCGACATGCTGGACTTTGGAGCTAGACGTACGCCCACGGACGGAACGATTCTGACCGTTGTCTCTTTCCGGACGCGATCGTGGAACGCTGCAACGAGCTTCTCCAATCTCGCATATCGGGTCGTGGTGATCGACGAGGGAGCCACGATGTTGGCTGACGCTCGAGTGTCGCCCGACGTTGGCCTTCACCTCACCACGGCCGCGGCTCATTCGCCATGCCGCGACCCGAAGCGCGGTCATCAGATCGTTTGCGTCTCCGATCGGCATGCGACGTCGTTGACGATCTGACGATCTGACGATCTGACGATCTGACGATCTGCTCGAGTCGCTTAGTAGTCCATCTTCAGGTCGACGTGAGCGGGTCGCCCTGAGAACTTGAACTTCGCGTCGTCCCATTTGGGCGGACCGAAATGCCCTTTGGCGTGATTCGACGCGACCACGCCTTCGGTCGGATGCCGAACATTCCCTTATCGAGCTTGCCATTGCCGTTCTCGCACGCAGCCTTTCCCTTGCTCGAGCGAAGCTGCAGGCTGACGGACAAGGGACCAGCGGCGCCGGCGGCCACGGCCTGTGTCGAGACGAGAAGAGCGGCTATCGCATTGGGCCAGAACTTCATGACGTGCCCCGGCAAGCGGGCGAGAGAGATCTTCGCCGCTCCGGTCGAACGGTTAGTGCGCGACATGCTTCGGTCGCTTCATTCCGAGCAGAGTTCCCGCGACTTTGGCGCCGATGCGTCCGGCGCGACGGGCGAACAAGTTTGCACGGGTCATTCTGCGAAGGTTGTTCATCGACTCATCAATGGCAGGGAAAGCGTACTCAAACATCCGCTTCTCATAGTCGCCGACCGCCTCCACAAGTGTGCCGTGTCCCCTGCTATTGTTGATGAGCGCTTCGCACAAAGCCGATGCATCCCGCAGTGCGGTGTTGGCACCGAGCCCTCCGGATGGAGGCATACTGTGGATCGCATCGCCGAGGAGGGTGACCGTGCTGGGACGCCAGGGCGCCACCCGTTTGGATGCGCGGAAACGCAGCACTCGGACAGTCGCAGGATCAGCTTTCCCGATCATTGCGTGGAGCCGTGGATGCCAACCGTTCGTCATTTGCTGCGCCAGTTGGATCAGACCGTCCGGAGGCAGCGCGTCGAGGTTGGCGGGGAAACGCTCGCGTGGCCCGCCGAACGACCAAAACAGATACGAGCCTTGGTCCTCTTCCAGTTGATGTTTGCCCAGAAACATCCCTTGCGGTTGCTTGTCGATGATCACCGCCGACTCTCCAACCGACGCTGACAGGAAATCGGCGAGAGAAGCGCCTTGGAACGGGATCTTGCCGGATATCGCGCAGACACCAGTGTCCTCGCGTCCGGCGGAGGGCTGAAATTGCGGCTGCACTTTGGAGTTGACGCCATCACACCCAACCAGAAGCTGGCCATCCGCAACGGCACCGTCTTCAAAGAACGCACGCACGCTCTGATCGGGCAGCAGTTCGTAGCGAGAGAAGCGCTTTCCAAACTGCACGTCGTCGCCCAGATCGGCGAGCAAGATCTCACGGAGCGCGACGCGACTGATCGAACCAAAGCGGCGAACTTCGCTTTCGGGCGCCGGTGCCTTGATGAACATGAGCTCGTCCAGTTGCTCGGTGACCAGAGACATTCCATCCTTCAAGGGGTCAGTAGCTTCCTCGACGCGTTGCCAAAGCTTTGTGGGCAAATTCTTGTAAATGGCTTCGAACCCGTCTGCCGTAATGCTCAGCCGGTAACCTTGAATCCGCGCAGAGGCATCTTCGTCGCGTTCGAAAACGGTGAACCCGATGCCCGCCTTCTTGAGGCCCTGCGCCAGGCACAGGCCGCCTAGGCCGCCGCCAATGATCGTCACGTGGAGGTTTGGTTTCATGGAAGGCTCGTTCGGTTATTGGGTGAGAGAGGTTGAGGTAAAGCCAGCTGAGTCGCCGTGGCGGTTTTCATCACGAGTGCCGCTAGAATCGCGCTCGTGTGCCTACGGACACGTCGTAGAAAAGCTCGGACGATGGAGTCAGCGCGATGATGGGTACGGTCTGCACGTAGGAGTCGATGTATCCACCGGCCCAACGCAGGCAGACGCCCGTTGGGAGGCGGAACGCGAAGGCGAGTGGACCGGCTACCGCATACTGGTAGCCCACAAAGTCGTCACCGTGCCGCGCGAAGTAGTCTGGCCCCGCATATCCAAGCTGCAGTCCGGTCTGTTGGAACAGTGAAAGCGCGAGTGTCTTGTGCGCGTTCGCGAGGACCGGTGCGTTGATTTCACCTGCAACCCAGCCGCCGAGGCCCATGCTGGGATGCGGGAGGCCGAACCCCGCAGCGACCGCGACAGCCTTCAATACCTGAAAGCGACCGACAACCATCGGCGTCACCGCGTACTCCGTAGCATTGGGAGCTGACCCCAGATGCCCTCGCGGCAAGCTCAGCGCCGTGAGTTCGATGCCGACTCCCCAGCGGCGCTCGTCGGGCTCGGCGGCCCGCGCCTCGCAAGCCAGGCAGAGGAGGCTTGCGCTCACGAGCAGGCGATAGAAGTTCACCGCGGTTCGGCGGCTCATTCGCAGCCACCCGGCGTCATGGACAGGACCCAATCTGAGAGCACCGCGATGCCCTTGCCGTCGGGGACGTGCGTCGGTCCGCGAGGCATGCGCAGGAACGGGTCGTTCGAGCGCATACGGGTCAGGAATGCGGAATTCTGCGGATCGCCCGGGACGATGACTCGATCGGCGCCCCCGACACTCGGCGTGGAGCGACACAACGGCAACTCCTGAGGGCCGGTATGTTCCAGATCCCAAAAGACGTGGGTACCCGCGGCGCTCCCACCCTCGCCATGGCAATGGGAACAGTCTGCATCCAGATAGGAGCGGGCGCGCTGATCGATTGACCCGTCACCGAAGGGATCAACCAGAGATTCGGTGATCTCCGGAAGGCGGTCGAGCACGCCTTCCGACACAAGACGTTCGAGCTCGCCCTGCGTTGCGGCAGTCGAACCGGCTAGTTGTCGCGTACGCAGGCCGAGAGCACGATCGGCGTGGCAGCTTTGACACTGAGAAGTTCCGGGCACGTGGAAGTGATCGTCGTGCTCGACCCCGTCTTCATCGATCCAAGAGACGGGGACGTTCACGTTGCCCCCTGAGGCGACCGCATCAGTCTGATCGGCGTTCCACAGGTAGGTCGACACGAGATAGCCATCGGCGCGTTTGACGAGGAAACGCGTTTCGATGAGTTGCCGGCCGCGCGTCGAATCGCGCGCGTCGCGCGGAAAGTAGAACGTCTTGACGATGTACGCGCCAACGGGAACCGAGAATCGATCACTCGTGGCACCGAGGCTCGTCCCCGGCGGAACGTAGACGAACCGCAACTTCGAGGCCCCGTCGGCGTAGAGCGAGACATTCACGTCGTACGGGTAGAAGTCGGCGCGCGGAACTTGGTCCGCCAGATTGCCGACGAAGATGCCCAACTCCGATAGCTTGTTCACGGGAGTAGACGATCCAGGCGGCGCGATCGGGTGCGCAGTATCGACCTGGCAGGCGGTTGACGTGGCCAGCAAGAGCAACGCTACGGCACCTCGCGGGCGAAGCGCTTTGGCGCAAAATACTGACCAACTTACGAGAGCCATAAGAGTTGCAATCAATCGGTTGATGGGGTTATTTCGAAAAAGTCAGTGCTGATCCGGGGCGGAATCTGCCTGGCCTCACTCCGTCCGAGCAGGTGCTGGATAGTTCGGATGACTACTCACCCAATCTTGGGTGAAGTCGGCGATTTTTTCGTAAGACTCGATCAAGCTCTCGGCGATTTTCTTCTCCACGAAGACCCCTACTGCAAACATGTTGACCGTGACGTCTACGTCGAGGATTCGACGACAACCGTCGGGCGTCTCGAGGAATCGGATCTGCCCGCTCAGCCGAAGCTTTTCTGTCATCAGCGAAGGCTGACTGGTCCACTCGGCGACGTGCCGCTCAGGGTCGAACCATGTCTCGTCGATGTACCAAAATTCGCCCTGCGCGAGTTTCTGGACCAGGGCTGGCACGTGATCCGGAACGATCTTGAGCTTTTGAAAACGGCGTCCACCGTGGTCGCGGCGTTCCAAAACCTCACGCGCCTTGAAGCCTGCGACGTAAATCATGGCGTCGTTAAAAGCGTCGTCGAAAAATAGACGCTCGTAGGCTTCGCGATTGATTCCTCTGAAACGATGGTCGATCGAGATTTTCACGTTGACTCCCCGAGCACGTCGCTCAAAGTGACTTCTCGCCAAGCGGTCGTTGGCGCGCCATCTCAAGCGTGATCAACCGCGACACGTTGAACATCAAACCGGTCGCAATCACCATCGCAGCCGCAACTATCCACCCTAGACGCGCGTAGTTCTCGAGCGGAGAGGTAGGCTTAGCTTGGTGAATGAGTAACCCTGCGACCCACCCAGCAACGCCACCCGCTAGCTGCTGCAGTGACGAGCTGATCGACATGTACGCACCACGGTCCGCTGGCGCCGGCAACGCGGACGTCAGTGCCGATGCGGCGACCATCCGCGCCGAGATACACAAGAACAACGCTACGTTTAACCCAAGCACCAGCCCCAGGTTTGCGGCAGTGAGCCCAGTATATAGGACAACGAGGACGGTGCCGACCGCGGAGCTTGCGGCAAAGGTCCGGTACTTGCCAAATGAATCGCTCGCCCGACCGAGCACCGGTCCAGCCAGGATCGATGTCACACCGGTCACCGCGTAGACGACGGGCAGTTGCGCCATGGAGACGTGCAGGTTCTGCACGAGGAATGTACTTCCGAACGGCATCAGCATGAATCCGCCGGTTGCGAGCAACATCGTTGCGGAAAAACCCGCGACGTAGCGCGGACGGGTCGCGGTCCTGGCCAAGTGGGCGACCGGGCTTCTTCCGGCGTTCGCACCGCGAAGGTGACCAACAACTGGCTGCAATTTCAGTGCGATTACTGTCGCGGCAAGCACCGCTAGAGCAACCACCAACACAAACGCTGCGTTAACTCCCCATCGGGTTGCGAGAGAGAGGCCGATGGGGATTCCCAAAACTTGCGATGCCGCGAACGCTGTTTGAACGAAGCCCATCGCACGCCCACGCATCGAAAGAGGGATGAGATCAGCAAGGATCGCGAAGATGATTGAGCCAACCACGCCGCCGAAGAACCCGGTAATCAGACGGGCGGTGAGCAACGCGAGATAGGTCGTCGCGACAGCGCATAGCGCGGTACCCAGAATGAAGCCGACATAAAAGGTGAGCAGCAGTCGCCGCCGATCGAAACGGTCAGCAAAGCCAGCCGCAAGTAGACCAGAAGTCGCGGCGCTGAAGGCATACGCCGAGACGAGCAACCCGAATTGCGACGTCGTGATTCGCAGCCCTTCGATCAGCAGTGGCCCGAGCGGCGCGAGCACCATGAAATCCAACACTACGGTGAACTGAAGGAAGGCCAGCAGGCCTACGACAACCTTTTGGTAACTGGTGAAAGACTCGTTCACTCTGACGTTCTCCGTTCGTCTCAATCGGGGCCGGGGCGTCCTGCCAATCATGGCAGGCTTGAGATCCAGCTGCGAACGGCCGCGAGCCCCACGGAGTCCACTTGCTTCGTTGCTTTGGGAGGCATTTGCGCCGAGTCGCCTCGGTCAGCCATGCGATACGCGATGGCGCTGTGGTCCGGGTCGCCCGCGACGATGCGATCGGTGATCCCGGCCGCGCGAAACCACTGCGTCGGTTGGTTCACCGTGCTGGTCCAGATGGCGGTTGTCTCGAGCGTTCGCTCCGCAACGTTCAGGCGCAGATGTTGACTCAAGAACGAGCCGGGCCAGCCATGCGGGTTGTGGCAGTGCCCGCAGTTCGCGTGCAGATACCCAAGCGCCGCAGCGGTCGCCGGGTCCCCGAGTACTGGATAGTCGACTCCGGCTGGCGGAGGCACTGTCAACGAGCCAGCGCTTGCGAGCGAGGTGAGCGTCGGTGGCGGTCCTGACTTCGAGAGCTGAATCGCAGAGAAGCCGAGCACCCGGCCCGGCTCGCCGTTGTGGCACAAGGTGCAGTCCTTCGAACTCGGCACATCGTGCGTCGTGCCGAGAACGTTTGCAGCGCCCTCGGTGGTTTCCACTGCGTCGCAACCGTCTGGCCGCCAAATGAACGCAGAAAGAGAGTAGTCTGAGCCGTCGCCCGTTTGGCGGCCCGCTCGATCATTCTAGTTTCGAGCCGCTGGCCGTTTAGCGCGAACTCCTTGAAGACCTTTGTGCCGACCGGAAACTGCCAATGGTCCATGTCGGAAGTATCGATCTGAGTGCCGGGCGGAAGTTTGAGGAAGCGTCGCTTGTCGGCTCCGTCCGCCCAAAGGACGTGCGCAGGCTCGAACGGGATAACGCCCTGAGCGAGCTCCTGTGCAGGGATATCGGAATAGAGCCCCATCTGAGACAATAGACGTCGGCCGCCTGCGTCGAGCTGGCTGCAGGTTTTCGAATCGATCCTGCCCGCGTCGCGTTCCTGTGCTCCGCCCTCGGAGCTCGTGTTCTCGCCGCTTAGGTCACTCGCTCCTGCTCCGCCCGGACCACCGGAAGAGTTACCGAGAACGCCCGCGTCTGGCGGTGTGACGCTGGCTTGCTGTGCAGGCTCGGAGCGCTCCACACCGCAGCCCGCGACCAACATCGCGACACAAACTATTAGGAAACAAACACCAATGGCCGGCTCACTCATGGCGGTAACTCCGGCGGAAGACGCGGGCACGCCAGACTCTTCCTGGCTACCCGCTCGCTTCGATGCGCACCAATCAATCACTTGATCGAATCCTGGTCGAGCGACCGCAAATCGTCAAGCGACCGTCCGACGAATGTCGTTTTTTCTCGTCGAATACGCAGAGATCCAGTATTGATCAATCAGGTGATTGAGGAATGAAGCGCGTATCCCAGAAAGCCGAGCGACACGTGGGGCCTGAAGCACCGGCGAGCACACGGAAGGGACCGAAGAGCCGAGCCCAGCCTCCGCCGAAGCCGACCGACCGTCGCGAAGAGCTTGTGCGCGCGACGTATGATCTGATCGCGACGAAGGGGCTCGAAGGTCTACGTACCCGGGACATCGCCGCGCAAGTCGGCATCAATATCTCGACGCTTCACTACCACTTCGACACGAAAGAGGCGCTGATCGCTGGGGTCGTAGAATACGTCGCGCATCTATTTAAGACGATGCATGCGCCGTTGCCGGCCGGAGCAACAGCGCTCGATGAGCTGTACCACCTCTTCGGAGGCCAAGCTCGTGGCCGGCGCGTGGATTCGAACGTCGATGCCGTGATGCAAGAGATCATGTTGCGGTCGCGCCGTGATGTGCAGATCAGACGCGCGTTCGACCAGATGCTGCGTACGTGGCGCGCGATCGTGGAGGACATTGTGACCCGTTGCATTCAAGAGGGTCTGTTGCGAAGCGAATTGGATGCAAAGACCGTAACGGCAGTCATCACCTCGTTCCAAATCGGGGCAAACCTTCAGCTCGGAATTGCACCTGGAGCTTTCCAGCCACACGAAGCTGGACGGAGCTTCGTCTCGTGGCTTGTCGCACCAGCGGCAAATCGGTTGCAAAAGGCACGTCGCTAGGCAACCGCCAGAAGCCCGACCGGTTCGACCCTATCGGTGCCGACCAGAATCTCTCGGGCGCCGGGCGATGGCCGGTATCTGGAAGCCGAACCTGCGTTTGGCATCCTTCGACTTCGGTCGGGAACTCACATGGCAGACACGAGCAAGTTCAAGAAGACCAAGTACCCGAACATCTACGAGACGCCGAGCGACGGACACTACGTTCGAGCAAGGGTCAGCGACCCAAGCACCGACAAGATCATCCAGATCAAGAAGACGCTCGACACAAAGGATCCGCTCGAAGCCCTACAGTGGCTCCGGGCGGAAACGGACCGGATCGGATCCGGCGTTGCCTTACCGCTGGCAGCCAAGACGCGCTTCAGCGAATTCGCCGCACAGGTCTTTGAAAACAAGGTTACGATCGGCGACATCAAGAGCGCTGCCGGGCGAACCCGGTGGGGCTCGACGTTGCAGCACTTGATCGCCGGCACCCACGGCGACAAGACCGACAAGTTCGTGACCGGCTTCGGCGACGTGTACATCGACAAGTTGCACTCGTCGCACATCGAGGAATGGAAACTCGGTATAGCCGGGCTCATCCAAGCTGGCGACTACTCGCCCACGACCGCCAACGGATGGCTCTCGATCTTGAGGGTCATCACGAAAGCTGCCAAGCGGAAGTTCTCGCTCACCCACCTCGCCACCGAAGACATCGACGATTTCAACACGGACGACCACATCACCTACACGGAGGAAGAACCGAACGCTCTTCACCCCGATCAGGTGCCGCTGTTCCTCGAACGGCTCCGTGAACTCCACCCGCAGCACTACGCGATGGCGTTCTTGGGGCTCGCAACCGGGCTGAGACCGTCGAGCCTACGCCCTCTCCGAAGGCGCGGGCCTCAGGCCGACATCAAGTGGGACGAGGGCAAGATCCTCATCCGCCGGTCTCAAACCAGAGGTGAAGAGGTCATGCAGATGACCAAGCAGCGGACGCGGTACTCGATCACCGTGCCGAAGATGGTCCTCGACGTGCTGACCTGGCACATCGAGCAGCAGCTCCGGACGCCCGAGCAGCAGGACTCTGACCTGCTCTTCCCCTCGACGGTCGGTAGCTTTCGGTCACCGACGGTGCTCAACAAACCCTTCGCCGACGTCGCCGAGGAACTAGCTCTTCCGAGCTTCAGCCAGCGAGGCATGCGGCGGACCTACAACGACCTTGCGAGGTTCGCGAAGGTCGACCGCTTGGTGAAGAAGAGCGTCAGCGGTCACGGCACCGATGAGATGGAAGAGCTGTACAGCAGCATCGCTCCGGAAGAGCAGCGTGAAGGCATCGCGAAGGTGATCAACCTGTTCGGTAAGGGCGGTGCTCGAAACAGCGTAGGTGGCCCCCTAAGTGGCCCCCTGGGGTCTCCAGGTGGCCCCCAGAACGAAAAAACCGGCTAGGGCGTCGCCTCTAACCGGTTGAATCTGCTTAGGTTTTTCGGAGCGGGAGAAGGGATTCGAATTCTCGGCAACGAGTCGGCTCTTCACGAAACAGCTGTTTTTAAGCCTCAAAACGATTCGCCCTCTTCGGTCTCGACCTCTCTCAGGACGCTTCAGGACGATTCAGGGACGTTTCACCGCACGCTGCTCGATGCCAACCAGCATCGCATAAACCGGTTGGAGCGACTCGCCGTGCTCGACCGCTCGGCGCGTCCGGCGCTCGCCGCGGCGCGGGCACTGGAGGCGGCGTACGAGAGGGATGACGTCGCGTCGGAGGCGGCGTTGGCGGACATGGCTGAGGCGCTGGGGGGTGCCAGGTGGTGACCGGGCGGCCCGGCACGAGGCGGTCATGAACGCCGTGCTGCGGGTTCTGCCGGCTCAGACGGCGGTGGCGGAATCGCCCGGTGACGGCGGGGTTCGGCGATACCCGGCGCTGGACGGCTGCGTGGAAGACGGACCTCCGGGCGCTGGCTGCCAGCACACCGAGTGCAGGTACCACCTCGCCCATCGGGGGTACTGGGAGCACAGCCATCGACCGACGCACGACTGCTCGATCGACGTGGCGAACGAGGGGCCGCACACGCTGGACGAGGTCGCCCTGTTTATGGGGATCAGCGGCGAGCGGGTGCGGCAGATCGAGGAGCAGGCGCTCGAGCAGCTCAAGCACAGCGCGACGCTGAAAGGACTGCACGATGAGTCACCGTACTGAAGCTGAGAATTTCACGCTTCGTGTGGGACGGCAGCACGCGATCGCTTGCGGCGTCGCGTTCGTTGCTGCCTTCGGGGACACGCTGTCAGGGGACTTGGCGCGGCTGCAAGTGCGGCGACGAGTGCGGCGCGCGTTTCCTGGGATGTCGCCGAAGACCGTGGACGACCTGATCGAAGAGTTGCTCACGCCATGAAGGACTGGCCAAAAGAGCGGTGGAGGAAGCTGTATCTGCGCGAGGCGCTTGAGCAGCGGCTTTGGTCGGTCATGGCTCGCGGATTGCGTGACTACTTGATTCGCGTTGCGGAGGATGATGGAGCGCTGATTCGGGACTCGGACGATCCGGTTGAAGCGCTCTTGATCGCGCTTGGCGCGCACCCCGACGAAGCCGAGCTCGTTCGGGCGGCCATCCTCCTGCTTCGCCGCGACGGCTTCTTGGCAGGCGGCGCTCGCTCACTTTTCGTGCACAATCTACCGGCTGCGCAATCCTGGGAGCCGCGCATGGCGGTGCCGGCCGAAGCGGAAGTGGCGGCCACGCACACTTCAGCAAGGGCGTCCAACGAGCGCGTACGCCGATTCCGCGAACGCCAGCGTCATGCGGCAAAGACCGACGCGAACGCGACGCCTGGCGTTGCGTCGAGCGTTACGAGCCCCGTTACATCGGGCGTTACAACCCCCGTTACAGGCGTTACCTCGTCCGTTACCGAAGCCGTTACAGGTAACGTTACGGCCTCGCGCGGATCCAGAAATCTCAAGCGTTCTGGGAGCTTCTTAGATCTCCAGAAAGACGAACAAACAGTCCATCCTCATCGATCTTCGGGCGCGAGCGCCGTTACAGCGAGCGTTACAAGGGCCGTTACAAGCGCTACTTCGAGCGTTACATCAGGCGCTTCTTTGGCGACCGAGACGGGTGGCGAGGGCGACGACGATCAATTGGGTTTGTTGCGGGACCCCGAGGAGCGCGAGAAGGCCAGCATCAAGGACCGCGCCACGGCGCTACGCGACCACCCCGCCCTCGCGGCCACGACCCGCCCTGAGCGATGGCCTGAAGTGATCGGCGTCGCGCAAGCCTATGCGCGGGGCTCCGGCTTGCCCGAGCAGCGCCTCGGCGAACACGACAGCGACCCGGGCGTCCGAGCGATTTTGAAGCTGTACGTCGCGGGATTCACGCAGCCAGAACTCGAGCGCGTGGCCGAATTCATGCCGAAACAGGCCTGGTGGCGCAACAAATCCCTAGGCCTCGCCTCGCTCAGCGCGGAGGTCGTGCGCCGCAACCTTGCCGCCGCAATGGCTGGTGAACTGAGTCCGCGGCTGGCCAAAGTCTTGGAAGACGTCCAAAGACGACTAGAGGCTGGCTAAGAATGGCCTCACTCGGCAAAGCGTCGAGCAAGGGCGCCGGTGAGAGCGGTGCCGAAGCCTACCCGTACGATGCAACGCTGCGACTTGAATCGCAACGCGACCTCGATCGACTTCGCTGCTTCGCTGATCGCGCGCTCGCCACCGAGTTGTTCGCGATCTTCCAAGCGGCAGAGCGGAACACGGAAGCCGCGATCGTGGCGCAACGTGAGCAGGCGCGCCGCGACGAGGCGGAGTGTACGAGCTTGTCGACACGCGCTGCGAGAGCGCTCGCTGGTGAGTTCGGCTCGGAGCCAAAGGAACTGGCCACGCGCTTGCTGCTCGACGAACGAGGGCAATGCGCAAAGGACGTCCGCCTACTCCGTGAATTCCAACGCGCGTTGGTTGAGTTGAAGCGAGTTCCCCGCTGAGCGGTGCACGGCAGCAACTGCAGAAAAGGACTACTCCCATGCAACGAACTCCTCCCATCGCTCCGGCAGCACAGGCCGGAATCCCGCCGGTTGCGACCATCGTCCCTCGCCAGGGCTGGTGGTCGAACTACCCGCAGCTCGGCGAAGAACAAGCCTTCGCGCCCGATGCCAACAGCCGGCAAACCATCCTCAAAGCCGATGAGCTCGGCCCGCCGGAGGTCTACACGCTCACCCTCGGGATCTCGTACTCCGAGCAAGACTGGCCAGGCGGTGGGCGCGCGTTCGAAGTCGAAGCCGAGATCAACTTCGGCGCAGGCGGCGCGACGCAGGTCGTCAAGATCGACTGGGTGCAAGGCGCACAGATTTCGCTCCCCATGAACGCCGTGAACGTCGTCGCGACCTACAATCTCGACGCACTTGCCGCGCCCCAACCGCCCGCTGATCTGCGGCTCAGCGCGATGCTCGGGCGAGGACCGGCGCCGGGCAAATCGCAATGGACCGACCCCACACCGCTCTCGCTCGTCGCGTTGGGGCAAACGCCGCCCCGGAGAATTGCGGCGTTTGCATCGCGGGCGCACGTGATCGCATCGAGTCCTGCGGGCGCTGATCTGATTTTCACCGCCGGAAACTTCCTGATTTTCCTGGGCGGGCCGCTGCCGGGCGACGAGCAAATCGCGGCAGTGCGGCTCGATCAGTATCTCAACGCGCTTGGCGAGGGCATCGTGATCCCGGGCCAAGCGAAGTACGTGTCGATTTTCAATGTGGGCGGGAGCGTGGTGAATGCGCGGGCGCGGCTGCAGTATGAGATCTTCTAGGTGTTCAAAACGGTCGAATTTAGGTATTTACAGGTGATCACCAATCACTTGTCGGGTGACCGTGTGACCGTTGGCCTGGCACATTGGGATGGCAGCGCGCTTCGCTTCGCTGCCGCCGCTTCCGCCGTTCGGGCGGAGCCCTGTTCTTGTTCTGACGTACATTGCGTGGCATGCTCTTCCCTGATTCGGTAAGGAAGCGTTATGCAGAAGCACACCCTTGACCTCCTCGACACGGCACTCGACGCAGTTCGCGAAGACGTAGTCCCGCGGGTCGAGGAGCTCGCGCGGAAGAGTGCAGACGGCACGCTCAGCGCTGAAGATCAAGCGGAGTACTCTGAGCTCGTTCGGCTCAACGACACCCTCAGCTTGCTCAAGCTGCAAGCGGAGGAGCTTCTAGCGGTACGCGTCGCCTCGTGAGTCTGCCGGACGAGACTCGCGAGTTCGTGCGGCAGCGCGCCGGAGGTGCGTGCGAGTATTGCTCGCTGCCCGAGTACGCGTCCGTGCTGCCTCACCAAATTGATCACATCATTGGCCGCCAACACCGCGGCTCCGATGATGTCGACAACCTCTGCTTGTGCTGCATCCGCTGCAATCAGAAGAAGGGCCCGAACATCGCGTCCATCGACCCGGAAACGGGCGACATGGTGCCGCTGTATCATCCCCGTCGCCACTCCTGGCTCGAGCACTTCGCAGCCGTGGAGGCAAGAATCGCCGGACTGACTCCTGAGGGACGCACCACTGTCCAGCTGATGGATATGAACAATCCCGATCGCGTTCTGCTCCGTCAGGCACTGCGCCGACGAGGCTGGCAGCCTCTCACTCGAGCTCGCAAGTCGTGATTGACGGTAGACAGCATGTGCGAAGGCGCGATCTGGGTCCCGACCTGCACAACGAGCTCCCAGCCTAGGCCTCAGGAAAGGTATGACAGCATTTTGTGCTGTAATAGCCGGTAGCTGGGTTGCGTCTGCGTCGTTTACAAGTTGCGTTTGAGTCGAATATGGCTACCCTTGGCTCAGGAGCCTAGGCCATGACCTCGACCGAACAGCAGATCCTCAGGATGACGCCGGTTGCGGCGCCACCGGAGCAGAAGGCCGCCGTGGTCGCACTTTCGAAGGTGCTCGGCGGGCTAGCGCACGCGCCGAAGCGGCCGCGCTGTGAGCTCGCTGGGCCCAAGGGCGAGCGAATCGCGATTCCCGAGTCGGTGTTCTATGTCCTTGCCCGCGTGGCCGAGGTGCTCGCCCGCGGGGATGCGGTCACCGTGGTACCAACCGAGCAGGAGATCACCACGCAACAGGCGGCGGATCTGCTGAATGTCTCGCGGCAATATCTCGTGCGCTTACTCGATGAAGGCAACATCCCCTTCACGAAGACAGGCAAGCACCGACGAGTACGCATGGAGGACCTCCTTCACTTCAAGGCAAAGCGCGACGAAGATCGGAAGTCGAAGCTCAACGAGCTGACGAGCCTGAGCGAAGAGTATGGCGGATACGAAGAGCTGAAGTAGGCTCGTCGCACCCATGCTCGCGGCTCCGTTCAAGGTCCTCCTCGACGCGAACGTGCTCGCCCCTATTCGGACGCCAATTGTGCAGCAGCTGCTGCACAATTGAGGTTTGTTCGACGCCGATCCGATCGCCCCCGAACGGCGAACGTTCACGATGGCGGAGCGCACGCGGCCTTCGCAATTCGACTTGACCTGAGCGACCTCAGCAAATGGTCTCGCGCGTTGTGTCCGATTCAGTCACGGATATCCGAGCGCAGCTCGCGTGAGATTGGCTCGCCGTCTTGCCCGATGATGCCGAGCCGTTCGAGCCGTACCCGCGAGACAATATACCTACATATATTGCTATATGCTGGTATATTGTCGTCCGGTGACGAAGCAGATCCGCTCCCCCGAAACGATCTTCCGCAAGCGCGGCGGCGTGCTGCGAATGTCGGAAGCCCTAGCGGCCGGGCTCAATCGCCGCAACCTCTACGCGCTCCGCGATGCAGGCACCATCACGCAGCTCAGTCGCGGCGTGTACCGACTTGCATCGCTGCCGGAACTCGAGGCGCCGGATCTCGTCACAGTCGCGGCTCGCGTCCCCGCTGGCGTGGTGTGTCTAATTTCTGCGCTCGCCTACCACGAGCTCACGACCCAAATTCCGCACGCCGTCGATATTGCGCTCCCCCGCGGTGCCGAGAAGCCCCGCATCGACTATCCACCCGTAAGCGTTCATTGGTTCTCGGGCCCTGCCTTCACAAGCGCAATCGAGACGCCAACGGTCGACGGCCAAAAGCTGCGCGTCTACAGCGCAGAGAAGAGCATCGCCGATGCCTTCAAGTACCGCAGTAAGCTCGGCCTGGATGTTGCGCTCGAAGCGCTGAGAACCTGGCGCGGCCGCCGTGGCGCGGCCATTGGACGTCTACTCACACAGGCACGGGTGTGCCGGGTCGAAAGCGTGATGCGCCCCTACCTCGAGGCCATGTCCTGACGAGCACCATCGCGGCAGACCGCGTAAAACTGGTGGATTTCCATGGGTGCCGAGCCCAAGGCAATTGTGTCACCAGCGATGACACTTTTTCGTTCCCGCGATTCGCCTTAAAGAATTGGCCTCCGGCGGGCGTTTCCCGAACCCTCGGGTGCACGTCGAGTGCTTGCTTGAATCCCTTGTGGAAGCGTACGCGGTGGTCATGACGCTGCCTGCTTTTCTCCGCGCGCTACCGCGCACGCGGCATCGCCTCGAAGAAACAGCCCGCGCCTAGCGCCCTGCTCGGTGGCTTGCGCGATCCAGTTTGCGTCGAGCGAGGCGCGCGCAGCATCTTCAAGCGTGCGGAGTGGTGTGGTGACAGGCACCGGGCCCGACCACGTACGCTCGTCGGCTCTGAGATCGGCGTAATGCAGCACGACGCCGGGTGGCGTTCGAAGCCGGCGTGCTCGCCACGCGAGCGGCACCGTCACGTGATGCCTGGCCGGCAGAGCATCCGACAGATCGTGAAGCGCCAGCGCCGTCACATGGCTGAAGACGCCGAGTTGAGTCGTCCACAGCCAGATCGGAACGAGATCCTCGTCACCGAACGTGGAAGGAAAGTGGCGCAGGCGAAAGATGCCGCGGCCCGCTCTGTCGACGCGACCGTCGCGCAGGTAGAATTGAAGTAGCTGCTTCGAGAAGCCCGCGTCACTCGCCTGAGCGAGCGAGAAATAGCCAGCCTGAGAAGCCGCAATGTCGTACAGGGCATCGCGGTCCGGCTGGTGGCCTGAAGCGGCTCGGCGGGGCACGCAGTAAAGAATAAACCTATTTTACCTTTGTGCAGAACCCTCAAGGTGGTGCAGGGGCCGCGAGCATTGGCGCGAGAGCCAAATGGGCGCAGAAGAGCGGATCAGAGCGCGGTACCCAGCTCTGATCCGCCTGCACTCCCGCGCCTACTCTTCGCGGTCCACGCTCGGAGCCGGCTGACAAGCATCACGAATATCCGCGATGCACTCCAGCCGCTCCGCCTTGCTCGCAAGCCCAGCCATGCTTGCGAGCACACCGGCCGAGTGGGTCTTCACGATGGCGGCCACCTGCCGCAGCGCCTCGGGCCCGGCGGTGGCAGGCAGCTCCCCCACCCTGTCGCCCAATGCTGCGGCGATCAGCCGCACGTTTTCCGCGCCCGCGTACAGCTCCCCGGCTGTTTTGCGCACCTGATGATGGATCGAGTCCGTATTCAGCGATAGCGTCGCAGTCGTCATGGAGGCTCATACCTTCCGTGGCCAGGGGTCCGACTGTTGCAAGCAGTGCGGGCCCCACCTCTGTGGTTACTTTTTTGGTTTAGGTCGCTTGGGTTTCGTCCCCTGCTCGGTCTCAACACCTAGTTGCGCCGCGTACGCGCGCACGGCGCGCCGCACGATGTCTGATCGCTTGAGCCGTTCGAATTGCTCGAGCGCTTCGAGAATCGCCAGATCGTCGGGCGGGAATTTGACGCAGACGGTGGTGGTCAGGTCGACCATGGGATGGAAGACATTGTATTACCAAATTTTCCATGGGCAAGCGCATTCGATCGAGCGCAATGGTCGACGGAAACCTCCTTCCCACGCAACCGCGCTCGACCAGCCGATCGCGAGAAGAGCCCAGTGAATCCGCGTTCGCGCGAAAGTCTCACCACTGGCGAGACTTTCGGAGGAGCGCGTCAGGTAATAGTGGGCACGCTGTCCGCACTATTGGCCGCGCTGCCGGAACTGCGAGCCAACCGGGCTTTTTGGCGCCCGTCGGACCCATCCGCGGCCTGGTCGAGGCCGTGGAGTCGAGCTAGGGTGGGCCTATCGTCACGGCGAAGAAGGACTATTCAGTCGTATTGGAAGGCGTGGATGCGCGCGACCTGTCCATGGCCGTGCTTCGCGACCTCTGCGATCTGCTGCTTGAAGGCTCGCAACGCTCCGCTCGTTTGGCCGCTGAGGGGCACAGTGTCGCTCGCGGAGCTCAACCTTCGTGGGTCGCCGCGGCCGCCGACTGCCGTATCACCAAGTTTGAAGGTGGGTCCCTCGCGCTGGGTCTCCGGGCAAGCCCGCTCGTCGACGTGGCTCCTGAGATATTCGCCCAAGAGCCGCTGTTCCCGTCGGGCACCGATTCCGGAGCAACCGCGTTCGACTTGTTCCTCGACGCGGCGGAAGATGCGGCCGCCGGCCGGCGAGACAGCGAGCGCCTAGACGCGGGCGTGCTTGATGTGCTCGCGCGCACCGGCGGGTTGTTCTCCAAGGGTGGGACGCGCCTGACTCTGGCAGGAGCAGGCCACACGCGCGTCGTCCTTGATGCCAATACGGCTCAGGTGATCCGCACCCTGGCCGAAGGAACACCGTCGGCGCGCATCTCTCGTGTGCGGGGCGTGCTCGACATGCTCACGGTCAGCACGAAAACGATGGCGCTACGTCTCGCGGATGGTCGGATCGTCCGCGGCTTTGCGGGTTCAGTTGATCAGGACCGTTTGAAGGCACTGCTGGGCACCGACGTCGTCCTCGAGGGCTCGATCAATTTTCGACCCTCGGGTGACGCGCTGACGATTGAGGTCGACTCGATTCTTCCCGCGACACCCGGTGATGTGATCTGGTCACAGCTTCCAACCGTGGAACCCACCTCGTCGCGCCTGCGCCTCCCTGCCGCTCCGGTCGGCCTAGACGCATTCTTCAGGAAGTGGCCTGGCGACGAGAGTGACCAGCAACTGGCCGAGGCACTGCGGGACCTTCAGTGAAGCTCGACGGCGAGCAGCTCGTTGTGATCTCCCGTCGCGCCCGGCTGGTCACATCGAGAGCAGCATCGGTAACGGCAAGCACACTACGCGGGGATCGTCGATCCGTACGTCGGTTTGCGTGACCAGAATGGCAAACGGCGCGTTGTTGGCGGTCTTGTCCATGAACGTCCGCAGACCGACTAGGTCCCTGGCCTGATCAATGCTGCGGCGATATTTGACTTCGACCGGGATGCGCCGGTCGCCAATCGTGATCACGAAATCGACTTCGGGTTCGCCATGCCGCTCCGGCAGGTGAGCGAGCGACACGTTCGGGATGTGGAGCAGATGCGTTCCGACGATGCTCTCGACGATTCGTCCGGCTAGCATGCTCAGTTCTTGATTCACCATGGCCGCGGGCTCCAGCGGCACGACTTCCTGCAGCCAGCACGCGCGAAGACCGTGGTCGACGAGGCATAGTTTCGCCGGCCCTCTCTTCCTTTTGAGCCGAATCTCGAGCGGCGGAACGCAGCGCAACAGCAAAGACATGTCCAGCAGCTTCAGATAGTGCCGGATTCGCTCGGCCCCGACGTTGGCGTTCAGGGTTTGCCTCGCGTCCTCGGCCAGCGTTTGCGGCGACGGGGCTTGCCCCATGTACCGGCACCCCAAGCGAAAGATCTCCTCGAGAAGTCCAACGTCGGGGTTCCGACCACGGTCACTGACGCGCAAGTCGAGGGTGATGACCCGATCGATCACGGTTTCTTTAAGTTGAAGGGCAACCTCCTCCCACTTGAGATCGTCGAAGCGATGAGCCATCGGGTAGCCACCAAACGTGGAAAACGCAGAAAATGCCCGCGCTCGCAGCTTCGCTTTGGTTCTTCCGTTTTGCCTCACCCTAAGCCAGAAGTCCTTGTGAGAGAGATCACTGGCCGTTGCGTCCAACGCGGTGGGTAGCTCTTCGCCGAACCTAATTGACGCGATCTCTCGAAGCGTCAACGTGCCGATGTCAATCGTATGAATTCGACCTGCTAGGCTATCACGCCCGAGTGCGATTTTCAGCGCGGAGCTCCCGGTGACGAACACCCGAGTAGCAGTGGACGTCGTGTCAACGAGGTGCTTCAGCTCCGCAGTCCAGCTCGGGACATTCTGAACCTCGTCGAAGAATAGATAGATCGGGCCTTGGCCACGCGCGGCCACGTTCAGTGGCTGCTTGAGTATGTTCGCAACGTACCATTCGACGGCAGTCAGCAGTGGTTCGTGCTCTGACGTCAAACTGTGAAGTTCGTCGCACTGCATCCGCATGATGCGACTGGGCGCGACGCCGCTCTCAAGGAGTCGCTCGATAACCTGGAGTTGAGCCGTCGTCTTGCCTACCTGTCTTGGGCCGCGAACAACGGTGATGGGAGCCAAGCCCCGAGCCATCCTCTTCTCGACTAGCTGCACCAAATCCCGCGTCGTTTTCGGTAGGGAGGGCGTTTGCCCCTCGAGCCACCATGGATTCATCCGATGCAGATGTCGCCCGAAAGGCAGGGAAAAGCTTGCCTCGGTCGGTGCTCGCTCCGTCCCCAGAAGCGGGAGCTGAGGATTCAACGCCTGTTCGCGCCAAGCCAGCAAGGTCTGTGCTCGACGCGCCGCCGTCTTCGACCCAAGTTCAGGAGAGAACCGCGTGATTCGTGATGCCAGTTTGGCTTTTTCGGGTTGCTGGACGCCGAGCAGTTCGGGCGCAATCCTTTTGAGCACTGGGCTCTGCTCGATAGCGATCCGAAATCGGCTTCGCTCGCCTAGCCCTCCGGGCGCCTCGCTTATGAGCTTCTTGCCCGACGCCGTTACACGCCACTCGCCGTCATCTGAAAGCCAGCCGAGGGTTCGAGCAGCGTGGCGTGCGTAGTCGGCATGACGCTGCGATAGGCGCGCGAGCACCGCGAGATCGGCGATTGCTCCCGGCGACGCAGCCAAGGCCTCCACGACACGACGAACGTCCTGAAGTTGATCTCTTTGCGGGATCTCCGTGCCCAAGAACGTTCGTCGTCGCGGCATGCTTACCCGTTCAGCATATCGCGCTCCAGGGCGATCGCTTCATTCCCTCAGAAATCCACCGTGGAAATGGGCCGCGATTGGGCCCTGCACATCGTGGAAAAGAACGAAGACACCGGCACGCCCGAGCACGACGTCCCTGCGCGTAGCGGAGCGCCCTGCGCTTGCTGTCGCGCAAGGCGACTCCCTCTGTGTTCTTCCCACGTGGGCTTGATCTTTGGCGTCGGGCTGGTCCTCAGCTCCTCATCTCTCCCAAATTTGCCGGACAAATGAGCGGCCAGCACGCCGATGCCGATAGACCTCGCACCTTCACAACAAGCCCGCGGCGCGCAGCGTGGCCAGCTCGCCAGGCGTCAGTTCGACTTCGAACAGCTTCAGCTTGCCGCCCAGCGGACGCGGCGTGAACGCGACGCGGTCGGAGAGATGCCAGCCGTACGAGTCACTACCGTGCCACGGGGAGACTTCGGTGCCGGGGGGCACGACGTTGGAAAGCCGTACGGCGCCAATGAGCCGTCCTCGGATGAGCTCGATCTCGTGAAACTCGGGCAGCTGCGAGCGGTCAATCTGACCGGCGCTCAACGCGAGGGCACAGGCGTCTTCGTACTCATCGTGCGTTAAACCTTGCGAAGCATGAATCAGGAGCGGCCCTCGAAAGTTGGTGGTCCACGTCCGATTTTCCACGTCCTTCCAATGCGGCGCTTGGAGGTAGATGATCATCCATGCCCACGCAGGCCGAATGCTCAAGCACTTGAGGCGCGTTCCTGACGTGTGTACCGCGACCGTGTCTGCTCGGTTAGCGGATTCAAGCTCCGGAGTTGCCCTCTCCACTTGTCCGGGAGTGATAGTGAGGGCCCGTCGTGCGCTTGGCACATCGAGTGAACTCTCCACAACGAGCTGCGCCAACAAGTCCTCGGGTAGGCACGGATCGAATTTCGAGAAGCGCTTGGGCTGCTCGCCCATTGCGAATCGGGCGCAATCGTCGGTGGTAGGAGCCGAGCGGGCGCGCAGCAATTCGATGGCCTTGCGCAGCGCAACGCCGCTCTCGCCCGCCTTATCCTTGAAGCGAAGCGAGTGATTGTTGCTGGTCACCTTAGAGCCCAGCTCGGCTTCAAGCATGCGCGCCAGGAGCAGGTTCGCGCCGCCACCAGCGAAGGTCCACCATTCGAGGCCGTCTTGGGATTCAAGGACAGGCGCCGGAGTATCTTGGAGGAATGCGTATTCTGCGCGTGAGGTCTCGAGCACGCGACGGGCGCGTGCGGACCACGCGGGGTCCTCGACTTCGCCCAGGAGGACGCGACGCGAAGCTTGGCACAGCTCGTAGCCGAGGAACCGCGGTGCGCCGAACCAACGTGGGGCGCGGCCCGACGGTGCGGGCCTGACGATACAGAGGCCGCGTTCCCATTCAATGGTCACGACTTGCCAGGTACGCCCCGCGAGCAGGAACGCGGCAGGCTCGGGTTCGGCGCTGATGGCGGCAAGGAAGCTCGCATCCACCGTTCCCACATCTTCAATGCCCGCACGGACTGAGACGAGCCGCGGAGTATCGAAAACAGCGTACAACTCCCGAAAATTAGCCCGTCCGTAGCGTTTCTCGCCTTCGGGACCAAGCCATAGGCGACCGCCTTGATCAGCCAGGATGCCGGCGCCGAGCATGTGGTCGATAACGCGGTTGCGATCTTCGATGCTGATCCCCGTGAACGGCGCAGCTCCTTCGACTTGGCCCCAGAAATTGTCGCGCGCGAGCCCTGAGTATTGGACCGCCAAGCTCATGAGCTGGTGGGCAAGGATGTGGTAAGCGCGCGAGCTGGGGCGGACGGGTTCGACGAAGCCCTCCCGATAGAGCTGCAGGATGGCTGCCGCCTGAACCACGGCTGTATCTTTGGTGACGAGGAAGGTGCAATTCGGCGGTCCACCACGTCGCCCGGTGCGCCCCATGCGCTGAAGGAAACTGGCGACCGATGACGGCGCATCGATTTGTAGTACGTGGTCGAGATCACCGACGTCGATGCCGAGCTCGAGTGCGCTGGTGGCGACGATCACGCAGTCTTGTCCCTCGTGAAACGCCTGCTCGGCGTCGCGGCGCTCGCTCACGGAGAGCGACCCATGAGTGACGAAGGTGCGGACACCGAGACCGCCGATCAGATGCCCGAGCTGCTCGGCCTGACGCCGAGAGTCGACGAATACCAGCCGTTTTCGGCCAGGATGCAGGGCCTCGATGACGCGCGCGGCGTTCTCGGCACTGCCGACATAGTCCAGCGACAATTCAGCGGCGCGTCGAGCGCCGCCCGGATCGACGACGGTGCCTGAGCGTGTCGAGCTGCCCTGCAGCCAGCGCAGAATCTCGTCGGGGTTGCCGACGGTTGCCGAGAGGCCGATACGCTGGACGTCGCGACCCGCGAGCCGCGTGAGGCGTTCGAGCAGTGCCGCCAAGTGGGCGCCGCGGTCGTCGTCGGCGAAGGCATGGACCTCGTCGATGATCACCGCGCGCAGCCCGGCGAACAGTTCTCGCGATGGGACGCGCTGGCTCATCAACGTCGCTTCGAGAGATTCGGGCGTGATCAGCAGGATGTCCGTGGGTTCGCGCAGAAAATGCCGGCGCGGCCCTTGCGCCGTGTCGCCATGCCACTTGAAAACTCGACGACCGATCAGGCCTGCGTACCGACCAATGCGATCCTCTTGATTGTTCAAGAGGGCGCGAATCGGCGAAAGATAAAGCACCGAGACCGGGCGCCAATCCTCGCTATCCATCATCGAAAGCAGCGGGAAAAATGCCGATTCCGTCTTGCCGCCGGCGGTGGGCGCCAACACTACAGCGTTCTTTCCGTCGAGCAGCGCGTCGATGGACTGCAGCTGGACCGGCCGCAGCTCGGGAAACCCGAGCGTATTGACGATGTGGTACTGGAGCGCCCCAGACAGGCGCTCAAACGAGCTCATTCGTGACCGTCCGTTCCCGCTTTGGTCGGCTCTCCGAGGTCGAGCGGAATGTCGTCGACAGTTCGTGCGACGCCCGCGGCGGCCTGCTCTTCTTGGGTCAGCTCGCTGGGCTCGATGACGAGGCTGTAGTGCTCGCGCGGATCGAAATCGGCGTGCTCGTCGACGCGGTCTAGCAGGTCGACAATGCGCTTGAGGAAGATACGCGGAGCAACCCCGACGCGACCGCCCAACTTGCCCGCCACACCGCGCGCGAGGTCGGTGATGACGGCGTCCGTCACTTTCTGATCGATGCGTGCGCGCTGCTCGCTCGGGTACAGCTCTCGGATTCGTTGCCCCACCTCGATCATCCGTTCCAGCGAAAACGGCTGTAAACGAATCTGCGGTGCGCGCGCGCTGTCGAACTTCGGCTCCTTGCCAAACTCGGTGTGCAGCCGCTGCGCCAAGGCCGGCGCGCGTTGCACGCCTTGCTGGCCGTCGAAGAATTGCGGCGTGCCCGTGATGAGCACATAGAGGCCCGGATAGGCGCCGTGCATCAGGTCATCGATCAGAACGCGCAGCGCATTCAGGCTCTTTTCTCGGGCATCCGTGCGCACGCGCTGGATGGTTTCCACCTCGTCGAGCACGAGCACCAGGCCCTTCCGCCCCGTCTGCTTCAGCACTTCGAGCAAGCCGCGGATGAATCCGCCGGCGCCAAAGTGGTCGATCTCCCCCTTTAGTCCCGCCGCGCGCGTGATGTCTTGCCCGATATTGGGCTGCCCCATTAGCCATGCAATCAAGCCCTCTGCGATCGCATGCTCACCACGGACGCGCGCGGTGTGCGCTCGCCGAAGCGCGGCGGCGAATTGAGGCTGCGTCGCGCTAACCGTCGCCAGTCGCTGCTCCAGCAGGTCGCCCACCGCATTGGCAACGCTCTCAGCGTGATTCGGGTCAACCTTGCCGGCGCCGAGCACCTCGTCTTCGAGCGTGAAAAACCAACGATCGATGAGCGAACGAAACGCGCCATCGCTCCATTCTTCGGTTTGCAGCTGCTCGACGCCGCGCCGATACACCGTCTCCATGCGGTAGAGGGGCGTCTCCGTTTCCGAAATCTGCACCAGCGTGGTGGCGAAGCCGCGCTTTCGCGCGCGCTGCTCCAGCCAGCGCGAGAAGAAGGTTTTGCCGTTGCCGTACTCGCCGCGCACGGCTTTGAAGCGACCGTTGCCTGCTGCAACACTTTCCAGCTCTTCATCGATGGCACGCTCGAAGCGCTCGAGCCCCGCCGCAAACAGCTCGAGCCCTCGCCGTGGAACCGCACCGATGCGCAGCGCGTCGATGATTTCTCGCCGCTTCAAGGGACTCGGAGCGCTCACAACTTCACCTCGAACTGCTGCTCCAGCTTGGACTTGTCCAAGAAGATCTGCCGGGTGCCACTATCGAAGCGCAGAACCAGGTACCCGTCGACATTCAGAATTTCCTGGAAGCGTCGCACGTAACCTTCGACCCGGTAGGTGAGTACACTCATATGCTGGGCAAAGACCTCGGCAGCGAGCGCCCCGCCTCGCGACAGCAAAAGCCCGACCGCTTGCGTGACTTGCTCGCGCTCGGCGGCATTTGGGGCACGCGCCAGAAGCATGTCGCACTTGGCAAACACCGCGAGCTGACCTTCGGGCTTCGGAGGTTCGGTGCGGCTCACCGCAGCGGGCGGCGGAGGCGGCGGCTCCTGGCTGAGCATGGGCAACCCCAACTGTGCCTCAGATACGCCCTTCTTCTTCTTCACGCTCGGCGGCGTGGGTGTGCGCGGAATCTCGACCTCTGGTCGCACAGCGAAATGCCACCAGTCAGGAACGTACGCCGGCCGTGGCTTCAACGCCTTGTCGACCAGCGCCTCCGGCCCGGGCTCGTCCCAACCAATCAGGACACAGGGGGCCACCACCTCTGCAAGTGTGGCGCCGCCGTGCTCGCCGGCGTGGGCGGCAGCACCATAGCGCAAATCCTCGGTGGCCAAGAGCACCGCGCCGTGCGCGCCCTTCGTGGTGTAGACCCCTGAGCCCGAGAACTTCAACTCCCCCGCCTGGATCGCATCGCCGTCGCCAAGCCACGGCCGCCAGCGCGCGCCTGCTTGGCCGGGCGCTGATAACGTGCGCAACCGATCGGCCGGCACATGGCCATGATCCGCCACGAGGAGCACGCTTCGTCCCGCATCCCGGGCCGCATCCAGCAATGCCGAGAGGGAGCGAATCGAGTCGACCGTCCATTGGTGAGCTTGCTGTGGATCGCTCTTCAACGACGCATCAATGGCATTGACGACCACGCCGACCACGCGGCGTTTGGTTTCCGCAATGGTGCTCAGGGCTTCACTGGATGCTGAGCCGTCCAACGTATGCCCCTCCCCGCGCAAGAGTAGCTTGGGGCCCAGCGCCTCGTCGCAAAACGGCTGCAGTGCCTTGTTGTCGCGAAATCGCTCGGGGTCTTTTTGCGTATTGAGAGTCGAGCCGCTTGGCATCTCCTTGCCCGCAAAAAAGGCCGACCGACTCACCTCGGTCGTGGTCGGCAAATTGGCCAGCACCGCCGGATAGGCACCCTCGCCCACTGGGTGCATGCCATGCCAAGCCAGTGGGGCCCAGCCGTGCGCGCGGGTGCCCAGTGACTGCAATAGCTCGACGGCTTGCGCCCAAGCCATGCCGTCCATGAGCAACACCAGCAGGCGCCGTTCCTTGCTCTGCTCCAAGAACGTCACACCAAAGCGCTTGAGCGCCTGATCGATTGGAACGAGCTTGTTCGACGGGCGTCCCGCCGCTACCCAGCTTTGAAGCGAGCGCGTGAAGCGTTGGTCGAGCTGCCCGCGTTCCCCATCGACCCGTTCCACGACTGCTTGGGCGCCGACACCAAGCGCACTATCGCTACTGCCGCGCGCCCAGCGCCGTGCCCAGTCAACATAGCCGCCCTCTTCAGCGTACCAACGCCCCAGCACCACCGCGTCCGCGTAGTCCGTATCGCCCACCTCAAGCTTCTGGTCGGGTCGCGCGGCGAGCCAAGCCAATAGGCGGACGGCCATCTCACCGCGCTTCACCGCACGGGTTTGCCCGGACTTCTGGAACGCGGCGTGGCTTTCCAGCTTCTGCAGAGCGCCCGCGGCTTCCGCAACTGCATCAATCGTCGGCGCTTCAGCGCCACGGCTCAGCACCTTGCCGAGCCGATCCAGCCGCAGCTCCCACGCACAAGGCAGGCGATCGCTGGCGATGAGAGCGGCGCGCACGACGGGCTCGTCTACCTGAGCATCGGCCGTCTGCAAAATGCCGTCGAGCTCGTGAGGCTGCAAGCGTCCTTCGAGCAAGCGGAAAGCCAACGGCGCCGTGTCGCCCAGCGCCCGCGCGATCTCGCCGCGCTGCGCGACCTCGTCGCCGACCAAGAACGGTTTGATGCGCTCGCCGAGCCACATCGATACCGAGGGATCCTGGTTCGACGCGAGGCTCTCGCAGTAGAGAGCAACGCTCAGGAGCTGCCGCCCGCGGCCTTCCTCCCAGGCCCGCCACATCACGGGCCCCAGCCCGGGCAGCGCCGCGCCCAAGTGGTTGAGTAGCGCGTCGCGCACGCCAGTGGCCGCCGCTTCATGCTGTGGGTTGAGCGCTTGAAGGAAGCGCGGACCTCGCGCGTCCGTTCCGGCCCATGCCAGGAGCGTGTCGCGTGCGATGCCACCACTGACCGGCAACTCCCAATCTTTAGCTAGCCACGCTGCCCACAGCGCTTCCTCGGTGATGCGGCCCGAAGCGATCGGGTAACTCCTGGTCAGATTACCGCCGCGAAGCAGGTACTTGGGCAGCGGCGACTGCCCCAAGTCCTCCACTTCGCGTGCGCCACACAGCGAGAGCAGACGCCGATTTAGACCGAGTGGGCGCACCCGCGAGCTCTCGAAGCGACACGACAGATCGAGCGGCACAACGCCCTGCCATGGCACCAAGAACACTAGCTTGGGGTCGGTTGCTTCGAGGGGTGGCATCAGCTCGCGCAGCTCAAGCTCGCTGCGCACAGGTACAACGGCAAATTCACCAGCGCCGTCCACCCGAATCTGCTCCGGTTGACCCTTACCGAACAAAGCGTGCACGTGGCGCGTGCGCGGCTTGGCGTAGATCCGCGTCAGCTCGTCTTGGATCTCACGCGACTGAAGGTCGGGGACGTCAGTCATGGGCGCTTAGTGAGCTGCACGTTCACCACGAGTTCTACCTCGCCGTTCGCAGCGTCTAGGGCGCGCTCGAGCTCGCCCATGATTTCGCTCATCTTGCTCCGAATCGCCGCAGGTCCTCGCGCTTGGGCTCGCGTTTGCATCAGCACCTGTTGCTCCGGAGCCTTCGTTTCCGGGTGGAGCAAGCGCTGAGCTTGTCGGGCGAGGTCTCGCAGCCGCTCGCCGAGCGCGACGTTGATTTCGTCTTGGCGGAGCGCAGAACAAGCTTGTTCGACCAGTTCAGCCGCACCCACGACCTCGCCGCTTCGGGCGCGGAGCTGATCGAAAACTCCAAACAAGATGTCGTCACGGAGCAGGTCTCCCAGCGCTCCGCTGGTTGCGATCACCCGCGCCACGTGTTGCCCGACGGCGGCGGGACCAGTTTTCGGCTCGTAGCTTGCGAGCGCCCGCACTTGCTCGACGCCAGACTTGCCTCGCAACGCCACGCACAGTTGGTCGGCCGAGCGAGCCGTGGACAACCGATCGGTTTCGGCGCCCAAGCCGAGCCCTGTATTGCGCTTCGCCAATAGCGTGGGCGCATCCGCGCATCCGCTAGCAGCCTTCTCGATCTTCTCGCTGATCAGGCCGCGAAAGCGACTCAGATTCTCGGGGCTCAGAAACCGCGCGGCGAACGTGATGCCCAAGCATTGGCCGGCCCGACCGAGCGCCTGTACCCATTCCGTTTGGTCGGGAAGCTCGGGCTTTTCTAGCGTCGCGTCGGCGTGCAGCGGCGACTTGGCTTCGTATGGCTTTCCGTGCAGCTCGAAGGTACGACGCGACCAGAGTGCGTAGCAGCGCACCACCAAGTCTTGCGCCTCGATCTCGAGGCCCATCTTGCGTCCCTCGTCTATCCAGTGGCGCACCTCGCCGACGGTCGGTCGCTCAGTGCCCAGCTGCACGCGCCGGCTCTCGAGTGGCTGCAGCCGCCGATCTTCGACCAATTGCACGCTGGTTTCTGTAACGCGAACGATGCCTAGCTCGCCCAGAGTGCCTAGCATTTCACCGTGCAGCTCTTTGTCGGCCGGAATCACGTGGTTTTCTGCGGTGAGCAGCTCCGCGAACTTCTCCAGCAAGCGGGCGACTCGCTGGCTCGACAGCGGCTTTGTGAACGTGGGGTGGCGAGGGTAGCGGGCGTCGAGCAAGCCGGAGACCAAAGTGTCCTTGGCGCTCGCCAGGTTCGGAGCCAGACCGATCGGAACTTGCGCGCCTGGGGTCAGCACGTGCAGGTGCTGCTCGACCCGACGTGAGCTGTCGATGTCCGCGTCCGTAGCGGTACGCAAGCCGTACGCCTCCTCCAACACCTCGTGCAGGCGTGCTTTCTTTTGCGCCCGTAGGTTGTCGAGGTCCGAAAGGGCGCGGCTCTGGTCTTCGATGCTCAGATCTTTGACCGCGTCGCGCTGAGTGGTTTTGTCGCCAAGGATGTGCTCGAGAATCACAAGCTCGCCCAACAGCTGGTTCACCGATGCCGAAAAGAAGTGCGGCAACCAAACCAAAGACCAGCTGCGCTCCGCTTCCGTGAAGCGCTCGAGGGTCTCGACGTCGTCTTGCGGACCTTTACCGTCATCGTCGAACGGGTAGTCGATGATCAGCCGGAAATCGTGGTCCTCCGCGCAGCGCAGCGTGGCTGGCGGCATGGTGCGGACGTTGCCGAAAATCACGTGACCGTGCCGTTTTGTGCCACGCCAGTCGATTTTCTCATCGCGGCCGGTGTCGGTGGTCTTGTCGATGCCCAGCGCTTCGAACAAGACATCACGGATCACGCGCTGGCGCGTGCCCGTATTGTCCGCGCGCGAGTAACGCTCGAGAATCGGCTTCAAGTCGACGCCCTCGAGCCGGACTCGCACGGCGGGATCGGACTCATTGCCAACGTGCAGCTGGGCAATCGTGGTGCCCGAGACCCACTTGCGAAGTTGCTGAGCGACTTGAGCGGTCTCGGTTCCCGGGATCAGAACCTTGATCGTGCCGTGGTTGAGCTGTGCCAAGCGCCCCGCCGTCAAGTCTTTCAACGCGGGGACTTCGGGCACGAGTGCCGCGATGAGCAGCGTCTTGATTAGGCGATTGTCTTTGCGACACTGCGTCTCGGCGCAGCCCGAGCAACCGAGTCGAGGGGGGTGCCCGGGCCGCAGGCGTTGGCAACGCTCTTTGTTGTTCGTACCCTGCGTCTCCTGAATCATCGGCAAAAATTTGTGCCGATACAGGTGCTTGGCCGAGTTGAAGCGACTGCGCATCAGGCCGTCCGCAGGGTCTTCGCCTCCGGCGAGCACGTCGAACAGATCACCCACGCGCACGACTTCACCCAACTTCAAGTCGGGGATGTGTTCCACGAGCAGCTCCATCAGGAGCTTGATTGCCGTACGCTCGCGCTGCAGCGAGTTGGATAAAGCGACCAGCGCATCGACCAGCGCCGGACTGAACGGGTAAAGCTTGTGAAAGGCGCTCGCATCCTGCTGCGCGATCAGCGTGTTCCACGCAGAGCCAGCGGCGCCGCGTAGCGTTTCGAAGGCACGATCGAGTGCTGCTCTCTCTTCGGGGCCCTTGGTCGTGAGGATGCGTTTTTCGACGATCTCGGGCAGGTTCGAATCGCCGAGTGTGATCGTGCCGTAGCGGCCTTCCCAGTGGTTCAACGAGTCGTGCAGGCGCGCGTTCTCGGCGCCTGTGTGGATCTTACCGACCATCTCAGCCAAGTCACGCTGGCGAGCAATGAAGCTGACGATCGGGATGCGACGATCGCTCTCCTGCGCTTCGACCAACTTGACCATCTTCTGCACTTCGTTGTGCAGCCAGGACGAGTCGCTAGCGCGATGCGAGAGCCACAAGATCAGCTCGTCAAGAAACAGCGTCACGCCGTCATAGCCCAGCTGTTGCGCGTGCCGCGCCATCGTCGCCAGACCGGAGTCCAGGTCGACATAGTGGCGTGTTTCGGTGATTGAAGATTGAAACCAACTCTTCGTTAGTGCGCTGAATAGAAGCTCGCGCTGCTCGAGATTGGTCGAGGCGGACACTTCATCGAAGCGCTCGCGATTCCACGCCTGGGTGACCTTGCCCCAGCCCTTCTTGGGTCCGCCCATGGCGGCAAAGAACTTCTCATCGCCCATGCTCTCGAGCAGCCGGCGCGCGTCGTCGAACACCTTTTCATCCGCAAACAGCCCAGGGATGGGCGCGTCGGGGTGCTGCGTTTGCACAAACGCGACGTAGCTCGAGAAGATCTTCTCTTCCAAGCTGTGCGCGCCGATCATGTGAAAGCTGAGCTGGCACAGCTTCTTCTTGCCGATGAAGTCGAACTTCTGCCGTAGCGGGTGCAGGGCCGGGTTGCGCCACGCCGCTTCATTGCCGCTCAAAAGAAGGCTGAGCATGGCCATGAAATGCGACTTGCCGCTGCCGAAACTGCCATGCAAGTACGTCGCCTTGCTGCGTCCGTCTCGGAGCGCGCTATCGACGAGTGCCAAGCTCTGGTCGAACGCTTCCACCAGCGCTTCGGTCGCTACGTACGTGCGTGCGGTCTCTTCCGGATGAGCCAAGCCCTCCGTCAACTTCAGGACGAAGTCGCCTTCGTGCACCTGAATTGGAAGGGTGAAGAGGTCGCGGACGTAGCTGAGTTCGGTCATGTTCCCCAATTTTTCAAGCTCATTCAGGCCGCTACGCTGGAGCCATACATGGCGCCCACTCGTGCGGTGGCTTCGGTCAGTAGGGCGTCAATGGGCTTGCCGCCCGACGTCGCTGCGAGGCGGCCGAGGCCAGCGCGGTAAAGCAGGTCAGGATCGGGCTTGCGTTTGGCAATGGCCGCATCGAGAAACAGGCTCAAGCCATTCAGGAGCTTGGTCATCCATTCGGAGCGCGCTTGCGGATAGGCAGCGTTCACAGCCGATGCGGCCCGCTTCCAGCGCTCGGTACGGGTCGCGGGTGAGCGCTCGGCTAGAACGACTTCACCAAATGCGAGCATCAAGCACACCTCGGCTTCGGCTCGGTGCAAGGTCGAGTAAACCGGCGCCAAGTACTCATCAGCTTCCGCCGGTCGCAAGCGCTCAGCGGCAACAATCAAGCTCGAAGCACGCAAGGCCGTGTTGTCCGGATCGAGACGCAACGCTCGGTTGATGGCATCCCATTCCAAGCCACGATTGCCCGTCACGTCAGCCAATCGCGAGGCGCCCGCCCAAAGCCCAGGCACCCCAGGGAACTGCTGCAGCAAAGTTTGGAGCGCGCGCAGCGCTTTTTTCTGTTCATCGCTGCTAGTGGGCACCAACACCTGCGTTCGCCCAATTTGAGTGAGCGCCGGGTGGCTCTGGACCGCGCGCGCGAACAACTTGACCGACTTGTCGTACCGCGGTCGGAGCCGCACCAGCATCGCCTGGGCAGTGGCGCGGTCGACATCCTCTTGCTCACTGAGGATGCGGCTCCACACGGCCGCAGCGGCGTCCGGATCGCTCCCCTCGAGCAGACACCAGCACTCCTCGATGGAGCCCGCGAGCCGCGCTTCAGGAGGGCAAGGTGACAACGCCTCAACCGCCCGGCGTTCGAGCCGCGCGGCTTCATGGAACAAGACGCAGGCGTCGAAGATCGCTTCTGCCGTGCCCTCGGCAAGGCCGGCTTTAGCACGGAGCTTTAGCTTGCTACTGGAGACGAGATTGACCTCGTAGAGCTCGGCCGCGGTGCTCATGGCTTTATCTGCTCCATGATGCTGATTCTGGGGGCTCCGGACCACAACGAAAGATGAACTTCCGCGACATCTGCGCGATCGGCCAAAAGTGAGGCCTTTCCAGGCACCCTTGGCTTCCCTGCGCGGGCAGGCGTGCCGTTACGGATTAGCAAGAGCGCCGACTTGCCGCCACCGGAGCGCCCGGCTGTCTCGACCCCGCGTAACGCTCCGGGCGTGATGTCGAACAGAATGTCCGGCGCCGACCCGTTGCGAAAGGCGCGCGCGCGCCGCCCCGGCAGCAACACCGAGATGGCCACGAAGGTCAGCGCATAGGCAGCAAGCTCGGTGATGTGCTCCCGCTGAGCAGAGCGACCGGTTTGCAAACGGCGCACCTGGTCGCGCAGACCCGGGACCGCGCTCTCCAACGCGAGCATGTCCCACGTTAGATCGAGCTGTACGCGGGCGCGCCGGGTACCCGAGATGTGCTCCACCTCGAAGCGGAAGGGCTGCTGACGCTTCGCCTTCCCTTTGCCCGGAACCCATGCCAATGCCGCGGCGATGGTGTCGTGCACCAAATCTCGATCCTGGTCGACGAACAGCCGTTCCAGACGATACGCCGCAACCCGCCGCGTGAGGTTGCGCTCGGTCATGACTCGCCGGCGAGATCCTCTGCTACAGCAGCGGCCTTCGCCTTCTTCGGCTTGCCGCCACGCACTTTGGCGATAGGGCGCCAGGAGTGCAGGTCGCCGTAGGTGAAGCCGAATTCGTTGCATTCGGCGTTCAGGAAGGCTTCGAACTGATCGGAGGGGCGTTCGCCACCGAGCTCGGCACTCGGTTCGTGGTGCCATTGCTTCAGCCACGGCAAGAGTTCGAGCAGGCCAGCGAGCATCGGCATCAAGCGATCTTTGGTCCAGCCCTCGCGTTGCTTGCGATCTTGATACAAGCCCGCGAGCGCAACGGCGCGCTGCAAGTGGTCCCAACCGGCCCAACCGTACATCGGCTCCTTGTCTTCGTCGCTTTCGCAGCCGGGGTACGAGATGAAGCGCTCTTTAGGGACGTCGAGTTTGCCGCGGAGGCTGAAGTATTGGCCGTCGCGAAAATCTGTCTGATCGTACTTGGGCGGAGCAGCTGACCCAGTGACTGGTTCACCCCCGTCTTCGCGCCTCTGCAGCTTCCAGGTTGCCTGCCATTCGTTGTGCTTCTCGATCCCGCACTCGGTGTAAGTGTGGGCGCCCAAGAACGGGACTGACACTCCCGCGACCAGTTCCGTAAGACGCACGCCGCACCGGCCACCGAGCAAGTCCAGGAGCAACGGGGGCAAGCAGCTCTCCTTGTCCGCTACGGGTGCCAGCACCGGACTACCCTCGCGGGTTAGTCGCTCATAAATATCCAGTGCTGCCCCGCAGAGCCAGTCTGAAATAACAGAGGAACGCCAGTGCGCCTCGGGCACATTCATCTCCGTATCTCTCCACAACCTCTTGAAAACAGGGTCCTCAATGATCGCCAGTTCGGGCGATCGCCCGATCGCGGCTCGTCTCAATACATTGAGCCGAACAAGCGCTTCGTCCATTTCGACGGAGGCCGTGTCGACCTCGGCATCGTCGAAAGCAAGCATGGCGCCGTCATGTCGAACAAAGCTCGTTCCCATTCGGTCCGCAAATGGCCGCTCGCGTCGGCCCATCTGACCACGCTCGATTAGCTCGATCGAACTACACACCGAGTCGTCTACGAGGTCGAATGCTCGGTAGATTCGCCAGTCGATCTCTTCTTGCAGAAACACAAGACGTCGTCGCAAGAAATCCCACTCCGACCAAAGTCGAGAGATCGCAATGTCAAAGTCGGCACTCGAATTTGTCGCACCTAAAATCACATTAAGGTTCGCTGGTTCAATTAGCGAACTCCGTCGCGCGGAAGTGTTCGTCAATTCCATCGCCCACGGCACCAAGTCCTGCAAGCCGGGCGGCACCGGCAGGCCTGTAAGCGCCGTTCCTGCAAACTCGTACGCCGCTCGCGCCGGGTCGGGATGATTGCGATTGCTCGCCGTGGACCCTTTGGGCATGAACACTTGCTTCATCCAAAAGCAGGCGACCGAGCTGTTGAGGTAGGCGATGAGAGCGAAATGGTCGTCTTCGGTCGCTGTTTCAGGGAGCTTTATGACGGGCGCGGAGCGGTTGAAGACTTTGCCGCCGCGGTCGAGGACGAAGTGGTTGTGGGTGGCGACGAAGGCGAATGCGATCGAAATTGCTCCCAAGAAACGCTGCGGAAAGAACATGGAGTGTTCGAACCACTTCAGTCCGCGCTCCTCAATTTTTTGCCCGAAGTCCTGTCGCTCTCGCAACGTCGTTCGGTAAATCCAATAGTGGTGCTGATCCCTTCCCGTCGGTGGCCGAGGTTTCCCGGTCTTCTTGTCATAAGGAAAGAGGCTCACTTCGTCCTCGCTGAGCGACCAGTCGCGCACCTGCTCGCCGGTAACAAGCGGGACGAATGCATGTGCCGGTACCCCAAGCCTCGTTGCGGCGGAAGCAGACATGAAGAAAAAGGAGTCTTCACCCGTGTGCGTCGAGCGTCCAATGGCCGTCGAAAGATCGCCTAGCCTCTGAACAGCCTTCTCCTCAAGCAGTTCTTTGAGATCAGAGGTGCCGCCTCCTCCCAGGCTCCAGGGGTGTTTGCTCAACATGTCCCGATGAACCTGTGCGACAGAAATGTAATCGTTCTCGAACCCGTCTTCGCGCCAATGATTTACGATACTCGACCAGACGGCCCCCGCCTCAGGATCGTTGGGTGTGGAGGGTTCACCTCGGTTGGCGAGCACGGCTCTGACCGTGGCGCCCTTCGGCTTCTCGTTCGCTGCGAAGAGCAACACGGTCGGTGTCCCGTGCCCGGGGATGTACGCCCCGGAGGTGTTCACGATGAGATCTAGGTTCACGGACGGAAGATATTTCTCGATAAGCAACCGACCAAACTCGCGCTTCATAAACGAATTGGCCGTAATCATACCGACGCGCGCACCGGTGCGACCGAGCTGGAAGAATCGCTCCGTGAAAGGGACAGCGACCGAGTAGCTTCGAAACGCCGAAGGGTAGTAACTCCGGTAGCGCTCGCGAAGAACTGCGTCCTTCACGGTGATGTAGGGGGGATTGCCAACGACCGCCGCATATTGTTTGAACAGCACATCGCGGGCGGCATTTGGATCTTCGAGGGAGAGATGCGAACCTTCCCACCTCGCAGGATCCGTCCCCTCGACGAGCGCGAGTTGCCCGACGTGCGGGTTGTAAAGCAGCGAATCGGCAACTGCGAGATGCAGCGGCAACCGGGGCACATCCTTCAGCCGCGCTAGGCCGCACTTTTCAATGAACGCGAGTGTGAGGCGGAAACGAGCGATCGCGATGGCGTACGGGTTGATGTCAGCACCGGCGACTGAATCGAGTGCTTTGGTGGCCGCTTCGCGCGAATTGAGGCCAGGCTGGATGCGCAAGCGGTGGTCGAAGAGCCGTTCGAATGCGCCGAGCAAGAAGTGACCGCTGCCGCAGGTGGGGTCGATCAGGTTGGTGTCGTCGAGACCGAAGCGTTCGATCGCGGGCTCGAGCGTGCGATCAAGGATGAACCTCTGGATGAAAGGTGGTGTTTGCAGCAGCGCGTAGCGCTTGCGCACGTCCTCACTCACGTTTTGATACAGATCTCCGAGAAAATGCGTGTCCTCGCCTCCAAAGCGGAACTTGGGCGTATCGACGTTCGGGGCGTGGAACAGATCGAGCAGCTTGCGCGCGCCTTCGGCAGAGGGCGCCAAGAGCCAGACCGGGTTGTGGCGGGCATCGAAGACATCGGCGACGGCCGGCAGACGTCCGAGCTCGCGGAACACGGTCAGTAGGTATTCGCGCTCGGAGAGTGACGGCGCGAGCTGCAGAAATACCTTCCAGCTATCTTGGGCGCCGGGGCCAGCGATGCGGTTCTTGCCCAATAGTCCGCGGTCTTCGAGCGTGCGCACGAACACGCAAGACAAGAGCCAGGCGGCCGCCACTTGTTCGACCAGCGCGCGCCGCCACTCCGGGTACCCGTCGGCCGTGCGCTCCGCCTTCTGTTCTTGGGCGTGGCGCGCCTGCAGCGCTTCGGTCACAGGGCGCGAGTCGTCCGCGCGTTTCAGGAGATCTGCCGCGAGCTCCTTGAGCAGTGGTTTCGCAACGTCCAGCAGGGCTGCTCCGTCGAGCGGAGCACGCGGGTCAGTATTGCCGGCTAGATCTGCGGGCGTGGACTTTTTGCGTCGGGTGGCCATGAGTTACTTTTCAGGCAGCGTCGGGGCGAGGTTTGAGCCACTGGGCAGGCACCCAAAGGGTTTGGGGCAAGCCGACTTCGGGAATGACGAGCTCTTCGTTGATGCGGGGGACACCGGCTTTGTCGCGGCTAGGCACCAGCAAGAACAACGCGGCGCAATTCGGATCGCGCGAAGCGGCCAGCAGCCGCCGCAAGAAGCCCTCGAGCCGATAGCGAGCGATCAGCCCAGGCTGCACGAGCAAGAGCGGTTCTTTAGCAGGGAAAAGGCTCTTTGCGACTCGTTCCGCGGCCTCTTGGACAACTCGGCGCAGCTCCGGCCAATCGTTGCCGCCCTGCCCTTCCTGGTCCGCCGCGTAGAAGGTGTCTGGCTTTACCTCCTTCTCTTCTATGACCTCGTGGATGGCGGCCGAGAGCACCTCGTCCAGCGAGACGCGACGAATGCCCAGCGTGCGCGTGAGCGCTAGGGCTGCGTCTTGTGCGTAGTTGGCGACGACGCCCAGCACCTTGAGGGTCTTGCGATCGCGCGTGATGCGTAGCCGTTCTTCAAACTCTTCAAGTGCGATGTAGCGCGGGTCTAGCGCGCGCTGCGAAGAGGGGAGCGTGGTGAGGCTCGGGTAAGCGGTGAGGCTGGTGTGCTCGGTGTTGCGGCGCTCGCCGGGGCGCACGTAGCGTGCGGACGCCTCGTCCCACTTCATCTGCAAGGGAGCGAGCAGGGCATCGAGCTCGGGACGACTAGGGAGCGGAGAAGCTTCCGGGTAACGGGTCGACACCCGTTGCTGGATGGCTTGCGGGGTAAGTTCCCCACTCAGGACTGAGGCGCTCAACTTGAGCGCGCGCCCGGCGTCGAGCTGCTTCGGGTACAGCTCCAGGCGTGCAGATCGCGCTGCAGTCTTGCTGGCGAGCGCGGCCAAGTCGGTCAGGCGCTCGGGTGATAGACTGGCCAACGCGGTGCCCTCGACGACTCCGGAGAGTAAGCGCGAAACCTCGCCTGGCGACGCGAGCACGGCGCGCGCCGCCAGGTCGTCGGCAGCCGCGCCCAGGCGCTGAACTGCGGGCGTGAGCGTGCTCTGAGACAGCAGCCACGGCTTGCCCTCGAGCCGTTCCCACACCACGCCGCCTTCCGTCTCGCGTTCGACCTGCGCGACGATGCGAAGCAATGCGGCAGCGGAGGCCAACGTCAGCTCCTTACTGGAAGAGCCATCACTCGGAATCAGCTCACGAAGCGCTTCTGCGGCGCGTTCCACAGGCAGAGCGCCGCCGGCATCTGCCAGGAGCGCGTGTGCCATGTGTTGCAGCTCAGGCAGGCCACCATGCTGCAGCCATTGCTCTCGTTCGCGGCCCAGCTGCAGGTAGAGATTGGCGCGCGTCATGCCCAGCGCCTTGGCCACCTCGACCACCGGCACATCGATCCGAGCCAGGAACGGCTCGGTTAGGCCAAATAGTATCCGCAGGTTCTTGGAACTGCGCGCCTTCTTGGTAGGCAAGAGCGCATCGATCCAACCCTCGAGGGTAGTGGGGCGCTGGCGCGCGTTCGAGCGCGTGTTTTCTTGTTCGAGTAGCTTGCGGAGTCCAGCGACGTCGAGCGAAGCTTTCTTAGCCAGAGCAACAACGTGACGCTCTGGTGCAGCCGCAACCGCTGCTAAGGTTTGGAGCCCCGCGTCGCGCAAGGCGGAGGCGCCGTTCGCGACGAGCCCAGCGGTGGTGACAAGGATATCATCGCCACGGTAGCCCGCGAAGAACGGCTTGCCGGGCGCTTCGGTGATGCTGCGAAGCGCTTTCCAGCGGTCGCGTAGGTCGAGAATCTGCTTAGCGACCAGGCTGCCCACCCCGCGCACCGCCGAGATGCGGTTGTCGGGCAGGTCCAAGAGATCGCTCGCGGTGATCAGACCCGCGCGATCGAGGGCGTTCTTGGCGCGCACCGAAAGCGGCAGCGCTTCGATGGGAGTTTCTGGTGCGATGGAAGCAAGCGCGGCGTCCGAGAGCGGTTCAGGCTCATCGGCTAGTAGAGCGTCGACCGGCTGCGCATTGCTGACTGCACCAACGGGGCCGAAGCATGTGTTCCAGCCCCGACGCATCTTGTCGGCGCTCTCAAAGCGCACCCCCGGGTCGCGGTGCAGCGCTTTGCTGAAAAACCGAACGAGCTGTTCGCGTGCCGACGCATCGAAGCGTTCGGCGGCTAACACCAGCTCGGCGTCGGGTTCGAGGGCCGCAGCCCCTTCGACCGAGAAGCTCGGGCGCACTCCGGTCAGGAGCTCGTGGAGCGTGATGGCGGCACTCCAGCGATCGGCTGCGAAGTCCCAGACGCCGCGCAGCCGCAAGAACGGATCGCGATACACCGCAGTGCCGACGTTAAGTTGGGTCCGACCAATGCGAGCGCGGTCTTCCGAGCGCAGATCGAGCGCCAGTGAGAAGTCGAACAGCGTGAGGTGGTTAGCTTTCCGGCTAATGGCGCCGACGCCGATGTTGGCGGGTTTGATGTCGCGGTGAAGCAGCTGATGCTCTTCCAGCTCTTCGAGCGCGAGCAGCAAATCTTCACCAAAGCGGCTGGCGTAGTCGAGCGAGATGGCCCCTTCTTGAGCGAGCAGTCGATGGAGCGTCCTGTCCCCGGCTTTCGCCATGAGAATGCAGGTGCGGCCAGCGAACGCGCGTTGCTCGACAAATTGCACAATACGTGCGTGGCGAATGCTGCTCAGCGTAGCGGATTCGTCCTTGAGCCGTTCGTCGTCTTCGCTCGTAAGCGCGACTTTGAGCGCATAGGAGCGCCCTTCCCTTTCGACTTCGAGCACTCGCGAGGATGCGCCCTGACCGAGCACGCCTTTCACAAGCAGATCTTTGCCGAGAACGTCGTCCTTGCGGGCGGTGAGCGGATTGACCTCCGGTGTGTCGTCGACCGGATCGGGCGTTGTAGCGGCCTCGAGGAGCATTTCGAGCCACTCGTGGACGTCGTCCGCGCGATTGACCGGCTTGGAGGCGGTCGCGAGCGTGACGATACCGGCAACTCCGTCGGGGATGCCGTCCGCTGAAGCGCGCGGATCAAGCTCGTGGTCGCGCGCCAGGCGCGTCTCTAGCGCAAGCACGGACTCGGCCGGAGGCTTTCCGGTCAGGATCAGGTAGGCAAGTGCTCCTAGGCTGAAGACGTCCGAAACCGGCGTGCGTCCGAGCGGATTCTCGCGCAGCTCGGGTGCTTGATACAGCGCCCACGGCTCATCCGTGAGGGACGACCAATGCAGCGTGGGAGTGATGTCCTGACCGAGCCCGAACTGAAAATTGTAGAGCTTGATTTCCAGCTCTTTCTCACCTTCGCGCACCAGCACCGAAGACGGAGAGAGACCGCCGTGTACCACCTCTTTTTGATGGCAGTGGTGCAGCGCACGCCCGATCTTTTCGATCAGCTCGATCCGCCGATCGAAACTCAAGTCAGCATGGCTGCGCAGAAACGCGTCGAGCGGCACGCCGTCGAAGGCGTCGAACAGCACCGTGGGACCGAGCGGCGCGTCGGTCACATATTCGCGAAGACCGAGCACGCCCCGGTGGTCTTTCACTTCCTCCAGCAAGCGTGCTTCGCGGTCCGCAGCGCGCCGAAGTGATTGGCGTCGCTCAACGCTGGTTTGCTGTGGAACTAGGTAGATGCGCGCGCGCCGATTGAAGCCGGGCGTTTGCGCGTGCTTGGCGCTGCGGTCCTGATAGCCCGAGCCTTCCTCGAGGATGCCGCCCAGCTCGTACGAGCCAACCCGCGCCACGCCCTTGCTGGCGCGAACGCCGATGGAATCGAGCGCTTGAGCCACCGCTTTCATTTGCGGGGTATTGATGCGGGGTCGCTCGCGACTGTCGGCACCCGGGAAGCGATTATTCTTAAGCGCGTCGAGCAGCGTCTTGCGCGTAACAACGCAGTTGTCGCCGTAGTTCCTAAACTTGAGCTCCGTGTTTTCGTGGCTCAAGAAGACCAGCGGCTGAAAGTACGGGCATTGCACGCGATCGCGCAGCTTGCCCTGAACCATGCTCTTCAAGACCTTCGCCTTGAAGTTCACGAGCTTGAGCGGCGGCTCCATGAAGCGCGCGTTTTCCCCGGGTGGCGTCCGGTGCCAGTCGACGGTGTCGCCCTCGTACACGCCCGAACCACTCTTGATCTCGATCACGTACACCGCGCCGTAGCCGATCACGAGTGCGTCCACCTCGTGCAGGCGACCGCTCGATGGGTCCACGAACTCAATCAGCTCCCAAACGTGATACGGATCTGAATCCGGCAGCACGCTGCGCAAAAACGCGATCGCCTCTTGCTCGTGCGCATACGCAGAGTTCCCCTGCAGCACGATGCGCGCCTGGCTCAGCATCGCCGGTCCCTGTTGCGCTCTCGAGGCATCCGTCCCCTCAGCTCGCCGTTCCTGCGGCCCGCGCCGCTGCCAAATCCTCTGCTGCCGCGTCCGGGGACGCAACGAGCCGAGCTCCGGGCTTTGCCTTCACGCCGCGCGTCGCCGCGATCACACTGGCCGGCTTTGCGATGTTCAGTAGGCCACCAGCCATCGCGGCGAGCTGCCGATGCGCGGGCGACGTGGCAACGCAGGTCACCTGCACCGCCCAATCCAGATCTCGCACGTCCACAAACTGCCTCATGACGGCTACGACTGCGCTTGGCCCGACCACGAGCAGACGGTCAGCGGCCCCTACAGGCGGCACATCGAACGGCATCAGCTTTACGTCCCACGCGGCCGCAACCATCGTCATGACACCCACAGCGTCCGCGGCTGGTTGTGCGCGCTCGACGTTGCGAAACAGATCCGCAGCGTCAACCGCATCGAGCCCCTGCCACTCCGAGCCAAAAGCATCGTCTTCTGCGACACCCTGGCTAGCAAACACCTCACGCGCCCCGAACGCTCCCGGCCACTGCACATCCGCATCGCGCAGCAGCAGATCGATGCGATCCGCGTCAGTCAGGTCGCCACGAAACTCGGACCACAACGCCCGTGCATTCTCTCCAAACCGTCGCCCCGCCGCCTGCTTCGATTCAATGAACCGCAGGCCGGTAAGCGCTGCCAAGTAGTAGGAATGGGTCGGGTCAGCCATGGGGACCTCGCAGCGTATCTCCATGGGGCTGCTGGAGGAACGAATTTCAGGACGACCTTCGGCAGCGCCTGACGGGCGCCAAACGCATGAAATGGCCAGGCGCTGCACCTTTGTCAATTTCTCGAAGGCGCACCCGCATGTTTGGGTGGTCCAGGGAATGTCCGACCTCGTGGGAAGGGCATTCACAGCCCGGTTCCATATCGGTATTGTCTGCCGTTTCACTCGCGTCGGGGAAATCGGACGATGACATCAACATTTTCTTGGCTGGACCATTCGGACAGAGAGCGCCAGCGCATGCTGGATGCCATCGATCGCTTCGCAGAGAACGATACAAGGGACGAACTAGGGCTTGGCAGTATTCGTGACGGCTTGTCCGACCTGTTCTTCCCTGGCACCAACACGATCCAGACGCGGGCTCGGTACTTTCTGTTCGTGCCTTGGATCTACCGTGGGCTCGAAGCGAGCAAGACGGGCACCGAAAACCCGGCGGTACGCGCGCGTCGGGATGAGTTGGCTTTGGTCGATGCCTTGTGCACGACCGAGAACCCGGAAGGCGTGATTGGTGCGCGTGCCCGCGCCAAGTTGAAGCGACTTCCCAGCAATATCTACTGGCTGGGTCTACACAAGTGGGGTATCCGACGTTTCCCGGGTTCGCAGGATGACTACCACCAGCGGCTGAAGCGTCCAGAACTGTCGCGACCCGAGTTGGACGATGACGAAGACGTCGTGGAGGGCTCGTCGCGTGGCAATTGGCATGCAGGACTTCCGGAACCACCCAAGGATTTGCTCAAGGTTGCCGACCTAAAGTTGACGCGGGTGGAAGCGCTGTACCTGCGCGAGCGTATCCGCCACCAGCAGGGAAAATCGCTGCTGTGCTATCTGATCAACGGCAGCTGGAAGATGCAGGGTGACTTGCCGTGGTTGCATCCCGCAGCGGAGACGCTGCCCGCCGAACTGTCGAAGACGCTCGGGCACGCCCGCTTGTTCTCCGAGACCATGCACGGCGCCGCCTTGCTGTACAACCTGCAGCTCACGGAGGCTCTGCCGCCGGGTGCTGAACGAGATCAGGGCGTTGAATCGCTTCGGGAGGAGCTGCACAAATGGTGCGCGGACCTTAATGCGCGTTCGAACGCGATCAGTGGTTGGGACCACAACGAGTTTTGGACGCTTGCCAAGGACCAGGCGAACGTGCGCGGCTCGACGGAACACTTCGTCAATTCATGGTGGAAGCTGCAGACCTGGCGCGATCCCGAGCTGGCCATTTCCAGCCCCACCGCTCGTGAGCTGATCCGAGCACGAGAGCAATCGTTGAAAGGGAGCAGAGCGCGTCTCGGGAACCAGCGAGCGCTGGAGCTTTGGAACGGCGCAGCGGGGCTGTCTCGGTTGAACTACCGCTGGGCGGTCACGACACGCATCATCAACGATATTCACGCCGGTCTGGCAGAGGGAGGCGACCATGCTCGCTCCGCGTGACCGCCAGACGCTGCTTGCTGCGCTACGACCTCCGGAAGGCTTTCGCGTCGACGGGGTGGTCGCAACGACGTTCACACTCGACTTGACGGCACTGCTCGTCGCCCCATTGGCATTTTCGCTGCTCGACATGACGGTCGACCGCGCGAGCGCCACGGGTACGGCCGAACGCGAGCTCGACCCTTACGCTCTATTGCGGGCCGCTCGAGATCACGCCGAGCGTATGGTCGTGTTTTGCGACGCGACGCGCATCGCCTGCCCGCCAAAGTATCGCGCGCTGTTCGTGCACCTCGAAAAGTGCGTGGTGCAAGTCTGCGCCCCCCACGAGCAAGGGGTATTTCATCCGAAGATCTGGTTGCTGCGGTTCGTCGCACCCGAGCAAGGCGTCCGGTATCGTTTCCTGTGCGCCAGTCGCAATCTCACGTTCGATCAAAGCTGGGACACGCTGCTAGTGCTCGAAGGGGACCTCACCGACCGCGTCAATGCCATCGCCATGAACCGCCCGCTGAGCGACTTCATCGCGGCGTTGCCGAGCTTAGTCCGCCCGAAGACTGACCTATCCAAGGAGCGCGCCAAGCTGGTTGCGCGTATGGCGGACGAACTGCTCCGCGTGCGTTTCGAGTTGCCCGAAGGGGTGGAGGCGCTGGCCTTCCATCCGCTCGGGATCTCCGGTTACGAGAAGTTCAGGGGGCCAGAGCGCATCCAGCGAGCATTGGTGGTGTCCCCATTCGTTGATCGCGGCGGGCTCAAGCTTTGGGGCGTCGAGGGCAAGGAACACGTCCTGCTGTCGCGCGTCGATCAACTCGACGGGCAAGATGAAGAGACGTTGTCACGTTTCGCGTTGCGTGCCGTCTTGGCTGAAGCGCTCGACAGGGACGAGGGCGATGCTCAAGCGGTGGACCCCTCAGAGGTCGAGGCCCCGCCCGCCGGGCTGCACGCGAAACTTTATGTCGTCGACGACGGGTGGGACGCCCACGTGTGGACTGGCTCGGCGAACGCCACTTCCGCTGGCTTCTCACGCAATGTCGAGATGCTGGTCCAGATGACCGGAAAGAAGAGCCTGCTCGGCGTGCAGCGCTTCCTCGACGGTGGACTGAGCGAAATGATCCAACCCTACGTTCGGGGCAATGGGCCTCCCACCAGTCAGATTGAGCGTGATCTCGAGCTGAAGCTCTGCGTCCTGCGTCGGCAGCTAGCCGATGCTCGCTGGACCGCCACCGTTGGGGAAAAGTCGGCGGCTGGCTATCCGTTCACGCTGCGCTGCGACAATACGCGCGGGCCCTTGGCAGAGGCCATCACGGTCAGACCCATTACGTTGCCCGGTACCCGCGGGCAAGCCATCTCCGGCGCCGAGCAGGTCGCCAATTTCGGCCTCTGTTCATTGGAGGCGCTGACGAGCTTCTTTGCGTTCGCGGTCTTATTGGAACAAGAAGGCGTGAAGCTCGAGGCTGAGTTCGTTATCAAAGCTCAACTCGACGGCGCACCCGACGATCGCGAAGAGCAGGTGCTCGCCTCGATGTTCAAGGACCCCAGCCAGGTGATGCACTTTCTGGGCATGCTGCTGGCCGAGGATCCTGCGGAATGGTTGGCGGGCGAAGAGGAGCGGGCTTCGCGCAGCGATGCCGCAACCGGCGGAGGGGCCTTCGAGGGCGCGTTGCTCGAACGTCTGTTGCGCGCGCTGCATGCTAGCCCGGCACAACTAGATTCGGTGGAGCGGTTCATTCAAGAACTGTCACGAACCGACGCCGGTCGGTTGCTGGTGAGTGAGAACCTACAACAGCTGTGGGGGCCAATTTACGCAGCTCGCCAGGCGATGGCAGGGACAGGTCGATGACCAAGGAAGATCTAACGGCGGAGCCACAGGCGACGCTCGGAAAGTTGAAGGACTTTCAACGGGTCACGGTCGAGCACGTATTTGAGCGCCTTTTTGCGCCTGAGGGGTCGCGCCGCTTTTTGGTCGCAGATGAAGTGGGGCTCGGCAAGACCATGATTGCCAAGGGCGTGATAGCGAAAGGGATCCAGCATTTGCGCGGCAAGGTCGACCGAATCGACGTGGTGTACGTCTGTTCCAACGGCGACATCGCTCGGCAGAACCTGAGTCGACTTGCCATGGAAGACGACAAATGGGTGCCGGCCTCGCGCTTGACGTTGCTGGCTAAGCAGGCGGCGGCGTTCAAGGATGTCAACTTCGTCGCGTTCACCCCTGGCACGTCGTTCGAGGTCAATGACGGGCTGGGGCACGTCGAGGAACGGATTCTGCTCTACCAGCTGCTCGAATCCGGCTGGAATCTTAACTCGAGTGTGGCGGCGATGAATGTACTGGCCGGGCACGTTGACCCGACACGGTTCCGAGCCCGGATCAGCGACGCGGCGAAGTTACAAGGGGCTCACATTGAATCGCTACGACAGCAGCTCAGTCAAGACCGGGAGCTGCGAGACGAGCTCTACAGCCTGTGCGAGCACTATCCGACAGCGCGCAGCAACCCACCGCTCAAGATTCGCCAGCGGCGGGTGCGTCTTGTCGGCAAATTGCGGAGCGCGTTAGCCAAAAGCTGCATCGCATTGCTCGAACCTGATCTGATCATTCTGGACGAATTTCAGCGTTTTTCTCATCTGCTTGAGGGCTCGGGCGAAGCCAGTGAACTGGCCCGTGCGCTCTTCGAATGGAAAGACGCACACGTGCTGTTGCTGTCGGCGACCCCGTACAAGATGTACACCGGCGCCCACGAAGGAGATGCGCAACAGCACTACGGTGAATTCTTGAAAACCCTGCGTTTCCTGGAGCGTCGGGAAGCCACCGACAAGAGTCACATTCCCTTGCTCGAACGTTATGGTGCAGCCATTGAACAGGTCGCCGATCCCGGCGGTGAGCAGCGCCTGGAGGCCGCGCGCCAAGCACTCGAGCAGCGTCTGCACCAAGTCATGGTCAGGACTGAACGCCTCGCGTCAACGCCGGACCGCAATGGCATGCTGCTCGCCGTCGAGCCAGCCGCCGACTTGCAAGAAGGCGACGTCTTAGACTTCCTCGCCTTGCAGCGCGTTGCCGAGGCCGTAGGCCGTCCCGAGAGCATGATCGAATACTGGAAGAGCAGCGCCTTCGTGCTCAACTTCATGGACGGTGCGTACAAGCTCAAAATTGACCTGAATGCTGCCGCCGAAGAGCCGCTCGGTCGAGCGGCCATTGCCAAGGGCCTCAGCGCTTCGCCCACATTGAGCTTCCCTTTCGAACGCTACGACGCCTACGAGGCGATCAAGCTGCAAAATGGGCGATTACGATCGCTGGTGAAGGATACGGTTGGTCGGGGCGCGCATCGCCTGCTCTGGATCCCACCATCGTGCCCGTACTACGCGCTTGCTGGCGCTTTCGCCGAGGAAGCCGTCAAGGGCTTTACCAAGCGCTTGGTGTTCTCGTCATGGCGCTTCGTTCCGCGCGCCATCGCGTCGCTCCTGAGCTACGAGGCGGAACGCCTGATGGTCGGCAGGACGGGCGAAGGGCTGAATACCGCCGACGCGAGGAAGCGTCGCGGACGCCGCCTGACGTTTTCTCGAGCTGAGAATGGCGGCCCCGCCGCGATGTCCACCCTGGCGCTCCTGTATCCGAGCTCATTCCTGGCACGCGCTTGCGATCCGGTGCACCTCGCCGCTGAGTGCCTCAACGAAAAGAGCACGCCTGGGTTGGCCGAGGTGCTGGGGGCAGCGGTCACCCAGATCGAGCTCGCGCTACGCCGGCTACCCGCAGGCGACGATGACGGGCCTATCGACGAGCGCTGGTACTGGGCAGCGCCTTTGCTACTTGATGCCGCGCTGGAGCCGACCGCCACTCGACTCTGGTTCGAGCAAACCAACCTGGCCGCTGTCTGGTCGGCGACAACCGACGACGAGGAGCCGACACCGGGCGCCGAGGACGAAAGCGACGACGGCCCGTGGGAGCTTCACGTTGCGCGGGCCCGCGAGGTGGCCACGTCGGGGATTGAGCTGGGACGTCGCCCGCTCGACCTCGCACAGGTTCTGGCTGAGCTGGCGCTCGGGGCACCCGGCGTCGTCTTGCTTCGCTCGATGCTGCGCGTCGTCGACCTACGGCCCGACGCCCTTGGCAAGAAGGGCGGAACACAGGTCCGGAACGGTGCTGCTGCGGCGGCCTGGAGCTTTCGCTCGCTCTTCAATCAGCCCGAGGTAGTCGACCTGCTCCGACGTGATTACCCGCTCCAAGCCGAAGAAGCCTACTGGCGCAGCGTCCTGCGCTATTGCGTCGAGGGCTGCCTTCAATCAGTTATCGACGAGTACACGCACGTGCTGCGGGACCACCTGGGCCTGACCACAGGTGACGAGGGCGAGCGAGTCCACGAGATCGCCGGTGAAGTCATCTCCTCGTTGTCGCTCCGCACCGCCAACCTCGCGGTCGAGGACCTGGGTCTCAGCCCGGCGGGCCGAACGCTGAAGCCCAAGCCCCGACGCATGCGCTGCCACTTTGCCCTTCGCTTCGGCGACGAGCGCGACGATGACGGCGAAATCCAAACCCGCAGCGACTCCGTCCGGAAGGCCTTCAACTCCCCCTTCTGGCCCTTCGTCGTCGCCACCACGTCAGTGGGCCAAGAAGGACTCGACTTCCACACCTACTGCCACGCCGTCGTCCACTGGAACCTCCCCTCCAATCCGGTCGACCTCGAACAACGCGAAGGCCGCGTCCACCGCTTCAAAGGCCACGCCGTCCGGAAGAACGTCGCCCAAGCACATTTCACCCAAGCCTTAGCTTCCGGCGCCACCGACCCCTGGCAGGCCATGTTCGCCACCGCCGAGCGCGATCGACCAAAGGGCGAATGCGACATCATTCCCTACTGGGTCTACACAGTCCCCGGAGGCGCTCAGATCGAACGGCATGTGCTCGCGCATCCGCTCAGCAGTGACGTCGTGCGCCTGCACGCGCTGCTCAAGTCGCTCACGCTCTATCGGATGGCGTTTGGCCAGGCGAGGCAGGATGACTTCGTTCGCTACCTTCAGGACCGCGTGCCAGAGAGCGACTGGGCACGAATTGCGGCGCTCGCGGCGATTGATATTTCTCCGACGGCGGGGAGGCGCGAAGCGTGACTGATGACGGGACATGCGAGCCGAGGGGATATGGAAGCCGCCTAGGGGTTCAGCAGTAGTCTCGTGATGCTTCGCGCGGCTGAGTTCTACTTCGACGGCAAAATCGATACCGGGTGCCGCGCCGCCGCCATGACACCTGGATGCGACCCTAGTGGCATCCAGGATAGTTGGACCTTCGTATTCGCCAATTGCAGCGCTACAGGGCTGAAGGCGCTGTGCCCAATGGCAACGGCTATCATTAACTCCACTAGCGACTTCACCGCGCCGTGTTCGAGTTGCGTCGTCAGGCCGCAGTACGGCGCAACGCGACGCTTCCCGTTGGCAGAGCCCGAAAAAATTCACTCCGTCGCTCTCTCTCTTGGCCTTCGCTCGCGGAGCTGCCCGTTGCGCAGGCGTTTGCACGTCAAAAGCGCCTCGCGCGTCAGGCCCCTATTGCTCCGAACAAATGACTACAACTAGAGACGCGCAATATCCGAAATAGAGGTTATCGTCCCTCTCGTTTTCTGGATTGGCCACCACTTCGCCGATCTCAACGCGACGCTGGGCGTAAGATGGGCACGAATTTGGCCAGCCACAATTAGGGAGGACGCATGTCTCAGCGGGTGTCGGATTTCTCCAAGTATATGGGCGTGCTGCCATATGACAGCGAACTCTTCGGCGTTTACCAACCTCTGCTTGGCTGGAAGTCTGCGCGACGACATGCGCGGATTCAGCGAGGGGCACGGAGTCGTCGGTCACGCATGCTTCGAGCTCTGCTCAGTCGAATTACGCCCACGTATGAACTGGAGTTCGGGCAACTCAAGGAAAAGGCCGTTCACGTCCGCGAGCTGCAGCCAGGTGACGTTTCCAAGGGAGGATTCGGGGGTACCGTGTTGGCCGCAGTGAAGTCAAAGCTCCCGGTTGAATCGAAGTACTCGTCGGCGATCTGGGATGATCTGCTTTCTCCAAAGGCGCTTACGAGTATTCTCTCAAGCGCCGTACCGACACGGGCGAACGATCTGTACCGTGAATTGAGCGGACGCGCCGAGAGCCATTCATTGCGGTATATGGTCGGGCGGCGACCGAACCCCGAGGTCGCAGTGCGTGCGTACGTGGCCGAGGAGTCGCGAGTCGCGGGCATGCTCGGCGAGCTCCGCGAGAACAGGATGCACGACGTGCTCCAGGAGATTTTTTACGGACCGACCTCCTGGAAGTCGCAGCTTGCGAGTGTCGCATCCGCCGCTGATCCATTCGACACTATAGACCCAACAAGCCAGTTGGACCGTGTCGGGCTCTCACCTATCGGCCTTGCGCATCTCTTTCGTCAATATTTCTTTGAGCTCGATACCTTCCTGGGTACGCCGGTTGGTCACGTTTGGATTGCGCCGGGCTCGACGGTGGAGATGGCGGAGATCCACACGCGCCGACTGTACCAGGAACAGACGATCGAGCGATCGATCCAGACGCTACAACGGACCGAAGATTCCACGACCACACAGGACGACCTGTCCGACGCGGTCAAAGACGACAATCGCTCGGGTACTAAGCTTGGGGTATCTGCCACTGCAAACGAGAACTGGGGATGGGGCAACGCAAGTGAGACCGGCAGCTTTAGTCTCGATAACTCGGAGGAAAAGGCTCGGCAACAGGTTCACAAATCGATGCGTCAGCAAAGCAAGAAACTCACAAACGAGATCACCGAGAACTACAAGAGCACGTTCAGGACGGTCACAGAAACGACAGACACGTCGACGAAACGCTATGTCTTGACAAATACGACGGACGCTCTGATCAACTACGAGCTTCGTCGAAAGATGCGGCAAGTCGTCGTTCAGGTTCAAGACATCGGAAGTTACCTTTGTTGGCAAACGTACGTGGACGATCCTGGAAGCCAATTAGGTCTCGCCAAGCTCGTGCATATCGGAGCACCACCCGACCTGTCCAAAATCCCGCAACCCCAACTGGTCGTGCCGCCGCCAGCCTTGACCGAGCCACTGAGCCTGACAATCCCTTTCATCAATGCTGACGACGCTTCCAACGACGACGATTTCGACAATGGAGCCGAGACTAGTCTGGGCATCGCGGACGGCGTTGACCACATCGTCGCGGACATTCCGCAAGGGCCGGTGCGCTGTTCGCAAGCGGGCTTTCGTCTAACAGGCGTCACAATCGACGTACAGGGCGCGGACGCAAAGATGTCTGTTGATAGTGGCTCTATTGCCGATGACGGGTCCGGCGGGTACACATTCGTTGTTCATTTGGATCACGTCAATTTCCAAAGTCAAAACTCGATACCCGTGCAGGCGACGCTCAACTGGGATCCCGCGGTGGACCAGTCGGCGATCAAGGCAGAAAATGAGAAACGTCTGTCACTTTTTACCGCCCAGGAACAGCAAGCTTTCAACCAAGCGTTCGTGACCGCGGCACGCGACCGGATCAACGCCGCTGCGAACATCACGACGCGCAGCTTCGACGATCTGAGGAACGAAGAGCGCGTCGTGGTCTATCGAAATTTGATCCAGACGCTGCTCACGCCGAGCTCGCTCATCCCGCAGCCGGATAGCCAAACGCAACATGTCGTCGCCGAATTGCTGGACTCGATCTTCGATGTCGACAAGATGCTCTATTTCGTCGCCCCTGAGTGGTGGCGACCAAGGATACACGAATCAGAGCAGAGCCTTGGCGGGCTGTCTCCTATAGTAGATCCAGTAACTGGAAATACCGTCGGGGTGAATCCGGTGATCCCGAAGCAGGACGTAGTCTCGTGGGGCGAAGCAGATGTTCGGACCGACTCGTACTTCGTCACTGAAGATTCGAAACCAGCACGCATGGGCAGTTCGCTCGGATGGCTACTGCAACTCGATGGGGACGACCTGCGCAACGCATTCTTGAATGCTCCATGGGTTAAGGCCGTCCTGCCAATCCGCCCGGGTAAGGAAAGGGCTGCCTTGAGTTGGCTCCAACATGTTGAAGGCATGGGCACGATTTGGCCAAACGATCTCTACATGGGCCCGGAGCCCGAGTGGCATGGCATCAAGACCGTGTTCGAGGTTTTGGACATCCTCGCGGATCGCGTCAAGGCAAAAGCAGAAGCCGCAGACGTGACGACCGACTTTGCTGATCCTTTGGACGATTCGAGTACGGTGCGCGCTACACCTCTCGACAAGGTGTACGAGCGAGGGTTCGATCCGCTCCTGGGCGGCTTCAAAGCTTCCGATCCTGAGGACTTCGAAGTGTTTGACGAATGGCTCGAGATCCTACCGACAGATCAGGTTGTCGCGGTGGAGGTGAAGTACGATCCCAAAACAGGTCGTCAGATCTAGTCTTCCTTGGAGGCCAGCAAACGATGGTCGCGACTCGCTACGTGAAGTCCACGGGAAGTAACACGGGCACGTTCACATCGAAATCCACGCCGGCAAAGACAATCGCCGCCGCTCTGAAAGCGGCCGCGGTCGGTGACACGATCGAAATCCTCGACACAGCGACGTACTTGGAGCCGGAGTTGCTACTGACTCAGGCGATCACGCTGACCAGCAGCTATCTCGTGTCCAATCCGACGGCAGACCCGACGGCAGTTGGATTTGATGTGAAAAAGCTGCCGACCATCTCAGCGGACGGGGTCCACCGAGTCCTTCGCGTCGAAGGAACACCCGCGACTCGGAGTTCGCTCGGCCCAATCGTTCTGTCCGGTTTGCATATCGCGAAAGGGCATTCGGTTCATAAATCAGGCGATCCTGGCATTGGGTGCGGAGGTGGCGTAGTCGTCGTTGATGCCGACCAAGTTACCGTCACACGTTGCGCTTTTACCGGCAACCGCACCGAGGCAGCGCCCGTCAAGCCCTGGCCAGAGGCGGATCGGTTGGCTCTACGCCAGGCTGTCCTCGACCTGCTGGGCGACGTTTTCAGTTCGACGGCCGAGGCGGCGATCAATCGACTCATCGAGCTGGCCAACAAGGCAATTGCACTGCTCCGGCTGACGCCACTGAAGCCGGTCAGCCGAGCGACGGTCTTGACTGAGGTTGGAAAGACGTTTGATGGCCAGGTCGCCTCGGGTCGGGCCAACTCCGCTGTCACAGGGCAGGCGTTTGGTGGTGGTCTGGCCACTGTCTGGGCAAGCCCGACCGTGTCTTATTGCATGTTCACCGATAACACGGCGAATGGTCGCGGTGGCGCATTGGCCGTAACGGGATTTGGCTGGCCGACGGTCGCCAACTGCGTCTTCGAGACAAATCAGACGATGCAAACCGGGCGAAGTGATGGCGGCGCAATCGGTTGCGAGGTCGCGGTGCCGACTAAGTTGGGGCGCGATCTCTTCGAAACCGATCTAGTGAAGTTCTTGGTCGGTAAACTGTCCAGCGTACGCGCAACACTGGCCTCACCACTGTCGTCTATCACCATCTCCGACTTGATTGCTTTTGCTACATGGGTCTCGAACTCGGCGGGACCGAATCCAGCCATCCGTGGGATTAAACCCATGGTACTGGACGCGATCGACGAGCAATGGAAACAGCTCGGAGACCACGCGCTTTACTACTTGGTCACCACGGCGCTCAGTTTGAACGCTTGGGACGCCTGGGAGAAATCTGAAATAGAAGCGGCGAGGAAATCGGTGGTCACTGTTCGCGACTGTCGGATCAGCCGCAATCACGCTTTCGACGACGGAGGTGGGCTCTACGCTTCTGTCCTATCCCGTGTGGCACTGTCGTCGACGCAGATAACTGACAATGTCGCAGAAGATATGGGTGGTGGCGTGCGGCTCACGATGGGCTCAGACGCCACTATCTCGAAGTGCTCGTTCACCGGAAACGCATCTGGCATTGGCGGCATACGGGGCCATGACAAGGGCGGTGGGCTATCCGCCCGCAACGTGACCCTGACGGTCGTCGACACAGTTTTGGGTGTTGCGTCATCGTCGACGCCCAAAGCCCCAGTCAGCACGTCGAATGTCTCCGGGGACGCGCCCGGTGGAGGATTCGCCTACGAAGCGGCCTCCGAAGGAGCGCTCGCTGGTATCCCGGACTTGTGGAGCTCAATCCTCGTTCAGGTGTTCGCCGTCAGCAAGGTTAGCGTGAGCTTCGGGTCCGGGTGCGTCATCGGGTCCAATTGCGCCGGGTTCACCGCCAGAAAGAGCGCGGTGTCTGCCCCTCAATTCGCGAAGGGAGGTGGGGTGTTCGTTGTTCGCGGAGACTTCCCCGACGCGCCAGCGCTGGACTTCACGGTCGCGGCCGCGAAAGGCACGATCCTCGGGAACTTGGCGCTCACGGCCGGCTACGCATCGCGCGCCGATCCTAGCCTCAAGGTGACGACTGCGAACGAAGTGTCACTGCAAGACCTCGTGGCAAAAAAGGAATACACGGAAAACAACTGGTCGACTCTGATCGATTCGTCGGGAGCCCTGAAATTTTGAGGACCCGAAATTCGGCCCAGCAGGCGAACGTGTGGAGTAGGAAACGCCTGCTCCTGCACAACCCCATAACCCGCGGGACTGCCCGGCAGGAAAGTCGATCGACCGATCTACCCCTCCTGGTCCACGGCCCGTCGATGTCGCCGCTACGCACGCGGCAAGCGCCGTACACGCAACAAGGGTCGAACTAAAGAACTAAAGACACTCCTCCAACTCCATGTGAATCGTCCCGTTCAGCTCGGACACCGGCGTAACTCCGCCAGAGATCGCCTGCGAGATCACCTGCACCGCGTCCGAGCCGACCGCCTGATTGGCTCGAGCGCGCAGCTTGATGCTTGCGGGAGGCGTGGCGTCGCTGATGCCGAGCGCGCTGCCTAGCACCAATGGAAGCCACACCTGCATTTGACGAGCTTCCACCTGATCGGTGATTGTAGAATTGATAGCGTGCACATTTTTCGCCCGGTTCGTGTACGTCGTGCCGCCGTCGATCGATACGTCGAGATACAGCACCACCTCGCCGCCCGGGCTCGTCGCGGTGTTTCTTACATCAAGTGCGAGATTGGCTCGATAGCTGAGAGCCTCTTTCGGCGCATCGAGCGTGAGCACAGCGCTGGTGGCGCGCCGAAGCCATTGACACCAATGACGTCAGGGACCGTCGGGATGGCTTGAGAGCCGCCCATGGTGCTCGTCGCTTCAGTGAGCCGAATGCGCGCGCCTGGCCCGGGAGTGCCTACTTTTCCGATGACGGGGCCGGAAGGAGAAAGACGAATCGGTGTGTCGGTCATTTTCAGTGTCCTCCGTTTGGTTGCTGCTGATGCAACGAGGGCAACGCCGCCCCCGGTGGTCTTCTTGAGGCTGAGGGGTCGAGCGCGCGGCCCTCCGCGAGCCGCTCGATCGTCTCGTCGTCCGGCCAGAGTGCGCCCTTCTTGATGTGCCCAACCGGAAGTGGGCACAGGTGAACGCCACCCAGGTTGATCGACAGCCTAAAATCTTCGGCGATCCAGCCGCCATTGTCCGGACCGCACCAGGTGAAGGCGCTGTAGAACCGACCGTTGACCTCGAACGACTCCGAACGCTATTCGAGCTCGAGTAGCAAGGCGCGAGGGATTGCGACGCAACCCAGACCGACCAGCCACAGACCCGGATGGTCGGCCCAGCGCGACGCGGCCACGCTAGCGGTGAGCGTGGCATAGACAGCAGAGCAGGCGCGCGCGAGCTCGCGCGCTTTGTCCACAAGCGCTTGCGCGGTCTCCGTCGGCACGTCCATGTCGTCGTCGAGCATCAACACGATGTCGCGCTCTGGGTATTCGCGGAGCTTTTCGCAGGCCCACGAAAGTGCACGGCATCGTGCAAACGCAACATCGGCCGAGCCGGTTTCCATGAGCAGCATTGCGCCCTGGCTCGCCAGATTTTGCAGGGTATTCCTGGTCTGCTTTTCGATTTCGCGATTGGAGCTCATCACAACGAGTGTGCTTTTCATTTTCGCTTCTCCGGGATGGTTGATTCGAACACGGTGAGCTAGGGCCCCACGGCGCGACACCGAACAGTTCGCGGCCCTGATGAGTCAGAACGGCACATGCGCGTCACCCCTCCCCGCGGCCTCGCGCTGGTATTCCTTCACCAGCCGTTTGATCTCGCGCGCGGCTTCTTGCTCTTGCATCGCGTAGATTTCTGCCGGGTTCTCTTCCGCCCATTCCAGGAAGGCCTCGCTTCGGCTTCTGCGATCGGAGCCCTTGATGTTTCGGCGCACCTTGTTGAACACGCCCACGAGCTCGGGCGGGATATCGCGCCGCACCTCGTCATCGGACTCTGACTCGCGCTCGCGACCGGCATTGCGCACGCGGCCGATGGGCTTGAAGCCCTTGGACGTCGGGCGCTTGCCAGCCGTTCGCTGAAGCTTGTCGAGATGCCGCTCCTCGTGCATTTCGCGGGCCCGCGCGTTGACGACCTCCGTGCCCTCGCGGCGGGCTCGCTCGCGCCGCGCGCCGCACAGATTGCGCAGTTTTTCGCGGGCTTTTCGGCATTGGAATCGGATGCGATCGATGGACTCGCGCCGGGCTTCGCGCGCGGCTTTGAGCAGCACGCCGAGCTCGGTCAGGCGCTGCACGACCTTGGCACGCCGTTCGTGCTCAATTTCGCGCATGAGGCGCTTTCTATCGAGGCCCGTTCGCATCGCAGCATCCCATCAACTTGAGTGGCTCGGCGGCTTTTTGAGGGACTCGTAGTCAACCTCGTACCACTCGGCGAATTCCACCACGCACTCGGCGGCAGCGTCCCGACGTGCATTCATCGAAAAGATCACGTTCCAGCGGTCGCCTGGGCTACCGAACTCGCGCAGGTACTTCTTCGCGGCCATGCTCAGCAGCGCGGCGAAGGCCTTTGGGGCGAGCGCGGCCTTGAACACACCCCTGTCTTTCTTCCTCGCGAGCGCACGGAAGATGAGCATCTTCTGGCGATACAAGGGTTCGTCGTTATCCACGAATAACAGCAGTTCTGACGTTTCCGGACTCATGGTGGTAGCCCTCAGCAGCCCCGTGCGATGCGCGCACGGGTGCCGTTGCAGTTCGACCGAACCGCACTGCGATCTCAGATTGGATATTCAGTGACGTGACCTGCGGTGTCGGGACCGCCTCGATTCACTTCGCCCGCGCGGTCATTCCGGCGGGATCCTCGCCCAACGCCTTCCGTCCCACTGGTACAGTTCCGATTGATAGAACGTCTGGACGCCGGCCTGCGTCGTCGGACTGGGCTGAAGTTCGAAGGCGTAGCCGAGTGCGTCCATGTTACTCAGGTATTTGGGCTTCGCCCATCGATACTGCACCCCGAGGTAGCCCTTTGGTCCGTAGCGCTGCGCGGTGACGCGAACGGCGTACCAAGCAGGCTTATCGGTGAGGTCCAGGATCGACATGGCGTGTCCTGACGACTGTTCAGCGCGCGTGGTTTTGGAACCGCCGAAACGCGAGCATGTTCTCGAAGCTCTTTTCGGTGACGACCGGTTCCACGTGGTGCTGGCTACGCTTGCCGGCGTGGTGACCCGTGCCGGCTTTCCGGGCGTGGTGTCCGACGCCAGCATGGCCGTGTGGCTCGTGATGCCGGTCGCGCTCGGCCTCGCGACGGCGCTTGATGGCACGCAGAAGCGAGAACGAGTGGGCCTCGGGCTTGGCGTGCGCGGAGTGATGCTCGCGCCGCTTGGAACCCTTGGAGCGCTTGGCGGGCGCAGAGTGACCGGCGGCCTTGCGCGGTGCGGCGCGCTTGCTCGCGCGAACCTTTTTGCGGTGTTTCTTGTTCGGCATGTGTTTGTCCTTCGAGGTTACGAGCGCAGAATTTCCGGTTTTCGATCTTGTTCGCTCTGTTCCACCTCGCGGTATTGCGAGTAGAGCGCGAGCAGCAGCGCGCGATTGCTGTCGCCAAGCGACGCGAAGACGGAGGCGATCTCGCGTTCACTGAGCCCTTTGAGGAATTTTCGAACCGCTAGCTGCCGCGCCATGATCTCGGCGGGTTCGGCACTGGCGGCGCTGAACGCTCGGTGGAGCTCGGCGAGCACGATCTGGTTGGCGCCCGATAGGCAGCCCAAGACGCCGGAGATCTCGGTTTCGCTCAGATTGGCGAAAAACCGCCGAATCGCGGCATCTTTTGGATCGGTCGTTTCCATCCGCTTCACTTCCTGGCCCGCGCCGGACCCGAGAAACTTGGTCGCGAAGATGGGTAGCAGGGCCGTCGCGACACCCATGAGTTCGTCCAGTCGCCTAGCCCGCATCAGCTCCTTGGCTTCGTCAACCCGCCGTTCGTGTTCCCGATCGAGTAGCGTTTGATATTTCTCGGTCATCGACCAATTGAGCTCCTCGGCCTTCACACGACACGCCCGCTCGCGCTCGAGATCTGAAGCAAGCTTCCCGAGCAGCGAGTCGCCCGCGCTCATTAGCAGCCGATGCACGTTCTCGTCGTGGCGCATGTAATGGGAGATGACGCCCTTCTCGGTCGCGGGCTCGGAGTCCTCCCCGAAGCGCGCGGGCTGAAATGTCGCCTTCACCAAGAATGCGTGCTGGCTCTCGTGCATCGCCTCCGTGCCGCGGTAGGCGTAAACGACATAGCGTTGTGGCTGGCCGCTGGTCCGCGACTGCGCGTCGCGCTCGGCGGCGTCTTGGATTTCCTGCGCAAGTTCCTGAGGCGCATGGCCTGAATCAGCATCATTTCGCCAGATATCCAGCCGCTCGGCGTGCTCGGATTCGATTTTGTGAATGAGTTCGAAACGGGTGATGATTCCCGCTTCGGTGAGATCGGCCAAGTGCTTGGTGAGCCACTTGACGAACGTGGGAGAAGGGAAGCTCATGTTCCCCTCCTCGCTTGCCAGACCAGCAGCGCCACAGCGCCGAGCGCAGCGAGCGGCAGCCACAGCAGATTGACCAGGCTGCCTGCCACGGCGTCGGCCGCGTTGCTCAGGACCTCACCGGCTTTCTCGCCCGACGCCTGCTCGGGAGGCGCGTTCAGCGTCGGCGTCTGCGCAGCATCGAGCATCCAATCGGCGCCGACCGGACACTGCGCGCTGCTCGTCAATTGCATCGCTGCACCGGTGCGCACCGGCCAGGGCATATCCGTTTGCTGGCCGCGATAGGCAAAGGTCACCTCGAGCCACACCACCTCACCAGGCGCGACGGTCGGTCCGAGCCCGGGTAGCTCCTCGCGGCGGCGCGCGGGCTTGTCGAGTGACAACCGCTCCTTCGAAACGCGCTCGAGCTTGATCAGATCGGCGGTGGAGCTGCGCGTCGTGCCTTTGAAGGGCAACGCAGGGTCGAGCACGGTGCCCTCGAACCACTTCACAAACACCGCTGCGAGGGTGTTTTTCAGGTCGTCCGGGGTCGGATTGTCACGTGTCGTACGAACGAGCACCCAACGGTTCACCTTGCCGGGGAAGAGCGGAACGCGATTTTGCTTCCGCCATTCGTCGACATCGACGCCAGGGCAACCTAGGTCACCGAACAGAGTCATGCCGCCTCCGATAGCTGGTCGATCGCCATCTTGCGGATCACGTCCAAGGCATCTTGCATCTGAGCGTCGGTTCCGACCTGTAGCGTTGCGCGACCGTCTCTGAGATCGACAGCGAACTTCACCCCATCCTCGCGAAACACCTCGAGCGTGTCGTTGCTGTAGCGAGTGATCTCGTAGCGTTTGTCGGCAAGGACCAACGTGTGCTGGCGAACGACGTCCTTGCCAGTCAAGAGGGCGACCAGAGCGACGGCCGCGGCGGCGATGAGTGCTGTCTTGAAAATCATGCAGCCCTCCGGAGCAAGCATTCGGAGGGCTGGCAACGAGCCGGCGCGGGGCTAGCGACGGCGCGGGCGGCGGAGCGTTCCGACAAAGATCGCGGTCGCGACGGCAAGGACGCCGAACGCCGCCCCCGAGCCGCCGCGGACACTAAAGGGCGGAACTCGTCGAAGAGCGACACCATCGCCTGCTTGTAAACAACCGGGTTACCAGTGAAGTACTTCGGGGCGGTGGCCAAGGCATCCACGAAGCCGTTCGGGTCTTCGGTCTGGAGCCCGTTCCACCAGTGCGGCCGACTCTGCAGGACCTTGATGTAGTCGACCGCGCCATCGTCGGCGTTGGTGTACGCGCGGAAGTTGCAATGCGGGTCGGGCGGGTCGAAAAACTGCTCGACTCCCTGCTCGACCTCCGAGCACCGGAACTGCGTGACGAGCGGATAGCTGAGAGCGGCCTTTGCATTGCCGAAGTTGAAGTTGTGAATCTTCTGCCAGCGTCCCGTCTCGAAGCCGGTCTGCGCCAAAAGCAACGCGAGAACTCCCTCGGTCGGGGACCCGCCCGTGACTCGCGCGTAGGCTTCGGCTAGGGCGCGCGACGCCTCCTGCTGACTGAGTGGGGTGAGCCGATTCGCGACAATCATAGGAACCTCGCCACCACGAGACTCACGACCGCCGCTGCGCGCGGGTCGACGGTTGGGAAATCGTTACCGAGCTTCGCGCGCACGGTTCCGGCCTTTTCGAGGTACCTCCGGAATGCATCCGCCTTTTCGGTCAGGCGCTCCTGGACTTCTGGCGGCAGCGACTGAAAGCAATGCTGAAGCTGTTCGCGAGTCATCGACGGCGAGGCCTCAGTAGATGTGCCGGCGCAGCGATGGCAGCAGGTGGAGCGAGTCGTCCTGCGTTCGCCGCGGCTTGCGACTGCAGCCACTGGCCCGGCACAATCTTGCCGTACTTCGTGACGAGCAAGCCAGGCATCGCCTGTTCGGATTTCGCCTTGCCGACGAGCGATTGCACGCGAGTGCGGTGCGCCATGACGTGCGAGAAAATGCTCGCGGTCTTGCGCGCGCCGATGTCACCGCGCTGCGCGCGTTGCGCGATCTCTTTCAGCTTGTTGCGCACCGTCACCGCCTTTTTGAGCGTGTCGGCGATTTGCGGTGCCTTTGAGCGCAGCAGCGCTTTCTCCGCGGCGGTCCCCAAGGCCAGCACTTTCTTGGCCTCGTTTTTGACTGCGTTTGCCTTGTCGAGTGTAGTCAACGCGGCGTTTGCAGTCGCGTACGCGGCCGCCGCAGGAAGCCCAACCGGCGGGAAAACAACCGCCGCTGCACCGATCGCAGCCCCAACGAGCTTGCTCTTCACGACCGACTTCACGGCGCCCGCGACGCTCTTCAGAAGCTTCGATTTGCCGACCTTCTTAACCGCCTTGAAGAAGCTACCCGGAAATCCGCCGATGTGAACGCCGTGCTTCCTGCGGTACCAGTCGTGGAGCGCGCGCATGATCGGACGCAAGTCAACTTCGACCGAGATCGTCTTGGGAGCGGCACCCGCAGTCTGCACATGCACCACGGCCTTGAAGATCGGCCCCTCACGCCAAAACCGACCGCGAACGCTGACACCCGCCGGTGCAATGCGGAGCTGCACCGTGTCGCGTGGAGCTTCGTCGTGATCGGCGCCAAAGCCGATCGCGCGCGCCAGCTCTGCGCGCGATTGGAATGTGGAAATAGCGGGGAAATAGGAATCAGCCATGGGAACTCCGGCTCAGGCGAGCGACGCCCTCAAGGCGCTCTGACGCAGCCGCTCAGCGCGATCGGTCTTGCCGACCTGATCGGCTTCGAGCGCCAGGGTCTGGATGTTCGAACGGTACGTGCTCAGGTCTTTCTGCCCGGCCCCCTTCTTCCAATAGAAGGGAGGCGGAACGTCAGCCACGTATCGACCGACGTGTTCGGCAGTCGTGGGCCCGTAGTTGCCGTCCGTGGTGAGCCCTCCTGCGACTGAAACCGGGTGACAAGGCCCTTGTCCTCCTTGAAGCGGGCCTTCGGCACACTGCCCGAGCGTTGGATCAAGTCGTTCAAGCTGCTCGACAGTGCTTCCGCCAAGATCTGAGCCTTCGACTTCTCCGGAGGCGGAGCCTGTGGTTGCGGACTGCTCGGCACCGCCACGGGCGCCGGAGGCGTCGCGGTGACGGTGAGCGGAAATGTTCCCGTCGGAGCCGGCGACGGAAATGGAGCCGCACTCGTCGGGAGCGTGCCGGGCGATGGCGCGACAATTCCAGGCGATTTGAACTCGCTGTCGATGTCGTGCATCGTCCGCGCGGCATCCAGCATTGTGCGGATCTGCTGGGCCTTGGCCTGCACCTGATCGGCAGTGGTGTTGAAGCCGCGGTTGCGCAGCTCGGTCGCGAGCGTGTCGAGCGCTCCCGGATCACCCTGGAGCTGCAATTGGCGAGCGACCTGAAGCGCCAAGTCGGCCGGCATGCTCGGATCGAGCGCAGCGTTCGGGTGGTCCTGCACCGGCGGCGGCGGAACGCTCGCGGCGGCGTCTTTTGCACGCCGCTTCAGCTCGTCAGCCGCCGATTGGAATCCGGCCTTTTCAAGCACAAAGGCGGTGCTCGTAAGGACTGGAGGGGTGCCGTTCTGGATAGCGTCAGCCACCATCTTTTGCAGGTCTGGCGAAAGCACACCCGGCTGCGCGTTGGGCGCCGCCGATGCCGGGCTGGGGAAGATACCCGGCGAGCTCGTGCTGCTCGGAGAGGCAACGAGACTCTGCGAACGTTGGCGAAGGGCGGAAGCTTGCGCGCGCAGAATGCCCGCCGACTCGCCGAACCCGCGAGTATCGAGCTGCGTTGCGATCTGCTCGAGCATGTCAGGATTGTTCGTGGCCTGAGCTTGCCCCGCGAGCTGCCGCAGATTGTCTGGCAGCTGATCGAAGGGGTTCTTCGGCGCGGAGCCCGCGCTCGAGCTGGGGCTTGCGCTCGCAGCCGACGACAGCAGAAAGATCAGACCGCCACCAATGGCGAGGGGAACAAATAGCTTTCCAATCATGACGACATCCCAGTCAGCACCCTGTGTGCGTTGCCAATCACATCCCGAGCAGTCTCGACGGATCCTCAATGCGCCCATCACCACGGCGAACGACAACGTGGTACAGTCTGCGTTCACCGTTGCGACGCCAAGTGATGCGGATCGTTGCCTGTTCGCCGGCTTCTTGGAGTTCGGCCACGCGCCACGGCGCGAGGTCATCGCAATCGGCCCAACCGCGGCTCAAAATCAATGGAATCGCCGCGAATTCCTCTGGCCTTCCGTCCGGCGGCTCCTGCTCATAGCGAACCCCGGACTCATAGAGTGCCGGCACGTGATGCGCGCGAATAAACAGCCGGTTCACCGCCACCAGCGCATCGAGAACCGGCTTGATGAAGAGGCCGAGAAACCGGCTCCGCTTCAACAACGGGAACTCGCCGAGGCTGATCAACACATCCATCGCGCGCCGTTCGTGCGGCTCAGGCCTACGCCTGCACCACGGTGCCGACGACGCCCGCCGAAAATTCGATCGACGCGCCGGTCTTATTCCGAACCGACACCGACATCTGGTTGCCGATTTCGGCCGTCTTGAAGTGCACATGCGTATCGATCGACACCTCGGTGAACAGCGCCGCAGGCACTTCTCCGCCGCTAACGAGCTGCGAAGTATTGCCGACCTTCACGTCCTGAACGCCAAAGTCGAACGCGATATCGCTCGGAATCACGAGCCGCTCCGGCCGGAACATGTCCTGCGGAGCCGCCGGGATGTTGCTCGTTGAACCGGCGAGCACCGTGGTGGGCTGAAAACCGAGCGGAAAACGGCGCCGTTTGGTTAAATCGCGCTGCCGGATCGCGACCGCGCTCGGATCGATCTTCCGGTACTCGGTCAGCTTGCTCGCTGCCTTCTTCAACGCGCTCGCCTTTCGGTGATGCCCGCGCCGCGCCGCGCCGATCGACAGCGCGTGAAGCAGGTCCTCATCGCCGATCTCGTCGTCCTCACCGATGATTTCCGACGTACCCATCCCAGCAACGAGATCGAGCTCGGCACCAATCTCGCCGAAATCGTCGTCGTCACCCATGATCTCTTCCCATTTCGCCATGTGCTCTCTCCTGCTGAACGCTGAACGATGCGGCGCGAGCTAAACTCGAGGCGCACGAAACCACCGCGAGCTCTCGCTCGCCGACTACCCAGTCCCGCCGTGAACCGCGTTACGTCAGAGTGACTTGCGCAAGGCCGCAGCCAACTCGTTATCCGACATGGCCGCGCCAATCGAAGGATGATTGTGCGTGATCGGCCCACTCAGCTCGGGCAGCCCTGCCCAAAACTTGTTCGCTTTCCGGCCAGCCTGGGCGTGCTTACGGAAATACATCGCCGTCGCACCGCTCAGCACGCCGTTCGAAAAGTTCAGCACGTCCTCGTCCGCCCGCCCGAACATGTCGAAGAATGCGAGCCCGACGCCAGTGAGCCCCATGGCAAAGTCCGCGGGGATGCTGGTGCGCGGAATGAAGAAGTTCGCGTCCGCGTCCTCGAAGCGGCCGTGCAGGAAGCCCACGAGCGCAGCACCCAAGCTGCTCTCTGCGACGACCTTCGCCTCGTTGAGCTTCTGGCGCACCTCGACCTTGCGCTTCTCCTCGCGCGTCTCGAAGCTCTGCAACTTGGTCGCGACCTTCTGCATCGCGGTATCGCTGATGAACGGCATGTGAACTCTCCTGGGGTGGAGAGTGCGGGGAGGGCAGCCTGAACCCAAGAGATTGCAACGCCAATTCGACGTCATTGCCAGCGTGAATCGGATTATTGGAGGCAACATTCCATTTCGGTTGGGCGGGCCGTTAGCCCGTCGTTGCCGTCCACGCCCCTTGCTTTCAGTAACGCCACCGAGACCTATGTTGCCGCGCGCCGATCTCTCGGAAATCTCACTCGAGCTTGCGGGATGCTGTCCCCTTCGACGGGCACGACACTTTCCGGCGGTTCCCTTATCTTGTCAGTCGGCGCTAAGGGGAAACCTGGAATGGCGCACGTCTGGGCCTCAGTCGAACATGAACGGCCCGCGCATCATTGCGAGCGGTGGACTGCGGGCATTGGCGATTCAAATCATTAACGAAGGCCTGGTCGCGGCGTAACTTGAAGCATTCGAGGTGCGGCGACGGCGGGGTGAGCATGTTCGTGGACGAAGGCAGCCAGGTCGAGTGCGTCTTCCCCAGTGCCCGATCGAGGGCGAACAACGATAAGATCTTCGTCGCTCGAAACCAGCTCGACCTTGATGTTCGACAGCTCAATAGCTGCAAGTGCGGCAGCGTGTTGCTCGGGATCATCGACTTCGATGCGCACTTCCGGCATCGGAACGGCGATGACGGCGCCCCGCCGATAAGCTGCGCGTAGGGCTCCGGCCACGGTCAAAGCTTTGAGCGCGGCCGGCGAAAGTGAGGACCGCGGCGAGAGCACTAGACCGCCAGGCATGCTCGTCCCTTCTGAAAGCGCGGCCGCGGTACCGTCAGTCATACCGCCGACGCGAGCTCTGTCGAGATCGACGACCACGTGCTCGCGATCTGGCTCGAGCACCACACGCTTGCCGCTCGCGTATAGATAGCGTTTGCGCTCCACATGGGCGATCTAGCACCGATAAGGTGCAGATGCATTAACCACCGGAGGCGAAACGAAAGGCGTTCCAACCGAACCCGGCACTCGCTTCGGTGCCGCTGGTCACCGCCCCTTCCGCGAGGCTGATCGTGGTGCGTTCCGTGCCTTCCTCTTGGCGGCGGTCTTCTTCTTCTTCTTGGTGGGTACGATCTCTCGCTTAACCCGACTCAGAGCTTTCGCGACGGGCGATTTCGTCGGACCAGCCGATAGTGTTACCGCCGCAGCAACGTCCAATCGACCCCAGCCGAGCTCGGCAGTCCAGCCTTTTTGGCCCTTGAGCGGCTTGGCCGTGGCCTTCAGTATTTCGCGTACCTGGCTCACGCTAAGCGTCGGGTTGGCTGAGATCATCAAGGCCGCCGTTGCTGCAACGTGCGGTGTGGCTGAGGATGTACCGTTGAATGTGGCGGTAAAGTCGCCCGGCTCGTAGCCCCTCGGACCCGAGATGTCTGTAGTTGTGATGAATACGCCCGGTGCGAGCAGCCACATCGTTGGCCCGTAGTTGCTTCCCCAGAAGTTCTCCCCGTCAGAGCTCGTTCTCGTTTTGCGCTCGTCTTTGGGGTTCGAAGCGCCCACCGTGATGTACCCCGCCAGATCTCCAGGAAAATCAATCGGGCTTTGATCGTTGCCGGCTGCAATCACTACAACGGAACCGAGGCCGCTGCGGCCTTGAGTACGGGCGCGGCCAAACGCGCGAGAGATCGCGTCCGAAGGCAAGCCCCCTCCCCATGAGTTCGAAATGACCGCCGCTCCTTCACGCCATGCCCAGTCGACAGCGTCCGCCGTTGCGTAGTCATCAAAGACCCAGCTGCCATTGCCGTTGCCCATACCAATTCGGGCAGCGATCAGCGAACAGTCCCTCGCAACGCCTGGCTTCGTGGAATCCCGCGACACGATGATGCCAGCGCAAGCCGTTCCGTGCGCGTCGTCGCCACTCGGGGCCGCGGAGTTTCCGTTACCTCCAATGAAGTCCTTCTGAGCCACGAGTGCAGCGGTCAACGCGGGGTGGCTAGCGTCGACTCCTTCGTCGAGCACCGCAATCTTGACGTCGGCTCTGCCTCGGGTCGTTTTCCAGGCCCCCTGAACGCCGATAATGTCGTGAGCCCAGTTCATTGTCGCGGTCGAAGGTCGAACGCGGTTCAATAGTCGCACGAAGTTCGGTGTGGCCGAGCCCACCTGGCGTTGATGGAGCAGGTTGGCGATCCCAAAAGCCTGCTCGACTGTGTCGCATTGGAGCAAGGCTTTGCCGTCGAGGCCTTCATGCAACACACGCGCCCCGCGATTTGTAGCCGCAGCCAGGTCGGCCACGCGGCAGCCTTCGACGATGACAGTACATGTCGCCAGCGTGATCGTGTTACTCGAACTGGGACGCGCCGTCATTCCGCGCACACCTGCAACGGGCATTGGCGCTACTCGAACCAATCGTTGTTCGCGATCCGGAAAGCGCTGACGCATGAACGGCGAAGAGTCGATGGTCGCCTGAATGTCGGCCTCAGAGGAATATCGATCCGTCATAGAAGTTGGCGCACCCTTCGCTCGTGCGCGACGAGCCGGCGCGCGCTCGCCCTCGACCAAGTCGCCAAGCGACGAGGTGATGACTTGAATGGTCCCGGCCATCGCGGTGAAGTTGAGCCGCGAGACAGAATTGGGGTTACGCATTCGGTCCGCCTTTCGGAAACGCCGGAATGCCAGACGGTTGCGGCTCCGTTGGTGTCCATACGATCGCGATTGCCCAACTAAAGAGGCCCGCTAGCAACGCCGCGAACCAGCTCTCGTAAGCAAGACCGAATATTTTCGCGGACGTAAACGGACCTCCCAGCGCATAAGCCCAGAGCACGAACGAGACAGTCGAGATGGGTAAGTGCCACCACTGGACGCCCGTCGGGCGCCCAACCTTCCACAGGTAGATGGGAGTCAGCCCGGTAAAAATCGCAAACACCGCCCACCCAGCGAATTCTTTCAGCGGACTATTTGGCGGTGCGACACCCGCGACGATGCCGGAGAGCATCGTGTAACCCGAAATCACTTCGGCCGGAATGTACTTGACCAGCCGCGTGATTGCGTCGTCAACATTTGACTGGACAGTCAACGGTCCTGGCCCAGCCGTACGCTTGGGGACAATCAGTCGATTCATATTCCGCTCCTTGATCTACTTCGAAGCGAGCACCTGTCTATTTCGTGCACGCTTCTATCCAATACTTGTATTGCGAGACTCGCGTATAGACTCCGTAGGCATTGTCGCGGCCGCAGCCGATGCCGAAGCTCGTGATTCCGACTTCCCGCCAGCCGCGGCTATCATTGAGGGCCAACGGCCCACCGCTGTCGCCCTGGCAGGAGTCTTTGCCGCCCTTGCCGGCGCACATCATGTTCTCGGTTATCGCGTCACCGTAGACCGCGCGACACTTGTCATTGGTGACCGCGGGCACTTCAACCTCGAGCAAAATTGGCGACCGCGCACCTCCCTCCTTTGTCCGCCCCCAACCAGCGGCGACCGGAGAATTTTTCAAGTCCAAGATCTCCCTATCAGGCTCGATGGTCTCCACTTCAGGTACCCGTGCCAGCTTCAACACAGCAATGTCGTTATCGTTTGGCGTCGAGTTGTAGCGCGCATGAGTGCGCACTTGTGTTACCGCTACCGCGTCGCTCGCGACCGCTCTGCGCAGATCGACGACGTCGACGATGACCATGTCTCCGACTTGGACTTGGCAGTGTGCCGCTGTCAGCACCCAACCGTTGGCTAATAGCGCTCCCCCACAATATTGCGTTACCTGGGTCCCGTCCGCGGTGATGGCAGCGACCCATCTCAAAGAAGATGCGTGCCCGCCGACGATCCTCGGCTCGAATTCATGAGCCGATCGTGCTCTTGGCCCCGGGGATCTGGTCGTGGATGTCTTTGCTTCGCAAGCCGTCGGCGTAGGCGGAGCAGAGCCGGCATCGGCCGAGGCGCCTCCCGTCGGTGTAGGAGGAGGGGAAGGCGCCGGCGGTTGTGCTCCACTCGGGAGCGCGGTGAACAAGGCAACTGCCGGGTTGGGCTTGCCCTCCAAAGGCAGCGCAGGCTGCTTGGCTGCGCACCCCCCGAGCAGCACACACACGGCGAGCCCATCTTCAATGCGGAACACGAGCTTTGGCTCCCAAGCTGAGTAGGGTCTGAAATACTTCCGTGTTCAGACTAATGCCGAAGTAAGCGCGCGGACCGAGGAACGTGTCTTTGGGTACGTCGTTGGGGTTCACCAGCGCCCCGGAGGGATAGCCCGGCTGAAGTCGCTCCATCTCGAGCATCGCCAGACCGGCGCTGATGCCAGCGCCCGGGATCGGCTCCCACACTAGTCCGAGGTAAAATTCATCATCAACGCGACTGAGATCCCCGCCGATGCCGGCTTGAATGCCTAGGCCGTGGTACCCAGAAAAGCGCGGTACAGCGTATTGCCCGGCAGGAAAGTAGCTGAGCGTTATCGCGGCTGACGGATGGATGGTGTTCGTTTCGCGGACGAACTGTTCCTTGGAGCCCGGTACGCGAGCGGTAGAGACTTGCTGGAAATACGGGGTGAACGCCACCAGAAGCCCGACATCCAAGTAATATCGGCGCGGAGTCACCATGAGCGTGACGCCTTCGATATTGAGCTTGGTATTGATCTGGGAGACAAATACCGTGATGGACTCAGTCGCCGCATCGGTAGTCGCTGTGGTCTTCGCTAGGAGGGCAAGCGAGGCCAGCACCTCGTCTCTTTTCGTCACTCCGACATCGCGGAACAAGGTTGCGGATGCTTGATGAAGCTGCGTGGCAACGGTCAGAACGTCCTGACACGTGGCGGGCCCAAACAGCTTCACCGTCAACTCTTCCCCGGACTTCAAGTCGGGGTCGAGTTCGCCCGGAACTGGGTAACCGTCAGGCCCTACGCAATACACGCTGCGCGTCTCACAGTCGGCTTTTACGAACTCCACCTGCGCTGCGTTGGTACTCAACAGGTGTGCGCTGTTCGGTAGGTCGGTTTGGCACACGCTCGGACCTGATGGCTCGTCGGCTTGCGAGTGAGCCGCAACCGAGCTCACGCCAGCCAACACTAGCAACACAATTACGATGCTTGGCTTCATCACTGTACTCCTGCGCCGGAGGCGCTCGGCGTTTCCGCAGCGCCAGCCTGACCAGCAAACGACGTCCCGCCTGACTCCCCCGTTCCCGCTGTTCCGCCTCCACCGCCAACTGCCAAATCACCACCGGTACCGGCGGTGCTTGGGGAAGTAGGAGGGGCAGCGCTGAGGCGCTGGACAGGTTTGATCACCTCTCTCAATGGATCAGTGTCGATGCCACACGGTCGCGCCGGATCGGCGACGACCGGTGTTGCATCGGCGTCCGCGTCCGTGGGGCCATCAGGAAGCAGGCGAACCATGACCACTGCCTCTCCTTGGGCGGGGTAGACAACGAAATTGGTGAGCCGCTCGCTGAGCTGACCACCAACCGGCGCGGGCAAGCACCGCGCGGTTCTCCCATCACCCAGCGTCGCACCTTGGACTGCAACTTCCAGCCAACGTCCACCCGTCGATTGCACGACGACGATGATGCCGTTCCCAGCCAAACTGGGTTGTTCTTGCGCGGATTGCACGACTAGCAGCACGTCCGGCTCGTCGGAGCTGCACGAGAGTGCAAACCACGCGACTAGCCAAAACCCAATCAACGTTTTTCGGAACATTCCAAAGATCCTCAGCGATTTGATGCCGAGCCCCGAGTTGGCACCTCGTTGCTCCGCATCACGACTTTTGATTCATAGTTGCCGATGTTCGCCGCTGCCTTCGCCTTGATGCTCAGGAGCACCGGCAGCAGTTCCGAGGCTATTCGTCGCCTGAGCGCCGACCCACGCGAGATGCGCCCGTGTGGTATGATCGCGCTGGAGAATGCGGCCTCAACTCACCGTCGGGCTCGCGTATCAGAGCCAGATTGAGATCAAAGATTCACGTGGTACTTCCCCGTCGACATGAGGCCGCACAGAGCGAGTGCGTGTGGCGTTTGGCATTGATACCCATCCAGCACACGGCATGCCAAACACGGATCGGTATGCAGGGCAGCCCAAAAGGCGTGCAGAACCCGCCCCTTCTCGACCACCGTCGCCGACTCGTCCAGCGATTGCGATCACGATCGCGGAAGTACCTGGGATTCGAATCGCGTGACTGCAACTGATCGCAAGGCACCACGCCGCCCAATGGATCAGGGTTGAGGCGCGACTTCAACACGTCGACGGCGTGGAGGGCGAGTCGACTAAGGCTTTGGCGATCGAGGTCAAGCTGTCGGTTGCGAGTGTGAGCACACATTACTCCTGTGTCCTCGCTTCGGTTGGCTGCCATCAGTCCCTCTCGCGCATCTCAGCGGTCTTGCCGATGCTGCTCTTTCGCTCTTTCAGGACGCGGCCCCGCCTCGGGAATGCCGGTGGGCCCGTGCGGATGCGTTTGGCGGCGACCCACCCGCTCGTTGGCTAGAAAGCAGGCGCTGGTCAGTTCGAACGGCTCCGGTCGGAGTCGATGAAGCTCTACCAACCTGTCTTTTTTCGGAACCATTGCAGTCGTCAGGATCACTCGGGATCCACACAGTTTGCGTGATCCAATCGAGCTCGATCGCCTTGGACTGAATCAGCGAGCCCGCTTGCGCACTTGCTCGGTCGTGCCGTCCGCATGTTGCACTCAAAAATCCGTGTGCGATGTCCCGTCTGCCGCACGCGAACCTCGAAGTTTCAGCGCGCCATCTTGCTCTAGCGAAGCAGATCCACGCGCAGGAAGAAGTAGAGGCGACGCTCGACACTCACCTCGGTAGTACATCTTCAAGCGGCACCAGCGCCCTCGCCACTGACGGAACCCGAGCATTGCATGGTCGTGAGCATGCGTATCACATCCATGCGTCCAGAAACCCTGAGCGCGGACATCACAGCGGCAAGTTGGTTCGCAACCGTGCGCGCAGAGGTGCTTCGTTCGCTGGCAATCTCGACGTGCGACTTTCCGTCAAGTAGCAACCGCAGTACTGCGGTTTGTGCTGGCGGTAGGCGCCGAGTCATTCGGCGTTCGAGCCGAGGCGCGCTCAGCGCGCGATGCGGCCCGCTCGGGTGTTCGACATCACACACCCAAGCGTTCAACCCAAGTTCAGGCTGGTGCGCCGCATGCGCGATCAAACAAAGAAGAGCGGGGGCCTTGGAAGGTCGGCATTCGACGCCCACGTAGGCCAGGGCTTCTCTGCACGCCACCGCCACCGAGGACAGGGAGAATCCCGCATCCATCGCCACTCGCTTCTGGGGGACGCCTCTCAGCACCAACTCGAGCCATTGGAAATGAGCGTCTTTGGGTCTCGGTCGTCTTTCTGACGCGAGTGACAGCACCAGGTAGTTGCGCTCGTCGGAAGAAAACGTTTCAACGATAGTGACCTGACCGGAAACCAGATCCCTCCAAATCTGGCTAAGGTCGAGCGTCGGCGTTTGGGGAGCCATGCCATTTTGCAGTGCATCGAGTGTGCCGCGAGATACCCGCCGAATTCCGATGTTTTCCTTTCCGAGGCTCGGCGATCTGGATCGCATTCGAAAGGGTCGATTCGCAGCGCGAGCCGGCTCGAACCACGGTCACCCTGAAGCTTCACTATTCACCGCACGCGCTCCCCGGGCCGTGATAATGCTCCCCTCATGCTAGAGGCTGACCTCGAGCCGGAGGCAATGGGTCCATACGTCGTCGAAAAGCGAATCGGTTTCGGCGGAATGGGAGTTGTATTTCAGGCTCATCACAGGACAACCCTCAGTCCGGTCGCGATCAAGAGAGTTCGTCTCCGTTCACCGCAGCTTTTGGCGGCGTTTCAGAGGGAGATTCATGCATTGGCGAAACTGCGCCACCCCAATGTCATAAGAATCCTCGACCACGGCACCGATGGCGACTTCCCGTGGTACGCGATGGATCTGGTCCCGGGACAGCCGCTTTCTCGATTGCTGTCCAGCCAGAGGTTGCTTTCGGAGCAAGGTCCGCCTTCCGGAATCCGAAGGACCTTGGAGGGCGAGGCCTCGCCTTCGCCACCGACGATCAACGGTGGCATAGAAGACGTTGGTGTGACGCGTCTCCGGGTTGCCGGCTTGCCGCCAAAGGATTGCGTGCGCATTGGTCGCGCGATCTGTCGCGCGCTGAGCTGCATCCATGGCCAGGGACTCGTCCACCGGGACTTGAAACCAGATAACGTGCTCATCCAACCGGATGGCACTGCGGTGCTGGTAGATTTCGGCCTTGTAGTGCAATTCGGTGGTCGCGAGGTTTTGGAGCTCGCGGAGAGCGCGGGGACCTTGGTGTATATGGCCCCCGAGCAGCGCTTGGGACGTTTTGTGGATGCGCGCGCGGATCTCTATTCATTGGGTTGCTTGCTGTACGAATGCCTCTGCGGTGTTCTCCCTTACGGCCCGCTCGGCATGCTCGACGGCACGTCGAGCATGCCTTTGCCGCCTTCGGTGCATAATCCCGAACTTGGCACTGGATTCGACGCGCTGCTTCGCAATCTGCTCGCGAGGGAACCCAAGGCTCGGTTAGGCTACGCAGATGACGTCGAAGCAGCGCTTGCCCAGATCGATGGAATAGAAGACGCCTCGGCCCGCCAACTGAGCGTCTACCTATACCGCTCGGAGTTGGCGGGGCAGGACGCTCTTTTGCAGCGGCTCGACGCTCGCCTCACTGCGGCGCGTGCAGATGAGCCATGCGTGGTGTTAGTCACTGGAGAGAGCGGCGGAGGCAAGACGCGGCTACTCAAGGAGTTGACTACGCGGGCTGTCGACCGCGGCATGCAAGTGGTCACCGGGGAGTGCCCACCAGTCGGCACTGATGCTGAAGGAGCGGGCGTGCGCGTGGCGCCCCTACGTCCTTTTCGCGAGTTGCTGCTCATGATCGCTGAGCATTGCCGGCGCCACGGGCCGGGCCAAACGAGGTACCTGTTGGGCCAGGGGCGCGCCCACGTCCTCCTGGCTTACGAGCCTTCCATTGCAGACCTCGCCTTATCCGGAGAGCCAGCCGCCGTGCCACCGATCTCGCCGGATGCTGCTCGCCAGCGACTCTTCACCTGCTTGGGTGGGCTTATAGTCGACTATGCACGTGTTCAGCCGCTCTTGCTCGCACTCGACGATCTGCAATGGGCTGATGACCTTTCATTGGAGTTTCTAAGCTGGCTGGCTGAAGCGTCCGAGGTCGCGAGTGGTTCCTACGCGGTCGTCGCAACATGTCGCGCCGAAGAGACCAATGACATGCTCCGGACGTTAGGCAGCAAAGCGCGCGCCGTGAACGCAAATCTGGAGAAATTCGACCGTCTAGCAATTCGGCAAATGGTAGGCGACATGTTGGCGCTTGCAGAACCGCCGGCGCCGTTGGTGGACTTCGTGCAGGAGGAATCAGGGGGCAATCCCTTCTTCATCTCCGAATACTTGAGGGCGGCGATTGACGCAGGGCTGCTACGTCGCGACGCAGCAGGGCGTTGGCGCCTTGCCTTCGCAGGAGAGTCGGCGGAATTCCGAGAACGCGTCATGCCACCGCCGACAATCGCGGCGATGGTCGCACAACGCTTGAAGGACCTAGACTTTGCTGCCAGCGACGTCCTCCGAGCTGCGGCAGTACTAGGCCGAGATTTCGAAGTCGATCTCGTCGCCAGCGTTGCCGCTCGCGACACGGCGAGCGTGCTGAGCGCCTACGCCACTATTCACGCTCGGCGCATCCTCGAGGAGGGAGAATCCGGCGTGTCTCGTTTCGCGCACGATCAGTTACGCGAAAGCGTCTATGCCGCGATTCCTGCCGACGTGCGCGGTGAGCTGCACGCGCGAGCCGCAGCCGCGCTCGAAGAGCGCTATTCAAGTCGGGAGGGCCGTCCCTTCCTCGGTGAGCTCGGATATCATCACGCGCGAGCCGGATCGGCAGAGAACGCGAGTCGCTATTACGAAGAAGCAGGGCGGGCGGCGCAACAGGCATACGCGAATCGCGACGCGGCGCGGTTCTATCAACTGGCCCTCGAGCAAATCGGACGCTTACCCGCGACCGCGGGCCTTTCGGCCCACCAGCAGGGCCTTTGCGAGCAAGCGGGGGACGCGCTTTTGACCAGCGGCAGGCCAGCCGAGGCTCGGGCGCTATTCAGCAGCGCCCTGGAGGGTTCGTCGGGAAATACGCTGGCAGAATCGGCGCGCCGCAGGCGCAAATTGGCGCAAACATTCGAGCGAGAGCATCACCATGTAGAGGCGCTTCAGGCTTATGCGCGAGCCGAGGCTGAATTGGGCGCCTTCCCTGAGCAGGCAGAGAGTGCGTCGGAGTGGTGGCACGAGTATGTCCAAATCCGCGTCGACAAGGGGTGGGCGCTGTATTTTTTGGCCCGCGTCGACGAATTGACGGAATTGGTCCGAGACGCGAGACCTGCGGTGCTCGAGCACGGTACACCCGCTCAAAAGACGCGCTTTCTCGTTACTGTCGTGCAAGTGGCATTGAAACGTGACCGCTTTCACATTCATGACGAGACATTGGAAGTGGCGCGCTCTGTATTGCGGGAGGCTGCAGAGACCCAAGATCCGCGAGAGCTTGCCAATGCACGCTTCACGTGCGCGTTCGTGCTGCTGATGCGGGGTCTGGACGAAGAGGCTGAACCTCTCTTCCTAGACGCCATCCACTCGGCCACGCAAGTGGATGACGCGACGCTCCGCATGCGTTCTCAGGCCTATCACCTAGTCAGTGAGCGTCGCCTCGGAAGGGTGGACGAAACAGAAAGGGATGCACAACAGCTACTACTCGAAACGGAACGGCGAAATGTGCTGGATTACGTCGGTGTTGCTCACGCCAACCTGGCTTGGGTTGCTCTGCAGCGCCAGATGCACGAGCTGGTGGAGCAGCGTGCGCTCGCGGCGATCGCGGCCTGGAATCAACTAAAGCCCTATGTTTACCCTTTCCAGTGGCTGGCGCGCTTTCCCCTGTTCACATCTTTTTACGATCGCGGTCGTGTAGAAGATGCGCTCGAACAGCTGAGCTTATCGCTCGTAGATCCGCAGAAGCAGCTACCCGAAGAGCTCCGGCACGCAACCGAGCGCGCCCTTGCGTTGCGCGACGTGGAAAGTTTCCGCGACGTGACACACGCTGCGATCAATCACCGGTTTCTCTGAAGTTTGAATCCGATTCGCGGACTGCGATCCGATTCGCCGTCTGTGAAGTTCTCAGATCTCGGCAATCTCGCGAAACAGCACGTGGCACGGACCGTGCTAACTGCTCTGTGGATCGGCGAAAGGCTCTGTTTACGATGGCTCACAAGATACCCCCTCCGACGATTTACATGAGGGACAAGTTTTTCCTCAAACCAGGATTGCACGCCAAGTTCTTCGAGGGCCAGCAATCATTGCTCGAACACCTACGCCCAGAGAACGTGAAGCTAGTCGCTGCTTGCAACTCGGGAGATGGCTCACTACTTGAAGACGAGCCACCGCCATTCCATTTGCCGAGCCTCATGCATATTTGGGAAATGCCCAAATGGCGGACGCTGTACAAGCTGATGTGGTCATTCTCCGAGACTGACTGGTACGCGGACGACGTGAGCAGCTTACAAATCGAGCATCAGGATCTGCTCGTGGGGATCGCATCCGATGTCGACCTAGAGCCTCGCCCGCGAGATTGGAAAGGCGGCCCGGCGCCAAAGTACGTCTATGTTTACCAGGAGGTCCGCCTCCACTCGTACATGACGCGGCTCACCTACCTGCGACACCTAAACTGGGTGATCGCAAATATCGGTGACAGGGGGTGGCATCTGCAGTGGGCTGCTGCCGAGGTGACGGGCACACCCTCGCAAATTTGCCTGCTCTGGCGAGTCGAGTCGGAAGATCTGGTCACGAAGACGCTGCACTGGTTGGGCAGCGACCCCGATACTCGCGACCGATATGCAGAGATGATGCTCGGGATTGGGAGCTTTCATCAGGAGCTCCTTCATCCAGAGTCGACCGAAGCCATCGATAATCGATTGGATTCAACACCTGAGAAAGCGCCGAGCGCAGGCTGAAAGCGTTACAGAGGCCCCATGGACAAAGACGAACGAATTGCGGACATCGCGCTCTTTTTTTACAAGGGTGTCGAAGAGAAGGCTTGTTGGATCTCCGAGAAATTGTACACGGATCCGAAGTACTTGGTCGGTGCGACTCCCAACCCGTGGCGAGATGCCGTCGTCAACAAACTGACTGTGGGAGAACCGCAGCAACAACCCGCGTACGTAACGAACCTCGCCAACCTCGATCCTCCCGGCAGTCCGCCCACGCCCGAAGAAGACGAGGCGATGAAGGCCGAAGGTGCCAAGAAGCAACAACAGGTGACGGGACGAACGGAGGAGACCAAGCCGGCTGGCCCGAGCTCCGGCGACATCTTCATTGTTCCTTTTTCAGAGCCGGATAACGTCTACCGTATCCCGCAAGCTGTCTACGAAAACCCCGATTTGTGTCCGGAACTCAAGAAAAACAACAGTTCGGATCTATACTTCATGGCCAAGACCGAGGGCGTCGTACTAGCCAATGTTCCTAAGGTCGACCTGGCAGGTCTATCCTGTTACCTGTTGAATTTGCGAGCTTTGCGCAATTCGCGGGCAGCACGCCGCTGACCTTGAGGGGGGAAGTCTTACTCGTGACGGATTCGAAGACGGAGCCAGCGCTGTGGGCGCGCTGGAGCGATGGGGCGGTCGGCAAGGCGTTCGTCGATGGCACGCACCGCACTCAGACTCCCGAAGCCACCTTGCGCGCACTGGCCCCGCTCGCGAAAGGCATGGGTATCACGCGAATCGCGAATATCACAGGTCTCGACGTCATCGGCGTGCCGGTTGTCGCCGTGACCCGCCCGAACTCGCGTTCGGTCGCGGTGGCCCAAGGCAAAGGCGTCGACTTGAACGCTGCCAAAGTATCTGGATTGATGGAGGCGATCGAGAACTTCCACGCGGAGCGCATCCGGGCGCCACTGTTGCTCTTGACCTGGGAGGAAATGTGCCAGCGCGGAGCGGTAATCGACGTTTCGCGTCTGCCGCGCAGCGCGGGGGGCGCTTTCGATTCCAAAGGGCGCATCCTGTGGATCCAAGGGCACGAGGCGCTCGGTCGCCGTTCCGTTTGGTTACCGTTCGAGCTCGTGCATACGGACTACACCGCTCCGCTCCCGAGCATGTCCGGCGCGTTTCTAATGAGCGATAGTGGAGTTGCGTCAGGCAATCACCCACTCGAAGCCATCAGTCACGCCGTGTGCGAGCTGGTGGAGCGCGACGCGGTAACACTCTGGCACTACGCGACCGACTCGGACCGGCAGCGCACGCGCATCGATCTCGATACCGTGAACGACGCCGTCTGCCGGTGGACCCTTGACCGGTTCGCTCAGGCTGACGTCAGGGTTGCTGTTTGGGAAGTGACCAGCGATGTCGGGATCCCCGCCTTCCTTTGCACTATCATGGATGCTGAGCCGAGCCCCTGGCGACCACTCTTACCCGCAACCGGAACGGGGTGTCACCCTTGTCGAGAGGTGGCGCTATCTCGCGCGCTGACCGAAGCCGCGCAGACGCGACTGACGGTCATCGCGGGCAGCCGCGATGACATCGGCCTGGACTTCTACAGACGCGGAGCGGACCGGGATGGCGTAACCAAGCACCTAGCGCTGATGGCGTGCCCGGTTGCCCGGGAGTTCGAAGACGGTCCGAGTCACGAAGCGCAGACGCTGAATGAGGATGTCAGCTGGGAGCTCGATTCCCTCCAGCGCGTCGGCGTAGAGGAAATCGCGATTGTCGATCTCATGCTCCCCGAATATCGCATACCAGTAGTGCGCGTCGTGATACCCGGTTTGGAGGGTATGCATGATGCTGCGGGCTTTGTCGCGGGGCAGCGCGTGCGAACGAGGTACACTTGAAGATCCACGTGTTCGTCGGCCCCACGCTTTCTCATTCCGCGGTCGAACAAGAGCTGCCCGGCGCGATAATCTCCGCTCCCGTTGCGTTCGGCGACGTCTACCGCGCGGTCAAATCACGAGCGCAAGCAATTGCCATCATCGACGGCTACTTCGAGCGCACTCCCGCCGTCTGGCACAAGGAGATTCTGTGGGCCATGTCCGAAGGCGTCCACGTGTTCGGCGCGAGCAGCATGGGCGCTTTGCGCGCCGCAGAGCTTGCGGACTTCGGCATGCAGGGGGTTGGGGCAATCTTCAACTGCTTCCGCAACGGCGAGCTCGAGGACGACGACGAGGTTACGGTAGTGCACGGCTCTGCCGACGACGGCTTCAAATTGCATTCCGAAGCCATGGTCAACCTTCGTACATCCTTCCTCGCGGCAGCGGCCACTAATGTTGTTTCGCCTGCAACCACCGAGGCCCTCATCGAACTCGCCAAGCGCCGATTCTATGCGGAGCGGAGCTTCGAGCGCACACTGAAGGATGCGGCAGATTCCAACCTCCCGCCCGAAGAGATCGCCGCGCTGAGACTTTGGTGGCCGACGGGGCGCATCGATCAGAAGGCCTTGGACGCACTGCTGCTTTTAAGGAACCTGCACCTTTGGCGGGAGGGGAATCCACAGCCGCAGCGCGTATCGTACCGACTGGAGCCGACTGACGCTTGGCTCGAAGCCTGCCGAGTTGCGGAACTCGGCGCAACGAGCACTCCCGTGGCCACCGAGCACAGCATGCTGGAAGAGGAGCTGAAACTCACAGGCTCGTACATAGCCGTCCGCGATGCTGCAATTGCTCGCGCTGCGACGCACGAAGAGGCGCGTAGGTCCGGCTTTCGCCCCGATCCGGCGAGCGTTGCGCAGGCCGCCGAGTCGCTCCGGCGCGACCTCGGTTTGTTCGAACCGGCTGATTATTCACGTTGGCAGCGAAGCGAGCGGCTTGAGGCTACCCGGCTGCCCGCGTTCTTCGAAGAGCACGCCTGCGTGCTGTGGGCACAACCTCAGACGCTGCTCTGGGCGAAAGAGGCGCTCGCCAATCAATTGCGTGTCACACAGCAGTATGGCCGCTTAATCGAGAGGGTGGACGCAAAGGTTCGTTGCCTGGCAAATTTCGGCCTACGCGGGCCCTCGCTGGGCGATTTGCACATGACCGAAGACGAGCTTTGGAGCTGGTTCTTCAAAGAGAAGCTGGGTGAGAAGGAGGTTCCTGAGCATCTCGACCGGCGGGCTGTGAGCCTAGGGTTTCTGGACAAGGACGAGATGCGTTCGGCTGCGCTCCGGGAGTTCACATTTCTCAAGGTGGGCCCACGTGCGCCCACAGATGGCTAGTCATGCCGGTTCCTCTGACCTTGCGGGCCGTTAAAATCCAACCGGTTGCTGCCCTCGTACCAGCCGAGATATCGTGCGCGCAGGAGATTGGCGTGCCGAAACTCGTTGCTCGCGGACCCGACGGAACAGAGTGTACCATTGCCCTGGAACCGTCGTGCGCGGTACTAATCGGTCGGGCGCCGGATCCGCGGACTGCGCCACAAGTCCAAGTCACCGGCGCTGGCGAAATTCGCTCAGTCGTGTTGCCAGCCCCCAGCATCTCATCCAATCATGCATTGGTCTGGATGGATGAAGCCGGCGTCGGCGTTCGAGATCTGGGCAGCAAGAACGGCACGTGGTTGCTTCTTCCTAGCGACCACCCGGTGCGCATGGAGGGGGATGTCGTGCTCCATCTGGCACAAGCTCTCGACGAAGCGTCTGCCGGAGACGAGCCTTCGAACCCGTCGTGGACCAGCCGTCACGATTTCGCGCGCGCTCTGGTCGAAGCCATCGAGTCTTGGCTCGCGCGCCAAGGTATTCAGGCGCGTGTCGACGTCGCGGCCCGACGCCGCGAGGGCGAGGAACCGCCGACCCGAATTCCTTTGAGCACGGGCGAGGGACTCGACATCGTGCCCCTCGCGACCGCTCACTCCAGCTGGTCCCGGTCGAGCGAGCTTCTTTGGCGCTGGATTGCCCGCCAAAATGCCTTGTTCGATGCTGAGGAATCTGCCCGCGAAGAAGGGCTAATCCTTGCGTCGCGAGCCATCCGCCAAGCCCATCGCGAGGTGCTCGAGGCGGCTCAGTCCGGCGCTCGCACCTTGTTGCTCACGGGCCCGTCTGGCGCCGGCAAGGAAGTGCTGGCCGAAGTGTTTCACCGACACTCGGGACGTGCCGGCCCATTCGTGGCCGTCAATTGCTCCATGTTTAGTAAGGAGCTATTGCGGACAGAGTTGTTCGGTGCAGCGGCAGGTTCCTTTACGGACGGCAAACAACGCATTCTGGGGGCCGTCGAACGTGCGCAGGGCGGCACCTTATTTCTCGACGAGGTCGGCGAAATGAGTGTCGAAGTGCAGCCGATGCTGCTGCGCTTTCTGGACCAGGGGCGCGAGTTTCAGAGCGTCGGTCAATACGGACGAACTCAACGCGCCGATATTCGTGTGGTCGCCGCGACCAATCGAGACTTGCGCGAGGCGGTGCGCTCAGGCGGTTTCCGTGCAGATCTCTGGTACCGAATGTCCGTGCACGTCGTCGATGTTCCGCCGTTGCGTGCGCGCTGGAACGACGTGACCACTTATCTCGAGAGCATTCCCGTGCAGGAAATGGGTACTCTGCGCGACGCCTTTAGTCCAGAGGCGCTCACACTCCTCCGAGAGCACCCCTGGGACGGCAACTTCCGAGAACTTGCCAACTTTGCTCAACGAATTCTCAACACCGCCCGCCAGGGGCGCGTGGATGCCGCAACCTGCCGGCGTGCGCTCGAACGCGGCGCGCTTCGCTCGACAGGCTCCGTGCCACCAGCGGAGCTACAAACTAACGACACGGATTGGAGCTCGCTCGCTTCTAGAGCGACGCAAGCTTACATTGAGGATCGAGGCCAAGCGCCACTTACCTGGGATGACCAGAAAGAGTGGAACGAAAAGTATTTCAAGCCGCTGCTCTTTTTCCACATGAGCGGCGCGGCCAATCACGCACTACCGCTGGACGAGAACGGGCTTTCGACGCTCGCGGCCACGCTCGCCCAACGTATGCAGGCTGATCGAGGTACCGCTGCCAAGCAACTAGCACGATATCTCGAACGGTTTCGCGGAGCGCCTTAGCTCGACCTCAGGCGCGCGCCGAAGGTGTCGCTTCGAGGTAGCGAACGACAAATTCCCGCACAGTCGTCAGGTGGGAGGGAAGCAGGGCGTTCGCTCGATCGGTGTTCGAAACCGCGATGCCCGAGGCGAGAGCGAGCTTGAAAATGGCAAACGCCTCCTCCAATGGGCTCGCCTTTTGCTGAGCTCCGACCAACTCACGTTCGATTGCCTCGCGATCGACGAAGTATTGGGCCGCCTGACGCGCGCCGTGCGCTTGGAAAATCTCGAAGACTTCCCGCTGGGTGAGCTCTTCGGGGCCGCCAAGCGATATTGGAGCAGGCTCCGTAGTCGTGCCCTGCGCAGCTGCGACCACGGCTTGCGCGACATCGCCCCGCGTGATCCAGCTCACCTTGGCATCACCGCTGCCGAAGAAAACCGCAGGCTGATCGGCTTGTGCCGGAGCCAGCAGCGGTAGCCAGGCCTCCATGAAGGGAGCCGATTTGAGCACGGCATGAGTCATCGACTCAGCGCCTTTGAGCCTTTGGCAGACGCCCTCCTTGGCGGCCCCCAATGCGAAATCAAACGGAACGCCCGCGAACGAGATAAAGACGAACCGGCGAACGCTCGCAGATTCGGCGGCGTCAACCAAGTTCAAGCCACCAAGATGATCGACGGTTTCGATCGTATCCCCGGCGGTTTGCGACAAGGTAGCGCTTGCCATGTTCACGACCACATCGATGCCGCGGCACGCTGCAAGCAACGAGGGCGGGTCCTTCAGGTCGCCATGAGCGAGTTCGACACCGCTCGCTACGAAGCCCTGCGTGACTTCGCTTTCGCGACCGGGACGCACCAGGCATCGCACATTCAGGCCCGCGCTGGTTAGGCCATTCACTGAAAGTCGCCCGAGTGGGCCTGTTCCTCCGACAATTAGTACTTTGCTCATGGCTGCGAACAGATTTCCTACCACGTCCGAGGGCAGCCAAACATAGTAAGGAATTCAAACGCGCCGACAGGCCGCTGCAGCTCGATAACCGTCGCCAACCCGCGCCGTGAGCGCCAGTTAGATGACGCGCGGGCCATGCTTGGTAAGTGAGCTCGCCCGGATTTCTGGATACCGACGGTGAGCGATCTGGGCCGCGTGGTCGGTGGAATCGAATCGCCCGCCCGAGCGTGATGGGCGCGCCACGTTGGCGAAGCCAATGGCGACTGATGTCAGCCAGCGGTTCTGGGAAGTGACGCCGACAATTGAGACGCTTGAGCAACGCACGCCCAGCGAACACGTCAGCAGCCTCGTTCAAATCGGATTCCAACTATAGTCCGTCATTGCCACATTTCACTCGAGTCGTAGTTCCGGACCACTCGACCGCGCGCCGGGTATTCTTGAGATCGGCGCGCCGCCTGTGTCACTGCTGTCGACATGAGGATCTACCGACTGAGTCAGGCGGAGTTCCGGGCGTGGCGCGATCACGACGCGCGCACGGAGCTCACGAAACGCATCTTCACCGAGCACGGGCTCTCGCAAATCCGCACCCCAAGCGGTCGCGTCTTGGGCACCGCCCGTCAAACAAGCGAGCGCGTCCCCATTGAGCGGACCAAGTTCCGCGCGGCGCACCACGCCGTGCGTCCCGGCGAATGCATGTGCCGCGAGTGGCAGAAGCCCGCAGGCAAGGAGGACGAGCACCACCCCATTTGCGTAAACAAGTCCGCCTGGGAGTCGCAGCAGCTCCACGACCCAGACGCGCCCCGTGATCGAGTCGTGGTGTCGGCAACCGCCGCGCATGAGCCCGAGCCGGCGGACTCGACGGCACCCACCGAACCGTCGCCGCCGGCGGACACCGCGGCGCCCGCGGCGCCGCCGCCCGCCATCCCTGCGGAGCGCCCAGTGCCCGCCATTCCAGACCCGCAAGGCTGCGCCTGTCACGTCTGGGCCGGCGGAGTCTCCGGCCATCACCACCCGCTGTGCCAGTTCCGGAGCCCCTGGGAGCGCAGCCACGGCGTCGCGACGCTTCAGCTCGTAGACCTCGAAACCGGCGAGGTCGCCCGCGAGGCGTCCGCCGAGGAGGCCGCAGCCAGCAAGCGGAAGGAGCCGGAAGACGGCGTCGGAGCCATCGAGCTCAGTGACGGCAAGCTGTACTACGTGAGGGCGGGATGAGCGACATCATCCGAATCCCGCTCGACCGCATTGTTCCGAACCCCAAGCAGGTCCGGAAAACGTTCCGCCGCATCGACGAACTGGCGCGCTCGATCGAGCAGTACGGCTTGCTCCACAACCTCGTCGTTCATCCGCACGCCGAGCCCGGCTACTACGAGATCGTTGCTGGCGAGCGCCGGTACCGAGCTCTGACGCTCCTGTCCAAGCAGGGTCGCCTACCGTCGATCGAGGTCAGTAGCCTGGTCATCTCCGGATCTCCGGCGATGGCGCGTTCGCCAACATCGTCGAGAACCTGGTGCGGGAGGACGTGCCGCTCTGGGAGGTCGGGCGGACGTACCTCGGCTTCTACGAGTCCGGATTCACCCAGGCCGAAATCGCGGCCAGGATCGGGAAATCGCAGGGCCACGTCTCCACAGCGATGATTCTGGCGCGGAATCTAGCCCCAGCGGTCGTAGTCCGGCTTGCCCAGTTGCCGCCGAACACCGTCCCGATTCAACGCCTGCTCCGAATCACGACCCTGGTCGACGACGAAGACGAGCCCGACGAAGAAGCCCAGTCCCGGCTATTCCAGCAGATGCTCGATCTACCCGTCCGCCGAGGTCGGCGCGCCGCACGCCCACGCACGCAGAAGGAGGCGCTGTGGCTGCGCTTTCAGCGGCTTCGCCAAGGCGAGGTCGGCAACCGAGTTGACCCCGTGTATCAGAGCTTCCTCGATTCGCTCGTCAAGTACTTGGCTGGCGAGACCAAGGGGCTGATGCCGTGATCCCGCACTTTCGGCTGAACACTCCCCTCACCCGTGCCTGGGCGGTCAACCGCGAAGCTCGGTACAAGCTCGCTCGTTGGTTGGCGCACCAGTTCGCGAAGACCGGCGTTGCGGTGTGCACGGACGAGCTGTCGGTGGTCGCGTGGGTCAATCCGCTTGCTCAGGTGAAGTTCGCCGTGCCGCCGTTCCAAAAGATCGAACGGCACCAGTGCGTGAACAATCCGTCATGGACCGATTGCGAATGCCGGCGCTGGTTCGACCCAGAAAGCGCCGGACCGTGGGGCAAGCGCAACTCAGCGTCGCACCACCCCCTTTGCATCTTCGACGAAAAGGCCCTCGGTCGATGGCGTGAGTACGAGCTACCCGAGAAGGTCCGAAAACAGGCCGAAAGAGGCGGGTTTCTTGCGAATTCCAGCTCCCCAGCCTAGCGAAAGTCTGCTGCGCGATCACCGGGAGCGCAGAACAACACGCCCCGTCGAGTCACTCAGATGCTGGAGCGTCAAGCCGTTCGCCTCCGCGCGCACGCGCTCCACCAGCCCCGTCCACTCCTCGCGCGTCGTTGGCCACTCCCAGGGCTCACCGCGCGTGAGGACCACCTTCTCAGTGATCAGCGCCGTCGGCGGACCGAGGCACTCGGCAAGGCGCAAGACCATCATGCTCTCGGACACGCAGAACCGCCGGCTGAGCGCGGGCACGTCGTCGCCGAGCTCGCCGTACGCGGCGACGAAGGCCGGCCGAGGCACGCAGATCGCGGCGGCGAGACGATTCGAAAGCGCTTCAACGTCGGGGTCGGCGTAGCCACGACAACGCAGAAACCACTCGCCTAGCTCGTGAGCTATAGCGTGGTTCAGTTGCGCTTTGCTCAAGGTTCCGCGAACGTGAATTATCCAGTGCAGACCGTCGCGCTGAATGAGAGCACGGCCCGGTAATTCGCCAGGTCGCACGACGTGCAGGCAATTCTCGCCAAGTACGGCAGCCGCGACACGCGGCGCGCCGTGCGCACGGCCAAGGTCGAGGCCCGCACTGAAATAGAGCTCGCGCGCGAGCACGTCGCCGACTTCATCCCTTGGATTGCCCAATTGCCACCCGCGCAACTGCCCCGAACGCACGCACTCTGAACCGGATTCCCAGTTCCAGCAAATTTGATCGTCAGTCCGTCGAAAAGCCTCCCATCACCCAGCGGTGGTACCGCGCTGCTTGCGCTTTTGCGCTTTGACCCTTCTGCGCACGATTGCTTTGCCTCCACCTGGGTCAACGAGCTTCATCGCTCGCTGCGTGTCTTCTTTGGACCCCGGCGAAGCGAGCGACTTGCTGCGCATGATCTTCACCCACCACTCCACCCCGGGGTCGCCGTCGTACCGGAGCGATGAGCTCAGCACCTGAAGAATCCGGTTCACTGGAACTCCCTCCATATAGGCAGCGCGAGCAGCAAGAATCCGCGTCGGATATCGCCGTTCCTGCTCGTCCACGAACGTCGGCATGCGCGGCATGCCGAGCACGTCCTCAATAGGTCGCCCGAGCAAGAAGGCGACCCCGAGCGCAAGAGCGATCGTTGCCCCGCGCGTCCCATCCAGGAAGTTAGAGAAGTTCCCCTGGGCAATGCCGAGCGCGGCCGCGAGTTGGTATTGCTTGGGTATGCGCGTCATCAGCTCGGTTTTCACGAGCTCACGGAGGTGCTCAGTCTGCTCGGGACTGAGGTGACGCGTAAACTTCAACATTCGGGAATGGATCGCCTTGCACGGAGATTATCAAATGATATAGACAGGTCAAGCCGCGTGGGGTTCGCCATGGGAAGAAACTGTGTGCGTCGAGCAACCGGAAAGCTTCAAGCGCACGGAGTGCCTGAAGTGCAGGGACTTGCAGCACGGCGCCGAACGGGGATGGGGAGCCCAATCGTTCTGGCACGACGGAGGCGTCCGTGGCCGGCACCTGAACGTTCGCGAGCTCTTGCATGCGCTCTCCGATGCTCTGGCGGACCACCTAGCACTACTGCCAGAGAGTCGGTCATGCGGTTCGGGTAGATTGGTGCTGCGAGCATCGTGATGGGGTGTGTGGCCGATGGCAGAAGGGGCAGCGCGGCAGCCAGCGGGTGAGGAAGAGCGCGATTGCGAGGCGTGCAGTGATGAAGGAGTCGGCGAAGTGTCGCTCAGGCCGCGACGGGGATCTCACCGTCGCGACGGCGCCTTCTGGCCGAGGGGGGAAAAGCGCTGACGCGCTCGGATACGACGAAGGCGTAGCAACATAAGACGACTGAGACGTGATGGTGCCAGCCGGTAAAGGAGCGGCCTTCAAAGTGGTCGAGTCCAAGCTCGCCCTTGAGGTCCTCGTACATCCGCTCGGTGCGCCAGCGCTCCTTGAAGATCCGGACGATCTGCTTTCGACTCATGCGTCGCGGCAATGTGGTGAGCGTGAATTTCGTGGGCGTCTCTTCACCGTCGAGCCACTCAGCAACGAGCCAGAGCGGCTCTCGATCAGCAACGACGCTACCGTCATCGTGTGCGGTCTTCACGCGGATGAAGCAGAAGCGCGAGCTGAGTTTCGCCTTCGAGCCGCTGCGCCAGGTGACTTTTCGGAAGGCCTTGTGGCCGAGTGCCATCGTCAAATCGAGCACGGTGGTCGCCTCGCCGCGGGCCCGACCGAGACGGTCAAGCTTCACCACTTGCACGTTCGATTGGATGCCCACGCCAAAGTCGAATCCCAGCAAACGGATGGCGTTCCGGAAGTCTGAGCTGCCACCGTATCCTCCGTCGGCGAGAATGATGTCGCCGGGGATCTCGGCGCGCGCCGCGCGTTCGATCATCTCCAACGCCAACTCGATCTTCGTCTTGAAGGTCACTGAATCCGGAATCTTGGCTTCCGCTCGAAGTGACGGATCTTGCGCCCACATCTCCGGCAGGTAGAGATCGAAGTCGACCGGGATCTGCTCGCTACTCGTAGCGACCGCCAAGCTCACCCCGACTTGGCAGTTCGTGATCTTTCCCGCCGAGCCTGTGTACTGCCGCTGCACGCCGACGGAATGCGTTCCCTGCTTGAGGAAGCCCGTGTCGTCGATAATCCAAGTCGTGATGGGCTCACGCTTCTGGACGGCTTCGATCGCGTACCGGGCGGCGTCTAGGCGAACCGCCCGGTCATCCCACTCGCTCCGACCAAGGAAATAGCAGAGCTTGCTGTGCACGTTGTTGGTCTGGTCCGGATCGGCACAGGCCCGAGCCGCAATCGGCTCGGCGCTCTTACGTTCCCCGTCGCCGAGGATACCGAACGCGTACATGGCGAACGATTCCCGCTTTCGCCAGTCCTTCAGGTGTGTGCCGACTCGACCGAAGAACTTTTCCAGTCGAGCCGCCGCAGCGATTTCCGAGACTTCTTGGGCCATAACACGGCCTTCTCACGAAACTCGACCAATGGAAAACTTTCTGGCAGTAGTGCTAGAGCGGGCGACGACTTCAGCCGAGTACTACGATCAAGAGAGCTCGCCGCTGCCTCCCCACACTCACGCCTTGCTCGTCCGCACTGGACTCGTGCCTGGCTTCAAGGTAGCGCGTCGGGTCTTGGTCAAACGCAAAGATCTGCACGCTTACATCGAGCTTCACAAGGTCGAACCCAACGTGGCAAGCACAACGCCGGACAGCGAAGACGCTGCGGTCGAGCAACTACTTGGACGCGCAGGCGTCAGAAAGACGGGCTGATGCCTCGGGAACGCACCGGCACGGTCTGGCGAGCGCCAGACAATTCACAACTGAAGATCCGGCTCACGGTCGTCGACGCGCAAGGCAAGAAGCACCGACCCTGGCTCGAGATCGATCCGAAATTCAAGGACGACGCAGCACGGCGGATTGCAGCCAAAACGTCGACAGAAATTTCTGGCCAGCCCTGGGACCCGTCGCGGTTTCAGCGTCTGAAGACCACGGGCACCATCGTCTCGTGCGACGACTATTTCGAGAAGCTCTGGGTACCATCACGAATCGGCAAACTCCGCTCGGTGCGCAGCGATCGATACCGCTGGCGCAAACACATCAGCCCGCTGATCGGGAGCCGACTCATCAACGAGATCACGAGCGACGATCTGCGTGACGTCGTCCAAGCGCTCGACGCCAAAGCAATGCGCAAGGACGGCAAGGGCCGCGACCGCTTCGGTCAAAAGAGCGCCTGCAACTGCTGGGCTTTGGTGTCCAAGATGTTCGGGGACGCCTGCGGCTCGAAGCTGCGTGAGCTTCGCCTACTCAAGGTCAATCCGGCCGTCGGCGTGAAGCCACCCGACGTACCGAGCGCACTCGAAAAGCAGTGGCTGTTCCCAGTCGAGCTCGACCAGCTTCTCAGTTGTCCGACCATCCCGCTGGAGCGCCGCCGCTTCTACGCCGTAGCCGTCTATTGCTACACCCGCCCCGGCGAAGTGCTCGCCTTCCTCTGGGGCCGGAGCATCGACCTCGAGCACGGCATGGTCCGCGTGAACCGCTCCTTCGATCACATCGAGCGCGTGTTCAACGAACGGACCAAGACCGAAGACAGCCGGCACTTCGCGCTCGAGCCCGTACTGCGCCCCCTCCTCGACCAGATGTGGGCCGAGCGGCCCAAGCCCGGCAGCTTGCTCTTCCCCCGCTTCACGCACCTCGCGGAGGTGCTCCGTGAGGACCTGATGAAGGCCGGCGTAACCCGAGCCTCGCTCCACGTCCGCCGCTCCGGGTCGCAGCCCATCCGCTTTCACGACCTGCGCGCGACCGGCATCACGTACATGGCCATCCGCGGCGACTCCGACCAGGACGTGCGTGAGCGCGCTGGCCACGCCGACTTCGAGACGACACTGCTCTACATTCGGCGAGGGCACCTAGCCCTTTCCTCAGCCGCGATCGGCCGGCCTTACGCGGCCTTACCTGGCTGCGTGCTCGGGGAATCGTCCAGTGGAGGCGGCGAATCGTCCCAGAAATCGTCTTTTTCGGACGATTCGATTCCGCTAAGTAACCGGAATCATTCTAAAATATGCGGAGCGGGAGAAGGGATTCGAACCCTCGACGTCAACCTTGGCAAGGTTGCACTCTACCACTGAGTTACTCCCGCGGTGAGGGCCGCGACATGTACTTTCACGGGCCATGTCTGTCAAGGAAAACGGAAATGGGCGCGAAATTCGTCGGCAGGTCGCGGAACCGGCGTGATTGCGCGGCGTTTCCTCGGCCCGAGGGCTGGTTTTCAGCACCTTGGGCACGGGCCGCGTCATTCGTTCGGGCAGTACCTGCTCGCCCAGCCCAGCCAATGGGTCGCCCTCCCAAGTCTTTGCCTCGTGCCACCACGCACCGAAGCACGGCGTCCGCACCCGCACCCGCACCCGCACCACCCGCACCCGCACCCGCACCCGCACCCGGCACCCGCACGGCCCGATTGTAGGATCTGGGGGTCCACCCAAACAGCGAACCGCGGAGAAGCCTCGTGACTTCGCACTCGTCATCTGACTCGCGGCGATGATGTCGCAATGAAAAGCGCCAACGCAACCGGCGACCGCCAAGCTCCACTGAGTCAGCGCGTGGTCCACCTCGAGTGCGCTCTGGTCCAAGTTCAACCGTCGCAAGCTCGGCGTTTTTCGCCACCATCTATTATTCGAGTAGCGGAGCGAAACTCGAGATCGCGAAATTGCCCTAACCGCCATCCGGAGCCAAAATGCACGTAGTAAAAATAACATCGCTGAAGGATGGGTACCCGGCATTTCTACATCGCCGACGTCCCAAGAGCTCTGAGACTACTTCGTCATAAACGCCCGAATCCGCGTCTTTCGTCGGATGAGCAAGCGGCGGACATCACGCCTCGTGGCGGGCACGAATTGAGATGGCTAGTCGTCCCAAGGCCGGCGTATCTTCCTCGACGTGTCGAAGGAGAAAGCCAAGCGCGCTTCGAAACCCAAGGTGGTCAAGGTACATGTCGTGCCGGACGACTTACTAGAGGTCGTGACCGAGGCGTTGCGCGCTTCTCCCGGCGTCGCTGCTTCCCAGTTGAAGAAGGCCCTGCCAAAGCCGTACCAGGCCTATGACAAGGAGGCCCGGGAGGTGGCGCGCGGTCTCGCTCATCGCGGCGAGCTGTACCGTTGGGTGAAAGGCAGCACCGAGATCTTCTTTGCCCGTGACCCGCTGGTTACTCTCGACGAGAGTGTCCCCGGGCACTTCGCACACAAAGTGCTGAAGAAAGCCACGTTGAAGGCATTGATTGCCAGTGCAACGCCGCAGCACGAGAAACTACTCGACGAGTGGCTGCCGGGAGCGATCAAGCGCGGTCTACTGTTCGTACATCCTGGCACACAGTATAGCGTGGAGCCTCCGGAGCCTGATGTTCGGATTGGCTTAGAGGCCGTGTTTGCCGCTCTACACAGAGCCCTCGCCAGCGAAAAGATGAAGGGGGTTTCGAAGCAGCGCGTCGCCGAAGCGCTGCTCGCGGAACTAGACTTGTCGCTCCCTGCTACGCGAGCTGCTGCGCCGCCCCCACCCCCCCAATCGTCGAACGGTACGTCGACCCATGAAGTGCGAGAGCAATTTCTCTCCGCGCTGCGCCAATCGATGAGCGAGAACCCCGAACAAGCATTGCTCTCCGTGCGCGAACTGCGGGCGCGGCTCACGATGAGCAAGCAGCAATTCGACGAGCTCGCGCTGGAACTATCGCGCGACGGCGTCATCAGCTTGCACCATCACGATCACCCGAATTCCTTGTCCGAGGCGGAGCGAAGCCAGCTCATTCGAGACGCGCGCGGCACTCACTACATCGCTATTGCCCCTAGGAGCGGTTGATGACGGAACTTTCGCTACTTCCAAATCCGTTTCGCGAGAACGTCGTGCAAGACGCGTGGCAGACCCCGCTGGACATCAGCGAGATTCACGCCGCAGCCTTCGAGGCTTGTCGCACGGGCATCGAGTCAGCCGCGCGCGGTGTGCCAGATTCGCTTCTCATCTACGGTGCGGCGGGTTCGGGCAAAACCCACCTCCTGTCACGTCTACAGCGCCATCTCGCCGAGACAGCCCGCAGCGCGCCGGACAACGTGCTCCGGTGCGTGTTCAGCTTCGTCCGCCTGCAGACCAGCCCGCAGCTACTCTGGCAGCACGTACGCCGCCGTTTGGTCACGGACCTGATGCGTCGCGAACAAGGATTGACCCAACTTCAGCGGCTGGTCGCACACCAACTCGGGATCGTCGCTGGCCGTGGGCCGCGAGCTGGGATCTTGGAGCTTCGCGTGCTTCGTTCAGAGGATCAACCCGCGCTCGCCCAGCACTTGCAGGAGCTAGCGATGAAGCTCGATTTGCCGCGCAATCTCTGCGTCGTGCTCGAGCAGCTGATCTTCAATCGTAACGTGCACGACGCTGCTGCCTGGCTGGCGGGTGATAGTCTTCCGGAGAGCGTGCTCGCGGAGCTCGGCCTCGGCGTTGATATCGAGGAAGACCGTGAGGAAGCCGGGCGACACCTCGTCACTGCACTCTGCCGCCTAGCGGGCGAAACACTACCGATTGTATTTTGCTTCGATCAGGTTGAATCGCTGCAACGCACCGCAAACGACGAGGAGGCATTGTTTCGGTTTTCGCGGATGGCAGCCGATTTGCATGATGCCGATGCCAACGTGTTTCTGATTACGTGCTTACAGGTATCCTTTCTCGATCAGTTCAAGCGGGCAGTGCGAACCGCGGACTACGATCGTATCGCTCGGCGCAGCGTCAGCCTGGAGTCCCTGAACCTGGCACAGATCGAGAGTCTGCTCCGCTCACGCCTCGACCATTTGCCGCAGCTCCGGTCAATCCGCACTGAGCATCCAGACGAGCCCTTCTATCCACTTCGAACCAAGTTCGTTCAAGAGCTGGCACTCGAGTCGCCGTGCGTTCCCCGGCGAATTCTCGCCCTAGCGGCCCGCGCGTTCGAGGAACGCCAACATGGCCGTAGTGCACCCGTCGCGACGACTGCGCAGTTCTTGGGCGGCGAGCTCGAGACTCGCCAGCGAGAAGCACTGGCAGGGCTGGAGCCATCCGACACTCACCGAATCATGGTGCAAGGCGCAGAGCTGATCGCCCATCTTGAAGGCGCTAAAATCACCGACTCCGATCCGGAGCGAGCCGACGTGGTGATCAGCGGTCCGCGAGGCGCAGCGATTAGCCTGCTCAACGAAGCCGATGGGCGCTCGCTCACCCCAAAGCTCAAGGCCCTGCTCGCTCACGCTCCGCGCAAAGACGGCACCAAGCAGGTGATCATCCGCGACGCACGGCTACCCATCGCCAAAACCGCAGTCAAGGCCCGGGAATACCTCAGCGCGCTTCAAGCGCGCGGGGTTTTGTTGATTGAACCCACCGTCGAAGCGCTGGCGGCACTCGAGGCATTGGCATCGATCTTGGGCGACGCCAAATCTGGGGACCTCGCCAGCGAAGACACGCCTCTCGAAGCCGGCGCGGTGCTCACTTGGATCAAGAGCCTACGCATGAATCTTGGCATCGAACCGGTCGAGGAGCTGATCGAATCTCTATTCAGTGAAGTGTCGATCGTCGTCGATAGCGACGCGCAAGATCTCGCGGATTTGCTCAGCCATGAGCACGTCATTTCAGTTGAAGTCGCGGCGCAGCTCTTGGGTCGCCCGCCGAGTCGTGTGCTCGACCTCGGACACAAGGCGAGCGCGCATTGCTTGGTGCTCGAGGGCCCTCCAGCGGTCTTGCTCGACATCTCGGGTGTGGCTCCTGAATTGGAGGTGGTGTCTTGACGATTCAGCTGTCCGTCGCCGATGTGCGCTCGGCCTTGATGCGCGCATCCGGCCCGAACTCGGCGGGCTCTGGTGAGCCAGCGACGCTGCTGCTCGGACGACTCTTTCACGAGGTGTTTGCGGACCTGCTGAGCACCGACCCGGTCCGCAGTGGCTTGAAAATCGTCGCAGAAAGTGGCGCTGATCCGCAGCGTCGCAGGGACCAGCTACTCGACCACAGTTGGCAGCGCCTGCTCGCTCCGCGCTTGCGTCGCAATGCGGCAGTGCTCCAGAATTCCAGTGCGCAGGTACTCACGCTCTGGAACGCAACCCGGAACCTCACCGACTGGCTGGCAGAGGTCGTGAATGAACTGATCGAGCACCGGCCGCGTCTGCGCGGCGCGTGGGAGGAATTGGAGAAAGTTCTGCAGGCCGAGGTTCCGCTCAAGTGCGAACTTCTGGAGCCAGGTTGGAGCGAGCCCGTCACGCTGATCGGCTTTGCGGACTCGGTATTGCGAGTTCCCGGCCGGGACAGCTTCTGTGCGGTCGAGCTCAAGCTGGGCCGTGCGACTCCTGTGGTCGACCTCGGTCAGGCAGCGCTGTATCACTTGATCCTGACGCGTTCGACTGCGGCGAGTGCGCGGTCCGCGCTCGCCCTGATGCGTTTCTCGCCCGACCTCGAGGAGCACCTCGTCGAATCGGAGGCACTGACGCCAGCGATTCAACGACTGCTGGATCTAATCGGGCGACTCGCTGGAGTCATCGACGATCGCGCTCCGCAGCCGACTCCCACTGAGTCGGGCAAAGGGCAGCCGCTGGCGGTTCAGGCAAAGGTAGAAGCAAAGCCCAACCCCACCCTCGCATCTCCAAAGGCGTCAGCCGCGCAGCCCGACGAGCCTCCCCCACCCTCGCCCTACGTTGAGCTCGGCAAACGCCTGGCGCGCGCCTACCGCGAGCACGGCATAGGCGTCGAGGTGCGCAGCGAGCCCGGAGTAGGGCCGAGGTTCCTGCGCTTCGACGTCCGGCTCACACCCGGGATGAAGCTCGATGGCGTGAAGAAGCGCACACGGGAGGTCCAGCACCGCTTGGAGCTCGCGGCGGAGCCGATGGTGGTGCAGGAAGCCGGTCGCCTCTACATCGACTTGGAGAGACCGGATCCGGAGACCGTGCTCTTTTCGTCGATCGCCTCGGAGCTGCCGGCAGTCGATACACTCTATGGTTCAGCCAAGCTTCTCGTCGGGGTTGATGCTGCTCGGCAACTCAGGTTCGCCGATCTCGCGAGCTCTGGTCGCTCCCATGTGCTTGCCGCGGGCATGACCAGCAGCGGCAAGAGTGAGTGGCTGCGCATGATGTTAGCCAGCCTGATCGCGAGTAACACTCCAGAAACGCTTCGCATCGTCACCTTGGATCCCAAGCTCGCCGCGTTCAATGATCTCGAGCACAGCAAGTTTCTGTGGAAGAAAAATGCATTTTGGATCCTAGGTAGCGACCGGCCCGCGAGCGAGGTCTTCCAAGATTTGATCGAGGAAATGGATCGCCGCTACCAGCTCACCCGTCAAAGCGGCGCAGACAACCTCCGATCGCATATCGAAAAGACCGGAAAACCACTCCCGCGCATCATTTGTGTCTGCGACGAGTACTTCGCCCTGGTGAGTCAATCGAAGCAAGAGAAGTCCCAGATCGAAGGAGCAGTGTCGTTGCTCGGAGCGAAAGGTCGCGCCGCGGGCATTCACCTCGTCCTCGCGACGCAACAGCCCAGTCGCGCGATCATAAGCGGCGCGATCCAATCGAACTTGCCGTGCCGGGTCGCCCTCGCTCTTGGCAGCCCGATCGAATCCAATATGATTTTAGGGACGTCGGGAGCCGAACGCCTCACTGGGTCCGGGGACTTGCTCTACAAAGATTTTGGCGATCCTGTACGTCTGCAAGCCCCATTTCTGACTGAAAGCGAGCGCCTCCGGTGGTTCACCGGGTGAGCGCTCGCCTCGAGAACGAACGTATCCCCTTAGGTTTCCTTGCGACGCACTGGGGGCGGAGCAACCCGACTCCACCAGGCGGAGCGCGCCCCCAAGTCGCTAAATCCGCGAAACCTCGACCACGCCGTTCACCTTCTGCAACGCCTTCATCACGTTCTTCAGTTGGCTCAGGTCGCTGCAGTTGAAGGTGAAGATGTTGTGGGCGCGGCCGTCGTCGCCGGAGCGACAGTTGGCTTCCGTGATGTTGATCTCTTCTTTGCTGAAGGTTTGGCTCACGGTCGCCAAGATGCCGGGCTTGTTGGTGGTGGTGACCGAAAGCTGGACCGGGCGGTTGATTTTTGCTTTCGAGTCCCAGCTCACCTCGATGCGGCGTTCGGGATCGGTATCGAAGGCCTTGGTGCATTCGCGGCGGTGGATGGTGACGCCGCGGCCGCGGGTGATGAAGCCGATGATGGCGTCGCCGGGGAGCGGGTTACAGCACTTGGCGTAGCGCACCAGCACGTCGTCGATGCCGCTGACTTTGATGCCGGCTTGGTCGCGACCGGTGACCTTGCGCACGAACTGTTCGATGCGACCGGAGCGCAGGGATGCCGGTGCTTCGCCCTCCCCGCCCGCTTCGGGTTTGACGCCGCGTAGGCCGTCTACGACGTCTTCCGTCTGAAGCTTGCCGTAGCCGATGGTCAGCAAGAGCTCGTCCAGGCTTTGCACGGAGTGCGCTTCGTATACGCGGCGCACCTCGGCCTCGTTCTTGACGAACTTGGAGAAGCTCATGCCTGCGCTGCGCATTTCGTTGTCGAGCAGCTCCTTACCCAGGTTGATGCTCTTCTGGCGCTGGTCGGCGCGCATGTGCCCGCGGATGCGCGCACGGGCCCGGGTGGTGACGCAGAAATCCAGCCAATCCTTGCTCGGCTGCTGATTCGGCGAGGTCATGATTTCCATCACGTCGCCGCTCTTCAGCTTGTAGCGCAGGGGGACAATCTGCCCGTTGGCGCGGGCACCGGAACAGTGCTCACCGACCTGCGAGTGAATCGCGTAGGCAAAGTCGATCGGCGTCGAGCCGCGGGGGAGCACCCTCAAATCACCCTTGGGTGTGAAGATATAGACCTCGTCGGGGAAGAGATCGACCTTGACGCTCTCCAGGAACTCGACCGGATCCTTCAGATTGCGCTGGAAGTCCGCCAGCTCGCGCAGCCAGCCGAAGCGCTCGGCGTCCTTCGGATCGACCCCGCCCGAGACGCGCTCCTTGTACTTCCAATGCGCCGCAATGCCGTGCTCGGCCACGCGGTGCATCTCGTGGGTACGGATTTGAATCTCGATCCGTTGTCTTCCCGGGCCAATCACCGTGGTGTGCAGTGATTGATACATGTTGGGTTTGGGTAGCGCGATGTAGTCCTTGAAACGACCGGGGATCGGCGTCCAGCGCGAGTGCATGACGCCCAGCGCGGCATAGCAATCCGCCACGGATTCCACGCAAATGCGGAAGGCCACGGTGTCGAAGACCTGCTCGAACTCGCACTGCTGCTCCTTCATCTTGCGATGAATCGACAGCACGTGTTTTGCTCGGCCGGAGGCTTCACAGGCAAAGCCCTGCTCGGCCAAGCGCGAGGTGATCGTGCGCGATACGGTCTCGATGTAGTGGTCGCGTTCCTTCTGCGTTTTGTGCAGCTTACCGGACAGAACACGGAAATTCTCTGGATCCAGGAAGCGGAAGGCCAAGTCCTCCAGCTCGCTCTTGATCCGTTGCATGCCGAGGCGACCGGCTAGCGGCGCGTAGATCTCCATGGTCTCCCGAGCGATGCGCTCCTGCGCCTCGGGCTTCATGTGGTCGAGCGTGCGCATGTTGTCCAAGCGGTCGCACAGCTTGATCAACAGGACTCGGATGTCCTGCGCCATGGCCACGACCATTTTGCGGAAACTTTCCGCCTGACGGTCCTCGCGCGAGATGAAGTTGATTTTGCCGAGTTTGGTGACCCCATCCACGATCGTGGCGATCTCTTTGCCGAAGTCCGCCTCGATCTCCTTCATGGAGGAGGGCGTGTCTTCCAGCACGTCGTGCAGGAGGCCCGCGCACACGCTGGCCGTGTCGAGCTTCAGCTCCGCGGCGATGCCGGCAACGCTGGCCGGGTGCACGAAGTAGGGTTCCCCGCTCTTTCGGGTCTGTTCCCGGTGCGCCCACTCCGAAAAGTGGTACGCGCGCCGAATCAACTCGAGATCGGCTGACGGATGGTAGCTCTGTACCCGCGAAACGAGGGATTCGAGTGCCAACACTGAGCTCCTAGGGGGGACGTGGCAGTAATGCCGAATAGCAACGTAACACCGCCTTCACGCGCTCGCAAAACATCGCGAAACGCTCGGGATATCCGCCGCTTAGACGGCGGGCAACGGCTCACTCTTCAGAGTGACACCCGGTTACCCGAACGCCAGCGGCAACGCGCCCGCCCTGAGCATGACACCTGGCCGCCGCCTGGCGGCGCAGATCAGGCAACCAAAGACGACCGCGAGGCTTGCCAAGCGGCGAGGTCCCGCAGCGCGCGCTCCGCCATCGCCTCGTACTTCTCACGCTTCTTGAGGCGTGTGCCGTCCCAGGGGGCAATGTGGGAAAAGGTAATATTGGACGGCTGGTAATCGTCCGCGTTCCGTTTGAGGTGCGTGAGCAGCCCGCCCAGGGCGGTCGTCAGCGGCGGCGGCACGGGTTCGCGACCGAGTAGGCGATCGGCGACGAACGTTGCGCAGAGGAGGCCGCCCGCAGCGCCCTCGACATACCCTTCGGTGCCCGCGATCTGTCCGGCGAAGTACAAGCCGGGGGCGCTCGCGAGTTGCATCGTCCCGTCGAGCAGCTTGGGCGCGTTGAGGAACGTGTTCCGATGCACCGCCCCGTAACGGTAGAACTCCGCCTGCGCGAGGCCGGGGATCATGCGGAACACGCGATCCTGCTCGCCCCACGCCATCTTGGTCTGGAAGCCGACCAAGTTGTACGCGGTGCCCGCTTCGTCTTCTTTGCGCAGTTGCACGACCGCGTGGGGCCAGCGACCGGTCTTCGGATCGGTCAGCCCGACGGGCTTCATCGGGCCGAAAGCCAACGTGCGCTCGCCCCGCTCGGCCATCACTTCGATCGGCAAACAGCCCTCGAAATAGCGCACATCCTCGAACGATTGCGGCTCGACTTTGCGCGCCGCGCGCACCTCGTTGACGAAGTTTTGGTACTGCTCGGCGGTGAGCGGGCAATTCACGTACGCGGTGCGATCGGCTTCACTCGTGCCCTTGTCCCAACGCGAAGCGTGAAACACCTGATCCCAGTCGATGGATTCGGCGCTGACGATCGGACTGATGGCATCGTAGTAGGAAAGCGCCGACGCGCCCACGCGAGCCGCGATGTCGGCAGCCAGCGCGTCGCCCGTGAGCGGACCGGTCGCGACAATCAGCGGCCGGGCCTCGGGCAAGCGCTCGACGATCCCGGTTTCGATCTCGATCAGCGGGCTCTCACGGAGGCGCGCCGTGACTTCAGCCGAGAAGCGTTCGCGATCCACGGCCAACGCGCCGCCCGCAGGAACGGTGGTGGCGTCCGCGGCGCGCATCACGTGCGAGCCGAGCCGACGCATCTCCTCTTTGAGCAAACCGACCGCGTTCGACAGCGCGGCGCCGCGGAAGGAATTGGAGCAGACCAGCTCGCAGAAGTTCTCATTCACGGCCGCGGCGGTGCGATTCTTCGGCTTTTGCTCGAGTAACCGCACGCGGATCCCGCGCTCCGCCAAGCCGAGCGCCGCTTCCGATCCCGCCAGGCCCGCGCCGATGATGGTGACGGTAGGGCCCGCTGTCACGGCGCGACCGCAGCAGCAGCAGCGCGACGCTTGCCCTTGGGCGCTTCCGGATCCGGCAATTTCTCAGCCGCTTCGGCTGCTTCGAGCTCTGCCGGCCCGGGCTCATCGATCGGTCGCGAGTAGTCGCATTCCTTCGGGCCCTTGCCGCACATCAGCTTCGGATTTTTGGCGCCGCCACCGATCACCAGGAACGGGTAGCTGCACTGCGGACACGGCTCGTTGACTGGCTTCTGCCAAACCTTGAAGTCGCACTTCGGGTAGTTGGCGCAGCCGTAGAACGGGCGGGAGCCCTTCTTCTTCGAACGGATCTCGATGATGTCCCCGGCGCACTTCGGGCAGGGCATGCCGAGCGGCACGGGCTTGGCGTTCTTGCACTCCGGGTAACCGCTGCACGACAAGAACTCGCCGTAGCGGCCAGTCTTGATCACCATCGGCTTCTCGCACTTGTCGCAGATGTAGTCGGTCATCCGGTCGACCGCGGGCTCGCCGTTCTCCTTGGACAAATCCCGAGTGAATTTGCACTTTGGGTAAGTCTCGCAGCTGAGGAAAAAGCCGTTTTTACCCCAGCGCTTCAAGAGCGGCGCGCCGCAATCATCGCACTTGTACTCGGTCGGCTCGGGCTCCGGTGCCCAGCGCTTGTTCTTCTTGGCGCGATCGAGCACCTCACGGAAGCTGCCGTAAAAGCGATCCAACAACTTTACGCGGTCCAAGCGGCCTGCCTGCACCTCGTCCAAGTCTTCTTCCATTTTGGCGGTGAAGCTCGGCTCCATGAAATCGAGGCTGGTCGAGACCAAGCCATCGGTCACGCGCTTGCCCAGATCCGAGGCCTTCATCTGGCCGCCGGGCAGCTTCTCGACATAGTCCCGCGCCTGCACCTTGCTGATGATCTCTGCGTAGGTGCTGGGGCGACCGATGCCGCGCTTCTCCAGCTCGCGCACCAGTGAGCCTTCGTTGAAACGCGCGGGCGGCTGGGTGAACTTCTGCTCGGCCAAGACGCCGGGGGGCTCGACCAAGTCGAGCGCTTCACCGTCATTCAGCTCGGGCAACAGGCCCTCTTCATCGTCAGCAGCCGCGGCGCGCTCGGCAGCGCCGTTCTGGGCGGCCTCGGCGCGCGCGTCGTCTTCACCCGCGAACTCTTTGGGGGCTTGATCGCCCTTGGCGGCTTGATATTGCTCGAGCCAGCCAGAGAATTTGAGCACCTTGCCGCTGGAGCGCAGCATCAAAGATTTGTGCGCGGGCTTGGCGCGGGTCGGCACCGCTTCGATATCGACGCCGGTTTGGTCGTACACCGCTTGCGACATCTGGGACGCCACGAAGCGATCCCAAATCAGCTTGTACAGCTTGTATTGCTCGTCGCTCAGGTGCTTTTGCACCGACTCGGGCGTGTACTCGAGCGAGGTCGGGCGAATGGCTTCGTGCGCCTCTTGCGCGTCCTTGCGCGACTTGAAAACGTTCTCCTTCGCGGGCAAGTGGCGCTCACCGAAGGTCGTCTTGATGTATTCCCTGAGCTCGAGGATAGCGTCCGGGCTGATGCGCACGGAGTCGGTACGCATGTAGGTGATCAGACCGACGAGGCCGCCGTCCTTTTTCAGATCGATGCCCTCGTACAAGCGCTGAGCGATGTTCATCGTGCGCTTGGTCGGGAAGCGCAGGTGGCTGGTCGCATCTTGCTGCAGCTTGCTGGTCGTGTACGGCGCGGGCGCATTGCGCTTTTGCTCGCGCTTGGTGACGGCTTTCACCTTGTACCTGGCGCTATCCAGATCTGCCTTCACCGCCGCGGCTTGCTCGCCGCTCGTGACTTCGATCTTCTCGCCATCGGCCTTGACCAGCCGCGAGTGAAAGCTCTGTTTGGCCTTGCCGCGCAGCAGCGCGCCCACGTTCCAATACTCTTCCGGAACGAAGGCCTCGATCTCACGTTCGCGTTCGACGATCAGCCTGAGCGCAACCGACTGCACGCGCCCGGCGCTCAGGCCGAAGGCGAGCTTCGACCACACCAACGCCGACACGTCGTAGCCAACGATGCGGTCGAGCACGCGCCGACAGCGTTGAGCGCTGTACAGATTCGCGTCCAGATCACGCGGGGAATCGATGCCGCGTTGGACACCCTTCTTGGTGATCTCCTCGAACTCTACCCGCCGCACCTCGAGCTTCGGCCGCGCAAGCTCTTCGGCGATGTGAAAGGCAATCGCCTCGCCCTCGCGATCAGGGTCGGTTGCCAGCAGGAGGACGTCGGCCTTTTTGGACTCGGCCTTGAGCTCGGCCAGTACCTTGGCTTTGCTCTCGATGACCTCGTACGTCTCCTCGAAGCCGTTCGCCACGTCGATGCCCATCTTCTTGGGCAGGTCTTTGACGTGGCCCTTACTGGCAATGACCTCGTAGCCGGCGCCCAAGTACTTCTTGATCGTCTTGGCTTTGGCTGGGGATTCGACGATTACGAGAGTCTTCGCCATGGCGGGTTGAGCGTGCCTTTCGATACCCTGAGTGCGGACGGTTCTACCGCTGCGCAAGCCGCTGAGCTGCGCTTGCACTACAAATCCTAATCAAATCAGATATTTATGAATTTGTAGTCGCCCCGAGGGGTCGGTTACTAAGACTCCTTCCAGGCGCAGCGTCAAGATCAGTTCTGAAACACGAGCCGCCAGAAGACCCGTTCCGAGACAGATCTCGTCGCTGGAAGCGGCGCCGCGGCGAACCGCTTCGAGCACCGCCGCGCGCGCCGAGGTAGGCGGGGATGTTTCCGTAAAATCAAAGCTTTCTTGTTGGGGCCGCGGTTCGATCAGGGCATGCGAGGACGGCCCAACCGCATGCAGGTTCTGCTCGCGGAGCGCCCTCAACAAATCTTTTACTGAGATGAGAACCTGCGCGCCGAGTTGGAGTTCGGCCAGGCAGCCGCGCCCGTTGCCATGCCAGGGCGGCGCTGGCACCACGAACAGCGGTCGGCCCAAGCGCCGGGCGTGGGCGGCCGCGTTGCGAGCCCCGCTGCGAATCGGCGACTCGACCACGACGACCAGGTGGGCTAGCGCAACGAGGCAGGCGTTGCGAGCGAAGAAGATCCCGCGCGGGGCAGGACAATTCGGCTCGGGCAACGAGAGGTACGCGCCGCCCGTAGCGACGATCTGGCGAAACAGTTCCGCGTTCTTCTCCGGATACGGGCGTTCGAATCCGGCCGGCGCCACCACGACTGTAACGCCGCCGGCAGCGAGCGCACCCCGATGCGCCTCGGTATCGATGCCCTCGGCACCACCAGAGAGGACGGCGACTCCGGCCTCGGCCAGCTCGCAAGCCAGCTCCCGCGCGAAACACGCGTACTCATCCGTTGGATGACGAGTGCCGACGATCGCCACTGCCGGCCCGCGTGGCAGTTCGCCGCGCAGAAACAGACGGTCGGGCGGCGCGTCGAGATCCGCTAGCCGCCCGGGCAACGCGCTACCAGTCAGGCAGCGATCGGCGACTTCGGACATCACCACCCATTCGGACGCGGGGCAGTTTCGGTTGCTGCGTTTTGGCAACGCGTTCGGAAAGCGCGCTCGGGCTCGCCAAGCCCGTGGTAACACGCCGTATGCTTTTCGTGGTGGCGAGCCATGGCCATTGTTTCGACGGCTTGTCGAGCGCCGTGCTCTTCACGCGCCTGATGCACGAGCGCGGCCTCTCGCAAGCCAAGTTCGAATACAAAGCCTGCGGCTATGGCATGAACCAACAGCGCAATGACGAGAAGCTGCTCGTCGGCGACGAGAACGCGATCCTCGACTATCGCTTCAAGAGCTCACCCAAGCTGACCTGGTACTTCGATCACCATCGCACCGCCTTCCCGTCGGAGGCCGATCGTGAGGCCTTCGAAGCGGCGCACAATCCGCACTACTTCTTCGACGCCACTTATAGCTCGTGCACGAAGCTGATCGCCGACACCGCGAAAAATCAATTCGGCTTCAGCGATCCGATGCTCGACCCGCTCGTCCGCTTCGCGGACATCGTCGACTCGGCGCGCTTCGACAGCCCCGAGCAAGCGATTGACCGCTCGGACCCGACGATGCGCCTCGTCAGCGTGGTCGAGCACTATGGTGACGATGGCTTTTACGCGCAGCTGGTGCCGGAACTGCTGCAAAAACCCCTCACTGAAGTGGCCGCGTCGAGCGCAATCAACGAAAAATACAAGCCGCTCGGCAAAAAGCATGAACGCTTCGTCGAGCGCGTCCGCGAGAAGAGCGAAGTGCAAGGCCGCGTGGTGTTCGTCGATTTGACCGAGGCGCTGCTGGAGAGCGTCGGCAAGTTCGTGACCTACGCGCTCTACCCAAAGAGCGTGTACTCGGTCTTGGTCGGCGTGTTGAAAGGTGGACCGAAAATTTCGGTTGGCTACAATCCGTGGTCCGGGCAGCCGCTGGACGCGGACATTAGCGCCATCTGCGCGCGCTATGGCGGCGGTGGGCATCCAGTGGTCGGCGGCATTTCGTTTGCCGCGAACGAGGTCGAGCGCGCTCGCCTCGTCGCGCGCGAGATTGCGAAAGAGCTTGCTGGCTGAAGCACTACGCGCCTGGCAACGGCCAGAGAGTGCACGGCCCTTCGTGCTCGGCCACCGCGGCGCGCGTCACGCCGCTCCCGAAAACACCTTGGCGGCGTTCGAGCTTTCGCGGAACGAAGGCGCCGATGGCATCGAGCTCGACGTGCGGCTCGATGGCAGCGGTGAAGTGATCGTGCTCCACGACCCAAAGCTCACCCGCGTGACCGAGGGCGCCGACACGCGCCATGCCGAGGACATCCCGAGCCGCGAGCTCGCGCGGCTCGACGTGGGCAAAGGCGAGCGCGTGCCCACGCTCGCCGAGGTGCTGAGCTGGGCGCGTGAACATGGGCAACGAGTCAACGTCGAGCTCAAGTCGGACGTGCGGAACCGCGGGCTCTTGTTACGTCAAGTCGAGCGCGTGATGACGGGTCAGGCGCTGCCGAGTGTGATCTTCTCGAGCTTCCACCCCTACTTCGTCTGGTGGCTCGCACGCCGACTGCCGGAGCTGCCGCGCGCTTGGTTGGTCCACAAAAAACAGCATATTTTGAAGTACGCACCGGGCCTACGAAGGCTCGGCGCGAATGCGCTCCACCCGGAACACGTGCTGGCCAGCAGCGCGCGAGTCGCACGCTTGAAGCGCGCGCACTTTCTGGTCAACACCTGGACCGTAAACGAGCCCGGCCGCGCCCGTGAGCTCGCACTCATTGGAGTCGACGCGATCATCAGCGACGTCCCGGGCAAAATCTTGGCCGCCCTCGCCGACCCCCGCGGCGAGTCGCGGGAATCATCGCTCACCTGATCCCTCGTCACGCTGCGATCAATGTCGGGTGCCAGACATGATTCCGAGCGGATGAGTGGTCGCCCGCTGGGCGGCGGCTCGCTGTACAGGTCCTCGATTCGAAGCACACCTAGGGCGACATGCGTCGGCCGCGTCGACCGGGGACGTGATGGCTCGAAGGCGCGGGTCGGCCGCTGCGACGCGTGTCGGCGAGCGCAGCCAAGATTTCATGCAAGATGGACACACCGGCGAGCGCGGTGATGCCGCCAGGGTCATAGGTCGGCGCGATTTCGACCACGTCGAAGCCGATGATCTCGGCACCGACCAGCGCACGCAGGATCTGTTGCAGCTCCCAGGTGTTCATGCCGCCGGGCAGGGGGAAGGCGGTACCGGGAGCGAACGCGGGATCGAGGGCGCCAACATCCACGCTGACGTAGAGCGCGCCTTTGGTAACCAATTTTCGTACCTGACTGACGACCGAGTGCAGGTCCCAGCGCACTTCATCCATGGGCACGACCTCGAAGCCGTGGGCGAGCGCGAACGTCAGATCGTCGGCCGACGAGTATGGGCCACGCACGCCGATTTGGAGCGTGGAATCCGGGCGGATCAGGCCTTCCTCGAGCGCGTGGCGCAGCACGCTCGAGTGGTCGAGGTGCGGATCTTTGGCGGCGCCCGAGCTGTTACTCTGCGCGTCGATGTGCAAAATTCCGAAGGCTTTCTTCTTGGCGCGCTGAATGCCTCGCAGCGCGGCCAAAGTCAGCGTCTGGTCGCCACCGATGAAACCGCAGATGGCGCCCGAGCGCGTGATCGATTCGCTGCGAATGGTGATCGCGAACAGCGCACTCGCGAGGTCCTGCGCGGCGAGCACGATATCCCCGCCATCCGCCACGCGTAGCTCGTCGTACACATCCACGCCGAGCGCGGCGGAAAAGGGGCGAGCCAAGGCCGAGGCCTCGCGCACCGCGCGCGGCCCGAAGCGCGCGCCCGGTCGAAACGAGGTGCCGCCGTCGAAGGGTACGCCGCAGAGCAGCACGTCGACCGCGGGCACGTTGTCCGGGTCATCGTGGACCGGCAAGCGAAGAAAGCTCGGGATCCCCGCGGCCCGCGGCAACTCCTCCGAGCTCGGCGCTCGAAATTTGCGCGCCTCACGCACGCTGCTCGGCGCCGCAGCAGAGCTACGTGCCGAGGTTGCTTTCGGCTCACGCTTCTTGGCGGCTGCTGGTCTGCGCAAGGGTCACGCCTCTCGCTTTCGGTCGCGAAAAACTCGCGGGCTCAGTTCGCACAGGGAGAGTAGCGCACATCCACGCCACCCGGAGGTGACTGCTGAAAGACCCGCGCGGCCAGCGGCGGATTGTGCGAAACATCGACGTTTTCCAGGATCACGTCTTGGTCCCCATCGGGCACTTGCAGCCGCAAGCGGCCTGGTACCTCGGACTGACAACTCGGACCGCTGGGCGGCACGGGCGCGTCGAGGCCATCCGGGTCGAGGCGCGATCCGGACATCTTGGCCGGGCGATGCCCGACCAGCTGCGCTCGGTACAACTCGATCCCCTGTTGCGCCACGCGCACCTCGGTCACGCGCACGCGCTGTGCGCTGAACGGTAGGGCGTAGTCTTGCTCGAGCGGTCGCAGATGAATTTCCTCGGTGGCATCGCGCGTGCTCTGAATGCGCACCACGTACTCGCCCGACTCCCAGGCAATGCTGGCCGCGGCCGGCGTGTGCAAAAGCACCGGCGCTTCACCGCGGAGCAGCTGAACCAACGCCGCGGGGGGCACCGGGACATGGGTGAAACGCCCGAGATTGCAGGCGTTGGCCGGCCCTCGTAGAAACTGCTTTTGACGCAGATCGAAGAGCGCGAAATCGTGACCGTCGGAGGTGAGGGTCGAAACCGTGGCGCCGAATGGACTCACGACGTCGAGCCGTAGCTTGTCCGGAACCGCGACTACGTAGAGCAGGGTGCCGCGGAGGCGACCGGCCTCACCGAAGTAGTCGATCTTGGCATCGCTGGTCAGCGCGCGACTACAAGAGGTAGTCGCGCGCATTCGCTCGAGTGCCGCCTGCGCGTTCGGAAATTGCGAAGCCGGAGGCGGCGAGGCGCAGCCGAGCGCGAGCGTTGCCAGCAGCGCCGGAGCCAGACCAAGCTTAGCCACGCAGCGCGTCCAGCAGATCCACATCGGGATGCGGCAAAGAGAGCTTGGTCGGGATCAGACCGATTTCGTGTTCTTCGCACAGCTTGGCCAGACCCAAGCCGTCGATGACCGAAACCGGGCTCGCGCCGGGAGCGGCGGCTTCTTCGCGGGCTCCGCTCAGCACTTGACCGGTAGTCATGATCAGACCGGCCAGTGCCGGGCCGTAGTGGTGGAGCGCGCCGCGCAGCTCGGTCACGCGTTCACGCCCGACTTCACGACCGTCGCGGCGAATCACGACCGCCGTGCGCACATCACCCGCGGGGCCACGGGCCTTGCCGGACAGGTGCAGCTCCGCGCCGTGCAGGCCTGGACGCCGCACCTGGTTCAACTCGGAAAAACCCATGCGCTCGAGCACGAGCGTGAGCAGATCGCCGAGACCGCGGTGCGACAGATCCTGAAGCGTACGCGCAAACGAGCGGCGCAGAACTTCGCGGTAACGCTCCGCGGTCTGCAGCAAATCGCGCTCCAGACGCGCCAGCTCGCCGTCGAGCTGCCATTCGGTGAGGCCAATGCGATTGGCAGAGATGCGGAAGCGGGGACGATGACCACGGGACAGCGCGCGGATGTTGTCCGTACGGGCCGCGGCCAAGAGCAACCCTTGCGAGGCCGCCTGATCACCGACGAGCCGTCCGCGGCGCTGAGCCGCTTCAATCAACGTGGCCGCAGCCACGGGCCCGCGGCTGCGATCGAAGCCGAGCAGCATCGATTCCACGGCGTCGGCCAAATCCTTGCCGACTAGTTCGTCGATTGGCCCTTCGCGCTCCACGGAGCGTTCGACGCGTGCGGGACCCCGATCGTCGCGTCGCTCGTCGCGGCGACTTCCGCTGCGATCGCCACGGTCGCGCTCCGGACCACGGTCGCGCTCGGCACTGCGATCGCGTTCCGGGCCACGGTCGCGCTCCGGGCCGCGGTCGGCGCTGCGCTCTGGGTCGCGCGAACGCGCGCGCTCGGGTCGCGGCTCGGCCGCGCCACGCGCTTCGATTTCTTGCGTCAATTCTGCGGGCAAAACCGCGGGGGCGTCGGACACGGTGTACGACGGCAAATCATCTCCGCCACGTTCGTCACCCGGACGGCCACGACCACGGCGACGGCGACGGCGACGCGAACCATCCGCGCTCGCGGCGGCGGCGGCTTCGGTCGGGGCGGTGTCGGCCGCACCGCCGAAGATCGGTTCGTCATCGTCGTCTTCGGAGGCGAACAGTTCGGTCGCATGCGCGGCGAGCTCGGCGCGTGAGCGCTCGCCCTCGTCCGGCGTAGAGCTGCCCTCTTCGTCGTCGAAGGTGACGTGCGAGGCGTGCGGAGAGCTCGACGCATCGGCTGGCGCTTCTTCTGCAGTGTCCACCTCGGGCTCACCCGAGAAGCCTTGCGCGGCCAAACGTTCGAGCGCGGGCGTGCGATCCGCCAAGCCCTTCTCGATCATCGCCGGATCCCATTCGCGCAGGGCGAACACACCAGGCTTGATGCGGACCAGGGGGTTTTCCTTGTCACCCTTTTTCACGAGCGCAGCGAGGCGCGCGCCCATGGTGACCTCGGGACTCTTGCCAACGTGACTGAGCAGATTCTTCTCAATCGCTACGTCGGTGATCTCTTTGTAATGGAGTGGTTTACCTACGAGGCGCAGAACCTGCGCCGCGGCTTCCGTGAACGTCATACGCTGTCGATTTCTTTCGCTTGGGAGAGAACTTGCGTTCTCACTGCCTGAAGGTGCCTCCGGGGAAGCGCACATTCGCTCCCGCCGTCGGCAGGACACCTTCCACAACCGTGAGATAGCACGCCGGCCCGGGTCGGCGAAAGCGGCGTATTTGCGACGTTTCGTTAAGTGGACCCAGCATGTGTTGTCTTTTTCGAGTAAAATGGGGCGGTGGACCCAGGACGATTGTTCGACGAGCTCTTGGGCATCGCAGCCAGAACGGGGCTGGAGGTCCGCACCCGCGCCTTCCGAGGCAGGGCTTCGGGCAAAATTCCATTCGCGGGCGGCTTGTGCACGGTGCTCGGGCGACAGCTGGTGCTGCTCAACTCGAACGCGACCGCCGTGGAACGCTCGGTCGCGCTGGCCGACGCACTGGCAAGGCTCGCGTTGGCCGAGCCCACGATGAGTAGCGATGCCCGTCGCTTCTTGGCCGAACGCGCTCGCTCGCAGTCCGGCGTGGTCGAGCCCGAATCAGCGCCGCGGCCGGGCCTGGCGAAGACGGTTACCTCGCACAAAAAAAAGCCCCAGCACCGCTGACCAACCGGGTAGCGTAACCGATTGTTGAAGATCGAGACACGAGTCGAACTCGCGCCCCTCACTACGCTCGGCGTTGGGGGCAGCGCCGCGCACTTCGCGCGAGTCGAGCACGAGACCGAGCTCGCCGACGCACTCGCTTGGGCCAAGCAGCGAGCGCTGGAAGTGCGCGTGCTCGGCGGCGGCAGCAACATCGTCGTCGCAGATTCGGGCTTTCCCGGCCTCGTGATCGACATGGCGCTGCGCGGAGTGCGGATCCAGAAGCTCGGGGCTGAAGTGGAAATACGCGCTGCCGCGGGCGAACCCTGGGATGACTTCGTGGCGGGGATGGTTTCGCGTGGCTACCAGGGGCTCGAGTGTCTGAGCGGCATCCCGGGCCGCGTGGGGGCCACGCCGATTCAGAATGTCGGCGCTTACGGGCAAGAGGTGAGCGAGACCATCACTCAAGTTGCGACCATCGATACGATCAGGAGCACGCCGCGTGCGTTCTCTGCCGAGGAGTGTCAGTTCTCCTATCGGGATAGCTGGTTCAAATCGCGGGAGCCTGGCCGCTACATCGTCACGGAGGTCACGTTTCGGCTGCGTCTGAACGCACCGGCAACGCTCGGCTACGCCGAGCTCGAACGGCACTTCCTGCAGCTGGGAAACACCGCGCCATCACTGGCTGACGTCCGTGCGGCCGTGCTCCAGTTACGGCGAGCCAAGTCGATGGTGATCGATGCGGGCGACGCCAATTGTCGCAGTTGCGGCTCTTTCTTCGTGAATCCGCTGCTCGGCGCAGCGCAGTTCAGCGCGTTCGCGGCCCGGGCCGCGGGTGAAGATCCCGTGCCGCACTTTCCACAAGCGGACGGGCGCGTGAAGCTCTCGGCGGGCTGGTTGATCGAGCACGCGGGCTTTCCACGCGGGACGCGGGACGGCGCGGTCGGACTCTCGACCAAGCACGCCCTGGCGCTGGTCGCCCACGAAGGCGCGCGCGCCGCGGACGTCGCGCGCTTCGCGGCGCGGGTGCAACTCGGAGTGCTCGCTCGCTTCGGCGTGCAGCTCGAGCCCGAGCCCGTGTTTTGGAGTCCTCAGCCGACGCTCGCGTAGATCGCGTCGATCGCTTCATCCAGCCGCGCGAGTTCGGTGCCGCCGGCCTGAGCCATATCCGGTCGCCCGCCGCCGGAACCGCCCACGATCTGCGCGGAGTTCTTGATCAGCTCGCCGGCCTTGAGCCGGCCCGTCAAATCCTTGGCCACGGTCAGCACGAGTTGCGCTTTGCCGTCCGCCACGGAGCCCACCAAGACCACGCTCTGACCGAGCTTGTCCCGGAGTTGTTCGGCCAGCTCACGCAGGGCGGCGCGATCGGTGACCTCGGTGCGTACGCCCAGCACTTTGACGCCGGCGATGTCGCGCGCTTTGGCGAGCAGCGCATCCAAGCCGCCGCCACCACCACCGGTCGCGAGCTTCCGTTGCAGCTCGTCGATCTGCTTTTCGAGCGCGCGTTCATGGAGCAGGAGCTTTTCGACCTTGTCTGCCACGTTGGCCGGCGTGGCCTTGGCCAAGCTGACGACCTTGGCGAAGCTCGCTTCCACATCCCGCAGGTAAGCCAGCGCGCCGTCGCCCGTCACGGCGATGATGCGCCGCACGCCCGCCGAGACGCCCTGCTCGCTCACGATTTTGAACAAGCCAATGTCGCCCGTGGCGCGGGCGTGGGTGCCGCCGCACAGCTCGGTGGACTCGGCCATGCTCAGCATGCGTACGACGTCCCCGTATTTCTCCTCGAAAATCATCATCGCGCCGCGGGCGCGGGCTTCGTCCATATTCAGCACTTCCGTTTGCACGGCGTGGTTCGCCAAGGTGCGTTGGTTCACCAGATCTTCGACTTTGGAGATCTCTTCGGGCGACAGTGCGCGTGGGCTCGTGAAGTCGAAGCGCAGTCGATCGGGACCGACCAGCGAACCCTTTTGCTGAGCGTGCGAGCCGAGCACCGTGCGGAGCGCCCAATGCAGGAGGTGGGTGGCGGAATGATTGCGGCGGGTGCGATCGCGCCGCGCGCGATCGACGCTCAGCTCGAGCTTGTCGCCCACGCGCAGAGAACCCGATTCGACTCGGCCGCGGTGCACGACCAGGCCCGTGATCGGTTTGTGACTGTCTTCGATCACGACCCGAGCCGACTCGCTGGTGATCGTCCCGAGGTCCCCGACCTGGCCACCGGACTCGCCATAGAACGGCGTCTGATCCGCGATCAACTCGACGCTGTCGCCCGCCTGGGCTTCGCGAACCAGCGCCCCGTCCTTGATGATTGCCAACAATTTGCCGTGATCGCGGTCCTTTTCGTAGCCGGTGAAGCGCACCGCGCCGCCCGGCATCGCCGAAAGCGCTTCGCGGTACACGCCTTCCACCGCGTGGTTCTGGGACTTGAACTCCGAGCGCTCTTTGGCCGCTTCCAGCGCTTCGTCGTAGCCAGCCTTGTCGACCACGAATCCGCGTTCACTGCAAATCACGTCCGTGAGATCGAGCGGAAAGCCGTACGTGTCATACAGCTTGAAGGCGTCCGCCCCGGGCAGCGTGGTCTGGCTGTCCTTGGCCATCACCTCGAAACGCTCCTCCAGTAGCGAGAGGCCGCGCTCGATGGTTTGACGGAAGCGTACTTCTTCGTTCTCGGCGACCGACGCGATGTGGTCCCGACGCTCGCGCAGCTCGGGGTATTGGTCGCCCATGGCATCCACCACGCGCAGCGCCACCTCGTGCAGGAACGGCTTGTCGATGCCTAGCCGGTGACCATGACGAATTGCGCGGCGCATCACCCGGCGGAGCACGTACTCCTTGCCGCTGCGATCCGGCATCACGCCTTCGGCGATCAGAAACGCTGTCGTACGCGCGTGATCGGCGATCACGCGCATGGAGACGTCGTCCTTGTCCATGCTGCCGCCGTAGCGCTTGCCAGACAGCTCGCTTGCGCGATCGACCAATTGGCGCAGCAAATCCGTATCGTAATTGTTGGTCTTACCCTGGGTCACGCACGCCAGGCGCTCCAAACCCGCTCCGGTATCGATGCTCGGCGCGGGCAGATCGGCGAGCTTGTACTCACCGCCGACCAAACTGCGCTCGAACTGCATGAAGACCAGATTCCAGATCTCCATCCAGCCGTAGCCTTCGACCGTTTGCTCGTCGCCGAATTTGTTCGTGTCGACGTTCGGACCGTTGCAGAAGTAAATCTCGCTCGAGGGACCGCAGGGGCCCGTCTCGCCCATCTGCCAAAAGTTGTCGCTGGTGCCCAGCCCACGCACGCGATCGGGCCCGAACCCGGTGAGCTTCATCCATAGATCACGGGCAAAGGCGTCTTCCGCGATGCCATTTTCGCCCTTGAAGTAGGTGAAAATCAGGCGCTCGGCCGGCAGCCCGAGCTCTTTGGTCAAAAAGTCCCAGGCGAACAGGATGGCTTCTTCCTTGAAGTAGTCGCCAAAGCTGAAGTTGCCGAGCATCTCGAAGAAGGTGTGATGACGCGGCGAGGGACCGACCGCCTCGAGGTCGTTGTGCTTGCCGCTGATACGGATGCACTTTTGGCTGGTCGTGGCACGCTTGTAACTGCGCGTCTCGCGGCCCACGAACACGTCCTTGAACTGAACCATGCCGGCATTTGCGAACATCAGCGTCGGATCACCGGATAGAACGACCGGGCCGCTCGGGCAGATCTCGTGGCCGCGACCACCAAAGAAGTTCAGGAACGCTGTGCGAAGCTCGGAAGAAGTGTTGCTGCTAGAGGCCATGGCTGGGCCCGCAGGTGTAGCATGGGATAGTCGGGCGCGAATACTGGACCATCAGCTCACTTTTGCGCGAGTCGGATGAGGGATAGTTCCCTGGAATTTGCGGAGGAACGGGGCCTGGGCAAGGTGCTCGGCCAAGTGCGGCTGGACTCCGGCATCGCAAGCTCGGACGGCTCGCGCACACGCGCCAACCTGGTTCTCAGCGAAAGCGGCTTGTGGCTGGTGGCAGCGCGCGACCGCTTCCACGGCCAGCACGTGGATCTGCTGACGCGCGGTGATCTGCGCCTAGTCGCCGGACGGCTGCGAGATCGCCTCTGCTTCGGCCAAGAGGAGCTGACCATCCCGACCGGCCGACGCCACGCGGTCGAACGCTTGATCGCACTGGCGCGTTTGGCATCCGCTGCCGATCAGCCGAACGCGCAGCTCAAAGCCTCGCGGCTGGTCCAGCTCCCGGACGAGCTCGGTCAGGCCTGGCTGAAGCGTGAGCTCGCGCCGGGCGAGGTCCTCGTCAGTTGGCTCCGTGGCTCGAACCCGATGACCATCGACTCGCGCGTGGTCGGAGAGACGCGCTGCACCCCATACCTGTTCCTCACCGACCGGCGAGCGGCGATCGTCGCCTGGTCGAAAGTGGGCGACGTCAGCTACGTGCCTCTCCGTGCGGACAGCACGCGCCTGCGCAGCGAGGGCGACAAGACCGAACTGAGCTGTCCCACGGCTACTTTTCTGAGTCGACGCAGCGACGCGCAAATGTGTCGCGATTCATTCGAGTTGCTCGGGCTCGGTGAGGGCAAAGTGCGCCTGCTGGAAGCGGCGCGCCGGGTCTGGCTCGGTCGCGGCCGCGAAGATCCCGGCCGCAGCCTCTCGTTGCTCGACGCCGCAATCGAACAGGGCAGCCAAAGAGCACGCTTCGCGCGCTTGCTCGGCGCGGTCGAGCTTACCGACGGCGAGGATGCGATCGATCCGAACGCGGTTGCCCGGGCGCTCGGCGCAGGCAACCTTTCCCCGCCCGCGCTCGGCGACTTGTGGACCAGCTTCCGCTTCTCGGATCACGCGGGCAGCCTGCTCGTCCGCGCGTTGCTCGAAGTCGGGCCCACTGGGCTGCCTTTCGCCCACGCCTTGCAGCGCCGCATCCACGACACGCCGGGAGCCGACGCCGTCATCGCTAGGGACGAGCTGCGCTTGGCACGCTTCGCGGTCGAGGCTCGCCTGGCCTCGGCCGCACAGCAAGACGAGCGGGATCTGGCGTTGATCGCCGTGTTGAGCGAGCGTGGCCTCGGACAAAAAGCGGCGGCGCTCGCTCCGCCTCACGCGACGCTGTCGACCGAGCTGATCGAAGGCGCGCTCAGTCACCCCCTCGCCCGCGGGAAAAACTCGCTGGTGGCCGGCGCGCAAAAGCTGATCGCGCTCAGCCCCGAACCCGACCACGCCGCGCTCAGTGATTACTGCGAAGCGCTCGACAGCAATCAGTATCCGGAAGCGAAGCGAGCGCTGGATGCGGCGCGCCTCGCGTTCTCGCTGCCGCATTTGCACGCCTACGTCTCGCGCGGAAAAAAGTCGATCGGCATGCGCGGCTACGAGGGCCAAGCGCCCTATATCTTGCTCGGCAAGGCGCACCTCGACCCGGGTTCGGCGTTCCGCATGACCGAAGCCGAGCTCGGCTTCGCGATCGGCGCCGAAGCGCTGCACTTGAAGCTCGGACAAGCGCGCCTGACTTCGAATGAAGTGTGGGCCGGCGCGTTCGCGCGCACTCGAGGCGGCGTCGAGCTAGCGCTCGGCTTGCTGCCGTTGCTCAAGGGGCTACCGCTGGCGGCCTCGGCGGCAAAGTTTCTGGAAAAGATCCCTGAGCCGGCGCTACGGCGCGGGCTCGAAGTGCTGGTTCGCTTCGAACACGGCCAACGTCGTACGCCGATCGAGCAAGTCACGCCCCCGAGCGCGCTCTCGCACATCAACGAAAATCTGGTCGCCGCGCATCGGCTGATGCAGATGAGCGCCGATCGCGCAGGCCTAGTCTTGTGCGGTGACTTGCGATCGAGCCTGCGCGGTCTGCTCATGGTCAGACCCGATACGCGCGCTCTGCTCGACGCCATGGCCGAGCGCGACCTGGTCTCCGTCTTGCTGGAAAGCGAGATCGAGCCCGCACTGCGCAGCGACCTGACGGTGCGCATCGCCGCGCTGATTTCCTTCTTCGTGGGCGACGAGTACCCCGCGTTACGCCGCGCGCTGTGATGCCGCGGGAACGCGAGCTGCGATGCTGGCTCGCGCAGCGATGACCAGGGAGCAGCTAGCGCGCAAGTTCGAGGTATAGCTCTTCGTACGCGCGCGCGACCACTGTTGCGGCGTGACGTTCGGCCAACGCCGTGCGCTGGTTCGCCACGAGGGCCGCGCAGCGCGCGGGGTCGGCCAGCAGGCTCGAGATTTGCGAAAGCCAGCCCGCGGCATCCAAGCTCGCGACCTGGATCACGCCTTGGAGATCCTGCAGCGGCCCCTGATCGAGCACCAGCACCGGCACGCCCACCGCCATGGCCTCCAGCAGTACGATTGGCAGGTCGACCTTGCCCCACAGATCATCGACCGGAAAAACGACCGCGGCCGCTCCGGCGAGCAGCGCCAGGATATCGGGCGCGTCTTCCAGAAAACGCGTCTGTGCCGCCGGCAAGCGAGCCGCCAAGCGAGTCGCCACCTCGACCGCGCGAGCGGACTTTCGACGGTAGGCAAACACGGTCACGACGTCGGGTAAGACACTGGGCATGCGCTCGGCGAGGGCCGCAGTTGCCTCCGCACCCGAGCTGGTCTCGAGGTCTCCGGGATAGAGCAAATAACGCTGCTCGGGCGCGAGGGTGAGCTGCCGACGCACCGACGCAACGGCTGCGGCGCTGGGCGGCGAAAGGTCCGGTACCGGCGGCGGGATGACTTCGATGCGCGGCGCGGGCATACCCGAGCCCGCGTAACCGATCTCGATTGAGCGCTTCGTCCACGCGCTTTGCGCGACCAATAGGTCACCGAAGAACAACGCTTGCGGATGGGCGAAGCTACGCGGGGGTGACGCGACCGTTTGCACCACGGGCACGCCGCGCAGGCGACGGAGCAGCTTGCCGGCTTTGCTAGTGCGCGCATTGGGCGCAAACACGAAGTGCCAAACGTTGGCTCGCGAACCGAGGAGCACCCAGGCCGCCGCGCGCAAATTGGCCGACAATGCGGGGGTAAAGCCGCCCGGCGCACCATATGCAGCGACCGACCGCACGGGCAATGCACCAGGAGCCGCCCGGAGCGGTGGCGCGCCCGGAGTCGAGAGCACGATCGGAGCGACGCGCGTCAAGTTTTGAGCCACGTCGCGCACGAGGCATTTGCTACCGTCGTGAAAAGGCGGCGCGATCGGCTTCGAGACGAACAGGACGGTGGGAGGCACGCGTGGCGCGTACGATCACCCCGGCCGCGTGACAAGCATTACAGCCGAGCGGCGGCCAAGAGCGCCGGCGGCGCGCGACGGAGCGCGCTGGCAATCGCCGCTTCTAGGACTGATCGCCGGATCTCGGCCAGCACGGACGCATCTTCGGTGTCTTTGGGAGTGGCGGTGGCGCTGGCTCGACCCGACACTTTGGCGGCGATGGCCTGCTCGGGCATGGTGTGCAGCACGTACTCCACGCTGGCCGAATAGGTGATGGATCGGCCTTGGTGCTGGGCTTTGAGCTCCGACACGTTGCCCGTGACCATCACCATCGGGACGGTGCTTGGCTTGCCGGTGCTCGCTCCCGAACCGCTGCCATCGGCAGCGAGCACGCGTACGCCTGGCAGCTCGCTCAGCTTGCGGCGCGATGAGTCAGCCAGCTCATTTTCGATTTTCTTGGATTTGACGCCAGAGCCGTTCTTCATGATGCCGATCTTGATCAACACCTTGGGCTTCGGGCCGGTGATGCGCTCTTCCGCGAGTGACTTGATAGCGGCGGCGACTTGTGCCCGAACCGCCTCGGACTTGTCCGAGCGGTGCGCCATGAGCGCTTCGACCGCAGCCTGATCGCCCAGATTTTTCAAGGCTGCGGCGGCGGCCGCGCGAACCGAAGCGTTGCTGTCGTCGAGTGCCGCCTCGAGCGGCAGGGCGGCATCACCGGTCAGAGACTTGCCGAGCTGGAGCGCGGCCGAAACCCGCACTCGGAAGTCACTCGCGCCTTTCAGTTGTTCGGCCAGCTCATCCAGGCCGGGAGTGGCAAAGGCGGACGAGACGGAAAACAGGAGGGCTAGAGACAGCAGCGCGCGACGGGACGAATGCATCAATGTACTTTCGAGACTGTACTGATCATCTGCCTCGCCAGTTCCTTCGAGCAAGCGCATTTCAGAACGCAGCTCAAGTTAAGTGTGCTTGCAGCTCTTTGCTCCACACATGTCCGGCGCATGTCGGCTCGAGCAATTCGGCCAGAAACGCGCGCGATGCTCAGAGCCTGCGGGCGCCGCGCCCCAGCGCACACTGTCGGCTCGCCTCGCTTCGACGCTCACTCACTTCAGCAGCGAATCGATCTCGGATTCGATCTCGCGCTCTTCACCCGCGTGAAACCCGCTGTGCACGAAGCGCACGATGCCCGTCTGGTCCACGACGAAACTGGTCGGCATGGTGGGCGGTTGATAAGTCTTGGAAGTGATCTGATCATCGTCCCACGCCAGTGGAAATTTGGCGCCGGTCTCTTTGGCAAACTTCGGAATGCCACCCGGGTCGTCGTCGACGCTGATACCGATCACCGCCAGCTTACTGCCGAATTTTTCGGCGAGGCGTTGATAGGCCGGGAAGGATTGCTTGCAGGGCACACACCAAGTGGCCCAAAAATCGATCACCACCACTTTGCCGCTGTACTCACCGAGGCTGACCTTCTGCTTGCCGCTCGGCGCCGCGAGTTCGAATGCAGGCGCAGCCGCGCCGAGCAACGGGTGTTCGGCGTCCGCTGCGCTGCTCGCGCCGCTAGGGCCAGCACCGGGGCCGCACGCGAGCACGCACAGCGTGAAGGCCGCGCTTGCTGCGCGTCGAATCAACGAGCTCATCGCCATGAGCTCACTTCTTCTTCTTGCCCGCTTTCGGATCGTCGGGGCAACCGTCCTCATCCTCGAATTTGTTGAAATTTTCGGGCTCGTCGATGCATTCGTCTTTCGCGTCCGGGATGCCGTCTTTGTCGTTATCGAGATCGGGGCAGCCATCCGTGTCTTGGAAGCCGTCCGTGTCTTCGGGTTCGTCCGGGCACTTGTCGCGCGAATCCGGCACGCCGTCGTTGTCTTTGTCGGCTTCGTCCGGGCAACCGTCGTCATCCTTGAAGCCGTTCTTGGTCTCCGGCTCGTTCGGGCACTGATCGGCCACGTCCGGAATGCCGTCCTTGTCGTTGTCGGGATCCGGGCAGCCGTCGCGATCTTCGAAGTTGTCTTGGTCCTCGGCCTGGTTCGGGCACTTGTCCTGGGCGTCGGGAATCGTATCGAGATCGTTGTCCGGATCAGGACAGCCATCGGAGTCTTCGTAGCCGTCTCGATCCTCTTTGTCGGTCGGGCATTGGTCGACGGAATCGTCGATGCCGTCGTCGTCGCGGTCACGCTTCTCGACAGCGTAGGTCACGCCCAAAATGCCGCGGAACTTCGGTGCGCCCACGCCTTCGACGGCCGAGGATCCGCCCGCGAGCGCAATCGTGAGCGGAGAATTGAGCGGCATGATCTGCAGCCCGCCATCGATCTCGAGCGTATTTTCACCCGCTGCAGAAGAGAAGCGCGTGGTCCCAAAGGCGTCGGCGATCACTCGAATTACCGGTCCAATGCGATAGCCGGCGGCTATGCTGTAGCGCGCCTCGGACCCGATCTCGGCAGTACCGATTTGAGCTTTGGCGCGGTACGCGCCACCAAGATTGGCACCGACCGAGAAGGGGCCCTTCTCGCCATCCAGGATCACGCGTCCGCCGACGCTCGGATTGGTATCCCCGAGGTATGAGTTCTCGTTCAGGGCGTGACCGAGCGGCGCGGTAACGAAGCCGGACAAGCCGAGAACGAACGGATCGGTCACTTCTCCGTGCACGCGGACCTTGGCTTCGAGCTGCGGATCGCCCAAACCCGCAGTGTCGATCCCCTCTTTCGAGAACGTGCCGTCCGCGCTGATGCCCTGGCCCTTGACCCACGACACTGGGATCTTCAGCGCCAACTGCAATCGCGGAAAGGGCGTCAACGTGCCGAGCAAGTCACCCGTCAGTTGGTTCTCGATCACTCGCGCGGTGGCAAAGGCGTGCGCACCCTGGTCCTGACAACTCTTACCCGGGTCCTGCTCGCAGCTGCCGACCTCGAACGGGCGGTAGCTGTAATTGGCAACGAGCCCGACGCTCCACACCATTTTGCCGTCCGTGCGCGCGCCGCGCGTGGACAAATAATTGTGCGGGCCAGCGGCAGGATCGAAGCGCTGAATCGCGAAGTCCCCCGAAACTTGAGCGTGCGCCTCAGGGATCGCGACGACGCTCGCGAGCGCGAGAGCCGCCGCGCCCGCAATCCGCTTCCGACGCGCTGCGTTGGGAACGAAGGCCACTGATATCGGAAGCGCAATGAGCGTGCGAAGTTTACGAAGCAACGTGGGCTTTCCTCCTGACCTCCGCCGCGCACGAAAAAGCCATACTCGGCAGAATCTTTGCAAGACTCCCACAGAGCGGCGGGCGACCGCAACGCTCATCGGCGTGCGACGTTTGCCGCGTTTGCCGCGTTCAGTCGTACATTTCAGTACGAGCGCGCATAGCGGCCACGATTTCCGTTATGCTTCCGACCCGTGGCGTTTTGTTCGGCATGCAAGAGCGACATCGTCGACGAAGCGCGCTTCTGCCCGTATTGCGGGGCCGCGATCGTCAGAGCGGCAAAGCCTTGCATCGGCCCTGGCGCTGAGCTCGATCTCGAAGACTGGGGTCGCGCCGTGCTTGGTCACGCCATTGGTGAAGGCGGCATGGGCGTCGTTTACCGCGGCTGGCTCTATTACAATCCCGCCGGCCGGTTCGCGAACATGCCGCCCCACCCGATCGCGGTGAAGCTGTTGCATCCGCTGCTGCAGGGCAAGGCGCGCGCGCGCAAGCTGTTCACGCGCGAGGCCACCGCCCTCTCGCGCTTGTCTCATCCCAACATCGTGCACTTCTTCGGTCTGTCGGATTTCGACGGACAGCTCGCGTTGGTGATGGAGCTCGTCCACGGCGAGGCGCTAAGTGAGCTGATCGCGCGCGTCCGCTTGGAGTCGCGGCGTGGCCCACTGCCTGCGTTGCCGCTCGCTCAAGCCTGGCACTACTTCGCGCAGCTCTTGGGCGCGCTCGCCTCGATCCACGGCTTTGGCATTTTGCACCGCGATATCAAGTCATCGAACGTGCTGGTGCGCGGGGACGGCGTGATCAAAGTCACCGATTTTGGCATCGCCCAGGTGCCCGCCGAAGAAGCTCGCAACACCGGCGGCATGGCGCCCGGCACTGGCGCATACATGTCGCCCGAACAAGTGTTGAACCAACCGCTCGATCCGCGCGCGGATCTCTATTCGGCGGCGATCGTGCTCTACGAGATGCTGACCGGCGTGACGCCCTTCGACAGCCCAGACCGAAACGAACTGATGGTGCGCGCTGCGCAGATCGAGCAAACTCCTGCGCCGCTGAGCTCGATCCTGAAACAGGCTCCACCGATCTTGGACATGCTGATGGCGCGCGCCTTGGCCAAGGATCCCGCCCACCGCTTCGGCTCGGCAGTGGAGCTGGGAGAGACATTCCGCACCGCGCTCGGCCTGCCCGAGACGCCCGGCTGGTCGCTTCAGCAGGAACTGGCGGACGTCGCCAAGACCATGTCCCAGCTCCAACTGGCCGTCCCGGCCGGTGCCGAGCTCGGCCAACAGGCTGCTCGGGTGGGCACGGACATCATGGCTGCTTTTCGTAAGTAGGGGTCAAACCCCGGCTTTATGAGACCTGCCGGCGCGCGGTTGACAGTCTTTGGCCGCGCGTGCGAAACCCCCCGGGTCCGCCGCCGGTACCTCGCGAAGATCCGCATGAAACACGCCTCCGTTGCCTCTTTAGTTGCGCTCGGTTTTTTGACCATCCCAGCGCTCGCGGACGCGCAGCCGAAACCCGCGGCGGCGGCTCCTGAAGCCGCGCCCCGGGGTGCCGCTGACGCAGCCGAACCCAGCGTCCCAGCCGCCGCCGAAGCAGCTGCGCCCGAAGCCGCAACTGACGACGTGCCAACGCCCGCGCCAGCGCCCGGTACCCCGAGTGGCAACTTCACTCCCCTGCCCGCGTGGCCCGAACCGGGCAACGACGCGGCGGAGCTCAAGCGTCAGAACGGCGAACGCCCGACGGATGCTGCCGGCAAGCGCGGTGAGCAAGATGTGTTCGCCGAGGATTGGTGGGCGCACGCCCGACCCGTGCTGGAGCTACACGGCAATTTCCGCGTGCGGGCCGAGCTATTTTCCCAGTTCGCGCTCGGTCGCGTGGACACCCCCACCGATGCCATGTGGCCGCAGCCGGCCGACAACTACTTCAAGGCTGGGAGCAACGGCAAGGCCTACGGCCCGTCGCTGTGCACGCCGAGTGAAGCCGGCACCGGCCCCAGCACCGACCCCACGCAAGCGACCTTCGGCTGCAAGAGCGGCACGCAATCGAGCGCCAACTTGCGCTTCCGGCTCGATCCGGAACTGCACATCTCCGACAATCTCCGGATCATCAGCCAGATCGACCTGTTCGACAACATCGTCCTCGGCTCGACCCCGAGCGAGTACCAGAACATTCCGACCGCGAACGGATACGCGGTCGCCGCGCGCAGCGGTTACACTCCAATTGGCTTCGACACCACGAGCACCGCGCCCCCCACGGCCGGCGTCAACAGCCTGCGCAATAGCGTCCAAGTGAAGCGCGCGTGGGCGGAATACGCGACGCCGGTCGGCGAGCTCCGCTTTGGCCGCATGCCGAACCACTGGGGTCTCGGCATCCTGAACAACGCCGGTGACGGCTACGACGACAACTATCAGTCGACGATCGATCGCATTCAGTTCACGACCGGGTTCAAGCCACTCGATCTGTACGTGACGGGCGCCTGGGACTTCGTGAACGAGGGCGCTACCAGCGACAACCTGGGGATCCAGCGCGGGCAAGCGTACGACGTCGCGCAGAGCGACGACGTGACGCAGTACATGTTGAACGTCGCGCATCGCAAGAGCCGTGAGCTGACCCGCTTGGCGCTGGCCCGAGGCGAGTTCGTGATCAACGGCGGCGTGCAGCTCCAGTACCGGCACCAGATGCTCGCCAATGATGCAAACGGGTTAAACGGCAGCGCTGGCGTCTGCAGCGATGCGAACGGCGCGGCCACCTTGAGCTGCGCGCCGGGTCTACTCCAGTTCAACCGACGCGGCGCGACGTCTTGGACGCCCGACCTCTGGGTACAGTTTCTGTACAAGAAGTTCCGCTTCGAAGCCGAGGGTGTGACCATCCAAGGCAACATGGACAACAACAACTCGAGCAACGGTCAGGGCGCCGCGACCAACATTGGCTATAAAATCCGCCAATACGGCCTTGCCACCGAGATCGAGCAGCGCCTAGTCGAAGACAAGCTGCGCCTCGGCTTCAACTTCGGCTGGGCTTCCGGTGATTCGGACGTGCAAGGCCTCACGCCTCCGTACAATCAAGCCGAGAACCAGCACGGCGATCGCACGGATTCGACCTTCCGCTTCAACCCCGCCTACAGCGTCGATCTGATCCTGTATCGCAACATCCTGACGCGTGTGGAGGGCACCTACTACTTCAGGCCCAGCGCGTCCTATGATTTCCTGCGCGATGCCTCCGGGCAAAAGCTCGGTGGTGGCGTGGCCGCGATCTGGTCGCGCGCTTCCGAGTTCGTGCAGTCCCCCGGACACGCCCACGATCTCGGCGTGGAGTTGAACGCCAACGTCTACTTCCAATCGAAAGACGGCGCGCGCAACGACGACCCGAACAAGAAGGGCGGCTTCTTCACCAAGCTCGAGTACGGCGTGCTCTTCCCGATGGCCGGTCTCGGCTATACCCAGACCGCAGTGAACTCGATCAACAACAACTTGAACTTCAACGCTGCCAGTACCAGCACCGCCCAAACGGTGCGTTGGTATCTGGGCGTATTCTTCTGATTCCGCTGGCTCTGCCCGTTTCGCCCCCGCAGCGAAAGCGCTGAAAAACACCTCGGATTGGCGGGGCAGCGCGGGCTTGTGTACGCTTGGGCGCGCCGATGCAACGCCCGACGATACTGATGCTCTCCGCAGGCCTTGCCTTATGGGCCTCGTTTGGTTGCGGTTCCTCCAGCGAGCCGACGGGCAGCGTCAGTACGCCGCCCGCGGTGTGCGAGCCACCCGGCTATCACGTCGACACCGACGCCGTCACGATCGATCAAGTCCGCGCGACCTTGAGCGTGCCTTCGGGCGACCCGGCTTCGGATCTGCCGGTGCAGGTCTGCGGTATCAACCTCTGTCTGAACTACAACGCCAACCAAAGCGGCGTGCTGAACGTCACGCCGCATCAGTCGTTGGTGCTGCCCGCGCTGAAGTATGGCGACGGCTTCGACTACGCCGAGCTCGCGGTGCCGCTCGGCTCCGACGCCAAGCAAGACCTGGGCGAGCTCGTGGCCTTACCGTTGCCTGCGCTATCGGAAGGCGCCAAGTTCCCCAAGAGCGGCGATCTCAGCAGCGGCGATCTGACGCTTCATCTCGACGCCAACGGCAGCTTCGAGCACGATCTTCTCACTTACAGTGATGACTCGCAGCTCGTGTTCCGCAGCGTCGTCGTCCCAATCGCGGACAGTGCGCAGGCGCTCCCACCGAGCCTCGGCTTCGAGCTCGCGTACGGCGTGGCCCCGCTGGGCACCACGTTTTGCCCCGCGGCCAAGCTCAGCCTGAAAAACACGCTCGAGTGGGCGCCCGGCACCGAGGTCGAGATCTTCGTGCAAGGCCTGGACGTGAGCGAGAAGTGGGCACCGTACGGCACCTGGCTGAGCGTCGCCGAGGGCCGCGTGTCGAGCGACGGCAGCAGTATCGACACCACGAGCGGCGGCATTCCAATCTTGTCCTCGATCGCGCTCCGTCGAAAAAAGTAGCATGGCCCGAGGCGCACGCATCACCCGTCGGCTCGCCAGCGTCTGGTTCGCGTGCTTCGCCCTCGTAGCTTGTGGCAGCAACACGCCCAAGATCCCGCCCGAGCTCTTGGCCAATGGTGGTTGCGGCTCGCCCGACTATCCGAACGGTCCGTTTGGCACCGAAGAAGGCGACACGCTTGCGGACGCGTGCTTTCAAGGCTTCAGAGACCCAACCAAGGTCAGCCACTCCCAAAGTTCGCTCGAGACCATCGCTTTTTCGGACTACTACGATCCGACTGGCAGCAAGGGCTACCAGCTGATCTTGATCGATACCGCGGCGGTGTGGTGCTCGGCCTGCCGCAGCGAACACGAGGGACTGTCGCAAAAGAACCAGGAATATGGCCCGCGAGGTCTACGCATCTTGAGCACGCTGTTTCAAGACGCGCGCCGCGATCCTGCCACCTTGCGCGATCTGAGCACCTGGGTCGAGACCTTCTCCTCTGATTACGCCATGGTCCTCGACCCCGACTATCAACTGGGCAGCTTCGCTTCCGCCGAAACGGCCCCCTTGAACCTCGTCGTCAATGCACGCACGATGAAGATCGAAAAGAAGTTGCTGGGCGACCAAGCGAGCGTTCTCTGGCCGTTCATCGATGCGTCGCTCGCGCAGCCATAACGCGCGTCGAACGCCCGATAGCTGGCTCGGGCGAGCGATTGGGCTGGGCATTCTGTGCGCAGCGCCGAAGCTCAGCGCGCTCGAACCGGTCGACGTGTTCGGCGCACCGGTCGCCTTCGAGATCACCAATACCTCGACGCTTTCGTACAACGTCGACAATCGCGATACGCGCCCCAATCAGGTTGCCACGCTCGCCAACGACGATTGGGGCTTGTTCTACAATCGCCTCAACGTAGTAGCCAACGGCGGCGCTTGGCAGGCCGGGCTACGCCTCGACAACGCCTGGTTCTTCGCCTCCCCCAACCCCACGCAGATCGCGCTCGATTTGGTGGCGTCGCGTCCGATCACGGCGGGCGGCGCGACCGCTCCCGTCTATTTCCGTCAGAAATTGCAGGAAGCCGGCGTCGAGCTCTCGAACCGCTACATCAACTGGCTCTATCCCGCGAAGTATTACTTCACGTACACGAGCCCCGCGCTGGAGCTCGGCCTGGGCGACGTGTACGTCGCGTTCGGCCGCGGCCTCGTGCTCAGCCTGCGCAAAATGGACGAGCTCGCGAGCGACACCACGCTGCGCGGCGCGCGCGTCACGGCGCGCGTCCGCGGAAACCAAGTCTCGCTGCGGGCCACCGCGGTCGCCGGCAGCTTGAACCCGCTGCGCATCGATCCCGCGAGTGGGCGCTACCTGGGTGTCGATTCGAGCGTCACGCCCGGCTTCGTCAAGTTGACCGAGGCCGGCATGCCGCGCGCCGTCGCCACCGACTTCGTGCCCGACACCGGCGATTGTAGAACCTTTGGCACCTGCAGCTACGCGCCCGATCGGATCTTCGGCGCGCAAGCCGAGCTCAGCCACAAATCCGCCAAGTTCGCGATCCAAGGCTCACTCTTGCAGCGTAGTACGCCGCTCGCGAACGACGTCGTACGCAGCGCGGACCGCATCACCACCGGCAGTGCCTCGTTCGAGCTCGCCGATCTCGCCGGCCACGGCGGCGCCTACCTAGAGGTCGCGCTGCAAGATCTCGAGCACACCGATCGCTCGACCCCCAAGCTCGATCCCGGCCAAGCGGTGTACTTGAGCGTGAACGTCCTGGCCGGTCCACTCAGCCTGCTGTTCGAGGGCAAGCACTATCGCCGCTTCTTCCCGCTGCTGGCCAACGTGAGCCCGCTCCGTGCACGCGAATTCAGCATGCTCGCCGCGAGCGCACCGCCAACCACCGAAGCGCTGTTCACCGACACCGAGTTCGAAGGCTTCAACACCTGCGTGAGCGGTGGACGCCTCCGCGGAGACGTCGCGCTCTCCCGCATCGTGAGCGTGTACGCCTGGGCCGGCTACTACGAGTCGTTCGCCGAATCGCTCGCCAACGAGGCGTGCCGCGTGGGCAAAGATACGCGTAACCGCATCTTGGACGACGCGGTTGGCATCGAACTATTCAGCCGCGACCGCCGCTCCAAAGCCGACATCTCGATCGGTAGCCGAGTCGACGACAGCGATCGCGCCCTGCCCAGCGACGACGGCGAAACGCACGTATTTTACCGAGAAATCTACACCCGGCACCAAGCCACTTTGGCGCTCGGCGGCCCGTTCGCGTTGGATTTGCAGGGCTGGCACCGCCGTCGTCACCAAACCCTGGGCGGCCCCGGCGCTCCCTGGAGCGAAGGCGACGAACTGATCGGCTTCGACTACGCGCCTCATTGGTCAGTCGCCCTCGGCTTCTCGTACGACACCAACCCTGCCGTCCCGCCGACCTACGTCAACGGACAACTCGGCTACCGCCTCAGCTCCGCCTCCAGCCTCTCCCTCTTCGTCGGTCAACGCCGCGGCGCCCTCCGCTGCGTCGGCGGCGTCTGCCGAGTCTTCCCGCCCTTCGAAGGCGCCGCGTTGGATCTGACCCTCCGCTTCTAATATTTTTGGGTTAGCGGGCGCGGAACGCAAACTTCGTCGCGTAGCCCAAGCCACGAAGCTCGAGCTCGGCCGCGACGCCGAAGGCTGGGACGGCCAACGACGTATCGCTTGACCATCAAAAAACTCCCGACCGGCCCGGGGGCGAGGCGCTAGGGAGTCTTTGCCGCAAGGGCGAGTGCGTCCGCGACGTCGCGGTCCAGCACCGCCGCGTTGCCGGTGGTGTAACCCTCTTGTTTCTTGAGGATGCGACCGTCGCGGCCGATCAGAACGCTGTAGGGAGCGCTGGTCTTGGGATTGTAAAGCGCGACGACACGCGTTTCTTGGTCGAGCAAGATCGGGAACGAGATGCCGAGCTTGGAGACCGTGGTCTTGACCTGAGCCACCGAGTCGGGGCCGTCGATCGAGATACCGAGAACCGTGAAGCCTTGCGCGTGGTGCTCCCGGTACAGCGCATCGAGGTGCGGCATGCCCGCGAGGCACGGCTCGCAAAACGTGGCCCAGAAGTCGAGCAGCACGACCTCTTTGCCGAGGTGCTCGCTCAGGCGCTCACTCTTGCCGTCCACCGTGGAGAGCTCGAAATCCGGCGGAGCAACCTGGCCAACACTCGAGGGCGCGTTCGTGCTTGGCGCTGCCGAACCAGTGCCGCCCGAGCACCCTGAGCAGAGCTGGAGTAGGAGCAACGGCGCGAGCCCGGTGCCCAATGAAAACCGCGGGCCGCGAAGCATCACATCTTCGCGAGCAACGCTCGAACCTGAGCCCAATACGTCGTGCTGTAACCCATGGTCACCTGCACGATCGTCATCGTGCGCACGTCGACCAGCATATTGAGCGGAGTCGCGTCCGAATCGAAGAAGGCACCGAGCTTGAAGCCCGGATCTAAGACCAACGGGAACTTCACCGCGTGCGTCGAGAGCACCCCCCAGTTCTTCAGATCTTGCGGCTGCGCGGGATAATAAGCGTTGTCCTCGAACAGCGTGCCCAAGATCTCCACGCCCATCGGATGAACCGTGTCGTAGACCTGGGTCGAATTCATGTCCTCGTACTCGGCGCGGCACACGCTGCACCAGACCGCGGACGCATTGATGGCCAAGAGCTTCACGCCCGTGAGGCCATCGGGATCGTAAAAGTCCGACAATCTCACGGTCTCGAACTTGGCGGGATCGTAGCCAGCAACGTCCGGGTGCCGCCAACCCAAGAACGACAAGTTCTCGATCGTCGCGCCGCGACCCGTGCCATAGGGACCCGCGGGGTACGCCGCCCAAGTGGATGTCGAGCTCGCCGCAGCTGACCCCGCACCGGCACTCGCGCCTGTACCTACGCTGCCCGCGGGCGCCGCCCCCGGCTCAGCGCCGGTCTCGCTCTCCTGGACACCCGCAAGCGGGCTGCTCGAGCAGCCGAGCAGTGAGCAGGTCGCTGCAACTAGGACCGTGAGGGTGAGCATTTTCATGCGGGCTACCTGACTCTACTCGGGCAGACGGTGACCAAAAACGAGCAACGAGAGAATGGCACTTCGGTCACAAAAAACCGAGTACTATCGAGCACGGTAGCCCCGTGGACCGCCCCGTCAAGAGCTCGCCATTTTCTCGAATGGTTTCCGGCCTCGTTTCGACACCCGCAATCGCCAAGGCCGTCTCACGCTTCGCCCTCCTGGGCTTGCTCACCGGCTTCGCCGGTTTTGCCTTCAGCGCTTGTTCGAAGAGCGAGTGCCTGCGTGACGACTGCCAAACCTCGGCGCCGGAAGACTCCGTCGCTGACGGCGCGCCCGGCTCGGATCCAGTCGGCAAAAAGTGCAGCTCGAATTCCGAGTGCCCAGCGGACAAAGGCCAGGCATGCGTCGAAGGCACGTGCCGGCTCGCTTGCAGCTCGCACTTCGACTGCCAAGGCTCGGGAGTGTGTGCGAGCGCGCTTACCGCGGACGGACTCTCGGGACACTTCTGCGACCTCGGGCGTAGCCAAAAGCCCGGCCAGTTTTACACGCGCTGCGCCGCTGGCACCGAGTGCGACGCAGCCAACGATTTCTTCTGCGTGGGCGCAGGTACGGATGACCTCGACGCGTACTGCACGACCGACTGCACGGACGACGCAACCTGCGCGCCCGGTTACGCTTGTACCCCGCTGACGCGCTCGCCTTGCCAAGACATCTGTAACCTCAAGGGCAATGCCAAAGACCGCCAATGCATTCCGAGCGACCAAATCGGGGTGGGCAAGCCGTTTCAATGCGGCAGCCGCGGGGTCGTGCGCAATGCTTGTCGGCCGCGTGAGTTCTGTAGCCCGTGTGAAAGCGACGCTGACTGTCTCGGCGTCGCCAATCAGATCTGCGCCAAGGACGAGAGCGGCAGCAAGCTGTGCACTCAGTTGTGCGATCTGCAACACCCCTCGTGCCCGTGGGGAACGGCCGCGCAATGCGGCATTTGGGATACTGATTTGAACCTGGCCACGTGCGAGCACCGCTTCGGTCAGTGCACGGGCACTGGCAAGAGCTGTGAGCCCTGCTTGAAAGATGCCGATTGCGGCGCGCAAGGCGCGTGCACCTCTTCCAGCTTCACCGGTGAACGCTGGTGCGTCGATTTGAGCGTGAGCTGCAGCTGCGGCGCCAGCGCGGATGCGAACGGGCTATGTACGGGAGGCGGCTGCCCGAAAAGTCCGAGCGGTCTCAGCATGCTGTGTTCCGATACGACACCCAGCACGCCGAACAGCGGGATCTGCGCGGGTGCCAACACTACGAGCGTACTGAGCTCATCGCCCCAAACGGGCTGCTGGCCGGCGAACTAGAACCGAACTGTCGACAGACGCCACCCATGTAGGTGAACGTCGTCCGACTCTCTCACTGCGACGGACGCTTGGCCGGGCACGGTTGCATCATCTCAATCACTGCCCCGTCTAATAACGGTTGGTGGACGGCCGGGTTTCGTCCAACACGAGACCTGCTGTACACTGCTGCCGCCGTCGCTTTTGACAAACGTCGGATGAAGGGAACGCGCCGAACCGCATGGTGGTGGTGGGTAGCGCCCCTGGATACGCTAAGGAGTCCTTTCGCATGAACTTGAAAAGTCGCTTGAAACCGTTCGCCGCAGTCGCGTTTACCGCACTCGCCCTCTCGACCCTGGTCGCCGGTTGTAGCGATCTCAAAGACGCCCAAGACGCCGCTTGCTGCAGTGAGTTCAAAGCCGGCGCGGATATGACCAACGTCGACTTTGGCGTCGATGCCGAGATCAAAGGCACTTTCTCGGCGTTCGCCGCAGCCTCATCGGATCTGTCTGCAGTCGGCACCGGCGCCATGTCGGACGTCACCGCTGCTTGTCGGAACATCGCACTCGATCTGGGCGCCGATCAGCCAGATGCGGGAGAGGTCGAGACCGCCAAAGGCGCGCTCGACACCTGGTGCGGTTTGGCCAAAGCGCAAATCAACGCAACGTTTACGGGCAGCGCAGCGATCGCCGCCAACGTCAGGGCCGTCTTCGTGCCGCCGCAGTGCAGCGCATCCCTCACTGCGCAAGCCAACTGCCAAGCGTCTTGCGACGCCAGCGTCATGTGTGACGTCAAACTCAACCCGCCGAAGTGCACGGGCGGAACGCTGACGGTCGAGTGTGGCGGCAGCTGCACGGCTTCGGGCTCGGCCGACGTCGCCTGCACCGGTAGTTGCACGGGCAAGTGCTCGGGCAGCTGCAAGGCAAGCGGCGGCGTCAAGGTGGATTGCAAGGGCACGTGCGACGGCACCTGCACCGCTGGCGCTGCGGGCGGCGCGACCGAAGCGGGCACCGGCATCCAAGCCGACGGAAAGTGCAATGGCCAATGCGAGGGCACCTGCACGCTCGACGCGGATGCACCGAAGATCGAATGCACCGGGGTGTGTGACGGTCATTGCGACGCGGCTTGCAAGGGCACCGCAGACCTGAAGGTCAAGTGCGACGGCACGTGCAGTGTCGACGCCACGCCGCTCAAGTGCGAGGGTGGCAAGCTCGAAGGCGGCTGCAGCGGCGACGTGAACTGCCAGGGCAGCTGCAACGCCAGCGCGAGCGCCAAGGCGGAGTGCACGCCTCCAAGCGTCTCTGTCGTTGCCGATGCAAAGGCCGGCATCAGCGCGGACGCTCAGATTCAACTCCAAACGGCGCTCGCGTCGCTCGAAGTGAACTTGCCGAGGATCTTGGTCGTGCTGCAAGCGCGCGGTACGGACTTCGCGGCCAACGTCACGGCCGCGGTTCAAGCCGGCGTTAAGATCACCGGTAGCGGCCACCTCGGCGCCAAGGGCGCAGTGTGCGGCGTGCTGATCGCGTCCACCCTGGGGACCGCGTCGGACAACTTTGCCGCCGCGCTTTCGGCCGCCGGCACCGTGACCGGGGCAGTAAAGCTCAACTAGTCGCGTTCGGGGATCACGACGGCGCGTTCCTGCGAAGGGGCGCGCCGTTCGCGTTTTGTGGCTCTGCAGGCCGCGTCCCATTTCGAGACGCGGTGGCGGCTACCCCTCAAGTTCGAGACGCACCGGCCGTTCCGAGCTGACGGAGAGATGTCAGTCGCTCAAAGTCTCGGATCTCGTCAGGTATTGGACGGCAAGTACGCGCTGCTCCGCGAAATCGGCGCCGGCGCCAGCGGCAAGGTGTACGAGGCCGAGCACTTGGTAGTCGGCAAATTCGTCGCCATCAAAGTGATGAACCGCGAGTCCTTCGCGGATCCCGAACACCGCGATCAGTTCGTGACCGAGGCCCGCGCGGCGGCGCGCATCGCTCACGCCAACGTGGTCGACATACACGATCTCGGTGTGACACCGGACGGCGTGCCCTATCTCGTGATGGAGCTTTTGCGCGGCGAAACTCTGGACGACATCATCGAGACGCGCGGCGCGCTACCGCCAGAGTACGCGTGCGAGCTGATGTTGCAGGTCTTGGCGGCGCTGTCCGCCGCTCATGCGCAGGGGTTCTTGCACTGCGACCTGAAGCCCGCCAACGTGATGATCATTCATCCGCGTCCGGATCGCCCGCACGTCAAGGTGTTGGACTTCGGCATTGCCCGACGCATGCTCGAAGCGGACGGCAGCGCGGCCAAGGGCGCGGGCGGCACGCCCATGTTCATGTCGCCGGAGCAGGCGCGCGGCGAGGCCGTCGATGCTCGTAGCGACATCTATTCGGCCTCGGCCATGCTCTACGCCATGCTTGCCGGCCGTGATCCATTCGAAGGCAAAACGGCCGGCGCGGTGCTCGAACGAGTGGTCGCCGGAGACTTCGCTCCGCTGTGCCAGGTCAATCCGCAGGTGCCGAAGTTGCTCGCGACGATCGTCGAGCGGGGCCTCGCACTCGAACCGCGCCGACGCATCGAAAGCGCCGAAGAGTACGCGGAGCTCTTGCATCCGTTCATTGGCAGCGCCACCCACGCGCTCTCGCTCGGGCCGCAACGTCGAATGTCGAGCGATCCGATCCCGCTCGTCGGCGCGCAACGCGAGGTCAAGATCCAAGAGACGCTCACCCCCGACGGCCCGCCGCGTGAGTCTTCGGTGATTCCGATCCGGATTGCGTCCTACGCGCGCGGCGTGACCGATTCGTTGTTGGTGGCACCGCGCTTCCCGCGCTCGGCAAACTCGCCGCGCATGGAAGTCGGCAAAGACTTCATGCCTAGCCAAGGCGAACCCGGCTGGGCCGAAGCCGAGGAACGGCGGCAATCGACGCAAGCGCCGCACGTACATCGCACAGCCCGTAATGCCTGGCCCGCGCTGATCGCGACGGGTATCGGCTTCGGCTTGGGCGTGGTCATCGCCTGGCTGAGCGGCGCGATCTGAGCGGCTCCGCGAAGCCCGGTCGGCCTTTTCTCGGCCACGACCGGAATCCAGCGGCGCGAGTTTGACAGACTGCGGGTTCGGCTCTACGCCCCTTGCGCCATGACCGAACCAGTGATCGCTGCGCGCGAAATCGGCCCGGATGATCCGGTGCCGGGGGTCAAACACGTCATCTTGGTCATGAGCGGGAAAGGCGGGGTCGGTAAGAGCACCGTCGCCTCCAACCTGGCTCTCGCCCTGTCGCGGATGGGACACTCGGTGGGCTTGCTGGACGCGGACATCTACGGGCCGAGCATCCCGACCATGTTCGGCATCACCGGCCAGCCGATGAGTGATGGCAAGCAGATCCAGCCGCTCGAGCGCTTCGGTATCAAACTGATGAGCATCGGTTTCCTGCTGGAAGATCCGAAGGCGGCGGTGGTGTGGCGCGGCCCCATGTTGCACGGCGCCCTGCTCCAATTCCTGAAAGACGTGAACTGGGGCAAGCTCGATTTCTTGCTGCTCGACCTCCCTCCGGGTACCGGCGACGTCTCACTCACGCTCTCGCAAAAAGTGCGCAGCACCGGCGCAGTGATCGTCACGACACCGCAAGAGGTGGCGCTCCAAGACGTCTATAAATCGGTCTCGATGGCCCAAAAGGTGGGGATCCCCCTGCTCGGCGTGGTCGAAAACGAGAGCTACTTCATCTGTGACAGCTGCGAGAAGCGCCACGAGCTGTTCGGCAGCGGCGGCGGGCAGAGCGTGGCCGACTACGCAAAAGCGCCGTTGCTTGGCCAAATTCCGCTTCACCCCTCAGTTCGTGAATGGGGCGACGCGGGGACGCCAGTGGTTCAAGCAGCTCCAGAATCCGAAACGGCGCGAGCTTTCGTGGCCGTCGCCCAGAAACTCGTGGAAAACCTGGAGCAGAGCGAGCCCGAGGCCGGCCTATTGATCGATCGCAGCGGCGGTGTAAACCGACGCTTGCCCATCGCGCGCTGAACGGAGCTGCAGCGCTCGCCACGATGAGAAACAAATCGGCCGCCTGGGAAGATTGGCAGGCGGCTGCAAGAGAGATATAGGGCTCTCGCCCCCCGCCATGACGTCCACCGACACCATCTCAACCGACGCACCGTCCACACCCAGCGCCGAGCACGTGAGCGACAGCACCCAAGTGCTGCTCACCTCCAGCGCATCCACCCCCACTCCAGCCCCGAACGCTGCGAGCGAAAGCGCGCCCGTCGAAGTCGCCGCGAGCGAGAGCAGCGTCGCTGCCGCGAGCGAGAGCTCTGAAGGTGAGAGTGAGGGCGAGAGCGAAGGCGGCGAAAGCGAAAGCGAAAGCGACGAGAGCACAGGCGACGAGAGCGCGGAAGTCGAAGGCGCCACCGGTCCGGCCTCTTCCGACAAGCCGAAGAAGAAGCGCCGTCGCAAGAAGAAGCGACCCGGCACTGGCCCCGCCAGCGCTGAAGCCCGCGAAGGCGGAGCACCTCGCTCCCAGCACCACCGCGCCAGCGACCGCGCGCCGTTTCACACCGGTGAAGAAGTATTCGGCAAGGTCACCGCGGTGCTCGAAACCGCGATAATGGTCGACCTGTCGGGTAAGGCGTTGGCCATCTTCGACCGCGGCGAGATGGAGCCGGATGACTTGGTGCCCGCCGTCGGCGATCGCTTCGTCGCGCGCATTCACAACGACGGCGTGCGCGGCGGGCTCGTCGTGCTCACTCGCAAGCCGCTACGCGAGGAAGAGTCGAAACCCAAGGTCGAGCAAGCCGCCAAAGACGGCTCGTTGGTCTCCGGTCTGATCACCGGTGTGATCAAGGGCGGCGTCGAGGTCGATATCGATGGCTTGCGCGCCTTTGCGCCCGCCTCCGGCATGGATTTGCATCCGGCCAACGCGAACTTCGCGGTGCTGGTCGGGCAACGCGTCGAGTTCAAGGTGGTGCAGTACGAAAAGGGCGGCCGTGATGTCGTCGTTTCGCGCCGCCCGATGCTCGAGGCCGAAGCGCACGAGCGACGCAAACACGCCATTACACTGCTCCAAGAGGGCCAAGTGATGAACGGCGTCGTGCGCACGGTCGTGGAGTGGGGCGCATTCGTTGCCTTGCCGGACGCCGAAAATCTGGAAGGCCTCGTGCACGCCTCCGAGGCCAGCCACGATGCGCGCGTGCCATTGACCGAGCTGTTTCGCGCCGGCGATCGCATCGAAGTCAAAATCACCAAGATCGACGAGCGCGGGAAAATCTGGCTCAGCCGCAAGGCGCTGATCGAAGACCCCTGGGCCGTCGCCAAGCAGAAGTACGCGCAAGGCTCGCAGCACAAGGGCAAGGTCACGCGGCTCGAGAAGTTCGGCGCCTTCGTCGAGCTCGAACCGGGCATCGATGGCCTGCTCCATGTCTCCGATCTGTCGCTCGAGCGCATCGAGCACCCGGAAGCCGTGCTCAAGTTGGATCAAGAGGTCGAGGTGCTCGTGCATCACTTCGATCCGCGCTCGAAGAAGCTCACCTTCCACCTGGCACCAAAGCCGGAGCATGCCAACGAAGCCCCGCAAAAGATCGTGCGCAACGCGCTGGTCAAGGCCGAGGTGATCAAAGGTGAGGCCGCCGGCGTGCTCGTGCGCTTGATGGGAGTCACCGGGCGCGCCGCGCGCGGCTTCATCCCGGGCGCTCAGACCGGCACCGCCCGCGGCACGGACCTGCGCAAAGTGTTCAAGCCCGGCACCGTGCTCGATCTGAAAGTCGTCGACCTCGACCCGCGCAACGGTGAGCCCAAGCTCAGCCTGCGTGGTTTCAAAGAGGACGAAGAGCGGCGCGCGCACAAAGAGTATCGAGCCAAGCTCAAAGCCGAGGGCGGCTTCGGTACCCTCGGTGATTTGCTGAAGGCTCGCCTCGGCGCCAGCGATTCGAAGTAATTCCGGGTTTCTTTCCGCTCGCCCAAGCCATTGAGACTGCTGCAGTTTTTCGTCTGCGGCAGAACCTGACGCCGGGTTTTCACGAGCCTCGCGCCAAGCTTAGTCGGCGGGCGGTTGTCTGACTGGGCAGTGCTACTCTATCTTGGACCTAGGCCGCACACCCACGAGGTTTCCCCGCGCGTCAGCGCGCGCTCAGCGATGTCCAAGCGAACGGATCGCGAATTGGTCGATGCTGCCCGCACGGGGGAGAGCGAGGCATTCGGCACGCTCATGCGCCGACATCAGCGCCGCATTTACCGGCTCACTTTGCATTTGCTGCGCGACGCGGCCGAGGCCGAAGACGCCACCCAAGAAACGTTCGTACGAGCCTACGGCGCGCTCGATCGCTTCGACGGCCGGAGCGAAGCCTTCACCTGGATCTATCGCATCGCGGTAAACCTGTCTTTGAACGTGATTCGCGCGCGCAGGCCCAACCGCAAATCCGTGTCGACCGACGACCCGCGCTTGGAGGGCGTGCTCGTCGAAACGCGCGCGGGCAGCGCGAGTCCGCTCGGTGACAGCGAGAATCGCGAACTCGGACGCGTCGTGTGTGAAGGCATGGATGCCCTGAGCGATACCCTGCGCACGACGCTGATTTTGGTCGGTGTCGACGGCTTGAGTCACGCTCAGGCCGGCGAGGTGCTCGGCTGTCCGGAAGGCACCGTTGCCTGGCGTGTCCACGAGGCACGGAAGAAGCTCAAAGTGTTCTTGGTCGAGCGCGGCTTTGCGCCCAAGGGCGAAGAGGGCGCCGCGTGAACGATCGCCGCTCTTCTTCCGACCTCGGCTCGAGCGCCGAGGCAGCGCTGAGCGCGTTTCCATTCCCCGAACGCGATTGGGAGAGTGACGCGCGCGCCGTCGAAGCGCGCCTGGGAGACAGCGTACGCGGTTCCACGGACGCCTCGCTCTTGGCGGCTCCGCTGCCCAGTGAGCCAGACGAGCCAAGCTCGGTTTCGGCCACTGCGACCCCACTGACGAACTCCGGAGTGCGGACCCAGACCCTGACCGAGCTTGCGCGCCGCAGCGTCGAGAAAGAACAAGCCAACGTGCGCCAGATGGCGCGGGAGAGCCTAGCGATCGCGGCGCAGCAGCGCCAAAGGCCAGCGCCAAGCGACCCGCCAGCCGCGCCTGCGAGCGTCAACCCGATTGCGCCAGTCGGAGTTCCACGAGTGAGCGGGCTCGTCGTCAAGTCCGACCCTTGGGCGAAAGTCGCGCTGGCGCTCCCCATCCTGGGGCTGGCTGCTGCAGCCCTATTTTGGTTGCGACGCCCCGAACCGGCGCCACTCCTGACCAACCCGATCGCTCCGGCTGCAGCAAGCGCTCCGCATGCTCCAACCGCGGTCGCTGAAAATCGCCCTCCCTTGGCGCAGGACACGCCACACGGGGTCGATCCGAATTCGCTGCCGGGCGAAGTCACGGCGGCGACAGATCCGCTGCCTGCCAAAGGCGCCACCGCAAGCAGTGCTGCGCTCGCCGGCACGACGCCCGCCAAAGGCGCTCCGAGCAAGATCACGCCCAAGGGCACCCAAGCCGCTCCTGCGGAGCCGACCGACAAATCGTTGCCGCCCGACCCCGAGCTGCGGCCCGCAGACAGCCGCGGCGGTGAACTGCCCGCCAAACCCTCGACGGGTGCGGTGCAAGCAGCGCTCGGCTCCGTGCTGAGCGGCGCGCGTCATTGCGTGGCGGGCGACGACGCGCCATCGAGTGCGGTGGTCGTATTTGGCTCGGACGGCCGCGTTCAACACGTCACTGTGAGCGGTTCCGCGGCCGGCAAGTCCGCTGCCACGTGCATCGAAGCCCAGCTCAGCCGAGCCCGGGTTCAGCCGTTCGCGTCCTCAAATTTCAGTGTCAACGCCACTGTTCGGCCTGAATAGCTCCCTGAACGGAGTTTCAGAGCAAACATATTCGAGATCTGACCCCGAAAGCCGGAGAGCGCGTTGACAAGCCCAAAAGCTTCGCTCATAGTCCCGGCCCCTCGAGCCCTACCGGGCCCTTTTTGAAGGTATTCTGATGGTTTCTTCTACTCGGCAGACTGAACGTCGTCGGTATATCCGAGCGCGCAGCCAAGGCGCCAATAACAAGGGCAGCCAAACGCCCAAGTTCCCGGTTCACCCCGAGGGCTATGACCCCAAGGCGCCCGACGCGCGCAAGCCCAAGGCCTGACGCACCCGCGTCAGCCCCGCATACTCTCGAGGATTAAAGGCGATGGCCAATCACCCGTCTGCAGAAAAACGTAATCGTCAGCGCCTAGTACGCGCCGAGCGCAACCAAGCCGTGCGCAGCTCGCTCCGCACCGCCGTCAAGAAGGCACGCGCCGCAATCGCCGCCGGCAACATCGAGGCCGCCAAGGCCCCGGTAGCCGCCGCGTCGATCGCGCTGGCCAAGGCCGTGAGCAAAGGTGTCGTGCACGCACGAAACGCCTCGCGCACGACCTCGCGCATCCAAGCCGCGCTGCACAAAGTAGCCGCGCGCTGAGCGGCTTTTGAACGACGGTCCCTGACCGTCGCAATTGACCAAGCCGGCGTGCTACGCTGATCCGCGTGCGTCATCGGACGCACGCGGGAGACGTCGCGGCCATGCCGAGCCTGGAAGAGGAGACCGAAAGCGAGCTGAGCGCGCTTGTCGGGACCACGGTCGCCGGTAAGTACCGAGTCGACCGCATGATCGGTCGCGGTGGCATGGGTGCAGTTTTTCAGGCTGCCAACCTCGCGATCGGCAAACGCGTCGCGCTCAAATTCCTCGACCACGAGGCGGCGCAGAACCGCGAGGCTTGCCAGCGCTTTCAGCGAGAGGCCGAGGCGGCGGGGATGGCCGAGAGCGCGCACATCGTCCAAATCTTCGACTCCGGAGTGACCGACCGCGGGCTGCCGTTCCTGGTCATGGAGCTTTTGATCGGGGAAGATCTGCGGGCCAAGTTGCGGCGCGAGGGGCGGCTGAGCGTCCCTGCTGCCCTGCGCATCGTGAGCCAGGTGCTGCGCGCGCTGGTGTGTGCGCACGAAGCAGGCATCGTGCACCGCGACCTCAAGCCAGACAACGTCTTCTTGTGCGCGCGGGATGACGATCCTTCGTTGGTGAAAATCGTGGACTTCGGCATCTCGAAAGTCGCACGTGCGCGCGCCGCGGACACGCTCACGCGCCGCGGCACGGTACTCGGCACCGCTTTCTACATGTCCCCCGAGCAAGCTCAGTCGTTCGCCGACATCGATGGACGCACGGATCTATTCAGCGTCGGCGCGATCTTGTTCGAGATGCTCGCGGGCAAACCGCCGCATGTCGCGCCCACGTACGAAGCCGTGTTGATCGCGATTTGCACGCACGATGCGCTGGACGTGCGCACGCAAGCGCCCGAGGTTCCGGCGCCAGTGGCCGCACTGGTCGCGCGCGCGCTCCAGCGCGAACGCGATCAGCGCTTTCAATCGGCGCGAGAATTCCTGACCGCGATCGCTGCACTCGAGGGCGCTTCCACACAAGACGGCTCGGCCTGGGCAACGCCGTCCTCGAACTCGAAACCAGCCGCGCTCCTCCAACGCAAACGCTATGGCACGTGGGTGGCGGGCGTGATGGCGACCTTGGCCGGCTTCACGCTGACCGCCTACTTCGTGGCACGCAGCAGTGATTCGACGACGGTCAGCCAGGAAGCAACGCGAATGGCACCAATCGCAGCGACCGGCGTCGCCAGCAGCGTCGCGATCCCGCCCACAGTCTCAGCGCAGAGCAGCGCCGAGACCGTCGCGCCGACTATGCCGGTGAGCGCACCGGCTGCGAGCAATCCGCGCCGCCCTGCCGCATCGAAGCCGAGCGCGCACGTCGCATCCAGTCTAAAGCTCAGCACCAAAGAACCGTAAAACGTGATAGCGAGGGACGATGCGCCTCTGCGCCATCCCGGCTCTTTTGGTCGCGTGCCTGCTTGGGTCCATCCCTCGCTCGGCATCGGCCGCCCCCGCCGCGGATCCAGATGCCACTGGCTCGAACACCGCTGCCGAGGCGACCGCCGAAGCTCGACGCCACTTCAAACTCGGCATCAAACTCTATCAAGACACCAACTACCCTGGCGCACTGGCGGAGTTCGAAGCGGCCTACGCCGCCAAACCGGGGCCGAGTTCACTGCAGAACGTTGCGCTCTGTCAAAAGGCCCTCTTTCGCTATCGCGAAGCGGCGGCAACCCTGGAGGAGCTGCTCGAGAGGCATGGCAGCGAGCTCAGCGAAGGTGAGACCAAGGCCGTCACTGAAGCCATCGGCGAGCTACGCGGTCTGGTGGGTTCGATCGTCGTCAATGTCGAACCGAGCGAAGCAAAGGTTACGATCGACGGTCGCGCGGTGCCGCTCAGTGAGCTGCGCACCGGCGTGGATGTGAACGTCGGCGAGCACACGCTCGTCGCGGATCTACCGGGCTACGCACGGCTGTCACGGGTAGTGAGCGTCGCTTCCGGGCAAAAGCAGTTGCCCATCGAGTTGAAGCTCAGGGCGACGGACGGTTTTTTGAACGTGGTCGCGAGTGATCCGCGAGCAGCGATCGCCATCGATGGCACGACACGCTCTTTTCACGAATGGCGTGGCAGCGTCAAACCCGACACGGAACATCTGATCCAGGTCTTTCGCGAAGGCTATGAGAGTTTCGAAACGAGCGTGAGCGTCGCGCTCGGCAAAACGCTGGAGGTGCGGGCCGACCTCGGTCCCCACATCGGCGGGGAGCCGACGGCAATTCCGGCCGAAAAAGCGGGTGGCATGCCCGCACCCCCGCCGCGCCGCGTTCCGCGCGGCTATTACGGCCTGCTCACGCTGGGTGTACTGGGACTCGGGCAGCATCCGCTGGAACTATCCGGCACGCGCTCGGGAGATGCGATGGGCACCATCGGCCTTCGCGCCGGGTACCGCATGTGGGCTCCCCTCGCGTTGGAATTCGTCATCGACTTCGGCAAGCTCGACGTCAAAGACGCCAAAGGCGAGGACAGCTCGCTCGCACGCGCCTACTCACTGAACGCGGTCCGCTTCGGCCCGAATCTGAGGCTGATGACCACCGGCAAGACGCTGCGCTTTTCCGGGGTGATTGGCGCCGGCGTCGTGCACCACAAGCTCGTGCTCGATCCGGTCGCCAACGACCCGAGCCTCACCGGTGGCAGCGCCAGCGGCTTCGACCCCTATTTTTTACTCGAGCTCGGCGCGCAATGGAGCATCGGTCATTTCTTGCTCGGCGCCGAAGTCGTCACATTGATCGACGGCGCCACCAGCCTGAACAAACAGAACATCGAGGGAGCGACCAAGGCCTTCGGCAACACCAACACGCTGCCGCTGTTCGGGCTCGGCATCCACGGCGGCTATAGTCTCTGGTAGCTTCGACTCGCGCGGCCGGACGCGATGGGTAGTACTGCAAAGATCGCCTATCCCGAAAAGCGTGGCCCGGTAGAGCCCGTTTTTGCACAAAGCAAAACCTGAGCGGTGCTACGGGGCAAAATAGCCACAAAATCGATGCATTTCTGCGGCAGACGGCTTTACTCGGCCCGCATCCTGGCCCACGCTCTCGGTCCGAGAAGCGGACTTCAAAGAACAGCCGTCAGTGGGAGAATTAGAGGAAGCGATGACCGAGACCAACGCCATCGAATCGTACTCCGTGGAAAATCGCACGTTTTCGCCAAGCACGGAGTTCGTGCAAGGCGCACGCATCGCGTCGCGGGAAAAGTACGACGAGCTGTACAAAGAAAGCATCGAGTCACCGGAAACGTTTTGGCAGCGCGAGACCGCAGACCTCGTATTCCGCAAACCATGGTCCGCGCTGTGCGAGTGGCAACTGCCGCATTCCAAGTGGTTCATCGGCGCCGAATTGAATGCCAGTGAAAGCTGCCTCGACCGTCACCTGAAGACAGCCAACAAGGACAAGGCGGCGATCATCTGGGAAAGCGAACCCGGTGAATCGGTCAGTTGGACCTACGCCGAGCTGCATGAAAAAGTGGTCGCGTTCGCGGCCGTGCTGCGAAGCCTCGGCGTCCAAAAGGGCGACCGCGTGGCGATCTACATGGGCATGGTGCCCGAGGTCGTGGTCGGCATGCTGGCGTGCGCGCGCGTCGGCGCACCGCATACGGTCGTGTTCGGCGGCTTCGCTGCGGAATCGCTGCGCGATCGGATCAACGATTGCGGCGCAAAGGTCGTGCTCACGCAAGACGGCGCGCTCCGCCGCGGCAATGTCGTGCCGCTCAAAGCCACCGTCGATCGCGCGGTGGAGGGCACGAAATCCGTAGAAAAAGTCGTGGTTTACGCGCGCCTCGGCGCGAAGGCGGAAACCACGCGCGTGCCCGGTCGCGACGTCGATTGGTACGAAGCCGTCGCGGCCGCCAACCCCGCTCAAGGCGGCGCGGAAGTGGTGGACGCCGAGCACCCCCTGTTCATCCTTTACACCTCGGGCTCGACCGGCAAGCCAAAGGGCGTGCTGCACACGACCGGGGGCTATCTTGCGGGTACGCACATCACCAGCAAATACATCTTCGATTTGAAAGACAATGACGTCTATTGGTGCACCGCGGACGTCGGCTGGATCACGGGCCACAGCTACCTCGTGTACGGACCGCTCTCCAACGGCGCGACCTGCCTGCTCTACGAGGGAGCGCCGAACCAGCCGGATTGGGGCCGCTTCTGGCAGGTGATCGAAAAGCACAAGGTAACCGTGCTGTACACCGCTCCCACCGCCATCCGCGCCTTCATTCGCGCGGGCAATGACTGGCCCGCGAAGGCGGATCTGTCGAGCCTGCGGCTGCTTGGCAGCGTGGGTGAGCCGATCAATCCCGAAGCGTGGATGTGGTACCGCGAGCACGTCGGCAAGAACCGCTGCCCAATCGTCGACACGTGGTGGCAAACCGAGACCGGCGCGATCATGCTGACCACCCTGCCCGGCGCGCACGCTACCAAGCCCGGCGCGACTGGCCTGCCCTTCTTCGGCGTGGTTCCAGAAGTCGTCAGCCAAGAGGGCAAGAAGGTCGGCGCCGGTGAAGGCGGCTTGCTCGTGTTGAAGCAGCCCTGGCCGAGCATGCTGCGCACCATTTACGGCGACGACGAGCGTTACCAACAGGCGTATTGGAGCGAGATCCCAGGCGTTTACTTCACGGGTGACGGCGCGCGCGAAGACGCGGATGGCTACTTCCACGTAGTCGGCCGCATCGACGACGTGCTCAATGTTTCCGGTCATCGCATCGGCACGGCCGAGATTGAAAGCGCGCTCGTCGCGCACCCCGCAGTGGCAGAGGCCGCCGCAGTTGGGCGCCCGGACGACTTGAAGGGGCAAGCGTTGGTCGTCTTCGTGACCCTCAAGCCTCCCCACACCGCGTCGCCCGAAATGAAGAAGCTCTTGGCCGAGCACGTCGGCAACGAGATCGGGAAATTCGCCCGCCCGGACTCCGTGCGCTTCGCCGACAGCCTGCCCAAGACGCGCAGCGGCAAGATCATGCGCCGCCTACTGAAGGACATCGCCTCCGGCCTCGAGACCAAGGGGGATGTTTCGACCCTCGAAGATCTGAGCGTGCTCGCCAAGTTGCGCGAAGAATGAGCACGTCCGCTCGGGTTGCCCGCTTTTGAGGACGGACAGCCCTGGGCGGACCGGATAGACTCGCGCCGTGCGAGCAATCGTGATCGGCGCGGGTCGTGGCAGCCGCTTGGGCCACAACACGGACCAAATCCCGAAGACCCTGGTCGAGGTCATGGGTCGCCCCATGCTCGACTGGATTTTGGAGGCACTCTCCAGCGCGGGCTTCACGCGCAAGGACGTGGTGTTCGTGTGCGGCTACGCCGAAGACGTCCTGCGCGCGCGCTACCCGGAGTTCACGTTCGTGCGCAACGCGGACTACGCCAACAACAACATCCTTTTGTCCTTGATGTGCGCGCGCGAGTACCTCGCGGATGGCTTCCTCTCGACCTACGCCGACATCGTCTATGACGGCGGAGTCGTGCAAAAGTTGGTCGCGTCACACGCCGACATTGCGCTCGGTTGCGACACCGCTTGGCGCCGCCGCTACATCGGCCGCAGCCAGCACCCGGAATCGGACGCGGAGAAGCTGCGCGCCGACGGCACGCGCGTGATCGAAATCAGCCGCACGATCGCCAGTGACACTGCCCAGGGTGAATTCATCGGCGTGATGAAGCTCAATAAGAACGGCGCGCGCGTGTTCAGTGACGCTTTCGATCGCGCCGAGCGGGCCTATGGCGGCGGCATGTTCCGTGAAGGTCGCAGCTTTCAGAAAGCATACTTGCTCGACCTATTGCAGGAGATGCTGGAAGCCGGCGCGTCCATGCATCGCGAAAACACCGCGGGCGGCTACATGGAGATCGACACCGGACAAGATCTAGCGATGGCCCCAGGCTGGTGGGACGCATGGCTGGTCGAAAAGAATCGCGGCGAGCAGTCATGAGCGCGCCGCTCGTGAACGTCAGCCCCGCGGAGCTCGTGCGCGAGCTACAGAGCCGCTTGCACGCCGATCGCCCGAGCGCACTCGCCTTCGATGCCGATGGCACGCTCTGGTCGGGGGACGTGGGCGAGGACGTATTCCGCTTCGCGGTCGGGCACGGTCGTTTGCGAGAAGCGGCTCGCGCCGAGATCGAACGGCAAGCGCGAAGCCGCGGCTTCGAATGTTTCACGGACGTGAATGCGACCGCCAAGCACCTGTTCGACGGCTACCTCGACGGGCGCTACCCCGAACGCGAGATCTGCGAGCTGATGACCTGGTGTTTCGCCGGCTACACCTGGATGGAAATGACCGAGTTGGCAGGCGAGGCGCTCGTCGCCGCGCGGCATGCCCAACGCTTGAATGAGGAGCTTCGTCCGATCTTGGATTTTGCGCGAAGCCACGATCTCCGCACGATCGTCATCTCCGCATCGCCGCGCGCCACGGTGGAGCTCGCGGCGAGCGCCTGGGGCTTCGCCGCGCAGGACATCGTAGCCAGCACCCCCCGCGTCGTCTCGGGCGTGATCGCAGCGGAAATGGCGAGCGCCTTGCCGTATGGCGCGGGCAAGTGCGTCGCGGGTCGCGCTCTGCTCGGAACCGCGCATTGGCTCGGCGCCTTCGGTGATAACGTGTTCGATCTGGAGATGCTGCTGGAGGCCGAGCTTGGTATCGCAGTGCGCCCCAAGCCGGCACTCCGCGCTCGCCTCGCAGAAATCCCCGGCGTCCGTGTGCTCGACGCAAATTTTCAATCGAGCTGAAGAGGGCGTCAGCATTGCCGCCGTTGTTCCGCGCAGAGCTTCGCGCTACTGGTACGCGCCCAATGACTCCTACGCTCCGTCTCTCATCGCTGTTTGGTCTCGTTTGCGCGGGGGTGGCGATCGCCAGCTGCCCGGCGTGCGGCGGCAGCGAGCCCGCGCCGCAATCCCCCGCACCGACTGTGGAGGCGCATGACGATGCGCCCAGCGGCGTCTCCACGTCGGCCGAAATCGGCGGGCTGAACGAGGAGAAAGTCGACAAAACCTTTCAGCGCGCGCTCTCTGATTTCCAGCGCTGCCTGGACGACGGTGCCAAGCGCGTCGAGTTCCTCGGCGGATCGGTCAGCTTCTTTCTCAAGATCGATGCGGAGGGCAAGGTCGATCACGCGCATCTGGAGAAATCCACGATCGGGGACCGTGAGACCGAGAAATGCATGCTCGCCAGCCTGCGCAACAAGACCTGGCCGAAGCCGGTCGGCGGTCTCCATGGCTTAGCCCGCAAATCATTCGATTTCGATCCGCCAAACGACGTGCGCGCGCCCACCAGCTGGGACGGCGAGCACGTGTCGGACGCCGTCGGCAAGCTGTCCAGGAAGGTCTCGGCCTGCAAAAAGGGCGAGCGGGGCGCGTTCGAGGCCACGATGTATGTGGGCACGGACGGCTCGGTGCTTTCCGCGGGCGTCACCCCGCCGAATGAAGCCGGCGAGTCGGACGTGGATTGCCTGGTCTCCGCGCTGAAAGCGGCCACCCTGCCGTCGCCCGGCAGTTGGCCGGCAAAAGTAACGTTTTCGCTATGACCCACCGCGAGGAAAAGACATTCACGATCACCCTGAATTTGTCGGCTGACTTCGCGGACGACTACACGGGCGAGGACGATGGCTTTGCCTGGCACGAGCATTTTCAGCAAACGGTGCGACCGGCGCTCGTGGCTGCCGTGTACGACGCGCTACGCCGAGAGCCCCGCTTCCGGGCCGTCTCCGCGCCACGCGGCCGTGATCCGGAGTCGGCTCTCGACCTCGACGTGAGCTACGAACCACCGACTCTGGGCTGAAGACTTCAGCTGGGGCTGAAAGACAATTCGACCAAGGGCGCCGCGACTTTGACCGGCGCCGCTTCGGCACTCGGCGTGACCCCGGACGCGAGAGGCACGAGCTTCATGCGCGACGCGGCTACACCGCGTGAGCTCAGGGCACTGAGCAGCGCCGGACCGCGCTTCTCGGCATCAGTCGCGGGCAACCCGAGCTCGAGTGCGCTCGTCGAGTGGAGTGTGAGCACGCGGCTCACGGCCGCGACTGCGCCATCCATGCCAGCTCGCAGCGTGCCATCGTCATTGAACCAAAGCTCTGCGGGCGCGCTGAGGAGGACGCGACCGTCGCGCACGTCGATCGTCAGGTCGCCGCTGGTCACCCGGTCGCCGAGCGCGGAGGTCAAATCGCGAGTCAGGCGCGCGATCGCGACGGTGTGCGCTTCGTTCCGTTCCAGCTCGAGCTTACGCGCCTGCGCGGCCTGCAAGGATTTTTCCAAATCCGCCTTCTGTTCGGCGTAGGACCGGAGGTTGTCGCCGACACGAGCCAGCTCACCGCGCAGTTGGTCGACCAGGCCCGTGGCTTCGTCGCGCTCCTTCACGGCCACGCTGCTCTCGAGCTTCGATTCGGACACCGACTGCTCGGTCTCCGCCAACTTCTGCTCGCGCTGGCTCAGTTCTGCCGCCGCCGCGTCCAGTCGGCTGCGCGTGACGACCAGCTCGGCTTCGGCGCGTTGACGCGCAGCGAGCTCGACCTCGCTCGCCGATTTCGCTTCCTCGTATTGCGCAGCGGGCACGCACGCACTGAACAGCCCGGCAACGGCTGCGATCGAAGCCACGTGCAGGACCAGCCGCGGCGCGAGCGCAACGCCTTGATAGAGCATACGGAGCGCCCCCGGCTGTGCGAGCCTTGCCCAGAGTTTCTTGATTCGGCGGAAGAAGGACATGGTGTAGCGATCCTCAATGCAAGACGACGCCGCGCACGCTCATGAAGTCGAGGTGCTCGGCCAAAATCAGACGGTCGACGTCGGCGATGCGTATGAACTTGAACGCTTGCTGCGACTCGAACGACCAAATGGGACGCGCCAATGCGCGGACAGGCTTGAGATATTCGGGCAGCTGCAACTCGAGACGCAGCAACAGCGGCCAATCGAATTCCCCAATCGGTCGCCCGCGATCGAGCACGATGCCGGTCGGCGAGACATCGATTCCCCGATACTGAGAGCAAAGCGACCCGCGCTGTGCCAGGACTCGAAAGTCCGTTCGGGTTCTGAGACCAACTCGTCGATCCATGGGGAGATCCTCCAACTGCAGGCATTGTACGCCAATGTAGTTTTATGTGAACAAATTACTTACACCCGGCATCCACTTCGATAACCGAGATCGGGCGGTTTGTTGGGCAAACAGCCAAAACCTTGGCCGAATTGCCTAGGCCGGATAGGTGCAAGCGATGAGCTGGGTTCGATCCCGCGCTCTTCGCGCAGTCCCATTGGTGGCGACTCTGGCCGCCCTACCGGCGACTCGAGCCGGCGCTGCGGAGCCGCGCCCGGCGCTCGACCTGGATCGCATTGCCCAGCGTGACGGACGTTGGATCGCTCCGCTCGCAAGCGGTGGCGACGCGGTGCTCACGCTCGATTCGGATCTGCAGCGAGCGGCAGTTAAGATTTTGGCCACCGCCAACCCCGTGCGCGGCGGCATGGTCGTGCTCGACGCACAGACCGGTAAGATCTTGGCCTGGGCGGAGAGCGCTCGCGACGGACGCCACCATCAAGTGCTCACGACCTCACGCGTGCCTGCGGCCAGCGTGTTCAAGTTGGTCACCACGGCGGCGCTGTTCGAGACCACCTCGCTCAGCCCCGCGGAACAGGTCTGCATCTCTGGCGGCACGCACGGCATCGAGCGCCGTCACTTGGACGCGCCGCGTGGCGATGCGATCGAGTGCTCGCCGTTTGCGTACGCTATCGGCTACAGCAAAAACGCCGTATTCGCGCAGCTCGCCACCCATCGACTGCTTCGAACCGGGCTCGTCGACACCGCGCAAGCGCTCGGCTTCAACGGCCTTGTCCCGTTCGATATCGACGTGCCCGTCGGCACGCTGGACGTCCCCTACGGTGACCTGGACTTTGCGCGCACCGCAGCGGGCTTTCAAGGCAGCACGCTGTCACCACTGGGCGGCGCATACCTGGCGAGCGTGATCGCACACGGCGGGCAAGCGATCCGAATTCGCGTGACCGAACCGAGTCCTGATGCGAACGACGACCAGGGAGACAAGCCGAGCGACGACGACGCGCAAGTGGTTGCTCGCGTGCTCAAGCCGCTCACCGCCGCGCGTCTGCGGCGGATGATGGAAGTGACGGTGCGAAGCGGAACTTGCCGACACGCGTTCAGCGACTCGAGTGGTCGTCCCTACTTGGGAAACATGCGCGTGTCTGGCAAGACCGGCACGCTACGTCCCGAAGCCAACGAAGGCATGACCAGCTGGTTCATCGGCTTTGCACCCAGCCAGAACCCCGAGATCGTGATCAGCGTGATGCTCGAGAACGGCGCGGTGTGGCGGCACAAGGCCAACGAACTGGCGCGTGATCTATTGCGCAGCTATTTCCACGGTCACGGCAGACCCTGGATCAGCGACCCATTGGCGAGCGGTGAAGCGACCGCTTCGCGCTAGCCCGCTCGACATGAGCTATGCTGAGGGCCTGATGGGCGTCGTGCGCTTGGGCTGGTTACTCTCCACTGGGATGAGCCTGCTGCTCAGCGCGCCAGGCTGCGCGGAGCCGCCGGGCGCGGCGCGCATCATCGGCCCGGACGGCACACGCATGCTCCACGTGCATTGCGAGGGGGAGCAAGTGGCCTGCTTTCAGATCGCGGGCGAGCGCTGTCCGCACGGCTACGATCTGTCTCCGATTTTCGACCCTCACGATGGCAATTTTCTGGTGCGCTGCCGCGAGCCGCAGGCGTCGCCCGTGGTCGTTGCTAGCGTGAAAGCCGCGCGCCCGAACGGCAACCCCGCTGCGGCGGTGAGTGATCGCTGGCCACCGGCAGAGGTAGCCACGCCCACCGAGCCGTGGCCCACCCACGCCGAAAGTGAGCTCCCGCCCGCGCCCCCCAGGGCGAGCGGCGCGGTCGATCTCGGCTACTAGCGGCGCCGGCGATACAGGAACGCGAGGCCGGTCAATGCACTCAGCATCGACAGGAATGCATGGCTGGCAGGCGCGCCCGGCACGCTGCAGCCGCACTTGCCAGCGGCCGGTGCGGCACTGGCCGTCCCTGCGTCGGCTCCCGCGTCGGCGACCGCTGCAGACGCAGCGGGAACGGCACCGGTGAGCCCGAGCGAAGGGATAGGCGTCTTGAGTACGGCCGCAGGTTTGATCTGGGTGCGGCTCTTTCGGGTCAGATCTTCGGCAATCCAAGTCTTGCGCAAACCGCGATAATCGCGCGGCGCCTTGCCCCAACGGTAGCGTTCGGGGTTCGGACACTGAATCACCGGAACCCACGGGTGAAAGTTGTTGTACCGAACCTGGAACTTATTCTGGCTGGCGGGCACTACGTCGAGCGAGGCTTCCGCCTTTTGCCCTTTGGGCTGAGCAACGCCGCCTTCGACCGCTCCAGTAGCGGGACCGAACTGCGGATCATTCGGCAAAGACTTGTCGTCGTAGCGGTAGTGCACGCGCGACACGACGTACTTGTGGCGAGCGAGCAGCGCCTTCCGGGCAGCGACCGTCTTGCGGTCCTCTTTGTCCTGCTTTTGCTTGGCCTTGCGTTCTTTCGGCTTCAAGTCTTTGGTGGCCTCCTTGAACGCGGCCGCCTCTTCCTTGGTCGGCTCTGGAGGCTTGGGCTGCCGTTCTTCTTTCGGTACCGAAAGCTCGAACACGTCGCCACCAAGGCTGAGAAGCTCGGCGATCGCGAGCGGCTCGGTCGCGCACGGTTGACCGCAGCCGTCGCTCGGCCAGGCGTATTCATTCAGGAACGTGCCCGGATTCTTTTCGGCGATGATGTCTTGCAGCGCGGCGTAGAACTCACCGATGCGCTCCTTCACCGAAAAGTCGACCTCCACGTTGGTAGGCGGAAACAGATTCTTGTAATTTTTGCTCTCGTAGCGTTGCTCGGGGTCGAGCACGTACACGATCAGCTCTTGCTTACCGCCCGCATTGATCAGGCCAACCCGATCCGGGATCGACGTATAAGGCTGCTCGGTCCAAAAACGAATCGGCGAGAGCTGAGCGCGATCGCCACCCACCAGCTCGATCCGGTTGGTGTCTACCTGCGCCACCACCAGCCGCATGCCAGCCTGGAGGTAGGGCTGCACCGCTTGTTCCGCACCCGGCGGCGAGGTGTAACCTTTGTTTTTCAGCCACGCGGCGACCGATTCGTCTTTGCCCAACAGGCTGAACGAGTACTCCCCCTCCTTCTGCTTGGCTTGGACGTCGAGCGAGAGCTCCTTGGCGACCTTCTGCGTGCTCTGCGGCATATCGCCACCGCCCAAGAACGCGCTGGAAGAGTCGGCCTTCATGTTCCGCTGCCATTCCTGCTCCACCGGGCCTGGGTCGCACGGGTCTTGCTCCCAGTATTCGTGAAAGCGAGGCGCGCTGATGCTGTCGACGCGGTCGACATACTCACGTTTGAGCGTGGTCACGTGGTCGGCCGTGACGTCGGCCGGCACGACCAGCACCATCGCGAACGGTTCGAGCGGGCCCTCGTAATCCGACATGACGGTGACCGCCGTCGCATTGCCCTTCTTCATCAACACGATCTGCGTCGAGTTGACTTTGATCTCCGTCTTCGTTTTCGAAGCCAGGAACCCCGGGAACGCTCGTGCGGGCGGCGCAGCGAGCAACAAAATCAAGGCACCAAGCAGCGCCGAAAACGAGAACCCTCGGGCTTTCATCGCGCGGGAGGCTATCAGATTTTTCCACGATTCCAGCGTGAATCGCGCACAACAATGCTACCCGGTCGCATGGCTCTGAATCGCTCGGTATGGTTTTGCGCATGAGCGCGACGGCTGGGACCTCATTTCGCGAGCGGATCCGGCGCGCGCTCGCGGACCCCGCGCCGGAGACACCGCTCGAGGGCCCACGCACCGCCGCGATCGCGCTGATCCTGCTCGAGCTCGAGGCCTCGCTGGAGCTCTTGCTGATTGAGCGAGCCACGCGCGAAGGCGACCCTTGGTCAGGGCACATGGCGCTTCCGGGCGGCCACCGCGAAGCAACGGACGCGGATCTCGCCGCAACCGCCGAACGCGAAACACTGGAGGAAGTCGGGCTCGATTTGCGGGCTCACGGCGAGCAGCTCGGACGTCTTTCCGACTACCTGCCGATCCGCGGCGTGCCCGTCGCAGTCCGGCCCTTCGTCTACCTGCTGCCGGCTCGCCCAACACTCCAGCTGAGCGTTGAAGTTCGACAAGCGCTCTGGGTGCCGGTGACCCTACTGCTTGGCGGCTCGAGACAGGCGACATACACCCTCGCGAGGGGGGGTCAGAGCCTGGAATTGCCGGCGTGGGACATCGACGGACGGCTCGTCTGGGGACTCACGTACCGCGTGCTCGACGAGTTTTTCCGCAGGTTTAGCGGGCTTTTGACGCTGGAACCAGCGGGGTTGGACAACTCGCACTAGGCGCGATAGGAGCCGAGCGCGTGACCTCACCCGCTGCCCTCGCCGCGCGACCGGACGTGTGTTCCGCCTGCTCCGGACCGCTCGATCTCCTGGGTCACTGCGCCAAGTGCGGCGCCGCATTCGGCGAAGCCTACCGTTGCCCCTTGTGCCGAGCGCTCAGCGACGTCGAATCGAGTGACACTCTTTACTATCGCTGTCGGAGCTGCGGCGGCCCACGCATCCCCCCGAGCGAAAGCCCCATTTCCGAAGCTGAGGTCGCACTCTTACGCAGCGCGCGCAGCGAACAACTACGCGTCGGCGCTTTTCGGGCGGGCTCGGGCTTCGCGCTGGCTTCCGGCGGGATCTCGCTTTTGGTCACCCTGATCGTGTTCATGGTCACCTCCCCGGCTCCCTTCGCGAAGGTCGCAGCCCTACTGGTGAGCGTGGTGCCGTTCGCGCTTTCGTTCTTCGCGCTCCGCAGCTCGCGCGGCCACGCCCGAAAATTCGATACCGCGTTGCAGCAAGCCTGGCTTTTGGCAGCCTCACGGCTCGTGGCTGCAAACGGGGGACAGCTGAGCGCCAAGGCCTTGGCTCAGCTGCTCCGAGTCGACGAAACCCGCGCCGAATTGCTGCTAGCCGAGGTGAGCGTACAAGATTTCATGGCACGACCGTCTGAACCGTCAGCCCGAGTGCGCGTTACCGAACCGGCAGACGCGGTTGATCCGATCGCCGCCGTGGAAACGACCCGGGCCGCGCCGGCCGTCAGCAAGTCATAACTTTCCAACGAACAAGCATGCCTTCCGAGTCAGAAATCATCGTCCGCCGCCGCGAAGAGCCCTGGTGGCAGCGGACCCTGCGCGAAACCGCCATTCACGATTTTGCCGTATTCGCGTTCTTACTGGCTTTGAATGGCGCAGTGCTCGGCACCCCGGAAAGCGCCGAACGCAGCTTTTGTCTGGTGCGCACCGGCGGATTGTTCTTGGCCTTCCTGATCAGCATCTTGCTGGTGCGTGGTCGGCTGCTGAAGCGCTCCTGGGTGGCTGCCTTGGTCTATCGGCTCGGCATCTACGGCGTGGTGCAGGTCAGCTACTTCTTCCTCAAGCACGTGCTGCCGTTGGTGAACACCACGACCTTGGATCGAAAGCTGTACGAGCTCGATTTGTCGTTGTTCCACTTCGAGCCAGCAATGGCTTGGGACCGTTACGTCAACCCGGCCACGACCGAGTGGTTCTCGTTCTTTTACTTCGGCTACTTCTTGCTCATGGCCGTGCACGTCGTTCCGCTGCTGTTTTTCGGTCGCAGGAAGCAAATCGTGGGGGAGTTCACCTTCGCGATATTGCTCATGTTCAGCATCGGGCACAGCCTGTACATGGTCGTCCCTGGCTACGGTCCCTACCGAGCGATGGCAGATGCGTTTCAGCATCCGTTGCCCGACGGGCTGTGGCACAACCTGGTGATGAACGCGGTCCATTCGGGCGGCGCCCTGATGGACATCTTCCCGTCCTTGCACACGGGCGCGCCGACGGTGCTGGCGTTTTTCTCGTATCGCAACCGGAAGGAAATGCCGTTCCGATACACCTGGCCCTTCGTCACGTTCTGTACGGTGAACATCATCATCGCGACGATGTTCCTCCGCTGGCACTACCTGATCGACGTGATCGCGGGCTTCAGCATCGCCATCGGCGCCGTCCTTCTCTCACGCCCGGTCGTGCGCTGGGAAATCGCACGCCGAAAGCGCGAAGGCCTCGGCGAGCTCTGGCCCGAATTCACGAATGCTCCTCTGAGCGGCTCGGGCTCAAAAGACTTGGCCGACGGCGTTGCGGCTGCCTAACTCTGTTGATTTGGGTTAGCGGGCGCGGCTCTCAGAGCGCGTCGCGTAGCTCCAAGCGCGGCACGCGGGAGCGCATCTTGGCGAGCCGAACGGCGCGTGATCCACGACGCGAATAGCTGGGCAGAGCAAACACGCGCGCGCAGTACTCGGACTCCGCGCGCGGCGCTCGGATCACTTCTCGAAGACTTGAGCGGCGGCCATGCCTTGGCCGGCGGAAACGCTGACCACGACCTTCATGGTTCCGCCCATGGGCAGCGCCCATTTGTAACAATTCGGCTGCTGACCGACGATTGCGGTCGCGCCCTGGCTGCTGTCGGCGGCGACCACCATGACGGGCGCGCCCGGGATGGCGATCGACGGCACGAGCTGGATGTCTAGATTCTGAATCGTCGGAACGCCCGCGCCGACGATCGTGTAGCACTTGCCCGGGTTCATCTGCACGGTCTGCTCGAGCGACTGACCCTGCGCGAAGTTGCCAGCAATCGCGGCGCCCACCGCCTTGGCACCTGGCGCGGCGGCGGTGGCGGCCAACGGCGCGATCAACGACGTCACGACCTGCGCGGTGGCGGGATCGAGCGGAGTGGCCGAGGGACCCGCGGTCGTGGTTGCAACGCCGGGGATAGCCGTCGGAACCGCGGTTGCGGCGGGCGCGGTCGCCACCGGCGTCGTGGCCGCGGGTGCAGTTCCGGTCGGTGACTGACAGATGCGACCGTCGAAGTACTGGCCAGGCGCGCATTGCGTCGCCGCGGGCTGGCCCGTGACGGCCTGTTTGTCGTCGCCACCACAGCCCGACAGCGCACCCAGCGCGACCAAGCCACACAGTACAAGCTTTGTTCCGGCCATTTTCTCGATGTCTCCCTTTGAAGAGCGCGCTGCGGGCAATCTTTGCCACGCGGGCGGCTCTGCTTTCTAACAGGAAGCCGGACGGGCGCGAAAGGGGTACCAACTCGCTTTCACGCCCGTCTCGGCTGCCGGCCCGGTCGGGCCCAAGGGAAACGCTGAGGAACCGCGCTCGCTTACATCAACGCGAGCAGAACCCCTCGTAGTCGATGTACTCCTTGATCGTCGGATTCTCGCCGCACGCGGGGCAGTTTTTGTCGCGACGCAGCTTCAAGGTGCGAAAATTCATGCGGAGCGAATCGTAGGTGAGGAGACGTCCGACCAAGGGGTCACCTTTGCCCAAGATGAGCTTGATCGCCTCAGTCGCCTGAATCACGCCAACGACGCCTGGCAGAATGCCGAGCACGCCCGCTTCCGCACAAGAAGGCGCGAGATGCGCCGGCGGCGGCTCGGGATACAGGCAGCGATAGCACGGGCCCTGGAAAGGCATGAAGGTCGTGACTTGGCCGTCGAAGCGAAAGATCGATCCGTGCGACACCGGGATCTTGTGAAAGAGCGACGCGTCGTTGACCAAGTAGCGAGTCGGAAAGTTGTCGCAGCCGTCGACGATCACGTCCCAGCCCGCGCCGAAGATGCGGTCGACGTTGTTCGCGTTGACCCGCTCTTGATATTTTACGACCTTCACGTCGGGGTTCAAATCGTTGATGGCGACCTCGGCGCTATCCACCTTCGACATGCCCAAGCGGGACGTGGCGTGGATGATCTGGCGCTGCAAATTCGAGGCATCCACCGTGTCCGCATCGACCAAGCCGATCGTGCCGACGCCGGCAGCCGCGAGATACAACGCGGCCGGCGCGCCCAGACCGCCAGCGCCCAGCAAGAGCACGCGGCCCTTGAGCAGCTTCTCTTGTCCGCGCTCGCCCACCTCGGGCAAGAGGATATGACGTGAGTAGCGGTCGAGTTGCGCAGCCGTCAGCTCCGCGGGCATCTCGACCGGGTACTTCAGATCCTTCCAGCGCACGAAGCCGGGGTTTGCGCTGGTCACGTTCTCGTAGCCGAGCTCTGACAGCGTCTTGGCGGCGAACGCGCTACGCGTCCCGCCCGCGCAATAAACGATGATCTCTTCCGACTTGTTGGGCAGCTTCTGCTCTGCTTGCATCTCCAAGAAGCCGCGCGGCACGTGCACCGCGCCAGGGATGTAGCCCGCGCGGACCTCGTCCTTCTCGCGCACGTCGACGAGCGTGAATGGCTTCTTTGCTCGATTCTCGACGCGCTCTTTCAACGCTTCGAGCGAGATGAGCTTCACGTTCGAGCGGATTTCCGAAAACAAGTCGCTGTAAGTCTTCGCCATGGGGGCGCCTTTCTAGCATTCAGGACTCAAGCCATCGGCCGGCTCGCGAGCCGGAAATAAAGTCGCGTATTCCGATGTGACAATCTTCCGCGCTAATGTTCGACCGAGCCGAGGGCGCGTCAAGCGCGTTCCCGGCCGATGCGGAGCCAGTCGTCGGCATTTTCCTAGTTTTGGCGCCCGGCCGCGCGGACCCACGACGGCGAGGCGCGAGCTCGACTTTTCCGACGCCCACTGCCGGCCGTCTGCTGAGACAGTAAAGCTGCCGGCGGCAATGCTAAAGTAGCCGGTTCTATCCGGCACCATCCGTCCCTTGAGAGAGAAGCTCGATGTCGCAGAATCGTCTGGGTGAACTGCTCGTTCGTGAAAAGCTGATCAGCTTACAGCAGCTTCGGAAGGCACAAGACGAGCAGAAGCGCTCCGGCCAAAACCTCGGTTACACGCTCGCGCGGCTCGGCTTCATCTCCGACGGCGAGATCACGAACTTTCTCAGCTCGCAGTATCGCCTGCCCGCGATCAACCTCGACGAGTACGAAATCGACGTCGAAGTCGTGAAGCTAGTCACGAAGGAGGTGTGTGAAAAGCACCGCATCATCCCCGTGTCGCGCTCCGGGTCTTCGCTGATCGTGGCGATGAGCGATCCGACGAATCTGAACGCGATCGACGACATCAAGTTCTTGAGCGGATACAACGTCGAGCCGGTCGTCGCGAGCGAGACCGCGATTCAAGCCGCGATCGAGCGCTACTACAACGCCGGCCCCTCCTACGAGGAGGTGATGGCCGACTTCAACCTCGGCGACGAAGACATCGACTTCGGCGGCGATGAAGAAGAAGTCAACGCCCTCGAGCTCGAGCGGCAGAGCGCAGACGCGCCCGTCGTGCGCCTGGTGAACGTGCTTTTGCTCAATGCGATTCGCAAGGGCGCCAGCGACATTCACGTCGAAGCCTACGAAAAGAAGCTGCGCGTGCGCTATCGCGTGGACGGCGTGCTGCAAGAAGAGATGACCCCACCCCTGAAGCTCAAAGCGGCCATCGTCAGCCGCTTGAAGATCATGAGCCAGCTGGACATCGCCGAGCGCCGCCTGCCGCAAGACGGACGCATCAAGCTGAAGCTGGGCAAGGGTCGCGAGATGGACTTTCGCGTCTCCGTGCTGCCCACGATGTGGGGTGAGAAGGTCGTGCTGCGTTTGCTCGACAAGGGCAATCTGCAGCTCGACATGGCCAAGCTCGGCTTCGATCCGGAGCCACTCGCCGACTTCAAGTGGGCCATCACTCAGCCCTGGGGCATGGTGCTCGTGACCGGGCCCACCGGTTCCGGCAAGACGACCACGCTCTATTCGGCGCTCAGCGATCTGAACAAGCCCGACGTCAACATCAGCACCGCCGAGGACCCGGTCGAATACAACTTGCACGGCATCAACCAGGTGCAGATGCACGACGAAATCGGTCTGAACTTCGCCATGGGCCTGCGCTCGTTCTTGCGCCAAGACCCGGACATCATCATGGTCGGTGAGATCCGCGACTTCGAGACCGCGGAAATCTCGGTCAAGGCGGCGCTCACCGGCCATTTGGTTCTCTCCACCCTCCACACCAACGACGCTCCGGCCACCATCTCGCGCCTGCTGAACATGGGCGTCGAGCCGTTCCTGATCACGGCCAGTGTGAATTTGGTGCTGGCTCAACGCTTGGCCCGCAAAATCTGCGTTGACTGCAAGAAGCCGGTCGACACGGACCCCAAGGTCTTGCTCGACCTTGGGGTGAGCGAAGCGCAGCTGGCCCTGAAGGGCAACATCATGAAAGGCACCGGTTGCGCGACCTGCAACAACACCGGCTACAAGGGCCGCGTCGCGCTTTACGAGGTAATGCGTTTCCAAGACGACCTCAAAGAGCGCGTGCTGCAGGGGGCGTCCGGCGCGGAGCTGAAGGCCGCCGCAATCAAGCTCGGCATGGCGACTCTGCGCGCCAGCGGGATCAAGAAGGTGCTCGAGGGCATCACGACCCCGGAAGAGATCCTGCGCGTCACGATGGCTGATTAGGGCGGAACAGCAAAAAATGACCGGAGAAGAAGGCCTCAAAGTCAATCTGCACCAGTTGCTCCGCGCCATGATCGAGAAGGGCGCGAGCGACATGCACATCACGACGGGTTCGCCGCCGCTCTTGCGTATCGATGGCGCGATCGTACCGCTCAAGCTACCGCCGCTATCACCGATCGAAACCAAGCAGATCTGTTACTCGGTGCTGACCGAAGAGCAGAAGATTCAGTTCGAAAAGAACAAGGAGCTGGATTTGTCGTTCGGCGTGAAGAACCTGTCGCGCTTTCGCGCCAACATCTTCATGCAGCGTGGCGCGGTCTCGGGCGCCTTCCGCTCCATCCCGTTCAAGATCTTGAGCTTCGACGAGCTGGGGCTGCCACCAGCGGTCGCCGAGCTGGCCAGCAGGCCGCGCGGGCTCGTGCTCGTCACCGGGCCGACCGGCTCCGGCAAGAGCACGACGCTTGCTTCAATCATCGACAAGATCAACAGCGAAACCCGTCAGCACATCATGACGGTCGAAGATCCGATCGAGTACCTGCACCCGCACAAAAAATCGATCGTCAATCAGCGAGAAGTCGGCAGCGACACTTCTAGCTTCAAATACGCGCTGAAATACGTGCTCCGACAGGATCCGGACGTGGTGCTCGTGGGCGAGATGCGCGATCTGGAGACGATCGAAGCGGCGCTGACCATCGCCGAGACCGGCCACCTGGTGTTTGCGACGTTACACACCAACTCTGCCATTCAGAGCATCAACCGCATCATCGATGTCTTCCCGCCGCATCAGCAGTCGCAGGTGCGAGCGCAGCTGTCGTTCGTCCTGGAAGGCGTGCTCAGCCAACTGCTCTTGCCGCGCGCCGGCGCGCCGGGCCGGGTGCTCGCTTTGGAAGTGCTGATCCCCAACGCGGCTATCCGCAACCTGATCCGTGAAGACAAAATTCACCAGGTGTACACGCAGATGCAGGTCGGCCAAGCCAAGCACGGCATGCAGACGTTGAACCAATCCCTTTATTCGCTCTACGCGCGGCGGTTGATCACGCTCGAAGAAGCGATGGGCCGATCCAACGACACGGACGAGTTGCGGATGATGATCGAGGGACGCGTTTCGGGCGGCAACCTGTCATCGTGAACGTCTCGCAGACGGCGTCGTCGTAGCTACTTTGTCGCAGTAACGCACGCGTTCCTATGGCATCCTGGCGGTGCGATCTCGTGCGGCGTTGATGCCGTTGACGAACGCTGGAGACGCGACGGAAACGCCGGGCTCGCGACACTGCGCCTGGTTTGTTTCTCCGAGTGCATGGAGTCGTCTCAGGGCGGTACGAAATCGAGCGTTTTTCACCCTGTTCCGTGTCGAATGCACGCGTTCATGGCGGGCGAAACTGACGCGAAACACAGATGAAATGTTGGGGCGGCAGTCTCGCGCCTACATGTCCGCCAGCGGTCGCTAGTGACCTTCTGCGGGCTGCCCCGCTGCTTTTGAACCCCCGGAGATTTCGTGATGCGTAAGAGTGGCTTTTCCCTATTGTCGCTAGTTGCTGGCCTCTGTTTGGTACCTACGGCCGCGTTTGCCCAAGACGCTCCGGCGGCCGCTCCGGCGGCTCCGGTTCCTCCAACTCCGGCTGCTACCGCTTCGGAGCCAGACCACGCGCCGCCCGCGGGCGCCGCGCCGCCGGCAGGCCCCGCGGCGGCACCACCGGGTGCACCGGCTGAGGCTACGCCGATGCCAGCTGCACCTGCCGCCGAGGCCGCGCCCCCCGCGCCGACCTACCCGCAAACGACCATTCAGGGTGGCGTCGAAGCAACCTACAACCACATGTTCCACTCCCCGCACCAGCCCGAAGGCTTCACGACCGATCCGGCCACGGGCGCAGTTTCCCCGGCCCCCGTCGGCGCGGTGCCCACGCGCGCCTACGATTCGGCAAACGGTTTCCTGCTCAATCAGGCCTCCGTGTTCGTGAAGCATCAGCTGAACGAAAATGTCTACGCTCAAATCCGCTTCGATGCGGGTGCCAACGCGGGCATCAACAACTTCAGCACCGGTGTCGACAAGTACTTCGACGTGCGCGAAGCGTACGCCGTCGCAACGGGCATGGGGCTCACCTTGACAGCCGGTAAATTCGCTACCTACGAGGGTATCGAAGTGATCGATGGCTGGTTGAACCCGACCGTCACGCGCGGCTTCTTGTACTACCTGGCCGAGCCGGTCACGCACGTGGGCGCCAAGCTGCACTACACCGCGGGCGCGTTCGACGTCGGCGCGGGTGTGGTCAACGGTTGGGACACCAACAACGGCTACTTCGCCACCGGCGACAACAACTCGCAGAAGACGGTGATCTGGCGCGCCGCGTACACCACCGTGCCGTTCTGGGCCGCGTTCTCCGGCACCTACGGCGTGGAGAAAACGCAGACCGACAAGGACCCGCGTCTGTCCCTCGACTTGACCGGCGCGGCCACCGTCAGTCCGATGCTGACCATCAACTTCCAGGGCAACTACGGCAGCGAGAAGAAAGATCCCGACCCGCTCAGCACGACGGGCGGCCTCAAGACGGCCACATGGGTCGGCTTCGGCATCCAACCGGTGGTCCACGTCGACGCCTTCAGCCTCGGCGCTCGTTTCGAGTACTTCTCGGACAAGGGCTTGACGCGCGCGACCTTCGCCGCTGCTGCCACAGAAGCCGCGGGCAAGGACAAGGTCGGGCTGTGGAACTTCACGATCACCCCCGGCTACACCATCGCCAGCGCGCTCTTGCTACGCGCTGAGTTCCGCGTCGACGGCGCGGACCAAGAGGTGATGTGGGGCGGCAAGAAGACTCAGACCTCGATCGCGCTCGGCGCGGCGTACATGTTCTGAGAGCTCGCTCGTAGTAGTCGAAACGCGCTCGGGCTCACTGGTTGAGCTCGAGCGCGGCCTCGATCACATCGGGGTGTTTCGGAACTTGCTTCGCCAACGCTAAAACGTACGGACGCGCTCGCTTGTCGTCGGCTGCGACCAGAGCACGCGCAACCAGAATACGCAGGGTGAGCGGCGTCTCGGCCGGAGGCAGGTCGAGTTTGGCGGTCCGCGCGGCGGCTTGAGGCTTCTGCTTGTTGGCCACGTCGACCAGCACGCCCAGCCAGGCAGTGAGCGGACCGAGAACGGTCGGATGCTTGGCGACCAAGTTGCGCGCTCCGGTGGTGTCGTCTTTCTTCAGAAATCCGTACAGCGATTCAATCAGCACCGCGCTGGTGGTCGAGCCCTCGCGCGCGGCAGCGGCAGCCTTGAGCGCTTCATCGGTCTTCTTTTGATAACGATACAGCCGCGCTAGGCGCAGGTAATGCACTGGGCGCACGGCGTCGCCCTGGCGCCGGCCCAAAATCTTCGAAGCCAGCGCCAGATCCCCCATGTCGAGCGCGGCGTCGGCAGCCACGAGCTCGCCCCAGGGAGTCGCAGGCGTGGCCATTGCCTCGAGCTTTTCCGGCGATGGGAAGGCAGTGCCCATGAGCACGCCTGGTCCCGCCGCCAGCGCCGTATAGGCCTGTCGCGTGTGTGCGGCCTCGCCGAGCGAGCGCAGCGCGCCTTCGAGATCCGCAGGTTCGAGCGCCTCGTAGGCCACGACGCCTCGCACCACGGCCACGTCCGGAGCCGACGGATCCAGCTCTTCGATGGCCTTTTGGGCTTCGTCCAAGCGCCCACCGAGCAAAGCCACACGCGCGGCCAAGGTGCGCGCCCGCGGATAAACGGCCGCGAACTGCAGCGCGCGCAGGGCGGCTTTGCGCGCCAATTGCTCGTCGCCGGCCTCGATCGCCAGAAAGCCGAGGCCAGTCGCGAGTGAGGGAGTCATCGCGCCGGTCACCGCGGAATCGATGGCGCGCGATACCTTGGCTAGGTCGCCGGCGCGCATGGCTTGCACGGCTTCGACCATCGAGGGCACGCCGCTGAGCGGGGCGGGCAGCTTCTCGGCGTCGCCCGGCTCGAGCTTTGCGTCGTCCGGCAGCGACTCCGGGCGCTCGGAATCCACGACCCACGCCAGTGCCGACAGCGCGCGCGTGATCGGTGCGTCACCGAGCTGCTTGCGCAGCGAGTCGAGCACCGGCTTGGCTCGCTCGCCGCCGAACTCGAGCAAGAGCAAGCGCGCCAAGAGCAACTGCGCGGGGATGAATTCGGGATCGAGCTCACGAGCCGCGTCGTAACGTTCGACCGCCCGCAAGTCGCCGGCGCGCTCGAGCACGGCGCCGGCGGCCAGTTGGTAGTAAGGGTCTCTGGCACTGGCACTGTCCCAGCGGGAGAGAATCGCCGCGCCGCCGGCTAGATCGCCCTCGGCCATGAACGAGGCGATGCGGCCGAAAGCCGTGTCTTTCTCCGGCAGATCCACGGTTTTTCCGCGATGGACCGCGGAGTCGATGCCGCGCACTTCGTCGCCGGTCAAGACTTCGTACAGCACGCGATTTTGCAGCCAGAGCCGGGCCGCTTGCTGACTCAGCGAATCGAGCTCGAAGGCTTCGTTGAGCTTTTGATCGGTCTTGCGCAGGTCGGCGACGCTCCCGGTCTCGAGCAGCCTTTTGACTTCGTCGTTGAGCGCGAGGGCGTGTTGCATGCGCTCGGCACGGATCTTCTTCGAGTACGCGTACGATCCGGCACCAGCGGCAGCGATCAGCACGATCGCGACCGAGATCGCCCAAGTACCTCGCGCCCTTTGACGCACCGGGTTCTCCCAGGCGGGCGGCGCGCCGCCGCCCGGTTCGTACACGCCGACGCGTGACAAGTGCTCGAGCACGAGCCCAGCTTCCGGCGAGACAGCCGTGTCCGCGTCCGAATAAAACGGTGCCAGCGCCGGCGCCCTGGGAGCTCGCCCCTCCGGCGACCGCGACGGAGCCGCCGGTACGAACGGCGGAGGCGAAGCGAACGACGGTGCGGCCATCGTCTCGGCGACCGCCAGCGCGATGCGAGCAGTAGGCGTTTGCGCGACGACGGGTGCGGGCGGCGCCGCCGGTCGCAGCAGGGGCGAGCGTGCCACGGGCGGCGCCTCCGGCCAGGAGGGCGCGATGAACGGCGCAGGAGTGATGGTCGTGATCACTTCCTCGAATTGCTCCGGCCTGGGCCCGGGACGCGGCTTCGCTTTTGCGTCCGCGGGCGGTGCGGCGGCCGCTGCCGGACGTACCGCGGCGGCCGGCGCCGCGCGCATTGGAGCCGCAGGCTTGGGCGCCGCAGCAGGGCTGCTTGCGCCCGCGAGCTTGCTGATCAGCGGATTGGGACGCGCCGCTACGGCAGCCGCCTTCGGCGGCGCGCCGGGCGGCAGCTTGGGTCCGGGTGGACCGATCCCGAGCGTGGTCGCGCGCGCAGCGCTGGCAAGCGGTGACAGACGCGGCGCCGACTCCTCCAGCAGATCAGCGTCCGACACGCGCAACGGATCTTCGGAGTCGAAGCGCGGCAGGGCCTCGTCAGTCGCAGGATGAGTAAACGGGTTCTGCGAGCGCGGCTTGGTTGGCTCTTCGTTGCCAAATGGCTTATGGCTCAGACCTGCCATCGTCGGCGCGGGAATGGAATTTTGCTTCGGCATCGCCCTGAGCACCTCCGCCGCGACCGCCTCGACGCCAATCCGTTTCTGCAGCGCGCTGTACACCACCGAACGGTCATGCCAAAGCCGAGCTTCAGTGTCGTTGGGGCTAAATTGTAGCGCACGAGCGAGCACTTTTTCCGCCCGCAGGGCATCACCTCGCCTCAACAGCACCTCACCCAAGTAGCGAAAAGGCTTGGCATCTCTCCCGTTGGCTTTGGCGGCCGCGACGAGCGCAGCTTGGGCCTCGGCGAGCAGCCCGGCATCCAGATGCATGCGGCCGACCGCGAGCATCACCCGCCCATCCTCGGTGTGCCAGGTATCGGCGCTGGTAGCCACCTCGCGGATCAATTCTTCACGCGACGAAGTCCCGAGGAAAGAACAGAGCGCGATCGTCGCGTCAGCATCGGGATTGCTCCGCCATTGGCGAAGGAGCTCGTCGAGCGCGCTCATATCGTGCCAAGGATACCTAGTAAGGCGCAAAACCTGTACGCCTTGTTTGGCATTTTTCCGGGAGGACTCAGCGTTTCGCGCGCACCGTTCACTACTCACACTTCCCCGCGGCTTCACTCTCAGGCACTCGTGGCCTTGACCGGCCCGAGCGCCGGACCCAGTGTGTAGCTGGCGCTGGCGCAACAATGGAAGAGCAGCCAGAGTGGCGCCGACCTTTTAGCTCGCGCACTCGCAAGCTTCGCTAGCCAGCACCTGAAAATCGTGGCAGCGGTTCGCCCTTCAAGCTAACGCTCCGGAAACTTCCGGGCAGTCGGACCAGAATGTGCGGCGTCTTCGGCATCTACGGCCATAAAGAGGCAGCGAACCTGACCTACCTGGGGCTGCACGCTCTGCAGCACCGCGGTCAGGAAAGCGCCGGTATCGTCACGAGTGACGGCTCGCAGCTCAGCCTGCATCGCGGCATGGGTCATGTCATCGATGTCTTCCCCCCAGAACAGCTCGAGCGCTTGGGCGGTCCTCACGCCATCGGACATGTCCGCTATTCGACAGCGGGCGGCTCGGCGCTGAAGAATGCTCAGCCAATCGCCGTCGACTACGCGCGCGGCTCCATCGCGGTCGCGCACAACGGCAATCTGACCAACGCCGAGGCGCTGCGCGAGAAACTGGAAGAGCGCGGCTCCATTTTTCAGAGTACGAGCGACACTGAAGTCATCGTGCACCTGTTCGCGATGAGCCAGCAAAAGTCTTTCGAAGACCGCGTCGCGGACGCCTTGAATCAGGTCCAGGGCGCCTATTCGCTGCTGATCCTGACGCCCGAGAGCATGATCGCCGTGCGCGATCCCATGGGCATTCGGCCGCTGTGCCTCGGTAAGTTGCCGGGCACGGACACCTTCGTCGTCGCCAGTGAGCCTTCGAGCTTCGACCTGATCGACGCCGAATACGTACGCGACATCGATCCGGGGGAAATGCTCGTAATCGACCAAAGCGGAGTGCGCAGCGTCTGGCCGTTCGCGCCAGTGAAGCGTCACACCTGCATCTTCGAGTACGTGTATTTCGCGCGCCCGGACTCCAACATCGACGGTGTGAGCGTGTACGAAGCGCGCAAGAACCTAGGACGAGCCCTGGCGCGCGAGCATGGCGTAAAGGCCGACGTGGTGATTCCAGTTCCGGATTCCGGCGTTCCCGCGACGATCGGCTACGCGGAAGAATCTCACCTGCCCTTCGAGCTCGGTTTGGTGCGCAGCCACTATGTGGGGCGCACATTCATCGAGCCCCGCCAGAGCATTCGTCACTTCGGCGTACGCCTGAAGCTCAACCCGATCAGTGCCATCCTCAAGGGCAAGGTCGTGGTGGTGGTCGACGACAGCATCGTGCGCGGCACGACCAGCCGCAAGATCGTCAAAATGCTGCGAGACGCCGGGGCCAAGGAGGTGCACATGCGCATCTCCAGTCCGCCCACCAAGTGGCCCTGCTACTACGGCATCGACACGCCGACGCGCGGTGAGCTGATCGCTTCGAGTCACTCGGTCGAAGAGATCAACCAGTACATCACCAGCGACACCCTGGCCTACCTGTCGCTCGACTCGATGGTGCGTTCAGTGGTGGCCGCGCGCACGGAAGCCACCGGGCGCAGCACCAAGCGCACGCTGCCGATGGCCGATGAGCAGATCGATCCGTCCCTGGACAAGAAGTCGTTCTGCACCGCCTGTTGGACCGGTGAATACCCGATCAAGTTCACCCCGCACCCGCGCCAGAATCAACTGCGGCTGCTCGACCTGTAAGCGTTGCCCCGTCGCCGAGCCCGGATCGGCGCCCTCCCGTACTTGCGATAGTCATGCTCGACGCGCTACCCGATCAAGTTTCGATCTACGAGGTGTCGCCCCGCGACGGCTTGCAGAACGAGGCCCTGCCGATCCCGCTCGAAGGCAAGAAACAAATCCTCCTCGCGCTGATCGACGCGGGCCTCAAGCGCATCGAACTGACCAGCTTCGTTTCACCCCGTTGGGTGCCGCAGCTGGCCGACGCCGAAGAGCTCGCGCGCGAATTTCGGGCGCCGCCGGGCGTGACGCTGAGCGCGCTGTGCCCGAACGCCAAGGGCCTCGAGCGCGCCCAGGCCGCAGGCTTGCAAGAGATCGCCGTGTTCATGTCGGCGAGTGAGACCCACAACCGAAAAAACACCAACAAGAGCATCGCGGAGTCGCTCGACACCTTTCGCGAGGTCGTACCGCCCGCGCTTGCCGCCAAGATGCGAGTCCGCGCGTACGTGTCCACCGTTTGGGGCTGTCCCTACGAGGGCGACGTGGACCCGAAAGCCTCTTTGTCGATCACGCGCACACTGCTCGAGCTCGGCTGCTATCAAGTCTCGCTGGGTGACACGATTGGCGTCGGCACCCCGCTCGTGACCAAGCGCTTGGTCTCGCTGTTTTTAGGCGAATTTCCGGCGAAGCAGCTGGCGCTGCATTTCCACGATACCCGCGGCACCGCGCTGGCAAACGCGCTCGTCGGTCTCGAGCTCGGGATTCGCGATTTCGACTCGTCGGTCGCGGGCCTCGGCGGCTGCCCATACGCTCCCGGCGCAGCCGGAAACTTGGCAACCGAAGACCTCGTCTACATGTTACAGGGCATGGGCATCGAGACCGGCGTAGATCTCGATAAGTTGATCGAAGCCGGGCGCGTCGCGGAGGCCGTGGTCGGTCGGCGCTTGCCCGGCAAAGTGCACCAAGCAGGCCCCCGAGTCCTGCGCTGACACTTCGCCGAATTCAGTTCCCCACCCTGCCCGCGCCCGTGCCCGATCTCCTCAGGAAGAGATTTTTTGATGGTCACGCGTCCCGTCGCGTACGTCTCAGCCTTCGGCGTCCAAGCGCGACCGCTTCGCGAGTCACGAAGGACGGGAAACCCAGGGCGCGCGCCCGGCTTAGTTATCCGGTGACACGTTGCCGCTCAGGCTGCAGCTCATGCCCAAAAAGTAGGTCAGCCGCGGACCGGTCTGCCAGTCATCGTAGAGCACGCCGAGGTCCCCGTTGGGACCCAGGGTGGCGACCGGTGACAGCGTGTCCGCGGCGGTGAAGCTGAGCCGAGTTCGAGCGCTGAGCACGTTTAGGTTTGCGTCCAAGATCTGCAGGTACAGCTCGTAATTGCCGTCGTGATCGTCGGCCCACACGAGGACCACGCGATCGCCCAGCGAAAGCACGGAGAAGCTGCGGGCAACGTTGGCACCGGTGGTGACGGCGCGCTCCGGCGTCAGCACGGTTCCGTTTTCGTCGACGACCGCGCCGTAGATCGACGGACCGATGTAGTTGCCGCCGTCTCGCTGCCAGAACGCAGCGAAGTGCCCCGCGACGTAGACCAAGCTCGGGCTCTGCACGTCGGTACCACCCAAATCCACGATCGGGCTCGGTTGCGTCAAGTCTGGAGCGGTAGTGAGAAATTTCGCGTGGGTGATGGTGAGGGTGGACGAGATCACGTTACGCGATGCGAACACGATGCCGACACGGCTTTGCCCGAGCGCGATGCCTGGATTCTCTGCCAACGTGCCCGCGCCGGTGAGCTCGATGTTTCCCCCAATCAACGAGCCGTCGAACGCAACGCGCTGTCCATACAGACGAACGTCCTCGCCCCGCCCTGCGTTTCGTTGATCGTCCCAGACCAAAATCGATTCTGTGCCGTTCCAGACCTCGACCGGGTCGACCGAAAAACTAACCGCCTGCGTCACGCGCAAGTCCGGGCCGAGCTTCTGGCCGGCGGAATTGTAGCGGTTGAAGTAGATCTCGTAGTTACCGGCCTGGCGAGCATCCGACCAGACGCTCGCGAAATAGCTGCCGTTATACAGCAGCGAGCCGGCGTAGGTGTCGCTGTTGATGTCCGCGAGCGACACGTCGGGTACGACCGACCCCCCGTCGCGCGACAGGCTCGTGAAATAGGAGCTCCAGCGCTGCTGATGTCCGGAGAAGGTGATGCCGTAGTTCTTGCCGTCGAAGGCAATGCCTCCGCCGTTCGTGCGATCGAAGGTCGTGGAGCCGACGCGCACCGGAAGCCGCAAGTTGCCGTACTCTGCGCCGTCGTCGACCTTGCCATTGCAATCGTTGTCCACGCCGTCGCAGATCTCCTTGCCACCCGGGTGCGCGGCCGCGCTGCGGTCATCGCAATCATCACCGCAAGCGCCGGGGGCGCCGGGAGCAAAGCCGGGCTTCGGGCTGCGATGGCCGTCACCGTCCAAATCCAAAGTGACGGGCGTGAACGAGCATTTGCCGCTTTGCGCGTCGCAGGCGTCCTGTGTACACGCGTCGTTGTCGTCACACACGACGGGGGGAAGCGGTACGCAGCTACCCTCGCGACACTCGGCGCCGGCGCACGCGTCACCGGTATCGCAATCCAGATCGACGCTGCACAGCACTGGCGCATCCACGCCCGCGTCGCTCGTGTAAATGCTGGTGCGAGCGCCGCAAGAAAGGCCAAACATTGCCGCCAAAACCAAGGCCGCGCGTGAGAAATTCAGGAACATACTCCGTAACCTTCGACGTCCAGCTCGCCGCAGATCATGCCTGCCGGGCAAACCTTCGGACCGCCAATCGGACACAGCTGGACGCAGTGCTTTCCCGGTTGAGAGCCGACCACGCAAACGAAGCCCGAAGCGCAAATCTGACCTGTGCTGCCACAGTTGTCCCCTTGCTGCCCGGTGCCGGCCTGACGACACACCGTGCCAAAGCTCTGCGCGTCGCAGCCGTCACCGAACGGATGGTCGACGAACGGAAAGCAACCTTGACCTTCGGGACACGTGGGAACCACGGCGAACGGGTCGCACTCATTCATCTGGGTCGGCGCGCCGACGTCCGGACAGCCCGGGTCGACGTATACGTCTAGGCCGGCATCGGTCGGCGGCATCGTCCCGTTGCCGCCTGAGCCCGAGGTAGAATTGCCCTCGCCCGCAAGGCCCGCTCGGCCCGCGTGCCCGAGACCAGCGGCGCCAGCGCCGCTATCTGTGCTCACCTCGACCGTACCCCCGCAGTGAAGCAACGCAAAAACGGAGCAGATTGCCGCCACAACACAGAATCGCCCGCTCATGAGTTCGACAAGGATAGCACCGCCGCTCGCTAATCAAGGACGTCGCCGTCTTTTTGCGTTCGCGCGAAAAATGCGCGGATCCAACCGGGCAGAGAGAATGCTAGACAGCCTGTGCGATGCGTCCGAAAACTCGGTTCGGCCTGTTGGTTAACCTCTGCGTTTTGCTCGTCGCGGCCTGCAATCGCACGGAAGAACCACACTCATCGGGGGATGCGCAGGCGGCGGTAACATCCCCGCCGCCGCCACCTGCCGCGACGGAAAAGTCCGAGCCGAACAGCAAGGCCGCGTGTGTCACCCCGATGACCGCAGAGTCGCCGCGCCGCGCACCGAGCGCGTTGCATTGCCCGGCCGATCCCCAAGGGCCGGGCGAACTCGCGCATGGTTACGTCGTGTTTACGGATGCTCCGGGCAGCCCGCGACTGAACGTCGAACTTGCCCGTACCGAGCCAGAGAAAGAGCGCGGGCTGATGTACCGCACCCAGCTCCCGGAGGCTCAGGGGATGTTGTTCTCCTGGGGCGGAGTGGAAGAGCCGCGCACGTTTTGGATGCACAACACCTGCATCCCGCTGGACATGATGTTCATCGCCCGCGATGGGACCATCACGGGCATCCTGGAACAAGTCCCGACCTTGAACGACGAACCTCGCGGCGTGCCTTGCCCGGCCGCCTACGTGCTGGAGGTCAACGCCGGTTGGTCTCGTGCGCACGGCATTCAATCAGGAACCATGGTGCACTTCGAATGAATCCACTGAACAAGATCACGATGCTCACGAATTTCCAGCGCGGGTTTGCGGCGCTCGTAACGACTTCGGCATTGACCGTGAGCGTAGGCGCTTGCCGGTCGACGCCAGCGGAGCCCGAGTCACACTCGGTGCTCAAGCCGACGCCGCAAGAGACCGTAGCGGCCGTGGCGACGACGCCGCCCGCTCCCACTCCCGCTCCCGCGCCCTCTCCGCAAGCACCCAAGGCCCCAGTCAGTCCGGACGACCCGCTGCACGGCAAGTTCTCCCTGGACGATGCCACTGCCAAGCTCCCGGGTAAGGGTCCATTAGTCGCCGAAATCGAGACCGACGAAGGCAAGCTCGTCTGCGATCTGTACGACGACAAAGCGCCGATCACGGTCGCAAACTTCGTCGGCCTGGCCCGCGGCCTGCGTCCGTTCAAGGCGCCCGACGGGAAGTGGACGACGAAGCCTGCGTACGACGGCACCACCTTTCACCGCGTGATCAAAGGCTTCATGATTCAGGGCGGCGATCCCTCCGGAACCGGCGCGGGCGAGCCCGGCTACGTGATTCCGGACGAGATCTGGCCGGGGGCGGCGCACGATCAGCGCGGACAATTGTGCATGGCCAATCGCGGCCCCAACACCAACGGCCAACAGTTCTTCATCATGGACGGCGTCGCGAAGCACTTGGACGGGGGCTACACGATCTTCGGCAAGTGTGGTCCAGACGCGGTGATCGAGAAGCTAGCGAGCGTGCCCGTACGCGGCGACCACAGCGAGAAGCCGAGCAAGATCAAGAAAATCGTGATCAAGCGACGCGCTTCGTGACACCCGACGGGCTGAAAAGCGAAGTGAGCTTCGCTCAGTCCGGCTGATACACGATGCGCTGCGTATTGTCCTGGAAGTAATACGCAGCGTATTGCGTGCGGCCGAAGGTAGCTGCGCCGAACGCGTTGATCAACACGGCTGCGCAGGCACAGATGCGGAACAGTGTCCCGAAGCGATATCCGCCGACGGCCAGCAGCGCGAACAAGAAGACGGCATAGTCATTGGAGAACCGGTAACCGAACTGGAGCCAACCCGTGTTCTGATAGAACAACGTGGGCAGGGCCACGCACGCCACCGTGATCCACAAGGCCCGGTGGGGAACGGCCGTGCGCCGAGGCCAGAGCAGCCAGAGATACGCCGGCGTGGTGATCCAAAGCGCCAACCCGTGCAGGTTGATCTGGAATGGGGCCTGCCCGCGGGGCGTCCAGAAAGGCAAACTGCTGAGCACGACGCCCAGGTTTTTTCCCAAGTAATGGTAGCCAAATAGCCCCCATTTTTCGATGCGGTGCTGCCAGGCGATGCCCAGGAACCGGTAGCCGACTTCGAACGGGTCGCCGAAGCGAAGCTGATTGTGGACCAACGTGAGCAGCACGACCGCGCTGACCGGGGCGATGAACGAGAGTAGCGAGCGCAGCAGACGCGGACGCGAAGTGCGGACGGCCTCGAGCACGAACAGCGGCGCCGCAAACAACAACGGAGTGCGCGTGGCGAAGCCCAGCCCGAGCGCGAGCCCCGCTAGCCAGGGCCGCTCTGCTTCGAGCGCGAAGAGCAGATACATCGCCGAAAGCGCGGCCCCCACCACGTGCGCGGCAAACCAAACCGTGCCCTGCTCGGCGCAGAAAAAATAGACGCTACCGAACGCAAACGACAAGCTAAGCCCGATGTTGCCCAATTCGCCGAGCTCGCTACGCCCGAAGCGGCGCAGCTTCTCCAGCGCGAGGAACAACAGCGCGGGCGCAACTCCCGCGAGCCACAAGAAGAACTGACCGTCGTGAACGCGCTCGGGGTCTTTGACGAATGCCACGATTGGCAGCAGGAGCAACGCTGGAAAGGGCGGGAACACGACGTACCACTTGTCGCCCACGTGACTGAAATCGTTGTTGCCAGTGTACGCGGGGGGCGGGGCGCTCAGATCCAGTCGTCCTTGGCGCCAAGCGTCTGCGAGCAGCGCGAAATGATTCCAAGGGGTGTGCGCGTGGACCACGGCCGGGTCGGCGAACAGGAAATAGAGCAAGCACGTGCCCAAGTAGATCCCAACGGCAATCCATCGCCGGCGCATCTCGGGGCTTCCGCCGGACAGCATCGGGGGCGGACGTTAGCCCAAGACGTCGGCCGGCTCGAACCGCTTCCCCGCGGAACCGGCGACTATTCGGGAAATTCGAGGTAATCTTTGCGAAGGCGCGCACTCGGCGCTAGCTTGCCCGCCCCGTCGTGAGCAAAGCCCTTTTTGTCGTCCCCGTCGCCGATGTCGAGCGCGGCCCCCGCAGCGTGAGCTTCACCCTCGACGAAGCTTGGCTGCGCGAGGCGCTTTCGGGCACGGAAGCCACGCCGCGGCGCGCCGGCACTGCCACGCTGGAATTGAGCAAGAGCGGGCGCGATATCCTGGTGCGCGGTCGCGCCGAAGCGGCAGTGACGATGCCCTGCGTCGTGACACTCGACCCACTCGACATCGATCTCGAGCCCGAGATCCTCCTGATGCTGGCCCCGGCCCCATCGGAGCCAACGGTAACCAACCGAGACGGTAGGAGCGAGAGGAAGCGCTCGGTCGCGGGCGCCACGGGCAAAGTTGCGGGTGCCACGGGTAAAGATGCACCCGTCGAAGCGCGCGGAGCCGCCTCGCGGAAGCGCGGCGCCAAAGAAGACGACGACGAAGGCGAACTATTAGACGACTCCACGGCGGCGCGGGATACCTACGAAGGCAGCCAAATCGAGCTGGATTCGTTCATTCGGGAGTTCCTGCTTTTGGAGCTGCCGATGTTTCCCAGGCGTTCCGACTTGCCTTCGTCCGAAGGTCCCGCTATCGGTCCGCGCTCCGTGGAGCCTGACGAGCAGGAGCCCGTCATCGATCCCCGGTTACAACCTCTTGCGGCGCTTCGCAGCCGCTTGCGTGACAGTAAAGAATAAAGGAGTCGCCTCGTGGCCGTACCGAAGCGCCGTTTGAGCAGCAGCAAGCGTGACATGCGTCGCGCAAATCACGACAAAGTTAGCGCACCGAACGTGGTGCCTTGCCAAAATTGTTCCGCCCCCACCGTGTCGCACCGGGTTTGCCCGGCGTGCGGTTTTTACAAGGGCCGAGCAGTTCTCAAGACCGAACCCTCAGAGAAGTGAGTCGCCGCCCGCCAGGCGGGGGCAAGACAGCGGGCTCGGCCGCGAAGGCGCTTTCTCAGCGCGCACGCGGGCGTGTGTCTGCGCGCATTGCGCGGCGAGCTGACTGGTTCTACCATTTTGCGTGACGGCCTCCCGGTAGGATCGTACGAGGAGAGCATGGCGTCTGAGTTGGTCCCCCAAAGTCGCATCCTTGGTGTCGGCGCGTACGCGCCGGCTCGGGTGCTGACCAATGCGGACCTCGAGCAGATGGTCGAGACGTCAGACGCCTGGATTACCGAACGCACCGGCATCAAACAGCGGCACATCGCGCGGGACGACGAGACCGCCAGCGACATGGCGCTGGTTGCGGCGCGCCGCGCGCTCGAGACCGCCGGGCTGAGCCCGAGCGATCTCGACATGATCATCGTCGGTACCATCAGCGGCGATGTACCGATGCCGGCTTGTGCGGCTTTTCTGCAGCGGAAGCTCGGTGCCGGTCCGATACCCTCCTTCGACGTCTCGGCCGCGTGCGCGGGCTTCCTGTACGCGATGTCGATCGCCGATCAGTTCGTGCGCAGCGGCGCGCAAAAGCACATCCTGATCGTGGGCGTCGAGCTGCTGAGTCGCTTGATCGACTGGGAAGATCGTACGACCTGCGTGCTGTTTGGCGATGGTGCGGGCGCAGCCGTGATCGGTCCGGCCCTGGGTGATGGCCGTGGGATCTTGACGACGCGCTTGTACACGGATGCAAACCTTACGGAATCCTTGTGTATTCCCGCGGGTGGCAGCCGCGAACGCCTGACCGCCGAGTCGATCCAAGCCAAGCGCGACAAGGTACAGATGGTCGGCAAGGACATCTTCAAGGCGGCCGTGAAGAACATGAGCCAGGCTTCGCGCGCCGCGCTGGAGGCCGCCAGCATGTCGACCGACAGCGTGCGCTGGGTCGTGCCCCATCAGGCCAACCTGCGCATCATCGCGCAGATCGCCGAGCGGCTCGACATTCCGCTCGAGCGCTTCGTGATCAACATCGAGCGCTACGGCAACACGTCCAGCGCCTCGATCCCGATCGCCTTGGACGAAGCCTTCCGCGACGGACGGATCAAGCCCTTCGACACCGTGCTGATGTGCGCATTGGGCGCGGGCATTTCCTGGGGCAGCGCGCTCGTCCGGATGTGAGCGTCGACGCTGGGGGTGGTGCGCGGGCGCTGCGCCTTACCCTTTCCCATCGCGATCGAGTCCATGCTAAGTGCGGCGCGTGAAAATTGCGTGGCTATTTCCAGGACAAGGTTCGCAGGAGGTCGGCATGGGACGCGCGCTTTCGAGCGCATTTCCCGAAGCAGATCAGATTTTCGAGCGGGCCGATCGAGCGCTCGGCTTTTCGATTCGCGCGCTCTGCTTCGATGGCCCTGAAGCCGAGCTGACGCGGACCTTGCACACCCAGCCGGCGATCGTCACGACCAGCATCGCGACCTTGGCCGCAATTCGCTCGGCGCATCCAAGCTTGCCCGCGCCAAGCTTCGCGGCAGGACACTCGCTCGGCGAATACAGCGCCCTCGTCGCCTCCGGCGCATTGACGCTCGAAGACGCAGTCCGCATCGTTCACCTCCGCGGCCGCGCCATGCAAGAGGCGGTGCCCGAAGGTGAAGGCGGCATGGCTGCGGTGATGGGCGGCGACCGCGCCGCGGTCGAAGCTTTGTGCCAAGAAGCCGCCGAAGGGGAGGTGCTATCGCCGGCCAACTTCAACGCGCCGGGTCAGATCGTGATCTCCGGTCACAAGCGCGCGGTCGATCGCGCGACCGTCCTCGCGGGCGCGCGCAAGCTCAAAGCAATTCCGCTCAAGGTGAGCGCGCCGTTTCATTGCGCATTGATGGCGCCCGCCGCCCGCGCGGTCGAGGCCGCGCTCGCGCAACTCACGTTGGGGGCTGCGAGCTTCCCGGTGATCGCCAACGTGAGCGCTCTGCCGAACCAAGACGCGGAGGCGACCAAGGCGTTGCTCGTTCGGCAGATCGACGCGCCGGTGCTTTGGGAACAAACCGTCGCGCTGATGGCCGAGTCCGGCGTCACGCATGCGCTCGAGATCGGCCCGGGCAAGGTGCTGGCCGGGTTGGCCAAGCGGATCGACAAGCGCGTCGCAGTCTTGAGCGTGGGTGACGCAGACGGCATCGCGAAAATACCGGCGTTTTTGGGCTGATTTGACGCGCCGCGCAGCCTGTCACGTGGTCCAGCAGCCCGCTCGTCAGGCCGCGAAACAGATTTCCCGCTTTAACGTCGACGGCTCCGTGCTAAACACGGCGCCCGAGCCGAAATTGGGCTCTTTAGCAAGCACAGTATGTTCGATCTCAGCAGTAAAGTAGCGCTCGTCACCGGCGGTTCGCGCGGCATCGGCCGAGCGGCAGTCATGGCGCTGGCCGAGCGTGGCGCGCATGTGGTCGTCAACTACGTGAGCAACGAAGGCGCGGCACGCGAAACGGTACAAGCCGTCGAGCAAGCGGGCGGCAGGGCCGAACTACTGCAGTTCGACGTGGGCAACGCTGAAGCCGCCGAGAAAGCGATCTCGGAGACCGCCAAACGTCTGGGCCGCCTCGACATCCTGGTCAACAGCGCGGGGATTTCCATCGACGGCTTGCTCTTGCGGCTCAAGGACGAAGATTTCGACAAGATCTTGTCGATCAACGTGAAGGGCGCGGTCGCTTGCTCCCGAGCCGCGATCCGCACGATGATGCGCGCCAAGACTGGACGAATCATCTTTCTCTCCAGCGTCGTCGGCGAAATGGGCAACGCCGGCCAGACCGCTTACTCCGCTTCCAAGGCCGCGCTACTCGGCGTCACCAAGAGCTTGGCGCGCGAGTACGCTTCGCGCGGGATCACGGTCAACGCAGTCACTCCGGGTTTCATCGACACGGACATGACCAGCGGCCTGACCGAGGAACAAAAGAGCGCGATGCTGACCGCTGTCCCGCTCGGTCGGACCGGCACTGCGCGAGAGATTGCAGCTGCAATCGCCTATCTGGCTTCCGATGAAGCCGGCTACATCACCGGCCAGGCGCTCCGCGTCAATGGCGGGATGTATATGTAAGTTTTGGGGTTTCACCCCCAGAAGTTGTTGGGGGTTTTGCCCTCGTTTGACAGAAACACGTGCAATCGGGAACGCCCCTGGTGTAGAGGCGCCCCTGGAGGAATCATGGCTGAAGGTCGCAACGTAACCGTCGAAGTGAAACGGATCATCAAGGAACAGCTGGATGTAGACGAGAAAGACATCAAGCCCGAGTCCACGTTCATCGACGATTTGGGTGCAGACTCGCTCGGACTCGTCGAGCTGGTGTTGGCCTTCGAAGAAGCGTTCGAGATCGACATTCCGGACGAGGACACCGAAAAAATCCGCAGCGTGCAAGACGCCGTTGATTACATCGAAAAGCATCTGGCCAGCTGAAACAGCGGGCACCAGGGCGTTCTTAGGATCGTCCGCCCGGGGTCATCCTCTGCAGGTGAAACCCGGGCTTTTTGTCTGAGGAAGAGATGGAGCGCGTCGTCGTTACAGGAATTGGTCTCGTCACGCCCAACGGCATCGGGACCGAGCCATCTTGGCAATCGTTGCTGAAAGGCCAGAGCGGCGTGGGTCCCATCACGCTGTTCGAGGCAACGGATGCCTATTCCACTCGCATCGCCGCCGAAGTGAAGAACTTCGACGCGGCGGAGTTCATGGAACGGAAGAAGATCAAAGAGGTCTCTCGTTTCACGACGTTTGCGATGGCCGCCACGAAAATGGCGCTCGACCAAGCCCAGCTCGATCTGACGGAAGACGAGCGCGACCGCGCGGGCGTCTTCATCGGCGTCGGTTTGGGCGGGCTCGAAAACCTCGAGCGTTGCACGTTGACGCTCGACAAAAAGGGACCGGGTAAGGTCAGCCCCTATTTCATCCCGTCGTTGATCGCCAATATGGCCGCCGGCCAAGTGTCGATCGCGTTCGGGTTTCGCGGCCCGAGCCTGGCGCACACCAGCGCTTGCTCGTCGAGCGGTCACGCCATCGGCGAAGCACTGCGCATGATGCAGCGTGGCGACGCTGAAGTGATGATCGCCGGCGGTGCCGAGTCGACGATCACCCCGATCGGTATCGCCGGCTTCAGCGCCATGTTCGCGCTCAGCCGCCGCAACGACGCTCCAGAGGCGGCCAGCCGCCCCTGGGACAAGGGCCGTGATGGCTTCGTGTGCGGTGAAGGAGGCGGCACCCTGGTGCTGGAGACGCTCACCCGCGCCAAGAAGCGCGGCGCCAAGATCTTGGCCGAAGTGGTCGGTTACGGCGCCACGAGCGACGCCTACCACATCACCAAGCCTGCTCCCGATCATGCGCACGCCGCTCGGGCCATGCGCTCGGCGCTCAAAGACGCCAAGCTGAACCCCGAGCAAATCGAGTACGTCAACGCACACGGCACCTCGACTCCCATCGGTGACGTGGAAGAAGCCCGAGCCGTCGCCAACACGTTCGGCGCGCATGCGCTCGACAAAAAGCTGTGGGTCAGCTCGACCAAATCGATGATGGGCCATCTCCTGGGCGCGGCGGGCGCGGTGGAAGCCGCGGTTTGCATCAAAGCGCTCGAAACCGGGATGATCCCGCCGACCATCAACCTCGATGACCCGGACCTAGAAGTGCCCCTCGAATTCGTGCCCAATCAAGCGCGGGAACGGCGCATTACGCGCGCCATGTCCAATTCGTTCGGCTTTGGCGGCACCAACGTGACGCTGATCTTCTCGGCGTTCGAGGGCTGACGCGAGCCGCCAAGGTTCGACTCGGGTGCGGATCTGATGCAGTGCCCGTATTGCCGCGAAATGGACAGTCGCGTGGTCGATTCACGCCTGGCCGCCGGCGGCACCGTGACCTGGCGACGCCGTGAGTGCGACGCCTGTAAGCGCCGCTTCACCACTTACGAGCGCGTCGAACACACCCTGCCGACGGTGGTGAAGAAAGACGGCGAGCGCGTGCCGTTCGAGCGCGAAAAGGTCTTACGCAGCCTGCGCATCGCCTGCAACAAGCGCCCGGTCTCGGCGGATGCCCTAGAAGAGCACGCTGAAGCCTTGGAGCGCGAGCTGGCCGAAAGCGGCGAGAAGGAAGTGCCCTCGCTGGTCATCGGCGAACGCGTCATGCAGCGTCTCAAGACCCTCGACGACGTGGCCTACGTGCGGTTTGCCAGCGTGTATCGATCTTTCCGCGACATCGACGAGTTCATGGTCGAGATGAACAAGCTGGTGCGATCCAAGGACAGTGAGTGAACGCTTGAAAGATCTGGACAGCGAGCTGATGTCGCGAGCCTTGGAGCTCGGCGCGGGCGGTGATCCGACACCGAACCCGCACGTGGGCGCATTGGTCGCGGACGCCGAAGGCAACATCCTCGCCGAAGGCTTCCATGAAGCAGCCGGGCTCGACCACTCGGTGGTGGTCGCGCTGAAAAAGGCGGGCAGCGCCGCCAAGGGCAAGACCCTCTACGTCACGCTCGAACCGTGCAATCACGTCGGGCGCACGCCCCCTTGCGTCGATGCCATCCTCGCCGCCGGCATTGCCCGTGTGGTGATCGGCTGCCGGGACCCGGATCCGCGGGTGCCGGGCGGCGCGATCGAACGCCTCGAGGCCGCCGGCATCGCAGTGACCGTCGGCGTGCAGGAGTCGGCGGCAAAAGCGCTGATCCAACCGTGGGCCAAATACGTCACGGAGCACACCAGCTTCGTGACCCTCAAATTGGCGATCTCGCTCGACGGTCGAATTGCCACACGCACGGGCGCTTCCAAGTGGATCACCTGCCCCGAGGCACGCATCAAGGTGCAGACGCTGCGGGCGCACCACGACGCAGTGATGGTCGGCATCAACACGGTACTCACGGACAACCCGCGCCTGACCGTCCGGGACGTGCCGGGGCGAAACCCGATCCGGGTGATCGTCGACAGTAAGCTGCGCATCCCGCTCGGCAGCCAGGTCGTGCAAACGGCCAACGAGATCCCGACCTGCGTTGTCACCACGCTGGCCGCGCCAGCCACGCCGGAGCAGGCGCTGGCTCATGCCGGCGTACGAGTCATCCGCGTTCCCGCGACCGCCGAAGGGCGTTGCGACCCGGTGGTGATGTTCCGGGAGCTGGCCGCGCGAGAGGTCGTGAGTGTGATGTGCGAAGGCGGCTCGGAGCTCGCCGGCAGTCTGCTCGCGCATCGCTTGCCGGACCAACTGCATGTCTTCGTAGCGCCGCTGCTACTCGGCCCGCGCGGCCGCCCCGGCGCGGTAGATTGGGCGGGACCGGAGAATCCGGCGGACGCGCCGCGCATCGACCCCGCGCGCTGGGAGCTCTGCGGCACTGACGCTTACGTCTGGGGACCCATCGCTTACCCGAAGAAAACTGGGCGAACCCTGATCGGGTGATGAACGTCCGGCCCGAAGGTTGCGACGCCTGATCTCGGGTGTTACCTTTTGTCAAAGCGCCATGATTCGCGAGATCCTCGAATATCCAGACCCGCGCCTGCGCGAGGTCGCAAAGCCCGTCGCTGAAGTCACCCCTGAAGTTCAGGCGCTGGTGGACGACATGGCGGAGACCATGTACGCAGCTCCGGGCTGCGGTCTCGCCGCGACGCAGTTGGGGATCCCACAGCGCATCTTCGTGGTCGATTGCGCTGCCGAAGACGAGCCGAGCCAGTTGCTCGCATTCATCAATCCCGAGTTCATCGAGAGAGATGGCGTGCAGAGCTGGGAAGAGGGCTGCCTCTCCTTCCCCGGGGTCACTGAGGAGATCAAGCGCGCAGAACGCGTCAAGGTCAGGGCTCTCGATCGCAACGGCAAATCGTTCGAAGTGGAAGCGGAAGGCCTACTCGCAGTCGCGCTGCAGCATGAAAACGATCACCTCGATGGCGTGTTGATGATCGACAAACTGAGCGCGCTCAAAAAGCGCATGATGGGTCGCAAGCTCGCCAAAGCCAAACTCGACGACGCGCGCGAGTAACGCTCACCGCTCTTCGTAGCCGTAAAGTTCGCGCTCGCGCGCGCGGAAGACAGCTCAGCCGCATTCCCGGTCCGCTTTCCTCTCGTTCTCCCTCCCCGGTGCGCGCGCAGCGCGGCACGCCTCGCGCCGGGCGCGCGGAAGACAGCCTCAGCCGCATTCCCGGAACCAAAACGAGCGAAAAGTCTTGGAAGAACAGATCGCGATCTGCGAATGAGATGGCGGACCCACAAAGAGCTGACCGAACAGGCGCCTGCTTTCCATCCTGTAGCGCGGGCGACCCAGCGCTTACCAGCCGAGCGCGCGCAAACGAAAGTCTCCAACCGCGCGCCGAAGGCGCCGCGCGTCCATCTTCGATCGCGCTCAGCGCGACGGAGGCCGGCTGAAGATCGCGCTCTCGACCGTCGTGCCACGAGCACGCCAGGCTTCAGCGACCTGGGGCACGACGCCGCTCGCCGAAAAAACGCCTTCGATGGCGCCGCCTGCGGCAGTGCGGTCCATCACGAAGGTGAATACGTCTTGGGTTTGGATCTCGTCACCCGCGCAGCCGATCACCTCGGCGATGCGCAATACGCGGTGGCGCTCATCGCGTAAGCGCGCGACTTCGACCACGATTTCGAAGGCGTTGGCAACCAGCTCGCGCGCCGCGCTGACGTGGATCTGCGGGCGTTCGGCCGCCACGACGCCGGGCAGCCGCGACAAGCCGCGACGCAAGCTGGGCGCGTAGCGAGCGGCGATCACGCCGTCTCCGCCGTCTGCGATCGCCTCGACGACCCTGGCACACAGATCGCCGGTGAAGAGCTCGGCAATGACCCGGGCGCCGGGCATGGAAGCTGCCACCTGCAAGGCCCCAGCGGTTGCCGGGGTATCCGACGCCGTCAGCAAGAAATTCGCCTCGGTCCCGCCAGGCTCGCGTTCGCCGAGGAACACGCAAGGACCGTCGACCGCCGCCTGGGCGAGCGCCGTCAGCAGCGCTTCCACCCCGCCATCCCGCGGTCCAACCACCAGCACATTCACGCGCGCAGCCAGGCATTGCTGGAGGAAGGTGGCCATGGCGCGCGAGATGGCGCCTCGGCGCACGAGCTCTTCCAGCGTTACGGGCGATCGCTTGGTCTTGCGAATGGCCACGCAAGCACCGCTTGCCGCGATCGCACCGATGACGGCGGAGAGCCGAACACCCGGCATGACTCGACGTTCGATGACGTCTTCGTTCGGCAGCAGCGGGGCGTCGGCCTCGGCGCACAAGCGGGCAATCGCCCAGCGCAAGGACAGGTCCGAAGAGAAGCCCGTCTCAGTGACCGAGCGACCACCGCGCACGGACAGTACGCGATCGAAGCGAGTGACACCGACCTCGGACACCGTAGGATCTGCGATCAGCTCCGTCAGTGGGCCGTGCTCCACCAGCTCGCAGCGGGCAAGCTCGATCGCGCGATCGGCGGCAACGCTCGCCGGAAAGTCTCGGCCCTCGCTGATCTCTGTCCACGCGTCTTGCAGTAGACCGTCGATGCGCTCACCGAGCGAAGGCGGCACGGGCGCCAGCAAATCCACATCGCGCAGCCGGAGCGCGACACGATCGACGAGCGAGCGTACGACATCGAGTACCGAATTGGGCAAGGCCTCGCCGCGATCGTCGAGCGTGGTTCGGCCCACGGTGTGCGTTCCAGTCGTCTCGAGCGGCGGCTCGAGGCGTGCTGGGCTGTCGGACGAAACTGGATTCGACCCGCTCATGGTCGACTTGAAGGTCGGCCCTGGAGTCTGTGTCGACCCAGCGCCGTCGGATTCCGGGCGCACGGACACGTTCGATACGTCGGGCGCGCTGGGCGAGGATCGGGCTACCTGAGATGGCCCCGTTTTGAACTCGTCGGGCGAGAGGCCGTCGGCGTTGCTAGCCTCGATGCGCAGCACGAAGTCGCCGATGTAGATGCGATCCCCCTCGCGAACGATGGTCGCTTGCGTGATCTTGCGGCGATTGACGTACGTGCCGTTGGTGCTGTTCAGATCGGTCACGATGAAGCGACCGTCTCGATACAGCAGGCGGGCATGTCGCTTCGAAACGTTGCCCTTGGGCAGCATCAGCTCGTTGCCCTGCACCCGCCCCACACTCAACTCCGCAGCATCGAAGATTTCACGCCGCTCAGCGCCGCCCTTTTCGTGGACGATAATGGCAAACATCGGGGCTTTTGCAGACGATGTCGGTGCGATCACTGGAAACGTAACTCTCCGAACCAAGCGCGAGAGACGGGAGGTTATCACGCGGCACCGCTTGAAACACGCGGCTCACCGTAAAATGCGGCGAGTGGCTTCGGGGACTTCACCCGCGTGGCGCCAGCCCCCGCGCGTGGGCACCCGCTTGCTGACAAAAATACGGCCCGCACCGAGCATTTCGCACAGCGCGGGCCGATTCGATCGACCACTCGAGCCTTGGAACTCAGCGGGCCGGTTGCTCGTTCTTCACGTCACTCGTGACGAGACCGAGCAGCTCACCCGCCAGGGCAAGCACATCACGCTCAGAGAAGCCGCTGGCGCGGAACTCCCGGTAGATGTTCTTCGCGAGAATCTGCACCGCTCGCGGATCGGCTTTGGGGCTGGGTGATGCGGTGGGGGACGATTGCGCCATTATTGAAATTTCTGCCCTTCGACCGTTGAACCGGACGCCGCTACCTATCCAAGAATGATGCCTAAGCTCACCGAGCCTGCCATCCCCCACAAACCTGCATTTTTCTGGGGGTAGCGGTGGGCGAGCTGCGAACCTGGTTTCGCACGCACTGCGAAAGGTCGCCCCCGAGTGCACGAAATTACGCGGAAAATACCAAAAAACAGGCCAAGTGGTTGAACAACTCGCTGGGTCACGCAGCTGGATAAGCGGCTACCAATCGCCGCTCGGGCCGCTCGATGCTCGAGCAGAGACTGGTCACCAGCTCCCGGCCATCTTCACCGAAGTACAGCGCTTCGCCGACGAGCGGGGGTGCGCAGGAGGGAACCGCCGTGCCGTTCGACTGATACCGCACGCCGCCCGAGAGCGTTCGTTGGACGGCCAAGTGCGACTCGAGAAAACGGCCGGTTTTGCGGTCTCGGACCGCCACGCAGGTCTGGCCATGAAAGTGGTACTCGGTGTTGCGAGTCACGTACATGCGATGCTGACGTCGCTCCCGGCCTGGATAAGGGTTTTCAGGGGTGTCGAGGTTCATCGAAAAAACTCCGTCAAATGAGCCGAATTTGAGCGGTATTTTCGACGATCGGCGCGCGCGCGGCCAAGTTTCGTTCGTGGCGGGATTCGACCAGCAAGCGGCGCCGCGCGGCAAGCCGGCGGCAAATCGCCACGAACTTCGTGTTGGCGCCGCGTCCGACATACGATCCCAATCGTGGAGTCTCTCAGGGTGCAGCTTGGCGCGTAAGCCCGTGGGTCCAGGCCCGGCAAAGACCAAGGCGCTCGCCATCGGGACGAGCCGTCGGCTCGAGCTCTGGCAATCGGCCGACTATCGGCTGCGGGAGCTGTTCGAAGCAGCCGACGTGATGAGCGAAGGGGCGACGCGCAGCGAACCCGATGGCGCCACCTACTACGGTTCCACCAGCGTGCTTTTGCCCTTCAGTTCGCATGGCGGCGCCGTGCCAAAGGAACGCGCACGCGAGATCGCGCTGCTCGTCGCCAACGACCCGCACGCTCGCATCCGCGCCATCCGCATCGCCTGCCTCGAAGCACAGGTCCGGTCGGGCGCGCCGATTGGGCGCGTGCGAGCCGAGCTCTTCGTGCGACGCGATGCGCGCGGGATTCGGGTCGACGTCGAGGTCGAAGCGCGCGTGTTCAAAAACAGTGAACGACCGCGAGCGCCGCGCAAGGTCGAACCGACCTCACCCAAGCGGCCATCACGCGCCTCGTGACACACGAGCGGGTCGTGAGCAGGACCTGGCCCGTCGTCAAGGAGCATTTTTACGACAGGCACACGCGCTCGATGACATGCGCGAACGAGCAGCAAGCACATTCAAGGACCGCGGGCCGCGCCGCTAGCAGCGCAGCATTCTTCGGTGCACTGGCGATCCGTGGGTGTTCCACTTGACACGAAGCGCGGCGCGGAAGAGTTAGAGGTTCGTCCTTTCAGAGTAAGCGGGAACCAGCAACGAATGGGTCGTAAGAGACAGCGTGACGAAAAGATAATCCACGTGGTCTTCGGGCCTGGTGGCGGTCGTGTGCAAAAGCGCGAACAGAGCGCAGCTACGCCCGCGCTCGATTCGAGCACGGGCCGCGAGCCGCTCACCGATCTATTCAGCAGCGGCGAGATCTCGCGCTTGCTCGGCATCTCGCCTGCGCGTTTGCGTACCTTCGATCGCGCGGGGGTGGTGTCACCCACCGCGCGCCGCCGCGGCCGCCGTGCCTACTCCTTTTCGGATTTGATCGCGCTGCGCACGGCGCAGTCGCTGCTCGAGCAGCGCGTTCGGCTGCGTGACGTCACGCGTGCAGTGGGCGCGCTCAAGCGCTCACTGCCCAAGGTCACCCGCCCGCTGCAGGAGCTGCGCATCGTTTCTGACGGGCAACGCGTGATCGTGCACACCACGGACGGCGCGTTCGAGCCGTTGACCGGACAGATGGTGCTCGACTTCGAGGTCAAATCACTGCGTGACGACGTCGTGCGAGTGTTGCGCCCCTCGGCCGGTCGTGAACGCGCGCGCACCGCGTACGAGCTGTACCTGCGTGCAAGCCAGCTCGACGAAGACCCACTGTCGATGGACGACGCGGAGGCTCTGTACCGGGAGGCGGTCACGCTCGATCCGTGGCTGGCCATCGCCTACACCAACCTGGGCAACATCCGCTTCCGCCGGCACGACGCGGAGGCCGCGGAATTGCTTTACAAAAAAGCGCTGGAGATCGACGTTCGCCAGCCCGAAGCCCAATACAACTTGGGCTACGTGATGCTCGAACGCGGCCAGCCGGAGCTCAGCGTGCCGCTCTTCCACGGTGCCATCGAAGCCGATCCGAAATTTTCGGATGCCTATTTCAACCTGGCCATGGCCTACGAGCAAATCGGCGAGACGAGTAAAGCGCGCCCATTTTGGAAGAGCTACATCGCGCTCGAACCGTCGGGAACTTGGACCGAGATCGCCAAGCGGCACTTGTAGGCCAGCTACAGCCGGCGGTGTTCGAGGCACGGAACCGCAGCGCGCACCTGTTCGAGGTACTCTAGATCCAAGCTCGCGCTGACCACACTCACGCGATCCGAAGCTTCCGCGATCACGCTGCCCCAGGGGTCCACGACCAGCGAATGACCGTAGGTCGTGCGGCCACGCGGGTGCTTGCCCCATTGCGCCGCTGCAATCACGTAAGCTTGTGATTCGATGGCGCGGGCACGAAGCAGCGTGTGCCAATGGTCCTTGCCGGTGTGAACCGTGAACGCGGCTGGCACGAGCAGCACGTTCGCACCGCGCGAGACGAGCGCGCGGTACAGCTCGGGAAAGCGTAGATCGTAGCAAATCGACAGGCCCACCCGAAAGCGCCCGATGTCGAACGTCAACAGTGACTGCCCAGGCGTGGTGCCGGAAGACTCCGCCAGGATCGTGCCGTCCTGCAGGGCCACGTCGAACAAATGAATCTTGCGGTATGAACCCACGAGAACGCCATCTGGACCGAAGACCAGGGCGGTGTTGAATGGCCTCGTGAAATCATCGGAGGCCTCCGGAAATCCGCCCGCCACTAAAAAAGCGCCAGCCTCACGAGCCATTTCGGAGAGTGCGCCTTGGATCGGTCCATTCGGGTCGGGCACGCCCTCGGCTGCGTTCCGCTTGCCCTCGTCGGCCCCGAAGTAGGCGAAATTCTCGGGCAGCACCACGAGCTTGGCCCCTTCACTCCCCGCGCGGGCGACCAGCCGCGCGCACTCAGCAAGGTTTTTTGCGACGTCGTCTTGGCTCTGAAGCTGCACGGCGGCGACGGGGAGTGTTTCGGATTCCATGGCAGAAGCGGTATTCTAGCAACTCGATGGTCGATTACACCACCGGCGCGATGCAGGAATTCGGGCCTAGCGCGCGAGGGCCCGGCAGCGGCCCGGTTGCAGGCCTGGTGCTGCTCTATGCGGAGTCCTGGGCCAATTTGCCAGCTGCATTTCCGTTTCGAAAGGAACGAATCGTGATTGGCCGAGAACCTGGGGTCGATCTGCTGCTCGAGGTGCCCGCGGTCTCGCGCAAGCACGCCGAGATCGGTTGGGCCAACGGCGCATATCACGTGCGCGATCTCGCTAGCCGCAACGGCGTGATCGTGAACGGTCGACGCGTGCAAGGCGCCGCGCTCGACGACTGTGACGAGGTTCGCGTCGGCGATGCGATTTTCAAGTTCGTGGAGCGAGACGCAGAGCAATATGCGGGTTATCGCCTGGATGGCTCGATGACGCGCGGGTCAACTCGACGTGCCATGCAGCCGAGCTTGCTCGTTGGAGGCTTGCAGATGGATCGCATCGTGGCCGAGCTGGAGCGGGTCGCGCCCACTCCACTCAGCGTGGTGCTGCGTGGCGCGAGTGGGACGGGCAAAGAGGTCGTCGCGAGCGAACTGCATCGTTTGAGTGGGCGCCCGGGGCGCTTCGGTGCCGTCAATTGTGCAGCGATCCCGGCGCTGCTCTTGGAGAGCGAACTTTTCGGGTTCAAGCGCGGCGCCTTCTCCGGCGCCGATCGCGACAAGCCAGGCCTGATCCGCGCCGCCGACGGCGGCACGCTGTTCCTCGACGAGATCGGCGATATGCCGCTCGACGCGCAAGCCAAGTTGCTACGCGTGCTGCAGGCCAAAGAGGTGCTGCCGCTGGGCGCAACCGCGCCCGAGCGTGTGGACGTGCGCGTCGTGTGCGCGACTCATCGAGACCTGGGCAAGATGCAACGCGAAGGCCGCTTTCGCGAGGATCTGTTCGCACGGCTCAACGAGTACGAAGTATTTTTGCCGCCGCTGCACGAGCGCAAGGAAGACGTGCACGTGCTGGCTCGGAGCTTTTTGGCGCGCAGCGGACGCCCAAGCTACGTGCTCTCATTTCCCTTCATGACCGGTCTCTTGCAGCATGATTTCCGTACAATGTGCGCGAGCTCGAGGCCTGCATCAAACGCAGCGTGGCGCTCTCCGATGGGCCCATCCTCGGCTCCGAGGTGTTGCCGGACGCGGTGAAGGAAGCGATGACCGACTACGGTAAGGGTCACTCGATTCCACCGCCCATGCGCGTTTCGGAGCCTTCTGCGCTGGCCGTGCCGAGCGAGCTCGAGCTGCGCGCGCTGCTCGTCGAGCACCAGGGCAACGTCGCTGCGGTCGGCCGAGAGCTGGGCAAGGCGAGGATGCAGATCCACCGCTGGATGAAGCGCTATGGCATCGCAGTAGACGAGTTCCGGGACGAGTAAGAGTGGACGATTACTGACACACGTCGGGGCGGATCCCGGCCCGGGCCAAGACGCACGCCTCGGGGCCGGCGCAGCGAGCTCCGTCGCAAACTCGGGCTCGATAAGTTTTATCTAACGAATTCGAGCAGTTACAGCACAACTCGCGACACACCGAGGCGGCGGTGCAGGGCGAACCGGGGGGCGCCCCGGGACGCGTGCTACCCGCGCAATCAGCACAAGTTTGTACGATTTCAGCGGCAAGATCGCCCTGATCAGCGCGCTCACTGACGCGTGAGCTGACGATCCCCTGCCGCTCGCACGACGGCTGCTCGAGCAGCGGGCTCGGAGCTCTCCGACAGGCCGACGCAAGCGGCGCGAGCCCGCTCAGGAGCAGCGCGAACCAGTGGGCTTTCGTCGTGCGCACCCGCATTTCTTCTGAAGATATTGACTTTCGGCAGGAAAGAAAGCTAGCGAATCGCGCGGTGCCGGCTCTCCCTGAGTTTTTTGGGGGGTGCCGGGAAGGTCGAAACGTTGGCGACAGGCAAGAGCAAGAACAAGCAGAACTCCTCCGGTAACGGGGAGCCGCCCAAGAAGCGGCGCGGCGGCGGCGATGACGAGCCGCCGATGTTCAACGAAGAACCGGCGGCGCTGCACGAGGTCGCGCAGACCCGCTACCTGAATTATGCGCTCTCCGTCATCACCAGCCGCGCCATCCCGGACGTGCGTGACGGCTTGAAGCCCGTGCAACGCCGCATCTTGTACACGATGTGGCAACAGGGCGTGACGGGCGACGCCAAGCACCGAAAGTGCGCAAAGATCGTGGGCGATGTGATGGGCAACTATCACCCGCACGGCGACGCCTCGATTTACGACGCCCTGGTGCGCATGGCGCAGTCCTTCAATCTGCGCGCGCCGCTCGTCGATGGCTCGGGCAATTTCGGCTCGCTCGACGGCGATCCCGCCGCCGCCTACCGCTACACGGAGTGCCGGCTGGCGACGCTGGCCGATCAGATCCTCGGGGAAATCGACGAAGATACGGTGCATTTCCGGCCAAACTACGACGGCACCAAGCAGGAGCCCGTGGTCTTGCCGTCGGCGATCCCGAACATGCTGATCAACGGGGCCGCCGGTATCGCCGTTGGCATGGCGACCAATATTCCGCCGCACAACCCGGAAGAAGTGGTGTCCGCGTCGGTGCGTCTGCTGGACGCGTTGGTCGAAGGAAGACAGCTCACCTCACGCGAGCTGTGCCGCACGATCAAGGGTCCAGACTTTCCGACCGGCGGGCACATCGTCGCCAGCGCGGAGGAATTGAAGCAGGTCTACGAGACCGGTCAGGGTTCGATCAAGGTCCGCGGAACTTGGGAGCTGGCGGAGACGGGCAAGACCACGAAGACGCTGTACATCACCAGCATCCCGTACACCGTGAACAAATCGGTGTTGGTCGAGCGCATCGCAGACGTCGTGGTATCGCGCAAGATGCCGATGCTGCTGGACGTCCGCGACGTATCGACGGACGATGTCCGTATCGAGCTCGAGCTCAAAAAAGAAGCCGACGAGAACAAGGTGCTGGCGTACCTGTTCAAGCACACGCCGCTGCAGACCAACTTTGCGGTCAATCTGACCTGCCTCGTGCCGACGGAAAACCCGGAGGTGGGTCGGCCAGAACGCCTGGATTTGCAGCAAATCCTCTGGCACTTCCTGCATTTCCGTCTGGATGTGGTGACACGACGCCTGACGCACGAGCTTCGTGCGCTCGACAAGCGCATCCACATCCTGGAAGGCTTCGAGAAGGTTTTCGATGCGCTCGATGCCATCTTGAAGATCATCCGCGCGTCCGAAGGAAAATCCGACGCCGCTCAGAAGATCATGGCCAAGTACCAGCTCGACGCCGAGCAGACCGACGCCATCTTGGAGCTCAAGCTGTATCGTCTGGCGCGCCTCGAGATCCTGGTGATCCAGAAGGAGCTCAAGGACAAGCGTAAGCGCGCCAAGGAGATCAAGGATCTGCTCCAAGAGAAAGAGTCCAAAGGCCGTTGGGCGCTCGTCCGACAGGAGCTCGTGGCCGTCGGCGAGAAGTTCGGCAAAAACGGCAAGCGTCGCACGCTGATCGAGACCGTCAGCGAAGAGCAAGAGTTCACTGAAGAGGACCTGATCGTCGCCGAGGACAACGTGGTGCTCTTGACGGCCGACGGTTGGGTCAAGCGTCAGAAAGAAATCAAGGACCCGGTCTCCACGCGCCTGCGCGAGGGCGACGCGGTGCTCGCCTGCGTCGCGGGATCGACCCGGGAGAGCCTGGCGTTCTTCTCGAATTTCGGCACCGTTTACAGTTGCCGCATGATCGACGTCCCCGCCACTACCGGCTATGGCGAGCCAATCCAGAAGCTATTCAAGCTCAAGGACGGCGAGAAGATCATCGCCTGCTACTCGCTCGATTCACGCGTCATTGGCGATACGGCGGAGCGCGAGGGCAAGCGGCCGAAGACGTACGCGGTCGCGGCAACCAGCGATGGTTACGGCTTCGGCATCGGCATTGCGCCGTTCCTGGAGCCGAGCACGCGCACCGGCCGGCGCTACGCGAAGGTCGCCGAAGGGGTGACCGTGGTCGGCGTGTCGATCGTGCGCGGCAAAGAAGTCGTAATCAATGCCACACGCGAGGGCCGCGCGCTGATCTGCACAGTGGATGAAGTGAACTACCTGTCGGGTCCCGGCAAAGGCGTGATGCTCGTCAATCTCGACAAAGACGACGCTTTGGTGGGGATGAAAGCCGTCAAGGACGCTCAAGACTCGCTCGTGCTCGAGACCTCGCTCGGCGGCGAGAAGCGCATCAGTCGCGGCGACTACGATCTGAGCGCGCGCGGCGGCAAAGGACGAGAAGTGATCAAACGCGGCAAATTCGTGCGCGTCGTGATCGAGACGCCAAGCGCCCCCCAACCCTTGTCTAACTAGCAGCACGCATCATGGCAACGACGTACACGGCTAAAGACATCACGGTTTTGGAAGGGCTAGACCCGGTCCGCAAGCGGCCGGGTATGTACATTGGTGGTGTCGGTTCGGCCGGACTTCACCACCTAGTCTGGGAAATCGTCGACAACTCGGTAGACGAGGCCATGAACGGCCACGCCAGCGAGATCAACGTCATCCTGCACAAGGACGGACAATCGGTCACCGTCAGCGACAACGGGCGCGGCATCCCGGTCGACATTCACCCGACGCACAAGAAGTCGGCGCTCGAAATCGTGTACTCCACGCTGCACGCAGGTGGAAAATTCGAGGGCGACAACTACAAGACGTCCGGCGGCTTGCACGGTGTCGGCGCCTCGGTGGTGAACGCCCTGTCGTCCAAGGTTCAGGTCACCGTGAAGCGCGACGGCGCCGAGTGGCAGATCGAGTTCAGCCGCGGCGTGGTCGTCTCGAAGCTGAAGAAGCTCGGCGCCGCCAAGGGCTCGGGCACGACCGTCTTCTTTCACCCGGATCCAACCATCTTCCCCAAGATCGACTTCAACGCGGACACGATCCGCGATCGATTGGAGATCGCGAGCTACCTGCATCGCGGCGTGAAGGTGCTGTTCAGTGACGAGAGCAGCGGCAAAAAGGAGATCTTTTTCCACCAGGACGGCATCCTGGATTATCTGAAAAAGATGCTCGCTTCGGCGCATTCGAAGCCCGCCCACGAAGCGCCCTTCGTGCTGAACAAGGACGGCGACGAGCTGCGTCTGGAGGTCGTGTTCCAATGGACGGAAGCCACCGAGGAGGTGGTCAAGAGCTACGTCAACGGCATCCCAACCAGCTCTGGAGGCACGCACGAAAATGGCCTTCGCGCCGGCGTTGCCAAGGCGATCCGCAATTACATCGACACTCACAACCTGGCGCCGCGCGGGGTCAGCCTGACGGCGGAAGACATTCGCGAAGGCTGGGCCGCGGTGCTGAGCGTGTTCGTCAGCGAGCCGCAGTTCCAAGGCCAAACCAAGGAGCGCCTGAACAATCCGGAAGTGCAGTCGGTTGTCGACGGCATGGTACGCCCGGTGCTCGAGCAGTGGCTGAACTCGAACCGCACGGTCGCCGAGCAGATCGTCGCCCGCATCATCCTCTCGGCGCGTGCGCGCGAGGCATCGCGGGCGGCATCGGCCTCCGTGTCGCGCAAGAGCGCCACCAACGGGCGGCTCACCTTGCCCGGCAAGCTCGCCGACTGCCTGACGCACAATCGCGAGGACACCGAGCTGTTCATCGTCGAAGGTGATTCCGCAGGAGGTTCTGCCAAACAGGGACGCGACCGCAACACGCAGGCCATCCTGCCGCTGCGCGGCAAGGTGCTCAACACCGAGGGCATGACCGTCAGCAAGGTGATCGAGAACAAGGAGCTCGCCGATCTGGTCACGGCCCTCGGCTGCGGGATCGGCCCGAATTTCGAGCTCAGCCGACTACGCTACCAGCGCATCGTGCTGCTCGCGGACGCGGATTCCGATGGCCATCACATCACCACGCTGCTCCTGACGTTCCTGTACCGCCACCTGCCGGAGCTGATCCGTCAGCAGCGCGTATTCATCGCCCTGCCCCCGCTCTATCGCATCGACATCGGCAAAGAGACGTATTGGGCCGCCGACGACGCGGATCGCGACCGTCTGCTCAAAGAAAAGCAGAAGGGCAACGCCAAGGCGGACATCACGCGCTTCAAGGGCCTCGGCGAAATGATGGCCAAGACACTCTGGGACACCACGCTCAATCCAAAGACGCGCCGCATGCTGCGCGTGAACATCGCGGACGCGCTCGAAACGGATCGCATCGTCAGCGAGTTGATGGGCAAAGATGCGTCTGCGCGCTTCAACTTCATCATGAATCGCGCAGACGAAGTCGGCGTGGGTGAGCTCGACGTGTGAGCGTTGCTTGATGAAACAATCCGGCCAGCAGGCGGATTTGGGCGTTATTTCGAGTGCCCGCCCTACGCGGGGCCGCGGTATTTTCGCTACGAACGACGGTTTTGGACGGTTTTGCCTGGCTTTTTCCGGCCCGGCTTGAGACAAGCCTGGGTCCGCGCTACGCGGGGCGCTCCCGAGACTCCGGCAGCAGACTTTGGCACGCACCTGAAGGCACGATTCGACCGGTCAAATGCAAGGTATCTTTGCCGCTCGCTGCCAAGCTTGGACGCGCTTCATTCTCGTTTTTGCGCTGTCCTTGCTCGTGGTGCCTACCGCGTTCGCCCAGGGCGCAGCAGGCGCAGCTACGGCCGGCAGTGCAGCAGCCCCGAACGACAAGGCGCCCGCCAGCGAGCCAAGCGCGCCAGCCGCCGATGCAGACTTGCCGAGCGAGCCGCCCGCCGGCGCGAGCCTACCCGCGGGAGAGGCCGAACTGGCGCGCGGGCTGCCGTTGCAGAAGATTCAAGTTCTGGGCAATCGGCGGGTCACGGCTGCGGACGTCCTCACCTATGTCCGGGAGCGCGTGGGGCAGCCCTTCAAGCCCGAGACACTGACGCAGGATGTTCGGGAGCTTTGGAACTCCGGCTTCTTCGACGACATCGAAGTCGACCTGGACCGCCACGACGAAGGTGTCGAGCTCAGGTTCGTGGTGCGCGAACGCCCAAGCATTTCCAGTATCACCTTCGAAGGCAACGAAGAGATCTCGAAAGATGACCTGAATGAAGGGATCGAGATCAAGGCCAACACGATCTTGAGCCTGCCTGCGGTGCGTCGCACCGTGCAGAAGATCCGCGATATGTACGCGGAAAAGGGCTATTTCCTGGCCGAAGTTCAGAACGAGGTCGTGCCTCAGAAGAACAACGAGGTCGAGATCAAGTTCAAGATCACCGAGCACGGCCAGGTCAGCGTTCGGCGCATCACCTTCATCGGCAACCAGAACGTGGACAGCGCCGAGCTGCGCTCGCTGATGCTCACCGGCAACGCCGGCTTCTTCGCGTTCGGCTCGGGTGGCCCGTTCCGCCAGGACGCCTTCGAGCGAGACATCGCCGTTCTGAGCGCGATGTACTACGACCGCGGCTTCCTCTCGGTCACGATCAGCACTCCGCGCATCATGCTGACGCCGGACCGCAACGGCATCGAAGTCTCAATCACGATTGACGAAGGTCCGCGCTACAAGATCCGCCAGCTTCGCGTGTACGAACGTGGAGCGGGCGGCACGGAAGTAGAGCCGATCGACGGCCGCCGCAATTTACGGATGATGGTCCGCTCGGAGCCGGGCCAATTCTTCAATCGCGCCGAGTTGCTCGAGGACCTGCAGTCGATCCGCACGCTGTACCGCGACCACGGCTACGCCAACGTCGAGGCGAACCCTCAGACCCAGCTCGACCCCGAGACCCACGAGGTCGACGTCACCGTTCCGGTCGAGCGCGGTCCCCTGGTGTACTTCGAGCGCATCGAGATTCGCGGCAATTCCAAGACGCGCGACAAGGTGATTCGCCGCGAGCTGGAGGTCACCGAGGGTGAGCTCTTCAGCGAGACCAAGCTCGAACGCTCCAAGCGTCGCGCCACGGCGCTCGGCTACTTCGAGCGCGTCGACGTCTCGACCGAGGCCGGTTCGGCCCCGGACAAGATGAACGTGTACATCGAGGTCGCCGAAAAACCGACCGGTACCTTTCAGGTCGGCGCAGGCTTCTCCAGTATCGAGAACTTCATCGCCACCGCGCAGGTGCAGCAGGCAAACCTATTCGGCAACGGGCAAAGCTTGTCGCTCCAGGCGCAGGTCAGCAGCCTGCGGCAATTGGTCAGTATCCGGTTCTTCGAGCCCTACTTCCTGGACAGCCTGTTCAACTCGAGCATCGATCTTTACGATCAGCTCCGCGTGTACAACGACTTTTCGCAGTCCAGCAAGGGCGGCGCGCTCACCTTCGGTTACCCGCTGATCGAGCCGGAGCTGAACGCCAGCGTGACCTACACGGCCTCGCTCGATCGCGTGTCGACGGGCGCGACCTCGACGCTACTCGGAACCAGCAGCGCGACCAGCGTGTTCACGCAGCTGCCGCTCGCCAATCTTTTCAATGACGGCCTCACCTCCAGCATCCGCCCCGCGTTGACGCTGGACACTCGCGACAATCGCTTGTTCCCGACGAGCGGCGTCTATTTGTACGCCTCCAGCGAACTCGCGGCGGCGGCACTTGGTTCCCAGAACCAGTTCTTGAAGCATCGCTTCATCGGTCGCTTCTATTACCCGCTCGGCGCGGGTTTCGTCCTCAAGCTGAACACCGAAGCGGGCCACGTCACGAGCCCTTCCAACGACGGCGTGCCGATTTTCGCGCGCTTCTTCCTGGGCGGCATCTTGGACGTGCGCGGCTTTCGCTTCCGCACCATCGGTCCGCGTATCGGGCTCACCCAGTCGACCGATCCGAACAGCGCCCCGATCTTCCAAGGCGCGCAGATCGGCGGCAACTTGGAGTACTTCCAAAATCTGGAGCTGGAGTTCCCGATCGTCGAGTCCGTCGGTGTGCGCGGCGTGATCTTCACCGACGCGGGCAACGCTTGGAACTTGGAGACCAACTACTGTAAAGCAGGCGGTGCCGCGATTCAGTATGACGCCATCAGCCCGTGCTTCAACGGTTGGTCGAGCCTCACTACCTTGCGCACGTCGGTCGGCTTCGGCATTCGTTGGTTCTCGCCGCTCGGCCCGCTGCGGTTCGAGTGGGGCTTTCCACTCAAACCATTGCCGTATGAAGAACACAGCGTGTTCGAGTTCACGATCGGCAACTTCTTCTAGCTCGCACAGCCGCCTCAAAGCGCACTTGGCGCGGCTCCCAGATTTTTAGCCGCCGAGTGGGGCGCCGGGCGATCCCGGGTTCGTCCGGCGGGTAACTCGTAGGCAATCCTGGGGGGGGGTCGCGGAACTAGAGCTCGCTTGCTCTCTCGTCCCGCAGCGATGATTGTCGGGTGCCAGATATGAACGGCGGCTCGCCGTAGTTCAATGATTCGGTCGACGCGAGTGAGTTAGCTAGCAGCCGCAGAGATCGCAGAGACAGAAGGGAGGGAGATTTTTTGGGTCGCTCTGAGCGGCCAATCACGGAGTGCTAGTGCGCAGCTTCGGCTCGCATCGTTCACCAAAAAGCGCTCGTTTGCTCGGATGTAATCAAAACCTCACTCGCGGCGGCGCCCAGAGATGAACCGCCGATTCGCAGGGATCAAACGAGAGGTCTAGGGTTCCGTCTGAACGACGGTCCACGTCGTAGAAAATGGCGTGCTGGATGCGCGCGCTAACCCCAATCCCCTCGGCGCTCTTCCGCTGCGATCTGTGCGGCTCGGTGGCTAATTCTCTCGTCGGGGAGCCGGCCATTTCAGGTGAAGTGGGCGGCGCTGAGAGCGCGGCGCGAGAGCATGTCGGAGGTGGGTTTTGGGGTGCGGATTTTGAGCTGTAACAAGCTGAAATCGTAATGGATTTGAGCGGGCAAACAGAGGGGTCCGAAGGCTTGTAACCGGCGGATTCCCGCGGTACTTCCGTCCTAACTTGGAAAACGAACCTCCGAATAACCCGCAGGAACATCCGATCGGCATCCAGGACGAGATGCGGACCTCGTACCTGGATTACGCGATGAGCGTGATCATCGGGCGCGCCATCCCCGATGTACGCGACGGCCTGAAGCCCGTGCACCGGCGCATCCTGTTCGCGATGCGCGACTTGAATCTGACGCCCGGCGGCTCGTACAGCAAATGCGCGAAAGTCGTCGGTCAGGTGCTGGGCAACTATCACCCCCACGGCGATGCCAGCGTGTACGACGCGCTCGTGCGCATGGCGCAAGACTTCTCGATGCGCCACATGTTGATCGATGGCCAAGGCAACTTCGGCTCGGTCGACGGCGACCCCGCGGCAGCCTATCGCTACACCGAGTGCCGCTTGGCGCGCATCTCGATGGAGCTTTTGGCCGACATCGAGAAAGAGACGGTCGATTTCTCGCCTAGCTTCGACGAGTCGGGTGAGGAGCCCACCGTCCTCCCCTCGCGCTTTCCGAATCTGCTGGTGAATGGCTCGGGCGGCATTGCCGTCGGCATGGCGACCAACATTCCACCGCACAACTTGGTGGAGGTGATCGACGCGACGATCCGGCTGATCGGCAATCCAGCGTCCGGCGTCGAGGACCTGATGCTCGACATCAAGGGCCCGGATTTTCCGACCGCCGCCATGATCTACGGCCGATCCGGCATCTATCAGGCATACAAGACCGGACGCGGCTCGATCGTCATGCGTTCACGCACCGAGGTCGAGAAAGTCATCGGCTCGAACGATCGCGAACAGATCGTGGTGACGGAGCTGCCGTATCAAGTGAACAAGGCCCGTTTGCACGCCAAGATCGGCGAGTTGATGCGAGACAAACGCATCGAGGGCATCAAGGAAGCGCGCGACGAGAGCGACCGCGACGGCATGCGGCTCGTGCTCGAGCTCAAAAAGGACGTCTTCCCGCAGGTGGTGTTGAACCAGCTGTTCCGCCTGACGGACATGCAATCGTCCTTCGGCATCATCAACTTGTCGATCGTGGATTCGCGACCCGAGGTGCTGGATCTGAAGCAAACGCTGGAGCGCTTCATCGAGCACCGGCGTGAGGTGATCAGCCGCCGCACGCGCTTCGAGCTCACCCGTGCCGAGGGCCAGCGTGAAATCGTCGAAGGCCTAGGCATGGCGGTCACCGAGGTCGATCTCGTGATCAAGACGATCCGAGAATCACCCGATCCCGACGAAGCCCAAACGCGCTTGATGGCCCTGCCGCTCAAAGGCCTGGAAGCATTCGTACGCCGAGCAGGTCGACCCGAGGCGGAAATCGAGGCCGCCGCGAAGATCACCGACTATCGCCTCAGCGAGCGTCAGGCCAAGGCCATCTTGGACATGCGTTTGGCGCGCTTGACCGGCCTCGAGCAAGACAAGCTGGCGACCGAATACGGCGAGCTCTCCGACACGATCACTGGACTTCGCGCGATCTTGGCCGAAGAGCATTTACTGATGCAGGTGATCGTCCGTGAGTTGGAGGAGGTCAAGCTCAAGCATGGCGAGAAGCGCCGCACCGAGATCATCGACAACGAAGCCGAGATTCAAATCGAGGACCTGATCCAAGAAGAGGACATGGTCGTTACGATCTCGCACTCGGGTTACATCAAACGCACACCCGTCTCGATGTATCAGGCGCAAAAGCGCGGCGGCAAAGGCAACAAGGGCATGGAGGCCCGCGACGACGACTTCCTGACGCAGCTGTTCATCGCCTCGACGCACAGCTTCGTGTTCTTCTTCTCCAGCCGCGGCAAAGTGTACGTGAAGAAGGTGTACGAGATCCCGCAGGCCGCCCGGAACGCCAAGGGACGCGCGATCATCAACTTCATCGAGATGGAGGCCGACGAGAAGATCGCGGCCATCACCCCGGTGGACAAGGTCGAAGCGGGAAAATTCGTCACCACCATCACCCGCGGCGGGCAGATTAAGAAGACCGAGCTCGTCGAATACGAGAATTTCCGCGACAAGGGCATCATCGGCGTACGAATCGCGGACGATGATCAGCTATTTACCGCCATCGTCACCGACGGCACCGCCGAGTTCTTCGTAGCCACCAAGACGGGCATCAGCATCCGGTTCGATGAGGAGCAAGTGCGCGCCACCGGCCGCGCCACCGCGGGCGTCAAGGCGATCGACCTGGACGAGGGCGACGCGGTGGTCGGGCTTGCGCGCACCGACGCCGAACGAAAATTCGTGCTTGCGGTCTGTGAGCGGGGCTATGGCAAACGCACTCCGATCGAGGAATTTAGGATTCAGAACCGCGGAGGCAAGGGCATCATCTTGATCGACGCCAGCGATCGCAATGGTCCGGTCGTGGGCATCGCCATGGTCAAGCCCGAAGACGAGGTGATGATCATCACCGATCGCGGTCAAACCATCCGTACCCCCATCGAGGGCATCCGCGAGACCGGGCGCAACGCCCAAGGCGTAAAGGTGATGCGTATCGAAGACGACGAGCGCGTGGTCGCGATCGAGCCCATCAACGAGGGGCAGAACGACGCGCCGCTCGAGGGCGAGACCGAGGAAGGGTCCGAGGAAGGCGCATTGGACGCGTCGTCGGAAGGCGCTGCGACCCCAGAGGGTGTCGAGCCGCCCACGACCTCCGGCGACGACGGCCAAGGCTCGGGCGATGGCGGCGAAGAAGGCGCCTAAAAAGGCGGCCAAAAAGCCCGCCCCGGCGCGCACACCTTCGGCCGGGACGAAGCGCCCCGCCGCGGCTGCCCCGCCCTCCAAAAAGCAGCAGCGGACAGCCAAGAAGGCCGCGACCAACCCCGCGTTGGTCGCGACCACCTACGCCAAGCTGCGACAACGGCACAGTGACGCGCATTGCGAGCTCGATCACACGAGTCCATTTCAGTTGATCTTGGCCACGGTGCTATCGGCGCAAAGCACCGACGTGATGGTCAACAAGATCACCCCTGAGCTATTCGAGCGTTGGCCGACCCCCCAGTCATTGGCCAATGCAGAGCCGGCCGAAGTCGAACGAGTGCTGAGCAAAATCGGCATGTATCGACAGAAGACCAAGAACATCATCGGGCTTTCCAAACGTTTGCTAGACGAGCATCAAGGGGAAGTGCCCCGCACGCTCGACGAGCTCGTGAAGCTGCCCGGCGTCGGACGCAAGACCGCCAATGTCGTGCTCGGAGTGGCGTTCGGCACCCCGGAGGGTGTCGTGGTGGACACCCACGTTCAACGCATCAGTCAGCGCCTGGGTTGGACGAAACACACCGAACCAGCAGATATCGAACGAGACCTGATGGCGCTCTTTCCCCGCAGCGATTGGGACATGCTTTCGCACACGTTGATCTTTCACGGTCGGCGCATCTGCGCGGCGCGCAAGCCTGCCTGCGCAGCGTGCCCCGTGAATGCCGAGTGCCCGTCGGCCTTCGCCGCCGAGAACGTCGGCCGGAAAAAACCCAGCACTCGAAGCCGGCCGGCAAAATCATGAAATCATTGGTATTCATTTGCCAGGCAGGGCTCGTTTGCCTGACCGTTTCGGCAAGCGCGGCCGCCACCGAGCGCCACTTCGGCTTCGGCTACGAATCAGCGGTGTTGAACCCCGGACTCGCCGAGCTACAGCCCTGGACTACCGAGCGCGCTGGCCGCGTCGACTACTATAGCCGCCTCGAAGCGCGGCTCGGCTTCCAACTCGGCCTGCTCAAGAATCTGCAGGCTGCGCTGTTCTGGAATGCCTCGAGCACCACCGAGGACATCGTCATCCCGGGAGCGACGCTCAGGTCTCGCCTGAGCACGACGGATTTTCAGTCGCTATCGGCCCAGTTCAAATACAAGTTCTCCGATCCGACGACCGACGCCGTTGGCAGCGCGCTCTTGCTCGAGGGCCAAGCCGGCCCCTTGCTCGTAGGCTATGAAGCTCGAGCGATCGTCGACAAGCAGCTCGGCTCGCTGCTGCTCGCGTTCAACTTGGTCGGCGGCGGAGTGGAGCAACTCGAGCTCCGGTCACGCTTCGTGGCTTCGTTCGGCGCGACCGCCGGTGCCGGCTATTTCTGGACTCCGAACTTGGCGACGAGCATCGAGGTTCGGAACGAAAACGCCTACTCCGGGCAGCTCGATCGCTCGGTGCTCTACCTCGGGCCAACCGTCTCGTACGCAAGCACGCGCTTTTGGCTCACGCTGGCCATCCAGCCGCAGGTCGTCGCATTCAAAGGTGCGACCGCAGGCCGCCACGTTGACTTGGACCAAAACGAGTACGTCCAGGCCCGTTTGCTGCTCGGTTTTCCGCTTTAGTTTACGCGTGCCCCATTGGCCACGCGGAGTCATGAATAAACAACGTGAGCCCGCGCCACGCATCGCTAACCCACCAAATTCTCTCTGTGTTCTCAGGTGGATAGATCGCGCGGCCCGCCGCTGTAAGGACTCTGCGGCTTGGCGGTTAGAAAAATCAGGGAACGCTCCGAGCGGGAATAGCGCACTCTACGAGGTGCGATGCGGAGCTGCGATCGCCCCTCTCCTGCTCGTTGCGGACTCAGTTGACCTTCGCGCGTTCGGCGGCGCGTTCGGCCATGAAGTTTTCGACGGTGCGAGTGGTCATGCGACCTTCCATCACTTCGGGCAGGCGTAGGAGCTGCTTGTGTAGGTCGATGTTGGTCCGAATCCCTCCGATGATGTACTCGTCCAGCGCGCCGAGCATGCGCACGAGCGCTTGCTCGCGCGTGGGCGCGTGCACGATCACTTTGGACAACAGCGAATCGTAGTGCGGTGGCACGGTCCAGCCGCCAAACACGCCTGAATCGACGCGCACGCCGGCGCCGCCTGGCGGATGGTACTCCGTGATCTTGCCCGGCCAGGGAGCAAAGGTGCGCGGGTCTTCGGCCATGATGCGGCACTCGATGGCGTGGCCACGCAGCTTCCAGGCGCTGGTATCGGGCAGGGTCAGCTTTTCGCCCGCGGCGGCTCGAATCTGCTCCACCACCAGATCGACGCCGGTGACCATCTCCGTGACGGGGTGCTCGACCTGTACGCGCGTATTCATTTCCATGAAGTAGAGCGAGCGATCCTCGTCCATCAAGAACTCGAGCGTGCCGAGCGAGGTGTAGCCAGTCTCCAAAATCGCGCGCCGAATCACCTCACCCATGCGGAGCCGAAGTTCATCGGTCATCGCGGGGCTGGGTGACTCTTCGACCAGCTTCTGATTCTTGCGCTGTAGCGAGCACTCACGCTCGCCCAACGTCCAAACCTGTCCGTGCTTGTCGGCCAACGCCTGAAACTCGATGTGGCGCGGTCGCTCGACGAAGCGTTCGAGGTAGAGCTCGGGGTTCTTGAACGCGTTCATCGCCTCGGCCGTGGCTGACTCGAACGCGCGACGCACTTCGGCGATGGTGCGGACGATGCGCATCCCGCGCCCGCCACCCCCTCCGCGCGCCTTGATCATCACCGGAAAACCGACGCGGGTGGCCTCGGATTCGGCGTGCTCGAAGCTGGTCAGCGCGACGCTACCAGGCAAAAGCGGCAGGCCGAAACGTTGCGCGGCCTCGCGCGCACGCAGCTTGTCGCCCCACTGCGCCATCGCTTCAGAGGAAGGACCGATGAAGTTGAGCCCGCATCGCTCTACTACCTGCGCGAATTTCGTGCTCTCCGATAGGAAACCGTAACCCGGATGAATCGCGTCCGCGGCGGTGATTTCCGCTGCGCTGATGATGGCCGGGATGTTCAGATAGCTGAGTGAGGCCGAGGCCGGTCCGATGCACACGGCTTCGTCCGCGAAGCGCACGTGCAATGCATGCGCGTCGGCCTCGGAGTGCACCGCGACGGTAGCAACGCCGAGCTCGCGGCAAGCGCGAATCACGCGGATGGCGATCTCACCGCGGTTTGCGATCAGTACTTTTCGAAACATGGATGGCTGAGTCTCAGCTCTTCTTGATTTTGAATAGCTTCTGGCCGAACTCGACGCTCTTGCCGCTGTCGACCAGCACTTCCAGTACCGTGCCGGAGAACTCGGCCTCGATCTCGTTCATCAACTTCATGGCTTCGATGATGCACAGGGTCTGACCCTTCTTGACCGAGCCATTGATCGCAACGAACGGGTCCGCCTCTGGAGAGGGCGCTTTGTAGAAGGTTCCCACGAAGGGCGATGTCACGAACACGACGCTCGGGTCGGCAGCTTCGATCCGCGGAACGGCGGCCGCGACCGGCGAGGGCGCTGCGCTGATGCTGCTGACGATCGGCGCCTGCCCGCGCGCCATCGCGACCTTCAAGCGCACCTGGTCGTCTTCGTATTCGAACTCGGACGCGCCGCCTTCTTCGAGCGTTTTGAGCAGGCTCTGGAGTTGATCAAGCGGAAGCTGCATGGTTTGAATTTTCCTGTGCCGAAGGGGCCACGTCGGAGCGGGCGGTGACAGGGCAGTGTTTGGTGGTCACTTGACCACTTTCGTTTGGGTCCTGCGCGCTCGAGGGAGCGGGAAGTTACTCACACGAATCGCGCCTGACAACTCGCTCGTTCTTGCGGCTCGGCTTTAGCCGAACCGCGAAATATTGTGCGCGGTTCCGACGCGGTGCGACATCGCCGAGCACCGCGTTTTTGCTATGAACCTTGCAGACGATCCAACAGGCCCGTCAGCGCGAGCGTATAGGAGGCGCCGCCGAAGCCAGCGACCCTACCGACGCACGCGGGCGCGACCAGTGAATTCTTACGGAACGCCTCGCGCGCGTCCGGATTCGAGAGGTGCACCTCCACCGTGGGCAAGCTCGAACCTTTGAGCGCATCGTAGAGGGCGTAGGAGGTGTGAGTCAGGGCGCCGGGATTGAGCAGTATTCCGGAGAAGCCATCCTCGGCAGCCATTCCGATCCAGTCAATCAGGGCGCCTTCGTGGTTGCTCTGTCGACAATCGACGAGCGTATTACGAAGCGCTGCGGCGGCCGCGATCTGATCGTGGATCTCCGCCAGGGTCGCCTTGCCATAGATCTCCGGCTCACGTTTGCCCAGGCGATCGAGATTCGGACCGCTGAGCACCAATACGCGCACCGCGCCGCGTAGACGTGGCTTGGGCGCGCCGTCGGGGACGACTGAAAGCGTGCCCCCGCGGGACTTTCGCTTGGCCTCCGCCACCTCAGGCCGCGAGCTCTTCAGCGAGCTTGGGCGCCAGCAGGCGGAGCAAGTAGCGGCCCTTGCCGAGATTCGCCTCCGGGGTGAGCGTCAGCGCGACGAAATAACCCTCGTTGACGACGCGAATCAGCGTAATCATTTTGTCGCTCTTGAACGAGACCTCGCGGGTCTCGCCGGCGTCGAGCATTTCCGTGGCGCGCTGAATGCCCTTCACCACCACGCTCACTTCGGCGCCCACGGTTTCGATGTCGATCACGGCGCCCGCCTTGGCATAGCTCTCCAAGGGAATGCCTTCGAAATCCATCAGTAGACCCGCGATGCCGCCGTCCGTGCCGTCGACGACGCTCTGCAACGCCTCTTTGAACATGGCCGCAGGTTAGCCCGAATCCTCTCCTCAAGTGAATTTTCAAAACGCGACCGTCGATACGAGCAAGAAAAAGCCGAAACAATTCATGCTGGCCCACTGGCCGGCTCAACAAAGCCCCTGGCGGGTGGGCGGGCTCGGGGACCGAGGTGACTTGCGGCCGCGATAAAGCCGGGTGATCGCCGTCTAGGCGGGGCGCCGTGTCGCCGTCCTTGACCCTGCTTGGGGGCAGCGGCTACTTTCCACGCCACTCCGATGCGTGCGCGAGCGGGGGATCCGCCCCGCACCATGACCCAGAAAATCCTCGCCGGACGCGCGGATGATCCAAACCTGAACGGCGATCTCGTTCGGGTGAAGGTCGACCAAGTCGTCCTAGCGAGAGAACCCGATCGCACACTCGCCGAGCCGGCGCTTGTGGGAGCGAAGAAGTGTGCGGTCGAAGTGGCGATTGCGTACGACACGCGCTGTGTCACCGCGCTGTCCGATACGTCACCCGGCTTGAGCCTGCGTGGCCTGAAGGACGCGCTCAACTTGGGCATGCTGATTGCGCGCCCGGGCATTGGCTTCCCCGCAGCCGTGCACCTCGAGCGCTTCGGCAGCCCCGCACGCCTGGCGCTCACCGACGAGCCGCGCTTGGCCTCGGTGGGCGGTGCGGGCATGCTGACCTTGGTCGTGCCGCCCTCGCAGTTGGCGGAGGCGTTGCTCACCGGCAGCGTACTCGTGCGGCCGCCGCGCAGCGTGCAAGTGCTACTCTCGGGCCGCGTCCGTCCCTTCGTGTGCGTGCGTGACGTCGGGTTGGAGTTGATCCGGCGCGGTCTCGGCGATGCGATTCGCCGAGTCGACACCGAGTATCAGGCGCCAGTGGTGATCGAGTTCGCGGGGCCGAGTGCGCGCCTGCTGTCGGTTTCCGATCGAGCCGTGCTGGCGGCCCTCGCGCCGCAGCTCGGGGCGTCCGCCGCCGTGTTCGTCAGCGACGAGAAGACCGAGGTCTACCTGCGCGATCAACGCCGCTCGAAGGCGCACCGTGGACTGCTACCCGATCCCGGCGCGCCCTGTGATGACGTGATCAGTGTCGATCTGTCTGCCGTCGATCCGCTCGTGCTCGACGAGGACGGCGTGGTCAAGCCGGTACGCGAGATTGCCGGGAAGCCCGTGAGCCAGGTGATCTTGGGCGGAGACTCGGGCGCCTCCTTACGCGATCTGTTGGCAGCTGCAGCCTTGCTCAAGAGCAAGCGCGTGCCTCCCAAGCTCGATCTGCTGGTGGCACCTCCCTCACGCCAGGCGCTCGAAGTGCTCGCTCAATCCGGGGCCCTCGTCGATCTCGTGGCCACCGGCGCTCGTTTGCTCGAACCCGATCCGCGGCTGGTCACCGGCGAGCTTTACCCACCACCGAACGACGGTGGCGTCTCGCTGCGCACGTTCGACCCGGAGCCGAGTTTCCCTGCCAGCGCGCAGCGCTTCGTGGTTGCCTCGGCCGAAACCTTGGCATTTTCCGTCGCAACCGGCACGGTCGGCGATCCGCGTTCGTTCAAGCGCCCGGTGCGGGTCACCGTGCCGCGCACACTACCGACCGACGACGTGTTGATCGTGCGCAAGTCCAAGAGTAAATCGAAAGAAGCCGAAGGGCAGAAGCTGGTCGCGATCGAGGCGCCCAAGGCGCACCCGTTCGTGGATGCTCAGACCTTGCCGGTGGTTTCCAAGCGCGGCAGGCCCGCCGCCCCGAGTGTGCTCGTGCTCGATTCGCTGGATGACGTGCGTTGGTTCGCGCGCCGCGCGCCCGAGCTGAACGATACGGTGCGCGCCATCGTTGCTCCGTACATTCCGAGCGGCACCGTACCCATGCTGGCCGGCCTCGGCATTTTGGCGTTGCTCTGCGACGAAAGCGGGATCGCTAAACTTCGCGGTGAAGCGACGCTTGCCCTGCCCGCTCCGGGCGGCTTCGGCGCCGACGGCCAAGTCACGCTCAGCACGAGCGCGGGCCCGGTGGTCCTGAAGTGGGTTGCGCTCGGCGGCGAGCGTGAGTGGACGAGCGCCGGCACGGCGCGCAGTCCCAAGCGCTGAGCATCCTGCCTTTCGCGATTTCCGCGGACAAGCGCGGCATTCCCGGCAAAGACCGGAGCGCGATGGCGGGCAGACCGCAGATCGTTTATCGTCCTAGCCTTGAAAGTTCGAAGTTTTCTGCGGTTCTCGGCCTTGCTGACCTCGCTGTCGCTGCCCGCCCATGCAGCAGACAAGCCGGTTGAACCTGCAACCGACAAACCGACTGAACCTGCATCTGACAAACCGGCTGAACCAGCAGCGGACAAAGATCCATTCGGACACAGCATGCAGTTCGGGCTGCGCGTCGGTCTGGTCGGTGGCTACAATATGGTCTTTCGCTACGATCAGTCGCCGCTGTGCAGCCCGTATGATGCGAGCAAGGCGCCCAAGGATCAGCAGAAGTTTTGTGGGCACGGCGCGCCTTTGGCGATCGATATCGCCGCCAGCTTCGCGCCGCTCGATTTCCTCGAGCCTTACGTCTTCACGCGGCTCGGCCTCTCCGGTGAAACGCAAACCGACACCTTGCCGGTCAAGATTTTGGGCGCGGGGGCTCGCATCTACACGATGAGCGATTCCGCCTTCAAGATTTTCATCGAGCCGGCGCTGGCCTATGAGTTCGAGGGTGGAGCGGGCACGGTCAGCTACCCGGGCTACAACCCGGAGTACAAGAAGGATCTGTTGATTCACTTGGCGGCGGGGCCGCAAATCGACATCTCCCGCTACGTCGGCTTCTTCATCGACGCCGGGTTGACCACCGGGATTTTGCGAGCCATTCACACCCAGCTCGAGCTGCAAGGCGGCCTTCAGGCCCGCTACCCCTGATCCGGCGATGAGCCCGCGTCCGTTTCGTATCCTCGGCGTCCAACAGATTGCGATCGGCGCGCTCGACAAGCAACCTCTGCTGGAGCTTTGGTCGAGTCTACTCGGACTCGAGGTGCGCGCGGAATTCGAGAGTGTGAGCGAGAACGTCAGTGAGGCGATCCTGGAACTCGGCGTGGGCCCGACGCGCGTGGAGCTCGACCTGATGCAGCCGCTGGACCCCGACGCAAAGCCGAAGGTGCACGAACCCGCGCTAAACCACCTGGGATTGTGGGTGGACGACTTGGCCGCTGCCCACCGCTGGCTGAGCGATCAAGGCGTGCGCTTTACTCCAGGCGGGATCCGCAAGGGCGCCGCCGGACACGACGTGTGCTTCATGCACCCGAAGCCGAGCACGGAAGCCCCACGCTCGGGCGAAGGCGTCTTGATTGAACTCGTGCAAGCCCCCCCCGCCATAATCGCCGCCTTCGCCGCCCTCCCCCCCTAACCGCTCTCCTCTCGGTGCGCGCGCACCGCCGCACGCCCGGCTCTCCGTCTCGGTGCGCGCGCAGCGCCGCGCGTCCTCGCGCCCCGGCGCGCGGAAGACAGCCCAGCCGCATTCCCGGAACCAAAACGAGCGAAAAGTCTTGGATGACCAGATCGCGATCAGCCAAAAGAGATGGAGACCTACGAGAACCGACCGAACGGGCGCGTGCTTTCCCCGGGCAACGCGCGGGCGGCCCAGCGATCACCAGCCGAGCGTGCGCAAACGTGAGTCTCAAGCCGCGCGCCGAAGGCGCCGCGCCATTTCATCCCCTTGAGCTGGGTGACCTCGGTCGATGACAAGGTTCACGTGGACCGCCCCGGCGACCAAGCCATGCGCGAATGGTCCACGACCCTGCCCAGCGCGTAATCAGCCGCCGCCTTCTGTGGCGCGGCAGCGGAGCGACATTGTCCGCTTTTGCCATGGGCTCTGCTGCCGCGCCCGGGCTCACCCTGACGAAAACCGCGGGCGAACCGCCCGGGAACACGGAACGACACAATTGCCACAAGCTTGGCACGTTAGCTGCTTAAGAAAGGTCACGCAGGCGCGTTATTTGAGAGCCTCGCAGTTCAACCCCTCACCCCCAACGGCCCCAAGCCATGAACCTATCCCCCAACCCCGATTTTCCACCGCCCGACTTCGTGGCGTTTCTGGCGCAACGCAGTGGCTTATCCGAAGAAGCTGCCGAGCATCGTTTGGAGAACTGGCTGGACGAATATTACGCCTCGACGAACCAGCGCTCGGCTGCGAATCGCTCCCTTAGCGCTGCTGCTTCATTGTCCTTCTAGATCCTGCGGCGAGCCGGTCAGCACCGTCGCCACGAGCCGCCGCGCGGCCTCCGGGGGCGATAGGGTGCCGTCGGCCACGCTTGCTTCTGCGCTGCGGCGCGCCTGATCAGCGCCCGGGCGATGTGCAAACGCTTCCCGAAGCGCTTCCTCGAGCGCTGACTCGAACCATTCTTCACGTTGCCGAGCCCGTCGCTCGTGAAACGTGCCCGCTGACTCGGCTTCGGCGAGATGAGCGCAGAGCGTCCCCCAAAGTTGCGGGACACCGACGCCATCGAGCGCACTGACGACCAGTACGGGCGGGACCCGCTCACCGTGGCTAACCGCCAAACTCGCGCGCAGAGCTGCGGCATCATTGGTCACGGTGGCCACTCGCTCGCCGTCGGCCTTGTTGAAGGCGAGCACATCTGCTGCCTCCAAGATGCCGCGCTTCATGCTGGAGATTTCGTCACCAGCGCCTGCGAGCAAGACCAAGAGCACGCAGTCTACCAAGCTCGCGACCTGCTCTTCGGATTGGCCGACGCCGACCGTCTCCACGAAAATCAAGTCGTAGCCTGCGGCTTCGCACAGCGAAATCACTTCACGGGTGCGAGCCGCAATCCCACCCATGACCCCCAACGTGGGGCTGGGACGAACATATGCTGCTTCCTCTGCGGCCAAACGCGACATGCGCGTCTTGTCCCCGAGCACACTGCCGCCACTCCGGCGACTCGAGGGATCGACTGCCAGCACGGCAACCCGGCGCTCGGCGCGAATCGCTTCGCGACCGAGGACGTCAATCAGCGTGCTCTTGCCAGCGCCGGGAACGCCCGTCACCCCGATGCGGAACGTCGGCGCGCGCGCCGGGCCGAGCGCGGCGAGGAGCTCGCGCGCGGCGGCGCGGTCGACCGTTCGCGAGCTCTCCACCAAGGTGATGGCCTTGGACAGCGCTCGTCGATCGCCGCCAATCAGCGCCTGCGCCAGTTCCAGAACCGTAGTCACGGCCGCTCCAGCAAATTCAACACCTGCGCGGCCATCTCCGGCAGCTTGGTGGCGGGCCCAAAGATCAAGGACACGCCTGCGGAAAGCAGCGCCGGTTCATCCACGCTTGGGATGATCCCGCCGCAGATCACGCGCACGTCGGAGGCGCCGAGCCGAGCTAGCTCGCGCACGAGCTCGGGCACGAGCTTAGAGTGCGCGCCTGCTTGGGTGGAAATTCCAACCAAATGTGCGTCGTTGTCGATGGCTTGGCGAGCCACCTCCTCCGGGGTTTGAAACATCGGTCCGACGTCGACATCGAAGCCCAAATCCGCTAGCGCACTGGCTACGACTTTGGCGCCGCGGTCATGTCCGTCCTGGCCCAGCTTGGCGATCAGGATGCGCGGATTTCGCCCGTTGGTGTCGCGGAAGCGAGCCACGCGAGCGCGCAGCGCGGCCCACTCGGCATCGGCTTGGTAGTAGCTCCCGTACACGCCCGTGACAGTATGGCTCCGGCCTTCGTAGCGGCCAAAGACGTCCGCCAAAGTTTCGCTAATTTCGCCGACCGTGGCGCGCGCTCGTACCGCGACCAAGCTAGCTTCGAGCAAATTGCCCGCGCCGGATTCGGCTTGCGCGCGAAGGGCGGCGAGCGACGCCGCAACGTCTTCGGCGACGCGTGCTTTTTTTAGCTCGGCGAGGCGCGCGCGCTGCGCCGCCAGCACCGCTTGGCCGTCGACCACGCGCACCTCGAGCGCTTCCGCGTGGGGCGAAAGAAAGCGATTCACGCCCACGATCACGTCCACGCCGCGATCGACACGCGCCTGGCGGCGGGTGGCGGCTTCCTCGATTCGGCGTTTGGGGAGCCCTTGCTCGATCGCGCGCGCCATGCCGCCCAGACCCTCGACTTCGTCGATCACCGCCCGCGCGCGATCACTCAGCTCTTGGGTCAACGCCTCCATGAAATACGAACCACCCCAAGGATCGACGACTTTGGTGAGGCCGGCCTCGTGTTGCAAGATCAGCTGCGTGTTGCGCGCCACGCGGGCAGACAGCTCACTCGGCAGGGCCAACGCTTCGTCGTAGGCATTGGTGTGCAGGCTCTGGGTGCCGCCCAAAACCGAGGCCAGCGCCTCAATCGTCGTGCGCACGACATTGTTCAACGGATCCTGCGCGGTCAAACTGACGCCGGACGTCTGGCAATGCGTGCGCAGTTCGAGCGAACGCGGATCGGACGGCGCAAAACGCTCTCGGACGAGCTCTGCCCAGAGCGCGCGCGCGGCGCGCAATTTGGCGATTTCCATGAAGAAATTCATGCCAGTCGCGAAAAAGAACGAGAGCCGCGGCGCGAACTGATCGATCGCCAAGCCGCGCGCCAACGCGGCGCGGATGTACTCGAGCCCGTCGGCCAGGGTGAAGCCGAGCTCTAGATCGAGCGTCGCTCCAGCTTCTTGCATGTGGTAGCCAGAGATCGAAATCGAGTTGTAGCGCGGCATGTGCCGGCTCGTGTATTCGATGATGTCAGCGACGATCCGCATCGAGGGTTTGGGCGGATAGATGAAGGTGTTCCGCACCATGAACTCTTTGAGAATGTCGTTTTGGATCGTGCCGCTGAGTGTCGCGGGGCCGAATCCTTGTTCCTCGGCCGCCACGATGTAGCTCGCGAGGATGGGCAGCACCGCGCCGTTCATGGTCATCGAGACGCTGGTCGAGCCGAGCGGAATGCCGTCGAACAGCCGCTTCATGTCCTCGACCGAGTCGATCGCGACGCCCGCCTTGCCGACATCACCCGATACCCGCGGATGGTCACTATCGTAGCCACGATGGGTCGCCAGATCGAACGCAACACTCAGGCCGCGTTGGCCTGCCGCGAGGCTCCGTTTGTAGAAAGCGTTGCTTTCCTCGGCTGTGGAAAACCCGGCATATTGCCGGATTGTCCAAGGGCGCGACGCGTACATGGTGGCGCGCGGTCCGCGCCGAAAGGGGTACGCGCCGGGACTTTGCTCGAGGTGCTCGATGCCCGCCAAATCCTCGGACGTATAAAGAGGTCGCAGCAAGATGCCTTCGGGCGTCTCGCTGTTCAACGAGTCCGGGTCGCGTCCGTCGAGCTCGGCCCGGGCCAACTCGCGGAACGATTCGAGCGCGCTCGGCTTGGCAGGACCCGTCATGGTTCAGCCCCGCTTACGCAGGCGAACGATGCGTTCCAGCGCACTGCCCGCGGCGCGTGACAAGACGTCCGCGCGTCGCGTCGCTTCGGTCGATTCGCTGAAGCCCGCCATCAGCACGATCAAGCTCGGGCGTTCGGACACGTTGACCGCGCGCGCGTAGCAATCACTGCCGGCGCGAGCGCTCCATTTGCCCTCCAACGAGGTCAGCGCCGAAAGTTGCGCAAAGGGCCCCAGATAGAACCCGACGCGCGTGGCCGCATCGAGCAAGCTCCCGTTGCCCGAGGGCACACTGATCGTCCGGAGCTCGGCTGGTGAGCCCAGTGCCGCGCTCCCGCCGCGGACGTCGAAGCTGGCATTGCGAACTGCGAAGACCAGCGCACAGACCGGTTGAAGCCCTTCGCACAGGCCCGTCACCACGCGTTCGGGGGTGTCCGCGGCGTCCAGCGCCTGAATGGCCGCTTCGAACTCGAGCGTCCAAGGCGGCCCCGCAGCCTCGGGCTCGACCGGCGCGAATGGCTTCGGGCGGCCCAAGCTCAGCACCGGCTCGCCCAGGGCCTCGTCGCCGTCGAACGCAGGCGGCTCGATGATGGAGAAAGCGGGAACGTCGGCGATCCAAGGCGGGTTCGGCGCAAGCGACCTTCTGATCAGCGGCAGCGGGGGCTGCTCGCTGCGACGTTCGAGACGCGCAGAGCCTGGCTCGGACGCCTCGGCCGTCCCCGCCGGGCGGCCAGCTAGGATTTTCGACAGCCCCGGAAGAAAGATCCCAGAAGCGTGTAATCCCTCCAGGGCAGCGACGACTTCCGCGAAGGGCGCTCGCAGCACGCGCACGGGCACTCCCAGATGGAATGCAAATTCGTTGGCGACGTGGCCGTCGAGCACATCGACCGACGCGACGTCCACGCGATCGCTACGCGTATCGCGATGCACGGGTAGCGAGAGCAGCCGTTCACACATCCCGAGCGGCAGCGCGCGGACCAAGTCGGGCAACGGACGAACCGTGTGAATCGCCGGAAAATCGCTGCGATCCAGCGCTCGCTCGAGCAGCTCGACGAGCTCGGGATAGAGCTCGTTGACCGCTTGCGTCAATGAGACCCCGCGATTGACGGCCGCGAAAAGCGCGGCTTCCACCTGCGCGGGCAAAGCACCACTGTGGATCAGGCGGCGGGCTAACTCTGCGGACACGGGCTGAATGGTAGCGGCCTCTGGGGCCGGGCTTCAATGGCGCATCGCGCGGCTCGACCGAACGCGTCAGTCGTGGAACTGAAAGACCACTTCGGTGCGGCGAACCAGACCTAGCTCGTCCCGCGCGGCCCGCTCGACCGCGGCCGGATCGTCCTTGATTCGAGCGACCTCGGCGCGAAGCTCCCAAATCTGCTGAGACAGGCGCGACACCTCGTCCTCGGCGCGGACCTTCTCCTCGCGCAGGCCTTGCAACCTGGGCAGGCCGGTCGCTGACAGCATCAGCAAAGGGACCGAGATCGCAGCGATGGCCAGTACCGCCAAAGGCATTACCCGTTGCACGAAGAGGGCGCCAGAGCTCACGCCTCGAGGCTCTCACAGGCGGCGAATCAAGGCCAGAAATCGGCTATGGTCCCGGCCATTCGTCTCGCCAGGCGGGGGCTCACCCGGCCGGCGGCGAGGCCCTGACCGCTCCGAGACACAAGAACAATCATGATCGAGACAGAAATCTTGCGCGCGGAGCTCGAGCGTCTGTTCGAGCTTCCGGACCTATTGACGCTGAGCCGAGACGTTTTGGGGTTCGAACCGGAAAGCGTCGGGGGCATGGCCGCCAAGGCATCTTTCGCTGGAGCGTTGACCGCGCACTGCCTGGAGCACGATGCGATCGAGGCGCTGTGCGACGCGCTCTTGGCAACCCGCGCCGAGGTCAACGCCAAGATCTTGGATCTGCGCATCACTGGCGTCGCGCTCGACGAGGAGCTGAAGCTCGGTTCGGAGTTCGGTCCGTACGTGATTTTGCGCAAGCTCGGCGAAGGCAGGCTCGCGATTTCCTACGTGGCGCGGAAAGACGGCGCGGAATATCGACTCAAGGTATTGCGGCGCGAAGCCACCCGCGACCAGCGCGGTCTACAGCGCTATCTGACCGTGACTCGCCTGATCGCGCAAATTGCGCACGACGGCTTAACTCGGCATCTGAGCGCGGGGATGGTCTCTGGCCGCTACGTCGTCGCGCACGCGCACACTGACGCAGTGCCGCTTTCTCTGCGCATTTCGCGTTCTGGCCCGATGCACCTGACCGAGGCCAAGGCCGTGGTCCGTGGCATCTTGGAGCCACTTGCCGCGCTGCACGGCCGACGGATTGCGCACGGGGATTTACGGCTCGACAATGTGCTGCTGACGCGCGACGCGGACGGCTCGCAGCGCGTGCTCTTGGTCGACGCGGGCACCGATCGCTTGCGCGCTCGCGCGCGGGTCGGCAGCGGCAGGAACGAGCTGTTTTCGACCGTCGGATCACCGCGTACGGTGGCGCCAGAGCAGATCCGCGGCCTGCTCGCGGACGCCGCCAGCGACGTCTATTCGTTCGGCGCGATGTTGTACGAGATCTTGAGCGGCAAGCCGCTGTTCGGCGACAAACCAGCGCTCGAGGCCGCCTTCGCGCACCTCACGATCTCGCCACCGCCGCCCAGCAGCGTCGCACCGCCCGGCTTTGTCTCGAAAGAGTTGGATGAGCTGGTCTTACGCTTGCTCGACAAAGACCCCGCGCGCCGACCGCGGAGCGCGAGCGAAGCCTTGGCCTTGTTCGAGGTCGCCCGGCCCGCGCTGGTCAAAGAGCGCGCAGCCAGCATCACCAGCGCCGAAGTCGAGGCCAAAGTAGACGCTTTCCTGAAAGATCCGAGCAACGACGAAGCGGCATTGGAGCTGGAGGCCAGCGTCGAGGTCGGCGCCGACGTGCAGCGCGTCACCGAAGCCTTGCTCGAGGGTGCATCCGCGATCGAAGCCACCGATACTGGCCGGGAGACCAAGAAGGGGCTGCTATTTCGCGTTGCGCGCCTATGCAGCGATGGCGCGCGAGACCTGGAAAAGGCAGAGGCAGCCTATCTGCAGCTGACCGAACTGGACCCGGGCGACCGGGTCACCTGGAGCGGCCTCGAGGACACTCGGCGTCGCCTCGGCAAGTTCGAAGAGGTCGTCGAGATGCTGCTCGCTCGCAGCGAACAGGCCGACAGCGCCCAGGAGCGCGCCCGCGCGATGTTCGAAATTGGCAAACTGTACCAGCACGAACTGAGTGACACGGAGCAAGCGCTGGTCGCGTTCACGCAAGCTTTGTGTGAAGACCCGAGCCAAGCACCCGTCATCGCCGAGATCGAGCGACTCGCAGGCAGCAATCAGGAGGCCTGGGCCGAAGTCCTCTCGAATTGCTCGAGCAGCGCACAAGACGAAGACGTCGACGTCGATACCAGCAATGCGATCTGGAACCGCATGGGGCATTGGTACGTGGAAAAGCTGAAGCGGCCCGATCTGGCGCTGCCCTGCTTTCAGTCGGTGGTCGAGCGGGAACCCGCTGACGAGGTCGCCTTGGAGGGGATGACCGAAATCTACCGCAAGGCTCAGCAGTGGTCCGAGCTCGGTATGGTGCTGACACGCCGTGCGGACGCCGCAGCCTCGCCCGCTCACGGCCGCGAGCTGCGAGCGGAAGCCGCAGAGATCCTCGAGCTCCGTTTGAACGACACGGACAGCGCGCGCGCCCTGTACGAGCAGCTCTTGAGCGAAGATCCGGGGCAAGCAAAGGCGAGCGATGCGCTCGCGCGCATCTACGAGCGAACCTCGGACTTCCAGAGCTTCTTGAAGATCTTGGAGCGTCGGGCCGACGCACAGCGCGGCGACGATAAACTGAAGACGCTGTGCCGCATCGCCGAGGTCTACGAGACCAACTTACAAGACGACACTGAAGCGCTGAAACGCTTCCAAGCCGCGGCGCTACTCGATGCCACGAGCCTCGAGGCTCTGCGCGGCCTCGATCGCCTGTATTCCAAGCTCGGTCGCTTTCAAGAACTGCTGGCGAACCTCGCGCAGCAAGCCGAGGTGGCAGCCACGCCGCGCCAAAAAGTGGCGCTCTGGGAGCGCATTGCCGCGATCTACGACGAAGAGTTCTTGAACCACGAGAAGGCGGCCGATGCGCTGGAGCGCTTGCTTTCGATCGACTCGGCCAACGAGAATGCGTTGACCGGGTTGATTCGCCATTACCGCGCGCTCGATCGTTGGGAAAACGTCGCCGCGCTGTACGAGCGCCAGCTCAAGCTCGTGACCGAGGCGCCACGACGGCTAGCGCTACTTTTGCAACTCGGCAAAGTGCTCTCGGAACAGATCGGCTCGCCGGAGCGCGCCATGGTCGCTTACGACGCCGTACTCGAGATCGATCCGCAGCATGCGGCTGCGCTCGAGGCATTGGCACATCTCCGGCAGTCAACGGGTGACGCAGACGCCGCACTCGCCGCGCTCGAGGCGTTGGCCAGTCGTGCAACCAGCCCCGAAGCGAAGGCCGAACAATACATCCGCGCGGCCAAGGTGTTGGAAGCGCGCGGCGATCGCGACGGCGCGATCGAGCGCTACAAGCGCGCGCTCGACGCCAACCCGAAGGACGGGGCGTCGGCCGCGGCATTACGCGAGGCATACACGGCCCGCGGTGACCTGAACGCCGCCGTTCAGCTGCTGGTGCGAGAGATCGGCCAAACCGACGGTGAGCTCGCAAAAGCGCGCCTGTGCGGGGAGCTCGCGATCTTGGCGAAGACCCACTTGAAGGACGACAAGCGCGCGGAAGAAGCAGCCAAACGTGCGCTCGGTTTCGACCCGACGAACCTGGACGCGCTGACCATTCTCGGCGACATCGCGTTCGACGCCAAGCGCTTCATGGAGGCTGCGGCGCACTACGAACAGCTCGCCGGCCGCGCGGACTCACTCGACAAGAAAGAGGCCACCCGAGTTCTCGTGCGCTACGTGGACGCGCTCAGTCAAACCGGCTCGACCGAAAAGGCGCTCGCGCCGATGGACACGCTACTACGCATTGCACCCGATGACTCGGATGCGCTTGCCCGCGTGGCGCAAGTGAGCTTCGAGCACGGTTCACCCAAGCGTGCAGCTGAGTTGTATCGAGATCTGTTCGCGCGCTTTTCTCAAGTGCTCACCGGCGATGCCCGCGTCAAAGCCCAGTTTCGCTACGGAGAGGCGCTACGCCGGTCCGGCGACATCGAGGGCAGCCTAGTGCCGTTGAACGAGGCTTCGGACCTGGATCCGAGCGCCAGCGAACCGCTCATCTCGCTGGCAAAGGTCTACGAGGCGCAGGAAAAGTGGGCGGAGGTCATCAAGGTCAAGACCCGTCACCTGGACAACGCGACCGGCGACGAGCGCGTCCAACTGCTGATCGACATCGGCGATCTGGCTTCCGCCAAGTTGAATGATCGCGCGCAGGCCGCCAAGAGCTTCGTGGCCGCACTCGAGGAGCACCCGGACGATCGCCGGCTATTGAGCAAGCTGATGCAGCTCTACAGCGAGGAAAAGGACTGGAACAAGTTGGTCGAGGTCGTGATCCGGCTGGCGCAATTCGTCGACGATCCGAAGCAAAAGGTGAAGTACCTCCACACCGCGGCAATCGTGACTGCTCGCCAGATCGGCGAACCGGCGCGTGCGCTCGAGTTCTACGAGCAAGTGCTGGCGCTCGAGCCGGGCTTCGAGAAGGCACTGAGCGAGGCGGTCGAGCTCGAGCAAGCTCGCGGCAACCATGCCGGCGTCGAGCGCTGGCTCAAGCACAAGCTAGAGTACACCAGCGCCGCCGACGATCAGGCTGGCATGCTGCAGACCTTCACCGCCCTGGGTGAGCTATACGAGAAGGGCTTTGGCCACATCGATCAGGCGATCGACGCGCTCGAGGCGGCGCAAACGCTCGACCCGGACAACCGCGAGCGCACCGAGCACCTGAGCAATCTGTACGTCACGGACCCGAGCCGGTATCTGGACAAGGCCGTGGCGGCACAGGCAGTGCTCCTCCGTCAGAATCCGTATCGCCACGACTCGTACAAAACGCTGCGTCGGCTGTACACCGAGACCAAACAAGCCGACGCCTCTTGGTGCTTGTGTCAGGCGCTCACGGTGTTGAACCTAGCGGAGCCGGATGAAGAGCGCTTCTACAAGCGCATGCGCTCGGACAGCGCGGCCCCCGCGCAATCGGCCTTATCGGAAGATGATTGGCTGGATCTGGTCATGCACCCGCAAGCCGATACGCTCTTGACCAGCGTGTTCGCCCTGATCGAGCCCATCGTGATCGCGCGGCGCAGCCGGGCAGTTCAAGAGCTGGGCTACGACCCGAGCTACGCCGTGGACATCGCCAGCCACACGGCGCCGGTTTGCCAAAGCCTTTACTACGCGGCTGGGGTACTCGGCATCCCACTACCGCCTGCCTACGAGAACCCCAATGATCCGGGTGGCATTTCGTTCTTGTTCGCGACCGAGCCCTCGCTCGTGCTCGGCAAGACCGCACTTCGTCCGGACGTCCCACTGCAGCCGGCCGCCTTCATTGCGGGTCACAAGCTCTGCTTCTTCCGTCCCGGGCTGTACCTGCGCCACCTGCTCGGTTCTGGCACGGCCCTACGATCCTGGTTCTTCGCCGCGATCAAGCTCACCTCGCCGCAATTCCCGGTCGCGCCGGAGCTCGAGGGTGCCGTGAACGAGGCATATCTAGCTCTGGAATCTGGGTTGGTCGGCCAAACGCGGGATCAACTCACGCGCGTGGTCGCCAAATTACTCACCTCCGGCGCGGCGTTGGATTTGAAGCGCTGGGTGGCAGCCGTTGATTTGACGGCGGATCGCGCAGGCTTCGTACTCGCCCACGACCTGGAGACCGCAGCGCAAGTGGTCAAGGCGTCCGACGAAAGCACGAGCGCGGTATCACTCGACGAGCGTTTCAGAGAGCTTGCACTGTTCGCCGTGAGCTCGCAGTACTTCGAGATCCGTCAGCGGCTGCTGATCTCCGTCGATAGCTAGCAAACGCGCTCGAGCGCGGGGGCGTTGTACACATTCGGTCGTAGCCGCCTCAGAGCCATTGCACCGAGGTATTATTGGCCGGGGCGTGTCTGACGAAAGCTGGTCACGATGCTCACCGGTTGGCAGTGGAAGCGCTCACCAGTGTCCTCTCGGTGCTCTGCGCATCCAGACAACACCAGCGCCGGGCCGCGATGTCGGCAAACGGTGTGCTTCTTGCAGCGGGCGCTTCGCGTGACGAACCCGATCATCGTCTTCGGCTTGGCGGCCCATGTGTTGGTGGGTGCGCCGTCGTTCGAGCTATTCGGCGCATTCTTTCCGGCGTGGATGTTGTGCGGCTTCGTCGGCATTGCGGGCGCGATCGCGGCGCGCGTCTTGTTCGTCAGGACCGGACTTTCTCGAATATTTCCTTACCAACTCGCCGTCTGCACGGCCCTCGGCAGCGTGACCGCGCTGCTGGTCTGGCTGGGTTATTTCGCGTGACCACGACGACCAGAGGCAGGCAGCTTCGCGGCATCGTGGGTCCCGTGCTCTCGCTCGGCATCGTTGTCGCAGCCGTGCTGGTCGGGATCCACGCCCTGCGCGATGGCAAGGCGCACCCTTCTACGGACGACGCTGCAATCGATGCCGAAGTCGTGCACATGGCGCCCGCGGTCGGAGGACGCCTATTGAAGCTCGCCGTAGGTGAGAACGCCCGAGTCGCCAAGGGAGACCTGCTCTTCGAGATCGACCCCCTCGCCTATCAGCTCGTGGTCGAACAAGCGCGCGCCGACCTCGAGGTTGCGCGCGCCGAGCTCGAGACGCGGCGGCGCGTGCTTCAGACGGAGCGCTCGAACGCGAAGATCGCCGCCGATCACGTCAAAACCGCCGAAGAAAACCGCGCGCTCGCCGAGCGCACGGCAGCACGGCTCCGTCCGCTCGGCGAGAAGGGCTATGTCACGATGCAGCAGATCGACCAGTCCGAAGTGGCGGTGCGCGACGCCACTACCGTGCTCCTCCAAGCACAGGAGCAACGCGCCGCCGCGCAGCACTTGATCGATACCGAAGCCGCAGCGGAAGCAGCGGTCAGGGCGCGCAGCGCAGCGCTGGCCCTGGCCCAGCGTCAGCTGGACGACACGACAGTACGGGCGCCCCACGACGGCGTGGTGATCGGGCTCAAGGTCAAGACGGGCGAAATGGTTGCTCCGGCCCAGAGTCTGTTCACCCTGATCAGCACGGAGGAGTGGCTCGCCGTCGCGAACTTTCGCGAGACCGAGCTCACGCGCATGAAGGCCGGCGACTGCGTCACGGCCTTCTCGATGATCGACCGCTCGCGAGCGATCAAGGGCGAGGTCGAGGGGATCGGCTGGGGGGTGCTCGATCTAGGAAGAGTCGATTTGCCGCGGTCGGCTCCGCTAATCGAAAAGTCGCTGAATTGGGTGCGTGTGGCGCAGCGCTTTCCGGTCAGAATCAAACTCGAGCACCCGCCCGCGGAGCTGATGCGACTCGGCGCGAGCGCCGTCGTCGAGGTGAAGCATGGCGACGCGTGCCGCTGAGACAGAGCGCGGGATCGCTCGGGCGCTCGCCAGCTTGCTCCGGCCCGAACCGACGCAGCTCGAGCTCTGTCTGCGCCTTGCCATCATCTGTACGCTAACCACGCTGGTCGTCGAAATCTATCGCACGCCTTTGCCGGCGCTCGCGGCCTACATCGTCTTTTTCATGAATCGGCCCGATCGCGTGACGAGCGTGATCGCCAACGTCGTGCTCGTGTTGCTGCTCACGTTCGTGATCGGGCTGGTGCTCGGCATCGCCCTGCTGGTGCTGGATGATTCGCAGTGGCGGGTCATCGCCATCGCGGTGCTCTCGTTCGCTTTCATGTTCCTCACGTCCGCGAGCAAGCTCCGTCCGATCGGGGGGACGCTCGCGCTCGTCACCGCTTACGCGCTTGACTTGGTTGGAGCTACGCAGGGCGGGGATGAAGTGACACGTGCGCTGCTCTACATTTGGCTCTGCTTTGCCATCGCCGGCGCCGTGTCGGTGGTCGTCAATTTGCTGCTGGCGCCCGCGCCGCGGCGTTTGGCGGAACGCGCCCTCGCCCGTCGCCTCAACGTCGCGGCCGACGTGCTGCAATCACCCGACGCAAGCGCGCGCTCGGCGCTCGCCAAGGCTCGCGAGGGCAACGCCGAGGTGCTGAAATGGCTGCACTTGGCCGCGCTCGAAAAGACGTCTGCCCCGGAGCTGCTCGCCGCGCTAGGCCAAGCTGCGGGAGCAGTGGTATCGCTGTTCGCGGCGCTGGAGGTGATGCTGGCTCATCCCCAAGCCATGCTGCCCGCGGCTTTGCGCGAAGAGCTGGCTCGGCTCGTCGATCAGGTCGCGACCGAGCTTTGGCGCGGCCGGCCCCCGTCGGAGGCTCACCTTCGCGACGCGATCGAAGCTCCGTCACTGTCCGCGTCCGCCGCGGCGTTGGTCACCGAATTCAAACTCATACTGCGCGACTTCAGCGAGCCACGCGTGGCCGAGGCGCCAGCGCCCCCCGCCGAGGCCGAGCCGAAGGGCTTCTTTCTCGCGGACGCGTTCACGAATCCCGATCACGTCCGCTTCGCGCTCCGTTCGACTCTCGCCGCGCTGTTCTGTTACTTGCTCTATTCGCTCTTGGTCTGGCCAGGGATCCACACCTGTCTCATCACCGTCTTCATCGTCTCGCTGGGTACCGTCGGCGAAAGCGTCGAAAAGCTGACGTTGCGAATCCTCGGCTGCCTGCTGGGCGGGGCTGCGGGTATCGGCGCGATCGTGTTCCTAGTGCCATCGCTCACGTCGATCGGGCACCTCATGATCGTGATGTTCGCGGGCAGCTTGCTTGCCGGCTACATCGCCGCCGGCAGCCCGCGCGTCGCTTATGCGGGCTTTCAGCTCGCGTTCGCCTTTTTCCTCTGCCTGTTGGAAGGCTCCGGTCCAAGCTTCGATTTGGTCAAGGCGCGCGACCGCATCCTCGGGATCTTACTCGGTAACCTCGTCGCCTACCTGGCGCTCAGCTCATTCTGGCCGGTCAGTATCGGCCGTCGCGTCGACCCGGCGATCGCTCGCTTGCTCGCGGGGCTCAGCGCCTTGTCGGGCGCGATCGGTGTCGGTAGGCGGCGCGTCCTCGCCGCCCAACTCGACGCCCAGCTCGCTGCGGTCGAGACGGATCTGGCGATCGCGCACTATGAGCCGATCGCCATCCGCCCGTCCTCGGCGTGGCTCGCTGCGCGAGCGGACGCGCTCGAAGCGATCGCGGTGCTCAAAGCACCGCTGCTGCTGGCTGCCGACGACGAGGGCGCTCGTGCTCGGCACGCGGCGCGCCTGCGGGCTCTGGCCGACCTGTTCTCGACGCATGCTCCGGCCCCAGCGTCCGAAGGGGCACCCTCCGCCGCCAGCGCGGCAGCGCCGTTCGACGGGATCGTCGACGGCCAGCTGGAGCAGGTCGATCGCGTCGTGGGGCGCCTGTTCGAACTCGGAGAAAGGCCGGCGTCCATTGGGCAGGCTTGAGTCCTTTGCTTGGATCGGGCTCTACGCTTGTCTCGGCGCCGGTTGTGCGACGCAGGCCATCGATGCCGCTCCGCCACGACCGGACCAGGCCTGGACGCCCGCGGTCGGGAAAAACGGGGAACTGAGAGCGGGCAGACCGAGCGCGCAGACTCGCTCCGAGACCGCTCGCCACGTGCTGCCCGAAAATCCTGCTCTGGCGGCGCTGCCCGAACCGCCCAGCCGTTTGGACCCGAAGCACGCGTACACGCTGCCCGAACTGATCGATCTGGCGGAGTCCAACAATCCGACGACGCGCGCCGCGTGGCAGAGTGCGCGCCAAGCGGCACTCGCCACCGGCATCGCCGAGAGCACTTACCTGCCGGAAATCAGCGCGAGCGTCGTCGGTGCCTATCAGTACGGGCACGGTGAAAATTCGGCGAGCGGCTTCAGCGCCGACGACAAGGTATCCGCTGCCGGTGCACTGGCGGCGGTATCTCTCCGTTGGCTGTTGTTCGACTTCGGGGGACGCGCGGCGCTGGTAGAGGCGGCAAAGCAAGGCTCGCTGATCTCCAACATCGGCTTTACGGCGGCTCACCAGCGCATCATCTACGAAGTCACGCTCGCCTTCTATGCAAACGCGGCCACGCTCGCTCACCTCAAAAGCGCCGAGATGGGCCTCGCGGACGCGCGTGAGGTAGAGACCGCCGCCCGAGCTCGCTTGGGTCGAGGCATTGGTACGGTCGTCGAGGTCGCACAAGCGCACCAAGCCACAGCGCAGGCCGAGCTCGTGCGCGTTCAAGCGGAGGGCAACGCCAAAGACACCTATCTCAGCTTGCTCGCAGCGATGGGCGTCTCACCGCTCAGCAAGCTCGAGCTCGCAGACCTTCCCGAGCGCCGGCTTTCCGTCGACCTGATTGCTCCTGTCGAGCGGACGATCGCACACGCGCTCGAGGTCCGTCCCGACATGTTGTCCGTGCACGCCGCGCAGCAAGCCAGCCTCGCGAACCTGCGCGCGGCGCAGGCTGCGTTTCTACCGAAGCTGTTCTTGGCCGCGACGGGAGCGTATCGCACCAGCCATATCGACCTCACGGCGCTGCCCGGGCTCGGTGATGACGCACCGACGCTCAATCTCTCGGGTCATGAAGTCGGCTTCACGGTGCTCCTCGGCATGACCGTCGCGATCTACGACGGCGGTCGCCGCGCCGCACGCGTCGAGCAGGCCCGTGCCGGCATCGGCAAGGCCGATGACACGCTCGCGGGAGTCCGGAACGAGGCGGTGCGACAGGTCGTATTGGCCGAAACGACGTTGAAGAGCAGCCTCGCGGCACGCGACGCGGCGCTCGCGTTGGTCTCGGCTGCAGAGACGACCCACGACGCCGCCCTCGATGCGTACGAGAACGGGCTCGGATCAGTGACGGAGACACTGCTGGCGGAGACGCAGCTGATTGCCGCGCGCAACGCCGCGACCGACGCCTATAGCACCGCGCTTTGCGCGGCGGCCTCGCTCGCTCTCGCTGCCGGAACGCTCGGCGGGCCGCTCTGAGGCCACGGCTGCGCAGATACCGGCAGCTCCGCCAGCGTCTTCATCGCTGCCATCGGATCGCACCGACCTCGAGCGGCACCGAAGCCGACGCGTGAAACGGCACGAGCCGTGGGGTGTAACTATCTGCGGGGCGCGAGGACTGGACGCGCGCCGTATACGAGTAGGCGCCTGCGTCGATTTGACGATTGCGCGTCATGACGTGGCGCTCGGCGTCGCTTTCTGCAGTGCTGTCGGCGAAAAGCTGAACCTGCACTGCGGCCGGCTCGAGCTCACCGAAGTATACTTGGACACTGAACAAGATTGCGTCGTTATCGCGCGCCACGCGCAGCTCACCAAAGCGAGCCTGTGGAAGCCTCTGCTCGACGTCGCGGCGCCATGCCAGGATTTCCTCGCCCAGCGCGCCGCCGTTCGCAGCGCGCGCCAGGTAACGTTCGGCGGCCGGAACGTAGTAGCCGTCGGTATACTCGCGCACCGCGCGATTGCTCGAAAAGCGCGGCGTAAGCCGGCCCATGCTGGCGCGCATCTTGGTGAGCCAGGCCGTTGGCATGCCGCGCGCGTCACGGCCGTAAAATGCCGGCACGACCTCACGCTCGAGGAGCTCGTACAGCGTGTTGGCGTCCGCGGCGTCGATATTCGGATCATCGCCGTGCTCGCGACCGTCGCCGATCGCCCAGCCCACGGCAGGTTCGTAGGCCTCTGCCCACCAACCGTCGAGCTCTGAAAGATTCAGCCCGCCATTGACCAGCACCTTCATCCCGCTCGTGCCGCTGGCTTCCCACGGTCGACGCGGCGTGTTCAGCCACACGTCGACGCCACGCACCAAGTACTCGGCGAGCAGCAGGTCGTAATCTTCCAGGAAGACGACGCGTCCACGCGCCGCGGTATCGCGGATGAAGTGGTTCCAGCTCGCAATCAGTTGTTGACCCTGTTTGTCGGCGGGGTGCGCCTTGCCGGCAACGACGAGTTGCACCGGTCGCTCGGTGTTCGTAAGAATCCGCAGCAATCGCTCGGGATCGGTCAAAAGCAGGTTGGCACGCTTGTACGTGGCGAAGCGGCGAGCAAAGCCGAGCGTGAGCACGTTTGGGTTCAGGCTCTGACTGCTCGAGGCAGCGCCCGCCGTTCCATTTGCGGCCTGTTGCTGCGCGCTGCGTTCGCGGGCGTACTCGACGAGTCGCGTGCGGTTGGCAGCGCGCATTGCCCACAGCTCTTGGTCGCTAGCGGTCTCGAGCTGCTTTTCGATCGACTGAAGCGAGCCTTGCCACACTCCCGGGCCGGAAATCTTCGTCCAGAGTAGGTCTGCCTCGGGCGAATCCCACGAGGGAGTGTGCACGCCGTTGGTGACGTGAGCGACCGGCACTTCCGCCTCCGGCCAACCCGGAAACAGCGCTTGAAAAATGTGGCGGCTGACCTGCCCGTGCAGCCGGCTCACGCCATTGACCGCGCCGCTGCCGCGGATCGCCAGGTACGCCATGTTGAATGGTTCGTCCACGTCGGCCGGGTTCTGTCGCCCCAACGCCATCAGCGCATGGAAGTCGATACCCAGGCTTTCTTCCGCGTAGATGCGGAGAAAGCGCCGCATCAAGGGCTCCGGGAAGCGATCGAAACCCGCCGGCACGGGGGTGTGCGTGGTGAACAGGTTGCCGCCGCGCGTGACCTCGAGGCAAGCGTCGAAAGATTTGCCCGTGCTCGCCATGAACCGGCGAGCCCGCTCGAGCACTGCAAACGCGGCGTGCCCTTCGTTCAGATGGCAGACTTCCGACTCCAGACCGAGCGCCGACAGCAGATGAAAGCCTCCGATGCCGAGCAAGATCTCCTGCCGCAGCCTCAACTCGAGGGCTCCGCCGTAGAGCTCACTCGTGATACCGCGAACCGCGGGAGGATTTGCCGGATCATTGGCATCGAGCAAATAGAGCGCGCTGCGTCCGACGCGCGCCTCCCAAGCGCGAAGCCAGACCGTCTGCCCCGGCAGATGAACGGCCAGACGCAGCACGTCGCCACTGTCCGTCTTGACCGGCGTGATCGGCAACAGGTGCGGATCGTTGTACGGGTAGAGCGCCTCTTGGCTACCGTCAGCGGCGATCACTTGGCGGAAGTATCCCTGCTGGTAGAGCAGCCCGACGCCCACGACCGGGACCCCGAGATCGCTCGCCGCTTTGAGCTGGTCACCCGCCACGTTTCCGAGGCCGCCCGAATAGATCGGCAGCGACTCGGCGAGCGCAAACTCCATACTGAAGTACGCGACCCGCCGGAGCGGTGAGCCTGGGTGAGAGTTTTGGAACCAGGTCGCCGCGCTCAGCGCAGTGCCCAGTCTGTCGCGCGCGGCTAGCAGCCGCCGGCGAAATTCCGGCGCCGCGACTATAGCGCGCAGGCGAGCTGGGGAAGCGCTCTGGACGACTGCCCACGGGTTGCTAGTCAGCTTCCAGAGCTCGAGATCGATTTGCGCCCACAGCTCGTCGGCGGAGTGGTTCCACGACGAGCGCAAGTTGAGCGCCAAGGCGGTGAGCATTTCGACAGCGTCGTCCTGATGTTCGGTGGGCATCTTCGTCCTTTCTTGGGGCCTGCTGCGTCCTCGCAAGTCGCATGCCAGACAAACGGCCGGAGGATCGCCGGCCGCCGAAAACGCACTGTCCAATTGTTGTCGTCTGGTCAGTCATGGTCTCGAGCAAGTAGCCCACTTCCGAACTGTCAACGCGGTGCGCTTCCGGTAGTTTCAGCCACATTCAGAGCCGCTTGGCGCTGCGTCTGCTGCTGGCACGGCCAGTGCAGGCGGGAGCGGCGCTGATGACTCGTATTCCGATGCTTGTCATTGCGCGCTCGAGTACCTGAATGAGACGAGGTAACACGATGAAATCGACACAATCGCTCCATGACGCGGGGCAAAGTATCTGGCTCGACAACATCAGCCGCGACCTTTTAGATCAGGGAATTTTGCAGCAGTACATCGACGACCTGTCGCTGACGGGGCTGACGTCCAACCCCACGATCTTCGACCATGCGATCAAGAATGGCGCTGTTTATGACGCGGCGATTGTCGACAAGCTTCGTAAGGGAAAACCGGCGAGGAGCTGTTCTTCGAGTTACAGCGTCTTTCCATGATTCGTGACACGTGATAGCTGGGATGGATGGCATCGATCTCGCTGGATCTTCGCGAAAGAATTCTTAAAGCGCTGGAGCAAGACACGTCATCATTGCGAGTCGCGGCTCGGTTCGCGGTGAGTGCCAGCTTCGTGAGGAAGCTGCGACTGCAAGTTCGGCGAACAGGCAATCCTCGAGCAGGAAAGGCGCCCGGCAAGGATCGGCTGGTTTCTGGCTCGGAAGAGCGACGGCTTCGGGAACTAGTCGAGCAGCACCCCGACGCAACGCTGATCGAGCTGGCTAAACTTCTGAAGCGATCGACACGCCTCAGCGTGAGCGAGACGACGATGTGGCGAAGTTTGCGTCGTCTTGGCCTGACGCGAAAAAAAAGAGCTTCTGCGCCAGCGAGCGCACGCGCCCGGACGTAGTTGCAGCTCGGGAGCGCTTCGAGCGTCGCCGACGTCGATGGCGTCGCAGTCGCCTCTGGTTTGTGGACGAGAGTGGAGTCAATCTGTCGTTGGCCCGCCAAGAAGCCTGGGCTCCGCGAGGCAAGCGAATCGTCGATTACGTGCCCGGACGCCGCTGGGAGACGTACTCCGTAATCGCGGCCCTCAACCTCAACGGCGTACATGCCCCGCTGCTGCTTCCCGGAGCGATGAACACCGATGCCATGCGGGAATGGACGCGTAACCACCTCGCTCCGTTGCTCAAGCCGGGCGACATCGTGATCTGGGACAATCTTGGCATCCACCAAGACGCCGAGGTCAGCATGTACATCCGCGCAAGCGGTGCACGTCTCGAATTTCTGCCCGCCTATTCCCCTGATCTCAACCCGATCGAGAACGCTTGGTCGAAGGCCAAGGCCCGGTTGCGCGCCAGCGCCGCACGAACCTGGGACGCCTTGGTGCAAAGCGTCGGCGCCGCGCTTCAGGCCATCACGCCGACTGACTCGCTGAACTGGTTTTGCCATTGTGGATACATGTGCTCGTGATCCATTTCACTGAAAACCGCTGTAGCGCTGGAAGACCTCACTCTTCTCGCGCGAACAGTACTTGGCCGCAGCCGAAGCCTGGCTGCGGGGCATCGAACGGCGCATCGACGCTGGTCTCGATCCGAACGTGCCCTCCGTAGCGTCGGTGTTCATCAGTCGCTGGGATTCCGCGGTTGCCAGCAAGGTCCCCGCCGAACTCAAGAATCAGCTCGGCATTGCAGTCGCGAAGCGCACTTACCGGGCGGCGAGCGCGCTGCTCAGCTCGTCGCGCTGGCGCCGCGCCTATAACTTTGGCGCCCGCCCACAGCGCTTGCTCTGGGCGAGCACCGGAACCAAAGACCCCGCGGCGCCGAGCACGCTTTACGTGTACGGGCTTGCGGCGCCCTACACGGTGAACACCATGCCGGAAGCGACGCTCGAGGCCTTCGCGACGCAGCCCGCGCCCGGCCACCTCCTGCCGGCGGATGGCGGCGATTGCGAAGACTCGTTGGCACAATTTGCCAGAGTCGGCATCGACGTCGACAAGGTCGCCGAGCAACTGCAGACCGGTGGCGCGGAAGCTTTCGTCAAATCGTGGAGCGACCTGATGGCCGTCATCGCGTCGAAGAGCGCCCTACTCAAGGCGCAGCCGGAGGTGCGCGCGTGACCACCATGCCGAAGCCCTCGGCGTGGAGCGCGCTCGCGCTGCATTCCCGGCGCGTCAAGGATATCCACCTGCGCCAGCTATTCGCGCGCGATGCCGAACGCGCGGCGCGCATGACGGTCGAAGGCGCGGGCCTGTACCTCGACTACTCGAAAAACCGCGTGATCGACGAGACCATCGCGCTGCTGCTACGGCTCGCCGAACAAGCGGGTTTGCGCGGACGAATCGACGCGATGTTCGCCGGGGAGAAGCTCAATATAACCGAACGGCGCGCAGTCCTACACGTTGCCCTACGTGCGCCGAAGACCGCCAAGATCGTGGTCGACGGCAAAGACGTAGTCCCGGAGGTCCACGCGGTGTTGGACAAGATGGCTGTCTTCGCCGACAAGGTGCGCAGCCGCAGTTGGCTAGGCCAGACAGGCAAGCCGATTCGCAATGTGGTGAACATCGGCATCGGCGGCTCGGATTTGGGCCCAGTAATGGCGTACGAAGCGCTCAAGTACTACAGCGATCGCGCGATCACGTTCCACTTCGTGTCCAACGTCGATAGCACCGACTTCGTCGAAGCCGTGCGCGATCTCGACCCGTCAGAGACGTTGTTCATCGTCTCATCGAAAACCTTCACGACGCTCGAGACCATGACCAACGCCCGGACGGCGCGCCAGTGGCTGCTGGCCGCCCTCGCCGGTGATTCGGCTGCCGTCGCTAAACACTTCGTCGCCGTTTCCACGAACGCCGCCGAAGTGACCAAGTTCGGCATCGACACCGACAACATGTTCGGGTTTTGGGATTCTATTGGGGCGAGCCGGGAACGAACGGGCAGCGCTCGTTCTACCAGCTCATCCACCAAGGCACGCGGCTCATTCCTTGCGACTTCATCGCCTTCGCCAAGCCCCTGAATCCACTCGGTAGTCACCATGATATTCTGCTCGCCAACGTGTTTGCGCAGGCTGAGGCTCTGGCCTTCGGGAAGACGCCAGCCGAGGTGAGCGCCGAAGGCATGCCCGATTGGCTCCTGCCGCACCGAGTGTTCGAGGGCAACCGGCCATCCACACGATTTTGGTTGGGCAGCTGACCCCTGAGACGCTGGGCAAATTGGTCGCGCTGTATGAGCATTCGGTCTTCACGCAGGGCGTGCTCTGGAACATCGATTCATTCGATCAGTGGGGAGTCGAGCTCGGCAAGGTGCTCGCCCAACGGATCATCGTCGAGCTCGAGAACGCGACCGAGCCCGCACTCAATCATGACAGCTCGACCAACGGCCTGATTCGCCAATACCGCGCGCTCCGCGGTTAGCGCGCGGCGGCAGCCCCCACGTTTTGCTCGGCCTGCTTTCGTGCCGGCTCGCCACCACGCGAGCGACGGAGTAGAGGAAGGCGAGGAGGCCGCAGCATGGCGAAGGTAACAGGGGTCGGAGGCGTGTTCCTGAGGAGCGCAGATCCGAAGGCGCTCGGAGCTTGGTACGCGAAGCACCTGGGTGTCGAAGTCGGCGACTACGGGGCGATCTTTTGGTGGAAGGACGACGTACCGAAGGGAACTGGCGTGACCGCCTGGAATCCATTTCCGATGGACACCACCTACTTCGGGGAGGGAAATCAGGCGGTGATGATCAACTACCGCGTCGACGATCTCGACGCGCTCCTCGTGGATCTCGCCGCCGCGGGCGTCTGGATCGATCCGAAGCGCCAGAACGAGAGCTATGGTCGCTTCGCCTGGATCAAGGATTGCGACGGGAACAGAGTGGAGCTCTGGCAGCCGCTCGACGCACCCGAGGCGTAGCTTGCTAACTGCGCGCGCACGCTCACGGCCGCTGACACCACGCGGGATGGGCGGCGGCCGCGGGAGCTAGGTGGGCTCTACAAGGTCGCGCCGCCAACGGCACCGGCCATGGCGCTCGGAACGAACGTTGGGTGCGAGAAGGTGCCGTTCACGCGCCAGCCATAGAAGCCGTCTGGGCGCTTCGCGTGCTTGTTCTGCGGGACCATGTCGAACAATGCTGGAGCCGACGAGCCGGGTGCGCCAAACAGAGTGCGGGTCATGTCATCCTTGTTGGTGAAACGCTCGTTGAACTTGAAGCGCGCGTTCATGCTCAGCACGCTGGCGTCGAAGGTGTCTCGCAGGCGCACGCTGCCATCGCCATGCAAATCCAGATCCTTACCCGCCGCGTTGAGCTCGTCCACCTTGAGGCCGCCCGCGGTGGCGGTCGCCTTCAACGTGAGATCCCCCACCTCGACCTTGGGCAGGGCGATCGCGTTCAACACCTTGGTTTTGCCGTCACCCGCGGAAAGCCCCGAGAATTTCAGGTCGACCTTGCCTTCGGCCTTGCTCAGCTTGCCTTCGGGCAAGAGAAATTCGACGTGACCGCCGAGCGTGCCTCCAATCGGCAAACCGAGCATGTCCGCGAGCAGCGGTGCATCGGCGAGGCCCAAGTCTTCGATGTCGACCTCGAGCTTGCGGCCGCCGTCGGCGTCGGAGGTGAAGCCCGAGATTTCGCCGCCGAAGGCTGCTGCCCCGAAGTTCACGTGCATCGTCCCGAACAAAAGGCGTAGCAGTGACACCCGCGCGTGCACCGAATCGATCCGCATCACCTTGGGTTTGGCCGGTTTGGTGGGGTCCTCCGGGGGGGTCGTGCTCGGCGGCGAGATCAAATCCACATCGTCGGCACGAATCCCGCTGAACCAATACGAGCTCAGATGACCCAGCCGTAAGCTCAGTGGGCTCGGGCCAGTTTGGCTCGCGTTGAACTCGGTTTGAATGCGCGTTCGCAGACGGTCGAACGGAAACGTGACGAAGGCGAAGAACATCAGCGCAAAGAGGTAGAACGCGGCATAGCCGACGTACTTCAAGATCCGCTTCTGCTTCGCGTTCACGGCTTGACCCCGCTCGTCGGCGGTTCTGCGGGCTTTTTCGGCTTCTCGGGCGTGGTTGTGCGATCGAAGGCACTGACGGTCATGTCGACGTCGTACATGTCGGGGTCGGGGCCGCGCTTACGAATGTTCAGCGCGGAAATCCGGATCGGATTGCCCGACTGTTCGATACGCTCCATGAACTTGACCAGCTTCAGCATGCCGACCCGGTGCAGGCTCATTTTGGTCGTGCGCTCGGTGTAACGCTTGCCGTGCGGGACGCCCTGACGATCCTGGCTCTCCGGGATCTCGATGCCGGCCTCGCTGGCCAAGCCCGCCAAGAAGGCCGCCAGCGGCGGCGCGGGTCTGGCGTAACGCTCGCTCGTGATCGCCTTTTCGAGCTTCGCCTTTTCGATCTCGTCGACGCTGTCGGTGATGTTGTCCGAGGCGTCAGCCAGCGCCTTGTTCTCACTGCTCCGCGAATGCACGACCACCGTGAGACTGATCGGTAGGATTACGACCACGATCACTCCGACCACGAGCAACGCGATGTTCAGTAGGCGCTGCTCTCGGCTTCCGAGACGAGCGAATCGATCGCTGATATTCACGGCTTGTCCTCGGTCGTCGCTTCCGCGGCCTTCGGTTTCTTCTTCACGCCGGTATCTTCCGGACAATTGAGCTCGAACTCGAGGACGTATTTCTGGCGAGTATCGCCCACTACCTGGCTCACTTTGGCGATTTTCGAGCCGGAAACGCAGCGACGTTCGTCCTTTGCCATCTCGGTGGCCAGGTTTTGTGCGTCTTCGGTCTTCGGAACGATGCCGTTGACCCGGACGTGCGAGTGATCGACATCCAACTCCTCGATGTCGTGCGTTACGCTCATCGGGATCGCCTTCGACAGCCCGACCATGACGTCGAACGCATCCATGTGCGGCATCGGGTCGGGTTCTTCTTTGCTCTTGGCCCGCTCGATCGATTCGGCCACGGCTGCCGGGTCAGTCAGCTCTTCACCCAGCTCCTGCTTGCTCTGCGCGGCCAAGGCCTTCACCAGGTCATCGTGTTCGCGTGCGAGCGCGTGCAGATCGGCCCAGCTCGCGAATAGGAAGCTGACCAAGGTGGCCGCGACCAAACCAGCGAGCAACGGGGCGCGTTCCTTCAAGAAGCCGAAGCCACGCTGATACGCGAGCGGCCCGCTGCGCAGATTCAGATCGACCGGCTTGCCCGATAGCCCTGCAGCCAGCGCGAGAGCCTTGGCGAAGCGCGGCATCGCGAGCACGACGTCCGGGCCGGCCTCGAGCTGAAACGAGGGAAGTGAGCGCACGGGCAGGCCGAGTTCGTGACTCAGGTACTGGTCCGCACCGCTGGCCCCCGCGCCACCCCCAAGCAAGATCACCGACTCGATGGCCAGGTCCGTGCTCGCCAGAAACGCCAAGAATGTCTGGCGAAGCTCGCTGATCAGCCCTGCCGCGCTCTCCGGTAAGCCGGCCACGCCACGCGACAAGGTGCGCACGAACAGCGGTTGACCATCGCTCAGCACGCACACCTCGGTACGCTTGCTTCCGAGGTCAACCAGCGCGAGCGGACTCTTGCCCGTCAGCTCTCGAGCCAAGAGCCCCAGATTGCCCAGCACGAGCGAGCCACAGCTCACTCGCTCCGGCTCGCGGCCCAGAGCCCGCTTCACGAGTTCGATGCGATCCTTGACCTGTTCGGTGCGGGCCAGCGCGGCAATCACCTCGATCGCGGTGGCGTTCGGCTGCCCCTGCAAAACGCGGTAATCGTACACGAGCTCACTCATGTCGATCGGCAGCTGCGATTCGAGCTCGAACGGCAACACGGCATCGATCTGCTTCCGAGCGGTGAGCGGCAACTTGAGCCGATGCACGAAAGCGCCATCACCGTCGATCGCGACCGCGAGGCCGTCCGAGTGCGGCAGCATCGGAGTCACGCACAGCTCGAGCGCCCGCTCCAAGGATTCGACCGAGTCGAGCGCCACCTCGTTGATCGCCTCGATCGCAACGCGCTTGTACCCCGTGCTGAGCAGCAGGGCCCGCACCTGCGACGAGCCGATGTCGATACCGATGTAACGTGCCATGAGGGTTTGACTTTACGCTTTTTTCCGTGAGGATTGCTGGCGTCAATCGACGCGATAGTAAACGACGGTCCCGCCCGGGCCCGGCTTCATGACACTCGGGATGCCCTGCTGCGCGGTACCCGAGCCACCACCGACGCCGGTTTGAGCGCTATTCGCGGGCCCCGGCACCGGCTGCGCCGCCTGCCCCGGCTGGCCATTCGCGCCTTGGCCGAGGCGAGAAATCAGGTCGCTCAACTGTTGCTGCGGACTTGGGGCGCCACGAAAATCCACGACCGCGTGCACGCGCACGCTGGTCTCTCGCTTACCGGAGCGGACGTAGCCAGTGGCGTAGATGCTGAACACTTTGCTCTCAGTCGTCACCATTTTCGCGGTCTCACTGGCAGACACGATTGGAACGGGTGGGATTTGCATCGCTTTCATGATCATCTGAATCGGGCTGCCACCGCCCAACCCGGGCATCGCGCCCGCCCCCAGAGGGGCTGGAGCGGCCGGAGCACCCGGAGCACCCGGAGCCGCGCCGGTTTGATTGGTCTGTTGCAGGGCGCTCACGAATTCTTGAGCGTTCTTGAACACGGGCAAGCCGGGCATGAAACTCCGCAACATGGTCATCGCCATGATGAACTTCTGAGCTTCGTTGGCGTCCGTACACATGACCGACATGTTGTTCGAAGCCTGGCAGACGATGGCTAGCAGTGTCTGGGGGTTGGCGGTGTTCACGTTGACCGCGCCCTGCCCCCACACCGTCACGATTCGCTTGTCCGGATTGTCCGGATCGGGATCGATGAAGGTCGCCCAAAAGTCATCGCTCACGCCGCGCACGCGATGCAATTCTTCCAGGCTATCGAAGGCCGCATTCTTGCGCTGATACGGCTTCTTCAACAGCTGATAGAACGAGTCTTCGGCCGCAGCTTGTTGCGCGGTGGTCGAAGTCGGATCGCACAGCGCCGTATCTTGATCTGGGTCGACCCAATCGATGATCGCGGAACAGACCGCGCGACGGTCCGTGTACGAATCGTCCGCGTCGCGGCCCTCGAACATGGGGGAATACTGGGGTGGGCCGATCAGCCCGATGATCTGGGCCGCCAAGCGCGTCTGGCTGAAGGCGTCACCGCGAGCCGCCACGTTGAAGTTGATCTTCGAGTCTTCGTCGACGATGGTGAGCCGGAAGCCGCCGCCCTTGAAGCCCAAGTTCTTGCCCAGCTTCGGGTCGACGCCCGCCAAGGCCGCAAAGCCGTCCGCGCCGTCCGAATCGTTGAATGCGCCCAGGATGCGATCGGCGTAGGTCCAGACCGGGATTTGCCGAGGGCCACCGACCAGCGCGAACACGAGTGTCAGCGAGCGCCTGATCGTTGGTTCGGCCGCGATCAGCAAGCGCGATAGATTGACCGCGCTCTTGGCGGCGTATTCGGCAACCAAGGCGTCCCGCGCCGAGAGCGCGCTGCCGAACTCGGCGGAGCTCTCGTCTTGGATCTCGGTGAGCATGACCGTGAGCACCGTGAGCGCCGCGAGCACGAGGATGAGCGCCATGCCTCGCCGCCTGCGCCGTCTTTGGAGCGCCCGGGCGCGTTTGCCGCGCGGCCGCTCTCGAGCCCGCGCGCTCATTGCATCACCGCGAAATTCAAGGCGTTGTCGATCGGCAGCGCGACCTTGGTCGAGAGCCGAATCGTGCCCTGCCCGCGATCGTAGCCTTGGCGTGAGCCGCCGTTGAGCACGAGCACGATCCGCACCATCACGGGCAAGCGTGCTGGTTGGCCCGTGATGCCCTGAGTGGTGTCCCAGGTGTCCACCCAATTGCCGGACTGCGGATCCAAATACTGCAGATCGAACAGATCGATGTCCGTCGCCAGCACCTCGATCCGTCCACCTTTTTTCGGATCGAGGTCGAGCGACGTGCTGATCCGGCGCGCGAGATCGGTAACGCCAGACAACTCCGGATTGGGCGAACCGAAATACGACAGCTCGCATTGGTCGGAAATGTGTGAGTTCTTGTCGATACGCCGGTTCGAGAAAGAGTTGAAATCCAGGCGATCGGCGGGCGTCCCGGTGGTAGCGATGAACGCCGTCTTTTGAATCAAGAGCGAGGTGTTGATCGGGGCGTGCAGCGAGATGTACGCGCTTTGTAGCTCGCGAACCATGCGCGTCATTGCCAAGCGCCCTTCGCGGTAACGGTCGTCGACGCGCTCGATGCCCTCCCGGCTGCGCTTCATGCTCGCGAACGCGTTGTAGATGAGCACCGAAATCAACGACAAGACCACGATGGCAACCAAGAGCTCGACGAGCGTGAAGCCCCGTGCGCTGTGAGCGTGATGAGCTCTGGCGTTCATTTGGCGCCCAACCCAGTGAAGCTCGGCAACAAGCCTCCCAGAGGCGAGCTGCCCGTCGTCGGGCCACCGAGTCCGCCGGGAAGGCCGCCGACACCACTACCGCCGCCGGTACCCGCCACCGCTGGGTCGAGTTGGCCCTGTTGAGGGTTGGTCACGTATTGGGTCACCAAAAGCTCGCGTTCGAACTTGCCCTCCTTGTAGGAGACCGTGACACTCACCTTGCGGATGCTGGCTTCCAACATCGGCTTGAGCGTCGGATACACCATGCTCATCATCATCGGCATGATGCCCATCGGGCTCGGCGCGTTGCCGAGAGTCTGGGCTAGGTCCTTGGGGCTGGATTGGTCACCCAGGGTCTGGCCTCCAGGCTGGTTGAGCCCGGCGAGCAGACCGATCGGACCGAGATCCAAGCCGCCGTCTCCTGCCGGCGGCGGACCGCCATCAGCGCCGCTGAGTGGCAGCTCGGGCAACGTCACGCGCTCGATCTTCCAAGAGCAACGATAACCCTCATTGCCTTCGTCGTCACCGCAGCAGGGTCCGTCGTCCGTGACGTCCGTCAGCTGATAGCCGAGCTTCAGCAAATCCACCTCGATTTCGCTCATTTTGCAGCGTGCGAGGTTGGTCGCGACGGTCAGGTGTTGGCCGCGCGTCGCATTCGTGAAGAGGCCCACTTGGGAACCCAAGATCACCGTCAAACCCAGGCCGAGAATCGCAATCGCGACCAGCACTTCGAGCAGCGTGAAGCCGCGCTGCGGCGGGGAACGCCGGATCATGGTTCGTCCCGCTCGGTCGCCTCGCCGTCGCTGCGCGGGGCCGGCAGTTCGACGCGGCCGCGCTCGATCTTGGCGCGACCGGTGAGCCCACTGATGCTCACGGTCATGCCGGTGTCGTCGCCTCGACGCTTGAGTTGCACCGATGCGCGTTCGGTCGTGCCGCCGGGAAAGAAATACAGGTACGCACGCCCGGCGCTACGCGGTTCATCGTCGTGTTCAGTCTGTACACTGATGAACTGGACGCCATTGCCGAGCGAGCGAGCGGGGCCGGTTTCATCCGGACTCGAGTTGAAGCCGGGCACGGCCCGGAACGTCGCGCGTGGCGCGTGCGGTCCCTGCAAGATACGTTCGGACTCCGCTTGCGCCTTCTTTTCCAGATCGGTCGCGGCCGCCGAACCAGAGCTCGAGTCCTTGGTATGTTCCCGCAAAAGTACGCTGGAGTTGGCCTCCTCCAGGGTCAGCTTGCCGTTGTCCAAGTCGAACGCGAGACGCGTTGGGTGACCCGTCGTGCTAGCGCGCGCCAGTCCGAGCCGAACGCCACTTACGATCAGCGTGGCAGCCGATTTGAGCCGGCTGCCTTCCAGCATTCCGGGCCCCATCAGCACCGTGCCACCCAGCACCGCGATCAAGGCGATGACAATCAAGAGCTCCACGAGCGTGAGCCCGCGCTGATCGATGCGCCTCCTGACACCCGGAGGGGCGTAGCGCGTCTTTCGATGGGCTCTCGGGAGTGCCATTGCCTTGGACTCTCACAGAATCACGGAGTTTCGTTGGGCGTGCCGGCGCCCTTGGGCACGGTGATGTCGTCCTTGGTGCCCTTCTTCTTGTCTGGGCCGTTGGACGAGATGATCACTTCGTCGTCGGTGCACGTCAGCGTGTAGTCTTGGTTCCAGGAATCCTTCGTGCTCTGACCAGGGTCGAGCTGTTTTTCCTGCACCAGCTGGCTCATCGTCGGGCAACTGGTTTCGTTGTTGGCGGCCTGCCATTGCTGAATGGCCGTACGCACGATGCGCGCGCCAGTCTCGGCGTTCTTGATCTGCGCTTCCTTGTATTTGGGGAGCGCGAAGACGGCCACGCCGCCGGCGACCATGGCAATGATCGCAACCACGATCAAAACCTCGACTAGCGTCACGCCGCGGCTCGAACGTCGCTCGCGCAAGCGTTGCCGCATGACCGACGCGCTTCGCGCTACCCGAAGGGGCAAAAGCGATCGCTGCCTATGGCTGATTTCTGATGATTTCGTGTTCATGGGTTCCTCGTCATTCTACGCGGTCGAGTCCGCCCGGTTCGCCGTCCGGACCGTCGCTCGAGAGCTGATAGGCTTCTCCTTCGCGATGAGCTGGGCAGACGAAACGGAGCGCATGCCCCCAAGCGTCCGTGGGAGCATCCTTGAAATTTCCATAACTCGTCAGCTTGTCGAGCCCGCTCGGACAGCCACCGCCATTGTCCGCGCGAAAAGCGTCGACCGCGTGGCGCACGCCGATCAGGGTGGCGCGAGTTTGCCGAACGCCCGCGCTGTGGCGTTCCCGCACGCCCAAGACAGCGATCGTGCCCAGCACCGCGACCACGACCAGGACCGGCCCGACTCGCCCCAGCATGAGCAGGCTACGTAGGCCACCGCGGCGTTCCCAAGGGAAGCGGATCCGTCGCTCGCCGGGGAAGCGTCGCGCCCCGGCCATCACTGGACCAACTCGTTCATTTGGATGAGCGGCATCAAAATGGCCATGGCAATGAAGCCGACCACGCCGCCGAGCAAGACGATCATCAACGGTTCGAGCAAGCTGGTCAGCGCCACCACACGCGTCTCGACGTCGGCTTCGTAAGCACGGCTCACGTTCTCGAGCATTGCCTCGAGTTGACCGGTTTTCTCGCCGACCGCAATCATGTGCGTGACCATGGGCGGGAATACACGTGCGCGCTTGAGCGGCTCCGCGATGCTTTCGCCGCCGCGGATGGAACCGATGGCCTCGCTGATGACGCTTTCCAGACGCGAATTTTCCAGCACGTGCCGTCCGATTTCCATGGCCTGCAAGAGCTGCACGCCGCTCGACAACAACGTGGACAGCGTACGCGCGAAGCGCGCGACGGAGACCAACAGCTGCAGCCGGCCGAAGATCGGTACCACTAGCCGGAACGAGTCCCACTTGAGCTTGCCGGATGGAGTGCCTTTCCAACGTCGAAACCACCACACCGAGCCGGTGACGACGGCGAGGATCAACCACCAGTAGCCGGCCAAGATGGACGACACGGTGATCAAGAGCTGCGTGTACCAGGGCAACGCGTGCCCCAGGTTCTCGAAGATGCTGGTGACTTTCGGCACCACCGCGACCATCAGGACGCTGACCATGACGATGCCGATGAACATCATCAGCACGGGATAAGCGAGCGCTGCCGTGACTTTGCCCTTGAGCCGCGCCTGGCCTTCCATGAAGTCCGCGAGGCGTTCGAGCACTGCTTCCAGCGTACCGGACGCTTCACCCGCTGCGACCATGTTCGTATACAGCGAGGCGAAGATCTTGGGGTGTGCCTCGAGGCTCTTGGCGAAGCTCGTGCCCTCGTTGAGCGTCTCGCGCACGGCGGTGAGCGTCTTTTTGAGCTGCTCTTTTTCGACCTGTTCGGTCAGCGCGGCTACCGATTCGACCAACGGCACCCCCGCCCGCACCAGCGTCGCCAGCTGGCGAGTCATGACGGCGACGTCGGCAGTCGATGGCCGCTGCATGAACGCAAACAGGTTGAGCTTGCGTGCGGCCTTGCTGCCCCGCTCCGCTTCCTCGTTGGCTTCGGTGAGCAACACCCCGTCTCGACGCAGCACTGCTCGCAGCGACTTGGCGTTGTCTGCGTCGCGATAGCCTTTGACCGGCTTGCCGGACGCAATTTGAATTCCGCGGTATTCGAAGACAGCCATGGTTCAACTCACGAGTCGACGAACACGTCTTCTTGGGTCGCGGCCACGACTTCTTCCACCGTGGTCAGCCCGAGCAAGACCTTGCGCGCTCCGTCGTCGCGCAGCGAATCCATGCCTTGACCTTGGGCGGCCCGCTTGATGGTCATCGCGTCGGCGCTGGCGAGCACGAGCGCGCCCACCGTGTCGTCTGCCACGAGCAACTCGTAGATGCCCATGCGGCCGGTGAAGCCCTTGTTTTCACAGTGGGAACAGCCCTTGGCTCGATACAGGCTGGGCATGCCGGGACCGCGCCAGCCCACGGGCTCGTAAGTCACACCATGCGCGGTGTAACGCGGAGAGAGCACGCGCTGGTCCCGCCTCCGCGTGCGCTCTGGATCGATGCCGAGCTGTTGGAGCTCGAATGGCGTGGCTTCGTACTCTTCCTTGCAATGCGGGCAGAGCACGCGCACCAAGCGTTGCGCCAAGATACCGATCACCGTCGAGCGCACCAAGAAGGCCTCGATGTCCATCTCGACCAAGCGCGTCACGGCGCTTGCCGCGTCGTTGGTGTGCAGGGTGCTCAGCACCAAGTGACCGGTCATGGATGCGTGGATTGCGATTTCCGCGGTCTCGCGATCGCGAATTTCACCGACCATGATCACGTCCGGGTCTTGCCGCAAAAATGCACGAAGCGCGCTGGCGAAGGTCAGACCGATCTTGGCCTGAACCGCAACCTGGTGGATGCCGCCAATCTCGTACTCGACCGGATCTTCTGCGGTCAGGATATTGATCTTGGGCCGGTTGATCTTGTTCAGGCAGGCGTAAAGCGTCGTGGTCTTGCCGCTACCGGTCGGACCCGTCACGAGCAAGATGCCGTTCGGACGATGGATCAGGTGCTCCATCAGCCAGCGGTCGCGCTCGGCGAAGCCGACCTCGGCGATATCCAGCAATTTATTGGTTTTGTGCAAGAGACGCATCACGATCCGCTCGTGATCGCGACTGGTCGGAATCGTCGAAACACGGATGTCGATGCTGCGCCCGGCAATGCGCAACGAGATGCGCCCGTCTTGCGGCAAACGCTTCTCGGCGATGTTCAGCCCGGCCATGATCTTCACGCGGGCGATCACCGAGCTCATGAACTGCAGACTGGCGCGGCGCGCGACGTACAGCTGACCGTCTACGCGGTAGCGGACCACGACCTCGCGCTCTTCTGGCTCGATGTGAATGTCGCTCGCTCGCTCCTTCACGGACTGCGAAAAGAGGCCGTTCACCCAACGGATGATTGGCGCATCGTCATCCGAGTCGAGGATGTCGATTTCCTGGGCGTCTTCGACCTGGTCGGTTTCGAGTTCGCTGATCGTCTGCTGACGCTCGTAAACCTGATTGATCGCGTCGATCACGGTGTCGGCGGGGGCCACCGAAATCACGACCGGCTTCTGAAATGCGGCGCGAATGTCGTCCAAGCCGTCGGTATCGAGGGGGTCTGCGCAGACCACCTCCACGCGATCTTCGAAGTCGCCGAGCACGAGCAATTTGTGCGATTTGGCGTAGCCAATCGGCAACTTATTGGCCATGTCCGGCGGCACGCTATTCACGTCGATGGTTTCGACGAACGGCAGACGACACTCGGCGGCCAGCGCGCGCGCCAAATCACTCGAGTTTGCCACCTTCGAGGTCAGCAAGAGCTCGAACAGCGGCGTCGCCTTCTCGCGCTGCTGCGCGTAAAACGGCTCGAGCGCGCCTTCGGCCATGACGCCTTGCCGGACCAGAATGTTACCGAGTGCGCGTTGCTCCTGCATCGTTCACTCCACGCGATCGACGTTCACGCTGCGCGCGATCGGGTTGATGCGAAAAGCCGGCTCGTTTTGCCCCTGTGGGGCCGGAGGAGCAGCGGGAGCAGTAGGCGCGGGAACAGCAGGCGCGGGAACAGCGGGAGCAGCGGGAACAGGAGCGCCCGGAGCAGGAGCGGCGGGAGCGGCCTGTCCAGGGGCGGTCGTACGCGCGGGGCTTACCGGCACAGCCGTTGGCGGGCGAATGCGGCGGTTGCTGTCCGCGCTGGCCGCCGGCGCGGTGGCACCGACGACACCGACGCCATGCACGTCACCGGGCAGCTCGATCGGATCACTCGGCTCGCGCAGGGGTGTCTCGCGTGGCTTGCTCTCTTGTTCGAGGCGCTCTTGCTCGGCGATCTCGAAGTATGCCTTGCGCACGTCTTCGACCAACCCACTGGTGCGCGACCAGTCGCGCGGCGGACTCCAATCCGTACCCGAAAAGACCATGTAGCGATCCAGGAATTCCTGACGCTCTTGCATCTTTCGTTCGAAGATCTTGCGCAGATCTTCCTGATCACGAATCACGTGCGGGGTAAGGATGAGCAGCAGGTTCTTCTTGCGCTTCTGTACGTCGGAGGTTCGGAAGAGCGCGCCGAGTAGCGGTAAGTCTCCCAAAATAGGCACCTTCGTGCGCGAGGTCGTCTCCTCCTCGCTCATCAGGCCGCCGATCACCACGGTCTGCTGGTCTTGCACCACGACCGTCGTGTTTGCGGTGCGTTTGATGATGGTGACCGCTCCCAGCGTGCCGGCGGTCGCGCCCGGAGCGCTGCTCTCCTGATCGATCTCCAAGCGAACCTGGTTCGACTCGTTGATGTGAGGCGTGAGCTTGATCTTGATGCCGACGTCCTGGCGAGGCGCGGCGAAACCGCCTAGGCCGTTGAGCAAGCCCAGACCTGCCGCCGCACCGGCAGCGCCGCCCGCCGCCAGCGCCGCACCGCCACCGCCGACATTGGTCTGCAAAGGAATGTTTTCGCCGATGCTGATGGCAGCCTCGGTGTTGTCCGTGGCAATGATGTGCGGAGTCGATAGGATGTTGGAACGACCGCTGGACGCCACGGCATTCAGCACCACGCCGAACTCCGGAATGCTCAGACCGGTGCCGAGCAGATTCGTCGTATTGGGCAGCGCGGGCCCACGAATACCCGCGGCAAAGCCCTGCAGCAAGCTCGGGTCCGCCGGGAAGGCGACCGATTTACCGGCGTTGAAACCGCCGAGCAAGAGCGTGTCCTGCGCCGCGCCGAGCGGGGCGCCGCCGTGGAAGGACATGCCCATCGTGGTCGTGTCCGAAACCGCCAAGTCCATGATCACTGCTTCGATGAACACTTGGCGCCGCGAGTGATCGAGCTTATCGACCACTAGGCGCATCGTCGCGTAGTCGCGATTCGAAGACGTGATGATCAGCGAGTTGGTGCTTTTGTCCGCGGTGACGCGTAGCTCTCCTTCGAAGGTGCCCTGCGCTGCGCCGCCCGGCGCCCCGGCGGCCGGCGCAGGCGCGCGGCCACCCGCGCCGCCCAGCATCTGGTTCAGCGTCTGCGACATCTCTTCGGCGATCGCGTGCTGTAGCGGCAAGACGTGAATTTTGCCGGACGTGCTGGCTTGCGAGTCGAGCCGCTTCAACACCTCCAGCAGACGCAGGTAAGAATCCTCGGTGCCGACCACGATGAGTGAATTGGTCTGTTCGTCGGCGATCACTTTGTTCAGGCCACTGGCCTTGCCCGCGCCTGGCGCCGCGCCCGCGGCCGGCGCGCCCAACTCGAACAGTTCGTTCACCCGTTTGGCGAGCTCTTGCGCAGTGCCGTTGTGCACGGGCTCGATCCACATGTGCTGACCCGAGCCACCCACATCGATCTCCTCGACGATGCGCATCAGGCGCCGCACTTGCGTCGCCGTGTCGGTGACGATCAAAAGCTTGCCCGGTGTGTACACCGAAATGTCGCCGTCTTTGCTCTTGAACTTGCCGAGCAAGGCCATGGCCTCGTCCGTGCCCACGTGCTCCAAACGGTACAGGCGGGTGACGAAGCGATCGGAGTCCGGCACCGGCTCGCCGCGCGAAATCACCGGCGTTGGCTGAGTCACGACACCACCGCTATCGACGATCTTCAAGAAACGACCGTGCGGCACCACGGTCATGCCATTCGCGTCGAGGATCGAGAGGAAGGCTTGGTAGGCCTCTTCCAACGTCACCGGCTCCGGAGACACGACCGTGGCTTTGATCTGACGGACCTTTGCGCCGTAGATGAAGCGCTTACCAGTCAGGCCGCTGATGTGATTGACGAGCTCGGCCAGATCCGCGTCCTGCAGGTTGAACTTGACCAGGTGCCCGCCCGGCTGCGCGCGAAAGGGTACGTCCGCAGCGGTCGCGATCTTGTCCATCGTGGTCGGCAGCGCTCCGGCCGCGCCCGGCGGATCGCGATCCGTCGGGCTGGTGACGGGCGCGGCAGCGGCGGCGGCAGGCGCGGCGGGAGCAGCGGGAGCAGCGGGAGCGGCGGGAGCGGCCGCGGCAGCGGCAGCGGCAGCGGCAGCGGGCGCGACCCGGCGTACCGGCGCCTTGAGCGGCTTACGCGCCGGCGGCGCATCCTGCGCCGAAGCGGTGGCTGCGAACAGCAAAGCGAGCGAGGCTGTTCGAACCGGACCAAACGGCCCGAAGGCACGCGAAAATTTGAACTTCGAGAACACGGAACTCGTCACGAAAACACTCACTTGATGTGATGGACAATGGCTACGGTGCTACCGCGGCGGTTGACGGTAACGTCCAGCTGGGAGGCGGTTCGGAGGCGGGCGTAGGCCTCCAACGCTTTTTCGGGGCTGCCCATGTTGAAGCCGTTGATCGATTCCAGCCGGTCGCCGTTTTGTAGCCCGAGCGTGCCGAGCAGCGTTTCGGGGCGGATACCGAACAGGCGGATACCGAGTACTTTGCCGTCTTTCGTCTCGGGCACGATACGCGCGGACTTCATCAGCTCCGCCTGATTTTCCAGGATCTTGTCGACGACCGAGCGATCGATGTTGAACTCGGTATCGCTGATCTTCTGAATTTTGGAGGCAATGTCGGCCGGCACGGGATTCGGGCCACCCGAGGGCGGGGGCGGCGGTGCGGGCGCAGCGGCTGCAGCGGGCGCGGCTGGAAGCACCGGCTGCACCTTGAACAACATCGCTTGGCACAGGGTGCCGCCGGAAGAGAGCCAAACCGCGGGAGTGTTCTCGCGCGGATTGTAGCCGATGAACTCCACCTTCTTGCCGCCCACGTCGTCTCCGACGCGATGCATGCGCGGACGCGGGTCACCGGGCGCTTGCAGCGCGGCGACTGACCACAGCGGATCGGTGGATTCGGTGACGATGAACACGGTCGGCGCGTCACAGGCGGGAGCCGTCAGCGGATCGCTGTTGTCGATCGGGCTCTTGCCCGGCACGGGCACATCTTCCAGTTTGATCTTCTCGGCATTGAGCGGCCCGGTCACCGAGTCGAAGGGATTGCGCGCGATAATCGCGTCCGCGCTCGGGCGCTCACGCGTGGGCAGCGTTGCGGTTGGCATCACCCGAGGCGCCGCGGCGCTGCTGACCGGCGCAGAGAACGCCGCGCCGATCAACTGGGTGGTGCCAGCAGCCTGGAAGTAGGCGGCAAGCGCGACGAACGCCAGCACCACGCCGGCAAAGTATTTCTTGAGCAGGAGATCGAAAGTCACGGGTCCCAAAGCCGCCTCAAGCGAGAGACGTGCCAGCGCTCATTACCGGAAAAACCAACGAATCTCCACGGGTTTTGCCGCTGCGCCAGCCATGCGCTCGCGCCAAGCTGGCAAGCTTCCCGGGCCGGATCGCCCGCTTTCGACAAACTGGCAAAAGCGCTCCCGGGGCGCGGGGGCCCGAGCCCGCAGCTGATCGATAAACACCCGCGCTTTGCGCGCTCACTCGTTCTCGCCCAACTTGCGATAGATGGTGCGGGTCGAGATGCCGAGCAGCTGCGCTGCCAAAGATTTGTCGCCCCCGGTGTGCGAGAGCGTGTCGCGAATCATCCGTTGCTCGACCTCCGACAGCGGCGTGCCGATCGAAAACGTCAACTCCGACGGCAGCCGCGGTGTGGCGCTAGCCACGGCATCCGGCAGATCGGAAAGACCGAGCAGCTCCGAACGGCACAGCACCGCCGCGCGCTCGATCACGTTCTCGAGCTCGCGCACGTTCCCTGGCCAGGAGTAGTCCATCAGCTTTCTTAGCACCTCACTCGGTACGGTCAGCCGAGCTCGACCGTTCTTGGTGCAGTACACACCCAAGAAATGATCGACCAAGAGCGGGATGTCCTCCCGTCGCGCGCGCAGCGGCGGAGCCGTGACGGCGATCACGTTCAAGCGGTAGTACAGGTCTTCGCGAAAGCGGCCCGCTTCTACCTCCGACACCAAGTCGCGGTTCGTCGCGGCGACGATCCGCGCATCGGCCCTCACCGTGTGCCCACCCACGGGCTCGTACTCACCTTCCTGCAACACGCGCAAGATCTTCACTTGCACGGCCGGGCTCAGTTCACCGATCTCGTCCAAAAACAACGTGCCGCCGCGGGCGCGAGCGAAGCGCCCCTCGCGCTTGGCGATAGCGCCGGTGAACGCACCGCGCTCGTGTCCGAACAACTCCGCCTCCAGAATGCTCTCCGGGATTGCCGCGCAGTTCACCCCCACGAACGGCCCGTTCGCCCGACCGCTCTTGGAGTGGATGTAGCGGGCGATCAGCTCCTTGCCCGTGCCACTTTCACCCAAGATGAGCACGGTGGCGCTGGACGGCGCGGCCTGCGTCGCGACATCCAGCACGCGCCGCAAGGCCGGGCTCTGACCGACGATCTCGCGATTGGTCAACAGCTTCAGCTCTTGGCGCAGCGAGCGATTTTCGGCCACCAGTGACTGACGCTCGGCGGCCTTGCGCACGCTCTTGACGATGGTCATGCGCTTGAGCGGCTTTTCCACGAAGTCGTACGCGCCGTCGCGCATCGCTTGCACGGCGGTTTCGACCGTACCGTAAGCCGTCATCAGCACGACTTCGGTGTCGGGCGATACTTCTTTGAGCGCGCGCAGCAGCTCCGCGCCGCTCGTGCCTGGCATCATCAAATCCGTGAGCACTACTTGCACGCGATGACGGCGCACCAACTCGAGCGCCGCCTTTGCGCCGTCCGCGGTGAACACACGCATGCCCTCACGCTGAAAAATCTTCTCCAGCGAAGCCAGGTTGCTCGCTTCGTCGTCGACTACGAGCACGGTGATGTCAGCACCCGACTCGGGCGATGGGCGGGAGCTCGGAGACAACTCGTCGATCGCGTCTGTCATCGCGTCAGGCATCATGACATTCTGTCTCAACCAGGAAATTGTGTCAAACGACGATTTAACGTTAAGAGTATCCATGGGTTACTGTATCGGCTAGTTTCGGATGTGGTCGATGGACCTACAGGGACGCTGAACAAATGGGCGTCGTAGGGGATCGACAAATGTTCCGTAGTTTGATCTAACCAAGGCTGTCTCTTGTTCGCCGAAGCCACGACCCAACCCGAGCCGGCCGTCCCCGCGGCCATTCAGTTCGTCCCCTGCGTGCGGCTGTTCGTCGAACGCATGTCCGTCGAACAAGCCGACGACGATGAGCACGGCGGCTTCGCCGAGCTCGACGTCCCGGTGCTCGCGCTTTCATTCGAGTACGCAGGGACGCGCATCCGCGCTTCCGATCGACGCAAGCAATTCTTCGTCGGGCAGGGCGGAGGGCTCGCACGCGTGGAGCGCGATTGTGCGGGTGAAGCGCGGGCGCAATGCTTGTTGGAAGGATTCGGCGCGGTGGAGGTCGAGTGTGCGTCGGCTTACGCCGCGGATCTCGATTCGCAAGCGGACTACATCGTGCAGGTCGGCGGCAACGTGCACACGCTCTGCTCTTTCACGGCCTACGCGCTACCGCAGCTCGAGAGCCTCGGGTTCGAGATCGAGGTCGCGGCGGACTACCCGTACCAAGTCGTGTCGCCGGACGTGCCTTGGTACGCCACGGTCGACGCGGACGACGGACGCAGTGATTGGTTCAGCCTGGAGCTCGGCATCGAGATCGAGGGCAAGCGCGTCAACTTGGTGCCCGCCTTGCTCGAGCTGCTCGAAGAGTGCTCGGACGTCTCCAGCCTGGAGGCCCTCTTGCGCATGCCCGCGCGTTTTCGTGTGGTTCCCATCGGTGAAAACCGTTATTTGCCGGTTCCACCCGAACGCCTGCGCTCGGTGCTCCAGGTGCTGCTCGAGCTATATCGCGGCGAAGAGCTGGCCAACGGCACGCTCAGCTTTCCAGGCTCACGTGCCGCGACGGTGGCCAAGCTCGACGAGGCGCTCGACGGCGCGGCGACGTTGCTCTGGGGCGGGGACACCGACGTCAGGAAGCGTGGCCGCGCCCTAGGCAGCGGCACACACGAAAAAGTAAGCATCAGCACCAGCGGCCTAGTCGCGACCTTGCGCCCTTACCAGCAAGAGGGGCTCGATTGGCTGCAGCACCTGATCGCGTGCGACGTGGGCGGAGTGCTGGCCGACGACATGGGCCTAGGCAAGACGCTGCAGACCATCGCGCACCTGTCGGCGGAAAAGGCCTCGGGGCGCATGACATCCCCAAACCTGGTCTTGATGCCGACCAGCTTGATCGGCAATTGGCAGCGCGAGCTAAAGAAGTTCGCGCCGCACCTGAAGGTCGTGATTTTACACGGTAGCAAGCGCGATGCGCGCCGTCGTGAAGTGCCGGACGCGGACGTCGTGCTCACTACTTATCCGCTCGTACTCCGTGATCTGGAGCACTTTCGCGATCACGAGTTTCATCTTTTGATTTTGGACGAAGCGCAGGCGATCAAGAACCCGCGCAGCCAGATCAACAAGGCCGTCGGCGCGCTGTCCGCCAGGCATCGGTTGTGTTTGTCCGGCACGCCGGTGGAGAACAACCTGGAAGAGTTGTGGGCGCTGTTCGACTTCCTGATGCCGGGATTTTTGGGCGATGCCGATCGCTTCCGCACGGCATTTCGCCACCCGATCGAGCGTGACGGCAATGCGCAGAAACTGGAAGCCCTGCGCAACGCCGTGGCGCCGTTCATCCTGCGCCGGATGAAAGAGACCGTGGCGCGCGACTTGCCACCCAAGACCGAGCTGATTCGCCCCGTCGAATTGGCCGGGGATCAGCGCGAGCTGTACGAGAGCATTCGCGCCGCCGCGCACAGTGAAGTGCGCACGGCGATCAAGAAGAAGGGCATTCCGGGCTCTGCGATCGCGATCCTGGATGCGCTGATGAAGCTGCGCCAGGTGTGCTGCGATCCGCGTCTCGTGTCGGTGTCGTCCGCGCGTGCGGTGACGAGCTCGGCAAAATTCGATTTGTTCTTCGACCTCGTGATGAACCAGCTCGAACAGGGGCGGCGAGTGTTGGTTTTCTCGCAATTCACCCGCATGTTGGCGCTCCTTTCCGAGGGCTTGAAAGAGCGCAAGGTGCGCACGGTGGAGCTGACCGGCTCGACCGTCGATCGCCAAAAAGTGGTCGATGTCTTCGAGTCACGCCAGGCAGATGTGTTCCTGATCAGCCTCAAAGCAGGCGGCACCGGGCTCAACCTGACCAGCGCCGACACCGTCATCCACTATGATCCGTGGTGGAACGCCGCCGCGCAGTCCCAAGCCACCGATCGCGCCTATCGCATCGGCCAAACCAAGCCCGTGTTCGTCTACAACCTGATCGTGGCCGGCAGCGTCGAAGAGCGCATGCTGCGCTTGCAACAGAAGAAGCAACAATTGGCAGCAACCCTGCTGGGCACGGGCGGCGTCCCCTCACGCCTGACCGAAGGCGATCTAGAAGACCTGTTCGCGCCGCTGGCTGACTGACGCGCTTCGCCATCCGGGGGAGCCCGCTTTCACTGACCCCGAGCGCCAACTGAGTGCAATGACGCCCGCGATCGCTTATCAAGGGCGACGGGACTCTTTGATGCGCGTTCGAGATTTCTTACGGTGGCCAGTGCTTGCCCTGGTGCTTGCGGCGCCCGTCGACGCGCGAGCGCAGCCGCCCGCGGTCTGGTATCGAGCCTCGGAGGCGTGTCCGAGCGGCGCGCAGTTCCTGAATAAATTGGCCGAAAGCTCGCGCCAAGCGCGCCTCGCGCAAGCCGGTGACCACATCGACTTCGTGGTCACCCTGGTTGCGACAGATCGCGAGACGGTAGGTCGCCTCGAGCGGCAGACCGATAGCGGCAGCGTCGCGATCCGCGAGTTGCGCGATGCAACCTGCGAGCAGGTGGCTGACGCTTTGGCGCTCAGCTTGGGTCTTGCCTTGGCCCCCGAGCAGTCGACGGCCGAGCCCTTGGTCGAGAAATCCGCGAACGATCCCGGTGCGCTCGTCGACGTCGCACCAAGTGCGACGCCCGAGACGACGCCATCGCCGGCTACTCCACCGCCCGCAGCGGCGGCAGCTGCCGCTCACTCGCCTGCTCCGACGATTCCACTCGAGGATCCGCCCAGCTCCCGACCTCGATGGTCCGTGGGGCTCGAGCTCGGGCCGATGATTGGTATTTCCACGCAACCGCTGCCGCGGGGCCAACTGTTCATCGACTTGAAACCGGCGCCGGTGCCGTTCTTGCCGAATCTTTCGCTCCGCGCTGGCGTGGTCGCCTCCGTGGGCTCGTCCGATGCCGCAATCGGCGCTGTTCGACGCTGGATTCTGGCCGGCCGCGCAGAAGCATGTCCGATCGCCTGGTTCGCCGGACGCTTCGACCTTCGGCCATGCGTCGCCTTCGAGCTCGGGGCAACCGGCGCATCCTCTGACGGTGAAACCGGCCTCAGTGAAAGCGCGATCTGGGCCGCTCCCGGCGCGCAGCTGCGTTTCTCGGTCGCGCTCCAGCCCAAGTGGGTTTGGCTCGAAATGAGCGGGGGCGTCCTCGTGCCTTTGACCCGAAGTGAGGTTTTCGCGGGCTCGCAGTCACTCTATCGCGATGCACCGGCCGTATTTCACGGAGCTCTGGGAATTTCCGTCCGGCTGCCCTGATCGTGGTCCGGAGTGCCGGACATTGCCGCTTCGAGAGACGAAGTGATCGAGCCCCCCAGCAAGGCCTTCCCCCCCGGTATCAACCAGGGGGCAATGAGCGGGCTCTCGATCGATTCGCTGGTAGCGCAGTACTACGGCTTCATCTGGCGAGTACTGCGCGGACTCGGCTTATCGCGCACTGACGCAGAAGACGCGACGCAGCAGGTTTTTATGATCGCCGCCCGGAAACTCGACGACATTGCTCCCGACCACGCCCGTTCGTTCTTGTACGGAGCGGCCTTGCGGGTGGCGAACAATGCGCGACGGGGGCTACGCAGACGGCGCGAGGTGCTGGGCAGCGAAGCCTCCGAGGAACCTGAACCGGAAGCTCGAGGGCCCGAGAAAATGGCAGAGCTCGTGCAGGCCCGTCGGCTGTTGGCGCAAGTCTTGGCCCAACTCCAGGAGAAGCATCGACGCATGATCGTCCTGGCCGAAATCGAGCAACTCGAGGTGCCGGAGATCGCCTTGTTGGAAGGTGTACCGATCGGAACGGCAGCCTCACGGCTGCGAGTCGCGCGCGAGAAGTTCCGGGCGCTGCTCGGCGCCGTACGCGACCAAAATCCGTTTGGAGAACGGTGATGCTGGATCCGATCGACCAGCTCGGCGCGCGCTTGTTCGAGGCCGCCCGAAGTGAATCGGTGCCGCAGGGGGCGGAGCAGCGCCTTCTCGAGGCAGTTGGGCGCGAAATCAGCGGGAAAAGTCCGGCCAACGCACGCTTCACGGCGCGCCGTAAATGGCTCGCGGCATCCGCATGCGCGGCAATTGGGGCGGCTTCTGCGCTACTGCTGCGCCCGAAGGAAGCCAGTATGGGGATCAGCGCGGAACCATCCGTCGTCGCCCATCCGGAATCCGAACGGCGAACGGCTCCGCGCTCCGAAGCGCCGAGCGAGGCCGCGCCGCTGGCCCCGCCCAGGCCCACCTCGAGCGCGGCACCGAGCCCCGCGCATTCGGCGCGCGCGAGTTTGAGCGAGGAGCTCAGCGCACTGAAGGTCGCGTCGAGCGCGCTGAGTGCGGGCGACACCCGAGCTGCCCTCACCGCTCTGGATCGCTACGACCGAGTGCTCAAGGGTCAAAAACTTCGCGCAGAGGCAACCTTACTCAGAATCGAGGCGCTTTCGCGGAGCGGGCAAGCGGGAGCGGCGAGCGCGCTGGCACAGCGTTTCGTAGAGCAAAATCCGGGGAGCCCGCTCGTCGATCGAGCGCGGTCTTTCGTGCACGAGTAGCTTGGGAGGATGAGGTCATGAATATCCGCAAATTGAGTCGCTGGGGCGCTGCTGATCGCGGCGGGATGCAATGGCAAGCTGTCGGTCAGCACAGATGGGGGAAGTGCCGGCACGGGCGCGGATGCGGGCGCTAGCGCTAGCGCGGGTGCGGATGCGGATTCGGATGCCGGGGGCGGGTGGCAGGGGGGCACATGGTGGGACTGCGGGTGATGCGTCCATTGAAGAGCGCGCGGGCACGTCCGGGATCCATGACTTCCCGGGCGGCGGGGGAAGTGGCGGGTCGGAAAGGAACGACCAAGGCGGGAGTGGCGGCGTAGTGGTCGCCCCAGGTCAACTTCGGGAGGCGTGCATCCCGGGAGGCTTGGTGACCGAAGCGGACGGCAGCCCGGCGAAGGCCGAGATCAACACCTTGATTCGCTGCGATGAAGGGTTGTCGTGCAACGCGCAAGGCAAGTGCGCGCTGGCCCCCGCCTGCCCCCCAGAACAATGGCCTGTGCCTCGTGCGCCAAGCCGATGTGAGCGGCGCCGGCGGGTACGGTGGAGGCGCGGGGGCCACCGCTGCTATCGCGGGCGGGTCGCCACCGGCCGGCGGCGACGGCAACTCGATTCCCAATGCGATCGCAGAAACCGGGGTCGTCGCGTTGACGGCTAACGACTCGAACCTGTACTGGCTCGAATACGGGACACGAGACGCAACTTGGGAACGCCCAAGACGACGGCGCGTTAATGTCCTACTCGATGACGAGCGGCACGACGGTCACGCTGCTTTCGGGCCTCGCGGGCCCCGTCGGTTTGGAGCTCACCAGCAGGCCACTTGTACTTGTATGTCGATGGGGCGCCTCAGCTGAGCACGCCGACATCACCCAAGCTGTTGCGGATGCCGCTGGCCGGCGGAAGCGCCGAGCTAGTCCCAAGAGGGCACGACGCACGGCCCTTTCGCCGCAGCAGGAAGTACAGCGTTCTGGGTCAAGGGCAACCAGCTCTATTCGATGCTGTCCGACTCGGACGCGAGCCCCACGCTCTTCGTCGCGGATGTTTCGCACTACTTGCCGATGGCGAGCGATGCCACCGACCTTTATTACTCGACGACGAGCGGCGCATTGATGCTTACGCCGTTGGCCAGCGCCGCGCCCGTCCCCCTCGGGCTATCTGCGAGTGACTTGGCGCTGCACGACGACGGCATATTCACGCTCACCAACAGCAATGCCGGGAGCCTGTTGGCACGAGCAGCGAAGAGCGGAGGAGAATTCGTGCCCGTGCGAGCGCTTGGCGCGGGAAGCTCGAGTCACCTGACCGTTAAGGGCGATCGCTACTTCCTCGAGGTCAGGACCGCCCCCAATCAAGGGCGACGACGGACAGTACACTTTCACTAGTCAGATACTCACCGCCAGCTTCGTGGGCGACGACCCTCCGGTCCGTCTCCTCGAACGGCCAGCCCGGCTGTCACTCATCGACGAGCTCTGGGTCGGAACCGCCAATGCGCTGTACTGGAGCGAGGGCCGAAACATTTACAGGCAGCCCCTACCAACACAGTAGCGCGCTCAATCAGCCGTCTAGCTTCTTCAGCTCTTTCGGCTCTACGTAGTCGCTCGGCTGGAGCACCAGCCGTTCGACGCGCTGGCCCATTGCAAAAACCGTTCACGATCTCTTCTAGATCGCTCTCGGCGACGCGTCCGTAGAAGTAACCGTCGGGCTCGACGGCGATCGTTGGCCCGACCCAGCAGGTATCGAGGCAACTGGAAGTACAGGCGCGGGCTTCGAGCTCGGCGAGGCCGCGCTTTTTGAGCATCGACTTCAGCTTCTCGTGCAGCTCGACCGCGCCGCGGGCGGCACATGAGCCTTTGGGCGTGCCGTCGGGACGGCGATTGACGCACACGAACAAGTAACGCTTTCGTTCGGCCATGGGTGTTCGCAGCCTAGCCCGAGGAGGTGACGGCGCGCACCGAGTCCTCGACGATTGTCAAAAGTTCGTCGAGATCGCTGTCCGCGATGTTCAACGGCGGCGCGATGTAGATCACATTGCCGAGCGGGCGGAGGTAGGCGCCGCGGCGCAACGCCTCGTGGTAGACCCGGAGGCCGCTGCGCTCGAGGTAACCTTGCCGGCCGCCGAGTTCGAGCGCGCCGATCATGCCCAGCGAACGGCTGGCGATCACTCCGGGGATCGCCAAAAACTCCGCAAAAGCAGCGCGAATGCGCTGGGCTTTGGCGGCGGCGCGCTCGAGCACGCACTCCTCCTCGTACACCTTCAAGACTTCGATCGCGAGCGCGGCGCCCGAGTGGGTTTCCGGTGAAGGTATGGCCATAGAAGAAAGAGCGCTCACTGCCTCCGAAAAAGCCCTCGAAGATGCGACGAGTGGCGAGCGTGGCCGCCATCGGCATCATGCCGCCGGTGAAGCCCTTGGCCGTGCACATCAGATCGGGCGCGATGCCAGCGTGTTCCGAAGCCCACATGGGCCCAGTGCGACCGTAGCCCGCGAACACTTCGTCGAGCACCAAGAACACGTCGTGTTGGCGGGTCAGCGCGCGGGCCCGACGCAAGAATTCGGCGTCGTAAATACGCATGCCCGCCGCGCCCTGCACCATCGGCTCGAGCACGACGGCCGCGATGCTATCCGAGTCTTTCTGCAAAATCGATTCGAGCACGGAGAATGCAAGCTCGAAGCCGTCACTCGCGGCCGGCACGCGCAAGCACTCCATGATCACGGACGAAAACGGACGCCGAAATACTTCGACGCCGCCGAGCGCGGTGACGCCCAAGGTTTCTCCGTGGAACGCGCCGTCGAACGCGACGAAAACGCGTCCGCTCGGGCCGCCCGTTCTGCGCCCAATACTGCAGCGACATTTTCAGCGCGACTTCGACCGAGGTCGAACCGTTGTCGCTGAAGAACACGTGCTCTAGGCCCGCTGGCGCGAGCTTGACCAGCTGCTTGGCGAGCAAGGCCACGGGCTCGTGCGTGATGCCACCGAGCGCCGTATGGCAGAGCCGCTCGGCCTGAGCCGCCAGCGCGCGGACCAAGCGCGGATGATTGTGCCCCAAGGCCGCACACCACCATGAAGAATTGCCATCGAGGTACGCTCGGCCGTCCGCGTCGAACAGCCTCGAGCCGCTGGCCCGCGCGATCACCAAGGGGTTGGTCTCAGCGATGTATTCATCCATCGCTGTGTACGGATGCCAGACGTGAGCCTTGTCTAGCGCGATGACCTGTTCACGAGCGAGCTCCTTCATCTTTTCTTCTCACGCCAAGTGATGGGGCTGCGAGCCGTCCGCCGCAAGCTGATCGGCGGGTGGAGCGCCGAGGGGCAAAAACAGAGTCACGCTCGTGCCCTCGCCTTCCTCGCTCTCGATCGAGAGCTCGCCACCGTGGGCCTCGACGATTCGCTGCACGATGGGTAAGCCCAAGCCCGTGCCGCTCGGGCGCGTGGTAAAGAATGGGTCGAGCGCGCGCTCTCGCACCTCGGGCTCCATACCGTGCCCGTGATCTTTGATTTCGATCGAAACCGCGGGACCCCTGGGGAGCACACCGCGGGTAACCACGATGTCCACGCGACCGCCCCCGCGCATGGATTGACAAGCGTTCTGCACTAAGTTGTCGAAGACGAGCCGAAACAAGTTCGGGTCGACCCAGACCGTCTGAATTTCCGGATCGGCAGCGATGGACACGACGATCTCGTGACCGTCCAGGATTTGCGACCGGGAGCGCTTGGCTAGCTCGCCGAGCGAAACGGGCGAACGTTTCACGCTCACTGGACGCGCGAAGCGCAGCAGATCGGTGACCAGGCGATTGAGACGTGCGGCCTCCTCGTCGACGATCGACAGCAGGATACCGCGGTCCTCTTCGCTGCCGGAAGCGCGACGCAGGCCGGCCACCGCGTTCACGATCACGGCCAGCGGATTTCTCACTTCGTGGGCAATGGCCGCGGCCAGCTCGCCGACCGCAGCCAGCTGGTTCTTGGTCACGAGCTCGCTCTGCACCACCCGAAGTTCCGCGTGGGAACTGCGCAATTCGTCGGTCCGGAGCTGCAGGCGTTGGGTCGTCTGCTCGAGGCCCCCAGCGGCCAACCGATAACGCATCAACACCGTACCCGCGACGCCGAACGCAAAGATCAGAAAGGCATGCGGCAAGAGGCTGATGGTATTTTTGAACACTCCGGCAGCCAGCGCCGCGTCGTTGAAGACGGCGGGCACCGTCAGCGAGATGCCGATCAGCGAGGCCAGCGCGTCGCGCCGGCCAGCGCGAAAGGCACGCAGCAAAATAGCAACCGTTACCAGAGTCTCCAGCAAGCCGACGACGTAAAATGCGTAGCCGATCGAGCTCGGGGCACCGATCATGTGGTCCACGCGCACGCCCAGAACATTGGACGTCACGATCTGAAATTTGCCAGGCACCCAGAGCGCGCCAGTCCAGTTGGCGACGAAGAAAAATAGCGCTAGCAGGTAGAGTGGCCAGCACCGCCGCAAGCGTTGCTTGAAGGTGGAGAAACACAGCGCAAAATGCACGTTCAGCGCCGCGGCGAAGATCGCGCCGGATAGGCCGATTTGGTCGGCGATGATCCCATTCGGGTGCGCCCCGTCGTGGTAGTCCAGGCCCACGCCGATGCTCATGACGCTCAGCGAAAAGCACAAGAGGCCAAACACGAAGTACTCGGACTCACGCCGCCCCGCAAAGTAGGCGAGCACGAAGAACGCACCCAGGCCGAGCTGCGCCGCTGCCCAAGCAGTGAGCACGCCAGATAAGAATGTCCCGCTCACGATCCCCCAGCCAGTTCACGGTTGACCGTGAAGTGCGTCGTGCTGGTCAGTGCGGCCGCCGCACTGACACTCACCTCGTACACGCCGCTCGGAACTTCACGCAGCACGAACGGCGAAGCGAGCTGCAATTGTCCGCTGACCGCCGGCGAGCGCAGCGCGATCGTGCAGGGCGTGTCGCTCTCGACGCCGAGCGCCGAGAACACGAAGGCTTCGAACAGCACCGACTCGCTGCTCTTCGCCCCATTGTAGCTGCCCTCGGGCCGCCGCAACCAGATGGCAGCACTCGGGCCCGCCGCCTCGTCCGGCGTTTTGCCGATGAAGAAGCGGCGCGCTTTGGCCACGCGCGGTCCGCCCAAAGCCGCGCGCGGCACTAGGCCGGATGCCAAAACCGGTGCCGCAAAGAGCCAATGTGAGCCGGGCCGGAGCTCGGCGTCGGCGCTCAGCAATTCCCCCAGCGGAATCGTTGGCTCGGCAAGCGAGACGCGTCTGGGACGCCCCGCGTCCAGCGCGACTTCCAGACCAATGACGTCTGGCCCCACGGCATCACTGATCACGTGCACTCGATAGCTGCGCGGCTCCGCAATCATCACGTGCTCGCCTAGCTCGGGTGCGGTGAAATTGAGGCTCGCTTTGGACAGCGGACTGTCGAGACCATCGACCCGGAGCTTGGTGCTGTTCCGCACCGGCTCCGCGCTGGCGACGGCTACGGGCGCAGAGCTCGACGCTGGGACCGCTACATTCGGCGCAGCTTGCCCGCCACACGAGACAACAAGCGCGAAGAGCACGCAGAACGAGAGGGGCGAGCGCACTTTCGAACGCTACCCCGACCGGCGCCGCCGCTCAATCTCGTCCGTTCGTCCCCCGACCGCGCGGCATGCGACTGGTAAACCGTGCGGATCGGACGCGCCGCGCTCCCGTCCCCCCGGCCACACTCGCCAGGGCGGACGCGATCTGCTACGCGAGTATTTCCGATGAGCTACGTGGTTTTGGCACGCAAGTGGCGCCCGATGCGCTTCGAGGACCTGGTCGGTCAAGACCACGTCGCTCGTACGCTCGGAAATGCGATCGAGAGCGGCCGCGTGGCGCACGCCTTCCTGTTCACCGGCGTCCGCGGCGTGGGCAAGACGACCAGCGCGCGCATCCTGGCCAAAGCGCTGAACTGCCTGGGCGATCCGGACACGACGCCGCCCGGTACGGACCCTGGCCCGAGCGTCACCCCCTGCTTGAAGTGCGCCGCGTGCATCGAAATTGCGCTCGGCAGTGACGTCGATGTCCGGGAGATCGACGGCGCCAGCTACACCGGCGTCGACGACGTGCGAAAGCTGCAAGATTCGCTGCCGTATCGACCCGCCCGCGATCGCTTCAAGATCGTGATCGTGGACGAAGTGCACATGCTGTCTCAGAACGCCTGGAATGCGTTCCTGAAGACGCTCGAAGAGCCGCCCCCGCACGTCAAATTCATCTTCGCGACGACCGAAGTGCACAAGGTGCCGATCACCATCTTGAGCCGCGTGCAGCGCTTCGATTTCAAGCTGATCCCGACGCAGGTGATCGCCGCGCGGCTGCGCTACGTGCTCGACCAAGAAAAGATCGAGAGCGACGACGCAGCGCTCGGCGTGGTCGCGCGCGAAGCCGCCGGCAGTATGCGCGATGCGATGAGCCTGCTCGATCAAGTGATCGCCTGGGGCGGCGCCAAGCTGACGGGCGAAGACGTCGCACGCGTGCTCGGCGTTGCTAGCCGCAAGGTGCTGCACGACATCGCGGGCGCGCTCGTGCAGGGCGACGCCGGCGCTGCGCTGAACGTGATCGCCGAGTTGTCCAACCAAGGCTACGATACGGCCCACGTCGCCCGCGATTTGCTGGCTTTGCTGCGTGATTTGGTAGTCGCCAAGGTGTGCAAGGAGCCCGCTACCCTGCTGGATTTGGCGGACGAAGAAGTGCGCGACGTAGCGCAACTTTCAGAGGCCACCCACGCGGACGACTTGATCCGCCTGCATCAGGGATTCTCACAAGGCTTTGACGACGTCGTACGCAGCGGGCAGCCGCGCGCTGCGCTCGAAATGCTGCTCGTGCGTTTGGCGCGGCGTCCACCGCTCTTGCCGCTCGACGAGCTGGTCCGGCGCCTAGCAGCGCTCGAGCAGCGCTTGGGCGCACCGCGCGCCGCAGGTGCGCCGCCCGCGTCGTCACCGCCGGCGCGTGCGCCTCAGCCTCAACCCCAATCCGCGCCGCCGGCCCCCGAGCTGCGACCGCGTACGGGCGACCCGCGGCCGCGTGAAGTGCGTAGCGTCGAAAGCGCGCGACCCGACGCCCCGGCGGACGGGCGCAAGGAACCTCCACCGCGTCGTCCGGAACCCGCACCTCGCTCGAACCCCTCGCGAGGCCCGGAAATCGATCCCGATTTCGCGATCCCGTTTCCCGAACAACCGGGCGCCGAGAAAACCGCGGAGTCCAAGCCGGCCGCGACGGCCCCCGCGCGTCCGCCGCAAACTGAGCCAAAAGCGGACGATTTGGCCGCATTTCGCGCGATTTTGGATCGCGTGAACGAGCGACGGCCGGAACTCGCGGCGTTTTTGGCGCGCGCGTCGATCCTGTCTTCCACCCCGGGGGAGCTGCGACTCGGCTGGGAGCCGGGTGACATGTTCAGCCAAGGCGCGAACGACAAGGATTCTCAAGAGCTGCTCACCAACCTCGCGAGCGAACACTTTGGCGCTCCCACCAAGGTGATCTTCGAGTTCGAGTCCGCGCGCGCCGCGACCATCAAAACGGTCGCCACGCTGGATGCCGAAATTCGTGTGCAGAAACAGCGTGAAGCGGTCGCGCAAGCCAAAAAACACCGCGGCATCACCGACGCGGTGGAGGTGCTCGGCGCGCGAATCAAAGATTTGAAGCTTGGGCCGAGCACGAGCTGAGAGAAAAGCCCGAGCGTATCTTGCGAGCGCGACTAGCCTAAGCCCATGCTCCCCGACCGATTGGAACGCCTGATCGAACTGCTCTCTCGCTTGCCCGGCGTGGGCGAAAAGACGGCTCAGCGCTTTGCCATGTTCTTCGTGACCGAGAGCCAGGAATACGGCCGCGAGCTGGGCGTCTCCCTGCAGGAGCTCGGTGATGCGGTGAAGCGCTGCGAGCGCTGCGGCAACATCGCGGAGGTCGATCCCGATGGTCGCGCGCTATGTCCAATCTGCCTCGACTCGCGCCGTGACCGGAGCCTCCTGTGCATCGTGGCGCGAGTGCAAGATCTGATGGCAATCGAGAAGAGCGCCGCCATGCGTGGTCGCTACTTCGTGCTCGGGCGCTTGCTGTCACCCCTCGATGGCGTGGGACCGGACGAGCTGCCGCTGCGCGAGCTGTTCCAGGTGGTTCTGGAAGATTCGGTCAAGGAAGTCATCCTTGCAACACCGCCGTCCGTCGATGGCGAGGCCACGGCGCTGCTGCTGGCCCGCGAACTGGCAGGCAGAGGGCTCAAAGTTTCGCGCATCGCGAGCGGCGTGCCGCACGGCGGCGACCTGGAATTTGCCGACCAGATCACACTTGGACGCGCCATCGACGGCCGGCGTTCGATGGACGGCAAGAGCCGGTCCTAGACAGTTTCAGACCAGCTCCACGCGCTCTTGATTCGGGGCTCGGACGGGGGGAGTATGCGCCCCCCTTCCATGACCCGATCCGTGATTTTTTCAGCGGCCGCGCCCACGCCGGTCTCCGCGTATTCGCAGGCGATTCACAGCGGGTCCTTGCTGTTTTTAGCTGGACAGATCCCGCTCGATCCCGCCACCGGCAAGGTCGTGAGCGGTACCGTCGCCGAGGAGACGGATCGCATCATAGACAATTTGCGCGCCGTGCTGAGCGCCGCTGGCGGGACCTTGGACAACGTGGTCAAGACCACCGTCTATCTGACCAATATGGCCGACTTCGCCGCGTTCAACCAAGCGTACGCGCGTCACTTCACTAAAGATCCACCGGCTCGCACTACGGTCGCGGTCGCCGCCCTACCACTCGGCGTGCGTATCGAGGTCGAAGCCATCGCCGCTCTTTGAGACTCTGATTCACATTTTGGGAGACCCGCATGACGGACAAACAACTGAGCAAGTCGAGCGCATCGCTCGCCGCCGCCGATCTATCGGCGAGCGCAGACAACGCCTTGGCCGCCCTGGAGCACGCCGGTGAAAACGCGGTGGCATTGGTCGAAGCCTGGGTGAAGGCCGGCAACGCAGCCGCTGTCAACGTGGCCTCGGAGGGTGCCGCTGGCGCTGCGCGCAAGGCGGCTCGACGCGGCTTGAATGTACTCAAGGCACGCGGCATCGCGATCCCGACCGCGAGCCACGTCGCCAGCGTCGGTGGCGAAAAATCCCCGGAGATTGCCGAGGCGCTGATGCTCGCGCCCGATAGCAGCGGGAGCGTCTGTCTGGTGATCACGTCGCGCTCCGCGACCAGCCGCGCTCACAGCGTGTTCGTGTATTTACACGACGACTTCGGTGTGCACCGAGTCAACGTGGGCGACCTCAGTCAGTCACAGCTGAAAGAAGCGCTCGCCAAAGCGCTGCCGGGCACGGACTATCGCCCGGTGAAGGTGCCCGTGGGCTGGGTCCGCGGTCGCATCGCCCGAGCGCGCAAGACGCACGCAGCGCGCGGAGTGCCGGAGCCGCTCGGCTTCTCCAGCGCGCAAAGCTTGCTCGAGCCAGTACCGAGCGAGCCCGAGGAGCATCCCTTCGATGGCGAAGGCCTGGAGCTCGGCGACGAGGACGCGCAAGACCTGGCCAAGAACTCCCACGCTTTGCACCTTTTGCCCGAGTTCCGCGGTTGGTTCCCGCCCAAGCAGGCGGTCGATGAGCTGCTGCTCAAGCTCGGTGAGAGGCTGACGCCAGGCGGCGAGCCCAATCCGGAAGAGTTACAAAAGAAGCTCGAGGAAGAGGTCGTGTCTGCGACCGACCGCTATTTCACCCCCGAGCGCCGTGAGACCCTATCGCGCGTGATGAAAGACAGCGCGCTCAGCGTGCTGTCGCGGGAGGGAGAGGTGCGCACGCTGGAGGTGGTCGCCACGATGAAGAACATTCGCGACGCGGGGCTGATCACCAACCCGCCCCACGAAGTCGGCTTCTTGCGCGCATTCTTCGACAAGGCGATCAGCGCCATGGCCTATCAAGACGGCGGCCGCCTCCGCATCCCGATGACGCGCGCGGTCGAACCGAGCGACAACGCCGGCGTCGAAAATCTCAGCCCGTAAGCTTTTTCCGCTGGTGAAACGGGCCTGACGGCTCGTGACCTTTCCCCGGGCGGTCAATGTCTGGCACCTTGACCGCCCGCCATCGGACAGTTCCTGGGAGTGGGCGATCGCGATCCAGCCGCGCACCTCACAGTTCACTGGGTTTCTAACGCAGCGCAGCCGCCCGTTCACGGTACAAACGCAATAGTTCGCGCGTCGTGGGCCCGGGACTGCCGCCGCCCACGGCGTGTCCGTCGATACTGACGACGGGCACCAGCTCGCGGATGCTGGAGCAGACGAAGACTTCCTGGGCAAATGCGAGCTCAGACTTGGTGATCGCGCGGAGCTCGACCTTCATGCCAGAGGCGCGCGCCAGCTCGAGCACGTGCCCACGGGTAATACCCGGGAGGATCGCGGCAGACTCGGGCGGAGTCACCAGTTTGCCCGCAAAGACCGCAAATAAGTTGGAGGCGGCCCCCTCCAAGACGTGGCCGTGGCTATCTTCGATCAGCGCTTCACGTGCGCCGAGGGCTCGCGCCGCGCGCATCGCCAAGACAGCCAGTAGGTAGTTGCCGATCTTGGCATCGGTCACGCCCGCCGCATCGCTGGGCCGCTCCCCGCGGTACGTGATCGCGGAAATGCCATGCTGGTAGATTTCGGCGGGAGGGAGCGCGAGTGCCGTCACTAACAGCACACGCAGCGGCTCGTCGGCGAGTTCCGGATCGAGCCCCAGCGAGCGACCCGTGCCGCGCGTGAGCGTCAGCCTCAGGTAGCTGTCGGGGCTGCCGTGCACGCGCAGCGCGTGACGCATTTCGTTGCGCAAGGTATCGAGGCTGACCGGCAGGGAGATGGCAACTCTCTCGGCGCTCCGTTTCAAGCGTGCTAGGTGCTCATCGAGCGCGAACAGCGCCCCCTGATAGCTGCGCAGCGACTCGAACACCGAGTCCCCGTACAAGAAGCCGCGGTCGAACACGCTCACCTGGGCGCGCTCGGGCGGCACCAGCTGACCGTCGATCATCACCGTGCTGGACATATAAAATATGGCAAATAGTCGACTATTTACCGGCCGCGCGCACTTCCACGATTTCCGAGCCGCCGGCCCAGGTCAGCTCGATGTCGACGTCCACGTTGCCGCTGATTTCGACGCTTGGGCGGTCGAGCACGGTGGCGCGGGGCTCGAGCTTCAAGTGCAACAAGCCTTCGTTGCCGAAGGGGTAGCGCTGGACGCTGAAGCCTTCGATGCCGCGAATGTGCCAGGTCAACCGATTGCGCGTGAACTCGGGACGCAGACCGAAGATGAACTCGAACAGCACCGCGATCGGCGTGATGCCGGTCCAGCCCACGAAGTCCTTGCGTCCGCGTCCGCCACCCTCTTCATCCGGAGCGTGATGTTCCCACACCGAGCCAGTCTCCTCGAAGGAGGCGACCATGTTGTCGTGGTGGTTCTTGGCGATCTCGTAGGCGAGGTCTCCATAACCGCGGGCAGCCAAGCCACGTATGACCATGTAGTTGGTGGGCGGCCAAACTCCACCGAGCCACAAGCCGCCGTCCGGGTCATAGCCGGGCGTGTCGGCAGACAAGCTCGGGATCCGGTGTGGACGCTTGAATTCTGCGGCGTTCTCCAGGTGCTCGACGAAGCGCGGCAAGCGTTCGGCCGGTACCGCATCCGCGAGCAAGGCCCAGAAGGCGCCGATGGTCTTCACTTTCGTGAGGCGCGTCTGATCACGGTGCAGGTCGTGATAAAAGCCGGAGGACTCGTCCCACAGGTACTCGTTGATCCAAGGGACGAGCACCGCGTTCTCGTCGGCGAAGTCTTGCACCTCTTCACGTCGATCGAGCACGGTCGCGATGTCGAGCACGATGCGATTGGAGAGCACCGCTTGCATGTTGGTGTCGACCCAAGTCAAGTGCGCGTGATCGATGATCTCGCCCTCCGGGGAGCGAGGCTGGTTGTCCATGCCGCTGGCTAGGCCGGTACCCCAATAACTGCCGTTCGGCCAAGTGCGGTAGCGGCGGTGCCACTGACCGTAGGCGACCAACACCGGAAACACTTCCGCGAGGCGCTCGCGATCACCAAACGCCTGAAAATACTCCCATTCGGCGAAACCGAGCACGTTCGGACCGCTGCCCGCGGGATCGAAACGGCTGTAGCATTCGCTCCCGTTGTTCTCTCGGAACTGACGACAGATGCCGCCGTCGGGGTGCTGCTTACCGTAGAAGTTGTCGAGCGTATTCTGGAACTTCCACGCGCGGTCCCCGTAGCGACCGAAGAGCGCGATGAAGACCGTGTCCCACATGTACAAGCAGCCGTCGTACATCGTGGACGAGTAGTCGGAGACGAACGCATTCTCTTCGTCCGCGGGGCGGAAATTCTGAAACGCGATCTCCCAGCAGCGCCAGTAGCATTCGATCGCCGCTTCGTGCCCGGGCCAGGTCGGCACCGGGAGCAGGTCCCGCTTGGCCGCCTCGAACTTCGGCCACGGCTCGATGTTTCGGCGCGGCTTGCGAACGAACGCGTTCTCTTCTGCGAAACGGTTCTCGACGTAAGTGTTGACGTAGCGGATTTCGCTTGGATTGTTCCGTAGATACAGCGGGTTCCGCATGGCGTGCCTTGGTGCGCAGCGAGATTCGCATACCACATCCCCGCGCGTAAACGGTGCATCACGACTCCGGGCGAACGGCTGGCTGCGTTGGAGGCGGATTTTTGGGGGTTTCATTGCGCCCCTGAGCAAGCGCTCAGCGCGCGGCGCGGCGGATCTGTGTGAGCTCCTCGGCCATGCGAGCACGGACCAGATCCCTCAGCTTTCGGTCATCGAAGCCGGCCTGTGCGGGCTCGATCGCGGGCAACACCCGCACCAGGGTTTGCTGCGGCCGGATCTGCAGGCGCTTCTTTTGCAAGATGGCGCCCGTGCCTTCCACGATGATCGGCACGATCGGCACACCACGCTTGGTCGCCACCCAGAACGCGCCGCGATAGAAATCGATCAGGTTGCCGTCAGGCGAGCGCGTGCCTTCCGGGAACACACACAAGCTATGCCCGTCATCCAGCTTCTTCAGACACGAGCGGACCATACGCAAGATGCTGGGCAGGAAGCCGCGCTTGAGCGGTACGTAGCCGTTGAGCCACATGTTCCAACCCAAGAAGGGCGCGTAGAAATTCTCGACCTTGCTCACCCAGAGGTAGGGGAGATGCGTGGCGAACACGGCCAGGATGTCGACCATCGATTGATGGTTCACGACGTACACGCAAGGCCGCTCGGGATTGGCATGCTCGAGCCCTTCCACGCGCACGCTCGCGAATGGCGCCCAAGCCAAATAGTGCGCGCCCCAATAACTCGTGTACTTGGCGAGCCAGCGACGCTTGGGATCCCAGAACGTGAACGACCAGAGCAGCAGCGCGGGAAAGAACAAAAGCGCGCAACTAGCCAGTAAATACGGCCAATAAACCGCGTTATACAGCGCTAGGCCGAGCGGGCCGAGCCGGCATTGGTCGACTCGCTCGTCTCTCTCGGACGCGCGCGCGTCGGGCTGGCTGACTTTAGGGAGCATGCTCACGGTTTCTTCGCAGCGGGATCGAAGCTTCTGATCTTGTGGACGAGTCCTTGCAGATCTGGGTCGGAGAATACATTCCCGAAGCCGGGCATCGCGCCCTTGCCCATGCGAATCACCTGCTTCAACTGCTCATCCGTGCGGCTGGTCTGGAAGGTCCGGTCACAGAAATTTCGCGGCGGGTTGACCCCTTCGGGCGCGACCCCGCCTTTGCCATCGGCGCCATGACAGCGCCCGCAGACGGTGCGAAAGGTTTGTTCGGCGCGCTCCTCCGGCCTGGTCTCGCTCTGCTTGCAAGCAGGAGCTATGCCCAGCAAGAGGAGCAACCAGCCGAGGCGCGAAGCATTGCCAAACGTCGAGAACGCGTGCGCGACCATTTCCGCGCCACGCTAGACCAGTCACCCTTTGGCCGGTGCGGCAAACGCCAAACGCCGCGAAAAGCAAAGCCTTCATCGGGGCGATTGGCGTTGCGCAGCGGATTTTCTTGATGGAAGATGCCGCCCGCCAACATGCGCCTACGCCACCTTCGCTCCTTTGCACTCTGCTCCTTCGTTACCCTGGCCTTTGCCCCGTTGCTCGGCTGCAACAAGACGCCCGCCGAGCCCAACTCCGGCGCCAGCGATCAGAAGCAAAGCTCAGCCGCAACCGCGACCAGTGCGCCCGCACCGGAGACACCCAAGAGCGCTGAACCGCCGCCCGCCGAACCGCCGCCCGCCCCCGCGCAACCGAACGCGATTCCCGCGCCCGCGGACGTCGCAGCCGCGCCCGCAGACGCGAAGACCACCGCTAGCGGACTGAAAATTAAAGTGCTCAAAGCGGGCACCGGTAAGGATCACCCCAAGGACGGCGACCGTGTCTCAGTGCACTATTCAGGCTGGACCAAAGACGGAAAAATGTTCGACAGCTCCGTCGCCCGCGGAGAGCCCACCACGTTCGGTGTGAATGAAGTCATCCCGGGTTGGACGGAAGCACTCAAGTTGATGGTGGTCGGTGAAAAGAGCCGGCTCTGGATCCCGGGTAAGCTGGCCTATGGAGATCGCCCGCAAATGGGCGGCGCGCCGTCTGGCGATCTGACCTTCGACGTCGAACTGCTCGACATCGTGAAGCCCCCGACCACACCCGAGGACGTGAAAGCGCCGCCCGCAAGCGCAAAAAAGACCGCTTCTGGCTTGGCCTACCGCGTGCTCAAACCGGGTACCGGCAAAGTCCACCCCACGGCCACGAGCCGGGTGACGGTCCACTATTCCGGCTGGAGCACGGACGGCAAAATGTTCGATAGCTCGGTCGCCCGCGGCCAGCCCGCAACCTTCTCACTCAACGGCGTCGTCAAGGGCTGGACCGAAGGCGTGCAGCTGATGGTCGTCGGTGAGAAGACACGCTTCTGGATCCCCGGCTCGCTCGCCTACGGTGACAAGCCGCAGCGCCCGGGCGCGCCGGCCGGCATGCTGGTGTTCGATATCGAGCTGCTCAACATTCAGTGAGCACGGCTCCCGCGCCGGCTCTCAGTAGGAGGGCCCGCGCGACGTCGGCCCCTGGCTGCCTGATTTCTTGAGCAGGTGGCCGTGCGACAGCTCGACGATTGGCACGGCCATGCGTTCGATCAGTGCGCGGCTGTTGCTGGCCACGACCATCGTGATCTTCGGATCGTCTCGAAAGCGCTCGAGTAGCCGGTACACGAGCGCGCGGGTGGGCGCGTCCAAGCCAGCGTCCGGGTCGTCGAAAAACACGAAATTTGGCTCTAAAACCAGCGCTCGCGCCAGGCTCACGCGCTTTCGCACGCCGAGCGAAAGGTGTGCAGGGAGCGCGTGCAAGTCCGTCTGGGCGACGCGCAGCTCCGTCAGCGCTGCGCGCGCGCGGCGCTCGATCTCCTGCTCGTCGAGGCCGAACACGTCCGCGTGATAGCGCAACGCCAAGGTCACGTTATTCAACGCCGACAAATTCGAGAGCAGACCACCGCTGTCGAACAGGACTCCTCGCCGTACGCCACTTCTCACCAAATCACTCGGTGTGGACACGTGCGGCGTGCGTCCGTCCAGCAATACTCGCCCCGTAGTTGCCGGTACCAACCCCGCGCACAGGAATAGGAATGTCGACTTTCCTACACCGTTGTGACCGGTAACGAGCAGATCTCCGCCGCGCGGCACATGCAGATCGGTCTCCCTCAGCACCCATAGGTCGTTGTAGGCGAACGTCGCGCGTTCGAGCAATAACCCCTGAGCGGGCGAGTCGAGATCTGAAACCGGGGGCTCCACCAACCGCGGATTATGCGGCGGCGCGCGCGCCTAAGCTAGTGTCTGTCCTCGAATTTCAGTCCCAGTGCGGGAACTCAGCGCGGCGCGGGCTCCCGATGCGGCACCGCGATCGCCCCTCTCGCCCCGGTTCCGCAGGAGGATGCCTCGCGCCGTTCGAAACAGAGTTTGAAGTCGAACTCCGATTTCGAACGACAACGGTGAGCCGGAGAAGAAAAGAAGAGAGCGGACACGGGCACGGGGAAATCTAACGGATTGGCGGTCCAACGAGCCAGTAGAACAGGGCCGTCACGAAAGTGCTGTAAACGACGCCGCACAATAGACTCATCACCACGGCGCGGCTCGCTTGCTGCGGAACTTCCGTCGGCGAGCTCTTTACCATCAGCCCATAGTGGCAGCAGAGCCAGCCGACGATTGCGCCTAGGCCGACGCCTTTGAGCAGAAACAGTCCCAGATCGAAGGGCATCACGCCGCGCGAGACGCCCGAGTAGAGGCTGCCCCAAGTGGCGGCCGCGGTCAGCTCCGCAACGACGAACGCGCCGAAAATCGCGACGACACTGAAGTAAATCATGAGCACCAGGACGCTCACGATCGAAGCCACCAGCCGAGGTAACACGATGAACCGCGGCGGATCGATGCCGAGCGAGGACAGCGCCAGCACCTCGGAGTTGACCTTCATGTTACCTAGCTCGGTGGCGATTGCCGTGCCCGAGCGTCCGGCAATCACGATCGCGGTGACGAGCGGCGCGAGCTCGCGCAACACGACCGCGACTAGCACCTTGCCGAGCAGCTCGCCATCGGCTGAGCCCATCAGGTTGGTTTGGATGATGATGCTGGCACCGAGCAAGAACGCGATGATGCTGACCAGCGACAGCGCCTGCACGCCCGTGTACATGATCTGAGTGGTGATCACTCGCCGGACGGTCTGACGCGCCGCGATGCCCGGCGTCCACAGCGAAGCAATCGCATCGCTGAACGTGTGCAAGAGCTGGTCGGTAGAGAGTATCCAGCGAATGGTCGAGCGCCCCACCGCGCCGAGCCAGCCGGCGTCGGCGATGCGGTCGGTGCGCGGATCGTAGGGCAGAGTGGAGCGAAGCCGGGCCATGGCGGTGGTTGGCCCCGGCCCCGGCTATTTGCCCTTGAGCACTGCCAGCCGATCCTTGGCGGCTTGCAAGCCGTCGGTCTGAATCGCACGCTCATACATCTGGATCGCTTTGGGCGCCTCGCCCACCTTCTCGTGGATCTCGCCCAAGCGCAGAAAAACCTCGGATTTCTTGAGCGGGCCCGATTCGTCCAGCTTCTGCAGGAGCAGCGCGCGGAACATTTGCTGCGCCTTCTTGTAGTCGCCAATGTCCAGCGCGACTTGGCCGAGGAGCGTGAGCACGTTGACGTTGCCGGGCTCGATGCGAAACGCCTTGTCGAGCTCGTCCATCGCCTTCTGGTTTTCACCATCGGTCAAGTAGGCCTTCGCTAGGCGCCGATGAATTTCCCCGAGCTCCTTCGGCCGCTTCGAGCCGTAGCTCTCGACGATCTTGAGCAGCACCTCTTGCGCAGCTTTGCCGCGCCCCGAAGCGCTGTACTCATCGCACAGGGCGAGCAAGAGCTCGCGATCGTCCGGGCGCAACTTGCTGGCGCGGTCGAGCGCGTCCGCCGCACTGCCGTGATCGCCGCGTTGTTCGGCGTGAATCGCGGCGGCTTTGCGCAGCAGAGCCACGCCCTCCTCGGGGCTGGCGGCGAAGTCCGCATCGCGCGTGAGCAGCGCTGCCAGCTTCTCCCAGGACTTCATCGATTCGTACAGCGAACGCAGCCGTGAGCGGAGCTCGGAGCTTCGCTCGTCTTGAACCAGACCACGCTCGAGGGCGAGCGCGGCGTCATCGGGCGCGCCGAGCTTTTGCTGCACGGCCGCGAGCTCCAGCGCGCGCGCAACCGCCGCCTCACCCGTGCTCGCGCTGAGCAGCTGATCCAAGACCTGCGCCGCTTCGGGCAAGCGGTTCTCGGACTGAAGCAACCGAGCCAATGCCTCGAGCGCGCCCGAGTGCCTCACGTCGCGTGCGAGCACGGCGCGATACGTCGCGATCGCGCGTTCGCGATCACCGAGACGAGAATCGTACACTTCGCCCAAACGCACTTGGAAGCTCAGCTCACCGGCGATGTCGCCGCGCTGCTGGGCGCCACTGATCTGCGCCGAGAGCAGGTCGGCCAAGTCTTCGTCGCGCTTGGTCTTTTCGTATAGTTCGCTGAGCGCGACCACCGCGTCCGCGCGGCCCGGCTCGTCGTCGAGCACTGCCCTCAGCAGATCGATCGCGGTATCGAGGGCTTGAAAGCGCTCCTCACTCAACTTCGCTAGTTCCATGCGCAAGACGCTGCGCGTGGCCGGCAACTCAGCCTGGTCGATCAGCCGCTCGAGCAGACGGCCGAGGTCGTCGAAGCGGCTGGCTCGCGCGTACAGGGCACGTAAAGCTCCCGAAGCGTTGCTGTCGTTCGGCTCGTCCTCGAACAACTGCTCGTACAGCAGGATGGCCTTGGCCGGCAGATTCAATTTATCGCGCGCAATCTCGGCCGCCTGGCGCCGCAGCGAGCGTACGGTAGCGGCGTCGGCACCGAGCTCACTCTGCTTGACCAAGAGCTCGAACGTCTCTTGGAAGTCGCCCTTGGCTTCGCTCACGCGCGTCAGCTCGCCGAGCGCCCACAAGTTGGCATCATCTTGGCCGAGCAGCTCACGCAGCACGCTTTCAGCGAGCTCGCTGTCGGCGAGGCCGACCGCCAACGCCTGCGCCTGGCGATACAATTCCTCGCGGCGGTCTTCGTCGAGCTGCAGTTTGGCGCGCCGACGGAGCGTGGCACACAAATCTCGCTCTCGACCCGGGGCGCGTTGCAAGGCTTCGATCAGCAAGAGCACGTCATCGCTGTCCGGCTCGAACGTCAGCGCGCGGTTGAGCGCGGCCTCCGCTGCACTGGCGCTGTTGACGCGATCCTTCTGCCAGCTGGCGAGCCGTATGCAGAGCGCCACGGCAGCTTCCGCCGAGAGATCGGCGTGCTGGTCGATGGCTTGGCTGAGCGCACTGGCCGCGCCTTGCCAATCGCCAGTGATGGTCGCCAAGCGCTCCAGCTCGTCGAGCAACGCGCCGTCGGTCGGAGCCTCCAGCAAGCCTTGCTGGAGCACGCGCTGCGCGGCCGTCGGATCCGAGCACTCGTCCTCCAGCACGCGCGAGAGGTTCCGACGCATGTCCACGCGCTCCTCCGGCGAATCGGCGTGTAGAACGCGCTTTTCGTACAACTTGGCCAAGCGATCGGTGCGACCGCGCGCGCGATATACCGACTCGAGTACCTCCGCGGCCTCTTCGAACAGATCGTGCTGCGCAGTCAGCTTCTCGAGCTCGTCGACCGCTGCCTCGTGGCCCTGGGCACGGTCGAGCGCCATGCGCAAGGAAGACAAGCCACGCGCCGGCTCCTTGAAGCTCTCGATCTGCAGAAGCGCGAGCCGGAAGTAAAGGTCCGCCTGCATTTGTTCGGAGGTCTCGACGGCTACGCGGCGCTCCAAGATCTCCGCCACTTTCTCCTTCTCACCCAAGCGCGAGTACAGGCGATCCAAGGCCAGCAAGAGCTCCGGCTTGTCCCCAGCTTGCTCGACCGCATGACAATAGGCATCCACCGCTCGTTGATCGTTCTTCAGTTGCTCTTCGGCAACGCGCCCGAGCCGCACGTACAAATCTTGCGCGATCTCCGGGTCGAAGATCGATTGAGCGCGTTCGCCGAGCGTGTCGGCGTAGCGATTCCAACCGCCAGTGGCCTGCGCCAAGCGCTCGATTTCCGAGTGAAGCTCGGGCGCCTCCGCGCGCTCGGACAAGGCGCGCAGCAATGCATCCTCGGCCGCCGCCTGCTGGCCGAGCTTCGTCTCCAATGCTTCGGCGATCTCACGCAGCGTCAACATGCGCTCTTCCGGCTCGGTCTCGACGCTCAGCCGCATCTCCAGGATGTTCACCAGCCCCTGCCAACCCTCGGTGCGCCTCAGCACCGGAACCAAGATCTCCGCCACGGTCAGGCGGAGATCTTCGTGCGATTCGCCGATCTGGCGCACGGCCGCCACTGACTCCGCATCGGTCGGCACATCTTCGAGCGCGAGGCGTTGCGCTTCCAACGCGTCATCGAAGCTCTCCAGCTTACTGGCCAAGATGGAGCCGATTTCTTTGCGCAGCCGGGCGCGCTCCGCAGGCAAGCTGGCAGTGTTCGCCTCGAACCGCAAATTATCCAGTAATTCCGGCCACATCGATTCGATGCGGTAGAGCCGATTGAGGGTCGCGAGCACTCCCGGATCGCCAGGACGCGCGGCCAGCGCCTGCCCGAGGACCTCGATCGCCCGCGAACGATCGGACAAGTCCCGCTCGTACACGGCGGCTGCGCTGATCAAGAGGGTGTACTTGAGATCTGCGTCGTCTTCGCTCGAGAGCTCGACGCGCTGCACGTACAATTCCACGAGCCGCTTGGCGTCGCGCTTGGCTTCGTACAATTCGATCAAGCAATCGACGGTGAACGCGCTCTCCGGATCGAGCTCGAGCGCGCGCTCGTACGCGACGATCGCGCCCTCGGAGTCATCGAGCATGTCGCGCTTGGCCTCGCCAACGCGGCGCCACACGCTGGCGCGCTCGCCATCATCCAAGAGGAGATCCGCCTTGTCCGTCAGTACGCGGACCAGCGTCGGCCAATCACTGAGTAGCGTCGCCAGTTGCTCCATCTTCTCGAGCGGCTCCAGATCCGAGTTGTCGCTCTCGTGGATCAAGCCGTACGCGGCGAGCGCGCGGCGCGGATCGTCACGCTTCTCGTTGTGAACGCGGGCCAGCGTAGAGAGCAGCTCGCGCTTGCTGTTCAGGCCTCCGTTTTCACGCAGCACCGCGTCGTAGGTGTCGGCCAGCTTGTCCCACTCGCCGGTGGCTTCGGTCAGCCGCTCGTAATCGGCGCGAGCGTCCGAATCCTCCGGATCGAGCATGAAAGCAGCCTCGTACGCGCGACGCGCACGCGAAAGGTCGCCCCCGCGCCGCTCCCAAAGCTCGGCCGTCTCGCGCAGCACGGCGACCTTTTCGGTCCCATCCGCCAGCGCAAAGCGATCCTCGTTGAGCGTGATCTGGCGACGCCAGTCGTCGAGCGATTCGTAGATTGGGCGCAAGATGTCGACCACCCGCTGCCGCTGGTCCTCGCTCTTGCGCAGCGCTTCGAGCTCGGCGATCGCCTCCGGGTGCGCGGGCACTTGGTCGACGATCTCTTCCAGCTGATCGACCGCGCGATCGGTTTCCCCGCGTTTGATGTACAGGCGCGCCAGGGCCAGGCGATGCACCGCGCCCTGCGCGGGCGCTTGCGCCGCCTCCGCGCGCCGCAGGTACAGCTCCGCCAAATCGTCCCAGCGCTCGCGCTCGCGGTATAGCTCGGTCAAGGCATCGAGAGCCCGTGCGTCGGCGTCGTCGACATCGAGTACCGAGCGATAGGTCTCGATCGCGTCGTCGGGCCGACCGAGCTCGCTCTTTTGCAAGCCGGCCATGGTGTGGAGCGCCGCCAGCCGCTCATTCGGGTCGAAGCGATGATCGAGCGCCTCACGGTACAGGGCCACGCGCTCTTCATGCTTTGCCGTGCGCAGCAAAATCGCGTCGATTGCCGCAAATAGCTCCTTGCTCTCGGGTTCGAAGGCCAGAGCGCGGCGGTAAAAGACCAAAGCGCGCGGGAGCTCACCGAGCGTTGTGAATAGCTCACCGGTACGCCGCGCGAGCTTGACGGTCGAGCCGTCGTCGCCGCTGACCTTCTCCAATTCGGTCGCGTAAATCTCGGCCAAACGTCGCTCGGCGCCCGCCACTTTCGCCAACCGTTCGAGCTCGGAGATGGTCGCGGAGTCGGACAGGTCGTCCTTCAGTAGCTCGGCGATCGTGTCGAGCGCGGCGCGGTAATCTTCCTTCTGTTCTTCGTACAGCTTGGCGAGTCGCAGCAAAAGATCGTGGCGCTCGTCCGGATCACTCGCGTACGACAAGCGCGCACGAATCGCGTCCATCACGCGACCAAAATCGGCGCGCATCAAGTACACCGGCTCGAGCAGCGCCGCCGCCCGAGCCCGATGCTCGGGTTCGGCAGCTTCGGCCAGAATGCGCTCGAGCTCACTGATCACGCCCGCGTGCTGGCGATCCGCCGCGAGCGCGGTCTCGAGCTCGTCGAACGCGCGCCCCAGATCCTTTTGCTGCTGAGCCGCGACCTTGGCAATGCTGACCCGTAGATCGGCGGCGTTGCCGAGCTTAGCGTCCAACTGCCGTTCGTATAGAGTAATGAGCTCCGCCCAGGAGGACACGGCCGCGTACAGCGTTTCGAGCGCGCTGACCGCGGCTGGGTCAAGCCCGAACTCCAGGATGCTCTCGTACACCTCGATCGCGCGCTTTTTGTTGTCGAGGACGTCCGAGAGCAGCCGCGCACGCCGGAACAAGAGCTGCTTGCGCTCGGCGTCCGATTCGGCGACCTCCGCGCGGCGTTCCAAAATCTCCAATAGGTTTTTGGCGTCGCCGGTTTCTTCATACAAGGACTCGAGCGCACCGAGCGCCTTCTTGTCGTCGGCTCGCTGCTCGAGCGCTTTCTTGTAATACTCACGGGCCAGTTCGCGATCGGCCAGCTGGTGTCGAGCCAGATCGGCGATCTTGAGCGTGACCGTGAGCTGTACCTCACCGTCGAAGATCTCGGGCACGACCTCGCACAAGAGCTTCACGTACTCGGCTTGCTTGCCGGTTGCGGCAGCCAAGCGTTCCAAATGCACGAACCAGGGTTCGAGCTGGCTATGCCCGACGGCCGCGCGCACCGCTCGCTCCGCGTAGCCGAAGGCCCGCTTCGGGTCGTTCAGCGAGGTTTCGGCGGTGTGCATGGCGGCTTCCAAGCCGGCGAGCTTTTCCAGCGGATCATCACTGGTCAGCACCTCGATTTCGAGCACGCGCAGCAAATGCTCGTAGTCTGCCTCGGACTCGTAGATCGGATGCAGAATCTGCGCAGCTTCGCGGCGCGGCGCGGGCTCCTCCGCGTCCAGCAAGCGCTCGAGCGCTTGGCGGCTCGGGGCGTGGCGTGTGTCGAGCGAAAGAGCACGGCGGTACACCGCCAGCGCACCAGAAACGTCGTTCAAGTGCTCACGCTTCAGATCGCCGAGCTTGGCGAACAGCTCCAGGCGCTCGCTATCGCTCTCGGCGACCTCCAAGTGGCGCTCCAGCGTTTCACTGAGCTCATCCCAGTGTGAGGCGTTGCCGAACAACGCCTCGAGCGCGCTGAGCGATGCGCCGCTCGGACCGAACTCGGCGATCAAGGCTTGGTAAGCATCGATCGCTTCTGGTACGGCTTCGAGTTTCTTCCACAGTGTCTCGGCCGAGCGAGTCATTAGCCCGCGGCGCAGCTCGGCGTCCGACGAGGTTTCGCGACGGCGGTCGAGCACGGACACGAGCTCACGGTAGCGCTCGGTGAGCTCGTACAAACGATCGAGGGCGGCCAACGCCTGCTCGTCTACCGGGTTCTCTTCTACGCGCGCTTTCCAGGCGGCGATCGCGCCATCGTTGTCGCCGAGGACGTTTTGGCAGAGCTCACCGAGCCTGCCAAAGAGGTCTGCCCGGAGCGCGCCATTTTGCTCGAGCTTGACCTGAATGCGCAGCATTTCCGCGAGCTTGGCGTGCTCGCCGCCGGCGATGTAGATGCGTTCGAGGGCGCGCGCCGCGGGCAACACGAGCTCCGCGTCGGCTTCATCCAGCGAAAGCACGCGGCGATAGACGCGCTCGGCACGAACGCGATCACTCAGCAGTTCTTCGCAGATGTTCGCAACCTGCATCAAGATCTCGCCGCGCAGCGAAAGCGAGCTTGCGCGCTCCGCCGCCTCGGTCAAGACCTCGGCCACTCGCTCGTTCAAGGCCAAGCGACGCCCGATCTCGAGCAGGCGCTTGCGCGCATCGACATCGAGCGGATCGGCCGGCACGAGGAGCGACAAAGTGCGGAGGGCACTCTCGTCGTCGTGCAAGCGATCGTCGCGCAGCGTCGCGATCCGGCGCAGTAGCTCGCGCCGTTCCTCATTGGCAGGGTCAGTGCCATAACCCTCCAGGCGGACCTCCAGCACACGCACGAGATCGCGGATCTCGTCTCGCGCAAGGTACACGTTTTCGAGCAAACGAGCCGCGCGCTGGCGCAGGCCGCCGATTTGCAACATGCGCTCGGTCAGCTCGCGCGCCTGAAAATCATTGATCCGTTCGCCGAGTACGTCCTCGACCAAGATCATGGATTTTTCGGGCTGATGCAGGTCCAAAGAAAGCTTGGCCAGGCGCAGCTTGAGCTCGAAAGCTTCATCGCCCGTCGCGGTTTCCAAGCGTTTTTCCAACAGCGCCGCGAGCTTTTGGTCTTTGCCCTGGCGGACGTACAAGCGGTCCAGAGCGCGCACGGACACGTCGTGCAGTGGGTCGACCTCGAGGATGCGCTCGTAGTAGCGCGTGGCTTTCTCCGGATCTTCGATGATCTCTTCGCAGATCAGCGCTACCTCGACCAACATCTCCGCGCGGCGCGCGAGGTCGTCGGTCGCGCTCGAAGCGCGATCGTACAATGCCTCGAGCTCGCTCCAGCGCTCGGCGGCGGTCAGGATATCCTTCAAGCGCTGAAAGGCGGCTTCGTTGCCGGGCGAGAGCATGAGCACGCGCTCGAGGTAAGGCGTCGCGCCAATCGGATCGCCCAGGCGGTCTTCGTGCAAGCGCGCGGCGCGCTCGCTCAGCTCGACTTCCAACGCCTCGGGCAGCGTGCCGCGCATCACTTCGCGGAAGGCTTCGGCGAGATCCGTTGGGCGCCCCGCGAGCTGCGCCAGTTCATCCGCTCGGTCCCAGAGGCCGAGCTCGCTCGGATACTTTCGTACGGCTTCGAGCACGACATCGAGAGCGCTGCCATGCGAGCTCAACTTGTGCTGCTGAGCGTCGGCCAAGCGTAAATACAGTGGCAAGCGCAGGGCCGGGTCTTGGGTCTCGGTCAAGAGCACGTTCAGCGCGTGCGCTTCCCGGCGCGCCTCGCCGGAAGCCGCGTACTGCGTCGCCAAAACCTCGGCGACTCGGGCACGCACCTCTGGCACGTCGAGCAAGCGCTCGAGCACGGCCATCGCGCGCGCTTTCACCGCGGGCGATTCGACGGCAAACACGGCATTCTTGAGGGCGTCTTCCGGACGACCGAGCAGGTTTTGGTAGTGCTCGGCCAGCTCGACTTCGCGTTCCGCGCGCTCGTCACCCGAAAGCTTCTCGCGATGTTGTTCGATGATCTCGACCGCCCCTGCGGGATTGCCCTGAGCCAAGAGCAGGCGCGGCAAAGTACCCAGCGCGGCCGGATCCGAATCGTGTACTTCGAGAATGCGTCGATAGATCGCGATCGCGCGCTCCGGCGCTTCGAACACGTCCTCTTCGAGCGTGGCCCAGTCGCTCAAGATGCGCGCGCGCGCGTCGTCATTCGCGGCGTGTTCGACGCGCAGCTCGAGCAACCAGCGCAAATCATCGCGCCGATCTTCGCGCCGTAGGATTGCTTCCATCGCGGCGGCGACCTCCGCGTCGGCGGGATCGCGCTCGAGCATTTGCTTGTAGGTGGCGATGGCCTGTTCGGAGCGGCCGAGCTCCTCGGCGAAGACGCGCGCCAAGCGCAGCTCCAAGAGGCGTCGCTCGGACCCTGGCACGGCTACGGGCGATGGAGCCGCCATCGGTCCCGACGCAAGCTCGGGAGCCGCCTCGCCCTTCCTCTTTTTCCGGCTCTTTTTGGCCGGTTGAGGCGCTGCTTCCGTCGATGAGGCAACGGGCGGGGGCGTGGCCGTCGTTTCCGTGGCTCCGAGCCGTTGCTCCACAGCTTCGACGAAGGTGTCCCAGGCGCCGGCAGCGCGAGACGATTCCTCGAGTAGGTCGAGCGCAGCGGGAACCTCGGGCGAAAGCTCGTAGGCCCTGCGCGCGTATTGCGCGGCGGCCTTGCGATCGTTCAAACGCTTGCCCGACACCTCGACCAACTTGCCGAGCAGGGCGAGCTTTTCAGCGCCATTCTCGGCGCGTTCCAAGAGCAGCTCGTAGAGCGCCGGCAAACGCGCCCACTTTTCGTCCTGTTCATACAGCGGGATGAGCGCGCTGGCTGCACGGGTGTCCGTGGGGTCCGCCGTCAGGATGCGATCGTAGGAACGGAATGCGCGCTCGGGTTGGTTCAGCTTCTGCTCGTACACCGCAGCCGCGCGGTAACTGAGCTCGATGCGTTGCGCGACCTCTTTGGCGCGGTCCGCCGCGGTGCTGAGCACCTCGGCCAAGCCGTCCCAGTCATTCTGCGAGGCGTACAGGCGCTCGAGCCCGTCGTAGTCGGCGGCTTGCAGGTAGGTCTCGCGCAGTACGCGTAGCGCACGCGAGTGTCCCGGCGAAAGCTCGAGCACGCGTTGCCAGGCGCGCGCCGCCTGCCCGTGATCGGCGATGTGCTCGGCGTAGACCGTGCCGAGCTTCTGCAATGCCGTAAGCCGGGCCGCGTCGTCTTGGAGCGTCGCTACGCGTCGCTCCAAGACCTCGGCCAGGGTCGGCCAATCCTTGGCGCGCTCGGCGTACTTCTCGAGCGCGTCCAAAACCTCCGCCCGCCCCGGATCGATTTCCAGGATGCGCTTGTACAGCTCGACGGCATCTGCGCCCCGGTTCAAGCGCTCGGCTGCCAGCTGCGCGAGCTCCTTCAGCAGCGAGAGCTTGGCGCCACCTTCCGCGGTCAAAAGGTCGGAAGAGTACAGCTCGAACAGCTTGTCCCAGGCGCGACGCTTCCGATACAGATCCTCGAGGCGCTCGTGTGCCTCGACATCGGTCGGCGCGATCTTGAGCAACGCGGCGTAAGCATCGGTCGCGTTCTGTGCGTTCGAGAATTGCTCGAGCCAGCGGCGCGCTGCGGCGCGATACAGCTCTTTCTTCTCTTCGATATCGGGGGTGATCTCGGCCAGCTTCAGCTGATGCGTGATCAGGTCGCGATGACGGCCGAGCTTGTCGTACAAGCCCACGAGCTCGCGCATTTCGTCCGCATCGTGCTCGTCGAGCTTGTCGTCGAGCTGCACGATTTGGTTCAACACCGACAAGAGCGCGGTGTCGCTGCGCACGTATTGCCGATACACGGTCGCAACCTCGCGCAAGATCGCCAGGCGCTCCTGATACTGCTCGGCAGGGGTTCGCTCGAGCTGTTGGCGCAAGAGCTCGACCAACGCGTTGTAGCCTTGGGTCTGCTTGTACAAGCGCTTGAGCGACTCACGCGCCTCGGAGCTGTCCGGATCTTGACGCAGAATGCTCTTGTATTGCTCGATCGCCTTTTGGGCGTTGGCCGTACCTTCGGCCAGCTTGGCGATCTCGGAAGCGAGCTTCTTCCTGTCTTTGGAGCCGTCCGGTACCGAACGCTGAGCGCTCTGTAAGACGTCGATGAGGCGCGTGTCGTCTTGCAGCGAGCCGTAGTACTCGCGATAGAAGTTGAGCATCCCCTCGTTGTTCGGCTCGACCTTACGGATGCGCTCGAACCAAGGCTCGGCATCTTGCGCTTTGCCCAGCTTGCGCCAGTGCAGCATCGCAATCTGCAGCATGTCGCCCAAACGTTCGGCATCGTTCGTGTCTTTGACCTTCAGCTCACGCTCGTAGAGCAGCACCAAATCCGCCCAGCGCTCGTCGTTGCCGTAGAACTCCGACAAAAATCCTTTGGCTTCGGCGTGCGAAGCGTCGACCCGGAGCACGCGATCGTAGGCGCGAGCGGCGCGCTCGTTGTCGGACAGGTGTTGGGCGTACAAGCGGGCCAGGCGCACGCCCGCGGCCACGCGCGAAGCGGGTTTCTCGCTGCGATCGGCCAAGCGCTCCAACACCCGAGCCAGTTCTTCCCAGCGGCTGCTGCTGCGGTAAATGTGCTCGAGCAGACGCCCCGCGCGCTCGTTGGTGGCGTCGAGCCGCACGGCTTGCTCGAGGCGCTCGACGGCCGTCTCGAGGCTCACGCTCTGCCCACCGTAGCGCACTTCCATCTCGGCGGCGCGCATCAGCATCGAGCTCTTGTAGACGTCGTCCGACGCTTGTTCGGCTTCAGTGGCGTAGGTCGTCGCCAACTCGGAAAAGCGCTGGCGTTTGTTCTCGCTCTCGGCGATTGCGGCCAGGGCTACGGAATTGCCGGGGTCGATCTCGAGCAGACGCAGATAACAAACGCCGGCTCCGTCGTCGTCGAACATCTCGCCACCGAGCACCTTGGCTTGCGCGGTCAGCGCCTCCGCTTCACGCGGCGTATTTTCGCTGACCTGCGAGGCGACGTCGAGGATGCCTGCGACCGCGGCCCACTCACCGCGGCTTTCATGCTTGTCGCGCGCGGAGTCGAGCAGCCGCAACAGCTCATCGGTCGACAGGTCGCCGCCGCTCGCTTTTGCGGCATCCCGAAGTGCGGTCCACGCCTCGTTCGAATCTGGTATCGCCTGGAGAGTGCCGAGCGCCGTGCGGATCGTCTGGGAGTCCATTCCTCACCCGTTCATTGCCCCACTCGATCACCGCGGTTTCGGTGAGGAGCGGGGGCTCGACAGTACGCTGCAGGCCGGGTCCTTACAAGCCTTGCAAGGCCTCGATTCTAATTGGCTTCTCTCGCTTCTTGTCGCGCCTACCGGAGTCGTTCGGCGTGGGCGTTCGCCCCGAGCACGGGCCCGGTGCCAGTGCTTGGCCGCGCCTTCTTGCGCACATTTCAGTGCACCGAGCGCAGCTCGGCGAGTGCTCGACGCTGCGCGCCGAGAGGGCGGGCGCTCGCACCCAGCTCTTGCGCGCGATCGAGCGCGCGCTGCGCGTCGTCCAGCCGACCAAGCTTCATCAGTGCCCAAGACCGGCCGAGGTGTGCATCGGCAAAATTGGGACGCGCGGAAACGATTGCGTCATATTCGCTGAGCGCGCTCGAGGCATCTCCACGCAGCACCGCGAGCGTCGCTAGGCCAACGTGATTTTCGATTGCGCGCGGGTCGGCCCGAAGTCCGGACCGATAGGCAAGTGCGGCTCCGTCGAGGTTACCGAGGCGCGCGCGAGCGAGCCCCAACGCGTGCCAAGCCTCGGCGTTTCGCGGGTCACGGCGCAGGGCTTCGACGAGACGCGGCTCGGCCAGCTCAGCCTCACCCCAGCGCGCAGCGCGGAGTCCCGCCGTCAATGGGCCCAGCGGATCGCGCGGCGCGACTTCCCCCGCGTGGTCGTACTGCTCGAGCGCCTCGTCGTAACGATGGCTGAGCTCCAGCGCGTAGCCGAGCTCGACCCAGGGCACGGGGCTGGCCGGGCCGAGCACCTTGGCCAGCGCTTGTGCCTGTTCCCGTGCATGCCCCAATTGGCCCATGCTGGCGTGCACGCGGATCAACAGGCGGCGCTCAGCGACCGCCTCGGGGTGCTTTTTGAGGTACGCCTCGAGCTCCTGGGCAGCCTCTGCGGGGCGCCCTTTTTGTACCAGCATGCGCGCCTGGTTCGAGGGATCGGGATGCGAAAAGGCGCAGCCAACGAGACTCTGTAGCCCGAGCGCCGCCGCGCAAGCCAGTGACCGTGACCGTGCCATCATCGAAAGCCTGCAGGCTAGCACTATTGCCGAGGAAGAAGCTCGACGTGCTCCGCGCACTGGGCAAAGATCCAAGAATGCTGCTTTCCGAGATCGGCGTGATCGCCGTCGTGGGCGCCGGACAGATGGGCGCGGGGATCGCACAAGTCTGCGCGCAACGGGGTTACCGCGTGTTGCTCGCCGACGCCGCGCTCGAGCGAGCGAAAAGCGCAAAATTGGGCGTCGACCAGCAGCTCAGCCGGCTGCGCGACAAGAACAAGCTCAGTGCCGCCGATTGCGAAGCCGCAAGCGCGCGCATCGAAGCCACCACGGCCGAGCTGGCTTACCCGCAAGCCGATTTGGTGATCGAAGCGGCCACCGAGAACCGGGAGCTCAAGCTCGCACTGTTCGAGCAAGCCGATGCATTGTCGCCGCCGCACGCTATCTTGGCTTCGAACACGTCGAGTGTCTCGATCACACTTTTGGCGGGACAGACCAAGCGTGCGGACCGCGTGGTCGGGATGCACTTCATGAATCCCGTTCCAATCATGAAATTGGTCGAGCTCGTGCACGGCTTGGAGACCAGCAGCGAGACGCTGGCCACGGTGCGAGGGCTGGCCGAGGCGCTCCAAAAAACGGTGATCGTGAGCCAAGATCGCCCGGGATTTCTGGTCAATCGCATGCTGATCCCGTTCCTCAACGAAGCCTGCTTCGCGCTCGACGAAGGCACCGGCAGCGCGGAGGATATCGACCAAGGCGCGCGCTTGGGACTCAATCACCCGCTCGGCCCGCTCGAGCTCGCGGATCTGATCGGACTCGACACGGTGCTCGCAATCGCGAGCGTGCTCGAACAAGACTTTGGTGACCCCAAGTACCGACCGTCGATCTTGCTAAAAAACATGGTTTCCGCCGGCTATCTCGGTCGCAAAACCAAACGCGGGTTCTACGTTTACGATGAGCAGGGCAAAAAGCTCAGAGCATCACCCTGAGGCGAAAGGTCACGAACATGTATCAGACACTCTTGCTCGATGAGAAAGCTCTCGTCGCCACCCTGACCATCAATCGTCCGAGCAAACTGAACGCGCTCAACGCGCAGGTATTGTCCGAACTGACGCAGGCGTTTCAAGCGCTGGAAGCCGCACCGGCAGAGCAACGCGTGCGCGCCGCCATTTTGACCGGCGCGGGCGAAAAAGCCTTCGTCGCAGGCGCGGACATCGCCGAGATGGCTGGCTTGAGTGTGGCTCAGGGCTACGCCTTCAGCGCGGCGGGGCATCGACTCGGGCGGTTGATGGAAGACGTGTCGTTTCCGATCATCGCCGCCGTGAACGGCTTCGCGCTCGGCGGTGGTTGCGAGCTCGCGTTGTGTGCGGACTACATCTTCGCCGCGGAGCACGCCAAGTTCGGGCAACCCGAAACCAATCTCGGACTCTTGCCAGGCTTTGGCGGCACGCAGCGACTGTCCCGCCGCATCGGGTTGGGACGCGCGCGCGAGCTCGTGTACTCGGGCGAACCGATCAGTGCCGCCCACGCGTTGAGCATCGGTCTAGTCAACCGAGTGCTGCCCGCGGCGGAGCTATTGGCTCAGACCACGCAGCACGCGGAGCACATTGCCAAACAAGCGCCGCTCGCGGTGGCTTCGGCCAAGCGCGCGCTCAATCGCGGCTTCGACGCCGATCTGGCCACTGCGTGTGAGCTCGAGGCAACTGCCTTCGGGGCGCTGTTTGCCAGCGAAGATGCACAGAGCGGGCTTACGGCATTTTTGGCCAAGCAGCGCGCGACGTACAAAGCTCGTTGAAGTGCCACCCCGTCCCGAGCGAAAAACCTGGTATAGTCCACGACTTAGCTTTGAGCGAGCGGCGATTCTGGGGATCTGCTTGGGGTTTTCTTCGGCGCTCTCTGGCTGTGACGGCTGTGGCTCGAGCAAACCCTACACACCGTTCGGCGTCGCTTCGTCACTGCCGAGGGTGGAGGCCCCCGCGCAGTCGATCTCCGGGCTCGCCCCCACTCCGCCGACTGCGGCCACCGGCTTCGCCGCCCGGAAAGCCGAGCTCGTGCCGGGTACGCCGGAAAAGTGGCAAGGCTCGGATCTGGATTTGAGCGCGCCGCCCGGGCGTCGCTTCGCGCAAGTGTTGGCGACCGACTTCGACGGCGATCAAAAGCCCGAGGCGCTGGCCTGGCTCGTACCTGCGCCCAATGAGAAGAATGCGCCGCCCGGAGAGCTTTGGTATTTCCCGAACGGCGCGCCCGCTCGAAGCATCACTGCGTTGCCCGGCTTCGTGCCGAGCTCGGCCGACTGTGCGCTGACCAGCACCCTGACTCAGACCGGGTCGCACAGCGCCACGCTCGATGTCACGGCCAGCTGCAACACGCCGTTGATCGCGCGCGCCCCTTCGCGCGCTTTGCTGGTGGTGTCCCCGAACATCGAGCACCCGCTCTTGCTCACCCTCCGCGCCGCCAGCGCGGCCGCCGATGAAACCCTCGATTTCTCGGTGGATTCGTCGGATCAAGACCACGACGGCCGAGACGACGTCCGGCTCACCGTGAGTCTCGCCAACCTAGGCGCGAGCGACCCCGCAGGCGCGGACCTGGTCTGGCTGGATCGGGCAGCTGGCGCCTCGCGCTCGTCGAGCGAGCCCGGAGCCTCGCTCATGCGCCTCGCCGGCAAGATCGCGCTGCACGCACACGCCAAACGCGGTGGCAATGCCAGCGAGCGCGTCGCCACCACGCTGCGCTTGCTGTCCAGCCTATGCGCCGAAGGCGGTGTGCCACGTTTGTTCGACGAAGAGGGCGCGCCGTTTCGCTGCGGCAACTTGAGCCCAGTGCTCGACTCAGTGATGATGAGCGATCTGGTCGCGTCGCTCGCGCAGGGCGATCTGCTGAACGCTTTCGCGGTGCTGCGCAGAGATGGCTGGTACTTCAACAAGCTATCGAGCGCGCAGCGCAAAGCCATGGAACGTGAGCTCATGCGCGCGGTGACCAAATTCGAAGCAAGCCCACCGCTGGTCGCACGGGCCCGGCCGCTCGCGCCGGCCCCGCCCCACTACAGCCCCCTCTGGTTCGAGTCCGATGCGGCCCTGCTGATCCAAGGCGCGGCCGGCGTCACGCGTGTCTCTGCCGATCGCACGGCGGAGGCTCTGGTTTCCGCGGACAGCGGGACACCCAGTTGGCCACTCGAGCTGACCTCCGCCAACGGCCGGCACGTGCTTGGCGCGGTCCACGCTTGCGACCGTTCCGAGCTGTTGTTCAACGAAGGCGACGCAACCCACCCGCTCCTGCCCCCGCTGACGACGCGCCTGCTCGCGGCGCGGCCGGCCAGCTGCGCCGGACACGGCACCGGTCCAACTGTGACCATCACCCCGCTCAGCTTCGACGACAACGGCCTCGACGCACTGGTCGCTGGCGCTCGCGTCACCGTCGCGCCGCCCGGCAAGAAGCCGGTCGCGGGCTTACCGGAACTGGGGACGCCGCGTTCCCTGGATGGTCGTTGGCTGGTCACCCCGAGCGCGCTCGGGCTGCTCCTGATCGGCGAGCGCAAGGAGCTCTGGCAAACCGACAAGCTCAGTGAGCACGCCGACGCTGGCCGCTTCACAGATTGCGTTGTCGCCAACGACGCACGCGCGGTTGCTTGCATCGACGCGGGGCGCGCGATCGTCTTCGAGCGCCGCCAAACGAGTTCGACGAGTTCGAGCAGCGCTACACGCAAGTAGCGCTGCTCACACGCTCACACTCGAACCGGACTCAGGGCGCCTTCGAGGGCGCCTTGGTGCGCTCGATATAACCGCGGGTGCGCGTGTCGACGCGAACCCAGTCACCCTCGTTGATGAACAAGGGGACGTTCACGGCCGCGCCGGTCGAGATCTTGGCCGCCTTCGTCACGTTCGTCGCCGTGTCACCTTTGACGCCTGGTTCGGTCTCGGTGATCTGCACAATCACGTGCGGCGGCAGCGCAATCGCCACCGGGTTACCGTTGTAGATGGTGATCACGACATCGATGCCGTCGATCAAAAAGCCCGCGTCTTCGCCCACGACCTCGGCCTGAACGGTGACCTGATCGCCCGTCTGCCCGTTCATGAACACGTAGGCGTCGCCTTCGGGATAAATGAACTGCAAGGTGCGGTCCTCGACGTCTGCCGGCTCGAGCTTCTCGCCCGAGCGGATGTTACGTTCGATGGTGCCGCCGTTCAGCATGTTTCGCATCTTCGTGCGCGTGAAGGCTTGGCCCTTCCCCGGTTTCACGAACTGGAAATCGGTGACGACGTACGGGTTCCCGTCCATCATGAACTTCAGGCCCTTGCGGATGTCGCTAGTGTCCATACTTTCCTCGAGAATTGGCCGGGGTGCCCGATTTGCGGGCGGTCCTGGCGCGGAGCTCGCGACCAACTCGGCCACTGAGCCCGCCACGCTCTAGCCAGGGATCGGCTGCCGTTCAAGCTAGAATCGGCTTTTAGTGAGCTTCTAGCCGCTTTTTCGCTGCGCTTCCGCCAGCTTGGGCAAAGATCTGCGCTTGCTCGGCCCGCCCCAGAGCGATACTGAAGAGCCGGCGCGATGAACGAATACGAGCTCGAAGAGATCAAACGCGAGATCGTGGAGAGCCGGGCTCTCACCATCAAGACCAACAATCTGGTCAACGCGCTGGCCGCAGATCTCAAGAGTATCTCCAAAAGGCAGCAGGGCGCCGAGCGCAAGGTCGTGATCAACAGCGCGACCGCGTACGTGGTCACGATCGCAATTTTGTTGGTGTTCGTGAAGCTGACCTGGGACATCCGCCTGGAGACCGTGCGCGCCGAAAACAAAGAAACCCGCGATCAGCTGGAGGCGATTCAAAAAGACATCAAGGTCGAGCAAGAACGGCAGGAAGTGCAGAAGCGCGCCAGCCGGCAGGCCAGCGAGTTTTACCAGCTGATCGTGCAGAGCAAACGACAGGAGCTGATCGCCGCTTACCCGGACGTGATCAAGCTCGACATCTCGCCCACCGAGCGCGCGGTGTTCGACTCGGCCGTGGAGCGCGCCAAGAACGAGCTGTCATTGATCGCCTATCAGAGCGGCGTCGACCACATTCGCATGGGCCGCTGGCACGAAGCACAACAAGCGTTCCGTGAATCGCTCAAGTACAAGAGTGACGCGGCTCACAGTCCGCAAGCCAACTTCCAACTGTCGCGCGCGCTGATCCAGCTCGGGCTGCATCGCGACGCCATTCCGATTTTGATGCAGCTCTCGGAAGCATCGGCAGACAAAGAAGTGATGGACGAAGCGACGCTGCAATTGGCCGAAGCCGAGCTCGCCATTCAAGCCTGGAACGATGCGAAGAACACTCTGCGCGCGTTCATCCGTCGCTTCCCGAACAGCCCGCACATCAACGATGCGCGCGGGAAATTAGCCGAAGTCTCGCTCTACCACTGAGCGATTGGTTCGCCCGGAATTACTCCGGATCCACGGCGATCGCGGTCAACATGGCCGCGTTCCACAGGTCCGGCACCGCACTCAGATCCGCGCGCGGGCCGTTGAATACGAGCGCGTAACCCGCACCGTTCTTGAGCTCTGAAAGGCCGCCCTGCGCCAGCACGCTGGTCCAGCTCTGGGCAAAGAGCGAGTCGCCTTGAGTCTCGACCGAGACGCGGAATTTGCGAGCGCTGCCGAGATCGAACAGCGTGTTCTGGATTGACGCAGGACGCGGCGCGACTTGTCCCATCACCACACTGGTGATCGCGATCCCCGCGTCCATCGACGGGAAGGGCGGTCGAGAACGAACGTCCACTTGCGCATTTGCGAGGGAGGCGTGCACCACTTGCATCGCGACGTGATCGGAGCTCACCTGGCGCGAGAGGCTGACCAAGATCGCGGACACGGTTGGCTCGCGCGGGGTGTAGCCGGCGCCGCAATATTGCGCGGCGGCCGCGCCGCTGTACGTGGCCCCACCCATGCAGCCGTTGGCGACGAACACCAAGCTGCGCCCCGCGTTCAACGTTCCCGCTGAAATTGCCGGCAAGCCGCGCACGCGCAGCGCTGAACGCACCGCGGGTGGGCCAGCCGATGCACCGGCACTGCCGCCGTCCTCGCTGGAGCTGCCGCCGCCTTCGCTGAAGCTGCCGCCGCCCTCCCCGGCGCTGCCGCCGTTACCCGCGGCCGCCGGAACGCTGGTCCCGCTGCCGTCACCCGCGGCGCCGCCCGCGCCGAGATCGCTGCCGCCATCGCTCAGCGCCTCTTCCGAACGAGCGCGCTCGATGGCCGCTTCGCAATCGAGACCGGCGATCAGCTCCAGATCGCCGGCGATGACGATCGGCTCGAGACCGTCAGTGGCAAAATCTACCCCTTCTACTTCTCGGAGCACCACGCTTTGGCCATATCCGAGCGGCTCGTCCGTGAGCGGTGAGCCCAGCGGCGTCACGTTACCGTCTGCGTCGACCTTGGCCAGGCACAGCGCGACGCTCGGCGCGTCTACCACGCCATTTACGATCGTGAGCACGCTCTCGCCCGGGGGTTCGTCGTCCGCGTGACCGCCGCCGTTGGCGGCTTCGCCACCGAAACCGCCCAGATGCGCGGGGCCTCCCGCGCCGGCTGAAGCGCCGCCGTTGCCGCCGCCGCCCTCACCCGCTGGCTTCTTCTCCAGTGCGTCGTGGTTCGTGACACAGGCCACGAATGCCCCTGCGCAGAGCAGGGAACCGAGCCAAAGACCACGGCGAGCCATGCTGCGCTATGCCACGCTAGCGTGCACCAGACAAGCGACAGCTGAGGGCTTGGCGAAACTCGAAACCTGCACCAAAGCCCAAGCGCGCTGCGCCCCGGCCGCGACCGACGAAGCGCGCGCTCAGCCGCGTTTCATAGCTTGATTCCTCTCCATCCACTGGCGCGTCTGCAACTTCGAGCGCCTCCAAACAGAGCCGCTCGGAGTTCTCCCGCAGCAGCGCAAACATCCTCGCTTGCAGCGCCTCCTCGCTCACCGGCTGAGCGGCATCGATCAGGTGCAACCAGGCACGGCTGGTCTGGAGCACCGCGCGATAGTCGCTCGCGGCTGGTCTGCATTCGGGCGCATCTGCCCAAGATAGCCGCGACCACGGCGCGAGCACGCTGACGCTGCCATCCTCGTGGAGTAGCATTGCTGGATCCGCGCTGGTCGCCGGCTCGTTGCCCCCGGGCGTGCGCAAGATCGCCAATGCGCCTTGCGGGCCAATCGCGAGTGCGTCCGGATTGGCGGGATAGAGCGCGACGTCCAAGCCAGGCATTTGAAACAGTCGCCGAGCACGTCCCGCGCTGATCCACTTGGACTCGTCTGCCACGAGCTTGGTCGCCAAGACCCGGGACGCACCGAGCCATGAACCCAAAGCGGCAGCCCGTCGTCCAAGACCAGCCCCTCCGCCTCGCCCGCGTTGAGCCCTAAAACCGGCACCGCCACGCCCTCGCTCGTTCCCGTTCCGACCTGGAACGATGGCGGTTCCACACCCGCCGCCCGCGCGGCATCGTTCAATGCGCGCCAGCTGATGGACGTCGATTGGATCCGAGCGGTCGGCTCGAACGCGGAGACGAACGAAATCTGTGCCAGCGACGAGTACCCGGGCCAGTTCGCGGGGGGCGGCCCCTGCTCCAGACCGAGGCCCACCTGGATCGCAACGCGGCACTCAACCCGAGCGAGCGGCCCGTGCCTTTGATCGGATGCACGGTTGCCCACGGAAAAGCAGTCTCGGAGTCTTGCTCTCGCTGAAGACTCAGGCGGCTCATTCCGAACCACGAACTGTCCGAGTCAGGGACGGTCTGGTTCTGATCGGCAATGATCGGCGCAGTCAGCTGCATGCAGCAACACTGGCAGCGCTTCACGGGTCACACCGGGCGGCTCGAGCCGCCCGTCGCGCGTGATGGCAACCGCGCCGTTTCGGAACCGACCGCGGACACTGCCGTCGTGCAGCGCGATCCAATCGGGCCCCAGCCAACCTTTAGCGCTGCGGCTGGCCTCGATCACGAGCCGCGCATCGGGCGAAAAGGGGACGAAATTACCCGTCTGCGCGTCGAGTAGGCCGGGGGGCGAGCCGCCGATCACCGCCACCGCGCCGCCGCCCACCTTGGGGATCCAGCGCACGATCGCAGGTGCTGGCGTAAGCGCGGGTTCCCCCACCCGGCTTGGGCGGCGCCTTCGGCTGCGCTTGCTCGAGCTTCACCAGCTGAGCACTGACGTCGAAATCGTGAAACCGGCCATCCACGCTGCGCGCGCAGACCACGCCCGGACGAACCACGCCGTCACAACGCGCCGACGCGACCACAGCGCGTGCTCGAGCGGCGGCTCGGGCAACGGCCAAAAAGAATCAGCGTCCCCGCCGGCAGCACCAATGGCTGATAGCTCTTGCCCGCGTCCTCGCTTTGCAAACACGTGCCCCCTTCGAGCAACGCCAACACCCGGCATTCGGCCGTCGCCGCGATGTCCGCCAACAGCAGCGGAGTGAGCGGCACGCGCTGAAGCGTCCGCAGATCGCTCGCGAGACGATCGCCACCACTGGCGCGCAGCAGCGCAAAGCTCGGACCAAACGAAACGCGCACCGGGCGAAAGCCGATATCGAGCAGCGGCGTCAAGGTGACCAGAAACGAATCTGGCCGTGTACAAAGCGGAATCGTTCCAAAACAAAAGCCCGCCGCCCAAAGCCTCCGGCGGTGGGACGCCCCCTTGCAACGGCGGCACCGACACCGAAGCGGCAACGCGCAGCCCACTCGCATCCGGTCGCACGCGAAGCCCATTCACGATCGCGCCCACCCGAAGCGGCGCCCCATCCCGAAACGGCCCCGTCGCCACGAAACTCTCCGCCAACCGATAGCCCCGGAGCGACTCATGTTGGGCGATCACGGGAAACGGCGCCGGCGCGCGAAACGGCGCCGCTGGCGGCGGGCTGCACGACGCAAGGAGCAGCGCGGCGAGCGCGAGACGGGCGGAGCGAATCACGCGAGATACCCTATCATCGAGGCAAGGAGCGGGAATTCGGCTCTTTGCGGGAACCGACGAGTGAGCGAACGCCATTAGTCAATCCGCGATAATATGACTAGCAACATGCGTGCCCAGCGCTGAATAGACCCAAGAATCTGCCGCGATTTAGTCGGTAATGCCTCGCTTGGGGTTGCTTAATGAGTCCGGGTGAGCAGATTCTTGGCTCAATGATCAAAGTGTTGCTCGAGCGGGCGAAAGAGGGTTGGTCGGTTCTGGCGTTGGAAAACGGCGACACGATCGAAGAACAGTCGAGCACTGCCCTCGATGAAGCTGCGGCTGCGGCACTCGACATGGCTGATCGCCACAAGTCCGGAACCCCGGAACTGGGTGACGGAGTTCCCCCGCACGCGCTGCAAGAAGGCGAAGCACTGCGCTTGGCCAGGAACGCCGCACTCCACGGCGGGGTGAGCTAAAAGCGCTAATTCGCCACGTTGACCAGCACTGATTGCTCAGTCATCCACCCACTGGTGAAGATCGAGCAGAAGGTGAACGACTGGGTCGAGGCCATCGTCGCCCACAATGCCGGCAACGTCGAACCTTGGACCGCCCGTTTCCTGATCCAAGGCTATTGGCCGATGGTCGGCGCCGCAGAGGACCTCGCCGCGATCGGAGGAACGATTACCCCCAACGGCCGCGATCAATACGTGCTGATGTTCCCATCATCGAGAGCACGCGAGGCCGTTGAATTGGTAGCGGAGCAGGGCGGCTGGCTGTGTGAGCGGCAAACCGTGCTGCCGAGTGGCGAATAGGTCGCGCTCGTGCGAGCTGTGCGCCGCGGTGTTTAACAGATTTGCTTATTTCGGCGCGCCTGCGGCGCCGCTCGCACCGGCCTCGCCCGAGGAGAACGTCGGATGCGTCGCCGGCTGTTCGCAGGCACCCGTACTCGTCGCTACGACCTCACCGCTGCTGTCCGTCATGATGGCGTTCATGGCCAGCTGCAGGCGCGTGCCCCAAGCGCCATTGACGCTAGAGCTGGCCGTTAACTGCGCACAGGCCGGCAGCGTAACGGGGGCGAGCGAGACCTTGCCGGTGCCGAGGCGCATGCGGGTGACGCCGTTGTAGTGACTCAGCGTGAAGCTCGTGCCGCCATCGGTTTGGTTAATCCACGCGTCGTACCAGCTCGCATCCGGATCCGGAAACTCTAGTTCGACGTCAGGCAAACCGCTGAGTGACGGCGGATCCGTGGTCGGCTTATACTCGAGCGAGATGCTGGCTTGGACTGGAGACACGAACGAGCTCCGCAGCCAGAGCTCGCACGCGCACGGCACTTCCGTCCACGTCCCGTCTCGGCCCGCCGACGAGCACGCAAACGAAGCAGGCGGCCCGCCGACGAAGGCGGGCGCCGTGGGAGGCGTGGGCAGCGGGCAAGCCATCGAGCTCGACCCCTCGCCCGCAACGCCGCCAGTACCGCCGCTCGAGTCGGTACCGCCTGCCGGCGCATCCTCGCCAGCGCTTCGCGCTCGGCCGCCGCACGCCGCAACCAACACGCAGAAGAGCGCCGCGCACGTGGTCGATCGGAAAAGGTTGGGTCGAACCCGCATTGTCGTGGAGTACCGCGCCCGCAGTTTACACGACCTGCTCGGCCCTCCCCCCTGGACCAACGAAACACGCGCATTCGCGAACAATCGACTGCGCGAAGCCGATATTGAGGCAACACGTTAGCGAGTGTACCTGAGCCAACGTACGCCGCGTTGTCGTCTCACGTTTGCAACAACCAGTGATCGCTGCCGCCGATTCAAGGCGGTGGCCCCTGTCGGACTCGAACCGACATGATCTCGCGATCGAGGGATTTTAAGTCCCCTGCGTCTGCCATTCCGCCAAGGGGCCACACTGATTTCGGGTGGATAGCATTGACCCGGGGGAAAAGGGAGCCCCTACGGCTGCGTTGGTACGGCGGACCTGTCGCCGTTGAGTGGCGGTGGGGCTTGATGGCTGAAGCGCCACGCGATGCTCGCGATTATGGCGAAGAACACGGCGGCGGCGGCTAGGCCGAGGTGACGCTTCTTCCAGCGAGGCGTCTCCGGGATGGGCTTCGCCTTGGACGGATCATCGGGACGGGGAAAGTGCGACAAGGAAAGGGAGTACGGGCGCGCCGCGTGGGACGCAAGTAGATCACGCGCGTGCCTCCGCCCAAATCCCCGTGTCCGCTAGATCCGGAGAGGGCACGAGTCCTTCGAAGCGCAGTGGCAGGGCTCGTTCGACGAAGACGCCGGATTCGACTTCGAAGCTGAGCAGGCGATCGGCGCCTTCGAACGAGTCCAGCTCCGCGCCTTCCCAAATGGCGTGGGCGGTACCGGTCAGAGATAGGATATCGCCAGTGCGGAAGTCGGCACAGACGATGCCGGCGCGCGGATTGACCTCGAGATTGCCGAAGGTGTTGAAGATGAAGTTGCCACGAAAGTCCGGGATCGTGAGGCGCGTGGAGCGCGCAGGGGCTGGGCCCTCGCTCACGCGCACGAACCCGGGGCGACCACCGCGGTGAGAGACATCGACGCCTTCGCCGTCTTTGCCGCTCGCTGCGGCGGCTGACGCGGTAGCGATGAAGAAGGTGTCGGTGCGGGCGAGCAATTCGCTGGCTCTGGCGGATAAGTGAGGACCTTCGACCCGTGGCGGCTGGGCGTTTCCCAGGAGGCTCGCGTCGAATGCGGGCTCCCGCGCTTGGATGTATTGCTTGCAGTTGCCGAAGGCTTGCTCCACCTCGATGGTAAAAGAGTCGGCGTCGCGAGCGACGATGCGGCCATTGGCGCGGTTGCGACGGCGCGTTTCGAGCTGAATGCCGAGGAGGCCGAGCGGGCTACCGAGCGGGCTGCCGAGTGGGCTGCTGAGCGCGAGTTGTTCGCGCAGGGGATCGCCGATGGAGGGCTGCGCCTTGATTTGCAAGAGCTTTGGCGAGGGTGAGCGCACGAAGCCGGGCGGCCCGCCGAGGATCGATGCCCACAGACGGCCCGCCGCGTCCAAGCTGCCGACGACGAGCAGCGGCAGTGCTTCGAACCACTCGCGGAGCTGATCGGGCAGCTGCTCGTGAACCATGTTGCGGCCGGCGCGCTCGACTTGATCCCGCACGCCCACGCGCCGTTGAACGGCCTGCTCACCCGGGTGAAAGGGCGAGCTTTCGCGGGTCCAGCCGCGATCGACTACCCGCGAGGCGCGGCGAGCTGGAGGAGCTGGAGGAGCTGGAGGAGCTGGAGGAGCTGGAGGAGCTGGAGGGGCTGTCATGACTTTGCTGGAGTGCGGGCCATGGGGATGAAACCGGGGAGCGCCTCGATGCGAGACAGCCAGTTGCGAATGGCCGGATATGGCTCGAGTGAGACGTCTCCCTCGGGCGCATGCGCAGTGTACGTATACATTGCGATGTCTGCGAGGGTCGCCGTTTCGCCGACCAGAAACGGGCGCGCGCCCAGCTCTTGGTCGAGCAGGGTGAACAGTTCATGCGCTTTGCGCACGGCCAAGGCGTGGTCGAGCGGCGCCTTGAACACACGCACCAGGCGGGCAGCCGCGGGCCCGGCCGCGAGCTGTCCGGCGGCGACCGAAAGCCAGCGCTGCACTTGCGCGCGCCGAGCGGGATCGGAAGGCCAATAGCGGTCGCCTTGGTCGTAGCGCTCCGCGAGGTAAACCAGAATTGCGTTGCTGTCGCTGACGGTCAGTGCGCCATCTTCCAGAACCGGGACTTGGCCAAAGCTATTTCTCGACAGGAAGGCTGGCTGCTTGTGTTCGCCGCTGGGCAGATCGACATCGACCAATTCAGTGCGCAAACCGAGCAGGGACAGCATCAGCTCGGCTCGGTGCGAGTGGCCGGAGATCGGGAAACGGTGCAGGCGAAGGACGTTGGGTACGCTCATGCCGAGAACTTGGGGTCGTGAACCCATGGAAACAATATCCTGAATTGACAAGTCATTATTCCGATAATAGGAATAATCCGTGGACCGCTTTTTGACGTTGAAAGTCTTCGTCGCGGTTGGGGAGGAGCAAAGCTTTACCGCGGCGGCGCGGCGTTTGGCGCTCTCGCCTCCCGCGGTCACGCGCGCGGTTGGTGCTCTGGAGCAAACGCTGGGCGTCAAGCTTCTGCAACGCACGACCCGCATCGTGCGGCTGACCGAGGCGGGCGCGCGCTACTTGCTCGACTGCAAACGGGTCTTGAGTGAGCTCGATGACGCCGACCAGGCCGTGTCCGGCGCTCAGGTCGAGGTCCGGGGCACGCTCGCGATCACGGCCTCGGTGCTGTTTGGGCGGTCGTTCGTGGCACCCTTGCTGCACGCGTTTCTGGGCCGCCACTCGAAGGTGAACGCACGCGCGCTGTTCGTCGACCGCGTGGTCGACTTGATCGAGGAGGGGCTCGATGTGGCGGTACGCGTCGCCCATCTCGCGGATGCATCCTTTACCGCTATCCGTGTGGGCGCAGTGCGCAACGTGGTCTGCGCGTCGCCGGCCTATCTCAAGCGCCACGGCGTACCGCGAACGCCCGATGATTTGCAGGAGCTCTCGGCGTTTTGTTTTTCGGCCGATCGCTCGCCGCCGGCCTGGTCATTCCAGGTTGGTAAGCGAACGCTCTCGGTGCGCCCGACCGCACGGATGATCGTCAATAGCCCGGAGGTCGCCATGCAAGGCGCCATCGCCAGCGAAGGCGTGACGCGCGTGTTGTCTTACCAGGCTGCCTCGGCCATCAAGGCGGGCCAGCTGCGGGTGATCTTGAGGGAGTTCGAGCCCGAGCCCATCCCCATCCACGTGATTCATCGCGAGGGAAAGCGTGCGGCAGCGCGCGTGCGCGCGTTCGTGGATTTCGCCGTGGCGGAGCTACGCGCGAACCCGCTGCTGAAGGCTTGAGTCAGTGCTTGAAGAAGTAGCCGAGCGCCACTGACAACCCGCCGACCACGATGATCAGCAAGATGGCCATGGTCCAAGAGTTGGCCGGTTTCGGTCCCGGCGAAGCCATGTGCCGGGTGCCCACTCGTTCGGGCGGAAGGGAGGTGCCACCGCGACCGCCGCGGGCCAAGTTGGCCATGCCGGCCGCCGCGGAAGCGCTGATGTTCACCTTCACCTGCAATGCGCCGCGCTCGGCCACCGTGAGCGCTACGAGCTGCGCCTTCTGCACGCGATCGGTCCCGCCGCTGAACACCGACAAAGCTTCGATGAAGGCACGCACCGAACTCGGGCGCAGGTTGGGATCGCGCTCGAGACCGCGATGCACGACGCGAGCGAGATCGCGCGGCACCCAGGCCGCCACCACGTCAAGCTGTGGGATCGGTTCGGTACAGATGGCGACAATCAACTCACCGAGCGAGGTCTGCCCGCCCCACAACCTTTGACCGCTGAGCGCTTCCCAGAGCACGACCGAGAGGCTCCAAACGTCCGTGCGCTCATCGACCGCCTTGGCGTTCTTGGCTTGCTCGGGCGACATGTACATCGGCGAGCCGATCATGCCGCCCGTACGCGTCAGGCTCAGGTGGCTCACGGCGTTGTTTGCTTCGTTCACCCGCGTGCGCTTGGCGACGCCGAAGTCGCAGACTTTGACCGTCACCTCGTCGGTCTGGTCGTCGATTTGCAAAAACAGATTCGCGGGCTTGATATCGCGATGCACGACGCCGCGTGCGTGCGCTGCGGCGACGCCGCTGGCGCCTTGCAGCACGAGCCGCACTGCCACTTGCGGTTCGAGCGCGCCCTCTTTCTTGAGCACGGCCGAGAGCTCCACACCGTGCAAGAGCTCCATGATGATGTACGGCATGCCGAGTGTTTCGTCGGAGCCGGTATCGATGGTGCGGGCCACGTTGACGCTACTGATGTCACTCGCGGTGCGGGCCTCGCGCGCGAAGCGTTCGAGCGCGGTCGGCGAAGCATTGGCCATCCCAGCCGAGACCACCTTGGCCGCCAAGCGTTGGCCATCGGGCGCCTCGACTTCGTAGACCGAACCCATGCCGCCTTTGCCGATCAGGCGAATCACGCGATAGCGATCACTGAGTCGCTTGCCGGTCAAGCCGAGCGGATCCGAATCGGTCGAGCCAGGCCGCGATTGGGCCGCGACCGATAGCGCGAGATCGGCGCGTCCCTCGACGCGCTGCCGCATTTCGCTCGAGACGCGGGTGATGCGTGTTTCGTCCAGCAGCTCATCTCCGCCGGAATAACGCCGCAGCCGATCGGCAAAATCCTCGATCGTGGGAGGCCGCAAATTCGGATCGCGGTTCAACGCGCGGTGCACCGCGCGCGCCAGCCCGGCCTCGACCCAGGGGGCGCGATCTTGAATGTGGGGCACATCTTCACTGCAAATGGCAACGATCAAGTCGGCCATCGACTCGATATGCGAAAACGGAGCGACGCCGCACAGCATTTGATAGAGCGTCGCGCCGAGTCCCCAAATGTCGGCGCGCTCGTCGGCTTCTTTGGCGTTGCGCAGTTGCTCGGGCGCTGCGTAGTCCGGCGTGCCGAGCTGAACTCCGGTGGCGGTCAGTGAATCCTCAGCGCCGCCGTCCAGACGCTTGGCGATGCCGAAATCACAGACCTTGACGATCACTTCCGCGCCGTCGCGCTCGAGCAGCAGGTTGCCGGGCTTTACGTCGCGATGCACGATGCCGATGCGATGGGCTGCCGACAGACCGCGGGCAGCCTGGAGCGCCACGCGCACCGCGCTCTCCGGAGCCAGCGCGCCGTGTACCTCGAGCACGCTGTCCAGATCTCGCCCGCCGAGCAGCGGCATCACCAGGTAATGTCCCAATGCATCGTCCTGCCCCGCGGCGAGCGTGGCGACCACGTGCGGGTGAGAAAGCCCCATCACCAACTTCGACTCGCGCTCGAAGCGCTGCGCGGCCTCGCTGTCCAAGAGCTCCGGATACAGGATCTTGACCGCAAACGACTTGCCCTCGAGATCGCTCGCGCGAAACACGGCGCTCATGCCACCGAGGCCGAGCAGCGCGTCCAAGCGATAGCGGCCCGCGACGAGCTTACCGACATAGCTCTTGGCGCGATCTTCGAAATTGGGCAGGCCCACGATGGTGAGCGCAGCATAGCCACGCCGCGAGAGTCCGCCTAGCACTACTCCACCGGTTCCCTGGCCGTCGCGCTGGGCCTCCCCCCGGCCCGGAATTTTCGGGGCTTCATCCTCGGCTTCGTCCTCGGCCAGCGCTAGGATGGGCGCATGGTCGAAGCGTACGAACCGCGTGGTCGCGTCTTGGTGGTGGCAGGTTCCGACTCGGGTGGCGGAGCCGGCATTCAAGCGGACATCAAGACCATCACCGTCTTGGGTGGCTACGCCGCGACTGCCATCACCGCGCTCACCGCGCAAAACACCCTGGGGGTGTACGGAGTTTTGCCGATCGATCCGGACTTCGTGGCCGAGCAAATGACCGTCGTACTGACGGACATCGGCGCAGATGCGGTGAAGACCGGCATGTTGTTCTCCGAAGAGATCATCTCCGCGGTGGCCTCCACGCTCGAGATCCGCGCGCGGCGCGTGCCCGTGATCGTCGACCCCGTGATGGTCGCCAAAGGCGGCACGTCTCTATTGCAAGAGCGCGCGCGCAGCGCTTTGGTCGAGCGCCTACTGCCACTCGCCGCGCTGATCACCCCCAACGCCCCCGAGGCCGCCGCGCTCGCCGGCATCGAAGTCGAAACCGTCGCCGACATGGAGCGCGCCGCCGATCGCTTGCTCGCGCTGGGCGCCAGCGCGGTCCTGATCAAAGGCGGGCATATCCCGGGTGACAGCATCGTCGATATCTTTCGCACCGCCGATGGTGAAGGCGCTCACTTCGAGCACCCACGCATCGTCACGCGCTCCACCCACGGCACCGGCTGCACGCTCGCCTCTGCCATCGCCTGCGGCGTCGCCCACGGCTTCACCTTGCGCTCCGCAGTCGAACGCGCCGAAGACTACGTCGTAGAAGCGATTCGCACCGCGCCAGGCTTGGGCAAAGGGCACGGGCCGCTCAATCACGGACACGTGATCGGCGCGCGCTTGAACTGATCGGGCGTCATCGATTGACCCCATCGGCACGCGATGCATCTCGCGCTAACTTCCCGCCGATGCCGCGCGTTTCGTGCGCGAGCTATGCCCCTCGAGCACACACTGTTCGGGCCTTGCCTACGGGTTACCCGCGGGACGAACCAACGCTCGCCCGGCGTCGCACCTGCGCGTGCTCCGTCTAGCTCGAACCGCGACGCCGAAGGCTGCGACGCGGCGCGACGTTCTCGCGTGACCATCAACCCGACCCATTCAAGCTACGTGCGCGCGATCTCGTCCGCGATATCCCGTATCTTCACCACCGCGCGTGCGTAGGAGAGGAGTTCGCCGCTGATGGTTTGATCGCTACCGATCAGGATCAATTGGACGTCTTCGTTTTCGACCAGGTGTTGGACCACTTCGTGGAAGTCGCTGTCGCCGGCGGCGAGGAAGAGCGTGCGCCACTTGCGATGGCTGTGAGAGCGCACTAGGTGAAAGGCCAGGCCGACATCGACGGCCTTTTGTTGGATGAGCTCGAAGTGGCGACCAGTTTCTGGGTGGAGCACCGGACCCCCGCCCCAACTGGTTGGCCAGAACAGGGGTTTTTTCTGGAGCCAGTACAGCTTGACGCGGATGCCTGGGCCATCCGGCGGACGATAAGCGAGCGCGCTGTGGAACGCGTTCTGCTTCGCGCTGGCGACGTCGGGATCGGAGTTGAAGTAGTACGCGTCATCGATGGCAGTGGTGAAATTGTTCTCGAGGTATTGGCGGAGCTTCAGGTAGTCGAGCCGGTCGCTGCGCTTGAGGCTTTGCCAAACCTTGTACAGGTAGGCTCCGTCGATGAACCATGCGGCAGCGTCGTTCAAGGGAGCACTCCGCGGTACATCGGCAACCTGTCGAAAAGCGTCATCGGTTGCCAGAAGCTAGCTCTTTTCGCGGGGCTTCGCGCCTGACAACGCGGGGGCGGCGTTTTCCGCGCGAAAGCGCAGGCCATCCTCTACTATCCGAACAGGACTCGCATGCTCGAACGGACGCGATGACGGCAGATTCGACAGTTGGCGACGGGCGCCTGCGTGGCCTGTCCGATACCATGCGCGCGTTCGCCGAGGCGACGATCGACTATCAGCGTCTGCTCGGCACGGTGGCCGAACGCATGGCCAGTCTGGTCGGTCAGGGTTGCGTGATCGCGCTGCTGTCGGAAGACGGGGAGCTGCTCAATCCGGCCGCGGTGTTCTTCGAAGATCCGCTCTTGATGCAGCGCGCACAAGGCGTACTGAAGAACGGTCCGATTCCGGTGCGAGCTTCCAAGCTCGGCAGGCGTTTGATTGAACAGCGCCAGTGCGTGCTAATTCCTTATTGCGATCAAGATGCGCTGAGCTCTGAGCTCTCTCCGCAAAACGCCGAGGCCATGCGGCACGTCGGAGTGCAGAGCCTGCTCGCGCTGCCACTCGAAATGCGTGGCGGTCTGCTCGGCGTCATCGCGCTACTTCGCATCGGCCCCGGCGCGTTGCCCTTCGACGCGGAGGACGAAGCCGTCGCGAGGAATCTCGCCGAGCACGCCGCCCTCGCCATTTCCAACGCGCAATTGCTCGAATCACGGCAGCGCGAGATCGACGAACGCAAGCGCGCGGAGGAGCAAGCCAATCGCTTCGAGGCGCTGATTCAGCATAGCAGTGAGTTCATCGCCATGGCTTCGCTGGATGGTCGCGTGCTCTTCATCAACCAGGCCGGCCGAAAGCTGCTCGGGATCGAGCCGGATGCCGACGAGAGCCTACTCACGCTCCCGACGTTCCACACGCCGGATGGCATGAAACGCGCACACGTCATTCGCACGCACGGTCGCTACCAGGGTCCGGGCCAGCTGCGTCACCTGATCACGGGCGAGCTGATCGACACCCAGGTCAGCTCATTTCTGGTGCGCGACGCGCGCGGTGAGCCGTTCGCGTTCGCCACCGTGCAGCACGACATGCGCGAGATGAAGAGCCTGGAAGCCCACGTGAGGCAGACCCAGAGGCTCGAGGCGCTGGGCCGCCTCGCAGGCGGGATCGCCCACGACTTCAACAATATCTTGTCCGTGATACTCAGCTACAGCACGATCCTGCTGGCTGATTTGGAGTTGGGGAGTGCAGCCAACGAGGACGTGCAGGAGATCCACGCTGCGGGCGAACGCGCAGCGCGCTTGACGCGGCAGCTGTTGGCCTTCAGCCGCCGTCAGGTGCTCGAACCGCGGATCGTGAATTTGAACGAAGTCGTGAGCGGGATGGAGAAGATGGCCCGCCGCCTGCTGGGCGAAGACATCGTGCTCAGAATGGCACTCTGTCCAAGCCTCGGCCCGGTCAAAGTGGACGTCGGTCAGATCGAGCAAGTGCTGCTCAACCTGGCGCTCAACGCGCGCGACGCGATGCTCAATGGTGGCGTCTTGACGATCGCGACGGATAACGTAATCGCACCGGTCAAAGTCGGCGCGGAAGAAGCCTTGCCCGCAGTGACGTTGTCGGTCTCCGATACGGGCTCGGGCATGGACGAAGCCACGCGCCAACGGGCGTTCGAGCCTTTTTTCACGACCAAAGCCAAAGGCAAAGGCACCGGGCTCGGCCTTGCAACCGTATTCGGCGTCGTCGAACAGAGCGGCGGGCGGATCGCGGTCGCGAGCGAGATCGGTCAAGGCGCGAAGTTCGTCATCTACTTGCCGCGCTGCGACGATCCGCTGCCCGTGCCTCGCGTGAGCGCGCGTCCCAAAGAGGGGCGCGCGCAAGAGAGTGCGACCATCTTGCTCGTCGAAGACGAAGCGCAGGTGCGCAAATTGATCCGCGCCATTCTGGTCACCGCGGGCTACCGCGTGCTGGATGCCGCCGGACCGCTCGAGGCGCTACGCCAGAGCGAGCAATTCAACGAAGAGATCCAGCTGCTGGTGACCGACGTGGTCATGCCCACGATGAGCGGACGCGAGCTCGCCGAGCTGCTCAAGCGAACGCGCCACCAAACCAAGGTGCTGTATCTCTCCGGTTATACCGAGGACGCGATCGCGCAGCACGGGGTGCTCGATTCGAACATCGCGCTGCTGCAAAAGCCGGTCACTCCCGACGTGCTTCTCGAGCGTGTGCGGGAGATCTTGGAAACGGTTGCTAGTTGAAGACCACGCTGAGACCGAAATCGAACGAACTGGCGAAGGCGGATAGGTCCTCCCCCGACTTCGAGTTGGTGGTGCGCGCGCCCATCACCCGAAATTGCGGGCCAACGGCCCACTCGTCCGCCACCCAAAAGTCGTAACCAACCCAGGCGGCACCTCCGAAACCCGCCCCGCGACGCGTCTCCCCGGTGTCGAGGCTGTCGAAACTCTGCCCCGCAAAGCCAATCAAGCCACCCAAATGCCAGCCTTTGGTCGGATCCGGGAAGGCGTCGGCGAACGGACCAACCAGCCAGCTGACGCGGCCGACACTGCCGTGTCTGCTCCCGTGTTCGGAATCGGTGCCGAACAGTGGATCGACCATGAGGCCGCCACCAATCGAGATGCCGGGACTCGGCGAACCGCCGATCAAGAGATCGGCCGACATGGTGCCGCCGTGCTCATTGAAGTCGAAGCCCGGTTGGTTGCCATCGCTGAAACTCCCATAGTAGTAGCCAAAGCCGACGCTGGCGCGCAGGTAGAAGCCTTCGTGAAAGTGGTACGTGCGCTGCACGGCCTTGGCCACGGGCTCCGTGCTCAAGTCGATCTTCGGCGGAGGAGCAGTGGGCGGCTCTTGGGGTTTGACCAGCTGGATCGTTGGCGGCGGAGCAGGTGGTGGAGCGCCAGGTGGCGGAGGCGGCGGAGCCTCCTGCGCCGACGCGCTCTGCGAATGGCCGACCAAGAAAAGAGTGAAGAAGATCAGAAGTTGAGCTTTCATTTGCTTTCACGTACCGGGCGCCGAAAACTCCGCGCCGGCCCCTGTTGCATATATGGCGTCCGAACCTCGGACGGGTAGGACGCTCGATCCATTCATCGACAGGCGCCCTGCGTAGGCCCCGATTCACTGAACCCAAGGGTCGATAATGATTGACCTTTTCTAGCGGGGGCGGGCAACCTTAAAATGTCGAACTGCGCGCCGTTTCCAGGCCCAGGCACCCCCCGATAATGCCCGACGATCGGCTGCACTGGACGTTCAACGGCGACCCCAATCAAATGGGTGCGGTCACGGGCGTTCGTTCGCTCACTGGCAACGACATCAACATGGTGTTCCAGCCGATCGTGGAGATCGAGACGGGCGTGCTCTTCGCGCACGAGGCGCTGGTGCGTTGCAAGCTGCCTCAATACGCTTCGCCGCCAATGTTGTTCCTTGCGGCCGAGAAGGAACGCGCCTGCGGTCACTTGGGGCGCATCATCCGGCAGCAGACCTTCGAGCGCTGTCAGGACACTGCGCTATTCGTCAATATACATCCAGAGGAGCTGAGCCAACGTTGGCTAGTTCGACCGGATGATCCGATATTTTTTCATGAACGCGAAGTGTATTTGGAGATCACCGAATCGGCTGCGTTCACGCATTACGACTTGTGCATGAGCGTGCTGAAGGACGTGTGCGCGCGCTCGGGCGCGCATCTCGTGGTCGACGACTATGGCGCTGGTCACTCCAATTTGGCGCGCATTCTGGATCTCAACCCGGAGATCGTGAAGCTCGATGGTGTGCTGATCCGCGGCATCGACAAGGACCGACGGCGTCAACTCATGGTTCGGCACATGGTCGCGCTATGCGCGGATTTGGGCGCAAAAGTAGTCGCGGAATGCATCGAAACGGTGGAGGAGTTGAAAGCCGTCGCCGATCAAGGCGTGCACTACGCGCAGGGTTACGTCCTGGCCCGTCCGGCCTTCCCGATGCCGGAGTTCGACTTCCCACTGGCGCGCCGCGCAGCGCCCCCCACCCCCGCGAAGAACCGCCCTCCACCCAAGCCGGTCAGCAAGCTGTCGGCCCACGACACCGCGAGCGCGTCCGCGCCCGGTGGGCAAGCCAAGCCGACCGTGCCGCGACCCAATTCCGGGGCGCCCACGGCACCGGCGGAGCCCGTCGCGACGCATCCCAGTACCAAGCCAGCCAAGGGTCACTCCAAGCGGCCGTCCAAACGCCCCACGCCGCCGGCCCTGCCGAAGCGGCCGCCGCCCTTGCCGGGCGCACGCTAGGCCTTTCTCGCGCTCCACGCGCTCTGCTCAGAGCAAAAACGAAACCGAGCTCGCCTCGCCGCGATTCTCGCACTCAAATTGCGAGTCTTTCACGCTGATCGGCAGGCCATTCAGCACGGCGTGCTCGCCCTGAAAACCTTTCAGCACGAAGCGCAGGCGGCTGCGGCGGAACTCCGGGAAGCCACTGCCCGACGTTCGCAAACTGACGGTCACCTGATTGCCGCGGCGCGAGACGTCGAAGGTCGTGCGCAGGAACGCTCCGGAGGCGAACGCGTTGCTCAAGCCGTCGTCCTCTTGCAGCATGGACCGCGTATCGCCATCTTCGTCGGGCACGATCACGTGCAACTCGAGCAGCTCGGGGTAGTGGCCCATGGTCGAGAGCGGCACTTGGTCGTACAGCGGGATCACGTAACCTCCACGCTCGAAGAGGGGAATGCGGTCAGCCGGGGCCGCGGCGGTGATGACCTGTCCACCGGCGTAGCGCTCGCCGGTGTAGAAATCCAGCCAGCTCCCGGGTGGGAGGTACACGTGACGGGCGGTGCAACCGGCCGTTGTCACCGGCGCGACCAACAGGGCTTCCCCAAACAGGTAGGCGTCGTCCGTCTCCCAGGCTTGGCGATCGTTCTGGAAGTCGAACACGAACGGGCGCTGCACGGGCGCGCCGGTTTCGCTCGCAGTCACGAAAGCGCTGTAAATGTAGGGTAAAAGTCGATAGCGTAGCTTGAGCGCGCGGCGCGCGAGCTTCTCCGTGCCGGGCCCGAAGCTCCACGGGTATTTGTCGGGCTCACTGCGCTCGCTGTGGTAACGACAGAACGGGGTGAGCGCGCCGTACTGAGTCCAACGCGCAGCGAGCTCCGCACTCGGGCTCTGCATGAAGCCGGGGATGTCACCGCCGATGAAGGCTTGACCAGAGACGCCCATGCCCGCCGTCATGGGGATGCTCATCGCCAAGTGGGACCACTCCGCACAGTTGTCTCCCAGCCACTGCGCGGCGTAGCGTTGGATCCCGGAGAAGCCCGCTCGGCTCAGGATGAAAGCACGAAGCGAAGGCTCCGCCGCGAGCAATCCCTCATGGGTGGCCATCGCCATCAATAACCCATACTGATTGTGGAAGCGCTCGTGCGGGTGATTCTCTCCATCGCGATCGAAGCGCATCTGGAACGGTGCGACTTGCCCGGTCGCCGGCTCGTTCATGTCATTCCAAATCCCCGCAATGCCCGAGGCCACGTGAGCCGCGTTGAGCTCGCCCCACCAACTGCGGGCCTCGGCCTTGGAAAAGTCGGGAAAAGCCGTTCTCCCCGGCCAAACTTGGCCGACATACACGTTCCCCGCGTCGGTCTTGCAGAACAGGTTTTTGGCCAGCCCTTCGTCGAAGACGGCGTAGCCCGGTTCGAACTTGACGCCTGGATCGACGATCGTGATGACCCGCAGCTTCTGCTCTTTGACCTTGGCCAACATGCCCGGCAAATCCGGAAACTTGTCCGCGTTCCAAGTGAACACGCGGTAGCCGTTCATGTATTCGATATCGAGCCAGAGCACGTCACACGGGATCTTGCGCTCACGGTATTGCTTGGCGATGCGGAGCACGTCCGCCTCGCTATAATCGTACCAGCGACACTGATGGTGGCCGAGCGCCCAGATCGGCGGCACCGAGATCCGCCCGGTGATGAAGGTGTACGCCTCGAGCACGTCCTTCATGTTGGGCCCCGCGAACACGTATTCCGTGTACTGGCCGCCGTGAAACTCGATGCGATAGCTGTCCTTGGCCTCGAACTCGAAGTTGGCCTTGTAACCGTTGTCGATGAACGAGCCCGACAGCGTCGCGGCATGAGCGGTCGTGCGCGCATGATAAAAGAAGGGGATGGACGTGTAATACGGGTCGAAACTAGTGCTCGAGCCGGGCAGCGTCTCGGCCTCTTCCAAGCGGTTTTGGGCGAGGACTCCCGGCTGCAACACGTCCGTGTTCCAGAGGATGAAGTTCCGCCCGCGGCGATTGAAGCGCCCGGTCTTCTCGCCCAAGCCATAGATCGCGTCGTGGCGCGCGATGCGTCGGCTGAGCACGAACGAGTCGTTGATATGCAAGTAGCCGAGTGAACGCCCATCCGGGCCGGAGGTATCTTCGAACACCACCGAGCCGTCCGCGCGGTATGCCGCCAGCCCGAATGCCGCGCGCCAAATCACCAACTTGAGCCGTGAGGTTTCGAGCGTGATCACGTCCGCGCCTTCGCTCACCTGAAAGGGCACGGGCGCCGGCATGCTGAAAGCCGCAGCAAAGGTCGGCGTTTCGTCGAACTTGCCCGAGCGCGAAATCTTCAGTCGCAATAGGTCCGGGCGGATCACATCGACGCGGAACTTCTCTTCGCCGACCGAGAGTAAGAGTCCGCGCTCACTCCGCTCGAGTGCGCTCACGGCTCCCAGGCCCACGTGATATTTGGGGTCGATACTTGCGCGAATCACGTCAAATCCTCCGGCTGAGCTCGTGCCACTCGCGGAAGCGATTGTGCCATCGCAGCGCGAGCGCCGAACAGTATCGGAAAAATCCGAGCCCGCCCGGCGGGATTCGACTAGAACGCGAGATCGGCGATGAAAGCACGGCCCGAACGAGCACTGCACCCCCGAGCCGGCGCAGCGACGCGATTCGGGGCAGTCGCGCGGTGTCTGGTCGCGCTCGCCACTCTGACCGCAATGTCCGGCTGTTCGACGAGCACGAACAAGCAGGCCCCCAGGCACATCACCTACTGGGAAAAGTGGACCGGCTTCGAGGGGGAGGCGATGGACGCGGTGATCGACGACTTCAACGCCAAAGAAGTCGCGCACGCCCGGAGCGACCCGAATTACGCGCCGATCGAAGTCCAGAAGGTCACCATTTCGAAAATCGAGCAGAAGCTGTTGATCGCCATCGCAGGCGGCAACCCACCCGATATCGCGGGCCAGTATAGCTTCTGCGTGGCGGCCTACGCAGACAACGGCGCGCTCACCGACCTCGGGCCGATGCTCGCGAAGTCAGGCTTCGACCGCAGCCGATACATCGAGCACTACCTCGAGCTCGGCGAGTACCGCGGGAAGACCTGGGCCCTGCCGCTCGCGCCGGCCTCGACCGCCCTCTTGCTCAACAAACGACTATTCAAAGAGGTGGGGCTCGACCCCGAGCGGCCACCGACCACACTCGAAGAGCTCGACGCTTACGCCGAGCAGCTCACGAAGTGGGAAGTCACCTTGCCGAACGGCGACAAGCAAATCGAGGCGGGCTACCTACCCGACGTGCCAGCGTCGCAAAAGCGCTTGATCCAAGCGGGCTTTTTACCTGGCGAACCGACCTGGTTTTTATACGGTTGGGGCGACTTCTTCGGCGGCAGCCTGCTCGATGGCCCGGACAAGATCAGCGTAGCAAGTCCCGCCAACATCCGCGCGTTCGAGTGGGTGGCCTCCTATTCCAAGAAGCTCGGGGTGGACGTGATTAAGCGCTTCCGCTCCGGTTTCGGTAATTCATCGAGCCCACGCAGCGCGTTCTTGTCTGGCAAAGTCGCGCTGACCTTGCAAGGCGTGTGGATGCACAATTACATCGAGAAGTATGCGCCCGGTCTACAATGGGCAGCCGCGCCTTTTCCTTACCCCGCGGGTCACCCCGAACTTGCCGGGACCAGCCACGCGGAGGCCGACGTGCTGATGATCCCGCGGGGCTCACCGCACCCGGAAGAGGCGTTCGCGTTCATGCAGTACGCGAGCACGCAAGCCGTGCTGGAAAAACTTTGCCTCGCCCAGCAGAAGTTCACTCCACTGAAGAACGTGAGCGAGCAGTTCTGGCTCGGCCACCCCAACCCCTACATTCGCTTGTTCCGCGAGCTCGGGATGAGCAAAAACGCCGTCGGCATCCCGCAGACCGGAATTTGGAACGAGTACAAGCGCGAGTTGGATAACGCGGTCGATCTCATCCAAAGCCTGGAGCTGCCACCTGCGGTGGCGCTCGCGGACGTGCAAACCAAGATGCAAGCGGCGCTCGACCGCAATCGCAAAATCCTCGCACGAAGGGCGAGCCAGTGAGATCCGAGAGCGATAGAGCGCGCGCGAACCGCAGAAATGGGCTGCTTTTCTGCCTTCCGTGGCTGATTGGGCTCTCGGTTTTTTTGATCTATCCGCTATGCGCCGCGTTCTACTACTCGCTGTGTGATTACTCCGTGCTCTTGCCGCCGGTTTTCATCGGCTTCGACAACTACCTCGATCTGGTGAAGGACCCGTTGTTCTGGCAAAGCCTGCGCAACACGGCTTACTTCGCGGCGGGCTCGGTCACGCTGGGTCTATTCGTCTCGCTCAGCTTGGCGCTCTTGCTCAACTCCAAGGTCAAGGGGCTCGGCCTGTACCGAACCATCTTCTTCTTGCCCTCGCTGATGCCGGTGGTGGCCGGCAGCATCCTGTGGATGGTGATGTACAACGGCCAAAGCGGGCTGATCAACAGCGGGCTGCGCGCGATCGGCATCAACGGTCCCGCGTGGCTCGCCGATCCGAACTGGTCCAAGCCGGCGATCGTGATCATGGCGGTCTGGGGCGCGGGCAACGCGATGGTCGTCTACCTCGCGGGCCTGCAAGACGTACCCACTGCGTTGTACGAAGCCGCGATCATCGATGGCGCAGGCTTCTTCCAACGACTATTTCACGTCACGATTCCGATGATTTCGCCGGTCATCTACTTCAACGTCGTGTTCAGCATCATCTCCGGGTTTCAGGCCTTCACCCAGGCATTCATCATGACCGGGTCGACCGGCGCTCCTGAGCGTTCGACCCTGTTTTACGTGCTCAATTTGTATAATGTCGGCTTTCAAGATCTGCGCATGGGCTACGCCTCGGCCATGGCCTGGGTGCTGTTCATCATCATTTTGCTGATCACTTTCGCGGCGACCAAGCTGTCGCAACGCTTCGTCACCTACGATCGCTGAGCGACCGGCCATGGCAAGCCCGAACCCGCTCACTCGCACGAGTCCCCTGATCCACCTGCCGCTGATGGTGCTGGCGACGCTGTTCGCGCTGCCACTCTTGTGGCTGCTACTCACCGCGCTCGAGCCGCGCGAGCAAGTCGGAAAGATCCCTCCCGAGTGGCTCCCTCGCCAAAGCTTCATCACCATCGCCGGCAAAAGCGTGGCCGTCACGCCTCCCCTACCCGTCGGCAGCGACAAGCTGCTCGTCGTGCCGAGCAGCGGTCCGCAGCGAGGCAAGCATTTGCTGGTCGAGCCCGCGGATTTCCACGACGGCCTAGTCAAGCTCCGCAGCCAAGTCGCCGATCGCACGCTCGAGACCAGTTACCCCGCCGAGCTCGAGCAGTCGGTTCCCGCCCGCTTCGTGATCGTCAAAGAATGGTTCTTGTCGAAATACACCAACCGAGAGCCGCGCGTGTTTTACCTCGAGCCGGGCGCGGTTGAGCGTAAAATATCCCCTATTTTCGGCAATTATCCGGAAGCCGTACGCGCCCTGACCGTCAACGAGAAAGACAAAGCGCGCCCGCTCGGCGAGCTGCTCAGTAAGTCTTCATTGCCCTGGACCCGCAAGGGCGACCGCACGAAAACGATCACGTTCCTCACCTACCTCAGCAACACCCTGCTCGTCGCGTTGCTCTCGGTCCTCGGCACGCTCAGCTCGAGCTCACTCGTCGCGTACGGCCTCTCGCGCATCCAGTGGAAGGGCCGCAGCACCCTCTTCACCATCACCCTGGCAACGATGATGGTGCCCTTCCCCGTGCTGATGGTGCCGCTCTACGGCGTGTTCCGCAGCTTGGGCTGGATCGGGACCCTACTGCCGCTATGGGTACCGACGTTCTTCGGCGGCGCCTTCAACATCTTCCTCTTGCGCCAATTCTTCCTGACCATCCCGAGCGAGCTCTCGGATGCCGCCCGCATCGACGGCTGCAGTGAATTCGAGATCTTCTGGCGCATCATCTTACCCCTCTCCCACCCCGCCCTCTCGGTCGTCGCGCTCTTCACCTTCCTCAGCGCGTGGAATGAATTCCTTGCCCCGCTGATCTTCCTCACCGAACCCGAGACCTTCACCATGGCCCTGGGCCTGCAACAGTACCAATCGCAATTCGGCGGCAGCGAATGGCACCTGCTCATGGCCGCCTCCGCCCTGCTCGTGATGCCCATCATCCTGCTCTTCTTTCTAGCCCAAAAGACCTTCATCCAAGGCATCAGCACAACCGGCATGGGCGGCCGCTAACGCCTGCGAGAGTGGGCGATCGCGATCCAGCGTCGCACCTCGCAGCACGCCGAGTGCCCGGCCTTGGCGCGCTGCGGCGCGCGGCCCCTCAGTATCCGGGCGGAGCTAACGGGCTCAGCTGTGACACAGCGCGTTTGCGGGTTGCGATGCTGGACCGCGATCGCCCCCAATCTTAGAACGGCTAGTGCGCGCCTTGGGTGGCGCCTGGAGCGAGCCCGTAGTCGCTCACGCCGTCGATGTGCTTGCCCGCGGCGAAGCCTTCGACGATTGGCACGAGCTCTTTTTCGTACACCTCGCCGGCCCAGAAGTAGCGCAATTTGCCGGTCGCATCGAACAGGAACGAGACGGGGATCATGCCTGGCCAGTTCGGGTTCATGGCGATCTTGAAGGCTTGCAGGGGGGGCGCGGCTGCATAGCTCGGCAGTTCGATATGCAGCGATTCGAGCACGGCCTTGGCGGCGGAGAAGCCGTCCGGATCGTCGACGGATACGAGCCAGATTGGCACCCCCTTTGCGGCGAGCTTGGGCGCCACGCGCGCGAGCATCGGGAGCTCTTCGCGACAGGGGTCGCACCAGCTCGCCCAAGCGTTGATCACCACACCTTTGTGTCCACTCGCGCGGATCTTCTCGAGCAAGGTCGCACCATCGACGACGGGGAGCGCGGATGCGGCGGGGGCGGCGGATGTTGGGGTGGGCACTGCGCTGGCTTCGGCACTGGGTAGCAAGTCCACACGGGGTCCGAACGCGTTGGCGCTGTCCGAGGCCGCGCTCGGCGTTCGCCGAGCGCTTTTGTTGCGCGAGCAGGCGAACCCAGAAACTGCGCTGATGGCCAGCAGCAGGGCCACCGCGCGCGAGCGAAGGGAGAACGACGAAGAATTCACAGCCAGAGAATATCAGGCACGGTCGCTTCGGCATCTTCGATGATGCGTGCCATCGCCTGTTCACTCAAACTGAGCTCTGCCCGGCTGACTTCGAGATCGAAGTCGTCTACCGCGTCCCCGGCCAAAAGCGCGCCCTGACTATCCACCGGGCCGACCACACTGGCGCCAAAGCGCTCGCTCAAGCGATCGGCAATGTGGATCGCTGCGGCGACTCGTGAGGTCTCACCGGTGTGCAGGTGGTGGTGATGGCCGACGACTTCCTGCAGCTCGACCGGCAGATTCCAGAGCTTGGTGACCAAGCGCGACGCCTGCTCGTGCAGGACGTCGATTTCCCCCCACAGCTGGATCAAGGGCGGGCTGGCCTCGGCTTCGATATTGGAAACCGCAAAGAGCAGCCCGGCAAAGCCAATGTCGTGCAGGAGGCCGCACAGGAACGCATGCTCCTCGTCGATTTTCGCGTGTTTACAGACGATACGCGAAATATATGCGGTGACCGTGCTGTGGCGCCGGATCTGCTCGATGGTTTCGCCGTACTCCGCCAGCTGAAACACACCTTGGTGGAGCGCGGTCTCGAACACCAGATCGCGCACGGTGCGCACGCCCAACCGAACCACCGCCTCTTTCAACGAACGGATACGGGTACGCGCCGCGTAAATCGGTGAGCCGATCAGACGCATCACTCCGCCCGCGAGCATTTCGTCCTGCTCGAGCAGACGGACGACGCGATCGATCGTCGCATCATCGCGATTGGACAAGCTCAATAACTCGAGCGCCACACCGGGCAAGGGGGGCGGGCGATAGTCCGGATTGTCGAAGGTCTCGATCAGCTCGGCGCCGAGCGTGGCGGCGATCAGCGATTTAGCCATAGTTGCCTCGGGTCATTCACGGAACCTCATACAGCTCGACGCCGTCCACTGAGGGTGTCTTGGACCCATCCTTCAAGTATGCGGGATTGTCGAAGGCCACGCCGCCTCCCTTGGCGCGCAGGCCGCATACCCACACGTGCTCTTGGCCCTCCGATGCGGCGTTGCAGAACGGCGCGCCGCGCCACTCCGCGCTCACTCGGTGTGGGCTGGGTAGCTTGATTTTGAGCTCGTATTTAGCGGGCTCCAGCGAGAAATAGATCTTCGTGTTCTGCTCGATGGGCAACGCCTCGACCACGACCTTGCGCACCACGTCGACCTTGAACTCCGCCAAAGCCTCACCCGCGCGAGCGACCAGGTTGGCGGTGCCGACCGATTTGGGGACGAGCTGCCCGTCCTTTGGATAAGCCACGCCCGAGTTCTTGGAGAAAAAGGTCACGTCCACGTCGCTGAGCTCTGCGCCGGCTTTGTCCAGTACCCTCACCTTGGGCGAAAATGCTCCCGCGCTGAGCTCGACGCGACCGACGTTTGCGGCCTCGATGCGATCGACGATCCGACAGCGTACGGCGACCGAACGGCTCACGCCGGCGATCGAGACGCTGATCTGACCGTCCCCCGAGCGTTCGCACTTCAGCATCCCAGCTTTGCTGACCGAGCCGAGATCAGCCGGCGAAAGCGCGTAGTCCGCTCCGTCGGTCACGAGCTTGCGAACGCCTTGTGCATTGGTGGTTTGCACGGACACCGCCACCACGTCCCGTGACGCGATCACGCTGGGAATTTCCAGGCGAATTTCGCTCGGCACTTCGCGCTCCTCGCAGGCGAGCGCGCTGCACGCCAAGAACGAGCCAGCGCCAAGGAGCGCCCTGCAGCGGGCAGCGCTTTGATTCGAATGAAACGGCATGGTCGACTACAACTCTTACTATGCCGCCGAGGCCACAGGCTAGGGCTCTGGCAAATCGAGCCGCTTAACCCGCGCGGCTAGAAACTGGCACGCCTCGACGCTCGGCGAACGCGGCCTTTGCCCGCAGCATCCAATACAAACTCACCGGCAGCACGAGCAGCGTCAAAATCGCCGCGGAGATCGTCCCACCCACGACCACCACCGCGATTGGGCGCTGAGTCTCGCTGCCAATCGCGTGCGAGAGCGCCGCGGGTACGAGGCCCAAGCTCGCGAGTAGCGCGGTCATCAGCACTGCGCGCAGCCGTTCGATGGTGCCGCCAGTCACGGCTCGATAGGGGCTCTCTCCGCGCAGCAAGCGCGCGCGAACGGCCGACACGACCAGCACGCCGTTCAACACCGCCTGACCGAGCAGCGCAATGAAGCCAACCGCAGCCGACACCGACAGCGTCATCCCCGCGACCCCCAGCGCGGCCACGCCGCCCACCAGCGCGAGCGGCGTGTGAAGCAAGATCAAGAGCGCATCTTCGATGCTCTTGAACGCGGAAAACAACAGGAAGAACGTCAGCGCGAGGGCCAGCGGAATCACCACGCCCAGCCGCTTGATCGCGCGCTGTTGATTTTCGAATTCGCCGCCCCAGGTCATCTCGTAGCCTGTGGGCATGATCACCTTCGCCGCCACGCGTGCGCGCGCTTCCTCGACGAACGAGCCCATGTCACGCGCGCGCACGTTCATGCGCACGCCGATGTAGCGTCGCCCGTTTTCGCGCGTGATGGCCGCGCGACCGGTGCCCACCGTGACGTCCGCGACCGCGGACAACGGAACCACCAGCCCGGTCTTCAGCGGCAGGCGAATGTTTCGGATCGAATCGAGATCTTCGCGCGTCGCGCGCGGTAGGCGCACGGTCACGTCGATGCGCTTTTCGCCTTCCCAAAGCTCGCTCGCCGCGTGCCCGGCCATGGCCGTCTCGATGTAATCTTGCACGTCGTTCAGATCGAGATCGAAGCGACCCAGCGCCTCGCGATCGAGTTTGACGGCAATTTGCGGGCTTTCCGAGGCCTTCACGATGCCCAAATCGGCAACGCCCGGCACGCTGGCCAGGACGTCTTTCGCCTGCTCGGCGGCGCGCTGCAGCTCCACCAGGTCTTCGCCGTAAATCTTCAACGCGATCTGACCGAACTGGCCCGAAATATTTTCGGCCACGTTGTCGCGAATCGGTTGCGAGAAGTTGGCCTCGAGTCCTGGTACTTGGCTCAGGTTGAGGGCCATCTCGGCGATCAAATCATTTAACAGCGGCTTGTCCGGCCGCCACTCTTCGGGCGGCGCGAGCTTCACGAACGCCTCCAAGTTGTTCGGCAGGGACGGATCGGTGCCATCCTCCGGTCGGCCCAATTGGGTGAGCACGGCCTTCGCCTCGGGCGTGCGCAAGATCAACTTCTTCAACCGCGGTGTAAGCTTCTGGGCCTCCGCCAGCGACATGTTGCCAGGCAAGGTAAAGGTCACGTACAGGGCGCCCTCGTTGAGCTCGGGTAAGAACTCCGAGCCCAGCCGCGGCACGAGCAGGCCCGCCGAGAGCAGTGTCCCGATCGCCAGGATGAACACCGGTAGCGGCCGGCGCAGCACGAAATCGAGGGATGGAACGTAGGCTTTTCGGGCCCAGCGAGTGAGTGGAGACTCGCGCTCGAGCCCTGCCCCACGCAGGCCGAAGAAAGCCAGCACCGGGATCAGCGTGAAGCTCACCACCAGCGCTCCCACCAGGGCGCTGACCACGGTGTTGGCCATGGGCGAAAAAATCCGCCCCTCGACGCGCTGCATCGAGAAAATCGGGATGTACGCGGCGATGATGATGAGCAGCGAATACAAGGTGGGACGCGCCACCTCGTGCATCGCCTGCGCGATGTTCTCCATCAAGGACTCGGGCGAGTCCGATCGCCGCTGGGGCACCTCGTGGAACAAGTGCTCGACCAAGATCACCGCGCCATCGACGATGATCCCGAAGTCGATCGCGCCCATCGACAGCAAATTGGCGCTCATGCCGCGCGCCCGCAGGTACGCAAACGACGCCGCGAGCGAAAGCGGAATCACGGTGGCCACGATCAGTGACGCGCGCCACGAAAGCGTGAACGCGAACAGCACCAGCACGACCAAGATCGCGCCCTCGAGCAGGTTGTGAAAGACGGTGTGCAGGGTGGTGTGCACGAGCTCGGTGCGATCGTAAAACGGGCTGATTTTTACCTTGTTCGGCAAAATTCGCTCGATCTCTGACATGCGCGTGCGAAGCCCCTCCAGCACCACGGAAGGGTTTTCGCCGCGGCGCATCAGCACGATGCCCTCTACCGCTTCCTCGTTCTGACCGCGCGTCACGACGCCTTGGCGCGGCGCGTAGCCCTCGCTCACGTGGGCCACGTCGCCGATGCGCACCGGGACCCCGTCGTGGGTCGCCACGCGCGTCTTTTCGATGTCGCGCAGATCGGCAAAGATGCCCAAGCTGCGGATCACGAACATTTCCGAGCCCCGTTCGACGTAGCCGCCGCTGGCGTTGCTGCTGGCTTTGCTGAGCGCCTGAAACACGTCGTTCAAGCCCACGCCCAAGGAGGCCATGCGCGAGGGGTCGGGCTCGACGTGCACCTCGCGCACGAGCCCACCGTAGGACACCACGTCAGCCACGCCTGGGGCGCGCAAAATCCCCGGTCGCACGATCCAATCCTGCAGCGTGCGAAGCTCCATCGGATCGGCGCCTGGGCCCTCCAAGGTGTAGCGGTATACTTCGCCAATCGGCGTGGCCATCGGGCCCAAGTCCGGCTGCACGCCCTCAGGGAGCTCCGCTTCGCGCAAGCGCTCGAGCACGCGTTGGCGCGCTTGCAGCAACTCCACCCCGTCGTCGAAGGTGAGCGTGACGAAGGAGAGGCCGAACAGCGACACGCTGCGCAAGCGAAACAACCCGGGCGTGCCGTTCAATGCACGCTCGAGCGGGATCGAAAGCCGGCGCTCCACTTCCTCGGTCGGCTGCCCCGGCAGCAAGGTGATGACTTGCACCTGGGTGTCGGTTGGATCCGGAAAGGCCTCGACCGTGAGGTCGCGAAATGCCAGAAACCCGGTAATCCCGAGCGTGATCGCGAACAAAAACGCCGCGATACGATTATTCAGCGAGTATCGAACCAGAGAATCGAGCATCACCCAGCACCGTGGGCGACTGTAAGCGAGGTTCGAGCGTCAAGCGAGCAGGGCGAGCAAGTCTTCGCGGGTAATGCCGGCCGCGTCGCCCGTGCCTTCTAGGGCTGCGTCCGCGAGCGCGCGTTTTTTCGCCTGAAGCGCCAAGATGCCCTCTTCGACCGTATCCTTGGCGATCAGGCGATAGACGAGGACGGGGCGGTTCTGACCGATGCGGTGTGCGCGGTCGGCGGCTTGGTCTTCCGCAGCCGGGTTCCACCAAGGATCGAGCAGAAATACGTGGTCCGCCGCGGTCAGGTTGAGCCCAGTGCCGCCCGCCTTCAGTGACGTGAGCATGACGGGCGGTCCGTCTTCAGCCTGAAACTCGTTCACGACGGCGGCGCGATCGCGGGTTCGACCGTCCAGGCGCACGAATTTGAGGTCCGCGCGCTCGAGGTGCGGTTCCACCAGATCCAACAGGCTGGTCCACTGCGAGAAGACGAGCGCCTTGTGACCTTCGGCCGCCACCTGCTCCAGGCTCTCCAGCAGCGCTTCGATCTTGCTCGAGCTTTCGGCGTGCTGCCCGGGCACGAGCGCCGGGTGACAGGCCGCTTGGCGCAAACGCAAGAGCGCCTCGAGTGCCTGCAGCACGTTGCCACCCTTCTGCAGCTTCTCGAGCAGATCGCGCTGCGTCGCGGCGCGCACCGCGTTGTACAAATCACGCTCGCTCGGGTCGAGCTCGATCTCGAGCACCATGTCCGTGCGCGGCGGCAACTCCGGCGCCACTTCCCGCTTCAGGCGGCGCAAGATGAAGGGCTTGGTCTTCTCCCGCAGCTCGGCCAGCTTCTTCTTGTTGCCTTGCTCGATCGGCAAGCTGTAGCGGTCGCGGAACTGCGAACGACCGGAGAGCAGGCCGCGGTGCGAGAAGTGGAACATGCTCCACAGCTCTTCCAGCCGATTTTCGAGCGGAGTGCCGCTCAAAGCGACCGGGAAATTGGCTTTCAAAGCATACGCCGCGCGCGACACCTGGCTATCCGGGTTCTTGATCGCTTGCGCCTCGTCGAGCACGACGGTGTCCCAGGTCTCGGCCGCTAGCCGCTCGGCGTCGAGTCGCAAGATGGCGTACGTCGTGATCGTGAGGTCAGCCCGCTTGTCGAGCTCGCGGCGCGGCCCCTGATAGATCGCGATCTTGAGGCCGGGACGAAAGCGACGCGCCTCCGCCTCCCAGTTGTGGAGCACGCTCTTCGGACAGACGATTAGGGTTCGCCCGCTGACGGCGCACAGCGTTTGCAGCGTCTTGCCGAGACCCATGTCGTCGGCCAGCACCGCGCCGAGCCCCGCGTTGCGCAAGAAGCACAGCCAATCAACGCCCACCTTTTGGTAGGCGCGGAGCGTCGCGGTCAAATCCTTCGGCAGCTCCACCTCGGGCAAGCTCTCGAAGCCGTGGATCAGCGGCGCGAGCTTGTCGAACGACGGCGGTCGCGGCTGATCGAGATCGTCACACAGCGCGGAGAGCGCCGGAATCGAGACACGAGACACGCGCCCCTCGGCATCGCGCGCGGCGAGCAGATCGGCCACGCGGTCGCCGAACTTTTCGAGCCAATCACTGGGCAAGGGCGCCCAGCCGCCGCCTTCGAGCGGCACCAGCGACAAGCCATCCTGCCAGGCGCGCAGCACGGCTTCCGCGCTGGCTTTGCCGCGACGCGGCTCGCTGCCCTTCGGGGCGTCACGGTCCGGCGGCACCTCGAACTCGATGTTCAGCGTGTCCCCATTGATGCGGATCTTCGCTTCGACCGGCGCGGAGCGGACCAACGTTGCGCCGGGCTCGCCGCCCAGACGCACCTGAAATTCGCGCAATTTGGCGGCGAACTTGTTGGCCTCTTGGCCATCGAAATCGACGCGCCGACCGGGCACCAAGAACAGCTCGTCGCGCAAGCGACCGATCAGGCGACGCTCGCCGATTTCATCGCGCTCCGGGACATCGCCCTGCACGTGCACGAGACGACCACCCTCGACGCGCACGCAAATCGGATCGCCGTACACGATCATGGGCACTACACTGAGCGTGTGAGCGGCGTGGCTCAAATCGAAGGAGATGCGCGGCGGCATGCGCGTCTTCCCGCGACGTGGCATGCGCTTGGACTCAATCACTACTTTGATCTTGGACTCGATCTCCGGCATCACCTTGGTGGCCATCTCGCCGACTTCACCCTGCGGGAAGCGACGGCGAAGCGGCAAACGCTCGAGCTTCAGGCCGGTGAGATCAGTCAGGCCGAGCGGGCGCAAGGTATTGCCCACTCGGGCGAGGCCGAGCTCTTCCACCGCGGTGAGCTCCGGATTTTGCTCGACGGCGAGCACGATGTCCTCACCCTCGTCATAGACACGGCCGACCGGCAAGAGCGGCTCGGCGGACACCGAAATCGGCTTGCCATCGTACTCGACGGTGGCTCCGCTGAGCGCCTCGAGCAGGCTTTGCCAAACCCCCGGCCGCAGCACGCCACGCGAGGCGGCCGTCAGAATGCGATCGACCACCAGATCACCCGGGCCAGGAGAGAGCGCGAATTTTCCGTGCACGGAGGCGAGCGTGCCCTCCAGCCGCGTTCGCTGTTCACCGACCAGCACGAAGCGATCGAGCGTCAGCCCCGACATCGGCAAGCGACGGAACGCGTACACCAACTGAGCGCCCGACTTCTTGGCGTCCGGCAGCCGCTGACCCGCTTGCGTCACCTTTTGCACGGCCAGGAGTGAGGCGACCACGTGCACGCACGGGTCCGCGGGGCCGGGACAGTCGCAAGTCCATTCCAGATCGCGGGTGAACAACGAGACCGTCAGGTAGGACGCCCGGGCTGGAACGCGAACGCGCAGGTCGAGCCGGCCATCGCTCTCTTTTTCCAGCGAGACCGAATCCTCGCGGGCCAGCTTTACGCCTTGGGCCCAGATTGCAGGGAGCGCCTGCTTCTTCAACGTGTCGAAAAGTTCTTTCAAGGACCGACGAAGATACTACCGACCGCGGTAGAGGCAAGGTCTCGCTTTGCTCTTTCGTGTCTTTCGCGCGCGCACGGCTCCGCTGCGGCCCCGCCCCAGTCGCGCCGTGCCTCGGTCACCCGCTCGGTAGCACCCCCGTGTAGGCGTAACTCTCGGGCGTTGCACGGTGGCGCGAAAACTCTTTTGATATCACGTTGCCGAATCCGACGCCGTGATAAATGCGATCGGATGGCTTTGGCCTTGCCATGCCGATCGATTGCATCGCTCTGTGCCCTGGCTCTTTTGGCGCTCGCATCCTGCTCGACCGATAGCTCGGGCGGTAAGGGCCGCACGGCTGCGGGGAGCGCGGCAACCCCAAGCGGAGCGGGCAGCTCGCCCGTGTCTCAGGAAGAAGCGAGCGCAAGGCAGGGACCCTAGGAGAGGATGGCGGCAGCGCGGTGAATCTTCGCCCGAATGGGTTTCCACTCTTCTTCCGGAAGCCTTGCCCCCCGCGCAACTAGGAATGAAAACGCGGAGTCACCTTTTGCTAACTCCGCGTCCTCTGTGCGCGCTTTCCCTAATCGTCGAGCCGAGTGACCGAGCCCTCCGGCAAGCGCGCGCCCAGCCGATCCAACGCGGCGGCCTCGCAGCGCACGTCCACGAACACTCCAGCCTCTTCGTAGCGCGTGCCGAGCACGTGCATCGTGGCGTGCATTTCCGCGAGTAAGCGCTGCTCGCTGAAGGGCACGAGTACCTCGGCGTGCACGTAGCTCGATTCGAAGAAGGCGATGATCTTCTGCCTGAGATCCGCGACGTCCGCGGGGCGTTTGGCGGAGAGGAACCAGGCTTCGGGTTGCTCGCCGCGGAGGGCGAGTAGTGCGTCGTCCGTCAGGCAATCGACCTTGTTCATCAGCAGCCGGCTGGGCACCGCGTTGGCGCCGATCTCGGTCAGCACTTCGCGCGTCACGGCCAGTTGCGCTTGCCAGCTCGGATCGGATGCATCCACGACGTGCAAAAGCAACGAGGCCTCGCTTGCTTCGTCCAGCGTGGACTTGAAGCTCGCCACCAAGTCATGCGGCAATTTCTTGATGAAGCCCACCGTATCGCTGATCAGAATGCGCGGTTCGACCTCGGGCGCGAGCGCGCGCACGGTCGTGTCGAGCGTGGCAAAGAGTTTGTTCTCGACGTACACGTCGCTGCCCGTGAGCGCGCGCATGAGCGAGGACTTGCCGGCATTCGTGTAGCCGACCAGCGCGACGCGGCGCGCTTGCTGGCGCTGGGCGCGGCGCACGCTGTACTCCTTTTGAATCGCTTCGAGCTGCTCCTTGAGCTCGGCGATGCGATCGCGGATCTTGCGGCGGTCGAGCTCGAGCCCTGCTTCGCCCGCGCCGCGGCCGGCTTGCCTCTCTTTGCCCCGCGGTGATTCACGCACGCGCGGCGATTCATAACGCAGGCGCGCGATCTCGACCTGCATGCGCGCCTCGCGGCTGTGCGCATGGCGATGAAATATCTCGATGATCACGCCAGTGCGATCCAAGACCGTGATGCCGGTGGCGCGCTCCAGATTGCGCAGCTGGCTCGGGCTGATCTCGTGGTCGACGGCGATCAGCTGCAGATCGTCCGTGTCGGCCGGAGCCGTGTTCGCGGTCGGATCCGCGAGATCGTCATCGTCGTCATCATCGTTGTCATCGTCGGTCGGGACGGTCTTCCCGGCCTCGATGGCCTCGCGACGGATGCGCGCTTTGTCCTTCACGCGCTCCACTTCCACCCCTGCGTGGCCGGAACCGCCGGTGAGAGCGGCCAACTCGACCAACTTGCCTTCGCCCAAAACAGCGGTGGGGGCGAGCGTACTGCGGGTTTGGGTGACTCGAGCCACCACGCGATAGCCCAGGGTTTTCACCAGGCGTTCGAGCTCATCGAGGCTAGCCTCGAACTCGGGCTCGGACACGCCGGGCAAGCGCACGCCCACGAGCAGCGCCTTGGGTAGGGATGAGAGGGGCGTTGGTGCCGAGCGATCCGCAGAAGTCATTGAGGCCGAGAAGCATGGCACAAAACCGAACTCGGCTATTTCCATCCAGGGCGACTTGGGGCACACTGAAAAACGTGAGTGATTTGCGAGATCCAGACCGCGACCCCGATCACCTGCTCGCCCCCGAGCGGCTGATTGAGCTAGAAAATGCCGCAGAACCGGCGCGACAGCGCTTGGGCGAGCTGCCGACGCCCGCGCTCGAGCTGGTGCAGGCCTGGCTCGCGGCTGAGCTCTCGGTCGCCCGCGAACGAGCGCTCGAGGTGGCCGACTTCGAATTTGCCGAGTGCGTGTCCGAGATGGAGCAGCGGCTGCGCTTCCCGGGCAGCTTCATGCGTGATGCGCAGGCGAGCTTGCGAATTCAGGCAGTGCTCGGCGCGCGCGCGCAATTCCGCGTGATTCAGGGCGGCAGCTGAGCGGCGTCGAGGCCACGACGGGCCGCGACCGAACTCAGGCCGCGGAGCTGGCCGAGCTTTCCGCTTGCTCCACGTACTCGTAAGCGATCGGGCATTCCACGATTGCGACATACGGGCGCGTCAGCGCGTTGAGCGTTACGACCGCAGCGCCTTCGGGGTGACCGTTGAACTCCGCTTTGAGCGCGCCAATGGCGACGCCGCTGTGCGAAGCGAAGCCGGCTGCGCGCGATAGGAGCTCATAGCTCCAGGTGCCGTCTGGATCGGCAAAGAAGTCCGCCGGCACTTGGTCGAGCGCCAGCGCGTAGTAAGTCACCCGCATTCCGCCCGAGGTCACGAAGTGATCCAGGGGTTGGAATGAACGAACGGGGCTGCTGTCGATGCTTTTCAAAATGGGGCGGGTATTCGGTTCCATGCTGGGTTCCTCTGCCTTTGGGCTCTAGCAGGGCACTGAACACTCGCCCAGTCATTCCTGTAAATCGCTGTAATCAAAGAGGAATCGGATACGGCATCGAGACCGATTGGCTGCTGCTGGCGGCCAGGCGTTTTCGACTACCCTGGCGTTCATGAGCGACGCTAAACCGCGATCTGACGCGCTTTCCTTTTTCGGTGCCACTGGGGACCTCGCCTACAAGAAGATCTTTCCGGCACTGCAGCGCATGGCCAGGCGCGGCGTACTGAATTTTCCGATCGTCGGCGTTGCCAAGTCGAACGCCACGCTCGACCAACTGATTGAACGCGCCAAAGCGAGCTGCACGGAATACGGCGGACTGGATCCGGAAGCGTTCGCGATCCTCGCCAAGCAACTGCGCTACGTCGACGGCGACTACGCGGACCCGAACACCTTCTCGCAGCTGAAGGCAGCGCTCGGCGGAGCCCAGTTGCCCACGCACTACCTGGCGATCCCGCCGTCCATGTTCGGCACCGTGGTGAAGCAGCTTCAAAGTGCCGGATGCACCTCTCCCGCGCGCGTTGTCTTGGAAAAGCCGTTCGGGCGCGATCTCGCTTCGGCCAAGGCGTTGAACGCGACCTTGCACGAGGTCTTTCCAGAGGATTCGATCTTTCGCATCGATCACTTCTTGGGCAAAGAAGCGGTGCAAAACATCCTCTATTTCCGCTACGCGAACGCGTTTTTGGATCCGATCTGGAACCGCCGCTACGTCGAGAACGTGCAGATCACCATGGCCGAAGACTTCGGCGTCAAAGGGCGGGGCAAGTTCTACGAGGAAACGGGCGTGATTCGCGACGTGATTCAAAATCACTTGCTCCAGATCGTCAGCTACCTGGCGATGGAAGCGCCCTCGAGCACCTATCCGGAAGCCGTACGCGACGAGCAAGCCAAGGTCCTGCGCACGATCCGCCCGATCAGCCCCGAGCACATGGTGCGCGGCCAGTTCCGCGGCTACCGCGACGAACCCGGCGTCAACACCGACTCGTACATGGCGACCTACGCCGCGCTACGCTTGTTCGTGGATTCCTGGCGCTGGGAGGGTGTGCCGTTCTACGTGCGCGCCGGAAAATCGCTGGCCAAGACCGTGACCGAGGTCACCATCGAGTTCAACAACCCGCCGCAAGTGGTGTTCAGTGAGCCAGCGCCCTCGATGGGCAACTACGTGCGCTTTCGCTTGAACCCCGAGGTGACGATCGCACTCGGCGCCCGCGCCAAGCGCCCAGGCGAAGGCATGCGCGGTCGCCCCGTAGAGCTCTCCGTCGTGGAAGCCAACGAGCAGGGTGCCGATGGCCGCCTCGGTCCGTACGAGCGCCTACTCGGCGACGCGATGGCCGGCGACGCCACGCTGTTCGCACGCCAAGACGTGGTCGAAGCCGCCTGGGCCATCGTCGATCCCGTCATCCACGGCCCGAGCCCGATGTTCGAATACGAACCGGGCAGTTGGGGACCGCCGCAGGCGGACCGCTTGGTGGCCGACGTCGGCGGTTGGAACACGCCGCAATAGCAGCGGCGGGCTTCAGCCCTTCAGCGCGAACCAGAGCACGAGCGCCGAAAGCAGGATGCGATAGTAGCCAAAGGGCTCCAGACCGCGCCGCTGCAGGTAGCGAATGAAGACCGCGATCACCCCCCAGGCGACGAAGAACGAAACCAGCATCCCCACCCAAAGCTGGGCCCCGCCCACAGAAGACGCCAGCTCGTGACGCGCTTTCAGGCCTTCGTAAACCGTCGCGGCGCCCAGGGTCGGCAGCGCCAGCAGGAAGGAGAACTCTGCCGCGGTAGCGGTGGACAATCCAGTCGCTTGCCCCGCGACGATCGTGCACATGGAACGGGATGCTCCGGGCCAGAGTGAAAAACACTGCCCCAGGCCAATCACCAGCGCGCGCCCGGGCGTGACGTGCTCGAGCCCGACCAGACCGTGCAGCTGACGCTTGGCCCGCACGCGCTCGACCACGATCATCAGCACCCCACCAGCGAACAACGCGAACGCCACGGGCAAGGGCCCGAACAGGTGCGCCTTGATCATGTTGTGCAGCAAGAAGCCGATCGCGGCTGCGGGCGCGAAGGCCACCGCCAAGGCCACCGCCAGCCGCACCGAGGCGACGTCGCGCCGCAAGAGCCCGGCAACGCGCGCCCCAAGCAAGCGTCGATAGTGCACCACTACCGCCAGGATGGCGCCGAGCTGAATCACGATGTCGAACGCCTTCGCGCCCTCGCTCGTCTCACCCAAGATCTGGCTAACCAAAATCAGATGCCCAGTCGAAGAGACCGGCAAATACTCGGTCAGGCCCTCGACGATGCCCAACAGGATCGCAACCAATAAGCTCAAAATGCGCCTCGTTTCACCGAGCCGGCGTGTAACCCGAATCGCGCGCGCGGGCCAGGGTGGTGCGCGCACTCGGCAAAAGAGCGCGAATGCGCTGAGCTATTGCGTACGCTTCGGCTCGACGCGCGTTTTGACGCCGTTGGACGAAACACCGGCCGTTTCGTCGCCTCGCTTGGTGCGGCACAGCGGGTGGCGTCTGCCGGTAGGCGTCGGAGTGCGACGCGATGGGACGGTGAGAGACGCGGGGCGTAGCAGTTGCGTGGAAACTGGTTTGGGTGCGGCGCAGCGCGGATCCGATCATGTGGAGCCCGGCAAAGCGGGCGAAATCGGAGGTTCAGATCGCGGGGGCATCGGAAGGCTTTACCGGTAAGGAGATCGGGTGCGAGCGGACGGTGCGGTTCCGGGGGGTCCGCGGTTTTCACTTGCGGCCGACGGACCGCTGCCTTCCGCCGCTACCGCTTCCCTTCTTTGCCAGCGCCCGCGTCCACGTTCGACGGGGAATTCTTGCACGAATACTTGTTTCATATGGCTGCAGCCGATGCTTTTCACATTGCCGAGAATCAACCCTTCGTAGACGGAACAAGCGCGTCTTCCGTCGCGCCGTGCTTTCGCCCCGTTCTGATCCGCGCATCGCCCCTGTCTCTACGTCTCTACGGGGCGGCAAACGAATCGTCGTTGACGCGGCTGACCGAACGGGTACGTCAAAACTTACGACAAACTTGCGACACCGGCCTAACTTGCCGCAATTGTCGTGTGTGAGCCACAGCGTGACGCGCCACGCTTCGAGGCCGCTTACAGCGAAGCCGACCCCTCCGCAGAAAACTGACGGATCGGGCAGCCGTGTGAGCCCGTGCGCTCGGCGTATTGCTGGTGGTAATCCTCAGCGCGATAGAAGGGCTTGAGCGGGGTGATCTGCGTGACGATCTTGTCGGATTGTTTCTTCTGGGCGCGCACCACGGCGGCTCGTGCGGCCTGCTCTTGAGCGGGCGATTGGGTGAAGATCGCGCTGCGATATTGGTCGCCGTAGTCCGGGCCTTGGCTGTTCAGGGTGGTCGGATCGTGGATCTCGAAGAAGATATCGAGCAGGCGGCTGTAGCTCACGCGCTTGGGGTCGAACTCGATCAGGACGGTTTCGGCGTGGCCGGTGTCGTGCTCACAGACACGTGCGTAGGTCGGATCCGGCGTATGCCCGCCGGTGTAGCCGACAGCCGTGGCCGTCACCCCCGGCACGTGGCGAAAGGCATCTTCGACACCCCAAAAGCAACCCGCCGCAAAGGCTGCGAGCTCATGACCGGCTTGGGCGGTGAGCGGTGTGCCGCGGCCGACGTGGCCCGGGTCGGTCCCCACGCGCGCGGCGGCCAGCAGCGCATTGGACGGCGCCGCGGCGGCGCGGCTGGCGCCTTGATCGCTGGTTGCACTCTCGTGGCAGCCCGTAAGGGCCAGAAGCAATATCGCAGCCGTCTTGAGGTGTCGCATGGTTCAAGTACGGTACACCTCGGGAACGGTTTCAACTCAGCGTCAAGGCGCTGACCCGCGTCAACCCAGTGACGCGCAGGGCACTCTGGATCGGCAGCCAAATCCAGGAAATTCGGGGAGTTTGAGCGTAGGGGCTGCGACTCAAAGGCAACTGCGCCTGGCGCGAACCTTGCTGGCTGCAAGCGTGACCAATTCCCTCCCCCAGGCAACCGAAGTTCCCCTCTGTCCCGTGTGCGGCGTGAGCTCGAGTGGACTGGAAGTCGGTACCCGCGGACGCTTCGACATGAGCGTGCGCAACATTGCCTGCGACCACTGCGCGCTGGTGTATCAATCGCCGCGACCCACGCTCGAGGCCATGGCGCAGTACTACGCGAGCGAGTACCGCGAACACTACGGCGACGTCGCCTATTCCACGCCGGGCGGAGGCTACAGCATGCCGGGCGACGCGCAGTTCGAGGCCACCAAGGACAGCTGGCACCGAGCTCAAGCCGAAAATTCACGCGCGCTCGGCGAGACCAAACCCGGCGATCGCGTGCTCGAGATCGGATGCCGACACGGCCGCACCTTGGCGCTGATGCGCGACGCGATCGGCATCGAAGCGTACGGCATCGAACCCGGCCTGAGCGAAGCAAACGAGGCGCGGGCGGCCGGCATTTCCTGCTTTGCCGGCACTATCGAAGCCTACGACCCGGGTGACTTGCGCTTCGACCAGATCCAGAGCTTTCACGTGCTGGAGCACTTGCACGACCCACTCTCGGCCTTGATCCGCATGCGCAGTTGGCTCAAGCCCGGGGGTCGCCTGGTAATCGAAGTACCGAATGTGTACCAACCGAACGGGCTGCTCGAAGAGAACTTCTTTCAGAACGCTCACCTGACCAATTTCAGCGCCTCGACGTTGCGCGTGCTTTTGGCGCGCGCGGGCTACACCGTGCTGCGCACGCATGATACCGGCGTCCTGTTTGCAGTTGCCATCGCAGATGAACAGGCGGGTGAGCTGCCGCTGCCCTTTTTGCCGCGGCTCTTGCCCAACGCCAACGAATCGGCGATCTGGGTCGCCGACCGCTTGAAGACTTACGAGATCTTGGAGCGGCTGCGCGTGCTGCTACTGGCCACCGGTCCAACGATGGAGCTTTTGAACGAGCTCGCTGGCACGCTCAAGCGCCCCGGCTTCATCCCGCACACGGTGAACACGGTCACCGAGATGGCGGAGTATTTCGTGGCTCAAGACGCACCGCGGGCCGCAATGTTCGTGGCGGTTGCCGCCTCAGTGGGACCCTACCCCGCCGAGATTTGTAGCCGGTTTCAAGCCTTGGCTCTGCAGCTCCAGACGATCGCCGCCTGACTCCGGCAGCGCCACCGGCACGGCGGGGGCGGGCAAAGCCGCGACGATGGCCTGAACGCGCTCGGGAGCGCCAGCGTCCAGACGGTGCCCGGTGATCAGCCGTGAACCGCGTTGGTACGTAAAGTAGGACCAGGCCCAATCGAACAACACCACGACTTTGCTGCGAAAGTCGATCAAGTAAAAGATGTGCACAGTGAGCCAGGCGAGCCAGGCGATGAAGCCGCTCAACCTGAGCTTGCCCACCTCAGCCACCGCGCGGCGACGGCCGATCGTGGCCATCGAGCCCTTATCGATGTAGCGGAAGGCGCCGCGCGTTCGCTTTTCGATCGAGCCTTTGATGGTACGGGCAACGAAGCGTCCCTGTTGCATCGCGACCGGACTGACTCCGGGCAAAGGTTGCGCATCCCCCGCGGGCGTCAAGCTCGCCGCATCACCGATCACGAACACCTCCGGGTGACCAGGCACCGAGCAATCCGGCTCGACCTGCACACGCCCTGAACGGTCCACGGGCAACCCCAGCCGTTCGCACAACGGTGAGGCGCGCACGCCGGCCGCCCAGAGTACGGTTGACGCCTCGATGCACGCCGGGCCAATCGCGACGCCTTGCTCGTCAATCGCGGTGACCCGCGCGTTGAGCACCACTTCTACCCCCATTTCGTGCAGGCTTTGCGTGGCGCGCTCGGACAGCACGGGATCGAACGCAGCCAGCACTCGTGGGCCGCCTTCGACCAACACCACGCGCGTGGCGTCCGGCTTGATGGCGCGAAAGTCCCGCGCCAAAACGAAGGTCGCCAGCTCGGCGATGGCCCCTGCCAGCTCGACGCCGGTCGGCCCGCCGCCGATCACCACGAACGTCAGGTGCCGACGTTGCGCGGTGAGATCGGGCTCACGCTCGGCAGCCTCGAAGGCAAGCAAGACGCGACGACGGATTTCCACCGCGTCGTCCAAATCCTTCAAGCCAGGAGCAACGTGGGCCCAATCCTGATGGCCGAAGTAAGAGTTCACCGCTCCGGGCGCCAGCACCAAATAGTCGTACTCGAACGCGTCGCATTCACGCGTAAACACTTGTCGCGTGGCCAGATCGACCTGCGTCACCTCGGCCAACAGCACGCGCGCGTTATCGATGTGACGCAGCACGCTGCGAATGGGGGTCGCGATCTCATTGGGGGCCAAGCCGGCCATCGCCACTTGATACAGGAGCGGCTGAAACAGGTAATGATTCGAGCGATCGAGCAAGGTGACGTGTACGGGTGCATCGGCCAACGCTTTGACCGCGGCAATGCCGCCAAAACCGCCCCCGATCACGACCACACGCTTGCGGAGTTTGGACGGTTGCACTCACTCAACTTAGTGCCAAACCCGGCTGCCGCAATGGACTTCTCCGCCAGCAATCGTGGCGATTTCGCGCTCCGCTGACAGCGGACTTCCACAAGGTGCCGTCGGGAGTGTAGACCGAGCAAGCTTCGACATGCCGCGTTCACTGTTGAATCTGAGTCCGCGTTTGCGCCCGCTGTTTTTCTGCGCGTACTTGGTTGCGCAGCTTTCACTGCTGTTCCGCGCGCAATCCAGCCCCGATCTTGTGTTCGGCTTTCAGATGTTCAACGCCTCGTCGGAGCTCAAGATCTCCTTGTTCCGCAAGGTGCGACGCCGCGGTCGCTCACGGGTGATCCCGATTCAGGACGGATATTGGCAGCTCAAAGACCGCTCGGGTACGATCCACGCTTACCGCTGGCAAGATCGAGTTCTGTACGGCCCACTCCGCACGCTCGACCAATACGTGCACGCGTCGTACGGCCTCGAGGCGCAGCTGTTCCGATTGCAGTTTGCGCTCCGCGATTTCGCCCAGCACTTGCCCGGTGATCGCGAGACCGAAGCGGTGATCGCGGAGGTGGACACGCTCAAAAATGGCCGAGAAGCCGCCCACCTTCGCCTAGAGGCGGAGCGCCCGTGAGCGTCTGGGGCGACGCTTGGCGGCGGTTCTTTGCCGAAGAGCGCGACGCGCGGGTGCTCGGCTTGCTGCGCTTGGCGATCAGCGCGCTGCTCTTCTTCAACGGCCTCCGGCTGATCCTCGATTTTTCGCGCAGCGGTTATTTCGGGGATTACTTTCACATGCCCATGATCCCGGAGGAGTGGCTACCCGGTCGCTCGGGATATCAGCTGCTGCTCGGCCTTCAGGCGCTCGCGTGCGTCTCGGCCTTCCTCGGTTGGTGGCCGCGAGAAGCGCTGCTCGTCGCGTCGAGCCTGGGGCTGTATTTTCTGACCTGCGATCGCCTGCAGTATCACAATAACCGTTACGCTTTGCTGCTCCTCGGGTTCCTGCTCGCATTCGTGCCCTGCGATCGCGCCTTCTTGTTTATGCGCGGACGCGGGCACACGCTGCCCCGCGAACAGCGCATCGCACCCACGTTTGCGCGCCGCCTGTTCCAGATCCAAGTGTCGCTCATCTATCTCGGCTCGACCGCTGGCAAGCTGCTCGATGCGGACTGGCGCAGCGGACAGGTGTTGTTCCTGCGCTTCGCGAAAGCGCCGGAATATTGCGCCCTGCATGGCCTCACGCTTCCGGCTTGGGCGATCGCGATCCTGACGGCTGCCTGGTTCGCGAGCTTTGCGGCAAAAGCGGCCATCACCAGCGAGCTGTTCATCGCGCTCGGGATCTGGCTGACGCAGACGCGCCGTCTGGCCCTGTGGCTCGGCGTGGCGTTTCATTTCTGGATTGAGGTCACCTCGAACGTCGAACTATTCAGCTGGGTGATGACTGCGTCATATCTGGCGTTCGTCGTGCCGGAGGCTCGCGAGCGACGCCTCGAGTTCGTGCGCGGCAATCCGCGCGCTGAGCGGCTTGTGCGGTTGGTCGCGCGGCTCGACTGGTTCGCTCGCTTCGAGCGGGCTCCCATTGCGTCGGCGGACGCCCCGGGCGCGGCGTTCTACGTGACCAACCGTGAGGGACGGCGGGCGTCGGGGGTGCTCGGCCTGGCTCAATTGGCAGAGGCCATCCCGCTGCTCTTTCCACTTTGGTTGCCGCTCGCGCTGTACGCCAAGCTCACCACGAAGCCGGGCTCGCTATCGACTAGCTCCGCTTGATCCCCGAATCGCGCATCTGTTGCTCCAGCGCGCGGAAGCGGTGTGCCAACGCCCGCACCAGCGCGCCCGTCCAACCGTCGAAGCCGAGGCCGGCCGTCATGGTCGCCTGATCCAGCACCAACACGGTCACTTGGTCCACGGCTTGGACGCTCGCCGCGCGCGGTTCTGCCAAGAGCAAAGCCATTTCCCCGAACACGTCACCGACGGTCATCGTGCCCAGCGTTTCTTGCTGACCGTCGCGGGCGCGCTGCGCCCGGCACGTGCCACTCACGATCATGTAGGCTTCCTCACCCAGCTCACCCTCTCGAATGATCAGAGCGCCTGGTGCGAAGCTCTTCCGCGGCAAGTGCAGACCTCCCTGAAGGAAGGCGCGCACATCGCTCTGTAGCTCCATCACCGTCTGGTAACGATCATTCGGTTCCACCGCCACCGCCTTCTCGACGATGCTACGAATGCGCTTCGATACGCCGATGCCCAGCGTTGCTTCGTCGATCGGCACGATCTTGCCGAGGACGGCCTGCTCCAAAACGTAGTCCGCGTTCATCGATGGGCCGTACGGCATCTTGCCGCTGATGATCTCGTACAGGATTGCACCCAGGCCGAATACGTCGCTGCGCTCGTCCATGTCCTCCGGGTTGCCGCGCGCTTGTTCGGGCGCCATGAACGTCGGCGTGCCAACCGCCCCGGGCGCTTCCATCTGCGCGCGCGCGCCGGAAGCCGGGCGAGTCTTGGTCAACCGCGCGAGCCCCCAATCCATCAGATAGACCTGACCGAAGCCGGCGACCATGATGTTTTCAGGCTTCAAATCCCGGTGAATCACGCCGCGGTGGTGGGCGTAAGCGACGGCGTCGCAAACCTTCAGAAAAATCTCCAGCCCCGCTTGCAAGCGCTCGGTCGAGCCGACCTCGTGCGACGGATCGCGTAGCCAAGTGTCGAAGTTGATGCCCTGCACCAACTTCATCGTGAAGTAAGGCACCCCCTCGGGGGACACCGCCAGCTCATGCACGGGCACGATGTTCGGATGTTCGAGCTGCCCCGTCATCTGCGCTTCGGCGATGAAGCCGTCCTTGTACATCGGCACTTTGGCTAGCTCGCGATCCAGGCGTTTCAGCGCGACATGTCGGAGCAGATTGCGATCGGTCGCGGGATGAATGCGCCCCATGCCGCCGCGTCCGAGCTCTGGGAAGATGCGCAAGTGAGCCGGCGTCGGGATCCCCTCGTCGGCGATCTCCGCCGCGCTGACCTTGTTCTCACCCCGCACCGGAATGGTCTCGATCACGTGCACTGGCTGAGCAGGGGCCTCAGCAACATCTCGATTGCTCTTCACGCGGCGCTCCTCGGCACTAGGCTGTTTCTAGCGGGCGCAAGCTAACACCCCGCCGAGAGGGTGGCGAGGGCGGCCCGTCGCGTCCGATAACGCAGCAAAGTCCAATAGTTTCAGCATCGCCCGCGGTCCGACACGCAGGCGAAACAGTGGCCCAGGGATGCTCCGGCCATGTCTCAGAACGAGGGCGATCTCAGCCTCGATTTTCACAGTCTGCGCGCGCGTTACGCGGCCACCAGCCTGACGCCCACCGCGCTCGTGGAGCAGCTCGCAGACTCTTGGCAAGCTAGCATTGCCAAACACGTTTGGATCCACCTCGAGTCCAAAGCCAATCTGCTCGCGGCCGCGCGCGTGCTCGAGCAGCGCAAAGCCGCAGGCGAGACGCTGCCGTTGTACGGCTTGCCCTTCGCGGTGAAAGACAACATCGACGTGACGGGCATGCCCACCACCGCGGCCTGTCCCGGTTTTTCGCACGTACCGACGGAGAGCGCGTTCGTCGTACAGCGATTGCTTTTGGCGGGCGCGTTGCTGGTCGGCAAGGCCAACCTCGATCAATTGGCAACCGGCCTCGTCGGTGTGCGTTCACCGTACGGCGTGGCCGAAAATCCGTTCGACGCGGAGCGCATTCCCGGCGGTTCGAGCTCTGGTTCGGCAGTGGCGGTCTCGTCGGGCCTGGTCAGCTTCGCGCTCGGCACCGACACGGCCGGCTCGGGTCGCATCCCGGCGTCGTTCAACAATTTGGTCGGCCTCAAGCCCACTCGCGGCTTGCTCAGCACGAGCGGCGTCGTGCCCGCCTGCCGCAGCTTGGACTGCGTGTCCGTCTTCGCGCTCACCGTGCACGATGCCAGCCTGGTCGCGGAAATTGCGGCAGGACCCGACAAAACCGACGCATTTTCGCGCGAAGACGCCGCGCGCGTGCGCTTTTTGCCCGGCGAAGCGCCGGCCCGGTTCCGTTTCGGCATTCCGAACGCGCCCTACCTCACCGAGCTCGACCACGGCGGAACGCGCGTTGATTTCGAGCGCGCCGTGGAGCGCCTGAAGCGCCTCGGCGGCGTCCCCGTCGAGCTCGACTTCGAAGCTTTCCATGCCGCGGGACAGATGCTCTACGAGGGCGCATTCGTGGCCGAGCGCGCCGCCTCGTTGCACGGCATCTTGAGCCGTAGCCCGAGCGGCGTCTTGCCCGTGATCACCAAGGTCCTCAGCCGCGCAGAGGGCTTCAGTGCCAAGGACGCGTTCTTGGGCGCGCAGACCCTCGCGGAGCACGCGCGGCGCACGCGCTTGGCGTGGCCGAGCATCGATCTGTTCATCGTGCCCACGACGCCATTCTTCCCCAAAGTGAGCGAGGTCGAAGCCGATCCGATCGGCCTCAACTCACGCCTCGGCGCATTGATGAACTTCGCCAATCTGCTCGATCTGTCGGCCCTCGCCGTCCCTTCGGACCTGCGCGCCGACGGCTTGCCGTTCGGCATCACGCTCTTCGGCAAGCGCGACGCCGACGCTTACCTGGCTGCCATCGGCGACGCCTTTCAACGCGACGTGGCCGGCACGCTGGGTAGGACCGGAGCCACATTGCCCCCCGCGCCGGAGGCCCGCGCGCCGCGCCCGGGCAACCTATTGCTGTCCGTCGTCGGCGCCCATTTGAGCGGGCAACCCCTGAACAAGCAACTGACCGAACTCTCGGCCACGCTCGTGCGATCTTGCAAGACCGCCGCGGAGTATCGCCTGTACGCACTGCCCAACACGACGCCGCCCAAGCCCGGGCTGGTGCGCGTGAGCTCCGGCGGCAGCGCGATCGAAGTCGAGGTCTGGGAGTTGACCGCCGAGGGCTTCGGCCAATTCATGAAAGGCGTCCCGGCGCCCATGACCATCGGCACGTGTATCTTGGAAGACGGCAGCAAGGTGCACGGCTTCAGCTGTGAACCCGTCGCGCTCGAGGGCGCGACGGACATCACTGAATTTGGCGGCTGGCGCGCCTACCTGGCCAGCAAATAAAAAAACGCCCCAAGCAGCCGCTCGGGGCGTTTCTTTTTTTGGGGTGCTCCTGCGCGGCGGAGCCTCACGAATTCAGAATTCGTGCGACGTCACTTCGCCATGTCGAGCGCTTGTTCGATCCAGAACACGCCCGCCTTCGGGCCGCCGTTGCACTCACCATCGGACTCACCCGGGCGCTTCAACCAGAGGAAGCCGTCGATCAGCGGGTCATTGGTCGTGGTGGTCGGCGGTTTGCCGATCTTGCGACCGGGCGGATTGCACCAGGCATTGTCGGGCGCCGAGCCCGCGCCGTTGCGGCTGGTGTCGATCACGAAGTGCGCGCCGCCGACCAACGCCGAGATCTTCTTGCCGAAGGCCACGTTCTCTTCGGTCGAGACATAGTTCGAGGTATTGAGCGAAAACCCGTTGGCATCCTCGATGCCAGCCGGCTTCAGGCGCTCGGCGAACACGGGCGCGGGTTCCCAGTGCGCATGCCCGCTATCGATGTAGACGATGGCTTTGGGATTTTTGCGCAGCACCCACACGGCGTCCTTGATCAGCGCCAAACGCTCGGTCTGCTGATCCGCGCTGAGGCAATTGTCCTTCTTCAACAAGCCGATCGCATCCGGCTCCAAGATGAAGATCACCGCGTCATCGTGGGTGGCAGCGGCGATGCGGCGGATCCAACGCTTGTAGTGGTCGGCCGTCTTGAGCCCACCGGCAGATTCCTGACCGCAATCGCGGTGCGGCAGGTTGTAAGCGATGAACGCCGCGGTAGCGCCTTCGGCCTTGGCCTGCTGGATGTTGTACTCGACCGTGCGGTAGATGTTGCTGTTCCACTCGCCGAGCCAGAGCGCTTGCGGCTGCTTGGCGATCTTGTCCAAGATCGCCGCCTTCTCCGGCTCCTTGGCGCGGATGCTGTTGGCGCGCAGCATCACGTTCGAATTGGGATCGACCCACAGCTTCACGCCCTCCAGCGGATTGCCGGTGGCCTTCGGCGGCTGCGTCGCCTCCGTGATCGGACCGTCATCACCTGGATCACCCCCGCCCGGCTTGGCCTTGGCACTCGAGGTCGACCCAGACGGATTGTTCGCGAGCGGCGTGCCCTCGGACGGAGAGCAAGCGACGAGGAACGACGCTGCAGCAATTAGGCACGACGCGAACCCGAGGCGTTTCAGCGACGCACCTGGAACCGGTAACAGGTGGGGGGAAGTCTTCATAGGATTGTCTATCTACGGATTGTGGCGAAGAAGGCAAGTGTTGGCATTTTTCAGCACGAACACTGCGGGTTCGTACGGCCGTCGCGCGCGGCAGCTGCAAACCTGGAACCGGTTCTATACGGCGAGCAGCGCGCCGATTGCGGCCGCGTGCGAGAAATCCGCGAATACGTAATGTGCCCCGCTCGCTTCGAGATCGGCCACCGAGTAACGACCCGTCGCCACACCGATGCACTCCGCACCGATGGCACGGGCCGCGTCGACGTCGCGCGGCGTATCGCCGATCACGACCACGCGACAGCTCGTCAGCGGCACTCCGAGCTGCTGCGCTCCGCGCTCGGCACCCATGCGAATCACCTCCGGTCGCGCCTCGGCATCACAGCCAAAACCGCCGAAGCGAAAATGATGATGCACGCCCACGCGTTCCAGCTTGATTCGTGCCCCTTCGCGCACGTTGCCCGTGCCGAGCCCCACCGCCATCTCGGCCGCCTGCGCCGCGGCAATCGCCTCTTGCATGCCAGGCAGCAAGCGAAAGCTTCCGCCATCGGCCTTCGATACTTCGTCTTCGAGTGCGATCAAGTATTCCGCGAGCCAGGCGTCGATCGCTTCGGCCGTTGCCGGAACGCCAATCGCCTCGAGTCCCATGCGTGCGATCAAGCGATCGGTCATGCCGTCGAAGCCAAACGAATCACAGGCGTCCGCCCGCCCGTACATCTTGAAGAACGCGCGGTTGACCGAGCGCCGCCCGGTACCACCCGTGACGATCAAAGTGCCATCGATATCGAAGAGCGCGACTGTGGGGCTGGCCATGACTTGGGCCGGCGAGAATGCGTGCAAATCGCCCTGTAAGCCACCCCTTCTGCCCCAAAGCTCGCCCCTTCGAGAAAAAAAAGGCCACGCCCGGGCTGAAGTCACTCGAGACCCAGCGTGGACCTGCGCCGCGTCGCGAGCGGCGTGTTAGTCTTGGGTTCTGCATGGAGCTCCCGAATCGCGAAGTCAGGCATGGATTGGTTGCGGCCTATGCCGAGGTGGTGGGGAGCCTCGAGCTGTTGTCGGCAGAGCGCGCGCTCGTGTTGCCCAACGGCGAATTCTTTCCGGACGTCTTCACGGCAGACGTTGCCAGTGTGCAGCGCATGCTCGATCGCTTGCTCGAGCACGCGGGCCTCTCGGACATGGCGCTCGAGGTTCGCCTCTGGGGCGAAGCCGCAGCGAGTTGCGGCACTGGCGCATGCGGCAGCTGCGGACCAACGCAGGCCGACCCCGAGTCGGAGTCGGTCCAGCGCTTGGTCGATGCCGGTGAGCATTGGCAGGTCAATGTGTTGCCCGCTGAAGTCGGTTCACCAGTCGCGCTCGGCTCCGCGCTGTGCCATGCGATCGCGCTGGCCGTCCTGCGCGAGGCGGACGCACCGCCCTGGAATTTGGAGCTGGATCTGGCGGTCGATTTGACGGCGATCGCACTCGGCTACGGCGTCCTTTTGCTCGAGGGCTCGCATATTTACCGAAAATCGTGCGGCGGTCCGTCGATCGCGCGCGCCACCGCGCTCGGCCCGACCGAGGTCGCGCTGGTGCTTGCGTTGTCCGCGGCGGTGAGCGAGCAATCGCTGCGCAGAGTCGGCAAACACTTGTCGGCCACCCAGCGTGAAGCGTTCGCGGAGGCGGCCGCGTGGGCCGATTCGAACGCGGCATTGGTGCAAAGCCTGCGAACCAATCCAGAGCGGGTGGCGCGCGGTGAATTTCAATTGCGGGAACCGAGCTCGTGGCTTGGCCGTTGGCTCGGGAGCAAGTTGCGCCGCGCGCCGAGCGCCGAATCGGCAACGACGATCGAAGAGCTGGAGGCCGCGCTCAGCGCCGAAAGCAGCCCGCGCGCCGCGCTGAAGCCCCGTGATCCGAAGCTCGACGAGATTCGGCGCTTGGTCGACGAAGCCCTCAGCGAATAGGGATCCTCGCCCTCCTTTGCGAGGGGATCCAATTTCCGCCTCCGCCGTAGGCGCGCGCCCAGGGTCCCATGGTTTTGTGGGCCAAATGGCGTACTTGTAGGCAAAAAAAGCGACCAACTAAGGGGATCCAATTGGAACGCTTTCGTATAAGAGTGTTGGTCCTAGTGATTTCTCTCTAGGTGCTTATACGAGGCGGCTACTTGGTCTGGGGAACCTGACCCGAGGAGGATCTATCGATGAACAGCAGGCGTCCGATCTGGAAAGTACTTTGGGGAATGGTGGGTGTGGGTTTGCTCGTCAGCAACTGCACGATCAAAACGGATAGCGACAAGACCACGGACGACGACTCCACCGGCTGTACTCCCGGGACCAAGAAGACCGGTTGTGTATGTTCCGCTGACAACTCCACCAGCTACCAGGTCTGCAAGGATGATGGCACGTACGACGCCTGTTTCTGTACGGGCTCCGACGTCGGTGGCGGCGCGAATGGCGGCGCGACGAATGCCGGCGCGAGCAACAGCACCGCAGGCACTGCGGGAGCGACCACGAGCGGCGGCGCGTCTTCGGCTGGCGAAGGCGGCGAGGGTGGCGAGGGTGGCGAGGGCGGCGCCGGACTCGGAATCGATCCGACCGATTGCTACGACTGTCTCAATAAGTTGTGCACGCCAGAATGGGACGCCTGCGCCGCGGAAGACGAGAACCATCCGCAAGATCCAGAGAACGCTCCCGGTGACTACTGCCTGAGCTCGACACCCGATGGAACCGGCCAAATCGAGATGATCATCGATTGCATCGAGAACGAGCGCCTGAATGGCCTCGTCAAACGCGATGCTGTCCGCGCCTGCGCTTCGACCCTCGGGAAGAACGCCAATCCGAACTCATTCCCTTGGCCCCCGGACCAAATGACCGCCGCCACGGCCGGGTTGTTGAACTGCATGGCGGACGCGCCAGATGAGACCGAACCCGGCACCTGGGCGGATTCGAACAACGTTCCCACGGACGGTTCACCGAAGCCCTGGCTCGACATGACCTGCGCCAAACTCAGCTGCACCTCGGCTCAGCCGAAATGAAACGGTCATCCATGAATAAGACACGATTGCTCGCGACCGTCGCCCTGCTCGCCTTCACCGCCATCGCTCCTCGAGCCCTCGCCCAGTCGACCCCCGCCGCGCAGGCGGCTCGACAACAGAAGCTACTGGCGGCACAAGCGGCTGCGCGCGCCCGTGCGGCTGCCGCTGCCTCCGCGGCCCCGGCCACGACAGCCACCAGCGCGCCAACCGCGGCGCCGACGACGGCCGCGACGGTGACCAAACCCGTACCGACCGCAACACCCAGCGCCGCTGCCACGGTCGCTCCCCCCAAAGCGACCGCCAGCGCCGCTCCCGCCACCAGTGGCAGCGCCGCTCCGGTCGCGTCTGCGGTCCACCCGGACGCCACCGCGATTGCGCTCGACATCGACGCCCTGCGCAAGAGCCGCCCCGATCGCCGCCACGCCGAGTTCTTGGACATGCAATCTCGTTGGGGCAATTTGCTGAGTGACCCGCGCAGCACCGACGAGCTGAAGCTGCACGCGCAACGCTTGGCTTATTTGCAGCGCATTCGCGCGCTCGGCGCCAAAGATCCGGCCTTCGTGAAGACGGTCGATGCGTTGATCACCAAGGAAGAAACGCGCAACTCGAATGCGCTCAACGCGCTCCGCAGCGGCGCCCTCCCGACCGCTACACCGGCCGTTGCAGCCGCTGTTGCTGCCCCCACCCCTGCCGCCGGAGCCACCAAATGAACCTGCGTCCCCTGTACGCGTTGCTGCTGCTGAGCTCGCTCGCTGAGCTCGGCGGCTGCAAAGACCTGCTGAAGAAGAAAGACTCGGAGCCGGCTCCGTCCGCGCTGCCGGTCGCCGTGCCCTCGGCAGTGATCGCGCCGTTGCCCACGACGGAGCCGGTCCCTGCGCCGCTAGCCGTCGACGAAAAGGCGGTGCCCACGCCTCAAGACTTCGAAGACGAAGCCTTCGAGAAGGTCACCGCCGCCAACTTCAAAGCGCAGTTTGCGACTTTGAACGCGGCGATCTCGAAGTAGACGAGCGCACTAAGGATCAGGTCGCCCAGCTCCGAACTGAGCGACCTGGACGTTCTTCAGCTGGTGTACCAATAGAAGTTTGCGGACAGGTTGCTCCCGGCGCTCACGTCGAAGTAAGTCGATCCGTCGATGGCGGGGGCGAACGGCGCTGACGCATTCGTCCCGTCCTTGCACACAACGGCCACGCCGTTCACTTTGAGTGTGCGGTCGGCAAAGTTCGAGCAGCCGATTGTATTGAACGTCGACTTCGTACGGAAACACTTTGCTTCCAGACTGTTGAAATTGCCGCTGTTCCCACTGGTGGTGCCCGGCAAGTCGACGGGGTTGTCGCACGGGCCGGTGGTGTCGCCACCCGCTGTTCCCGTCGAGCCGCCGACGCTCCCGGCAGCGCCACTGGAACCGGTTCCAGCTTTGCCGCCCGGACCCGTGCCCGCGACACCCACCGTGCCGCCGCCGCCGCCCTTACCGACACTGCCAGCGCTGCCGCCGCCTTTGCCACCCGCGCCGCTGCCGCCGGCGCCCTTGCCCGCCGTGCCGGGTGTACCTGCTTGAGGAGCACCACCTGCCGGCGCACCGCCCGCGGGAGCTCCACCCTCTTCGGGCAAGCCGGCGCTACCGCCGCTATCAGAGCCCGCACCCGCTGGCGGCCCTGAGCCGCCCGCTTCGTCGTTGATCGCTGTCGCGCAGGAGAGCGCCGTGCTTATCGCCAAGAGCGCACCCACACTTCGCAAGTTCATCATCCACACTCCGGAACCGTAATTTAGCCGCAAATTTTAAGGTGCAGCAACCTCCCTCAGGGATAGCACGTTCGCCACACCGGGCACGGGGCTCTCTGAGATCAAAGTGCAGTTGCGTGAGCGATTCGTAACGAAAGGGTCTTAACGAATAGCCGCTACTCGTCGTTCTCCAACGCGAAGAAGGCGCGAGTCGAATAGGCGACGAGCTCGCTCGCAGCTCGAGTCCTGGCTCTTCGCTGCGAGTCTGGACCTCGCGCGCTGCCACGAGCTGCACGCTTCGCGCGAGCAACCGTTCCGAGATCTCGTTGACCCCCGTGCGACGCATCGACACGGAGACGCCGCGAGGTACGCGGCGCCGTCCATCACGAAACGCAACGCGCGCCGCTCAGCCGCGCTCCGACGACCCGCGGCACGACGTCAGCCTGGCTCTGTCACGGGTTCGTAACTCAGCCCGAAATGATTCGGAAAATCGCGGGGATCGCTCGGGTAGTATAGTCGGCAGCCATGGCCGCACGTCCGAGCATGTTCGAGGTTGGCGCGTCGCGGTCGCTGCTGCTCGGCATTGCTGGAGGCACTGGCAGCGGCAAGACCACCCTCGCCCGCAAGATTGGCGACGCGCTGGCCGAGGGCTCGACCTTGATCTCACACGATTGGTACTACCTGGATCGCACCGGCTACACGCCCGAACAGCGCGAGGCCATCAACTACGACGAGCCGGCGGCGTTGGACAACGCGCTGCTCGCCAGCCACTTGGACGAGCTACGCCAGAGCCGCAGCGTAGAATGCCCACAGTACGACTTTGCTACCCACACCCGCCGCGTCGAAACCGTCACCGTACCTGCGCGCCACGTGATCGTGGTGGAGGGCATCCTGCTCTTCGCCGTGCCGGAACTGCGGAACCGCTTCGACCTGCGGCTGTTCGTCGATACGGATGATGACATCCGGCTCCTGCGCCGCATCCGGCGCGACGTCGTCGACCGCGGCCGGGATCTACATTCGGTCGAGCAGCAATACTACGGGAGCGTACGCCCGATGCACCGCATGCACGTCGCACCGAGTAAGCAGCACGCCCACCTGATCGTGCCGGAGGGCGGAGAAAATGCGCAAGCGATCGACGTCATCGTCGGCAGATTGCGCTATTTGTTGGATGCAGTCTGAGGAAGCCCGCATGGCCAAGCGCGTGCCGAAACGAAGCGACCGAACCGTCCGCCGTGAGCAAGAGCGAGCCGAAAGCCGCCTGAAAGAGGACCGTGAGCGGTTGTTCGTGCTTTCACCCGGGGGCACCCCTGAAAGGCCGCTCGAGGCCGCCTCTGCGGCGGTCATCGAGAGTCACGCGCTCAGCATTCCCTGCCCGCGCTGCGGCGCCAACCACGAGCTAGTCGAGCACTCGGCTCATGTGCGCAACGGCGTGCGCGTGCGCGAAACCAAGCTGCGTTGCCGGCAATGCGGGTCGGATCGCTCGCTCTGGTTCAAGATCGTCGGTCCGAGCCTGAACTGAGCGGCGCGTCCGCTGAACTCGACGCGGTAGCTGCCGCCAGCGCGGCGAGCTCCCGCACCTTGCGGACCAGCTCGAGCGGCGCGAACGGCTTCTGCAGGAACACGAAACCGCGCTCGACCACGGAGTGATTCACGAGCGCGTCGTTCGCGTAGCCGGACATGTACAGGACCTTCAAGTCCGGGCGCGTCAGCAGCAATAATTCGATCAGCGCGGGGCCGCTCATCCCGGGCATCACGACGTCACTCACTACGACATCGAAATCAGCGGGGCAGTGATGGAAGATGGCCAAGGCTTTATTGGCATTCTCAGCCTCGACCACCCGAATATGGTGTTGTTCGAGCACGCGCCGCGCGACCGAGCGCACCATCTCCTCGTCTTCGACCAACAGCACGCGAATCGGGCGCGCAATCGGAAGAGCGGACTCCGGCATGGGCGGAGCTTGTTCGACCGGTCGGTCCCGAGTCGCCGGCAGGCATACTTTGAACGTCGAGCCGAAGCCGGGCTCACTATTCACGGTGATCGTGCCACCGCTTTGCTCCACGATGCCGTACACCGTCGCGAGCCCGAGCCCCGTACCCCGGCCGCGCTCCTTGGTCGTAAAGAACGGCTCGAAGATGCGCGCGCGCGTCGCTTCATCCATCCCGAGCCCGGTATCCCTGACCGCGAGCATCACGCACGATCGCGGCTCGCGCCCCGGTTCGCTCAGCTCGACGTGGGAGGACTCCACGAAGATCCGCCCACCACTTTCGATCGCATCCCGCGCGTTGACCACCAAGTTCAAGATCACCTGCTCGATCTGACCGGGATCGGCCTTGATCAACGCGGGGCGGGCCGACAAGCTCACCGTGAGCCGGATATCTTCCCCGATTAAGCGCCGGAGCATCTTTTCCAGCTCGGCGATGCTCGAGTTGAGGTCCAAGACCTCGGGCTTCAATACCTGCCGACGGCTGAACGCCAGGAGCTGCCGAGTCAAAGTCGCGGCTTGTTCTGCAGCGCGACTGATCTGCGTCAGGTCGTCTCTCATGGCGGGCGCAGTTCTATCGTCGTTCAACAGCGCTTCGGCGTAGCCCGCAATCACCGTCAACAGATTGTTGAAATCGTGCGCAACGCCGCCCGCGAGCAGTCCCACCGCCTCCATCTTCTGCGCCTGACGGAGCTGCTCTTCACTCTTGCGCAGAGCACTTTCGGCGAGCTTGCGCTCGGCCACCTCTTGCGAGAGCTCGGCGTTCAAGCGGGAGAGCTCGGCCGTGCGCTCGACGACCCGTTGCTCGAGCTCTTCTCGTGTGCGTTGGAGCTCCTCGTAGATCTGTTTTTGTTCGGTGATGTCCTCGGAAATTCCGAGCAAAAAACGCGGGACTCCCAGGCTGTCGCGAAGCGGGATTTTCTTCGTGCGAAGCCAGCGCAGCCCGTGAGCCGTTTGGATCGGCTCTTCATCGATCTCCAGCAGCTTGCCGCCGGCCAGAGTTTCCCGGTCCTTGCGAATGAAATGTTCGACTTGCTCGGGCGGCCAGAAATCGTGATCGGTCTTGCCGAGCAGCGCGCTGCGCGGCATCCCGAGCAATTCCTCCCCCGCTCGATTGAAGCGACTGAAGGCGAGCCGTTCGGCGTCCTTCACGAAGATCATGTGCGGGATGTTCTCGAAGATGGCATCGAGAAACGCATTCGGATCGGATAGCTCGTGTTGCTGGGAGAACGGCAGCAACGACGGTGCTGAAAGCTCCGTCCCCTCCGTTGGCGCTTCCCCGCGCTTCACGACCTTCGGCTCATCCACGCGAGCGCTAGACTACTCTCGATCACGCACGAAGAGAAACCCAGCTCTCGAATCGCTACGATTCCAAGCTAAGCTGCACGGCCATGCTGCCCGGTCTCTGCGTGATCACGAGCGATGTCCACTGAGGGAGCACGGACGATCGGCTCACGCCTCAGGTTGGGGCTGCTGCTCGGCCTGCTCGCGCTCACGGCTTTGTGGGCATGGCACGACGTCCGTTCGCGCCGGGCGCGCACGGAGTGGCAACGCCCGCTGGAAGTCGCCGTTGCCTTGGTCCAACTGGGCAGGGTCGATCCAAGCGCACTCCTGGCTCTCCGCGCGCGTTTCCCCGAGTTGGAAGCGCGGCTGAGCGACGAGTATCATCGTCACGGAGGCGAAATGCCTCAGCCCGTCAAATTCACGCTCTTCGGGCCGGTGACCGTGGACCGCGCGCCGCCGGCGGATCCCGACACGACGCTGCTCAGCCTAGCCCGCCACGCGTACGAGCAATGGCGCTGGACGCATGCCATTGACGTCGGTAGCCACTTGCCCGCAAGCGGCTTCGACTCGCGCATCTACCTGCTGCTGCGCGCGCCACTCGACCGCGGGCGGAGCTGGGTGGAAGGTTCGAGTGAACTCGGTGGGCGGGTCGGCGTGGCGCGCATCGAGCTCACTGCCTCCACCGTGGATCTGGCGCTGTTCGTCGTCACCCATGAGCTCTTTCACACGCTCGGGGCGAGCGACAAGTACGAAGCGAATGGTCGCGCGTCGATCCCGGACGGCCTCGTCGAACCGGAGCGCGTGCCACTCTATCCGCAGCGCTACGCGGAAGTGATGACGCGCAATCTCGTCGTTGCCGCCGGCAATGAGCGCCCGCCAGAATCACTGGCGGAGCTGGGCGTCGGCAACCTCACCGCCCGCGAGATCGGCTGGTCGGGCAGCGAACCCCCAAAATAACAGTGTCGCGGTCCGGGCCGGCCGCGCGCAACGCACGCGGACGCCGCGGCGCGGTTGCGTGACCAAGCCGAGCGCGTGGTACGCTGAGAGCATGAGTCTCGCGCGCGGGCACTGGATAAAGCGTCGCTTTTGTCCCGGCTTGGCAATCTTGTCCCTGTGCCTCGGTTGCTCCTCGAGCTTTACGGCGAGCGACAACAGCGCGAGCGGTGAGGGCGGTACGAGTCCGGGCGGCAGCGCAACCGGCGGCGCAGGCCGTGCGGGGACGGGAGGGACGTATGGCACGAGCATCGCGGGCGCAGGACCCGGTGTCGCGGGCAACGGCGCAGGCGCCGCCAGTGCCGGTGCCAACGGCGGGCTGGGCGGCAGTAACGCAGGCGGCGCTCATCCCGGCGGTACAGGCGGCGCTCATCCCGGCGGTGCGGGCAGCGCCCATACCGCCGGCGCGGGCGGGGTGGTCGGAAGCTCAGGCGCCACTGGGCACGGCGGCAAGAACGGCAGTTGCGAGATCATGGAGTGTCTGGTCGCCAATACATGTTTAAACATGTGCGGGGGCAGCGTCGTGTACACCGGCTGCTGCGCCTGCGAACCCCCGTCGGTCAACGAGCTCACCTGTTCTGGTACGGACTGACTCGCGCGCAAGCTGATGATTTCCGTCCCGGACCTGCTCTTTCCAGAGCCACAGCGAAGACTCGACGCACGGGCGTTGCGCGAAGCGCTGACCTTTGCCTTCGCAACCGGCGGCACGTCCGAGAGCTTCACCAAGATCTGGGAACGCGCGGAGTTCGGCCCAAGCGATTTTTCGAGTGACTGTTTCGCGCGCGAGCTCTTTTTGGGCGACTTCGTTACGCGCTGCCTGTCATTCAATATCGCCGGCCAAAAGTACGTGCCCGAGCGCGGCCACTTACAGCGCCTGATCGCGCATCCACCGCGCGATCTGCGTGTAACCGAATTCCGTCACGAAATTCTGCGCGAGCTGACCGACGTGCCCGAGCGCGCCGAGGAGCTCGGCCGGCTCGCCGCGAAGATTCGTGGCTTGGTGCAGCGTCTGGAAGCACCCGACCGCGGCAAGCGCTACGACGCGATCGGACGTCGCATCGATATTCTTCGCTCGCTGCGTGAGCTCTTGGACGAACTGTCGACCGCCTTTACCGGCGCTGGCGCCGGACTCGCGCGCATTCGCCAGTTCGCGCTCGAGCAACGACGGCTTCCGGCCTACGACATCCTGGTCAATCTACTCGATCACGAGAGCGATCGAGCCACGATCGATCTGCGCGTCAAGGTCGGTTACGACGGCGAGCTACGCAGCTTTCAGATCGTGCGGGCGGGCGAGAACCAAGAGAACCCGTTTTACCGCACGCGCTTCGCGCGCTTGCTCACGAAAATCACGCTTTGGATCCAAGGCTACGGCTTCCGCGAAGCGGAGTTGCTCGGTCGGCTCACCAACGCAGCCTTCGACGGCGTGCAGGACTGCGTCATCTCGCTGTTCCAACTGTTGGTCGACATGGAATTTTACTTGGCAAGCCTATCGCTGCGGCAGCTCGCACAGAACAACGGGCTCGAGATGTGCCTGCCCGAGTTCAAGAGCGAAGCCGAAGCGCAAAGCCAGCTCGAGGCGCTCTTCAATCCGTTCTTGCTCCTCGAGGAGCGGCCGCCGAAAAGCGCCAACATCGCCGCCGGGGAACGGGCGCTAGTCGTGATCACGGGCCCGAATTCCGGCGGAAAAACCAGGCTGCTCCAGGCCCTCGCGTTGGCGCAGTTGCTTGGTCAGTCGGGTTCGTTCGTGCCCGCGCGGCGAGCCGCGCTCGAGGTGCGTCATGGCCTGTTCGTTTCGCTCTCGCACGAAGCGAGCTCCGATCAACGCGAAGGGCGTCTCGGCACCGAGCTCTTGCGCATTCGGCGCATGTTCGAAGAGCTGCGCTTCGGCAGCTTGGTGATATTGGACGAGCTCTGTTCGGGCACCAATCCCTCCGAAGGTGAAGAGATCTTCGAGCTGGTGGTCTCGCTCCTGGCCGAGCTGGAACCGCAAGCGTTCATCACCACTCATTTCCTGCAATTTGCCTCGCGGCTCGAAATGGAGCGACCGGTGTCGCGTTTGGAATTTTTGCAGGTCGAGCTCGACGCTCAAGAGAACCCCACGTATGGCTTCGTGCCTGGCGTGGCCACGACATCACTCGCCGAACGCACTGCCGAGCGGCTCGGCGTGACACGTGAAGCACTGCGTGTATTGGTCGATCGCGCCAAGCAGCAAAAGCCGGGGGTAAGCAAATGGCTAAAGTAGATTTTTGGGCCCTGGAGCGGCCAGTTCAAGAGCGCTTCGTCGCCACGACCGAGGGCGCCGCTGCGCCCACGCCGCTCGCGATTCGGCCGCTCGCGCGCGATTCGCGCAGTCTGGCCTACGGCGCGTTCGGAGTCTTGGCGTCGCTCGGCGCAATCGCCCTTCTGCGGGTCGGTTTCGGCGACCTGAGCAGTCGCTACGCGCTCGCGCCCGCCAGCTTCATCGCGCTCTATTCGGGTTGCTTCGCGCTGGCCGCAGTCGGCTTCTTCATGGCCGCGGCGCGCCACGTGAAGGCGTACGCGGTGCCCTATCTGCCCGCGCTCTACTTGTACCCGATTGGCGTCATCGACGCGCGCTCGCCCGAGCTCGTGGTGCATCGCATTTCCGAGCAAACCGAGGCGCGCTTCGAGTCCGCCCGTTCTACTCTGCGCATCGAGCTCGAAAGCGGTCACTTCGAATTTCCCGCCGCCGACGTGGCGCAAGCGGAACAAGCGGCTGCCAACGTGCTCGGCTTGCGTGATCGCTTGGCCAACGCCGGTCCGGATTCGAGTGCGCGCGAGCAATCCCTGCTCGATCCATTGATCGACAATGGCTTCAAAAACCCATTCGCTCCTACCGAGCCGCTGCGCAAAGCGCTGCCGGGTTGGCTCAAAATCTGGCCACTATTGGCTTTATTTTTGGGGGTGCTCCTGGGCGGCGCGGCATTCCTCGTTCGCAACCATTTGAGCGAAGGCCGGCTGTACGCCGCAGCGCGCCGGGCCGATAGCACCGAAGCCTACCGCACCTACCTGGCCCGTGGCGGCAGCAACCCCGACGTCCAGGCCCTGCTCCTGCCGCGCACGGAACTGCGCGACGCAGAGCGCGGCGGCAACGTCGCCGACATCGAGCATTACCTCGACACCCACCCCGATACGCCAATCAAGATTGAAGTCGAAGCCGCGCTGCAACAAGCCCTGCTCAAGGAACTGAGCCAGGCAGAAGCCACTGGCACGCTGAGCGCGCTCAAGGAGTTCTCGACCAAGTATGCGCGCTACCCGTTCTTGATCCCGAGCATCGATCACGCGGTCAACGGGCGCATCGAGACCGCGCTCCAGCAGCTGAAGTCATCGCTCGCCCCCAATCAGCCTCGGCTCTTGCCGTTCGTGGAACGCTTGCTGCGCTACACCGCCAAGCACGGCCCCGAAGTCTGGGTGCGCTTCCAACGAAAGCCCATCGAAACCCTGATCGCAGCGGAAAAGTCGCTGCGCCAAAGCCCGTATTTCAGCGGCGAGAAGACGCTCCCCGGGCAATTCTTCGAGCCCGCGCAGCAAACCCCGCGTGAGGCCGCGATGGCAACCGCGCTGGTCAGCGAGCTCGGCTCGCACTTCCCTCGCGACTTGGTCGATGTCCAACCGGGCGCTGCCTTGGACGCCGCCGCTGATCCGAGGCCGACCGTCCCCACCGTCCTCATCACGTACCACACTGAACTCTCCGGCTCATTCCCCAGCCGCAAACCGCGCTTGGCATTGTCGGGCATTGGCCTGCTCACCCGGATCTCCTTCGACATCCCGGGCGACCCAGAGCCCCTCGTGTTCAAACTCACGGTCTGGCGCGCCCCCGATCTCAGAACCATCACCGACACTTCAACGGCGGGCGAACTGTACGACGCAATGGCGAGCGAAGCCTTCAAACGCTTGACGAAGAAGTATCTCGCGACCCTCTTCGTCGAACATTGAGCGTCATCCTCGTGCGCGAGCCCCTGCGCACGAGGATTGAGCGAGATCAGTGCTCGGCAGAGTAGTAGTCGCCGTACAACTTGGCAATCACCGGCTTGCCTGCGTCGGTGAAATGCGGACCGCCAGCGGTAAACACGTTGCAGTCGGTGGCAAAAAACTTCGGGGATGCGACGATGGCGGGCGGACCGCTCGCGACCATCATCATCACGGCATCATCGACGTATTGGGCCACCGAGCTACCGCTTGCGTTGGTCGAGTCGCACGCCGTGTTGTTCGGCGCGCGGGTCATCGTGAGCAAATCAACGCGCTTCAGCCGCGAGTATTTGGCCTTCAAGTTCGTGACCGCTTGCGTGAGCGCCGTCACCCATGCGCCCTTGTTGTTGATGGCCGAGTCCGACGTGTCGGCGAACATGTTGAAGATGACGCGATCGGGATTGGTCGCGTTCATCGCGCACGGTGAAGTCGGCGCGAGGCCGTAAACGTCGTCGCTGGCCTTGGCCCAGTCCTCGATATAGGCGGGGTGATGGTAGATGATCTCCCAGCGGTCATTCGGCACCTGGTTTTCGAAGCCGCTCGTGTACCACTCACCGGTGCTGTCGATGCCGATGACCAGATTGCAAGTATAGCTCTGCACATCGCTGCTTCCGCCGGTCCCACCGCTTGCAGTCAAGCCGCCTTGCCCGGCAGCCGCGCCGCCCCCGCCGGTTCCAGCCGTCCCTCCGACGTTGACCGTGCCGCTCGCTCCCGCACTGCTGCTGCCGCCGCTCGTGGAGCCTCCTAGGCCAGTCGCGCCTGCGCCATTGGTTGCACCGCTGCCACCCGCGCCGCCTGGCGCGCCCGGTCCGCCCGCCGCCGCGCCGCCCATTGCCGCTCCGGCGAGGCCAGGAACTCCACCGGAATTGTTTGGAGCGCCGCCTGACGCGCCTGGACCCGACTCACTGCTCGAGCAGGCGAGGGCCAACGAAACGCTGGCGAAAGCGAGGAGTCCAACGGAAGTGAGAGTTCGATTGGCAGCGTACCGGATCATTGCTCCAACGGTCGCATTGAACGGCTCCTGGCGCCAAACAAATTTGACCTACACTCTTCAGCCGTTGAACTGGCCTATTTGGCCCAGAGCTCGATGCTGCGTTGCCCAATTTCGTCGAGCTGTGATTTTCGCCTGGCAGCGACCTCACCCACCATTGCTCGCCTCATGTGGCTCAGAACGATAAGTCGACGGTCGTGTCGGCGCTCAGTTTGTCGCCAGAGTTGCCTCGAGTTTGCGCGTCTCCGAGGCCCAGTTGCCCACTCGCATTGTAACCCCAACACTTGAGCGCGCCGTCATCGAGGATGGCGCAGGAATGTTCCTCCGCGACGGCCACTTGCACCGCAGCTCGACCGCCCAGGTCGACCTTCACGGGCGCCGAAGAAGACACCGCGGATCCGAGACCGAGCGCGCCGTGCGGAGCGTAGCCCCAGCAACTAAGAGTCCCATCGTCGGTGATTGCGCACGCGTGGTAAACGTCGACGTCGCTCGATTTCACCTTTCTGCCAGCGCCCAAGTTCATCGCTGGCAGTGCTGTAAACTCGTCCGGCGGAAGCCCCGCGTGCGTCCACCCTTGGTAGCCGTAGCCCCAAAGCATCAACGACCCATTGTCGAGCATTGCCCCCGAGACTTGACCAGCGACAATCACTTGCGCTTTGCCGCCGCCAAACGTCAGCTCGGATAAGCCGCTGATTTCACCTGGATAGTCCCCAACGCCGTCGCTACTGTCGATATTGGCCGAGTCGGACAGTGGCAAGTAGATGGTGCTTCCCCAACACTTCACGGTTCCGATATCCAGCAAGGCGCACGTGACACCGTCGGATGCGCTCACGGCCTTGGCCGGACGCTTCAAGTCAATCGGCGCAAACTGGTCCGGAAAGACCACATCGCCCACGCTCTCTAAACCGAGCTGACCGTGTTCGCCGGATCCCCAGCACTCCACGTCCCCATCATCCAGCACTGCGCAGGTGTAGTTATGACCAGCGCTGACTCCGATCGCCTTTCGTCCAGCGCCAAGCGGGACTGGCCTGAGCGCATCTCCCATCTCACCCGGGTCGTCCCCGCGATTGTCCTTGCTGCCCGTCCCCAACTGACCAAATTGGTTATTGCCCCAGCACTTCACCTCGCCGTGGTCGAGTAGCGCACACGCCGAGTTCGCGCCGGAGACAGTGATGGCAATCGCCGTTCGATCCGTCCCCAGATCGATCACTGGCAACTTGCTCGGCACCTGACTCTTGATGTCCCCCCGGTTCTTGGTGTCACCGAGCCCAAGCACGCCACTCTCGTTTCTGCCCCAGCACTTGACTTGCCCAGCAGATGACAGCGCGCAGGTCGTGCCACCACCCAAGGCAATCGCCACGGTCTCCACGCGGCACGTCGCGCTACAACCATCGCCCGAAATCAGGTTCGCATCGTCACACTGCTCGTGATCTGGATAGACCAGACCGTCACCACAAACTGCCGTCTTACACTTCACGCATGCACCGGAAGTGCTCTTGCCGTCGTCACACTCCTCACCCGGCTCGATCTTCTCGTCCCCCGCAAACCGGCGTCTGACACGCGCCGTCTTTGCACAACCCCACGCACGTCTCGCCCTCCAACGCCGTCACCAAATCGAGCCCGCACGACAGCAACACGTCGCCACGGCACACCACGTCCCCAGCTCCGCCGCCCACGCACTCAGGCACCACTTTGGCGCACCCTCCCGAAGCGGAATCGCACAGCTCGCCCGCCGTGCAGGTGAGGCCCGCAAGCCACTTCGAACCATCACAGCCGAGCCGCTGAGCCGCAGCGTGACCGCTGCACGCCGTTTGCCCGAGCTTCGAGCATGGGCCGAACAGCACCGCCTCTTCGACGCCTTCACCGCCTTCACCGCCCGAACCCGCGTCGCCCACGCCCGAACCCGCGTCGCCCGGGCCGAATGTGTCGCCCGCGGTGTGTTCCGCCGAGCCGGCCCCGCCGACGCCACCGCCGCCTCCCTGGCTCGGACAATTCTCACACGCTCTGAATTGCGGCGAACACGCTACGGGCATCACGGTAACGGCCGCGGCCGAACTCAGCAGCAGCCAATAAATGCGATTCATGGTCTCAGCTCTCAAGATACGATGATTCACGACCGCCAATGCGACCATCTTCCTGATGACCACATCGGGCGGGTCGTGAGCTCTCGCGTCCGGCTCAAAACGTCAAATCGACAGTGGTATCGGCGCTCAGCTTGCCGCCGGTGTCGCCACGAGTTTTGGTGTCTCCAAGGCCGAGCTCGCCGTAGCTATTGTCGCCCCAGCACTTCAGAGTGCCATCATTGAGGATGGCGCAGGTATGGTAGTAGCCGGTGGCGACTTGGACTGCAGCATGGCCACCGAGATCGACCGACGGGACGTCTTTGGGCGCGGCATCCGTAGGCAAGGTAGACCCGAGACCGAGCTGCCCGTAGTTTCCGGCGTCGCCCCAACATTTGAGAGCTCCGTCCTCGAGAGTCGCGCACGCGTGATACCTACCGACCGCAATCGATATCACCTTCTTGCCTCCCAGCTGCACCGCCGGCAGAGCCGCGAGCGTCGCGGCGGTAAGACCAACTTGGGTCGAACCCAAATCGGGCTGCCCCAACTGGGGACCGGTCCCCCAAAGCCTCAACGTACCATCGTCCAAGACTGCTGCAGAGACAGAGCCGGCGATAATCGATTTAGCTGCGTGACCGCCGCTAAACGTCAACGCCGGCAGCGTGCTGATTTCACCCGCAAAGTTCCCGATCGCGCCGTTATTGTCGATATCGGCCGAACCTCCGTGACTCACAAAGGACGCCGTCCCCCAGCACTGGGCGTTTCCATTGTCCAGCAAGGCGCACGTGGAGCCGCCGAAGTAGCCGCCTTTGCCAGCATCGAGGTAGTTGGAAGCACTCACTGCTATCGCGGGACGCGCTAGTTTGATCGTCGGAAGTTTTTCCGGCGAAAGGGCGTCGACACTACTCTCCTGGCCGAGCTCGCCATAAATGTTGGACCCCCAGCATTTCACGCCGCCACCGTCCAAGACCACGCAGGTGTGGGTGTCTGCGGCACTCACGCCGATCGCCTTTAGTCCGGCGCCGAGCGCGACTGGCGTCAAGGCGTCGCCCATCTCTCCTGGCTCATCCCCGTGATTGGGAGTGTTGCCCGTGCTGGGTTGACCTCCGGAATTGTAGCCCCAGCACTTCACGTCACCATCGACGAGCAATGCGCACACGGAGCTCCCGCGCCCGGAGATGGCCTTGGCCTTTCTGCCAGTCCCCAAATCAATCGCGGACAACTTGCTCGGCACCGTGTTCGCCGTATCCCCGCGGTTGCTGGTATCACCAAGACCGAGCTGACCGCCGTCATTGCGCCCCCAGCACTTGACCAAGCCTGTCGAGGAACGCGCGCAGGTCACATCATTGCCCAACGCAAGCTCGACGGGCTCTGCTCGACAGGTCGCACTGCAGCCATCACCGGAAACCTTGTTGCCATCATCGCATTGCTCGTGACCGGGATAGACGACGCCGTCACCACAACTTGCGACCTTGCATTTGACGCAGGCACCGGAGGCGCTGGCTGCAGCATCATCACAATCCTCACCCTTTTCGATTTTTTCGTCGCCACAAGTGGGAGCCTGGCAAACGCCGAGCTTGCACAGCCCCTCGCACGTCCCCTCAGTCGCCGTCACCAGATCCGGGCCACAGGTCAAGAGCTTGTCGTTTCGACAGACGACAACACCCGGCTTTGCCGAGGCACACTCGGTCACGATGGCGGCGCACGTTCCGTCAGACGAATCGCAAAGCTGGTCAGCGGCGCACGTGGTCCCAGCTTGCCAAAGCTTACCGTCACAGGCGAGCCGCTGAGCGCCGGCGTGCTCGACGCATGCAAACGCTCCCTTGACCGAGCACGCACCGAACAACGCCGGCGAATCATCGGGCGCGCCGCCTTCTCCACTGCTGCCGCCTTCGTCGCTGTTGCTGCCGCCTTTTCCGTCGCTGCCTCCCCTTCCGTCGCTGTCCCCGTCTTCAACGCCCGCCTCTCCCGCGCTCTCGCCGTTGGCGCCAGCGTTTGCCGCACCCGCGTTCCCGCCGCCTGGGCACGAGCGCCGCGCCTCGCACGTGTCGAACTTGGACGAACAAGCGACCGACAGCGCAGCAACGGCAGGGGCCAAACTCAGTAACAGCCAATAATTACGATTCATGGTCTCAATCCCTCGAGGTTCGATTGTTCACGGCCGCCAACCCGGCGACGCTCGTGACGGCTCCATCGGTCGCCTCGAAGAAGCAGTTGCCAACTCGCACCAACTCAGCGCAGTCGACCGCAATTTTTCCGTCGAACTCGATCCCACAACCAGCACTCCGCACCCACCGACCTGACGTCACCCGCCACCCGTGACGCGTCAATCGCTGATTTGAGACGCAGTCGTTCCAATCAGGGTGAAGCCGCCAGGGGGCCTTCGCGGCGCCCGCAACGGGTCAAAGAAAGCTATCCGCAACGAGGCTCGTAGCCCGGCCGACACATTCCGGTGCATGCTAGGTTTCAAGCACACCGCTCATGGCCTCCCCCGTTGAAGTCGTCCGACCGTTGCGGCGCGCCGAATACGACGCCCTGGTTGCGCTCGGTGCGTTCCGCGACGAACGCATCGAATTGCTCGACGGCGCGTTGGTCCCCATGAGCCCGATCGGTCCGCCACACAGCTCCGCCGTGCAAAAACTCATGGAGCTGCTACTCCCCGCATTGCTCGGCAGAGCGACTGTCCGCGCGCAGAGCCCGTTCGCCGCACACGAGCTGTCCGAACCCGAGCCAGACATCGCCGTCGTCCCGCACGGCGACTACGCGAGCGCGCATCCCAGCGAGGCATACCTCATCATCGAAGTCGCAGATTCCTCGCTCGAGCACGATCGCGACGTCAAATTACAGATGTACGCGCTGAGCGGCGTACCCGAATATTGGATCGTCAACCTGCGGAAACGATGCATTGAGGTACACACGGCCCCCGCGGGATGTGCATACACCTTGGTAGCCCGCGTCGAATACGGTCAATGCGTGCACCCGCAGCGCTTTTCAGAGGTCGAAATTAGGGTATCGGACGTGATTCGCTGACGGCCAGTTGCGAAGCCTAGTGGCGGAACTCGCAGGGCGGGGTACGGGCATCTCATCGATCTCGACTAGGGCTTCGGGTAAACGCCCTGGGTCAGGCCCTTCGAACCGTCGGGACCGTAGTTCGCAGTTGCACCAAGCGTTCCGCCCTTCCCCGCAGCTGCAGAGATGGACGCAAAGTTCAGGATCGAAACACCTAGTTGTGTCGGCGGGGTTCCGTCATAGACCAACGCGACAGAAGGACCGCCACTGCCGCCCGCGCCATTACCGCCATTACCGCCGTTGCCACCGCGTCCGCCATCACCTCCCACGCCGACGGTGTTGCCATCGTCCGCTGCCCCTCCGATTCCGCCGGCCTTTCCGACTCCCCCGGCGTGCCCTTTCCCGCCGTCGCCACCTGCGCCACCACTGTTTGCAGTCAGGGTGCAACCATCGATCGAGACGGTGCTCTGCCAGCTCAGCAAGGCAACCGAAGCGCCGCCACCAATGCCGCCGCCGCCCGGATCCCCTCCGCACCCTCCCATCCCACCCGCGCCGCCGGTGGCACCGAGGCAAGTTGCGCTTCCAAGGCTCGCACCGCCACCGCCGCCACCCGCACCCGGCTTGCCGAGTCCCCCGTTGCCGCCACTCGCCATGTTGTATCCCATCGCGGAGAACGTGCCCAACGCGGGTGCGGCTGCTCCAACGTCACCTAGCAAGCCTTTATCCCCATCTTGCCCCCGAATTGCGCTGTTTCCGAAGACCTGCCCACCTTTGCCTCCGTTGGTCGGCGAGACGAGGTAGCCAGTGCCACCGTCCTGTGCTGGCGCATAGTCCGTCCCGACCGCAGCCGTACCCCCAGCACCGCCTTGTGATCCGCAAATCTTCGGCACCGACTGCGGTCCGACTCTTGAAGCCGGCGGATTGCTGCATGTCGCTGCCATACCGTTCTGGTCGGTGCCGGACGCAATCCCATCAAGACCGGTCGCCCCGTCTACGCCCACGCTTCCCTTCCCGCCCTTCCCCGCCCGAATCTCAACGCGCTTCAACGTGATGTTGTGGCTGCCACTGATCATCATCCCAAAGCTGCTCGCGCCCATTCCGTCGTCGGCATTCTCAGCATCAATCCGCACATCCTGAATCACCACCCCCACTTTGGCGTCCGTGATCGTCGCGCCGATCGCACGGGCGGGAAGCAGATGCGCCGGCAGTGGCGAGTCGTAATTCCAAGTCCCATCGTCGCAGGTAAACCCGCCGTAAATCGAGACGCGATCCGGGATCACCAGCGTGTCTGGTTCGTTGTAGTCCGACGCACAGACGTACACGTGCTTGATCGTCGTCGTGACATTCGCAAGCGCAGCCGTGACCGTCGCGAAGGGGTGCGCTTGCGTACCGTTGGCAGTGTTGTCGTCGCCGGTGGGCGACACGAAGATTCCGTATTTGTCCGAGATCACACATGCGTCGACGTCGGGACTCGAAGTGCCGTCGCACGAAGGAGGTGGAGCGCCGCCTGTGCCGGCCGCGGAATCACTGCCGCCATCGCCGCTCGTCCCCGAGGAACCGCTTGCTCCCGTAGCACCAGCGCCGGAAACGCCGTCCGTCCCACTCACCCCCGACGCGCCGGAGGCGCCGCTCGTGGCGAATGCGCCGCCGCCGTAGGGGCCGCAGTTCAGGTTGGCATTGCAGTCGTCGGATTTGCTGGAGCAACTCCAGGCGAGTCCGCTGACGGCAAGTAGGCCGAGGGTTCCGATGCTGAAGCGTTTGAGTTTCATGTCATCCTCGGTCAGTGGCTCGATAAGGCTAAAAGCGGCCGCTGAGGCCGAAGTTGGTGGCGCCAGGGCTGATCGCAAAGGTCGGTGAAAAAGTACTGGAGGTGTTGGCCTGTGTGTTCGTGCGCGTGTTTGCGTGCGCGTACGAATGCGAGCGTGGCCACAGGAGGTAGAGTGCGGTGCCGACCGCGGCGGCGCCGGCGACGCTGAAGCCGACGATTTCGATCGTGCGGGCACGATCGACGTCGGAGTTTTTGTCGTGGAGCGCGGCGCAGTCGGCTGCGTGTGGGGTGCCGGTTCCGCAAGCGTTGGGCTCGGGCAGCGAGGATCGCAGCTGATCGGCGTCTTTTTGGCTCGAATTGCCCGAGAGCAGGAATACGACGCCGACGGCGGCGCCTGCGGCGACCAGACCTCCGCCGACCAGCGCAGGCACGATCGAGCGACGTGAGTGCTCGCCGACAGGAGGCAGGGTAACGTCCGTTCGAGTGCTCGCGCTTTGCTCTGCATCCGCAGCCGCTTCGGGGGCTGCGCCGATCTGCGTCAACTTGATCCAGAGTACCTGGGAGGCGCCTCTAGAGAGGTGAACGGTCTGTTGATTTGGCTCGTAACCCTCATGGGTGACTGACACGCCGTGCTCGCCAGGCTCGAGAAAGACATCACCGCTCGGAGGAACGGTCACGGCGGCGTCGTCGATCGTGAGCGCGGAGTCCGCCGGCTCGAGGGTGACGTGCAGCGAGCCAATTTCCATTTTTTCTTGGGCCAGGCCCTCGGCCAGCGCTTGCTTTTGCTCGTCCGTGGAGCTCGGCAACAAATGAGCAAGAGCAAACGAAAAATGTTCGGCAGCATCTCGATGCTTGCCGAGTTCTGACTCGGTCTGCGCCAGGTTTGCCGCGATGTCCGGGCTCTGTTTCAGGCTCCAGGCTTCAGTGTAGATGCGCAGGGCGTCGGCGTATTTGCCGGCGTTGAACGCGACCTTGCCCTTCTTGAACAGCGAGTTTGCGCGATCACTGTCAGCACTGTTGCCCTCCGCGTGGACGCGGCCGGCAATGCCCGTCGTTATCAGCAAGCAAGCGCATGCAAGACCGCGGCTCAGCACCTTTGGCCCAATTCCGAGTCGTGTCGATACCATCATCACTCAATAGATCGCGCGTTTTGGTTTGGCCGTGGGCGGTGCGTTCAGCGCGGGGCTGTTCGCGATCGGGGGCGGGACAGGCTTGAGGGCTGCGTGACGCGGCGCATCTGCCGAGCGCGCTGGCGTGGCACTCGCGATGGTTTCCGCGGCCGTCGCCGAAGCGGCTGGATTCGTCGCCGATTCCACTGGCTGGGCAGACGCACTTGCCGCGGACGCGGACTCGCCGCTCACCGCCGCGGACGGCGTACCCCGCAGCGCTTCGACGGGCTTCGGTGAAGCGGCAACGGCCAGCGTCGCGGCCTGCGCGGTGGCGCTGGACAGCGCCGAGCGACGCCGCGCCTTCGCCCCGAGCACGAACAGGAACGAGGCGCAAAACAAAACGAGGAGAACGAGCGGTACGAACGATCGCCGCCGCGCTGCGACCGGCGGTTGGCTAGTGGTGAGTACGGTCTCGGGTGGCGGCCAGCCCGAGTCGAACTGGGGCGGCGGCGCGGGCCAATTCGGATCCGAGGCGGGCATGACCTGCAGCACGGGACGACGCAACTTCAACTCGGTCGGTAGCTTGCGCGGGTCGATGTCCTTCGAAAGCTTGACCGTCTCGAGCTCGAGCGTCTTGTGGTCGGAGACCGCGTTTAGCAGCTTCGGTTCGTAGTAGACCCGCGCGCCGGGACCCTCTTCTTCTGCCGCGACCGGCTCGGCCACCGCCATCGAACGAAGCGTCGATGGGTGCTCGGGCTCGATGGGGCCAAGGCCAGGATCGGTGGTCACTCGGTTGCGCTGATCTGTCACGACGCACCTTTGGCCGCGGTTGGGAAACCGGATGGGATACCGTTGAAGCTCAATTCGAACGAAGCTAGGACGATCAAGGTGACGCCCGCCCTCTCGCAGAGCTTGCGAGCGTATATGACCTCGGCCTACATCGCGAGACAACTTGCTGAGGTCGGGCCACGATCTTGAAATCGTCGCGGCTGAACCACGAGTTGCTAGAAAAATTACCTGAACACGCGGCTAAGAGAAAAGGCCGCAACCTTTCGGGCCGCGGCCTCTTTCCAATCAGCGCGGAACGACTTCGCTAAGCGCGCGAGCGGGACTTTGCGGCCGTTGCCTTGGGCCGAGCGGCCTTCGCCCGCGGTGCCGCGCGTGGCTTCGGCTCTTCGACTTCTTCCTCTTCGACCGCTTCAATGATCGCAGCGGGCGGCTGAGAAACGCTGGTCGGCTTGCGCTCCGAGCGTGGGATCTCGACGGTGCTGGGGCGCGGCACTTCACCGCCGAACTGGGCATGGAGATCAGCTAGCAACGCCACCAGAAGCAGGTACTGATCCGTGGGGTTCAGCGGGCTCAGGGCGGCTTGAGCGCCTTGTTTGGCCTTCGCCTGCACCACTGCGGCCGGAAGCTCCGGAGGGATGAAGCTGCCCTCAGGAGGCGCGGGAGGCCACTCGCCGCGCGGTTCATGGCGCGGGGGGCTGAGCACCGCAGCGGTGGCCGGCTTCGAAGCAGGCACGACCTCGAACACGCGGCGCCGCGGGAGACCGGCTGAAGACGAAGGCGGGGCTGCCGCGCCAGCGCCAGCACCGTTGGGCGTCGGCTTGGCCGCGGCCGGCGCAGACTTGGGTGCATTCGGATCGCGCGGCTTCTTGTCGTTGAAGATCGCCGCGCGGACGTCCCGAGGCAGCCGCTGGCGCGCCAGGAAGAAAAATACGCCACCAGGGCTTCTGCGACCGCTACCGTCGCCACGCATCAAGCCGCCGGCCTTTTCGATCTTCTCGGTCTCGGCGAGCAGAGTGAGGCAAGCCTGGTCACCGAGGTTGTCTACGACAGCCTTGATCTGGGCGAGCGGACCCTCGTCAGCTTCCCCGAGGGCCTTCGCAATTGTGTTGATAGTCTGATCACTAGCCATGGTTAGTTGACCGCGCTCATGCACAGTCCCCCCCGGTGTGCAGCGGCTGAAGATTCTTGGCACCAACACGGTCAGACCGCAATAGGTGTCTGTGAAAGCCCAGGCGCGAGCCGCCGAGGCAACTTCGCCCGAGCTCACCCGGGCGCAGCACTTTCAATCATACGGCGTCTTTGCTCTCAACGCTAAGAGCAAATGCGCCGCGCTCGTGATTCGGGCAGCGCCGCCAAACCCGCGCTTTTTCCCATGCCGGAAGCGCTCGGCTCTCGCTTCTCGCCTGGCCTGTCTAGCGTCTCACCTTGCGCCAGTTGGCCAGAGATCGGGCGCGCTGACGGCGATGATATTGGGCCGGGGCTCGACGCGATCCGAACCAGAGGCATTAGCAACAAAACGAAACGTGGTGCGAACGGGCCGTTCGACGGTGCGAACAGAGGCCAGCCGCTGCTTCGCTCGGGGGCGTACGTCTATTTGAAGCCGTGCAAGTGGACGACGTACCACTCGCCGCGCCACGAGATGAGCGACGTGAGCTCGAGCTCACGCGACCGGCCCGTGGGCAGTGTGAAGCGCAAGCGCGAGCGCAACACACGAAAGTAGCCCAGCTTGTTGCCCTCGGATCCCGGCGGCATCCACCTCGCATCCCGCTCCGACACGGTGATGCCTTCGAATTTGCTCTCGGCCGCCACTGAGCCGAGGGCATGGTGGTACTCGAGCAGGTCGCGCTTGAAGTTCGCGAGCAGGCGGAACCGGTAGTCCCTTTCCGGTTTCGCGACGTCCTTCACCTGTTGATAGGCGATCAACGGAAAGAACGCGGACTCCGCGGGCTCGACATCTCCGCTGAGGATCGCTCGAGCCACCGCCGCGATGCGCTTCTGAAAGGAAGGCGATGCCAGAGAGGGGCGCTGGTCGGTTTGGCCAAGGGGTTTTCCTTGCTCGTCCGATAGCTGAGGAGACGTTTCACGCTCAGGGGTTGTGGCCAGCGCAGTGGTCGCCGGCTGCGGGCCAGCGTCCGGCGCGGCCGTGAGCACCGCGGCCGCCGCAGGCGCCGCAGAGAGCGAAGGAGAATCTGCCGCCGTCGCGGGCTCGGTTGCACTCGGAAGGCCGGAAGGCGCGCTCTGCGTGACGTGGACCGAGTTCGGCTGTGCCCCGCTCGATTCGTGGCACCCGACGCTGACGATGACGACCAGCGCCGCGCCCGACCCAAAAAAACAAGGACGCGAGAGGCTCACCCCGCTGCTCTACACCGCAGCAGCGGCGATGGCGAAGAAATGTGCCCGCAAGCAAGGGGGCTTGGCCTTGGCCAGACTTTGGGCCAGTTGACTGGAATCAGGGACGGGTCTATCCGGCGAGTCCGGAGCGGGACAAATCGATGAAGATCAACTGCTACATCTGCGCGCTGCCCTTTCTTTTGGCCGGACTGTCGCTGAGTAAACCGAGTCGAGCCGACGAACCGCTTCCCGACAGCCTGGTCACGAGCAGCAAGGCGACCGAGGGCAGTACGGACGTGGCGACCTCGGGCTTCGAAAAAGCCGACAAGGTAAAGGCGGACGCCAAGGACGCCACCGAGCTGGAGATCTCCGCTGGCGGCCTGGCTTCGGCGGGTAACTCCCGCTCGTTGGCCGCTACGTCGGCGGGCAAATTCCGGCTACGCCGCGGCTCCGATCAGATCGGCGCCGCGATCGCGGCGAACTACGCGGAGTCGTCGGTCAACAAGGGGGAGGGGCTGCAGACGACGGTCGAGAACTTTCAGGGCAAGCTTCGCTACGACCGATTCTTGGCCGGCTCGTTCGCCGTGTTCGGCGCGGTATCCGCGCGTCATGACCGCTTTCAGGGCCTCGAGCTGCGGATCAATCTAGACCCGGGCTTCGGGTACTACTTCATCGATGAAGACAAGCAGCAGTTCTGGTTGGAAGCTGGCTACGATTTTCAGCACGATATCCGTCGCGACGATGCCATCGCGGATGCGGACGCCGACGGTTTCCTGCTCGCCAAGACCAACGACCGTCACAGCCTGCGCGCGTTCGTGGGCTATTCGAGCGACCTCAGCGATTCGGTGAAGGTCGCCAGCGGGCTCGAGTACCTGCAGGGGCTCGACCCGGCCACCAACTACCGCGTGAACTGGGATGGCTCGGTCAACTCCTCCGTTGGCAAGGGCTTTTCAATCGCGACCGCCGTCAGCGTGCGCTACGATCACAACCCAATCCCCGATGTCGAAAAGACGGACATCGTCACCTCGATCAGTCTCGTCTATCACCTCCTGTAGCGAGCGCGCGCAGCGCTAGAACGCGGAACCCAGCATGCTGCAGGCTCTTCGAAATTCCAGGCGCTGGCTCGGGCCGCTGCTGGCCTGCATGGCGCTCGTCTGTCTCGTCGATTGCGGCAAGAAAAAGGCTCCCGCGGACACGACTTCGATCGACCAACCGCATCCGCCGGACACGGTGCCCGGAGCGATGGCGATTGCCACGCTGGAGCGCACCGGATGCTATGGCGAGTGCCCGGTTTATCGACTCACGGTGAGCAACGACGGCAGCGTGGTGTACGTCGGAACGCGCTGGGTCAAGGTGCTCGGCCGTCAGGTGTACAAGATTTCGGACGCGCAACTGGCCGAGCTTCAAGCCGCTTTCGAGCATGCCAACTTCAGTCAGCTGCGCGACTACGACAAGGTAGAGAGCACTGACGACGATTGGGCGCATCTCTCCTATCGACGCGGCAGCGGCTTCAAGCGCGTTCGGCACTATCACGGCGACAACGCCGCTCCTCCAGCGCTCGGCGCGTTGGAGGATGAATTCGATCGCATCGTCGACAGTGGGCGTCTCGTCGGAGTACCGTCGGCGACGGGTACGCCCACGACCGCTCCGGCCGTTGCTCCGACGCCGGCCGAACCTGCGACCCCCAGCGCTTCGGCAAGGCCGCCTCGTCCGAGCGAAAACGCCGGTCCGCCCGACGAAACCACGGCCGATCCGGACAACCACCCTTGAAGAGGAGGTTACGGCGTCGGGACGCCAGGTTGCCGCATTATTTGGTGATTCGGCCAGCCGGCGCGCATGGTCCACCCTCCAGATGCGAAGGGTTCGATTGCAATCTTGAAACAGATTGCCACTGCAGCCGAGCTAACCCCTCGTAAACGGGTTGGCCCGAGATGTGCTTAACGAAGCCGGTTCCCGGAAACAAACTGAATGCGCGGCGTCATCACTACCCGTCACTTGGTTACTCACGCGCCGCTGATTATGCGGTTGTTTGGGGTGCGCGCTTACTTCAAGTGTGTGGCCTGTGTGCTCCGGAAGGGCGGCCGCGCCACCTTCTTGGACGCGGTTTCACACTGACAAGCGTCGGCTAGCCCAGGTTATTCCGGGCGCAAGCACGGAAACGCCGCGTTGCCGAAGCATGGCGCGTGTGACAGATATTGCGCGCCAAACGTGAGCAGCAAAGGCCGTCCCTATCGAAGCTTCAGCCACGGAGGCTTCGAGATCTTGGTCGGCAAAGCCGCCAGCGACAACGATCACCTGACGTTCAACGTCGCCGAGCCCCATGACCTGTGGCTACACGTCGCGGGTGGCACTCCGGGCAGTCACGTAGTGATTCGCAATCCGGAAAAGGGGCCAGTGCCCGAGGAGGTGACTCGCTGTGCCGCCGCGCTGGCCGCCTGGTACTCCAAGGCGCGCAACTCGCCCCGAGTCGAAGTGCACCTGTGCCGGGCAGGTGATGTGAAAAAGGCGCGGGGCGCACCAGCGGGCCAGGTGCAGATCGCGCGCTACAGGTCAGTCAAGGTGGCGCCTGCGCCGTTCGCGGGCGAAACGGGCGCAGATTCCGAAGCGGACTGAGAGCCCGACGCGCTCAGGGCGGGAGCTTGGATTTTGCCACGAGCATGGTGCTCTTGAGCAGCGCCAGATCGTGCTCGAACTTGGTCTTGACGGTCTTGAACGTGTCGAGCGTCGCGGTGTCGAACGCGTTCAAATCAGCGGCGATCGCCTTCTGCTGAGCGGGCACCGGCTGCAAGGCCTTTTGAAACGCGGCCTTGGCCTTCGCGCTGGCCTTGGCCGATTTCGGGCCCAAGTCGTTGATGGCCTTGTTCACGTTGGCGAGTTCGAGCTTGGCCGCGCCCTTGAAGGCCTGACGCGCGACCGCCAGCGCCGCTTCCGCGGTTTTGCCTTGCTCGTCCGCGCTGGCTTGCGCCTTGCTGGTGCACTCATCCAGCTTGGTCTTTGCGTCAGCCGCGTCGGTCTTCAACTGGTCGAACTGCTTTTGTAGCTCGTCCAATTTTTGCTGTGCGGCCTGCTTCGCCTTGCTTGCCTGGTCGTCGGCCTGCTGCTGAACAGCGGCGACTTTCTTTTTGATTTCCTCCTCGTTCCCGCAAGCCACGAGCATCAGCGGCACGATCAAGAGAGCGCTACGCATGAGCCTCACGCTAGGGGATGTGTCTGCGATGTTCAACCGGAGCGGTGGACTCGGACGCGGTCTGCGCGGGAAAAATGCGATCCAGCTTCACCCGGCCACCGAGACGACTGGCATTTAGCGGACCGGACTCCGCCACCAAGTCGCGATCGAGACTGCCACGAACCAGGCCGGTCCAATGCAGAAATGGCCGGCGATCAGGTGCGCGCGCTGCGTGCTAGGACAATGGAGCAAGAGGATCAGACTGGAGAGCAGCGCGATCAGTCCGCAAGCGAGCGCCCAAACGCGGTAGGGAACGCGCTGTCCGCGATCGAACGCCCAGAGCAGTGCGAATGACGGCGCCGCCAAAGCACTGCCGTAACCAAAGCAGGTCAGCGCGCGCACCGCAAAACCGCTGCTCGAAAAGTTCTCCGCGCCGACGGGGGCCTCGGGGGCAAACCACAGCAGGCATGGCAGGCACCAAGCCACCAGTGCCAGGACCGAGCGAAGGCGAGCCGCGCGTCGCTCGATCGGCAAGGGGCGGAGGGCGCTCTCGGTAACGACTCCGAGCAGGCCGAGCAGGAGCAGCCCCGCGAGCATTCGTGTGGCGCCCAGTTCGCGCAGGGGCGCGCGCCTCTTCAGCAGCTCGCGGACGAGCAACACGGCTGGCAAGACGAGAGTCAATGCCCAGCGCACGCGCGTGGGGCGACTGCGCAAGAACGCGCGCACGCCGTGCTCGTCTGCGATCAACGACTCAGTGACCGCGAGTTGCTCCGTGACACCGTGGGGCGAGCGCGGCGCGATGTCCGCCAAGCGACGGCCAAGCGCCGCCGCATTGCCGAACAGCTCTTTGCAATGCTCGCAACCTTTGAGGTGTTCGCCCACGGACGGACCAGAGGGAACTCCTCCAGTGATGAATCCTTGCCGAATCTCGACGCAGTCCACGATTTCCTGCTCGTGGTATGCCGGTGACCGCTCGGGGTTACGACAGCGCGGGCTTTATTGGCGATGGGCGCGGTGTACAGCCGCGCCCCATGCCCCACATGCGGCCCGGTCGGAAACGGTGAAAGAGCTGAAAATCAGCGTTTTTTCGCGGGCGCTTTCTTCGCGGGCGCGGGCGCGGCAGCCGGCGGAGTCGGCGCGGCTTTCTTGGAAGCTTTCTTGGCGGGAGCAGCTGCCGGCGCGGGGGCGGGTGCAGCTTTCTTCGTGGACGCCTTCTTTGCGGGAGCGGGCGCCTTCTTCGTCGGCGCCGCAGCCTTGGCCGGTGTCTTCTTGGCCGTCTTCTTGGCGGGCGGCGGAGCTGCCTCGACTGCGGCGGGTGCCTTGGCTGCCCACAGTCCGAGCGCTGCTCCTTGCGGATCCACGAAGACGCCGATCGAACCCATCTCGCCGATCTCTTGATACTCGAGCACGGCTTTGCCACCGGCCTTCAAGACCTTGGCCATGGTCGCCTTCACGTCGTCCACCTCCACGTAAGGGAGCCACGCAGTCGGCTGCTCTGGCATTTGCTTCTTCTGCAGACCACCACCCACGCCGCCGCTGACGTCAATCATCGTGTAGGCCATGGCGGGCATGTCGCTGAGCTTCCAAGCGAAGACCGAGGAATAGAACTTCTTGGCCTTCTTGACATCATCCGTACTGAGCTCGACGTGGGCGAATGGATTGGGCATGTGGACTCCTTGTTTCCGCGGGAAAATAGGGAAAACCCCGCGCGCTCATGCAATCTCTCACGAGCCGAATGTCCGAGCAAGACGGCGCTCGAAGACTCTTCGGCAATGCCCCAAGGGAGACCGGTCGCGCTCCGCGGCTGGAAAGTAAACCCTGTGTTTCGGCGGCACTGAGTGCCGGAAACGCGGGCTGCCCGGCTCGGCCGCAGCCAGCTCGGCAGGGGTGATACGCTGTTCGCCACAGGCTCAGTGCAAACTTGTGCGTTAATGGAGGTCTTGCGTGGCGCCGCCACGAACTGTGAACGACGCCACGCGCGACGATTTTACGGTTCAGCGACTGAGGAACGCCATCAACGCAAGCAGCGCCACCGGCAGTAGCATCCAGAGCATGGGGGGCGCTGGATGCGTCTTGGGAACCGGTTTGCTAGGCGCGGAGTCAACGTTTGGAGAGGACGTGTCGAGATCTTCTGTCGACATATGACAATTTCCATTCCGCCTCGATGAGGCAGCCAAAGGCCAATCAACCAGGGTGACGAAGCAACTCAGGCCCTGGGTGGCTCTTCGGAATTCATTCTCGGAATGCGGCGCTTGCTGTGAAAGTGGCTGACCGATGCGCGCGAGCGATCCGTGGACGGCGGCGCGAGGCAAGCTCGAGGGGCGCGGCGTGCGAACGCGACGATTGCGTCGGGGAACTGCGGGACGCGGTCGAAGATCGGCGCCGGGGCCACACGCAGCGCCGGCTCGGCGCGTACGGCGTGGGTCTCGATGCTCTGCACGCGCTCGGCGACGAGCCGCACGACCGACGCGCTCGGGCGCGCCGCCGGCGTGAGTACGCGCTGCTGCGCGGTCAGCCCGAGCAGTGCGATCAAGAGCGCGAACAGCCGCCGCCAATGCGCCCGCCGGACGCCAGCCGGGCGCGCTGAAACTGTGCTCGAAACGCTCAAACTCACCGCGGATACGAAGCACATCCCCTCCCCCAGCGCAAACAACAGGGCATTTTGCGCGCTAGCCGCGTAGCCGTGAGCGAGTACGCTTGCTACATGGCCAGTGAGACACGCCGTGGGTTGCTGCTGATCGGCGCGCTGAAGCTGCTCAAGGGGCTGGCCCTACTGGTGCTCGGAGTCGGGCTGCTTTCGCTACTCCATCGCGATGCGGCCGAGGCGGTGCGGCAGGCGATTGAATTCGCGCGCTTCGATACCCACGCACGTTTGGTCGAAGAGCTGTTGGCGAAAGTCGCCGGCATCAGTCACAAGACCATGCGTCGACTCGGAGTCGGCACGCTGATCTATGCGGCGGTGTTCGGGATCGAAGGCCTGGGACTATTGCTCGGTAAAGTTTGGGCAGAGTACATGACCGCGGGCGTGACGATTTCGTTCCTTCCGATCGAGGCTTACGAACTGATCGCGCATCCGAGCGCGACGAAAGCGTTGGTGACACTGGTCAACGTTGCGGTGGTGGTTTACTTGGTGCTCGAGATCCGGCGCCGGCGTGCAAACGAGCACTTACGAGCCGAAACGGGAACCGCCGCTTCAGGTTAGCGGTCAGACTTCAATTTTACGGCGCCACCGGGGATATGAATCGGGGGATGTGACGGAGTTCATCTTGTGCGCTCCCCCAGACAGCGCTAGCAACGAGGCGAAATGAGGCGCTGAAGACCATGCGCGCGATCACGGCTATCTTCCTTTTGCTCTGTGTCAGTTGCGGTTCGAGCGGTACGCCTGCGGCCGAGCACCCCGAAGTCGCGTCGAATGATCCGTCGGCTTCGCCGGTTGGAAGCGCGCATCGTTCGCTGCCCGACCATTGCGCGCACGGCAAGCCCGAATGTGTGCCGCCACCCGGTTGGGTCCGGCGCCTGTGCGAGGACGTTTACCCGGACGTCGCGCTGAATATGTTCAAACCCGGCACGCGCTGGAAGCGGCTCTACATGGTGGCGCGCGCCGACCCGTTCAATGCCTCCGGGGGCGCTTCGCTATTGGGCGACAAGATGGAGCGCGGGGAAGAGGTGATTGCGCTCAAGCGACGCGACAACAACGGGGAGATGCAAGTCGGAGACAACGCCGGCTATGACGTGCTGCGTTGGAACGGCGCCTGCGCCACCATTCACGATGGCGATTTCACTCGCACCCCCCCGCGCGAAATCGTCCACTCGAAGATCGAATGGCGGCGCCTGGGTCTGGACTTGCGTAAGACTCTGGAAGAGCAGCCGGAGATCTCCAAAGCTCAAGCCGCGCGGCGAAAAGCCTGCCACGGCTTCAGCATCGGTGAAGTCACCAAGGACTGCGAAGTGTATGACCGCGCCTTTATGGATGAGATCATCCGCTACGTACAGGCCGGCGGAGCATTGCCGAGCCCATCGCGCTTGCCGTAGAGCCGGCAGCCCCGCCGCGGCAGATCGCCGCACCCATCGTTTTCGGCTGGACTAGCGTGCTCGGGAGCTCTTAGCTCTGGCTTGAAGCTATGAAGATCCTTCCTATCCTCGTCATCGCCAGCGCCAGCAGCCTTCTCTTCAACGTGAGCTGTAGCTCCTCGGACAGTCCGAGCCCTACCGGCGCGGTGGGCGGCCCGGTCCTCGGCGCCGAGGACGCGCATTGCGTGGGGCAACCGGCGGTCGAGGTCGATCCCGCAACCTGCCACGGAGTCGCGCCCGAAGAGGGCGAGGGTGGCGCGGCCGGCGAAGGTGAGGAAGCCAGCGCAGCCGGAGGTAGCGACTGCAACCAAACTCATGACGCTGAGTACGGCGCCACCTTGCCCAACAGCGAGGGTGACGACGACGACTGCAAATACCACGTCTCGTGGAGCTCGACCCCAATTCGGCTGAACCAGGACGTGACCTTCACGGTCACGACCAAAGATCTGACGACCGACCAACCCCTCGAGCCGCTAGCAGCCGACGACAAGCTGCCCTTGAGCCGCGTGGAAGTGTACCAGCCTTGTGACCTCCGCTTTGGGCCCGCTCAAAACGACCGGGCGGAGTTCAAGGAAACGGCGCCCGGCGTGTACCAGGGTGGCCCGTTTCGCTTCGACCAGCCTGGGCGTTGGGTCGTGCGCTTTCACTTCTACGAGCAATGCAACGACGGTGAAGCGTCGCCGCACGGGCACGTCGCGTTCTTCGTCGACTTGCCGTGACCGACTGACAGGGTCTACTCCGGCGTGCGGCAGGCGAGCCAGTCGAAGATCTGCTGTCGCTCCTCGCTGCTTAGCGGGGGTGCGCCGGCCGGTGGCATCGAGCAGGTCGCGAGCTGTGAACGAATGCTCATGCTCTCACGCGACACGTGTACGTAGTCCGTGAGTAGGCGACTCTGCTCCTCCCCACCGGGCGCGTGACACGGATAGCAGCGGGTGTGCACCAGATCTGCGATCCCTGAATCGAAGGTCAACGCGTCCGCCGGACAGTCCCGCTGTTCTGGCGCCGGGCAAGCTTCTTGGTCGGCAGCGTGACCGCATGCGGCCGTCGCTACGGCCGCGAGCAGCAAGAGTAGCAGCTTTCTGGGTATCTTCGGGATCGGCACGAGTGCTCGCTAAGGCCACTCGGACTATCACGCTTCGGGCGTCCGGCAAGTGACGACCGAAGGAGGCCGCGACGCGACGCCTGTTTGCGAAGCCCGCACACACCGACTGCGGAGCTCGAACGGGAGTGGGTTCGAGCTCGTCGATTTTCTGCCAGCACACGGCGACGCGCTCACTTCGCGACGTCGCCGACGGAGCCGACCGACAACCTGAGTGAACTCAGGGCGCCGGCCGCTCCGGTCAAAGCGCGATCACGCGATCGCGTCCTTGATGGCTTTCGTCGCGCGCGCCTTGACGGCTTTGCTGGCGGGCTTGGCCGCGAACGTCGTCGGCTCTTTGGTGAACGGGTTGATGCCCTTGCGCGCGGCACGCGCGGGCTTCTTCACGACCACGAACTTGGCGAAGCCGGGCAGCACGAACACGCCGTTCTTCTTCAGCTCCTTGTGGCCAATCTCGACCAGGGCGTCCATCACGGCTTTGACGTCTTTGCGCGTGGTGCCTTCGCCAACGCTGTCGACTACGGCCAGCAGTAGCGCGCTTTTGGTGAGTTGCTTCGTCGTTTTTGTTTTCGGCTTTGCCATCGAGAAATCTCCTGTTCGAGGAATAAGGACCGACAGAGAGCACCGATAGACCGTAAAATCCAGCGCTAAACCGCGAGCTCGCTGCTTTGAGTCCCGAGCTCGACGAGCCACGCACAGCCCTCGCTAGCCCGACGCGCGTGGGCGAATAAGCTACGCAGCGACACTTTCGACGCGCGGCAAAGCTCGGGCAGCGCACGAAGAATGTTCGCAAATAGCGTTGAAATAGACGACAAATCGTCGATCGCCCTGTGTGCGCGCGACGAGTCGCGAGCGGGCTAGGCAACGCGTTCCGAAGCGCGCTCTCATCCTGCGTGGACGAGCCGCCGAGGCCAAGGCGCCGAGCGCTTTTTTTTTGCGCTAATCTCTCGGCCGATGGCGGAGATGGTCGCTTGCTTGCACCGCGGAAAGGTAGAGGTCTTGCGCCGCGGGCAGGCTGTCCAACCCTTGGAAAGCCCATATCGGGAGCAGCTCGCGGCACGCGGCGAAGACCGAGTCGATGCACGAATCGTCAGCGTTACTCGAGGGCGAACCAACGGTGAGCTGTGCTACGCGATCGGCAGCCATAGGGCGTCCGGCGTGTTCGTACAGGTTCCGGGCACAGGCAAAGAACAGCAGCTGTTTCACAGCGTAGATACCCATCTGAGCGAGCTCGACTTCAGCCTTGCCGACGAAGCGCTGGCCTGCACCGTCGCCGGCAGTCGCGGCACGAGCGCCATCGGCGTGCTTTCGGACGACGGCAAAGGTCTGCGAACCGTGACCGAGGGAGACGTGATCGATCGCGCGCCGCGTTGGGTGCCGGGAGGGCGCGCGGAAATAGTCTATGCGTCGGCGGGCATTGGCCGCACGAGGACCGGCAAAGCGGTCGGGCGTTCGCCGTTCGCGCTGCATCGGCTGCGCTTCAGCGACAACAGCGTGGAGGTGTTGATGGCGGAGGCGCAGTACGACTATGCGGCCGTCGTACCCGTCTCGGAGAGTTTGCTCTATGCGCTCCGGCGCAACTACGATCGGACTTTGCCGATAAATGCGTTCGGGCGCTTTTCCAGCGCTTTTCGTGGTCTTTTTTCGGGCGGCGCTCAGGGGAAGCCGGTCCGCCCGCAGAGCCACGAGCTCGTTCGCATCACGCCCCAAGGCGCGCAGCTGGTGGCGGAAGACGTGCTCGCGTTCGACGTCGCTGCGAACGAGGACATCGTGTATTCGAAAGAGGCTGGTGTATTCAGAATCACCGCCGCTCACAAGACGCCTGAGCTGATCTTCGCTCTCGAACAGGTCGAAGAGCTGGTGATTTACTGGTGATTCAAGCGCGCGGCGCTCACTCAGCTGGACGCTCGACCGTACTCACTCTGAGCGAGCGGTCGAGCGGGCCTGCTGGACGCGCTTAGCTTTGCCCAGCGGCTGCGATCGTCTGGTCGCAAGATTGAGAGCCGGCGGCGGTCATGATCGTCTTGCCACGGCCACTGGCCTTGGTGCCGCACTTCGTGCACTTGTAAGCGCTGAAGGAGCCGACCGCGCCCTCTTGCAGTGCCCAGTCGTGAGTGCGCGCTTCTTTCGGAAAGATACCCTGCTGTGCTGATTTCATGACTCAGCTTACTCGCATTGCGCGCGAAAGTACCGTTTGCGTGCTCAGTCTTGACCGCCCGAAGCAACTCTTCCGGGTAAATGGGCCATAGAAACCGCTATTTGGAGGGCGGGACGCCGTTTGCAGGCGATCAGCCACGAGTCGAGCCTACGCGCTTGAACAAAGCGCAGCCGTCGTACACGCCGCGATAAAAGCGCGGCATCCGTTGCTCCACGCGAAAGCCGCATTTGAGGAATAGCTCGAGCGCGGACAGGTTCGACTGCGCGGTGTGGAGTCTGATTTCCTTCAGGCCAGCGCGGCTCGCTGCCTGCTCGACGTGGGCCAGCAGCGCGCGGCCGATGCCCAAGCCGCGCGCGTCCTCTTCGACAGCGATGGCGCACAAATCCACGCTGCCCTCAGCGAGCGGGTGAACGATGGCGAACCCGACCGGCGCTTCGCCTCGGCAGGCCACCCAGGTAGTGCCGCGTTGAATCAGCCGCTGCATGGTCACCGCGGGACGCCCGTCGTATTCGGCGAACGCATGCACCGCGAGTCTGCCAATGAATCCGTCGTCGGTGCTTCGCCGCTTGCGGATCTGAAGCGACGTCGGCGTCGTAACTTGCACGGGCCTAGCTTAGCGCGCGCATTTCATGGCTGCACGCCGAGCTGCCACGTTGAACGGTTCAGCGGACGGCGTGCAAAGACTTGCTGCTTCGGACGGCAGCGGCGCTGGCGCTGGGCACCGCCGCCGAGCTGGGCAGAACCACTGGACGAGCGGCGGCCGGACGCGGCGGGTTCAAATCGACCATGCCGGCCGCGGGAGCGGTCGCGACGCTGGGCGTCCCACCCGGCGGCGGGCGCAGCCAAACCAAGCCAAACACGAGGGCGGCGGCCGCGAAGGTCGCGACCAGCAGCGGCCTTCGCAATCGCGGTGGGGGCATGCTGCGCGCGAGCAACGGCCGCAGCGTCGGCATGATGCTGGGGAAGCGGGGAGCGGGACTGGGCGGGAGCGAATCGCTGCGATCGATACTGGTGTCGACCGCGATCGCGCGCAACGACGTAACGCTGCTGGCGGATGTCCCGCCGCTGGCTTCCCCCGCTCCAGCTTCGACCACGATTTCGGCGCGTCGGATGGCTTCGCGCTTGCGTAACCCGCGGTCGCCCACGGTGTCCCCCATGAACGTGCGAAGTTGCGTCTCGAAGCCGAGCTCGAACGCTTGGGGCACGCCTCGTTGCAGCGCCAAACGCATCTCCTCGGCCGAGGGCCAACGTCGATCGCGATCCTTCTCGAGCGCCTTCATCACCACCGCTTCGAGCGTGCGTGAATAATTGCTCTTGAGCGTCGATGGCCGCACCGCAGGCTCGTCATTGACGATGTTACGCAACGTGGTCGCCGAATCGGGCCCCTGAAAGGGATGCCGGCCGGTCGTGAGCAGGTAAAGGGTTACTCCCACCGCAAACAGATCCGAGCGCTGATCGATGGGCAAACCCCTGACCTGCTCGGGAGCTGCGTAGCCGAATTTGCGTTCGATTCGATTTTCGCGGCCGAGCGTGCGGTCCTGGCTCTTGGCCCGAGCGATGCCGAAGTCGACGAGCTTGGCGATGCCGGAATAGCTGACCAAGATGTTGTCTGGCGATACGTCGCGATGCACGACTGGGTGCCGAACCCCCGCGTCGTCACAATGCTCGTGAGCCGCTTGCAGGCCGCGCAGGGTCTGGCCAATCAGGTTGACCGCGACCAAGAGCGGCACGCCCCCGCCCTGCTCGGCGCTTTCGATGACATTGCTGAGCGGCTCGCCATCCACCCACTCCATCACCAAATACAGCGTGCCCTGATGCTCGTCGAGCTCCAGAGTCTGAGCGACGTTCGAATGCTGAATCAACGCCGCGACGCGCACTTCCTCGAGCAGCTTCTGCTCCATCAGCAGCGCGTCACCGGGAGCCGGCAGCAAGGTCTTGATCGCCACCAGCTTGTTGAACCCGCGGGCACCGCGCAGGCGAGCCACCCAGACTCGGCCCACGCCACCGCGTGCCACTGGCGCCAGCAGCTCGTAGCGACCTAGTTTTTGACCGGTGTGTAGGCGGAGCGGCTCACGGAACAAGGTGAATTCTCACGACGGGGAACCCTCAGTACGGCCCGTCCTGAAGGAGAATTAGTCCCGCCTTCGCCGCATTTCTTCGAAGATTGCCCGCAAATCGAAGACTTATATTTGTTTCACGTCGAAACCTGTGCCGGCCGGCGGGGCGAATGATTGCAGTTGCGGCCCGAAAATTCGCGGCGCCCTTCGGACAAAAAACGGAAAAAGCCGCCCGGGGTCGGACGGCTTTTTCAGCGAAGCGCGATTTTCTCCGGGGTCGACTAGATGACGGGCTTCATCGCGGTCATGTAGGCGCGCAGCACGGTGCCGATCTGCTCGACCGGATGGTTGCGGATCTCCGCGTCCACGCGGACCAGCTCGCGGTTCGACACGGCCGTGTCTTTGAGCTCGAGCCCTTTGCCGATCACGTCCGTCTCGACCTTGAGCATGAACTCACGGAGCAAGGGGCGGCAGGCGTTGTCGAACAAGTAGCAGCCGTATTCAGCCGTGTCCGAGATCACCTTGTTCATCTCGTACAACTTCTTGCGCGAGATCAGGTTGGCGATCAGCGGAGTCTCGTGGAGCGACTCGTAGTAGGCGCTCTCGGCCTTGATGCCGGCGTCCGTCATGGTCTCGAACGCGAGCTCGACGCCCGCCTTGACCATGGCCACCATCAAGATCCCCTTGTCGAAATATTCTTGTTCGCTGATCGCCGCGTCGGTCGGGGCGGTTTGCTCGAAGGCAGTCTTACCGGTGGCGTCGCGCCACGCGAGCAGATCTTTGTCGCCCGCTTTCCAGTCGGTCATCATGCCGCTCGAGAACTTGCCGCTGATGATGTCGTCTTGATGCTTCTGATAGAGCGGCGTCATGATCTTCTTCAGCTCGAGCGAGAGCGCGTGGGCCTTGAGCTTCGCCGGATTGCTCAGGCGATCCATCATGCCGGTGATGCCGCCGAACTTGAGCGCTTCGGTCACCGTTTCCCAGCCATACTGGATGAACTTGGCGGCATAGGCTTTGTCGATGCCCTTTTCGACCATCTTGTCGAAACAGAGCAACGAGCCCGTCTGGAGCATGCCGCACAGGATGGTTTGCTCGCCCATCAAGTCGCTCTTTACCTCGGCAACGAAGGAGCTGGCGAGCACGCCCGCGCGATCACCACCGGTGCCAGAAGCCAGCGCTTTGGCGACGGCCCAGCCTTTGCGCTCCGGATCGTTCTCCGGATGCACGGCGATCAGGGTCGGGATGCCGAAGCCGCGCGTGTATTCGACGCGCACTTCCGAGCCCGGGCCCTTCGGCGCCATCATCACGACGGTGATGTCCTTGCGGACTTGCATGCCCTCCTCGACGATGTTGAAACCGTGCGAGTACCAGAGCGAGGCTCCCTTCTTCATCAGGGGCAAGAGCGCGGCCACGACCGGCGTGTGCTGCTTGTCGGGGGTCAAGTTGCCCACCACGTCCGCCGTCGGGATCAGCTCTTCGTAGGTACCGACCTTGAAGCCGTTCTCGGTCGCATTACGATAGCTCGCGCGCTTCTCGGTGATGGCCTCTTTGCGCAGGGCGTAGCTCACGTCGAGCCCGCTATCGCGTAGGTTCAACCCCTGGTTGAGGCCCTGCGCTCCAGCGCCGACGATGACGATCTTCTTGCCGCGGAGCACACCGACGCCGTCGGTGAACTCGCTCTTGTCCATGAAGCGACACACGCCAAGCTGTTTGAGGGCTTCGCGAAACGGCAGCGAATTGAAGTAACTCATCGGCACAAACCTCGGTGTTCCTGAACGAAAGCGGGCCGGGAACATTGTCCGCCAACCAGCACCTGTCAACATAGCGCGAACAAAGCCATGAGTACTCGAACCGTTTGCTTCCAGGAAGCCGCGATTGGCGCCGCTGACCAGCCCATTTTCCGCGATTTTTCCTGGAACGTCGAGCCTTTCCAGTCGTGGGTCGTCACCGGGTCCAATGGCAGCGGCAAGAGCGCGATTGCGCAGGCGCTGGCGGGAGGGCTTGCCGTCGCCTCGCGCAACGCGTCAAGCGGCGGCGGAAATCAACTACCCGACCCCGCGAGCGTCGCCCTGATTTCGTTCGAACGCCAACGCGACGTCGTATTCGACGAGCGTTACCACGACGATGGCGAGTTCGTGGAAGGCGGCGTCGACCCAGGGACCTCGGCGCGCGACTTCATCCTCGGGCGCAAGCGCGGCAGCAAGGACGCTGCGCATCGCCCGGTACCTTCGCGGCTCGATGAGCTCGTGCAGCGTCTGGGTATCGAATCGGTGCTCCGGCGCGGCTTGAAGTATTTGTCGACCGGCGAGATCCGTAAGGTGCTCTTGTGTCGAGAGTTGCTTCGTGAGCCAGCCTGGCTCGTCTTCGACGAACCATACGAGGGGCTCGACCGTGCGACCCGGCTGGTCCTAGCCGCCGAGCTCGACCGTTTGGTGAGCGCATCGCTGACGAGCGAGTCCGCCACGCGAGTTTTGATCATTACCGATCGCTACGAGCACGTGCCCGAAGGAACGACCCACGTCCTCCACATCGAAGCTCGCAAGGTCGCCTTCGCCGGACCGCGCGCGGAGTTCGAAGCCCATGGTATTCCGGACGGGCTGCGCGGCCTTGGCACGGACGAAGCGGAGTCGCTCGGTGAAGCGCTGAGCGAAACTCTGGCCGAGCGCGCCGCAACCAGAATCCTCGACCCGGGCCGCAACGCGCTGAACAGCGCACTCGTCAGCATGCGCGACGTGACCGTATCGTACGCCGAGCGGCGCGTGCTCGACCGACTGAACCTCGACATCGCGCGCGGCGAACACACGCTCGTGCGCGGCCCCAATGGCTGCGGCAAGACGACGTTGCTCAACCTGATCAACGGCGACAACCCGCAGGTCTACGCCAACGACGTCACCATCTGCGGCATGAAGCGCGGTTCGGGCGAATCGCTCTGGGACGTCAAGAAGAAGCTCGGGCAAGTCTCGTACGCGCTCCACGTCGAATATGCTTATCGCTGCCGCGTGAACCTGATCGAGTGCGTTTTGTCCGGTTTCTATGACTCGATCGGATTGTACCAAGAGCCAGGCTTCGCCGAGATCCATGCGGCCGAGCGTTGGCTCGCGATCGTCGGCTTGCTGGGCAAGCGCGCAGAGCCGTTCACTCAGTTGTCCTATGGTGAGCAACGCGTCGCGCTGATTGTGCGGGCCGTGATCAAGCAACCTCCGCTCTTGATCTTGGATGAGCCGTGCCACGGGCTCGATCCTCGACACCGCAGCGAAGTGTTGACCATCGCCGACTACATCGGTGCTCACACCGACTCGACCTTGCTCTACGTGACTCATGACCCCGAAGAAGTACTCGGCTGCACGCGCCAGATCTTCGAGTTCGACCCGGCGAACGGTTGGGGACTCCGACGGAGCTAGCCGACGAACGGGCGCAGTCAACCGCGCTGCGCCAACAAGCGCTGCACCCGTGCCCGAATGTCGTCGCGGATCTCGCGCACACGCTCGACGGGTTTGCCTTTTGGATCTTCGAGCGGCCAGTCGTCTCGTTCGAGCCCGGGCACGACCGGGCATGCCTCGCCGCAGCCCATCGTGATCAACAGCGAAGCACCGCGAGCCAGCTCATCCGATAGAAACTGCGGCGTCCCATGGGAGAGATCGATGCCGACCTCGCTCATGGCCAGCACGACCTCGGGGTGAACGCGCGTGCCTGGCTCGGTTCCGGCCGAGATCCCCCATGCTTTTTCCGGGTCGGCCAAGTGATTGAACCAGGCTGCCGCCATTTGTGAACGGCCGGCGTTGTGCACGCAGGCGAACAGCACACGATTGACGTGGTCGGACATGAAGTCATGGCTCCTGGAAATCAGTGACGCTCCCGACGACGGCGACGGGTAATGATGGAACCAACCAACGGAAAACAGCGGTCGCCGCCGCGGCGCCGAACAATTGAGCCACGATGAGCCGGGCGCGTCCACGGGACGGATCCCGGCGAAGGTATTGCTCGCGGCGCGCGCCAGCGTGACGGCCGGGTCGGCGAAAGACGTGGACGAGGTGAACCAATACGCCGCCGTGATGTAGGCCCCGACCGCGAATGGCACCGCCGTCGGGCGCCGACGAGCGCAACCCCAGATCACCGCGAACAGCCCGAACGTGGCGATGAACTCGCTCTAATATTTTCGAACAAGCGAGGCAACCGCTATTTCGACAGACTTAGAAATTGCGCGAGGGCGGCCAGCCGCTGACAATCGCGTGGCGCCGAGCGACGTTGGCAGAAGAAGATAGAGTTCGAATTCAAGCCGTATTTCGAATCGCGCGAGCGCTTCCGAGAGAGGTGGGCGATCGCGATCCCGCCCCGCACCTCGAGCCGTGCGCGGCTCCCGCCCCGAGACGCCGAAGGCAAAGTGCGACGCGGCGCACTCCGTGACCATCAAAAATCCCAGCCGAAGTCACTGGAGCTCTGGAATCGAGCTAGATCTCCAGAACGCCCATGTCGATCACGAGCGTGCCATCGAGCCCTTCCGGCGCTCCGATGCACAGCTCGAGCTCGCTTTCAGGGTCTACGTCCTCGACAATCGAGAGCGGCACGTGAATGGCCTCCTTTGCGCCCACGGGGAACAAGCGCATGCTCTTCCCGTCGCGATTCAGCGCCAAGTAGACCAGCTCCGAAGTGGCGTTCCCGGCCCGCAGATAGACGAGCTGTGCACGCTTGTCGAACGGCACCTTGTAGGTAGCGGCTGGCTTGAGAGGCGTCGGATGCGCCAAGCCTGCCCCACGAAAGGTGAATACACCCTGAATGAACCTCGGCGCTTCGTGCATGCTGAATGCGGACGTAGCCGATGCTCGGTTTCCGTGGCGTATCGAGCGCGGCCGCAAGCTCGAGTTCGGGAATTTTCGACCCCGGTTCGAAGGCCGAGGCTTGCCGCCGTGTCGTTCACTCGTCGGTGATCAGCTTCTGACGCAGCATCCTGACCAGCAGGCGCAGGGTGCGGAGGCGTGGCAACGGCGATAGATCGAGCACCTCTTCGGCGCTCGCCACTCCGTCGATCCGAGACAGCAAGAAGGCCTCTTCCGGCAGCAGCGAGACGCGATCTTCGGGCTGCGGAAGCAGGCGAAGCGCGCGCTCGCGGCGACCCAGGCGCATCTCCAAAGAGCCCTCTATCAAAGCTTCCTCGCGTTCCAACGCTGCCGAGGCCGCACTGTTGGCGAGCACGTCGGCAATGCTCAATGCGCGTTCGACGAGTGTGGCCGCCAGATCGATGTCCCGGGCGGAGCGCGCCTTTTTGGCGTCCTCCAGCGCTTTGAGCAAGCGAAGCTGAGAGGGCGGACCAGGGGTCGTCGAGATCAGCTTGCGGCGCTCGCCCGGCCTGGCCGCATCGGTGTCCGGATGGTCCTCGCGTTGCGTCTCGAGCACGCTTGGATCGCTGGTCAGGCGCAGCGTGGAATTGGCGCCGTGCGGAACGGGCGTCGCTTGCAAGGCGGCGGCAGCGCTGAGCGCGTTCGCGAATTCGACCACCGTGTCGAAGCGCTGATCGGGCGCCTTCGCCATGGCACGCCGCAAGACCGGGCCGATACCGGCAGGCAAACCGGGCACCAAGTCCTCGATGCGCGGGGCGTCGCTGCCGATCACCTGTTCGAGGATCTCCATCATATCCCCTTGAAACGGACCGCGCCCAGCGAGCATCTCGTACACGATCACCGCCAGCGAATATTGGTCACCGCGTTGGTCGACGTGCGCGGTCCTGCCCTGCGCTTGCTCGGGCGGCATGTAGTCCGGCGTGCCCATCACGTCATTTTCACCGGTCAGCCGCTGCCTTCCACCGAGCCGCTTACCGATGCCGAAATCCAGCAGCTTGATGTGTACGCCTTCGGCCGGGAGCTCGGTCAGGAAGACATTGGCGGGTTTCAGATCGCGATGCACGATCAATGCACCGTGAACCGCAGCCAAGCCCGAGGCAACTTGGGTGGCAACCCGCACCGCGAAGGCGAGCGGCAGGACGGGCTCGCGCGCCAAGCGCAGCTCCAGGCTCTCACCCGCCAAGAACTCCATCACGATGTACGGCTCGCCTTGCTCGGTCGTGTCGAAATCGACGATTTGGACCACGTGCGGATGTTGCAGCAGGCTGACGAGCTCAGCCTCACGCTGAAAGCGAAGCAGCGCCTTCCGCTCCTGAGCCAGGTGAACGGGTAAAACTTTGATCGCGACTTTGCGGCGCAAGCGCACCTGCTCGGCCTCGAACACGATCCCCATCCCGCCGCGGTCGACTACGCCTCGGACCTCGTACGTACCCCGCAGGATCGCTCCGACGAGAGGATGCGGATCGGGGGAGAACGGATCGATGACGAGCGACATGCGCTGTTTGAGCGGAGACAGCCACTCGCAGGCTGCCGGCGCGACAAGCAAACGCTAACCCCGCTGACCAGCGCTGACTAGGACTTTGCTCCCCGTCGTCCGATAGCAAGAACGTTCAAGTTCGGCCCGCGTCATAATCCGCGGTTTCAGCGTGAAAACGCTCCCGATCGACCCTGGCGCCTAGGCGATCAACCGGCGAGGCGCCCACGTGGTACGGCCCCCCTGCAGGGCGGCGCGAGCCACCTCGCGAATCACCTCCGGTGCATCGCCTTCGATGATCGCTTCGCGCCGTGTGCCGAGCGAGAACATGCCCACGCGAACATCGTCCAATAAGCGCACGACGTCGTAGTGACCGGCGCGCACGCGGACGATCCGATAAGTGACGCTATGAACCTGAACCATACCCTTGACTACCGCTTGCATTTCTCTGTGCGCTAGAGCAAGCGCCAGGCCAGCCCACACGCAAACGCCCACGCCGAGCAATATGTCACAGTCTGGGCGTTGAACGGGGCGGAAGCACTCGCAAGTGGGAAACGAAAAACAACCTAACTGGATCTTCGGCAAGGTGACGCCCAATCGCAGCGATGTGGCCTTGGTCCAGCGTTCGAGCGTCGCCATTGGCAGTGAGACACAAGGCCACAGCCGTGGCCAGATAGTCCGCGCTGATTGGCCAAAGTGCGGCGCAGCGAGTTCGGAATTCGAATTCGATGCCGATTGTGGAGTGGAGCGCCGGAGCCGAGCTTGGCACGGGGAGTGCACTCCAAGTGTAATCCGTGTGCCCAACACTCGAAATCAAGCCATGTCAAAAAGCGCCGCAGTGGTCGACTCGAATGCCAACCCTGGTACTTCTCGTGCCAAGCAAGCTCGGAAGCCGCGTGTGCAACAGAACAGGGGATCGCGTGCGTCGCTCGCGCTCGCCCCGAACGAGGTGCAGCCGAGTGCATTCCCGGCCAAACCTTTACTGATCGGAGTCGGCCTTGGCGCAGCGCTTGCGCTGACCGCGGTGGCGCTCGGCTCACGCCCGGCAAAATCATCGTCCTTCGGCTCGCGTCCGCCGACGATCGCCGGCGCTTTTACCAAGACCGCGGTGGTGGTGTTGGCCCGCATCGTCGCTCGAAGAGCGCTGGCCGCTGCGGCCAAACAGGGTGCTCGAAAGCTCGCCAGCGCTTGGCCTCTGTGACGCGCCGTCAGTGACTCACGAACGACGCGTCACCGAGCTTTACGCGCGGCGCGATCTCAAGATGGCGCGCGACGCCCACGCCTACGTTCGGGGCAGCACCCAGCGCTTCTATGAGTGGCTAGCGACGACGCACGGGCGCGGGCTCCCAGAAGGTCCGACGGTCTGGATTTGCGGCGACGCCCACGTGGGAAACCTCGGTCCGATCGCGCGCTGCGATCAGCGGATCGACGTGGAGCTCCGCGATCTGGATCAAACGGCTCCCGGCAATCCCGCACATGACCTGATCCGCCTAGCCCTCAGTTTAGCCATGGCCGCGCGCAGCTCGGATTTGCCGGGCGTGGTCACGGCTCGATTGATCGAAGAACTGATGAGCGGTTATCTCGACGCGTTCAGCAATATCGAAGCAACCGCTCCGAAGACGGATAGTGCGGCGGTGCGCTTCGTGGTGCGCGAAGCCATGCGTCGCAAGTGGCGACATTTGCACCGAGAAAGCATCGGCAGCAAGCCCAAGTTCAACTTGGGCCGCCGGTTTTTGGCGTTGACCGCCGAAGAAAAGGCAGCGCTCGTAGAGTTTCTGAGTCGCGAGCGCGTGCGCAAGCTGGTCACACGGCTGGACTGCCGCGATGATGAGGCGCAGATCCGTGTGCGCGATGCCGCATTCTGGGTCAAAGGCTGCAGCTCACTCGGGCTTTGGCGGTGCGCCGCACTGATCGAGGTGATTGGTCACGACCAAGCCCACGGCGGATACTCACTCTTGGACATCAAGCAGGCGGTGGCCACCGTGGCTCCCGTCAGCGACGCGAGTCAGCTACCCGAGCATCACGGAGAGCGCGTGGTACTGGGCGCGAAAGCGCTGTCCCCGGCTCTCGGCGCGCGGATGCTGTCCGGGACCATCCTCGGCCGCTCCGTCTTCGTGCGCGAGCTGATGCCTCAAGATCTGAAGCTAGAACTTGCGATGCTCGACGACTCCGAAGCGCGCGCCACCGCGCGCGCATTGGCTAAAATCCTCGGTCTGGCGCACGCCCGGCAGCTGGACGATGCAGACCGGCAGAAATGGCGGGCTGAGCTCGAGGGCGCCGCGACCCGCTCGCTCGATGCCCCCACCTGGCTTTGGTCCAGCGTGGTCGATCTGATCGGTATTCATGAACGCGCTTACCTCGAGCATTGTCGCCGCTTTGCTCTGGCTTCGGAGAAGTTGCGCGAGCAACAAGCGTAGTAAACGCGGCTTGCTCGAGCGCCCCTTGTCACCGAGGCGCAAGGGTCCCAGGTAAATCGAGCGATGACCTGGAACCCTGCGCTCTATCGACGCTTCGAAGGCGAACGCACGCGCCCCGCCGAAGATCTACTCGCGCGCGTCGGGCTGGAACGAGCCGCGCATGTGGTCGACCTCGGTTGTGGACCAGGCAATTCCACGGAACTCCTGGTCGAGCGCTTCGAAGGCGCCGTCGTGATCGGGACGGACACGTCGGATGCCATGTTGGAGAGCGCGCGCAAACGCCTACCGCAGTGCCGCTTCGAGCTCAGTGACGTCAGCTCCTGGCAAGCGAAGGACCCACCTGATCTGATTTTCGCCAACGCGGTACTGCAGTGGGTTCCGGGGCATGAGCAGCTGTTCCCTCGCCTGTTCGCGGCATTGGCGCCGGGTGGTGTCTTGGCCGTGCAGATGCCCGACAACCTGAACGAACCGACGCACCGCTTGATGAGAGAGGTTGCCAGCGTCGGGCCCTGGGCTCGCGCCCTCGCCGATGCCGCGCGCGTTCGACCACTCATCCCGCCTGCCGATACGTATTACGATTTGCTCGCTGGCGCAGCCAAAACGGTCGATATCTGGCGTACCGCCTATCATCACCCAATGGGTTCTCCCGCCGACATCGTCGATTGGGTGCGGGCCACTGGTCTTCGCCCTTTCGTCGATCCGTTGCCGGACATGCAACGCGCCGCGTTTCTGGCCGAATATGAACGTCGCATCGCCGAAGCGTACCCAGCGCGCAAGGACGGCAAACGGCTCTTGGCGTTCCCCCGTTTGTTCATCGTGGCCCGCCGCGCGCACGCCGAGCTCTAACTCTTCTTCATCGCGTCAGCCACATCCAAGAGCGCGCTGGTCGCGACGCTGCGCACGGTTTGCCCAGAGACGACGCGCGCCAGGGCGACGAGCGCCGTCTTGGTCAACGTTTGATTCATGCCGGCGAAGGGCGAACCCAGCGATGGTCGCTTCGAGCTCACGGCCAACGCAGAGCCGAGTAGTGCCGCCCCAACCCCCGCGCCGATTAGGAACGGCTTCATTGGCAGCGTCGATAGCTCTGCGGCAATGGCCTTGGCCCGACGCGTCAACGTGCTGGCAGCGCGTTTGCGTGGCTTGGGCTCGCCATGTGCGGCACGCGGCTCAGGGTGCAGTTCCGCCAGTGAAGTGCTCTTTGGCATGTGTCCTCGAATTGTACACTGCACTCCGTGTGCCACGCCGGTACTTGCCGAAAGCTGCAAAGACAATGGGAGAGCTATTGCGAGCGTGTGGCGGCGTCGCGCGAGCCGCGCTGGTCGCGAGGCGCTTCGCCTCGGAAAGGAGGCCGCGCCCAGCGCGGAGGTCCGAGGTCGGCCCAGTATGTGCCCTGGCACGCGGCGTGCTTGAGCGCAGTCAAGGAGGCCCTCATGTTATACACTTTGGTCGTCGTCTTGTTGGTGCTTTGGGCTTTGGGTTTGGCAACGTCTTACACGTTGGGCGGGTTGCTGCACCTCTTGCTGGTCGTGGCGCTCGTATTGTTGGCGGTCCAGTTGGTCACGGGCCGGCGCACGGTTTGACCCCATATTGTCTTGGCTTAAACTTAGGGCATGCATCGAGCGACGGAAGCGGCGCTGCTCAGTGCGGCTCTCGTGCTCAAGTGCGGGGGCGGCGGTGCCTGCAGCAAACGAGAGGCAGCGCCTGCTAACGGACTGAAAGCGCACCGCCCTGCGCCCGCAGCGTCCATCCCGAAGACCGCGCCCGGTACGATCTCGGATCCCTTGGATCCGAATCGCCCGATGACGATCGATCTGGAGCCCCGCGTTGGTGCCGGCAACTGGGTGACCGCGCGACCGAGCTTCCAAGCGTCGCGCACCACGGCTCAACGCGGCGGCATCGAGCCGTGCGCGACGCAAGCCGTAGACACCAGTGCCTTCGAGGACTGGACAACGGTGAGCCAGGGTAAATTCACCGCTCCTCGGGGACTCGTGCTCGACGACAGCGGCGGTTTCGATCTGGTGATTCATCTGCTCGGAGATGAGCCGATCAGGCGCGAACTGATCAACAGCAAGCAGCCGTTCGCGCTTTACTCGCTGACGGTGGGTCTGAACCAAAGCTACGCGCCGCTATTCACTGGCTCACGGCTGCAGGCTTCGATCATTGCCGGCATCGAGCAAGCGTTGAGCAAGCGCCTGGCCAAACCGGCGCATCTGCGGCACCTTGCGATGAGCGCCTGGAGCGCGGGTTTCGTGGGCATCGAGGCCGCGCTATCGCAGCCTTCGGCCAAGGATATCGACGCCGTGATCTTGATCGACGGATTGCACGCGCCGCGCGCGAACGATCTCGCGTTCAAGGCTCAGCTGAAACCGTTCGTCGACTTCGCCGCGCGCGCAGCACGCGGCGAGCGCTCGTTTTTCGTCAGCCATTCGTCGATCGATCCGCCTGACTTTGCGTCGACCACTGAATGCGCGCATTACCTCATCGCATCGCTCGGGGGCAAACCGCAGCCCGTACGGCGTACGGATGGCTTCGGGCTGGACCTCGTGGAGTTCTTCAGCCAGGGAGAGTTTCAGGTGCGCGGCTACGCCGGCAATGACCGGGCCGATCACTGCGCTCAACTGGCAGTGCTGCGCGATGCGTTCAGCGCGCTCGGCACACGCTGGAAGGCCCAGCCGCTAAGCCGCCGCTGATGCTTGGCGTACCTCATCCGTCACGATATCGAACTGCACCAGCTTGGATTGTCCAAACGTGGTGGTGATCGCGCAGTCTGCGGCGTCCCGACCGCGCGCTACCAAAATCCGGCCGACGCGAGGCACATTGTGACGGGCGTCGAAGGTGAACCAGCGCCCTCCGAGATAGACCTCGAACCAAGCGCTGAAGTCCATCGGAGCCCGAACGGGAGGCACGCAAATGTCGCCCAAGTAGCCCGTCGCATAGCGGGCTGGAATATTCATGCAGCGACAGAGCGCGATCGCCAAATGGGCAAAGTCACGACACACGCCGACTCGCTCTTCGTGGCCCTCCCAGGCGGTGCGGGTGTTGCGCGCAAATTGGTAACCGAACGTCAGATGGCGGTGCACGTAGTCGACAATCGCCTGCACACGCGCCCAACCTCGCGGCGTGTTGCCAAACAGCGACCAGGCCAGTGGCGACAAGCGATCGGTCTCGCAGTAGCGACTACCGAGCAAAAAGCTGACCGCCTCGTCGGGCAGTTCGGCGACCGGCACTTCACCAGCCCACGGCGCGACCTCGTCGGGCAAACCGGAGTCTTGGATTACGAAGTCAGTCGCAAGCTTGAGGATGCCTGCAGGCGCCACCGTCCGGGTACGCATGTTTCCAAATTCGTCGATACTCGCAACCAGCGGCGCGGAGCCACTCGACGTGATGATAGCCGGGCTACGCAGGTCTGCCTGGCGCGACGGATGGACGCTGAGTAGCGCCATCAGCGGAGTCTCTGCGTTGCATTCAATGGCAATTTCGTAGCCAGCTCTAATCAACATGAGCGGTCGTCTTTGCAAGCGACGCGCCAGGTGTAGGGGGTTATGGACTCAACCGGGCTAACCCCTCTCCAGTCGAGGAAAGTGCCCATTTTGGCGTTTCGCCACGATCGCAACATCTTGCGACCGGGCGGAGCGGACGTCTCATACTGCACCGGTGGGAGGCACGCTTGCTGCTACACCGCGTCGACCCAGACGCGCATGTTTTTGGTCTCGATCGGGCCGAACTCGGTAATCAGCGCCACGTCGGCCGCGTCGCGGCCATAGGCGATGGCGACGCGACCGCCGCGAGGCTCCGCCTGAGTGGCGTCGAAGGTGTACCAACGACCATCGACGAAAGCTTCGAACCAGGCGTGCAAGTCCATCGGGTCGAGACGATAGAGGTAGCCGACGACCATGCGCGCGGGAATGCGCAGGGCCCGGCACAGCGACATGCCGATGTGTGAGAAGTCTCGGCACACACCCGCTTGGTCGCGGAGGGTATCGGCAGCAGTGGTCGAACCATTGCTCACGCCGTACTCGTATTCGATATTCTCGCGGATCCAGGCGCGAATTGCCTCAACTTGATCGTAGCCTGCGGCCTGCTTGGCGACCACCTCGTGAGCGAGCGCGTCCAGCGTATCGGACGGACAGTACCGGCTCTGCAACAAGAATTGCAGGGCCGAGTCCGGCAAATCTTCGATTCTGGTGAGTCCAGCTCCGGGCTTGACCGCAATCTCGTCGGCGACCTCCACGGTGACTTGAGTCTTCAGATGGAGGCCGCCCGCGGGAGCGACCAAACGCTGGCACAGGTTTCCGAAACAATCGACGTATTCGGTCGCGCGCACGAACGGCTCGAATTCATACGTCTCCTCCACAATCCACTGCGCTTGGCCGCTGCGCGGGCGAAGCATCGCGACCAGCGGCGCTGGACTCGTCGCATTCAGGGTCATCTCGCAGCCGGCGCGGAGTCGCATTCGATCACGCTAGCAAGTTACGATTGGACAACTTGCCCATCACGAGCAAGAGCAGCAATGCGCCGACGATACTGCCGATGACGCCCGCGGTGTTGAGGTCGGTAGCGCGGGTGTTGGTCAACAAACTGACCAAGAAGCCGCCCACGAAGGAACCGACGACACCCAAGATCATCGTGGCGATCAGCCCCATCTTCTGAGTGCCCGGCATGAGCGCACGGGCGATGAAACCAACGACCAAACCGAAAAGAAGAAATAGTACGATGCCCATGATGAACTCCTTCGACCTGAATTTTGAGGGGTGGGCAAGCAGCGCCCATGAAGCCGCGTAAACGCAAGGAGCGCGCCAACCGTAAAATCAGCAGAAAAAGCTCTCGCGCAACCGGCCCGTGTGGCGAAGGGCCTCGCAAAGTAAACGGATGGCGCCGCGCGCGAGACGCGCTACGCCCTCGCCCATGACGAATGTCTCAGCCGCGAGCTACCTCGATGCCCTGGATGAACGCTACGCGACTTTGCACACCGCCAAAGAGGATGCCTTTTGGTCGGCAAAAATGGGGCTGGGCGCGGACGCCAAGCAAGCGCAGACCGAGCTCGATGCGCGTGATCTCGCGCTGCAGCAGTTCTTGCAAGCCTCGGATCAGTTGATCCGCCTACGCGAACTGCGAATAGAGAACGACGACCAGCGCCTGCGCGTCGAAGGCTGGCTACGCACCTTCGGCGCTCACACCATCGACAGCCCGCAAGGGGCGGCCTTGGCGGAGCAGCTGGCCGCCGATGAGGGCCGCTTGCAGCTGGCGCGCGGGGAGATGAAGCTGGGTTTCGAGGAACCCCAGGGCGCCTTCGTGTCCGCGAGCAGCATCGCGCTGTCACACCTACTGCAAAACGACCCGGATGAGGCGCGCCGCCAGGCAGCGTTCGACGGACTGCGCTCGATCGAGTCGCACGTGCTCGAGCACGGCTATTTGCAAATCGTCGCCAAGCGCAACGAGCTCGGGCGAACCTTGGGCGCCGAGGACTATTATGACTGGAAAGCGAAGCGCATCGAGGGCATGAGCAAGCACGAGCTGTTCGCCTTGCTGGACGAGCTGGAAGAACGAACGCGCCCGGCGGCACGCGCCTTCGTCGAAGACGCGCGACGCACGCATGGCGAGCAAGCCGCGAAACCCTGGAACCTCGGGCAACTCACCTCTGGAGAGGTGACGCGCGATCTGGACCCCTATTTTTCCTTCCGTTCCGCGATCGATCGCTGGGGGCGGTCGTTCGCCGGACTGGGCATTCGCTACGCGGGCGCGGAGCTAGTACTCGACTTGCTCGACCGACCCGGCAAATACGAAAACGGCTTCATGCACGGCCCGGTCGTCGCTTGGCGTCGCGCAGGTCGCCGCATCCCGGCCCGCATTCAATTCACGGCCAACGCCTTGCCGGGAGCAGTCGGCGCAGGGCAACAAGCCTTACGCACTCTGTTTCACGAGGGAGGGCACGCTGCGCACTTCTCCAATATCGACATGCCGAGCCCTTGCTTCGGCCAAGAATTCGCGCCCACCTCCACGGCCTTCGCCGAAACGCAAAGCATGTTCTTGGACAGCCTGCCCGGCGATGCCGACTGGCAACAGCGCTACGCGCTCGACCGAAACGGTAGCCCCATGCCGCTCTCGTTGGTCGACCGCAGCATCGACGCCCACCAGCCGAAGGCGGCTTGGGTGATGCGCTCGATGCTCTCGGTTTGCTATGCAGAAAAAGCCATCTATGAGCTGCCCAGCGAAGCCTTGACGGCCGAAAACGTGCTCCGAGTGTTGCGTGAGGTCGAACGAAGAATGCTCTTTCTCGAAGGCGGTAGCCCTCGCCCGACTTTGTCCATCTCGCACCTCATCTCGGGCGATTTCAGCTGCACCTACCACGGCTATGTACTCGCCCAAATCGCCGTCGCCCAGGCGCGCGGCTACTTCCTCGCGCGCGACGGCCATCTGGTGGACAACCCGCGCATCGGTCCGGAGCTCGCCAAAGTCTGGTGGCAACCCGGCAACAGCATCCCGTTCGCCGATTTTGTCCGCAAGCTCACCGGGCAAGATCTCAGCGCTGTACCGCTTGCCGCTCGCCTCAACCAAACGGCCGAACAACGCAAAGTCGAAGCGCACGCGAGCGTCGCGAAGCTCAGCCAAATCGCCAAAGCCTCGCAGCAAATCGATTTGGATGCGCACATCCAGGTCGTGCACGGCGCGGAATCAGTCGCCGAATATCGCGGCGATTTCGCCAAGTTCGCGGCCGAATTCGCGAGCTGGATCGACACTCACGCCGAAGCCGCTGCAGCGAGAGCAAGCGCCTGATCCTCGCGTTCTGCCTCGGGTTTGTTGATGGTCACGCGCCATGGCGTGGACGTCCCAGCCTTCGGCGGCGCGGACGTGCAGCCGCCGAGCTCGCGCGATTTCCAATCGAGACCCCACCCACTCAGCTAGACCTATATGTCCGCCGCAGTCGGCGGATGTAGGCAACCGCAAGCCTATTTGAGCTGCCTTTGGCGGCTGATATGAGTTTGGGTTGGGGTGGTGAATATCGCCTCGGTTCGCCCCGTCTCAGTACGCGTGTGGGGTCTCCCCTCGGGGATGACCAGTTCGTCCAAAGGCTCGGGGGCGCGCGTTCATTTGCCTCGGAGCCAGGCATGTCTGCATCGTGAGGAGCTCAAATATGCGTAGGTTCGCCGTGGTTCTTATCTCGACGTTGTTTCCGTTTTCTTTGCTCAGTCTCACTACTCAAAGCGCCCTCGCCGACGAGCCGGACGCTGAAACGCCCCCACCTGCCGCGCCAGCCGGGCCACCGCCCGGGGCCGTGCTGGTCCCAGTCGAAGAGGAGCAGCCGTTCAAACAGATCGCGATCATGGCCAACCCGCTCGGCTTCTTCATCGGGCGGTACAGCCTCGATGTCGAATACCTGCCCGCGCTGCACCACGCCATCACGCTCACTCCCTTCTATACCCACGCTCCGGTCAAAGTGACCATCAACGGTACCGAGGTGGACGGCGGCTCGCTGAACGGCGGCGGCGGTGAACTGGGGTACAAATTCTACACGGGCAAAAAGGGACCCAACGGGTTCTTCGTTGGTCCCTCGTTCTTGTTCGGCTCCTACACGCAGAGCTTCGAAGGTCAGAAGGGTGACTCATTCACGAGCATTGGCGGCGCTATCGACTTTGGCGGGCAAGCGGTGATCGGCCCCGGCTTCGTCATCGGCGGCGGCTTCGGCATGCAGTGGACCAAAACCAGTAAAGACATCAACACCGACAATCTCAACCTAGCGAGTGCGATCATCGCCGGTGGCGGCTTGCGACCGCGCTTCTTGTTCACTGTCGGTTACGCTTTTTAGTCTGCGTGGTCGGCGATTCAGGGCGCGTCTCGCTGGCCCTCCAGCGCTGCTGAGGGGGCCCCCCCGACCACTCAATCCCAGGTGCGCGGCAAGTCAAACTCCGCGCTGTTCGATCGAACGGTACTGGGCCAGCACCCGGGCGGTAACCGAGGGCGGAACTCGGAGCATGGCAAGATCGAACGAGGCATTGGTGATCGCACTGTCCTGAGCGAGGGCGGCACGGGCGGCTTCGTCGACCAGACAACGCAGATCGCTGGCGGAGTACCCTTCCAGCCTCTCGGCTAGCGCGTCCCGCTCAACCTGGGGCGCCACCGGTCTGCCCTCGAGGTGAAGCGTGAGCATCTCGGCACGCGCTTTGGCGTCCGGAGGCCCCACGTAGATGAGCTTGTCGAGCCGACCAGTGCGCCGCACTGCTTCGTCGATCTTTTCCGGGCGATTCGTAGCGGCGATGACGAAGATCCGCTTTTGCGCGCACTCATTGAGGTGCGCGAGGAATTCGTTCACCTCCTCCGACTTATATTGTTGGTGGCCGCCCAATCCATCGCGCGCGGGCACGAGCGCGTCGAACTCATCGATGAAAATGACGGCCGGCGCGCGTTCGGCGGCAAGCTCGAACATCTCGCGAATTCGAAGCACTGTTTCGTGAATGTGAATGCCGGCTAGCTCGGAAGGAATCACCTCGATGAAATGATGCCCGAGCTCCTCCGCCAATTGACGGGCAATGTACGTCTTGCCACAGCCGGGGGGGCCATAGAGCAGCACGCCGTTGGGGATCGTGAGGCCGTAGCGTCGATATCGCTCTGGATTGCGCACCACAGCGACGACCTCGATCTGCAGGACTTGCTTCAACGCGTGCATCCCAGCGACCCGGGCGAGTCCCTGCCCAGATGCGGAAGGCGTCGATTCTATCGAGGATACGGCTTGCGAGGCGACGGCTGTGCCGGGCACCTCGCCCCGCCGGAGGGCCTGCCTGAGCCCCTGCAGCGTCGGGATCGCTTCGCGCGGACTCGCCGGAGCCAAGCAGCGTTCGACGACCCTGGAGAGCTCTTCGCCGCAGTACTTCGACCAACCGCGAAGATCGGGCACCTTTCCCGTCAGCGAGCGAAGCTCGATCCCGGTCGCCAGGCGATAGAATGCTCTGGCCGCGCTACGCACGTGTTCAAGCTCCGAAATGGGTAGGTCGGCGAGCGAGACGAGACAGCCCAGCGCGCTCGGATCAGCGCAATGCCAGCTGAGCGCGGGGTTCACGTCAGGGAACCTTTGCAGGGACAGCCCGCGGTCCACGCTATCCAGCAACGCCTCGAACAGTTGCCGCAACTCCGCTTCACTTGCCTCCTTCAAATCACGGTCAGCTAGACGTTGGCCACGAGCCGAGAGAAAGAAGCCATGCGTCTCTCGCAGCGTCTCCGTTGGCTGCAGTGCACGAACCAAGCTGAACACCAAAGGCGGCTGGCTGAGTAGCCAAGAGCGAGTTTGTTCGAGCGACGGCCCGCGGCTGAAAAACAACAAGCTTTCTTGCGACGGCGCGCACGGCTCGAGCGCATAGAGTTCGCACTGCTCATCAACATGCAGCACCTTGACGACAGCCGGCAAGTCGGAAATCTGGTGACCGATCGGCAAGCTCGGTCGGCGTGGAGCAGTCAGCACTCAAAATCTCCTAAGACCCGAACGCAGCGCGCGCTCGCGCTCGACATCGGCCTGCTTCTTCGGTTGCAACTTCCACAACGCACGCACGACCTCCTGCAAGGCGTTGCCATCCGCGCGCTGCAGCGCCGCTCGACCCCGAGCGATCAGACCACGACTCTCTTCAGCGTCGACGAAGAGCCCTGGATCTTGCGTCAGCTGCTCGAAGTTCTCTCGCCAGAACCAGTCGTGCTTGGACAGAACGCGAAAGCGCAAGCCCTCCACTTCTTCGCACATACGAGCAATACCCCGCTCGTCGTCTTTTGCTGCCGTGCGCTCGAGCTCCCGCCGCAACATGCTCAGTTGTTGTTTATCGAGAGTGGTGCCAAATCGCGCGATGGCATTTTCCGCGACTTGCACCAGCTCGGCGAACTTGAACTCGGGATTCTGACTCGGTTCTTCGCTCACGCGACGCTCGAGTCGACCGAGCCGTCCGCGAATCTTCTTCGATTCCTCGACGATGCCTCGCGCGTCGTCCGGATCCCTCGGTGTTTTCACAGCGAGTGCCGCGACGCTTTGTCGAAGTTCCGTCACTTCCGAGCGCGTACCGACATCCGCCGTGCGCTGCCCGAGCTGGTCGAGTCGCGCCTGGTAGGTATGAGCCTGCGAGACCGCTTCGCGAGACAGCGCCACGAAATCTTGCTCGTCGCGCTGCGGCACGTATAGGCGTTCACCAAAGTGCAGATTGAGGTGAGGAATGAACGCCTCCACGGTAATGGCACGCGACGCGCTGATCTGAAGATTGATCTCGACCTCGGCGCCCTGCGGGACGACGCGCTTCACCGCCGAATGCGATAACAGCACGTTGCCGACCCACTCGTTCGCGTCGGGGTCGTCGAGAAACTCCCCCTCCCACAGCTTGATCGCCAGGTCCGTATTCGGCTTGTTTGGGGCGACCTCGTGTTTGGCTCGGTATTTTAGCTTCTTCTCCGCCGGCAGCGGCGTCCCTTTGCTGAACACCGCGTCGAGTGCCGGGCGGCCTTCTGCATCCACTACCTCGATCGAGAGCGTATGTGGCAGCGGCGGCGCCCCGGGCACTAGGCCGTGCCTCACGCTAAATTCCGCCACGTCCGGCTGTAACAGATTGCCGCGCGCATCCCGCGCGTAAACCCAAAACGTGGTGACGTCACTGGGCTTCAGCGAGAGCACAGTCTCGAAATGTCCTCTTTTCGGCGTGAGCCAGCCGCTCGTCCAGAGGCCGCCCTCGGCCTCGATCTTGATCCCGACTTCGCGCTCCGTATCGAGGACGCGCCCTGCCAGCACCGACTGGAGCTCCGCGCTCACCGGGTCGTAGGCCAACTTGAGCTGAACACCGTCCGTGGACGGGGAACTCGCGTCGGGGCTCGCGCCTTTCTGCGGGCTGGTCCGCCTGAGCGCCGACGCGTAGATGGCTGCCCCGCGCGCCACGACCGTCATTGGGTCGACCGCAAAATCGACGGGGGCGCCGAGCCGCTCACGCAAGAGGGCGCGCACGAACGGTGTCTGCGTCGGACCGCCCACCAGCAGAATGCGAGCCAGGTCGGATCCCGACACGCGCGCACCTGCCAGGGCCTCGGCGGCCAGCGCGCAGGCTTTTTCCATGAGCGGAGCGACCAGGGTGTCCAGTTGAGCTCGCTTGAGCGGGACGTCTATTTGGATCGGGACCCCGGCATCATCGTCGCCGACGTCGAATAGAGACACGATCACCTCTTGCTCCCTCGATAGGTCGATCTTGGCTTCCTCGGCTTTCCCCCGCAACTTGGACAGCAGCGCGCGGCGCGCACTGCCGGGGCCGCTTGCGCGCAGATCGTAGGTGGCTTCGAGGACTGGCAGGAGCGCGCGCTCGACGATCATGCGGTCGATGTCCTTACCGCCGAGCAGATTGTCGCCTCGGTGCTCGAGGATGTTCAGTCGGCCTCCCTGAGTGGAAACCACCGCAATGTCGAGCGTTCCGCCGCCCAAGTCGAACACGAGCCAGCGCTCACGCGCGCTGTCGGGAGTCGCCCCATAGCCAATGGCAGCGGCGATCGGCTCCTGCAAGAGTGGGGCTTCCTCGAAGCCCGCCAGCTCTGCAGCGCGGGCTGTGGCTTCGCACTGCAGCGCGCCAAATGCGGCAGGTACGGTGATGACTGCAGCCTTCACCTCTGCGCCGGACTGACGTCGCACGTCCTCACGCAACGACTTGAGAACCTCCGCAGAAAGCTCTTCGGCAGAGAGCTCCCGCTGCGTCGCCGGAAAGCTCTTGCGGTCCTTTTGACCCATCCAGCGCTTGAACTCGACCGCCACGTTGTCTAGGTCCGTGAGCAGAGCGCTCTGAGCACGCCGACCGACGATGACTCGGCCCGTCCTCAGAATGTGCACGGCCGAAGGCGTCACGTTCATCTGGTCGTTGTTTTGGAAAATCCTGAGCGCACCGGCTTGCCAGACGGCAATGCAGGAGTTCGTGGTCCCGAGATCAATCCCGTAATCGATGGTCGTGCTCATGGCACTGCCTCCCCCGTTTCGACGGCTTTTGAAGAATACCTGACGACGACTTGCCCGGCCCGAACGACGAGGCCTCGAAATTCGATTGTCGGTGCGACCGTCTCTGCTACCAGCGCAGAGGCATGTTCCGCGCCCTCATCGTGAACAACGTCGACTACGTCGGGCGCCAGCCCAGGGTCGTACGCGCGTCCACACAGGTCGATGATTTCGAGACCCATCGAGCTGAGCGTCTCGGCAAGAGAGCGGACGGCGTACCGGACGGCGACCGACTGACCCTCCGGCAATGATGGCAAAGCCTGCTGCAAGCGCCAACAAGCAAGCGCCATTCGGCACGCCTGCTCCAATGAGATCGTCACCTCATCGGGGGCGAGGGTCGTCGAGGTCATCGCGATGAGTTCCCGTTGGCGACGAGTGCAATGAACAGAGCAACGCAGGCGGCGACCCCGATCAGCTGATGCCAACGCTGCGCGCGCGTCAGCGGCAACCGCCCGAGGAAGCGGTAACCCTTGTCACTCTCGCGAACGACCCGATAGCGGGAAAGCGGCATGATCGGCAAAAACAAGAAAACGAAGTAGTGGGTGGTGACGTAGGAACGACTCTCCATGTCTGGCTCCGATTCCCCATACACAGTGCAGCCGACGCCATTGACCGTGCGCAGCGAAGGTGCACTCGACAGCGGCTTCAGTTGGCCGAACACACGTTCCCGACGCACCATTGGGCGCAGGTCCTCGATGGTCCGCTGGATCGCCGCCGCGGTGGCGGTGCCCCGAGCCAGCGGCAAAGCTTCCTGGAGCAGCTGCTCTGCCTCGATGAACTGCTCCGCCCAAGTAAAATCCCGACCCAATCCGGCCAGGCTTGCCGCCACGTGTTCGCGGCAGCGTTGCAGGGCGGGATGTTCCGCCGGTAGCAATCGCTCGACCTGACTCATGAGCGGTCCAATCTCACTTCTGAAGCGCCGGAGCGCAGTTCGGCAAGTCCACTCGTTGCGAGCGACCTCACGGGCCTTGCGCAGCATCTCGGCGTCGAGCATTCGACTCAAGTCGTTGCACACGCCATGCAACTCCTGGACGGCCGGAGCCACCGCCTCCTCAGTCGCACGAGCGCGCCGCGCGCGTGCGATCTCGCTGATTTCGGCCAGCTCTCGCTCGAGGCGGAGCAGACTCACCGTGTTGTGTGCCAGCGCGACCGCTTCCTCTTGGAATGCCTGCGCACCGGTAAAGTCCTCAGCCCACGTCAAATCCGCGGCGATGCCGGCGAGGCACAAAGCGGCCTGCTCGCGGCAGGCGTGCGCAACTGGGTGACTGAGCGGAATGAAGTGCAAGAGCCCACGCAGGGCGGGCTCGACCTCGAGCCGAAAGTGCTTGATGGCGCCCTCACAGACCCGCGCGTTTGCCGCCCGATGACCGTTCGAACGGTCAATCTTGGCGCCGAAGTCTGCGCGCGACTGCCGACATAAGTTACGAAAATCGGCCTCTGGCGGCGCAATCAATTCCGAGACCGCGCGAGCAGCCCAAGACCCCGTATCTTCCAGTTGGATCAGCGCGAGCAGGACGGCGCGCACGCAGGCAGGCTCGTCGCGAGCCAGGGCGTCCCTTGCAAACATCAGCATGCCTTCGGCTGCCAAGCGAACCGCCTCGTCTCTGACGGCTTGGACCTCCGACGGCAGAGCGCCTGGTTCATAGTCCCCGCCTTCTTCCTGGCGCGCCGCGAGCAACCAGTAGTCGTCACTCGTCACCACTCGCTGCCAGGTTCGCAGTGAGTCGACCCACGACTGGATGCCTGCCTCGTCTGGGCTGGCTCGGGTGGCTGCTATCAGGGAATAGAGCGCGCGGTCGTGGTCCTGGGCGATGTCCGCTCCGCCGCTTGCCACCGGGGCGACCACGGGCGGGCGAGCCAGCTCGGCAGATGGCAGCGAACAAAACCAAAACAAGCGATCGCGCACCCGTTGCGGGGGACTTTGAAGCCGTCCCAGCGCCATGCGCACGTCCGCCTCCGCGCGTCGAAGCTCACCCAGGAGCGGTAGGTCGGTTTCTTCGAGGGGTACCGCGCCCAGGGTCGCCCTCCGTGTCATGCCGGCCGCCGCGCGATGGGCGTCCGAAAGGGAGGCTTCGGTGCTGAGCCGAAGAACGCGGTAGGCGTTGGCGCTCAGGTAGTCGGGGATGAACATCGTCTGAGCGGTCCGCTGTGTGTCGCGCGCTGTTGAACGCTTGTTGAACTCGAGTAGCAGATCTGAGGGGGTACCGATTGAACCCACTTGCGGTTTTGTCACTGGCCCCCCCTGGCGCCGACGTGGACAAATGTGGGTTTGCCCAGATCCTGGCGCTCGTCCGGGCTCAAGTTTGGCCCAGTTATGGCCGTTTGGCGAACTGTGCAGTCGAGAGCAGGGCGGAAAACCATTGGGGTTCTGATGGGCTATCTAGCGCTTTTTACCGGAACGTACGACGCGCAAATACGCAATGCGTTTCTGGAGAAATGTCGCGAGCTCGACTTGAACTTGCTCACGGTTTACGCGGGGGCGCTCGGAGATCCCAGGTTGTGGAGTGTCAACGAGAACTCGGTCTTCGATCTGATGCACCCGGACTGCGTCGATGGCCTGGTCCTGATCTCGAACTGTCTCGCGTCGTTATTTGGGCTGGAGAGCGTGCACCATTTGGCGCGGCTCCACCGATCGCTCCCGCTGTGCAGCATCGGCATGCCCATTTCGGGCGTACCCAGCGTGGTGATCGACAACCGCGGAGGCATGGAAGCGGCGATCGAGCACCTGATCCGCGACCACGGCTGTCGCCGCCCGGCATTCATTGCGGGCGCTGCCGGGAACCCGGAAGCAGAAGCGCGCTTCGGCGCTTACGTCGATGTCCTTCGTCGACACGATCTCGCGTTCGACGCAGCGCTCGTCGTCGATGGAAATTTCACGAATCGAGATGGGCAGGCGGCAATGGAGCGGCTCCTTGCGCGCAACGTGGAGTTCGACGCAGTTGCGGCGGCCAGCGACGACATGGCGTTTGGCGCGATGGCAGCGCTCAGGAAGCATGGGCGCCGCGTGCCCCTCGAGCTGCCGGTCACGGGATTCGACGACGTGCAGATGGCGCGTCTCGACAGCCCGCCGTTGACTACGGTCGCTCAGCCGTTCGAGGCGATGGCCGGCGAGGCGATCCACCTGATTCTAGAACAACTCGCCCGGCGTCCGGTCGCCGAAGTCGTCGAGCTGCCAGTACAATTCCTGGTTCGCCAATCCTGCGGCTGCGGCGTGCGGACGAGACTCGCCAAGTCCGTAATTCGAGCTGGACGGCCCCTGTCGGCACCGGAGTATTTGCGCACCCACGAAAGCGCTCTGGCTGGCGCCCTGACGACTCCCCTGGGCGTCGTCTCACCAGAGGGACTCCTAATCGCGAATCGTTTGCTGACCGCGCTGGCGCCCGCGCTTGGCGGGAACCCCGACCCGTTCTTACGCACCGTCGAGCAACTGCTCGAGAGTGCCGACAATGACCCGGCAAAGTGTCGCGCGCTCGAGAACGCCATCGCTCGCCTGCGCGACGAACTCCGCTGCTGCGCCGATTCGGAACTCGAGGATCTCTGGCACGACGCGCGCGATCTCGTCGCGCACCACAGTCAGCGCGGGCACGTTCAGCAGCGGATCGATGTCGACAACGACCATCTGCGCATCGTCGACCTCAACCGGCATCTGTCGCGCGCGGTCGATTTGCCGTCGCTCAAACGGGCGCTGCTGAGCATGATGCCTTCGCTCGGCATTTCGAATGCGTCCTTCTCGCGCTATGCGGAGGATTCCACGGCGGAGCTCGAGCCCTGGGTGTGCATGCGGGACGGGCGCCTGTTCGAGCCACCACCGCTTCGCTTTGCCGCCCGCCAGCTGGTCCCCCCGGGGATTTGGTACGATGACCGACGCTGCACGCGCTTGGTCTTCCCGCTCTTGTGCGAGGGTCGGCGCTGGGGCGTGGCGGTCTTCGAATCCTCGGGCGGGGCCGGAGGCTTTCAGATGCTCCAAGACCAAGTGAGCGTGGCACTGAGCAGCATCCAACTTCATCAGCAAGTGGTGGAGAAGACTGTGTTGCACGAGCGGAGTGTGCAGGAGCGACAGGCCACCGCCGCGCGAATGGAAGCCCTGAGCGTGCTGTCCGGTGGCGTGGCCCACGATTTGAACAACGTGCTCGGCCCGATGGTCGCTTTGCCGGACGTCATTTTGGAAGATCTGGCCCAGCTCGATTGCGAATCTCTGCCCGCGCTGACGGAGATTCGCGACGATATGAGGAGCATCAAGAGCGCGTCGTTACGCGCGGCCCAGACGATCAGGGACCTATTGACTCTCGGCCGAGCGCGGCGAATGAGCACGGACCCGCTGGACTTGAACGCGCTGATGTCGGACTGCCTGACGCTCGAGACGCTTGGATTCATGCCGAAAGATTTGACCCAGGTCGAGATCTGCCACCTCTGGTGCGAAGAACCGTTGATCGTCCGGGCCGCGGAGGCCCACCTGGTACGCGCCGTCACCAACTTGGTCCGAAACGCACTTGAAGCGATCGACGGTCCGGGCAAGGTCTGGGTGACGACGCGTTCGGTCGAGCTGACGCTGCCGCTGCTGGGCTACGAGGCCGTACCACCGGGCAGTTACGCGGTGGTGACCGTTTCCGATACTGGACGGGGCATCGCCCCTGCGGACTTGCCGCGCGTGTTCGAACCGTTTTTCTCGAGCAAGCGCGTACGACAAACTTCGGGCAGCGGGCTCGGCTTGGCAGTCGTGCACGGCGTGGTCAAGGAACACGACGGCTACTTGGACGTTACGAGTTGGCCTGGGCAAGGCACGACCTTCGCTTTGTACTTTCCTCGACTCGAAGTGACGCTCGAGGCGATACACCGGACCTCCTCGGTGCCTCGCGGACGCGCCAAGGTGCTGATCATCGACGACGAACCGACGCAGCTCCGCACCGCTTCTCGAGTTCTGGGCCAACTGGGATACGAGACCCACACGCTACGGAGCGGAGTCGCAGCCTGCGAGGTCTTCGCGGCCTGCGCCGCCGAGCGCCAGGCGATCGCGGTCGGTCGAACGACGTGCACGAGTCCTTACGATCTGATCATCGTCGACATGGCACTCAACGAGGACCAGGACGGGTTGGCAGTGATTGAGCGCATCAGGACGCTATTTCCTGGTCAGCGCGCCTTGATTGCCAGCGGTAATGCGCCACCCGAGCGCGCCGAAGCTGCCATTTCACAAGGGCTCGGCTGGCTCGCCAAGCCCTACACCAGCGGCGCGCTGGCACGCGCAGTCGAGGCCTCGCTGACCGCGACTGCATAGGGTCAGCGCCGCGGGTCAGCGCCGCGGGTCAGCGAAGCGATCGAAACGAGGCGCGGAGCTCTTCCGACAACGCCGTCGGTTGCTCCCAGGCCGCGAAATGCCCGCCTTTGGCCAGCCGGTTATAGTGAATCAACTTCGGGTACGCCTTTTCCGTCCACGTCCGCGGGGCCGCGTAGATTTCGTCCGGGAAGACGCTCACCGCGACCGGAATGGCGACATGCTTCGGCGCGAAGAAGTTGAGCTTGTTCTCCCAATATAGCCGAGCCGATGAAACCGCCGTGTTGGTCAGCCAGTAGAGCGTGATGTTGTCGAGGATGTCATCGCGCGAGAGACCCTCGGACTGACCGTCGAAAACGCGTGCGATTAGCGCCTCACTACGCTCGTCGTGGTCGAGTATCCAGGCTGCCAAGCCGACCGGCGAATCGGCGATTGCGTATAGGGTCTGCGGGCGATTTGCCATCTCCTGCGCGTAGCCCAGGCCATGCTTGTAGAATGAGTCGAGCTGATCCCACGCGCCCTTTTCTTCGGCGGAAAGCCGCGGCGGCGGGCTGCCGAACTGGAGTGCCTTCGCCACATCGTCCGGTACGGTCGCTGGCATGTTGGTGTGGATGCCGAGTAGCCCCGGCGGCGCCAGCAGCGCCATCTGCTCCGTGACCGCATTGCCCCAATCGCCCCCTTGCGCCACGTAGCGTGTGTAGCCGAGGCGCTTCATCAGCACGATCCAGGCGCGAGCGATGCGCGCGGGGTCCCACCCGGTCGTCGTCGGCTTGCCTGAAAATCCGTAACCGGGCAGCGATGGAATCACTACGTCGAACGCGTCCGCCGCACTCCCGCCGTGCGCCACGGGATTCGTCAGTGGATCGATGATCTTCAGCTGCTCGATGATCGAGCCGGGCCACCCGTGCGTAACGATGAGTGGAAGCGCGTTGGGTGACTTCGAGCGAACGTGAATGAAGTGGATATCGACGCCATCGATGTTGGTCACGAACTGAGGGTATGTGTTTAGCTTCGCCTCGCACTTCCGCCAATCGTACTCTGTGGCCCAATAGCGCGTGAGCGCTTGGATGGTCTGAAGCTGCACGCCTTGCGACCTGTCCGTAACTAGCTCTTTTTCTGGCAGGCGCGTCGCCGTAATGCGTCGGCGAAGATCGACCAAAGCTTGGTTCGGTATGCTGACGCGAAATGGGCGTATCGCTTCCATGTCGGCGGTCGCGCCATTTTTGGATTTCGGTTGCGCGCTCTCGGCCTGGGCCGACGCATCTTGCAAGCCAAGTGCAGCCACGCACGTGGCAATTGAAAGTACGCAAGTGCGTAGTGAGCCTTCGAATTTCATGGTCATCTCCTCGCGGAAGGTTTGTGTCAACGACTCCCAGTGACGCACGTCGCGTCGAAGGGGCCTCGCGTTACCTATCGTCGCTCGGATGCAAGTCGACTATACGAAGGTGTTGACGTCCCAGACCCACGCTTCGGACGCGGGCTCGGTCAGCTTGGTCCAAGCGCGGCGTTGAGCGCCTCCACCAGCTCTGCCTCGCTGAATGGCTTGAGCAGGCAGGCGGTTGCACCTCGCTCGACGAGTTGTGAACGGACGGCCTCGTCTCGGTTAGCCGTGATGAAAACGATTGGGATCCGTTGTTGGCGATGCGTCAGTTCGCGCTGGAGCTCGGGCCCAGACATGCCGGGAATGGCCACGTCCAGGATCAGACATTTGGTTTGATCGATGCAATCAGACGCCAGGAAATCTTCGGCCGATGAGAAGGCTCGGACGGCAAAACCGAGCTCCTTCAACAAGTCGGGCAGCGACTCACGGACGGACTGGTCGTCGTCGACGACCGACACGAGCGACCTGGTCTCCGTCATGAACGCACCGGCCGCGCGCGCTCGAGCTTTCCACCAGGAAGCGCAATCCACGGCAATCCGGGAAGCGCATCGACCACCAGCCAGAGGCGGCTCTCCATTCCAGTCCCTTTCGTGACAGCCCCCTAACTCCACGATGCGTGACTCGTGGTCGACAGTCCATTGTACTTTGGTATCGACCCTCTCCCGCCGCGCGACGTGCGACCGCCGCCCGCCCGAGCTGCTCCTCGTGAAGAGGCAGCGACCAATACCATCGTCCAATCGTTTCACGCCTGACTCGCTGGCATCTCTATCTCGCAGCACCCACTGGAGCCATCGCCATGAACACGAACTCGCGAACCGCAGAGGATCGACTCGCAAGGCTCGGCATTCGTCTGCCAGATCCCCCGAGCCCTTTTGGAGCGTATGTGCCTGCCGTCCTGTCCGGCAACTTGCTTTTCTTGAGCGGTATGCTCGCCACGGTCGGGCATACGCCCTCGATCGTGGGCGTGGTGGGCAAAGACCTCGACGTGAAGGGGGGCCAGAAGGCAGCCTATGCAGCTGCGCTCAATGTACTGGCCCTCACGAAGAAGCAACTCGGCTCTCTCGACCGGGTGAGCCAATTCATACGGCTCGGCGTGTCCGTCGCTGCGACGCCTGAATTCACGGAACATCCGAAGGTCGCCGACGCGGCGTCCGAACTCCTTCGAGACGTGTTCGGTGAGGATATCGTGCCATCACGCCTGATATTCGGCGTCGCGAGCCTTCCGCTCGGTTCGCCGGTCGAGCTGGAAGTCATCTTGGAAGTGAGATGACGATGACCTCGTCCAGGATAGCGCGGCTCGGGCTGTTGCCGTTCTGCATTTCGTCCTGCAACATTTCCACTCAACCGAAGGAATCTGCGATGGCCCAACACGTCTCGTACCGAACAGTGAAGGTGGCCGACCTCAATATTTTTTACCGTGAAGCAGGGCCGAAGGATGCCCCAACCATTCTGCTGCTTCACGGGTTGCCGTCGTCCTCGCGCATGTTCGAGCCGTTGCTCACGTGGCTTGCGAGCCAATATCATTTGGTCGCGCCAGACTATCCCGGCTTCGGGCACAGCGACGCGCCGACACCGAAGGAATTCTCATACACTTTCGACAACCTCGCGAAAGTCATGACCGACTTCAGCGAAGCCTTGAAGCTGAACAAGTACAATCTCTACATGCAGGACTACGGCGGTCCCGTTGGCTTTCGCATGGCGCTGGCCCATCCGGATCGCGTCGAAGCGCTAATCGTCCAGGATGCCGTCGCTCACAACGAAGGCTTGGGAGCGAATTGGAAGACGCGACGCGCGTTCTGGGCCGATCGCGCCGCCCACGAGGAAGCGCTGCGGACCAACCTTCTCTCATTGGCCACCACTCGCACTCGTCACGTCGGAAGCGACCCGAACCCCGAGAAGTACGATCCGGATCTGTGGACCGACGAGTACGCTTTCCTCAACAAGCCGGGCCAAGCCGACATCCAGAGTGACCTGTTCTATGACTACCGGAGCAATGTAGAGGCTTATCCGAAGTGGCAGGCGTGGCTGCAAAAGGTCCAACCACCCCTGCTGGTGCTGTGGGGAAAGTACGATTTGTCGTTCGAGCTCAGCGAGCCCGAGGCGTACCGGCGTGATGTGCCGAAGGCCCAGGTGCACGTGTTGGACGCCGGGCACTTCGCCTTGGACACCGCGGCCGACGAAATGGCCGATCTCGTCCGCCGATTTCTATCGGACGAAACCCAAAACCGAGAGCGGCGCTGAAACGCTGCGCGCGGTCACACTTCGGCACAATACGCTTACACCATCGTACAATATCGGGCGCACTGCGATTGGAGCATGCTCTGAGGCGTGAACGCGGACGGGACGCGCAAAGGCCAGAGTGCACGCGCTGCACTCACCTTCAACCCAGGGAGCCACGCCAGATGGACCAAAATGATCGCCCGGTTTGCATCGTTGACGACGACGTTTCGGCGCGCGAGGCAATGGCCGGCCTAACCGTCTCGGCTGGCCTTCGCGTCGAGACTTTTTCGTCGGCGAAAGAATATCTGCACGCGCCTCGCGCAGTGCCGCCCGCGTGCTTGGTGCTCGATGTCGAGCTGCCGGGCTTGACCGGTCTCCAGTTGCAACAGGAGCTACGTCGCACTGGAGTCAGCGTTCCAATCGTATTCGTAACGGGGCACGGCGACATTCCCATGTCCGTGCGCGCGCTCAAAGCTGGCGCCGTGGATTTCTTCACGAAGCCATTCGATCCGGAGCTGTTTTTGGCGGCAATTCACGCGGGAATCGCCACCGAAGGGCTGACGACGGTGGCCCCGGCTTGCTTGCCCGTGAGAAGCACTCGGGGGCGCCGCGCCGACGAAAGCGTCAAGCCCGAGTCGAGGTCCGACGGCTTTTCCGAGATCGTCGGCAATAGCTCCGCGCTGACGGAGGTGTTGGCGCAAGTGCACACCGTCGCCGGCACCGATTCGACCGTGCTCATCTGCGGTGAGACCGGGACCGGCAAAGAGCTGATTGCTCGCGCTGTCCACAACTCGAGTGATCGCAAGCACGGCCCATTCATCAAGGTCAATTGCGGCGCCATTCCAGCCGGCCTCCTGGAAAGCGAGCTGATGGGACACGAGAAGGGCGCATTCACCGGCGCCATCGCGCAGCGAATCGGCCGCTTCGAGCTCGCACATGACGGCACGATATTTCTAGACGAGATCGGCGAGATTGCCGCGGAGCTCCAACCCAAGCTGCTGCGGCTCTTGCAGGAACGCGAGTTCGAGCGCGTCGGCGGCACACGCACGATCCGCTCCAACGCGCGGGTAATCGCCGCTACCAACCGCGACCTGGGCGCGATGGTGAAGACGCGGGAATTCCGCGAGGATCTCTATTATCGCCTCAACGTGTTTCCGGTGACGCTGCCCCCACTGAGGGATCGCCGGCAGGACATCCCGGTGCTCGCACTCCACTTCATGCGGCAGGTGGCAGCGAGATTGAAAAAGGACATTCGGGAAATTTCCTCAGCCGCGATGTCACACCTGACCGAATACCGTTGGCCCGGCAACATTCGCGAGCTCGAAAACGTGATCGAACGGGCGGTCATTTTGGCGAAGGGGTCGACGCTCGAGGTCCCGCCTCTCTATGGGACGTTGTGCCCCGAAGACAAGGCCGTCCGAGGGGATGACCTCGCCTCCGTCAACAAGGCGCATATCCTAGCCGTGCTCGAGGCCACCCGCGGGATCGTCGCCGGGCCCGACGGCGCGGCTGCTCGCCTGGGAATGAAGCGATCCACGCTCAACTATCGCATGAAGAAGCTCGGCATCCTGCGCGAGCCCGCGCACGCGCGGCACCAGCTTCGAGCGGGGGACTGAGCGCGACTGAGCGCGACTGAGCGCGACTGAGCGCGACTGAGCGCGACTGAGCGCGACTGAGCGCGACTGAGCGCGACTGAGCGCGACTGAGATAGAGAGCAATACGATCGTCCAATAGGCTCCGCTCGAGCCGAACCGCATGTTTTGATCGCATGCGCATTGGGAGACGGATCGGCTGATGAAGACTCATCAGGTGCTGCTCGGGGCGAGCCTGGCCGCTTTGGTGACAGCTTGCACGCGACGCGAGGGCGTCGAGCCGCCACGCGAGAAATTGGCAGAGACCAGAGACGCGGAACCGGGCAACACGCCCACTTCGCCGACTCAACTCCACAGCGAGCGCGAGCTCCCGTCGCTCGGTGACGCAACCGAGTGGCTCAATTCGCCGCCCCTGACAGCGTCAGGGCTGCGCGGCAAGGTCGTGCTCGTCGATTTCTGGACCTACTCCTGCATCAATTGGCGGCGCACCCTGCCGTATCTTCGGGCCTGGGCCGACAGGTACCGGGCGCAGGGGTTGGTCGTGGTTGGTGTGCATACGCCTGAGTTCCAATTCGAGAAAAACCCCGCCAACGTTCGCTGGGCCATCAAGGACACGGGGATCACGTATCCCGTCGCAGTGGACAGCGGGTACGCGCTCTGGCGTGCCTTCGAGAACGAGTATTGGCCGGCGCTCTATTTCGTCGACGCCAAGGGGCAGATTCGACATCACCAATTCGGCGAAGGTGACTACGCGCAGTCGGAACTGGTGGTTCGAGAATTGCTGACCGAAGCCGGAGCCAGCGGAATAGAGCCGGGTTTGGTTTCAGTCAGCGCTCGCGGCGTGGAAGTCGCCGCCGCGTGGGACACTTTGCAGTCCCCAGAAACGTACGTCGGTTACGAACGCGCGGAGAACTTTGCCTCGCCCGGCGGCTCGGCAGCGGACCAGCGTCGGATCTATTCGGGCCCCGCCGAGTTAGCGCTCAATCATTGGACCCTGGTTGGGGATTGGACGATCGCGAACTGGTCCGCTGCGTCGAACAAGGCAGGCTGCCGGATCGCGTATCGCTTTCACGCTCGCGATCTTCATCTGATCATGGGCCCCGCGATGCCTGGCGCTTCCGTCAGATTCCGAGTCCTCGTCGACGGACAGCCCCCAGGAGCGGCCCGCGGCGCCGACGTCGACGGCCAAGGCGAAGGTACCGTGACCGAGCAGCGGCTGTATCAGCTCGTCCGACAGCCGAAGCCGATCGTGGATCGACTGTTCGAGATCGAATTCCTCGACTCGGGCGTGGAGGCATTTTCGTTCACATTCGGCTGACTCATCGACGCCCCAACCAACACGGAGACCCACAATGAACGCACAGGTTAGCAGTCATGATGCCGCGCAAATCACCACGCCGGCTACGGTCGACCTGAAGCTCGAAGTCGTCATCATTCCGGTATCGGACGTGGATCGCGCGAAGCGCTTTTACGAAAATCTGGGTTGGCGACTAGACGCCGATTTTACCACCGGTGAAGACTGGCGGGTCGTGCAGCTGACTCCTCCCGGCTCGGCGTGCTCCGTGATCTTCGGCAAGGGCATCACGACGGTCGCGCCGGGCTCGGTTCAGGGGACGTTCCTCGTGGTCTCCGACGTCGCGGCCGCACGCGCGGAGCTTGTCGGACGCGGCATCGACGTGAGTGAGGTGTTCCATTTCCAACGTGGCCTGCGTGTGGTTGGCACGGAAGGCCGTGTGCCCGGAGCGGACCCGGAGGCGAGCTCTTACCGAACCTGGGCCTCATTCAGCGATCCAGACGGCAACAGCTGGCTGCTCCAAGAGATCAAGACGCGGCTTCCGGGTCGAGGATTCGGCTTGAACGTCCCGATCCTCACGGAGCTTCTGCGCGAGGCAGAGGAGCGCCATGGTGAGTACGAACCGACCGCTCCGAAACACCACTGGTCGGACTGGTACGCCGCATACGTCGTCGCGCGCGAACAGGGAAAGACTCCCGAGGAGGCAGCCAAGGAGGGCGCGCGGCACACGGAGCTCGCCCGCCGATGAGAGCAGACATCGTTCCTGGCGCAATCTTTCCTGACTACGAGCTTCCGGATCAGCGTGGCAAGCACCGCACGCTCTCGGAGCTCTCGGCTGGCGATCCATTGGTACTGGTGCTCTCGCGCGGCGGTTTCTGCCCGAAGGAACGGCGACAGCACGAGGGGCTGCTCGAGCTCTATCGCGAGATGCAGGTGGGCTACTGCCGTCTCGTCACGATCTCGACCGACAACCTGCTGGAAACGAGCGAGTTTCGCACTGGCGTGGGTGCCCCCTGGACGTTTCTGTCGGACCCAGGACGCAAAGTGCAGAAGGACCTCGACATCGCCGAATACACGGACCCGCACCACAACCCGATGATCCCTCACACGCTCGTGCTCGAACCGGGCTTACGGGTCTACAAGATCTACAACGGCTACTGGTTCTTTGGTCGGCCGACGGTCGAGGAGCTGCGGCTCGACCTGCGCGCGACGCTGCAGCGCTGCCGTCCTGATTGGGACATCGAGAGCGCACAGCAGCGAACCGCCTGGGCGAACGGTGAGAAAGCGAGATTTTTCCCATATGGGAAGAGCCAGGCGCAGTCATTGGCAGAACAGGAATGACCCGCTCGACGGGCGATTTGGAGAAATGATGAATAGCGTCACGACCGCCTTCAACGCGCAGCGCGAACTGGAACTGCGAAACCAAACCGTCGTCGTGATCGGCGGCAGCGCCGGTATCGGGCTCGAAACGGCCCGACGAGCCCGTGCGGAGGGGGCCAACGTGATCCTCACCGGTCGAGATCCAGAGCGCCTACAGCGCGCCGCGCGCGAGCTCGGCGCGCTCAGCACGGCCGCGTTCGACGCCGCGGATCCCGTCGCCCTCGAGCGGTTCTTCCGCGACCTGTCGACCCCGATCGACCATGTGATGGTCACGGCGGGCCGCCCGCACTACGGACGAATCCTCGACGTGGACCTCGTGCAGCCTCACCACGCCCTCGGGGAGCACCTCGTGCTGGCAATTCAAGTTGCTCGCAATGCCGCCAACAAACTGAGAGCCGGAGGCACGCTCTTGCTAGTGGGAGGCACCGGCGGCCGTCGCCCAGGCGTTGGCCGTGGGATCGTCTCGACGGCCACTGCGGCACTGCCAGCGCTGACGGCGAACTTGGCGCTCGAGCTCGCACCGGTCCGTGTCAACCTAATTGCCGCCGGCTTCGTTGACACGCCGTTATCCGCAGCGATCCTCGGTGATCAGCTCGAAGCTCGACGCAACCAGCTGCGCGCCACGCTGCCCATCCGGCGCGTGGTCGAAGCGGTGGACGTCGCGGCGCTCGCCGTGCACATCATGACCAACACCGCACTCACGGGCGCCACCTTCGACATCGATGGCGGGCAGCAGCTTCTCGCCGATTAGCGGCGCGCGATTTCTCGGCCCTCACGCCGACCACGCGCAGCGAAACCCTGCGAAGATCTGGCGGCGCTGCGGGAGATCCCAATTGCGGAAGGTGTTGCGAGCGACGACAGCGCGAGTCGCAAACGAGCCGCCGCGCAGAACGCGATATTGCTGACCGAAGAATACTTCAGAGTACTCTTGATACGGAAAGGCCTCGAAGCCCGGATAGCGGTCGAACCAAGTGTCGGTCCACTCCCAGACATCGCCTAACATCTGCAGACAGCCATAAGCACTGCGCCCGTCTGGGTAAGAGTTGGCGCGCGCGGGCTGGAGGCGCTCCTGGTCGAGGTTGGCCAACGTCGGGTTCCAGGCGGCGTGGCCCCAAGGAAAGCGTTGCGAAGCGCCTTTGATCGGATCCCAAGCGGCCGCTTTTTCCCACTCCGCTTCAGTCGGCAGTCGCCCCCCGGCCCAGCGCGCATAGGCCTCGGCTTCGAACCAGGAAAGGTGCACGACGATGCCGTTCGGGTGAAGCGGTTCGAGTCGACCAAACACCCGCGCTCCCCAACTGCCGAGCGAGCCGGGATCGCTCGGTCGGCTCAGCCGCCAATGTGCGGGCGCCTGCGTGCGCTCGATTTGAAGCCAAGCCCATCCCGCCTCCGACCAGAAACGACGCGCTCGGTAACCGCCGCTGGCAACGAACGCGAGATATTCCCGGTTGGTGACCGGCGCGCGTCCGAGCCAGAAGGCCGGGACCATGACCTCGTGCGCCGGGCGCTCGTTGTCGTACGCCCAAGCGCGATCGCTCGTGCCCATCACGAACGGACCGCCTGGAATCAACACGCGGTCAGCGATCGGGCAGGCGGCGTTTTGCGGCATGGCGCCGCTGGCGAAGCTCGGCCGATACGGTAGATCGTCGCGCAGCGCGATGGCCTGCAAGATCGTTTCTTGATGCTGCGCCTCGTGTTGGATGACCAGCGGGAGCGAGAATTCCCCCGCTGGTAACTCTTTCACGAGTGCGCTCTCGGAGCCTGCTGAACCGATGAAGTGCCGCTCCACCCGTTGGCGCACGCTGCTCAGGCGTGGCCAGATCTTCGACACCGCGGGCAGGGCGAGCTTCGAGCGCTCCGCCCGCGGCGTGGCCAACGCGTCGTACAGCGCCGCCGTCTCGCTTGGGGCGGCCGGGGCGAGCCATTCTTCCTCGAATTGGGCAATGTGCCCGAGATCCCAGGCGATTGGACTCAGTAGCGGGCTGTGTTGCCGTTCCAGATCGAGCTCACACAACGGCTCGACGATCTGCAAGGTACGGGCACGCTGCGCGCTGAGCAACGCGAGCTCTGCGGCAACCCGCGATGGCTTGCGCAGGCAGCACAGCGACTGCTTGGGCTTCTCGTACAAGAACAAACCGAACTCGTCGTCCTCATGAGTCTGCCAGCGGGCTTCCAGGCCGAATTGTTCGACCGTGGCGATGAACGCGGCGGGCCGAAATTTGTGGCTGACCTCCGTCAGAATGCGCTCGCCGCGTGCGATTCGGAATTCTCGTCCCAGAGTCGGCACTTGAATCGAGAATTCCTGAGTGGCCTGGGCGAAGATTTCGACTCGTTCGCGCTCGCTGTCGTAATAGGCGATGTGCTCGATTGCGGCTGGGGGGATAAGCGTGTGAAGCTCCCGGTTCATGCGCGCAAACAAGTTGCGGGTGAATGCTGCGGTGATGCCGGCCGCGTCATTGTAGGCGGCCTCGATCCGGGCTGGGTCTTTCACCAAATCCAGACCCACCAGGAAATGATCGCCGGGCCGGAGCGCGCTAGCGACGAGCTCGCAGAAACCGGGGTACTCCTTCCAACCCAAATTGCCGAGGCTCGAGCCCAGAAACACGATCGTCAGTTTCTCGCGCCCGTGTAGCGTCGCAAGGGCCCGTTCGTAGGTGGCCGCGATACCCCGCAGCGCCACGCTGGTCGGATCCGGATAGCGCGCGCGGAGTGCCGTGCATGCTTGTTCGATCGCCTGCGCGTCGACATCGACGGGCACGTAGGAAACCGGGCCGGCCAACGCCCAGGCATCGAGCAAGCGCTGCGTTTTCAATGAGGCACCCGAGCCGAGCTCGAGCAAGGTGCTCGAGCCGGCCACCTCGCGGATTGAGACCGCGTGCTGAGCGAGCAACCGATCTTCAGCCCGAGTCAGATAATACTCGGGCTGCTCGGTGATGCGCTCGAACAGTGCCGAGCCAGTCGCATCATACAAGTAACTCGCGTCCAAACGCCGAGGCCGGGCGTCCAGCCCTCGCGCCACCGACAAGGCGAATGCCAGTGGGGACTGGCACTGTGGATCGACGCTTATCGTAAAGCCATCGCGCTCGATGCTGGGCCAATCCGCCTCCGACACCGGTACGATCGGACGCGTGACGCTCCTCAGTTTTCGCGCGAATTTGCGGGCGCCCGGGCTCGCGACGCTGTTGCGACTCGAATTTGCGAAAGTGGCCATTCGGCATGGATGTAAGGACCGTGACTCTGCTCTCGCAAGCTCCTGAATGGTGTAAGTATGGCCAAAACGTTCACACGATACGTTCGAGAACGACGCCATCGGCACTGTCGCCGAAGAGCTTCGAGCGCCCCGGCCCGAAGTCGGTCAGCCCAGCGAGGAACTGCTCGGCAGTCGCGCTGGTCGTCGCCTGAAGATGGATCGTGGACATGCATGCTCCTTCCTGGACGCCACCCGAATGTGGCGCCGCTCACCTGCCATGGGGCCGATCGCGCAATCGACCATTGGACTTTGGTATCGCCCCTCGGGGTCAGAGATCCAGATCCAAATCATGACAGGGAATCGAGCAACAGGTCAGAACGTTGCCATTTTGGGCTGGCTCGATCGGATCGGGCGAGTAGCTAACGCTGCCGGAGACCAAGCCGGTCTCGCAGGTGTGGCACACGCCCGTGCGGCACGACCACTTCACTGGTATGTCGCACGCCTCCGCGAGCTCGAGCAAACTCCGGCACGCTGGGTCCCAGCAAACCGTGAGACCGCTGCGCGCAAACGAGACGCGCGGACCAGGACCGGGTGGACCTTTGGGAGGATGCGGAGAACGCACCGGCGCGCCGACCACGCCGGGAGTAATGGATTTGCCCGGGCCGAAGACCTCGCTGTGCACGCGCTCTGGGCCGAAGCCCGAAGCGACGAGCCCTGCGCTCAGGTCCTGAAGGAACGACGTGGGGCCGCACAGGTAGAGCTCGGCGTCACGCGGGACACCGAGCTCCGTGAGCAGCGGCGGCGCCAGGTGACCGATGGCATCGAAGTCTTCGCCGAGTCGATCCGCTGCCGCAGGTCGGCTGTACAAGACGAAGCCTCGACTTCCCGGGATGCGTCGCAGGAGGTCCCGCGACTCCCGCGCGAACGGATGCTCGGTGCCGTTGCGTGCTCCATGGATCCACCACACGGGGGGCGGCGTCGGCATGTTCGCGAGGGCATGAAGCATGGCCAGAACCGGCGTCACTCCCGCGCCCGCGCTGAGCAAGACCACCGCGCGCTCGCTGGCATCGAGTGTGAAGCCCCCTCGCGGACCGCTCACGTCCAGCAAGTCCCCGAGCTGGACGTGATTGTGCAGGTAGCCGCTCCCGGCGCCGTGGGACTCGAGCTTCACGCTGATGCGATAGCGAGCCTCGCCCTGCGGCCCGGACAATGAATAGCTGCGCAAGAGTGGTGGGCCGTCAGGTGTCGGTCGCATGCGAAGCACGACGAATTGACCCGGCAGGGCGACTGGAAGCGGCGCGGCATCGGTCGACTCCAGGACAAAGGAGGTCACGCTGGCACTCTCGCGGGAGATCTGCGCAACGCGAAGACTGCGGAAGCCGGGTACAACCGCAGGCCCGGTCGAAACGAGTCCCGGGTTCCCGGTGACCGCCCGCCCGCTCGACTGCGCGTCGAGCAGCGCCTGGAAAGATGCGCGCCACCCGGAGCTGAAGGCAGGGATACGAAGCGCTCGTTCGAGCTCGCGACGAGGATGGCCCGGTTTGTACAATAGGGCGTTGGCCTCCGCGACCGTCATCTGCTCGGGCCCCTCGGCAACTCTCGAGATCGAGTCGCCCGCGCCGATCTCGCCTTCCTCCAGCACGCGCAGATAAAACCCTGGCCTCCCGTGCGCGACCAGCAGTGAAGCCATGCGCGGCTCCTGCATCCGAATGCCGACGCGATAGCAGGTGACTCGCGGCTGGCTGACCTCGAGCAACGCGCCGCCCATGCGATAGTGATCTCCGATACACACCTCGTCGTCCGCGAGGCCTTCGACGGTCAGGTTTTCGCCAAACTGGCCGTACACCAGGTCGTTACGGCGAAGCTCTTTCTGCCAGTGTCGATAGGAGTCGATCTGATAGACGAAGACGGCGCGCTGCTCACCCCCATGCCCGGCCAGATCTCCTTGACCATCACCATCGATGTTGAGCTTGCACGCCCATCGGCGACCGCTGACCGGCTCTTTCCAGATAGCAGTGCGCACGGTCCGGCCCAGCCACTCGATGTCGCGTGGCAGACCGACGTTGACCGAAAGCAGCTTGGCCATGGTTCTCCGGATCTCATCGCCGTATTTTCGAAGCTTCTGACGCAGCGTGCGCGTATCTGCGCTCAGTCTCCATTGTCCATTGGTGTCGGTTTGCCAGCAGAGCCGGCTCCAAGACGTGCTGGCCAACTCGGTCAGGCTCTCTGACATGAAGGCTTCCGACTTCGACACCGTCTTTTACTCGGGTGGCCACGGCCCGATGTGGGACCTGGCCGAAGATCCGGTATCCATTGCCCTGATCGAGGCCTTCTACAATGCCAACAAGCCCGTGGCAGCCGTATGTCACACGCCGGGCGTGTTGCGCCGTGTGAAGTACAAAGGGGAGCCACTCGTCAAGGGCAAACGGGTTACCGGATTTACCAATGAAGAAGAAGAAGAAGAAGAAGAAGTCCAACTGACGAATGTCGTTCCGTTCCTGGTCGAAGACGAGCTCAAGCGACTCGGCGGCCTGTTCGAGAAGGTCGGCAACTGGAAGATTTTCACCATTACCGATGGTCGTCTGATCACCGGGCAGAATCCAGCCTCCTCGACCGCTTCAGCGAAGTCGCTGCTCAAGTTGTTGAAGTAGGAAGTACCAGCGGGCAAGCCGGCTCGAAGCGTCGATTTGCCCGCGCGCTGGCACGAGCCACCGAGTCGAGCTATGCCGTCAGCCGTTTGGCGACGCGAGATTTGATCGTGCCCCCGTGGGCTGTGTATGAGCAGCACCATCGCTCCGTGCGACGCGCGCTCCGGCGCTTTGGCGTCGTCGACGCCGATTTGGACGACGTGTGCCACGATGTCTTCTTGGTCGCGCTGGCTCGGGCGAGCGAGCTTCGCTTGATGTCGAACCCGGAAATATGGCTGTTTGAAGTCGCTCGGCGAACCGCCTCGGCCCATCGCCGACGCGCGTTCCGCCGTTCCGAGATTCCATCGGCGGATCCTGAGCGGATGGCGCCGCTGGAGCACGCGGGGCCTGGTTTCGAGCACGGCGCGGACAGCAAGTTGCGAAAAGCCCTGCTGCTGCTCGAGCCCCAAAGGCGTGAGATGCTGCTTTATGCCGACCTCACGGAGGTGTCGGTCTCCGATCTGGCGCTGCTGCTCGAGTGCGACCGCAAGACCGCACGCAAACGACTCCTCGCCACTCGCCGGCGCATCGAACAACTTCTCCGTGATCCGGTGTCGATCGGTGACCGTAAGGATCGACCAGCCGGGCCGTCAGACGAAGCGCTGCTGTTCGACCCGCAGCGCGTTGCGCTGACCGAAGTCGACAGCAAGCCCAGCCCGCGCTTGCGCGTGATCGCGCAGGGACCCACTTTCGCCGCGGCGGTGCTCGGCCGCGTGTTCATGACCGTTTGGCGTCGAGCGTCACTCGAAGAAATCGAGATCATGGCCTCCGCAGCCGCGCGCGTGTACCACGCGAGTGGAGGCCAATTCGCCTACTTGACGATGGTCGAAGCGGGCTGTCCGTTACCGCCGTTTTCTTCGCGCTCGCGGCTCGCGCAGATCGTGCGTGAAGCCGGCAGACACTTGTCGTCTTACGCGACGGTTCTCACCAGCGATCCGTCGGCGATGGTCGTCCCAATCATGAACGTGGTGTTTTTCCTGACGGGCACCGCCTTCCCCGTGCGCTTTTTTCGCTCCGTCAGCGAAGCCACCCAGTGGACCCTGGAACGCACGGGCATCGAGCTGTCTCCCGCTGAATTGGAGGGGGCGTTCGAAGCGCTGCGGCAATGCGTCGGCCCGCTGTCCTGACCCGTGCCAAGCCCCTGCTCCCCCGTAAATGGCTTTGGAGGGCGGAACTGGGGAAAAATAACGAAACGAGTGCGTGCCGCTCAGGCAGAACGCGCCGTGAGCGGCAGCGAGAACTGAAAGACCGACCCGCGCGGCGCGTTTTGCGCAGCCCACAAACGCCCGCCGTGCGCCTCGAGTACCGACCGGCAGATCGAAAGGCCCATGCCCATGCCGTCGGGTTTGGTGGTGAACAAGGGTTCGAAAATGCGGCCGGCCAGTTCGGGATCGATGCCGCTGCCGTTATCCACGACAGAAACGTGGATCATCTCTGGCGCCGGAAGGTCCGAAGCTATTTTCAACATCCGCGCATCGTCACTCGTGCCGCTCATCGCCTCGATGCCATTCCGAATCAGGTTCAACAGGACCTGCTGTAGTTGCACGCGGTCACCGTAGACCCGGTGATTGCCATCGACGAGTTGGCTCTGAAATGAAACGCGCTCGCGTTGCAGCTCGTTGACCACTAGAGCGAGCACGTCCCGAATGGCGACGTTCAGGTCGAAGACAGCCAGCTCGGGCCCGCTCCTCTTGGCCAGCGCACGCAAACCCCGGATCACTTCAGTGGCGCGCGTCGCGTCGCGCGCAATGCGAGTAAGAACTGCTCGCGCCTCGCCGAGGTTGGGCTCGGCTCGATCGAGCCAATTGAGGCCCGCCTTCGCGTTCGTCAAGATGCCCAAGACCGGCTGGCTGACTTCGTGGGTGATCGAGGCCGCGAGCTCACCCATGGTGGTCAAGCGTGAGACACGCCCGAGCTCGGCGTGGGCACTGCGGAGAGCGTCCTCGGTGGCTTTGCGTTCGGTGATGTCGAGCGCAGTGCCGACGAACTCGATCGGACTCGAACCAGGGGCGTCCTCGGTTGCCACCGGTTCCCCCACGGCAAACAAGGACTTGATGGTGCCGTCAGGAAGAACGATGCGATGCTCCAATTGGAATGGTCGACCCGAGGCCGCGGCTTCTCGGAGCGCGTAATCCAAGGCGGGCCGATCCTCGGGATGCGTCGCTTGGAGCACGGTTGCGATCGTCGGCACTGCAACGGCGGGGTCCAGCCCGAAGATGCGAAAGGCCTCGGCTGACCAAGCGACCTCTCCAGTGGCGGAGTTCCAGCGCCAACTCCCGGTGTGGCTGATCCGCTGACCTGCAGCCAGCGACGCCTCACTCGACCGCAGCGCACCCTCGGCTTTGCGACGTTCACGATTCTCGTCGAGTAGCGCTTGATAGAGCAGCGCATTCTCCAAGGAAATGGCAGCTTGTGGCGCTAGCAGCTCCAGCACGGCGACCCGATCGAGCGTCAGCGTCGCGGGGGCCAAGTCATTTTCCAGGTACAGCACCCCGACCAATTGACGCTGTTTCAAGAGCGGCAGGCAAAGCAGCGAACGTGGTTGCGAGCGCCGTAGATAGGGGTCTTGGCTGAACGGATTCGCCGGCCGTGCATCACTCAGAATCACGCTTTGCCGAGTCCGTAGCACCGTCTGGATCAGCGACTCGGGAACGCCCAGCGCAGTCAGCGGACGCGCGCCAACCTGGACGTCCACGCCGTCAGGCCCAGTTTCCGCCGCCGCTTCGATCCGCGGCCCTTCACCCGAAAGGAGGATCAACATGCCTCGCGTGGCGCCAGCATGCTCGAGCGCGATTGTCATCAGGGTCTTGATCAGCTTGTCGAGGACGATTTCACCAGATACGGCGCGCGATGCGCGCACCAGCGCATCGACATCCAACTGCCCGCCGGCTGCGGCAGCGGGCGCTTCGGGTGGCGGCGTGCTCGGGCGTTCTCTCAAGAAAGGGTGCCTCGATTCGAGCTCACGCACCTTGCCGTCCGCACGAAAGCGGAGATAGCAGTGTCGCGCGTTTTGCAGATAGGTTCGAGCGATCGTCTGGAAGCCGCGCCGGGCATAAAAGCTGGCCGCCAGTTCATTGGCCAGTGCCTCGTTCTGAATGAAGCCCTGCTCCTCTGCCGAGCGAATGGCATCTTCGTAGAGTTGTTCCGCATCGAGAGGGCGGCGTTCGACGCGGGCCAACTCCGCCCACACCAGGAGCATCCGGTTCGCGAAGTTTTCGGGGCAAGTCTTGGCCCAGAGCTCGAGCTGCTTCGAGTGCGGTGCCAGGCTATGAAGCAGATCGGCCGGCTCTCCTCCGGATGTCTCGTGCTCGGCGATCCGGGCCAAGGCCGCGTAAAAATGATATTCGGCGAGGACGAGGAAGCTCGGTGAGGTCCAGGCGAACGCTTCGACTTTCGTTGCCGCCAGAGCGGCCGACGCAACCTCCCCTGCCCAAAAGTGGGCCTGCAGTTTGCGGATCCAAAACCAGCAGCTGGCCATTCCAAGGCTCGTGTCTGCGCTCAGTTGCTGTTCGAACCCCTCCTCGTCGAAGTCTCGGTGATTGAAACAAGAAAGGCCGGGCGTCAGGCCCCGCAGGGCTCGAATCAGGCCGAGCTGTCCGAGAATCAGCGCGACACCGGTACCGAAACGAGCTTGTTGCACGAACGCGAGCGCGCCCTCGGCTTCAGCCTGGATTTGGTCCAGAGGGTCGCCGGCGACGAGACGCGCGGTGATCAGGTTGGTGTAGCTGTAGGCCGCGAAGGTGAGCTCACCTCGTTCCCGCGCGGTCTCGAGGGCCGTGCGCAAGAAGCCGAGGCTCGTGCGCACGGGTCTGGACCAGGAATTGATCGCATTGCCGAAATTCAGATAAGCGAGTGACTTGAAGCGCTGTAGACCAGCGCGTTCGACCAGGTCGACGCCGAGCTTGCCGAAGCGAAACCCGGCCCCGTAGTCTGCGAAACGGGCTGTGAGGAAGACGCCCAGATAGACGTAGGCGAGGCAAGAGCCGTCACTGTGCCCGCGCTCCAGGCTGAGGTTCGCCATGCGCCCGATGATCAGGCAGAGCAGGTTGCCATCGATGAAGTTGGCGGGGGCGTGCACCGAGGTCAGCACATCGAGAGTGGCGCGGTCATCGAGCCCGGGCGTGAGCGGTGAATCGATCAGCGCTTCGATTGCCTGGCTACCCAAGCCTTGCCAGATGCGTTCATACTCCTCGTTCACTTGTGCGTCGCTCGGATGCACGGGCCACTCGATACCGACCAATCCGAGATATTTCAGGCCGACTTCGACGGCGCGCTCCGCACGGTCCAGATTCGTGTACAGATCCACCTGTGCGCAGGTGACGGCGGCTCGCTCGATCAGGTCTGCGGCTCGGGCGGACAGCACCGCGAGTCGCTGTTCTGCCGCGAGCAAATCGCCGATCAGGTACTCACATTCGGCCTGCTCGAGCGCCAGGGCAAAGCGGAGTGCGTGACTTTGCTCCCAGCTATCTGGGGACGACAGCGCCGAGCCAGCGGCAAAGTAGCTGAGCGCGGTCGCGTAGGCGCTGGCGGCCTTGGCTTGCTTGCCTGCAACGAGGTTACGCTCTGCGAGCCAGTCACGCTCTGCCGGCGCACTGATCAACGAGGAGCCGCGATTGAGCTGATTGACCGCCTCGAAGATGCCAGCGCCGACCTGCTCGAGGGACGCGTCAGCGGCTAGCAGACGGCCAATCCGGAGGTGGACCAGCGCTCGATCGCGCGGAGGAACGAGGCCATATGCCGCCTCTTGCACACGATCATGGAGAAAATGGTAGCGGCCGCCCAACTGCGAAATGAGACCGCCGCGAACCGCCTCCCAGAGCGCCGTATGCAGCTCGCTCTCGGCAAGCCCATGAGCGGCACTCAGTGCAGCGATCGCGGCGCTGTTGCCAAAGCAACCCAAAAGGGCCAAGGCTTGACGGGTGAACGCAGGCAGGCGCCCGAGCTTGTCGACCATGAATTCCGCGACGTTGTCGGTGAAACCTTGCGAGCGGATTTCGTCGATGTCGAAGCGCCAGTCACCCTGGGTCGCGTCGAAACGAAGCAAGCGCTCTTCCCAGAGCGTGCTGAGGAACTGGATGGTGAAGAAGGGATTGCCGCCGGTTTTCTCGTGCACGAGGCGAGCCAAGGCGCGGGCGTTCGCGATCTCGCAGTGCATCGCGTCGGCAATCAGCCGTACCGTATCGTCGAGGGCAATGGGCCCGAGCACGATTTCGTGCGTGGGCGCGTCCACGGCGCGAAGTTCTCGTAAAGCGATCGCAAGCGGGTGAAGTGCTGTCACCTCGTTCTTGCGATAGGCTCCAATCAAGAGAAAATGCTTCGACTGGTCGTGGGTGATCAAATGCCGAACGAGCTCGAGCGTCCCCTGATCGAGCCACTGCAGGTCGTCGAGAAAAATGATCAGCGGCCGCGAAGGCCGCGCAAAAACAGCGATGAAACGTCGAAACACCAGTTGAAAACGAATCCGCATTTCCTGTGCTGGAAGCTCCACCGGAGCCGGTTGCTCTCCGATGATCAACGTGAGCTCGGGAACGAGATTGACGATCAGCTCGCCGTTCGGGCCCAACGCTTCCAAGATGGCCTCGCGATAGCGCGCGAGCTCGAGCTCCGATTGACCGAGCACCATCTGGACGAGTCCCCGGAACGCTTGCGCCAGAGTGGCGTAGGGGACATCGCGTTGATGCTGGTCGAACTTGCCTGCCGCGAACAGGCCGCGCAACGGAACCTGCGCCTGCAGTTCGTTGACGACCGACGTTTTGCCAATGCCCGAATAGCCGGACAGGAGCACGAGCTCTGCGCGCCCGTGCTGTACGACCCGCTCGAAGGCGGCTCTCAGGGTCTCGACGGCGCGTTCCCGACCGTACAGCTTTTCTGGAATTTGCAAACGATCGGGCTTGTCTCGCGAAGCGATCGGAAAGGAAGCGATGCGACCATAAGCCGCCCACTCAGTCGAGCAGCGATGAAGATCGACCTCGACTCCCGCGGCAGTCTGATAGCGCTCCTCGGGGCTCTTCGAGAGCAGCTTCATCACCATCGACGAGATCGGTTCCGGGATCGCCGGCAACCGCTCGGAGAGCGGAACCGGACGGCGCGCGATATGGCAGTGCACCCACTCCATCGGATCCATGGCCGCGAAGGGCAGCTCCCCGGCCAGCATCCGGTAGAAGGTCACGCCGAGCGAGTAGAGGTCGGTCCTCGAATCGATCGAGCGGTTCATCCGGCCGGTCTGCTCGGGCGCCATGTAAGCAAGGCTTCCGGCGATCGCGACTGGCGGCTCCGGTGTCTGGCGTTCTCGAGGCAAACGCGAAGCGACGCCGAAACCCGTTAGGTGGACGCTATCGTGCCCAGCTCCCACCAGAATGTGACTCGGCTGGATGTCCTTGTGGACGAGGCCACGAAGGTGCACGTGCCGGAGCGCGGCCACGAGCGGGATGGCGATCCGCAAAAACGCGGAGACATCCAACGCTTGGAGCAACAACCGCTCGAGCGACTCGCCTCCCGGGTCCTCGAGTATCAACGCCGGTCGGCTCTGATAAACGGTCAACTCGAGTGGGCGCGCCGCCCACTCGCGGCAAAGCAAATGACGAAGTGCATGTTCGGCATGCAGGCGCTGGATGAGCTCGAGAGGAGGGCGCTCCGTCGGGGGGGCAGCGAGCAGCCGGCTGCCCCGCGGAGACGATGCCCGATACAGGTTCAGTGGTCCCTCGGACAGGGGCGCTAAACTGTAGCCGGACAGCCCCGTCATCGCCGGCAGGCTTCGCGGGTGCTCATGCCGATCCCTCTTCCCTCCGATGGGCCGCTGCTCTCACCACCGCCAAAAGTTCCTCCTCGTCGAACGGCTTCACGAGATAGCCGAGAGCTCCACGATCGAGCAAGCGTCGCTTGAGCGCTTCATCTGCGTGCGCGCTGATGAACAAGATCGGCAGCGCCCGGTTGGCAGCGAGCAGCTGCTTCTGGACCTCCTCACCGCCCATCCCCGGCATACTCACGTCCAAAATCAGCGAGCCCGCGTCCTCGACGTCGGTTGCCGCCAGGAACGCCTCGCCCGAGGAGAACGACCGGACCACGAAGCCGAGCGACTCGAGCAAGCCAGCCAGCGATTCTCGAACCGACTCGTCGTCGTCGACTACGCAGACGACCTGCTCTTTTGACATTTCGCTGGGCTTAGGCTGCGCCGAAATGCCTCCGGTGACCATGATACCTAGGTATTGGTCGCTGGGATGAGGGCCTGCGGCCTCGAAATTTTCCGGCGAGACCGTGCCAGCATTGTCATCCGAAAATTTGGAGGACCCCAAGATGTGAACTTCCGCGTCGGCCTCTGGGCGCTACGCTGTCATCATGATCGAATCCTCTGACTTTCGGATGACGACAATGCCGCTGAACCACGGTGCCGGCAACATGCCCGTACTCGGGTTTGGCACCTTGATTCCCACTCCAGCAGAGACGATCAGCGCGACGAAGAACGCGCTGGAAGTCGGGTTTCGACATTTCGATTGCGCAGAACGATACCGGAACGAGCGTGAGGTGGGCGAGGTGTTGCAGGCAGGCCTCGCCGCTGGCGGGCTTGCGCGTGAAGAGCTCTTCGTCACCACGAAGTTGTGGAACACCAATCATCGGCCGGAGCGCGTCGCGCCGGCCTTCGAAGCGAGTCTGGACAGACTTCGGCTCGACTATCTGGACCTCTATCTCATGCACACTCCATACGCGTTTCAACCTGGAGACGAGCAGGACCCCCGGGATCAGAACGGCGAGATCCTCTACGATCGCGGCGTGACGTTGCTCGATACTTGGCGGGCGATGGAGAGGCTGGTGGAGCAAGGCAGATGCCGGGCGATCGGACTGTCTGACATCGGCTTGACCGAACTAGTCTCGATCTACGAAGCAGCGAGAATCAAGCCGGCCGTAGTCCAAGTCGAAGCACATCCGTATCTTCCAGAAATGGAGCTTCTCGAATTTTGCAAGCAGAAGGACGTCGTGTTTTTGGCTTTTGCGCCATTGGGTCACGGGATCAGACCAGGCCCGCTCGAAGACCCCGTCATTTCGGCAATTGCCACGCGAGTTGGCAAGACCCCCGCACAGGTGCTGTTGTCGTGGGCGGTGCAGCGCGGCACGGCCTTGCTCACCACACCCAAGACCTCGGCCCGCGCGCGGGAGAATCTCGACGTGACCAGCCTACCGCAAGACGCGCTCGACGAAATCAATCGCATTCAGACCCGACAAAGGTTCAATCAAGTGGTGAAGACCGGCAGCCCGGGGTTCATTCCACAAGGCAGATGACGATGAACTCCAATCTGCACCTGGAGCAGTCCATGCGAGCCACGCCAAAGGAAAAAATCCCCGAAGCCCTGAATACGCATTGGCAGGCGTCGGCAGCGGGCGACGTAGCCACTGAACACGACATCTACGATGACGATGCAATTTGTGACTATCCTCAGTCAGGTGAACGAATCCTGGGGCGGCGCAATTTGCAGGCCTTGCGCACTCATCATCCAGGCAAGCCGTCGGGGTTCGCCGTCAGGCGAATTCTGGGAAAGGGCGAGCTCTGGATCACGGAGTACACGATCACGTACCAGGGGCGATCAGCATACACAGTGAGCATTATGGAGTTCCGCAACGGTAAGGTCGTGCACGAGACACAGTATTTCGCCGATCCCTTCGAGGCGCCGGCCTGGCGCGCTCGACGGGTGACGCGGATCCCGTGATGCCACATCGAGGCAGGCCCGACCTCAGCGGCGAGTGGCGGTGAGGTCGCTACGCCTCGGCGAGTACGCGGTGGACCAGCGAAATGCAGGCCGAACCTTCGCCGACCGAGGCCGCGACCCGCTTCATGCTACCGGAACGCACGTCGCCGACCGCGAATACCCGAGGCAAGCTGGTCTCGTACTCGGCTTTTGGACGCACGAAAGCGCCCGGCACGCCAACGCCTTCGCGTGCTTCTTGGCTCAGCTCGTAGCCCGTTAGTATGAAGCCTTTTTCGTCGAGCTCGAGGCACCCCTGCAGCCACGCCGTGTTGGGCTTTGCGCCCGTCATCGAAAACACGTGCTGAATCGGCAGGGTCGTGCGCGTTCCCGTCGCGTCGCGCCAAACCACGCCTTCGAGACTTTCGGAGCCGTGGAGCTCGACGATTTCGCTGCCCGCGTGGAGCGTGATGTTCGGGCTCTCCTCGATGCGCCGAATCAAGTAGTTCGACATGCTATCCGCCAAGCCCTGGCCCCGAATCAAGATGTGCACGTGGCGCGAGGTCTGCGCCAAAAACACGGCGGCTTGCCCGGCTGAGTTGCCGCCGCCCACCACAATCACCTCGTCGCTTGCGCAACGCTGCGCCTCGAGGAAGGTAGCGCCGTAGTACACCCCCGCCCCTTCGAAGAGCGCCAGGTTCGCCAATTCAAGCCTGCGATACTCGGCACCCGTTGCGATCACGATGGCACGCGCCGAAAACGAGCCCCCGCCCTCGACCTCGACGCGATACGGCAAGTGGTCACAATGCAGGCGCACCGCGCCGGCCGCGATCGCGAGCTTCGCGCCGAACTTCTCGGCCTGGCTGAGCGCGCGTTGCGCCAGGGCCTGCCCGGAAATCCCGGTGGGAAAGCCGAGATAATTCTCGATCTTCGAGCTCGAGCCGGCCTGACCACCGGGCGCCGTCGCTTCCAACACGAGCACGTCCAACCCCTCCGAGGCGGCGTAAACTGCCGCCGCAAGGCCTGCGGGACCGGCGCCGACGATGACGACGTCATGCTTCGCGTCCGGATCGATGGCTCGGTTGAACCCGAGGCAATCGGCGATCTCGGCATTGGTCGGGTTCCGTAGGACCTTCTCGCCACGGCAGATCAAGACCGGCAGATCCGCGACGCTCACCTTGAATCCGTCGAGCAGCGCGGGCACGTCGGGTTCGGTATCGATGTCGATGTAACGGTGCGGGTGGATATTGCGCGTGAGGAATGCTTGCACGCGCAGTGTGGCCGCCGACAAGCGTGAACCGATCACGATCGCGTCGCCCATGGCGCCCTGAAGCAGGCCCACGCGCCGTAGGATGAACGCGCGCATACAAACTTCGCTCAAGTCAGCGTCGGTTTGCATCAAACTCCGAAACTGAGGCAACTGGACACGGAGCAGACGCGACGGTTTCGTGGCGCGGGCCCGCACTAGCCCGCGCCGACCGGCCAACAAGCTCATCTCACCCGTGAAATCGTGCGGACCGTGCACGGTGATGGGGTCTTCTTCGGAGCCGTTCGGATGGACCACCGCGATGGCTCCTTCCTGCACGACGAAGAACGGGATGCCGTAGTCCCCTTCGTCGTACAGAATGTCACCCTCCGCGACCTCGACGCTCGTCGCAACCCGCGCGACGCGCGCGACCTGCGCGTCGGTGAGCTTCGGGAACATTTGCGCTCGGCGATTGAGGTACACCTCCGACGACGGCGGAGCGCTGGATCGCGCGGACATCATCCTTCCGACAGGAACTGATCATCGGCGTAGCAGTAAGCCCATGTCTCTCCGACCTCGCCGGAAGCGATCACCGGGTGGTGGCTTTGCTTGTAATGAGCCGTGGCGTGTCGATTCGGGGAATCGTCACAGCAACCGACCTTGCCGCAGCTCAAACAGACCCGCAAATGCAGCCACTTGCCGCCAATTTTCAGACATTCTTCACACCCGGCGGGCGGGCGGTGAAGCGTCTTCGGCGTGCTTTCTGTGACGTGTTTGCAGGGATGGGAGAAGTCGATCGAGCCGCTGGCTTGCATGCCGTCCTCCTGTGCTTGGCTGGCAAGCGGATGTACGGCGCAAAACCGCAAAGGTCCAGTGCCAATTCCGCTGCCCCGCGCCCGCGACACGGAGGCTCACGCTTTGCGGGAGGGACGCCTCGGGCCACTCCGACCCACGCTTCTGCCTGGGGAATCCGGCGGCGCAGACTCCTCCTCTGGCACGAACGTGCCAACGCCCTCCATCGATTTCTTGAACTCGATCGGTCGACAGTCCGCGATTGCTCGGGGGTCGAACTCCGCATCCAGCATGACGCCCCAGATCTTGCGCATCTGCATGCCGATATTGCCTGCGGGCCGGTCGCCGCCATCGCGGCGGTCGGCGTGGCCCGCTCCGCCTATGAGTACGTGCTCCAATTCCTGGAAGACGATGGAGTTGTTCTAGCACAGCCGGTGGCCGAGCGTCGAGATCGGTTGCTGGTACGTAATGCCTGGCGTCCCGCGCGGCACGATGATCGCGCTCAGGCCGGCCTTGCCGCCTTTTTGCGCCGTTCGCGGCATTTCCCCCCTCGGTGCGGCTGGCCGTGTTGGTCGGTGACACGGGCTCAACCTCGCCCTACGTCGTGCGCGTGAAGGTCCCGGACGGAGTAAAGCTCATGCCGCACCGGCATCCGGAAGATCGGATCTACACCGTAATGTCGGGCATCTTTTAAATTGGCATCGGTGAGAAGTTCGCGCCCGAGAAGTTGAAGGCGTATCCACCGGGCAGTGTCGTCGTATTGCCGGACAACACGCCACATTTCCATTGGGCAAGTCCGGAGAGTACGTCACCCAAGTGACCGCGAACGGTCCACTCGGTCTCGAGTACGTCAATCCGAAAGACGACCCTCGCAAAACCGCACACTGACCCGGCCGTCCGCACAGGGCTGGGTAGCACGCCAACTGGTCAGCGGTTGTGCGCGCTGACCAATGGCGGTCGTCCAATGTCCTTTCTTGGTCAGCTGTGAAGTCATGTTCCCGGGCAAAACGCCCGATCGATCGGCACCTCAAGCACGGCACGCCTCGTGCAAAGGCAACCTAGAGTGGAAGCAAAACTTCATGCTGCGAGTCGGGTGATGCCCAAAGTCGCCAGTCAATCACGGGTGATGATGGTCGCGGTGGAGTACGGCGCCGTCTGGCGTTTCGATCTACGACCCGAGGCTGGCGTCGATCTGGTCATGTTGGTTCAGCTCGTCGGCGAGGAACCCGTGCTTTTCGCGCGCCGCTTCTTGCGAAAGCTCGTCACGCTCGTCGAAGATGGCGCGGACATAGTCTCGGCAGCACTGGCCGTAACCGCAGTGATCGACGTTCGTCACCTGGAAGCTCGCTGCGTGATCGCGCGCACGCTGCTGCGAGCGTTTCGCGTGGGCGCCAAGAGCCTACTATATCTGGTCGAACCGATCGGCGCGACGGACGAATGTCGCTCGCACCTGACCGCGATCGCCGACGGGCTACTCGAGAGCCTGCGCACCGACTCGCGAATCCGGGTCGGCTGCGCATTTCATAGCGACCTGGCAGGGGCCGGCGCGGGGGGCCGACTGCTTTCGGATTGTACGGGCACTTACTCATCCTCCCAATAACCAAGGATTCATCGAAAATGGCACACACCACGGAAACCAGGCGCGGAAGCGCCTTGTCTGTAGCCGATCAGAAGCCGGTCATGTCTCGCGAGCGCGAGCACGAATTGGCGCAACACTGGCGTTTGCACGGAGATATCCGCGCACGCGACGAGCTCGTGAGCGCGCAACTCAAACAGGTCGTGAGTGTCGCCCGGCGCTACCGCCTTTACGGAGGTGCCTCACTCGAGGAGCTCGTCGCCGAGGGTAACTTCGGGCTCGTGAAGGCGCTCGAGAAATTCGATCCCGATCGGGGCACGCGCTTCGTGACCTACGCCGTGTACTGGATCCGGGCGTATATTTCGCAATACCTGCTGCGTTCGCGCAGCGTGGTGACGGCTGGGGTGCAGTCCAAGTTGCTCTCCAAAATAAGACACATGCGCGAGGAGATACTGAAGAGCACCGGCGACGTCGCCAACCTGAACGACCGAATCGCCGAGCGCCTGGCGCTCTCGCCGCCGAAGTTGGACGGCCTCTTGGAGCGGATGGAGTCGCGGGACGTGCCTTGGGATCCGGAGGTCGAAGACCCGCCGAGTAGCTCGCTGTCGAGCGAAGCTCATTGGGTCAGCGCCGAGGAGACCGCGCTCTCGGCAGAGACCCGCGTGCTGCTGAGTAAGGCCGTCTCGCACGCGCTCGCCCAACTCGACGACCGCGAGCGCTTCATCGTCGAGCGAAGACTGATGGCGCACCGAGAAGAGCAGCTCAGCTTGGCGGAGATTGGTCGCCACTTCGGGGTATCTCGCGAACGCGCGCGACAGTTGGAAGCGCGCGCGCTGCGCAAGATCAAGGGGGAGCTCGTGCGCTCACCACTGGGCGCTGATTGGCGAACCAATCGTCACGCAGCATGAGCGTCCGTGCACCTCGTCGAGCGCCTCAGAAATTGAGCGCGGTGCCAAAATTCAGCATGATTTCGTGAATCCTGAGGTGGGTCACCACGTTACTCGCGATAGCGGAACCCGCCTCGACAGGCCCCACTTCGAGCGTGCCGATCTGGCCGCTACCATAGGCGTAGCGCAGCCCGAGCGTCGAACCAAAGACGAGCGAACGGGCGCGCTCGCCCGCCGCGAGGCGGTGCTCGGTGCCGCTGGCCATGCCGATGGTGCCGCCGAACATGTTGACCTTGGTCAGGCCGAAGGCAGTCGGTGTATCACCGGAAAGGTCCGTGAAGAGCCCCGCGCCCAGATGGACTGACGAGGACAGCCTGTAGTCCACGCCCGCGCGCCCATTGACCACCGCATGGCGGGCGAGCCCCAGGTCATTGCCCGACAGGCCGCTCTGATACGCGGCATCGAGCTCGATGCGCCCCCAGTCGAAGTAGCGCGCCAGACCAAGGCTCGCGCGCAGGGGCAAGACCGCTTGGAACTTGGCTCGGAAGCCCTCTTCGGTCGCGAGCTGATGCAACGACAATGGTCCGCCGCTGGTAGCCGGCACCGAGGCGCTGAACGACTGCGTCGTCTGCCGCCAGGTCAGAACCTGCAAACCAGGGGTCTGCATCGACATTCCGAGGCGATAGTCGTCGTCGATTTGCCACTGAAATCCCCAGCCGAGCTGCAGACCATAGGTGGTACGGACGAACAGCTCTGACTGGGTGAGGAATGGCTGCTCGGGTGGGACCATCCCTGTATCGCCCTCGCCGCCGGTCGCGTGCGAAGAGGTGTCCTCGAAGTTGTAGACCAGGTGCAGCGATGCGCCGATCGCAAAACGCCGATTGACCTGATAAGCGACAGACGGGCCAATCAAGTATGTGTAGACGATGCTGTTGATGGCGACGAGCCAGTCCGTCCCGGCGGGTGCGGGGCTGGTCAGATGCAATCCTTTCTGCAAGATCAGAAACTGCGTGCGCGGCGAGAAGATGCCGAAGGAAACCACCACGCGATCATTCAGGCGCCGCGTGAAGCTGCCCGCGGTCGGCATCAGCACGAGCTCCATCATCGTGACACCCGCGTGCTCCCCGGTCGACGCGCGCAAGAGATCCGGCGTGGTGTAGAAGCGGAACCCCACGGCGGTGATAGAGGCGTCGAGCTGAGTGCGCTGACCCTGCGAGAGGCCTGCCGGGTTGTGATAGCCCGCCGCGCCGTCCGATACGGTGGCGATCACGGCGCCGCCGTACATCGCGGCCTCCCCGCCAACCGAGAGCTGATCGTCGTTGCCCGCGCGCGCGTGCCCGCTGCGCAAGGCCATTGCCATGACGATGCTCGACGTCAGTGCGGCCCGGCGCCACTTCCGCTGGAAAAGCATGGGCCCAGCATCCAACATCCCTTGCGTCACTCGGTGAAGAGACGGCAACAACGGAGTGCCGATCCACGTCCCCAGCCGAGCTCGAGGAACGACAGGCGTGCTCGCTCGTCGAGCGTTTTCCGCGCGAGATCGCGCGCAACTGGCCTGGCTCCCGACCGACTAAGACGACATCTGGAGGTTTCTCGTGCCCGATCCCATTCGATTTTCTGCTGTTTTGCTCGACCCCATATCCCACTTCGATACGGTTTCGTTCATGCGCCGGCTGGGGAATGGCCTCGGGGGCCTGGCTGCACTCACCGCAACGAGCTGCGCCGGCACTGCGGGCAATTCTGCAAAGTCCTCGGCGGCGGCGGCTCGCGTCGAGATCCCTGCAGCACCAGAGTTGAAATGCGATCCGACTAGCGCAGCAGCCCCGCTGGTCCTTACCTTGGCTCCCGAACAACGCGGGGACATCGAAGCGTTGATGAAGCAGCAAATCGTGACCATGCGCTACGAGTGCGACAAGCTCGTGCCCGTAGCCGACTGCACCGTCGACGGCAGCTACGGCTTCGTGAGTGTGACGCCGCGCGAACAAATCATGAGCATCTCGTCTGAGCTGGAGCTGCGGGCGAATTTGCCACTCGAGAGCTCGACACTTCTAGGTCGCGTCGCAGCCGCGCTGTCGACGGGTAGTCGACTCGACATTGCGTTCTCGATCGTCGGACAGCAAACCAGCGTGCTCCGGGCAGTCAATCGGTCGCAGTTGAAAGGTGAATGTTCGACAGTAACGCACTTCGTGCACGGCGCCTCACTCGGTGCGTACGCCATCGCCCTAGCGAAGGGAGCGCCCGAGTCGATTGATGAAGTATTCGGTGGATCGAGCAAGCTGCTGCAGCGCGATGGCGCCCTCGAGGCGTGCCGCAAACAGGGAAATGACGACGAGCGAATTGCTGGTTGCAGTGCGCCCCTTCGATTGGAGCTGAGGCCGGTTACGGACGACGCCGCTCCGGCTTCTGCGCGAGACGAGGAGCAGCCGGCGCTGCGCTGTCCGGCCGGCACGCAATTGGACGACCTAGGGAAATGCGTCGTGGCCAGCAGTTCGGCGCCCTACGTGTGTAGCTTCGCCGACCACGCGGACTGCGCGAAGCAATGCCAGGCTGGCTCAGCGGGCAGCTGTTCGCTACTCGGGCGCAACTATGAGCTGGGACGCGGGGTCAAGAAAGACCGAGTCCGTGCCGAGCATTTCTACAATTTGGCTTGTCGAAGTGGCTCGCCCCCGGGCTGCGGCCGACTCGGTGAAATGCTCGCCGACCGGTCGGCGACCCGTGATGAAGGGCTCACGCTGCTGCTCGAATCCTGCCGAGGGGGTTTCTTCGAGGCCTGCGAGGCAAGATCTGCTCGACTACCCGCGAACACATCGAACGAGCCAATCGATCTAGCGCGGCGCGGTTGCGCTGGGGGAAACGCTGCCTCCTGTTGGTCGCTCGGGCAGTTTTATCGCGAAGGGCTCGGTATCGAGAAGAATGCGGCGGAAGCCACGCGCTACTTCAAGCTGGCTTGCGACGGTGAAGCGCCGTCCGGCTGCGTTTCTTACGCGGAGCTCATCGATCCGGGCAAGGTCGCGACGCCCGAGACGCCGCGAGCGCTCGAGCTGCTCCGGAGTGCCTGCGACCGGAACATCGCCGCTGCCTGTAGTCAGCTCGGCATTTACTACGGGCTTGGCAAGGGCGTGCCTACGGATTTTCCAAAGTCGATGGCTTTCATCGAGCGAGCATGTCTCGGTGGCGATTTCTCATCGTGCCTGGTGACCGGTTTGTCTTACGAGCGCGGCTTGGGGCACACGAAGGATCTGGCGAAAGCGCAGCAGTTTCTCATCCGCGCCTGCGAGGTCGGCGACAAAATTGCGTGCAAGGAGTCCGAGAGGCTACGCTCGAGTCTGGCCCAGAAGCAGCACGAGTGAGCGGCGCGGGCTCAGTTCGATTGCTCGCGTGGGGCAGCGCTCATTGCATGCCTGCGCGGACGTTGGCCAGTAGCACGTCGATCTGATCGATCCGGATCACGCCCGCGCGCGGGTACTCGAGGTCGAGCACGAGAAAGATACTCGCGGCGATGACCGTAGTGAACGTGACCATGTGCAGCCACGGAGCGACCTTTGCAGAAGCCATGCTGTGCCCGGCCACGAGCGCACTCGCGAGCGCCAAGACGAACAGGAGCACGTAAAGGATGACGGGAGGATGCATCAGGCCCGACGCGACCCGGGTGCTCGTGATGTCGAACATCGTGTTCAACGAGCTCAGCATGAGCGATGTCGTCGCCGCGTCGTTCCGTTCGCGACAGGCGGCGGTCGCTCGCTGCCAAATCTCTCCCTGAAGGGCGTCCGAGTGACTCAAGTCCGAAGCTTGGACCTCGATGTTCTGCAAACGCTGGTACATCTGGAGCCGAGCATCGACGTAGCGGCGAAACAAATCGCGCAGGGGCGGCTGCTGTGCCGGCGGCAACAAGTCCAACCGGAGCCAGGCAGTGCCGATATCGTTGGCCTCCTCCACTACCTGCGCGCGCCGGGCATCGAAGCGCGCCGAGGCCCCCGAAAAGGTGAACGCGAGTAGCAGCCCGAGCAGCGCGAACACGGCGCTGTCGAGGTTACCGGTGTTCGAGCTGTCGACTTGCGTGAAGCGCCGACGGCCAAGGCGTCGTCCGAACTCGAGCGCCAAAAGCATCCCGCCCATCAAACACAGGGCGAGCGGAACCGAAATCAGCAGGTAGTTCACGAGGTGTTCCTGACGCTAAGCTACGGCCATCCGCCCCATCAGCAGCGCCGGAAAGTAGTTCGAGTCCACGAAGCGCGTCAATCCCGGGCAAGGCACGGAGCGCAACATCGCAAGTCCGTTTCAGCCGAGCGCGGGTCGGCACCGACTACACGGTTCTCGCTATTCGATTCGCTACGTGCACCCTGCGCTCGATACCTCGCGGGAGGTCTCGACTCCTTCGGGCTCACTCGATGCCTGCACGGCAGTGCAAGCGGGCAGCTCGGGCCGTAAACACGTCCTCGTACCCAAACCATCAAGCCGTGGCTCGCAAGCAGTGGCGCCTGCGATCCCCGATTTGACGCGCCGGCCGGATCCAGGTCAACCCCCGCTTCCGATGGGCCCGGTGCCGGGCATTTTTAGGCCGATTCAACCAGCCAGCCGCTATCCACATCCACCCACACGGCGCGTGGAACGGACGCGAGCCGCAGCTTGTGGGTGCGCCTGACGCGCTCGTGTTAGGTTGTCCTCGATGGGCGCGGCGCGTCGTTTGTGCGTCAGAGCCATGGTGCTCGCAGGGATGATGAGCACCATCCTAAGCTTGGCATTGCCCGCGTGTCAGTTTCCGACTTACGGCATGGCGACCGGCGGTGTGAGTGTCGGCGGCCAGACCGACGGCGGGATGACCAGCGCCCCGGGCGGGGCTGCAAGCGACGCCGGAGAAGGCGGAGAGGGCGGAGAAGGCGGAGGCGCAGGAGACGGAGGCACCGAAATGAGCGGAGCCGGCGGAGCGGAAACCGCGCCCTGCCCCTCGCAGGCGTCGTGCGTGGCTGGCCCGCCGACGCACTGGACTGGGCCGATAGCGTTTTGGGAGGGCACCGTGGATGCCTCGCTGCCGCCCTGTCCGCAGGGCTACACCACGCCGATCGACTTGCATCGCGCCCTCATGGTGCCCACGGACACATGCCAGTGCACGTGCGCTCCGCTGGGCCAGGTTTGCCAGGCAATGCTGCACGTTTTCGACGATCTGATGTGCGAACATCCGTGCGCGACCCTGTCGACGCAAATGTGCAACGCGGTCTCGGGCTGCACCGGCAGCCAAGGCTCGATGCGCGGTGACAGCGCAACGATTTCGGGAGGCACCTGCGAACCAAGCGTCACCAAGCCGCCCCCGAGCTGGCAGTACAACGCCCGGCTTTGCCAACCGACCGGAGGCAGCTGCGAGGATTCCAGCCAAGTATGCGCGCCGACGCCAACGTACCCCTACGCGACGCAGCTGTGCGTGATGAGTGTGATCACAGAGGGGCGACCGTTGCCGGCATGCCCAGCCGAGTATCCGAACGTGGGCAAGGCATTTTACACTGACTATACCGATAATCGCCAATGCTCTGAATGCGGTTGTAGCGGCGTGACCGGCGGCAGCTGCTCCGGCAAGATCACGATCAGCAGCGGATCCGATTGCACGGGCGGCTCCGAGAGTTGCGAGTTGAACGGAGTCTGCACGCACTTCGACCTGAGCCAGGGCAACAATCTTCATCCCACGCACGCCGTCGGCGACTACAGCATAACTCCAGGCGTTTGCGGCGTCGCTACCCCGCCGCAAGGAAGCGGCAAGGCGGAGGAGAGCGGTACCGCCACGATGGTGTGCTGCCAGTAGTTCAACGAACTCCGGCGGCGAATCGCGTCAACCGGACTTGCGCTCTGCGAATGTGGCCCGAAATTGACTCGAGCACCGGAAACGAGAGCCGGAGGAAGGGACGAGCCGCCATGGGCCAGACAGTCGCCGACTTTTTCACCGACACGCTTGCGAGCGCGGGCGTCAAACGCATTTGGGGAGTCACCGGCGATAGCCTCAACGGCATCAGCGAAAGCCTGCGCCGACGCGAGGACATCGCGTGGATGCACGTACGGCACGAAGAGGTCGCCGCATTCGCGGCCGGCGCGGAAGCAGCATTGACTGGACAGCTCGCGCTGTGCGCCGGAAGCTGCGGGCCCGGCAACCTGCACCTCATCAACGGCCTGTATGACTGCCAGCGGAGCCACGTCCCCGTGCTGGCGATCGCGGCGCACATTCCGTCCTCGGAGATCGGCCTAAGCTACTTCCAGGAGACCCACCCACAGCAACTCTTCCGCGAGTGCAGTGAATTCGTGGAGTTGGTCAGCAATCCCGCGCAGCTCCCGGGCGTGCTCCACCGTGCGATTCACACCGCGGTCGGCAAGCGTGGCGTCGCCGTCATCGTGCTGCCCGGCGATGTCGCCCTCGCGGCCGCGCCAGCAGAGGCGCGACCATTCCAATTGGCACAGCTGCCGCGGGTGCTGCCCGCGGAGAGCGATCTGACGCGCCTAGCCGCGCTGCTGAATGGGTCGCAGCGGCTGACGCTTTTGTGCGGCGCGGGCTGCGCGGGTGCTCACGATGAAGTCGTTGCCCTTGCCGACACGCTCGGAGCGCCGATCGTCCACGCGCTGCGAGGCAAGGAGCACGTCGAATGGAACAACCCGTATGACGTCGGCATGACGGGCCTGATTGGCTTCTCATCGGGTTACCACGCGATGGCCAACTGCGACACGCTGCTTATGCTCGGCACGGATTTTCCATATCGGAACTTTTATCCCTCGAAAGCGGCCATCGTGCAGATCGATCGTGATCCCGCCGCGCTCGGGCGCCGGGCCAATCTCACCCAGGGCCTAGTCGGAGACGTCGGCGAATCCGTGAGGGCGCTCCTGCCACGGCTCACACGCAAACCGCAGCGTGCCTTCCTCGAAGCGGCGCGGGCAAACTACGTTCAGGCGCGCAAGGGGCTCGACGAGCTCGCCCGCCCGGAAAATAGTGAACGGCCGGTTCATCCGCAATATCTCACGCGCCTCGTGAACGAACTAGCGGACGACGACGCAATCTTTACGGCCGACGTCGGCACCCCGACGGTCTGGGCGGCCCGCTACCTCAGCATGAACGGACGGAGACGCCTGATCGGCTCCTTCAACCACGGTTCGATGGCGAATGCTCTGCCACAAGCCATCGGCGCGCAGGCCACATTCCCCCAGCGCCAGGTGATCTCGCTGTGCGGCGATGGCGGGTTCACGATGCTGATGGGCGATTTTCTATCGCTCGCGCAGCTTGGTTTGCCCGTCAAGGTCATCGTCTACAACAACGGATCGCTGGCATTCGTCGCCATCGAGATGATGGCCGGCGGGTATCTCGATACCGGCACGGATCTGAAGAACCCGAACTTCGCGGCGCTAGCCGAGAGCGCCGGAATCAAGGGCATTCGCGTCGAACATTCACACCAGGTCGACGCCGCACTGCGCGAGGCCTTCGCGCACCCGGGGCCCGTCTTGGTCGATGTGGCGACCGCCAAGCATGAGTTGATCATGCCGCCCAAGATCAAAGTCGAACAGGCCAAAGGCTTCAGTCTGTTCATGTTGAAGGCAATCCTCAACGGTCGCGGCGATGAGCTCGTCGAGCTCGCGCGCACGAACCTCGAGCTATGACAGGCATCGGCGGCTCTTGCGCAACGCTTTCCTGGCACAGTTGTGCCGGCCACGGACGTCAATGCAACGAACACTCCCAATTGCCCCCGCAGGTCCGAAGAGCAGGCCTTCGCTCCCGATCCGAACAACCGGCACACCATCTTGAAGGCCGACTCGCGCGGGGCGCGCGGATCTCGCTCCCGATGAACGCGGTGAACGTCGTTGCCACGTACAACCTCGACGCGGTGGCAGCACCTCAACCTCCCGCCGACTTGAGGCTCAGTGTAATGCTCGGCAGGGGGCCAGCGCTCGGCAAACCGCAATGGACCGACCCCACGCCCCTCCCGCTGGTAGCGCTGGGGCAAACGCCACCCCGACGAATTGCAGCCTTCGCTTCGCGGGTCCGAGTGATCGCGTCGAATCCTGCCGGCGTCGATCTCATCTTCACTGCGGGAAATTTCCTGGTCTTTCAGGGCAGGCCACTCGCGAGCGATGAACAAATCGCGTCGGTACGTCTCGACCAGTACTTGAACGCGATCGGCGAGGGCATCGCAGTCCCCGGACAGGCCAATACGCCTCCATCTTCAACGTTAGCGGGAGCGTTGTGAACGCGCGGGCGCGTTTTCAATACGAAATATTTTGAAGCGTTTGCTGAACCGCGCGCTTTTTACTGTCTTTCCCAGCTCGTTAGCTTCGGCTTGCCGCACAGAGGTGGGATCTGTAAAGTAGAAGTTGATGAGGCCCGCAGCGCACCGCCGCACGATCCGCCGCCTGCTGGCGCTGGAAGTGCTCGCGCGCGCGCTGCAAATGCTCGTCCTGATGCTCGCCGTACAGCTATCAGGGACCGCAGCGGCAGCGCTCGAAGTGGGTTTCGGCGTATTGGACCGAGCCGACTGCTGCGCGGATTGTCCACTCGAGAGCAACGGTAAAGAGTGCCCGCCGGGCTGCCCAAACTGCCACTGCGTGCACGGGCAAATCGCGTCCCTACCTGCCCCGTCGCCCGTGCTCGAGATGCTTTTGAGCGCAAGTGATGCGGCGACAGCAGAGCCACCCGAAGCCTCTGCGCCGCACGCGCCGTTCTTGCCAAGCCTGTATCGTCCCCCTCGCGCCGTTCAAGCCTGATCGATCAGTGGCAACCGGGTTAGCGCTTTTCCGAGCGTGGACCTTGATGCGTTCGAATTGACGGCGCCTGCGTGCGTTCTTCGCCGCGGCATGAACGAGGCTTGATGCGTGAATCCATTGAAGATGTGGGCTGTCGCCCGTGTGGCGACTGCCGTTTTGCTGTGTGCCCCTTTGGCGAATGCTGAGGTGACCAATTGTTCCACCGCGATCGGACGAGACAATTTGGTTCGATGTGCGCTTCGTTCGAGCCTCGCTGCGAACGCTCAAACCCACGCTGTGGAGGCGAGCCGCGCTCGGGAGACCGCGGTATCGCCCTTGCTGCCCTCCAACCCGGTGCTGAGCGCGACGATCGGTCGGCGCTCGATTCCGGATGGAGTCCGTACCACCAATTGGTATGCCTCGCTGTCCCAGGAAGTCCAAGTCGCAGGCCAACGCGGCTTGCGAAAGCATGCGGCTCAGGCCGAAATAGCGGCTGAAGTAGCCCGGCTTCATCTCAGTGAACGCGAAGTCGCGGTAGAAGCTTGGTCACGGTATTTCGAAGCGCTGGCAGCTCGTGAAGAACTAGCCCTTGCGACACGCCTCGCAGCGGCAGCCCAAGAGCTCGCGAATGTCGTGAGTGCGAAGGCCGACAAGGGCCTTCTTGCACCAGTCGATGCCGACGTGACCGATACGGTGCTGGCCCGTGATCTCCAACAGAAGTTCGCAGCCGAACGCCATGAACGCGCAGCGAGCCGTGCCTTAGCTTCCCTGCTCGGTAGTGACCCTAACGCAGAGACGCTGACGGTCGCTGGCGAGCTCGTTCCGCTCGATGTCGGTCGACTTGCCAGTCTAGCAAACACAGCACCGACTGAGCGTCCGGAGGTAGTCGCAGCCGAGGCTGAACGGCAATCGATGGAGTCGCGAGCGGAAGCATTCCGCCGCTCGCGCGTACCAAACCCCACACTGTCCGTCTTCGTCGAAGACGACGGCTTCAATGAGCATGTTTTTGGAGCCGGCATCTCGATGCCAATCCCTCTTCCTGGCAATCTGGGTCCAGCGTACCTAGGAGAGATCGCCGAGTCCGAAGCGCTGGCCAGGAAAGCAGGTTCCGAGCGCGAGCTCGTCAGGCGCGGTGTGCGGCTCGAGGTTGTCTCGGCACTTCAGGCCTACGAGTCCAGACAACGCGAGGTGTCGGTGCTCACTCCGGAAAAGGCGCGACGCGCGAGCCAAACACTAGACGATCTTCGGACTCAGGTTGAAGCGGGTCGACTCCAGGTCCGCGACGCAATCTTCTCGCAGCAGTCGTTGGTCGAGTTACTCCGGGGTGAACTGTCGGCACGTCTCGAGTTGTGCATGGCTTCCGTAGCGGTCGCACGAGCGGTTGGGTTTCCGCTCGAAAGGCAGTTGCCGTGACCCGCTGCACGGCCGCGGTCGTATTCGCTGCGCTACTCGCCGCAGGCTGCTCGCGCGACAAGCCGCCTCCCGCGGACGCGGACAAGCGTCTAGCCAACGCGGAGGCATCGGGCTCGCCGCACACAGACGAACCCGAGCACGAGGCATTTCCAAAGCGCGTTCGACTCGATCCAAAGGTGATCGCGGATGCGCGCGTTCGCTCGGCCCCCGTCGTGGGCGAACCCTTGGCCGCAACCATCGATCTGCCCGGTGAAATAGCCTCAAATCCGGACAAAACCGCGAGCGTTGCCGCCCCAGTTGCGGGTCGCATTGCGTCGGTGAATTTCAAGGAAGGCCAATTCGTCAAGAAGGGCGATTTGCTCGCGGTAGTGACAGTTCCCGAGCTCGGCAAGGTGAAGGCGGCGTACTCGGCGACGACGTCCAAGGCGATTGCGGCTCGGACCAACGCCGATCGGCTTCAAGCGCTTGCAGAGAAACGACTCGCCGCCGATCAGGAAGTCGTGTCGGCAAAGGCTGAAGCGGACGCGTTCGAGGCAGAAGCGCGAGCGGCGAGCGACCAATTGAATGCTCTTGGTAGTGGTTCCGCCGCAGCTGGAGGTTCTCTGTTGTCGCTTCGAGCACCGGTGAGCGGCGTCGTCGTATCTCGCAATGCGATCGTGGGCCAGCCGGTGGCGCCGGACGCCACGCTCGCGACCATCACCGATCTCTCCCAAGTTTGGTTCCTCGCGCGTGTTTTCGAGAAAAATCTAAGCGTAGTGCGCGTGGGTGCACCGGTCGAAGTGACGTTGAACGCATACCCGAAGGAACGCTTCCAGGGCTCGGTCGAGTATTTGGGCAAGCAGATCGATCCCACGGCGCGCACGTTGGTCGCGAGGATCGCCCTAACCAACCGAGCCGATCTGTTGCGCCTGGGCATGTTTGGGACAGCGCGGGTCGGGACGGGCGAGGAGTCCGATCACAAGTCCGTGCTGGTCGTTCCGCGAGATGCAGTGACTGAAATCGGCGGAAAAACTGTCGTTTTCGTGCAGCAGCCCGATGGCGACTACGACGTGCACGAGGTGGTATTGGGCGAAGAGGCGCTCGGCAAAGTGCGCGTCGTGAGTGGTCTACGCGAACATGAGCTGGTCGTCGTGGATGGTGTGTTCACCCTCAAGAGCGCGGTCATGAAAAGCTCCTTCGGCGAGGCGGAGTAGGTTCATGGCGCTTCTCGCATGGATTGTGCGCTGGTCGCTCGCCAACCGCGCTATCGTGATCATCGGCGCTTTACTGCTCATCGGTGTCGGTGTGCACGCCGCACTCAGGCTCCCGGTCGACGCGGTCCCCGACATCACCAATGTACAGGTGCAGGTCATCACGGCGGCACCTGCGCTTTCGCCGGTCGAGGTTGAGCAGTACGTGAGCGTTCCGGTTGAACGCGCGATGGCTGGAATTCCGCGCTCAACGGAGGTGCGCTCCATCTCGAAGTACGGGTTGTCCGTCGTCACAGTCGTCTTTCAGGACGACACCGACATCTACTTCGCGCGCCAGCTGATCAACGAGCGCATGAGCGAGGCTCAAGAAGCGGTAACCGCTCAATACGGACGACCTGAAATGGGCCCTATCTCCACGGGTCTGGGTGAGATCTACCAATTCGTCGTGCGTAACCCGAGCATGAGCCTGATGCAGCTCGAGGAAGTTCTCGACTGGCAGATCTCGCCGGCTCTCCGCACCGTGCCGGGCATCGTCGAGGTGAACAGCTTCGGGGGCGAAGATAGGCAGTATCAAGTAGTCCTGGACCCGAAACGGCTTGAGGCCGCAGATGTATCGGTCGCCGAAGTCGTCGATGCACTGAAAAAATCGAACGCCAATGCGGGCGGCGGCTACATTGAGCACGCGCGCGAACACTTCGTCATCGGCACGGACGGGCTGGTCAAAAACCTCGACGATCTGAGGCGTGTGGTCATCGGCGCCACCGCTCAAGGCATCCCCATCACGATCGCGACAGTCGGCGAGGTGCAGTTCGGGGCAAGGTTGCGACGCGGCGCCGCGACGAAGGATGGTGAAGGCGAGGTCGCGCTGGGTGTGGCGTTGATGCTGAAAGGCGAGAACTCGCGAACGGTCACGCAAGCCGTCAAAGAAAAGCTGACCGCAATCGAGTCTTCGCTCCCGTCCGGCACACGCATCGAGCCGTTCTACGATCGCTCCGAGCTAGTCGACCGGACGACACGGACAGTCGGGAAAAATCTACTCGAAGGCGCTTTGCTGGTCATACTGGTGCTGCTGATCCTGCTCGGTGACTTGCGGGCGGGGCTGGTCGTCGCAACCACGATCCCACTCGCGCTGCTATTTGCCATCATCGTGATGAACGCCGGTGGTCTGTCTGGAAACCTGATGAGCCTTGGCGCCATCGACTTTGGACTCATGGTCGATGGCGCAGTGATCATCGTCGAGAATGCCGTTCGACGACTATCCGAACGGCAGACACGTGAAGGGCGCGCGCTCACCAGCGACGAGCGTCTGCAAGTGGTCGAGACAGCGACGCTCGAGGTCCGCTCGGCGTCCGTGTTTGGCGAAGCCATCATCGCAATCGTCTACGTCCCGATTTTGGCGCTCATCGGCATCGAAGGAAAGCTGTTCCGGCCGATGGCCATCACGGTGCTTCTCGCGCTAGCGGGAGCCTTCATCTTGTCACTCACGCTCGTCCCGGTGCTCACGAGCCTAGTCGTCCGGCCGAAACCGGGCCATCGCGAGACCTGGCTGCTTCGTAAGGCCCACCAATTCTATGTTCCACTCCTGGGAGCTGCGCTGCGTCGTCGATTCGTTCCTATCGGCATCGGTGTTCTGGGGCTCGCTGGCGCCGTTGTGCTCTTCACACGCATCGGAGCAGAGTTCGTGCCGCAGCTCGATGAAGGTGATCTGCTGGTCGAGGCGCGTCGGTTGCCCGGGATAGCCCTCTCAGAAAGCGTTGCAACCAGTTTGCGGCTTGAGCGCGCTCTGCGCACGATCCCAGAAGTAGCGCACGTCGTCACGCGGACAGGCGCGCCTGAAGTCGCGACCGACCCCATGGGTCTCGAGCAATCTGACGTATACGTCAGTCTGAAGCCGCGCGGCGCTTGGCCGCCCGGCGTCACCAAAGCCGACGTCGCGCAGCGAATCTCCGAGCGCATCGACAAAGACGTGCCGGAGATCGCGGGCGCAATTTCGCAGCCTATCCAGATGCGGACGAACGAGCTCATTGCCGGAGTGCGCTCGGATGTCGCGGCGTTGATCTACGGCCGCGATCTCGAGGAGCTGACTACGATCGGCGATCGCGTTGCCGATGCAATACGACGGATACCCGGAGCAGAAGACGTCCGCGTCGAGCAGGTCGCGGGGCTCCGCTACCTTCGCATCGTTCCGGAGCGCGGTAAGCTCGCGCGCTACGGACTCACCGTGGATGACGTGAACCAGATCACCGAAACCATGGCGGTCGGCCACTCAACGGGCGCGGTTCTCGAGGGCGAGCGCCGCTTCGACATCGTCGTGAAGACGCTCCACGGCTTTGACGACGCGCTCGAGCCGCTGAGCTCCTTGCCCCTGAAATCCTTGAGCGGGCAAATCGTTCCGCTGGGTGACGTCGCTACGCTGGCCTTCTCCAAAGGCCCAGCCCAAGTGAGCCGCGATAGCCAGTCCCGCCGCATAGCGGTCGAGTTCAACGTTCGCGGAAGGGATCTGCTGGCAGTGGTGCGAGATGCGCAAGCAAAGGTCGGCACGGAGAGCAAGCTGCCCACGGGCTACCGTATCGAGTGGGGCGGCCAGTTCAAACACTACGAAGAAGCAAAGGCCCGACTCCTGGTCGTCGTCCCGTCAGCGCTCGCGTTGATCGGGTTTTTGTTGTGGTTAGCCTTCCGCTCCGCACGCATCGCGGTGCTGATCTTCTTGAATGTGCCGTTCGCAGTGGTCGGCGGGGTGTTTGCCCTGTGCAAGTAAGCGACCTGGATCTGCCAGCACCGATCGCGCCTGCGCCGTTGGCAGCGTGTCGGCCGCGCCGGCGTCGTTCACTGATTTGCCTTCCGCGCCGCTGCCCTTCGCCGATCTACCAGCGACGCCGGCGTCGTTCACTGATCTGCCTTCGGCGCCTTCGGCCTTCGCTGATTTGCCTTCGGCGCCTTCGGCCTTCGCTGATTTGCCTTCGGCGCCTTCGGCCTTCGATGACTTGCCGACCGCGGCCTCGCCGCCCCCAGCGCGTCCCTCGGCCCCGCTGTCGCTCGATCTCGATTTGGACTTGCCCTCGACCGGTGGAGCGCCGAGAGGGCGTCCCTCGTCGTCGAGTCTCGACCTCGATTTGCCAACGGTCGGCAAGCGCAGCGTGTCGGGGGTCGGCTTGCCGTCGGTGAGTCCGCGCTCCGCGAGTCCCGCCTCGGCTTTGCCCTCGCCCGCGCGCCCAGGCTCGGGTCAGGTGGACTTGCCCTCGGTACCCGCCGGCCTCCCCGATTGAGTCGCGGCGCGTCTGCGACGGGCCGCAGTGGATCCATCGAGTTGCCGTCGCTCGGAGGGCGCGGTCGGGCGTCCAGCGCCGGCTTCGAATTGGACGACGGTCTGCCGCTCGTTGGCGGTAATTTGCCCGCGCTGAGCGGCGCGGGCCTGCCCGAACGCAGTCACGCGGGCTTGCCAGTGCTCGGCGGCGGCCTGCCCGTGTATCAGTCTTCGGGCCTGCCGAGTCCTTCAGCGAGTGGCCTGCCGGCGGCCGGTGGCTCCGGTTTGCCAACGACTTCGTCGATCCCGCCAGAGTACCCCGGGCTCGATCTCGAGCTCGAGCGCGCCCCGAGCTTGCCTCCCGACTTCGGCCTGGATCCCGTTCAATCCCCCAACGTGCGCGCCTCGCGCGCCGAATTCGGCGAGCTCGAACTGCCCCTGGGCGGCGCGCCCAGCCTTCCGCCGGCTGCTGCTGCTGGCTACGGGGCTGACGCCGAAGAGGCCGATCTATTCGGCGATGCGGTGACCCAAGCGGTGATCGGCAATGCGCCTCAGGCACGCTTCGCCGCTGAAGCCATCGTGCGCCAATCGGGAGGAGGTACCGCTTACGGCGAGGTGAACCTCGGCGACGAGGGCGGGGAAGCCGAAGTTCCGATCGAGGCAGGCGCGCCGCCCGCCGCGCGTCGCGACGAGGACATGGAGTTTGGCGCGATTCCACAGGAGGATCAGCCGCGCGCCGCGGCCGGCGCGGCTGGCGCGGCCGGTCCGACCCATGTCGCCATGCCGATTGGCCGCGGCACGCCGGAGATGCTGAAGCGCAAGCGCAAGATCGATCTGCGCTTGTACGGCGGGCTGCTCGTGGTGTTCGTGGCTGGGGCCGCGCTCGCGCTGGTGCCCTCGGTCGGTCCGTTCGGCGCGTATCTGGTGATCGATCAGCTGAAGGCGGGCGAGTACGCGCAGCTGATTGGAAGCACGGTGACGCAGGCGCAGAGCGCGATGGCTCGCGATACGTATCCCGAGGCAAAGCTCGCCATCTCGGACGTCGAAGCCTCGCGCGCGTCGGCCAAACGCGTGCGACAATTGCCGGCCTACGCCGCGTTCACCGCGTTCGCGGAAGAGCTTCGCTTCGGCTCCGATCCGGCGATTCACGCTCGCGGCACGGTGCTGCTCGACGAGCTCGCCGAGCATCCGGACACCGCGTACGTGGCGCTCGCGCGCTGTGCACGGGCGGCCGCCGAGGGTCAGATTCGCGCGCGCCAAGCAGCTCGAAGGCGGCTTGCCGAAGCCTGCCACGGGCGATCCAGATCAAGCCTTTTTGCACGGTGAAATCGCGCTTCGCGCGGGCGATCCCAAGGCCGCCGTCGCGGCCTGGCAACAAGCGGTGCAGGCGCAAAAGAGCCCGCGCAGCGCCTTCGGTTTGGCGCGCGCCAGCTACGCTGCCGGTGACACGACGGCCGCCGCCGCTGCCGCACGCGACGCGCTCGCGCAGAACCCGAACCACGTCGGCGCGCGCATCCTCCTGGCCCGCATCAGCAACGCTTCGCGCAGCGGCGAAGCGCAAGCTCTGGAGCTGCTCGGCTCGATCACGAAGAACCCCGCTGCCGCCAGCCCGGACGAGCTCGTGAACGCGCAAACCCTGCTCGGCGACATCCACCTCGCGCGCTCGCGCATGTCGCAGGCGGAGGCCGCCTACAGTGAAGCGCTCAAGATCAATCCCAAGGCCGCCCGCGCTCTCAATGGGCTCGGGGATGCCCTGTACCGCCGGCCGCTTCTCCGAGGCCCAGGCTCGCTTCGAAGCCAGTACGCAAGCCGATCCCGACGATCTTTCGGCCAAAATAGGCGTCGCCAAGTCCAAGCTTTCGCTCGAACGTGTCGATGACGCGAGCGCCAATTTGAAGAAGCTGCGCGACACCTATCCAACGTCCGTGCCGGTCGCGTACTGGTTTGGGCGCGCGCTGGAAGCCCGCGGGCAACCGCGCCGCGGCCGAGACGGTGTACCGCAGTGTCCTCAAGGCGCCGAGCACCGACCCGCAAACCGTCGACGTGTACATCGCGCTCGCGCTCTTGCAGAGCCAACAGGGCCGGAACGACGAAGCCCAGAAAACGCTCGCCGACGCGCGCGCCAAATTGCCGGACGTGCCCGCCATTCACAAGGCCCTGGGCGAGGTCGCGCTCTCCCAAGGACGCTATCCACAAGCGACAGCCGAGTTTCGCCAAGCGCTGGCGCTCGACGGTGAAGATCTCGGTGCCCACTTTCGCCTGGGCGTCGCTTTGCGCCGCGACGCCAAGTTCGAAGAAGCCGGCAAAACATTCGACGAGGTAGCCGCCGTCGACAAGGACTACCCCGGCCTCGCGCTCGAACGCGGCCTCCTATTCGAGGCTTCCGGCCGCACCGAGGAAGCACTGAAAGAGTACGAGGGCGCCCTGGCCAAGGCGCCCAAAGATCCCGATCTGATGCTGCGAGTGGGCTGCGGAAAAGTGTCTGCGGGGCGCGCCAAGCAGGCCGAAGAGCTCTTGCGCAAGGTGCTCTCGGAGCGTCCGAACTCGGCCGAAGCCAACCACTGCTTGGGTCGCGCACTGCTGCTCGAAGGCACGCGGCTGGCGGAGGCGCTACGCTTGCTCGAACGCGCGGTCGAGCTCGACGCCAATCGCCCGGAGTACCAACTGTACGCGGGTTGGGCGGCCAACGATGCGGGCAACGTGCCGAAGGCCGAGCATGCTCTAGCGGAGGCCTTGCGCTTGGATCAAGGCCTGGCTGACGCGTACTGGCAGCGCGGCGTGCTCCGCCAGCGCCAAGGCGCCGCGCGCGACGCGATCGCCGACTTGACTCGCGCGCTCGAACTGCGCCCGAGCCGCTACGAAGCCCACGCCTCGCTCGCGGACGCCTACTACGATCTCGGCAAGGAGCCGCAAGCCTTGCGTGAATGGCTGCTCGCGATTCAGGCCCAGCCCGACAACGCCACCTGGCGCTTCCGCTACGGGAAGCTGCTCGCCGCCAACCACCAGACCGAAGCTTCACGCGAGCAACTCAACAAGGCGCTCGAGCTCGCGCCAGCGAAGATCCCGCGCCGCGTTGGGCCTGGGAAGCGCACAATCTGCTCGCGCACGCCATCGGACTCAAACCCGAAGCCGTGAAGCACTGGGAAGAATTCCTCCGCCTGGGCCCGCGCGATTCACCGTATCGCGTCGAAGCCAAGGCGTCGCTCGAGAAACTAGGCCACCCCTGGACGGGTGATTGAAACGCACCGGGTCGTCTCTCCCGACGTGAACGTGAACGTGAACGAAAAATCGCACCGCGGAACCCTTCGACGCCACGCACTTGTGCACGCGAGCGGCTGAGGGGCAGCCCAATCCAAAGAAGAGCGAAGGGGCGATCGCGATCCAGCCGCGCACCTCGCGCAGCGCTGGATTCACGGACGAGCGCGAGGAAGATCGGTCACGTTCGCGATGGACAAAGAAAAGGCCGTCCGGGTTTGCACCCAGACGGCCTGATCTCAGCGGTTTAACGGAACCTCAGCCCTTGGCGGCTGGCGCCGGAGCCGGCGGTGTCGGACCGACCACGAACTGGTACTCGAACGTGGCGTCACCCGGATTTCCGTCCGGCGGATCGAGCTTCAGACCCGCGAGCGACTTCACCACGCATTGCGTGAGGACTTCGGGGGCTTGGGTCTTCGCTGCATCGGCCGAGACGTTGCTCAGCGCGCCGGTCTCGGCTTCGACCGAGAAGTGCACCGTTACGGTGCCCGCAAGGTCGTTTTTGCCTTTGAGCGCGTCGTCGTAGCAGGTCTTGATCTCCGCGCTCTTCGTGTCGAGGAGCGCCTGAGTGGCATCGCGGTACTCGTCCGGAGTGCGCGTGTGAAGACCACAGCCGGCCAGGGCCAGCAACATGAACATACCGAAGGACTTCGTCATCAGGGTTTCTCCGAATCTAAAGGCTGGGATTCTGATCACTTGACCGGCGCCTTGGGAGCAGCAGGCGCCTTGGGAGCAGCGGGCTTCGGTGCGAGCTTCTTCGCTTCCGCCTTCTTGTCGGCGTCGGAGGGAGCGGGGGGCTCCTCCTTCCTCACTTCCGAAACTTTCTCCTCGAGCACCTTCTCTTTGCCGGTCTTGGGATCGATTTCGACCTTCTTCGAGGTCACGTCTTGCTCGACGATGTTGAACTCGACGCGGCGATTCTTCTCTCGGCCCTCTTCGGTGTCGTTGTCGGCGATCGGCTTGCTCGAACCGTAGCCCTTGGCGGTCAGGCGCTCTTTCTCGATGCCGTGATCGACCAGGTACTTCATGACGGCTTTGGCGCGCGCGTCAGACAACTTGAGGTTCAGGTTCTTGTCGCCTTCGGCGCTCGCGTGACCTTCGATCGCGATCTTCTTGGCGTGGATCGCCTTCTTGATCACGTCCCCGATCTCGTTGAGCAAGCTGAACGAGGCTTCCAAGATCGTGGCCTTGTTGACCTCGAATTGGATCTTCTCGTGGATCTCGATCTTGTTGTCGCGCAGCTCGACACGCGGCGGTGGTTCCGGCGGCGGCGGGGGAGGCGGCGGCGGGGGAGGCGGCGGCGGGGGAGGCGGCGGTGTGCCCGTGACGGACAAGGCCTGCGCACCTTGAAACGCCACCGTGCCTCCGCAGCCTGCAACTAAGACTGCTCCGGAGAGCAGAATGATCTGTGAGATGTACTTCTTGCTCATGCCAAACCTCATCGTCGACTCCCCTGGTAAGCACCAGTCGAAGGGGAAAGCCCTAGCGAGCGGTACTTTTCCCACTCTTAGCTGGCGGCCGTCAAGCGCACCCCTCGGGGTGGGTCCGAGAGTGCGTCTCGGCTGAACGGCCGGCGTATATGGACGCGCGGCGCTTCGCGCGCGGTTTGAGACTCGCGTTTGCGCGGTTCGGCTGTGATCGCTGGGCCGCCCGCGCCTTGCCCGTGGAAAGCAGGCGCCTGTTCGGTCAGCTCTTTGTAGGTCTCCATCTCATTCGTTGATCGTGATCTGATCGTGCCAAAGTCGGTGAGCTCGACGTATTTCCGGGCATGCGGCTGAACTGCTTGGCGCGCGCTTCGGCGCGAGCGTGCTGCGCTTCGCACCCCTTCGGGTGTTCCGAAGCGGCTCGCGCACCAGAGTTTGTGGGCAGCGTCGCATTGCTCCGCTCAACGCTACGCGGGAGCGCTGAGCGGGAGCGCTGAGCGGGAGCGCTGAGCGGGAGCGCTGAGGAGTCGCACGACGCTGCTCACAAATTAGGTGCACGCGAAGCGTGCACGCTTCGCGCCGGGCGCGCGGGAAGGAGTATAGCCGATTGCCCGGAACCAAAACGACCTGGAAGTCTTGGAAGACCAGATCACGATCTGCGAATGAGATGGAGGCCTACGAGAACTGACCGAACAGGCGCATGCTTTCCTTGGGCGCAAGCGCGGGCGGCCCAGCGCTACCGTCCGAGCGTGCGCCAACGAGAGTCTCAAGCCGCGCGCCGCAGGCGCCGCGCACCTCACAAAAGCGCGACGCCCAGCGCCGACATTCGGAGCTGGGCGTCGTGCGACCGCGGAGTACGCGTCAGCTGTCGATGAAGCTCTTCAGTTGCTTCGAGCGGCTCGGGTGACGCAGCTTGCGCAGCGCCTTGGCCTCGATCTGACGAATGCGTTCGCGGGTCACTTCGAAGTCTTGGCCGACTTCTTCCAGCGTGTGATCGCTCTTTTCGCCGATGCCGAAGCGCATGCGGAGGACCTTCTCTTCACGCGGGGTGAGCGTCTTCAGCACGCGCCGAGTTTGCTCGCTGAGGTTCATGTTGATCACGGCTTCGGCCGGGCTCACCACGCTCTTGTCCTCGATGAAGTCGCCCAAGTGGCTGTCCTCTTCCTCGCCGATGGGAGTCTCGAGGCTGATCGGCTCTTTGGCGATCTTCAGGACCTTACGCACCTTGTCGAGCGGCAGCTCCATCTTCTCCGCGATCTCTTCCGGAGTCGGCTCGCGGCCGAACTCTTGAACGAGGTAGCGCGAAGTGCGGATGAGCTTGTTGATCGTCTCGATCATGTGCACCGGGATGCGGATGGTGCGGGCCTGATCGGCGATGGCGCGGGTGATCGCTTGGCGAATCCACCACGTGGCGTAGGTGCTGAACTTGTAGCCGCGCTTGTACTCGAACTTGTCGACCGCCTTCATCAGGCCGATGTTGCCCTCCTGGATCAGATCCAAGAACTGCAGGCCGCGGTTCGTGTACTTTTTGGCGATCGAGACGACGAGGCGAAGGTTCGCTTCGACCAGCTCGGCCTTGGCCTTCTCGGCCTTGCGCTCGCCCATGCGGATCGACGTGTACGTCCGCAGCATTTCGTTGACGTCGATCTTGAGCTCTTCTTCGACCTTCTTGACGCCCTTCTGAGCGTTCTTGAGGGCCTCGTCCATGATCTCGAGCTCGCTCACGTCGACGCCGAGCTTCTTGGCCAGGTCGGCCTCCGCGGCGGGGTCGTCCTTGGCGTCGCGGATCATCCGCTTCAGATCCGCCTTGCTCGTGCCGGTGATCTTCTCGAGCTCGAAGACCTTGCCCTGGGCGCGGTGCACGCGATCGATCATCGCTTTGAGCTTGGAGACGATCTTGTCGATCGTCTTCTTGTTCAGGCGCATCTCCTGCAGCGTCTTGACGAGCTCTTTCTTGCCTTCCGAGAGCTCCTTGTCGATCGCCTTGCGGCGAACGTCGGCCGCGCCCTTGCGCTCCTCCAGCAGCTCTTGGTTCTTCTTGTCCGAGCGCTTCACCTTGTCGATCAGGCGAATGATGCGGCGGTCCGCCTCTTCCTCGTCGAACTCGTGCTCTTCGTCCTCGGCGTCGCGGACGATGTCCTTTACCCGGATCTTGTGGTTGCGTAGACGCTCACCGATATCGATGATCTCGCGCACGGCCACGGGGCTCGAGAGAATGGCCGAGAGGATCTCGTTTTCGCCCTCTTCGATGCGCTTGGCGATCTCGACTTCACCCTCACGGGTAAGCAAGGCCACGCTGCCCATTTTCCGCAGGTACATGCGGACCGGGTCGTTACTCTTGTAGTACTCGTCATCGCTGCCGGTGCGAGCGGGCGCCGAAGAAGAGGGCGCGGCCGGGGCTGGCCCGTCGTCCTCGCTGTCGCCGCCCTTGGCCTTGGTCTTGGGCGGCGCGTCTTCTTCCGAGCCGCGGTGCGGCGCGATCTTGATGTTGCTCGCGTCGTCGACGACTTCGATCTCCTCGTCGTCGAGCGCGGACAGCACGTCGTCCATCTGATCGGGACCGACGTCCTCACCAGGCAATGCCTCGTGGACGTCGTCGTAGGTGAGAAAGCCCTTGGTCTTGCCGAGCGTGATCAGCTGCTCTTTGGCTTTGCCGTTGGCCTTCGCGGGCGGCGGAAACGACGAGCTGATTTCCTCGTCGTCCTCGTCGTCGTCCTCGTCGTCATCGGAACCCTTGGCCTGCGCGGGCGCCGAGCCATTCTTGGCCGCCTTGGCCGCGGCCGGCTTCGGCTTTTGTTTGGCCGGTACCGGCTTCGATGGGGCCGCAACTGCAGCGCCCTTCTTGGAGGAAAGTTCCGACTTTTTGGATCCCACAAGAACCTCTCTCTATGCACGGCCGCGTTGTAGGTTGCGGCGCGCGTTCTCAAATTTTTCGAGTAGCAGATTGTTCTGCTCTTCGATATTGCCTTGCCTGTCAGCTTGCGCGAGCTCTCCGAGTACGACGGAGGTCTTTTGCTTTTGCTCGAGCTTCTTCAACTTCGCGATGTTCCCTAACAGCTCGGTTCGAGCCGCCTCGGGCAATTCATGCCGAGGCGCTGCCAGGCGAGCGAGGGCGAATGGATGGATCGATGGCGCCAGCTTCGCAAGCACTTGTTCAGGCTCGATGCTGTTTCCGACCCGGCACTGACGCACTGCAGCAAGCGCCAAAGCCAGATCGCCCTCCAGGAGCGCGACCGCTTCGAACGCCTCATCCGAGTTCAGGAGCTCGGGGAAATCCAACATGATGCCCAGGATCTCTCGGCCAATTTCGTTCGTTTGGTCGCGCGAGCGAGCACGGCCGGGCGCGGCCGACTCATTGGCCGGCGTGTCGTTGCTGGGCCCGATGCCGCGTTGGATCTCGCGCGCGTTGGCATCGAGGAGCTGCTTGAAATTCTCGGCGTGGAGGACGCCCGCGACCTGATCGGCGAACATCTGCGCCATCAGCCGGACGGACGGGTTGTCCTCCTCCCGGATCAATTGCACGACCTCGCGCACACGGCTGGCGCGCTCGTGCGCGTCGGCTTTCGCAAATTCCTTGTCGAGGGCGGCGCCAATCAAGTGCTCGAGCATCGGACGGGCGGCCTTGAGCACGCGCTGCACGCCTTCGGCACCCTTGGTTCGCACCAGCTCGTCCGGATCCATCTTGTCCGGCAGGAGACCGACCTTCGCGGTCAGGCCCGCCACGCGGCACGGCTCGCGTGATGCTTGCACCGCGCGACGACCCGCGGAGTCGCCATCGAACAACAAAGTCACTTCCTTGGAGAAGCGGCAGATCGCGCGCGCTTGCTCTTCGGTGAACGCCGTACCGAGCGGAGCTACCACCTGCTTGATGCCGCGGGCGTGCAAGCTCATCACGTCGAAATTGCCTTCGACCACCACGCAGCTCTCGCCGGAGCGGAGCGCTTGCCGCGCTTGGTACAGGCCGAACACGGTTTCACGCTTCTTGTAGATCGGCGACTCGGGCGAGTTCACGTACTTCGCCGGGGGCTCGGCGCCGGCCTGTGCAGTCGACTCGAGTCCGAGCTCGGCGAGCTCACTCGGCTCGGGCTCGCTCAGCGCGCGACCGCTGAAGGCAACCACGCGACCCTGCAAATCCAGCACCGCGAACATCAAGCGGTGGCGAAAGCGATCGTAGTAACCGACGCCCGTCTTGCGCGGCACGATCACGCCGATCTTCTCCGCGGCGCTGGCGCTCAGGCCAGCGGACGCCAAGTGCTTGGCCAAGCCGTCCCAACCGTACGGCGCATAGCCGATGCGGAACGATTGCAGCGCGTCGGCAACCGGACCGGTCGCCGAATCCGCGGCTAGGCCGCGCCGATCGAGCTCGGCCAGTCCGTGACCGCCGAGCGGGTGTTCACGCAGCATCAATTCGAAGTAGTGAGCCGCAGCGTTACCGACGTCATACAGCTCCTGCTGACGCCGCCGGACCTCGGCTTGCAGCTTTCGCTCGGGCTCCGAGCTGGTCTCTACGATTTGAATGCCCGCGCGCTCGCACAGCTCACGCACTGCCTCGCTGAACTCCAGGCCCTCGATGCGCTGCACGAACTTGATCGCATCGCCCGACTCATGGCAGCCGAAGCAATAATAAAAACCACGCTCGGCGTTGACGTGGAAGCTCGGCGTCTTCTCTTTATGGAAGGGGCACACGCCGACATGGCTGCGACCGCGCTTCTGCAGCCTGACGGTCTGCCCGATCAGCTCTACGATCCCAATCTCCCGCCGCACGCGGTCGAGGGTCTCCTGTCCGATCACCGACCTGACATACTCCAAATCGCGAGCGAGGAAAGGTCGCGCGCGTTAAAACGTGACGTTTTACAGCGACTTTCGCGAACGGCGTTTGACGGCGTTGGCATTGACTGAACGGCTGCGCAGTGTATAGTCAGAAGCGGCAATGCGCTCGTTACCGCTGAGAAACCCGCCGAATCCCTGGCGCAAAGAGCTGGTGACCTACCTGGAGGAAGCGCCCAGCGTGGAGCTCACCGTGTTCGAGGATCAGACCAAGCAGATCCTCTCCGATAACGACAGTCCGGATCTCGGTTTCAAGTTCAGCGTCAATCCTTACCGTGGCTGTTTGCATGGCTGCGCCTACTGCTACGCGCGCCCCACGCACGAATACCTGGGCTTCGGTGCCGGGGCGGACTTCGAACGCAAGATCGTAGTCAAGCGCAGGGCCGCCGAGCTCCTGCGCGAAGCCTTCGAGAAGCCCAGCTGGCAAGGAGAGCTCATTCTCTTCAGCGGCAATACCGATTGCTATCAGCCGCTCGAGTCGAGCTACGGTCTCACTCGCGCCTGCCTCGCGGTCTGCGTCGAGTACGGTAACCCGCTGCACGTCATCACCAAGTCCGCGCTGGTCGAGCGCGATGCAGACCTTTTGGCCGAGCTTGCCGCGCAGGGCAGCGCCTCCGTCACGATCACGATTCCTTTTTGGGACGCAGCCGTCGCGCGCGCGTTGGAGCCGCTCGTCCCCACGCCGCTGCGCCGAATCGAGACCGTGCGTCGCCTCAGCGCGCGCGGCATCCCGGTCTCCGTCAATATCGCTCCGCTCATTCCGGGCCTCAGCGATCGCGACATCGTGCACATCTTGGAGGCCGCGCAGGGGGCGGGCGCAATCAGCGCGGCGATGATCCCACTGCGGCTTCCCGGCAGCGTCGAGCCGGTGTTCGTCGAGCGCTTGCGCGAGGCCCTGCCGCTCAGCGCGGAAAAGGTGCTGGCCCGCGTGCGCGAAATGCGCGGCGGCAAGCTCAATGACCCTCGCTTCGGTAGCCGCATGCAGGGTGAAGGCCCGTACATCGAAGCCGTGCGCCTGCTCTTCGACCAAACCGCGCGTCGCCTCGGCCTGGCCTCCCGCGAAATGGGCATCCGAGAGGAGCATCCCCGCCCAGAAACCACCTTCCGCCGGCCGACAGACAAAGGCGGCCAGCTGCGTTTGTTTTAAAGCTGGCGTTCAGCAGGATGGCTCGGGTTTTGAAGGTCACGCTGCCCGGCGTCCTTGGTCAGAGCCTTCCGCGCGGCGCGTGACGAGCGCGCACACATCGTGCAGGCTTCCGCCCATGACTTCGCCCAGCGCGACTTCCGCCAAACGCCAGGGCTTTCGCCAATTGCACCAATCGGGCTGCTTCATCTTGCCCAATCCTTGGGACGTCGGCAGTGCGCTCTTGTTGCAGAGCCTCGGCTTCAAGGCTCTGGCTACCACCAGCGCGGGCTTCGCCTGGTCTCGAGGACGCGCGGATGGCGCGCTCACGCGTGAGCAAGTCTTGGCCCACTTGAAAGAGCTGGTGCTGGCAACGCCGCTACCGGTCAATGCCGACTTCGAAAACGGCTTCGGGCAAGACGCGGCGGGCGTGGCCGAGAGCGTGCGGCTCGCGGTCGAAACCGGCGTGGCTGGGCTTTCAATCGAGGATGCCAGCGGCGACCCCTCGAACCCCGTCTTCGACCTGGACACCGCCGTCCAGCGGCTACGCGCCGCTCGCGCGGCCATCGATGAAAGCGGCGGCGACACCCTCCTGGTTGGACGAGCCGAGAACTTCATCGCCGGACGACCGGATCTGCCGGACACGATTGCTCGGCTCCGAGCCTACGCGGAAGCGGGGGCCGACTGTCTTTACGCTCCAGGCATTCGAACGCGCGAGGAACTCACAGCGGTCGTGAGCGCCGTTGCTCCGAAGCCCGTGAACGTGCTGGTCGGTTGGGCGAGTGATCTGACGCTCGATGCACTGACGGCGCTGGGTGTCCGGCGCATCAGCGTGGGCGGCGCGCTGGCTCGCTCAGCTTGGGGTGGCCTGCTCCGCGCCGCAGCTTCACTGGCAGAAGGGCGCTTCGACGAGTTCGCTGCCGCCGCTTCCGGACAAGAGCTGAACGCGCTCTTCAGCGAGCCGCGCCAATAACGCTGACAGACGTACGGGCACGCTCGAGGCTAACCGCAAGGGCCCGCTGAGCTTGCAACATTCGCAAGACTTCTGAGCGCCAAAACCGCGTGGCGAATCGGGCCAGAGCTTCGCGCACTCAATCAGTGCAGCGTCTAGTCATCAACTTGCCATGAGCAAGTAATCCTTCTCTAGCTGTCCTTGATCTAGAGTGCCTCACGGTTTGGGCGAGTCCGATGGCATCCACTTTTCTACAGCAGAAACAGGCGAGAGCTTCGCGCGCGGGGACGGACAACCCGTTTGCCGAGCAGGTTCGGCTGTCGCGCGTTCACACTCGGCTGGTCCCGATGCGACGGAGTGGGATTGGTTACGCGATCGATCCGGCCACCGCCGATTGGTTCGAGTTCCCCGCTGGGCGCGGCTTTGCCGGCTACGGCTTGGGGCGCGCGCTGAGCTTGTTGCTCGACGCGCTGCAGGGGCTCAGCGCGCTCCATGAGACGACCACTGCGAGTGGGGAGCCTTTCGCTCACGGGGAATTCGCGCCCCTACACTTCCGCGTCGACCCACTCGGCGTGTGCCGCCTCGTCCCTCTCACCACGCGCCATTACATTTCGGAAGAGGCAGCGCCCCCGCGGGCGGTCCTTGGGTTCTTGTCGCCCGAGCGTCTGATCGCGGAGCAGGTTGGCGTGCGCGCCGATGTTTTCAGTGCAGGGGTCTTGCTTTGGGAGGCGCTGGCGGGTCGGCGTCTGACCGAAGAGCAGAGTGCCGAGGCAATCATCGAGCGTTTGTTGAGCAAAAAGTTGCGCGTCCCGCCGCTGCCGCCGCAGTTGACCTGGGCCACACCGCTCAAGGCCGAGGTCGAGCGCGCGTTGTCGGTGAATCAGCAACGGCGGTTCGCCAACTGTGAGGAATTTTCTGCGGTCATTCTGCGCTTGGCCCAAGATCACGTGGCCAGTCGCGCTGAGATTGCCGAGTTCTTCGCGAACCTCAAACGCGCGCCCAGCTCCCCGCCGAGCTCTCCACCGAGCTCTGTTCCGATTTCGCGTGAGCGGCTCGTCGCGACCCGAGGCGCGACCGTCAGGATGCTGCCCGCCACGGCGAGTGTGGGCCCGGCATCGAACTCCGGCGCGGCCGCGGACGGCGCGCGGCGCCACGCCACGTTGAAGATGAACGTCACCCTGAGGATGGCGCAGGTGCCGCTACCGATCGCCGTCGATGTCGCGCCAGCACCGGCTGCGCAGCTCGCGCGCGCCGAGCGCGTCTCCGAACCGGCAGCACCGCTGTTCCCTCGAGCGATCACGCCCTCGTCGCTACGGCGAGTGATTGCGACGACGCCTGTGCCGCCGTTGGTTTCGTCGTTACCGCGCTCGACGCCCCCGCCGCTGCCATCGACGCCCCCGCCGCTGCCGTCGACGCCCCCGCCGCTGCCGTCGACGCCCCCGCCGCTGCCGTCGATGACGACGCAGTCTTCGGCGCAGCTGCCTTCCGCAATCGCGTCGCTGGAGCCGCCCCTGCCGATGCTTGGATCGCCGGGAGTCATAGCAGCGACGAGCTTGCCCGAGGCCGCGTTCGTAGTTCACGCCACTCCAAAACCTTGGATGTCAGGTCGACGCTGGATCCTGGCCGCCCTGTTGGTCGCCGCGATCGCCGGTGTTGGGATCGTCGCGACCCGAGGCACGCACCGGACGGCCGCGTTCGCCCGCACGTCCACGGCGCGAAGTCTCTCAGCGCCGAGGGCGGTCGCGCCGACCTCGCTGGGTGCACCGTCGTGCTGCACTGAGAATCCCGACACCGAGACACCGGCGTCACGTGCTCCAGCCCTGATTCCGAACGTCGAGCCATCGGCTGCGCCGGCAACCCCCGCGCGAGGCCGGGTTGCACCGAACGCCGCGCAACCTGGCAGAGACTACGGGATCTAGGCGACGCAGCTCAGAGCATGGTCGCCCAGGCGTTCTATAAACCGCTGTCAGTGGAAACGGGGACCCGCGGGACGCAGGCGGTCTCGGTCCAGATCCCACTAGTTTTTCGGGCCTGCGCGAGTGCGTTGGCACGCTAGGCGGCTCGTGGTACACGCGGCCCGGGTTAGCGACCCAGTAACAGGCGCGCAGTAGCGCACCGAGACCCTCACAGGCAGGCAGGACTTAAGCGAACATGACGACAGCAGCGAGCACGGCCGGCAACAAAGGCAAGATCACTCAGGTCATCGGACCGGTGGTGGACGTGGAGTTTCCGGCAGGCAAGTTGCCGCGCATCCTCAACGCGTTGACGCTGAACAATCCTTCGATCGACGGTGAGAAGGACAACCTCGTGCTCGAGGTCGCACAGCACCTCGGTGAAGGCGTCGTGCGCGCCATCGCAATGGACGCGACCGAAGGCCTCGTGCGCGGCGCGGAAGTGACCGACACGGGTGAAGCGATTCAAATGCCGGTCGGCAGGGAAGTGCTGGGCCGCATCCTCAACGTCATCGGCAAGCCGGTAGATGGTGGGGGTCCGGTAAACGCCAAGCAGCATCGCAGCATTCACCGCGAACCGCCGCCCTTCGTCGACCAGAGCACGAACGTCGAAATTTTCGAGACCGGCATCAAGGTCATCGATTTGCTCGCTCCCTATCGTAAGGGCGGCAAAATTGGTCTGTTCGGTGGCGCTGGCGTCGGCAAGACCGTGCTGATCATGGAGCTCATCAATAACGTCGCCAAGGCGCACGGCGGCGTGAGCTGCTTTGCCGGCGTCGGTGAGCGCACCCGTGAAGGCAACGATCTGTACTTGGAAATGAGCGAGTCCAAGCTGGAGAGCGGCGAGACCGTGCTCAGCAAGACGGCACTGGTCTATGGCCAGATGAACGAGCCGCCGGGCGCTCGCGCCCGCGTTGCGCTGTCCGCGCTGACCGCTGCCGAGTACTTCCGCGACGAAGAGGGCCAGGACGTCCTCTTGTTCGTCGACAACATCTTCCGCTTCACCCAGGCGGGCTCGGAAGTGTCCGCGCTACTCGGCCGCATGCCGAGCGCCGTCGGTTACCAGCCCACTCTGTCGACCGAGATGGGCGGCCTACAAGAGCGCATCACGTCCACGAAGAAGGGCTCGATCACTAGCGTGCAGGCGATCTACGTGCCGGCCGACGATCTCACCGACCCCGCGCCCGCGACCGCGTTCGCGCATTTGGACGCCACCACCGTGCTCTCGCGCGCAATCTCCGAGCTTGGCATTTACCCGGCGGTCGATCCGCTCGACTCGACCAGCACCATGCTCTCGCCGCAGATCGTCGGCGACATCCACTACGGCATTGCTCGCCAAGTGCAGAAGACGCTGCAGCGTTACAAGGATCTGCAGGACATCATCGCCATCTTGGGTATGGACGAGCTCAGCGAAGACGACAAATTGGTCGTGGCGCGCGCCCGCAAGATCCAGCGCTTCCTCTCGCAGCCGTTCTTCGTCGCGGCGCAATTCACCGGTTTGACCGGTAAATTCGTGACGCTCAAGGAGACCATCGCGGGCTTCCAGGAAATCTTGTCCGGCTCGCTCGATGATCTGCCCGAGCAAGCGTTTTACATGGTCGGCAACGTGGAAGAGGCCAAGGCCAAGGCCGCGCAGCTGAAACAGGCGGCTGCGTGATGGCTGACACGATCCATCTAGAGATCGTGACGCCGGACGGTCTGAAGCTCGCGGCCGACGTGAGTGAGTTCACGGCGCCCGGTATCGATGGTGAGTTCGGCGTATTGCCGGGGCACGTGCCACTCATGACGGCACTGGCGACCGGCATCGTCACTTACCAACTCGGGGCCGAGAAGCACGCCGTCGCGGTTGGTCGTGGTTTTGCCGAAGTTTCGGCGGACAAGGCGACCCTGCTGACCGACCGCTTCATCAAGAAGGAAGACATCGACCCGGTCGTCGTCCGTCTCGATCTAAAAGCCGCGGACGAAGCGCTCGACAAGTTCGACGGGGACTTGCACGGCGCCGAATATACCGATTTGCTCGCGCGCGAGCTGTGGGCCGCCGCCGAGCTCGAGGTGTACGGCGATCCGCCGCCGCCGCGCATGAAAGTCTTGAGTGAGTTGTCGTTCGGCCACCGTGAAAACTACGCGGCGCTCGCCGCCGGCACGGAAGAAGAGACCGAAGCGGCGGCCAGCGAGGAAAAGCCGGCCCATTGAGTCAGTGGAGCCCGAAGGCCCAGCTGCAAAGCCGCGGGCTCCGTCCCAAAAAGCATTTCGGGCAGAATTTCCTCGCTGACGAGCAGCTCGCTCAGCGCATCGCCGATCTCGTGCCACAAGGCGCGAGCGTGGTGGAGTTGGGTGCGGGGCTCGGCGCGCTGACGCGGCCGCTTTTGACCCGCGCCGGGCGGCTGGTGGCCGTCGAGCGCGACCGTGATCTGGTGCCGGCTCTGGCGGAGCTGTTTGCGGCCGAAATCGCCAGCGGGCAATTGCGCGTCGAGGAGGCGGACGCCAAGGCCGTCAGCGTCAGCGAGTTGCTGAAGGACGCGCCGCGCCCGTTCGTGCTCGCGGGCAACCTGCCGTACCAGATTTCGGGCCCGCTCTTGGAGGCTGCGGTGCACATGGCCGGTGAAGTCGAGCGCGTGATCTTCTTGCTCCAGCTGGAGGTCGTCGATCGCTTGATCGCCAAGGCCAACTCCGAGCACTACGGCGCGCTGTCGGTGTTCGTGCAGGCGGCCTTCGAGGTCGAGCGCGCGCTGGTGATTCGTCGTGGCGCGTTCTATCCGCAACCGGAAGTGGACTCAGCGGTGGTGCTTTTGAAGCCGCGCGCTTTGCGCGTGGCGGAGACGACGGCTTTTCGCGCGCTGGTCCGCGGTGCGTTTCAGAAGCGAAGGAAGAAGCTGCGCAACGCCTGGGAAAATGTCTGCGGCGCCGATCGTGAGACCTTGGCCGCCGCCGCCGAGCGCGCCGCGATCGATCTGGACGCGCGCGGTGAGACCCTCGCCGTCGCAGACTTCGCGCGCATGGCCGCGGAGCTCGAGCGTTGAGCGTCCGCGGCTGGCTCCTCGCGGCGAGCCTGCTCGGGCTGTTCGGATGTCAGAGCAAGCCGGAGTCGGACCCTTTGGTCGAACGCGCGGCGTTTGGAGTATTTTTCGGAGGTCAGATCCAAGACCGCAAAGAACTGCCGTTCGAGCTCGACCCGATCAAGCAGAGCTGCGGCATTCGCTTGGATTTTCGCGCGCCACTGGCGCGCTCGGTTCGCGTGCGTTGGGAAATCGCGCGCCCGCTCAGCGCCAAGGCCAGTAAAAGCGATGCCGGCGCGGATCAAGTGACGGAGGTCGGAGAGGCCGCGGCGCGGGTCGGGGAGAGTCGGCTCGACCTGCCCGTGTTACTTCGGCAGGGGCAGGTCCTGGGCAGCTGGCACGTGCGAGTGAAGGTCGACGAGCGCACGGTCATCGATCGCGACGTGCTGGTGTTCGACCCGCGCGAGCTTCGCTCCCGCGAGGCCGACGCGGGGCATTGAGCGTACGCGAACGACTTTGATGCCCAAGCGCGCGAGCGCGAGCAGACCGCGTTCGTGCGCAGCCCGGGCCTGAGCGACGAGCGCGGTGAGCACGGGCTCGGACGCGCCCGGCGCCGCGCTGTCCAAGTCCAAATCGAAACGCATCGGCACCCAGTGGAGCTCGTGGCGCCGCCGGGCTTGCTGCGCGAGCGCGCGCTCGAGCGCACCGCGGCTGGTCGGGTCGGGCGTTGGAGACCATACGTAGATCAAGCTCGGCCGCGGTTTGCCTCGACTGATCTCGGACAAGACCCGCGTGAGCTCCAGATCGGTCCGCTGTCGGTCGGGCTCCAACCGCGCCGGGCAGCTGAGGCCGAAGGCCAGCAAATAACGGCGCAAGCTGCGCTCGCGGCGCGAACCCGCGAGCACCTCGTGCGCCTCGAACGGCGCGCGCGCCCGCAAGCGATCCGCGCGTCGCGCGATGCGATCGAGCTCGCTCGCTCGCACGCGCTCGGCTAGAGCCGGATCGAGCGGCCGCATGTGCTCGAGCACGCGCACGGCCACGTCGGCTTCGTCCAGACCACTGCGGTCGGCATCGACGAAGGTTGCCGCTTGGCTGAGCGCTTGCAAGATCCGCGCGGTGTGCGTCGTGCCGCGATCGGGCTTGAGCAAATGCAGCGTGCGTGCGCCGACCACGCACAGACCGATGCGATCACCGCGCGCCGCGTGGCGCGTGGCATACCCCGACACTTCGTCGATCGCGCGATCGAGCGGGGTGTAGCCGGGGTTGCCCGCGCCGAGCTCGATCGAGGCGTCGAGCACGAGCCATACGACGTCCCGCTCTTCACGCTCGTATTCGCGCACCATCAGCCGGCCGCGCTTGGCGGTCGCTTTCCAAGCCACGCGGCGGAGCGCGTCTCCCGCGCGGTGCTCGCGTAGCTCGCGGAGTTGTTCGCCATCGCCGGCAGCCGGACCCGGGCGGCCGCGATCGGCGGTGCGGTGGCTGCGCCCGCCACGGGCTTGATGCGCGAACGCCTGATAGGCGCGCGGCATCACCTCTACCCCGAACGGGTTCGCGAACGTCAACGGCACCTCGTACAGGCCTGGGTTGCCTTGCACTTCGAGCGACAAGCCATGGATGCCGAAGCGACCGACGCGCCGGCCCGAGACGCGCAGTACGACCCGCAGCCGGCCGCCCGCGGGCACCTCGCCCTGGGAGGGAACGATCTCGATCGCGAGCTCGGGCGCAAACACGGCGCGTAGGCCGACGAAGCGGGCGGCGCGGGAGTCTCGATTGCGCACTTCGGCTTCGATCTCCAGCAACTCGCCGCGGCTGGTGCGGGCGCTACGCGCCTCGCCTCGCCAAAGCATCTCGAAGCCCGCATTGCGAATGCGATTCACGCTGAACTCGGTTACCGCGCGCGCCAGCGCAAGGCCCACGAGCAAAGAGCCCGCCCACGCCACGACGGGGCCGCTCTGAATCAAAAGCCCAGCTGCGACCGCGACCAGGGCTGCCGCTGCAAGATCGATGCTGGTGCGAGTCGGGTGGACCTGCACGGAAGGGACAGACTATCCTAGGTTTAGGTAGACTTGAACCGCTGGCTCGGCCTTTCTTTCGCGTGCTGCTCGAGCCTGAGCCTCACTGCCGCCGGCGCCGAGCCCGTTCCGTCCGTTCCGTCCGTTCCGTTCCCGGAACACGACAGCTATTCCGCGCTCGAAAGCAGCGTCATCCGGCAAAATCTCGCCCAACGCGGGTTCAGCTTGGAGGACGCGCCCGAGGGCAAAATGATCGAGGACGTCCAGATCATCCCGCTCGACGTGTTCGACGAGCGCGACCCGATGCCGGACTTCGTGAACGTGTTCCACGCCACCACGCGCGAGCACGTGCTTCGGCGGGAGCTTTTGTTCCGCGAAGGTGAGCCGTACCGCGCCCTGTATGCGCAGGAGACTGCACGCAACCTGCGCAGCCTGCAGCAGCTCTCGATCGTGTTGGTCGTGCCAGTAAAGGGCACGAGATCCGACCGGGTGCGCGTGCTGGTCATCACCAAAGACGTCTGGAGCTTGCGCCTCAACTGGGCCTTGCAGTTGTCCAACTCGAACATCACCTCGCTGGTGCTGAACCCGAGCGAAGAGAATCTGTTCGGTTTGCACGCCGTCGTCGGCGCTCTATTCACGCTAGACCCAGCCACGTATTCCCTCGGCGTGTCGCTCGCGCACCGGCGCTTGTTCGGCTCACACCAGCAAGTGGCACTGACGGGGAGCTTGATCAAAAATCGCTTTAGCGGCGACAGCGAGGGCTCGTTCGGTGAGTTTCGCTATGGTCAGCCGCTGTACTCGTTGGATACCCGCTGGTCGTGGGGCACGTCGATCTTGTGGCGGCACGACATCGCGCGCCGCTTCGTCGGTGTCACCGTCGACACGACGGCTGGCATCCCCGCAGAGTACAATCGCGATCGGCTGTACGGCGGCTACGAGCTCGTGCGCTCCTTCGGTCGGCGCTTCAAGTACGACCTCTCCGTCGGCTTCGAGGCGGACCGGCGGGTCTACACCACGGATGATTTGTCCGGCTACTCGCCGCTGGCCGTCCAGCGATTCATTGCCATAGAGCTACCGGTCTCCGATCAGCGAATCAGCCCCTTCGTGCAGCTACATGCCCACCGCACGGACTTCCGTTCGCTTCTCGACGTCGAGACCTTGGGCTTACAGGAGGACTACCGGCGTGGGCACGACCTACTCCTGCGAATGTACGCTGCGAGTAGCAAGGTTGGCTCCACGCGTGATCTGGTGGGTTCGCAAGCGACGCTGGCTTACACGCTGCCCCTAGCGGACGGTTTCGTTCGACCGGTGATCGGCTCGAATATCGAGCACGCTTCACTCGGTCGCGACGATGCGCTCTTCGAAACGGCGCTGCGCTTCGTCTCTCCCCGCTTGGGCTTCGGCCGTCTGATCATCGATGGCGAATTCCTCGATCGCTATCGTAACTATTTGAATCGTCGCTTCGTGCTGGGCGGGGACAATCGATTGCGCGGCTACGCGCCGGGCGCATTCCCGGGCGCCAAGGTGGTCTCTTTGAATACCGAGCTGCGCAGTACCTCGCTCGACATCCTGTCGGCTCAGGTCGGAGCGGCGGCGTTCTATGACGTCGGCGACGCCAAGAACCACGTCGAGAACTTTCAACTCAAGCAAAGCGTCGGGCTGGGCCTCCGCGTGCTGTTCCCGGAGTTCGACCGGATCGTGCTGCGAGCCGATTGGGGCTTTCCGTTGAGCCCGGGCTACCAGAGCTTCCCCGGCGCGTTTTTCCTGTCTTTTGGCCAAGCATTCGCCATGCCGACCGTACCCGTGCCGAGCGTCCTGACCGAGACGCTGTAGCCCCATGCTATAGTTTGGGGTTTGCATGAGCGACCTCTCGCGCGTCCCACACGAACTTCGGTGTTACGTCGTCGAACAAGACTACGCGCAATACAACGAGGTCGATCAAGCGGTCTGGCGCTTCGTCTTGCTCCAGACCTATCAGCGGCTGCAGCACACTGCGCACCCGGCCTATCGAGAGGGCCTCGCCCAGACCGGCATCTCGGTCGAGCGCATCCCGCGCATTTCGGAGATGAGCGTTTGCCTTTCGCGCTTTGGTTGGAGCGCGGTGTGCGTGGATGGCTTCATTCCGCCCCGCGCGTTCCAAGAATTTCAAGCGGCCAGCATTTTGCCGATCGCCGCGGACATGCGCTCGATCGATCACCTGACGTACACCCCTGCGCCAGACATCATCCACGAGGCGGCTGGCCACGCCCCGATTTTGACGGACGCGCGCTACGCGGCCTACCTGCGAGCGATCGGTGAGGTGGGCAAGAAGGCATTCTCTTCGCCGGAAGACGCTCGGGTGTATGCCGCGATTTTCGAGCTGTCCGAAGTCAAAGAGACGCGCGGCGCGCCGCCCGAGCTCTTGAAGCGAGCCGAGGCGCGGCTCGAAGCTGCACTTTCGCAAGCGACCGTCGCAAGCGAAGCCAGCCGCGTGTCGCGTCTATATTGGTGGACGGCCGAGTACGGCCTGGTCGGGACGCCGCGTGACTATCGCCTGTACGGCGCCGGCCTCCTGTCGTCGCTCTGGGAGAGCCACGCTTGCCACGACGCTTCGGTTCGAAAGCTGCCGCTCGGCGCGGAGTGCGTGGAGCAAGGTTACGACATCACGCGCACACAACCGCAATTGTTCGTCGCGCGCGACTTCGAGCAGCTATTTTCGGTCTTGGCCGAGGTGGACGCCGCGCTCACCCATCGAAAGGGGGGCAACGCTTCACTCGCCGCTGCGCTCGCGAGCGAGGAGCTGGCGACGCTTCACTTTGGCGAGCAGCGCTTCGTCAGCGGCACGCTCCGCGCTGTGTCCGGTGACGCCACGGGCGGCCTTTTGACGTTTCAGGGACGCGTCGGTTGGGGCGAGCAGGGGAGCCTGTCGCAAGTCTTCGACAGTGGCGTCCGCGGCTATCACTTACCGTTTGGCCCCCTCGCGGACGGTGCCGAGCTGCGCGAGCTCGGCCCCATCGGTCGGCGCGTACGCTTACGCTTCGCTTCTGGTACGGCGCTCGAAGGCGAGCTCGCGAGCACGGCGTTGGATGCGCGCGGCCGACTGCTATGCGCGCGCCTACTCGACTACCGGCTCGACTCCGAGCGCGCCGGGCTGTGCGAGCGAGGTGCCGAGTACGCGCTGTTCGTGGCCCCGAAGTTACTCACGGCTCACGCGGGCGCCGCGGATCCCGCCTTCCATCCAACGGCTGAACCGGCGCGGCACAGCGTTCCGAAGCCGAGGACGCTCGCGACGCGCGAGCGGGCGCTGCTCTCTTTGTACGAGCGCGCGATCGAGGCATTCAGGAACCAGGCTGGGAGCGGCGCGCTGCCCGTGTTCCGCGCCATTCACGACCAGTTGGCGGTGCACTTTCCGGACGAGTGGCTGCTGCGTTGGAATTTGCTCGAGTGCCTGTGTAAATGGGGCGAGACCGGCGCGCTGGGGCGCGATCTCGAGCGAGAACTGCTGGCCCTGGAGCTGAAGTTTGCCCATCGCGAGCCGATCGCTTCCGGGCTCCGTTATTTATCGTCACTGGCGGCCTGAGCGCCCCTCAGCTTCGACGCGCCTAGCGTCGGTCCGTCGGCCGGTCTGGGACCCCCGGCGCGAACTAGCGGAAAATATTGCCATTTATTGTGCAGTTGAATCTGACTGGACGGTCAGGTGGGTTCTGTCTTAATGGCATGTGTATTCGTCTGACTGGACGGTCAGCGCGGTTTAGCGCGCCTGACTTGTCTAAGCGTTCGTTTGGCGAGGCAATCATGGATGTACTTACCGATGTTTTGGACACCGTTCGCGTCGTGGCCGCTTGCTATGGCCGCATGGAGGCCACCGCTCCGTGGGGGATCCGCATTCGCGCCGGCGAGGACGCGAAGTTCCACGTCGTGCTCGAGGGGCGCGCCCGACTGCTCGTCGACGGCAGCGAAGATCCAATCGAGCTGAGCGCGGGAGACATCGTCGCGTTGCCGCACGGCCACGCGCATTCTCTGATCGACGAACCGAACGCGACGGCAGAGCCACTCGAGGAGCTGCTGGTTTGTCGCGCTCGCGGCGACGGCAACGTGTTCCGCGTCGGCGGGGGTGGCGAATCGGCGACCATCGTCAGCGGTCGCTTCCGCTTCGAAGACCGCAAGAATAACCCACTCTTGTCCGTGCTGCCGCCAGTGATCACGCTCAAGGGTGAGATGGGAAAATCCGTGCGTTGGCTCGAGCCCACTCTCAAGTTCATCGCTTGCGAAGCGGCCTCGGGGCGTCCCGGCTCCCAAACGGTGATCGCCCGCTTGGCGGACGTCCTCTTCATTCAGATCGTGCGCGGTCACTTGGCAAGCTTGCCTGCCAATGGCAGCGGTTGGCTCGGCGCGTTGGCAGACGCGCAAATCGGCGCGGCGCTCGGGCACATTCACCAGAACCCCGAGCAAGACTGGACCGTGCAGTCTTTGGCCTCGAAGGTCGCGATGTCACGCTCGGCCTTCGCATCGCGCTTCATGCGCTTGGTGGGCGAACCCCCGCTCTCGTACGTGACCCGCTGGCGCATGCAAAAGGCGGCAGGAATGCTGCGTGAAGGAAAGCAAACCCTGGCCGAGGTCGCGGCCCAAGTCGGCTACGATTCCGAGGCCGCCTTCAGCAAAGCCTTCAAGCGCGCGGTCGGCTCCGCCCCCGGCGCCTACCGCCGCGGCCTCCGCAACGGCGGCCTGGAAGTCGTCGCGGCATAAAGAGTCCTCAGCCCACGATCCGGCTACTGTACGTAAACGTGCCCGTGTCTCCGTCCGGGAGGATAATTTTCGATGGTCACGCGCCCGTCGCGTGCGTCACAGCCTTCGGCGTCCCATTCCGGCACCCAGAGGCCGTCCGCGCTTGGGAAATGCGCGCGAATGTGAGGTGCGATGCGGGGGCGCGATCGCTCATTCTTCAGAGACGGTGAGTGAGATCGCGCACGAGTACGTTCACGTTCACGTTGGGGGAAGAGCGCTTAGACCGGGCGGACCGCGCGTCGATAGCTCACTTTTTGCAGTGCTTCTTCGACTAGTGCAGCTCTCGCACGCGAGTCGCCCTCGAGTTCAGGGGTGAGGATCAGGCGGTGCGCGAGTACGGGCGAGGCGACTACGCGCACGTCGTCGGGGGTCACGAAGGGGCGACCGCTGAGCACGGCGTGTGACTTGGCCGCGCGCAAGAGGCCGAGCGACGCGCGCGGGGAGGCGCCCAGCACGACGCGGGGGTGACTGCGCGTGAAGTTGGCGAGCGCCACCGCGTACTCGAACAGATCCTCTTCGACGTGGACGCGCGCGGCAATGGATTGAAGTTGGAGCACGTCGGCGCCGGACAGCACCGCGAATGGCTCGGGTGCGATGATGCCGTGGGAACGGAGCATCTGTACTTCATCGCGCTCGTTCGGGTAACCCATGGGCACCCGCACCAAGAAACGGTCGATTTGAGCTTCGGGCAGGGGATACGTGCCCTCCAGATCGATCGGATTTTGCGTGGCGAGCACGAAGAATGGATCGGGGAGCTCGAAGCGATCCCCCTCGATCGTCACTTGTCTTTCCTGCATGGCCTCGAGCAGCGCAGACTGAGTTTTGGCCGGAGCGCGGTTGATCTCGTCCGCCAAGAGCACGTTGGCGAAGATCGGACCCGCGCGCAGTGAAAAGGTGCCGTCCTTGGGATTGAGGACGTAGGTGCCCGTGATGTCGGCGGGCAACAGATCGGGCGTGAACTGCACGCGCCGAATCGAACAACCGAGCGTGACAGCGAAGGCCTTGACCAGCGTGGTCTTGGCGATCCCGGGCACACCCTCCAAGAGCACATGCCCACGCGCCAAGAGCGCGACGATCATCAGGTCGATCGAGTTCGTGTCGCCGATGTAGACGCGGCTGACCTGTCGCCTGACTTCGGAGAGCCGCTCACGCGCGGCCTCGATCTCACTGACGTTCAACGCTTGCATGAAAAATACGGCTGACCTCGGTACCCGCGGCTCTCCCGCGGTCACGACTTAGATTGCGCTACGCTCCTCGATTTCGGCGAGGATCTCCATCACCTTTCGCGAAAGGCTGGCCAGGCGATCCTTCGCCAATTTCAGTCGTCTGCGGGCCAAGATCGGCGCTTGCCCCTCGGCCAAGGCAGAAAAAAGCTCGGCGATCTCCCGCACGCGCGCGGGGTTGAATTGCGATTTTTTGGCCAATTCAGCGACGATTTGTTCGGGCGAAGCGAGCCGCGACAAGCCCACCCAATGGGCGAGCGCTTCACTCAACGCGGCGCGGAGCTCGAGCAGCACGAGGGCGGGATCAGTCGTCGGCGCAGATAGGACGGCCGCGCGGCCGGCGAGCCCCCCTTGCGCAACCAATAGCGGCGCGAGCGCGTAGCGCGGCACCGAGCGACGATAGCGGCGTGAACTGTAATTGATCGCCCAAGCCAGCGCGCCTCCTCCAGCCAACACCGCGAGCGCCAGGGAGAGCGTGCCCGGAAGACCATTCTTCTCCAGCTCGGTCGCGAAACCAGCGAGCGTCTCGGACAGGTTCGACAACTCGGCGAGCGCTCCGCGCGAGCCGCCGAAATGGCCTTTTTGGCCGAAGTCGTTGGCCAGGATGTACAGCTTGCCGCCGCGGCTGACGCCCGCGTCGTTCTCCACCAAGTACTTGAGCAAGCCGCTGGCGAAGGCCCGATTGCCGGGGTAGCGGAGCATCTGGTTGATCACTACGGACGGGTCGCCCATCGCAAACAAGCGCCCGCTCTTGGCGATGATGCCCGTTACCGCGAGCGTCGCGTCGGGCTCACCCAGCGCGGGGATCTTCAGAACCTGAGTCAGATTCGGGTGCACGAGCGCGGTCGGGTGATTGGTCACCACGCGATCCACCCCCACGACCACCGGATGCCGGTTTTGTTCTTGCCCCGCGACTTGTTCGACCGCTGGCACGGCGATCGCGAGGTTCGGATTGTCGCGCAAGGATTGAGCCGGGTTGCGCGGTGCTTCGACGCGATGAATCTGGAAGCGGGCCAGAAAATGCGCCGCTTCGCCGCGGTCGTCGAGCACCGCCATCCGCCCACCGGCGCGCAGGAACGCCGACAGCTCGTTGTAGTCGAGCTCCCGCTCCGGGTGCAGGACGAGCAAGGCATCGTCTTTGCTCAGACGTTCGAAGTCGGCCGAGGCCAATACCTCGACCTTCGCCTTTCCGAGCTCCTGTTGGGCCAAGGCGTACAGTTCGCTCGTGCCCTCCCAACCGGTGTCAGCAACTTCGAAGCCCTTGCCCCAGGCGGACCCGGGTAGGGACAGAAACAGAAAAAACAGTGCAGCGGCAGCCGAAATTGAGAGCCAGCGCCCGCCAACCCTCGACCCGCCCGGGGGCCGATCTGGCGCCGCGGGTGCTAACGAAGTCGCCATCTGGCCGTACTCTAGCCGCGAAACCAACGAGCGTCGTCCTGCGTTAACTGCTGTTGGCCGGGCTTTTTCCCGCCGCCGACTCACGGGTAGGATGCCCTGCTCTGGCCACCCACCGACCACCGACCGAAAACCTCAACCTTCCCATGAACTTGGATCCGCGGCTGAGGTCTTGACCCAAGTCTACGGGTGGCTACAGTTCAAGAGTACTCCCGGCGCAAGCCCTGACAGAAAGCGAGGACTCGAGCGATGCTTCCTCCGTTCATTATCGATCAGATCCGGCGGCGGGAAGAGGACGTGCAGCGTCGGCAAGAACTCGATCGCCCCCGGCTCGAATTACCAATCGACGTGTACCACCCAGCGCCGGAGCCCAAGCCCAGTGAAGATGACATCGAACGCGGTGTAATCATCCTCGATCTCGGCTGACGTTTTCTTCATCCTTAGCACAACCAGTAGACGCGCGTGCAGCGTCGAAGGCCCGCGAGCGTCGAGCGCAATCGAAGCGCTGACTCGATAATCGAGGCGGGCGCCGACGCTGTGCGCAGACAGTGGACGCAATGATTGCGACTTGTGGCACTCGCCATTAGGCTCCGCCCGCGCATGCGACCCCTGTCACTTCTCGCAGCCCTTTCGGTGCTGCTCCTGAACTCTTGTTACCCTCCCGGCGACGGCAAACCTCCTCCACTCGAGGAGCTCTACTTTCCCACCGGGGTGGCGCTCGACGGGCTGTCCAAGAGCGACCGTGATTGCACGAGCGACAAGAGCGACTGCGCGCCCCGCTACTTGTACGTCGCGAACAGCGATTTCGACCTGCAATATCGCGCGGCTTCGGTTCTGTCATACGACTTGGATTTGCTGCGCAATCTGGTGCCGCGAAACTGCACCAAGACGGATGACTGCCAAGGGGATGACATCTGTGACGCGCCGGGGGTGGAGGGGATCCCGACGGACGACCCGGAGCGGGTGCCGAGCTATTTTTGTGTCGACCCGGTCGACACGAAGCCGTGCGGCGCCTTCGGAGATCGTGACCAAGCGGACGTAGTGCTCAACCCCGGGCGTTGCCAATCGCTCGACCCGGTCCACCCGCAAGACGAGTCGGCCAGTGTGTTGGTCGATGCGGTCGGTATCGGTGCGTTTGCCACGGACGTGATCTGGCGCACGAGCCCAGACGCGAGTCCGGACAATCCATCGCGCCTATTCGTGCCGGTGCGCGGTGACTCGACGCTGCACTGGATCGATCTACACGACGGCCACTTCGCCTGCGGCCAAAACGGCAGCAACGACAACGGTTGCGACGAGCGGCACCGCGCGGGCGATTCGACATCGGAAGCCGACAATCCCGACCAGCTCGAGCAGCCCGCCGAGCCATACGCGATCGACGCGACCGCCCATGGCGACTTCGTGGCCATCACCAATCAGACCACGGGCAGTGTGTCGCTCTACGCCAATGCTTGGAGCCCCAACGGCGGGCCGAGGCTGGTGAGCATCTTGGGCAATTTGTCGCTCAGCCCCGTGGCCATCGCTGCCTTGCCGGAAGTCGAGGTTGCGGCCGGGCTTCCGCCGGCGGTCGGATTTCTGGTCGCGTACCGAACGGCACCGGAGATCGACCTGTTGCGCGTGCGCGACGAGGCGACGGACACCGACACGGCGCTCGCAAACTACACGCGCTATGCGCTGCGGGAAGCGGCCTCGGTGCCGATCACCGCCAACTCGCTCAACTTCGATTCACGTGGGATCGCGATCGACGACAGCGAGCGGCAGTTGGACTACCAAGCTTGCCGTGCTGCCGCGGGTGCCTGCGCACCGGGCGCGGACCCGGGCCAATGTCAAAATTGCCTGCGCGCGGCGCATCAGCCCGAGGTCTATGTGGCCAGTCGCGCGCCGGCTTCGCTGCTGGTGGGCGCGATGACGGCCGACCTCAGCTTCTCCGGAACCAATGAGCTGCCGTCATTTACCGATTCGGTGGCGCTGACCGCGGGCCCCTCGCGCGTCATCCTCGGTGACGTCAAAGTGCCAGGCACTCGCTATCGAGACGACGCCGGGCCCTATGACCTCGAGCGTCGCGTGTTCGTGGTTTGCTTCGATTCCCGGCGCATCTTCGTGTACGACCCGAAAAGGCGCTTGATTGAGGCGATCGTCAACACCGGCCGCGGCCCGTACGCCTTGGCAGTCGACCGCGTGCGCGGGCTCGCGTACCTGGGTCACTTCCTCGATTCGTATCTGGGCGTCATCAGCTTGGATCAGCGCTTCCCCCAAACTTACGCAGCGATTGTCGCGAGTGTCGGTGCTCCCAAGTCCCCTCGGTCCTCCAAGTGAAGATATTTTCTCGACTTTCGCCTTCGTCCTTCGATCGGCTGAAACTAGCGGCGTTCGCCATCTGCGCTTGGGCTCTGCTGCTCGGGTCCTGTTCGCAGACCCCGATCACGGTCGATCTGCACGCGATGCAATCGAGCGGGCGCGTGAGCTTCGTCTGTCGCGGTGCCGACAATTCTCCCTCGGGTCACAAGCTCGACGAATGCCCCGACTACGAGCTTGCGACGCGTCACACGCTGGCGTTGGTCACGCAGACCGCGACCAACGAGGTCGCGGTGGTCGATCTGTACGCACAGTCGATCGTCGACATCGATCAGACGACCCCGGGCTATTCCTTCCTGCGCGTCGGCGCGCAGCCTGGCGCAATCGTGACCACGCCGGGTGGTGCGGCGACCTTCGTGGGTGTGAGCGGCCTCGAGAAGAACGGCATTTTCGCGCTGCCCACGACCTGCGTTTTGCCGCCACAACCAGGCGAAGCAGCACGTGATTTGACGACCTGGTCGGCCTGCCATCTGAGCTCCGCTCCGGGCGACATCGCCGTGGTCGTCGATCCTCCCAAGGTTGGCGGCTCTCCGCCGCTCGCGAGCTGCAGTGGGGAGCCGCAAGGGCCCCCGTTAGCCAAGCCCGGGGATACTTGCCTGGCAGATCTGACCCAGGAGGGTGGTCCCGCGGGGCGCCGCAAGTTGTTGGTCGCGCTGCCGGACGAGCACAAGCTCGTGCTCGTCGATGCACAGCACTTGCTCGACCAAGACCCCGGCGCTTTCCCTGAGTGCGAGGTCGAAGCCACCGTGGCGTTGGACGCGAATGCACCGACGACCCCGCTCGCGCCGATGCTCCCCCCCGATCTCCAGCCCCCCGACGGCACGGATACGAGCGTGTGCCTCAAGCCGCCCTACCCAGCGCCTGACATGAGCGCGCTGCCAATCCCCGGGGGTTTTGCGGTTGCGGACGACCTCGTGTACGTCGCGGATCGCGGTAGGCCCGTGGTCCACGTGCTGGACGTCTCCCATCCCTGCGCTGCCAAAGAGCTGGCACCGCTCCTGCCGTACTCCTACTCCACTCCGAATCGCGTCGTTACGACCTCGCGCGTCGCGGTCAGCCCACTGTCGCCTACCGGCCAGCAATTCGTGTACGCGATTGACGAGCAAGATCAGCCCACGGCCAGCGTGATGGTTTTCGATCTCGCCAAGGTCTCGCAGGATCCGAACACTCGCACGCCATTGATTTTCCCAGGCGCGCCCCGGCAGCCGTACATGCCGCCCGATCGCCTGCGTTTCAGCGCGCCGGTGAAGGACATCAGCTTCGTGATGCGCGACTTTCCGAACCCCGATCCAGGGACGGGCGTGGGAAGCTTCGGGCTGACTTGCGATCCGAATCCAGACGCGAGCGGGCCACGCACGGAGTACCGTCCGAATAGCGACTTCAGCGACGGCGCGCGACCCGTGAATCTGCGTGGCGTGTTTGGCTTTGCGATGTTGAGCAACGGTCAGGTCGCGGTGATCGACGTCGAGGATTTCGACGCCCCTTGTCGACGTCCAGTGACTACCAATCCGGGCGATTTCGAAGACTTGCACGGTTGCGTGGGCGACCCGACCGGAGCGCCGTATTCGATCAACGGTATCCCCACGGTGACCGGCGAATCGAGCTGCAAGATCGTCGAGCCGCATCATCCGCGCTCGGCCAACCTATCGATCTCCAGTTCTACGAACGGCCTGCGCTCGCCGACCCTGCGCACCTTTCCGCAATTCTCGAATCCGGATCCGTCGGTGACGATCACCGTCGACAAGCAACCGCGCATGCTCGCGACTGATTTTTCGAATCCGGACACCACGCAATCCGGGACGCTGCCGGCCGAAGTCAATGTCAGCTCGCAGCCCTACGCTCATTGCACGGTGGACCAGCTGCAAGCGAAAGTGCCGCCCTGCGACGGCAGTGCGCTGCCGCTCGTGGTCGATCCATCACAGCCGGCCGTGCAAAACTCGCTGACCTTGCCGCTGAAGGAGCCTCGTTCCTACGGGTCGGACGAATCGCCCACGCTGACTTTCGAGGGTAAAGTATTTGCGGACCGCACCAGCGGATTCCTAGCCTTCGCGGAGGGCGCATCCGAGGCGGTACTTGCCGATCCGGATGCGGACTTCTGCGGAGCCGGCGTCGAGGACACCGACACGATCGCGGCGCGCGGTGAAACGCTGGGGATCCCCGCGTCGAACCTGGGCGCTTGGGCCGCCGCACACGCTGATTACGTGCAAATCACCGGTGATTACCCGGTTGACGACGACCCCTACTGGATCAGGGGACACGGTCAGGAATGCGCGGCCTTGATCAACCCGAGCAAGCCGAACGTAGTCGACCGCGACGCCTGCATCACCAGGTTCGGTACCATCGACAACCTCGCAGTGCTCAAGGATACGCGCGACTTGTCCATTCTGCGTGCCTCCGGCGGGCAATTGGCCGTCCAGCCTCGCAACTGCCAGGGAGACGAGTGCGCGAACACCCTGAAACAGCTCCAGTGCTGCTTCCCTGCCGGCACCGCTTACACGGTGCGCGCTTCGGATCAATGGTTGCTCGCCGGAACTGGGGGCTTGACCGACCTCGCCGTGGGCCCGAACGGCCGCTGCGTGCACACTGCAACCTGCGATCTACGCAAGCAATTCTTCGACTCACGCGCGTTCGAGGTGTGCGACTCGTCGATCCCGTACGAATCGCACATCGACAGTAACGGCGTGCTGGTCGTAGATAGCAAGTGTGAGGTGACAAATCCCAAGATCGGCTGCGTTGGTGACAACACGCAGGTCGTCCCCGACGGTAAGGCGAGTGCATGCATCTTCGAGAATCTGACTTCGCGCTTCGTCATCTACCGCGGCCCGCAGCCGAGCAGTCGCGGGATGAGCTTCAGCTGGCAGACCACCGGCGGCTTCGTGCCCCAGACGATGTCGCTTTTGCCACAATCTAGCGCGGTCAGCCCGCAATCGTTGGGCTACCTGCCAGAGCTCGGCTACCTGGCGGTGGTCGACGCGTCGACCTTGGGTCTCTTGTTGTTCGATCTGAATTCGCTCGGCGTGGTGCTGCCATCGCCGTACTTCTGAGTCATGTCGGCGCGCCTCACGCCGGTAATGCAGCAGCACGCGGAGGCCAAGCGTGCCCACCCGGATGCGATCGTCTTTTTCCGTTTGGGCGACTTCTACGAGATGTTCGGCGACGACGCGGTGGTCGCTGCGCCCCTGCTCGAGCTCACGCTGACCAGTAGAAATAAGGGCAAGGCAGACGAGATCCCGCTGGCCGGGATCCCTCATCATGCCGCCGCCGGTTACATTGCGCGGCTGCTTTCGCTCGGGCACAAGGTCGCCATCTGCGAGCAGATGGCCGACCCGGCCAAGTGCAAGGGCATCGTGCCGCGACAAGTGGTACGCGTGATCACTCCCGGTCTAGTCACCGAGCGCGAGCACCTCGAGTCGAGCGCCAATAATTTCTTGGCCGCGCTCGAAGTGACGTCTGGTGCGGTGGGAGTATCGCTGTTCGATTTTTCCACGGGCGAGTTACTGTCGGCCGAGCTGCCCGACGTACCATCTGCATTGGCCGAACTGAGCCGCGCGCGTCCGCGCGAAATTTTGGTCGGCTTCGAATCGGACGGGGCCGGCCCAGGAGTGCTCGAGGCGGTCGGCGCGCTCGGCCGCGCTGCGCTACGGGAAGACGCCGGGCTCGACGAGGCCGAGGCGGCAGCGGCGCTGGCCGAGCTCGCCGGTGACGCGGCGTCGTTGCCCGTATCCGCGCGGCGCGCCGTGGCGCGTGTGCTGCGCTTTGCTCGGGTCTGTAACCCGGGGGTCGAGCTGCCGGCGCGGCGCATTGCGCGCTGGGAACCGGCGACGCTGCTGGCGATCGACCGAGTTGCGCAAAGCCATTTGGAATTGGTCGAGTCCGTGTCGGGCCGGCGCGAGGCCACCCTGCTCGGCGTGCTCGACGCGACCAATACGCCGATGGGCGCCCGCTTGCTGCGGCGACGACTCTTGGCCCCGTTGACCGACGTCGAGCGTATTCGTCGGCGGCTGGATCTGGTCGAGTCGTTGGTGGTGCACGCGCGTTTGCGCGAAGAGCTGACGCGTGAGCTCGGTCAGGTCGGGGACATCGAGCGCTTGGCGGTGCGCAGCTCGCTGCGCGCGGCCACGCCGCGCGACTTGGGGGCACTCCGCGACGGCCTCTTGGCCGCACGCGCGACCGCCAACGTATTGGAGAGCGTTGCCGATCCTGGACTGCGCGAGACGCTGGGCGTGACGGCCGAGGGGCTCGATACCGTACCCGAGCTGGCCGCGCTGCTCGAGCGTGCCCTGGTCGCGCGTCCGCCGGTTCAAGCCAAGGATGGCGAGATCTTCAAACCGGAATTCGATGCCGAATTGGCCGAGCTGGCCGAGCTGCGAAAGAGCGGCACCGAGCGCATGGTGGAGCTCGAGGCGCGGCTCAAGCAAGAGACCGGCATTGCCACGTTGAAGGTGCGATTCACTCGCGTTTTTGGCTGGTACATCGAGGTCAGCCGCGGCCAGAGCGGGCGCGTGCCCGAGTCTTACCGGCGCAAGCAAACGGTCGCTACCGGTGAGCGCTACGCCACCACCGAACTCGACGAGCTGGCCGATCGCATCGCCCACGCCGAGGAGCTGCACCGCGAACGCGAGCTCTTGCTCTTGACCGAGCTCGCCGCCCAAGCCGCACGCGAAAGTGAACGCGTGAAGGCGTTAGCGCGCGAGATTGCCCGCTGGGACGTCGCAGCCAGCATGGCGCACACTGCGCACCGCTACGATTACACCAGGCCAACCGTCGACGCTTCCGATCAAATCGTGATTCGCGATGGTCGACACCCGGTGGTCGAACGCTTGGCCGCGCAGGGACGCTTCGTGCCCAACGACGTCGATCTCGATTTGGAGCGCGAGCGGCTGTGGCTGATCACGGGCCCCAACATGGCCGGCAAGAGCACGCTGCTTCGGCAAGTGGCGTTGACCGTAATTTTGGCCCAAATGGGCAGTTTCGTGCCAGCGCGCTCGGCGCGCATCGGCCTGGTCGATCGCGTCTTGTCGCGCGTGGGCGCGAGCGACAATTTGGCTGGCGGCGAGAGCACGTTCATGGTCGAGATGCGCGAGACGGCCGAGATCTTGCGGAATGCGACGCGGCGATCCCTGGTCATTTTGGACGAGATCGGCCGCGGCACGAGCACCTTCGACGGGCTGTCGATCGCCTGGGCGGTGGCTGAGTACTTGGATGAGGCGATCTGCTGTCGCGCGCTGTTCGCCACGCACTATCACGAGCTGACTGCGCTGGGTGAGGGCAGCCGCCATGCCGCGAACTACAGCGTGACCGCCCGCGAGCAGAACGGCGACGTCGTGTTCTTGCATCGCTTGGTGGCGGGCGCCGCCAGCCGCAGCTACGGCATCGCCGTGGCCAAGCTCGCGGGCCTGCCGGAGACCGTCTTGGCTCGGGCCCGCGCGCTGCTAGCGACCTTGGAAGGCGGCAGCATGACGCCCGACGCGCCCAAGGCCCGCGCCAAATCCCGCGCGAACACCGATCAATTGCCGCTATTCGGCGCGCGATCGGCAGAGACGCGCGGTAACGAAGAGGTGCTCGAGACTCTCCGTGCGCTCGACCTCGACCGAGTGACGGGCCTCGAGGCATTGCAGTTTCTGGCGCGGCTCAAACAAAAATTGTGAGCACGCTTCGCAGGGAGGCAGCATGTTCGTCCTCGTCATGGGAGTCACCGGCTCGGGCAAATCAACCAGCGGAAAGCTGCTGGCCGCGCGCCTCGAGCTAGCGTTCTACGACGCGGACGATTACCACCCGCCGGAAAATCGCGCGAAAATGGCGGCCGATATTCCGCTCACCGATGCGGATCGTTGGCCATGGCTGTTACAGCTCGCGGAGCTTGCCGCCTCCTGGGAAGGCCAGGGTGGTGCGGTGTTGGCCTGCTCCGCGCTCAAACGAGCGTATCGCGACGTGCTGCTCCAGCGGGTCAGCGCGCCGCGCGTCGTGTACCTCGAGCTGTCACGCGCCCAAGCTCGGCGGCGGCTCGAGCTTCGACGAGGGCAGCACGCGATCGTGCGCGACTTTGCGCGGGTGTTGGACGGCCAATACCAGGATCTCGAGCCGCCCCTCGACGCTTTCACCGTGTCCGCTGAGCTCAGTCCGGAGCAGATCGTCGAGCAGGCGGCCGCGTACGTCACGCGCGCTTAGCTCAGTGCCGGCGCGGTGGCTTTGGCTCGGGCGGCGTCGCCGTTCGGCCGTCCTCCGGCCACGGGTGCCGCGGGTAGCGACGCATCAGTTCTCGGCGAATCGCCGGGTAATGGCGTTGCCAAAAGCCGGACAAATCCGTGGTCACTTGCATGGCGCGATGGTTGGGGGCGAGCAGATGCAAGGTGAGGGCAACCTTGCCTCGGCAGAGCCGCGGACCCTCGGGCATGCCGAAAAAGTCCTGCAAGCGCGATTCGATCCAGGGCGGGCGATCGGCTTCGTAGTGGACTTGAACGGTGTGGCCGCCCGGCAAACGAACGCGCTCCGGTGTCTCGTTCTCGAGCGCGCGCCGTTGGGCGGCGGTCAGGCCAGAGAGCAGCGCGGTTGGCACGTCCACCGCGCTCAGCTCGGCAAAGCTGACCAAACCCACGCAGATCAAATCGAGCGTCGCATCGACCGAGGTTTCGTCGAGCTCCGCGAATTGAAGCTCCGGAAAGTGTTCGCGCAGCAAGCGCAGGCGCAAGGTCAGCGAGGAAACGGCATCGCTCTTGGCGAACGAAAGCGAAGAGCCACGGCGTGCGGCCGCCGCCAGCACTGCGCTCGCCGCAGATGACGGCGGAGCCGCTCCGCGCGCTTCATCGAACACGACCGCGCCGAACGCCATTTTCTCGACTCGATCGACGCGCTCGGCGCTGGCGTTCCACTCGAGCTCGTCAGTCAGCAGCACTCTGCTCTCGAAGTCTTCCAAGAGCCAGTCGGGCTCGATCGCGCTGGCGAGCCTCACCGTCGTCTGATTGGAGTTCGCCCCGCGCTGCTCTTCCACGTCGAGCGCGAGCAGAAATTCGGCATCGACCACCACGCTCTGTTCGGACAGACGCGCCACGCCACCCGAGGCCAACACCAAATCGCGCTCACCTCTGCGGCGTCGGCGTGCGACGCGATCGGGAAAAGCCGCGAGCAAGCAGCGCAGCAGCTCGTGCTCCACGGCATCCATGCTGCCCGGCCCCCCCACGCTGTCCTTCACCAAGCGGACGAGTTGCCGCTCGGCCCGGCGCACACTCTCCACCGAGCGTACGTCGAGGCCGAAGCTGCGCAAGCGATGCGCCTCGAAGCGTGCATCCTCGGCTTCACGGTAACGCTCCACGCGCTCGAGTACATCGCTCGGTCCGCGCGTACCAAAGCCCGTGCCTTTGTCGCCAAAGCCAGTGCGCGTGTTCTGTACGATGTCCCGTTCAGCCAAAAGGGCAGCGCAGAGCGCGGCTTGCTTGGACACACCACGCCGCTCGCCCTCGACCAGCAGTCGTCCAAGCCGCGGTGCGACGGGAAACCGGAGCAACCGCCGCCCGAGCTCGGAGAGTCCGCCCGCAGGCGCAAATGCGCCCAGTAACGTGAGCAGCTCGCGCGCGCTGTCGACGCGCGCCTTTGGCGGGTCAGCCAGAAAATGCAGATTTTCCGGCTCACGAACGCCTGCACCGTGCAAAATCAAAAACGCCTCCGAAAGTTCGCTGCGCACGATCTCCGGAGCGTCGTGAGCGCGCCGGCTCTCGTAATCCCCCTTCGTGTACAAGCGCAGCACGCGGCCAGGCTTCGTGCGGCCCGCGCGACCGGCGCGCTGCGTGCTCGACGCACGGCTGATCGGTTCGAGCGCGAGCGTGGGCAAGCCGCTCCACGGTGAATGACCGGCTACGCGCGCGAGGCCCGAATCAACGACGACGGTCACGCCGTCGACCGTCACCGAAGACTCGGCCACATTGGTCGCCAGCACGATTTTGCGTTGCTTGGCGGGTTCTACCGCACGCGCTTGCTCGGCGATCGGTAGATCTCCGTGCAGTGGCAAAACCAATAGCCCTGCCTCGGCAGCGAGCGCTTCGAGTGCGGTCTTGGCTTTGCGGATCTCACCCGCGCCAGGCAGAAAGACGAGCACGTCGCCCGTCGGCTCGTCACTCACGGCCTGCCGCACCGCGCTCACGATCTGCTTTTCGAGCGGGCGATCGTCGGGTTTCGGCAGATATTCGATGCTGACCGGGAACATCCGTCCTTCGCTGCGGAGCCGGGGGCAATCGCCCAGAAATTGCGCAACTGGTTCGGCATCCAGCGTCGCGCTCATCACCACCAGCTTCAAATCCGGACGCTGCGACCGACTCAAGCGATCGAGGAGCACCAGCAGCAGATCGGTGGCCAGGTGACGCTCGTGAAACTCGTCGAGGATTACGGCGCCCACGCCGCGCAGGGTAGGGTCGACGAGCAAGCGTCGAAGCACGATCCCCTCCGTGGCGTAGCGAATCCGAGTGCGTGCGCTCGCCACCTCCTCGAAGCGCACGCTGTAGCCGATGCGTTCGCCCAATGCCTCACCGCGCTCGTCCGCGACTCGCTTGGCGGCCATGCGCGCCGCCAAACGGCGCGGCTCGGCGACCAGCACTTCCGCATCGCCGAGCCAACTCTGCAACGCCCAAGGTACGCGCGTGGTCTTCCCGGCGCCAGGGGGAGCCTCGAGCACCAGCGCGCGCGCGGACCGGAACGCGCGCTCGAGCTCGGGCAAAACATCGTCGATCGGCAGCACCAGCATTCGAGCGCTGACTTAGCATCCTCCAATCACTGGCGGCGAGCTCCACGTATGGCCCCGGGCCGGGGATCCTCGACCAAGGCGCCGTGGTCGGTCAGCGTAGCTGTGGTTTGCGGCAAAACCCTCGCGGCTTCGGGGTTTTCAGCTGTGGCTTCTGGGCTATGCTGCCTCTCGTCATGTCCGAGCGTCGCGCCGCATTCTTCGATCTCGACCGAACGCTGGTGCGAGTCGACACGCCCCGGCTGTACACTCGCTACCGGCGCGCCAAGGGTGAGGCCAGCTGGCGCGACTCACTGCAGGTCGCCTGGTGGGTGCTGCAATACACGGCAGGCATGATCGACGCTCCACGCGTGGCCCGTAAAGCGCTGGCAGACTTTGCCGGCAAGGAAGAGAGCTGGCTAATCAAGACCTGTGATGAATGGTTTCCGCAATACGTGCTGCCGGAAATTCAGGCGCGCGGGCGCGAGCTCGTGAAGAGTCACCGCGAAGCGGGGGACCTCGTGGCTATCGTTACCGCCGCTACCTCGTACGTGGCCTGGCCCGTCGCGCGCGAGCTCGGCATCGATCACGTCGTATGTTCGGAGCTCGAAGTCGAAAACGGGCGCTTCACGGGGCAGCCGATCGAGCCGCTTTGCTACGGCGAAGGAAAGATCATTCGCGCGGGCATACTGCTCGACAAGTACGGTATCGGGTTCGACAAGGTAACGTTCTTCAGCGATAGCATCACGGATCTGCCGCTGCTCTCGAAGGTCGATGTGCCGGTCGCGGTGAACCCGGACCGGAGATTGTTGCGAGCGGCCCGCGCGCGCGGGTGGCAAGTTCAGAACTGGTAGCGGGAGAGAGGCGAAGGACGCGCGGCGCCTGCGGCGCGCGGTGGGAGACCCGCGTTTGCGCACGCTCGGCCGGTGATCGCTGAGCCGCCCGCGCTGCGCCCGAGGAAAGCACGCGCCCGTTCGGTCGGTTCTCGTAGGTCTCCATCTCATTCGTTGATCGCGATCTGATCGTGCCAAAGTCAGCAAGCTCGACGCATTTTCCTGGCGTGCGGCTGAAATGTCTTCCGCGCGAAGGCGTGCGGCGCTTCGCGCGCACCGAGAGCCGACAGCAGGGGCGTGCGATCGAGCTACCCGCGCACGCGGATGGCCCAGGTCAACTTGGCGATGCTGCGGAGCACGTTTGGCACGCGCTTCATCAGGTTGATAGTGGGGGGGCGCTTCTCCATCACCCGGGTGGGAATCTCTAGTACTCGCAGGGAATCGCGGTAGGCGCGGATTACGAATTCACTGGCGAACACGTCCTTCTCGACCACGCATGCCTCTGCCACGGGCAGGAGTAGATCGCGGCGGAAGCCTTTCAGACCGTGCGTATCCGTGCCCCGGAATCCGAGCAACAGCCGCAGCATGCCGGTGTACAGCAGGCTCGCGGCGTGTCGAAAGAACGGGCGTTGGTCTTCGGCACCGCCAATCAGTTTCGAGCCGATCACCAGATCTGCCACGTCTTTTCGCAGCAACTCGATCGCTCGACGGTGAAAGTCCGTGTCGCACAAGTCGATTTCGTCGGCCAGGATCAGCTCACCACGCGCGGCCAGAATTCCCATGCGTAGCGCTTTGCCGTAGTTCGGCTCGCCCGCAGAAATGTGGCGAACCTCAGGATATTTTGCCTCTAGCTCATCGGCGATGGCCAGGGTTCGATCGCGTGACCCGTTTTCAGCCAGGATGATTTCGTAGTTCCAGCCGAACGGAGCGATCCGTTCGCGTAAGTCGACGACGGCAGAATGCAGGATGCCTTCCTCGTTGTAGATCGGGATGATGATCGAAATTTCGGGCACGCTCATCCGTGGCTCTGCTGCAGCGCGATCGCACGTTCGGCCGCTGCTTTGCCGAACAGGATTGCGTCTTCCATCGCAGAGTAGTTCCAGTCGCCGTAGCGGCCGCTGGAAATGATTCGCGCTGTTTCGAGGAAGGGACGAATCACGTCCAGCGCCGCAAAGTACTCGTGGTCGAAGATCACGTACGCGTAGTCGATGCGCCGCGCGCGTGCGAACTCGATCTCGTCGATTGAATCGATGATGCCCATCTCGATCAGGCCGCCCGCCACCTCGGGCACGATTCGTTCGAGGTCCGGGGGTGAGCGATCGGCGAGCTCGACGTACAGCGACGATTGGCCGGGTGGGGCGAGGGCCGCGGAAAAATGTGAATAGCACCCGACCCGATAAAATGGATATTTGGCTTCAGGGACGTACGCCCAGTGAAAATATTTGCCTGATGTGCGGCGCAGCGCGACGTCCAGATAGTGTAAATGCGAACAGCGTAACCTGGCGGCGGCCTGGCGCACGGGGTCCGGCACTTCGTCGATCAGTTCGAGCAGGCGCGGCAGCGGAATGGTGCTCAGCAGGACGTCGAACGGCACTTGCTCGTTCTCGAATAGCAAGCGACGCGTGCCCAATTCGATTCGGACCGGGCTGCGCTCGAGCTCGAGGGTCGGCACGCGACGTGCCATGCCCCGCGCGAGCTCGCCGATGCCCAGGCGCGGGTAGATGAAGTTCGCGTTGTAGCCGAGCTCTCCCCGGTTCAATCCAACCGCGCCTGCGATCACGTCTTCCAGCCGAGGGAGCGGGACGAAGCGCTGGCACCAAGTACTGGTGATTTCACGCGGGTGGACGCCCCACAGCCGCGAATTGTAGGGGATCATGAAGTGACGGCTGATGCCCTCACCGAAATGGTAGAGGCAGAACTCTTCGAAGTTCGTCGGCTCAGGCTTGCCTTGTGCGAAGTGCGCGGACAAAAAGCCCTGCACGCAGTCGTAGGCGACCTGAGCAGGCAGTCCGAACGTGTTGGCTTGAAAGGGGTAGCGCGTGTAGACGCCATTGGACCAAATCACGCTGCGTCGCTGAATTTGCAGGTGATCGGGGCCGATCCAATCGAGCACCTCGGCCCGGAGCGCCTCGCTCTTCAAATGCAGCAAATGCCCGGTGCGGTCGAAGCGAAAGCCATCGTCTTCGATCGTCACCGCGTGCCCGCCCGGTCGAGCGAGCTTCTCGAAAATCCGGTATTCGACGCCGCGTCGCCCGAGCTCGATTGCCGCGCTCATGCCGGTGAGACCAGCCCCCAAAATCGCGACCGGGGTGCGCACGGAAGTAGCCACGGAACTCATGCCAAAAGACCGCGCAAACTATCACCACTTCCCCGCTTTGCTAGGTCCACCCGCCCACGCAGGAAAAGACCGCGTTTTCGCCGCCCTTCAGTGAGCATCGTTCCAGTTGGGGCCGTGCCCGACCTCGACGGTGAGAGGGACGGCGAGCTCGTAAACGTGTTCCATCGCGAATTTGATTTTTGCTTCGGCTTCGGGGACCTCTTCCTCCGGGACCTCGAACACGAGTTCATCGTGCACGCTGAGCGTCATGCGCGCGCCCGGCGTGGGCGGTACCTTGAGTGCCAACATGGCAAGCTTCAGCAGGTCGGCGGCGGTGCCCTGAATCGGCATGTTCATGGCAATTCGCTCGGCGGCCAAGCGCTCGGCGCGGTTGGCGCTGCGAATCGTCGGTAGCAACCTGCGGCGCCCGAGCAGACTGCGGACGGCCTCCCCCGCGCGCGCGCGCTCCAGGGTTTCATTCATGAACCGCCGCACGCCTTCGTAGCGGCGAAAATACGCGGCGATGAAGCTCGAGGCCTCGGTCCGCGGAATACCCAGTGACTTACTCAAGCCGCTGTCGCCCTGACCGTAGATGACACCGAAGTTGACGGCCTTCGCTCTCGTGCGGTGTTCGCGCGTGAGCTCTTCCTCGCGCAGCTCGAAAATCTCGAGCGCAGTGCGCGTGTGAATGTCTTGCCCGGTGCGGAAGGCGTCGAGCAGCACCGGGTCTTGCGATAAGTGCGCCAGTACGCGTAGCTCAATCTGTGAGTAATCCGCGCTCACCAGCACGAAGCCCTTCGGTGGCACGAACGCTTGGCGTATTTTCCGCCCGAGCTCGGTGCGAATGGGGATGTTCTGCAAGTTGGGATCGGTCGAAGACAACCGCCCCGTCGCAGCTACCGCTTGCTCCCACGACGTGTGAATACGGCCCGTCGTGGGGTTGAGCAGCTGCGGCAACGCGTCGATATACGTGCCCTTCAACTTGCTCAGCTGACGGATCTCCAGGATCACTTTGGGTAGCGCATGCAACTCGGCCAACGCATCGAGCGTGTCGGCATCCGTCGAACGCGAGGTCTTGGTCCTGCGCAGAGGTTTCAAGCCAATTTCGTCGAAGAGCAAGGTCTCGAGCTGCCGGGGTGAGTTCACGTTGAACGGTTTGCCGGCGATGGTGTGCGCTTCGCCTTCGAGCCGTTGGATCTCGCGTTCGCACTCACGGCCAAGCGCCGTCAAATGTTCGGTATCGACCAGCACGCCGTGTTCTTCCATGCGCGCCAACTGCGCCGCCAGGGGCAGCTCCATCTCACGGAGCAGCCTATCGAGCCCTTCCTCGGCCAAGCGCGGCTCGAGCCGCTCTTGCAAGTGGTAACTGAAGACGGCGCTCGCGCCCACGAACTGGCTCGCCTCTTCGATCGTGAGCTCGTCGAAATCCAAGGTCTGACCGCGCTTTTTCTTGGTCAAGGACTCGTAGCTGGAAGCAACCACGCCGAGCTCGCGTTGCACCAGCGGTTCGCGGTCGTTGCGCGACTCCGGGTCGAGCAGGTACGCGGCCAAGGTTGCGTCGAAAGTGTAGCCGCTGAAACTGAAGCCCGCGTGAGCGAGGATCACGTCGACGCGCTTCAGATCGAGCGCGGATTTGGCCACGGTTTTGTCGGCGAACAACGGCCCGAGCAGCTCGAGCAGATCGCCGACAGGGAGCTGTTTTGGGCAGCCCATGTAGCGATGCCCGACCGGCAGATACACGGCCTTGCCCGGTTGCCACGCGAGCGCCACGCCGACCAACGCCGAGCGCAGCGTGTTGGGCGTGCTGGTCTCGACCGCAATCGAGAAGCCTTTGGCCTCGCGCAATTCGGCGGCCACGCGGGTCAGCTCCTCCTTCGTCAGGATCACCGAGATCTCGGGCGCACCGACGGGCGCAACCGGGACACCCTTGCTCGACGCCGCTGGTCGGCTCGACGCGGATACCGGCTGCGAGCCGGGCTGCAACGCGAACGACGCTGGGCTCCCGCTTTCGCCTTCCGGTTCGTTCGACAAGGCTTGCAGCTGACGTTGGAAACCGAGCTCGGCGTACAAAGCCTTCAACGCGGGGATGTCGCGGCCGCCGTAGGCGAGGTGAGCGTGGTCGATGATGATCGGACAATCGTCTTTCAGTTTGACCAGTCGCTGACTGAGAAACGCTTTGTCTTTGTGTTCGACGAGCTTGTCCTTCAACCCCTTCTTCTTGATCTCGTCGATGCGCTGATAGATCCCCTCGAGAGAGCCAAATTCGACCAGTAAATCCTTGGCGGTCTTGGGTCCCACGGAGGGCACGCCGGGGATGTTGTCCGACGTATCGCCGGTCAGTGCCAACAAATCTTGGAGTTGATCGATGCGCACGCCGAAGCGCTCTTCTACCTCTGCGATGCCGAACACGCGATCACGCATCGTGTCCCACATGATCGTACGTTCGCTGACCAGCTGCATCAGATCCTTGTCGGCAGCGACGATCACCACCCTGAGATCATGCTCGGCCGCGCGCTTGACCGCACTCGCGATCAAGTCGTCGGCCTCCACGCCGTCTTGCTTGAAGATCGGAATGTTGAAGGCGCGCACGATCTGCTCGCAGCGCGCCATCTGCTGCTTTAAATCCGTGGGCGCCGGAGGGCGGTTGGCCTTGTATGCGTCGTAGATTTCCTTGCGAAAGGTGACGCGCCCCGAGTCCATCGCGATCGCGAGCAGCGCCGGTCGACATTGGCGTACCAGGCGCTCCAGCATGCTCACCGTGCCGTGCACGGCGTGCGTCGGCTCGCCCGTCGGACTCGAGAGCGGCGCGATCGCGTGATACGCGCGGAGGACGTAGCTACTGAGGTCGACGATGTACAGCACGTCGGATGCTGCCGCTGGAAAGAGCTGCGTCATGGCGCGGTCTTAGCCCGACTCGGCGAAGGCCGCCTACGGGACGAAATCCATTGGCAATGCAGCGGCGGCCTCGAGGCCGGTCGATTGGCTCGACGCGCTGCGAGTGGCACGCGCGGTGTCCCCGAAGCCGCACATTGGGCATGCGGCGCGGGCATCGTTTCCGGTTGGGTTCCGCTCTGCTCTGCTGGCATCGCCATAGAAACATCGCTAATCTGGACGGTTCGTGGCGAATTCTGATCCACCAGTTCCCGAGGGCGTGGTCGCGGGCAAGTACCGCCTCACGCGTTTACTCGGTCGGGGCGGGATGGGCGCCGTTTGGGAGGGGACGCACACCTCGCTCGGCACCCGCGTGGCGGTGAAATTCATCGACGCGGAGTACGCACAGAGCCCGGAGGCTCGAAGCCGCTTCGAGAACGAAGCGCGTGCGGCGGCTCGGTTGCGCAGCAAGCACGTGGTCGAGGTGTACGACCACGGCGTTTCGGACGACGGACGCCCATTCATCGTGATGGAATTTTTGCAGGGTGAACCGCTCGACAAACGCTTGGATCGCCTCGGTAGATTGCCGGCGAGAGAGACCGCGCAGATCGTGATGCAGATTTGCCGCGCGCTCGCCAAAGCGCACGCGGCCAACATCGTGCATCGCGATCTAAAGCCCGAGAACGTATTTCTGGTGTGGGACGACGACGAGGGCACCGACCTCGTCAAGGTCGTTGATTTCGGCATTGCGAAGTTCAATGACGCGTCCATGGCCTCGTCCTCCGCGACGCGCACCGGCTCGGTGCTGGGCACGCCGCACTACATGAGTCCAGAGCAAGCGCGCGGCTTGCGCAGTGTCGACTCGCGCTCCGACCTGTGGTCGGTGGGGGTGATCGCTTATCGTTGCATCGTCGGTGCGTTGCCGTTCGAAGGCGAAGCAGTCGGTGATTTGCTGGTCAAGCTGTGCACAGCTCCAATCCCCGTGCCTTCCCAAATCGCGCCGGACGTTCCGCCGAGTTTCGACGCCTGGCTGCAGAGGGGGTTGAGTCGAGAGCCCGCGCAACGCTTTCAGAGCGCGGCGCAGCTCAGTGAATCGCTGGCCGCGGTGTGTGGCTTGGCCTTCCGCGGTCAGTCTCAAAACGACGGCGGCAGCGGCTCTTACTCGGCGGTCGGCAGCGGCTCGTTCAGCGCGACGACCGATGGCCATGGCGTCACGTTCCCGGCCGGCATTCCTGCGGCAGCGTCTGCCAATGTCAGGCCAGTGAGCTGGCTCACGGGCGCGCCTACCACCCAAACGCCCGCTCCGGCCAAGCGCAAAGGCTCTGCTGCTCGCGCAGCAGCGCTGCTGGCAGCGTTGCTGGCGCTCGGCATCGGCGGAGCCGTCGCGGCCCGGCGGTTGGCCGGCGCACCTGCAGTCAAAGTGGCAGTTGCCGCGCCACCGTCGACTCCTCCCGTTGTGCCGGTGCTCGTGCCCGCCCCCGCGCCCGCGGCTTCGACGGCGGCAGCGCCGTTCGCCACGCTGCCGCCCCCCTCGAAGCCGATAGTCGTGGCCAAACCCATGCCCGTGCGTTCCCCGGGCAACCGCCCCGTGGGGAAGCCCTCGCAGAAGCCCTCACAAAAGCCGAGTAGCGACATCGGGTTTTAGCCTCTGCGGGCTGGTCCGCCCGCGCTCGGCTTTGGGCTAACTAGCTAAAATTACACCTCTTTACGGTGTGCTACATCATCGTGCAATGTATTACATTTCGATGACAATCAAGTGTTCAGTGTTTGGTACTGCGGAGGACGAAGCATGCAAATCGTCCTCCTTGCGCTGTACTGCACCGTCCTGCTGGTCCTCTGCACCTACGGCGCACATCGAGCGTCGCTGGTTTTTCAATGCATGCGCTACAAGCGCCGGATCGAACGAGCTTCGCGCTCGGTGAGCGTTCCGGAGAGCGAGCTGCCGACCGTGACCGTGCAGCTCCCGCTGTACAACGAGGCCACCGTCGTGCGGCGTTTGCTCGACGCTGCCGGCGCCCTCGACTATCCGAGCGATCGCCTCGAGCTGCAGGTGCTCGACGATTCGACGGACGAGACCGAAGGCATCGCACGCGCCGCAGTCGACGAGCTGCGTGAACGCGGCATCAACGCGGTGTATCTGCGCCGTCCGGATCGCCACGGCTACAAAGCCGGCGCGCTCGATTTCGGCTTGCAGCAGGCGACCGGCGAGCTCGTCGCCATCTTCGACGCCGACTTCGTGCCGCAGGCCTCGTTCCTGAAAGAGATCGTGGGTCACTTCACCGATCCGCGGATCGGCATGGTGCAAACCCGCTGGGAGCACATGAATCGCGATCATAGCCTGCTTACCAGCATTCAGGCCTTGATGTTGGATGGCCACCACATGGTGGAAAACCGCGCCCGCTTCGGTGCCGGCAACATGTTCAATTTCTCCGGCACGGGCGGCATGTGGCGTCGCCAAGCGATCCAAGACGCGGGCGGCTGGGAACACGATACCCTGACGGAAGACCTGGATCTCTCGTACCGCGCGCAGCTCGCCGGCTGGCGCTTCGTGTATCGCGGCGATGTGCTCACGCCGGCGGAGTTGCCCGAGGACATGTCTTCGTTCCGCGCGCAGCAATACCGCTGGGCGAAGGGCACCGTGCAGACTGCGCGCAAGCTCTTGCTGCAGGTCGCCAAGTCGGAGCTGTCTTTGGCTCAGCGCGTCGAGGCTTGTTTCCACATGCTGCCGCACATGGCCTACCCGATGATGGTGCTGCTCACGCTGCTCCTGCTGCCGGCGTTGGTGTGCATGCCCGCGAGCGATGTGCGTACGTTGCTCTTGATCGATCTGCCGCTGTGCATCGGCGCGACCGGCTCCTTGGCGACCTTCTACGCGATGGCGGAGATCGCGCAGGGCCGCTCGGCGTGGGGCGCAATGAAGCGCTTGCCCGCGCTGATCGCCCTTGGTGCAGGGCTCGCCCCGCATCTGACCTCCGCGGTGTTCGACGGCATGCGCTCGATGGCTGGTGAGTTCGTGCGCACGCCCAAGCGCGGCGAGCAGCGCGGCCGCTACCGCCAGTACGCCAAGTTGCCCTTGACCGAGATCGCTCTCGCTGCCGTGTGCGCGGGCAGCGTGGTCGCTTCGGTAGAAACTGGTCATTATTTCGCTACGCCGTTCGCGGCGCTGTTCATGTCGGGCTACAGCTACGTCGCCGCCCTGGTCATCCAGGAGCAATTCGGCTTCGGTCGCTCCGTCGAGTCGAGCAAGTCCGTGGCGCAAACTGCGGAGGAAGCCGCACCCGAGAGCGGTCGCTCCGCCGCCGAGGCATCGGGCATGGCTCGGGCCGCCTGAGTCCGGGTCCGCGGCCTCGCGACGCTACAATCCTGTCCCGCTCTAGGATTCGGAGGATCCGCGTGTGCGCGGCTCGCCGGTACCGGTTGAAGCAAGGCCGCCGGCCGCCGGCCGCCGAGCGCAGCTTGCCCTGCGCCTTGCCCTTCCGTATGGACTTCTGGAAGCGCCCCGGTAATATCTGGCTAGGTTGCCCCTCGATGTTCCTCGAGGGCCGCCGAGTAGGGCGCCCATGACCAAGGCTGAAATCGTTCAAGCCGTCTACTCCCGCCTGGGAGGGTTTTCGAAGAAAGAGTCTGCGGACCTCGTCGATCTCGTGTTCGAGACGATGAAGGAAACCCTGGGTCGCGGGGAGAAGATCAAGATCTCCGGCTTCGGAAACTTCGTGCTGCGAGACAAACGGCAACGGCAGGGGCGCAATCCGCAAACCGGAGAGCCGATCACCATTACCGAGCGCCGAGTGTTGAACTTCAAAGCCAGTCAGTTGTTGAAAGAAGCGCTCAACGACGGCGTCGGCGTCGAAGGGCCGGCGACTGACGCCGCCGCCCTTCAACCCGCGAAGGTTTGAACGTGACCGAAGCCGATCGACAGCTGCCGGTCAAACTCTACTACCGCATCGGCGAGGTCTCGGAGATCGTCGGCGTAGAGCCGCACGTGCTCCGCTACTGGGAAACCGAGTTTCGTTCGATTCGGCCCCAGAAGTCGCGCAAGGGGCAACGCATTTACTCGCGCCGCGACGTCGATAAGCTGCTGAAAGTCAAAGAGCTGCTGTATTCGCACGGGTTCACCATCGCCGGTGCGCGCAAGCGCCTGCGTGAGGGCGGCGCAGAGCCAGAGCAAACCGTCGTGGCTGCACCGGAGGTGAAGCGCCCGGGCGCGCAGTTGCGCGCGGCCCTCGGCGAAATCCGGCGTGATATCGTAGCGCTACTGGCTGAGCTCGAGAGCTCCGGACTAGAAGTGTCCAATCGTTCGCAGGGCGCAACCGCCGGCTGAGCCCGGCCGACTTGTGACGCGGAGGGACGAGACCGGGTCGGGCTGGCCGGACTCGGGCCCGGGGCCCTGACTTATTCTTTCCCACGTTGGCTTGACGCGCCGATGGCACGCGTTCACATGCCATCCGTTACCGTTCAGTTGGAGGAGTCCCCGATGGCAGAAGGTCTGAATCGCGTCATGTTGCTCGGAAATCTCGGCGCTGATCCCGAGCTCAAAATGACGAGCGGCGGGCAAGCCGTGTTGAAGTTGCGCCTCGCCACTTCGGAGACGTACCTCGATCGGAACAAAGTGCGTCAAGAGCGTACGGAGTGGCACAGCGTCGTGGTTTGGGGCAAGCGGGCCGAGGCGCTCGGGAAGTTCCTGACCAAGGGCTCACGCCTGTTCATCGAGGGCGGCCTGCGCACGTCGAATTACGACGATAAGGACGGCAACAAACGTTACCGAACGGAGATCGTGGCCAGCAACATCATCCTATCCGGTGGCGGCGGTCGCGGCGGAGCTGGCGGTGCCGGTGGTGGTGGCGGCGGTGGCGACTACAATGACGATTTTGGTGGTCCGTCCGGTGGCGGCGGCGGTCGGGGTGGGGCTGCTCCGTCCGGCGGTGGCGGTGGCGGTGGCGCTCCGTCCGGCGGCGGCGGCTACGACGACCACGACTACGGCGGCGGTGGCGACGACGACATCCCGTTCTGAGCGGATGCGTGCGAGGCTGGTGCTGACCCGAACGCTTGCGCCAGTCGCGCTTGCCACGTGTGCCGCGCTCGGGCTTTCCCAAGGTTGCGGAAGGACGCCGCCCAGCTCCGATCGCGCCGGCCCGAGCGCGGCCGCGTCGTTGCCCGATTTGCCGGAGCCCGCGGGGGTATTAGCGGACCTTCGGGTGGCTCATCCCGATGCCACCTTTCGGACCTTGCGCGAGCTTGGGCGGCCGCTCTCCGGACTCTTGCCAGCGGGGTTTCCGATGCTGACGGCTAGTCTACTTGGCCTGCCACCCCTGTCGGCGGATTCGTTCGATCCGGAACTACCAGTCGTGGGTTTGCTGATCCAAAACGGAGTCAGTCCGCCGGCTTGGCTTTTGGCGGTGCACGCCGTATCGGGTCCTGAGTTGATTGCCAAGCTTTGCACCGGCGATCACGCGCCGTTTCGTGACGTCGCTAGCAGCGCGCCCGGGCTGAGATTGATCGAGGCCAGCGCGCCAAACCCGAAAACCGTACCAGCGTTGGCGGTATTCGATAACTACTTGCTGATCGCCGAAAGCGCGGACTCATTGGTTTCGGCTGGGCCCTACGCTGCCCGCACGCTGCCCAAGAGGCCCGCGGCAGCAGCCGCGATTGCCCTGCGTTTTTCGCAGGTGGCGCTCCAGAGCAAGTTGGTGCCGGCGCTGCGCGGGCTTTGGGCGGCCTACCGCACGCGGCTCACCCATTTGGACCAGACCGATCGCTCAGCGCACGGCGGGCGCGCGCCTGATTTCGCCGATCCGGCGCAGGTCATTCTCGGCGCGGACGCGCTGGTCGAGTCGGCGCTCGCGTTGGTCGATGGCGCGGCAGGGCTCGAGCTCGACTTGGAACCGTTTGCCGACCGCTTGGACGCTGCTGTGCTACTCGAGCCTGAAGCGGGGTCCGAGGTACAAACCAAGCTCGCCGCGTTGGCCGCTGCCGACGCCCGGGCTCTACTGAAGCTCCCGTCGGAGACACAATTCGCGCTCGGTCTGTCGCGCACGAACGCTGAACGCGAGGCCGCTGGCAAGGCCGCCGGTGATGACTGGGTCCGCTTGCTCGGCGCACGGATCAGTGAGCACGACGCACAGCAGTTGCGAGGCGTGCTGGCGGATTGGGAGCTCGGACGCAGCACAGAGAGCAGCTACGGCTTTCTGGGCGGCCGCGAGCCGGGTGCGTTTCTGGTCGCGAGCGTGGCGGACGCCGCGCGCATGAAGCGCGCCGGGTCCGGCTTTTTTGGCTTGCTCGCGTTGCCCGGGGTGCGCGCGCCATTGGTGGAGTTTTTGGGCCAGCCGCGCGTCTCGGACTCAGCCGCGCCCAGCGACGGCCTTCCGAACGTCACGCGCAAGCGCTTGACGTTTGCCGCGCCGGCGGCCGGCAAAGGCTCGCTTCCACCGCTTTCGTTCGCCTGGCTGGTGAATGAAAAAGAAGCGTTTGCCGCAGCCAGCAAGAATGCCGACGCCACACTGAAGACCGTGGTGCAGAGTGCTCGTGGCGAGCACGACACCTTGGGGGCGGCCGCGGGTATCGCAGACTCGGTGCAACGCATCGGTGAACAAACGGCGCTGTTCGCTTATGTGGACGCGCGGGTGGCTTTTGGAGCAAGCGGGGAGCAAGCGACCTTCCCCGCGCCGCTCTTCCTTTCCCTCGGCAAGCGTGAGCACGGCGCGGCGCTCCGCGTGGAGATCGCAAAGTCTGCCCTCGACCTCGCGCTCCAGGGCGCGTTCGGACATTGACGTGAACAACGCTTCCGATGAAGTTCGCGATCCCCGAAAGGGGGAAACCGTGCTCGTGACCGGATTTCCCGGTTTTTATGCGCGAAAGTTGGCGCTGCACTTGCTTGCGGTCGAGCCAAACGCAAAGCTCGTGCTGCTCTGCCGGGCGAGCGACAGCGAGCGCAGCGCGGAGTGTCTGGCACGGCTCCCGTCGGCCGAGCGCGAGCGCGTGCGTGAGCTCAAGGGCGATCCGGCCGCGCTCGACTTCGGTCTGAGCGGTGTAGAATATCTCGAGCTCGCCGCGTCCGTGCAGCGCGTGTATCACTTCGCTTCCGTGCTCGAGGCCAAGCGACGCACCGAGGCGGCCGCGCACAACATCGCGTGCGCGCGAGAGGTGCTCGAGCTCGCCTCGGCGGCGCGTGAGTTGCGCGGCCTGATCCTGCTCTCGAGCGTGACCGTATGCGGCACGCGCACGGGCTTGATTCGCGAAGACGAGCTCCGTTGTGGCCAGACCTTCCGTCGGCGCTTGGACGAGTCCTTGGCGACGGTCGAGTCGATGTGCGCGCGGCGCAGCGATCTACCGCAAATCGTGCTCCGCCCCGCGCAAATCGTGGGGGATTCGCAGACCGGCGACATCGATAACCCGGGCTTTCCGTATCCCTGGCTGGCGTTCGTCGACCGCGGACCGAGCGAGCTCGTGGTGCCCGTCCCGCATCGACCCGACGCTCCGGTGCAAATCGTGCCAATCGATTTCGTGGTGCGCGCAGCGCACTTCCTCGGCACGCGCCCGGAGTCCTACGGCAAGCGCTACCACTTGGTGGATTCGGAGCCGCCCACGCTGAAGGAGTTTCTCCAGTTGGCGGCGCGGGCCTCCGGCAAGCATTTGGTCGAGAACTTCAACCCTGGCGCATTCACGCGTGGTTTGGCAGCCAAACCGACGCTCCGCATGCTGACGCAGGGCGCGCGTGGCTTGATCGATCTCTTCGTGGGCAGTCCGTCATTCGACGCGCGCAACGCCGATGATGCGCTGCGGGAAGGCGGCATCACTTGCCCACCGGTTGCGAGTTACTTGAACTCTCTGCTGGAGCGCGCGCGCGCCGGAGCAGCGGCTCACGAGGTCGAACCGCTGGAAACGGCCGCGGCGACGGCAGAGGCAGATGAGTGAGCGCGGGCGGACGCAGGTCGAGCGCGGCCTGGCAGTGGGGCTCTCCGCGGTCGCCGCGCTGATTGCGGTCACGTGTGCCAGTCGCGGGACTTTGGAGCATGGGCCGATCGCGCCGTTGGTGGTGAGTGCGGCCGGAGGGGGAGCGGGAGGGGAGGCGGAAGTGGGCGGGGGAACTGGTGGGGGAACCGGAGGGAGGGACGCTGACGCGGGCACGGGGAAGAGGGGAATGGGCGGGTTTTTTCGGGATTTGGCGGGGTTGGAGGCGGGCACGCGTCGAGAGGCGGTGAGGATTGTTTGGTTGGGGGATTCGCACACGGCGGCAGATTATTTGACGGGGGCCTTGCGCGCACGTTTGCAGGCTCGGTTTGGGGTGGGAGGACCGGGGTTCGTGCGCGTGGGGCTCAAGCCTTATCGGCATACGCAAGTTCGTTGGGCGTGTGATGGACCCTGGAAGATCGAGCCGGTGCCGCCGCCGCGACGGACGCTGTTCGACGATGGCGTGTTCGGTCTGGGCGGCATGCGGGCGATGCCGGAGGGTGGGTCCGCGCAAGCGTCGTTCGAATTGAATCAGGGCTCGGCGCGCGGGCGGCTGCGCTGGCAGGTGTGGTTCTCGCTCAAAGATGGCGCGAGTTTTCGGCTGACGCTGGGCGGCGTCTCACAAGTGGTCACGCAGGCGAGTCAGGTTCCAGAGTTGCCCGGTGCGGGCTTCGCCAGCTTGGCCCTGGAGAGCGCGACCAGTGACAAGCTCGAGCTCTCCACGCTCGGCGGTAGCCCGCGCTTCTACGGGCTGATCGTCGAAGGCTCCGAGCCCGGTGTCGTGCTCGATGCCGTGGGCATCGACGGAGCGCGCCTGGCAACCGCGCTGGCCTGGAGTGAAACCTCGTTCGAGGCCGCGCTGCGCGCTCGCGCGCCGTCACTCGTGGCTTTGGCCTTCGGCACCAATGAAGCGTTCGATGCCGACAAAATCGAGAAATATCGGGCCCAATACCGGGATTTGTTGGGCCGCGCGCAGCTCGCCGCGCCCGACGCAGATTGTCTGATCGTCGGTCCCCCCGACGCCGTCGCGGTCGCCGGCGGATCCGAGCCGCGCGTCACGGAGCTCGATGCGCTGCAGCGCTCGGTAGCGGCGGAGCTCGGCTGCGGCTTCGTCAGTCAGCTACAGATCATGGGCGGCGCAGGCGGCTATTCGCGCTGGACGCACCAAACGCCCGCCCTCGCGCACGGCGATCGGCTGCACTTGTCCGCAAAGGGCTACGAAGTGATGGCGAACGCCATCGCCGATCAGCTGCTCGCGGGCTACGAGGGTAGCAAGCGCTAGCGCGGTCGAGAGTGGGCGATCGCGATCCCGCGCCGCACCTCGCGGCTTGCTGGGTTCCTTACTTGGACGCCGAAGGCTGAGTGCGACGCGGGGCGGATGGTGACCATCAATCAACCCCTCTGAGAGTTAAAGAGAAGATCGTTCACGTTCACGTTCGCGTTTGGCGAAACGCGGGCTTTCAGGCTAGGAGCGCGTCGATAGCGCCCGAGCCGGTGCCGTCGCCGAAGTTCTCGGTCCAAGAGGTCTTGTCGCGGACGGCGGCGGCGATCAGCGTGTTGAATAGGCGGTTGTTCGTGACGTTGCCGGCATCCACGTAGGCGCCTTGTTTCAAGTAGCCGCTCGCGTTGCCGGCGATGATGGTCGGCACGTTCTTGAAACTGTGAGTAGGCCCGTCCGCGACGTGGTTCGTCCACATGATCAGCGATTTGTCGAACAGACCGCGCGCCTTGAAATGATCGAGGCCGTGGAGCAGCGTCTGCATCCGCAAGACGTCGATCTCGGCGTGGGCGTCCTCGGCGGTCGGGTTCTCGCCGACCGCGGAATCCGACGGGACGCGGTGGCTGATGTGATGAAACGGCCAGTTGAGACCCTCGTTGGAGGGCACGGCGTATTTGGTCGCGTCCGTCCCGTCACCGTGCTGCAGCGTGGCGACGCGATTGAAATTGCAGGCAAAAGCCAGCGAAACCAGCTCCAAGTGCAACTTGGCGACGTCCTCGATCATGCCGTCCATCGTAAAGGCGAAGCCGGTTTTGTACGCGTCCAGCAGGTCTGTGGCGAGGCCGTCCTGGGTGCACGCCAAACCCATCTGGGTCATTTTCACCTCGGTGTCACGGATCGAGTCGAAATGCTGTTCGAGGCGTTGCTTGTCGGCAACGCTCAGTGCGGGTAGCGCCTTCAGACGGTTCAGTTCGGCGCGCACGAGATCGTTGACGCTCCTGCGGCTGCTGAGGAGCTCCGCCGCGGCATCCGTCTGGTCGGTCGTGGCGCTGCCCGTGGTGAGGCCGATCAGTCTCGAATACAGCGTATACGGGTTGTCGTCCGCCGAACGCACCTGCCCAGCTCCGGGCCCTTTGAAAGAAATGCGTTCGGCGATGTAGCCATTGTCGCGGTTGCCCGCATAGAGCGTGAGCGGATCTGCGCCACCATCGTTGACGGCCTGCGCGATCACCATGTCCGCAGAAATGCCGGTAGAATAAGCGGTACGCCCGCCGTCGCCCGCGGGGGCCGCGGTCAGCGACTGGCACAAGCCCTGCGAGTGCCCACAGTTGGTCGGGCTCGGCATCGGAAAATTGACGTTTTTCACGAACAACAGGTGGTCGGCGTGTGGCGAGAGCACGCCGGTCGCCTTGTCGGTGAGCGCAGCCAACGAGTCGACACTGAGCGGGCCGGTTGCGCTCGGGAAAAACCTATTTCCAACCACGCCGCAGGCCGCGACGATGAACAAGCTGAAGACAGGCGGAGCGTCCGCGGCCCAAGCCGAGCGCTCGGGCAGTCCTTCCAAGAATGGCAACCCGATCGCGACCGCGCCGGCGCGTAAGAACGCACGTCGGTTGATCACCGAGCGGCGCGTGAATGGCAGGGCCGTGAGCTCGCTGCCGAGCGTGGCGTGAGTTTTTATTTTCACAAGGCACCTTCATCGTGAGTACGGAAAGCGTCATCCTTGACCAATTCGGTCAGCAGCTGTTTGACCGAGCCGTTCTCTCCTCGGCTGACGCTGGACAGCGCCTTGACGAGCGGAAGGTCACTCGCGACGATGTCGCGCTGGAGGCTGAAGCTGGCGAGCTTCTTCGCGTAACAGAGGTGCGCCTGCTCGCTGTCGGCCATGGCTTGCATGAGGCCACCGGCGTCGGAGAACGTTTGCGTACCATCGCTGAATTGGTAAGCGCCGCTGCTGTCGATGGTCAGGCCATCGTTCTCGGTGTCGCGGTATCGGCCCATGCCATCGAAGTGCTCGAACGCGAAGCCGACCGGGTTGATCATCTGGTTATGGCACACGCCGCCGCAACCCGACGTCAGCGTCGTGATGCGTTCGCGATTGGTTTGGTTCGCCTTCAGCGGCGGAATGGGCGGAAGCCCTGCCGCTGGCGGACCGAGCGCGGCGCACAAGACGTCGAAGTTGATGCTGGCGCCGCGATGAATCAGATCCGGGTCGCCGTTCAGCCCGTTGAGCGTCAGAAACGGCAGCTGGGAAAAAAAACCGACACGCTCGGGACCCAGATCTTGCTCGGTCAGGGCGCTGCCGGAGTGGCGAAGCCCGTACAGCCTGGCCATGCCTGATCCCATGAAGCCACGGGTGGAGGTCAAGATGTCCCTCACGCCCAGGCTTTCGCTGAAGATCTTGTCGAAGAAGAGATACGAGCTCTCTTCGTATTCGGCGTTCAACGAGTCGTCGTAGGCCGGGACGCCAACTTTGCTAACCGTTTTGAAGCGCGCAAAGTGCAGGAGCTCACCGTGGAATTGGCGCATCACGGCTACCGCACTGGGTTCGTCCAACATCGTGCTGGCGAGCTCTGCGGCGGCATCGGCCGTGGTCAATTCAGGTGCCATGTCGAGCAGCTCATCGCTCGGCGTGGTTCCGCGCAGCCAAAGCGAGAGCTTGGCGGCAATCTCGTAGCCGCTGAGCGGCTCGCCAGTCGGCGAAAGCTCGGTGCGATACAGGAAATTCGGGGACTGCAGCAGCGCGCGGATGACCAACGCAGCGCCCTTGGCGAACGTGCTCTTGCTCCCTGACATAGCGCTGCCTGTCTTGAACAGCGCGCTGTACGCACTGACTTCCACCGCCGTGAGTGGGCGTCGATAAGCGCGGCGCCCGACGCTGCGAATGAATCCCGCAGAGTCGGTGCCCGAATACACCCTGGTGAGCGCGGCCGCGGACGCAGTTGCCTGGTCTGCGAGAGCTTCCGCGGCAGTTTGGAAGTCTGCCCAGGAGCGCTGGTTGACGTCGAGCAAGAGCTCGTTGTTCGAAAAATCAGTCGTCCCCGCCACCGGGCTCTGGAAGGTCGCTTCGAGCCCCGAGGGGTCAGGCAACCTCAAAATGTCCTGCACGCTTTGGGCCCATTGAGCGTTGGTGAGTCGTACGACACGATAGTACTGCGGCGAACCCTGCATCTCGATGCTCGGCGCGTCGGACGAATCGCCCCCTTGGCCGCCTTCGCCCAAGGCCCCGCTGGCGCCAGCGGTGTCCTCGTCAGCTCCGTTTCGCTGGGTGTGTTTCGGCGGATCGGCACAGGAAGCCAATGCCGTCAGGGCCAACGCGGTCCATAGCGAACTCAGGGAGCGGATTGAAAACGTTGGAGAACGGCAGGCAGTTACAAAAGTTCGCACGAGCTTCAGGCGAGAAACGGCCGCCGCTGGAAATAGCTGCGTGTCAAAATGTTTTCCGCCTCGGCATAATCTCAGCTCTTCAGCGCGGAGAAAGTGCGAGATGTGCGTTGTAGGATTTCATCAGCGCTCGGTAGACCCAGTTGCCGATGACTTCCGAGCCGATCGCGGTGGGGTGGGTCAGATCCGCTTGGCCGAGGCCGCGGCGCACCCAGGTGGGCATGGAGTGGGCACCGCCCATCGCGGTGTAGGTGTCGAAGAAGGCGCAACCGAGCTCGGCGGCGGCGTGACGCTGTTCTTCCACGATCGAGGGGATCACGCGCATGCTGACGATTTCGTCCCCGACCTTGGCGGCTCGATCCATGGCGCCGATCACCAGACAACTCGAGGCGGGAAGCGCGCGTTGACCCTGCGCGATCACGTCTTTCATCGTGCGGTGATAGTCGGCCATGGAATAGAGAAAGCCGTCACCACTTTCATTGGCGCCGAACTCGTAGATCAAGAGATCGGGCTTACGCCAGCTGAGTTGCTCGGCCCAGTGCGCGTCGTCCTGCTTGTCCAAAAAGCGGATGCGTGCGCCCTGCACGCCGATTGCATCCACGACCACACCGGGGGTGTCGCGTTCGAGCACGACGCCAAATGCGCGGGTGACGCCAGTCTTGGTGTAGAGCTCGAACTCATGCTCACCGTCCGGCACGTCGAGGGCAAAGTATGCTGATTTCTTGAGCGGGCCGCGCGTGTCGACGGTGGCTCGTGGCACTCCGTCCACGCTGATTTGCAAGGTGCCGCCGCTCGGCTCTTCCAAGTAGTCGAGCAGGAAGCGCGCGACGTGCTTGCCGTACGGTCCGGTCTTCGCCGTGCCGAAGCGCGCCACGGTGTTGCGCTCCGCTTTGAAGGAGACCCCACCGAGCCCATACAGGCCGTCCTCCGCATAGGGGCCGACGATTCGACTGACGCTCCAGCCCGCGGTCGCGAAACGCGACACGTCGTTGTGGAAGTACGCGGGCCAGGCGTTGGCGATCAACATGAAGCCATGCCCCGCGTCCCCAAACTCGCTCTGCAGCTTGCGGCGCAGCGTACCCGAGACCAAGTCGCTTACCACGATCGAGTCACCGAAGTGCGCGACGCGCGTCACGGCGTGCGGCAATTGCTGCGCGGTTTGCTTCAGCGCGCGGAAAAAAACCGTTCAGCGCTTGCCCCCCGGGATCGGCGAGGGGAAGCGGCGGCTCGGCCGCATCGATCACTGGGAGCGCGACGTCATCCGCCTGTTGTTTGCCGCCGAGCGCGCTTTGGGCGACCTTCAACGCCGCCAAATCGGGCAAGGATAGCTCGGCGCGGGTCTCGGTAGCGCTGGTGATTTTGGCTTCGCCGACCGCGGGGGCCGGATCCAAATGCGTACGCGCAGGGGCCTCGTGCGAAAGCGGATGCAAGATCCGGAGTGGAGCCAAGGATGGCACCCGCTCGACCACGAGCCCCAGCCCGAGAACGGTACAGGCGGCGACACAGGCACGAGACGTGAACGGTTTTGGACCGAACCAAGAGCCCGCGGGGCGCTCGGGTTCAGTTGCTACAGGAGGCATCACCGAGCTGTTTGCAGACCGCGCGCAGCATCTTCAGATCGCGATCGGAGGCCTGCCCGCTCTTGACCTTCTGCTGCAACGTGGCTTTGGCCGAGAGCAGTTTGCTGCGGTCGGCATCTTGAGCGCTGCCCGGTGCGGGATCTTCGTCGAAAGGGTTCTTGCGTACCAGCATTGGTCCGGCGGTTTTTGCGGCGGCCAATTTGGAGTCGTCCACCGCCGGGTCGTCCGTGCCGGTGGGCGCGCTGCGTTGCGCTTGTGCGACATGCGACGCTTCTTTCTTGGGGGCGCTGGGCAGATCACTCACGTCCACCGACTCCGCGCCGAGCGCGGCGAGGTCGCTCGCGGCTCGCTTCCGACGCACCGAATCGACGTTGGTGGCTCGTGAGATTTGGTCCAAAATAGCGCGTTTTTGCGCGGGGTCCTGGCTGGCGGCGGCCTTGGCAAAGAGCGCGTCGGCCCACGCGCCCTGGATCTGACGGTAGTCGGCGGTTTTTCGCGCGTTGCTGGCGGGGGGAATTTCCGCCGCCTTGCTCACTGCCGCGTCGATCTCGCCCTTGTCGAGCAACGCCTTGGCGGCGAGCAGGCTTCGCATCGCGGAATCGACGGCGTCCGTGCTGCCGGCAGCGAGCTCAGAGTCCGAGGGGGTACCCCGGGTGGCGATCACCAACGCCAGCGCCGCGACGATCGCAGCCACGCCGCCGATGGCGGCGAGCTTCACGCCATACGACAGCCGGCCCAACCCCGAGGAGAGGCTCGGTAGGGGCGTGAGGGCCGCTCCGCCGAGCGTCAGCGCGCTCGCTTGCTGACTCTCGTCAGCGCCAGGCACGTAAATGTCTCCGGCAGGAATGAACTTCAAAATCACGTCACCCAGCTCGATTACGTCGCGCGCGTCCAGCAGCGTGCGTGGGAGCTCGACGCCGTTGACGCGTACGCCGTTGGCGCTTTCGCGATCGACGATCTCGTAGCGGCCGTCGCCTAGCGGCTGGATCTCGGCATGGACCCGACTCACCGAAGGATGATTGACCGAGACGTCGCATTCTTCGCCGCGACCGAGCACCAACGGCTGGTCTTGGGTGAGCGGAAACTCGGCACCCACCGTCGGCCCCACGACCATCACCAAGCGATCGGGTTGGCCCAGCAAAGCTTGGCTGCGTGGGGCCGCGGGCATGGTCACCGCCTTGTCGAACGTGACTGGGTCGACGATCGAATCGTCGAGCACCTGCAAACGATAGTCGCCAAGCTGAACCAAGTCACCGTGCACGATCTCGTGCCGATCGCTGACCCGCTGACCGTTGACGTAGCAGCCGTTGTAACTGCTGAGATCGAGCAGCAACCAATGTTCGTCCGGCTTCGTCAGCCGCGCGTGACGGCGCGAGATGTTGCGCTCGGTCAAGCGCACCGTGTTCTCCTCGGCGCGCCCGATCGTGTAGTCGTCACGAACGAGGTGGACGACGGTCTTACTCGCCTGGTCGTCCTCGATCGTCAGCTTCCACATCGGTGCGCCTACATGCCTCGTCGCAGTTGTTTCGTCTTCGAAACGGCTCTACCCGCGCAAAGGCCGTCGCCAAATTTGTCATGGTTCTGCGCGGGTTTAAAGTGCCGTCATGGGTGCCCCGCCCATTTCAGACGCGAAAGGCATACAAGGCGTCGTTTACGGCAGGCCGGGCGGCTCGAATTCGAGGATTCTTCCGGGTAGGGCAGACGCGGTTCGTCAGGAGCACGAGCACCCGGTCGGCGTCCGGATCGCACCAGAAGCTGGTACCGGTAAACCCCAGGTGGCCAAAAGTCCGTCCGCCGACGAGAGTCCCCGCCGAGGACTGGTCGGCCGACTTGCCGTCGAAGCCCGCCCGCAAGGTGCCGCCCGGGCGTTCCTCGAGCAGCGGTGCCAGCCGGCTCGAATCGAGCCAGCCTGGGGAACGCCCACGCTGGGCATCGAGCAGCGCCGCTCCGAAGCGCGCCACGCTCTCCGCGGTTCCGAATAAGCCCGCGTGCCCGGACAGGCCGTGCCCGGACAATGCCCAGGCGTTCTCGTCGTGCACCACGCCGCGCACTTCACCGCCGCGAAAGGGCACGGTTTCGGTGGGCATGCAGCGCGCTGCGAAGCCTTCGTCGCGCGCGCGAAGAGCTCGCGCCGAGCCCACCGAGAGACCGAGCGGCGCACACACCTCTCGATCGACGATCTGGTCGAGCGCTAGGCGCTCGAGGCGCTCGAGGGCCAAGCCCAGCAGCGCAAACCCCAGATCGCTGTACACCGGTGGATGTCCGCCGGCAGGTGCGGGCTGGCCGCATTCTTGCCGGCGGCCGTGGACCGCTTCACGAATTGCGGCCGCCTGATCGAAGGGCAGACCGCCGAGCAAGGGAGCAAACAAGCTCAGGTGCGCTTCCAGCCCCGCGCGATGCGAGAGCAAGAGCAAAAGGCTGGCCGAGCCCGTTGCAGAGCCCTGCGCTTCCGGAAGCAGATCATGAAGTCTGGTGTCGAAGGTCAAGCGACCGCGCTGAACGAGCCGGGCCACCGTGACCGCCACGAAGGACTTGGTAATCGAGGCTAGGTCGAAGAACGCGCGCGCGTCCGCGCCGCGGGCTTCGTCGGCGAAGGCCGCGCCCTCTGCGAACTCGAAGCCCGACGCCCCGCGCCACCCGGTAGCGACCGCCGCTGCCGGGGCGACCGCCGGCTGAATCACGAATTGTCGTGCAATTTCAGCTAGGCGACAATGTGGCATCATGAAAGCCGGCGGACTCGGGAAAATCGAAGCATTTTGGCATCTGGGTGCTGCACCGGTATTGTGAAGCTGCCGTAGACGGATTGGAAGGCGAGAAGCGATGGCCGAGTTTACTTGGGAAGCCCGTGGCCGGACCGGCGAGGTCCGCAAGGGCGTCATGGAGGCTGAGAACGAAGAAGCGGTGAACAACCGTCTTCGTCAGCAGCAGCTCGCGCCGGTCAAAGTCAAAAAGAAGAGTCGCCTCAGCGATATCAAGTTCGGCAGCCCCAAGGTCAACACCAAGGATCTGGTGACCTTCACCCGGCTGTTCGCCACCATGATCGATGCCGGCCTGCCGCTCGTGCAGTGCTTGGAGATCTTGGGCTCACAACAAACCAACGCTGCCTTCGGTGGCATCTTGAAGGATGTGCGTGGCGCGGTCGAGCAAGGCGCGACTTTCAGTGAAGCGCTCAGGCGCCACCCCAAGGTGTTCGACGACTTGTTCACCAACCTGGTTCACGCTGGCGAAGTCGGCGGTATTTTGGACGGCATCATGAGCCGCCTCTCCGTCTATTTGGAGAAGCGTCAGAAGCTCATCCGTCAGGTGCGCGGTGCGCTGGTCTATCCGTCGGTCGTGGTCGTGATCGCTGCTTTGGTGATGACGGTGCTGCTCGTCTTCGTGATTCCGGCGTTCGAAGGGATGTTCAAGGATTTCGGCGGTGGTAAGGCTCAGTTGCCTTGGCTGACGCAAGTCATGGTCGGCATCTCGCACAACTTCGTGAGTTACTTCCCGTTCATCGCTGCGGCGGTGATTCTTTTCGTCGTGGGCTTCGGTTACTTCAACCGCACGCCGGTCGGTAAATCCTTCGTGCATCGCACGATCCTGAAATTACCGATCATCGGTTCGGTGCTACGCAAGATTGCCGTGGCGCGCTTCACGCGGACCTTGGGAACGTTGCTGCAATCTGGCGTGCCGATCTTGGACGCGCTCGAAATCTGCGCAGTCACTTCCGGCAACGTGGTGATTGAGGGCGCGGTGATGCACGTACGCCAAAGCATCAGCGAAGGTAAGAACATGGCCGAACCGCTGACCGAGACCAAAGTCTTCCCGGATATGGTCGTGCAGATGATCGCGGTCGGCGAGCAAACCGGTGCGCTCGATCAGATGCTCAACAAGATTGCCGACTTCTACGAAGAGGAGACGGACGTGGCCGTCGGCGCACTGACCGCCGCGCTCGAACCGATCATGATGGTGGGCGTCGGCGGCATGGTCGGCGTGGTGCTGATCGCCATGTATCTTCCGGTGTTCTCGCTCGCGGGCAACATTCACGCGGATTGAGCGGGGCGCGCAAGAAAGCGCGCGCAGCATGCGTCTCAAACTCGGCCTCCCCGAAATGCTCGCTTCGGCGCCGCTGGCCCGGCGCTTGGCGGGGCTGACCGCGGCGCGTTTACTGCTCCTGTCGCTGTCCTTGGCGCTGGTCGGCGTGTTCTACCTGCGTGGCAAGTTCAGTTTCGAATCGTTCACCTTGCGCGTGGCCCTGGAGACCTTCGGGCTGTCCTTCGCTTTGACCGGGATTTACGCCGCCCTGCTGCGCAAGGGCCAGCACCTCGAGCGGCTCGCCGAGGCGCAGTTGGTGCTCGATCAACTCACCTGGACGGTGGTCGCTTACCTGACCGGCGGCGCCTCCAGCGGCGCGACTTCGTTTTATGGCTTGTCGTGTTTGGTGGGCGCAAGCTTGCTCGGGCTGCGCGGCGCGGTCCTGGCCGCGCTCTCGGGAGCGCTGTCCTACGGCAGCTTGGTGTTCGCCCTGCAGCATGGTTTGCTGTCCGCGCCGCGCGATCAACCAGCCTCGATTTATCGCCTATCCGCGGACGAGCTCACCTTCTATTTGCTGGTGAACTTGCTGGTGTTGATCGTGGTGGCTTTGCTCGCCGGCACCTTGGCCGATCGCCTGCGTTGGACGGGCGGAGAGCTCGTGCTGGCGACCGAGCGAGCGGACCAAGCCGAACGCATGGCGGGGCTCGGTCGACTGGCGGCGGGCCTGGCTCACGAGATTCGCAATCCCCTCGGCTCGATCGCAGGGTCCATTCAGTTGCTGCGCACCGCGACCGGCCTGTCCGATGAAGACCAGCGTCTGTGCGACATCATTCAGCGTGAAACCGGGCGCTTGAACGACTTGGTGACCGACATGGTCGACCTCTCCAAACCCAAGAAGCCGATGTTTGCCAGCGTCGACGCCGCGCGTGTGGCACGTGAGGTGGTGGCACTGACGGCGCGCAGTGGCCGCGCGGTCTCCGACGTGGAGGTCTCCTATTCCGGCATCGAGGCGGCGCCGATTTGGGCGGACGGCGCCCAACTGCGGCAAATGATCTGGAACCTGGTGCGCAACGCGGTGCAGGCCAGTAGCCCCGGTGATGGCGTGGAGGTCGCGGTCGAGATCATCGGCAAGAGCACCTGGCTACGCGTTTCCGATCGCGGCGTCGGCATCGACGAAGCTGCGCGTGAACGGCTGTTCGACGCCTTCTTCACCACTCGCTCGCAAGGCACCGGCATGGGCCTCGCGGTGGTGAAGCGGATCGCCGACGAGCACGCGTTTTCGATCGCGGTCGACAGCAGCCGTGGCCGAGGCGCGACCTTTCGCGTCAACTTGGGCGCGCCGCGAGCCTCGCAACCTCCGCCCGCTCATTGAGGCGGGAGCGCCTCGTGAACCCTGGGTCATGTGCCGGACTTGCCACAAGCGAACGCCGGCGCGACGAAGGGCGTCTCAGTCGGCATCGCCGTATCCGAATTAACCCAATGTTTACGGGATTTTGCTAGCACCACGCCGAGGGGTGAGAAGCTTTGGCACCCCACTTGCGTATAACAACCCGAGAACACAGATAGGTAACCGGCCCCGAGATCAACCATGACCAACATCCGACGCAAAGTTCCCGTCCTTGCCACCCTGCTGCTGGCCCTTTCGCTGTCCCTGCCGGCCTTCGGCGCGGAAGCCGAGAACTTCGTGAAGGGCAAGCACACCGAGCTCACCGAGCTCGTGACCAAGGCCAAGTCGGCGGAGGATCAGAAGAAGCTCGACGCCGCGTTCGACGCCGTATTCGACTACGACGGTTTGGCCAAAACGACCCTGAAGGACTCCTGGGAGCAACGCACACCCAGCGAGCGCGCGGAGTTCACCACCTTGCTCAAGGATTTGGTGCGCAACGCCTACCGTCGCAACATCAAAAATACCCTCGGCTACGAGGTGGACTACAAGGGTGAGGAAGACGGCGATGCGGGCAAAATCGTGCGCACCGTTGCCCACAACAAGAAGAACGCGCGTGAGGAGCCGGTCAGCATCGATTACGTGGTGCACCAAGTCGAAGGCAAATGGCTGATCGCCGATATCGTGACGGAGGGCTCGAGCTTGGCTCGGAACTACCGAAACCAGTTTCGCAAGGTGATCGAGAAGAAGGGCTTCGACGAGTTATTGAAGCGCATGCGCGCCAAGCGCGACAAGGGCGACAAGGGCGACAAGAACGGAGACGTCTGACCGCTGCTTTGGCGCCGAAGGGCGCAATTTTGACGTCTGAGCCGCTTTTCCGGGCGTGAAATTGCCCGCCCGGGGCAGCCGACTGGTACGATCGTAGGACCTTGGGTCCGTCTCGGAATCCGTCCAGCGCTCCGCCTCTAGCGCCCGCGCCGCCGCTCGTGGGCGAGCGCGTTCGGGCGGCGGCGTTCGCGTTGGGCGACGAGCAACGGGTGCCGCTGCGGCTGACGGTGACCCGGGGCGCCCTGGGCATGGAACTGTACGAGCCGATTGTGCTCGGGCCGATCGACGTGACGCGGCTGTCGCTCACGCTCCCGAACTTGAAGTTCCCGCTCGACTTGAGCGGCGGCGTGCCCCACTTCCGCCACCGTCGCGGTGAGCTCGAACGAGCGGTGCTCAAGACCACCCTGACCCGCCTTGCGCGCCACTTCGAGAGTCGGCTCGGTGATGTGCTCGGGGTCTTGGTGCGTCCGGTGGCAGTCTTTGCCCGCCCGCAGGGGATTGGGGTGGGGTTGGTCGCGCACGGTCGAGCACTGGCCTTCGATTTACTCTGGGTACCCGAAGAGCGTCACGCGCGCTTCGTGGTCAGTGATGCGCGCGGAGTCGGTCTGCCGGGCGCAGCGCTCGGCTTTGCGTTGCGCGCGTTGGACGGCGTGTTCGGTGGTCTGGGCGTGCGGCGTGGGCGCGTCATCTCGATTCCGGATGCTGGAGCTAGCTTGGCTCGCGTGCTGCTTCCCGCGGTGGGCGCGCGCGCGCCGTCCGCGCGGCGCGTTCGCTTCGGCGCACTGGTCATCGACGGGGACGAGGCGCGCGTCGAGCTCGACGCGACGTTTGCCCCGGGCGAGCTCAACGCGCTCGGGACGCGCGCGCTGGAGCTCGCACGCTTGGTCACGAGCGCGGACGACGCGCTTTCGCGCGGCGCTACCGACGAAGCGCGAGCCGGCTATTTGTTCGCGCTCGAACAAGCCCCGAGACACCCTGAATTGGTGCGCTTGATTGCGGACATCGATCTAGAAGTGCCCGAGCGCGCGGAAGCCGCGCTCGGCCTGGTGATCGAGAGCTTGCCCGCGACGCGCGCAGGGATCACCGGGGCAGAGCTATTGTGGCGCGTGGGCGACTTCGACGGCGCGCGCCAAGCGCTGAGTGAAGCCGCCGGGCTCGAGCACTACGCGCCTCTGGCGGCGCTCTTGTGGTGCCGTTGCGCGGAACGCGATACCTCCGCTCTCGAACGTCGCAACGCGCTGGATCGCGCCGTGGCGCTCTCGCCGGGGCTGGAATTGCCCCGTGCCCGCCGCTTTGCGGCCCGCTTGGGGCATGGCGATAGCGCAGGCGCGTTGGCCGATGCCGAACATATCGAAGCCATGACGCTCGGCGCGCGCGGCAAGCACGACAAGAATCTTCACGCCGCGCGGGCGTTCTTTGCCGCTGGCTTCGTGCGCGAAGCGCGCCGCTGCTTCGAACGCGCGCTACGCTACGTACCGGACGACGCGCAGGCCACGGCCGGGCTCGCGCGCGCGTTGCTCGAGAGTGGACAGCGTGAGCGCGCCACGACGCTGCTCGCGCGTGCGGTCTCGTTGTCCGAGCGCAGTGGGCAACCGGATGCGGACGCGCTGATCGACTTGGCGATGGTGCTGGCCTCGGACTTGAAGGACCTCCCGCAAGCCATCGCTCGGGCGCGTCAGGTCTCGGCGTCCTCGCCCCGCTACGTCGAGGCCCGTCGCCTGGAAGCGCGTTGGCGCGCCGATTTGGGCGATATCGCTGGCGCTTCGCTGTGCTTCGGGCGCATGCGCGAGGCGATCGAGCTGAGCCTGGAAGCACCGGCCAGCGCGGCTCAGTTCTTACTGGAAGCCTCCGAGTTCGAGCACGACGTGGAGCGCGACGTGCTCGCGGCCGAGCGGCACTTGGCGGTTGCACTTCGGATCGCGCCGCGCGACGCCCGGATTGCCGAACGCTATCGCGCGGTGGCCGCCGAGGCGGCGCTGGCTGCGCGCGCCCGCAAGCGCGACAGTTAGCCGAAGAGCGCGTGCCATGCGCGCTCGAGGGCGGGTGCATCTTCGGCCGGCAACACCGCGCACAGTCGCAGCGGCGAGAGCGAAGTTCCGAGGGCCGATCGCGGCACGCACTCGAGCGCACGCGCCAGCACCTCGGCAAGTCGACCCACGCCCACCGCGACTGCGCTCACCGCGGCGACATCGGTGCGGACGGAGCTTGCTCCCGCAGCGCGCAACAGCTCGGCGGTCGCCCCGAACTCGGGCACGCTGGTCAGGGATAGCAAAAGGTTCGTCTGCCCGTCGAGCCAAGCGTCGCGCACCGGGATGCCGGCGGCAGTAACCACCGAGAGCAGGTTTGCGCAGGCTGTCTGCGGCGCGTTCAACCAGCAGAGCTTGCTATCGACGACGATCGCGGCTCGCTCCGCCGCGCTGGCTTCGACCCGGGTCTCGCGCCCGGTCCCGCGCTCGGCAAAGTCGGCGGTCTTCCGCGCGTGAATCACGACGCGATGCCGCTTGGCCCAGTCCACGGCCCGCGCATTCAGCACTTTCGCGCCGGATTCGGCCATTTCTTGCATCGTTTCATAGTCGACCGTGGGCAGCTGGCGCGCGTCGACGACGGAGCGCGGGTCGGCACTGTAGATCCCGTCGACGTCGCTGTAGATTTCGCAGCGCTCGGCGCCCAGCGCGGCCGTCAGCGCGACCGCCGTGGTGTCGGAGCCGCCGCGACCCAAGGTCGTGATCTCGCGGCCACGGCTCATGCCCTGGTAGCCTGCGACGATGACGACGCGACCGCGGGCGAGCTCGTCCCAGATGCGCTGCGGACGCACTTCGACGATTTCGGCGTCGAAGTGGCGGTCGTTCGTGATGATCCCAGATTGCGATCCGGTAAAGCTCACGGCGTCGACGCCCAGGCTCGTGAGCGCCATCGAGAGCAGCGCCATGGTCACGCGCTCGCCGGTGCTGACCAACATGTCGAGCTCTCGCCGCGGGGGCTCGGGGGCGAGGCTGCGCGCCAACGACAGGAGGTTCTCGGTGGTCTTGCCCATGGCACTGACCACCACGACCAGGTCTAGGCCGGAGCTTCGCGTGGCCGCGACGTGGCGCGCTACTCGCTGGATCTTCTCCGGATCTGCGACCGACGATCCGCCGTACTTTTGAACGACGATGGCCAAAGCAGAGGCCATCGCTAGCATCAGGCCCGGATTTGGGCCAAAATCTAGGTATCTCTACCCGGCTCAGGCCGCGCTGGGCCCAAAGCTGACCACGCCGAAGCCGCCCGCGGCCCACAGCCGGCCGCTCGGCGCGTGCCAGCTGAGGCAAGATACTTTTGCCCACTCGCCCCGTTCGATGGCATCCGAGGGCGAGTGTTCGCCCGCGACGTCCAAGTGCGCGATGCACTCCGCCTCTGCGCGTTCCGGATCGATCAGCAAGATATCACTCTGATCGCTGGTCTCACGGTAGACCGCGGCGAAGAAGCGCGCGCTGCCGCCGAGCAAGGCCCCCGCAATGGACGTCGTGTTGGCGCTGCCCGCGACACGCCGAAAGGTCTTGCCGGCGTCGGGTGAGACCAAGAGCGCGCGCCCGTGCTCGCCCAGCGCCAGCGAGCTCCCGGCACTGGCGAGAAGCGGCGCTGCGCTCTGTGCGACGGTTAGGGCGGGTCCGCTCAGCGGTACGCTGCTGCTCGCGTCTCGATCGAGGGTCAGCAACGTGCGGGTACGACCGCGACCGAGCAACACGGTTGCGCTTTCGCGGGCCACGGCCAAAACCTTACCGTCGAATTCGAGGCGCTCGAAGCGATCGCCGGCGTCGAGCACGTCCAGCAGAGTGCCGTCTTGCAGCCAAAGCAGGACACGCCCACGACGAGCGCCGAGTGCGCCGCCGAGTGCGCCGCCGAAGGCGAGCTGAGGGCGTGAGCCTTGCGGTGAGCGCAGTTGCTCGCGGAAACGCGTGAGTTGCTCGGCTTGCGAAGCGAAACGCGCACGACGAAACAGCTGGCCGCTCTTCGTGCTGGCCAGAGCGATGTCTTGATCCGCGCCGACGAGCACCAGATCGGAGAGCGCACTGCCGTCCACCGCGACGCGCAACGGCTTGGCTGAGTCGCTACGGAACCAAAGCAGATCCGAGCTGCCCGCGACTACGGCATCCGCGCTCACGGCCAGCGCGCCGCACGGCTCCAGAGCCGTCACCGGATGGAGCGCCTGCCAGGGGATGGCGGCCATCGGGACTCGCGCTTCGTCGCTGGCAGTGCCCAAGGAAATCTCGCGCTCGGCGGCGATGCCCTCGGAGCCGTCGTCCATCTCGAGGGTTGGGAATTTGCTCTCGTCGACGGTGATCGAGCCGTCGTCGAGGCCTTCGCTGCCATCGTCGGGCGTGAGCGCGTCGGGCAGCGTGAGCCCCACTGCCGGATCGACCTCGAAGCCCGAATCGCTGTCGTCTTCGCCCTCGGCCCGCACGTCATCGATGCCGACGATGGTGCCCAAATCGAGCTCGATCGGCTCGTTGTCACCGATGCTCTCGCCGAGCACGTCGATCTCTTCACCGACGACCAGGTCTGTCGCCTCTTGGTCGTCGTTGCCGCCGTCTTCGAACTCATCGAGCTCGATTGGCTGATCGAGGTAGCTTTCTTCTTCGTCGGTTGCGGGGCCCATCGCGGACCAGGATAGCAGCTTTCATGATACGCTCCCGCGGCTTGCAACTCGTAGAACTCCTCGATGACGGTCTGATCGTGCGGCGCCTCTCGGTCAAGAACGAGGACGTCGTGTACGTCAAGGGGATCTTCGAGGCGAGCGAAGGACTGTGTGCCATGTTTGCCGAGCGCGGTGGAGACCTGACCATTGTCGCGCCCGTGTCGCGCTCGCTGGAGTTGGACGTGCTTTTGTCTGATCTTGCACTCGAGCTCGATGGTGTGCTCGACGCCACGCACGCGGGTGGGTGCTAAAGCCCCCGAGCCCGGCGCTGCTAGGTAAAGTTTCGGGAGACGAATGCGCGCGCCGTGGATGCTTGGCGTTGCGAGCCCGGTCGCGATGCTTTAGTTTCCGCCCTTGATGCCGGAGCCGTTCGCGCCGACCCAGATTGCCGCTCTGCCGTCGCCGGCAGAGCGCACGCCGTTGCCGCTCCCGCTCGAGGGGCGCACCGATCCGCGCGTGCTCGACGCGTGGTGTGAATGGTTGGGCGCGCTCGCGACCGACGCTGAAGCCGCGCTCGCCGCTGCCATCGCTTACCGAGAGCTGGATGGTGCGGCGCGCGATCGTTGGCTATCGGTGCTCGAGCAAGATTCGCTACGCCTGAACGTGCCGCGCATTGCCGTCTATGCGCCGCTACTCGCGGTCGAATCCGATCCCGAGCGGCGAACCCGGATCACCGACGCGATCGGCCCGATGGATGCAGCGGCCACGCCGCGCTCCGCGGCCCAGGGCCTATGCGGAAAGCTGGCCGACGGCTCACATCTGGCCGTGCTGATCACGCCACTTTACCTGGATTTCGTGCAGGTTTTGGCTTGCTCTTTCCGGATCGAACGGGGCTTCGGCTGGGTCCGTCACGATCCGATCGTCGATCGCAAGCACGCGCCGCGGCACGGTGAGCGGATCGACGGCGCGCTGGTCGAACGCACGCCGCTGAAGAGCTTGATCGACGATCTTGCGCACGCCGTTTTGGCACACAAGCGGAGCGGTCGGGATTTGCCCGAGGCGCTACGCGTGTTCGCCGATCTGTTCGGCCCCAACGTGAGTGGCTCGAGCCCGCCCTCGGCGACGTGATACGGCCCGCCGCGCTCGCCGGGCTGCTGCTCTTGACCGCGTGTCAGCGCGTCGCCGATCCGCCCGCCGAGGAGGCGAGCGCCACCGAGACACGCGGGCAGGTGCAGCGCTACGTCTTCGGCACCACTGACGGCGAAGAGCTCAGCGCCGACAGCATGCGCGGTCGCGTCACTGCGCTCTTGTTCGTCAGCACCTTCGACCTTGCCTCGCAAGTGGCCGCCAAGCAGCTGAATCAAGCGCTACACACGCATCGCCCGCGCATCAACGCGGGCGCAGTCGTGCTCGAAGCGGCCAAATATGCGCCACTCGCCGACGTGTTCCGCAGTTCGCTCGAGTTGTCTTATCCGGTGGCGCTCGCCGATCTGCCGACGCTGGCTCAGAACTCGACGCTGGGGGAGGTGCGGAGTGTGCCGACTTTGATCATCTTCGACGCGCAGGGCCGCGAGGTGCTGCGACAATTCGGCGCCTTCAGCAGCGAACAGCTGGACCGCTGGCTGACCCGCGCGCGCTGAGCGCGCCTTCGCCCGCCGGTGTTGCGCATGAAGCGTTGCGCACCCCGGCGAAACAATCTGGATCGAAATGCGAGGGCGGCGTCGGGGTTTGACCGTCCATCTCGACGTTCTAAGGGGAATGCTAGGAACGTTACTTACAAGGCGCGTCGCCCTGGGCGGCGCCGCAATATTTCGTCGGATTGCTCAGCGCGCGGCTGACGTTGAGTAGACGGCACTGCACGTTGTCACCCGAAGCCGCGGTGCTGTAGCCCACCGAGGGACCGGCGCCGTCGAGCTGCACGCAGTCCTTCTGGCATGCGGTTTGGTTGGCGAAACTGCCGTCGAAGTCGTCCTTGCAGGCCGCCTCGAGCAACCGGCAATACGACTCGCAATTGCCGGTATTGCCGCTCTCGGGCAGCTCGGTCGAGCCGCAATGGCCGTCGCCGCCCGGGCCGGTGTGCGCGCAGTGAGTGTTCGGGTCGACCACTGAATTGTACGAATGGTACATGCGACAACCGACGGTGTTTTCTGCTTGGTCCGCGAGGTGACCGGGGTCCAGCGCCTGGCACACGGCTTTGCATTGCGCGACGCTCTCGTAGATCGGATTGCCGTTGGCCTCGGTGCATTCGGCCATCTCGAGATGACAGAAGGTATCGCAGTCCGGCTCTGCCGTCGGGTCGTCGACGCATTTGCTCGACTTGAGGGTGGCGTGCTCGCAGTGCCCGTCGGGGTCGACCGTGGCAGACGTGGTGTGCACGATTCGGCACTGCAGGGTGTCGCCCAAATAATTGCCGGTGTCGCGCGAGTCGTACAGGCCAGTGTCGACCAGCCCTTGGCATTTGGACACGCACAGATCCATGGTGCTGTCGCCTTCGGCGGCGTCGAGTGCGTAGCTTTCGAAGTCGCTCGGGCAAGCGGCGGCGAACAGGCTGCAGTAGTTTTCGCAGTTCGAGCCGCAGGCATCGTCGCCGCCGGGCCCCGCCTTCGCGCAGTACACGGGCAGATCTTCGCTGGTTGCGGCGGCTTTCTCCAACTGCCCCACGCGGCAGGCGACGCTGTTTTTATCTTTGCCCTCCAGGGGAAAGAGCGCGCACGTGGCGAGACATGCGTCATCCGTTCGGTACAACAGGTCACCGCACACGGCTCGGGATTTCGTGCAGTAATCTTGGCACTGCTGGCTCGGCGGCTCTCCTCCGTCAGGGCCCGCACCAGCGCCCGCCTCGACGGGCGACAAGGTGCGGTCCTCGATGCCGGCGATGGCTTGACACGCGCCGAGCGCGCTGCTCGCGCCCGCGAGCGCCAAGGCTAGGGCTGCAAATCGGGTAATCTGGCTCACTGGAACGCGCCTCCGAAGCCGATGCCGGCCAGATCACGGCCGACCAACGGATGTAGCTCGAGCCGGGCGGAGCTCTCCGCCTTTTCTTTGGGCGCACTCGTCAAGTACAGCACCACGCCTGCCACGACGAAGGCTGCGCCCACGGCGATCGTGATGTTCGACACGGTTGCGGCATTCTGCGCGTCCTTCGTCAATGACACGCCTGTCGCATCACAGGTATTGCCACCTGCGCAATGATTGTCCTTGGCGTCGTTGTTCTTGGAAATGGCTTTCACGCCAAAGTAAGTGCCGATGCCCAAGCTCACGACGCCGAGCGCGCCCGTCACGTAGGCGGCGGTGCGCAAACCGTTGGCGCCAGCCGGCGCGGGGCTGGGTTCGGGATTGCGTGGCGGAACATCGCTGGTTGATTGCGCTCCCACGACGGCGGCGGCTGGAACCGCACCGACGGCCGCGGCAGGTGGCGTGCTGGACACGGCCAGCGCCGGGATCTCCAGGCTCTTACTGTCGCCGTTGGCCAAGACTTCGATCTCGGCTTCATGGCTCTGGTAGCCGTCCGCGCTGGCCACGATACGATATTTGCCGGGGTCGACCGGGATCGCCACGCCAAACAGGGTCTTCGGTACCGCAACGCCGTCGCGCGTGAGGCGCAACGTTGCAATCTGCGCGCTTTCGGGCACGACCTTCAGGGTCAGCTTCGACAGACTCGGCTGCAGCCGATCGGCCCGCGCCGCAGCCACTCGAGTGCGCTCGGTTTCGCCTTGGGCCTGAGCGGCGGAAGCGGCTTCACGGAAGGTGGCCCAAGCGCTCGCGGTGCGACCCGTCTTCTCGTAACACTCGCCGAGATAGAGCAACGTGCCGATGGCCGGATCGATGCGCTCGCTCTCTTCCAACTTGGGGCAGGCCTCGTTGAAGTGGCCGCTCTTCATGGCTTTGAGGCCATCGTCGAACAACGACTCTGCGGCTGCCTTCTGCGCGGCTCCCGCTTCGGCGTGAGCTTTTGCTGGCAAGAACACGCCCGCGCAGCACAGGGCGAGCGCGGGCCAGGGGCTGAGCTTAGCGATCATGCACTTTGCCATCGTTCAAGATTTACCGAGTCTCGCCCGCTCCGGCGAGCGACGACAGCACAAAACGCTATCGACGACCGCCGAAGTCACTGAGATCGTTCGAGGGCGCGGCTTTGGGTGCGGCTGGGGACGGCTTGGGCCTGAAAATGGCCGCCGGCAGCTGCGGCGCGGGTTTCGGCTTGATTGCCGGTTCTTGAGGCCGGACGACCGGAGCCGCAGGATCCGGAGCGGTCGCGGACGGCAAAACCACCGGCTCCGGCGCAAGCGGCGCGGGTGCTTCCACGATGGCCGGAGGCGAGCGCAGCGGCGGTGTGGGGGCGGCCACGCTCGCCGACGCGCTGGGCGGGGTGCCGGGCGAACGGCTACCCAAAAACAACACCACGCTCACCGCCGCCGCGATGCCGATGCCCAGCATCATGAACAATGGCCCGCGCGATTTCGCCTTTGGCTTCTCGTTGGCGTCGCCCGTGATCGGCGAGTCCGTGCGACCCCACGAGTCGACGGTTCCGCGCACGGGCGTTACCCGCTGCACGGACACCGCGCGCGCTTGGCCGCTGGCGTCAGCGGCGCGCGACAACCGGCGATCGGACGAATCGGAGAAGGCGGAAATGTCGGTCACGCCCAGCACCCGGCTGGCTCGGTCGACGTGCAACTGACTCGACACGCTCCCGAATTGCGCCAGCGCGCGCGCCAGCTCACTCACCGTGCCGTAGCGATCGGCTCGATCTTTGGCCAAGCAATGCCGGATGATGTCTTCTAGTTCGGGCGGCACGTCCGAGCGCAAGTCGAGCATGGACAGCGGTACGTCGTTGAGCAAAGAGGCGCATAGCGCGGGGATGGAATCACCCGTGTAGGGCGGCCTACCGGTGATCATTTCGTACAAAATCACGCCCAAGGACCAAATGTCCGTGCGTGTGTCGACGTCCTTCGCCGAGCGCATCTGCTCGGGCGACATGTACAAGGGCGAACCGATCAGCACCGAGGTGCGCGTCAGCGAGAGCTCCGACGAGCTACCACCGAGCAGTGATTTCGAGATGCCGAAATCCAGCACCTTGACGATGCGTGTGCCGTCGGCGCGCGTGGCAATGAACAGGTTGGCTGGCTTCAGATCGCGATGCACGATGCCGGCGGCGTGGGCCTCGGCCAGGGCCTCGATCGCTTGCAGTACGAAGTCGACCGCATCCTCGATCGGTAGCATTCCGACCTTCGCCATCTCGTCCGAGACGTCGTGGCCTTCCAGGTATTCCATCACCATGTAGGGGATGCCGCCCTCCATGATGCCGACGTCGATGACCCGTGCTACGTGTTCACTGCGAATCTTGGCGGCCGAGCGAGCCTCGCGCCGGAAGCGTTCAGCGGTGTCCGCGCGCTCCATGGCGAGCGGGTGCAGAAACTTCACCGCGACGCGTTGCTCGAGTTCGAGGTGCCAGGCCGCGACGACCACGCCCATTCCCCCCGAGCCCAACACACGCTCGACCCGATACTTGCCAGCGAGTATCTGGCCTTCGGTGACGGGGGAGTCAGCCATTTTGCGCCCTAGCCTAGCACGGCCCGATAACTTCCGGTCCTGCCGGCGGCGCGCTCAATCTTTCGGACGGTACGCCGGGAAGGGATTTAGAAATACGCTCGTCCCACTGTTTCGGTAGACCGTAAGACGAGCAAAATCGATGCCGAGAATGGCGGAAAACTCGCGTGCATCGTGGCTACCCACACTGCCGCCTACACCCAGTGCGACACCCCACGGAGCACCGAGCCACAAGGTGCCCGCCCCGCCCACGGAGCCTTCACCCCAGAAGCGCTCGTACGGACCCAGGTCGAGGGCGAGCCCCAGCCCCCCATTGACGTAACCGCGAGTGGCCGCGCGTAGCGCCTGCGAAATGTCGCTGCCGTAGCCGAAGTGCGGCTCCCACGAGAACAAGCCGCCGAAAACCAGCGGGTGGGAGGGATCGGTACCCATTCCAAAGTGAACGCGCATCGATGCGACCGTGCGCGACGAGAGCGTGTTCTGCGCGAGTTGCGACATGCCCCCGCCGGCAAATACCCAGGACGACACGTCGGCGTGCGCAGGCCGCGCGACGCACAGTAGCGCGAGCGCGCAGGGGAACCAGGCGGCCAAGCGTGACAGCCGTAGCAGACGTAGCCGACGCGGACGGCGCGTCAGAGCCAATGAGCGGATCATGAGTGCTGGCCTTAATTTCGAACTAGGAAAACTCGGCCAACGCAGCCACGAGGCGGTCGAGATCTTCGCGGCGATGCTGTTCGGTAACCGCGATCAACAGACGATCGGCGAGGCGTTGGTCGACGCGGCCCAAATCGAAGCCGGCGATCAGGCCCTGCTGCTCGAGCTTGCGACAGACCGCGGCCGCGCTCCCGCCCGGCACTCGCACCGCGAACTCGTTGAAGAACGGCGCAGCGCCGAAGCCATCGGCGTAGCTGGGCAGCTTCACGATCTTTTCCCGCAGGTAGTGCGCCTTGGCCAAGCAATGCTCTGCAGTTCGAATGAACCCGGATTTACCCAGGATGCTCATGCGAATCGCCAAGGACAACGCCAATAGGCCCTGGTTGGTGCAAATGTTGCTCGTCGCGCGCTCACGGCGAATGTGCTGCTCGCGCGTCGAGAGTGTGAGTACGAAGCCGCGTTCGCCGTTGCTATCGACGGTTTCGCCGCAAATGCGGCCTGGCATTTGCTGGAGGAATTGCCGCTCGTCGCGGCAAGCGAACAGCCCCACACCTGGACCACCGAATTGCGGCGGGCAGGCGATCGCCTGACCTTCGCCGACGGCGATGTCTGCGCCCAGGGCGCCCGGCGATTCGGACAGCGCAAGAGCGTACGGTTCGCTCGTTGCGGTGATCAAGAGCGCGCCCTGGTCGTGCACCAGCTGCGCGAGCGGACGAAGATCCGAGAGCGGTCCGACGAAACTCGGATAGCCGACGATCACGCCCGCCGTGTCTCCGTCGATCGCCGCAGACAGCGCCGCAAAATTCGGGGCGCCGTCCGCGCCGAAAGGCACTTCCACACACGACATGTCGTCGCGCCCGGCCAGATAGGTCGCGGTCACTGCGCGGTAGTCCGGATGCACGGAGTGACACAGCACGATCTTGCCGCGCTTGGTCAGGCGGCACGCCATCAGCGCACCCTCCGCGGTCGCACTCGCGCCGTCGTATAGGCTCGCGTTCGACAGCGGCAGCCCATAGAGCTCACTGACGATGGTCTGGTACTCCCAAATCGCCTGCAGCGTGCCCTGGGCGACCTCCGGCTGGTACGGCGTATACGAAGTATAAAATTCGCTGCGCAAGAGCAGCTGATCGACCGCCGGCGGGATGTGATGAGCGTACATGCCGGCGCCCAAAAAACTGAGCAGCTCAGCGCCGCTGTTTTTGCGCGAAAGCTCCTTCATGTGGCGCATCAGCGCCGCTTCGCCGAGGGCTGGTTCTAAGGCCAGAGTCCCGCTGAAGCGCGCTCCCTCCGGAATGCTCCGGAACAAGTCGTCGAGCGAAGGCTTGCCAATCGCCTCGAGCATCGCCGTGACGTCTTCGGGCGTGTGCGGCAGGTAACGCATTCAGTGGTCCGAGTGCGAGAGATGATCGGTGTAGCTCTTGGCATCCATGAGCTCGCCGGCGTCCGCGCTTGCGTCGGGGGCGATCGCGATCATCCAACCCTTACCCCAGGGGTCCTCGTTGATCAGCTCCGGGTTATGCTCCAGCGCGCCGTTGATGCGCGTGATTTTGCCGCTGACCGGCGCGAACAGATCGCTCAGCGTCTTGACGCTCTCGATCGTCCCGAAGGTCTTGCCGGCGGTCACGGTGTCGCCCACTTTCACGTCCAGGCTGACCAGCGTGATGTCGCCTAACGCATCGACCGCGAACGCCGTGATGCCGACCAGGAGCTCGTTGCCCTCGGTCTGTGCCCACTCGTGGTCTTTGGTGTACTTGCGGTCGTCTTTGACTTCTTTCGGGCTCGACATCGTAGAGTTCGTCTCCTCGGCGTTTCCGCTCACTTGCGCTTGTAAAAGGGAGTCTTCACGATCCGTGCGGGGATCTTCTTGCCGCGGCAATCGACCAAGAGCTCGCCGCCGACCGCGCTCGACGCGAGGGGGACATAGCCGAGACCGATGCTCTTGCCCAGGGTGGGCGAGGGGCCGCCCGAGGTGCACAGCCCGAACTCCTTGCCGTCGCTGTCGCACAGCGGGTAGCCGTGGCGTGCGATGCCGCGCCCAGTCATCTCGAAACCCACCAAAATCCGACCTAGACCGCGCTCCTTGATGGCGACCAGCGCTGCTTTGCCCGTGAAGTTCGGCTTGTCCAACTTGACCACCCAACCGAGGCCCGCCTCGAGCGGGTTGGTCGTCTCGTCGATCTCGTTGCCGTAGAGCGAGAGCCGGGCGTCCAGGCGGAGCGTGTCACGAGCGCCGAGGCCAATCGGCTCGATGCCGGCGTCGCTCCCGGCGCTGATCAATGCTTCCCAGAGCGCCACCGCGTCGCCCCAGGCACAAAACAATTCCACGCCATCTTCACCGGTGTAACCGGTGCGCGCGATCACGCAGCCGACGCCGGCCACGGTGCCGGGCGCAAAGCGGAAAGTCTTGAGCGATCCGAGGTCGAGGCTCACGCCCGCGCGGTTCAGCACCGCGAGCGCCTGCGGTCCTTGCAAGGCGAGCAGCGCCGTCTTGTCGCTGACGTCCTCGAACTCGCACACGCCGCGCGCGGCAGCGGCAAAGTGTGCCGAGATCTTGTCGCGGTTCGAAGCGTTGCACACGACGAGCACGTCGTTCGCTGCGCGTCGGTACACGATCAGGTCGTCCAGCACCGTGCCGCCCTGGTTGCAACAACAGGTGTAGGTGGCCTGGCCATCGGCGGCGCGTGCGATGTCGTTCGTGATCAGTGAATTGACGAGCTCGAGCGCCCGCTCGCCACGCAGCTCGAGCTCGCCCATGTGCGAAACGTCGAACAAGCCCGCGCGCTCACGCACCGCCTGGTGCTCCAGCGAGATCCCCTTGTACTGAATGGGCATCTCCCAGCCCGCGAAGGGCACCAAGCGCGCCCCGAGGGCCTCATGCTTGGCGAACAGCGGCGTGCGCTTCAAGAGCTCGTCATTCACTCTGCCCGCGTACCGCGACCCGGACAGCGGGACAAGGGCAGGACAAGACAAGAGCTGCTCTACCCCCGCCCAGGCCCGGTTTTTTGGCGAAACTGACGGCCGGCCGCCGCCACGCCAGCCGCGATCCGGAAAGTCGTAGTCAATTTCGGGGTTTCGGCGCGGCCATGCTAACTTTCGCGGGTGGCAAAAGGCCGGATTTTGATCATCGGGCAAGACGAGTGGGAGTCGACCCTGCTCGCCAAGTTTCTCGGTGAGGCCGGCTACGAGGTGCACCTCGCGACCGAGGCACGCGCCGGCTTCGACATGGTGCGAGCGCTGCAGCCCGATTGCATTTTGTGCGATGTCACCTTGCCCGACATCGACGGCTTTTGGGTGGCGCGTCGGGTGCGCACGGAACCGTCGCCAGTCGCCACCGCGCCGTTCCTATTTTTGACCAATGCGGAGGACACCGAGTCACGCCTGCAGGGCCTGAACGTCGGCGCCGATATTTACCTCACGCGGCCGTTCCACGATGAAGAAGTGGTGGCCCAGGTCGGAGCGCTGATCGAGATGGCCAATCGTCTGCGCAAGCAACGCGAAGTGCTCGCCTCGGAGGGCCCGATCTCCAGCCCTGGTGCCGCCTTCACCGGCGACATCGCGCAGATGTCCGTCGCCACGGTGCTCACATTGCTGGAGCTCGAGCGTCGCAGCGGGTACCTGAAAGTGCGTTCGGACTCCGGCAAGGTGGCGATCTTGGAGCTCGAGCACGGCGCGCTGGCTGGCGCTACGCTCGACGATCAGCCCGCGGAGTCGACGCCGGTGCTGCGCGAAACCCTGCGCTGGAAGAAGGGCAGCTTCACATTTCGCAGCGCCGAAGTCTCGATTCAAGGGGGCCCGCGTCAGACCATCGGCGGCCTTTTGATCGAAGCGATGCGGCTCGAAGACGAAGCTCGGCGCTGATCGAGCCGACGCGCGCACTGCGATCTATTCGAAGGCCTTCGGATCGAGCGGACGCCCCTCGGGAGTGAGGCCGGCCTGGCGCCAACGCTCCGCGTCGGTCAGCCCGGGCTGAACCTTGGGCGGCGTGGTGTCGCGGATCACGAGTCGGGTGATACCCGGTTCGGGGATCACGTCGAGCTCATACACGCGGTCGGCGGCGCCGCCCTTGATCCGCGCGTCCGGAAAAATGGTGCGTGCCGCGCCGATCTCGACGTGGGAGACGACCACGCGTTCACGCACGTAATTCGCCAGCGCGTCCGGCTTCACCGGGCCTATTATATGCGTGACCTCTTTGTAGCGATGCTCCACTCGCATCTCGCGCGGGACGACGAAACCCCACACTTCGGCGTTGCCCGCGGCGAGCTCATCCGGCGCCAAGCGATCGATGGGTTTGTTATTTGCGCCCTGCCGAGCTGCCAATGCCGACCCCGCGCTGCCCGGACTCGGCTCGGATTTGGTGTGGCAGCCCGCGCATAGGCAGCAGGCCAACAAAGCGAGGCGTGATGCCGCCGCGTGCGTGTTTGCCGGGGAGCTCATTCGACGATCGAGGCCCAAGCCTCGATGTGGGCTGGAACGGCGACCTTCGGCAAGCTGACTACGCCGCCGCCGGTGGGGGCCGCGGCCTCGGCCTTGCCGCCGGTGCCGAGCGTGGCCGAACCCGTCTGGATGACCAGCTGGAATTTGCCAGGATTTGCATCCGAGACCCGCGAGCCCGCGCCCAGATAAGCATCGGTAACCGTGTCAACCGCGAAGCAGGTGGGGACCTGAGCCACGGTCACGCCGAAGATCACCGCTTGGTTTTGTGCGTTGGTCCCGAGCAAGGTGGTGTCGGTCACGAACTGATCGTTGGTCCCGAAGTTCTCCTTGATGAACGGCGCCGGCAGGCCGCCGACGGTGCGATCGGGGGGTGACGCGGCGGTGCCCTCGCCGTCCCGCGGAGTAATGTAGTGCATGCCCCACACGCGGGCGCCGTTGGTCGAAGTGCAGGCGGCGTTCGCCGCGGGCGGCGTCACGGTCGAGAAATACAGAAACGAATTGAACAGAGACATCGGTCCGGTGACGCGCTCCCCATTCTCGAGCTGCAGCAACCACAACGGATCGGCGAAGAGCTCATGACTTGCGTTCGGCAAATCGCGCAGCGACCAGACATAGTTCAGCATACCGGTAGCGGCGCCGGGCGAACCTTGGTCGCCCGTGGAGAAGGCGATCGTCAGATTGCCCTGGGTATCCACCGACAGCACGGGAGCGGTCGCGATCGGTTGGCCACTGTTCCAATCCGCTTTGGGCTTGGAGTGGATTTGAATCGCCGGGTAAGCGTCCCAAAAGAGCGACATGGTCCATTGGTCGGGTGATTTGTTGGAGACGTCGACCTTCCACAACGTGCCGTCTTGATCGCCGACGAAGATGCGGTCTGCGACCGAGCCCACGTCCGCCGGGTACGCCATCGGTTCACCCGTGATCGGTGAATCGAGCGGGGATTCGGTGACTAGATTTTGAATACCGGTCGGCATCTCCAGCTTGCTGCGGCGGAAGGTGCGAATGATCTTGCCGGTGTCGAGGCGCACGATGGTCAGTGAGCGTGCGCCCAGGTTGCCGGTGTAGCAAGGGACGCGCGGGCGCGGCGGGTAGCTGGCGAATTTGCTCAGATCGCTGGTCGCGCGCGGACAACCAGGGCTGCCCGAAATTGGGCCGGCTGAGCCCGCCCCGCCCGAACCACCAGGCAGAATCGCGACCGGCACTTCACGGGCACCGGAGCTGTCTTCATCGATCAATAGAGTCGTGATGATGGGCGTGGCGCCGCCGCTACCGAACAGCGGATTGCCGCTCGCATCGCTGGTTACCTGCCACAGGAACTTGGGCCCTCCAGCCTCCGAGTTGAGCGTCATGGCCGGATCCGGATTGGTGATGTCGAGCGCGAAGTAACCGGGGTAGGTGCCGCCGAAGCCCTGCACCAAAATCGTGCGCCAGGTAGTGCTCGCGCTCGCGCCGGCCTGCGCATCTGCGAGCGTGCGTTCGAACACGTACGGATAGGTTCCACTGGTCTTACGGGCCACGACGTCTTTTACGACCGAGACGCCGTCCATCAGCAACTGATGAGTGTATGGGTATTCGGAGGCGACATGAGGCAAAACTTCGGCCGGGATGAACGCCCAAAGCTCGTTGTTCTTCTTGGCGTCGACCAGCTCGCTGTCGCCGACGAGGTTACTGGCGACTTTGAACGCGTGCAGCATGCCGTCGTTGCTCGAGGTGTACAGCATCAGCGGGCGCGTGGCGTAGGCGCCTTGGAACCCCAGATAAGTGTCATCGCGCGTGAGCTCGTTGGGAGCGTTCACGACCCGCGGCGTGGCGTGGTAAATGTCTCCCAGCAGGTTGCACTTGAGTGGGGGCGGGGGTGCATTGGGAACGGGCGGAGGCTTGCAGCGGTTGAACACGGTGCCGTTGTCGCCGCCCACGAGCCATTTGAGATATTTGTCGCGGCATTGCGTGGGGCTCAGGTACGTCGTCACACCGCCCACCGTGACCGGGCAGGACGTGTTGTCGAGGCCCATGGAGGCGGGTGACGTGTTGGCCACGAAGGTGTCCGCCGTCGCGCCGACCGTGGTGCCGCTCACCGCGCCGACGCCGTCCGGATCAGTCCCGTTCAGGTTCGGTCGAATCGAATAGTCCGAGCGCACCACGCCTCCGGCGCTGGGTTCTGGCTGCACCGTGTAGAAAGTGCGCACGCGACCCGATTGCGAGTTCAGGTTGTCGGCGAACAAATCTCCCTTGGTCGCGTCGGGTTCGACGCGGACTGGCTGATGCGTGTCGTCGCAAATCCAACGTTCGCGTTTCACTTGTCCGGTCCAGGTCTGAAATAGCACCGGCGAAAAGTCGCTGAAAAAACGATACGACGCGGCCGGCGCCAACTCGCTCGGGGTACTGCCGGAGGCACCGGAGAAGGCGGCCTGTGTGCGGCTGGTGGTCGGGAACTGCTGACCCAGAATGGTCGAGATGTCGCTGCGCAATTCCTCGCGGTCCGACGCGAAAAAAGCGTGTCGATTGGGATTGGTGGCGACGTCGCCGGCCACCGCGATCCGCGCCAGGTTGCAGCACGCCTGCAGCGCCGCGTTGTCCGGGTTCGCGGTGCACAGTGCGGAGGGCGTGGTGTCCAAGTCGGACTCCTGGAGCGCCGAGCAATCGACGGCGTTGCCGCCGACCGTCAACGTGTTGAGCGCGAAGCCCACGACATAAGTCTTGACCGGCTTGCGCCCTGAGGCCGTGAGCAGATCGCGCGCGATGTCCTCCGGAAGCTGGAACGGACAGTCATTGCCCGTGCAATGTCCGCGCAAATCCATGTTCGGTTGGCCGTCGGAGAGCAAGAGGAGCACGGACTGGCGGCACGAGGCGTACGGATCTTGCGACGGGCCGAAGTGCTGGCTAGGGTCGACGGGATCGTCCGAAGTATCGTTCCACAGGAAATCACGCGCATCCGAGAGCATGCCGGCGATCGGCGTAGCGCCATAGGGACGGCTGGCGCGCAGCACCTGTTGGATTTGCTGATTCTTGTCCTGGTAGTCGAGCGAGCCGGGCTGCGGATTGCCGAACGGGATCAAGCGTCCTTCCCAGGGGGGGGCGGCTGCATTGCGGGCCCCGACTTCCATCGGGCTGGCGGTCGTGCAGCCGATGGGCTTTCCGGAGTGGGACGCGCCGACGACGTAGCTGTAGGTGCCGAGCTCGCCTTTATCGGGACTCGGGTCGGTATCGAAAGTCATCAACCCGAAGCGGATGCCGCTTTGGAACGCGTCCAAGATGCCGTCGGGCGCTTGCGTGAAGCTGCAGCTAGAGCTGGTATTGTTGTACGTGTGATAATTGAACGAGTTCGACGGGAAATCAGCGGGATTGGTCGTTGAAATCGTGCCAGGACCGGGCGCGCAACCGCCGCTCAGCGGGCGATGATAAGGATTCGCGTACAAAAAATCGTAAGGCGAGTTGGGCAGGGAGGAGCCCGTGATCTTGTATTCGTTTTTGAACGCCGCTGATCCGCGGTCGAGCGTTTGACACTCGTAGTTCGTGATGCTGCCCGTGAGCACTTCTACCAAATCGACCCAGCGGCTCTTTTCGGAAGTGACCGGCCCGTTCGGGATCACGCTGGTCGCGTCGTACTTACAAGCAGGGAAAACGTTGCTCGAAGTCTTGTATTCCATCGAGCCCGAGGTATCGACCAAGAGCAGCACGTTGGGCATCTGCGGGTTGACGTCCGCGTCGGTCTGCGCCCGGGCCTGCCCGGCGAAGACCAGAGGCACGCACAGCGCAACGGCTGCGCGAAACAGCGCGCGAAAGCCTGGGCGTCGGCCGGAGCGGATGGACGACGCAAAGGTGCGCAAGTTTGCCTGGTTCAGTTCGGTCATAGGAGGTTACTTTCAGCGACGACCATCGCGCGCATCACCTGTTGCCCCGCGGTGGGCGCGGACACCGATGTGATGCAGGCGGCGGCCGGTCTGACCTGCGAAATAGCCGTCAGCGTCATCACGATTGGCGAGGGCGTGGAAGCGTCGTCGCCGAACCCGGGCACGCCGGTGTGGGCGGCGTCGGTCACCTCGACGATGAAGGTCGCGTTGGTGGTCTCGTTGGCGTTGAGGCTCGAGGTGGTGCCCGTGGGGCCGCCAGCGTTGGACGGCGCGAAGATGTTCTCGCCGGTCGCCTTGTTGAAGCTCGTCTGCAGTTCCTCGAAGCGCAGTTGGTAGCAACCGGGGCGCGGCGCGGGCGACGGGTAGGTCCCAGGGATCGCGTTCGACTGGCACGGCTGCGGTCGCTTGTCCATCGACTCGCGATAACCGATCAGCACGGTGCTCGGATCGTAGGCCAGGTAGGCCGCACTGGCCGTGATCGCATATTCAGCAAGCAACGAGGCCTGCGCGCCTTCGCGATCGTAGCCTGCCGCGAGATCCGCCATGCTCGCCGAGCGCACGGCGAACAGCCCGACCGCGGTCAGCAAGGTGAGCACCATGACCACGATGAATACGGCCGCGCCGCGCTCTCCTTGACGGGCAGTTCTGGGCAACGCGCTGCGCAAAGAAGTGCCGCTCTGCTCGTTTTGGATCGCATTCACCATAAAACGCTCGCCTGATTGTGAAGCACGACGTCCGCTTGGAAGGTGCGAACGCGTGCGAAGGTCTCGGTAGTTTCGAACACCGTGCTGCCCTTTAGGGATATGGGGCCGTTGGCGCTCGCGGGGTCGGAGCCGATGTTGAAGCGGAGCAGGCCCTGGCCGGCAGGATTGGTCAGGGGGGCGGTACGATCGGCTTCCCGCGAACGAACGCCCAAGCGCACGCGCAAGCTGCGAATCAACTCGGGGGTGTTCAGGGTGCCGAAGACCGGACCGGTGAAGGTATTGAACAGCGCGTCGCCGGGCGAGATCAGGCTCAGGTTGGGATCGCTTCCGGTCGTCATGCTGGTGACCGCGATCACTTGCAGATTCAAGTCCACTGCGTACTCGGCCACGATCTCTTCCGTGCCGTCGATCACTTGGCCGTCGATGCCCAACTCCACGCGCGTCAGCTCGGTACGCTGGTCTTCACCGGGTGCGCCGGTGCTATTGCTGAACACGTTTTGGTAGCCCGCGATGGCGGTGGGCGTCTGCGGCGGCCGCACTTCGTATTGAATGAAATTGACGACGTTGATCGTGGGCACGGCGGCGCCCGAGCCGATCTCTCGCAGTCCGCACAGGGCACTCCCCGAGCGGAACTGAATTGGCGGCTGCGAGTTGATCGTTACCGTGGGTTGCGCGCCGCCCGTCGCGTTGGTGATTTGGCCGTAATATTGCTTGCCGTTCTGTACGACGCGCAACGCGCGTAAGGCGGGGAACAGCGCCTGCATCGTGGGCGTGTCGGGCATCGCCGTGTTGCCCAGCCGACGCAGGGCGCCGGCGCCCTCGACGGTAGAGAGCTGAAAGATGACGTTGTTTCCCGCGGGCACGACCTTGGCCGCGAACACGTCCGGAGAGGAATAGGAGCCAGCCAAGGTGATGACCGGTGGCGTGCGGCCGTTCGCGGTCAATGGCGCGTACTTTACCGCGGGCGTCGACAGCTGAATGCTCGCCAAATTGCGTAGCCCGATCGGCCATGCCGCATCCGGGATGCCGCACACGCCGTTGGTATCGCGAAATATGTTCGGCGAGGATAGAAACCCTGCGCGTCCGAGATCAGCGCGCAGCCGCTCGAAGCCGATCAGCCCGCTTACCGTAGCGTTGGCGATGCGCGTTTCCCGTTGATAGAAGCGGCCGCTGTCGCGCGCGAGCGCGAACACCGCCAGTGAGATGAACAGGCCGCCGGTCAGCGCGACCATGAGCTCGACCAAGGTGAATCCAGCGCTTCGCGCTTCGGCAATCACACGCTTCGCGGTCACAGCGCGTTCTCCCGAATGGCGCTGATCTTCTGCACGAAATGGAAGGTTTGCGTGGCTGCGCCCACGTTGGTGATTTGGTCGTTGGCGCACATGTTTTGCGCGAAACCCTGGCCGTCGCGCAGCCAAAACACGCGCACTTCGGCCCGGATCAAGCCGTTGCCACTGACGGTCGGTTGGTACAGCCAAGACAGCCGCAGGTGCGAGCAGAACGCCACGCTGTTCGGATCGGTCCCTGCATCGACTGGGTTTCCCAGCGCGTCGAACGCCGGCCCAAACGCGAGCCCGGCGCTGTACGGGGGCAACACCCAGTCGTTGACCGTGTTGGCATTGGGTTTGACGAACCGGAGCCAGGTGGTTTGGTCGATGTCGGGCGCGCCGGGACTAGTCGAAGGGTGATTCCAGGTCACCGCGTCGGTCGCCAACATGTCCAGCCAGGATTCGGCGATGTGCGTGGCGATGCCCAGATTTTTGGCGTGTTGATTGGAGACCGCGGTCACCTTCTCCATCGCGATGATGCCGGTCACGCCGACGCCGAAGATGCCGATCGCCATCATCAGCTCGACCGCGGTGTAGCCGCGCTGGCGATTGAGCCGCGCGCTCATAGCGATACCCGCGCCATACCATTGGGCAAGACGTTGACGTGCCGTTGCAACATCGGTGCGGCTCGACCGACGACGATGTCGATCACGCCGGTCATGGGCGCCAGCGTGTTGGTTTCGAGGAGGCGACTGAAGGTTCGCCCGCGCGGCGTGAAGCACAGATCCAAGATCGACGCGGTGCTGCCGGCGGGTTGCGCGGTGACGCTGACCGAGATCCCGGCGTAAATGCTGGTCGCGGCGGACGGGTTGAAATGGTCGACCACGCGCGTGGCGGTCGGCACCGCCCAATTGGTGTTGGCGCACGAGGGAGGGAGGCGCGGCGTGCAGTCTGTCAACCCGCCCGCGGGTAAGGTCTCGAGCACGCGAAAGTCGCCCGTGCCCGCATTGTAGTTGACCAGCACCGCGAAGCCGCGACCCATCGCACGCAGCCGAGCATTGCGATAGAGGAGTGCGATTTGCTGCGCCGCCTGGCTGGTGCGGCGCTCGCGCATGCGGGAGGCGATGGAAGGCACCGCAATCGCGGCCAAGATGCCGATTATCACCACCACGACCATCAGCTCGATCAGGGTGAAGCCACGGCTCCGCGCCGAGGCGCGGGTTTTGACGGGGTAGGAGAAATCCACGGGTCCGCAAGGGCTTCAGCAAGGGCTGTGCCGGAAAGACGAAGCGAAACAGGTCGGTTTTATTGCGAATTTTCCGGGCCGCCAGCCAAGAAGGCGGCAAGGATTGCAGCGCTCTGCAACCGTTGCGAGGTACGAGGATGTGTTTTCTCCTCGGGTCGGGTGGCCGGAGCTCGCTTTCAGAAGGGCTGACAGTGCGCCGAGCGAGGGGCTAGAAAGCGGGTGCCCATGACTCCCAGCATCCGATCACTCGGTCGCTCCGCGACCCTGGCCGTCCTCGCGTGTTACGCCGTCGCCTGTCAAAAGGAGCGCGCAGTCGAGCGCGGCGCGCCGCCTCCGCCGATCGCCAGCTCCAAGCCCGGTGCGTGCGCGAGCGGTGGCGGTACGGTCAAGGACAGCGTGAGCACGCCATTCTTCCCGCGCACCGCGGCCGACTACTGCGTGGATCCGAACAGTGAAGCGCGCGCCTTCGGCGAGAACGCACCGAACTCACTGGACGCCGTGTGCACCGAGCTCTTCGACGGCGAGTGCGAGGTGTACAAGAGCTATGGCCTCAGGCGCGTGGTCACGCTGCGCTACATCGATGGCAAGGGTTCGCCTGGCGCGGTGAACGTGAACCTATCACGCTTCGCCTCTGCCGAAGGCGCGTACGGTTTTTTCACGAAGCGCGTGGTGGCCGACGCGGACCCGGCAGAGACCGTGCCTGCCGCTCTGGAAGCGGGTGGCGCGGGCGCGCTCGGCTCGGGCATCGCTTACGTCTGGCGCGCGGATATGGTCGCCGAGCTCAGCTACACGAACGAGCTCGAACCGCCGGATCAGCTGAAAGCCAGCTCGCAACGCGCGTTGCCGCCGATCGCCAAGGCCATCGGCGAAGCGCTTCCCGGTGACGCCCATTTGCCGAAGGCGGTGAGCTTGCTGCCGACCGCGAATCGCTTGCCGATGGGCATCAGCTACGCCGCCAAGGATCTGCTCGGCATCGCCGGCACTGGGCCCGGCGCGCTCGGCTTTTATCGCGACGGCGCGGAACGCTATCGCGTTTTTTCGCTTGCGCGCGCCGACGAAGACTCGGCCAAAGACGTGCTCAAGACACTGCGCAAAGTGGACGGCGCCAAAGCCTTGAAGGACACCGGCGTCGACGCGATCGCGTTTTCGATTCGGGACGAAGAATCGTCTCCGCTGGTCGGCTGGGTCGTCGGCCGAAAGGGCGGCACGGTGGTGGGTGTAGGTGATGAACTGTTCGTTCTGCGCGGAAAACCGGACAGCCAAGCCGCGCGCATCCCCGAGGCGAAAAAGCTCGAACGAGTCAAAGCGATCTTGGCCGACGTGAAGTGAGACTTCTTCGGCCGAACCGCGGAGAGGGCGCTACACTGACATAACCCCGTGGATTTCGAACTTCCCGAACAACATCAGATTTTGCGCGCCGCCGTGCGCGAGTTTTGCGAACGCGAGGTCAGGCCCCTCGCCAAGCGCTGGGATGAAGAGCAACGCTTCCCGCATGAGATCGTGCCGCGGCTGGCCGAGCTCGGCCTGCTCGGCATCCGCATTCCGGAAGAGTACGGCGGAGCCGGGATGGACATGCTGGCCTACGCCGTGTGCGTGGAAGAGTGCGCGCGAGTCGATGGCTCGCTGGCGCTTACCGTCGCTAGCCACAACGGTCTCGGCACGGGACACGTTTTGCGCTTCGGCACCGAAGCGCAAAAGCAAAAGTACCTGACCCGCGCCTGCACCGGTGAATGGTTGGCGGCGTGGGCATTGACCGAGCCCGGTTCTGGTTCGGACAGCGCTGCGCTGCAAACGACCGCCGTGCGCGCTGGCGATGATTGGCTGATCAACGGCACCAAGATGTTCATCACGCAGGGCTCGGTGGCGGGTTTTTGCGTAGTGCTCGCGCGCACCAACAAAGACGTCGAACCGCAACACGGCATCACTGCGTTCATCGTCGAGACGGGCACGAAAGGGTACGCGGCCAGCAAGAAGCTCGAAAAATACGGCTGTCGCTCGAGCGATACCGTGGAAATTCACCTGGAGAACGTGCGCGTGTCGGACGCGCAGCGGCTCGGCCAAGTCGACCAAGGCTTCCTCGATACGATGCGTATCCTCGATGGCGGGCGCGTTTCGATCGCCGCGATGGCGCTCGGTCTCGGGCGAGGAGCCTTGAACATGGCCGTGGCCTACGCCAAGGACCGTCGCGCGTTCGGCAAGAATCTGGCAGAATTTCAGGCCATTCAGTGGCTCTTGGCCGATGGTAAGACCGAGCTCGACGCCGCCGAGCTCTTGATTCAGCGCGCCGCGTGGCTCGCCGATCATGGGCGACGTTTCACCGCCGAGGCATCCATGGCCAAGCTCTACGCGAGCGAAGCAGCCACGCGCGTGTGCAACAACTCGATGCAGATCCATGGCGGCTACGGTTACACGCGCGAGTTCGACATCGAACGTCACCTGCGCGACGTGAAGCTGTGCGAAATCGGCGAAGGCACGAGCCAGGTTCAGCGCATGGTGATCGCCAAGAACTTACTCCGCGACTGAGCGGGAACTCGGCGCGACGCGAGCTGCGTTGCGGGATCGCGATCGCCCCCTCCTCGAGGCGGCGGGGCGCGCTCGTTACTCCGTGCGCTTGATCACGTGGAAGCCGAACTGGGTCTCGACCACGGCCGAGATTTCGCCGATTTTGAGCGCGAAGGCCGCGTTGGCGAAGGCCGGCACCATCGAGCCGCGATCGAACTTGCCCAAATCGCCGCCGCGCTCGGCCGCTCCTGGCTCGTCCGAGTACTGCTTGACCAAGGCGATGAAATCTTCGCCGGCGGCGGCGCGTTTTTGCGCTTCTTCCGCGCGCGCTAGCGCTTCGGCCTTGCTGCGACCGATGCCCGGCGAGGCTCTCAGGCCGCCCTTGTAGGAGACCAACAGATGACGCGCCGAGATCTCGAGCGGCTGCGACGAGATGTCGACCGACGCGATCGGCGCGGCCGTGGCCCGCTTGCCCTCGGCTGACGCGATCGGGCTCGGCGGGGGGGCGATGCGCGGCGCCTCTCCGGGGGACTCGAAGGTCGTCACGACACATCCTGCGCAGAAGCCGAGCGCACACGCGCAGAACACTCGGCGCAGCATGCGATGTACGGTCGACGAGTCGATCACTTGGTGCGCTTGATCACGTGAAAGCCGAAGTCTGTCTCGACCAAGCCCGAAATTTGCCCGACCTTGAGTTTGAAAGCGGCATCCGAAAAGGGCTTCACCATTTGCCCAGCGGCGAACTCACCGAGCGCGCCGCCGCGCTTGTCGGCTCCGGGCTCGTCCGAGTATTCGCCCACGAGCTTCGCGAAATCCTCGCCTTTTTTCGCTTTGGCCAAGCCCTCTTCGGCGCGCTTCCTGGCTTCTTCTTTGGTGCGCGTGATGGACTCGGGGGCGCGCATCGCGCCCTTGTATTGAACCAGAAAATGGCTCGCGGCGATCGTCGTCGGCACGCTCGCTTCGGCGGGCGCGGCCGCTTCGACCGGGGCTTCCGCCGGCGGTTTGGTGAAGGCACCGAGGCCGCCCGCGACACCGACGACCACGAGCCCAGCCAAAATCGCCCAAGGCGCCCAATCCGGGAGCCAATCGTCGCCAGCCGCGGGCCGGGAGGTCGAGCTGACGGCGCCATGACTGGCGCGGGCGACGTGCGCGTCGTCCTCGTCTTCGTCGTCTTCCTCATCCTCGTCGTCTTCGTCGTCTTCCTCATCCTCGTCGTGCTCATGCGCAACCGGAGCGGGCGGAGGCGTGCCGGGTGCGGCGGCGGTTTTGCCCTGGCCGGCGAGCTCCGCTTTGAGCTGGGCATCGGCACCGGGCGGGCCGGAGTCGCTCGCGGGCGGTTTGGCTTCTTCTGCGGCTTGAGTCGCCGTCTTGGTCTTGCTCGTGTCGTCGGCGCCCTTGCCGCCCCATTCGCTGTCGATCTCGTCCGTGACCGGTGGGGGAACCGAGAGAACCTTCTTGGGTAGTTCGTCGCTCATGGCATCTCCGATGGTTGTCGGGAAAATTCAGATTTCGGCAAAGGCAGAGGTGATCACGGCTTCGGGCCGCTCCCCTGCGAACGCTTGCAGCACGATTCGCCCGTCACCGAGCAGGTAGCCCTCGGTGCGGATGGTCTCGCCCGGCCACACTGGCTTTCGAAACTGCGCGGTCAGCCCCTTCAGGCGGCTCGCGTCGCCGCCGCAGGCCTGCTGAATCACCGCGCGCGAGAGAAAGCCATAGGTGCACAAACCGTGCAAAATCGGCCCCTGATCGAAGCCGACCAAACTGGCGAACGCCGGATCGGCATGCAGCGGGTTCAGATCACCGGAAAGGCGATAGAGCAGCGCTTGTTCCGGCTGCGTGGTCTCGGTGACGCTGAAATCCGGCGTCTTCCCTTCGGGAATTTTGGGGGTTTCGCTCTTGGGTGGGCGCGGCCCGTTGAAATTGCCGGCATCACGCACGAGCAATTGCCATTCCGTATCGAAGCAGGGCTCGCCGTTGTGCGTGGTCTCGGTGCCGAACACCACCTGGGCCAGCTTCTTCATGTCGTAGATGCCGCGAATGGTTCCGACGCTGCGGAGCGTGCCGGAGGCTGGCAACGGCCGATGGACGCGCAGGCTTTGCGCGCCGTGCACCAGGCGAGTCATGTCGCAACCCGCCTTGACGAAAAGCTCGCTCACCGGACCGTACGCGGGGATCACACCAAAGGTCGGGAACACTTTGGGACCGCGGCCTTCGTACAAGTAGTCGAGTTCCGCGCGCTTGGCGCCAATCCCGAGGGCATAGAGGACCACGGTCTTCCAGTCGTAGCTGAAGACGTGTGGTTCGGTCTTGAAACCGATCGTGGAAAGGTCGAGGCTCATCGGCGGTTTGGGGCGACACCGTTATCGCGCCCCTTCCGCTCGGTCAATCGAACCTCTTGCGCACGCGGCCTGTCGTTGCTCTCTCTCGCCCCACCCCACCTCGATCCAGCTCAGATCCTGCAGCCGGTGCTCGCCGGGCTGGGGGTCGATCTACGTGGCTGGGCCCTCGCTTGGGCGCGCGTGACGCCCGCTTTGACCGTGCTTCCGGCCTTTGGGCTGAACGCTTTGCCGGTACAAACCCGGGCGGCGCTGGGCTTGGCGCTGGCGGTGAGCATTGCGCCCAGCCTACAGCCAGCTCAACTGTCGGCCCCTTTCGGTGTTGCGCTTTTGTTTGAAGCCGCTCGCGGCCTACCGGTGGCCCTCGCCGCCTCGGGCGCGCTCTGGGCCGCAGGCATGGCAGGCGGACTCACTGACAACATTCGCGGGGCGCGCGAAACACAGGCCCTGCCGATCGTCGACGAGGACACCTCGCCGCTCGGCGCGCTGCTCTCGCTGCTAGTGGCGTTGATCTTTTTGGAAGGAGGGGGGGCCGCGCGCGTGGCTTCCGCGCTCTCCTCCAATATTACCGTCTCGCACGGCACGCTCTGGCAGGTTGCGCTCGGGCTGACACACGCGATCGAGCTCGCACTCGCGGTTGCGGCCCCGGTGGTCGCGGTGTCGATTGTGCTCGAGCTTGCCAACGCTTTAATCGCGCGCTCTGCGACGCCCGCGCACATCGTCGCGCTGCTCGCGCCGCTGCGCTCAATCCTGATCTTGGTCGCCTTCGCGCTGCTGTTCGAACGCATGGCGAGCTTGCTCGCGAGTGTGGCCGCAGATAGTCCGTGATCAGGCCGAACGCCGAACACTCTGGCTGCGTTTCCACTGCAATAATGTGCGGCGACCAGAATAGGAAGATTCACAGCGCTCATGTCGGGCACTGGTGGCCTCGCCCGAACAAATGCCCCCAAATGTTTTGATAAGGAGGTTTTCCACACGGAACGGCCAGCCTTCGTGCACTGCAGTGGTAATGGCACACCGATTGGCTCGACCCGCACCTATGACGGCTTTCAGTCCGATTTCAGCTGTGCCGGGCTTGCTCAGCTTGGTCCTTGCGTTCGCTTGTTCATCCCAGGAGGGGGCGCCCGCTGCCGCAGGTGGTTCGTCGCCCGCGGGTGGTGCGGCTGCGGCCGGCCAAACGAACATGGGCGGAGTGACCGGCGCAAGCGGAGCTCCCGGAACCGCGGGCTCTCCCGGCGTCGGCACGGCGGGGAGTGGCGGGGCGGTCGGCGGCGGGAACAACGGCAACGGCGCGGGCGCCGGTGGGATGAGTAGCGGTGGTACGGCCGGAAGCAGCGGAACGACAGGCGCTGGCGGCGGCGCGGCGGGTGGCCCCCCCGCGGTTTGCGCGGCGCCAACGGTCAGCTTGACGGGTGCAGATGCGGTGGTTGGCAAACTGATTCAGTTCAACGACAACGGCGGCTGGTGTTGGTACCAGGATGAACGCGCCGTCGTTGACACGAAGAGCAACAAGTTGGTGATTGCATCCGAGGCCAGCGGCGGATCGCGGAACGGCCACCAGGAAGCCGTGATCTACAACTTGGCTGACGGAACCAAGAGCGCCGTAGCTACGCTCGGAACCGCCATCACGAGCGATGTAGACGATCACGATGCGCCCGCGCTGCTCGTTCGGCCGGATGGCAAATACGTCGCGCTCTGGTCGAGTCATCGCGCCGATTGCTTCAGCCGCTGGAGCATCTACGATGGCACCGCCTGGTCCGCCGAAAAGAAGTACGACTGGGGGCCGAACGGTTGTCCTTGGCCAACCGCCGCCACCAACAAGGTGACCTACTCGAACCCCTGGTACGTGGGCACCTCGATCTTGGCCGGCGTTCGCTCGATTGGCACTGACCCGGCCGTGATCTCATCCGACGATAACGGCGAAACCTGGAAATTCTACGGGCGCTTGATGTCGAGTAAGCAAGTCGGCTACGTCGCCGGTTACTTCAAGTACTGGGGCAACAACACGGACCGCATCGACTTCGTCGGCACCGAAGCCCACCCGCGAGACGCCGACACGAGCCTTTATCACGGCTATATCAAGGACGGCATGGTCTACACCTCGACGGGGACCGTGATCGACTCGTCGCTCAAGGACGCGTCCGCGTCGAGTAGCAACTCCAAAGACATCACGCTGTACACTCCCGTGTTCAAGACCGGTTCGACCCTCGGCGGCGTAAAGCTCGAACACGCCTGGAACCACGACATCGTGCGTTATGCGGACGGCACGATCGCCATCCTCGGGCAAGCGAGGGTCAGCGGAACCGGCTCCGACGATCCCGACAAGCGCATGCTCTACTTCCGTTTCGATGGAACCTCGTGGAAGTCGACCTACCTGGTGAAGGCCGGCAAAAAGCTGTACGCAGACGAGCAAGACTACACGGGGCTCGGCGCGCTGGTTCCCGACGATCCGAGCACCATCTACATCTCCACGCCGTACGACCCGAACACCGACATGATGGGGACCGGCAAGCGCGAAATCTGGCGTGGTACCACTTGCGACAACGGCGCCACTTTCAAGTGGACTCCGGTTACGGCCAATTCGACGAAGGACAACATTCGCCCAATCGTGCCCAAGTGGGACGCGAATCACACGGCGCTGCTCTGGATGCAGGGCACCTATTCCACCGCGCAGAAGTTCGCGACGGCGATCGTCGGGACCATCACCGGTCTCTAGCCAACCACTCGCAGCGGATCGGACGAGAAGCCCCAGTGCTTGCGCTGGGGTTTTTCGTTGCTGCGTTCGGTTCAGTGCCCGCGTTCAGTTCGGCTGAGAACGAGCCCCGTGTGCGGGCAGCTCGGTCGCCATGAGCCTTCCGGCGGCGGAGGTGAGCGATCGCGATCAGCAGGCCGACGATTGGCCAGCTTCCCGCAGGCACGCCCGAGTTGCCGACGCGACAGGAGCAACCGGAGTCCTTGCCTTCGCTCGTGCCGGCGGAAGGGCGCTGGCGGCTCCGAACGCCTCCGTGACGGTGTTGCCGCTCCAGGTGGTGCCGTCCTTCTCGCTGAGCATTGGAGTATTTGCGGTCTTGATCGCAACGGACAGACGAATCGGGTTTTTGGTGACCGAGAGCGAGATCCCGTCGGCCGCTGCGGTTGCGATCGATAGCGCCGAGTCGCTCTCGGTGCTCAGCACTCCCGGCCAGTCGTGTGTTTCTACGATTTCGCAGCGGTCATCGGCATGGAAGCTCTCGCCCTTGCGGATGACTTGAACCCGAACGACGTAATCGCCGTACGGAGTAATGCGGATGGATTCGCCGGCCGCCCCGGTGATCACGATGCTCCTGCCGGGCGCCGCGCGCGAGGCGTAGTTACCGACCTGTGCAAAAGACCGGCCCGTAGACAGCAGGATCAGCAGGGCGGTAGCAGTCATCGCTGCCGGAAGGCCACACTTTGCCCGTTTCGCTAGCTGCATGATCCTGTCCTTCTGAATCAGACGCGCTCGAAGCATCGCTTCCGCGCGTCAATTTGCTCCGAGCGGCGCCCCAGGTACCCGGTAAATCGATAGCTCGTCGATCTGGGCAGTGGCGCCAGAACGCTGCGCCCGTCTCGAAAAAATCACAGGGGAATTCGATACGCGATCGAGATCCCGAGCGAAAATAGTGTGTTTCTGCCGGTCAACGAGGCTTCGTCGAGGAACGGATCCTTCGCGGCGGTCTTGGGCAAGAACCAATTGGCATAGCGAAACGTGGTGCCGAGAGACCAGTGATCGGCCAGGTAGAAGGCGGCGCCGCCGAGCAGCCCAATAGCAGCGCCTTCGGTGCGGATGGTCGAGCCGCGCTGCCCGACCAAAGCCAGGTCGGAGTTCTTGTCGGTGACTTCGAAGCGATCACTGACGACGGCCAAGCCGCCGGAGATACCCCACCAGAGCTCGATGCCCTCGCCCACGTACGGGTAGTGGCGGATGGTGCCCTCGATGGTCAGATAGCTGCGGCTGTGATCACGGACGATGTCGTCGGGATCGTGGCGCGGGGCGTCGGTGGTGGGGATCAATCCGAGCATGAAGCCTGCCCCAAACGCGAAGCGGCGGCTGTTGCGATAGATCTGCCAGGCGTCCAACTCGAAGCTGGTGTCGCCGTTTTTGCAGCCTTGCCCAGAACTGCGCTCGGCGCACACGGAGGCACCGGGCAAGGTCAGCCAACCCAGGCCAACTTCGGCGATGCCCATGGGGCGAACGAGCGCGGTGAAGCCGCGGGCCAAGCGCGGATCGACGTAGTCTTGGCTCTTGGCCGCGGGCGGCGGCAAGTCATCAGCCCAGCAGGGCGCGACGCGCAAACAGCTGACCAAGCCTAGGACCAGGGCGCCGCGGTTCACGGTGGCCCTGCTTTGGCCGCGTTGAACGCGCCGAGTTGGTGGGCAATGCCGAGAGCGGCGGTGATGCCGAGGAGGAAGCAGAGCAGGACGATCAGGGCGGGGGAGGGAGAAGGAGAGTGAGACGGGAGAGCGGGCACGGGCACGGGGGGGCGCGAGAGAGGGATCGGGCACGGGCACGTTTACATTCACGTTCACGTTCACGTTGGCGAGGGAGTGCCCGCGGCGGGTGAGCGTAGGGTCTAGGCGGGACTCGTTGGCGGCCGTGAGGAGCGCGTGGGCGAATTGGCGGGCGTTTTGGGCGCGGGCTTGTGGGGACTTGGACAGGTTTTGTTCCAGCAACTGCGCGAGAGCACCGGGGACGTTCGGGGCGCGCTCGAGCAATGATGGGAGCGGGGTGTTTTGCTGTTTGAGCAGGACTTGGATCGCGTTGTCGCCGTCGAACGGGGTGCTGCCACAGAGGCACTCATAGCCAAGGGTTGCCAGGGCATAGACGTCACTGGCCGGAGTCGATGCGGCGCCCGCGGCACACTCTGGTGCTACGTAACGCGCGCTGCCGAAGATTGCGCCAGCGCGCGTGGCAATTGCTGGATACTCGTCCGCGTCGGCGCGCGCGACGCCGAAGTCGAGCACCTTCACGAAGTCTGGGTCGTCACCGCGTTGCACGAGCATCGAGTTTTCCGGCTTCAAGTCTCGGTGCACGATACCATGCTCGTGCGCTTCGCCGAGCGCATCGGCGATCTGGAGCAAGACGTGCACCGCACGCGCGGGGGGCAGGGCGCCCTGTGCCGAGAGTGCAGAACGCAATGACAGGCCGTCTAGGTATTCCAGCGCCAGAAACGGGATCGACAGGCCGCCCTGCTCGAGCTCGGAGAGCGACAGCACGTTGACCAAGTTCGGGTGGCAGAGCGACCCCGCGATGCGGGCCTCGCGCTGGAAACGCGCACGCACGCCGTCGTTCGCGGCCAGGTCGCGATGCATGATCTTCAGCGCCACATTGCGCTCCACACCCAACTGATGCGCGCGGTAAACGCGGCCGACCGCGCCCGCGCCGATCAGCGCGTCGACGCGAAATTCGCCGCGCAGCGTTTGCCCCAGGTAAGGGTCCGGTCCGCCGTCGACGCTGCGCAGAGGCAGCGCATTGCCGTCGCGCGGACAGAAAATCACGCCCTCGGCGTAGCTTTCTCCACAGCTCGAGCAGCGACGCTGGGGCTCGCCCATTGCCCACGAGCCTAGCATGTAGGTGGCCAGCCGCGCGAAAACGCTGGGCTAGTTGGCCGCGCTGCGGCAACTTTTGCCACGCTTGGCTGCTCGAGCCACCGATCCTGATCTTTTCTGGTCAAGACCGCGCTGGTCGAGACTAGGCTCCGCCCGCCATGAGTGACGAGTCGCCTCCCGAGACAGCGCCCGAACCGGCCTCAGTGCCGGCCGTGCTGGAGGAGCGCGCCGCGTCGAATACCTACAGCGTGAAGCTGCCGACCTTCGAGGGGCCGCTCGATCTGCTGCTCCACCTGATCGAGGAGCACGAGCTGAACGTGATGGATATTCCCATCGCGTTCGTGGCGAAGAAGTACGTCGAATACATCACGTTGATGGAGGAGTTGAACATCGACGTGGCGAGTGAATACCTCGTCATGGCGGCGACCCTCACGCACATCAAATCGAAGATGCTCCTGCCGGTGGTCCCGACCGACCAGGAAGACGAAGCGGAGGCGGAGCTCGATCCGCGCGCGGAGCTGGTGCGGCGCTTACTCGAGTATCAGAAGTACAAGCATGCCGCCGAGCAGCTCTCCGGTAACCCGGTTTTGGGTCGAGACGTGTTTCTGCGCGGGGTACCCGCGCCCAACGTCGAGGGCGTCGCGCCCTTGGCTGGACTCAGTTTGTTCAAGTTGCTGGACGCGTTCCAGGGTGTGCTCTCGCGCGCCAAAAATGTCGTCGACCACCAGATCGACTTCGAGCGCTTCTCCATCACCGATCGCATCAACGAACTCTCCGAACTGCTGAAAACGAGCGGAAAAGTGCTGTTCGAACAGCTGTTCGAGGGCGCGCGTGGGCGGGCGGATTTGATCGTGACTTTCCTCGCGATCCTGGAGATGACGCGGCTACGACTCACCCGTGTCGAACAAGAGGGCCCGCTGATGCCCATCTTCATCGAGCTCGCGGTGAACGACGACGGGGAATCTGCATCCCTCGATGATCTGGATCGCGCTTACGAGCGCTCGGCGCGCGACGCCGAACTGGCGGAGTCTGCAGGCCACTTGGCTCCCGCAGGCGATTCTGTCGAAGGCGATGACGATCAGAACGACTCGGACGATGATGACTTGGACGACGATGACGACGATGGATCGGACGATGACGACGACGAATCGGACGATGACGCAGGCGACGCGCCCGACACGGAGCGGGAGTAATGGCAGCTAGGAAACGCAAGATCGTACAGCCGAGGCAGGCTGCTGAAGTCCAAGCGGAGCCCGAACTCGGTCCCGACGACGAAGCTGAGACCAACGTGCCGAGCGAACCGGTACCGGAAGCCGTCGAGGCCGAAATCCCCGTGCCTGACGCGGTCGACGCTGAGATCGAGGCCGAGGCGCCCCCGGACTCGGAGTCGGAGCGGGTCACTTTGCCGCCCCGCTCTCGGGTGAAGGATGCGGCGGCCGAAAGCGCAGAAAATCAGCCTGAATTCGACCAGGAATTGCTCGGCGAGGGGCCGTCGGAAATCGACGAAAGCCGTGTGGATGACACCGGCGCCTACCTCAAGGGGCTGCTCGAGGCGCTGCTGTTCGTTTCCGACCATCCCCTGGAGATCAAGGATTTGGCGCGCGCCGCCAAGATCGACAAGAAACGGGTCGAGGAGCTCGTCCAGGAGATCCGCAGCGACTACGAAAAGCGGGGCGTTCGCTTGGACGAGGTAGGCGACGGCTTCGCTTTTCGCAGCAATCCGGCCTACTCGGAGTATGTGCGGGGTTACTTGTCACTGCGGCCGGTTCGGCTTTCGCGTGCGCAGCTCGAGACGCTGTCGATCGTGGCTTATCGCCAACCGATCACGCGGCCCGAGGTCGACGACATTCGCGGCGTCGATGCGGGCCCGGTATTGAAGGGGCTCTTGGAGCGCGATCTGGTGCGCATCATCGGCAAGAAGGACGAACCGGGCCGTCCGATGCTGTACGGCACCACGCAGACATTTTTACAGGTTTTCAGCCTAAAATCACTGCGTGATCTGCCGACGCTGCGCGAGTTCACCGAGCTGAACGACGAATCTCGCAAGACGTTCGAAGAAGAGCTCGGTGAGGAAGCGCCGGAGGGGCCGATCAGCTTCGAAGACGCGATGGCCGCTGACGCGAGTCTGGACGCGCCTCTCGGCGCAGACTCGGAGACCGCAGCGGAGACCGAATCCGACTCGGACGATCCCGAAGCGGACGAAAATGGCGATCCGCCAGCTGCTGAGCCGGCGGAGTCGGACGAGGCCGAGTCGGATGGCGAGACGTCGGATGACGAAACGTCGGATGACGACGACGACGACGATGACGACGACGACGATGACGACGACGATGACGACGATGACGACGACGATGACGACGACGATGACGATGACGACGACGACGACGAATCGGACAAGGAGAAGCCGGCCGAGGACAAGTAGCCGGCGTCGGCGGTCAGCGCGCTACTTGGGCGCGGTCGGGTCAGGGTACGGTTCGGCGAGCTTGCTGACCTGATCGAACAAGGCGGGGTGCTCGGCGAGCTTTCGCACGAGCTCCCAAAGTTTGGGATCGGCCAGCCGAGCCATGCCGGTCTTCGCGGGAGCGCCTTTGCCCTTAGGTGCACGTTGAATGGCCGTCGGGCCCTTCTTGCGCAGGGCTTCGAGCTCAGTAACGTAACGCTTGGTCGGAAATAGCTCCCCGGCCTCCCAAGCCGCGAATTCCTTGGGCTCGACGCCGAGCGTCAGGGCGAGCTCCTTGGCGGTGCAGGAGAGCTCCTTCCGGAGTTGCTTGAGTTCTTCGGGCGACACGACGGGGAGTTTAGCATTTGGGGTCGAGCGTCGCGTTCGGCTTTTCGAACGAAACCGAACGCGGACCGTGACCGATGCAGGCTCGTGCGCAAGCTGCTCCTGCTCTCACTCGCGTTTCTCCCGTGCGGCGGGTGCGCCGCGCCGGTGCCGGAGTCAACCGCTCCGGACGATGCAGCGGTCCGCTTCGACCCGAGCTCCGCGGTGGATCAGGTATCGAATGTGGTTCACGTGCATCTGGCAAGTCCGACTTTGAGTTCAGGCACGCTGTCTCTGTTCGAAGGCACGCTATCGAGCTACTACCTCGGGAAATTCAAGCACGGTGAGGTGCCGAGCGCGCTCGCGAGTCGCCAGGTACCTCTGGTGAGCTGGCGATCGGCTGGCGAGCTGGTCGTGGCTCCCCTTCGCCCGTTGGCTATCGGCCCCTACTCGCTCGTTTCCCCGGACGGACTCGCGGCCGAGTTCAAAGTGGGCGTCGTCCGGCCGGTGCTCGAGCGCTGGTGGCCGCCGGCCGCGAGCCCCGGCAGTCCGCAGTTTGCGCTGTATTGCCGGCCAGAGTCGGGCGCGGCCGAGCTACCGAGCTCCGGCTCGCTCGTGTTCGAACCAGAACAATGGACGGTCGATCTCGCGCCGGGGATCGACCAGGACGGTCTCTTTGCGGAGCGCTGCAGTCACTTCGAGTCGGAGCACGCGCTAGCGCCTGGGGCGATCTGGGTGCCGCCGCCCGTGGTCGGCGATTGGGCGCTGGCGCCGGCCATTTTTTCGTCCGCCGAGCCCGAAGCCGCGGCTTCGCTCAACTGCGAATCGGGTGAGCTCGAGCTCGGCGCTGGCTGCGCCAGCGTGGCTGACGATCGCGTGACGGTGCGAACGCCAAAGGCGGCGCTGCTGTGGATCGTGCACACTGCGCGTGGCGCGTTGGTCGAAGTCAGCGCCGGGGGTAACCCGCTGACGATCGACGGCTTGGTGCCCGATGCGCAGGAACACCTGTGGGGCAGCACGCATGATCTCGCGGGCGCGGCTCGTACCTTCGAGCTCGAGCTGCACACCGCGCCTGCTCGCGAGCGTACCATCCTCAACGAAGCATTGGCCGATCCGCTCGGTCCAGAGCCCCAATCGGAGTGGGTCGAACTGCTCAACGACGGAACTCTGGCCGTGGATCTCGCGCAGTACTCGCTACAAGACGGAGGGGGGCGGACACCGCTGCCACACGCAACTCTCGCCCCCCATGAGTTCGCCCTGCTCGTACGCGATGACTTCGCATCCAACTCGAGCGATCAGCCCCCTGTAGCGGGCGCGCGTTTGATTCGCCTGCCCGCGCTCGGAAAGTCGGGCCTGTCGAACGCGGGTGAACGCTTGTCGCTGGTGGACAGCGCGGGCGTCGAGCGCTCGGTTTTGCCGGCGCTGGTCGGCAAGGCCGGTCAAAGCTTGGCCCGTCGTTCGCCGGCCTCCGAGGACAGCAACCCCCAAGCGTTCAGCTTTGGGACGCCGACTCCGGGCTTTGCCAACGACGCGCTGCCGGGCGCACCTTGAGTAGGCGGAGCGATCTTGATAGGAGCAAGCGATGGCTCCGAGGATCCTCGGTTTGGCGTTCGCGCTCACGCTCACGCTCACGAACGCATGCGGGAAGACCGAACCGCCGAGCATTCCCGATGCGGGCGCCGCACGGCCGCGCCCAGCGCCCGCGCCCGCGCCCGTGGGAATCGGGTTAGCGCGCCCGGCCGACGCAAGCTTTCAATTGCCCGCGGTGGAACGCATCGTCGCAATCGGAGATCTGCACGGGGACGTGAGCGCACTGCGCGCCGCGTTGCGTTTGGCTGGCGCGATCGACGATGCAGGGAGCTGGATTGGCAAGACTTTGGTCGTCGTCCAAACTGGCGATCAGCTCGACCGCGGCGACGATGAACCGCAGATCCTCGATCTATTCCAGCGCTTGCGGCACGAGGCAGAAGCCGCGGGCGGAGCGGTTCACGTCTTGAACGGCAATCATGAAGTGATGAACGTGCAGGCTGATTTTCGCTACGTCACCCCGGACGGCTTTCATGATTTTTCGGGCGGACATCCGGATCCGCTGCACGCCCAACTGACCGCGGGCATCGCGCCCGAGCAGCGCGGACGCGCCGCGGCATTCCTACCGGGCGGGGAAATCGCCCGCCGGCTCGCGATTCAGCCGATTGCGATTCAAATCGGCGGCAACGTGTTCGTACACGGCGGCGTACTCGAGCAACACGTGCGTTATGGCTTGGGGCGCATCAATCAAGAGACGAGCGCTTGGATGGCGGGCGCGCCCACCGAAGCCGCGCCGACCAGCGTCAGTAGTCAACGCTCGCCGATCTGGGTGCGCGATTATTCGGATGGCACGCCTGCTGCCGAAAGTTGCGCCGAGCTGACGCGCGTTCTCGGCGCGCTGTCGGCCCAACGCATGGTGGTCGGCCACACGGTCCAACAGCAAGGCATCAATAGCGCCTGCGACGGCAAGGTGTGGCGGATCGACGTCGGCTTGTCGCGCTTTTACGGCGGCAAACCCAGCGTGCTCGAGATCCGAGGCGACCGAGCTCGCCCACTCACGGAGCAATGACCCCCGACGAAAAGCGCCGGTCCGACTGATGCGCGGATGTCGTACGTGCTGATACGGTATTGATAACGCGGCGGATTTTCGATCGGACAAATGCCTATTTAGTTACCGCGGCGCGCCGGCTAGCGTCTGCGTTTCGAAGCTGGCGCTGCCACACGATTCGCGCTCGCTAAGCAAAAACTAGAGGAGGTTCATCATGTCAGCACGACACGGCATACCGTTGCGCGGGCTCTCTTCCGCTGGGCGCTCTCCGTCGTTCGAAGGGCGCTTCGGGCGCATGTTCCGCACGGCGCGTCCGGCGCAGTTCGGGCGCACGGATGCGGAGAGCATCGCGAATTTGACGGCGCTCGGCGGCGCCATGTCGTCTGATTTCGACGAAGCCAAAGACGGCGCAGACGAGGAAGAGAGCGGAATTCCAGCCCTCTATACCTACTTCGGCCAATTCATCGATCACGACATTACCTTCGATCCGGCGAGCAGCTTGCAAAAGCAGAACGACCCGGACGCTCTCGTCGACTATCGCACGCCCGCCTTCGATTTGGACAACATCTACGGACGTGGTCCGGATGATCAACCGTACTTGTACGATGGCGATGGAGCGTTTCTGTTGGGCTCCGAGTTGAGCGGCGGTAGCGCTGGCGCCAAGGATTTGCAGAGGAACGGCGCGAACCCAGCGCGCGCGCTGATCGGTGACCCGCGCAACGACGAGAACAGCATCGTGTCTCAGCTGCAGGGCCTGTTTTTGCGCTTTCACAATCGGAAGCTGAAGGAGTCGAAGCTGAGCTTCGCTGACGTGCAACAGCAGGTGCGCTTTCACTACCAATACGTGGTGCTCAATGATTTCTTGCCGCGGTTGGTCCAAGCCAAGGTGCTCGATAGCTTGAAGAGCGGCGGTAGGTACCACCAGCGGGAGCTGCAATTCTTCCATTGGCGTCACGAGCCGTTCATGCCGGTAGAGTTCTCGGTTGCCGCGTATCGCCTCGGTCATTCCATGATCCGCCCCGGGTATCGCTTGAACGATGCGGTTATTCAGCCAATTTTCCCGGTACCCACCAAGGGCTTCAACGAGGGGTTGACCGGCTTCCGCGCCATGAACCCGGCCTGGGGTATCGATTGGGGGCGCTTCATCGACATCGACGTGCGCCCAACTGGGGGTAGCCCCGCGGCGGACGCCAAGCGCCTCCAGCTCGCCTACCGCATCGATACTTCGCTCGTGAACCCGCTCAGCGGGTTGCCGCCAGCGGTGGCCAGCAATCCGTCGTCGCTCGGTCTACGCAACCTCGAGCGCGGCTTCCGGCTCGGGTTGCCCTCGGGTCAGGCCGTCGCGAAGGCGATGGGGGTGCCCGTCCTCCATGACGAACAGATCCTGATCGGCAAAGCGGTGGACGAACCCGACGAGCCCGTGCCGAGCTTGGCCTCGCTCAAGCTGGCCGGCTTCAGCAACAATTGCCCGCTCTGGACGTACATCTTGGCCGAAGCGATGCAGTCGAAAATCGCCGTCGAAATCCCGTCGACCGAAAAAACGAAAATCAATACCCCGCAGCTCGGTCCGGTCGGCGGTCGCATCGTCGCGGAGGTGTTCCTCGGTTTGATGTTCGGCGATCCCAACTCCCTGCTCAGCCTGCACCCGCATTGGACCCCAACTGGCAACCCCGGCTACAAGCTGAAAGACTTCGTCAGCTACGCGCTCGGAATGTGATTTCCCCTGCAGGATGGCGGCGATCGCGATCCAGCAGCGCACCTCCGAGCGCGCGCCGTTCTCGACCCAAACGGGTTCGCTGACGCGGCGCACGATCGCAATCCCCCGTCCTGCTGGGTAATCGCCGGTCCCCATAGACGCTCAAGGCCACGGTGTCTAGTGCCATGGCTCTTTGGCGCAGCGAACAATGTCGGGTGCCAGGGGGCCAGACATTGTTCGCCGCGGGCGAAGGGCTCGCGCGCGACGACACGGGGCCTTCGAAGCGAGGACTAGCTGCCCGAAATCGTCATGCGCGCGGTGCGGAACGTGGGCGCCGCGATGGACGTGAGCAGACGCAGATCGTTCGCGATGCCGTCGATGCCTTTGAGCATTGCGTCGAGCGTCGAGGAGATGGTGATTTCGCTGACCGGGAAGGCAAACTTGCCGTTTTCGATCCAGAAGCCGACCGCGCCTCGCGAAAAGTCGGAGGTCATTGCGTTGAAGCCGAAGCCCATCATCTCGGTCACGTACAGCCCGCTCGGCGTGCTGGCGATCAGTTCCTCTCGGCTGAGCGGGCCCGGCTGCATGATCAGATTGCTGATCGACGCTGAACCTCCGCCGCGCCCTGCCGAACCCGTCGACGCGCGCTCCAATTTCCGTGCGCTGTACGAATCGAGTAAGAACGTCTTCAGCACGCCGGCCTCGACCACGATGTTTTTGCGCGAAGGCAAGCCTTCGCCGTCGAAGGGACGGGAGGCGGGCCCGCGCGGAATGAGCGGATCGTCGATCAGAGTGACGCCGGCGCTTGCGACCTCCGTGCCCTCACGCGCGGCTAGATAGCTGGACTTTCGCCAGACCGAGCCACCCAAGATGCAGCCGATGAACGCGCCGATGATCGAGCGTGACACGTCCGGGTCGAAGATCACCGTGGTCTCTTGGGTCGGCACCTTGCGCGGGTTCAGTTTGGCCAGAGTGCGGCGCGCCGCTTCTTGCCCGACGAACACCGGATCTTCCAGCTCGGACTGATGCCGCGTCGAGGACCAATAGTGTCCGCGCCGCTTCTTTCCGCCCTCGTCTTCGACCACGGGGGCGACCGTGATCGTGGCAGAGGAGCCGCGCAACGCCGCTTGAAAACCGCTGGAGAACACCAGCGCGCCCGTGGAATTGCTACGCGAGAAGGTGGCGCCTTCGCTGAGCTTGATGCGCGGATCGAAATCGAACGCGGCCTGTTCAGCGATCGTCGCTTGCTCGATGGCGCGGTCCGCATCGATCTCGAACAGCCCCTCGTCGAACAAATCCAGCTCGGGGAAGGGCGGCTTTGCGAGCAGACTGGGATCGGCGGGAGCAGCGAAGGGATCGGGCTCGCTCAGCTCGGCCAGCATCAGCGCATCGGCGACGCAGCGTTCGATGCCGCGCGGGCTGAGGTCGCTGGTCGACGTATGCGCCACGCGATCGCCTCGGATCACGCGCAGCGAGATGCTGTGGTGTCCGGCCTCTTCGACCAGCTCTGGCTTGCCCAGACGCACGCGCGTGCTGAGGTCGGAACCGCCGCGGGCGCTGGCCTCGGCCACGTCCGCGCCCGCGCGGCGAGCACGCTCGACGATTTCAGCGGCCAATTTGAGAAGCTCTGCAGACTCGTCCTGTTCCATTGCACGCATTCCTCGTAGTGACTGGTTGAGACTGGCGTGGCCAGGCTCAGCTTTTGCGACTCATCCGTTGCAGTGCCCGCAGCGTCCAGGCGGTCGCTGCGGCAAGCACTCCCAGCATCCAAATCAGAGCGTAGCCCAGTGGGCCTCCAGCGACCCCGCGCGTGCCGAAGTCGCCGTGAAATTGGGCGTAGTTGGCGTGCACGCTGAGCCGCGAGAAGGTTGCCAGCAAGAAGGCGGTCGCCAATAAGGCGGGCACGGCCGCCTTGCGCAGCACGCGGCCAAGCCGGTGTGCGCGCGCATCCGCCACGGCGGCCAAGAACCCGGCCGGCACCGAGGCCGCCGCGAGCAGCACGACCGCAATCGGCACCGCCGCCGGCAAGCGCTCGCTATCCACGAAGTAAGCGAACGACCAATCTGGCTCGAAAGCCACGAAATAGCCGGCAACCGGCGCGAACACCAGCAGCGCATAGGCCATCGTGACGAGCAGGGCACGGCCACCCAAACCGGAGGTCGAGCGGCCCAAATCGCCCACGGCGGCCCAAGCGCAGGCCACGCCCAGGGCGAAGCCCAAGAGAGGAGTCAACGGCGCCGGCACTTCGCAACCTTCCCACGTTTTGTCGAGCGCGGAGCCTGAAATTTGCCCAAATGACGCGGCTCCCACCGTTCTTTCGCGCGCAAAATCCGAAGAACCGGTCGACGCTCGGGACGCCCTGGACTAATGACTGCTCAATGGACGCGGCGCGTTTGCGGGAGCTCCTGGAATCCGTCAAGGGCGGCTCACTGGAGATCGATTCCGCGCTGAGCGCGCTGGCCACGCTGCCGTTTTCCGACCTCGGCTACGCGCGCATCGATCACCACCGAGCCCTGCGCCAAGGCATTGCCGAGGTCGTGCTGGCCGAGGGCAAGACCCCCGAGCACGTCATCGGCATCGTGCGTCGCATCATCGAGGCGGGCGACAACGTTTTCGTGACGCGGCTGGTGGGCCGAGTGGCCGAGCTCGTGCAAGAAGCGCTGCCGGCGCTCGGCTACTCGACCTTGGCCCGCACCGCCAAGCTCATCCAACGACCGATTCCGGAGCGCACCTGCAAGCCCGTGGCCATCGTGACCGCCGGTACCAGTGATATCCCCGTGGCTGAGGAGGCGTACGAGACCCTACGCATGTTCGGCTTGCCGGCGGAGCGATATTTCGATGTCGGTGTGGCCGGCATTCATCGTTTGATGGGTCACGTGGAAGCGCTCGGCAACGCGCCCGCGGTGATCGTCGTTGCGGGGATGGAGGGCGCGTTGCCCAGCGTCGTCGGTGGGTTGATCGGTGCGCCGATCGTGGCGGTGCCCACGTCTGTCGGTTACGGCACTGCGCTCGGCGGCTTCACCGCGTTGTTCGCGATGCTCACGAGCTGCGCGTCGGGCATCACGGTGGTGAACATCGACAACGGCTTTGGAGCCGCGATGGCGGTAGGTCGGATGATTGCCACGCAGCAGAAGAATTTAGCGTCGACATGAGCGGGCCGAGATTTTTTGTGGGGGGGCATTCGCACGGGCATGGCCACTCGCATTCGCATTCGCATTCGCATTCGCATTCGCATTCGCATTCGCATGAAGAGGGAGAGGGAGAGGAGAGCGGGCACGGGCACGGGCACGTTGAGAGGGAGCCGGAGGCGCACCGGGAGGCGTTGGAGAGAGGCGCGGGTGTTGGGAAGGTTTTGTTTTTGGATGCGTTTAGTGGGGTGGCGGGGGATATGACGATTGCGGGGTTGGTCGACCTCGGAGTGCCGTTTTCCGTGGTTGAGGAGAACGTCGCGCGGCTCGGGCTATCGGGGTTTGGGCTCGAGTTGACGAGGGCGCGGGGCGGCGCGATTGGAGGCAGTAAGTTCGACGTGGTCGTGGCGGATTCGCAGCCCGATCGCCGCTACCGCGCGATTGACGATTTGCTCGGCGCTTCGAGCCTGGAGGCGGGCGTGAAGGCGCTCGCGCGGCGCATCTTTTTGCGCTTGGCCGAGGCCGAGGCCGAGGTGCATCGCAGCACGCTCGATTCGGTCGCCTTTCACGAGGTCGGCGCGGTCGACGCGATCGTCGATATCGTGGGCGCCGCCGCCTGCTTCGATTTCTTGGGCGCAGAAGTGGTGTCGTCACCGCTTCCGATGGGGCGGGGCAGCGTGCTCTGCCAACACGGCGTGCTGCCGTTGCCGGCGCCCGCGACTGTCGCTTGCCTGCGGGGCGTGCCGACAGTGGATGCCGGCATCGAGGCCGAGCTCGTGACGCCCACCGGAGCCGCCATCGTTGCCTCCATCGCCCGTGCGTACCGCGCTTGGCCGAGCTTTGCGCCGGAGCGTATCGGTTGGGGTTTCGGCACTCGCATCTTGCCCGATCGACTGAACGCGCTGCGGGTCATCTTGGGTAGCGCGGTCGTTCGAGCCGAACCCGCTCCTGCTACGACACACGTGGTGCTGGAAGCCAACGTCGACGACATGACCGGCGAGCTCGCGGCGCACGCGTTGCAGAATTTGCTGGCAAGCGGCGCGCTCGACGCGTGGGCCACGCCGATCGTCATGAAGAAGGGCCGCCCGGCACTGACGCTCTCGTTGATCTGCGAGCGTGGCGCCGAGCCGCGCTTGGCCGAAGCGCTGCTACGCGAGACGAGCTCGATCGGTGTCCGTCACACGCCCGTGTCGCGCACCGAACGACCACGTCGCGTCGTCTCGGTCAGCACGGAATTCGGCTTGATTCCCGTGAAAGTGAGCGAAGGACCGTACGGCCCCGCGCGCGTCAAACCCGAGTTCGACGCCTGCGCTGCGGCGGCTCAGGCCGCGGGAGTGCCGGTCGCAAGCGTGATCGCAGCCGCGCTTGCGGCGTACGCGCGTTGAACTCAGTCCGGGCGCTGCAGGCTAAAGCCGGCGGCTTCCCAACCGAGCACGCCGCCTTCGAGGAAGGCCACTGGCACGCCTTGCTCGGCCAGCTTGGCCGCGAGATCCTTGGTTTGATCCCCAGAGCGGCAATAGATGACCGGAGTGGCAGCGAGCATGTGCAGCTCGGCCAGCCGCGTTTCGATTTCAGCGGCTGGCATGCTCACAGCGCCGGGCAAATGCGCGCGAGCAAACACTGCTGCTTCACGCGTATCGACCGGCACGACGCGGCCGGCCTTGAGTAATTGCGCGAGTTCATCCGGCTTGAGCGCGCCCTCGGCGCGAGGCAAAAACGGATCGAGCATGTCCCGCAGCTCGCGCCGTTGCATCGCCCCAACCTTGCCGCCTACGGGGCGACCTTGGTGGAACACGACGAACGTGGGCACTGACTGCACGCCGATCTGGCGCGCGATCATCGGTGAGCGGTCGATGTCGATGGTGACGATCTTGGCTTTGCCCTTCAGCTCTTCAGCGAGGGCCATCAGCTCCGGCAACATCGTTTTGCAGGGGCCGCACCACTCAGCGCCGAACTCGACCAGCACGGGTTCTTCACTGAGTAACACCTCTTGCTCGAAGTTTCGTTCGCTGACCGTGGGGAGGGGCATGGCAATTTCTCGGGAGGATCGGAGACGCCCTTATGGCGCCCGTCCTTCCCGGGGTCAAGACGCAGCTACGCCGCGCTCGGAGGGCGAAATAGCGCGTGCAATGCCACAGTGAGCCACGCCACCGAGCCCGCGGCGAGGAGCGCCGGCAACGGGCTCGGTTGGGGCGCTCCGAGCAGTAGGCCCCACGTGGGCAGCGCGCTCGGCGGGCGCAGGCCGGCTTGCGAGACGGCGGCGTCGAGCGCCGTGAGCCAGGCCACGCTGAACGATGCGCTCACGAACAGCGGCCCGAGTGCCGCGGACATGCGCCGGCGCAGGAATGCGACGAGCGGCGTGTGGCCCAAGCCATGCGGTACCGAGTCCTGGTCCTCGGCCTCGAGTCGCACTACCTCGCAGCGCAAAAGCCAGGCCTGCTCCAAGCCGCGCAGGACGCCCAGTGCACAAACAAAGCTCCATGTACTGCTGGTCCCTGCCCAAAAGACTGCGGCCACGAAGACCGTCGGCAATGAACCCACCAAGTCGCAAGCAAAGCGCAGCGCCCAGTCGAACACGCGCGGCCCGCTTGCCGCCAAGGCTCCGAGCGGTAGAGCGACCAGAAATGCCACAGCCATGATCGACAAGCCCGCCAGCACGGCGAACGCGAGTCCGTGCGCATAGGCTTGCAATTCGGCTGAGAGCGGCGCAAGCGCGGTGGCCACGAGGATGAGCAGGACGGCGGCGGCGGCCGCCAAGCCCAGGCGTCGCTTGGCAGAGAGCGGTTCGTTCACCGGACACTCTCGATTGGGCTCGAACTGGCGCGGGGCCGGATCAGGTCTGCCGCGTGTCTGAGCAGCAAGGACGCGGACGCAAGCGCCAAGGAGGCGGCCATCCAGGCATTCACGTCTCCGGAAGCCAGGGCAACCGCGGCGGTTCGGCCGAGTCCTGGCAGCCGGAAGATCAGCTCGACCAGCACGATTGCGCTGAGCACGAACGGCGGATAGGTCGCGCCGAGGGGAGCCGATACCGAGAATGCGGCCGCGATCGGCGAGACACTCTGGCTCATCGCGGAACGCGCGAGGTGCCGCGATACCCACGCGGCAGTCGTGATGGTGACCAAGCACACCGCGCTCAGCAGTCCGGCGCTCGGTCCGGCGAACAAGCGCACGAACGTCGCGCACGGGATCGCTGCCAGAGCGGTGCCGGCGATTGCAGAAGCAACGCGCGTGGCAAACTTGTGGCTTCGCCGCTCGAAACGCGTCCACGCCACCCCCAGCGGAAAGCCTCCGCCCAGGCCAACGAACAGCAAAAACGAGGTCGTCGCCAAGCCATGCAGAACCAAGTCCAGCGCTCGTTCGCCGCGTTGCGTGCGCCCCAAGCCGCCGCGCAGCACCGCAGCCAACCACTTTCCGTACTGCGTCTCGACGAAAGTTGCCGCCAGGCGCCGCGGGCCGTCGAGCGCTGAGTACTCGCTGCCGTGCAGTTCCCAGAAGTCGCGCCAGGTGTCGACGACCCCGCGCGCGTCCGCGACGCTCGCGCCCGACGGACACGCGACGGAAAGGTCGGTCACGTGCGCGAGCACCGAGCTCAAGCGTTGGACACGCGCGACGTCCTCCAGCGTGTCCACCCGACCCAATTCGTCGATCAGCGCTTTGAGCGCGAAGGTATCGACATGGATCAGATCCTCGCGGCGCAGCGCGATCGAGCGCTCCGCCAAGCGACTGGCCAGGTGCCGAACGCTGGCCGCGCGAAAATCGATCGCTCGGTCCTGCCAGAATCGCGTCCAAAACAGCACGGCTTGCGCGCCGTCGGCCAGCTCCTCCGGGCTTGCCACCTCCATGCGTACCGCAACAGGCGTCAGTGCCAGAGCGACCCGCTCGCGGCTGTGGGGGTCGAGCGAGTCCAGCGCCGGCAGCACATAGGGTAGGGCCGCGCCGCCGAGTCGCGCGAGTGAAATTTGCGCGGCGACCGCGGGTAGCCCGCCGCGAGCGATCGAGTGCAGCGCGCGGGTCGAAAGCTCCCGCACACCGATTGGCCGCGGGTTGAAGAATACCGGTAAGGCCGCAAACGGCGATGTACGCGAGTTGCCCGGGCGCCCGGCGTAAGTCGCAGAAGCCCAGAACATGCCGACCGACACCGCGATCAAGGTGAGGGCGATCCCGAAGAGTCGTCGGATCGCGGCCCGCACGCTCAAGGGCCTAACGCACGAGCAGGTAGCCGAGCATGGCGACGAATAGCATCGCCCCCAGCACCATGATTCCGACCACCGACGGGGGCAGCCCGCTGGTCGGAATCGAAACCGGCTCGTTTTCCATGCTGAAGGAGGGTGGGGCACCCGAAACCCGGGGTCCCGGCGGCGAGGACGACAGGCCAGCCATGGGGTTTACGGCCCCGACCATCGTGTGCCCAACGCGCAGCCGACGTGACTCGCGGGTGGCTTCCTCACTGGCGGGCGCCTCCGCTTCATGCGGTCGTTGAGTGACCGCGGGAGCGCGTACGGTCGTTTCTACCGGTGCCTCTGGCAGGGCATACTTTTGATACGAGATTAACGCGTCGGGCGTCGGCAGTTGCAGCGCGGGGCCGTCGAACTCGGCGACGATCACCGTGATGTTGTCGTGACCACCGGCGCGGTTGGCGCGATCGGTGAGCTCCTTACAGGCTTCGAGTGAATCACGGGTCGACAGCAACACTTCGCGCATTTCATCGCCGCGAACCATGCCCGACAAGCCGTCGGAACAGACCAGCAAGCGATCGCCCTTGCACAGGTCGACGTAGGTGAGATCGACTTGCACGGTCTCGGCCGTGCCCAGCGCTTGCAAGATGATATTATTGTGCTCGAAGGTCTCGGCTTCCTCTTCGGTGAGCTGGCCGGCTTCGATCAATTGGTTGACCAAAGACTGGTCCCGACTCACCTGGGTGAAACGGTCACCGCGCAGCACATAGGCCCGGCTATCACCGACCTGGGCCACGAACAGGCGCGCATCCATTAGCGCCGCAATCGTGGCGGTCGTGCCCATGCCGCGCCGGGTGCGATCGGCGCGTGCCTCGTTGAAAATGCGAATTCCGGCTTCTTCTACGGCCTGTACCAGCCGGCGCGCGAGGTCATCGTGATGTGCCGGCGGGTCGCCCTGGACCAGCTTCTCGTAAATGATGTCGACGGCCAGCTGGCTTGCCACCTCGCCCGCGGCGGCGCCACCCATGCCGTCACAGACCCCCAGCAACATGCCCCGCTCGCCGACAGGCGGCTCGCGGTCGCTTTCCATCAAGCTACGCGTTTTACGGGTCAGGTCGGCGACGAGGAAATTGTCCTCGTTGTGTTCCCGGATCTGTCCCACATCGGTACGGCCGAAGACGCGTAGCTTCAGTCCCGACCCCGCTGCGTTCTCTGTCATCGCCCGTCCGCCCGCCCGACGTCGAGCCGAAACAGATGTTGTCCGATACGTACGTGGTCGCCCGGCGTGAGCTCGCGCTCGGATCGGATTGCCAAATAAGTTCCGTTGGAAGAACCCAGGTCCCGAAGACCAAAGGTTCCGTTGTTGGGATCCCGTGTGATCGCTGCGTGCCGTCGGCTCATGAAGGGATCATTGGTGAAAACGATGTCTCCCTGTTCGCGGCCCACGACCGCCTCATCGCGCGTGGGATAGTAGACGTCTCGCGTCACCCCTTCCACCGTGCGCTGGCAAAGGCGCATGTGCCGTGCCGCCGACGGGGAGCCGAAGATCTGCGTGCCGCGCTCCACTGCTGGGCTGAGCCCTTTCTCCGCGTCGCTCACAACCTCGAACCTTAACACTTCCAACCCGATCAACACCAAGTCCCCGTGCTGCAGGCGCTCGGTCGCTCGGAGCCGAACGTATACTCCGTTCACCGATTCCAGGTCCCTAACAAAAAACCGGCCGTTTCGCCGGGTTAGCCGCGCGTGGCGGGCGCCGACATAGGGATCGTTGGGCAGCGTGATGCTGCCCTCTTCGCGGCCAATGTCGGTCTGATCGTCGACGATCGGGTACTCGCGGCCGGGTTTTCCGTCTTGGCCGATGACCACCAAGCGCGCATCGAGCTTTGCTTCAACCGGCGCTTGGTAGGGGGGGGGGGGCGTAACCCGGCGCTGGCCCATAGGCCGGTCCTCGCGCTTCTTCCGGGCCGCCGGCCAGCCGCGCGCCGCAAAATTGGCAGAACGACATCGTCGTCGAGTTGGGACCGCGACAGCGCGGGCAGGTGATCTGCCCGGGCGGCTCCGGTGTCACCATGAACTGAGGCGCGGCTTGCGGCGGTGGCGGTTGGGGCTGGGCCGTCGTGCGCGCCTGCGGCTGCGTAGTGGGCTCGTTCGGGCGATCGAGCGAGCCGCCACAGTTAGAGCAGAAGCGGCCAGTGGCCGGGTTGCTGGTGCCACAGCGAGTGCACCGACGCTCCGGCGGTCGCTGCGGCGAGAACTCGAACTGCGGCGCGGCAGGCCGCATGGGCGCCTCGCTGACTCGTGCTCCACCGGACGGAGCCGCGGGCGCGGCGAACGTCGCTGGCGGTGCGAAGAAGGGCGGCACCACCGACGGGCTGCGCGGCGCAGCAGGCGGCTTGGGCGCAGGCGCAGGCGCGGGCGCTGCTGGCTGAGCGACGGGCGCGAGACCTCGCGGTGGCGTCGGCGCGACGCCGGCCACCTCGCCTGAAATCAGGCGATTCCCGCAGTCCTGACAGAACCTCAGTGACTCGGGGTTTGCTTTGCCGCAGCGGCTACACCTCACCAACAATTGCCCAATCTCTAGTTCCTCGCTTTCATTACTTCAAACAGGGGTCGGAGTGAAAGTGAAGTGCCTAGACATGGCTACCAGCGAGCCAGCGGGCTCCTGAGCTCGAGGGTGAATTCGAGGCCGATCGTGTGGGCAAGGCCAAAGCCGAGGTACTGATCCGCCCGGACCTGGCCGGCGCTGTCGGTCCAGTTGTGGAACAGAAAACCGCGGTAACCGAGGCCTAGGCCGATCACGGTCGACTGGGTGATCTGAAATTCCAGGCCCAGACCGGCGCTCAACATCGGTCCGCCGGAGCTCACCCGCCATTCGTTGCCGTAAAAGACCGCCCCAAAGCCCAGAGTCCCGTACGGAGTGAGGCGATTTCCCTCGTCCAGGTAGTAGCGCGCCTCGCCGCGCAGCTGCTGCAGGATGCCTAGCCGGAGCAGGTTCGAGGAATCCATGCGCGTGAACTCATAGGCGCCGCCGAGGTACCAGGGCCCGCGCGAGCGATAGCCCATGCGGATGGTCAGCCCACCGCCGCTGCCGAGGATGCAGGGCGTCGCGGTCTTAGCACCCTCCGCGGTGGTCGCAGTGGGCGTCGGACAGACATCGCCACCTGACAGCAATTTTTCCAAGGCCACCGAGACGCCGTACTGAAAGTACTCCACATTGTTGGGAGGTGGACGCTGCGACTGCTGGGCCGACGCACGATTCGCGAACGCAAAAAGAAACAGCGACGCCTGCACGCCGAATGCGAACGAAGCGGGTTTCCTGCGGCGCGCGCGCTTCAGGAGCAGCGGCTCGGCTTTCACCGGATGAGCCGGTTCGCCCTTTGTCGTCGTCACGGGCTTGACTGTACCCGAATCCTTCGTCTAAAGCCGGGTCGAGTCCCCAGGAAGCTATCGGAATGGAAATTCACCTCGACAAACGCGCTGTCCGGCAGATTCGACTTTCTGCGCAAGAGGCCATCGAGGAGGATGACACTGAGTCACTCAGGGAAGACATCCTCGAGGCATTTACCGAAGATCAGGTCGAGGAAATCGAGCGTCGCCTAGACAATGGCGACTTTTTCGAATTTTTGACCGACGTGATCGACGAATGGAGCGGTGACGACGTCGACGAGTTGCTCGAGTTACTCGAGACCCAGCTCGGCGAAGTCGGCATCGATCTCAAGACTGAAGCAAAGAGCGAAACCGCCGACGACGAAGACGAGCCGGACGAACCGGACGACGACTTCGACGACGAAGATGAAGACGAAGACGACGAAGACGACGAGGAAGAAGAGAAAGAAGAAGAGCCGGAGTGATGCGGGCCGCGCCGGCCAGAGTTCAATCGGCTGATCCGTTTGACTCTGGCTTCGCTGCGGAGGCTGGCTCGCGCGGAGCAAGCTCGCGCTCGATGTACGCCGCGCACTCGCGCTGAGCGACGGGCGCGATTTTCGCGCATATCTCGTGTGCACAGGGGGTGTAACGCGAATCCGGGATTTGCTTGACCAAGAGCAGAAGCGGCTCGCACGCTTGCGGCTCGGCCGAGTGCCGGGCGAGTAACGCCTCTTGCCAGAGCGCGTCGTCGCGCAGCGTGCTCGTCGGATAGTCGACGAACACGCCGCGGAAGGCGCGGCGAGCCGCGTCGGGATCGCGCTTCGCGTCGCGATACAGTTCTGCCACGCGGTAGGCAGCGTCCGCGAAGTGCGGGCGCTCGTAGCTGCCCGACAAATGGGACGTCTCACGCGCGCGCAGCATGCGCTCGAGCAAGGCGATGGCGTCATCCGGCTTGCCCAAGAGTAGCTCGTCGTCGGCAGCGCGAAGCAAGGCGTCGTCCCAGTACGCCCCGTAGGGATACGGGAAGCGATCGGCGAGCACGACGTAGGCTTTCACCGCCGCGGCGGTCTCGCCGCGCGTCTCCAGCCGCCGCGCGCGTTCGTACAGGAGCTGCTCGGCGAGGTCGCTTTGGTCGAGCGCTGGTTCGACGCGCTGGATGTAGTCGAGCACGGCCTGATCGCCGCCCTGCTCGGCAAGCGCGGAAAAATAGCGGCGGAGCGCCAGCCCCGCGATGGCCGAGCTCGGATATTTGCGAATCGCGGCTTCGAGCTCGGCGAGCCCGCCCTCGGTGTCGCCGCTCTTCAGCCGCAAGTCAGCGAGCGCGAAGGCCGCCCGCGGTGCCCGCTCGCTGCTTCCGCTGGCCAAGAGGACGTACCACTTACGCGCGTCTTCCACGCGTCCCGCACGCTCGTAGCTGGCGGCCGCGCGGTAGCGAGCTTCACTGCGATCGCGAGCGCTGGCCGCGCTGCCAGCGGCGCTCAACCAGCGTTCGGCCGCCTCGGCAAATTGTCCGTGGGCATAGGCGCCCTCCGCCGCGTCGCGCGCTTGCACGTAGGCCGCCGGCAGCGTCGGCGCGCAAGCCGCGAGCAGCACGGCAAAGAGCAGCGCGCGCTTCACGTCACGGCCCCGCGGACCGCGACGATCGCGTCGCACAAGCGCGCGGCCGCACGCTCCACGTCCGCCGCCGACAGATCGAGGTGAGTGACGGCGCGCAGCGTACTGGCTGAAGTGGCATTGACCAGCACGCCTCGGCGGCGCGCTTCAGCGACCACGCGCTGCGCGCTCCGCTCGTCGACTTTAACGGACACGATGTTCGTCTCTGGCGGCACGACCCCCACGTCGGGTAACTGCGCGAGCACCTGCGCGAGCACCCGCGCCGAGTCGTGATCGAGGCTCAGCCGCTGCCGCTGATGTTCGAGCGCGAACAGCGCGCCGGCAGCCAAAATTCCGGCTTGCCGCATGCCGCCGCCGAGCATCTTTCGGAAGCGTCGAGCGGCGCGGAGCGCGCCTTGCGAGCCCACGAGCGCGGAGCCCACCGGTGCTCCCAGGCCCTTCGAAAAGCACACGCTGACGGTATCGAACGGCCGCGCAAGCTCGGCTTCCGAAGTCCCCGTCGCGAGCGCCGCGTGCCACAACCTCGCGCCATCCAAGTGTGCGCGAAGCCCATGCTCGCGTGCGCGCTCCACGACGGCCTCGACGGTGGCCTGCGGAAAAATCCGCCCGCCCGCGCGATTGTGCGTGTTCTCCAAACAGACCAAAGAAGTGCGCGGATGATAGTCCGCCTGGGGCTTGACCACGGCGCTCAGCTCATCGGCGTCGAACAAACCGCCCGCACCGGCCTGCGCAAATTGCACGCCCGCGAGCGCTGCCCCCGCGCCCGACTCATAGAACGCGACGTGCGCGCCCTCGCCGATCACCACTTCATCTCCCGGCCGCGTATGCACCAATAGCGCGATCTGATTGCTCATCGTGCCCGAAGGCACAAACAGTGCGCTCTCTTTACCGAGCAGCTCGGCGACTCGACGCTCGAGCTCAATCACCGTCGGATCCTCGCCGTACACGTCATCGCCCACCATCGCACCCGCCATCGCCTCGCGCATCGCGCGCCCCGGCCGTGTCACGGTGTCCGATCGCAAATCGAAGATGGGCTCGGTACTCATGCTCGAAGCCAGCCTACCAGAGGTTTTTGATGGTCACCGAGCGCCCCCATTTCGGCCCAGCCTTCGGCGTCGCGTCTCGGCCCTCGCGTTGGAACGTCTAGTCTTCGAATCTTCAGCGAACGACCTCGCTGAAGATCCACCGAGCCACTCAAATGCGAAACTGGCCGGCCGGAGATCCCTCTCTCCCTCGGATCGGGCCGCGCCGCCGAAGGCTGGGTGCCTCTCCGACGCATTGATTGACCATCGACAAAAATTCTCGGATGCGAGCTCACTCTTCGTCGTCGGCATGGTTGACGTCGACGTCTGCGTCAACCGCGTCCGGGGCGTCGAATGAGTCGAGCGTGACGGGCGTGCCTTGGCGGGCGCGTTCGGCGAGGGCTTCGACGAAGAGTTCGTATGCGATGATCTGCGTGGCTTGGGCGAGGTTCACGGAGGGTTGGTCGGCGGCCATCGGGATGCGCACGTGCAGGGTGGCCCAAGCGTGATCGGCTTCCGACAAGCCGGTCTTTTCGTTGCCGAACAGGAAGGCGAGCTTACCGCCCATGGCGGCGTGTCGAACGGCGCGGGCGGCGGCTTCACGCGGTTGAATCACGCCCGAGAAGCCACGGCGTGCGGTGGTTGCGAGCACCAAACCGACGTCGCCAAGGGCGCTGCCGAGGTCGTCGACGCGGCGCGAATCGTTCAGCACGTCCCAAGATTTTACGGCCATTTTGAAGGCCATTTCGTGCTCCGGCACGGCCAGGCGCCCGGGCTTGATCAGGGTCAGCTGGGTAAAGCCCATGGTTTTGATCGCGCGGGCCGCAGCGCCGACATTTTCTGGATAGTGCGGGCGCACGAGCACGAACTGGGTCGCTTCGTGGATCGGCAATTTGAGCTTGGGTTTCGGGATGTCGAGTGGTTTATCGAAGCTCATGAGACTGGCCTTGACCTTGACGTTCCCAGGTCTGCGAGCGGGCGCAACGGAAGCCGAGCGACGGACGCCGTTCAGTCGGTAAGTAAGCCCCGCGGGCGGCGCCACGCAGCCAGGCCATGGGCGACTCGTAGCTACCACCGCGCACGACGCGCGCGCCGGTAGCCTGTGCGGCGTCGGGGCCCTGAGGATCGATTTGTTCTGCGTCGGGGTATTGCGTCGAGTAGCGATCCTGAACCCATTCGGCGACGTTGCCTGCCAAATCCAGAAAGCCATCCGGAGTGCGACCGGCATTGAACGAACCGACTGGCGCAAGTTCGCTGAAACCATCGGCCTCGTCGGTCAAATCAACGCCTAGGCGACCGTGATTGGCGAGGCGGGTGTTCGGCAGCTGTCCCCAGGGAAAGCGACGACCCGCCGCGCCGCGTGCCGCGCGCTCGAACTCAGCCTCCGTGGGCAGGCGCGCGGCGCGAAATGCGCAGAATGCTTGCGCGTCGTCCCAAGTCACGAGTGTGACGGGAAAATTAGGCTGTTTGAAGCGCCGCGCGCCCCTTTCGAAGGGCGGCGGTTGGCAACGACCGACGCGCACGCAAGCCTCGAACTCGGCCACGGTGACTTCGCGGCGATCCAAAAAAAAGCCAGAGAGCCGCACGCGATGCGCCACTGATTCATCGGCGAAGCTGCGCTCGTCGCAGGTCGTGCCGAGCGGTTCGCGCTCGCACAGCACGGTCGAATCGATGATCTCGGCCGAGGTCGAGCCCATCACGAACTGCGACGCAGGCACCCGGATCATCAGCGAGCCGCGCGCACGCAGCACCGAAAGCCCGCCGCTGAGCGCCGTCTCGGCCGGGCTCTGCCCGAGCGGCCAGGGCAATAGTACCGCGCTGCCGCCGCCGTCGGCGTGCGTTTCGGGCGGCGCGGCCAAGGAGAGGAGCAAGGCCAAGGCGACGCTCAGCACGAGCCGTTCGCGCAGGGCCAGCCGCGGGCCGCGCTTCACGGCGGAGCGACCTGCTCGTTGCCCGCATCGCTCATCGTTGGCGTACCTGCGTCGGCCGCGATCGGGTGCGCGGCTTTGGTGTTGCCCGCGTCGCGCGAGCCCTCTTTTCGAGCGGGTCTGGGCTTCCTTGGCGCGGGCTCCACCGGCACCGCCGGTTCCGCCTTGCGCGGCTCGGGGATTTGGACCTGCTCGGCGCGCGGCTCCGGCGGATGCTCCGGCTCGCGCAAGCCGATGCTCAGCTGAAAACCGGCGATTCCGAGCAAGGCGCCGACCGCCGCCCCGCCCAGGACCAGGCGCGTGGTCCGGGTCTCCTGCGCCGAGGGCGCGCTATTTCTGTGGCGCAGGTCCGGCAGCGTTGGCAATTGCATGCGCGGGCTTTGCCAGAGCGCTTCCGCCAGCGCCTTGCCGAACGCGCGCGCGTCTTCGAAGCGCGCGCCCGGGATTTTCGACAAGCCGCGCGACAGCACGTCGTCGACGTGCGGATCCAGTCCAGCATAGACCGCGACCCCCGGCGGCTCGTCGGTGGTGATGCGAGTCGCCACTGCGATCGCATCTTCACCGGGAAAGGCGCGCTGTCCGCTGACCGCTTCGTACAGCGTCGCGGCCAACGAAAACTGGTCGCTGAGTGGTGAGAACTTACCGGACGCGATGCACTCCGGTGCGCTGTAAGCCGGCGTGCCGAGCAGGCCGCCATCACGCGTGAGCGTGGAATCTGGCACGCGCGCGATGCCAAAGTCGGCGACTTTCGCGCCGGTGGGCGTCAAAATGATATTTTCGGGCTTGATATCGCGGTGTAAGACCCCTGCAGAATGCGCGGTAGTCAGCGCGTCGCCGACTTCACGCGCGAGCTTGGCCGCCGCTTCGGGTCCGAGCGGTCCTTTCAGCAGCCGCTCCTTGAGCGTCAAGCCCTCCGCGTATTCGAAGACCAAGCAAAGCCCGAGCTCCGGATCTTCGCCCATGTCGTGCAGCGCTACGATGTTCGGGTGACTGACGCGCGCCGACGCGCGCGCTTCTTGCCGCATGCGATGTAGTAGCGTGTCGTGTTGCTCGGGTGGAATATTCAGATCGTCGCGCAGGAGTTTGATCGCGACGCTGCGGTCGAGCACCGGATCGTGCGCCAAGAGCACGCGACCCATCGCCCCGCGACCAAGCAACCGCTCGATTCGGTAACGGCCGATCTGGGTCGGCAGCCCTGGCTCTGAAGACTCCATTCCTTGCAGCCACCATCTATCCCCGGCCCACCTCGGGCTTCAATCGCTCAATCCGCGCCGGCGTCGGCTTCGGGCTTTTTCTGGGGCGGGGCCGGCGGCGGCGGCGGTTTGCGAGCAGGCACGCCGTACTCGTCGTGGAGCTTCCGAACCAAGCCGTCGCGCAGCATTCGCTCGTGGTACTCGGGCATGGTCGGGATTTGGACGAATAATTTGACGTGGCCATCCGTGTCGACGATTTCGACCGTACCGGTGGCGGTGCCCTTATTTTGTCCAGGCAACTGATAGCGGAAAATCAGATAAGCGGCGTCGGGGTCGCGCTCCACGACTTCGTAGCCGAGATCGACCCGCAGGTAGCGCAGTGCGCCGCTGTAGGTCTGTGCCTTGCTGTACTCCGAGTCGCTGCCCACGCGAGCGGTCGCACTCGCGGCGAACAGGAGCCCTGCCAGCATTAGGACGCTGGCCAAGCTGAGCGAGCTACGCATGGGTCTCCGCATCGCTCTCTCGGTTAGCAGGCAGGGCCCAACGTGGACAAATTTTCTGCCTGCCGCCTACTCCGGGAGCACACCCGCGAGCAGCTGCTCCGGTCCTTCACGGAACATGAACGTCACTTCCTCCTGCCCGTAGAGCTCGCGCAAGCGGTCGATGCCGCGTGCGACCTCGGCGATGTCGGACGGGCGATGCGCGTCGCTGCAGGCGGCGTGGTACAGCCCGCGCTCGAGCAGTACTTCCGCGCAGTCCTGGGTTTTTCGGCCGTATTTTCCGATCAGCGCGCCGACATCGAGCAGCGCCGCGGAACCGGAATCGACCAAATTCTCCAAGATATCCGGTGAGCGCCACAGGCACTGGTAGCGCTCGGGGTGCGCGATCACCGGCAGCAAACCGCGCGTCCGTAAGTCGAACAGCCGATGCTGGACCATGGGCGGAAAATCGATCTGATAGAACTCGAGCAGCACCGCTTTGCCGCCGGGGTAGGGCAGGCCTTCGCCGGTCAGCAGGCGTTGAAACACCACTTCGTCGAAGTAGTGCTCGCTGCTGACTGACAGCTCCGGCAAGAGCTCACCTGCCGGTAAGTCACTCTCGAACCGCGCGAATGCTGCGCTGATCGTAGCGGCCGTGTTGTCGAACATGCCCGGCCGCGTGTGTGGGGTCGCCAGCACGCGTGCGAAGCCGAGCGAGCCGAGACCGCGCAACATGGCCAAGCCGTCCGCCGCCGAGCTCGCGCCGTCATCGATTCCCGGCACGTAGTGACAGTGCAAATCGATGAAGCCGCTCATTTTGCAGAGCTTAGTCGCGCCCAGCCAGAGAGCACGCGGCTTGGCTTCCGCTCAGTGCGAAAGGCGCGCTTTTTTCTCGACCAGAATGCGATGGCAACCGCTGGCGATCGCGCCCAGCCGGAGGTCGAGACCGGCGCCGCGACCGGAAATGAACAACTCGCAGCCGTCCACGGCCAAACGGCGCACTTCGGTGCCTCGGCCGAGTACGTCGAAGTGGGTCGGCAGGCAGGTTTTGGCCGACCCGAACAGCGGGGCGACAGCCGCCAACTCGTCGCACAATTCAGCCGCGCCAGCGCCTGCCACGAGCAAACCGAGCTCGTCGCCGAGCGCCAGCGCCTCGAGCTCCGCCGAATGCCTGGCGGCTTCCAGCAAGCGGGTGAGGGCCACTTGAGTATTTTCGCTACGGGCCTGACGACGATCCTGCTTGGGGTCGAACATATGCCGCCCATTTTTGTCGCCGGGCCAGACGGGGCCAAGTTTTGGTGGGACGCCGATCGCGTCCTTCCCATGGTACACCCGCCGGGCTCCACATGGCCGACTCGCTCCGCCCGCTCCTGGAAGGCAAACAGATCGTGGTTTGCGTCGGGGCCGGCGGTGTCGGCAAGACCACCGTGGCCGCCGCGATTGCTGTCGGCTTCGCCCAACAAGGCCAGCGCGTGCTGTGTATCACCATCGATCCGGCCAAGCGTTTGGCCGACAGCTTGGGGATCGGTGCCATGAGCGCGGAAGAGCAGCGGGTGAGCCCAGAGCTCTTCACGAGCGCGGGCCTGGAGATCTCGGGAGAGCTCACGGTGTTGATGCTCGACACCAAACGCACGTTCGATGATCTGGTTCGGCGCTACGCGTCCAGCCCCGAGGTGCGCGATCGCATCTTGCAAAATCGCATCTACAGCTACGTGTCCACGAGCTTGGCCGGCACCCAGTCGTACATGGCGATGGAAAAGGTGCTGCTCGTCCGTCAAGATCCGCGCTTCGACCGGATCGTGCTGGACACGCCGCCGACCAGCAACGCATTGGATTTCTTGGACGCGCCCGAACGGTTGATCGAAGCCATCGACAGCGCGGCCATGCGTTGGCTGGTGCAAACCTTCGAGAAATCGGGGCGCTTCAGCTTGAACTTGGTGGCACGCGGGGTGGCCTTGGTCCTGCGCGGCATCGGCCGGCTTACGGGCAAGGGCTTCCTCGAGCACCTCGCCGAGTTCGTGGTGGAGCTGAACGAGCTCTTCGGCGGCTTCCGCGAACGCGCAGCGGCCGTCGCCAAGGCCTTTCGCTCGCCCGATTTGGCCTACGTGCTGGTCACCTCGCCAGCGCCCGCCGCGATCGACGAGGTGAGCTATTTCGCCGCGCGCTTGCGCCAGCAGGGCATGCGCCCCGACGCGATCGTCGTCAATCGCTTGCAGCCCAACCCGCCGCTCGCAGAGTCGACCGAAGTCGCCAGCGCGGCGCGCGAACTCGGGCTCGAGCTTTCGGCGGCGGCTCTTTCGAACACCATGCGCGCGGCGCAGGACGATCGCAGGCGCGCCGCCTTCGAGGCCGAGCAGTTGCAAGTGCTCTATCGTTCGTTCAGCGCGGAGCGTCCCCCGATCTTGCGGCTTCCAGTGTTGGCGGCGGACGTGCACGACGTGCACAGCCTGTCCGGGGTCGCGGCCCTACTTTTTTCGTGAGCGCGACTGATTGACGCCGCCGGGCGCGACTTCGTTGCGTTTGCGCGCGCGGTACTCGACCGTGATTGGCACCGCCCGGAAGTCGAACGCCTTTCGGATCTGATTGGCGACGAAGCGCTTGTAGGCCTCGGTGATGTAGTCGGGCGCGTTGCACATGGCCACGAAGCGCGGCGGATGCGCCTCGGCTTGAGTGACGTAAAAAATGCGCGGTGCGCGCCCCTTGCTGGTCGGCGGCGGGTGGCGGTTCAGCACGTCCTCGAAGAAGCGGTTCAGCTCACCGGTCGGGATCCGGCGCTTGAACTCTTTGCCGGCACGCGCTGCGAGATCCAAGAGCTCCTTCACGCCGCGGCCGGTCTTCGCGCTGAGATGCACGATCGGTACCCAACCGGCGAAGCGCAGCTCGTCGCGCGCCTTTTCCTCGGACTCGGCCTGCTCTTTCTTGTTCTGCAGATCGGCCTTGTTCAAACCGACGATCACCGCGCGGCGCCGTTCGAGGCACATCCCGAGCAGGCGCGCGTCCTGCTCTTGCACGCCGAGCACGGCATCGCACATCAAGATCACTACCTGTGCGCGTTCGATCGAGCGAATCGCCTGCAGCACGCTGATCAGCTCGATGCCACGCTCGACGTTGGCCTTCTTTCTGATGCCAGCGGTGTCGACGATCAAGAACGTGCGGCCATCGGCCTCGATGCGCGCGTCCACCGGATCGCGCGTGGTACCCGGGCGATCGTCGACCAGGGCGCGTTCGCTGCCGCTCAGCCGATTGAACATCGACGACTTGCCGGCGTTGGGTCGCCCGATCAAGGCGATGCGCGGGATGATTTCGTCCGCCTCGTCCGACTCGGGCGTGCCGCGGGCCGCCTTGGGTAAATGCTTGGCCACGGCTTGCGCCAGGTCGGCGGTGCCGCGGCCGTGTAGCGCGGAGACCGCGATGATCTCGGGGATGCCGAGCTCGTACAATTCGTTGGCAGCCGTGATTTTGCTGGCCGTATCCACCTTGTTGGCCACGTAAATCACGGGCTTTTTCGAGCGCCGCAGCATCTTCACGGCTTCGCGATCGGGCCCGGTCACGCTCATCGAGCCGTCCAGCACGCACACGATCACGTCCGCCTCCTGAATCGCCGCGTTGACGTGCCGCGCGATGCCCTGCTGCATCGGGTCGTCACTGGTCGGATCGAAGCCGCCGGTGTCGACCAAGGTCACGTTGTGACCGTGGATGTGCGCGGGCGCATAGTGGCGATCGCGCGTGACACCGGGTTGGTCGTCGACGATCGCCAATTTTTTGCCGATCAGGCGATTGAACAGCGTGCTCTTGCCGACGTTCGGTCGGCCCACCACCGCGACGATGGCCGTCATTTCGCCCTCGGCGCCGAACGCTTCTTGTTCTTCTCGCGAGTCGGCTTCTTGGCGGCCGCCACCTTGGCCAACCCGACCGGTGCCTCGTAGCCGAGCTCCGCCAATTGCCTGGGCATGCTCTTCCACTGCGGAGTCACGCGCACGAACAGTTCGAGGTGAACCTTGTGCCCGAGCAGCTCCGCGATGCGCGCCTGCGAGCCCACTCGGATCTGTTTTATCTGAAGGCCCCCGGTGCCAATGATGATCTTACGCTGACCCACCTTTTCCACGTGGATCGTGGCTTTGATCGAGGACGATTTGGGGCCCTCCGAGAATTCGTCGATGGATACGGCGACCGCATGTGGGATCTCGCCGCGCATCGCCAACAGCACCTGCTCGCGCACGTACTCGCGCACGAAAAAGCTGGTCGGCCGATCGGTGAGCGTGTCCTCGTCGAAGCCGATACCGCCCTCGGGCAGAGCCTCCGCCAGCGCATCCAGTACGCGATCGACGCCGTCGTCCGCCTTCACGCTGATCGGAATCAGCGCCGCAAAGTTGCGCAGCTCCTGGTAAGCGACGAGGACGGGCAAAAGCTTGCTCTTGTCGCGCAAGGCATCGACCTTGTTTACCGCGAGCACGACCACCGCGTCCTTGGGCACGCTTGCGAATAGCTCCTGGTCGAGCTCTTGAGCGCTCTTCTCTTTGGCCGACTTCTTCGGCGGAGTGAGCGCGGAAATGTCGGTCATGAACAGCACGACGTCGGCGGTGCGCGCCGCGTCGAGCGCGGACGCGTTCATGCGTCGCCCCAATTCCGAGCGCGGGGTGTGCACACCCGGGGTATCGAGAAACGCCAACTGCACGCCCTCGCGATGCACGACCCCGAGCACGTTGTCGCGCGTGGTTTGCGGGAGCGGCGAGACGATGGCGAGCGGCTCACCCAGGACGCGGTTCAAGAACGTCGATTTTCCGACGTTCGAGCGCCCCACGATGGCAATGGTTCCAAAACGCATGAGTGTTCGAGTCCGATGGGGCGCGGGCTGAGTGAAGACCGAAAGTGGTCAGAAGGCGCCGCGCCGCGCACACCTTCCACCGTTTCTCCGCGGTTGCAACGACAAGAAACACCGGCTAGTACGCGCGCAGGCTGCGATGAGCGAGGAAAACGCGGGCGCTTCCGGAGCAAGCGCGGCCGGCGACCCAGGAAATACCCAACAATTGCCGCCCAACGCTCGGGTTCGCTCAGCCAAGCACGGCGTTTTAGCCTGGTTTGCCCTGCTGGTGGTAGCGCTCAGCCTGTTTGCGCCCCTTTCCTCCAGCGGCATTTGGGATCCGCCCGAGCGCGAGGTCGCGGAGTTCGCGCGCCGCATCGCGCTCAATCTGCTCGGCGGCCAGAGCCTTTCGCTCGACGGTGCGGACAACCAGGTGCCCACCCGCAGCGAGCTCGGTCGCGGAGAGCTGCCCTTCACCTCGATCGCCGTGGGCTTTCGGGTGTTTGGCCTGCATGAGTGGGCGGGCCGTCTGCCACTGGCGATTTGGGGCCTGGCGGGGCTAGCCGCCAGCTACCTGCTCGTGCGTCGGCTCGCCGATCGCCGCAGCGCGTGGTTCGCGCTGCTCGTGCTCGCCACCATGCCGCTCTATTTTCTGCACGCCCGGACCATGCTCGGCGACATCGTCACGATGTCGGCGCTCGCGCTCTCGATGTCGGGGCTCGGTCTCGCCGTCTTCGAGCGCGGCGGCGGGTCGCCCTTGGGCTCGCGCTGGCTTTCGCTCGGGCTCGGGATCTTGGGCATGTCGTGCGCGGTGTTGTCGCGCGGCGTCTTGATCGGCGTTGCCGTTCCGGCTTGTAGCGTCGGGTTGACCTGGCTCGTGATGCGCTCGGGGCGAGTCAGCTCGCCCGAACGTTTCGGCGACGCGGCAGGCGCGCTCGCGCTCGCCGGCGGCATCGTATTCGGGGTTTGGGCCTGTCACGCGCTGTTGCATGCGCCGGGGAGCGGCGGCGCGTTCTCACTCTTGCTTGGCAGCGTGGTCAATCGGCCGCATGTGCTGCCGACCTTCGACAGCGTCCTGCTCCAGCTGGGTCACGCCCTGTTTCCGTGGAGCGCCGTGTTGCCGGTCGCTCTCGGCTCCCTCTTGCGCGAACCGCCGGGGGTCTCGGAAAGCCCGGCGCGTGAACGCGAAGCAGCGCTACGCCTTCTGTGCTTGACCACGCCCGTGCTGGCGCTGGGCGCATACGGCATTTCCGCGCCCGTCCTGGGCACGATGCCGTTCGCGGCGGTCTCCGCGCTGGCGATCGCGATCGCTCTGTTCGTGCGCGACTTCGAGCGAGGGGCGAAGGTCGGGCGCGCGATGCCGATGGTCGCCTGTGCCTTTTCCATCTTGCTGTTGGTCGATTTCAAAAATTTCCCAGAAAAGGGGCTGAGCGCCTTCTGTGTCAGCGACGCTCATTTCCCGGATAGCTTCCGCCTCGCTGCAGACCGCTGGCTCAGCGCCGGCACGCTGATCTTTTGCGGCGCCTTTTTCTTCCTGTTGCAGGAACGCTCGAGCCACGACGATGCCCGCTTCCAAGCGAGCGAGTACCGAGTTTGGCCGCGCGTGCTGCGTGAGCTTTGGGCCGGCAATCTGTTGTTCTCGCTGCTGGTGTTCGAGGCCGCGCTGGTCGGGCTCTGGGTGCTCGGCTTGCTCAGCGAGCGCGTGCTGGCGCTCGACAAGCTCGAAATGTTGGGCAGCGCGGAGCGCTCCTGGGCGTCGAGCGCGGCCGTCGCTTTGCCGGTATTGCTAGCCTTGCCGCTTTTGCTGCTGGCCGTGCGCGATGCGTTCCGCACATTGTTCGACCCCGAGCTCCATCGCTTGTTCGGTACGGGCGCGCTTTCGCGCGGCTTGTCCGGTGGGCTCTCACGTGGACAGGCGGCGCTGCTGGTGTGCGTCGGCTTCGGGCTCTGCCTCAGCCTGGGCTACTACCCGATGCTGGCCGCGCAGATCTCGCCGAAACAAGTTTTCGACGCCTATCGACAGCAAGCCAAGCCCGGTGAGGAACTCGGCATGCTGGGCGCGGGGGCCGCGAGCGCGACCTACTACGCGGGGCGCAGCGTGCCTGCGTTCGACACGGCTGCGCACGCGTTCGACTGGTTGATGGCGAGTCGAGATCGGCGCTGGCTCGCGATCCGTGAAGCCGATCTCGGAACTTTGAACGCGCTCTACCGCACACGCCAAGATCCGCCGCGCAACCTGCCCGTGCTGGACAGTAGCTCGAGTGAGATCGTGCTCGTCTCCAACCAGCTCGGACAGGCCGAGAACAAAAATCCCCTAGCCCGCTACGTGCTCGAGCAAGCCCCCCAGCCCATGCACCAGCTCAGCGCGAACCTGGGCGACAAGCTCGACGTACTTGGTTGGGACACGCTCGACCTCGATGGTCATCCGGTCGACGCCGTCGAAGCCGGTCGCCACTACACGTTCGCGATCTACTACCGGGTCGTCCAGCCGATCAGCGGCTCATGGGAAACGTTCATTCATGTGGACGGGTTCCAACGACGCTTTAATGGAGATCACCCGACGTTGGCGGGAAAGTATCCGTTCAACCTCTGGCACGTGGGTGATTTCATCGCCGATCGAAGTGAGTTCGCGCTCGAACCCAATTTCGGAGCCGGCAAGTACCGGGTGTACTTTGGCCTCTACAGCGGAAACCGGCGGCTCGAAGTGCGGCGTGGCCAGGCCGAGGAAAATCGCCTCGAAGCGGGCTTTCTCGATGTGCGCTGATCGCGCCGTGCATTGCTCCGTGACACCTGCTCACAATGGGGTTAAGCGAAACCCGTGAGCGACGAGCACTCCAAGCCGTCAGATCCTCCCGTTTCCGAGCGCAGGATTTATGAGCGCATCGACGTCGAGTGGTCGGTCGACTGCGAGACCGAGGAGACGTTCCTGTACGCGAGCATTACGAACATCTCGGAGATGGGGATCTTCGTTGCGACGCACGAACCTTTGGAAGTCGGCACGCGTCTGACGTTGCGCTTCGCGATGCCCGGTGAGCAATCGCCGTTCATCCTGCTCGGCCAAGTCCAGTGGGTGAATCCGATCCGCATGTTGTCGGACAACCCGAACCCGGGCATGGGCATTCGCTTCGTCGATCTTTCGAGCGAAAATCGCGAGCGAATCATCAACTCGGTCCGGACCATCGCCTACGTGCGCGACAACACGAACTGAGCGCGAACCGTGACGCGGCTAGCGTTCTTTTGCACAAGCGCGAACGCGCTTACGCGGCTGTATTGCGATTTTGTCGAGAAAACGCGCTAGAAACCGGCCCGCGATGACAAAACCGTGACCCCGATCGGGGACTCGGCTGCTACAGTCCCTCCACCGATGCGACCCCGTATTGCTGCCGACTACCGCACGCTGCTTTGGGTACTGATTGCTCCTGCGCTGGTCGCGGTGCAGTTCGCTCGCCCGGCCTTGGTTCCGTATCTGTGGTGGGTGAGCGCCTATTTCGCGCTCGCCTGCGGCGTGATTGCGCACAACCACAATCACTGCCCGACCTTCAAGGGCAAGCTTCAGAACCAGATTTTCGGCAACTGGATTTCGATTTTCTACGGCTATCCGACGTTCGCCTGGATCCCGACTCACAACCTGAACCATCACAAGTACGTGAACCGGGCAGGGGACGCGACGATCACTTGGCGCTACACCAATCGCCACAACCTGCTGGTCGCCGTCACCTACTTCTTCGTCTCGAGCTACTGGCAAAGCGATCCGATCAAGTTCTTCATTCGCAAGGCCAAGAAGGAGAACCCGTCCTTGTACCGTCGCATCTTGCTCCAATATGCGATCTGGGGCGGTGCTCACTTGTCGCTTTTGGCGTTGTCGGTCGCGCTGCACGGCTTGAAGACCGGACTGTACGTCTACGTGATGACCTTGCTCATCCCCGCGTTCTTCGCGCTGTGGACGATCATGCTCTTCAACTACGACCAACACGTGCACACCGACCCGTGGTCGAAGCACAATCATTCCCGCAGCTGGGACGGCAAGCTGCTGAACTTTCTGCTGTTCAACAACGGCTACCACAGCGCTCACCATGAAAACGCGGCCGTCCACTGGAGCAAGCTGCCAGAAGTGCACGCGGCCGTCGCTCCCCTGATCGACCCCTCGCTGATCGAGCGCAGCCTGTTTTGGTATTGGACCCGCGAGTACTTCGTGGCGCCATTCATCCCCAGCCTGGGCTCCAAACAAATCGGCCGCGCGCCCTTCGACGCCCCGGATGGCGGCCCGGTGAACGTGACGTCCGCGGATGTGGACGTGGGCGAAGCAGGGACGAACGCACAGATGGTCGGCTGAGAGGAGAGGGACGCGCGGCGCCTGCGGCGTGCGGCTGGAGACTCTCGTTTGCGCACGCTCGGTTGGTTGAGCGCTGGGCCGCCCGCGCTACAGGATGGAAAGCACGCGCCCGTTCGGTCGGTTCTCGTGGGTCACCATCTCATTCGTTGATCGCGATCTGAGCGTGCCAAAGTCATAAAGCGCGACGCATTTCCGGGCATTCGGCTGAACTGTCTTCCGCGTCGGCGCGCGGCGCGTCGGCGCGCGCACCATGCACAGATGGGCGGATCTCGAGCGTGCCCGTGCCCGATCTCCCTCTCCTTTGCTAATTGGTCCGTGAACACAGCGCGCCCACGAGGTGCGTTGCTGGATCGCGATCGCCCCCTCTTTTATTCTTGAGGGGCTGCCTCGCTGCGGCTTGCGTGCACAGGTGCGGCTTCGAGCGGTCCCGCGTTGCGATCTTTAGGGCGTGGGCACTGGCACTGGCACGGGCACGGGGAGATTCACTTACTGCTCTCAGCCGGTTTCGCCGGCGCACTAGGGGCTGGGGCTTTGCCCTTGGCGGCTGCGGCGGTCGCTTTGCGCGCGGCGAGCTCCTGGTCGGCCACGCGTTGGTCGAGCTCGGCGATCGCTTCTTTGGCGCGGGTCTTGTAGCTGGGATCGGTTGACAGTTGCTCGTAGTTCTGGCGCGCGCGAGCCAGGTCGCCGAGTGAGCGGTAGCAGTCTGCGGCTTGCCAGGCGGCGTCACTGCCGACCGAGCCGGGGTAGCGCGAGTGCACCTCTTCGAAACGCGGGGCGGCCGTGGGACAACCGGCCACGCGGCGCAGGGCTTGTGCGCCGTAGAGCGCGGCGTTCGCGGCGTGCGGGCCCCCGAGGTTTGCGATCTCGTCGAATCGACGTTGGGCTTCGCTGTAGCGACCGTCGCGATAGGCGGCCATGGCGGCGTCGTAGCTGGCGTCGCTGTCGGTGTTGGATTCCGCGCTGCCTTCGAGATCCTTGTCGTCGGCGCTAGCGCCCAGCGCCGCGCCCCCGCGTGCTTCCGCAGCAGGCGCGGCCGCGTACTGCTCCGCTTGCGCTTGCGGCGCGGGCTCCGCCTTCGGCTCGGCGGCACGATCGCGACGCGGAGCGACGTCTTCGACGCGCGGGCTCGCCATCGGATGAGTGGCCACGCGCGCCGGCTCGGGTGCGTCCGCTTTCTTCGGCAGCACCGTTACCGACTCGTTGTCGCTCTCCGGCACACCGCGCTCGGTAACGAGCACGTTTTCGCGATCACCGGGTTGCGCGCGCAAGAAGAACAGACTCGAACCGATCATCAACATCAAGAGCGCAGCCATCGACACCTGCGGTCTCATGGCGTAGCTCGCGAGCAGTGACAGCCCGCGACCGAGGCGCTTGCCGATGGGCAGGAGCTGCGTCGCTTGCTCCTCGGCTTGCAGAATACGAAGCTCGAGGCCCTCGGGCGGTTCGACCAAAGGCAACGCGCCGACTTCGCGCGTGGCTCGTAGCCCCGCACCGATCGCGCGGCAACGCGCGCAGTGCTCCATGTGGCGCCTGGCTGCGGCAGCCGTCAGTTCGTCCAGCTCGTCGTAGAGCAGGTCGAGCGCGATTCGGTCGAACTTCTCGCAATCCACGATAAATACCTACAAAAACGCCTAGCGCAGCGCGCGGGCGTACTCCTCGAAATCGCTCAATGCGTCCTTCAAACGGTCGAGCGCATAACGCATCCGACTCTTGACCGTATTCTCTCCCACGCCAGTGATCTCGGCGATGTCTCGAAACGGCAAGTTGGCGACCTCGCGCAGCAGGAACACTTCACGCTGATCGTCCGGCAACGAGTCGACGGCCTTCACGATCGAGGACCGCACCTCCAACGAGAGCGCGCTGCGTTCGGCGCTCGCATGCGGATTGGGATCGGAGATCGTGTCGCCCAGCAGCTGAGCGTCGGCTTGATCGCCGTGATCGCGTTGCGGTTGATCCAACGAGGCATGCCGACGGTGAGACAGTTTACGCAGCTGATCGATGCACAGGTTTCGCGCGATGGTGTACAGCCAGGTCAAGAAGCGCGCCTCGTGTTTGAACTCGGCCGCGTTTTGTACCAGGCGCATGAAGACGTCCTGGGTCACATCCTCTGCAACCGATGGAACGCGAAGTTGCCGCAAGACAAAATTGTAAATCGAGCGATTGTGCCGACGCACGAGCTCCACGAACGCTTTGCGCTCGCCTCTCTGGTAGCGCACCATGAGCATCTCGTCCGTTGCATCGCCCTGCACGGCCGCCATTCGGAAATTCACTCTTGCCGGCAGGCGGTAGGGCGCTCGTTGCTTGGGATGAGACCTCCGTCTGAGGTCAGGGCCGATGCCCAATTATTACGTCCCATGGCGGCGTTCGATCTGCGGTCCGATCCGGTTTTCCAACCGTAGCGCTCGGCCCGTGTTTCCCGCAAGACACAGCATTTTATAAGCGATTCAGCGGTCCGGCGCCCGGCCGGGCCCCCAACCGCGAACGACGGGCCGGGAGCGCTCCATGTTGCCGGTCGTAGCTATCGGTGTGACCGAATTGCACCCGTCAAAGTGCCCCGGGGGTGTTGCCCCCCGGCTCGCGCAACCTCGCGAAGAAGTGTGAAAATCCGACTTGGCGGGAAGGCTCGCGCAGAGGAAGATGCCGGCAGAGCTTGGGGCTCCGTTCGACGCTCGAGCCTTGGTGCCGGGGACTGAAACCGCCCGGTGTCGATTCTTCTCCACAGAGTTAGAGGGTAGTGATGCGCCTTAGCAAAGCCGTTTGGTTGTCCGTAGTAGCCGGAATTATTTCGTTGGCGTCCGCAGTCAACGCGCAGACGCCGACGAGCAGCGCCAAGGCTGCCCCCGCCACGGCAGCTCCTGTCGCCAGCGCAAAGCCCGTGGAAAAGGCCGCCGCGGCTCCGAGTTCGAGCGCCGCGGCGCCCACCGCGACCGCGCCTGTGCCGACACCGGCGACCGCGTCTCCCGCGGCGGCGACGCCCGCCACGCCAGCCAGCCCACCCTCCGCTGCTGCGGCCAGCGCGCCGATTGACGGCTCGACCTACGTGGTCCGCCTGCGCGACCTCGAGCAGCACATCGACGAGCTGAAAGAACAGATTCGTCGTAGCCACACTCGGCTCAGCCTGCTGAGCGACACCATCCTCTCCGGCGGCGCTGGTGGCGCGCGCGCGGAGATTACTTTTCGCAATGACCTGAGCAGCGCGTTTCGGCTGACCGGCGCGCTGTTCGTGCTGGACGGCGCCGTTCAGTACAACAAGCAGGACGAGGCGGACGACAGCCCGCTCGCGAGTCAGAAGGACATCCCGATCTTCATCGGCTCGATCCCGCCCGGCGACCACACCGTTCAAATCGTGCTCCAACTCCGGGGCAACGGCTACGGCGTGTTCTCCTACCTCAAGGGTTACAAGTTCAAGGTGCCGTCCAGCCATTCCTTCACCATCACGGAGGGCAAGACGCTCAAGCTCGACGTCATCGCCTGGGAGAAGGGTGACGTGACCACGGACCTCACCGACCGTCCGGCGATTCGCTTCACCGAGAACGTTCGCTCCGGCGCCGCCAGCACGGATAGCGCAGCCCCCGCTGCGGCTCCGGGCGCTGGGGCATCGGCCAACGGCGGCATCTCGGTGGGCACGGGAGGCAAGTGATGCGCAAGCGACCGCTCCGGAGCGGTGAACTTGCTGCGGTCGGCTTGGCTTTGTTCTTTGCGCGCCCGAGCTTCGCCCTCAGCACGTCCGAGGCTCAGGGCCGAGCCACGACCGCAATTCAGGGCGTCGAGGCCGAGATCGGCAAGGCGCCTCCGCCGTCCAAGTTCAAGGAGCCGCCGGCCACGCCGGCCGTGCGCTTGGCGAACGCGGACATGCTGCTGCACGCCAAGAACTACGATGCCGCGATCGAGATCTTGAGCAAAGTGCTCGAGCTCGGTCGCCAGAGCAAGGCCTCGGAGGCGGACTACGCGGATGCGTCGTTCCTGATCGGCGAGGCCTACTTTCAATCACGCCAGTACCTGTCCGCGCGGCGTCACTACCGAGAGGTGCTGGATCACGCGACGCGTCCCACGTACGGCGAGTACCTTGGGCGCTCGCTCAGCCGCCTGGTCGACATCGCGCTGCGCACCGACGACCTAGAGAGCCTGGATTACGTCTTCGCTCGGCTCGATGGCGTGCCGCAGACCGACAAATCCGGCTCACTCGCCTACGCGCGGGCGAAGGCATTGTATGCGCGAAAGGACTATGGCGCGGCCAAGTCGGCGGTGAACTCGGTGCCCGTCGGTTCGGAGTACACGCTGCAAGCGCAGTATCTACTCGGCGTCGTGCTGATGAAAGAAACGTTGGCGGCAGCCCCGGCCCCCACTGCCGCCGCGGGCGCAGCGTCGGGCGCCGCCAAGCCGACCGTTGCCCCGGATACCCGCTTCACCCAAGCCGTCGAACAGTTCCGAAAGGTCACACGCATTCCAGCCACCACTGCCGACACTCGGCACGTGGTCGATCTGGCGTGGATGGCCATCGGTCGCTTGTTCCACGAGACCGACGACTACGTGGAGGCCGCGGAGGCCTACAGTCACGTCGACCGCGGCTCGCCCGAGTTCTCGACGATGCTGTACGAGCTGGCCTGGGTGTACGTGCGCCTGGGCGACTTCGAACGGGCACAGCGCGCGTTGGAAGTGCTGACCATCACCGATCCCAACAATCTGGAGCTGGCTGATGGCTCCCTGCTACGCGCTGACTTGATGCTGCGCGCGGGTGAGTTTCAGAACGCGCTCGGGCTGTACAGGGACGTATCCGGTCACTTCGATCCGATCCGCCAACAGCTGGACACTTTTCTGAAGTCGACCAACGATCCAGCCGTCTATTACGACAAGCTGACCGCCGATGATTTCGGCGCCGCCTCGGACGACAAGCTACCCAAAGTCGTGCTGGATTGGGCGCGCGATCAGGCGGAAGATCAGCATGTCTTCGGCGTGATCGATGATGTGTCGCGTTCGCGCGCGCTGATCAAAGACTCGCGTAAGCTTGCCTCCAAGTTGAGCGCAGTGCTGGCCGTTTCCTCGCGCGTCAAAGCTTTCCCGGAGATTCAACTGCAACTCGAGCAGGTATTCAGCCTATCGAACAAACTCGCCCGGGCGCGCGGTACGCTGGCCGAGGGGATCGACGAGGTGGCCAACGGCGGCGGCAGTGGTGAGCTCGCCAGCGTGCGCACCGAGCGGCGGGCGCTGATGAAGCGGCTCGGCTGGATGCCGGTGACCGAGGGTGACTTCAGGCGCCGCGACGAGTCCGGGGATAGCCAATGGTCCAAGGCCTCACAAGCCTTGCAAGAGCTGACCTTGGAGGCCGACAAGCTGAACGCGATCGTGAACGGTTTGCACCGGGTGATGAACGAAGCCGACAAGCACGGCGTCACCTCCGACCCGCAGAGCCGCGCGCGCTTTCAGCTCGAAATCGAGGCCAACGAGCGGGATCTCGTCACCTACCACAAGAAGATCGAGGAATTTCGCAGCGCGATCGAAGTGGGTAAAGCCCAGATCGGCTTCGGTGATCAGCGCTACATCGACGATCAAGACGTGCGCAAGCGCTTCCGCGAGCTGCTCTCGCGCGAGGTTGCCTTGCTCGCGGCCGGGCAGGATTCTTCCGACGCGGCCTCGTACGCGAAATCCATCCAACCGCTCTTGTTGCGCGCCGACAACGACGACGCGGCGCTCGATGTGCAGCAAGCAAAGTACGAGCAGCAGGCGATCGAGCAGGCCAATGGCCTACGCGACAAGATCTCGCAAGAGATCGCGCTGATCGAAAGCTACGCGCAGAACCTCGACGGTCTCGACCAACAAGCGCGGCTGTTGGTCGGTGAGATTGCGATGAAGAACTTCAGCCTGGTGCGCGACCGGTTGAAGAGCATCGTCCTGCGCGCCGACGTGGGCATCGTGCAGGAAGCGTGGGAGGTGCGCGAAGAGCAGGCGCTTCGCGTGCGCAATTTGCAACGCGAACGGGCGCGGGAAGAGCAGACTTTGAACGACGAGCTCCGCGAAGTGCTCGACGACGCGGAGGAACAGCAATGAATCGCGGTCTTAGCTCCGGACTTTTGACGGCAGCGGCTTTGATCGCCGCGTCGCTCACCTCGTCCGAAGTGGCGCTCAGCCAGACGGCAACGCCGGCGGCGAGCGCTGCGTCGCCTGCGGCCAGCGCTGCGTCGCCTGCGGCCAGCGCGAACGCGACGGCCACGGCCAGCTCGGCTCCCACCGTGGGTCCGTCCTCCGCCGTTACCAGCGGAACACCCAAGCTGCGCAAACAAGCGCCGCCTCCGCCCGCACCCACGCCCGCGCAGTTGAAGGCGTTCGGCATCTTGCAACAGGAAGCGCGCGACTACGAGGCGGGCTCCAAGGACTTCCGGCGCAACCTGACGATGATCGTGCGGCACCATTACGAGCAGCGGCGGCAACGCGTGCTGACCGCGCTCGACCGCGAAATCACCGAAGAGAAGCACGACCTAGACGACGCTCGCCAAGAGGCGATCGCGCGCCTCGAGCGCTTCGTCGAACGTTACAGCGGTGAAAATTCCGATCCGCGTTCGACGCCGGATGCGATGTTTCGCTTGGGCGCCCTGTACGAGGAACGCGCGCGCTCCGACAACGACGCGGATCTGACGACCGCGCTCGACCCGGCGCTAGCGATGTACCGCCGGTTGATCAAGGAGTTCCCGCACTACGAAGAGATCGCGGCCGTTCACTATTACCTGGGTCATGGTTACACGGACGCGGGGCGCATCGAAGAGGGGCAGCAGGCCTGGCGTTCGCTCGTCTGCTCGAACCGCTACACCGTCAAGGATGATCCGAAGGACGCTGGCAAGATCGTGCTGGATCCGTTGCCACAGGACCACGACGATAAATTCTGGCAGGAATGGTACAACAAGAACCCGGTTCCGCTGGACCAGGTCGGCCGACCCAAAGGCAAGGCCGCGACGCCCAAACCGGCTGCGAAAGCTGGCGCTCCGAAGGCCGTCGCCGACGGCGAAGAGCGCGTCTTCAACGACCCATACGACGGTTGCAAGCCGCTGCCCCAGAAGGTGGAAGCCACTGATGACCCACGCTACCTGGCCGAAATCTGGTGGCAGCTCGGCAATTTCCACTTCGATCAGATCGACCCGCACGGTGGTCCTTACAACTTGAATCGCGCGGTCAGTGCTTACGACCACTCGATGGAGTTCAAGAAGCCGCCGATCTTCGGCGTCGCGATGTACAAGCAGGCTTGGACTTATTACAAGCAGCAGCGCTACAAGACCGCCGTCGAGTGGTTCGTCAAGCTGCTTCACTACGCCGACGAACAAGAGGCGAAGACCGGTGATCCGGGCGCGGATTTCCGCTCCGAGGCGTACACCTACATCGCCGGTTCGCTGACCTACGTCGACTTCGAAGGCCCGCCGCCGGAGCTGCCGTACATTCCGCGCAACGACGTCCTCGACACGGAGACGGATCCAGTCGCCGCCGAGAACAAGATGGCGATCGCGATCCAGCGCGTTCAAGACCCGGCGCTCGTACCGCAAGATCAAAAATGGACGGTCGAGATCTACAAAGCGCTCGCGCAAGAGTACATCGAGATCACTCAGAACCGGAACGCGGTCGCGATGCTGGAGCTCACGCTCCGCAAGTTTCCGATGAACCGCGACGCGCCGGTGATGCAGAACAAGGTCGCCGAGCTCTACGATCAGCTGTCCCGCTTGGCTCCGGACGGTTCCGCCGCGCGAGCCGAGTACGCCGGGAAAGCGCTCGAGGCGCGCACGAAGTTGGCGGCTTACGTGGGCACCACGCCTTGGGTCGATGCCAACAAGGACGACCCCGAGGCGCTGCAGACGGCAGAGCAGCTCGTGAAGGGCGGCCTGAAGCGTGCCGCCGCTGACCACACCAACTTCGCGCGCGGCTACTACGAGAAGGCGCTCGAACTGAACGACGCCGGAGAGCAGCACGCGTTACTCGAAAAATCGATCGCCGAGTATCGCCTAGCCGAGTCTGGTTGGAGCGCGTACCTAGAGCAAGACCCGACCGCGATGGACTCCTACGAGAGCCGCTATTGGCTCGCGGACGCGCGTTACTGGGTGGTCGTCTTGCAGATCGCGATCAGCAAGTCCCCGACGCCCGAAGAGATCAAATCGGCGCACGACAGCGCGGTCGCGGTGCGCGACTCGAACGAAGACGACAAATACCTCCAACCCGCGGCATACGACGTGGTGACCTTGGCCGAAAAGGTGCTCGAGGACGAGAACCGTAAGTTCGAGGAAAGCAAAGGCGCCCAGGGTGTCGAAAAGCGCACCGAGCTCCGCTTCGACGGTGAAGGGGACACGCGCAAGGTCATCAAAGATCCGATGCCGCCCCAAGTGCTGGATGCGGTGAGGGCGCGAGACGAGTACAACGATCGGATTGCGCTCGACCGCGATCCGCAAAAAAACGGGCTCCTATACTCGTTCCAATCAGCCGATCTTTACTTCGTGTACGGCAACTTCGACGACGCGCGAAAGCGCTTCCAACCGCTCTACGACCAGTACTGCGGCGTCAACGAGTGGGGCTACAAGTCGTGGGAAAAGCTCATCAGCATGAGCAATTTCGAGGGCAACGCGGACGAGAGTCGCAAGCTTGCCGAAGGTAAGAGCTGCGCCTTCAACGAGGAGACGAAGAAGGCGGAGGACAGTATCCGTAAGCCCGTGAAGCAGGGCGTAGCCTATTTGGACGCGCGGAAGCTGTACGAAGAAGCCGAGAAAATGCCGGACGGTCCGGAGCGCGCCAAGAAATGGCGTGAAGCCGCCGCTGCCTACAAGGTCGCCCTCGACGCCGCCCCGGACCGCGATGAAGCCCCTGAAGCCGCGATGAACGGCGCGTTCGCCTACAAGCAGGTCGGTGAGTACGACAAAGCCATCGGCATGTACGAGCTGTTCAACTCTCGTTACGGCAACGAGCAAACGCTGAGCAAGCTGCAGAACGGCGACGCGAAGGCCAAGCCGCCGGTGGCCGCCCAACCGAAGAAGTACGAAGAACGCGTCAAATACCTGCAGGGCTCGTACGACGCCCTGGCTGGTGCCTACGTGCTCTTCTTCAACTACCCGCGCGCGGCCGAGACCTACGACAAGATCGGCAACAACACGCACTTCGCGCAGGCCGATCGCCGCAATGCCGCACGTCAGGCGCTGTCCTTGTATGCGAGCTTGGGGGATCGCGGCGGCATGACTCGCGCGCGGGAGCGCTTTCAGGCGCTCGGTGCTTCGCCCAAGGAAATTGCAGAAGCCGATTTCATCGTGGCCAGCGCAGAGCTCAAGCGCTGGGATCAATACAGCGCGGACGAGGGCGCAAACGCCAACGCGCGTCGCGGGGCGCAGCGTGCGATGGACGACTACTACACCGCCAACAAGGGCAAAGATGCTGCCGCCCAGTACGTGGTGCAAGCAGCGTACTACAGTGCCAAGACGCGCAAAGCGGTGGCCGCGGGCGATACCGACAAATGGTGGGACAACACCATCGCCGCGTTCGACAAGTGGAAGCACTTGGCGCCAACCGAGGGCGGTAAGAACAGCGCGCTCGGTTCACGCGAGGCCGGCATGGCCGCCGAGGCCGAGTTCACCGAGCTCGATCAAGATTTGGCGCGCACGTTCGACTACGAGGCCGGCTTCCACCACTACAAGGGCACGTCCGTCGAGGTGGTCGCGGAATACCAAAAGGACGCTGGTGAAGCCAAAAAACGCTACGACAAGCTGCAGCACGTAGTCGATACCTACGTCTCGCCCGAGTGGACCACTGCCGCCATCGCTCGCCAGGGCTCGCTGTACGACTCACTGCGCACTGGCCTCTACAATACACGCGCACCGCAGCTGAAAATCTTCGACGCCAAAACCGAGGCGGTGTTGAAGAAGGCAGAGAACAGCGACAATCCGGACTTGCAAGAGAAGGCGGATGCGCTTCGGGTCAAGGTTCAAAATGCCTGGCGTGATCGCCGCGACCAAGAGCTCAACAGCGCCGATCAGATCATGGTCGACCGCTACGGCAACGCGGTCGTCTTGGCCAAGCGCTACAGCGTTTCGAACCCGGAAGTGACACGAGCCATTCGTCGCTTGGCGTTCTTCACCGATGTGATCGGGGAGGCCAAGATGCAGCAGTACACCGGCACGATCAAAGACCTGAATTACACCGCCGGGATGTTCCCGCGCATGCGCCCGGGTCAAGCCGCGGCTGCACCCCCGCAAGGATTGCCTGCGCCACTGCCGGCGTTCGTGCAATGAGGTTGAGCACCATGACGCCGTTCACGACGAATCATCGCTTCATTTCAGTACTCGCGCTCGCGGCGAGCCTGGGCGGCGTGGCTTGCGGCGGCGGCGCCGCTGCGGGCGGCAAAGGAGCGGCAACACCCGGCCAGGAAACCACCGCGGCCGAGGCACCCAGCACGGGGGCGCCCGCTCCCGCGGGCGCCCAGTTCGGCATGGCGGACGCGCCGACGAGCGCCGATTCGGCGAGCAATCGGCCGAAGATGAACGCGGCGGCGGCCGCGGCTTACGCGGCAGGAATGGATGCGTTCAAGAACGGTGATCTGGCCGGCGCGAAGAATCAATTCACGCAGGCAACACAAGCCGACCCCAAGGCTTATCAGGCCTTCTACTCACTCGGCGTAGTGCGCGAACGCACCAACGAGACTTCCGCCGCGCTCACCGCCTATCGCCAAGCCACCACCATCGTTGCCGACTACGAGCCTGCGATCGTCGGCTACGCAGTGCTCCTGGCGCGTACCGGCAAGCCGGACGACGCCACTGATTTCTTGAACCAGCGCCAAACGCAAATGCCGAAGAGCGCGGCCGTCTCCGCTGCGCTGGCAGAGGTCAAGTCGATTCAGGGCAACTCCGGCGAAGCTCAGCGCTTGGCTCAAGAAGCGTTGAAGTTGAATCCCGATTACCGCCCGGCGATGGTCACCCTCGCGCGCGATCACTACCGCTCACGTCGGTTGGATTTGGCGCTGTACGCCTTGAAGGGCATCCTCGACGGCTATGGCGAAGAGAACCCGCCGCGCGACAAGAACAACGCCGAAGCGCGCCTGATCCGCGGCTTGATCTACAAAGAGCAGGGACTGCGTGGTCCGGCCATCCAAGAGCTACAAAAGGCGCTCGAGCTGCGTCCTGATCTGGTCGAAGCGCGCGTACAGTTGTCGTCTTACTATTTGGAGTCCGGCAACGCGGCGGACGCGCAACAACTGCTCGAGCCAGCATTGAAGTACGACGCGGACAACGTGGTCGCGCACCTCAATTTGGGCGACGCCTATCGCCTCCTCGGTCGACCCGCGGACGCAAAGCGGGAGCTCGAATGGGTGAAGAAGCGCGACCCGAGCATTGCGCAGGTTCACTACAATCTCGGGCTCTTGTACTTGTTCACCGATAATTTCCCCGGTATCTCAGCGGGGCAAGCCGCCGACACCGCGATCGACGAGCTGAATCAATACAAGAAGATGAAGCCGCGCGTGGCCGGTGGCACCCCGGACGACACCGATGAATTGATCACCCGCGCGAAGACCAAGAAGGCGTTGCTCGACGCAAAGGCGGCGGAATCTGCGGACGCGGCTGCCGCTCCGCCGGCCGCAGCTCCCGCGCCGGCCGCGGCCGCCGCCGCGCCGTCCGGTGCCGCCCCCGCCCCGGCCGCGAAGGCGACCCCAACACCCTCCGCCACGTTCGCACCTGCTACCGGAGCCGACAAATGAGAACTTTCCTAGCTAGAGCTGCGTGTTCGGCTTTACTCTTGGCATTGCTGCTGTCGTCTGCCACCGCCTTCGCCCAAAAGAAAGGCCGCGTCGTCACGATCAGCGAGGTGACGATCGTGGGGCGTGTGCAAAAGCCAATTGCGGCCGTCGACGTAAGCCGCATCCAACCGAAACTGACGCTCGCCGAACTGCGTCAGCCGTTCTTGGATCGCATCGAAAAAGCGATCTATAACGACCCGTTCTGAGCTTGGGCTGGGAACTCGTCCTCGCTTGGTTGGTAGCGGCGTCATGCACGCTGCTCGCCGTGCGATTGATGCGCCGTATCCAGCGTTTGAACGCGCCCGAGCCCGCCGCGCTGCTGAACGAACTGCTTTCCGAACTCGGCGCGAGCGCTCCCGACTCCGAGCTCGTGCAGCGCGCGGCGATCGCCGATTTGAACCGACGATTGTCCGATGTTTCGTTCGAGCTCACGTTGTTGCCGGCGCGCTTCACGGCCTTGACGCGGATCTGCCTGGCCAGCGGCACGGCCTTGGCGCTCTTTGGCTACATTGGTGGAGCGAACGAGCGTTCCCCGGTCGAGCGCATATTCGGGCTCGTGGCTTGCTCGGCGGGCGGCCTGCTTGGCGCTGCATCCGTGTTGGGCGTCGGCCGCATGGCCAAGCAGCGGAGCCGCGTAATTCGCGCAGGATGGGACAGGTCGTCCCGTCACACCGGAAAGGCGCTCGGCACTTCGCTCGAAGCGAGCGGGGGGAAGGGCAAGGTAGGCGCGAGCTCGTCGTCGACGTCGGCCCAAAATTCCTTGGGAACTCGCTTTCCCGAGTAGACCGATGCGGGCTACTCTTTCGTAGATCGTGGGAACGACTCTCGCTTGCCGGTGTCCAATTCCAACGCGGACCAGCCGGCAATTCTGCCGTGACGTAAAGAGGAAGCTTCAATGACCCAAGGGTTCCAGCAGCCAGGCGCAGGCGCTTCGCAACGCCCCGGACAGATGACAGCCGTGATGCGGGCAGTGGCCGCAACCGGTCCAAAGGTATTGCGCATCGGCGTCGTGCAGGCAGGTCGGGTTTCGGAAGAGCGCATCATCAAGCAGCGCACCCACGTCACCGTCGGTCCGAGCGAAAAGAACATGTTCGTGATCGCCACCTCTAGCGTACCCGCGACCTTTCGCGTGTTCGAGCTGGTGGGCAACGACTACCACCTGAACTTTCTCGACGGCATGACCGGGCGCATCGCCCTGCCCACGGGCATCTCGGATCTCACGGTGCTGAAGGGCCAGGCTCGGCGCACTTCGCAGGGCGCCTATCAAATCCGGCTCACCGAAGATTCACGCGGCAAGGTCGTGATTGGCGACACCACGTTTCTGTTCCAGTTCGTGGCGCCGCCACCGATTCAACCGAAGCCGCAGCTGCCCGTCGCAGTCTTGCGGGGCGCGAGTGCGATCGATTGGAACACGACGATCATCGCCGCTATCTCGTTCCTCTTTCATTTCTTGTTGCTGGGTTCGATCTACTCCGATTGGCTCGATCCGGTCGTCGACGATGAGCTGAACGTCGCTGGGGTGATCGACTCACTGAAGAGCCTGCCGCCACCTCCGCCGGTCGAAGACAAACCGGAAGAGAAGCCAGACGAAAGCGCGAAAGCGGACAAGACTCCGGACAAGACCCCGGCTCCTGCAGCCGCGGCTGCCCCGGGGCCAAAAGCGCCCGCTGGTGCGCTGAACGAGAAGCAGACCGCCGCGCTCCACAACGAGCTCGACCAACTCGAGATGCAAACGCTCGGCGCGCTGGCAAGCAGCGGCCCGGCGACTGCCGGCGTTTTGAAAGGCAGCGAAGTTGCGACCAACGCTCTCGACCAAGCCGCGGCGAGCAGCGCAGGCGTCGGCGCAGGCACGGGCGATCTGAAACTGGGATCCGGCGGTGGGGCAATCCGTCCCGGCACCAGTGGTGGTCTGGCTGGAATCGGTTCCAGTGGGCGCACGACCGGCACCGAGGGCACGGGTGCCGGAGTCAAAGTTGCGGGGCCGAAGGGCAACGCCAACGTCGGCGGAGCGAACGTCAGCGGCGGTACGGTTGGCAACGCCTCACGCGTCGTGGCCGGAATGCGCGCGGGTTTCCGTTCTTGCTATCAGCGTGGTTTGGCTGAAAATCCGGATGCCGCAGGCAATATCACGCTGACGATCCGAGTCGGAGCGGGCGGCGAGGTGACAGGCGTGAGTGGATCATCCGGCACTTTGCCAGCGTCCGTCGTCGCCTGTGTCAAAGCCCGCGCTCAAGCCGCGCAGTTCGATGCACCCGAGGGCGGTAGTGCCGTCATTTCCGTGCCCGTGACCTTCGTCAAGCAATAGAGCTCAGCGAACTCCATTCGCTGAACATAGCGGTCGCTCGGAGCACCTGATTGGTCAGCACTCCGGCGAGTTATGCGGAGTGGCATTTTTGCTTCGGCCGAATGGCTGAGCGTTGGAAATCGAAGCTCTTTTTGCGAGACGCACTGCGTTGACACGGAAATTGTAGGTTCATATACTGACGTCGACTCTTTCCTGAGTCCTTCGAGGGAGCTTGATTACAAAATGCGAACGACAACAAAAGCGTGGGCATTTTCGGCGGCCGCTGCGGTGCTGTGTTGCTTCGGCGTTGCGTTGGCGCAAAACGGTGAAGCTCCTGCAACCGCGGTCGGAGTCGATTCGCAACAGGACGTGAACCTGACTCCTGCGCAAATGCTGCAGCGCGCGCGGTCCTTCAAGCCGATGATGGACAACGACGCCGCTGCAGTGCAACGCCAAGCCAGCGATGCCAAGCAGAAGCACGATGTCGTGAAGACACTCTGCTTGAGCGACAAGCTCAGCCAGATCCACGTAGCGGTGACGACGGCCACGGGCCGTGTGGATACGTTGGAAGCTGCGGTGGCTCATAACGATGCCGATCGCGCGAAGCACGAGTTCACGATCGTTCAAGTGCTGAAGGATCGCTCCTCGTCGTTGGTCTCTGAAGCCAACCAATGCATCGGTGAAGAGACTGGCTTCATCGGCGAGGCGACCGTGACCGTCAGCATCGACCCGTCGATTCCGGATACCGACCCGTCGAACTTCCCCGAAGACCCACTGGTGACGCAGCCTCCAACGCTCAGCAGTCCGACCAAGTAACGCCGCCGACCGGCTCTTTCCCCGCTCCTTATTCCCCCGAAGAACCCGATCGGTCCCATGAAGTTCTGCCTTACGCTTGCGGCGACAGTGCTCCTCGGCGCTCTTTCGCTCGAGGCCCACGCTCAGTCCCAGCAACCGTGGCTTGCCGATCGCAAGTACGGTGAGGGGATTGGCGTTCGCGTCGGTAACCTGGAATTTCATCCAGGAGTCTCCGGTGAAGTTGGCTATGACTCCAACTATTTCTTGCGCGCGCCATCGGAAGATCCGCTGGCCGCCTATCGCCTGCGCGCCACCCTTGCGGGCACCGTGGAGACGCTCAGTCAGCAGCGGCGCGAGGCCTCCTCGGGGGGAGCGCTAACGCCCCAGGCCGTGACGATGAGGGGCGGCGCATACATTTCGTATAACGAGCTGTTTGCCGCGGATTCGAAGCATTCGAGCGAGTTCGCCGATCAACGGCATGTCGATCTCGGGGCGGATCTCGCCCTGAATTTTCTGCAGACCGGTCGGGTCGGCGCCGACACGTATCTCGGTTTCGTACGTCAAGGCCAGCCGTCCAATAACCCAGACCCCTCGGACGCGTTCGACCGCGACAGCTTCCGCGGTGGCGCTGGCGTGACGTGGCGCCCAGGTGGCGGCCTTTTCGATTGGCGTCTCGGCTACGAATTCAATTACAACTACTTCGAGAAGTCGGCGTTCTCGGACCTGAATAACTACACGAACGCGGTCAACATGCGCGGTCGTTGGCGCTTCCTGCCGCGCACTGCGTTGCTTTACGATGGCAGCTACACCTGGGTGCATTACCCGAATCCGGGTACCCAGAACGACGGCGCCATCGTGCGCTCCAGCATTGGCATGAACGGCCTCGTCACTTCTCGGCTGTCGCTGCTGGCGATGGTGGGCTGGGCGGGCACGTTTTACGATCAACGACCCGGGCAGGGCCCGCAGCAATACGACTCGATTACGGGCCAAGCCGAGCTCAAGTGGTTCATCAGTGGCGGTGCAGATGCGATGAATCCTGGCTCCGCGCCGGTCGGGCTCTCCTACGCCTCACTTGGCTATACCCGGGATGTCTCCAATAGCTACTTGGGTAATTTCTATCAAAGGGACCGCGGCTATGTCGGCATCTCTTACCTGCTCGGCGGCGTGTTCGTCACCAGCCTGACCGCGGGTATCGCCAACGTGAGGTTTCCTGACTCGTTCTACGCGGACGGGACCCTTCAGCACGAGTCGTTCTCCGAGCAACGCGTCGACGCGAGCCTGTTCGGTGAGTATCGGCTGAGCAACACGTTCGGGCTCAACGCGACCGTCAACTACGACCAGAACATTACCGGGGTACGTATCCTGGCCGATCCGATGGACATGGTCGGCGACGCCCTCGCGTACCGACGCTGGCAAGCCTTCCTCGGCGCTCGCTGGTTCCTGTAATCCGAGCTTCATGACGCGAGTAACGTATCGTTGGATGCAGCGTTTCATCCGCGGCTGGTTGTGTCTCTTCGCGGTGTTGGTTTCTGCGTGCTCATCGAATCTGGGTGCTCAGCACAGCAATCTAGCGCCACCCACCGAGCGCTACGTGCTCGGTCCGGGAGATACCTTCACGCTCGAGATTGTGGGCGAGAAAGATCTGCCGCACGAGTACCAGGTGGCTTCCGATGGCACCGTGGACTTTCCCTATGTGCACACGTTGAAAGTCGCTGATCTCGAGGCGCAGCAAGTCGCGCGCTTGGTGCGCCAGCGTTTGATTGCCGAGAAAGTACTGTCCGATCCAAGCGTCGTCGTTCAAGTCAAAGAGTACGCCAGCCGCAAAGTGACGCTACTGGGTCAGGTCTCCAAACCGGGCAGCTATCCGCTGCTTCCTGGCATGTCCATGATCCAAGCCATCTCCCAAGCGGGCGGGCTGACTGCGGTGGCCAGCGGGGCGCACGTGAGCTTGACGCGCAAGACCGGCAAGGGCCAGCAAACGGTCGAGGTGAACGTGGAAGCGATCAGCGAGGGCCGAGCGCCGGACGTCCCGCTGCAGGCGGGCGATCAGATTTACGTGCGCGAACGCATCTTCTGAGTGCGCTCCGGGATCGCTCAGCGGGACATGGACCGCCCTTCCGGCGGTGCGAAGCGTACGACCAGCAGCGAACGAAAATCCGGCGTGGTCATACCCAGGAAGTGACTGGTGACGGGTCCGGTCGAGCTCTCTCGTGTTTCGCTGGAGAGTGGAATACCGCCTCCGGCCGCGACGCTGACCATCCAGCTGCCGTGACTGCCGAACGAAGAGTGCACGCCCACCAGCCATTCTGCGGGAAAAAGCCGAGCGGCGGTCACCAGGGGACTAGCTGCGCTGCCTCGATTGTCGGCCAGCGGGGGCAAGCCGAATGCCTCCGCGCTGACCGTCAACCAATCGCCTTGGAGCAGTTCGACCGCGACGCCGAGCGCCACGAATCCCTGATTGCCCAAGGTGACCCCACCGAAATCGACCGCGCGGCGTAGCCGCGTGCCGAGCTCCGCGTTGAGGCGCAGGGCTCGGTATCGAAAGCCGAACGTCGCGTTCGGCATCACGACGAATGAGCGCTCGTTGGCGAATGCGTTGCGATCGCCGAGCGGCAAGGTCGCGTCGACGGCGAGGCGTAAGCCGAAGCTGCGCGCTCCGAGCGCCTCATCCAATGAATACGCGATGCCCACGCGCGGGTCCCGCACCGCGTTGTGATCCAATGGCGGGGCGGACTGCGAATCGATGCCGCCGACGCCAGCGCCGGATTGATAGGCGCGCAGTGATGCCAGGGCGGACGCCTCGAGGTTTCGCAGCAATCCGAACGAGAAAAAATAAGAAACGTCGACCGCGGCATCGACCACGCGGACATCGCGACCATCGCGGTCGGGAGATTGGACACGGAGCAAAAGCGGCTGATGCAATAGCTCACTCGAGGCGCCGAATCCGACCTGACCGGGCTTGATCAGCTGCGTGTCGGGCATACTCAGAAACGAGGCGCGGCCGGCGGGCAGCCACAGTGTGTTCACGTCGAAGCAAGGAGAGAAGCCGGCTCCGTTGGCACACCCCGAAGCCAGCGCCACGCGCCCGAAGAGCGCGTTCACGCTCAGCAGAACCGCGAGAAAGAGCCGCCTGGTTCGGCGCAGCTCGGGGTTCGAACGAGGCACGCCCGGCACTTTACACGGAGGACGTGCTAAGAGCTCGGGCCGCGATGATCAGCGCAGAAACGCCGCTAGTGTTGGGCTCCGCCTCGCCACGCCGCAAGGATATCTTGTCCGGCTTGGGTCTTCCAATCCGGATCGAACCCGCCGATATCCCCGAGCACGTCGCGCTCGCCGAGCAACCACTCGACTACGTGTCGCGCATCGTGGCGGAGAAGCTGAGCGCGGTCGCCGCGCGGGTATCGGGCGCATTCTCGGCGATCCTCGTGGCCGACACCGTGGTCGTGATCGACGGTGAGGTGCTTGGCAAGCCGCTCGATCTGACCGACGCAGCGCGCTTGCTCGGCCGCATCGTCGGCCGCACGCACACCGTGTACACGCGCTACGCGATCAGCTTGGCAGATGCGCCCGCGGTGATTCGCGTGGCGCACACGGTGGCCACGGAGGTGAGCCTGCGCGCAGCCTCCAGCGACGAAATCACGCGTTACGCGGCGAGCGGGGAGGGGCTGGACAAGGCCGGCGCCTACGCTGCACAGGGCTTGGGCGCGTTCTTGATCGAGCGCATCGTGGGTTCGTACAGCAACGTCGTGGGGCTGCCGGCGTGTGAAGTAGTGCTCGATCTGCGAACGTTGGGCTTGCTCGGGCATTTCCCCTGAGCCAATGGTGATTCGAGAAGCCGCGCCAGCGCGAGTCGACGCGGATCGGAGCTCGACGCGCTTTCTGTGGGACGCCGGCTGGGTTTCGGCGCTGGCCCTCGCCCTGCGCGTGCTGGTTGTGCTGTGGGCGAAAGATCGCTTTCCGCCCGCCGATGACGGCACTTTTTACCATGTCGTCGCCCAGCGCATCGCGCACGGGCAGGGCTATACCTGGCTTTGGCCAGACGGCGCGGTCAGCTATGCCGCGCACTATCCGGTCGGCTACCCCGCGCTACTCGGTCTCGCGTATGCGGCCTTCGGCCCGCAGCCGGGGGTGGCCATGCTCGTCAATGCCGTGCTCGGCGCGCTCGCGGTGTTCGCGGCCCAGCGCTGCGTAATTCGCTACGGATCACGCCGCCAAGCACTGACCGCGGCGCTGCTTCTGGCATTGCACCCCGGCTTGGTCTTTTACACGCCGGCTTTGATGACCGAGGGCGTGACCGCGGAAGTGCTGGTTGTCGCGACGTGGCTCAGTTTGCGCGTCGGCTCGAGCGCAGGCTTTCGTTGGCGGCTCCTTGCCCTCGGCGTGTGCCTCGGCGGTCTCTGCTTGATCCGCCCCCAGTTGTTGATGATGGCGCCGATTTTCGGCTTTTTTGCGTTGGACTCAGCCGAACCCCGCTATCTCGGGCGCGCGGTTCGCGCGCTGGTCGTGACTGGCGTGGCCCTCGCCGTATGCTTGCCGTGGACGTTGCGAAACTGCGCGCGCATGGATCGCTGCGTGTTCGTCAGCGCCAACGGCGGCTGGAATCTGCTGATCGGTTCGGCTCCCGCTGCCAATGGCGCTTGGATCCCGATCGAAGGCGCGAGCGTGCCGGCGGAGTGTCGCAACGTGTTCGGTGAGGCGGAAAAAGATCGCTGCTTCGGCCAAGCGGGGGTGCGAAACATTCGCCAGCATCCACTCTCGTTCATTGCGCTCGTCCCTCGCAAACTTTCGCTGACCTTCGATTACTTCGGCGCGCCGGGTCACTATTTGCACACTTCGAATTGGTCCGCCTTCGGCGAGTCGAGCAAGCTCAGGTTGGGGATCGCGGAAACGATCTGGGAGCGCTTGGTGCTCTTGTTCGGCATCGTCCAGCTCGCTCGGGCCGGTCGCGCTAGGCGCAAGCTGCGTTGGGCCGTCGCCGTGCCGGCCGCGCTGTTTGCCGTGCTGCGCCCAGGTTGGCTCGGTTACCTAGGCTTCGCGACCATCGCCGCGCTCTCCGGTAAGGAGTTACTGAAGCGGCCGGCGAGGGTGAGCGCAATCGCGGCGAGCTTGGTTTTGAGCACCGCAGCCACACACGCGCTTTTCTTCGGTGCGGGCCGATATGGGTTCGTGTGTGCAGCCCTGCTCTGCCTGGCCGCGGTCGGGCCCGGTCCGGAACTTCCGGCCCGGTGACTCTTTTGACAGTCGAGGTCAGAAGCAGCGATACTCTGCCGAAGGAGTTTCTGCCGGATGCCGCTGATTGAGACCGAAGAAGCCGCTCGTCGCCTCGCGCGCGCCATCGCGAGTGATTTGTCTCTCTACAACGAGGAGAAAATCATTCGTGGCATCGAGGGGGATTCCCTGTTCGACCAACTCGGTGAAGAAATCGAGGAAGGACGTGCCCTGTTCAAGAGTCGGGTCTCGCCCGACCTTTATCATCGGAACTTTTACGATCGTGCTTTGGTCGACATCTTGGTCAAGTCGAAGGGCCATATCAAAAGCAAGATCTGGTAGCGGCGCTCGCGAGCAGCCCGACCGGGCTGCGACCTCGTGAGCGTGCAACGATTCGTGCTCGGTGCGGAACAACGCCGCGAGCGCGTGGACAAAGTCATCGCTCGGATGCTGCCGGAGGTGTCCCGCGCCACCGTGCAGCGCTGGATCGAGGAAGGCCGCGTCCTGGTGGACGGCAAGCCCTGCCGCGCGAAGGATTCGGTGAGCGCCGGCAGCGAGATCGAGCTCGAGGCGGGGCCAGCTCCGCTGAGTGAGGCCGATCCGGACCCGAGCGTGGTGCTGGACGTTTGCTACGAGGACGCGCACCTGCTCGTGGTGAACAAGCCTGCGGGCCTCGTCGTCCACCCCGCGCGGGGCCACCGCAGCGGTACGCTGGTGAACGGCCTCCTGGCGCGGCCCGGCTTCGCGCTCCCGAGCCCTGATCCCGAGGACGAGCAGGGCTCGCTGCGTCCGGGCATCGTCCATCGCATCGACAAGGATACGAGTGGCCTCTTGGTCGTAGCCAAGGATGATCGCACGCGCGAAGGCCTCAAGACGCAGCTCGCCCAGCACACCGTGGAGCGGGTGTACCTGGCGCTGACCGTGGGCACGCCGGCAGTGGGCACGATCAAGAGCCTCCACGCCCGCGATCCGAAATCACGGCTGCGCTTCACGTCGCGCACGAGCGAAGGCAAAGCGGCGGTCACGCACGTGCGTGTCTTGGAGCGCTTGGCGGGCGGTCGAGCCGCGTTCATCGAGTGCCGGCTCGAGACCGGCCGGACCCATCAAATTCGAGTGCACTTGAGCGAGCAAAGCAAAACGCCGCTGCTTGCCGACTCCGTGTACGGCGGTCGTCCATCGATGGCAAAAGACCTAGCCGAGATCGCGGCAGCCCTGGGCCGTCAGGCGCTGCACGCCACCGTACTCGGCTTCGTGCATCCGATCAGCAGCGAGTCACTGCGCTTCGAGGTGCCGCCGCCGGAGGATTTTGCTCGCGCCCTCGAGGCGTTGCGCGCGCTTTCCTAACCAATCAAAGATGAAGCCCCGATCCGAAGCGCTTGCGCAGAGCGGTGCTGCCGCGGCTGCCGATCTCGTTGCCAAATAGCTCGACCACCTTGAGCTTCTTGAAGTGGCTCGATTGCGCCAAGGCCAGCGCGCCCGCGTCGCCGATGCCGTTCGCGCATAGGTCCAGCGTCTGCAAGTTTTGCAGCGCAGTCGACTTTGCCAGCACCTCTACGCCCTCGTCACCCAAGTTGTTCCCGGACAATGCCAACACGTCGAGCTTGCCGAGATGCTTGGCTTGGGCCAGCATTTTTATGCCGCTCGGGCCAATCTCGCAACCGAGCAGGTACAGCGATTTGAGCGGTAATTCGCTGCTCTTCAAGGCTGACGTGCCCGCGTCACCGATGCCGTTCATGCTCAAGTCGAGCGAGCTCAAACGGCCGAATGCGCCATGAGTCAAGGCGCTGACGCCGCTGCTCGCGATCGAGTTGCCGCTGACGTTGAGCGTTTCCAGTCCGGATAAGGCAGTCGCGCGAGCAATGGCTTGTGCGCCCTCGTCACCAATGTCGTTGCCCCCCAAATCCAGCTCGCGCACGGCTTTTAGGTAAGGGGAGCGAGCGAGTGCACGCGCGCCCTCGATGGCGAGATCATTGTCGCTCACGTCGAGCGAAGTCAGCGACGCCAACGACGGCGAGTCGGCCAAGACCGATCCAAGCTCGGGTCCGAAGCCTTTGGCCGCCAACTTGAGCTCGCTCGAGTTTTCGCCCGCCGAGAGCTTGGCACGCAAGGCCGCCAAAGAATTGCTGTTCTCATCCTTCACGGGCGGTGCTGCTGACGGCGCTGTAGCGGCGTCTGCCTTGCTCGCGCCGGGTTGCGCGCCAGCGCAGGCGATCGCGAGCCAGCCCGCGATCAAGATCCCAGTCGGGCGGCGCGCGGTTCGCGGGTCGAGCTGACTCATACGCGTGGCTTTCGCCAGCGCAGGAAGAAGTACAGACAGGTGCCAAAAATCAGCGCCGCGCCGAGCGCAAGGATGACGGCCGGTGAAGCCGGATACTTGCCGCGAGCCAGGCCGGGCGGCGGCCGATCCACGACGACGCCGCCGCCGGCCGTAGCGGGTTCGGGGGAGCCCGAGCTTGGCCCGGCGTGGCGGAAAAGCATTACTATCAGGCTTACACGCCTGCTCTCTGGTCGGCAACCGGTCGCCCGTGCGAGGAGTGGTTGTGGGCAACGTCCCCGAGGGCCTGATCCTGGTCGGGCTCTGGCAGAGGCGTGCTAGAAGCCAGGCGAACTCGTCGAGCGCCGTAGCCTCCACGAGCCTCGTCGAGTCGAGCCCCGGAAAAGATGACGTGACACCGAACGATTCCGTACCCGCCCCCAAAGACACCGAACTGCTCCTTGCTTGCGAGCGCGGCTTCGGAAAACTGAAGTCCGAGGTCGCTCAAGCCGTAGTCGGTCAAGACGAGGTCGTCGAGGCCCTGCTGATTACGCTGCTGGCGCGCGGTCATGCTCTGCTGGTTGGAGTGCCTGGCTTGGCCAAGACCTTACTCGTCAGCAGCTTGGCGCGCGCCCTGGGCCTCAGCTTCGGCCGCGTCCAATTCACCCCCGATCTGTTGCCCGCTGACATTACGGGCACGGACATCTTGAACGAAGTCGAGAAGAACGGCTTGGTGCGTCGCGAGACGAGTTTCATGCCCGGTCCGATCTTCAAAAATCTGGTGCTCGCCGATGAGATCAACCGCACCCCGCCCAAGACCCAAGCCGCGCTGCTGCAGGCCATGCAGGAGCGGCGCGTGACCGTGGGCACCAGTACCCACGCCTTGCCAGATCCCTTCCAAGTGTTCGCGACGCGCAACCCAATCGAACAGGAGGGCACCTACCCGTTGCCCGAGGCCCAACTCGATCGCTTCTTGCTCGAGGTGCACGTCGAGTACCCGTCGGAGCAGGAAGAGCTGGAGATCGCCCGCCGTACCACTTCCGGAATCGAGCCAGATTTGAAGTCGGTGGTCGACTTGGAGCAGGTGCGCGCGTTCGGGGCGCTGGTCCCACGCATTCCAATCACCGACGGGGCGGTGCGCTTCGCGGTGGCCTGCTCGCGCGCTTCACGGCCGGGGAACGCATCTTCGCCGCCCGAAGTGAACCAGTACGTGCGTTTTGGCGCCGGACCGCGTGGGAGCCAAGCGTTGGTTCTAGCGGCCAAGGCGCGCGCCGCATTGCGCGGCGAGGCGGCGGCAGATGTGGACGACGTGCGTGAGCTGGCGCTTCCGGCCCTTCGCCATCGCCTGGTGTTGGGCTATCGCGCGGACGTCGATGGCGTGCGCGATCGGGACGTCGTGGCCGCGATCGTGAAGAGCGCCAAGGGTTAGATACTGCTTAGCCATGGATCAGACCGAGCTCAAATCAAAAATCAAACGTGCCTTGCTCGAAGAGCTGGACCTGCGCGGTCGTACGGAGGCGGACATCGACGACGCCGCCCCCCTATTCGGCGAAGGCCTCGGGCTGGATTCGCTCGACGCGCTGCAGTTGGCGATGGCAATCGAAGAGCGCTTTGGCGTGAGCGTACCCGAAGGTGAAGCAAGTCGCGCCATCTTCGCTTCGGTCAACGCCATCGCCGAGCACATCACGCGGACGAAAGTAGGCTAGTGATGGCGGGGCGTGAGCGCATTGCGGTCACGGGGCTCGGCCTAGTCACTTCGCTCGGTCTCGGCCGCGAGCTGTCGTTTTCGCGGCTGTGTAGCGGGGAACGCGGCATCACTGAAGTCAGCCTGTTCGACCCGAGCGGGCTCAAGTCGCGCATCGCGGCCGAAGTGCGCGGCTTGGACGTCCGCGCGATCGCCCCGCACGGTGAAGCCGAGGATTGGTCGCGCAGCGACGCACTTTCATTCCTTGCCGCTCGCGAGGCCCTGGCGCAAGCGGCGCACCCCGTCGGCTCAGCGCTGGGCTTGGCGCTGGGCGGGACCACTGGCGGAATGTACGAGACCGAACGCGCGCTCACCGCCATTCTACCCGGTCGCATCAACCCGCATGACGCGCGCCGCCTGCTGGATTTCCCGCTCGCGGTGTCGGTCGAACGACTCGCTCGCGCGCTCGGGAACGTGGGCCCGACGGCGACCGTGTGCAGTGCTTGTTCGAGTGGCGCGGTGGCGATCGCTCTCGGCGCGTCCTGGCTGCTCTCGGGGCGCGCGAGCCGCGTGCTCGCGGGCGGCGTCGACGGCTTGTGTCAGCTGACCTTCACGGGCTTCAGCGCGCTGGGCGCGGTGGATCCCGAACCCTGCCGTCCCTTCGACGTCGGACGTGCCGGGCTCACTTTGGGCGAGGGTGCAGGCTGCCTGGTGCTCGAGCTCGAATCGAGCGCGCGGGCGCGCGGGGGTACCGATCATCGCGTTCCTGAGCGGATGGGCGGTCGCCTCCGAGGCGCATCATGTCACGCACCCGGAGCCCAGCGGAGCGCGCGCGGCGCGCGTGCTCTCGGATGCCATGGCCGTGGCCGGGCTCAGCACGAGCGACGTCGACTACGTGAACGCGCACGGCACCGGCACGGTTCAAAACGACGCGATGGAGGCGCGAGCCTTGGAGCGGGTTTTTGCCGCAGAAGTAGGCCGCGTTTGGGTCTCGTCGTCCAAAGCCCAGATCGGTCACACATTGGGCGCGGCCGGCGCGATCGAAGCCGCGATCACCGCGCTCAGCGTGAACCGCGGTTTGCTGCCGCCGACGGCAGGCCTCGAGCGACCCGAAGCGCCCGCTCTTCGCCACGTGCGCGCGCCGAATCAAAGCGCAAACCTTCGCGCTGCGCTGTCGAGCTCGTTCGGCTTTGGCGGCGCATGCGCCGTCCTCGCCTTCGAGGCGCCGAGCGCCGAGCCGCGCGTGCTGTCCCGGAAGCTGACGGCCGAGCTCGTGATCTCGGGCGCCGCCAGCTACGGCCCCGCCGGTGTATTGAGCGGGGCCGAGAGCGCGCGCTACCTCCTCGAGTCCGATGCGCCGCTCACCCCGCCACCCGAGCCGCTCAGCCTGCTCGATCCCGAACGTTCGCGTCGCTTTAGCCGCGCGTCGGCCATCGTGGTCGCGACCGCCGAGGGCGCCTTGCGCGACGCCCAGCGAGAGCCGGCAGAAACCGGCTTCGTCGTGGGTAGCGCGTTCGGCGATGTCGATCGCTCCGTGCGCTTTTTGCAAAAGGTACTGGGTCAAGGCCCCAAATTTGCGAGCCCTGCGGAGTTTCCGCAGCTGATCGCCTCCACCGGCTCGGGCAATGCCTCGATCTATTTGGGACTCACCGGGCCGTGTCTGTCGGTCAGCGAGTTCGGAACGAGCGGACAGTCCGCAGTCTCCGTCGCGATCTCGCTGCTCGAGCTGGGGCTCGCTCCGGCGCTGCTCGCGGGCGCCGCTGAGGCACGAGACGCGATCGTCGATGAGGTGTTGGCCCTGGATGGGTCGCGCAGCGAGGGCGGCGGTTTCGTCCTGCTCGAGGGGCTATCCGCAGCGCTTTCGCGCGGGCGCATGCCGCTGGCCGTCGTCGCCGAGCACCATGCTTTGCGCGGCTCTCCGGGGCGAGTCTTCGCAGCGCTGCCCGCGCCGCCGCGCCGCGCCTGCATCGTGGCCGGCTTTTTGGCTTCGCCCTTGGCCGATGTGCTTCAGCGATCGACCTGGCGCGATGTGCGGTTGCACAGTCTGCCAGCGACGCTCGGTCAGCACGAAGCGATCGGCGCGACCGCCTTGGCGGTGGCGGTGGCGGAAGTGGCCTCTGGCGGTGCTGAGCAAGCTTTGGTCATCAGCGCCGACGTGAACACGCTGTATTTGACGCGCCTCTGCCGTTACGAGGCGCGCCTATGAGCCCGATCGCGATCATTGCGGCCGGCGTCATTTCGCCGCTCGGCGAAGGCGCGGCGGGCTACACGGTCGGTGAGCTCGGCGCACGACCCGAGACCTGCATCGGGCCCGACAGCGAGCTGGCCGCGGCCGGTTTGCGGCGTCCGAACGCTGCCCGCGCGCCGCTCGCTCCGTCCGTGCAAGGCGGTCGCGATCGCGCGCACGCGCTGCTCGATCGCGCGTTGTCCTTGCTGCTGGCCGAGCTGAGCGCGGTGCGGCCAGGTTTTCGTGAGCTCCGGCTGGGCCTGGTGCTCGGTACGTCGTCCGGCGGTCTGGGCGCGCTCAGCGAGCTTTTGGCGGCGCGCGCGCGCGGACAAGCCATCACCCGAGAGCAGGCCCTTTCCGCTAGCTATTTCGGTCCTTTGCGCGCGCTCGATCAGTGGGCGTTGAACCCCTTCCGCGTGACGCAAGTGCTGGCGGCGTGCGCATCCTCGACCGTTGCCATGGGCGTCGGTTGCCGCTGGCTCGAAGCGGGCACGTGCGACTTGGTGATCGCGGGCGGCTATGACGCGCTGACCACATTTGCGGCCGCTGGCTTCGAAGCCTTGGGCGCCACTACGGCGAGCGTGCCACGACCATTTCGCAAAGATCGCGATGGGCTCGCGCTAGGTGAGGGAGCGGCCTTGGTTGCCCTGGCGCGCGCGTCCGACACTCCGGCGCTCGGCTACGTGCTCGGCTTTGGCGTCGGCTGCGACGCGGTTCACGTCACGGCTCCCGATCGCACTGGCGCGGGCCTGGCTCGTGCGGCGCGCGCCGCCTTGCTCGACGCCGAAATCGAGCCATCGAGTGTCGATCTGATCAGCGCGCACGCCACTGCCACGCCGTTCAACGACAGCGCCGAAGCGCGTGCCATCGCGGCGGTGATCGGTGCTACCGCCGAGCGCGTCGTGGTGCACCCGTTCAAGGCCATCGCCGGGCACACGCTGGGCGCGGCCGGCACGCTCGAAACACTGGCCGCACTGTCGGCGGCGAGCCAGGGGATCCTGCCCGCCGCCTACGGCGAGGGCGAGCTCGAGAGCGAATTTCCAGCGCGTTTGTGCGGCCAAAACCAGCCCGGCAACGCCGCGCATCTGCTCAAATTGTCGACCGCGTTCGGCGGCGCGAACGCGGCGCTCGTGCTCAGCCCGCAGGCGCCGCGTCGCCTCGCCAGCGCCCGCCCGCAGAAACGCGTGCGCTTGCGCGGGCTCGGTGACGCGCAGCTCGTGCCGGACGTCGCGCTGGTCGCTCGTGTGACGGGCATCGCCGAGCAAGATCTGGAGCGCTACGATCGCCCCTCGCTGCTGTGCCTGGCCGCCATCTCGAGCTTGTTCGAGGGCCAAGCGCTGACGCCCGAGGCGCGAAAGTCGTGCGGCGTGATCGTGGGCACGATGAGCGCGAGCTTGGAGGTGAACGAGCTGTTTGCCATGCGCCTGCGCGAACGCGGCGCTCGAGGCGCGGAGCCGCGCCGGTTCCCGGCTACCTCACCGAATCTGGCGCCGGGGCGCGCAGCGATTGCTTTTGGCCTCCAAGGCCCAAACTTCAGCGTTGGCGCGGGTCCGGCGGCAGCGCTCGAAGCCCTGCTACTTGGGATCGAACTTTTGGCGGCCGGTGACGCCCAGTCCCTGCTCGTGCTGGCGGTCGAAGACGTCGGCCCCGTCGTCAGGGAAGTCTTTGGTGCCGCTGGGCTACCGCAGCCCGAACCCGGCGCGATCGCCGCGCTGCTCGACGTCGGCCGCTCCGGACTGCCGCTCGAGGCCGACAGCCTGGCGGCGCACCTGCGCGATGGCTTGGGTCATGCCTCGAAAACCGCCCCCGGCTGGCCGTTGCTGAAGCGCGCCTTGAGTTCAGCTCAGGCCTGAGTTCGCCCCGGTTGCCTGGGCCCAGCTTGCGAAACGGGGCGCCCTTTGGCAGTGTCTCGCCGGAATACGTCGCCGTCCGGCAGCGTTTGCTTGAAAAGAACCCCGTGTCCTCACTTCGCTCGCTTCTCCCGCTGCTCGTTTTGGCTGTGCTATCCACGTTCGGCTGCACCCACCAATACATCCTCAACACGGACGTGGAGGACACCGACTTCAATCGCAGGGTAATCGAGTACTGCGAGCAGTATCGACACGCGGTCGAGCAGCGCTCCACCGCCCGGCTGCTGAAAATGGCTCACCCCAGCTATTATGAAGATGGCGGCAACGTGGATGCCAGCGACGATCTCGATTACGAGGGCTTGGAAACTTACCTCAATACCGAGTTCAACAAGACCCGCGCTATCCGTTACGAGATCCACTACCGCAACGTGACCGAGGGCCGCAAAAACACGGTGCTGGTCGACTACACGTATAGCGCCAGTTACAAGATCCCCACCACGCATGGGGATGTCTGGCGGCGCCGCGTGGCCGACAACCGCATGCAGCTCGCGCGCGAAGGCGAAGGCTTCCGTATTCTGTCCGGGATGTGAACGTCAGCGCTCAGGGCAGCCGGAAGTCTTCGCTGATTTCGCTGATTTCGTAGCGCGTTCCCGCCGGCTGCAAGCGAAACAAAAGTTCGTCGCCGAAGAGCCGCGCGCGCCCGGCCCAGGATATCCGGATCGGCACTCGGACCGCGATTTCGTCCGCGGCGAGCTCGATCGGAAGCCGGCGCGCGGGCGGTAAACGGGCCACATCCTCGGCGCGGAAGGTCTCCAGATCCGCCTCGCGGAACAGCAGCTGCCCCCGGAGCTCGGTGTAGTCGAGCACGGTGAAGCGCGATTGCCAGAAGGCGCGCGCGGGTTGCCTGCCCGAGGCGGTGTCGACGAAAGCTTGCGGAGCCAGCAGCGGTTCCATCCGTTCCAGCGCCTCGTTGACGGTGGCGCGCAGGAAATCACGTACCGCCTCGCGCGCCAGCCCGCTTGCCGCAGGGGCCTGCAGTACGAGCCACTGATCTCGACTGTCGCCCGTGCGCGTGGGCTCGGGCCGCACCTCCGAGCGCAGCTCGACCACCCCCGGAGCTCGGCGCGGCATCGAGCTCAGGTCGCTCTGCGGCGCAGGCGACGCGGCGCAGCCCAGACACAGCGCGAGCGCGCACCAGCTCGGGCTAGAGCGCTTCGACCCGTGGCTCATCCGTTCGAGACAACGTGACGATGGACTGCGGCGCGACTTCGCGAAAGCCGACGGGCGTCGCATCCAGCTCGGATGCGATTAGCGAAAAATGCGTGCTTTCGATGCTGGGGATGCGCGCTTTGCGCACGCCGTCTTCACCCAAGAGCTCCTCGATGTCACGCCGGCCGTTCCAGACGCGGAAGCCGAGCGTGCCTTCGCGATGCACCGCCAAGAGCTGTTCGCCATTGGTGACCAGGATGTCCCCGCTGTTGGCCGGGTGGCCCTCTTCCGCGGACAGGCGGTCGACCAAACTGATCGACGCGCGCAGTGCACCCGCCACGTGCTCCGGCGCTACGTGCGCGTCACTCAAGTGACCCGCGTCGTGCAGGAACGACAGGAACAAATAGAAGAATAGTTCGCTGTCCGTTTCGCCACGCACGTTCTTGCGCAAAAATTCCGGCTGCGAGGCAAGCAGCCGCTCACGCAGCCGCTCGAAGCCGAAGATGGTTCCGGTCTGCGCGAAGAGCCACATTCGATAGCGGAACGGGTGGGTATTCTCGGTGCGCAGCCCGCCGACCGAAGCGCGCCGCACGTGGCCAATCAAGACGTCCGTGCGAATGTCACCCGCGGCTTCCACCAGGTCGATCTCGTCTCGGTCGTCAATCGGGCGGCGGCGTAGCAGCACCTCACCGGATTGGTAAAAGCCGAGACCCCAGCCGAGCGGATCACCGGCGGTCCGCCGCGCGCGCAAAAGCGCCGCATTGGCCTCGAGCACGCGAGCGCCGAGATCCGGGCGATTACCGATGAAGCCGAACATGCGTGCCATGCGAGTCTCCGTTTACCTGCGAGGAGCGCGCTGTGCGCAGTGACTAAGCATACCGCTCAGCGCCACGCTTCGCACGCTCCTAGGTGACAAAGATGAGATACGGACGTTTGCCGGCCTGATAGCCAGGAAGCTCCGACGCGGAGTGCGGCGTGTCCGACGTAGTGCTCGAGGTGCTAGCGTGTGCTGGGCATGGATCGAGACGACTTCCAAGAAGCGCTGCTCGGGATCATGGAGCAGAAGACGCACTGGGCGTGGTCTTCGTTTACGAATGGACTGGTCGCCGCAGATCGCCTGCACATTCACCTCGAACAAGAATACGCCACGTACGTGCGCGACTTTCCGATCCTGGTCGCGCGCGCCTACATTGCCTGCCCGATCGCCGTGGTGCGCCGCGAGCTGATCGAAAACGTGTACGAAGAAGAGACGGGAGGCATCCAAGCAGGCAAACCGCATCCAGAATTGTTTTTGGAATATCCGCGCGGACTGAGTATGGATCTGTCACGTTTCGAGCAGGTTGCGTTGCTCCCTGCCTCACAACGTTATCGAACGTTCCTGGATGAGACGACCCTGCGGGGTGGTTGGGAGGCGGGCGCCGCCGTGACCACGCTCTTCGTGGAGGGAACCGCGCACGAACGCGGCGAGCTCGATCGGAGCGTGCCGCGCCGCCCAGCCCCAGCGCTCGAAGACCACCCCCTGGTGCGGCACTACGGGCTACCGCTGAGCCACCTACAATTGACCAAGGCGCATCGAGCGGTCGAGGGTGAGCATCGCGCCGCCGCCTGGCGGGTGATGCTCGACTTCGTGTCCGTCGCGCAGCGACCGGCGGTGATCGCCGCGATGCAGAAGGCCCTCGAGCTTTGGCTCGGTTACCGTGACGGCGTAGCGGAAGCCTGCGGGTTGTCACGACGCTAGACCTCTCTGAGGCCTGTTCGGCAGCGCCTGTGCTAGCCTGCCGCCCAATGCTTTCCGTTAGGGTTCATGGGTTTGCGCAGGGTTTGGCGCTGGGGCTACTGGGGTCGTTGGCGCTGGGCTTGGGGGCGTGCGGCGCGGTTTATCCCGAGATCAGCACGCCCGTTCGGGCGCCGGGCACGCGTCATCTCGATCCGCCGCCACCCGATGATCTGGTTTACCTGAAGTTCGCCAACGCGCATATCCCGACTCACACGCGGGACGGCCGGCAGTGGGACTCGGTGGGCGGCTCTGCGCCGGACCCGTTTGCAAAGCTGATGATCGACGACAAGGAGATCCTGCTCACCCCGGTTCAGGCCAACACACTCACGCCGACGTGGCCCGATCAGAAGGTCGGCAACTATCGCATTCCGCACGGCGTTCCGGTGCGCGTCGAGCTGTGGGATTCGAACGCGATCAACAATCATCCGATTTGCGTCGAATCGATCGGCAACATCTTGGCGGAAGTGAACGACGAGCAGAATCTGGAGCTGCGTTGCGAGAGCGGCGCCACCATTGAAATCGTGGTCCAGCCGGCACACGCGAAATTTGGCCTCGGCCTGTACTACGAGCTCGGCACGGACGACATCCACGTGACCCGCGTGGTGGGTGAATCCCCCGCGGCGCGCGCCAAACTCACGCGCGGCGACCAGCTGCTTCGAATCCAGGGCCGCGAAGTCAAAGCCATGGATGCCGAGACGTCGCGCAGCCTGATCAACGCCAACGTTTCGACCGGCGTGACCTTCACGGTCAAGCACGCGGACGGCTCGCAACAGGACGTGACCCTGAAAGACGGCCCTATGTATCCGACGATCGACGAAGATCTTGCGGTGGAGTGAGTCAGAGGCGCGCTGTGCGGGGCGGCCGAGTTGTGCTGGTCGGCTTGCTTCGCCGGGGTCGCGGGCTAATGCTTGACTGATGACCTCAGCAGGCCCCCCCGAACCGGTGCTCGTCGTTCTGCAGCCCGCTCGCGGCACGCTGTCTGTCACGGGCACCGAGGCCAAAAGCTGGCTCAACGGCCTGGTCAGCTGCGACGTGCTGAAGGTCGAGCCGGGCCGCGGCGCGTTCGGCCTGGTATTGAACAAGCAGGGTAAAATCCAGAGCGAAGCCGAGATTGTCGCCAGCGCCGAGGGCTTGTTGGTCGGGGTCTCGCCCGGTGTCGCCGAACGGCTGGTCACCTCGCTCGATAAGTTCCTGGTGATGGAAGACGCAGAGCTGAGCGACGTCAGCGCTGATTACCTATGGGCTGATTTTCACGGGCTCGGTGCGGCCGCATTGGCGGAAGCCGCGGCCAAGCTCTGCGCGGGCAGCGCGGCCAACATCAGCTTCACCTCAGAGGCCGCCGCCACGTTGGTTTTCGAACGCGACGAGCTGCTCGAGCTCGAGCGCTTCATCGAGCGCACTCCCGCGCTGCGTCGCGGCACGGACGCGGATTGGGAGGCTCTGCGCATCGCGCAGGTCTTCGGGCGCTTCGGGGTCGATTTCGGTGAAGCCGATAATCCGCACGAGGCAGCGCTCGACCGCCGGGCAGTGTCCTGGAGCAAGGGCTGCTACCTCGGTCAAGAGGTGGTGTGCATGCAAGACATGCGCGGAAAGCTGAAGCGTCGCCTGGTTGCTCTCGCGCTCGAGGAGAGCGCCGAGCCTCCCGCCGTTGGCAGCCCGGTGACCCTTGCGGACACGTTGGAGGCGGTGGGCGAGCTGACCAGCGTTGCGCGCAGCCCGAGGACCGGCAAGCTTTTGGCGCTGGCACGCGTCAAAAGCCCTTATTTCGACGGCAAGCTGGCGCTGGGCGTGGCCGGTAAGCAGGCCGCGTTTGTCGCGCAAGGCTCGCCCGAAATAGAGTAGTTTCAAGGTTCGATGAGCTCTGACGCCCACAAAGGTTTGGTCCACTCGAGTCGCTTCACCGAAAGCGGCTTGCGCGTCGCCGACGACGTGCTCGGCCTGATTGAAAAGACGCCGCTCGTGCGCCTGGCGCGGCTCTCGCCGCCCGGTGGCGCCACGGTGTGGGCCAAGGCGGAGTTCGTGAACCCCGCCGGCAGCGTCAAAGATCGCCCCGCGTTGTCCATGATCCTGAGCGCGGAGAAGTCCGGCGAGCTCAAGCCCGGCGCCACGTTGGTCGAAGCGACCAGCGGCAACACTGGTATCAGCTTAGCGATGATCGCGGCCGTGCGCGGCTACCGTTGCCTGCTCGTGATGCCGGAAGACATGAGCCTGGAGCGCCGCTACATCTTGCGCGCGTACGGCGCCGAGATCGTGCTCACGCCCGCGGGGGACGGCATGTCCGGCGCGGTCAGCCGCGCCCTGCGCGTGCTTTCCGAGACGCCCGGCGCGTTCATGCCCAGCCAATTCGACAACCCGGCCAACCCAGCCAGCCACGAACACGGCACGGCGCTGGAAATCCTGGAACAGACGGCAAATTCACTGAGCGCGTTCGTGTCGGGTGTCGGCACGGGCGGCACCGTAACCGGCGTGGGTCGCGCGCTGAAGAACAAGCTCGGCAGTGCGGTCAAGATCTTCGCTGTCGAACCCGCCAATAGCGCCGTATTGTCGGGGAAGCCTGCCGGAATGCATGGTATCCAGGGCTTGGGCGCGGGGTTCGTGCCGCAAATCGTCGACCGCAGCGTGATCGACAACGTGATTGAAGTGACGGACGTCGCGGCCGAACGGATGGCGCGGCGCCTAGCCCGTGAGGAGGGCTTGCTCGTGGGGCCATCTTCCGGTGCCAACGTGCATGCGGCCTGTGAGGTCGCCGCCCAACTCAAGGGCGGCAATGTCGTCACGATTTTGTGCGACTCGGGCGAGCGTTACCTGTTCTGACGCGCTTCGTGATACCCGAAGGGGTAAGCTATTTGCCGACGAAGGTCGGGCTCCGTTTGGCGCTCCAGGCGGCCACGCCTTCACGAAAATCCACCGAGCCGAGCAGCGCGGTCTGACCCTGCTTTTCGCGTTCGAGCGCGGCTTCGATGCCGCCATTGGCGGCTTCGCGTACGGCGTTCTTGATCGCCGCCAACGCGAGGGGCGGTCCAGCGGCGAGAGTTGCCGCGAGCGCTTGCGCCTCTCCGCGCTCGTCATCCGCCACGCGATTGGCGAGCCCGAGGCTCAGTGCCAACGGCGCGTCGATGCGCGTCCCGAGCAGGAGGTACTCCAGCGCGCGCCCAATCCCGACCAAACGCGGTAACCAAAAGCTGCCTCCGCCGTCCGGCATCAAGCCGATCGCGACGAATTTCTCTTGTAGATATGCATTCGGCGCCAAGACACGCAGATCGCAGGCCAGCGCCAGATCGGCCCCGAAGCCCACCGCGGGGCCGCGCACGGCGGCGATGACCGGCTTTTGCGCGTGCACGATGGAGCGGATCAAGGCGTGAAACTGGGCGATGCGGGGGCCGAGATCCGCGCCCAGATCGAGATCGCTCAGCGCACCTTTTAGATCCGCACCCGAGCAGAACGCATCGCCCGACCCGGTGAGCACGACGGCGCGCACGCTCGGGTCCGCCACGACGTCGGCAAGGCCCGCGCCGAGCGCGAGCAACAGCTCGGGGTCGAGCGCATTCTTGGTTTGCGGACGATTCATGATCAGCGTCGCGACGGGGCCTTCACGCAGGGCGAGCAGCACTGATTCCATGGCCTTCGAGCCTAGCAGCCCTTGGCATGAATCCCGCCAAAATCCAGCAAGCCGCTCAGCCGGGTGCGTGCTAGTGCTGGCCTCGAACGGAGTCGCATCGGGCGATTCCCAGAGCCCGCCATCATGAGCAGCCGATCTTTTCCCATTCCCGAAGCGCTACCGCTCTCCGAGCAGCACGGTCAAACCTACCCGAGCCTCGTTGCCCTGATGCAGCGCTTGCTCGGGGAAGGGGGCTGTCCCTGGGATCGCGAACAGGACATGAAGTCCTTGCGCCGCTACGTGTTGGAAGAGGCCTGTGAGGTGATCGACGCGATCGACGAAAACGATCCAGTTCACATCCAGGAAGAGCTCGGCGATCTCGCTCTGCAAGTCGTATTCCTCGGTGAGCTCGGCCGGCGCGAGTCGGCGTTTGGCCCGGACGACGTGATTCGCGGGATCGTCAGCAAGTTGGTACGCCGTCACCCGCACGTGTTCGGTGACGTCGAAGTCAGCGGTAGCGAGGAAGTGCTCACGAATTGGGAAGCCATCAAGGCCGTCGAAGACAGCGATCGCGGCGTGCTCGATGGCGTCCCGCACTCGCTGCCTGCCCTGTACCGGGCGCAACGCATGAGCGAAAAGGTCAGCCGCGTCGGCTTCGATTGGCCCGACGGGCGCGGCTCGCGCGACAAGGTGAGTGAAGAGCTGGCAGAAGTAGACGAGGCGATCCAGGGCGGCGACAAGCAGCGCGTCGAGGAGGAGCTCGGAGATCTCTTGTTTTCGCTCGTCAACTTGGCGCGTCACCACGGCGTGGATGCCGAGCTCGCCTTACGCAACACGTCCGATCGCTTTGCACGGCGCTTTTCGCACGTCGAAGAGCGCGTCAAAGAGCAGCATGGCGGCTGGCCGCGTGGGGTGGATGGCAAACCCACGGCCGGCCTATCGCTCGAAGAGCTCGACCGCTATTGGGACGAAGCCAAACGGAAGGGCGCATGACCCGCTTGCCGATCCCAGAAGGGGGCACCCATCCGGATCCAGGCCCCGAACCGCTGAACATCGAAGATCCGGTGGGAAGACTGCCCGCGGAGTGGCAAGCCGCGCTGACGGCGCTCGGTGAGCGGCCGTTTCGCGCCAAGCAGCTGTTTCGCTGGTTGCACCAGCGCGCTGAGTTCGACCCGGAGAAGATGAGCGATTTGAGTGTGCCCTTCCGAGCGCGCCTGCAGGAAGCCGGCGTGGGCGCACCCTTCCGTGTCGAGACCGTGCACGAGTCGAAGGATGGCACACGCAAACTCGTGCTCGTAGCCAAAGACGGCGCGCGCGTCGAGAGCGTGATCATTCCAATGACTGATCTGAGCGACGCCGATGCCGGCGCCTCGGACGACGAGGACGACGAACCGCTCGCTGCCAAGTCACGCGTCACCCTGTGCATCTCGACGCAATTCGGCTGCGCCATGGGCTGCGTGTTCTGCGCAAGCGGCCAAGCGGGCCTCGTGCGCGGCCTGCGCGCTTCGGAAATCGTGAGCCAGGTGTATCTGGCCAAGCGCTATCTGCGACCCGACGAGCAACTGAGTAACCTCGTGTACATGGGTATGGGCGAGCCGCTGCACCACTACGAGCAGACCGCGCGCTCGGTGCGGCTGCTCACGCATCCGGAGGGCCTGGGCATGAGCCCGCGCCGGATCACCATCAGCACGGTCGGCCTGATCCCGGGCATCGAGCGCCTGGGTCGGGATTTTGCGGGAAAACTCGGGCTCGCGGTGTCGGTGCACGCGCCCAATGACGAAACCCGCGATAAAATCATCCCGATGAATAAGCGCTATCCAATAGCGGAGTTGATGCGCGCTTTGCGCGCCTATCCGCTGCCCAAGCGGCGGCGGATCACCATCGAATACACGCTGATCGACGGCGTGAACGACGCCCCGAGCCACGCTCGTGAGCTCAGCACGATCTTGCGCGGCATTCCGAGCAAGATCAATTTGATCCCGATGAACCCAATCACGGCCTCGGAGCTGCGCGCGCCGAAGTCGGAAGCCGTGCGCCAGTTTCAGGATATCCTCGCCAATGCCGGCTACAGCTGTTTCGTGCGCACGCGCCGCGGGGACGAGGTGTCCGCCGCTTGCGGGCAGCTAGCGATGGCTGATGATTTGGTACGAAAGAAGCGCGAACGCGAAGAGCTACGGGCCATAGCCAAGAAGTCCTGATGTTCAAGAAAGTGCTGGTCGCCAATCGCGGCGAAATTGCCTGTCGCATTTTCCGCACCTGTGAGCGGCTCGGGATCCCAACCGTGGCCGTGTTCTCGGACGCGGATGTGCTCGCGCCGCATGTCGCTCGGGCGGATGAAGCGATTCGCATCGGACCGGCCAAGCTGAGCGAGAGCTACCTGAATATTCCCGCCATTTTGGCCGCAATCAACGACGTCGGCGCCGACTGTGTGCATCCGGGTTATGGCCTGCTGAGCGAGCGCCGCGCCTTTGCCGATGCCGTGACCGAGGGCGGCGCGACCTTCATTGGGCCTCCGAGTGGCGCGCTCGAGGCGTTCGGCGACAAGATCAAAGCTCGCCAGGTCGCGCGCAGCGTGGGTGTGTCTCCGCCTCCCGGCAGTGAGCAGCCGGTCGATCCGAAAGACAGCGTGACGCTGAAGGCAGAAGCCGACCGCATCGGCCTGCCGCTATTGATCAAAGCGGCGGCGGGGGGTGGCGGCATCGGCATGCAGATCGTGCGTGAGCTCGCCGAGCTCGAGCGCGCCGCGCAGACGTGCGCCGATCGAGGACATTCCGCGTTTGGTGATGGCCGGATCTACCTCGAGCGTTACCTGGAGGGCCCGCGCCACATCGAAGTGCAGGTTTTTTGCGACGCGCACGGCAACGCCGTGGCGCTCGGCGAACGCGAATGCAGCGTGCAGCGTCGGCATCAAAAGATCATCGAAGAGTCGCCCTCGCCAGCTGGTTTTTTTAGCGGGCCAAGCGGCGCCGAGCGCCGCTCAAAGCTCTTTCATGCGGCTCTTTCCGTGGTGCGCGCGGCCGACTATCGCGGCGCGGGCACGGTCGAGTTCGTGGCCAATGCTGCCGGCGAACTGTACTTTTTGGAAGTGAACGCGCGCCTACAAGTCGAGCACCCCATCACGGAGCTCGTCACCGGGCTCGACCTCGTTGAATTGCAATTGCGGGTCGCAGCGGGTGAGGCGCTCCCGCCGGAAGCGCTGAAGCCCCAGTTGGAAGGCCACGCGATCGAAGTTCGCCTGTACGCCGAAGATCCGCAAAAGGGCTTTCTGCCGCAGCCGGGCCATCTACAACGCTTCGATCTGCCGAGCGATCTGCCCGGCGTGCGCATCGATTCCGGGGTGGTCGCGGGCCTTGATATCACGCCCTACTACGATCCGATGCTGGCCAAAGTCGTGGCCCACGGCAAAACTCGCGAGCAAGCCTTGGAGCGCCTCGAAGCCGCGCTCGCGGCCTGCCGAATCGAGCTCATGGGCCCCAAGGGACCGCGCGCAACGAACCTCGCGTTTTTGCAAAAGGTGCTCGCGTCGGTCGAGTTTCGCAGCGGTCGATACGACACCAGCCTGGCCGAGGCGCTCGGTCGCAGCTGAGCCCGACCCTTTGGCCATGTCCGAAACGCCAGCAAATACCGCTGAGTTGCCCGAGCAAATCGCAACCATCGAGCGCGCGCGGCAGTGGGCTGCAAGCGACCCCGATCCGCTGACCCGAGCCGAGCTTTCAGTGCTGATCGAGGCTCGCGATCATGCCGAGCTCGGCGAACGCATGCTCACTGATCTCGAGTTCGGCACTGCGGGTCTGCGCGGGGTGGTCGCCGCGGGCAGCGCGCGGATGAATTTGGCGGTCGTGATTCGCGTCACGCGCGCGCTCGCCGATCAGCTCTTGAGCCGCGCGCTGGACCCACGCGCGTTGCCCGTGGTGATCGGCTGCGACGCGCGGCTCGACAGCCAAAGGTTCGCAGACGCGGCGGCGCGAGTGCTGCTCGCGGCCGGCATCCCCGTGAAACGCTTTCTGGATGCCGTGCCCACGCCCTTTGTCGCTTACGCGGTGCGCGCGTTCGCCGCCAACGCCGGGATCATGATCACCGCTAGCCACAACCCGCCCGAGTACAACGGCTACAAGCTGTACTGGCACGACGGCGTGCAGGTCGTGCCGCCCACGGACCAGGAAATTTTCGCACGCATGCGCGCGATCGGGCCGGCAAATGGCATTTCGCTCGGGGATTTGTCGCGTCAGCAGCTGATCGGCGAGGACATCGTGCCGCGCTATTTGGCCGAAGTTCGTGCGGCGCTGCCGCTTATCGCGGCGGATCGAAAGCTTCGCATCGTGTACACCGCGCTCCATGGTGTGGGCGCGAGCGTGGTCGAACGGCTGTTTCGAGAAGCCGGCTACGCGGACTTTCACAGCGTGCCCGAACAGCGAGAGCCGGACGGCCATTTCCCCACCGTGCACTTCCCGAATCCGGAAGAACCGGGCGCGCTCGATCTGGCGCTGGCCCTTGCTCGAGGGAAAAACGCCGATCTCGTGATCGCGAACGACCCCGACGTGGATCGCTTGGCCATCGCCGTGCCGACCGCGAGCGGTCGCTTTCAAGCGCTGACCGGAAATCAAATCGGCTTGCTCTTGGCGGATTTTGCGCTCGCGCACACCGATCTGGGCGAACGCGCGTTGGTACTTTCGTCCATCGTGTCATCGCCCATGTTGGCGATCGTTGCCCAGGCACGGGGCGCCCGCTACGAGCCCGTGCTCACTGGCTTCAAATGGGTCTGGACGGCCGCCCTCGCGCTCGAAGCTCAGAACTATCGCTATTGTTTCGGCTACGAGGAGGCGCTCGGCTACTCGTTTGGCCGCACGGTGCGAGACAAGGACGGCATCAGCGCCGCGCTCGCCTTCGCGGAGCTCGCCGCCGAAGCGCGCGCCTCTGGGAAAACCGTGCTCGAACGCCTGCACGCGCTGTATCGCGAGCATGGCCTGTGGGTCAGCGCGCAGCACAACGTGGTACTCAAAGGCGGAGCCGGAGCCGCGCGCGTCGCCCGCGCCATGCAGCAACTGCTCGACGCGCCGCCCACGGTGCTCGCCGGCCAGACCGTGAGCCGCGTGCGGGATCTGCAGGTCCCCGACCCCGATGTCCCGAGTTGGCGCGGTCCGGCGCTGCTGGTCGAGCTGCTGCTCGGCACTGACACGCGCGTCTTCGTGCGCCCGAGCGGCACCGAGCCCAAGCTAAAAATGTACGTCGACCTGCGCGCGCCGCTCGCACCTACCGCGCCGATCATCAGCGCTGAGGCGAGCGCACTCGCCGACGCTCTGGCCATCGCGCGCGCCCTAGTGACCGCGCTCGAGCTCGACTCCTAGGGTTACCCCAGCCGCGCGATCGAAGCTGAGACGCCGCTCACTCGTCGCTATCGAAGGCGACGACCTCCGTCGAAACCAGATTGCTCACGGCCTCGCGCACCGAGTTACCGATCAAAGATTCGGTACCGACCACGGTGACCAACAGGTCCTCGTCCGACAAACGTTTTTGTACGGCCAGGTTCGCCTGTTCGAGGGTCACGGCCTGCACGCGCTCCAGGTAGCGCGCGTAGTAGTCTTCCGGCAGATCATAGAGCGTTTGGTCGAGCTCCAAGCCCACGCGCTTGGCCGCGGTGTCGATGGCGAAGCAATGCGAGCGGACCATGTAACGCTTGGCCCAGGAAAGCTCTGCCTTCGTCACGCCTTTTTCGCGCAGCTCGTGCAGCATCTCGAGCTCGAGCTTGAGGCAGGGGCCGGCGTCGTCCGCCTTCGGGAACGTCCACATGCTGAAGCTTTGGCGACGACGATCGAAGGGCATGTTGGAGTACGCGCCGTACGACCAACCGCGCTTGGAGCGGACTTCTTGAGTCAGGCGCGCGGTGAAGGTGCCACCGAAGATGGTGTTCGCGACCAAGAGCGCGACGTGATCGTCGTCCCGCGTGTGCGAGCCGAGGCAGCCGATCAGGATCTGCGTCTGCGTGCGTTCCGGCTTGTCGACGATGACCAGTCGCCGCCCGGGTACGGCGGTGGGCTCGGGCGTCTCGTCCGTCGGTGCCGCTCCGCTGGGCAGCGCGTCCGAAATGCGTTGGGCGATTTGCGACGCGCGTTGGGCGTCCAAATCTCCCGAGAACGCGAAAACTAGGTTGCCGCGTACGAACGAACGTTGAAACACCGAGCTGACGTCGGCCGAGCCGATTTCACGCACGGTCTTGGCTGTTCCGGAGACGGAGCGACCGTAGGGGTGCGTGCCGAAGAAGCGGCGGCGGAAGAAGCGCCGCGCCAAGCTGCGATCGTCGTCCAGTGAGTCCTTGAGCTCGGCCAAGGTTTCGCGTTGTAGGCGTTCGAGCTCGGCCGTCGCCAAGCCGGGGCGCGCGAGGACGTCCACCAACAGATCGACGAATGCGTTCAGTGAACGCGAAATCACGGTGGCCTGAAAGACCATCGTGCTGTGCGCGACGTCCGCGCCGAGCGAAGCGCCCAGGGAGTCGATGCGCGTGTCGATCACCTGCGCCTCGAGGCCGCCCGCGGTGCGGCGCATCAAGCGGGAGAGCAAGCGCGTCGAGCCTTCTTTGCCGGGCGCATCGATCAATGCACCGGTCTTCAAGCCGATGCTGATCGAGACCAAGGGTAGTGCGCGCGAGGTTTCGAGCAGGACCGTGGCGCCGCCCGCGTCTTCCAGGCGAACGACCGTTGCGGCAGCGCTCATTGTGCTGCCTCCGCGTCGCCTTCACCCGCACTGGCCGATAAATCCGGCCGAACCAAGATCACGCTGCGGTAGCGCGGCAACAAGTACCGGCGCGCGACCCGGATCAAATCACTCGCAGTCACCCGGCGCGTGGTCTCGAGGCGCTCGAAGGCGGCGCCCGGGCGACCCAGCACCGTTTCGTAAAAGCCGAGTGTCGACGCTTTGCCATCCACCGTTTCGAGCCCGGCGAGCAAGCCGAGTTCGAGCCGCGCGGCTGCGCGCGCGATCTCTTCTGCAGAGATGGCTTCGGCTTGAACCTTGGTAAACTCCGAGTCGATCACGGCCAATAATTCTTCGGCGCTCGTGCCTTCGCGGGCCGACACGAACAGCTCGAACAGGCCCGGATCCCGAAAGGGTCCGACGAACGCGCGCACCTCGGTGGCGAGCTCCAGCTCACGCACCAGCTTTTGATGCAAGCGGCTCGCCCTGCCGCTGAACAAGACCTCCGCCAAGAGCGAGAGGGCAGGGTGGTCGAAATCCCCCATGGCAGGGCTGTGGTAGCCGACGACCAGCTTTTCGGTCGCGGTCGGCTTGCTCACTTCGACTCGCCGCTCGGCCAGCTGCGGCGGCTCCGGTCGCACGTCCTCAATCGGTAGCGTGCTCGCTGGAAGCACGCCGTATGCCGCCGAAAGACGCTTCAGCAGCGCGGCCTCGGCCACGTCACCGACGATCACTAGCACCGCGTTGTTCGGCGCGTAGTACGTCTTGTAAAACTCGAGACAATCTTCGGTCGTGAAGCCTTCGATGTCTTTCATCCAACCGATGGTCGGCCAGCGATAGGCGTGATTCTCGAAAGCCGTCGCCCACAGCAGCTCACTCACGGCGCCCTCCACGTCGTCGTCGACGCGGTAGCGGCGTTCGTTGGCGACCACCTCTTTTTCACTCTTCACCTGCGGATCGCGCAGCACCAACCGACTCATGCGCTCCGACTCGAGCTTCACCACGAGCGGCAGCTGGTCCTTCGGGATCGACACGTTGTACTGCGTGAAATCCAGCCACGTGGAAGCGTTGCTCTCGGCGCCCGCTTCTTCCAACTTGCGATCGAACTCGCCGGCCTTTCGGCCCTCGACCTCGTTGAACATCAGGTGCTCGAACAGATGCGCAAGGCCCGTCTTGCCTTCGCGCTCGTGGCGTGAGCCCACTCTGAACCAGGTGTGGTAGGCGATCACCGGCGCGCTGTGGTCTTCGCAAAACAAAAGCTCGAGCCCGTTGCCGAAGCGGAAGCGCTCCACCGCCAAGGACGGTCCAAACGCCACCGTTTCTAGGTGCGTCACTTGTCCGTCGGGCGTCGCACCAGCGTTCAGTTCCGATAGGCGTTTTTCACGCAGCTTCGAGCCAGGGCTACTCATCAATATCCTTCTTTTTTAACGACGGAACCGGGTTCCTGCAAGAGCGCGGGTGCGCGCTCGGGCCTCGATCACTCAGCCACTCAGGTCTCGAGCTTCAAGATGGCCAAAAACGCTTCCTGCGGCACTTCGACGCTGCCAACGGACTTCATTCGCTTTTTGCCCTCTTTCTGCTTCTCGAGCAGCTTGCGCTTGCGACTGATGTCGCCGCCGTAGCACTTGGCGGTTACGTCCTTGCGCATGGCACGCACCGTCTCACGGGCGATCACCTTGGCGCCGATGGCGGCTTGGATTGCGACCTCGTACTGCTGACGCGGCACGAGCTCCTTCAACTTCGAGGTCAAGGCGCGGCCGCGAGCAAAGGCCGTATCGCGATGGACGATGATGCTGAGCGCGTCGAGCGGCTCGCCGTTCAACATGATGTCGAGCTTCACCAAGGTATCGGCGCGGTAGCCCGTGACCTCGTAGTCCATGCTCGCGTAGCCGCGCGAGGCGCTCTTCAAGCGGTCGTGAAAGTCCAAAATCACTTCCGCGAGCGGCAGCTCATAGGTCACCACGACGTGGTCTTTCGTGGAAAAGTTGAGTCCCAGCTGGGTGCCGCGTCGCTCTTCACACAAGGCGACGGTCGCGCCCACGTATTCCGCGGGCACGTGCACCGTCAGTTTGAGGATCGGCTCCTCGATCGTGTCGATGTCGCCGACCGGTGGCATCTTCGACGGGTTGTCGACGCGCACGGTTTCGCCATTCTTGGTGTGCGCGATGTAGACCACGCTCGGCGCCGTGGTGATCAAATCCAGGTTGTACTCACGCTCGAGCCGCTCCTGGATGATTTCCATGTGCAACAGCCCAAGGAAGCCGCAGCGAAAGCCGAAACCGAGCGCGTCCGAAGTGTCCGGCTCGAAGCTGAACGAAGAATCGTTCATGTGCAGCTTCGCCAACGCGTCACGCAAATTCTCGTACTCGGCGGAGTCGGTCGGGAAGATGCCGGCGAAAACCATCGGCTTCACCTCGCGAAAGCCGGGCAGTGGCTCGGTCGCGCCGTGGTGAAAGGAGGTAACGGTGTCGCCGATCTTCGTATCTTCGGTCGACTTGATGTTGGCCGCGACGAAGCCGACCTCACCTGGCCCAAGCTCTTCGATCGCGATCGGATGCGGGTTGTAGCAGCCCATCTCGGTCACGTCGTAGTGACGCCCGGTGGCCATGAACTTGATGCGGTCGCCCTTCTTGAGCGTGCCATCCATGACGCGCAGCATGACCACCGCGCCGCGATAGCTGTCGTACCAGCTATCGAAAAGTAACGCCCGGAGTGGCGCTTTCGGGTCGCCTTGGGGCGGCGGAACCCGAGCAATCACCGCCTCGAGAACTTCGAGCACGCCCACGCCGGTCTTGCCGCTGGCGAACAGCGCGCCGCTGCAATCGAGGCCGATCACCTTTTCGATCTGCTCGGCGGTGTGGTCGACGTTGGCCGACGGCAGGTCCACCTTGTTCAGAACTGGGATGATTTCTAGGTTATTGTCGATGGCGAGGTAAGCGTTGGCCACCGTTTGCGCCTGCACACCTTGCGTGGCATCGACCACGAGGAGCGCGCCTTCACATGCGCGCAGGCTCGAGCTCACCTCGTAATTGAAGTCCACGTGGCCGGGGGTATCGATCAGCTGCAGCTGATACTCTTCCCCACTCATCGATAGGTACTTCAGGCGTACGGACTGCGCCTTGATGGTGATGCCGCGCTCACGCTCCAGCGGCAGCTTGTCCAAGAACTGCTCGACCTGCTCGCGTTTGCTGATCGCTCCGGTGACGTCGAGGATGCGGTCAGCGAGCGTGCTTTTCCCGTGATCGACGTGGGCGATGATCGAGAAGTTACGAATCTTTTTGGGGTCGGTCGGCATTGCTGGCAAAAGCGGGCGTTCGCGGGGCGGCTCTCTAGCGCGGCCTCGGCGCGCCGACCAGCCGAGCTCGCTCTAGCCCCGATTCGAACTACTTTTTGGCGGCTTTGGGTGCGGGAGTGTCCGACAGGCTCATCTGTCCCGGCAGCGCGTGTTCGTAGCGCTTCAACACCAGATCGATCCCTTCACGAATGTATACGGCGACCGGAACCTTGGTGCGGCTATGCAACAGGTGCAGCCGCTCGTTCTGCTCCGGCGTGATGTAGACGGTGGTGGAGATCTTCTTGCGAGACATTCGATGGGGGTGCCCAGTTACCAGCCGTTACACTAGATTCCCATACGTGTGTTGTCAATCATGACAAACCGCTTTGCTTTGTCTATTATCTTTTGATTTCAGCAGCTTACAAATGCGATCCGGCTCCATATCCGGATCGGTACACGGCCGGCGGCAGGGATGGGAAGGGGTTCGCGGGCGTCTGCCCATTCCGCCGATCGGGGCAAGGTTGCGCAATGATAACGCGTGGTCGGCGGCTATGCTTGGGGGGCATTCCGGGTTAAAGCTAAGCGGGCTGAGTAGGCCCGCGGTCGCGCGGTCGAGATGGACGCCGAGAGGTTTGAGAATGACGAGCAGAACGAGGGACACCAACACCCGCTGGGCATGGACTGCGCTGCTTTTCGGCGGACTGTTCCAGTTGGGGTGTAATGGTACAGCAGGCGCTGGAGCGAACTCTGCGAACGCCGTCACCACGCGCGACACGCAGGTCACTCACGAAAAGTGCGACGTCAAGTCCGAGACCGTCGAGAAGATCGACGCCAACGGCGACGGCAAGCCGGACATCACGATCGTACGCGAGGGCGGTCGCGAGGTATGCCGTGCGGTCGACCTCAATTTCGACGGCGTGGTCGACGCGTACAGCTATTTCGACGCCGCAGGTCAGCTACGCCGCCGCGAGAACGACTACGACAAGGACGGCCAGATCGACGAGATCACCACCTTCAAAGGCGGGCAGATCGCCGAGAAGGATCAATCCACTGCGCTGCCCCAGCACCTCGACACTTGGGATTTCTACCAAGCCGGCGTGTTGGTGCGCACCGAGCGTGATTCGAACGGCGACGGTGTGATCGATCAATGGTGGGAATATCCGAAACCGGGCTGTCCGTTGATCCATGCGGACATGAACAACGATGGCCGTCCGGATCCCGGCGCGACTATCGATTATTGCAAAGAAACTGGCTACGTGCCCCCGGAGCGCGCGGACAAGGTGCCGGCCAGTCCGACCTTCGAAACCGGAGGGAGCGCCATGCCGACCGAAACCGAAAACAAACCGGCGGACGTGCCGACTGAAACATCGACGCCCGCGAAAGCGGCGACTCCGGCCGAAAAAGGGACCAACAAGTGATCAAGGCGCACGATCGATGGCGCGGGTTTGGCCTGGTTGCGCTGGTGCTCGGCATGAGCGCCTACGCCTGTGGCGGATCCGGTGGGGGCCCCAAGACCGAAGCCGCACTGCGTGGTGACGTGAGCGGCGTTGCAGCCGACGATCGCTCGCGCTGCGACTTCAAAGGGCGCAGCGACCGTGAAGTCGTCGAAAGCCTCGGACCAGGCGCGAAGAAGCCCAATATTCGCCGCGTCTACGGCGTGGTCGGAGAGGGCGAAGACCGTCACCGCGTGCTGATGTGCCGTGAGGTCGACACCAACCTCGACGGCGTGAAGGACGTCGTGCGCACCTACACGGACAAGGGTGAAGCCTTGAACGAGGTCGCTGACACGAACTTCGATGGCAAGATGGACACCTGGATCACCTTTGCCAAAGGCCGCGTCGCCAAGCTGCGCGAAGACCACAACGGTGACGGTCAAGACGACGAGACGCGCTTCTACGTCGGCGGCCAGCTGAGCCGCGCGCAGATCGACACCAACTACGACAACAAGCCCGACGTCTGGGAAATCTACGACGAGGGCAAGCTCGAGCGTCGCGGTGTCGATCTAGACTTCGACGGCCACGTCGATCGCTGGGATCGCGACGAAATCGCCTTGCGCGAAATTGAGCAGAAGGACGCGGAGGCGGAAAAAGTGGCGGCCGCGGCCGCGGCCGCCGCTGCGGCGGGCGGCTCCGGTGGCGCGGCGCCTGTGGGCGCGCGCGCCCGCAACAAGTAGGCCTTTCGGCTCGGGCGGACGAAAGCCCAGCGCTCGCTGAGCCTCGGTGCTAGGACCTGCCACCCTTATGGCAGAAGAACGGCTTCAAAAAGTCTTGGCTCGGGCTGGTATCGCCTCACGGCGAGCCGCAGAGGAATTGATCACCAAGGGGCGGGTGAAGGTCGACGGCCGAGTGATCGACCAGCTGGGCGTTCGCGTCGACCCGCGCAAGGCCAAGGTCGAGGTGGACGGCAATCGGTTGATGGCAGAGCCGCTGGTGTACATCGTGCTGCACAAGCCGCGCGGGGTCATGTGTACTCTAAGTGATCCGGAGGGACGTCCCACGGTGGCTGAGTTGCTCAAAGCGGTGGGCGTGCGGGTTGTGCCGGTGGGGCGGCTGGATTTTCATACCAGCGGCGCGCTCCTGTGCACCAATGACGGCGAGTTTTCCAACGCGCTAGCGCACCCGCGAAACAAGGCGAAGAAGGTCTACGTCGCGAAAGTGCAAGGCCTCGTCCTGGACAACCAGCTGGAGGATTGGCGAAAGAGCATCGAAATCGATGGCCGAGCCACCGCGCCCGCCGAGGTGCGCCGCTTGCGCTACGAAGGCGACAAGACCTGGCTAGAGCTCACTCTTCGCGAAGGGCGCAATCGTCAGGTGCGCCGGCTTGGTGAAGCGAACGGTTCGCTCGTGATGCGCCTTGCCCGCATCTCGCACGCGGGCGTTACGGCCGAGGATCTGCGACCGGGGCAGTGGCGTCATTTGAGTTTGGACGAGCTCGTGGTGCTCAAACGCGACTTCGGCGTGCCACACCGTGTCCGCGCGGCTGGCACCGAGGCCTGGGAGATCCAAGTCAAAGCCAACGCCAAAGTGTCGCGCGTGGCCGCACCCAAACGCTCTGCCGAAGAGCCGTACGGCCGATCTCGGCGCGAACCGGGTACCGGAAAAGATCGCAACCGCGCCCAAACGGCCGCGCCACGTGGCGGACGCGACGAGCGGCCCAGCATCCGCCAGCCCCCGCGCGCGCCGCGCGCGACCACCAGTGCCGACGGCCCTCAAGGCGATCGCTTTGCTCGTCCGAGCAAAACTCGCCCGGAACGCAGCTCGGCGAGCCCGCGCCCTGACCGAAGCGCACGCCCGGAACGCAGCAGCAACGCACGCCCGGAACGCAGCAGCAACGCACGCCCGGAACGCAGCAGCAACGCACGCCCGGAACGCAGCAGCAACGCTCGCCCCGAGCAGCGCCCGTCGCGGGACGCTGCTCCGAGGAGCTCGAGCGCTCGGGTCAGTTCGCGCGATGTGCGAGCGTCTTCGCGCCGTCGCGGAACATGATGCTGATCTTGGCGCCTTCCAGCACCTTGTCCACGTAGCCTTCGCCAAACTTGGAGTGCAGCACGAGCTCGCCCTCGCGGAAGGACTTGTCCATCGCGTAACGGGTGAACGCATCCACGGCTTGGCCAAGCGTCTTGGACGCCCAGCTGTCCGCGCGCTCTTTCTCGGCGCGCGCCTTCTGCGTCACGCGCGCAGCGGCGGGCGAGGGCTTTGGACCGGTGTTGCGCGCGCGCACGTGCACGCCGCTCGCGGTCGTCTCCGTGCGAGGAGCCCGATAGTTGTGTTCCGAGTTACACGTGAGACAAATCACGCGTTTCGGCGCACTTTGAACCATGGCGACGATGCGGTGCATCAGATCCATACGGCATTTGGTGCACCAGGCGTCTATTTCGGCGCCCGCTGTTAGCGACTTCAAGATTGGGACTCCTCGTTCGGCTGCCCATTTGCCAGAGGATCCGGCGCAAGGGAAGCCTTGTCATCGATATCTGCGCGCGGGTCGGGTGGGCGAGACGTGCGATCTCGCTTCACGCTGACTTTGGCTTTGACGTCCGGGATGGGACGACCGCCCTTGGCCGCGTCGTTCGGGATGAAACGAACCTCGGTTTTGACCTCGAAAGAAAGCTTGGTCAGCACGTTGGCTAGCTCGTCGGCAAAATTGGTGTGGTCCAGGAAATCCCGGACTTCCTTGGCCACCGCTCGATATAGACCGTTCTTGGTCTCGTCCAGCTGGGTCAGCACGTCTTTGGGCAAGCGCAGTTCGCTCACGAAGTGGCGCACGTTTTCCGGCCCTTCGCTGAGCCGCTCGTAGCCGGCCTCGAACACCCGCTTGACGAGCTCGGGCAAGATGCGTTCGAGGCGACGCACGCGTTCGCCGTCGTCGCGCTCTGAGCCGTCGGGCCGTTCGCTACTCACCACGGAGGGGTACCGTGCCCCCTAGCGGCCGTCAAACCACTCACCCAGATCAGGGCCCGAGAGCCGTGATGTCTCGTGCGCTCGAGAGTACTTGACGGGGTCTCGGCGCGGGGAGTGCCAGCGCCGCGCGCGCTTTCTCATCCCCGGCCCGGGTGCCGGCGTGGGCTGCCGGAGCGGCCGCGATCGCCAGGTGGTGATAAACTGAGCGCATGCCCAACGAGAGCGAGTTCGAGGAGCGACGGGAGCGCGTGCTCGCCGCGATTCACCCAGGCGTGCTCGTGATCCCTGCGGCGCCACTCGCCATTCGCAACAATGACGTGGAGCACGAGTACCGCCAGGATTCCGACTTTTTCTACCTGACCGGCTTCGACGAACCGGAGAGTGTGCTGGTGCTGAACAGCCAGAGCGAGCAAAGGTTCACGTTGTTCGTACGCGCGCGGGACCCAGAACGTGAAGTGTGGGACGGCGCGCGCGCGGGCGTGGAGGGCGCAGTCAGCGAGTTGGGCGCGGACGTTGCGTTCCCAATTTCTGACCTTTCGCTGAAGCTGCCGGACGCGATCCAAAATACGGAGCGAGTCTTCTATCGCTTGGGCAAGAACCGCAGTTTCGACGATACGTTGCTCGCGGCGCTCGACAAAGTCCGTGGCCGCGCACGTCTCGGCGTGACCTGCCCCAGCTCGATCGTGGATGCAGCGACGGTCGTGCACGAGTCTCGCTTGAAGAAGTCCGCGCTCGAGCTCGCCGCCATGCAGCGCGCGATCGACATCACGCGTGACGCGCACGTCGCGGCCATGGCGCAGGCTGCCCCGGGCATGTTCGAGTACGAAGTCGAGGCGATTTTGCGTGGGATCTTCCGGCACTTTGGCTCCGAGCGCCCGGCGTACTCACCGATCGTCGGCTCCGGACCGAACGCTACCGTGCTCCACTACCATCGCAATGATCGGCGCATGCAAGCGGGGGACTTGCTGCTGATCGATGCCGGTTGCGAGTTCGACTACTACGCGGCGGACGTGACGCGCACGTTTCCGGTGAGTGGTACGTTCACAGCGGCTCAGCGCGCAATCTACCAGCTGGTATTGGATGCGCAGTTGGCGAGCATCGAGCTCACGCGCGCCGGGCGTACCTTCGACGAAGTGCACGCCGCCAGCGTCGAGGTCATCACGCGCGGCCTGTGCCAGCTCGGCATCATCGAGGGCCCGGTCGAAACCGCGATCAGTGAGCTGCGCTACAAGCCGTATTTCATGCACAAGACCAGCCACTACTTGGGGATGGATGTGCACGACGTGGGCGCTTACTTCGTTGCCGGCAAGCCACGCTTGCTGGAACCGGGCATGGTGATCACGGTCGAGCCGGGGATCTACATTGCGCACAACGCGGCGGTGGCGGCGGAGTATCGCGGCATCGGCGTGCGCATCGAGGACGACGTGCTCGTGACCGACGGCCCCGCCCGTGTGCTCAGCGATGCGATCCCCAAACGCGTCGACGAGATCGAGCGCGTCTGCTCGCGCGCGGCCTAAAACGGAACTACTGGCTCGGTAGAACGTGCGACTTTTGGGATTGGCTGCGCTCGGAGTCGCGATCCGCCCTGCTTTGGCAGGGCTTTGGCTTTGTCTGTTCGTAACGCGACCCGCCCAGGCAGATGCGCCGGCGACGACGCCAGCGCCGCCTGGCCAAGAACGCTACCGAACGCCGATCTCGGGCACCGAGGCCTACTGGCACGGCTTCGGTTCACTGTCGTTCGGCAAGGGCCTGCGCTTCAACAACCCCTATCGTTTGGCGACGCCGCTCGGCGATAACGCGGAGTCTCTCTCTCTGACCGCCGCGTATTACGATCTGGCACTCGGCTTGGTTCGCGGTCCCGCGAGCGGCCTGGGTCACGGCGCTGTTCTCCACCTATCGATCGCTGCGCAAGGCATCCCGCAAGAAGTATTGAGCCTGTCGTACACTGCGCTCGAACGCTTCGACAACGGTCGCGCGCTGCTGCTCGGTCGCGCCGGGATCCCGATCGTTCTGGGACCCGATCTGACCGGCGGGCTCGAGGTTGCGGTGGGCGTCGCGTACATGATCAGTGCCGGTCTCGGCGTGCAGAGTGAGCTCGTCGGCAGCCTGTATTACGGTGCGGCCACCCCCGATCACTCGGTGTCGACGATCCCGGTGCTTTCGGCACAGCTCGGTTTGTTCGTCGACTACGAGGTGTTGCCGTGAAGTTCGCGTTCCATGAGCTCGGCGCGAGACTGCGCGAAGAACGGGCGAAGTTGGGCTTTTTCGCGTTGGTGCTGGCGTTTTGCTGCGCGCCGACCCCCGGCGACGTGGGTGGCTGCGGACAGAGGCCGGCGGAGCTCGATCCAGGCACGTTCTTCGCGAGCAAAGCCAATATCGATTGCCAACGCTGCCAAGAGTGCAGCCTGACGAGTGCCTCCTGCGCCAACGCGTGCAACGTTCCCGAGAGCTATCCCAGCGCCTTTCCGGACAACTGCGTGCCGCTCGTGCACGATGGCGAGGTTTGCTTGCGCGCGCTGCTCCACGCCGGCTGCGACGACTACGCGTCATACATGAGCGATAGCTCGCCCAACGTGCCCACCGAGTGCAACTTCTGCCCGGAGCCGGCTCCGTGAGAGCAGCGCTTTTTCTCGCGCTGCTCTTGGGGCTCGGCGCATTGTCCTGCGCGAGCACGGCGCGCATCACCGGTGACTTCGCTGAATACCGCAGTTACCGACAATTCCGCGTCTCTACCACGCTCGAGGCGCGACTCGGCGCTGCCGAGCAGTACCTGCGCGACTACCCGCAGGGCGACTACCGTGAGGAAGTGCGCGCCTGGTACGTCCCCGCGGAAAAGCGCTATTTCACGCTGGCATGGGACACGCCTTCGCGTCTTCGCGCCTATCTCGATGCGATGCCGCACGGGCCACACGCGGAAGACACGGCCGAGCGCATCATCGAGCTCGATTCGCGCCGCGTGTATGCCGAGCGACGCGAACGACGCATGCTCAATCACGCACAAGAGATCGAGTCTCGGCTTACCCGGGCCGCCGATCAGCGGCGCGGCTTCGTGCACGAGTTCTCGCGCCTGACCGAGCTGCTGGGCGCGACGCGCACGTTCGATCAGCCGACCTCCGAGCTCGACGCAGCGCTGCTGATCAGGCTTCGCGAACGCCCCCCGCAGCTTCATTGCGAGGGTGACCAATGCAAGAAAATTTTCTCGTTCAGTTATGCGATCCCGGAAGACAAAATCCTGACCGAGCGCAGCATCGACGTCACCCTGCGGATTCGCCTGGATCGAGGCCTGGTGCAGGAGTTGTCTCTTTCGGGTCCGGAACTCCTGACGCGCGTGGCGGAGGCGATTTCCGTGCGTGCCGTCCCTCCGCTCAATCCACAAGCGCGCGCGGAGGCGCTGGGTCAGGCGCTGGAAATCGTGAACGGCGCCTTGGACGTCCCGTTGCCCAAGCAGCGCTGCGAGGTCGAAGCAGTGAGCCCCGTGATCTTGGACCGCCGTTGCGACGGACTCCGAATGTGGGTCGTGGCCGGCACCGAACCCGGTGACGCGGACCGTGTAATCGTGCAGCGCGAGATCAAGGATCGGGCGAAGAAGCAGCGATTCAAGGGCGCGGGCGGGTGAGTGTGGTAGGAGCCCTGCCGTGTTCAGCGCCCCTGCGATTCCGTACATACAGATCCCCGAGCTGGTGCTCATCCCAAAGGGCTTTTTCGGCGGCTTCCCCTCGGCAGCTTTCTCGATCAAACCTTTCGGGACGTTGGTGGCGATCGGGGTGTACGTCGGGTCCGTGCTGGCCACGCGCCAGGCCAAGCGCCTCGGCTTGCACGAGCGCGTGCTGACGAGCTTCATTGCCTGGGTCGTCGGCATCGGCTTTCTGGGCGGCCACATGCTGGACGTGATTTTTTATTACCCAGGGCAAGTGCTCCGTGACCCGCTCTCCCTGTTTCGGATCTGGGAAGGTCTGTCGAGCTTTGGTGGCTTTTCGGGCGCCATCATCGGCGGCTTCTTGTGGAAGTGGCGCTACAAGGCCGACATCTTGCCGTATGCCGATGTGGTTGCGAGCTCCTTTCCCGCAGCCTGGGTATTCGGCCGCACGGGTTGTAGTATCGCGCACGACCATCCGGGTCTCGCCAGTGACGCTTGGTTCGCGGTGCAATATCCCGGCGGCGGGCGCTTCGACCTCGGCCTTTACGAGATGCTACTCACGATTCCGCTGGCGCTAGCGATCTTGTGGCTTCGTCGGAAGCCGCGTCCCTGGGGTTTCTACATCGGAGCAATCACCATCGCGTATGCCCCGGTGCGGTTCGCGCTCGACTTCCTGCGCGTCGAGGAGCCGATCGCCGAAAGCGGCGGCTTGACCGCAGCGGTCGACCCTCGCTACTGCGGGCTCACGCCCGCGCAATGGGCGTGCTTCGGTCTCTTGGTCGTGGGCGTGTACTTCTTCACGCGCACGCTGCGCGCCGCGGGTTCCCCTGCGGCGTTCGCCGTTCCTCCGCCGCCGCGGGAACTCGGCGGCGGCCGCGCCGCGGCAGCCATTACACCCGAATCTTGAGCGCGCCCCGCGCCACCCGCGCGACCAGCGGCAAGCGACCCGGAGTCTCGCCGTCCATGTCGATCAGGACTTCCGCGCGCGGCACCAAGCTCTCGGCTTCAATCAACGATCCCCGCGCGAAGCGCACTCCCGGCTGACCTAGGTGTGTGCCTTGGTAGATGCGCGGCGCGAGCGCGACGCCTTGAGCGCGCGTCAAATCATGCATCGCGATCACGTCGAACAAGCCATCGTCCGGCAAAGCGTCGGGCGCGATCTTCATGCCGCCGCCGAAATACTGGCCGTTGGCGATGGCGACATTCACAATCGGCGCCTCGAGCACGATCTCGCCGTCGACACGCAAACGCACGGGCGCGTTCGCGTAGCTGATCAGCGCACGCAGTGAGCCCACGAAGAACGCGGCGCGTCCGCCGATCCACTTGGGCCCGGCGTTGACCAAGCGATCGGTGAGCCCGCCCAGGCCAAAGCTGGTGATGTTCACGAACGCACGACGGACGGTTTCACCCGAGTGCGCGCTGATCTCGAGTAGACCGAGGTCGAGCGGGCGAGCCACAGCGGTGGCTAGGCGCTCGACCGCCTCTTCGAGCGTGGCGCCCAGAGCGAAGGTTTTGCGAAAATCTCCACCGGTGCCGGACGGGATCAACGCCAGGTCGGGACCGGCGAGCGGCTGCCCTTCGGGATCCAAGTAACCCTGGCTGACCTCGTTCAAGGTGCCGTCACCGCCCATGACCGCGAGGCATTCGACGTCGTCGGCGCGCGCCTCGTGCACCAGTCGCGTGGCGTCACCGGGGGCACGGGTTTCGACGAACTCGGCTTGGATTCCGCGGTCCTCCAGCAGTTGTTTCAGCGCGGGGAGCCGCCTGAGCGCGCTACCGCTGCCGGCACTTGGGTTGCTGATCACACGTAGCTTCATGACCGCCCGAGCTTACACGACCGCCCCTCCCGACCAGTCCAGACGGGAGCGTGCAAGCCCCGTGCCGGCTGCCTGGCCGGCGACCGCACAAACTGCTGACTTGAATGGCGATTCACAGGCAGTTATCGTCAAACCCGGATTCTGCGCCTCTTCCGGCCATCGCCGGAGCGCAGCGGATTAATTTAGGGAACAGACAAAGAAAATGGCGACCGAGGATGCACGAAAACTCTTCGTGGCGGGCTTGCCCGAGTCCATCAGCGAAGACGTGCTGAGGCAATTGTTCGAAGCAACGGGGGGCAAAGTGGTGGACGTGAGTCTGCCGCGCGATCGTGCAACGGGGCGACCGCGTGGCTTTGGCTTCGTCACCTTCGCCACGTCCGAAGAAGCGATCGCTGCACGCGACAAGCTGGACGGCTCACTACAAGCAGGCCGCGCGATCTCCGTGCGTCCCTTTTCTTCGGAGCCACCGCGTCGCGGTGATGCACCGGGATTTGCAGGCGCCGGCGCAGGTGCGGGCAGTGGAGGTGGTGGCCCGAGCGGCGGTCCACAGATGACCGAAGATCGCACGCTCTACGTCGGCAACTTGCCGTACGACACGAGCCAGCAGGAGATGACGCAGATCTTCACCGACAACAACATCGGTCCTGTTGCTCGCATTCATTTGCCGGTTGGTCCTGATGGTCGCCTGCGTGGTTTTGGTTTCATCACCATGGGCACCGCCGAAGCGGCGAACGAAGCGATCACCACGCTGCGCAATTTCGATCTGCGCGGTCGTCGCTTGATGCTCAACATTGCGCATCCGCGCGGCGCGCCAGGCGCACCGGGTGGCGCGAGCGACCGTCCGCGTCCTGCCTACGGCGGCGGTGGCGGCGGTGGTTACGCGGGCGGTGGCGGTGGCGGTGGCGGCTATTCGGGCGGCGGCGGCGGCGGTGGCTTTCCGCCGATGCCCCCGCCAGGCATGGACACCACCGGCCGCCCACCCGAGGGGCGCCGTGCGCGTCCGGCACCCGGTGCTGGGGCTGGGTCCGATTGGGACGACAAGAAGAAGAAGAAGAAGGCCCGCGGCGGGACCGAGGAGCCCAAGAAGGGCGAACGGGGCGGCGGCGGCGCTGCCTGGAAGAACCTCGGCAAGGACTGGGACGACGACGACTGAGCGCCGCCACCTGGGCGAGCCATGGTACCGAGCGGCATCAAGCTCTCCGGTGGTTCGAATCTTCTTCAACAGCGCCCGCGCAAGGCTTTGATCTTGCGCAGGTTTTTTGACTGCGAACATTCCTCCCTGGCGGATGCTGCTTTTGGTCCAGGTCGGATTGCGTGCCGAAGGTGGCGCGTGCTAGGACGTGGCTCCATTTCGCCCGGTTTCGACCGGCAACGCTAGGCGCGTCCGCACCCCCCGTCACGCCTCGCTGAATAGACGAGCAATAAACAGCGATGATTTTCGACTGGCTCTACGGCCTGTTCTCGAATGACCTTGCCATCGACTTAGGCACGGCGACGACGCTGATTTACGTCAAAGGTAAAGGCATCGTCAGCTGTGAGCCGTCGGTGGTGGCTGTGGCCCGCGACGCGAACGGCGTGAAGCGCGTGCTGAACGTCGGCCGCGAGGCCAAAGAGATGCTCGGCCGCACGCCGGGCAACATCGTCGCCATTCGCCCGCTGCGTGATGGCGTGATCGCCGACTTCGAGATCACCGAAGCGATGTTGCGCTACTTCATCGCCCGCGCCCACAATCGGCGCACGCTGGTCAAGCCGCGCATCATCATCTGCGTGCCCTTCGGTATCACCGAGGTCGAGAAGCGCGCGGTGAAGGAGAGCGCCGAGAGTGCGGGCGCCCGTGAGGTGTACCTGATCGAGGAACCGATGGCGGCGGCGATTGGCGCGGGCCTGCCGATCACCGAGCCGAGCGGCAACATGGTGGTCGACATCGGTGGCGGTACGACCGAGGTCGCGGTCATTTCGCTGGCCGGCATCGTGTACTCGCAGAGCGTGCGCGTCGGCGGCGACAAGATGGACGACGCGATCGTCGCCTACATGAAGCGCAAATATAACCTCGCGATCGGCGAGCAGACCGCGGAGCGCATCAAGATCACGATCGGCAACGCGTATCAGCTCGATCCGCAGCTGACGATGGAAGTCAAAGGCCGCGACATGGTGGCCGGCATCCCCAAAACCGTAATCGTCAACTCGGATGAAATCCGTGAAGCGCTCGCCGAGCCCATCAACGCGATCGTCGAAGCCGTACTGCTCGCGCTCGAGCGCACCCCTCCGGAGCTTGCGGCCGACATCGTCGACAAGGGCATCGTGCTCACTGGTGGCGGCGCGTTGCTCAAGAACATCGACGTGCTTCTGCGCGAGGAAACCGGGCTACCGGTGATGGTCAGCGATGACCCGATCAGCTGTGTCGTGCTCGGCAGTGGCAAAGCGTTGGATCACATCGAGCTGCTCAAGGAAGTCACCATCGGGTGATGAGCTGAGGCTCGCGTGGGTTCGTTCAAGCACTATCGCGATATCGTCATCGTAGTGCTGCTTTTGGCGCTACCGTTCTTCTTCCTGCGTTCAAGCATCCGCCGCCCGGAGGACACGAGCTGGGTGGATCGCGCGCTGCTCCACGTCGCTGCTCCGTTTCAATACTTCGCCGCGCTGTTGGCGCGGGGTGTCTCGGGCTTGGTGGGGGACTACGTGTACCTCGTCGACGTAAAAGCCGACAACAATCGGCTCGCGTACGAGAACGCGAACCTGCGCAGCAAGCTGAGTGATTCCGAACGCATGGAGTCGGACAATCGCCGCCTGCGCCGCTTGCTCGGGCTGCGCGAGACTTTGTCTCAAGAGCTCGTCAGCGCGGTAGTCGTGGGTAAAGACACGACTGAGTATTTTCGCGTCGCGCACCTCACGGTAGACACGAAAAACGCAGTAATTCGCCCGGAAATGCCGGTCATCTCGGTCGATGGCACGGTCGGGACGGTGCTGCGCGTCGCTGGTGAAAAGGTGGACGTGCAGCTGACCGTTGACAGCGGCTTCGGCGTGGATGTGATGGTCGAGCGCACGGGCGCACGAGGCTTCGTCCGCGGCATCGGCGATCGGCAAAAATATTCGGCGCGCGTGGAATACGTGCAGCGCACGGACGACGTGGACGTGGGCGACGTGTTCGTCACCAGTGGTTTCGGTTGCCGCTTTCCGCGGGGCATTCCCGTCGCGCGCGTGAAAAAGGTCGAGAAGCGCAACTTCGGTATCTATCAATCGGTCGAGGCCGAACCGACCGTGGATTTTTCGCGCCTCGAAGAGGTGATGATCATCCTGACCGATCCCAAGGACTGCGAATCGGGCGCTGGCAACTCGGCGTCGAAGAAACAGCGCCAGCAGCGCTGATCCTTCTACCGGAGCTCTATATGAGAAACCTCGGGTTCTTCGCCGTCGCCGCGCTGCTCATCTTGGTGCAGTCGAATTTGTTTCGCTTGATTGGCCCGCTGGGCAGCTTGGTCGGCGCGCATTGGGTGCATGGCGCGACGCCCAGTCTGGCGTTACCGCTGGTGATCTTTCTGGGCGTTCACGAACCCTCGATGCCGCGCGGCGCGGCGCTGGCGTTCGCCATCGGCTACGCTCAAGACCTGCTCGGTGGCGCGCCGATTGGGCTTTTTACCTTCGTGTACGTGATGATTTGGTGGCTCTCGCGCGTGGCGGGCGTCAGGCTCACCGCGCAAACCATGCTCACCCGGATGTCGCTCGCGTTCATCTTCGCGCTCGTGCAAAGCGCGGTGATTTTGGTGCTCTTGGCCGTATTCGGTAACGACAATCGCCGCCCGTTGGAGGTCGCGACGATCGTGCTGCCCCACGCCGTGGCGACCGCGCTGTGGGCGCCGCTCTTGTTCCGTTTGGCGCAGCGCTTGCGACAAGGGGGAACACCGGCTCGCGCGCAGCCCGAGGCATTGACATGAGGCGCGCGTGCTAGTTCAGCGCTCCGACGTCGGAGAGTTTCGGCAGCGCTACCGCTGGCTGGTGCTGGTGGCGATCGCCGCTTTCGGCACGTTGATCGGCCGGCTGGCGCAGCTGCAAATCGTGGAGGGGGATCTGCACCGCGCGCAGGCACGGCGCAACATCGTGCGCGAGCGCTTCTTGGCCACCACGCGCGGCGTGATCCGCGATGCGTTCGGGCGTGTGCTGGCCGCCAATCGGCCCTCGTACAGCGTGCACATCACGCCTGCCGAGATCGATCTGGAAACGACCTGGCCGCGGGTGATGAAGGTCGTCCAGCTCGACGAGTTCGAGCGCGCCGCGATCGAGAAGCGCATTTCGGACATCAAAGCGCTGCCCAAAGAGGACAAACGCCGCGGCCAGCAGATCTTGCTCAAAGTCGACGTCGACCGCGACGTCGTCGCCTTCCTCGAGACGCACGAGAAGGAGCTCACCGGCGTGGAGGTCACGCCGGCTCCGGTTCGCTACTACCCGTACGGTGAGCTGGGCGCGCACGCCGTCGGCTACATGCGTGAAGTCGACGCCGAGGCGCTCGAACGCCTCGATGAGCGCGGCTATCGCGCGGGCGATCACATCGGCGCGATCGGCATCGAACGGCGTTGGGAGAGCTACCTGCGTGGCCAACGCGGCTGGCGCAAGATGGTGCGCGGCATCGCGCGTCGCGAAAGCAACGCCGAAATCGACGCTAAATACCTGGAGGAGCCGCGCCGGCTGGAGCCGATCCCGGGGCGCGACATCTCGCTCACGATGGACATCGATCTGGTGGCATCGATCGAGAAGGGCATGCGCGGTCAGCTCGCGGGCGCGGTGGTCGTGGTCGACGTGCGCACCGGAAGGCTCTTGGCCGCGCTGTCCAAGCCCAGCTTCGATCCGAACGTCGTCTCCGGCGGCAACGGGACGAAGGCGGTGGGCGCCGCGTTCCGGCGTCTGAACGCCGATCCGTTGAAGCCCACGATGGATAAGACCATCTCGGCGGCGTACCCGCCGGGCTCGACCTACAAGCCGTTCACTGCGCTGGCCGCCTTGGCCGATCGCGTGACTGACCCGGACCGCGAGGTCGACTGTCACGGCGGGTTCGAATACGGTAAGCGCTTCTTCCGTTGCACGGGCGTGCACCGTAAAGTGAACCTGCACTCTGCCATCGTCCAGTCGTGCAATACTTACTTCTACGAGCTCGGTTCGCGCCTGAGCATCGACCGTCTAGCCGCGATTGGCCTGGATTTCGGCTTCGGCGTGAAGACCGGCATCGGCGTGAATCCGGAAGCACGTGGTCGAATGCCGACTCGCAGTTGGTACACGCGGCGCTACAAGGAGGCGTTCCGCGGCGGCTTCACCTTGCTATCGGCGATCGGGCAGGGTGCGACCACCGTCAGCGTGCTGCAGTTGGCGCTGTCCTACGCCGCGTTGGCCAATGGCGGTACGCTGTATCAGCCGCAGGTCGTGCGTAGCATCGAGACCAGCGATGGCACGGTCGTGCAGGATTTTCCACCGCGCGTGCGGCGCATGGTCGAGCTCGATCAAGATCACCTCACGATGGTCAAGAATGCCCTGGCCGGTGTGGTCGCCGAGAAGACGGGCACCGCCTACAAGGAGCGCATCCCGGGCCTCGACATGGCCGGCAAGACCGGCACGGCGCAGGTGAGCCACGTCACGCCCCGCGGCGTGGATCCCGACAAAGTCTGGTACTTCAATCGCGATCACGCCTGGTTCGCCGGCTACGCGCCCTCGAAATCCCCGGAAATCGCCATCGTCGTGATCATCGAGCACGGCGGCGGCGGCGGCAAGAACGCGGCTCCGGTCGCCATGCGCGTCGTGCGCGACTGGGAGAAGCTGAAGGAGAAGCGCGTCTCCGCGCAGGTCCCCGCTCGTCCGGCTGGTAAACGCGGAAGCCTGTGATGGCGGGCGATCGCTTCTCGTTTCGGCGCGGACCAATGGTCGACATGCCGCTCCTACTCGGCGTGGTGGCCATCCTGACCCTGGGTCTGGTCAACCTTTACAGCGCGACCAGCGTGTACATCGACGACGACAGTCGCGCGCGGCTGGCTGACATTTACGTGACGCAGATCTACTGGATCGTCGTCGGGGCAATGATCGCCATTTTGGTCGCGGCCATCGACTACCGGCATTACGAGCGCCTCGCTCCGGTGCTGTACGCAGGCGGCATGGTCTCGCTCGGGCTGGTTTTCATCCTCGGTAAAGACATCCGCGGCTCCTCGCGTTGGATTCAACTCGGTAGTTTTGCCTTCCAACCCAGCGAATTCATGAAGATCTTCTTGGTCTTGATGGTCGCGAAGGTAGTCCACAACGATTCCCGGACGGAGCCGAGATCGCTTGTCGATCTGGCGCCCGCGGCAGTCTTGATCTTGGTGCCCGTGGCTGCAGTGATGGCACAGCCCGATCTGGGGACATCGCTGATCTACCTACTCACGTGCGTGTCCATGTTGGCCATGATGCGCATTCGCACGTTCAGCGTGCTCTCGCTGCTGGCCACGGGCGCGATCTCGATGCCGCTCGCCTGGATGTTCGTGATGCGTGACTACCAGAAGCACCGCATCACCAGCTTCCTGAATCCCGAAGCGGACAAAACGGGCACGGGCTGGCACGCGCTTCAGTCACAGACCGCGATCGGCAACGGTCAGCTGACGGGCGAGGGATTCATGCAGGGCACGCAAAACCAATTCGGTTTTTTGCCCGAACAATACTCGGATTTCCCCTTCGCCGTGTTCTCGGAAGATTGGGGATTTTTCGGCACCGTGGTGCTGATCGGCCTGTACGCGTTCGTGTGTATTTGGTCGATCCACATCGCATCTCAAGCCAAAGATCGCTTCGGCGCAGCCCTCGCCGTCGGCGTCGGCGCGCTCCTGTTCTGGCACGCGGTATTCAACATGGGCATGGCCATGGGCGTACTGCCCGTGGTGGGGATCACGCTGCCGCTGTTCAGCTACGGCGGCTCGAGCGTGCTCACGATGCTGATGGGCCTCGGATTGCTGATGAACGTGTCGATGCGCCGGTAGTGCTCTCCTCCCAACGTGAACGAGAACGAGAACGAAAAATCGTAAATCGAGACCGTCCGACGTCACACACCTGTGCACGCGAGCTGCCTGAGGGGCAGCCCCAATTCTAGGAAGAAAAAGAGGGGCGATCGAGCTCCAGCAACGCACCTCGTGGGGGCGCTCGGTTCACGGTGTGGGGCGACTCCCTGTACGAAAAACGGAATTCGAATTCGAACTCCGTTTTTCGTTTTGTGGGCGGACCGTGGGCAACAACCGAGGATGAGGGAGAGGCGAGAGCGGGCACGGGCACGTTGGAGAGGAAGGGCGTTCACGTTCACGTTGGAGAGGGCGCGGCCTTTGGCCTTGCCCTCTCGTCAATCCATCTTGAACAGGTCGTCCAGGTCGTCGCGGGTGAGGGTCTTGGCGCCGCCGGCGTCTTCGCTGAGTACGGAGGCGACGAGGTCCTTCTTCTTTTGTTTCAGTTGCAGGATCTTTTCTTCGATCGTGCCGGCGGCGACCAGGCGGTAGACGGTGACGACTTTCTTCTGGCCGATGCGGTGGGCGCGGTCGGAAGCTTGGTCTTCGACGGCTGGGTTCCACCAGGGATCGAAGTGGATCACGGTGTCGGCGGCGGTGAGATTGAGGCCGGAGCCGCCCGCTTTGAGGCTGATCAGGAACACCGGCACGGTGGGATCGTTTTGGAAGCGATCGATGCGCTCGGCGCGGTCCATGGTGCTGCCGTCCAGGTACTCGTAGCGGATCTTGTCCTCGTCCAGCGCTTCGCGCACGAGCTTCAGCATCGAGACGAACTGGCTGAAGACGAGCACTTTGTGACCGCCGGATTCCGCCTCTTCTATCAGCTCTCGCAACGCGGCCAGCTTGCCGCTGTCGTCGTGGCTGAACTCACGTGGCAAACCGAGCAAACGTGGATCGCAGGCGGCTTGGCGGAGCTTGGTCAAACCTGCCAAGATATGCAATTGGCTCTTGGCCACGCCTTGGCGCTCGACCTCGCCCATGACCTGCGCGCGAACCTCGCGCAGCACCTGCATGTATATGGCCTTTTGATCGGAGGCCATGTCGATCAATTTGTCGACTTCGATCTTGGGCGGCAGATCCTTGGCTACTTCGTTCTTGGTGCGGCGCAAGATGAACGGGTGGATCACGGCTCGCAACCGAGCCGCTTGCTTCGAATCGCCTTGGTCGATCGGGCGCGCGAACTTCTCTTCGAACTTTTGTAGCGGACCGAGTAGACCTGGGCTCACGAACTCGAAAATCGACCAAATTTCGCTGAGTCGATTCTCGATCGGGGTGCCGGTCAGCGCCAAGCGGCGACTGGCGTCGAGCTCTTTGGCGGCGGCGGCGGTGGCGCTCAGCGGGTTCTTGATGTTCTGCGCTTCGTCCAAAATGGCGTAGTCGAGCGGCAGTTTTTTCAGCAGATCGATATCGCGACGCAAGAGCGCGTAGCTGGTGATGATCACGTTCGCGCTCTCCAGATCGGCGATTTGCTCGCGACGGCCGGCGCCGTGCCACAGCGCGGTGGTCAGACTCGGTCCGAAGCGCTCGATTTCACGGACCCAGTTGGTGACCACGCTGGTCGGCGCGACGATCAACGCCTTCAGCGATTTCGTCTTCTTCTCTGCCTTCAAGTGAAGCAGGAGCGCGATCGTTTGCACGGTCTTGCCGAGACCCATGTCGTCGGCGAGCACGCCGCCCGAGCCGAGCTCGTGCACGAACTGCAGCCAAGACAAGCCTTGCTCCTGATACGGCCGGAGCGTGGCTTTGAGTCCCTTGGGCTTTTTGGCCGCCTTGATTTCGTCGATCGACGCGAGCTTCGCAAATAGCGACTTGGCTGCGGCGGCGACGGTCGCGCTGCTGGCTTGATTGAGCAGCTCTTGCACGCGACCGGCTTGAGATAGCGGGATCTTGCCGGATTTTCCGGCCGCCGTGATCAGCTCGATCTCGCGGTCGATCATCGCTTGCACCTTTTCGCCGTCGAAAGGCGCAAACGAGTTGTCCGACAGACGCACGAATTTACGCCCCTCACGCAGGCAGCGCTCGAGCTCGTCGCGATCGACGCCAACCCCTTCACTCGAGTAGTCGATCTTGACGTTCAACCAATCGACGCCGCTCGAAACGCGCGCATGCATCAAGATTGGCTTGCTGCGCACATGGGTGCCCACCAAATCCTCGGGGACGTACAGATCCCAGTCTTCCGGCAAGGCGCCGACGCCTTCCGACCAGAAGTGGATCGCTTTGTCCGCGCGAGCTACGAAATGTTCGCCGCTCTCGTCGGGTTCCAGGCCCAGATCGAGCAAGAGTTGCACCGCGCGTTGCTGCGCGGCGATGTCGCAACGGATGCATTTGGCCCGCTTTTGCCCCTCTTCGGGCGGCAAAATCATCACCGGTGGCGAGATGCCGTCGGCGCGAACCTCGACCTCGAGGTCGGCGTAGGCCGCACGCAGCGACACTTCGGCTTCCGTGAGCGAACCGGTGGCGCGCATCCGAAACGTGGGCTCGAGGTCGATCACGTCCGCGACCTGGGACAGCTCGGGCAATTCGGCGCCGATCTCGAGCGCGACTTTGGGCAAGCCGTAGGTGATCATGCCGATGAGCTCGGAGGCCGGTTCTGCGATCGTCGGGCTGCGCAATAGCCGCCGGAGAGCGGCCGGCGAGACGCGGTGATCCAAGGGCCTGGCGATGCCTTCATTGGTGTCGATGTGATAGCCGGGCGCGCCTTCGAACCAGCCACCAGTGGTGAGCTGAAAGCGCCGGCCGTCGTTCTGACGCTCGAAGGTCACCTTGGATACGATGGTATCGGCGCCGACCATCTCCAGATCGAAGCGGGGGCGGAGCGATTCTTCGGCAAAGCGCAGCTGCATCAGGGCGGGCTCGAGCAAAACCCGGCGATTGCGCAGGAGCGGAAGTAGTTCCGAAGCGTCTTCGCCGCGGATGTCGACTGCGGGATGACGCGGATTGCCGCTCTCGAAGCGAGCGAGTACGCGAAGCGCGTTGCGATCGGCGGTGGGCGTCACGCCCTGCCAGTTCAACGCCACGCTCGGCAGGAGCGGGGTTCGGCTATCGATGTCGAGCACGGTCACGGTCAGGCCGCCTTGGCGTACGTGAACGCGGAACTCCAGGTGGAGTGTGCGTTGTGTGCCATCCGGCGCGAGCCAGGCGCCGATCCCGGTCGGGCGCGCGCTCAGGTCGGCGGGAGCGGGCGCTGCATGGGGCGTGTAGTGATTGACCGGTGTCGGCAGCTGCGGCGCCTGCTGTTGTTGGCGACGGCGACGGTCCCTGCGTCGGCCGCCCTTGGCGTCAGCGCCGTTGGCGCTCGCGTTGTTACTGCTGTTGTTACCGCTCGACGGTTGTGCTCCAGCGGCGTGCAGCTGTTGCGGCGGCGGCTGCGCGGGCGTCTCGCGCCGGGGCAGGGCCGAGCGTGCTTTGTTGCGCACGGTGATCAAAAGCGCGGCCACATGCTTGCAATGTTGGTTGGTTTTTTGGAACGCGGGGCAGGTGCAGCTGGAGGTAATGCCCTCGCCACCGAGCCGAATCGATACCTCGTAGGGGTCCGGATCGGAGCCTTTCACGCGGCCCTGTGCGCTCGAGTCAGTGACGCTGACCTCCTCGACGACTTTGCGCTTTTCGTAGTCGAGGCCACGAAGGAACGTGCGTGCCCCGAGCAAACGCCGAAGGCCGCGGTCGGAAAGGGTGGAGAGGGCGTCAGACAGCGACGACACGGCGGCCTCGTTTCGAATCGGAAGATGACGGCATTTCGTTCATGGCAAATTTTCGAAGTGTGGGAGCTCGTGCTTCGAGCTCAGAATTTCACAGGAGGAAGGGCGTGACGATCAGCGCGGCGGCGGCCGTCGCCTTGACCAACAGTTGCAGTGCAGGGGCCGCCGCATTGCCGAAGATGTCGGACAAGGCGTCGGCGGTGATGGTGGTGGAGAAAGCGTTGCCGCTCTCGCGCCCGCGGTTGGCGCGGCGCACGCTGCCGAGCGTGAAGCGTGCGGCATCGAACGCGAGCGCGGTGGTGAGCCCGGTCAGAGAGGCGACGACCACGAACCAGCTCAGTCCCAGCGGCACCAGCTCCGGGGCGGGACCTCGGAACACCCAGCGTAGCGCGAGCCCGAGCAGAACCGGAGCTGCGATCCCAGCCAGGATCGGCAGCAGCGCGCGGCGTAGTGCCACGGTAGTCGTGAGGTCGACGCAGCTCTTGTAGCTCGGCGTGTACTCCATCGGCACTTGGGCGATGCCGTGCTCGCGCGGGAAACCGCGCAGTTGGCGCTCGACTTCGGCCGTGACCTCGCGTGCGCCGCGGACCGCGGCGCGGGCGACGGACCCGGCGTAACCGAGGACGACCGCAGCGCCCACCGCTCCACACCAAGCTAAGACCGAGCTGGCGGCGAGGGAAGGGGCGCCCCCCCCAGAAACGCTGCGGCCGACGCCCGAGATCGCCCAGGCCGTCAATAGCGAGGCGAGGGCGCCGGAGAACACCGCGTATTGGCGCGCTACCGCGCTCCCGACAAAGCCCGCGTCGTCGAGCCGTCCAGCGCGGCGCTTCGACTCACTATCGGCGTTGCTCATGCCGGTAACGCCGCGGGCCCCATCGGCGATCGAACCGAGCGTTGCCACCGACAGCACGAACGGTGATGCCGAAAACGCAGCCAGCGCGAACATCAAAAGGCTCAGCTCCATGCCCGAGCTCATGCTGCCGTATGCGCCAATGCTGACGGCCGCGGCCAGGCCCGCGCCCAAGATGCATATCGGCAGGAGCGCGGTCTCCAGGCCGGCGCCCAAGCCCGCGGCGACCAGTGCCCCGCCGCCGACGCGTAGGGCCTCGTTGCTGTCGCGTATCGCGCCGCTGCGCCGGCCGAGCCGCAGGAGCAGCGCATGTGCCGCCAACAGGACGGAGATCAAGCCGAGCGCACCGCTCACGAATACCGGCAAGAAATGCTCGCCGAACAGCCAATAGCTGATGCCCCATAAGCCCGACAGGGAGATCGCCGTGGTCGACAAGTAGCCACGCAGCAGCGCGGACGAAACGCTGCTCGTCTCGTCACTGCGCACCAAGATCACGCCGAAAGCCGAGGCGATCACGCCGAACGCGCGCACGAGCAAGGGCAGCGCGAGCAAGACCAAGGGATCGGTTCCGTGCGTCGCGCTCGAGAGGCTGGCCCCGATCATCAGCGCGGCGACGTTGGCCACGCTGGCTGAGGCAAAGCCGTCGACGCTGCGTGTCGCCGAGGCGCCCACGTGATCCCCCACCAGCTCGGCAACGACGGCCGGGTTCCGCGCGTCATCGTGATCCAGGCCCGCGTCGCGTTCACCCGCCTGATCGGAGCCCACGCCGCCGGCCGCGTGAAATGCGCCACCGCCTCGTTGCAGAACGAGCGCGCTCACGGTCGCCCCGAGCGCAAAGCCCGGAAGCAGCCGTACGACATGGCTGGCCAGGGGCAACGACTGCTCGCTAGGCAGGGCAAACCCTCCCTGAATCGCGAACAGAAGCCCGAACAACGCCAAGACCAGGAGGCCGCTCAGTGTCTCGCCGAACAAGCTGGCCGAGCCCGCGGCGCGCATGGCAACGCCGAGCGCGCCATCGACGCTGGCGCTCGCTGCCGCTGCGGCGCGCACGCTGCCGCGCACCGCCATCACCGTCCCCACATAACCGGTCAAGGTGCTACCGAGCGCTCCGAGGCACAGCCCTGTGGCGCCCCAAAATGCGACTGTCAGTCGAGTCTCCGGGCCGGCGCCAGCGGAGCCCGTGGCACTCAGAATCAGCGTGGGCACGAGCAGCGCGAAGGTCGCGATGCCGATCAGTCGATATTCTTGCCAGAGGAAGGCACGAGCCGCGCGCTCGAGGGCACTGCCCAACCGGCGAAGCGCAACCGGACCCGCGTCGCGCAGCGATACCCCGCGCCACATTAGCAGCGCAAGCACCAGCCCAACCACGTCGATTCCGACGACTAGCCCGAGTTCAATCACGATCGGTTTCCGCGGCGCGCGCGGGCGCCCTACGCTCCGGCGGCCACAGGACACGCGCTTCGATGCGGGCTACGCAAAAAACGGCCGCTGGTTGGACCGCTAACGTGGTAGCGGGTCCGAGTCGCGAAGCCAGGCTCAGAGACCCTGAGACCCGCCACGCGGCTCTTGGCAGCACCCGTGCGCCAGAGTGGACAGTGTGTAGCATGGGGATCTGGGGCGGCGCAAGCGCGGGTTTCGCGGCCGGAAACGGACGTGGGGGCGGGCCGAGCGCACCTTGATGACGGGCCGGAGGGGCGATCGCGTTCCCGCATCGCAGCTCAAAGCCCGCGCAATTCCCGGCTTTGGGGTTAGCGAACCGGAGACGAGGCGCGAGCTATCCACGACGTGCCACGGCGCCACGGCGCGAACCCCAAAATCTCTTGCTCTCCCGTTTCGAGCGTTTTGGCGGTCAATCTCGCTCGGCGTCCAGCGCTGGGAACACGGCGCCCAAGCGAGGTGCGATGCGGGAGCGCCAGCGCCCCCTTCTCGTGCAGGATGAAGGGGAGGCGGGAGATTCGGGCACGGGCACGGAGGGAAAGAGTGAGGGGAGAGCGGCGCACCCCTCACGGAGTCACTTCTTTTTACCCTGCATCACCATCAGGTGATATTTGCCGAATTCGCTTTGGCCGAGCGTGAACAGCACCTCGATGAACAGGCGATAGGGTGTGGTCTGATCGGCGATGATGATCGCTTCGGACGAAGAGGGGTCGAGACCCTTGGCGGCGCGGATGGCTTTGTCCGTTCGTCGGGCGGACTGTAGCGCGCTGCCCAGCGGCACGATGTACATGTCGTTCGGGCCGCCCCGCTTGTAGCGCGCGCCGACGCCGGTTTGGGCGGTCGATTCGCGGCCGGGAAGCGTGAGCACTTTTGCGTCGCCGACGATGATTTGGCTCTTCGAGATCGTGACCAGCACGCCTTCTTGGCCAGGCGGGCTCTTGACGATCGAAACCGGCAACTTCAAGTCGTCGCTCTGCGGCACCGCCGCGCTCGACTCACCGAGCGTCTTCAGCAAGAAGACCAAGATGATGGTCATGATGTCGAGCATCGCCGTGATGTTCAGGAAGTTGATCTCCGGCTCGTGCGCGTTGCGCCGGATGGCCCGCCTGAGCGCCGCCTTGTAAGTGACGATCGACGCCTTGGGGGCAGGGGGTTGCGCGGGCGGCGCACCGCCCGGCGGAACTGCCTGAGTCATTTGGGCACCTTGAAGTTGACGTTCTCGAACAGGGCTTCGCCTTGCGGGTCGGCTCGAAGTGCGTCGATGACGTCGATGATCGTCTGGTAGTCGGTACCGAAATTACCGGTGATGTAGACTTGGTTTTCGTCCGCGAAGTCCGGCGAGGCCTTCTTGAGGCGACTCGCGCATGCGGTGAGCGCCTCCAGATCGTACTTGCCGCTCTTCAACGGAATGGCAATGCCTGCGCCGGGGCCCTGACAGCCGGGCGCGATGTTGCCGCCCGCTGCCTTCAGCGAAAACCCGTCGTTCACGATCAGCACCGTGAGATTCAGCGCCTCCGAAGGGACCTCGGCGCGGACGCCCGAGCTCTTGCTGGCCGGGGGCGTCGTGTCGATTGTCGCCGTGAACGTCACTGCCACCGTCGCCAAGACGAAGATCAGGATGTTCATGATGATGTCGAGGAAGGGGACGATGTTGAGCTCGCCACCCTCCTCGTCCGGAGTGAGTTCCTTGGGCTGACTCAGCCGTCGGATCTTACTACGCTGCGCCGTCGTTAACTCTGACATGAGGCGAAGCGCTCGATCAGTACTGTCCCGGACGTTGCGCGATCGTCAGCATGTTGAACGTGCGTTCCACCGTGGTCTCCAGGTCGTGCTGGATGGCCTTGGCGCGCGTGTGCAAGATGATGTGCGTGATCATGCAAAACACGGCGATGCCCAAACCGAGCGCGGTGTTGTACATGGCCTCCGCGATGCCGTTCGACAGCATGCGCTGCTTGTCGGACTGACTCAGACCCGGCGCGGCGATCGAGCCGAAGGTCAGAATCAGACCGCTGACGGTGCCGAGCAGCCCGATCAGGGTCGAGATGTTCGCGAGCGACCAGAGAGCGCCGATCCGCTTCTCGGCTTGAGGCTTCAGCTCGGAGAGCTTTTCGCTCAAGGCGGCGTCGATCTCGTCGCCGCCCTTGTTGGCGTGGGTGAGCCCCGCCTTCACGAGCTGGAGGATCGGATAGTCACTGGCCTCACAAAGCTTGATTGCGCGGTCGATGTTACCCGCCGCGACTAGTTTTTTGACCTGAGCGAAGAATTCCTTCGAATTCACACGATATTTCGTGAGTTGGAACGCGAGGCGCTCGATCACGATCGTCAGCACGATTGCGGAAGCGATCATGTTCAGAACCATGAAGGTCGGGTTCTGTTTGAACGCCTCGGCTAATTGGCTGGATCCGCTGGAACCTTCGGCTGCAAGAAGCAGGAGCTGCATTCCCCTATTCCCTTCTCAATACTCTCGTGTGTGTTGTTGGCTTTCCAAGCCGCATCGGCAGGACGCCCAATCTCAGCGAATCGCGACTATAGCCACCCCGCAAGACGCAGCGCAAGCTTGCGTATTGCGGCATGATTTTGCGGCCTTCCGGCCGATCCAGCTGTCCTCGTTCAGTCACGGTTCGCCTACATGTCGTGTTTGCTGGGCGCTTACCGTTTAGGGCGTTTGGACCTCGAGCGCTGATTTCTGCCCACATCAGCGCACGTGCGGATTCGGACAGAGCGCTTCGCTAAGCACTCCGCTATGCGCGCGTACTTTGCGCTCGAGGGCGAGCATGCGAGCTCGCACCCGCCCGCGATCGGATTTGGCAGACAGTTGCATGCGCGCTCGTGACCGCCCGCTTTTGAGTAACTGCCCATGCTCTACGCGAACGGTCTGGATTCCACCCGCTGTCATCACCCGTGCGTCGTGCGAGCCCTTCGCCGACCTGCGAAACAATACAAAACAAGGGAGGTTTCGAAATTGATCACTGGAACTTTCGAATTTTGCGCGAACAGCAACACTGCACCCAATCTCTCTTGACTGTAAGGGGTCCACTTCAGCAAGATGTCGCGGTCCAAGAAGCTCCGATGCCATTTCGAGTTGGTTGATCGGTTGAACAGCGGGCATGGCGTCCCGGGCATCATGGGTCGCATTGGTTTTCTGTGGCGCACGTCTCTATCCGGCGAGTGACACAAACGTAAGAAGCAACAGCAGGAAGGTAATCAGAATGTCTGGTATGTGGCACCACTTTCAGGCGGGTGGTTGGGCAATGTGGATCATCCTTTTCTGGCTGATCTGCGCCATCGCGACGATCGCCGAACGGGCCGTCTATTTGTTCGGTTCCTCGATCAACAAAGACGTCTTCCTCGCGACCATGCAAAAGTGCATTCTGGCCGGCGACGTGGCCAAGGCCGTGAAGATGTGCTCCGCAGCGAACGCGCCCCTCGCGCGCATCGTGCAAGCGGGTCTGGTCAAAGTGAATCGCCCGGACGAAGAAGTTCAGGCAGCGATGGACGAAGCGGCGCTCCGTGAGATGCCGAAAATCAGCAAGCGCACTGGCTTCCTCGCCATGTTTTCGAACCTCGCGATGCTGTCCGGCTTGTTCGGAACCATCGTTGGTCTGATCAAGGCATTCGGCGCAGTCGGCGGCGAGTCGGTCGATCCGAGCCAAAAGGCGCGCATTCTCGCGGAAGGTATCTCCGAAGCCATGAACTGCACGGCGTTCGGTCTGCTCTCGGCGATCGTGGCGCTGATCGGCTTCTCCGTCTTGAACGGCAAGACCCAGAGTCTGGAAGACGACATCAACGAAGCCTCCGTGCAGGTCCTCAATCTGGTGGTCGCGAACCGCCAGAAGGTGAACCTCCAAGGCATCGACGGTTGAGTCGTACGCGTTCGATCGTCTCGTCCGACGGGCGAGGCGTCAACGCGAAAAACGGCGGGGCCCAGCCAAGGATTGGCCGGGCCCGCTTGTCGTACTCAGAACAAGTTCTGTAAGGGAGCCGACTCATGGCTGGTATTGACACTGGCGGCGGTCACGGCGGCAAACGCGCGACCAACCACGAAATCCCGCTGATTCCGTTCATCGACTTCTTGCTGTGTTTGGTGGCGTTCCTCCTGGTGACCGCGGTTTGGTCCCAGATGGCTCGCATCAACGCCGACGCGCGCGTCCCGGGTCCCCCGAAGGACGAACCGCCGGAAGAGCAGAAGAAGGAAAAGCAGCTCAACGTCGAGATGAAGGGTGAGACCAAGTTCCAACTCGTTTGGAAAGAGGGCAACACCGTCGTCAACACGATCGACGTCGACCGCAAGGCAGTGCCCACCGGTACGAACGGCGACATTCGCTTTCCCGATCTCGCTAAGAAGATCGAAGAAGAGTGGACGGCAAACGGTGCGCATCGCGCCGGTTCGGACAAGAAGTTCGATTTGGCCATTCTGCACACCGACAACACCACCCCGTTCTCCGACGTTATCGCGGTCATCGACGCGATCTACACGCCGAAGCGTGATTTCGACTTCGCCGGCAAGAGCGAAAAAGTGCCGTCCTTCAACGTGACCTTCGCGGTGAACTGAAATGTCGTCCGATAAAGCACTCAGCCGTTTTCATCAGCCGATTGCCGTCCCCGGCCGTCGCTTGATGCACGCCATCCCGCTCGCCTTCGTGAAGAAGAAGGTCGTCGGCGGTGGCGGTCGCGCGACGAATCACGAAGTGCCGCTGATCCCGTTCATCGACTTCCTCTTGTGCATCGTGTGCTTCTTGCTCGCGAGCTTCTCGGCCTCCGGCGAGTTGCCCGTGGACAAGAACGTCAAGCTGCCCAACGCGGAAAACGTGATGGACATGACCGAGGCGCCGATGGTGGCCATCACCGGTACGCAAATCTTGGTCGACGGCACGCCCGCGGGCAACACGCGGGCGATTGAAGAAGCCAACCGCCTGCAGCGCGTGGACGAGCTGTTCAACGTGCTCAAGAACAAGCGTGAGCTCTGGAAGCAAATCAACCCGGGCAAGGAATTTCCCGGAGTGGTCGTGCTCCAGGTCGATCGCAAGGTGCAGGCGCTAGTCGTAAAGAGCGTGTTCCAGACCGCGGCGTTCGCGGGCTATCCGAACGTGAGCTTCATGGTCGGCCGCTTGGGTAAGTGAAAGCGGGCGATCGGCGGCAGCGCTCAGCTGCCCGCCGATCGATGCGAAGGGAGCGGCTCCGGTTCGGAGTGGCTCCCTTCGTCGCTTGAAGGGTCGAACCCGCGTGGCCTTGTCCAAAAGCAAAGCAGTTACCGATTCCGGCCTGCCCTCGTTGAACCAGGCGCGGGCCGAACGCCGTCGCGCGATCGCCCTCGGGCGTGTGCGCATGGCTTCGATTCCGCCGCAGTTCTGGCTCTGGACGGCGGTCGCGCTGGGCGCATTCAGCGTCGTCTACTGGCGCATCGCGCAGGGCCAGATCGAGACCCGACGCAGCCAGGTGATGGCCAAGCAGCGCGCGATCGCGCAAACCTTGGGCCCCAAGATCCTGCCCTTCCGGGAGCAAGTCGAAGGCTGGGTGCGCGAGCTCGCCGCGAATTTCCCGGGCAACTTCGTCGACCCCAGCGCCTCGCTGGAGAAGATCAGCACCAGTCCCGGCGTGTATTTCCGGCTGCGCATGGCGAACACCGGTTCGGTGAAAGCCATTCGCGCCGCGGCACGGGTCTCGCTCCACGATGGCTTCACCTCGTGCTTGTTCGTGCGCGAGGGCGCGTCCGATCCTACCAAGGGGCCAACCTGCCGCGTCACATCCGACTGCGTTTCCGGTCTTTTGTGCAACGAGTGGAACGCCTGCAACGAGCCACCGCGTCCTTACAACATGCGGCTCGCTTATCGCGCGCTGCGCGTGCTCTCGAGTGATTGGACCGACGAGGTGCACGAGGCCGACACCGAGCTCGGCTTGAACGCCTACGATCGCGATTTGGACAGCGTATCGAAGCGGGATGTGCCGGTCGCGATCGAGCTGCTCTCGCGCTCACGCTACTTCACCTTGGTGCTGGACGAGGACCCCGAGGGCGGCCTACCACCAGAAGCGCCAGACGCCGGGGAAACACCGGACGAGCGCGTGCAACGCGAACCGCATGCGGCCCGCATCGGCATCTGGGACCTGAAGACCAAGACTCCGTTGCTCCGGTTGAAGGCGGATGCCGCGGGCCATTTCGTGCCGGTCGGCGACCGCGTAGTGCAAAATCCGGAGACGGTGATGGCCCAGCAACGGCAAACGAACAGCTGCGCGCTGGCTCTAGCCGCCAAAGACGCGCTAGCGCGAGAGCCGGCTCAGGCGACGCCGTAACCGCCGCCGCCGGGCGTCTCGATCCGCAGGCGGTCAAAGGCGGCTACCTCGAAGACCGCGTGGCCGGGTATTTCTCGGCCATTGTGGAAGTTCCGTCCGGGCGCGCCCGCGCCGCCTCCGGCGAGGCCGAAGGGTGCGGTCAAGCGCCGCTCGCAGAGAAGTGAGACCGTGAGCGGCTCCAAGAACTCGTACTCACGGCAGGCGCCGTCGCCGCCGGGGTAGAGTCCACTGCCGCCCGAACCGCGCCGCAGCGAAAACTCACGGATCCGCACCGGAAAACGCTGCTCGATGATTTCCGGATCGGTGATGCGCGTGTTGGTCATGTGGGTGTGCACCGCGCTGGCCCCACGGAAGCCCGGACCCGCGCCGGCGCCACCGGCGATTGTCTCGTAGTAGCCGAAGCGCTGCTGACCAAAGCTCACGTTGTTCATCGTGCCCTGGCTAGCAGCGGCGCGGCCGAGCGCGCCGAGCAGGACATCGACCACGCGCTGCGAGGTCTCCACGTTGCCCCCGGCCACCGCGCGACCCGGCGCTGGATTCAAGATGCTGCGCTCGGGAATGTCCACGCTGACGTCGCGCAAGCAGCCGCTATTGAGCGGAATCGCCCGACCGACCAGCGCGCGCAGCACGTACAGCACGGCGGCGAGTGTGACGGCGCGCGGCGCATTCAAGTTCCCCGGCGATTCTGCGCCGCTTTCGCCGAAGTCGAGCGCAAGCTTGCCACCGAAGGCGTGCACGGTGACCGCGATCGGCGTGCCGTCGTCGAGTCGGTCGTCAAAGCGGTAGCTCGCTTCGGGTAGCTCGCGGATGACGCGCGCCACGCTGTCTCCCGCGAGGTCCTGCACCGCGCGCATGTAACGGGCGACTCGAGCTTGCCCGCGCTCTCGAACCAACTCGTGGAGCATGCGGGCACCGGTTCGGGCGGCGGCAATCTGCGCCTCGATGTCCGCCAGATTCTCGAGCGGGCGACGCGCGGGATAGGGGCCGCGCGTGAGCTTTTCGAGGATCAGCGCGCGATCCAGCTGCCCGCTGCGGGCGACGCACAACGCGCTAAATACGCTGCCTTCCTCGGACAGCTGACTCGAAAAGGCGGGCATCGAGCCGGGCGTGATGCCGCCGATGTCCGAGTGATGCCCGCGCGTGGCACTGAAGAAGCGAAGCTCGCCGCTCGCGTCGTGTACCGGCAGAACCACGGTCATGTCGGGCAGGTGCGAGCCTCCCGAGGCCGGATCATTGGTTACGAAGACGTCGCCTGCGGACAGCCCGGGGTGCGCTTCGAGCACCGCGCGCACCGATTCGCTCATCGCGCCCAGGTGCACCGGGATGTGCGGAGCATTGGCGACTAGGCCGCCCTGGGCGTCGAAAATGGCGCACGAGAAGTCCAAGCGTTCGCGGATATTGGTGCTCTGCGCCGTGCGCTGGAGCGTGTGCCCCATCTGCTCGGCAATGGACATGAACGCGTTGCTCATCACCTCGAGAGTGACTGGGTCGGGGGCGGCGCTTTCGTCGTTGGCGGGCACGTCAGCGACTTCGGACGCGCTCTCGGCTTCGGGGCGCGCCAGCAAGATGCCGTCGGCATGGCACTCGAGCTCGAAACCGGGGTCGACCACGATCGTTGCGACCGCTTCGGCGATCAGAGCGGGGCCGCGGATCCGGGCGCCCGCGGTGAGCGATTCACGCTCGAAAACCGGTACTTTCTCGTAGCGTTGGCCGCGATGCCAGAGCGTGGTGTGCCGTCCCGGTTGGGATGGAGCGCCATCCGCGAGGCCTGCGGGACGCGCGTGACCGAGCGCAGACGAGACGCGAGCTTCGACGCGCAGGGCCGTGACTTCGAGCTCTGCGTCTGGCCGGGCATGCCCGAAATCCCGCGCGTGCGACGTTTCGAAGCGTTGGCGCAGGTCGTCCGCGCCCGCACTCGCGCGAACGAGCGGCAGAGTGAGGGTGGTCTCGCTGCCCGCGTAGCGCAGATCGAGCCGCCGAATGCACTCGCTACCGTGCGTGCCTGCCTGCGCTTCCACGACCGCGCGCGCTTGCCGCTCCAGGACTTCGAAAGTTGGCTCGAGCTCGGCGAGCAGTGCGTCGGTCAGTGGGCGCGAGCCGGCGTCGGCCGAAACGTGGTGACTGACATCGGCCAAGGCCATGCCGTACGCGGACAGCACGCCCGACAGCGGATGAAAGACCACTTGTGCGATGCCCAGCAAGCGCGCCAGCGCGCAGGCATGTTGGCCGCCCGCTCCGCCGAACACGACCAAGGCATGCTCGCGCACGTCGAAACCACGCGCGACCGAGACCTGGCGCAGCGCTTCGGCCATGTTGCGATTGGCGATCTCGAAGAAACCCTCGGCGACGCTCCGAACGTCAGCAAAATGGCCGTTTTCGCGCAGCTCGGCGGCGATTCGTTCGAGCGCGGTCAGCACCGGCGGCAGCTGGAGCGGGAAGGGGAAGCGATGCGTGACCAAGCGCCCGAGCGCCAAGTCCACGTCGCTCACGGTCAAGGCCTGCGCGCCGGCGCGCCCGTAGCAGAGTGGACCGGGATCGGAGCCCGCGCTATCGGGGCCGACGGTGAGGCGACCATCGCGCAAGCGGCAGACCGAGCCACCTCCGGCCGCGACGGTGTGGATCGCCAGCATCGGCGCCACCAAGCGTACGCCCGCGATCTCGTGCTCGTAGCGGCGCTCGAATTCGCCCGCATAGCGCGAGACATCCGTCGAGGTGCCGCCCATGTCGAAACCGAGCACTTGCCCGAGACCCAGACCGTTCGCGATCTGCGCCAAGGCCACGCTGCCACCGGCCGGTCCGGACAGCAGCGCGTTCGGGCCGCGAAAGTGCGCGGCATCGCACAAGCCGCCGCTCGATTGCATCAATTGCAACGTGCTTCCGGGGAGCTCGGCCTGCAGCGTCTCGAGGTAGCGAGCCAAACGCGGGCTGAGATAAGCGTCGACGCTGGCGGTGTCTCCACGCAGAAGCAGCCCGACGCGCGGCGCGAGCTGGTGGGAGAGCGAGACTTCGCCGATGCCCGCAGCGCGAGCGATTTCCTCGATTTCGCGCTCGAGCGCGCCGGTGCGGTGATCGCCGAGCACCACGATGGCCACGCTGTCGATGCCGCGCGCGCGTAGCGCCGTCAGTTCCAAGAGGAGCCGAGCGTGATTCGGGCGCTCCAGCGGGACGCCAGCACGGTCCGCGCGCGCATCCAGCTCGAGGACCTCTTCGTACAGCACGCCTGGTTTCTGGATCGCGAGCGCAAACAGGTCTGGGCGGGCTTGGGTGCCGATCTGAAGCAGATCGCGAAAGCCGCGCGTGATCAGCAGCGCAAAGCGCTCGCCCTTGCGCTCCAACAGCGCGTTCGTCGCCAGCGTCGTGCCCATGCGAACGCGGCAGGCGGGGATCGGCTGATCCGCGCCGAGCGCGAGCAGCTGACGAATGCCCTCGAGCGGCGCGCGGTCCGACGACAGGACCTTGGCTAGGCGCAGCGCGCCGTGCTCATCGACCCCCAAACAATCGGTGAACGTGCCACCGCGGTCGATGAAAAAGTCCAAGCCGGCGCGCCGCGTTCAGCGCGGTTAGTTCAAGAGCCGCGGGTGGGGCACGCCCTGCGCATCGACGCCGCGCAGGTCGAAGGTGATCGCGCCGTTTTCGGCGCGGACGATCACGTGCCCGCCGTGCTCGAGCTGACCGAACAGGAGCTCGTCACCGAGCGGCTTCTTGATCTCGTCTTGGATCAGCCGGGCCAAGGGCCTGGCGCCGTTCGATTTGTCGTAGCCCTTCTCCGCCAGGTACACACGGGCGGATTCGCTCAGCTCGATCGTGACGTCACGGTCCGCCAATTGGTCGCCTAGTTCACGGATGAACTTGTCCACCACTCGGTTCATCACCGCGGGTGACAGCGGATCGAAGGCGATGCGCGCGTCCAAGCGATTGCGGAATTCCGGACTGAAGGTGTTGCGCATGGCCAACGAATCACTGCCTTGCGCGTCGCGATTGCCGAAGCCGACCATACCGCGGGCGAGATCTTGGGCCCCCACGTTGCTGGTCATGATCAGGACCACGTGCCGGAAATCACCCTGCTTTCCGTTGTTGTCGGTGAGCGTGCCGTGATCCATGACCTGCAAGAGCACGTTGAACACGTCCGGGTGTGCCTTCTCGATCTCGTCCAAGAGCAGCACCGCGTGCGGCGTCTTGGCCACTGCTTCAGTCAAGAGACCCCCGCGGTCGTAACCGACGTAGCCGGGAGGGGCGCCGATCAGGCGCGAAACGGTGTGGCGCTCCATGTATTCGCTCATGTCGAAGCGAATCAGCTCGATGCCCATGGTTTTGGCCAATTGCCGGGCCGCTTCGGTCTTGCCGACGCCGGTCGGGCCGGTGAACAGGTACGAACCGATCGGCTTTTCTTTTGGCCGTAGCCCGGCGCGTGAGAGCTTGATCGCCGAGGCCAGCTCAGCCAGCGCGCGGTCCTGGCCAAAGACGGCCTTCTGCAGGTCCGACTCCAGGTTCTTGAGTGCCGATTTCGCGTCTGCGGTGACCTGACGCGGCGGGATTTGCGCCATGCGCGCGAGGACCGCTTCGATCCGTTCGACGTCCACGATCACCGTCTCGGCATCGATCGCTGCTTCCAGCTTGGCGTCTGCGCCGCCTTCATCCATCAGATCGATGGCCTTGTCTGGCATCTTTTTGTCGCGCAAATGCCGATCGGCGAGCGTCGCCGCGGCTTCGAGCGCCGCGTCCGTGTAGGCGACACCGTGGAACTCCTCGTAGCGGCCGCGCAGGCCCTTCAAGATCTGAATCGTTTCGCTCAAGCTCGGCTCGAGCACGTCGATCTTCTGGAAGCGACGCGCGAGCGCGCGATCCTTTTCGAAGTGCGAGCGGTATTCCTCGAACGTGGTTGCGCCGATGCAACGGAGCTTGCCGTTGGCCAACGCTGGCTTCAGCAAGTTCGCGGCGTCGAGCGTGCCACCGCTGGCCGCTCCCGCGCCGACCATGGTGTGGATCTCATCCACGAACAGCACGGCGTGGGGCAGGCTCTCGATTTGCTTGAGCACCGCTTTGACGCGGTTCTCGAAGTCACCGCGAAAGCGCGTGCCAGCCACCAGCGCGCCCATATCCAGCGCGTAGATCACCACATTCGCCAACGGCGCCGGGATGTCCTTGGCGACGATTTTCGCGGCCAAGCCTTCGACGATCGCGGTCTTGCCGACGCCGGCATCACCCACGAACATCGGGTTGTTCTTGCGCCGCCGGCACAGCACTTGGATGGCGCGGCGTAGCTCTTTTTCGCGGCCGACCAGCGGCTCGATGTTGCCCGCTTTGGCCTGCTCGTTCAGATTGATCGCGAATTTCGCGAGCGCATCGGCAGGGGGCGCCGCGTCGGCATCTTCGTCGTGGTCGCCGGCGCGTTCGCCGGAGGTCAGTGCGTCCTCGTCATCGCCATCTTTGCTCACTCCGTGGGAGACATAGTTCACCAGATCATAACGAGTGAGCCCAGCTTCGGTCAGCGCAGCGACCGCGGCCGAATCCAGTTCACTGAAGATCGCGATCAGGACGTTGTGGCCCTTCAGCTCTTCTTTTCCGCTGTTCTGTACGTTGATCGCGGCGCGGCTGAGAACCCGCTGAAAGCCGCGAGACGCGCTCAGATCGAGCTCTTCCGGCTCGGGTACGCGGCTCACTTCCTCGTCGAGGAAGCGATCCAAAGCGCGCTTGAGCTTGTCGACGTCACCCCCCGCAGCCTTGGCGGCGCGAGCGGTGGCGGGATCTTGGAGTAGGCCGTAGAGCAGGTGCTCCACGGTCATGACGTCGTGACGACGACGGATGGCTTCACTCTGCGCGAACGCGCAGGCTGCTTCGACTTCAGCGCTGACTTTCACTCGTCGGACCCTCCGAAGCCTTCCGGCTCTGCAGTGCACTTGAGCGGGTGACCGTGCTCTTTGGCGTAGTCCATCACCAGCGCCGCTTTGGTTTCGGCGATATCGCGGCTGAAGATGCCCGCGACGCCGTAGCCCTTGCGATGGATGTTGAGCATCACGGTCGTAGCCCCTGTTTCGTCCAGATGAAAAAACTTCATCAGCACGTGGACCACGAACTCCATGGTCGTGTAGTCGTCGTTGTGGAAGACGACCACGTACTTGCGCGGCCGCTTGGTTTTGGGCCGTTCGGCGATGGCGAGGCCGTCATCGCGCTCCGGGTTCACTCGCTCATTAGGCGGCATGAAGTACCGGGTGAATCTGAGCACGCTCGCCCCAAATGTCGAGGGGCACTCGGCGATCCGGCCGCTCGCACGGCGATTGCGGCCGACTAGCTTGGCCAAGCCCGTCTACGAGCGCGACGGACGCACGCTCGCTAACGGCATCCCTGAAAGGAGAGCTCCGATTTGGGGCACCTCAGGGGTGATGCCCCAAAAAAACCAATCCGGCCGGAAAACACGGCCGGGCAGATCAAGTCGCGGTCTTGGCCGGCGTCTTGGGCGCCGCGGCTTGCGCGTTCTCTTGGGCGCGCTTCAGCTCCCATTCAGCGTTTTTTTTGGCGCGGCGTTCGCGCTTGCGGCGTGCGGTACGAGGATCTTGCGGGCTTCCCATAGTGGGCGGGTGTCTAGCAGAGGTTTTCCGCTGTGTCGCGCTTAATTCGTACTCTCGAACCCGTGAACGTGCCCGCGCCCGTGCCTGTACTCGAAAAACCGCCCTGATTTTCCTAGTGCCGTCCCGCACTGGCGCACGCGGGCTGCTAGGAGGCGACCCCAAAATCCCGACGAAAGGGAGAGCGCCGGGCCCGTGCACGGGCACGTTTACGTTACCGGAGGGAGAGAGAGATCACGCCGTCGGGGCGGCGTGTTTTTCCAGCAATGTCGCGAGCCTGGGGGCGGCGCCCTCGACTTGTTTCTCGGCCATCCCGCGCATTTTCTCGTAGGTTTTCTTGATCATGGCGTTGTCGACTCGGGCGGCTCGGGCGTCGGTGACGGCGAGCAGGGCTTGCGCGACTCGGCCGCTGTTCTGTTGCAAGTAGGCGCCGGCCGGCACCTTCTTCGCGGCGGCCTCCTGATAGACGGGGTCGACCGCGTCCAAGAAATCGTCGAGCAGGTTGTTCACCGTGTCTTTCACGAACCCGGGGCGGATCCCTTGCACGATCTTGTAAGCTCCTTTGATGGCAATGCCGCTGAGGCCGCCTTTGTCCGCCACTTCGGCATCCAACACCTGGCAGGCATCGGCGATCACGGCGCTCCGCTTGTCTCCAGTTCCCATCTGTTCCCGCAGGCTCGACATTATTCCCTGACTTTCTGGCTCCGCCCAACGCCTACATTGGCGGCGGCGGCGCTATATACCGCGTGCCGCCCTGCAGGCCCAGTCCCGGCGGAGCGGTCGGCGGTGCGGCAGCCCCCGCGCCGATTCCGACCATACTCCACTTACTTGACGGCCCCCTGCTCGCTTGGGCCTAATGAAGACTAGGTTGTCCGCGATGTTTCGCGAGAAGGCCGCACAATCGAGGCGAATCACCGCACGTTTAGGATGACCGAAGAGCTCAAGCAAGGATCCAAGCTCGGCAACTACGAGCTGCTGCTGAGAGTCGGACGGGGCGGTATGGCTACGGTCTGGGTCGCGCGCGAGCGCGCCCAAGCGAGCAAGGACGATCGCCTGGTGGCCGTCAAGGTGATGCTCACCGAGCTTGCCGACGAGAACGAGTTCATCAAGATGTTCTTGGACGAGGTTCGGCTCGTGCGCAGCATTCGCCATCCGAATGTGGTCGATGTTTACGACGTCGGCGAACACGACGGGATGATGTGGATGGCGATGGAGTGGGTGGAGGGCGAGTCCCTGCACACCGTGATCGCCGAAGCCGGCAAGCGCCGCGCGATCCCACCGGAGTTGGCGGTTCGGATCATTGCCGACGCGGCCGCGGGGCTTCACGCTGCCCACGAATTGCGAGACGTGGACGGCAGCCCGCGCGGCGTCGTGCACCGCGATATCTCTCCGCACAATATTCTGATCGGTACCAACGGCACGGTGAAGCTGGTGGACTTCGGCGTGGCCAAGGCGGTCGGGCGCATCAGCGAAGCAACTCGGGCCGGCCAGCTCAAAGGGAAATTCGGCTACATGTCGCCCGAGCAAGCGCTCGGCAAAGGCGTCGATCGCCGGAGTGACATCTTCTCGCTCGGGATCGTGCTGTTCGAGCTGACGACTAGCCGGCGCCTGTTCCGCGGCGAGCATGACATCGAGACATTGCGCTTGGTGATCTCCGGCGCGATCCCCAAGCCCACGCAGATCGACGCGAAGTATCCGCCGGAGCTCGAGCGCATCGTGCTCAAGGCTCTGGAGCGCAATGTCTCGTCACGCTACCAAACCGCAGCCGAATTCGAGCACGATCTGCGCGCTTACCTCAAGTCGGAACGACTGATCGTACCGCAGAGTGGCGTGGCCGGGATCCTGAAGCGCGTGTTGGGCGAACGCATCGAACAGCGCCGCAAGGCCGTGCGTGGCGCGCTGAAAGCGCTCAGCAGCGGGGCCGTACCTGCCGCGCAGCTTTTGCCCAACGATCCCGCCTTTACCCCGACCGGTAAAGATCGCATCACGGTCAGTGGTGTCAGCACCGTGACCAATACGGGCTTGAGCGGCTTGAGCGGGCTGAGTTCTCCGGGGACCTCGCCGAGCGCGGTCATGCCGTCAGCGCGCGACCGGAGCCAAGCAGGCGTGCAGGGCTCGGCTCCCCGAGCCCGCCTGAGCACAGCCAGCGTGCTCGGTTACGCGATCGGTCTCACCGGTTTGGCGATCGCGTTGTTCGTTTTGATTTTCATGCGTTGAGCCGCTTTTTGGCTCGCTGCAACGGGCCGAGCCGGCGGGCCGTTCGCGCTTCCGCGGAGCGATCCGAGATTCCAGAGAGCCGGTAGCGGAGCCGAACGCGATCGGAGCAAGCGATTGCGCTGCTCGAGAGGCTCGCCCGCCCCGCGGTGTGCTTCCTTGGATCCGTGCGCTAGAGTCTTTGCACGGTTCCGTCCGATTCGAGCAACATGGGCAAGATCCTCGTCGTCGACGATCAACGCAATATGCGCACGACGCTGGCAATGATGCTGCGTGGCGGCGGCTATGAGGTCGATGAAGCGGCGGATGGCGCGCAAGGCCGTGAGCTTGGCGCCACCGGCGCGTACGACGTCGTGATCACCGATCTGCGGATGGGGGAGTTCGACGGTATCGACGTGCTGCGTGCGACCAAAGAGAAGCAGCCGATGACCGAGGTGATCGTGATGACCGCCTACGGCACGATCGAGAGCGCGGTCGAGGCCATGCGCGTGGGCGCCTTCGATTACATCCAAAAGCCGTTCAGCGAGCAAGAGCTGATCGTGAAGGTGTCCAAGGCCTTCGAGAGTCGCCGCTTGCACGGCCAGGTGCAGCTGTTCGCCCAAGAATTCAAGGAGCGCTACCACCTCGAGAAGATCATCGGGCGCTCGCAGTCGATCCGCGACGTGCTGACGCGCGTGGTGAAGATCGCACCGACCGACGCCATCGTGCTGATCACCGGCGAGAGCGGCACCGGTAAGGAGCTGGTCGCGCGCGCCGTGCACGCCAACAGCAAGCGCGCACACCGCCCGTTCGTGACCGTGAATTGTGCTGCGATCAGCGAAACGCTCTTGGAAAGCGAGCTGTTCGGGCACGCCCGCGGCGCGTTCACTGGCGCTGTCTCCGCGCGCAAGGGCCTGTTCGAGGAAGCCGACGGCGGCACTTTTTTCTTCGACGAGATCGCCGAGACTACGCCGAGCTTCCAAGCCAAGCTCTTGCGCTCGATTCAAGAGGGCGAGGTGCGCCGGGTGGGTGAAAACAAGCCGATCACGATCGACATTCGCGTCGTGGCGGCGACCAATGTCGACCTGAGCTTGGCCGTGGAAGAGCGTCGCTTCCGGCAGGATCTGTACTACCGGCTGAACGTCGCGCGCTTTCACTTGCCACCCCTGCGTGAACGCCGTGAAGACATTCCGCTCTTGGCCGAGTTCTTCTTGGACAAATACAACCGCAAAATGAACGCGCGCGCCAAGCCCGCCGAAGGCGTGATGGACAAGCTCATCGCCTACGATTTTCCGGGCAACGTCCGCGAGCTCGAGAATCTGATCGAGCAGTCCGTCGCGCTCTGCTCCGGCGGGCTCATCACGGTCGACGACGTACTGCCGGAGGTCCCACGCAAGGCCGGCCGCGCTGCGGGCAAGACCCTGGCCGATATCGTGGATGAATCCGAGCGCCAGGCGCTCGAAGCGGCGCTGCGCGCATCGGATGGCAGTCGCGAGCGCGCCGCCGAAGCGCTGGACATCAGCCCCACCACGCTGTGGCGGAAGATGACCCGGCTCGGCATCACGTTCGAGAATCGCTGACAGCCCCGTTTAGAGCCTCTTGGCTGGCGCTCCGCCGATAAATCTGCTTGTTTCCGCGCGTGAAAACCGCGGACCTGGACTACGAGCTGCCGGAGGCGCTGATCGCGGCGCGCCCGGCCGAGCGTCGTGAGGGCGCGCGGCTCTTGATCCTCGAAGGCGACGCGTTGCGAGATGGTCGGGTCGAGGAGCTCGCGCAGCTGATCCCCGCCAGGGCCCTCTTGGTCGTAAACGATACCCGCGTTCGACGCGCGCGCATCTTCGGCTCCAGAAAGGGCAGCGGTGGGCGGATCGAGTTGCTCTTCATCCGTCGCTTGTCGGTCGAGTCCGATGGCCGCGAGCGCTGGGAGGCGATCGGTCGCGCGAGTAAACCGCTCCGCGTGGGCACCCGGATCGAGTGGGACGAGATTCAGATCGAGCTGCTTTCGAAATTGGCCGACGCGACGCTGCTCGTTGCCGTCGACTCGCGCGGCGTGGACTTCGAGCAGATCTTGGAGCAGCGGGGCCATCTGCCGTTGCCCCCCTACATGCGGCGCGCGGAGGAAGACTCCGATTTCGAGCGTTACCAAACCGTGTACGCGAGGCGCACGGCCTCGGCGGCCGCGCCCACGGCGGGTCTCCACCTGACGCCCCAGTTGTTCGATAGCCTGTCCGAGCGGCAGGTGGAGCTTGCGCGTCTGGAGCTCGAAATCGGGCTCGGTACCTTCCGTTCGGTGACAGCTTCCGATTTGGACGATCACCCGATGCATGCGGAGACCATCGCGGTCGGTCCGGAGCTCGTGCAGGCAGTGCGCGCCGCGCGCGAGCGCAAGGCGCCGATCGTGGCCGTAGGCACGACGGTCGTCCGGGCGCTCGAGAGCGCGGCCGATCCAGAGCGCCCAGGCGAAGTGCGCGCCACTCACGGCGAAACGCGGCTCCTGATCCAACCGGGTTATCGGTTTCAGATCGTGGACGCTTTGTTGACCAATTTTCACGTGCCGCGGAGCACGCTGCTCGCTTTGGTTTCTGCTTTCGCCGGCTACGATGCGGTGATGTCGGCTTATCGGCACGCGGTTCTAGCTCGTTACCGCTTTCTTTCTTACGGAGATGCGATGTGGATTCCGAAGAGGCGCGCTTGATCTCATTTCGCGTGGACAAGATGTCCGGTCATGCCCGCACTGGAGTGCTGAGCTCGCTGCACGGCGATGTGCCCACGCCCGCGTTCATGCCCGTCGGCACCCAAGCCGTGGTCAAGGGCGTGTCCACCGAGGAGGTGATGGCGACCGGGGCGCGCATGCAAATCATGAACACGTACCACTTGTGGATCCGCCCCGGTCCGGAGCTGGTTGCCGAGCTCGGAGGCCTCCACGGTTTTGCGCGCTGGCCGCACACCATCGTCACGGATTCTGGGGGGTTTCAGGCGTTTTCGTTGGCGAAGAACATGCGCGCCAGTGAGAACGGCTTCGAGTTTGCGTCCCACTTGGACGGCAAGAAGATGCTGCTGACACCCGAGGAGGCCATGCGTGTGCAGGGCCTGTTGGGTTCGGACATCGCCATGCAATTGGACGTCTGTCCGCCCGGTGGTTCACCGCGCGCCGCACTGGTAGAAGCCGTCGAACGCACCACGCGTTGGGCCGAGCGCTGCCTCGCCGCGCGCGCGCCTCGACAAGGCGTGTTCGGAATCGTGCAAGGGGGCACTGACGTCGAGCTTCGGCTCTCGCACATCGAAGCGCTGGCCAAGCTGCCTTTCGACGGCCTCGCGCTCGGTGGCTTCAGCGTTGGTGAGCCGATTCCGGAGATGTACCGCGCGCTCGCACAGGTCGGTCCGGCGCTGCCGGTGGAACGTCCGCGTTACTTGATGGGCGTCGGCATGCCGAGCGACATCCTGACCGCGGTGGGCTGCGGCATCGATATGTTCGATTGTGTCATCCCGACCCGCAATGCCCGAAACGGACAGGTGTTCACCTGGGGCGGCAAGATCACGATCAAAAACGCGCGCTACCGGGACGACCCACGTCCGCTCGAGGAAGAGTGCGCATGCGGCGCCTGCCGCGTCCCTCATTCGCGCGCCTACCTGCGCCATTTGTACCTGCAGAGCGAGATCCTGGGTCTGAGCCTGCTCAGCCAGCATAACCTGCACTTCTATGGCCGCCTGATGGCGGCTGCGCGGGCCGCCATCCTGAGGGGCGATTTTAGCGATTGGTCTCGACAAAAGCTTGCCGGTTGGGCTGATTCTCCGGGCATGCCCTGATCTTTTTGGCGTTTTCCATCGAGATTGTCGCCAGTGTCGTGGATAATCAAAGTTTCGGATGAGCGACAAGAAGCAGATCGGCAAAATCCTGCTGCGACAGCGTGCGCTCACCCCTGAGCAGCTCGATCGCGCGCTCGCGGAGCAGAAGGGTGATCGGCTTGCCTCGCGGCTGGCTGCCGAGGGGACGATCAGCGACGTCGCCGCGCTCAAAGCGTTGAGCGAGCAGCATGGGATCCCAGGCATCGATCTGACGCAAATCTGTCTGAAGCTCGACGACCTCGAGCTCTTGCCGCGTGAGATTGCCGAAAAACATCTGATCTTGCCCGTGCTCGTCAGGGACGATCGGCTGTTCATCGCGATGGCCAATCCACGCGAGAAGAAAGTGATCGACGAGCTGGAGTTCGTCACCGGCAAGAAGGTCTACCCGTACGTCGCGCTCGACGCCGCGCTCTCGCGCGTGATCGACGAAGCCTATAGCCGGAAGGCTCGCGGCGACGCTTACTACGTCGGACCGAATTGCCCGGCGGAGGTGCTGGCAAAGCTCCACCTCGACCGAGACGGCAACGCACTCAATTCCGATCAATCCGGTCCGCTCGACTTCGGCGCGCTCTCCTCGTACGGCGACCAGGGCGGTCGCACACTCGAGGCGCCTGGCCTCGTAGTCGACGACGCGGTGTCGGAAATCTCGCGCTCGGAAGACATCGAAGAGAGTGAATTTGGCGATACTTCGCGCGAGCTGAGCGTGGTCACCGAACTGCCGGGCGAAGGCGCGCCGCCGGTGCCTCCCACCAACGGCCAGAAGACGATCTTGATCATCGACGACGAGGCCGAGATCCGAAAAATGCTGAGTCGTCTGCTTTCACACAAAGGGTATCGTGTGTTGGAGGCTGAGCGGGGACACCAGGCGCTTCGAATGGTGAAAGAGTATGCGCCCGATTTGATCGTGCTCGACGCGATGCTGCCGGAGGTGCACGGCTTCGAGATCGCGCGGCGCATCAAGGGTAGCCAGCGTTACGGGCAGATCCCAATCATCATGGTCAGCGCCGTGTATCGTGGTTGGCGCTACGCCGAAGATCTGAAGCAAACCTGCGGCGTGGACTACTTCATCGAAAAGCCGTTCAAGATCGCGGAGGTGATCGCAGCGGTGGATGCCTGCCTCAGCCCTGGCCAAACCAAGGAGGCACGCCCGGACGTCTCGGGGGAGGCGGAGGAAGCGCTCAATGCCGGTGTTGCCGCCTACAAAGCCGGTCGGCTGGACGAGGCCATTGCTCACCTGGCGAGGGGCGTCGGTATCGACCCGCTGGCCTACCGTCTACACTTCCACCTAGGGCTACTGTACGGCAAGAAGGGGCAGGTGTACGACGCCATCAGCGAGCTGGAAACGGCGGTCAAAATCAACTCGCAGCACTTTGCAGCCGTCAAGAATCTCGCCATTCTATACCAAAAGGCCGGATTTCGAAATAAAGCCGTGGAAACCTGGGAAAGGGCGCTCACCCTAGCCGCGGACGAGCCGACCCGTCTCTCGATCAAAGAACACTTGTTGAATCTCCTGTGAAAGAGCTTTCGCGCTTGGGCAATGCTCGGGTTAATCTCCGTAAACCTCGGACCGTTTTGTTTGATGCGGCGCTCAGCTGAATGAAGTTCCTCTGCCCCAGCTGCAAGGCGAAATACCAGATCGGCGACGAAAAGGTCGCGGGTCGCTCTGTTCGCATGAAGTGCCGCAAGTGCGGCTACGTGATCCAAGTCTCGAGCGTGCCCGGACTAGGTGACGCACTTCCTGGGAGCGAGCCGCCGCCTGCTCCGATCGATGCGATGAGTGACGTCTCGGCCGCCGCGCCTCCAGTCGAGCCGCGGCCACTCGAGGTCGAACCGAGCCCTCCAGCGTCCGCGGTGGGGACGCCGCGGCCGGCGCCCGCCGCCGCTCCAGTTCCCAAGAGTGCGCCAACCGCTGCCAGTGCGCCGACATCTGCCGTGAGTTCGCCTTCCGCTGCCCAGCGCCCCGAAGTGAAAAAGATCCCGGCTGCTGCGACGCGCCCAATGGCGCCCAAGCCCGCATTCGGTCCTGCGGCGCCCAAAGCTCCAGCCGCGGCCGCCCCCAAGCCACCACCGCCTAAGTCCTCACCACAGAAGGCTGCGCCCGTCAGCGCGGCTGCGCCGGTCAGCGCGCCGTTGGGAATCAGGAGCGACAAGCGCACGGTTCAAGGCGGCACCAGTGCGCAGTTGCCGGCCGTTGCGCCGAAGCCGGCGGCAATCGCGCAAAAGCCTGCCGCGGTTTCCGCGAGCCCGTTTGCCGAGGTGGAGGAAGAAGAGCGCACGCGCATCGCGGATGTGGGCGCGCTCGCGGGCGCCTTCTCTCTTGCGGTGGGCGGTGCGACCGACACGGCGAGCCCTGATTCGTTGAGTATGCCGGCGGACGAATGGTTCGTGGGCATCAACGGGGTGCCCGTCGGTCCGATCCGTTTGAGCGAGTTGCGCTCGAAGGCTGCGTCCGGCTCGGTGAATCGCGAGTCGCTCGTTTGGCGCGATGGCTTCGAAGAGTGGCGACCGCTGGGTACGTTCCCGGAGCTGCTCGCAATCGTCGACGAGAGCGTCTCGAGCGCTCGCGCGTCGCTCACACCGTTCACGCCATCGGTGGCCACGGTTTTGGCACCGGTGCCGAGTGCAACTGCCGCGATTGCGGTTCCTAACGCGTCGAGCCCGGACGTCGAAGCCTACCTCGGCTCTGGCAACGGCGTGACGGGCGCGGCTGTCGTCACTGACGAGCTGGAGGCAGCCGGCGTTCCGAAGCGCAGCGGCACGTCACCCGCCGCCTGGATCGCGGTTGGCATCGCGCTGATGTTCGGACTTACGATTGGCTTCGTGCTCTTCAACAAGGGCAATAAGACGGTCGAGGTGGTCAAATACGTCGACCGCGTGGTGCCGGGAGCAGCCAGTGGCGCGGTCGTCGCACCCGACACGAGTGCGACCGCTGTCGACGAGTCGACGGCGCCTGCCGATGCCAAAAATCCAGCCAAACACGCGGCCGCGCCAGCCAAGAGCGCCGGGAGCACCACCGCCGAGCCGGACAAAGGCATCAGCGGGTTGAAGGGCCTGCAGGGGCTGGGCTCGCTCGGCCCAAGCCGAGGCCCCGATTCCTCGGGACCCTCGGGCACCGTGTCGGGCTCCGGACAGCTCGATGGCGCGCAGATCCAAAGCACGGTCGCACGCTACACCGGCAGCGTGAAGCGCGCTTGCTGGCAACCCGCGCTCGATACGCGCGACAAGGACGCGCCGACCACCGCGCGCGTCAACGTTGCGATCACCGTGCTGCCGAGCGGCAGTGTGTCGAATGCAGTCGTCAATGGCGATCCGAAGGGCTACCGCGGCCTGTCGCAATGCATCTCCAGCCGAGTCCGGGGTTGGCAGTTTCCACCATCTGGGGATACGACGACCGTCAACGTACCGTTCGTCTTCGCTGCCCAATAAAAACACACCCAGAGGGCGAACCCTCGGGGTGTGGTTGCAGCTTCTCGTAAGCCGGGTTTTGTCGCGCGCCTCGGTCGCCCTTGGCGTGCTGGCGGTCATTCCTCTGGGACGTTCGTTACCGAACGCCTCGTGCAGCCTACCCAGGGGCTCGGGCCGGCAGCCCTCGAACGCCCCTCTACATGGCCTTGCTCCGGATGGGGTTTGCCGTGCCGCAACCGTTACCGGTTGCGCGGTGGGCTCTTACCCCACCTTTTCACCCTTACCCGAGGCGCCAAAGCGGCTCGGGCGGTTTAATTTTCTGTGGCACTTTCCTCGAGGTTTCCCTCACCGGGCGTTACCCGGCATCCTGCCTTGCGGAGCCCGGACTTTCCTCGGGCCCGTCCTGAGACGGACCCGCGATCGCCTGAGATGCTGCAACGGTCGCGAGCTTAGGTGCAGGGTGCAGGCCGCGCAACCCAAGACTGAACGAGTGGTGTCAGGCGGCGTCGTGGATGTCCAGCCAGCCATTGCCACGCGAGAGCTCGGTGATGCGGGTCTTCAGCTTCTTCTTGGCACGGGCCTCGAGCTGACGCGCCCGTTCGCGTGAGACGCCCAAGCGACGACCGATCTCGGCCAAGGACATCTCGTCTTCGTTGTCGGCCATCAGCCGATTCTCGACGATGTAGCGTTCGCGGTGGTCCAGCCCGGTGAGCGCGGTTTGCACTGCGTCGCGCACGTAGCCGCCCACTTCGGAACCGACCAAGCCTTCCTCTTGGTTCAGTTCGGAGGCGGCCAGAGTGTCGCCCAACGTGGTCGCCGAATCGTCGTACACCTTGGCGTCGAGCGACACGTCGCGCGCTTCCAACCGGCGCACCATCGACGTGACCTTGGCCTTGGGCACGTCCAGCGCTTTTGCTAGCAGCTCATCGGCGTGATCGCCTTCACCGACCAGGTTGGTGATGCGCACTCGTTCGCGGCGAAGCTTGAAGAACATCTTCGAGCGGAGTGCGCCTGAACCGACGCCGACCAAGCTCCACGAGCGAATGATGTGGTTGAGGATGTAGGCGCGGATCCAATAGGCAGCGTACGTGACGAAGCGCGTGCCGCGGCTGGTGTCGAACTTTTGCAGTGCGTGCACGACCCCGAAATTGCCTTCGGCCACCAGCTCACCGAGCGGCAGCCCATAGCGGCGATACTTCAGTGCGATCGCGACGACGTAGCGCAGGTGGGCACGAACGAGCTCCTCGCGAGCCAGTTCGTCCTTTTGATCGAGCCAGCGCGTGGTCAGCACCAACTCTTCTTCACGCGAAAGCTGGGGATAGGAGTGGACCGCTGTGATGTAGAACGTCAGGGAGGGATCGGTTTGACGGGCCATAGTACTTCTCAGTTCCCTTCGTCTAATTCCAGTCCTAGACAAACTCAGTCGTTGCCGGGCCGCCCGGTTCGAACCGCGGCTCGAAAAGCTGACCTCGCACCTTGGGCTACGCGCGGGGTATCTGCGCGGTTCCGCTAAGATTTGTTAAGCGCACAAGTTCGTACGTTGGGCAAAACCGGCTGGACGCATGGGCACATTGCGCAATGCCTTCGCGCCATTGTCCAAGCTGCCAAACAGTGTGTCCGCGTAACTATTGCAAATGCGCCACAACGCGGTCCCGTACGCCGCGGCAGTGACGATTCTCGCCAGCAGTGAAGCGCGCTGAAGCGGCTGGTCGTCGATCGAACAGGCAAGAGTGCCTGGCACAGACCAGCCGTCAGGAGTGACTTCAGCTCAAGCTTGGAAGGACGAGCCGCAGCCGCACGTACCGGACACGTTCGGATTGCCGAACTTGAATCCGGAGCCGTTGGCGCCTTCGACGTAGTCGATCTCGGTCCCGTCCAAGTATTGGTAGCTGAGGGGATCGACGAACAGCTTCACGCCGTGCGATTCGAACAACTCGTCCAGGTCCGTCGGCTTGTCCTCGAAGTACAAGTCGTACTGGAAACCGGCGCAGCCACCGCCCACGACTCGTAAGCGGAGGCCCTGACCTTCCAGCCCCTCCGACTTCGAAATCTCTTTAACTTTATCTGCGGCCAGCGTTGTGATTGAAATCATCGGATGGGTTTCCTCCGCGTCGACCGGCCGACGCTGCCAACGCGGCCAACGCGGCCAACGCGATGGGAGCGCTTCGTGATCGAACGACGCCGCCGTAGTATAGGCACGCTCTTCTTCCGTAGCCAGTGGAAGCGCGCGTTGCGCCTGGGTTTTGGCTTGGCGGCGGGGATTTCTTGCGCCGTTCCGGCTGCTGCCTCGGCTGCGGGCCCCGCTGAGAGTACCTTGCCGGTAGCCGGTCTCGACACACCCGCGGCCGATCCGCTTCCCCCAGCGCCCGTCCCCCGGTCGGCCCCAATTCTGCCGTCAACGGCAACGATGGCTCCCGCGCCGGTTGGGCCATCGACCGCTCCTCCTGGCGCGCCGGGCAGTGACCTGCCGGCACCGCCGCGTCCTCCGCCGGGGGCCAACTTGCACGATGGCTTCTACCTGCGCATGGCCTTGGGGCTCGGCATCGCCGGGGCGCGGGTCTCGTCCGACTCGAATCGCGTTGGCGACTACAGTTTCGGTGGCGCGGCGGGCGCCTTCGATCTCTGGATTGGTGGCACCCCCATGTCAGGCCTGGTGATGGGCGGCGCGCTTTCCGGGGTTGGGCTGAACAGCTCGCACCGCAGCATCGACGGCCACCGAGTATCCGGAGACGTTACTGCCAGCATGGGCCTGCTCGGTTACTTCGTGGACGTTTTTCCAGATCCCAAGCGCGGCCTGCATTTCGGTGGCGCGCTCGGTCTCGCCAGCGGCATGGCCGAGGTGAAGGACAGCGAACGGAAATTTCGCGGCGGGGGCTTCGGACTCGAAGCGTGGGGCGGCTACGAATCGTGGGTCAGCCCGCAATGGTCGCTTGGGGGCATGTTGCGCTTCATCGGCAGCGTGACGCGTGACGAGAGAGACAACCTTGATTACGAGGCGTCGCTCGGCGCTGCTACGCTGTCCTTCACTGCGCTTTATCACTGACGCCAAACAGCTGACCCGAGCGACACGCGAACACGATTCCATTCGGCGTCGGCGTCGGGCGAAGCGGATCGAGGCAGCTGGTTTCGTCGAGCCGGAACGCGTTGCCGCCCTCGCCCAGCACGAGCGCGTCGTTACCGCTGCGTACGGCGGCGATCGCGCCTCGCTGATCACTGACCAGGAGCGCCGGACGCAAACCTCGCAGGGCGGGGTCGAAGCCTTGGCCCGCCGCGCTCAGGGCCACGCGCGCGCTCTCTGCGCCGTCCTTGGCGCGTATCGAAACGAATCCGCCATCGGCCACCAGTGCCGCCGATGGCGCGTCGAGTAGCGCGACGGGACCGGTGAGGCTGAGGCTGGGCTCGCTGGCCAAGGTCACGACTTGGCCGGTCGTCAGATCGAGCGCGCACCACTTGTGGCCATCGACGACGGCCAGCACTTTACCGGCGCTGACCGCGGCGCCCTCCGGCACGGTCCCACCGAAGCTGCCGATCAGCTCCAAATCCCCGGTTGCGCGAGCGACCTGCACGCTGCCGCTGTCGCTGACCGCAACCAGCTCTGCGTTCGCTTCGGCGATCGTGCTGAGATTGCCGCTGGCGCGCAGCTGGCGAACGACCGCGCCGCGCTCGTCGAGCTCGAGCAGCTCGCTGCCGCTTGCCAACAGGGCGCCGCCGTTGTCGGTCGGGATGGCCAAGCTGTGCCGTCGGGGATCGCTCAGGGGCAGCGCACGCTTTGCGAGAAGTTTGCCGACCGTCGAGTAGAGGAGCGCGTCGCCCTCGCGCGTGAGGATCAAGATCGTGCCCGCGCTGGTCAGCACCGGAGCCGAGCTCGCTTCAGTGGTGAGCCGCTCGGACCAGAGTGTTCGACCTTTGCGATCGAGCTTCGACAGGCGCGGCTCGGCGTGGACGATGACTAAATTGCCTTGCGCGTCGCTCGCTGGGGCCTGGCCGATCCCGCCCGTCAAACGCGTGCGAAAAACGAGTTCAGGCGCCGCCGGAAAGGCGACGCGCGCTCGATTGCCGTTGCTTTCGTCGAGGCCCTCGCACGCCGCCAAGGCGGAGCCCCGACCGACCACGACGCGCTGGACTCGCTGTGCATCGCGTGCACTCGAGGGCGCACTGAGCAGTGCCAAACCGCTTGCTACCAGGCTGAGACGGCCGGCCCAAGCGCGCTTCCCCCTGTGGGGGATCGCGAAGCGCGTCACTTCGTGGCCTTGATCAAGAAATCGGCGCGAATGTCTGGGATCTTGCTGCCGGAACGCGGGCCGTCGATCAGGCCGGTTACTTCGCCGAAGGCGCTGAATTTGTCGCCCTGCGACAGGCTGAAGGGCGCGCCGTAGGTGATGCGGGCGAGGCAGGGCGGGTGCGTGCAGCCGCCCTGCACGTCCATCACGACCACGGTGTTGTAGTTCTCGGTTCGCGCGTCGACGCTGACGCCGTCGAGGGCGACCGCCCAACCGCGCTTGGTCTCGGCTTGATCGGCGATGGCGGAGTAGTTGCTCGTGGCGCGCTGCCGCACGCGCTCGGCTTCGCGCACGAGGCTATCGACGCGTTTTACGCGCAAGGGAAAGAGCCGCGGCGCGGTGTCCTTGCTGGTAGCGCGAAGGATGATGGTCGTCTCGCCAGTCGCGGACACGTTCATCATTTGTGCGAAGCGGCCCGTCGGATCGACGGTGATCGGGCGGTCGCTGACAGTTAGCGTGCCGGCCTTGGCGGTGCGACCCGCGAGCACGAAGTTTGACGTCTCGAGCAACACCGCCGGCCCCGGCGCGTCGATGACCAGCGGAGTGATGCCCGCCTGTAGGCTGACGGTGCCGGTTTGCGAGGGGCCATTCGGCGGGGTGACGACGTACGGCAGGTGTCGTTCGAGGGTTTTCACGGAGGCATCGAGGCCGGAGACCTCCGCAGTGACGTCGAGGATGTAGCGTCCTTCACCTTCGGCGTTGAGCGCGACCGGCTTGCCGTCGACGCTGACGGTCGAGCCGGCCACGGCGTTGACCAACACGCGGAGCTCGGGGGTCGGCGCGTCGAGCCCGCTTGTGTCGCCGCGCACACGGAAGGCGATAGGCACCGAGATATCGACGAAGCTCTGCTTGCCGCGCGGGGCGACGAGCGTGATGGTGATTGGGTTTTCGCCGACCTTGAGCGGGCGGGACAGGGGCAGGCTGGTGTGATGTCCTACGAACGTCGCGTTGGCGGCATCGAGCCGCGCCACGGTGCCGTCATCGCAGGCCGCGCAGGTGAGCTCGAGCTGCTCCTTGCCGTCCGCAAGTGCCGTGGCTCGTGCTTCAATCGAGCCGTGACCGCGGTAAAATAGCCAAACCACGGCGGCCGCGGCGAACAGCCCAGCCGCGCCGACCATGGCCACGGCGGCCAGCGCGGGGATCCCCGGCTTGGGCCGCACCTCTGTGCGCGAAGTGGGTGTGGCCGGGGCGAGCGGAAGCGCCGAAGGCAGGGGATGCGCGGGCGCGCTGGCCGAGGGCAGCGAGCCAGACGACGGATATCCGGGCGAGGCCGTCGTGATTGAGGTCGGCGCCGCTGCTTCCGGCTTGGCTTGTCCCGGGTTCAACGGAGCGATGCCCGGTCGCGCAATGCCCAGCATGGTTTTTTGATGAGGCGAGAGGTGCGGGATAGTTCCGCCCGGCCCGAGCCGCGGAACGTCCGCGGGTGGCGGCGGCGGTGTCGGGTAGCCGCGCGCATCCATTGGATCGGCGGGGACCGATGGCGTAGCGGGCGGGGCGGTGTAGCTCGGCGCCTGGCCCGATGGTCCGAGCGGGGCGATGCCGATCATCGTCTGGCGCAACGCCTTGGCTTGAGCGCCGGGCGCAGCAGCGGCCGGGGGCACGGGTGTCGGCGGCGCAGCGGCCGCGATTGGCGTCTGCGCAGGGGGCGTGCCCGGCGGCGCCAGGCCGATCATCGTGCCGCGAAAGCGGCCGTCCGGTACGGGCGGCGAAAAGCCCACGACGGTTTGGCTCAAGGACGCGAGCGGCTTGCCGCAGCTGACGCACCCGGTCGCCTCCGGGGGATTTTGCGTTCCGCAGTGCGGGCACGGCCTCATCGCGCGCACTATAACCCCGGACGCACCCCCGCTACCAAGGCTCGTGTGCCGCCCGCGCCTGCAAGGTCTTTGTCCAATTGCACCCTTTTCCGGTAAGGGAGAGGAGATTCGAGTTCCATGCTCGCCAAACGCATCATTCCTTGCCTCGACGTTCGCGACGGTCGCGTCGTGAAAGGCATCAATTTCGTGGGTCTTCGCGATGCGGGGGACCCGGTTGAGTGTGCCCGGCGTTATGACGCCGAAGGGGCCGACGAGATCACGTTCCTAGACATTACTGCGTCGATCGAGGGACGCGGCGCCTTGCTGCACGTGGTCGAGCGGACGGCCGACGTGGTTTTTGCCCCGGTGACCGTGGGGGGCGGCGTGCGCTCACCGGCGGACGTGAAGTCGCTTTTGGACGCCGGCGCCGACAAAGTCAGCGTCAATTCTGCCGCGGTCGCAGATCCGAGCCTGATTTCGGCGATCGCCAGTGCCTGGGGTCGGCAGGTGCTGGTGCTGGCGATCGACGCGAAGCGGAACCCTGACGGCAGCTACGAAGTCTTCACTCACGGCGGCCGGCGCGGCACCGGTCTCGACCCGGTAGCCTGGGCGCGGCGGGGCGCAACCCTGGGGGCAGGTGAGATCCTGCTCACCAGCATGGACCGCGACGGAACGCGCGCGGGTTACGACTTGGAGCTGCTTCGCGCGCTGACGGCTGCGGTGGAAATTCCTGTGATTGCCTCGGGCGGCGTGGGCAACCTCGAGCACTTGCGCGAGGGTCTGGCCGAGGGTGGCGCGGACGCCGCGCTGGCCGCGTCAATCTTTCACGATGGTCTGTTTACGGTCGGGGAGGCCAAGCGCTACCTGGCGGATCGCGGCGTTCCGGTTCGAGGAGGTTGAATATGAGCGTGACCCTATCGGAGGTGAGACGGGCGGCACGGGCGCATCGCGCGCCGTTGGCTGGCGAAAGCGTCGGGTACTTGGTGTTGGCGATCGCCGACCAAGTACTGCAAGCGCCGCGGCTGGTGCAAGCCGCCGACGTTCAACTCACCGAAGACGGCGCGCTGCGCGTGGTCTCCGGACACGCGAGCTCCGACGCGGACGCCGAGCTGTCGCTTCGGCGTGCGCTCGATCAACTGCTGCTCGTCGCGAGCTCGGGCAGCGCGGCGCTGACGCGCGCGAGCCGGAGAACGGCGCCGCTCGGGCTGTCTTCACTCGTCCGCGAGCTGGAAGCGGCGTTGATCCCGGTCAACCGCTCGGCCGCCCGGCGCGCGCTCGCGCGCGTGCACCGCGAGACGGCGCGCGCGCTGGAGAGCGGCAGCTTGCCGGAAGATGACGAAGCGCAAGAACCCGCGCCGGCCATGCCTCCGGCAATCGCGGCGCCGGTTGTGCCGCCTGCCGTGCCGCCCGCTGTCGAACTGTGCGAACCCAACCAAAAAACCGAACTCGAGTCCGAGCTCGATCAGGATCTGGAGACCCCGGCATTGGTTGCGGCCGTGCTGCCCGTGATCCCTGAAACCCAGCTGGACGGCGTGGTCAGCGCTCTGTGCGAGCAGCTGCCCGCTTCGCCCCAGTTCGTGGAAAGTGATGCACTGACATCGGCACTCGCCGTCCGCACCGTGAGCGCGCCGGTGAGCGCGCCTGCGGCTGAACCAGAGCCGGAATTCCTGCTCGAGATCGACGTTGAATTCGACACCGACGCAGTCGATTCGAGTGCCGCGCCGACGGTGATGCGCGCGGTCGAGCTGGGGCCGGTAGCACTCTCCGCTCACGACGTGCCGAGTGAGCAGACGCAGCTCGACCTGCCCGTCGAGGCGCGCACGCGGCCCGAGCCAGTGGTGCTGCGCAAGACTCTTCGGCCTCTGCTCGACCTGCTCCCGAAGCCGATCGCAGACAGCGAGCCCCTGCCTCAGACGCCGACCTTGGGCACCCTGGCGACCCAATTGCCGATCCTCGCACCCGAGCAGATCGCCGAAATGAGCGTCGCGGCCAGCCTGGCGGCAGAGCTCCTAGAGAGCTCACGGCGGAGCGAGGATCGCACCGAGCGCATGCCGGAGGTGCTGCCGCTTTCGCCCGGAGTCGCGATGGTGGAATCGAAAAAGAGCGACGTAACCGAGCTCTTGAACAGCTTTCAAGTCGCTGAACCGAGCGCGAGTGCCGGCCTGTGTCGCGCGATCAAAGAGATGGCCGATTTGGACCTGACGCCCGCGCCGTTCGCGGCCTTGATCCGCTAGGGGAGATCTGGCACCTTCGAGCGGAATGCACATTCAGAACTTGGCGATTCTGAAAGGGCTCGTCAGCGTGGCGTGGGCCGACGGCCGCATGGCAGGGGAGGAAAAAGAGGTCCTCGAGGCGCTGCTCCAAGCCTTCGAAGCAACCCCGAGCGAAGCGCACGAGCTGCGCATGTTCGCGCGTGAGCCGAAGAAGCTGAGTGACGTGCCACTGCACGACCTGAGCACGGACGCCCGTCGCCTACTGCTCCAGCACGCAGTCCTGATCAGCTTCGTCGACGGCGAACAGGATCAAAAAGAGAAGCAGATCATCGACGAGCTGTGCGAGGTGCTGCGCATTCCGAATATCGAGTCGCGCGGCCTAGTCGCCGCCGCGGAAGAGCGCGCCAAGTCACTGCTGCAGCTGCTTTGACTCGTCGGGCTCTTTCAATTCTCTAGCTCGCGCCAGTCAGGTTCTTCAGCCGCTCGATTTCTTTGAGCAGCGCGATCGGGCTGAACGGCTTGGTGTAATACGACGTCGCCCCGGCTTCGGTTGCGCGATTGCGCGACTCTTGGTCGTCCAACGCGCTGATGATGACGACCGGCACATTCGCCGTCTGGGGATCTGCGCGGAGCCGCCGACAGACCTCGAAACCGTCGTACTGACCTGGCAGACTGAGATCGAGCAGCACTAGGTGCGGGGGGTTGGTCGAGGCCACGTCGATGGCCTTCGTGCCCGAGGCGACGGCGGTAACGTCATAACCGCGCGCTTGTACCAGCGCCTCGATCATGCGGCGGATCGAGTCCTGGTCCTCAACGACGAGAATGCGCATTGCCTCAGAGCATAGCCCAAGAGCGCTCGCTCCCGCTAGCGCTGCTCAATCGGGGCGATTCCGCAGCACTGCCCACACTTCGCTCCGCCCCGCGGTGCCCTCACGCATGCCCGCGCCGCTCCCGAGGACGCCGCCGATCACGTCCGCGACGAGCAGCGAGACGCCGGCGGGACGACCGAAACTCGCCGGATCGGTGCGGTGCTGAATCACCGCGGTCCGCGAGGCTTCCGGCACTACCGGGCCGCCGTCCTCCACACTGAGCATCATGCCCATTTCAGTGGGCACGACCGAGAGCGAGACCTCTCCGCCGCGCGGTGTGGCGGCGATGGCGTGATGGAGCAACGCGCGCAAGAGCACGCGCAGCTCCGAAGTCTTGGTCTCGAACGGCGCGTGCGCGGGCAGGCGAGGGATCAGCCCGACGCCATGGCGCGCCGCGCGCGACTCCACCGATTGCAGCGCCTCACGCGCGAGCTCGCTCACGTCCACCCGGCGCACCGGCTCGGTCAGGTCACACTCGGTGAGCAGGCCGAGATCGCCGAGCAGCTCGGCCCCGACGGTCATGCGTCGTGCGAAGCTCTGGGCCAGCGCTGCGTGCTCACCCAGCTGCTTTTGCAGCTCGGCCGTGTCCGCGCGCAGGCCATCGAGCCAATGGCGCAGCACGCGCTGCAGCGCGGAAGCGGTATTTTGCAAGAGCTCCAGGCGATCGACGCCCGTTTCGGGCGGGGCAGTGGGCGGGATGTCGCTGCGCAGATCACCAGCGGTGACGACTGCGGCGAGCTCACGCGCATAGGCTTCACCGAGCTGTTGGGCTTGCTCCAGCTCTTTCCTCAGCTCGACCACTTCACGTTGATCGCTCGCGCCGTCGGCCGGCAAAAAGATCGATTGGGTGCCACCCTCGAGCTCGACGCGACCGCCGTAGCGTGTGGCCATGCGGCTCAGCCAGCGGCGCTCGACATCGTCCGCCGCGGCGGTGTCGGGACCCAGCTGGACCGCGATCTTCACCCACTCGCCCTGGCGCCGGATCTCCACTTCCGACGGCCCGCCCTGACCGTGCGGGCTGCTGTCCTGGTTGACCAGCATATGGAACATGCGCCGCATGTCCGACTCTTCGCCGTTCACCTCGGTGCCCGCGCCGGGCTCGATGGCGATTCGAGCGTTGGGGGCCACCTCATACAGCAGGGCCGCGAGGTCGATACGCCCACGCCGCTTTTTTCCGCGGTTACCCGAGTTGAGCGCGCTCAACATGTTGATCGCGTCTTCGAGTGCGTCGAGATTGGTCTCGACGGGGGGCATCGACTCGCTGCTGACGATCTTGATCTCCGGGCCAGGCTTGGCTAGCGCGGGTTGTTTCAGCTGAGTCACGCCCTCGCGCAGAGCATGCGCGGCACCGCGCGCCTCTTGGGCGAGCAGCCAGCTCAGCTCATGTCGCGTGAGGCGATCTTTCGACACCGTACCCTCAATCATAGAACGAAGCGGGACGCGGCGGCTACCGCGTACTATCGTTCGGCGAGGAGTCAGGTGCGAAACGCAACTCGGTGCAATCTCGGAAGGTCGGGCTTACTCGCGCTCGGTCTCTTAGTGGCGGCGCTCTCGAGCGTGATTTCGGCGTGCGGCAACGGTTCGGTCCAAAGTCCGTTCCGTGTAGACGCAGGTAGTGAAGCTGGCGCCGCTGGTGCACCGGACACCGACGGCGGATTGAATGTGGGCGTGGACGCCGGCGATCCTACACTGGGCGGCCCGTGCGCCGACGACAGTCAGTGCGAGGACGATATCCCGTGCACGACCGATCGCTGCGATCAGGACCTGCAACGTTGTCACCACTTCCCAAACCACGGTCAGTGCGCCGATGAGGTGTATTGCAACGGCGACGAGCTGTGTGACCCGAAGCTCGGCTGCCTATCCGGCCCGCCGGTGGATTGTGCTGATTCCGATCCTTGTACGATCGACACCTGCGTCGAGAAAACGCGGTCCTGCTCGCGCGCGCCACGTGACGCAGACGGCGACGGCGATCCGGTCTGGAATTGCACGGGCGGCGGGGATTGCGACGACACCGACCCAAGCGTCAATAGCCAGGCCAAGGAAGTCTGCGACAACGACAAAGACGATGACTGCGACGGGACCGTCGACGAAGCTGATTGCGTCACGCCGGCGCACGATGATTGCAGCGATGCGTTGACGATCGATGCCAGCGGTTTCAGCTCGCTTTCACTGGCCGCGAGCGCGCTCGACTACACGACGAAGTGCGCGCCGGCTGGACAAATGCTGGCTGACATCGTGGTCGCGCTCGAGGTGCCCGACGGCGACGCTCAAGACGTGGACGTCGTGGTCCGAGGCGACGACGCCAACTCGAGCGTGTCACTGGCCACAACGAGCGACAAGTGTGATCATCCGGTGAACGTGACCTGTTCGCCGAGCTTCGGTGGCGTGTCGCGGCTTCGGCTGTACGGCCTCGCGCCGGGGGTGTATCCGCTCTACGTTGCCGGCAAGGCGGGCTCCGCTCTGACCTTGGCGGTGACTTTTTCGGCGGCCTCGACGGCGCCGCTGAACGAGACTTGCGGTACCGCCTCGCCGCTCGTGCCCGGCGTTTCGCAAACGGCAGTCTTGGCCGGCAGCACGTCGGATTTGACGAGCGCGTGCGATCCGGACGCGAGTACCGATGAGCTGATTTCGGTCAAGTCGGGCGAGCTCGTGTACGCTTTCTCGCTAGCAGAGCCGCGTGACGTGCGCGTGTTCGCCAGCCCACTCGACGACTACGGCGTGCCGCAGCTGTCGCTACGCGACGCGGGTTGTAAGGGCGCGAGCGACGAGCTCACCTGTCGAGTCGGTTCGCCGGCTTCGGCACTGTTTGCGCGCGCGCTGCCGGCCGGGCAGTACTTCGTGAGTGTGACCTCTTCGGGACCGGGTGACGTCGACGTTCGGCTAGAAGAATCGGCCGCGACGAGCCCGCCTGCCGACCAAGGTTGCGCTGATCCGCCGCTGCTCAGTGCGGGCCAAACACTCGATTTGTCGCTCACGGATCATTCGGACGCCGTGGACGTCGGCTGTCTCGCGGGAGCCCCTGATTCGAGTCACAGCCTGACCTTGAGCGAGCCTTCGGACGTCCTGCTCGTGGCGCGGATTTCGGCCAACGACACGGGCGCGGTCAGTTTGGCGCTGCCGAGTTGCTCCGCGCAGACCCGGCTATCCTGTGGGACCTCTTCGACCAGCCCCGTGCGAGCGCAGGCCTATGGCGTGGCACCGGGCACGTATCGCGCTTTGGTGGAGAGCGCGCTTGCAAGCCCCGTGACCTTGACGGCGTTCACCCGCAAAGCCACCCCCGCCACCCTCGTCGCCTTCGCCGACGACTGTTCCGCCCCGTTCGAGATCCCGGCTGCGGGCGGGCGTTTCAAAGGCAACACGACCAACCTGCACGCGGATTTTTCTGCGGGTTGCGATCTCGGCAACCAAGCCAAAAATGGCGCCCCCGATCAGCTGCTGCACCTGCGGCTCGACACCAAGAGCCGAGTGGTGCTCGATATGACAGGCAGCACCTACAGCACCATGCTGAGTGTGCGAAGCGGAAGTACTTGCCCGGGGACGGAACTGCCACTTTCGTGCGCTGCCGGTCAAGTGGCGGGCCGCAGCTTTCTGGATTTGGACTTGGAGAGCGGCGACTACTACGTGCAAGTCGACGGCTACGGCGGTTCTGCGGGGGCTTGGTCGCTGGACGTATATGTCACAGCGGACTCGATCTAAAGGTCGCACCGCCCCCCCGCGCGGGTCCCCTGGTTCGCGAAATTAAAAGAGAAATTCGCTAGTTTCGCGGTTGTGACCGAAACACGCTAGCGTCAGCGCTCTTCGGCTTGAGTCTTGCTAAGTCCGTGTACGGGAACCGACTTCCAGTTCGTGAAGTCCGAATCAGGAGAGAGCAGGATGCAGACCTCGCGTTGGCTGACAGCCGTTGGTTTCGTGGCGCTCTTGAGTGCAAATGCCGAAGCTGCGCCGCTCGCTCGCTCTCACCAACTGAGCCTGAGCGAACGCGAGGCATTGCTGGCCGGCGAGGTCGTCGCACGTCCGATGCAGTTCGAGACCGACAGCGGCAGCTACCGCGGCGGGGTGTCCTACTCCGTCGTCAACGCTCCCGCGGCGGCCGTGCTCTCGGCGTTGAGCAATGTGGATACGTTGCCACAAGCCTTGCCTCATACAAAAAGCGCGCGCTTGATCGACGTCCGTGGCAGTTTGGCACGGGTCGAGCTCGTGCATAGTAGCGGCACGACTTACACCGTTCATATCGAACGATCGGCGCCGCGCTCGGAGCTCAGATTTTGGCTCGACTCGAGCCGACCTCATGACATCAGCGACGTGTTCGGCTTTTTTCGTGTCGAGCCCTTTGGGGACGGCAAGAGTCTGGTGACGGTGGCCGCGGCGCTCGACCTCGGGCCCGGGATCACCAGCCTCTTCTTTGGGGATGTGGTCGAACGCAGCGTGCTCAGTACCCCGGGGCGGATTCGAGTCTACGTCGAGCCGCGCGCGCTTGCCCTGTTGGAAGCGCCGAGCTGGGCGGACGGGTTTTGAGCTAGCAAAACCTTCGCAAGTTTGCTCAAACTGCGAGTCCCATGCTCGCCCGCGTCAGCGTCGTCGCCCTGAACACCTACCGTGAGGCCGTGCGCGCGCGTGTGCTGCACGGCTTGTTCGCCCTGGCGCTCGCCACCGCGGGCTATTCTCTGGTCGTCGGTGCCTTTGCGCTGCACTCGAGTCTGCGCGTGGTGAGTGATTTGGGGGCAGCTTCGATATCGATTTACGGTATCGTGGTCGCCGTCGTGCTCGGGGCTACCTCCCTTTATCGAGAGCTCGAGCTGAAGACGATTTTCCCGATTCTGGCGCGCCCGATCCGCCGCTCGGAATATTTGGTGGGTAAGTACTTGGGCACGGTGCTCACGCTGGCCGTGTTCATTGCGGCCAACTCCGGGGTGCTGCTCTTGGCGCTGGGGGTCGAAGCGGGGCGGCCGTTCGCGGCACCCGTGGGCAGCGCGGTGGGCGTAACATTGGTGGCAGGTTTGCTCGCGTTCCGTCTCGCGCGGGCCCGCACGTACTTGCCCATCCCGTGGGCATTTTTGATCTTGATCGCCGGGACGTATTTCGCGGGCGCCGCTCCGGACGATCGCCGAGTCGTGCTCGGCTCGGCCTCGTTGACCTTGGCCGAGGTGGCGCTGGTGACGGCGATTGCCACGGTTTTTTCGTCGTTCTCTTCGCCCTTCCTGAGCGCGGTGTTCACCTTCGGCATCTTCGTGGTCGGGCGCACCGCGGACACTTTGGCGCGTTTGCCAGCTCGAGTTTTCGGAACGTTCCTGGCGAACGGGGGCGCCTTTCTGGCCAAGCTGGTGCCAAATCTCATGTTGTATGTGCCGCCGCGTCCGCTCTTGACTGGGGAAGCTTCAGGCCCGTCTCTCGGCAGTTATCTGGGCATGGCCGCGCTGCACTCGGTGGCTTGGTCGGTGCTCTTGCTCGCTTGCGCGAGTATCTTGTTTCGGCGTCGCGATTTTCTATGACCAGCGGACGCAGCTGGCGCGAGCGGCTGGCGCTGCTCGCGTTCTCGACCGTGTTGATCGGCGCAGTGTTCAGCGCGCGGGTGATCCTAGAAGGGGAGTCGGAGCTTTCGGCCAGTGATGCCGCGTTCGATCGAGGCGAGCTGGGCTCCGCCCTGGATCACGCGCGTCGCGCGGCCACGCTGTACGCGCCCGGCGCTCCGCACGTGGAACGGGCCTACGAGCGCATGAACGCGCTGGCGCTGGGCGCAGAGGCTGCCGGACAAGTTAAGATTGCGTTCTTGGCCTGGCAAGCCATGCGCAGCGCGGCGCTCGAGTCGCGTCACGTGTGGCTGCCTCGCCGAGCGGAGCTCGAGCGCGCCAATCAAAATTTGGCTCGCTTGGAGGCGCTGGCGCGGGATAGTGCCGGCAGCGATCGCGCCAAAACCCAAAACCAAGCGCTGACTCGGCTGAGCGCGGACGACGCGCCGGCCCCGGTTTGGATCGCGGTTTTGGGCGCGGGTTTCCTGCTCGCGCTGGCTGGCCTGAGCCTGTTCGCCTTTCGTGGTCTGAACCGCACCGGCAAGGTTTCGTTTGCGCGCGCGCGCTTGGGCCTGTTGCTCTTTGCGATCGGTGCGGCTTGTTGGACCCTGGCCGCGTACAAGGCGTAAGCTCTGGCCGCGTCAGATGGCTTCCGTCGCTTCGAAACCTGCAGCTGAAGACGAGCTCGGCCGAGCGCTGCGACGCTTCGCCGAGTCCCTGACGAGCGAGCGGCGCGCCTCACCGCATACGGTCTCGGCGTACTCGCGAGATCTGGAGTCGCTGGCGAACTATGTTCGCGCCCGGAACGACGCCGCGGCGACCCCGTCGTCGCTCGACAAGTTCATGCTGCGTGCCTGGCTCGGCGAGGTGGCAAAGGTGGTCGCGCCGCCGACCATCGCCCGCAAAATCTCGAGCGTACGCGCATTTTGCGAGTACCTGCTGCGAACTGGCGAGCTCCGCCAAAATCCAAGCGCTACCATCGCCAGCCCCAAGTCACGCCGCAAGTTGCCGCGCTTCTTGCTGCCGGAGGCCGCCGCGGAGGTGATGAGCGCGCCGCTCCTGCAAGCGAGCGGTCGAGACGTCTGCCAATTGCGCGACGCGCTCGCGCTCGAGCTCCTGTACGGCTCGGGTTTGCGCGTGAGCGAGCTCGCGCTGCTCGACCTGGGACAGATCTCGAGCAGTGAAGCCGAGCTTCGTGTCCTCGGCAAGGGACGTAAAGAGCGCATGGTGCCGTTGGGCTCGAAGTCGCTGGCCGCGCTCGAAGCGTATCTGCCGCGCCGGGCTGAGCTCGCTCACCCGCGCACGGGCGCGCTCGATCCGGAAGCATTACTCCTGGGGCAGCTCGGCAAACGCCTATCTGTGCGCTGGCTGCAAGCGCTGGTCCAGCGTTATGGCGTACTCGGCGCCGGCCGCTCCGACCTTCACCCGCATGCGCTGCGCCATTCCTGCGCTACGCACATGCTGGAAGGCGGGGCGGATCTGCGCGCGATCCAGGAAATGCTCGGGCATTCCAGCCTTTCTACCACCCAACGCTACACACACGTGTCGCTCGACCAGCTGCTCGCGGTATACGACCGGGCGCACCCCTTGGCTCAGGCGCCGGGGCAATCGTCGAAGCGTCGCGATGGGTCAGCCCGCTAATTCTCCTCTTCACCCTTCTCTCCAGGGCAACAGCTTCCACGGTACGAGCTACTTCGACCGTCTGCTCAGGGCCGGTTCCGGCGCGGCCCTCGGGTCGAAGCTCGGAATGTTCGCGGTTGCAGCGCTCGACTGCAGCTATGGCCGCACGGGGCAGTTCTTTGCGCGCTGGCTCGCGGATGTGGGCCTTTTGGCGCCGCCTGCATTGTTACTGGGACTGTTGTGGATGGCGGTACGGCTGTTTTTTCACGCGGGCGCAGCGCCCAATCCGCGGCTGGCGTTTGCGGCCTGGCGTGCGCTCGAACGCGCCGAGCGTGCTCGTCAAAATTCGTTCTTTCTGATCGTCCCGGGCGGGTTCGTCGTCTGGCTGGTGGTGGCGGCTAGCGTGGCCACCCGCTTGCTCGGCTCGGACGTGACGCCTCGCGCGGCTGGAGCCGCCCTGGCTTTGAGCGGGCTTGCTACGTTTTGGGTCGGCATTCAGCTGATTGCGAGCGCCGCAGATAGAATCATGAGCCTGCCGTGGGTGGCCCGGCTCGATCCGGTACTAGCCGCGCTGGTTGGCGTCGCGCTCGGGGCCCTGCTGTTCGCATACGCGGTGTGGACGGGGACGCCCAGCGGGGCGGGCGGCGCGCTTGCTTTGTTCGGAGTGTTCAAGCGACCAGAGCTCGATTTACGCGCGCCGGGCTTGCTCGTGCTTTTGTCTTTAGCGGCCTATTTGGCGCCGCACCCGAGCCGCCGCGCGCTTGCCCTTTTGGCGCTCTTCATCGCTCTCCTGCCGCTCGCTTTGACGCTACGCGCGGCGCGCTCGGGTCTCGAGCGGCGTGCGGTGTCACTCGGTATCGAGCGCGAAGCGCCGCTCGGAAAGATCTTGCTTGGCGCGTTTCGCAAACGCAGTGATCACGACCACGATGGCTTTGCCAAAAATTTCGGCGGCGGCGATTGCAACGACGCAGACGCGCGGATAAATCCCGGCGCCACGGACATCCCCGGCAACGGTATCGACGAAGATTGTTCTGGCGCCGATGAAGCGCCGCCCTTGCCCGCGCCGAGCGCCGTCGCCAGTGATGTCGTTGGTAGCGGTCGCAAGGCGCTCCCCGAACACTTGAACGTCGTTTTGATCAGCATCGACACGCTGCGCCAGGGGGAGGGGGAGGGGGCGGGCAGCGCGCGCCCGGTCACGCCCAACTTGGATCGCCTGAGCCAGGACAGCGTGGTGTTCGACCACGCTTACTCGCTCGCTTCTTACACCGCCAAAAGTGTGGGGCCATTTTTGCTCGGGAAATACAGCAGTGAGACGCATCGCGACTGGAGTCACTTCAATCGCTTCACGAAGAAGGACGTGTTCGTCGCGCAGCGGCTCCAGCAGGGCGGCGTGCATACCGTGAGCGTGCAAGCCTATTGGTATTTCTTCGCTAATACCGGGCTCGAACGCGGCTTCGACGTGATCAACAAGAGCGCCGCCCCCGCCTTGGTCACCGTGGATGGCGACAGCACCACCAACGCGGATAAAGTGAGCGACGCCGCAATCGCGGAGCTTGCCAAGCCGGAGCTCTTGCAGCAACCGTTTTTCTTGTGGCTGCACTACGTGGATCCGCATTCGGAGTACGTTCCGCACGAGGGTTTCGATTTTGGGAGCAGTAGTCGTCAGCGCTACGATGGTGAGGTGGCGTTCGTCGACCATCACCTGGGGCGCGTGCTCGACGCGTTGGAAAAGTCACTGGTGTACGACCGCACCGCGATCATCGTGACCAGCGATCACGGCGAGGCATTCGGCGAGCACGGCATGATTCGCCACGGCTTCGAGCTCTGGGAGGAGCTCGTGCGGGTGCCGCTGATCGTGCGCGTGCCGGGTGTCGCTGCGCGCCACGTCCAGGCGCGGCGCAGCGCGATCGATCTTGCGCCCACGATTTTGGATTTGTGCGGCGTCGCACCGCCGCCCCCGCCGTCGAGCGCGAGCGCGACTGATTTCCTGTCGGGCAGCTCGCTCGTGCCCGATCTGCTGAGGGCGGGAGAACCTCCGCCGCGCCCGGTGTTTATCGACATGGCGGCCGGTCCGAACAACGCCGACCGTCAGGCGCTGATCGACGGCGACAAGAAGCTCGTGGCCAGCGGCGGACGGCCGCTCAGCTTGTACGATCTGGCCGCTGATCCAGGCGAGACCCGTGATTTGCTCGACGACAGCGCGCAAGCGGAGCCGATGATCGCCAAATTCAAAGCCTTTCGTCGCGGTCTGCGGGAAGTGTACGTAAAGCCGGAGTGAGGCGGCGGGCGCGCGCTCACTCGAATTCGACCAACACCGCGCCGCGCTCCACGGTCTGACCTACCTCGACGTGTACGGCACGTACGATAGCGTCGCTCTTCCCGCTCAGCTCGTTCTGCATCTTCATGGCTTCGATCACGATCAAGGGCGTGTTCGCTCGAACCTGCGCGCCCACTTCGCACAGCACGCGCACGATGCGGCCAGGCATGGTCGCGAAGATCGTGCCTGCGCGCGCGCTCGGCTTGGCCGCCGCGTGGGAAGTGGCGCGATCTTGCCAAGATTCGGCCCGCGCCGTGTAGCGCTCGCCGCGCAAACGAATCTCTTCTTCTTCCGGTAGCACCGTGACTACTTGGCCGTCGACCAGTAGGCTCAGCATTGTCGGCCCGTCGTTGAGTGAGTCGACGACGCACTCGCGCCCGTCCGGCCCGCGTACGACGTAGCCACCCTCGACGCGACGTTCCACGTCGAGCTCGAGCGTCTCCTCGGCAAGGCTGACGATGTAACGCATCGAGCTAGTACGTGCCGACTGGCGCAGCCGGCATGGCAGGCGCGTTCGGGCCATAGCCCTCGACGGGAGGCGGCCGCGGCGGCTCGGGCTCGCCCGGTAGAGCGCACACGACACTGATCCTCGAAGGCGAGTAGATGAACAAGGTGATGGCTCCTGCCAGCAGCGTAAACGGGTCGCGAGCCACCGTCACTTGCGACCAGCCGCTCGGGCAAATCCTGGCCAGGTCGTAGGGGCCGCTCGCGGGGACTGCGCCCCACAAGAACGCCGAATGCCAGCGTTCTTGGTAACCTGGAGCCAGATCGAGGGGCGGTCGTCCCGAGTGCACGGTGGTCGTGGCGCAGCCAAGGCAGGTCCAACCGGACAACAGCGCGTTCAAGCAGGCGATGCGCGCGTTCATGGACGCTTCCGGCACTCTACCTGCACCTCGCGCGGGGTGTACATGCCGACCGTGACCAGGCTGACCAGCAAGGTCGACCAGGTGGCACCGATGCGGACGCCCGCGGCGCCAGTGGTTGGGCAATCGTCACGCACATCGAGCTCGGCTTTGCCCCAGATGCCGAATACGTAGCCGGGCACCCAATGCTCATGCAGCGGACTGTCCGCGGCAGGGGTATTCGAGGCGCAGCCAAGCGCGCCGCACAGCAGCACCGCGCTCCACTTGACCAACGCTTCCGACGTCACCGGTGGCACGTTAAGCGCGGCCGGGTTTTCGAGCAAAGCCGGGGATTTCGGGGTGGGCGCAGTAGGGATTGAACCTACGACTTCGTCCGTGTGAAGGACGCACTCTACCGCTGAGTTATGCGCCCGAAATTCGGCGGTCTTCTTAGCGCGCCCCTCCGAATCCTGCAACAGTTCTGAACGGGAATGGTGATATACGAAGCGGCTTTCCGAAAAAGTCCCGTATGAGCGCGTATCCCAATCCGGCGAACCCGGCCCAAAGTCCCGACCCTGTCCGCATGGCCCACCTTCGCCGCACGGATCGCTTGCGCGGGCTGGTCATCGTGGGCCTGACCTTCGTGCTCTGCTTGCTGATCTCGGTTTGGGCCAAGCGCCGGTCGCTGCCCGTGATGAGCACCCCGCCCGGGCCACCCTCGCCGGCCGGCGTGGTCGGCTTCCCGCACGCGGTGGATGCCGTGAAGACTCTGGCGCGGGCGCGTCAGATCTCGCAGCGGAATTTGCTGCGCTCGGTTTTTGCCGATGGCGTGAAGAGCGACGGGACGATTGACGTGACCGCGCCCAACGGTCGCATCCGCTATTCCTTCCAGAGCGCCGCCGGTGAGGGACCCGAGCCGCCGCGTCAACCCGACACGCTCGCACGCCACCCGTACTGTGGTCGGCAAACCATCAACGTGCAAAAGGACGGCATCGTCGCCGAGCCCGACGCGGCCGACGCCATTTGCTCGCCGCACCCGTCCGACCCGTTGCCCGAGCCGCACTGCACCTTGGCCGACATCTGGGCGCACGCCCTGAGCCGCGGCGTACCCAAAGAGCGCACCGCCCACGTCGAATACTACCGCGCCAGCGCGGGTCCCGCCTGGCGCTTCGAAGCGCCTCACGCCCGCGGCCGCTTCGTCCTCTACGGCGACTGCAAACGCGAGCTCGACGCCAAAGAGGCGGTCAATATCGCGCCTTAGCAAGAGCGGCGATCGCGATCCCGCATCGCACCCCGCGGGAGGCCAAGTTCTCTCCTCTCAACGCGAACGTCGAATCAACGCGAACGTCGAACGTGCCCGATCAGAGCCTGGGAGCCGAGAGGGAGGGAGATCGGGCAACGTTCACGTTCACGTTCACGTTTGGAGAGAGACGGCTTCTTCTGCGGCCATTAGGCCTGCGCGACGTTCGAGTGAGGCCCAGAGGGCGGACGCGGTTTCGGGGAGCTCGGTGGAGAAGCCGAACACGGTCGCGCCGGGGGCTTTGATTTTGGCGAGCGCTGCAGCGCGTTCACCGGCGCGCAGCTTGTCGAGTTTGGTGGCGACGACGAGCGTCTTGAAGTTGGCGCGGCCACCGCTCGTGCTGCCCGACTCCAGCATCTCGATCAGCCCGAGGTCGTCGGGTTCGAGACCGCGACGCACGTCGACCAGCACCGCTACTGCGCGCAACGTCGGGCGCTCGAGCAGATAGCCGTCGATCAGTTCGGCCCACAGCTTGCGTTCGTCCTTCGAGCGTTTGGCGTAGCCATAGCCGGGCAAATCCACGAGGGTCAAGTTGACGCCCTGCGCGGTGCGCACGCTAAAAAAGTTGATTTGCCGAGTGCAACCTGGCGTGGAGCTAGTACGCGCCAAGTTCTTGCGGTTCATCAGCTTGTTCAGCAGGCTGCTCTTGCCGACGTTGGAGCGGCCGGCGAAGGCAATCTCGATTTGCATCGGCGGCGGCAACTCCGCCTGACCCTTGGCGGCGGCCGAAAATTCAGCGTTGACGATGCGTGGTGCATTCGCAGCCAGAGTGGCTGGCGGAGCCGGTTTTTTTGCTTGAGCCATGGCGAACGCGGCAAGCAGTAGCTGAAAACTCAGCGGCGCGCACGGCGGCGGCGAATCGCGTCCACCACCGAACGCAGCTCCGGACTGCCGATCCGGTAAGCAACCGCGGCAAATACCAGGCAGAACACCAGCGAACCGGCGAGCCCCGGGAGCGCACGAGCGAGCGCGCTCGCCGCTCCGCGTGGGCTCAAATAGCCGGCCACGGTGGCTCCCGCCGCGACTCCCGCCAAGGCCGCGCCCAGTGTCCGTGCTGCCGAGCTCAAGATCTCGCGCGTATGAAGGCGAGGCAGTTTCGTGCGCAAGCGCCACCACAAAAGCAGCATCTGCAGCGCGCTCGAGCCGCTGACCGCGAGCCCCACGCCGACGTGGCCGAACGGACCGCGCAAGAGCAGCGCGAGCACCACGAACACGCACAGATCGGCCGCCGCAACGGCCACCGGGGTGCGCGTATCGCCGAGCGCATAATACACGCTGACCAGTTGCCTCACCGCCGCCACCAGCCAAATACCCAAGCCTTGAGCCATCAGCGCGCGGGCCGTGCCGTTCACCGATTCGGCGTCGAACTCACCGCGCTGGAAGAGCAGCACTACGATCGGCCGAGCCAAGCCGACGAGCAGCGCCGTGGCCGTGATCGCCACGAACAAGGTCAGCCGCATGCCAAAGGCGAAGGTGCGCCCGAGTTCTTCCTGGTCGCCGCGAGCAGCCAGCCGAGAAAGACTGGGCAACGCTGCGGTCTGTAGCGCCATGATGAAGATCCCCTGTGGGAAATCGCACAGCCTGAGCGCCCAGGCGAAATAGCTTTGCGAGCCCGGACCGAGCTCGGACAGGAAGCGCCGCGCCAGCACCACGTCCACGTAGTACACGCCCATGCCGACCAACGCCGGACCCATGCGTCGGAGGGCTTCGCGCACACCGGGATGTCCGAGCTCCAAGCTGGGCGTCTCGAAGAAGCCGATCTTTTTCAAGCTCGGCCACTGGGCGACCATTTGCATCAGACCACCACCCAGCACCGCGATCGCGAGGGCTAGCGCCGGATCGTAGCCGTGTGCACCGAGGAAGCCGGGCAAGCCGAGGCCGAGCGCGATGAACGAGACATTGAGCAGAGCGGGGGCGAACGAAGTTGCGACGAAGCGCTGGTACGTATTGAGCGCGGCGACGCCGAGCGCCGCGGTGCCCATGAAAAAAATGTACGGGAAGACCCAGCGCGTAAGCGTGACCGTGCGTTCGAACTGCCCCGGGTAGTCTTTGTAGCCGTCGGCGAAGAGCGAGACGAGCCCCGGCGCGAACACGACGCCCAGCACGCTCACGAGCAGCAGCACCGAGAGTGACAACCCGCGCGCGGCGCGGAAAAACCGGCGCGCCGCCGCATCGCCATCGCGTTCACGGATCTTGGCCAGCACGGGCAGCACGGCGTTCTGGACGGCGCCCTCGGCCAGTAGTTGCCGAAGCACGTTCGGGATCAAGAACGCGACGAAGAATGCGTCCGTCACGGGCCGCGGAAACAAAGCCGCGATGGCTTGATCGCGCCCGAGCCCCAGGATTCGGCTGAGCAGAGTGCCGAGCGCTACGATGCCGGCGCGGCCGGTGATCTTCCGCTGTTCGCTGACTCCGCTCACGGCGTTCGCCTGTAACCTGGCGGTGTCCGTTTGACGAGTTTCTGGAGTCTCTCGCGCTTGACTCACTCGATACCGCCGTGCGTCTTCAGCGCCTGTTCGACCAGCTCGAGCGCCAACGCTGCGCTGTCGTCGTCCAGTGTCCCGCCGGTCACGGCGCGCTGCAGAAGGATTCGTTCGCTGCTCGATAGGCGTCGCCGCGCGCCGCCGCAATCGCGGCAAATGAGTCCGCCGCGCGCGGCATCCACGGCCGCCGCCTGGCCCTCAGCCGGTGTCTTGCCGCAGCTCACGCAGCGTTCGAAATCGATGCCCCAACCAAACGCGGATAAGAGCTCGAGGCCGGTTGCCGCTAGCCGCCCGCGCGGGGAGACGAGATCTTCGGGATCGCCCAGATGATCGAGCAAGCCCTCCATGGCCGCCCACACTTGCGGCTCCGGAGTGCGCGGCGGCGCGGCTTTTCGCACCCAGCTCAGCGCCTGCCCCGCAGCTTGCATGCGCTCGAGGCTGGTCACCAAAAAGGGACGCGCGCGGGAGAGCTTCGCTTCTCGCAGCACCACGAGCTCGGCGCCCGAGCGATCGTCGTAGGCGATACGCAGCGTGTGCATCGGCTCGATCACGCCGCCGAAGCGTTTGACGCTCTTGCGCGCGCCACGCGCCAGGGCCGAGACGCGGCCGATCGTGTCGGTGAGGAGGGTGACGACGAGGTCGCTCTCGCCGTACTCGACGCGCCGAAGCAGAAGCGCATGCGCGACGCGAGCTGGACTCGACGTGCGGCGGGCGAACACGTGCTCAGCTGAACCGTACGTGAGCGTGCGCGGGCCGTGCCGACAGCTCTTGCGGCATGTCGTCTCCGCGCGGCTTGAGCACGATGCTGAGTGCAAGCGTGAATAGAATGAGCAAGAGCACGAACGCGATCGCGACGCCGAAGCGACGAGTGCGCGCGGGCTTGGCGGTGCTTGACATCGGCAGTGGCGTGACCCACGCCACGCGGCGACTGGCGGTGTAACGCGCGAGCACTTCTTCGGCCGGCACACCGAGAGCGCGCGCGTACGCCTTCAAGAAGCCACGCACGAACACTTCACCCGGCAGCTCATCGAAGCGATCCGCCTCGATGCGCTCGATGCTCGACTGTGGCATTCGCGTGGCTCGCGAAATCTCCTCTACACTCAAGGACTTCGCTTCACGAAGCTGGCGTAAGAAGGTTCCGACAGTGGGCATTGGGGGCCCCAGAGATTACTTGAACTTTTGCAGCATGGAGCTGCATTCTTTCCCGGCGTCGGTCTTTCCGGACAAGGCGATGCAGCGATCGAGATCCGTCCTAGCTGCATCGGAGGCGCCGAGCTTGATCCGCACCCTGCTACGCGCAGCGAAGGCCTCCTGCAACGAGTTACAACCTGGAGCATCTGTTTCCAGTGCACGCGTAAAGGCGTCCAACGCGCTGGTAAACTCCTGCTTCTGTTCGAAGGCGAGCCCGAGGCGATAACTGCCGACGCAGAACAACGGCTGCGCGGCGACGCTGCGTTTGAGGGCGTCGATCGCCAGATCGAACGAGCCCTGTTCGAGGTACGCCCAGCCCAGGTTTCCCCAGGCATTTTCCGGTGTCTGGTACAGAATGTCTTCGGTCAATGGCTTCAGTACTGCGATCGCATCGACGTATTTTTTCTCGTGGATGAGTACGACGGCGAGGGTGTTCCTGGCCTCGCGAAAGTCAGGCCTCAGCCGAAGGGCGACGCGGGCTTGCTTTTCGGCGTCGCTCAGTCGGCATTGAGCTGGGCCCTGTGAGCAAAAATCCAAGTACAGCAGGGCAACCAGGTGCGCCGCCTCCGCATTGTTGTCGTCCAGATCGACGGCCTTGAGGGCATGGGCGAGTGCTTCACGCGGTTGATTTCGACGCAGCCAGAGATCGCGCGCGATATCGTACTCGCTTTCGCTCATGCGTACGGGGTCATGGGCCCCCGGTCCCGTCCCGCTGCTGGCTGGTGTACATCCCACAAACACCGACAAAAGAGCGTAGATCAGTAGCTGCCGCATCAACCTTGGCCTCGCTCACGGTTGGGACCGCGCAATTGATCCTTCACGCCGAGCAGGCTGTACAGCTCGCGCAAGTTGTCCAAATCCGGCAGCTCTACCCGTTCCTCTTGGATCCGCACATAACCTCGATCGCGAAGTTGCGAAACGATGCGTTTCACCGTGTCGACGTCCAAACCGGCATGCGCAGACAGTTCGAGCGGCGAGAGCATCAGCGCCACTTGGCCATTTGGCCGCCCGTCCTGGGCGAGTTGCTGTTGGCCGAGTTTGATCAAGGCGACGACGACTTTGGACTGCGCGTCGCGCAGCATCAGGATCTCGATCTGATCCTCGGCCTCGCGTAACCGGCGAATCAGCTGTGAGAGGACTCGCGCCGCGACTTCAGGGCTAGTCGCCAGCACCTGATCGAAGGTGGCCTGGTCGAAGGCCAGCGCCACCGTGTCGTCGAGGGCGAGAGCGGTCGAGGTTCGGAGAGCACCCTTGACTAGCGCGCCTTCTCCGAACAGGTCCCCCGGGCGAACCACGCGCAAGCTGCGCTCCATGGCGCCGGCGTGTTTGATCAGGCGGACACGCCCCTCTTGCAAGAGGAATGCCTCGGTGGCGGGGTCGCCATCTCGAAAGAGCACGCTGCCGGCCGCGAAACGTCGGCCGTAGCGAGATAGCAGACGCTGTTCTGCCTCGGGGCCGGCGTCGGGAGAAAGCGGCATCGAAACGGACAATAGCCGAGCCGAGCGCGCAGCGTCACGCGCTATTGGGAATTGATCGGTGAGCGCGGAAGCGCGGGCAGGGTAGCGCCAATCCCGCGTACGTATTGGGGCTCCGGGGGCGACGAGGCTTCATCCAACTGCCCGGCGAGCGCCGCGACCCAGCGGGCGTGCGGGAGCTCCACGGTTGGGCCGGTCGCCAAAGTTCGGCCGTGGGTGAGCGTGCGCGCCACCTCACCAACGACGGTCACGACCCCCGAGGCAGCCAAAAACCTCGGCAAATCTTCAAGCGGGAGCGCCAACGGCGCGCACAACTCCCGGAGCTCCGCGTCGTAGATCGCCGCGAAAAGTTCGTTGCGCCGTGCATCCAGCAGCGCGCAGCAGGGGCCGGAATGTTCGGCAAGCGCGCCGCGGGCCATCGCCAAAAGGGAGCCCACACCCCAGAGCGGCCGATCGAGCCCGACACTCAGCCCTTCGGCCAAGGCGATGCCTGCGCGCAGCCCGGTGAAAGACCCTGGCCCAACCCCCACGCCCAAGCGATCCAGGCTCGACTTCGGCCAGCCGGCTTCCGCCAAGAGCTGCTCCAGCATCGGCAGCAAGCGCTCGGCATGCGAATTCGGTTGCTCGTGTTCCACGCTGGCAACCACGCGCTCACCCTCGAGCAGCGCGACCGAACCGCGACGGCTCGAACTTTCGATCCCGAGAATGCGCACGGGCCGCGTCTAGCATGAAAATGCCGGCCCGCACCCTCTGCTAGTCTGCCCGGTTCATGCCCTCGATCCTGCCCCGGTTCGACTTTCGGGCCGAATACGCGCTGGCGAGCGATATCGGAGCTACGCGCGAACGCTACGAGGATGCCGCACTGCTCGCGCCCGAGCTCGGCCTGTTCGCAGTAGCCGACGGGATGGGCGGTCATTTGGCCGGAGAGGTCGCAGCCAAGCTTGCCATCGAGCAAGTGAAGCAGAGCTTGTCGGGGCGCAGCGCCGTGCGAGCGCTGGACGCCTATGTGGCGTGCGCCGATCTCAACGCTCGACGTCGCGTGTTTGCCGAATTGAAGCGCGCGGTGGAACGCGCCAACGCCTTCATTCGCGCCGAGTCCGAGAAAAACCCCGAGCATCGCGGTATGGGTACGACGCTCGACGTGGTGTGGTTCGCGCGCGACCACGCGTTCATCGCCCACGCCGGCGACGGTCGCGTGTACCTGGCTCGCCAACGCGCGGTGCTGCAGCTGACGAGTGATCACACCGCGCAAAGCGTGGCCAAGATCGACGGCTTCGGACGTTCGATGGCGCCGTCACAAGGTTCGGGCATCACCAATGCGCTCGGCATCAACGAGCTGGTCACGGTCGACACGCTGTTCGTCGACGTGAGCCGCGGCGATCGATTGCTCATCTGCAGTGACGGCGTGTACGGCCAAATCGAAGGCGAGAGCGAGCTGTCCGAGCTCTTGCGCAATGGTTCCGCGGAGCACGCGGCCCAGGACTTGATCGCGCACGCGGCGCTCCACGGGCGCGACAATGCGACGGCGATCGTGGTCGAGATTGGCGATCGCTTCGTAAAGCGCAAAGATCTCGATCGCGGCCTGAACGCAGCCGACCTGGAGCGCGCGCGGCAGAGTCCACTGCTCGTGGATCTGCCGCTTTCATTCGCGCTCACTGCGCTTTCCGCGGCCGTCGAAATCGAAGTTGGTGAGGGGCAGGGTGTGCCGCGCGCAATCGCGAGCGACCTGGTGTCGTATATCGTGCTCGACGGCGTCGTGCACTATCCAGACGATCGCCGGGTGGGCGCTGGCGCGTTGCTCTACGCGGAGTCATTGGTCGGGGTGCTCGGCCAGGGCGATCTACCGGTGTGCGAGCAAACGACGCGACTTTTACGCGTCCGAGCCGACGACTTTGGCGAGATCTGCAGCGATCCGAGGCTAGGGGCCGAGCTCTATCGGCGGCTCGCCGTGCATCTGGCGCGCCTCGGCGCGAGTGGGACGCGCCGAGGCTGAGTCGTCACGCTGGCCGGGGAGTCGCGCCCCTCAGCGCAAGCCGTACTTCTTCAAGCGGTCGCGGAGCGTGGTACGGGGCAAACCGAGGCTGCGCGCGGCTGCGCTCAAGTTGCGGCCCGAGGTGCGCCAAGCGTCGGTGATCATGCGCCGCTCCAGACTGCGCAGCGGCTCGGAAACGGGGCCCGAAGTGGGGAAAGTGCCGCTCGCGCTCTCGTTCTGCGCGTCGAACTCCGACGGCATGCCGTGGTCGCGAATCGCCGAGCGGATCTCCTCCGCGCTCAGGCTGGGGCCTTCCGCTTCGGATGCTGCTTCACTGAGCACGATCTCGAGCTCGCGCACGTTGCCCGGCCAGTGGTGGCGCAGGAGCACTTCGAGCGCGGCCTCGGACAGACCGAGCGGCGCTTTACCCGTGCGCGACGCCACGTCTGCCAGGACGTGTCCAGCGATGAGCTCGATATCTGGCACGCGATCACGGAGCGCGGGAAGCAGGATGGTGAACGCGCCCAGGCGTTCGTACAGCTCGGCGTATTCCGGACTGGCCGTGCGCCGCCGAGTGGCGGCGATCACGCGCGCCTGAAGCGGCAAATCCACTTCTCCGCCCAGCCTGCGGAAGGACCGCGTCTCGATCACCTGCACCAGCTTGGCGTGCAAATGCGGAGGAAATTCGGAAAGCTCGCTGAAAAACAGCGTGCCTGCGCCGGCCAGCTCGAATAGCCCTGCGCGGCCTTCGCGTCCGTCTTTGCCTTCGCTGCCGAAAAGCTCGACTTCCATCATGTGGTCGGGCAAAGCGGCCAGGCTCACCGGCAAGTAGCGGCCACGCGATGCGGCTAGCGAATGAATCGCTTCGGCGACTTGCTCTTTGCCGGTGCCACTCTCGCCGACGATCGTCAAGCACAGTTCGGGGTAGCGAGTCGCGGTCTGCATCTGTTCGCGGGCGGCGCGCATACCCGCCGTCTCACCCAAGACCTTGCGCAGCTCGCTGTTCGTTCCGGCGGCGGTGATACCGCTCGGCGAAGCGTCGCGCGCTTCGAGCAGACGGCGCAGGCGCGCATCCAGCTCGGTCGCGGAGACAGGCTTCTCCAGCACGTCGCTGGCGCCGCCTTGGATAGCGCGCACAGTCGTGGCCACGCTGAGGTAACCCGACAACAACACGGCCACCGGGCGCGCGAGCACGCGACCGAGCTCGCCGAGCACCTCCACGCCGTTCGCACCGGGCATCTCCTGGTCGAGCACTAGCGCGTCGAACTCATTTTGGCGCAGTGCACGCAAGGCGTTTTCGCTGTTGTCCGCGGTTTGGACTTGCCAACCCAGCTTGGACAATTCGCGGCTCAGGCCGCGCACGAAAATCTCCTCGTCGTCGACTAGTAGTAAGCGAGGTTGGGTCACTCTCGGGCTCCTGAAGTGCTCTTGGGGGCGGTTGAAACGAGTCGGGATCCGGTTCTAGCGTTGAGGGGCGCTCCCCGCCTTGGACGACTCAGTGTACGGAAAATGAAAGGTGAGTAAAAGTGCTTAGGCGAGCGTGTGATTGGGAGCGCCGAGCGGACCAATGCCATCGTGTGTCTCGAGTCCTCGATGGCATTGGCAGCGGCCTCTTCGGACGGCCAGGGGTCGTGGAAATTCATCTACTTCTACGCGGTGTTCCGCGCCTGATCCAAAGCTAGCGATTGAGTTTGCGAGGGCCGTGCTCGTGGCACCGAAATTCGGAACGTGCTGCCCGCGCCCAGGTCCGACGCGAGTTCGATGCTGCCGCCAAGCGCATGCAGCATTTCTCTGACCAGCGAAAGGCCGAGCCCAGCGCCCTGCGTGTATTGGCGATGCCCCGCAGACTCGCCCTGAAAGAAGGGCTCGAAGACCGACGCGCGGAGGCTCGGCTCGATGCCGGGCCCACTGTCTTGCACGACCAGAAGGCAAGCGTCGGCGCCAAGCTCCATGCTCACGACGACTGCGCCCTTGTCGGTGAACTTCAGTGCGTTGGCGACCAAGTTCACGAGCACCAACCGCACCAACCGCGCGTCGCTCTCGAAAGCCGCGCTTTCTTCCGGAGCCTCTAGGTGCAAAATCAAGCCTTTGGCTTCGGCCTGCGGCGCAAAGTCATCGACCACGCTCTGGACGAGCTCGCGCAGATCGAAGCTTTCCACGAACAGCTCGAGACGCCCGCTCTCGATGCGTGCGTACTCGAGCAAGGATTGAATCATGTCCGTCAGTCGCGCAAGCGAACGTCGCATGCGCACGATCAGCTGCTGCTGCGCTTCGTTCAACGGCCCACGGTGCTCACCGGAAAGCCGCTCGAGTTGCAGCTGAAGGGCGCCCAGTGGCGTGCGCAACTCGTGTGATACCAGGCGCAGCAGGCTGGTCTTGAAACGACTGGCGACCTCGGCGTGCTCCAGCGCTCCGCTCAGCGATTCGAGCAGCGACTCGAGCCGGCGTTTACGCTCGGCGAGCTGCCCAGCGAGCTCGCCGACGTCGAATTCGCGGGTCGCGAGCTCAGTGCGCAAAATGGCGCGTGCACGCCGAGCGCTGACCAGATTGCGGGCCCGCGCCACCAATTCCCGTACCGTGAACGGCTTGGTCAACCAATCCTGCACCCCCGCGGACAGCACTCGCACGCGCACCTCGATGTCATCGCGAGCGGTCAGAACCAACACCGGGATGTCGATCAGCTCGGGCTTGGTGCGCAAGCTGTGCACGAACTCGTCGCCGCTCATGTGCGGCATCATGAAATCAGTGACGATCAAATCGGGCGTGAGATGCTCCAAGCGTAGCAGGGCCTGCTTGCCGTCGAAGGCCGACGCCACGCGAAACTCGCTCGAAAGGCTGGAGCAGACGAAGCGATTCATGTCCGGGTTGTCTTCGACGACCAACACCAAAGGCAAATCCGCGAATTGATCGGAGTCTGGGGTGGGCGTAGGGCGCGGGCGGAGCGCTTGCATCTCGGCGCTGCTGACCGACACGGGGAAGCTATCGCGTTCACTGTCCACGGGCGCCGTGCTGACTTCGGCCGGTAGGCAGACCACGAAGCGCGCGCCGCCGAGCGTGGAGTCCTCGACCCGAACGGAGCCTGCGGACGCCGTGACGAACTCACGCACGATCGAGAGCCCGAGCCCGGTGCCGCTGAAGGCCCGATTCGGCTTACCATCGAGCTGGCGAAAGCGTTCGAACACGCGCACGCGGTCCTCGATGCGAATGCCCGGCCCGCTGTCGTCGACGGCGAGCACGAGCTCCGTCCGCCCGTCGCCCGTCTCGGTCTCTTGGGCGACGTCGACGCATAGCGCGACGCGTCCTCCACTGGGCGTGAACTTGAAGGCATTGGCCAACAGATTCATCGCGATACGCTCGAGTTTTTGTGGGTCGACCAGGTGCGACTGCTGACCCAGCCGAAGCTCCACGAGGTACTCGATGCCGAGATCATCGGCGAGCGGCCGAAAGCTGGCGGCGAGCGTATGCATGAGCGAGTGCACATCCGTCGGCTTACGGTTCAATTCGACGCCCACGGCATCGGCGCGCGATAACTCCAGCAGATCGTTGACGTGTCCGAGCAATAAATGTGCGTTGCGCTCCACCACCGCGAGCGAAGCGTGCTGCTCTGGGTTGAGCCCGGCAGCTTCGCGCAAGTCGTGGATGGGACCGAGGATCAACGTCAGCGGGGTGCGGAGCTCGTGACTCACGTTGGCGAATACCTGGGTCTTGAGCTCGTCCAGGTTCTGCAGCCGCGCATAAGCAGCGGAAAGTTCCGTGAGCACTGCGGTCAAATCGCGCTCCCGCTGCAATGCTCCCCGTTCTCGAGCGAGCAGTGAATCGAGACGCACGATGACGCTGCCGAGCAACACGACCGTGCCGACCGCGCACAGCGCTCTCAGCGCACGTAGGCTGCTCGGTAGCCAAATCAGATCGGGCAGTAACGAAAGTGCGTGCGCAAAATGACTTGCGGCGGTTACGCCGAGCAACGCGCCGAAGGGCAAGTACGCCGCGCGTACCGGCAGGTCCGGAAATCGACGCACCAGGAAAACGAGGCTCACCAACCCGGCCAGACACGACAGCCCAAATACTACGTTGCTGATCGCGGTGACTCGGATCTCCCAAGTCGGCAGCCCACTCAAAACAAGGACATCGAGCGACACGAGTTTTCCTCTCCACGAACGCGCGTGCGTGCCGACGCTGACGCTGACCGTAGCCTAGCCCGAGTGTGACAGCGGCACGAATGGCAATGCCGATTCATGTTCGGAGCGCGTCGGATTCGTTCATTGACGCGGGATGTTGATGGCGAAAATCGCGCTGTTGCAGTTCGCCTCACCGCCGGATTTCGCTGATCTGTCGCGCTCAGCGACGACTGAGCGACTGCGCCAATGAGCGAGCAGTGCCCGCACGAAGACCCGAGTCGTGTGCGGAAGTGCTTGCGAGCTGGGCATGCGTCCGCGTACGTTCGAGATTTGAAACAGCACTCATTTCGTGGGGAAGAATCAGAGTGATCTTGAGACCGTCCATCCTATTCTTGCCAGACGCCGGTGAGCGCATGCGTGCGGAGCTGGACAGCCTCGGCATTACTTCCGTCAGCGCGTCGCAAGGCGAGCAAGCTCAGGAGGTCGATCTCGTGCTGATCGAGCCCGCGCAACTCGGTCAAGACGTTGCCGTGCTGCGCCGCGGCTTCGAGGACACGCACCCTGGTGTCCCCGTAGTAGTGATGGGCGACGGGGGACTCGAATCAGCGATCTCGGCGATGCGCGCGGGCGCTGCGGACTACGTTGAGCCATCGACGACTGCGCTCGAGTTGGCGTCGATCACCAGGCGCTTGATCTCCGAGCGAGCGATCGTCAGCAGTCTGTCCGGCTCGGCGCGCAGCTCGGGTCACGGCTCCGACTTGGTGGGCAATAGCCCAAAGGCGCGTGAGCTTCGCGAGCGCGTGTTGCAGCTCGCTAGCTCCGACGTGACGGTGCTCATCTCGGGTGAGACCGGCACGGGTAAGGAGCTGGTCGCCAACCTGCTGCACCGCAACGGCTCGGGCAAGCTCGGCCCGTTCGTGGTCGTCGGTTGTTCGACGATCCCGGCTTCCTTGGCGGAGAGCGAGCTGTTCGGGCACGTCAAGGGCGCCTTCAGCGGCGCGCTCACCGCGCACTTGGGGTTGGTGCGGGCCGCTCACGAAGGCACGTTGTTTCTGGACGACGTGGGCTCACTGTCGCTCGACTTGCAAGCCAAACTGCTGCGCGTGCTGCAGCAACGCAGCGTCCGGCCAATCGGCGCTACCCAAGAAGTCCCGACGGACTTTCGGCTGCTCGCCTCGACCACCGTGCCACTCTTGGATTTGGTGAAGCAAGGCTCGTTTCGCGAAGACCTGTACTACCGCTTGGCGGTCGTCGAGATCGCCGTGCCCAGCCTGCGAGATCGTGAACACGATGCGCTCGTGCTGGCCGAGCCATTCTTGCAAGATGCCTCGACGCACTTGGGCAAGACGGTTCGCTCGATTTCCACGGCGGCGGCCCGGGCGCTACTTGCGTATCGCTGGCCCGGCAACGTGCGTGAGTTGAAGAACGCAATCGAGTACGCGGTGACCGTGGCCGCCTTCGACCACTTGAGTGAAAGCGATCTGCCCGAGGCAGTTCAGGCTCGTCGCAGCTCCCCGGGGGACGTGCGCGCGGACGATCCACGTTGGTCTGCGGTCGAGCGTCAGCACATCGAGGCCGTGCTCCGCTCGGTGGACGGGAATCGCGCACGCGCGGCACGGCTCCTGGGGATCGACCGCCGCACCCTGCACCGCAAGCTCGATCGATTGTCGATTGACGTCCCGCCGCGCACTCGCCCGGGCGTGCAACCGAGCGATAGTCACTCCAAGTGAGTGAATGTGGCCGTGGCTCACGCGAAGCGCGCGGCCACGGCGAACGGCTTTTCAGCCCGCCACTTGGTAGCGCTTCATCTTTCGATACAGCGTGACTCGGTCGATGCCTAGCTGGCGTGCCGCCTCGGAGCGATTGCCGCCGGTCTCGCGCAGCACGCGCTCGATGTGAGATCGTTCCAAGGCGTCGAGATCGACACGGGTCGAGTCAGTGCCGCGGGCTTGCTGCGACTCGCGAACGCGGAGGGGGAGATCGGACGCCTCGAGCGTCTTGCTGGGCGACATGGCCACCGCGGCGCGCATGCCGTTCTCGAGCTCGCGCACGTTGCCCGGCCATGAATAGGCCAAGAGCGCGAGCTTTGCGCTTTCGCCGAGGACTCGGGGCGTGCCTGCGCTCGACGCGTTGGACAGGTTGTTCAAGAAGTATTCAGCGAGCTCGATCACGTCGTTGCCGCGTTCGCGCAGCGACGGCAGATCGAGTTCGAACGTGCTCAGCCGGAACAAGAGGTCACTCCTGAATTGCCCCGAGTCGGCAAGATCGCGCAAGCGCGCGTTGCTGGCGGCGACGATGCGCACGTTCGTGGCGACCTCTCCCACGGTGCCAACCGGCCGAACGCTGCGTTGCTCGATCGCGCGCAGTAGACGCGCTTGCAGGCCGAGGGGCATCGCGCCGATCTCGTCCAGGAACAACGTGCCGCCTTCCGCGTCGCGGAACACGCCGGGGTGGTTGCGTGCGGCGCCGGTGAACGCACCGGAGGCGTGCCCGAAGAGCTCGCTTTCGATGATCTCGGCCGGCAGCGCCGCGCAATTCAGGGCCACGAACGGCCGATTGCGCCGATCGCTCAGGGCGTGAATGGCGCGCGCGAAGATCTCCTTGCCGGTCCCCGTCTCGCCAGTCACGAGTACGGGCGCTTGATGATTGGCGAGCTGCCGCACGCGATCGGCGATCGTTCGCATCACCGTGCTCGAACCAATCACGCCCGGCACTGGTCGTTCGGAACCGGCGGCCGTGTCTGCTAGGCGATTTACCCGAGTTGCTCGTTGCCGCCGTTCCAGAGCGCGCCCGACTGCAGCGCCCAAGTCCGAAAGAGAGAAGGGCTTGGCGAGAAAATCCGACGCCCCCGCGCGCAGCCCCAAGGATACCGCGCGCGTGTCGCCGAACGCGGTCATCAAAATCACGGGCAAATCAGGGCGATTTCCCGCGATCTCGGCGCACAGCTCCAAGCCGCTCTCGCCTGGCATGCGGATGTCGGTGACAACGACGTCGATGTCGGAGTGCGTCCGCGCACTGCGCGCGTCGTGACAGACCGTTGTGTCATATCCGAGATCGCGCAGAGCTCCCGCTACCGCTTCGCGTGTCTCGTCATCGTCTTCCACAACCAGTATTCGTGCCGTCATGTTGTATGTCCCCGTCACGCTTCGTGCATCGCACGTGCGCGTTCCCGATAACCACAGCGTCCCGTAACCTTCAAAGTATCACGGGGCGGTCCGCGCCGATCGTCTTTTACGAGTGGCTCTGGCGAATCGAGCTACGATACACGCGGTAACATCTCGTTCCGTCCCCCGCTTGGGGGGTTCTGGCGAAAAGGACTCGACTTGCCGGGGATTTCGCCTCGGATCCGCAGCAGGTGGGCCTCGAGACCCACCTGGCGGAATCCGCCACCTCCCCAATCATGCGCGCAGAGTGGATATCAGAAATATCGAATCGAGGCGAAAAGACTCAATGATTGGCGTTCGCACCGCGTCTATTTCAGGTCATAAATCTCGACGGCGTTGTCCATGAAGCGTGGCACCAAAACCCGCTTTCGCTTGCTGTCGAAACCGAAATCCGCTGGTGCACTCAGCCCTGCGAAGGCTACTTCGAACTTGCCGCCCAAGCTTCCACGATAGATTGCCGAGCCTTTCCAACTCGAAACCAACAAGACATCACCGATCAGGGCCATACCGTCGAGACCGGGAGTGGGGATTTTAGTCACATCTTGTTTAAGGCCCTTTTCGTCGAGACGGTACACTTCGTCTGCAAGCAGAGTGTTGACCAACACGCCGTTTGCGACCGCGACCAGTCCGTTCGGGCCGGCCAGGTCCTTGCCCTTGGCAATCGTCTTGAGCTTGCCCTTCTCGATCACGTACACGGCATCGCTACCCGTGGGCTCGAAGCCCTCGGCGCCCGCCTTGACGCCGGTGTCGGAGACGAACACGCGCCCGTCCTTCGCCACGGCGATATCGTTGAGGAACGTCGCACCCGGTACGGCAATCTCGCCCTTGGGTGTTCCTGTTTTGAGATCGAACAGGCGCACGACGCTGATGTCGGCGACGTACAGCACGCCGCCGCTGATACCGGAGCCCTTGGGCGCGTCGAGTTTGACCTTGCCCACCCCACCCGCGATGAACTTCTCCTTCAGCACCTTGCCGTCGGGCGACAGCTCGCTGATGTAGCCGTTGTTGTCGGCGCCGTCGGGCTTGCCGTTGATATTGGACACCAAGTAACGGTCGTTGACCTCGTCGTAGAGCACACTCTCTGGGGTGGCGATGCCCCCGGTGATCCGGAATACCGGAGTCGGGGCCGCGGGCTTTTCGACCTGGGCAGGTCCGGCGGTTTTTTCGGGCGCCGGTGACTTCGTGACTTCGACGGGCGCCGGGGGCAGGGAGGAAGAGGGCGGTGTGGGGGCTTCTTCGGGCGAAGGTGTCGAGCCAGCGCAGCCAAACGTAACCATCAACAGCCCGAGACTCAGGATCGATCGGTAATGCAACATGTTCAGCCCAATAGCATTGCTTCGAAGCTTCGCGGAAGAGCCTCTCGGCTCGGCCGCAGACGAGGCCGATTTGCACGGTGGCTCAGCTGGCCCCGGCGAGATTCGTCGGCGCGCGCGGGAGCCGGAGCGCGCTATTCGCAGCTCGAGATCGCGAGCACGGTCGCTTCAGCGGAGCGAATTGCGGCGTCGATGCCCGAGCCGTGAAACGCCGCGCCCGCGAGCCAAATCCGCTGGTCTGCGAGTGCCGCCTCCAACGCGCTGATGCGTGCTCGATGGGCGGGATCGAACACGGGTAGCGCGTTCGGCCAGCGCGAAACGAACGCACGCAGTGCCGGTCCGCGCACGGGCAGCGCAGAGGCCAGCCCCCGTTCGGCTCGCTCGGTCCAGGCGCCGTCGGAGAGCGCGAGTAGGTCGGGCTCGCTCGGTCGAAAGAACAGCCGGAAGAGGGCGTGATCAGCGGGGGCTCGATTGGGCAACTTGCTCGAGCTGAAGCTCACGGCGCGCACGCCGCCCAGCTGCTCGGGATTGGGCACGATGAACCCGGTTCCGTCGAGCGGATGCGCGATAGCGTCGCGTCGATAGGCGAGAGTCACGGTCAGGCTCGACAGCAATGCAGAATCCTGCAACGCGTGCGCCCTGGTCCCGAGCGCATCGCCGAGGAGATTTGCCGCGCTTCGGGCCGTAGTGGCCACGACCGCCGCGTCGAAGTCCAGCGATTGCCCGTCTGCGCCGAGCACGGTCACGCCGCCGGGAATTGGCGCCACGCTCTTGATCGCGCGCCTCAAATGCAGCTCGACTTGCGTGCCGAGGGCAAGCGCGATTCGCTCGGGCAGCTCGGCCATGCCGTGCCAAAAGGAGCGGATGCCGCGGCCGAGGTCGTCCGTGGGCACTTGAAAGCCAAGCAGGCGCCCGGCTTCGCCCGGCAAAAGCTCGACCAAGTCGCGCCCATCGAAGCGAAACGAGCGCTGCTCGAGCTGCTCGACGACGTGATCGGCAATCCCTGCGAGGGCCGCCAAGGGCGGCACGACCTCACTGCGCGCGACGAAGCCTTCGGCGCCGTGCTCGACGACGAAGCCGTCCTGCGTCTCACTCGAGAGCTGGCCGCCGACCCGCGCATTTGCCTCGAACAGGCTGACTTGGTCGCCGAGGCGGGCGCGCCGCAAGGCCACCGTGAGTCCAGCGATGCCTCCGCCGATGACGGCGATGCGTTGCATCCTCATGGCCTAGCACGTCCGTCGGCATCTGAGCCAAGCACGGCCCGGGTGACCGTTTCGGTCAGCAAAGATACGCCGCTCGGACTGAGGTGGATCAAGTCTTTCGTCAGATCCGGCAGGTTCGAGACGGCTTGCCAGTCGGCGATCATGAGCTCGGGGTGGCGCGCGGCGAGCGCTCGGACGCGTTCGTTCACGTACGGAAAGAACCAAGCGTAGCGCTCGTATTGATCGCGCCCCGCGTCAGTCACGAGATCGGCCGAAGGCTCCCGCAAGGTGATCCAGACCAGTTTCTTGGCGCCGCAGGCCTTCAAATCCGAGAGTAGCCGTTCGGCGCTGCGGTCCCAGATGCCGCTCCAATGCGCGTAGTTCTTGCGGTCTCGTTCGAACAAGGAGTTGTAGCCGAGGGCGATCACCACGACCGAGCCCACCGCCCGCGCGTTCAAGAATTCGGGCACGACCTGCTTCACCATCAGCGCCGGCCGGCCCAGGATTTCGACCTTCCACCCGGGCAGCGCGGCGGGCAATGCTCGGCTCAAGCCGAGGCCGACCGAATCACTCAACAGGGTCAGGGTCTTGGGCCAGGCCGGATCGAGGGGCACGCCCGCGTTGGCTACGGTTACCGGCGGCGCGGCCGCCAGCTCTGGAAGCGCGGGCGACGCGCTGGCGAGCGCGCCGGGGGATGAAGCGCTGGGCGACGCGGCCACCCGCGCGTCGGCCAGGCGTGCGCCCGAGACGCTGACGAGCGCAAGCGACAGCGCCGCCAGCGATGCCCCCGACGCGCCGAGCAGCCAGGGCCGAGTGCGCATGCGCGAAAGGGCGCCCGCTCGGATCGGCAGCTCGACGAAGCGGTAGCAGAGCTCCGCCGCGACGAAGGTGAGCGCCAAACGCAAGCCGAGCAGCGGCGCGCCGGTCAACGCGAGGTCGAGCTCCGGTCGCGTCACGGCGAAGATTGGCCAATGCCACAGGTATAGCCCGTACGAGCGCCGCCCGAGCCAGGCGCAGGGGCCGGCGCCCAGCAGTCGCGACAGCGCGGTCGGTGCGAGCAAGCCCGCAATCAGCGCGGCGCTGGCCAAGTCGACCAAGACGAGCCCGCCGCGATAGAGGAACGGATCGTGGCTCGTCGAGTGGAAAATCAACCAACCGAGTGCGAGCGCGCCAGTGACGCCGAGCGTCTCACGAACGAGCCGTGTTGGCCGGTTCTGCGGCTCTGCAGCGGCGAATGCGGACGTAATCACGGCCAACGCGGCCCCTAGCAGCAAGCCGGACAGGCGCGTATCACTGCCGACGTACACGCGGGTGGGGTCGGCGCTCGGATCGTACTGCCAGGCCAGCCACAACGCCGACGCCGTGCCGCCCAGGAGCGCCACGCGCAGCACCCAACGCTGTCCGCTGCGACCGAAGAGAGCAACCGCGAGCGGCCAAAACAAATAAAATTGCTCCTCCACCGAGAGTGACCACAGATGCAAGAGTAGCGGCGGTCGATCGACATCCATGAAATAGGAATGATGGTGGATCACCTGCCACCAATTGCTGACGTAGAACAAGGCTGCTAGGGCGTCGCTGCGTGTCCCCGCCAAACTGTCGGGGGCAATCGTCAGCGAGAGCGCGAGCGCGGCGAGCAGCAACGCGAACAAGGCAGGGAGCAGGCGACGGGCTCGACGCAGCCAGAAGTCGGGCAGCGAAATTCGACCGGTCAGTCGCTGTTCTTCCAACAAGAGCTGGGTGATCAAGTAGCCGCTCACGACGAAGAACACCTCCACGCCGAGGAAGCCGCCCTGGGAGCGTGGCAGCTCGGCGTGGAACGCGATCACCGCCAAGACGGAGAGAGCACGCAAGCCGTCGAGCGCCGGCAAGTAGCGCGGCACCCGGGCGCCCTCGGACGGGCGACGCGGCTCGAGGCTGTCCATCGATCTCCGAAAATATCACGACGCGCGACGCGCGGGGCTCAAGATTCGAAGCGGAATGCGCCCTGAATGACTTCTGCCGCTTCTGCGCCGGGCGTTCTGTCGTACGCGTCCACGGCCGCGTCCACGGCAGGCCCTTGGCCGGGCATGGCGGCGCGCCGTCCGCTGACGATCACCTCTTCGCGCCCGCCCTCGCCGATCGTCCGTACCAGGCGGTAGGTGGTATTGCCGTCGGCTCGTGCCACCTCGGGAGCGGCGATCAACAGCTGCAGCTCGAGCGATTGGCAGAGGTCGAAGAGCACCCCCAGGTTGTCGGGCGAAAGTCTATTGGCTTCGTCCAAAAACAGGAAGCGGAGCGAGCCGTGTTCACGCTTGCCGCGCAGCAAGTTGGCGTCGCGTTCCCATTCGCTGAGCACGACCATCATCAAGGCCGCGCCCACCCCAATCGCTTCACCGGTCGACAGGCGAGTCGGGTTGGCGAGCTCCCAGGTGTCGCTGCTTTGACGCAAAATCTCGACCGACAACTCGACGTACTCACGGTAGTCGAGGATGCGGTGGCCACCGGAACGACCGCCCGCATAGCGACGGAATACCTCGTTCAAAGCGTCTTCGATCGGAAGAGTCGGTTGGAACAGCAGCTCTTGGGCGTCGCCCTCGCGTAGCGCTCGCAACACTTGCGCCATGCGCTCCACGCGTTCGGCGCGCACGCGAATGCCCTGGATGCTGCCGAAGCGGATCGACCCGAGGCTCTGGTTCAAACGCCGCACTTGGCTGCCCGCACGCCGCAGCTGCACTTCGATGCTCCGCGCGATGTCCTCGGACGCGCCGCGCAGATCGCTCTCTTGGCGCGAAAGGCGGCGCTCCAAACCGAACAACTGATCGCGCAAGCGCTCCAGCGCCTCGAGCGGGTCCTGGACGTCTGCGACTTGGGTAGGGACGCGGCTACTGAGCCATTCGCGCGCCAGCAGCCAGGCCTTCAGGTATGCGTCGCCGCGCGCGCTGCGCGTGTCGTTGCCGAACAGGGCCTTGAGCGCGGCGACTTGCTCTGCGCCGCCGTGCGACGACGCGAGCCGATCGAGCAAGAGTTCGCATTTGCTGCGCGCGTCCGCCCAGAGATCGGTGCTCGGGCGCGGCGCCGGTGCCTCGAGCAAGGCGGCGGTGCCGAGTGTGGGCAGCGCGCCTTGGGTCACGCTGTTGCGCAAGGCTTGCCACGCTTCTCGGCTCGGTTGGGCTTGCTGCTCGGCGGCTTTGATGGCTCGAAACGCGACATCGCTTTCGCGTGCGAGCTCTCGGCGTCGTTCCGCCATCAGGCCGAGGTTCATGCTGATTTCGCGCTCTTCGCGGTCGCAGGCGTCGGCCTCGGCGCTGAGTTCGGCGAGCGCGTGATCGTGCGAACGCAGATCGAACGCAGAAAAGTCGCTGACTCCGACGCGGGCCAGCTCCGTATCGAGGCGCACGCACTGAGCGACCAGTGCGGCGCGCTCGGCCTCGACCTGCTGCCAGGCGAGCGTGGCCCGTTCGCGCGCGCTCTCCGCTTCGTCGAGGGTGCGTTCGCTTTCGGAGAGTGCCTGACTGGCCGCGGCATGCTGCTCTTCGAGCGCGGGCACGAGCGCCACGGACTCGACGGCGCGCTGTTCGGCGTTGGACTCGAAGTAGCTGAACAGCTCGCGGATCTCGGCGAGCGCTTCGCGGATCTTGAACCAGCGATCGCGTTCTCGATCGAGCGCGTGACCTTCGTCATGGAGCGCCTGCAGGGCTGCTGGCGCGCCGGGAGGAAAGCGCAACGCCTGCTGCGTCGCGTCCAAGGTTTGCCGGGCTTCGCCCACGCGGTCGAGCTCACGTCGCGCCGCCTCGCCTTCCGCGATGCCCGCCGTGAGCGCGGCGTAGGCCTCGGCGTGGTCGCGGCCGTCGAGCAAGAAGGCATCGACCAACAACGCGCGTAAGCTGCCGATGCGGGGCTCGAGCTCGGCGATTTTGTCGGTGGCTCGACCGTGCGTGAGCTCGAGCTCGCGTCGACGATCGCGTAGCTGCTCGAGACGCGCGTGGCATGCTTCTCGCAGCGGTCCCAAGCGCTCGCCACCGATCAAGCTCGGATCTTGAACGATCGGCCGCAGCTCACGGAGCGTCGCTTCCAGCCTTCGGCCGCGCCGTTCGTCGCTGTCCAGGCGTGAGGCGATCTGCTCCGCTTCCTGACGTAAGCTGCGCGCGCGGGCTAACCGTGCGCGCCGCCCGAGCATCGGTTTGGCGGGCAAGCGGGTGATGCGCGAGCCGAAGGTGTGCACCACCACGACGTCGTGCGCGGCCGGGTCTGTCGCTGATTCGCGAAACTGCGCATCGGCCGCGACCAGCCAAATGCTCTCGAGCTCGCGCGGTCGCCCGGCGAGCTCGCGAGCCACCGCTTCGGGATCGCCGACGACCAGAGCGTTCAGCAGCGGCCCGAGCCGCGCTTCGAGCTCGGCGGCTCGTTCGGGCTCGATATCGTCGAAGCGCTGCACCAAGAGCTCGGCGTCGAGTTCATCGCGCAGGCGCAAAAGCTCGGGGTGAAAGGATCCACCCTGCGATTCGAATTCCGCCGCCTCGCGCAGCGCGGCTTCGCGCTCCCCAGCGAGCTTTCGATCTGCCGTACGGAGGGTTTCGTATTCGGTCTCCAAGCGCAAGTAGAGTTCCTGCGCGGCCTCCCAGGTCCACGGCTCGCTGTTTGCTTCGAGGTTGGACAGCACGGCGTAGGCCGCGCTTCGGCGGGCCGCGCGGCCTTCCAGCTCGCGCAGCTCGGCTTCGGCCGTGCTTTGCTCGACAAGCGAGCGATCGAGCGCGCTACGCGCTTCGCGTGCCGACTCTTGCGCGCGCGAAAGTTCGGCTTCCGCCGTTGACAGCGCTTGGGCGACGCCCTCGCTGGTCGGGCTTCGTTCTTCGGCGAAGCCCAGCGCGCGAGCCCGGCGGCGCGCGCCGGCCTGTCGTCCCGCCAGGCCTTCGGTTTCGCGTAGCGCAGTAGTCAATGCTGGCGCACGCGCGGCGAGTTCGTCAAGCCGCGCTAGGCGCGTGAGCTCACGTTGGGCTCGCTCGTAGCCGAGATCGCTGCTCGGATGATTGATGATCAGTGACAGCGCGCGCGTGGCGGCCGCATGCTCGCTGTGGCGCAGATCGAGCAGCTCCGCGTCGCGCGCGAAGCGCAATCGCTCGGCGTCGATGCGCTCGATCTCGCGCGCGGCGCGCTCGGTGTACGCGGCCAGCTCGGCGATGGGCAAGTCCGGTTCGGCGAGCAGCTCGCGCAACTCGGCAAGGCGTGCCTTCGCCCGGCGCTCGCGGTGGGCGTTGCGATGCAATTCATCCAAGCCCTTCTGGACGTCGGCGAGGCCTTGCGCGCTGCGTTCGTAGGCCTGGCGCGCTCGATCGCGAGTCGCGAGCCGACCGGCGCGTTCGGAGGCGGCTTGCTCGCGCTCGGAGCGGGACAAGAGCTCGGCGCGATCTCGCGCCTGGCGTTCGGCCTCGAGCGCACGACGCTCCACCACCAAGGCCCGCGCGTGAGCGAGCTGCGCCTGATTTTCTAGGGATTTCTTGAGCTCAGCGCGTTTTTCGGCGAGGCGCTGACCGAGGGCTGCGTGGCGTGCCGTGCGCTCCTCGGCAGTGGCATCGAGCGCGCGCAGCGCTTCGGCCAGGTTGAGCTCGGTGCTGCGCGCGGTCTCGACCACGAGCTCGAGCTCACGAGCCTCTTCGCGCGTGGCGAGTAGTGCGGCGCTGAACATACTCTGTCCGACTTCGTATACACCGGCGATCTCGTGTTCCAGGCGTTGTGCTTCGCTGACCTCCACGCGCGTGCGCCGACAGGCATCCAAATTGCCGCGCATGCGGCTGAGAGTATCGCCGAGGCCGCTCTCTTCGCGCAGCAGGAACGAGCGCAGCTCGGAGGTCAACGCACGCGAGATGCCGCCGGTCATGCTGGTGCGCAGCATCTCGTTGAACTTGTTTCGGTCCTCGTCCGTGCTCAGGCGCAGCGGGCTCACGCCCTGCTCGAAGAGCGCAGCAAAGTACTCTTTGGCGGTACCATAGGCGTGGAAGGTGCCGCCCAAGGCGCGCGCGTTTTCGCTCAACTCGGCGCGAGTCGGCACTTCATCGGCCCCGTCGCGGCGCCGCAGCAAGAGATCTTGCATGCGATATTCCGGGTTGAGGCCACTGATCAGAAATGGCACGGCCTCCACGCTGGGCTCGCCCTTGCGCGTCAATTCGACACCGAGGACCAGCCGCGCGCCGCCGTGCAACTCGACTTCGAGTGCCGCGTAGGACGCGCTGCCCGGCTCGCCGAGTCGGCCCCAGATGCCTTTGTCGCCGCCGGTGGCTCCGGTTTCGCCCAAGTTGGTGAAGCGCAGGCGTGACATATCGGGCATGAGCACCACGTACGCGGCGATCATCACCGTGGTCTTGCCCGCGCCGTTGGCGCCTTCGAGGGCCGTCACGTTCGGGTCGAGCAGGTAACGTTCGTAGAAGACGCCTTTCCAATTGACCAGAGCGAGCGCGGTCGCTCGCGCGCGTGTCACGATTCGTCCTCCGAAGATTCGGAGCGCGGCATGTCCTCGCCGAAGTCGTCGAACTCGCTCAAAACCTCGCTTGGAAGTTGAAACGGCTCCGCCGCTGGCGGCTTCGGCTCGGGTTCGTCGTTCGGCTCTTCGTCCGCGTCCTCGCCGTCTTCCTCGATGCCTCCGTCGCCGAGCACGAGCTCTCCGCGCGCGACCAGGCGCTCCAAAGCCTCCGCCGGGGAGCCGCGACCGCGCACCGGCTCGGCGAAACGCAGCAATCCCGGCCGTAACCTCAGTGAATCGGCATCGAGCAAATCGACGAATCCGAGCGCGGCCAAGCGCCGCAGCGCCTCGGCGAATTTGCCGCGCACCGTCTCCTCTGCCACGCGCTCGTCGACGCGTTTGCGCTTGGGGTTGAAGGCGCGCGTGAGCGCGTCGCTGCCCATCACGGCCGCTAGATGAGAAAGCCCATCGGCCCGCTTGATCACGCCGCCGGACTGCAACGTCGCGGGATCGAGGTAGAGCAAGGTCAACGCTTGGCCGACCAGCATCTCGGGCACCGAAAGGTGACGGCGCCCGAGCTTGTCCCCGGTCGGCAGCAGGTAGAAGTAGCCGTCCGCCGGGTGGTTCAGCTCACAGCCAAAACGCCGGTAAAAGGCCTCCAGTAGCGCCTGCGCATCGACCAGAAACGTGTACCAGAGGCTGTCCTCACGATCGATATGGCGGCCGCGGCGGAGCGCCAAATCCACGTCGGGGAATAGCTCGTCGGCGACCACGTCGCCGAGCGCGAGGTAGCGCGTGTCAGTCACGGGCCCCACCTTTTGCAATCTTCCATTCCTCAATCACCAAACCGTCGTCCACGCTGACCCAAGGTCGGTCGCGATCGCTCGTCGTGCGCGCCAAGCGAGCCACCACCTGCGCGACGCGGCCAGCGGTGACGAATCGCAGCTCGCTGGGTGTTTCGGCGCTGACTTGCTGCGTCACATCGCAGAGCCCGGCTGAGCCGCGCGCGAGCGCGCCTTGCACGAGTTGCTCCACGATTGCGTGTTGGTCGACCGCGTCGTTGTCGCTGGGCGGGCGCTCGCGTTCGGCGCGTGGCCGGCTCACCTTCGGCTTGTCGTCCTTGAAAGGTTCGATTTCGCGCAGCAAGCGCGGCGAGGCCGCCGCTGCGACCGACAGCGCGAAAGGCCGGGCCGTATGCTGCGAGAGCTGCTCGCGCAAGCGCTGGATCAGCGCGCGCGACGGGTCGAGCCGCACCACGTCGCACAGGTAGCGGTGCACGTATTGATAATACTCGGACCACGCGCGTTGCCGCGCCGCACCCCAGGCCCGAATGCGATCCACCTGTTCCATCACCCGCTCGACCGCCGCCTCGGCGCCTTCCGCCTGGGCGTTGACCGTGATCTCCTGAATGTCTTGCAGCACGGACGAAAGCTCGTGCGCATCACGCAGCAAGATTTCATTCAACTCGGTGAGCGTGCGGCTGGTGCTCTCCAAGAGCTCGAGGCACTGGTCGACGGCGCCGAACCAATCGGATTCCAAGAGCTTGGCGATCCGAGCTTGAAACTCCTGCTGCTCCAAGTCGAGGCTGCGCTGGCGGCGCTCGATGCCGCTCACCAAGTCGCTGACACTGACACGCAGCGGCGCCTCGACGCCGTTCTTCCAATCGTCCGGTGCGCGAGCCTCGGCCGCCCGCGTCAGGATCTCGGCCAAGCTCACGCGCAGGCTGCGGGTCAGCTGGCTCAGATTTTCTCGCGTCAGCGACTCATCCTCCAGGTACGACTCGACGATGCCCGCCGCCAGGCGCGTCAGCGCGAACTCGCCCGCGCGCAGGACGCCGGCACCATCGACCCGAGCGAGCAGCTTTTGATCGCGCAAGCGCTGAATGGCGTGGGTCGCGCGCCGCCTCAGGTTGTCCGCGCGCGGTTCGAGTAGCGCGCACACCTGCTCGAAGACAAGGCTCAGCTGCTCCTCGGTGAACGCCGAGAGCGCCGCGCCGTCCGCTTGCAAATGCAAAGCGGCGAGGAAGCACAAGTCCAAGGTCCCAAGCTCGAGCACAGGATGGCTACGCGCCAGCGCGGCAAGAACGATCTGGGGATCTTTGGCTGGGTCCGTCATCAGGCACGGGCCTTATAGTCCGGAAATGCGTGCCCGGGGGGCCGCGCTGGCGGTCCGGCGGATTGCCCCAAAATATGCGGAATATCCGGAAATGTGAGGGTTGGGTTTGATGGTCACCGAGCTCGACGCGGCTCGTCGTGGCCTTCGGCGTCGCGGTCCGACCGCTCGCCAATGAAACTGCGCTGAGCGTCTGGTGCCGACGCCCGCGACGCCGAAGGCTGCGCCGGACCCGATCTCGGCGCGTGACCATCAAACCAAAATCAGGATCGACGCTTCAGCTGAAGCTCGCGTCCAGCGCGGGGTCGTGAAATTGCTCGTAGTCGTAGACCTCGGCCGAACGCTTGATAGACCTCGACGATGCGAAGAACACTGTCTTTTTCGCTCATGGCAGATCCTTTTGCATGGAGTTTCGGGCGCTTCGCCCGCCAACGCGGCGGCTGTCCCTTCCGTCCGCGCCCAACGAAACGGCGACTGTGATACGATCGTGTCCGACTCGTGGATCGCGGCCGCTCGATTTTTCGTGCTGCGCGGGCGAATCGGTTATCGTGCGCAAAATGAAGGCGTGTGGACCGCTGCTTGGGCTCGTTGTCGTCTGTTGTTCGCTACTCGTCGCTTGTCACTCGCAGATGAAGCAGGTCAACACCGACTTTAGCGATAGCAAGCGTCAAGGGTCACCGCCGCTGTGCTTCGACTATCGCGGTGAGGCGCAAGCTACGGCGGAGGCCGGCGTCAGCAATATCTGGGCGTACCTCAACAACACTTGCAGCTACACGGTGGACTGCGTCATTTATGACGACGCGACCGAAAAGGAACAGCGCGTCGCGGTTGCCGGTTACAAGCAACTGCGCTTTCTGCTCGGCGCTTCGGTACCCGCAAAGCGAGTTCATCTGAAGCTCACCTGCGGCTGGAATCCCTGATCCTCTTTTAGAAGGCCTCGCCCAATCCGAAATGAAAGGCCATGGGCAGGCCCAGGAAGAGATCCGGCTCACCTTCGCCCGGGGGTAAGCGTGGTTCTCCGACGTGCTGCAGATAGGGCACGCGCAGGCCGAGGTCGAAACGAACCGCGCCGACTGGCGTTCGTAAGCGGAAGCCGCTGCCCGTGGCAAGATGCGGGTAGGCCGCGCGAAAGCTGGCAGTGTCGCGCGTGACATCGCTCGTGTCGACGAAGAAAACGACGCCCGCGAGATCCGAGAGCGAGACACGGAGCTCGAGCGACATTTCCCAAAGCGTGAGACCTCCGAGCGGCCGCTCGCACTCGGGGGGGGGGTTCGCTACGGTGCAGTTGATGTTCGTCGGCGCGAGAAAGCCGAGCACGCCATGCGGGCCGACCTCGTTCAGCGCGTAGCCGCGATTCGAAGTGGCTCCCCCCGAATAGAATCCCCGAAACAATAGGATCTGCTGATCACGAGTCACAGCGCTCTGGTCCATGCTCGAGTCGGCGCTGGCGCTGGTGAGCGAGTCGCCATAGCAGCCGCGAGATGGCGAATCCCCGCAGCGATTCGGAAACAAAAGGCCAACCGTCCCGCGCCAGCCGAGGGTCCAATTCGCGCCGAGCTTCGTGTACAGTCGCGCTTCCGGTCGCAAGCGCACGTCCTTGGCGTCCCCGACGAAAGTGCCGGCCACTTGCGTGGCGATTTGAAAGTAAGCGCCCGAGCGCGGTTCAATCGGATCGTCGCGCAGATCCAGATCGAGCACGAGCTCCGGAAAGAGCACGAGCACCGTGTCGAGCCCGGCCGGTTGTGCTCCGAGGTACATGAACGGAAAGCGCGCCTCGAAGTTGTAGCTGAGCCGAGCGCGCACGCCGCTCTGGCCGAAGGGGCGCTCGGCACCGAGCGCATCTTTCAGTTCACGAAATCCGATGATGTTGTCGCCCGGGCTGTAGTCCGAATAAATCACGGGATAGATATTGAACTCGTTGCGCGCGTAGCCGGTCGTGCGAGGATCGAAGATGGCGGGCTGCTCGAATTCCACGGCGGTCTCCAGCTCGGGCAGGACATGCACGGACACCCCCGACGTGCCCAACGGATAGAACGTGACCCCGGGCGTGACATCGAGCGAAAGTTTGCGCAGCCCGCCCAAGAAATTGCGGCTCTCCCAGCCCGCGCGCACGGCGGCCCGAGTGCGGTTGGTATCGCTCTCCAGCGCCGCTCCGATGTGTACGGCGTGGGTTCCTGCTTCGCTCACCACGACCCGCACGGGCACTCGTCGCTCCTCCGGATGATCGAGCACTGCCTTCACCTCGACGCTCGAAAAGACTCCGAGGTCTGCTACGCGCCGGCGCGCCCTTTCCAGAGCGCGACGCGAGAAACGCGCGCCTGGATAGAGCGCGAGCTTACCGTAGACCACGCGTCGATCGAACGAACGCAGACCCTCGATTTGCACGTCACCGATCACCGTTTCGGGTCCCGCGGTCACGCGATACTCCAGTGTTGCGCTCTTGCGAGAGACGGACACATTAGCGTGCTCTTCGACGCTCGCGAACGCAAAGCCATCGTTCGCGAGCGCCGTTTCGAGCGCGCGCGCATCTTCGTGCAAGCGACTCTCGTCGAATGGCATGCCGACTTGCAGCTCGAGCGTGTCCCGGGCCTTGGCGACGGTGTTCTTCGGTAATCCGTCGATGCCCGGTAGATCGACGCGGGTCACGCGTACGGGGGTGCCGGGCTCGACCACAATCTCGACCCGGACGCGATCCTTGTCGTCGGTCAGCACGCGGGCGGCACGAGTCGTTGCATCGTAGTAGCCTCGCGCCCGGTAGAAGCGTTGGATGCGCGCGAGATCCTTGGCCAGCGTGCTGGGATCGTAGGAAGCGTCTGCGCGCGTGGCGATGCCGCGCCGCAGCTCGGCTTCCTCGCCCGTCGTGTCACCTCGAATGTCGACTGCGGTAACGACTTGATGTCCGGAGGGAGACGTGTGCGCGCAGGAGAGAGCGACTGAGGCCAGCAGCGCGCACCGGATGCGGCCTCCAAGCCGGGGGTCGAGCAGCTCTCTCAAATGCGCCCTTCGAGCAACGCGCGCGAGCTTGCGAGGGCGAGATGCGCGTGTCAAGCTCGGCAAATCTTGGGTTCGGCGGCGTGGGTGAAGGCACTCGGGGCCCTGCTTCGCCGCTTCGCTCGACGCGTGGCCGTGATTGGCAGCGTCGCTGCAGCGGGCGCGCTGGTCGTCCTACTCGGCATGCTCGTTTACCTGCACACGGCCTCCGGACGCCGCTTTTTGGCCGCGAAGGTGAGCGCGTGGGTGAGTCGGGAGCTGATCGCCGAGCTACGCGTCGAACGCCTCGACGTGCTCGCAAACGATCGGCTCGTGATCTCCGGCGCGACGCTGTTCGACACCAAGGGACGAGCGGTGCTCCGCGTGAGCGGAGTGACGGCGCGGCTCGACGCTTTGACGCTGTTGGCGAACGTCATCTTCGAGCCCACGGTTCAGGTCGAGCTTTCGAACCTGCGGGTCGAACGGCTGGAAATTGGCCTGTATCGTGGGGACACAGGCGGAGTTTCGCTCACGGATGCGCTGAAGAGCCGCGTGCCCGGTCCGGCCTCCGAAGAGTCAGCCACGGGCCCGCGCATTCACCTGCCGCGGATTGCGATCGACAGCGTGTCCGTTCGGACCGATCTGAAAGGCCTGGCGCAAGCGACGGCTGAGCTCCGTGCCCTTGAGCTGGGCTTCGACTGGTCTCCTCGGCTGCTCTCGCTCGGGCTCGCAAGCGACGATGTGCGTGTCTTGCAGGCGCTCCCAGTCGCTGGCCAGGCGCGGCTGCATGCGCAGATTCGCGTTCCAGGAAAGACCGAAGCGACCCTCGACGGCAGCGTCGGAGAGCTACCGATCCATGCCTCGTTCCGCGAGACCGGCGCCGAGCTCGAGCTGAGCGTGAGCTCCGCGTCGCTCACGCCCGCCGCCATGCGCGCGCTCGTTCCGACATGGCCGCTGCATTTGCCTTTGAGTTTTCAGGCCAAGCTTGCGGGTCCCACGGCAGCAATGCATGCGCAGGCTGAGGCGCAAGCGGGCGAGAGTCGTCTCGATGCCGCGGGGACGCTTTCGCTCAGCCCGAACGTCACGGGTCTGCTTTCAGTGACCGGTCGCGAGCTCGACGCGCGGCTCTTCGCCCCGGATTTGACGCGGACGGCGGTCGGCCTCGATGCGCAGCTCGAGTTCGCTTTCGATCCCGCCACGCGCGTCGAGCTGACCGGGCGCTGCGCCAAAGGAGAGCTGTTCGGCGCTCAGCTGCCGGAGACGACCGTTCATGCGCTCTACGCGGGCAACCAGCTCAGCGGCGCGGTCGCCAGTAGCGACCCAGCGTTGCCGCTGAGCGCAGATTTCTCCGTGTCGGCCGAGGGCGCGCTGGGCTTCCACGCGCGCGCGCAAAGTCTCGAGTTGGTCGGGCTGTCGCCCTACGGGCTGCACGCTCAGGGGCGGGTCGATCTCGACGCAACCGGTGAGCTCGTTCGAGATCGGCTCGCGGCACGGTTCGAGGCGCGAATCCAAGCCCTGCACGTCGCATCACTGTCCGCGCAGTCGACCGTCGTCCGCGCCAAAGTGCAAGGATCTACCACTCGACTCGAGCAGCTCGGGGTCGAGCTCCAAGCGGACGGCGCTCAGCTCGCGTTCGGCGCCATCGAGCTCCCGGCCTGGGCGCTGGAGTCCAAGGGCTCGCTTTTGCGACAGAGCATCAGCGTGCGGGCTGGCCCAGACACCGGTCCCACGCTGCAGGCATCGACGACGCTCGCGTTCGAGCAAGGTGTTAGTCTGAGCGAGACGCAGCTCGACGCGGAGCTCAATGGCGTAAAGCAGCGGCTCGAGCTGAAGTCCGCGCGCTTCGCGGCTCAGGTGCTCGAGCTGCGCGAGCTGCGCTGGCAAGTCGGCGCGGGATTGCTCACGGGCTCCGCGCTGATCGGACCCACGCACAAGCGCGCCGAGCTCGAGGCGAGTGAGCTCGAGGCCGAAGTCGTGTTGAAGACGCTGGGCCTCGATGCAAATGCTTTGCGAGGGCGATTGAACGCGCACCTTCACTTCGAAGAGGACGGGCGCGCCCGGCAGGGACAGCTGCAAGGCAGCTTCGTGGATGGCGTCGTGCCGGCGCTCGGAGCCGTTCACGCGGATTTCAGCGCGACGATCGCTGACTCCGAGGCCGAAGGGCAGGCGATCCTGTCCGTGCCCGAGCTCGGGCAAGGTCAGCTCTCGGCGCACGCGGCGCTCGCGAAGGCGCCGATCACGCTGGATTCGCTGAGTGCAATGCAGGGAGAGGTTCGCCTCGACGTCAGCGACGTCGAGCTCCGAGAGGTCGGTCGGCGCTGGTTCCCCGCCTCGACCATTGCGCTAACCGGTCTGGTCGATGGCAGCGTGCGCCTGGCCAAGTTGGACGCCAAGGCGCCGGCGACCGTCAGCTATCAGCTCAAGACACGCGAGCTTGCGCTGCACGGGAAGCGATCGGAGGAGGACACCTCGCTCCTGCACGCGGAGCTGTCCAGCCACGGCGAGATCGGGATCGACGACGCTTCGGTGCAGCTCGAGCTGAAGGACGCCGCTGGTACGTGGATCAGCGCGCAAGTCGAGCAGAGCTTGGGCTGGCCCGAGCTCGTGCGCGTGCTGCGCTCTGCCTCGCCCGCGCTGCTGTTGAGTGCACCGCTGCACGCCGTGATCGACGCTCGTCCACGCTCGCTCGAATTGTTCGGCGCCGCGAATCCGCTGGCCTTCAAGGGCGAGGTCGCGGCAAACTTCAATGTCACTGGTACCGTCAAGCGACCCGAGATCGAGGGCTCGTTGAACGCGACGGGTCTCGGCACCGGCGCGGATGCCAGCGGCAAGCTCAAACTCGGCATCGACTATTCGGCAGAACGAGAAGAGTACTCGTTCACGGCGCGTTACGCCGAGCGCGGGCAAGGCAAACTCGAAGTCGACGGGGGAGGGCACTTTGGCTGGTTCGGAGCTGGATTCGGCCGGAATTGGTCGATGCGAGCAGATGGCCGTATCGAACAGGTCGAGCTCGGCGCAATCGGCGAGCTGTTGGGTCTGCCCGTGTCTGGCCAAGCTGCTGGTCATGCCGCACTCAGCGCTTCGTCGAAAGAGTTCGAAGCGACCGCCGAGCTCAGTCTCAGTCGGCTTGCGCTCGAACGTCACTCGCTCGGTCGTGGCGAGGTTCAGCTGCGCGTTCATCGGGGTTTGGCCGAGGCGCGGCTGAGCGTGGTTGGAGGAAACGCCACGCTCGAGCTCTCCAGCGAAGTTGGTTTGTGTTGGGATGGCGGTCCGTGCATCGATCCGGGCCGCGGCGGTAGCGCGGAAGTGAAAGTGCGCAACTACCAACTTGCGGCTCTCGCACCGCTGCTCCGCTCCGTGGTCAGCGACGTCCGAGGACCGATCAACGGGTTCGTCGTCCTCGGCTGGGAGCCGGCCGACTCGAACGGCAAGCGCAAGACCCGACTGCGCGCGGACGCGAGCGTGACGGGCGGTAGCGTGACCTTGACCGAGGGAACCGGCTCGATTCAATGCGCGGAACTGCGCGCTCTGGGCGGAGGCGATGCAATGCTGCACCTGAAGTTTACGGGCTGCGCTCGTTCGAGTCGCACCAACCTTTGGGCCAAGGCCGACGTACTGTGGAACGGGCCTCTGCCGGAACGCGTCGACGCCGAGCTGCGCTTCGCCGATGCGCCGGTGTCTTACCAAGGAGTCGTGCTCGGAACCGCTACCGTCGATGCCAAGGCGCGCCCCATCCAACTGACGTTGAAGCTCGCGGGGGCGGAGCGAGCCGTCGATGTGAGCATTCCCGCGCTCGAGTTCGAGCTGCCGACGAAGGCCGACACACGGCTCGTGGATCTGGCCGACGATCCAGCGGTCCACGTCACGGAAGCGCGAACCGCGCCCTCGTTGCCTGCGGATACCGAAGAAAGCAGTCCATGGTCCGTGTCGCTCCAGCTGGGTCATGCGGTCACTCTCAAGCAACCTGGCATGCGAGTTCCCGTCACGGGCACCCTGGCACGGAGCCCAGATGGTCTGCTCGATGGCAGCATTGTCTTTCCCGAAGGCGGCGTAGTTCCGCAGCTGGGACAGCTCTTCAGGCTGAAGCGTGGCAGCGTTCGCTTCGACCACCAGGCGGTGAAAGGCGGCGTTTTGAATGTCGAGGCTTCGACCCGCACCGCCGACGGAGTGGTCGTCGACCTGTACGTGAGTGGCACCATGGAAAAACCGGTGATCCGCTTTCAAAGCGATCCCCCGCGGAGCGAAAGCGATATCGTGGCCCTTCTGCTCGGCGTTCAGGGCAGCGAGACCAGCGCCAGCACCGGGCAAGGACAAGACCTACGCGGCAGCGCGACGGCACTGGCGATGAACCAATTGCTACGCGGTTCCGCGCTGGGGGGCCTGCAATTCGGGGCAGGTCAAACTCACACGGGGGATTCGGTCAGCACCGTGTCGGTGCGTGCGGGAAACACGGTGTGGCTGGAAGGCCGAACGGTCCGAAGCACGACTCAACGCGCTGCGAATAGCGGAGTGCAGTCCAGCGGCGTGATCGATTGGCGCTTCGCGCGAGGTTTCAGCTTGCGGACGCAACTCGGGAACATCTCGGGACTCGAGCTGCGCTGGTCCCATCGCTACTGACGCCGGCGTCAATTTGGGTTAGAGCCACTTTGGGCCTTCAATTGGCGTGGCGTTCTTGGATCACGGCACTGCTCGTGCTGTTCGGGCTCTGTGCTGCGGCGCGCGATGCCGCGGCTGGCGGTCCACTCGGTAGTAACGGCACACAGATCCAAACCAGCAACTACGCGCTCGATCTATTCCACGGGCCCGTCTTCGCCGGCTCGCGAGTGACCGGCCTGGGCGGCGCGTACGTTGCCATCGCCGAAGACGTGGACGGCGATCTGCAAAACCCGGCTGCGCCCGCCGTGCGCCCTTTCTTCTCGTATTCGCAGTTCGACTATTGGCTCGGTTTCGGCATCACCTTTCCGGCCACGCTGTCGGGCGTCGACTTCTTCAACAGTGGGAGCAAGACCAATCTCACCAACACGCCCGACGCGTTCGTCTTCTTCACCCCCGCAGTGAATCTTCAGTGGGGTGAGTTCGGGCTCGGTCTCACGTTGGAGATGCAGCAATACGAGCTCTCGGGCCCGCCACCCGGTGGAACCATTCGGGTCACGATCCCGACCACCCACCTGCAGCTCGCGCGCGGGATCGAGCATAATCAACTGGTCATTGGGGCGGGCGCGCGTCTCGTTTCGATGTCCGTGTCGGGCCCCAACTCGGGCTCCGCGTTCAGTTCGAGCGGCATTGGTCTGGAGTTCGGCGCGGTGTACAAGCCGGAGAACATGCCCCTCCGGCTGGGCGTCGCCATGCGCACCCAGGTCGAGACCAAAGCCAGCTATCGCGACGGGCTCTTGCCGGACGAAAACGGAGATCTCGTGGTTCAGACCCAGGCGGGGCCCGCGTACTTGCCCAAGATCGTGGCCGTGCCCTGGGATTTCAATTTCGGATTTGCGACCCAGTTGGGTAAACGGCCGCTCAACCCGCCCTGGCGGATGCTCTCCGAGTTTACCGAGCGACAGACGCTCGAGCATCGCTTGAGGGAGCTCGACCGCGACGAAGAAATGCAGGCCGCCTTGAGCGTCGCGCGATCCGCCGCCGAGCGAGACCGCATCGTGCGCGCTTTCGACGCCGAGCAGGCGGCCGATGATCGGCGTTTCGCCGACGAACAGCTGAGCGTCCAGCGGCGCATCGATCGCGAGCATTTGGCGATGAACCGCTTTTATCTGCAAATTAGTGGGTCGATGTTGATCTCCGGTCAGGTCGACGCGGCGGTCGGCATCGAGAGCCTGCTCACCCAAAAGGTGAACCGGTCCGGTCAGCACGTCGTCTCCTCGCCGCGCGTGGGCGTCGAGTGCGGCGTCGTGCCCGAGTGGATCAAGCTCCGCGCGGGCAGCTATCTGGAGCCGACCCGCTTCGAGACAAGCGACATGCGCGTGCACGGGACCGCGGGCATCGACGTCAAGCTGGCCCGCTGGAACGTGTTCGGCGCGTGGCCGGACGACTACATGTGGCGGCTCGGTTTGGGCGGCGATGCATCGACGCGCTATTACACATTTGGAGTCAGCATCGGTGGCTGGTACCCACGCCAGGGCGGGCAGCCAGAGCCCACACGGGCACAGGAGCTCGTGCCCTGAGCTCGAAGGAATTCAGATGAAGCGCATCCAGATGGTCTTGCTCTTGGCGCTCACCCTCGCGTGGCCGTCGCGAGCAGGGGCCCAAAGCAATGTCGACAACGGCGGCGCTCCTGCGCCGGACGGCGTCGGGGTCTCGGTGACGGCCGCGCTTCCGCCGGCGCCACCGCCAGTTACGCCTCCCCCGCCACGCGAATGGCTGAAAGCCGTGTACGAACAAGTCGCGGACTCAGTTGTATTGATCGAAACCGAGTTCGGTACGGGCAGCGGATTCTTCTTTCATAGTCCGCGCATGATCGCGACCGCGCTCCACGTCGTCGACGATGCCGATACGATCGTGGTCGAGACGAGCGACGGACGGCGCCAAAAGGGACACGTGGTCGCGTACTCGCGCAAGCACGACTTGGCCCTGCTGGAACTCGAGTATGCCGTGCCGGGCGCGCGGGCGCTCGAACCGGCCGCCGCTTTGGTCGAAATTGGCCAGCCGGTCGTGGTCATCGGTCATCCGTTTTCCGGCCTCGAGTACCAGGTGCACGAGCTACGTGGGCTTTTGAACTGGAGCATGACTCAAGGAGTCGTGAGTGCGGTAGCGGGTTCGTGGTTGCAAACCGATGCCGCGATCAATCCAGGCAACTCGGGTGGCCCGGTCGTCAATGAACGCGGCCAGGTCCTCGGGGTCGTCAGTGCGACGCTGAGCCAGGGGCAGGGCATCAGCGTCGCGGCTCGAGTGCTCAGGTTGACGGAGCTTTTGCCGCTGCTCGGCACGCAGCCACCGCCACGTCACTCGTGGCTGTATGACGGGATGGAGCTCGGATTTGTCGTGCAAGGGGCAAGCGACATCATCGAAGGGGTCTCGCTCGGCGCAGGCATGCGTCTAGTGAAGCACTTCCCCGTGCGGTTGCGGCTCGGGCTGCTCGCCGGAAGCGTCCAGCCGAGTGAAGCCGACGTCGTTGCCGCGCGCCTGGTGCGCGGCATGGCCGAGTTGAGCGCGGGCTATTCGCTCTCGCTCGGTCCTTTCGAGCTTTCGCCCTACTTGGGGGGCGCGCTCTTCTACGATCACGAACGCGATTCCGCGCTCAGAATCGATACCGGTGGAGGGTGCTCCACGCCGCCCTGCCTAGTGAACGGCAAGGTCGTCGACTCGAGCCAGAGTCGCGTTCGCCTGCTGCCGATGGCAGGCGTGTCTTTGGACTTCGCGCGCTTGCGACTCGACTACGCATACCAACTGGCGATCGAGCAGTCGATCGAGTCGCAGCACCGAGTCGTCATCGCCTTCACATTCTGAAACCGTGTACAAGATAGGATCGAGCTGGTACCGTGGCGCGCGATGCATCACTCGGGTCTCTCGTCTGCGATCGGTCTGTCACTTGTCGTCGCCCTCGCTGGCGGTTGCGCGGGCGGGGCCAATTCCGCGGGCGCCGCGTCCGCCGCAAGCATGAGTTCTGCCGACGCGCAGGCCTTCATTACGGACGTGCAGCGGCAGCGCGGGTTGCCTGCCCCGCAGCCAGTGAGCAGCATGGATGAGCTTTTGGAGGTGCTGGCTAGCGATCAGGTCCAGCGCTTTCGAGACGCCGAGCAGCTCGTCGCCGGCAAACCTGGCATCGACGCGCTGAGCTTGCACGCGACGATTGAGCTCGCCTGGAGTGATGATTTTTCTACCTTGGCTCTGATCCTCGGCGAGCTCGGAAAACGCGCTGACGTCGAGGTGAATCGTCTGAAGACGAACCGCGACTCCGGTAGCGCGCTGAGCGACGCTGAAGCCAAGGATCTCGAGCAGAACCAAAAAAATGCGGAGTTCGATGCCAAGGCGAAAGGGGCGCTGCAGGTGCTGGCAAAAGACCACCTTCAAGCCGCAGGGCAGGTCGTCGCCGAGGCGCGCCGACAATTCCCGAAGGACCCCATGACCTTCCGCGTGGCGGCCTACCACGCGCTCCTTTCGGGTGATTGGCTGGCGTTCGACGCGGCCATGGGCTGGCTCAAGGACAGCGAGGCGAAAGACGCGGGGCTGATCTACTTGCGCGCGCTCGAATCACTGAGCCGCTTTGCGGTGCGCAAGGACGCGGCGACGCTGCTCAGAAGCGCGCTACAGGTCAATCCCAAGATGGCGCGCGCCCAAGCCAAGCTCATGCTCGTTGAAAACGGGATCGACGCCAAGTACGCCGAATTCGAAAAGCTCAAGGCGCTCGCCCCCGAGCACCCGGTCGTATGGATTGCGGGACCGTCCATCACGAGTGATTACGAGCTCTCTGCGTCGTTCCGCAAAGCGCGTGCAGCTCGCTCAGCTGGCCAGAGCGGCACGGTCGAGCCGCCGGCCGCCGCTCCGCCGGCCGCCGGTCCGTGAGCGAAAGGCAGCGCTATTCGGCAGCCGCGGCGCGCAGCGTGCTCGCCAAGTCGCGCATCGATTGATAGCGAGCGCTGCGATCCTTGCACAAGCACCGAAGCAGGATGGGCTCGACGCCCTCGGGCAGCGCTTCTTTGAAGTGGGCACGCAACGGTAGTGGCGGGCGCGTCAGCGCCGCTGAGAAGAGCGCTAGGTCGTTCGTCCCGGCGAATGGCAACCGACCGGCGATGAGCTGATAGAGCAAGACGCCCATCGACCAGATGTCGCTGCGCGCGTCTACCTCGCTCGATGCGAGCATCTGCTCCGGCGACATGTAGGCTGGTGTTCCGATCGGATATTGCACGTCGGTGAGCCCGGGCTTGCGCTTGTCCGTGGGGTCGCCGGCGGCGATTCCGAAGTCGAGCACTTTGACCACCGGCGGCGGCCTCGCGCCACGCACCAGAAACACGTTCGACGGCTTCAGGTCTCGATGCACGATACCTAGTTCGTGCGCCTCCGCGACTCCGTCACAAGCATCCGCGCCCCAGGCGAAGGCCTGGCGGAAGGGCACGCGCCCGTACTTCACGAGCACGCTGTCGAGATCCATGCCCTCGAGATACTCGAGCACGAGATAGGGCAAATCACCCAGCGCCAGGTCGAGGTTGCCGACATCCAGCAATTTTCCCACGTTTGGAGTGGTCAGAGACATCAGCACGCGCGCTTCCCGCGCGAAGCGTTCGAGCACGGCTTCTTGCGTGCGCCATTGCGGCAGTAGCACCTTGATCGCGACGCGCTGCCCGTCCGTGTCGTAGGCCTCGAACACGGCGCCGACCGCGCCCCGCCCAATTTCGCGCCCGAGCGTCCAGCGCTGGCCCAAGACGCTGCCCGTGCTGGGCATCGTGCTCGGCGGCCGATTCGACCCACTCACCCGGTCCAGATCGCGACGCAGCCTGAGCTCGCGCGAAACTTGGGCCGCTAGGCGCTGGAGCGATGCCACTTGCCGCGGGGTGATACTACGCGGAGAGCGATCAGCCACGGATAGCGCGCCGACCGAAGAGCCCTCGTCGACCAATAGCGGTACGCCCGCGTAGAAACGAATGTGTGGCTCACCGATGACGAGCGGATTGTCGACGAAGCGCGGATCGCGCAAGGTGTCCTCGATCACCATCGGATTGCGATCGTTGATGCAATGCCCGCAAAATGAGAGATCGCGCGCCGTACTCGTTTGTTCGATGCCCACGCGCGCTTTGAACCACTGGCGATCGGCGTCGACCAGCGTAATCAGAGCGATCTCACTGCCGCACAGCTCTGCGGCCAAGCGCACTACGTCGTCGAACGCCTCTTCCGATGGCGTGTGCATGATCCGGCAGGCCCGGAGCAAAGCAAGCCGGTTCTCTTCGTCGGCCGGAATGGGCGCTTCCAACATGACTGGCAGAGATTAGCATGCTTTCGCTTTTCACTCGTCACTCTCCGTGCGCCAATTGAGCGCTGATTCGAGCCTGGATCGCGCCGGCTTGTTCGTCTTTTCCAATCGATGTTTCGCAGCCGAAACTAAGGTTCGAATTCGCTCTCTGGGTTCCAGCAGCGTTGAGCCCCGCGGGCGAGAGTGGGCGATCGCGGACCCGCATCGCACCCCGCGTCACGCAGAGTTCCCGCACTTCGACGCCGAAGGCTGAGTGCGGCGTGGCGGCACTCGTGACCATCAACACAAAGGCAGGGACCGACACCTGCCCGCGCGTCACGCCCCCGGGGGGCGGCCAACGGCACGACCTGCCGCCCCGAAGCTGATATCTGCAAACGAAAAAAAGTGGTCGGGGCGGGCGGATTCGAACCGCCGACCCCTTGACCCCCAGTCAAGTGCGCTAACCAGGCTGCGCTACGCCCCGGACCGCCCTTCGCATCGGGCTTTCCGACCGGAGGGCTCGCGGAACGTAATCGTTTCGGCGCTGATTGCAACGCAAATAGTCAGCCATCGCACGCTGCGATCGTCGCCCCCCGACTTGGACAAACTGCGGCTGGTTTTCAACACTTGCCGGGCGAAAACCGCATCTAGTTTTTGACAATGATATTGACTTTCGTTTTCATCAAGGTCATGGAACCGAATCCACTTAGAGGCCCACGCGGCCCAGCTTTCGGAAAGAACTTCGTAAATGTCGGTAAGTGCTAGTGATTTTCTGCCGTGCCTGATGGTCGCGGCGGGCGTTCTCAGTGGCTGCAGCTCGGACGACACCAGCGGCGCTAGCGCCTCGCGCGCGGCGGTCGTCGCCAACTACTCCGCAAATTTGTACACGGCCTACTCGGACTCGGTGACCGACGAGCAGTCGTTCAAGACCGACGTCAGCGCGTTCCTGGCCGATCCGACCGACGACACGCTCAAGACCGTGCGCGATTCGTGGCTCGCGTCTCGCGCGCACTACATGCTGACCGAAGGCGCGCGCTTTTATGACGGTCCGATCGACGCCGACCCGCCAAACAACGAAGCCCTTGTCAATTCCTGGCCGCTCGATGAAGCCTTCATCGACTACGCGTCGAAAGACGGCGTGGTCGATGAGGACGCCGGCATCGTCAACCGGCCGGATCTGTTGTCCGAGATCACCGCCGAGGGCCTCGACAATCTGAACGGCATGGATGATGAGCCGGAGAACGTTTCGGCCGGCTATCACGCGGTCGAGTTCTTGCTCTGGGGTCAAGCGCTCGAGCCCGTCGGCCCGGGCAAGCGGCCTGCAACCGACTACGTCATCGGCGGCCCAAGCAAGAACCCAGATCGTCGCGCCGATTACCTCAACGTCGCGGTCGACGGCATCATTACCCACCTAACCGACGTGCGCGACGCTTGGAAACCCGGGGCTGAGTACCGCGTCGGCTTCGAAAAGGACCTGGACGTCTCGCTCACGCACATCTTTACCGGCCTCGCCAAGTTCAGCAAAGGCGAGCTCGGTTCGCAACGCATCGGCGCCGGCTACGAGTCGAAGAAGCGCCACGACCAGCACGATTGCTTCAGCAGCGAAACGCTCGTGGACTACGAGCGAGACGCACGCGGGATTCAAGCGATGTACCTCGGCAAGTACGGCGACCACGATGGGCCCGGCTTGGATGATTTGGTGAAGGCGGCGGATCCGGCAATCGATGCCGATCTGAAGAAGAAGCTGCAAGCATCGATCGACGCCATCGTTGCTATCAATATGTGGGGGCCGTTCGAAAATGCCATCGCTGGCGACGACGACTCCCCAGGGCGCGTCGCCATTCAAGCCGCGCTCACCGCGCTGAACGAGCAGGGGGACACCTTGGGCGCAGCGGCTGCAGCGCTCGGTTTGACAATCGTCGTCGACGATCCGGACCAATGATTCGACGCGCTGGCCTGGTTCTTTGCTCAATCGCTGCGCTAGCAGGCTGCAGCGGCGAAGGCGCGTCCGCACCATCGCTGCCGCCTGGGGATGCAAAGTCCGGAGGCGCGGCGACCACGCTCGACGATAGCTCGCAAGCCTACGGAAATAGCATCGGCAAGCTGAGCGAGGACCAAGCGGGTCAGTTTAGTCTCGGGCATTCGGTGTTCACCCGGGCGTGGGTGACCGCGCCCGCAACCACGGACAACCTCGACGGCCTGGGTCCGCTGTTCAACGCGCGTGCCTGCGCCACCTGCCACTCCAAAGACGGACGCAGCGCGCCCTTCAATACGTCGGGCGCGCTGCTCGGGATGCTCTTCCGACTGAGCATCGCGGGGACTGCCGACAACGGCGGGCCCAACCCCGATCCAGTGTACGGCGATCAACTGCGGCCATTCGGCATCCTGGGCGTACCGGGTGACGGAACGCCGCACGTGACGTACGAGGAAGAGCCCGGAAGCTACGGCGACGGCACCGCGTTTTCTCTGCAAAAACCAAGTTATTCGATCGACGGCTGGAATTACGGCGAGCCCTCCGAGGGGCTGATGATTTCGCCGCGCACGGGGCCGAGCGTGATCGGTCTCGGTTTGCTGGAAGCCGTGCCCGAAGACGAGATCTTGGCCAACGTGCATCCGCCCGACGCCGACGGCGTGCAAGGCGTTGCCAACTACGTCTGGGATGCGGAGCAACAGGCCACGGTGCTCGGGCGCTTTGGGTGGAAAGCAAATCAACCTTCGACGTTGCAACAGACGGCGGGCGCGTTCGCTGGCGATATCGGCATCACCTCGGCCTTGTTCCCCAACGGCACCTGTACGTCCACGATGACCGCCTGCAACGCGGCCACCTCCGGAGGCGATCCGGATTTCGAATTGAACGACCAATCCTGGCGCTCGGTGGGGTTTTACATGCGCTCTCTCGCGGTGCCGGCGCGCCGCGCACTCGACGACCAAGTCGCGCTCCAGGGCGAGGTATTGTTCAGCAAGTTCGGCTGCGCGTCGTGTCACGTGACGACCCTGCATACAGGTTCCGCGGATGCCGACGCCCTGGCCAACCAAACCATTCACCCGTATACCGATCTCCTCTTGCACGACATGGGCCCGGATTTGGCCGACAATCGTCCGGATTATTTGGCAACCGGCAGCCAATGGCGCACACCGCCGTTGTGGGGACTCGGCCTACTGCAAAAGGTCAATCAGCATTCATTCATGCTGCACGACGCGCGCGCGCGCGGCTTTGCCGAAGCCATCTTGTGGCATGGCGGGGAAGGGACTACAGCGCGCGAGAACTTTCGCCTAGCCGCAGCGAGCGAGCGCGACGCGCTGCTGAAATTCCTCGAATCCCTATGAACCGATCTTCCTTTCCGTACTTGAGTGCAGTGCTCGGTGCGTGCTGTCTGTTGGCCTGCGGCAACACGGACGCGCCCCCGCGAGACTACGGACCGCTCCTCACTAACCTGAGTGAGCAGGTGATTTTACCCGAGCACCAAGCGTTCGTCACCCAGGCCGACTCGCTTACGAGCTCGGTTCAGGCGCTGGTCGATCACCCGGATGCGGATGCGCTGAGCGACGCACAGGGCGCTTGGCGTGCGGCACGCAAAGCCTACCGCGTGTTGGACGCGCTGCACTTTGGGATCGACTACGATCTGCACGTCAGCGAACGCATCGACGTTGCACCCGCCGAGCCCGCGGACATCGAAGCCTTGGCTAGCTCCAAGGCCGACATCACGGACAACACGATTTCCAACGCGGGCGGCCACGCGAAAGGCTTCCTCGGCCTCGAATACCTGCTCTTTGCCGACCCCGCGGCGGACGCGGACGCGGCCAGTGCGGCCCCCGCACTGGCCGGAGATGACCTAGCGGATCGGCGACGCGCGCTCGCGCTGGCCATGGCGCACGAGATCGCTAAGTCGGCCCTTCAGCTCGACAACGCTTGGGAGCCGGCTGGGGACGCGTACGTGAAGCAGATCGAAACCGCGGGGGCAGGGAGCACGAGATATTCCTCTCAGCGCGCCGCAGTCGACGCCATGGTGGGCGGCGTCGCGTACGCGCTCGAGGAGATCGTCGGTGTGCGCTTGGCCATGCCGCTCGGACGTAAGTCTTCTAGCGGCACCCCCGATCCCACGCTCGATCCTACCTTGCGCAGTGACAGCGCGGTCGCCGATATGCAAGCCTCCCTGGCTGGGATCAACGCGATGTACGACGGCGACGGATTTTCAGCCGTGATTCGCGCCAAGAGCACGAAACTCGATGACGCCGTATTGGCCAATCTGAGCGATGTCGAAGCCGCTTTGGCTGCCATCCCCGCGCCGTTCGCGGACGCAAGTGGTCAACGACACCGCGCTCGTGAAGGCAGCGTTCGACACCTCCTCCGGACTGAAGAAGACTTGGAGCACCGACGTTTCGAGCGCCCTCGGCGCGACGCTGAAGCCCAGTGACCTCGATGGCGACTGAGGCAGAGCCGCCTCACGCTGATCGCCTTGCCCGCTGGTTGCCGCGCCTCGCCGCGCGCTCATTGCTCTCCGTTGGGGTCTGGCTAGGCGCGAGCTGCGTCTTGCCCCAGCGCGCCTCTGCGCAGGACGCCGCTCCCAAAACCGCAGGATGCGGTGGCTCCCGAACCGCACGATGCCGTGGCACCCGAACCGCACGATGCGGTGCACGAGGTCACGGTGCAAGGCAACAAGGCGGACGCGCTGAAGCGCGCATCGGGCTCGGGCATCACCATTGGCCAGCGCGAAATCAAGAGCGCCCAGCCCGAGAGCACGGGTGAGCTCCTCCGTCGCGTGCCAGGGTTGCAACTGCGCACCGAAGATCCCATGGGTTTTCGGCTCAATCTCGGGGTTCGCGGGCTCAGCCCTGCGCGCAGCCGCTTGATCCTGATGGAGGAAGACGGCGTGCCGGTCGTCGTCAGCCCCTACGGCGAGCCTGAGCTTTACTACACGCCGCTGGTCGAGCGCATCCAGCGCCTGGACGTGATCAAGGGCAGTGACGTACTGATCTACGGGCCGCAAACGGTCGGTGCGGTCGTGCAGCTGCACACCTTCGATCCCACGGTGAAGCCGGCCTGGTACGTCGCGAGTCAAGTTGGTTCGCGCGCGTACGGCGCGGTCCAAGCGCGTTACTCGGGACTAGCGGCGATATCGGTTACGTGGCGCAAATCGTGCGCAAGAGCGGCGATGGCTATCGCAACATGGGCTTCTACGCCACCGACGCGTTCGGCAAGGCGGTGCTCACCGACGCCCGCGTCGGGCAGCTCTCGCTGAAGCTGGGCTTTCACGACGACCACGCGCGCACCACCTATCTCGGCCTCACCGATGCCATGTATCGCGCCGATCCGCGGCAAGACACGGTGGCCCCGTACGACTTCTTCGCCGTGCGCCGGTACGAGGCGTCGCTCGTCCATGAAAAGCATTTCAGCGACCAAACCTCGCTTCGGAGCACGCTTTTCGCGTACCAAATGCAGCTCGGTCAGCGCTCGCAGGACTTCGACCGCCCGCCCCCCATCCAAGGGATCGACTACGTTTCTGTGCCGGATCCGGCGGCCTTGTTTTTGAAGCAGACATCGACCCTGCGCGATCGCACCTATGACGTGCTGGGCCTGTCGAGCGAGCTCGAACACCGTTTCGCGACGGGGAAGCTGATCCACCGCTTGAAGATCGGCGGGCGCGCGATGCTCGACGTTGCGAGGCGCAAACTCTCGAGCGGGGATAGCCCGACGGCCGAGAGTGGCTTGCTCTTGACCGATGACACGACCACGATCCTCGGTCTCGCCGCGTGGTTCGAAGATCAGATCGCAGTCACCAGCAAATGCTCGTTACCCCCCGCGTTCCGCTACGAGCACTCGCATTCCCAGAAACACTTCAGCGTCGTTGATGATGATATCTCGCAAGGGCCGAAGCCCGTTGACATCACGGGCAACTCCAACGCGGGCGGCGCAATGCCGGGGCCTGGGGGTGATTTACGGCAGCGCGAAGTTGAATGCGTTCGGTAGCGCCTACTTGGGTTATTCGGCCCCGCGCATCAGTCAGGCCATCACCCCGCAAGGCCACGACGCCAATTTGAACGCCGAGCGCAGTCGAAACTACGAGATCGGCCTGCGTGGCCGTGGGGACTGGCTGCGCGCCGAGGCGAATACCTTCCTGATTCAGTTCGACAATCAGCTGGTCTCCAACAACCCGCTGCAGGGCGACTCGGAATTCGTGGATGGGGGCCGCACTCGCCACTTGGGCGCGGAAGCGACGGCGAGCGTGCGCTTCGGAAAGGGCCTCAGGCTGCCGATCGATCTCGACCTCGGCGCACAATACACGTTCGTGCAGGCGCGCTTCGTCGGTGGTCAATACAACGGGAACACGGTCCCCTATTCACCCGTCAACAGCGCGAACCTCACGCTTGATGTAGCCCATCCGATCGGACTGAGCGGTCAGATTGCGCTCGGCTACATCGGAGCTCAGTACACCGACTCGTACAACACCGTGGAGCCGGGCGTCGCAGGTCTCGATGGCGTGATCGACGCGTACACCACACTCGACGTGGGCGCGCGCTACCGCTACGCGCCGAGCGGCGTCAGTTTCGGATTGTCCGTGAAGAGCCTGCTCGACAAAGTTTACATTTCCGACCGCCTACCGAATGGCATTTTCACGGCGGGCTTCCGCCAGATTTTTGCGACCTTTGCATGGTCGTCGGACGGCTGACCCAGACCCTGAACCGTCCACTCGACGCGGCCTCGGTGGCGGCGTTCCGGATCGCGTTCGGGGCGCTCTTGTTGGTTTCGACGTTGCGTTTCTTTGCGCACGGCTGGGTGCGCGAATTTTACGGCGTGCCGACGCACTTCTTTTCGTATTGGGGCTTTGGCTGGGTGCGGCCCTTGCCGCTCTCTGGCATGTACGCGCTGTATGCCGTGATCGCCGGCGCGGCTCTTTGCCTGATGCTCGGCATTGCGTCGCGCATGGCCGCGGCGCTGGCAGCGCTGGCCTTCGGCTACGCGCATTTTTGCGACAAAGCGAACTACCTCAATCACTACTATCTGATCACTTTGTTACTGGGCTTGCTCGCGTTCGTTCCTGCCGATCGTGAGTACTCCTTGAGAGTGTGGCGCCGGCCGAGTGAGCGCTGCGGGCAGGTGCGCGCATGGCTGCTGTATCTGCTCAGGTTTCAGATCGGCGTGGTGTACGTGTTCGGTGGACTAGCCAAACTCAACGCCGATTGGCTGATGCACGCCGAGCCGCTCAGGATCTGGCTATCGGCCAACGCCGAGCTGCCGATTCTCGGAAGGGCATTGAGCGAACCTTGGGCGGCGTTCGTTTTCAGTTGGTGTGGCGCGCTCTTCGACCTGAGTATCGTGCCGCTGTTGTCCTGGCGTGTGACTCGCGCCCCGGCCTACGCGGTGCTCTTGGTGTTCCACGTACTCACGGCATTACTGTTTCGGATCGGCATGTTCCCGTGGCTGATGATCGCACTCGCGCCGATCTTTTGGTCACCGTCTTGGCCGCGCCGCCTGTTCGCGCGCTGGTCTCGCTCGCCCGGTCCAGTCCCATCCGGCATCGCGGGCGCGTCGCTCGAAACGACGACCGGTGTCCTCGTTCTGGCCTACGTGGCCGCGCAAGTCTTGCTCCCGCTGCGTAGCGCGCTCTATCCCGGCGACACGCGCTGGAGCGAGGAGGGCTTCCGTTTCGCGTGGAAGGTGATGTTGATCGAAAAGGCAGGGACTCTCGAGTTCGAAGTCGAGGACCGGGCCGGTCGTCGTCACTCCGTCTCGCCGAGCGAATACCTGACCCCGTTTCAAGCGCGGATGGCTGCAACGCAGCCCGACATGATTGTCCAACTCGCGTACTGGATTGCTCAGGATTGTGCCCAACGCGCAGGAGGTCCGGTGCGCGTCTACGCAGACAGTGAGGTCTCATTCAATGGTCGGCTGCGTCGGCCGCTGATCGACCCCAAACGAGACTTGGCCCGGCTGCGCGACGGACTCGGCGCAAAATCCTGGATTCTGCCCGCGCCGAGCGACCCGCCCGCATTCTGATCCTTCAGACGGGCGGCGGGGGCAGCACCGAGGGGCGGGCGCGCGGTTCGCTGATCCCGGCCAAGGTTTCGAGCAGTTGCGTCACGCTGGCCGGCGCTTGTTGCATGCGCGGGTGCAGGTAGCGCGCAATGTCAGCGAGTGAAATCATGCCGACCAGGACTGCGTCGGCATCGACCACCGGCACGCGGCGGATCTGGCCCTGGCGCATCAGATCTTCGACCGTGCCCAGTGGGTCGTCGGGCGAGCAGACAGTGAGAGAGCGGGGACATGGCGCTGGCGACACTGGTTTGGGCCAGGGGCACGCCCTTGGGTGAGGGCCGCCATACAAATGTCGCGATCGGTGATCACGGCGCGCACGATGCGCGCCGAATCGACCACCGGCAAACACCCCGCAGTCCTTCTCCACATGATTTGCGCCGCGCGGTGCAGCGTGTCCGTGGGGGCACAGGTGTACACGCGCACGCGCATGATGTCGTGCACGGGGGCTTTGCTCGGCCCACCCTCTTGGCTGCGTACCGAGAAATCTCGAAACGCCTTGACGACTTCTACCGCAAGCTCTCCGGCGGCTTCGAAGGCGCCTTCGCCCTGCTGCTCGAGCGAGCGCTCGAGGCCGAGCAGCTTCGGCTCGACGCTCTCCCACTGGGCGCGGACCTCGAGCCCTGCGAGGTGCAGGCGCACGCGCAGCTCGTCGCGCAATTGCGAGAGTTCGGCCAGCACCGAACCGGAGGAATTGCGTTTGGGAAATCTCGAATTCATGGTCCGGTCCCTTTCGAACCCGTTCACGCTAACCCTTCGCTCAGGTGTTCGGGGGAAAATTCTGCCGGCCCGGCGAACGTTCGGAGTAGCCGGTAGCGAAGCGCGCGATGCGCGGCAGGCTGACCGCGGCGAGCGTGTGAGCCACCGCGGTCCAAGTCATGCCATCCGCGCCGTCTGGGTTGCGACTGACGAGGTACGCGAAGTCCCCGAGCGTGACGATGCCGACCAAGCGCCCTTGATCGTCGACCACCGGTACGCGCCGGATCTTGTTCTGCTGCATGATCGCTTGCACCGTGACGGGTGTGTCACGGGGTGAGCAGGTCTTCACGTCGCGAGCCATCGCGCTCGACACGCGTGAGTCGTGCAGCGGCGCGCCTTGCAGCTGTGCGGCCATGCAGATGTCTCGGTCGGTCACGATCCCCACCAAGCGGCCGTTGGCCTCGACCACGGGTACCGCCCCGCAGTCGTTCTCCCACATGATCTGTGCGGCGGTGCCCAGGGTGTCGTCGGGCGCAATGCTGCGCACGTTCCGGGTCATGATTTCGTCGATTCTCATCGGGCGTCCTGGTGCGGTGACGGCGTGACGGTTTCCGGGCCGAGCCCAAACGAGTCGGAAAGCGCCGCGGAATTAACCCGAGTGTAATGCGAGGCGCCCGCGCGGTATACTGGGACCGTGGACTTTCGGCAGTACGCTGCCCAATCAGACGATCGCCTCGAGCTACTGGCCGGTGCTCTGCTCATCGCGCGCGACGCCTACCCGGGGCTCGACTTCGACGCCCAGGAGGAAAAGCTCGACGAGCTCGCGGCGCCGCTGCGCCGTCGCCACATCGACGAGCTGCCAGCCGCGCTCCAAGCGCGCGCCCTCGGTGATCACCTGTTCATTAGGAACGGCTTCCGAGGCAACGCCGAGAACTACTACGACACTCGGAACTCTTTTCTGAACGACGTGCTCGAGCGCAAGACGGGGATCCCGATTTCGCTCACGGTCCTATTCGTGGAGGTAGCGCGGCGAGCAGGCGTGCGCGCCCGTGGCGTCGGCTTCCCCGGTCACTTCTTGGCGCGCGTCGACGACAACGAAGGCAGCGTGATCGTCGATCCGTTCGCCGGCGGGGCCACGCTCAGTCGGCGCGATCTGATCGATCTCTTGAAGCGCGTCGCCGGCAAGATGAAATTTCAAGAAGCGATGCTCGACCCGACGCCGAACCGGCACATCGTGGCTCGGATGCTGATGAACTTGCGGGGCGTATACGCCGCGCAAGGCGATTATCCCCGGCTTTTGCTAGTGCTCGACCGCCTGATCGATCTGATGCCGGACGTTACGGACGAGCTCCGCGATCACGGCTACCTGTGCGCCAAGCTGGGCGCGCCACGTGCCGCCATCGAGCACCTGCAGCGATACCTAGGCGTGCTACCGAACGCCGGGGACGTGGTCGAAGTGCGAAAATTCTTGGCCAAGCTCGAACAAGAATCCGCGCGCGGCAACTAGTGAACCTGAGGCAGTCCGCCGCTCACCACGCTGCACCGGTACTCGCCGAGCAAAACGTACGCGCGCGTGCATTCGATGTCGACGCTCGCGCTGCTGCTAGTTTTGCCCTTCTCGACCAACGCAGTCTGGTAGCCGAAGGTCTGCTTGAACGCGGAGCGATTTTCGCGCAGTGTCTTGACGACGCAAGGAGCTAGGCCGCAAGCCGTCTTCTCGGCTTGCGCCTTCACTTCGGTATTGTCGCCATAGGTGTTGTTCAAGCCGAGCGCGGTCGCCGCCAAGCACACCACGGCGAACAGCGGGCGGACCAGCGAGCGCGCTTCCACGCTCAGCCCGCCATTTCCAGCTCGTAAAACGGCGGTGGCTTGTCTTTGACCCACCACAGTCCGGCGCCGACGCTGATCAGATGCTTGGCTAAAATGCCACGGTAGTAAGAGCCGTTTCGCACGAAGATGTCCGCGTCGGTGCGGGTCTTGTCGCAGCGGTCGCGCAGATCTCCGCGGGTAGTGACTTCGACGTAGATCAGCCCGCGGGACATGGCCGCGATATTCGCCACCGCGGGCGCAACATCCGGGTCGGGCAGGTACTGCAGGACGCCTTGGCAAATGATCAGGTCGTGTTTTTTACGATCGCGCCAGCGAGCAATATCCTTGTGTTGAAAGCCGTGCTTCTTGCACATGGCTTGGCTGACCTCGGTACCCGTGTAGGCCACGGTTTTGTCATGCTTCTCGAACCAATGTTTCCAGAGGCCGATGCCGGCTCCGATGTCCAATACGCTTTTCAGCTCGAGCCGATTCCAACGCGCGAACCCGACCACGAAACTGGCAAGGTTTGCGTGTTCTTCCGGGCTAACGACGCGAGTCTGAGGGGATTCGTAGAAGCGGTGGTAGTACGCCTCGTCGAACCGACGGAACCGATCCATGGCCCTCAGTCTAACTCGAAGGGTCCTGGCGATAGCGATGCCCTTGCCGAGGCCCCGACCTCGAGCGGCTGGTCGCATGGCGCGTAACTTTATGATTTCATGGTTAATTATTCATAGTTGCGTAGTTGTGAATATCTGTAAATATAACGCCATTCAATGACCCAGGTGGCCCCCCTCGATGCGCGCTGGCAACTGTATCGGTTGCTGAGCGACCCTTTTCGGCTGCGCTTGCTGGCGCTTGCCGCTGAGGAAGAGCTAGCCCTGGGGGAGCTCGCGGACCTGCTCGGTGAATCACAGCCGAACCTCTCGCGGCACGCGGCTCCGCTGCGCCAAGCCGGCTTACTCGCCGAGCGCCGTCAAGGCACGCGCACCCTGGTGCGTCTCGACGCCGCCGCCAAAAATGATCCGGTCGTGTGTGACGCTCTCGCTGCCGGTCGAGCGCTCTGCGACAAGGATGGAAGTCTCGCGCGAATCGTCACCATCGTGCGCGCGCGCGACCAGAAGGCGCGCGAGTTCTTTGCTCGTCCGCCGCGCGCGGACGAACCATTGGTGCTCGCGCCGGAGCTACCGGTATACATTGCCGCGCTAGCCTCACTGCTCGAAGAGCACGCGTTGGCCGTCGATGCTGGCACGGGTGATGGCGCGCTCTTGGACGTGCTCGCGCCCGCCTTCGACCGCGTGATCGCGCTGGACCGCAGCGCCGCGCAGCTGGCACGTGCCGAGCGCCGAGTACAAGCCCGCGGTTACGACAACGTCGAGCTGTATTCGGCAGAGATCGGCGACAAAGCAGTGCGCAACGCCGTGGGCGCGGGGGCGGACGTAGTGGTCGCCGCGCGGGTGTTGCATCACGCCCCTTTGCCGCGTGAGACGCTCAAGGCGCTGGCGGCGCTGCTGCGTCCTGGCGGCCGTCTGCTACTACTCGACTACGCGCGGCACGCGGATGAGGCGCTGCGCGACGCGCAAGCGGACGTGTGGATGGGTTTCGACCCGCGTGAGCTGGAAGATTTCGCACGCGGTGCGGGGCTCGAGGACGCGCATGCTCGCGATCTGCCGCGCGGCCTTTTCCAAAACGGTGTAGACGGACACCTGAGCTGGCTCTTGCTGTCTGGCAAGCGCCCCGCTGAAAAAACGAATCACTCCCGGTAAGTGCCGGGGTTTTTGAGACAAGCACAAAGAGGAGAGATGGTCATGGAGAGCGTTCAAGAAACCGGTACGGCCGAGCGCCGTAAGCAGAGCGGAGTCGCCACCCAAGAAGGCAAGAGCTATCGCGTCGCGGATATCGGCCTCGCTGATTGGGGACGCAAGGAAATCTCGATCGCCGAGACCGAGATGCCGGGCTTGATGGCACTGCGCGAAGAATTCGGCCAGAAGAAGCCGCTCAAGGGCGCGCGTATCGCCGGCTGCCTGCACATGACGATCCAAACCGCCGTGTTGATCGAGACGCTCACGCACCTCGGCGCCGAGGTCACCTGGACGTCGTGCAACATCTACTCGACGCAAGATCAAGCCGCTGCCGCCATCGCCAAGACCGGCGTCCCGGTGTTCGCCTGGAAGGGCGAGACCGAGGCCGAGTACGACTGGTGCTTGGCCAAGCAGATCTTCGCCTTCGAAGGTGGCAAGGGTCCGAATATGATCTTGGACGACGGCGGCGATCTGACGATCTGGCTGCACCAGAAGCACCCGGAGCTGTTCAGCGGTCCGGATGCGATCCGCGGCCTGAGCGAAGAGACCACCACGGGCGTGCATCGCCTGTACGAGATGTTCAAAAAGAACGAACTGTTGTGCCCGGCCATCAACGTCAACGATTCGGTGACCAAGAGCAAGTTCGACAACCTCTACGGTTGCCGTGAGTCGCTCACGGATGGCATCAAGCGCGCGACGGACGTGATGTTCGCCGGCAAGGTGTGCGTGGTCGCCGGCTATGGTGACGTGGGCAAGGGCTGCGCGCAGGCCATGAAGGGCCTCGGCGCTCGCGTCCTGATCACCGAGATCGATCCGATCTGCGCGCTGCAAGCCGCGATGGAAGGCTACCAAGTGGTGACGATGGACGAAGCGGCGCCGCAGGCCGACATCCTCGTGACCGCCACCGGCTGCTGCGACGTGGTGAAGAGCAGCCACATGCTGGCCATGAAGAACGAAGCCATCTTGTGCAACATCGGTCATTTCGACAGCGAGATCGACGTTGCCTGGCTGGAAGGCAACAAGCAGATCAAGGAAGAGAACATCAAGCCGCAGGTCGATCACTTCATCTTCCCGGACGGTAAGAAGTTGATCTTGCTCGCGCGCGGGCGGCTGGTGAATCTCGGTTGCGCCACGGGTCATCCGAGCTTCGTGATGAGCTCGAGCTTCACCAACCAGGTGCTCGCGCAGCTCGCGCTGTTCGGCGAGAAGTTCCCGGTGGGCGTGCACATCCTGCCCAAGAAGCTGGACGAGAAGGTGGCGCGTTTGCACCTCGGTAAGCTCGGCGTGAAGCTCGAGCGCCTGACGGGCAAGCAAGCGGAATATCTCGGCGTGTCGGTGGAAGGTCCGTACAAGCCCGAGCTGTACCGCTACTGAGCTCTCGACCCTGCTGACCGCGCCGGTAGCGGACGCCCCTTGCGAACTCGATGTTTGGGGCCGGGGCCCCAAACTCGGGGTGGGGCCCCGCTTCGGGGCGGGGGAGAATCCCCCGACGACCGAGGAACCGCGCGTTTTTCTCGTGCCCCTGCCGGCGCGGCTGGAAAGCAGTGTAGTCTTCGCGGTTATGACCCCCGGCGAAAAGAACATCGTAAAGTGTCTGGTGGCGGTGGCCTGGGCCGACGGTAAGGTGGCCGCGCCCGAGTCGGGAGTCATCGAGGGCCTGCTGTGCGGCTTCGACGCGAGCGCCGAAGAAGAGCGAGAACTGCTCGATTACGCGAAGCACAAGCGCACGCTGAGCGCCGACGCACCGCTGAAAGACCTTTCGCGCGAAGAGCGCGAGCTCTTGCTGGCCAATGCGGCGTTGCTCACCCACGCGGACGGCGAGCAGAGCGCGCCGGAAAAGGAGCTCTTGAACAAGCTCGTGGCCCTGCTCGAGTTCGACGAAGCGGCCGCCGGGGAGATCCTGGACTCCGTGCAAGACGGCGCGCTGAACCTGGGTTCGCGAGCGCTCGAGCCCGACGAAACGGCTTGAGAGCACCGCTCTCGGTCGGGACCTTTACGTGCTGGCGGGCGGCAACACTGACTGGCCAACGCCGAGCCCGGACACACCGCCCGAGATGATGAAGGTCATCAGCTCCGCGCTGCTTACCTCCAACGTCTCCACCTGTTCGCGCGGCACGATCGCCAAGTAGCCCGCGAAGTTGTAAGACTGCGGAAAATAAACGGCGACGTGGAGCGGTAGATCGAGCGCGTGTAGCCCGTCGCGGGTGATGAAGCCGAGGGCCTTCAATCCGCTCGCGGGGTTCAAGGTGACCGACACTGGGCGATTGAAGCTCTTTTTATCGCCCATGAATGCGTTGATCAAATCCTTGATCGACGTGTAGATGAGCTTGACCAGCGGCAGCCGTTTCAGCGCGCGATCGGTGGCCTCGACCACGCTGCGCCCGACTACGTTCGAGGTGAGCATGCCGACGATCGTCACCAAACACAGAGTGAGCAGCAGACCAACGCCCGGAATGCCGATGGGCAGGAACTGATCGATCGCATGCAGGATCGTAAATAGGATGTACAGAGTCAGGCCGAGGGGCACGAGCACCAAACAACCACGCACGAAGTAACCGACCAAGCGCTTGAAGGTCATGAGGGCAGCATAGCCCCACTCCTCCACGGCGCAGCAGGAGGCGCACCATGCAGCAGTTCTGGACCCAGCGCTAAGTTGCCGGATGCCAGGCCGCGAGTCGCTCCAGGCCCTCGAGTCGCTGCAAAACGAAGCGCTCGGGCGGGCTCAGCTCCGCCGCGCGCGCCTGCAGGAACTCCGTATATTGCCGTAGTAGCTCGCGATCGATTCCGCGCACGTGCCGCAGCACCGTGTACATCTCGTCCACGATCGGCAGGGGTATCGTCTCACGCAGCGCGTCGTACAGGCGGAACGCGAAATCCAGCCAGGTTGCCTTGCCCGTGGCGGACGCGAGCTTGACCGCGTACTGCGCAGACGTGCGCGCCACCTCGGGTGCAACGGCGCGGCCGGCGGCCGCGTCGCTCAGCGCTGCCACCAGGTGCGCGCCGAGCACGTGCTCCGCCTCTTGCCCGCGACCGAGTGCCAGTGCCTTGTCGGCGACATTGCTCAGCAAGTGCAAGGCATCCGCGCGCCGCGTCGCGACCGATCCGTCCTCGGTCGCGTAGGTGCCAGCCAGCACGCGCGACGACTGGCGGATCGTCCGCTTCTCGGGTCTCGGCGTGCGATCGTCGTTGGGCGTGAGAGCTTCGGTCAGCACGAACTCGTTTTCGCCAATGGTCAGCTTGTCGCCGATCAATAGTGCGGTTGGGCTCGTGATTTGAACGTCGTTCACGAACACGCCATTGCGACTGCCGAGATCGATGACGACGAGCCCGGCTTCCGTCTCGTGGAATTCGGCATGTCGACGCGAAACGAGCGCTCCTGAAAGCACGATGTCAGCCTCGGATCCGCGGCCCACGAGCAGCGGGCTCTTGTTCAAGGGGTGGTCGACGGCGCCCTCGCGCAGCGCGTAGCTCGTCAGCGCTCGCGCATGGAGCCCGCTGCCGGGTGTCTCGCCCGGCTTGCTTGCCTCGGTTGCTTGGCGATGAGCCACTTAACGAGGAGATTAACGAATTAGCGCACTCACGTCTACCATTGCCTACATCTAGGCACCCGGTTCTGCGCATGACCGAGCAAACGGATTTGGCTAAGTCACGCGCGGATAGCTGCCGAGGACTCGCACGGTCGAGCAATGGCGCTCGAGCTCGACGAGCGCGCCGGCGATCGCTTCGTCTTCACGATGTCCCTCGAGGTCAGTCAGAAACACATACTCCCAGCGCCGACCAGGGGCCGGGCGCGACTCGATACGGCTGAGGTTGATGCCGGCGCGGTCGAAGATCTCGAGCGCTTGGCGTAGCGCTCCACGGCTGTGCGCCGTCGAAAAGACCAGGCTCGTCTTGTCACGACCGGTTCTCTGGGCGTCGCTTTTGGCGATCACCACGAACCGCGTGGCATTCTCGGCGTTGTCCTGGATGCCAGCGACGAGCACGCGCAGGCCATTGAGCTCGGCCGCCAATGGACTCGAGATCGCGGCCAACGCGGGGTCGCTCGCGGCGTCTCGTGCCGCGGTGGTCGTGGAAAGGGAGGCGACCTGTTCGGCGTTGGGTAAGTGCTCGGCGAGCCAACGCCGACACTGCGCGAGCCCCTGTGGGTGGGACGCGACGCGCTCGATGGCGCCGAGATCGCTGGCCAGGCCGAGCAAGCACTGGGCGATCTCGAGCACGACCTCACCCTTGATCCAGAGCTTCCGCGTCAGCAGCTCGTCGACGGTTTGGTTGACTCCGCCCTCGGTCGAGTTCTCGATCGGGACCACGCCGAATTCGGCGGCGCCGCTCGCCACGGCTTCGAAGACGTGTGAAATCGTGGAATTCTCTCGGTAGTCCGCGGTAAGGCCGAAGACCGTGCGAGCGGCCGCGTGCGTCCACGATCCGAATAACCCGAAGAACGCGATCGGGCCCGGCGGCGCGGGGGTCCAAGCATCGAGCGGCACTAGCGACTCCGCTCGATCATCGCGCGCAGCACGGACGCGGCGTGCACTCGCGCGTAGTCCTTCCACCCAAGAAGCTCCGCGCTGCCGTCGACGATCGCCGCCCAGTGATCAGCTTCCTCGTGAAGCTTGCGCACGACGAACAAGGCGCGCTCGAATGGCATGCGCTCACGGATCCCGGTGGGTAAGCTGCTGTGCAAGACTCCGGCGCACGCGTGATAGGCCGACTGCAGTTGCTGGCTTTGCTGGGGCGTGCCGCGAATCGCACTGTGAGCGCGGCCCACCAAGTGCGCGACCCGCAGGATGTGCGCCTCGGTCGCCCCGCTCAACGACCAAGCCGCCCAGGTTCGAGCGATCGCCGCTTGTTCTACCGCGTCGACGGTCCCGTTTCGGATGCGCTCTTCCAGCCAATCCGCCAGCGCTCGAGCGGCGCGCATCCATTCGGGCGAAAGTGGCGGTAGAGACTCACGGACCCGGCGAGTGCTCTTCTGCCGGCTGTCAGGGGTGTCGTTGAATTCGTCTTGCTGATCCAGCGCGGCGAGCTCCAGCTCTCCGGGCGAAGAGGAGCTCAAGGTCTGCTTGGGATCGGCAGCAAAGCGTCCGGGCTGCCCTTCATCGAAGAGGGGCCAAGTCCCCGCGAGATCGGGATCTTTTTTACTTGGCCCGCTCATCGCTCAGCGCACGATTGCGAGCAAGCTCTGCAGGCGCAGCGCCAAGCTCATGTCGCCTTCGACGCGCAGCTGATTGGCGAAGAAGAGCTGCTCGCCACTGACCTTGCCTTCGAACAGGGCCACACCGTCTTCTGCAGACATGGCCAGCGTGCAATCCGCAGGACCATCCCCAGAGGTGAGCGTCGCGTCTCCCTTCAGGTTCATGATCCAGGTCCCGCCGCCGTCACCCTCGAGCACGAATTTGTAAATCGCGCCGATCGCGGAGGCGGCCTCCTTGTTGGCGGCAAGGCGTTCGCCGACCACGGCCATGATTTCTTGGGCGGTGCTCATGGCGTTACCGGCGCGGTGGGGGCGACGGCTGCGGAGACCGGGGGCAGCGGTTTCGCGGCGGTCATGGCTGGCGGGCGCGGCTGCGTCGTCGCGGGTGCCGCGGTGGCGGTGGTCGTGACCAACGGCGGGTTGGTCGCCGCGGCAGGCGCAGTCGGCGTAGCACCAGCGACCGCAGGCGGCGCGCTGTCCGCCGGCTTTTCCGTCGTGATGTAACAAGCCGGGACCAGCACCGCCAAAGTCAGTGCAAATGTCAGCGCCTTATGCTCGATTTTCATGAAGTACCGCCTCCAAGTGAAGCCCCTACGCTAGCACCGTTCGACGAGTGGGGAAGCCCCCGAGTTCGCCCCTGATTTTTTTCGCGCTCTTCGCAAACGTGAGCGTGAACGTGAACGATCTTCTCTCCCGTGCCCGATTCTCAATCCGGGCGATCGCGCTCCCGCATCGCACCTCGCATCCCCGCAGGGTTCCGTGCCCTGACGCCGAAGGCTTTGCCGCGCGCGGGAGCACTCGTGACCATCAATCCAATTCGAAAAGATGAGCAGGGAGAGAAGAGGGGAGAGATAGGGAGTGAGCGCGGGCGGGCACGGGTGGAGAAAGGAGACGCTACGCGGGATCGTTCACGTTTACGGGTTAGCGGGAGTCAGGGGGTTTTGTTGGGCCGGTCCTGCAGGCGTGCTCGCCGAATTTTGCGGCGAGCAGGGCGGCGGCTTCGCGGCCCAGATCGGTACGTGGAGTGTACGCATCCGGTGCGTTCGAAAGCGAACGCGCCTTGAGCTCTCTGCCCTCCATGCCGATCAACACTTCCAAATCGGCGATCAATTCGTCCATCGTGGCGTAGCGGCGGTCGCGGTCCTTTTGGGTGGCCATTTGCACGACGCGATCGACGCGTGAGTCCAAGCGCTCGTTGAGCCAAGACGGTGGTGGAACCGTCGAAAAGAGTTGGTGGCGGAGCAGATCCGCTTGGCCCACTGATTCGAAGGGCAGGTGGCCCGAGAACACGCGGAACATCACCACGCCCAAACTGTAGATATCGCTGCGTGCATCCACGGGTTCGACCAAGATCTGCTCGGGCGACATGTACTCGGCGGTGCCCATCACGTTGTGAGCATCGCCGCCGACCTCCTCCGCGTCCCATAATTTTGCTAGGCCGAAATCGATCACCTTGAGGCCGTAGGGTTCACCGGGCGGGCCGAGGAGCAGGAAATTATCGGGCTTCACGTCGCGATGCACGATGCCCGCGCGGTGTGCGGCGCCGAGCCCCGCCGCGGCCTGGCGCAGCAGGATCAACGCGGTATCGACCGGGATCGCTTCACGCCGCACGTACTCACCCAAGGATTCGCCGAGCAAGGCTTCCATGGCCAAAAAGGGCACGCCTTCTTCGGTCTCGCCGGCCTCGATCACCGTCGCCACGTTGGCATGCGAGATGGCCTTCATGGCCTGGCCCTCGCGCAGCAAGCGGATGCGGAATTCGGACGAAAGCGCCGTTTCGGGCGACAAGATTTTCAGCGCGACCGGGGAGCCCGTGGTCAGATCTTCTGCCAGGTAGATGCGCGCGTGCGCTCCGCGCTCCAAAAATCCGCGCACCTGATAGCGACCCGCGAGCACCGCCCCGCTTCTCCTCGATTGCTTGGGGGAATACGAGGAGAAGGGGGAACCTGACTCGATTTCTTCCAACCGCTCCGGGTCGAGCTTCGAGTCAGGGGTCAATGTCATACGGGGCTCGCGGCAAAGCGCAGAATCAGTCGGTTTCGCGCTTCGAGCCCGCGGCGGGCGCGACGGACGCCGGCGAACGCTTTTCCATGCTCACGAAGTCACGCTCCTCGTAGCCCGTGTAGATTTGGCGGGGGCGAGCGATCTTCTGATCCTTGTCCAGCAGCATCTCTTCCCATTGCGCAAGCCAACCCGAGGTACGCGGGATGGCGAACAACACCGGGAACATATCTGCCGGGATTTGCAGCGCTTCGTAGATCAGACCCGAGTAGAAGTCGACGTTCGGGTAGAGCTTGCGCGACACGAAGTATTCGTCCGTGAGCGCGATCCGCTCGAGCTCGAGCGCGACCGGCAAGAGCGGGCTCTTCTTGCCAACCAGATCGAACACCTGATCCGCCAAGCGCTTGATCACCTTGGCGCGCGGATCGTAGTTCTTGTACACGCGATGGCCGAAGCCCATCAGGCGTGCGCCGACGCCGCTCTTCACTTCCTTGACGAAGGCGGGGATGTTCGACACCGATCCGATTTCGCGCAGCATGCGCAAGACCGCTTCGTTGGCGCCGCCGTGCAGCGGGCCATACAGCGCCGCGGCCGCTCCGGCCACTGCGACGTACGGGTCGGCACGCGAGCTACCGATCGAGCGCATCACGTTCGTCGAGCAATTCTGTTCGTGATCCGCGTGCAGGATGAACAGCACGTCGAGCGCTTTGACGATCTCGGGGTGCACCTCGAACTTCGGCTCTGCGATGCGCTTCATCATCTGCAGGAAGTTCTCGCTGTAGCTGACCTCGTTGCTCGGATAGACGAAGGGCATGCCCATGCTGTGCCGGTAGCTCCAGGCGGCCAGCGTCGGCATTTTGGCGATCAACCGCACCATCTGTTGGCGACGAATGTCGTGATCCAAAACATGCTTGGCTTCGGGGTAGAAGGTGCTGAGCGCGCTGACGGTGGCGCACAGCATGCCCATCGGATGCGCGTCGTAGCGGAAGCCGTCGATGAACGTCCGCACGTTTTCGTGAACGAACGTGTGATGGGTGATGTCGCTGACGTACTTGTCGAGCTCCGCTTGCGTCGGTAGCTCGCCGTTGATCAGCAGGTACGCGCACTCGAGGTAGGTCGCTTTCTCGGCGAGCTGGTCCACCGGGTAACCGCGATAGCGCAGGATGCCCTTGTCGCCGTCGATGTAGGTGATGGCGGAGCGACAGGACGCCGTGTTCATGAACGCGGGGTCGTACGTCATCAGTCCGAAGTCACCGTCCGTGACGTGGATCTGCTTGAGATCCAACGCCTTGATGGTGTCTTCGGTGATCGGGACCTCGTAGGTCTTGCCGGTCCGGTTGTCGGTAATCGTTAGTGTTTCCTTAGCCATTGATCGCTTCGCTTCTCGCTTAGGAATGAGGGGGGACCCACCCCGTCCGGCAGGTCCAAGGGCTGCACAGTACGCCGATTTTTGGGCCCAACCGTCAGCTTTTGGGCATGTGTCAGCTTATGCTTTCGTGGCCCTGTTTCAGTTTCGGTAAAGCGACCATTTCGCTCGCGGCCTTGGCCTGGGCTGCGGGTTGTAGCAGCCCCAGCCCGTTCGATTCCAAGGACCCCGCGGCCTCGCGGCTCAAGCCGGAAAATGGCGGAATTGTAGCGGATCCGAACGATTTCTCGCACGTCCCGATGCCGCCGGCGGACGGGCCGCAGCTGGTTCCGATCGCCATGACGGTGGCGGTGATGCGAAAACCCGACCCCAAGGCCGAAACCTTGGGCTACCTGCGCGTCGGGGCCCGCGTGGCTCGATCCGAGAAACCGATCGGCAACGAGGGCTGCCCGGACGGCTGGTACGCAATTCGCCCGGCCGGTTTCGTGTGCGCCGGGCAGAACGCCACGCTCAAGCTGGATCACCCGTTGGCCCGCGCGATTCAGGTCGAGCCGGACCGCACCAAGCCGATGCCGTACAAGTACGCGTTCCTGCGCTCGATTGCGCCGAACTACATGCGCGTGCCCAGCAAAGCCGAGCAATTCGAGTACGAGATGCGGCTCGAACGGCACTTACGTAACTGGACCAAGCTGCACCAAAAATGGGACGCGCTCGACGTCGGCGCCAATGACGTCCCGCTCGACGAAAACGGCATCGCACTCGGTGGCATCCCCGAGCACGCGCGCGCCATGGACGAGAACGTACGCTTTGGCGGCAACGGTGACGACAAGGTCCCGTGGTGGCTGCAGGGCGAGCGGCGCATCCCGAACATCTCGAGCTTCCGGGCGCCGAGCTTCGCGGTCATTGCCGATCGCTTGAAGCGGCACGCCGGTGTCTCCTTGATCGGCACGTTCGTAGCTGGACCCGAAGCTCAGGAGCGACGGTTTGCCATCGCCGCCGACGCGCGTCTGATCCCGGCCGACAAACTCAAGGCCGAATCCGGCTCGCCGTTTCACGGCGTGGACATCAAATCAGTCGGCTTGCCCGTGGCTTTCGCCCAGAAAGACGGCACGAATTACTACGACTTCAGCGCCGGCTCAGCCGTTCGTGGCGAGGCCGTCCTGGGTCGTGAGTTCGTCCCGCTCACTGGGAATATCAAAGAGTTCGGCGGCGAGCGATTCGTTCAAACCCGCTCGGGTCGTTGGTTGAAGAGCGCCGAGCTGCGCACCGCGGCCAAGGCCAGCCGTCTGCCTGCTTGGGCGAACAAAAAAGCAAAGTGGATCGAAATCTCGATCGTCAATCAGACACTCGTGCTGTGGGAGGGTGACGTGCCGGTGTACGCGACGTTGGTCTCGACGGGTCGCGATGGCATGGGCGATCCGCAGAAGACACTCAGCACGCCCATGGGCACCTTTCGCGTTTATCAAAAGCACATCACGACCACGATGGACTCGAGCGTCGCTGATCACGAGTTCGAGCTGCGCGACGTGCCGTGGGTGATGTACTTCAAGAGCGGCTACGCGCTGCACGCGTCGTATTGGCACGACGACTTCGGCCACGTGCGCTCTCACGGCTGCGTGAACATGTCGCCGATCGACGCCCGTCGCACCTTCATCTGGTCTGCGCCCGAAGTGCCCGAACATTGGCACGCCGCCTACGTCGGCGACGGCCAAGAGCAAGGCACGATCGTGTACATCCACGCGTAGCCGCCTCTTCAAAACGCGCCCGTGCCCGTGCCCGTGCCCGCGTAGCGTCTCTCTCCCCTGCGCCCGAGAGCCGGGCGATCGCGATCCCGCATCGCACCTCGTGCTCCGCGGTGTTCCCGGACCTTGACGCCGAAGGCTGCGCCAAGATGCGACGGGATTCGTGACCATCAAAAAAATCCACGACCCCTGAGGAGATCGGGCACGTTCACGTTCGAGAGAGAGAACGGCCCTTTACTGAATCGAGAAGCTCTTGCTGACCGTTACTGGGTCGCCCGAGAAGGGCGGGACCTTGGCTGAGCGGAAGAGTCGCGCGACGCAGCCACCGACTTCGGTGCCGGCCAGTTCACCCGCGACGCTGGTCGCCGTGGCGCGACCACTGGGTGCAAAAGTGACCGACACTTTGCCCGAACCGGTTGGGCCGTCGGCTTGCTTGCAGCTACCCGCGTTGGCCGCAGCCGCGCCAAGGGCGGCGACGGCGGCGTTCTTGTCGAAGGCCGCGGCATCTGCAGGTGCTGCCGCCTCCGGCGTCTTCACGGCGGCGGCGGGCTCAGCGGGTTTGTTGACCACTGCGGCCGCGGGCGTTGCGGGCGTCGCAGCCGCACTCGGGGTTGCCGGTTTGACACCGGCGGCGTTCGGCGTCGCGGTGGTGGTGGTGGCGGCCGGGCCGCTGGCGATGGCGGCCGCACTGGCGGCAGAAGCGGAGCTCGCGGCAGAAGTGGCACTGCCCGCGGAAGCCGCGCTGGCCGCGGGCGCATCGCTCGGCGCGGGCGCATCGCTCGGCGCGGGCGCATTGCGCGCTGCGGGCGCGTCGGGAGAGCTCGGCTCTGCCGACGGGGGCGACTGAGTTGCCGCGCTGGGTGCGGTCGAGACAGCGGCGGTCGTGGATTGTTTCATCATCACGAAGGCGACGGCTGCGATCGCGGCGATGCTCACGAACCCAACCAGTAACACCACGCCGCCGCGACCCTTGTTGGGGGGTGCATTCGGCGCCTCCTCGGGATCGCTCGGGCGTACCGGTTGCGCGATTGCGGAGACTGGTTTCGTGAAATCGGGAGCGGCGAGCGCCCCGAGTCCGGCGCTGCCCAAATTCATCAGCGAGTCCGGCGCGCTTTCACCGAAGAGCGCTTCACTGGCTTCTCTCTCTCGCTCCTTCGCTTTCTCTTTCGCTTTGCCCGCCTCGGGCTTGGTCAGCGCGTCGAGCGAAAACAAGACCGAACTCTCGTTGCGCGCGCCGGTCAGCTTGTGCGCCGGCTCCTCATTCGACCCGAGATCCAGCGAGACGTCGCCCTCACTGCCGGCGTCGGCCACGTTGCCGAAGAGATCGACCGCGCCGGCGCGCTTCTCGACCCGGCGCGCTGCCGCGGGCTTACCGAACATGGATTCTGCCGCAGGTTTTGCGGCCGAGGCGGCAAGACCTGGAGCAGGCGCCGCGACGGCGGCCGCCGCCGCAGCCGGAGCAGGCGCCGCGACGGGGGTAGCCGCAGCGGGCACGGCAATGGGGGCAGCCGCAGCCACGGGAGACGGCGCAGCCACGGGAGACGGCGCAGCCACGGGAGACGGCGCAGCAGTTGGAGCAGCCGCCGAGGCAGCGATCAAGTCTTCGAGCGGCGAGCGCACGACCAAGGTGGCTTCATCCTCGGTGTAAGCGGACGCGGCTGCTCGGGGCGCGACGTTCTTTGCGCGAAATGCGGCCGCGAGCTCCGGTACGTCGAACGGCGACAGCCAATCGGCCATGCCATCTCTCCAAACCAGCGCGTCGTCGTCGATGTTGCCTGCGCTGTACATCTCCACGATCTGCGAGACGGTGTGCGTCTGTTGGCGGTCGTCCGCGAAGCCGACGATGAACATGAGTTCTGCCGCCGCAGCCGCAGGCTTTGCCAGCGCAGGTTCCTTGGCGGCAAGCGGCGCCTGGGCTGGCCCATTCGCGCTCGCCGTCACTGATGCGGCGGGTTTCGCCAAGACACCGTCGTTCGGATCCCCGACCGTGCCGTCCACGACGATGTTGGTCCCGCAATGCTTGCAGGTGATGCGGACTTTTTTCCCGCGAACTTTCTCGTCCGGAACCGCGTATTTCGCCGGACAGCCGGTGCAAGTCACATTCATCGCTTACGTCCAACGCCCGCAAATGTGGCGGCTAGGGTCACCCAAACACCAGAATTACCACGGCTTTTTCGCGTTGCCTACGGGGGAATCTCGGCCTCCGCCGCGGCCGCGGTCTCGCCCGCCCTCTCGCCCGTTAGTCCGGGCCCCCGGCATGGCAAAAGACTGACAGACTCGGGTCCGGGCATGTCGATCGGTCACCTCTTGCGCGCGGCGGGCGTCACGCTCCGCATCAGTGTCCCGACGCTGTTCGACGCGCTCTTGGGCCGCCTGACTCCGGAAATCTGCGACGCCCGGCTCGACTGGTGGTCGCAGCGCCTGCTCGGCCAGGCCGACGTCTCGCTCCAGACCAGCGGCGTCGAACACGCCCGCGGGGCCAAGGCGTTCGTGGTGATGTCCAACCACCAGTCCTTGTACGACATCCCCGCGTTGTTTCAGACTTTGCCGTTTCGCTTGCGCATGGTGGCTAAGGCCGAGTTGTTCCGTATTCCGATCTGGGCTCAGGCGATGCGCGTGGCTGGTTTCGTCGAGCTCGACCGTTCGGTGCGGGAGCGCGCGATCGAGAGTTTGGAGCGCGCCAAGGTCGCGCTGGCTCAGGGTACGAGCATCTGGATCGCGCCCGAAGGGACGCGCAGCCGGGACGGATCGCTCGGTGCATTCAAGCTCGGCGGCTTTCATCTCGCCGCTGGCGCGGGGGCGCCGATCTTGCCGGTGACCGTGGCCGGCACGCGTTCGATCTTACCGGCCAAGGGAGCGCGCGTGGTCGCTGGCGCGATCGTACGCGTGACGGTACACCGGCCGATCGACCCGGCAGACTACGGCAACGAGGTGAGCGACTCGCTCGTGCAGGCGGTCAGGAGCTCGATCGAGAGCGCGCTCCGGGACTGAGCCGGTTCAGACTCTGCACCAAACGCGCACCTCGACCGTGCCCTGAACGGTCCACGGCGTGACCTCGACGCGGTCGACGCGCGTCAGGGTTTTACCCGGTAAACGCTGGAGCAAATGGGCTTCGACGAAGCGTCGACGCTGCGCCTCCGAGGCCAAGCTCGCGGCGTCCGCGCCTTGCACCACGAAGGTGAGCAGCTCGAAGATAATTGGGGCAGCCGGGGGACTCGCGAGCGCACGCGCGGCCGGTGAGCGGCTCGGCGTTTTGGAGCCGGGCGCGTTTGAAATGCGGTCCCCGTAGTCGAGCGTCGATTGTAGGGGGCGCATGCGCCAGCGGGGCGCGGTCTCGGCGATCAACGCCAGAGTTTCACGGCCCGCGGGACCCTCGACGACGGACACTTCCGGACCGTCGTCATCGGGGCTCACTCGAGGTTTCTCGCGAAAAACGAGCTCCTCGCTGATGGCCGCCAAAGTCTCGCGACCCGCGGGCGTGTAAGCGACCTGCAGCTCGGGCTGGGAAGTCTCGGGCGGCCGAGCAGGGCCGGTGCGATGGGATTTGCCTTTGCGAGAAACGCGCGAGCTCAAAACCGAATCAGCATCGCACGGGTCCCCGTGTAGGTGCCACGGGCGGCCGCAGCCACCCGCGCAATTGCCGCATTTTCGCAGAAGCGACTACGGGAGCTCGGAGCGACCCATCAAAAACTGATCCACGTTGCGCGCAGCCTTACGGCCTTCGGCGATGGCCCAGACCACGAGCGATTGTCCACGCTGACAGTCCCCCGCCGCGAAAATGCCCGGTACGCTGGTCATGAACTCGGGATCGACCTCGATGTTGCCGCGGCGATCGAGCTTGAGCTCGAGGTCAGTCACGATGCCGGGATGCTCGGGATGCACGAAGCCCATGGCCAACAGCACCAGATCCGCTTCTAGCTCGAACTCACTGCCCGCGACGCGCTCGAAGCGGCCGCCCTTTAATTCGACCCGCACGCAGTGGAGCTTTTCCACCTTGCCATTGCCGCTGACTCGTTCGGTCGAGACGCTCCAGTCACGCTTGCCGCCTTCTTCGTGAGAAGACGAGGTACGGAGCTGGAGTGGCCACAGCGGCCACGGTGTGGACGACGCGCGCTCCTCTGGAGGACGCGGCATGATCTCGAAGCTCGTCACGCTGAGCGCGCCTTGGCGATGCGAGGTGCCGATGCAGTCACTGCCGGTGTCACCACCACCGATCACGATCACGTTCTTGCCCGTGGCAAGGATCGCCTCCGAGTCCGGCACCGGGAGACCTGCCACGCGGCGGTTCTGCTGCGTCAGGAAATCCATTGCGTAGTGGATGCCGGGTAGTTCGCGGCCAGGAACTTCCAGATCGCGCGCCTTGCGCGAGCCGATGGTCAGCACCGTGGCGTCGAAGGTCTTCTTCAAGTCATGTGCGGTCACGTCGCGACCGACGTCGACGCTGGTCTTGAAGCTGACACCCTCGGCCGTCATCTGGGCGACTCGGCGCTCTACCAGCGTTTTTTTCCATCTTGAAATCGGGGATGCCGTAGGTCAGGAGGCCCCCGATGCGATCGTCTTTCTCGAACAGCGTGACGTCGTGGCCAGCGCGCGCCAATTGCTGGGCAGCCGCCATCCCCGCTGGACCAGAGCCCACCACTGCGATCTTCTTGCCACTGCGGGTCTTGGCGAGCACGGGTTTGACCAAACCCTCCTCGAAGGCGCGATCGATGATCGAACGCTCGATCAACTTGATGCTGACCGGCTCTTCGTTGATGCCGAGCACGCAGGCGGCTTCACACGGAGCTGGGCAAACTCGACCGGTGAACTCAGGAAAGTTGTTCGTCGCGTGCAGAGATGCGATCGCAAGCTCGGGCTTGTTCTTGTACGCGTGGTCGTTCCAATCGGGGATCAAGTTCCCGAGCGGGCAGCCCGTATTACAGAACGGGATCCCGCAATCCATGCAGCGCGCGCCCTGTGCAGCGAGCGTCTCCTGCACGATCGGCAGCTCGAACTCGCGGTAGTCTTTGACCCGCTCGGGTGCCGGGCGTTTCGACGGGTCGACCCGCTCAATTTCAAGAAATCCGGTAATTTTTCCCACGACTTTTCACTCTCGACGTTGAGTCACAAGGAGCACGAACAGGCGTTCAAGCGTTCATTCGGCGGTGGCGCCGGGCTGTAGCACAGGCAAGCTCGAGCTCGACGCAGCCTTTTCGCGCTTGGCCATTTCGGCGAGCACACGGCGGTACTCCGTTGGCACGACCTTCACGAAACGGGTCTGCGCGGTCTCCCAGTCGGCCAGCAGCTCGGCGGCTTTTGGACTCTCGGTCCGAGCGTGATGCTCTTCCAACAGCTTCGCGACGAACAGCGCGTCTTCCGGAGCCAGAGCTTCGAGCTCGACCATGCCCAGGTTGCAGCGCTGCTTGAAGTCCGAGCTCGCATCCAGCACGTAGGCGAGGCCGCCGCTCATGCCGGCTGCAAAGTTCCGACCAGTCCGCCCGAGCACGAGCACGTGGCCACCGGTCATGTACTCACAGCCGTGATCGCCTACGCCTTCGACCACTGCGGTGGCACCGCTGTTGCGAACGGCGAAGCGCTCACCACCTCGACCGTTGAAGAAGGCCCGACCGCTGGTCGCGCCGTACAGCGCGGTATTGCCCACGATCACGTTCTCTTCGGCGTGGAAGTCGACGCCGCGCAGCGGGCGAATCGCGAGAATTCCCCCGGACATGCCCTTGCCCACGTAGTCGTTGCCTTCGCCCTCGAGGCTGAGGGTCATGCCGCGTGTCACCCAGGCCCCGAAGCTTTGGCCCGCCGAGCCGGTGAAGTGCAGATCGATGGTGCCTTCCGGCAAGCCCTCTTGACCGAAACGCCGCGCAACTTCACCGGCTAGCATTCCGCCGATGGTGCGGTGCGCGTTGCGCACGGGGATGTCCAGGCGCACGTGCTCACGCCGTTCGAGCGCCGGTTTGAGGCGTTCGATCAACATCACGTCGAGCGTTGCGCTGAGGCCATGGTCTTGTTCGATGGTCTTGCTCACCTCGACGCCGGGCTTGGCGGCGGCAGGCATCAGCACGTCCGAGAAGTCGAGCTTGGACGCCTTCCAATGCGTGACGTTGGTCTTCTGACGGATGCGGTCGACCTGACCGACCATCTCTTTGATGCTGCGGAAGCCGAGTGACGCCATGATCTCGCGTGCCTCTTCGGCGACGTAGAACATGAAGCGGACGACGTGCTCCGGTTGTCCGTTGAACTTGGCGCGCAGCACCGGATCCTGCGTCGCGATGCCCACCGGACAAGTGTTGAGGTGGCACTTGCGCATCATGATGCAGCCCGTAGCGACCAGCGGCGCGGTGGCGAAGCCGAACTCTTCTGCGCCCAGCAGGGCCGCGAACACCACGTCCCGGCCGGTGCGCATTTGGCCATCCGCCTGCAGGAACACGCGGCTCCTGAGATCGTTCTTGACCAAGACTTGGTGTGTTTCGGCCAGACCGATTTCCCAGGGCACGCCCGCGTGCTTGATCGAGGTCAAGGGCGACGCGCCCGTGCCGCCATCGTGGCCGGCGATCAGAATCACGTCCGCGTGAGCCTTGGCCACGCCTGCTGCGACCGTGCCGACGCCCGCCTCGGCCACCAGCTTGACGCTGATGCGCGCGCGCGGATTGACCATCTTCAAGTCGAAGATCAGCTGAGCCAAGTCTTCGATCGAGTAGATGTCGTGATGGGGGGGAGGGGAGATCAGCGTCACGCCCGGCGTGGAGTGTCGAGTCTTGGCGATGATCGCATCGACCTTGTGACCGGGAAGCTCGCCGCCTTCACCGGGCTTGGCGCCCTGCGAGACTTTGATCTGCAGCTCGTCACAGTTGACCAAGTAGTACGTGGTCACGCCGAAGCGGCCCGAGGCCACCTGCTTGATCGCGCTGCGTCGGGAGTCCCCGTTGGGGTCGAGCTGGTAGCGCTCGTCGCGCTCGCCGCCTTCACCGGTGTTGCTCTTGCCGCCAATGCGGTTCATCGCGATGGCGAGCGTTTCGTGCGCCTCACCGCTGATCGAGCCGAAGCTCATCGCGCCGGTCGCGAAGCGCTTCACGATTTCCGTGGCGGGCTCGACCTCTTCGAGCGGGACCGTCTTGCCCGTTTCGACCAGATCCCACATCCCGCGCAGGGTGATGAGCCCCATGGTCTGGATCTGCGAGTTGATCAGCGCGGCGTACTCTTTGTAGCTCTTGACGTCATCCATACGCACGGCGCGCTGCAACGCGGCGACCGTGCCTGGGTTCCACAAATGGCGTTCACCCTGGGCGCGGTAAGCGTATTGGCCACCGATATCGAGCATCGTCGAGGCTTCGGTGATCTTCGGATAGCTGCGCTCGTGACGCAGGCGGCATTCTTCCGCGAGCACGTCGATGTCGATGCCGGAGATACGTGAAGCGGTACCGGTGAAATACGTGTCGATCACCTCGGGCGAGAGCCCGATGGCTTCGAAGATCTGCGCGCCCTGATAGCTCTGCAGGGTGCTGATGCCCATCTTGCTCATTACCTTGAGCAGGCCCTTGTTGATCGATTTGATGTACTTGGTTTGGGCCAGCTCCGGATCCTTGAGGTTCGGGAAGGTGCCCTCGCGCACCATCTGGCTCACGGTTTCGAGCGCCAAGTACGGGTTGATCGCGCCGGCGCCGTAGCCGAGCAACAGCGCAAAGTGGTGCACCTCGCGCGCGTCACCCGCTTCGACGATGATGCCGATTTTCATCCGCGTGCCGTTGCGCATCAGGTGGTGATGCACCGCGCCGGTCGCGAGCAAGCTGGGCACGGGGGCCATCGCCTCGTTCGAACCGCGGTCGCTCAAGATGACCAGACCGTGGCCATTGAGCACGGCCAGCGACGCCTGACGACAGAGCTCGTCGATCGCCGACTTCAAGCCCTCGCCGCCTTCGTCGACGGGGTAAAGCATGGGGATCGTCGGCGGCTGACGGACCTGCTGCAGGTGCGTTTCACGCAGCTTGGCCAAATCCGTATTGGTCAGGATCGGATGCGGCAGTTCCAGCATCTGCGCCTGATCGGGCAGCTCGAATAGGAAATTGCCTTCGCCGCCGATGTAAGCCTTGAGGCTCATCACCAGCTCTTCGCGGATGGGGTCGATCGCGGGATTGGTGACCTGCGCGAAGTGTTGCTTGAAGTAGTTGAACAGCAGCTGGGGGCGATCGCTGAGCACGGCCAGCGGCGTATCGGTGCCCATGGAGCCGCGTGGCTCGTCTCCGTTTTGAGCCATGGGCGCCATCAAGAAGCCGAGATCTTCTTGAGTGTAGCCAAAGGTCTTCTGCCGCTGCACGAGCGAGGCCAGTTCACGTTTGGTCGCGCTGGGCGGCGAAGCATCGATATCCGCTAGCGAGATCTTGTTCTCACGCAGCCACTTGCCGTAGGGCTTTTGTTTACAGACTGCATCCTTGATCTCTTCGTCTTCGACGATGCGACCGAGCTCGGTGTCGACCAAGAACATGCGACCCGGCTCGAGCCGCCCTTTGCGCAAGATGTTCTCGGCGTCGAACGAAAGAACGCCGGTCTCCGACGCGAGCACGACCAAGCCGTCCTTGGTGATCGTGTAGCGGGCGGGGCGAAGGCCATTGCGATCGAGCATGCCGCCGATGCGCTTGCCGTCGGTGAACGCCAAGGCCGCCGGGCCATCCCACGGCTCGACCAAGCACGAGTGATATTCGTAAAACTCGCGCTTGTGCGCGGGCATCAGCTCATCGTTTTGCCACGCTTCCGGCACCAGCATCATCATCACGTGGGGCAGACTGCGGCCCGCGTGCAGGAGCAGCTCCGTCACGTTGTCGAGCGTCGCAGAATCACTGCCGCCCGGCGTGATCGTCGGCAAAATGTGGCGCACGTCTTCGCCGAAGACTTCGCCATTGAAGAGCTGCTCGCGCGCGGCCATCCACGCGGCGTTGCCGCGCACGGTGTTGATCTCGCCATTGTGGGCGAGCGTGCGGAACGGCTGAGCCAGCTCCCAGGTGGGAAAGGTGTTGGTGCTGAAGCGCTGATGCACCATTGCCAGCGCGCTCACCATCCGCTCGTCTTTGAGCTCGATATAGAACTCAGCCAGCTGCTCGGCCAAGAGCAGACCCTTGTAGATGATGGTGCGGGACGAGAGGCTCGGGATATAGAAGGAGCCCTTGCCGGCGAGGGTGGTCTCGCGCACGGTGCGCTCGGCCCACTTCCGGATCACGAACAGCTTGCGCTCGAAGGTCGCCTCGTCCTCGCAGGTCGAGCCGATGAACACTTGACGGATCACCGGTGCGCTCTCGCGCGCGGCAGGTCCGAGCACGCTCTCGTTCACCGTGACATCGCGCCAGCCGATCAGGCGCTGGCCGGTACCGAAGATCTTGTCTTCCAAGATCTGCTGACAACGGCGACGCTCTTTGCGATCACGCGGCAGGAAGACGCAGCCGACGCCATACGTCCCCGCATCCGGCAAATCGATGTCCGCTTCATCGCACGCGTGGCGGAAGAAAGCGTCCGGCACTTGAAGGATGATGCCCGCGCCGTCACCGGTCAGCGGATCACAGCCAGTAGCGCCGCGATGCACGAGGTTGAGCAGGATATCGATGCCCTTCTTGACGATATCGTGCGAGGCCTCACCCTTGATGTTGGCCACGAAACCAACGCCGCAGGCGTCGTGTTCGAATTTCGGGTCGTAGAGTCCTGAGCGAGGCGGAAGTGTCATTTCGGTGGCTCGATGTCGGGGAGTGAGTTGAAAGGTGGGGGACCACCCGGGGTGCTGCGCGCGGTCTGACGGCTGTAGGAAGGGAGCGACCCGGCAGAGGGCGAGTATATGGCGATCGGAGGGCCGGGACAGGCGAAGCTACGCTAATTTTCTGCCATGAATTAACGCGATGCGCAACAGGTCTTGCGGCCGGTGAGCCTAGTGCAGCTCCCGAAATCTACTCGACTTTTCCTGGTTACTCTGAGGACCTGTCTAACTTCGATTTCGCGACTTTTCAAGCCCTCCGCGGCCGGCTAATCGTTTTGTTGGTCGCTGGGCCGTCTGGGCGCTGCGCGACTTGGCGCATGACAGGCGGAGACAAACCCGCACTGCGCCTTGCGGCACGCCGGCTCGACGATGGCCGGCCACAAGTCGTGAAAGCGCGCCTCGATCAAGCGTGTCCCGAGCTCGAAGAAGTCGAACTCGGGAGGCGTCTGCCAGTCCGGTTCGTTGTGCTCACCGAGCAGGTGCACGAGCCCGGTGCGAATGCGGTCGACGCCGAAGTGGCGCTTGGCGGCTTCGCGATAGGCGGCGAGCTGAAACGAATAGCGATCCTCATCGCCCCCTCGGGACCGCTTGTAGTCGATGACGTCGATGCTGCCGTCGGCGCGTTCGATCACCAGGTCGAGCGTCGCCTTGAGTACGACGGTCGCGCTCAGCAACTCCGGGTCCGGTTCGTTGGTCCTAGGCCGCAGTGCGAACAGTTCCAGTTGGCCTGGCGCGACACGCCGGCCGCGCGCTCGAGCATTGTTTACGGGCGCAGACTTCGGCTCTGCTGGGGTACTGCGAAAAGGAATGCCGAGGGAGAGCTCGCGGCGGATGCGACTGCCGTCTTCTTGCACCGACCGCGCATACGCGCCGGCCAAGAATCCTGCAATGCCGCGCGCGGTGCCCGCACTCGATTCGGCGTCGGGATCCAAACCCTCGCGCGCGAGCGCTTGCGCGATCTCCACCGGATCGATGCGCGTGCCCCAACGGTCGCTCGGAAACGCCTCCAAGACGCGGTGTGCGGCGCTGCCCAGCGCGCGGGGGTCCTCGCCGCTGGGCGAGGCCACGCGGGCTCCGGCGCGGGGTTCGGCCAGGCTGAACAGATGGGCGAGCTCGAAACGTCGCGCGCAGATCGCGAAGTCCGACAGGGCGGTCACGCCGATCGTGGCCAGCGTGACGCGCGGTCGAGGCGGCCGGGGAGGTGGCGCCGCGGGAGGCGTGTCGCTCGGGATCGCGCTGAACGGGGGCTCGCCGAACAGGCTGTGCGCCGCGACGCGGGTCACGCCGGCGATCCCGTCGAGCCGCGCGCCGGCACCCACGATCGACGCGGCCAGAGAGTCCGCCCGCAACTTGCCCGCGGGCAGCACGATGGCCAGGTGGCTGCGCGCGCGGGTCAGCGCGACGTACGAGAGCCGCTGCCGTTCCGCGCGGGCGCGAGCGAGTGAATCCTCGGTGGCCCGACGTGAGAGTGGCGTGGCCAGGCTACCTGCGTCGGTCACGTGGCGAATCACGAGGGAGGTTTCCCGATCACCGCGCAAGAGTCCGATTGGCGCCGAGTTCGGCCGCTCCCAAGAGCCAGTATCCAGTACGATCGTGGTTGGAAAGGCGAGGCCTTTGCTGCCGTGGATGGTCAAGAGCCGGACCGCGTCGTCCTCGTCGGAGAACACGGCGGCTTCTGCTTCGTCGGTCTCGTTGGCGATTTGCCGTTCTAGCCAACGGACGAAGCTTTGTAGGCTGCCGCCTTGGCGCGCGGCGATCTCTAGCAAACGCTCGACGTTGCCAAAACGGGTGCGTCCGCGCGGCAGCAGCGAATACAGCGCTTCGAGTTGAAAGCGATCGGCGATCACCGAAAGCGCGTCGCGCGGTGAAAGGCGCGGCGCGACTTGGCCGATCTCGAGCAGGCGTTCCCGGAGCGTGTTCAGTGCCTCGTGCTCGAGCGGATCGCTGAGCCGACTCGAGCTCCAATCGCGCACCGGGTCGAGACCGCGGCGGGGGGTGCACAGCTCCGCCAAGGCCCGATCGCTGAGGCCGCCGAGTGGCCCACGCGCCAATACGGCCAACGCATGGCGGTTGCCGGGGTCGATCTGCAAGCGCAAGGCCGCGAACAGATCACGCACCTCGGGGGTGGCATACAGGGCGCGCCCCGCGACCACGAACGGAATATTGAGTCGGTCGAGCGCGAGCTCGAGCATCGGCAAGGTCGCTCGGCGACGCGCCAACAGCGCGACGTCGGCGAAGCGAGTGCCACCGCGCGCGATCTTCGCGCACAGACCAGCGGCCGCGAAGGCACTGCGCAGCGTGCCCTCCGCTTGGCGCAATAGCGCAGGCAGAGCGGGATCTGTTGGCGCCGAGCCGTCGTCTTCGACGATCGTCACCGTGCCTTGCGGCTCTTCTTCGGCGCCAGCGGGCAGCAGCAACGCTTCTGCGGGCGTGTAACGGATCTCGAAGGCGCGCTCTGGTCTTTCGCAAAAATCTGCGCTGGCGATCGCGTTCACCGCGTCGATGATCGCGCGCTGTGAGCGATAGTTCGCGGTCAAAGTATGAAATTCCGCGACGGGCGCGGAACTCGGCAGCACGCCACGCAGCTCCAGCTGCTGCGCAGCGGGCGCTCCCGCCAACTCTGCCGCGAGCTGCGCGAAAACGGAAACCTCCGCGCCGCGAAACGCATAGATCGACTGCTTGCGATCGCCCACCACGACCAATCCACGCGGCAAGATGTCTTGCGCGGTTGGTACTTGGCCCGGTCTCCGTCGATCGATCGAGCTTGGCCGTTCACGCAGGAGCAGCAACAGATCGCGTTGCACGCGACTCGTATCTTGAAACTCGTCGACCAACAGCACTTCCGTTTTTTGGCTCGCGCTCTTGGCCAGGCTCGGCTGATCGCGTAGGCCGTCGCGGGCCAGACGCAGCACGTCACCGAAACTGAGCGTGCCTTCGGCGCGGCGCCGTTCGATCAGAGTGCGTTGAATCGTCGCCAAGAGCTGGCTCGCGCCGCGGGCGTCCGCGTCCAGCTGTTCGGCTCGCTCGGCATGTTCGACCAGCGACTCCAGGCGCTCACGTTTGGTGCCGCCGGAGAGGCTCTCTTGAAATTGCTCCAAGGCCGGCCAGAACGGCAGGTTCCTGATGGATTTGCCGGCGCGCACCGCCGATAGCTCCAGCAGCGCCGATCTCAGCGCGGCGAAATTGCCGGCATCGAGCGCGTTCAGGGCCGCTCGCGCGGGGTCGCTCAGGGCCGAGGGCTCGGCATGCGCGATGCTCTGGCAGACTGCGCGCAGCTCGGCGAGTTGGCGTTTGGCGTCGGCCACGTGATCGCCGACGGCCAGCTCGTCCGCGGGCAGACCTTCTTCGTCCAGACGGCCGAGCAGCACGGTGATTTCGTTGCGCGCGCGGTCGAGGCCATAGCAGGCGTCCAAGAGGCGTGAGGTGGCGGTCGACAACGGACCCGCGAGCGCCTGGTCGAGCACGTCGTCGATGCTGCGCTCAGCGTCTGCGAACGCCTTTTCTTCGTCGAGAATGGTGAAGTTCGGCGACAGACCGAGCTCCAGGGCGTGCCGACGCAGAATGTTCGTCGCCAGCCCGTGCAGCGTGTCGATGGTGGCGCGCGGCAGTTCTTCGAGCACGCGCCGCGCGCGGCTGCAAAGCTCCTTCTCCGACAGACCGCGCTCGATCGCCAGCGCGGCCAGGGAGTCTCTGCTCAGCGTTTCTGCGTTCGAGAGCAGGCTCAGGCGCAGCTCCAGGCGCTCTCGGATTTCGGCCGCCGCCGCGCGCGAGAAGGTGGTGGCCACGATGCGCTCGGTCGGAACCTGCTTGCCGTCGGCACGAAGGCCGAGCGCGAATGCTAGGTAAATCCCGGTCAAAAGTTGGGTTTTTCCGGTGCCCGCGCTGGCGGCAATCACCGCGTTCTGCTCCAGGCCCGGCAGACTCATTCGTTCGCCTCGTGCGGCGCCGAGAGCGGCCGGCGGCAGATGTCGCGCGCGTCGCAGCGAGTACACGAGCTGGCCAAGGCAGGCCGCGCCGGGATGCGCCCGCTTCGGAGCAGGGCAATCAGGTGCTCGGCTCGAAGCAGCTTGTCTTCGATCGCGCTGGCGACCGGCTCGCTGTCCTCGAGCGCAGGCTTCCACTCGGGCTTCCGGCGCTGTAGGCTCAAATAGCCCGAGCTGACCCGCGCCGCCCGGTATTCCTCGGCCACCTTTCGAGCGTAGATCCAGGGCTGCAGCAGTTGCTCGCCGTGCTCACCCGTGAGCCGCACGGTGCCCGTTTTGTAGTCGATGATCCGTACCGCGCTGCCGTCGCTGTTGCTGTCGATGCGATCGATCCGACCAGAAACGAAGTACGCGCCCACGCCGAGGGCAGCCCACGCCTCACCATTGCCGAATGCGCGCTCGGCTTCGGCGAACCAGATGCCGTCGCTGTTGGCAAACGACCAGCGGAGCAGCGCCGCCACGTCCTCGAGCGCGGCGTTCAGTGCCGCGCCGCGCAGGTTACTGCTGACTTGCTCGCGCAGAAAACCTTCCGCGCGCGAAAGCGCTTCGCGCTCGAGCTCGAGCCGATCGCGCGTGGCGAAGCTCTGCCGCGTCCCGGTGAGCGCGACCGCGAGCGCCTCGTGAATCAAGCTGCCGCGTTCACGCGCGCTCAGCCCATCGCCCACCGTGTCGTCCTGGTTGGCGCGCAGCACTAGCCCCGAAAATCCGAGGAAACCGCAGCGCGCGTAGCGTTCCAGCTGGGTCAGAGCGAGCGGTCGCTCGGCATCCCCACCCACCCAGCGCTCCAAGGTGCCTGCGATTCCATTGCCGAAGTCGAGCGCCGAGTCCGGACCGGCGTAAAACTCTTGCCGACGCAACTCCAGGCTGGCCCGGACGCGGACCTCGGGGCTAGCCAAAGGCATGGCCAGCACGCGTCGCGCGCTCGGATCGAGCGGAGATGCGGGCTCGACTAGGCAGTCGTCGGTATCGAGATTCATCACCAGTCGACTCGCGCCGCTGCCGCCGCGCGCGTCGCGCTTGGCCCAAGTCACGACCGAATGCTGGGCGCGTGATAACGCGCTGGCCAATGCGAAGCGCGTGAACAAGGCCCGCTCACTGGCTGTTCGTGGACGACGCGTCGCGGGCAACTGATCGACCAGATCGGCATCGAGCACGCTGTCCGAACTCGCGCTCTGCCAGTCGAGCGTGGAAGACGCGGCGCGACACACGATCAAGAGATCCCAATCCAAGCCAGCGACCTCTGCCGGCAGAGCGACGCGTAGAGTCCCCGCGCGACCGGCGCCCTGGCTCGGCCCGACCGATGCCAACGCGACCGCAAATTCTTCATAAAATTCGCGCAGCGGCAAGCGTTCCTCCGACAGGTTCAGCAGTTCTGCAGCGCTCACCACGCGCTCCAGCGCCAGATCGATGGATCGCCCGGCGCGCGCATTCTGCCCAAGCGCGGCGAGCGGCGCGTGATCGGCGTTTTCTGCATAGCGAATTGCCAACGTCAAGCCGCGACGCGACGCGGTGAGCAGGCCGAGCTCGGCGAACAGCTCGCGCGAGCGATCTCGAAACGTTCGCCGTGTGCTGGGCTCGCGCAGCCGCTCGAAGCGCGCGAGCAGGGCCGAGAGCGCGAGCTCCGCCACGCGTATTGCCTCGAGCTCACGCTCACGCTTCGGATCGCAGCGGCGGCGTTCGCTCTCCAGAGCCAGGAGCAGCTCACGCCCCGTGCGATCGACGCGCACGGGTAAGCGGGCGATTAGGTCGACGAAAGCCAGCGAGTGCGCGTCGCCGAGCAGCGTTTTCAGCTCGAGATCCGGCACGCGCAGGACGTCTACGAGCGCATCGCGAAGGAGCGGGCCCTGCGCCAAACGCAGCAATTCGAGCGCGGCGTGGGCCTCGGGCGCGGAGCTCGTGGGCCGGCTCCAGGCTTCACTGAAAGGTAGTTTGGCGGCAGTGAGCTCGGCGCGCAGCGGCTCGAGGAAAGCGTCCGCGGCGTCCACCGGGACGATCGCGATTCGGTCGAGGGCGCTGCCGCGGGCGAGTGAGTCGAGCACCGTGCGCGCCACTGCTCGAGCTTCGCTCGCTTCATGGGCGGCCTGAATCACTTGCGGACGACGGGCAAAAGCTCGCGCGTCGACGAACGAGAGCTCTGGATGATCGAACTCTTCGGCCCAGCGCTGCTCGAGGCGCGCGGCGAGCTCTGCCACAGCTCCCTGCAGGGGAGCCCCGAAGAAGTCCTGCACCGTCGGCAACTCCAGCACCACGCCGCCCGCCGACGCGGCCCGAAGTTTCTTGTGCAGCGCCTCGAGCAACGCCAAATCGCCGTTTTCCCAGCTCGACACGCCGCGCACGCGGGCGCGCGTGACGCCCTCGAGCTCGGGGATCGATATCGAAGGTAAAGCTCGCGCGGCAAGCCAGGCGTTGGCCCGGTGATCGCGCAGCCGATACTCGCTCATCATTGCGTCGGTCCGCGCCAGCGCAGCCGCGAGTAGTTGTCCGCGCGCGCCGCCGACACGCGCGAGATCGCTGGCCAGCGTGCCTGCTCGCCGCAATTGGCCGAGCGCGTCGTCCAGCGCGATACCCAGCGCTGCCGGCTGTCCTTGCAACGTCTTTTGAGTGAGCAGCCGCGTGGCCTCCGGCGCGGTTTCGCGAAAATCGGGCTGCGCTGCCTGGCTCAGCCGCAGTGCGAGATCGCGCACGGTGAGCACGCGCGCGCCACGCGCCGCTTCATATTCGGCGTGGCGCTCGCTCGGCACCAAGACGAGCTCGGCTGGAGTCAGCAGCGGACGATTCACTACCCGTGCGAGTAGCGGCGCACGCCTACTCCGTCAAGGCGAGCCGGACATTATCAGTCAGTGCGCTTTGCGCTTTTCGGCCTCGTCGCGCGAACCTTCCACGGCTTTGGCTGCGGCAAAGCGCACCTCGGGGACGACCAGCGAATCCGGCACCGGCATATCGGGCACGATCAAAAGCTCCAACACTACCTGCGTCGACGAGTCATCCAACTTTTTCAGGCGCCAAGTCGCGTCAAGGCGCTTCACGTTCCCTTTGAGCATGTGGCCCGTCAACACCTCGCCGCCGTCGACTTGCTTGATCGGTTCGAAGCGCACGACAGCCCAGACTTTGGCCGCGCCCTTGAGGATCGGCACCTGCAGATACACATCCGTCTTGTCGCCCGAGCGCCCCACGATTTGCGACTTCTCGAAGCGCGACATGAAGCTCGCGTAGTTCTTGAAATCCAGCACCACGGAACGCACGAGCTCTTCGGGCGCGTCCACGTTCACCCGGGCCGCGCCCGCGTTCATGTCGGCGTACGGCGTCTTCACGTTGAAGCGGGAGACTTCACGCCACTTCTGCAGTTCTGGGCCCGGGGCGGGCGCGGCGGCAGCAGAGACGCTGGTCAGAAGGGCGCAGGCCACAAGGGTGAGGGCGCTAGCGCGGCTCACGCCGCAGAGTGAACCGAGTCGGCCGCCAGAAGCGGAAGCTTTGGAGTTTTTCATGGTGCGTCTCGCGGGTCCTGACACTGCTTTTACTGCTGGGAGCGGCCGAAGTTTCCCTTCTTGCCGGTGGAGCTGGTGTGCGCCAGTCCATGGCTGTTCAGTGCATCGCGCGTGCCCGGTAGCGAAGCCCGCCCGACTGGCGGGATTAACGGCCATTTTGCCTGGATGTGCCAAGAATCTTCCCGGATTGGCGAGCGGGCGTGACGCCCGCGCGCCTCAGTGGCGCAAAAGGACCACAAGTAGCGAACGCCCGTTTACGGTGTCTCTTCCACAGGAGCCATGGTGCAGGTCCCCGAAAATTGCACCCCCTTGTCCATGAAGATCTCTGGAGAATGCAGTGTGCCCGAAACCCGGGCGGGGACGTACAGCTCGATCGCCCGAGCCGCGCGCACGTTCCCTTGCACGATCCCGCCTTTGATGATCACGGTGGCGACGTCGATTTGCGCGTCGACGTTGGCCCCGTCGCCGATGACCAAGGTGTCGGGACTGCGGATTTCGCCGCGGAAGCTACCGTCGATGCGGACTCGACCCTCGAACTGCAATTTTCCTTCGAAATGCGTACCGCGGCCGAGGAGTGCCGTGATTTCGGTCGCGGGGAGGGGAGCCTGCATGGGGCCACCATAGCCAAAAAAAAGCGACGAGAGTAAGGTCCTCGCAGTTCGCGTGGTCCCTAGGACGAATTATTGGCTCTGGCGAGCGGCATTTCTGTGCAGCATGCTGGCAGCCCGCCCGTCGCTCGCGCAGTCTGCGCATGCACGCGAGACACCGCGCGGAGTCAATGGCCCGAGTCCGGACGGCATCGAACCGACCACGCTGCCCTGGCACGACAGCTACGTGTATTGGGACAACGCAGTTACTGCCAGCACGCTGGGGGTGGGCCAAGACTACTTGACCCGCAATCCCGTGTACGAGATGACGTTCGGCTTTCGCCCTCGTTACTACTTCGTCGAAAACGATCGCGTCACGATCAGCGCGCGCGCGGACATCGGGGTCGTCAGCGAGCGTACGAACAGCGATACCACGACCAGCCAGGGCGAGTGGTCGGCGACCGATTTCGAGTTCTGGGGCTCGTACACCAACATCCTGCGCCAGAGCGAGAACGACTTGACCGAGCTCTCGATTCGCCTGCCGCGCTTGCTCTTGCCGACGTCCAAAGTGAGCTACGACAGCGGCAAGCTACTGGGTTTGGGCGTGCGTGTCGGTGGTCGCGAAGAGATCGTGCTGGCTGGGCGCGGTGCCAGGTTTTTTTCCAGCATCGAGCTCTTGGGCAAGATTGATTACGGTTACCAATTCAGTAGCAGCCAAGTCCCGATCAATGGCGGCTTGGAACGCATTCGCATGGGTCTCGATGGTCGTTCCATCGTTTCCGATCAGCTGGCCGGGGCGACTCTGGCGCGGCAGTCGGCTGCATTCGGTGTCTCTTCTTGGGTGCACGTGCATCCCCGCGTAAACTGGATCACCACGCTCGAACTGCGCTCGGCCTGGAACTACCCCGTCAGTCACGAGGTGCAGATCTGTGGCGTAGTGCTCACCGGTTGCACGCAGCCGACCGGTGTAACCAACCCACAAACGCGCTCGGCTTTGACCTACTTCCAAAGTGAAGTCTGGGGCCGCCTGACCGATACATTGGAGCTCACTTTCGGCTACGCCAACCTAGCCACGCAGCTGGCGCCCGACGGCCGACGGCGCACCGCGTTTTACAGTCCGGATGCGCGCTTTTACTTGACGCTCAACGTGTATCTCGATCACTTGTACGTCGATTTGTCCGCCAGCAAACGACAGAGTGCCAGCGTCGCGAACGAGCCGCGTAATCCCTGAACGTGCCTTTTCGCAGTTCGTCGCTCGCGCTTGGTGCCTGCTTGATTGGGTCGAGCTGGTCGGCCACGTTGCAGGCCGCAGATCCGCCGCATAAAGCTCGTGAGTATCGCGTGGAATTCGAGGCCGATCGCGTCGAAGTCGAGGGCGATCTCGGATCACTCGAGTTGGACGGCAACGTACGCGTGCAAGCGCAGCGTTATCGATTGAAGAGCCAGCATTTGCGGCTGCGGCGCGGCCCGCGTGGGGTCGAGGCAGACGGCTCGGCGGACGTCGCGTTTTGCACCTGCGACGAGCCACCCGTCCGGCTGCGAGTTTCGCATGCCACTTTGGCACCGCCGACAGACGCCTTGTTCGTGAATCCCCGGCTCGAGATTGGCGGGGTGCCGGTGTTCTGGCTGCCTGGGCTTTGGCTGCGCGCGCCGACGCGAATGGGCCTGACTTTCCCGCGTGTTTCCTACCGCGGAGAGGACGGCTTCTTCGTCGGCGGGGGGGCGTATCTGCCGCTTTCGGTCGCGGAGGGGCGAGTCACCCGCAGCCTGACCCTGAACGCCGGAGCGTATCTACTCAAAGGCGTTCGGTTGGAGGCCGAGTTCGACACCGAGAGTAGCAGCTCGCGCGTGGCCTGGGATCATCTGCAGCAAACCGCGCTCGAGCTCGACGCGCACGGCAGCGCGGCTCTGTCGGAGGCGACCTTTGCGTACCGTGTCGATGCGCTGCGCGGGGCGCGGGCGGCAATCGTCTCTTCATCGCTCGAGGTCAGTGCGCGGCGGATGGACCGCGCGCGGATCAGCGTCTCACACGTCGACCAACTCGCGCTCGGCTTCGGCATTCGGGCCGATGCGCCGCGCGCTGGGGCGCTGGCCGACGTCGGCGCGGCCGGCCCCGAGCTCTATCTCGGAGCTGCTCGCGGTCTCGGCGATAGTGCCAGCTATGACGTCTTCGCGTTGGCGCGCACCAGCGCGACCAGCGGCAATCACGGCCAAACGGAGCTGTTTCAGCGCGGTACGCTGAGCGCGAAGCTGCGGCCAGGTTCGCTTGGCGTCGACCTGACGGCGGCCGAGTCCGGCGATCTGCAGGTCGCTGAATATCGCACCGTAGGGCTCGTCCGGGGCGGCGCACAGGCGCGGGTCGGCTTGCCGCTCCTTCGCAACTTCGGGTCGCTCGCGCACTTCATGGAGCCGCTGATCGTGGCCCGAGGCTTGCTCGATGCCACGCCGCGCGGCTCGCAACTGAACGAGCAGGCAACCCTGGTCGGCGCGGGCGGGTTCGATACTTCGCTGGGTCAGCGCAGCACGCGCCAGGCGTTCGCCCTGATGCTGCGCGCGGGCGCATTGAGCCACGCCGGGAGCACTCAAATCGTCGGCGCGGCGCGCGCCAGTGCCGATGCTCGCGCGATCGGCGTCGCACAATCCTTTGCGGTGCTGGGCGAGAGCCCGGCCATGGTATCGCTCTCGCGTCTGCGCCTAGGGAGCACGGACGGTCTGCACGTCTTGCTCCGTGCCGACGGCGCCAGCAATGGCTCGCCCGCCCGCGCTCGCGCGCTGTTCGACGAGAGTTGGTTCGACCCCGCGCGTCCGTTCCTCGATCGCAACGGGTGGAGCGCCGGTTCCGAGCTATCTGTACCGTGGTCTCGCGCATTCAGTACCACCGCCTCGCTGGACTACGATCTCACCGGGCGCGAGCTCTTGGCGACCTGGGGCGGCCTGGGTTACCGCCATCCATGTGGTTGTTTGGCGGTGGCGAGCTTCGTGGGCCACCGGGTCGGTAGGGGCGGCTTCGACGCCTGGTTGGGTTTCGATCTGGCGCCCTGACTGGGCGTTGGGCGCTTCTAACGGGGCTTCGGTCGGTTTTGTGGCTTCAAGTTCGCCGCTCCGCGGCGATTCTAGTAACCTGTTTTGCATCGTGCCGGACAGCGAAAAGCCGACCTCGCCGACCGCCGTGCAAGGATCGCTGCAGGGCTCGACAATCGTCGTCGCAGAAGATGATCGCATCACCCGAGAACTCTTGGCCGGGATGCTACGCAAGCACGGCTTCATCGTGGAGACCGTGCCGGACGGTCAAGTCGCGGTGGAGCGCGTGGCCAAGGGGGGGGTCGACCTCGTATTGCTCGACATCTTGATGCCGCGGCTCTCCGGGCTCGAGGCTTGCCGGCTGCTGAAAGGCATGACCAGCGATAGCTTTTTGCCCGTGCTTTTGGTCACCGTCAAAACGGACAGCGCGAGCCGCGTGGAAGGGCTCAGGATCGGTGCCGATGACTACGTGTGCAAACCCTTCGACGAGGACGAGCTCTTGGCGCGCGTCGAAGCCATGCTGCGCATCAAGCGGCTGCATGATCACGTGGTGGAGGCGCGTGCTCGCCTCGAACAGCTGAGCCTCCACGATGACCTCACTGGCCTGTACAACTATCGCTACCTGCACTCGCGGCTGAGTGAGGAGTTCAAGCGCGCGGAGCGTTATCACGACCCGCTCGCGTGTCTGGTGATCGACATTGACCGATTGCAGGCGCATAACGATGCGGGCGGTCGTGAGGCGGGGGATCGGGTGGTGCGTTTCGTGGCGGATACCATTCGGCGTTCGGTGCGCGAAGTCGACGTCGTGGCGCGCTTCGGCGGGGACGAATTTTTGGTGGTGTTGCCGAGCACTCATTTTGCCGGCTCGGTGACGGTTGCGGAGCGAATATTCCAGGATGCCAACCAACTCTTGGAGGGCTGGGAGCGTCGCTCGCCGCTGCCGGTGGCCCTTTCTTTGGGCGTAGCGCTGTTTCCGTCGCGTGACGTGCGAACCAAAGACGCATTGCTGCGTGGCGCCGACGCCGCGCTGCACGCCGCCAAGCGCGACGGCGGGAACAGAATTTGCGTGTATCAACAACAGGGACACATGTACACGCCAGTCAGTGGTGCCAATAGCGCGGAAGCGGAGGCCCGTCCCTCGCGAGCGCGCACCGATCGCCGCTCGGAGCGGCCGACGGCGGCTCCCGCAGTCGTGCCGGCTGCAAGTGCGCCGGCCAGCCCCGTCCGATTTGGCGGGATGAGTGAGCGCATACCCCCCAGGAGGAAACCCGAGTGACGCTCTCGGCACGGCCCCGCTCTGGAGAGATCGGTCAGGTCAAGCTCGAAGAAGCCCCGCCTCGCGTGCTCGTCGTCGACGACGAACCCACGTTGCGCCGCACGCTCGCGCGCCTGCTGAACAGCCGCAACATGACCGTGCTCACCGCAGACGACGGCGCACAGGCGATCGATATTCTGGGCCGCGAGAAGGTCGACGTCGTGCTCGTCGATCTGATGATGCCCAAGGTCGGCGGGCTAGAGCTATTGGATCACGTCCGCTCGTCGCACGCGGGCGTCGAAGTGATCATGATGACCGCGTTCGGCGACGTCGAAACTGCGGTCAAAGCGGTACGCGCGGGCGCCTATCACTTTCTCACCAAGCCCTTCCGCTCCAATGATGAGGTCGTGCTCACGGTCACCAAGGCCGCCGAGCGAAGGCGGCTCGTCGATCGCGCACTGTTACTCGAGCGAAGGCTCGAGCAAATGGAAAAGTTCGGGGAGCTGATCGGCAATTCGCCGGCCATGCAGGAGGTATATCGGCTCGCCATCGGTGTTGCACCCACGTCCTCGACGGTGCTGATCCTGGGTGAAAGCGGTACGGGCAAGGAGCTGACCGCACGCGCGATCCACGGCCATTCGCCACGCGTGAACAATCCGTTCGTCGCCGTCAATTGTTCGGCCATTCCGGTCGATCTCGTCGAGAGCGAGCTGTTCGGGCACGTCCGCGGCGCCTTCACCGGGGCCACCGCCACGCGCGCGGGGCTGTTCGAATCCGCGGATCGCGGCACTTTGTTCCTGGATGAGGTAGGTGATCTGCCGCCGCTGGCCCAGGTGAAATTGCTCCGCGCGCTGCAGGAAGGCGAGGTCAAGCGCGTCGGCTCGAACGAGACGCGCATCGTCGACGTGCGTGTGGTAGCGGCCACCAATGTGGATTTGCGCAGCCGGATCGCGGCCGGCCGCTTTCGCGAAGACCTTTATTATCGCCTGAACGTGGTGCCCATTTCACTGCCCGCGCTGCGCGAGCGACGCGAAGACATTCCGCTCCTCGCCTATCACTTCCTGCAAAAGTACGCGGCGCGATCCAGCAGCCAGGTGAAGAAGATCTCGCCGGAGGCGATGCGCCTTTTGTCTTCGCATCACTGGCAAGGCAACGTGCGTGAGCTCGAAAACGCAATCGAGCATGCGGTCGTGTTCTGCCGCGACGACGCCATGACCCCAGCCGAACTTCCCTTCGGCCGGCCCAGCAATGGCGCGCCCGCCGATCCGGCTCAAATGGCGGGCGAAGGCCCAGCAGGCCAAGGGCTTTCCGACCTGCCTTACAAAGAGGCCAAGGAGCGCTCGATGGAGGCCTTCGAGAGCGCGTATTTCGAGGGCCTTTTGGCTCGCTGCCAGGGCAATGTCTCGGAGGCTGCGCGCCAGGCCGGCCTCGATCGTTCGAATTTTCGACGCGCAGTGAAGCGAGCTGGCGTAAGAGTCCGCGACGACGAATGACGCGTTGTTGGATTTTCGACCGGACGAGCCCGCGTAGCGCTCGCGTTCTCGCCTTGGGCTTCTTCGGGGTCTCCGTGCTGGCGCGCGGCGCGCAGGCTCAGGATTCGACGGAGGCGTTGAACGCGGCGGCGAACGCGATTCCGAAGTCCGAAGCGGCTCCGCCGCGGCCTCGCGCGCTGTCGCTGAAACGCTGCCTCGAGCTGGCGGTACTCAACTACCCCAAGGTGCAGGAGGCGCGCGCGCGTCTGGCGCAAAAAAACGCGCAGCTCGATCAATCCTACACCGCGCCCTACAGCGATTTCACGATGACCGGTGGCATTGGTCCAGCCCCGACCGTGCGCGGTACTTCCGTGTACAGCCCCGACACGGACAAGGCGCTGACCAGCACCATGAGCGCTGCTTGGCAACTGAACGTTAGCGGCGCGATCCCACTGTGGACCTTCGGCAAGATCACGAACCTGTGGGACGCGGCGAAGGCGCAAGTGCGCGTCGGCGAATTCGAGATCAAAAAGGAACAGAACGACGTCAAGGTGAGCGTGCGGCGCGCCTATTACGGCGTGCAGCTCGCGCGCGACGCGCTGACGCTCGTGCGTGAGGCCATGAGCCGCGTCGACGCATACCTGCAGCGACTCGAGAAAAAGGTCAAAGACGGCGATGGCGATGACATCGACTTGCTCAAGCTCAAGATGTATCGCGCCGACCTAGAGGTGCGTCAGAGCGAGGCCATGCGCCAAGAAGCGGTCGCGCTAGCGGGTCTTCGCTTCCTCACCGGAGGCGGCCCCGACGCAGACGTCCCGGACGCCCCGCTGCAGCAAAACAGCCACCGGCTTGGCCCGATCTCACGCTATTTGTCGGCCGCGCGTCTGTACCGCCCCGAAGTGAACATGGCGCGCGCCGGAGTATTGGCGCGTGAGGCCCAGGCGCGCATCGAGCGCGCCAAGTTTTTTCCGGACTTGGCGCTCGGCTTGAATATGGCCTATTCCGCCGCTCCACAGGTCGAGGATCAGAAAAATCCCTTCGTCAGAGACGGTGCGAACTACCTCAGCTATGGCGCCGGCCTGGTCTTCAAATACAAGCTCGATTTTTTACCGCAGTCCGCTCGGCTCGCTCAGGCCAACGCACAGCTCGAAGAACAGCGCGCCACCGAACGTTATGCGCTCGGCGGAGTCGGGACCGAAGTCGAAATCGCCTTTCGCGAAGCCGAAGACGCCGCGCGTCGCCTCGATGCGTACGCGCGCTCGGCCTCGTATGCCAAGCAGTGGCTGGTGCAGGTTCAAGAAGGCATCGACGTCGGCACGTACGAGGACCAAGACGTCGTGGACCCGGCGCGCGAGTACGCCACGAAGCGCTTCCTACAGATGAACGCCACGTTCGACTACAACGTCGCGCTCGCCAAGTTGGCGCAAGCCAGCGGCTGGGACTTCGTCACCGGCGACGAAGAGTAGCTCCCGAATGAGAGTGGGCGCTCGCGGACCCGCAGCGCACCTCGCGCTCCGCTCGGTTCCCGCGCTCAGACGCCGAAGGCTGAGTGCGGTACGCAAGACATCCGGCCGATCCAGCCTAAAAATTTCACCCGTCGGCTAGCGAACGACTAGTCCTCGTCGCCGGAGTCGCTGTCCGAGTCGCTGTCCGAGTCCGAATCGGAGTCCTCCATCTCGGAATCGAGGTAGAGATCGGAATCGTCCTCGCGCGCGGTAGCGGCTGCCACGATGGCGGAGGCCGGCTTCTCGGGCTTTTCTGGCTTTTCTTCGCCGTCTTTCGGCGGGGAAGAAGAGCGCTGCTTGGTCGCGTCGTGGTCTTCGATCTTCTTCTCGATGCTCAGCAGAGCATTCATGATCGATTCGCTGACCATCGATACGATGATCGGCAGCTGACCTTTGAGTGCCTCGTAGTAACGCTGGCGCTCTGTCGAGTGAATGATCGCGGGCGGGTGCCCGGCTCGCATCAACAGCACGTTCATCAGCAGTCGCGAGACCTTGCCGCTGTCTTGCGGAAAGGGAAACACGCGCAGCAAATCATAGTGAACGCGCGCGGCGATCCGGATCGGGCTCTTTAGCTTCTTCGGCTCGGGGCCGTTCAGCCAATCGATGACCTGACGCGCTTTGTACGCGATTTTGTCGGGGGCGGCGTATTCGTGGAAGTACAAGCGGTGTTGCGGAATGTCCTTCCGGTACTTCACCGTCTTCACGTCGCCCTCCTCCGGGTGGAGGATGCAGTAGATCTTTTTGATCGTGTCGACGTTGATCGGTACGCGCTTCTTTTCCGAGAGCTCGCGCACGTATTCGATCGCTTGGCGATGCCGACGGATTTCGTCGCACACCGGTTGAAGCCCAGAATCGGCCACGACGCTCATGTTCGGGTCGATCGCGGTCTTCAGCTCTTGAAAGGTGTAGACCACGCCTTCCAGCGCGCTGTCGTGATAAACCCACGACATCTCGAAGCTTTCCCGGTACTCACGCTGGAACTGGTCATCCATGCCGTTCAAGCGCTCGTTGATCAGCGCCCAGCGCTCCTCGACCGAGAGAGCTGGGGGTGGGGGAGGCTGTGGCGGGCCAGCCGGTGGCGGCTGCGGTGCATGCGTGGTCCGCGGCGGATCGTGCAGGATTTCGGCGGGGAGCCGCACGCCGAGCAGACGCTGGTTCTCCTCGTGCCGACGCGTGGTGCCTGACTGATTGGGGATGGTATCCGGCCGGTACTGGCGGGTGGTGACACCACGGCCAATGCCATCGCCGCGCTGCGCGCGCTTGCTGGCGCGGGAAACCTTGCCCTCGAGGGCACGGCGAGCCGCCTCACGCTCCGCGCGGATGCGCTCGCGCTCGGCGTCTTTGGCCTTGCGATACGCTTCACGCTCGGCGTCTTTGGCCTTCTTCTCTTCGTCTTTGAGGCGCTTGGCTTCGTCGCGGGCGGCATCCCGCTCGGCGATCTTTTGCAGGCGTTCTTCCTCTTTTTCGCGACGGATGCGCTCGCGCTCGGCATCTTTCGCCGCTTGAACGGCGGCGCGGGCGGCCTTTTGCTCGGCCTCCTTGCGCGCCTTTTCTTTCTCGCGTTCCTTCAGCTCGCGCGCTTTTTCCTTCTCGCGCTCTTTCTTTTCGCGTTCGGCGGTCTTCGCCTTGAGCGCTTTTTCGCGCTCCGCTTCCTTGCGGGCGCGCTCGGCGTCTTTGGCCTTTTGCTGGCGCTCTTTTTCTTTCTCTTTGGCCTTGAGCGCCTTTTCGCGTTCGGCGTCTTTTTTCGCCTTTTCGCGCTCTTTCTTCTCGCGCTCTTTCTCTTTGGCCTTGAGCGCTCTGTCGCGGTTGACGCGATCAGCGTCCTTGCGCGCGTTACTAGCAGCGCGTGCCTTGGCAGCCGGCTTCTTTTTCGCGACCGCCCCTTTGGTGGCAGCTCGCGAAGGCTTCTTCTTGGCCGGGCGCTTCGGCTTCGCGGCCGGCTTCTTCTTAGCCGGCTTACGTGCCTCCTTGCGACGGCTAGGGGTGGCCTTCGCTTTGGCGCGGGCTTTCTTAGGAGTAGCTTTCTTTCGGACGGACATCGCGGAGATCAGCGGAAATATGAAGAGGAGGCCAGACCGGTACCCAGCCCGTCCAAGCGAACACATAGCGCTCCCTCGTACCGGGCCGCCTGCGAGCCGGAATTCGAGTCGGAGGCAGCGGGACCGGAGTCCCTAAGGGCAAAGCCCTGGGCAACCTAATCGGCTCGCGTGCAATCCGTCAAGGACCACCTGCGAGCTTGCTCGAAGTCGTTCGACCGGCCCGCGATCACTTGAAGTAGTCGGGGAAGATTTCGCTGTTCGCCAGCGGGCGATTGCGCTCGGTCAGTATCTCGACGCCGGTCTCCGTCACCAGCACGGTGTGCTCGAATTGGGCTGAAAGCGAGCCATCTGAGGTCACCGCGGTCCAATCATCGTCCAAAACATCCACTTCCCAGGAGCCAATATTGACCATTGGCTCGATGGTGAAGGTCATTCCGGGTTTGAGGCGCTCACCCTTGCCCCAGCGGCCGTAGTGCGCGACTTTGGGCTCGTCGTGGAATTTTCGGCCGATGCCATGGCCGACGAAATCACGCACGACCGAGCAGCCCTGTCCTTCCGCAAACTCCTGAATCGCGGCGCCTAGGTCCCCCAGGCGCGCGCCTGGCCGAACCTGCGCAATCCCAAGAGCGAGGCTGCGTCGGGCGACCTCGACCACGCGCTTCGCGTCGTCGCTCACTTTCCCGACATAGAAGGTGGCCGAGGTGTCGCCGTGAAAACCCTTATAGATGTGGGTGACGTCGATATTGATGATATCGCCGTCGCGCAACACTCGGTCGCCCGGAATGCCGTGGCACACGACCTCGTTGATCGAGGTACAGACGCTCTTCGGAAAACCCTTGTAGTTCAGTGGGGCGGGGCGGGCGCCCTGCTTGAGCGTGTGGGTGTGCACGAACGAGTTGATCTCGTCGGTCGTCAACCCAGGGCGTACGATCTCACCGACAGCGGACAAGGTCTCGGCGGCAAGCCGCGAGACCTCACGCATCGCGTCGATTTCACTGGGCCCTTTGATCTCGACGGCTGAACTTCGAAAATGCATGTCCATCTATCTTCGGCAAGTACTTCGCGGCGCTCAGCGTATCACTTCTTCGGCGTGAGCGCCGCACCTTCTGCGGCCGTTGCGGCCGCGCGGATGCTGCGCACTCGAGCCCGGAGCTCCGGAGTATTCGGCTCGCCATGGAAGTGCATCACTCTTGTCTCGGTTGCCGCACCAGGCTCGCCGGCTCGATAGTCGCGCGCCATCAGCAGCAGCTCTCGGCCGACCCAGGCCCCGCCGACTCGATCGAGCCAGTGAAAAGACGGGTCTTTCCCAGAAATAGTCAGCGAGACCTGCGCCGGTGGCGCCGGCCCGGCCAGGCCTTCGAGCGTGCGGAAGATGAGCTCGTAGCGGCGGTTGTTGCCCAGGCTGCCCTCGCGCGAGACGGTGGCCACCTTCAGCAACCAAATGCTGTGCGCAGCGCGTACGCGGTCTTCGAAGTGAGGGTCGTCCCCGGCCGTCCCTGGGACGAACGCGGTTTCGAACAAGTGCCCCGAAAATCCGTCGTCGAGCAGCGCTGCGTCCTCGGCGCCATACTCCGGTAAGCGCGAGACGTCCGATGGCGGTGGTGACTCGGCACAGGCGACAGCGAGCAGCGCAGCAGCAGCAACTCGACGAGCGAAGAGCGAGAGCAAAGCGAGCTTTGACTTATTTGAGGACCGGGCTCGTCGAACTGTTCGCTTGAGTGGCTCGACAGACAAGTGATACCCTCTTGCGCCGCTACGCGGCGGGTACGCTCAAGGATTTCCGGAGGATAGCAATGAGGCCGAGACTGTTCGTCACGCTTTTCGCGCTGGGTATGGCATCGTCGGCGCTGGTCGTCGAGCCCCGAGTCGCCGAAGGCAAGGACAAACCCGCTGGCGCAAGTTCAGCCGGTACGATCGAAAAGGCGATCGGCCTACCGCCAAAGGGGCTGCATTGGGGTCTGACGCTGGAGGGCATCGCGAAGCTGTACGACAAGGTATTCGAAGAAGAGTACCTGCCCCTGCTCAAGAAGGCCCAGCCCGGCAACGAGATGCAGGGGCTCGAGGACGAGCAGAAGAGCAAGCAAGGCATTCTGCGCCGCGGCCGGATCGACTTCGGCAATATTCCGACGGGTGTCGACCAATCCCCGTTGAAGGGCGAATATAGCTACAACAACGCGGAGAGCATGGCCACGCTCCGCCTACGCAACGGTACTGAGCGGCACTTCTTCTTCTTCAGCGACAAGCTGTGGAAGGTGTATGACGAGCACAAGCTGGTCAAGGGCGGCACGCTCGGCGAGACGTTCGAGGAGGCCACGAAAATCCTGAGCAAGCGCTTTGGCGTGCCGGGCAAGCTCGTTCCGGCTGACTACGACAAGGGCCAGCCCTACGACGAGGTGCAGTGGCGCGATCCCGATAAGCTGATCCGAGCCATCGATCGCAGCAGCAACCACATCTTGGGCATGGTCTACACGGACCGCACGGTGCAGGATAACCTCGCCCAGTACCGCAAGAACAAGGCGGTCGACCTGCACGAGATGGACAAGGACGTGGCCGCGGCGACCGCGAACCCGCCCACCTACGCCGGCAAGCCCGACAAAGAGAAGCCCGCGCCGAAGGGCAAAAAGTAAGACGCCACTAGCCGAGGCGCGCCGCGCCGACGGGGATCAACGGACCTGACGTCAGTGTCAGGATGATTCCCGGTACGATCGCGGCGAGCGGCGGTTCGAAAACTCGGCGGCGCACCAAGGTGTTGCCCGGGCAACCGGCGAAACGCCCGGTGACATGGAGCGAAACCCCCGTTTCCTCTACGGAAACCAGGTAGAGGTCGCCGCCGTCCGCTCGGACCAACGGTGCAAGCACCTCGCGCGCGACCCGCATAATCTCGTCTTTGCCCGCTGCCATCCGAACCCACAAGTTACCACGACGCTTGACCAAACCGCGAGGCTTACTCTAGGTTCCCGCCCGCTCTTCCCGCACTGCCCTTCAGTTGCTGGTTCTCTCGCTCGCTCGTCCGCATCGCTGGCAGGTGGGCCGCCTGGTGCTAACGTTCGGTTAGCCCGGGTTTTCACGTAATAATCGAGGATAGTATGGCTGTTCACATTCGCCTTGCCCGCCATGGCACGAAAAAGGCTCCGTTTTTCCGCATCGTCGTTACCGATCATCGCAACCCGCGTGATGGCAGTCACCTCGAAAATATCGGCACTTTTCATCCCGCCAACGAAGGCGTGCTGAATCTCGATCGCTCGCGCCTCGAGTACTGGCAGTCGAAGGGTGCACAGCCGTCGCACACGCTCAGCCAGCTCTTGAAGAAGAATCCGGCGACGCCCGCTCAACCCTGAGCGCGCGTCCGCGGTTCGAGGTGCTTTTCCCTCCGCTTTTTTTTCCCCGTCCCTGCACCTACTCGGGCGCTCAGTCGCCCGACCGAAACCGGAGTCGCCGAGTTATGGCCCTCAAGGAATTGATTGCAACGATCGCCCAGGCCTTGGTCGACGACCCCGACAGCGTCGAGGTGACCGAAATCGAGGGAGATCACAATTCGCTGATCGAGCTCAAGGTCGCCAAGAACGACATCGGCAAGGTCATCGGCAAGGACGGGCGCACCGCTCAGTCCATGCGTACGATTTTGACCGCCGCCTCGACCAAAATCGGCCGGCGCGCTCATCTCGATATCGTCGACTAATTCGTCGGCGATTCGAACTGTTTGCACATGTCGCGAGCGGGTGAGCCCTCGGAAGACTCGCCGGGCCTCGAAGTCGGGCGGGTCAGCAAGGCTCACGGCATCACCGGCGAGCTACGCATCGTCCCGCACTGGGAGTCGAGCGACGCGCTGGAGCAGGTGTCCGAGATTTGGCTGACCCTCAAGGACCAGCGAACGGCCTATGCGGTGGAGCGCGCGCGCGCGGTGCCCCGGGCGTATCTGGTGAAGCTACGCGGCGTTGACGACCGCAACGCCGCCGAAGCCTTGCACGGTGCAACGGTCAGCGTGCCGCGTGCCGTGCTGCCGCCGCTCGAGCCGGGGGAATATTACCTGATCGATCTGATCGGCGCGAAGGTGGTCGGGCCCGACGGCGAGATCGGTGAAGTCACCGGTATCGTCTCGCACCCGACGGTCGATGTCATCGTCGTGCGGCTGGCGGATGGCACGAGCGCCGAGCAACCGCTGTCGGAGCCTTGGCTGTCGAGCGTCGATATCGCTACCCACCAGGTGATCTTGAATTCACTCGACGGGCTCATGTAGCTCGCGATGAAGATCGCGATCGTTACGCTATTCCCCGAGCTGTTCGGATCGTTCTTGGAGCTGAGCTTCGTGGGCCGCGCGGTGACTTCGGGCGCCCTCGCCGTGCATCTCGAGCCGATGCGCAAGCACGGCTTGGGAAAGCACTTGAGCGTCGATGACACGCCCTACGGCGGGGGCTCGGGCATGGTGATTCGCCCCGACATCGCCGTGGCCGCCATCGAAGCGGCGGAGGTTGCGATCGCTTCGGGCACGCGGCCGCATCGCGTTTTGCTCACACCTCAGGGCGAGCGCTTCAAACAGGCCAAAGCGCGCGAGCTGGCCGCGCACGAGAGCCTAATCTTGATTTGCGGTCGTTACGAAGGCTTCGACGAACGCGTGCGCTCGTTCGTGGACGAAGAGCTGTCGCTCGGTGATTTCGTGCTCACTGGGGGTGAGGTGGCGGCCATGTGCGTGGTCGAGGCCTGCATACGCCTGATACCCGGAGTGCTGGGCAACGCCGAATCGACCTGTGAGGAATCATTCAGTGTCGAATGCGGCGGACTACTCGAGTATCCGCAGTATACGCGTCCGGTGAGCTTTCGGGATTTGGAAGTGCCGGAGATCCTGCGCAGTGGCGATCACGAAAAAGTGCGAGCTTGGCGTAGTGCCGCCTCCGCTGAACGCACGCGCGAGCGCCGTCCCGACCTGTTGTCCAGTGGCACGAAGCCTGCTGGCGGAAGCGAATCGTGAGGCGCGTCGCGGCCGCTCTGGTGCACCATCCAGTGCACGATCGCCAGCGTGCGGTCGTCACGAGCGCGATCACGAATTTGGATTTGCACGACATCTCGCGCAGCGCCCTCACGTTCGGGCTGACGGATCTGTTCATCGTGCACCCGGTCGCCGCACAGCGGCTGCTCGCGGAGCGTGTGCGCGAGCACTGGATCAGCGGCTCGGGAGCGCGGCGCATTCCCGATCGCACGCCGGCGATCAGCTTGCTGCGCGTCGTCTCGACCTTGGATGACGCCCTGGCCGAGCTCGGCCAGGGCGCACGGCTCTGGGTCACGAGTGCCAAGGGGTCGGGCGATCTCTTGGACTTCCCAGCAGCTCGCGCCGAACTATCGCGCGAGGGCCCGCCCGTTTTGATCGTGTTCGGCACCGGCTGGGGACTCGGTGATGCCGTCACCGAGCGCGCCGACGCGCGGCTCACGTCGATCCTCGGTCGCCGCGAGGACGGCTACAACCATTTGAGCGTTCGGGCGGCTGCAGCGATCATCTTCGATCGCTTGCTTTCGCGCCAGCGCTAGCGTTCCTTCCGTCCCTCCGGCGGCAGGCCTTGCAAGATGAGCGCCAATTCAGGCGTGCGCACCCCTTTCTTGGACCACTCGAAGAGCGGCGGCAGAACCACGAGTCCTCCGGGCTTGGCGCGGCGCAGCTCAACCAGGGCGACGCGTGCGGGTGCGTTCGCGTCGGCATGCACCAGGCGGAGGCGCTTGGGGATCAGGTGCGCTCGTTCGGCGCTGGCCAGAAAGCGGCTCAGCTCGCGCGCTGGATAGACGAATGCGACCCGGCTGCGGGCGCCGCTGACCGCCGCGGAGGCGGCAGTGACGAACGGGGTGAGATCGCCGAAGCGGGCGCGCGTTTTGCTTAAGTGCGGGCCCTGGCGTGAGTTGTCGGGATCGAAAAACGGCGGGTTCGACACCACCAAGTCGGCCGTTTGTCGCAGCTCTTCTGGGAGTCCGAGGCTCAAATCACAGCAGAAGCCGCGACTCGTCATCCGGGCCTCGCGCGCGTTCTCGTCGGCCAAGACGAGCAGCTGCGCTTCGCGCTCGACGAGCGCGAAGCGCGCTGCCACGCCCAGATGGTGCAGTCCGAGCGCGACCGAACCGACGCCAGCACCCAGATCGACCGCGAGCTCCGCGCGCCGCCCCTGCGCTGCGAACGCGGCCAAGAGCAAAGCGTCCACGTTCACGCGGTACCCGCGGGCCGGCTGGCGCAGGCTGACCGCACCGCCGTAGAGAGAATCGGTCGTTGTGGCCGCGGGGCGGCTTGCCGCCCCGCCTGTGTTCACGCGCGCGCCCGCCATTGTGGGACTCTCGTGTGTTCGGGGCGCTTTCTCAAGCGCTGACCACGAAAAACGTCGGCTAGGGCTTGCCGCAGCGCCTTCGGCATGACACGGGAACGTGCTCATTGGCTCGCGCCCTCCGCCCAGACAACGCCTTCTTGAGGCGCCTTGCCTATGCTGGCGCGCGCTTTGGCCCACGTTTCGTGATCGAACACAGCCCCAAATTCTTCGGCACCGCCTTTGCTCTGGCGCTGCCGGAAACGCGTCAACGTGTGCTCCGCAATTTGCGCCGGGTGAAGGGCCAACGCTCGTTCCTGAGTGAGCAGCGCGACGTGGTACAGACCTTCACCAGCTACGCTTCATGCTTGGCCGAGTCGCTCGGGATCGATCGCGCCGACGGTCAAAATACGGAACTGTCGCTGCTGGGTAGAGAGCATCTTCGCGCTGCGCTGCAGGTGGGCCGAGGCGTGATCTTGGTCACGGCCCACATCGGTCCGTGGGATTGTGCGGCCCGGCTACTGGCCAAAGACTTCAGCGCGGACGTGGTCGTGGTCATGCTCGCTGAGCCGGATGAAGCCGCGCGCAAAGTGCATGACGCCGTGCGCGAGCGAACGGGCGTCCGCGTAATGCACGTCGGAGCTCACCCGCTCGACGCGCTGCCGCTGCTCCGCCACGTGCGGGGCGGGGGCGCCATTGCAATCCAACTGGATCGCGCAGCCCCCGGCGGCCGCGAGCTGAATGTCGAACTGTTCGGCGACCACGAGACCATGCCGGAAGGTCCGTTCCGTTTGGCGGCGCTTTCGGGCGCGCCGATCGTGCCTATCTTTGCTCACCGCGTGGGCTATTTTCACTACGAATTCTCGATCGAAGCGCCGATTTGGCTGCGCCGTCAGGCGACGCCTGGTGAGCTTCAGACCGCCGCGGCATGTGCCGCGAGCGCGATGCAATCTTTCATCTCGCGCCACCCGACCGAGTGGTTTCATTTCGCCAATTAGGTACGTCCGATCGCCATGCAGCTATTCGTTGGTAGACACAATCTCGAGGGGGACATCGCCCGCTACGCGTCGCGTTTCAACATGTTGGAAGTGCGTGCGGATGCCACCAACTTGCCGCGCGGCGCGCGCCTCGCTGAGTGGAAGAAGCGCGTGCCTGCTGCGTTTGCCTTCAGCGTGGTGCTGCCGCGCGCGGTCGGTCAGTTCGAATCGAGCGCGCTCGACCTCGGTCGCTCGCTGGAGCTCGCCGACGCATTGTCGGCCAAGTGGCTGCTGCTTCAGACTCCGTCGTCGGTCGGTCCGAGCGCGCGCATGCGCGAGCGACTGAGCAAGCTGTTCGAAGCGGCGGAGCACGACGACCGGCGCATCGCTTGGGAATCGCGCGGCGTCTGGGAAGACGACCAAATCGAAGTCTTTGCCGCCGAGCATGGCGTGACGGTGGTGCGCGACGTGACGCGCGCCGAGCCGCCGCTGGGCGATTGTGTGTACACGCGGCTGTTGGCGCTCGGCGACGGCGTGCAGGTGCGTTCCAGCGCGGCCACTCACGTGGCTGAGGCGATCGCCGATCGCGAAGAGGCATTCGTCGTGATCGAGGGCCACGGCGCCGAGAATGCCGCCAAGCTGCTGCGCGAGGAGCTCGCCGAATGAGGGCACGCGCACTCGCCATCTCCAATGACCCGATCGCCGAGGAAGCGGCCATCGCGCAGCTTGGACAAGGCGGTTCGGCGGTGGGTGCGGTGTTGGCCGGCTTCTTTGCAGCGGCGGGCGGCTACTCCGGCGTGCTGCTCTCGCCGCTGACGATCCTGGTCGCTGGCATCGGTACCGGTGGTCGGGCGTTCGATGGACGCCTGCGCCAACCCGGTCTCGGCACCAAGCGGCCACGCGGCTTTTTGCCTGAAGAGCCGATCCCAGCCGCCGCGCGCATCGCGGTGCCGGGCACGGTCGCCGCAGCCGCAGTCGCCAACGCCTACGACGGTGCCAAATCGCTTGGGTCCCTGGTCAAGCACGGCATTCTGCGCGCCGAACGCGCGGGCGCCGATGGGCGCGCCGAGGTATTGGGGCGCGTGCGCTCGGCCGGGCAGGTCGCGTTCTCGGAGCAAGCCTTCACCCGTCCGTTCTTGCGCTTGGCGGGCCCAAGCGAAGGCGGCCTCGTGACTCCTGCTGATTTTGCGAACGTCACCGACATCGATCATGCCGCGAGCATGCGGCACGTGGCGGGCTCGGATTTCCTGGAGGCGCCCTGGACCGAGACTTCATCGAGCGAGCCGTTGCCCGCCGAGCTCGGCATCGGGGCCGTGGTGTGTGCGGTCGACGTGCGCGGCGTGTTCGCGGCGGTCGCCTATTTCCGTCCCTCGGACGGGCTCGAAATCGACGACCTAGCGCTGCTGGCGCCGTTCGTCGCGATACCGACGCAGCGCGGCGTGCCGCGCCAAGCGCCGGGTAGCTCGCTACCCGCGCCGGCGCCGATCGCCGTTCGTTGCAACGCCGACGGCGTGCCGGTCGAGGTCTGCGCCGAGCCCGGCGCGCGCGCGCTCAACTTCAGCGGCCCGCCGCGTCTTTCGATCACGCGCGATCCCGTGTCGCGCGAAGTTACTAGCCAACGCCGCTAAGGGGCGGGGTGGCGGCTCGCTACTCGGAAGCGGCGCGCACGCGGCTGCGCCCGAGAAAATAAAGGCCAAGAAATGAGGTCAGGCGACGCTTTCGGCCTCGGCCGAGCGTCGCCTGGCGTAACCCGCCTGACGGCGAGTAAAACTCACGCGACTTTGGCGCCGTGCTTCTTGGCGAACTCGAGCAAACCGATCTTATCGACCGTGCGGAGATCACCGGTTGTGAGCTTGAGGGTGACGTGACGACCGAGCTCCGGGACCCAGAGGCGGCGGCGTTGCACGTTCACGTGCTGCCAGCGCGCGGTCTTGATGTTGGAGTGCGACACGTTGTGGCCGGAGAGCTTGCGCTTGCCGGTAATTTCGCTGCGGGCCATTGAGGGCGCGGAACCTAGCTCAGGGTGACCGGCTGTTCAAGTGTCACTTACTCAAACTAGTGTGAGCTCCCCCAGGGCCTCGGTGATGGTGCGGCAGAACTTTTTCAAACCATCGAATTCACGCGATTTTTTGGTGAGCGCCTGCTCATCCATGTAAAGCCGGCGGGCGAGCTCGATCTGGATGGCGTGCACTCGATCCCGCGGGCGGCCGTAGTGGGACGTGGAAAAGCCGCCACGATAGGGCTCGTCGTGCGCAACGCTCAGGCGAAAGGCGGCGGCATTTCGATCGACCAAGCGGAGCACCTGCTCGGCACACGTGCTCCGGCCGCGTGAACCGGGAACCACGTCCGCGCGCTCACGGCCCGGATCGATATGGCCTTCCCGACCACGACTGGGCATCGAGTGCCCACACAGCAAAATCGCGAAACCGAACTCTGCCACGCGCTCGGCGAGCAATGCTTGCAGGGTCTGGTGATAGGGGCGGTAAATGCGCACCAGCCGCCGCTCGAGCTCTGCGAATGGCAGTGGCCGGAGTAGGGCTGGACGATTGTCGGTTGTCACGCGCCAGATCACGCCATGCGGAGCCGAGCGCGCGGTGCCGCCTTCGACCGTGAGTGGATCGACGTCCGTCTCGGCTCGATTCAGATCACACACGTAGCGGCTGACGTGTGAAACGAGCAGCGTTGCGCCGACGTCTGGTGCGTCGGCGTAGAGCTCATCGACGAACAGATCCGCGTCGCGTCCGAGCGATTGCGTAGGTGCGATCAGCGTCGCCATCGACTCCGGATCCACGCTGAGCCCCGCGTGTGGAACCTCGACGACTACCGGTGTGCGAACGGCGCGAGGTTCATGGACGGAGAAAAACACCCCGGTTTTGTAGCACAGTTGTTACAATTCGGTCAGGTCGTTTCGGGCTTCGCGTCGCTCGCTTCACGCGCGGGGGTGCGAACGGCGGTGGGCGTTTCGCACGTGGTCGCCGCTGACGTGCGTATAGATCTCAGTGGTCGTCACGCTGGCGTGCCCGAGCATGGTTTGCACACTGCGTAGGTCCGCGCCGCCGGTCAGCAGGTGAGTCGCAAATGAGTGCCGAAGCTGGTGCGGATAAACGCGGCCGCGTAAGCCGATTCCGCGCGCGTAGCGGCCGACGATTTTCCAAAAACCCTGGCGTGTGAGCGCGCCTCCGCGCGGCGACGGAAAGAGCACATCGGGACCTGCTTTCCGCACCCGTGCTGCGGCGCGCGCGCCGAGTTCGGCGCGCGCGTTCAAGTATGCCTGCACATGGTCGAGCGTGATGTTTCCGAGCGGTACCAGTCGCCGCTTGCCGCCTTTGCCAAATGCGGACACGATCCCGCGATTCAGATCCAGATCGCCCGCGGTCAGCCCCACGAGCTCGCTGACGCGTAGCCCCGCCGCATAGGTCACACTCAACATGGCGCGATCGCGGAGGCCGCGCAGGGTGGAGACGTCCGGGGCGGCCAGGAGCCGGAGCACCTCGGACTCGCTCAAGGTGCGCGGCAAGCGACGACCGAAGCGGGGTCGGGCGGACAATTCCGTCGGGTCCGCGCTGAGCACCCCCTCGCGCAGCAAGAATTTCATCAAGCCGCGCACAGCCGAGAGGTGACGCGCGGCGCTGCGCGCCCCCAACCCATCGTGTGCCAAGCGACCGAGCCAGCCGCTGACCGTGCCCAAATCGACCGCGTCAGCCCGGCTAATCCCCGATTCCTCGGCAAATGCCAGGAGTTTGTTCAGATCCCGGCCGTAAGCCTCCAGCGTCCGCGGCGAAAGTGCCCGCTCCACCCGCAGGTGATTCAAGTAGGCTTCGACCAGGCCGTCCAGCGTCACGCGCGAGAGCGTAGCCCCGCCCGACGCGCCGGGCGAGTTTCGCTCACTGGCTGGTTGCGGCCGCAACCAGCGCGCGCAGCCGGGCTTCGGGCTGGTCTTCGCGCATGAGGGCCTCACCGATCAGCGCGGCGTCCGCGGGCGAGGCGCCGACGCGCCGGACGTCATCGGGGCTGGCGATGCCGGATAGGTGGACTCGGCTGGCGGCGGAGGGAAGCTCGGCGAGCATGCGCGCGGGGCGCGCAGCGTCCATGACCAACGTGTCCAGATCGCGAGCGTTCACCCCAATCAACGTTGCGCCCGCCGAGACGGCCCATCTGCCCTCTTCGTCACTGATGATTTCAACGAAGGGTTCGAGCTTTCGTTCGCGCGCGGCACGCGCGAGTTGGTTCAAGCGCTCTTCACTCAGGCAGCGCGCGATCAACAGCACCGCGTCTGCACCGTAGGCGGCCGCCGCGTCCAGTTGGCTCTCGTCGATCACGAATTCTTTGCACAGGAGCGGCAAGTCACAGGCGGCCCGGGCTTCGGCCAAGTGCGCGAAACAGCCGTCGAAGAAGCGTGTATCACACAGCACGCTGATCATGCTCGCCCCCGCGCGCTGATAGGCCCGCGCGCGTTCGCTCACCGACAGCGCGGTCGACAGCGCACCCGCAGACGGTGAACGGAACTTGATCTCCGTAATGAGCTTCAGGTCGCCGCCCGCGCGTCGCAAGGAAAACGCCCGCGGGCTCGGCGGAGCCGGTAGCTTCAGTGCGCGTAGCGCCGGTAGCTCGCTGCGCTTCTGCTCCAGGATGCGGGCGAGTACCCCGGAAGTATTCCCGCTCATTCGCCTGAGCCCGACGGTTCGGCGCGGCGTGCATTCGCGGCGCGACGCAAACGCTGCAGAGATTCCGCCGCCGCGCCCGACTCGAGGGCGGCGCGGGCGCGCTCGGTCGCGGCTTTGGGTTCGATTCCGAGCGCGACTACCAGCGCAGCGGCGGCGTTCAGCAAGATCGCGTCACGCGCGGGGTGCGCTTCGTTCTTCAAGATGGCTTCCAGTACGCGCGCGTTGTGCGCGGGATCGGCGCCGGCGATGGCGCCCGCGGGACTGCGCTCCAAACCAAAGTCTTCCGGCGTGAGGCTGAACTCACGCACGCGTCCATTCGCCACCTCGCTGATGCGCGTGGCCGCGAACGGGCTCATCTCGTCCAGGCCGTCTTCACTGCGCACGACCCAGGCGCGCGTGCTACCGAGCTCGGCGAGCGCGCCTGCGAGCACGGGGCGAATCACGTCATCGAATGCGCCGAGGAGTTGGTGGCTGGCGCCCGCCGGATTTGCCAGTGGCCCCAGAGAGTTGAACAGTGTGCGCACGCCGAGCTCACGCCGCACGGGCATCACGTGGCGCATGGCCGGATGGTGCGTTTGCGCAAACAGGAACGCGATTTGGGCCTCCAGCAACACCTCCGCCTGACGCGCTCCGGGCACGTCCAAGGGGATGCCCATCGCCTCGAGCACATCCGCGCTGCCCGCGCGGCTGGTGGCGGCGCGATTGCCGTGTTTGGCCACCGGCACGCCGGCCGCGGAAGCGATCAGCGCGGCGCCGGTGGACAGATTGAGCGTGCCGGAGCCGTCACCGCCGGTGCCGCAGGTGTCGAGCAAGACCACGAAATCATGCGAGACCGGGATCATCACGGCGCGCATGGCGCGAGCCGCCGCGGCGATCACGGCTGGGGTTTCGTTGCCCGTGTGGCGGAGGGAAATCAAAAAGCCGGCCATGCTGGCGGGGCTCCAAGCGCCCGCGAAAATGGCGTCGAACACGCGGCGGACGGTCGCCGAAGAGAGCCCGCCGGGGCCGGTCATCTCGACAAAAACGTCGTTGAACTTGGGTATTTCAGCGCTCACAGTGAGCCAAGCCAGTTCTCGATTAGGCGCAAGCCGTGATCGGTGAGAATCGATTCAGGATGAAACTGTACCCCCTCGACCGCGAACTTTCGGTGCCGAAGGCCCATGATTTCGCCCTTTTTGGTGCGGGCGGTGACCTCTAGCGCTTCGGGGAAGCTGGCTTCTTCCACGATCAGGGAGTGGTAGCGCGTGGCTTCGAAGGGGGAGGGCAGCCCTTGGTAGATGGTGCGCCCATCGTGCTCGATGCCCGAAGTTTTGCCGTGCATCAGCTCCGGCGCACGGATCACCCTGCCGCCGAAAGCCTGCCCAATCGCCTGATGGCCCAAGCACACGCCAAAGATGGGTAGGGTACCGGATAGCTGCTCGATCACCGAAAGCGTGATGCCCGCCTCGTCCGGATTTCCCGGGCCGGGGGAGAGCAGCACACCGGCGGGCCGCGCTTCGCGGATCTGATCGACGCTGACCCGGTCATTCAAACGCACATCGCACTCGCCCCCGAGGCTCTCGATGTACTGGACCAAATTGTACGTAAAGGAGTCGTAGTTATCGACGACCACGACACGCTTTTTCACCGCCGGGAGCGTTGCACCCACACCTCGCTCGGTCAATGCCTCCTAGCAACGGGCGCTGATCTGCCGTGTCGCGCTAAAGCTTTAGTGTGGGTGGCGGATGTCGAGCGCCGAGCCCAAGAGCCGTTCGATGTTGTGCGCTGAGCCTGATTTGAAGCTTGCCCACATTGAAGCGGGCCGCTAGTGTGCCGGCCGGTCGCCAGCGGCGGGTCAGCCTTTTTCCCGCTCATTTCCAGCAATTAGTCCCCGCGTCAGTGACGAGTTTCCGATGGAAGATAAGAAGCCCAAGATCGATCTGAAGTCACGCCTCGGAAAGAAAACCGTCAGCTCGCCAGCCGTCGGTTCGATTCCGCCACCCGCTGGCGTCGGCGTTCCGAAGCCGTCCGTACCGGTGGCCAACCCGAGTCGGGTCCCGGCGCCGCCGTTCGCGTCGGTGCCACAGGCCGCCGCCGTGCCCCGGGTAGACACCTCGAATCCGTATGGCGCCATGGCGCCACAGGCTGCCCCGGTGCGCGTTGCACCCCCATCGATCACGATCGAGATGAGCGACGAGTTCGTTCAGGCCCAAAAGTCCGGCCGCTCGAAGGTCCTCATCTTGGCCATCTTTACGGCCGCCATCGGTGCCGGCCTCGGCTTCGCCGGCGGCGGCATCAGCGAACGCAACAAGGCCGCTGAGGCAGCCGTGGTCGGCGCTGGAGAGCTCACGACCAAGGTCGAAGCCACCACCAAGAAGGCGGCTGAGTTGGCGGACGTCCTCAAGTCAGCCAAAGAGAAGCTCAGCAAAGCCACCTTCCCGGACGACGAAGTGTCAAAGCTGGGCGGCATCAACCTGCCCTTCACCGCCGCGGACTTGAACGGCAAGGGCATTGGCCGCTTCAATGGCGCCACATTGGCCATGTTGATCGATTTTTCGACCATCGTGGACAAGGTGAACGATCAGAAAGAGAAGCTCCAGAACGTCCTTTCCGGCAACAAAAAGGCCGTGCAAGACTTCCTGGATTCGCAGACCAAGCCGCAGGTTCGCTGGTCCGTCGTGCTCGGCAACGGCCCCGGTGGCCCGTGGGCAACCATGCAGCCCGTGCCCACGCCCTTCCTGGCAAAGGACGGCGACAAGCCCAAGTGGCCGGACGACATCCGCATCCCCGTGGGTGACAAGCAAGCCGTGTTGAAGCGCTACACCAGCGGCAATCCGGTGAGTGAAGACGGCCTGTTCGTTCCAGTCGACCCCGCCTCGCAAGGTTCGGTTTGCTCGACCAGCGTGGTGACGACCCTCCGGCGCGAGCTGGGCGACCTCGAGGAAGTCCTGCGCGGGAACCAAAACCCCGGCGAAGAGAAAGCAGGCCTCTTGGATGCTGGTGACAAGCTCGGCAAGAAGCTCAAGCAAATCGGCGCCGCCACGCCTTAGCTAGTCAGAGGGTACGGGTTCGGTCGGTGGAGTTGACTTCACCGGCCGAGGAGGAAGGGACGCGCGGCGCCTTCGGCGCGCGGTGGGAGACTTACGTTTGCGGAGGCTCGGCTGGTGATCGCTGGGCCAACCCGCGCTGCGCCCGGGGAAAGCACGCGCCCGTTCGGTCGGTTCTCGTGGGTCTCCATCTCATTGGCTGATCGCGATCTGATCGTGCCAAAGTCGGAAAGCTCGACGTATTTCCGGGCATGCGGCTGAGCTGTCTCCCGCGCGCCCGGCGCGAGGCGTGCGGCGCTGCGCGCGCACCGGGCAGGGACAACGAGCGCCTCGCTTAGTGAGGCTCTTACCGAACCTAGGCGGCGGTAATCCGAGACGCAGACCGCGGTGTGATCGACTCGGGTGCGGGCACGCGGCTAATCTCTACTTTCACCACGCGGCGCTCGTCGGCTTCGCGGACCACGAAATCCAGGCCGAAGGCGCGCAGGCTGGCGCCTGGCTCGGGGACGCGGCCGAGCTCGGCCACGATGAAGCCAGCGAGCGTGTGGTAGTCGCCATCGTCGGGTAGATCGGTGCCCAGGTAGCGGCTGAGATCGCTGATCGACACGCTGGCGTCGACCATCATCTTGCCGTCGCCGGCATCGACGATCGGCGGCTCTTCCACGTCGTGCTCGTCGCGGATATCGCCCACGATTTCTTCGAGCAAATCCTCCAGGGTGATGATGCCGCTGAAGCCGCCGAATTCGTCGATCACGACGGCCATGTGGTGGCGCCGCGAGCGCATGTCCTTCAGCACGCTGGTCGCGAGCTGGCTCTCCGGCACGAACACCACGGGCTGGCGCAATAAGGACTCGATGCGCACGTCGCTCGGCTTGCCGAGAGAGGCGTGGCGCAGCAGATCTTTCGCGTGCAGCACGCCGACCACGTTGTCGATCGTGTTCTTGAAGATCGGATAGCGAGAGTGCTCACTCTCGACGATCAGCTTGAACAGCGCCTCGATCGGTGTGCCGATGTCGAACGCGGTCACCTGCGGGCGCGGGATCATCAGCTCGCCGGCCGTGGCGTCGCCGAAGTCGAGCACATTACGGATCATTTCCGATTGATCGTGGCCGAGTGAGCCATTCAGCTCGCCCTCGTTCACGATTAGCTCGACCTCGGTCTCGGTCACGCCCGGGGCAGGCGCTGGCGCTGGGCTCACCCAGCTGCCGACAACCCGTCCGGCCCAGGCGATCGGCGCCGCGATCGGCGCGGCCAGCCATTCCAGGGGGCGTAGCACCTGGAGCAATAGCGGAGCGGTGGTATCCGCGCTGCGCGCCACCAAGCCGCGCGCAATTTCACTCGGCAGGGCATAAGCGAAGAGCGCAATCGTCGCGGCCAAGACGGGCAGCCAATTGCCGAGCCATTCCGGTAGCTGACGCCCGACCAAGAGAGCGCTCACCGCGATGCCGATGGTGCGAATCACCAGCCAGCGGGCCTCGATCACCGGCCCAGACTCGAGGTAACGGTCCAGCGCACGCTGCGAACCGCCCTCCAGCGTGTCGCGTAAGGCAGCGCGGCGGGCGGCAGAGAGCGTGGTGATTGCCCAGCTCGCGGCCGCCGAGACCGCAGCAAAGACGGCAGGCAGCGCGGCAATCAGTAGGTGGAGTATTCGTGATGGTGGGGCAGGATCCAAGGTCGTGCGGTGCGTGTCGCACCCGCCTCCTCCTGATCACTTAGCGGACCGACCCCAGGGGGCGCAACCCGTGCTGGCGTTGACCGACCCTGAGCCATGGCCGAAGTGAGTGCCCCACAAGCTGTAAATCCGGCCGACCGGACGGCTGTCCGGCAAGCCGCGGATAACCCAACCAGAACCGGCGCTTCACTACTTTTTCGCCACCTCGTCGGCGGGCCCCCACCAGGTCCGATTCCGGCCCAAAGGCCCGTGCTCCAGTTCAAGCATTTGAAAGCCCCAGAAACCGGCACGGAAGCACCCTCAGGAGCCCCTCATCGGCATGCTCGCCGCGACTCTGAGGCGATCTTGGACGAGGAAGGCAAGTCGGCTGGGCAGGCTGCGCTCGACCCGCTTCTCTGCCAGTTGGCACTGAATCCGGGACTGAGCTCGTTCGTCCAACCGAATTCGGCAGCGTCCGTCGCGCCATCCGCGTTGCCCCTGCGCGAGGATCTGCAAAACCTGCTCAGCGGTCTCGCGCGCCGGTCGGCGTGGGGTGGCGATCGTCGCAAAGGGAGCGCCAGAATCGAGCTGTCCGAAGGCGCCCTGGCCGGCGCCACCTTGACCGTTCAGACCGAACAGCGCTCGGTCAGCGTCGAGCTCGAGCTGCCGTTGGGGATCGCCCCGTTGGGCTTACAGCAACGGATCGCCGAGCGGCTCGAAGCGCGTGGTTTCGCGGCCCGGGTCAAAGTTGGCTGAACCATGGCGTCGTCGGCGCGTCGGCACGTCACTCACTCCTCTGGCGAAAACCCCGGACCACGCGAAACTCCCCGGGGCTGCGCTCGTGGCCGAGCGCGATCAGTTCGCCCGAACCAGCAAACCAGGCGGCGGTCTCCAGCAGCGGCGTCAACGCGGGTTCGATGAAATCGAGCAACTCGACGGTTTGACCGAGCCGTGCGCGGCGTTCGCCGGTCTCGTTCAGGAGACCACTAGGTAGTGCTCGCCGAGCAGCCTCAGCGGTCGCCAGCAGCGGGAGGGTCGGATCGAGTGGCCAAGGAGCGGCATCCTTGAGCTCGAAGCGGCCGCTGGCTAGGCGCCTGAGCGCGGATAAGTGCGCGGGCAAGCCGAGGCGAGCACCCAAATCTCGCGCCAAGGCGCGAACGTAGTAACCCTTGGAGGCTTCGACTTCGAGGATCAGCTCGTGCTCCGAGCGCGAGATCAGTATCAGCTCCTCCACTTGGACCTCTCGCTCGGCGAGCACTGGCGCATTGCCGGCTCTGGCAAGCGCGTACGAGCGTCGCCCCTCCACCTTGATCGCGCTGACCGCGGGCGGGATCTGCAGGCGTCGGGCCTTTTCCGCGGTCAAGGCGGCGAGGATTGCCGACTCGTCGAGCTGCTCGGGAACCAGGGCCACTTCCTCGGTGGTTTGCCCATCGGCATCGAGCGAGTCGGTAGCGCGGCCGAGGTACACGGTAGCGCGGTAGCGCTTGCGATCGCGCGTCAAAAAACCGCTCAACTTCGTCGCTTCACCGAACAGGAGCAGCAGTACGCCGGTCGCCATCGGGTCGAGCGTGCCCGCGTGCCCCACGTCCCGTGTCCTGAAAATGCGCCGCGCTTGGGCAACTACGTCGTGGCTGGTCGCCTTGCCCGGTTTGTCGACGACCAAAACACCGTCTGCACTCAACCGAACCACACGCTCCGGCGTTCGCGGAGACCGCTGTCGAGCATGGCCTGGATCGAGCTGCGCACCCGCTCGGACAAGCGCCCGACCAGCACGTGGTCGTCCGCGGCTTCCGGGCCATAATTGTCCAGATTGATCGGCTCACCGAAGCGCATCCGCCACTTGGTGGGAGCCGGCAACAGGCCCGCGGGACCGAGGAACGGAAAGGTGGGCGTGATCGGGAAATAAGGCAGGCCCACGAGTTCGGTCAGGCCCTCCAAGCGGTACAAGAGCGGGCTCGATTCTTCCGCACCGATGATTGCGCAAGGCACTATCGGCGCGCGCATCCGCAAGCACAGGCGAATGTAGCCGCCGCGACCGAAACGTTGCAGCCGATAGCGCTCTTGGAACAGCTTCTTGATGCCGTGCACGCCCTCCGGGAACACGCCGACGATACTTTCCTTCTCGAGCAAGCGCTCGGCGTTTTCAGGGCAAGCGCGCACCGCGCCGACGCGATTCATGAACACGCCAGCGAAGGGCAGGTAGTACACGAAGTCTTCCGCCAGCCAGCGCAAATCTCGCTTTTGTTTGTGCTCGATGCGCAGCGCGGCGCGCAGCATCAAACCGTCGAGGGGTAACGCACCCGAGTGATTGGCGACTACGATGCAACGGCCTTCCGCCGGTACGTTGTCGATGCCTTCCACCGTCGTTCGGAAGTAGCTCCGGTACAGGAACTCGACGACCGGTTTGACCCGTTGTTCGAAGCTGGGATCGAGCCCGAAATCGTCGAATTCCTCGGAGCGACTCCGCATTGCCGAGCGACCCCACTTGCGTGAAATGAAGTCTTCGACTGGAAGCGGTGCTGGATCGACTTTGACGGGCGGTGAGGAATCCGTCTTGGCCAAGGGCAAGGGTCCGCGCCGTTCCGAAACCGGATCGCCGCTGGCTGTTTCTGTCTCTGCGGCGGCGTCACCGAAGTGGCGCTGACGTATCAACCCATCCAAGCGCGCCTCGAGCGCGCGGATTTGCGCCTCTACATCGCCCGATTTGCGCTCGTGCGGATCTGGCGGCGCGCTCTCGAAGGCTTCTCCGTATTGCGTGGTCGGGGGCACGACGCGTGCGCCGATGCCGAGTTCGAAAGCCTCCTCCGAGTCGATGTCCGTGTCGCTCAGGCCCGCTTCGTCGACCGCGGTGCGTTCGTCGATCACCCCCGGGGGTGCGCTGATCGGCGCATGGGGCGTGGCATCCCGGGGTTCACCGAACCGCGCCGCAGCGGGCTCACGAGTGCGGCCCGTGCGCCGTGCTTTGCGCTTCGGGTTCGAAGGGGTCTTCTGTTCGGTGCGCGCGACGCCCGGCGCGCGGGGGCGCTCGTTCCCGCGCATCTCGCCCTTGGCCGGGCGCGGCCGTGCCGACGATTGGTTTGCGCTCGACTCGCGCTTGGGTCGTTTGTCCTTTCTTTTCACGCGGGCGTCTCCGAAAGCAATCTCACATCGCGCAGGTGTTGAGCGTTAGCATAGTCGATCAAAGCCTCACGGCTGGTGTAGAGCGGCTCGAAGCCGAGCTCCTTTCGAGCCAAGGCGCCATCGGCGACGCAGATATACTGCAGGTAGTCGAAGAATGCCGGCGGAGCTTCGGCCAATTGCGTCAGCCACAGCGCGGTCGTGAGCCCCGAAGCGAAAGAGCGTGGCAGCGGCAGGGTGGTGCGCCCAGCGAGCTTGATCACCGTGCGCAGCGGCAAGACGCCATCGCCCACGATGTTGAACACGCCCGGCACGTCGTACAGCGCCGCCAAGCGCAATGCACGTACGGCGTCCGCCTCGTGCACGAACTGCCAAAGCGGATCGAAGCCGAGCACGGTCGGGGTCAGTCGATGGCTCAAATAGCGGGTGACGAAGTTGTCGACGGTTGGACCCAGCATGGGCGCGACGCGCAGCACGGTCGCGATGCGACCTTGCCCGGGCCGACCGAAGCGAAGCACTTCATTTTCGGCTTCCATCTTGTCGGCGAAGAAAGACTCGGTGCGCCGCGCGCGCAGCGGATGTTTCTCGGACAGGTAGTTGGGGTTGGTCGGATGCGCGCCGTACAGCAGCGTTTGGCTGCGCATCACCACCTTGTGCACCTTCGTACGTCGGCACGCATTCAAGACGTGCATCGTGCCGACACTCTCGAGTTCGTGCGCGAACGCCGTAGAGTGCGTCGGCGAATCGAGGAACGCCAGATGGACCACGACGTCGACCGCTTCAGCCGACAAGATCTCCGCCATGCGCTCTTCGGCAAGGCCCTCGGTCAAGCTCACGTTGTACACGCGTGACTTGGCGCCCGCCGTGGCAGGCGCTTCGGTGTCCAAACACACGATCGCCCGCACGTTCGGATCTTCCTCCAATAACCCAATCAAGTTACTGCCCAAAAATTGTGCGGCACCCGTGATCGCGACGACGCGGCGCCGCGTGGGCGGTGCGCCCAAACGACCCCGTTCGGCGAGCGTCAGTGAGTGCGAAGATGTAAGCGAGTTACTCACCCGGCACTCCTTTGGGAGATCTGTCTTTGATTCATCCGGTCCCCGGCAAAGTAATCGAAATGCCCACGATTCCTAGAGTGCATCTGACCAAAAACGATCCCGCACACCTCGAGCACCGATTGCTCGGGTCTCGAGCACCAAAGGAAGCGGAGCGAGCGAGTTACAGCGGAAATTGCAAGGAGTTTCCTGTTCAGAGCGAGTTATGTGAATTACACTCAAACGTTGATGGCCCAAGCCTCGGTTGTCGCTGGCTCGATGCTCGGGCCGTATCTGTTGGGCGACCGCCTCGGTTTGGGCGGGATGGCCGAGGTGTACGTGGCGCAGCGCGCCGGTCCGCGTGGCTTTGCCAAGCGCTTTGCGGTCAAGCGCATCTTGCCGGAGCTGGCGCAGGACGCGCGCTTCGTCGCCATGTTCTGCGACGAAGCGCGTATTTGCGCCGCGCTCTGCCATCCCAACATCGTGCAGGTGGTCGACTTCGGCGAGGCCCATGGCGAGCTGTTCATGGCCATGGAGTACGTGGATGGCGTGTCCCTCGCGCGCTTGTTGCGCTCGGTGTCCGCGCGCCGGGAGCGGTTCCCGCGCGCGATCGCGCTGCACATTGCCCACGAGGTGCTACGCGGTCTGGCTTTCGCTCATCAGGCCCAAGACGAACACGGTCGGCCGCTCGGAATCGTGCACCGCGACGTCTCTCCGGGCAACGTGCTGATCGGCCGCGCGGGTGAGGTCAAGCTCGGCGATTTCGGCATCGTGCGCAGTGAGTTCGTCGACCGTCGCACTTACCCAGGGGAGCTGAAGGGCAAAGTCGGCTACATGTCGCCCGAACAGGTCATGGGCACGGACGTCGATCCGCGCAGTGATCTGTTTACGGTCGGCATCATCTTGGCGGAAATGCTGCTCGCGCGTCCGCTCTTCTCTGGTCAAAACGAATTCGAGATCCTGACCAACATTTACGAGGCCAATCTGAGTGTGCTCGACCGCCACGCGGAAGAGCTCGCGCCGCTCGTGCTCGATACGCTGCGCAAGGCTTTGTCGCGCGACCCTGCGGAGCGCTTTCAAAATGCCGTGGAGTTCGCGGGTGCACTGCGCGATGTCGCGCGTGAGCTCGACCTTCACCTGGGTGATTCGGAGATCGTGCCCTGGCTGTCCAACTTGGGCATTTTGCCATCGCGCAGCGGCACTCACGAGCGGCTGCTGCAGGCGCAGGCCGAGCACGCCTTGGAGGCAAAGTCGCGCCTCGCGACCGAACCTGCGCCGGGCATTCCGCCCGCGCAATCTGGGCAACGAGCGGCGCAGCAGCCTCCACCGGCGGCGCGCGCGCCGCGCTTCGGGGAGCCGCTGACGCGCGCCGCTTCGTGGCGCAGCGCGCTCGATCGCATGACCTTACCGGCGGTGTTGCACGCGGTCGCAGCGCGCCAAGAGACCGGCGTTTTGGTGGCCCGCAACGAGCGTCGCGAAAAGCATTTCTACTTCGTGGAGGGTGAGCTACGCGCGGCGCGTTCGACCGAACACTCGGAGCTGCTCGGCACACGCCTGCTTCGCGCCGAACGCATCACCGAGCAGGATTTGACGGACGCGCTGAACACCTGCAAACAGACGCAGCGCTCGCTCGGTGAAGAGCTGGTCGCGCGCGGCATCGTCCGCGCAAGCTCGCTCTTGCGTGAGCTGGTGGAACAGGTCGAGGCGCGTTTCATCGAACTTTTCGCCTGGAATGACGGCACACTTTGGTTCGTGCCGGGCGTGCGCGAGCTGCACCTCGAGGTCAAAGCGCCGGCCCTGATGCCCGCGCTGGTGACGCACGCCATCCGTGAAGCGTACACGGACGACGAAATCGCGCTGTGGTTCGCCCGCGCCAGCAAGCTGCCCGTCCACCGCGGCCAAGCGCGTCGCGTCGACCCGACCAAGCTCGGCCTCTCGCTCGCCGAACGCCGCGCGCTCGAACGCGCCGCCAAAGCGACGTCCATCGAGGCCCTCGTGAACGAGCTCTCCGCCGAACGCGTAGCGACTCCGCGCGAGACTCTGTTCGGCTTGTTCGTCGGCGTCAGCATCGGCATCGTCTCCGTCCCCGGCTGGCGCTGAGCGCGCTCCCGCTCCCGGGTGCAGTCACCGTCGACTCCGGGGCGCGGGAATTTCGTGGGCCGAGAGGTGCGATGCGGGGACGCGATCGCCCGATTTTCATTGCGACGGCGAGCGTGAGCAGCTCGTCAGCGGCGCGTCGAGGGGGGTGGGGCTGCGGGGCCTGGGACCGAGGAGCGGCGACTGGTGGAGGGCGGATTGAGCGTGCGTACCGAAGCCGAGGGGGAGGATTCGGGCGCGTCGTCCTCGAGCAAATCCTTCAGCGTTTTCAATTCGACCGGCTTGAACAGGGTCGGGCAGGCGGAATTTTTGAGGTATTCCGCTTCCGCGCGGCCGAGCGCACCGCCCGTTACGAACACGAAGCGCTGGGCCACTTCGGGGCGGCGCTCCGCGATGCGCGCGTGCAGGGTGTCGCCGTTGCGGCCGGGCAAAAACACGTCGCACAGCACCAGATCGGGCGTGTAATTCGGCTCCAGCAGCTGCACTTCGGCTTCGGACGCTGCCGCGGCGGTGCGCACGGTGTGCGGCTTGAGTGCGCGGCGGATGGAACGCGCGAACACGGGGTCGTCATCGATCACGAACACCTGGCGCGCTCGCGGTTCGAGCATGCGTTGCTTCGGCGCGCGCATGGGGACCAAGGGGATGAGACCGCTGTCCTCTTGCACGCGCGTGAGCAGCACGCGGAACGATGCCCCGCCGCCGATGCGGTCGTGCACTTCGATGTGTCCGCCATGCGCGGCGACGACGTCGCTGCAGATCTTGAGTCCGAGCCCAGTGCCCTGGCCGCGTTGCTTGGTCGTGTAAAACGGCCGGAAAATGTGCTGGATGGCGCCGGCGGGGATGCCCGGGCCATTGTCTTCGACGACCAGCGCGAGTTGTTCGCCACGGCTCATCACGCGCACCCAGATCTCCGGATGCGCGCTGACTTCGGCCGCGTCGGCCGCGTTGAACACCAGGTTCAACACCACTTGCCCGAGACTGTCGCGCCGTCCGACCGTGTATACCGGGCCGTCGACGTGTTGTGTGAGTGTGATGCCGCGCCGCTCCAAGTGCGGCATGGCGATCGCGAGCGACTCCTTCACGACCGTGACCAAGTCCACGCACTCGGGCGAGACTTCACGGCGAGAGACGAGGGACAGTTGCTCGACGGTATCGCGAATGCGCGCCACGGCGGTTTGGATGTCGGACGAGACCTCACCGAGCTCACGAATTGCGCCGGACATGTCGGGATCCGTGGCGTCGGACAGCTCGGTCACTTGCTCGACTAGGCGGCCCAGCTCTTCTTGCTGTAACAGCATCGCGCCGGCAGGTCCTCGCAGCTCGTGCGCGACGCTGGCCGTCAGCAGACCCAGGCTGGCCATCCGGCTAGCTTCCGCGAGCTCGTCGTTGCTCGGGACCGGAGTCGCTCGGATTTGTTCGCGCTCCAGCGCGACCGCCATCATGTTCGCGACGGTGGTTGCGAAATGCTGCGCCTCGTCGTCGACCCGGGTCGCATCGTCGAAGAAGAGCACGAACACGCCGTGCGCGACTCGGCGCAAGATTACGGGGACGGCCAGCGCGGTGCGCGCGCCGAGCGCCAAGATCTCGCCCGCGTCGTCGATGCCTTCGCGGTCGCGCCCGAGGTCGCTCAGCAGGACCAGGCGCCGCGTGCTCAGGGCGCGCTGGGCGATCGTGCTCAGCGCTCGGCGCAGCACCACCAGCTCCGGGCCGCCGCGATCGCCGAGCCCGCGTTCCGCGATCGACTCGAGTCCCGGATCCAAAGTGAAGGCAGCGGCTGCGCGCGCGCGCATCGTCTCGAGCAACACGTCGAGTGAGTCGCCGAGTAGGCCACCACTCGATTCGCTCGCCAGACGGCCTGACAGGGTGTGAAGCGCGTCTAGGCGTTGCAGACGCAGGAGCGGATTCATGGTGATTGCGTCGGAGCCCGTTGCAGAAAGCCCCTGACGAGAGAGCCCTCACAAGATAGGGCGTTCGGAGCGCAAAAGCCAAGCATGAGCGGGCAACACGCACACTTCTTGACAAACTCACTAGTGCTCGGGCCGCGCTGAGCGTCGCTAGGGCTGATGCGGGGTTCCAGTGACGTCGTAACGTAACACCGGGTAGGGGGCAAAATCGCTCACGATCTTGAACCCGGCCTGTTCAAAAATGCGAAATGGGCCGGTCCAAAGCTCGGCTGGGCCGGCCAGATCCGCGCGTCGGGGAAAGGCTTCGATGAAGCGCGCGCGGCGCGCTTCGGCGATCACCACTGCCTGCCGGACCAGCGCGCGTGCCACTCCGCGACGGCGGAATTCCTCGTCGACCAACAAGCACCCGACGGTGAGCACGCCTTCGCGCGGGCCCGAGAGCACCGGCAGACCTCGGTACAAGCGCTGGTCGTAGAGTTTGGGCACGAGCTCGGCCGGACACAATTTCAGCCAGCCCACCGCTTGCCCTGCATGCAGCGCGACGACCCCTCGCAGCTCGGCCTGCGCGCTCGCGAGGCTTTCGATGAACGCGGCGCGATTCTGCTCGGGCGCGTGGAACAAGCGATCGAGCCACGCATTCTTATCGCCGGTGAAGTGCCAATATTGACAATGACAAGGCGTGCTGGTGCGTTCGAACAGTGAAAGCAGCGCGCTCGTGTGCTCGACCTGCGCGGCTGCTACTTCGAGCTGCAATTCGGATCCTGAGGCCACGCGCCGATGACGACTAGCGACGGGGGGGCAGCGCGGGACCGCCGGGTGAGGTGAGTCGCTCGACCGCCGAAGCGAGCGTGAACAGCCGCTCTTCTTCGAACGCGGGAGCCAAGAGCTGTAATCCGACCGGCAATGCGGGCTGCGTGTTGGTGGCCTTGGACATGCCGCAAGGCACGCTGAGCCCTGCGATGCCCGCCAGGCTGGCCGGCAGGGTGTAGATGTCCGCCAAGTACATGGCCAGCGGATCATCGGCCTTTTCCCCGAATTTGAAGGCGGGGCTGGGGCTCGTAGGCGCGGCGATGGCATCCACCTGTGAAAATGCGCGATCGAAGTCTTGCTTGATCAGGGTGCGCGCCTTCTGCGCCTTGCGATAGTACGCGTCGTAGTAGCCCGAGCTCAGCACGTAGGTACCAAGCAAGATGCGCCGCTTGACCTCGGGGCCGAAGCCCGCGTTGCGCGTCTTCCCGTAAAGGGCTTGTAGATCGCCACGCGGCGGCTCGACGCGTAGCCCGAAGCGCACGCCGTCGAAGCGAGCCAGGTTACTCGAGGCCTCGGCGGTGGCCACGATGTAATACGTGGCGATGCCGTGCTTCGTGTGCGGCAGCGCGACGGGATGCACCGAACAGCCTTCGCTCTCGAGCGCGCTGATTGCCGCTCTCACGCTGGCGGCAACCGCGGGATCCAGCCCTTCACCGAAATATTCTTCGGGGATGCCGATGCGTAGCCCTTTCACCGGGCGATCGCAGGCGGCTTCATAGGCTCCGACGGGCACATCCGCGCAAGTGGAGTCATGGCGGTCGACGCCGGAGATGACCTCCAAAAGTCGCGCCGCGCCGCGGGCGTCCCGAGCGAACGGGCCTACCTGATCCAAGCTCGAGGCGAACGCGACCAGGCCGTAGCGCGAGACGCGCCCGTAGCTCGGCTTGACCCCGACGATGCCGCACAAGGCGGCAGGCTGACGGATCGAGCCGCCGGTGTCGCTGCCGAGCGAGCCGGCGGCCATGCCGGCCGCGACGGCCACGGCGCTGCCGCCGCTGGAGCCGCCCGCCGTGCGCGTGGGGTCCCAGGGGTTCTTCATCGGACCGAACGCGCTGTTTTCGCCGGACGAGCCCATGGCAAATTCGTCCATGTTCGTCTTGCCGACGAGCACGGCGTCGGCGGCGCGTAGCCGCGCGACGACGGTCGCGTCGTAGGGCGGCCGCCAACCGGTTTCTGCTCCCGAGCCTCCGGTGCCTTCGGCATTGCGCCGGGTCAGGATCTTCGATGCGCAGGTGGTCGGCGCATCGGCGGTGCACAGTGCGTCTTTGATCGCGATCGGCACGCCGCTCAGCTTGCCCAGGGGGGCGCCGCTCTTGCGTTTGCGATCGACGGCGGCCGCCGCCGCGAGCGCCGCGTCGCGCGAGACGTGCAGGAAGGCGTGCAGACCGCTTTGATTTTCCATCCGTTGCAAGGCGCGCTCGGTGAGCGCCACGGCGGTGATTTCCCCGCTTTTGACCTGATCGGCTTGCTGGGAGATCGGTAGATCGAGGATATCGCTCATTCGTCGACGAACGCCGGAACGGCGAACCCTCCGCCTGCGCTGCGCGGCGCTTCCGCCAGCGCCACTTCATTGGCCAGACCCGGCTCCACGGTATCGGGCCGGAGCGGAGCGCCGAGTACGGCGACCTGCGTGGTTTCTGCGACCGACGCCGTATCGAGGTCCGCCAGCGATTTCACGTATTCGAGGATGTTGCCGAGATCCTTCTGCATGCGATCGATTTCGCCGTCTTCGAGCTCGAGTCGCGCGAGTTTGGCGACGTGTAGAACCGTTTCACGAGTAATGGCCATGATGAGCGGCGCGCAGGCTAGCACTATGGGCTACCTTCTGCATTCGACGGGAGGCCGCAGATTCGACTATCGTCGAGCCATGCTTTCGTCGTTTCCGCTGGCAGGCCGAGCGCCTGGCGTTCGGCAGACGCAGGGCGGGGGAGTGCCGCCGCCGGAGGGCTATGGACCGCCCGCAGCACCTCCGCCCGGAGGCTACGGCCCGCCGGGTGGCTACGGTCCCCCGGGCGCTTCACCGCCCGGCGGTTACGGACCGCCCGGGGCGGGTGGCGATGGTCCCCCGGCGCCTCCTGGCAAACCGATCACGGGCTCTGCCGCGACGATGGCCATCCACGCCATGACGATCGATCCCAAGACCGGCCTGCCGCGCGGTGAGAAGGCGCCCGCGAGCACGGCGGCGGTCGTTGCCTTGGTCTGTGGGATCTTGCTCTGCTTCGGTCCGTTCACAGGCATCCCGGCGATAATCGCCGGTGTGCTCGGTCGCAAAGCCGCTCGCGAGTTTCCGCAAAACGTGGGCGGCGGCGGCATGGCCACCGCGGGGCTGGTGCTTGGCATCGTGAACGTCACGCTGTCCCTGATTGCGACGGCGGCGGCCGGTTGGCAGCTCTTGGGCAAACTAAGCTGGCCCTGACGCCGCGAACTTCGTGGGCATCTGTTCAGGCCTAATTTCAACTGGATCCGAAGAAGCGCTCGCTCGCAACTCACGCCTCGGGCGCGCCGACTGGCTCGGGTGCTCGAGCCTCTAACAGCCATCGTCTTGCTCGACGGAAGGGGACCGCACCGATATGCTCCAGCACGCAAGCGGTCGGCCCCGCACGCGCGACCGAGGTAGCAACTTGACTGAGTTTCGCGAATTCCAGGACGGCGAAGTCATCGCAGGCACGCGCTACCGCGTGCTCTCGTTGATCGGCGTCGGCGGCATGGGTTCGGTGTACGAGGTCGAGCACATCGAGCTGGGCAAGCGTTTCGTGCTCAAGGCCTTGCTGCGCGAACTCTCTCGGCGGGACGACTTGGTGCAGCGGCTTCGGAACGAGTGGCGCGCGCTGGCGCGCCTGCAGCACGCCAACATCGTGAACGTCACCGACGCCGGAACCTCCGCCAATGGCGTGCCGTTCTACGTGATGGAGCGTCTCGATGGTGACACGCTAGCGGCCGTTCTGCGGCAAAAGCGCCGGCTTCACGTGCTCGAGGCCGTGAACATCGCGGCCTCCGTATTGGAAGCGTTGAGTGCCGCACACGATATCGGCGTCATTCACCGCGACGTGAAGCCGGCCAACGTGTTCATCGTCAACGGGGGCGGTGTGAAGCTGCTCGACTTCGGCATCGCCAAGATCGCGGATGCGACCAGCGTCGTCACCGCCCGCGGCTTGGCGGTGGGCACTCCGCGCTACATGTCCCCCGAGCAAGCACGCGGTGAGCGCGTCGACGGCCGCTCCGACGTCTACGCGAGCGCGCTGATCCTTTTCGAGATGATCGCCGGTGTCGGACCGTTCGATGACGTGCGTGACGCCAACGAGCTCTTGCTCGCGCACTTGGCCCGTGAAGCTCCCCCGCTGTCTTCGTTGGTGCTCGGCGTATCGCCAGAACTCGAGCGAATTTTAGCGACCATGCTGGCCAAAGATTGCCGGCAGCGTCCGGCGCACGCGCGCGAAGCAGCCGACCGATTGCGGAGTTTCGCGCTCCGTCAGCGCTCTGCACCAGCGACTGACGTGCCGACTGCGCAAGCGGGCTACGGCGCGCAAACCGTCGACATTTTGCAGCGACGCCCGCTCGTGAGCAACCCCATTCACGAGTCGATCACGAGGCCCGAGGGCGCCGCGCGCAAGCAACTCGCCGACACGGACCTATCGGACGACGCGCTCACGCAACGCATCTCGCTTTCACCGGAGACCACGCAGGTCACGCTTTCCGCGAGCACGGGCGAAGCGTTCTCGGTCAGCTCGATTCCCAACACCACCTTCGTCTCACCGCCGTCGTTCGACGGCACGACGACGTTACAGATGTCCACCGTCGCGACGCACACGCCCAGCTCCGTGCCAGCGCCGAGCTATCCGCCGGTCGAACGTCCGGAACGGACTGAAATGCTCGGCGAGTTCCCGCTGCCGGTCCCGCTCCAACCGGCCGACACGCGCACTCATGTTCCGTTGCCGGAGCGGGCGCGCCCGGTGAGCATCACACCGCCACCGGTGGTGGACACGGGGCGCGCCGAAGGCTCCGAATCCCCACGCACGCACCGTGCGGCACGCTGGGGGAGACTGGTCGCGGCCGGCCTGGGCTTGGTCGTCGTGACCGGTTACGTGCTCCGCCGAGCCGCACTTCCCAGCGAAAGTGGCGTCGCAGCGGTTGCCGCGGCGCCGTCGGAGGCAAAACCTCTCGCCCACGACGCGCCGGCACTGCCAAAGGGAGCTGAAAGCGGACTCCTGCCGGCCGCGACTGCGACCGCGCCGACGGTTGAAGCAACCCCGGCTCCATCCAGGGTTGGCCCGTCCCCATCCGCTGCCCAGGTCAGCGCGCCCGTTACGAGCGCTTCCGCGCAAAATTCGGGAATGATTTTAGATAGTAAACGCTTGAATGGGGCGACCCTTTCCGGGCGTACCCTGACCCGGGCGGATTCCAACGGCGTGTTTCTCCGGAAGATGGCCCATGCGCCGGTGCCGCGGCCCAGCGCACCCGCAATGCCCGCCTCGGGTCTGTGAATTTGCCTTGATTTCGGTCCTTGCGCAGCGGCCGCACGTGCCGTAAGTTCCGCGCCCCTTGCCGTCTGGCTAGGGTTCTATCAACCAATTAAAACCACACGCCCCACACGCGACCAATCGAATCCGGTGCTCTCTCTCCTCTCCCTACGTTGGTAGGCAGGGAGAGAAAGTTGATTCGAAGGCGGGGCGGAGGAAAAAACCGAAAGGAGCAAGCGTCATGGCTGAATCAGTATCGGGTGTTAACTCGCCCAGCGAAACGTTCGAAGGCCCCAGCGAGATCGCAACCAAACTGCGCGATCCCGCCAATCCCCTGACTGTCCGCGAGCTCTTCGAAGCCGGCGTCCACTTCGGTCACCAGACCAAGCGCTGGAACCCGAAAATGCGCCAGTACATCTACGGCGCGCGCAGCGGCATTCACATCGTCGATCTCGATCAAACGGCTCGCTTGTTCAAGCGCGCGTATGACTTCGTGAGCGAGACCACCTCGCGTGGCGGCGGCGTGTTGTTCGTGGGCACCAAGCGCCAAGCGCAGGAGATCGTCAAGGAAGAGTGCCGCCGTGCCGGCATGTACTTCGTGACGAATCGTTGGCTCGGCGGCACGCTGACCAACTTCCGCACCATCAAGGGTGGCCTCGACCGTCTGCGCTCGATCGAGCGGATGAAGGAAGACGGCACCTACGAGCAACTGCCGAAGAAAGAAACCGTGCAGCTCGAGAAAGAGCGCGCTCGGCTCGAGAAGTACATCGGTGGTCTGAAGGGCATGGGCGCGGTTCCGAGCGCCGTGTTCATCATCGACCCTGCACAAGAGACGATCGCGGTACAAGAAGCCCGCAAGCTCCGCGTGCCAATCGTCGCCATCACGGACACGAACTGCGATCCGGATCTGGTCGACTACGTGATCCCCGGCAACGACGACGCGATTCGCTCGGTGCGCCTGATCACGGGCGCGATCGCCGACGCTTGCGTGGCCGGCTCGGCTCGGCGTCGCGAGTTCCAGCAGCAGCGCGACCGTGACAGCAACCAAAACGATGGTCGCGATGGTCGCCAAGGTGGCCGCCCGGGCAACGATGCCCAGGTCGTTTACGCCGGCGGCCGTGGCAGCCGCGGTGGTTCGGACTCTTCGAACTGAGAGGTAAACAATGTCTCAAGTAAGCATGCAGCTAGTGAAGGAGCTCCGCGATCGCACTCAAGCGGGGCTCAATGATTGCAAAGCCGCCCTGATCGAGGCCGAAGGCCATCTGGAAAACGCGGTCGTCGTGATCCAGAAAAAGGGCCTCGCCAAGAGCGTGAAGCGCGCGGGCGCGATCGCTAGTGAAGGCCTCGTTGTCACGAGCGTCACTGCCGATGGCAAGCTCGGTGCGATCGCGGAGGTCAATATCCAGACCGACTTTGCGGCACGCAACGCCGATTTCGTTGCCTTCGCCGGCAAGGTCGTCGAAGCCGCCCTCAAGGCCAAGCTCGGTGCCGATCTGGGCGCCGAGCCCTTCCCGGGTGGCGCGAGCACGATCGAAGAAAACCGCGCCGCCCTGGTGGGCAAGCTCGGCGAGAACATCACCGTGCGTCGTTGGGATCGTTTGTCGATCGACGGCGCTGGGCGTGTGCACTCATACGTGCACATGGGTGGCAAAGTCGGCGTGCTGCTCGCCGTGCGCACCGGTACGGATGCGGCGGCCAAATCGCCTTCGTTCGAGAAGTTCGTGGACGACAGCGCCATGCAGATCGCCGCCATGTCGCCGCAGTTCCTGAACGTCTCGGAGATGCCGGCGGATGCTCGCAGCCAACAAGCCGCGATCTTCGACGCCCAGCTGATCGAAGAAGGCAAGCCGGATGCGGCTCGCCCCAAGATCATCGAAGGCAAGCTGGCCAAGTGGGCCAAAGACGTGTGCCTGCTCGAGCAGCAAAGCGTGATCGACACGGAAAAGACGGTCGAAGGTCTGCGCGCGAGTCTCGCCAAAGAGCTCGGCACCGACGTCACCCTGAGCCGCTTCGCGCGGTTCCAGGTCGGCGAAGGCATCGAGAAGCCGATCACGCCGGACTTCGCCAGCGAAGTGGCGAAGATGGCTGGCGGCTGAGCGCGTCCGCGCTCATTGCGTGAGCGCACAACAAGAGTGAGCGAAAAGGCTCGAGGTGAAGACCTCGGGCCTTTTTGGCATTTGGCGAAGGCCGTTGGGGCGAGGGGCGACCTGCAACGGTAGCGTAGGGCTTCCCAACGTTGAACCCGACGGTTGAGGAATTGTCGACATCGCCAGGGGCAACAGCCCCTACGGGCTCTGACCGTTCCATATTCGTACTCCGGGGAGAGTGTGTGTGAGTGTGTGGTGCATGACCGAGGTGGCGAATCTCGCCAGGTCGGCTACTCCTCTCAGTAGATCTCACGATCTCGAATAGGGAGATGATTGTGAGAGCCGTTTCGCCTGACGTCTCGATCAGTCGAGAAAAGTGAGGAGTTGTCACGCGGAGCAAATGCTCTGCTCTCTCGCGTTCGACGAAAGATCGAGTTCTGTGTCTGTATGTTTAGCTAACTGATTAGTGGTGCTGATACAGCATCGCTACTGGTAATTCTCCGCGCCGCCACATATCGTTCGATTAGGGCTTGCTTCGTTGCAGTGAGGGTGCAGTTGCAGAATATCGGTCCCTTGGGTGCCGTTGAATCTGACGGGGAGCAGTCGGTTCCGCCAGTCGAAGTAGGCGCGGTTGGACCGCGATCGATCGCAGTCGACGTCTTGAGATTGGTCTGTTCAGGCGCGCTGGCGGGTTTGGCGTTTGGCGTCTCGGACGTCGTGCGCGCAAGTTCGACCGTCGGCAGTTGGATCGGCCTGTCCCTCGCGGCGGCGCTGGTCGGACTCTGGATCTGGTTCGGGCAAATGCTCGCCATCGTGGTCGGGACCACTATCCTTCTGATCGGGCTGATAAAGCGTCGGTTTCCGAACCGGCTCGCCGCGCATGGATTGCTCGCGCTCACCTCGGGCGCGATCACTCTCGTCATTGCGCGTAAGGTGTTCGCGGGCGGCGGAATTCGCCAGACGCAGATCGCTAGTCTGGGGCCTTGGGTGGTCCCCACCGCTGTCGTGCTGAGCGTTTGGGTCGCGCCCTGGGTCGCCCCTTGGCTTGTAGCAGGCTTAGTAGCGGATGGCTGGGCGCGTATCATACGCTGGGCGATCGCCTGTACTGCCGCCGTGCTCTCAATGGGGGCGCTCGTGCTCGATGCGCACGCTCCCGGAGGCCTACTGTTCCCGCATGTACTACTGCTTGCCTTGGGGCTCGCTCTCGCATCTCAAGCGGTCGAGTTGATTCGGTTGCCACCCCGTTCCGGGTACGCCGCCTTGGCACTGTCGCTGCTAACATTGCCGAGCCTGGTTGCTCTTCCGGCGTCGCGTCCGGCACGTCAGTTGCTAGCGCAATCGACTTGGGCAGGCGCTGAGCTAATCGACTACGCCAAGTTTCACGCCGACCTCGATCACGACGGGTATTCCCCGTTGTTCGGCGGTGGGGATTGCGACGACGGAGACGCTTCCGTGTTTACAGGAGCCGTCGAGCGGCCCGGGGATGGTCGCGATTCCGACTGCGATGGACTCGATGATCCCAAGGCCTCTGGGCTTCTCTTCGAACCCTTTCATCCGAAGAGTGACGGCACAGCACAGCAAATATCGGATCGTGCGAAGCAATTTCCGACCGTCGTGATTTTAGTTGACGCACTCCGCTTCGATCGCATCGGCAATCCGCGATTCCCGAACTTGGCCCAGTTATCTCGGGAATCGATTCGCTTCACCCACGTGTATTCGACCTCGGCGACGACTTTGACCAGTGTGCCAGTGATAATGCGTGGTCGCGTGCACTCCGTGAGCGGTGAAGAAAACATCGCTCAGTCGCTCACTCACGCCGGTCAATCGAGCGCCTTCATCGCTCCGGATGTGGTGACGGAGCACTTTCGCAAGCTAGGACGACTCGATCCAGTGCGAAGTTTTTCGAAGCGTCGGACGATCCCCACCGATCACGCGAGCAGTTGGGACGGTGGCGATACGATTTCGACCAGCGATCAGCTGACCTCAGCAGCCGTCGAGGAACTCGACTCCGCTGAGTCGCCCAACTTGCTCTGGCTGCACTACTTCGACGTGCATCAGTGGAACATACTCGGGGATGAAGGCTTGCCCGCGCGCGGTGATGTTGCGCGCTACGATGCCGTGGTCGAGCGCTTGGACGCCAGCCTACGCCCCCTTCTCGAAAGACGCGATCGCCTGAACCTCGTGCTGCTTGCAGACCACGGCGAAGGCTTGGGTGACCGAGGTATCAAATACCACACGCACTTCATCTTCGAAGAGTTGACGCGCATTCCCCTGCTCGTTCGCGTTCCGGGTAGCGTTCCGACAACGGTCGATACCCCGGTCACCAGCCCCGGCGTATTCAACATGCTGCGAGCCCTGCGCGGGCTCGAACCGGATGCCACCGCCGACCAAAGCCTGCTCGCGCTGGTCGGCTCTCCAAGCCCTGGTGATGGTCCCGGATTTCCGGGGTTCGACGACGCGCAATGGAGCTTTCTGTACGGTAGCCACCGCCTACTTTACATGCCTCGTCAGCAGTTGTTGGAGCTCTACGATCTCGAACGGGATCCGCTCGAAAGGAACAATCAGGCAGATGAGAACCCTCAGCTAGCCTCGCAGCTGCTCACCCGCCTTTTTCAAATCCACAACCAGCTGCGCGAATAGTATTGCCCGAGCCCGCGGCTGCCGCTGGGGCCAAATGTCCAACCTGGACTGTATTTGACGTCCGCTGCTTGGTTTCGCGAAGTTTCGCGGCTAGCCTTCGGGCTATGTCGAACGTCGCAGCAGTGCAGGAACGGTACGCGTCGTCGGCCTCCGCGGTGCGACCCACGTTCGGAGTGGAGCGCCGTCAGGCTGAGGCGTACTACGCGCGTTACGTGGCCTTCGTTCTCGCGCATGCACCGGTGAGTCGCTCGCGCATTCTAGACGTCGGTTGTGGCACTGGGTGGAGCACGCTGATGTTTCATCGCGCAGGGCATGAAGCGCACGGTGTCGACTTGCATCAGAACGGGCTGGAGGCCTGGCAAGAGTACCCGGACTTGCCATACACTTCGGCCGACGCTCAAGCGCTTCCGTTCCCGGCCAACAGCTTCGACGTGGTCGCGATGAACCAGGTGCTCGAGCACGTGCCGAACCCGCAGCTGGCCCTCGAGGAAAGCCTTCGCGTCCTGCGTCCCGGTGGGCGTTTGATCGTGGTTGGGCCAAACATGATTGGCGCGGGCTACAATCTGTATTGGGCCCTACGTCATACTGCTCGATGCCTGCGACAAGGAAAGCTGTGGGAAAGGCGCGCCCCGGATATGCAACACCATCCCGGGGGCAACACGATGCCAGAGGCGTGGTTCAGCACCACCAAACATCTGGCTTGGGCACTGCAGAAGATGCTGTTCGAGAAGCGGCCCAACTTTCGCATGCGCGATCCGGACGTGCAGCCGCCTTTTCACGCCGACAATGACGCTTGCTACTACTGCACACCGCTCGACTTGCTGAACTGGGGTGAGGCGACGGGAGCAGCGCGGCCGCTTCGCTGGTGGGCGACGGATAGGCCACTCGCCCGTTTGACCTGGCCATTCACGAGCGGAACCTGGGTCGTTTTGGAGAAGAAGTAAGCGTACAGCGCGCCGATCAGAGCCCGTAGACTTTGCTTCGGTCGCCTGCGATGTCGCGCAGTGCGTCGCGGGTATCGATGATGAGCTTTGCTTCACGCAGCAGGCGTTCGCGGTCGAGATTCGTATGGTCCGTAACCACGACGACGGCGTCGAAGCTCGCGAAGCTCGCGGCAGGGTTGATACCCCGGAGCGCGATGCCCTCTTCGTTCAACACCGGGACATGAGGATCCATGTACTCGACCTGCGCTCCGCGTTCTTTCAATCCATGAATGATCGCGAACGCGGGGGACTCGCGGACATCCCGCACATCGCGCTTGTAGGCAACGCCGTAGATCAAGATATTCGAGCCCCGCACTGGTCGCGACCGATCGTTCAACCCCGCGCTGGTGCGTTCGACCACGTACGCCGGCATGCCGCTGTTGACGGCGTCGGCGAGCTCGATGAAGCGCGCTTGGTACTGCAAGGTTCGTAACTTCCAGGACATGTAGAGGGGGTCGACGGGGATGCAATGCCCGCCGAGACCCGGGCCCGGATAGAACGGCATGAACCCGAACGGTTTGGTCGCTGCGGCGCGGATCACTTCGAATGGATCGATGCCGAGCTTTCGGCTCATCATCGCGATCTCGTTCACGAGCCCGATGTTTACGGCGCGAAACGTGTTTTCGAGCAACTTGACCATCTCCGCCGTCTCGGTCGAGGACACGGCAACGATCTTGTCCAGGATCTGGGAATAGAGAGCGGTCGCCACCATCAAACACTCGGGGCTGGCGCCGCCCAAAACCTTCGGCGTATTTTTGGTTTTGTATGTCTGGTTGCCAGGATCGACTCGTTCTGGGGAAAACGCGATGAAAACCGAGCGCCCAAGGACGGCGCCCTTCTCGGTCAATTTGGGCACCAACACTTCAGTGGTCGTCCCCGGGTAAGTCGTCGACTCGAGGATCACGAGCATGCCTTCGTGCTGATGGCGAGCGATCTCCTCCGTCGCGGCGACGATGAAGCGCATGTCCGGGTCTCTGGTCTTGTTCAGCGGGGTCGGGACGCACACGATGACTGCGTCAGCTTGGCCAAGGATCGCTGCGTCGGCGCTGGCATCGAGCATCCCTGATTTGACGTACGGCGCCAGATCAGCGGTTGGTACGTCAGAAATGTACGACTCCCCCGCGTTGAGCAAACGTACCTTCTCCGGATCTCGGTCGAGACCCGTGGTGCGGAATCCCGCGCGGGCGAATTCGGCGACCAGAGGCAAACCGACGTAGCCGATGCCGATGACTACGACGCGCGCGGCCTTGGTTTCGATTTTCTGGAGCAGGGACGTCATCGGGGCCTCAGTTCGGACCGCCCGCAACGCTGCGCGCCGCCTGATCCAAGCGTAGGAAGGCGTAGCCGTGAGAGCGCAACGTTTCCAGCACTGCGGCCACTGCCTGAAGCTTGCGATCCAGGGGAATGCGCAAATCGGGCTGTACCGCCAGCAACGACTGCGGCACGTCGCGTGCTTCGAGAAAATCGATGCCGTGCAATTCGAAGTTGACGAATGGCACCCCCAGGAGTGCACGCGTGAGTAGCCGTGCACCACTCGGGCCAAGTAACGTAACGCTGGTTCCAATGAACGGTAGGCGAAGCGGACCAACTACTTGAATTGGGAGCTCCAGCATGCCAGCGCCCCGTCCCCAATAAGGTTCGCCCACTCGATACGGGGTGGTTGGCGCGCGCAGCATGTTCGAGTTGTCCAAAAGGGAATGTGATACACGCCCCCGCAGTTTCATGGTCAGTAGCGCCGCAGCCTTTGCCGCGTAGTAAGCGGGACATGGAAAGACCGATGAGTCGTAGCTGAAACCGGCATCACGTAGCACGGTGATCAGTCGGTCGGTCACGGTGTAACCCGGCGCCCGAAAGCCCACTGGCTGCACGCCGAGCCGTGTGCGAATCCGGCTGCTTGCTTCAACGATCTGCCTGGTCTGCTCGGCATGCTCACGCCGCGTCAAATCATAGAAGTGATCGAGTGAGTGGTTGCCGATCTCATTTCCGTCCGACACGGCCTGGCGAAGCGCCGTCACGTTCTGCTCGCGCGCCAAATCGCGCGCGACCACGAATAGGGTGAGCGGCAACGAGAAGCCGACCGCAAAATCTCGGATCCGCGCTAGAGCCAAATCATACACGGCGTGACATTCCACGCCCGACTCCAACCCGTGAACCGCGGAGTAACACGCAATTTCATCTAGATCGACGGAAACGGAGCACAGCCGCACGCGCACGTTATAGCTCCTTCATTGGCGGCTGTCGCGATCGGCTCATGCCTGCGGCTCGCCATCGGCAAATCAACGATGGAGCTTGGCGTGGAGCTCGGCGCGAGCGAGCGCCTTGAGCCACCTCAAGGTTGGAACCGCGTTCCCAGGCCAAAGGCGTTCAGTCAGCACGAGCCAACGCGCTGGATTTTGACGTTCGCTCACGAGCCTGTCACGCCTCAATTCGAGGCACCACTCGACCAAGCGGTGGAACGTTACCTCATCGGAGAACCAGTCCAACCAGGCCTCGCGGGCGATCACACCCTTGGTTTCGGCGGTTGGCTCGAGCTCTTCTAGCAGACGAGGTACTGACGCGGCCTCTTTCTCCGGAACGATGACGGCGAACTCCGCCCAGTTCACACCCGACGGGGGGACCCAGGCGTCGGCCAGGATGACGGGCACGCAACCAACTCGCATCGCTTCGAACAGGCGCATCGAAGACGCGCCGCGACCCCGCGGGCACAGCGCGAACTTGGTGTCGGCCAAAAGATTCGCATACTCATCGACGAATGAGGTTTTTTTGACCGGGTCGAACCAGACAGTCGTCGCAATTGGCGAGGTATCCACGCACTTGCCGCGCGAGTGACGGAGGAGCATCAGTTGCTGGCGAACGCTCGCGTTCTGCGCCGCGCCACTGAAAGAGAAGAGGAGCGCGCGCTCCGCCATCGGCTTTGCCTTCGCCTCTGGGATGGTGATGTGGGTCGACAAATAGTGCGTTGACCGAGTACGGTTCGCGTCGTAGCGAGACCTGTCGATCGAGGCATAGAGTCCCGGCAGGTGCGCCACCGGGTTGTCGCTCGAATTGTAAACGAAGCACTTGTCCGGCATGCGTCGTACGAGCGGATGGAGGCGAAGGCGCGTCGCGAATGGGCCGATGCCTTGATCGGTCTCGACGAACAGGATGAGATCGGCGGCATGCGGGTCATCGGTGACCGTGTGCGTTCCGAAGCGATCGAGACTCGCGCATTGCCGAACTCTCTGCAGTGCCGAAACGGCTAAGCCGGAGCGTTCAGCGGCCGCGGTCGTCAAGTAAACGCGCATGCAGAATCTCTCGGATAATAGGCGCCCGCTACAAAGTCCAGCCGCCGGCCAGCCGCTAGTCGACCGGCCGTGGCGATTTTGCGGGCGACGGCACGGCCGATCTGGCAGTTGCGTTGTGAGTGCAACCGAGATCGGAGAGCAAACCCGTCGCAGCGGGTGCTCCGGCTAGGCTCCATTCTTCGCGTTGCGGGAGGGTCGAGAGAACTGGATTCGCTTGTTTCTGGTTAGATGGCGCGCTATCTGCGTAGCACGGCAAACTGGCGGTGAATGCCAGCCCTTGGAGGAGCCGGATGCTTATTCTAACTCAGCCCACGGAGCTCAATTTGGTTGGTACGGGCGTTTCTTCTGCTCCGGGAACCGGATCCACTCCTGCCCCGCCCGAGTGCGAGCTCAGCGTGGTAATGCCGTGTCTGAACGAGGCGGACACGATCGAGGTGTGCATCTCCAAAGCGCTGCGCGCGATCAAGACGGCTGGCATCGACGCCGAGGTGATCGTCGCCGACAACGGTAGCACCGACGGTTCGCAGGGCCTTGCCGAAAAGCTAGGCGCACGTGTCGTGCACGTGCAAGCCAAGGGCTACGGGAGCGCCCTCATGGGCGGCATCGCGGCGGCCCGAGGCCGGTACGTGATCATGGGCGATGCCGACGACAGCTACGATTTCCTCGAGCTTTCGAAATTCGTGCAGGAGCTTCGCCGCGGGTTCGAGGTCGTCCAGGGGTGCAGACTCCCGTCCGGCGGTGGCACCGTTTTGCCCGGTGCCATGCCCTTCCTACATCGCTGGTGGGGCAACCCGATGTTCTCGATCATGGCGCGCAAGATGTTTCGCGCGCCCATCCACGACATCTACTGCGGCATGCGTGGCTTCAGCAAGCGAGCTTATCTGAGCCTCGATCAGCGCTGCACGGGCATGGAATTCGCGACCGAAATGATCATCAAGGCGAGCCGCTACGGTTTGAAAATCGGCGAGGTTCCGATCACTTTGCACCCGGACGGGCGGAAGGCGCACGCGCCGCATTTGAAGACTTTTCGCGATGGCTGGCGAACCTTGCGCTTCTTCTTGATGTGTAGCCCGCGCTGGCTGTTCCTGTGGCCTGGGGTGGTGTCGTTCGGCCTCGGCCTGGTTGGGTATGCCCTGGCCATGCCCGGCGCTGCGATTGGGCGAGCAACGCTCGACGCCCATACACTGCTCGTTGCGAGCTTGGCACTCCTGATTGGACAGCAATCGATCCTATTTGCGATGTTCGCGAAGATGTTCACGGTCAATGAAGGGCTACTTCCGGCCGATTCACGGTTGAGCCGGTTCTTCGAGCTCTTCACCTTGGAGAAGGGGTTGACCCTGGGCGCGGTGGCTGCCGTTTTTGGCGGCGTGCTTCTGCTGATCGCATTCAATCTGTGGCAAAGCAATTCGTTCGGCCAGCTCAACTACGGACAAACGATGCGACTCGTCATCCCCGGTGTGACCCTGATCGCGCTCGGCATTCAGACAATTCTTGGTAGCTTCATGATCAGCATCATGGCGATACGCCGCACATGAGCGGCCCAGATACAACAGAGCCCGTCGACTTCGACGCTTTTGCTGGCGACTACGATGCTGCCCTCGATCGAGGCATCTCGCTCTCGGGAGAGAGTAAGGATTTCTTTGCCCGTCGGCGAGTCGAGTGGCTACACGAATCGCTGCGCGGTGCCCGACCGGAACGCGTATTGGATTACGGTTGCGGAACTGGTTCGACCGCACCCCTCCTGCGGAGTGTCCTCGGTGCGACGAGCGTGATCGGCGTGGACAGATCCAGCGAAGAAATTGCACTGGCGAGGCGGATTCCCGGCACTGGGCTCAGTTTTCTCACGCTCGATGAGTTCACGCCGGAAGGCGATGTCGATGTCGTTTACTGCAACGGGGTCTTTCATCACGTCCCGCCGACCGAACGTGCCAGGGCAATCGATCAGATTCGAGACTCGCTGAAACCCGGTGGAATTTTTTCTTTCTGGGAAAACAACCCCTGGAATCCCGGCACGCGGCTGGTCATGAGTCGTATCCCCTTTGATCGCGATGCCATTCTCGTCTCGGCGGGCGAGACGCGCAGGCTGGCTCGAGCCGGTGGCTTCGAAGTCTTAGCCACCCATTTCCTGTTCGTCTTCCCGAACACGCTTCGAGCGTTGCGAAGGCTCGAGCGGCCTCTCGCGTCGCTGCCGCTGGGTGCCCAATACCAAGTACTCTGCCGAAAATGAGCCTCTAGTGCTCTGACGCCAGTGCGACCGCTGCGATATTGGCGGAGTCGGGTAGCCGACGATAGAAGAACCCGAGCGCACCCAATGCAGCGCCCAGCACCAACATGCAGATTGCGAACGCGGCCGCAGGGCTGAGCACGTGGGCACGGTAGGCAGCGCGCACTGGCCACCAATAGACGCTATTGAAATCCGAAGTTTCCAGCGGGGAAATTCCGCCTGGAGCCTGCCCCGCTTGCGTCAACTCGATGACCGGCAGATCACGCGACGAGATCGTATTGCCGATCGCTCTGAGCGCCCAGGGCCCGCGTAGGCACAGCGCCGAGCAATCGCACGACCACGGAGTGCACGCGCCAGGATGCTCGAGGTTTCGAGTGACGTACACGTAGTCTTCGGAGGAAGAGGGCAATAGCGTAGAGCAGAATTGTATCAGGAACGAGATCGCGATCACGACTCGCCAACGCTGGCCCGAGGCAAACACCGAGGCAAACGCCGGGGCGAGCAAAACGATCAACGCGACGAGGTAGCGGGGTGCCCAGGCAGGTCCCGCGTTCCAATACGAAAAACAACCGATGAACAACCAGGTGAAAAGCCACGCCGCGAGCGTTGCTTTCCAGAGGAGAGTTTCGGTCCGGTTTTTCCGCAACTTGCTCAATCCGAAGAGAATCAGAAGCGAGGGGCAAAACCAGAGCAGGCCGCGGTAGGGGCTCAACGCCAAAGCAGCGATGTGATTCGGTGCCTGGTCGAACGTGAAAAACGGTGGCAACGGGTGGGTCTTGAAATACAGACCATAGCCGGTCTCGAAAGGGCGACCGAAGCGGTAGATGTTGTAGCCACACACCGCTCCGACCACGGTGCTGCCGATTGCCGCGCTGATCGCCAGTTGTTGCCACCAAGCACGCCATTCAGTGCGCCGTTGCCAGAGGAACAGGACTACAGGGATCAAAATGATCGCTAGCGTTGGTACATATGACCAGCGGGTAGCGAAGATGATGCCGGCGGCCAGCGCGATCAGCTTCAGGCCCGCAAAGCGCCCGACGAAGAGCTGCCCCATGCCCCACAAATAAAAAGCAAAAGCCAAGCCGATGATATTCTCCTCTTGGCCGGATCTCCCGTAGTGCCACATGGGCGTCGCCAACCCGATCAGCGCCACTGTGCAAAAAGCGGCGCGTTCGCTGAAGCGTAGGCTCCGCAACGCACGGAACAGGACTGCCAATGAAAGCGCGGATATCATCGGGATGATGACGACTCCGAACGCTAGCTTGAACAGTGGGTCAGAGTTGCCGTGCGCAACCCGACGGACGATTGCGACGATCGGCGTCATCAATACAGACTGAAACGGGCCATAAATGGAGTAATTGCGACCATCGCGACCCGGCACGTCGACCGGGCCAGGGCCCGAAGAAAGGGCGCCGCCATTCCCATCGAGCCACGATTGCGCCGTTCGGTATCGGGTTTCGCCGTCCGTTACCTCGAGTCCCCCCGAGGACGTGATCGCGTAGATAACGAGGAAAGTGAGGAATATCTGGACGGCAACCGAAGACAAAACCGTCGGAAAGCGAAAACGTTGACTCGAATTCATGGCTGCGGGGCTGATGATACCCGAAAAGGATCGCATCCCGCAGCCGAGTTTCTGATTCGGGGCGGCGGTCCAATGTGCGCTCGCCTGGCCATCGAGCGCGAACTGCAATGAGCGCAGACCACTTCGATCCGCGCGCGTGGAACCCGACCCGCGGTCAGGGGACGACGATCAAAATCGGCCAGGGGTGAGCGAAGTTCGGATTGATTGGATCGATCGAATCGATCGTGAATCGATACTCCGATTGTCCATTGCTGACCGGAGGATTCGAGGGGATGGTGACCACTGCCGTCAGCTCGTCTCCGTTGTTCACCGTCGTCTTGCTCAGCACTGCCTGGCCGTCGAAGTCACTATAGGGCACTAATCCCCAATTGATGCCGAGCGACCAGTCCGGCGTAGGTAGGTTCGACCACGCTCGCGCGTGGATGGTCAGCGTTGCACCTGGCTGTGCGTGATAGATCGTTTGCTCCGCGGAGACGGAGAAGAAAGGATGTTTCGGGTCGCTCGGCTGACAGGGGTTTTTGCCCGCTTGCGCGGCCGAGTTGGACCAAATGTCCTGCACCGTGACGCCCTCGATGACATCGTACGACTGGTTCAAGCAAAGATCGGCGATTTCCCAGCCAGTCAGCATCAGCCAGGCTTCCAGCGGTCCGCTGGCGTTGTCCATTTGCCACGCCGGGTTGGTCCTACCGAAGGGGTCCGTCGCCGCCTCGATGATTTCGTGAGAAGCCACGTCGGTGGCGATCATCAGTTCGTCGCCGGCTGAGAAGGAGCAGCGCGGAATGACGACGAACGGTACCTCCCCGGTGAACGCGGCGTTGGCGACCAGCGCTGAATCGTGGAGGCCTGCAAATGCGGAGCAACTCGGTGAGCCGTCGATCGTGATCGTCGTGCCGGCCGGATAGTAGAACACGAACACCGTGTGCGCCGTGGGCTTCGCAAGGAAGCCGCCAGCGATCTGAGCGTCGAGCCAGCTCCGGATCTGTACGACCGAGATCGGCGAGGCGGGAACACTCGCGAATTGCACGGCGGGCAGACGCGTCCCCGCAAGCACGCCGTAGTCGGCGCCAACCGTCTTCCAATAGGTGCTACCGACGAGCCATGTGTTGAAGCTTTCGAGCTCGGCGAACAGCGGATCGGCCCCGAAATAGACGGGCACCAGCTCGATCTTCTGAATCACCGGTCCGCCGTGCGCGGTGACGAGCGGGAATGGCGCGTGCGGAGCTGGCACGAAGCCATCCGCGGCGCCGCTCGCTCCTGCGTCGGAAAAGGGATCTGTCAATGCACCGGCTGCACCGCCGCTGCCGGCGGCCGCTTCGCCAGCTGCGCCGGCGTTGGACGCTTCGGCCGCGTTGGACGCTCCGGCCGCGTTGGAGGACGTGGCGCCCGCGGTGACGTCCTCTGTGCCAGCGTAGCTAGCCGCCGCGTCGGCGCCTGAGTCGCTGCCGGCCATCTGGCCGTCGGTAGGGGGCACAAGCGCAGGAGTGTCGGTGCCGAGTCCACTACAGGCCACAACGAACTGCAGCGCCGCAGCGAGCGTCACCAGGCATCTGAGCAAGCCGGAAGGGTACGAGCGCTGACCGGCGACTGGCACGCGGCGTCTTGCCATGAGCCGCCCATATATCACGCCCGACAAAACCCGGTATCGCGATGGGCGAAAGCGCGGGTGGGGTCACCGAGTTGTGAGTATTTCCGGAGAAGGTGCGGCCCGGCCCCGTGCTAGCCTTGTCCGCTAAGAGATGGGATTCCGCACTGATGAGCACGGCAACCGTGGCACGCTCACGAACGATCTGTTCGTCGTGGTGCGGTCGCCGCTGGCGCCGGTCGCCGAATTCCTGGCCAGTACGGGTCGCTTCGACCTCGCTCCTGGCGCCGTTGCGGCGGAAGTAGTGGTGACTGCTGATCCTGCCGCACCCCAGAAGCGGTTCGTCCTCGACGAGTACTACACCCGCATCGTGTGGCACAGCGCAACACATGCCGAGGTGGCGACGAACGGCGCTACGGGCTCAATCGATTGGTCTGGCCGCGCCGAAGATGTGGCCCAAGCCGAGCTTCGGATCTTCCCCGAGGGTGCGCCGGAGAGTTTGGGCTTTTTCCTGCGACTGTTGGCGTCGTTGCTCCTGCCGTCGCGGCGGGGCGTCCTGATCCATGCGAGCGGAGTGATACACCAGGGCCACGGGCTGATCTTTCTGGGTGAATCGGGTGCGGGTAAAACCACTACGGCTCGTCGCGCAGGGCGCGAAGGCGCGTTGCGGATCGCCGACGACCTTGCCATTGTTCGCATTCAGAGCGACGAGAGGATTAGCGTGGAAGCTTGCTGTTTCGATCGGGGAGGGCGTCTGCCGGGTCGTGCGGGCATGTCCTGGCCGCTCCGAGCGGCCTATGACGTCCGGAAGGGGGCGACCCGGATGGAGGATATCGGTGCCTTGGGCAACCCGTTAACGACCTGGTGCGCGGCCATCATCAGCTCGACAGGTCCGCCTGGATCGCTGAACGCACTCTTGTCGTTGGTTGCTACTCTCAGCCTTACCCTGCCGCCCCGCGCTTTCTACGTGAGTCCCGCAGGACCCGTTCTGCCCGTCCTGACTTTGCCCACGCATCACGAGCAGTTTTTGCATGCCTCGCCAAATAGCCGATGAAACAATCATTCGGCGCACGCCCAGCGCGCTGTGGCGACCGTTCGATCAAGAGACAGCGGTCATCCTGCCAACCGCGAGCGCAGTCCGCGTCCTCAACGAAGTGGGCGCACGCGTTTGGCAGCTCGCGGATGGCCGGACTTTTGGGGAGATCATTAATACCTTGATGAACGAGTACGATGTCGAGCGCACCCAACTCCAGTTGGATGCAGAAGCGTTTCTTTCCGAGCTGTACAACCGGGGGCTTCTAGAAGACCCCGCAGAGAAGTGAATGGAGCCGCTCGAACCCGGAGATTCCGCCGAAGCAGTCCTGCTCGCGCTGGGCGCAGGGGCATCGAACACTCCCATTTGGCTGCACTTGCTGGTTGCGGATCGCTGCAATCACACTTGCCTACATTGCTACCAGGTGCAGGGGCTCAAAGGGGAGCTGTCGCGTGAGCAGATCGAAAACCTGCTGCGTGAGTTTCGGGCAACCGGGGGATTCGTCGTCAGCTTCAGTGGCGGTGAAGCGACCCTCCGCAATGACCTGATTCCGCTGCTCGCCTACGCCCACGAGCTCGGTCTAGCTACGGTCCTCTACACCAACGGCTTCTCGATGACGGAGGAGCTAGCCAGTGCCCTCGCGGCGTGCCACGTGTGGCGGGTCGACATCAGCGTTTACTCGCACCGTGCGGAGGAGCACGACGCCGTGACACGCGTGCCCGGTTCGTGGGCCAAGACGACGCAGGGCATTCGTTGGCTCCGCGAAAAACGCATCAACGTGGTCGTCAAATTCACCCCGACCGCGCCTTCGACGGCCAGCGCGCAGCAGCTCGCAGATCTTGCGCAAGAGCTCGACGCGCACTTGCTCGTCGGCGAGCTGGTGACCGCGGGTGAGGGAGGCCGTTCCGAACCGACGAAGGCCAGACGTCAGCCTGGAGATGCGATCGCAGACCTTGGAGCGTCGGAGCTCCAATTGACGAACCCGTTGGAAGGGAAGCCCTGCGGAGCAGGTAACCTGATGAGTGTTCGTTCCGACGGACAAGTGCAGCCGTGCGCGCAGCTCAACACTCCTATGGGCCGCGTTGGTGATGACGCCACGGGACTCGCCCAGGCCGCACAATCTGACGTAGCGCAATTTTTTCGCCAAGTGACCTGGGCAGATTTCCCGGGATGTCGCGAGTGCGACCTACGAGTACATTGTCGGCGTTGTTTTGCTTCCGCCGCAGCCGAGGTGGGAGACCTATTAGCGCCATATCGCGGGGCATGTGAGCTTGCTGTTGCGCGCTACGAGAGATTTTCCGGTAAGCCAGCGGTGATCGCGCCGGACGACGTGGCACCTGATCGAGATCATCTGGTCGGCCCTTTTCGGCTCGACGCGAACGGACAATTGCGGTTGGCAAAAGTGCAATACACCGCTTACGATCAGGCGTTGGCCGACCGTTTCCGGTGGCTGCGCCCATCGCGCGAGACCATGCAATCAGCGGCGTGCAGTGTCGACCCCGCCCTTCAAGAGCGTGGCCTGGTCCAACTGCGACGGCCGGAGCGAAGCGGATACGCAAGTAGTACAAAACGGTGATACTTTCCAAAGAAGGTACTGGACGCGCGCGGGACGATCGGCCGAGCGTCGGAGGGATTATGCAGACTGTGATCAAGCTTATCCGTAGGCGTGCTATTTCTATTTGCGCGAGCGGTGCGCTCCTCTCGCTTTGGGCGCCCATCGGCTGCGGCGACGGCGATAGCGTGAACTCGTCCGGCCAAGCTGGCCAAGCCGGTCAAGCCGGCCACGCGGGTCAAGCCGGTCAAGCCGGCCACGCCGGCAGGGACGCGGGTGGCGACGCAGGCGAAGGCGGACAGGATGCGGGCGACGCATGCCCGACTGTGGCATTCGTCAATCCCGCTGACGGCGCGAAGTTGACCGATGCAGACGACATCGGAGCCGTAGCGGGGGAGAGCTCCTGCAGCGACGGCTTTCAATACGATGTGAAGGTGTTCACCTCGGCAGCGGACGGCACCAAGGCCACGCTGTTCTCCGGCAACAACCGGGTTGCGGACGCTGCTGTCACCAGCGGCTTCGCAACCTTTGCCAAGGCCCAGCTTTCGATCGGAAGCGACGCGCTCAGTGTTCACGTTGGCAACGACGTGTGCACACCCGCGCGGGCCAACATCACCGTTTCGTGTGAGGGGTTACCAACGTGTGACATCACCAAGCCCGTCATTTCAGTGACTCATCCCGCCCTCAATGGAGTTCCGGCGGCACAGGGTGGAGATCGGGCCAGCGCGGCCGGCAGCCCCTACCAGGCGGCGTTCGAGGTCACGACCAATATCGAAGATGGCAGACCGGTCAATTTGCAGGTCAACTCCTCCTCGCAGCTCGTCACGGCGCTTGCGAACGGTGGGACGGCAAAATTTGCCGGAGTGCCACTTTCCCCGGACGGTGAATTCACGGTCGTCGCCACCTGCCGAACGGAATCCGGCAAGACGTCCCAGTCAGGCGTCGCGACGTTTACCGTCGACACGACCGCTCCGGATATTACAGTCTCCGAGCCTGCTGCCGGCAAACACTTCGGTCCGGACGAGGACTCCGACGCCGCGGCCGCCGGGCAGCAGTTCAAGGTGTGCGCCACCACTGAATCGCTCGACGCCCTCAATCTACCGAACAATTTGGGTGCTGCTCAGAACAACTTCTGTGTCGCTCTGGGATCCGCAACGCCAGTTTGCACACCCGCGACCGGTCAGAGCGGCGAAGGGGCCTGTGTCACCCTGACCTGTCAAGACCGAGTCCCGTTCGACCTCAAAGTGACGCTCGGCGATAGCGCGGGCAACAAGGGCCAGACGACCGTGCAAGGCGTCTCTTGCACCTCCGCATTGCCCGGCATCGCGATCGTCGACCCGGTGGACGGAACCGGCGTCGACATCGCGACTCATATCCTCGCCGCCAGCGCGACCAGCGGACGCAAGGACGAAAGCAGCACGAAAGCCGGAGCTCAATTCACCGTCGTTGCCTGCACTGACGTTCCAAACGCTCCGATGACGCTATCGGGTGCAGTGAAGAGTCAAACGGCGCAGTCACTTGGAACGACCACGTCGGTAGCTGCGGTAGCGGCCGATAACTGCCCGGTAGGAAAGTCGTACGTGGGCAAGTTCGCCGGAGTAACACTGCCGGAGAGCCAGGAGTCTTCCTTGGGGGCGCTTGTGAACCCAACCCGACTTTCCGTCACGGTCAACGACCAAGGCACCACTGGAACGAGCCCTGCCGTCGACGTTTGGGTGGATTCGGTCTCGCCATCGATCAATGAGTACATCCCGAGCCCACTTTGCGGGTCGCTGATCCAGAGCACGACCGCGATCGCAAAGGCTGTCACTCTGTTGACGAGCGCAGTTCCCGTAAACGCGACGGTCACCAATAACGGCACGACCACTCCTTACACTGCCGCCACTGCCGACATCGGACATGCGGATCTGGGTCAAGTCGTGTTTGGGCTGGGCGTGAACACCCTCGTCGCGACGACGGTCGATCCCGCTGGCAATCCGGGAGCGCTCGTTACGCCTTGCACCGTGACGGTCGGAAATCCGCCGCACGTGACCTGGAGCTCACCGCTTTCGAAGCTCAACGTCTCGAGTGACACCGATACCGTCGCCGCGGGTTGGCAGGGCGCGCTGTCCGTGCAAACGGATCTCGGGGGCGTCGCCGGTGCCACCATTCAATTCTCGACTGGTGCGGGCAACCTCGGCACACCCGTAGCAATCGATGGGACAGGGAAGGCGACCTCGCCGGTCCTGACGGTCGCCGATGCCGCATCCGTCACCCTGACTGCCACGACGAGTGACGTTCCGGGTCGCGGGATTGGTAGCGCGAAGCAGACGGTCGTGGTCGATACGCTTGCGCCGAGTGCGATTGCGGATATTGCTGCCACCATCCCGCCTGCACTGCGTCGTCAAACCACGTTTCACCTAGCGTGGACTTCGCCGGATGACCACGGAAGCGCAGTCACCGGCTACGATGTGCGTATCGCGAAGGGGACGCCGATCACTGGCGCGAACTTCGACGCCCAGGAACAAGTTCCGTATACCGCGACCCCCGCTGCGACCGGCGCGACGGACGGCCTGGACACTCCGAACCGGATGATCGAGAACAACTACTACTTCGCGGCGGCCGCAATCGACAAGGGCGGCAATCGTGGACCAATCGCTTTTGCCGGGCCAACCGCCGCGCATTTCAATTCAACCACGCTGTCGACCGGCGTCACCGGAGAGATGTTTGGCTACGTCGTCGACGGTTCGACGAGTTTGGATGGGGACATCTATTCGGACTTGGTGGTGGGCGCCTACAACTCCAACACCGTGTACATCTACATGGGGTCGGCGACGGGGTACCCGAGCAGCCCAACCGCGACCATCGTCGGTTCAACCACCGGGTTTGGCCGAAGTGCGGCCGTAGTCGGTGACATCGACTCGGACGGACTACCGGATTTGGCGATTGGTTCACCGATCGACGGTAGCGTTTATATCTTCAAGGGGCGGCACCCGTGGCCCACGTCGCTCCAGCAGAGCAACGCCGACTATCTCGTGCAGACTTCGGGGCTATTTGCGGGCTCCCTCAGCGGCTTCACGATCTCGCGGCTGGGCGATTTCAATGCCGATACGATCGATGACTTTGCCGTCAGCGCGCCCTTGTACGGCAGCAGCGTGGGTCGCATCTCCGTCGTCTACGGTGTGCCTGTGGGTACCCCGTTCGGAACGGTTTCTCTACCCACGGACTTCGGAACTCGCGCGCTCGCGATCGATGGTTCGGGAGTGGGGGCTCTCGGGCAAACCCTGATTGGCCTCGGTCGTTACTACGCAGGCGGCGGCTCCACGTTGGTCGCGGGGGCGCCCTCCTCAGCTGGAAATGTTCTGGCTTACCATGGCCTGGCGGGGCAAGTCGGCCCGGTTACGGCGGTCGACCAAGCGTTTGCCGGTCCACTTGCCGGTGGCAGGGCGGGCTTTGGTCTCGCTTTCTTGGGCGGCGGCGGATCGGTCCCGGTGGTGGGGATCGGTAGCCCGGCGTCCGCTAACAACCCGGCGAATGGGCAGGTCGATCTCTTTGCCGGGAGTGTGGCAACCGGACCATTTAGCGGCGCGCACGCCGTGTACACCGATTCCAAGGCGACTTCGGTGGGGGATGCTTTCGGAGTAATGGTGGCAGGGAGCGCCTTCACCAACGGGGTCCCCGCCTCACTGCTCGGGGATAGCGCCCCGGACGTCGTGCTCGGCGGCCTTCTGGAAGGTGGGGCAGCTACGCACATCTATCTGATGACCGGTCAAAACGCGATGACGCCAGGAACGAGAGATATCGTCACCGCGGCCGACGTCAGCTATCAGATGCCAGCCGGATGGCAGGGCTGCTCGAGCTACAGCGGGCCGATCAGGGACCTCAACGGGGATCCCTATGGGGATCTCGCGATCGGCGAGTGGCGCCGATCGACGGGGTACAATGGGCAAGTGCTCGTTTTATGGTAATAGTCGGCTTGCTCGCAAGAAGGTAGGTACCGATGAACAAGCATCCCGCGGCTGACAGCGACACGACGGATAGCCCTAAAGCCGAGCGTCGGCCCTACGTCGCTCCGACGGTTACTGATTTTTTTCAGCCCATCGTGGCGCTTGGTTCCACTCCGACGGACCTTTGCGCCGCTCCGAAACCGCCCAAACACTGAGCTAGAACGGCATCAACGTCCGTCGTGCAGCTGAGCGCACGACGGACCGCCGTCGTGTCGCTGCCCGGCAAGTAGGCGACGAACTGGGCCTTGCGGTATACGGTGCGCCTCTGGATGCTTGAGCGAGGTCGACTACTCGGCCGCCCGTTCTCGGGCGGACTCGCCGGCTGGTGCGTGCTGCTCATCGTCGAGGTAGCGCTGCTGAGGCTGGTCTATCCGATAGCGGTCGTGCTCGTCGAGCAGGCTTGGGCTGGCTCGGCGCTCGTCTTAGCGACACTGTCGATCGGCCTCTCTGCGCTACGGGGTCTGACTGCCGATCGGGTGACGCGCATGGTTCGCGGCAAGCTCTTCGATGCGCTCACGACTGCTATCGAGGATTACCCGGCTCTGCCACCACCGGGCGCGCCGCCGATCGAGCAACTCGAAAGCGAGATCGCCAAGGGCGTTCCCTGGGTCGAGGCGATGGTTGCGGTGACAGTGCCGTCGATCGTCGGCAACGCAGTCACGCTGCCGATTATTGCCTGGTTGTCATGGGTCCGAGTCGGCACGCGCGCGACGCTGATTGCTTCGGCAGCGCTGACCTGCGGAGCAACTCTCGGAGCGTTCATCGCGCGACAGGTGGGGAGGCTAGGGACTATCGCCTGGGATAGCTATCAACCCGTGGCCCGCTTGATCGAGAGCGGCTTTCGCGGCCGAGTCGAGCTCGGCATCCACCTTCGCTCGCGAACCCACCGAGAGGGCTTGCGGGCGGCGGTCGCTCGTTGGTCGGTGGCCGAGCGTCGCTTGTTCGTATGGGGCAGCGTCGCGGGGCGGTTGGTGCCCGCGGCCACCGCTTTGAGCGCGCTCGCGATCGCGGCGCTGGCTGGTTACCGCCCCCTCGCGCTCATGCATCAGGTGATGGATCAGCCAAGTCGCTCGGTGGTTGCCGCGAGCTTGCTGGCGCTCACTGCCCTCCCGGTGCTCATCGCACTCGCAAGAGGGATCGCCGATTGGTCCACGGAATGGCCGCATCTCAACGCACTCGCGCTCTTCGTCGGTTTGGCGCGCGGAGAAAAGCCCTCGCCTAGCGCTCACGTGTCCGGAGATTCGAGCCCCGGTTCGATCCGCGCGGAGCGGGTGCGATTTCAGTATCCCGGCCGTCGCGCAGGAGAGCCGGGCACGGTCGTCGAGGCAAGCGTCGTTTGGGAGTCCGGCGAGACCCTCGCGATTGGTGGGACCAACGGATCTGGCAAGACCACGCTGACCTGGCTATTGATGGGGATCATCGAACCTGATGCGGGCACCGTCGTCGTCGAAATGGATGGCCGCGTGTGCCCACCGTCCGCGCTAGCGGGTCGCATCGCCTATCTGCCGCAGCAACCCTATTTCGAAGAACTGCAGAGCGTCGATGACGCGATCCGCTTCATCGCGCCGAATGCGACCGATACGGAAATCAGGGCGCTCGTTTCGACGCTGTTGGAGGATCGCTTCGTGGGCGACGTTCGAACGTTGCTCGATCGCAACGTCATGTCTCTCTCTGTCGGCGAACGACGAGTCGTCGCTCTGGCACGCGTGCTTCTGCGCAAATCGCAGCTCGTAATCCTCGATGAACCCGAGGCAAATCTAGACGGACTGCTTCGCCAGCGCGTCATGAAGGCTCTTCGTGACGCGAAGAGCGATTGCCGGATGCTGATCGTGAGTCACGACGATGCCTTCGTTGCGATCGCGGATCGCGTCTATCGAATGCCTTCGAAGCGCTGAAGCGTCTCTAACGGCCGTGCCATCGATCTCGTCCCCAACGAGCTACCGTCAGCAATTTTGCCCAGGGTTTTCGACCGACGCGGGACAAGAATGTGACCAAGGGTCCATCTAGCCGATAGGAGATGGGACCTTTCGTAAAACGCACTGCTCGACCAAGCAGTTGGCTCGGCTTCACTGGGGCATCGACAGCGGGGCTCGAGTCTCCGCGGGTCGCCAGTGCATCCGCTCCAAGCTCGACGACGCGATGCGAAATCATTCCCTTGCCGTCGAACCAGACAGCGATATCGCCGATGCGCAGTTGATCCATGCTGCAGCGCTCCACGTGCAGCTGACCGTTGGGCCAGATCCAAGGCCGCATACAGCCGCCGGCAGTCGGGAAGATGACTTCGGTCATGCGTTCTCGTCGCGTGGTCCGGGGATCAAAATCGCGTGTGCCGCAGCAAAATCGTGTTCCTGCCACTCCCGCACGTGGTACCCGGCCTTCGCCACTTCGGTCGCGAAGCTCGCCTCCGTGAAGTAGTGGACGCCTCCCGTGCCGCGGTGCAGTCCATCCCCGGTCTCCACCATTGCGGCGCTGGTTCCCAATATTCGTCGCAGCTTCGACCGAAACCGGCGTGGTCGTTCGGCCTCGGCCGCCATTTCGACGAAGAAGCTGACGAGCACCGGGCCGTGCGGACAGAGCGTGCGTAGTGAGCGGAGAAATTCGATGCGCCGCTCGGTTCCCAACAGATGCGTGTAGCTCCCCCAGCCGATGATCACCGCGTCGACCGGGTTCCCTCGTCGGCGAAGCTCGGCGATCGGCGCCATCGACTCGATGGCTTGATGGGGCCCGACGCAGAGGCGATCCTTGCTCTCCAAAAGCCGCGGATCCGCGCGCAGTGCTTCGACGAAGCTAGCGACGGGATCGTACGCGGCCGCGATGCGATATCCCCGTTCGATCAAAGCAAAGAGCTCCCGCCCGCCACCGCAAGCGCCAACGAGGAGCGATGCCGGCGGAGGTGGGAAGGCTTTTTGGATGGCGCCGCGTTCGAAGGCGAACAGACCGCTTTCGTTGTGCTCGGAGCCGAGCGCGTATTTGGCGGATCGGTCGTACAGCAAACGACCGAGCTCCAACCAGTCCTTCTCGGCGAGGATGCGGAACGCCAACTCTTCGCGCGCAATTGCCAGAACCCGGGCGATCCGATCGAGCTCGAAGCTCCAGTTCAGCAAACGCGCGCGAGGAGAGGTCATCGTTGACGATTCGGATCCGAGCGCGCCCAATTCCATGCCGCGCGCAACGATCTGAACAACTGGGCCGGGTTGCGCCGTACCGATGTTCCTCTCCGTTGGGTCAGTGCGCCCAGGCGGAGGCGGATGGCGTAATGGCGATCGAGCTGGCTTGCGAGCGCATGACGCAAAAGGATCCCAGCGCCGCCTGTCATCGCGGTCTCGAGGTCACCCAATGGCAGCGCACGCGCCAGCGTTTGCACACTCATTAGATCTTCGGCCGTCATCGTCCTGGAAAGGTATGTACGAGCTTGCTCGACGATATTGGGTCTGGTCAGTTGCAAATCTGCGAGATCCGCAAAGGTTTTCAGCGGCGAATACACGTGAGGCACCTGCGCGTGCTGCATCAAACCGTGGGCGATTGCGTGGGCCGCGACTATCGCCGCATCGGGGATCAGCGCGTTGGTCGAGTCGATGGTGAGTCCCGCTGCCAACAAGTCGTCCGCACGGGCGAAGGGTTGCCCTGGAGCCAAGGTGACCAATGGAATGTGGACGTGCAGCTCGACCAGAACCCCGTTGCGGTCCAGAAGCGCTGGGAGCTGGTGGCTCGACTCGGGCGAACCTGAATCTTGGTAGCCCTTTTCTTCTAGGATCGCTTGGAACCGTCGTGCACCGGTGTGCGGCACGAGCACGTCGACATCGCTCGCCACTCGCGAGCCGACTCGCAAGACTCCCATACGATTGAGAGCCGCATATTTGAGGAGAATACACGAGACGTCCGAGGCCCTCGCGCAGTCCAAAAGCTCGCTCAACGCGTGATCGAGCATTGCCCCGCGTGCGACCGTACCAACGTACTGTTCGCGCAAGCGGTGCGCCGGTCCCAAGCCCATTTCTCGCTCGACTAGCTCGCGAGGCTGGCGCGCAGCGATGCGAGCAGCAACGTCTAGCCGGAGTGCGATGTTGACCAGTCGCTCGCCCGAGATGGGCTTCGTCGGCTTCCACGTCAATGGACCAAATGCACGCTGGAGTAGCCATTGCAGCTCAGCATCGAGTACGAGCGGAGGGGGGCGGAACGCGAGCGCGCGCACGCGCGGGATCTGCGGCTTTCTCCAAGGCATGCGGCTCAATTTCGTGCCCGATGAAACACATTCCAACATAGCGCCGTCCCAGGCTGGCTCGCAAGCGCGAGCGCTATCCCTCGAGTGCGCCGGCATGTTAGTACGGACGCCAATAGTGCGCGGATAGAGATGGATACGACAGAGAGCAACCCGAGCGCGATCCGCCGGCGGAGACGACGCCCTCAGAGGCGGCGCGCGAGAGATCGTCGGGATTCGATCTGCGACGGCTTGCTCGTCGTCGTCGTGGTCGGTTCGGCGCTGGCAATCGGCACGGTACACATTCCCGCATTGCTCGTGGTCTCTGCGTTCGCGCTGATCGGCGCGACACTCGAAGCTTCCTCTCTTCGGCGTGTACCGTGGCCGGCAGTGGTGCTGGCCGTGCTGGGCCTATTTTCGGCCTTGCAAGCGGTTCCGTTGCCTGCGGCTTGGGTCAGTGGCTTGTCGCCGGTCAGCGCTGCAGTCTGGTTGCGCTCCCTCGTCCCATTCGGGGAAGCCGCTCTGCGCCGTTTCCCGCTGTCGCTCGACGAGGGCGCTTCCGTCGCCGAGGCGCTGAAATGGCTGACGTACGCGTGCGTCTACATCATGGCAATACACGTCCGAGCGCGCCGCGGCTCGGTGTGGCTCGCGCTCGTGTTGTTCGGATCTGCCTCGCTCGTGACGCTCATCACCTTGGCTCACGGCGTTGCAGAGCTCACCCAGCTGTACGGCGTGTACGAGCCGAATTTTACCGTTGGTCGCTGGAGCTTGGGGCCGCTCCTGAACTCGAACAACCTGGCAGGCTATGCGATCTTGGGCCTGTTCGCCGGAGGCGGACTGATGGTCAGCGGCCGCTCACCCTTGCCGCGTTTGCCCTTGACCATCGGGCTCGGCGTAATCTCGGCCGCACTCTGCTTATCGGGCTCACGTGCGGGCATTGTCAGCGTGCTCGCCATTGGCGTCGTGACGCTCATTGGGTTGGCCAGGTCGCAAGGAACTCGCTTCTCACTGCGAAACTTGGTTCTGGGCGCGGCCCCGGTTCTGATCGGAATTGCGGCTGCCGTCGCGCTCGGAACGTCGAGCGAGGTGACCCAGCTCGCCTCGCTCGACGCTCGACGAAAAGTGTCGGTCTGGCTTTGGTCCTTGCCGATGATTCGGGACCACGCGCTCTTCGGAGTAGGCCGTGGTTCGTTCGAAACCGCGTTTTCGCCGTATCGTCAGGCACTCGACTACGATTGGGCAATCGTTTTCACGCACGCGGAGAACTTCGTCGTCCAGTGGATCGCAGAGTGGGGAGTCCCGGTCGGGTTGTGTGCTGTGCTGCTGATCGTGGGCTACGTGTTACGCGAATGGTACGGGAGCAGGAGCGATCGACTGCGCTTCCTGGTAATGGCCGGACTGGTTGCTCTGCTCGTGCAGAATCTGGCCGACCTGGGCCTGGAGGTTCCTGCGCTCGCCATTGCCGCGGTCTTGGCGCTAGCGACGGGCGAACGCGCCGCGAGCAGCCCGGAGACCGAATCCGCGAAGCCGTTCGGTAGGCTAGCCTTCGCAATTTCAGCGCCGGTTCTTGGCCTTTGGATAGGCACCCTCGTTTGGTCCCGCTTTCCGGTCGAGCTCGAGCGCCGTGAAATGGCCGTCGCCTTTCGGGCGCTCTCCGTCAAGAACACCGATCAGATCGCTCGATTCCGGGCTGAGCTTCGAGGGGCCATGCGTCGCCACCCGGGGGAGTCGTACTTTCCGCTCCTCGGTTCACTCGTGGCAATGCAAACCAACGAGGACAATGCGCTCATCTGGATTGGGCGCGCGCTCGAGTTGGGGCCGACGAACGGTCCCGTACACCTCGTGTTAGCGCGGCTCCTCCACGAGCACGGCGCTAATACCCAAGCGATGTTGCATTTGCGTTTGGCCGCGCAGTACGACCGGACCCTGGCGGGCCTAGCAGGCGCCCATGCCTCTCTCTGGGCTCCTTCGATCGACGTGCTATTGCAGGCGATTCCCGAAGGTCCATACGGGGGCAGCATGCTTCTCGAAGCGTGCGCCAAACAGCGGAGCACGGAGCTAAAAGTCAGCTGTTACCGTCGAGGGACGCTCCGGGATCCACTCAGTTCGGAGATGCAACAGAAGCTCGCGGAGGCTTTGCTATTGGCGATCCAAGCGGGAAAATCCCCGTGCAACGAGCTAGTGGTCGGATCCTGCACTGCGGAAGCCGAGGCAGCGTTACGAACAGCGGAGAAGCTCGAGCCCAAGTCGTGGCGCCCACCCTATCTAATGTCGAAGGTTATGCTGGCCCGTGGCGACGCGGTTGGCGCGGCTCAAATCTTGACACGAGTCTGTCCGCCGAGCGCCGAAGGCGATCAGTGCTGGCAGGAGGCGATCGCGATCGCGATCCAGAGTCGATCAGAAAGCGCCATTGCCAGAGCCGCCGATGTCTTTGCCACGCGCCCATGCGACGCCCTCGAGGCGTGCGCCAATTCGTTGGATTGGCTCGCTGGCAAGCTAGCATCGGGAGACCAGCCAGCCCTGGCTAACACGTTCTATACGAGAGCCGCTGAAGCCGATCCGTCCGCTGACCGCTGGCTCAAAGTGGCAGAGCACGCCACCCAAGCTCACCTCTACGGCGTAGCAGGCGCCGCCTTGGAACGCGCCGATCGCAGTCCCGACAACTCAGTCAGCAGCCGCGCTCACGCAGAGCTCCTGCGGCAAGCCGTCGCACGCGGTAGCGGCAGTCCTCTCTAGCTGGCCGGCGTCTCGGTCTGTGTCGCACCGTAAGCCGCGTAGTAGCTCGAGTAGTAGTAACGCTCGTTCGATACGACGGCGTTGAGCACGAAGCCTGCGCAATTGGCGCCCACGTCACGCAACGAGCGCATGGCGCGTTTGGCTGCATCCCTGCGCGTGGCCAGCGCCCTCACCACGAGCACCGTCGCATCGACACGGGTGGACAGAATGACACCATCCGTCACGAGTCCAATGGGCGGGCTGTCGATGACCACGCGATCGAATTGCGCGCGCAGCTCCTGCAGAAGCCGACCGAACGCTTCGCTGTGCATCAGATCGGCAGGGTTGGGCGGCGTTGGACCTGCCCGAAGGATCGAAAGATTCGCGATCTGCGTCTCCAGGACCAGCGTGGGCAGCTGCCCCGGTTCGAGTAGTGCCGTGGTGATCCCTTTGTCGTTGCGCTGACCGAACACGGCATGCACGCGAGGTTTTCGCAGGTCGCAGTCCACCAGGCACACGGATTGGCCGGTCTGGGCGATTGCGATCGCCATGCTCGTCGCAACCGTCGTCTTGCCTTCCGCCGGGCCAGCGCTGGTCACCAGCAGACAACGATACGGATTGTCGGGCGACATGAACATGAGATTCGTGCGGATCGCGCGGGCGGCCTCCGCCACAACGCTCTTGGGGTGAGTATGCACGAGCAACTCGGTGCGCGCGGGCCCATTCAGGGCATCTGCAGTCACGCCTTCGCTCTTGAGCTTTCGTGCGCGACGACGCCCGTAGTAGCCGAAGCTTAACGCACCACCATCGCGTGTGACATCTGGCAGCGATCCCAAGACGGCCAGCCCGAGCTCTCGCTCGATCTCTTCCGATGTGCGCACCGTTCGATCCAGCATTTCCCGCCCAGTCGCGCCAGCGAGGCCAAGGAGGAGGCCAAGCGCGATGCCCACCGCGAGATTGGTCGAAGTCTTCGGGAATATCGGCGCGGTCGGCTTGAGCGGACGATCCAAAACGCGGACGTTGTTGAAGGGCGCCATCTTGGACAGACCGCTCTCGGTCGACCGCTCCAGCACCATTCCAAATAGTTTTTCGGTGCTCTCTTTCGAGCGGTGTAATCGGCTGTACTCGAGCTCCTTCAGATTGAGCTGCATGGCCTCCTTGCGTGCCGACTCGTACAGGGCAGACAGCCCACTCACCTGACGGTTAACGTTCGCCAGTTCGAGGTCGGCGCCGTTCTTGATATTCTGTAACTCTTGCGCAATCGCTTGGCGAGCGCTCTCTAATTGCGCGTTGAGCTTCTGCACTTCCGGGTGGTTCTCGTCCTTGCCCCCGGCTTTGAGCATCCCCAGATCGCGTTTGGCCGCGACGTATGCACCGCGAAGGGTGCCTAGGGCCTCGTTTGACACCAGCTCAGTCGCGGGGATCTCACCTGGATCGTGAGGATCGATGTCCTTCACGATGGCGAGGCGCGCGGAGACGGCTTCCTTCCTTGCCTTCAGCTCGGTCAGGCTCGAGTTGAGCTGCTGAATTTCGGCACGGAGCATGTTCGACTGATCGTCGTACGAAACGGAGAGCAGATTGTACTTGAGCTTGAAGTCGTGGAGATTCATCTCCTGCGACTCGAGATCCGTTTTTAGCCGTTTTAGCTGAATATCGAGCCATTCCACGGTCTTGTTCGTGGCATCCATGCTGGTATCGAGATTCTGCTCGACGTAAGTGTCCACCACCGCTGACAAGAGGCGCTGGGCCCGCGCCGGGTCCGAGTCGCTGAACTTCACGCGCGCGAGACGGCTGTCTAAAATCGGATCGACCTTCAGTCGGGCGCGCAGCATCTCCGCCGCGTCTGTAAGTGAGATGGTTGCGACTGGCGCGAGCGCCGCGTCCTTGGTCGGGGCACTGGCCGGTGCGGCTTGATTCGTCAGGAACGAGGGGTCGGTCGTCAGCCCAAGCTTCTTGACCACTAGCTCGGCCACTCTACGGGAGGTAATCACCTGATATTGCGTGGCGAAGTACTCTTGATTGCTCCAATAGCTATCGGCGCCAGACTCGGTGTTCTGGTGCCCGAGTGGGGTCAACGGCTGGGGATCGAGCTGAATCGTCGCGACTGCCTCGTAGATTCGAACCTGGTTCGACGTGTACACGGAGACGCCAATCACGGACGCGACGAAGGCGACCAGCATGATCGGCCAATGCTTGCGGATGGCGCGGAGGACGAGCGCCGGCGAGAATGCCGGTTCCGGTTCACCCGACGCTGTTGGAAACTGCGATGGAGTCATGACGTGTTTCGTTTCTACCCCGGTACCGCGACTCGCGTAACCGCTACCTGAGATTCGGCGCTCTCCTGCGCTGGGAGGAGGTCACTACCGAACGAAAGCAGCGCGCTGGACAGCTCGTCGACCAAAATTTGCAGCAGCACGTCGACCTGTGGAGCCGGGTCCTCCATGTCGGAGTTCCAACGGAACCGCACGCTTGCAATCGCTTCAGGCTCGCGCCCAAGTGGAAAGCGCATCTCGACCAAGTCGCGTTTGGCGTGGTCTGCCTCGAGGAGGCTCCAGCGACGGGCTCGGCTGACCTCGTCGCCCGCAACCATCACCTCCACGCACAGGATGGGCGTTTCGGTCGTGAGTCGCTCGAGAACGCTGAGCGCGCTGTCTTCACCGGAGGCTTTCGATAGCGAGACGATTAGACTGGGGACTACCCGCCGGAGATTCTCCGTAAACGGGTCACGCAGGCGCGCCTTTTGACGCTTGCGGAAATGCAGGTACTCGAAGTAGCCCAGAAAGCGGACGAACCCGACGAATACCAGCGACACGGAGAGCAGCGCCAGGCCCACGTGCCAGCTTCGGCCCAGCGACACGGCGATCGCTCCTGCGGCCAGCAAACTCGAAATTCCGTACAGAAACACGACCGCGCGCCGGTGCGTCAGCCCCAGATCCAACAATCGATGGTGAACGTGTCCGCGATCGGCCGAAAAAATCGAACGCCGCTCGAGCACTCGGCGGAACATCGAAAATAGCGTGTCGAAGATGGGAACGCCCAAAGCCAGCACTGGCACGAGCAAAGAGACGGCGGTCGAAGCCTTCTGCTGTAGCCCGCCGCCCGCCAGCGCAGTCGTGGCGAGCACGAAGCCGAGGAAGTAGCTCCCCGAATCGCCCATGAAGATCCGGGCCGGATTGAAGTTGAAAAACAGGAAGCCGACCAGTGCGCCCATCAACGCAGCCATGGTCAACGCCACGAACACCGAGCCCGAGATGCTGGCGATGACGAAGCTGGTGAACGCAGCGAAGAAGGTGACGCCGGCCGCAAGACCGTCGAGACCATCGATCAGGTTCACTGCGTTGGTCACCCCGACGATCCAGATGACGGTCACCGGAAGCGCGAATGCCCCCATCTGGAGCGTCCCGAGCAGCGGCAGCTGAATTGCCTGGATCTGGAACCCACCTGCGAACGCGAGGGCCGCGACGAAAACCTGCGCCGCCAACTTGTACTGGGAGCGCAGACCGCGCGCGTCATCGAGCGCTCCGACTGCGCAGATCGCCGCGCCGCCGCCGACTACGGTCACGATCTGCAACCAGTTCCCGTTGAGCGCCCGCGTTACCGTGGGGTCCCGCAGGGCCAGTGCAACCACCGGGACCGCCCAAGCGAAGGCCAACCCAATGCCGCCCAGCCGGGGGATGGTGCGGCCGTGAACGTGGCGACCGCCGGGGGTACTCACTGCGCCGATTCGCAACGCAAAGAGCCGAACGAGCGGTGTCACCAGCACGCTCAAAAAGAGCGAGACCAGGCAGGCTACGACGTAACTCTTCATGGCGGATTCCCAGGACCGTGAGTTCGTTGCCGTTCAGAAGGTGAACATTCGAACTCGGGCGACGCTAACGCAAAAGGAAATCAGCGTCCAGCTTCAATGCCCGGGAATTCCCGCGCCACTGCACGCGTGACGAGACTTCGCGCGGCTTGTATATCCGATGCGCAATGGCAGGCGTAACGCTAGTTTCCGGCGACTTTGTTCGCACGGGCGGTATGGATATGCCGAACTTCGCGGTCGCGCAGCACCTCGCAGAGTGTGGCATTTCCGTCCAGTTGGTTGCCTTCCGCGTAGCGGACGAGCTCACGAAATATTCGAACGTGCAGTGGCGCAGGGTGCCCAAACCATTGCGCTCCTATTTTCTCGGCCTGCCTTTGCTCGATCATGTCGGCAGGCGGGTCGCACGAAAGTGCATGGTTCGCGGTGGCCGAGTGATAGTCAACGGCGGAAATTGCCAAGTCGGCGACATCAACTGGGTGCACTACGTCCACGCTGCGTATCGAGCGTTGCCTGCAGTCTCACGGCTTCGGCGCGCGCAGCATGCGCTCAACCATCGGCTCAGCGTCGAGCAAGAGCGTTCCGCGCTGCTGAAGGCTCGCACGGTCATCGCTAACTCCGAGCGGACTCGCCGGGACCTCGTCGAACGGGTCGGCATCGACGATGCGCGCATTCGAACCGTCTACTACGGGATCGATGCCGAGGGATTTTCGCCCCCGAGTGACGAGCGGCGACGAGACTTGCGCGAGCGATTGGGCTTGCCGGACCGACCGCAGGTAGCGTTCGTGGGCGCGTTGGGCGATCGTCGCAAGGGGTTCGATACTTTGTTCGATGCGTGGTCGTCGTTGTGTCGGGATCCGGCTTGGGATGCTGACCTAGTGGTCGTGGGGCGAGGTGATGAATTACCTCTGTGGCAAAAACGAGCAGATGCCGCGGGCATCCATGCGCGGATGCGGTTTATGGGTTTCCGGAGCGACGTGCCCGACGTGCTCGCAGGGTGCGATGCGCTGGTCGCCCCGACGCGCTACGAAGCGTACGGGCTAGGCGTGCAAGAGGCGCTCTGCACTGGGCTTCCATCGCTCGTCAGCGCGAGTGCGGGAGTTGCGGAGCGCTATCCGGCGTCGCTCGCCGAGTTATTGCTGGACAATCCCGACGACGCGGCGGCTCTCGAGGCGAGTTTGAGGAACTGGCGACGTCACCATGAGCGATTGTTGGGCGCTGCGCGCGCCCTGTCCGTGCAATTGCGACAGAGAACTTGGCGGGTGATGGCAGAGGACGTTCGAGCGTTGCTCTAGGTTGTACGAAAGACACGGTCTTGCGAAAACCAGAACGTTCCGCGAGCTGTCGTGCTTTCCACCCGGCCACATCCAGAGTGAACATGAACGCGGTGACGGTTCCGTCCGATTGGCCGACGCCTGCGCGCTCGACGCGCTATCGTGGCGACAATGCGCGTCCGCAGCGTTTTGCCTTTCTTCTCGGCCAGTTCCATGGCCCTTCCGGGCGGCGCGATGATCCAAGTCTCGTGATAGGGTGCGCGCGACTTTGGGAAAGAACCCTGAATGACGAATCAGAAACGTGTGGTTGTTGTCGGTGCAGGACTTGCTGGGCTAGCTGCAAGCTACGATTTGGCGCAGGCCGGATACCACGTGACATTGGTCGAAGCGGCCAAGGATTTGGGCGGGCTGGCCAGTTCGGTTTCGATCGAGGGGAACCCAGTCGAACGTTTCTATCATTTCATCTGTCGTTCGGATGAGCACCTGCTTCGCTTGGTGGGCGAGCTGGGGCTCGACAGCAAACTCTTTTGGAACCAGACCCGCACTTCATTTTATCACGACGGGCGCTACTATCCGTTCGGGACGCCGGTGGATTTGCTGCGCTTCTCGGCGATTCCGCCCTCGCAGCGCATTCGTTTCGGCTTGCACGTGCTCGCTTCGCGCTACCGGAAGAAGTGGACCTGGCTCGATCAAATGCCGGCTAAGCCATGGCTCATCGAGTGGATTGGCGAGGAAGCATACAACGTCATCTGGCACCCACTGCTGAAGGTCAAGTTTGGGGACCATCACGACAAGATCTCGGCCGCGTGGATCTGGCACCGCATTTGGCGCGTGGCAGCATCGCGCAACGGGCTCTTCGAGCGCGAGAGTTTCGGTTGTCTCGAGCACGGAACGGCGACAATCGTCGAGGCTTTGGTCGAGCGATTGCGCGCACTGCCCAACGTCGATTTGCACGTGAACACGCCCGTTCGCCCGCTAACGGTAACAGACGGAAGGGTTCGCGAGGTCAGCTTTGGCGACCAAACGGTAGCTTGTGATGCGGTCGTGTCGACCGTCGCGCTGCCAGCCCTGGATCGACTGGTGCCGAATCAGACCGATCCCTATTTCGAGCGCGCCCGCAGCATCGAGTACATCGGGGTGGTGTGCATGCTGCTCAGTCTCGATCGACCGTTTGGTAAATACTTTTGGACCAACATCAACGACCCGCGCATCAGCTTCAACGGTATCGTCGAGCAGTCCGCGCTCAATCAGAACCTGAGGGCCCGCGGCGTCAACGTGCTTTACGTTCCGTTCTATTTGCCGACCAGTGATGCACGCTACAAGTCCAAGGACGAGGATTTGTTCCAAGAGTACACCGCTATGCTCAAACTCCTGAATCCTGACTTCGATGTCAGCTGGGTCAAGGAATGGCGAGTCTTTCGCGCGCCGTACGCCCAACCCATTTTCGGCACCGATTTCCTTTCCGTGATGCCGGACCACCGCACGCCCATTCGCGGCCTATACGTCACTGACTCGACTCAGTTTTACCCAGAGGATCGCACGATCAGCGCGGCCATCGCTCAAGGGCGCAAAGTCGCGACGATGATTCTGGAGGACACGCGCGGCTCATGACCTTGATCTCGGTTCCGTGTCCGGCTTGTTCTCAGACGGACTTCGCGGCTCTCTACCCGTCCACGATCGAACGGCCCGAGCTCGACGTTGCCAGCTATTTCTCGTCCTCGCGCGCGCAGGCAGGCTATCTGCCGATCGTCCGTTGCCGCAACTGCGGTCTCGTCCAAGAGAGTCCGCGCGACGATCCGGCCACGCTCGGCACGGTGTACGAAGGCCTGGCTGATGCAGTCTACGACGGCGAAGACGGGAATCGTGAAGTGGACGCCGATGCCCACCTTGCGTTGGTTCGCGCGCACCACGCTCCACCGGCACGTTTGCTCGACGTCGGCTGTGCCACCGGTTTGTTCGCCGCGCGTGCCGGAGCGGCGGGCTACCAAGCCTCCGGCGTCGACGCCTCACGGTGGGCGATCGAGCGGGCAAAGGCGCGTGCTGCGAGCGCAGAATTTAGCGCCGGAACGCTGGAAACTGCGAGTTTCGCCGCGGAGTCGTTTCAGATAATCACGCTCTGGGATGTCCTCGAGCACGTCCATTCACCCGGCGAGGTACTCGAGCGCGTCCGACAATGGCTGAGCCCTGGAGGCTTCCTCTTCCTCAGCTTACCGAACGCGGACAGCGCGGTGGCGAAAGCGATGGGCAAGCGCTGGGTGCTGTTGTTGCGCGAGCACCTCTGGTACTTCTCGCCGGATACGATCAGCCGCTTGTTGGGCAGGACGGGCTTCAGGCTGGTGAAAACGCGCCCCAAGTGGGTGTCGTTCTCGCTCGGCAATGTGGCCGCGCGTGCCGCGCAGTATCCGGGCCCTCTCTCGAGCGTGACCGGAAAGCTTGCCGCGAGCCGTTTGCTTCGGCGTCTGCCCATTAGGTTCCCGATGGGTGAAATGGACGTCGTCGCGCAACGAGAATGAGCCGCCGGCGCTCCCGAGCAACGGAAGCACGCGCTATCGGGTGGGGCGTTTCTGCGCGAGACTTGCGGTTCGAGACGCTCGAACGTCAGGGTGTCGAGCACCTTCGGTTCGCCCCGTGGTGATCGCGGGCGGCGGAGGTGTTGGGATGATTTCGAGTTCGGGGGTTGCGTCAGGTGTGGTAAATCGCGAGCCCTAGCATGACGTTCGATCAGCCTGTCGCCTCGATGGTTACCCCTGCAGACACTGTCGATCTGTCGATCGTTTTAGTCACCTGGAACGCCCTCGCGCTCACGTCACAGGCCCTCGACTCGATTCAAAAATATACCACCGGGATTAGTTACGAGGTGTTCGTCGTCGACAACGGCACCACCAAGGACGCAACCGTCAAGGACTTGCCCGCGCGTTTCCCCTGGGTGAGGTTCATCGCCAATTCTGACAATCGTGGCTTCAGCAGAGCAAACAACCAGGGCGTTCGTCGCGCTCGAGGCCGCTACATCGTGCTCTTGAACAATGACACGATCCAGATCGAGAACGCCTTGGGCAAGGCGGTCCAATACATGGATCAGCACCCGGACGTCGGCGCTCTCGGCATCACGCATTTGAACAACGACGCGGAGCAGAGCTTCCAACCGTCCTTCTTCGACTTTCCGAAGGTTTGGCCCGATGTGCAGGCGTTGCTCGGACTGCCGGGTCAATCAGCAGCCAGCGCACCCCCCGATTACTCGCGAGAGCAGGAGGTCGACTGGGTCGTGGGTAGTTTTCTGCTGATGAGGCGCGCTTGCTACGAAGAGGTCGGTGAGCTCGATGAGCGCTACTTCATTTACGATGAGGACATCGACTGGTGCTTGCGAGCCGCGCGGGCAGGTTGGAAAATCAAGTATTGGCCCGGCGCCAGGATGGTTCATGTGGGCTCTGCGGCCCGGCCATTCATGAAGGACAAAACCTTCATCCATTTTCGCAGCCACCTCTCGTACATCAAGAAAAACCACTCCGCATCCGCCGCCGCCGCCTACTATTCGGCAATGGCTGTACGGCTATCATTGGCAACAGGGAAGCAGGCGATGCTCGCACTAAGAGGAAAGGTCCCGTTCCAGGATGTGCGCGAGCGCCTCGAGCGCGAGCGTCAGTTCTTGCTGCTTCGCTCTGGGCGAACGGGAGCAGGTTGAGATGACTGCGTTGGTCACTGGCGCTGCTGGCTTCATCGGATCGCATGTGGCGGAACACTTGCTCGCGGATGGGTTCGAGGTCGTTGGCCTCGACGACCTGTCGGGCGGCTTTGCCGACAACGTCCCAAAGGGCACCGCTTTCTACCAGGGGACGATCCTCGATAAGGCGCTGCTCGGGCGGATCTTCTCTGAGCACAAGATTGACACGGTCTACCATCTCGCAGCTTATGCGGCCGAGGGGCTCAGCCACTTCATTCGCGCCTTCAACTACGAGAACAACGTAGTTGGCTCGATGAACGTGCTGAACGAGTCGATCAAAGCTCAAGTCGAGTGCTTCGTGTTCACGAGCTCGATCGCGGTGTACGGCGCCAATCAGACTCCGATGACCGAGTCGCTGGTTCCCGCGCCCGAAGATCCGTACGGGGTCGCCAAGTACAGCGTCGAGCTCGATCTAGCCGCAGCTCAGCACATGTTCGGCTTGAACTACGTGATCTTCCGCCCCCACAACGTGTACGGTGAGCGTCAACACATCGGCGACCGCTATCGCAACGTGATCGGCATCTTCATGAATCAGTTGATGAGCGGACAGCCGATGACCATCTTCGGTGACGGCACGCAAAGCCGTGCTTTCAGTTACATTGCCGATGTGGCGCCGATCATCGCGCGCGCCCCAGGTGTGTCCGGAGCCTTCGGACAGATCTTCAACGTCGGCGCCGACACCGCGACAACGCTCAATGAACTTGCATCCTTGGTGGCCGACGCGATGGGCGTACCACCGAACATCAAGCACCTCGAGGCCCGAAAGGAGGTGCTGCACGCCGTCGCGGACCACGCGAAAGTCGCGCGAGTGTTCGGCTATCGCGCGCAAGCCGACTTGAGGCAGGGCCTGGGGCGTATGGCGTCCTGGGCCAAGGCCGTTGGCCCGAGGAAACCAACGGTATTCGAGAACATCGAAGTCTTGCGCAACTTGCCGCCAAGCTGGCGAACGTAGGCGGCGCGATCGACGGCGTGTGGTTCGGACCGTGCGGGCAAAATTGGGACAGCGACATTCAATCCGATCGGAGGATCTAGCGGATTGGTTTTCGCGCGAGCATCAACATCGCCGAGGTTCGATAACCAAAAATTGCGCGTAGCTTGTCCCAACACGTGAACAAGATCAGGAACGGCAAAAAGCCTTGGAACGGGTCGAACCAACCCGCCAGCCGTGGACGCGGCGGTTTTCCGTAGCGCAACGTGTGGTGAACCGAATACATCCAAAAGGAGTGGCCCGGCTGGTACTTCGTCGAAATGACTTCGAGCCCCGCGCTCTCCAGCAGTCGGGTCAAGCTGCCGGGCGTGAAGATGTGCCAGTGACGCGGGATGTGGTAGCCGCCCCATAGCCCGTTCTTGAAGCGCCGCGCATCGTAGCTATCGCGGTTTGGCGTCTCGACGGCGAAGACTCCACCCGGTGCCAGCCACTCCGTTACCTTACGTACGACCGCTGCCGGGTCATCCACGTGCTCGATCACGTGGAACATCGTGATGAGGTCGAGCTGCTCGGACGGTATGTCCTGTGACTGCTCGACTCGCGACGAAGATACTTTGTAGCCTTGAGCAGAGAGCCTATCTGCGCATGCCTTGTCGAGCTCGAGACCGTACAGGTTCTCTCTCGACAAGCCCTTGGTCTCCATTACCTTGAGGAACCGGCCACTGCCGCAGCCGATATCCAAGTAACGGCGCGCGGGCGCGAGCAAGTGCCGCAAAATCCCGTCGACCTTGAACTTGTCGAGCAGCTCTTTGCCGCGCACTGCAATTGGATTGATCTTCTTTTCGTAGTCGTAGGCGTAGTAGGTCGGCGGATAAATCAGGGGCAATGCGCTGATTGCCGGGCGTGGGTTGAGCCACACGTGCTCGCACGTTTCACAGCCAACGAAGCGCCAAGAATTCGCGCAGGTCAGGAGCTCGTAATCGAAACCGCGGGCAAACGCGCGATACGTGCTGGCCTGGCAAACTGGACACAACGGCACGTCTTCGGTGGAAATCGTGGGAACACGGCGCGCCAGCAGCTCTTCAGGGGGGGCTTCTTCCTCGATATCCTCGCTAGGCGCAGCCTCGAATGCGACGCTGTCGGTCATGTCGAGCTCACGCTCTTCGATTCCGAGCCGTCGTCTTGAATGCGCAGATTTCGCATGTAGCGCCAAATATAGCCGACGTAAGAGTCGCGCATGTCGATCTCCCGTGCCGCAGGAAACCGGCGCAGCTCTCGCTCGGCGATCGGCAAGTTATAGTAGGGGATCGACGGCCAAAGGTGATGAGCCGTATGAAGATTCATGTGCATAGGCGCGAAGAACACGCGTTCGAGCGGGTTGCTGGTAACGGTCACCAAACGGTGGCGGTCGGCGTGCGCGTCGCTTTCGGGATGGGAATGTTCGACGAAGGCCCGGGCGTTGTCGCCTAGAAATGTAAAAACGTAGACCGGGAACAACCAGAGTACGGGCCAAGCCCAAAAGCCGATTGCCCACGATAGGCCGCCGATGAGCGCGACCTGCCACGCAATCAAGATGCTCAGATCCCGTAGCGTATAACGTCGTGTCTCCGCCTGCTCCGAGCCCCCCTTGGGCTTCTGAGTGAAGACGTTTCTGACGGAGCGCAATAGGCTCGACACGCCGCTCAGAAAACCAACCAGCTCGAGCAGCGTCGTCTTGTTGAAGCTGCCGTGCTTGTGGCGATCTGGGTCCAGGGCGGTCGCCAAGTGGTGGTGATGGTCGAGGTGGTTGCGGTTGTTTAGCCTCGTGATGGCGCCGATCGGTGCGAACACGAACAGATCGCCGAATAGATCGCTGTGACGCGCTTTGGGGAACAACCGGCGATGCAGGCCATCGTGCCCAATCACCCACAGCGCGTAGTAGCGCGTTCCGACGATTGGAATAGCAACGAGAACGGACCACCAGGTGGGCTCGAGTGCGACCATCACCCAAGCTGCGACGATGAGCGCCCAACAAAAGGCGGCATCCACAGCCACCCGCCACGGCCTGAGTTGGCTGAGCTCTCTGACCCGCTCGGGTGGGAGAAGGCTTCTGCGCAACTCCAGGTAGACGTCGGATTGTCGCGCTGCCGCTTGCTTCTTGTCCATGATCGCGCCCAATCCAAAGCCGTGAATCCGCACCATACCACAGGAACCATGGCGCAAAGTCGCACGAAACGCCGAGCCGCCAGCGGGCGATCAGGAGGCCGGGCCCTCTCCGCCCTCGGGTTGATCGGCGTATGCCAAAATCCTCGCGGCCGTCACGCGCGTCGAAGCGTGCGCATCGTATTCCGCTCGCGCGGCGCGGCCAACCCGTGCTCGCAGTTCGGAATCGAGGAAGACTTTGACGGCGACCGCGGCGAACGCTTGGCGATCGAGCGGCGCGGGAATGCAGATCTGATCCCAAGCGATGTCCTCGAGCGTGTGGGCACCACGGGTAGTGACCACGGCTTGACCGTGCTGCAGGGCCGCCATCACGGTCCCCTTGCGCGCACTCACTCCTTCAACGAGCGGCGCCAGGACGAGCGTTGCGACTTGCAGCCAGAGGGAGACCTGCGGCGCGGCGACATAGCCCAGGGCATGAACTCGAGCACCGAGATCTGCCAGCGAAGGCCGAAGTTCATGCAGCTTTTCAGAGCTCATTCCCACGATCACGAGGCGGGCGTTTGGCTCGACCTCGAGCAGTGCGGTGAACGCCTCTTCCACGTAGTCGAAGAGCACGGATTGGTGACCGGTCCCGAAAAACAAAATCGTTGGCGTCGGCACGGAGTAGCCCGCGGCCGTCAACTCTGCCGCGGGGTCAGCGCTCGATTGGAAAGGAATGTTCGAGCAAATCCGGATGGTGTGAAAGCGATCGGCCAACCATGAGATCTGGCGCGTCCAAAGACGCTCCGTCCCGGCATTCGAAAACAGCACTGAATCGAAGCACGCGGCCAAGATCGAGAATTGCGCACTCTGCGCCGCCGCAAGGGCAAAGAGCTTGAATTCCCGGGCCTGCCAATGATTCGCCGCCGGCAGGCTGGCCTCGTGGGCGAGTAGAATGGCCTGGCAACGGAGTCGTTTGCGCAGCCCGATGCTCCACCAACCGAAGGCAGGCGCGATGCCGCCGGTGTGCGGTGCGTAGCCGAGCGGGACATACGCCACGATCACCAAATCTGGACCGTATGCGGCGAGCTCCGCGTCCAAACGGGCAAAGCTTCGGTCGTGGGGCCGCGCGCAAACTAAAACATCGTGCCCTTCGGAGCGCAGCTCGTGCACCATTGCGCTCGAGTGATCGCTGACCCCTCCGCGGTCTGGCGGATAATCCGGCGTGATCCATGCCACACGTCTGGGAAGAGTTCGATGAAACGCCGAGGGCGGAGCAGGGGAGGAGGCTTGCATGGTGCGGAGAGGTACAGATTTTCTGAATGATCTTGTCGAGCCGCGCCCGTGAGGGACGAAGAAATCGTGTTACGCTGGCGGTGCTTGCTGAACGCCAGAGCCTTCGAGAGACCGTGGGCGCTTCAGCTGCTGTGCCAGGCGCAGACAGGGCACTTCGACGGCGACGTGAAGCAGCGATGCCAACGCCACGGTGCAGACGTAGGTCCCCAATAGGCAAGCGAGCGATACGAGCCCCGAGTCGCTCGATATGCGTGTCCGCAAGCCCAGGAAGAACACGGCTAACGGCGCGTGAATCAAATAAATCGAGTACGAGATGCGCCCGAGCCACTGAGCCCAGCGCGCCGAGAGCCAACGATGTAAAGCATCGCGACGGATGGCCGCGTAGAGCACGAGCACGGTGAGAAAACCAAGCACCCGCGCGAGCTCAGGCCTCGAAAAAAGCGCGAGCCCCATCGCCAATAGGCACAGCTGAAAAACTCTGTCAGAAATGCGCCCGAGAGTTCGCCAAGCCGCCAGAGAACCCGACAAGAACAAATAGAAGAAGGGCACGAACCAACCCGGACCCATCGGCCAAACCGTGTGGCTAATGACGAGCGACGCGGAGAAGGCTGCGACCATCAGCCAACCATACGTATCGGTCTCGGCAGCGCTGCCGAGCTTCGATTCGCGCGCTCCGGACCAAAGGGAAGGTGCCAAGCGCATCATCGCCGCGAAAACGAAATAGAGCTGGAATTCCAGACACAAAGTCCAAAATACGATGTTGAACTGGCCCAAGCCCAAGATATCCTGAAGATAAAACAGGTGCGCGAGCACCTTCCCTGGTTGTGGCAGGAAGATCGGGTGGTGCGTGGCGCGCGCCCGGATTGCCACCACCAAGCCGTTCCATAGCAAGCCCACCCAATAGGGAGGATCGAGGCGGACCGCGCGGCGCAGCATGAAGCGCCCCAAGCTGAAGCCGTCCGTCGTTGCATCGCGCAAGGAGTAGGCAATGGCGAAGCCGCTGACGACGAAAAAGACTTCGACGCTGCTCCTGCCATAGTCCGCGAGTCGCACGAATAACCGCGACAGCCAGCTGTCCGTTGGGTAGATGAAAAGGCCCACCGCGTGCGGGAGCACGACCGCCAGAGCCGCGAGTCCACGAAGCGCATCGACGAACTCGAAGCGCCTGCCTGGTCCTCTTACCGTTGCAGAACTCACGTGAGGATCTCTGGTATCACGGCGAGCTAGTGAATGAAATCCGCTGGCCTGGCCGCTAACGAGCAGGTGTTATCGACAATTGCGCTACGGCGCGTACACCCGCAGGAGCTCGGGAGCTAGCCGCGACCGGCCGAAGCCACGTACGGCGTGTTCGCGAGCCGCCCGCCCTAGACGTGCGCGTTCGCTCGGATCGAGCTCGCGAATCATGGCCTCGGCCAGCTGGGCCGCGTTCCCCGGCTCGAAGCCAAAGGCATTGGCTCCGTCGTCGAACAGCTCTGCAGCGCCACCGGCGCGCGCAACGATCACAGGGCGAGCGCACGCCATCGCCTCGATGATGGTGCGACCAAACGGCTCAGGCTGAGTGCTTGCGTGTACGACGACGTTTAGGCTGCGGTAAACGCGCGCAATATCACTCTGAAAAGGAACGAGCCCGAAGTGCGACTCGATGCCTTCGGAACGAGCCCGTTGGAGGAGCTCGTGGGCGCGGACCTGGGAGCCGCGAGTCTCGTAAATCGGGCCACCAACTACGTAGAACCGCACGGGCAGCTCGGGCCGAGCCTTTTTCAGTAACCCGGCGGCTTCGATGAACAGACCATGACCCTTCCAACGCGCGTAGGTTGCGACCAGACCGAACGCCGTGGTTCCCGGTGCGGGAGGTACGACGTCGGCCAAAGACGCGAGCCAGTCGGGTTCCGCCGGACCTTCACTGAAGTAATGCGTATCGACGACGTTATATACCGTTCGAACGTTGGCGCCGGGTGCGATGCGGGCGAAGTCTCGGGCGACGGCCTGCGAATTGGCGATGAATACCGCTCGTCGTCGAACACGCTGAAGCGCTGGCAAAAGCCATTTCGACGCCCGCCGTGCGCCGATGAAATCATGCAGGTGAATCACCAGGCGTGCCCGCGCCGGAGTGACCAGCCCCCCGAGTAGATGAGCTTTCATCCCGTTGGTGTGGACCACGTCGGGTCTCGCTCCGACCACGGCGTCGCGGAGACGGGCGAGGAAACGCGCTACGCTGGGTGCTGCCGATAGCAGGCTGAGCATTGCGCCGCCGGACTCCGAGCCGGAGCCGCTCTCGCCAAGCAGCGCTAGGTTGCGTGGTGCCTGGACCACCTGTGTGCTCGCGCCAAGCTCCTGGGCTCTTTTGACCAGCGGACCATCGGCGAGCGTCACGACGTCGACGTGCACGCCTCCGTGTTCGTGAAGCGCCGCGACGCAGTCGAGCAGGCATCGTTCGGCGCCGCCCAGCTCGGCCGCCGGACTAACGAACAGTACTCTCATGGGCTACCATTTCCATTAGAACGCCTGGGGCGCGTCTCGCGAGCAATCAGGTGCGAGAACGAGTCGATTTGTGTTGGAATTTCGACGGACATTCAGCGACAGTCCACGGGCAAGTCAATGGCTGAGTTCGATGTCGAGAAACGCGCGCGGCTCAGCGCCGGCGAAAGCGCGGCAGTCATTCACACTGCCGTTCTGGCAGCGCTGACCGAACGAGGCATTCATGCACGCTGCTTTTTGGACGTCGGCTGTGGGACCGGCAGTTTGCGCTCCCGCGTGCAGAGCGTCTGTGAGCGGTACATCGGAGCGGACGCGATTCGCCACGACGGATTGCCAGCCGACGTCGAATTCGTGCTCGCGAACCTCGACGCTGGCAGCGTGGCGCTCCCCGACGGTACTTGCGATGTCGTCGCCTGTGTCGAGACTATCGAACACGTCGAGAACCCGCGCGCGCTAATGCGCGAGCTCGTGCGGCTCACCTCGCCAGGGGGATGGATCGTCGTCACTACACCCAATCAGCTGAGCGTGTTGTCCAAGCTCACGTTGCTGTCGAAGAACGAATTCGTGCATTTTCAGGAGCGCCCGGGGCTTTATCCAGCCCACATTTCCGCGCTTCTGGAGGTCGACTTAGTGCGCATGTGCCGCGAAAACGCGCTCGAAGACGTAGCGGTTCGATATTCCGGACGCGGGCGGGTGCCGTTTACCCCACGCGACTGGCCGTCCCCGCTGCGAGCGAGCTCCGGTGCCAAGGGCCGCGCGTTCAGCGACAATGTTCTGGTCATTGCCAGAAAGCCTTCGAGCACGGTCTGACAGGGGAACGAGCCCTAGCGCGGCCGGTTGCTCAGTGGGGTGCAACATCTACGCTGGCGAGCGCGGCCCGGAATTGCGCGCTGAATGGTCCGGGGCCGGACAGCGCGGCCGCGCGCGCCGGACCGACCTCGGACATCTCCTTGCGAAGGCTTTCATTCTCGAGCAGGCGCCGCAGTGCCGCGGCTAGCGCTTCCGCGCCGGGCGGACACAGAATGCCACACTCTGGCGTCACGATCTCCAAGGCCCCGCCGAGCGCGCGGCCCACGACGGGCTTACCGGCATATAGCGCTTCGACGAAGACCATCCCGAATGGTTCCGGGGTCTCGTTCGGTTGGCAGTAGACATCACAGGCGGCCAACGTCGTGTCCATATCGTCCCGGTGCCCGATGAAACTTACTCGGTCTGCGATTCCTAGAGTATCGGTCAGATGCACGAGCTCTCGCTTGTACCGTTCCTCCTCGGGTCGCTGCGGAGCCCCTGCGATCCAGCAACGCCAACCGGGCACGTCGCTCATCTCGCCGAGAGCTCGGAGTAAGTTCCGGTGGCCTTTCCAGGAATCGAATCGGCTCGCCTGCAGGATAACGAGATCCTCGGGTGCGGCGGCCCATCGAGCTCTCAACCGGTGAACTGCGGCAATGTCGGGAGGTCGGGGCGGATTGACCAATGGATGCACGATTTGCACCGGTACTAGCGGTCGCATGCGTCGCAGGGGTTCGGCGGTGGTCCTACTGTTGACGATGCACAACGCCGGCGGCCTGCGCCAAGCCCAACGATAGAATGGATTTTTCGGGTCCGGAATGTCGTGCAAGTACAAGATCGGAGCGCGTCCCGCCCGAGCGACGACAGAGGCGAAAATGCAGTAAGTCCAGACGCTATGGCACACCACCGCATCCAAATTGCCCGCGCTGAGCACGTGCGCGAGCGCCCTGCGCGCGCGCATCGCGCTGAACGGGTTGCGAAGGCGAACTGGCCCAAGGAAGGCAACTGTCGCGCCCTCGGCTTGCAGTGCGTGGGATAGTCTGCCTTCGAAGCACAGCGCAAAGTGTGGCCGGTCTTGCGCGGCGTCCAACGTGGCCAGCGAGATCAGCATGCGTTCGACCCCACCGAATAAGTTGCCGCTATAAACGTGCAGGACTTTGAGCGAGTTCGACATTGCTCCGCACGCTACCGTAGTGAAGCTGCCGAACTTCCGCATCGAAAATGACGAGTGACGAAGAAGCGGAGCTTGCCTGAGCCGGTCACCCTTCGTGAGGCGCTTGCATACCCGGCAGAAGTCAGGCAAGAGATCGTTGATGCGCGAGCACGTGGTGGCTCTTCGCGCCACTCGGTTCGGATGCGGGTTCTACACGTCGGTAAGTACTACGCGCCCTATCGAGGGGGCATCGAGACCGTCGTCGAGCAGCTCTGCCGGGGGTTGGCGGGGCGGGGAGTCGAAGTCACCGCCCTCGTTTCGAACGACAGCTCGGCTACCGTCGACGAGACAATCGATGGCGTGCGGGTGCTGCGCCTCGGGAGAACTGCGGAGCTCAATTCCCAGCCGTTGAACTGGCGGATCGTGAGCACGCTTCGCCGTTTGCGCTTCGACGCCTTGCATTTTCACACGCCAAATCCAATTGGTGCACTGGCCCTCTTGGCTGCGCGCAGAACGGAACCAATCGTCGTCACCCACCATAGTGACATCGTGCGGCAACGCCTCCTCGGCGCGCCGGCCACCGCGGTACAATCGTTGCTCTATCGGCGCGCGGCGGCGCTGATCGCAGCAACGCCGAAGCACATCGAGCACTCCCCCGTGCTCGGCGCGTTCGAAGCGAAGTGTCGCGTCATTCATTTCCCGATCGACGCATTGCCTTATCTCGATGCGCCTGTCGTTTGGGACGGGCAGCTACCGGCCGCGTGGCAAACCGAGCCGCTCGCGCTGTTCGTTGGTCGCCTCGTGTACTACAAGGGGGTCGACGTGCTGCTCGATGCGTTGCGTCTGAGCCCGCGGCTACGCCTTGCCATCGTTGGAGTCGGCCCGTTGAAGACTCGGCTCGTCGAACAGGCTGCGCGGACCGGCATTGCGGATCGAGTCAAATTCCTGGGCGCAGTGCCCGACGTCCGACTGCGTTCTCTGTATAAGTGCGCGCGCTTCTTGGTGCTGCCATCCGTTGCGCCCAGCGAGGCGTTCGGCATGGTGCAACTCGAGGCCATGGCCGCGGGGCGCCCGGTAATCTCGACGGATCTCAAATCTGGCGTGCCGTACGTCAACCCGCACGGAGTGACGGGCTTGATCGTCGCCCCGAGCGATCCGCACGCTCTGGCGGCAGCCATGAACACACTAATCGAGAACGAGTCGTACGCGCGCTCGTTGGGCGAAGCCGCCCAGCGGCGAGTTCTTGCCGAGTTTCATGTCGATAAAGTGGTCGACGCGCACGTCGAGCTCTACGCGAGCATACTTCGAGGAACGCCGCGTTTCGCGTTCTGAGCCGCGCTCAGGACCGCCATGTTGAGCAGCCAGAACTCCACGCCGCCCGTACTTGCAAAAAGCGGGAAGTTGAAGCAAATCGCGATCGCGCCCACGTTGTACGCGACGATCACCGCACCCCAAAGACTCAGTGAGGGGTCTGCATCGGCGATGCGGCCCAGCGCAACTTTTTGGCACCCCCAGGTCGCAAGTAGAATCGCTGTCAGGTAAAGCAAGACCAAGGGGACGCCTCCGTCGAAGAGCCAAGCGGTCCACTGCAGTTCGGCCCACAAGGACTCTGCCCCATTGCCGAAGTACGCGTACACCATCCCCCAGCGACCGAGGCCCGCGCCCAGAGGGTAAAGGGGCAGGTAATGGTTCAGTGTCGACTCGAGGAAGCGCCCGCGGTTGGCATAGTAGACTGCTCCCGGATTCGACTCAACCAGGGTCGTGAGCCGAGCGGTCATCGACTTGCCGCCGATTGTCAGCGCCAACGCGAATGCACCGGGGATGATCGCGCCCACCGCCCCGAGCAAGCCAACGAGCCTCGAGATGCTGCCGGTGATCAACAACAGCGCGAGCAGCGTCACTACGCACACACCTGCCATCACCAGCAGCGATCGGATCTGGCATAAATACAGGCACACCAAGCCAGCGAGCATGCTCGCGACCGAAACCAGCCGCGCTCCTTTGAAAGGAGGCTTCGATGACAGGAGCATGCCCGTTCCCAAGAGCACGGAGTACAGCCCGGCGAAGGCGGCGCCGCCCGGACTGTCGGTGAGTCCCATCGGGCGAAATACGCGCGCGCCGGATGCGAGCTCAATCTCGAGTCCTGCCAGGTGGTTACGGCTGTTGGCGGCAAGGACCGCCGACAGCGGTGGCTGAAAGCGCCCCGGAAAATACGCCTGTAGCACGCCGAGGACCGCGCTGATCGAATAGAAAAGCCAGAGGATCGTGACCAGTGATTGCAGGTTCGCACTGGTCGTGCCCGTCCTAGGCACCCAGAATATCGGAGCCAGCACGGCAAGATTGAGCATGATGGCGGCAAGCGCCCCCAACAATCCGCTGCCCTCAGGGTGGAAAAACTCGAGCCCGAGCAACGCCAAAATGCATAGCGCGCAGGTTCTGAGCGGCGTGCGCAGGGTGCGCCTGGTCGGAATGAGCACCAGAAACGCCAGGCTCACACCGAAGGCTGCCATGCGAACGACAATCCGCACGCCGGAGAGAGCCGGGATCAGAAGCAGCAGTTGACAGGTCAGGTGGATCAGGGCGAACCCGACGAGCCAGGGCTTGGGCTTGCCAGCCCTCCGCTCGGCGTCGTCGACGTTGCCCTCACGCCCAGGAACTCTAGTTGCGACTTCGAGCACAGTGGGTTCAGTACCTCGGAAAGCGCTGCATAACAAGGTCTGCGGGGCGTCGCACCTGCCGCGGAGCCCGCCCGATCCCGAAGCGCACCGTTGCCTCATTCGAGGCCAATCCGGAATGCCAGGCTCTTCGACGCGACTTCCGGGTTGGGTCAGTGACTGGCGATGAATACAAATGCTAGCTTGAGGACACATGCCGCCGATGGTCACCATCTGCATCCCGACCTACCGACGCCTGGGCTACCTCAAGGAGGCCGTTGCCGCCGCGCGAGCTCAGACCCTGCAGGACATCGAAGTGCTGATCAGTGACGATGGGGACTCTGCCGAGCTCAAGCGCTGGTCCGAGGGCGTGGTCCAGGCGGACAGTCGTGTGCGTTACCGAAAAAACGAGAAGAACCTGGGCCTCGGCGGCAACTGGAATGAATGCGTGTCCGCCGCACGAGGCCAATGGCTCGTGATCCAGGGTGATGACGACCGCCTGTTACCCTCATTTTGCGAGAGTCTCCTGCAAATAGCGGCCCCTGATTCCTCGGTATTGTTCTCGAACCACTACGTGATCGACGAGCACGGCAAAAGGCTCGAGAGGGAATCGGAGGAGTGGACCTTGCGTTACCAAAGGCACTCGTTGCCCCGCGGCAAAGTTCAGGACACCGCCCGCTGTGTTTGGAGTAACTCGGTGCCGATGACCTCCGCTCTGGTTCGCGCAGCCGACATCAAGCGTCTCGGCATCAAGACGGACTTGAACACGCCCGAGATCGAGCTCTTCGCCCGACTAGCGGCCGAGGGCGCACGCTTCGATCACGACCCGGCCTACCTGGCTGAGTTTCGAACGCACGCCGAGTCATCGACGGCCGGCGGCTTGTTTGCAGAACGGCTCGTCAAATATCTGGAGGCCATCCCAGTGCCCCAAGCGGTCGAGAGCACGAAACGCGCATTCATGGTTCCCGCGACGCGCAGCGCTGTCGATCGCTTGCTTCGTGCGGGTGAGCAGGCGCGGGCCCTCGAAGTGATGCGTTCGCGGTACTATCCGCACAGCTATACGGATCCCACTTTGCTCGCGCAGGCTCTTGCCGCGCGCGCTCCTCTTCGGCTGGGCACTCGCGCCTACCTATTGGCTCGACGGCTTCACGACGTCCGGAACAGTTGGCTCATGCGTCACTAGTCATGAAAAACGTCTTCAGGTACGACTCGGTCGAGCTCGGCCCCCGTCGCGTGCACTCATCAGGTGCTCACTCGTCGCGACGTCAGGGTGATCGTGGCTGACAAAAAAAAGATCCTCGTCCTGTCTCACGCCGGCGTGCTCGAAGTAAACCGTGCCGTGTTCCAAGCACTCGCGCGTTTCGGCGCGGATGTCACGATGGTCGTCCCGCGCGAATGGAAGGGGGACCTCATTCGCGGTCTTCGCTTCGAAGCACGTGACAGCGATCGCTCGTTGCGAGTGGTTCCGCTTCCGGTTGCCCTTTCGGGCAAAGGGTCGCTGTTCTTTTACCGTTCACGGTTGCGCCGTGCACTGGCCGGCTGGGAGCCTGAACTGGTCTTCCTGGATGAAGAGCCGTGGAGCTTGGCTGCACTCCAGACGTATCTCGAGTTCCCACGGGCCAAGGTCTGGTTCTTCACCAAGGAGAACTTGAACAAGACGATCCCGTGGCCGTTCTCCAGCCTGGAGCAGTGGGTGTACCGGCGCGCAGCGGGCGCATTCGCGGTCTCGGACGAGGTCGAACAGGTGCTCCGCACCAAGGGCTTCCACGGCCGGATTCGACAGCTGCATCATTCATATGATCCCGAGCTGTTCAAACCCCTCTCGGAGGGCGAGAAGCATCGGGTCCGGGACGAATTCGGGATCCCTCGGAACGCCGTGGTGATCGGCTATTTCGGCCGTCTGACGTTGGAAAAAGGCTTGCTCGATCTCACCTCGGCGCTGCAGGGACTCGCGCAGGACGCAGCGCTTCCGCCCTGGTTCTTTTGCTGCGTCGGCAATGGGTCCGCCGAAGCGGACGCCCAACGCGCGCTGGCTTCGCTGCCAACGGACCGCTATCGCATGCTCGGCGCGCTCAGCCACGATCGCGTTGGAACCTTGCTGGCCGCAATCGACGTGCTCGTTCTTCCCTCGCGCACCACGCGCCGCTGGAAGGAACAGTTCGGACGGATCTTGGTCGAGGCGATGGCTTGCGGCGCAGCGGTCGTTGGTTCGGACTCGGGTGAGATCCCGCACTTGATTGGACGCTCCGGCGGCGGGCTGATCTTCCGCGAGGGGCAAGCGAGCGAGCTGACCGCTTGCTTGACGCGGCTGCTGAAGGAGCCGACCCTGCTGGAGCAGCATCGAGCTCGAGGCCGCCATTATGTCGAGCAGACGCTCACACACACTACCGTTGCACGCGATCTAGCCGAAAAATTGCCGGCCGGTTTCGTGTCCGAAGAGTAACCGGTCCGCCGAGCCTGGAGGCCTCACTGTCGCGCATCGCAGTCATCGCAGACCTCTTGGAGGAAAAATGGCCGAGTATGGACCTTGCGGCCGAGCAGCTCGCGACACACCTAACTCGCCTTCACGACGTGGCGGGCGTGCTCATTCGCCCCCCGCTCAGAATGACCCGTCACGGGCGACCGCCGACCGCGCTCGATCGTGCCATCGGTCGTTTCGTACAGCTCCCGATCGAGCTCGCGGCGACGCGGTTCAGGGCTGACTACTTTCATATCGCCGACCACAGCTACGGGCATTTGGCGTTGCTCTTTCCCCGCGATCGCGTGGGGATTTATTGCCACGATATCGACGCCTATCGGGCCATCCTGCCAGGTTCCCGGGCTCCGCGCTCCCGCATGCTGCTATCCGAGCTGCTCCTGCAGGGGCTGCGTCACGCACGTGTCGTGTTTCACAGCACGTCGACTGTGCGTGAGGAGATCTTGCATCACCAGCTCGTGCCCGCATCCCGGCTCGTTCAAGCCCCGTTGGGCGTCGCCGCGGAATTTCTCGACAGGCCCGCGGAAGGCGGGGCAAAACGTCCGTATTTACTTCACGTCGGCGCGTGCACTCCGCGCAAGAATGTCGAGCTCTTGCTGCAAATGTTCGCCAGCGTCCGCCAACGCGTTCCCGGGCTCGAACTGGTGCAGATCGGCGGTCCTTGGACCGACGCACAACGCCGCTACGTGGAACATCGAGGTTTGGCTGCATATATCCAGCAGCGACGGGGTATCTCCCGACAGGAGCTAGCGAGCTTATATGCGGGGGCAGCCGCCGTGGTCGTGCCGAGTCTGGCCGAGGGTTTCGGTATTCCAGTGATCGAAGCGTTGGCGTGTGGCGCAGCGGTGATCGCCAGCGATATTCCCGTATTGCGAGAGGTTGGCTTCGAAGGCGTGCGCTTCTGTTCGCTGGCCGATGTGGACGAATGGGTGCGAACCATCGAAGAGCTGTGCGCGACGGGCGCGCGGCCGAGCGCGGAAACCCGCGATCGAATCCGTAGCCGCTACACCTGGCAGGCCCACGCCCGGATCATCGCTGACGAATACACCCGCGGAGCTGGCAAGCGACCACGGTCGGAATGATGGGGATTTACGGCGCGCTGAATGCGCCGCGTGGGCCGGTTGTGCTCAAAACATCAACATTCGTCGGGCAGGCCGAATACTTTGGTTGTCCACGCGTGAGCCCACTATCTTCGACAAAACCTCGAAATAACCGAGACTTGGACCTGTCATCTCGAGAGCCTCGGTCCGCAACAAGTAATATGGGATTGAGGGAGACCGATGGTGCGCCGCGTGTTCCGCAAAGCCATACGATCCAAAGATCAACCAGGTGACCGGGGTCGATGCGAGATTTCTGAGCGCCGCTACCCCGGCGACCTCCAGCTGACTGTCCCCGAGTTGATGCTCTGCGATTGCTCGCAGATTGGCGGCCATCACCGTGAGCGACAAGATGCCGTAGAAATAAACGAACCCATACGCGCACACGACACCCAGCAACACGTGCCCGAGATCGCCGTGCGGAATCAAACAAAGCGAACCGATGAAGGCGCTCTGCACGATCGTAGTGCGCATGATCCAGCTACGCCCGCCGTTGGTTTTAACTTTGGGCTTCGCGTCACCGTGAACGTAGCGCAGCTTGCGAATCGCCTCGATCAGCACCAAGCTCCGAAAAATAAAGGCGAGTGAGCGCGAACCGCGGATGTCGATCTTGTAGCTGTACTTCGGATCTCCATGCTGGCCGATGTTTCGATGATGCGCCCAATGGATCTCTCGATAGCGATCGAAGTCCGAGAACATCAATGGGCCCAGCACCCACCTCCCCAAGAACTCATTGGCCCGCCGCGCGCGGAACACGTGAAGGTGAGCCGTCTCGTGCAACAGGTTCAGCAAACCTTGCATGCTCAGCCCGAACCACAGCCAATAAACCAGGAGCAGCGGCGAGAGACCACTGAGTGCGGCAAGATAGATCGGAGCGAAAACGAACGCGATGTTCGCTACGATGACGATAAAGGACTTGAGGTCGGATCGCTTGGTCACCTTGCTCATCCCTCAAGCTCCAACATTAGAGGCCCTGCCTGCGTTTTCCGACGAAGTTTATCATGCCCGGGAAGCCGGAGATGAGATCGATGGGCATGAGCGCCGAGGCAACTGCGACCAAAGCAAACCAGGACGCGCCTTTCCGCACGATCAATCCCTCTGCTCGCTGGGGTAACGTTCCTAGGCTGACCGCGACTCCGGCCGGGTTGAACGCGCCACGGATGGCGATATCGGAGTAGCCGTGGCGCGACATGAACTCAAAGAGTCCCGAGCGCGAGAAGACGACGGTGTGTCGGGGCGCGTGATAGCCGCTCCAGCGGGTACCGAAGATGCGGTGCTCCAGTGAATCGGCGTTGGGGGTTTGGCCGTCGAAGATCGCTCTTTCGGCCATGTGTGGCGCGAGCGCGCGCATGACCGCGGACGGGTCGGGCAGATGCTCGACCACATGATTCATGATCAGCACTCCGACTTTGCCGACACCCTCAAGCTCGTCCGTCAGGTGCCGTAGTTGGCCGCGGACGATCAAAACCTTTCCGCCCTCCAGCTCCTGTCGACTTGCTTCTTCCGAATACTCGAAGCCAACGTAACGGTGTTGCGACAATTGACGAGAGGCGGTGACGAGGAACGAGCCATTTCCGCAGCCGTAGTCCAGAACCACCGTCGGCTCGGTCCCGGTCAACTTTGCCAGCCTACTGACGCGCATCGCGCGCCGGCGCCGCATCAGCCAACCGCCGTCGGTCATGCTGTGATAGCTCGGAGGGTAGTAGCCTCCGAGCTGTGACTCGTCGGGCATGGGGTCCTGGTATACCGTCTTGCAGGCACGGCAGTGGGCATAGCGCGCCACATACGACAGAGCGTACTCGTGATCGGGGACGTTTACGTGTCGCATCACCGCGCTGGCGTTACATGCAGGGCAAGGCGCCCCGACGGCAACGCTGGCACGGTTGGACATAGGCTCTGAGCGAGCCACGGACTCGCGCAGGTCGGTCAGCTCCAGGTTCTTCGATTGCGACATTGATCCTGCAAACCCTCGAAACGTACGATAGTCGCGCAGCACGGCTCCGGCAAGGGTTCGCGCCGCGTGCTCTAGCACTACTGCCAGAGAGTCGGTCATGCGGTTCGGGTAGATTGGTGCTGCGAGCATCGTGATGGGGTGTGTGGCCGATGGCAGAAGGGGCAGCGCGGCAGCCAGCGGGTGAGGAAGAGCGCGATTGCGAGGCGTGCAGTGATGAAGGAGTCGGCGAAGTGTCGCTCAGGCCGCGACGGGGATCTCACCGTCGCGACAGCGCCTTCTGGCCGAGGGGGGAAAAGCGCTGACGCGCTCGGATACGACGAAGGCGTAGCAACATAAGACGACTGAGACGTGATGGTGCCAGCCGGTAAAGGAGCGGCCTTCAAAGTGGTCGAGTCCAAGCTCGCCCTTGAGGTCCTCGTACATCCGCTCGGTGCGCCAGCGCTCCTTGAAGATCCGGACGATCTGCTTTCGACTCATGCGTCGCGGCAATGTGGTGAGCGTGAATTTCGTGGGCGTCTCTTCACCGTCGAGCCACTCAGCAACGAGCCAGAGCGGCTCTCGATCAGCAACGACGCTACCGTCATCGTGTGCGGTCTTCACGCGGATGAAGCAGAAGGGCGAGCTGAGTTTCGCCTTCGAGCCGCTGCGCCAGGTGACTTTTCGGAAGGCCTTGTGGCCGAGTGCCATCGTCAAATCGAGCACGGTGGTCGCCTCGCCGCGGGCCCGACCGAGACGGTCAAGCTTCACCACTTGCACGTTCGATTGGATGCCCACGCCAAAGTCGAATCCCAGCAAACGGATGGCGTTCCGGAAGTCTGAGCTGCCACCGTATCCTCCGTCGGCGAGAATGATGTCGCCGGGGATCTCGGCGCGCGCCGCGCGTTCGATCATCTCCAACGCCAACTCGATCTTCGTCTTGAAGGTCACTGAATCCGGAATCTTGGCTTCCGCTCGAAGTGACGGATCTTGCGCCCACATCTCCGGCAGGTAGAGATCGAAGTCGACCGGGATCTGCTCGCTACTCGTAGCGACCGCCAAGCTCACCCCGACTTGGCAGTTCGTGATCTTTCCCGCCGAGCCTGTGTACTGCCGCTGCACGCCGACGGAATGCGTTCCCTGCTTGAGGAAGCCCGTGTCGTCGATAATCCAAGTCGTGATGGGCTCACGCTTCTGGACGGCTTCGATCGCGTACCGGGCGGCGTCTAGGCGAACCGCCCGGTCATCCCACTCGCTCCGACCAAGGAAATAGCAGAGCTTGCTGTGCACGTTGTTGGTCTGGTCCGGATCGGCACAGGCCCGAGCCGCAATCGGCTCGGCGCTCTTACGTTCCCCGTCGCCGAGGATACCGAACGCGTACATGGCGAACGATTCCCGCTTTCGCCAGTCCTTCAGGTGTGTGCCGACTCGACCGAAGAACTTTTCCAGTCGAGCCGCCGCAGCGATTTCCGAGACTTCTTGGGCCATAACACGGCCTTCTCACGAAACTCGACCAATGGAAAACTTTCTGGCAGTAGTGCTAGTTCACAGGAAAGCAGCGCTTCGGGCCTTGAGTAAGAATGCCCCATTCTCTTGCCTGCCGGTGGAAGCCGCTTTAGCGCCGCGATCCGTGCCGCGCTGAGTTCGATTTTCACGGGGAAGGGCAGGCTTGGAGTCGGCAGCACACCTGCAGCTTGCCAAATGACACATCACATTTGTAGTTGGCGGCGATGTACTGATCGAGCACGGTCGATCGCGGGAACGGATACTTGGCCGTCCCGGTGTTGGGGGTGTCCTGCAAGACAAGCCAACGGACGCCTTCCTCGAGCGACTGGACCACCTCGCGTTGCACGGATTCCGAGGTGATGATTCCCGGTTCGAGCTCCAAGTAACGCGAGGCCAAGGGTCTCGGTAGTATCCACGACAAGCGAGCACTATTGACTCGCGTCCGATCATGGCTGGCCAGTCCCATGAAAACGGCATCGTTCGGTGCCGCAACGCGATCGATATACCGGACGACTGAAATCTCGGTTGCGTCCGGGAAGAACCGGCGTTCGAACTCGAGCAGCGGTTCGCCGTTCCGGAGGCGTGCGGAGTCGCCCAACGCCAAGAAGGAGTGACGGTTCGAAAGGGCCCGTAGCGCTGGCCGTATTGCATTGGGACTTGCCGGCCAAAGCCACTGAGCAATTCCGATATGATTAATCGGTGGCGGAAATTGCATCATCAACCAGAGCAACATCGCGAGCGCTGCCACTCTCGGCAGCTGGGGCTGGCTCGCAATCCCCGCAGCCACGACGATGGCGACCGCTCCGGCCAAGATGAACAGGTGAACGCCGTCGGCCCGAATCAGATAGTAATGTAGGTTCGCGATCAAGAAGCAGAGCCCGACGAACACCGTGGGTGGGAAGCGCTTCCATGCGAGTTGGGTCGCTATCAGAACTCCGATCAGGATGAATGGAACGGCATAGGGCACGAGCAGCAATTGAGCCGCGGAGACGATGACGAGGCCGAGCGTCGCCGAGAGCATGGCCACGCCGCCCGCTAGGATCGCTGTCAGTCGTTCTCGGCGACTGCGCCAATCAAGACGGCAGCAGGCCAAGGCGAAGCCAATGATGGCGAGGATGCACCAATATGGCGCAGACTCTCTGGAGACATCGACGATGTGCCCGGCTCGTAGAATGAGGTTCGGCGTGAGAGCAAGCTGGCTTATCACCTCCTTCGCGAATTGACCGTAGGGCAGCAGGTAGAGCAGAACGGGACCACAGACGGGCACTGCGAATGTCAGCAGCTGCCTAAAATGCCGGGCGGCTGCGCGCAGCGCGAGCGGTTCTCCCGTCATGACCACTGTCGTGCCAATCGTTGCGACTACATAGAGGCCGAGGTTCAGCCTCATCGTCAGCAAAACCCCACTCGACAAGCCGCACACGATGAGTGCTCGTCGGGAGAGCTGCCGGTCTCGATCAATCTGCGATATGAAGTAGAGGAGAACGAGTACCGCTACCAATATCGCATTGTTTTGAGAGAGCGCGAGTACTCGCGTCAGGCAAAATACCACCAGTCCGAGTGTCGCCCAGCGCAGCGCCGCCGACTGCGTGGACAGGCGATTGTTCGAGTATCGGGAGAAGACTACGACCGCGACCCCATAGAGAAAGGCCGACACGAGCCTGGCTACCATGAAGCTCGCGCTCCACGCACGAAACGCCAGGGCGTCCAGGTAGTAGTTGAGCGGCGGATAGATCGACCAAAAGTCGCGATGAGGAGTTCGCCCTTCGGCGATCTCACGCGCGCCCAGCAGCTGCAGCGGTTCGTCGAACGAACCGAGCTCACTCCCCAAAAAGCCGATCACCGCAAGCAGCGCGTACGCGGCGATGCCCGCGTATACGCACCAATTCAAGATGACAGCCAGCTGCGTCTTCGCCAGTGGCTGGGGACCGATCGAATCGGCCGAATCGCTCATGGGCGCGTCACGCCATTGCCCGCGTTGCGCCGCGGGCGGGTGACCAAGCCAACGAGTGGTTCAGCCGATTCACCATCGGTTGCTCGAGCTTGGCAAAAGCTCCTTGGCTTAAAGCAGTCCAGCAACGGCTGCACGATAAACAGGTTCGAGTAAAGCGTGTCCTACCGCGGTGGGATGGATCTTGTCGCTGTAGTAGGTGGTGTTGTTCGAGTCGCCCATCGCGCTGATCGCAGCAACGTCGGCCAGCGCGTCTGCATGGCTGGCATAGTTTTGAACGACATCGGCGTTGAACGTCAGACGGTCGGCCTGAAGTTTAGCCAGCGGGGAACCCGTGCCCAAATCGGACCTTGGAAGCACCGTGCAAGCAACGGTCTTCCAACCGGTCGCCCGCGCTGCGTCGAGCAACCCGTAGTAACGATCGAGAACATCTTGAACGTCGCCCCCGCCAGCGATATCGTTGGTCCCGGCGGCTACGATGAGAATATTCTTTTCGCGCATCGCCGAGTACCAGGGTAGAACGGCCTCGGTGTAGTCAGAATTCTTCACTTTTGGAATACCGGCGCCATTGCTCGCGTTGTTGAGTAGCTGTACGTCCGGATGAGTCTGGGCGAGATCGGCCAACATGGTGAACGACCAGGTTTGCCAGCCCGGGACTTGGTCGCCGTTGGCGATTGAATCCCCCACGATCGCGACCAACGGTTGGGTCACGGGGAAAGCCTCGGGGATGGGCTGTGCAGCGAGCCACGTCAGCAGGCGGTCTGTTTCGGTATCGGAAACGGCTCGATTGACGCCGACCACCTGCGACACGAAGCCATACATCCCCGAGTTGAGTTTGGCATCGTAGCCCAAGAGCCAATTCGAGGTCGTTTCGTGAAGGATAGGCGTCTCTGTCTCTATCGTTTCGGACGTGCGAAGACCATTGATGTCGTACTGGACGTCGACACGGGTAGGCGTAAACCGGACGACCATCGTGCCATGTAGGCCGCGGGTCATGTGCTTCTTCAGCGTCACCTGGGTGTGGTTGTAGTAGATGCCGATCGAGTCGCCGACGAAGAAAATGCCCGCCGATTGAGAACTGCTCCCGATAGGTGCTGTCAGTGCGCCCTGCGCTGTATTCGAGTTCAAAAGTCGAAATGAAATCGCCAGTGTCGAATCATCGGTCCAAAGGGTTCCCGCGGTGTCCTTGAGGTAATAGCCGGTGCTGGTGTCCACGGGCCTGAACCTGAGCGCGCCGAGCTCCCGAATCGGGCGCTCGGCGCTGGTCGGCGCTTGCCAATGGCCGGTTAGCGGCAGCGCTTCGGGGATGCTCCGCACTCTGCCGCTATCCGAAGGATTCGGGAAATTCTCATCGAAATCAGAAAAGGACATGGCGTTTCCGTCCAACCAAAACGCTAGATCCGGAATCGCCGCGGGGCTGAGGGGAGAGGTGTCGTCTGGAGCACCAGCGCTGCCGCCTTCGCCGCCTGCGCTGCCGTCTGCGCCGGCCGAACCGCCCTCGCCCGCGCTACTCGCTCCTGCGCCGCTATTTCCGGGGCTGCCCGCCGCGCCCGCATCGCCTGGGGCTCCGGCTATCCCGGCGCCAGCGTGGCCGCCACCTTCAGCGCTACCCGAAGTCCCGGCGACGCCACCTGCGCCTCCGTGCGCGCCATTTCCGTCGTTATCACTATTTCCGCAGCTGACGGCGAGCGTCACAACGAGCGTCGCGCAGGGCAGCAAGCCAATCCAACGTTTGGTCATGGTGTCGTTCTTTCGTCCCAACTTAAGTTTGCAAAGCCGCTCGCCCTTCGAGCGAAGTCGAACCTGAGCGCGCCCGCCAGCTTTCCGTTCGCGCTGTCATACCATTCCAGCACGCGGCACAATTCATCCAGGCCATGTAAATTGCAAGGGGTCACCAAGCGCGAATCAGCACTCCGGTTACGTTCCCTGGGAAAGGCACTTCGCCTCCAACACTCCGTGGGCCTGGTGGCTGGCCGCTTTCGCCGCTTCACTACCTTAACGGTGCAGGGGCATTCTGCCGCAGTTCCTCTCCGCTCGATGTTGTGTGCCGCTCAGCGCCGAGATGTAGCATTCTCGCCTCCCAAGTGGCCGTGCTCAGCCGCGCCGTCGGGCGTCAGCTAGGTAGCTGAGCTACGAGCACGCGGCGATCGGGTGCCACTAGGAGACCAAGAAGTGGAGCGCGAGTGACGGCTGCGGAATCGGTTCGAGGCGAGCGCGACGAGGCGCTGGACGGACTGCGTGGGATTGCCGCTCTGACGGTCGTGCTCTTTCACTGCGGTGTCGACCTTCACGCCCCACCGCTTTTCATGCCCGGCTTTACCGGCGTGCATCTGTTCTTCGTGCTCAGCGGCTACTTGATCTCGAGACCATTCTGGGCGCGCCTGTCGAGTGAGCAACCGCTGCCGTCGTGGCGAAAGTACGCCGCTCGAAGGTTCGTCAGGATCTATCCAACGTATTTCGTCGCACTCGTCGTCTTCGTCGCGATGCGCTTTGCGGGCCATCTCCATGCGCCAGGCTTTCGCAGTGTTTTACTTCACGCGCTGCTGGTCTTCAATTGGGGCGCGCCTGCCGAATTTCTTGCGATCAATGTCGTGATGTGGACGCTGGCAATCGAAGCGCAATTTTATCTCATCGTGCCGATCGCGGCGGCGTTTGCGAATCGCTTCGGGCCAAGCCGTGGCCGACTCGGCCCGCCTCTCGTTTGTATTGCTTTCGTGCTCATCGGTTGGCTGTCCCGTTGCCTCGAATACTCGGCCACCCTGCCGGCAGAGTTGCGTTTTCGCCTGCCGTTCTCGTTCCTGGATCTCTTCGCGATGGGGATGTTCGTATCGTACCTCGAGTTGACCCAAGTGCCTTTCCTGCGAGGACGCTTGTGGCTGCGATCGGCACTGGTGCTGTGCGCCGCGGGGGTGCTTTTCGGCACCAACTATTGGTTCGCGGCTACCGGTGCCTCCGACTGGTTGAGCCCACCCACGTTACCGCTGGTATGGCTCTATCCGACATTCATCTGCGCAGGGTTCGCTCTCATCTTGCTGGCGGTGGTGAGCCGAAGCCGGTATCCGGTCGCAGTTCTCACGTCGAGGCCGCTGGTTTTCGTCGGGCGAATCTCGTACAGCATGTATCTCTTCCACGTGGGAGTAGGATATGTCCTGCTGACGCAGTTGCCGCGCAATCTGGGTCTTTGGCTCGGATCTCACCCTCGGCTGTATGCTCTGGCGCAGATGGGGCCCGTGCTCCTCGTTTCCTACCTTGCCTACCGCGCGATCGAGCTGCCTTCGTTGCGCTGGGTAGAGAGCTTTTCGCTGCGCTCGCGCCCGCAAAAACCGATCAGGCCGTCCTGATGGCATCGGGCGGCTAACCCCCGCGCCGTCGAGCTTGATTGGGCTTGCTGGCCGACGCCGCTATTGCTCGTCGGCACCCAGCGCCTCATGTCACAGTCGCTGCGTGCGGATCGCGATCACCGGAGCCAACCAGGCGATACTAGGCGGTGCTGAAACTTACCTGAGCTGGCTGCTGCGAACGTTGCTGGCGCGAGGGCATGAGGTCGCATTCGGATTCGAGTGTGCCGCTGCCGACCCCCAGCAGGCCGCGGATCGAAATCTCGAGCCGCTCATGCGTTGGAATCTCGCTGCCATGTCCCGCGCGGAATTCTTCGCCGACGTTGCTCGCTTCAGACCGGACGTCGTCTTCTTGCAAGCCGCTTCAGACGAGAGCGTCGACCTCGAGCTCGCTCGGCGCTTTCGAGCTGTGCTATTTCCGCACGCTTATTACGGAGCGTGTGCAACTGGTCGCAAGGTCCACCGCATCCCCGGCATCGAGATCTGCACGCGTCGCTTCGGCCCGGCGTGCTTGCCTGTGAACTACTTACGCGGATGCGGAGCCCGCAGCCCGGTTCAATTGATCAATTTGTACTCGAACCAGCGCGCCCGGGCGAAAGTCTTGCCGCATTTGGCTGGTCTCGTCGTTGCCAGTGAGTACGTGCGGCAAGTGTACGTCCAGAATGGAGTCGAGGATCGCCTGGTTCGGGTGCTTCCCCCCTCCCGTCGATCTCGACCCGGATCCGATCCCCCCTTCTGCACGCGAATCGCCGAGGCGCATCCTATTTCTCAGCCGCTTCACCAGCGGCAAGGGCGGAATACGCGCCGTCCAAGCTGTTGCCCGTTGCCAGCGCAACATGAGCGATCGCCCGTTATACCTGACCATGGCTGGAGATGGTCCCGAGCTCGCCAATTGCCAGAAATTGGCGATGAAGTTGGGTGTATCCAGCGATTTCCCGGGTTGGGTCGGTGCTGAAAAGCGCATGGCGCTGCTGCGCAACGCCGATGTGCTGATCGTCCCCAGCTTGTGGCCGGAGCCGTTCGGAATGGTTGGTGTCGAAGCCGGTTCGGTCGGTGTGCCGGCGGTGGCCTATCGAGCCGGTGGCATCGTGGATTGGCTTCGCCCAGGCGAGAACGGGGAGTTGGCGGAGGGATTTGGGTCACGCACGCTGGCGCTGGCACTCGAGCGCGCACTTCGTGATCCGCAACATCACCACCGCTTGCAGCTCGGCGCCTGGCGCGCGGCTCATGAGTTCAACGGCCAGCGGCACATTGCCGGCCTCGAGGCATTTTTCCAGGAACTTGCCGGGTCGACCTCCCGGTGAGTCGGACGCTTTACGTCGCCCCCGGATCCCCCACCGCGCTCTTGTACCACTCGTACGACCGCCGCACGCCTTCTTCGACCGAAACGTGCGGGGCGTAGCCGAGCAGGGACTTGGCTTTGTCGATGTTGGCGAACGTGAAATCGACATCGGCCTTCATCATCGGCTCGCTCTTGAAGGGTGCCTTCTTGCCCGCGAGCCGCTCGATCGATTTGATGTAATCTGCCACGAGGACGGGTTCGCCGCGGCCGATGTTGATCACTTCGTAGCCCAAGCGCTTGTCCAGGGCAGCCACGACTCCGGACACCACGTCAGCCACGAACGTCCAATCGCGATGCATGTTGCCGCCGTTGTAGAGTGGCATGGGCAGACCGGTGCGGATCGCTTCGAAAATCTTGTACGTCATCATGTCGGGACGACCGCGCGGGCCATACACGGTGAAGAAGCGAAGTGCCGTGAAATCCAGCCCCTGGATATGGTGGTAGGAGTGCCCGAGCAGCTCGGCGGCGCGCTTGCTGGCGGGGTAGGGCGCGAGCGGACGATCGGCGGTGTCGGTCTCGACGAACGGGATGACCTTGGTGTTGCCGTAAGCGGAGGAGGTGGAGGCAAACACGAAATTCGGGTTGTTGAAGCGATGCGCGGCATCGAGCAGGTTGAGCGTGCCGGTCAAGTTGCAATCGTAGTAAAGCCACGGGTCTTCGACCGAGCTACGTACGCCAGCCATCGCCGCTAGGTGAGCCACGCCGCTCAGCCGATGTGCCTGGAAGAGCTCGGCGAGCAGCGTGCGATTGCGGATATCGCCTTCGACGAAGCTGAACGTTCCGCTGGTCTCGGCGGCCGAGCGTACGTCTTCTAGATTCGTGCGCTTCCGCGCTGGATCGTAGTAGTCGTTGAAATTGTCTAGCCCGACTACGTGGTCGCCCCGTTCGAGCAAACGAATCGCAGCGTGGCTACCGATGAAACCAGCGGCGCCGGTGACCAGGAACGTGCGAGCATTCGATGCGGGCATACCTTCTAGCGATAGCCGCCCCCGGCGCGCGCTTCAATCGCTGTTCGCGAGTTTCTCTGCCGCGCCCGGCATGGCCGTAACTCCGCTCGATTGCAGAAATTGATGTAGGAGCTCGTTGTCTCCATGGATCAGCTCTTTTGGCGAGCCGGAGGCCACGATGGTGCCTTTGGAGAGCAGGTAGATCTCGTCCGCGATTTGCAAGGCGCCGACCATGTCGTGCGAGATTATCACGCTGGTGACGCCGAACTTTTTGCGCGTCTCGACGATCATGTCGTCGACCATCCGGCTGGTCACCGGGTCGAGGCCGCTGGTGGGCTCGTCGTACATGATGATCTCGGGCTCGAGCATCAATGCGCGCGCCAACGCGACCCGCTTGCGCATGCCGCCCGAGAGCTCACTCGGGAAGCGCTTCTCGACGTTGTCCAAGCCCAGCGAATTCAACTTCTCGATCACTTGGGCCTTGATCTCTTTTTCGGAGAGATCGGTGTGCTCGCGCATGGGGAAGGCTACGTTGTCCATCACGTTCATCGAATCGAGCAGCGCCGAGTACTGGAAGACCATGCCGAACTTGCGGCGCATGACATTGAGCTCCCGGTCGCTCAGCTTGGCGATATCCTGACCGCTGATCTCTACTGAACCAGAGCTCGGGCGCTCGAGTCCGATCAGAATGCGCAGCAGCGTGGTCTTGCCCGCGCCGGAGCCACCGATGATCACGGCAATGTGTCCGCGACCGATGCTCATGTTCACGTCGGTCAAAACCTTGGTGTCGCCAAAGCTCTTTTGCAGGGACCGCACTTGGAGATGGGGGCCGCCGCCATCCGCGCCGCGCCGTGCGTCACTTTTGCTGGGTTCTTCTGGGCTCGCGGTCTCTGCCACCGCGGCAGAGTAGTGCGAGTTTCGCCCGCCTCCTCGATAAAAGCGCGCTCGCCTTGACTTCGGGCTGGAAAAGAAAAACTTTAGCGTATGACCGAAGAACACCTGACCGCGTTGCTCAACGCAGCGGAAGCAAAGAAGGACGACAAGGGCTGGGTGGGTGCCGCCGACGGCCGGCTATTTACTCTGTACGTTGCCTTCAATGGGGCGGCTCTAACCGTGGGCCGTGTCGAAGCGTTGCGCATCGAAGGCAAGTTGGTGCACGCGCGCACCAATCGCGGTGAGCTCTATCTGTTGTCGATCAGCGATGTGTACGCGGGAGCCATCGAGGGCCCGACTGCGACGTCTCGCAAAGCGGGTTTCGCCTGATCGGTCGGCGTTGATTGCCTACGGCGTTGGGCTGAAAGTGCTCAGCGCCTCGGCAACCGCGTTCAGCATCCAATCTTCGAGTTCCGGGAAGACGGGCAGTGCGAGCGATTGTCGCGCTGCCGCTTCGGCTCGTGGAAACGCTCCGATTCCATAGCCGAGGTGCGCGCAGGCGGGCTGAAGGTGGATCGGGTAAGGGTAGTAGTGCTCGCTCGCGACACCGCGCGCCAAGAGATGGGCGGCGAGGGCGTCGCGCTCCGGGCTGCGCACGACGAACTGATTGTAAACGTGCGTCCGTCCCGGCAGTTCGCGCGGGAGGCTGAGCGTGCTCGAGGTTGCCAGGTAGTGCTGAGCGTTCTTGCGCCGACGCGCATTGAAGCCGTCCAGGTAAGGGAGCTTCACTCGCAAGATCGCGGCCTGCAGCGCGTCGAGCCGGTAGTTACCGCCCAGCCGCTGGCTGAAATGTTTGGCGCTGAAGCCGTGGCCTCTGAGCGAGCGGGCAAGCTCGGCCAGGCTGTCGTCGTCGGTGGTGACGAGGCCTCCGTCACCAAAGGCGCCCAGATTTTTGGTCGGAAAGAAACTGAAGCAACCGATATCGCCGAGCGCCCCGGCGCGCTGCCCGTGCAGCGTCGCCCCGAGTGCTTGAGCGGCGTCTTCGATCAGTGCGAGCCCGTTTTGACTAGCGAGTGCACGCAGCGCGCGCATGTCTGCGGCTTGGCCGAACAAGTGCACCGGCAAGATCGCGCGAGTGCGCGCAGTCACCGCTTCGCTCACATGCTGAGCGTCCAGATTGAAACTGTCCGGCTCGACATCCACGAACACCGGGGTCGCGCCGACCCGCAAGATGGCGCCAGTCGTGGCAAAGAACGTATACGGCGTGGTGATCACTTCGTCACCCTGGCCGATACCGAACGCAGAGAGCGCGATGGTGAGTGCGTCGGTGCCCGAAGACACGCCGATCGCGTGCTTGACGCCAACGTAAGCCGCGATCTCGCGTTCGAACGCCGCCACCTCTTCACCCAAGATGAAGCGCTGCGACTTGATCACGCGCTCCATCGCGGGCCGGATCTCGTCCATCAGCTCCGAGGTCTGGGCGGCCGAATCGAAGAATGGGACCACGGGGGGGGCGGGGACGAGGCGCGCAGTCAGCGAGGGGGTTTTCACGGCAGAGGCAGATCTTCGGGGTGATCGAGGCAGCTGAGCGTACCACTCGCGGTCTCACGGTAACGAAAGTGGCTCTCGGGGCATAGCAGGTTTCCGTCGTTGTCGCGCGCTTCGAGGCGGTGTCCGTGGCGGCTGACGAAGCCCACTTGGCGGGCTGGAACTCCGACTAGAAGGGCGTAGTCCGGGTGCTGACCGCTGACCACGGCCCCCGCGCCGAGCAGGCTATAGCGTCCGAGATCGGCGCCGCAGATCACGGTGGAGTTGGCGCCGAGCGAGGCGCCGCGGCGCACCCGTGTAGCCAAGAACTCGCTTCGGCGAGATAGCTCGGAGCGCGGATTTTTCACGTTCGTGAACACGCACGATGGTCCGCAGAATACCTCGTCCTCCAGCTCCACGCCGTCGTACACCGAGACGTTGTTCTGGATTTTGACGTGGTTTCCGATCCGGGCGCCGGAAGCAACGAACACGTTCTGTCCGATGGTGCAGTGCTTTCCGATCGACGCACCCGCCATCACGTGAGAAAAGTGCCAGACCCGGCTGCCGCCGCCGATCGAGCAACCTGGGTCGACGCACGCGCTCGGGTGAATCAATACGTCGCTCGGCCAGTCGCTCATTGCCGGGCGGAGTGTAGCGCGCTTTGACGTTGCCGCGCGCCTGGGGCGGCGCTAACGAAGGGCGTATGACCGAGCATGACGGCCTGAAAATCGGCTCGCACCTGTTCCAATCCCGGCTCATCGTGGGTACCGGCAAGTACCAAAGCGTCGAGGAGACGGAGCAGGCGTTGCTTGCCTCTGGGGCCGAGGTAATTACGGTGGCACTCCGCCGAGTCGAGCTCAAGGATCGCAGCTCGGGCTCGCTGATGAGCCTGGTTCTCAGCAAGCGCTGGACGGTCTTGCCGAACACCGCTGGTTGTTACACCGCGGAGGAGGCGGTGCGCACCCTGCGTCTGGCGCGCGAGTTGGGCATCGCGGATCTGGTCAAGCTGGAGGTGATCGGCGATCCCAAGACCCTTTACCCGGACAACGAGCAGACGCTCGAGGCGGCCAAGATCCTGGTCAAGGAGGGCTTCACCGTCTTGCCGTACTGTATCGACGACCCGATCGTCTGTCGCAAGCTCGAGGATCTCGGCTGCGCTGCGGTGATGCCTTTGGCAGCCCCGATCGGGTCCGGCCTCGGCATCCGAAATCCCTATAATTTGCGAATCATTCTGGAGAACGCCAAAGTGCCCGTGATCGTCGACGCGGGTGTTGGGACGGCCAGCGACGCCGCCGTCGCGATGGAGCTGGGCTGCGACGGCATCTTGCTCAACACCGCCATCGCTCATGCCAAAAAGCCAGTGCTGATGGCCGAGGCCATGCGTGGCGCGGTCGTCGCGGGTCGCAAGGCATTCCTCGCTGGCCGCATGCCGAAGCGTCTGTACGCCAATGCCTCCAGCCCCGAAGCTGGGCTAATCGAATGAGTGGCGGCCTCGCCTCGAGCTCGAATCAAAACTCCGAAAAGTCGCCCCCGCTGTCGAGCTACCAACGGCGGCTGCTCGTCTTTTTGAGCGTGGCGAGCTTCTTCGAAGGCTATGATTTTTTCGCTCTGACTCAGATTTTGCCAAATTTACGGGCCGACCTGCACGTCGGCATCGCCGGTGGCGGCCTGCTCGTGGGCTTCATCAACGTGGGCACGATCTTGGCGTTCATCTTGGCGCGTAAGGCCGACCGTTGGGGGCGAAAGCCCGTGCTCACGGCGACCATCGCCGGCTACACGGTGTTCACGTTCTTGTCGGGACTCTCGCCCAACGTGTACGTGTTTGCCGCGCTGCAGATGGTGGCGCGCATCTTTTTGATCGCGGAGTGGGCGACGAGCATGGTGATCGCCGCCGAGGAGTTCCCGGCGAAGGGTCGCGGCACAGTGCTCGGTGTGGTCAGCGCTGCGGGTGGCTTCGGTGCCATCGTGTGCGCCGGGGTGGTGCCCGTGTTGCTTGCCACTGCGTACGGTTGGCGCAGCGTGTACTTCGTCAGCATCGTGCCGCTCGTCGTGTTGGCGCTCGCTCGTCGCGGTCTACGAGAAACGGGGCGTTTCCGCGACCAAAAGCAAGAACCCGAGCAAGAAAGCCTATTCGCCATCTGGGGCACGAGTCACCGAAAGCGCATGCTGCAATTGGCCGTGATCTGGTTTCTGACCTACATTTGCACGCAGAATGCCGTCACGTTTTGGAAGGAATTCGCGATCGCCGAGCGCGGTCTCAGCGACGCCCAGGTGGGCAACGCAGTCAAGCTATCAGCCCTGGCTTCGATGCCTCTAGCGTTTGCGGCCGGGAAATTGCTCGACGTGGTCGGTCGCAAAGTCGGCGCGACCTTGATCTACGCCTCGACGATCGTTGGCGTGATCGGCGCATACACCGCGCACAGCGTGACCGCGCTCACGGTCTCGCTGGTGTTCGCCGTATTGGGCGTGAACACCGTGCTCACCGTGCTCAACGCCTTCACCACCGAACTGTTTCCCACCCGCTACCGTGGCTCCGCGTTCGGCTGGTCCAACAACTTGATCGGTCGGATTGGCTATTGCCTGTCACCGGTCGCCGTCGGAGCGCTGATTCCGCGCTTCGGTTGGGGCACGACTTTGGCGGCGACCACCGCGTTTCCCTTGCTCGCGCTGATCCTGATCTGGTTCACGCTACCGGAAACGCGCGGGCGTGAGCTGGAGGAGACCGCGCTGCTTTAGGCAAATTAAAAGCGTCGCACGCTTGAGTGGAAGCGGCGCTGCTTCGGCTCTCATGTTCGTGGCGTGGCTCAGTCCTTGAGGAACACCAAGTCACCACGCCACACGCCAGCGATTGACGATTCGAAGTCGCTGTGGCGCAGGCGCCGATAGGCTGCCTCGGCAGTCAGGGACGCGCGAACGATTGCAGCATCGCGCCGCGAGTAGTGCTTGCTGGCAAAGCGCGAGATGCTGCCAGCCATTTCCGCGTAAAGTTTTGAACCAAGCTTGCTCGTACTCGCACTTTGGTGATGCACGATCTGCCACTCCGGAAGATAGTGAAAGGACCAGCCCTGTTGCCGCCATCGCCAACAGTAGTCGACGTCGTTGAAGAAAATTGGAAACTGCTCGTCAAATTCACCAATTTGCTGCAATGCGCTCGTGCGACACAGGATACACGTGAATGCCGGTTGCTCGATCTTGCCGGGGCTTGTGAAATCGAAGTCCGAGCACATGAACCGTTGGATTTTAGCCGAGGCGAGCGCGCGCGGAATGTGCCGTCCGAAGCCCCAATAGGTTGACAGGTCGAACGGCGTCGGCAGACGGTTGTAGAAGTGCTGAAAGCGGCCGTCAGGATATTCGTAGCGGCCACAGACGCCTTGAACGCTGGGGTTTCGTTCCAAGTACTCGATGGGCCTGAGGAGATCGTCCTCCGTTCGGAAAACGACGTCGTTGTTTAGCAGCAGCGTGTAGTCGAAATCATGGGCCATTCTCAGCCCTTGGTTGACTGCGGCGGCGAAGCCGAGGTTCTTGCTGTTCTGAATCAGTTCGATCTCGGGGCACGCCCGCGCGATGGCTTCGCCGGACCCGTCCACGCTTCCGTTCTCGATCAAAAATAGCTTCGGGCGAACGGCTTGCCCGACGACTGACCGCGCGCTCCAAATGGCCAGGTCTCCGCCGTTCCAATTGGGGGTGATTACCGCGACTCTAATCACCGAAGGTCCTCGGCCATTCGCTGTAGATGTTGATCGACTAGGGAGTCTGCCTCTGCGGCGATCTTCCAATCCAACATCGGGCGGACCACGCCGGGCCAACGCCCCGTGAACTCACCCCGGACGCCGTCCCCCGTGCTGCGATCGACAATCTGGAAAGCAACGACGTCGCGTTCGAAAACGTGCGCCGTGTCCGGGTTGTAGGTGCCGATACCCGCGAGGACGAAGTAAGTCCCATCGGCGAGGAAATTCCCAGGAATCGAGACGCGTGCTCGAACACGGCCGGGCTCCCGAGACATTCGATACCAACTTCGATCGTTGAAATCGTTGCTCACGAAAATAGTCGTGCCGTCCTCGTTCGTCAGCCAAAGGGATACGGTCGGTTTCAGCGTGGTCTGCAGGTTCCAGTATTCGACCTCGATTGCCAGCTCTTCGCGGATGTCGATGGACTCCGCAACTTCCCCTTGCCGGTTCAAAATGCGGACGGCATGAAGCCGGGCGACAGAATCCCCCGGGGCATCGGCCGGTGTATGCCACACTCGCTCGGTTGGGCTGCCGCTGTCCGATTGCAGATAGCGCTTCGTCACCTGCTCGGGGGGTCCGTCCTCGATCAGCCTACCATTTTCCAGAAGTAGAACGCGTCCGCACAAGCGCAACACGTTAGCCATGCTGTGCGACACGAACAGAACGGTGCGGCCGGCGCCACTCAGCTCGCCGAGCTTGCCGAGGCACTTCTTCTGGAAGTTCGCATCCCCCACGGCCAACACTTCGTCCACGACGAGGATCTCTGGCTCCAGGTGCGCGGCCACCGCAAACGCCAAGCGCGTGTACATACCGCTCGAATAGCGCTTGATGGGCGTATCGAGGAACTTCTCGACGTCCGCGAATGCCACGATCTCATCGAGCTTCGTGTAAATTTCACGGCGCCGCATGCCCAGGATCGCCCCGCTCAAAAAAATGTTCTCCCGACCCGTCAACTCGGGATGAAACCCCGTGCCGACCTCCAGCAGGCTGCCGACGCGCCCGAACAAGTCGACCTGTCCGCGTGTGGGTTCGGTGATCCTGGAGATCAGCTTGAGCAGAGTGGACTTGCCGGCCCCGTTCCGCCCGATGATCCCTAGTACCTCTCCCTGCTGAACATCGAAGCTGACATCGTCGAGAGCCCAAAGCGTTTTGGGCTCGGGTCGCTTTGCGAGGAGCCGGAGCGGGGACTTCAGCGCGTTGACCATGGATTCGCGCAGCGTCCCGTAGCGCGCGGAACCTTCGCCCAGCACGTACTGTTTGCTCAAACCTCGAACTTCAAGCGCGGTTACCATTAGATCACGTCTGCGAAACGCATCTCCATCTTTCGGAAGGAGAACGTTGCGTAAATCAAGAGTGCGAAAGTGATCGCCGTGGAGATGCCGATTGCCGCCCAATCGAAAGGGCGATTGAAGAGTGCGGAACGGAAGCCATCGACTAGACCAGTCATCGGGTTCAACGAAAGTAACCAACGGTAACGTTCGGGAACGATACTGGCCGGATAGATTACTGGCGTAGCGAACATCCACAGCTGCACGAAAAACGGCAGAGCGAAGCGCACGTCCCGGTACTTCACGTTCAGCGCGGACATCCACAAGCCGACTGCTGCCGCGAGGACGGTCGTCAAAAGGACGATCACTGGCACCATCAAGATGGCGAGCGTAAATGCGATTCCATAGTAAACGTTCAGACCGAGTTGGATGGCGAACGCGATTGCGAAGTCGACGAGGCCCGCGCCTACCGCTGCGGCTGGCATGATGACACGAGGAAAGTAGACCTTCGTGATCAAGTTGGCGTTGCCGACCAGACTGTTGCCTCCGTTGTTGACCGCATTGACCAAGAAGGTCCAAAGCGTCATGGCGGCGTAGGTGTAGACAGGATACGGAATGCCGTCTGACGGCATTTTAGCGAGTTTTCCAAAAAAGAGCCAGAAAACGAGGGTTGAAAACAAGGGCTGAATCACTGCCCAGCCGGCGCCGAGGACGGTTTGTTTGTAGCGAACCTTGATGTCCCGAGAGGCCAGGAAATAAAACAGGTCTCGGAATTCCCAGAGCGTCCGGAAGTCTAGCGAGACCCAGCTTTGTTGAGCGCGTATCGTCGTCAGTGGCACGCGTGAGTCCATCAATTTCCCGTCACTTGCCGAGCGCAACGCACGCCAAGCAAGGTCTGAACAGCGAGGCCGGGATGGCAGCGAGGCGCTAATTTCATGCGGCGACCCTTGTACCAAAATTCACTGTGCTTCCACACCCTAGTTTACCCGGCCGGCTGACGCGAAACAGACGATGAAGACGGCCGAATGAGCGCCCATACATACCCGCCTCAGTCCCGACCGGAAGTGCCGCGGTAGCAAGCCAACTTCGTGCGCCATCGGTCGTTGACCCTTTGCCCGACGCGCGGTAGCCTGAGCAACAGATGTGTGACGTTCAATGCTTGGATTTCGTCCGCGGGTCGTTGGCGGCCGCGGACATCGCGGGCAAGCATGTCCTGGAGGTCGGATCCCTCGACGTGAATGGGTCCGCACGGGCCATTCTCCAACCCTTGGGCCCCAGCAGCTACGTGGGTGTTGATATCGCGCCCGGGCCCGGCGTCGATGTGATCTGCAATTCGGAGAATCTAGTAGAAAAATTCGGCCCAGAGTCGTTCGACGTCGTCGTCTCGACGGAGATGTTGGAGCACGTGCAGAACTGGCGGCTCGTGATCTCGAATCTCAAGAAGGTGCTCAAGCCGAACGGCACGTTGGTGATTACCACCCGCCGGATCGGCTTTCCGTTCCACGGCTACCCGCATGATTTCTGGCGCTTTGAGCGAAGCGATTTCCAGCAAGTCTTCTCGGATATGGAGATTCGCCGCCTGGAGTGTGACGATGCTAGCCTGGGCATTTTTCTCGTTGCGCGCCGCCCGGAGGCATTCAACGAGAACAACCTGAGCTCGCACGAGCTATTCTCGATCCTGAGCGGCAAGCGCACGCGTGGCCTCGAAAATTGGGAGGTAAAGTTCTTCAACGCAAGTCGTCGCGTGGGGGACGCGGTCTACCCCTACATCGGCCGCTACCGCGATTTGTTGCCGCCACTTTTGCGCAAATCGGCACGAAAGATCTTCGTGCGGCACTACGGCGAGTAATGTGGCGGGTAGGCGATCGCAGGAGCGAATCGGCCATTGTTCCGCACGGTATTCTCTCGCAGGGCGGACGTTCGAATGCGCTGACACTCCGCAACTAGTTGGCGCATTCCCGCCGCGTTATTCCTTGCCATAAATCCGGGGCACTTTCTCAGATGAGCACAGTTTTTACGAAGTTGCTGCAGGTCGCGCAAATACGAAATAGGCTTCTGCACAACGCTCCGTTGAGGGAATGGGTAATCGATGCCTACCATTTGTACTGGTACCATTCCGACCAGACTTGGCAGAAAAACAAGTATTTGGGCTTTGGGGTCAAACAGGCTCCGAGTGATCTCTGGATTTACCAGGAGTTGATCTTCGCGCTGCGTCCGCAGTTCATTTTGCAAACTGGAGTTTCGGAGGGCGGGTCGGTCGTCTTCTTTGCGCATCTCCTCGACTTGATTCAGGCACCGCCCAGCGCCCTCGTGATCGGTATCGATATCGTGCTGACGGACGCTGCCAAGCGGATCGATCATCCGCGCGTGCGTTTGATCGAAGGCAGCTCCGTCAGTGTCGAAACGATCGACAAGGTCAAATCGCTCGTGCCGAGCCCGCGGGGCTTTGTCTCGCTCGATTCGGATCACAGCAAAATGCACGTCCTTGCCGAGCTTCGAGCCTACGCACCGTTCGTGGAAAGCGGATCATATATGGTTGCGGAAGACACGAATGTAAACGGGCACCCGGTCTTCCCAAATTTCGGTCCCGGCCCTTACGAAGCGGTCGAGGATTTCTTGGCGGGCGGGACCGACTTCGTTCGTGACGACGGGTTGTGGCGCGACCGTCATTTGTTTTCTTGCCATCAATATGGGTGGCTGAAACGGACGCGATGAAACCGCGTTGCTTGATGGCATCGGCGCGTCGAATCGATGGTGCGCGCGCCCTATCCGACGTTCCCAGCTCGAACCGACAGTCAATTTCCTTCGAAGCCCGCCGATCTCGGCACGTTGCTTCCGCGGTTTGCCGCACGAGCGCTGAAAAATGGGCCCTTCCGGTGGCGCGTATCGCCGAGGCGGCTCGTGGCCCCCGACGTACGCTTCGCGCACTAGTCGATCGTTGCGCCTTGGCCCGATGAATGTGTCAGGCTAGACCCGTACCGTCGAGAATCCTTCGTGCCCCTCCACGCTGGCGGACTCCCGCACCGGCCCATCGCTTTTGTCACGCACGTGCTGCCGGCCGTCGCGTACACGAGCGCCATCTTCTACGGTGGTTTGATCCGCATTGGGGCCTTGCCCGAAGTGGGCTTCGTGGCCACCGACAAGCTCTTGCACGCCTTGGCGTTCGGCGGGCTCGCGCTCTTGCTGGCGCGCGCCGTGCATTGGCTTCGCCCCAATTCTTCATTGGCGAAAAAGCTTCTGCTCGGCTGTGCCGTCTCGTCGCTGCTCGGTCTATTGCTCGAATTGTGCCAAGCATGCACCGTGTATCGTTCAGCCGATCCCTGGGATTGGCTCGCTGATACCGTCGGGGCGCTGCTGACCATCGGCTTCGCGTTCGCGGTCTTCAGCTGCATCCCACGGCGCGCGCATGGCTAAAACGGTCCCGCGGTTGATCGTGTTTACGGACACGACGCGCGCCGCCGCCGTGTCGATGCTCGACCGGTTCGAGGCGCTTGCCGAACGCGCGGAGGCTGGTCGGATTCTTTTCACCTTACGTGATTATACGCTGCCGGTGCGTGAGCGCTGGGCACTGGGAGAACGTTTGGCCGAACTAGCGGCCCGTACGCAGCAGCACTTTGGAGTAGCGGACCGCGCAGATCTGGCTCGGGCCTGGCAGTGTCCCGCCTTTCACCTGCCGCAGAGTGGGCTCAGCGCCGCCGATGCCCGCGCCTATTTGGGACCGAGCGTCGTGCTCTCGCGCGGCTGTCACGACCCCGCGTCGATGGTCGAGGCGGAGCTCGACGCGGTCTTGCTCTCGCCCATCTTCGAAGCCCGCAAGGGTCGGCCGGCTCTCGGCATCGCGGCCCTGGAGGACGCGCAGGCCGCGCATCCGACGCAGGCGTGGTTCGCGCTGGGTGCGGTTGGCGCCGGCAACGCAGCGTCCTGCTTGGCCGTCGGCGCAGCCGGCGTGGCCGTGATTGGCGCCGCGCTAGAGTCGGATCCCGAGCCGCTGCTGAGCGCTCTCGGGATCTTGCGCGCCTAGGGCGAGGGGCGCTCCGGGCGCGCTCCTCACCCTCCGCTGTATGGTATACGCCCCGCAACCGACCGATCCCGTCATGACGAAACCGCCGTTCCAAGCCGTTCCCACCGAGCTCGATTTTCCCAAATACGAGCAAAACATTCTCGAGCTGTGGGGCACGCGCGGCATTTTCGAGAAAGCTCTGGAAGCAGGCTCGCCCTCCGCGAAGAAATACGTGTTCTATGAGGGCCCGCCGACGGCCAATGGGCTGCCGCACAACGGTCACGTGCTCACGCGCGTGATGAAGGACCTGTTCCCACGCTACCACGCGATGCTCGGTGAGCAGGTGCTGCGCAAGGGCGGCTGGGACACGCACGGCTTGCCCGTCGAGGTCGAAGTCGAAAAAGAGCTACGCATTCACGGTAAGGCTGCGATCGAACAGTTCGGCATCGAGCCATTCGTCAAGCGCTGCATCGAGAGCGTGTTCCGTTACACGAGTGAATGGGAGAGGCTCACGTCGCGGATCGGCTTTTGGGTCAGCCTGGACGACGCGTACGTCACGTACCACAAGAGTTACGTCGAGAGCGTGTGGTGGGCGCTCTCGGAGTTATTCAACAAAGGCCTACTCTACCAGGGGCACAAAGTCGTTTGGTGGTGGGCGCAGGGAGGCACGGCGCTGTCCGCCGCTGAAGTCGGCCTCGGCTACAAAACGGTGGATGACCCGAGCGTGTACGTCGCGTTCCCGCTGGTCGAGGAACCGGACACGGCGCTCGTGGTCTGGACGACCACGCCTTGGACTCTGCCGTCCAACGGCTACGCCGCAGTTCGTCCGAACACCAAATACGACGTCGTGAAGGTCGGCGCAGCGCTGGAAATCAAGGGCAAAAAGCCCGCGGTCGCCCGCGAGCTCGGTGTCACGCAGCTGATCGTCGCAAGTGACCTGCGCGTGGCCCTAGCCGAAAAAGTCGGCCATGAATTGACCATCGTGCGCACGCTGCAAGCCAGCGAACTGGTCGGCAAGCGCTACCGTCCGCCGTTCGACTTTTATGCCAAGTCGCTTGGTGACGCGCGCGTGGCGCTCAAGGCCGGCGGCGATGACGCGCTTTGGTGGCGCGTGATCGCCGAAGACTTCGTGACGCTCGATACCGGCACGGGCATCGTGCACATCGCGCCTGCCTTCGGTGAAGACGATCACAACGCGCATCGCAAACAGCTCGCGCGCTACACGGACCCGCTGGCGGTCGAGTTGCTCAACGCGATCTTGCCCAACGGCGAATTCAAGCCTGATTTTGGCTCGCTCTCTGGCCGCTGGGTAAAGAGCTGCGATCGCGACATCATCACCGATCTCGGGCAACGAAAGCTGCTCGTGTTCGAAGAGATCTACCGCCACGAGTACCCGTTTTGTTGGCGCTCGGACGAAGATCCGCTGATCCAACTGGCGCGGCCCGCCTGGTTCATTCGTACGACCGCGCGGATCGACGACGCGCGGGCCAACAACCAAGCCGTCAACTGGCTACCCGACCACATCAAAGACGGGCGCTTTGGCGACTTCTTGAAGAACAACGTGGATTGGGCGCTCAGCCGCGAGCGCTATTGGGGCACACCGCTCAACGTGTGGACCTGCAGCGCGGATCCGGAGCACAAGCACGCACCGTCTAGCATCAGCGAAATCGAGACGCGCAATCCGCACGCCTTCGCTTATTTTCACGAGGAGCGCCGCAAGAATCCGGATTTGAGCCCGCACCTGCAAGTGCACAAACCCTGGATCGATCACGTCACGTTCCCGTGCCCCACGTGCGGCGCAGAGATGCGGCGGGTGAGCGAAGTGATCGATTGCTGGTTCGACTCGGGCTGCATGCCCTTCGCGCAATGGGGCTTCCCGCACCAGCCGAACTCGGCGAAGGAGTTCGACGCGGCGTTCCCGGCGGACTTCATCAGTGAAGCGATCGATCAAACGCGGGGTTGGTTCTATTCACTGCTCATGATTTCGTCCTTGTTGTTCGACAAGGACACGCAAAAACGCCTTGGCCTCAGCCGTATGCGTGAGTTGCCTCATCCATTCCAGACTTGCATCGTGCTGGGTCACGTCTGCGACCGGGAAGGGAAGAAGGAAGCCAAGAGCAAGGGCAACTACACCCCCCCGGAAATCATCCTCGACCGCGTGCGCATGGATTTTGGGGTGCTGAGCGAAGCCCTGGGCCAAAAGGCAACGGCGGGTGAGGCGCTCATCGCGCGCGAAGATCTCGAGGGCATGGATCTCGAGGACGGCGCGAGTGTGATCCTGTATCGCCCGGATCGCGCGGAGCACACGCGTGCAGTGAAGCTGCGCGTGCTGAAGAAATTACCGCGCCGAGTGCTCGTGCTCTCGGACGAGGAGCAGAGCGCCCTGTCGACCGAACCGATCGTCACGGGCCTGGGCACGATGCCGGCTGAAGTGCCGCGTAGCGCGTTCAACCAACGGGTCACGTGCGAGGATCCACACACCCCGGCACCGGGTGCTGACGCATTTCGTTGGTTTTTCTACGCTTCTTCGCCGCCCTGGAGCAACACGCGCCATTCGCTGCGTAACGTGCGCACGCTGCAAAAGGATTTTCTGATCAAAATCCGCAACGTGTATTCGTTCTTCACCATCTACGCCAATATCGACGGTTGGATTCCGACGAACGCGGCGCATGCAGGTCGCGCCCCGGCGGAGCGCAACCTGCTCGATCGCTGGCTACTCAGTGAAGTCAACTTGACGACCAGGGCGGTGCGCACCGCGCTCGACGCATACATGAGCTATGACGCGGCCGTGGCGCTGATCGAGCTGGCCGAGAGCTTGTCCAATTGGTACGTGCGCCGCAGTCGCTCACGCTTTTGGGCAGCCGGGCTCGACCAAGACAAGCGGGACGCGTTTGCGACCTTGCACGAGGCGCTATCCACGCTGAGCCGGCTGATCGCGCCGTTCGTGCCTTTTCTCAGCGAAGAGATTTATCAGAATTTGCAGGTTTTCCCGCAAGTGTCCGGGCATGCCGCGAGCGTGCACTTGGATCGCTTCCCGGAGACCGATGAAGCGGTGATCGATCAGCGTTTGGTCCAAGAAACGCGCGCGGTGCGCGATATCGTGAGCCTCGGTCTGAGCGTGCGGACGGCCAACAAGCTCAAAGTGCGGCAGCCGCTCGAACGCGTGGACGTCGTGTTCAACGACGGCGAGCTACTGAAGCGGCTCGACGACTACAAGGCGCTGATCCAAGAAGAGCTGAACGTCCACGAGGTCCGCTTCATGTATCCCGGTCACGAGGACGGCGCGGTCGCCTTTCGCATCAAGCCGAATTTTCGTGCCCTGGGGCCGCGCCTCGGCAAAAACGTGCAGGCCGCCAAGAAGTTCCTCGAAGGCGCCGACGGCAGCGCGCTGTACGCCGATCTCTCCCGCACCGGCAAAGTGCTGATCACGATCGAAGGCGAAAGCTACGAACTCGGCCCCGAAGAAATCCAAGTCACCGCGGAGGCCGCCCCGGGTTTTGCGGCAGAAACAGGGCGCGTAGGGGTCGTGGTGCTGCACACCACGCTCACCGAAGCGCTGGTGGACGAAGGCCTGCTGCGTGAGGTCGCGAGCCGCGTTCAAGCGGCGCGTAAGGAGCTCGGACTCGAGTTCACCGCCCGCGTGCGGCTATCGATCGATGGCAGCGAGCGGCTCGTGCGGGTTGCGCGCGATGGTGAGCAGCACCTGAGTCAGGAGTGTTTGGCTCCCGAGCTGCGCTTCGCGAAACACGACGCCGCCAAGGAGTACTCGATCGGCGAGGAGACGCTCAGCCTCCACGTCGAAAGCATTTAGAGCGTCACCGCCGCCCCGAGCTTTGCCGACAGGAGCCGGGTCAGCGTGCTCCACATTTCGTCTCCGCTCTTGGTGGCGACCCACGTTTTCGAATCGGGCACGTAGTCGAAGTGCCACGCGGAGCGCTCCGCCGACAGCCAGATTTGACGGGCCGCACGGTGCGAATTCAACACGTAGCGGGCGCCGTCGGAGAACTCGATCGTCAAGATGTCGCTCGCCAGCTCGGCTTCGATTGAGTCATCGGTGAGGGCATCGAGACTCGTGATCAAGCGCTGGAGCTCGGGAGCCGCGAGGGCGTCGTAGTCCGATTCAGTGAGAACCTGGGTCGTCATTGGGTCGTTCGAGCTTACTGCAGCTTGGGCAGGCAAGTAGGGGCGATGCACGCGTTGCCCGGGATGCAATCATTGTCGGCCTGGCACGGCCACGCGCATTTCTGGGCGGCTACGTTACAGCGGTGGGTGAGGCAATTGGCGTCTACCGTGCAGGGGAGGGCGAGGGGATTCGGGGTCGACAGTGGCGCGCCGGGCGCCGCTGCGAGCACCGGCGCTGGCGTCGGGGTCGTTCCGTCACCATATCCGGGCGCTTGCGTCACCGGTGTGCCCGGAGCTTGCGGCGGAGCGTAACCCGCAGGCGGTTGCTCGCTGACCTTGCCGCAGCTCACAGCGCCAAGCGCGAGCAAAACCAGGCTTGTTCCAAGAGAAGCGGCGATATTTCGCATGGCTCTCGAATTTCTCCGTTTCTTCGGCGCGCTCATTCCAGCGCTGACAGAGCGTACTACAACTCGAAATCAGCGCGCCCCAAAAGGATGTTATCGTCGTCGGCTCGGCTCATGGTGATTCGAGCGGAGCGCGCGGACGTGATCGACGAGCAGCTAGTGGCGCGTCTCCGGGCAGATCTGCGTACGGCGCTGCGGCGCCGGCCAGCGCAGGAAGCGCGCTTGGCGGGAGTGCTGCGTGCTTTGGCGCCGCACTCGACTTCTCTGTGCGATGGCCTGTTGGAAGCATTCGAGCTGATGGTGAAGCGCGCCTCGTTCGACCGCCCGCTGTACGCGGCGTGCGTGCGGGCGATCGGGGAGAGCGCCGATCGCCGTGGCACGCCCAGCTTCAAAAAGGCGCTGGAGTGGGAGGAATCCGGTAGTTTTGCGACTCTGTCGGCGGCCTCCCGCACGACCGATCCAGGACTTTCGGAGGCGCTCGCCAAAGTAGCTCGCAGTCGCCATGCGCACTTGGCGTTCGCGGGCGAAATCGCGCGGATTGCCCGCGGCGAATCGGGCGGAGCGCACGTGACCTCGCTGGCGCCCAAGATCAAGGAGAGCCACCGCATTGCGCTCTGCCTCGAGCTGTTCGTGCCCCTCACTTGGGCGAAGCCGTTGTCACCCGTGATTGCGCCCGCACTGGCTGTGCTGCGAGAGGCCGAACGTCACCTCGGGCGCTGGCTCGTGCTCGGCGAAGTTGCCGCGCGCGCGGGGGATGCTGGACCGCTCGCAGAGGCCTCGACGCGCGCCAACGAGGGACCGTTGAGCTCGCGCGCGGCCTGGGCAATGGTGGTTTGGGCCCTGTCCTTTGCTTCGCCGCCGCCCGCAATTCGCCCAACGGTCGAATTGGTCGCCCGCTTGAGCGATCGCCCCAGTGCCGATCGTGATACGACGTTCCTGTTTCGCTTGGCTCGCGAAAAAGCGCCGGCCGCGCGCGCCATGTTGGAAGGTCTCGCCAAGGGCCCGTTGAGCGACGAATCCGGAGTGCGCGCGGCCCTGCACCTGATCCGCGACTACGACGATCCTCGTCCGCGCGATCTGCTCCGTGTTGCCGCTACCAGCTCCCGTCGTGAAGCTTTGCGCGGCTTAGCCGTCGCTGCATTATTCGACGTAGGGGATCGCGAGTGGGCCGTCGATTGCGCGAAATCCCTCGTTGTTTCACGGAATCTGGCGTCCGTTGCTTGGGGCGGGCTGATCCAAGCCGCGCACGCCAAGAACGCGCCCGAGGTGACGACCGAACCGAGCGTGCGCCGCATTCAGTTTGGCTGGAGCGAATGATGCGAAGCATCGTCCTGGTGTTGGCAGCTTTGGGTGCGACTCATCTCGCCCGGGCGGAAGGGCCCGCACCGCGCGCCTTCGCGCAGCGCACGAACGGTGCCTGGCTGAGCTCTACGCAGGACCACGTGGCGCTCAGCCGCGACTTGCCCAGCGCGGAATCGGGACCAAGCGATAGCGAGGCCGTGCGGCTCGTGTTCAACGGCTACGGGAGCCCACCGCGGCAGGTCCGCGTCAGCACGCGCCGCGCGAGCGGCCTGTTGCTCGACACGCTCGCCGAGCCCCCGCTCACCAAAGCCGAATGCCCCTCGGGTAGTGCTGCTGGCGCAGCGTGTTGGGCGACCGCGCCCTTGCGGCTAACGCCCGATCGCCTCGATCGCGAATACCCGCTGGCGCGCGATCGCTCACTGGAGGCCGAATTGGGCGGACAATTGTCAGTGGAAGCCGCCGGGCAGTTGCTCGCGAGCTGGCCCGTCGGCGCGCCGCACAGCGCAGCATTCGCTGGGCTGGAACGGCTCAGCGTCCGATTGCGGGTGCGCGTGCTGCGTGTCACGGCGGGCGGTGCGCCCTCGATCGGGGGCGATAGCGGCACCGCGTCGAGCATCATCGGTAATGAGATTCGAGCCGCAAGCAAGCTCTGGGCACAATGCGGGATCGAGCTGCTCGGCCCGGGCGGTCCCGATATTCAAGTGGTCGACCCTCCGCCGATTCAACTCGTGGCCATTGGTTGTGATTCCGGCTTGCCGGCTAGCGGCGGACAGATCAGCCTCCGCGTGCAAGGTCGGCGCGTGAAGATCGCGACGCACGCCGGTGAAACGCCTGGGGTCGTCGCCCAACGTCTGGGGCGCGCGTTGGAACGACTTGGCTACAGTGCTCGTCTTAGCCCCAATCCGCGCATCGCGTCGGGCGCGTCTGGCGTGGTTGACGTGTTGCTCCGCGGGCAGGGCGGGCGATCCATCGCGGTCGAGGCCGAAGCGGGTCTGGCGCTGAGCACGGATGCGACGTTGGGCGTGTGTTTGGGCGAGGTCGATCTGGGGAACGGCTTGTCGCACTTCGTCGAAAACGACGCCGCCGCAGGCACGCTGGAAGAACGCGCCTTGATCAAGGCCTTCGACGACGGGGATCCGAGCACGATCGAAGTCTTGGTCGTCCCCTCCTTCGACCAATCCGGCCGCATCGGCGAATCGTTCATCGACGATGACGGCGCTGGTATTCAAAATACCGTGATCATCGACCGCGCGGCGTTGCGCGCGGGTCCACGCTCGTATGCGCTCGCCCACGAGCTCGGGCATATCCTGCTCGGGATGCCCGGTCATCCGGACGACTACGGCGTCGACCAAGCGAGCTCCCTGATGGACTCGGACGCTTCCGATGCGTCGGTCTTCGGTCCGCGCCGCCTGACGCTCGCGGATTGTGAGCGCGCTCTGCTCGAGAGCGGCCCGGGTGCCAGAATTCCGATCGCGCAGCCCTGGCCACTCACCCACGGCCCGAGCAGCGTGCCCGTGGGCACGCCGGTTACTTCAGCACGATGACCTCGAGCTCGGTGCCGGCGGCGTAGGCGTAACTCACGTACGAGTCGAACCCGTCGACCAGCACGCCCACCTTCTCGTTCGATTCCACGCGGTGCACGCCGTCGTTTTGTGCGCCGGCCGACAAGTTCGCGGGGGCGACTTTGTTGGGGTCGATGATGGGAAAGCTGAGCTGGCACTCGTAGACGAGGAACGGCGAGGGTCCCACGAGCTCTCGGCGCGCGGCGTCGACGATGCCGTCTGCATCATACGGCGTGCAGCCGTCGATTTCGTCGACCGAGCGGCCATCGAGGACGACCACCGCCGCCCGCGGCGCCACGATGCGAATGAAATCGAAGCTGTACTGATCCGGCGTCAAAAATACGTACGAACTTCGGAATTGTTCGATCGGAGGCATGATGATCAGGCTCGGATCTCCGCCTGGATATCCGGTCGGCACGTTCGCGTCCTGTTGGCTCGGCGATACGCTGCTGAGCATGATCGGAGAATCACTCTCGAGGGTAAAGTGATGCGCGCTGGCGATGGTCACGAACGAGCCGCGGGAGGGGAGCTCGAACGATTGGAACTCGCCGGTCAAGCTGGTGTTGACGCGCGCCCCCGCCTCGGTCGTGGCGATCACTCGAAAATATTCGTTCTGCTCCGCTTCACCGACCGGGGCACCCGCCTTGGCGAGGGCGGCCGTGCGGCTCGGCGAGACGGTGGCCACGAAATTCTGTCCGGAGGTGCGGATCGGATCGAGTTGTTCCTCCAGGTGGTCCGCGCAGCACTTGCGATCGGTGAGCTTGTCGAAGAAAGGAGCGTCGCTTGCTTCACTGCCGCTGAAGACCACCAACGCCTGATCGCTGCTGACAAGCGAGCCAGTGAAATCGGCGTTGAAGTCGTCGGTTTCTAGGTTCAGTACGTCGAATGCGCCCAGCTCGAAGTCGAGCGTCCCACCCTTGGGTGTAGCCGGAATCATGCTGCCGGGCAGAATGCGCGTGCTGCTGTCGACTCGCACGTGCGTGTTAGGTGTCGTGCCGACCAGCGTCAGGAATGCCCGTAGGCTGACCGGATTCTGCGGGCTGAAGTTCGTGTCTGGATCGCTCGAGTTGGCAATCGTTTGTGGCCAGCCGAGCGCGACGTAGGCGGGCTGGAGGTCGTCACCGATGGGCGAGAGCGCTTCGGTCGGTTTCAATAGCGAAGCATCGTTCGAGAAGACGTTCACGTTCTCGAGCGGATTGAATTGATATGCGACCACCGGGGACGTCGAGTGAATGCGATACGCGTGGCGAGACAGAGCCGTGTGCGTGCCGGTATTGAATTCGCCGGCGGGTGAACCATCCACCTCGCGCGGCCCGAGCCGAAATACCCTTAGATTGAACGGGGGAATGGTGGCGGTGACAATCGATTTGGCTGCGTTTTTGTCCCCCGGCTCGCTGTCGTCCTGTTCGATCGTGACATCGGTCGAGATGTCCGTTTCGGGGTTGCTGATCACGACCGCAAACTGTTGCGCCGCGGCGTTCAGCGTGTCGTTGATCTTGGCGTTGTCGAGATCCACGGCGAAGTATTCGCAGCCCACGTTGCTGCGTCGCTGCGATGCCTGGGCGCACAGGTTCACGCAACCGCCCTCACGGCATACCTGTCGTTGACCCGGGTCGCAGGTGTCGAGGGCGACCTGCTCGCTGCCGGTCGCGTTGCATTGCATGATGGTTTGCCCGGAGCAGCTTTGACTGTTCGGCTCGCACACGGCGCAGGCTTCGAGGGCGATCGAACAGATCAGACCGCGGCTCGAGCAGTCGTCGGCAAGCGCCCAATGAGCGCCCTGGTCGCCGCCCACGCAGCGCTCCAGCTCCGGGGCACAGCGCAGCCCGTCAATCGTGCAAGCGGGCGCGCTCGCGCCTTGAGTGAGCCAGCGGCTGCCCGAGTCATAACCGCACGCCGTCAGCAGAAATACGGCAACAACTCCCGCAGCCGCGCGCTCGGCGAGCCGGCGGGCTGGTTCAATAACTAGCGTAGAAAACATCGGTCGCGTACGCGCTCCAGCCTCGTTGCGCGGTGTCACGATAGACCAGCGCTCCGTAGACGAAGTTGTCGATGCGCGCGGCGTTCACCGTGATGGTGAGCGGACCCGGGCTGAGCCCGAGATCGGGGCCGAGCGCATTCAAGTCGGGCAAGCTGAATGATTCCGTAGCGCCCGGCGCGATTACTTTCCAGGCGATCAACCCGCCCGCGCTCTCGACGTCATACACGAACAGATCGACCGCCGAGCCGCCCGCTGCGCGCGTCGAAGCCAGGCCCTTGCCGTCCCAGGTGGAGTTCGGCGCGGGCACGGTCAACTTCGGCACTTGCACGAATCGGTCGATCAGTAGCGGCTCACTCGTATCCTTGGCCGAGACCAAGCCAACCACCGAGCGCGGAGTGCTGCCGGCCTCACCGGTCACCGCGCGTGCAGTCACGATGTAGCTCGTGCCCAGCAAGCTCTTGCTCAGGGTGGGCACGCCCACGAACGAGAGCGCGCCAGATAGCGGTAAATCACTGGAAATGTAGCCGTTCGGCAGCGGCGCGAAGCCCTCACTGCCCACTTGTATCGAGGCGCTGGCTTGGACTCGATCAGGACCGCGCGCGGTGATGGCCGGTGGGCTCAAATCCAAAGTGAGCGTGTGATCCAGATCGACGTCGATCTGAATGAAGACATCGCTCTTGGTTTCGCCAGACTTCGCAGCCACACCGCGCACCAGGCCCATCTGATAGGCGGTGAAGGTGGGCGGATTGAGTTTCCGATTCTCGATTCCGGCCAGCGCGTAGAGCGTGAAGTTGCCGGGTAAGCCGTAAGTGTTGAAAGAATAACCACGGTCGCCAGTGGAGGCAGGAGTGACGGCTTGCGCAGCGGACGGCAGCGTGAAGCGATCGGTCGGGCTGCCCGTCAGCCGCAGAACGTAAGCGACCAGCCGTTCATCCTCCGATTTCGGAGTCGGCACATCGAGCCAGCCGTCGCGTTTGAACTCCGCCGACGCCGGCCAAACCACCTGCCCATCGACGCTCGCGCCGTATACGCCGGAACCCCCGCTGGGCGGCAAATCCCCGCTGGGCGGGCCGCAGCCGGGAGCCAAAACTGGGTCCAAAAATGCGGTAACGGTGTCGACGTTGACAGCCACGAATGTCTGCGGCTGGTAACATTTACGCGCGATCGTGACCGTGCGCTTGGGGCCGAGCCCGGGGCTTTGGTCGACCGTGACGCCACTTGCGTCCGTTTTCGAAATATCCGCGCTGGCCGCGTCATCGCCGACGATCACGGTGGCGTCGGGCACGCCCTCGGCGGTGAGGTTATCCAGCACCAGCACGCGCAGATGATCGGTGAGCGCGTTGCCGCTGAGACCGCCCTTGAAGCCGTTGTCGCTGTTGCTGTACACGAACGCGTCCAGCACATCCACGTCCACGGAGGTCGAGACACGGATCGGCTTGCTGCCCTGGGTCCCGGCAGGAGTGGTGCAGCGCAGCTCGGTCTTGCTGACGACTTCGGTCACCACGCACGGGTTCTGGTCGATGGTCACCTCGGTGGCGTCGTTCCAGCGGGTGCCGTCACCGTGGAGCGTGATCTGCGTGCCGCCGGAAGTTGGGCCGCTGTCAGGATCGGCGTAGAACTGGTCGTAGCTGTAGCCGCCGGTCAAGGCCGCCAACGTCGAGTCATCGCTGCCGTTCTGTACGCTGACGTCGACCGCGCCCGTGTGCCCAGGCGGCACAGTGACTTGGATGCGTTGTGGATCGATCGGCACGATTGCCGTGCTATCCAGCTCCACGTCGCCGAACCAAACTCGCGAGTTGCCGGCGAAGCCGTTGCCGCTGATCAGTGCCAAGCCGCCGCCTGCGAAAGAACCGCGCGGAGGGTTTACGCCCAGCACGGCATGAGGAGCGGTGGGGGGCAGCTCATCGGCCGCGTCGGTGGTTCCGCCGTCGACATCGATGTTGATTCCGCCCACGCCGCCGTCTCGATCGCGATCGGACTGACGCGTGAACGGCGCGTCCGCGCGCGAAATGCAACCCGGCGCGAACACTGCACCGAGCAACGCCAGGGCTCCGGCCAGGCTCAAGGGACGCGCCCACGTTCTCATCGGAAGCAAGCTCGTCATGTTCCTCGAAAGCCGACCAAAGGCTAAGCCCGGGCAGGCGATCGAGCAAGCCGCGCTGCGAATGACATGCGCAGCCGAAAAATCGCGCCGATATAACCCGGCGCTAGCCGACGCGGGCGGGCCTGGGCGTGGCGTGGCGGAGTTCGAGCGCGTTAAGGATTTGTAACGAGACGCGTTTGCGCGAGCCTTCCTCGGCCGGTCCCACGCAGGCGGGGCAACCGCCGCTCTTGCACGGGCAGGTCTCGATCAGCAGCCGCGCCTGGTCGAGTAGCTCGGGCGCGCGTTCGAACAGGCGCTCGGCGAGGCCCACCCCGCCCGGGTGCGCGTCGAACAAGAACACCGTCGGATCGAAGCCGCCGGTGCGCCCGGCGTGGAAATCCCGGCCCGGCGCGGCGAGCGCGCCATCACCTCCGGGTAATCCGCCGTCACCCAAGGTTTGCCCGAGGTCCCGAGGATCGCACATCATGGCCAGCGTCGACACGGTCTCGAGCGCGCCGCCCACGCCGCGTAGCCCGTCGATCACCGTGGCGCGCGGGTAGGACAGGGTTTTCAAAACAGCCTCCGGCAGAGTCAACCAAAAGCTTGTCGTATGCATTTGCATCTCCGGCAAGTGCACGTCCCCATAACCGGCGTTCTCGTGAGTGAAGAATTTGATCTTCTTGTAGCCAGTGACTTTCTCCACGACCTTCACGTCTCCGAAGCCGAGCACGGCACGGCCGAGCTCGTGCGTCGTGCGCTCTTCGATCACGGCCACCGTGCGATAGGTGAGGGCGGTGGTGAAGTAGTCGGGCGCTACTTTACGCACGAACGCCTTGTGGTTCTCGAAATCCAACCTTTCTACTTGGTACTGCTCGGCGTCGTGCTGGTAAATGGCTTGCTCGTGCAGCATCGTGTGCGTGGCGCGAAAATCCAGCTCGGCGATGGATTGATTGTTGGCCACGTCGACAATCACGAAGTTATCCCAGCCGATATTGCGCAGAGACACGTTGTTGGCTGGAAAAGCCTCGCCGGACCAATGATAGCGACCACCCGCTTCATGCACCAGGCCGTGGCTCGCCAGGTAGTCGAGGGCGTCGCGTGTCGCATCCGGATCGAGCGAGAGGTAGCTCTCTCCGATGGCCGGCGTGGGGCTGGCCACGCGCGTTCCGCGCGAAGAAAGTTCGAACGGCGCTTCGAACGCCGCGCACTTCAAGTGCTGAATCAACACCTCTACGTTGCTCGGATCGATGCGCGCTTCTTCGGCGTTCGAATCGAGCAAATATTGTGGCTCGCGCGCCAAGTACTGATCGAGTGAGTCACTCGAACAGACCAGTACGGCAATGCTCGTATCGCCACGCCGCCCGGCGCGTCCGAAGCGTTGCCAAGTGCCCGCTACCGAGCCCGGGTAACCGGCGCAGACCACCGCATCCAGATCGCCGATATCGATGCCGAGCTCGAGGGCGTTGGTCGCAACGACGCACAAGACTTCTCCGTTGCGCAGGCCGGCTTCGATCGCGCGTCGCTTTTCTGGCAAATAGCCGCCGCGATAGGCCATGATCGCGTCACTGCCGGCCACGTCACCCACGCGTGCGCGCAGGTACTTGAGCATGATCTCGACCGAGTTGCGCGAGGGGCCGAACACGATGGTGGGCACCCGGGCGCGCACCAGATCCGCCGCTAGATTCACGCTTTGTTTCAAGGTGCTGGCGCGGATCCCCAGCTCCTCATTCACGACCGGCGGATTGTAAACGTACACCTCGCGCGTGGAGCGTGGCGCGCCCGAGCGGTCCACCAGCTTCACGTCTTCCGGCACGGCGCCGATCAAGCGTGCGGCGTGCTCGCGCGGATTGCCGATCGTGGCCGTTGCGGAGATGAATACGGGGTTCGAACCGTGGAAGCGCGCCACCCGGCGTAGACGTGCCATGACGTGCGCCATGTGCGAGCCGAACACCCCGCGGTAGGTGTGGAGCTCGTCCAGCACGACGTAGCGCAAACCCTGAAATAGGCTCGCCCAGCGCGCATGGTTCGGCAAAATGCCGGCGTGTAGCATATCCGGATTGGTGAGCACCACGCGGCAGCGTTCACGCGCGGCGCGCCGTGCGTCGGCCGGCGTGTCACCGTCGTAGACCATCGCGCCCGAGCGCAGCTCACTGTCTTTCATCAGCTCGCGCAGGTTGTGTTCCTGATCGCGGGAGAGAGCTTTGGTCGGGTAGATGAAAAGCGCGGTCGCGTCCGCATCTTCAATCAGCGCGTTCAGAACCGGCAGGTGAAAGCACAGGCTCTTGCCACTAGCGGTGGGCGTGGCGACGACCACGTGCTGGCCGTCGAGCGCGGCATCGACCGCCTCCACCTGGTGAGTGTAGAGCTGCGCAATGCCGCGCTGCCCCAGGGCGCGATGCAGGGACGGGTGGAGCCTCGGCGGCACGGCCGCAAAAGATGCCTCCGCCGGGGGCAGGGCGCGTTCGGCTGTGAAGCAGGGGCGGATGGTGCCCGATGCGCGCCAGGCGTCGACCACGCTGCGTACGCCGCTCGCTTGAGTCCAGGGTGGTGCCGGCACACCGAAATACTAAACGGATGTGCGGTGCCTGTAAACCGTTTCAGGAATGCCGACGGCCGCTCAGCCGTTCATACTGAACAAGCTGGCCGCTTGGCCTCAGCTATCGTAGAAACTCGCCCCGAATCATGAGTAGCGACCCCACCGAGCCAGTTCCCGTGCCCGCCGGCATCGACGCCCCCGCGCTCGATGCGCCTGACACGCCCTCGCCGCCGCTCGCTGCTGAGGTCGCGCGCGCCTCGGTCGCGCCGGAAGCGCCCGTGCGGTTCACTTCGGTTCCCCCGCCGAGTTCGCTCCGGCCCTCACAATCGCCTCAGAATCGCCCTACCTTCCTGTTCTTGGGGGTCGTGGCGGCGATCTCGCTTCTGGCTGACGTCACCAGCAAGGCCTGGGCGGAGATCGCCCTGTCCAAGCGCACGCTGATCGATCCCGCGATTACGCTGATCCCCGATCACTTGAGCTTCACCTTGGCCCGCAATCGCGGCGGCGCGTGGGGGCTGCTGGAGAACGCGAGTGAGCTGGTGCGCCGGCCATTTTTCCTATTGGTCAGCGCCTTGGCCATCGCGTTCATCGTCTCGCTTTACGGCCGCCTCGGCTCCGGGCAGCGCGCGTTGAAGTGGGGCCTGCCGCTGGTGCTCGGTGGTGCGCTGGGCAACCTGAGCGATCGCATCATCCGCAGCAGTGTGATCGATTTCATCGATTTTCGCGCCAATTGGATTGAATCGATGAATCGCGGCATCTTCAAGGTCGTGCACGGTTGGGGCATCACCGATCATTGGCCCACGTTCAACGTGGCCGACGTCTCGATTTGCGTCGGCGTGGGTTTGATGGCGCTCGATATGTTCGTGTCCAAGCGCGGTCAGCTCGCCCAAGTCCCCGGGCATCTAGCGCCCGAGCCCGCGCTGTCTACCGGTCCCGGTAGCAAGCCGCCCAGCGCCTAGCGGTCCAATGCAAGGTCGGCTGTTCACCCTCGATCTGCCGTTCTTCGGCAGCGGCTATGCGATCCCCGCGCCCAGCTACTTCGTGCTGCTGCTCACCGGCTTCATCTTCGCGACGCTGATGGGCGCGATTTGGGCCAAGCGCGTCGGTCAAGACCCCGACGTGATCGTCGACCTGGGCTTGGCCATGTTGCTTGCGGGCATCGCGGGCGGTCGCTTGCTGCACGTGTTCGCGGACGGCTATTTTTGGGACTACGTGCACCTATGCACCGATCCGAGCAAGGTCGATTGGCACCTCGATCGCGCGCAGTGCTTGAGCCCGGACTATTCCGGCGTATGGGACGCCGCGCGCTCCGTGTGTAAGCCCCAGGGGCGTGACTGCTTCGCCTGGGCCCGCTTTTATGCGGGCGGCCTCGCTTATTACGGAGGATTTTTGGGCGCCTCGCTGGCGGCTTGGTACCTGCTCCGGGCCGATCGCTTTCCGTTTTGGAAGGCAGCGGATATGGCGGGCATGGTCGTGCCGCTCGGCCTCGGCTTTGGGCGTATGGGCTGCTTGCTCGCCGGCTGTTGCTTCGGTTCACCCACGGGCTCTCGCTTGGGCTTGATTTTCCCACCCAATAGTCCCGCCAGCGAGTCCGAGTTCAAAGCTGGCCTGTTGCACTCGATGAGTGAATCCTCGCTCTCGATCCACCCGACGCAAATCTACGAATCGGGCGCATGTTTTGCAATTTCTGCTCTGCTCGTTCTGTATTTGCACGGCCGAAAGCACTACGACGGTCAGGTATTTTTGGCCTTTACCGCTATGTACGCCGCTGTGCGCTTCGGGCTCGAGTTCCTGCGCAGTGACGACCGCGGTGAACTATTCGGCCTGAGCACCTCTCAGCTGATTGGCGTGCTCTTGATCGCCGCCGCTTGGGCTGGTCATCGATTGCTATCGCGACGGGTCGGGAGATTGGCCCAAGCGCCTTCGGCCGCGTAGACTGTAAAGGGTGAGTCTTACTCGTTCAGCGTTGCTCGTTTTGGCCGTGGCTCTGCCCGGGCTGCTTCTCGGCTGCCAAAAATCGGAAGAGCACCCGCCGTTTGCCGCGGGTTGTGAGAAAAACTGCAGCCCGTTGCCCGGAATTTCGGTCGGCATGAGCGGCGGCACCGCCGGCTCGCCGTCCACGAACCCGGACGGGGGGACCGGGACGCTCGAAGGCCAAGTCTTGCTGCTGACTGACGATACGTTCGTCCATGCCGCGCTGTATGCCGACGGCGCGACCGTCACCGCCGACGGCGCCAGTGGCTCTCCGGTCACGGGCACCTGGGACGGCGCCGATCCGTACTCGCTCGATGGAGTGGCGGCCGTGCCAACCAATTGGGTGAGCGTGAAGCCCGCTTTGGTCGGAGGTGATCCGTTGCTCACTTACCAAGCCGTGCAGACCAACCAGGTCTCGAACGTGGATCTCGCGCTGGTCTCTGGCGACGTTCTGGACGGCATTTTCACGGCCGCCTCCACCGTTCGCAGTCCCGACTCTGGACAGGTCGTCTTGTTCTTTCGCAGCGCTGGGACGGGCGCGGCACTCTCTGGTTTGCACGTGACGATGGCCAGCGCGCAAGTGGCGTTGTACCAGGCCGCCAGTGGCTGGGTGCTCGACGACGGCACGGCGGTCACGAACGCGAGCGGTCTGGTGGTGTTCGGCAATGTCGAGCCCGCCAACTCGACCGGCACGCAGACCGTCGTCGTCACGCGCGCGGCCACGACTACCACCGCCGCCGCCGATGGTGGCCAGTTTGCGGTCAAAGTCGTGCAAGCTGCCGTCACCATTGCCACGGTCGCGGTTCAGTTCTGACGCTTGCGGGGCTCGAAGCGAGCAGCACTGGCGCGTCGGGCGCTGCTCTGATAAGCGTCCGCCGTGGCGACCCTCATCGACGGCAAGGCAATTTCGAAGATCGTCCGCGAAGAGGTGGCGCGAGGCGTCGAGGCCTTCAAGGCCAAGTATAGCCGCGTGCCCGGCTTACACGTGGTGCTCGTGGGTGAAGATCCGGCCTCCGCCGTCTACGTGCGCAACAAGGAGAAGGCTGCACTCGAAGTCGGCATCGCCGGTCACGTCCATCGCTTGCCGGCGTCGACGACCGAAGAAGTGCTGCTCGGGCTCGTCAAAGAGCTGAACCAATCCGGTGAAGTCGACGGCATTTTGGTGCAATTCCCCGTCCCCCAAGGGATCCGCCAGCAAAAGGTGGTCGAGGCCACCGCGCCCTCGAAGGACGTTGATGGCCTGCACCCCGAGAACATCGGCGCGCTCTGGGCCGGCATCAAGGGCCTGGTGCCGTGCACGCCCCGTGGCTGCATGCGCTTGATCGCCGAAACCGGCGTCAAGGTCGATGGCGCGCAGGCCGTCGTCGTGGGCCGCAGCAACCTGGTCGGCAAACCGATCGCGGGCCTGCTCTTGGCGGCCAACGCCACGGTCACCCTCGCGCACTCGAAAACTCAGGATTTAGCGGCAGTCTGTCGCAACGCGGACATTTTGGTGGCCGCGGTCGGGCGCACGAAATTGATCCCCGGCTCGTGGATCAAGCCGGGCGCGGTCGTAATCGACGTGGGCATGAACCGGGACGAGGCCGGCAAGCTGTGCGGGGATGTGGACTTCGAATCCGCGGCCGCGGTCGCCTCGGCGATCACCCCCGTGCCCGGTGGGGTCGGACCGATGACTATCGCGATGCTGCTGGAAAACACGCTGCTTGCAGCGCACGCGCGCCTTACGCGCGCCTCCCGTACGTTGGTCAGCTGAGCGGCAAGGGTGGATAGCGCGTGACCGGTACCGCGAGTGCGTCGCACAACGCGGCCAGCACCGCGTCCGTGCCCTCCGCTAACTCTTCCACGCTACCGGCATTGTCGATCACGTAGTCGGCGCGCCGCACTTTCTCCTCCAGCGGCATTTGAGCTGCAATGCGCGCCGCGATTTGTGCGGCATCGAAGCCGTCGCGCTGGGCGATACGCTGCTCCCGGAGCGCGAGCGGCGCACTCACCACCAGCACGGGGTGGTACGTCCGATCCAGACCCCCTTCGTACAAAAGCGGCACTTCGTAGCAAGCCAGCGGTTCGCCGCGTTCGCCAATCTCTTGAAATCGCCCGGCCGCCAGCTGTCGCACGAGCGGATGGATCATCGAATCGAGCATGCGGCGCGCTTCCGGATCGCTGAAGACGATCTGCCCGAGGTGCGCACGGTCGAGCTCGCCCTCGCTCGTGAGCACGCCGGGCCCGAAGTAGTCGACGACCCGTTCCAGCCCCACGCTGCCGCGCGCGACCGCCACGCGCGCGAGATCATCGGCGTTCACCACCGGCAGCCCACGAGCGCGTAGGCGCTGGGCGACTGCGCTCTTACCCGAGCCAATCCCGCCGGTCAGTCCGAACACGCGCAGTGCCACGGCGTCTAGGGTAGCGAAAGCGTGGGGCTTGGGGGCGTGAAAGCGGAGCACGCCCGCTGCCCCTGGTGCTTTTCCCGGACGAGGCTAAAACCAGGGCGGTGAACCTGCGCGTCCGACTGATCTGGCTATTTTGTGGCCTGCTCTGGCTGTCCGTGGCCCCGCCGGCTTCGGGCGCAGCGTCGACTCAGGCGGGCGCGAGCGCGCCGGTACAGCGTTTTCGCTTCGACGCAGGCGCGCCACTGGCTGCGGCCGCGGGAGTCGCTCCGGATGGCACCGTGTGCGTGGGCACCGTGGACGGCTACGTGCACGGGCTGGGCCCCGACGGCAGCTTTCGCTGGAGCCGGAGCGTGCAGGGCGCCGTGACGCGTCGTCCGCGCTTGGTCGGTGAGCGCTGGTTCGTCGCCACCAGTGCCCAGCGGGTGTACGCGCTCAATCGTGACGGAAGCTTGTCTTGGGTATTCAAACTGTACAGCCCGGTCGACAGTGAGCTTGCCTCGGACGCTGATGGGACGCTCTATTTCGTGGCCGCGGATCGCTTCCTCTACGGCCTGAGCGCGCGCGGCGCGATCTCGCTGCGCACGCGCTTTCATCCCGGAATGAAGCCGGAGCTCTCCTTCAGCGAGCCCGAAGCGTTGCGCGATCCGGAGGGCAACTCCTGGCGCGGGCGCAGCGACGGAGTGCTCGAGTATCGGCTCGCCTCTGGCGAAAACACGAGTCTGCTCCCGCTCACGAGCTCAGCGCTTTTGCTGCCTGCCTGGTCCCGCGCTTCCCGTTTCGCCGTGGTGAGCGCGCGCAGTGGCTTGGTCTTCGGCCTCGATCCCGCGCACATTCGGCCCGGCCGCTGAGCATGGATTTCAAGAGCAAGCTCGCTACGCTGGCTCGGCCTAAGCCGAGTGATTCGCGTGTACAGGAAGCGTTCGGCGCGCCCGGCAAAGCCTCGACCTTGCTCCAATTGCGCGAGAAAATGGCGGAGATCCTTGCTGCTTCCGGCCCCGAGCCGCGCTCGCGAAGCGCCTCCGAATTGCCCGGCCTGGGTTCGCTTTTGCCCTTCGAACGCGAAGAGCGGGACAGCGGCCCTCTCTTCCGCCGACACCAAGTGCTTCCGCCCTCGCACCACGTCGGGCGCATGCCAGTTGACGCGGCCGCCAGTTCCCGTGCCGAGCTGCTCGGCCTGCTGGCGCTCGACCCGCGCATCTCGACTGTCGATCCCAAGCGCGCACTGTACTTCGACACCGAAACCACGGGACTCGGTGGCGGCGCGGGCGTGCTTGCCTTTTTGGTGGGCATCGCCTGGTTCGACGATCAGCTGCACCTGCATGCCGAACAGTTCCTGCTGAGGAGCCCAGCCGAAGAAGCCCCGCTGCTCGAGGTCTTCGCCGAGCGCTTGGAGGCCTGCGAGCTGCTCGTTTCCTACAACGGCAAGGCCTTCGATTTACCGCTGCTCAATGGCCGCATGGTGATGAATCGCCGGGCAAAACTGCCCGATCGCGCTCACCTCGATCTGCTCCACATTGCGCGCCGATTGCACAAGAGCCGACTTGGCCCGTGCCGGCTAATCGGGCTCGAAGCCGACGTGCTGGGCTTCGAGCGCGGTCCGGACATCGCGGGCATCGATATTGCCCCGCGCTATGCGCATTTCCTGCGTTCCGGCGACGAGAGCGCACTCGAGCAGGTGGTCGAGCACAACGCCTGGGATGTGGTGTCGATGGCTGCGCTGGTAGGGTTGTATGGCGAACCATTCGACTTACTCCACGAACAGGATTTGGTGGGGCTCGCGCGCACACTCAAGCGCGCCCGCGCCTTCGACGAAGCAGAACGCGCCGCGAGCGTCGCGCTCCAGCGCGGCGCAGGGCCCGAAGCCCGCCGCGCGCACGGTGAAATCGCCAAAGCCCGCGGAGACCGCGCCCAAGCACTTGCGCACTTCGAAGCCTTCGCGGCCGAGGTGCACGATCCACTGATTCGGCTCGAGCTCGCCAAGCTCTACGAGCACCACGTGAAAGAGCCGATCAGCGCCCTCGGCTGGGCAGAGGGCACGAGCGAGGGCTCAGCCCAAGCCGAAAAACGCCGCGCCCGGCTGCAGCAAAAAATCTCGAAAGCCGAAAGCCGGAAAGCCACCAGGAAAACGGGCAAAAACCCGACTTGAGCCGTCGGCCCGTGCTAAACCTCGGGCCCTCAGATGGCGTACGACCACAAGCAAATCGAGCCGCGTTGGCAGGCGTTTTGGGCGGAGCAGCAGACCTTCAAGGCGGAGCGCCGCCCGGGCCGCCCGAAGTACTACGTGCTCGATATGTTCCCGTACCCGTCGGGCACTGGCCTGCACGTGGGGCACCCGGAGGGCTACACCGCGTCGGACATCGTCGCCCGCTACAAGCGCATGAACGGCTTCGATGTGATGCATCCGATGGGCTGGGATGCGTTCGGCCTGCCCGCGGAGCAATACGCGATCGAAACCGGCACGCCGCCCGCCCAAACCACGGTCCGAAATATCGACACCTTCCGCCGCCAGCTAAAGGCCCTGGGCTTCGCCTACGACTGGTCGCGCGAGCTGAACACCACCGACCCGGGTTACTTCCGCTGGACGCAATGGATCTTCCTCCAGCTGTTCAAGCGCGGTCTGGCGTTTCAGGCTGAAATTCCCGTCAATTGGTGCCCTGAGCTGGGCACCGTGCTGGCCAATGAAGAGGTCATCGACGGTCGCAGTGAGCGCGGGAACTACCCCGTGGTGCGCACGCCACTCCGCCAATGGCAGCTGAAGATCACCGCTTACGCCGACCGCCTCTCGTCCGAGTTGGAAGATCTGGCGTGGCCCGAAACCAAGCAAAAGCAACGGGACTGGATCGGCCGTAGCGAAGGCGCCGAGGTCGACTTCCCGCTCGTTGGCCGCAGCGAGAAGCTGACCGTATACACCACGCGCCCCGACACCTTGTTCGGCGCGACGTACATGGTGATCGCTCCCGATCATCCGCTCACGCTCAGCATCGCGGGCGCCGAGCAACGCGCAGCCGTGGCGGCCTACGTGCAGGCCGCCTCGCGCAAGAGCGACATGGAGCGCACCGCCCTGAACAAGGAAAAGTCGGGCATTTCCCTGGGCGCTTTTGCAAAGAATCCGCTCACCGGCCAAGCCATCCCGCTCTACACGGCCGACTACGTATTGGGCGCTTACGGCACCGGCGCGATCATGGCCGTGCCCGCGCACGACGAGCGCGATTTCGAGTTCGCCCAGAAATTCGAGCTGCCGATCGTACAAGTCGTCAGCAAAGACGGCTCGCTCGTCGACCGCGTCGAGCACGTCTTCAGCGACGAGGGCATCGCTGTGCGCTCCGGCCAATTCGATGGCCAAGCCACCCCGCTGGTGAAAGCGAACGTGATCGCGTTCTTGGAGGCGGAAGGCATTGGTCGCCGCCGCGTCAACTACAAGCTCCGCGACTGGGTGTTCAGCCGTCAGCGCTACTGGGGCGAGCCCATCCCGATCTATTTTCCGGTCCGCACCGCGGGCGACCCACGCCGCGGGGATGCCTTCGAAATCGACTACGATACGCCGGTCCCGGTGGAAGACAGCGAGCTACCGCTGCTCTTGCCCGCGCTCGAGGATTATCGTCCCGGCGACCCCCAAGGTCCGCTCGTGCGAGCGACGGATTGGCGCTTCTTTCAAAAGGACGGCCAGTGGTTTGCGCGCGAGACCAACACCATGCCCCAGTGGGCGGGCTCGTGTTGGTACTACCTGCGCTTCCTCGACCCCGCAAATACCGCCCAATTGGTATCCAAGGAGGCCTACGACGCCTGGATGCCGGTCGACCTGTACGTCGGCGGGTCCGAGCATGCGGTACTACACCTGCTTTACGCGCGCTTTTGGCACAAAGTGCTGTTCGACGTGGGCGTCGTCAGCGATCCCGAGCCGTTCCTGAAGTTGGTGCACCAGGGCATCATCCTGGGGATGGCCTACCGCTACTACGCGGTGCTGACTGAGAGCGGTGAGTTCGCGCGCGCGCTGGCCGGAGACGAACCCGGCATCGTCGCCGACGCCGACGGCGAGTTGCGGCTGTCGGCCACGGGCGAGAAGGTGCAAGTACGCTGGGCCAAAGAAGCCGAGATCGAGATCCGCGAGGGCAAACCCGTGCACCGGGAGCTCGGCGTCCGGCTGCTCGGCATCGCCGAGAAAATGGCCAAATCACGGGGCAATTCCGTGAGCCCGGACTTGGTGGTCGAGGAATTCGGGGCCGACAGCCTGCGCCTGTACGAGATGTTCATGGGCCCGCTGGAGCAAGCCAAGCCATGGCAATCGAGTGGCATCCAGGGCGTGCGCCGCTTCTTGGATCGGATGGACGCGATCGCACGGCGCCCGCTGAGCGAAGCTGAGCTCGACCTGGATACGGCCAAGCTCGTCCACCGCACGGTGCAGAAGATCGGCCGAGACATCGAGACGCTGTCGTTGAATACGGCAGTCAGTACGATGATGATCCTGGCTAACCACCTGAACGGCATGGAGCAGCCGCCGCGCGAAGCGGTCGAAAAGCTGGTACTGTGCCTGTCGCCGTTCGCACCGCACTTGGCAGAGGAGCTCTGGCAGGTCTTGGGTCACGCGCCATCCATCGCGAACGTGCCCTGGCCCCAGTTCGACGAAGCCCAGACCATCGACGACGTGCTCGAAATTGCCGTACAAGTGAACGGCAAGGTTCGCGGTCGAGCGGCGCTTGCCCGCGACGCCGACGAGGCCGCCGCGCGCGAGGCCGGGCTCGCAGATCCGAACGTGAGCAAGTTCATCGAAGGCAAATCGCTGAAAAAGCTGGTCTACGTGCCCGGAAAAATCCTCAACTTCATCGTTGGCTGAGCGCCAAGGGCAGACGAAAATTTGGCCGAACCAGCCGAGCCTCCGTATAACGCCGTTAGAAACACTCAACCCCCGGCGTTCGCTTTTGTCCTGCACACTTGGCAGCCCGTTGCTGTCGATCTGCTGAACGAGCGAAGCGCTGTGGATAGCCTGTTGTTTCCCGTGAAACTTGCGCTCTAAGTCTTGGCGCCGCCTGTGCTTTTACTGGCTCGCGGGGCTGTGGGTAGCGTTGCTCCCGGCCTGCGGCTACCGCCCGATCTATGCCCAGCTGGCCAGTGAACGGCTCTCGGTTCAAGTGGGGCAGGTGTTGATCCCCGAGCCGCTCGCTGCCCAAGCAGCCGCCAGTGGCGTTCGCTCGGAACTGGCCGCTGCCGGGCGCTTGGCGAGTGGCGCAGAGTTCCCGCGCTTGGTGCTCGACGTCTTGCGCGTGGATGAGCTCTCGCGCGGAATTCACGTGCAAGACGGGCAACCGCACGCCGCAGGCATGAGTATCGCTCTGACGGTGCGTGGCCGGATCTTCCAGGGCGAGAATCAGGAGCCTCGCCTCGACACGGGAGATGTGCGCCGCTCGGTCCAAGTGAGCGGTGATTCCGATCCCCGCGCCGACAGCGCGGCCTACGATGCGGCTCTACGCTCCGCCGCCGAACAAGCTGGCCAAGCCGTAGCCCGAATCGCCCTGGGCATCCCCGAACCCAACGACGATCCTCCGTAGCCTCTCTCGAATGTAACGTAAACGATCCCGCGCAGCGTCCCTATCTCTTGCCCGTGCCCGTGCCCACCGCGCGGGCACTCAGGCACCAGCGAGGTGCGTTGCCGCATCGCGATCGCCCCTCTTCAAGAGCTGAGACCACACCTGTGACTTCACTGCTAATTATGCGAAGTTACAGCGGAATTATACCATGCCGATGGCGCGTTTGAAACGCTTGGCGTCGGCGAACATGTCGACGTTCGTGAAGACGTAGGTGGCGGCTTGTTCGCCGCCCGCGAGTGCGATCTCGGCGAGCTTTTCGATCGCCGGGTCTTCATACCGTGACTTGTGACCGGCCGGGCCGGGGAGGCGATAATAGGCACCCTTGCGCTTGGACAGACCGTGATGAAGCGGGTCCCGCGCGCACAGCGTCTGCGTCTCTTCAGCCAGGTCGTCCGATTCATCCGGATTCCAAGCTGGGCCGGGCTCGAAGACAATGGTCTCGAACTGCTTTTTGACGTTCTTCAGGAAATCCCGAAGGGCGGCCCGATTGGCGCGGGAGTGCGGGAAATCCGACGGGGCCACGAAAACGGCGGTCTTGGCGGCGAGCTCCTTGGCCACCTCGGCGAGCGTTTTCAGCGCGGTCTCGATCACCTTTCCGTCGCGAAAGCCCTCTTGCCCGATCTCACGCGGGCCGAGCAGCGCGAACTCGAAGCCCGGGGGTGCTTCACGGCGCCAGCGACGCACCGTACCCGGCCCGGGGACCGCCAAATGGGTCTCCTGCACTTCGACGAAAAGGTATTCTTTGAAATAGCGAGTCGCGGGTACCGCGAAACCAGCGCAACCAACGACCATCATGCGGCCGCAACCGTAACACAGCCCACTCGTCACTGCCCGCATCAGGCCAAAAAAAGCAGTTTCAGTTACGATTCCAGCGCGGCCGCCCAAGAACTGTCACAAAACGATACGGCGCCGGGACTGCTCCCGAGCGCCGTTTCGATCCTAGCTGGGCGTTTCGATCGTCGCTGACGTGCGCTTATTCCGCACCGAAGCAAGGCTTCGAGCAATTCATCCGGAGGCAGCCCACCAGGTCGTTGGTTTGGTTGCCGATCACCGATCCGCATTCTTTGGTTGCGCCATTGCTGACCGTGGTCGCACAGTTGCTCGCGCAGCTTTCCACGTCCGAGTCCTCGGGTGCCGCGCCGCTGTCGACGACGACTTTTTCCAGGCAGGCTTTGATGCAAGCTAGCTCGCCGCCATTGTTGGGTTCGCCGTTGACCATCGCTGGCCCGCCCCAACCGCACTGATTCCCCGGATCAGTCGCGTAGCACGCTTCGAACAGCGCGCAGCAGTTGCCCTGGATGCACGTCTCACACTCGTCGGAACTATCGACGGGAGTGCAGGTATTCGGCGTGCCCTGGGCGCCGCCTTCCTCGGGATCGCATTGAAATGGAACCGGTGCAGCGCCGCCCGTGCCGGATGTACCCGAACCCGCGACGCCCGAACCCGCGACGCCCGCGCCCGCGGCGGGTGCGCCGGAAGTGCCTGTACCAGCAGTGCCCGCGCCACCCGCGCCCGCCGTGTCGTCGTCGTCCGTGCTCGTGGTCACGGTGCACGCCCCAACGACGAACGCGCACACGACGCCAGCCACCGTCACCAACCGCCAATAAGACCTAGTCTGTTGCATCTTCATCTCCCGATAATGAGTGCCAGGAGTCTCTCATCCTTTGCCTGACACAGGAAAGCAAGCGGCCATCCGCGGCCCACTCGTTAGAGATACGTTAACCGATCGCGAGATATTCGTTTGTGTCGCCGCGCGGCTGATGTGTGCATTTGCGCACTCACGGCCTGCCAGGTAGATAGCCGAGATTGTTCAGCTAATCTGCGTTCCGCAGGAGCTGGCAAAGCGCGTCGAGCGAGCTCGGTCTCAGCCGCCGATCGCGCGCTTCACACGCATCACCAAGTCATCGATCTTGAATGGCTTGGTGATGTAATGACGAGCGCCCGATTGGATGCCCTTGATCACTTCTGCGGGTCCGGTCTTGGCGGTAAGAAAAATGATCGGGATCGACTTCAGACCCGGGAGCAGACGCGCCGCTGCGGCCACCGCGTGCCCGTCCATTCCGGGCATCATCACGTCGAGTAGCAGCAAATCAGGTGGTGGCTGTCTACCTGCGGCAGCCAACGCTGAAGCGCCATCGCTGGTCACGACCACGTCGTAGAACTGCGACAGCACCTTGAGCAGCATGCTGCCAATCGCGGGGTCGTCTTCCGCGATCACGATGCGTTTGAGGGGGACTTCCGGCACGAGCTACTCCGTTCGTTTGATGATGTCGAAGCCAAAGGCCGTTTCGACTGGGTCGATCGTGACCTCGTTCACCATCAAACCAAATGCGGCGTCGGTGAAGGGCTTTGCCATTTGCGTGCGCGAAATCTGACCCAGACGGCCGTCGTTGGCCTTTGTTTTGGGATCATCGGAATACTTCGCGGCGAGGTCGCCGAAATTGGCGCCTGCGCGCGCCTCGATGCCCACGAAATTCGCCAGTTTTCTGGCCGTTTCTTTGTCGCGGGTGACGGTCGGAGCCGCATCCAGCGCGCCCTGGTACGCGATCAGGACGTGAGAGGCTTTGATTAACTTCGCATTGTCCGATGGCGGGTGCGGCGGCGGGCCGTCGGGCATGTCGCGCTCATGGACCGAATTTCGATGCAGGGGGGTAAGTGGTGGAGGCACCGATCCTGCGGCTGACGCGCTGGGCTGCGCGGAAGGCTTGGCGGCAGCGGGGCCAGGCGGCGGTTCGCTCGGGCGGCTACACGCCAAAAACGTGAGCGCGCAAAGCAGTGACGAAACAAAGCGAAAGGACGACATGCGCAAGGGTTAGCTAATTAGGAAGCGTGGGCGAATTCAAGGGGCTTGCTCTGCGGAGCTGGCCCCGGCCCGACAACTTGCCATGCCGCGCCAAAAAAAGCCCCCTCGCACTACGAAAGCAGCGGGCGTTTGCTTGCCGCGAGGCGCACTGCTGGCCCATAGTCCGGGTCGATGCCGAAAATCCTCCACATCGAGGACGATCCCTCAAACCGCTTGCTGGTCAGGAAGTTGCTCACGCCCGCCGGCTTCGAAGTCACGGACGCGGCTGATGGCCTAGAAGGGATTCGTCTCGCACTACAACAGCGTCCGGATTTGGTTCTGGTCGATATCTCGATTCCGGGTCTAGACGGCTATGAGGTCACGTTGCGCCTTCGCTCCGAGCCGAAGCTCCGCGGCGTGCCGATCGTCGCGATCACCGCCGAGGGTGATCGCGATACGAGTCTAGCAGTCGGTTGTGATGGCTTCCTGCAGAAGCCGATCGACGCGCGCTCGTTTGCGGACAAGGTGCGCGGCTACCTCGACGGACGGCGCGAGAGCACCTCGCCGGATGCGACCGGTCAGCACCTGCGGCTGCAGAGTCAGCGCATCGTTTCGCACCTCGAGGAGAAGATAGCCGAGCTCTCGGCGGCCAACCAGCGCCTGCTCGGTGCGGACCAGGCGAAAAAGGAGTTTTACCGCAACATTTCCCACGAGCTGGCCACGCCGATGACACCCATCGTCGGCTATTTGAAGCTGCTGATCGACGGGGAGTTGGGCGATCTGGCGACGCCCCAAGTGAAGGCGCTGCGTGCGATGTCCGACTGCGTGCAGCGGTTGCGCCGGCTGATCGACAATTTGCTGGATGTTACGGCATTGGAGACCGGTCGCATGCGCTTCGCGCAGCGTGAATTCGATCTCGCCGAGTTGGTGCGTCAGGCCATCACGCGCCACGACGGCTTGAATGACGGCCGCTTGCGCTTGGTCACTGATCTACCCAAGCGCGGCACCTTGGTGAGCTACGGCGACGTAGAGCGTTTGGGCCGCGCGATCGACCAAATGCTGGACAATGCCGCGAAATTCACACCCTCCGGCGGCACGGTAGGCGTGCGCGCGCGGCAGCTGTCCTCTGGTCATCTGGAGCTGTGCATCGCCGACACGGGCCCAGGCGTGCCGAACGAAAAAGCCTCGCGGCTGTTCGAACCGTTTTATCAGGTCGACGGTTCCCCGACGCGCGCCTTCGGTGGCACCGGCGTGGGCTTGGCCGTGGTGCGCGGCGTTGCGCTCGGCCACGGCGGTGACGTGCGGCTGGCCTCGCCAGGCGGGGAAGAGATCGTCGGCATCCCGCTCAACGGCGCGGCCTTCTATTTCGTCTTGCCGCCTGGCAGGCGCTCGATGAGTGAGCCGCCGTCTCGCCCGTGGAGCGAGCCGCCGTCTCGCCCGATATGAGTCACGCCTGCATTTACCTCGATTGGAATGCGACGACGCCGCCCCACCCGGCCGTGCTGGCCGCCATGGCGCGCGCCGCCCAGGAGTCTTGGGGAAATCCTTCGAGCACGCATCGTGTGGGCCGCCAGGCGCGCGCACGGGTCGAGGACGCACGCGAGAAATTAGCGGAAATTTGCGCCGTTCACCCGCGCGACGTGCTGTTCACCTCGGGCGGCACCGAGGCCAATAACCTGGCCTTGGCAAGTGCGCCGGGGCTCGCCCTGAGTCGGCTCGAGCACCCTTCGGTGACCCGGGTCGCCGAACAGCTCGAGCAGCGTGGAATACCGGTGGCCTGGGTGGAGGTGCCGACAAACGGTCGAATCGTGGCTGAAGCGTACCGGGAAGCGCTCGCGCGGCTGCCTCGCGGTTCCATCGCGGCGCTGATGGCCGCCAACCATGAAACAGGCGTGCTCCAGCCGCTCGAGGAAGTCGCGCTCGTGGCGCACGCGTTGGGAGCGACGCTACACGTAGATGCGGTGCAGGCGCTCGGGAAGCTGCCGGCCGAGACCTGGCGCTTCGCTGATAGCTTAGCGGTCGCGGCGCACAAGATCCGTGGCCCCAAAGGCGTCGGCGCCTTGGCGTTTCGAGGTAGCAAAGCGCCCAAGCCGGTGCTGGTTGGCGGCAGCCAGGAGCGCGGCTTGCGCCCCGGGACCGTCGATCCGATCGCGGCGGCAGGGTTCTTGGCCGCTCTCGAGCAGGCGGCGCAAGGTCCCGCTCGATATGTCGAACTCGCTCGACTGCGCGATGACTTCGAGAGCGCCTTCAAGTCCGTGGCGGAGTTGAATGGCGGAGAGACGGCGCGGCTCCCCCACGTCTCGAACCTGTCGTTCCACGGTGTGTCGGGCGACGAGGTGGTGGCGGCGCTCGATCTGCTCGGCGTGTGCGTCTCGAGTGGCAGTGCCTGTAGCGCCGGAACCACGGAGCCTTCGCCGGTGATCAGCGCCATGGTCGGACGCGAACGAGCCCGGGCCGCAGTCCGCGTCAGCCTCGGGGAAGCGACGACGAACAATGAGATTCAAGCGGCAAAAGCCGCCTTTCGACGGGTGTTGGGCCTGCCTGTGGACAACCCTTGAAGTGATGGGTGATCCGAGCGCCGCATTGTTCGCCCAAGGACTGCATGGCCGATACGTAAGTGCTTAGGATGGCTACGCATTAGTTGGGGCTGTCCGAGCTCGAGTCGCGTTCCATTGAATGGACTCTGGAAGCGTCTCCACTGTGCGTTCATTCAGTGCTCGGTAAGGAGCTCGAGCGACACTCGAAGTCTAATCTCTAATTATTGGATTTTAAACGACAAATTGCTGCTTCATGGAGCGCGAGAGCCGCTGCGACGGAAGCGTTGAGTGAGTCGATCCGACCGCTCGCCGTCAGCCGGCCGACAGCGCTGCACGCGCGGCGCACCGCGCGGCCCATGCCTTCGTGCTCATTGCCCACCACCAAGATCGTCGGGCCCGAAAGATCGAGTTCACCCACTCGCTCTGGGGCGTGAGCATCGAGACCGACGACCAGGACGCCGCGTTCCCGAGCTGCCGTGAGCGCACCGACCAGGGAGGGTACGCGGCACAACCGAGCATGCTCGATCGCGCCAGCCGAGGCGCGGCCGGTTGCGGGACTGAGCGGCGCCGACGAGTGTTCGCCCCAAATCACCGCTGCGTCCGCGACGCCCACCGCGGAGCGAATCACCGCCCCGAAATTCTGCGGGTCCTGGATGCCGTCAAGCGCCAGAGCGAGCAGTTGCGGGTCATCGAGGAGGGGCTCGAACGGCAACAGAGTCAGGTCGGGTCCCCACGCAACGACGCCCTGGTGCTGGCCGCCTTCGGTCCAGCGCTCGAGCTCGCTGCGCGGGACTCGGATCACCTCGCCGATGCCTTGATCGGTCGCAAAACGGGCTAAGGCGTCGAGGGTGGGGCTTTCCTTTTCCTCCAGTGCCACACGCTTGAGCCCGAAGCGGCGTACCTTGATCGCCTCGCGGACGGGCCGAAGACCAGTAATCAGCCGCAGACCCTCCATTCCCGGAGCAGTGGGTGCCCCGCGAGGGGCGCGTTCAGGCCAGCGCCGAGGCACGCTGGATCTCGTCGCAAATGGCGGAAGCGGCGGCGGCTGGATCGACCGCGTCGCGAATTGGTCGCCCCACCACGAGCAAGCTCGAGCCGGCACGAATGGCGCTTTCTGGGGTGCCTGTTCGTTTCTGGTCGTCAGAACTGGCGTTGCCGGCTGGACGAATCCCCGGCGTGACGAGGACGGCAGCGGGGCCCAAGGCAGCGCGCAAGACGGCCACCTCAGTGGCCGAGCAAACCATACCCGGAATGCCTTGTTCGTGAGCCAGCTTGGCCAGGCGCAGCGCATGCGCGCCAGGGTCGGCCGACACACCCACGGCCGCGAGATCGGGCGCATCGAGAGAGGTGAGCACGGTGATGGCGAGCAACACCAAGCCGGTGTTTTCGCGCTCTGCGCGGCGTGCCGCAGCGGCCAACATTTTGGGACCTCCCGCGGCGTGCAGCGTGAGGTAGCGGACGCCGTGCGCCGCCGCGGCGGCCACGGCGCGTTCGACGGTTTCGGGGATGTCGTGCAGCTTCAGGTCGAGGAATACGTCACAACCGAGCTTTTGCCCGAGTGAGACCGCACGGGGGCCTTCACTGACGAACAACTCCAGGCCGACCTTCAGCACGCCGGCGGCATGGGCAACCCGTGCCGCGCCCTCCTCCGCCTGAGCAAAGGAAGGAAAATCCAAGGCGTAGGCGAGCTTGGCGCGCGCCGGGTGTCGCTCGCTGTTCGCCCTCATAGACACGAGCACAGCGGATCGCCGGGCGGGCAGCTGCAGGGTTTGCTCCCGCCGCCCGCTGGCTTGCTTGGGCGAGGGGCAGCTGCGCCCTGCTGAATCGCCTTGCTCGCGTTCGCCGTGTCTTGCTTGGCTTTCGAAAGCTCGGCCTCCAACCGGGCCCGAGTGGCCTCATCCTTGGCGCTGTCGCGCTGTCGCTCGAGCTCCTCTTGGTGCTTTTGCGCTTCCTCGAATTGAGACTTCAGCTCGGCGAGTTGCTTCTCGGTCGCTGCTTTCTCCGCTGCTGCGATGGCGTCTTTCTGCTGCTGCTCTTTGGCGTTGTTCGACATCTTGATGCCGATCCCCACCGCGCCGATCACCAGCACTGCGGAGATGATGCCGACCACGAGCTTGAGGCGCTTTTTGCCCTGATCGCTGTTGAGCGCGGCGATTTGTTGCTCGTGCGCTTGCTGGGCGGCGAGTGCCTCCATACGCGAGCGATGCTCGGTCTCGGCGCGGGCTTTTTCCAGCTCGCCGTGGCGGATGGCTTCGAGGCGCGCGGCCTCTTCTTTGCGGCGCTGCTCTTCGACGCGACGCGCTTCCTCTTCCGTGCGCAGGCGGCGCTCTTCGGCTTCCCGCGCGGCACGCTCGGCGGCAGCCTTGGCGTCGGCCTCGGCGCGAGCGAGGGCCTCTTTGTCGGCCTCTTCTTCTTTGATCCGATTCTCTTCCAGGCTCATCAATTCTTTGAGCGAGAAGAGAACCGAGCTTTCCTTCTGTTCGGCCATTTTTCGAGTGTCCTCAATCCGTCGCGCAGAGTCGGCGCTTCACTTTACACGATGCGCATACCAATCCAGTAAGAGCTTCGTCAAGCATTCGCGCGGGTTGCTCGTGGCCTCTGAAATGTAGAACAGTTGCTTCGTTCAGCCCAGGTATTGTCACGAGAAACATAGGTTCGGGGCGGATTGTCGAATTGGACTCTGATTGCCCGTAATTCCTTGGGACGGGAGTGGTGAGAATTGGGTGTGAGGGGGTGTGGGTTTTGGGGTGGGGAGGTGAGTTCGGGAGGAAGCGGGGTGGGGCACGGGCACGGGCACGGGCACGGGGGAGAGAGGAAAGATCGTTCACGTTCACGTTTGCGTTTGCGTTTGCGTTTGCGTTTGCGAGGGTAGAGTGGGGCGATGGCGGAACGGGTTTTGGCGCATATTACTGGGACGGTTTGGAAGGTTCTGGTGCAGGTCGGGGAGCAGGTGGCGGCGGAGCAGGAGCTCTTGATCTTGGAGTCCATGAAGATGGAGATGCCGGTCGAGGCGCCCGCGGCCGGGCGGGTGGCGAGCATCGCAGTGAGCCCGGGCCAGGCGGTTGAAGAGGGCGATTTGCTGCTGGAATTGGAGTGAATGTGGGAGGGCGGTTGACTTGACCGGATTGCAGATTCCGGTAGCGTCGATTGGGCATGTCTCGCGCTCGAAACAGAAGCCTGCCCCTGTTGCGTGCGGCGGCCCTGTTGGGGCTCACGGGCGTTTGGGCGGTTGCGTGTGGGGGGCCGCAGCCGCTCGGCGCCTCCGGTTCGGTTTGCTTCCGAGCAGATGAGTGTCAGGCCGGTCTTGCCTGTGTTCCCGAAACGCAAGGCTCGACGAAGCACGTGTGTAGCGCGGATTTGAGCGGGATCATCTCGATGGTCGACGGAGCCGTTCCCGATTCTGGGGATATGCGCGAAGCGATGGGCGGCTCCTCGGGTGCCGCGCAGGCGGGCGGTCCTGGAGCGGCCGGCGCCGAGCCAGGCGCGGGCGCCGCCGGCAAGCCCGCGGCGGGCGGCGCGCCTGGCTTTGCCGGAGGAGGGGCAGGTGTGGGCGGAGCCCCAGCCGGTGGGTCAGCCAGCGCGGGGGCTCCAGCCGGAGGCGCAGCCGCGGCCGGGAGCAGCGGTACTGGCAGCCCGGGGGGCGGTGCTGGTAGCTCGGGGGGCGGTGCTGGTAGCTCGGGGGGCGGTGCTGCGAGTGTCGGCGCTTCAGCGGGAACCGGCGGCTGAGTATACCGCCGCTCCGCCGCTCACTGCTTCCAGAAGAACTTCCACGGGTTGTGCTTCAGGTCGCGAAGCATCTCTTGCAGATCGTCGTACAGCGCTTCGTCCATGAGCAGCGCGCCGACGGTGCCTTTGCCTGACTTCACACGTTCCACTAGCGCCTGCGCGTCACCGGCGATGGCTTTGGCTTGGCCGCTTGCGTCGTTCAAATTGGAGGTGATGCGTTGGTAACGCTGCACTTGTTCGTCGCTGGCGAGCGCGTGGGTCAGCTTCTTTGCGTCAGCGACGGTCGCGCGGCCGTCGGTCAAAATCGGCTCGAGGTTTTGGTCAAGGCTCGCGGTGGTGCGCTCGACATTGTTGAAAATGCGGGCGATTTGCGGGTTGTCCACGTAGCGCTCGCGGGCCGCCTTGAGCGTTTCGCTGGCCGTACCAGAGAGCGAATCCACATTTTCGACGATGTGATCGAGCTTGCCCTGGTTGTGCTCGAAGAACTGACCGCTGGCTTGCAAGGTGCGGTGCAGGCCGTCGAAGGTCTCGCTGATCTTTTGTTCGTTGTTGGTGATGCCGAGGTAGGCCTTGTGCAAAAGCTCGTAGCTCTCACTCAGCAGTAGATCCAGGCGCGGTGGGCTGATGCCGGTGACCGTGGCCTCGTCATTGAGCAGTGGGCGATCACTCGAACCCGGCTCGATCGCCAAAAACATCTCCCCAAGAACGCCTTGGCTCGTCACGAACCAGCGGGAATTGTCGTGGATTGCCGCCTTGTACCGGCGCTCGATTTTGGCCACGGCCCGGATGATCGGCTCCGGTTGGTGGGTGAGTGGATCGACCATGCCGCCGCGAAATTCAAGCTCACTCACCCGCCCGACTTTGACACCCGCGATCCGGATCGGTGCGCCCGACTGCAGGCCGCCCGGGTTCTGGAAGCTGACGTAGATGGTAAAGGTCGGCTGCAAGCTGAGCCCGCCCATCACGACCACGAAGCCGGCGAGTAGCCCGAGCGCCACGAGGATCAAAAAACCGACTTTGACTTCGATCGACCGCTGGCTCATTTCCCGCTCATGCTTCCATCGGCCCTTCAGCGCGGCCGTTGATGAATTGCTGGATCACGCCGTCGCTGCTCTCGCGAAAATCGGCCGGTGTACCCACTAATTTCACCTTTCCTTTGTACAGCATGACGATGCGGTCGGCGATGCTGAAGATTGAGGTCAAATCGTGGGAAACGACGACGCTGGTCACGCCGAGTGTGTCGGATAACTCGCGGATCAGTTGGTCGACCCGCCTCGCACTCACCGGATCCAGGCTGGTCGTCGGTTCGTCGAACAACACGTAGCGGGGAGACAGAGTGAGCGCGCGGGCGATTGCCACGCGCTTTTTCATGCCGTCACCGAGCTCACTCGGAAAGCGATCGGCAAAGTCTCGCATCTTGACCTTTTCGAGCAGCCGATGCGCCTCGGCCAGCGCGTCGTTCGGGTTCAGCGCTTGGTGCTTGCGCAACGGCAGCGCCACATTTTCCGCGCAAGTCATCGAGTCGAACAGCGTGGAGTGCTGAAATACCATCGCGCACTTCTTGCGCACGGGGTACATGCGGGATTCACTGAAGTGGCTGACTTCCTCGCCCTCCAGCCAAATCTCACCTGAATCGGGACGAAGCAGGCCAATCAAGTGTTTGATCAGCACGCTCTTGCCGACGCCGGACGCGCCGATGATGAAGAACACTTCACCCGGATTCACGTCGAAGCTCACCTCGCGCAGCACGGGCTTGTCCCCGAAGGACTTGGAAACGGCGCGAAAGGAGATCATCGTGCGACGGCCCAGACTAGAGCGCGTCTTGCTGGATCAAGATAGTGCCACGGGGCAGCGGCGAGATTGACTTCCGGCGGAAAAAACGGTGTACGCGCTGTGAAAATGGCTCGGTTTGGCCTGGTGGCGCAGCGATCTCGGGGCGCGGCGTTCTTCACGGTGGGTTTGGGGCTGCTCGTGGCTTGCCATGGGTCGGGGCCTTCGGGTGCCAGCGCCGCCGCGCGGCAGCGGGATCCGGGCTTGCCCTGCGGCGAGGACGAAGTGCGGGAGTACTTCTGCGACGACCTTTTGCCGCTGTCCTCGTCGCGGCCGGCACCAGAGCCGTACGATAATTGCCCGGCCACCACCGACATCCGCCATGGGGCGTTCAAGGCCGTGGGGCGCGTCGCCGCGTTCGACCCAAGCTTCACGGCATACACGCGTAAGCGCGTTCCGCCCGGTCATAGCTGTTGCTACGGCTGGTGTGCGCGGGTCGTGGTCGCCGACCCGGGGCGGGCTTCTCCTGCCGCCTGTCGCGACGCCAACGGCTTACGTGAAAGTTTTTGCATGCGCGAGCTCGAAAGCGGCACCTCGCTGCCCGCCTCCAACCCCTTCGATCACTGCCCGGCGGCGCTCAAACCGCCAGAAGTCGTCGCTTTCGCGGCCCCCAACTCGGCGCTGTTCGACGTGTCACAGACCGCTCAGCGGCGGCGGGACATGCAGCTCGCCGACTGCTGTTACGGCTGGTGTTCGATTGCGCCCGCGGGCACCGTGCTCAAGAGCTCTCAACCGAAAATCAAATAACCAGCGCCGCTGATCATGAAGTTCAGCACGATCACTGCCAATGATGAATTCACCACGGCGCGCGTCGTGGCTGCGCCCACGCCTTCGGAGCCACCGAAGGCGGTCAACCCGCAATAGCCGCTGATCACGGGGATGGCGGCGCCATAGGCCAGGCACTTGGTCAGGCCAATCGTGAGATCCCCGATGCTGACCATGTTCACGTTGGCGAACGTCCGCGGGTTGATGCCGAAGAACGCGTGGGCGGTCCACATTCCTGCGAGAAATGCCACTCCTGCGGCGATTACGACCAGCGCCGTAAACATCGATAGGCATGCCAAAAAGCGCGGCCGGATCAGGTAGTCGATTGGGTCGGTCGCGCACATGCGCAGGGCATCCACTTGCTCGGTCACGACCATCGAGCCAATCTCGGCGGCGATGCCCGCGCCGACGCGCGTAGCCAGCATCAGTGCGCAAATGCTGGCCGCCAAATCGCGCACCAGCAGCTGCAAAAAGGTGGCGCCGAGCAGCGATAGATCCGGCACCACGCGCTGGGTTTGCAGACCGCCCTGGTAGACCAAGATCATGCCGATGAAGCCCATGACGATCGCCAAGAAGGCCAGTGAGCGATTGCCGATTTCGTACATTTGCCGAAAAAAGGCCGGTCGATTCGACTCGCCGCGCACCGAATAATAAAGGGTGAGCACGAACACGCGGTACAGATCGCGCACTGTCTCGAGCAGATCCAAAAAAAGCCGACCGAGCGCGCCGGCGATGGCTCCGCGGGCGTGCTGCAGGGCCCCGGCTGACGGTTGTGCTGACGCGCTCATGCCAGCGCGAAGGAAAGCAGGTAATCGAGCACGAAGATCCCCGCCGCGCTGGCGACCACCGTCGCATTGACGGAACGCCCAACGCCCGGCGCGCCGCCCTGGGTCGAGAGGCCATAGTGGCAACTGGACAGGCCGATCACGATGCCAAACACGATGCTCTTCTCCAAGCCGTGTGCGACATCGCCGAAGCCCAAAAGCCCCGTGGTCAGCCCGCGATAGAATACCGCGGGTTCGACGCCCAAAAATCCGAAGCCCGCGTAGGCGGCGCCCAAGAGTGCCAGCGCATCCGAGAAAATGGTCGACAAAAAGAGGGTGAGCACGATCGCAAGGAAGCGCGGGGCGACCAAAAAACCGTGTGGGTCGATGGCCAGTGCGCGGAGCGCATCGATCTGTTCGGTGACGGCCATGGTGCCGAGCTCGGCGGTGTTGTTGGCGCCCACGCGGCCGTTGATCATCAGCGCCGTCAAGAGCGGCGCGATCTCACGCAGCGTTCCGAAGCCCGCGCCCCAACCGAGCAGGCCGTACGCGCCGTAACGCTGCACGATGGGCGCGGCTTGAATCACCATGATTCCCCCGGTAAATAGCGCGGTCACGGTGACGATGGGCAGCGATTTGATGCCCATGCGGTACAGATTCCTGAGAAATTCGCTGCCGTCGAAGTCGCGCCGCAGCGTGCGCCGCACGATCTCGACGAACAACACGCCGAAGCCGCCGATCAGGCTGAGCCAGTCGTTGGCTTTCTGAGCCAGGCCTGCAAACGCGGGGCTCGGCTCAGAGCTGGTGTCGGCTGACATGCCCGAGCAGTCTACAGTGGGCCGTCGACCTTGCCGTGGATGAATTGGTAAACGCGCGGATCAGTCGCGTTTTTCGCTTCTTCCGTGGTGCCTTCGAAGATCAAACGACCATCCAGCATCATGCCCACGCGGTCAGTCACGGTCAGCAGCCGATCGAGATCACTGGAGACCATGACCACCGTCGAATTGGCTGCGCGCTGCTCGGCGCGGAGTAAATCGAAGATCTTCTGGCTCGTGACCGGGTCGAGGCCCGCGGCAGGCTCGTCGTACAAAACGAGGGGCGCACGCGTCACCGTCGCGCGTGCCACGCCGACCCGCTTCTTCTGCCCGCCGCTCAGGCCCGCGGGCATCCGAGCCTCGAAGCCAGGTAAGTCCACGCGCGATAGCCGCTCGGCGACGCGCTCCGCGATCTCTGCTTCCGGCAGCCGGAATAAGCGCCGCAGAGGGAAGGCGATGTTTTCGGCCACGGTCATGAAGTCGAACAGGGCATTGTTTTGAAACAACATGCCGATGCCCTTCCGGTATTCGGACAGCTGCATGTCCGCCATGGCAAGTACGTCGCTGCCGCCGACCGTGACTTTGCCGCGGTCGGGCCGCATTAGACCGGTGATCATGCGGAGGAGCAGGCTTTTTCCGGAGGCGCCCGGACCAATCAGGCCAAATAGGCAGCTCTCCGGAACGTCCAGATCGACGTCGCTCAGCACCACGCGATCGAAGCTCTTGGAAACGCCCTCCAGGCGAATCAACGCGCGCCCTGAGTCCCTTCAGCTCGTCGATCAGCGAGGTTCGATTCGGCCCGGCGCGCGCGCGTCCAAAGCAGAATCAACGCGCCGAGCAAGCCCAGATTCAAGATCAACGCGCCGCCAACGATGGTTCGCAGTGGGAATACCGAAGCGCGCGTCACGGTGACCGGGCCAAAGCGCGACAGCTCGCGCTCGGCGAGGCGAGGGGGCAATGGCACCGGTGAGGCCACGACCGACACCCGGGTCTCCGTCAAACCGGGCACCGCGCCGGCGACCAACCGCTGAATGTCGTTGATCGCAATCGGTGGCGCCGCCCCGCGGTGGCGCAGCAAGACCGATGCGGACGCCGGCACCGGCGTTTCGTCCGGCGCCAGCGAGTCTTGGAGGGGGATCGCCAAGTGCACGCGTACCGACACCACGCCGTCCAAGCTGCGCAGAGAACGCTCGAGCTCACCCGAGATCCCAGCCACGAATTTAGCCTGTTCGGCGGCATGACTGGGCACGATCGAGCCTTGCCCGAGGGTCTCGAGCACGCCGGGACTGGCCGCCGGAGGCAGGCTCTCCGAACTGAGGATGCCGGCTGCGCTCGATGCGTCGTCGCGGGCGACACTGATCCGCCAATGGCCCTCACTGTCCGGATCGCGGTCCTTATCAGCTGCCACTCCGCTCTTCTCCAAAGCGACCACCGCGTGGTTGGCGTCGTTCTCGTCCAAGCCGACCGCGATCGGAACGTTGCAGCCTGCCAACAGCGCGGCGCCGCACACGAAGCCGAGCCACGCGCGATCCCCCCAAGGCCGTCGTTGCTTCATTTTTTTCTCGCTCCGCCCGCGCCTAGGTTAAAGGTGAGGCGCGTCAAAAGCTCGTGTGCGTGACGTCGAGCTTCGGGTTGCTGGGAAAGCCCAGGCCGCGCACTCCCGCCGCAATGCACGACGAAGCGCCTGGATTGCGCGGCGTCACGACCACCGTAACGCCCACCGCGCGACCGTTCTGCACCGCAGCGCAGATGCTGATTTTAGCGCTATCAGGCACGTTACAATGGGCGAAGTAGCTGCCTCGATTCAGGATCGCGGCATATTGCCCACCCGTGATGTCCGCCTGGCCACGTGGGCCACCGACGCTCATTTCCTCGACGTACGAGGCTTGAGCGGCCTCGCAGCTCTGCCCGCCACCGAGGATCGGAAATCCGCCGCTGTGTCCGACGACCCGGCCGCCCCCGCCGCCGCCCTTTTTCTTGGTCGAGTTGAGGCCGGAGTCCAATTCGACGTTGGACTGCGACTCCACCTGCACTTCTACTTCGTCGTTGCGATTGGCGCGAACTTTGAGAAACCAGAGTCCAGCGACAATCAGAAGCGCCCCGACCCCCAGCACGCCGATCAGAGTTTTGCCGCGCGTGCTGCGCGACTCCTGGACCACGACTCGCTCGATGGCGGCTTTTTCTGCGGTAATATCCCGGGAAAGCCTGGCGTTTTCTGCGAACGGCGCGAATTCGTCCCAATCCTTGATCGCGCGCTCATCCTGACTGAGCGAGTCGCGCACGACGTCTGCGTCCAGGAACGTATGGGTGGCAATTTGCTGCAGCAGCTCGACCGCACTGAATGGGCCGTGGTCCATGCCGTCTTTGACCACGACATAGCGCGGTCGAGGGTCGCTCTCGAGGCGGGCCTTGAGCGTCGCCAGCTCGCTCGTGGCGTCTCCCGGGCCCCGCGTGCGTTGCTCGATCACGCCCAAGTTGTACGGGCTGTTCCCGCTCGGCACGGGGGGCAGCATCGACATCGAGACATCGACGTCGAAGCCCACGTCGTGATCGAGGTGCGAAGTGTCCGCGGCCGGCGGCGGAACCACGCTGCCGGGCGGGGCGAACTGGTGCAGCGCCTGCGCCAGCGCATTCAGATCATCGGGACGGTGGGCGGGGTCGGAGACCAGCGCCTTGGCCAGCATCGCCTCGAAATTCGTGCCCAGACCCGGGACCACCTCACTCGGCCGGCGCATGCCGGGGCCGACGGCGAGACCCGTCAATAGCTCGTAAAGGATGGCGCCCAGGGCGTACACGCTGGCGCGCGCGGCGCCCGGCGCACCGGCGCGTTCTTCGGGCGCCATGCACGCCTTATCGCGTGGCAAGATCGGAGGTTTGCTCGCGTGCGGCAGGGAGATCTTGTAAAAACCGAGGTCGTCCTCGATGAGGCTCGAAGCGTGCAGATAGAGGCGATGCCCTGCGCGGTGCAGCTCGGCAGCTTGCACGCACAGCGGGACGACAATGCCCACCGCTTGTTTGAGGTTCAGCCGAGCGCCGCGCGCTCGCAGCTCCTCGAGCCGTGCGCGAAGGGTACCGGGGGCAACCGAAGCACCAACGGGCAGGGGCGTGATCAAATGTTGAACGCTCGTCATTCAGGGCCGCGGATAGTACCAAAAATCCACGGTCCGCGATCGCGACGCGGCTCAGAGCTGCGTTTCATCGTCGCGGGCCGGTCCATGCCACGGATGGCGCCGCTTCGAATACCCGCCATGCGCGAATTTCCCTAATACTGGCGCGATGTTGGCAGCAATGTCAGCGTCCCATTCGCCGCCGTGAATGAAGTCCCGCGCGTGGCTGCGTCCGTCGAGAAGCGCGAACCCCGGGATTTTTTCAGTGGGAATACCCAAGCGGTCGAGCTCGGGTTGAAAGTCATCCCGATCGACGCGCACCAGTCGGACCTTGGCCAACGCCTTCTGGGCTTCCTTGCTGGTCAGCGCGGCGGCCACTCCGTCACACGGTTTGCAGTTGGGTACGACCAACCACAAGATCAGCGTCTCCCCGGCCGCGGCCGCGAGCATGCGCTGATTGTCGAGCTCGGTTTCGAGATCACCGGAGATGTCCGCCAGGGTGATCGCGCCGAGTGGCGTCACTTGCGTTCCCGTATCGCGCGAGGCACGAGCGGGCGGCGCAGGTCTCGATGGCGCTCTTGCGGCGCGGGGGGCCACGCTGGGCGCGCTCCAAACCGGGGCGGTGACCGCCGGTGCGCTGCGTGTAGCGCTGATTGATTTGGGGCGCGCCAAATAGGTGATGCCAACCGCGACGCCGATCACGGCCAGGCACACGTTGATCACGCCGATCGCGATCGCTGCGGTGGCCAGACCCCGGCCGGTCTCGCGGCCCTGTGCGCGGGAAATCTCGCTCCGCGCGATTAGGCCCAGCACCACTCCGAGCGCGCCACCGACACCCAAGAAGCAGACGAAGCCCGACAGGCTGGCAATGAAGGCAAAGACCGAGGTGCCGTTCGTCTTCGCGCTGTCCTGCCAGGGCGCGACCGGCGACGGCGACGGGCTTTGCATGCCCGGAGTATAGCCCGCCGCACACCGGTCGACTTGGGCTATGCTGGCTCGGGCATGCGTTTAGGCGTGTTTCCAGCTGTGATCGTACTGCTCATTGCGGCTCCTGCCGAGGCGCAGAGCGCCGCACCCGTCGCGCCGGCCGGCCTCGCGCCGGCCAGCCTCGCGCCGGCCGCACCGGTGAGCCCTGCGCCGGCACCGCGCGTGTTGACGGACGGCAGCACGTCCCCGGCACAAGCCGCGGAGCACTTCGAGCGAGCGCTCGCTTGGTACCGCACGGGCAAGTACGGGCGCGCCGTGGAAGAGCTCGAAGCTGCGCTCGAACGCGACCCCGGGGGCAAAGATTTACTGTTCAATCTCGCTTTGGTTCAGGAAAAATTGGGAGACCTCGCGGGCGCGATCGCTTCGCTTCGGCGCTTTCAGAGCTTGGAGAAGGATCCGAAGGAACTCGAACGTGCGAGCCAGACGATCGAGCGGTTGAAAGGAGCGCAAGCCGAATTGCTACTGGCCCTACCGCACACTCCGGCTCCGGCTCTGGCTCCGGCGCCTTGTCCGGCGCCGCGGGTACGCGGAAAATTCGATGGCTGGGTGATCGGTACGGGCAGCCTCGCACTGGCTTCGTTGCTCGTGGGCACCGCATTCGGCGTGCGCGTATTGACGCTCGACTCGGCCACGGAGCAGTCACGCGCGCGCGACGCCGCGATCGTTGCGGACATCGCGCTCGCGACCGGTTTGCTCGCGGGCGCGGGGAGCGTCGCGCTGTATTTCGGTCGCTTCGCGGATGCGCCCGCGGAACGTGCGGCACCGCCGCAGGCCCGGGCCCTGCCGCGTGCGTCGATGGCACGCCTCGAATTTAGGTACTGATGTCGGTGCTTCACGCACCCCGGCGGTTCTCACCGGGAGCGCGTTGGCTGGATCATGCGTGCTTGCGCGTTGTAAGCGTGCTTGCCAGACGCGCGCGCTTGCGCGATGTAAGATGCCGAGCGCGGTTTCGAAGGCCGCGCGAGACCCCCGATGCCCGCCGTGGCCGCTGAAGCGACTATCCCGCCGTCGAGCCGCTCGACCGAGCGGGCTTGTCCGCGCTGTCGCAAGCCGCAATCGGCGTTCCCGGGTCTGGTAACGAGCGGCAACGAGCTGCCGCGTTGCCCCGAACATTCTTTGCCCTTCGTCGATTTGCGTGACGGATCGGATCCCTTGCTCGGTACGACCATCGCCGGGCGTTTCACGATCCTCGGTCGCTTGGGCCGCGGTTCGATGGGCGCCGTGTATCGCGCGCGGCAAGAAGCGGTTGGTCGAGATGTCGCACTCAAGCTCGTGCGGCAAGATCGCGCGCACGACCCCGAGACGAAAGGCCGCTTCGAACGCGAGGCGCGCGCGATCAGCGCGCTCGTCAGCCCGCACACGGTTACTGCCTTCGACTTCGGTGAGGCTGAGGATGGCTCCTGGTTTCTGGCCATGGAGATGCTCGAAGGCGAGACGGTGGGCGATCGCTTGCGGCGGGTCGGGCGGCTGGACTGGTACGATGCCCTCCGCTTTACCCGCGACGCTTTGGAATCGCTGGCTGAGGCGCACGCCAAAGGCATCATCCATCGCGACCTGAAGCCCGACAATCTGTTCCTGTCGCGCGTGCTCAGCAGCAGCGGAGGCGTCGCGCAAGAAGCCTGTAAAGTGCTGGACTTCGGCATCGCCAAGTGGTCTCGGGACGAAGACGAGACCAAGATCGATCAACTCGAGACCCAGGCCGGTACGGTCTTCGGAACGCCCCGTTACATGTCGCCGGAACAGGCCCAGGGCACGCCGCTCGACGCGCGCAGTGACCTTTATTCTTTGGGCGTGCTGCTCTATCAGATGCTGAGCGGTCGGGCTCCGTTCGTCGATGATGACGCGGTCGTGGTGATGGCGCGGCACATCAAAGATCCTCCGCCGCGCTTCGAGACCATGAAGCCCGAAGTGAAGGTACCGGAGAGCATCGAGGCGCTTTTGTGGCGCGTGCTGGCCAAGTCGCCCGCCGAACGGCCTGCCACGGCCGAGCAAATGATAGCCGAGCTCGACGCCGCCGAAATCAGCGTGCGCGCCCTGGAGAGCGGCCCGCGGCTCACGCTCTCCAGCGGCGAAAAAACGCTCTTTCGCCGCTACGGGGGCTGGTTCGTCGCGGCTGCGTTAGCGCTCTTTTCGCTCGGCCTTCTGGTCCTTTTCGGGCAGCGCCGGTTTGCTTCTGGGCCGCCGCTTGCGAGCGTGAGCGCAACTCGAGTCGCCTCCGGAACCGAGCTACAGAGTCGCGCCCTTCCAGAGCCGGAGCCCGCTCCGCTGCTGAGTCTCAACACAGCGGAAAATTCCGCCGCTGAAGCCGCACCCGAGGTGCCCCCGAGTGCGTCGAGCCTGCCTGCCGCGAAGAAGGTGAGCCACCCCCACGGACTGCCAAAGGCTCCTCTCCGGAAGAAGGGCAACGAGCGCTACGGACGCTTCGAGTAGCTTGCGGTCCGGGACGCGACGCCGCGCCGGATTGCGCGTTGCGGGGCGTTCTTTCCGCGTGTTAGCGTCATCTGAACAAATATGGACCCTCGTGAAATGGAGACGCTGGTCCAGCGTCTGGTCCAAAATCCGCACGACCAAGATACGATCACTTTCGCCCACCAAGCGGGGCAAAGTGATCCGAAGTCGTATGCGATGTTACTGGAAAAGGTTGGGACCGCGACCAGTGATCCCGCAGTCGCGTGTCATTGGCTGACTGAAGCCGCCAACGTTTGGTCGACCACGCTCGGCGACGCGCATCGCGCGGCACGCGCGTTGATGATTGCGATCGATCGCGATCCGACCCAGGCCACGCCCGCCGATCGGCTGGCTGAGCTGTATCGCGAGAAAGGCGACACCAAAGCGCTCGTCGCGTTGCTGGAGCGTCGCGCCAAGGCGCTCACTCTGCTCGCGCTGCAGGAGCCTGAGCTGCGCGGACAACTTGCGATCTTGCATGAAGAGCTGGGGCAGCTCTGGCAAAATCCGCCGCTCGATCAACCCAAGAAAGCGATCGAGAACTACAAGCGCGCCGTCGACTTCGATCCCGCCAGCCAATTTTCCATCTACGCCATTCGTGAGCTGTACAAAGCGGCTGGCCAGTGGAGCGAGGCGATACCGTTCTTTGCTTTGGAGCAAGCGCTCGTCGCTGACTCGGAGCGCAAGATCGCGCTCTACCAAGACGAAGGCGACGTACGCAAAAACGCGCTCGACTTTCCCGGTTCCGCGATCGCATATCGATTGGCGCGTGAGCTCGAGGGCGGACAAGATCCGACGCTCAAGCAACAACTGGCGAGTGTACTGCTCGAGCGCCTGCAAGCCGGCCAAAACGTGCCCGTGCAAGAGCGCGAAGAGGGCGCCGCACTGTTCGTCGAGTTGGCGGAAGAGTACGCGGGTGAACATGGGCTGTCCTACTCCATGTGCGCCCTCGAGCTTTCGCCCGAGCACGACCGCGCGGTGCAGTTGGCGATGTTCTACGGGCAGCAGCTCAATCGCACTGCAGAGGTCGCGCCGCGCGCGGCGGCCTACCTCAAGGCGAACCCGAGCGGCGCACTCGCGAGCGAAGCGCGCAAGCTCATCAGTGAGTCGATGGCAGCAGGCGCGGATGATGCGCTGTTGGACGCGCTCGCGCCGCCTGCGAACGCCGACGCCGCTGCGCGCATCGGGGCGCTGGTCGAGCTTGCGCAGGCCCTGGCGCGCAAAGTGAAGAAGAACGAGGCGGCCGCCAAGTTCCGCGAGGTATTGGCGCTCGACCCGGCCAATCTGGACGCAATCGGCTTTTTGGAGCCGTTCCTGCGGCAGACGCGAAAGTACATCGATCTGCGGGATATTTTGCTGGCGGCGGGCTCGGACCCGAACGCCGACACCGATCAACGGCAGAGCTGGCTGCGCGAGGTCGCCGGGTTGTGCGACACCCAGCTGCGCGACGTGGACGGCGCGATCATCGCGCTCAAAGAGTTGCTCCTGCTCGACTCGGATGACGAACCCGCGCGTAGCCAACTAAAGCGCATGTTCGAGAAGCAGGCGCGCTGGGACGAGCTTGCCACCTTGCTGGGTGACGAAGCCGAACAGACACTCGACATCGAGGCACGCATTTCGCTGGAGCGAGCGCTGGCCAAGCTGCACGAACAAAAGCGAAAAGATCCGGTAGCCACCGGTGAAGCCTGGGCGCGCATCGCGGCCCTGGCCACGGGCGACGAGGAAGCCATCAGCAGCGCCGTGGGCTTCTTCGAACAAGCCGGCCGCACGGATTTGGCCATTGCGGTGATTGCCGAGAACGCGGAGGCGGTCACTGACGACGCGCAGCGCGGTCCGCTGCTCAAGAAACTGGCGGAGTTGCGTGAAGCCGACGCGCAGCCATTGGCGGCCGGAGTCGCGTTTTCGGAAGCGGCGAAGTTGCTCCAGAGCAGTGAGCTCTGGGCATCGGCAGAGCATTGCTTCACTGCCGCCGAGGCGTGGGACCAAGCTGCCGTGGCGGTGAGCGAGCGCGCGCAAATGGCGGACGCTGCGCCCGACAAGGCGGCGCTGTTCGCTACCGAAGCCGGCTATTTGTCCCGCGCAGGCGACGATTCGAACGCCGTGCTGCGCTTGGAACAAGCGACCGAGCTCGACCCCCGCAACGACCGGTATGCGACGGACTTGGAAGCGCGCTACGTTGCGGCCGGCCGCAACGAAGAGCTGGTCACCTTCTTGTTGCGCCGCGCGCAAAAGCTGGACGATCGCGGTCAGCGAGCGACCTTGCGCAAGCAGGCCGCGATGCTGCAAAGGGACACGCTCGGCAATCTGGATGCGGCGCGCCAGACCTTGCAAGAGTTACTGCAGGACGGCGACGACCTCGAAGCCTTGAACATTTTGGCCGACGACGCCGAGCAGCGCGCTGAGTTCAATGAAGCCGTGGCCCTGCTCGATCGTTTGGAGAAAGCCTCGCCCGGGCCCGAGCAGCAAATCCCGGTACTACTGCGGCGAGCGCAGCTCGTCGCAGACGGGCTGGATGATCTGAAGACGGCGATCGCGATCTACGAGCGCTTGCTGAAGGAGTTCGACCCGGCACACGACGCCGCGCTGTCGAAGATCGCCGAGCTGTACCAACGCCTGGACGAGCCCAAGGGCGTGGCCGTGGCTTTGGAGCGACGGCTGCTGGTCTTGAAGGATCCGGCGGAAAAGCTCAAAGTCGCCGACGATCTGGCTCGCTTGTACGAGGGCACGCTCGACGACGCGGTCTCGGCGGTGGTGGCTCTCGACCTGGTGCGCGAGCTCGAACCCGAGAACTTCGACGCCGTGAGCCGGCTCGCGATCTTGTGCGAGAAGCTGGAAGATTGGCCGCGCTTCGCCAAGCACTTGGCCGAGCTGATCGAGGTCGAGGGTGACGAGCAGGAGGTGAGCCGCATGACGCGTCGGCTGGCCGAGGTCCTGCACGAGAAGGTCAAGAAGAGTGACGAAGCGCTGGCCGCGCTGATGCAGGTCGCCGACGCGGGCGATGAAGCATGCCGCGAAGAGTACGTACGTCTGGGCGATGCGCTCGGTTGGAAGGGCGTCGTCGCGAGCAAGCTCGTCGAATGGTACCTAGAGCAAGCGCAAAGCCCGGCGCGCAACGCTGCGCTGCGCGGCGCTTTCGAGCGCTTCGTCGAAGTCGGCCGCGACGCGGATGCCGCCAGCGTGGCCAAGGAACTGGCTCGGACTCGCAGCACCGATCCCGCGATCGCCCAAGAACTCGAGAGAATTGCGGTCAAACTCAAGGATCTCGACGCGCTGAGCATCGCCCACGAGCTGATCATCCTCGAGCTCAACGGGCCCGCTCGCGCCGAAGAGATGGTGCGTCAAGCGGAGGCGCTTGCAAGCTTGGGCGTCGCAGCCGGGCAGGCCATCAACCACGGCGAACAAGCGCTGACCAGCGTGCCTCCCGCCGAGGTCGAACCGCTTTTGGCGCGGCTCTCCAAGCTGACCGACGAAGCGCCGCGCGTGATCGAGATTTACGAGCGGCAGGTGACCCGTTGCAAGACTCCGAGCGACAAGCTCGCGGCTTTGGGACGAGCGGCGAGCGTGGCGGCGCGCCTGGGTGCTTACGACAAGGCACGCGCGTTCTTCGACCTGGCACTCGGCGGCGCGTTGCAGGAAGACACGCTAAATACCCTGGTGTCCGTAGCCCGTGCGGCGGACGCCGAGCAAAATACCGAAAAATTGCGGCGCACGCTGGCCGAAGCTCTGGCCAACGGCGGCCAAGGTTCGCGCGACGGTGGACGCACGCGAGGTATGCTGCTCGGACGCGCCGCGGATCTGGCGCACGTCGAGCTGAAGGACACCGAGCAGGCGTTTACCTGGCTCGGTGACGCCATCGTCAGTCATGTCGACGACGAGCCGCTGGCAGCGCTGGAGCGCTTGGCGGACGAAGTGGGCGAACCACGGCGCGCCGAGCTGGTTTTGAGTCGCGCGCTCGAAGAGGTGTTCGACGGACCATTGGTGCGTAAGCTGCTCGCCCGCCGGGCCGCCGTCCGACGCGAAAAGCTTTCGGACTCACCCGGTGCTGCGGCAGACTTGAAGCGGCTTCACGATCTCTCGCCAGCCGACATGGCAGTGATGGATCAGTTGTCTCTGTTGTACGTCGAGCTCGAAGACTACCGAGGCATGGTCCAGCTGTACGAGGATCAAATCCTACGCGGCAAAGAGCCGGCGGCGCGCGCCGAGCTGGCCCGCAACGTGGCCCGTCTGTGGCAAGAAAAACTCGACGATCCGCGCGAGGCCGCCGATGCTTGGCGCCGCGTTTTGCGGATGAAGGCCGGTGACGCCGAGGCAGTGGCTGGCCTCGAGCACGCCAAATCGAACATGCTGAGGCGGTCGTCGGAGATGCCTTCCGAGCCGCAGGACGCCGAACCGGCCGTACCGGCAACGCCGGCTGCGAAGGCAGCGCGTCCGTCCAAGACCGAGCCGAGCGTCGCGGAGGCAGCGGTCGAACCCACAGCAGCTGCCGAAGCCGCGTCGACCGAAGCCACGCCGACTGAAGATGCGTCGGCTGAAGTCGCGTCGACTGAAACCAAGTCGGCTGAAGATGCGTCGACTGAAGTCGCGTCGGCTGAAGTCGCGTCGGCTGAAGTCGCAGCTGCTGCTGAGTCCGCGTTGGCCGAGGTCACGTCGCCCGAAACGGCGGTCATCGAAACGCCGGCTGCGTCGCCGAGCATCGCTGATGAGGCCACGCCCGAAGTTCCGGAGCCTCCACCACTCGAAGCGTCGGCCGTGCCCGAATCGTCGAGCGTTGAGTCCGTCGTGAGCAGCGCGGCGAAGAGCGACCTGACGTCGGCTGAGGTCGCGGCAGCGAGCAACGTTGCGATCGAAGACACGTCCACGTCGCCCTCGGTGCCGCCGCCGTTGCCCGGGCTGGCCTCAGCCGATTTCGAGGTGGATGATGGGCCACCGGTGCCGCCGCCCGTGTCGCGTCCGCGACCGACACCGCCTCCGCTGCCGCCGAGCGCAATTCCACCCGCGCCAGACGCCGCGCTCAGCAATGGCGCGAGCAAGAACGCCGAGGCCAACGAGCCTCCCTCCGCGCCGGCGCATAAGGCGCCGCCTCCGAAGCCCGGCAAGCGTCCCGCACCACCTCCTCCGCCGTCGGCTTCCCGACCGCCCCCTCAGCGCGCTGGCGGCAGCGTGGGCGGTAACCGACCGCCGCCACCCCCGACTGGCGGGTCGCGCCCCGCGCCCCCTCCACCTCCAGGCGCTCGCGCGGGCGGCAAACCGCCCCGCCCACCGGTCGCAAGTCCGCCCCCGCTCAACGACGACGATCCGGATGAATTGACGGTGACCGTCGATGAGGCGGAGCTATTCGACGACAAGAGTCGCTAGCCGTCAGCTCGTCAATCTGGGCTGAGCTGCAACCGTCCGGCGTTGGCGTCGAGCTCCGCGAAGGTACCCAGCGGTACGAACTCGTTGTAGCGCTCATGGCCGAAGCGGAGGTCGCTCAGAACCGGCACGCCGAGCCCAGCGAGCCGCTCCTCGAGTACGTTGCGCACGGAGACGCGCTGCGAGTCCGGGCAATCGCTGAAATCGCCGAGCACGACGCCGCCGATGCCGTCGAAGGCGCCGCCCGCCAAAAGCGCGCTCAACATGCGGTCGATGCGGTAGGCCGATTCAGTAACGTCCTCGATGAGCAGGATCGCTCCGGCGGGCAAACTCAGTCGTCCGCTCGCTTGACAGGCCAAAAGCAGACTCAAATTGCCTCCGGCCAAGAGACCCCGAGCGAGCCCGGGGCGAAGCGTGCACAGGCCTTCGAAGCTCCTCGTTGCGCGCGGAGTCTCCAGCGCGCGGATGAAGCGCTGCTGGGTCCAGTCATCGCTCCTGCCGAGAGCGGCCGCGTTCGGGCCGTGCATGGAAGCGATGCCGAGCGCGGCCGCCTCCACGTGCAGCGCCGTGACATCCGAGAAGCCGACGATCCACTTCGGATGGCGCAAGAGTGGGCCGTACTCCGCGAGGTGCGCAATACGCGTGAGACCGTAGCCGCCGCGCGCCGCGATGATCGCGCCTAGTCCCGGATCGGCCAGGGCGCGATTGAGCTCCTCGAGCCGCCGCGCGTCACTGCCCGCCAGAAAGCCGTGGCGCTCGAAGATCGACCAATCGAACTCGACGCGGTAGCGCTGCCCGAGCCAGCCCATTCCGCGCAGCACCAACGTGCGATCGAAGGGCCCCGACGGCGCGATGACGCGGATCCGCGAACCAGGCTGAAGCGGGGCTGGAATCACGCTTGGCGGATGCACGACGGGCAACGTAACGCGTTTTTCGAGTCTGGCCGAGAACGCCGATCCCGGCCCGGGCGGGAAAGCTGCGAAAGCGATTGCAGTGGCGACGGGAGGCGGCAAGACTCGGCGCGGCGATGGAGTCTCGGAACGCACTAGCCCGGCTGGCGGACGTAGCGGGCGGCGCTGTGCCGCTCTTGGAACGCCTGCGCGCGACCGCGCGCCACGCGGCCGACGAGCTGAAAACGCGGCTCCTGGGGCGCGACTTCGAGCAGCGCGTGGGCGTGCTGAAGGCGCGCTACCTCGACCTAGGCGGCGATCCGTTCGGCTTCGACGTGGGCACGGCCAGCAACGCGGCGATGATGCTGGCGTTTTTTCACCGTATGTATTTTCGGACCGAGGTGTTCGGGATCGAAAACGTGCCCTCTGGCCGCGTGCTGCTGGTCGCCAATCACTCCGGACAGGTGCCGATCGACGCGGCCATTGTCGGCTCTTCCTTGTTCTTCGATGCCAATCCGCCACGGGTGGTGCGCGCGATGGTCGAGAAGTGGACGGCCACGTTGCCGTTCGTGTCGGCCTTCTTCAACCGCGTAGGGCAAGTGGTGGGCGTGCCAGAAAACGCTCGGCGGTTGCTCGAGATGGGCGAGGTGCTGCTGGCCTTCCCGGAGGGCATTCGCGGCGTGTCCAAGCCATTCGAACGCCGCTATCAGCTGGAACAATTCGGGCTCGGCTTCATGCGCTTGGCAATTGAAACCGATACTCCGATCGTGCCCGTTGCGGTGATTGGCGCCGAAGAGCAATACGTGAGTTTGGGTAACCTGAAGTGGGCCGCGCGCCTGCTCGATATCCCGGTTTTTCCGCTAATTCCCCAAATGTTCGTGCCCGGCGCGCAAATGCCACTGCCCACCAAATATCGAATTCACTTCGGTGAACCGATGCGCTTCCAGGGCGGTCCCGACGACGACGACACGGTGGTCGGCGAGAAAGTGTGGCTCGTGCGCCAGACGATCTCGGATATGCTCCGTCGCGGGCTGGCCAGTCGACGGAGCGTTTTTCTTTGATGCGGGCGGCGGACGCGGCGGACGACCGAGCCGTCGTCATCACTGGCATTTGCGGTCGGCTGGGGCGGCGTTTGACGCGCGTGCTGCATCGCGAGGCGCGCGTGATCGGCCTCGATCGACGCGCATTCCCCGACCGCCCGAGTGACATCGAGCATCACGAAATCGACATTCGTAGCAGGCGCACCAAGGATGTATTTCGTTCGGGCGGCGTGCGCGCCTTGGTGCATCTGGGCGTGATGCACAATCCGCGTGACAGCGTGGAGGATCATCATTCCTGGAACGTGGTCGCGTTCCAGCATTTGCTCGAATACGCGGAACGTTACAAGGTACCCAAAGTGGTGCTGCTCTCCAGCGCCAACGTGTACGGGCCGAGGCCCGACAACCCGGTGTTCCTGAACGAAGACGCGCCGCTGCTCGGCGCGGGCCCGTTCAGCGAGATTCGCGATTTGGTCGGGCTCGACATGGGCGCGCAGTCGTATTTGTGGCGCTATCCACAGACCGAGGCGGTCATTTTGCGGCCTTCGCACATCTTGGGCACGGTGCACAACGCGCCCAGCAACTATCTACGCCTGAAGGTGGTGCCGACCTTGCTCGGCTTCGATCCGATGATGCAAGTCGTGCATCAAGACGACGTGGTGTGGGCGCTCAGGGCCGCGCTCTTGCCCGGCGTGCGCGGGATTTTCAATATTGGTGGTCCGCCGCCGGTGTCGCTCTCACGCGCGCTATCGCTTCTCGAACGCACCGCGGTGGGCGTGCCACACGGGGTGGCGCGTGCGACCGTCGATCGCTTGTTTCGCTGGCGCGTGACTTCGTTTCCCGCGCCCGAGCTCGATTTCATCCGCTACGTGTGCATGGTGGACGACGCGCGGGCGCGTTCGGTGCTCGGCTATCGTCCGCGTCACGATTTGCTCGAGACGCTGCGCGCGGTCGACGAGGAACGCTGGCTATGACGTTGCAACGCTTGAATCCATCACACGCTCTGCTGCTCGTGTCGCTCGGCTCGTCTGGGCTGCTCGCGGCCTGCCGCTCGCCCGCGTCCGAACCCGCGCCGCCCCCGGCGAGCTACGAGCTCGCTTCAGCGCCACCGGGAGCTCGTGGCGCGCGTGCCGCTGGGACCGATGCGGCGCCTCCGCCGCCCAGCGAGGGCGTGCTGGGCCCGCCAGGGACGGATGAAGAGGACGAAGCCGAGCCCGAAACCGATGCCGGAGCCGAGAATGATGCGGGCCTCGCGCCCGACGCCGCGGGGGGAGTCGCACTATGAAACTCGCGCTGGCACTTGGCCTGATCACACTGACATTTGCCGCCTGTTCGGGCCGGCGCTTGCCGCCGGGGACGCCTCCACCCGAGTACGAACCGCCGACAGTCACGCCTTGGCCCGTGGAAAGCGCCGACGCGGGCGGGGATGCCGCCGCGCGCAACGACGCGGAGGCGCCCAGCCTACCCACGCACGATCCCGAGCTTTCCCTGGATGCGGGCCCGAGGTGAGGTAAACTGGAAACAGGTCAGCCTGCGCTTCGCGCAGGGTAGCTGCGATGTTTGCGGTGCCGAGGAGGCTTTATCTCTGTGACGAAAAAGGCGACGACAAAAATTTTCAAAAAACCCGTCCGGGCAACGAATCCTCCGCGCGCCGCCGCTCGCATGCCCGGCCCGTCGCTGGATGCGCAGAAAATGGCTCTCGCCGCCGCGGGCGCTGGTCTCGACAAGAAGGCGATCGACGTCGAGATCATCGATGTCACGGGCAAGGTCGACTACGCGGATTATCTGGTGCTCATGACCGGCCAGAGCGACCGCCACGTGGCGAGCATCGCGGACGGAGTCGACGGCGCGCTCTCGAAGCTCGGCTGGAACGCGATTTCGGTCGAAGGCTTGCCCAAGGGCCACTGGGTGCTGCTCGATTTCGTGGACATCGTGGTGCACGTGTTCTCGGCTGACACGCGCTCGCTGTACGACATCGACGGCTTGTGGATGGACGCGCGTCGTTTGCAAGTGCCGGACGCGACGCCTGACGCCGGGTGAAGCTGTTTGTCATCGCCGAGGGGCGGATCAAAGAGCGCGAAATGCGCGCCGTCGCGAACGACTATCTGGGTCGTCTTTCGCGCTACGTGAAGTGCGATGAAATCGAGACCAAGGACGCCGCGGGCCTGGCCAGAGCCATCCCTGACGGCGCCTTCGTGGTCGCGCTCGAGGTCAACGGTGAACGCATCACGAGCAGCGAGCTCTCGACGCGGCTCGAACGCTGGGGCGCTCGCGGCAAAGGCCACATAGCCTTCGTGATCGGCGGCGCAGAAGGCATCCCGAGCGCTCTCTCCGCCAAAGCCGACGTCCGCCTCAGCCTCTCGACTTTCACCTTTCCGCACCGCCTCGCGCGCGTGATGCTCTTCGAGCAACTGTACCGCGCGATGACGCTGCTGCGGGGCGAGCCGTACGCGCGAGAAGACTGAGCTTCTCGCGCGAGAACGAGAACGAGAACGAAAAATCGTAAACCGAGACCGCACGACGTCTAGCACCTTGTGCACGCGGGCTGCTGAGCGGCAGCCCCAGGAGAAGAGAAGAGGGGGCGATCGCGATCCAGCAGCGCACCTCGCGGGGCGTGGAGTTCCCGCGCTGTGGCGGTTGAGAGAAGGAGACGCTATGCGGGATCGTTCACGTTCACGTTTGGGATAGAGACCGGCGTTACTCGTCTTTGGGCGGTTCTGCGGGCAGCAGTGGTTTGCGGCCGAAGAAGTAGGCGACGAGGATCGAGACGCCGTATAGGCCGCACAGCGGGATGGCGAGCAAGAGTTGGCTCAGTGGGTCGGGGGGCGTGAGCACGGCGGAGATGATGAAGGCGACCACCACGAAATAGCGGAAGAACTTGATCAGTTGCTTGTGGTCGACGATGCCCGCAATGGACAGGAAGAAGGCCAGGACTGGCAACTCGAAGGCCACGCCAAACGCGACCAGCATGTGCGTCACGAAATCGAGATAGTCACTGACCATCACGGTCGGCACGATCGTAATGCCGCCCGCGAGCTTGCCAGAGAAGCCGAGCAAGAAGCCGAAGGCCTTCGGAAACGCGAACCTCCAGCCGAAATAGCCGCCGCCCGCGAACAAGCCGCAAGAAGAGACTACGAACGGAATCGCGAAGCGCTTCTCGCGGGAGTAGAGGCCGGGCGCGATGAACGCCCAGACTTGGTAGAGCACGATCGGCAGCGCAAAGATCGCGCCGGCCGTCGCCGAGAGCTTGACGTACGCCATGAAGGCGTCCGCGGGCGCCTTGAAGTTCAGCGTGGCGCCACCTTGGTGCACCCCCGCATTCCAGGATTCGACGTACGGCTTGGTCAGCAGGCTCAGCAGCTCGCCCTTGAAATACCAGGCCAGGCCGCCGCCCACGATGAACGCGAGGATCATGCGTACCATCCGCGCTCGGAGCTCTTCCAGGTGTTCCCAGAACGTCATCACGTGATCTTCTGGATTGTCGCTCATGCGCTGGGGGTCGTCGCTGCGGCAGTCGCTTCGGTAACTTCGGTCGCTTCGGTGGCTGGCACTGCTTCGGCTTTCGGCGCGACGGGCGGCTCATCGAGCAAATCATCCGGCAGCGCGCCGTAGGCGTCCGCGCCCTCGTATGGGTACTCGCGCGAAATGTCGATGTCCATGTGTGCGTACGGGTCGTCGATCGGTGCGTGCACGATCGGTGCGCCGCTGATTGGCTCGCTGCCCGCGGGCGTGGCAGCGGGTGTCGGCACGTGCGGCGGGTCGAAAGAGATCCCGTGACTGAGATTGACACGCAGCAGGCCGCGCAGCTCATTCAACCCGCCGTGCAGGCCCTCGGCACGGAGCAGTTGGTCGATGCCGGTTTGGTTCCGCACGTCGTTGGTCATGTTGCGCATCTTGCGCAAAAACTGTCCCAAACTATGGAGCATCCCCGGGAGCTTCTTGGGGCCCACGGCGATCAGCGCGACGACGCAGATCATGAGCAGTTCGCTGAAGGAGAATCCGAACACGGGCGCAACTTAGCGCATCGCGCCGAAAGCTCAACCGTTGCCTAGGCTTGCCCTCCCGCTGCTTTTCCGTTTTCGTTCGCCGCGGTTCGGCTAGGCTCGGCGCGTGTTCCTGCTTTGGTCCCTGGCGTTCTTGGTCATCGCACCGACCGTGTTCGTCTATTTCCTGATCATCAAGGGCATGGACCGCTACGAACCGGAGCCGTTTTGGCTTCTGACAGCGGTATTTTTTTGGGGTGCGGTGGTGGCGACCGTGATCTCGATCGTGATGAACGGGGTAGGCGAAGGCGTGCTCAGCGCCGCGCTCAGCGCACCCCAGAACAGTCAGATCGTGCAGTCTTCCACAGCCTCGTTCGTGGCCCCATTCGTGGAAGAGTCCGCCAAGGGCTCCGGCCTCCTCCTGCTTTGGCTGTTGTCCGCCGTTTGGCTACACGAGGTGGACGGGCCCTTGGACGGAGCGATCTACGGTGGGGTGATTGGACTTGGCTTCACCTTGACCGAGGACGTGCTGTACGTGGGGTCCGCGGCCGCGCAGGGCGGCAGTCAGGCGTTTGCCCTGTACCTCGTGCGCACGGTCGCCGCAGGGTTGAGCCACGCCTCCTTCACGGCGATGACGGGGCTCGGCGTCGGCGTAGCTTCGGAGACACGCAACCCCGCGCTCAAGTTCTTCGCGCCGATTGCCGGTTGGCTGTCGGCTGTGGGCCTGCATTTCGTGCACAATTTCTTGGTCACTTTTTTGTACGATGGCGGCGTCGGCTTGCTGATGAAGTTCGCGGTCTTCTGGACCTTCGATTTGCTCTTCTTCACGCTCGTCGTCACCCTCGCCGTGCGCGATCGTTCAATCGTGCTACGTGGTCTGATCGATGAAGTCGGTCGGCTTTTGCACCCGAAGGAGCTCGCGCGCACCGCCAGCTATTGGATGCTCGTACCACTCTGGAATTTGACGAACTTGATGGGTAGCCCAGGCGGCTACGGCGCCAGCCGCAAAAAGCAGCTCGCGCTGGTCGAGCTCGCGTTTTTGAAGCGACGGCGCGCGCGCGGCGACAAGGGCGCCGAGATCGACCGGAGCGAAAGCGAATTACGCGCGCGCGTGACCCGCGCCAACAACGCGGGCGTGTTCATCGGCGCACGTTAAGGGGTCTTCCCTCACTTCACCAGCGCGCGCGCGATTACCAGGCGCTGGATCTGACTCGTGCCCTCGTAGATCTGGAGCACCTTGGCGTCGCGCATCAACTTTTCGGGCGGGTAGTCTTTGACGTAACCGTTGCCGCCGAAGACCTGCACGCAATCGATCGCCGTTTGCATGGCCTTGTCGGCGCCGTAGGCTTTGGCATAGCTCGACACGATCGGATCGCGCACTCCGTTGTCCAAGTTCCAAGCCGCTTTCTGGTACAGAAGTCGAGTGGCTTCGGTGCCAATGGCCATTTCCGCGAGCATGGCTTGCACTAGCTGGTGCTCCGAGATCGGCACCCCGAAGGTCTTGCGGTCTTTGGCGTAGGCCACTGAAATGTCTAGGCAGCGCTGCATCAAGCCGGTGGCCATGGCGCCGATGTCGGGGCGGGTTTGGTTGAAAGTCTCCATCGCGAGCTTGAAGCCTTCCCCTTCGGGGGCGAGCAGGTTCGCTTTGGGCACCTTGACGTCTTCGAAGTGCACGGCCGCGGTGTCGCTCGCACGTTGACCGAGCTTGTCCTCGTGCTTGCCGACGCGCAGCCCCGGAGTATCGCGATCGACGATGAAGGCGGCGATGCCGCGGTGGCGCTTGGAGGCGTCCGAGGTCGCGAACACGACGTAGAAGCTGGCGAAGCTGGCATTGGTGATCCAGCTCTTTTCGCCGTTCAATACGTAGTCGTCCCCGTGGACTTTGAAGCTGGTCTTGAGGCCGGCCACGTCACTGCCGCCGCTCGGCTCGGTGGTGCAATAGCTGGCGAAGAGCGGCTCGGCGGTGAGCATGCCGAGGTACTTCTTTTTCTGCTCCTCGTTGCCGCCGAGCTTGATCGGGGTGAGAGCGAGGGTGTTGGCGAGCATGCTGGTTTGAATGCCAGTGCAGCCATAGGCGAGCTGTTCGGCGATCAGCGCGTTCTCGAGCTCACCCATACCCGGACCGCCGTATTCGGTCGGCACGGAGGCGTTCACCAGCCCGAGTTCGTGCGCCGCCACGAAGACGTCCTTCGGGAAGCGGCTCTCTCGGTCGCATTCCGCGGCGACCGGGATGATGCGTTCCTTGGTGAAACGCTTCGCGACGTCGATCAAGGCGCGTTGGTCGTCCGAGAGTCCGAAATTCAACATGCTCTACTCCTTGGTGCGGCGACGCATACGAGACATCTCGGCGCGCACCGCCCGCGCACCGAACGAGTAGCCAAGGGCGATCCCAACCAGGAGCACGCCCGGAATGAAGATGAAGTGCGCAGCGGTCATCGAGAGGCGACTTTATTGTCGCGCGGCGCCATCTGCGCCGCCAGCCGCGATCGCCTTTTCCAGCTCGGCGATGCGCGTTTCGACGCGGCCTTGCCGACGCCAGCTGAGAAAGACGAACACGAACAATAGCCCCCACATCAACAGGTAGGCGGCGATCAGCAATGAAGCTGCGCTGGTGGTCTCTCCGCCACCCTGAACTGCCACGAACTCCGTAGAGCGCGAGCTGGGGTCGGAAAGCGTGGCGGGGGCGGCAGATTCTGGCTGGGCTTGCGTCATGAGCGAGTTCTCAATAATCGATTTGGCCGGTAGCAATGGCTTGTTCTTCGAGCCGGGCTACGCGAGAGAGGGAGAGGGAGAGCCGTGTGCGGCACCATAAAAGCAAGCCGGCGAGCAGCGTCATGGCCACGAAGCCAACGAGCAAGGCGTGCGTCATTGCTGGGTGACGCAGACCGCCACCGGTCTTGGTGATGACGGTGGGGTGATTGCCGCCCCACATCACCACCGCATAGTGAATGATCGGGAGCGTGACCGTGCCGAGTACACCGAGGGCCGATGCGAATTTGCGCTCGGCCTCGCCATTGCCGGCAAATGCGCGCAGCATGACGACTGACACGAATACGAGCACGCTCAGCAGCGTGGTCGTGAGCCGCGGATCCCAGGTCCAATACACGCCCCATGCCTTCTTCGCCCAGAGCGGCCCGCTGCCGAGGACCATCGCGCCGAAGATCACCGCGCAGTCCGCCCCGGCTCGGGCCGCCGCGTCGCGGGCGTCGGTCGGGCTGTACAGGTACAGCGCGCTCGAGATGCAGCAAACGGCGCCGCACAGGTACATCGCATACGCCGCAGGTACGTGGAAATAGAAGATCTTCTGCGCCAGACCGCCCGCTTGCAGCTGCGCCAGCGGAGTGACCAGAAATACGTATCCGATCAGGTAGGCGAAGATCGCCGCAGTCGCGGCGAGCAGGGCATAGAACAATTTGTCTTTCGTGCCGGTCACGAGCCCCAACCTAGTGCTCGGACAGTACGGTTGCAAATCGGCATGATTTCGGCCTCCCGCCCAGCTCGAGATCGTGCAGGCCGAGCAACGGCTGACAACCGGCGAGCGCGCGCTCCATTCCCACGGAATCACGCTTTGAGTTTGTTTCAGGCTCTGGGGTGACGCGGCACGGGGCTCGAGGCCGGCCCCGAGCCACGCGCCCTCAGGGGATCGTGCAAGTCGAGAGCGCGAGCAGCGCGGCGATCTTGGCCTGCAATACCGCGAACTCACTCACGGCCAAATCGGCGTCCGAGATGCGCAATTGCCTCTCGGTCAGTACCAAATCGAAGCTGGTCCCGCTGCCGTTGAGGAAGCTGAGCTTGGTCAAGCGCACCGTCTCCGCGTTGATCTCCTGAGTTTTGGCGCTGACTGCGTAGTCGGCCTCGGCCACGTGAACGTTGCGCAGCGCTTGGGTCAGCTCCAGTGACGCGTTACGGCGCGTCTCGTCCAACTCGGCCTTCGAGCCCTGGACGTTAGCCGCCGCGGTCATGCGCTGCCCGCCGCGCAGGCCACCATCGTAGATATTCCAAGTCAACAAGGCGCCGATGGTCCAGTTCACGCTGCGATTGTTGACCGCGAAATTCGGGTCTTGAAGCGATAGTGCGGACACGCCGTCGAGCGTCGGCAGGTACGTGTAGTCGATGGCTTTCAAGCGCCGCTCATTCACGCCCAAGTTGGCGTTGGCCGTGCGGACGTCCGTGCGCGAGGAGACGTCCTGCTCGGGGCGGCACACCTTCTGCGCGTCCGCAGACAACGAATCGAGCTTGATGTCGGGCATGACGCCCCAGGACTCGGATGAACCGAGTGCCGTACCCAGCGCTTCGCGTGCTCGCATCAGTGCCTCGGTCGCGGTCACGACCTGTGAGCGTGCGAGCGAAGCTTCACCCTCGACTCGCAGCACATCGAGCGTATTCGACGCGCCCAGCGCGGCGCGGCGCTTGGTCAGATCGAGCGTAGACAATGAAGCACTGAGCGAGGTTCGGCTGACCTCGGCCAAGCGCTCGGCAGTGACCACGGTGATGACGACGTTGGCGAGGCCGCCCACGACCTGACGCTCGGTTTCCTTGACGGACAACTTCGTCGCCTCCACGGCGTCTTTCGCGCTGCCGTAGCTGGACCAAGTGAACGGGTGAAAGATCGGGACGGTGAGCGCGAGTTGCGCGCTCCAGTACACCGACGGATCGGGAATGGTGCTGCCAGCGCCTTGCACGCCCGCCGGAACATCGCCCTTGATCAGGTATTTGGTGACGCCGGCCGTGCCGAGCAGCTGCGGCAGTGCGGGGGCCAAAGCGGCGCGCACCTGAGCTTCGGCGAGCTGCACGTTCACGCGAGCCAAGCGCATGCTGACCGATTGGTCACGCACCAGCTGGAGCGCTTGTTGCCACGATTCCAACACGTGCGCCGGGGGCGGGGGCGTCGCCAAGAGCGGGTCAGAAACGTCCGGCATGGGTGGCTCACCCTGAGCCGTGGGCATCGAGGCCGCTGGCGGCGTTGCCGCCGGAACGGCCGCTCGCTGTTGAGCGTAGGCCGCTGGGGCTTCGATCAGCGTGACCAAGGCAAGAGTGACAAGGGCAGGGAAAGCAGTGAGCGAGCGGCGATGAGGCATGGCGCGAAACCAGATAGTTCCGGAGGCCGCCCACGCAAAGGCCTGAAACGCCAGAAATGCAGTTTTTAGGCCGAACGGCGAGAAAAACTAGAGCCTGTGGCCAGTCCCCGCTGTGTTTCCGTTTGCGTATTGCCAGGCTTTGAAGATTTCAGCGGCCTCTTGCGGGTTCTTGACCGCTAAAGCGAGCAGCTTCCGCGCCTTGTCCAGCTGGCCGCTGCGCAGCAGGGCGTGCGCGTAGGAGCTGGCAATTTCGCTTTCTTCCGGCAAATCACGATGAGCGCGCTCGAGGTGTGCCAGTGCGTCGTGGGGGCGATTGAGCGCGACGTCCAAAACGTGCCCCAGGTTGTGTTCGTAGACGCCACAATCCGGCGCGAGGGCCAACGCGCGGCGGTACGAGCGGGCGGCGACGCGGTAGTTGCCGAGCAGCGTGTGCGCCAGACCGAGTACGGCCCAAGCGCGGTCACTCTCGCCCCGCACCAACACATCCCGCGCAAGGCGCGCGGCGCGAAACGGCGCGTGACCCACGATCAGCTCCGAGAGCCGGAGCTTGGCGAAGTAGGCGGCTTCCGAAGCGGCCGGTGCGGCGCGCACCAGATTTTCCAACATCGGCACGAGATCACGCGCCGCAAACTGCTTGGACATAGCCCACTCCACGTCGGTGAGCATTCGCTCAAGGTCGGGGGAAGGGCGCTCGGGCATTCCTTAGATGCTGCCAAATCCAGTCGCGCGCGCAAGCACAATCCTGCACGAGCAGCGGCTCATTTCGAAGCTAGTCGCGCTGTCGGGCTGGCTCGGCAAATGCAGGCTTGCCCGCGATGGCTGCGCCGTTCAACGCCGAGACCGCCTTTTCCAAATACTCTGTCTTGACTCCGACAAAAGTATTGCGCTGGCGAACACGGATATAGTCAGTTTGCTCGGCGAGTAAGCCGCTCTGCTCCAAGATGGTCTGAATGTCGCTCGGGCGCGCGCCGTCGCGGCGACCGATGCTGACGTAGATTTCCGTGATGCCATCGCGCGCGGCAGCGAAATCACCGTCTTCCGAGCGTTCGCGCGCCGGCTCGACGAAGATCGGTTCGCTCGCGACCGCTTTCGATCTGGCTTCCACGGGGGCGGCATTCGGTGCCGAGGGCGCCGTGGCAGACGTGCTCGGTTCGCTCACGGTGTAGCGCGGCAGATCGTCGAAGTCGTTGCTGTGGTCACGCCCGTTGCTGCGCGCTGCCGGCTCGCGTCGTGGCCGGTCGCGATCGCGGCTTCGCTCCCGCTCTCGTTCAGGGGTTGCGACGGGCGGATTGTCGCGCGGGGGCGGATTGTCGTGCGCGGGCGCCGCCTCGGCAGGCTTGGCGACGGCAGGTGCCGGGCGTGGCGCCGGCGCCGGCCGTGGCGCCGGCGCCGGCCGGGCCACGGGCACTGGCACACGCGGGGCGCGCGGCGGGACCGGTGCGGGCGTATCGGCGGCACGCGGCGCCTTCGCGCGGCGCGCGGCAGTTGCCTCTTCCGGCGCCTCAGGGCGAGCACCCAGGTGGTCCCGTAACAGCCCAGCGATCACGGTTTCCGCTTGGGCATGGCTCAGTAGACGTCGCGCGAGCGCGAGATCGTCCGGGTGCGTCTTGCGCTTTTCGAAGGCCGCGACGAACAAATTGAGCAGATCCGCCTCGGCGCGCGTCTTCATCTCGCGGGCAGAGGGCAATTGCCGCTCGACCGGCTTCAGCTTGTAGGTGAGCCGCAGCAAATACAAATTGCCGATGTCGCCCGGTTCAATCAGCGCAATCGCCTTGCCGGTGCGGCCCGCGCGACCCGTGCGACCGGTGCGGTGCACGTAGTTCTCGGCCGACTCCGGGAAGTCGTAGTTGATCACGTGAGTGAGGTGCGAAATATCGATGCCGCGCGCGGCGACGTCCGTGCACACCAAGAAGCGCAGCTCGCTGTTCCGCGTGGCCGCCATCACCTTTTCGCGGTCGTTCTGCGCCAGGTCGGCGTTGAGCCATCCCGCGGTGAAGCCCTGCTGCTGCAGCGCTTCGGCGACGCGCTTCGTCTCGTCCCGGGTGTTGCAGAATACGATCGCGCTCTCGGGGTTCTCGACCTCGATCACTTGCATCAGCTCGCCCAGCTTGTCGCCACGGCTCAAGTAGATGGTGTGCTCGATCGAGAGCGCGCCGATGTGGTCACCGCTCAGGGTGATGAACTGGGGAGACTTGAGGTGTCGCTCGGCGTAGCGACGAATGTCCGGCGGCAGGGTCGCGCTGAACAGCAGTGTTTGCAGGGTCTTCGGCAAAAAGCCGAGGATCTCGGTGATCTGCGGTAGAAAGCCCATGGACAGCATCTCGTCGCTCTCGTCCAAGATGAACGTGCGGATGCCGGTTGCGTCGAGCGTGCCGCGTCGCAAATGGTCGAGCACGCGGCCGGGGGTGCCGACGACCACCTGCGCCCCACCTTGGATGGCTTCCACCTGGCGCGGCATCGGAGCGCCCCCGTACACGGCCGTGCAGCGGATGTTGCGGTGCTTGCCGAGCGCCTCGACCTCTCGATTGACTTGCAGTGCGAGCTCGCGCGTCGGACACAAGATCAGCGCCTGGACGACGTTGACGCTGCGCTTTACCAGTGAATCGACCAACGGCATCGCGAACGACGCTGTCTTGCCGGTGCCGGTTTGGGCTTGTACGACCAAGTCAGCGCCGCGCACCGCGGGTTCGAACACGGCACGCTGCACGGGTGTCGGGTGCGTGTAGCCGAGTTCGTCAATCGCGCGCCGCAGCTCGGCGGATAGCGGCAGACAGTCGAACGTCGGGGGCGGGGCTTCAGCTTCTGTGGTCGTTTCAGTGCTCATCGAGCAAAACCTCAAGGGGGGGCGGGGCGCTTCGGCCCATCGCTTTCGAACTGGTAAAGGGCTTGAACTCGCCGTCTTTGGGGAGCGAGCCCCACTGCCTCATAGCGCACGGCGTGCTCCTCCGCATAGCGGAGCGCGTCGATCTCCGCCAACGCGGCCTGGGCTTGCTGGTCTCGGGCGCAAACCGCGTCGAGACTAGCGCGGGTACTCCACTCTGGCTCGAGTGCAGCGCGGAAGCGACCGAGGGCGGCGCGTTCGTCGCCGCTCTCGGCAGCGGCCGCTAGGCTCGCCCGGCGCACCGCAATCAGTAGATCTCGTGTCCCGCCGCGGCACTCCTTCGCCACCGCGAAGACCGGCGGAGCGAACACCGCGTACAGGATCTGAATCGTCCAGGCTGCCGTCGCACCGCCGACAATCAGGGCAAAAACCGCAATCCCCATCCGGCGCCCGAGGCGTTGGCCGGGACTTTGGCTGGGCTTGGCGGCGACCATGGGCGCGGGAGCATGTGCCTGCGCTTCACGGTCCCGTCAATTCCGCTTCCCAGCGAACCGCCAGTCGTCTAAATTCGGCCGGACGGCCGCTCCTGCGTCGTTGACCGCTGTCGGTGGCTGCCCCATAGTGGTTTCACAAAGATTTGAAAACTCAGAAACTCGAAGAAGTTCCGGATATGCCTGCGTCCGCTGCGGCGGAGATCCTCGGTCGCGCAGCCGAAGCGCAGGGCACCGACGCACGCGTGACGGAGCGTATCGCCAGCGTGCAAGACCTGCTGGCGGACGACCTGCGCTGGATCGAATCCGCGCTCGCTGGCGCGGTGGATGAGGGTGAAACCCCGGCGACCTTGGCGGCCCGTCACCTGGTGACTCGCGGCGGCAAGCGTGTTCGGCCGATGGCGCTGATGCTCAGCGCCGCTTGCTTCGGGCGCGTCACACCGCGGTCCGACAGCTGGCGGTGGTCGCTGAGTTGGTCCATTCCGCGACGTTGCTTCACGATGACGTCGTGGGACGAAGGCATGGAGCGGCGCGGCGTGCAGACCTCGCGCTTGGCTTGGGGGAACGCGATCAGCGTGCTCGGCGGTGATCTGCTCTTGGTGCATGCGCTTCAGCGCACGCAGCAGCACGCGCCCGAGATCATGCCGGACTTGATCAGCACTCTGCGCCGCCTGGTCGACGGGGAGATCGTGCAGCTGCGTGGGCGCAGCGAGCTCGACGTCTCGGAGGCGACCTACGATCGCATTTTAAGGGACAAGACCGCCTCCTTGTTCGCTTGGTCCACGCGTACCGGCGCACGTCTGGCTGGCGCAAGCTTGGACGATCAGGAGCGCCTGGCTGGCTTTGGAGAGCGGCTCGGCATTGCCTTCCAACTCGTCGACGATGTGCTCGATTACTCCGGCGAGAGCACGGGTAAGACGCTGCTCACCGATCTCCGTGAGGGCAAGCTGACCCTGCCACTCGTGCTGGCGGTCGCGCGGATGCCGGAGCTCGTGCAGCCGCTCAGGCGCATCTACGCTGGTGACGGCGAGGCCGTGACGTTGGTCAGCCGCGCGGTCGTCGAGAGCGGCGCCTGCGAAGAAGTGCGGCGGCGCGCCAGCGACCATACGCGCTCGGCGGTCGAAGCGCTGCGCAGCGTGCAGCCCGGTCCGGCGCGCGTGCTCCTGGAGTCGGTCGCGCAGCAACTGGCCGCGCGGGCCGCCTAGAGGGCCCGGCTAATTGAGCGTCTTCGGTGGGACGGCGAGCGGGCCGTCCGGTTCCAGGAAGGTCGCACTGATTTCGCGCTCGAGCGCGGCTCGGATTTCGGCAGCGACGTGCTCGATCGAACCCGCGAGGCGTTCGACGTTGCGCTGGTAGACGAACACGCGCGCGGTCATGTGGCGACGGTCGCCCCGGCGTTCACGCCGTCGAGCAAGAGCAACGCGCGTGGATCGACGCCGTCGACGACGACCTCGACCCCGGGGACATCCGCGGCGTACAGCTCGTCTTCGCGCACGAAGCGACGCAGCTCTTCGGGCAAGGAGGCGAGCGCGCCGCGCGCGGTCATCTCGAAGGTCTCGCGCGACAACGACCAAGGCGGCGTGCCGAGCTCTAGATCCAAATCACGCGAGGCCAGGAACGCGGCGGTGGCGCCGTGCGAATCCCCACGCTCGTCGCGTAACAGCCCGAGGTAGTACCAAGCCTCCGCGTTCTTGACGTTGCGCTTCACGGCGTCGTCAATCAGCGGGAAGGCGCGATCGAGGTCGCCGATTTCATACAGCGCGCGACCGACCAAGAAGGTGTGGTTCGGATTTTCGAACGGGCCCTCGGGGAATTTCCGGCACAGCTCACTGGCGGCGTCGGCTTCACCCTTACCGAGCAGCGCATCGAACTTGAGCAACAAGGCATCGACCACTTCGTCGTCCGTCTCCGCCAGATCGAGCGCTTGATCGCAGAGCGAGAGCGCCTCTTCGAAATCACCGAGCGGATGCACGTACACCTCGGCCGCATTCAACATCGCCTCGAGGTAGGTGTCGTCCAGCGTGATCGCTTGGCGGTAGTGCTCGGTGGCTTCATCGAACTCGCCCTTGAGCGCTGCGACGTAGCCGAGCAGGTTGTATGCCTCGGGCGATTGGCTATCGATCTCGAGCGCACGGCGCGCGGATAGTTCCGCGCCACGCGGGTCCCCGCGCTGAACGAGGTCCCATCCGCGATCGAGGTGAGCCGAAAACTGATCCATGGCCGCGTGGTGATGGTCCTGTCACAGGGACGCGTCAATTCCATCCGACCGCTTTCGGGGAAAGTTTAGAGGCGTTCCTGAGTCTCGCTGTTTATGCGCGAAAAGCGGCCGAACTATTTCACAAATGAACGACCACGCGGCTACCTGGGCTGGCGTCCGTGGCATGCACGCCGTGCCACCCTTTGGGTAGGGGAGGGTCGGCGAAGAAGAACAGGTATTTTGCGTCCAATGGCGAGAGATTCACGCAACCGTGGCTCATCTGGGAGCCGAAGTTGGAGTGCCAGAAGGCACCATGCGTCGCGTAGGAGCGGAAGAAGTACATCACGTAGGGCACGTCTTCGATGCTGTACGGTAGATCGCCGGCCGCGCTGCCGTCGCCGTCCATCGTAGTCGTGATGTGCTTCTCGCGGATGCGCCACTCGCCAGTGGGGGTGCGGTGGTCTTTGTCCTTGATTTTGGACTCACGCCCACTCGAGATGAGAGTTGCATAAATCGCCTTGTCGCCCTCGAACGCGACCACCGTCTGCGTGCTCAGGTTGACGTCGATCCAGCGTTCATTGGGCTTCAGATCGACCGGCAGCGGGCCTGGGCTCGTGCTGCGGATCTGCGCTCGCTTGACCCAGCTGCCGTCGCCGGTCTCCGCGTACTTCGTGCCGTGGAACTCTTGCTCCTTGCCCGTGAGCTGTACGGGAGCAAAGTGTTCGTAGGTCTTGGCGGGTTTGATCGCATCGCCGTCGATGCTGTAGCTCGAGATGCTCTTGTTCGCGCCGAACACGAAGCCCATCGGTAGCTTCCAATCGCTGGTCAGCTCGACGCCTTTGAACTTGGAACCGGTGGTCTGCCAAAAGCGATCACTCGGCGTCACCAGTCCGCGCGTGGTCTTGTACCAAGAACGGTTGTTCCAGCGGAAGGTCTTGTCTACCGCCACGTAGAAGCCACTCACCATGCGCTTGGCCAAGATCGCGTCGGCATCTTCGGACAACTGATCGAGCTTCAGCTCGTGCATCCGATCTTTCATGTCGTCGCGCTGCCACCAGGGCTTTTCCGGCTCTGGATCCGCTATTTCTTGGGCCGTGGGCAAAGCCACACCCGCGTCGGCCAGGGCGGCGTCCAGCCGTGCGGGGAGCGCGCTCGGGGCGCCGGCGTCGGCGCTGCTATCCCTCGATTTTTTCTTCGCGCTCCGTTCATCCTCGCTCGCGGAGTCCTCGGGCTTCGCCTTCAAGTACGGTTCGTACTTCTCCATCTGCTCGCGCGAAGGCACGGACTTGTACAACGGAGTGCCATTCTTGGCGTTGCGCGCGTAGGGGTAGGGCAGCACCTCGTCGAGGTTCGGTGCTTGTGTGGCGAACTTCACGTCGGGGTGATTGAGATCAGTGGTGCCCAGGTTGCCGCACACGTAGCCGCCACCGAGCAGTTTGTACCAACCGCTGGTACAGTTCTTCTTGGACACGGTGTTGGCTTCGACTGCCACGCGGCCACCATTTCGGATGTAACCGAGCTTCTTGCCTTCGAAGCTCGCCTCTCCGTACACACCGGCGGCGCTGGCCGTGATGGCCAGCCAAGGCCCCTTGTACTCGGCAGGGGGGGCCGCGGGGCCGACTCCGGGTGCGCCCTCGGTGCCCGCAGGGCCGGCGGAGCCCGCGGGCGCAAGCGCCAAGCCGCTCCCCTGGGGGGGCGCCGCCAGCTCTTTGGGAAGCGTCGGGGAGCCCGCCTGGGGTTGGGTCGGGGCTACGGTGGTGGCGCTCGGGGCGGCCTCCGCGCCGGGCGGGGGTGTTCGGTCGCAGCCGGCCAACCAGGCGAGGAGCAGCGCCGAGGCGAGGGATCGGCGGGAGGGAGCGCTGGGTCGAGGCATCGGGGGCAAGGCTTTCCCCGGGTTCTTTCCACAGCCGGCCGGAGCGATCCACTTCTCGGTGATTTTCATGTGACTACCGGGGCGGCTGTGCGAGCTTCGTGCCAGCGCAAAAAGCCTGCGGATTCGCCGGTCGAGCGTGCTTTAGCTATGTTCCGATCGTGGACTCGATGACGCACCGGCGCGGCCCAGCCGACACGAGCAACGGCCGATTCGCCAAGCTGCTGGTGGTCTCGCTATTGTTGCACGTGCCGCTGACGCCTTGGGCCGCTCTGGCCGGTTTGCTCAGCCTGTGGTCGCCGCCTGCCGACAACGTCGACTCGCTGCCCATCACCGGCATCCCGATTGACCTGATCGAAGACGAGCCTCCGCCCGCGCGCTCGCCCGAAGAGCCCGCTGCAGCGACCGACCCCGCGGGGCCCGGCGAGCCCGTCGTCGTGAAGAAGCCCAAGAAAAAGCCCGACGCCGCCAAGACCATCGTCGACGCGGGCGCACCCGACGCCGAGATTGCCGACGCCGATGCCGATGCCGATGCCGGGCTCGTCGATGCCGGCAAAGCCTCGAGCGACGCGGGTACGCTGGCGGGTGCGGGCGACGCCGGAGCGCCCGCCGATGCCGGACCAGCGGCGAGTGACGCAGGAGCAAAGCCGCTCTCGGACCCCTCGGTCGTGGCGGGCGTGAAGCGCGTTGCGGATCCGAACGCCAATGTTCGCATCACGCTTTACACCGACAAGATCCGCGCCAATCCCCTCGGCGCGCGGATCGGACCGCTGCTCGGTTCACTCTATCAGTGGCGGGATTTCTTCGGGCCTGCCGGGATCGATCCGATCAAAGACATCGATCAAATTTACATCGTGGGTCCGCAGCTCCGCAATTCGAGCAATGTGGTGGCGATTCTCAGGCACCATCTGCCGGCGGCCAAGATGCACGCGGCGCTCGATTTACTGGTGCGCGCCGACAAGCAGGGCGGAGAGTGGCTCGACGCCGGCGTGCCGGTGGCAAGCGCCCATGCCGACGGCGCGGAGCGGCGTTTCGTGATCGCCAACGCGCAGACCGTGGTCGTCACTCCGCCGAGCGCGTTCGCGGCTGCCGCAGCGGCGGGCAAGCAACTGACGCTGCGGCCCAGCAAGGGGCCCGAAGCGGCGATGATCTACCTCGCGACGCCTTCCCGGGCATTCATCGGCTTGCCGATCAAGGTCCCCGATTCGATCCGGTGGGCGCGGGTTCGGATCACGCCCACGCCCGACGGCGGTGCCAGCGCGGAGATCGAGGCCGAGGATGCGAATGCCGATACGGCAGGCGAAGATGCTGCCTATCTGACGCGCACTGCGAACGCACTCTCGCAGCTCAACTTGGGCTTCCTCGGATCGCTCCTCGGTCAATCGTCACATCGCTTCATCGAACATGTGGCCTTCACGTCCGAGGGCAATATGATTCACGGTACGGCCAGCGTGACGGCTGACCAGTTGCAAACTGCGCTCGACATGGCGGGCGCGTTCCTGTCGGACCGCGCGACGCGGCGGGCGCGTCCGGTGTCGTCGGGTGGGCGTTGACGGTGGTGGTTGGCGCGGTCGGCGCGGTCGGCGCGGTCGGCGCGTGCGCGAGAGAGAGCAAAACGACAGCGCGAGCGGCGCTTCGCGTGCACTGGGAGGTCGACGGTCAGGCGTGGGCTTGTTCGGCGATGCTGTTCAGCATCGCGTCTGCGCTGACCGGATCTAGGGAACCGACGCACAGGCGTTTGCCGGTTTGGGGCACGATCACGATCCTGCATTTGCCGCGCGCGCTATCCGCGGCGGTCGAGAGCAAAAAATCCAAGCCCAAGCCGACGATGATGCATGTGACGGCCATGCCGAGCAGGGGCGGCGAACCGCCGGGGACGCGCACGCCATCGACGATTAGGCCGACGCCGAAATAGGTACCGATCACCAGTGCTGCGAGGCCCGCGTATAGTCCAACCCGCGCGTAGCGCACTTCACGGGTGACGCGCGATAAATTGGCGAGCGGCACGAGCGTGGCGCGGTCGCGCAGCACGCGACCCATGAGCTCGATGCGATGCGTGAGCTCCAGGCCCTGCGGGCCGATGCGTAGCGTTGCCGGGCGACGATAGGCTAGCGCCAAGCGTGCGATCAATGCCAGGCCACGGCCGATGAAGAGCAGCAGTGACAGCGCCAAAAGTGTCGTGACCACGGGACCGAGCGGCGCGCTGCGCAGCTCACCGGAGAGCTCCGTGCGCGGAGTGCCGCCCGAAAGGATCGCGCGCAGCACCGGATCCATGGTGTTCTGCCCCAGGTGCAGGCGAGCGCGGTACGCGACGTCCGACTCGCTGCGACACAACGCGGCGGCGGCCACGAGCGCCTCGGTATGGCCGAAGTCCGGCGAGCTCAACCCGGGATTGCGGGCTACTCGTGCGATTGCTTCCCAGATCACGCCCGCGCGATCTTTGAGCGCGTCGTCCAAGAACTCGAGCGCGCTGCAGGGCGTGTGTGCGGCGAGCCAAACCAAATTGGCGGCCATCGTTTGCAGCGGCTCCGCGTCGTCGGGCAGCGCGCGAGCTACGCCCAAGGCCAACAAGGCCCCGAGCAAGTTTTGCTCGTCGGGGTTCTCGATGCCTCGCTCCATTGCCGCGCGCACATTGCCCAGCGGAGTATTGGCGTCCTCCATCGTTATTTCGACGCTACCGCCGGTGGCGGGTGGAGCGGTGTGGAAGCGCGACGCGAAGTCCGAGCGACGAGCGGCGGCCGCATCGAAAGCGACCGAGCGCACGAGTTCAGCCAGCGCGTCGACGTGCGGGTGCTCGGAAAGCGTGGTGACCGCGTTGGGAGGGCTCGGCACGTCGGGCATCGTTCAGGCTCGAAACAAGCCCCTTCTTAGTCGAATGCCCGGCGAAGCGCCAAGCAAGCAACGCTAATCTGCATCTAGCTCGGGCGGGCGCTCAGGGCAGCGCTTGAGAAAACCCGAGCGAATTGAGCACTGGGCCCGGCTTTTCTTCAGCGCGATCTGCCAGCGGCCGGTTGCGTGAATCCACCCGGACCACGATCGGTCGGTGCTCACGGGCCTCTTCCGGGGTCATTTCGGCGAAAGTGGCGAGGATGACCAAATCCCCGGGCTTGTTCAGGTGCGCGGCCGCGCCATTCACGCAGATCGCGCCCGACCCGCGCGGGCCCTCCAGCGCGTAAGTCATCAAGCGCGTGCCCTGGGTTGCGTTCCAGATGTGCACGGCTTCGAACGGCAGGATGCCTGCTGCGTCGAGCAGGTCTGCGTCGATAGTCACGCTGCCCTCGTAAGCCAAGTCCGCGTGCGTGACGGTCGCACGATGGATCTTCGACTTGAACATGGAGAGTTTCATGGCTGGCTCCTAATGCGTCGCGTCATGGAGGCCCACATTTTGCGGGTACTCCTGTCGGACTCAATCAGCATAGTGCCGGAAAAGGCCGTCGACAACTTGGCCGTCATTCGAAAACGTAGGTACCCAATGGCCAGGCCGGCGAACTCGACTTCGGGTTAGCCGCTGAAGGGAGTCATTTCCACATGGCCAGCGCGTCGAAGACCGAAATGCTCGAAAATCTCCGAGGAATGCTGCGGGACGTTTTGCGCTTGCGCACCGAAGGGGTCGCCTACGCGAAGCTCTCACGCGCCCACGGCTACCTGGATGGTTACATGCGCGTCCTGCTCGAGACGGGCCTGTTCAGCCAAAAGGAGCTTTTGGCGCTGATCTCCGAGGAACGGAATTTACACGATGGTCCGGCGACCGCCATCGTGAACGAAGACGCGCGTGAAGCCCGCGTCGAAGGCCCGCTGCAAGGCGCCGCGCGCGGAAGCCGTGCTCACGCGGCTTAGACGCCGGTTTCCTGCCTTGTCCGTCAGTAACGGACAAGGCACTTTTCCGGACAGCGCGCGCGCTCCAACCGCATTCCTCGCGTGTCAGACCGCGGAGTGGGTAGGCCAGGACGGTCTAGAACACCGCGCGCACCGAGGTGCGACGCTGGGATGCGAGCGCCCAATCAACCGAACTGAACCAGACTGCGGAGCTCTTCCAAGCGCGTGGTCACGGCCTGCGTGGTGAGCTTCGAGGTGCAGCGCGTGCCGACGTCCTCGACGCAGAACGAGGCAACGCAGCCGGCGATCATCAAGGCCCGCCGGAAAGCGCCAGCGTCGAGCTCGCCGACGTTGGCGAGGTAGCCCATCAGCGCGCCGGCAAAGGTGTCGCCTGCGCCGGTCGGATCGACTTCGTTCTCGAGTGGATACGCGGGAGCGAAGAAGGCGCCGTGATCGTCGAACAGCATCGCGCCGCACTCGCCGCGCTTGACGACTAGGCGCTTGGGGCCCATCGCCAAGACCTTCCGGGCGGCGCGCTTGACGTTGTGATCTTCGGCGAGCTGGCGTAGCTCTTCGTCGTTGATGATCAATAGATCGATCTTGGACAACACGTCTCCGAGCAGCTTGCGCTCGCCATCGATCCAGAAGTTCATCGTGTCGGCGGCGACGAGCCGCGGCTTTTGAACTTGCGCGAGCACATCTAGCTGCAGAGCTGGGTGGATGTTGCCGAGCAGCACGAACGGCGTCGTGGTGAAGCTAGCTGGTAGCTTGGGTTGAAAATCAGCGAACACGTTGAGCTGGGTATCGAGCGTGGTGCGGCTAGCCAGATTCGCGGCATAGCGGCCTGCCCAGCGGAAGGTCTTGCCGTTCGCCTGCTCCACCCCGGCGCAATCGACGCCAGCGCGCGCAAGATCGCTCAGCGTGGCGGGGGGAAAATCAGAGCCGACGACCGCGACGATTTGCACCGGCGCGAAGAGCGCGGCCGAGTAGGCGGCGTACGTAGCTGATCCGCCCACGACGTCTTTCTCGCTACCGCTCGGCAAGTCGAGATCATCGAAGGCCATCGATCCGACGATCAGGACGGGGGACGCTTGTTCGCGAGGCTTGTTGTTCATCATGCTGCTGCTTTCTCTTAGGTGATCGAAGGCGGTTTTATTCCACCAAAGCCGCGACCTTCAGCGAGTAAGCGCTCGGCGTGGCGAGCGGCGCGGTGGCGGCGACATTCTTCGGCGCGGAAGATGGACACGAGTTGCTTGGTGGCTTCTTCGAGCTCTTCATTCACGAGCACGTAGTCGAACAAGCCATAGTGCTCGATCTCGCCCAGGGCGACGCCGAAGCGCTTCTGCACGGTCTCTTCGTCCTCGCTCGCCCGGCCGCGCAGGCGTTGCTCGAGGATGGCCATGCTCGGTGGCAAGATAAACACCGCCACTGCGTCCGGCTCGGCGCTCTTGATCTGACGCGCGCCCTGATGGTCGATATCGAAGATGATGCCGCGCGGACGCTCGCCCCGCTCGAGCTCGGCCTTGCCGGTGCCGTACAGGTTGCCGTGTACCTCGGCCCACTCCAGAAACGCGCCTTGCTCGATCAGGTGCATGAACTGCTTGCGATCGACGAAGTGATACTCGCGCCCGTTCTGCTCGTTCTGCCGCGGCTTGCGCGTGGTGTGCGACACGCTGAAGCGAAGCTGCGGGATTTCCTTGAGCAAGCGAGCGGTGAGCGTGGTCTTGCCGGCGCCCGAGGGCGAGGACACAATCAAGGGTAGGGGACCGTCACTCCACATTCTGGACCTGCTCCCGAATCCGCTCGAGCTCTGCCTTCATCTCCACGACCAAATGGGCAATTGGCGCATCTTGGCTCTTTGCGCCAATTGTATTCGATTCTCGTCCGATTTCCTGCAGCAGAAAGTCGAGGCGACGACCAACGGGGCCGTCCGCGGCGAGCAGGTGTGCAAATTGGTCGAAATGGGAATCGAGGCGGACGAGCTCTTCCGTCACGTCGCTGCGGTCCGCCAAAATGACGATTTCCGCCTCGAGGCGGCAGGGATCGAGCTGCACCCCCGATTCCGAGAGCAGCCGCTCGAGGCGTTCGCGCAACCGCGTTCGGTAGCCGTCCAACATTTCTCCGCCACGAGCGGAGATCGTCGCGCGCAAACGACGCGCTGAGTCGAGGCGCGTTTGCAGCTCGCGCCGGAGCGCGAGGCCCTCCTGAACGCGCATCTCGTCGAGTCGGCCGAGCGCCAGCTCGAAGGCTGCCTTGAGCGCCGCTCGCGCTCCGTCCGAATCGGCGCTGGTCGGGGTGGTCACCAGATCGGGCATGCCGGTGAGGGCGGTGATCGGCAAATCGGTACCGGGCGCGAGCTCGTCTCGCAGTTGGCTCAGGCCGCGATAGAGCGCTCGTGCGCGCTCGAGCGAAAACAATGGTGGCGGGAGCGCCGCCCCGTCGAGCCGCACTCCGATGTCGAAGCGCCCGCGGGCCAAGCTTTCGCGCGCCAACTGCTCGATGAAAAAGTTCTGTTCGAGCAGCTCCTCCGGCAAGCGCACGCGCACGTCCAAAAAGCGGTGATTCAGCGCGCGGAGCTCGACCGTGATCCGCCCGTCACCGAGCGGCGCGTCGCCGACGCCGAACCCCGTCATGCTTCGCACGCGGTCTCACAGCCCTTTGCGGCGCTTGATTTCCTCGGTCATGCGACGGTATTCGACTTCCCACACCGCGCTGCCTTCTTGCACGTGCTTCAGCTGGCCGCGGATCTGCTGCTCGATTTCTTCGTCTTCGACGAACTGGCGGCGGAGCGGATCGCGCATCTTGCGGCGAAGCACGAAGTCTTCGGCGAAAATCTCGTCGACGTTGGCGGAGTGCATCAGCATTTCGATCAGCTGATCGAGCAGATAGTCGATTGCGTCTTCGCCCAGCTTGATCTTGCGCTCTTCAGCGACCAGCTTGCGGATGCGGTTGTATTCCGTCTGCGACAGACCGCGGGCGGCGACCATGTCCTTGGCCTGCTCGCTGACCTCTTGCTCGTCGCGAATGTATTGGTTGAGCACCGATGCGATGTCGAGGCCGACCTCCTTCGGGGACTCGCTCTCGACGTCGCCCCCCGAGAGGAGCGCGCCGACCATTTCGGCCGCAATCTGGGGCACCTTCGCGCTGTGAAGCCGCATGCGCCCCTCCTATCCTATTTTGAGCGCGAGCTCAGCCGCTTTCGGCTTAAATCCGAGCCAGGACGTCGAATTTTCGGCGTGCACGCGGCCGGGGCTGCGCCGAACTGCGAATTTACGGCTTCGCCGCGACTCGCGAGCCGCGGCGTAGCCGCCGAAACACCGCCTGACGCTGGCGTTGCTTGTAAGCGTCGTGGCTGGCTTCACCCGTCTCGTTGGCCGCTTCGCTTTCGGCGTCGAGCACCTGAAACTCACACAACATGTAAACGATCGGCCCCAGGTTCTCCGAGCCAGGTGGCGCCAGTTCCATCAGGTGCGGCGGCACCCGGACCGGGACGTCGGTCACGAACTGGATCACCCGGTAGGTGGGCGCGCTGAAGCGGTTGTCCGTCGGCAGCAGCGCGTCATCCACGGGACCCTGGAAATCCTTGACCATATTGGCCAGGTGCGGGTTTTGGTCGCAGTAGCTGCGAAAGTGGAAAATCGTATTCGTGCTCTGCTTTGGAACGACGTAGTTGAAGGGGAACAGCTGTTCGGTCAGGTAGTGCAGGACGGGCAGCACGTGCTCCGGCGTTCGCGTCACGATCCGAAAGCGCAACTTGTCGTACAACGCTGCGGCGGTCGCCTCCGGCTTGGACAGCAGCTTCGTGTAGGTCGAGTCCAGGTTCTTTCGGCCACCGATGAACTCGGTGATCGGAAAGCCCTCGCTCAGCATGGTGCCCACGACTCGGTACACTTTCTCTTCCACCAAGTGGAAGAGATCGCGATCGCTGACGGGGAGGCGGAAGAGCAGCTCGCGCCCGGCCATGTGATTGATGATTTGCACGGTCTTCAAGATCGTGCAGGCACACAATTGGCGGTGCCCAGTGCTGGATGCGAGAAGCATCAGCTCCTCGATTCCAGCGGCCTCCACGGGCTTTGGGATCGCAAACTTGAAGTGACGCCTGAGGTAACTCACGGCGTCTTTCTTCACGTGCTCGATGAAGGCGCGGTCACCGGGCACCTCGAGATTCAACTCGTGATTCTCCAGGAAGCGTCGCGCTGCTTCGGGGCTCGGCAAATTGAGCCGGTGCCAGTCGATGACGGAGCTACCGCTCAGAATGAGCCGCAACGCCTCGACGTCATGCAACGAGAGATCTTCGATGCGCTTCAGGCGGAGGGAGCGTTCACCCGACCCCGAGCGCGGCGGTTCGCTGTCCGACTGAGTCAGTGGTTCGTCGTCGTGGCGTTACCCGGCGTGGGGCGGCCCAAGGCCAAGGTGCCGAAAAAGATGCCAATCGTGACTCCCAGCACTGCGAGTTGCGCGCCAAATGGACCATTGGCGGCCATCAATGCAACCGGGATTGGGGCGACGAGGTACCACGGATTCAACTTCATTCTCGGGTCTCCGACGGAAAGGCGCGGGGCGCGTTTATTGAAGCTCAGCGGGGGATTAAGACGTCGAGTTAAGTGCTTGAGTGCAGAGAGGTAAGCTGATGTAGGTTAGGGTGCCACAACAACGGCGCAGGGGGCAAACTGTTACCGGGCCAGGGCTCCGCGTTCAAGCCTTTCCGACTCAGGGAGGTTATTTATGTGGGTGTGAAGCCTCCCTAAATGCGGGCCGACTGAGTGGCCAAGGGGATCGCGTGCCCGCGACTGGGGGAGTTTTGTTAGCGTGCGATGTGTGGAATGTCGTCTCGATCGGGTGATTGCGCGCACGCTGCTCGCACTCCTCGGTCTTGTTTCGGCCGGGTTATCAGCGGGCTGCGGTGACCAAGGATTTTTCCCGACCACGGTGGATCCGGGCGCTGACTTCGCGGTCGCGGACATCGTGTTCGACGAGAAATATTTCTACTGTCGAGTCGAACCCGTGCTGTTCGCCAACAGCTGCGGCGCCGGCGACCCGGCCAAGGGTGACCCGCAGGGAGGTTGTCACTTCAGCGCCACGGCGTACCGCTTGACCGACTACATGCCGAGAGTCGGCGACACTTGCGGCGGCGGGATCGTGCCAGGGACGAGCAACATTCCGGACGCCGCTCAGCATAACTATCAAACCTCGCAAGCGCGCATGAAACGCGATCCGGATCTCGCGCCGTTGTTACAACGACCCACCCTGAATCAGTTCCATCCGCGCAAGATCTTCGAGCTCAACTCGATGGATGCGGACGCAATTCGACAGTGGGCCACTCAGTTCTCGAATCAATGAGAGCCCTAGCCACACTCGTCGTAGTTTCCGCTGTGCTGACTCCCGCGCAGGCACGCGCCGCCGAGGAGGAGGACGCTTTTGCGCGGGTAATCGTGGCGGAAACCGAGTTGCGCGCCGGCCCCGGCGTGTCGCATCGAGTGATTTATCACGCGCACCGCGGTGAAACGTTCTTGATTCAGACTCGAGCAACGAGTGGCTTCTGGTTGCAAGTGGTGATGGCCGATGGCCGCACCGCGTACGTTCTCGGTGACACGGTGGAAGCCGTTGCGGTCAGCGCAGACGCGCCAGACGCGCCGTCCAAGCCCGGCTTCTTTGCGCCGCCCGCATTACAGGAAGCGCATGGCGGCTTCGCGCTAATGGCCGGAGTGTACGACCGCGACGGCTACATCGAGTTGAAGCCTGCCTACGTGCTGGCGCCGGCGATTGCCCTCGAACCGTTCATTGGCTTGTCCCTGAAGTCCGACAGTCGGCGCGTCGTTTATGGACTAGCCGGGACGTTGAACCTCGCGCCCGATTGGGCGGTTGCGCCGTTCGTGACGATCGGTTTCGGCGGCATGCACGAGACGCCGAAGGACGAGCAAGATGTCCGTACTTCGCGCAACTGGTTCCAGGCGCGCGCGGGTGGGGGCTTACTCGTATCGCTGCGCTGGCGCGTGTTGTTCCGTCTCGAGGCCTCGAACATGGTGCTGTACACGGAAGACGCCTATCAAAACGTGCAGACTTACATCGCTGGTCTGGGAACCTATTTCTGAGGGCATATCGACGATGAAACACCTGGAATCGAGCGCGGTACTAAAAGCTCTGGGGTTATCACTCGGGGCGTTACTGCTGATCGCGAGTGCCGGCTGCGCCACCGTGCGACCCGAGCAACGCGCGATCCTGGCTGATCCGACCATGCAGTTCGACGCCAAGTCGGCAGACCAGGCGGCGCTCGAGCACGCGCTGGACAATCGCGAGGGCTCGACCGGTGGCGGTTCGGTGCGCGGAGGCGGCTGCGGCTGCAATTGACGGTGCTTGGGTCTAGGCTTTTCCCCTTCGGAACGCTGTTCGGCCTGGCCCTCGTGCTCGGCGCGGCGTCCGCGCGGGCGCAAGTTGCGACGCTCGATTTGAGTTCCGCGTTGTTCCTCGAGCCGTCCAAACGCAGCGGCCTCACGGTCGTGAACCCGAGCGCGGCACTCGCGGTAACGCCCAACGACTGGCTCACCGTGCAGGGCGCGTACGAGGCAGATATCGTGTCCGGCGCGAGCGAGGCACTGAAGGGCGGCCGGCTGAGCAACGTCGACATCGTTACCTCTGCCACGCATTTCTCGGACACGCGTCACGCGCTGACCGGCGGTTTCACCGTCACGCGGGCCGCCACCCACCTGAGCGGCAGTTATACTTACGGCACCGAGCACGACTATCGCTCGAATTCCTTCGCTGTCTCCGCGGGTACGGATTTCTTGCAGAAAAACACTCAGATCGAGCTGTCGTACGGGCGCGGCTTCGATCAAGTGTGCACGACCGCCTACGCCGCCAGCGACGCGCCCTCGAGTCGCCTCGCGCTCGACAACTCGAAGGGCTGCTTCACTGACGACAAGAAGCGAGCGTCGCGTGACATCAGTCTGAACAACTTTCAAGTCGCTTGGACCCAGACCTGGACGCCGGTGTTCGCCACCCAGATGGTGCTCAGCGCAGCACTCCAGCACGGCTTTCTCGCGAACCCTTATCGCTCGGTGGTGATCGCGTCGGCCGGCGATCAGGCGCTGGAGAATCACCCGGAAGACCGCGCGCGAGGCGCGATCGGGTTACGCGGCAAGTACTACGTACGCAATCTGCAAACCGCGTTTTCGGCCGATGCTCGCCTATACCGCGACACCTGGGACATCTTCGGGCAAACTTACGAAATCGATGCCGAGCGTTACATGCTGCCATGGCTCCGCGTGCTGGTACGCGCCCGTTATTACACCCAGACCAAGGCGCTGTTCTGGAGTGACGACTATACCGGGGGTGAGCCCGAGAGCGGACCCCGCGGTCAATATTGGAGCGGTGATCGCGAGCTGTCGCCGCTTTCGAGCTATCTAATCGGCGGGCGCGCGCTCGCGACGCGCGAGGGCCGCCCGGGCGCGCGCGTGTTTGGGCTGTTCTTGAGCTTCTCGGGCTCGGTCGGCTTCGACCTGCTCAAGACGAATCTGCGCGACTTTACTCTCGGCGGGCGCGCGCCGGACGACACGCTGGCGCTGCTTTGGTCACTCGGCTTCCGCGGCGAATTTTAGCGATCGCCGCGCAGCCCGCGCTTGCGCGCGAGATCGTACAAGTGCTTTCGGTCCATCTTGGCTTCGCGGGCGGCGGCGCTGATGTTGCCGCTGTGACGATCGAGTAGCCAGGCGACGTAGCGACGTTCGAACTCGGATTCGAAGTCCGAGCGGATCTCGCGGTAGCTCTTTTCCGAGTCGAACGCGGGGTAGCCGGCGTTGGCGGCAGAGGGAACACTACCCGCGATGGACCCCGGCGAGACCGGCAAATCGACCAGCCGAATCTCGCGCTCACCACCAGCGGCGGCGATGTAAATCGCGCGGTCCAGTACGTTCCGCAATTCACGCACGTTGCCGGGCCAATCATGGGCCGCCAGTGCACTCACGGTTTCGCGCGTGAGCGAGATTGCGGATGCGCTCGGGTCGCGCTTGCGCGCCAACTCCAAAAATTGCTCGACCAGCGCGGGCACGTCTTCACGACGGGTGCGCAGCGGGGGCACGGTGATCGGCACCACCGACAAACGGAAGTACAGGTCTTCGCGAAACTTCCCGCGCTCGACCTCTTCCTTCAGATTCCGCTTGGTGGCGGCCACGATGCGCGCCTCGGCGTGCAGCGGCTTGTTGCCACCAACCCGGCGAAATTCCCCGGATTCCAGGACACGCAGCAACTTCGGCTGCACGTCCAAGGGCAGCTCGCCCACTTCGTCCAAGAACACGGTGCCGCGGCCGGCGATCTCGAAGGCGCCTTGGCGCGCCGCGACGGCGCCAGTGAAGGCGCCGCGCTCGTGGCCGAACAGCTCGCTCTCGATCAGGTTGTAGCTGACCGCGCCGCAATCGACGACGACGAACGGTTGATCCTTGCGCGAGCTGATCTGATGAATGGACCGCGCTAGTACGTCCTTGCCGGTGCCGGTCTCGCCCTCGAGCAACACCGACGCGTCGGTCGGCGCGATGCGCTCCAGCACACCGAAGATTTGACGCATGGACAAGCTCGTGCCGAGCGCTTCGCCAAAGTTGGTCGCCTCACTGGGCAGGACCTGAGTGCGATTGGGCTCTCCGCGCAGCAAGAGTTCGACACTGCCGACCACGATCGTCGAGCCAGACTCGATGACGGCCTCGCGCACGGCGGTGCGGCCAACGCGGGTATGGTTGGTCGAACCCAGATCACGAACGATGATGCCGAGGGGGGTGCGTTCGAGCTCACAGTGGTGGCGCGACACGGTGTCATCGGGCAACACCAGGTCATTGTCCGCGGCTTTACCGACCGTGAGCCGTTCGCCTAGCTTTACGCGCTTGCCGCGCGCGCTCCCCGAAACCACGACCAGCAAGAGCTCGTCAGATTGGGCGCCAGCGGGCGGTTGCGCGCGGGTGGCAATTTCGGAGGAGGGGACGGGATGAGTCACTCAGAAACGCTCGGCTCGCGAGGAACGACGGCGAGTGCAATCAGCGCCTCACCACCTGTCAGGCTAACGCGGCGTTCGATGTTTGTCTGTAGTCCTTCGTGACTACCTGAAGTTTCGCCAGCTTGCACCGGCTCTCCAGCTTTCGAATGCTCGCCGTCTCGCGATGCCGGAGGCGGCGCGGGCGCTTGTAGGATATCTATGGTGACGATGTAGTCGCCGTCGGGCAGTTTTGCGCGCTGGCGAATTTGCAGGGGCGGCGCCTGAGCGAACGTGAGGCTAACGCCGCCACGCGGCTCTTCGTCCCCTGGCTGCTTCCATGATGCCGCAAAGTGAGTGGCATTCGGGAAGGCGGAGCCGACCGGAAATATCAGAGTTTGCTCGCGAGGCATCGAGCGCATCAGCTGACCGCCGACCAGGACGGCCCCGAGCACCACCACGCCCCGCGTAGCCAAGCGCCTGGCCGAGCTCCCTCGAGCCAGGGATCTGCCGATCAACGCCCGACCCGTTTGGGCGCCGAGGCGGAAGCCGCCGGCGCAGCCGCGGAGTGGGCGGGCGCCGCCGTTCCGTTTGCCGCGGCTGCTGCGCGCTGCTGCATCTTGTTCAGGTCGAGCATGCGAATCAGGGCGACCAGGCGCTCCACCGTGGCATCCGGCAAATTGAAACTTGGCATGCGCCCACGCCCTTGACGGATGGTGGATGCGATTGCCTCGTCCGTGATCGACGCTTGCCAATCCGGGCGCGACAAATCACTTGCGTGCACGAGCTGCCCTTGCGGTCCGTCACCGCGACCGAGTGGGCCGTGACAGCTGGTGCAGTTCTGTTGCCAGGCCACGATCGTCACGTCGTCGAGCCCGTGCTTCGACTCTGCGGCGCCGGCATCGGTGACCTGAACCTGGTCGGCGTTTGGGTTGGCCGTGTGGTCGTGATCGGTGGCTTTCCATTGCCTCAGATCGGCGGGTGCGTCGTTGCACGCGAGCGTGAGCGCGGCGAGCGAAAGTGAAAACGCGGCAGCGTAGCTCGTGACAGGGCCAGGCATTTGCTCCCTGCCATAGCACGCCTTGCCCCCACAAAACACGAGCGGCCGGTGATCTGCCGGCCGCTCGTTCGTCGTTTTGTGCCGAGCGCGGTCGCGCGCTACGGCTGGCGTTTCATTCGAAGACTTTGCCGCCGCCCGTCGGGTCGAGGCCCAAGTACTTCTTGCCGCTGATTTCGGCGATGCGGAACTCGGTGCGACGATTCTTGGCGCGACCTTCCTCGGTGGTGTTATCGCCGATCGGCTTGTTCTGACCAAAGCCGACCGCGAGCAGTCGCTCTTTCTTTACGCCCTTGGCGACCGCGGCATTCTTCACCGTCAGCGCACGCTGGCCCGAGAGCGTTTGATTGGCGTCCGCAGCGCCTACGTTGTCGGTGTGACCTTCGATGCGAAGTTTGGTGACCTTCGGATTCTGGTCGAGGAAGATCTTGAGTTGATCGACGACGGCGTCGCTGCCGCCACCGGCTTTGAAGGTGGCTTTGCCGGTGTCGAACTCGATCTGACCCGGGATCTGCACGCTGTCACCTTTGACGACGACGGCGGCGGCAACGGGCGCGGGAGGAGGTGGGGCAGGCGCGGGCGCAGCGGTCTCCGCGGGAGGCGGCGGAGGCGGCGGAGGCGGCGGCGCGGGCGGAGCGGCTGCCGGCTCGGAACCCGCCTGAAAGGAGGCGTGGCAACCGGTGAGCGCTGGCACCACGAGTGCGGCGCTGGCAAGTGCAATCACGAACGCGGATTTACCAAACATGTTTGAAATTCCTCCACTGACTCTAGTTGTAGGGCGTAAGCCAAGCGCGGGCGGTCCCCTGACTATCGGCAAACCGGTAATCCAAGTCCCCGGCGAGACGCAAGCGCACGCCCTGAGCGGGGCGCAAAACCTGGGCGATAGACGGAGCGAGCCGTAGTTCTGTTCAACCGGGAATGTTTCGACGCCCCACCTACGCGAGCCGGTCCTGCGGCCGGCGATTTGGCTCGCCGGGACGCGCTGCGCGCCACGCCACGCTGATGAAGTGGTAAGGCACAGGTTCGTGGCGCGCGAGTTCGTTCATTTACATGTTCACTCCCAGTACTCGTTTCTGACGAGCGCGGTGAAGCTCGACTCGCTGGCGAAGCGAGCCAAGGCGCACGGCATGCGCGCCATCGCGCTCACGGATCACGCCAACATGTACGGCGCGATTCGTCACTACAACTCCGCGCGCGCCCAAGGCCTGACACCGATCCTCGGCTGTGAAGTGAACGTGGTGCGGAAGGACGCCTCGGCTGCCTTCGACCACCTGGTGCTCCTCGCCGCGACGAAAGAGGGCTACAAAAACCTGATCGGGTTGGTCTCGGAAGGTCACTTGCGTTCGGCCAGCCAACACGGCGCGGCCATCACGACCGCGCAGATCGCCGAACGCAGCAAGGGTCTGATCGGTCTGACCGGCTGCTTGGGAGGGGTCGCCGCCCAACGCATTCTGGAATACGGCCCGGACAGCGGTGAGACGATTTTGGGCGAGCTGCGGGACATGTTCGAACCCGGCCATGTCTTCGTCGAGCTGCAGGATCACGGCTTTCCCGAACAAAGCGTGGTCAACGACACGCTCGTCAAAGCGGCGGCGCGCTTGGACCTGCCGCTCGTGGCGAGCAACGACGTCCACTTCATGAGCAAGGAGGACGGCCAAGCGCATATTTACCTCGAGTGCGTGCGTCAGGGCCGGACGTTCGCCGAAGCCGAGCCGCTCCATCACGGCAGCTTCGAGATGTACCTCAAGTCTCAGGAAGAGATGGTGTCGACCTTCTCGGCTTTGCCGCAGGCGATCGACAACACCCTGCTCGTGACCGAGATGTGCGCAGGGCTCCAGCTCGATTTGGGTCAACCGATGCTGCCCCGGTTCGGTGTGCCGGAGGGCTACGACACCGACGGTTACTTCCGACATGTTTCGCTGCTCGGTCTCGAGCAACGACTCCTGGAATTTCAGGCGCTCGGCAAGGTGGTCGACGTCGCCGTCTATCATCAGCGGCTGCAACGAGAACTGGATGTGATCGTGGGCATGAAGTACCCCGGGTACTTCTTGATCGTGTGGGACTTCATCCGCGAAGCGAAGGCGCGCGGCATCCCCGTCGGACCGGGCCGCGGCTCCGGGGCAGGCTCGATTGTCGCCTATTCGCTGGGCATCACCGATATCGATCCGCTGCCGTACAACCTTTTGTTCGAGCGCTTCTTGAATCCCGAGCGCGTGAGCATGCCCGACTTCGACGTCGACTTCTGCATGGCGCGCCGCGATGAGGTGATCAAGTACGTCTCGCAACGCTACGGCGAGCAGAGTGTGGGTCAGATCGCGACCTTCCAAAATCTGAAGGCGCGCAGCGTGATCAAAGACGTGGCGCGCGCGATGGGTATGCCCGCGCCCGAGGCGCAACGCATCGCCAGCCTGGTGCCGGACAAGGGCCAAGGAAAAACCTACACGATCGAGGAAGCGCTCGAGGTCGAACCCAAGCTGAAGGCGCTCCACGACAGCGATCCGCGCATTGCCGAGTTGATCCGGCAGGCCAAAAAGCTCGAGGGCCTGACCCGACACGCGGGCATGCACGCAGCCGGCGTCGTGATCAGCGAGGGCCCGCTCTCCGACCACGTGCCGTGCTTCAAGAGTGACGAGACGATCGTCACTCAGTACGACAAGGACGACGTAGAAGCCGCAGGCCTGGTCAAGTTCGACTTTTTGGGCCTGAAAACGCTGACGGTGATCGACATCGCCGAGAAGCTGGTGAACGCCCGGCCCGATCGCAAAGGCAATCCGCTCTCTCTTTCCAAGATCCCGCTGGACGATCGCGAGTCGTATGCGCTCGTGGCCAGCGGCGAGACGACTGGGGTGTTCCAGCTCGAGTCGAGCGGCATGCAACAGCTCCTCCGCGGGCTCAAGCCCGATTGCTTCGAAGACATCGTCGCCGCCGTGGCCCTGTATCGCCCCGGGCCGCTCGGCACGGGCATGATCGACGACTTCATCGCCAGCAAACACGGCAAGAAAGCGATCCGGAAGCTTCATCCGCTGATCGACGACGTGCTGGCACCGACCTACGGCGTGCCCGTCTATCAAGAGCAGGTGATGCAAATCGCGCAGCAGCTGGCCGGGTTCTCGCTCGGTGGCGCCGATTTGCTGCGTCGCGCGATGGGCAAGAAGAAGGCCGAGGAGATGCAGAAGCAGCTCCAAGCGTTCACCGAAGGCGCGCTCGCGCGCGGCGTGAGCGTCGAGCAATCGACCGCGATTTTCAACGAGATCGAGGGCTTCGCCTCGTACGGCTTCAACAAGAGCCACTCGGCTGCGTACGCCCTGATCACTTATCAAACGGCGTATCTCAAGGCTCACTATCCGTGTGAGTTCTTCGCCGCGGTGATGACGGCGGACAAGGACAAGATCGAGAAGGTCGTGCGCACGATCGCCGAGGCGCGCGCATGGGGCGTGGCCGTGCTCCCCCCCGACATCAATCTGAGCGAGACCGATTTCTCGGTCGTGTACACGCATCCCAAGGGGGACGGCTCGATGCGCTCGGCGGGGCGCTTGCGCGATCGCTATGGCCCGCAGGTGCGCTTCGGCTTGGGCGCCGTCCGCGGCGTCGGCGAGGCGGCGCTCGAGACGATGTTCGACGTTCGCAAAAACTCGGGGCTATTTCGAGATTTGTTCGATTTCGCCACGCGCCTCGACGCCAAGCGCTTGAACAAGGGCGTGCTCGAATCGCTCGTGCAGTGCGGCGCTTTCGACTCGGTGCTCGAACCGATGGGCATTACGCGCTCGCGAGCGTATGCCGCGATCGACCGCGCGCTGGAGCGCTCACGCAGCGCGAGTCGCGATCGCGAGCGCGGGCAAGCCACCATGTTCGGCATGTTCGAGCAGAGCGCGTCGCGCTCGAACGGCAATGGGCACAAGCAAGCGACGCCCCTGGACGACTACCCGCCCACGGCGAACGAGTGGGACAAGATCGAGCTGTTGAAGCGCGAGCGCGAGGCCCTCGGTTGCTATGTTTCTGGGCACCCACTCTTCCGCTACCAGAGCAAGCTCGGGCGCCTGGGGGTGGTGTTTTCGACCAAGGTGAGTAGCCAAGAGCCGTGGTCGATGGTTGCCGTCGCGGGCATCGTCGAGAACTACCAAGAGAAGGTGTTCAAGAGCGGGACGGGCAAAGCCGCGTTCCTCGAGATCGAAGACATGTACGGACGCGTTCACGCCAAGGTGCGCGGCGATCGCATCGACACCTACTCGCACCTGCTCACCTCGGGTGACCCCGTCTTGATCAACGGCAAGGTGAGCTTTCCGATGACCGAGGAGCCGGACGACGAGCGAGAAGCCACGATCCTGGTCGACAGCGTCGAGCTCTTGTCCGACGCCGCGCTGAAGGCAACCCGCTCGGTGTCCATCAAGCTCGACGCGGATCGCACCATGCGTCGCGATTTCGAAGCCCTGAAAGTGCTGATTCACGCCTCCCCGGGGCCCTGCCCGGTCGAGCTCGTATTGTCACTCGGGGAAGGCACGGAAGCAGTGCTCGACCTGGAAGGGACGCGCGTCACGCCCAACGACACCTTCCTCGGCGGCCTCGAACGAATGTTCGGCACGACCGTGGCCGAGCTGCGCTAATCGCATCTCAAATCTTCCAACTTGAACGTCGAACGTGCCCGCTCTTGTTCGGGCACGTTCAGGTTCGCGGGAAAACCGAGACGCAGATCGGTCGCTCTGATACGCTGATAGCTCCATGAGAGACGGGCGCGCGGAGTTGGTTCGTATCGATTCGCAGGGGCAAGCGCATCCGATCGGGAATGTGGCAAGCCAGCGTATGCGTGCTCGCGAGGGCGCGTATCGCATGCTGCCCGCGCCGACCCACGTCGTCTTCATGCGCTACACCGGCGAAGATGGCCGGCGTGATGCGGAGGATGGCGCGGTCGTGCGTCTGTCCGGCGAAGTGACCGCGGCCGGCGCCCTGTGCGACATCTTGGCGCTGGTGGCGCAGACCGGTTGGCGCGGCGAGCTCGCTGTGCTGGATGGCGACGACACGCGCTCGATCTTTTTCGAGCAGGGCAACGTGGTGGGCGCCGCTACCAGTGTGGAGCAGGAACGTCTGGGTTCGGTGCTGTACCGCTTCGGGGCGATCACCGAAACGCAGTTCACGCAGATCGCGGCTGCGACTCAGGGCGGCAAGCGCTTCGGTGAAGCCGCGATCGAGCTGGGCGTGCTCAAACACGACGAGATTTACGCCTTCATCGCGCGTCAGATCGAAGAGATCGTGTTCGCGACGATGACCGTCGGCGATGGCACGTTCTTCTTCCTGGACGGCTTCGACGAGTCGCGGCTCGTCTCGAGGCATACCATCAGTGCCAATGCCCTGCTCATGGACGGCGTGACGCGCATGGATGAATTGCGCTATTTTCAGCAGAAGATCCCGTCGGCTGAGCACGTTCCGTTTCGCGTCGAAAACCGCGGGACGCCCGCGGACGAGCTCAGAGGCGTATACGGGGCGATCGACGGCAAGCAAAGCGTAGGTGAGCTCGGCCGAGAAACGGGGCTCGGTGAGTTCGACACCACGAAAGCGCTCTATTCGCTGGTCCAATCGCAGCACGTGACCATCCACCAGCCGCGCGTTTCGGGCGGCCCCACCTCGTTGGTCTCCGCCGCGAACGGTGCCCTACGCGCCATCTTCACGGCCGCACAGAACGGCGGCAAGGCCCAGGAGGTGCGCGGCAATCTGGCCTCCTTTGCGGTCGGCGCGGGCGTGTACGACATCCTGTTTCGCAACGCAGGTCCTGACTCCAGCGGGGCGTTGGACCCGGATACGGTGGCGGCCAACTCGCCGGCTTTGGCGGGGGACGCCGACCAGGACAACTTTCTCAAACAGATGCTCCACGAATACGTGAGCTTTGCCCTGTTTAGCGCCGGCGCGGCGCTGGGCTCGGGCGCCGAAGGCGAGCTCGTCAAGCAGGTCGCGCCCGCGCTCGCCGGCCTCAGGCCGCAGGGCTGATTTCCCGGCCTTAAAGCACGCGCGCGGTCGGTCTCGGCCGAGTTCGTCAGCAGCCGCAAGAAACAGTGGGCAAGCGCTCGGCTTCGCGCTAAGTACGCCGCCCACGAGCGGCCCTTCGGGCCCGCCCGGGTCGATAGCTCAGCCGGTAGAGCAGTGGATTTTTAATCCATTGGTCCGGGGTTCGATCCCCCGTCGACCCACCAGAAACAAGCCCGATCGTGAATCGCGACGGGCGGGCCGGAGAGGCGGCACGCAGGCCCGCTAATCGCTCGGGATGGTGCGGGCCAGCGCCTCGTCGACCCCCTGCTCTTCGTCGCCTGGTGATTCGCCGAGCACGAGTGCGATCTCTCTCAGGCGTCGCTCGGAACCGACTGTCGGTGCGGCAGAGCGCAGTCTTTCGGCCTCTTCGCGCAGGAGTTGTTTCTGTTCATCGGTGAGCAGTGGCATGGGTAACCTCCGAGACTTCAGCAGCATGAAGCGTTGACGAGCGGTCGTCAGCCATCATTTGCGCCACGCTCAGCGACGGCGAAGCTTGCCCGCGTCCTCCTTTGCGACGGTAGCTGCACTATGCTGGCCGCGTGTCGCGAGATGCGCTTTGGCTGATGATTCTGTTCGCCGTGGCGTGTGAGCGCGGCCCGACTCCGCCAGGTGGAGTTGGCCCTACGCCGAGCGCGTCGCGGTCAGTGGCCGCGGCGCGGGGCATCGCGCCGAACCTCACTGGTGCACGCGCCGTACCTTCGGGGCAGCCCCCCGCAGAAGCAGCGGAGCCAAGCGCGGCGGTCGCGACGGCCGCACTACCCGCGACGGCCGCGCTACCCGCGAGGCCGCGTGTGTACATCAAGAACCGGTACGTGTTCGTTCGGCCGCGGCCGGATGTGAATGCGGATTGGTTGGGCTTCTTGTGGTTTGGGGCTTCGGTAGAGCTGCGGGGGCAACCCAAGCCCGTGCGGGGTCCGGGCTGCGCGACGTTTTACGCGATCGAGCCGATGGGGTTCGTGTGCGTCGATGAGAAGCAGGCCACGCTTTCGGCAGAAGATGCAGTATTCAAGGCAGTTTCGCTCTATGCGCCGCGCTTGGGGCAGGCGGCGCCGCATCGCTACGCAGAGTCGCTCGGGGTCGAGTTGCAGACTCAGCTGCCTGAAGCGCGAGATCGGTCGCAGTGGCCGACGTGGCCGACCTTGCCAGCGCTGTTTCACGAACCGCGGCGGCACTTGTTGCCGCTGTCGACGCTGGCATATGTCGATGAGCACGGTAGTGACGGACAGGATTGGCTCTTGAGCGCTGACTTGTTGTGGCTCAAGAAAGCACAAGTCACGCTCTATCCCGAGATTACCTTTCACGGGGTGGAGCTGGGCTCTGCATGGCGCTTGCCGTTGGCGTTTTTCCGACGTGCGGGGGCTCGAAAATTTCGCCGAAGCGGACCGGGTAAGCTCGAGCGGAGCGAGGCATCGTTTGCATTGCACGAGGTCGTGGCGCTGACTGACAGGTTCGAGGTTCAACGCGGCGAGCGCTATTTCAAAACCGCTCAGGGGGACGATTGGGTGCGTGAACAGGATGCGGTGTTGCCCGCGCCGCGATCGCTCACGCCCTGGGGCGCGCGCGTGGGGCAAGCGGATCATACCGGTCGCGGACCGAAGGACCCGCGTCAGACGTGGATCGAAGTCAGCGTGCTCGGTGGCTGGTTGCTCGCCTTCGAGGGCACAAAACCGGTGTTTGCGACGCTAATTTCAGGGGGACGGGGCGGAATCCCGCAGGAGGGGAAAAACACACTGGAGATAGCCGCGACGCCAGTCGGAACGTTTCCCATTTCGGGCAAGCTCGCCACGGTGACGATGCAGACGCCCGGAGAGAACGTGCACTCGGACGTGCCGTGGACACAGAATTTTCAAAAGCCGTATGCGATTCACACGGCCTACTGGCACGATAACTGGGGCAACCTGGCGAGCGGCGGTTGCATCAATGTTTCGCCGATTGACGGCAAATGGCTATTCGATTTCACCGAGCCGAAACTGCCGCCTGGATGGCACGCGGTGCGCTGGCAGCCCGTGACCGGCGCGCCGACGCTGCTCGTCGTACACGAGTGATTTCTGACCCGTTCTCGCTTGTTTCGGTTTGTGAGGTGGCTGCCGAAAGCGCGTGACTTTGGCCTTGCGCCGCTGATGCAATCGGGTGAAACCTTACGTAGTGTTCGCCTGCGCTGCCTTGCAGCGCGCTTAGGAGGCTTCGGTGGTCAAAGCTCGCACCTGGTTCACGCTGATTATTATCTCCCTCTGTACGGTCGCAGCCACCGCGAGTTGCGGCAGTGATGAAGCAACGGGGGGCTCCGGGGGCGGCGGCATCATCGCTGGCGGCGGTCGGGCCGGCACCGTTGGCCGCGCTGGCTCGGGCGGCGGTTCCGCGACCACTCCGATCGGTACGAAGTGCACGAGCGACGCCCAATGCACTGCCGGTTTGACCTGTGCGAAGGCGAACACGACGTCGCTTGGTGACGGTGGCCCCTCCTTCGGCATGTGCACGAAGAGCTGCGATCCGACGCAGCTCGACCCCACGCTGGACGAGTGCGGTCCGATTGAGACGGGCTCGGGCTGCGTCAACTTCGGCACCTCCACGTCGCCGCTCGGATTTTGCATGGAGGGCTGCACGCAAGGCGATCCCACCGACGTGACCACGAAGTGCCAGGGTCGCTCGGATTTCGTCTGCGCCGACCTGGGGTCCGATGCGCCCGCGCCGTTTTGTATCCCGTGGTGCCGTTCCGATGCTGAGTGCGGCACGGGCTTGTTTTGCAACAAAGGCAGCGGTCTATGTTCAAAGACAAAACCCACCGGTGATCCGGTCGGAACGATCTGCACGCCCGGCGCTACCACCCCCACCTGCGAAGGCGCCTGCCTGCGCACGACGGACGACGGCGTGACGCCGGTGCTGGGTGTCTGCGCGGAGCTTTGCTCGGCTGGCACCGAGTGCATGATCTCGGGCACGACGCCTGGCGGCTTCTGCGCGGGCCCTTTGTCCAATCCGTTCGGCGCCATCGACGTCGGTTACTGCTTGCCCAATTGCGCGTGCACGAGCGACTGCAAATTTCCGGGCGATCTGTGCCGCAAGTGGGCCGACGACGAGTCCGATCTGGCGATGCTGACCGGTGCGGAAGGGCTGTGCTATCCGAACGTGACCATGAGCGTCGAGCTCACCTGCGGTGAAGCGGGGGCTGGCCCTGTCGCGAGCGCGGGTGCGGGTGGAGACAGCGCGGGCGGCGCCGCCGGCGCAAGCGATGGGCCTGGCTCTGGCGGCGTGGCCGGCGGAACCGACTAGTCGGTCCCCGCGTCGTCGCTGCTCTCGGACGGGCTCGGACTTTCGTCCGGGCCCGTTTTCGCGAGTGCTGCGTTCGGGCTCAGCCGGAGCGGCACGACGAAGCTGAATGGCCTGCCGTTGACGCTCGGGAAGACCACCGAGGAGACCAAGACCTGGGCGCAGCGCGTGGCGGCCGCGTTCGGAAAATGGCTCTCTACCTCGGTCACTCGGTGCACGCTGCCGTCCAGCTCCAAGATCACCGCGAGCGCGAGGCGTCCCCAGAGCGTTGGGTCGGTCTGGCGCACGCCGGCGAAGCAGGCATCGAGCTCGATTTGCTTGGCGGTAACGCGCGCGCGCACGGCTTCCGGATCGAACTCACCCCGGGGCAGTGAAGCGACGACGGCCGCGTCCGGAACTGGGGGCAGCTCGGCATCGCCCGGGTAGATCCGGATCGAGGCGACCATTCGCAGCACGCTCGGGGCGGCCGGAGTGAACTCGAGCTTGAACACTTCACGCGCCAGGCAGGCCGCAATGGCTGCGTTTCCGAGCGTGGAATCGAGCAAGCGCGTGGCGCGCACCTTGCCGCGCGTGCCGATCGTGAACGCGACGCGAGTCTCGCCGCCCGCGCCTTTCTTGTCGTGTTGACCGAGCTCGAAGCACAGCCGGAATGGCCAATAGCCGTGGCTGCGCGTTTGGGCCTGCACGCGCTGATAAGTGAGTCCGCGCGGTGGGGGCAGGGCGGGGGCGCCCGGGCGACGCTTGGCGGGGCGAGTGTCCACTACCACGCGCGTGCCGGGGTGGTACGATGCTTGGCTAGAGACCGAGCTGGGATCCGCGCTGCCGCCCAGATCCCAGCGCGCGAGTTCTTCGTCGTCGGCCGCAGCCTGGATCGGATCTCGCGCACGCGGCCGTGCATCGACTGGATACGGTAGATCCACACTGACCAACGGGGCCGGCGCAGGCTTGTCGCTCGGCATTGCGCCTGCGTCCGCGAGCGCCGGCTGCGAGTCGTGCTCCGCACTCGACGACGCCTTCGGAGTAGCGCTTTCAGTCGCCAGCGGGAGTGGTCCCGTTGCCGGTCCAGGGCTTGCGTGCGGAGTGGCTGGAGGTAGGCAATTCGCACCTACACCGAAGATCAGCGCACAAACGCCAAGGCGCGCAGCGGGCGCCTTTACCGCGCGCAGAAAGGGTAGGAAAGTGAGCATTCTACGGAGGTAGTGGAATGAGTGACGGCAGCGTGGCGCTCGGCTTCGAGCATGGCGCAGGTTTCGTGGCAGGTGAAGTTTCGGGTGGGTTTGGGCTCGGACCTCTCGAGACGCAATACGAGGAGCTTTTCGCGGAAGCGTTGGCCGATGGCGTGATTACGCCCGATGAGCGCCTGCGCCTGGAAAAGGCAGCGGATAACCTGGGGCTCGATCCGCAGCGGTTGTTGCGCTTGGAGCAAGCGATGGTCGCGTCTTACCAGATTCGGCACCGCGTGCAGATCATCGAGCACTACGAAGAGTCGGCACCATCGCTGGCGCCACTCCGCGTGCAAGCGGATGGCGATGCCGGTCGCACGTTGCTCTTGAAGCAAGTCGAACAACTCGAAGCGCGCGTGAAGGAGCTCGAAGGCGAGCTCCGGCGTGCGCAGGCGTCGATCAACGTCGAAGTCGACCTGTCGGAAGTCGAGAGCGCCGCCCAAGACGCGAGTGAAGATGCCGATGAAATTTGGCGCCGGGTACGCCGTGATCCGAAGAACGTGGAGGGCTATCGCGCGCTGAGTCGCATCTACGCGGCGCGCCAAGAAAAAGATCGTAGGTTTTGCGTCGCGCAGGTCTTGTCTGCGCTTTCCGCCGCCAGCCCTGAAGAACGGGCATTGGTGCAGCAATTTCGCACGCAGGGGCTGATCGCGCCGCGCGCGAGCGTCTCGGCCAACGCCTGGGTCGACCTGATTTTTCACCCCGAAGAAGAGGTGCTGACCGGGCAGATCTTCAGTCTGATCGCGCCGGCGGTGTTGGTCGGCCGCGTTACGGCGCTGCGCCGCGACAAGAAACTCTATCAACCCGTGCCGAGCAGCAAGCAAGATCCCGCCAAATCGACCATCACCGCGGTCCGCGCGTTGCCTTGGGCGGCCGCGATTTTGGGTTTGGCCGCGCCGCCGATCTACGTCGAGAAGGACCGCGACGTGGGCTTTGCGTTGATGCCTGGCGTGCCGCCATTCACGGTCATCGGTAAGCAGGTGCTGTCGGGGCGCACGCAGCTCGAGCACGCATTCTTGGTCGGTCGCCACCTGTCTTGGTACCGCCAAGAGCATTACCTCAAGACGCTGTTCAGCGGCGTGGCCGACCTCGAGGACCTGTTTTTGGCGGCCTTGACCATCGGCAATCCCGGCCTGCCGATCGCCGAAGATATGAAGCGGCGCGTCGCGCCCATCGCCCACGCCATTCAACCGATGCTCGAAGCGCAGCACGTCGACGCGCTACGCGGTTGTTTCCTGCGCTTCGTAGAGGAAGGCGGGCGCACCAACCTGCAACGCTGGAGTCAGGCCACCGAGAAGACCGCCTGCCGCGCCGGCTTCGTGCTCAGTAACGACATCGCGACCGCGCTCGGCGTGCTTTCGGCCGAGGAAGGGCCGGACGGCGAGCTTGGGAAGGATCTCCTGACTTTCGCGGCCAGCGAGCGCTACTTCAAATTGCGTCGTCAGCTCGGCATCGCCATCGATCAAAACTGAGCCGGATGGCTGAAGACGTCTTCGGAATCGTCGGTAGCGTAATCGCCTCCGCCTACCACGTGGAGAGCGTGGTCGCCGAAGGTGGCTTCGGGGTGGTGTATCGCGCGCATCATGGCGGCTTCCGGGCGCCCGTGGCGCTCAAGTTGCTCAAAGTGCCGCAGCAAAATCCTGCGCAGCAAGCGACCTTCTTGGAGCTATTTCGCAGCGAGGCCGAGCTGCTCTTTCGGCTCTCGGCCAGCTTGCCGAGCGTCGTGCGGGCGCTGCACGTAGACGCCTTCACCAGCAAAGACGGCCGCTTCGTGCCGTATCTGGTGCTCGAATGGCTGGACGGTATGACGCTCGAGACGCTGATTGAGCAGCGCAAGCGAGCGAACCTCGCGCCGGTCTCGCTGCGCAAATTGGTACGCTTGCTGACGCCCGTGGCGCGCGCGCTCGAGCGCGCTCACAACTTCACCGGGCCGGATGGGCCGATCTCGATCGTCCACTGCGATCTCAAGCCGGAGAACCTCTTCGTCGCGCAAGTCGCGGGCGAAGAGGTCGTCAAGATCTTGGACTTTGGCATTGGCAAGGTGAAGAGCGTGGCGAGCCAAGTCGCTGGCCGGATGAGCCAAGATGGCGGCGCGCCGATGGCTTTCACGCCTGCCTATGGCGCGCCCGAGCAGTGGGCACCGCGGCACTATGGGCAAACCGGGCCCTGGACGGACGTTTGGGGGCTGGCCCTGTGCATGGTCGAGGTCATGGCCGCGCGCACGGTCATCGAGGGGGATCCGGCGACGATGATGGGCATTGCCCTGGATCCGAAGCGTCGCCCGACCCCGCGCCACGAAGGCATCGATTTGCCGGATGCGATTGAAGCCGTATTCGAGCGCGCTCTGGCGCTCGATCCTCGCGCGCGGCAGCGGGACGCGGGCGTCTTTTGGAATGAGCTAGTGGCCGCGCTCGATCAGCCAGAGCCCGTTGCCCGACCGCGAACGATCGAGCTCGCCGACGATCTCGAATTCGATCCGATGAGCGTGCGTCGGCCGGCGGCGGCGCGCGTCTCCGCGCCATACAGCATCTCGCTGGCGGTTCCGGCACGCGTGACGTCGCGGCCGCCTCTGGCGGCGGGAGGGCCCGCGCCCGCGCCGATGCGCGCGGCCGCCGTGTCTGCGCCGCATTTCGTACCCGATCTCGAGCTCGCGCCGCCGTCCGTCGCCCGTCGCCCGAGCGGCGAGCGACCCGTGGCGCAACCGGTAGAAGAGCAATCGAGCGTGCTCGATCTCGAGTCAGTCTCGATGCCTGCTGCTTTGGATCTCGATCTCGACCTCCCAGTGGACGAGCCGCGGGCCCAGCGCAGCGTGAGCTCCCAGCGGCTCTCGGCGGTACGCCCGAGTGCGCAGCGGCCGAGCAATCCGCCCAACTCCGCCTCCGAATCGCACTCGTCTTCCGAGCGCGCCGTCGATCCGCCGCGATCGGCGCGCAACTCGCGACCGCCGCCGTCAGCCGACGTGAGCGCCCCCTTCGAAGCGAGCTTCGTCGCTAAAATCGACCCCAAACTGTACGAGGAGCGAACCCTGGCGCAGCGCTTGCGGCCGGCAATGGCGCTCCTGGCCGCGGCGATCTCGATCGCCATCTTCGATCCAATTTACGCGGCGGCCACGGGTAAGGTGCTCGAGATCGTCGGTCAGCGCTTGAGTCTACTTGCCGGCGCGCTACTCTTGCTCGCGCTTGGGTTCGCGGCGCGTGAGGTGTTGAGTGAACGCTGACAGATCCTTGACGCTCGCTCGCGCCTCACACTGACGGATTTTTGGCGCGGTGTGACGCAGTCGGCCAATCGCGACGCTCCCACGGCGCGGAATGCCGCGGTTCCGGTGCTGCTCGATGGCTAAGTATCTGAAAGGACGTGCGTCGAATCGCGGCCTGTTGCGCCCTAGTACCGCCACAATCCTGGCACGCATTTCGCAGTGTGCAGGCCATTCTCATGAAAGCGCTATCGAGCCCTGGCTTCCCGTCACGCACCGAGCTGCTGCTGAGTCGTGCTCGACGCGCGCTACAGCGCGGCGAACGCCGTCAGGCGCTGGTCGCGCTCCGTGAAGCCGCGCTGCTCGCCGAGACTGACGCCAAACTGTGGGCGCTGTACGGCTCTGCCTGCGCCAAGGCGAACCGCTTGGACGAGGCCGAGCGCGCGTTGGGCCAGGCGCTGTACCTCCGCCAACGCGAGCACGACGCGCCGCGGGCCAACTCACTGCGCACGGTAATCCAGCGGCTCGGCCCCGGTCGCGCCGCCTGAGCCGCCGGGGGCTCAGCTCGCTTTAGCCGGGGGCTCGCGAAACACGAGCGCTGAGCCAGTGAACGAACGCAGCGTGTTTCGGGTACAGAAGGGGCACGCCCAACCCACGTCGAAGCGCTCACGCTCCGCGCCGATGGTATTGGCGGGTGCCGGCAGCTGCAGCTTCCTTGCGTCGATCGCCCAGCCGCGCAACGCCACGCGCTGCTCATCCAGCTCCGCACTCAAATGGACCTGGCACTCGCACCTGGAATGAACTGTCGCGACCTTCATCACCGGCATTCACTACCGGCTGCGCCGAATAGGGTCAAGGCCCCACAGCCGCACGCGCACGAGCCCAGCTCACCGCGGCCCGTGATTTAACGGCAAATTGACTGCGAACGCCCGCGCGCGACGAGCATTTTTCTCTCGCATCGCGAGCGGAAGCGGCTAGAGTGCGGTCGTTACGCGGGACTAGCTCAGTTGGTAGAGCACGAGCTTCCCAAGCTTGAGGTCGTCGGTTCGAACCCGATGTCCCGCTCCGAGAAACAAGGGGTTTCGCAGATGGCGAGCCCCGGGGCAGAGCGCCGCTGGTACTCCTGCTGGTACTAGTTGCACTGCCGTGAGGACTAGTCCTCACGCGTGCTTCCACGGCTGCACTAATCCCCTTGATCTGCGAGCCATCGCGCAAGCTTGGGCTCAACGATGGATCGTATCTTTTCGGCAAACTGCCTGGCACTCACGAAGTTCTCGGGCGTGGGGACGAAGCAGGGATCGTATCGAACCTGTTCGCTTAGTGATTGTAGATCCCGGTACGCCGGGATCGCCATCCGAAGCTCGTACGCACTTCGCATCATGCGGCGTCGTTCGCCGTGGTTCTCAGCCTCGAAGCGAACAGCCTTCGTTCTAAGGTATCCGTCGACTAGGTGAAGCGAGCTGTAGAACAGGAATACGATCGCCCAAGCGTCGCCCGCCTCACACGCTGCGGCCCGCTGAGCATGCCTCCGCGCAGCCGCAAGATGCTCCCCCGGTTGAGCCAATCGCTAGCCGCTTAGCAAGCCAAAAGCAGGCCGAGACCCATGGCGTTCGGGTCTCGCCCCTGGTGAGCACGCACCGTCAGATGCACGTCACCCGGCAAGCGCTCTTCCAGCTCAAGTAGGCGATCCCAGCTCACGTCACCGTGCTCACGCGCGACTACGTACACCACACGGCCGTCGGCGCTCTGGTACACAGCGTCAACACCCGGTACTTCGCGGAGTGCGCGCAAGTCGTCCGAACCCTCCGCCTGGGCGGGGGGACGCGAGCCGATGTGCTGTGCGTGGGCCATTTCGATCTCCTGCGCTGCCTGCGGTCAACGCTATCATAATGCGTAAGTACGCGCAGTTACTTTGCGCGGATTGTAACTCCACTGAGAAACGGCCGCGCCAGAGCCGGTCTATATATGCGCATTCACTATAGAATGAGCAAGCCCATTACCCGATGTTGGGGCATACGCACCGACAGTGGCCGCTCTCAAAGCCGCCCCGCACTGCCCCCGGCTAGGCGAGCAGCGCGGGGCCCGGGGTGCGTCACTCCGCGGCTTCGGCTAACCAGACAACCCCGTCGAGTTCGTGGAGCATCGCGCATTGCATGCGTTCGGCTTGCTCCTCGAGCTCGTCGGCGTGGGCTTCGCCATTCGCCCGGGCCAGAGAGGCCGCGTAGTAGGCCAGCACGGTTTGCTCAGCCATTTGGCCGATCATTTGTTTGATTTGCGTGATTTCGGGCGAGAGAGCGGATTCGTTTTGCATGTGCCCTATTAGACGGCCGCAGCCCGTAAAACATTCCCGCCTCGTGACGAAATAGTTTAATGATTTCGACGCGTTATGTTAACATAGGCCGCGTTACGTTAACGCCGTTGCTGTGCGGTTCGACCGGCTCGCGGCAACGCGCCGCGCAGTAGCCCCGGACGAAAGCGACGGCGCCGCCTGGCGCCCGGCTCTCCGCGAAATCGAGCAAGGCCAGCAATTGGGCGGCCGCGTCGGCCGAGAGCTCGGGCGCTCTCATTCCGCCACCGTGCCCTGAGCGAAGGCCAGCGTGGCCGCGATAACGCCCTGCGCCTTCCGGCGAAGCGTCCCGAGCTCATAGAGCGGCGCAGTGCCAGCCAGATCGTCCAGCTCAGTGGCCGCTTGGCGCAACGCCTCGGCGGTCGCGGACATCTGCAAGACGAGCGTGCACCGTGGGTACTTCGACGCGGTGAGATCCGCGGCGCAAGCACTGCAAATGCGACGGCGGGGGTGTAGGACGTGCACCGCGGCGGGCTCGTGGCAGCCCTCGATCTCGCATCGAACGCTCATCGCGCACCGCCATCGGGATCAGCACATGATCCGCAGTTCCCGGTGTAGCCCTCGGGTAGGCACGCGCTCTGCGGGCAATAGAACATACCGTTGTCCCAGTCCTCGCAAACGCCCGGTAAGGGGTTCGCCGAAGTTGTGGGCATGAGCTGCCACAGCTCGGGCGCACCGGTGTTGTTTCTCGTGAGGCGAGCGCACGACGCGATCGGCTCCGCGGGCGCACCGTCGACCGCGCCGCCGCAGCCGACCAGAACGAACGCGAACAGCGCGAGCACGGCGCCGTGCTTGGCGAGCCCTCGGGCAATCTCGAGCAGCTCAACGAGCCCCGCGCGGGCAATGCCGACGTTTGCGTTTGCCTGGCTCAGCTGCTCGCCGGCAGTCTCGAGCAAGCGCACAGCGAGCGCGATTTCGTCCAGGCGTGGGGCTTTAGACGCGGGTGTGGTAGACGTGGTTTTACGTGCCATTTGGAACTAGACCTTCCGGGTGGTGCTAGGGAGCTGCGGCGCGCTAACGCTGCGGCTCCCGGCTATTCGGACGCGTCAATGCGTCCTGCCCTCACCTTACGGCGCCACGCGCTGCGATCTTCCTCACGCGCCGCGGAAAGTCGTTATGACGATCAAGCCACTCGCGCCCGAGCCGCCTGCGCCTGCGCTGGCCCCGCCGTTGCCGCCGTCCGTGGCAGCCGTCACCCCGGCGACATTGTAGCCATAGCCGCCGTCGCCACCGTGACCACCCGCGCTCGAACCGATACCGCCGCCCGAGCCACCACCACCACCGCCAGCGCCCGCACCTTTGCCGGCTAGGCCGCCGCCGCCTATTGAGCCGCCACCGCGGAACCCGCCCGCGCCGCCGCCTACCGGGTTGTTTGCTCCCGTGATCCCTGGCGATATACCGCTAACGCCGGCCCCACTAAGAGCAACGCCGCCCTTAGTAGCGTTCAGCAAAAAAGCGCCCGTCCCGTCCACTAAGTGCGAGTCGACACCCGCACCAACGGTCGCGGTGAGCGACGCGGGGACGCTGGACGCGGGGAATAGTGCGTGCTGGATCTGGCCCGCACCGCCCGCGGTACCGCCGAAACCGCCTACACCGCCAGTCCCATCGCCGCCCGCGCCCACGAGCGTGAACTCGACATACTTCGCGTTTGCCGGCTTCGCCCATGCGCCGTTCGCGGTGAACACTTGCACGTCGGGAACGAGCGCTTTCGAGCGGTCCGCCAATTGTTCGAGAGGTGTCGAGAACGTCACGCCGCATGGCTCGTCGCTATCCTCAATTAGTGCGATGTTGGTCGGAAACGAAGCGGCGTTACCCGCGTAGGGGGTACTCACGGTTTCACCAAAGCCAGGCTAGAGAGCGGGCCGCTCGCTTTGAGCTTGGGCCACGGACGGCGCGGCTCGCTTGGCGCGGGCCTGTCTGCGTCGGTATCGATTGATCCGGCGGGTGGCTTCGGGTGGTCTGCGGGCTTGTCGGTGTCGTTCATGATCGGGGTTTCCTTTTTGCTGTTACGTGACGGGCTTCGGCTTGGCCTTCGTGACCCGGGCCCAGAGTGGCGGGGCGATCCCGAGCTTGCCGGCTGCGGCTCGCGCTTTTTCGCGAATCCTCTTGGCTGCGCGCCCGCTCGGGGCGCGCAGGTACTGCGCTTCGAGATCGGCAAAGCTCATGGCTTAGCTCCGCGCCACGAATGCGGAGCGGCCGCGGGTTTCGGTGCACGCCAGGCGATCGCCTCGCCCGATGCGATTGCTTCCGCAGCCGCTGGCAGCGATGCGAACACCGCTTCTTGCCTCGCGCCCGTACGCGGACACCAGGACGTGAGAACCGCCGAGCCAGCGCGCAGAGCTACGGCCCGGTGCGTGGGCGCCTTTGAGCGCCAAGCACTGAGAACTGGGTGTAGGAACGAAGCCGGCGCCGTGGGCGATCGGGTGGATTGTGTGATCATGTGCCCACGTGCCCCCGCCAACGCCAATCAGTCAGCTCGTGCGTGCCCGTCTCGAAGATGATCCAATAATCGGCTTGAGCTCCGCCACGCTGCCCATGCTCAATCGCGGATTTGATGTTCGCCGCGGTGTTTTTGGTCTTCGGAAAACGCTCTAAATCGTGAGTCGCGCCCTCTGCGTCAATCACCGCTTGCTCGCTCGGCAAGCTCGGCAAGCCAAGCTTTTTGACAGCTTCAGCGACGGCGCGATCGACAGCACGAACTTCGAGCTCTGCGCACTCGACGTCGAGCAGCGCTTCGCGGATCGCGTCGCGGTCTACAGCGTTGTATTTTGCGTGTGCTGCGGCGCCCTGCGCTTGACGACACGCGACGATCTTAGCCTCGAGCTCGAGCGCGAGCGGGCCGTCGAGGTTCACACCCAGCGAGTGGAAATGCTCAACCGCTTTGGTGATTGCTGCGAGCTGCGCGCTAATCGAGTTACGCGCATCGTCTGCGCGCTCACCGGTCTTACCCTCGAGCTTGGCAAGCAGGCCTTTCAGAAGCTCAATCGCTGCTAACGCCTTCGGCAAAATGTGCTCGCCGTCGGGGCGGCCTGCCATCGGGTGCTGATTGACTCGATCCCAGTGACCTAGCTGCGGCTCGATCGCGAGCTTCAGGTAGTGGTGAGGCGAGTGCACTAGGGGACCCCCGTCACGGAGGTGGAGATGCATCGTGTGCGCTTGACGCGACGTTGTGCGCGCGCGCGGCGATCTTCGCCGCTTGAATCGATCGAGCTTGCTCGATCTGGGCTTGCTGGCGTTCGGGGCTGATTTCTGAGTCGATCATTTTTTAGCTTCTTTCTTGCTGGGGCTGCGCGGCATGGCCGCCTTGGCTGCTTGAAACTGAGCCTCTGTCGCGATGCCGCGTTTCGCGAGCGACGCGCGATCAGAAGTGCTCAAACGCGAGAGCGTGGTGAGCGCGACGGGCGGGGGCTCGGGCGCCGCAGCTAGCGGATCGGTCGCGGCGGCAGGCTCCGCGAGCGCGCCGATCGCTTCAACGATCTCGTCTGCACTGGCGTCGGGCTCGAGGCCGAGCAGCTTCGCGACCGCGGCAAGCTTGTTATCGGGGTCGGCCGCGGATACTGAGAGCAGCGCAATCGCTTGGCCGAGTAGCGTACTGACGTTGATGCCGCGCCTGGCGGCTTGGCCGCGAACGGCTTGAAGCGCTTCGGCGCTGAGGCGCGTTGATGCTGTAGTGGTCTTCATTGCTGTAAACAGCCTGACGGAGTCTTCGGGGGCTGCAACCCACACGAGCGCCCGTTTCCCCTCGCGATCAGAACGACGCGTAATTTTACGCTGCCAAAAATCGACACAGCGATCTCACGTTTGTTTTCGGCTTCAGAACGCGCGCCGATCAGAACGACGCGTAATTTTGACGCGTGCCGTGAGAGCGCGTCCCGTCACCTCGCTAGGAAATCTCACTACTCACGCACGCCTAGAGCTATGGTGCTGCAAGGCTCGGGCATTTCGCCCGGCAGGCGGGAGGCTCAATGGGCAACGTTGCAGGTCTGCTTTTGGTCGTGTGTTTCGCAGTGGCCTGCAATCGGGGGTCAAGCGAGTCAACCGCGGCGAGCGCGACGCCCGCGGGCGTCACCGCGCCGCCCGTGGCGACTGCGGCCCCCTCGGCTTCCGCGGCTCCGCTGAGCGACACCGAGGCCGAGAAAGTGGCGCTCGATACCGAGATCGCCTTCATGAAAGCCGCGGTTGCCGACAAGCCCCGCTACCCGGTCAAAGACGCCGTGACCTACACCGCCGACACGGACCCGAACAAGTTGCTCGGAAGGCCGGGCCAATACTTGGTAAAAATGTCGTGGAAGCTTGAAGGCCAGGACGCCACGATCGAAGTGTTCCGCTCGGGCGAGGATGCCCAGAAGCGCGCTGACTACGTGGATCAAATCGGCAAGAGCACGCCTATGTTCTTGCAATACGTGTACGTGAACCCCAAGCGGAGCGCTGTGCTCAGGTTGCCAAAGGAGCTAACGCCCGCGCGGGCCAAAGACTGGCAGGCGATGTTTGCGGCGCTCTAGAGCACGAGCGGGCGGGCCGAATCACGCTTCACGCCTGCGGCATGCGCTACCTCGGCCATGTCACTCGGTCAGACCTGCATGCCGCTAAATTCCAGCCCGCTCGGCACGGCCTCCGGTGGCAGGCCCTTTCGCGAGAGTAAGGCGTCGATCCTTGCGCGCAGCCAAATGCGAACCGCGTCTTGCTGGACTTCCGCGATTTCCGCAGCGCACGCGATCGTCCAGTCGTCGCCGAGCACGGACACGGCCGCTGCGATTGCGACGCTCTTCGTCCCGGCGTTGGGCGTGGCGGTGGCGGCCTCGGCCGCCCTGACCCATCGGTGCACAGTGCTCGCGTTGCAGCCGAGTGATTCGGCAACTTCACGCAATGACGAACCGGCGCGGACGCGAGCGACGGCTGAACGAACGAGGGAGGGATCTGCTTTCGCGCGATACATGACCATCTACAAGGTGATCGTCATTGCGCGTGCGCGCAACCTGGTCGCTGGCGCGCTTCGCGTTGCGCGTGTTGTGTTGCGTGCGTGGCTTGGTGTCGCGTTGCGTTTGATCCTTGCGCAACGCAGACGCGCGCAACGGTTTGAAAAGTGCCATACGTCGGGCGAGGCGCCCCTCTGGCCTGGTGTGGGTGCCTAGGTAACCGGGGTGCGATGCTAGGCTAAGCCGTCGTAAGCACTAGGGAATGCGCGCTGCTAGCGGCAAGCTTGCCTAGGTGAATGCAACCTTGATGCACGCTTGAGCTTCGAGCCCTCAGGCGCACGTGCAGCGCAGCGCTAGAGCAGTGCCCGGGCGAGCCCCACTGCCAGCGTTGCCAGCATTGCTAGCTCACCCCCTAAACTCTTCTATATATGCGATCTAGGAGACTCTCAGGGGAGACCTGGCAATGGTGGCATTTGCTGGCAGTGGGTTAGCCGGCGTCGGCGACGAGCCGCACCCCGGTCCAGAAGCGATCCATCACGGCGGGCTGCGCGGCGATGCTGCCTACCGCTTTCGTTGCCGGTTGAACCACGCGCCTGGAAGTGTCGTCGCCGCCCGTTGCGCCGAGGGCTCGCAGCCGTTGCCCGAACGCTTTGGCGGCCAGCGGTGCTCGCACGCTGTTAGCCTTACACCATTGATCGTATGCGTGCCTCATGGCCCGAGCGGAGGTTTCGTGGCCCGGGCTGAGCTCGCAGCAATCCTCGAAGAACGTCCCGGCGCGGTTCATGTCTGCGCGGTAGGCTTGTGTTGCGCTGGTCACGGCGGCGCATTTGCCGATGCCCTCGCGTTGCCAGGCCATGCACCCGGCGACCAGCCAGGCGAGCACGGCCGGGGCGTGTTCCGCGCTCGTGAGCTTCTCTCGTAGCTGCCTGTCTTTCTCGTGCTCAGGTACCGGATTAGTGAACGGCACGCAACGCACGCGGCTCCACGTGCCTTCGTCGTCGTCGCGAATCGTCGGGCGGTCGTTGGCACCCATCCAAAGCGCGAACGTTGGCTGAAATTGAATGTCGTTCTCGTACTTGCCCGCGGCCACGATCGTGTCGCCGCCCGTCACCTTCTTGACAAGCTCCTCGTCTAACCTGAGTCCCGGGCGGATCTCGAGGGATGTGACGAAGCGCGCGCCTAGCAGCCGGGTAATGTCGCCGCGGTTGCCTCCCACGTTGTTCTGGACCATCCACGTCGAAGCGGCCGCCGCCACGTGGTAGTCGCCAAGCACGTCGCCGGTCACGCCAAGCAATGTGCTCTTTGCGCCGTCGGGTGGGCCGTAACCAAACCAAAACGCTTTCTCTCGCCATGCGCCAAAGAGCGCGTAGCCTAGCGAGCGCTGAATGTACGCGGCCAGCTCTGCGTCGTTGCCGGTCGTGCGTTTCACGAACGCCTCCCATAGGTCCGATCGCGCGCCGGGTTCGTAGTGGGTGGCGCAGCACTTCGTCATGAGCAGCGCGGGATCGGGCTCGAGCAGCTCGCCCGTCCGGAGATCCAGCGTGCCGTTTTGAACATTGAGCAGCCACGGGTGCGCGTCGAGATCCGCGGCCGTCACTGGAATACCCGGCTCACTCTTGGCCAGCTCGATCATATTCGTCAAGCGCTGGCGATCCTGGCACTTCGCCGCCCACGCGAACGCGGCCTTTTGCTTTTCGTCGTCGGCTACCTCTTTGGCTTCCTCCCACAGTGACTCGGCGGCTTCCTTGGCTGCGCGAACGATCTCGCCCGTGTTGTCGGCCTTCCACCGCGCGCCGTCCCACACGTACCAAACCTTGCGCGCTTCGAAGTAGCGAATGCGGTCCCCATGGCCTCGTACAAGCCGGCGAGCGTTGCCTATGTCTGTGCGCATGTCGCTGGGTTTCTTGGCTTGGTCGGCTTGGTCGCTATCGGCGGTTTCGGCCGCGGGCCTATCCCATTGCGCGCCGTCACTGCCTTTCGTCTTCCGGCCCTTGAACGCGCTCTTGAATATCTCGTCCAGCAACGGCAGTAGCTCGATCCACCGCTCGCGCAGCTCGGCCGCGCCACGGGGGTGGTGAACACCAGGCCCCCACGCCCAAACGGCATCAGCGATGCGCCCGTTGTAATCCTCGCTTGGTAGCTGGCTCACAACGTACTTCGCAGCAACCGCCGGCCAAGATTTGTTGCGCAAGTAACCGCCGATCGCCAGCGCAAGATAGTGCTTTTCGCCGTCGACGTAGAACGGCTCGATCGCTTCGATCGCTTGGTCCAGCTTGGCGCGCATGCGGTCGTCAAGCTCCGCGCCGTCGGGTACTTCGGGCGCCGGGGCGACGTCGCTATTCGCCTTCACTTTGCTGAGCAGCGTCAACCATGCCGGGGCTGCCTCAATATCACCCGTCGACGGATCCCATGCGTACACACCCCCGGACTTGTGCGTGCTGGGTGGTGCCACGACGAAGCCGCCGCACTGCTTGAGATCGATCCCAGGGCCGAAATGAGCATTTAGATTCGGCGGGAACTTTCGCCCCGGCTCGCACGACAGATAGAACTGCTTACCGCCGCCGCCCGTATCTACGGTGAGGGTGTTGATCCAGTCCGCGCCGCACTCGGCTTCGACCTTATCGAACGTTTCCCAGCCACCGTTGCGGGGGTCCAAATCAATGATCACCATGCCATCGGGCACAGCGATACCAATGTTATTGTCGGGGCTGCATTGCCAGGCGTCGGGGTCGCCGCGCTCGGGTTCAGACCACCACCGTTCGATCTGCGCTTCGTCGGTCGTGGCGTCGTTATGCCCGTGCCAGCAGCGCGGCCGCTTGCCGACGGGTGCCTTGTGCGTGGCGCTCGCGGGGTACAGGGGAAAGACCGCATACCCGGCGCGGGCGAGCTCTAGCGCGGCGTCGAGCATTGTTTCAGTTGCGGGGGCTTCTGGCTGTGCTTTACTGTGCTGTGACATTGATCGTCCTATCGTGTCGCTGAGAGACTGTGCAAAAGCCGGGAGTCGTGCCCCGGCTTTTGCCGTTTGTGGGGTCGGGATTCACGCGCGGCGGTAGTGCTCAAAGCGCCTCTCAACTGGGAAGATTGAGCCGCTCGCGCGCGCGCAGGCTGGCGTGTGTCGCGTAGCCGCTGTGTCGTGCGCGCAGCCATCGCAGCAGAAAGACGCGCCCGGCGCTCGGGCGCGGCCGCAGCTAGGCCGCTGGCACTTCTTGGGCTTGGGCGTTTTCACGTCGCACCGTCCAGATCGCTTGGCGTGCTCGGCGCCGCGGCCTTGCGTGCGCGCTTCTTTCGAGGCTCGGGGATATTTCGTTGCCAAGTGACGCCGAACTGACAAGCGGCGAAGATCGCGCCCTGCGCACATGCGGCCGGGTCGTCGCCGTCGACGAACGTCTTTAGAAAAATTCGCTCCGCTAGATTGAGGATCTGCACGGCGTTGATCAGCGGTGCAGCTTCGGCGTACTCGCCGCCAGCGCTCTCGGTCACGGCGCCACCGTGGAACGCAAGTAGCGTTCGAGCTCGCACCGCGCGATCAGCACCGGAGACGATCCGGTCTCTTGCGCGCGAACGGCCCTGAGGCGTCCGGCGACGATCATTCGCCGCAGATTGCGGGTCGAGCAGCGCAGAAACGCGGCGGCTTCCTTCGCGGTCGCGAGGGGCGCAAGCCCGGCGACAGTCTCACTAATCCAATCGGTCTTTTCAGCAGCGTGCATGTGTTACTCCGTGCAAGCGCGATCGCTTGCGGCAACACAGCTCGTTATTTTACGCTGCGAGTTCGGCCGTTTCCCACCCGCAAAAGCGCGGACAGTTCCGACCAACGACTTGGAAAATCAGTGCTTGGGCGGCGTGTAGCTCGGCCCTTTCACAAGATCGGCACGAACCCCACCGAACCGATTAGCGCGGCGGCACTCGTGCGGGGCGCGGGGGATTCGCTCTTTGGCTTGATTGCTCTTGAAGCACCAAGCACCCGTCGCGCCGCATTTATCGCATGCGCCGGGGCGAAGCTTGAAAGAGACGATCGAACCCATTCTAAGGTGTGGCACGCCCTGACACTCTCGGCAAGCGTGTGACGTTGCCAATCGCATCGAGCACTTGCTGCAGCTCCGCGGTAATGCCCATGGCCGTTTCAAGATCGCGCGCCGTGGATTGAATACCGCGCACGACTCCTACGTAATGTTTTTCCGCAACGGCGACGCTGTGCCCTAGCTGCTTGGCGCTGCGATACGCGCTCGCCGCGCCGAAGATGCCGGGTGCGTTCGTGAGAAATGTGCCCGTTGTCCTGCGAAGCGCCTGCCATCCCGCGCCCTCGATAGCGAGCCGCCGAAGCGCAGTGTTCGCCGCGTCGCGCGTCAGGTTAAACACGCTTCCCGCGGCCTTGTCGGGGCGTAGCGCGACGAGCAGGCGCCGCAGCATCGGCGACACTTCGAGCCCGACCGTGCGCGCCCGGTGCGTCTTGCTTGCGGCCGTTATGTAGATCTCGCCCACGGTCCGGCCTTCGTTGTCCAAGGCTTCGAGGTCGACGCTCTTCCACTCGAGATCGATCAGTTCGCCGAAGCGCATGCCGGTCAAAATCGCGGCCGCCACGAAGGGCGCGATCGGCTCGTGCCGAAGCGTAGCGCCCGGCGCCTTGGCCGCGTGCTCCGCTCGAGTCGCTTTGAACGTGTCCGCGTCGTGCTTCAGCGCGGCCGCGAGCAACGCGCGCAGCTCCGCTGGCTTCCGGTAGTCGAGCCGTTCGACGTTGCCGGCCAGCTTTGCGAGGCCATCCGACAACGCGTCCGAACTGACTTTTGGAACCAGCCCGAGCCGGCGCAGATAGCCGAGCACCGTGCCGATCGCGCGAAGCTCCGCGTTCACCGAAGCGGGCGCCCGGGTCTGCACAGCCGCCGAGCGCTTACCGCGCGCCCCGCCCTTTACCGGGGCGTTCAACGGCTCGCGCACGAGCGAAGCGCGGAAGGCTACCAAGTGCGCCCCCGTGAGATCGTCCGCGCTCTTGACGCCGGCCTTGGCTCCCCACGTCGCTAGCTTGTCGGCCGCCCGGCGGTAGATCCCCAGCGTGCCCGGTCGGAGGCGCTCGTGGTCCTTGAAATACTTGGCGAGGGCATCGGCTAGCGTGGTGCCGGTCGCCCGCGGCGCGCCCCGATCGAGCTCTAGCCGGCGCGTGCCGAGCGCCTTCGCCTTTCGCACGGCCCATTCGGCGCGCAGCTCGAAGGTGCGCAGCGCCGGGTCGAGGGTCTCCTTCACGGTGCGATCGGTGTCGGGGTCGAGCCAACGCGCCCGCCAGCCGATGCGCCTCGCCACGTCGGGCTTTAGGAGCACCACGCCCGGGTGTCGGGGCCCGCGTCGGCGCGCCAACCGCGCACCTGAAGCCTCGGGGGCCTTAGATTCGGTGCTGGTACTTTTGCTGGTACTCATTGACCAGCCTAGTGTGTCCGGAGGCGTCCTGCTGCGTCAACGCGATTTGCGGCATTTGTCGGGAAACGCGACGTTTAGCCGGAAGGCTCCTGACGCAGCCGGACGGCTTTGAGAGCTTCCCAAGCTTGAGGTCGTCGGTTCGAACCCGATGTCCCGCTCCGAGAAACAAGGGGTTTCGCAGATGGCGAGCCCCGGGGGGAGAAGTCAGGGCGCCTTCGCTGAAGCCGGCTCGGACGAAGTCGGCGAAGCCAGGCCCTTGCTGTCCTTCGCCTTGTGACCGTGGTGCTTCGCCTTCTTCGTCTTGGGCTCTTTCTTGGCGACGGACGAATGCGAGTGGCTGTGCTTGGCCTTGTCGGCCTTGCTGCTGTCGGCCTTGCCTTCGGACTTGGTGGAGGCGAGGGCCGAGGCGGGCACGGCGACGAGGGCCAGGGCGACCAAGGCACGAGCGAAAACGGTGTTCATAGGGAGCTCCTTGGCTTCGAGCCTTACCTCACTGGCTCGAAGTGAGCAAATTACGAGCGACGGGGCGTGGAACTTCGCCGCCGCGCGGTTTGCGGGGCGGTTTCGTGATTTGATGCGGTTTGGATGCTTGGCTCGCTTTTGCAGCGCTGGTCGTGCTGGGTACTGCTTTCGCTGGGCGTGATCGCCAGCTGCAAGCCCCCGCGTGCGCACCGGAGCCGAGCGAAGAGCGGCAAGCCGGCCGCGTCCGCTGCTTATGACTGGACGCCCGCGCCGCCCCCGCCGTCGCCCGCGCCGGCGGGCGCAAGCAGTGCTCAGGCACTGCCGGGCAAGGCGCGCAGCGCGCTCGAGCGGCGTGAAGCGTGCGAGTTCAAAAAGGGCGCCATGCCCGAGCAGACGCTGGGCGCGGGGGATCCCATCGGGCAGCGCATTCCGATCGATCACTTCGTGATCGTGATGCAGGAAAATCGCTCGTTCGATCACTACTTTCAGGAGCTGCCGAAGTTCGGGCAACCTAACGCGGATGTAACTCCCAAGGGTTATTTGAATCCGGATCCGGATCCGCACACGAAGCAGCGCGAGGTCGCGCCGTTTCACCAGACTTCACTGTGCGGCAAAGACACGCGTCACGATTGGAACTCTGCACACAAGCAGTACAACGACGGCAAGATGGATGGCTTCGTGTCGACCAGTAATCCGAAGGGCAAGCGCGCGCTCGGTTACTACGACGCGAATGACCTCGGCTACTACTACGCCCTCGCCAACACGTTTGCGATTGGTGACCGCTACTTCGCTTCCATCCTCGGGCCGACTTGGCCAAACCGGATGTTTTTCCATTCGGCGTCGACCTTCGGTCACATTGGCAACACGGCTCCGCCCGCGCTGCCCGAAGAGCAGTCGCTGTTTCACCAGCTGTCGCAGAAGGGCATCGAATGGATCGTGTACGCCGAAGGCATGACCTTCGAAGAGAAGATCTTTCGGCATTTGCACGACATCAAGGGCGATCACTTCAAAGATTTGGATGGTTTTTTCGCCGACGCTAAAGAGAACACTCTGCCCGCGTACGTCTGGATCGAGTCCACTTACGGCGGACCGGATGCTACGGACGAGCATCCGCCCGCCGACGTACAACTCGGCCAGCGCTTCGTGGCGCGCGTGATCGACGCGTTGATGAAGAGCCCTGCCTGGGCGCACTCGGCGCTGTTCATCACGTACGACGAGCCGGGCGGGTTCTTCGACCACGTGCCGCCGCCGCCCGCGTGCCCGCCGGACGAGATCGAACCGTTGCTCGAGAAGCGGCACGTGCGTGGGCACTTCGATCGCCTGGGCATGCGCGTGCCGTTCATCGTAGTCTCGCCCTTCGCGAAGGCGCACTACGTCTCGCACCAAGTGTATAGCCACAGCTCGGTGCCCCGTATGGTGCAGGCCCGCTTCGAGTTGCCCGCCCTCAGCGCCCGCGACGCGAATTCATCGGTGCCGTACGATTTGTTCGATTTCGAGCACCCCCCGTTTGCCACTCCGCCAAGTCTTCCGCTGCCCTTCGTCGACGAGATGGCGAGCCGAGTCTGTCACGTGCGCTTCCGAAAGAAGAAGCCGCCGGGAACGACCGTCAACGTGCCTGACTACGGCACGGCCGCAGCACCGGTCAGCGATCCCGAAGGCCCAACGGACGAGCCCGAGACCGCACCCGACGGCACACCGAGCGGCGATTAGCGCGCTCGCATCCGCGCGGCGCTCAGGAAGCGCGGCGGGCTTGCTGGTGCAGCGTGTCGTGCACGGCGCTGCGCAGTTCGTCGCAGTCGAACGGCTTGTCGATCACGCGGCTCGCGCCTAGGCGCAGTGCGCGCAAATGCGTGGTCTGGTCGCCGAAGGCGGTGATCAGGATCACGGGCGTCTCCGCGAGGGCGCGTTGCAAGCGGGTCAGCACGTCGAATGCGGTTAGGCCCGGCATGCGCACGTCCGAAACGACGAGCGAGAAGGGGGCAGCGCTTTCGCCCGCGCTCTCGCGGCTCAGGATCGCCCAGAGCTCGTTGCCGTCGCAGGCTTCGACCACCTCGTGGCCATCGCCGCGGAGCACGCAGGCGAGCAGCTCACGCAGTTCGAAGTCGTCTTCGGCGAGCAGCAAGCGTGCGGGCGACGGAGCTTTCGTTGGTTCGGTGCTTCCGGTCGCGTTGGGTTTGCTCATGGCATTCCTTTCGCTGACCGAGGCTATGGCAGCCACGTTTCGCGAAATCTTCGTCAGTGAGTCAGCACGACGCATGCCAGCGCGGACCGCGCCGGATCCCACGGGTCGAGCTGGCGCGCGAGGGGACTTTCGCCCCATCTCGGGGCGAAATGGGGCTACGGACCGCGGCTTGCTCAGCTCGTGCTGCGCTCGGACCCGTAGCGGTCGAGCTTTCGGTAGAGCGTCTTCCGGTCCAAGCCGAGGACCTGGGCGGCCAAGGTTTTGTTGCCCCCAACCGCCTCGAGCACCCGCAGAATGTAGCGCTTCTCGACCTCTTCCATGGGTACGAGCTCGGTCGGATCGGTCGCCGCCACGAGCACGTGCGAGGTGCGATAGCTGCGGATCTTCTCGGGCAAATCCGCGATGCCGATGGACTCGTTGCGGGTCAGGGCCACCGCTCGCTCCATGCAATTGGCCAGCTCGCGCACGTTGCCGGGCCAGGCGTAAGCCGACAGCTTCTCGGCCGCTTCGGAATCGAGTGAATGGACGTCCTTTTGAGACTGCGCGGCGAAGTGCTGCAGGTAATGCGTGGCGAGCAAGAGCACGTCGGCGCCGCGCGCACGAAGTGGCGGCAGCTCGACGTGGATGACGTTGATGCGATAGTACAAGTCCTCGCGAAACTTGCGCTCCTCTATCGCGGTCTCCAGGTCGCGATTGCTGGCCGCAACGACCCGCACGTCGATCGGCGTTTCGGTGTCGCCCCCGACCGGACGAACCGTGCGCTCTTGCAGTGCGCGCAAGAGCTTGGGTTGCAACCCGACCGGCATGTCCCCAATCTCGTCCAAGAAGATCGTGCCGCCTTTGGCTTGCACGAATAAGCCTGGGCGCGCGTTGCGCGCGTCGGTGAAGGCGCCTTTGGTGTGCCCGAAGAGCTCGCTCTCCAGCAATTGTTCCGGCATCGCCGCGCAATTGATGGCCACGAATGGACCGGTGCTGCGCTTGCTGCGGCGATGTAGGGCACGGGCCACGAGCTCCTTGCCCGTGCCGCTCTCGCCGCTGACCAAGACGGTCGACTCGGACTCGCCGACGCGCTCCAAGAGGTCGTACACCTCTTTCATGGCTGGGCTCGCGCCGAGCAGTTCGTCGAAGCGGCGTGACTCGTCCACCGCGCGTTGTAGGCGCTGCACCTCGCGCGTCAACACGCCATGCTTGACCGCGCGCTCGATGGCAATCGCGACCACGTCGATATCGAATGGCTTGGTGATGAAGTCATACGCGCCGGCGCGGATCGCCTGTACGGCGGTCTCCATGCTGCCGAATGCGGTGATTACGATCACCGGCAACTCCGGGTGAGCTTCGGTTGCCTTTTGACACAGCTCGAGTCCGCTCATGTCGCGCATGTTGATATCGGTCAGCACGACGTCGAAATTGTGCTCCGCCAACTGCGCCAGCGCCTCGTGTGGCGAGGCGTTCCAACGCGCTTCGTAGCCGTGTTGAACCAGCCCTTCGGCGAGCAGTTCACACATGCTCGTGTCGTCATCGACAATCAGTACTTTGGCTTTCATGGGGGATCCGGGATCGGGAGATAAACTTCGAAACGACTGCCTTCGCCGAGCTTGCTTTCGACGGTAATGAAGCCACCGTGCTCTTGAACGATGCCGTAGGCTACGGCAAGCCCGAGGCCAGTGCCTTCGCCGACATCTTTGGTCGTAAAAAACGGCTCGAAAATCCGCTCCAGGGTCCCTTCACCCATACCCGAGCCGTGATCGGCGACGGTGATACACACGAAGCCGCGGGCCGGCTCGGCCGAGGTTTCGACGCCGGGCCTCGAAGCGCCGCGAGCCGTGCGCAGGCCGACCTGGACCGTGGATGATTCGGGGCTGGCTTGCGCGGCGTTCACCACCAGGTTGGTTACGACTTGCTGCAGCTGCGCGGCATCCGCGACGACCTCCGAGACTGGCTCGGTCGCCTCGAACTGAAGCGTGACGCGTCGCTTGTCGGCGATCGGTCTGAGCAAGGATAGCGTGCTTGCCGCCAGGTGCCGCAGGTCCACGAGCGATTTGTTGGGCTTGCCTGCGCGCGCAAAGTCCAGCAGCTGGCGAATGATCTGCGCCATGCGCTCGCTCTGCTCCATCACGATCCGGGCGTTGTTGCGCACGACATCATCAGCGGCTGGGTTCTGCGTGATCATTTTGGCCCGCCCAGAGACCACGTTCAGCGGCGTTCCGAGCTCGTGCGCAATGCCCGAAGCCAGCTTGCCCACCGTGACCAGCCGCTCCGCGTGCCGCAGCTGTTGCATGGCGTGCACGCGAGCCGCCGTCTCAGCCACCAGGCGCGCATTCGCGTCGGACAGCTTGCTGCTCATGGCGTTCATTTCCTTGCCGAGCTCGGCGATTTCGTCGTGCTGTTGCAAGTCGAGGCGGATGCCCAAGTCGCCCGCGCCGATGCGTCGGGCCTGCTCGACCAAGGCGCGCACCGGACGGCCGACGATGCTACTGCCCAGCGCAAACGTCAGCGCCGCGCAGACCAAGCCGAGGCAAAGCGCGGTCAGGGCGGCGCGCAGCACGGTCGAGCGCACGTACGCGTCGCGTGGCTCGAGTGACTCGGAGATCTCCAGTACGCCCGGGGTTTCATCGCCCAGGTGAACGGCGGCGTAGCTGTACAACATGGGCCGCGGGCCCTCCAGCTTGTCGTGAAGGGCGGCGCCGCCATGACGGACGCGCTTCAGCGCTGCGGGATCGATGCGCGGGTCGGCAGGGTTGCCCTCCTTGGGCACGAAGCGCACGTGCACCGCGCCCTCGCCCGAGTCCAGCTGCTCGAGCAGGCCAATCGCGTGCGCCCGGCCATCGACACGCCAGACGCGCGCCATCGACGATGCCACGGCTTGCGCGAAGGTTTCGTGGTCGCGCGCCATGTCCGTCTCGAACAGCTGAATCTCACGGTTGACCGTGAGATAGCTGGAGATGGCCAGGATCGCCACGATGCCGGCGATCATGCCCAACGTCAGTTTTCCAGAGATTCGCATGTGCCTCGCCGCGAGTAGCCAAGGCCAAGCGCCGAGGGCGCGCGTTTATTCCGCCCGAGCCTAACAGGCTCGCCTGAGCCCGTCTCTTGCCGGTCCAAGATCGGCCCGGCCGGACCCCCCCTCAGTACTCGAATTCGAGCGGGGGCGGCTCGTTTTTGACCAGGTATTCGAGCTGCGCTTTGAAATTTTCGGGGCTGGTCTTGGCGACGGCCGCATACTTCTGGATTTCGGCCGCATCCTCGAAATCGTCTCTGCGGAGGCGCAGCATGTAGCGCCGCGCGATCTTGTAATACTCGGTGTCCACGTCGACCATGCGCACGCGCGTTCGGCCGGTTTCAGGGTCGAGCATGTCCGCGAATTTGATGGGCTTGAACTTGCCCTGCTGGATCGTGACCATCGCGCCCGAACCGCCGTCGAGCAGGTACTTGGCGGCGCAGTAACCCAGGTCGCGCGTGTACTCCATGTCGAACGGGATCGGATCGGTGCAGCGCAGCTCGTAACCGATGTCCTTCGACACGATAGTGACTTTGATACCGAACTCCTTCAGGCGCTCGGCGACTCGGCCCTTGATGATGCGACCAAAATCGATTTCAGCAATTCGGATGTGATCGTGCTCGTCGCGTTCGACGGCTGCGAATTTTGCAAGCTCTTCCGGATCGAGGCGTTCGACCAAGCCCTCGGCCAAGACGGCCACGCCATCCGGACGACCATAGGCCAAACGCTTGATGATGGCGCCGGCCAGCGTGTCCACCATCTCGCTGAGCGGAACTTGCTTCGAGCTGAATTCCTCGGGGATCAGCGTGAGCGCGGCCCCCGCGGCCTTGCCGATCCCGAGCGCCAAGTGGCCCGCCTTCCTGCCCATCGCGACTACGAAATACCAGCGCGAGGTGGTCTGCGCGTCCACCAGCAGATCTTTGACGATGCCGGTACCCACGTGACGCGCGGTCTGATAGCCGAAGGTCGGGATCCACTCCGGCAAGTCCAAGTCATTGTCGATCGTCTTCGGAACGTGCACGACTTTGAGCGCGCCCTGCGATTGCTCGGAGATGCGCATGGCCGAAAAGGCGGTGTCATCGCCGCCAATGGTGATCAGCTGGGTAACGCCCAGCCGCTTCAGAGAGCTCACCGTGGTCTCCAGCAACGCAGGCTCTTTGGTCGGATTGGCGCGCGCGGTGCCGAGCGTCGAGCCACCGCGGAAGTGAATACGCGACACCGCCTCGATATCGAGCAGCCGTACCTTGCTGATGTCGCCCCGCATGATGCCCGAAAAACCATCACGAATGCCGAGCACCGGAATGCCCTCGACACAGGCCCGAATCGTCGCCGCGCCAATCACACTATTGATGCCCGGAGCCGGGCCCCCGCCCACGAGGATCGCAAGTTTGCTGTCCATCATGGATCCTCAACCTAGGGGATGAGACGCCCCTCGCCAAGCCTTACCGCGTCGTTTCTACCAACGTGAACGTGAACGATCTTCGGCCCTCCGGGAGTTGGTTATTGATGGTCACAATTTTGCCCCGCGCCCGGCTTATCCTTCGGCGTCCAAGGGCGGCTACCCAGCATCCAGAGAGGTGCGGCGCGGGATCGCGAGCGCCCGGCTCAGCACGCCCCGGAGTCGGGCACGGGCACGTTCGAGAGGGCTACGCCCGGACCGACGCGTTGCGGACCAGTTTTACTCCGTTTTCGCCGGGCTCGAAGAAGTGCACTCGCGACATATCGAAGAACACGGCCAGGCGTTCGTCTCGCTGGATCCCGGCATAAGAGTCGATTTGCGCGACGGCGCGGGGATGGTGGTTGGTGGACAGGTAGACGTCCATCTTGTGGCCGAGCGGCTGCACCAGGGTGACCCTCATGTTCAGCTGATTGTCTTCGGTCTGGAAGCGGGCGTGGGTTTTGTCCGACATGGCTTCCGGGCGGACACCGAGCACGACTTCTCGTCCGACGCGAGGGCGGAGCTCGGCACTGGCCCAATCAGCGATCGGCAGTTTGCCGCTGCCTTCGTCGAACCACAGCCGGCCTGCTTCTTCGACCAACTTGCCCGTGAAAAAATTCATCGGCGGGCTACCGAGGAAGCTCGCGACGAAGCGATTGACCGGGTGATTGTAGATCGAGAGCGCGGAGCCGACCTGCTGGGTGACGCCGTCTTTCATCACCACCACGCGATCGCCGAGCGTCATGGCCTCCTCTTGATCGTGCGTCACGTACACGGTGGTGGCATTCAAGCTCATCGTGATCTGTTTGATCTCCGCCCGCATCTCGACGCGCAGCTTGGCGTCCAAGTTCGAGAGGGGCTCGTCGAACAGAAAACACTTGGGGTCGCGCACGATGGCGCGGCCGAGGGCCACGCGCTGACGCTGACCCCCGGAGAGTGCTTTGGGCTTGCGCTCGAGCAGATGCGTAATCATCAGCACTTTGGCCGCGTGCTGCACCTTCTCGTCGATGGTCGCCTTGGGCGTGTTTCGAAGCTTCAGCGCGAAGGCCATGTTGTCGTACACGCTCATGTGCGGGTAAAGCGCGTAGCTCTGGAACACCATGGCGATATCGCGGTCTTTGGGGGCCACGTCGTTGACCACGCGGTCGCCGATCGAAATCGTCCCGGAGGTGACTTCTTCGAGCCCGGCGATCATGCGCAGAGTAGTGGACTTGCCGCAGCCCGAGGGACCGACCAACACGACGAACTCACGATCGGCGATCTCGAGATTGAAGCGGTCGACGACTTTGAGGCCGCCTTCGTACACCTTCACTACGTCCTTCAGCACCACTCCTGCCATCGATCGAATATACGATTAACGAACCCGCGCGCGCGATCATTGTTGGAAAAATGTGGGACCATGGCTCACTGGGCGCGGCAATACCGCTTGCGACTCGAAGGCGGCTGGGTATGATCACGTAATTGTCCGGTCGAGTCTTCGCGCTATTGGCGCTCACGTATCTGGTCGCATGCAACACGTACAACGAGAGCTTGCTGACTAGGTCGCTCGATCCGTCTGTGCCCGCCGGGGGTGACGCCGGCAACGGCGCTGGCGGCTCGAGTGGCGCTGCGGCCGCGGGGGATCGGAGCGGCGAGGCAGGCGCGAGCGGGGAGCATGGCCTGGGCGGCAGCAGCGGCAGCGGCGGTCATGCGGGCGCAACTGGTGGCGAAGCCGGCAGCGCTGGAGTTGCCGCGATTGCCGGGATGGGCGGCATGGGCGGTACGGCTGGCATATCCGGCGTGACTGGCGCGGCCGGCTCTGCGGGCACGCTTGCGGCCGGTTCGGGTGGTGCACCCACCGGTGAACAGATCGATGATTTCGAGGATCAGGACGACTTTATCCTGCGGCTGAGCATGCGCAACGGCCCTTGGTACGTATTTTCCGATGCCACCGCCGGCACGCTCACTCCATTGACGATTGCTCCGCTCACCGGCGCTGACGTGCGTCCGAGCAGCAACAGCACGGCCGCGCTGCACCTGACGGCAAGCGGCTTCACGGATTGGGGCGCGGGCGTCGGGGCAGACATGGTGAACCTCTCATCGGGAAAGAAGGCCCCCTATGACGTCTCCGCGTACCGCGCGATCCGCTTCTACGCCAAGATCGCCAGCGGCACGACTTCCACGGTGAAGGTGCTGCTCCCGAATATCTACTCTGACGCGGATGGCGGCAAATGTGATGACACCGTCACAACGAAACGCTGCGGCGATCACCTCTTCAAATCGGTCAGTGGACTCAAGACGACCTGGGACGTGTACGAGGTCGAGTTCTCCGAGTTCACCCAGCAGCCGTTCGGACTGCCGCAACCCGCGTTCGATCCAACGGGCGTATACAGCGTGCAATTCACGCTGACGAACAAGCTCCCCGTCGATCTGTGGCTCGACGACGTCACGTTCGTCTTGCAGTAACTGCACTCCGCGCGTGAAGGCGTACGGCAAGTCGCGGGGCCAAGCGCAGGGCCTGGAAAGTTCTGTTGCGCATGGCATCCGAGCCGCAACGCGCCCGCAGCTGTTATTGCCTTGCTCGCGCGACGCAGACTATGGTTCATGCCCGTTGCCGCCGCGGGTAGGCGCGCATTTCGTGCACGATCATGCTTGAATTTCGTACTCTCGTTGGTTCTCTGAATGGACTCGTTCTGGCCCTCACGCTGGCCGCGCCGAGCACGGCACTGGCCGCCGCCAAGGACAAGTCGGCCCGCGCGTTGCAGCAGGAGGCGATGCAAACCGACTACGCCGAGACCAATTTCAAGAAGGCCGAACAGAAGCTGAAGAAGGCCATCGCCCAGTGCGGTGCGTCGGGCTGCTCGAGTCAGGTAGTGGGGGAGCTGCATCGCGATCTGGCCACCGTTTACATAGCGGGCATGAAGCAGGGCGCGAAAGGCAAGGCCGAGCTGAAGCAAGCCTTGCATGCCAATCCGGATCTCGAGCTCGATGACGACTTTGCCACGCCCGAACTACGCAAGGCCTTCAAAGAGCTGGGCGGGCACGATTCGAAGGCGGCCGTCGACGAAAAATCAGACCCGACGAAGAAGCAAGAAGACAACTGCGAGGCGGGCAACGAAAGCTGCCTCGAGGAGGAGCCCGCCAAGGGCAGCGAGCATGGCTCGGGCAAGGGCAGCAAGAACTGGATCAGCTTTCACTTCGAGCAAGATTTCCTGCTCTACTCGGCGCAGGATCAGGTCTGCGGTTCGAACGCGGCCGGCAGCCATGCGGCGGCGAACTACAGCTGTTTTCAGAACGGCGCTCCGTTCGGCGACAGCCCCGGCGAGGACATTGCCGCAGGTCCGGGGAACCACGTCTCAGGTGGTCTCGGACGCGCTACGTCGCGTCTCTTGATCGGCTTCGATCGTTTGCTGACCGCGAACCTGAGCCTCGGTTTGCGGCTTGGTTATGCGTTCGGCGGCCGCCCGGCAGGTGAGTCTAAATTTTGGCCGCTTCATGCAGAGATTCGCGGCGACTACTGGTTCGGCGCGGCGCCCTTCGAAAGCTCGCGGCTGCGCCCGTACCTGTCGCTCTCGGGCGGCCTCGCGGAGGTGGATGGCAAGGTCTCGGTCGAGTACTACGACCCCAGCGGCAAAAAGGGCACGCTCGATGCTTGGCGTAAGACCGGCAAGGGCTTTGCCGGTCTCGGCTTCGGAGTCATGGTGCCCTTCGCAGGCGACAATGGCATCGTCCCCGAGCTCCGCGCGCGGCAAATGTTCGGCGCTTCGGGGACGGTGTTCGACTTATCGATTGGTTACGCGCGCGGTTTCTGAACGCGCGCGCCAGGTCAGAAGAACGTGATGTCGTCGATGCTGAAGTCGAAGGCCACGTTCTGCGCGACCTGAAATTGCATGGCCAGGATTTTCGACTTGTCGAACGGGACGACGGTCCCAAAGTTGTTTTGAGCGAACGTCGCCGTGGCAGCGGCCGCGAAAGTGATGGTGTACTGCGTCCAAGTCGTGGTGAGCACGGGCGGGGGCTGCAGGGAATAGTGATCGTCGCACATGGCCGCGCACGTGCCGCCGGTGGCAACTGACGTCGTCGCCGGAATTTTCAGCATGGCCTTGAGGGTCATTGCGGCCATGTTGCCGGCATTGGCCTTCGCGTAAAACTTGATGCCCGCATACGCGCTTGCATCGTACGGGCAGGACTTCGCGGCCGTGTTGTTGAAGTCGAAGCCCATGCCTGCGCCATAGCTAGTGAACGCGGGTCCGCTGGTGGTCGCAGCGAAGAGTGGCGAGAGGGTAGAACCGGGGGCAGTGCCCTTGAACAGCGCAGTCGGAGGGGGAACCTGGGCGGCCGTGCCGTCGTTGAAGGTGTACCAATAGCCAGTCCGTCCGCCGATCGGCTGGATCACGTTGTCGCCGTCTTCCAGGTCATCGATCGCCAAATCCGCGATCGTGCCAGCCTTGACCAGACAGCTTCCGGTCGCGGGAGCTCCGGCGCCGCCGGTGGCCGCGCCAGCCGTGCCCGGCGCACCCGCGATGCTGGTCGTGGCGCCGCCGGCGCCGGTGTTGAATGCTCCGGCAAAGCCGGTGGCGGGGGCGCCTGCGCTGGGGCTCGGGGCACCCGCGCCGCCGGTCGGCGAAGCACCGGCCACCGGCGCCGCGCCCGAGCTACCCGTGCTACCGGCGCTGTTCGAGTTCCCGGCGGAGGGAGTTGACCCGCCCGGCACGGTGTTGTCTTGGCCCTGCGCACTACACGCCGAGTAGGAGGCGGCGAGGACGCCCAAGACGACCGTAGCCAGAGACAAATTGCGTGTCTTCATCAGCGCGCACCTTTCGGAAACCGCGATCGGGGTGGCACGCAGAAAGTGCGGCACGGCTCGATCCGGCGTCAGTCTAGTCCATTGGTTGCACAAAGCAGCCTGAAAAGCCGTACAAAATGTGGAACCAGTGCCACGGCAGCAGAGTGCCAATTTTCTAGGTACTCGGGAAAGGTGGAATCACGCGCTGCTCGGCGGCGCCAAGTCGGGCGGCGCGTCGCGCGCCCGGCGGTCACGACCGAGCAGCCCGCCGAGACGTGCGGCGGGCCCGACAAACGTTCGACAAACGCTCGCGAAGCGCGCCGAAAGCGCGCGCGTGAACGTCGAGTTTCGCTGGATATGAAATCGGTTCCAGGTTACGCTCCGGGCAATGAAGCGAACCCTGTCGACGAACGTTTGGATCTGCGCACTTTCTATCTCTGCGCTAGTTATTGGAAGCGGCTGCCGGAAGCGCGTCGTGCCCACGTCGGATGAGACCAAGAACTCGCCCGAAGGCAAAGCCTGTCCGGCGAGCGAAGGCATGATTTCGGACGCCGAGAACAACAGCAATCAGATCAACACGATCAAGGGCCGCGGCGGCTACTGGTACACTTTCGTCGACAGCAACGGCTCGTCGATCACCCCCACGGCCGGCTCTCAAGGCGGCACGTTTGCGATGACGGCGGGCGGCGCCAACGGCTCCAAGTACGCCGCTCGCATGACGGGTCAGGTTGGCACCGCCGAAACCGTATACGCCGGCATGGCGATGAACTTCGTGGACCCCAAGGGTACTTATGACGGCACGGCCTACAAGGGCATTTCGTTCTGGGCCAAGAAGGGCCCGGGCTCCACGTCGAAGGTGCGGCTCAAAGTGCCGGACACCAACACCGATCCAGACGGCAAGGTTTGCAAGGAGTGCTACAACGATTTCGGCATGGATCTCGTGCTGACGGACAACTGGACGCAGTACGTCGTCCCCTACGTCGCCATGACGCAAATGAAGGACTGGGGCTCGCCGCGCATGCCCGGCATCGACTCCTCGCAGATGTACGCGATCCAATTTCAGGTCAACGACAAGGGCGCGCCCTACGACATCTGGGTCGACGACATCGAGTTCACTGGCTGTCCGTGATTCTTCCGTTCGGTTTTCGTTTTTGCGGTCGCGCGAGCTGACGGCCGTCCTCGGGGGGGCGGCGCCTCGCCGAGGTCTCTCTCGCGCCTCCGGCGGGGCCGGGCGCTGCGCCTCGCCCCGCACATTGCTTCTCTGGCCGGGCCTCCTCCGAGGCCTCGGCTCAAAATCGCGACTCATCGTGGAGCACTCCTGTCATGCGCTTTGGTCACTTCGACGACGCCCGTAAAGAATACGTCATCACGACGCCCAAGACCCCGTACCCGTGGATCAACTACCTGGGTAGCGAGCAGTTCTTCGGGCTCGTTTCGCACCAAGGCGGCGGCTATTGCTTCTACCGCGACGCGAAGATGCGCAGGCTGACGCGCTATCGCTACAATAACGTCCCGACCGATTCCGGCGGTCGTTACTTTTACATCAACGAGGGCGGGGACACCTGGACTCCCACCTTCATGCCGATGAAGAAGGATCTCAGCTTCTTCGAATGCCGCCATGGTCTCGGCTACACGCAGATCATCGGCACGCGCAACAATCTGCGCGCCGAGGTGCTCTACTTCGTGCCGATCGGCGGCCAGACCTGCGAGGTGCACCAAGTCACTCTGAAGAACGAAGGCTCGAGCCCGAAGACCCTCAAGCTGTTCTCGTTCATCGAGTTTTGCTTGTGGAACGCAGCGGACGACGGCACGAACCTTCAGCGTAATTTCAGCACGGGTGAGGTCGAAGTCGTCGGCAGCACCATCTATCACAAGACTGAGTATCGCGAGCGCCGCGACCACTTCGCGTTTTATCACGTGAACGCCCAGGTTTCGGGCTTCGACACCGATCGCGAATCGTTTATCGGTCTGTACAATGGCTTTGGCGAGCCGGACGTGCCGATCGCGGGCGCGTCGAAGAACACGGTCGCTAGCGGCTGGTCGCCGATCGCTTCGCACGGCTTGGACGTGACGCTCGCTCCGGGTGAAGAGAAGAAGTTCGTCTTCGTGCTCGGCTACGTCGAAAACCCACGCGACGAGAAGTGGGAAAAGCCCGGCATCATCAACAAGAAGCGCGCAGAACAGTTGATTGCCGCATATTCCACTTCCGAGCAGGTCAGCGCGGCCATGACCAAGCTGCGTGAGCATTGGCAAGGCTTGCTCTCGACCTACGCGGTCGAGTCAGGCGACGAGAAGCTGAACCGGATGGTCAACATCTGGAATCCGTACCAGTGCATGGTCACCTTCAACATGTCGCGCAGCGCCTCGTTGTTCGAGACGGGCATCGGCCGCGGTATGGGCTTCCGTGATTCGAATCAGGATTTGCTGGGCTTCGTGCACTTGGTGCCCGAGCGTGCGCGCGAGCGCATCATCGACATCGCCTCCACGCAATTTGCCGACGGCAGCGCTTATCACCAGTATCAACCGCTGACCAAGCGCGGCAACAACGACATCGGCAGCGGCTTCAATGACGACCCGCTGTGGCTGATCTTGGGCGTCTCTGCGTACATCAAAGAGACGGGTGACTACGGCATTTTGGACGAGCAAGTGCCGTTCGACAATGATCCGAACAACGCCGCTTCCTTGCTCGAGCACTTGAAGCGCTCTTTCGATCACGTCGAGCACAACCTCGGTCCGCACGGTCTGCCGCTGATCGGCCGCGCAGACTGGAACGACTGCCTGAATTTGAACTGCTTCTCCGAAGACCCGAACGAGTCGTTTCAGACCACGGGCAACCGCACCGGGCGCACCGCCGAGTCGGTGTTCATCGCCGGCATGTATGTTCACATCGGTCCGGAATACGCGAAGATCTGCGAGTACAAGGGTCAGCCGGAAGAGGCGAAACGCGCACGCGCCGAGGTCGCCAAGATGGAGCGCACCGTGCTCGAGCACGGTTGGGACGGCGAATGGTTCCTGCGCGCCTATGACTTCTTCGGCAACAAGGTGGGCAGCAAGGATTGCCCCGACGGCGACAGCAAGATCCTGATCGAGCCGCAGGGCTACTGCGTCATGGCCGGCATCGGCGTGGCCACTGGCGAAGCAAAGAAGGCGCTCGACGCGGTGAAAGAGCGACTCGATACGCCCTACGGTATCGTGCTCAATAACCCCCCGTACCGCGAATACCACGTGGAGTTGGGCGAGATCTCGTCATACCCACCGGGCTACAAAGAGAACGCGGGTATCTTCTGCCACAACAATCCCTGGATCATGATCGCCGAGACCGTGATCGGTCGCGGTGAGCGCGCCTTCGAGTACTACAAGAAGATCGCGCCCGCCTACCTCGAAGACATCAGCGAGATCCATCGCACCGAGCCGTATGTCTACTCGCAGATGATCGCGGGCAAGGACGCGCCCCGTCAGGGTGAAGCCAAGAACTCTTGGCTGACCGGTACCGGCTCTTGGAATTTCGTAGCCATTTCCCAACACCTGCTGGGCATTCGCCCGGAGTGGGACGGCTTGTGCGTCAAACCATGCATCGGTAAAGAAGTGCCGGAGTTCACGGTCACTCGCAAATGTCGGGGCGCCACCTACCGTATCCACGTGAAGAGCACAGGCGGCACGGGCCAGGTCAAGCTGGTGGTCGACGGCAAGCCCATCGACGGAGTGATCGTGCCGTTTGCCAAGCCGGGGAGCACGGTTCACATTGAGTGCGAGGCAAGCTAGCTCGGACTCTGCCCTAGAAGGTCGTCATGCGAAGGTTCTCGGCGCGCCGCTTTTCGGTGTTGTTTGGTTTGAGCGGCGCGCTGGTCGCGGCCGCCTCGTGTAGCGCCGGCGGTAACGCGGACAGAAGCGGTGGGCGTCTCGGCGTGGGAGGCTCGACGGGAGCGCCCGCGGCCGGCAGCGGCAACATCAACACCAACCCCAACGGCGCCACTGGGAACATCATCGCGCCCGACACCGGCGGTGGCAGCAACGCCTCTGACGCAGGCTGCCAGCACGTCGAAGTGAACTTCGTGCCCAAGATCCCGACCGTGTTCGTGCTGGTCGATCGCTCCGACAGCATGTTCACGCCGAACGCGCAGCAAGTCGTCACCTGGGAACCGCTGAAGGCCGGCGTGCTGGATGTGGTCAAACAGCTCGAAGGGCAGATCCGCTTCGGCTTCGGTGCCTTCACCGGGCAGCAGGGCGGCATGTGTCCCATATTCGAATCGATCGCGCCCGCGCTCAACAACTCGGCTGCGATCTCCGCCGTCTATCAACCGCTCGGAAGAGTCACGGGCGCCGCCGGCGAAACGCCGGTCATGCTGGCGTTGCCGCTGGTCAAGGCTTTACTCGACCAACCCGGCAATGATGGCGACAAGTACATTCTATTCGTGACCGACGGCGAGCCGGATTTTTGCGACAACGGTGACTCCAAGTGTCCAATCGACGCGGTCGTGGGCGGGGTGCAGCAGCTCGCCGTACAAGGCGTTCACACCCTCGTGTTCGGCCTCGGCAGTTCGATCATCACCCAATCGGGTGATTTTTTGCAGGCGCTCGCCAATGCCGGCGCGAGCCTGACGCCCGCCACGCCGTTCGGCGCGATGACGAAGGAGCAAGACGTCTGTTACGCCTGCCAAGGCGTCGCCCCGTGGTCCGCACTCTGGCCGACCAGTGCGCCGCACGATTGTGCGACCGTCGGTAAGCAGACCCTAGGCAGCTACGGTACTGCCGCGACGAACGCCACTGTGTATCATCCGGATCCGGCCGACCAAGCGGCGCTCACCGCGCAGATCGCCAGCGTGATCTCCGGCATCAAGAGTTGCACCTTCGACCTGGGCGGCAACATCTCGGTCAACCTGTCGCTCTTGGATCAGGCCTCGGTCAGCATCGAGGGCACTCAGATCCCGCTCGCGCAAGACAACGGCTGGCGGATGAACAGCGAGACGCAGGTCGAGCTCGTTGGCAGCGCGTGCGCCACCTGGAACGACCCCAAGAACACGCACATCGACTTCAATTTCCCCTGCGACATCATCGTCGTAAAGTGAGCTGAACGTCGGGCCCGCCGACGCGCCTGGCGTCGGCTCCAGAAATGAAAAAACTCGATCGATCCGCTTGGATCGATCGAGTTTTTCAGATTCGGCTGCTTCGAGTTAGGCTCTGACGACGCCGCAGAAGCCGCCGGCAGTCACCACCACATCGTGGCTTCGATCTTGAACACGTTCACGTCTGGGCGCGTGGTTGGGGCGCCGCGTTGCCCGGCGTTCGCCGGCCAACCAGAACCGAAGCCGTCCGTCGGAACGGGCGAAGACGGCGGTTGCACACAGAGTTCCTCACCGGGCACGTAGTACACGCCATCAGCGGGGCTGCCTGCCGTCGTGCTCGTCGCGGCACCCTTCGCCGTGTCGCCCATGACAGTGGCTTGTTTGCATTCGCGCTGGTTGTACATGTAGCGCGAGTACTGCAGGGTGATCGCTTCGTGGGTGTTCCAATTGGACTTGAACACGAGTCGCGGCGAGAGGATCGCGAAAGACTGTTCGGGGACCCTGCTGTTCGGCTGCAAGCGGTCGAAACGGAGGCCGGCGCTGAGCCAGGGCAGGATCGAAGCCGACAGGTCAGCACCGAACTTCAGCTTGTGAATGCCATCGTTGGGCGCGTAATCGCTGTGGACCTTGTTGTACATGCCGTACAGCTTCAGATACAGGTCCTTCCCGTCGCCCCAGAACTTTTGACCGCCCGAGCTCTGTTGCAGGAAGTTGGTCAGGCTGAACTCGTACTGGGCGAGCAGCGTGTCGACGCGGCCGTTGCCGTGGCTACACTGGCGGGCTCCGTCGAAGTCCGCGACCGTGTATGTGCCGTTGGGTGACAACACGGTCGGCCGCGGATAGTAAGCCTTGCCTTGGAGCGAGTCGTCCGTTCCGTACTGCGTGGAGACGCAGGAGGGGCCGAGGTAGTTGTCCACTACGCCGAGTCCGAACTCACCACCGCCGGAAGAGTGAATCACCTCGATCGCACGGGCCACGGTGAGAGCATTGTCCAGGCCCACATGCGAGTAGGCACCGTAGAAGTAGCCGAACGCCCCGAGATCGAAGCGTGCATCGACACCCAGGACCCACATCTTTCCGTCAGGCACGCCGACGATCGAGGTCGCTGCTGAGCGCGGGATCGTGTACATCGCGTACGACGCGCCATTCCCGTCGACCCCTACCCCGGGGTCCGCGCTGCGTTCCTCTTCTTGCGTCCAAGAGCTGAGGTAGTGCGCCGAGAACTGCATGGCGGACGTGTGATTGAAGCCCACGTGTTCGTGGTGCAGCATCGTGAAGCGCGTGTTGTTGTATTGGTTCGGATCCGGCTTGCGGAAACCAACGCCTTGCTCGGCCCAGAACGAGTTCTTCTCGTCGAGGTCGTAGTCGATGTGCAGCGCTTCACCCGCGTTGTGGATGCGGCCGAACATGTAGGTGTCGTACTCACCTGCGTCGTACTTGCCGGCGGAACCGTACTTGTTGGAGAAGGCACCGACGCGCAGGGCGAGTCGCATGTTCTCGTAGCCCATGTCCGGCGTGAGATCGACGTAGCCGTCGGAGATGCCGAGCTGGGTCACCGGGTTGCTGTAGGCGGCCTCGGCGAAATTGTAACCCTGGATGGATACGGTGCCCTTGGCGAAGGCATTGCCGTACGAAAGGAAGAGCTCTGCCCAGTCGGTCTTGTTGTGCGGCGAGCTCTGCCAGCTCAAGTACTGGTCATCAGGGATGACGGGCGAGTGGAACGTCGTTTTGCTCTGGCCGGGGCCCGGGTTGTCCCGCGTGCCCACGCCGACGCGCATCGGAGCGCGGATGTAGCCGTGGTAATCGAACTTCCAGCTGTTGTCATTGGCGACCGTGGCCGGACCCGTGACCGTCGTCACCGCGTTGGTCGAGATGGTCTTGGGGGCCGCAGCCGCATCATCCGCGGGCGGCGCCTTAGCGGTCGCGGTGGGCGACGCAGGCGGCGTGGCCGGCGCGGGCTTGGCGGCCGGCGCTTCGGTTTTAGCCTCCGTCGCTTGGTCCTCCGGGATGTTGGTCGGTGGGGACTCCTCCTGGGCCACGGCCGGGAGTGCGAAGAAAAGACCAGAGAAAATCAGGGGGAGTTTGCGCATCATCTGGCTTCGTTCCTGCGTGACGGGACGTAGGGTATCGTGGCAGCCGAGTGCCGAGCCCGTTCGCGTTCCAGTCCTATCAGAGATGAAACAGACCCGAAAGCTAAATGTGGAAGCGGTTCCACACGCGTGCGACTGGTCGAGAGCGGATACCGTTCCGTTTGTAAAAGTGTACCCGCTGCGACCCAGCGTGAGTGCAACGTTCACGAAATGCGAAGATCTGCGGAGCACTCGCAGGTTGGAGCATGGACCCTAACCTGCTTTCCGACGTCTGGGTATTTGGTTACGGCTCGTTGATTTTCCGCGCCGAGTTTCCGTTCGTCGAACGCCGAGTCGCGCGCATCCGCGGCTTTTCGCGGCGATTTTGGCAGAGCTCACCGGACCATCGCGGGACACCGGAGGCGCCGGGTCGCGTAGTCACTTTGATTGAAGACCGAGCGAGCAGCGTACTCGGCGTCGCGTATCGCATCGACCGAGAACGGTCCTACGCAGTGCTGACCGAGCTCGATCAGCGCGAACGCGCCGGCTACGAACGGGTCTTCGTCGAAGTCGAGTTCACCGAAGCGCCGTTCGGCCATGCTTGCGCGCTGGCGTACCAAGCTCGCGCCGGAAACCCGGGCTTTGACGCCAACGCGAATGACGAAAGCATCGCCGAGATCGCGCGCACGGCACGCGGGCCGAGCGGCGACAACGCCAGCTACGTCCGGCGACTGGCGCAGGCTCTGCGCGAGCTCGGTGAAGACGACCCTCACGTCTTCGCGATCGAACGCTTGCTGCGCGAAACGAGCTAGCTCGATTGGGCGATGCGGATGCGGACCCGTAGTATACGAGGCCTGCTCAATGCTCGGTCTCACTCGCTATCAATGGTTGGTCCTGTTCGCTGCCTGGTTGGGCTGGGGCTTCGACGTCTTCGACGGCCTGCTCTTCAACTACGTGTCGCCGATCTGCGTGCCGAACCTGCTGCACTTGAATCCTGCGCTGCCCGAGACCGGCAAAATCGTCTGGTCGGTCACGGCCTATCTGACTAGTCTGCTCTTGATTGGCTGGGCGATTGGCGGTGTGATTTTCGGGCGCATCGCCGACCGCTTGGGGCGAACCCGCACCTTGCTCGTGACCATGCTCGTGTACGCGCTGTCGACGGCGGCCTGCGCCTTTGCGCCGAACATCTATGTGCTGGCCGTGTTTCGCTTCCTGGCCAGCCTCGGCATCGGCGGAGAATGGGCGGCAGGGGCTGCGTTGGTCGCGGAGTCACTGCCGTTCTCCAAGCGCGTGTTGGGCGGGGCGCTCCTTTATACCTCCGCGCCGATGGGTCTATTCTTGGCGACGTTCGTCAACGATCTGTTCACGCGCAAGCTCTCGTCAATCGCCTCCGATCCGAGCATGTCGTGGCGCGCGGTGTTCCTCACGGGCTTGGTGCCCGCGGCCGTGGCGGTCATGATTCGCCTGCGCGTCCACGAGCCAGAAGTGTTCAAAAAACCGGAGGCCGCGCCGCGCATCGCCGAACTGTTCACGCCCGCGTACAAGCGGCGTACCTGGGGTGGGCTGGCGCTCGCCCTGGTCGCCTTGGTCACCTGGTGGAGCTGCAGCGCGTTCATCCCGATGGTGGCCAATTACCTCGCTTCAGGCGCACACCTGACCGGTCGCGCGTTCGCCGAGCTGAAAGCGAGCTACGTCACTCGCGGCACGACCTGCTTCAACCTGGGCGGCTTGCTCGGAACGTTACTGACCGTTCCGGTCGCGACCCGCCTTGGGCGTCGCCCGATGTTCCTCTTGTATTACGCGCTCGGCGCACTCGCCATCTTGTGCACCTTCGGTCTGCCGCTCAGCCCTGAAACGCGGCTACTGATGATGTTCACCGTGGGCTTGTCGGTGTTCGGCGTGTTCGGTTCATTCACGTTTTACCTGCCGGAATTGTTCCCCGTGCGCCTGCGCGGCACCGGCGCGGGCTTCTGTTACAACGCGGGCCGCGTGCTCACCTCGGCGTTTCCTGCGATCATCGGCGTCGTACGATCGTCGGGGACCAACCCGGGCAGCGTCTTGGTCTGGGTCGCGCTCGCGCCGATCATCGGTGTCGTGCTCATCCTGTGCGGTGTCGGCGTCGAGACGCGCGATCTGGATCCCGACGTCGCGGTCTGACTTTCCTTGGGTTGATGGTCACGGATTCCGACCCATGGCGGCAAAGCCTTCGGCGTCTCGGGCCGGCCGAGATCTGAGTGCCAGTCGCGGCCGTCAGCTCGGTTCGACGGAGACGTGGTACGCTGAGATCGTGGACAGCGCGTTGGCTCAGCGGATCATCGCCCACTATTTCCAGGACAAACCCGGGATTGTCGCGGTTTATCTGTTCGGCAGCTTCGCCAAAGGCGGCGCACGTGCCGATAGCGATGTCGACGTCGGTGTGCTCTTTCAGGTCACACCGCCGGCCACGCTGCTCGAGCAACCGTTCGCCGCGGAGGCGGATCTCGCGGAAGAGCTCGCGCGACCGGTACAGGTGATTGCGATGAACCGCGCGCCCGCCGATCTCGTGCATCGCATCTTGCGTGACGGCATCCTGGTGCTGGAAAAGGACAAGAGTCGGCGCATCGCGTTCGAAGTCCGCTCACGGAACGAATACTTCGATCTGTTGCCGATGCTCCGCCAATACCGAAAGCGAGCAAACTCATGACGGACGCCGATCTCGTCCTAAAGAAGCTCGCCTTCATCGAAACCTGCCTCAGCGAGCTCCGCTCGCTGGCGCGCGCCGAGCGTATTTCAATCGACGTCAAGGAGCGTCGCTTCGTCGAGCACACGCTGCAGATCTGCATTCAAGCGGTGCAGGACGTCGCTTCGCATATCGTTTCAGACGAGCGGCTCGGGGAGCCTAGCGATAGTGCCGCGATGTTTGGCTTGCTGCTCCACGCGGGCTGGCTCACGGACGAAACCGCTCGCTTCTTACGTTCCGCCGTGGGCTTTCGCAACGTGCTGGTGCATGGCTATACCGCGGTCGATCCCGAGATCGTGCGCGATGTGCTGGAAAAACGCCTGGGTGATATCGAGCGATTCGTCGCGGAGATCAGCGCACGGCTGAAGACCGAGCCCTGCGCCTGAGTGCGTGCGTGGCAGCGCTGAATCGATCGCGCCGCGGGGTGCGATGCTGGATCGCGATCGCCCCCTCGGCCCGGGGGCGCCTAGTAGCGTTCGGTAACCACGCCGTGCACACTCAGCGCTTCGCGCAGGTGTGCGCAAACAACTCCCGTGAGTGGGATGCCCCGTCCGGATGGGCTTTGGACGCAATTCCAAGCAGGCGGGAATTGGAGATTGACCGGTCCGGACGCTTGCCTGACGCCAAGGCGTGACAGGAATGCTACTAATGAAGGGTCGAGCATGTGTCGCCTATTCGGCTTTCGCAGCGTTATTCCGAGCCAAGTTCACCGCTCGCTGCTGGCCGCCGAAAATGCGCTCGGCATCCAAAGCAATCAGCACCCGGATGGCTGGGGCGTCGCTTTCTATGTCGATGGCTCGCCGCACGTGACGCGCAGTCCCACCACTGCTTTGGGTGATGCGCTCTTTCATCGCTTGAGCGGCGTCGTGTCGTCCGAAACCGTGCTCGCGCACGTGCGCAAAGCCACCCAAGGTTCGAGCACGATCTTCAACTGTCACCCGTTTCAGTACGGGCGCTGGGTGTTTGCGCACAACGGCGATATTCCCAATTTCGAAGCCAAGCGTGAAGCCCTGCTGACTCAGGTCGCGCCGCGCTTTCGGCGCTACATCTTGGGCGAGACGGACAGTGAGGTCCTGTTCTTCGTTTTCCTGAGCGCGCTCGAGCGGCTCGGACCGCTGGGGGACGACCACGACATCGAATCGATCAACTGCGCGCTCAAGGAAGCGGTGAACCGCGCGCGCGAGCTGTGCGACACGGACGGCACACGCGCCTTGCTGACGGTCGTGGCCACCAACGGGGAGTGCTTGGTGGCCGCGCAAGGCGGCAAGGAATTGTTCTTTTCTACCTACAAAACGCGCTGTTCGGACCGCGGCACGTGTCAGAGCTTGTCGGCGGCGTGCGAAGCGCCGTCCGTCACCGGACGGGTGAATCACTTCATCGTCTCGAGCGAGCCGCTGCAGGGTGAAAACGTCTGGGAAGCGCTGGCCGTGGGCGATGTGATCGGCGTCGACGCGCGCATGTGTGTGCGGCGCTCGCGGCTCGAGCACGCGGCTCTGCCGGTCGTCGCCTAGGCGCGTGCGTTACTTGCCGTCGAAGACCAACGTGTAGTCGAAGCCTTCGCTATCGGCGGCTTTCTCGGCGCTGAGCCGAACACTGGCGACTCGCAGGCGCTCGCGGCGCTCGATGCGCGCGGGGATCGCTGCGTGTCGGCAATGCGCGCTGCCGGCCAAGACCAAGAGCTGCCGGATCGGCGCGCGTTTGGTCAGCCAGTTGGTCGCGTTTTCGGCCATGGTTTCGTCCCACACCACTTGCGCGGCGTAGAAGTTGTTCAGATCCATGCCTTCGGCGCGGGGGTGATCGGCCATCAGTTCCTCGAACTGGGCGCGATGCTCTTGGTCGTCCAGATCCAATTCGGCCGGCAATTGCCGGCGCAGCCGCGGATCGAGCTGGGCCAGGCCATTTTCTGCGACCGAATGCGTCAATTCGCGCGAGGCATTGAGCGCCTTGAGCGGCAAGCCGTAGGCGCGTCCGAGCGCCAGCACGGGCCGGTAGTAGGCGTATGGGTAGCCCCAGCGCTCGTCATAGTGAGTTCGTTTGCGCAGCCCGGCGTCGTCCAAGCGCCCCGTCCCGTACGCGTGCAGAGCGGCGCGGTAGGGCGCTTGAAACATTTCGAAGCCGAAGCCCAGGGCTCGGCCCGAAACGCGCGCGCGGCGCTCCATGCCCTCGGCGATCGCCAGCTCGGCGAAATGATCGCGCGGCGCATCGTGTGCTTCGCCCAAGCACACCACGTCGAACTTCGAAAGTTCGTCGAACAGGCTCGCTTGGTCGAGCGCTTGGCCATCCGCGTTGCGCTGTCCGCGAAACGGCTGCGCGGAGCGAGCCACGATGTCATCGGGGACGCCAGCGGGTATTGCAGGAGCCGTCTCGGGTGCCCGTTCGGGCGATGACGGATACAGCGTCGAGCCGAGCGGCGCGCGTGCGGTGGCAGCGCCACACGCTGTCAGCAGCGGGAGCAAGGGAGCGAGCGCGTAGCGCCACGAGACACGCATGATGGGACTCAATATGCGCGATCGCGCAGTTCCGCGGGAATCAACGGGCTAGGCCGTGAGGTGGTCAGGATCCAGAGCTGGTGGGCCGCGCGCGTGGCGCAAATATGCAAGAGGTGGCGCGCTTCGTCCTCGGCCGGGTAGGCTGCGTCCGAAACTTCGACAGCGATCACGTAGTCGAATTCGAGGCCTTTGACTTGGCGCACGTCCGTCACATCGATGCCGGGCTTGAACGGAAAATCCTGCTCGGCGATGCGACGCAGGTACGGCACTTCGCCGCGCTTCAAGCCTTCGTAGTAGACGTCGGCTTGCTCGGGATAGCGGCTGACCACGGCCACCGACGCCGACGGTTCGCTCTGGATCAGCTCGCGCAGGGCCTCGGCCAGGAACGCCAACGCGTCGCCGCTGTGACTGAAACTGAACAGCTCGACCGGAGCGCCGACGCGTACCGCGACGGGCTCGTCCTTACTGGCCAGCGGACCCAGCACGTACCGCGAAAACTCGATGATCTCCGAAGTCGAGCGGTAGCTGAGCTTGAGCGGTTCGATCTCGACGTGGTCCAAGCCCAGCTCGCCGAGCACGGTTTTCCAGTCGGAAAAGCCGTTGTCCATCAGCAAGCGCTGCTGCACGTCCCCGGACAGGGTGATGCTGCGAGCCTTGCTCGAACAGTCGAGCACGACGGCCAGCTCGACTGGACTCAGGTCCTGAGCTTCATCGACCAAAATGTGTTCGTAGACCAGCGGATCTTTGTTGGTCGCGCCGCGCGTCAGCGGTCCGCGTAGCCGTTGGCTGAGGCGCAAGATCAGTGTGTCGTCTTCGAGGTCGAGCTTGGCGCCTTCGTTCAGCTCGGCGCCATCGACGCCGCGGCGACGACCGCTGTGCTCGTCGTCCTCTTCTTCGGTCTCGGGCTCGCGTTGTTCGTCCAGGTTCTTCAGCGATTGCGGCGCTTCTTCTTTGCGCTGCTCACGGCGCGCAGCGCGCTCGTCGTTGCGATTTTCGATGTCGGCGATCGCCTCGGCCGTGCGCGCCACGCACCAGGCGTGCACGCGGTCGAGCTCGCCCGCGCTGAACGCCCCGGGCGCGAAGTTCGTGAAATACTCGCCCAGCATGGCGCGATCCGAGAGCAGCTCCGCCCAGTTCGCCGTCACGTCGCGTGCGTCGCGCAGGGCGGCGCGGGCCACGCGCTCGACGCCCACGCGTGCGTCGCGCGTGAGCTTCAGGCTGGAACTGGGTTCGGTGAGCGCGATCAGCGCGTGCAGACGATGACCGAGCGGTCGCTCGGCGGAGCCGTGCCACGCGGCCAGCACCGCGGGCGCTTCCGGATCGTCGCCCAGGGCGGCGCTGATTTCGGCTTCGAATTGCTGGGCGAGCGCCGCCACATGGGCGTCGATCGCGCGCAGCATGGCCGGGTGCTTTTTCAGCCGCGTGACGACCCCCGGCGTGTCGTCGTGGTAGCGCGACGGCAGGCGAGGGAACAGGCTCTGACGGAGCTTCTGAACCCAATTCTCGTACGTGCGGATGGCGACGCCGCCGACTCCGAGGGCCGGCAGCACCTCCGAGATGTAACGCGCCAGCGCATCGTTGAAGACCACGACGAGCATGCGGTCGGGACGGAAGCGGCGCGCGTCGTGAAAGGCCAAGTACGCCAGGCGATGCAGACCAATGGTCGTCTTGCCGCTGCCTGCGCCGCCTTGGATCACGACCAAGCCTGAATCCGGGCTGGTGATCAGCTCGAACTGCCGGCGATCGATCAGCGGCGTGATCTCTTTCAAGTGCTTGTCGTCGCCGCCCTCTTGGCCCACGCCGAGCTTGCCCGGACGGTGGTGTTGGGCCGCGCGCGTCGCGGTCCCGGCGCCCCCCGAGAGCTTGGTGCTGTTGTTCTCCAGACGACGCCACTCACCGGTGCTGCGGCGCGCGAACGAGCCCTGCGGTGCGCTCACGCGGCGCAGCGTCGAATCGACGATCGTGAGGCTGCGACGCGTGACGACCGTCCCGGACACCTCGCGGTCGCCGAACACCTCGTCGTAGTCGTCGCCTTCTTCGTAGCGGTAGAACAGCCGGCTGACAGGCGCATCGCGCCAATCGACGATGCGAATCCCGGCCGTGCTGTCGAGGTAGGTTCCGCGCCCGATCAGCACGTCCCGGCGCTTGCCGTTCTCCTCCAACGCGAGATGCCCGAAGTACGGCGCCTTCGCGTCGACGTGCACCTCGGTGGCCTCGCGCTTGCGGGTAGACAGGATGTGTAAGCGCTCCATCTGCTCGAGCAAAGGCGGCACGTCTTCCGTGCGTGCGGCGGCGATCTGATCGCGAAGATCGAGCAGCTGCGCGTCGTAGTCCGTGCTTTGACGCGGCTGTTCTTGAACGCGCTGGCCGAGATGCTCGGTGACCTTGGCCAGCGTGCGCTCCTCCTCGCCAGTGATGCGATCGAGATCCGGGTCGGTTTCGGCGAGGGGGGGAATTTCGGCCATCGGGCTGGGAACGTCGCAGCGAAAAATTCGGGCCCCGGCGCGTACCACGCACGGCGTGGGGAGTCGACGCCCGAACCACCAGCTCAGGGTTCTCCTGGACTCGAAAATCGCGTCTGAAACCTAGCCGATTCTACCTGTGATATTCGGCGCTTAACGCGCTGTGGCAGGAAGCAACAGCCGGTTTGCTTTTCCCACCCGGTGGCCGGTGTCATGCTGCCCTTTGACGCGTCGCCAGGCGTCAGAGGGAGCACGTTTGGAAAACTCAATGCGCGCCATGGTGCTTCAGGCGCCGCGCGAGCCCTTGCTGGAACAGCGAGTCCCGAGCCCACGTCTTGCCTTCGGTCAATTGTTGATCCGAGTGCGCGCTTGCGGAGTCTGCCGAACGGATCTGCACGTGCGCGATGGCGAGCTGTCGCATGCCAAACAGCCTCTGATTTTGGGTCACCAAATCGTCGGGACCGTGGCGGCGATCGCCGATGGTGTCGAGGGCTTCACCGAGGGGCAACGGGTAGGCGTGCCTTGGCTCGGACACGCCTGCGGGGATTGTCGCTACTGCCTGAGCGATCGCGAGAACCTATGCGACCGCGCAGAGTTCACGGGCTACCAACTGGATGGCGGCTACGCCGAGTATACGGTCGCCAATCCGCGCTTCGCGTTGCCGCTGCCGGGCTCATTTTCGGATCTACAAGCGGCGCCGTTGTTGTGCGCGGGCTTGATCGGCTATCGCGCGCTCAGTCTGACGTACGATGCAGAGCGCGTGGGCTTGTACGGCTTTGGCTCGGCGGCGCACATCGTGGCTCAGGTGGCCGCCTATCAGGGCCGCAAGGTGTTCGCGTTCACTCGCCCGGGTGATCTGAAAAATCAAGAATTTGCGAGGAAAATAGGGGCCGTCTGGGCGGGTGGCTCGGATCAAGCCCCGCCCGAAATGCTCGATGCGGCGATCATCTTCGCGCCCGCGGGACCGCTGGTGCCGCGCGCGCTGCGTGCGGTGGGCAAGGGCGGCAACGTGGTCTGCGCCGGGATCCACATGAGCGACATTCCGTCGTTTCCCTACGAGCTCTTGTGGGGTGAGCGCACCTTGCGCTCGGTCGCCAACCTGACGCGCCGTGATGGTCTGGAATTTTTGGAGCTCGCGCCGAGGATTCCGATCCACACCGAGGTGCAATCTTACGCCCTGGGCGAGGCCAATCGCGCGCTCGAGGATCTGCGCAACGGCGCGGTGAGTGGCGCGCTCGTGCTCACGATCTAAGCGCGCAGCGCCGGCTCGCCCGCGGCGTAAGAAGGCGCGGTGCGCTCGATCGTCAGTTCGCGCTTCAAGGCTCGAGCGAGCGGCTCGAGCTTGTCGCGCGCCGCAAGCAGCTCGAGCTCGAGATCACCCGGGCCGTCGACCACGATGTCCACGCGCGTCGGGAAAACGTAGCAGCGCAGGCGCTTCACCAGCTGGCTGTGCCCGCGGTCGAGCGCCACCGCGAGCCGGAGCATTCCAGAAAGGACCCTGATCAAGCGTTGCTGTTCGGAGCTGAGGTGGATCAATCGATCGTGACTCTTCTTCGGCCGTTCCTGCCGATGATAAAACACGATCAGCCCGAGTAACTCGATCTCGTCGTCGGTAAAGCCACGCAGCGTCGAGTTGCGCACGATGTAGCGCGAGTGACGGTGGCGATCGGCGTAGCCGATCTGCCGGCCCACGCCGTGCACCAGCGCCGCAAACTCGAGCAGCTCCCGCTCATAGGGCCCGAAGCCGTGGATCTCCAGCGTTTGATCGAAAAGCTCGAGCGCGAGCCGCGCGATGTGATGCTCGCGTGGGTCGTCTCGCTCGTACTTGCGTGCCAGCTCGACGATGCTTCGGCGGCGCGGATCGGGGATGGGCGCGTGGGTCGTGGGTGCGCGGCCATGGCGTTCCAAGTGATCCCAGATCACCCCTTCGCGCAGCGAAGCGTCGCACAGCGTGAGCTCCTCGACCTCGGCCATCTCCAACAGCTCACTGAGCAAGACCCCGCCCAGATGAATGGTGTCGGCGCGCGCTTCACCGATGCCCTCGATCTTGGCGCGCTTGGCGGGGTCTAGTTCGACCAAGCGCCGGGTGAGCTCGCGAATGTCGCGCCTTCGCACGGTTTGGGCGTTCAACGAGCGAAAGGGCGTGCCGTCGACGGCCAAGTGCGCGGCCTCGCCCAGCGTACGAATCGTGCCGGAGGTGCCGACCACGCGATCGAAGCGAAGCTTGTGCGCTTGCGACATGACCTCGGCCGCTGCGCCGTGCACGTAGCCTTGCAGCTCGTACAGTTGGCGCATGCTGAGCGGCGCCGAAGTGCCGTGGTGATCGAGCAGCCGCTGCACGCCCAGACGCAGGCTTTCGTTCATGTACACCGCGTTCTGCGTGCCGAGGGAGAGCTCGACGCTGCCGCCACCGATGTCCAGGACCAGGGTGCGCTCTTGTTGCAGATCGAGCGCGTGGCGCACGGCCAAGAAGATCAGCCGCGCCTCCTCCGTGCCTGAAATCACGCGCGGCAAGATGCCGGTTTCACGGAACGTCGCGTCCAAGAACTCGGTGCCGTTCTCGGCTTCGCGAGTGGCGCTGGTGGCCACCGCGAGCACTTCCTCGACGCCGCGACTCTCGGCCAGCTTCACGTACCGGCGCAGCACGTCCAGCCCGTCCGCGAACGCGCGCTCGCTCAGGCGCATGGTCTCGAACAGGCCTTGACCTAGGCGGACCATGGTCTTTTGGCGATCGATCACGCTCAGGCCGTGATCGGGATTCACCTCGACCACGACCATGTGGATCGAGTTGGTGCCGATATCGATGGCAGCGATTTTCATGCAGGTTGTGGCGCGGTGAGTCGGACAATCGATCGAGTCAGACCTTCCAGCACTCCGCCCGGAATGCCGTGCCCGCCATTGAAGGCGATGAACTCCACGGGCAGCCCCGCAGAGACGAGCTCCGCGCGCAATTGCTCGGCGATGTCGAAGGGCAAGACCGGGTCGGCGCGGCCGTGGCTCTGTAGCACGGGCAGACCCCGGCGCGCGCCCATCAACGGCAACCATTCGTCGTGGGAGATCAAGCTCCCGCTCAAGATGGCGAGCGCGCCGAAGCCGCGGGTGCTGCGCAGCACGGTGTCGGTCGCGAGCATCGCGCCCTGAGAAAAACCGCCGATCAGGGTTTGTTCGGGCACAGCTCCGAAGTCACGCTCCAAGCTCGCGAGCAGCTCGTACAGCGCTTCGCGGGCGGCGTCGATCCCGGCTGGGACTTCCGCGATCAGACGTTCGACCGCGCTCTTCGAGAAGCGATCTTGCAAGCGGGCCATGTCGAGTGGCCACCAGGCGCGTCCACCGAAGCCGAGGTCGAGCGGCGCTTCCGGGAAGACGAAGCGAACTTCGTGCGGCACAGCCAGTTCACGCCACAACGGCACCAGATCCGTGCCCGGCGCGCCGTAGCCGTGCAAGAGCACGACCATGGGGCCCGAGCCGCCGCCCTCGCGGTCAATTCCACCCGTGACACGGGCCGTCAAAGTGCCAAGCTTGAGCTCTCTCATCGCGCCGCACTTTAGCAGGGCCGCGTCCGGCAACGCTATCGGCCGGCTGGATTTGGCTTTGACGAACGTCGCAGCCCGTGATTGGTTGGTTTCACGCATGGATCTCAAGGACTTGATGAGCGAACTGTTGGGCGAGCTCGGTCGCGTCTCCAAGGCGGACGGCGTGGTGGGCAGCGTGCGTGACGCCGGCCAGGCCAAGGTCCTGCCCCTGAGCAAGATCAGTATCGCGTTCGGCACCGCCATTGGTGACGTTGGTGGGACGGCCAAGCGAGGAAACGAAGAAAAGGACGCCGGCGCCGAGGTCGGCGGTGCTGGCGGCGCGATCGTGGTCGAGCCGCGCGCCTTTGTCGTCGTCGGTGAGGACGGCGTGCCCCACATGCTGGCCTTGCACCGGGGCAAGACCGCCGTACTTCGTAAGGGCATTCAAATTCTGCCTGCGCCCAAGACCGCGATCGCGCCGGATGCGTTGCCGTCCGCGGCGACGCCGCAGCTCGGCATTGGCGACAAGAAGTAGCGCTTCGGCGCGCACAGCTCATGCTCTGGCTGGCCCTGTGCGCGCTCTCGCTAGGGCTTTTTGCGCTGCTTCTGTATTGGTTGCCAGTTTCGCTCAGCAGTAATCTGCAAGCGCGCGCGGAGCCTTCCGGTAGCTGGGCGTTGGCACTCGGCATCGGCCTCGGGCCGATCGCGGTCAGTGCCATTGCGGCTCACGGTGTGAAGCCGTTTCTGACCTGCCACCTGTTCGGCCGGCAACTCGTGCGCTTACCGCTGTCGCGCTGGTTCGGCCGTCGTCCAAAAAAGCTCGACCCCACGCCGCTCGAGCCGCCGCCGAATGCGGTGCACTTCTCCCGCTTCGAACGCTCGATCGCGCGTTTTTTTCAGAGCCTCGACCCGCTCGAAACGCTCCTTTCTTGGTGGGAAAAGGAGCGCGTTTTCGAGGTCCGCTCGCTGCAATTGGACGCCGAATATTCCTTTCGCGACGTCGCGCTGACCGGGCAAATCCTAGCCGCCTTGTACATGTTGTCGGGGGTGTTGCCCAATCGCTACGTGATCAACCAGACGCCGGGGTGGGCTTCGGAGGATCGCCTGGCGCTCGCGGCTGATGGCCGATTCCGGATTTGGCCCGTGCGCCTGGTCGTGGACCTGCTCGGATCCGTGCTAAAGCAAACATCTGTGGCGCGGCGCTCGACCGCGCCCGCAAGTGAGTGACTCAGACGCCATGAGCGAATCCAAGATCGGTGACATCGTGAGCAGCCTGCTCTCGGGCGTGCATGGGATCTCGAAGACCGAGACCATCGTCGGCCAAGCGCAGCAGGCGGGGGATGCCACGGTCATTCCGGTGCACCGCTTGAAGATCGCTTTTGGCGCCGGCAGCGCCACGGCGGGCGGCAAGAGCGCCAAGCTGGGCGGCAAATCGGGCGGCCACGGCGCAGGCGGCGCCGTCGAGCTCGATCCGGTGGCAGTGATTGCCATCGGCAAGGATGGCTCGGCTCAATTGCTCACGGTCGAGGGCGACGAGAGCAGCGCTTGGTCGGCGCTACTTCGTGACGTACCGGACATTTTGGGTCGGCTCGCGCAGTCCGTGGGTGAGCGCGTGCGCACGGAGCTCAACGCGCGCGGGGTATCCGCGAGCGAGATCAGCGCGGCGCCCGAGGCCACCGCCGCCAACGCGTTGCCCGACGCCAAGCGCGACTAAGCCGCGCTAGTGTGCGCCGCACCGAGCACGTGACGCACGGCGCGCTCGAGCCGCAGCAAGCACTCGGCCACGCTCTCGGAATCGACGTTCAAAAACGGGCGAAAGCGAATCCCGCGCTGCCCGCAGGCCAAGATGATCAAGTGCTCGGCGAAGCAGCGCTTGACCACTTGGTTGCGTAGCTCCGCCGACGGCAGGTCGATGGCGCACAGCGCGCCGAGGCCGCGGGCGTTAGTCACCGCCGGCAACCGCTCGGCCAGAGTTTCCAGGCCTTGGCGCAGTTCGGCCCCACGCAGCGTGGCATTTTCGAGCAGTCGGTCCTCCTCGATGATCTCCAGGATGCGCGTGGCGCGCACCATGTCTACGAGCGAGCCGCCCCAGGTGCTGGAGATCCGGCTAGGCACCGCGAACACACTCTCGACTTCGTCGATGCGGGGGGACACGATGATGCCGCCGACCTGCATCTTTTTGGCGAAGCAGAGTACGTCCGGCTGGACGCCGAGCTTTTGAAACGCCCACCAGGCGCCCGTCAGTCCGACGCCCGTCTGCACCTCGTCGAAAATCAGCAGTGCCTCGCGCTCGTCAGCAATACGGCGGAGGCGAGCCAAAAACTCCGGGCGGAAATGGTTGTCGCCACCCTCACACTGGATTGGCTCGATCAAAATGGCGGCGATGTCATGGCCGCGCTGATCGAACGCGCGCTCGACCGCGGCGATGGATGCGCGCTCGCTTTCCACCACATCCGCCAGATGGCGTGCCAGCGGGAACGATACTTTGGGCGCTGGCACGCGCGGCCAATCGAACTTCGGGAAGTGCAGCGTCTTGGTCGGATCGGTGTTGGTGACGCTCAACGTGTAGCCAGCGCGACCGTGGAATGCCTGTTCGAAGTGGAGGATCTGGTTGCCCCCCGCCGGCCTGCCCGCGGCCAAATTCTTGCGCACCTTCCAGTCGAAGGCCGCCTTCATGCCGTTTTCGACCGCGAGCGCGCCGCCTTCGACGAAAAAATAGTGCGGCAATTCAGGGGGCGCGGCGGTGCGAGCCAGCGTTTCGACGAACTCGGCGTAATACGCGGTGTAAAAGTCCGGATTCCCGACTTTGACGGTTGCCGCGCGAGCCAGCCGCGCTTGGACCTCTGGCTCGAGCATTTTCGGGTGCTGGTAGCCGAGCGGATTCGAGCCATAAAAACTGGCGAAATCCAGGTATCGATCGCCCGTGAGCGCGTCGACCGCGAGCGCTCCTTGGCTTTGCTCGAGGTCGAGCACGAGCGGGTAGCCGACCGCCAAAAGGTGCCGACGGAGCGTGTCGTGCACCGCCGCGGGCGGGATACGCACGGGGCTTACCATCACTGAGTACTAGCAGTGATCGCGCAAAAATCACGTACTGGCGCAGCCCTAGTCAAGCCGCTTTTGGGGCGCCGCGGCGGCCGACAACGTGTGCGTTGGCCTCCACACAATCCTGTGGCTTACTCCCGAGCGCAAACTCATGGACGTACGGGAAATCGGTGGCGCGGTCGGCATCTACCTGAAGGATCATCCGGAGGAGCTATGGCGCTTGCTACGCAATGCGTTAGCCATGCGCTTCGGTGTACCGCTGGCCGCTTTACGCTGGTTGGCGGTGAAGGGCGCGGGCAAGAAGGCGCCCAAAGACATCGAGCTCGAAGCCGTCCCTCCCGGGGTGCGTGTGGCAGCTTCGCTCGATCTGATGGGCACGCCGGTGCGCGCTTCCGCAGTGGTCTATATCGAGCGCGTGCGTGCCAACGCGACCGAGCTGTGCCTGGAGATCCGCCTGGCGAACATATCGCTGAAAGTGACAGACGATACGTCGACCACTCCCATCGCGGGGCTGCTCCGATCAGGCGCGTTGGATCTGAGCAAGCCCGGCAACTTGGCCGCATACATGCCGAAGCGTCCGCCGATCTTGGTGGACGCCAAGGACGACCGGATCGTGATCGACCTGATGCGCCACCCCAAGTTCGCGAAGAACGAATCCGCGCAGCGCTTGATTCGAGTGCTCGCGCCTTTGGTCACCGTGTCTGGGATCGAGTCCGAGTCGCACCATCTCGATGTCGCGCTGCGGCCGTTCCCCGATGGCGTGGCCGAGGTGATCGCGCGCGTGCGCAATCTGCTCTAGTGCTCGAGGGCGCGTTGGTCATGTTCAGCGTCGAGCCTGTCGCCAACTATCAGTGCCAGGTGGGCGAGAACCCGCTTTGGGACGAACGCGAAGGGCGCTTGTATTGGGCGGACATCGACAGCGGGCGGCTGTTCCGTGTCGACCACGAAAGCGGTGAGCACGAGTGCTTTCACGAAAGCTCGGAGAAGATCGGCGGTTTCACCTTCCAGGAGGACGGTTCGCTGCTCTTGTTCGAGGTCGACCGCATCGCCACGCTGGGCAAGGACGGCACGCGGCGGGTCATTGCCGAACAGATCGACAGCGGCATGGTTCGCTTCAATGACGCGATTGCGGACCCGGAAGGGCGGGTGTTCGCCGGTACCATCGGGAAGACCGACCAGAGCGGCGGGCTCTATCGCATCGATCAGGACGGCTCGGTCGAAACCCTGTGGAAGGGAACGGGGTGCGCGAACGGCATGGGGTTCAGCCCGGATTTGCGCCAATTTTATTGGACCTGCAGCACGACTTACTTGATCTACGTCGCCGATTACCTGCGCGAAACGGGCGCGCTGGTCAATCGCCGGGTGTTTCACCGTGCCCCGCGCGAACAGGGGATCCCAGACGGCATGACCGTCGATCGCCTGGGCCAGGTCTGGAGCGCGCGCTGGGACGGCTCGGCGCTGGTTCGCATGAACACGGAGGGCGAAGTGCTCGAGCGCGCGGTTCTGCCGGTCGGCCGCGTCTCGTCAGCCGCATTCGGTGGCCCCGAGCTCGACACGTTGTACGTCACCACCGCGGGCGGCACTTGGGACGGCAGCGTGCCCGACGATGGCACGCTGTACCGCTTCAAAGTACCAGTCCCGGGAACGGTCGAATTCCGCTCCCGGGTTCGGCTCTAGCTCACTCCGCGGCGGGTGCGGGCGCCGCCGGGGGGAGACTGCGGGGCGTCTTCGGCTCGGGTTTGCCATCCCACCACGCCTTGAGTCGCGCGACGCTGAACGGGCGTGAGTAGGCGTACAGGAACATCACGCTGAGCGCGAAGAACAGCCACGCCTGGGCGACGAAGCGATCGTCGACCCAATAAAACCCGCTCGGTGCGTACAGCAGGATAGTGCTGATGCCGCTCGTCATCACCAGCGGGGGGCCGAGTGACGGACGCACTTTGACTAGCGCGGGCGCGGCCAGGAACAGGGAATAGTAATAACAAGTCAGATTGGTCATCGAAATGACCAAGCACACGCTGAGCGCGAGCCCCACCCAAAGCAGCCGCGTCCGACGCAGCGCCCAGGCGGTCCAGGCGAAGACGCCCGCGACGATCAGCAAGAACAGTGGCTTTACCTTCTTGAACTGAGCGAGCCGACCCTCTTTCCAGCCCTTGAACGGATCATCCATGTTGTCGTCGCGCATGAAGCGCATGCGATTGTCCCAGGTGTGCTCGAGCATGGTCTCGAGCCCCATGGTGTTGGTCAGCGGCGTCGTGCCGTGCACCTTGATGGTGTGACCGAAGAACTGCTTGTAGGAGTCCGCACCGCACACGATCACACTGGCCGGGATCAGTACTCCGGCTGCAACCAAGACGCCCGCGAGCAGGCGCCGGTGGTCAGGGTGCAAGTAACCGAGCAGGCCGGGCTCGCGCTTGATCGAAAGCTTGCCCGTCGCGGCTTGGACCTCCCCGGTCGTGCCGAAGCGGATCCGGCGAATGACTTCGTAGACGACCATGATGCCCCAGCCACCGAAGAAGATGACGGGGAACACGCGCAGCAGTGCCGACCAGGTGAGGGCTGCGCCGGCGAGGCCGAACTTGCGCTTACGGGCGCAACACACGGCCGCGACCAGCATGAACAGCCAGTCTTGGCGTAGGAACGCACCGCCCGTCCAATAGAAGTTGGCCGGCGCGTTGCAGCCCCAAAACACCGTGGCGATCGCCATGATGCGGAAGCCGAAGGCCCAATAAAAGAGCAGCACGATGCCCACGTGGAAGCCCACGTCGATCATCGACAGGATCTTGAAGAAGGTATCTCCCGCGGGCGCGATGCTCGCGAACAGCTTACCCGTCATGCCCCAGACCGGCGGCGGATTGTAGCCGTGGTCCTTCTGCATATTGTCCCAGTAGCTACCGACCGACGAGTGATAAAACCAGTCGACGTCCTTCTTCCACGACTCCCAGCGTGCGGCCGTGAACTTGTCCTTGCACTTTTCGGGGTGGGTGAGGACGTACGTATCTTTGATCGGTTTGATCAAGTTGACGTGCAGATCGCGCAAATCACGACTGGCGACCGCGGCGCGCCGCCCGAGTTCGACCTCGGCAATGGCCGTGCATTCGTAGAGCTCGGTGTAACCGATTTCCTTGAAGTACTTGGAGCCGAGGTAATAGTGAAAGAACTCGTGGCGGTGGTAGTATTCGCTGTAGCGAACGTTCGGATTGAAGAAGTCGAAGTAGGTGAAGAACGCGACTACGGTCAGCGTCACCGCGACCCAGCGTTTCGTCCGTTTCGAGATGCGCTCACGCAGGCGCGCGGCGCGCATCTCGTACATCAAGAGCAGCGCGGTCGTGATCGTCAGAAAGATCCGCGTGCCCTTGGTAAACGGCTCCCAGCGGGACTTGTCGAAGATCGCGTTCTGCCAGAAGAAATCCTGGCCAGGGGCGAACAGCGAAAAGTGGTCCAGCGACGCGCTCAGCGTCGAAAGCAGGGTCATCACCGGGGACGGTCTACACCAGTAGGTTCCTGTTGTCAGGAGGGGTACCGGCGCAAAATAAAAAACAACCCGGGCAATCCGTTGGATCACCCGGGTTGTCGTAGCCCCAGAATCCCGGAGGGGGTGAGGGGCGGCGGCACTGCGCGACTGCGCGATCGACGCGCAGCCTCAGACGGTACCTAGCCGTAGATAACAAGGCCCTGGCTACGCAGCGAACGGCGCGGCCGACCTCGCTCGGCTAACCTCGAGGGTCCACCTCCGGGATAAAGGTACAACTACTAATCATGCCTGTCCTCCTCCGGCCAATAGCCGGACGCCCGCGGCGCTGCTCGAGCGAGCCACAGAGCCTCTGAGGTAGAGACTCGATCGCTCGGTAAGCTGCGGTGGTGGGCGCTTCCGAAAGGAGACCCCTCCGACAACGGAGCGGTCTCGACCCAAGAGTGCAGGCGCGGGGGTGCTCCTCCACCGGACAAGCCCGGGAACGATGATTCCAGCCTGCACGTTGGTTCAGAACCTAGCATGGTCGCTTCGAGCGATCCAGGCTTTTCTTCGTACTTACGAGGCGTTTCGGTGAACAGTCGCGGCGTCATTCTCGCTTGGGCTAGGGCGACGGCTCACTGGCCGAACCGTGAAGGCCGAACCTGCGAGGGCTCGAGTCGCGCTCGCCAGGGGTCAATCCACCTTCGGCGGGAGGGCCGTGCGCTGCGCGTTGAGCGAGTAGGAAACCGTGCACGGCAGAGCCGTGAAGCCGCCTTCGACGCCGACGAAGCCTGCGCACTCACTGCCGCTCTTCACCGCATAGCTGAAGCTCATGTTGGCCGCGAAGCGCGGCACGTCCGTCGTGCTGCTCGAGCTGAGCGCGCCGTTCGCGCTGTCCGTGCGTTGAATCACGCAGCCCGGCAGCCCAGGCTTGGACTCTTGCAACGTGACCTCGACTCCACTCTCGAAACCGAACGACACGCCGTCACTGGCGATCGTCCCGGGGATCGCCTCTTCGCCGTTGAGCCAGTAGAGCGTGTCGCTCTCGCGGGAGAGCTTTACGTCGAACTGCCAATCATTGCTGACGCCGAGTATGGCGGCCTGGCAGCTGTCGCTCACCAGTTTGCCGGTGGCGTGGTAGGTGCCGAGTCGATCGCCCGGCTCGTGCGCATCTTGGCCGCGACCGAGGCAGCCGCCGCACAAGACCAGGGGAGACAAAAACAATGACGCGCACACGACGTTGAGTCGCATGCGCGATCTGCTAGTCGTTGGCCGCGCTGCGGGCCAACTTCCGGCTCATGCCGGCCGCTCAGGATTGCGCGGTGTCAGTGCCGGCCGGGGCGGCCTTGCGCTGGATCGCCGCTTCGAGGCCGACGCGATTGCGGGCGCGCAGCTTGGGGCGCTTGGACTTCAGGGGAGTGGTGAGCCATTCGTGGCGGCGGCGGACGTTCCAAAGTGCACGGTTCGACATGTGGGCGGCTCAATTACCCGACCTTGTGCATCCATGCAACCCCAACAAGCCGGGAAATCGCCTGCCAAGGCCGCGTTCATCGGGGCCATGTAGAAGAGGGCGGTAAATTCCTCGAGAAATTCGAAAACCTATGGCAGAAATGCGCCGCTGGTCCCCAAGCTTACCTACACCCGATGACCAACCCTCTTCCAGCCATTCCGGCCAGCGGTGGCGCCGTTCGCTCACCCCGCGGTCCGAGCTACCTGCTCGGCCGGCGCTTGGGCAGCGGCGCGTTCGGAGCGGTCTTCGACTGCATCGGGCCATTCGATCAGTCGTTCGCGTTGAAGGTGTTCCTACCCGGCAATCGCCCGTACGAGCAGGTCCGCGCGGAATGGCTGAAGGAAGCCGAGCGGCTGTATCGTTTGCGCCACCCGAACATCGTGTACGTGCACGACTACTTCGAGACGGCGGGGCTGTTTTACCTCGTGCTGGAGCGTTGCGACCACAGCCTGGACGAGATGCTGCAGGCGCCGTTCACCGATCGCCTGGTGGTGGACATGGCGCGGCAGTTGCTCTTTGCCGTGCAGTACTTGGCGGACAATGAGTTCGTGCACAACGATTTACACGCCGGCAACGTGCTCGTGGTGCAGGGCGAGCGCTTGACGGCCAAGCTGAGCGATCTCGGCATCGCGCAAGAGCTGTATGGCTACGATGGCGCCAAGCCGTCGATCGTGCAGCATCGCTTGATGGCTCCGGAGGTCGCCGCAGGCGGTTATTCGACCAAGCAGAGCGATCTGTACCAGCTCGGTCTCCTGATCTATCAGATGCACACCGGCGTGTACCCCATCGATACGACTCAGGGCTACGACGGCATCATCGCTCAGATCCGCGATGGCGTGCCCCGCGCCAAGGCGGAAGCCCTGGGTACGCCGATCGGTGATGTCGTGAGCGTGATGCTGCGCCGTCAGGAGCAATACCGTTACACTTCGGCGCTTCAGGTCTGGGAAGATCTGCAAAAGCTCGATGTTTGGTCGCGTGACCGCGTGGAGCGGACCGCGGAGATCCCCGTGTTCGAGCCGCCACCCCCGACCCAGAACGGATAATCGATGCGCGTCACGATGGTGAAGAAGCGACTATTGAGCGGCGAGCCGTGCAGGAAGTGCGTGGACGCCGAGTCGCTGCTCAAAAGCCGCGGTCTGTGGCCGCGAATCGATGAGGTCGTGTGGGCGATCGAAGGCGATCCCGAATCGGCCGGCCTGAAGCTCGCGGCCAAGCACAAAGTCGACTTGGCACCATTCTTCGTGGTCGAAGCCGACAACGGCGAGGCCCGTGTGTACACGAGCACGTTGCAGTTCATCAAAGAGGTCCTCGGCGGCGGCAGCGCGGTCAGCGCGGTCGCGGCTTCGGGGGCTGCACTCAGCGCCGACGAGATCGCGCAATTAGCGCTCGAATTCGACAAGGCGCCGCCCGAACGCACGATCCGTTGGCTGCTCGAACGCTTCGGCCGCGAGGCGACGATCGCCTTCAGCGGCGCCGAAGACGTCGCCTTGATCGATATCGCCGTGAAGACGGGCTTACCCTTCTCGGTGTTTACGCTCGACACGGGGCGGCTACATCCCGAAACGTACCGCTTTATCGAAAAGGCGCGCACGCACTATGGCGTTAGTATCGAGCTGATGTCGCCCGCGGCCGAGCCGCTGCAGGCGTTCGTCGAGAAAAAAGGGCTATTCAGCTTTTACGACGATGGCCACGGTGAATGCTGCGGCATCCGTAAGCTCGAGCCGATGCGGCGCGCGCTCTCCAAGCAGCGCGCTTGGATCACGGGCCAGCGCCGCGATCAAAGTCCGACGCGCACGGACGTTGCGGTGCTGCAGCTCGACTCGCATCGCGGTCTCGACGGGGAGCCACTGCTGAAGCTCAATCCGCTCGCGGCCTGGAGTCTGCAAAAGGTTTGGAGCTACATCCGCGCCAACGACGTGCCGTACAACGCGCTCCACGACCAAGGCTTCATCTCGATCGGTTGCGAGCCATGCACTCGCGTCCCGCGGCCCGGCGAGCACGAGCGCGCGGGCCGCTGGTGGTGGGAAGAGGCCACCAAGCGCGAGTGCGGCCTGCACACCTGACGTGACTAGTTGATCACCTTGGTGCCGTTGCCGCGCACGCCGGCGAGCGTCACCGCGTCTTCATCGGCCGGCGTTCCGGCGACGTACAGAGTCTTCAGCTTCTTCAGCGCCTTGAGCGGGGAAGCATCTTTGACCTGCGTGTGCTGAATCCCGAGCTTCTCGAGCTTGGTCAGCTTGGCTAACGGCGCAACGTCGGTGATCTGTGTGTCGTCCAGCGTGAGCTCGGTCAGGTTCGTCAGGGTGGCGACGGTGCTCAAATCCGCGACTTGAGTGTGCGCGAGATCCAAACGGTCGAGCTTCTTCAACTTGGCCAGCGGCGCGGTGTCCTTCACTTGGCTGTGGGCCGCAGACAACGACTCCAGATTCTTCAGCTCCGCCAGCGGTGACAAGTCATCGTACTCGCCGGGCGCGAGAAACAAGTCCTTCACGCCCGTGAGGTGCGACAGCGTGCAGGTGTCGAGCCGCGCGGTGCGTTTGGCTTGCGACAAATTGAGCGAATGCAATTTGCCGAGATCGGCGATCGTGATCGCGCCGTCCGGCTTCTGCAGCTTCTTCCGGATCTCGTCTTCGAGCCCCGGCTGGTCGAACACCACGGCCGTGCCCTTGCACTCGGACAATTTCTTTTGCGGCGGCAACGGCGCGACCGGCGCCGGTACGGGCGGTACGATCGGCGCGACCGCGGGCGGCGGCGCCGCCGAAGCCGACACGGCGGGTTTCTCCTCAGCAGCAGGCTTCGGTGGATCATCACACGCAGCGAGGCACGTGACGAGACCGAGCAGGGCGAGCGAACTGACGGCGGTGGGCGACATGACCGCCCACTCTAGTCCCGACTCGCCAAATCTTAAAAGCACGAGTCTAGCCCGAAAAATCTAGTGACCTGCGACTCTTCACCCGTGCCCGTGCCCGTGCCACGCCGAGCGATGCTCGTGGTCCTCTCCCCGCCGAAAATTGTAATTCGTGCACGAACGAGAATTTCACACACGAGCGATATCGTCCAGGACGCGAGTCCAGCATGTGAGTTACCGAGCAGCCGCAGAGATCGCAGAGATCAGAGAAGAGGGGATTGGGTTTGCTTTGCGCGGCGGTCCTCGTCGTAGAGACTGCGCGGCACGACGGCATGGCGAATCGACGATGATCGGGATTGGATCGGCGAGGCTCACGCGGCCCTGTGGTCAAATTTTGGGAGCCGTCAAAGGTCGAAGCGCGCTTGGAATGGGGGCGATCGCGATCCAGCAGCGCAGCTCGCGTCGTGCTGGGTTCCCCCCGATCGCGGATCGCGAAGGGCGTCGAGCTGGGACGCCGAAGGCTGTGACGAGGTGCGACGGGGATTGTGACCATCAAAAAAATCCTAGGCGTCCGACTGGGGCTTGTGGCGGCGATCGACGCCTACGACGCGGACGAGGTCGACGAATTTGTGGAGGGCGGGGGAGAGATTTTGGTGGCGCCAGACGATCAGGAGCTCCACTTGGGGGGCGCCGTCGATCGCGCGAAAGGCCAAGCCGGGGCGGCGGAAGTTGCGCATCGATGAGGGCATGATCGAAACGCCGAAGCCTGCGGCAACCATGCTCACGATGTCGAGCTGGGAGGCCTCTTGTACGATGCGCGGGGTGAAGCCCGCCGTGCCGCACAGGGCCATCAATTGGTCGAAGAACGCGGGGCCGCGCGCGCGCGGGAACATCACGAATGGTTCCTCGGCCAGCGCCGCGAGTGGAATGCTGCGGCGCGTGGCGAGCGGATGATCGTCGGGCAGCACCACCATCAGCGATTCCCGGCGGACCAACTCGGCGACCAAGGCGGGGTCGTCGAGCGAGGTGCGCACGAAGCCGACGTCCAAGTTGCCGGCCTTGAGTCCGTCGATCTGGTCGGCGGGGGGCAGCTCGCGCAGCGACAGCTCGACCGACGGGAAGCGGGTGCGGAACGCACGCAGCAACTCGGTGAGACCACTGTAAGCGAGGGAGGACGGATAGCCGATGACCAAGCGACCGCTCTCGCCCTCACTCGCGCTGCGCGCGTCGTGGATCGCCACGTCCACGGCGTCGAACACTTGGCGGGCTCGGCCGAGCAACGCGCTGCCCGCCGGAGTCAGCTCGACGCGCCGGCGCGAGCGTTCGAAAAGCGGAAAGCCGAGTTCGGACTCGAGATCCTGGATCTGTCGACTGAGCGGAGGTTGCTGAATGTGTAAGCGCTGCGCGGCCCGACCGAAGTGAAGTTCTTCGGCCACCGCGACGAAGTAGCGTAAATGCCGCAGTTCCATGTGTTTTTCTGGCGTCTATCGCGTAGCGATACTCAGAAGGTATCACAGGATACGGAACAATCTATTGGACGATCGCTGTCGATGACCCTAGGAGGTACGAGGCTAGTTTCCTGGAGTAGCCCGAGCCGTTTCGGGATGCACAGAAACGCCCCGTTTCTCCCATGTGGCTCGTACGAGTAGCACTTCAGCGCCCCTACACCTTCGTCGTGATGTCGATGCTGATCGTCATCTTGGGGGTGTTCACCATCCTACGGATGCCGACGGACATTTTCCCCGACATCGACATCCCCGTCATCTCGGTGATTTGGAACTATAGCGGGCTGCCGCCGGAGGAGATGGAGAAGCGCATCGTCACCAATTACGAGCGCGTCCTCACCACCACCGTCAATGACATCGAGCACGTCGAGAGCCAGACGCTGAACGGCATCTCGGTGGTCAAGATCTTCTTCCAGCCGGGCGCCAACATCGATGGCGCGACCGCGCAGGTGACCGCGGTCTCGCAAACCGTCATTCGCTCGATGCCGCCCGGCGCGACCCCACCGCTGATCATCCGCTACAGCGCGTCGAACGTCCCGATTTTGCAGATCGCGCTCGAGAGCACCTCGCTCAGCGAACAGCAGATCTTCGACTACGGCATCAACTCCATCCGCGCGGACATCGTGACCGTGCCCGGCGCGCAGATCCCGTATCCGTACGGTGGCAAGCAGCGCCAGATCATGGTCGATATCGATCCGCAGCGGCTGTACGCCTGGGGACTTTCGCCGCGAGACGTGAACAACGCGCTCGGCCTACAGAACGTGATTCTGCCGACCGGCACCGCCAAGATGGGCGTCGAAGAGTACCCGATCGTGATCAATTCGAGCCCCGAATTGATCAGTGAGCTCGGGGATATCCCGGTCAAAACCGTGAACAACACCACGGTTTACATCCGGGACGTGGCCAACGTCCGTGACGGCTACGCGCCGCAGACGAGTATGGTGCACGTCTCGGGCGGCCGCTCGGTGCTGATGTCGATCTTGAAGAACGGCAATGCCAGCACCTTGGATGTGGTGGGCCACATTCGGGACGTCATGCCCGCGGCGCTAGCCAAGGTGCCGAAGGAGCTCAAGGCCTCGTTACTGTTCGATCAGTCGGTGTTCGTGCGCGCAGCCGTCAGCGGCGTGGTCAAAGAGGCGGCCATCGCCGCCGCGCTGACGGCGCTGATGATCTTGCTCTTCCTCGGCAGCTGGCGAAGCACGTTGATCGTCGTCGTCTCGATCCCGCTCTCGATCTTGGTCTCGATCATCGTACTGAGAGCGCTCGGCCACACTTTGAATGTGATGACCTTGGGCGGCATGGCGCTCGCGGTCGGCATCTTGGTCGACGACGCGACCGTCGCGATCGAGAATATTCACCGCAATATGGGCCAGAAAAAGCCCTTCATTCGCGCGATCGTGGACGGCGCTCAAGAGATCTCGGTCCCGGCTTTGGTCTCCACGCTGTGTATTTGCATCGTGTTCGTGCCGGTGACGTTCATCGCGGGCGCCGCCAAATCGCTGTTCGTGCCGCTCGCGTTGGCGGTGGTGTTCGCGATGCTCACCTCGTACGTGTTGTCGCGAACTTTGGTGCCGACCTTGGTGCGCTTCCTGCTCGAAAAAGAAGCCAAGGAACACGCCGAAGGGCACCACGGCCCGCCTGGCTTGGCGCGGCGTTTCTTCGCTGCGTTCGACCGCGGGTTCGTGCGCTTGCGCACCGGCTACGGTCGCTGGCTGGCCTGGTCCTTGGAGCACCGCGTGGTGTTCGTCACGGGCTTCCTCGGCTTCGTCGTGGCAAGCGTGGTCGTTTTGGTTCCGCAGCTCGGCCGCGACTTCTTTCCCAGTGTCGACGCCGGCTTGATCAAACTGCACGTGCGCGGTTCCCCCGGGCTGCGCATCGAGGAGACCGAGCGGCGCTTCGCGGAGATCGAGAAGACCATCCGCACGGTGATACCGCCCGCGGAAATCGCGACCATGCTCGATAACCTGGGCGTGCCGAATAGTGGGCTCAATCTCTCCCTGAGCGAGGGCGCGCTGATCTCGCCCTCGGACGGGCAGATCTTGATCGCTCTGAAAGAAGACCACGAGCCGACCGCCGACTACGTGCGCAAGATCCGCGCGAGGCTCCACCGAGACTACCCGGAATCTACGATTTTTTTCTTGGCACCGGACATCTCGACCCAGGTCTTGAATTTCGGATTGGCCGCGCCGATCGACGTGCAACTGATCGGTGTGCCGGGCAAGGAGGACGACACGCTCAAAGTGGCTCGCCAGATCATGGCCGAAGTGAAGGCGATCCCCGGCGCGGCCGACGTGCATCTCGCCCAGGTCGTCAGCAAGCCGCAACTTCGTATCGACGTGGACCGCACCATGGCCGCTCAAGCGGGTATGACCCAAAAAGACGTGGCCAGTGACCTCTTGGTGTCGTTGTCTTCGAGCTCGCAGGTGTCGCCGAGCTACTGGCTCGATGCCAAGCGCGGCGTGCAATACCTGGTCGCGGTGCAAACGCCGCAATACCAGAACAACACCTTCGATGCCGTTCAGCGCACTCCGCTCTCGACGCCCGGCGCTTTTGGGCCGCAGCTCTTGTCCAACGTCGCGGCCATCTCGCGCTCGGTCGCGCCGGCGAACATCACCCACTACAACGCGGCACGAACCTACGACGTGCAGGCCAACGTCGACGGGACCGATTTGGGCTCGGTGTCTACCGCCATCTCCAAGATCGTAGATCGCATCAAGCCGAGTCTTCCGCGCGGCACGACGGTCAAGATCAAGGGCCAGGTCGAGAGCATGGAGTCGTCCTTCAGCGGCTTGGGCTACGGATTGATCTTCTCCGTCGTGCTCGTGTACCTGCTGATGGTGGTCAACTTTCAGTCCTGGCTCGACCCACTGGTGATCTTGATGGCTCTGCCCGGCGCCATCGCGGGCATCGTGTGGCTGTTGTTCTTGTCGCACACCACCCTCAGCGTGCCGGCTCTGATGGGCTCGATCATGTGCGTCGGCGTCGCGACGGCCAACAGCATCTTGGTCGTGACCTTTGCCAACGATCAGCGGAAAGTCGGACGCGACGCCAAGCATGCGGCGCTCGCGGCGGGCATGACCCGGCTGCGCCCGGTGCTGATGACGGCCATGGCCATGATCATCGGCATGCTGCCGATGTCGCTTGGACTCGGGGAGGGCGGCGAGCAGAATGCGCCCCTCGGTCGGGCCGTGATCGGCGGATTGCTCTTGGCCACGCTGACTACGCTCTTTTTCGTGCCTGTGATGTACAGCGCGCTGCGCCGCAAGGCACCCACGACCGATCCGCTGTTGGAGGACCTGTGACTTCGCCCGAACACTCACGCACTCCCGTGCCACCAGAATCCGTGCATCCCGGCGCGGATGATCTAGGATTCGATTTGCCCGAACCGGCGACCCTCAGTCGTAGCCGAGCCTTCACCCTGGGTGCCGTGGGTGTCGTCCTGCTCGCTGCCGCATTCCTATTTGGCTACCTGCCGCGCCACCGCGCGAGGATCGAGCTCGCCGAAGGCGCGCGCGCCGAAGCCGAGAGCGCGCCGCGCGTGGAAGTGGTCACACCGAAGATCACCAGTAGCGACCACGCCATCGTCCTCAGCGGCAGCGTGCGGCCGCTGGAAGAGACGGTGATCTATCCACGCGCTGACGGCTACATCGCCAAGTGGCTGGTGGACATCGGAGACAAGGTCAAAGAGGGCCAAACGCTGGCCGAGATCGAGACTCCCGAGCTGGATCAGGAGCTCGACCAAGCCCGCGCGCAGTTGGCCCAAGCCTCGGCGGGCGTGACGCAAGCCGATGCGAATCGCGAGTTTTCGGAAGCGAACCTGCAACGCTTCAAGCAGCTCGTCCCGGCTGGCGTCGCCAGCCAGCAGGATTTGGACAAGACGCAAGCTCAGTCCGTCGTCGACTCGGCCAGCGTCAAAGTTGCAAAATCCGCCGTCCAAGTGCAAGCGGCGAACATCCGCCGCTTGCTGCAGCTCAAGTCCTTCGCGCACGTGCTGGCACCGTTTGCCGGCACCGTTACGGCTCGCAATATCGAACGCGGCTCGCTGGTCAGCTCCGGCAATGCGACGCCGCTGTTCAAGGTGGCGATCCTCGATCCGGTACGCGTGTTCGTTCAAGTGCCGCAAGACGCCGCCGCCAGTATCCAGAACGAGCTGACCGCCAAGGTCACCACGCGCGAGTTCCCGGGCCGAGTCTTCGAAGGGAAGGTGGCGCGTTCCAGCGGCGCGCTCGATCAGAACACGCGCACGATGTTGGTCGAAGTGCGCGTGCCGAACCCCAAGAACGAGCTCTTGGCCGGCATGTACGCCGAGGTGGCGCTCACGCTACCCTCGTCCCATCGCGTGTTCGACGTGCCGGCGACGGCCCTGCTGAATGACGCCAAGGGTCTGCGCGTCGCGCTGGTGGATCCGGACAACACGCTCCGCCTAGTGCCGGTCGTCGTGGAGCGTGATACCGGCGCCACGGTGCAGATATCGAGTGGGCTCACGGCCGACGCGCGCGTCGTCAAGCTATCCAGCGCGGACATGGTGGACGGGAAGCGAGTGGAGATCCGCAAGTAAGTACGGCGGCAGCGCGGATCACAGGCTGTTCAAGCCCGTTCGTTCGACCAGCTCGGCGACGGTTTGCGCGAGCTCGGCGATATTCGCCGGTTTCGCCACATGGCGTTGAAAACCTGCCTCGAGCGCTCGCGCCACGTCTTGGCTGCGCGCGTACGCGGTCAAGGCGACCGCCTTCAGGTGCTGATGCATGGGCAACTCTCGCAGACGCCGCATCAGCGAAAACCCGTCTTCCTCAGGCATGCCGATATCGCTGATCACGACATCGACCCGTTGCTGCTCCAAGAACCTGAAGGCGCTCGCCGCCGAATCAGCGACTCGGACCCACGCTCCGACCCGTTCCAACGCGGTTTGCAGCAACAGGCGCGAATCTTCGTCGTCGTCGATGACCAAGATTTTCACCCCCAAGAGCAAAGTCAGCGCGTCTGACGACTCAGAGGTACGCTCGGCAGCTCCGCTGAGCGTCGCCTCTGGAGGGTCGCTGTGGAGCGCCCGGACCGGGAGCTCCACGATGAACGTGGCTCCGTGCCCGAGGCCAGCGCTCTCCGCCGAAACCCAGCCACCGTGCAGCTCGACCAAGTGACGCACGATGGCCAGGCCAAGGCCCAGGCCGCCATATTTCCGCGTCGTCGAGCTGTCGACCTGTCGAAAACGCTCGAAGATGAAGGGCAGGTGCTCCGGAGCGATGCCCGAGCCCGTGTCGCGAACGATCAGTCGCACCGCGCTACCGTTGCGCTCGATATGCAGCGACACCGCACCATCCGCGGGCGTGAACTTGACGGCGTTGCTGAGCAGATTCCAGACCACTTGCTGCAGCCGATCCGCATCGCCGATCAAGTCGACCGTCGGCTCGAGCCCACGGTCGACCGAGAGCCGGACGCGACGCGCGGCGGCGGCCGGGCGAACCACGTCTGCCGCCGCATTGGCGATCGTGATCAGGTCCACGCGGCGGATGTCGAGCCGCAATTTGCCGCTGATGATCCGCGAAACGTCGAGCACGTCCTCGATCAGGCGCGCCTGGGCGAGCGCGTTGCGTTCGATGGTCGCAAGTCCGCGCTCCAAGCCTTCGCTGTCGCGAGCGCCGCGGCGCAGGATCGAGGCCCAGCCCAAAATCGCATTCAACGGGGTGCGCAGCTCGTGGCTCATCGTGGCCAAGAACTCGTCTTTCAAGCGATTGGCGGCCTCGGCGTCCTGGCGCGCTTGCTGCTCCGCGTCTCGGAGCAACTCAGAGTTGCGTCGCGCCAGCACTTGCTCGGTGACTTCGTACGCGTGGACGAACACCGCGTCGACGCTGCCGTCAGGGGAGGGGAAGGGGGCGTACACGAAATCGAAGTAGGCGTCGCGCAGCGCGCCGTCGCGCGCTCGGTCGAGACGCGCGAGCGCTTCCTTGCGCTGAGCTGGAATGCCCGTCTCGCGCACCGAGTGCAGGAGCTCGATGAAGCCTTGGCCGCGGATCTCCGGCAGCTCATCCGAGAGCGGTTGACCGATGATGGCAGCGGTCTTGCCCCAGACCTGTAAAATCAGCGGATTGGCGAGTTCGATGCGCAGCTCGGGTCCGCGCAGCACGCAGATTGCGGCGGGCGACTCCCGAAAGATCGTCTCCAAACGTTTGCGCTCCGACTCCGCAGCCGTGCGCAGGCTCTGCCGAAGGCGCGCGCCGGACAGCTGAGCTTCCACCCGGATCAGCAGCGCGCTGGCCGAAAATGGCTTCACCAGGTAGTCGTCGGCGCCGGCCCGCAGGCCCTCGGCGGTGGCTTCCTCGCCGGCGCGCGCGGAAAGCAAAATCGTGGGGATGCTCGCGGTTTGGGGGTCGAGGCGAAGCTCGCGGATCAGCCCGAAGCCGTCCAGGTGCGGCATCATCACATCCGAGATGATCAAATCCGGAGCGGCGCGGCGGATCGCTTGCAACGCTTCGAGGCCGTCGGAGACCGCTTCCACAGTCCAGTGCTGGCCGAGCAAACGGACGATGTACTCGCGCATGTCGGCGTTGTCGTCCGCGACCAAGATGCGCGCGCCGGGCTGTGCGTCGTTCTTGCGATTCGAAGGTACCCCCGAGCTCGACGAAGGCACCCAGCGGAGCGCTTCTTCCACGTACGCGGCGTACGCCGAAGTGGGGGTGGGCCGCCCAGTTTCGCCGATGCTGTCTTCGGGCAAGTGCGCTTTGCCAGCGGGGAGCGCGATCGAAAAGGTCGTGCCGCGATCCAATTGGCTTTCGACCTCGATCGTACCGCCGTGCAGGCGGACTAACTCGTGGACCAGGGCGAGCCCGATGCCCGAGCCTTCGTGAGTCCGAGCGCGCGTGCCTTCGATGCGATGAAAGCGCTCGAAAAGCCGGGGCAGCTCATCCGCGGCCACGCCCACGCCGGTGTCCTTTACGGTCAGTACGGCCTGCCCGGCGCGCCAGGCCAAGCGCACCGCGATGCTGCCGCTGAAGGTGAATTTCAGCGCGTTCGAGAGCAGATTCAGCACGATCTTCTCCCACATGTCGTGGTCGATGTAGATCGACTCGGGCAGCGCTTCGCAGGCGACTTCGAATGTCAGGCCTGCGCGCTCGATCGCGGAGCGGAAGGTGCTCGCCAAGTCGACGGTGAGCGCGCGCAGATCGGTCGGTTGGTACGAGGCGCGCGCGCGCCCAGCCTCGATGCGCGCGAAATCGAGCAAGCCGTTGACCAGCTTCAACAAGCGGAGCTCGTTGCGGTGGACCGTTTCCAGGTTCGCGCCGGTGAGCGCGCGCTCGGGCGCGGCCAGCGCGTCTTCGGTCGGGCCCAGCATGAGCGTCAGCGGAGTGCGAAACTCGTGGCTGACGTTCGAGAAAAATGCAGTTTTGGCGCGATCGATCTGCGCCAGCGCCTCGGCGCGCTTCTGGGCCGCCTCGTAGGCGCCGGCGTTGGCGAGCCCGGCCGTGAGCTGGCCCACGAACAGATCGACGAAGCTTTGCAAACTGTCTTCGAACGGGCGATGCGGATTCAACCCCGCGATGAACACCCCAGCCGGCCTGCCTTCGCCGGGCTGAGCGATCGGCAACGCGATCGCGCGGATCGGCGCGCGATCCCAAAAGCCCTTGGGCCAGTCGCGTGCGGGATCGAGATCGACCACCACTTGCGGGGCTTGGTCGTACAGCGCTTGGAACGGCCAAAGCCCCGGCCGATCGAGCAGGTCGTAGGGCGCGGCTTCGGGTTGCGAGTCAGCAAAGCCCGTGAGCGAGGCGCGCCGCACCGATTTGCCGTCCTCGCTGAACAAATAGCAAAGCGAGAACGGCAGATCGCGGGGTTCCTTGTGCAGGCATTGCTCGAGCGCGTGGAACACGCCTTCGGCGCTCTTACTTTGCGCGAGGCTGGCGGCAAAATCGCGCAGCAAGGTCAACCGGCGATCGCCGATCACTCGCTCGGTCTCCTCGATCACGACGCAGAACAGGCCACCGATCTCGCCGGATGAGTCGCCCGGCGCGGGGCTATAAGAGAACGTGTGATACGTCTCCTCGGGGTAGCCGTTGCGCTCGAGGAACAGCTGCAAGCCCTCGTCCCAGGTGGCCTCGCCGGTTTGCATCACGTGCGCGATGCGCGGCTCGAGCAAATGCCAGATCTCGGCCCAGACCGCGCTTGCCGGTTGACCGAGTGCCCACGGGTGTTTCGCTCCGAGTGTCTGCGCTGCGTACGCGTCGTTGTAGAAGAACGTCAGCTCTGGCCCCAGCCCATCCACATCGCGTAACGCGAGCTCAGCATCAGCCGCAACACGGTGCGCAAACTGGGGGCCCAAGATTCGATCGGACCGCGAGAGGTGCTCGACCAATCCTTGGCGCGAATCAACGTCGAGAGCTCGCCATGTCCCGGGAAGAAATCGACGTCCGACGCCATTCGACAAGCGAGATTGCGGTGCGATCCCGATGCCGGTCAAGTTCGACGAGGCGAACTTGCCGCGCGGCGGGTGAGGCAGTTTTGTGCGCTCCGGCGCTCCCGAATTAGGCTCGATTCGCCGGCGCGGGTTGGCTCGGGCGGTTTCCACGGAGGAGATCCTGTGCAAAACCGCGAAGCAGATCGACGCCGACCTCAGGGTGCGCCTCGAGCAGCGAGAGAAAGCCTTCGTAGTCGAAACGAAAGGCGATCAGCGGCGTCTCCGCGCGGGCCTCGTACACGCGGAATCCCGACCAGACATCGAGTACGCCGATCGTGAAGCCACGCCCGACGGACGCGTGCCTGCCATCCCGCTCGGTGCAGCGCACCCTGCCCACGTCCACGTGCAGCGCGTGGGTCGAGGGGTCGCCCGCGCGCCAAAGCAGCGTGCCTGCCGGATAACGGATCTCGATCATATTTCGCGCGAGATCGATCAGGGCGCCCATGTTCATTTGGCGGAAGGCGCCTTGGCGCAGTTGAATCACGCGCTGGACCAAGGACAACGGCTCAAGGTAGTACGAGCCCTCGTCGATCTCGAGTTGGCTATTGGGATCCCTCGGCAGATTGCCGCGCATCGCCAGCACGGACGAGCCCAGTTGCCGCAGCATCGTACGCAAGAGCGAGAAATTATCGGTCAGGGCGCCCTCGAAGGCGGCGGCGGGCACCTCGAGCGTGGAGGTGTCGCCCACCGCGACGGCCAAGGTCGAGGGCTCCCGCGCGAGCATCGGCAATGCGCCGTAGGCATCACCGGCCCGGCGTGTGCCCATCCATTCGCCGTTTCGAGTGACCACGATTTCGCCTTCCGCGACTAGGTACAGGGTGCGCGTGGCCTCTCCCTCGGGGGTGATGACTTCGCCGTCGGGGTATCTGCCGTTGCTCCCATGCTCGGCGAGCAGCAGCAGGGCATCGTCGTCCAGCCCATCGAACATCGGGTACGAACGCAGCGTGAGCACCCGATCCCGAATGCCGATTCGTACTGGTTGGCCCGCGCCCAGGATCTCGTGATTCATGCGGCCTGCCCGGTCCGATTGCCGGTCAGCTGTAGGCCGAGCTCGACCGCATGGTAGCGAGCGACCTGGCGTAGACCATCGCTGTCACTATGGGCCAGCTGCGAGAGCAAGACCGAATAGCCGAGTGGTTTCACTCGGTGGTAGCGCCCGGCGCGGGTCAACCGAAGGTCGTCCGCGCAGTCATCGACCAAGCCGAGCACGGCGCTGCGCACGGGTTCACGCAGAATGCTCTCGAGGAGCTCGAGGCTGGTCGCTCGGTGACGTTTGCTCACGGTCAGACTGCGAAAGATCTGGTCGAAGTCCTCCATCGGATGCAAAAGGCCGAACAAGCGGAACAGTCGACCGAGCGTGTTTTGCTCTTTGTCGCGCAGCAGATCGTGGAGGAGCTCGTAGCCGAGCGTCTTGCGCGTGGGATCCTGAGCCGCACCGCGCGCGAGATTCAGGCGCGCGTCCAGATAACGGTAGGCGCGGGCCAGCGTATCGTCGACCGAGCGACCGAGCGCCGAGCGATCGACGGACAGGGTGGGGTGCTGACGAATCAGACGTCCCAGGACGAGCAGGATGCCGAAGCGAACGCTGCCGTCCTGTTCGCGGGGGAGCCAGTCGACCAAGGTACTCAGGGCTTGCTCGGGGCTGCACAGGGCCATGGCGCCGGGGATGCGCCACCGGAGGTGGTGGCTGGTGCCGAGGTCTTGAAATCGTTCGGTCAACGTATCCATCGCGCTCCCGCCGTAGTTGGTCAGCGCTTGTTCGGCGTCGGCGCGGGTGGCTTCGTCGCCCAGCGCGCCCACGATGTGGGGGAGCAGGAAGGCCGACGCCACGTTGCCCATGGCTTGAACGCTGGCGCGCCGAACTTCTAGCTCGGCCCCCTCCAGGAGCGCGACCAGCACGCGATCGAAACCAGGAGCGTGGCCGCGACCGACGGCCTCCGCAAGCGCCACGCGGGCCGAGGCGTTGCCGTTGCGAAGTAGATCCTCGAGCTGTCGTTCGCGCTCGTCCGACTGCAGATCGCCGGCGACCAGCAGGTTGACCAGTAGCGTGACCCGCACTTCCTCGGAAGGCTCGTCGTTGAGCCGCTTGCGAAGTTGTTCGGTATCCGGCGCCAAAATGGCGAGCGTTGCAAACGCTGCGGCGCGGACCTTCGGGGAGGAATGTTCGGTGATGCGATTGACGGTCGGCACGGCCGCTCTTCGACTCGAGCGGGTGAGCAGGGCGAGCACTTTCAGCACAACGGGCTCGGACGGGTGGTGAAGCAACAGCGCCGGTACCAAATGCGTCTTGTGCTCGCGCTCGAGCACGTTCAGCGCGGCCAACACTTCACGATCGTTGGGGCTCTCGAACGACGCCAGCAGGGTCTCCAGTGAGGCGACATCGAGCTCCGGAAAATGGTCGAGCTGTCTCGCCCGGCCCGACTTCAAGCGGGCCCGAAACATGGCTACGTATGGCCCGCGCAGGGCCAGCGCCCAGGCGAGCCACAGTCCAGCGAGCAGCGCCAGGCCGCAGGCAACCACGCGGATCGGAGCGTTCACGGCGGCAAAACTCAAGATCGAAAGCGAGGCGAAGACCTGCCCGCCGCGCTGCCCGACCAGATCGATGAACGCCTTCACCCGCTGGCGTCCATCGTCACCGAACGGCAAAATCAAGAGCTCCGCGGTGGTGCGATGCAGCGAATAGCGGAGGGCTCCGTCGGCCGCCTTCAGCGCGATCACGGCGGCGAGCGCGCCTGTCACTGCCACCCCCAGCCCGCACAGCATGAGCAATGCCGGCAGCACCCCGAGCGCGGCGCCCAAGGACAGCCGCCTCAAGATCCAGGCGACCAGCCCGAGCTGGCAGAGCAAAGACAAGACGTTGATCGCAAAGTAGACACTGCCCAAAAATGCCCCGAGTTGCGCCTTCGGGACCAACGCCGCGATCGAGCTCTTGAACACGAAGTCCGAGATCGTCAGACACACCGTGGCCAAGAACAGCGCAACGACGACGCGCTGCGCGTAGGGGTCCTTGCCGACGTAAGCCACGGTATCGCGCAATCGAGGTTTCTCTTCGCTCGGTTGCGGCAGGCTGGCTCGCTCGGCAAAGAGCAGCGGAATCAGCCCAGCTACCGCCAAGCCAACCGCTGACACGAGCACCAATTGCTCGGCGTGCATCGCGCGCGCAAGCACACTCGCCGCGCCGCTGCCCGCGATCGCGCCCAGCACGCTGCCGGCACCGATGAAGCCATACAGGCGCTTGGCCTGAGTGATGGTGAAGCGTTCGGCGACCAGATCCCAAAAGTGCGCCAGGACCAAGGTAGCCAGGAGGCCCGACCAAACGTAAAGAGCATACAGCCCCCAAGCTCCCAAGCGATGCCCGAGCGCGAAAAAGCCGAGCGTGATCAGCGCGGCCATCAGCGTAACGGACGACAGCGCCTGTCGTGTGCTCAAGCGGCGCGTGGCCAGCGCGTTCACCTTCACGAGGCCCACGGACAAGACCGCGACCGCCAAGAACACCCATGGCAAGCGCGATGCGGCAATCTTGGCCAGGAACAGCGCGTCGCGTGCCGTCTCGAGCAACGCGTGGCTGGCGATCAAGGCGAACAGCGTCAGAAAGGCAGCCCAAGTGTCGCGCCGCTCGCCCGTGCGCATGGCGAAGAAGCTCACCCGGCCGGCTTTAGCATGGCTCCCAGCCTGGCGACAGGCCGCTCGCGATCCAGGGGGCCCGGCTAACTATCCAAGGATTCCCGAACTTTTCGCGCCAATGCCTCAGGGGTGATGGGCTTCTCGATGAAGGCCAGCGTGGAATGAAAGACCCCATGGCGGACCACCGCGTCGTCCGTGTAGCCGGACATGTAGATCACCTTCATTTCCGGGCGCACTTGCAGCAATCGCTCCGCCAGCTTGCGGCCACTCATGCGCGGCATCACGACATCGGTCACCAAGAGGTGAATGACCGACGCGAATTGCTCGCACAAAAGCAGGGCATCTCCACCGCCGCGGGCATCCAAGACGGTGTAGCCGTAACGGCGCAAAATCGTGCGCGCCAGAACGCGCACTCGTTCGTCGTCCTCGACCAGTAGGATCGTTTCATCCCCCCGCAAGGTGCGGCTATTGGGTGGGTCGACCACGGCCCGGACCACCGCCGAGCGATCCGCCATCGGCAGGTAGACCTGGACCGCGGTGCCCTCTCCCAGCGCACTGGACACCCAAATGGTTCCACCGCTCTGGCGCACGATGCCGAACACCGTGGCCAACCCGAGACCAGTGCCCTTGCCCAACTCCTTGGTCGTGAAGAACGGCTCGAACATGCGAGATTGGGTGAGCACGTCCATGCCCGTACCCGTGTCCCTGACCGTGAGCATGATGTGCGGGCCTGGCGTCACCCCTACGTGGTCGTTGGCGTAAGCCTGGTCGAGCTCGACCTCACCGGTCTCGATACTGAGCTTGCCGCCGCCCGGCATGGCGTCACGGGCGTTGACGGCTAGGTTGATGATCACCTGTTCCATCTGCCCCGGATCGACCAAGACCGTCCCGAGGAGGTGCGCGCAGGTCGTATTCAGATCGATCTCTTCGCCAATCAGGCGCCGGAGCATATTCTCCAAACCCTGCACCACGCGCGACAGATCGACGATCTGCGGCTTGAGCACTTGCTGCCGGCTGAAGGCCAAGAGCTGCCGGGTGAGCGCGACGGCCAGCAAGCCAGCTGCTTTGATCTCTTGCAGATCGGTCCGGATCGGATCGCCCACCTTCAGGTCAGACTCCATCAGCTCGCTATAGCTGAGGATGATCGACAGCAAATTATTGAAGTCGTGAGCGACGCCCCCCGCCAGGCTCCCGATGGCTTCCATCTTCTGCGCCTGGTGCAGTTGGTTCTCGAGGTTGCGCCGTTCCGTCAAGTCACGGCTGATCTTGGCGAAGCCGAGCAGGCGACCCTCGGGATCCAAGAGCGGCGAGAGGACCACGCTTGCCCAAAACCGCGAGCCATCTTTGCGCACCCGGAAGCCCTCCTCCTCGGCTCGTCCGGTGCGCAAAGCGGTCTCCAGATTGGCCTCGGGCAACCCCGCCATGACCGCCGCGGCCTCATAGAAGACGGAGAAGTGCTTGCCCACGATTTCTCGCGCCGTATAGCCCTTGATGTGCTCGGCTCCGGCGTTCCAGCTGGCCACGTTGCCGCGCGGATCGAGCATCAGGAGGGCGTAATCTCGAACGCCGTTCACCAATAATCGAAAGCGATCTTCGCTTTGCTGAGTCGCTTCGTTCGCGACCGCCAGGGCGGCGGTGTGCTCGCGGACTCCATCGGTCAGCACTTCGTTGATGATCCGATTGCGTCCTTCGGCTTCTTGAAGCTGATTGAGGTCGTGGACGTACGCCTCGGTCTGTTTCGAGATCTCGGCCCGGTGAATCGAGTCAATCTTTTCGAGATGCTCCACTGAGCCCTGGTCATACGCCTTGCCGTCGAGTTTGACCCTGCCAGACATTCACACTCCATTGTCGGTCGCAAATATCGAACTTTCACCATGCGCCTTTTTTGCCGCTCAGGCGACAAGGGCTCTGGCGATTTGATATTTGCGACTCGTGATTGGTGTGTTGCGAAATCGCTATTCGACGCATGTCGTGAGCCGAGAGCCTGCGCTGATCGGCTTGCGTTGGCCGCTTCGTCACGCGCGCACGATCGCCTCACTCAACGCACGAATGCCACACCTATGTTGGAGCATTCGTGGCACTTAGTTCGCTATTTGCTCAGGACAGGGAATTGCACCTGAGCGGAACGTCTGCGCTCTGGGTTGCGGATCAGCATTGGAGACTCGTGACTGGAACTCTAAACGACGGCGATTCCGAATCCATCAATGCGCGGCCATCCGAGGCCCTGCTGCGAGCACGAGCCGGGGCGCTGCAGCGTGCGATCTTCAACAGCGCCAACTTCTCCAGCATCGCTACCGACGCCAAGGGCGTGATCCAGATTTTCAATGTCGGGGCCGAACGCATGTTGGGCTACGCGGCGGCTGACGTTCTGAACCAGGTGACGCCCGCGCATATCTCGGACCCGGGGGAAATCGTGGCTCGGGCGACCGCGTTGAGTCTCGAGTTCTCGAAGCCGATTGCGCCTGGTTTCGAGGCCCTCGTGTTCAAGGCTTCGCGCGGGATCGAAGACATTTACGAGCTGACCTATATCCGAAAAGACGGCTCGCGATTTCCGGCGGTGGTCTCGGTCACCGCGCTGCGCGATGCCCAGGATGGCATCATCGGCTACCTGCTGATTGGCACGGACAATACCGCACGCAAACAAATCGAGGAGGAGCGAACCAAGCTCGATCAACGCCTGCGTGATCAGCATTTCTATACTCGCTCGCTGATCGAATCCAACATCGATGCGTTGATGACCACGGATCCGCGCGGTATCATCACCGACGTCAACAAGCAGACCGAGGCGCTCACCGGCTGCACGCGCGACGAGCTGATCGGCGCGCCGTTCAAGAACTACTTTACTGATCCGCAGCACGCGGAGGCCGGCATTCATCGTGTGCTGAACGAGGGCAAAGTCACCAACTACGAGCTGACCGCGCGCGCTCGAAATGGCACGGAGACCGTCGTCTCGTACAATGCGACCACCTTCTACGACCGCGATCGCTGTCTGCAGGGTGTGTTCGCCGCGGCCCGTGACATGACCGAGTTGAAGCGCTTCGAGCGCACGCTGCAGCAAAAAAATGCCGAGCTCGAAGACGCCAATCGGATGAAGTCCGAGTTTTTGGCAAACATGTCGCACGAACTGCGCACCCCGCTGAACGCGATCATCGGTTTCTCCGAGGTGCTCAAGGACGGCTTGCTGGGCGACATGACCGACCAGCAGCGCGGGTTCATCGGCGACATCTTCAATAGCGGCAAGCACCTGCTCTTGCTGATCAACGACATCCTCGATCTGTCCAAGGTCGAAGCAGGCAAGATGCTGCTCGACTTGGAGATCTTGCCCGTCGAGCCGTTGCTCAAGAACAGCCTGTCGATCGTCAGGGAAAAGGCGGCCTCGCGTCGGGTGCGGCTGTCGATGGAGGTGGGCGAGCTCGGCAGCATGAACGCGGACGGTCGCAAGCTGAAGCAAATCGTCTACAACTTGCTCTCCAACGCCGTGAAGTTCAGCGCGGAGGGCGGGGAGGTGACGCTGCGTGCCCGGATCGTGCCACGCGCTGCGGTAGGCACGCTCACGGGCCCTTGGGCGGGGCGGAGCTGTCCGCTCGCCAGCGGTGACGCGGCCGAGTTCCTCGAACTCAGCGTGACCGATACGGGGATCGGCATTTCAGCCGACGGTCTGGAGAAGCTGTTTCAGCCGTTCAGTCAGATCGACAGCGGGCTGGCGCGCAAATTCGAAGGCACTGGCCTCGGTTTGGCCATGGTCAAGCTGCTTGCCGAGCTGCATGGCGGCGCGGTCGCCGCCGAGAGCGCGGTGGGCGAGGGGTCGCGCTTCACGGTATGGCTGCCGTTTCGGGCAGCGGCGCTGGTCACCCCGGACGGATCTCTGCGGCGGCGCAGCAACCTGCCGGTGGGAACTCCAATTGCCCTCGTCATCGAACATGACCTGAAGGCGGCGGAGCTGATCCGCCTGCAGCTGGAGGCGGACGGTTTCGGAGTCCTGCACGCGATCTCGGCTGAGGCGGCACTCTTACTCGTCGAGACGCAACCGCTGTCGCTGATCACCCTCGAGATCATGCTGCCCGGGATGGACGGTTGGGAGTTCTTGACTCGGATCAAGAAGAAGCCGGCGTTGGCGCTCGTGCCAGTGGTGATCATTTCGATTGTCGCGGACCGGAACAAGGGCTTTGCATTGGGGGCCGCGGCGGTGCTCGAAAAGCCCATTTCTCGGCAGGAATTGGTCGACTCCCTGACTGAGCTCGGCCTCTTCCCGGTCTCCAGCGGAGAAACCCTGCGCGTTTTGGTGATCGACGACGACCCGGCTGCGGTAGAGCTGATTGCCCTGCGCTTGAGTGACTTTGCGGTCAGCGTCGAGCGTGCCTACGGTGGTCGCGAGGGGATCGCCGCGGCGCGGCGGCAACAGCCGGATCTGATTGTCCTTGATTTGATGATGCCAGACGTGAGTGGCTTCGACGTGGTCGACGCACTCCGTCAACACGCCGACACCGCGGGGATCCCGATCATGGTGTTGACCGCGATGCAGCTCACTACCGAAGAGCGTGACAAGCTCAACGGGCACGTTACTGCCGTGTTGGCCAAGACCGAGCTCGAGCTCGAGCACTTCCGAGCCGAGGTGCGACGGGCCATGTCGGGTCGAAGGCAGGCCGTCTGAGATGGCCACGATTTTGATCGTCGAAGACAACCCGGCCAACATGAAGTTGGCTGTTTTCGTGCTTGAACAGGCGGGGTATGCGGTGATCACCGCGGCGGATGCCGAAGCCGGATTGACGCTCGCACGCCAGCAGCATCCTGACTTGATCATGATGGACATTCAGCTGCCCGGGATGGACGGCCTTGCCGCGACCGAATTGCTGAAGCAAGACGAGGCCACACGCCACATCCCCGTGATCGCCCTGACCGCCTTGGCCATGAAGGGGGACGAAGCGCGCATCCGCGATGCCGGTTGCGACGCGTACATCGCCAAGCCCATGCGCTACCAGGAAGTGCTGGCCACGGTCGCCGCGCAGTTGGCGCGCGCATGAACGCGCTCAAATTGAACGCACTGCCCGCCCACATCCTGATCGTGGATGACGAGGTCGACAACCGCGAATTGCTTCAGATCGTGCTGAATTGGGAGGGGTTCGTGACGCGAACCGCGGCCGGCGGTGAGGAAGCATTGCGCAGTGCGGCCGCTGAGCCGCCGGATCTGATCCTGGTCGATCTGATGATGCCAGACATCGATGGCTACCAACTCACGGCCAGCTTGAAGCAGAACCCCAAGACCAAGACCATCCCCGTGATCATGCTCAGCGCGATGACCGATAGCGCCACCCGACTGCGCGCCCTCAGTACCGGAGCCGACGCTTACATCAGCAAACCCTTCGATCGCTCGGAATTGTGCGAGCAGGTCCGAAGCGTCTTGAACCACAAACTAGCTGGCGAGTGAGACTGGACCCTATTTCCCAGTGTCTACCTTCAGTCTAGTTCCCGAGCTCACGCGGCAGGGCTCGCCCCGGCTCAGCGCGCTCGCGTCGGTCCCGCTCACCGACGTAGCGCTCGCCCGCTTCACGCGCCCCCGCGCGTCTCAACAGTTCCGTAAAGTGTTGTGCCGACTCGACCGCGAGTGGCTCGATTGCATCGTCTTGAAAACTCATTTCCAACAACTGAGCAAAGCCATGTTCCACAGTAGTGACCGTCAAGTGACATTTAGCGACCTCCGACTACGCGCAGGACCGATCCGATCACGTCGGAGGCCGCGTCCAAGCTCGCAAATCGGATGGTCTCAGCGATCGCTTCCGGTGGGGCCGCACGCCGCGTTGGGGTTGACGGCATTGTCTTTCGCAGGCGCTCAGGGGCGTCGGAGCTTTCGTGCAACGTCGTGTCGATCAACGCGTGTGCCGCGTCGTTCGCGTGCAGCACGGCGCTCTGTCCGCCTCGCATAAACCGAAGGGCGGGTTCCTGGGTTGATGGTCACGGGGACCGTTGCAAGACGGCGAAGCCTTCGGCGGCGAGGGTCGGGCTGACGCACAGCACGGGGAATTCGGCGCTCTCTGAGCTGCGTGGCCGGATTGAGAGCGCCCAGCTCAGCAGGCCCGGCAATGCCTCGGTGATCCGCGCAATCACGCTATGGTCCGAACCTTGAACACGGATCGGAGCTCGAAGAGGGTCCAGAGCGCGGCGCTCACGCTAGCGCCGTTGGCGCTAATCATCACGCTCGCGTACCGCGCTGGCGGCACTAATTGGGCGGCGGGTGTCGGTACCGCGGCTGCGGTGAGCCTGTGGCTTTGGTCGGCGCGCCGCAGCTACCGTGAGCACGCGCAGGGCGTCGGGCCACAGCTGATCGTCGACCGCGCGGGCGAGCTCGCCGATGAAGAGCGCTCGGGTTCGAGCTATCGGCGCATTCGCGTCGCGAACACGGGCCCCCGAGCGGTTCACCAAGTCGAGGTCACGCTCGCGCAATGTAGCCCTGCGCCCAGATGGTTTCAGCCAGTGCGTCTGCAGCGCCTGCACGGCGGGCCGCATCCGTTCGATTTGCCACCGCGCACCGAGGTGTACGTCGATTTGATTGCGCTGCCGCAAGGACATCCGGAGTTCATCGTCGTGCACGACAGCGCCCGACACGGCGGGTTGCCGAGCGGCATCGCCATCCAACTGCTCGAGCTCACCGTTCAGGTGACCGCGAATGCGTTGCCCACGGTATCCTTTTCGTTCGAGGCGTCGCGCAGCGCGAAGGGCGTCCTCGAGCTAGTCGCCAAGTCGCAAAATCGGGGCGAAAATGCTGCTTGAGTGCGGTTGACGGCAGGCGCAAAACCGCTGTCGACTCGAGCTGGTGAAGCCAATGAGGACCCTCGTGCGTATTGACTACATCCCATGACCGGAGCGTTCAGCATCACCGTCGAAGCCGCCCGGCGCGCGGCAGTCGCCGTGCTCGAGCACAATGGCGTCGGCCCGTTTGCGGGGTTGCCGCGAACGGCGGGCTTTGGCTATCCAGAGCCGTACACGCGCGATCTGATGATCTCCTTGCCCGGGTTTCTGCTCACCGGAAAGCCTGAGCTCCGTGACCAAATGCGCAAGACGCTCGAGGCGCTGGCGCAGAATCAGACGCCGCGCGGGCACATTCCGTCGCTGGCCCACGACCCGGAGAATTTGGGCGCGAGCGATACTACGCCGCTCTTCCTGTTCGGTTTGGCCGTGTTTCGTCGCGCGCTGGGTGAGCCGGAGTTCCTCGATGCGGCCGCGCAAAAGGCCATCACCTGGATGCGCTACCAGTCGCCGGATGATCGCGTGATGGTCGCGCAGCTACCAACCACCGACTGGCGGGACGAGCATTGGGTCTACGGCTACGGGCTCTACGTCAACGCGCTGGTTCACGCCTACCTGCGCATGTACGGGCTGCATGAGGAGGCGGCCGAGCTCAAGGTCGCGATGAATCGCCTGGAGATCACCGAGTTTCGGCAACAGCCACACGTACATGAGGGGCTCGCCCTGCCCAATAGCCCGCACTACGCCGCGGGCTCGTTCAAGATCTTCCATGACAATCGCTGCGACGTGCTCGGCAACTGCCTGGCCATCTTGACCGGCATTGCGGATAGCGCGCGCGCCGAACAGCTGATCGACTACATTGAGGCGAGTTGCGAGCGGTTGCGCGCTCGCGGAGACTTGGTGGTCCAGCTCCCGCCCTGCTTGTTCCCATATATGCAGCCGGGCGATGAAGACTGGCGCCCGAGGTACGAAACGTACAATCGGCCGGGCGAATATCACAACGGCGGAGTCTGGCCCTTCGTGTGCGGGTTTTACGTCGCGGCTTGCGTGTCCATCGGCCGCCACGAGCTCGCCCGACAGAAGCTCGAAGCCTTAGCCGAGCTCGTCCTGCCCTGGCACGAGAACGAATGTGAGTGGGGCTTCAACGAGCAAGTGCGCGCACAAACCGGCGAGCCCATCGGTCGCGATTGGCAGACCTGGTCAGCCGCCATGTTCCTGTACGCCTACGAATGCGTGGCGACACGGACGACGCCGTATTTCGGCTGACGGCGCGGCACCGCACTCATCATTCTCGCAGCAGCGTGTCGAGCTTCTGCCGCACTTCCGCCGCGCGCTCGCTCTGCCCGGCCTCGCGCAGGTACTCGCTGAGGGCACGCAGCGCGTTCGCGTCGTTCGGCCGATTCTCGAGCGTTGCCTCGAGCATGCGGATGGCTCCCCCGCGATCACCGCTTCCGCCGATCGCCACCGCGAGCACGTAGCTGAAGCGGGGGTCGGTCGGCGCGAGCTCGACCGCCTTCTTCAAGCTGACCAGAGCGGCCTGCGGCTGATGGGCGCGCACCAGCCACAGGCCGAGCGCATGATGAGCGGCGGCGTTCTGTGGGTTGCACGTGAGCGCCGCGCGGAGCGCGCCTTGGGCCGCGAGCTCGTCGCCGCGCTGGCGCTGGAGATCGGCGAGGTTCAGGTACGCTTCGACGAGGCACGGCTCGAGCCGGAGGGCCGTCTGGAGCGACGCCTCGGCGTAGGCGAGCTTGCCGCGAGCGAGCTCGAACGCGCTCAGTTCGACGTGCGTTTCGGGCCTCGACGCGCTCACGTCGAAGCTCTGCTCCACTTCGGTGAAAGCGTGTTCGAGCGCGGCGCGCGTGCTCGCGGGCAGGTCCGCGAGGGGCGTGCTTGCGAGCGCCTTGCCCGCCGCAATGCGCACTGCACGCACGCGATGCTCGAGCACGGGCGTGAGCAGGGGCAGGCGCTGCGGCGGTGGAAGCACGGCGGCGCCCAGCACCGCTCCGTAGACCACGAGCGGCTCGGAGCTGGCCAGGGCGGTTCGCAGCGTCGCGAGCGTCTTCTCTGAACCGTAATTCCCGAGCCGTTCGAGTGCGGTCGCGCGCGCAATGCCGGGAACACTGAGGTCTTCGACTAGCGCGCGGAGTGCGCGCGGCGCATCGAGTGCGCCCTGGCGTTCTCGACCGAGCGCGGCCACGAAATGCGGTCGCTTTTGCGAGGCTGGATACCACTTCGCGATCGAATCGCGCGCCCAAGTCGCGGACTCTTTCGTGTGACACCCGTTGCACGCATTGGGCGTACCAAACTCGAGACTGTGATCGGGCCGCGGAATGCGGATCGAGTGATCGCGCCGCTCGTCGATTTGCATGAACGTGGCGGGCGGCATGTGGCAATCGATGCACAGGGGCGCCTTTCCGGCGGCATGATGCGAATGCGCTTCCACGTCGAAGTGAGAGGGCTCGTGACAACGCACGCACAGCGCGTTGCCCGGAGCGTAGAGCTTGCCGGAATGCGGGTCGTGGCAATCCGAGCAGCTGACTCCCGAACGGTACATGCGGCTTTGCAGGAACGAGCCCCATTCGTACACCTCGCCCTCCACTTGTCCGTCCGCATGGTAGCGACCTGGACGCAGCAGATCGGGCTCGAACGAGTCCAAGAAGGGATCGCTCGCGAGAAAGCCTTCCTTGAGCGGCGTGCGACGGCTGTGGCACGGCGCGCAGACCTCCACCTGGACGCCGTCTTGGCGGCGCGGCGTGGGGCTCCCGGTCGCGGAAGGTATCCACGGCGCGGACGGCTTGAGTTGCACGGCGAACGGCGCCGCGCTGCCTGTCCTGGCGGAGCGAACGTGCTCGGCACCCGGTCCGTGACAAGCCTCGCAGCCGACCGACAGCTCCGCCCAGCGCGTGTCGAAGCTATCGGTCGCGACATCGTAGCGCCGCTCGACCAAGGTCGAATGGCAATCCGCGCACACGTGATTCCAGCTCTGCGCGGGCGCCGTGAAGAACAGCGTGTCGCTCGGAGCGATGCCGGTTGGGCCGTAGACGTGAAACCATTTGGCGCCGCCTTCGGCGGTCGTGCGGCTGTCCCACACCACGCCCAGCGACTGCAGTTTGCCGCGTTCGGTCGCGACGACGTATTGCTCGAGTGGCCAGACGCCAGAAGTGTAGCGGATGGGAAATGTCGCGGTCTTGCCTCCGGCTACCGGCGTGTTTACGTACGGCGCGCCATCCCGCACTGAAAATTTCGTCGTTCCGCCGAGCTTCGACGTAAACTGAGTGCCATCGAAGCGCGCTTTCGCCATCTCCGGACTGGGCGTCACTAGCGCCTTGGCGTGGTGAGACCCGAGGTACGCTTCGCTTTGCGCTTGGTGGCACGACGCGCACGCCGCCGAACCGACGAAGCCTTCGCGCCCGCGAACGGGAGCAGGATTCGAAGCTGCGGGCGGCGCGGTCAACGAGGGCGCCGACCCCGCATCTGTAACTATTGCCGGTTTTTCGCTCGGGGCATCGCCAGTGCGCCAACTGAGCACGGCCACCAAAACGGCGATCAGGAGAGCGCCAATGACAATCAACCGGTTTCGCACGCGCGGAGCTTAGTCTGAAATTCGCGACGACAAGCGCCACCTCCGCCATGAAACGGCGGAGGCGGCGCGATCGCGTGCTCAAACCTTAGGGAAAGTAGCCAGGTTTGGCGTCGGCGTTCAGCGTGTCGATGTCCGCCTCGAGGGTGGCGCGCACGGCCGCGTACTCCGGCTTCGAGTACAAGTCGGTCGTCTCCCACGGGTCGGTCACGAGATCGTACAACTCATGCTTGCTGAGGTTGGAGACGATCTTGAAACGTGTGTCCTTGACCCCGTAGTGGCGATTGCTCGTGCCGCTCGAGGTCTCCGAGAACGAGTACGTCCGTCCGCTGGTCGCAGCCGCATCGCTCAAGATCGGCTTGAGGCTGTAGCTGTTGTTGACGTGGCTCACGTCGATGCCCGTCAATGAGAGGATCGTGGCGTACAGATCGCTCGACACCACGAGGTCATTCGTGCGACCTCGGCGCGTCACACCGGCACCCGTGATGAAGAACGGCACGCGAACGCCGCCCTCGTAGGCGCTGCCTTTGGAGTCGCGGATCTTGGCGCCCTTGTCTTTGACGGGGCCCGGCGTTCCGTTGTCGCCCAGGAAAATGACCACCGTTTTTTCGAGGTCGACCTCTTTGAACAGTCGACCGAGTTCGGTATCCAAAGCCTGGATATTGGCCTTGTAGACCGGAACGTTGGTCGCGTACGTTCCCGCCGCGGGGTTACCGACCGAGCTGAGATCGACGTGGTGGAGCTCGGGTGGCGGCACCTCGAACGGGTTATTCGCGCCGTTGGCGGCGTGCGGAGCGTTGTACGCCTGGTACACGAACCAGGGGTCGTTGGGACGCGTCTGCTCTTGGTTGTGGATGTAGTTGATGGCCAGGTTCGTGAGGGCCGTCGTAGAGTACGTCGTGGTCGGCACCGCGGGCCCGTTGCTGTCGTAAATGTTCCAGCTGAAGTAGTCGGTGAGCCCGCCACCGAGGATGCCGTGGAAGTTCGTGATCCCGAGGTCACGTACGTGCTGCAGGATCTTGGGGGCGTCCGGGAACGCGCCATTCGCGCGCGGATCGATGTTACCGCCGCCGAGGTGGTACTTACCGAAAAACGCGGTCGCGTAGTCGGGGCTCTCGGCCGTGATGCGGTCGAAGAGCGTGACCGTGTCGGTCGGCATCACGGCGCCCACGGACGTCACGCCCGTGCGATAACCGTACAGGCCGGTCACGATCGTGCCGCGAGTCATCGAGCACGCCGGGCTCGCCCAAGCGTTGTCGAACACGAGGCCGTTCTGCGCGAGCGCCTCGATGTTCGGAACCGGCACCTCGCCGCTATCGCCTGCGAGGCTGGGGTAAAGACTAGCCGATTCGGCACCGTAGTCGTCCGCGATGACCAACAAGATGTTGGGCCGCTTCGAACCCTCGCCGCCACTGTCGCCACCCGCGCCACCCGCGCCGCCACTTCCGTCGTCGTCTTGCGCGACGAAGGTCACCGTCGAACTGGCCGCGGCCGTGATCTCTCCGTCCGACACGGTCAGCTTGACCGTGAAGGTGCCCGGTGTGGAGCTGGTCAGCTTCGCGTTCGGTCCGATCGGGTTGTCGATCACACCCCCGGTGGTCGACCAGTAATAGCTCAAGGCGGACGGCCCTTGGTCGACGTCCTTGGCGACGCCGGTCAGCGTCACTTTGCTGCCGACCTTCACCGTCAGGGGGGTCACCGTCAACTCGTCGATCACGGGACCGACGTTGAACGTGCCGTTGACACTGACGCTACCGTTGCCGGTCGAGGCGGTGCCCTTGAGGTGGATCGTCACCGAGGTCGTCTTGCCCGCGGTCACGTCGAACCCGGCCGACCCCGTGAAGGTCGTGCCGCCATTGGTCGACGTCGCAGTCAGGGTGATGGTGTAGCCCTTGCCAGCGGGAATGCCGCCGATCGTCCCGCTGATCGTCTCAGCGCCACTGACGTCGATGCTGCCGGACTTGTTAAAACCGTTCCCGGTGATGGTGTACGTGACCGAGTTCAGCGTCACCCCCGGAGCCACGTCCAAGTTCAAACCAAGAGAGCCGGAGTGCTCTTCACCGCCGTTGCTGAGCGGTTCGCTCGAGCAACCGATGAACGGTGCGCTCACACCGAGCGCCAACAAGCAAACGAGGGAACCCTGACCGAGCCTCGTGACGAGCCCAGACCTAGCGCGCGAATTCTTCATCAATCGATCCTTTGCTGGAGGTCGTCCGGGCCGCCCGATGGGGCAAATCCGGACGACTAGGTACAGTGCGCGATGGTCATGGCGCGGTTGTTTAGTGCGCAATGTTCCATTGAGCAAGACAAATGAGGCGCAGCCACCCTCCGCATTTATGCTCGACATTCCCGTCACTTCAGCGATCGCCGCTCGCCGCCCGGCGTCACCCCACCGTCACGTCGCACACGATTGCTCCACCGCAGGAGACGCCAGCGAGGGCGCTCGCGCTTGCCGCGCTGTAATTCGTCTGCTGTACTTCTGCTGGTCATGGCCGAAGACAGAAACGAGCAAGTCAGCCTGCGCATGTCGCTTCACGAAACCGCGATTCTCAAAGCAATCGCCGCCCTCGACGGCATCTCTCAGTCCGACGTCCTGAGGATGCTCCTCCGTCGCGAATGGATGAGCCGATTCGGCGACAAGCCACCGCCGAAAGCGAAACGCTGACCGCTGCGACGCGACGTTCGCGTCAACGCGGCGTCGAGACAGCGCTTGTCGCTCGCGGACGACGCCTCATCGCTCGCGGACGACGCCTCATTGCGCCGCGATCGATATCTGGCACCGGACATTGATTGACACGTCGGGACTCGTTGCCCACAAGGGATAGCCCCCAGGCTTCCCCAGAGGCGACCGCGCGCGCGAGCGTCAACCACATCGAATCATCGCGTCGCGCCGATGCCGTCCATGTGCGCCGAGCGCACAGCAGCCAGGAGGAGCAAGAGCGCGCCGAGCAACACGCCCCCCCCACTATGGGGGCGATGAAGCGTCCGGTTCGACGCGAGCGGGGGGCTCCGGAACGCACACTGGGTCCTTGTGCGAATAGGAGCACGCATACTCGGTCCACGCGCCGCATCCGCGCGCGACCACCGAGCCCCCGGCGGCGCGGTACGTGCCAATGTTTTCGATTGGACAGTTCAGGTCAACCGCGGCACGCGCCTTCGCTGCGTCAATGACCGTCGGGGCACAGCCCGAGGCCAATAGCAGCAACCCCGGCCACGAAAATGTCAGGCGCCCGGACGAAGGGGACATTGTTCACTCCGAACCAGGAAGGTGTGGAGTTTGTTCCCCGTGCCTAAAGTGCCGAATGTTCGGAGTCTGAGGGCCTGCTATCGAGGAGTTCGGGCCGCGCCGCGCGATGCGCCAAGCGAGCCAAACCATGCTCAAAGCGATCAGATCGCTCGGATCAGCCGTGGCTCGCACTGGCACGAACGCAACAGTCTCGCCGTGAACCATCGAGCAAAGCTGCCGAAACGGCCACTGCAACGCGCCGAGCCCGTAGCAATAAGCAACGTCGGCGGGGGGCCACAGTTCGGGAGGCGCGAACACGAGGCAGGTGAGGGCCAGGCACACGACGAGCGCGCGCTGGGCGGTTCGCGCGCTTGCAAGACGGCCCGTGACGGTGCGGTAGCTGAGTTCGAACAGCGCATGGAGCAGCAGCGGCAGCAGGAACACGCCCGCGAAGTCCGAGAGCTTGCCGCTCAACAGGCCCGGGTGCGCGTGTTTCAGCCAATGATCGTTGGCCACGAGCACGACGACGCTGAGCACCGCGAGCGGGTGTAGCAACGGCGCGCCGAGCGAGCGTTCGCGGATCATGGCTCGGTGAGCTCGACGATTTCGATGGTCCACGGCGCCTCGCTTTCGACATCAGGGGCGCCGCTTTTGACTTCGAAGGTCCTGGATTCGAAATCGACGGCCCAGTCGATGCTCACGTTGCCGTCAATGGGCAACGCGTCCGGTTGTATCAGATCGAGATCGAGCTCGAGCTCGGTCTTGCACGGCGTGCCCTGGTCGGGCTGCGCGCAATTGCCCGTGAACCGCAGTTGGCGCGAGAGCTGAAAGCTGGTCCGCGCGGAAACTTCATCACTACTTTGCGTCGACGCGCCGAAGCTCACGTGCACGAATGGGCTTGCACTCGCACTCGCACTCGCACCCGCGTCCCCGTCCGAGGTGATCGTGCCTTGCACCGTCGCGGACGCCGAGTTCGTAGTATCGATTTGCTCGGTGCCCAAGGCCGTCACACTGGCGCGCACGAGGTAGCGCGCGTGCGACGTGCTGGCGGACAGCGTGGTGTGCTGTCCGTCGCTCGACTTTTGGAAGCTGTACAGGGTCTGCTTGGCGGGATCGGACGTGGCCAGCAGCGCTCCCGCTGACGCGACGATCATCAGGCCAAGCGCGCAGCCGCGCGCTGGCGCGATCGTAGCTTCAGCTGTGCGCGCTTTCATCTTCGAGTCCACTCGAGGGCCAGCATAGCCGCAACCGCGCCGCCACGCGCCTCGGCGCGCCGCCACGCGGCGGGAACGCCCTCCGAGCCGCGAGGTGCGGTGCGGGAACGCGAGCGCCCATCTCTCGGGCGAAGGGACCGCGGCGCGCGCGGCCGGACGAGCCCCATGTTCGTCGGGCAGGCAACTCGCCGAAAACCTTTGGACTGGTCGCGTTAGGTTGCCCGCGGGACCCTTCCAACGCGTCAATCAATTGTCTGGTGCCAGACGTTGATTGCGGCGCAACCAGGCGTCTTCCACGAGCGACAGGCGCCGTTTCGAGGCCTGTGTTGACGCGATCCACCAAGCAGCTAGCGCAAGATTGGTGGGCAAGCGGTCCGACCAAGCGGGTGCGCGTGGGTCACACGGCCTGAATGATGGCCATGATGTTGCCCTCGGTATCTTTGAACCAGGCCGCCTTGGCGCCGCCGGCTGTGACGATCTCGTTCTTCATCGGCGCGTCCGGCATGTCGTAGTGCTCGAACGTCACGCCCCGCTTTTCGAGCTCTGCGACCTCGGCTTCGATGTCTGGCACCTGCCAAAACGCTTGGCTCGCCGCCGAGGTGCCCGCGTTGGGCGTGGGGTACAAGAAGCACGCCGTCCCGCCCGGGAATTCGTAGCTGACACCACCCGCTAGCTCGTTGCCGGGTACGAAGCCCAGTTTCTCTTCGTAAAAGCGCCGCGCGCGTGCCACGTCCTTCGCGGGAATATAGGCAAACATCGGTGAGTTTTGCAGCATCTCGAGCTCCTGACGTTTGGAACGGGTGTTGATGGTCAAGCCCCACGTCGCGTCCGGGCGAATGGATCAGCCAGCGCGCCGCGGCGTCGCCGCTTTGCGATAACACACCACTTCGATGTTGTTGCCCTCCGGATCTTTGAGAAACGCTGCGTAGTAGTGAGGCCCGTAGTTGCGACGTGGTCCGGGCGCGCCGTGGTCCTTTCCACCCGCTTGCAGGCCGGCTTGGTGAAAGGCGTCCACGTCGGCGCGGGTGCCGACGCGGAAGGCGTGATGGGCTCCACCGGTCGCGCCGCGCTGTTGGGAGATCCAAAATATTTTCTCGTTCTTGGAGCCCATGCCGAACGCGCTGCCGACGTCCATGTTGATGCTCATCCCGATGGCACCCAGCGCGGCTTGATAAAACCTGCGTGCGGCCGTCAGGCGCTTGACCGGCAAGGACACGTGGTCCAATGCCACTTTCTGACGAGTGGTCGCCTTCTCCACGGCCTTTTTTATCGCCTTCTTTGCGGCCATCAGCCTGGCTCCGCTTTGATCGAATCGACGCGATCTGGGTAAAACGCCAAGTGCTCGCGGATCGACTCGACCTCGTCGTAGGGCTGTTCGTAGGTCCAGACCGCGTTCGCGGTTCCGCCTTTGACGCTGTAGTACGAGGCCTGGCCTTTGAACGGACAGCGCGTGTGGTGGTCCGTGCGCTGCAAGTGATCCATGCGCGCATCGCGGCGCGGCAGGTAGAAGACGGGCGCATAGCCCGCCTCCGTCAGTTCTAGCGCGTTCGTTGAATCCGCGATGATCTCGCCGTTTGCCTCGACGACGACGCGGCCGTTGAACGGCTTGACGACGACCGAGTGCTCTGGGTGCTGCGCGTAACCGGGTCCCGAATTCGCCATCCCGGAAGCCTAAGGTCGAACTCCAAACTTGGTAAGTCCATTCGTGCGTGGCAAAAACGCCCGGCGACCATTTCGATCGGGTTCGGCCGGGCGAATGTTATCGTCCGTCACATGACCGAAGCAAACCCGGATCTGATCGTCATTGGCTCGGGTCAAGCGGGCGTGCCGCTCGCGGCGCGCATGGCTGCAGCCGGTAAACGCGTGTTGATCGTGGAACGGCGCCACGCGGGCGGTACCTGCGTCAACATTGGCTGCACACCCACCAAAACGTTGGTCGCGAGCGCGCGCGCGGCGCACGTGGCGCGCACTGCCGGGCGCTTGGGCGTGCGCGTGGCAGACGTACAGGTCGATTTTGCGGCCGTCATGGCGCGCAAGGATGGTGTGGTGAAGCGTTGGCGGGAGGGCGTGGAAAAGCACCTCGCGGCCGCGGGCGAACGGCTCGAGTTCGTGCGCGGTCACGCGCGGTTCGTCGCGCCGCGGCGCATTCAGGTGGATGATAAGACCTTCGAAGCCGAGCAGATCGTGATCAACGTCGGTGCGCGCCCGGTAGTGCCGGCGATCGCTGGCTTGGCGAGTGTGCCGTATCTCACCAGCACGAGCCTACTCGCGATCGAGCATCTGCCCGCGCGGCTGGTGGTGATCGGCGCTGGCTATATCGCCTGCGAAATGGGCCAGATGTTCCGGCGTTTTGGCAGTGAGGTCACGCTGGCCGCGCCTTCTGCGCGGCTCTTGCCTCGAGAAGACGCGGCGCTCTCGGACGCGCTGGCCGGCGTGTTCCGCGCCGAAGGCATTCAGCTCCAACTCGGCCAAGCAGTGGTCTCGGTCGCGCGCGCAGGCGTTGACGTCGCGCTGAAGCTGAAAGATGGAACCACCGTGCGCGGCTCCCACCTCTTGCTCGCGACCGGTCGTCGGTCGAACACCGATGATCTCGGGTGCGACGCGGGCGGGCTCGAGCTCGACGCGCAAGGCAGCCTGGTCGTCGACGAATGCTATCAAACGTCCCAGCGCGGAGTGTACGCGGTTGGCGATTGCACGCCCGGGCCGCAGTTCACGCATGTCTCTTGGGACGATCATCGCGTGGTCTTCGAGACGCTGATGGGCCGGCCGGCTCGCCCGCGAGGGCAACGCTTAGTGCCGTACACCGTGTTCACCGATCCTCAGGTGGCGGGCGTCGGGTTGACTGCAGAGGCCGCGCAAAAGCAGGGCTTCGAGGTGGAAACGGCGAGCATGCCCTTTGGCAACGTGGCGCGCGCGATCGAGACCGACGAGACCGCGGGGGTGATTCAGGTCGTCTTGGACGCAAAAACCGAGCGCGTCCTGGGTGCTTTCATCGTCGGTGTGGACGCGGGAGAGCTGATTCACGTCTTCAGCACGCTGATGCAGAGCGGCGGGACCGCGCGAAGCATCGTGGACGCCGAGTTCGTGCATCCGACGTTTGCCGAAGGCTTACAAACCGCCGTCATGAAGCTACCACGCTATGCCCTCCCTTGAGCCCGGGCAATCGATCCTGCGGCTAGAGTCGGTGAGCAAACGCTTCGGGACGTCGACTGTTCTGCACGAAACCGACCTCGAGCTGCCGGTCGCACGCACGACGGTGCTCTTGGGCCCTAGCGGCTGCGGCAAGACGACATTGCTCCGGCTGATGCTCGGACTGCTCGAGCCTGACACGGGTCGCGTTTTGTTCCGCGACGAGGTGCTCGCGGAACAAGCGCTCGAGCAGGCCCGGAGGCACATGGGCTACGTGGTGCAAGATGCAGGGCTATTTCCGCACCTGACGAGCCGAGACAACGTGCGTTTGATGGCCCGCTACCTGCACTGGTCCGACCAGCGCATCCGCGAACGCATCGCGGAGCTGACTGAGCTCGTGAAGCTCCCGGCCGCGACGCTTGCCCGCTACCCCCACCAGATCTCGGGCGGTCAAAAGCAACGCGTCGCGCTGATGCGCGCGCTGATGTTGGATCCGGAGCTGCTCTTCCTGGACGAACCCTTGGGCGCCTTGGATCCGATGGTGCGCGCGGACTTGCAAACGGATCTCGGGGAGATTTTTGAACGGCTGGGCAAATCAGTCGTGCTCGTGACGCATGACTTGGCGGAGGCCGCCTTCTTGGGGCACGAGCTGATTTTGATGCAAGACGGGCGCATCCTGCAACGGGGCTCGCTGTCGGATCTGATGACACGACCGGCCGCGCCGTTCGTGACCGAGTTCGTGCGCGCGCAGCGAAGCTTCGACATGAGCGCGGTGAGTCGATGAAGCTCGCGCTTGCCGTCGCGTTTGCGTGCTTGGCGCTGCTTCCGGGAAACCGCGCGCGGGCCGCTTCGGGCGAACTGCACGTGGCGTCGAAAGCGTTCACAGAGTCGGTGATCTTGGCTGAAATGGTGACGCAGCTCGAACGCAGCGCCGGAGTGCCGGTCGAGCATCGCTCGGGGCTCGGTGGCACGCGCTTGATCTGGAACGCTTTGCTCGCCGGTTCGGTCGATGTCTACCCCGAATACAGCGGCACCTTGCTGGACGAGATCCTGAGTAGCGACGCGCCGAGCGCGTCACGGCCCGAACCCATGACCCGCGCGTGGCTCGAGCAAACGCTCGCCGCTCGCGGCGTGGGCATCAGTGAGCCGCTCGGATTCAACAATACCTACGCCGTCGGCGTGACGGCTGAGCGGGCGCGCGCGCTCGGGCTGAAGCAAATCTCGGATCTGCGCGCCCATCCGGAAATGCATTTCGGCTTCAGCAGCGAATTCATGAGCCGCAAGGACGGCTGGCCGGCGCTGCAACAGCGCTACGGCTTAACGCAAACAAACGTCCAAGGGCTGGACCATGATTTGGCCTATCGCGCGCTGCAGAGTGGCGCGATCGACGCCACCGATCTGTACACGACGGACGCAGAGATTCGACGCTACGCGCTGTTGCCTTTGGAGGACGACCAGCAGTTCTTCAAACGCTACGACGCGATTCTCTTGTATCGCCTCGACATCGAGGCCCGCTTCGGCAAACCGGCGATCGCAGCTCTCCGTCGCTTGCAAGGCCGGCTCGACGCGCAGCAAATGCAGACCTTGAACGCGCGAGCCAAGCTCGATCGCATTCCCGAAGCGCACGTGGCGGCGGATTTCCTGCACGCGGGCTTTGGGATCAATCCTCAATCGAGCGAGCCCAATGCGGCACGAGCGCTCTGGGCGAGAGTCTTGGAGCACTTGACCTTGGTCGGCACGTCGCTCTTCGCGGCCATCCTGATCGCGGTGCCACTAGGTATTTTTTCGTTCAAAAATCGCCGGGCCGGACAAGTGGTGCTGGCCGCGGTGGGGGTGATTCAGACGTTACCGACGCTGGCGCTGTTGGTGTTCATGATCCCGCTCTTCGGGATCGGATCGCTGCCTGCGGTGATCGCCCTATTTTTATACAGTTTGCTGCCCATCGTTCGAAATACGCACGCGGGCCTGAGTGGCATTCCGCAGTCCGTGCGTGAATCGGCCCGCGCGCTGGGCTTGCCGCGTGGCGCGGTGCTGAGGCTGATCGAGCTGCCTCTCGCGAGCCCACTGATCCTCGCGGGCATCAAGAGCGCAGCGGTGATCAACGTCGGCACGGCCACGCTCGGTGCACTGATCGGGGCAGGGGGCCTCGGTCAACCGATCTTCACGGGTATTAGACTAGACAACCTGGGTCTGATCTTACAGGGCGCGATCCCCGCATCGCTCTTGGCGTTACTGGTACAAGGCGCTTTCGAGCTCTTGGAGCGGATCGTGGTGCCCGAGGGCTTGCGCTCGCAGCCATCTGTATAAGGACCTCACGCAGTCGTCTGTCGATCCCTCGCGTTGTAGCAAAAACGCCACGAGTATCGCTGCTCGTGATTGGTTAAGGTGAGTCCAGTGTCGCGTTTGACAGTCAGCCCCGCTTCTCACGGACAATGGCGCTTACTCGAGCGTGACGGCTTCACGTTGCACGTAGAGACCCAGCGCGAATCACCGGTCGCGTTCGCCCTCTCCGTCGCTCAAGGCCTGGACAGCCGTCCGCGACGCTTGGACGCGAGTTACTTGTACGACGCGAGCGGCTCTACCCTCTTCGAACGCATCACCGAACAACCCGAATACTACCTGACGCGAGCCGAGGATCGCTTGCTCCTGGAACACGGCCGAGTCATCCGGGAGTTCGCGGGTCCCGGCGTGCTGGTCGAGCTCGGCTCCGGCGCCTCGCTCAAGACCCAGCGCTTGCTCGACGCCTGGACCGCGGCCGCCCCATCGACCTACATCGCAGTGGATGTGGACCCGCAGGCCATCGAGCAAGCCTGCGTCGCGCTGCGGCGGCGCTACACCGATCCTGCTCGGCTCGAGCTCCGCGGTTTGGCGTCCACGTACGAGCACGCGTTGTCCGTGCTGCGCGGCTCGGCCCGGATGACAATCGCGTTCCTCGGCTCGAGCCTCGGAAATCTTGGCTGGCGTGAATACCCGGAGTTTTGCCGGCAAGTGGCCGATGCGCTCATGCCCGGCGATCATTTCTTGGTCGGTTTGGATCTGGTCAAGTGTCCCGCTCAGATTGAAGCCGCATACAACGATAGCGCGGGCGTGACCGAGGCCTTCACGCGCAACTTGTTTGCGCGCATGAACCGCGAGCTCCACACCAACGTTCCGCTCGATGCGATTCGGCACGTGGCCTACTACGACCCCGAGCACGAACGAGTCGAGATCTTCGCCGAAGCCCTGGCCGAGCTGACGATCGACATGCCAGCGCTCGGGCGACAATTCCGCATCGCGCGCGGCGAGCGCATCCTCACCGAGGTCAGCCACAAGTTTCGTCCCGAAGCGTTCATCGCCACCGTGGAGAGCTTTGGCTTGCGAGCCAGGTGGCATGCAGCGGGCAATGGGGACTTCGGCTTGTTCCTGTTCGGTAAGCCAGCGCTCGCGCGCTCGAGCGCGCCGCCGCAACCCCCGCACCCGCACGCCCAGCAGCTCGCGTTGCTGGCCGAAGGCCGCGCCCGCACACGCGCCCTCGTCGAGCCCCTTTCGGAAGCAGATCTGACCGAACAGCACAGCCCGCTGATGAGCCCGATCGTCTGGGATCTAGGGCACATCGCCCAGTTCGAAGCGCAATGGCTGCTGCCTGCCGAAGAACGAGCGCAACTACAAGCCGGCAACGCCGCAGAAACTGCCGCGCTCTACGACGCACTCGCCACGCCGCGCGCCCAGCGCTCGCAGCTCCCACTGCCGTCCGTACCCGCCATCTGGGAGCAACTCGACCGGGTGCGAACGCAGGTCGACCGCTACTTCGCCCCGAACTCCGACCGGGAAGATCCGACCCGCCAATTGCCGGCCGGCGCATACGCCCTAGCGCTGATCGCACAGCACGAAGCGCAGCACCAAGAGACCATCCTGCAAGCGATCGCGCTACGGCGCGATCTCGACTACCAACCCACGTTCGCCAGCGAGCCGCCCGCGTTGCTCGCGGGCCGCCCCGCGACCGAGCGCGTGCTGGTCCCCGCAGGTTCGTTCATCATGGGCACCAACGATCGCGACTGGGCCTACGACAACGAACGCCCCGCGCACGAAGTCCAAGTTCCGAGCTTTTGGCTTGGCCGCTCCCCGGTCACCAATCGCGAATACCTGACCTTCATGGCCGACGGCGGTTATGAAGACCGCCGCTACTGGTCCGAAGCGGGCTGGGCTTGGCTGCAAGAAAGCAAGTGTCGCGCGCCCGGCCACTGGCGTTTGATCGACGACCCCTCCAGCCAATCCAACGCTTCCAGCCAATCCAACGCCTTCAGCCACGCAGCTCGAGACTGGGAAGCCATCGTTTTTGGTCGCGCTGAGCCCCTTCATCCCGACGGCATCGTAATGCACGTCAGCTGGTACGAGGCGGACGCCTACGCGCGCTGGGCCGGCGGACGCCTGCCGACCGAGGCAGAGTGGGAAAAGGCGGCCGCCTGGGATCCCAGCCACGGACACGCGCGGCTCCACCCCTGGGGCGACGAGCCGTGGCAACCGGAGCGCGCCAATCTGGACCAAGCGCGCTTGCAGCCCACCCGCGCCAATACCTATCCCGAAGGGCAGAGCGCTTATGGCTGTCTCCAAATGCTGGGTGACGTCTGGGAGTGGACCGATACCTGGTTCGCCGGCTACCCCGGCTTCGAAACCTTTCCGTACGAAGAGTACTCGCGGGTGTTCTTCGGACAAGGCTATCGCGTGCTGCGCGGGGGCTCATTTGCTACCCGCGCGATCGTCGCGCGGAGCACCTTCCGCAATTGGGATTTCCCCCAGAGACGCCAAATCTTCGCCGGCTTCCGCTGTGCATGGCCAGCCTGACCGCGAGCGTCGGCCCCCGCTGCAGCCCCGCAGAACTCGCCACGCTACTCGGCGCGCTGGAAGTGCGCGTGACCGATCTAAAGGTCGAACGGCGCGACGTTTCCTTGCCGGACTACCCAGGCGGACCACGCCCCAGCAGCGTCGTGCACGTCTCCGGACCGGCTGCATCGGGTCAGAGCGCGACCGGCCGCGGTGAACACGTCGCGTTTACTGACGCCGAGCACGAAGAATTTGCCGCGACCATGCCCAAGTGGTTCGGCGCGAGCGGCCAGCGCGCGAGTGCCCAGCGCGCGAGCGGCCAGCGAGTGCGCGTTGACCACGCAATCGGGAGGGAAGTCAGCCTTTACGGCAGAGCGGCGCTCGAAGCCGCCCTGATCGATCTTGGCCTACGCCAAGCAGGCCTTGGACTTGCTGATCTCACCGGCGTGCGCGACGTCGCCTTGCGCTTCGTGGTGTCTCTCGCGACCGATCGTGAGCCCTTGTCTGCGATTGCACGGGTGCGTGCCGAGGGGTTCACGGGGGATTTAAAGATCGACGTAGATCCCTCGTGGAACGACGCGACGCTCGCTGCGCTCGCAGCCGATCCGAGCATTAGAATCTTCGATTTCAAAGGCAAAGGCGACCTAGCGCTCGCTAAGCGACTCGCCGCCCAGAGCGCTCAAGCGCTGTTCGAAGACCCACCGAGCGGGTTCGAAGACGAGCGCGGCCTCGTCTCGCGGGACTCGAGCCTGCCAGATGCGGACGCGGTGTGTCGCGCGCGGGCACGCGGTGAAGCGGTTAATTTGAAAGCGCCGCGTATGGGCGGGCCGCTCGAGCTGCTACGTGGCTTGGAAGGGGCCCTAGCGCCGCGAGCAGGGATAGCGCCAGTGATCGCCTATCTGGGCGGGATGTTCGAGGTGAGTGTAGGGCGGACGCAGGCGCGCCAATTGGCAGCTCTGTATTGCGCGAGTGGGCCCAATGACCTTGCGCCGAATCTCGCCGGAGCCGAGCCGCGACAGAACTCGCCAGTGTTGGTTCGGCTCGACCAGCCGGGCTTTGGCGGCGATTGAGCGGTCGCCAGCTGTCCGACGGCGGTCGCCTCGCGTCGCAGAAATTATACTGTGTTCGCACTCATGGCTGATCACTGCGGAGCTGTAATTTCGCCGATCTCCATCCTTCGGTGAGCGTTATGAGTTTTTCGTAGCCGCTGGCGAGAGTCTTCCCGGGTCCGGCGCGTACTTGATGTGTCCTCCGAGCGCAGCGATGGCTAGGTAGACGTCGCGAGTCGTGGGCGCATCCGGGAGTGGACGACGGCCAAGCGCACGCAGGACTTCGAGCTGGTCTTCGGAGATTACAGAAAGCGCAGGTCGATCTGGATCGCGTCTGGCTTCGGATCGGATCAGCAGCAAGTGGTAAGCACTGGGAGCAAACCTGGCGAGCAGATTGACCAAGCCTTCGTAGTCCTGAAGCTGCCTGCTTTCGAAGTCACATCCGGTCTTGATTGCTTTGAAATATTCCTCGATGACCCATCGCGCGCGGTAGTAGTCGACGATCTTCAGTTGTTGTTGTTCGGCGGTTTCGATGGGCTCAGTGGTGTAGAGGTACCACTCGACAGGCTCTTCCCCAGGCGGGGGTTCAGGTTCCCAAACGCGCACGACGTTGATGGATAAAGACTCGGGGAGCTCGATGCTGGGTGCGAGCCGAATTGTCTTTGGTAGCTTGAGCGCAACGGTTGTCGCTGCGACGCGCAGCTTCGCCATCCTCGCACCACGAGTTGGGTGTCTTTTGCGGAGAATGTCGGTCTTTCTCTCCGTGCGCCGAGTCAGTCGAGCTTCTCGCTCTACCGACGTCTCGACCTCGGCAAGTGCTTCATGCAGTTTCTTTCGTCCCTCGACTCCCGCCAGCAGTCGGTGGTGTAAGCAACGCATCACGAAGCGGTGTCCATCGCGCTGGAGTGCGCAAAACATCTCGTAGTCGTCCGCCTCTCGGTCTGCCAAATGGATGGCATGTTTAAGTCCGTCGAGTTGAGCGGAGGATGCCCTGATCTGTGCTTCCCACCGCTGATACTCGACGCCACTTCGCTCAGGACCGCGTGTCCACATGTGGAATCCCGCAACACCAAGCGGGCGACGCGATTCGTCAGCAGAGATCGCCAGAGAAACGTGCGCAAAAAATGTCTGTTCGATCGAGCACTCGAGCGTTGAATTCGCCCCAGCCTTTCGCGATCGCCATCATAGCGATACGAAAACGACGTCGAATCATGAGCGATCAAAAAGTCGCCTTGGGCTTGTCCCCGAACGCGGGTGGCCTCGTAGTGCTTCGACAGAATCTCCGTGCAGAGCGCGCTGATCCCGGCAAAGTCCCAGTGCCGGAAATCTTGCCGGACCGGAGACACGGCAGGCCTCGCCAGTGTTGGCGGAACCCTCGCGGTGCTCGCGGTCCTTTTTTCGCACGATGTGCGAGGCTATCGCTCATGACCGAGCATCGAGCGTCGAAGCCCCTGCGCTTCGTGAATTTGGACGGTTCAGCGCCGCAGCCGTTCTGTGCCGTTTTCAAGTGGGCGGTCGCCGATCGCTTGCTGGGTCGGCGTCGCAACGGCTCGGTTGCATCACCGGCGCCACGCGTGGACGTCGATCGCGAGCTCCTGAAGCGCCCGCCAGAGGTGGGCGAGCCAGCACGCCTGACCTGGATCGGTCACGCCAGTTGGCTGGTCCAGCTCGATGATGTGTCGTTGCTGATCGATCCAATCTTTTCCGAGAGCATCGGCCCCGGTGTAAAGCGTTTCGTTCCGCCAGCGCTGACGGCCTCCGAATTACCGCGCATCGACGCGCAGCTCGTCTCGCACAACCATCGCGATCACCTGGACTTGCCCTCGCTGCGCGCGGTCGGCAGTCCAATTGTCGCGGGGCTGGGGCTCGCGCCCTTCTTCGCCAAGAGCCAATTGCCCTGCACGGAGCTCGAATGGTGGGGCGAGACCCGCGTGGGAGGAGTCACGATTCGCTTCGTGCCCTCGCAACACTGGAGTCGACGCGGCCTGAACGATGAAAATGCGACGCTGTGGGGCGGCTTCGTGATCGAGGGATCGACGGCGTGCCTGTACCATTCCGGCGACACCGCGTACTTCGAGGGCTTCTCCGAAATCGGCCGGCGCTCGGGCACGATCGACGCCGCCATGCTGCCGATCGGCGCCTACGATCCTGCCTGGTTCATGAGCAAGCAACACATGAATCCCGAAGAGGCGGTCCGCGCCTTCACGGAACTGGGCGCGCGCCAATTCGTCGCGATGCACTGGGGTACGTTCAAGTTGACCGACGAACCACTCGACGAACCCCCCGCGCGTCTGGCGAGCGAGTGGCAACGGCGCGCGCTCACCCCCGCCGCTTGCCACGTCCTGCCAATCGGCGGCACCCTGCTCGTCGATCGGGCTGGCTGAGCGCGCAATCGCAAGACACCCGCGGGGTCACGAATCCCGCAAGTGGGGTGGGTCGGGGTGAGAGGATTTGAACCTCCAACAGCCGGCACCCAAAGCCGGCCCTCTACCAGGTTGAGGTACACCCCGAGTGCTTCTAAATCGCCGTTCGCCGAGGACGCTCGCGCGTCACGCTTGCGCGTTCCCCCTCGTGGGGCTCGTCGTCCGGGTCATCATCGCCCGTGGTGCTTACCGCGCCCGTGCTCGCTAGGGAAGGGTCCACAGCACAAAAGGGTGCCCTGCGGATGGCTGACCTGACGGCAGGCCCAAACGGCCGATCGGTAGGGGAAATGCCGCTCGGCCAGGGTCCGGCCCAGCCTCCCGCGCGCCCCACGTTTCCGTTGACGTCGAAACCACACAATCCGGGGTCGCGCGCGGTGGCGGTGTCAGAGGTCCGGCGGACATCTTTGCCACAAGACAGACTCCGAATCACTCCAATGGGTGAAGGCGCACGATGTGAGAGAAGGTGTGGAGTCGAATTGTTCGCCACATGGTCGCTCGAATGCCCGCCGCGAGCTACGCTTGTCCTCAGGGATGTCGAGGCGGCATCGCCCGTCTTGGTTTGTCCGTTCGAGGGGCATGCATCCTATGGCCAAATGGGTTCCGAGTATCGTTCCGCGAGCAGAGCCGACGTCGACGTCGACGGCGTTGGTGGTCGATACCGATCCCGACTCACGGGTGTCGCTGTGCAAGCTGTTGGCTGAGTCGCACATCCGCACGGTCGTGGCCACGAACAGCGTGGCGGCGCTCGACGTGCTGCGCAGTCAAGCGATCGATGTTTTGATCTGCGAGGACTTGGGCGGGCTGTATGGCGTCGAAGTGTTGGAAGCCTGTGAGGCGCTATTCCCGAGCGTTCGCCGGGTGTACTTAGCGAGGAAAGCGTCGGCAGAGATTCATTGCGAGGCCATGGTCCGCGGTCATGTCCACGCGACCATTAGCGACTCGATGCATCCGATCGACGTGCGCAATACGATTGCGTCGCTGGTCGGTCGGTAGTGAGCCGGGGTCAGTCCGGGATCGGTTCGAGCGTGACGTCGAAGTGGATCGGCGCGGTGCTGGCTTCGACTAGGCGATCCCAGGGGAAGTAGCCGGGCTTTTCGATCGTGATGCGGTGTTTGCCGGCGGGGAGTTTGACGCCGCGGGCGGCGACGTAGCCGAGCGGGCCGATGTACTCTTCGTCGATCGTGACGGCGGCGTCGCGGGGGGATTTGGCGCTGCGTTCGAGGCTGAGTGAGACCGTTGGGCGCTCGGCGGCCACGCAGCTGGTGAGCGATAGGACGAGCAGCAGCGCGAGCACGCCCGCGGCGAGGAACGCGACGTAAGGTGTCAGTCGTCGCAGCACCATCGCAAGTGACGATTCGTGAGTCATTCCCATTCGATGGTCGCGGGGGGCTTGGAGCTGATGTCGTAGGCGACGCGATTGATGCCTTTGACTTCGTTGATGATGCGCGCGCTCATTTTCGCCAGCACTTCGTGCGGCAAGCGCGCCCAATCGGCGGTCATGCCGTCGCTCGATTGCACGGCGCGGATGACGCAGGTTTCTTCGTAGGTGCGGTCGTCGCCCATCACGCCCACGCTGCGTACGGGCAGGAGGACCGCGAAGGCTTGCCAGACCGAGGAGTAGAGGCCGGCGGAGCGCAGCTCTTCGTCGACGATGGCGTCGGCTTTGCGTAGGACGTCGAGGCGTTCGTTGGTGAGGTCGCCGAGGCAGCGCACGGCGAGGCCGGGGCCGGGGAAGGGATGGCGCCAGAGTACGTCGTGCGGCATGCCCAGGGCTGCGCCGACCGCGCGCACTTCGTCTTTGAACAGTTCGCGCAGGGGTTCGATCAGCTTGAGCTTCATGCGCTCGGGTAGGCCGCCCACATTGTGGTGGCTCTTGATCACGGCGCTCGGGCCTTTCACGCTCACGCTCTCGATCACGTCCGGGTAGAGCGTGCCTTGCACCAGGTACTTGGCGTTTTCGATGCGGTTGGCGTGTTCGTCGAATACGTCGATGAACAGCTTGCCGATGACTTTGCGCTTTTTTTCGGGGTCCGTCACGCCGGCTAGGCCGTCGATGAAGAGTTTGCGCGCGTCGACCGGGATCAGGTTCAGGTGAAAGCTTTCGCGCATGGTGTGCACGACGCTTTCGAACTCGCCCTGTCGGAGCAGGCCGTTGTCGACGAAGATGCAGACTAGGCGATCGCCCAGCGCCTTGTGACAGAGGACTGCGGCGACGGAGGAGTCCACGCCGCCGCTCAGGCCGCAGATCACACGCTCGTCTGGGCCGACGGCTTCGGAGATTTTGGCGATCGCTTCGTCCACGAAGGAGCCGGGGGTCCAGCTGGGCTCGAGGCCGGCGACCTCGAATAGGAACGAGCGCACGATGTCCAGGCCGCGCTGGGTGTGGGCGACTTCCGGGTGAAACTGGATGCCGTACATCTTGCGTTCGGGGTTGGCGATCGCGGCCAGCGGGGCGTTGGGGCTGGTGGCGATCACGCGGAAGCCAGTCGGCAATTGCGTGAGCTTATCGCCGTGGCTCATCCACACGCCACTCTCTTCGCCGGTTTTGAACGCGGAGAAGATGCCGCAATTTTCGCTGACCGTGAGCTTGGCGGGGCCGTACTCGCGCTCGTTGCTGGGTTCGACTTTGCCACCGAGTTGCAGCGCCATCAGCTGCTCGCCGTAACAAATGCCGAGTACGGGCACGCCCAGCTCGAACAGGCCCGGATCACTCTTGGGCGAGGCTTCGTCGTACACGCTTTGCGGGCCGCCGCTCAGGATGATGGCTTGGGGCGCGACTTTTTTGATCGCATCGAGCTTGATGGTGCCCGGGTGGATCTCGCAATACACGTGGCATTCGCGGATGCGGCGCGCGATTAGCTGGGTGTATTGGGAGCCGTAGTCGAGGATCAGAACGCTTTGCCGGGCTGCCATGGTGGCCCTCCCGCTAACATGGTGACCGGGCGCGGCAAATCCATTCGGTTGGGAGCGAGAAATGCGCTCAATCTCGGTGTGTCACGTAGACCACGACCTGTGCCGTTCCACTCAGCGCGGCCTGAAAAGCACGCAGGCTGCTCCGGCTGAGTGCGCCCTCGGCGGCCCCGCCACGCCAAAGATCCACGATCCGGCGCCGCGGATCGAGTGAGGCGCCCAGGCCGCGCTGCACGGCCGCTCGTTGTGCGGCCGCCAGATCGTCGTTCGAGAGTTGGCTGACCACGAAGCGGTCGAGCGCGCGCCGCACTTCGAGGGTGGCTTTGCGTGCGTCGTCGTCGCTGGCGCGAATTTCGATCACCAGCGCTGCGGCGCGGCCTCCGCCGATGATCGAAGCGCGCGCCGAAGCGTTGATGTGCTCTGCGCTGAGCGCGAGCGCGAGTGGCCCGCGCGCCGCATTGAGCAATGCGGCGAATGCTTCTGCTTCGCGTTCGTACTTCAGGCGCGAAGGCAAGGGCAGGCCCAGGTACGCGCTCTCGGTGTTGGCCGCGTCGGGCACGGCGAGCGACAGTTCGCCGCTGCGCGCGGCTCGCTCCGCGCTGGTTGGGCAACGCCGCGGATCGTCGCGCCAGGGCGCAAACCAGCGATCCAAGGCGTGGGCCGCGGCGGCGGCTTGAGCGTCGTCCTCATTGGCTAAAACTGCGACGCGCAGCGGGCCGCGCAAGATTTCACGACTGCGCGCGGCCACCGCATCGCGATTGGCTTGCGCCAGCGACGCCCAAGTACCGCGTGGTTCGAGCCAAGCGCTGTGGTCGGGGGCGAGCGCGTCGAGCAGCCGCGCGTAGCCTGGGCGCGGCGCCCCGCCCGTGGCCAGAAACAGCTCACCTTGCGCGTTCGCGAGCGCGTCGCCCGCGCCGCTGCGTTCGCTCAGCGCGCGCGCCAAGGCCCGCGCCACGCGCTCGGCTTGCTCGCTCGCGTTCTCGAGAGAGCGGCGCGGCGCGTGCGCGAGCAGCCCCACCGCGTCCGGAGTGATCCAAGGCTCGAGCGCCACCTCCGCGCTCGCCTCGTGCGCGGCCATCGTCAGCGCGAGCGCGCTCTGTCCCGCATTGTCGTTGCTTTCGTCGAGCGTGCCGCACGGGCTGCCGAGCAGCACCCACAGTTCGGCCTGACCGGGCTCCGCGCGCAGGCGTGTCTCGAGCGGCGAGCGCGCCGGTCGGGCCTCGAACTCGCGCAGCGCGTTGGCAAAACCGTTGAACGCGGCACGCTCGGCCGGATGCACCGAAATGGCGACCACTCGCCGCTCCGGGCCTGCCTCCTGGCGGCCCGTCAGCGCGCGCCAAGCGGCACGCGCCGCCGCCTGGCGTGGGTCGCTCGGTTCGATGATATTTTCTTCGATCGCCCGCGGTTCGATCGCTTCCGCTGCGTGCGCTTCCTCACTCACGAGGCTGACCGCGAGCGCGGCCTCTTTCGGCGTCACGCCCGGATCACCCTCGGGCAAACTCAAATCCACCCGCACACACGCGCCGCGCGGACGCGCCTGAAACGCGACGCGCTCGAGGGCGAAGCCGGGCAGAAAAGTGCGGAGGCGCGCCGCGAGCGCTGCACGGTCCGCCGTCAACGCGTGAACTTGCCCAAGTGCGGCATCGGCATCCGCGACGCGGAGCGCGACAGACAAGCGGCGCGCGCCGTCCGCGCCGTCCGCATCGGCCGCGTCGCTCGCGGGCCACGGATCTTCAGCCGCATCTCCCTTCGGCCAAGCCGCCACTCGTTCGAGCTCATTCGCCGCCGCATTGACGAACTCGCTCGAGCCCAAGGCGGCGAAGGCACTGGCGCGCGCGGCAAACGCAAAGCGCCGATAGCCCTCGAGCTCCGCGCGCCCGGCCGGCGTACTCACATCCAGCACCGCCGCGCCCGGCAATTGCCCGAGCTCCCCCGAACACTCCGCCAGGCTCGCTTCCGCCTTGCCCACGAAAGACCGACTGCGGAGCGCCGCGAGGTGCTCCTGGATCAAGCGCAGGGCATCGTCGCGCTCCTTCACGGGTGTAGCCAACGCCGCCGTCACTTGCTCGATGAATGCGCGCGCCGCGTCCGCGTCCGCGCACAGCACCGCGAGCTCGATGCCGCTCTCGGTCGGCACACTCACCACATCGCTTATGCCACGCGCCGACAAGCGCGCCAAGATCAACGCCGACAGCGCCACCGAAGCCACCGAGCCGCTGTCATGCACGCTGGCAAACGCCACCGCGGCCATCGGATCTCCCAAGCGCACCACCAAATTGATGGGCGGGTGATTGTCGACCTCGCGTCGTTCGATTCGCGCGCTCCCGCCCCGGCTACTGCCGCTGGCAGCACCGCCGTAAGGCCCGTTCGCGTGAGATCCGCCGCAACCTCCCAAGACTATCGCCATCATGCCAGCAACGCGGGCAACGCTGCCGATACCGGCGACGCTCCCGATACTGGCGGCCGAACGTAAACCGCGTGAGACGCCGGTAGCCGAACGTAAACCGCGTGAGTGGAGGGTCGACCGAGACGAGACGCGCACGGCGTCCCGTTTACCACACCCTCTCAGAACTCACGCTGCCAGTTGCGCCTCGGCCAACAAGGCCTGTAGTCGGGCCTGAATTTTATGCTTCTTCGAGTACACGGTCTTCACGCTGATGTTGAGCCGCTCGGCCACGACTTCAGGGGCCAAACCCTCACCGAAGTACAGTTGAATGAAGCTGCGATCTTTGTCGGTGAAGTGCGAAAACAGCTGGCTCACGAGGTCCGCGCGTTCGCGCATCAACGCGCTCTCGCACGGGTCGGGCAAGCCGGAGCACAAGTCCTCGGCTTCACTCAGCGCCGCACGACGCGGCTCGCGGCGCGCGCTCCGCAAAAAATCGTACGCGGTGTGGCTGGCGAGCAAGCCCAGCCAAGTGCTGAGCTTGGCGCCGCGCTCGGGATCGAAGCTGCGCAGCTTGAGCTTGTCGTTGGCAAGCAACTGCACGCAAAAGGTGGCGTAGATCTCGCGCAGATCTTCAGGTGACACGACGCCACTGAAGCGCACGGTGACGCGGCTGATCGTGCTCAGCACCAAGCGCGAGAAGCGCGTGTTGAACTCCCGCCAAGCGCGTGGGTCATCGGCGATCAAAGCACGGATCAACTGCGCGTCGTCCAGAGCCGGCGTGCCTTGCGTCGAGACAGCGGCTTCTTGGTTGGTTTGATCAGGGCGGGGCTGGGCGGTTACGGGGGTGAACATGGCGGCTGGCTCCTCGGCTTTCGAGAGCCCATTCAGCACGCCGCATGCCAGCCATTTACGCCAGTGATTCTAGTTAGTTAGCCACGTGTAACAGCCCGTAACAGCGTCACCTGAGACGCGTCACACGGGCCCCATAGAACGCCGGCCAACGGAGACAATCTACGCTCGCTCGCGTGCTAGTTTCCCCCGTGAACGCATGCCTCCGCGACTCAAGGCGATTTTACTCCTGGCTCTGTACCTACTGAAAACCCTGGGGCGCCGGCTGTTCACCCGCAACAAATCCGGCATCGCCGCGTTCAGAAAAAACTACGACGCGGACGGGCTGCCACCCGTGTCCCCCGCCGAGCGCGCGGCCATGCCAGACTTCAGCCGCTGCATCGGCTGCGGCTTGTGCGACCGCGGTGAGGCCCAGCGCATCGCCGCATCCGGCGGCGCCTACCGCGGTGTGATGGCGCTCGTGCTCGCGGGTTCGCGCAGCATGCCGGACTACCGCGCTGCCGCGTACAGCTTCGGCTTCGTGAGCGACGAAGTACTCGCCGAAAAAGAAGCCATCTGCCCAACCGGAGTGCCGTTCCGCGCCATCGCGCGCTTCGTCCGCGACAAGGCTGCCGCCGTGGGCGGACCCTTGCCGCTGCCCCCACGCATCGAATCGCTGCCCCCACGCGTCGAATCGCCGACCCGCTGAGCTCCCCACGCAGCGCTCTGTCCCGACGCTCGCAAGCCGAGCGGTGTCCCTCGAGCGGTCCGGATTTCGTACGCGCTGTGTTTTTGGGGCGATCGCGATCCCGCCACGCACCTCACAGCACGCTCAATTCACGCCGAGCCTACTTCACGAGCGTGAGCCGCGGCGCAACGCTGAACGCCGCGACGTGTCCGCTTTCCTCGGCGATGTACACGTTGCAACGCTCATCGACGCGCAGCAGATCCGGGATCAAGTCCGACGGGATGGTGCCGATCACTTCGCCATCGCGCGGTCGCACCACGTGCACTTGGTGCTGCGGCACGAACAGCGCGCCGTTGCGGAGTACCGGTTCCAGGCGGCGCGGTTGGTCCGCGTCCACGTGGCGCGAGAACACTTGGTTATAGCGCAGGGTGCCCGTGTTCGCGTCCAAGCACATCAGCGCGCCCGATGCCGAATTGGCGATCAACGTCTCATCGACCGCCAAGAATGCCGTCGTGGGCGATGACAAGCCCGGCGCTTGATCCCAGACCACGTTGCCCGTCGTGCGATCGTAAGCCGAAATCCCCATGCCGCGGCGATCGCGCGTCGGGATGGCCACGACCTGCGCGGTCAAGAGCGGCGCTTGCCCCGGTGCCGGCCGTTCTTCGAGCTCCTTCGACCAACGCACTTCGCCCGACCACAGATCGACGTGGTGCAAACGCGTGGGCCCGATCGGCCCGCCCGAGAGCGCGAACACCGCGTCGTGATCGATGCTCATGTCGCCCGAGAACGGCAAGCGATCGCGCACGCGCCAGACGACCTCACCAGTGGTCACGTCGAGGGCGAGCAGCGCCGAATCGCCGCCGGCCACCAGGATCAACTTGCCCGCGCGGCGCACGCGGTAGTTGGCGGGGCGCTTGGCGGTGTAACGCCAGCGCACGTCGCCCGAGACCAAATCCAGCGCGGTGACCGAGCGATCGCCCTCGGCGACCACGAGCAGCTTGGGCAAGCCGGCCGCGTTCACCAGAGCGCCGGTGGCGCCGCCGTTGGCGCGCGGCGCGACGTGGGCGGTGAAGCGCGCTTCGCCGTTGTCCAGATCGTGGAGCACGATGGTGCCGTCCGGATGCAGGCGCGCCAAGCCGAGCGGCGTGACCACGCTCGCCGCGCGCGGCGTCGGCATGCGCCACAAGACCTGCCCGGTGCCGCGTTCGATGCTGGCCGTCTCGCGCTGCGAGCCGACGATCAACCGCTCCCCGCATTGAAACGTGGCGCGCAAATCGATGTTCGGAACCGTCGCGACCCAGCGCGGCAAGAAGCGCATCTTGCCGCCTGCGTCCCACATGCCGCGTTCAGGGCGTGCGCGGGGCAAGCCGAACGAGCGGTAGCTGTCGGGCTCCGGATTCCGCACTGAGTCATCCGCGATGCTGTCCGCGAGCGAGTCGGAGAGCGCGGTCGCGGCGCGAACCAGCGCTTTCAGCCGCAAATTGCCGGCCTGATTGGGATCGTGGCTGCGGTAGGCATCGGCCAGAGCCAACGCGAAGCGTGCCCCCGCGCCGACGAACGTGCGCGCGTCCAGCTCGGGGAACGAGAGCTGCTCGTGTTCGGCGGCATCGCGCGCGCGCACGCTGAGCGTCATCGGGCCGTCGCCCGGACCGCGCCGCACCGAGAGCTGCACGCCGTCCACGCTCGCACGCCGGAACACGGCGCGTTGCGCGCGCCAGGCGTCGAACACGTCGTCGCCCAGCATGACCAAACGCTCGGCCAGCAAGAACAAGCACGCCTCGCCCAGCGAGACCGAGCGATTGCGGCACGAAAGCCCAAACGAACCGCGACCGAGCAGCGAGTGCAAATCGGCGCGCTCCAGTTCCGCGTTGTGGCTGCTCGGCGTGCCGGGCACGGCGCAACGCAGGTTGGCAGCAGCGAAGAAGTGCAGGCCACCGATCGCACGTGGCGCAATCGTCGCCCGCTCGCGAGTGACCGGCCTGCGCCCGAAGCTCGGCCAAGGCGTATCGAGCAAACGCCGAGCGCCGCTCAGCGAAGCGATGATCGCCGGTGGCGCCTGGCGCAGCGGAGCCTCCGAAAGCGCTGACAGAATCGCCCGACGCAGCTCGAGCAGCTCCACCCGGCGCTCGTGCACCGCCACCTGGGGCGACGGGCCGGAGCGAAACACGCTCACCAGCACGTCGGTTCCGTCCGCTTCCAGCCCGATTTCCCAGGCCTCATCGTCCGTGTAAAGCTGCAGGGTCTCGCGGTCGCGCTTGCCGCGCGCCAGCGATGACACGGCCGTGCCAAGATCCGAGAGAAGAGCCAATGCCTGACCTTCCCCGAGTCTTGCCGTGATATTCACACCGTCGACGATGACGTCGAACAGTCCGTACAGCGGCGCAAGCGCCGTCGTGGGGGCGGTTTCGGGGCGGGGGCGAACAACGACCTGTATTGCCGACATCCAGTGAACGCAATCGTATGAACGTCGAGCGAAGAACGACACTTTTGCGCGGCGATCGCACAAGAGTGGACAGCCGGCGCCCAGCCCGCTAGGGGCTCGGGAGCGCGCGTCGGGCTGCCACATCAAGGCTGAGATCAGGGCAATGTTGGCCGATTCTGCGCACGTTCCCCGTGATCATTCCGGCCCCGGCCGGTCAAGAAATCCGATCTGGGGCCCTCTGCTCGGTATTCTGGTCGCTTTGCCCGGAAGCGCGTGGCTCTGGGGCTACACGGTCGACGACGCCCTGATCACCGCCCGCGTCGCCACGCACCTCGCCCAAGGTCTCGGCCCACGCTTCAACCCACACGGTCCGCCGGCCGACGCCGTGACACCCCTCGGCTACGCGCACCTGCTCGCGCTCCTCAGCAACGCCAACGCCAACGCCAACGCGGACGTGCTCAGGACGTTCGCAGCGGCCAAGTGGTTCGGGCTCTTGGCGTGGCTCGCGGCAGCCGCGCTGCTCGGCCGGCTCATCGCGCGCGTCGGCACGCGCGCCCAGCGCTTCACGCCGCTCGCGATCGTCCTAGTCAGCGCGCCGCTGGCCGCCTGGGCCGTGTCCGGCATGGAAACCGGATTCGTGACCCTGCTCACGACCGTCGGCTTATGCGGTGGACTCGGGGGCGCGCTATCACTCGGACTTGCAGCAGCACTCCGTCCCGAGCTTCTGCCCTTCGCCTGGCTGCTCGTCGCAGGCGAAGCGTTCGTCACTCGCGCGGGTTGGCGTCGCGCGCCTTGGCTCGCCGCTTGCGCGGCCCTCCCGACGCTGCTCGTTGCGTCGCTACGGCTGATCTACTTCGGGCGCGCAGTCCCACTCTCGTTCTACGCCAAACCCTCGGACTTTGCCCACGGTTTGCGCTACGCGCTGGGCGCCTTCGCATTCACCGGCCTGCCCTGGCTCCTGCTCGCGACACCGCGAGAATTCACACGCCTAGCGCGCGAGGTCCGCGCGCCCTTCGCCGCGCTGGGCGTCGCGCTGCTCGCGCACGGCGCAGCGCTCGTTTTGTGCGGGGGCGACTGGATGGCGCTCTATCGCCTAGCCGTCCCCGCGCTTCCCGCGGCGGCACTCGCCGCGGCGTACCTGGCCGAACACGCGCGGCTCGCATTCGCACTTCCGCGCTTCGTGCTCGCGCTCAGCGGCGCGCTGCTACTCGCGATCGGACTAGGTCCGTCCGCGCGCCAAGTCGGTGCCGATCGCGCGCGGCTGATCGCCCAAGCGCGTCCCGTGCTCACGCCAGACGCGCGAATCGCCACGCTCGACGTGGGCTGGGTGGGCGCCGCGAGCAACGCCGACGTGATCGATCTCGCAGGCGTGACCGACCCCCAAGTGGCGCTATTTCCCGGCGGGCACACCTCCAAGCGCATTCCCCGAGCGTGGCTCTTCGCACGCCACCCAACCGCTGTCGTTCTGCTCTTGGCGCGCGGCGCAGAGCTAGAGATTCCGTTCGAAAATAGTATTTTCGCCCGTGCCGTCGAGCAGCACGTAGCCACTCTCATCGCCCCCGAATTTCGCGTCCGCACCCGGCTCGCACTCGGCGATCAAACCTACGTCGTGCTCGAGCCCGGCGAGCCACGACCCGCCCCTCGGTAGTGTAGCTTCACCTCAACGCTGCCCCCGACACCGCGCCAGCCGTAGTTGCTCGCTCAACGCTGCCTTCGACACCGCGCCAGCCGTGGTGCCTCGCCGGCGAGGCCCTGGGTGCGCAGGGATCTATGTCTGGCACACGACATAGATCCTACATCGGAAAGGGCCCCGGGCAATGCAATGCGACCAATCCTTCCCATTGACGCGGGGCGGGGAGCGGTCCCCAGGTAGCCGTCGCCAAGACTCAGGCGAGCTTCGGTTCGCTGCTGCGCCGGCGACCGAGCTCGAGCAGCGCGTCGCGCAGCGCGCGCGCGTCGGCGTAGCGATCGCGGGCCAAGGGCGCCATGGACTTCTCGATCACTTGCAGGAAATCGGGGGGGATGGTGCGGAGGGCGCGCTGCACGCCGCTTTCGTTTTCGGATTCTGAGTCCGTGCGGGTCCACAGCTCGCTCGGCTTGAGCGGGGGCGCACAGCCGGTCAAGCACTCGTACAGCACGCCGCCCATGCCGAACAGGTCACTGCGCTGGTCGATCTCTTCGCCCTGTTCCTGCTCGGGCGACATGTATCCCGGCGTGCCCAGCGGCGCGTTGGCATTGGTCAGCCGCGTCTCGGCCCACTCGACGCGCGCGATGCCGAAGTCCAGGACCTTCACGTGGGGCACTGACTGTCCCGGCTCTTGTGCCAGAAAGATATTGCTCGGCTTCACATCGCGATGAACGATGCCGGCTGCGTGCACCGCGCCCAGGGCGTCGCACAATTGGAGCGCGACCGGCAGCAGCTCTGCGGGCGTCATGGCTCCGACCCGGCGCAGCCGTTCGGCCAAAGATTCGCCGTGCAGGCGTTCCATCACCAGGTAGCTCGTGCCGTCCGGCAAATGGCCGTCCTCGTACACCTCCACCACATTGGGGTGCCACGCGAGGCCGAGCGCGGCGGCCTCGCGGCGCAAGCGGTCGGCCGCGATGGTGTCGTGGGCCACTGCGGCGCGCAGCATCTTGACGGCTACCAGCTCACCATTGGCGAGGCGCTCGGCCTCCCAAATCGTGCCATTGGCGCCAATGCCGAGCTTCTCGGTCAAGCGGTACTGGCCGGCCAGCACGAGACCCTCTTGGAAGGCAATCGAGCCGCGTTCGCGCCGCTCGCGCAAGGTGGCCGTGCGCTCCAACGTGTGAATGCGCACCAGCTGCGCGCGCGACTGCGCGCGCCGGCGATACTCGTGCGCGTACAGCGTGCCGGCGATCGCGCCGAGCGCTCCTCCGAGCAATAGGCGCAAGAGCAGCTGGGTCGTGCCCTCGATGATCCAAGAGCCGGCGCCCGCCGCGAGTGCGCCGAGCAGCGCGCCGAGCAGCGCCGGCCGCATGCTCGGCTCACGGAAGCGAACCTCGAACACGCGTTGTTCGCGCGTATCGCTCGCGGCGATGCGCGTCACCCGCCCGAGGGGCAAGCCAAACAAGAGCGGGATCGCGCTCAGGTCGGCTTCGCGCGCGAGCGCGCACAGGCCATCTTGTTCGTGCGCGGCGTCCTCGCGGATGCGAATGCTCCCGCGCCAGACGCCCGGGGCGGTGTGCAGGGTCCGCCAGCGCTCGGTCCACACTTGGTCCCCGCCGAAATGATCCAGCCGGAGGAAGGCTTGGGCCGGCCCATCGGCTCCGCGCAGCACGTGCGTCCAGACGCCCAGGTTCTCGGGGCCGACCACGTGCGGCGCGGTCTTCGCGATCGCATCCCGACCCCAGCGCGACGCAAAGCCGACCAGAGCGGTGTGCCACAACTCGATCGGCACCAGCCGGGTTTCGTCGCTCAGGTAGTCGCGGTCGAGCTTGGTGCGAGCCAAAAATGCATCGGCCTCGGCCGGCCCGTGTTGGCTCTGCACGTAACCATACAGGCTCTTCAGCCGCGAGGCGGTCGTCTCTCCCCGGCTACCCGCACGACGTTGCACGTTACTTCGAGGGTAGTCCCTTGCTTACCGGCGTCAAGCAGCGCGCGGGTGGGATAAGGCGCACCTCCGTATTCATTCCCGTTTCGCCCGCAATTCCGGGATTATTCTCCGCCCGCTTGTCGTTTATGTGATAGCGCCACGGTACTTCCGACGAGCGGATGCAGCACTTTCCGCTCAGTTCGAGGGAAGCAATTCATCACCCTAGTGCTATAGTGACGTGAAGGCATGCCTCGCATTGGGTCTACGAAACGGAACCGAACCGCACTCGCTGCGCTCGGGCTCGCGCTCATCGCCACCGTATTGCTCGAGCGGCCTGTCCCGGCAAACGCCGGCACCCTCGGCGTCATCGAAGGCCAAACCTTGGACGTCGGCGCGGATAAGTTGAACGTCGACATCGAAAAAGGCACCGCCACCCTGGAGGGCCACGTGGCCGCCACTCTGGGTGACATGCATGTGGATTGCTCCCGCATCGAGCTCAAATACGACGAAGCACCGAAGGTCAGATGGGCCAAAGGCAGCGGCGGCGTGAGCGCCAAGCTGAAGGGCATCGAGGCCACCGCCGCGACCTTCGAGGTCGATGTCGCGCATCGGTCGATCAAGCTCAGCGGCGGGGTCAAGTTGAGCCGCGGTCGCGGTTGGGTCACCGCTGATTCCGCCGCCATCGACATCAATACCCGCAAGGTTACGCTAGAAGACGTGAAGGGCTCGATTCCGGTTCAGGCCCCCGAGCGCTGAGCCCAGCAGGAGCGCAGTGCTCGAGTGAGTGAGGCTCGCGTGCGTCCGACCGCGTGTCGCCTACGAGTTGCGGCGTCGGCCCCCCAATCTGTGGCAACTAGGATCACTCGGCTTTTTGGCCGAGCAAGGCCTTTTTTTCAGAGGCCCGCTTTTTGCTTTCAGTGCTAGGCTGTCCCATGACTGGGGTTTCTGGAGACTAACTCCGGTAGGACGCCATGGAAATCAAGCAGCAACTCCGCCTGTCGCAGAGCCTCGTAATGACGCCACAGCTGCAGCAGGCGATCCGCCTGCTCCAGCTCTCGCGTTTGGAGCTCGTCGACGAGGTTCGCAAGGAACTCGACAATAACCCGGTCCTGTCGGACGAGGAGCCCGCGGAGCGGCTCCGGAACTCGCCCGGCGAGGTGCGCACGATCACCGAGCATGGCGGCGGGGTCGAGGATCGCGAGTACCAACGACCGGAAGCCAAGGCCACCGAGAAGGCCACCCGCGAGGTGGATTGGGAGAAGTTTCTCGAGAATCGCACGCAACAGCAGGCGCCCTCCGCGTCGGGTCGCAGCGGCTTCGAGGATCTCCCGCCGATCGAGCAGAACCTCACCAAGCCCGGCAATTTGCAGGACCACTTACTGTGGCAGCTACAGATGAGTGATTTCGCCGAATCGGAGCGGCGCTTCGCCGAGCTGATCATCGGAAATCTCGACGAAAAGGGCTATTTGGACCTGGTGGGCATCGAGCGCCCCGACGGCACGCGCACGCCCGACCTGACCATCGACGACCTCGCGGCCGAGGCCGAGCTCAACCCCGAGGATGCGCCCTTGGTGCTGGAGATGATCCAGGCCTTCGATCCGATCGGCGTCGCCGCGCGGGATCTGCGCGAATGCCTACTGATCCAAGCTCGCGTCGCCGGCTACGAAGACGGCGAGCCGGAGCTCGAGATCATCAAGAACCACCTGCATCATCTCGAGAAGCACAACTATCAAGCCATCGTGCGCGAGATGAAGATCTCGCTCGAAGACGTGTACGAAGCGGCCAAGACGATTCAGGAGTTCGAAAGCCGCCCCGCGCGAAACTTCACCGACACGGACGACCGCACGATCGGCATCACGCCCGATGTGTACGTGATCAAGGACGAGGACGAGTTCGTCGTGCTCGACAACGATCGCGGCGTGCAACGGCTGTTCATCAATGAGGCGCTGACCAAGCGGCTGATGAAAGATCCGTCGGCCAAAGAGTTCATCGGCGAGAAGCTACGCAACGCGCAATGGCTGATTCGCGCGATCGAGCAACGCCGAAAGACGATCATCCGCGTGGCCGAGTGCATCGTCGAAAAGCAGCGAGATTTCTTCGAGAAAGGCGTGGCCTTCTTGAAGCCGATGATCTTGCGCGACGTAGCCGAGGCCGTGGGCATGCATGAATCCACGATCTCGCGTGTGACGACCAACAAGTACATGCACACGCCGCAGGGCTTGTTCGAGCTCAAGTACTTCTTCAACTCCAGCATCCGCCGCGTCGCCAACGAGGACATCGCCAGCGAGAGCGTGAAGCAAGCGATCAAGACCTTGATCGACCAAGAAGACAAAGCCAACCCGGTCAGCGACCAAGCCATCGTGGAGATGCTCGAGAAGAACGAGGGCATCAAGATCGCGCGTCGCACCGTCGCGAAGTACCGCGAGATGCTCGGGATATTGGCGTCTTCCAAGCGGAAACGCCTATTTTGAGATTCACCAGCTGAGTCGCTCCGAATTCCGGCTCACGAAAACGGCAGAGAACGCAGCCGCTCAAAAGGCCCGCTCACCGATGAAAATCACACTGTGCGAACACAGTATGATTTCTGCACCGCGAGGCGATCATCGTCGAACGAAGCGTCGATCGCGCCAAAGTCCACGACCCGAGTGAAGTCACGCGAGGTCACAGTGACTTCACCCGGACGGGTTTGCTGGAGGGCGGTCGTGATCCGGCAGCGCACCTCGCGTCTTCGCAGGGTAGCCGGCATTGGACGCCGAAGGCTAAGACGGGCGCGGCGCCAATTGTGACCATCAAAAGCCCGGACCGGGCCGGGGAAGGGGGGAAAACCCCCTAGGCACTCGCTTCCGGCGTGACAGTTCGGCTAAACTGACGTTGACGGCCCCAAAGCCCAGGAGAGACATGATCAGCATCACTTTTCGCCATGTGGATTCGAGCGACGCCCTCAAACGCTACTCCGAGGAGAAGATCACGAAGCTGCAGAAGTTCCTGCGACAGCCCATGACCGCGAAAGTGACCCTGTCCGTCGACCGTTTGAAACAGATGGCGGAAGTTCGCATCTCGAGCGGTGGTGAGCACCTCGAAGCCAAAGAGGCGACGAACGATATGTACGCTTCGATTGACGTCGTGCTCGGCAAGCTCGAGCGCCAGATCCGCAGCCAACACGGCGCGGCCAAGGCCAAAGCCAAAGGCGGGGAGAGCGTGCGCAAAGCCCCCACCACACGCGTTCCAGATCTCGAAGTCGATCCACCCCGCGCCAAGAGCGCTGCCAAAGTCGTGAAGAAGGCTGCCAAGAAGCGCGTGGCGAAAGCCAAGCGCTGAGCCTGGCACGGATACCCCATGCGACTCTGTGACATCCTTACAATCGATCGCATCGTCGTGGATGCGGACGGCTCGCAGATCCCGAACAAGGAAGCTGCACTGAAAAAGCTGGCGGAGCTCTTGTCGCCAGCGGTCTCCGTTCCGCAAGCGGAAGTGGAAGACCTGCTGATGGAGCGCGAGCGCCTACAAAGCACCGGGATCGGCGACGGCGTCGCGATCCCGCACACTGCTCTCGATCACGCGGAGCAGCAAGCGTCCGCGCTGCTCCTGGTCACGCGTGGCGTCGATTTCGACGCCATCGACGGCAAACGCGTGCACATCGTGTTTGGCGTGGTGGGCCCGAAGCGCGCGACCGGCGAGCACCTGCGCACGCTGGCGCGCATTTCGCGCTTGCTGCGCGATGACAACACGAGGGCGCGCATGGTCTCCGCGGCCAGCCGTGAAGAAGTGTACGGCCTCATCGCAGCTCACGACGCGAGTGAGAAATAAACGTGTACTCGGAGCCCCCGTCACTGCTGCCGCACGGGGTGAGCGTCCGAGCTCTGCTCGATGATTCCGCGCTCGGTTTGAACGTGCGCTTGGTCGGCGGCGCCGCCGGCCTGGGGCGAGAGATCCGGCACCCGCGGATTCAAAAATCCGGGCTCGCCTTGGTCGGCCACGTGCACGGCGTGGTGCCGAGCCGCATCCAAGTACTCGGTGAAACCGAGATCAGCTATGCGGAGTCACTGACGCCCGAGCAGCAGCTGCGCGCGGCGGAGGTGTTTTTCTCGCTCGGCGTGTGCTGCGTGATGGTCACGCGCGGGGTCGATCCGCCGCGCGCGTTTTGTGAAGCCGCGGAGCGTACCGCGACGCCGCTCGTGGTCTGCGCCGAGCGCTCTTCGCAAGTGATCACCGCGGTGCACACGCTGCTCGATGAGCAGCTCGCACCTCGTTCGCGCATTCACGGCGTGCTGGTGGACGTGTTCGAGGTCGGCGTGCTGCTGCTCGGTAAGAGCGGCATCGGCAAGAGTGAGTGCGCGCTCGAGCTCGTGATGCGCGGCCATCGCCTGGTGGCCGATGACGTGATCGAGTGCGACTATCGCCCGCCGAGCATGGTCTTCGGCCAGCCCGCAGCGCTGCTCCGCCACCACATCGAGGTGCGCGGTCTGGGCATCCTGAACATCAAGGATTTGTTCGGCGTGACCGCGATCCGCGAACGCAAGCGGCTGGATCTGATCGTCGAGTTGCAGCTCTGGCAGTCGGATGCGCCCTACGACCGCATCGGCTTGGAGGACCGACACCGAGAGCTGCTCGGCGTCCCGATCCGTGAAGTGGTGCTGCCGGTTCGTCCCGGTCGAAACATGAGCTCGATCATCGAGATCGCGGCGCGCAACGAGCTCTTACGCCAAGCCGGCCATCACCCCGCGCGTGAGTTCGTGGAGCGAGTCGAGAAGGGCCTGCTCCGCCCGGAGGAGCCGGAAGAGCGCATGCATCGCTCGCCCAGCGGCTCCTTCCGCTTTCTGTCGCCCACGCCCAACGAGAGCTCTGCGCCGCCCCCGGTCATCACCCCGGAGCGCAGATGAACGATTCGGCGCGCACCTTGGTCGTGGTCGTCACCGGCGTCAGCGGCGCGGGTAAGTCGACGGCGGTGCGCGCGCTGGAAGATCTCGGCTTTTTCTGCGTCGATAACCTGCCCACGCCGGTGATGAAGAGCACGCTCGACGCGTTCGCCACGGTGGGCGTTCGGCGAATTGCGATCGGCATCGATGTTCGGGTGCGCGGCTTTTTGGACGCCGCTACGGCGGCGCTCGAATCGCTGCAGGTTCCAGGCGAACGCGAGCTGTCCGTGCTGTTCCTGGATGCCTCGGATGAAGCGCTGCTGCGCCGCTTCTCCAGCACGCGCCGCCCGCACCCGCTCTCCACCACGCTCGAGCCGGGCAGCGAACGCGCTGCAACCGCCCTCTTGGACGGCATTCGCATCGAGCGCGAGCTGCTTATGCCGCTGCGCGGTCGCGCCACCCTGGTGCTCGACACCACGCGGCTCAGCGTGCACGAATTGCGCCGGGAAGTGACGGCCTACTTCGGCCCCGGCGCAGGCGGAGCCCCGCACATGCGTACGCGCTTCGTGTCCTTCGGTTTCAAGTTCGGCACGCCGGTGGACGCGGATCTATTGTTCGACGTGCGTTTCCTGGACAATCCGTACTTCGTGCCCGAGCTCCGTGATCTGTCGGGCAGCACGCAAGCCGTGAAGGACTTCGTGTTGGTTCAGCCGGATAGCCGCGGGTTTCTGGATCGCGTCGCATCCTTGCTCGAATTTTGTCTGCCGCGTTTCGAACGCGAGGGAAAAAGTTACCTCACCGTCGCCGTCGGGTGCACGGGCGGTCGGCATCGTTCCGTCGTGATTACCGATGAGCTCGGCGCGCTGCTGCGCAAACGCGACGGCGTTTCGATCGATGTCGTGCATCGCGATATCGATCGCGTTCGGATGACGGGTCCGGGCGCCGATCCCGATCATTCGACGACCCCCCAAAAGTTAGCAGGAGCCAGTGTCCCATGAGTAGTTCGCGTGGAACGTTCGAAGTGCGCAACAAGCTCGGGCTGCATGCCCGAGCGGCGACCAAGCTCGTGCAACTCGCTTCGAAGTATCCCTGCGACATCCTGGTCAGCCGCGCCGGTCAAGCTGCCAACGCCAAGAGCGTGATGGGCGTCTTGCTCTTGTGCGGCTCGAAGGGCACCAAGCTCGATATCGAGGCCACCGGCGATGAGGCGGCCGAAGCCGTACTCAAGCTCGGCGAACTGATCGACAATCGCTTCGGAGAAGACGAATAGGCTCATGAAGTTCGACGGCACGAGCATGCTCCAGAGCGGCGCCGCCCTGGTGCTCGATGGCATCGCCGGTTCTGCCGGCTATGCGATCGGCCATGTCGTGATCGTCGACACCCGTCGCTCCGGCATCGTACGCCGTCACATCCTGCCCGAGGCCGCAGCCGATGAGCTGGCGCGCTTCGACGACGCGGTGGCGCTTTCCGCGGGCGAGCTCCGCATCGTGCTCGCGGCCAAACAAGGCACTGCCAGCCGCGCCGAAACATCCATCCTCGAAGCGTACGTGCTGATGCTCGAGGACGAGACGCTGCGCGCGGCCGTCGAGAGCAAGATCGCGAGCGCCGGGATTTGCGCGGAATGGGCGCTCGATCTGGCGGTGGCCGAGATGGCCGCGGTGCTCCGCCAAAGCGGCGATCCGTATTTGGCCGAGCGCAGCCACGATTTCGAATTCGTCGAAGATCGCCTGCTCCGCACCATGGCCGGCAAGCAGGGCGCGGTCGTGCTGCCCAAGGACGGCACCCCCAGCGTGCTCGTCGCACATGATTTGTCGCCCGCGGAGACCGCGGGCCTGACCAAAGAGCGAGTCTTGGCGATCGTCACCGAGGTCGGCACGCGCACCAGCCACACCGCGATCTTGGCGCGCGCGCTCGAGATCCCCGCGGTCGTCGGCGTCCCCAACCTGCTTGCTCGCGTGGGCACGGGGGACGTGATCGTGGTCGACGGCGTACACGGTCAAGTCGCGATTACCCCGAGTGAAGCGCTGATCGCCGATACCAACGCGCGCGCGGGCCGCTTCAGTGACGTCGCGCGCCACCGCCGTGAGGCGCGCGACCGGCCGATCCGCACGAAATGCGGGCAAACCGTCGAGCTGCGCGCCAACATCGAGCTGCCCTCGGAAGCCGAAGGCGCGCTCGAACAGGGCGCGCGCGGCATCGGGCTGTACCGCACCGAGTTCCTGTACCTAGACCGCAGCGAGCCGCCGAGCGAAGACGAGCAGTACGAAACCTATCGCCGCGTGGTGGAGGTGCTGGCGCCGTTGCCGGTCACGCTGCGCACCTTCGACATCGGCGGCGATAAGTTCGCTTCCGTGTTCCAGGTCCCGTCGGAAATGAACCCCGCGCTCGGCTTGCGCGCGGTGCGCCTGGGCCTCGCCCGACAAGACATTTTCCTGACTCAGCTGCGCGCGATGGTGCGCGCCTCGGCGCACGGCCAAATGCGGGTGATGGTGCCGATGATCGCGTCCATGGGTGAGTGGCGGCAAGTCAAAACACTGTTCGCGCAAGCCCTGCGCGAGGTCGACGCCGAAGGGAAGGCGCGCAGCCCGCACATCCCGCTCGGTATGATGGTCGAGGTTCCCTCCGCCGCGGTGATGGCCGAAGAATTTGCGATCGAGACCGAGTTCATGAGCATCGGCACCAATGATCTGGTGCAGTACACCCTGGCCGTGGATCGCTCGAGCCCGGAGCTCGCGTACTTGGCCTCGTTTTACGATCCGGCCATTTTGCGGCTCGTCCGCATGGTGATCCAAGCGGGTAAGAACCGCTCGCGCCCGGTCCTGGTGTGCGGCGCGATGGCCAGCGATCCGCTGGCCGCGATCTTGCTGGTTGGCATGGGCTTGCGTGAATTGAGCATGGAGGCCGCAGCCATCCCTGAAATTCGCGAGGCCATCGGCAGCGTGACCGTGGCCGAGGCCGAAGAGATCGCGCACAGCTGCTTTCTCGCCGAGACCGCCAAGGACATCGAGCTTATCTTGCACGCGCGCTTCGCCGAACGCTTGGACGCGGGCGAGTAAGCACAACTCGTCGCCCAGCCTGACCGATACGAGTCAGATGGCGCGCTGGCTGAGTTTGATTGGGGGTGTCGCCTCACTGCTGCTCGCGTGCGAAGCACCGCGCGCCGCCCGGCCACGCGTCACGGATACCGAGCCAAGCTCCTTGGTCCTGATCCACACGGCCGATCTCCACTCGCATCTGTTCCCCGAGCGACAGCTGATCAGCGGCGCGGATGCCGCGCGCGGCCTGGGCCCAGCCGGCCAAATCGTCGAAGTTGGCGGCTTCGGCCGCATCGCCCGCGTCGTCTCCGAGATCCGGGCGGGCGCGCGGCAGAGCCTGTATCTCGATAGCGGCGATCTGGTCGAGGGCACCGCCGCTTTCACCGAATTTGGCGGCGAGCCGGAGTTGCGGGCCTTCAGCGCGCTCGGGCTGGGCGCCGCCGCGCTCGGCAATCACGACCTATCCCCAGGTGCGGAAGCGTTCGCCCACACGCATCGACAGTTTGCCCGTTTCCCGGTGCTCGCCAGCAACATCGCGGACAACGGTTCGGAGCTCGCCTCGGCGCTGACGCCCAGCGTCGTGCTCGACGCACGAGGGCTCAGGGTAGGGGTGATCGGCGTGGCCAACCCCACGAGCCCGGGCGGCCTCGCGCGCGCCGACAATCCGTATGGTATAGAGCTCATGGCCACCGCCAGCGCGGTGCAGTCGGAGCTCGATCGCTTGCGGCCGCAGGTCGATCTGCTGGTCGCGCTCAGTCACCTGGGTCTCGAAGGCGATCAGCGCCTGATCAACGGCACGACCGGCCTGGACGTCGTGCTCGGCGGGCACCAACACCTCGCGCTCGGCCCCGCGCTGGAGCGCATGGACTGCGGCGCCGCGCTGCAGGCAGAGCGCGGCTGCAGCCCGCGCCGCGTCATCCTGGTCCACTCCGGCGCGTTGGGTCGCTATGTTGGCGAGCTCGATCTCGCGCTCGAAGCCGACGCCAGCGGCGCACTCGTCGTCGCGTCGGCCGAGCACTCGCTGATCCCGATCTCCGCCGAGATCCAGGACGATCCCGCGCTGGCGGAGCTCCTCGAACCGTACCGCGAGCGGCTGAATGTGGCCGGGTTCGACACGCCGATCGCCTTCGCGCTGGGCCCAGTCGAACGCTACGCGGCGAACGGCGCTGATTCCGCGCTCGGCAACCTGGTGACGGATGCACTGCGAGCGCGGAGTGGAGCCGACTTCGCACTGCTGAATACGACCGGGATCCGCGCGGATCTGCCGCCCGGTGAGCTCACGCGCGCAGCGTTCGCCGCCGCGCTGCCGTTCGATGACCAGCTCACCGTGCTGACGCTCAGCGGGGCCCAGCTGCGCGCCCTGTTCAATCAGCAGGCGCGCGTGGCGAGCGAGCGCGAGTGTGAGACCCCGATTCAGATCTCCGGGCTCGGCCTGCAGTTCAAATGTTCAGGCTCTTCGTCGAGCGCGCTCGCGCGCGTCTCCGCCTCCGGGCGCGAGCTCGATGCGCACGGCGCGTACACGTTGGTGACCAGCGGTTACCTGGCCGACGGGGGCAGCGGCTTCGAACCGTTGACCGAAGCAACGGCGCGCCACGCGCTCGATATGGACTTCTTGGACGTATTGCTCGACGCGGTATCGGCTTTACCCAGTTGCGCTCAGTCGGCCTTGCCGTGTCTCGACCCGAGCACGCTGCACGATGCTCGAATCAGCCTCGAGCGGCCGTGAGGGCCGGCCCGAGTGCGGCCTGCGGACCGGCTCCCGCTGGGCCGCTTGCCACTTCTAGGCTAAAGTTACGCCGAAAGCTCAGTGGGCGGCCAGCTGGCCTGCTGGGCGGGGATCCGGGATAGCGAGGGTTGACCGGAAAAGGTCTGCGCGTATAGTGTCGCGCGCCGTTTGCCGCGTGGCAGACGGCTATTCGAGAAAGTTAGAAAAATGCCACAGGACGCGGACGTCAAAAAAGACGTAATTTCGAAGTATCGTTTGCACGAGTCTGACACCGGTTCGTCGGAAGTGCAGGTTGCCCTCCTCAGCCAGCGTATTGAATACCTGACTGAGCATTTCAAGACGCACAAGAAGGATCACCATTCGCGCCGCGGGCTGCTGAAGCTCGTGGGGCAACGGCGCCGCCTTCTCGACTATTTGAAGCGCTCCAGCGTCGAGCGATACCGCACGGTCGTGAGCTCTCTCAACCTACGCAAGTAGTCGCGAAGCCCTCTCAATCTGCGCTAGTCGGTAGCGTGGATGAGAGGGCTTTCGTCTTTTTGTTTCCCGAACGCGAGGAGCCTCGTCTTCGACTTCGCTTCGTGGCCCGAACGCCGCTTCTTCCTTCGAGGAGCCAGCGTACGTGCCAGGAATCGAGGCTGAAGTTTGGGCGCTCGTTTTCGGCGTTTACCGCACGTAGCGGCACCAACGCGCCAGGGGGCGCTAAACCCATGTTTGTTCGTGAATCCGTTAATATTGGCGGCCGTCTGCTCACATTCGAGACCGGTCGTCTGGCCAAGCTGGCCCACGGCGCTGTACTCGTCACCTTTGGTGAGAGCGTCGTGCTCGTCACCTGTGTGTCGAGTGAAGAGCGTCCGGGCCTCGATTTCTTTCCACTGACCTGTGAGTACGTCGAAAAGACGTACGCCGCGGGCAAGATCCCCGGCGGCTTCTTCAAGCGCGAAGGCCGTCTGCGCGACTATGAAGTGCTCACCTCGCGCTTGATGGATCGCCCCTTGCGTCCCTTGTTTCCCAAGGGCTTCAAGAAGGACACCCAAGTCATCGCGACCGTGCTCAGCGCGGACAAGGTGAACCCGACGGACGTGCTGGCCATGACTGGCGCCAGCGCGGCGCTCCACATCTCCGACATCCCGTGGGCTGGCCCCATCGTCGGCATTCGCGTGTCGCGCGTCGATGGCGAGCTGATCGTCTACCCGTCGTTCGAGCAAGCTGCCGCCGCCGATCTCGATATCACCGTCGCCGTTAGCAAAGAGGCGATCATGATGGTCGAAGGCGGCGCGGACGAGTGCAGCGAAAAGGAGCTGATCGACGCCTTGTTCTTCGCACACGAGCAAGCCCAACCGATCCTCGCTTTGATCGAGAAGATGCGCGCTGCGGTGGGCAAGCCCAAGCGCGAGTTCATCACGCCCACGATCGACCCGACCATCGCCAAGCGCGTGGCCGAGCTCGCCGACACGGACCTCGGCACGGCCAGCGTGATCAAGGAGAAGAAGAAGCGCTACGAGCAGTATGCCGTAATCAAGAAGGCAGTCGTCGAGGAGCTGACCCGGGAGCTCGGAGCCGAGGCATTCCTGGCTTCCGAGAAGCTGATCAAGGCCGAAATCGAACATCGCAAGGCCGAGGTCGTGCGCGCGATGGTGCTCGACACCGGCAAGCGCATCGACGGTCGCGATGGCAAGACCATCCGCCCGATCAGCTGCGAAGTGGGGCTCTTGCCCCGCGTGCACGGCTCGGCCCTGTTTCAACGCGGCGAAACGCAAGCCATCGTCACGGCCACCCTGGGCACGTCGACGGACGAGCAAAAGATCGACGCGCTCACCGGCGAATCGTGGAAGCGCTTCATGCTCCACTACAACTTCCCGCCCTTCAGCACCGGTGAGACCAAGCCGATGCGTGGCCCGGGTCGTCGTGAAGTGGGTCACGGCGCGCTCGCCGAACGCGCCGTCCAGCGCCTGATCCCGACGCACGACGAGTTCCCGTACACGATCCGTATCGTCAGCGAGATCCTCGAATCGAACGGCTCGAGCTCGATGGCCTCGGTGTGCGGCGCTTCGCTCAGCTTGATGGATTGCGGTGTTCCGCTCCGCCGTCCCGTAGCTGGCATCGCCATGGGCCTGATCGCCGAGGGCGACAAGTTCGCCATCTTGAGCGATATCTTGGGTGACGAGGATCACCTCGGCGACATGGACTTCAAGGTCTGTGGCACCGAGAAGGGCATCACCGCCATCCAGATGGACATCAAGATCGCCGGTCTCGGCCGCTCGGTCATGGAGCAAGCGCTCGAGCAGGCGCGTGAAGGCCGCATTCACATCCTGGGCCGCATGCTCGACACGCTGCCCACCGCCCGCACCGAGATCAATCGACATGCCCCGCGCATCACGACGGTCAAGGTGAAGCCGGATCAGATCCGCATCATCATCGGCCCCGGTGGCAAGACGATCAAAGGCATCGTCGACCAAACCGGCTGCGCGGTGGACGTCAAAGACGACGGCACGGTATCGATTGCGAGCTCGGATTCGGAAGCCGTCAAGCGCGCGCTGGCGATCATCGAGGGCCTCACGGCGGAGCCGGAAGTCGGACGCATCTATCACGGCGTCGTCAAGCGCCTGGTCGACTTCGGCGCCTTCGTCGAAATCTTGCCGAACAACGAAGCGCTCTTGCACGTGTCCGAAATCGCGCACGAACGCATCGAGTCGCCCGGCGACGTCCTGAAAGAAGGCGAAGAGATCGACGTCAAAGTGATCAGCGTCGAACGCGACGGAAAGGTCCGCCTGACCCGCCGTGAGCTCTTGCCCTTGCCCGAGGGTGAAGAAGGCGAAGCCGCTAAAGAGCGCATCGCGCGCTCACGCGAAGCCGGCCCGCCCTCACGCGGCCCGCGCCGCGACGGCCCGGGTGGCGGCGGCGACCGCGGTGGTCGCGGTGGCGACCGCGGCGGCCCGCGCCGTCGCTGAGCATCTGCGCTAACGAGATCGAACGGCCGGGACGCGAGTCTCGGCCGTTCGGCATTTTGTGGAGTGTCGCTCTAGCTTTATGCTCGCGCCATGCCTCGTTACGCAGCTTTTCTTCGCGGTGTCAGCCCGATGAATCTGAAGATGCCCGCGTTGAAAGCGGCGATCGAAGAGGCCGGCTTCAGCGATGTGAAGACGCTGCTCTCCAGTGGCAATGTCGTGTTCAGTGGCCGGCGAGCGACTGACGTGGCGATCGAGAAGAAGGTCGAGTCGGCGATCGAAGAGAAGGCCGGCAAGAGGTTCGGCGTGATCGTGCGTTCGATCGATGAGCTACAGGCACTGACCGATGCCGATCCCTATCAGGCGTTTCGCTTGCCAGCGGGCTCGAAGCGCGTCGTCACGTTTTTGCGGCTCCAGCCAGAAAAGAAGCTCGAGTTGCCGCCCGCGCTCGACGGCGCGCAAATCTGGACCGTGCGTGGACGCGAGGTGCTCAGCTCTTACGTGCGCAGCGACAAGGGCCCCGTGTTCATGGCCTTGATCGAGAAAACGTTTGGCAAGGACGTGACCACGCGCACTTGGGACACGGTGCTAAAAGTGGCCCGCGCGGGCGCAGGCTGACGCGCAGTCGATTGAAGAGCAGAAATGTGGCTATGTCGCTGGTAGAATCGCGGCATGGCTTCGACTTTTTTGCCACGCTGCGCTGCCGCCTTCCTGTTGGCCGTGCTTTCGTTCACGGGCGCCGTTTCGCTGGCCGAGCCTCCGCCGAAGGAACGCTACTACTTCGAACTCAGGGGGATCACGCCGAAGCCCGAGCTAAGACCGGAAGTGGTGAAGGTGGCAGCACCGCGTGTGCTTTCAGAGGTCAAGAAGGCCTTCGAGCATCACCCGCAAATCGTCTCGAAGCTCGAGGGGGCGCCCGATCCCAAGGTCGATCCGGACGGATATCGCAGTTACCTCGACAAGTCGCAGATCACCGGAGCCTTCAACGTGACCATCGAGATCACCGATGCGACGGAGACGCTCACGCCCATCGTGGACAAGCCTGGTGCGCAACGACAGGAGGTTCGACTCGCGTTGCGCATGTTGGGGGCTCACATCCCCGACGACACGTTGGGCTTCACGGGTCACGGCAAGGCCAGAGTCGAACAAGAGGTCGGCGCCCAGGTGTCCGACCGCGAGCGACAAGACACCTGGGATCAGCTGGCGGAACTTTCGGTCTCGCAAGCGATGAAGACCGCACTGGAAGAGCTGACGCTAGCTGCCAAAACCAAGGCAAAGCCCAAACCCAAGCCAAAAGCTAAAGCGGCACCCCCAGCTGCGCACTGAGCAGTTCGGAGAACGCTAGCCTAGGTCGCCCGCGGGGCCGAGCGGTGAACGTGTGACGTCAAACGATGCGCAGTGCACGCCCCAGCAAAACCTCATTGTGGGAACCCGTGCGGTAGCCACCGAGGTCGAGCGTGACGTACTGAAAGCCGTGCTTCTTGCCGGCGGTCACCACGGCTTCGCGCACGCCGGGCGCGAGCATCAGTTCGAGCTCGCCGAGTGCGACTTCGATACGCGCGATCTTTTCGTGCCAGCGCACGCGCAGCTGGCGAAAACCGAGGGCCTTGAGTTCGGCTTCGAGCCCGCCGATTTGCGCGAGGCGCTCAGTGGTGACGCTAGTGCCATAGGGGATGCGGCTGGAGAGGCAAGCGGCGGCGGGTTTGTCCCACACGTCCATGCCGATCGCTTGGGCGGCTGCGCGGACGTCACTCTTGGTCAGGCCGGCTTCCACGAGTGGGCTGCGCGCGCCGGCATTTTTGGCGGCTTCGAGCCCAGGGCGGTAGTCGCCGAGATCGTCCTGATTGGTCCCGTTCACGACCGCGGCGAGCTGCCACTCGCGGCGTTTGGCCTCGGCGATATCGTACAACTCGGACTTGCAATGAAAGCAGCGATCGGGGCCGTTTTGAACGTAGCCGGGGCGCTCGAGCTCGTGTGAATCGACGAAGCGATGCGCAGCGCCGAGCTTCTGCGCGATGCGCGCGGCGTCGTCTTTTTCGCCATCGGACAAGCTGGGGCTGACCGCGGTCATGCCGATCGCGCGCTCGCCGAGCTCGGCATGAGCGACGGCCAGCACGAACGCGCTGTCGATGCCACCGGAGTAGCAAACCAGCACCGAGCCCAGCTCGCGCAAGATGCCGCGCACTGAATCGAGGTGCTGCTGCGTCGAGCTCACGAGGAAGTCATAGCATTTTGGCTGACTCCCCCAGGTCGGAACGTCTCACACTCGAGGAGCACGCTCGCCGATGAGCTCGGGGTGAGCAAAGAACAGTGGCACGCGGTATGCAAGTCAAAGCGAAGGAGAGAACGGAATCCAGAAAGACCTGCTCAGACCCTCGGTTCAACCCTTGGAATTGCTTCGGATCCACTTGGCATCTCGGACATTGAATGTCCGGGGTCGGGAGTACGATCACTAGCGTCGGGGGAGATAGCTGTTATTATGTTCAGTATCACGATGGCACTCCCTGCACACCTCCTCGAACGCTTGCCGACCGCTTCTTTGCGTGAGCACGGCGTGCGTATCGGCTCGGGAGCCGGCCAGGTCGTTGCGCCGGATGCGGCTTTCTCGCTCGGGGTCGAGGCGCTCAACCGGGTTTTGCCCGATCATGGCTTGCCTCGCGGGGCGGTCATCGAGTTCAGCATTCATGGCGGTTCTGCGCTGGGCACTAGCTTGGGCTTGGCGGCTTGCCGAGCCGCGCAGCAGGCGGCCGTGGAGCGCGGGGGCAGCGTGCCCTGGTGCGCGTTCCTCGACCCGTCGGCCACGCTGTATGCCCCCGGCGTGGCGGCCGCGGGGGTGGAGCTCAAGCGCCTGCTCGTGGTACGCCCTTCGGTCGAGGCGCTCAGCCGCGTGGCCCTGCGCATCGTCGAGTCCGGCGCCTGCGCCGTCACCATCGTCGATCTGCTGGGCGTGCCCGGTCAATCCTTGTCGGTCAACCTCACGGCTTGGCTGCGCGTCGTCCGGCGCCTCGCCATGGGGGTGGATGGCACGCCGAACAGCGTGATCTTACTGACTGACGCGGCTGAGCAGCGTCCCTTGCCGTTACCCGTCGGGCAACGCATCGAGCTCGAGCGGCCGAGCGAGGGCAAGCTCAGCGTGCGCGTGGTGAAAGACAAGCATGGCCGCGTCTCCTCACCGCGCTCCATCGCTTGGGCCCGCACCGGCCCCGCCTGGAAGAATGACGAGCAAGCGCCGAACCCAGTGCGGGAGCTGAGCAATGTCCGTCGCCTCGCCTGAACGCTTCGCCCCGCACTCGTCCGAGCGGCGCGTGCTCGCGTTGGTGTTGCCGGAGCTACTGTGTGAGCTGGCTGAAAAGCGCCTGTTTTTGGCTTTGCAGCGGGGTAAAACCAGGCCGCCCCTAGGCGTCGTGCTCGTCACGGGCACTGAGTCGAAGCCGGGCGCGCCTGAGCCGAAGTCAGGCGCGCCTGAGTCGAAGTCAGGCGCGCCTGAGTCGAAGCTCATCGATGCCACGGCCAAGCTGAGCGCCGTGAACGAGAGCGCCAAGCGCTACGGCGTGCGTGAAGGGCAAACCATTGCCGAGGCCTGTGCGCTCGTCGCCAATCTGGTCGTGCGTGAGGTCACGCAGGCTGAGGTGCTGGAGACTTTGGGCAGCATTGCCGAGGTCGGGCTCAGCTTGGGCAGCACCGTTTCGGTGGCAGCGCCGGACACCGTGTGCGTCGATATTACGGGCTCCGCCCATTTGCAGGGTGGGGAGCTCGCGCTGGGGTCGGAGTTCGCCAATCGCGTGCGCGCCATGGGCCATTCGGTGCGCGTGGCGATTTCGGATGGACCGCGTTTGGCCCGCGCTTTCGCGCAATGGTTTAGCCCCAGCGCCGCTGATCCGGAAGATCGCGGCGTGTGTGTGGTGCCTTCGGAGCACACGGTGCCCGCATTTGCGGCCTTGCCGATCAACGCGCTGCCGCTCTCTTCGGACACTGCGGGTTGGTTCGTGCGCCTGGGCGTATTCACGATCGGTGAGCTGTGCGCTTTGCCTCGCCAAGCTCTGGGCAGCCGCCTGGGTGAAACCACCGCCAGCGTGACCGAGCTGTGTGCTGGCCGCGATCGCGCCCCGCTCGTCGCATTCGTGCCCGAGCGCACCGTCACCGAGAGCAGCGCTTGGGATGAACCGGTCACCGGCACTGAGCCGCTCTCGTTCGTGCTCGGTGGGCTGGTCTCGCGCGTCAGCGCGCGTCTGACCGGCCGCGGGGAGGCCGCGCAATCGCTCGTGCTCACGATTGTGCATGACCCTGCCATCGCGCGCTTCCGCGGCGAAAAAGCCGAAATCGTCTTGCGCTTCAAGCTGGCCGCGCCGCTCTACCGGGCCGATGAGATGCGGCGCGTACTGAGCGCGCGCTTGGCTCGTACCAAGCTCGGCGCGCCGTCGCTCGGCATGCACTTGTCGGTGCCCAAGCTGGTGCCCGCCGTCGCGCGTCAGCTGGAGCTTTCACAGGTACTCGCCGGCAGCACCGTCAGCGTCGCCGCCGATGATGAGATCCCGGTGCTGATCGCCGAGCTTTCGGCCGAGCTGGGCGAAGACAAAGTAGGCACGCTCGAGCTCTGCGATTCACATCGTCCAGAAGCCAAGAGTGTGCTCAGCCCCGCGCGCCTCGAGCCCGCCACCCGCTCCCGCACCTCCAATACTAAAAAAGCTCGCTTGCGCAAAGCCGAGCCCTCGTTCGCCGAGTTGCCCGGCGCTCCCACCCGTCTTTTGCCGGAGCCTTGTGAGCTACACGGCCCGCTCCGCGTCGGCGTCAGCCTGGCCATCGAGCGCAGCCTGTACACCATCGAGCACCTGCGCTTCGAACAACGGCTCGATGCGGTGGAGTGGTGGGGCCACGCGCCGGTCACTCGTGACTACGTGCGGCTCTGGTTGCAAGGCGCGTCGGGGGGCTTCGAAGCGGTGGCCTATGTCGATCGCTCCACGGGGCGGCGTTATTTGCACGCGCTGGCGGATTGAGACGCGTGCGTCTCTCCCTTGGTGCAGAGCTATCTGACGACGCACGCGTGACTGAAAGGCCCGCCCCAAACCCGATACCCCTCTGGATTCATTTCACAGGCTGCGTTCACTACCTGAGCGGGACAATTGCAGGTCACGGGGCCACTGCAACCGAGCGACGCATAGGCGCTGGCTAATAGGTCCAGTGTTGGGATGGGTTTTCCCAGATACCAGCAAGGACCGAGCCCCAGCTCACAATGAGCGGGGGCAATGGTCGTGCAATCGTCGGGTTCGCATTGGTTGGCATAATTGTACGTGCCTGGAGCAAGCCCCACGCTGCCCGACTCGACAAGCGCGCGATACTCGCTCGTAAGGACGTGAGTGTACTCCGTGAGGATCTCTTCACAAATCCGCGCAGTGGTCGACAGTGTACCGAGGACCTCCCGCTCCCGAGGGCAGACATGTTCCCGGAGCGCACTGGTGCGTGGGCTGGTAGCAGTTTCCTTCCGCTCCATGAAAACACGTCACGAGTTGGTCGCCCAAGCAGACGGGGCCGCTGACCAACGGGCTGCAGGGCTCGCGGACCGGGGTCGACATCGGGCTTAGACCCGGCGGACACAGAGACGGCGGTGGCGGGTAGTCGTTTGTCTCCGAGCACGCCATTACCGCCGTGATCGATACCGCTGAGATGAAGTCCCACCCACCCACTCGACACACCGTGACCTAGTTTCCTCAGCCATCAAGTGCTGAGCAGGTGGTGAATCGCCGCGCGCTGAGAACGGCGGTCAGATAGTTCAACGATCTCCAACAGCTGGAGGCGCCGCTAGACGGCTGCACGACACTGTCTATACGTTCAGTATCCGATGTTCGCCGAGTTGCTCGCCACCACTTGTTACTCGTTTCTGCGTGGCGCATCGCAGCCCGAGGAGTTCGTGATGCAGGCGGCGAGTCTCGGGCTGCAGAGTCTCGCGATTTGCGATCGTGACGGGCTGTACGGCGTGGTGAAGGCCTTCAATCAAGCCAAGGCCCTGGGCCAACGCTTCATCACCGGGGCCGAGCTGACTCTCGCGTCGAAGGCCGCGAAGGCCGCCAAAAAACACAAGGCACCGCGCGATCTGCCCACGCTTGCGCTCTTGTGTGAATCCCATCAGGGCTATCAGAACCTGTGCCGGCTGCTCACGCTGTCGCACGCGGAGCAGCCGAAGGGCGAGAGCAGGCTCGTGCTCGACTGGCTCGCGCCGCACGCCGTGGGGCTGTGGGCGCTGATCCCGGCTCCGCGTTGTCCGGGAGATCCGAGCACGCCGAGTGCGAGCGAGCTTGCTGCAATGCGCGACGCCTTTGGCGATCGCTCGGCGATCGCCATGTATCGGCACTTGGACGGCTTCGACGATCTGCGCTGCGCGTGGGTGCTCGAGACGGCCGCGCGTTACGGTTTTCGGATCGTCGCCAGCGCGCGGCCGCTCTTTCATCGACCCGCGCGGAAGCAGCTCTGCGATGTGGTGAACGCGATTCGTCTGGGCACGACGCTCGACCGCGCGGGCACTCAGCTGGCGGGCAACGCCGAGGCGTATCTGCGTTCGGAAGCGCAGATGCGCCAGATATTTTCCGACCACCCCGAGTGGGTGGACATTGCCGGTGAATGGAGTGAAAGGCTGGATTTTCAGCTCGATCAACTCAACTACAAGTTTCCCTGTGCTTTGACCAAGGGCGAGAGCGCCGATCAGAAGTTGGCTCGTTTGAGCTGGGCCGGGCTCAGCGAACGGTACCCGAAAGGGGTACCCGCGAGTGTGCATGCGCAGGTAGAAAAAGAGCTGTCTTTGATTGGCCTGATGGAGGTCGCAACTTACTTTCTCAGTACCTGGGAGGTCGTGCAGATGGCGCGCGAGCGGCGCATCTTGTGTCAAGGGCGAGGCAGCGCGGCCAACAGCGCCGTGTGTTACGCGCTCGGCATCACGGCGGTCGATCCCGGGCGCTCGAATCTGCTGTTCGAGCGATTTTTGAGTGTAGAGCGCAACGAGCCGCCGGACATCGACATCGACTTCGAGCACGAACGACGCGAAGAAGTGATCCAGGCCATTTACGAGCGCCATGGGCGCGATCGCGCGGCCATGGTCTCGGAGGTGATCTGCTATCGGGGCAAGAGCGCGCTGCGTGAAGTGGGCAAAGTGTTCGGCTTGTCTTTGGAGCAAATCGATCGCTTGAGCGGGACCATCACGCATTGGGATACGGCCGAGGTGAGCCAGCAGCGCCTGCGCGAAATGGGCTTCGATGAACGCGGTGAGCGCATTCGGCGCATCTTGGCCTTGGCCCATGAATTGTCGGGTTTTCCTCGGCATCTGTCGATCCACGTGGGCGGCTTCGTGCTCTCGGCCACGCCCTTGTCCGAGGTCGCGCCGGTCGAGCCGGGACGCATGCCGGGGCGCACCGTGGTGCCTTGGGACAAGGACGACATCGAGACACTGAAGTTCTTCAAGATCGACGTGCTTGGTCTGGGAATGCTCACTGCGATTCGCAAGGCGCTGGCGAGCATTCACGCTGAGGGTGAGCTCACTTTGGAGCCGGAGGAAGCGTTCGATCCGATCGACGTTTTGGCGCGAGTGCCACAAGAAGACGCGGCGGTGTACGAGATGGTCACGCGTGCGGATACCGTGGGCGTATTTCAGATCGAGAGCCGCGCGCAGATGGCGATGCTGCCCCGGCTGAAGCCGAAGAAATTTTATGACCTGGTGATCGAAGTCGCGATCGTGCGACCCGGGCCGATTCAGGGCGGCATGGTGCATCCGTATTTGCGGCGCAGAAATGGCGAAGAACCCAGCCTTTCGCCGCATCCGTGTCTGACGCCGATCTTGGAACGGACGCTCGGGGTGCCGCTGTTTCAAGAACAAGTGATGCAAATCGCCATCGATGGTGCCGGCTATTCGGGAGGTGAAGCCGACCAGTTGCGACGCGACATGGCCGCCTGGAAGAAGACCGGTAAGCTCGAACGACACCGCGAGCGCTTGCTGGCCGGGTTCGATCGCAAAGGCATCAGTCGCGCGTTCGGTGAAGCTCTATTCGAGCAGATCAAAGGCTTTGGTGACTACGGCTTTCCGGAATCGCACGCGGCCTCGTTTGCTCTGCTCGTCTACACCTCGTCCTGGCAAAAGCGGCATTATCCGGCGCATTTTGCCTGCGCGCTACTCAATTCGCAGCCGATGGGCTTCTACTCGGCCGCGACCATTTTGCACGACGCGGAGCGCCACGGCGTGGAGGTGCGAGACGTGGACGTGACGCAGAGCGAGTGGGATTCGACACTCGAGCCCGTGCGAGCGCTTTCCGAAGACGCCGAGACTCAGCGTTGCCCGCGGGCGATCCGCGTCGGTCTCCGGCAAGTCAAAGGCTTGTCCGAAAAATGCGCGCGGCAGATCTTGGCGGCGCGTCTCGAGCGGCCCTTTGCCTCGTTCGAGGACGCGCTTCGGCGCGCCCAATTGCGCGATGATGAAGTCGAACGGCTGGCGGAGGCCGGCGCCTTCGAGACCTTGCTGCCCGGGCGCCGGCAAGCCTTGTGGCAAGCGCGCGCGCCGCGAGTTTCCGGGCTTTTCGAGGGCAAAGCCGCATTGGAGCCGGAAGTGCGCTTGCCCGCGTTGCACGCTGCCGAAGCGCTGCTCTTGGACTACCAGCACAAGAGCTTGTCGGTGGGTGATCACCCGATGCGGCATTTGCGCAAAAAGCTGACGGCTCAGGCCGTGCTCAGTTCGGTCGAATTGCGTGAGCGCAGGAAAGGGGAGCAGGTGAGCGTGGCGGGCGTGGTGATCTGCCGACAACAACCGGGCACCGCCAGCGGCGTGGTCTTCATCACTTTGGAGGACGAAACCGGGTTCGCGAATTTGATCCTCTGGCGCGCCGTGTACGAGCAATTCCGTCTGCCCGCACGGCACTCGTCGATCTTGCTCGCTCACGGCGTCGTCGAGCGCCTAGTGCGGGCCGACGGCTCGAATTTTCCGGGCGGCGGAGACGCAGCCGTAATCCACCTGATTGTGCGCTCGCTGTCGCGGCTGGATGTCCCAGGTCGCGACATTCACGCCGTATCGCGGGATTTTCATTAACCGCACAATCCTCACCAGCGCACGCAACTCCGCCCGCGCCCGACCGACCTAGAACCATGAGTAGAAGGCTGGGTTGGGGTCGTCACGTGTTGCTGGTCGTACTTGGGCTCCGGCTCGCGGCGTGTAGTCTCGGTTCGGATCTGCCCGCTCGAAATGGCAGCGCTGCGCCCGTAAGCAGCGCGGTCATGCTGAACGGCGCGGGCGCGCCGGACGACGGGGACGCGGCCGTCGGCTATGGCGAGGGCTCACGCATCAGTGACATCAACGGAAGCCGCGACAGCCGTCGCGCTTCCGCGGACGGCATGCCTGGGGGGACCGACAGTGGGGGCGCTTTCGACGAAAGCGCTGGGGACATCGGCGGCGCTGCCTCGAATGGAGGTGGCGCCGCCGGTGCTGGCGGTGAGCCCGGTGGCACCGCGGGCAATAGCAGCGGCCACGCAGGCGCAGGCGGCGCTACGAGTAACGGCGGCGCGGGCAGCAGCGCAAAAGATCCACCCCCAACCCTTTGGTTCAGCGAATACATCGAAGGCTCGTCGTCCAACAAGGCCCTCGAGATCGCGACAGCGAAGCGGTCCGTGCTCGACGGCTGCAAAGTCGGCACCTATTTCAACGGCAAGACCGAAGCGACGGTCGTCGCCAGCCTGAGCGGCATCCTCGAAGCCGGCCAAGTACTCACGCTCTGCACCAGCCAGCTGAAAGAAAAGCTCACCGCCACCTGCAATCAGGTTGGAAACCTGACCTTCAACGGTGACGACGTCGTAGCACTCAGCTGTGACGGCAAGATCTTGGACGTGATCGGACAGATCGGCGTCGATCCAGGGGACGCATGGGGCAGCGGCACGAGCTCCACCGCCGATCACACCTTGCGGCGCAACTGCACCGTGCAAAGCGGCGACCCACTGGGCACCGATGCGTTCAATCCCAGCACGCAGTGGCAAACATTCCCGGTCGACACCTTCGACGGCCTAGGCAAGCGCGGCTGCTGACCGCAAGCGGCGTGACCGGTCGAGCCCGGTTTCGTCCGCGCACCGGTTAGCTCGGGGAGCCGTTCACGGCGTGGCGATCTCTCTTGCCCTCACTCAGGCGACTTCGACGTTCTGAGCGGCGGGTTCAGACTGCGCGTTCAGTTCGCGGGTGCCCTGTTGCGCGGTCGCCGACAAGACTTCGCTACGGGCCACGGCGTTGTCGTTGACCTTCACGCTGACGATGCGGGACACGCCTGGCTCACCCATGGTCACGCCGTACAACACATCCACGCTTTGCATGGTCTTCTTGATGTGCGTGATCAGGATGAACTGCGAGCTCGCGGTCATCGAGCGAATGCTCTCGTTGTAACGAGCCACGTTGGCTTCGTCGAGCGGCGCATCGACCTCATCCAAGATGCAGAAGGGCGAGGGGCGGTGCTGGAAGATGGCAAAAATCAAGGAGACGGCCGTGAGTGCCTTCTCGCCACCGCTCATCAGCTCGATGTTGCCGAGCTTCTTGCCCGGCGGCTGCGCCACGATTTCGACGCCGCTGCCGAGCAAATCATCCGGGTTCGTCAACAGCAGCTCGGCGCGACCGCCGCGGAAGTGGCGCGCGAACGTCTTCTTGAACAAGGCGTTGACCTCATCGAAGGTCTCCTTGAAGCGACGGCGCGACTCCTTGTTCATGTGCCGAATCGCGTGATCGAGCTCTTCCAGAGCCTTCTCGATGTCGATCTTCTGGGAGTTCAGATCGACGAAGCGACGCTCGGCGTCGTCGTGCTCGGCCTTGGCGTCCAAGTTGACCGGACCCATGCGGTCGATCAGCTGCGCCAGCTCGTCGATGCGGCGGCGATGTTCGGCGTCCGGAGCCGAACGCGCGTGGTAATCGCCCACCACGCGACGCAGATCCAAACCGCGGAACTTTTCTCGCACGGTATTGAGCAGATGCTCGCGCTCGATGGCGATGCGCTGCACGGCCATCTCGTGCTTCCTGACGGCTTCGTCCACCAGCTCGAGCTCATCGCGGAGGCCCTTGAGCTCGGCCTCTTTCGAACCGAGTGTCTGGCGCACCGATTCGAGTTCGCCCTTGGCCAGTGCGAGCTCGGCGTGGGCCAGCTTGGCGCGTTCGCTGGCGGACATGCGCGCTTCGCGAGCGAGCATGATACGCGCCGCGGTCTCGCCGTAGCTGACGGATGCTTCGAGCGTTTCTTCGCGCAGCTTGCTGGCGCGCGCTTCGAGCTCGCCGAGCGTGCTGGTGATGCGTTCACCTGCGACCCGGGCCGCCTCCGCCTGCTCGCGGACCTGGGCCAAGCGCACCTTGCGTTCGGTGACGAGGGCCGCCTGTGAGCCCACTTGCTCGCGCCAAGAAGCCGCGGTGGCCTCCGAGCGGGCGAGCGAATGCTGCAGGCCATCCAGCTCAGCGCGCACGGTGTCGAGCTCGCTGCGCGAGCCGGACTCGGCGCCGGTCGCGGCTTCCAGCGAGCGCTCGATCTCAGCCAGCTCTAGATCGAGAGAGTCTTGACGGTTTTCGTGGCGCTCGATTTCGGCGGCGGTACGCGCGAGATCTTTCTCGGCCGTGACGTGCGCAAGCTCCCCTTGATGGGCTTCTTGGCGCGCGCGATCGAGGGCCGTGCTGACCTCGGCAATGCGCGCGCGGAGCGCGTTGTGATCGGTGCTGAGCTTCTCGTATTCCTTTTCGAGCCGCTCGACTTCGCCCGTGAGCACGTTCATCTCGCGCTTCTGATCGAGCATGGCCGAGGCCATCTCATCGCCCGTGCCGCCGCTGACGACGCCGCCGGGGTGAGCCACGGTGCCATCGAGCGCGACCGCCGTGACGCCCGGATAGCGACCCACGACCGCCACCGCATCGGCCGCGCCGTTCACCAGCACGGCTTCGCCGATCAACGCGCGAACCAAGGCTTCGTCCGCTTCAGCGTAACTGAGCGCGTCTGCCAAGCGACCGACGACCTGTGCGTCGCCCTCCCAGAACCCGCGGCCACCGCCAGCGATGTACGGGGGACGCGCCGCGATCACGTCGGCACGGCCGCGCTCACCTTGGCGGAGCTCCGCCAGCAAATCCACCTGCGCGCTCGCGTCCGAGACGACGATGCACGACAAGCGCGGGCCGAGCAGACCGGCGAGGGCGTGCGTCAAATGCTCGGGCGCCTGAATCCGATCGGCGACCATGCCGAGCACGCGCGGATCGCCCTTTTTCGATAGCAACGCGCGGGCGCCGCCGCCGACGCCTTCCAGGCGACGATGTAGATCTTCGAGCGCCCGCAGGCGATTGCGCTTCGAACCGAGCTCGTTCTTCACCGAGTCGACGCCGCGCTCGCTCTCCAGCGTACGGCCGCGGAGGCCCGTGAGCTCGGTCTCGAGCTCGCTGCGTTCGTCTTGAGTGAGGCGTTTGCCCTCGGCAAGCTGAGCGACGCTGTATTCGAGCGCTTGTTTGCGCGCCAAACAGTCGGAAAGCTCACCGGTCAACTTGTCGCGCTCGGCCGCCAGGCGGTCATTGCGCACCCGGGCTTCGGCCAGGCGCTGAGCGATGCCGTCCAAGCGGGCTTCGGCGGCGGCGGACCGCGCCGTGAGATCGCCGGCTTGGCGACGCAGGGCGTGCACTTCTTCGCTGGCTTGCGCTTCTTCGGCTTGCAAGCCGCTGAGCGCTTCGATCTCGCTCATCGCGTCGGCTTCGCGAGCGCGTTCATCGCCCGAGAGCTCGGCCACGCGCGCGGCGAGCGCTTCACGCTCCTCGCGTAGGCCGTTCGAGCGCACCTCGTTGATCTCGAGCTCGGTCTGCACCGCGTCCAAGCGTTCGGTGAGGTGCGTTAGGCGGTCGCGCGAACGCTCGAGATCGGCGTGCAGCGAGCTGACCTCGTTGTCGGCCTCGAACGCGCTGCGCGACGCTTCATCGGCGCGGATTTCGATCGAGAGCGCCTCTTCGCGAGCTGCATCGAGCAGCACGTCCGCTTCGCGCAGCCCACCGCGAGCCCCCTGAGATCGGGCATTTGCCGAGGAAAAGCCGTCGCTTTCGACGCGCTCGGTGACGATCAACTCGAGCAGGCGATGCGAGGCATCGTGCAGCACGAGGTCATCCAATTCTTTCCGATACTCGATGAAGCGTTCCGCTTTTGCGACCTGGCGCTTGAGCGAAGCACGCGTGCGATCGATTTCGGAGACGATGTCGTTGATGCGCAGCAGGTTCTGCCGCGTCAGCTCCATCTTGCGCTCGGCTTGCTTCCTACGCTGCTTGTACTTGGTGACGCCGGCCGCCTCTTCCAAGAACATGCGGCGGTCTTCCGGGCGCGCGCTGACGATTTGACCGATGCGGCCCTGTTCGACGATCGAGTAGGCCTTGGTGCCGACGCCGGTGCCCAAGAAGAGCTCGGTCACGTCGCGCAGGCGGACCTGCGTTTTGTTCAGCAGGTACTCGCTCGTCCCGTCCCGATACAGACGGCGGGTAACGGCGATCTCGGGGTAGTCGCGGTATTCGATGGGTAGGCTCTGGGCGTACTCCGGATTGGTGTTGTCGAAGGTCAGCGTGACCTCCGCCAAGCCATTCGGGCCGCGCGACTCCGAGCCGTTGAAAATCACGTCCTCCATGTTCTTGCCACGGAGGTGCTTGGCGCTCTGCTCACCGAGAACCCAGCGAATCGCGTCAACGATGTTCGACTTGCCGCAGCCATTGGGGCCGACAATGCCAACCACATCGTGGTCGAAGTGGATCACCGTGCGGTCCACGAAGGACTTGAAGCCCGTGATCTCCAACTTCTTTATGTGCATCGATAAACTTTCCCTCAGCCGATCGAGATCGGCTTATAGCAGGCCGGGCGCCCGCAAGCTGCGCTGCCCACAGACAGTACACAGCTTCGTGGCACGGCTTGTATGGTCACGTCGCGTCGTCACGATCTACGCCGCTGAACGGATGCATACAAGACCCATCTGTTCACGCCCCTACTTTTGTCCGGCATCCCGCATCTGCCCTGCCCGGGCTCGCGGGCCGGCGTGCCGCTCAGAGAGAGCCGTCGATGGTTCGGGTTGCGGGACCGCCATTGAAGGGAAAGACTAAGGAAGTTCGTTCGGTTGTCAGTCATGAGACCCACACCGAAGGGACGCGACCGATCCGTTCATTCGATTGACACCCGGCGCGGAGCGACACATTTGGCAGCGAAGAGGTTCCGGTCCGATGACTTATGAATATGTTTGCACCGCCTGCGGTAATGCCTGGGAGGCTGAGCAGGCCATCAGCGCTGCGCCGCTCAAGACCTGCCCCAAGTGCGGCACCGATCACGCCAAGCGCCAAATCTCCGGTGGCGCGGGCTTCATCTTGAAGGGCGGCGGTTGGTACGCCGATGGCTATGGCTCGACCAAAGCCGGCGGCGGTTCGAGTTCGAGCAGCTCGCTCGACGGCCCAAGCAGCGACTCGAAGAGCGAGTCAAAGAGCGAAGCGAAGTCCGAAGCGAAGAGCGAGTCGAAGTCCGAAACCAAGACCGAGACCAAAACCGAAACGCCCAAGAGCACCGCGGGTTCGTCATCAACGCCCTAATCTGAAAGCCGTCATGGACGCCAAACGCGAAATTTTGGATCTCCGCGCGCAGATCGCCAAGCTAGACGAAGAAATTGTCCAGCGGCTCGATGCGCGCGCCAAAATTTCACGGGATATCCACAATCGGATCGAGACGGATCCGAGCGCGGACGTCAGCGAGAGGGAGTGGCTCGAGCGCTTGCTGGCGCTCTCCAATGGCGAGCTGCCGGCCGAGAATCTGCGCGGTATTTTGCAGCAGATCCGCGCTTCGGCGCGCGGCATCGAGCAGCCGGCCCGCGTGGCCTATTTGGGTCCCGAAGGCTCGTTTTGCCATCAAATGGCACTCGGCTACTTCGGGCCCGGCGCGACCTTCATCGAGACGGCCAGCGTGGAAGAAGTGCTGGAAGAAGTCGTGCGCGGCCGTGCCGCCTACGCGGCCTTCCCGTTCGAGTCTTCCGTCGAAGGTTTGGTGCAGCCGTCGATCACCGCGCTCTCGCATACGGATTTGGTGATCGTCGCCGAGCGCTCGCTGCCCGCGCCGCACCAGTTGATGTCGCGCGCCGCTTCGATCGCGGACATCGAGAAAGTGTACGCAACGGCGGCCACGCGCGCGGGCTGCTCGCGTTTCTTGGACAAGGAGCTGCCGCGCGCTTCGGTGATCGACGTCCGTTCGCCGGTCGTGGCCGCCTCGCTCGCGGCGGAAGAGCCGCACGCCGCGGCGATCGTGCCCGAGCCGTGCGGTCGCAGCGCGGGCTTGTCGCTGCTACGGGACAACGTAGGTGATCTCCCGGACGTGAAGCTCCGCTACTGCGTGGCGAGCCAACGGCCAGCAAGCCGCTCGGGCACGGACGTCACCTGCCTCCTGTTTAGCGTGGACGATTCCGCAGGCGCGCTGTTCGACGTGCTGAAGCACTTCGCCGAACGCGGCATCAACGTGAAAAAGCTGCATTCACGCCCAGTTCCACGCGAAAGTTGGAACTACGTGTTCTACATCGAAATCGGTGGCCACGTGACCGAGCGCCAAGTCGTTACAGCTCTCGAAGCCGTCAAGCGCAGCACGAAATACCTCAAAGTGCTCGGTTCATTCCCGTCGGTTTCCGGCTAGCTCCCCCTGCCCGTGGCGTGCCCGGCTGTCTCGTCTCCCGCTTTGATGCGCACGCCAGACTAGGACCGACACCCCCAGATGGAGTTCGAATTCGAACTTCAATTTTGAGCGGCGCAAGGCACCGCACTGGGCCCGGTGTGGGAGGAGAAGAGAGGGGCGATCGCAATCCCGCGTCGCACCTCGCGTTGCGCCGTGTTCCCGGACCTCGACGCCGAAGGTTGCGACGGAGTGCGACGGAATTGGTGACCATCAACAAAGATGCCGAGCCCCGAGGAGATTCGGGCACGGGCACGGGCGCGTGTACGGGCCCGGGTGTGAAGGACGATTCGGGGACAAACACTAGCGATTGCGGGCACGGAAGATTAGTCTTCCGCTCGCATGTCACACCTGGTCTCACCGTCGATCGAGTCGCTGCTGCCGTACGAAGGTGGCAAGCCGGTTGAGGAGCTCGCGCGTGAGTTCGGCATCTCGGATGCCATCAAGCTCGCGTCGAACGAGAACCCGCTCGGTCCGAGCCCGAAAGCGCTGGCCGCCGCGCGCGCAGTGCTGAACGACGTGCATCGCTATCCGGACGCCAACGCGTTCAAGTTGCGTGAGCGCATCGCGGCTGAGCACGGTGTGCCCATGGCCGACATCATTCAGGGCAATGGCTCGAACGAGCTGCTCGATTTGGCGGTGCGCACCTTCTGTACGGGCGAGCACCACATCGTGTTCGCGGAGCCGGCGTTCGTCGTGTACCGGATCGCGGCGCTCGCTCACGGTGTGCCCTTCACGGCCGTGCCGGCGCGTGATCTGACGCATGACTTGGAGGCGATGCTGGCCGCGATCACGCCGCGGACGCGCCTCGTGTTCGTGGGCAACCCGAACAACCCGACCGGCACCTACGTCCCGCTCGATGCTCTTCGCCGCTTTCTGCGCGCGGTCCCTCCCGAGGTGATCGTGCTGATGGACGAGGCGTATATCGAGTACACCACCGCCGCTGATTTCCCCGATTGCTTGAAGCTCCGCGCCGAGCGAGAGCGGCTGATCGTGTGTCGCACGTTCTCCAAGATCCATGGCCTCGCGGGGCTGCGCGTCGGCTACGGCGTGACCACCGCCGAGCTGGTCGGGTACATGAATCGCGTGCGCGCGCCGTTCAACGTCGGCAACTTGGGCCAAGTCGCGGCGATTGCCGCGCTCGACGACGTAGAGCACGTGCGCCAAAGCCAAACTCTCAATCGGAGTGAGCGCGAGCGCGTCCAGGCGCGCTTGACCGCGATGGGCCTGACGGTGACGCCTAGCCAAGCCAATTTCTACCTCGTGGACGTGAAGCAGAATGGCCGCGCCACTTATGATGCGCTGCTGCGTAAGGGCGTGATCGTTCGGCCATTTGCCAGTTTGCCGAACAGCCTGCGCGTGACCGTGGGCAAGCCCACGGAAAACGATCGCTTCCTGACTGCGCTCGGCGAGGTACTCTCGTGAGAGCTCGCAAGCTCACGCCATTGTTGTTCGCGCTCTTACCGCTGTTCGGCTGCTCACACACCGAAGACGTAATCGTACAGACCGGGGCGGGCGCTGAGCCAAGCGCGATCGATCTGGACAAGGAGCCCCTCGCGCTTTTGCCTGGGAACGTGGTGGGCATCGCCTCGGTGGATGCGACTCAGCTCGTGGCATCGCCTTTCGGCGCGCGCTTGCTTTCGCTCTTGAACCAGCGCTTGCCGGTGCCGCCGTCCGCGGGCTTCGATCCCGCTCATGATTTGCAGCATTTGTATCTCGGCCTGTACTCGATGCAGGGCGCGGATTTGTCTGGCGTGGCGCTGGGCAAGTTCGACAAGGCCAAGATCGAAGCCGCCGTGAACGGCGTGGAGAAGACCCCGCAAGGCGTGCCCATCGCCAAGCGGCAATACGCGGGCCGTACGCTCTACACGGCGGCGGGCTTCGGCTTTTGCCTGCTCAGCGATCACACCGCGTTGTTCGGCAACGACACCGGCATCCGGCGCGCGCTCGATCGCGTGCGTGAAGGCCGCGTTCGCCGGCAGACCTTGCCCTGGATGGACAAGCTGCTCGACGGCGAAAAGAGCGCGCCCATCGTGGCCGGCGCCGATCTGCGCGCGCAAGCCATTCCGGAAGCGGCGAGCAGCAATCTGGCCTTCATGAACGGCCTCGAGACCATGGCCTTCGTCGGCAATTTCAAAGACCCCGGGGTCAATCTAGCCGGCACGTTGGTGTACGGTGACGAAGCAGGCGCGACGCAAGGCGCACAAAACGTCCAAGTGCTTGCGCAGAAGCTCGGCACGTACGGCACGCTGTTGGCGCTGGTCGGCGTGCCGCAACCGGTGCGGCAATTGCAGGCTGAAGCCAAAGGAAAACAGGCCGCGTTCGTGGTCGGGCTGGATGGCGCGGCGTTGCTCCAATTGCTCGACAAGCTGCCGGCCTACCTCGGCAGCAAGGCTTTGGCACAAAATCCATGACCCCGGCTCGTCTGATCGTTCGACCGCAGCACAGCCCGCTCGAGGGCAGCGTGCCCGTGCCGAGCGACCGCAGCATCACGCACCGCGCGTTGATCTTGGCCGCGCTCTCCAATGGTCCTTGTGAGCTGCGCGGCTTTGCCTACGGCAACGACAATCTGGGCACGCTGCGCGCGCTCGGCGCGCTCGGGGTGCGCTTCGAAGACGACGAAAAGGGCACCGTTCGCCTGCGCGGCGTCGGCCTGGCCGGCCTCAAAGCCCCCGAGGCAGAGATCGATTGTGGGCATTCGCCGTCTACCGCGCGGCTGCTCGCCGGCGTGCTGTGCGCGCAGCCCTTTGCTTCGCGCTTGGTCGGCAGTCCGGCGCTCTCGCGTCGGCGGATGAAGGCCGTAGTCGCGCCGCTCGTGCAGCGTGGCGCGGTGATCCAAGCGGCGGCCTGCAGCGCGCACCCGGATGACGTGGCCTTGCCGCTCGACATCGCCGGGCTCGCACCCGGCCAGCGGCTGGCCGGCATCGAGTACGTAATGACCGCACCGAATGATCACGCCAAGGGGGCGCTCCTGTTCGCGGGCTTGTTCGCCTCCGGGCCGACCGTGATTTTCGAACCGGTCGTGTCCCGTGATCACACCGAGCGCCTGATGAGTGAGCTCGGGATGCCGATCCGTACCGCGGGCTCCATGGTCAGCCTGCACCCACCCGCCGATCCCCTGTCGATCCGCGGCTTCGAGGTCGACTTGCCGGGTGACATCACGGCCGCGGCATTCGTGCTGGCCGCGGCCGAGCTCGTGCCGGGCTCGAACGTGTCCACGCGCCGCACCGGCCTGAACCCGACCCGCGCCGGGATCTTGGAAGTGCTGCGCGCTTTCGGCGGTCGCATGGGTATCACTCCCAAGGGTGATTCCTTGGGTGAGCCCTGGGGTGAGGTCAATGCCGTGGGCTCGGTGCTGCGCGGCACGAAAATTAGCGGAGAAATGGCGCTGCGCACCCTCGATGAGCTGCCCGTGATCTGCGCGCTCGCGGCCCGCGCCCGCGGCGTCACGGAGATCAGCGATGTCGCCGAGCTGCGCGAAGAAGACACCGATCGAATCGCCGCGTTGAGCGAGCTCTTGCGCGCGTTCGGCGTACAAGCCACGGCTCGCCCGGACGGAATCGTGATCGAGGGTCAGCCCGAGCGACCGCTCAGCGCCGCGCGCGTCAGCTGCGGCGGCGATCACCGCGTGGCGATGACCGCCGCGGTGCTCGGTCTGTTGGCCGATGGCGAAACCATCGTCGATGACGTCGATTGTTTGGCGGTGAGCTTCCCGCGCTTCGCGGGCACCTTGCGCGCGTTGGGTGCGGACATCGAGGTGCAGCGATGACTCGCCGTCCGGTGGTCGCGATCGACGGGCCCGCGGGGGCAGGGAAGTCGACCGTGACGAAGCGCGTCGCGGACGAGCTCGGCTATCTACTCGTCGACACCGGCGCCTTGTACCGCGCCGTCGCGCTTGCGGCACAACGCGCGGGCGTTTCGTGGGACGCGGAGGGGCCCCTCGGCGAGCTCGCTTACCAACTGGTGAAAGAGCATGCAGTCGAGCTCGGCAATCAAAAATCCAGCGGATTTGCCGTGAAGCTGCGCGGGGAAGACGTGTCTTTGGCGATTCGAAAGCCGGACGTGAGCCAAGGCGCGAGCAAGGTCAGTGCGGTGCCCGCGGTGCGCGACGCGCTGCTCGATATGCAGCGCCAAGCCGGCGCGGCCGGCGGCGCGGTGTTGGAAGGCCGTGACATCGGCACGGTGGTGTTTCCGAACGCCGAAGCCAAATTTTTCCTCACCGCCAGCGTGGACGTCCGCGCGCGTCGTCGCTACGACGAGCTCGTTTCGCGAGGCGCGACGCCGGAGCTGGCGGAGGTGCAACGCGAGGTCGCCGAGCGTGATCTGCGCGACAGCACTCGGCCAATCGCGCCGCTCAAGCAGGCCTCCGACGCGCGCATCATCGATAGTACACAGATGTCGATCGAGCAGGTCGTAGCGCGCATCGTTGCGCGCGTGCGCGAAGTGGAAGCAGAGCTCGGCGCCCGCGCATGACGGGCGCTCGGGGCCGCTGGCTGCTCGGGCTGGGCGTGCTGCTCGCTTCGGGCTGCCGTCCGAGCCGAATCGGTCCGCCGCCGGACGCGCCCAGGCTGGTGCGCACGTCGGACGCGATGCCCGCGGATCTCGATCTGGTGGTGCGGCTCGATTTGCACAAAATTCGCGACACGCTGGGCGGCCCTGCGATGACCGCGATCAGCGAGCAAGCGGTACAGCGCCTGCGCGGCGTCGATCGCGGCACGGACGCGCTGCTGCTCGGTGCGCTGGAGCAGACCGACACGCTCTGGGTCGGCGTGCGGCCCACGCGGACGCTGGAGGCCGCCGACAGTGTGTTCGTGATGTCCGGGCATTTCCCGGATTTCGATCCACATCGCGCCGCGAGCACGCCGCGCTTCGATCCGCCCATCGACCTCGGGGGCAATCTCCGGCGCTATGACCGCGCGCAGCCGCCCACGCGCGGGGCGCCCGCGCGGTTCTACGTTCAGGGCGAGGAGCTCCTGGTCAGTTTGAGCGCGGCCGAGATCGACAGCGTGGAGCGCGCGCTCGAAGAACAACGCGGCCAGCCACCGCTCGAGCCGGCGGAAAAGGGCGTTTTTTCCGCGGTCGCGCGGCCGCAAGCGTTGCCCCTCGAGCTGCTCGCTGGCACCGGAAACCTGCGCCGCTTGGTTCAGAGCGCACAGCGGCTGGAGCTGAACGCGGACATGACCGGCTCAGGGCTAGACGCGACACTCGCGCTGAAGTTCGAAGATGCGCCGCTGGCCGAGCGCCTCGCGCAGGCTTTGAGCGAAATGCGTGATGCGCTCGGCGCCGAGTCCGGGAGGCTCGCCAAGTTCGCCGCGCGGATCAAGGTCGGCAATGCCGGGCAATACGTGTCGATGCAGCTCGTTTTGGGCCGCGACGAGCTTTCGGAGCTCGTCAATTGCCGTGGCTCCGCCTGCGCCTGGTGATAGCTTCCGCGCCGTGAACGACGAAGCCCCGCGTGCGCGTCCCGGCCTTGGCCATCGCGCGGTATTCACCGTGTTCGGGCTGTCGCTCGCGCTCGCGTTCGTGGGCGGTATCTTGATTTACTTCCAGTTCGTGGCTTACGGCCGGGTCGCCGCCCGTCACTTGCCTGACGACACGCGTCTGGCCGCGCGGATCGACGTGGAGACGCTGCTCATCTCCGACCCCATTCGCGCTCGTTTACTGCCCTTGTTCGATCAGGGCGTGGCGCGGGCTGATCTCAAGGCGCGCCACGATCGCTTCCGCGCCCACACCGGCGTCGAGCTCGGCCGCGACCTGCGCGAGATCGTGCTCTCGGTCAGCGACGGCGGCTGGGTGCTGATATTTGGCGGCAAATTCCCCAAATCGGGCCTGGTTCAGGGCCTCCAGACCACGCTCGCCGAGGAGCCGACCCCGAGCGTGTTCGAGGACGGCGTGCTCCAGGTTCAGAATGGTCCAGCCATTGGCCAGGCGGCGGATGGCGCTCTGGTCGTGGCATCCGACGTTGCGAGGCTGCGGGACGCGCTGCGGGGGGGACAGGCCTACCTCCAGTTGGGCTTGCCGCCGGAGGGTGCGGGCGGCTTTGCACTCCGGGTGATCGAGCCCATCCCCCCCGGTTTTGCCCAGTTCGAGAGCGTGTCGGGCTCCGTCCAGCTCGGACAGGAGGTCGAAGTCGACGTTGCGGTTCGGCTGAGAGCCGGAGCGAGCTCCGAGCCCACCGGGATCGCCGCCGCTTTTGCCACACTGGGCGCGGCGGCTCCGCCTGAATCCGCGGCGCGTCGCCCGCTCGAACACGCTCGAATTCAGCCTCATCGTGAGGGTGAGGTGGGGGTGCAGCTCAGCTGGACGCGGCCGGAATTGGACCGCGGTGTGGAGTGGCTGGCCAACCTGCTCACGGCCCAGTTTGCGCGACCCGCCCCCAAGCCTTAGACTCATCTCCTCGCTCGGTGGACCTGCGTCTGTCACCGATCGCGTTACGGGTACGGCTTTTGCGTTTGACGCGACCGAACCCGTGCGCTACCTCAGCGCGTCCGACGCGAGGACCTGCTTATTTGTGCACCCCGCACTCTAGCTAGGCACCCGCGGGCGAGCGTCCCAATTTAGGAGGCATTGTTTCAATCCATGACCCAACTTCAACCCGCAACCCCTGACACAACTTCCCTCTCCGGCTTCGCCGCCATGTTCGAAGCGAGCGAAACCACTGCAGGAGTGGAGATAGGAGGTGAAGGGCAAATCGTCAGCGGCACAGTCGTGCAAGTGCATCACGACTCCGTGATCGTAGACATCGGCGGGAAGAGCGAAGGCGTCATCAGCAAGAGCGAGTTCGTCGGTGCCGACGGCACGTTCGGCGTCAAGGTCGGCGACAAAGTCGACGTGTTCATCGAGAGTCGCGAGAGCGACGATGGCCTGATCTCCTTGTCCAAGGAGAAGGCCGACAAGATGAAGGTGTGGGACGAGATCTCCGCCGCTTGTGAGCGCGACGAGATCATCGAAGGCACCATCAGCCAACGCGTCAAGGGCGGCCTTTCGGTCACCATCCGCGGCGGCGTCAAAGCATTCCTTCCGGGCTCGCAGGTCGATCTGCGCCCGATCCGCAATCTCGAGAAGTTGATCGGCCAGACTTACGAATTCAAGGTCATCAAGTTCAACAAGAAGCGCGGCAACATCGTGCTCTCGCGCCGCGTGCTCCTGGAGCGTGAACGCGACCAGATGAAGCAGAAGACCCTGCAGACCCTGGAAGAGGGCATGACGGTCACGGGGACGATCAAGAACCTGACCGAGTACGGCGCGTTCGTCGACTTGGGCGGTATCGACGGCTTGCTCCACATCACGGACATGTCGTGGGGTCGCGTCAATCACCCGAGCGAAGTGTTCAAAGTCGGCGACGAGGTCACCGTCAAGGTGCTCAAGTACAACGCCGAGACCGAGCGCGTCAGCTTGGGCATGAAGCAGACCCAAGAAGATCCGTGGAACCACGTCGAAGAGGCGTATCCCCTCGGCAAGCGCGTACGCGGCAAGGTGATGAGCCTGACCGACTACGGCGCGTTCGTAGAGCTCGAGCCGGGCGTCGAAGGTCTGATCCACGTGAGCGAGATGAGCTGGACCAAGAAGGTCAAGCACCCGTCGAAGCTCTTGGAGATGGGCGCCGAAGTCGAGTGCCAGGTGCTCGAAGTCGATTCGCGCGCCAAGCGCATCTCGCTCGGCCTCAAGCAACTCGAGCCCGATCCCTGGACCCTGTTCACCGACAAGTACAAGCCGGGCGACAAGATCGGCGGCAAGGTGCGCTCGCTCACCGATTACGGCGTGTTCGTCGGCATCGAAGAGGGCGTGGACGGCATGGTCCACAAGACCGACCTGTCCTGGACCGTCAAGGTCAATAACCCCGCGGATTTGTACAACAAGGGCGACGATGTCGAAGCCATCATCCTCTCGATCAACCATGACGAGAAGAAGGTCAGCCTCGGCGTCAAGCAACTCTGGGACGATCCCTGGCCGGATCTGTTCAGCAAGTACAAGCCCGGTACGGTCGTGGAAGATGCGGTCGTGCTCAGTGTTCCCGAGTACGGCGCGTTCATCCGCATCGTCGAAGGCATCGAGGGCATGATCCCGTCCAACGAGATCCCCGCGAACACCGAGCTCGTTCCGGGCCAGAAGGTCAAGGCCGAGGTGCAGAACATCGATACGGTGGACCGCCGCCTGACCCTGACCATGCGCAAGCCTGGCGAGAGCGTCGAAGCCGAGCACATCCAAGTGCTCAAGCGCGAGTCGACCGGCAAGGGTGCAACCCTGGGCGACGTGTTCAAGGACAAGCTCGCGGGTTTGAAGGCCGGCGCAAGCCAGCCGCCGCCGCCTTCCGAAGACAGCGACACCAACTGATCTGACTGCGCCGCGTCGCTGCTGAGCGCGTGGCTTTTCAGTGAAACCAACGGCGAGCCTGAGTGGGTGACGAGAAGTCACCGACTCGGGCTCGATTGGTTTTGTGTTATGCCGACCTGGGTGGTTTCGTGCCAGGTGCTGCTAGTTTGAATACTCCTCCGACGGGCCGTCCTGCGGGCGGCTGGACGCGACCGCGAGTCGTGTTCTTGGCGATCAGCGCGGTTCTGCTGGTGGCCTACGTGGTCTGGGCCAGCGCGGTTCTGCTGCCGTTCATCCTGGGTTTGATCATCGCCTACGTGCTGACGCCGCTCGTGGCGCGCTGTGAACGCGCACGCGTGCCGCGACCGGCGGCGATTTTACTCGTATATGCGGTCACGCTGAGCAGCATCTATTTCTCGATCGCAGCCGTCGCGCCGCGGTTGTACGAGGAAGGCGCGAAGTTCATGCGTGACGCGCCGTCCCTGCTCGAGGGCGCGTCGACCAGTTGGGGACCGCGCATCGAAGAGTGGGTACAGAGCGTCGAGCATCGCCGGAACAAGCTGCCGCCTACGCCTGCGCCGGCCGACCCGGGCCCGGCGATCGAGGTGCACCAGCGTCCGGACGGCGCGTTCGACATCGACGTTGGTTCGGGCATCGATCTCGTGCAGCGTGGACCCGGGCATTGGCGCGTGGTGCCGGCCCAAGCCAAACCGGCGGGGCGCTTCAGCGTGGCCGAGCTCACCAATCAGGGGCTGGACGAAGGCGTGAGCTACGTGAAGCGCAACGCGTTCGAGCTGATTTTGCTCGGTCACGCCGTGATTCAGCGGGTGGCGCGCAGCATCTTCTTGCTCTTCATGACGCTGATGGTGGCCGGCTACATCATGCAAACGCGTGAGGCGATCGTCGGTTTTTTCCGCTCGTTGCCGCCGCCGCGTTCGCGCATCGGCTTCGATCGCTTGCTCGTGCGCTTGGACCGCGGGCTATCCGGAGTGGTGCGCGGTCAGCTCTTGATTTGCTGCGTGAACGGCGTGCTCTCGGCGATCGGGTTTGCGCTGTTCGGGCTGAAGTATTGGCCGATCTTGGCGATCGTCGCGGCCGTCATGAGCATCGTACCGATCTTCGGTTCCATCACCAGCGCCATTCCGGCCGTAATGATTGGTCTCACTCAGGGGCTGTGGACAGCGCTCTCTGTCCTGATCTGGATCATTGGGATTCATCAGATTGAGGCCAACCTCTTGAACCCGAAGATCATCGGCACTGCGGCCAAAATTCACCCGGTTTTGGTGGTGCTGGCGTTGATCACGGGCGAGCATTTCTTCGGCATTTGGGGCGCTTTGTTGGGCGTGCCCGTGCTCTCCCTGACGCAGGGCATCTTCAATCATTTCCGGTACGAGGCGATGCCGGATGCGCCGCCCGATAGCTTGCTGCCCGGGTCGGGTCGCTGATCGGGGCGGCTCGGGCGCTCCCGACCCTTGCTTGGTCGCAAACCCCCGGCTATAGCCCGAGGGTGGCAAGCGAAACTCGGAAGCTCAAACGCGCGGCGGATCGCCAGACGGAGGGCGCAAAGGCCGCGCCGCTCGGTTCGCAGCCGCCAGTGAAGGCAGCAATCGACAATCCTTTGGGCTCAGCCCAGCTGAAGGGCATGTTCACCCGTCTGTTGATCCCGGTACTGGGCGCGTGGCTGGTCGGCGGCATGGTGGCTGCGTTCTCGCAGACGAACACCGTGCGCGTGATCGCGATCAGCATTCCCGCGATCATCACGGCGTTGGCGGCGGCGGTCGTGGTCTGGGCGCTGCGCCAGTCGAAGAAGGCCCAAGGCGTGGCCAGCATCTTGAGCGGGGTCGAGTCGTCGGAGGATCGCAAAGCGGCGCTCGCGCAGCTCGATGCCGGCTACAAGCAGAATGATCCGACGGCGGTCTTCGCTCGAGCCCAGCTCGAGATGCAAGATGACCCCAAGAAGGCCTTGGCGACGCTCGAGAAGATCGACTTGACCAAGGTGATGGCCTCGGTCGCTGACGAGACCCGCGCCCAACGCGCGATGATTCACCTGACCTTGGGGGACATCGGCCCCGCGCGCCAGTTGGTCGATAACATCGACCTCAACCGTCACCGCGATCCCAAGACGCGCGCCATGCTCACCGCCGTTTGCGGCGAGGCCTGGGCGCGCACCGGCAACGCGAAAAAGAGCGTCGAAACGCTGACTCTGATCGATCCAGACGACGCCGTGTACGAGCAGCTTCGACCGCAGCTGTACCGCGCGCTGGCGTACGCCTATGCGTACACCAATGATCTGAAGGGCATGCGGCGCTCACTCAAAAAGCTGATGACCGTCGATGTACGCCTCTTGGGCGGCTTCATGATGAAGCGCACGCATCCGCTCCTGCAGAGGGAAGCCAAAAAGCTCGTAGAACAGAGCGGGGCCGTCCCGCGCAAGATGGTCGTGCAGCGCCGGGTTTGAGCCCGGAAGGTGGCAGAGATTGATCAGCGCGGGCCAAGGGTCTCGCGCGAGACGCCGCGTGCTTGGATGCCGTGGAACGAGGGCGCTACAGCCCGGATAGCGTCGCGCGTCCCGTGGGCCGAATTGCGACCTCCGGCAGCAGCTCGGCGTAGGACACGACGCGCACGTCGCGCAGGTCGAGCTCGAGCAATTTGCGGACGAAGCGACGGATGTCTGGCTGGGTCAACACCACGGGTGGCACGTCCGAGGCGGGTTGCGGCAAGGCGCGCCGCACCGCGGAGACGACGTCCCGCGCCGCAGCGGGCGCGAGCGTCAAGAAGCTGCCCGCGGGGGTGCGCGAGACCGCGTTGCGAATGGCCTCTTCGATCTGCGGCTCGAGCAGCACGACGGACAGCTCGCGGCCGCCTTGAGTGAGTGCGTGGGTCAGTGGGCGGCGCAGCTGCGAACGCACGAATTCCGCCAGATTGAGCGGATCGCGCTCGACGTTGCCGACCAGCGCCAAGGCTTCGAGGATCGCGCGCAGATCACGGATGTTGACCCGTTCCTCGGCCAGACGGCGCAAGACGTCTGCCAGCAGTGTCACGGCGATTGGCTTCGGGACGACCTGACGCACGGTGGCGGGCGCGATTTGCTCGAGCTCGTCGAGCAAGCCCTGCGTCTCGGCGATGCCCAAAAAATCCACCGCGCGCGTTTGCAGCACCGACAAGGCTTGCCCGACCACGAACTCGGCGAGCAAGGCGTCGCTCACTTCTGCGGGGATGGCGAAGGCGCGCGCGGGCACTTCGTGAATCGAAAGCAGCACGTGGCGAGCTGGCAGTTGTGCGTTGGCGGAGAGACGCCCGGCGGGCAGTGGCACGCCGAGATCGCGAAACACGATCTCGCGCACGGCGCTGATCGCCGAACGAAGGCCCGGGCGGCGCATTTCAGCGCCGCGAAAGTCGTCGTCCTCGAAGCTGCTCAAATCGGTCGAGACTTCCAAACCCCAGGGCGTGACGGCAGGCACGAAGCGCATGGCTGCGCTGCCGCTGCGCCGAGGCGTGACTTCAGTCAGCGGCGCTTCGTCGGCTCTGCGCAGAACCTTGCCGCGCGCGCGTGATCCGAACAGCAAGAGGACGCCGATGGTCAAAAACGGCAGCGTGGGCAGGCCTGGGATCAGCGCCAGCAGCAGCACGAAGACCCCGCCCACGCGCAATGCCTGGGGCTGGCCAAAAAGCTGACGGGCCAACTCGACGCCGAGCGGAGTATCGGCTTCCTCGCTGGCGACGCGTGTGACCAACACGCCCGCGCCGGTCGCGATCAAGAGCGCGGGAATTTGCGTGACCAAGCCATCACCGATGGTGAGCAGGCCATAGCGCTTGAGCGCGGCCACGGGTTCCAGGCCTTTTTGCCCGATACCGATGGCCAAGCCCCCCAAGATGTTGACCACGGTGATCAACAAGGACGCGATCACATCGCCTTTGACGAACTTCATCGCGCCGTCCATGGCGCCGTAAAATTGGCTCTCGCGGACCAAGGTGCGACGCCGGGCGCGGGCTTCGGCACCATCGATCGCGCCGGAGCGGAGCTCTGCGTCGATCGCCATCTGCTTACCGGGCATCGCGTCGAGGGCAAAGCGCGCGCCCACTTCGGCCACGCGCTCGCTGCCCTTGGCGATCACGATGAACTGGATGATGGTCAGGATCAGGAAGATCACCGCGCCGACCACGTAGTTACCGCGCACCACGAATTGACCGAACGCTCGGATCACCTCGCCGGCGTCCGCCTGGAGCAGGATCAGGCGGGTGGAGGAGACGTTCAAGCTCAAGCGAATCAAGGTCGTGATCAAGAGCAGCGTCGGGAACGAGGCGATCTTCAGCGCCTCGCTGACGTACATCGAGACCAACAGAATCACGACGGAGGCAGCCAAATTGGAGGCGATCAGCAGATCGAGCAGCCAAGTCGGCAGCGGCACGACCATCAAGCCCACCACGGCGATCACCAGCCCTGCGAGTACGGCGTCGGCCACGCCGAAGCGCGCCTTCGGTCGAATCAGATTGAGCGCGGGTGAGGGCATTCGGACCTTTGGGGACGAGCTCGATGGGTCAGCTCGGTGAAGTGAATAGGCCGACCACGCCGCTATACAATTGGAGCGCGGGCTCACCGCCATGCGGAGCGATCTCGAAGCTCGAAAACATACCGACCCAGGGGATCTCGCCGAAGCGCGCTTTGAGCATGCGCAAGTCGGTATCGGGATTTTTGTAGAGCGAGACGCCGCGGCCGGCGCAGTTCAAGCAGATCCCGAAGCGCGGCGCGGCGCCGGCTGACTCGCGTGCCACTTCGCGAATGCGCATCTCGAAGTCCGCGCGCGCCGCGCTGGCGTCTCGGACGGCAAAGGCCATGCGCATGCCGGTTCTGACTTCTTCCGACACGATCAACCCGTGCCTGGCCGGATCCACGCCTTGTACCGCCCGCAGCAAGAGAGGTGGACGCACGCTGTTTTGCCCGCGTTCGGTGGCCAACGCGACGAACACCAGCGGTTGATCGACCAGCGCGTGCGCCACCGTGCTCAGCACTTCGAGCGCGGGCTCGCCCTCGATGGAGAGCACCATCGAGCCGCGCACTTCGCTGATTTCGCGCAGCGGCATCAGCAATTTGCACGCAGGCGACGAGGTCAAGATCGGCGGCGGCAAGCCGCGCAACGTGAGTGCGCCCGCCGCGCCCACGCTGACCATTCCGGAGCTGGCGACCGCGTACACGTCGCTGTCCGAGAGCGTGCCCGCGCCGACCACTCGCGAGCCCTTCAAGCCGTGCAGGGCCTCGATGGTGTGCGGCTGCACACCGTTCGGGCGCAGGAAGACCAGCGCGGTCTCCGCACGCGCCCCCTCATTGCGGGCGCTGAGCTCACGGCTCAATGCCAAACACAGCTCGGGTTGACTGGCGGAAACCACCCACGCATCGGCTGCGCCACCGAGCCAGAGCAGGACCGCTGCGGCGGACTCACCCTCGATCTCGCCGCGCTCAGTGACGACACCAGAGCCGGAGGCCAGCAGGAGCGGAAAGCCGAGGCCAGCCCGACCGAGGGCCTCAGCGATTGCCCGGAGTTTTGTGGCCATCCCGCCCGCGGCCAGTACGAGCCCGCCGGCCGGCTTTCTGGCCGCGAGCGCCGAAGCCGCCTCGCGGATGGAGCTGACGAGCCGTCCTGGGCTTTCGCCGCGGACGAGCAGGCTCGTAGCAGTCGCCTTCATGCGCGCACCTTATTTCGGGGCCTGCCCGCCCGCAAGGGGTTGGCCGCGCCATCTAGGCTTCCGCCGGCGTGAAACATTGATACGCTGATAACGAATGCCGGTCGTGGCCCCGCCGTACATCATGCGCTCCTACGGAGGGACGGACATCGGGCGTCGTCGTTCGGTGAACGAGGATGCTTATCTGTGTGACGACGAGCTCGGGTTGTGGGTCGTCGCGGACGGCATGGGCGGGCACGCCGCCGGCGAGGTCGCCAGCCGTGAATCGATCGACACCATTCACGGCATGGTCAAGCGCGGCAAGACCACGCTCGCGCTGGAGGGACCACATACCGAAGAGAAGGCGCGGGCTGCCTGCCGCCTGCTCGAAGGTGCCGTACAGGCCGCGACCTATATTCTGTTCGCGATGGCAGAGCTCGATCGAGGCAAGGCCGGCATGGGCACCACGATCAGTGCCATGATGCGCTTCGGCGACAGCGTGGTCCTGGGCCAGGTCGGCGACAGTCGCATCTATCGAGTGCGCACGGGGGATGCACTACAACTCACGGAAGATCACACACTTATCGCCTGGCAGCTGAAGCAAGGCTTGATCACTCCAGATCAAGCGCGCACCAGCAAACAGCGCAACGTGATCACCCGGGCCGTCGGAAGCCGTGACTATGTGCAAGTAGATACGAGCGTTTGGGAAGCAGGCCTGGGCGATTCCTATATGCTGTGTAGTGACGGCCTGCACGGTTACCTAAAGCCTGAAGAGATCCCGGGCATGATGGCGGAAGGCGGGCACTTCGCCGTAGAGAAGTTCATCCAACTAGCCAACGCGCGCGGCGGCAAAGACAACATCACCGCCGTGGTCGTCGAAGTCTCGTAGATCCACCGAAATCTTGGCCCGGAGGCAACGCGTTCGATACCCATTCGAAGCATGAAAGCCACGCGCGTCGGAGTCGTCATGGGTGGATCGTCCGCGGAGCGCGAGATCTCGATCCGCTCGGGTGAAGCCGTGGTCAATGCGCTCGGCGGGCTCGGTTACGACGTGACGCCGGTGGTGCTGGGGGCAGGGGGCAACGCGCTCATGCAACTGGCGAACGGCGAGCTCGACGTCGCCTTCCTGGCATTGCACGGCCGCCTCGGCGAGGACGGCTGCGTGCAGGGGGTCTTGGAGCTGCTCGGCATTCCTTACACCGGCTCGAGCGTGCTCGCGAGCGCGCTCGCCATGGACAAGCTCAAGGCAAAGGAGCTATTCCGGCTGCACAACGTGCCCACCCCGCCGTACTACGTATTCGGCACCGAGCACTGTGCGGCCGATCTGGAAGAGGTTCATGGCTCTTTCGGCTTTCCGGCGATCGTCAAACCGCGCCGCGAGGGTTCGAGCTTGGGCGTGGCTCGCGCCAACAACGTGAGTGAGCTAGCGCACGCGATCCAGTCGGCGCTCGCTTACGATTCGAGTGTGCTCGTCGAGCGCTTCATCGAAGCGAAAGAAGTGGCGGTCGGCATCTTGGACGGTCGCGTGCTCGGGGCAATCGAGATCGCGCCGCGTTCGGCGGTGTACGACTTTCACGCCAAGTACACGCCGGGCATGACCGACTATTTCATGCCCGCGCGCCTGCCAGCGGCGCGCTACCGCGGAGTCTTGAACTTGGCCGAACGCGCCGCCCGCGCGCTCGACACCAGCGGCGCGGTGCGCGTCGATCTTCTGGTTACCGAAGGCCACAACGATTATGTGCTGGAGGTGAACACCCTGCCCGGCATGACCGAGACCAGTCTCTTGCCGAAGATCGCCGGCGCCGCCGGCTTTGGCTTTGCCGAGCTATGCGAGGCAATTCTGGAACGCGCCACGCTCCACACCGGCACGCCGCGTCGCCCGGTCGTCGTGGAAGCCGCCCCCACCGCGACGAGCGCGGAGTTCGCTTTGGACGCGGAGACCGCCTGCGAGCAACACGTCGTGCGCGGCCGTCGCCCTCAGGGGGAAGGCGCGCGTTCACAGCGGATGCGTACGGCTTGATTGTAGCTCTGCGTCCAAGTGACCACGTGCTCGCGTGAATCCTTCGGCGGCAGGAACGTGTAGCGTGCGGCTTCGGCTTGTGAGCGTAGGGCCTGCCCTGGGTTGACGGCCAAGCCGGCAATCCCCAATCCAAAACCGCCCAGCACCAAGCCTGCACCGACGCCCGCTTGGGTGCCGTTCGTCGCCGGCTGCCCGGTGACCGGATCGGTCTTGAACGCCGAGGCGAACAGCGCTGTGCCCACGCCGATCGCAATCAGACTGGCCACGCCCAGCCCGGCTGCAGTCCACGCCCTCCTGTCATAGCTCTGAACCTGGGCGACGTGCTGCTCGACGCTCGGCAGTTCGGTACGCAGCGCGTCGGCGAGGGGCGGGATCGGTTCGGGGCGCTTGGCGCCGACTTTGTACAGCGCGACGCCGTCGTCTCGGGACGTGGAGCGGTGCCCGTTTCGCGCGATGAACTGCACGCGCGTAGGCGCCACGACCAACCACTCTGCCTGTTCACATGCGCCGCGTGCCGGCCCGAGCGGCGCGGGAAATTCACCATCCAAGCGCGTGACCGTCGAGGCGCAGCCCAACACCAGGAACACGAGGGAGCCGCACAACAGTCTCATTTCTTAATCGAACTAACACGCAGGCGCCGCGCCGTCACTGTTCGGGCCGATCGGTGTGGCCTAAATGTCCTGGATTTTGGCTCGTAAGCGCGCGTTCGCTCTGCCACGCTTACGACTGTCATGGCCACTCACGACTCTTCGGTTCGCCGCTTCGCCGACAATCCGATCTTGGTCCCGAGCCAGATCAAGCCCTCGCGGCCCGACTTCGAGGTGGTGGGTGTGTTCAACCCAGGCGCGATTCGCGTGAACGATGAAACGATTCTCCTGTTGCGCGTGGCGGAGGCGCCGCTCGCGGTGGCGCCCGATTCGGTCGCTTCACCGATCTACGATCCGGACTCGAACAGCGTCGTGCTGCGCACCTGGAGCCGCGACACTCCGGGCCTGAAGCTCGATGACAGCCGTTTGGTGGTGGTCGGTCGAGACACGTTCCTGACGTCGATCTCGCATTTTCGGCGCGCGCGTTCCAAAGACGGATTGCATTTCGAGGTCGACGCCGCGCCCGTGTTCTCGGCGCAGGACTCGCTCGAAGCATTCGGCGTGGAGGATCCGCGGATCACCCGCATCGGTGACACGTTTTGGGTCAACTACACCGCGGTCTCTTCGGCGGGCATCGCGACCGGGCTCGCGTCGAGTCGCGATCTGCGGCACTTCGAGCGGCACGGCATCATCTTCTCGCCACCGAATCGCGACGTGACCATCTTTCCCGAGCAGATCAACGGCCGCTATTGGGCGCTGCATCGCCCGATGCCCGAGGACATCGGCAGGCCTGCAATCTGGCTGGCGTCATCCCCAGATCTGTTGGCTTGGGGCCAGCACCGCTTGGTCGCCTCCGCGCGGCCCGGCATGTGGGATGACCTGAAGGTGGGCGGCGGCGCGGTGCCGTTTCGCGTGCAGGTTCGCGGCCGTCCCGCGTGGCTCGCCGTCTATCACGGCGTCACGGCTTCGCCGCTCACGTACTCCCTCGGCGCGCTCTTGCTCGACGCTGAGGATCCGGGCCGCGTGCTTGGGCGCTCACGCGAGCCCATCTTGTTCCCAGAAGCGCCCTACGAGCTAAAGGGCTTCTTTGCCAACGTCGCGTTCACCTGCGGTTTGGTCACCGAAGGCGACTTGGTTCGCATCTATTACGGCGCCTCCGACGGCGTCACCTGCGTCGCCGATCTCTCGCTCGAACGAATCCTCGCCGGTCTGGCCTAACGTCACGCCAATCTCCAGCCCGTGCCCGTGCCCGTCTCGCGTCTGGCCAAATCTTTCCGCATGGAAACTTTCGGGAATCAGCCACGTCCAGAGTCACTCGCGCGCAAAAATAATACACAGTATTATTTTCAGCGGCGAGGGGTGCCCTCCGAGTGCAGGGCGTTCGGGCCTAGCAAGTCGAGCTCGTCTCTGGAGATTGGGCGCTCGTAGTCCAGCATCGCAACTCGCGTCACGCTGCGTTCCCGCCCTCGGACGCCGAAGGCTCTGCCGACCGCGATGGGAAGCGTGACCATCAAAAAACACTCCCTGAAGAGAGGGGATGAGAGTCGGGCACGGGCACGGACACGGGCACGGGGAGAGGCTAGTGCGGGCGGGGATGGCCGGTGAGCACTTCGACGACGAATTCCAGGAGATCTTTGGCGAAGCTGCCGTGCTCCGCGCTTTGCGCGAGTGAGTCGAACGCGAGCGGGGTGGACTCCGGCGGTCTGCCGGATACCTCCCGCTCGTGCGCGCGTGCATGGCGCAGCTGCTCTTCCGCTCGTGCACGTTCGCGCACGAGCCCTCCGCTTTTCACGAATGCCAGGACCTGCGCCAACTCGCCAGCGTCGAACCAAGTGCCGTGACGCGCGCATACGTCGACGATCACGCCGCTTGCTCCGCCGAAGTTCTTGCGGTTCATCATCTGCTGGCAGACCGAACAGGGGCGGTAGTGCACGCGCTCGACGTTGGCTTTGGCTGGCCTTTGGTAAGGGCCGTCGGGGAAGGCTTGTCCGGTCTGTTCGTGCGTCTCGAGTAAACTGCGCAGGAGCGCGTGTTCCACGAACTGGCCGCCGCATTTCCGGCAATTGAGCATGCTGCCGGCGGGCTCGGTGATCAGCGAAAGCGAGCTGTGACAATCGGAACACTGGCTGGCTTGGAGCGCAGATTCCACGATCAGGCCGAGCTCCGCGCCGCAGCCCGAACAGTGCAGGGCGTGCGCCATGTTCATTTGAAAACAGCGGCTACAGCACACCGTGGCGATGCCAGCACCGCAGTAGCGGCAGCTGAAATCGCCCGCGTGTGCGGGCGCGCCGCACACGGAACACTTGAACGTCGCGGCTTCGGACATGCACGTCAGTTGACGTGCGCGCACTTACCTTGCACGCACAGCTCGCCAGCGGAGCACGTGCCGCAGCTGTCGATCTTGTCACCGCAGCCGTCCGCTGCGGGGCCGCACTCCAAGCCCTGCACGGCGCAGGTCTCGAGCACGCAGGTCGTGGTGCCTTTGCCACACTTGTTCGGTACCGGCGGGGTGCCGCCGCCGCACGTTTCCCCGGCCTTGCACACGCCGCAGGAGATGAGCCCGCCGCAGCCATCTGGCGCATACCCGCAGTCCTCGCCAGCGGGGCACTCGGTCTTGGGCTTGCAGGTCTCCGGGGGCGGCACACACGAGCCGAGATCGAAGATCATGTATTCGAGCAGCTTCTCCTGCGGGGTCATCGGGGTGAGGCAATAGCCGCTCACGCACTTGCCGCCGGTGCCACATTGAGTTGCCGCGTTGGCGGCCGTGCAGGTCTTTCCGCAATACTCGGGGAAGGTCTTGTCGTATTCGTTCGCGTCCTCGACGTGGAAGTCGCTGAACAGAACGCGCCCGCACTGCAGCTTGGGCGGGTCCGCGTTCAGATCTTCCACCAGGTTGACGGGCGTGTTGTAGGTGAAATGAAGAGGGATCTGCTGACCGGTGAAGTCGGTCCCGACGCTGCAGGTGTTGCTACTGCAGGTATTGGTCACGCATGAATTACCGTTGCCATTGCATTGGGAGTTCTGGGTGCAAACGGTGGTGGGGTTGTTCTTGCAAACCTTCGGGCCGGCGCAGGCGTTGACGCTGCAATCGAAGGTGGTGTTCGCGCTGCACACCTTGGCCGCGCAGCCCGCATCCGAAGTGCAGGTCGCGCCACTCCGCGAACAGGTCTTGAGGTTGGTGCCGTCCCGATACAACCATTGTTGCGTCTTTCCGGCGACGGCGGAGACGGAATCCGAGTCGTGACGGACAACATTCACCGACACGGTTCCCGAGCCAACTGTGGAGGCGTTGACGGCCTCCAGCCAACCCTTGAACGCATTTCCTTTGGGATTGCTGACTAGGTCGATATGGCCGACTGCGTTATCGGGCTTGTCGTTGTAGTCGAGATTCCACTTGGCGACTTCGCTCCAATTGTCGGCCAAGCCGGCTTGGGCGGTGTTCTGATCGTTCTTGGTCAGCCAAGTGTAGCTGTAGTGCGTGGTGAATACGCGACCGCCGGAAGCCGCATAGTTGCGCAGCGTCGTCAGATCCTCGGGCTTTTGCGCGTACACGCCGCCCTCGCAGGCCAAGATGGTCATGTCGTAGTCGTTGATCACGGGCTGCGCGGTGGTCGGATTGGTCTTGAACAGATCCGCCTGCAAGGGCGTCGCGATGTCGATCTTTTGACCGGAATTGACCTTGGTCCCGGTGGCGTCGCTGCCGAGATAGAACTGAACGCGTCCGGTACCCCCGGGGTCCGTGAACTCCGACCCGTCGATGCCCATCTTGCGCAAGACGCACTCGAGCGAGTCGACCTTGCCCGTAACCATGGCCATCAGTGGGATGTTGCCTTGCGACTGCTTGCTCGGCATGAGCAGCGTCTTGTCTGCGATCGGATTGGCAGCGCACGGCGTGTCGACGTCGACCGTGAACACGCGGCGCCAGCGGCCGAGCTGAATCACGACCGTAACGCCTTTGCCGACGGGCACGTTCTTCAAGGTGAAGCTGCCATCGACGTCGGTATACGTGCCGAACTGATCGCCCTCGGAAAGGAGCGGCGAGCCCGCCGCGGTCGCGCCGCATACATCGCAGGTGATACCTGCGGGAAAGGCTTTCAAATCCGGGTCGTCGGGGTTGTTCGCGACGTACACGAACACGTGATAGAGCGGGTTGTTTCCGGCGGGGTCGTACACCTTGCCCGTTAGGCTGGTGGTCTTGATCGGCTTGTCCGAGCAATCCGGCACCGTCTCACACGCGCCTTTGCAACCGCACTGGCCGGGCTTGTCGCCGCCGCCGCAGGTCCAGCCCAAGATCGGACAGGTGGTCGAACCGCAGTCGAGCTTTTCGCCGCAAGCGTCGCCCGCGGGACCGCAGGTGTAACCGAGATCATCGCAGGTCACCGGCGTGCAGCCCGGCGCGCCGCCATCACCGCTCATACCAACACCGCAACGGCTCGGACCGTCGCCGCCACAGATCTGTCCGGCCGGACATTTGCCGCACTGGATCACGGTGTCGCAACGCGAGTCCGTGACGAAGCCGCAGTTGGCATTCAAAGCGTTACAGGTCGAAGGGCAGCCGTTGTTGTTGTTCGTGCCGCTATCGCCTCCGTCGCCGATGATGACGAAGCCGCCGCCGTTCGCGCCCGTTCCGTTCGAGCCGCTGGAGCCGCCCACGCTCGCGTCCGCTTCGGGATTGTCGCCACCGGAGGCAACCTCGGGTTTACTTCCGCAGCCGGAAGCGATGGCGAAGGTTGCCAGAACGACGAATAGGATCGAGCCAAGCCGGATTCTCATGCGGGTTTTCCTCAGGCTGTCCGAGGGCAACGCGGCCGCGCGAAACCCCTCGGACAATCGCCGCTAATACTGCCCGCAAACTCGCCTTCGAGCAACGAATCCCGCGCGCGGCACGGAATCGGTCTCTGACTCCGCCTTCGGTTCGTCCACATACCCTGACCGAGAGGCAGGCACACCGACATGAGCCCTCGGAGTTTGTATGAGAAATTGATTTCAGCTCCGTTGAACGAGCCAAAGGCATTCGAGCGTCGCAGCCGCGCTCCGGAGCCCATCCCTCTGGGGTGACACCGCACACCCCGCCGTCAACTCAGTCGGCTAGCCGCTGATCAGCGCTTCTTCTTGCGCTTATCTTCACGGTGCCAGACCGCCATCACGTTGTATTGCGTGGGAATCACCGAATGTAGCGTCCAGCCGTCGCCATCGGGCTTGGAGAGGGGCATCTCCTGAATTTCCCCCTCGGCATTGATACCCCACTCTGCGTTCGCGCCCTGCTTAGTGACCACGTATTCCGTCATTTGGAGATCGACTGTCTGCGCCTTCCGCTCGCCGGTCAACCTTCCGGGCCTGGGCGCCTTCAGACGGCAAGAAGCTCGCATCCTCCTCCGCGAGCGCGCATGCGGGGGAGAGTCGACGCGGGCCGCTGCCGAGCACGAATTCGAACCGGTCGCGCTCGGTCGCCTCAGCGTGCGCGTTGGCCGCTGGGCTGACCGAGCGCTGATTGAACGCGGAGTCTCGCCGGCAGACGTGAGCCGAGCAACGCGGATCGCTGAGCTCGGTTCAGATCGCCACGTTGCTCGGCAGGTTACCTCGTCGAGTCGTTGCGTGCGAGCACTCGAGCCGTGACATTGACGTCACTGGTCGTCTTCGAATCGCACCAGTCGCGAACGGCATGTGTCGGCTGGAGCGGGAAGTTTCCGCTGCAATGGTGGTCGTTGGCGATCCCGCGACGTCGACTTTCGGGGATGGTCACGGATGACGTCGCGCAGAGATCAGAGCCTTCGGCGTCGCGTTGCTCTTTCTGCCAGAGCTCCACGTCTTTTGTTGATCGATCGGACGGAGTGGGCACATGGTATCGAAGTGGTAAACCCGGGGAGAATTGTCACGAGTTTGTTGGCCAAGCCGCCGAACGCGGAGCTTTGCGCCCTCGAACCGTCGATCGCTCGTCCGCGGCGCCGCGGCGGCTTCGGACTGCGCGCGTACGCCCTGCTCCTAGTCGCTAGTTCGGCGCTCTTTTTCGCGAACGCTTGCTCGAAAAGCAGCGATGGCGCATCGAGTGAGCTCGGCGGCTCGCCCGCTAGTGGCGGAAGCGGCTTCGCGGGAGGGACCGTCAGCTCGGGAGGCATGACCGCGAGTGCGGGCGGCCCGAACATCGAACCCCCGGACTGCACCAAAAAGACCTGCGCGGAGCTCGGTTGGGCCTGCGGCTACACCATGGACAAGTGCGGCAATACAATCGATTGCGCCGCCGAAGGGCTCACTTGCGGCGCCAACCAAGTCTGCATGGGCGGCGTCGACGGACCCACGAAGTGCGTCGCCGGTGGTGCCTCGACTTGCGCGCTGTGCAGCGCCATCCCGGATTGCAGCAAGGCCGGCGGCACGGTGACTCATCTGACCGGTCGCGTGGTCACTCCCGGTCGTGATGACGCGAATGCGGCGAACCAAGTCGGCGTGCCGAACGCCATCGTTTACATTCTGCAAACCGACAAGCCGGAAGATTTACCAGCGATTGGCGCCGGCATTCCCAGCGGCGGCACCAGCTGCGACCGCTGTGAGGACCAGAACTTCGGTCCGGTTCTGAACGGCACCGTGACGGATGCCACGGGTCACTTCAAGCTCGACGAGTTCATCCCAGTCGGACAAGAGTTTTTGCTGGTGGTGAAGGCGGGGCGTTTCCGCCGCGCGACGAAGTTCACCCTGCCCCCGGCGGCTGCCTGCCAGACGACGGATTTGCCGACGACTCTGCCGGATAACCCAACCCGCTTGCCGCGCTCGATGAGCGACGGCACCGCGGTCAACATCCCACGCATCGCCGTCACGACCGGAAGGATCGACGCGATCGAATGCGTGCTCTCCAAGATGGGCCTTGCCGTCACCGAGTTCAGTGACCCGGCCACGCCGGTGTCCTCTGGAGCGCCCCGCGTCAATCTCTATCGAGGTGGCCCGGTGGCAAATCCGAAGGGAGCCAGCATCGACGCGATGACTCCGCACGATTCGACGCTGTACAGCAGCTCTGAACAGCTCGAGAGCTACGACATTTTAGTCGCTGATTGCGAAGGGACCGACTGGGACGCGAACTCCAGCGAACGCGACGCGAATGGCGGCAACGTGCGCCACTTTCTGAACCGCGGGGGCCGTATGTTCGCCAGTCACTTGAGCTTTACCTGGCTCGATGGCAACGGAACCCAGCCCTACGCAGCCGACAATGCGGCGGAGACGGGGCTCGATGCCGCCGCTCGCTGGAGCAATAACACGAGCGACATGGCAACGATTGGCACGGGGGCCATCTCGCAGGGCCGGCCGAACACCGCCCCGGGGATCCAGAACTTCAGTGACTGGATGGTCAACGAGAAGATCACGACCGCGCCCGGTTACACCTTCAGCATCAACGAGCCCCGCAGCTTGAGCACGGCCCTCGGCAATACCAGCGAGGAGTTCGTGTATCTCCAGACCGGCACGAAGCGAACCCAGCAGTTCTCCTTCAATACGCCCTATGGCGCTCCAAAGGAGGCCGTGTGCGGGCGCGTCGCGTACAGCGGATTCCACGTGGCGATCCCGTCCGGCACCGGGGGTGCGGGGGGAGGCGGAGGCGCGGGTGGCGCAGCTGGAGGTGGCGGCTTTCCCCCGCCGTTCGGCACGCCTTTCGACGACGTCATCTTCCCCAACCACTGCCAGGGCGATCTGACGAGTCAAGAGAAGGTCCTCCTCTATATGCTCTTCGATCTCGGCGCGTGCATTGGCGTCATGATCCCCCCTCCAACGTGTACTCCTGCCACGTGCGGGGCGAATTGCGGCTCCATGCCCGATGGTTGCGGCAACCTGCTCAACTGCGGACCTTGCGTGATCCCCTAAGAGCTTCGTTTCTACGTTGGCTGGAGTGGTCGCGGCCCGTAGGATGCTCGAGGATTTCGCGAACACAGGAGCGCGTAGTCATTAAGTCTGCCTGAACGGCTGAGGCACGAGCGCTGCGGCTCGTCGCAGTTAGGCAGCGGCACGTTGCCCAAAGCGTCGCCGCGAAGCTTCCGCATTGGGTCAGAGCGAGCCTTGATCCCATCATCCGGATCAGGTACCCCGATCTCGGTCATGCGCGCAGGCCGCTTGGGGCGAGCGATGATTTCAAGAGTAAGGAACCGCCGCGGCGTACGCCGAAAGCAGGGAGATGACTCGCAGACTTAGCCCTTGGTTATTGGGCATCGCAGCTGGACTGCTCTGGGTGGGGGCGGCAAAAGCGGACCCGACCGCCGCCGACCGCGCCACCGCGCGCTCCCTCGCCGAGGAGGGGTATTGGGCGCTGCAACAGAAGCATTACGCCGATGCGGTGGATCGCTTTCGGCGTGCGGACGCGTTGGTGCATGCGCCGACTCTCACGCTCGATTGGGCGCGCAGCCTAGTCGGCTTGGGGCAGCTCGTTGAGGCGCAAGAGCGCTATGAGTTGATTATCCGAGAGGGGGTCGACGCGAGGGCTCCCCAATCCTGGCAGCACGCGTTGATCGCCGCCAAGGCGGAGCTGGCCGCGCTCAAGCCGCGCCTTTCATGGGTAACGATTACCGTCAAAGGGAGCAACGACCCGTACGTCACCGTCGACGGTGTCGCTGTACCGGCGGCTGCGATTGGAGTGCGCCGCGCCGTCAATCCGGGCGCACGTGAGGTGGCCGTGGTCGCGAACGGGTTCCTGGACAGACATCAAACGCTCAACCTGGCCGAGGGCGAAGAGGGATCTGTCAGCTTCGAGCTGGAGGTCGATCCCGCGCAGCAGGTAGTGCCGGTCGTGGCCCCAAGCCCCGCTCCGGTAGTCGCTACTGCTGCCGCTGCCCCTCGGAGCCGCGTCCCGATCTATGTCGCATTCGGAGTTGGCGGAGCCGGGCTCTTGGTCGGTGGCATCACCGGAGCCTTGTGGCTGGGAAAGCGCTCGACCCTCGAGAAAAACTGCCCTGACCCCAACGACTGCTCGCCGGAGAATGCCGATACCGTGAATGCGTATCACACGCTGGGAACCATCTCCGGCGCCGGCTTCGTCGTCGGCCTCGCGGGCGTCGCAACGGGCGTCACGCTACTACTGCTCGACAACAAAGCAGGCTCGGCTTCGGCTCGAGGCTTCGTCGTTCGCCCCTACGTGGGCGTCGGAACCATTGGCGCAGTGGGAGACTTCTGATGACTTGGTTCAAGCGCTGGCTGCGTTCGTTGATCTTGGCGCTCAGCGTCGGGGTGTTCACCCTGGGATGCCAAGTGTTGTTCGGCGACTTCAAGGTCGGCGATCAGGCACACGGCGGTGCAGGCGGAGAAAATGTGATTGGCACGAGTGGCGGTTCGACTGCCCATGGCGGGGGAGCCGGAGGCAACGCGCAACCCTCAGGGCCAATCCTGGTCGTCCCAACGTCCGATCTGTTTACGAGCGATTTGGGCGCGCAAGCGAAGTTTTACGTGTCGCTCGCGCAGAAGCCGACGGCGCCCGTGACCATTCCGATCGCGAGCACGAACGCCGCTGAGGGCACCGTCAGCCCCGCAAGTCTTTCCTTCAGCACCGACGACTGGAACGCACCGCAGGTGGTGACCGTTACGGGGGTCCATGACCCGCAGGTGGGCAATCAGCCGTACTCGGTCGACGTCGGTCCGGCGATCAGCGACGACAAGAGCTTCCAAGGCGCGAAAATCACGGTCGCGATCACGAACATCGACAATGACAGCGCGGGCTTCTTCGTTACGCCCACGAAGGGGCTCGTCACGACCGAAGCCGGCGGGCAGGCTTTCTTCACGGTAGTGTTGAACTCGCGCCCTGCGGCCGACGTCGTCATCAGCCTCACCAGTAGCGATGACAGCATCGGGACAGTAGCCCCCGGCAGCTTGACGTTCACCACCGACAATTGGAGCGCGCCGCAAACCGTTGCCGTGACCGGTGTGAACGACGACAGCGCGGGGGGCGATCGGTCGTACCAGATCACCGTCGGCCCCCCGATGAGCAGCGACCAATCGTTCGCGAAGTTGCTTCCAGAAACGGTGGATGTCATCAATCAAGACAACGACCAAGCGGGTGTGATGGTGGGATTGGCGACCGGGATCGATCCGAGCGACCCCACCCGGCTTCGCACGAGCGAAAATGGAGACAGCGCGACCTTCACCGTCGTTTTGAACAAAGCGCCGAGCAAGGATGTGACCCTCGCGGTGGCCAGCAGCTCGAGCGAGGGCACGGTGAACCCGATTTCGCTCACGTTTACTCACCTCAATTGGAACGCGCCGCAGACGGTGACCGTCGTTGGCGTAGACAACGACAGCGTAGCGGACGGCAATCAGCCTTATCAGGTCACGCTCGGTCCGCTCACGACCGACGATGCCGCCTACGGCGCGCTGAGCAGTGCGGATTTGCCGTACGTCAATGTCATCAACGTCGACAATGACGATGCCGGTTACGCAGTTACCCTGCTCACCGGCGTCGATCCGAACGACGCGAGTGAGTTGCTCACCAGCGAGCAGGGCGGCGCCGCTACCTTTTCACTCGTGTTGACCTCGAAGCCGAAGAACCCGGTCCAATTCGGGCTGACCAGCATCAACGCTGGCGAGGGCCAGGTCAGCCCCGCGCAGCTCGACTTCGCGGTCGACAATTGGAACGTCGCTCAGATCGTGACCGTGACCGGCGTAGACGACAATACGAAGGACGGCAACGTCGTGTATGCGGTGCGCATCGGCGCCCCCACGACCGACGATCCTGCCTATCAGAAGTTGGCCTCGACCGACGTCAAAGTCGTCAATCAGGATAACGACGTAGCAGGCATTACATCACCCAAGCTTTTGACCGGCATCGACGGCGGCACCAAGCTGGTCACGACGGAAGCCAACGCGGGCTCGGCTAGCTTCTCCATTTCGCTCACCTCCAAACCCACTGGGGACGTGAAGGTGCCGGTGACGAGCAGCGATACGACCGAGGGGGCCGTCATGCCAGCCACCCTGACTTTCACGCCCGCGAACTACGCGACCGCTCAAGTCGTGACGGTGACCGGACAAGACGACTCTGTCGTCGACGGCAACCAGGCGTATACCGTCACGGTTGGCCCCTCGATGAGTAGCGACACGAACTACGTGGGCTTGAGTCAGTCCGTCAAGGTCACGAACAAAGACGACGACTCCGCTTATATCGTGCCGACACCTGGCTATATGGGGACGACCACCGAAAAGGGTGGGACCGCCGTTTTCGGCATCCACCTGAACTCCCAGCCGACTGCGTCCGTGACCGTCAGCTTCGTGAGCTCCGATCTCAAGGAAGGCAAGGTTTCCCCAGCTACATTATTGTTTACGACCGCGAATTGGGGAACGTCGCAAAACATCACCGTCACCGGCGTCAACGACGATATCGCGGATGGTGACCAGTCGTACAACATCGCGGTTAGCGGCGGGAACACGACTGACCAGAACTATATGTATGCAGCCACCACGCTGACGATCGTCAATAAGGACGACGACGTGGTTGGGTTCAAGGTCACCGCCGCCGCCAATTTGCAAACCACCGAGGGGGGCGGCAAAGCCACGTTCACCCTCCTGCTCACGTCGCAACCCACGGGCAACGTGAACGTCGGCGTCACCAGCAGCAACACCAAAGAAGGCACCGCGGCGCCCGCTTCGCTTTCGTTCACCGCGAGCAATTGGTCCGTGGCGCAAACCGTAACAGTCACCGGTGTGGACGACAGCGTCGCGGACGGGGATCAGACGTACACGGTGTCGCTCAAGACCGCCAGCTCCAGCGCTGACCCTAAATACGTGCAACTTGCGGCGAGCACCGTCTCGCTCGTCAACAAGAACGACGATGACCCCGGCATCACCGTCACGCCCAGTTCTCCTTGTGCGACGACGCCCACCACCACCGCGACCTTCAAGGTCGTTCTCACGTCGCAACCGCTCGGTCCGGTCAGTATCGCGCTATCGAGTGATACACCCACGGAAGGCACGGTCGCGCCAGCCACGCTCTCCTTTACTGCAGCGACATGGAACGTGCCGCAGCCCTTTACCGTCACCGGCGTCGACGACGGAACCATGGGCATGATGACGCCCTACAAGATCATCACGGGAGCGACCGTGAGCGCGATGGACCCAAAGTACAACGGGATCAACGTCACCGACATGGCTTGTGTCAACACGACGCCGCTGGCCCCGCCGCCAAGCCCGTAAACCGCGAAGTGTTGATGTCGCACACGGGATGGTGATTCTCAGGGCGGGAAAGGCTTCGCGGGCGCCCTTCGCCAATGCGTCCTGCGTCAGCTTTTATGGCAGCCTCGACCTCGGGGCCGAGTCCGGACCCGGATTCGGAAACTTCGCGTCGAGCGGCGTACCAATTGCTGGACAGACCAAGTGGCAGTCTTTGGGCAGGGCGGCTAATCGTCGACTGCGGAGATAGGTCGATTCCAGCGCGGAATGCCAACACTTGGGCACCGCGTGAATCCTTAGCGCTAAGCACACTCCTTGCTTCGGGTCGTGACGGAGATGCCCCTTTTCCGCCTATCCTTCACTGCGCTGACGCCGGTCACTGGTAGAGCGGCCGCGTTCGAGGGCTCTCGATGGTCGACGGGGTGCATCAGCGCATCGGCCAAACTGTTGAGCCGGCCATTCCGGCGGCGCCAGTTCGCCGCCATAGCGCTCGCGCTAGCGTGCGCCTTGTCAATCCCGAAGCCAGCCAGCGCTGAGGGAAAGCTTGATTCCATTCCCGCAGCGCCGACACTTCCTACTCACTTGGATCTGGACCAGGCCCTACAGATCTTCCGCAGAACCGGGCTCGATCTGCTGCTGGCCGAAGCCCTCGTGCGAAGCGCCGAAGGCGACGCGCGGATCGCGGGTGCAATCGACAATCCCGACCTCTCGCTCGGGGCGGGCCGAGCGTTGAGCAACTGCACCGGCTGTTCGGCCCCAGCGCTGAACGCGACCTTGTCCGATTCCGGCGCGATCACCAACGGGCTGTTCGGCAAGCGGGCGCTGCGCGTCGAGGTCGCCGACGCGGCACTGCAAGCAGCCAAACTCGATAAGCGCGACGCGCAACGGATTCTGGAAGGCAGCCTCAAGCAACAATTTTTGGCCGTCGTGGTGTCCAAGGCCAATCTCGAGTTGGGGCGCAAAGCGTACGACATGACACTGCAGGCCGTCGCGCTCGTGCGCCAGCGCGTTGCAGCCGGCGCCGCCGCCGACTCGGATCTGTTGAAGGTGGAGACAGATAGTCTTCAGCTCGAAGATCAACTCGACGCCAACGAGCTCGCGCTCGAGACCACAAAAGTCAATCTCGCGTTCCTGCTTGGGGTGCGAGGCGTCACGCCGAACTTCGACGTCGATGAAACTTTGCTTCAACAGGCCGCGCACGCGCGGCTCGGCAACTTGGACCAGAGCTCGGTCCTGACTGAGGCCCTGCGCAGGCGCGCGGACGTGTTGTCCGCCGAATACGGCGAACGAGCAGCCAAGGCGGCGCTGGAGTTGGCGCGCCGCACGCGCGTCCCGGAAATCGGTCTGTGGGCAAACTTCTCGATGCAGGGTAGCGGCCCGGACGCACCGGGACCTCCGACCCTGACCCTGGGGATCAACACACCGCTGCCGCTGTTCTATCAGAACCAAGGGGAGATCACCAAGGCCGAGGCAGAGCTATTTGCCCGGCATTTGCGACGGGCGAAGGTCGACACGCAAATCGCGAACGACGTTACGTCTGCGCTCGTGAGCTTCGATATCTCGCGCAGACGCCTGGAACGCATGGGCGCGTCGCTCCTGGAGCGGGCCCGACGTTCGCGCGACCTCACGTCCCTGCAGTACGAGCGCGGCGCGGCGTCGCTGCTCGAATTGCTCGACTCGGGACGCACCTTTCTAGCGATCAACGCCTCTTATCTGCAAAGCATCTCCGACTATTGGAACGCGATTTTTGCGGTTGAACAGGCTTCGGGGAGGACACTCCATTGACGACTCCGCGCCACCTCCCCAAATGGATCATCCTGGCTGCGCTGTGCTTGCCTTCAGCCGGCTGCAGCGGCTGCAGCGAAGGCCGCGCCGCAGAATCCGCGCCCCGGCCCAGCGGGCAGACCTGGCTTACCCCGGCTCAGGCCAAAGAAGCGAAGCTCGAAACACAACCCGTTCGACAACGGGAACTGGCGAGCGTGATCGCGATGACCGGAAAACTGACCTTCTCGGATCTCGAAATAGCGCACGTGTTCTCACCGGTGTCGGGCCGGGTCACGTCGATCAAGGCGTCACTGGGGCAACGAGTCAAGAAGGGCGACACCTTGGCGATCATCGAGTCCCCCGATCTCGGGCTCGCGTTGGCCAACCTGGAGAAGGCAGATGCCGACCTCGTGGCCGCCCGTCACAACTTCGAACGCGAAAAGGAACTCGCTGACGCGCACGCGGTTTCACAGCACGACTTCGAATCCGCGCAGGACGACTATAACAAGGCACAAGCCGAGCTCAGTCGTTGCCGGCAGATGATCAAGATCTTGCACGCCGAAGGTGGCAATTCGAGCGCGTATTCGCTGCGCACCTCGGTCGACGGTGAAATCATCAGCCGGGCAGTGAATCCGGGCATGGAGGTACAGGGACAGTACGGTGGCGGGGGCAGCGCCGTCGAACTATTCACGGTTGGCGAGCTCGATCCAATTTGGGTGCTGGCGGATGTCTATGAAATGGATCTGCCGCGGGTAAAGGTTGGCGACGACGTCGAGGTGAGCGTGGTCTCCTACCAGGACCGTAAGTTTCACGGCCGCATCGATTGGATTTCCGGCACGCTCGACCCTATCTCGCGCACGGCCAAGGTGCGTTGCACCTTGGCCAATCCGGAGCGCCTACTTCGCCCGGAGATGTATGCGACCGTTTCCGTTGCCGGAGTCGGGCAGCACGTGCTGTCGCTGGCGCGGACGGCAATCCTTCATTTGGGGGATCAGACCCTGGTTTTCAAGGACATCGGACCCGGCGCGGGCGGCTTACTGCGCTTCCAGCAAGTCCCGGTCGAGGTCGACGAAGACATCCCGGGCGAGTTCGTGCGGCTCAAGGCCGGCCTCGCTGAAAATGACGTCGTCGTCGCATCTGGGGCGCTGCTGCTCACCAACCAATGATCGCAAGACTCGTCCGATTCGCGCTCGACACGCGCTTCTTGATCTTGGTATCGGCGGGCCTGCTGGTGGGCGGAGGACTCAAAGCCTATCAGGTCCTCGACATCGAGGCTTACCCGAATCCGGTGCCGCCGCTGGTCGAGGTCATCACCCAACCGAATGGTTGGAGCGCAGAGGAAGTCGAGCGATCGGTCACCGTGCCGCTCGAGATCGCGCTTTCGGGCATGGTCAGTCTGGATCACGTCCGCTCGCAATCGTTGTTCGGACTGAGCGACGTGAAGTGCTACTTCGACTGGGGGATCGGCTACGAGCAAGCTCGTCAGCAGGTGCTCAACCGTCTTGCCTTCGTTCAGCTACCGCCGAATGCCGCGCCCCAGATTTCCCCTTCCAACGCGATCGGAGAAATCTTCCGCTACCGAGTGACCGGGCCAGGCTATTCGACACGACAGCTGAAGACTGCCGAGGATTGGATCCTCGAGCCCCAGTTCAAGCAAGTGCCGGGCGTGATCGACGTAACGAGCTTCGGTGGAGAAACGAAGGAATACCAGGTCAACGTCGACCCGTTTCGTCTGCGCGGGCAGGGCCTGACACTCGGTCAGGTGACCTCGGCGCTCGGAAACGGCAACCAGAACGTGGGCGGGCAACGGATCACGATTGGAGAACAGTCCTTCGATGTGCGTGGGATCGGCTTGATCCGCGATGTCCGCGACATCGGCGACGTCGTGATCAGCACTCACGACGGGACGCCGATCCGCGTGCGCGACGTGGCAACGAGCGAAATCGGCAGTGCTCCGCGGCTCGGGATCGTGGGCCGGGACGCCGAGCCCGATATCGTCCAGGGCACGGTGCTGATGCGCTACGGCGGCAATACATCGGACACGCTGGCCGGTGTCGAGAAACGAATCGTCCACATTCGCGATAATCATCTGCTCCCGCCCGGGATGGATATCGAACCGTATTACGATCGGAGCAAACTCGTTGCCCTGACGACCCACACCGTGACGGAGAACTTACTGGTCGGCATGCTGCTGGTCAGCCTCGTCCTCTGGCTCTTCTTGGGCAACCCGCGCGCGGCATTGATCACGGCGTTGAATATCCCGTTGGCGCTGCTACTCGCATTCTGTGGGATGGTCGGTACCAACACACAAGCCAACCTGATTTCTCTCGGAGCCGTGGACTTCGGGATCGTCGTGGATTCGACGGTGATCATGATCGAAAATATCTTCCGACAGCTCGGAGCGCGCGGAAAGGGCACGATTGTCGATCGCGTCTTGGCGAGCGCTCGTGAGGTCGGTGGACCGATGATGTTCTCGAGCTTGATCATTTCTGTCGCGTTCCTGCCTCTTTTCACCATGACCGGCGTTGCCGGAGTCATATTTTCCCCGATGGCACTCACGTACGCATTCGCCATCGGGGGTGCCATCCTGCTCGCGCTCACACTGACGCCCACGCTCGCGTCGCTCGCGCTCAACGCCAACGAAGAGGAGAAGGAGAGCGCGGTGATGCGCGTACTCGACCAGCTTTATCGACCGCTTTTTGCCGTCGCGCTTCGCCGTCCGCGTACGGTCATCGTGCTCTCTTTGCTGCCGATAGTGGCCTGCGCTGGTTGCCTGCAATTCTTGGGGGGTGAGTTCATGCCCAAGCTGGAAGAGGGCAACTTATGGATCCGAGCTACCTTGCCCACCTCGATTTCGCTCGAGCAATCCTCTCGCTATGTGCAGCGCATGCGCGACATCATCCGTGGCTGTCCAGAGGACGAGCAGGTTCCATGCACCGAGCGCAACCAAAAGAACGGCGTAGTCGAGACCGTAGTCTCACAACTCGGGCGCCCAGACGACGGGACCGACGTATCCGGCTTCAACAATATCGAGATGTTCGCGCCGCTCAAACCCTTCGACGAGTGGCCCCGCGACCTGACCAAGGAAAAGCTCACCGAGGAGCTTTCTCGTCAACTAAACCAAGCATTTCCCGCTGCGGACTTCAATTTCTCACAAATGATCTCGGACAACGTGGAGGAGGCCGTGAGCGGCATCAAGGGCGAGAACTCGGTCAAAGTGGTCGGGCCGAATCTGAACGTCAACGAGACGTTGGCGGAGAAGATTCTGGAAGTCATGAATCGAGTTCCGGGCGTGCAGGACAGCGGGCTCTTTCGTTCACTTGGGCAGCCGAGCGTACAGATCGAGATCGATCGCACGGCATGCGGACGCTATGGCTTGAATACGGGCGATGTCGGCGCCGTGATTGAGGCGGCCGTCGGCGGCAAAGCCGTTACTCGCGTTCTCGAAGGAGAAAAGTCCTTCGACCTCAACGTGCGCTGGCTCGAGCCTTATCGGAACTCGGTCGAAGCGATTCGCAGGATCACGGTGCCAGCTGCAGACGGCACTCCGATTCCCTTGGCCGAGCTTGCCCATATCTCGAAGGAAAACGGTCCTTCGCTGATCTATCGTGAGGACGGCTCGCGCTACGCGCCAGTCAAGTTTTCGGTCAGAAACCGCGATCTCATCTCTACGATTGCGGAAGCCAAACAGCGGATCGCTGCGGCCGTTCACGTGCCCTACGGCACGCACCTCGAATGGGCGGGGCAGATCAATGAGTACGGCAGCGCGATGAGCCGCTTTTACGTGATCGTACCGCTCACCCTGCTGTTAATTGCACTCTTGGTGTACATGGCCGTCAAATCCGCGGTCAATACTGCCATCGTACTGCTCTCGATTCCGGTTGCATGTGCAGGAGGTCTGGCGGCGTTGCTGCTCACACGGGTGAACTTCTCGATCTCCGCAGCGATGGGCTTCGTATCGATCTTCGGTATCGCAGTGCAGGATGCGATCCTCGTCGTCACGTACTTTCAGCGCCTGCGGCAGGGAGGGATGGCGATTGCAGAGGCCGCGCGCGAGGCTGCGGAAAAACGACTGCGACCAGTCCTGATGACCACGTTGGTCGCCACCTTGGGCCTTTTGCCCGCTGCTCTCTCGAACGGCATCGGCTCGCAGACCCAGAAGCCCCTGGCTTGGGTGGTCATCGGCGGTTCGCTGATGTTGGCCCTGCTCAATCGCGCCCTGCAGCCGCCCCTGCTCCTGCTCGGACACACTTGGTTCGAACGCCGCGAGCCGTCCACCCTGGGATCGACCCCGAACTAGCGCGTGGCGCCCGAACGCTGAGCGCCAAGCAGTTCCGCGTCGGGAATGGGGCAGCTTTTGCGTCCCCAAGGGGAACCGGACAGAGTGAACCTCGAGGATTTTCCGGCAATTCCGCTCGCCGTTGTCGCCTAGCCAATGGGAGTCGCTCGGAGGGTGCTTCAAGGTGGGCACGAGGTTCCAATTCGGAAACGGACATCCTGAACGTCGCAGAGCTCGGGCTGGTTGCATCCCCGCTGGTTGACGCTCTCCCTGAGCTCATGACGCCGGCTAGTGCGGCTCTGGGAGTGCCTTCCGTGGCTGAACCCAGTGAGGGGAAGGGCCAAGGGCGGCGAGCAAATCAACAATCAGCGGTGTTTCTGGGCGTCCCCAAGAGGGCGGCACGGATGAGCGGCAAACCGTTACTGGGATTCCGCGTCCGGTCAGCTCACGATTTCGTCGCGGTACGGCCCGCAGCCGATGCTAATCTAAGTATACGCACGTCGTCGATTTTGCCCAGGCCGAGGCGCACTTCGCCGAGCTCCTCGGACGAGTCCAGGCGGGTGAGGAGATCCTCGTGACCCCGGCTGATGTGCCAGTAGCGCGTATCATGCCTGCGGCGCCCCAAACGAAGCGGCCCCGCTTCGGCGCGGGCAAAGACCTGCTCCGCGTGGGTAATGACTTCGACGAGCCGCTCGAAGACTTTGCGCCGTATGCCGGATGAACCTGCTGCTCGATAGCCATGCCTTCCTGTGGTTCATGGAGGGCAGCGAGCGCGTCAGCCAGCGCGCGTGATGGGATCGAGGCGGCCGGCGGCGTACGCGCGTTGAGCGTCGCCAGCGCGTGGGAGATGGCGATCAAGACTAGCCTAGGTAAGCTAGCGCTCGCCAAGCCGCTCGGCGAATTGCTTCCGCCTCTCATGGCTGACGCCGGAATCGAACTGCTCCCCATCGAGATCGGGGACGTCGCGCGCGTCGCCACGCTGCCGTTTCACCATCGCGATCCATTTGATCGCCTGCTCGCTGCCCAGGCACTCGAACGCGGCTTCACCATCGTGAGCATCGACGAGACGTTTGACCAGTATGGCGTCATGCGCCTTTGGTAGCGACTTTCATCGTACGGATCGCTTTGAGCGCGGTCGCGGCGACTCGGCAGCCCTCGCCCCCGTCTCGACTGGGGGAGTGACTCTTATCTGTGTCGGCCTCTGCTGGCCACGACTCCGTAACTTACCGGCTTCGTTACAGAATCTTTTTGCGTCCCCAGGGGATTCGAACAGTTGTGCAAGTCGGGGAATTGCCGGCAATTCCGGTCGCAGTGGTGGCCTAGGACGGCCTAGGACCGGGGCTTCGGATCTGCCCCAGGCTGGAAGACATCGGGCCACTCGCCCCCTCGGGTCACGCCCCCGTCATGGGGCTTCGCCGAATCGCGAAGAGTCGAAGGTTCAAATCGCGGGGACGCTACGCCCCCCGCAACACGACGAATGGCGACGAATGGCCCAGCGACGGATGGCTGCGACGAGGGCCGACCGCCGCGTGCCGGCTCAGGACGATTTTAGGAAGGCCAGCAGATCCTCGTTGAGCTGAGCCTTGTGCGTGTCGGGGTGAGCCCGTGCGGCGCGCCCGCGTACACCTTGAGCGTGGCACCCTTCACGAGCTTGGCGGAAAGCTGGCCCGAGGCGGCGATCGGCACGACCTGGTCATCGTCGCCGTGCACGACCAGCGTGGGGGTACGTCGAACTTCGCGAGATCTGCCGTCAGATCGGTCTCGGAGAACGCCGCGATGCAATCGTAAGCGTTCTTGTGACCCGACTGCATGCCTTGCAGCCAGAAAGAGTCGATCATGCCTTGAGACATGTTGGCATGAGGCCGGTTGAAGCCGAAAAAAGGCCCGCTCGCGAGATCGCGGTACAGCTTGGAGCGATCCGCGATGGATGCCGCTCGCAGACCATCGAAGACCTCTTTGGGGGTGCCATGCGGGTTTTGCGGGGTCTTCAACATCAGCGGCGGAACGGCGGCGATGAGCGCGGCTTTCTTGACGCGAGCCGTGCCGTAGCGACCGATGTAGCGAGCCACCTCACCGCCACCGGTCGAGAACCCGACCAGTGTGGCGCCGCGCACGTCGAGGGTTTCGAGCACCGTCGCCAATCGTCGGCGTAGGTGTTCATGTCGTTGCCATGCCAGGGTTGGCTCGAACGACCGTGACCCCGGCGGTCGTGCGCAATGACGCGGTAACCGTGCTCGGCCAAGAACAACATCTGCGATTCCCAGCTGTCGGAGCTGAGCGCCAGCCGTGGCTGAACACCACCGCCGGTCCGCTTCCCCAATCCTTGTAATAGAGGCTCGTACCGTCTCGAGTCGTGATCGTGGTCATGCTTTTCTCTCCTGCTGTAGCTTGAAGGTGGCGGGTAACATTGTGGGTGTTGGTCGGGACTTCCGGACCAAGCTGCGGCGCACAAGCGAGGTGCGAGCCCGCCGATGCCGCTGGCCAAGAAGCTGCGTCGAGTCCGCGTTCCGCCGCCCTGCGGGTCCGTGGGGGTGGGACATGTGGAAATTCCTCGTCGGTAGTTCGACGGCTGCTGGAGCGCGTCGGGGGTGAAGTGCGTATCTGCTATCTGTGACGCGCCTCGCGCCGATTCTTACCTCGCTCCGACGCTTTTTTTCTCGGAGGTGCGCCCTTCTCGGGGGGCGCCCATTGACCCAGCACGCGTCCAGCGACCATGCTTGACGCGTGACGAGAAGCTGCGAAGCCTGGCTGAGGCGAGCTGGCCGCCTCCAGTCCAACACGGGACCCGGGCCGCGGACGACCTACGCGATTTCCTGAAGCGCTCCCTGGCGCGCGCCTTCGCTGGTAAGCTCTCGGAGCCAGAACTGGACGACCTGACGCAAGAGAGCGGTGCTCCGGGTACACGAACGACTCGGCGGCTTCGAACAGCGCAGCCGATTCACGACTTGGGCTACCGCGATCGCCGTCAACATCGCTTACTCCGCGCTGCGCCAGCGTCGCCACCGCCACGTCAGTTTGGAGGACGCCATGGGAAGCGGGCGCTGCTGCGCTCAGCCACGAGCCGCCCGAGCACGCTGAGCTCGATCGCGAGGCACTCCTTCGCGACGGCATTCGAGAAGCGCTCACAGAGCGGCAGCGAGACGCGCTGCTGGCACTGCTCGGCGGCTGCCGCTCGCCGAATCGCGCGTCGCACCGGCGTGAAGCAGGGGCAAGCAGGGCGCAGTATACAAGCTACTCTACGACGCGCGACACCGGCTCAAACACTACGTCCAGGCCCACGATGGCGGGCTAGGCGCGACTTCCATCGGAGTCACGGTATGAATAAAGCATCCGAGGTTTACACGGCCATCGAGGACATGCTCGTCAAGACGCAAGCGCAAGAGCTCGATTGCGACGAATTCCTCGAGCTGCTGGCGCCTTACCTCGACCAGCGCCTCGCTGATCCGAAGCTGATAGGACTGATTCAAGCGGCATCGTGATCTCTGTCGCGAATGCGCCGAAGAGCAGAGCCTGCTCGAAATCGCTCTGGAAGCGAAGTAAGCCGCTCGGATCCTGACTGAGCGCGCGAGCGGTCGGGCATCTGAGTCGACCGCACCGCGGCTTCCTCCGCGCGACTGAAAAAAGCGCTTCGGCGACGGACAGAAGGATGCTCTCACCAGTCACCATATCAAGGCGGCCAGAGAGAAAGAGGTGCGCGCCCGCAGCAAGGCGAGGCTAGATCGTTCGCCGATCAGGCCCTAACATCGCATGGAAGGGGCACTTAGATGGCATTGATTGAAGCGCAATTAGCGGCGAAGGGGACTCGTGCTCCCCGAGCCGGCGAAGATTAGGCATATGCACGTCGTCGATTTTGCCCAGGCCGAGGCGCACTTCGCCGAGCTCCTGGGACGAGTCCAGGCGGGCGAGGAGATCCTCGTGACCCGGGCTGATGTGCCAGTAGCGCGCATCTTGCCTGCGGCGCCCCACAAACGAAGCGGGCCCGCTTCGGCGCGGGCAAAGATCTGCTCCACGCGGGTAGCGCCTTCGACGAACCACTCGCAGATTTTGCGCCGCATGCCCGATGAACCTGCTGCTCGATACCCATGCCTTCCTGTGATTCAGGGATGTGAAGCTCCCCCCGCTGGTTGACGCTCTCCCTGAGCACATGACGCCGGCTAGTGCGGCTCTGGGAGTGCCTTCCTTGACTGAACCCGGTGAGGGGAGGGGCCAGCGAATCAACAATCAGCGGTGTTTCTAGGCGTCCCCAAGGGGATTCGAACAGTTGTGCAACTCGCGGGATGGCCGGAAATTCCGGTTGCGGTGGTGGCCTAGGCTGGTAGTCGCCTCCGGCCGACGTGGAACACTCTCCCCCTCGGGTCACGCCCCGTCGTGCGGCCTCGTGCCCGCGCGAACCTCGGTCTGTCGTCACTTGGCGGCGTCACAAGCCCCGCGTTAGGGTTCGCCCATGACGTCCGTCATCTCGTTTGCCCCGATCGCAGCGCAGCTCGCCCGCTCGGTCTCGCTCGATGACCTTCTTCCACCCGCTGCGGTCGAAGATGTGCTCCCGCGGACCATCGCGAGAACACTTCGCAATCCGACGAGCCAAAGCTGCCGGACGACGTGGCACCGTTCTTCGGGCACTATTGTGCCGTCACTCGGGCAGCTGTCCGGCTGCTCGGCGCGCCGGCATTCGCCGCCCTCGCGCGATTTCACGACGAGGTCGAAGAGGAGTACATGCCGGGCGGCCCACCACAGAGCCCGGTGTACGACTCGTTCGCGATGCAGTTCGCGCTGAGCGCGGTAACCGCAAGGCATTGGTAATGAAACACCGTATTCCGTGCTTGCGCGCCTGCTACTTCGTGACCCGTCGCGTGCCCGCCTGCAGTCCATGGCGCAAAGCCTGGCCGACTCGAGCTTGGACCTCTATCGCGTGAAAGGCGCCAGCGGCCACACTGCAGAAATCGAGATCGTGCGGGGGCGGCGGGCGCGTTGAGCGTAGGACTGACCGGTCCATTTCTACGCACGGGCGATTTCGGCCTGATACGCGTCCTCCCGTTCGGCGACCGGCTTTTTCGTGGCTGACTCGCCATATCTGTTGAAGGCTAGCGAGGAAGATTGGGGCCAATACCTAGCTCGTATCGTCGCCCAGCAGCAGAGCGCGGCCAGCACAGACGCTCCAAAAAAGGCGAGCAAGCTCAGCAGCAAAGAGCAGGCGCGGAGGCGCCAGAAGGCCAAAGCAACAACGAGTCGCAACGAGCCAGAAGAGATCATCCGGCGCCACCTGAAGTTTGGTCCCTCTCCCCGTTACTGGTTCGACTACGTCATGGACGCCTACGCGGGAGAGCGGCGGGGGTATGGTTTTCCTCGCCGGTTGTTCCGGATCGACCGGAACTACTGCCGCACTCGCGCGAGTTCCAAGGCGCAGCGAAGCCGACGCTGCCGCCTGCGGCAGAATTCCGTAAAACATTGCTGCAGACCGCAATGAAGGAGGGCCTGTTCGAGTTTGCGTTGCGCGAACTACACCGGCTCGGCGGGACGGGCGGCGCGGAGTCGGCCGCGCTCACACCGAACGAGCAGAATCTGTTGGCTGCCTACGCGACATTTGGCCTTCGTGCGGCAGACGGTACAACCGCGCTCACACGCTTCGAGCGCTCGCGCGGCGCCACATCGATGCATCCGGACCTGCGCTCATTCATTGTCAGCCTCAAGAGCGGCTGGTTCACCGTGCTTCGCGTGGATCGCATCCATCTCGACAAGGGCCTCGAGGCTTTCGATCTGCTCCGCGGGGAAAAGCTGCAAATCAGCGAGCGTTCGGCGACGCGTCAGCTGGGGCTGGGTGACCTCATACTCGGTTGGCTCTGCAAAGATGCTACTGACACGATCACGCTCGAGGGCGGGCTTGCACATGTACCCTCCTTCACGGCTGCTCCGTTCTTGTCACTCGTGGCAGACCTTCGGCGCCATATGCCGCCGCTTGGGGATGAGCAGGCATGGAAAAACAGCGCTGCGGACCTGCCCTTGCCGCTCCTTGCCGGCATCATCGAGCTCCGCTCGAACCCGCCGCTGCCGAAGATGATGAACACGAGCGGCGACCCACTAGAGCCGGCCACTGGCCACTACCGCATCCTGGATCGAGCGCGGATCGTCGCAGCTTTACGGCGGGAGTTCCTGGAAAACAGCGACGGGAGCTACAGCTGGGTCGACGAGGCAGGCACTTCGCTTGCCCGCATCGAACTTTCTACCAGTATGCTCAGCGTCCAGGTCAATTCCAGGAAGCGGTGCTGAACGCGGTTCACCAGCGGCTAGAAGGCTTGCTAGGTGACGTCATCGAGCGCAGCCTCGAAGTCCACGAGGACTTGGAGCAGGCGGTGCGCGCACACCGGGGGCGAGCTGGCAAGGCGGGTTCGAAGTCCCAGCCGATCGAGGCGTTCGCCGAGCTCGCCGCAGAGCTCCACAAGGTCGTGCTTGCGAAGATTCGTTCGACGCTCGACGAACAGATTCCGCAGTTCAAAGGGAAGACGTTGCGCCAACTTGCGCGCAGCGTGAAAGGCCGCGCTGACGCAATTAGCTGGCTTAGGGAGCAAGAGCGAATTCTCAAGACCAATCCGCAGTTCGCCGGTTTGGATCTGCGTCCACTGTGGCAAGAGCTCGCGCTTCCGTTTCAGGGGCTCGACACCGACCCCCCTCTATAAAGTCGCCGGTCCGCAAACGCCCGCCTACGGGTCACGACCCTCGGATGGCGCTTCACCGATCGCGAAGATCTGACGTTCAAATCGCGGGGCGATTCAATCAATATAGCGCGAGATTTTCTCGACGATTCGGGTTGAGCTAGGCGGCGTAGGCGCCCAAAACCGGGGAAAACCGGGGGCGCGCAGCCTCCCAAGTGGCAACGTCCTGAAATTCAAACAAGCGGGGTTTGCGCGCCATGTGCCCATTGTGAAGCGGCGAAACCAGTGCACGGAAAATCGGAAGTCCGCTGGCCGTGCTACCCTCACTAACCGGACATGCACATCAAGTCTCGAGATCTGATGGCCCCCGACACCGAGCCGACGGACGAGGAGCTGGCGCTCGTGATGCGGGAAGCGAGAGATCTTGCCGTGGAGCGCCGCGCCGCGGCAGACGCTTGGGTCGCGGCTCGGTTGAGGGAAGCGTCCATTTTCGGTCGCGCAAATACGCAAGCTCGGCGGACTGACAAGTCCTAATGGCTGCTGCGCCTGCCTCGCGCCCTCGCTTGTTAGTCGTCGCTGGGCCGAACGGTGCCGGGAAGACGACCATCACCGAGCGCGGCCTCGCTCACGAGTGGTTTCACGATTGTGAATACGTCAACCCCGACGCGATCGCACAGGACGAACTCGGCGATTGGAACGATGCCAAGACGGTGCTCCGCGCAGCGCAGCTGGCGACCGACCGACGCGAGGCCTGCTTGCGCGAGCGACGGAGCTTGGCGTTCGAGACCGTGTTCTCTGCGGCGGACAAACCCGATTTCGTGCGACGCGCCCTCGGCCTCGGCTATTTCGTGCGCATATTTTTCGTAGGCACTGACCGCCCGGAAATCAACGCCGCTCGAGTCGCTCGGAGGATGATTCAAGGCGGGCACGAGGTTCCGATCCGAAAGATCGTCGACCGTTGGGCGCGTTCGATCGCGAACGCGGCCTCTGTGGCTGCCGAGGTGGACCGTTTCTACGTCTACGACAACTCTGTCGATGATCGGGATGCCCAGCTCGTGCTGCGTGCCGCCGAGGGTCGCGTGGTGAAAGCCTACGGCGACGCGCCAGCATGGTCGGGGCCGATTGTAGAATGCCTCGCGCCGCGTGAATCTTGAGCCGACAGCACTGAATCTACGGCCGCATTGGGCGAGGGGGGGGACGTGTCGCTGCACGGGAGCGCCAAGACACCTAGCGACCGTGCGAATTGAGGCCCGGGTGGCTTAGGCGGCAGCTTGCCCAAGCGCGCACACAGGTCGCGGAGTACGCAAAGCTCTGGGAGCGAGACGCTCAGGACTTGGCGCCGCTATTTACGGATCTGTTGCGCGCACTCGGCCTGGCGTATGGCAACGACCTTGCGGCGAACATTGTAGTAGAAGCTAAGGCCGCAGCGCTGTTCGTTGGCATTGCGTCGAACGGCAAAGGCGTGCGGGTTTTCCGCCACGCGACCAACGGCTAACGGGGATCCTTCGTGCCACGGCGCGTTGCTTCAGCTCGACAGCGGCCACGGATACTGGCCACCGCCGAGTGCCACGCGCCCAGGTACGCGGGAATACTTGGTTTTCTTCAGCGTTGCCCAGAGGGACCGTACACTAGTGAACTTGGCGGATTGCCGACGATTCCACTGGCTGTGGTGGCTTGGGACCGCTTCGCGTGCTCGAGCACGCGAAGCGGTTGTTGGTCTACGAGCGCCGGATCGACACGGGTTGGGACCCGCTGCATGCTACCCTCAACCGCATGGCAGCTTTCACCGGTCGAGTTCACGGGAGCACGATTGACCTTGATGCCATCCCCAATGCACCCTTCGAAGGGCAGCGGGTACGCGTCGTGCTCGAGCTTGTCTTGTCGACGAGGACGTTCGCCTGAATGCCGACGAGCAAGCAAGCTGCTGGAGCGCCTGGATCGCCCGGGGCTTCGACGGACCCATTGAGGACGAAGGCGAGCCCGAGCTGCCTTGATCGCTCGTGGCGACATCCGCTGGTTCCGGTTTGCCAGCCCCGACAAGCGCCGCCCCGTGCTCGTGCTTGGGCGCCCTGATGTGCTTTCTGGGAGTGCTTCCTTGACTGAACCCGGTGAGGGGAACGGCCAAGGGTGGGCCAGCGAATCAACAATCAGCGGTGTTTCTGGCCGTCCCCAAGGGGATTCGTACAGTTATGCAAGGCCTGGAATGGCCGGCAATCCGCGTTACCTTGGTGGCATAGGGAGGGCGCGTTACCCCGCAAACGCGGGCGAGGCGGCAGAACTCCGCCCATAAGGTGCTACTGCCGAGCTCGGGACGAAACCCCGACCAGTTCTGTCGCGGTGCCCCATCAATGACTTCAATGACTTTTTCAAGGCCAGTCCCGGGCACGCTTCTACGTACCGCGTGAATCGCAGTAGTTGCCACCAGCCACGTTGCTGGTACCGTGCAAAACGGTGTCCGTTCGGTCAGCCGCGTCAGTGACGTCTCGCTCGCCGATCTGTAGAGATAGGGGGCGATGCGCGGATCAGGACGGCGACGAAAGCACGACGCGACGGAAGACGTTGGCTGCCAGCTTGTCCTGAGTTTCGGTCTGCTCGAGAGTCTTTTGCCAATAGGCGGGAGCGAGCTCGAGCAGGCGATCGCGGGGCCAGGTGCGGATCAGGCAGAACAGGTCCCTGAGGTAGCCGTGGGGCTCGATGCCGTGGAGCCGCGCGCTGGCGAGGAGCGAGACAAACACGGTGTTGACGGCGGCGCCATCGTCGCTGCCGACGAAGAGCCAGTTTCGGCGGCCGAGGACTTGGCGGCGCAAATTCAGCTCGCTGATGTTGTTGTGTGCGGGGAGCTGACCATCGTCGAGGAAGCGCCGCAGCGCGACACGCTGATTGGTCGCGTAGCGAAGCGCGGCCTGAATGGGCGTCTCGTCCAGCACGTGCGGCAACTCTGCGTCGCACCAGTCGAAGAACTTGTCGATTACGGCGCGGCTCTTGTCGCGCCGCACGCTCTCCTTCTCTTTTCGAGGCGCGTCCGCGATGGACCGCTCGATTCGAAAGAGCGCACCGATGTGCGAAAGCGCCACCTTGGCTCGGTCGGGATCTGAATCGAGCGCTTTATAGAACTAGCGGCGGGCGTGTGCCCAGCACGCGACTTCGATGACGTCGCCCTCTTTGTAGAGGTACTCGTAGACGGAGTGCGCATCGGCAACGAGGTACCCCTTGTAGCCTTTGAGCAAGTTGTCGACGGCGAGGCCATCGTACCTGCGGGAGTAGCGGTAAAGCACGTGCTTTTCTGGGGCTACTAACACCCAGAAGTGGCCATTCCTGCACTTCTCTTTGGCGAGCACGAGTACGCCCGTGGCATCGACACACAGGTACGGCTCGCGATAGGCATCTTCGGACATCGCCTCGACCAACGGTCGGGCGAGGTCCGCGAGCTGCTCGTGCCATGTGCAGAGCGTTGATTTAGCGAGGTCGAGCTGCTCACGGCGATAGATGTCTTCGAGTCGAGTGAGCGGCTGATGGTCTTGCCAGCGTCGTACAATTGTGTCGGCGAGCATCGAGGGAGCGGCGAGTCCACGATCGATGGGAAGCTCGAGAGTGGGCGCGGCGAACACCTCGGTTGCGGCTCCGCGCTCGCGATCCTTGCGCACGAACCTCTTGTACGTGATGGCGACGACCACGCACGAGGCGGGACGGCGCTCAAGCACCTCGCGCATCTCGCTGCCGACAAGCTTGAATGCGTCGAGCCCTTCGCTCAGGACCTCGGGCGGCAAGATTTCGATCGCGACGCGCGGGAGCGTGTCCGGCAGCGGTTTTCTTACGGCTTTCGCCGTTGATGGGCGGGGATCGTCTGCTCGGGCTCGGGCTCGGGCTCCGCGGGCGGCGTCGCCAGCGCATCACCGCCGAGCGCGAGGTTGAGAATGGCGAGCGAGAGCTGCGCATCATTCTTCGGTAGCCGCTCCGCTTTCTGACCAAGCAGACCGAGCTTCAGGCGCTCGACCTTCTTGCAGCAGCAGGGCGAGTTTCTTGTACTCATCGCGCTCACGCTCGAGCTTGGCGCTGCGCTCCTCGGCTTCAGTTAGCCGTGCATTGAGACGCGCTTCGAATGCTTCCAATCGCTCTTCGAAGGTCGCCTCGGTCACGAAGACTACGCATGCAAAATCTGACGATCTCTGTCAAGCACTAGCGTCACGTTTTTCTTGAGCGCGCTTCGGGTTTTGGCACGCCGGCGAGCAGCTTCGCCAACGCCTGAGCATCAATGTGCACGGAGGTTGATCCGGCGCCCGCAGCGGGTAGCTCGAACACCGCCTGATGAAGTCGCTTGTACAGCAGACAAAAGCCATTCTTCTCGAACCAATGCGTGTTCCGGCGCATCGTGATCACCGATTCCGCGGCATCGTGATCACACAAAACGGCGCATCGTGATCACCGATTCCGGCATCGTGATCACACAAAACGGCGCGTCGTGATCACGTTCGGCTAGCGAGCCAACGACGTGCATCTGGGGTCTCCGGCCCCGACCCGCCTAGAGGGCGGGAATGGCAACGGAGAGACTACCCATGCACGTTCTCAGAGAGATCCTTAGGCAGAAGCTCGTGCTCGGGCTGACCCACCGGCAGGTGGCGTCGGCGGTGGGCGTCAGCGCCGGGAAGGTCCACAGCGTCTACAGCGACGCGCGGTCGCTCGGCATCGATGCTGCGGCTGTTGAGGCGATGACGGACGCCGAGCTGGCAGCGTGTCTGTATCCAAAGGCCCCGACGTCTTGTGTTCGCCCAGGCCCCGACTGCGCGTGCATCCATCTGGAGCTCCGACGACGCGCAGTGACGCTCGCGCTGCTCCACGTCGAGTACCTCGCACAGCACCCAGAAGGGCTGCGATACTCGGCGTTCTGCGATCGCTACCGTGAATGGCTGAAACGCCAGTCGCCGGTGATGCGCCAAGTACACCTCGCAGGCGACAAGCTGTTCGTCGACTACTCGGGGATGAAACCAAGACTCGTCGATCCGCTGACGGGTGAAGTCATCGAGGTCGAATTGTTCGTAGCCGTACTCGGGGCTAGCAACTACACCTACGCGGAGGCAACGCGGACGCAGCAAGTCGCCGACTTCACGGCGAGCGTCGCTCGGGCGCTAACTTTCATCGGCGGTGTACCGTGCGCGATCGTTCCCGATCAGCTCAAGAGCGCGATCATCAAAGCGTGTCGCTACGACCCTGCCGTGCAACGCACAACAGCCGAGCTCGGCCGCTACTACAACACCACGATCTTGCCGGCGCGACCGAAGTCTCCCCGGGACAAAGCCAAGGTCGAGGTCGGCGTCCAGGTCGCCGAGCGATGGCTGCTCGCTCGTATTCGCAACGAAACCTTCGCGAGCCTCGCCGACCTCAATCGCCGACTGTTCGAGCTCACTGAGATCATCAACACGCGACCGATGCGCACATACAACGCGAGTCGCCGCGAGCTGTTCGAGCGGCTCGACAAACCTGCGCTCGGACCGCTGCCGACTGAGCCTTTTCAAGCCTCGAGCTGGAAGGCGGTTCGCCTCAATATCGACTATCACATCGAGTTCGATCATCACCTCTACTCGGCGCCGCACACACTGCTTCGACAAGAGCTTTGGGTTCGAGCAACGGCAAGCTCGATCGAGATCTTTCACCTCGGCGCCCGCGTCACTTGTCACGCGCGCAGTCACGTTCGCAATGGTCGCACGACCAACCCCGAGCATATGCCGAGTACGCATCGTGCTCACGCGGAGTGGACCCCATCGCGCATCCTCGAGTGGGCAGAGACGGTGGGTCGCAATACGCGCGCGCTGTGTGAGGTGATCCTGCGCGAGCGCCGGCACCCGGAGTGGGGATACCGTTCTTGTCTCGGTCTGTTCCGTCTCTCCAAGAAGTACGGCGATGCCCGCGTTGATGCAGCCAGCGCACGCGCCCTCTTCGCTGGCGCACGGAGCTACCGACACGTGCTCACGATCCTCCAGCACAACCTCGACCAGCAGCCGTTGCCATCGCCAGAGCAACCGGCGGCAGCCGGAACGACGCACGAAAATGTCCGCGGTCGCGACTACTACCACTGACCCAGTACCTAACAACGAAACCCAAACAGAAAGAAAACCATGCTGAGAGAGCCCACGATCGAAAAACTTCACTCATTGCGCTTGCGCGTCTTGGCCGCGGCCTGGCTCGAGCAAGATAAGTCTCCCGATATCTTGACCTTGACGTTCGACGAGCGCCTCGCGTTGCTCGTTGAGGCAGAAGCGCTCGCGCGGGACAACACGCGGCTCACGAAAAATCTTCGAGACGCCAAGCTTCGCATCACCGACGCATGTGTCGAAGGCATCGACTTCCCGCGCGAGCGACAGCTCGAGAAAGCAGTTGTTCGCCAACTCGCGACCTGTCGCTGGGTGAGCGAGCATCAAACGGTGATCGTAACCGGAGCAACAGGCACCGGCAAAAGTTACTTCGCTTGCGCCCTTGCGCATCAGGCATGCCGCAAAGGATCTCGCGCTCTCTATCGCCGCGTGCCACGTCTCTTCGACGAATTGCGCCTCGCACGCGCTGACGGAACCTACCAACGGTTTCTCACGCGCCTCGCCAAGCTCGACGTGCTCGTGCTCGACGACTTCGCCATCTCGCCGCTCACCGAAGAGAGCCGGCGTGACCTCTTGGAAATTCTCGAAGACCGCTACGGCCTGCGTGCCACCGTGATCACCAGCCAACTCAAGCACGAGCGCTGGCACGACTACCTCGGCGATCCTACCGTTGCTGACGCCATCTGCGATCGTGTGCTCCACGGCGCTCACAAGGTCGCCCTCGAAGGTCCCTCTCGCCGCAAAGTCAAGGGAAACTCCAACGCCGATTGATCACCCCGACGTCAACACGTAGCGTCTCAGTCCCATCACAGGAAGCAACCAACGCCGGACCAGACCCCAAACCAAGCACGTCGCTTCGCTCCGATCACGATGCGCCGGACTGCGCGATCACGATGACGCGGTTTGTTTGATCACGATGCCCGGAATACGCAGAACCAAAGCACCTTGAGCCGCGTCGCTCGCTTGTTGGCAAACACGAACAGTGCTCCGCCGGTCGCCGGATCGGCGCCCATTCGCTCGCGCGCTGTCTGCGCCAGGCGATCGAAGCCGTGGCGCAAGTCGACCGGAGCCGAGCAAACGAAGATCCGAACACCGCCGGGAATCATCGCCGCTCCAGCACGGTCAGCAGGCGCTCGAGAGCGTGCTCGTCGAACGCCGCCGGGATCTGAAGGCGACGCGACGCGCTCAGCTCGAGTACGAACGACGACGTAGAGCTCACCGAGCTGCGCACCTCTACCAGCGAGGACGGCTTCAAGGCTGTCTTTCGACTCGGCTTGCCTCTCGATCCAGCGGCGCCGCGTGTTTCCTGGTCAATGCGGTACTTCCAGAACTTCAGCGTTGCCGGCTTCGTACCGAGCTCGGCTGCAAAAGCTTCGGCGCTCAGGCCGCTTTCCTGCCAGCGCTCGATCCGTTTCCGCCACTCGTCACGCCCTGTCCGCGTCTTGCGCTCTTCCATGCACAGGTCGTTACGCGACCAGAGTGCCTATGTCTGCGACGCGCGTGACCGGACGGATACCGATGAACGTCGAGCAGGGTGGGCGCCTCGAGCTCGCGTGCACGCGCCACGGCAGCGTCGAAGTCGTCGATCTCGAACCACAGGAGCATGCCGTTGCCGACCGCGCGTGACGGGTCCCCCATGGGCCCGTGATGGCGGTCGACCTCCCACGCGTGAAGCTGCAGGATGAGACCATCCGAGCCCCACTTGCTCGTGTGAAGGCTCGGATCCCAGAGCCGTTCGTACTCGGTTCCGCCATGACCGCCGACGCACGCGAGAAGCCGCTGGTACCAGCGGCTCGAGGCTTGAACGTCCCGGCAGTTGATGAGGCACGAGAGGACTATACACCCGTCGGCGGTGAGGCGGCGACCTGTACGAATGCCACGCACGGGTCTTACCGGTTCGCGCTGCTCAGCGCGGGCCGCCGAGTCCTGGAAGCGCAGGCAATCCTCCGCCCAAGCGGAACCACAGCCTGGGCAACTCGCGGAATGGCTGGTAATTCCGGGCGCGGTGGTGGCCTGAGGGCGGGAACGAGTGCACTCGAGGCAACTCAGCGAGTGCCGCGACTGCGCCGGAGAAACGCGCACCGTCCCAATGGCGTCGCAAAACGACTTGGCTGACTTGGGGCGAACGGAGGTTCCACAACGCACCTCGCGTTGCGGCGCTGGGCCTCGTATGCCTCGGCCGCGCGGCGTGATAGAGTGTCGAGGTGACCGATAGTTTGTCCCCCGATGACGCTCGCGAATATCGTCGCCGCTGGGCAGCCGTTTCGGTTCGCGCGCGCGAGGAGCAAGCGGCGTCGACCCTGGGACAAAAGCTCGATGAGCTCGAGAGACTCATGCTTTCGATCGATGACTTCGGTTGGCGTCCATCGTTAGACGACGACGCCCCGGTACGCGCTCGCTGGGCAAAGCTCCGTCAGCGACTACTCGAGCCGCCAACCTCGATCTAACTTCAATGGCAGTCCCGCGAGTCGCTGGCCCACTGCTTCAGGCTATCGCTGCTACTACTGCGTGGCTCAAGCAGGCCAATGTCGCAGCAGCCGTCATCGGCGGCGTCGCGGCCTCTTTGCTCGGCCGTCCTCGTGTTACAAAAGACGTGGATCTAGTCGCGCTCGCCGATGATGGCGATGTTCCGCGGCTTCTAATGCTCGGACGCGAGCATGGTTTCGAGCCGCGCGTCGCGGATGCAATCGCTTTCGCGAAAGTGTCACGTGTCCTCTTGCTGAAGCACGAGCCGAGCGGGATCGAGATCGATCTTTCCCTCGCGGGTCTCCCGTTCGAAAGGGAAGTCATCGAGCGGGCAGTCGAGCGATCAGTGCGCGGGGTCTCGTTTCGCGTCGCCACGCCAGAAGACATCGTAGTCATGAAGGCGATCGCGATGCGCCCGCGCGACATTGCCGACATTGGAGCAATTTTGGACGCCGGGCACGACCTCGATTTGACGCGCATCCGCGGGCTACTGAAGGTCTTCACGGAAGCCTTGGAGAGCGAGGACTTCTCTGCAGAGTTCGAACGTCTGCTGACCCACCATCGCCGCAGCTCGTAAAGCGACGACGCGATGACAGCGGTCCTACGAGCGGACCGGCATCACCGTCGCACTCGCCAACGCCAAGAGCGATGGGGTATTGGGCTCGCCTAAGCTACTCCCCGCTGGTTGACGCTCTCCCTGAGCACATGACGCCGGCTAGTGCGGCTCTGGGAGTGCCTTCCTTGACTGAACCCGGTGAGGGAACGGCCAAGGGTGGGCCAGCGAATCAACAATCAGCGGTGTTTCTGGGCGTCCCCAAGGGGATTCGTACAGTTGTGCAACTCGGGGAATGGCCGGAAATACCGGTCGCGGTGGTAGCCTAGCCGAGGACTCGGAGGGTGATACCCGCCGTTCAAGGACTTGAGACTCGCGTTGATGCCCGCGCGCGGGGTCTTGCGTTCGCCATCGTCTGATCTCCGCGATCGCGAATCGTCGCGGCAGTGGGTGACGCGAATAGGTGTTTATGATGAGATTTGTCTTGGCGCCGCGCGGATCGAATTTCAGCCTATGATCTACAGCAATGCCCCATTCGCCAATCAAGCTCTGCCGCCTCGTCGCGCGACTCTGATAGGTGCTGGCGACCGTGCTGACGAGAGGGACATCGGCCGCTCTTGCGCTCGCTCGGTGGTGGCCAATGCGGGCTCCCACTTGGCCACCACCCGTTGAGTACCAGCTTTGACGGCTCAACGGTTAACGTCAGGCCGAACTCTTCGCGGAGACTGCCGCACACAGAGCAGTCGCAGTGCACGACCCCCGCGCGACGATCGCCTGGCAAACGTGCGTCAGCGCTACGGCCGACACCCGCGATTGCGTAGAGCGGGTCTCTTCGACGCCGCACGAACGACTTCAAGCTCGGAACTCGGCCAATTGCCGGAGGTTCCGCCTTGCCACGCCCGGTCGAACGGCGGTCCGAATATCCAGGTTCCCCAAGGTGTGGGTCTGGACGATCAGCGCGGTGCGTTAGGTTTCGGATTTTTGTCAGTAGTTTCGCACTGGTACTTCACGCCGCCACCTAAGCGGCTACAATGCCGACGCCCCCCAGCTCAAGCCCACCACCCATGGCCACGCCCGCACCGCACTATCCTTTTGTTACGGCCGTTGTGAATCTGAAGGGCGGCGTGGGCAAGACGACCTTGTGCGTAAACCTGGCCTATGGGTTGGCCTATTTCAACAACAAGCGCGTGCTGCTGATTGATCTGGATCCACAAGCGAACGCCACCCAGTACCTTATTTCACAGCAGTCTTACAGCGACGTGTACTTGAAAACGCCGCCTGGAAAATTGTCCGTTCACGAGCTCTACGAGGAGTACGAACCGCAGGCGTTCGGAAAGAGCGCGCCGCTAGCGGACCCGCAACGATATATCCAGAGGATTTACGACGGCTCGAAATCTTCCTGTTTGGACCTTGTCGCGTCCAAGCTTGAGCTCGGTCTCGCAGCTTTTAAGGGTGGGTACACTCATTCTAACGCCCAGATCCGCTGGCTGGTGGATTCCGTCGCGCAGAACTATGATTTTGTGCTCATCGACTGCCCGCCGACAGTCTCGCGCATGCTCATGGCTGCATTCGAAGCGAGTCAGGCGGTCTTGATCCCCACGAAGCCAGACTTTTTATCCTCGATCGGCCTGCCGCTTCTGTACACAGTGATAACCAACATCTACCCGAATCTGGCGCGACGGCCGGCCACCTGGAGCGATCTAAGGCTTCTTGGCATCGTGTACACGATGTACGACGAGCGTTACACAATGACCAAGGAGAGTCAGCAAGACATTGCTGCCGAGGCGCGCAACATGGGGTGCCCCGTGTTCAACGCGCATATGTCGAATTCGACAAAATTTGCTTGGAGTTCAAAGCATTCTCTCCCGATTTTTCGCACTGAACCTCGAAGCAAATACGCTGCTGAGGTTAGCGATCTCGCCGAAGAATTCATCAAACATGCAGAAAGCAAATCCAAATGAGCAGCGTGTACTCGTTGATCTCTGGGATTTTGCGCCTCCTTGGCGATCATGACTTAGAGACTGTAAAATTTGCGCGCGAGCACGCCGCGAAGAATCTAGCTGGCGACGATCTGAAGCGAGTCTCATCGGTGCTTGAAGCGCTGGAACGAGCCCTCTCTTCCGGCGCGCGCGCTGAAGACACAGACGAGCAGGTCGGCGCTGATCCGGACCTTTCAAACACGGACAGAGAATTCCTCGCGATCTTGCTCGATAGGACCTTTCTCCCCAAACGCGACCACGTCGTACAACTTGTACGACGCACGTTCGGACCGGATGCGCCGGAGATCGGGGAAAAGGATTCGCGCTCACGCATCGGGGCGCGAGCGCTCACGGTGTTCAAGACGCTCGACAAGAAGCGCAAGGAACAGGTCTACCGCAGTTTGAGGAGAACCTACCTGAGCGCCCGCGGCAGTTCTCTGGCGGATTGGTCACGAATTATCGCGGCTGACAACGCTGATTGAGTCGCCCAATGGTTGAGTGGAACCCAAGCGATCTGGATGGCCGCACCGCGGAATATGTCGCGCAAGAGCTTTTTGGCGAGACACTTGATGATCCGTGGTGGAGCCTTGAGCGAGACGGAGCGGCCTTTGTCTGGACCGAGAACCGCTTAATGCTCAAGTTGAAGGCCACTCAGGGATATCTGATTGGCCTTCAAGAAGTGAGCACTGCAGCACAAGCAAAGATCTTTGCTACGCGAAACTCGATCAAGCTTTTTCCGAGTGGGGGCATTTTAGTCAAGGGCGTGGCGGAGCTCTTCTTGCGATGCAACGGGTTGGCACCGCCAGAAATGGTGACCAAGGACACGCACCTATTTCGAATAACCACAACCACCGGGGTTTCGGCATCCGTCGGATACGGATCACGACTATTCCGTCGTTTGGTGGCGGGGCCGTGCGCGGAAGAGATCCAAGGGTTTCCGGATATCGCAACGATCACAACGATGGCATTTCATCCGGCCGACAGCGCGGACGTGCACCAAGTCGCTGAGACGCTGCTATTTCATCTCCGCCGAACGTACCCAGGGGTTTCGTTCAAGTTTTGTGAGTTGCAGAACATTGGCCATGAGCCACTCCTTGAGCCCGCCGAAAACGCTCCTGCGGAGCCGGAAGCGATCGCGGGACTAAGGGAAGCCGCCAATGCCGAGGCGCTTGCGTTCTACAATAGAGCGACAGAAGGCGAGCCGATCCAAGCGTTCCTCTACTTTTACAGAGTTTTGGAGGCTTGTTTTGATGCTGTGCTTCACGACACGGTCTCCACTTGGCGAGCGGATCAAAAATTGACCACCGGCGCGTTGCTGAAAAAATTTAGGCAACTGCAACAACGCGAGGACATTTGGTCGCTTCGAAAAGTGCTCGCTCACATCGTTGATCAGTTGTTCCTGGACCAGGCGCACGAGAAGGGGCTAATCCCCACCGCGACTTCCGACGCCTTGGCGCAGGCCATATATTCGAGACGCAACAGCGTTGCGCATGGTCGGCGAGGGGCTCACACGGAGGTCTTAGTCCCTTACGGTTTTGCACCTTCGCTCGAATCGAATCACGTTGATTGGCGCGACGTGATGACGCAATTGGCAGAGAAGGCACTGGAGAAGTGGATCCTACGGAATTGACACAAGTTCGGCCTGTTCGGGCAGACTCCCACCCAAGATTGGGCAACTCCGCTGGCCCGACATGGCAGCGTGGCTTGAACACGCACCCGGTACTCGGGACCCCTAGGGCGCTGCGATCGCCTGCCGAGGCGGCCCGGCAAGCCGGTCCGGGCCTCATCTCGTTCACAGCCGGAGCAACTGATCAACTAGGGGCCCTTCGCCCTACGTTCTCCGACTACCGAAACAAATAACTCCAATATTTCCACCTTCGACCTGCCGGCTCCCAATAGCCGGACCAGCTCATCCGACTCGATCGTCAGGCTCGTGCAACGTCTCGGATTCATCAGCGTCAGGCGGGACCATTCACATGTTCCGCGCTCAAGCGCCCCTGCGTAACTCAGCAGCCAGTACATCAGGATCTGTCGGTAGTCAGCCGAAGAAAAATTGCGGTTTGTGCATTTCACTTCAATGAGGGTGTTTCCGATAGAAAAGTCGCCAACAGTGGATGCAATCCACTGATAGCCAAGAATCGGCGGCGCGAACAAGAGTTCGTCCGGTGAACCGGAAGGCTGAGCCGCCTTTAACATCGAGGCCAGGTTCTCTGCAACTTGCAGGGCGACGCCCCTGTCGACCTCGTGGATCGAGATAGGATCGCGTGCATCGAAGTGACGCCGCTGTCGCCGGACAGCGACGTCAAGAGCCGAGTCCCAATCGAGAGAATCGCCGGACAGCAATTGCTCAGCCAACGCAACAGCGAGCTCAAAGAGCATTGCTTGGGCTAGCACGCTTGACTGAACAGATGCCTGAGCCACGCGCTTGCACTGGGGCGAGACGAATGCCTGGCGATTGAGGAATGCCACGACCCCAGGAACCAAGTGAGGGAATAGCGCTTCGAACAGGCCCGGGATGTCACGCGCCAGTGTCCTGGGATCATTCCCGGGTAGCCGCGGCGTGCTCATACGGCTTCCCAACTCGCGAAGACTGAAGCGAACGTCGGCTTGTTGGCGCGCTCGATTCCAAGCTTCCAGGCTTGCTCTGCACTTCGAGCAACCTGTTTGCGAAACTTGTCGCCTTCATCCCCGAAGCCTGCCGCTGAAAGCCACAGCATCCGCTGCTCCTCGGCCGAGAGCGCATTCCACTGATTGCGCTGCTTCGTAAAGCTTGCTCGATCCTTCCAGTGCCGCCAGCAATCAATGCACGCCCTCTTCACCGTGTGTGACTTGGCTTCTGTGTACGTCTGTCGGACATGCTTTGCGCGCGCGCTCGTTTTCGCGAACCGGAGTGTCCTCAGGTAGTGGAGAGCGCTCGCTTCGGCCATGAGCAGATGCGAGGAATGTCCCGGGATTTCATCGAGCAGGGTATCTAACCCACGAGAGATGCTCTCGAATGTCTGATCGCCGCGCACTGCTGCGACGCCCCGCATGATCGTTGACCACGACGCCCTGAAAGCGTGCAGATTGCTTTGAGACAGCAAGGTCCGGCAAAGCTGCAGAGCGACGCCAGGCTTATGAAGCCTCAGCGTGCGGCTGATTTGCGCGACAAGGAAGGTGTCGGGTTGCGCCTTGCTCAGCTCGAGGTCGAGGAGCTTGGTTATGTCAAGACTCTCGACAATGCCCCTGAGCTCTTCAAATTCCTCATCTGGATTGTCGGAATACGGATCGAAATGCAGATCGATCTCCAGCAGGCTCTGCCCTTCTTTCCCTGTCAATCCAAGCTGTGTCTGAACATAGTCTGCGTAGTGCTTGGCGCTGAGCAACGTCGTCTTGGTACGGTTCAGGGTTAGCCCATAGTCGGCAAGGGCGTGCGAGAGGATCGAAATCGCACGATATGCCTCGGCGTGAGAAGGTGTGATCAGCACAAAGTCATCGACGTATCGCCGCCAGTCAATCCTTGCGTCATCAAGCTGTTGATCAACCATCGAGAGGAGTAGCTCGGCAAGAACGCGAGACCCCTGCCCACCGACTGGGAGCCCGAAAGATCGACCCGAGGCCAGCCGACTCAAGATTCGGTCGATTTGCGCGGCGATTGTGCCGTCGGCCGGAAACAAGTCGCTAACGCAATTCTCGATCCGGTGGTGTGAGATGTGCTCGTAGAAGGACGAAATATCGGTTTGAACAATGACTGCGTCTTTCCGATACGGGCTGCTGATGGTGGCGCGCCGATACGCACGCCACGAAGCCTCGCGATCAAAAAGCTCATCGCCATGCGGCATGAATCGGTAGGAGTGCGCACGCTCGCTGCGATTAGGCTCCAACGCTTCCGCGATGGCGACACCGAGCCCATTGAAATAGATGCTCCAGAATGGGTGTATCTTGGTAACGATTCGGAATCCGGAAGGCCCGGCAGGCGCCATGAGGCGCTCAGAGAATATCGTTGCCGAGTCAATGGCGTGTACCGCGTTCTTGCCGTTTCCTTTGGCGAGTTCGCTGCTCAGCGTGTACGCGATCTCAACAAGTTCATCCTGCTTGTCCTTGACAAATCGGTTGTCGATATCGAAGGGGAGTGTGTCGTTGTCGCCGTGCGCCCCGATGTCCGCCGCCGCACGCTTGAAGTGATCCCTCGTAATCCCAGCCATTGGTCTCCTTTGATTGCAGGTATGCGTTCCGTCGGCCCCGTCAGCGAACGGAAGCCGTTGCCTGAGCGCAGCCGACACCAGAACCACTGCGAAGCTCGCCATGGCGTCATACGAAGCGTTTCATCATCTCGACGTAGTATTCCTCGACGACGGGCGGGTCACGAACCATCGTTCCCCACTCGTCCCGGAACGGCTTCGACGGGTCCCCGCGGAACGAGAGCCAGTTGAAACTTGTGATTACGAAGAATTCAGCGTCTTTGATGAGCACTTTGGCGTGAGTATTCCCCAGTCGCTTCATCTGGAACTGTTCAGTGCTCGCCGCGAGCGACTCGAGCAGGCCACGCGCCTGGGCGTCCCAGGGTTTCTCCCCCTCGTCGACATCACCCAACCCAAAGCCAAGAGATATGCGGACACCGCGAGCGCAGGCTCGCTCAAGCCTGCGCACGAAGTGGTCATTGACGACCGCGCGCCGAATCCACGGCGAGATGATCAAGAGCCGTTCGCGCGCGGTCTCCAAAGCTTCCTCTAAAATGGCAGGATGCTCGTAGACGGGCACGGGCCTGACCGCGTTTCCGCGTAGCGCCGCTTCTGCTTCGGAAAGTCCTCGCTGTGCCTCAGTTTCTTGGCTGATTGCGTTCGCTCTTTCGGCATCCGTTCGCGCTGTCGCACGCGCGACAGCAGCGCGATCGGCGACGGAGCGAGATGTCGTGATTCGAGTGGTGTCCCTTCGAAGCGCGCTAGCCTCTTCGACTAGTTCTGAGACACGGGCCGCCATTGGCCCGTCACTTGGGACGGCCGCGTGTAGTGCGTTAAGGTCATCGACGATTGTTTGGTGCTCAAGTCCGCCACCGCGTGCGAAGGCGAGCTCGTGCTCGTGCGATAGGCGTCCGTCGATGGCGAACCCAACCTGAATTTCACTGCCCTCGAGCGCTCGGTAGATGAGTGCGATGGCGGGGACAAACACTCGATACCGCTTCTCGATGGTCTCGAGCCGCAGTACGTGCTTTTGCCCACGAGGATTCGCGGACGCCAGACTGACCACCTCTGTGACGTCCGTGGGCGACAGCTCTTCCTTTTCAGGTGGGCGAGCCGGTATCGCTCGAATCGCCAGCTGTCCCTGTTCCTTCAGTTCGTTTGGGCGCAAGAATGCTGTATTGCCAAACCACTTGGGGCGACGCAGCAGACCGTCGAAGGGAAACCAAATTGTCTGCTTCGTTGGTGAACTTAGTTCCGCCTGCTCCAGCAGCTCTCGTCCGCGATCCGTGATGGACAGCTGCTCTCCGCCGTTGCCTGTCTTTATTGCTTCCTGCCGTACCAAGTCGGCTAAAGTGGTCTGGACGACCTTCTCGGGGAGCCCCAAGAGGCCTTGAACCTGCGGAAGCGAACCGAGACCGGCGGCGAGCGCACGCAGAGAGAATTCTTCGATGCAGCTTCGTTCGTGCCGCTCTTCGACCAAGGCGGTCGCGTGGATACTGTAGAGGGGAAGCCCGACCTCGCGGTAGGTCACTAGTTCATAGCCAGCCCTACTGTCGAGGCGCCTGGCGATCTCGTCAGCTCTCATAGCTTAGCCTCCTCCACTTTGCAGTCACTTGGATGGGCGTCGATATAGTCGAGCACGGTTCGCAGAGGGTTGGGGTTCCGCGCGTCGCGGCAAAACACGTGGTCACCGACGATGACCAGGCCACTCCGTCCCCGCGAAAGCGCGACGTTCATTCGACGAGCGTCACGGAGGAAACCGATGACTCCGCGACTGTTTGACCTTGTCACTGAGTATACGCAGATGTCTGCTTCGCGACCCTGAAAGGCGTCAACCGTGTTGCACTCCAAAATCAGCGCCGGGACCTCGTGCTGGATCCGGTCTAGCGTGCGGTTGAGTTCGAGACACTGCCCCGCGTAACCTGCGATGACCGCCACCCTGAGCTGCTTGCCGGCGGCTCTTGCGACAAGATTCAGCCGCTTTAGCCATTGCCCGATGAAGCGGGCTTCCACAACGTTCTTGACCGCGCCACCCTGGGCTGACTCTTCACGGTCCGCTAGTTTGGCTGTGGTAAACCACGTAACCGGCGCGGGCAAAGCCGCGGCAAGTCGCGAAGTTTTCTCGTCCCGAACACTCTTTAGGGCGCCTTCATAGAAGCACGCACTGATCAGGTCGCCAATCGCGCGTGTCATCCGATGCTGCGTCGTGAGCGACGCGATATTCGCGTTTGGAAGGGACTGCGCGAAGCGATCGAGCAACGTGGTTTCGAACGACTCTCGATCGAGCTCATGTTCACGAAGCTTGTCCCGGTCGTCGAGCAGATCCTCAACGAATGGTGGTAGTTGCCGTGTATCTCCGACCAGAATCCACCGCTTGGCACGAGAGAGAGGCACGAGGAGTTCAGTGGCCGTGGCTTTGGACGCCTCGTCGACAACGCACACGTCAAACTCTGCCGAAAGCATTCCTGGTATCCTCGCAAATCCGAGGCAGGTTCCCGCTACGACCGAAGACGTCGCGACCATGGCGGCGTAGAACTCTCGGGAGTTGGCGAAGCGAAGTTGCCACTCTTCCGCCAGTTGGATGAGCGCATGACATTTCTTGTCTGCTTCGGAGCCTGCGAGCAGGCCTCGCTCCCATTCAGCCAGCTCCCCGCTGGGCAATTCAGCGAGCTGACCACCCAAGTCGCTGATTGCAGCTAGATGCCGCGATGCTTCTCGCTTTTTTGCGCCAAGGACCTTGCGCTGCTCCGCCAAGTCTCGGAGCTGTTCGCGAAGCTCCTCGAGTGCCTCGGTCGTCTCATGGTACTTGTCCGCTACGTGCCCCGCTCGCGCACCAGCAAGTTCGAGTTCGGCCTCCTGTGCGCGACGTTCGCAGTCGGCCAATAGCCCTTCGACTCGGTCAAGCTCGGACGATTCGGCACGCAGCCTTCCTGCTGCCATACCGAGGGCGATATCCTTTCGATCGACACCTAGCTCCTTGGCAATAGTCGAAAGGAACGTTTCTGATGCCTTGGCCACGTCCAATTGCCAGCGATGAGCCACCTTTTCGATAGTTAGCTCACGCACGTTGGGCGACACGCGCCCGTCTTCGCGTTGCGCGACGCGCAACAAGCTCGCGTCGGGCTGAAGTAGGTGAATTCGCTCAAGAGCATTGTCCAGCGCGACATGTGTTTGGGAGGTCAACAAGATCTTGCATTCGGGCGAGCGCCTCAACAATTGGACAACGAGTTCCGTGACGAAACGTGTCTTGCCGGTGCCTGGCGGGCCTTGCACGACGACGATGTCAGTCGCGCCCAGAGCTTTCCGCACGGCCGCCTTCTTGTCCTCGTCGAACTCGGGGTGCGCCCAACTAGGCTCAGCGATCGGCCTGGGGGCGGCCACGGCTGCAGGATTCAGAATAAAATCGCGTAGGCTTGGTCGGAGACACCTGCCGTACCGGACCGCGTCTAATGCGCTCTTTTGTCGATCGATCGCGATGCGGCTCGCACGATTGTCGAGAATCAGCTCGCCTCGCTCCGGCAGAGCATTCGATGCCCCGTGCTCAACCCAAAGCGAGATGTGGCTGGGGCCGATCTCATCGATCAGTCCTGCGACGGCCGTGCGCTGATCCCAGAGGACCACGCGGGGCTGATCGACGAAAACGCCGTCGGGCAACGCGGAAATCGAGAAATAAACGCGGTTGCCATCGACGCGGTATTTGTCATAGCGGATGGGTGCGTAGCGATGTCCCTCGACCGCTTGCCGAAAGCGCAGGGTGGCTGCCCATTCGCGGAACAGCGCTTCCCCTTTCCGGTCCCGCCGAGCATCCGCATTGTCTAGCTCGTGCTGCGTGAGGAGCTCGACGAGTCTCTCGAGCTGAGCCACTCCGTCTACGTCGGCTGGTGTTCGCCCAAAGGCAAGCGAGAAATTGGGCCGGTAGCCGCTCGCGGCGCGTGCTTCGTGCTCCTCTGAATCGTCGGGCCACGCGCTAAGTACGACCAGGCGATCCCGAGTTCGGTCGTCGATGGCAAGGTGGAGACGAAATTCGGAACTGCGTCCGAGAAACTGCCCTTCAACTTTGCGCCCGGTAGTTGGGTCAAGCCAGAACAGCAACACGAACGACTCGGTGATGTCTCGTTCCAGCCGCCTTCGGATGCGACCTTCATTGCTGTCGCCGAGCCGCTCACAAAGCTTGGACACTGCGGCAGGACGCACGCTGATGTAACAAGTCTCCAGGCTTGCGGCGCTGGCTTGGGTTTGCGCTTTGTCGAGTGCAGTCTGAAGCTGTAGAACGTCGGCGAACCGCAACATCACATCGGCTGAAAGGGCGCGGGCAAAGATCTCCTTGACGTCGAGAGGGCCGCTGAAGCACGCGAGCGCGTTGGCTACGTCCTCATGCGATTTGAAGTCGCTATCTGCCATGCACCTGAGACACAGCACACAATAGGAGTACGGGTCACGTGAGGCAGGGCCACTGGCGTCGTCCATTGGAGCATAGGGCTCAGACTTGTATCCCGCCAACGTTGCACCACCAGCAGGAATGGGCGTGAGGGCCAGCTTCGCGATGCCGAAGTCAGCAATCTTTACCGTGCCGTCACCGTCGACCAAGATGTTGCCGGGTTTTAGGTCGCGGTGGATCACTTGCTTTGTGAAGGCGTAGACAAGCGCATTGAGCAACGGTCGTCCGATCCTTGAGTAGAAATCGCCCCAACCAAGGGTCGGCATCGAAGCTAGGTGTTGCTCGAGGTCATGCTCCAACCACTCGATGACGAGGTACGGCGGATCGTTACGCGCGTCGAAGTCCACGATCCGTACGATGTTTGGATGGTCCAGCTTGTTGAGAGCCGCGAGCTCTCGCGCGAAGGCCTCGCGGACGATGCGATCATCGCGGATGCGTGATGTTGTCACGAACTTGACGGCGACCGCCTTCAGGCCGTCTCGAATGTCGACAGCTCGGTAGATCTCAGCCATCCCGCCCAGTCGCGGCTCACCCTCGGCAAGCACGAATCGATCGCCGACCGTTTTCATCATTCGCGGCAGCCTACAACAGCCCATGTGGTGGTGGCATGCGAAGCAAAGGTTTTCCGAAGACTACCTTCGAATACACCGCCCAGCCGAGCGACCGACAAAGCGCTTGTGACTATTGTCAGTCCACATCAAGGTCTGCACGTAGTGCGGTTTTCAGTATGGATTTCGGGAATCGGCGATTGGCCTCATGAGTTAGCGAGCCAGCTCTATGAGCACCTCGGCGGCATCGTGTATCTCCGCCTCGAGCTCTTGGACGCGGCGCTCAAGGGCGCGGTTCTCACGTCGAAGTCGCGCGAGTTCGTTGCTCGCGTCGGCCGGCCCAGATTCACGGCCGCCAAACCTCGGCCAGTGTCTCCAATCGCTGCCGTCGGCTTCGGCGTCATAGGTCTTCCAAACCTCTCGCGAGAGATGAACTTCCCCGCGCGCGACGGCGGCGACCAGGTGGTCAACGTCGCCAGCAATGAAGCGGTGGACACCGCGGTGATCGCGGGTGGGAGCCAGAAGAATGCCCTCGATCCGCCGCACGGTCGCAACACTCTTCCCGAGTCGGGCTGCCACCTGGCGCCGTGTCAACCAACGCTGATCCATGACGCTTTGAAGGTAGCACGGGCCTGCCTGGGCAACTTCCACCCGTACTGGGGAGCGATCAGGTTATAGTGGCGGCTAGTGGCGACTAGTGACAAGCACCTGAAGCCAGTACCCCATGCGGAGATAAAGGCGTGTGCACTCGCCTGCGCCGACTGGCTCGTTGGAAAGGGGTTCGCCAAACGCCCCAAGAACACGGATGAGCTGATCCTGTTCCTTCACCCACCGGGCTCGAAGGAAACACGCGACGAGAAGGGTGCTTTGATCACGCCCGAGCCGTCGGAAGCGTTGGCGATGCCTCCGCCGGGGACTCACGCGGAAACCTCGGAAAAGGCGTACGCCGTGCGCGCGGTGTTCGTGTGGCTCTGGCTAACGGTGCTTCCGAGTATTGAGCGAAGGCGTGCAGCGGCGAAACGGCGTCGCGCTCCCAAGGCGGCTCGGGACGATGCTCCATTTGAGGACTGGCCAATACTTGCCGACAAGACCGTCGAGCAGGAAGTTAGTGCGAGGTGGCGGAGACACGTTGCATCGGCCAGAGATTTTGAGTCTGAAATTGCGAAGCTGGCGAAGAGGCAGGATCTGAGAGCTGACTATCAAATTCGGCTCGGCGTCGCCGCGGAGTTTGTCCAGCACAGCGGCGAAGCGTTTCTGTTGGCCTTCAGGAAGTGCCTAGATGAGATGTCGGACTTCCAGCGGACGATCGATCTGCTGCTTGGTGTCCCGATTTCGCTCGAGAACCTGAGCGAGTCGGCTGTAGCTGCGAGCCACGCACAGGCCGTGGAGCTCCTCACGATCCCACATTCCAGAGAAGGCTGGACCGATTGCCGAGTGCAGCTCGAGCGTTGGCTTCGAGAGCAACGGTTCACGTACCCTGAAATCGCGACCCTGTTGCCGGAGCGGGGCGACGGGCGAGCGGTAATGCAGCGGCTTTCTCGCCGAAAAGCCGCCAAGAAAGGCAAGTAGTCATCTGAGGGGGGGGCGAACGAGCACTAGGCGCCGAGCCGGGGTGCGGCACCATCGGGCTCGAAGATGGCAGCGCACGCCACCACGGTTATCAAACCAGACGTCTGGCGCGCGTTGGCCTGGATTGCACAGACTGACAAGCGCGACGCGATCCGCATGTACGTCAAGGCCGGCCTCCACCCGATCGCAATCCACGGCGTCGCCGAACGCGGGGCGTGTACATGCAGGCGGCCGAGTTGCGGCGCAATCGGGAAACACCCGGTCTCAGTGGGCTGGCAGACCGCGGCTATGGACTTGAATGCGCTCGACGAGGCGTTGATCGCGAACTGGCGCCTCAACATCGGTCTCCGAATGGGCATGCAGCCCGGCGGCTTTCGGCTCGTGACGGTCGACGTCGACGGGCCTCGCGCGCTGTTGGCGCCGCTTGAGGAACGCCTCGGCCCGCTCCCCCCGACGCTTACCGCGAGCAGCGGCAAAGGCATCCACTTGATCTACCGATTGCGTGACGACGCGGCGACGCCGAAGAGTATCCGGCGCGTGAAGCCCGTTCTTCCGGAAAGCGTGATTGGTCGGCATCGTCGCGGGCATGAAGCCAAGTACGGAAGCGATGTGGGTGGACCGGATCGAGGAATGGACTCGGAGTGGGCAGTCAGCGGCGGAGTTTGCGGAGGGTAAGCCGTTCACGAGCGGCACGTTGACGTGGGCGGCGTCGCGATTGCGCAACGGGGCCGTGGGCAAGAGCAAGCAACGCCGTAGCCGGCCGCGCGGGGCACGGAAGCAAAAGATTCAGATGGCGGAAGTGATTCGACGTCCGTCGCGAGTCGCCATCGCTGAGAAGTTGGTGCTCGAGATCGGCGGCGCAAGAGTCTCCGTGGAGCGCGGGTTCGACCGCTTACTGCTACGAGATGTCGTGCTCGCCTTGCGAGGTGGGGAATGATTCCGAGCGGTGTGCAAGTGTTCGTCGCGCTCGAGCCGATCGACATGCGCTGGTCGTTCGATCGGCTTGCTGGCGCAGCGCTCGAGCGCGTCGGATACGATTCGCGCAGCGGCGCGTTGTTCATCTTCTTTGGTAAGCGAAAAGACTCGGTGAAGGTCTTGTTCTTCGATGGCTCAGGAATGTGCCAATTTTATAAGCGTTTGGACCGCGGGGTCTTTCGCCTGCCGGACCCGACCGCCCCCGACGCGCGCCACGTCGAGCTCGACGAGACCCTTCTTGATGCGCTGCTCGATGGAGTGGATCTCGGCGACGCGCCAAAGTCGGCACCACGCCGCAGGCGTGTGCACTGACTCCTCACCTCACGCACGAAAGAGTCGACAAATCGATGTCGCTTCGGTAGAGCGATATTCGCGTGACCGTCGCTGAGCCAGAGTTTCCTACAACGCGCGAGCAAGAGCTCGAGGCCCTCGTGCGTCGCATGCAGGGCGAGCTGGCTGCGACGACCGACAAGCTCAGCGCGACAGCCAACAAGCTTCTGGCCATCACCAGCGAGCGCGACAATCTTCGCAAGGCGTACCGACAGCTGATGGAGCAGTTCGAGCTGCTCAAGCGTCGCATCTTCATTGCCAAGGCCGAACGGGTTGACGCGACCCAACTCGAGCTGGAGTTCGAGAAGACCAAGAAGAAACTCGACGCGCTCGCCCAGCAGCTCGCTGGTAACGCGGCGATGGCCGACGCCACGCCCGGCGGCGATCAACTAGACGAGCCGGGCTCACGCCCTTCCGGGAAACCTCCCGCTAAGGGAAAAACGCCGGGCAAAGGGCGTAGAAATCTGGCCGACCGTGACGACCTACCCCAGCGCCGCATTGAGATTCGCGACGCTGACGTTGAGAAAGATGGCGGCACCTTCATCGGCTGGGAGCTGAGCTACAAACTCGGCTACCAGCGGCCCGAAGCAGTGCGCGTGGTGCTCGCCCGCGCCAAATACAAGACGCCGAGTGCGGATGGAGGGTCCAAGCCGCCACCGGATGGCGCAACTGTGGTCGAGCAGGACGGTAAGCGCTTCAGCATCGTCACCGCCGCCCTACCTCCCTTGTTGATTCGACGTGGGCTGCTCGCGCCCAGCATGCTCGCGCACGTCATCGTCCAAAAATTTCGCTTCGGCATGCCCTTCTTTCGGCAAGAGGAGCAGCTCGAAGCCGACGGCATCGAGCTCGACCGTGGGACCATGGCACGCTCGACCGAAGACATCGGGGCTTGCCTCGGCGCCATCGTGCTTGCCTGCGTCGAGGACGCTCGCAAGAATGCTTTCTGTCTTTCGACTGATGCCACCGGAGTCGCGATCCGCCCGGAGCCACTTCCAGACGGGCGGCGGCAACCCTGTCGAAAAGGCCACTTCTTCGTGGTTTTGGCCGATAAGAAGCACGTCTTCTTCGAGTTTCAACCCAAGCACACCAGCGCCGCGGTGTGCGAGATGTTCCGCGGCTTCTCCGGCTACATCCAAGCCGACGCCCACGCCATCTACGACGCGCTGTTCCGAGGTAACGCTGTCGAAGATGGCAACGCACCGCCCAGCGAAGTGGCCTGTTGGGCGCATGCTCGCAGACGCTTTTGGGAAGCCGCGGTCTCCGGATTCACCGTCGGTCGCGAGGGACTCTTGCGCGTGCGCAAGCTGTACGAGCTCGATCAGGCCTGGAGCAAACTGCCTCCCTCGGCTCGCCTCCACAATCGAAAGACCGTGCTCGCACCGTTCGTCGACGAGTTCTTCGCCTGGGTACACGCACAGAATGACTTGAGCAGTCAGGCGCGCGGACTCGTCAGCAAGGCCCTCGGCTACGCCATCCGACAAGAGCTCGCTCTGCGACGCTTCCTCGAGGACGGCCGACTGCGCATGGACAATAATAACAGCGAAAATGCACTGAGAGTCGTGGCTACCGGAAGGAAATCGTGGCTGTTCTTCGGCTCCGATGACCATGCCGAGGCCGCCGCTAACCTTTATTCCCTGATCGCAAGCTGCAAGCTGCACAGCCTCGATCCCGAGCGGTACCTCGCCGAGATGATTCGTATCATGCCCTATTGGCCGCGCGCTCGTTACCTCGAGCTCGCTCCCGCCTATTGGGCGCACACCCGCGCGCGCCTCGACCCCGTCGAGCTCGAGGCAGAGCTGGGCTTCGTCACCGTGCCGCCGGTCCTTATGGACACGGCTCAGCAATCGTCGCCGAGCTGAAGTCGCGCGTTCCGTCACGCAGCGACTATCACGTCAGCTGACTCAGCCTTCAAGAACGGGCTCCGCGCTCCGGATACGCCGAAGAATCGCGTTAAGCTTTCTCTGGGCGTCGACATTCGTAGCGAGGGCGGACAGATTGTCGCGGCCCCGAGTGTGCACGCCAGCGGAAGGCCTTACCGTTGGTTCGACGCTCGCGAACCGGCGGTGCTTCCATGACGAGCTGGACGTCGGCGCTCGAGCCTCAGAGCGATGCACCGCCGGCAGCCCCGAAGCCGCCGCGCAAAGGTTCGAACAGTCGGATCGATCGCGCGCGCCGCTACGTCGCGAAGATGAATGCCGCAATCTCGGGTCAGAACGGACACGGCGCAACGTGGGCAGTGGCCAGGAAATGCGCTGCCGACTTCGAACTAAATCTTGACGAGACACTCGCCGTGCTGCGCGAGTTCAATGTCCGCTGTCAGCCTCCATGGTCCGAGCGCGAACTACACCATAAGGCCGAAGAAGCCTGCAAAAAAGCGCGCGTAGCAAACCCGGTCGAGGACCGCGAACAGCACTGGGCGATGCCGAGCAGTCACTATACAGAGCTGTCGAGCGAGCACGAGCACACGGATGCTGACGCGCTTGACGCGCCGCCCGCGCATGAGGCAGTCGGGATGGACGCCCAGGCGAAGCGGCTTCCGCTGCTCAAGATTCTCGGGCCGGCTGAGATATTCGCAGAGCTCGCGCCCCTCGAATACCTGGTCGATCAGCTCGTCGTGCGCGGGACAGCGCTTCAGATTCTGGCCTACGGAAGCTCGGGCAAGTCGTGGCTCGGCTTTCACATGGCTGTGGCGAGCGCCGCTGGCACGGCCTTCCTCGGCCGCTTCGAGACTAAGAAGTGCCGAGCGCTGTACCTGGACTTCGAGAACGGGAGCCGCGAGGCGCGCCGCCGCATTCAGGCAAACGCGAAGGCTCGCGGCATCGCGTCTACAGATCTTCAGCTTGGTCTCTGCAGCATGCCAAGCATGTACCTGGACGACCCGCGCTTCACCGACGAGATTCGCAGGTTGGCCTCGGACTACGACTTGTTCATCGTTGACACGCTCCGAGCGGCAACGCGCGGCGAAGAGAACGCGAGCGAGGCGCGAAGGCCGATCGACGCGATCAAGGCGGTCATCGAAGAGACCAGGGGCGCGTTGGTCGTGCTATCGCACACGAAGAAGGTCTCGCAGTCGGTCACCAAGATCGACCCACGCGAGGCCGGGCGCGGCAGCTCAGCAATCTTCGACGCCTTCGACGCAGTGCTGCACTTGGCTTACGAAGAAGGGCAGCCCTTGCTCGCAACCCAGACCAAGGGACGCAGCGGACGGTTCGTCGATCCGTTCGGCATCGCCATCACCGACACTGAGAACGGTGGCGTGGACGTGCTGGCGGTGGACGCACCGGACGGGACAAAAAAAGAACCGACAGCGGCATTTTCTCGCAAGTGTGATGCCGTAGTCGAGTTTCTGAAGTCCCGCCCAGGCGCGACGACCCGCGCGCTTCGCGACGCGACCAAGTGCAACGCGACCAGCATGGCCACGGTGACAGAGTTCCTGGTTCTAAACGGCATCATCGAGGACCGATCAAGGCAAGGATCACCCGTTTGGCACTACCGCGGATCGGCGGGTCACGAGCGGGTCACTGGTGGGTCAGTCCCGGGTTAGCGACAGCGGGTCAGCGGGTCACTCACTCTCATAGAGTGACCCTGACCCAGTGGCGGGGCGTCGGCGGCGCGGACAGGATTGCTTTGTTGGCATCGGCTTGCCGTGCTCCGATGGCCCGAGCGCCATGCCGTCATAGAGGGGGAGGTAGTCATCTGAGGGGGGGGTGCGGTGAGCACTTGGCGCGTCGACCGCCACGAGCAAGATCGACCTCAATGGCGACTGATGGCGAGCTTCTACAACTCGAGGAGGTAGCAAAGCTCGCTCGCGTATCCGTCAGCACTGTCCGCCACTGGATCAAGACCGGCCGCCTCGCGAGCATCCGCCCGGGGCGACGCCGGTTGGTATGGCGCGACGAGCTGACCCGATTTCTCGCACAGCCAGCGCGCGCCACCGGTGGGTTACCCGTGCCTGATACCCAAGCCCAGGACACCGACCTCGTTTCGCGCGGGGACGATAAGGCGTGAAGCGGATTGCCGTGAGTGATCGGCGCTCGGCCCGCCTTGATCCCGCGCCGAAGACGCGCGGCTTAGCCCGCGCTTCTGCGATCCGTGGCCCGGGGGGGCACGCCCCTGATCCTCGCTTGGTCCCCTTTGTTCAAGCGCTTGCAGAGGTACTTGTTGCGGACCTTCTCCAAACGCAGCCCAAGCAGCGGTAGGATACCAACGTGCGATGCGCCATCTACGCCCGACGCAGTACGGAAGAACACCAAGTCGCGTCACTTGACGTTCAGATTCAGGAAGCCGTCCGCTACATCGAGAGTAAAGGCTGGGCGGTCGCGCCTGGCCATCTCTATCAAGACGACGCGGTCAGTCGAGCCGAATTCAAAAAGCGCCCGGGGCTGATCGCCTTGTTGAACGCGCTCAACTCCGGCGAGTTCGACGCGGTGGTGCTGCGCGACGATACGCGGCTCGGTGGCGACATGCATCGCACGGGCCTAGTAGTGCAAGACATTGTCGAGAGTGGCAAGCGCTTATTCTGTTACTTCGAGGGGAACGAGATCACGCTCGACGGTGCCACCGACAAGATCATGATGGCTCTGCGTGGGTTCGCAGCGGAGCTCGAGCGTGAAAAGATCGCCGGCCGCACGCGTGAGCACCTCGAGACGAAGGCGCGGCGCGGTCTCAACACCGGCGGTCGCTGCTACGGGTACGACAATGTGCCGATCGATGAGGGCGGGCGCCGTGTTCACGTCGACTACAGAATCAACGAAGCCGAGGGCGCGATCGTGCGCGAGGTTTTCGAGCTTCGCGCTGCAGGCAAGGGCTACCGGCCAATTGCGAAAGGGCTAAATCGACGCGGAGTTCCGGCGCCGCGCGCAGGCCGACGCGGCAGCGGATCCTGGGCGCCCGGAATGATCCGCGAGATGTTGCTGCGCGAGCGCTACATCGGCGTTCTGGTTTGGGGGAAGGCAGCCAAGGCCTACCGCGGCGGAACGAAAGTGCGGCTCGTGCGTGCCGATGATGCGTGCATCCGCATGACGCGCGAGGAGCTCCGGATCGTCTCGCAAGATCTCTGGACGCAGGTCCAAGCCACAATGCGCGCTCGTGAGACGCCGTGGAAGGCGGGCGCGGTCGGCCCGGTGCCGAAGCATCTGCTGGCGGGTCTCGGTCGCTGCGCGGAGTGCGGCGGCTCAATGCTCGTCATGCGCGCGAAGCACGGCACGGAAATTAAGAAGCTCTATGGCTGCTCGCACAACCACAACCGCGGCGAGGCCGTCTGCGGCAACACGCTCAAGCGGCCCATGCTCGACGTGGATCGTGCGGTGGTCGAGTGGATTGAGGCGAACGTGTTGAACGAGGAAGTGATCGGCGCAGTACTTATCGAAGTGCGCAAGCGTCTGGCCGCGCGTACCGAGGCACCCAACGCGGAACGGGACGAGCTTGAGGCCGAAGCGAAGCGGCTCCGCGGGGAGCTCGATCGGCTGGTTGCAGCGCTGGCCAGCGGGCTGGAATCCCCCACGATCGCGGCCGTGATCGGGGAGCGTGAGAAGCGGCTCACTGAGGTGCGTGCTCGGCTCGAAGTACTGGCCGTGGCGCCGGGGGTGCTGGACCTCGAAGTACGCCGGCTCGAGAAAGAGGCACGCGCGCGGCTGGGCGACTTCCAAGAGTTGCTCACCCGGAATGTGGTCGAGGGGCGGAAGGCGCTCGAGGCGCTGTTAGACGGCCCGTTGCGCTTCACGCCCGTGCAGACAAAGGACGGTCGCCGCTACCAGATTTCGGGAGCGGCGACCGTTGGCCCACTTTGCACTACTGATTGCGTCCCCAAGGGGATTCGAACCCCTGTTACAGCCTTGAAAGGGCCGTGTCCTGGGCCGGGCTAGACGATGGGGACGTTTAGGGCGGCGGAACATAATCCGTAGGGTCGGCTCAGACAACCCTGATCTGAATGATTTTGGTAATTTGCGTCGATTGGCCGGAAGCGCGGGGCCGGGGGCAGCTTTGACGGTGTTTCGTGGCCGGTCAGAGCAAGTCGTGACCTGAGACGTCTTGGGCGCGCAGGGGGAAGTTCGGGACCGGCCCGCATTCGTAGTCGTCGCGCAGCAGCGCGAACACGTTGACGTCGCAGGGGCGGCCGTCGGCGTCGCGCGAAATTCCGCGCAGGGTGCCTTCGCTGACGAAGCCGAGGGCTTCCGCGATTTTTCGGCTGTGTCGATTTTCGGGCCAGACGCGTAGTTCGATGCGAGCGGCCGCGTCGACCTCGAAGCCGATGCGAAGCAGCGCGCGGGTGACTTCGGTCGCGTAGCCGCGCCGACAATGCTGACTGGCGACCCAATAGCCGATCTCTCGCACGTTCAAGCCCTGGCGCAGGTGCAAACCGGCGCCGCCGATCACTTCAGACTCGTCCTTCGAGAACACGCCGTAGCTGTAGTCGAGTCCGAGATCGAACTCGCCTCGGCACTTGCGTAGCCAAGCCACCTTTTGATCGAGCGGCGTGGGTTCGTTGGCAGCCCACGCTACCCAGGGGCGGAGGTGGGGCAAGCTGCCGTCCACCGCGAGCTTGAGGGAGACCGCGTCACGCGGCTCCCAACAACGAATCACCAGCCGTTCGCTGACGATGCGGTAAGCCGGTCCCCGTGCCTCGACAGAAAGCATTCCGAGCATTTTCAGCAAGAAATCGTCGTCACCGCAACCGGCGCATTTGCCGGCATTTGTCTGCCTTTTCAGCGCCCCGTCGGCGCGCTTGGACAAACTGAGGCAGGCTCGGGCCATGGCGAGCGGCCTCGGGCACCTGCGATTTCGTTGCACCGGCTGCGGTAATTGTTGTCGGGATCTGCGCGTTCCGCTGACGCACGCGGACGTGCGGCGCTTGGTCGAGGCTACGGGGCGTCCCGCGTCCGAGATCGTCGCTTGGCTGCCGACGCACGAGGTCGATCTGATCGGCGAACCGGGTAGCCTCGTGCTGCTCGATCACGAAGCGGGGCACGCGCTGATGGCTCTGGCGCAACGCGACGGGGCGTGCGTTTTTCTCGGTCCGGACGAGCGTTGCGGCGTCTATCCGGCGCGCCCCGGCAACTGCCGCGTGTATCCGTTCAGCGCGAGTTTCGGCCGGCGCGGCGGGATCCGGAGGTTACGCTTGCTCGCGGGCACGGACTGCGATTACGCGCGCGACGGCAGCAATGACCCCCACGCGCTGCGCGCTGCCGATGAATTACGCTGGGCCGAGCACCGCAGCTATTTGGCGCAAGTCAGCCGCTGGAATCGCCTGCAGCGGCGCCGCTCGCGGTTCGGGCATCGGCTGTGCGACGCGCGGGGCTTCCTGAAATTTTTGGGTTTTGCGGAGGGCGGGTCAGTCGGCGAGGTAGAGCGCGCTTGAAGGCTCAGCTCGCCCGCGCAGCGAAGCGGCGCGCCTCCAAACACTGCCAACTGCCGCGCTCGAACTCACCACAGATGTTCGGGCGCACATCGTAGATCGAACAATGGTGCGGTAGCCCGGGCCGGCCCAAATGCACGCACGCGCCATCAGCGCGCGTCTCCATGGCTTCGTCCCCGAAGTGTCCGGGCACGATCCGCTCCGCCAACTCCGGCCGTCCCGCGCGGCGAAAGCGCACCAGATCTTCGGCGCTCACCGGGATCACGCCTGCGTGGCCGCGGCAACACGCGGAACAGGTCAGGCAATCGAGCTCTTCGCTGCTGTCGGACAAGCGTTTCAAGGGCCTAGACGGAAGGACGCGCCGAAAGCTGGGTTCGACGCACGGGCCCGATCGCTCCGCTTTTAGCCTGCGGCGAGCGAAGAATGGGCTGCTCCGTCGCACGTGGAGTCGAGCTCTGCCCGCGGAGGCCGAGGGGGATCGAATGCAACGTCGACAGCCAAGCGCGGTTCGTAATCTAGCTCGACGATTCGCGGCTCGAAACCGGGCTTCTTCGCGTTGTTCATCTTCACCTCGGGTAGTTCAAGACTAGGGCTTCAATCGAGAAACGCAAGCAACCCGCCATGATCGGCGAGAAATTGCAGCAATTCACCGCGCTTTTGCCGATCGGCAAGCCAGGCCGCCCCGGCTTCGGTAATTGCATCGAGGTTCATGACCCCAACGACCTTGCCGCGCGGGTTGTGGGAGCCGCCCAAACGTCGAACCAGCGGGATGCTGAGCACCGCTCGGACCTCGGCGGTGCGGTCCAATTGAGGTCCGAACAACTTGAACTTGTTTTGGAACGTCCAGCGTTGGGCGAAGGTAAATGACGGCGGCGTATCGGTCCAGAGCGTCGCCCACTGGGGCTTGCACGACGCAACCGCGACGCCCGCAATCCCCTGCCACTTCGCCAGCAGCATGTGCAGATCGGGCGCGATGGTCGCGTTGTCGGTATAGCCGTAGTTGGCCACCCACTTGAACCAAGAGAAGAACCAGAGGCCGCGCACGTACAGCACATTGAGGCGGATATCTTCGCCCATCTTCGGGAAGGGTGCCGGGCGCTCGCGCAGGGTTTTGGCGAGCTTATCGCAGTAGTCCTTGCCGAAACGCCTCAGCTGCTCGCGCGGGATGTAAAAGTCCACGAAGTCCCAGATCGCCAGCACCAGCACGCCGAATAGGGAAAAAAACGCCCTTCCGGCTCTCCTCACTGACCGCCCCCCAACCCAGGTGCGCGGCAATCCACGGTGACGCAGCCACCGTCAATGCGGTGAGTGTCTTTAGAAAGAGCCTCACGGTTCTCGCTCTCGCAGTCGTGTCATCGTGTTCGTGTCTAGTACGATCGAAGCCAGGAACGGGCGAGCCTTCGTGCTCGTCTGCTGACTTTGTCTGTCCGATCGCGGCCGGCGCATGCGGTCGAACATGACAGCCGCGAGGCAGCTTAGCGACGGCTTGCAGTCGCGCTTTGACGCCGAAGGCCGTGACGTCACGCGCCGGGCGCGTGACCATCAACAAAATAACTCCTGAGAGTTATTGCGCGGCTTCCTCGTCGGCGGCGGCGATCGCGCCGAGGATCACTTGCACCGTGTGCGGCTTGTCGTCGTCGAAGGCGGGGATGAGGTTGCCCCGGATCGCGACGCCATCGACGATGACTTGGCGCACGCCCTTCGAGACGTGTTCGGGGTTCGTTACTTCGATCCGATACTCCGAGCCGCGGAATTGACGGCGGACGCTGAAGCCGTCCCAGGCTTTGGGGATGCACGGGTCGATCTCGAGCCCGCCGTAGTTGGGCATGACGCCCAAAATGTGCTTCGTGCCTACTTGGTAGACCCAAGAGGCGGTGCCGGAGAGCCAGCTGTTGCGCGCGAGGCCGAACTGCGGGTGCTCGTTGCCCAGGATGTTTTGCGCGTACACGTACGGCTCGCACTCGTAGGTGTCGATTAGATCGTTCTTCGCGGCGGGGTTGATCTGGTTATAGTACTCGAACGCGCGATCGCCGTTGCCGATCAGCGTTTCGGCGATCATCACCCAGGGGTTGGCGTGTAGAAAGATCCCGCCGTTTTCCTTGGCGCCCGGCGGGTAAGTGGTGACGCCGCCTTTTGCGGGATCGAAGCCGTCATAGCCCGGGCTGCTGAGCTTGATGCCGTTCGGCGTGTTGAGCAGCCGATGCACGGACTCGAGCGCGCGTTCGGCGCGATCGCGCGGGGCAAAGCCGGAGATCACCGGCCAGCTCTGACCGTTGGTCCAGATTTGGCCCTGCGCGTTCTTCTTCGAACCGATGGGCGAACCATCATGATCGAAATAGCGCACGTACCACTCGCCGTCCCAAGCGTACTCATTGACTAGGCCGCGCATGTGCTCGTAGTCCGTGCGGTAACGGTCGGCCTGCGCGTGCCCACCGCGGAACTCGAATAGCTCGATCAAATCCAGCAGCGCCTTGCCGTATTGGTTGGCGACGAACAAGGACTCGGCGCCCGTCTTCAGGTTGACCGTGTCGTTCCAATCGGCAAAACCGAGCAAGGGGAGGCCGTGACGGCCCACGTTCGTCTTGGTGAACTCGACCGCGCGCTCGAGGTGGTTCAGCACCGTGCCTTGTTCGCGCGGCGCGCCATGTTTGTCCTTTTCGTAGTAGGGCAGCACGCGATCGAGGAAGCGTAGATCGCCGGTCTCTTTCAGATAGGCGCAGACCGCGAACACGATCCACAGGTGATCGTCGCCGTAGAATTTGGGGCGATCCTCGTACTCGCGGGAATCGCCTTCGTTGGCGACCATGGTCGAGGCGTAGAACTGGTGCATGGCCGAGCCGTTGCTCTTCATCACACTGAGCAGCTTCTCGATCAGCTCACGCGCTTCTTCCGGCATGGCGCTCATCACGCCCATCACGTCTTGTGAGCTGTCGCGGAAGCCGATGCCGCGGCCGCCGAAGCCCAGCTGATACAGCGACAGATCCCGCGACCAGTTCTTGGTCATGTAGCACTGACGCGGATTGTGCACGTTCAGCATGCTGTTCATGCTGGCGTCGGGCGTGTTCACCTGGACCCGGCCGAGGTACTTGTCCCATTCGACGCCCATCGCCGCGCGCGCCGAGGCCACCGCCTCGTGACTGCGATATTTTTCGAACAAGGCGCGCGCCGCCGCCAGGCTTTGCGAGCGAGTGCCCTCTTGCTGGGTGAGCAAGGTGACGAAGCGTTTGGTCTCCCCCGGGGCAAGCGTTCCGAGTGGCAACATCAGCGCGCCGATGTTGTCGCCGCGTAGGGCCAAGGTGTTCGAGAGCTCCTTCTGCTCCAGACTCAATGGCCGTTGAAACGTGCCGTATTCGTTGTCGCCCAGGAACAGACGGCGATCGGTCTCGAAGGAGCTGACCGGGACGTTGGCCGTGAAATACGTTTGCCGCTGGTCCTTGTTCATGAATGCGAACTGGGACAAGATCTGGAGGCCGCCGCCGTCGTCGTGCGCTTCACTCTGCATCGTCTGCGGCACCCAGTCCGCATTGGTGAATTGCTTGAGCGCGTCGAAGTGCGTGTACTCGAGCAAAGGGACCGCGTCGATCTCGACGGGCTCGGCAGTGAGATTGGTAATGCTGACCTCTTGGACCAAGATCGCTTCACCGCTCGGGACGAAGACGCTGACCTCGCTTCGGATGCCGTGGAACTCCGTACGGAAGTGACTGTAACCGAGGCCGACGCGACACTCATAGCGCTCGTAAGTATCGAGGGTGGGCACGAACAGCGGCGAGAAAATCTGCGAGCCTTGGCTCGAGCGCTTGCGCAGGTAGAGCGTGTGCCCCTTGAACTGGGACCCGGGCAGCTGCGGGATGTACTTGGTGATGCGGTTCAGGGCAGGATCGCCCTTGCACAGCAACAGGCCGCCCGTGTGGTCGACGAAGCCACCGAAGGCGAGCGTGCCCACGTAGTTGATCCATTTGACCGGCGTGCGCGGGTTGGTAATCACGTACTCGCGGGTCTGGTCGTCGAAGTAGCCGTACTTCATGTAGCCGAGGTCCTTGCAGCAGCGGGGCTAGGTATGGAACTAGTTCCGTATTCTGGCATCGGCGCCGGCCCCGGTAAAGCCAGTTATTCGTGGGAACCGGTTCCAACGGCGAGCGAACTTTCGGTGGGGGCGAGCGGGTAGTCTCGGCGTGACACATGAGCAGCGGGCAACCTCCTACGCACTGTGCGCCTCCGGCGCGACACCGGCCATGAAGGCGCGCTCGACAGCGGCGTAATCGACCTCCACGTCGAGCCGTGCGAGCACGGAATAGAAGCCGAACTGCAGGCGATTCATGAACAGCATGCCCTCGGGCAGCGGCACGAAATTGCCACCCTTCTTGAACATGACTTGCTTCATGTCGCCGATCTCGACCACCAGCTTTCGCACGAACTCGCGGGTGATGCGGTAGGGCGAGGCGAACAGCGGCTCGAAGCAGCGGCGCGAATAGGCGATGGCCAAATCCTCGTACAGCCCGCCCCGGGTCTCCATGATCAGGCGCACCTGCTCGGCGAAGCTCTGCTCGTCCTTCTCCACCGCGGCGCGATGCAACGCGCGCGCCGGCCCCATGCGCCCGCCATGGATCGGTTGCACGCAGCCGAAGTCGAGGAACGCGATGCGACCCTCGGGTTGGAAGATGTAGTTGCCCGGGTGCGGGTCGGCGTTGAACATGCCGCCCACCAGGTTGCCCTTGAAGACGAAGCGCCACAGCGCTTCTGCGTAAGCGCGGCGCTCGGCTTCGCTGCGAGTCGCCGCTTCATCCAGGCTGAAGCCGGTGACGAATTCACTCGTGAGCACCCGCATGCTCGAGCGCTCGCTGATCACTTGGGGCACGAAGATCTGCGGGTCGCCGCGGAAGATCTGGGCAAACTCACTTTGCCGGCGAGCCTCCAGGCGGTAGTCGAGCTCTTCACGGAAACGCGTTTTCACTTCGTTCAGCATGCCGCGCGAGTTGACGCCTTTGCCGACGACCGTGCCGATCACGGACTCGAGCATGCCGACGTTCTCGAGATCGCTCTCGACCGCCTTGGCGATGCCTGAATGCTGAACCTTGACCGCGACCACGCGGCCGTCCGCGAGCCGCGCGCGATGCACTTGGCCGATCGAAGCGCTGGCCACGGGCTCGTCCTCCCAATCGACAAATAGCTCGGAAATCCCGGCGCCGAGCTCGAGCTCGACCAGCGCTCGGATCTCCGTGCTCGTCGAGGTGGGCGCTTGATCGCGGAGCTTGCGGAGGGCAATCTCGTACGCTTCACGCTGCGCCTCGGGCACGATGCCGTCCACGTAGCTTGCCATCTGACCGACCTTGGCGGCGATACCGCGCAACGTACCGAGCACCTCGGCGGCGCGCTCGGCGGCGTTTTCGCCGGTCTTCGAGAACAGCAGGCTTGCGCTGGTTCGAGCGCCCAAGCCAGCCAGGCGAACCAAGCGCCCCATGCGGCCTTCCGGTATTTTTCGATCGTCTGCCAAGCCGAGCGGAAGATGGCACCGACTGCTGCTGCGCGTAAGGCGGTGTGTGCAGATCGGACGAAATGCCTCGGATTTGCCTGTGCGCCGACTGGACTCGCTCGCGTGTGCCCGTGGATGTATGATTGCAGGCTGCATGCTGCGTCCGTTCGGCTCGAGCTTGGTCTGTCGGCTGGTAATCACCGCTTGTCTGCGAGGCTCGCTCGTGGCCCTGCCAGCGCTGTCGGTAGCGCTCTCGGCGCGTCCCGCTGGCGCCCAAGACAAGAAAGAGTTGTCCAAGGCGCGCGCGCAATTCCAGCGCGCGATCGAGCTCGAGCAAGCGGGCAACTACAGCACTGCGCTCGAGCAATTTCGCGATGTCGGCCAAGTGCGCATGACGCCGCAAGTGCGCTTCCACATTGCTTCTTGCGAAGAGAAGCTCGGCCGTTTGGTGACCGCTCTGGGCGGCTACCAGCTGGCATTCGCGGACGCCGATAGCGTCGGTGAAGACTTCAAAGCCGAGGTGGACGCGGCGGTCACCCGCCTTCAAGCGAACATCCCGAAGCTCGTGATTCAACGCAGCACCGGCGCCGAGGCCGCCGAGATCCAGCTCGACGGCGTGGAGCTGGGCGCAAGCTCGGTGGGCGTCCCGGTGCCGCTCGATCCTGGCCCCCACACCGTCTCTGCCAAGGGGCCCGGCGCGTTGCCGTTCAGCCAAACCGTAACGATCGCGGAGAGCGAGCAGAAGAGCGTGGACGTCGCGCTTACGCCCGAACCCAAAGAAACCCGCCCTAGCCCGATCGGCGGCGCCGGGGAGGCCACGGACAAGAGCAATCCACGCTTGATCCCCTACGTGATTGGCGGCGTGGGCATCGCCAGCTTGATCGGCTCGGGCGTGCTCTTCGCCCTGCGCCAGAGCACGCTGCATTCTCTCGAAGAGCAGTGTGGTCCGAACCATGACGCCTGCCCGAGCTCTGCCGCTGGGGAATACTCGAACCTCAAGCTCTACAACGTGACGGCACAGATCGCCCTGGGCGTCGGCGTGGTGGGGGTGGGCACCGCAGTGACGATGCTCGTGCTGCAGCGCAAGCACGCGCCAGCCGCCAAGTCCGGGATGATGCTCTTGCCCAGCGCGCCGAACAGCCTAGCTGGCGTGTCTTGGGCGGGCCGTTTCTAAGCTTGGTGGACGCGCCGCTCGCCGCTGCTCAAAAGCCGGGATCCTGACGCCATTTGGGCGCGGTGGGCTTTGGCTTGGCGGAAGCCGGGGGCGGAGGTTGAGCCGGAACGGGGGGAAACACTCGGGGCGTCGCCAGAGTGCGCGGCGCGACCGGCGCGGGCGCGACCAAGGCGCGCTCGGTCTCGACGGGTGGCATCTGCACTGCCACGGGCGGCGCATCCGGCTCAGCTGCGTTCGTCGTTGGGGTGGGCTTGGCGGCTTCATTCGCTGACGGTGTTGGCTTCGCTACCTCGGCGCTGCGGTTCGACTTGGATAGGGCGAACGCGGCCGCCGCAGCCAACAGCACGGCCCCGCACAACGCGAGCACGAGCAGCGCGATTTTGCGCGGCCGGGCGGAAGAAACGGGGGCGGCGCCCAAGATGCCGAAGGTCTTGCTCTGGTCGCCCAAAGCGGCAACGTTCACCCCGACGTCCGACAGCGAGCGACGCTGGGATTGAGTGAGCGGGTTGGCCGTGATGTCCGGACGCGACTTGTCCGCGAGCGCCAGCGCATCAGCCAGCGCCGCGCGGCTCTCTTCGCGCTTGCTGCCGAACAGCTGCCGGATGAACGCTCCGACGTCTTCGTCCGTGTTGGCGCGCTCGGCCGCGGGCAGACACTGATCCAGCGCTCGCTGAAACTCGCTCGCCGAGGCAAAGCGGTCATTTTTGTCTTTGGCCAGCGCCTTGAGCAGCACGGCCTCCAGACTGGCCGGATAATTCGGCAGGAACCTACGCGGCGGAACCACGGCCTCGTCCGAGGCGATGGTGTACATGGTGGCCGCCTCGCTTTCGCGGCGAAATGGGTGCTTTCCGCTCGTGAGCGAGTAAAGCACGATGCCCATCGCGAAGATGTCCACGCGCCGATCGATCGCTTCACCACGCACTTGCTCGGGCGCCATGTAGCTGACTTTGCCCTTGAGCTGCCCCGCCACCGTAGCTCCCCCGCCCATAGCGGTCGCCTTGGCCACCCCGAAATCGACCACCTTCGAGACGCCGTCGTAGGTGACCAAGATGTTTTGCGGCGAGACGTCGCGATGCACGAGCCCGATCAACTGGCCTCTGGCGTCACGCAGCTCATGAGCGGCATGCAGACCGGCGCAAGCGTTCATCACGATGCGCACGGCGATGGGCAGGGGCACGCCACCGCTGGCTTTCGCCGTCTTCATCAATTGATTGAGTGGAACTCCGTCAATCCACTCCATCGCCAGGTAGAGCACGCCGTCTTGCTCGCCGAGGTCCGAGATCTCGACCACATTGGGATGGCGGATCTGCGAAGCCAGGGACGCCTCGTCCAAGAACATTTGCTCGAACTGCGCGTCTTCGCTCAACTTGGAGAGCATCGTCTTGACGGCGACGATCTTTTGGAAGCCGCGGGTGCCCTTGACCCGGGCCGCCCACACCATCGCCATCCCACCGGTCGCGATGGGCAGCAGTAGCTCGTATCTCCCAAGCACGTGGCCCTGGGAAATTTCCCCCGTTACGGGACGTGGGGGAGGGGCGTGCGGCGCGGTATTCACATTAGATCTTGAAATCCTTACAGACTCGGGCCCCTGGCTCAAGGGTTCAGCCGGATCTTTTTCGATCCGGCACCAAACGGAGGCGAGCGTAGCGGGCCTCCGCCTTGGTTAGTGTGCGCCGTTGGTCGCCACACCGCCACACCGCCACACCGCCACACCGCCACGCCGGAAGGTCAGAAAACTCAGTCGTGGACCGTAATTTTCACCATTTCCACTGGCGTCAGCGGGCGGTCCCCGGCAGCGGTGGGCGTGGTCTCGATCTTCTTCACGATGTCGAGCCCCTTCACCACTTTGGCGAACACCGGGTGTTTGGAGGCACCGGGTGTGAACCAATCCAGGTAACTATTGTGCACCGTGTTGATGAAAAACTGGCAGCTACCGCTGTCGGGGCGGCCAGTGTTGGCCATCGAAAGCGTGCCCGGCTCGTTCGACAGCTTGGCGTCTACGGGGTGCTCGTCCTTGATTGTGCCGTCAGGGGCGTTGCCGGTGCCGGCGCGCGGGCTCTTGGGATCGCGGCTGTGCGGACAGCCGAATTGGATCATGAAGCCGTTGATGACTCGATGAAAATGCAGCCCATCGTAGAAGCCGGCCTTTGCCAGCTTGATGAAGTTCGCTGCCGTGAGCGGCATCTTGTCACTGTAGATTTCGATTTCCACGTCACCGAGCGAGGTGGAAAGTGTCGCGGTTGGGTTCGCCATGGGGGCGCAAGCTAGCAGCTCACCTGCGCGCTCACCAGCGTAAGACGCGCCCGAACTCGGGCCTTCGAATCGCCCCAATCCGTATAAAAAACGGGGACATGACCCGAGCGACGGACTATAAGCACAGGGCCGGTAGCTCCCATGAAGGACCTTCTCAAGACGTCCGATCTCAGTCGGGCCGATTTCAAGTATTTGTTGGCACGCGCGGTCAAGTTCAAAGCCAAGCCCTACCAACGGTGCACGGCATTGCAGAACGACTCGGTAGCCCTGTACTTCAACAAGCCCTCCACGCGCACACGCGTGTCATTCGAAACCGCGGTCGCGCGCCTCGGCGGGCAAGCCATCAGCATGGGGCCGAACGATCTCCAGCTCGGGCGAGGGGAGACGATCGAAGATACCGCGCGCGTACTCAGTCGCTTCGTGCGCGCGTTCGTGATCCGCACCTTCAAGGATGAAGACGTCGAGCGTTTTGCGGCGGCCGCTTCCATCCCCGTGATCAACGCGCTCACCGATGGCCATCACCCTTGCCAGAGCCTGGCTGATTTGATGACCTTGGCCGAGCAACGCGGCCCGCTCGACAAGTGTAAGGTCGCCTACATCGGGGATGGCAACAACGTGGCCGTCAGCTTGATGGAAGCCTGCGCCATCATGGGCGCAAACTTCGCGATCGCCGCGCCCAAGGGCTATCAGATGTCCGAAGCGTTGGTCGATGCCGCACGCCAGGTGGCCAAGAAGAGCGGCAGCGAGATCGTGATCAGTGAGGATCCGGCTGAAGCGGCCCACGACGCAGACGCGCTGTACAGCGACGTTTGGCTGTCCATGGGAGATTCGGAAGACCAAAAGGCGGCGCGTCAGCAGGCGCTGAGCCCGTATCAAATCGAGGAAAAGACGTTCGCCAACGCCAAGCCGGACGCGATTTTTCTCCATTGCCTGCCCGCGCACCGTGGCGAAGAAGTCTCGGCAGAGGTGGCGGACGGGCCGCGCTCGATGATTTTCGACCAAGCAGAAAATCGGCTGTATACGGCCGCTGCGGTGCTGTACGCCCTGCTCGAGCGCAAGCTCGAAGGCGCCAAGCGCTAGAGCCTTTTCGCTAAAGTTTGCGGGCGTCCGGCCGTTGCTCGTTCCTGGATGTCCATCGCTGGCGACTTACTGACGACTGCCACGCCTGCGCGCCTGTTGTGGCGCCGCGGAACGTGGGTGCTCGAGATGGTCAAGCTCGTGCCGGTCGAGCGCAACGTGTTTCAGCCGCGCGTGCAACGCTTGGAGGGCGCCGACGCGGTGCTCCAGCACTTGAAGCGCTCCGGTGACAACCCCGGGCTGGCCGCCGCAGCAGGGCAGCTTATGCGCGGGGCACGTTCGGACGAGGAGCGGGCGTTCGACGCGGTCGATGGCGATTGGGTACCCGGTGAGCTCGCGCCGCGCCGTGAGGGCAATCGCCCGAGCTCGATGCCGCCAGGCAGCGGCCGTGCCGGTGAAGTGGCCGAACTGCGAGCGGAGTTGCTCGTGCTGCGCGCATCGCACGAACGGCTGCGGGAGCGGGTGCAACGCTTGGAATCGCAGTGGAACAGCGCAGGCCGCGGTGGCGACGTGCTCTCGATCCCGCCAACGCCTTCGTTCGTGATGCCCAAGGGCTTGGATGTACCCCAGACTGCAGCCACCGCGCCCGCCGTGCCGCCTGGAGCGGCGACCGCGACGCGGATTTCGGGCGAGCCTTCACTGCCGTCATCTGGCCTGCGCTTGCCGTCGGTCGCGGCCATCAACGAGAGCCTGCACGCGCTGATTGGGGATCAGGCCAGCGTGCGCGAAAAGCGCCCCGTGTCTTTCTCGCCGAGTACGCTCGGGCCGTGTTGGGTCTCGCGCTTGATCGACGACGAGGGCCACGACGTCGGAGCCATCGTCGCCGATCGGGCCGCTGCGATCGCGCTCGGCGGAGCGCTGATGTCGCTTCCGGAGCACGAGATTGAAGCGCAGCGCGCGCTCCCCGCCCCGAGCGACGACATCGTGGGGGCGATGAGCGAGGTCGCGAACAACCTGTGCGAGACCATCAATCAACAGCCGGGGGGCCTACGAGTGCGCGTGAAGCCGATCGAACCACTCCTGCCCGCGTCGCTCGACTGGGTCGCCAAGGTCGCCGATGGCGGGCTCCAGTGCGAGCTCCAAGATAGCGCGGGCCTCTTATTCTTGTTCGCGCGTTGAGAGCGAACTACGTGCCTCGCCCACCTCGCGACGTGCGGGTGGGGGGCGTCGCGCCGGAATGCGCACGCGCTCGGTATGCGGGACACGAAGACCGCCACCGCTGAGCGGGATGCGATACACGGCCTGCTCGTGAATCAAGTTCGAGTGCAGACCGTTGGCGTCCTTGATGGCGCGCACCGTGCTCCCGTATTTTTTGGCGATCATGGCCAAGGTCTCGTTCTTTTTGGCCTTGTGCGTGGTGTATTGCACGGGGGCGCGGACGAGCTGGTGGCGGGCGAGCGAGGCGTAACAGCGCCGCGCCGTCTCTTGGGCCAGCGGGTTATAGAACCGCAAATGCAGGTGCGTCGCGTGGCCCGGAGCGTGGCGAATGATGGCTCGCTGCGCGCCCTTGCCTTGAAAGATCGAAGCCAGCCAGGCCGGGTCCTCGCCGATCGTCAGCGCGTACTCCTTGAGCGGCTCTTGCAGCCCCTGGTCGAGCAAGATCAAGTCGATGTCGGTCTTTTCGATCAGCGCGCGGACGAACGCCCATAAGCGCGGAAAATCCAGATTCTCTCGCGTGCCGCGCGCATACCAGCGCGTGCCGTCTCGGTAGTAAAAGCTGATGTCGAGGTCACGACCCGCTTGGTGGCTGATGTGCGGGCGCAGCGGGCCGCCGTGGCGCGCGCCAATGTCCCCCAAAGCCAGGGGCGGCGTGTCCGGAAACTCGTCGCGGACGGCTTGCACGGCCGTATTCAAGTAGTCGATGGTTTCTTGGGTGCCCCAGGCTGAGCCGGGGCTGACCAGCGAATAGAGCGGCGAAGCCACGGCTTGTACGCCATTGACGAGGCCGCCCGCGTTGGGCGTGCCGACGGACATGGCCCCGAGCGACGCCAGATCCGTGGTGACCGCGCGCTCGATGCGTTCCTCCGACCAGCCGTCGAGCGGGTGCGGCCGTGGCGAGCCGGGGGCCGGCTCGGTGAGCTCGCCGTCGCCCCGCGGCTCATCGTCGCTGTCGCTCTCGTGCTCGCTCTCCCCCGAATCGTCTAGCGTCAGTTCGGTCGCGCTCGGGGGCAGGCTCGTGTCGCGCGCTAGCTCACTGCTCGGCGCGCCCGTGCCGCCGCCCGCCGCGTTCGGCGCTGGTGTACGTGGCGGCCGCGTCGAGCAGCCCGCGACCAGCAGCAACGAAAGCGCGACGGGCCAATGTCTCACTGGAGCGAACGATACCATTCGAAAGTGTGCCGCAAGCCTTCGCTGATCGGCACCGGCGTGCCCAGGGCGGCGATGAAGCGCGTCGGATCCAGCACCGATCGCCCGATATCGCCAGCGCGGGGCGGCGCAACCATCGTGCGCAGTTCGACGCCGGCGACCGCGGAGATCTCCTTGGCCAACTCGAGCGTGGACACGGTGGCGCCGGTGCAGACGTTCAACATTCGCTCCGGCAGACGCCCCGCGAGCGCGGCCAAGTTGGCACGCGCGGCGTCACCGACGTAGGCATAGTCGCGCAAGCAGCCGTTATCGCCTTCGGTGCGCATGCCGTTCACGCGCAGGGTCTTTCCGGCCAGCACCGAGTCGAAGAAGATGGCCACGACGCCGGCTTCGCCATGCGGATCTTGGCGCGGGCCGTAAATGTTCGCGTAACGCAGGACCACGCTCTCCAGACCGTGATGCGTGCGATACACGTCCAAGAGCTGCTCGAACGCGAGCTTGTGGATGGCGTAAGGACTGAGTGGCGCGGGGCGCCAGGCCTCGTCCGCGCGTTGACCCTCGGGCACCTCGCCGCAAATCGCGCCGCCGGTGCTGGCGAAGACCACGCGCTTCACCTTCAGCGCGACACAAGCATCCAGCAAGTTGATGCCGCCAAGAACGTTGACCTCGCCGTCCAAGTACGCCTCGCGTACGCTCACCGCGACGCTGATCTGCGCACCCTGGTGACTCACTAGCTCCGGCTTGAAGCCTGCAACTGCCTCGCGAACCGCGCCGCGATTGCGCAAGTCGACCTGGAACAGCGGGACGCCCTCGGGCACGTTGCTGCGCTTGCCCGAGCTCAGATCGTCCAGCACGGCCACCTCGTGCCCTTCTGCGAGCGCTCCTGCTACCACGTGGCTACCGATGAAACCCGCACCGCCGGTGACCAAAACTCGCATCGCGCTGTCATATAGCCGAGATGCGGGGCTCTGCAACCGCGCCACCCGGCGAGTCGGGCGTGCCTTTGCCGCACGCTTGCAGACGAACCCCGCGGCTCAACCCTTGGGAGTCGGGCCCTTCGGGTCTTTCGGAGTCGGGTCTTTCGGGTCCTTTGGAGTCGGGCCTTTCGGGTCCTTTGGAGTCGGCGCGTCGGCAAACTGCTTCGCCTTCAGGATCTCGCCTTGCGCGCGCGTGAGGAGCTCCACCGCCGCCAGCCGATGACCGCCAAATTCTTTTTTCGGGTCCGGTGCCTGGGCCGCCTTCAGCGCAGCGACCGCTTGGGTGATCAGGCTGGTCGCCTGATCGAGCTTCGGATCCGCGGCGTAGGCAGCACCTGCGAAAAAAGCGCCCGCCAGGCTCAAAGCGCCCGCCACCATCAGCGCCGATCGCTTCATTGACGAATTTTGCATGGACAATTTCCATCGGAGAAAAAACGGAGCCGATGATACCGAGCTTACGCAAGATGGCCTCATTTCTTCCCAAGCATCCCAAGCCCAAGGAAAAGTAAGATTCGGCCGCGTGCGTCCGCGGGATCCGCGCTAAATGGTAGCCGCGTGAGCCAAGAAACACTCGGTCCCGATCCGTTGACCGTCTTCGAGCGCTGGTTTGCCGAAGCGCATGCGCTGGACCCTCGCTTCGCGGACGCAATGACGCTCGCCACCGCGAGCCCAGACGGTCGCCCCTCGGCACGTACGGTGCTCTACAAAGGTTTGAGCGACGGCGCGGTGTGCTTCGTCAGCAACTACGGCAGCAGCAAGGGCCAGCAGCTGGAGCAGAACCCGCGCGCCGCGTTGGTCTTCTTTTGGGCCGGCTTGAACCGCCAAGTGCGCTTCGAGGGGCGCGTCGAGCGAATGCCCGCGGCGTGGTCGGATCGCTACTTCGCAGCACGCGCGCGCAGCAGCCAGGTCGGCGCGTGGGCGTCGGCGCAAAGCGAAGTGATCGCATCGCGTGAGGTGCTGGAAGCGCGCCTTGCCGAGGCCGAAGCGCGCTTTCTCGATCAACCCGTACCGCGCCCGTCGTTCTGGGGCGGCTATCGGTTGGAGCCCGAGCGGATCGAGTTCTGGTTGGGCCAAGACGCTCGCCTGCACGATCGCTTTTCGTATCGCCTGGGTCCGTCGGGCTGGGACGTCGAGCGGCTCTCGCCGTAGTCATCACTCTTCGATCGAGCGACGCGGCCGCAAGCTGCGTTCGATCGCGGCCTGAAATTCGACCGGGGGCGAGCAGAACACCGCTTGGTGACGCGCGCCTTCCGAGCGCAAACCGGTCGGCATCTCCGGGCATTCGTTCTTCTTCAAGAACTCACGCAAGTGGACCAGAAAGTGCTGCGCCGTGCCTTCGGCGCGCGGCCCGAAAAAATCCCAAAAGTAACTCTTCATCCAAGTTCCGCGCGCTACGTCGCAAAGTAAAGAACACTGATCAAGATCAGCCAGACCACGCCCAGGTAGTCCCAGTACTGCCCGCACAGCTTCACGCCTTCGTGATTGGAGCTGGAATACTCGCGCCGTTTGACCTTGCCCAAGACGATGAGTAGCGGCACGAAGCCGCCGATCACGTGCAGTGCGTGCAGGCCGGTCAGCATGTAGAAAGTGAATGCGTACAGCGTACGCGCGTCTGTCGCGATCGCCGCAGCGTACATCGAGCGCCAATTTTCGGCTTGGCCAACCACGAAGGCCACGCCGAGTAAGAGCGCTACGGTGAGCGCGCGCTGCAGCGCCTCGAAGCGATTCTGCCGTACGGCACGCAATGCCACATGCATGGCGACGCTGAGCGCCGCGAGCAAGATGCTGCTCGCTACCAGACCGAGCGGCAGCCCCGGCATACTGGCCGTCTTCCACACGTCGTTTTGCGAGCGTGTGATTAGGTACCCGACCACGCTTGCCCCGAACAGCATGGTCAGCGTGCCGAAGAGCACGATCATCGCCAATTGTTTCGGAGACACATTGCTCGGCAGGGGCGCGCCGGGTGTGTTCGCAATCCGAGACAGTGGCGATTGGGGTTCGAGCATTTTTCGATGCGCTTCGTGACGTAAAACGTTTCGGCTGCCGTGACAACGGCGGGAGGGCTGAATATGCTAGAGGCCCATGACGCCTCAGCGCTCGTGCCGAGCGCGCTCACCCCTGGCTCGTACGCACTCTGGCCGCTGAGCTCTCCCCGCCTCTGGGCACTAGCCCGTTGAATTTCCTGGGTTTACTGGCGCGGCTGGTGACCGCTGGAGTGCTCTCGACGTGGTGCATGGTGGCTGGGGACGCGTGCGTGCGCGATGGCTGGGCGTACTTCTCCGTATCGCGGCACGTGATCGGGGCGCTCGGCCTGTACGCCATGGTCGGTGCATTGCTCGGCCTCTTGGCAACTTGCTTGGTGTGGGGCGAGTGGCGCTTGATCGGACGACGCCTCGCTCTCAGCGAGCGGCGCGCGCTGCGGGTACGCGCGCTGTTCTACGGCGCGGTCGGCGCTCTGGCCAGCATGAGCACTGCCTTCAACACCTTCAGTGGCGAGCACGTGGCACGCACGGTTCTACGCAGCGTCGGACCTTTCGTATTCATGCTCGGCGCGGGCTCGGTCACGGCAGCGGGCGCGGCCGCATTGCTGGTCGGATTGCGTCTATTGGCAAGCGAGCGCAGGCTTTTATTTTGGTTGATTGTGGCGCTTTTTGCGGCATCGGGCGCGCTCGTGGTGTGGATCGACCTCACGCAATACGTCTCGCTCTACTCGCGCATCCACACCATCTTGGAGCTCGCAGCGGCGTTGCTCTTGGGCGCCGCCTTCGCGCTCGGCCTGCACGCCGCAACGCTGCGGAGCGCGCGTGGGGAAGCGATCGTGCGTGCGTTGGGCGCGCTCGGCCTGCTCTGGTTGGTCGCGTTCATCGCCATCGCGCGGATTCGCCTGCGCATCGACGACTGGCTGCGCCACGTTTGGCTCGAGGAAGCGTACGTCGGGCGCGTCCTACGGCGTGAACAGATCGCCGAAGCGTTTCTCAAAGATCCTTTGCACTGGCGCGGGCTGTATATGTCGCGCGTCGCGCGCGTGCGTGAGCGCTTTCCACTGGGGGCCCCGAGCATCGCGCCGGAGTGGCTGAACGCGCCCGCGGAAGAACCGAACTTCGCCACGCAAATCGACGCGCTGAGGGGACCGAAGCGCGGCTACAACGTGATCGTCTACTACGTCGACACGCTGCGAGACGACATTGCTCGCGACCCGCAGGTGATGCCCAACTTGGCGAGCTTCGCCGAAACCTCGCTGGATTTTCGCAATGCGTACGCCGCGGGGTCCGACACGTTGCGCTCGTTGCCCGCACTGACCGGCGGCAACTATGACGTATCCTCCACCCCGAAAAATGATCTGCTACGCGTCGCCACACGCGCCGGCTACGATCGGCAGCTGGTGATCGCCAAGTCGGCGCGTGAGTTCATCGGCAAGCTGCGCCCCGAGTTCCACTTCGATCGCACGACCGACGTCGAGGATTACCCGAAGGAGATGCAAGTCTGGGGCTACGGCGCCCAGCAGAGCACCGCGCGCCCGGTGGTCGATCGCGCTCTCGAGTTCTTGAGCGCCCGCCGCCATACTTCCAAGCCTTTTTTGTTGTGGATGTTCAATTTCGACCAGCACAACTGGCACGAGCTCGACACGCCCTACGTCGAGCATCTGGCTCAAGTTCATCATATCCCCACCGGCGAGGGCGACCGCGCTTGGCGCTATCGGGCGATCGCCGCGGGCATCGACGCGGAATTCGGACGCCTGATAAAGGAGCTGGAAAAACGAAAACTGATGGACAACACCGTCGTGCTGTTCGTGTCCGACCACGGTGAAGCGCTCGGCCGTGACGGCTTCTGGGTGCACTCGGTCTTCCTCTGGGATCAGCTGATCCGGGTACCGCTCCTGATGCGCGCCCCCGGCCTCGGTGCGCGCCGAATCGATCAGCGCGTGTCACTGATCGACGTGGCGCCCACGCTTGCGCGCTTCATGCAGCCGAACCCGGATATGGCCGGCTATCAAGGCGAAGATCTGCTCGGTTATTTGCTGCCCAATCGTCCGCCGCGTCGGTTGCCGCTCCTGCTCACGGCCGCGGCGAAGGACGTGCTGGTGAGAATTGGCGTGGTCGATCCGACGCGCGATTGGAAGGTGGTGCTCTCGCTCGAGGCCGCGTTACCCGAGCTCTACGATCTGAGCTCGTCCGATCCGGACGCGGTCAACTTGGCGGACGCGCACCCCAAGACAACCCTCGATTTACTCCGCCAAGTCTACCATTCGCCGATCTTTCCCCGCACGGCCGAGGACTTCGACGTGCGAGATACCAGGGAGCAACGCGCGCTCTGGCTGAAAGAGGGCAGCAGCGAGACTGAGAGCGGCAAACACTGAGCGATCAGCTCACACTCAGCCGCACCAAGGCGAGCGCGGCTTCTTCACGCACGAACGCGTCCGCGTCGTGCTCACTGGCGCAAGTCAGGACTTGGAGCGCATGCTCACGTGCCGCGGCGCCGATTTCGCCCAGCGCCCACGCGGCGTGCCCGCGCACGAGGCCGCTCGTGTGTGCGGCGACGGCGCGCGCGAGCGGTACCACGGCGCGGACGTCTTTGCTGTTACCGAGCGCAACCGCAGCATTGCGCGCCAGCTGGGCGCGGTGCGTGCGACGCAAGGCCGAGCCTTTGACCAATTGACGATAGCGCGCGGACCCGAGCTCCAAAAGCCCGATCAGATCCGGAGCCGCCAGGGTCGTTCGCGGCGCGAGCTCGGGCGCCGATGGCTTCCCCTCGGCACTCGCGTTGAACGGGCAGACGTCCTGGCAGACGTCGCAGCCAAACACGCGCGCACCAATCAGAGGCCGCAAATCCCGCGGGATGGGCCCGCTCAACTCGATCGTCAGGTAAGAAATGCAACGCCGGGCATCGACCACGTGGGCGTCCACGATGGCGCCGGTCGGGCAGGCATCCAAACACAGGCGACACGTGCCACAGCGGGGTGCCATGGGCGCATCGGCGGCGATCTCGGCGTCCACCAGCAGCTCGCCGAGCATCACGTAGCTGCCCACTCCGGGGATAATCGTCATCGTCGACTTGGCAGCGAAGCCGAGGCCCGCGCGTTCGGCGGCAGCGCGCTCGAGCAGCGGCGCGGTGTCCACGCAATGCCGCGCCAGCACCGGACGACCGAGCAGATTGGCCACCGCGTCCGCCAATCGGCGCAATTTTTTGCGCATCACGTCGTGGTAGTCTTCACCCCGCGCGTAACGCGCGACGATCCCGGTCAACGGCGGGCCGTCTTCAGCGCGGCGCAGCGGCACTAGGCCCACGCCCGCCGGATACGCGAGGGCCACCGCGATCAGTGTTTTGGCCTCGGACAACAGCTGACGCGGGTCGTGACGTGGACCGTCGAGCAAGTAGTCCATCTCGGCGTGGCGGCCCGCCCGGAGCCATGTCGATAACCGCTCGGCGCCCAGCTCGAGCGGATCGATCGCCGCAAACCCGACGCGCACGAAGCCCAGCGCTTGGCCTGCCGCCCGGACGCGACCCGCCAGCTCGATGGCCGAAAAGCTGCCCGACGACGCATTCGCAATGGGATGGTGCATGCGGGCGCCGTCCGCACCACGGGCTTCACTGAGGGGTTGCGATTGGAGTTCTGTCGGCACTTTGGCGCCTCGGGGAATAACTTGCGGCGCTCCGGGGTCCCAGGCGGCGGCAGAGTGTGGTAACGGCGGTCCACGGTTCGGCCGGAGGGGTCGGCCACCAGCATCTTCGGTAATCACGTGATCGAGATCCAGGAACTTTACAAGTACTACGGTGATCGCCGCGCGATCGGCCCGCTCTCCACGAGCATTGCTCAGGGTGAAGTGGTCGGCTTGCTCGGCCTGAACGGGGCAGGAAAAACCACGACTTTGCGGGTTTTGGCCTGTGACTTGTTGCCCACGAGCGGCAGTGTGCGCGTGGCGGGCTTCGATGTGGTGGAGCGACCGGACGAGGTGCGGGCCAAGGTCGGTTACCTGCCCGATCGCCCCCCGCTGTACGACGACATGACCGTGCGCGAGTACCTTTCCTACGCCGCGCGGCTCCGCAACGTGCCGACCAATCACGTCAAGAAGCGCGTCGCGGACGTCGAAGAGCTGACTGAAATCGGTGACGTCGCCAACCAATTGATTGGCTCGTTGTCACATGGCTTCAGGCAGCGCGTGGGCATCGCCCAAGCGATTGTCCATGGCCCTGAGCTGGTCGTGTTGGATGAGCCCATCTCCGGCTTGGATCCGGTACAGATCATGGAAATGCGGGAGCTTGTCCGCGGCCTCCGCGGCGCGCACACGGTCGTGGTCTCGAGCCACATCCTGACCGAAATCAGCGAAACCTGCGATCGCATCCTGGTCATCGACGACGGTCGGATCGCTTGGTCGGGTACCGAGACCGAGCTCAGCTCCACGCTCAAGCAAGGCATGCGCATCGCGCTCACCCTGCGCGCCCCCGGCTCTTCGGCGCAAGCCACGGCCGACAAGGCGCGAGCCGCGTTGACGGGCCTGGCCTCCGTGCGCGAGGTCGAAGTGCTCGAGCCCGCCGAGGCCGGTGAGGGGATCGCCTCGCTCCGCATTGCGGTCAGCAGCGACGTGCGCGAAGAGGTCGGCAAGAGCCTCGTGCAAGCGGGCCTCGGGATCTTGGAACTTGCCCGCGAAAAGGAGCTCGAGAGCATGTTCCTCGAGCTCCTCGGCGAGGGTGCGGAACAACCTGGGCGCAAACGCCGCAAAAAGAAGCAGGCCGAGGCGGACGCCGCCAGCGCCGAAGCGTCCGGGCCGAACAAGGAGCCTGCCTGATGCGCGCGTTGATCATCGCTCGCCGCGAGCTGTACGCCTACCTGCGCTCGCCGCTCGGCTCGGCCATCATCGCCGCCGCGCTGCTCGTCGACGGCATCTTGTTTTACTTCGCGAGCCTGGACGTGAAACGCCTATCGGCTCAGCTCTTGACGCAGTTCTTCTATGATTCGTCCGCGGCGACGATGGTCGCAGGGCTTTTGCTCTCGATGCGGCTCCTCGCCGAGGAGCGACAGGCCGGCACGATCACGCTGCTCAACACTGCACCGATCCGCGATCGAGACATCGTGCTCGGCAAATTCATCTCTTCATTCGGCGTGCTCACGTTGATGAACCTGCTCACCGCCTACATGCCGGTGATGGTGTATATCCGGGGCAAAGTCAGCGTCGGGCACATTCTGGTCGGCTACTTGGGGATGGTGCTATTGGGCGCTGCCGTGACGGCGATTGGCCTATTTGCCTCGTCGCTCGCTCGCTCACAGGTGGTGGCGGTAATCATCGGCGCGGCCATGGTTTCGTCGATGATCCTGCTCTGGGTCGTCGCTCGAGCGGTGAACCCGCCGTTCAATACCTTCTTCTCGGGGCTCGCGTTGCACCACGAAAACTATCGACCCTTCATGGTCGGCACACTGCAGTTCGATCGCGTCGCGTACTACCTGATGGTGACGTACTTCTTCTTGCTCTGTGCCACCAAAGTGCTGGAGGCCCGCCGATGGCGCTGAAGGAGACCGCAGACAAGTCGATCGACAGCGGCCGCGCAGCTCCGGGTTGGGTCTTCCCGCTGTACGCGGGCGGCATGGGTCTCGTGTTCCTGGGCGAGCGAGTGCTCTCGGGCCTGGAGAAGGGCGCCGGCGCGGCCACGGCGCTGGGCGTGCTGTGCGTGATCGCGGCCACGGCGCTGCGTTTCTCGCCGCGCTTCAAGACTGGCGGTGAGCGTAAATCGATTGAGTCGGTGCTGGCGGTGCTGTCTTTGACGGGCCTTTTGGCGCTCGCCATTTACTTCGCGACCAGCGATACCGGAGTCGACAAGCTCGGGCTCGCCAGCATGGCGGTGACCAAGAAGGAGCACCTGCTCGGCGTGCTGCGTGTGCTCTGGATTGCACTGGCGGCGGTCAGCCTGGTCCCGATGCTTTTCGCGGAGACTGCGCTTTGGCCCATGCGCCGCGCGGAGCGTCCGGAGAGCCGGCGCGTGCGCGCAGCCGCTAGTGCCGGGCTGACCCTGGTCATGGCTTCGATTTACGGCGCGCTCCTGGTGTACGCCGCTGGCGGCGTGCCGTGGAAAGTCGACTATTCCTACTTCAAGACCTCACGTCCCAGTGAATCGACGCGCAAGATCGCGGCGAGCTTGGCCGAGCCGGTCAAAGTGGTGGCCTTCTTTCCGGACGTCAACGAAGTGCGGAACGAAGTGCGAAGTTACTTGCTCGAGCTCGCCACCGACATGCCCAAGCTGCAGGTGCAGGTCAGCGATAGGCTGCTGTCGCCCAAGCTCGCCAAGGAGCTTCGCGCCACGCAAGACGGCGTAATCGTTTTTTCGCGCGGCTCGGTCAACTACACGGTCAACCTGGGCACGGACATCGAGGCCGCGCGGCCCAAGCTGAAGACGTTGGACAAAGACGTCAAAGAGCAACTGCTCAAGCTCGCGCGCGCGCGGCTGACTGCATACCTCACCGTCGGTCATGGTGAGTTGAACGATGCCGGGAAGGGCAAGGAAGATCCCGCGCGTTCGGCCAGCATCGCGCGCGCGCTCTTGCAAAAGCAGAATCTGACTTTGAAGGACTTGGGCCTCGGCCAAGGCTTGGCCAGCGACGTTCCAGACGACGCGGACGTCGTGCTGGTCCTCGGTCCGAGTGAGCCGTTCGCCACCGAAGAGATCAGCGCATTGCAACGCTACGCCGATCGCGGCGGCCATTTGTTCATCGCCTTCGAACCGGACGCGAATCCTGCCCAAATCACCACGCCGAACGACGCGGCAACGCCGGGCCCGAGCAGCAGCGCGACGCCCGCGCCGGCGACCAGCGCAGCTGGCAAAAAGGGCGAATCGCCTGCGAAAGTGAGCCCGGCCGAGCCGGCTGAGCTCGCCCCGGCCTGGGCCACGGCTCTCGCCAGCATCGCACAGCTCACCTACACCCCGACCGTGCTGGCGAACGACCACGCCCACGTACGCCTCTCGTTCAACAATTCCGATCAGGTTCGGCTGATCAGCAACAGCTTCTCGTCGCATGCGTCGGTCTCGACCCTGAGCCGAAATTCATCCGCGGCCGCGATCGTGTTCTTCGGCGCAGGCAGCCTGGAGCGCGCGGCCAACGCCACCGCGAAGATCGATTTTTCGGTGCGCGCACCCAGCGGCAGCTTCGGCGATCGCAACAAGAACTATGTCCAAGACAAGGACAGCGAAAAGACCGGCAGCTTCAACCTAGCTGCCGCGGTCTCGCGCCCCGTGACAGGCGCGCCGGCCACACCTCCGGACAAGGACAAGAAGCCGGGCGACAAGAAGCCCGAGAGCAAGGAAATGCGCGCGTTCGTGGTGGCGGACAGCGACGCCTTTGGCGATCTGGTGATGAGCAACGTACGCGGCAACCAAGTATTCTTAGCCGACGCCGTGCGTTGGTTGGTGGGTGAGGCGAGCTTCGCTGGCGCCGAAACGAGCGAAGAAGACGTGCGCATCGAGACCACGAAGCAACAAGATCTCAGTTGGTTCTACGCGACCATCTTCGGCGCGCCGTGCCTCGTTCTGGCTGCGGGGGTCGTGATCAGCCGCCGCTCGCGCCGCGGCTCCGGAGCCAAGCGATGACACTCTTGAAGGGTCAAATCCTACATCTCGGCTTGCTCGGCGTTTCGGCCGTGCTCGCCTTCGGCGTCTGGACGCGCGACGACAACGCTCAGTCGAACGCCAAAGCGACCACCCAAGTCGAAGTCTGGCCGGGTGAACCCGATTCGGTGACGGCGCTGACTTTCGAATCGAGTACGCGCAAAGTGCGTATCGAGCCCAAGAAGGACGCGCTCGGTCGCTGGTACGTGGGTACGGTCGATAAGGACGAACCCGCGAGCGTCGCTAGCCCGCCGCACGGCGCGGATGGCGGCGCGCCCGCCCCCGCCGTTCCGGCAAAGCATACGACGTTGCGCTTCGTGGGCGTGAAAGCGGCGGACGAGTTGCTGAAGAGCCTGGCACCGTTGCGCGCCTTGCGCGCAGTCGGCAAAATCGAAGGCACACGCGCCGAAGAATTCGGCTTCGACAAACCCGAAGGCACGCTGAAGCTCACTATCGCGGGCAAGCCGCAGTCCTTGGTCATCGGCGGAGCCACCCCCGGCGGCACCGAGCGCTATGCCAAGTCGGCGAGCGGAGACGTGTTCGCGATTTCCGGCGACATCGTGCAGAACCTGCTCTACGCCGATTCACGTCTGCCCGAACGCGATCTACAACCGTTCAAGGCCGACGAGGCGACACGCGTCAAAGTCTCCAAAGCCGGAAAGTCGCGCGACCTTTCGCGCGTGCCGGAAAAGAACGAAGGCTGGGCCGACAGCGCGACGCCCACGAAGCTAGACGAGACCGCCGGCAACTGGATGACCAAGCTCGGCCGCTTGCACGTTCAAGATTGGGTCGAAAAGCCCAGCGTCGCACCGGGCCCCGACAACTTGGTGGTGCGCGTCGACTACTTCACTGGCTCGAAAGCGCTCGGCAGCCTGGAGCTTTACAAGGTGCCCGGTGAAAAGGGCAACGAGTACCTGGCAAAATCCGAATACGGACGCTGGTTCGCGCACGTCATCACGAGCGCGGCTGAACAGGTCGACCAGGATTCGACCTCACTGGTCAAGTAGCCGGAGTTGCTGCGTTTTTATCGTCGGGACTTCAGCGCACCCGAGCGCCGGCCGTTGAGCGCTCGAGGCATGCTGCACGCGCTACGCTGGTTCGGTTTGGGTGCGGGGCTGTGGCTCGTCGCCGCGCCGTTGTTCGGTCAAGCGAGTTCGAGCGCGCGCGCCCAGCCACTCGGCGTGCAGGCGTGCGATACGCGCTGCCAAACCATCGAGACCGACTGCGATCTGGCCTGCGACCAGGTCGTGGCTTGCGTCGAGGAGTGCAAGAAGGCCTCCGAGATCTGCGCGCAGAGATGCCGCGAAGCTCCGCCGCCGAGCAAGCCCGATGCCTCGGGCAAACCGCCGAGCGCGACGCCTGCGGCGCCTGGGAAGAAGCTACCTCCGGCCAAGGGCGCACCTCCGGCCAAGAGCGCACCTCCGACCAAGACGCCAGCACCGAAGCCGGCGCCTAAGCCGCCCTGAGCGAGCGAAGGCTCACTTCGCGGACGGGCCGATTGGTCCGCGCGCCGAGCCCCCGCCCTTGAGTGTCGCGCCGCCGAAGGGCTCGACCATCGGTAGGGTCTCGTACAGCTTGCTGTAGGCCTGCTTGATTTCCGCAAGCTTTACCGGCTCGACCTCGGCCAGATCGGTCAATTCGCCGGGGTCTTTGCTCAAGTTGTAGAGCTGAAACTTACGGCCATCGACCACGAGCAGCTTGTAGTCACCCAAGATGAACGCACGCCGCAACGGATTGTGCGAGTCCTCGGTGAGCTCGCTCAAGATCGGTTCGCGATTGTCGGGCGCTGCGCCGTGCAGCTCGGGCAGCATGCTCTTGCCCATGAACCCGGGTTCAGGCGGAAACCCCATCAGATCCAAAATCGTCGGGGCAAGATCGAGCGCCGAACGACGCTCGTCAATCCGACGGGGTTTGATCCCGGGCCCCGAGATCAAGAGCGGAACACGGGTCAATACTTCCCAGATCTCGAACGCGTGCTTGTAAAACCCATGCTCGCCGAACGCTTCGCCGTGATCGGCGCTGATGATCAACACCGTGTCCTTCCACCATTGCTGCTCGCGGGCAAAGGTCAGCAGTTTGCCCAGCCACAAGTCCGTGTAAAAGACCTCGTTGTCGTAGCGATCACGGTTCTTGTTGCCGAACTCCGGTGAGGCCTCGGGATGCTTGTTGTATTGATCGTGCGGATCCATGTAGTGCGCCCAAGCGAAGAATTGCTTTCCGGTGCTCTCCGGTTTGCGCAAAAGCTTCATCCCGAGCTCGGTCATGGCTTGGCTCGTGATCCCTTCGTCGGTCTCGGGATTGAACTCGACGCCGGGTACCAGCTGCCAAGTGTCGAAGCCCTGTTCGAGGCCGGCGCTGCGAAAGTAGCCGTGGGCGTGCCAGGCGGTCGTCGGAACTCCGTAGCGCTTCAATACTTCTGCCAAGAACAGATCGGACTTGGGATAGGTGGCGAAGAAATAGCCGGAGCGATACAAGGTGGAGGGATAGCGGCTGGTCAGAAAGCCCGCGACGCTCTTGGCGGTGTAGCTCGAGAGCGCGTACTCGTTGGTGTAGACCACGCTTTGCTCGGCGAGCTTGGTCAGGTTCGGAGCAATGGCTCGGGGATAGCCCGTCCAGGGCATGTCGGCGCGTAAGCTGTCGATCGTCAGCAAGAGCACGTTGCGCGGCGCGTGCGCGGGCTCGGCAGCTGGCACGGCTGCTTCACCAGCACTGGCACTGCTGGCAGCGCTGCCACTGGCACTGGGCGCAGCACTCGCGGCGCTGGCCGAACCAGCAGGAGTAGGGGCGGGTGGTTCCGAGCTCGTCTTGCAGGCGGCTGCAGCGAAACCACAGACGGCTAGTGCCCGGCAGGTGCGCCGCGCGGCGCGCCGAAGCGCGGCAGGGCAGGCAAACGAGAAGCGATGATTTTGGGAGGATTGTCGTAACACTGGGAGAGGCTCCGTGCGCTGGTTCTGGCCGGCGTCGCGGGTCGCACAGTAGAGAAACCACCCCCATTGGGCGAGGATTTCGCCGCTGCGACGCTTCTGTCGGTTGCTCCGTCGGCTCGTTTCGATTTCGGAAGCCAAATTTCAACTTTGCAACGAATCGTCTGCCCGGTCGTCCGTAAGCGGGCGATTCCATACGTGTAGGGAACGGTACGGCCCCTGCAATAGGAATGCTTCGGCAGCAGCCCGAGGTGTCCCCCCCCTCCGCCCGGGCTGCTGCCCTTTCTTTTGTCCGCTATTCGAGCCCGTTCGCCGATTAGTGGCCGAAAGTGTGCCGTTCGTGCGATTCCGCTGCTGCAGATGCGCAAAGCCAGCTTGATCGTGCTGCTCCTAGCGGCCGGTTGCCACCACGATCCCGAGGCCGCGCTCGCGCTCAGCCGCGCCGCGTCGGCAGCGCCACTGCCGACGACGACTGACGCTTCGCCTGCATCAGCCGCGCGAGTGCCTGCTCCCAGTGTATCGCTCGATGGAGTCCTGCACGATGTCCCGGCTGCGCCCGACACTGGGGCGACCCGCCTGTTCGCCAAGGGGCTGCGCGCCTGGGTGTTCGCCACGCCGTCTGCCTCGGCGTTGAAGCTTGGCTACCTGCGCGCCGGCGCTTCCTCCGCGACCACGGTCAAGCCGGCAGGCTTCGATGGATGCCCAGGTGGATGGTTCCCGGTCGAGCCGGAGGGCTTCGTGTGCGCGGGCCCGACGGCCACGATCGATGCGCGCGATCCGATGGTGATCGCGACCCTCGGCACTCGGCCCAATATTGCGCGGCGCTTGCCCTACATCTACGGCACGGTCAGAAAGCCCGGTCCGATCTATGGACGCGTGCCGAGCGCAGCGGAGCTGGCGCAGGCCGAGCCGGATCTAGCCGAACGCATGAGCACTTGGCTCGCCGCTGACGGCGAAGTCGGCGCGCGCTACGCGCCCCAGGTTTGGCTCGGTGGCGCAGCTGCGGGAACCGCCGCGGCTCAGGCGTGGGCGGATCAAACCAGTGAGCCGTTGCCGCAGTACTTGGAGATCGCCGGACGAAACCCCACTCGCGCGCCGGTCGTCGAGCGCATGAAGCCGAAGGTCGGCTACTCCTTACTGGAGACGTTTCTGAGCGCAGGTCGGCGTTACGGCGTGACCAGCGACCTGACCTTGGTACCAATCGATCGGCTCCGCCCAATTCAGGGCTCGAGCTTTCATGGTGTCGAGATCGGCAAGGAGATCACGCTGCCGTTTGCCTTCGTACGCTCGCCCGATGCCAAGTACTGGGAGTACGACAAGCGCTCGCGCAAGTTCCGCGAGGGAGAACCGGCTGAATACCGCGCCGCGGTGCACCTGACCGGCAAGCAGCAATTCTTCCATGGCCGACTCCACTTCGAGGTCGACGGGGGAAAATGGCTGAGTGACCAAGACGCCTCGCGCATCGATCCCGCCAAGCGCATGCCGGCTTGGGGTAAAAACGGCGAGAAATGGCTGGACATCAACGTCACCAAGCAGACGTTGGTGGCCTATGAGGGCGAGCGACCGGTGTACGCCACGTTGATCTCGAGCGGTGAAGCCGGCCTCGGCGATCCGGAGCATTCGACCGCTACCAAGCGCGGCATCTTTCGCATTCACACGAAGCACCTGACGACCACGATGGCTTCGGACGAGGTGGGTGAGGAGTTCGAGCTACGCGACGTGCCTTACGTGCAGTACTTCGAGGACGGCTACGCATTGCACGGCGCCTATTGGCACGATCGCTTCGGCGTCCCGAAGAGCCACGGCTGCATCAACTTGGCGCCCGAAGATGCGCGCCGCCTGTTCTTCTTCACCGAGCCGGAAGTGCCTCGAGGCTGGCATGCGCGGCTGTTACCCTTGAAGGGTACGGTCGTGTTCGTGCACGCCTGAACGCGAATTTACGTGCCGGCCGCTCCAGCGCTGGGCCCTGCGCCGGCACTGTCGCCATTGCCCGCTGCGCCCGCGCTGTCATTGCCAGCGCGGGCGCCGGCGGCGCCTGCGCTGGTTGCGCCACCACCGCCACCACCGCCGCCGCTCGCACCACCGCTTCCGCCGCCGCCGCCACCACCACCGCTGCCTGTGCTTTTGCATTCAGCGGCATCGGGCAACATCATGTCGAAATCCCTTTGAGCCGAGCCGTTGCCGCCATCGAGCGCGATGTACGGCTTGCCCGAGTCATCCACGAGCTCGACCTTGATCGCGTAGTGGCCGTCTTCTTGGACGGGCGGGTTCGCCGAGCGAACGTCGAGGGCCACGCCGTTGCCGGCCGCGATGACCGTGAGCAATTCCGGGCCGTCCAAGCCGCCGCTCAAGAGGCTGACCCGCAGTTGCCCGCACTGCAGGGCGGCGCCGCACTTGCCTGGACCGAACAAGGTCCAGTTCGTAGTCTGCACGTTGACGCCGATGGTGTAGTCACAAGCCAACCTCGTCGAAGCGCCGTCCTCGCCAACGAAACCCTGGCCCAAAGCGATTCGGCTGATCTGGACGGTAGCGGGGCCGGCTGGCGGGGTCAGCGGGCTGGCGTCATCACCGTTGCAGGCCTCGAACATCGCCAGCAAAAGGGCGGTACAGCCCAGCCCTTGAAGCGCACGCAGGAGCGTCGATTGGGAAGCGTTCACGCCATCCCCATATAACCGGCGCGCGCTGTCTACAACCGTACGCGACACAGTTTCGCCTCGAAGCTGCCCTTGAGGCTGGTGGCCACGTGCTCGGCGTCACCTGGAAACTCGAAATCGAGCAGGCCGCGCACGCGGCCGTCTTGGGTGGTAGCGACACTTTCGAGCTGAATTTCGCCGCCTGCGGGCAGCGTCAACCCACGGTGCCCGAGCCGGATCGTAGGCAACGCATAGGGCCTCTCGGGCGGTTGTTCGGCCCCGCCATGCGCGGGCTGTCCTGCCCAGGCATAGCTGCCCGGTGACAGCTCGCTCTCGACGGGGACGATCACGGTGATGGTGGCGCTCGAGTCGTGCTCGGCGGGTGCGATGAACGAATCGCACGACGTCTGGTAGCTCGCCAGCGTGATCTTCAATTCGCGGCGTTGGCCGGGCAGCACCAAGTACTCCGCGTAGCTCGAGATCGGCCGAAATTCGATGTGCTCGCTCGGCTCCGGACCAGCCACGATGTACACCGGGGACGCGCCATGCGTGCGACAGCTGAAGCCAACCAGACCGAGAACGAGCACACCAAGGCGCGCCCAGCGCGGTTTCAGGCCGAGAGCTCGGCGCGGGGACGATCCAGAGAAAGTGGCCACGGGCGATCGTGCAAGTTCTTGCCCGCCTTGGCCAGCGCGGCGCGCGCTTGGCGGACGGTCGGACGCTTGCGCGGATCCTGCCGCAAGCAGGCCGCGAGCACCATCGCCAGATCCCGATATTCCGGGATCTGAGCGAATCGGGCCAATCGGTCCGGCCAGCCGTCGTGGATCACGTGCAAGGACAGAATCGCGGTCTCGTCTTCGGCCTCGAACAAGAGTTCGCCAGTGAGGGTCTCGTACGCCATGCACGCGAACGCGTAGATGTCGGCGGGCAGAGGAGAGGGAACGTAGTCGGCCGGGGCGGTGCCCAGCACCTCGGGTGAGCAGTAGTCGAGCGTGCCGCAACCAGGCCGCAATTTCCGCCCACTCAGCCCGAAGTCCACCAACACTGGGATGGTGCCGTCGCGCAAGATCACGTTCGACGGTTTCAAGTCCAAGTGCCCGACGCTCGCGCCGTGCATGGCTTCGACGCCGCCCAAGATGCCGTCCAAGATCTTGAAAGCTTGGTCGCTGCTGAGCGAGCGACTGCGGATCAAACGATCCAAGCCCAGACCCCCGATCAGCTCCATGACCAAGATCGGCTTGGGCTGGGCGGCCAGATCGAAGGTCACGAAGCGCGCTAGATTGACGTGCTGCGGCAGCGAGAGGAGCGCCCCGGCCTCCTCCCGGAACAGTTGCAAGAACTCCTGCTCCGACAGGCTGCGTGCGGTCGTCGGATCGTAGGCGGGGACCTTCAGCGCGAAGCCTTGGGCCTTGGTATTTTTCCGCTCCTCGATGCGGCGCGCCACGAACACCGAGCTGGCTCCGCCTCCGCCCAGTGCGCGCACGACGTAGAACGCGCCGATGGTTTTCTGAGGCAGGAGCCAATCCGGCAAGGCCGTGCGGCGCGTTTCCAGCGGCAGCGCGAAGACGTCACTGGGAACCTCGACGGGCAAACTCGCGATGCGCTCGAGCACGCGCGAGACGGCGCTGGCCACCGCCACGGGCAAGTCGGCCACCAGCTCGGTGATCGCCAGCGCCACTTGTTGCGCATTCGGGGGCACCCCCGAGCGCACCGTGCGCTCGACCAATCCGGAGAGCGGTGGCACGTCCGCGTCGACTGCGATCGCCATCGGATCCTCTTCGACGACACGGCGCAAGGCGCCGGAAATCAGCCGCCGCAAATCGTCGAGCGCGTGTCCGAGCTCGCTCAGGACATCGCGGTCGCCGCCCGAATTTTCGATCAGCTCGGTCTGGCCACGCGCCCGCGCGACGAACTCGAGCGCGCGACCCAAGCGCTGCACCACGCGGCGCAGAGCCTCGCCGCGATACGAGCCGCCAGCGCCGAGGCCGCGGCTCAGGCGCAGCACGCGGGCCGCAACCCGGGCGCCATCATCCTCCGGCGCGGGCCGAACGCTGCCGTCGCCGTCGATGTGCTCGGCGTACGGATTCAAGAACGCGACGTAGGCCTCGAGCACCATGCGCACGTCTGGGTTGGTCGATGCCTCTGCGATCGACTCGAAGCTCTGCGGTTCGGAGAGAAAATGCGCGACCGACAGCAGCAAATCGCTGGGCTCGGCGACGCCCTCGCGGACCGCCGAGTCGAAGCTGCGCGCCAGCGTGGCGCAGGCGATACGATTGACCAATACGTCGGGGCGGCTGGCCAAGCGCCGCAGCATCACCTGCACCGCGCGCAAGACGCGACCCCGGACCGCCACGTCGTCCTCTCCGCGCGCGCCTTCGAGATCGACCAGGTGCAAAAGCGCCTTCAAACGCCGTTGCTCACCGAGAGCGGCGCCATTCGAGTGTTCTGCGTGCTCGGCGCTCGACTCGGCCTCCAGCACCCAGCTGCCCAAGCGATCGTACAAGCGATCGATGTCCGGCAGACTTGAATCATTGTCTCCCGGCCGGCGACCGAGCATGAGCAGATCCGAAAGCCGCGGGGTTTCTAGCACTCCCAGATCGAAGTCAGCCAACGCGCCCACGACGTAGGGCAGTACCTGCAAATCGTGTGGATCGTGCGAACCGATGAAGTCCATCGCCCTGTGGCCAGCCGCCAACGCCAAGGTCGCGAGCTCGTGCGCGGCTCGCGCGCCACGGGTTTCGAACGCGCTGAGCGCGCGGCGCACCGCGCCGACCAGTTCGGTGTCTTCGTCCTGTTCGCGATCCAAGATGCGGATCGTGCGCTCGGCCACGCCGCGCAACACGGAGCCTTGGGCTTGCGCGCGTGAGGCGAGCGTCTTGCGCAAGGTTTTCGCGGCGTTTTCGCCGAAGGTTTGGCTCGTTAGGTCGCTGAGTAGAGTCGCGACCGCTTCGGCGACGTCTGGGCGGCGTGTAGCCGCAATGGCATCGAGCACGACCTCCGCCGCGTCGGGCTCGGCCTCGATCGCGCGCGGCAAACCCAGAACGAGCGTCGCGATGATGCCCGGATCGTGCTGCGCGATGGGACCTTCGATCAAGCGCTTGCACGCGCGCGAAGCACCGTCTGGATCGGCGGGGAGGGTACCCACCAGCGAGACAGCCGCGCGGCGCCATTCGGTGGGGCTCAAATTCGGGTCGAGCGCGCTGTCGATCTCCTCACGCAGCCCCCCATCGACAGCGGCGAGCAGGCCGCGTGCAACGGCCGCGTGGCGCCAAACCAACGGTTCACGATCGGCCAGCAGGGCTTGGAAAATGCCGCGCACTGGCTCAGCTAGCAGCATGTCTTTGGGGTACGGATCGCCCTGTTGCGCGCGCACGACCGCTTCGCGCGCGGCATGCTCGATCAACTTGGCCGCCAAACGTCGCGCCGGAAGCGTGCCGCTGCGCGCGCGATCGAGCCAGCGCTCTCGCAACTCGCGGCGTGTTACCAGCGTGAGCGCCAGGGCATCTGCGTTCACGGACGAGCCGACCGGTAAGTCGAACAAGAGGCTGATGCGCGCGCGGATTTGCGTGGCCTCCAGCGGCTTTCCCGAGCTCAACGCCATGCGCGCGGCGACCGCAGCGAACGTACCCGCGGTGCCGTCGTAAACGCGCGCGAACACGCGTCGCCCGAGCTCACGCCGCGGTTTCCCCTGCGGCAAGGCCGCCGTGATTTCGTACAACGCGACCGCCGCTGGCCCGGGCGCAATCCAATCCAAATCATCGACCAAGCCGCTGTCGAGCGCGAGGCCCATCACGCGGCTCAGTACCTCGGGCGCGATGCCATCGAGCGGTGGTGGTCCGGATGCGCCGCTGCTCTGACCGAGCGCGGTGATCGCTTGCCGAAAATTCGCGCGGCGCTCAGTGTCATCTTGCAGACGCACCAACGTTGCCAGTGCTTCGACGGGATTTGGGCGACCGCGCATTGCTGAGAACTCCCCAGTGTAACGGACAAGCGCCGAGCAAACCTACGGTATTTCTGTTTGGCACCAGTGTGCGCAATCAGCCCCCAACGTGGGCTCGAGAGCGAGCGCTCACCGGTGGTCGCTTTGCAACTTGCTTCATCGCGATCGCCCACAATGTATGGAAAGACCCGCTCCTGCGTGTACCCGAGCAAAATGATGGCGTAAGCTGCCCGGGCGCCCATGAGCACCGAGCCACGTACCGGGATCCTTTTGGTCGCCCACGGCACCGTGGCAAGCGTTGCGGATTTGCCTGCGTTCGTCGCAAGAATTCGCCACGGTCGCCCCGCGCCCCCCGGCTTGGTTCTGGAGCTCGGCCGCCGCTATGAGGCAATTGGCGGCTCGCCACTCTTGCGGGTAACCGAAGAGCAAGCGCGTGCGCTCGAAGCCCACAGCGGTCTGCCAGTGCTACTCGGCATGCGCCTGTGGGAGCCGAGCGTCGAGGATGCATTCCGGGAGGCTGCGCGACGCGGCCTCGCGCGCTTGGTGCTGGTGCCGCTCGCGCCGTTCAGCGTCGAGGTGTACGGCGCGGCCGCGCGCCGCTCGCTCGAGAGCGTGCGCGCCGAGTTGGGCGAGGCGACGCCGGAGCTCGTGGTATGCGATGCCTGGGGCACGGAGCCGGCATTCGTCGCAGCGCAGTGCGCGGCGTTGCGAGCACCGCTACGTATCGATTCACGCGACAGCGCCGTGGTGCTCACCGCGCACAGCCTGCCGCGCGCTGCGATCCGCGCGGGCGACCGCTACCAAGCCGAGGTCGAAGCCAGCGCTCACGCCATCGCGGAACGGCTGGGCAGGCCGTGCGAGCTGGCCTACCAAAGTCAGGGTGCTGATGGCGGTGAATGGCTCGGGCCGGACGTGCGTCAAACGTTCGAGCGCCTGGCACAGGCCGGCGTGCGTCAGATCACGCTCTCCCCGTTCGGCTTTTTGGCGGATCACGTGGAAACCCTGTACGACCTCGATATCGAAGCGCGGGCCTGGGCATCCGCCCTGGGCCTCGGCTTCGAACGCGTGCCAGCGCTGAACACGGCGCCGGGGCTGATCGACGCACTTTCGACGGTCGCGCTCCGCGCTTTGGTCGCATCGGCCGCGTCGCCAGCAGAAGCCGCCAGGCAAGCGCGATAGGCGCCGCCGCGGCCTTGGTCTAAGCTGGGCGGGCCGCATGAAGTATACGATTCCGCCACTTCGCCTTCGCTTGCTCGGCTTGTTCTTGGTGCTTGTCCTCGGGGTCGGTTGCCCGTGCGTGCGCAGCGCCGTCAACGCTAGCCCGGGCCTGCGCTGGTGGCTGTTTTCCAACTTCGGCGCCCAGCGCATGTGCCCGGAGATGTTGAAGCGCGGGGTACCGCTCAAGCTGGCACCCAATGGCAACACCGTCGGCCGCCTGTATCCGGAGCAGTGCAACTACCAGGTCAACGACCAACTGCAGACGGTCACGCTCAGCTTCGCCGGCAGCGGTTCGGCTTGGACGCCGATCGCCGGCCGCGTTGGCTTCTCGGTGGCGACCAGCGTGGAGTACGGCATGGACTTCTACATGGCCGAAGACTCCATTTACATCTGGGCCAAGCCCACCCGTGTTCCGTTCGGCCCCGAGTTCAAAATCGCGGCGATCGAAAACAAGCTGGTCAACTGGGCTGCGCAAGGGCCTGCCGGCTACATGGCGACCACCTTCGGCTCACAGATCGCGCAGAGCCAGATCGCGAGTGGCTTCACGGTGATCCATGCCGATAGCGGTGATGAATTCGCACTCGGGCAGCTGCAGCCGCCCCAACACCCGCCCAAGCCCTTCAATTTACCCCCCGGCAGCCACTACGCTTTCGTGAACGACACGACCGAAGTGCGCTCCGAGCAAATCGACATGATTGGCCCGTTCGAAGTCGCCGAGAGCGGACAAGCCCTGTTCTGCCGCTTTCGCCTGACCGGCCCCACACTCGACGCACTGGTGCTTCGCCGTGGCACGGGCGATCTCTGGCGCAGCGGGCTGCAACTCGGGGCCGCCCTCGGTCCACCGCCCGAAGCCCCCGTGATGCAATTTCCGCTCATGCCGGGCAACGAACAGCGCCAAAAGATCCCGCTTCCGCCAGGCCAATATTACATCGTGCTCGACAACAGTGCGAAGGTCGGCAGCGTGAATCCGCCCTGGAACCCGCTGGGCGTCGTGGGCGGCAACACCGCGGTCGTCGCCCATGTGATTGAGCTCGGCGACGCCGACGACGCTTTCTGAGGGCGCGCGGGGTGGCGAACCGGTGGACGCAGAATTGGTTGACCGACGAGGGTCGGGAACACGATCTGCCCTGAGGTGCGCGGCGGGATCGCGATCGCCCCTCCCAACTGGCAACGCCGAGAGTGGTGTATAGAGCGAGATCCGGAGGAGCCACGCGAATGCCGAAGATCCACTGCCGACGAGTGACTGCGCTCTCTACTTTCACTGCCACTGCGTTGTGCGCATTGACCGCGCTGACTGCGGGCTGCGCGCGCGGTCCGGATTTGCGCGTGGATGGCTTGCCGATCCGCAAAGTGGTCGTGTACCGGAATGGCGTCGCCTACTTCGAGCGCTCGGGTGAGGCGGAGGGGGAATCGGTGCAGTTTCGCATGCGGCAACGCATGGTCGGTGATTTCTTGGCCACGCTCGCGATCGTCGAGCGCGGTGGCAGCTCGGTGCAGGCCGCATCGTTTCCGCTCGACGTCTCGGCAGACGATCCGAGCGCGCCCGATCCGCAATTCATGCGCATGCTTCAGGCCTGGGACAACCCGAATCAGGTCCAAGATTCACGCAACAACGGCCGGAATAAGCTGCGCGACGTGACGCTGCGACTCGACGGTAAACAGCACGATCTCGCGGTCGGCTACGTCGCGGCCACGCCCGTCTGGCGCCCTTCGTATCGGATCGTCGTGCAAAACGGCGGGGCCGATCTGCAAGCATGGGGCATCGTCGAGAACGTGTCGGGTGAGGACTGGAAGAACGTCGAACTTTCGCTGGTCGCGGGTGCGCCCTTGGCCTTCGAATCGACGCTCGGCGATCCGGTGACTCCGGCGCGTCCCGTCGTAACCGACACGGGTGAGGTCATCGCCGCCGTACCCGAGGGGGTCACCTCATTGAACGAGCGCGAGGGCAGCGCGGTGAATCGCGTCGGACCGCCGGCGGATGCGCCGGCAGCTCCGCCGCCACCGATGCCAGCTCCAGTCGCGCAGGCCAGCGCGATCGGCGGGCGAATGCCGGCTGGCTCCGGCTACGGCGCGGCCACACCCAGCCCGAAAAAAGCCGCACCGAGATCGCGCGCGCCCGCCGCGGAACCAGAAGCGGAGCTCGACGACGCCAAGTACGATAAGGACGAAGAGCGAAGCGTCGCTTTGAATGAGCTCGGCAAAGGCGGCTTGAGCGCGCCACGCAGGATCAGCGCGCTCGCGGCGGTCGCAGTGGACTCCGGCGCGACCCGCTATCAACTGCCAGTGCGCGTCACCGTACCCGACGCCAGCGCCACCATGGTGCTTTTGATCAATCAGCGCGTGCCGGGTGAAGCCGTCTTCTTGTTCGCGCCCGACGCAGGCGTTCCAGACTCGACTTCGCATCCTTTCCGCGTCGCGCGTTTCACCAACGCGACCCAGGGCCTGCTCGAACGAGGTCCGATCGCCGTTTTCGAAAAGGGCGCATTTCTCGGGCAAGGCATGCTCGAACCGCTGCCGCCCAAGGCTACCGCGACGGTGCCGTTCGCGCTCGAGCGCAGCTTGGCGGTCGAGAGCGACCGACGCAATCTGGAGCTCGGCGCACGCGTGTTCAAGATCGAAGCCGGAGAATTGGTGGTCGAGCGCGATAGCGTGACGCGTACCATCTACAAGATCAAAAATGGCAGTGAGCAGAGCGCGAAGCTGCTCGTGCGCCACCCGCGGCTCGGATCCGCGCGCCTGTACAAGCCGCCAGCGGGGACGGAGGACAACCTGGGCGCCGGCAACGCGCTGGTGCCGATCGTGGTGCAGGCGGCGGGCCGAGCAGAGCTCACCGTCGAGGAGCGCCAGCCGACGCAGGAGGGCACTGATTGGCTGTCGCCGATCGCCGATGATGCGGTAAAAGCCTATCTAGCTGATCCGCGGGCGGATCACGCGTTGGTCGCAGCTCTGACTCTTGCCTGGACTGGGCGTGACGCGTTGAAGAAGGCGAGCGACGAGCGAAGCGCGCTGACACAGAGCCAGGGAGAGCTCGAAAAATCGGCGCGCGAGACCCGGCTGAGCTTGGAAGCCATCGAGAAAAACAAGCAGGCCGGGGATCTGCGCGCCAAACTCACCGCGCGCCTCGCGGACGTGACCAACCGGTTGGATCAGATCACGAAGAAGCTGGTAGAGTTGAACATGCGCGCGTCCGAGCTCGAAGTACGCTTCCGCGACGCGATTCGCGAGATCCGGCTGACCACGCCGCTACCGCCCAAGGACTGAAATCGGCTCGGCAAATCCCTGGGAATTACAGGGATTTGCCGAGCCGGCCAGTTGACAAGCCGGGGTCCCTGCGCCACAAAAGCGCTTCGCATGATCGAGCCTGCCGAAGTCGAACGCTTGCTCAAGGCGCGCTTTAGCGACGCCCAGCTCGAGCTGGTCGACCTGACTGGAACTCAGGATCATTATCAGGCGCGCATCGTATCTAGCGCCTTCAGCGGCAAATCGCTGATTGAGCAACATCAGCTGGTGTATGGCGCGCTCGGCTCAGCCATGAGCGGAGCCATCCACGCGCTTGCACTCAAGACCTACACGCCCGAAGCATGGGCCAAAGTTAGCGGAGGATCAGATGGACGAAGCCTTACGTGAACGCATCAAGACCACAATCGAGAGCCACAAAGTCGTGCTCTTCATGAAGGGCAACAAGAACTTCCCTCAGTGCGGGTTCTCGGCCCAGGTGATCGGCCTGCTCAAGCAGAACGGCGCGGACTTTCGCGACGTAAACATCTTGGCGGACGCCGACTTGCGCAGCGGCCTCAAGGAATATTCGAACTGGCCCACGTTCCCCCAGCTGTATGTGGACGGTCAGCTCGTCGGCGGTTGCGATATCGTGACCAGCTTGAACGAGAGCGGTGAATTGAAGACGCTGCTCGGCGGCAAAGCGAGCTAGCGCGAGCTTGCCAGACCGAGCGAACGCGCGGCTTCCAAACCCGACCGCGAGGCTCGGTTGCCGTCACGAAACGGGAAGGTGAGCCGCGCGGGCTTGTTTGGCCGCCCCGAGATCATGCCCAGCTCGCCACCGACGAGCGTCGCGACCGAAGAGCGGCTGAGCGAGCTGGCCGCTTGGCTGATGGCATCGAAGGTGTGCCCGCGGCGCGCTTGATCCGTGCCGTTGCCGAGCACTTCGGGCTTCAGCACCGGGAAATCGCTGTAGCTCTCCATGAAGTAGATCATGGAGGCGACCGCAGCTCCGGGCGTCGCACCCAGAAACCACGAACCCACGTGGTGCGCTTCGCTGTCGGCGCAATGCGCAAACAGCGCGCCATCGCTCGCGCCGAGCGCATCGGCCAGCGCGTCAGCGAGCAGAAAATAGTCCGAGCGCTGATCCTCCGTGAAATACGGCACGACGTACGGACCAGAGAACACCAAACTGATGCCACTGACGTTCTTTTCGCCGAGCGGCGGGAGGACGGCGAGCTCGACCTGAGCGTCGAAGCGGTCTTCTGCGACCAGCGAGCTTGCCTTGGCCCAAACCAGTTTGCCTGCTTTCGAACCCGCTGCCCGACGCACGAACGGCCCCAGCGCAGCGCTTTGGCTCAAATCGACGTTCGGGCCTCGACGTAACAAGACGAGCTGCACTCGCCAGCCCTCCACGTCCGCGGGGCCGACGCTGCCGCCGCGCGCCACGCGCGCTCGTGATTTGCTGCACGCGGTACTGGCGATCACCGCGCGTTCTTGCTCGATGTTGCTCGCGTTGTAGGTGGGGGCCGTGACACTGGCGATAACGCTGGCGATCGGGCGCTGATTGAGCCAGCGATTGGCCGTTGCGAGTGCCGATTCCTTGTTCGGCGAGAGGTATTGGTAGGCGAGCGCCAGCCCCGCGATCATCAAGGCCAGAACGATCACCGGCCCGACGAACGAAAACAGGCCCGGCAGGAACAGCCGCCGCCGTGTCTGGCGCCGCACCACTGGCGCGCGCTCCGCGCCTTCACCGAGCAGCTGAGCGATCTGTTGAGCGCGACGTTCGCGCAGATCGTCCGGCAAGCTGTCCCACTGTTGAAGCGAACCCTTTAGATCGGCGCGCGCTGCTGTGGCACCTTTGCCGACGACGAGGAAATGGCCTTCGACGCGCGGCTTGCCCGGTCGCCCGCGGCGTTGCAGCTCGGCCTCCACCATGGCCCGTATCTGTTGGACGACTTGCTCGTCAGAGGCCTCGCCCGACACCAGCCTGAGGCTACCCCACTCTCCTCGGTCGAGTCCACGGGGGCAGCAGTGCTAGCGTGAGCGCATGGTCCGCCCACTGATCCTGCTCAGCAATGACGATGGTTATCGAGCCCTGGGCATCAATGCCATGGGGCGTGCTTTGAGCGAATTTGCAGAGGTGATCGTGTGCGCGCCGGAAATCGAGCAAAGCGCGACCAGCCACGCGCTCAGCGTGCACCGCGCGTTGCGCTTGTTCGAGCCGGGGCCGGGGGTCTTTTCGATCGACGGCACCCCAGCGGATTGCGTATACGTGGCGCTGCACGGCAAAACGCGGATCTTGCCGCGTTGGCCCGACGCGGTCGTGTCGGGCGTGAATCACGGCGTGAACTTGGGCGATGACGTTTTCTATAGCGGCACGGTGGCTGCTGCTCGCGAAGCCGCGCTCAAAGGGATCCCGTCGCTGGCCGTCTCCACGCCTTTCGACGCCGACATGGTTCGCGCGGCAGATCTCGCGCGACGCGTCGTACAAGCATTACTGCTTCGGCCAGTGACGACCCCGCTCTTGCTGAACCTGAATGTGCCAAAAGGCTACACGGCGTTGCGCTCGGCGCGCCTGGGTCGGCGCATCTACCACGACGAGGTCGATTTTCGGCGCGACCCGCGCGGCCGTGAATACCTCTGGCTGGGCGGTCCGAGCGCGGAGAGTGAGGCCCTGCCGGGCTCGGACACCGAGGCTTTCGACGCTGGAGTGGCGAGCCTGACCTCGCTCTCGCTCGACCTGTGGGCCCGCGAGACCGACGATTTCCTGGCGCGCTTGTTGGCCGACGTGGTGTGAGGGCAGACGCAGGACCGCCGCCGAGCGTGGCCCGCGTTTGTGAGTTGGCGCGCGGCCGACTACGCTCCGGGCATGGCGGTTAGAAAAGGCACGTTCGCTAAACCGAACAAGCCGGTCCCAGCTCGATCTCAGCCGACTCCGCGCGGCGTCGAGCTCAAGAAGGCAGCCGAGCTGTCTTCGGACAAGCCGCTTCGTATCGAGGAGGCGCCGCATTTCGACGCGCTCGGCTACGTGCGCGGCCTGATCCGCGAGGTACCGGACTTCCCGCAACGCGGCGTCTTGTTCCGCGACATCACGCCGCTGCTGGCAGACCCACGCGGCTTTCATATCGTACTCGATACGATCGCGCATCGCTTCGTCGGCGAACAAGTGGATGCCGTGGTGGGCGTCGAGTCACGCGGCTTCATCTTCGGCGGCGCGCTTGCCGCGCGGCTCAATACGAGCTTCGTGCCCGTTCGTCGCCCGGGGAAGCTACCTCGGGGTACGGACAAGGTGAGCTACTCGCTGGAGTATGGGGAGAGCGAGCTCGAGATGCACCGCGACGCGCTGCGCGAAGGCGCGCAAGTGCTGGTGGTCGATGATTTGCTGGCGACCGGCAGCACGGCTGCGGCCGCGGGTGAATTGGTCGATCGTCAAGGTGCCTTCGTGATTGCGTATGCCTTCGTGATCGAGCTCGGTTCGCTCGGCGGTCGTGAGCGTCTGGCACCCGCGCCGTGCCTATCGATCGTCCGTTACGACTGAACGCGCCGCGCTTGCCGTCAGAGCAGCCGGGCGGGGAAGGCGATCACGTCCCCTAGTTCGCGCGCGCCAGTGGCCAGCATCAGCAAGCGATCGAAGCCGAGCGCATTGCCCCCGGCGCGCGGCATGCCGCTGGTCAAGCCGGCCAGAAAGCGTTCGTCGATCGGATACGTGACGCGGCCTTCGGCCGCGCGGCGTCGAGCGTCTTGCTCGAAGCGAAACCGTTGCTCGCTGGGATCGGTGAGCTCGTCGAAGCCGTTACACAGCTCGACGCCGCCCACGTACAACTCGAAGCGCTCGGCGACGCTCGGATCCTCGGCCGACAAGCGCGCCAGAGCGGCTTGATTGGCCGGGTACTTCCACAGAAACAGCGGCGCCGGCTCGCGCGCCAGGCCGGGCTCGACCAGGCTCACGAGTAGCTCGAAGTAGCGCGCCTCGTCGCTGTGGGCGAGATCCACCGCATCCGCGATGCCCGCGTGCTCTCTGAACGCCTCACGCACGGTGATGCGCTGAAAGGGAAGCGTGAGTTCGTAACGCTGGCCGGTGGGGCCTAACAACCGCGCCTCGCCCGAGACGCGTTCGGCCACCAACCGCAGCAGCTGTTCGGTATCCGAGAGCACTTGTGGCAGCCCCGCGAATGCCCGATACCACTCGAGCATGCCGAACTCGGGCTCGTGCAACCGGCCGAGCTCGTCCAACCGGCTGGCGCGCGCCAACTGGAAGATGCGCGGAAAACCGGCTGCGAGCAGCCGTTTCATCTGAAGTTCGGGGGACGTGATCAGATGACCGCCCTGGGCGGGGATCGCGTCGAGATGCAGATCGACCCCGGGCGCGGGCACGCGCAGCGGCGTTTCCACCTCCAAGAAATGCTCGCGCGCGAAGTAGTCACGCACGGCGGCGAGGGCACGCGCGCGCGCTCGTAGATTGTGCGCCACGCCCTGCCACGCGAAGCGGGCCAAGTCCCCGTCACCGCGCGGTTCGGGACACGGGGTTCGCTCGACCAAGCGCACGTCGCACAGCGTCTGGCCCCGATACACCCCTTCGAAGACCAGCAGATCGCCGGGCAGCAGCGCGGGACCCGCGAGATTTTCCACGCGCACGCTGGCGAAGGCATCGCTCAGGTCGCAAGCGTCCGCGTGGACGGCGCTCACCCGACCTGCGACGCAGACTCGGCTGCCGTCGCGGAGCCGCACCAGATCGCTAGGCGAAAGCCAGACCACGCGCTCAACCGCCGTGGAACGCGCGCAGCGCGAAGGTCGCGATTTCCGAGCCCATCCAAGGCGCCGTCAGCGCCAAGACCAGCGCGACCACGAGCAAACGCGGTAGATGCCCGAGCGTCGCGTCCTGCACTTGGGTCGCGGCCTGCAGCACCGCCACCAAGAGTCCGACCAGCGCTGCGATCGCGACCACCGGTAACGACACGGCCACGGCTAATAGCAGGGCCTCTTGACCCAGGGCAGCCAGCGCTGACCCGGAGGGCACGTCAGCTGCCGCCCGCGCCGGCTTCGGCTTCGGTCGAGCCCCCAGCCACGCCGCTACCTCCGGTGCCTGCTCCGCCGCTGCTCGCTCCGCCAACCGACGTGGTCGTTTGGGGCTCGCAACGCGAATCAGTGATGTGCCCGTCGGTGTAGCAGCAGCGCCTGAGGGGATCTGCGCCCGTCGAGAGCAGAGTGCAGGTCAAGCCATCGCCGCAGTCGTCGTTCTCCGGGCCGTAGATATCGCCGCAGCGCTCGCCCTCGCTCTGCTTCGCACAGCCGGGCACGAAAACGAACAGGAGCAGGGCCGGAACGAGCGTGGCCAGGGCAAGGGAACGGACACTGAAAAAGCGCATGCTGGGGGCTTCCTACCAGGGCTTCCGGCGGCTGTCACTCCGCCAGAAAAACCTCGCTAGGCCCGACGTTTGTCTTTGGCTTCGACCGCGGCGGCGAACAAGCGCAGGTACGAAAGGGCGCTCAAGATCGAGAAAACCAGGGAAATGTAGACCAACGCGCGGCCCACGTGGACCAAATCCACCAAGCCCAGATCGATCGGGCCGAGCGTGAGGTGGTACGGATAGCCGAGAATCAGCGCCAGGATGCCGACCATTTGCAGGGCGGTCTTGCTCTTGCCGTCATCGCCCGCGGCGATCACCACGCCCTCACTACTGGCGATGCTGCGCAGGCTGGTGACCGAGATCTCGCGCGCCAAGAGCAGCACCACCGCCCACTCGGGAATGCGGCCCATCGGTACCATGTACACGAGCACGGCCATGACTAGGAGCTTGTCGGCCAGCGGATCCATGAATTTGCCGAGCACGCTGACGACGTTCATGCGCCGCGCGAGGTAGCCATCGAGCAGATCGGTGATCGCCGCTGCGGAATAGACCAACGCGGCCCAGACGCAATCCTTGGGCGATCCGCGGCCGAGCAGCATGATCACGAGCGGGATCACCGCCACGCGCGCCATGGTCAGCAGATTGGGGACGTTGAAGGCATCCTCACTCAGCGAACGCCGACGGCGCTTGCGTTCGCTCAGCGGTAGGCGATTGGGACGTCGGGAGAGTAAGCCTGCTTTCGCCATATCAACCAAGATCGACTAGCACCGAACCGCTGCCTGAAAAGGCCACGAAACCCGGGGCCTTCAATGGTGCGGATTCCAAGTCCAATGGGTGTCCCAATAGGCGCCCGATCCAGCCCACCACGTCGTCGGCGCGCACGGCCAGCTTTTGATTCTCGGTTACCTCGAGCACCCGCGGCGGTTTGCGGCTCTCGATCAATACCGTGCCTCGACCGGTGATTTGGACCATCGACACGGGTTCGCCGCCCCCGCTCGGCAAACGGCCATTTTCATGTTGGGCGGTGCCCGCGTAGCCGACCAGACACGTCTCGCGCACGTACACGAACGTGCCGCTCAGCTCGAGCGCCGAGAGCTCACGCTCGGGCGCCGCGCCAACCAAGATTTGGCCCGCACCACTGAGCAACACCCAGGGCGAGCCGGCTCCACCGAGCGGTTCGTTCAAATCGCGCCCGCGCATGCGGCGCAGCAGCGGAGTATTCGTGAAGGCGGCGCTATGCGCGAGCAGGCCGCGCACCGCATCGCCACGCACGGCCCAGGTCGCGGTCACCTCAATCAAGGCCGAGCGACGACTGGCCGCGACCACCGGTTCCGGCCCCTCCACCTGAGCCCGGATCGAAGGCGCCGCTCCGCCACTCACCGCCGGCAGCAACGACGAGCGACTCAATTCCACTGGCTCTGGGATCGCCGGAACGGCCGGGCCGAAGCGGCCGGGCAACGACGAGCGGCGTGTGCGCGCGGAAGGAACGTCTTCACCCGGCTCGACGGCACGCCAGCGCCCGGCGCGCGACATTGGGCCCATTTCGGCCTCGGTGTTGGCTCGCGAAAACCCCGGTTCGTCGGTCTCGAGCTCCTGCACGGCATCCGCCGCTGCGGCGCGCACTTCGGCTCGCTCCGGGGGATCGCTCTCGCGCGCCTGGGCCGTCTGCTCGATCAGCTGGCCCATCCGCCGCACCAAATGCGGTTGTCCGGCGTGCTCGAAAGCAGAGCGCGCTTTTTCGAAGTCCCCCAGACGCTCGTGCACGAGCCCCAGGTAACCCCACGCGCGCACGTGGTCTGGAACACGCGCAGTCACTTCCTCCAAGCATTCGCGGGCCAACTGCGATTGCCCGGTCTTCAGGTAACAGAGCGCCAAGTTCACGCGCGGGCTGATTTCCTCCGGCCGCACGCGAATGATGTCTCGGTAGATCTCTTGCGCGCGCGGGTAGAGCCCGAGCCGAAAATAAACCACACCGAGCAGCCCCTGGCCCTCGATGTCCTGCGGCTGGACTCGCAGCGCCAGCTCGAGCTCCTCCTTGGCCTCGCTGACGCAGTTGTCCTGCAAGAGCTCGCTGCCGCGATACAAATGAAACAGGAAGTCTTCACCGTCGAACTTCGCCGACGGCGCTTCGGAATCGTGCTCTTGGCGACGCATGGATAGCGGCGCGGGCGCGGTCGAGGCCACGCTGGGTCTTCGGGGCGGAACGGTCGGCGCGAAGCTTGGCCGCTGCGAGGCAGGCCCCTGCTCGACACCGTTCTCCGACTCGTCGCCCAATTCCGCCATCCCTGGACGATACTCTAGCGGGTTGCCACCGAGCCCAGAAAACTCGAAAGCAGGCGAATTCCAGCAGCTTGGCTCTTTTCCGGGTGGAACTGCGACGCGAATACATGGTCACGCGCCACCGCCGCGGTGACCGAATTCGGCCCATAGGACACCGTGGCCTTAGTCACGTCCGGCTCGAGCGCCACGGCGTGGAACGAATGCACGAAGTACACGTGCTCGCCATCGCCACCCGCGGCGGTGAGCTCGCGGTGACCGCCGGCCCGTAGCTCGAGCGCATTCCAGCCCATATGCGGGATCTTGATGCCCGGTGCCCCGAGCAACTTCTTGACCGAACCCTTGAACCAGCCGAGCCCTTGAAAGCCGGGAGCCTCCTCGCTCGACTCGAACAAGATCTGCATGCCCAAACAGATCCCGAGGTAGGGCTTGCCGGCGCGCAGGTGCTCGAGCAAAACCTGAAACAAATCCGGCCCGAGCGCGTTCAAGAAGCCGTCGAAATTGCTTTGACCCGGGACGACGATCGCGTCGGCGCGCCGTACGACTTCGGGATCGGAGCTGCGCACGGGCGTGATGCCGTACTCGCGCCCCGCCAGCTCGAGAGCTTTCGCGACCGAGTGCAAGTTGCCCAACCCGACATCGACCACGACGACGGACGTCACACCAACATCCCTTTGGTGGAGGGCACGCCCGGCGCACGCGGGTCGTGCTCGGTCGCCGCGCGCAGGGCGCGCGCGAACGCTTTGAAGGAAATCTCCACGATATGATGCAGGTTTTGACCCTCGTGCAACACGACATGGAGATTGGCCTGCGCCGTACGGGCAAAGGCTTCGAAAAACACCTCGGCCAGCTCCACGTCCCAGCTGCCGATTTTGGCCTTGGGCAGCGGCACCCGCCAAACGAAGAACGCGCGCCCCGAGAGATCGATCGCGGCGGTGACCAGCGCTTCGTCCATGGGCAAGGTCGCAGAGCCGTAGCGACGAATGCCGTGGCGATCGCCGAGCGCATCGAGCACGGCCTTGCCGAGCACGATGCCAATGTCTTCGGTCGTATGGTGGCCGTCGATCTCGACGTCCCCCTCCGCGACCACGGTCAGGTCGATCGAGCCGTGGCGGGCGATCTGATCCAGCATGTGCGAGAGGAAGGGCAGGGGGGTCTGGATTTTGGAGACGCCCGTGCCGTCGAGGTTCACCTCGACGCTGATCTTCGTCTCTTTGGTCTGGCGTTCGACCTTGGCGATACGCGGGGTCATTTCAGTTCCTCGACTTTCCATGCGGCGTGCTCACGCACGAGCTCGATCGTGCCGCCCGCGCCGTAAGCGAGCGTCGCCCGTTCGCCCACGACTTCGAAGCGGGCGGCCGGCAAGGCGGCCTTGAGCGCCTCGATCAGCCGCGCCATGTCCTGCTTTTGCTCACCCTCCCAAGCCGCACGCAGGGTGGCTTCGGTGAGCCCCTCACGCTGATTGTCAGGGACAAACCGCAACAACAGATCGTAGCGCTTGTTCTCGACCGCCCGCACGAAGGAGAGCGCGGCGGACTCCGGGGCCGCCTGGCTGTACAAGTCGATGGCCGAACCGTCCACCCGCCAAGCGCCATTTTCGTATACGAGCAAGAGCGGCTCGCCGTCCGCACCGGTCACCTTCGCGGTCACCCGCGCGGGCCCGGATTGGGGCCGCTCGAGCGCCCGGACCAGCTCTTGGGACTGCTCAGGATTTTCCTGAATCATGCGTTTGAACTGGTCGAAAGGAATGGTCTTTTTGGCGTCCTCACTGAGGAAGGCATAGGCTTCGGCCAACTGCCCACGCTGGATCGCGCGCGAATACGCAGAAAGCACGCTTTCCGGGTTACCCGTGTTCGAACCCGTGGCGCAGCCGACGAGCGCGGGGGCCGTGCCGAGCAGCGCGAGCGCGAGCGCGACGCGACCGAAAACCTGGGGGCGGCGTGCCGAACGCGACATGTCGTGGGGGGATACCACAGGCCGAACAGTCTCGCGACTTAGGTACGTAAGCGTGTGGCCGAGGGTACGAACGAGCGCGAAACCGACACGTCGCTGGATCTCTGGTCGATCCGTATTACTGTGGAAACATGCGTCCTGCCCCCAAACCGCGCCGACCGGAGCAGCTCGCGATCTTGCCGCTCAGGAACTCGGTGCTGTTCCCAATGTCGGTAGTGCCGATCAACGTAGGCCGTCCGCGTAGCGTGCGCTTGGTCGAGGAGTTGCTCGGGCAGGAGAGCGCCATGGTCGGCGTGCTCACGCAAAAGAACTCGGAAACCGTCGAGCCCACGTTCGAAGATCTGTATGCGATCGGCACCTTGGCGCGAGTCGTGAAAGTGATCCGGCTCGGGCCTTCGAACTACAGCGTCGTGCTCAACGGGCTCGGTCGCTTCCGGATGCAAGGGACCACTGCGCTCGAGCCGTACATGACCGCCGAGGTCGAGCGCATCAGCGAGCCCAGCGAGCCGGCCGCGGATCTACATCAATTAGGTCAGAAGCTGCGCGAAAACACGCGGGAGGTACTGGCTTTGATGCCGAACCTCCCGAAAGAGACCGCGAGCATCCTGGACAACGTGCGCGAGCCCGGCGCGCTCGCGGATCTGATCGCCTCGAACTTTCCGGAAGAGCAAGCCAGCATCCACGTGCGGCAACGGGTGCTGGAGGCGTTCGACGTGCGCGAACGCGTCGAGCTCGTGCTCGGCATGGTCACGCGGCAGCTGGAGGTGCTTAAGGTCAAGGACGAGATCTCGACGCTGGTGCACACCGAGATGAGCCGTTCGCAGCGCGATTACGTGCTGCGCCAGCAGATGCGCAACATCCGCGAAGAGCTGGGCGAAGCCGCGGACGACGATGAAGTGGAGCAACTTCGCGAACGCATCGCGCGCGCCGAGCTGCCACTGGAAGCCGAAAAAACCGCTCGAAAGCAGCTCGGTCGCCTGAGCGGGATGCAGCCGCAATCAGCCGAGTACCAGGTCACGCGCACCTATGTGGAGTGGCTGGCCGACCTGCCTTGGTCGCGCACCACGCCCGATCGTGTGGACGTACGCGAGGTGAAGCGCTGCCTGGACGAAGACCACTTCGGGCTCGACCGGGTGAAGAAGCGCATCATCGAGTATTCGGCGATCCGCCAACTGCGCCGTGACAAGAAGGGACCGATCCTGCTCTTCGTGGGGCCGCCCGGTGTCGGCAAGACCTCGCTCGGAAAATCGATCGCGCGCGCCATGGGTCGGCGCTACGGGCGCATCTCGCTCGGCGGCGTCCGGGACGAAGCCGAGATCCGCGGTCATCGTCGCACTTATGTCGGCGCGCTCCCGGGTCGCATCATTCAGGCTCTGAAGAAGACCGGCTGCAGGAACCCGGTCTTGGTCTTGGACGAAGTCGACAAGATGGGCGTCGACATGCGCGGCGATCCCGCCGCGGCTCTGCTGGAGGTGCTGGATCCGGCGCAGAACGACACCTTCGTCGATCACTACATCGATCTGCCGTTCGATCTGTCGGATGTGACCTTCATCGCCACGGCCAACTACCGCGGCAACATCCCGGACGCGCTCCGCGATCGCATGGAAATCATCGAGGTGCCCGGCTACACGCGCAGCGAGAAGCGCAGCATCGCCGAGCACTTCTTGGTGCCCAAGCAGGTTCGGGACCACGGCATCACCGCGGACCAGATCCAGTTCGAACGCGAAGGCATCGAGCTCATCATCGACTCTTACACGCGGGAAGCCGGCGTGCGCGGCCTGGAGCGCGAGATCGCCTCGGTCTGCCGCGACGTGACGGTCAAGCTGGCGGAAGGTAAAACCTTCTCGACCATCCAGGTGAACCCCGCGCACGTGCGGGAGCTGCTCGGCCCGGAACGCAATTTGAACGAGATCAACGAGCGCAAGCTGGTGCCCGGGATCTCGATCGGCCTGTCGGTCTCGGGCAGCGGCGGCGACATTTTGATCGTGGAATGCACCCGCATGCCGGGCAAGGGCGACATCCGCATCACCGGCGGCCTGCGCGACGTGATGAAGGAATCGGCCGCGACCGCCGTGTCCTATGTGCGGTCCAAAGCCGACCGGCTCAAGCTCGATCCGGAGTGGCTCAAGACGATCGACCTCCACTTGCACGTTCCACGCGGCGGTTCCACGCGCGACGGCGCCAACGCCGGCGTGGCCATGTTCGTCGCGGTCGCCTCGCTCTTGCTCGACGCACCGGTGCGCTCGGATGTGGCAGTGGTCGGTGAGATCACGCTGCGCGGCAACATTTTGCCCGTCAGCGGCATCAAAGATCAGGTGCTGGCCGCGCACCGCGCCGGGATCCGCGAAATCCTGCTACCGACGCGCAACGAGCGCGATCTGGAAGACGTGCCCAGTGAGATCAAGAACGATCTGCGCGTGCACTTCGTGTCGCGGATCGATGAAGTCTTGGCTCTGGTACTTCGGGCCCCCGAAGCATCGGACACGGACGATCGGGAAGTGCCGCAGTCCGGTGGCGACGCGCACCCCTGACGCGCGCTGTCGTGTCCGGCATGGCTGACGCGTTCGGGGAGAGCACGCTCAGGCCTGTGCTGCGCGCGCGCTCCGTGCAGGTCGCAGCGGCGTTCAGCGGGCTTTCGTTCCTCGCCTACGGCTTCATCCCGCAGTTCGGTGGCCCCGGTTACGAGTCCTCGCTGGCCGCAGGCGTGGTGCTTCCGGCGACGACCGCGCTGTGTCTGGCGTTCGACCTCGCCGGCCGCCGAATTGCGCCGCTGGACGCCTTTGGCCGTGGCATTTCCGTCGGTTTTGGCTTGGCCATGCTGGGGCTCGCGATTGTGTTCGGGCATGGCTTGCGAGTCGGAATGTGCGATGCAACCTGGGGCCTCGGGCTGTACTTGCTGGCGCCGTTGCCCGGTGCGCTCTTGGCAGGCGTCTGGGGCGCAGGGGTGGGCCTCGCGGCGGGACGCGTGCGGCCGGGTTGGCGGCGGCGCACGGTTTGTATTTTGGGGGCACTCATCGCGCCCTTGTCCGGTATCGGGTTCAGCCTAGCGCGCTTCTATACGAGCCCGATGGTGTTCGCGTTCGATCCGTTCTTTGGTTATTTCGCAGGCCCGCTGTACGACACGGTGATCGACGCATTCTGGACGCTCGCGACGTACCGCGCGGGCACTCTTCTGACCCTGCTCGGCCTGGGCTGCGCGGCCGCGTTCTTCGACGGTCGCCTGCAATTTCAGGGCTTCCGTCGGCGCTATTGGTTAGCGGGCGTGGGCCTCGCCGCGTTCCTCGGCAGCGCCACTCTGATCTGGAACGGCACCTCGCTCGGGCACTTCAGCACGCGTGCATCGATCGAGGAGGCGCTCGGACAACAAGTTTACGGCGCGCGCTGCGACGTGAAGTACTCGAGCGGGATCTTGCGCCGCGATGCGCTGCTGTTCGCGCGCGATTGCGACGCGGAGCTCCGCTCTGACGAAGCCTACTTCGAGATCCAAGGCCCGCCCCGCGTCACCGCCTTTCTGTTCGCGAATGAAGGCGAAAAGGGCCGTCTGATGGGCGCATCCAGCACCTACATCGCCAAGCCTTGGCGGCGCGAGATCTACGTGCAGGTCTCGGCCTATCCGCATCCGGTGGTCGGCCATGAGCTAGCCCACGTGCTCGCCGGTAGCTTCGGTGAAGGGCCGTTCCGGGTGTCGGGCCCGCTCGGCGGCTGGATCCCGGATCCCGGGCGCATCGAAGGCGTGGCCGTGGCGGCCTCGCCCAATGACAATGACGACTTCACCCTCGACGAATGGGCCAAAACGCTACTCGACTTGCAGCTCTTGCCACCGCTCCAATCGGTCTTTCGCCTGGGATTTCTGGGCCAAAACTCATCCACCGCGTACACCGTGGCGGGCGCGTTCCTGCATTGGTTCCACGATCACTACGGCGCGGCCGCCTTGCGCGGTTGGTACGGTGGCGAGTCGATCGAGCGCGTTTCGGGCAAGTCCTTCGGCCAACTCGAAGCCGCCTGGCGCGCCGATCTCGCGCGCGTGCACGTCGCGCCCGCATTGCTCGACGAAGCCCGCGTGCGCTTCGACCGCCCCTCGTTGTTCGGCCGTCACTGCCCGCGCATCGTCGACAAGTTGAACGGCATCGCCAACCAAAAGCTCGCTAGCGCCGACACCGCGGGCGCGCGCCGCGCTTTGGCGGAGCTGCTCCGTCTCGATCCGCACCACGCGGGAGCGAAGTTCGAGCTGGCCGCGTGTGAAGTCAAAGACGGCAACGAAGCCGCTGCGCTCACTGCCTACGCCACGCTCGCCGCTTCGCCCGAGCTCGCCACGCTCGAACAAGCCGGCGCGCGCGAAGCCCAAGCCGACGTGGAATTGCGCGCGGGCCGGATGGAGGACGCGCGCCGCGACTACGCCGCCGTGGCCGCGATCGTCGCCGACGAGGATCGTCTGCGCACCCTCGACGTGAAGCGCTCACCCGAAAACGAAATCCAACGGCGCGCGATCGTCGACTTGTTGGTGGGCGATCCGATCCTAGGCGCGGCCTTCGAAGTCGCCGCGCCCCGCCTCGCGGATTGGGCGAACCAGGAGCCAGAAAATGGCCTGCCCAGCTACTTATTGGGCAAAAATTTGTTTGGGCGTGGGCGCTTTGCGGAAGCTGCTGACTACCTCGACCAGGCGCTGGCAAAAAAGCTCAGCCTCCCGCGCGTGGCCCGCGAAGCCTGGCGCACTCGGCTCACCCTGGCCTGCGCGGTCGGCGACAGCGCCGCCAAGGCGCGCTCGCTCGATGCCCTGCGCGCCGATCCCGGTCTCAGCCCTGCGCGGCGCGCGACAGTCGAGCGACTCGCGCTGCGCTGTCTCGCGCGTTAGGACCTACGTTTCAGTTCCGCTTCGAGCTCAGCGACGCGCTGTTCAGCAGCGACCCGGGCTTCGGTTTCCAGGCGATGGGCTTCAGCTTCCAAACGATGGGCCGCGGTGGCGAGCCGGAGAGCCTCCTCCGCTGAGCGTCGAGCTTCGGCTTCGTACTCGGCCGGGGTAGGGAACAGGTCCAACCCGTGCTCGTCTCGACTCAAACGTAAGCTCAAGCCGCCCGCAGCCTCCTCGATGGGCAGCCAATAACCGCCCAGATGCCGGCTCTGCGCCCACGGCTTGGGCAGATGCCGTTCGAGCAGGTCATCACCCACGAAGTCCCAGATGCGCAGCGGGTGCTCGGAAGCCAATGGATCGAACCAGACCAGCTCACTGACCCCGAGATGGCGATACCGCTCGAGCTTTTCCTCCCAGCTTGCCTCACTGGCGTCCGAATCGCTGACGATCTCGACCGCCACGTGGAGCGCGCCGCGCTCCCAAACTTTCCAAGACTGGAAATCCTCGTTCTTCCTGCCGAAGCAGACGAACGCGTCGGGGGACAAGCACGCGCGCGGATTGCTGGGGTCCCAATACACGAACTGTTCGGATCCGACCATCGCCGCATCGCCAAAGGCGTGCTCCAAAAGCTGAAACAGCAGCGTGCGCAGCCTGAGGTGCCGCGTGCTCTCAGGCACCTTGAGACTCACCGGAAAATACAACGCCGGCTGCTCCGAACCCAACATCACCATAGCTTACCCTCTCCATCGCGCCTCATCCAGTCGGACAGCGCGGGCGCGAGTTGCGCGCTGTTCAGCCGCCGAAGCCGCGCACGGTGACGGCGCGCAGCAAATGCCGCTGCGCGGCGGCAAATACGGCCAATGCCGGCAAGCTCAGGATCACATTGCCGGCCATCACCAGGTGCCAGCGCACGCCCGTGCCTTGTTCGCGGAGGAGCGCGATGGCCAGGGGCAGAGTGCGCGCGTGCTCATCCGTAGTCAGTACCAAGGGCCAGAAATAGTCGTTCCAATGCGAGACGAAGCTAAACAAGAAGAGCGAAATTAAAGTCGGCTTCAGCAGCGGGGCGAGCAATCGATACACGATGTATAGCTCGCTCGCCCCGTCGATGCGCGCGGCCTCGATCTGCGCGTCCGGCACGCTGAGCAGGGCTTGGCGCACCAAGAACGTGCCGAGCGCACTGACGCCAAAGGGCAGGATCAAGCCGCTGAGCGTGTTGACCAGACCGACGCTCGCCAGCAGGGAAAATACGGGCACAAAGCGCACCTGGGCGGGCACCAGCAACGTGGCCACGGTCAACCCGAATGCCCAACGCTTGCCGCGAAAGCGCAGCTTGGCCAAGGCGTAGCCTGCAGGGAGGGCCAGCGTGATCTGCAGCGCCGCGATGCCGAGCGCCATCACGCTCGTATTGAAGAAATAGCGCGCGAGGGGGAGCGAGCGGAACACCTCGCGATATGCGTCCAGCGTGGGCTCCTTCGGCCAGAGCGCGGTAGGTGAGCTGATGATCTCGGCCAGAGGCTTGAGGCTGGTGAGGGCCATCCACAGATAGGGGAATAGCCAAACCAACGCGACTGCGCACAGCACGCCTTGCCCGAGCCAGCCGCCAAAGCCGGACCTCGCGCGTTTCATTCGTTCCCCTCGCTGCGAAAGAGCAGGAACTGCGCGCCCGTGAGTAGCAATAAAATGCCGAAGAAAACCAGTGCTTCGGCGCTCGCGCGGCCGACTCGCAGGTCCAAGAACAACTGCTCGTAAATCGCGTACACGAACACGGTGGTCGAACGCACGGGCCCGCCTTGAGTCATCACCCGCACCACGTCGAACAGCTGGAAGCTCGCGATCAGGCTCGTAGTGGCCACGAACAAGGTGGTCGGACGTAACAGCGGCCAAGTGACGTTGGCAAAGCGCTGCCCGGGCGATGCGCCGTCGAGCTCGGCGGCCTCCAAGATCGATGTCGGCACGTCTTGTAACCCCGAGAGGAAGATGACCAACGCGTAGCCCGTGATCTTCCAGACCGTGACGGCGGCCACGGCCCAGGGCGCGAGCGCCGGATCGCCCAGCCAATGCGGGGCGCGACCCCCCGCAAAGCTCCGCCAGACGCCGGCAAAAAATCCGGCATCCGCGTCCAATAACCACAAAAATAAAAGCCCCACACTGACCCAGGACACGACGTACGCACTGAACACGGCGCCGCGCACGAACGCCGCCCAACGGCCCGGGCGATCCAAGAGCAAGGCGAGGCCGAGCCCCGCGGCCATCGAGCCCAGCACCACGGCCGTACTCATCGAGAGAGTGGTGGTGAACGTCTGCCAAAGCTCGCCCGAGCGCAACAGCGAGCGATAATTGCCGAGCCCCACATAGCGCGCGGGCGTCAGCAGGTCCCAGCTGAACAAGCTGTGTTTGACCAGCATCCCGAGCGGAAAGACGAAGAACACGAACAAGAGCAGCAGCGTCGGCAGCAGCATCCAATACGGATCGCTCGGGCGGCTCGGTTTCACGTTGGCTCCAAGGCCAAGGCGCGCGCTTCGCCGAGTATCAAGCGCGCGTCGCGCTGCTGAATCACCGCGCTCTCCAAGCGCGGCTGCACGATCTCCCGCTGGATCCGGAACAAATCGACCGACCAAGGCCAGGGGTCGGCGACCGAGAGCTGCTCCAGGGCGACGCGATCGTTGGGCTGGGCCGCGTAGTAGCCGCGTTGCTCGAGCGCGCGCACCGCGGCGCGCGTGACCGGAATATAACCCGTCCGGGTGGACCACGCGATCACTTGTTCGGGCTCGTGCATGAAACGCAAGAAGCGCACTGCCGCTTCCTTCTCCGCGCTCGGCGCGGCGCGGAGAACGATCCAGAAGGTACCGCCCGTCGGCACTGCGCGTTTCACGCCCGCGGGCAGGGGCGCGGCGATCAATTTGAAGCGCGCGTGCGCCTCCAAATATTTCAAGAACGCGGTCGACGACCAGATCATCGCCGCGCGGCCGCTCAAAAAATCCTGATTGCACTGCTCCCAGGCGTTGTAATCGCGCCCCGGCGGCGGCTTCATCAGCCCGCGCGAAACCAACTCTTGCCACAACTTCAGGGCCTGCACCCCGGCCTCGTCGCCCAGCGAAATGCGGCCATTTTCGGCCACGATCGAGCCACCAGCCTGACCCACCAGTGCCACCCAAAACCACCAATTGATGGGGCAGCCAAAGCCGAAGCGACCGCCCGCTTTGGGCTCGGTGAGCCGTCGGGCGACCGCGCGCAGTTCATCCCAATCACGCGGCGCCTCGAGGCCGGCTTGCGCGAACAAGTCGCCATTCAGGTACGCGATCGGTGTCGAGCGATTGAAGGGCAGGGCGCACAGCGGCCGCGCGCCGCCGCCGACCCAAGTGCGCTCTTGGCCGAGCTCCGGGATCAGATCCAGCTGGCGTACTCCCGGGTAGTCCGCGAGCGGCTCGAGCACCCCCGCCTCGGCCAAGTACGGCACCACCTCGCCGACCACGTGGCTCAGCACGGGCGCGCATTGAGCGGCGATCGCGGTGCGCAGCTTGGCCAAGCCCTCGAAGTAGTCGCCCTGAAACACGGCCTGCACGAAATCCCGCGTTTGGCTGCGGTTGAAGCGCTGCACCAAGCTCTCCAGCACTTCGCGATTCGTACCGCCGTAGCTGAACCACAGGCTGACCGGCGTGCGACCTTTCGGCACCGCATCGATCGCGCACCCGCCCAGCAAGCTGCCGCCAGCCACAGCACTCGCCCGAAGAAATTCACGTCGCGGAATCATCGCCTAGTCACCGCGGCCGAGCGCTAGCCGCCGCGACCTCCGCCCTGCTATAGCCCGTAGTTCTGCCTCCCGATACGCCGCCCCCCAATCGTCACACGCTCCTGGCCCTACTCCTTCTGGCCACCAGCCCCCTCACGGCCTGCAGCCACAAGCCGTCTCCGACTCCCTCCGCAAACGTGAACGTAAACGTGCCGGTGCCCGTGCCCGCTCTCCCTCTCTCCTCCGTGCCCGCGCCCGCTCTCCCTCTCTCCTGCCCAGAGGGCATGTCCCTCCTGCCCGGTGGCCCATTCTGGGTCGGCGCGGAGCCCAGCGAGCACTACTCCGAGGACGAGAGTCCGCGCTTTCGCACCGAGCTGCCACCGTTCTGCGTCGATCGCACCGAAGTCACCGTCGCCGCCTACGCGGAGTGCGTGACGCGCGGCGCGTGCACCGCCGCAGTGGCCTCGCATTCGCAGTGCAACGCCGCGCACCGCAATCGTCCGGAGTACCCGATCAATTGCGTGACCTGGCCGCAGGCTGACGCCTTCTGCTCGGCGCGGAACGCGCGTCTGCCGAGTGAGGTCGAGTGGGAGTATGCCGCGCGCGGCGGCGAGCAATACCTGAAGTACCCGTGGGGCTCGGACAACCCGGATGGACACGCTTGCTGGAAGCACGGCGGCGGCTCGTGCCAAACCAAAGCTTACCCAGCGGGCGCGTTCGGCTTGTTCGACATCAGCGGCAACGTCTGGGAGTGGACGGACGATTGGTACGCCGCGTACCCTTGGCCGCCCGAAACCGGCTACGCCAAAGTGTATCGCGGTGGCAGCTGGAGCCGCCGCTTCGAGAAATGGATGCACACGCGCTTGCGCGATCGCGCCAAACCGAGCGATCAAGGCGCGCACTTGGGCTTTCGCTGCGCGAGCGTGCCGGATTTGAGTCGCTGCCCGTTCGGCAAGGCGGACGCCAAACACTGCTTGCCTGGCGTGACCGAGCAAACCTGCCGGCCGCCGCGAGCCTGGAACGGCGCGCGCTGCGCCAAGCCGGATGCCGCGCGCTGCCCCGAGGGCTACCTGGAACGGCCGGGCCACGGTTGCGTGCGGAGCGAGCCCGAAGCCCTCGAGCGGGTCGACGTCGAGGCCGAGAGCAAGCGCGTGCAGCGCGCGCCCGCGCCAGAATTCAGCGCCGATTGCCGCGCGAATTTCGGTTCTCGCGTGCACGCCTTTCGCTACTTCGGAGGCACCCACCAGGCGCGAAACCTGGTAAGCGGTAGGGCCGGATGCAAAAATCGCGACGTGGGCGTGGGCTGGAACTCAACCTGTTGTCCGTAGTGTTGCTGGTGGCGTGTGCAGCGCCGCCGGCAGCGAACGCACCGGAGGCGACTAGTGCCGAGCCGGCCAAGCCGACGCCGATTGCATCCGCGGCGAGCCCAAGCGCGCCACCATTGCCCGTTGACTCCGAGAGTAAACCGAACCCGGGATTGGCGGCGCCAGCTGCAGCGCCGGTGCCAGAGCTCGCCGCGGAGCCCTTGCCCAAGGGCACGCGCGTGCTGCAAATCGGCGATTCCTTCGCGGCCGCGCTGGGGGGTGAATTGGGTAAGTTGTTGAAGGACGCAGGCGTGCGCAGCACGCTCGAATACAAGACGGCCAGCTACATCCCGAACTGGAGCTACGAAGGCGATGTGCCGAGGTTCGTCGCCAACTACCAACCGGACTTGGTATTGATCACGCTCGGCGCGAATGAGATCGAGATCCCGAAGCCCGACGAGCGCATCAAGCCGATCAAGCACCTGGTCAGCACGCTGGGCGGTCGGCCCTGCGTCTGGGTTGCGCCGCCGTTGTGGAAGCCGGACACGGGCCTGCTCAAAGTGATCCGCGAGAACGTCGCGCCCTGTCGCTACCTCGACAGCAACGCGCTGGTTCACGATTTGCCGCGCGGCCGCGACAAGATCCACCCGAGCGCTGAGGGCCGGCAAATTTGGGCGAAAATCGTGTTCGATTGGCTAGTCAGGGAGCGCCTCGGCAATGCCAAGCAACCCTGGGCACTGAAGCCAGAACCGGCCACGAACTAGCGTGCTTTACGCTCGCGCTCGCGCTCGCCGCACCGCGAGCTCACCCACGCACAAGCCGACACCCCCTCCGAGGAACAGAGCGATCAAGAACGCGGCGAACACGCTACCGAACAGATTGGCAATCGACGCGTGCGCGGGGAAGTAGAGCGCGAACACAATCGCAAGCCCGAACCAGGCGCTCAGCCGCGAACGGAGACCGCGCTGCGCCCCGGCGACTTCGAACAGCACGGCCAGCAGCATCGAGCCCGCCAGCAGGAGCGTGATGCTGAGCGCGGGGGCCGCTATGGTGTCCGCGAACACCACGCGGTAAGGGCCCACTTCAGCCAACACGAGCACCAGCGCGCCCAACGCGAAGACCCAGTTGCGCAGCGAACTGTGCGCGTCACGGAACGGGGCAACGCCCGAACCGACCGCGATCAGCGGCACCAGCAGGGCCACGATCTGCCCCTCCAGCGGTCGCACTGAATCGAGCTTGGACCCGCCCACGAGGAGCAGTAGCGAGCAGAGCAGTAGCGGCAAGCGCAAGCGCGAAAGAGCGTCAGACATGCTGGTTCGTGAGCGGTGAAGGACATAGCATGGAGCCCCGTGCCCCGCGAAGCCAGGCCTGCAGAACGCGCCCGCCGCGCCCGCCGATCCAGCCACGCCTCGCGCTTGTTTTTTTGGGGGGTGCTCCTGTGCGGCTGTAGTCGGCACAGCGGCGGCCCTGCGCGCGAGCCGCCGCCAGCCCGCCCCGCGCACGTCGCGGCGCGCCTCGGCACGCACATCCCGAGCCAGACCGGCAAAGAGCGCCTCGCCTTCCAGGCACGCATCGATCCCGATTTGAAACGCATCGAGGTCGAACTGTGCCCGTCTGGATTTCGCATCGAGCGGCTCAATGCCCCAAGCCCGGGCGCGGAACGCTTGCTGGAGGGAGGCGCGATCATCACTCCGCGGGCTGCGCTTGCCTGTCCCGGCGAGGGCGTCGATGTGCCCGACAGCAAGCCGGACGAGTGTCTGCACTACGTGGTCAATCTGCCCGAAAAATCGCACGATCCGACCAGCTTACGCCGAGCCGGGGCGGACGCGCTGGTATCTCCTGATCTGTGGCTGTGGGTGCCGTCACCGAGGCCGGTGGGCGTCGTGATGCAGCTGAGCTTGACCTTGCCCGATGGTTTGGTCGCGCTGCTGCCTTGGCCAGCGACGCTGCCCGAAACCGCGTTCGCGTGGAAATCAGCCGGTGCCTTCAGCCATACCCCACCAACGCCGTTGCTCGTACCAGGCGCTGAGCTCAGCGTTGCCGCGCTCGGTGACGGCTTCGGCCAGCACGCGAGCGTGGTCCGCGATTGGATCGCCCAGGGCGCGCGCGCGAGCAGCCTTTTGTTCGGCCAGTTCCCGGTGCCACACGCACTCGTGATCGCCGTGCCCGGAGATCGCTCGGGCCCGGGCTTTGGCATGGCCCTGCGCGGCGGCGGCCCGGCGGTCGTGATCTTTCTCGATCGTCACGCCAGTGCCGCCAGCTTGGTCAACGATTGGACGGCCACGCACGAGTTCTTGCACCTCGGTGTGCCGCGCTTACCGCCGGAAGACGCCTGGCTCTTCGAAGGCCTCGCCAGCTACTACACCGAGGTCGTGCGCGCCCGCGCTGGCATCATCAGCCCAGCCCAGGCCTACCAGCACTTGCTCGAGGGTTTTGGGCGCGGCAAGCGGAACGAAGGCTCGCTGTCCTTGCGCGACGAGAGCAGCCAAATGCACGAGCGGCACTCGTTTTTTCGCGTGTACTGGGCAGGCGCCGCGCTGGCTTTCCTGACCGATGTCGAAGCCCGCCGCGCTTCCGGGCCGACGCTCGATGCCGCGCTCCGCTCGTTCGCCGAGTGCTGCGCGGCCTCCGAAGACGACTGGACCGCGCAGCGCGTACTCGCTTACTTGGACCAAAGCATGGGCGCGCCACGCTTCAGCGAGCACGCGCGCCGTTGGCTCGATCGCCGCGAATTCCCCGAGCTCGATGACGCGCTGCGCACGCTTGGCGTCGCGCCCGGCAGCCGCGGTGAGGCCATTTTCGGCCCCGCACCCAACGCGGCGATCCGCGACGCGATCATGGCGCCCTCCGCATTGTCATCCTCGGCGCGAGGCGCAGGAAAAAGCTCACCACCCGAGCCGCAGAGCGAGCCACATCGCCGCGAGTAGCACGGGGAAAATTCCAAACACCCAGCCCGGGCTACCGACGAAATACGGGTACACCATGCTGATCAGCCCGAACACGATCTGGGGCGGACGCGCCTGCTTCTTGCCGTACATGAAGAAGCCGAAGCCCACCGTGGACACGGCAAAACCAGCGAGCAGGGAATTGCCATCGAGAGTCATGCGTTCTTGCGGGTTAGCCTAGCAACGCCGCGCAGGATCCCCTAATTCCCGGGAAAAAAGCCTCGCTCAGCGGTCGAATCGCGCTAGCGTCCCGGCGTGTACAAGCAAGCCTTCAGCGCGCTTTCGCTCAGCCTCGGCTTCGCCCTCGCGTTGAGCAACTGCGGCCCCACCTGTCCCCCCGGTGAGCAAAATTGCACGACCTCGAACGCCAGCGCCGGCGCCGGGGGTGACGCGGGCGCGACCACGTGCGATCTACTGACCGCGGTTCAGAGCTGTATGAGCGCCTACTGCGCCACGACGTCGAACCCGTTTTGCACCTGCTTCCAGCGCAAATACGACATCGACACCACGTCGTGTATGTGTATCCCCCTCGACGCCAAGAGTATTTGCGATCAAGAGTCCCGCGGTGTCGACGCCGCGAGCTACGACTGCGCTGCCGAGAGCAGCCGCGTGTCTTCGATCTGCGTCACCGTGAACTGAAACGTCCGCAAGACGGCGCTGCGCGCCTTCATTCGCCGACCTGCGCCTACAGCAGATCAGCACGATTGTCTGGCGGCGCCGGCTCGCACCACGGGTCATGCTTAACGCTCGTGTAGGAAAGTCCGCTTGGGGAGATCGATGCCGCCGCAACAAAGTCCGTTCACCTTATCGTCGGGAACCTTTCCGATCGGCCAACGCACAGACGTTGCGCGCGTGCTGGTCGCCGAAGATGACCCGAACGTTTTGCGTCTCGTCGTACGACTCCTGCGCCGGGCCGGCATCGAGGTCGAAACCGCGGCCACGCCGCGCGATGCTCTCGAGCTGATCTCCGCCCTGGGGTTCGACTTGATCCTGACTGATCTGTTCGCGCCCGAGATGAGCGGCGCGCGGATCGTCGCCGCCGTGCGCTTGTTCGATCCATTGCTCCCGATCGTGATCATCTCGGGCGATACGGACTCACGTCGCGCCGTCGATGCCATCCAAGACCCCGCGCTCTACTTCGTGAACAAGCCGTTTTCGAACGATGCCTTGCTCGATCTAGTTTGTGGCCTGGTAGGCGTCGACCGCCAGGGCCAACTCCGACCGCCAGCGCGCACCGCGGTCGGCGAGTAACCCCCCGAACCTTAGAAACCGCCGCGGGGATTCGCCGTCGAGCTAGGGCGCGGCGCCGGGCGCGCCGTTGGCATTGGGCTCGGTGCTCCGCGGCGGGCGACGGGCCGTCTGGCTGGCCCCGTCGGTTTCGCTGTCCCTGAGCCGGACACTCCGGCTCTTTTTACTGGTGACCCCAACGAGAATCGAACTCGTGTTATCGGCGTGAGAGCTAGACTGGGGTGACCATACGTCGTGTCACGCGAGAGCCGAAAGAGGCTCCGGCGTGCGGGCCGGCGAGGCTGGCGGACCGCGGGAGGGACCGCGGGAGCCCGATTTCTGGTCCACAGGCCGACATATGATGAATGCCGGACAAGATCCCAGTTTTAAATGGCCGTCTTTGGGGCTTCCGGAATATTGGACGTCGGGCCGGCGCCAGCGCTATCGCTGCGAAATCGCTTACCAATCCGGGGAACGTTCGCGAGCGCGGTTCGCGCAGTCGAGATCAGGAGTCGGCGAAATCTTAGTCCGAAATGACTAATTTCCCATTTAACGAACCACAGAAGACGCGGCACTGGACGCCCGATGGCCCCTGCTGCCGCCTATGCGGCGCCAAGGATCGAGACCTAAAGATCTACCCAACCTGCGAGGAGTACGGACGCGTGATGATCATCAAGAAGCTCCTTGAGTGACCGTCACTCGGCCCGGCCCTCGAGGAACGCCCCGACCGCCGCGTCGTCGACCGTCGTGTCGTCGGGCCACCAGTGCGCGAGCATCAGCCCGCCCGCCAGGTGCGGGACGCCGAGGGCGTGGCCGAGCTCGTGCTCGACCACCGTCTGCAGGACGACCGCGGGGTCGCTCCCGTGCTCGGACGACGCCGAGCGGACCTTGTCGACGTCGACCTGCACCGCGGCCCAGTTCACGGCGTGCATCGCCGTGCCGTCGGTGTTCCCGAGCACGGTGCCCTCGAGCGCGGCGGGCTCGATGGTGAGCAGCGCGCCCGGCGGCGCCTCGCCCACGCTAGGGACGAGCGCCGCCACGCCGTCCGTCGCCGCGCTCCACGCCTCCACGGCGGCCAGGATCCCGCAGACCTCGTCCGCGGAGAACCTCGGCGAGACGTTCAGGACCCGCCGGCAGCTCGAGCCGGTCGCCCGCCGCCGGGCGGAGTGCGCCCTCCACCAGCGATCGGTGCGGCTGCGGGCTCGGTGCGCCGCACGCGAGGAGAAGGAGCGCCGAGAGCGCGACGATGGTCTTCATGGGCCGCGCTACTCCGCCGCCGTTACGACCTTCGGCGCTTCGGGCTTCGGGGCCCTCGGGGGCCTGGGAGCCTTAGGGGCCTTGGGCGCGAAGGCGAAGGCCGGAGCGGCCACGGGCGCCGGGACCGGCTTCTTTTCGGCCTTTTTCGTGGCCGCGGGCTTCGGCTTCGGCTTCGGCTTCTTGGCGGGCTTCTTCTTGCCGGCGTGCGGGTGGAACTTCGAGGGCGGCTTCGCCAGGTGCTCGAACACCTCGCACGCCCAGATGAGCCTGACGCCAGCGTCGGAGGACTTCGACTCGTGGATCTGCCAGTCGGCGCCGCCCGCGTCCGGCGGGTTCGCGCGGTGCCGCGGTGGGGTCTCGATCGCCTCGCCGTATCCGCGTGCGTCGTCGCCATGTACACGCGCTTCATGACGCCCTCCGCCGCGCGCTGAACGAGTTGTGCGAGGTCACGACGTCGTGCACGAGCTCGAGCTCGGACGGCGTTAGCCTCGGGAGCAGGTCGTCGACCTCGTGTGGTCCGCTGCCCGTGATGTCGACGACGAGGGAGCGCAGCTCCTCCGCCGTGAGGTCGTGCCGCTCCGCGTACTCCGTGATCTGCTGCTCCATGACCGATCGATCCATTGGTTCCTCCTGATTGGCGGCGAGATGCCGACTCAGGATTCCAAGAAAACACGCGGGATTTGGCCGCATAATTGGGTAAGGGCGGACCCAGTCGCCTGCGGATCGCGGAGCGGGTTAGGCCCTTTATGCGCGGCGCCCCCTGATGGGCATCCGCGCAATCCAGGACAACGTCGTCGTCCGCTTCCTCCCCCGGCCCGGGGTGACGGCGGGCGGCATCCTCATCCCGCAGACCGCGAAGAGGAGCAGGGCCGGCACCCGCGAGGCCGAGGTGCTCGCGGTCGGCCCGGGCCACTACCGCGACTCGGGCCACGGCGCGTTCATCCCCACGACCGTGCGGGTCGGCGAGGTCGTGCTCGTCGGCGAGGTCGCGGGCCAGGACTACTCGCTCGACAACTACCGACCGCGGCAGAACAAGGGCTCGGGGCTCGACGACGCCCGCGGCGAGCTTCGCATCGTCCGCGAGGACGAGATCCACGCGGTCGTGGAGCCCGGGTGAGCCAGTCGCGGCGCCTCATGCGCCTCGTCGGGCGCCGCAAGCCCGCGAGCGTGACGGTGCTCGAGGGCTACAGGCTCGGGCAGAGGCTCCTGTGCGCGGGGCAAGCGAGCGCTTGAACGTCGTGGCGCAGCTGGTCGCTGACGAAGGCGGTGCGTCGTGAGCCCGCTTGTGATTGTGATCACTGTTGAGCAGCGCACGCGGCTTGAAGAGCTGTGCAAGTCGTCGGGGTATTCTCCCGACTTCCAGATCGGCGCCATGATCGATCTGGACTTCGAAGAGTGGAAGGAACCCGACGACGCGATCTTACGTGACGTGTCGCGTAGCACACGCTTCGCTCGGTTCGCTGCGCAGGACGGGGGTGCGTCGTGACCCGGCACATCGCAGCCGCTGAGCTTCACTTGCGGATCGCGCGCGAGACGATGCAAGCGCAGTCAGCAATGGCAGCCCTGAAGCGCGCCAAGCCGAGCGACCGTATTCGGCGCGGCGGTCGTTCTGACAACGCAATTGCGAGGCACTGGCGCAGGGCAAAGCGGCACATGCGCCGCGCAGCGGAAGCCCGGGCGATGCTCGCCACTTTGACTGGGGGTGCGTCGTGAGCGTGATCGATGCAGCGGCGCGCTTCCCACTAGCGGCCGCTGTCCTTGAAGCGTCCAGCGTGGCAGCCGCGTTCCGAATTGCAGCTGACGAGCTGGACAGCGTTGCGAATTCCGCGCACGAGTACGAGCCTGGTGCCCTTCGGCGCGAGATCTGCGGGATTGTCCTTGCCACGGTGGAAGCTGCAATAACGGCAGAGGTGACGCCGTGAGCGCCGAAGACGAAGATCGGCGCGCCGCTACAGTTGATCTAGCTGCCGAATTTCCCGCGGTCCGTATGCGAGTAAACAACCTTCTTAATTCGGCCGGGGGTCGAGATCTCCAAAATTACATAGTCGGTCGGCTGCGTCGAGGCGAGCCCTGGACGCCCGAAGACACCAGGAACGTGCTCCGCTTGGCCGGCGAGGATCCGATCGTAGCCCGCGCGGTCAGCTCAATCGTTCAGCTGCGCGCAGCGGCGACTTTGGAGCGTGATCGGGAGGCGCTATCTCGCGTGCACGTGCGTCTTCAGACCCTGGAACGCGGTAGCCGTAATCGTGATCGGTCGACTGAAGCGCGAGCGGATTCGCTGAGGAAACGGCTCGGGTCGGCCCGCGACCGACCCGAGCACTTCAAAAAGTGCTGTGCAATTACCTAATGACGCAATTCGCGGTTCGTAATGAGCGCGCCAAGGTTCTGGAAATGCCACAACACAATCGTTTCTGTTGCGCGTGGCTACGCGCGGGTTACCCTAAGTTCAGTACCCATGACCGCAACGGCGGCTCGGTGCCTACGGAAACCGAAACAGTACCCATGACCGCAGCTGAGAAGATGCAGCCTCTCTTTGTTGAACTCCGGCACGTGCCAGGGGTTGAGGCGGTCTACCGTGGACGCAATGGTCATGTCTTCTACGTCGTGACGCGCGAGCACCGCGATATTGATTGGGATCAGCTCATGGCAGCTGAAGACATGCTGCGTGAGCTAGATCCGGAAGCAGACGTGAATGTGCGTGCTCACCAGGGGCGCGACGTAGGCGCGATGTTTCTCGGACTCGAACAGATCTGAATCTCGCCCATCGTGGGAGCACATAGCTGAATCGGATCGCAACGGCGACCGAGCGAAACAGCTGTACGGCGATCCGTGGGAAATTGTCCTGCTGTTCTACGGCTCCCTTCACCTCGTGAAGGCCTACTTGGCGACGAAAGCCGTTCACTTTCAAGCGAACGACCACGTTGGGATTTCCAGGGCAATCGACAAGTCGCCGGAGCTCAAGGCGATGCGCCAAGAGTACGCGCGACTCCGAAAACTCAGTGAAAACGTCCGGTACGACCCGGCTTTCAAGCCCGCGCAAATCGACTTAGACGACGCGCGTGCGTTCACGAACAAGATCTCCGCAGTTGTGCGTTCGAAGGTCGAAAGATGGATCAAACAAAATCCGTAAGCACTACCGGGCGCCCAAACAAGGGCGGGCGCAAGCTCACCGGCACAAAGCTCTATCAAGGCAGTGACGGCTTCTACCGTGCGCGCGTCTGGCGCGTGATTGACGGCGTGCGCGTGCGCCCCGTGATCAACTTTCAGACGACCAGCAAGCTCGCTGCGGCTGCGAAGCTCCGCGCGGAGCTGGCCAAGGATGCGCCCGAATTCGAAGCGCTGGGCGAGCCTGAGACGTTCGCCCAAGCCGCGAAGCGGATCGTTGAGCTGCAAGGCGAAGAAGGCATGCGCACGTGGCACGAGCGCTGGCGCCGGATCGAACAGTACGCCTTGCCCGAGCTGGGCGGGCTGGACGTTCGCAAGATCACGACCGCGCAATGCCGCGAAGTGCTCGCGGAAGCTGGCAAGACGCTGAGCAAACAGAGCGTTTCGCACCTGCGTACCGACATGAGCACGGTGTTTCAGCAGCTCTGGTCGGATGACGTGATCCCGGGCAACCCGCTGGAAAAGGGCAAGCTCAAGCTTCCGAAAAATCTCAAGGTGGACGGGCGCCCCCGGCTCATTCTGTCCGATGACGAGTTTGATCAGCTGCTGGGCTACGCGCTCGAAAGCGAAGGCCGGCGCACGCTCGGTTTGATGTGCCTTGCGTCGCGTGCGTTCGGCGGTCAACGCACCAGCGATCTGCACGCTTGGGACTGGCGACACGTCGACACCAAGACCTGGGCAACGGCCAAGGTGTACCGCCCGAAGACGGAGCGAAACGAAGACGGCACGCCTGCGCACGAGAGTGAGCTGACCGCCTTCGAAATGCCGGCCGTGCTACTCGGGCCGCTCAAAGGCTACTGGGCATCCAAGGGCAAGCCGAAGACCGGGCCCGTGTTCCCGATTGCGATCGGCGAGAACGCTGGGGAGCGCCACGGCAAACGGAGCTACGTGCGCGAGCTGCGCGCGGCGCTCTGGGAAGCCGGCGTGCGCCGCCCCATGGCTGACACGTCAGAGGCGAGGGAAGCGCTCAACAGAGGGCTAGCGGGCGTCGCTAAGGCCCGGCAGGCGCTGGCAGCGGTCCAGGGCAAGCCGGACGGACGGCAAGGGCAAGGTCCGAGCCGCGCGGGAGGCCGTGCAGCTGGCCGAGGCCGAAGCGAAGGAGCACTGCGCCTTGCAGACGGACACGCCCCAGTACCGGCGCGTGGACTTCCACAGCTTCCGGCGGGCCTACGTCACGGCCGCCTACGCCTCGGGCGCTTCGGTCCCGGATGCCATGGCGCTGGCCGGTCACTCGGACCCACGCACGAGCGCGAAGTACCACATGCTCAGTCAGCGCGGGACCGTGGCTCAGCCGGCCGGCATGCTCCCGCAGCTTTCGGAAGCAAAAGACTCGACAGCGTCTTTTCCTGGCTCCCTTCCGGTGTCCGATGCTGCGGATCCGGCTCTTTTTACTGGTGACCCCAACGAGAATCGAACTCGTGTTATCGGCGTGAGAGGCCGACGTCCTAACCGCTAGACGATGGGGCCAGTGCGGCTTCGGGGGGAGGCACCCGAAACCGCTGTGAACGTTGCTGGGGGACTAGGATTCGAACCTAGATAGCAAGAGTCAGAGTCTTGCGTCCTGCCGTTAGACGATCCCCCAAGGGGACCTGTTGCTTTTTCCCCTCACGGGGCGACGGTAACTATCCTCAATCCTTCCGATACGCAAGCGCTTCCACAGGATTTTATCGCTTGCTGGCCGGCTGGCCGCATCTCTTGCTGTGGGTGAAGCAACTGGCGACCGCCGTCAGCGGGCCGTCAGCGGGGGGTTGGTTCGGATCCGCGCGGGGAGGCGCTTACTGGCGCTGGCTGGGGCGGGCACGCTAAGCTTGAAGGATCATGCGCGAGCGCGCCGCGGAGCCCGGAGTGATGGCTCCTTCGCATAGCCTCTTGCGCTCCCTGCGCTCGCCCAATCTAAACTCATGGAACTTCGCGTCATAGGCTGTCACGGCGGGGAGACGCCGCGTCACCGCACCAGCGCATTCGTGGTCGACGAGCGGCTCGCGATCGACGCGGGGTCGCTGACGAGTGGCATGGACCTGAAAGCGCAGTTCCGGCTGAGCGCGTGCATCATCAGCCACGCGCACCTGGATCACATCCGCGATCTGGCCACGATCGCGGACAACCGTTGCCAGGCCGATTGCGAGCCCTTGGTCGTGGCCGCGACCAAGGAGACGATCAGCGTGCTGAAGAAGCACTTCTTCAATAACCTGATCTGGCCCGACTTTTCGGTGATCCCGAACAAGGCCAAGCCGACCATTCAGTACGTCGAGCTGAAGCCGGAAAAACGCGTCGAAGTCGCGGGCTACCAAGTGCGCAGCGTGACCGTGAACCACACCATCGACTCGTCCGGTTTCATCGTCGAGGGCAAGGACGCGACCATCGCGTACAGCGGAGACACCGGGCCCACCGACCGCTTTTGGGAACTGCTCAATCAAGAGAAGAACCTGAAGGCGCTGCTGATGGAGGTGAGCTTCCCGAACCGTGAGCAGAAGTTGGCCACGGTCAGCGGTCACCACACGCCGCGCACGCTGCTGAAAGATCTCAAAAAATACGCAAAACCGCAAGATTTGCCGACGCTGCTCTATCACATCAAGCCCGTCTTCCAGGGCGAGGTCGAGCAAGAGGTCGCACGCCTCAAGGGCGTAAACCTGACCGTCACCGCGCTGAACGATCAGTACGTGCTCTGACTCAGATCAGCGATCAGTGCATGCTGACTCAGATCAGCACCGCGCCCATCGGCTCGTAGCCGGGCTTCAGCGCGAACAGGTGCGCTTCCACGTACGGAATCGCCGGACCCTCGGCGCTTGTTTCAGGGCAGAAGGTGCGCAGCCGAGCGATCTGAAATCGTCCGGTAAATTCCGGCAGTTCGCGGGCGAACTGAGTCTGCGTGTAATACCAAAACGAGTGCTCGTTCCAGAACGACACGTTGTTTGGATTTTGGAACGCGCCGCGACCATCCGTGGAAGGGACGCGGACGAGCAAGAAGCCACCGGGGGCGAGCACGCGGTACGCTTCGTTCATCACGTGCACCGGATTGCTCAGCTGCTGCAGCACGTCTTCGGCCAGGATCAAGCCGACGCTGTTGTCCTCGAGCGGCCAGGGACGACTCAGATCGATACCAGCGGCTTTGCCGAAGACGCGGCACCGACCATAGCTCTCGCCGTGCTGACGGAGCTCGAGCTTGGCCAAGCCCGCGTCATCCGCGAACTTCACACCCAATGCGGCGATGTATTTTTCGTACACTTGCCAGTTGAAATCGTCGACCAGAGAGCCATGCCTGGCCATCGTTTGCGTGGCGTGGATGCGGTAGAAATACAGGCATTCGGTCAGGTGCGTGAAGCGGTGGCCGAGCAGGAAGAAGCGCTTCAACAAGTCCTGGTCGTCGCCGTACACGAGGTCGGCATCGTAGCCGCCGATTTTGAAATACGCGTCCGCGCGCCAGGCTTTCAGGTGGTGCGGGCAATAGTCGATGCGGCGCATGTTTTGGGGCGTGGCCGAAGGCGCGCGCATCGCGATTAAGTCGTGCCCCTGAAAGCTCACCGGGTACTGCTGCCAGCCGTAGTCAGGGCGGTAGCCATCGGGCAACCAGTCGCCATCGCGGAACTCGGCGAAATCGCTATAAGCCACCTCCGCGTTCTGCAGCGCGGCGAAGGTCTTGGCCAACGCCTCGGGATGCAGCAAATCGTCGTGGTCGAGCTCGAACAGAATATCGCCCTGGCATTGCTCACAACACGCGCGCTTGAGCGCGCCCAGGCCCTCGAGCTCGCTGTCCTCGAACACGCGCACCTGCGGATGCTCGGCGAGCGCGTCCGGCAGACGGCCGCCGTGGTTCTCCAGCACGACCCATTCCCAGTCCTGGTGCGTCTGTGCCAAGAGCGTCTCGAACGTCGCTTCGATGTACGCGTTGCCACTCTGACTGAGCGCGGTGAACACGGAGATCATGGGAGCCGGGCGGATGTTTGCCCAAGGTGCTGACGAAGCCAACCGGGGTTCGGGCCGCCACCGGACCGCCGAGATCCCCTCAGGCGCCCCCGCGGGTTTAGTGGTAATGACCCTTTTTGATTCGGTCGCGCGGCCGACCGCGGCGCCTTTGGTCCTGTGCCACTAGCTGTCTCGCGAACAAAGTTGGACGATTCCGCTGGTACCTGGAAATCCGGCGGCCCCTTGCACTATCGTGCCGAGGCGCCAGCATTTGAGGTGGCGCGTGATGATTGAACCCTCAGACAAGACTCCAACGCTGCTGAGGCTGGAGATCACGTTCTTCGTTGAAGGCCGAGCAGCCAAGTGGCTGAAATTTGCGAGAAAAATTGGCGCTAAGGTTGACCGAAGCGATGGCGACGCAAGCTTCGGGGCGCTGCCGAGCATTGAAGCCGAAGGAGCACTCTATGTGATCGGCGGATTCCACCCCACTGGCAAGACCCCCGAAAAAAGCGACAGCGTCCATTGGCACATGGCATGGATCGCTGCCCCGGATACGGATGCGCCGGAGCGCCTTAGAAAACGCAGCGCTAAGGTCGGGGGGTACCCCACCGTTCTTGACAAGATTCGCGAGAATTGGCCAGGGGCTGAACCGCTAGAGAAGTTCGATGCGAACTTCACCGCTGTGATGGATATCGAAGACGCCGAACCGCTGCAGAATCTAGATACCCGCGCGCCGCAGTCAATCGAGGCCAACGGCGTCACGATCTCAGAGAGCTTTCAGTCGCGCTCCTGGGCTATCCGACCTGCGTTGGATGGCTTAACGTCAATGACGTTCGTACAGCAAGACGGACGGCGTCAGGTTCACATCTCGGGGAAATGCCGCGCTAGCTTTACGGCTGACTTCCCTGCCGAATTCGAGGCGAGGACATGGACGACTCTGAAATCGCTGAACCAATAAAGGCGTTGGCATTGGCCGGGACGTCGTGGGAGGAAGCTCCGCGACAGCACGCAAAGCAGCGCCGTCGCGCCACCGAGCACAAGGCCCAGTCGCACTATGATCTGTCGACCGGACTCGATATTTCGATGGACAGATACGCGGCGCGACTATTTGACGATCCCGAATACGTCTGGCCACGGAAAGCACGTGCTGCCGAGGAGGAACCTGTGGCCGTCATTCTCCGCGGTTTTCCCGCGCCGATAAACTGGGGATGGTTCTCTCGCGAAGACCAGCGAATGCACCTCCAAACGGTCAATAAGGAGAATCAGGGGCCGCATCAATACAAGGCGTGGCTGGAGGATCGCGGTGCCTGGACGGTTGTTTGGGAGAACAGGCCACCGGGCGCGAAAGACGCAAGAGCCGTGGAGAGAGCAATCGAGGAGCATCGATCCCAGATCCAGTCTCTCTGGGCTGCGTTCATGATCGACAAGAGCTGGCTAACCGCGCACATTAGCGGCCAAAGCATCGTTCTGGTCGCGTATCCACAGACGGCTGGAAAGTTTGAGAGAACGATCGATCTGAGCGCCGAACTACCGAATATGGCGACCTATCCAGCGCCCGATGATATCGGGCTCGACGCCGAGAATGCTTCTGTTGTTGTTTGGAAGCACCGCCCCGAGTCCAAGCAACATCACTTTCCTCTGGCTGGGCTTCTCTGGCGTTAGCGGCGCTCCCGGCGTGCGAAGGGGTGGGTCAAGCGGCCGCCTGTTGACGAGCACCACTTTGCGTTCGAAATCTGAACAGCCCGCGCGCGGCGGAGCCGTGGGCGGGCTGTTTCTCGGTCAGCTGACAGGTCAGATGGTGGCCTCTGGTTCAGTCGGATCCTTTCTGCGCGAGCGGCGTTCCTTGGCTTGAGAGTCAGCTTCGCGGGCCCGGTAGCTGTCGCCCTCGATGGCGCAGATACGGCGTTTTCCCAGAGGAAGTGACCCGAATCGACTCGGTTTGAAACGGATGCTCCGGAAGTTTGAGCAGCCGAGGCTCTTCTTCAGCGAGCGCCTGAACAACCAGCTTTTCGCTCTCGCCCGGGACCCGCCGCTGGTGCACGACGCGGTCGATCCAGGTGTCGAGCTGGCGATTGAGATCGGCGAGCGAGGCGTAGCTGCGAGCCGCGAAGAAGGTCGGGTAAAGAGCAGCCGACGCCGTGCGAGGTGTGCAACGGGACTGGCGCCGCCGAGCGCTGAAGCCGTTAGGCTTCATGGCGAAGCCGGCCGGCTGGCGGTTCTTCTTAAACTGATGCAGTACCGGTTTAGTTTACATAATGTATCTTATGCGAACTAAATAGTACGGCATTTAGCGGAGTATCGTGGGTCTTCGCTGCGCGGTCCGCGAACACGCGCTGCGAACACGCGGCGGACGGCGCGCCCGGGCTCAGATTGGCGGCGCGATGGTCAGGCTCAGGAACGTGCCGCCGTTGGTCATTACGAAGGCGCGCGAGCCGTAGGCCGAGGGCGTCATGCTGGTGCCGTCGGCGACGTGGATGCCGTCGATGAGTTCGCCGCCGAGCGGCGAGATCAGGAAGATCCCCATGCGCGAGGCCGTGACCAGGAGCGCGCCGTTGATTGGCACGGGCGCGGAAACGCCGCCGCTCGGCACTCCACGCCGCCACAGCTCGCGACCGGTTTCTGGGTCCAGGCCCCAAAGGCCGGTCGTGCCGCTCGAGGCAATCAGAATCGCGCGCGCGGGCTCCGGTGGCCCGCCGTCGCGCCGCACGTGAGCCGGTTCACGCCAGAGCGTGAGCTCACTGACGCCCGTGACAGCGGTGTTCGGCCAGACTTGCACGCCGGTTTCAGCGTCCAGCGCGAACACGCCGCCCGCGTAGCTGGCCACGTACACGACCGGTCCGGTGGGCAGCATGTTCGGCACCGGCGTGGTGTCGACGTCCAACTGCTGCGGCACTTCACCGAGCGTCTGCTCGGCTTCTGCCGCTAGATCGACGGGCTGCCAGCGCTCAGCGCCGGTCAGCGCGTCGTACGCGACCACGTTGCCATCGCTGAAACCGGTGTACACCTTGCCGCGGAAAACGGCGGGGCCGGCGTAACCGGCGACCTCCATGCCCGTGGCTGGCGAACGATGCTGCGACCAGCGCACTTTGCCCGTGTCGGGCTCGAGCGCGAGCAGCGTGTCGTTGGCGTTTACCACGTAAAGTAAGCCGTTTTGTAGGACCGGGCGGCGCGATACCTCGGCGTTGGACATGAAGCGCCAACGCAGCTTGCCGTCTTTCGCGGACACCTTGTAGAAGGCGCCGTCATTGGAGCCGAAGTACACGACGTCTTCGCCCGGATCGTAGAGCGGCGCGCACTGCACGAAGCCGATGGTTTCGTAGCGCCAGATCTGATCGCCGTTCGCGGCGCGCAAGGCATACAGGCCATTGTCGCTCGAGCCGGTGAACACGCGTTTGCCGACCGGGTCAATTTCGGGTTGGCCGCGCTCGTACGGTTCACCCGCGCGGCGCGAGGGCGCGACGAGCTTGCGGGTGTAATTGACCTGCATCGCGGAATTCGGGCGCTGCAACCAGAGCGGCATCTCTGGGTTCGCGCCGTTGCGGATGGCTTCACAGCCCGCAGCCCCGAGGCCCAGGCTGGCGGTCACGAGCCCGCACGCCAAACGCCGCGATTGCGGGTGCCATCGACGCGCCAGTCCCACCAGAGAGGTCGGACGCGACCGGGCTCGCTTCACGGAGCGCTCGCCGGCGGCGCGGGTACGTTGGGCGCGCCGCCTGGGATCTTGCCAGACAGGCCCTTGAGCAGCTCTTTCAGCTTCTCGGATGAGAGGCCTTTGCCTGAGCCATCGCCTGAGCCCATTTGCTCGCTGAGCTCTTGGATTTGATCGGCAGTGAGCGTATTCGGGGTTGGGCTGACCGCTGTGGGGTCGACGCGGCGCTGCAGGTCGCGCACCGATTGCTGCAAGTAACCGGTACCGCCGCCGGGCGCCTTCTTTGCGTCCTTGGCGTCCGTGCCTCCGGCCAGCGTATCCAGGCGCTTTTGTGCGTCTTTCAGGTATTCCTTGGCTTTGTCGAGGTTGCCGGCGGCGTAGGCCAAGCGGGCTTGATGATAAGCGCCAAGAGCATTGAAGCCAAGCGCGTCGATGTTCGAAAGTTCGCCGAATGCCTTGAGCGCGCCGTCCTTGTCGCCGGTGCCCTCCAGGCTGATGCCGATGCCTTCGAGCGCGCGGCCCTTTACTCCCAGATCTTGGCTAGCAAGCTTGCTGTCTTTGACCGCCTGGTAAGCAGCCTTGGCGTCCGCGAACTTGCCTTGATCATAGAGCACGGAGGCCAAGCCGAGCTTGGCGAACGTGGCAGACGAGGTCGAGCCGCCGTCGGCGATGGCGCGATACTGCTTTTCCGCCGCCTGCAGACGCAAGGCATCAGTCCCGAACGCGGGGCGGGTTTCGACCAAGCCCGTTTGAGGGTCGGGCTTGGTGTCATCGGGGCCGATGCGCGCGCCTTCGGCGCGGATCGCAGTGCTGAGCTTGGCCGAGGCTTGCTCTGCCGCGCGACCGGCGCGATAGCTGTAGATCGCGTAACCCACCCAACCCACCAGGCACGCAATCACCACCCACTGCACCACGTTGGCGTTCTTCTTCAGCCACTCACCCGCGGCTTGCGTGCTCCGCGCCAGCGCGTCATCGACGATTTCGCCGGCTTCCAGATTGCGCACCGGGATGGCCCGCGCGCCCGGCTTGGTCCGACGGCCACCCGCGACGTCTTCGCGCAGCCGACGGTTGCGATCGCGGCTCGGCTCGGGCTCGTCCGACAGCGCGCGCTTCTTCTTTTTCTTTTTGGGGGCAGCGGGGGCAAGCTCAGATGCCTCGCCTTCCGAAACGAGCTCCGCTTCTGCGGCTTCCGCCTCTACTTGCGCTGCTTCATTCGCCTTCGGCTCCGTTTTGTCGGGACCCGAAGACGATTCGGACTCGTCATGCTGCTCAGCCACGGGCGCTTCTATACACCATTCCCGCGTTTAGCGGCATGGTCGGCTATTTTTTGGTTCTGCCCACGAAATGCCGCGATCCCGCGCATTTATCTCACTCACCGGGCGACGCGGCGCTGCCGTCGCCAGCCCGGGCCTGCCAGGGCACGGGCTTCGGCGGCGGCAGCTCGTCCGCTAGCGGCACCAGCGAGAGCGCATCGAGCTGAACGGTGCTGTCCGCGAAGATCACGAATTTCGCGCGCAGCCCCGCGCGCGCGCCGACGCTCTTCGGTAGTTCACCGTAGACCACGACCGGCTCGGGGCCGGGCGGGATGTGCAGACGCAGTGCCTGCGCCGCGTCCAGGTTCGGCAGGCTCGGCTTCTTCTTGCCCCCGCCCCAATCCGGCGCGCCCGCGGCGATCAATACCTCACCTGGGGCGCCGCCCGTGGCCCGCGCGCGCACGAACGCCCGCACCCCGCGCCCGTTGCCCCCCGACGGGATGGTCAGAGTCACACTGACTCCGAGCGCGCTCTGACTGCGCAGGCGATTCAAATCCGGACCCTCGGGGCCACCGACGTACTGCAGGATCTTGCTGCGCTCGGCGGCCTCGAGGCCGATCACCAGCGGATCGGGCACGCCCATGAAGCGCACCAAGGGCGGCGCTAGGGCGGCTTCGGTTTTGAGGGCTACGAGCGCGTTGACCAACGCGATACGCGTCGACTGCGAGCGCTCATTGCCGAGTGCCTTGAGTAGCGAGCCCTGCCCGAGCTCTCCCCCGATGTGGGCCAGGGCGTCGGCCAGGTAGGGGCGCAGCCGCACGTCGTCCAAGCTTTGCACCAACGGCCAGACCGCGTCTTTTGCCCGTATTGTGCCCAAGGCGGCGGCGATCTGCCGCGAGCGGTCGAAGTTGCGCGTTGCTGGGTCTTGCCACCAAGCGATCAGCGTCTTTTCGCCGCGGGCATCGCCGCTCTCGGCGAGCACCAATGCGGCTAGCCGTCGCACCGCCAAATCCGACGATTTTTCGAGCTCGAAGCTGAGCGGCGCGCCCTCACCCAAGCGCGTCAACGCGAGCGCTGCGTAGCGGCGCACGACGTCGTCCTCGTCGCGACCGAGGGCTAGGCGCAAAGCGGCTTTCGCCTCTGGACGCTTCAGTTCGAAGAGCAGCTCCGCCGCTTTGCGACGAATGGCCAGATCGGCATCGTCGAGGAGGGCAGCGATCTCGTCCACCGCGTCGCCGTCGCCACTCATGCCGCGCAGGATCGCCGGAGGCCAACCCTTGCCTTCGGCGCGCAGTCCATTTTGCTCGTAGCGGCCGTGGGATGCGCCAAACTCCTTCAGCCGCGCGCGGAGCTCGCCGAATTCTTTGGCAGAGTCGGCCGAGATGTCGCGCTCCTCCTGGGCGTCGTGGGCCAAATCGAAGAGTTTGCACGCGCCCAATTTGCGCGCGCAGATCAAGCGCAGCGAGCCCTCCCCGAGCAGCGTTTGCTCGTCTGTCTCGGCCAGCACGAGTCCTGGGCCTTCGCCGCGTGTGCCAGCCAAAAGCGGCCCCAGATCGCGCCCGCGCAAGCGTGGCGGCTTGGGGATATCGAGCGCGGTCAAAACGGTCGGCAACAAATCGATGCTCTGCACTGGCTCGGCGATGCGCCGAGCGCCGAGGATGCCCGGCGCCGAGATGATCAACGGCACACGCACTTGCTCTTCGTACACGCTCGTCCCGTGATAGTGCCCGCCGTGCTCGCCGAACTCTTCCCCGTGATCCGCAGTCAGGATCACGACCGAGCTCGGGCGCCGCGCGCGAAACGCACTGACCAAGGCGCCCACGGTCTCGTCCGCGAAGCGCACCTCGGAATCGTAGCGATCCATATCGCGCTCCCCGAAGCTGAATTCCGGGTGATTTTCATAGGGCTCATGCGGCGCGAACAGGTGTACCCAAGTAAATAGCCGCTTGTCGTCCGGAGCGGTCTCCAGGTACGCGCGCAATTGCTGCACGCGTCGCGGGCCCTCGGCGAACTCGACCCAGCGGTATTCGAAACCGAGGAACGTGTCGCGAAAACTCTGAAAGCGGTCCGGGTCGATGAAGAACACCGCCGGAGGATAAAAGGCAGCGGTGCGGTAGCCATACGTCCGAAGCAACCCTGCCCATGTATCCGAGTCTTGGGCGATGCCTTGCAGCAGCAGCGGGCGCATGTATTTACCGGTCATCAGCGAGGTGATCGAATACGAGGTGTGCGGCGTGGGCGCGTAAGCGTGCTCGAAAACGACGGCGTCTTTCGCGATCGCGTCGATCTGCGGCGTGGTGGGCCGCGGGTAGCCGTAGTTGCCCAGGTGATCGGCGCGCAGCGCGTCGATGCTGATGAGCAAGAAATCGCGCTGCCGGAGGTCGAGCGTGCGCCCCATTTGCTCGGTCGAAGCGGCCTGACACGCGGCGTGCGCCGCGCGCTCGGCGGGGCTGAGCGCGTCGCATTCGACCGTGTCTTCTGCGGCGACCGGCACGACCAGGGTCGCGAGCTCCACGGCTCGGCCGGCAAGCGGCGCATGCTCGCTGACCACGAAGCGGAAATTGTCGAAGCGCGCCAGGCGTTGTGCACTGGGCAGTACCAGCAGCGCCGCCAGCAACCAGACCGCGAGGGTCAGCGCTTCGATCCTCGCCTGCACTCCAAATGAGGCCTCCCGCTTGGGCCTCGGCTCCAGCGCGCGGGCCAGAGCTTCACCAGCGAACGGCAGCGTCAGCAGGACCCAAGCCGCGAGCCCCAAATGGAACGCCGGATAGAGCCGCACCAAGATCAGACGGTTGGCGAACTCGGCGATGAGCACGCCGACCGAGACTAGACCGACGCACCACCACGGTCGTTCGCGTTCGAGCCGCGCCAGTGCGGGCGCGACCGCCCAGACCAGCGCGCCGACCAGCGCGCCCACGATCATGGCGAAACCGCCCCGTTGGCCCAGTGTCGCGAGGTGCCGCCCTCCCCCGACCCCAAACCCCAGGACCGCACCGGTTGCGACCCCGAACGCGCCCAGCAGCGCTCGCACCGCGCGGGTCTCGGAATGCTCGACCAGCCAAGCCACGAACGCGCCCAGCAGCGCGCCCACCGCGGATAGGCTGAGCGCGGTGGGCGCCAGCCAAAGCAGGCCGTATTGGATCTCCCAGATCCCGCTGAGCTCGCGCCGCGCGCCGATCAACGCCACGGCCAGTTCCGCAGCAACGACCGCCCAGACGGCCCAGCACGCGCGCGCGACTCGTGCGAGCGCCGAGCCGCCCGCTGCCCTGAGCGAACCCGTCACTTCAGCGAAACTCGATACTGCCGATTTCGTAGCGGCGCGTTCCGCCGGGAAGGGTCACGACCACCTCATCGCCCGTCGACTTACCGATCAGCGCACGAGAAAGCGGCGCCGAGACCGAGATCGTCCCATTCTTCAAATCCGCTTCGTCAGCGCCCACGATTTGGTAGGTGTTCTCTTCGTCCGTATCCAAGTTGGTGAGCAGAACGATGGCCCCGAAGCGCACGCGATCGCCCGAGAATTTCGAAGGGTCGATCACTTCAGCCCGGGACAGCTTATCTTCGATGTCTTTGATCCGGGCCTCGTTCAAGCCTTGCTGCTCTTTGGCCGCGTGGTACTCGGCGTTCTCTTTCAGATCGCCGTGATCGCGCGCCACGCCAATGGCACGCGAGATTTTCGGTCGCTCCTCTTTGAGGCGAACCAGTTCGTCGCGCAGCTTTTGCGCGCCGGCGGGGGTCATGGGGACGGGTTCGTTCATGTTGCCTCAGCGGGCATCTTTACCCGTTGTATCGAGAGGCGCTAGTCTTGTGTTGCCCCGGAGCGGCATCCTCGCGGCAGAAAGCGGCCAAATCCGGGCCCGTCAACTTGCGCCCGAAACGGAACGCCGCTAGCAGAGGCCTCGAACATGCGCACCACGAAGGCGAGCACGCGCGGGTCGGACATTTCTGGCCCGCGGCGCGGAGTTCCGAGAGGCACTCCCTGGTTGATTTTGGGCCTCGCCCTGGCCGGTCCCTGCCTGGTCGGCTGCGACAAGGAAAACCACCCCATCTCGGCCTTCGACTACTCCGAGAAAGCCAAGCGCGACTACGACGCGGCGATGGACGACTTCGACGGGAAAAACTGGGAAGCCGCCCGCCAGAAGTTGAACGAAGTGAAGCGCAACTACGGCTACAGCCGCTACGCGCGCCTGGCAGAGCTGCGCTTGGCCGACGCGGACTACGAGCAAGACAAATTCGCCGAGGCCACCGCCGGTTACAAAGCCTTCGTCCACGACTATCCGAACGATCCGGAGATCCCGTACGCTCGCTTCAAAGTCACCATGACCCAGTACGACGCAGTGAGCGCGTCGTTTCTGCTGCCCGCATTGGAGGAACGCGATCTGGCGTACGTGAACGACGCGCACGCCAGCATTCGCGCCTTTCTGAACGACTATCCGAACAGCGAGCACGCGCCCCAGCTCGCATACATGCAGTCGGTCGTGACCGGTCTCTTGGCGCGGCACGAGCTGTACGTTGCGCGTTTCTACCTGGGTCGCGACAAATTCCCGGCCGCCGTCGCGCGCATTCAATACTCGCTTCGCAGCTACCCCAATTCGGGCTTGGAACCGGAAGGCATGGTGCTCTTGGCCGAGGTCTATTTGAAGACGAAGGAGCGCGCCAAGGCCCGCGCCGTGCTCGAGGCGGTCCTGACCCGCTATCCGACCAGCCCGTTCGTGGTTCCCGCAAAGCATTTCTTGGAACGCCTGGATCACTTGGCAGCGCTGGAGAAGCAGGGCTGAGAGATGCCCGATCCATCGCCGCTCAGCACCGTTTCGCCCACCGTACTCGTCGTCGACGACGAAAAGAACATCCGGCGCATCTTGGAGATGGTGCTCACGGGTGAGGGCTATCGAGTGCTCGAGGCCGAGTCCGGAGAAAAGGCGCTCGAGACGCTCGGCAACCCGCAGGAACCGGTGGACGTCGCGATCTTCGACCTGAAGCTGCCCGGCATGAGCGGCCTCGACGCCCTGCAGCGCTTGCGCGCCGACGACGCAACCCGCGATCTGCCGGTGATCGTCATCAGCGGACATGCGACCGTGCACGATGCAGTCGCCGCGATCAAGCTCGGCGCCACGGATTTCTTCGAGAAGCCGTTGAACCGCGAGCGCGTGCTGGTCAGCGTGCGCAACTCGATCCGCACCGCGCGCTTGAACCGCACGGTCGAGCAGATGCGCGTCGAGCTCGAAGCGCGCTACGAGATGATCGGCACGAGCGCGCCGATCCAGAAGCTATTTCAAGACGTCGACAAGGTGGCGCCGACCAAGGCGAGCGTGCTCATTACCGGCGAAAGCGGCACGGGCAAAGAGCTGGTCAGCCGGGCCATCCATCGCTTGAGCCCACGCAGAGACGCGCCGTTCGTGAAGGTGAACTGCGCCGCGATCCCGCGTGAGCTGATCGAGAGCGAGTTGTTCGGCCACGAAAAGGGCTCGTTTACCGGCGCCCAAGCGCGCAAGCGCGGCTTCTTCGAGCAAGCCCACGGCGGCACGCTGTTCTTGGACGAGATTGGCGACATGGATCTGACCGCGCAAGCCAAAGTGCTGCGCGCGCTGCAAAACGGCGAGGTCGCGCGTGTCGGCTCCGAGCACGTGATCAACGTGGACGTACGCGTCTTGGCCGCGACCAACAAGGACCTAGCCAAGGCCGTGCAGCTCGGTACCTTCCGTGAGGATCTGTTCTTCCGCTTGGACGTCTTCCCGATCCGCGTGCCCGCGTTGCGCGAGCGCAAGGTGGACATCGCGATTTTGGCCGAGGCCTTCGTGTTCGGCTTCTGCAAGGAGAACGGCCTACGCTCGAAGCGCATCGACCCCAGCGTTTTCGACGCACTTTCGCGCCGCAAATGGCCGGGTAACGTGCGTGAGTTGAAGAACGTGGTCGAGCGCGCGGCGATCTTGTCGAGTGACGTGATCACGATCGCGGACTTGCCCGAAGATCCGCACGACAGCCCATTCGACGACGAAGTCGAAGAAGCGGGGGCGAGCGCGTCGAGCCCGAGTGACCCTACGCCGGATGCCGAGAGCACGCCGCTACCGCAGGCCTCGTCCGATCGCCTCACCTTGCGCGAGTATCGTGAGACGACCGAGCGTTCGTACATCATCGAAACGCTGAAGGCGCTCGATTGGAACATCTCCAAGGCTGCCATCGTGCTCGGCGTGGAGCGCACGAACCTACACAAAAAAGTGCGCGCATACGGCATCAAGCGCGGCGAAGGATGATCTTTCGGCCAGGCTCACGCGCGGGCGTCGATCTCGGAGCACTGAGCGCCGCGGCCCCCGAACCGATCTGGATCACGGGTCGCGCGCCAGGAGTGCTCGCTTTCCACGGCTTTGGCGGGACGACGCGCGAGGTCGAGCTGGCCGCCACCGTCGCGGGAGAGCTCGGTTTGTCGGCGCTCGCTCGCTCCTTGCCGGGTCACGGTAGCCACGCGAAGGACTTGGCCAAAACGCGTTTTGTCGATTGGGTATCTGGAGCGGAGAGCGCGTATAAAGAGCTGGCCGCCCGGGGATCGCTGATCGCAGCGGGAATTTCGATGGGTTCCCTGCTCGCCGCAGAGCTTGCGATCCGGCATCCGGAGCGAGTGCGCGGGCTGGTGATGATGGCCAACGCGCTGTGGCTGCGAACGCCACTTTCGTTCGCCCTACGCGCGGGCGCGTTGCTGCGCCTGCCCGACTTCCTGCTGAAGAAGGGCGGCCCGAACATCGCGGACGTCGAGGCGCGCCGGAGTCAGATTTCGTATACCGCCGACCCTGCCCACGCCGCGATCGATCTCGAGCGCGCAGGGCGCGCCATGCGCGAACGCTTGGCCCAAGTGCGCTGCCCGACCCTGATTCTGCACGGCGCGCTCGATGGCGTTTGCCCGGTGCAAAACGCTTGGCGCGCGGCCAACTTGCTCGGCACGCGCGACGTGCGTGTGGTGATCCTGCCCCGCTCGCAGCACATCATTACCCGCGACGTCGAGCGCGGCGAAGTCGCCCGCGAATTGCGCGATTTTTACACGCGCATCGCCGCTCAGACCCCGGTCGAACCGTAGCCACCCGCGCCGCGCGTGGTCTCGTCGAGCGCGCTCACCAACTCGAGCTCCGCCTGCACTACCGGGCAGATCACCAGCTGAGCGATGCGGGAGAGCGGCTCGATCAGGAACGGCTCTTGGCCCAGATTGATCAGCAGCACCTGCACCATGCCGCGGTAGTCCGCGTCGATCGTGCCCGGCGAATTGACGATGCTGATACCGTGCTTCAGCGCCAACCCCGAGCGCGGTCGCACTTGGCCTTCGTAGCCGTCCGGAATCGCCAACGCGAGGCCCGTAGGTACGAGCACGCGCTGGCCCGGCTCGATGCGCAACGGCGCGGCGACCGCGGCGCTCAAATCGAGGCCCGCAGCGCGCTCGGTCTGATACGCCGGCAGCGGCACTTCGATTGGTCCTACCTTTTGCACACGGAGCGGGAGTCGAAGCGAGCTCATGGCGGCAGAGATCGCCCGATCCGCGGCCCGCGTCGAGCGCTATTTCAACACGTCCTACACGGCAATCGTCGCGTCGCCGAATGCGACCGGCGTGATCGTCTGGCCGTGTTCATTGCAGCATGACGCGTTGCGATCGGGCTAGCTCGCAGCTCGCCCCTTTGGCATGGGGCCAGGCCACGGCAATCTGGCTCAGGCCACGCTGGCCCGCGAGCGAATGCGGTGGCGTTCGAAGATCACGTCCGCCATCTCGCTCAGCTTCTGGGCTTCACGCTGGATGTCCGCGTTGTGCCGATAGTGAAGCGAGGAAAACACGTAGCTAGAGAACGCTTGATAGCTGCGCGCGACCTCGAGTTCGTTGCCGATCTCTTTGCAGATCGCGATCGAGCGCATGAAATAGTCGACGGCTTTGACTTCGTGTCCCTCGCCCCAGGCGCCCGCGCCGGTCACTTCACCCAGCGTGCGCAGGGCGACCGCCAAGTGCGGTTTGCTGCGCACCTGGCCGAACAGATCGACCGCGCGTTTGATCAGATCACGGGCCTTTTTCAGCTCGCGCTGCTCCAAATAGGTCTTGGCCAAAGCGCGCTTGGCCTCCGCCAGATGCAGCTTGTCACCGAGCTCGTCACACAGTTCTTCGGCCTGCGTGAGGTACACCACGGCTTCGTCGCTGTGGCCCATGCGTTGATGGGTGACACCGATGCTGGTCAACACGGCTGCGATGCGGTTGTGCTCGCCGACGTCTTTGGCCAGGGTGTGCGCCTCGGTGAACAAGCGCAGCGCCTTCTCGTGTTCGCCTTGGTCGAGCGCCAGATGACCGAGATCATTCATGCTCTCCACGCTGCCCAGCGGATCGTCGAGCTCGCGGCGGATCTTGAGCGCAGCCTCCAGAGCCTCGCGCGCCTGAGCTTGCTGGCCGTGGTCACGCCAGACCAAGCCGATGTTGTTCAGGCTGAGCGCGATGGAGCGGCCGTCACCGTGCTCTTTGCGCATATCCAAAGCCTTTTTCAGCTCTTCCAGCGCGGCCTCGTACTCGCCCCGCATCCACAGCAATTTGCCGATGTCGTCGTGGCTCGCGGCCACGCCGCGTGAATCGTGTACGTTCTCGAACAACGCGAGCGCGGTCTCCAGGTGATCGCGCGCGAGATCGAGCGAGCCCGTGTCGCGATACACGCGCCCGATGCGATTGTGCGCAGCTCCGCCCTTGGCTCTCAGGCCGAGTCGAAATGCGATCGCGTGCATCTCACGAAATGCGGCCAGCGCCTCGTCCGTCTTACCCAGCAAGAGCAACACATCGCCGTGGTTGTGGAGTGCGTCGATGCGCCGCCGCGCGTCGTCGTCGCCCAAGAGCTCGAGGCCCTTCTGGTAATAGTCGTGCGCCTTTTTGGCTGCGTACTGGTGACGCGCGATGTTGCCCGCATCGAGATAGGTGAACGCTGCGCGGGTCAAGGAGCCGCCATGCTCCAAGTGCCGCGCCAGCATCGCCACGTACTCTTCTTGGCTGCGCAGCGTTTCTTTTTGCGCGAGCCAATCGGCAATCGAACGATGATAACGCCGCAAGGCCGCGGGCGCGGTGATCTGAGCGATCCGCTCGCGTTCCAGGTTGTGTTTGAAGATGTACTCTTTTTCGCCGCTGAACGCCGAGTCCGGCACGTTCAGCACGTAGTCTCGTTGCACCAGATCGGTGAGCAGCTTCTCGACGTCCGAAGCATCCGTGATGGCGTCGACTTCCCAATACTCGGGTGCTTTCTGGTCGAGCCGTCCGAGCGCGACGAGACCACCCAGCCAAAATACGCTGCCCATCGCCGCCGCCTGTTCCAGCAGCCGGCGATCGCGTGCGGACAGCGCGGCAATACGAGCGGCGACCGCGTCTGCCACCGTCAGCGGCAACTTGGCGTTGGCCAAGCGATCCAGATCGACTTGCCAAGCGCCCGCGTGCTCGCGCAGAACGCCCGAGTCGAAGAAGATCCGAACCATGTGTTCGAGGAGCCCGGGTGTACCACCGGCCAAGCCCACGCCGGCGTCGATCAACCGCGGCGCACTGCCGCTCTGACACTTGCTCAAGAGCGCGCCCATGATTTCGGCAGATTCGTGGGCCGTGACCGCGCCGAGCTCGATCAGCTCGTGGCGCGCGCCGCCGATCTCGCGCCAACCTTCGTGGCGAGCCAAGAACTCGGGCCGCGCGAGGCAAACGATCACGATCGGACCTTTCAGGTTCTCGATCAGGTAGCGCAAGAGCTCGATCGAGTCTTCGTCGGCCGCGTGCAGATCTTCGCACACCAGGCAAAGCGGCCCTCGCTCGGCGTCGCTCTCCACGAAGCTTCGTAAAATCGCGCGACGCATCAGCCGCGCCTGGGACGGGTCATCTGCCACCGCACGAGTCAAAGGACTCTCGGCGAACGGCAGATTCATCAGCTCACCGAGGAAGTAGCTCACGTCCCCGACGCGCCGGTCCTCCAGCACGAGCGCGAGCTCGTCCCTGACCTTGGCGCTGGCGGCATTGCGGTCCGCTCCGTCGGCAACTCCGAAGCGCGCACGCAGGAGGCGCTCGAACAGACCATACGCAAGCCGCTCGGAGCGCGGCACGCCCCAGAACGCGCGCAGCGCCGGCTCGCTCGGAATGCGGGTGCGAAGATACTCATCGACGAGGCGTGTCTTGCCCATGCCGGCGGGCCCAACGAGGGTCACCGCGCGCGCCTCGCCATCGCTCGAAGCACGCGCGAAAATCGCATCTAGCCGCCGCCGATCGGCGTCGCGGCCGATCAGCGGGGCTCTCAGGTCGAGGACGGCCGGGGGGGGCCCTTGGGTCATGGGAGCGGGATTTCGCCCGATTTTCCCCGGGGTCTCAAGAGGTCACGCGAACTCTGGCCCGCCCGGGAGCCGAATCCTCGCCAATTGCGCCCGTGCCCGATGAAAAAAGCGCGACGACCGAGTTGCGCGCGAGCGTCGCTTGTTAGAGGCTGGCCGCCCATTCGTCTGCTAGGTTTCGAAATTACCGTGGCACTGCCCGAACGCACCCCAGCACAGTCGACCAGCTCCGAGAAGCGCTCGGTCGGTCAAGGCCTCTTCCGTAAATGCACCGGCTGCGGTGTCGTCAACACGGTCGAGGATCTGTCCTCCCGGTTTTATGTCTGTCCATCATGCGGTTACCACCACCCGATGAGCAGCGCCGACTGGCGTCGCTTACTCCTGGATGGTGCGCAGCTCGACCGCTGGGACGAGCACATCCTGCCGTCCGATCCGCTCGAGTTCGAAGACGGCAAGCGCTACGTGGACCGCATCAGCCGCGCCCAAGCGACGACTGGAGCCACTGAAGCGATCGAAATCGGCCGCGCACGCTTGGCTGAAATCCCGATTGCCTACGGCGCGTACAACTTCGCCTTCATGGGCGGCAGCATGGGTTCAGTGGTCGGTGAGCGCATCACGCGTTTGTTCGAGCGCGCCACCTCCGAGCGGCTGCCCGTGGTGCTGCTGCACGCTTCGGGCGGCGCCCGCATGCAAGAAGGAATTCTGAGTCTGATGCAGATGGCGAAAACCATGAGCGCGCTGGGCCGTTTCCGCGGCGTCAAAAAGCCGTACATCAGCGTGCTCTTGCATCCGACCACGGGTGGTGTCGCCGCCAGCACCGCGTTTTTGGGTGACATCAACTTGGCCGAACCGAATGCGACCATCGGCTTCGCTGGGGCGCGCGTGATCGAAAGCACGATCAACGCCAAGCTGCCTCCAGGCTTTCAGCGCTCGGAGTTTCTGATCGATCACGGCATGGTCGACACCATTGCGCCGCGGGCTGAGATGAAAGAGCGGCTACGCTCACTGCTTTCCCATCTCGGTGGTGAGGCTAAGTGAAGGATCTGAAATCGACGCTCGAGCGCCTCTATCGCCTGATCCCGCTCGGCAAAAAGCTCGGGCTCGAGCGAATGCAGGCCGCCTGCGCGGCGTTCGGTAACCCGCAGCTCGCCTTTCCGACGGTGCACGTCGCCGGCACCAACGGCAAAGGGACCGTGACCGCCTTCGTGTCCTCGATCGCGCGGGCCAACGGCCTGTCGGTGGGCGTTTACACCTCTCCGCATTTGATGCGTTTCGCCGAACGTATCAACATCGGCGGCCAGCCGATCAGCGACGAGCTATTGGTGGATCTGCTCAATCGCGTGATGGATCGCGCGCCCGACCTGACCTTCTTCGAGGTCGCCACGCTGACCGCATTCTTGGCGTTCCAAGAAGCCAAAGTGGATTTGGGCGTGATCGAGGTCGGACTCGGTGGGCGCTTGGATGCGACCAACGTGCTGCCGCCACCGCAGGTGGTCGCGATCACGCGCATTGCCTACGATCACATGGCCGAGCTGGGCGACAGCCTGGGTCTAATCGCGGCAGAAAAAGCCGGCATCATCAAGCGAGGGTCCAAGGTGGTCCTCGGCAAGATCCACCCCGAGGCGCGGGCCGTGATCGAAGCCAAAGCGGCGGCGGTCGGCGCTCCCGTGGTGGAGCTGGCCAGCCCCGAGCCGATCGCCGGCGCCCCGCTCGCCTACCCCCGTGTGGCTCTGGTCGGTTCGAACCTGGCCGTCGCGGTGACCGTGGCCCGTGAGCTCGGTATTTCGCCGGAGGTAATGGCTCAGGGCATCGAGCAAACCACCTGGCCCGGTCGGAACGAGCTCCTGCACCGGAGCGGCCAGGAGCTGACGTTGCTCGATTGTGCGCACAACCCCGACGGCGCAGTCGCGTTGTCCCACGCGCTCGATCCGAGCGTGCTGGGTGACATCGAGTCGCGCAAGGAAATCGTGCTCGTGTTCGGCGCGCTTTCCACCAAGAACTGGCGCGCGATGTTGCGCCGCTTGGAGATCGTGGCCGGGCACCGCGTATACGTCGCACCGCCCATCAGCAAGGGCGTCGATCCGCACGAGATCGCGGCCTTCGTGCCGGGTGAGGTCGCGAACTCGGTCGGCGAGGCGCTGGCGCGGGCGCGCGCGCTGGTCGGTCCACGCGGAGTCGTGGTCGTCACGGGCTCGACGTTCTTGGTCGGCGCCGCGCGCGCGTTGCTGTTGAATCTGCCGACGGATCCGCCCGTCGCTCTTTAGCTGCTGTTCTTAGAAAAACGAGATGAGCGAGCGAAAGCTTTTCGGCACCGACGGCATCCGCGGTCGTGCCAACGCCGAACCCATGACGCCGGAGCTCGCGCTGCGGCTCGGCCGTGCAATCACGCTGGTGTCGCGCCGCGGCAAAACGCGCACGCCGCGCATCGTGATCGGCAAAGACACGCGCCTCAGCGGCTACATGCTGGAGACGGCGCTCGCGGCCGGCATTTGCGCCATGGGCGGGCGGGTCATGTTGTCTGGCCCGATCCCGACGCCAGCCGTGGCCAACCTGACGCAGAGCATGCGCGCCGACGCGGGCGTCGTGATCAGCGCCAGCCATAACCAATTCGCGGACAACGGCATCAAGATCTTCGGTCCCGACGGCTTCAAGCTGCCCGACTCCGAAGAACTTGCGATCGAGGCCTTGCTCGCCGATTCCAAGCTCGATACGCAGGGCAAGACCGGCGCGGGCATCGGCCGCGCGGAGCGCTTCGATCACGCCATCGGTCGCTACATCGTCTATGCCAAGAGCACCTTCCCGAAGGAGCTCGCCCTCGACGGCCTGAAGGTCGTGGTCGACGCCGCTCACGGCGCCGCCTACCGCGTCGCACCCACCGTCTTCGCCGAGCTCGGCGCCGACGTAATTCAACTCGGCTGCCGACCGAACGGCGTGAACATCAACCGCAACTGCGGCGCGCTGCACCCCGAGCACGTGGCCCATGAAGTGAAACGGCAAGGCGCCCAGCTCGGGGTCGCCCTCGACGGCGACGCCGACCGCGTGATCTTCGTCGATGAAAAGGGCCAAATCGTCGATGGCGACGCGATCATGGCGCTGTGCGCGACACGCATGATCAAGCACAAGCGGCTGAGTAAAAAGACGCTGATCACGACGATCATGAGCAACATGGGCCTCGACCGCGCGCTCGAGGCGGCCGGCGGCAAGCTCAAGCGCACCAACGTGGGCGACCGCTACGTGGTCGAAGAAATGCGCCGCGGCGGTTACAATTTCGGGGGCGAACAGTCCGGTCATCTGATCTTCCTCGATCACGCCACGACCGGAGACGGCACCGTCGCGGCCCTGCAAGTGATCGCGATCATGCTCCAGGAATCCCGGCCGCTGAGCGAGCTTTCGCAAGTGATGAAGCGCGTGCCACAGGTGCTCGAAAGCGTCCGGCTGCCCGCGCGCCGCCCGCTGGAAGAGATGCCCGAGCTCGGCAAGCGCATCGTGCTGGCCGAGAAAAAGCTGGGAAAGAATGGACGCGTGGTCGTGCGCTGGAGCGGCACCGAGGCCAAGCTCCGACTGATGGTCGAAGGCCCAGATCCGGCCACGCTCAAGACCATGGTGGCTGAGATGACCGAAGCGGCAAAAAAGGATCTGGCGAAGGTCGGCTGACGCGATGGGCCCGGAGGGCACGGTCCGGGCTCGACTTTCGCAACGAGCCGTTTGGCAGCGACGCTCGTTGCTTGCGGTCATCGCGCTCTCGGCGCTGTGGCATGGCAAGAGCTACGACTTTTTTTGCGACGATGCGTTCATTGCGCTGCGTTACGCGAAGAACCTGATCGAGCACCACGAGCTGTCTTACAACTCGGGCCAGCGCGTCGAAGGCTTCACTAGCCCGCTTTGGGTGCTGCTCATTTCTGTGGCGGGTGCGCTCGGCGTGCCCCTCACGAGCGCAACTCGTGCCCTCGGCGCAAGCGCGGGATTGCTCGCGTTTTGGGCGCTGATGCGCTTCTGGGATGAGCTCAACCCCAAAGCGCCGTGGCTCGTGCTCGCCCCGGCCGTGGCGCTCGCCATGTCTGCCCCGTTCGCCGCTTGGATCTTCGGCGGCTTGGAGACGCCGCTGTTCGTCGCCAGCTTCACGCTGGCGCTCGCATCGATCGCCCGGGCCGCGCGCCGGCGCGATCTCCCGAGCAGCCTCGAGGCGGGCCTCAGCGTGGCACTGTGCGTGCTGTGCCGACCCGAGGGCGCGACGCTGATCGCGATTGGCAGCGTCGTCATCTGCCTTCCGTCGCCCGCCTCGCAGGTGAGGCTCTGGCGTCGACTGCTGGCCTGGCTCTTACCAATCGTGCTCTTGGTTGGCGGCTATGAGTTATTTCGCCTGCAGTACTACGGCTACCCGCTACCGAATACGTTCTACGTAAAGACCTCGGGCGTTGGACTGTGGGCACGCGGCGTCAGCTACCTCGGCTTCGCGGGCCAGGAATTCGGCTGGGCGCTGGTGAGCGCCTGCGTGCTTTCGCCGTTTTTCCTGCTGATCCCGAGCCCTCTCCGGCCCTCGTCGCACACGACCCATTCCGGTCGAGTGCTCCTGTTCGGCACCGGGACCGCCGCGCTCATCCATTTGCTGTACGTCGCGCGAATCGGTGGGGATTTTCTAGATCTGTATCGTTTTTTGACGCCGTTGATGCCAGCGGCATTCTGCATCTTGACCGACGCCGCGAGCCTTTTGTTCTCTGCGATGGCGGGACCGACACGCTTCGCCATAGCAGGAGTCGCGGCCTGGCTGTTCTTCGGCCACGGCCGAAGCCAGCTCGCGATGGCGCGTGAGGCGACCCAGGTCGCTGCGAGCTCGCGAGTGGCACTCCGCTTGGAACCACTCGGTTGGACGCGGTTGTACGCCCTCCGCTGGCAAGGAATCGGCAGATGGCTGGCGCGAGTCAGGGCCGCCAATGATTCGACCGCTGTCGGAGCCGCAGGCGCCCTGCCCTTCTACTCCGAGCTCCCGAACCTCGACCTGTTCGGGCTCAACGACCTGGAAATCGCTCGCCATGGGCGGCTCAACGGCAACCGCCCCGGTCACCAACGCTTCGCTCCCATGGACTACGTGTTTGCCCAGAAACCAACCTTCGTCTTCATGAGCCCCGAGTCGACTCCGTTGACCCCGGGAGGCTTGCGTTACGATCGCTATTGGATCGGCCACGGCTACCTTCCGATCGAGATCCGAGTCGACCGCGAACTGTGCCACTGCCCGGAGACCTTTTATCACCAGTTCTTCGTGCGCCGCGAACGCGCAGCCTCTTTGCGTGGGCGCACCGACGCGGTGGTGGGCGGCCCGTAGCTTAGCGAGTGGCCGCGTAGAAGCACAGCTCCAGCTCGCGGCTCTCGTTGCCGGCGATTTCCATCCGGACCTCGCGCGCCGAACCGCGAAACTGAGTCGTTGGGAACTGAAACGGCTGCCAACCCGACTCCGGCAAATGGCTGTGCGTGCCGATTTGGACGCCGTCGATCGCGAACGAAACCGTCACGGGCGGCCAGCCCTGATCTCGGAACCGGAAGAACGAAAAACCGATATAGCCGTAGAGCTGATCGCCAAGCGGCACATTCGCAAAATTCAATGTCAGAAGTCCACCGGGCGCGGGATTGGCCCAAAGGCAGCGTCGCGCCCGGTAATTCTGATCGTCGATGATGGTCGTGCCCACGAAGTCACCTTCGGCAGGGCCACACGAAAAACGCTGCCGAGGAAACGCGGGACGCGCCAAGAGCCCACTCGCCGACGATGGCGGGCGCGTCGCATAGCGGCACGGTGTGGCCTCGCCGCTCTCGCTACGCTCAGTAACCGACAAATCGGGCGGAACCGCGTGATCGGTCAGCACGAAGAGCGGAGGCTTGAAGCCGGGATTCGTGCGCGTACGCAAGACGAACTTTCCGACCCGTTTTTCCGCAGTCACAGGCCATCCCGCGATCAACGGAGTCTGGCTGCCCAGCGCTGAAACCTCGATCGCGCGCGGATAGCTCGCTTCATCGGGACGGGCCACGTCCGCGATCGGCATCAGCAAGTCACCGAATGCAGTGCGCGCGAGCGGCTCCGCCCACTCGGGAGCAATCACAATCAGATCTTTCTCCTGCTTGAGCGCGCCAACTTCGGCCTCGAGCGCTCGCCACTCATCCAGCACGGGAAAGCGCCTCGAAAAATAGACGCTTGCCCCGAGCTCGCCGAGGCCAAAGATCGGAATCGCGAGCCACACGTACTTCGCGTGCCTGGTCAGGGTTCGAACGCCCATCGAGGTGTCATCGGTAAACCCATTGCTAACCCGCCCGTCACCGAGAGGCTCAACAAAAATATTGCCGAGAGCACCTCCGAAAACCGAGCCGCAACGCTGGATCGGGATCGCCCCACAAAATAAAAAAAGGCGGTCCCGCACCACTCAGTGCGAAACCGCCCGTTTCTCTTCTCAGCTATTCGGCGAAAGAGCTCAGCCGGCCGTCGCCGACCCGCTCGCCGACGCGCTGGCCTTCACCGACACGTTGATCTGCACCGAAGCGTCCGCCTGCGCCTTGAGCGAAGCGGCGAAGCACGCGCCAACCTTGAGCGCCGCATCGGCGTCCGAGGTCACGACGGCTTGAGCGCCTTCGAGCGAAGCTTTGACGCTGGCAGTGACTGCCTCGAGCTTGCCCTTCATGCCGATGCTCACCTTGAGCAGGGCCGGCAGGTTCTTCTCGAGCGCAGCCTTGAGCTTGGCGCCAGCGGCAGCGTCTACGGCGCTTTCGATCTTGGCCGTTACGACAGCGGGCTTGCACTCCGCCTTGGCGTTCACTTCAGCGTTGCAATGGGCCTTGCACTCCGCGCTCATCTCCGGCGGCTTGACCTCGCCGCTGCACTTCGGTTCCTTGAACTCGGCGCTGCAGCTACCGGAGCAGGTGCCTTTGCACTCGCCCTTGGCTTGGACGGTACAGGTGGCGTTGCACTCACCCTTGCACTCGGCCTTGCACACGGCATCGGCCTTACCCGTGCACTTGCCATCGCAGGTGCCCGCGCATTTGCCCTTGGTGTTCTTGCCGTCGCACTTGCCGTCGCAGGTGCCCTCGCATTTGCCGGAAATTTCGCCCGTGCATTCGCCCTTGCAGGTGCCGCCGCAGGTGCCTTCGCACTTGGCGCCGGCTTCGACGTCGCAAGTGCCTTCGCACTTGGCGTCACACTTGCCGCTCAGCTTGCCACCCTCACAGGTGACCTTGGCGGAGCCGGGCTTGACCGTCGCGTCGCACTTGCCAGCGCAATCAGCCATGGCGTTGACCGAGGCGCTGCAGACTGGAGGCTTGACGTCGACCTTGAACTTGACGCCGGCTTTGGCTTTTAGGTCGTTGAGGAACTTGATGGCCGCGTTACAGGCAGCGTCCGCCTTCTTGCCCGGGCCTTCTTCTTTCGGCTTCAGATCGGCGTCGGTCGCGCCCAAGTCTTTGGCCAAGTTACCGCAGGCGGTAGCGACCTCGGCTTCGACGTCCGCGCCGATCTTCTGCAGATCCGCGCCCGCGGCGAGTGCGCCCTTCGCCTTGCCTTCGAGCTCACCTTTGAGGCCAAAGTTCGCGTTCATGATAGCGCTGGCATCCGCGATGTCCGCCGGGCAACCGCCGGGAACGGCAGGCATCCCAGCCGGCATGCCCGGCATACCCTTCGCGCCACAATCAACGAGCAACGGAAAAGCCAAAATCAAACCGGCACCAAGCCAAGCTCTCGACGTCTTGCGAGCGAACATAGATACTCTCCTCCTCGGGCACCTGAATTAAGGGCCACGATATCGGCGTGGACGCTAACCCGATAGGCCACGCTTGAGAACTCCCCCCGTCCGTTTATCTCGCGACGTCGGAAATGTTTCGCACGCGCTTCAGCGTCGAGCGCGCGGCGCGCGCGCGGCCGGTCGTTCGGGAGCTTGAGGCGGAGTGTCGGAATTGCTACCCAAGAAGGGCAGCTCGATCTGCTCGGGATTGAGAGATTTTCTCGGAGCTTTTTGACCGGCGCGGGCCAGAAACTCATCCTCGCGAGCCATATCGGCGCTGACCACTTCTTCGTTGTCGAAGGCAAAGGCGAGCGCGTCGAACACCTTCGCGGGCCCGAGCTGCGGGTAGCGCTTCAAGATCCGCTCGACACTGGCGCCGCTGCGATAGAACGCCCAAAGCCGACGCACCGGCACGCGCGAGCCGAGCACGTACGGGCTGCCGCCCAGCACGTTGGGGTCGGATCGCACGTGGGGGTGCGGCACTAAAACGAGGGGTAAGGGCAGGACAGCCTCCTGACCACGAGTGCTAACTCCGGAGCGTCCGCGCGCAAAGCCTCAATGCGGAGATTCGAGCGCCTCGCGGTGCTCCGCGAAAGTTCGGCTGAAAGTGTGCCGACCGGTCCCCTGACCCTTGGCCACGAAGTACAAGAAATCGCTCTGCGCCGGGGCAAGCACGGCCGCGATCGACGCTTCACCTGGGTTAGCGATCGGGCCGGGCGGAAGCCCCGCGTGCCGATAGGTGTTGTACGGGTTGGCCGGATCGCGCAAGAGCGCTGGCGTCACGCTGCCGTGAAAGCCGGCGCAGCTCGGGATCTCCGCGCCGGAGACGACGCAGCCGTAGCTCGCCGTCGGATCGGACTGCAGCATGCGCGCAGGCCGAAACTCGGGATCGCGCAGGCGATTGAAAAATACGCTCGCGATCAGGGGTCGCTCGTCCGAAGCCTGCGCTTCCTTCTCAATCATCGAGGCCATGGTCACCACGTCGCGCTCGTGAAAACCGTACTCGCTCGCCAATTGTTGAAGCCGTCCCGGATGATCGACGATCAGCTTTTGCACGCGCTTTTTGGCTTCGACCGCCAACACGCGCACGACCTCGCGGGCGTCGCTGTCGACCAGCAGGCCATAGCTTGCCGGAAACAGGTAGCCCTCCGCGCTGGCGCCCTCGATGCCCAACTCCCGCAGCAGCGCGGGATCGGTGACGGCACGCCGAAACGCGTTCAAGGTGCACACTTGCGCCCGTTCCAAGCGTTGCCCGACTTGCACCGAGTGAAACCCTTCCGGAAAAGTCACGTGCTCGGCGGAGCGCCCCGAGCTGCGCGCGAGCCGCTGCGCGAGCTCGCGCGGCGAGGCGGCGTCGTTCAACAAGTGTTCGCCCGCCGCGAGCTCGAACCCCGGCTGCAACAGCGCGAGATAAGCGCGAAATAGGCGCGGACTCTGCAAGGCGCCGCGCGCCACGAGCAGCTCGCTCAGTTCGGCGGGCGTCGCATTCTCGTGAACCTGCGCCACGAACGAGTGGCCCGACCCTGGACCTGCGACGACCGACCAGATCCAAAGCGGCGACAGGGACACCGCGAGCGCCGTGACCAGCGCGGCCAAAGCGCCGCCCAGCGCGCGCAGGGGTGCCACCCGTGGCTGCGGCGTCATGTGATGAGTCGGCGTCTTGAGCGGCGCGTTGGCCGCTCGTCGACGCTTGCGTTTGCGCTTCGAAGGCGCGCTACCCGGCGGCGCGCTGCTGCGGGCGGGCGGCGCGCTGCTGTGAGCGGCCGGCGCGCTGCTCGGGGGCGTGGGACGTTGCGATTTCCGGCGGCGTATCTTGCTCACCGGTCGTCCTGCTCTTCCAGATCATCGTCTTGGCCGTGGCGCTCGTCTCGGCCGTCGCTCGGGCGCTCGCCATCGGGCGCCGCGAGCTCGTGCTCCTCGGGGTCGCGCGGCCCGCGCTGGCCGTCGAGCCAGCTCTGCAGCAGGACCGCGGCCGCTGCGCTGTCGACTCGCTGCCGGGCGTCACGGCTGTTCGTGCCCTGCTCGCGGAGCCGGGCGTGGGCTTCGACCGTGGAGAGCCACTCGTCAATGAGCTCGACCTGGGCCCGCGTCCGCCTCGCCAGCTGTTCGGCGAAGCGCCGGGCGCGGCCGGCCGCCAAGCCCTCTTTGCCGTTCAATTGGCGCGGCAGGCCGATCACGAACACGGTGATGCCTTCGGCCTCCGCCAGCCGTACGAGCTCTGCGACGACCCGGCGTGGGTCGCGCCCGTCCAGGTACTGGCGCGGATGGGCCATCAGGCCGAGCTCGTCAGCGACGGCCAGCCCGACACGGACTTTTCCGAGGTCCACGGCTGCAGCCCGCATACCGGGCGTGTTTAGCATTGGAACCCGCCCCTCGGCGAAAAACGGTACGCGAGCTTGACCCGACCCGCCCATCCGAGCATAAGCGCGGTCGGCCGCGGCTCGCCCTGCCCGGTCCTTCAGGATCTGAAAGTCATGCAATTTCGCGCCGTCAAGGGGACGAACGACATCCTCCCCGACGAGGCCCGACGCTGGCAGCGCGTCGAGCAAACCTTCCGCAAAGCGATGGCCTTGGGCGGTATCGAAGAAGTGCGAACGCCGATCCTCGAGCACAAGGAGCTGTTCGTGCGCTCGACCGGCGAGACCTCGGAAGTCGTCGAAAAGCAAATGTTCGAGCTCGAGCGCAGCGGCGACACCTACGTGCTGCGCCCGGAGGGCACACCCGGTGCTGCGCGCGCCTATTTGATGAACAGCGTGCAGGCTCAAGAGCCGGTGTCGCGCTGGTACTACATCGGCGCGATGTTTCGGGCCGAGCAGCCACAGCGCGGCCGCTATCGCCAGTTTCACCAAGCGGGCTGTGAACTGTATGGCGACGCGAGCCCGGCCTGCGATGCCGAGCTGCTCGACCTTTTGTATGGCTTTCTGCGCCGTCTGGGCATCACCGACGTGACGGTGGCCGTCAATTCGATCGGCGGACTGGACAGCCGTGCGGCCTACCGCGCCGCGCTGACCGAATACCTACGGCCGCGTGTCGAGTCACTCAGCGATCACGCCAAGAAGCGCTTGGAGGACAACCCGCTCCGTATCCTGGATTCCAAAGATCCGCGCGACAAAGCCGCAGTTGCGGGAGCCCCGTCGATCTTGGACTCGTTGACCCCAGAAGATCGCGAACACTGGCAAGCCGTCCTGCGCGGGCTCGACGCGCTCGGAACGCCCTACCAGGTGACCCCGGGCTTGGTGCGCGGTCTCGATTACTACACCCGTACGGTGTTCGAATTTCAGTCGACCATGGGCAGCCTCGGCTCACAGAACACGCTGATCGCCGGCGGGCGCTACGACAACCTATTGAAGAGCCTGGGTGGCCCGCAAATTCCCGCCATCGGTTGTGGCATGGGGCTCGAGCGCATCTTGCTCGCGCTTGGTGAAGCTCCGGTGCCCCTGCCGGCGCCCTGTTTCATCGCACCCATGGGTGAGCAAGCCACGCTCTCGGCCTTGAAGCTGACGCGCGAGCTGCGAGACCATGGGATCGTCACCGTGCTCGACGGTCGCGGCAATTCCATGAAGAGCATGTTGCGCCGTGCAGACGGCCTGGGCGCCCGCGTGTGCGTCGTGATCGGCGAGTCCGAGGTTCAACAAGACCAAGTGCAGATCAAGGATCTGACCGCACACACCCAAGAACAGGTTCCGCGCGCGGAGGCCGTGGCGCGCATCGTCTCGACGTTTGCCGCCACGCCGGCGCCGACAAGCGGGAGCCAACATTGAGGGTCAGCCGGCTCGTCGCGCGGCTGCTCGCACCAGCTCTGCTCGTCTGCTCCTTCGGCCTCGCTCGCTCGGCTTCCGCGCAGATGGGCGGCGGCGGCATGGGCATGCCGGGCGGCGGCATGAACATGCCCGGCGGCAACATGGGCGGCATGCCCCAGGGTGGCGGCTCGAAAAAGAAGAAAGAAGCCCCACCGCCCGGCACGCCGGAAATGCACGCGGCCTCGGGCGCCGATGACTCCTTGAATCCGCCGGGCAGCGAGCCCGCGCTGCCCGATGAGCCACTGAAGCTCACCCAGCCGACCTTCGACGCGATCGGCTCCGACGCGCAACCGGACAGCGAAGAGACCGGCCGCAGCAACAAGACCACGTACAAGTTCTACGGGCCCTATTACCAGGAGAACAGCGGCAAGTATCAGTTCCGCCTAGCGTTCCCGGTCTGGGCCGAACGCCAGATGCCGTCACGCACGAAGCCCGAGGTGACCGATCGCGCCTCGCTCTTCGCGGGGCTCTACTACAACCGCCGCAGCGCCGAGCGCGCGGACGACATGCTCTTTCCGCTGGTCTGGAACATGAACGACCGGCTCACGCATACGCGCACCACGATCGTCGGCCCGCTCGTGAACCGCAGCGCGCCAGGCGAGCACGACAATTGGCTCGCTCCGCTGTACTTCACAGGCAGCCGGAAAACCGGCGGCTACGCTGTGATCCCGCCGCTCTTGACGTACACGAACCACGACGACCAAGGCGGCTTGAACGTGGTCGGACCGTTGTTCTGTTCCTGGAAGGGCGGCTCGAGCTGCGATGCCCGCACGGCGCAGGATCTCGATTTCGGCGTCGCGCCGCTGTACTTTTACGGGCAAAACGTCAAGACCAAGTACGAGATCATCCCGCCCCTGCTCCACTACTACCGGTACAACGACCGGGATCTGTCCTGGACCAATATGTGGGGCCCGTACTTTCGCCGCCACACCCAGAAGCTGGACATGTTCCACCTGTTCCCGCTGTATTACAGCTTGTGGGGCAAAGACGAACGGCACACCACGCTGCTGCCGTTCTTTCACTACGGCTACAAGGGCGACTCCTGGTTGTTCGCGACGCCGTTGTTCGTGGCAGCTCGCGGAGAAAAGGGCGAGAGCACCTTTGCGACGTGGCTCTATGCGCGCCACCGCGGCCGCACCGAGCTCGACATGGTAACCCCGCTCTACTGGGCGTATCGCGATCCGGACATTGGCCTGAACCGGAAGATCTTGTTTCCGTTTCTGTATTCGAGCACCAGCCCGCGCGAATCCAATCAGGCCTTCTTCCCGTTCTGGGGTCACTTCGAGCGCTACGGCGTCAGCGAGAGCACCTGGATCACCCCACTCTTCAATCACGAGACCAATCTGCGCGGCTGGTCGACCAACCTGTACCCATTCTTGTACGTGGGGCGGAACGTGCTCGACACGCACTTCGTCGTGGCGCCGTTCCTTTGGGACTTTGCCTCGCCCAAATCTCGAACGACGGTGGCCTTCCCGGTCTTCTGGCGCTTCAGCGACGAGAAGGAAGTCACTGAGCTAGTCGGCAACGTCTACTATCACGAGAAGAAGCTGCGCAGCGGACTGGACTGGGAAGTGCATATTTTCCCGGCCTTCTCCTACGGTGAAACGCCCAACGGTCACTGGTGGAATGTGCTCTACGGTCTCGCGGGCTACACGCGCAACGGGACGGCGACCACGGTGCGCACGCTCTGGATCCCCACGAAACTGAGTGAGTAGCGCCGCGGTCCACCGCCGCGCGGCGCGGGTGCTACGATTTAGCGCATGAAAGCCAAAGTTGCGGTGCTCGGAGCCTCGGGGTTCGCGGGCGCGGAACTGCTTCGTCGCTTGCTCGACCACCCGGCTCTGGAGGTCGTTCGGGTGTGCGCCAACGATCACGTCGGTGAGCTGGTTTCGACCGCCCACCCGCACCTCGAAGGGCTAACGAAGTTGCGCTTCGAAAACCCGCCGCACGCCGAGGCAGCACGCGGCGTGGACGCGGTTCTCATGGGGCTGCCGCACGGCGCGAGCTGTGAAGTGGTGGACGCGGTGGCCGGTTCGGCGACGCGCATCGTGGATTTGTCCGGTGCTTTCCGAGTTCAGGATCCAGCCATGTATGCGCGATACTACGGCATGGCGCATCCACGGCCGGAGTTACTGAAGGACTTCGTATACGGGCTACCAGAATTGAACCGCGAGCGCATCCGCGGCGCCAAATACGTCGCGAGCGCGGGCTGCTTCGCGACGACCATCGAGCTCATGCTGCTGCCCTTTGCCAAGGCGGGACTACTGACGGGGTCGGTCGAGGTGGTGGGCATCACGGGCTCGAGCGGGGCCGGCGCGACGCCCACGGCAACGACGCATCATCCGGTTCGCGCCCACAATCTGCGCACGTACAAGCCGCTCGAGCACGCCCACACGCCGGAAATCGTGGAGACGCTGACGGCAGCTGGCGCGCGCGAGCTCTCGCTGCGCTTCGTGCCCATCTCGGCGCCACTGACGCGCGGTATCTTTGCCACGGCCTTCTTCCGCGTGCCTGCGCGGGTCGATGAAGACGAACTGCGCGCCCTGCCCGAGCGCACTTTTCGAAGCGAGCGCTGCGTGCTGGTCCCCGAGGCGCGCCTACCCGAAGTCGTCGCCGTACTCGGTTCGAACCGCGCCGAAGTCGGCCTGACGCTCGGTCCGGTGGAGGGCGAAACGCGCGGAGTCACCGTGTTCGGCGCGCTCGACAACTTGGTGAAAGGTGGCGCCGGCCAAGCGCTGCAGAACTTGAACCTGATGCTGGGACTGGACGAGCTGATCGGGCTGTCTTCCATCGGCCTTTATCCCTGACGCGCGCACAAAACGCGCACAAAATTTGTCCGGCCTCGCTCGATCATGCCAATCAGGGCTCAGGGCTCGTTGTACGAGCCCTGAGCCCTGATTGGCATGGGGTAACGCGCAGACCCAGCGAGCGGGTTGTCGTCTTCGGCGCGAAAAAGTAGTTCGAGCACGAACCATTTTCTAGGGGGGTCGCCTCGCGAGGCCACTCATGCGCCAGTGCGGCGCGGCGTGGCGGCTCGCGGGGCCGAGCGGCGCGCCGCACCCTTGCGCACGCGAGCTGCCGCGAGGCGACCCCCTCAAACCCGACCGAGCGAGGACGCGCCGGCTCAGTGCGCGTCGCTGCAGCAACGGAAGCCGGTCTCGGTCCCGTTGTAATACATGTCGTGAGCGGTCTGTGCGGCGCGACAGAAGTTGCGGCCCGGCTGCCAGTAGGAGCCTTTCATCGCCGGTCGCGCGGGCGTGGTGCGATCGATGGTCACGAACTCCTCCAGGTTCCCGGCGAGATCGGAAACGCCAAAGGGGCTGTTGCAGCGTTCGTACGAGCCGCTCGGAGCGCGTAAATCGCGGAGCACCCCCGCCGGGCTCACCACGTCCTCACGATCGGCGTTGCAGGCCGTCGCATCGCGGGTGAAGCCGTACGGATAGGGCTGCATGTTCTCCCCTTCGCAGGCGAAATTGTACTCGCTCTCCATGCACATGCGCTTGCCGAGCTTCCTGCACGTGCGATCGCCATCCCGCCAGCTGCGGTGATTGGCCGGCAGCGTTTCGCCGCTCTCGGTGAACTCGTGCTTATCGATGCAGAAGCGCATGCTCTTGCGCTCCTTGGACAAGCAAGTCGACGGCGCGTACTCGGCGCAGCGGAAGTTCTCGTAGGCGCCCTTGGGGTCGAGATACTTTTTACAGTTGAGCCGCACGTCCGGGCAGTACTTGCCCTCGACCAACGCCATGCCCTCACCGCACTCCAAAAGCTCTGGCTTGGCCGGACGAGCGGGAGCGCGATTGACAGAAACCATCGCCGCGATCGCTGCCGGCGAAGCCGCAAGAGCTTCGCCTTCGAGCATTGAACGCAGCGTTGGTACCGACTCGGTGTTGCGGCAACCGCCTGCAGCGCCGGCCAGCAGCCCGAGCGCCGTTCCGATGAGCCCTAGGCATCGCATGAGGGACTTCGACTTTTCGGTGACTAGCCGGCGCGGTCAAGGTCAAATCATTGGCCAAACGGCCGGAGCCGCGCGCGTGCATGACGTTCCAACTGATTGGACCAATCATTCCAAACAATTAGCGAACACTTTAAAGGTAAAACGCTAGCCGGCTGAAGCGTCGGAACAACAGCGGGTGCCGACCTGGATGTCCTTGTAGTAGTCGTCGTGCGCGGTCGTCGCGGGGCGACAGCGATTGCGGGCCGCCATCCACCAGCCTCCCTTCAAGGCGTTTCGGAATGGGTCGACGTGCTCCTTGCCGTCGCGCAGGACGGACTCGTCCATGTTGCCCGCCATGTTGTAGACGCCGAAAGGGCTGACGCACTCCGGGCGTGCGTCGGCGCGTTCGCGGCGGTCGGCCAGGATCTGGCGATGCGGATTGACCTCGTACAGGTCGTCGCGATCCTGATTGCACTTCGGGGCGCGGGTGAAGCCGTATGGGTAAGGGCGCATCTCCTCCCCCTCGCAGGCGAAGTTCCACTCGGTCTCCGTGCACAGCCGCTTACCGAGACGCACGCACAGGGCGTTCGATTTCTGGAAGCTCTGGTAGTTGAGCGGCAGCTCCTCGCCGGGCGCCGTGTACTCATAGCGGTCAATGCAGAAGCGCTGTTTGACGCGCGTTCCAATGCAGCGCGAAGGATTGTGGTATTCGTTGCAGCGAGCGAAGGGCAGCGTTTCGTCGTCCAACCAGCGCGCGCAGGACTGAAGCACCTCGGTGCAGTACTCGCCTTCGACGAGCACCATCTCACGCGGGCAGGCGGTGCTGACTTCTGCCGCAGCCGGAACCGGGAGCGGCGTGCCGGCCGGCGGTTGGTCCGTAACGACGGGAGCAGTCGGTTCGGGCGCCTGGGTCACCGGGGCCACACGCTGCATCGCCTCCGCGGCGGCCGTCGTCGGTGTCACGCCGTCTGGCTCGAAGCGCGCGGAGCGATGCAAGCCTCGCGAACCCGCGGCGGCGATCTGCGTTGCAACTTCACCAAATGAGAGTTCTGCCAGCAGTAGACCGAGAATCGCCGCCAACGCTTTGCGGATCATGGGCTTGAACGAGCCGGGATGGTCGCGCCGGGGCCACGAAAATCGCAAGTTTTTTGCTCACTCGCGCACGACCACGCCCGTCCCTTCGCCCATGTCGGCGCCGACGTTGATCCCGTGCCAGCCTTTGGGCACCGGGGGATCGGTCCACTGAAACACATAGCGCGCGTCAATCGGCGCGAGATTGATGCAACCGTGACTGCGCGCGATGCCGAACACGTCGTGCCAATACGCACCGTGCAGCGCGAAGCCGGCCGCGAAGTATTGAATCCACGGCACGTCCCGCAGCTCGAAATCCGACGAGCCGCGGCGCATGGTAATGCCGTACTCCGGGTCGCGACCTTTGTTGATGTTGGCGAGCCGCCGCTTGTCTTCGTCGTTCAGTGATTTGCCGCCGGCCTCGGCCTTCTTGAGGCGCTCGGTGGTTTCGGCCGCGTTCGCGCTCAACTTCGCACCATGGCCGCGGGAACCACCAGATACGCTCGAATTCTCCTCGGAATCCATGGCGGCCGCGATGTGCTTGCTCTGCAGCCGGAAAGTGCCGCGCAGCGTCGAGAGCGTCTCTTTCGGATCGCCGAGCTTATCGCGGCCGGTGGAGACCAAGGTCGCGTAAACCGGCTTTTTCCCCTCGTACAGTACGAGCACCTGGGCGGTGATCGAGACATCGATCCACTTCTCGCCCTTTTCGGCGAAGTCGGGCCAGGTGGGTGGTTTATCGACCACTCCCAGATCTTCTGCGCGCAACCAGACCGTCTTATCACGCGCGGTCTGATAGAAGCGCGCCCCCGCCTTCATGCGCACGTTGCCGCTCAGCGGGACCACCGCGCGCCGCGGGATGGCATCGGAGGCGCGCACCTCGTCTTTGCCCTTGATCAACTTGTATGTCACGACCTCGGTCTTGTTCACCCAAGCGAACGGCAGCGCCATCTTGTCGCCGATCTCCAGCCCGTGGAACGGGGACGCGGAGTCCGGCTTCAGCTTGCTGATCGGCAGCAAGCGCATATCGACACTGACGGCGAAATGCCGATGCACCCCTTCGTCTTCTGTGTCGAACGCGTCGATGAACGACAGCCCGGTCTTGCGCCGCACGCGATCGGCGAAGTACGCGTACTCGGGCACCGCGTAGCCGGAAACATTGGGGATCTTGCGCCCGCCGTCGAGCCAAAACGGGATCGGATCGCTCGCGGTTCGGCCGCCAAAAAGCTCGTTTTCACTGAGCTCGGTCGACGGCTTGAAGCCCGGCTTGGGCGAAAGCCCGGGCACGGCCACGCCGCGCGCATCGAGCGGCACGTCGTTGGCGCCGAACACCACTTGCTGCACCTCTTTGCGGTTTTGTTCGAACCAGCTCAGGTGCTCGTCCAGCTTGAACTCGCTCTTCAGCTGCTCTTGGCGTGTCGGCACGCGCAAGTACTGCGGCGACGTCGCGCGCACGAAGCCGTAGCGGTAAGGCATTGGCTTGTCGAGCTCGGGTCGACGGCTGGCGGCGCGTACGAGCGGAGTTTCCAGATCGGTCGTGGCTTCGTCGGTGCAGACGTAGCCCATCGGGAACACGCGGAACCACTGACCCTTGCAACCCCTCCCGCGGGTCGGCTCCGGTTCGCGATCGACGACGCCACCCAGGCGGATGTAACCAAGCCGACGTGAACCCGTGTCGGCCAACTTGTATACGGTGGTTGCGATACTCGTCGCCGCCAGCTTCGGCGCGTCACTCGGGGCCTGCGTATCGAGCTCGCCATGATCGACCGACGCGGCCGACGCCGACGCCGGCAAGGCAGCGCTGGCCGATGCAGAAGCAATTGGCGCCAGCGGCGCTCCGCTCGGCTTCGGCTTGCAACCCGGCGCGAGCAAGCACAAGGCTGAGCACGGCGCGATCCAACGACAAGCCCAAAACAGCAGGTTCACGCGGGGGTTTTAGGGCAAAACGCCGCGTCGCGCAAAGCCGCGCGAGCGAGCCAGGCTCACCCCGGCGGACCTTTGGCGTCTGACCCGAATTCGACGCCCTGTGCGCCTTCCGGCAAGGGCGGCAACGTGTTCGGATCGGTGCCAGCGCCGACCCAATACACCTCTGGCACGGGGTAATACCTGCTCGTGTACGAGCGAAACCTGCGTTCGCCGTTGGGATAGGTGGTGCGCACGGTGCTCACGACGTCGTAGCCCCAGATCCCCTTCTGGTGACGTTTGCTTTGGTTGGGCTCGAGGCCGGGTTCGATCACGACGCGGCGCACGAACTCGTGCTTCTCTTTGACCTGGTAGAAGTGTTCGACTTTGCCCGGAGCCTCGCGGCCGAGCAGCTCGATGCGGAGCGTGGTGGGCGTGGGCAAGAAGGCGTGCACGATGAGCGCTGAGTCGTACGGATTTCTCAGCTTCAGATCGAGTTCTCCATCGATCACGGTGGCATCCAACCCAAGCGGCGTGTAGCCACTCGGCCGGCTGTGGCTGCGCCGCTCTCGGATCTCGAAGCCGCCATAAACCGCAGCCGCATACAGGGTGCTCGCGACCTGGCACACACCGCCGCCGACGCCCGGCTCGAGCTCGTCGGCCACGATCTGCGGCGCCTCGGTGAAGCCGCGCTCCACGGTACGCGCGCCGACCGCCCGATTGAAGCTGAACGTCTCGCCGGGACCGATCACGCTCCCGTTCAGGTAGCGCGCGGCCGTCGCGATGTTGATCGCGCGCGGACCGGCGTGATGCGTGAAATCGGTTTCGAAGCTCGACAGCACGTGCGTGACGTCGACCGCGCGCAACATGTCGCCGGTGACGCGCGGCGGGATCGGTCGGGTGGCGAGCGCGATGACCGCGCCATCTTCGCGTTCGCCCTGAGCGATTCGGAGCAGAGACTCAGCCAAGTCGAGCTCGCGTCCGGGCGCGTCCATGATCCGCGCGTGAGCTCGCAAGTCGAGCCGCGCGTCGATGGGTTCACGGTGCACGCTACTGGCGAAGGCGGCCAAGCGCTGGCTCGCGCGCTCCGCATCGAAGCGAAATACCAGCGGCACGTCGCAGATCTCGGGGCTCGGCGAGATGCGGCGATAGAGCTCGCTCATCACACTGGGTTGCAGCGCGGCCAAACGGGCGGCTCGCGCCGTGCTGGTGACGTCCAGGCTCAACCCCAATTCGCCAAAGGTGGCATCACCCAGCCACGCATCGGTCACCAGCATCATCCGTCTAGCTCCGATGGCGCGCTCGCGCTGCGCGAGCCACGTCTCCAGCGCCTCGTCTGCTGGCGGGACTTGCTCCCCTACCAAAATTCCCCAGTCGCGGTCGAGCCAAGCTTGCGCCCGCGGATAGGCTCCGAACGCGGCCGCAGCCAGCGCGCCGCCGCCGATGAACGCGATCCAGACTCGCACGCGATTAGCCTAGCGCCGAGCAGGTCAGCGGGCCAAGCGAGCGCCTAACGCGCTTGACTTGGCGGCGCCCCGGTAGCAACTCTTCGCTCCGCCAGCCATGCAAATCACGGTCAACGGCGACGCCCACGAGGTCCCCCCGGGCACCACCGTGCGCGGTCTGATCGAAACGCTGGGGCTGACCGAAGGTCCCGTTGCCGTGGAACGAAACCGCGAAGTCGTGCCGCGCGCCGAGCATCCGAGCACCGAACTTCAGCCAGGCGATGTGTTAGAAATCGTGCACTTCGTGGGCGGCGGCTGAGGCCTTCGCCCAGCCACGACAAAAAGAGGTCTGTGATGCTTCGCTTGGGTTCGGGGCCGCGGCGAGTGGGCGTGCTCGTCGTGCCGGTTTTGGTGGTTCTTGGCGCGCTCTTGCTGTTCGGCAGCGGCGGTGGTGATGACTCGCACATCACTTGGTGGGTGGTCGATGAGCTGACGCGCACGGGCAAGATCGTCAATCTCAATGGCGACGTGCTCGAGCAGAGCTCTTCTCTCGGCCTGGTGCTGTTCGCGGCTGCCTTACGGCTGCTGATTCCGATCGCGACGCCGCAACTCGGCGTCCTGCTCTCGCTCGGCGCGTTGGGGGGCACGTGCTGGCTGACCGGGCACTTGGCTCGGCGTCTCGCTCCGATCCTCGAACTGCCCGCATCTTTGTTGGTGGCGAGCAGCGGGCCGCTCGTTTATTGGGCCACGAGCGGCATGGAAACGTCGCTGGCCGCCTTCGCCACCGTTTGGTTGCTCGACGCCATTGCCCGGCTGCTCGAACTGCCTCGAACCGCGGCGCGCGGCGAGCTGATGACTTGGCGTCTGGGCGGCAACCTGCTTGCGGCGAGCGCCTGGTTCGTCAGCGTCCGACCGGAAAACCCGCTGCTGCTCGCGGCCACCTTGGCAACGACGGGCTCTCTCTGTTTGCTAAAAACCGTACGCGAGCGACCGGGCGAAGAAGGAGCCAATGTTCCGGTTCTGATTGGCGGGGCCGCCCTTGCCGTCGCTCCGGGCATCGCGCTGTTTCTCTTTCGACGCCTGATGTTCCACGAGTGGTTTCCACACCCGGTCTCTGCCAAAGCCGGGGGTGGCGCGCGCTGGGGCCAGGGCTTCGCCTACTTGCTCGATCACTCGCTCCAGTTTCAACCGGCGTTACTGCTCCTGCTGCCGCTCAGTGCGCTGTTCCTCCTTTGGTTATCCGTCACTGGTCGCAGCAAACCGGTACCGACCGTGCTGGCCGCCCACGGCGTGTTCGGCCTGCTCTTCGTACTGTCCTCGGGTGGTGACTGGATGAGCTGCGGCCGATTTTTGGCGCCATTGTTGCCCGTTTGGTGGCTCACCGTGCTGGGCGCGGCGCATTTCGTCGCGCGCGATCGGCAGGCTTGGCTCGTGGGAGGAGCGCTAGCTCTGGTCGCGGCGAATTTGACGTTTCTCGTTCGGCTAGCGCACGGCGGCGGCACGAACGGCTACCCGCTCACCGCCGCGCTCAAGCTCGTGCCCGCCGCTCGCGCTGAGTATGGCCTCTCGGCTTATCCGTTCCTCGAGCTCGCCAACAAAAGCCACCTGCGCGACGCGATTTTGGCAGAAGAGCTGAAGCGCGTCGTGAAGCAAGTCGCGACCATCACACCGGGCAAGATCTGGCTGGCGTCCGGGCAAGCGGGTGGCGCGCCCTATCACTTGTTCAGCGCGTTCCCGGACAAGCTCCGCTTCATCGATTTTTGGGGACTCACCAACTCCGAAGCGCGCCCTTGTTTGCCCGCCAAAAAGCTGAAGCACTCGAGCCTGGGCGTCGCACTCACCCCTGAGCTCTTGTACCAATACCGAGACGTCGTGTTGCGGGACTGCGGCGTACCCATGGCCGACATCGTGTTCAACACGGGCTTACGCGCCGGCACGCGCCGCGGCCTCGAGCAGCGCGGCTACACCGTGATCTATTTTCAACACGGCGCGATGCCGAACTACTCGAGGGATAGCTGGCTGCGCGGGGGCACCAGTATCGATGCTTACATCGCCGTGCGCCGGGAGCTTGCCGAGCGCTTGCAGCTTCAGTATCGCGAAGTGAGGTGGAATTTGACGGGTTGAACTTCGGCACGACCGGCACGACGCTCGTCCGACGATGAACGCCTCGCGGCGCAGAAATCATACTGTGTTTGCACAGTATGATTTCCGTCGACAAACCGTGCCTCCGGAGCGCGGTAAGTAATATCAGCTCTGACGATGCGCCTTGGCCACTTCGACGTAACGCGCCGCGAGCAGGCGGCCTTGCTGCCATTCGCTCTCGTTCAGATCGCGCAGAACTCTACCGGGCGAGCCGACGACCAAGGTGCGCGGCGGGATCTTCATTCCCGCGGTGATCAGCGTGCCCGCGGCGATTAACGCTTCGGCTCCGATTTCACAATTGTCGAGCAGGATAGCGCCCATGCCGATCAACGCGCCGTCGCCGATCAGTGCGCCGTGGATCACCACGTGATGCCCGACGGTCACCTCTTCTCCGATCACGGTGTTCGAGATCCCGGACGACATGTGGAGCATGCTCAGATCTTGAATGTTCGAGCGCGCGCCGACGCGGATGCTGCCGACGTCGCCACGCAGGACGCTACCGTACCAAACGCTGACGTCTTCACCGAGCTCGACGTCACCGATCACACGCGCGCTATCGGCGACGAAGACGCCGTCCGCGACTTTCGGCCAAATGCCCTTGAAACCGCGGAAAATATCGACCATCACGGCCCCGAAACGACGGGCAGCGCTCGACGCACGGCAACGGCCGGCGGTGGATTGGGGCGCGCCGCGCTGGCTGCCAGCACGAAGCCTGGCTCGACGTCACCGCGCAGCGAATTGTTATACGCCTCGCGGATGCGCACGGGCACCATCTGCCCGACCGCGTCCGCTGGGCAAACGAAGTGCACGATCTCGTTACGCTCGCTGCGGCCCATGAAATCCCCATTTTTGCCGCGGCGCTCGCCAAGCACGATTTCCGTCGTGCCGATCAAGCTGTGCAAGTGCTCGCGCCGATGACGATCGGTCAGCTCGAAGATCTGCTCCAAGCGCGCGCTCTTTTCTGCCTCGGACACGTCGTCCGCCAGCTTGAGTGCGGGCGTGTTTGGGCGCTCCGAGTAGGTAAACCCGAAAAAACCGGTGAACTTGACGCGCTCGGCCAACGCCAAGGTAGCCGCGAAGTCTTCCTGCGTTTCGCCGGGGAAGCCGACGATCACATCGGTAGAGAACGTGACGCCGGGGACTGCGTTGCGCAGCGCATCCACGCGCTCGACGTATTCGTCGATGGTGTAGCGGCGCAGCATGCGCTTGAGCAGTCGATCGCTGCCGGATTGCACCGGCAGGTGCACGTGCCGCGCGAGCGCCGGCAAATCACGGTGCGCCAAGATCAACGACCAAGTGAGGTGGCGCGGGTGGGGGCTCGTGTAACGGAGCCGCGCGAGCTCCGGCACTTCAGCGCAAATTGCCCGTAAAAGTGCGGGGAATTCGCTCTCGTCTTCCAGCGCGACCGCCCTCCGCGTGTGCCTGAAATGCGACTCCCCCGCGCCGGGCGCAACTGGCAACGAAGCTGCCGGATCGCGATAGCTGTTCACGGTTTGACCGAGCAGCGTCACCTCACGCACGCCTGCGTCGACCAAGAGCCGAATCTCCGCCAAGACTTCATGCGCCGTGCGATAGCGCTCGGGCCCACGCGTGTAAGGGACGACGCAATAGGTGCAACGCTCGTCGCAGCCCTTCATGATCGTCACGAAGGCAGTGGCACCGGTGCGCCCCGGCTCCGCTTGCGCGCTCAGGAACTGCGGCGCGTCCAAATCGAACACGGTGCGGATCCGCGGCGGCGCGCCCAGCTCGACCTCGGCCAGGATGCTCGGCAACTCGCCGATGTTGTCTGGGCCGAGCATGAAATCGATCTGCGGCATGCGCTTGGCCAAGCGCTCTCCCTCTTGCTGTGCCATGCAGCCAGCAACACCGATCACCAGGCTTGGCTTGGCGCGCTTCAGCATGCCCATGCGACCGACCTCACTGCGCAACTTTTGCTCCGCTTTCTCGCGGATGCTGCACGTGTTCAGGATCACCAGATCGGCATTGGCCGGCTCGGCGACCTCGGTGTAGCCAATCCCGCGCAGCACCTCGCCGATTCGGTCCGAATCGTGCTGGTTCATTTGGCAGCCGAAGGTGACGAGGGTGTAGGAGGGCATGGATAATTGCGGGAGATCCTGGCGGGCCGGCAGGTTAGCACGCTCCGGCCGAGCAGCACCTACACGCACCGCAGCGCGGTTTTCGCGCTGTCGCAGAGACAGCTTGTTTCCCGCTGGCTGCTCCCGCTGCTAAACCAGGGCGGCATGATCCGAGGCACTGCACAATGATCCCGAATTTCAAGACCCTGGTCGAGCTGTGGGAGCAGAGCACCGAGCGACATGGCCCGCGGGAGTTGTTTGGCACCAAGAGCAACGGGGCCTGGCAATGGATCACCTACGCGCAGTTCAAGCTGGAAGTGGACGCGCTCCGCGCCGGCCTTGCCACGCTCGGCATCGGCCAGGGCGATCGCGTGGCGTTGATCGCCGGCAACCGGGTCGAATGGGCCGCGGCCGCCTACGCGACATTTGGCTTGGGCGCGACCTTCGTCCCCATGTACGAAGCGCAGCCCTTGGAAGATTGGGCCTTCATCTTGAAGGACTGCGAGGCCAAGATCGTGCTCGGCTCGAGCGCCGAGGTGCTCGAAAAAATCGCCTCCGTTCAGCAGCGGCTGCCCAACCTGGCGCACCTGATCGGTCTGGATTTACCGGAGAGTGACGGGCGGTCCTACAAGCGGCTGTTGACCACCGGCAAAGCGCAGCCGCACACCCTGCAACATCCCGCGCCGGATCAGGACGCTTGTTTCATCTACACTTCGGGCACGACCGGCGCGCCAAAGGGCGTCGTACTCACGCACTGGAACATCGCCAGCAACGTGATCGCAGCCGGCGAGATCTTCCCGCTCCGCGCTACCGATCGTTCCTTGGCCTTCCTGCCCTGGGCGCATGCGTTCGGACAGACCTGTGAGCTGCACATGTTGTTCAGCGTCGGTTGCTCACTCGGCCTGAATGACGAAATTCCGAATCTCCTCCCCAACCTGGCCGAAGTAAAGCCGACGATTCTGATCGCCGTGCCGCGCATCTTCAATCGCATCTACGATGGCGTGAACAAGCAGATGGGCGAACGTCCGAAGCTGATTCAAAAGCTGTTTTCAGCTGGGATCAGCGCCGCGACCAAGAAGAAGCGGGGCCAGCCTTTGACCTTGGGTGAGGGGCTCGCGCTCACCGCGGCCGACAAGTTGATCTTCTCCAAAGTGCGCGGCCGCTTTGGTGGGCGCCTGCGCTTCTCGGTCAGCGGCAGCGCGGCGCTGGCGCGCGAAGTGGCCGAATTCGTCGATGCGCTCGGCATTGCCGTGTACGAGGGTTACGGCATGACCGAAGCCAGCCCGGTCGTCAGCGCCAATTGCCCGGATTCGACCCGCATTGGTACGGTCGGCAAGGCGCTGCCTCGCGTGCGCGTCGAGATCGATCGCGCGGCCACCAACGACGAAAAAAACGGCGAGATCATCGTGTACGGCGACAACGTCATGCGCGGCTACCACCACCGCGAAGAAGAACAGCACCAAGTGCTGATGCCCGATGGCGGCCTGCGCACGGGCGACATGGGCTTCCTAGACGAGGACGGATACCTGCACATCACCGGTCGCATCAAAGAGCAGTACAAGCTGGAGAACGGCAAGTTCGTGGTGCCGTCCCCACTCGAAGAGGAATTGAAGCTCTCGCCCTACATCCTGAACACGATGCTGTTCGGGTTGAACCGCCCTCACAACGTCGCCCTCGTGGTCATCGACGAGCCGGCGCTGGTCAAGTGGGCCAATGAGAAAGGCTTGGAGATCAAAGACTTTACCACTGATCCGACGGTAAAAGACCTGATCAAGAAAGAGCTCGAGACACGCGCCCACAACTTCCGTGGCTACGAAAAGCCCAAAGCATTCCTACTCATCCGCGAAGACTTCACGATCGAAAATGGACTGCTGACACCCTCGCTCAAGGTGCGCCGGAATCTGGTGCTCGATCGTTACCTGCCGAAGCTCCAGGCGCTGTACACGGAGCGCACGACGACCGCTTGACGATCTCGGGATCGCGTGCGAGATTAATCGTCATCGGGCGTAGCTTCGCTGTGCCCTGCCCTGTCAGAGAGACAACAAAGATGAGCTGCCGCCGTATCCCACCGCATGCCATGGCCCACGTTCACGTGCGCCCGAGCATCGTTCGCGCGGCAGCGCGGCAGCCGAGCAGCAGCTAGAGCACTTTTCTAGTTCCTCGCCGGCAGTTGCCGCGGCGCCGCAAGGTCCCGCGGCTTTTTTGCATTTGATCGCTATTTTCTAGAGGTTTCTCGTGTCCGTTGTCAGCGTCCAGCCCGCCCTATCCAAAGCCCGCTTGTTCCGCGAGCTCGTGTCCTTGGCTTGGCCAATCACGGTCTCGACGCTGTCGTTCACGGTGATGACGGTCGTCGATACCGCGTTCGTGGGGCGACTCGGACCGGCTTCACTCGCTGGCGTGGGCCTCGGCGGGATCGCGCTTTGGACGGTGGTGTGCTTCGGCTTCGGCCTCTTGCGCGCGGTCAAGGTGTTGGTCTCGCAAGGCGTCGGCGCCGGTGAGCCGGACGAAGTGTTGCCGTTCCTCGGCGCCGGGCTGTACGCGGCGCTCGCGTTGAGCGTGCTTTCACTCGCGGTGGGTTTCCCCATCGCTCACTATTTGCCCCAGTTTTCCGCTAGTCCAGAGGCGGGGCGGGTGGCCTACACGTACCTGTCGATTCGCTTGCTGGGCGCGCCCATCGTGCTCTCGAGCTGCGCCATCCGCGAGGCACGCTACGGCTTCGGTGACTCGCGCTCACCGATGTATGCCGCACTGGTCAGCAACGCCGTGCACATCCCGCTCAACTACCTGATGATCTTCAGCCTGGGCTGGGGCATCGCCGGCGCCGCCTATGCGACCCTCCTCGTGCAGCTGCTCGAGCTCGCGTGGATGCTCGCGATCCAAGCGAAGGCTGGCCTCGGGCTCGGCCGCGCGCGGCTTCAGCACGTCCGTGCCGTGTTTCGCATCGGAGTACCGACCGGCAGCGAATTCTTGTTGGGAGTTGCCGCATTTTCGGCATTGGTTCTGCTCATCGCACGCATGGGTGAAACCGATCTCGCGGCCCATCAGGTCGCGCTGCAGATTCTGCATTTCGCGTTCATGCCTGCGGTCTCGATCGGCGAAGCCGCGTCGGTATTGGCGGGTCGCGCGGTCGGCGCCAACGACGACGCGAAAGTGCTCGCGGTGGCCAAGAACGCACTCTGGCTGGCGGGCTTGTATGCCGCCGGCTGCGCGCTGGTATTCATCTTCGGCGCGGTGCCGCTCTTGCGCTTGTTCACCAGTGATTTACGGGTGCAGAGCGTGGGCGTGCACTTACTGTACGTGGCGGCCGGCTTTCAGGTCTTCGACGCCGCCAACATCGTGGCCCGCGCAGTGCTCCGCGGCACCGGGGACGTGCGCGTGCCCGCGCTGCTCGCGATCAGCTCGGGCTGGTCGTTCGTGCCCGGCCTGACCTGGTTCTGGGGCATTCACCACGGCTTCGGCGCGGTCGGTGGTTGGCTCGCGCTGACCGTCGATATCAGTGTCGGCGCGCTGCTCTTCTGGTGGCGACTCGGCCGCGGACACTGGTTGCCTGCAGCGCGACGGTCGCGCCAACGCCTTGCGCAAGGAGGAGCGGTCTTGGTGCAACCGGCGGAGTGAGCGTTCCTCGCGTCAGAACCGAACGCGAGGAACGCCCTCAGGGTCGACTCACTTCGCGGGTGCAGGCGCGGGCTTCATCGCCGGCGCCGGCTTAGCCGCCGGCTCCGCCTTCACCGCGGGCGCGGCTGCGGGCTTGGCTTCCGCGGTTTTTGCGGCTGCGGGCTTGGCTTCCTTGGCTTTCGGCTCGGCGGGCTTGGGCGGCAGCAGTCCGAGCTGCGCCGCAAACGTGGGACCATTCATGAATATCCGAACGTTCTTGGTCTTCCCCCCCACGAACTGGTCGATCTCGACGAAGTGCACCGAGACGGCCTTGCCTGTCTTCTTGAGCTTCATCGAGGGCATGTCGCCAGTGTTGGTGCCGCTCCAGGCGCCGGTGGCGACCACGTAGTCACCGGCGGACCAGGCGCTCTTCAGTTCGATCTTGGCATCGGGGAACGCCTTGAACATCTCTTCGACGCCCTTGAGCGCTTCCTTCTTGCCCGTGCGATCGGCCGGCGCGCTCAGCTCCGAAAAGACGATGTCGTCAGTGGGGTTGCCCAGCGCGGCCGCGGCATCATGCTTGTTGAAGCCCTCGACCCCTTTGCTAAAGACGTCCAAATTGGCTTTCTCCGCATCACTACCCGTTGCGATCACGACCGGCTTCTCGCTCCAACCGACCTCGATCGCCTTGCGGTGCGGCATCGGCATCAGGCCCAGCTGGCCCGCGACCGTTCCGCCATCGTAGGCCATGACTTCTTTCACGGCCTTACCCGCGTCGTTCAACTCGACGCTGTGCGCAGCCAGAAAGCCCACTTTTTTGTTGGTCGGCGCCACTGGACCCATCGGAGTCACGTACGTTCCGGTGTTCGTGCCGCGCAGCAGCACGAGACCCAGGATGTTGTTACCGTTGACCAAGGTCAGCTGGACTTCGCCGGTACCGTCGGGAAAGCCGTTGGCAAAACTCTTGGCGCCGGTCTCGACGATCGCTTGCGGCCCGACCACCGGCGGTCCCATGTCCAGCGCCTCGCTCGTGGCGCCGTCAGCCCAAATCGTCTGGAACTTCGAGAAGTCCTTGGCGTTGAAGAACGCCCAGCCATATTGGTAGAACTTGACCTTCTGCTCAGCCGTGAGTGGCACCGGCTTGGGTTCTTCCTTCTTCGCCTCGACGGCAGGCGCGGGCGCGTCCGTCGCCGCGGGCGGCGCGGCCAGGGGCGCTGCCGCCGGTTCTTGCTGGCAGGCGGGCAAGCCAATCAGTGCACACGTCGACAGAGCCGCGAAACGTCCGAGATTCCTGGTCATTCGTTAATCCCCTTCAGGTGCGCATTGCGCGCTCCGTGTGCGAAAGCGCGATCTTCTACACCGTTCCACTGAGGGCACAAACCTGGCGAGCGCGCCTGGTCGCGCAGGAACGGCTCGATGGCCGCCTCGCTAATCGCCATTCTTGGTCAAAAGCGAGCCTATTTCCGGGGCTAGCGGTTCTTGACAAAAACGATGTGCCAATGCATATCGAGTCCGTGAAGCTGTCGAACAAGGGCCGCTATGCCGTGCGCGCGTTGTTCGATATCGCCTTTTTCAACGACGGCAAGCCGACGCAGGTCAAGGACATCGCCGAACGTCAGCACATCCCACCACGCTTCTTGGAGCAAATCTTCCAAGACCTGAAGCGCTCGGGGATTGTGGGCTCGAAGCGCGGGCCGCAGGGCGGCTACAGCTTGTCACGCCGTCCCGCCGAAATCCGCTTGGGTGACGTCGTCCGCGCGCTGGAAGGCCCGATCAGCCTCGGGGATCGCGAGCTCGGCCCGAAGCGCACTCAGCCGTCCACTGACTCACGCCGCGTTACAGAAATCGTATTTCGCGATCTCTCGACTCGAGTCGAAGCCTGCTTCGACGAAGTAACGATCGCCGACGTCTGTACACGTGCCGAAGAACAAGGTCTGCAACGCCCAGGGGCGCAGCGCTACGTCTATGTCATCTGAACCTCTTCCTCCGCTCCCCCAGCACCCCCACATTTACGGCAGCGTGCTGGATTTGATCGCCGACACGGCGCTGGTCGAGATCCGCAGGCTTGGGCGTGACTCGCCGCGCGCGCACGTGTTCGGCAAGCTCGAAGCCCAGAACCCGGGCGGTTCGGTCAAGGACCGGATTTGCCTGGCGATGATCGAGCGGGCCGAACAGGAGGGCAAGCTCGTGCGCGGTGGTGTCGTGGTCGAGCCGACCAGTGGCAACACCGGCATCGGCTTGGCTTTGGTCTGCGCCAGCCGCGGCTATCGCTGCGTTCTGACCATGCCGGCCAGCATGAGCCTGGAGCGCCGGCAATTGTTGCAGTCGTTCGGCGCCGAACTGATCCTGACCCCGGAAGAGCAGCAAATGCAGGGCGCGATCGCCAAAGCCCGAGAAATCGCGGCCGCAACGCCGCTTTCGTTCATGCCCCAGCAGTTCGAGAACAGCGCCAATCCCGACGTTCACTTCCGAGCCACCTCGCAGGAGATCGTGCATGCCTTGGCGGGCGAACCGGTGCACGCGTTCGTCGCGGCGGTCGGTACCGGCGGTACGATCAGCGGCGTCGGTCACGCGCTGCGTGGGCTCTATCCCAAGTGTGAAGTGATCGCCGTCGAGCCCGAGTCGTGCGCCACGATTTCGCGTGGCGAGCGCGGTCCCTCGAAAATCCAGGGCATCGCCGCCGGCTTCGTACCGAAGAACTACGATCCGCGTGTAGTCACTCAGGTACGCACGGTGACGGACGAGCTCGCCTACCAAACCAAGGTCGAGTTAGCCCGTCGTGAGGGCCTTTTGGCCGGGATTAGTTCTGGCGCAAACATCGCCGTGGCGCTCGAGGTTGCGCGCGAGCTGGGCGAGGGCAAGAACGTGGTCACGATGTTGTGCGACACCGGTGAGCGCTACTTCAGTCTCGATGAGTATTTCAAGTCCTGAGCGCGAAGCGCTCCAGTTCAAGTCGGCGCTCGTCGTCGGCGTCGGCGGCCTCGGCTGTCCGGTGGCGCTCGCCTTGGCTGAAGCGGGTCTCGGGCGGATCGTGCTTTGCGACGATGATGTGGTCGACAGCACCAATCTGCATCGTCAAATCTTGTTCGACGAGGCGGACGTGGGCACCGACAAGCTACGAGCCGCGGAACGCGCGTTGTATCGCGTCGGAGCTCGGCCTGGCAGCATCGAGCTCGTGCGCTCCCGCTTCTTGCCGGAGAATGCGCGCGAGCTCGCGCGCTCGGTCGACGTCGTGATCGAGGGCGCGGATAATTTCGCGACCAAGTTCCTGTGCGCCGATGCCTGCTTCTTGGAGCAGCGTCCGGTGGTCCACGGCGCGGCCGTGCGCCTCCGCGCTACCGTGCTGTGCGTCGCGGCGGCGGGCGCGCCCTGCTACCGTTGCCTATTCGAGGATTTGCCGAGCGGCGCGGCCGCGCCGAACTGCGCGGAGGCCGGCGTGCTCGGCCCGGTCGTCGGCTTCGCCGGCGCACTGATGGCCGATCGCGCGCTATCCGTGCTTTTGGGCGACAAAAGCGTGTTCGGCAATCTGGTCAGCTTCGATGGCAAGACCGACCGAGCGCGCGAGCTCACACTCGCCGCGCGTCCGCGCTGCGCGCTGTGCAGCTCGGAGCGTAGCATCGCCACCATCAGCTACGACCGCTACACGGCTGCCAGCTGCGCAGCCTGATTCAACCGTAAACAAGGAGACCAATATGGCAACCGTGCGCATCCCTACCCCGCTCCGCACCCTCACCGGCGGCGAAGATCAAGTTCAAGCTGCAGGTGACACCGTGAAGGACGTGATCGAAACCCTAGAAAAGAATCACCCTGGCATCCGCGAGCGCCTGCTGGACGACAAGGGCGTTCGCCGCTTCGTGAACATCTATGTCGGCGACGAGGACATTCGTTTCCTCGACGGCCTAGCTACGGCGCTCAAGGCCACCGACGAGATCAGCATCGTGCCGGCCATCGCGGGCGGCTGAAATGGAGGCTGAGCACCCGCTCACCCGCCAAATCCGACTCGCTGAAGTCGGAGTCGAGGGCCAGGCTCGGCTATCTCGCGCCACGCTTTGCGTGGCCGGCGGCGACGGCAGCTTGGCGGAATTCGTGTATCTACATCGCGCGGGCATCGAGCGGCTATCGCTCCAGCCAAACTTGCCCGCGATACCGTTCGAACATGCTTCCTTGTTTCGGCACGCGAGCACGCGCCGTCTGGGCGCTGGCGCGTGGCGCGCACTCGGCCAAATACGAAACGTACTCAATTTAGCTCCGGATCTGCGATGAGCATTCGTCTGACACGTTCGCGACGTCTCTCCTCCGTGCTCGAAGCGGTGGGCAACACGCCGCTCATTCGCCTGGAAAAAGTCGCGGCGTCCGCCCCCGGCGTGGAAGTCTACGTCAAGCTGGAGTTCATGAATCCGGGCGGCTCGGTCAAAGACCGCCCGGCCATGCGCATGATGCTCGATGCGATCAAAGATGGCCGGCTGACGCAAGACCGGATCTTGATCGACTCGACGAGCGGCAACACCGGCGTCGCGTATTCCCTGATGGGCGCCGCGCTCGGCTATCGCGTGCAACTGGTGATGCCGAGCAACGTGACCAAAGCGCGCAAAGACATCACCCAAGCCTTCGGCACGGAGCTGATCTTCAGCGACCCGATGGAGGGCTCGGACGGCGCGATTCGCCTCGTGCGAAAGATCGTCGCCGAAAATCCGGATAAGTATTTCTATCCGGACCAGTACTCGAATCCATCGAATTGGCTCGCGCACTACGACGGCACGGGCGTCGAGATTTTGGACGCGCTCGGGGATCGCATCACGCATTTTTGCGCGGGCCTCGGCACCACCGGCACGATGATGGGCACCACGCGTCGCCTGCACACGCACTCGCGTCCGATCCATTGCGTGGCCGTCGAGCCGGATCAGCCGCTGCACGGTTTGGAGGGCCTGAAGCACATCGCCTCCAGCATCGTCCCCCCGATCTACGACGCCACCGTACCGGACGAAGTCATGCCCGTCTCCACTGAAGATGGCTGGGATATGTCCGACCGCGTCGCGCTCGAAGAGGGCCTGCACATCGGTCACTCCACGGGCGCAAACATCTTCGCGGCCGTCAAGCTCGCTGAGCGCTTACACCAAGCCGGGCGCACGGGCTGCGTCGTGACCATCGCCTGCGACCGCGGCGATCGCTATTTTGCGCCGATGAAATGGGAAAAGCGCTACCTCTGGTAGCCACGAAGGACAACCATGTCGAATACTCCTTGGATCGCAGGCGGCCTGAAAATCCCCGTAGGCGTCTTGCGCGAAGTCGAGCGCGCGGGCATCGCCGCCTACGCCCGCGACGAAGAAGCCTGTGGTTTTCTGACCGGTCCCGCGGGCGATGCGTTGCTCGCCGATCACGCCGTCGAGCTCGAGAATCTGGCCAACAAGTACCATCAGGTCGATCCTGAGGGGCATCCACGCACTGGGCGTGAATACTTCAAGATCAACTCGCTCAAGTTCGAGCGCGCGATCGCGGACGGCATCGCCCGCGAGCGCCCGGTCAAGGTGTTCTTCCACTCGCACCTGGATTGCGGCGCGTACTTCAGCGCTGAAGACGCGGCTAGCATGACCATGGGCAACACTGGCGGCCCGAGCTACGCGCTGGCGTATCTGGTGACTGCGGTGGACAAGGGCGAGGTCAGCGCGCACCGCCTGTTTATCTGGGATATTTCCCAAAATTCGTTCGTCGAAGCGCCGTTTTCGAAGCTGGAGTAAGCTCGCTGCCGATCATGATACGGCGTTGTTTGCTCGGATTCGTACTGGGCAGCGGCGCTTGGTCGGCGGCAGCCGCGGCCGATCTGGGACGCGACGTTCGAGAGCTGACCGCCGCCCACGCAACGCTTTCGCACGTCGTGCGCTTGAAACCGCGACTGCTCGAGCGCGGTGAGCGCTTGCCGCTCGCGATCCCACCCGAACTGCTCAATCCCAAAGACAGCAGTTGCACCACGGTGTCGCTGCTTGGAGTCGTGGGCGCGCACTTCGTGGTGCGCTTCGCCGAAATGGATCCGGGCGCGCCAAGCACGGCTTTTCCCGAGGCCAGCGCCGCCGGCGCGAGCGAGATCACCCGCTGCGGCACGGGCAAACCGTTCCTGTCCGGGGTGTATTTGGAAATGCGCTCGCCGCGCGCGGTGATTGAGACCCTGGTCAGTAACTCCGCCATGGTGCTGCCGCGCTTGACCGAAATCTTACCCAGCCGCGATCCGGGTAACGAGCTCTCGCTCGGCGATCCCGGGCCACGGCCCGCCCTGCCAGCGCTCGCTGCGCGCCTTTTGCGCTTAGCTACCCGCGCCGAGCGCGAAGGCGCCAAGGGTTTCGAGCAGGAACAACGAAAGGCCGGCGCCGACGGCACCGGCGCTGAATCGCTGATGCTCGCGCGCGGTTGTCACGAATTGACTTTGCTCTCGGACGCGACGCCGAGCAGCGCCACGGTCGTCGACCTGGACGCGGAACTGCTGGACGGTGAAAGCGGCGCGCTCCTGGCCGTCGACCGCGCCGAAGACGCGGACGCGGCGCTCAGCGTGTGCCTGGGGACGCCCACGCGCGTCGAACTGCGCTTCATTGGTGCCGCCGCCGATGCTTCACTCAGTTTGACGCACGCTCGCTGGGACTTGCCACCAGGCCTGCCGAGCTCATGGGGATCTGAAGCGCAAGCCAAGCTCGGACGGCTGGCGCAGAACGCGCACCTCGAGCTATTGACCGCGCCGATCTACAGCTCGCTCGGGGTGCAAGGCACGACCGAGTTGCCGCTCGCGGTCGAGCCGGGCACCTGCTACAGCGCGCTGCTCGTCCCGCTGCGCGGTGAGGCACGCAGCCTGTCTTTGTCGGTGCGGGCTCACGCCGCGGGTGAGGTGCCACGCGGCTCGACCGACGCCGAAGGCAATGCGGTCTCGTTTTGTGCGCAGGGCGCGCGGCTCGCCACGCTCGAAGTCGACGGTCAAGGCGCCGGGCTCGCGTGGCTGCTCTCCGTTTGGCAGAGTGGACGCGCAGCGCTGGGAGGGACCTCGCGATGAGGCTCCGCGCGCTCGTTCCACTGCTCGCAGCGCTGAATCTGGGCAACGCCGGCTGCGCGCGAGGCCCCGGCCCCGCCACTGAAAGGCCAGCGGCGCCGGCTTTCGGCAAAGCCCCGGGCAAACCCAATCCGCAGGCTTGGTTTCGCCCGGAACGCGAGAGCGAAGTCGTGGCGGTAGAAGCCGGCGTGGCCGGAGATCGCGTGGCCGCGTTGGTCGATCTGCCCGAGGGGTCGTGCGCGGTCTTCATCGCGCGTGGCACGGACACCATCGAAGACTTGGATCTGATGGTCTACGGCGAGGATGGCGCCGAATTGGGTCTGGACGAGGGGGCGGACAAAACGCCGGCCGTGCTCGTCTGTCCACCGCACCCAGCGCGCGTTTACGTCTCGGCGCGCGTGGCGGCCGGTCACGGCTTGGTTGCCCTCGGTGTCGAGCGGATGCCACCCGCAGATGCCGAACGCGCGGCCAGCGCCTACCATGCTCGGCAGCGCGCGAACGAGGGTGACGCGCGGCTCGCGAGTTGGCCAGGCCTGGCTGAGCGTATCGCGGAGCATCGCCGGCGCTTGGGGGGCAAGTGGACGGACGTGCGACGCGTGGCGGTGCCGCTCGATGCCCGCATTCCCACGCGCTTGAGCGCCAACGTCGAGGAGCGGCGTTGCCTGCACGCGCTGGTCCTAGCGAGCGACGAGCTCTCGCACATCGAGCTCTCGGCGGTCGACCAGAACGGCCATATCTTGGGCCGCGCCGCCGGCTTGGGCCGTGACCGCTCGCTGATCGTGTGCTCGGCTCTGTCGACTCCGGTCAGCTTCGAGCTGCGTCCGCAAGGCGGCCGCGGCGTCGCCGTGCTCGTGCTCTCGCAAAGCGACGCGGGCAGTGCCAGCGATTTCGACGATGCGTTGCGCATCGATCGCTACGCAAGTGGCAACCTGGACGACGCCCGCCAGAAGAACGCGGCGCGTTTGGAAGGCCTTGGCTATCCCAAAGCAAAAGTGCTGAAGACCGGCACGCTTCAACCGGGTCGCTTGGATAGCGCCGCGTTTGCTCTGCCCAAGGGCTGCGCGCGGCTCGATATTCTAGCGGCGGCTCCGGTTCGCGATGTCTCGGCGCGCCTGTGGAGCGCGGACGACTCGCTGATCGCGGAGAGCGATTCGCGCGCGGCGCCGGTGCTGTTCGCTTGCTCCAGCGGCGGCCCGGTCCGGCTCGACACCGAGAGCCTGGCGCGCCCCGGCGAATACAGCGTCGAGCTGCGGGTCGAGCCCGAATCCGCTCCTATCTTGCAAGGATCCCCGCTCGCCGCGAGCCGCTTGCTCGGACACATGCTCGATCACGGATTGATTCGCAGCGGTACACAGGCCGGCAAAATCACCCTCCACCACTTGACCCCCGAGCACCTAGAGACCGAGCTGTTCTTGGTTCCATTCGGACGCTGCGTGGATTTCACGCTCGCGCTCGGTCTCGGCAGCACGGGGGCTGAGGTTCGACTCGTCGACGACGACTCCGGTGAGGAGCTGGAATTGTCCCGCGGCACGACCGCGACCAGCGCCCGGATCTGCGCGGTCGACGCCCGCGCGGGCGGCACGATCCACGCGCGTGCCGAGCTACGCGTGGATGCCGGCCAGGGCGAGGGCCTATCGACGACGCACATGAGCGCGCCCGCGCGTTGAGAAGCCAGCCGACGCGCGGGTGCCACCTTTGTTTTACAGACGGAGAACCGGCTCGTCGATTCGAGGGCCACGACTCTCCGCATCTGCTTCGCGAGCATCACGAGCCCGAGCTTGAATACTCATTTGCGGTACACGGTAACGAATTGAACCCAACGATCGATTCGGCTCGAATTTGATTCCTCCCGAGTCAGTAGCTCATGGCCTGAGCGGTACGACCTCGCGCACGGTGGCGGTCTTCAGCGTCCCGGAAGCGTCGCCGAGCTTGAGTTCCACGCCGTTCAGCGCGCGAACTTGCATGCGAAGCCAAGGTTCGGACGGGGTCTCGGGGCGAAACAACACGAAATCACCGCGGCGAAGCTCAGTGACGAAGCTCGAGGGCGGCTCTGCGCTCAGCGCGGACAGGGGCACGCTCGTGCTCCTCTGCGGTGAGCTGAGCGAGATCTCCGCCGTGTCGCCGTCGATCTCGCGCACGTAGCCGGTAAACCATTCTGCTCCCACCCTCACCAGTAAGCGTTCATGACGTGAGGGATGCCAACCGGGCTCCGGTCGGGGATCGCCCGCGCGCTCGGCGGCGTGGGCGAAAGCCTGCTCGGCCTCGCTGCGTGCGAAGTAGCGCTTCAAGTTGAGCTCCGTAAGAGCCGAAGGCACGAGCAGATGATCGCGCGTCAAGTCGAAGACCTCACCACTCGCCAAGCGCGCCTGCAGCGCGCTGCCTGAGATTTTTACGAGCCGACACGGTAGCCACGCTTCTCCGCGGCCGCAGATGGCCAACATGTTCGCCGTCAGCTCGTGCGTGCCCGGCGGCAACCGGTAGACATCGCTCGCAACGACGTTCAGTGAATCGCTCCCGCCGATGGCCTGCAGGCGCAAGCGATCGCCCTGCGCCGCGAGCACGCGGCCCTCGGAAAACTGCGCCGCCGATTGCTCCGCCACGACCCGATCACCGCGTACATAGACCTCGGCGGCTGCCGGATTGTCGGCCGCATGGCGTTTGCCGCACGCAGAAAGCAGCGCACACGCGAGCGCCGTCAGCAGATAGCGGCAAAAATAAATCCTTTGAAGCAGCACGAAGGCTTTTGTCCTACTCTCGCGCGTCGAAGCAAGCGATCGCGAAAATGGAGCAACGACGATGACGAGTGCACACGACCCCCGCCAAGCTCAAGGCGGCGGTTACGGCCCGCCCGGTGGTCCGGGTGGCTACGGTCCTCCTGGTGGTCCCGGTGGTCCTCCTGGTGGCTATGGTCCTCCGGGTGGTCCCGGTGGTCCTCCTGGTGGCTATGGTCCTCCGGGTTATCCACCGCCCGGCGGTTACGGTCCCCCGGGAACACCGTACGGCGCGCCCTTCCCACCGCCTGCAGGCGGACCTCCGTATGGCCCGCCCGGCATCTCACCCAACGCCGAACTCAAAAAACGCGCCCAAACATGGTTGATCATCTCGGCGGTCAGCTTCTTCGTCTGCAGCAGTTGCTTTGGGATCATCGGCGCGGTGCTCTGCTACATGGCCATGCAGGCCGCGGACCAAGGCAACCTCGCCGATGGCGAAAATAAGCTCAAATGGGGCAAGATCATCAGCATCGTCGGGTTTGCGATCAGCATCGTGCTGAGCATCGTCCTTGGCGGAATTTACATCGCGCAGCTGGTCGCGGGGGCCTCCCATTGACTCGCAGCTCACGCGGCGGGCGCTAGCTGAGCCAGGAAATCGAGCAGGATCTGATTGAACAGCGTGGGACGGGTCAAGTTGACCACGTGCCCGGCATTCTCCAACTCGTGCAACTCGGCGAGCGGTAGTAGCTTCGCCAATTCACGGCACGGCCCCAGGCTCTCTGGGTCATCCGTGCCGGCGATCAAGCAAGTCGGGATGCGCAATTCGCGTAGCTGGGGGGCGAGGCGCTCGGGCGAGAGAGACGCCGCCAGCACTTCCCGCTGAATATGAGCCAGCGCTTGCGGGGAATGCTCCAATAGCCCTTGTCGAATCAACTTGGCGCCCTTCGGATCGAAGCGCGAACGCTCACCCCAGACGAACTCTGCGCCCGCTTCGTCCAGGCCCCGTTGTTCGATCGCATCAGCAAAGCCAAGCGCCCACGCTCGCCGCTTTTCGACGTCACCCGAGGTCGGGTACGAGGCCAGCACCAATGCTCGGACACGCTCTGGATAGCGCAGCGCGTAGTCGAGCGAGAGCTTGGCGCCCAAGCTTAGCCCGGCCAAGATCAACGGCGTGGGTTGGGCTTGCACCAGTTCGTCGAGATCGGAGAGCAGCGCTTCGATGCGATAGGATTCTGCGCCCACCGGGGCCGGGCTCCGCGCGTGCCCGCGCAGATCGAACAGCGTCACCCGAAAGCGAGCCTCGAGTAGCCGCGCTTGCAAGCGAAAGTTGCGCGCGCTGCCGCCGAAGCCGTGGCAAAAAATGATGCCAGGGTTGGCCTCGCTGCCGAACGTTTCAGTGTAAAGCCTCACTCCCTTCCCAAGCACGGATTTTTCTCGGTCGTCAAGCTTGATCCGCCGGGCGATCCGCTCATATGGGAGAGATAGTGAGTCGCCCTGACCTGAACCCCGCGCAGCACAGCGCAGTAATGACGGTGTCGGGGCCGCTCTTGGTCTTGGCCGGTGCCGGCACGGGCAAGACGCGCGTGATCACTTACCGAATCGCGGAGCTGATCCGACGCGGCATCGTTCAGGACCGGATCCTGGCCGTGACCTTCACCAACAAGGCCGCCAAGGAAATGAAGGAGCGCGCCCAGCACTTGCTCGGTAAGCGTCAACGCGGCGTGCAGCCGCCTGAAATCTCGACCTTTCACGCTTTGTGCGTGCGTATCCTGCGACGCCACGCCGATCGCCTGGGTTATCCCAAGGAATTTGCGATCTATGATCGCAGTGACCAGGAGACCTTGGCGCGCGGGGCCCTGCGCGATATTCGCGTCAGCGCGGACAAGCTCCGTCCGGGGGATCTGCTGCATTTCATCAGCGGTTGGAAGAGTCAGGGGATCCGCCCGGCTGCCGCCGAGGCCGCGGCTCAAGGTGACCGCGAGCAGCTCGCGGCCGCTGCCTATGCGCGCTACCAAACCCAGCTGCGCGCCTGCGGCTCGATGGACTTCGACGATCTCTTGCTTTCCACCGAGGAGTTGTTCGACAAGCACCCGGACGCGCGCTTTGCGGAAGCCACACGTTTCGATCACCTGCTGATCGACGAGTATCAAGACACGAACGGTCCGCAGTATCGCATCGTCAAGTCACTGGCCGATCGCCATCGGAATCTATGCGTGGTCGGTGACGACGATCAGTCCATCTATGGTTGGCGCGGCGCGGACGTCTCGCACATCCTGAACTTCCAGAAGGATTGGCCGGACGCGAAGGTCGTGCGCCTGGAGGACAACTACCGCTCCAAGGCGCCAATCTTGGAAGCGGCCAACACCTTGATCGCGCACAACAGCTCGCGCCATCAGAAGATCTTGCGTCCATTCCGGGAAGGCGGACTGCCGCCGCGTATGCTGCGCATGGAAAATGAGACGCTGGAGGCCGAGTCGGTAATCGCCGAAATCCGCCAGCGCATGGAGGGCGTCGACGAGTCCGTGAAGTGGCGCCCGAGCGATGTCGCGATTCTGTTTCGCACCAACGAGCAGCCACGCGCCTTCGAGCTCGAGCTGCGGCGCGCCCAAATCCCTTACGTGCTGGTGGGCGGTATGTCCTTCTACGACCGCAAAGAGGTGCGCGATGTGCTGGCCTACCTACGCGTGATCGCCAACCCTGCCGATGAAGTATCGCTGCTGCGCGTGATCAATACGCCTGCCCGCGGCATCGGCGCAGGAACGATCGAGGTGCTCATGCAAGTGGCGGTCGTGGAGGGCAAACCGCTGTGGCAAATCTTGCCGCAAGCCTCCGCCAACGGGGACATCCCACACACCGCGGGAGACCGCGTGGACGCGTTCCGCGCGCTGATCGAACAATTTCGGGCCAAACTCGGCCAGGGTTCGCTGTTCGATTTCGCGCAAGAGATGCTGAAGACCGTCAACTACCGCGCCGAGCTGGACCGCGTGTACAAGACGCCTGGCGACATCGAAGCGCGCTTGAACTCGATCGCCGAGTTCCTGAATTCGATCGCGCTTTACGAGCAGCGCACCGAAGGTGCAACGTTGCAGGGTTTTTTGGAAGAGGCCGCACTCGCCGGTCGTGAGGATCAAAAGGACGACGACAAGCGCGAGCGGCGGGCCGTGACGCTGATGACTTTGCACAGCGCCAAGGGCCTGGAATTTCCCCACGTTTACCTGGTCGGAATGGAAGAGGGATTGCTCCCTCACCAGCGTTCGATCGTCGATGGTAAGAGCATCGACGAAGAGCGCCGCTTGGCCTACGTGGGCGTGACTCGCGCTCAAGACACGCTGACCCTGACCTTCTGCAAGGAGCGCATGAAGTGGGGCAAGCCCCGCGCCCAGATCCCGAGTCGCTTCTTGATGGAGATGCGCGGTGAGACAGAGCGCGCAAAAAAGGCCGCTGAGGCCGCCGTGCTCATGTTCCGCACCATGGATGGCCGCCCAGTCGAGACCAAGCCTGCCGCCAAGAAAGCCGCGGGCAAACCCGCTACCGCACGCGTGACGAAGAAGCCGGTCCGCCGCGCGTAGCAGCCGCGCTCACTCTTTGTCGAGATCCTTGAGCTCTGCGTCGAGCTTCTCGTCCCACTTGTCGCGCGCGGGCTCGGGCGCGTCTTTCTTTGGGCCTTCACCGGGCGCGCTGTGCTTGCGCCAGCGGCCGATCATCATCGCAGCGGCGATGCCGGCGCCGCCCATCACGACGGACAAACCGATGAACACGTTCTTCAATTGGCTGCTCTCTTGGACAGCCATGATCTTTGGTCCGTAGCGCTCGACGAACGATGCCTGAATCACCTCCGCCGATTCCCCGTTGCGCAAACGGCGCCGGATCTCGTGGCGCATGCTGAGCGAGATCGGCGAGTCGTGAATATCGATCGTTTGCGTCCAACAACAGGGCGCCATCAGTCGGCCCTCGATCGCGCTGGCGCCGGGCACGTTGCCCTGAATATCCTCGCCGTAGTCGTCCTCCGGATTGACCGGAGGCGGCGAGTGCCCGAACGCGGTGCCCGCAAACGACAAACCAACCCCCAGGATCAACGCCGGGAGGCCGCACGACAGCGATGAGCGAGTCATAGACTGGGTTCTAGCGCGGAGCGGGCCGTGCCGCAGGTCTTCGACGGGTCGTCGAGGCTTCCGGGCGTATCGAGCGTCTTTTCTGGGTGAGGCGAAACTACGGAAATGCCGCTGAAATATCGCCTGGACTGGAACGATTCGTCCTTCCTGGAGGGGACCAAGAAGTACTTGCCCCCTGGACGACACCGGCCGACAAGCACGCACAATGGCCCTGGAAAACGCAGAATCGCTTTCGGACCCGTTCCCGCACGGCGACTCGCGGGAGCCCGTCCCGGACTCTAACCCGCTGCGAGTGAGCCTGAATACGCAGCTCGAGAGCGGCATTCCACCCGCCAGGCAGCGTGAGGAATCGGGCCCTCGAGTCTTCGACCTCGAGCTCACGCTCGATGAGGGCGTGCAGCGGATGGAGGCGGCGCTCGCCAACGCGGTTCGGACAGAAGCCAACCTCGGCTTGCTGACGCGCGGACTCAAACACTTGTCGGCCAGCGCTCAGGCGGCTCGCACTGCCAATACCGAGCTCATGCACGAGCTCGATGAACTGCGCAATGACCTGACCCGCAGCCACGAAGAAGAGCAGGCGATGCGCTTCCGCATGAGCCAACTCGAACAACTTCTGGACGTGATTCGCCACGAGACGAGCAGCGAGCGCGCGTTCTTGATCGAGCAACAGGATCTTTTCCTGGTCGAGATCATGACCGATCACGATCGACAGGTAGCCGAGCTCCGACATCGCTTGCGCGAGCCCAGCCAAAGCAAAGTCGATGCCCAAGAGCTCGAAGAGCTGATCGCACAACGCGATCAGGCTCGCGAGTACGCCACGCGCTGCGAGCGCGAACGCGATCTCGCCTGGCAAGAACTCGCCGCCGCGTCGGCGGTCCCCGTCCCGGTCCCCGTCGCAGCGGAACGCATCCAACGCAGCCCGTCGGGCGCGACCGCCATCGGCTCGATCAACCTGCGCTCGGTGTCAGTGGCCGTTTCCGAGGCCGCCCCGGATACCGTGCGCTCGTCTGAGCGGGCCCCGACCGGCTATTCGCTGTCCGGAGAGGACATTAGCGAGTAGCGATTGCGGACCGGGCTTCAATTCCGCCCGTCAGTGCGCGTACTGCTCGGGCCGTGGGCCTCCTGACTCCGGATTCCCCGAGGGCGAGCAGCGTTGATCCGCGTTCCGGTTACTAACCGCTGGACCGGCTCAGGCGCTCAGCCGGTCGTGGCAGCGAGGGCTTACCGGTAAGGCATCGACCGAAGCGTTCGATTTTTTCTTCTGAGCACGGTGAGCGAACGGGACCGTCGCGAATTTCCACGTTAGGTTTCGTGCCTCGGACCCAACAGAGAGGACTCACCACGATGAAAGCCATTGGCTTTTATGCGCCCGCGCCCATCGACGAAAAAGACTCGCTGGTCGAGCTTGATTTGCCCGAGCCCGAACCTGGCCCGCGCGATCTGCGCGTCCGAGTACGTGCGGTCTCGGTCAATCCGGTCGACACCAAGGTGCGCGCTGGCGCGACCGCCCGCTGGGGAGGCGCGCGTGCTCGGCTGGGACGCGGCGGGCGTCGTCGACAAGGTCGGAGCCGAGGTCACGCTCTTTCGAGCGGGCGACGCCGTGTTCTACGCGGGGGCGCTGACGCGCCCGGGCACGAATGCTGAGCAGCACTTGGTCGACGAGCGGTTGGTCGGGTCGAAGCCGAAGTCGCTCGACTTTGCCGAAGCTGCGGCGCTACCGCTGACGTCCATCACCGCCTGGGAGTTGATCTTCGCGCGCTTGCCATTGCAGCGCGCGGATAGCACACGCGGAACGCTGCTCGTGATCAACGGCGCGGGCGGCGTGGGCTCGATCCTGATTCAACTTGCACGCCGGCTCACCGACCTCACCGTGATCGCGACGGCGTCTCGCCCCGAAACGGCGGCGTGGGCGAAGCATCTGGGCGCTCACCACGTGGTCGATCACAGCCGCCCGCTCGATCACCAGGTTCGAGCCTTGGACATCGAGTACGTTCAGTACATCGCCGCGCTCACGGCGAGCGATCGGCACGCCGGAGCAATGGCGGAGATCATCGCTCCTGAGGGTCACATCGTGCTGATCGACGATCCAAAGACCTTCGATATCGTGCCTTTCAAGCGCAAGAGCGTGAGCCTCGGCTGGGAGCTCATGTTCACGCGCTCGCTGTTCGCGACTTCCGACATGGCCGAGCAAGGACGCATCCTCGGCGAAGTCGCCAATCTCGTCGACGCGGGGGCGCTCCGAACGACGCTCACGGAGCGCGCGGGCGCGATCAACGCGACCAACCTGAAGCGCGTGCACCAGCTCGTCGAAGGCGGCCGTGCGTACGGCAAGACCGTGCTCGAGGGTTTCTGAGAGCATCGCGTCGATCGCGTACTGGCACCCAGTTAGCCTGTCAGATATCCGACGACCAGGCGCGTGGCTTCGTCGATCAGCGCTTCCGTCGTCTCGTCAGAGAGCAGCTTGGGGTGATGCAATACCGCGTTGTGCGTCACCGCCTCGATCGAGCTTACGCAGATAAAAGCGGCGAGCTCTAAATTGCTGACGTTGAGCTCATCGCGACGGTGCTCGAGGTAAGCTTTGAACACGGCGTAGTTTTGCCGACTGAAAGTCGCCGCCTTCTCGAGCCTTCCCACGCGCGGAATTTGTTCCGCCAGCACGCGATGTAGCTTGGGATTGATGCGATGCGACTGGATCGCCACCGCGACGAGTGTGCGCACCCCCTGTGGCACCGGTTCTGTCGCAGCCCTCGCCAACTCGTCCCGGACGACCTGCATGATTTCTTGCTGGTGGCGCTCGATGACGGCAGCGACGAGCGCCTCCTTGTTGGGGAAATATTGGTACAGCGAGCCCACGCTGACGCCCGCCAGTTCAGCGATCCGATTCGTGCTGGCCTTGTCGAAGCCTTCCCTGACGAGAATGCGAGCGGTCGCTTCGACCAGCGCGTCGACGGTCGCGCGGGATCGCTCCTGAGAGGCTTCTTTCCTGGGATCCGCGAGCGGTCTTCGCGCCATTTTCGAGCCGACCAATGCGAGTACGAAAAGCGAGTAATCGCTCGTATTCTACTTCGCGTGAAGACGATTCGCAACCCGCGCAATCTGCGCGTTGCGCGCAAGAACCTCGAGGAGACCACGTCATGCACGACACACTAGAACGCTTGTTCCGCTACAAAGCCTGGGCGAACGGCGAGTTATTGACCGCGTTGGCCAAGCTTGGCGGGCAATCCCCCATCACGGATTTGGCCATCGAGGCCCTGAGCCACAGCTATGTCGTCGATCGGATCTTTGCCGCGCACCTACAGCGAAAGGCTCACGCTTTCACGTCGGCCAACTTGAGCGAGCTGCCGAGCCTGGAAGACTTGTCTGCAGAGACGAGGGCCAGCGATCGGGAGTACGTCGAATACGTATCGACGCTGAGTGGCGACCAGCTGGCGGAGCGCATCGACTTCGTATTTACTGACGGCGCGTCGGGCTGCATGACACGCGAAGAGATGCTCATGCACGTGATTACCCACGGCGTCGGGCACCGGGGACAGGTCAGTGCAGTCATGCGGCTCAACTCCGTTCCCGCGGCGAGCGATGGTTTCACGACCTATCTGCACCAGGCCGAGGCGGCGACAAGAGGGCGGATAGTGGCATGACGGGCTCTGCAAAATACGGTATTGACGCCCCGGGACTGCTGCGTGGTCACATTGTTTTCGGGTCCGTCCTGGCGGCCACTGCAGCGACCGGCTTCGCACTGCCCCGCCCGAACCCCATTCCGCCATCATTGAGCATCGGCGCTGCTTTTGTCGCGGGCGTTCTGCTCTTTTACGCAGCGGTCATGTTGAGGTCGAGCCTCGTGGGCAAAAAGCGGGTGTGCGACCGCTTGATCGCCGCGCTTGCGCTTTCCGGAAATGAGCAAGTGCTCGACGCCGGATGCGGCGGTGGCTTGGCGCTAATTGGTTGCGCAAAAAAGCTCACCACCGGCAAGGCAATCGGCATCGATCTCTGGGCCGCCAAGGACCAGTCAAATAACCGGCCGGAAGCGACATTGGACAACGCGGCAACGGAAGGCGTCGCCAACCGGGTCGAGGTGAAAACCGCCGATATCACGAGGCTGCCGTTTGCCGACGCTTCATTCGATGCGGTCATCTCGATGCTCGTGATTCACAATGTCCCCTCGCAGAAAGCCCGCGACGACGCGCTTCGTGAACTCGTCCGCGTGCTGAAGCCAGGCGGACGCATGGTCATTTTCGACCTCTTGCACGCTTCTCGATATACGGAAGTGTTGCGAGCCTCGGGCATGGAGGTTCAGGAGCTGTCCTGTGATCTGCTGTGGCTGCTTCCTTGCCGCTCGCTCGTCGCGCAAAAACCGGCGATTTTTTCGTCCTATGTCACGCCGGCTCGTCCTGCCTCGTCATGATGTTGCACCCAGACAAGGAGACCGCTCATGACCGCTAGACTCGATCCCGTTGCTGCCGCGCCGGAGCTGATGAAAACCTGGCTCCGCGCATCGATCTGCCTCGCTTCCACCCTCGAACCGGCGCTCGCCGAGCTCGTCGAGATTCGGGCTTCGCAGATCAATGGCTGCGCCAATTGTATCAATCTGCACACTACCTATGCGCGCGGGAACGGAGAAACCGAGCAGCGCATCTACCTTCTGCCTGCCTGGCGTGAGGCGCCTTGCTACACGGATCGTGAACGCGCCGCGCTCGGCTGGACCGAGGCGCTGACACGACTCTCCGAAGAACACACGCATGCTAGCGCCTACGAGGCACTCAAGGCTCAGTTCAGCGAAGAGGAGCAGGTGAAGCTCACGTTGACAATCGTCGTCATCAACGGCTGGAACCGCATCGCGGTGGGTTTTGGCGGTTTCGTCGACCCGGAGGCCGTGAAGTCCAAGGCCAAGGCAGCCGCCGCCTGATGACGACCCCACACTCCGAAGACGCCGCGGTGGTTTTCGAACCGCTACGTCCGAAGCTCATGCGCGTCGCCTACCGCATGCTCGGTTCCGTAACCGAGGCGGAGGACATGGTGCAGGAGGCCTTCATTCGCTGGAGGAGGGCCGACACCAGCGAGGTGCGCGAGTCCGAAGCGTTCCTGCGTCGCACGGTCACGCGCCTTTGCCTCGACCAGCTCAAGTCTGCGCGCCACCAGCGCGAGACCTATATCGGGCCCTGGCTCCCCGATCCTCTCGTGCCGGAAGAAGAAGAGCAGGAAGACGTCACCCTGCCACTGATGCTTGCCCTGGAACGTCTGTCTCCGCTCGAGCGCGCGGCGTTTCTCTTGCACGATGTATTCGGCTTGGGATTCGTGGAGATCGCGGCGACGCTCGAGCGCGATCCCGCCACTTGTCGCCAGATTGCGGCCCGCGCACGCGCTCATGTCCAAGCCGCGAGGCCTCGCTTCCAAGTGGAAAGGCAACGTGGCATTGAGCTTGCGGAGGCGTTTTTCGTTGCCTCGCGCAGCGGCGACGTGAAGGCACTGGCGGCGATGTTGGCGGCCGATGTCAGCCTTCATGCCGATGGCGGCGGTAAGCGTCCAGCAGCCACTGAGCCAATCCTCGGCTTTGATGCCGTGATGAAGGTCTTTCAACTGCTAGCGCCACTCTTCGAAGCGAATCGTTCGAGCCTAGTTCGATCCGGCTTCGTCAACGGCTTGCCGGGCTTCATTACGCTCGAAGCCGATGGTGAGTTTTCCACGACCGCACTCGACATCGAGGACGAAAAGGTCACCGCCATCTACGTGGTGAGGAACCCCGACAAGCTGAGGCACCTGCACTAGCTGCACGCCGAAGCCAAGGACAGATTGATGAGCACGTTCATTTTCGTACACTTGATACACGTGATGAGCGCGGTGTTCGCTGGCGGACTCGTCGCGGCCGTTGCGGTCGTCGCGGGGCGATCAGCGACCGACAGCTCACTGACGAACCGACTCCTCTTACGGCTGACGCGCGGGGCATCGCTTGGCCTCGGAGCGACCTTCCTCACCGGGATTGGGCTCGACTTAGTGGTCGGCGGCGCGCTCCACGAGCGGTGGTGGTTTCGCCTTGCCGGGATCTCGATGATCGCGGCCGGGGCGCTCATCGCGACCGTGCGTCGACGCTTGAGCCGGGTCGCGTCGGGCGCCGTCGGACAGACGGCGCTCCTAGCCGTACCGTGGCTCGCTTATGCTGCTTGCGCGGTCGTCGCGTGGATCACCGTGCTGATGGAGCTGCAGCCGTTCTGACTCCAACGTCGGAATCGGGCCGCCATAGAGCCGGCCCGATGATTCCTCAACTCACGATCAACCGCTGATGCTCGCTCGACCGGTCTCCAAGTGACCGGTCAGCCGCTGCGACCAGCTGGAATCGTTGCTGACGGTGATGGTCAGGTCGTACCAGCCGTCCGTATCGCCGCAGGCGTCGAGCACCCACGTCTCTCGATCGTGACCGTTGACCTTGACGGTTTGGTGCGAGCGCGATGAGTAGTTATTGAACGTGATCGTAAAGGTCACGTTCCGCTTGCCGTCGTTGAACAGCGAGAGCTTGAGCTTCGGCTCGTCGTTGCAATCGTTGTGATCGTTGTGATCGTCGTACTCGTGGCCGTGTTGGTCCTCGTCGTAGTAGCTCACCTTGACTCGGGCGTCCGCGCCAGCGCCCTCGGTGTCGCCGACGTAACGGCGGAGGAAGCGGTTCGGGCCGACCACGGTGATGTCGTAAGCGGTGTCGCCGGGACTCGCGCCGACCACGCCAGTGCCGATGTTCACTTCCCCAGCGCCGACCGTGTATTGGCCTGGGAAAGCGGCTGGATACGCGGCGAGCGACGGCACGCCCGCGAGGTTGTTGTAGACCGAGAAGTGGCTAGCCTTCTTGGCGAAGGGCGCGACGTTGCCGAGCTCGAGATACGCGACGAGCCTTCCGTTCGTCTCTAGACTGATGTCGACCAGATTGACGTTCGGCTGGTACGGCAGCGGCCGGGCCGGCTTCCGGCCGGGCTCCTGCTTCGGCATCACGTTGCTGCCTGGTAGAGGCGTGTACTTCACCTCGGGGATCAGCGCGCCGGGGTCCGGCAGCTTCGGCAGACCGTACACCGGTGACTTGAAGTCGAAGGCGTTCAAGAGATCGCCCGCGACTTGGCGACGCCACGAGCTGATGTTCGGGCAATGCGCGGGCTTACCGATCGCAGCCGTCCATTTCTCGAGGAATTGCAGCACCGAGGTGTGGTCCGATACTTCCGAGGTCACCCAGCCGCCGCGCGTCCACGGCGAGATCAGAATCAGCGGTACACGGAAGCCGAAACCGACCGGCACTGGCCCGGTCAAACCATATTTGGTCAGCGTCCCCGAATCGACGAATTCATCGAATTCGCCTTGGGCCGGCACTGGAGGTGGAACGTGGTCGAACTGTCCGTCATTCTCGTCGTAGTTGATGATGACGAGGGGTAGAGTTGAACACGTCCGGGTCAGCGTTGAGCGCGTTGAGCAGGGCTTTCAAGAAGTAAGCGCCATTCGACGGCGCGGTCACCGGATGCTCCGAGAAGAACTGGTTGTTCACGACCCAGCTGATTTGCGGCAGCGTGCCGTTGAGCACGTCGCTGCGAATCGCGTCCGCGAGGTCGTCGGCGTTCGTCATCTGCTGGCCTTGGTCGGTGGGGACGTTGGCGACGCCGTGATCGTAGAACGGGTTGCCGGGGGCGGCAGTGCCGCCTTGATCCGGATCGAAAACGGCGAAGGTCTTGAAGTACTCCATGCCGTTGTCGCCGTAGTCGTCCTCGCACTGGTACACGTGCCAGGTCAGACCGACCTTTTGCAGCGTTTCGCCGTAGGCTTCCCAACGCAGGAATTTACCCATCTCGTCGCCACCGCTATAGGCGATGTAGTCGCCATGCTTTTTGCTGGCGTTGATCGAGCCACCCCAAAGATAGGTGCGGTTCGGGCCGGTCGCGCTCAGCACCGAGCAGTGATAGGCGTCACCGATGGTGTACGCTTCGGCCAGGGCGAAGTGGTACGGGAGGTCGTGGCGGGTGAGGAACCCGAGCGTGGTGGGTCCGCCCTTGGCAAAGACCCAGCCGTTCATCAAACCGCCGTACCAAGCGCCGTGTTGGTCCTCCCAGCTGTGGCTCGTGCCGGGGTAGTTCCCCGCGCCGAGCTCCAGCGAGGGCGGCACATTGCCCTGATAGTTGTGGGTGCCGCTCAGCGGCCACGGGTACTGCGTCGGAGCACCGACGACGGGAGCTTGTGGCTGCTCCCAGATCGTCTTGCCGCCTGGTAGCAGGATCGTCGCGCGGTCACCGAAGCCGCGCACGCCCTTCGTCGCACCAAAGTAATGGTCGAAGCTGCGGTTCTCTTGCATCACCACCACGACATGCTTGATGTCGCGGAGGTCCCCATAGAGCCTTGATTTGGGCTTGGCTGCAGCGGGCAGTGCGGTGGTGGCGGCGACGGCTGCCAAGCGGGTCTCCACGTCATGGGAAGAAAGACGTTCGAGACGATGGCAAGCTACTGGCCGAGCTCCACCAATCCATTTGCCGCGCCGATGAATTCGATTCCGAAGCTGGTTTTCACCCGGTCCGGCAAGGTCGATTTCGACGCCATCTCCAGCGCGGCACGGGCGCAGAGCCACCAGGCTGCGGACGCGGACGACGAGAAAAAGAAGCTTTCGCACGCTTCGCCCGAAGAAACGAAGAAGAACCAAAAATCGTGGCACGACCCGATCATCGCCACCGATCTCGGGGCCGAGATCGCGCGCCAGAAGGCCCGACCGGGCCAGCCCCTGATTGCCTACGGTGGCGCATCGTTCGCGCGCGAGCTGATCAAACAGGATCTGATCGACGAGTATCGCCTGGTCGTCCACCCGGTCGCGCTCGGGCGAGGACTCCCAATCTTCGACGGGCTCGAGCAGCTGCGCGCACTGAAGCTCATCAGCAGCAGCACCTTCCCGAGCGGTGCAACCGCAAGAATCTTCGCGCGCGATCGCTGAGGCCTCGGCAGACTCAAAGCGGCTAGCTCACGCGCTCGAGCTCGAGCTCGAGCTCGAGCGCGAGCGCGAGCGCGTGAGTGAGGTAGCCGCCCCCTCTCTCACTGAAGGTGCCGCCAAACCTTGCCAGAGCTGGGCCAATGCGGTGGTCGTCGAGAGCCACGTCGATCGCGCCGCTGGTCAGCCACCAGTCTTCCAATGCGCGCCCAGAGGCGCCGTAAAGAGTGTTGGATGAGTCGACGCGGTCCCGCCCTGGGGGTGCGTTGGCTGAAAGCGCGGATTTTGAGCGTTCCACCGCTTGACCGGACCGGTCGCGGAGCCTAAAGTTTCACGAAGTTTTGAAAGCTCAAACAACAAGCTGATGTCCGGACCCGCCGCCGAGCCCGTTACCCAGGCCGAACTGGAAGTCGCCGACACGATCGGTCGGCTGATGGAGTTCTGGGGCTTCAAGCGCCCGATGGGGCGAATGTGGACGCTGCTGTACCTATCGCCTTCCCCGCTCGGCGCAGCTGAGCTTGGGGAGCAACTGAAGATGAGCGCCGGTGCGGTCAGCATGACGCTCAATGAATTGCTCAAGTGGGGCGCGGTCAAGAAGAGTTGGCGACCGGGGGAGCGGCGCGACTTTTACGAGGCCGAGACCAGCATCGGCAAGTTGGTGCAACGTGTGCTCCGCGAGCGCGAGCTGGAGCTCGTGCGGCAGTTCAGCGAGGCGCTGAGCAACGCGGAAGAGGCGCTGCCCCGCGCGGCGGCGGCCGGCAGCTCGCCCGATTTCAAACGTGACCGTGTCCACGAGTTGCAACGCTTGGCGCGACTCGGCGAAACCCTGCTCACCGCGCTGGTCGCCGGCAAGGTCGTCGACCCGACCCCATTTCTGAAAGTGTACGGAGATACATGACCGAACCTGCAACAGCCCTGGCCCGCGATACGGCGGGCAGCGCGCCGACGCGCGAGGGCTCCGGCGCGATGTTCGATGGCATCGCGGCCCGTTATGATTTGGTAAACCGCGTCATATCGCTGGGCATCGATCAGAGCTGGCGGCGCAAAACCGTGCGCGCGCTCGAGCTCGGCAGCGCGCACCGCGTGCTCGACCTAGCCACCGGCACCGCCGATCTCGGCATCCAAGTCGCGCGCACCGAGCCCAGTGTAACTGTAGTCGGGCTCGATCCTTCGGCAAAAATGCTCGACGTCGGACGCGAGAAAGTAAAACGCGCAGGGCTCGAAGCCCGCGTCGAGCTGGTGCAAGGAGACGCCCAAGCGCTGCCTTTCGCCGAAGGCTCGTTTCACTCCGTCTGCATCGCCTTCGGGGTTCGCAACGTGCCCGATCGCGCGCAAGCCTTGCGCGAAATGGCCCGTGTCACCCGCCCGGGCGGCAGGATCGCGATCCTCGAGTTGTCCGAGCCGCGAGGCGGCCTGATGGGTGCGATGGCGCGCTTCCACATTCACACGGTCGTGCCCTACGTCGGCGCGCTGCTCTCGGGAGTGAAGGAATATCAATACCTGCAGCGTTCGATCGCCGCTTTTCCGCCGGCCGCCGAGTTCGCCGAGCTGATGCGGAGCTCGAACTTGGACGTGCTGGGCGTGCATGCGCTGACCTTCGGGGTCTGCCATCTGTACGTCGCGGAGCCTCGAAGGCTGAAATGAGCGAGCAGGTCGCGATCGGCGCAGCGAGCCCTCGAGCCGCGGACACCGTCGAAGGCAGTCGTGAGCTGATCGAGCGAGTCTCGAGGGATCTGATTCGCCTCGACGGCGCCGCCGCCTGGGTTGCGCTCACTTGGCCCGTGCCGCGCGTCCCGAGCGAGCGCCTGCTCGCTGCGGAAAGCAGCGGTAGCGCGTTGCTTTGGGCGCCACCCGCCGACGAAGAAGCGTCCGGCTTGGGCGCGGCCTTCACGCTCGAGGCACAAGGCAGCGATCGTTTTCAAAGCATTCAGGCTCAGGCGCAAAAGGTCTATGCGGAGCTCGACGCCAGTCGCTGCGACCCCGCTGCGCCCAGCCCGCGCTTTTTCGGCGGTCTTGCCTTTCAGCCGGGCCAAGCGGAAAGCGGACTCTGGCGTGGTTTCGGCGACGCGCGCTTCGTGCTGCCCGAGCTCAGTTATCTGAAAAACGAGGCTGGCGCCTGGCTGCGACTGATCGTGCGCGGCGGCGGCTGGAACCGAGAGACGTTTCGCGCCGAGCTCGAGCCGCGCTTGACGCGAGCGCTGCAGGCGCTGTTCAGCCCGACACCGCTGCGCGAATCAGCCCGCGAGCTTGCTCGCGAAGAACGCTCCGAGCAGGCGTTCGCTCAGCTCGTGAGCGCGATTCAAGAGGAGATCAAGAGCGGGCGCGCGCAGAAGATCGTGGCCGCGCGGCGCGTGAGCCTGACTTTGGATCGCGAGCTCCTACCAGAGGCCGTCCAGAGCCGGCTGCGCGACGACGCGCCCGAGTCGACCCGGTTTGCGTTTCGTGTCGGTCGCGCGACCTTCTTGGGCGCAACTCCCGAACAATTGGTACAGAAGCGCGGCATCGAGCTAGCCACCGAGGCCGTCGCCGGCTCGGTCAGCGCGGACGATGCCACTTCTGCCAATTGGCTACTCGAAAGTGACAAGGACATCCGCGAACACGAGTTCGTGGTCAGCGAGATCTTGCGCTTGCTCGGTCCACTGACCAGCGAACTTGCGCCGGCGCCTCGGCGCGAGGTGCATCGCTTGCGGACGGTGCTGCACTTGCGTACGCCGATCCAAGGGCAGCTGCGTGAGTCGAGCCACGTCCTCGAGCTCGTGTGCAGGTTGCACCCGACGCCCGCGGTCGGCGGCGTGCCCACGCGCGCGGCGATCGACTTCATCACGCGGCACGAGCCCGATCAACGCGGCTGGTATAGCGCGCCGTTCGGCTGGTTCGACGAAAGTGGCGATGGGCGTTTCGTGGTGGCCCTCCGCTGCGGCGTGGTCGCGGGCAAACACGCGGAGCTGTACGCGGGAGCGGGCGTGGTCTCTGATTCGAATGCCCCTAGTGAATTTGCCGAAACGCGCTGGAAGCTCGCCGCGTTGCTCGGAGCGCTCGGAGTTTCCGGATGACCCCGACGCTGCTGACCGAATGGTCGCGGCTGCTCCTCGGAACTCTGGCTCGAGCAGGCGTCGAACACGTGGTGGTGAGCCCTGGTTCGCGCTCGACACCGTTCGCGTGGGCCGCGTTGAATGAGCCCGGGCTGCGCTGTCACTCGGTGTGGGACGAACGCGTTGCGGCATTCTTCGCGCTCGGCCAGGCGCGCGTCAGTGGGCGGCCGAGTTTGCTTTTGTGCACTTCGGGCAGCGCCGCCGCCAACTACTATCCCGCGTTGATCGAGGCTTCGCTCGCGCGCATGCCTCTCTTGGTGTTGACCGCGGATCGGCCCTTCGAACTGCAACACGCGAGCGCGCCGCAAGCGATCGACCAGATCAAACTATTCGGGGACTGCGCGCGCGCATTCTTCGAGCTGGGCGCGCCGGATGCGTCAGCGAATGCGCTACAGGGGGTGGTGCGAAGCGTCGCGCATGCCGTACACGCGGCTCAGCACGGTAATCCGGGGCCCGTCCACTTGAATGCCCGCGCCCGCAAGCCGCTCGAGCCGATAGCGGCAGAAGACGCGGTCTCGCTCGGCTTGCGCGAGAGCGTCGATGCCTTGCTCGCGCGCGGTCCGACGCTGGCCGCCGGCGCGACGCTGCATGGCGATGTCACACGCTTGGCGCGCGCCTGCGCCGAAACCGCGCGTGGCCTGATCCTGGTCGGTCCAGAACCTGCGTATCGTCCCGAAGCTGCACACGCCTTGGCTCGCTTGGCGGAGATCACCGGCTTTCCGCTGCTGTGCGAAGCCACCAGCCAGTCGCGCTTTCGACCAGAGTTCGCTCCCGGAGTGCTCTGCATCGACGCCTTCGAGTGGCTGCTACGCTCGCCAAGCCGGCGCGAGCGCCTCTCGCCCGACTTGCTCCTGAGCTTCGGCGGAACCCCCACCTCGGGCGGCTATGAACGTTGGCTCGACGGCCGTTTTGCCGGTCAGCGCTTCGTGATCGCCGAGCACGGCTTTCCCGATCCGCACGGCTTGGCGAGCGAGCTGATCAGCGCCAGCACGGCCGCCGCGGCGAGCGACACGGTTCGACATTTGCAGCACGCGCGTTTGCAGCACGAAGCCGAGCGTGAGAGCTTTCGCCATGCTTGGCGCGAGGCCAACCGCCAAGCCTGGGTCGTCGTGGAGCAGGAATTGGCCCGACCATCGGCATCGCTGAGTGAGCCTTGCGCGGTGCGCGCGGTGCTCGATCACTTGCCCGACCCGTGCCAACTCGTGCTCGGCAATAGCCTACCGATCCGAGAGGTCGACGCTTACGTCCCGAGCTCGACGCGTGCGCTGAGCGTGCTTTCGCAGCGCGGCGCCAACGGCATCGACGGGCTGATCTCGGGCGCAGCGGGGGCGGCGAGCCTGCGCCAAGAGCCGACCGTGCTGCTTTTGGGTGATGTCAGCTTCATGCACGATCTGGGCGGTCTCGCCGTCGCACGCGAGGCCGCTGGGCCATTCGTGATCGTGGTCATCGACAATGGCGGAGGCCGGATCTTCGAGCAGCTACCGATCTTCGGAAAGCTCCAGCCGCAGGCCGATGCCAGTCGCTTTTGGCTCACCCCGCCCGGCGCCGAGCTGTCGCACGCCGCAAGGCTCTTCGGCTACCGTTACGCAAAGGTCAGCGAGCGAGCGAGCATTGCGGGAGCGCTAGGCGAGGCGACCAGCCAGCCCGGGGTGAGCGTGCTGCACATCGTGGTGGACGCGGCCAGCGCACGCGAGTCCGAGCAGCGCGTGCGCGGCGAGCTGGAAGCGATTGCCGGAGAGCCCGGGTGACCGCGCTGCTCGCGCTCCACGGCTTCACCGGCAGCCCGCACAGCTGGGATTTTCTGCCTGATCGGCCGACAGAGCGCCGCTTCGTCCCCGCGCTCGTCGGCCATCGCGGTTCCGGCGCAGGCAGCGAGGTGGTCGATTTCGAAGCGGAAGTGGATCGCCTGGCCCGACTCAGCGCGGAACCGAGCGAGCTGCACGTCGTTGGCTACTCGCTCGGGGCGCGCTTGGCCCTCGGCCTCGCGCTGCGGCATCCCGCGCGGGTGTCGCGGCTGACCCTGATCAGCGGGCACCCGGGTCTCGCCTCCGACGCCGAGCGAGTCGAGCGTCGCGCCGCGGACCGGCGTTGGTGCGAGCTGCTGCTCAGTCGCGGCTCGAGCGCCTTCGTCGACGCCTGGCAAGCGCAGCCCCTGTGGGCCACGCAAGCCCGGCTCGACCAAGCCGCGCTCGACCGAAAGCGCAGCGAGCGGCTGAGTCACGACCCGGCCGGCCTAGCTCGCTCGCTGCGCGTGACCGGTCTGGCGGAAATGCCGAATTATCGCGAAGATCTGGCGAAGATCGAGGTCCCCGTGACGCTCTGCGCGGGCGCTTTAGACGACAAATTCCGGAATCTCGCCGAGCAGATGGCGAAAACCGTGGCGCACGCCGAACTCGCCATCGTAGACGGAGCGGGCCACGACCTCTTGCTCGAGCGCCCCGAGTTCATTACCGAAGTGATCCGACGAGGAAATCAGACATGACCGACATCCAATGGTCCCGCGGCCCGAGCTTCGAAGACATCATCTACGAAAAATCGAGCGAAGGCATCGCGAAGATCACCATCAATCGTCCCGAAGTGCGAAACGCATTTCGGCCGCTCACGATCCAAGAGATGGAGCGCGCGTTCGCCGACGCGCGCGACGACAGCGACATCGGCGTGATCATTCTCACCGGCGCGGGCAAAGACGCTTTTTGCTCCGGTGGGGATCAGAAAGTGCGCGGCGAAGGCGGCTACGTCGGCAAAGACGGCATCGCGCGCTTGAACGTCTTGGATCTGCAACGCCAGATCCGCACCCTGCCCAAACCCGTGATCGCGATGGTCGCCGGTTACGCCATCGGCGGCGGCCATATCTTGCACTTGGTCTGCGATCTGACGATCGCCGCCGACAATGCCCGCTTCGGCCAAACCGGGCCGAAGGTCGGCAGTTTCGACGGAGGTTATGGCTCTTCCTACTTGGCGCGCGTCGTGGGCCAAAAGAAGGCGCGCGAAATTTGGTTTTTGTGTCGCCAATACGACGCGGCGCAGGCGCTCGACATGGGGCTCGTCAATCGCGTCGTGCCCTACGAGCTCCTGGAAGCCGAGACCGTGCAGTGGTGCCGCGAAATCTTGCAGCACAGCCCGCTCGCCCTCCGCTGCTTGAAGTCCGCGCTGAACGCCGATTGCGACGGACAAGCTGGACTGCAAGAGCTGGCCGGCAACGCGACGCTGCTCTACTACATGACTGAAGAAGGCAAAGAGGGGAAGACGGCGTTCCTCGAGAAGCGCAAACCCAACTTCAAGAAGTTCAAGCGCCTGCCCTGAGCACGAGCCGAGCGATGAGCGCCTCCGCACCGATCAGCGCAAGTTCCGAGCCGGACGTTCGTCCCGACTCGATCGGAGCGTGGCTGCTCGCCAGCCGACCGAAGACGTTGAGCGCCGCAGCGGTGCCGGTCTTGGTCGGGACGGCCTGTGCGTCGGCGCGCGGTCAGGTTAAATGGGGGCCAGCACTTGCCGCACTGCTGGGCGCGTTGCTATTGCAGATCGGCGCGAACTTCGCCAATGACGTGTTCGACTTCGAGAAGGGCGCGGACACCGCCGAGCGTCTTGGACCGACGCGCGCCGTGCAAGCCGGGCTACTCAGCGCACGCAGTATGCGGCGCGGGATGATGCTGGTGTTCGGCCTCGCGCTCGTGGTCGGCCTGTACCTGACCAGCGTGTCTGGGCCGGTGATCTTGCTGATCGGCATCGCGTCGATCGCCTCGGCTATCGCTTACACGGGCGGGCCGTATCCACTCGGGTATCACGGGCTCGGGGATATTTTCGTGTTCATTTTTTTTGGTTTGGTCGCTGTGTGCGGCACCGCCCTCGTGGAAATCGGGCGCGTGCCGGCCTTGGCGCTTTCGTGCGCTCTTCCGGTCGGCGCGCTGGCGACGGCGATCCTCGTCGTGAACAACCTGCGCGATCGCGTGACCGATTTGAGCGCGGGCAAACGCACCCTGGCCGTGCGCTACGGCCGCGGTTTCGCGCTCGGCCAGTATCGCGCCTTGATCGCTGTGAGCTACCTGACCCCAGTCGGCTTGGCGCTCAGCGGGAGCACCGGGCCAGAAGTCTTGATCAGCTTGATTTCGCTGCCGTTGGCGCTCAAAACCGAGCGAGCCGTGTCGGCCACGGAGGGGCGCGCGCTCAATCCGTTGCTCGCCGCCACTGCCAAATTGCTGGCCGTGTTCGGGCTACTGTTCGCACTGGGCCTAGGCCTGCGGGGCGCGCTCTCGCACTTCGGGTTGGCGGCCCCGCCGTGACCCTGACCGTGTCAGTGGTTTCCACTGCGCGGACTTTGGCTCGCCCCGCGCAGAACGCGCGCGCCCGTTGGACCGAACGGGCCAGCTGCGTCATCACTCTCGAGAGTAATGACGGCGTGCGCGGCCAAGGCGAAGCCGCACCCCTCCCCGGCTTCAGCCCCGATGATTTGCAGGCCTGTCAGCAAGCACTTGCCGCGCTCGATTTGGGCGGAATCGCCGATCGCCTCGCGCCGGGGCAAGACCTGATCGGTGAGCTCGGCCGCGCCAGTGTGCGCCTACCCCAAGATCTTCCCGCCGCTCGCGCGGCGCTCGAAGCCGCCCTACTCGATCTGTGGGCCCGCACCGCCCGCGCGCCAGCATGGGCGCTGCTCCTACCCGCCGGATCCACGCCGACTTCGAGGGCCGTCGCTGCGCTGCTCCTGGGTGAGCCCGAGGCAGCCTCGGCGCAAGCTTTGGCCGCGCGCGACCGCGGCATCACCACTTTCAAATTCAAGATCGGACGGCCGGGCGCTCTGGACCGTGAGCTCAAAGCCGTGCAGCAGCTCCGCGCTGAGCTCGGCCCGCTTGCCAGACTGCGGCTGGATGCCAATCAGAGCCTGAGTGTGGCCGATGCCAAGCAGTACTTGCCGCGTTTTTTAGCCTGCGAGCTCGAATTCATCGAAGAGCCGTGCGCGCCATCCGCGCTTTCACGGTTGAGCGAGCTCGGCTTGCCCTGCGCGCTGGACGAATCGCTCGCTGCGGGGGCGCGTGTCCGGCCTGGTGATCGAGCCGTGATCTTGAAACCAACCCTCGTGGGTGGAGTCTCGGCCTGTTTTGCGCTGGCTCGAACCGCACACGCGGTTGGTGCCCAGGTGATCCTCTCCCACGCATTCGAAGGTCCGCTCGGGCTCGGCCTGAGCGCGGCTCTTGCACTCAGCATCGGCTCCGAAACGAGCGCGCACGGACTCGATCTCGAGGGCGCGCGCCTCGCTCAGCTGAGCCTGCCCTTCTTTTCCGGGTCCAGGATCCACGCCTGGTCCGAACCTGGCTTTGGCCTCACGGAGCAGCGATGAGCCTGTCGCTGTTCGACGCAGCCCGCCAAGTGCCGCACGCTGAAGCGCTCGTTTGCGACGGCATGCGCCTGAGCTTCTCGGCGCTGGCCGCGCGCGTTCGGACGCGTTGCGGCCAACTCGATGCGTTCAGCGTCCGTTCATTCGAGCGACGACCCGTAGCGCTGGTCGTCGACGGCAGCCTGACCATGTTCGAGTGTCTGTACTCGTGCATCGAGCTCGGCATACCGATCTTGCCGCTTCATCCCCGGCTGACCGCGCCCGAACGCGAGTACTTGATCGGGGCAAGCTCCGCTCGATGCACGGTCGATCCGAGCCAGCTGGGACCTCTCGCCGAGGCTGCGGCTAAGCCCTGGGATTTCCCGCCAATCCCAGACCAGCGCGCGCTCGCGTGGGTGCCGAGCTCGGGCTCCACGGGTCGCCCCAAGTTGGTCGAATTGAGTCGCCGCGCGTTCCTCGCGCTGGCGCGCGCAGACGCCGAGCGCGTGCCGCCCCGGATCGAGGATCGCGCACTGCTTTGTCTACCGCTGTCGCATGTCGGCGGACTGTCCGTCGTTACGCGCTCGTTGGCCGCGCGCCGCTGCGTGGTGGCATTTCGCGCGGCAAGCGGCGGGCTGCTCGGTTCGGTGCCAGAGCTCGCCGAGTGCTTGGCCGCAGAACGGATCACGCTGCTCTCGCTCGTGCCTCCAGTGCTTGCGCGGCTGCTGCGCGACGCGCCGGAGATCGCGTCGCGGGCGCCGCTGCGCGCCGTCTTGCTCGGCGGCCAAGCCTGTTCGGCGGAGTTGTTCGCGGCGGCTCGCGAACGCGCTGTGCCGGTACTGACCAGTTATGGATTGACCGAAACCTGCTCCCAAGTCAGCACGCTGGCCTTCCCGCCGCCCGCAATCACGCCTTTGAAGAATGGCGTCGTTGGGGTTGGCTTCCCGCTGCCCGGCGTCGAATTGCGGATCATGCGTGGAATGATCGAGGTTCGCGGTCCGACGCTCTTCAGCGGCTACCTCGGCCAAGCGGCGCCCTTCGACCAAGACGGCTTTTTCCACACCGGCGACCGCGGCGAGTTCGACCCAGAGCTTGGGCTGTTCGTCTTTGGCCGACAGAGCGAGCTGATCATCACCGGCGGCGAGAATGTCGATCCGACCGAAGTCGAACACGCGCTCTTGGCCTGCGAGGCAATCGAGGCCGCTTTGGTCTTCGGCGTTCCGGATCCAGAGTTCGGTGAGCAGGTCGCCGCCGCGCTCGAGCTCCGCACGGGAGTCCACTTCGATCAGCAGGCGCTGTTCGATGCGCTCGATCAGCGGCTCGCCTCATTCAAGCAGCCGCGCGCGTTGTGCCACTTCGACATGTTGCCTCGGCTGGCTTCCGGCAAGCTCGACCGGGCACGAATTCGCGCGCAGGCGGCGCCGCGATTGCGACCGGTCAAGCGCACTCCACGCCTCGCAGACCCTTGAAAATCGGCTATCATCGACGAACCTCATGGTCCCCGCCCCGTCACGCCTCAGCGTCGTGCTCCTACTCGCTTCGCTCGCCGGTTGTGAAACTCGAACACGCGAAGTCAGTCCCGCTCCGAGCGCCGCGTCGGCGGCGAGCAGCGCCGCATCGGCGACGAGCAGCCCGGCGGCACCCAGTACGGCCAAGGCGTTTGGCGCGCCGATCAGCGCCGGCCCGGAGCTCGCGCTGGCTGATGTGCTTTCGAGCCCCGAGCGTTTTCGTGACCAGGCAATCACCGTCGAGGGCCACGTGCGCAGCGCGTGCACCCGCCGCGGCTGCTGGATGGAGCTCGCCGAGAGTGGCGATCCGAAGCTGCCCGGCTGCCGCGTCACCTTCAAGGACTACGGCTTCTTCGTGCCGACCGACTCGGCCGGGACGCGCGCCAAGGTGCAGGGCACGCTGGGCGTGAACACCCTGCCCCCCGAGCGGGTGGCGCACCTCGAAAGTGAGGGGGGCCAATTCCCACGCAAGAACGCCGATGGCAGCGTCGACGAACTGCGCTTGGTCGCAACCGGGGTGGAGCTATGGCGCCTATAGGCCGACCGGCCGACAGGCAGCACGGCGAGTCTTTTCTCAGTTTCGACGAAGTTGTGATACGCCGGTAGACAATGCGTTTCCTGACTCGCTTCGTGTGCGCGGCGTTGCTGCTGTTCGCGCTCCCCGCCCAAGCCAGTGAAACGCACGTCGTCGCCTCTGGGCAAACGCTCGGCCGAATCGCCGACCGCTACAACGTGACCATCGCGGCGCTCTGCGAGGCCAATGGCCTTCAGCGCCGCGCGCCACTGAAGATCGGGCTCAAGCTCCGCATTCCCGAGGGCAAGGACGCCGTCGTCGGTGAGGAGAGCGACGCGACCGACCCGAGCGAAAGCGCCACGTCGGCCAGCGAGGACAGCAAGTCCCGCGGCAACGACGACAGCGACTCCAAGGGCAAGGAGATCGACAAGAGCGATACCTTGCTGCCGAGCGGCATGCACGTCGTGACCCCGCCGGGTGCCGCGCCTGCCTACTATTTCGAACCCACGGGTCCGGGTCGCCACAGCATGCGCCCGATCTTGGTTTACCTGCACGCCCGCGGCGGTCACCCCGAGAAGGATTGCCAGCGCTGGGCGCCGGTCGCGCGCCGACTCGGCTGGCTCGTTTGCCCGACTGGTCCCGCTGCGTACGGTGACGGGCGGGCCTGGGACAACAACTGGCCGTCCGCACACACCGCAACCATGGCGGCCATCCAAGTGCTGCGGAAAAAATATGGCCGCCGAGTGCAACTCTACGGCAACACCCTGATTGGCTTCAGCGAGGGCGCTTACGCGGCCATGAACGTCGGCGTACGCGAACCGCACGTGTTCAATCGCTGGCTGATCTTGGCCGCTACCGACCGCTATTGGGGCGGCCCGGGTCTCGAAGCACTACAAACCGCGAAAGAGCGCGTTCGCCGAGTGTTCTTGATCACCGGTGAGCACGACGGAGTGATCGACGGCACCCACCAAGTGGAAGATTGGCTCGCCCGCGCGGGCGTCGATACCCGCGTGATCACACCGGGGGACATGGGCCACGAGCTCGCACTCGACCGCAAGCCCGAGCTCTACCATCAAGCCCTAGCCTGGCTCGACCGTGGCGACGCCAAGACCAAAAAGAACAAGACCAAAGCCGAACGCGCCGAACGCGTCGCCCGCAAATAACCTACCCGCTCCCGGTGCGCGCAAAGCGCCGCACGCCCTCCCGCGCAGCGCGGAGTCGTACGACGCGCCGCACAAACTCCGGTGCGCGCGAAGCGCCGCACGCCTCGCGCCTAAGCGCGCGCCAAGCACTTCAGCCGACTGCCCGGAAATTCGTCGAGCTCACCGACTTTGGCACGATCAGATCGCGATCAGCCAATGAGATGGCGGACCTACGAGAACCGACCGAACGGGCGCGTGCTTTCCATCCTGTAGCGCGGGCGGCCCAGCGCTAACCAGCGGACCCTGGGCAAACACGAGTCTCCAGCCGCGCGCCGAAGGCGCCGCGCGTCCCCTTCTCTCAGTGCCACGCCGCCGCTTGAGCGATCGGCTTCCCAGTCCGGTCATGCTCCGCGATCAGCGTGCGTGCCAACACGTCACAATCCACGCACGCGGGAAACCGCGACTGATGCTCGCAAATCAGCTGCTTCGCCGTGGGTGGGTCGGCCGTGAACTCCGCTGGATCGAGGTGCCGACCGCAGGCAATGCAGTGAATGTGCGCCTGCTGCTGCCCGCTCGGGCCGGGCGACAGATCTTTGCGTTCGCGTTTGGTGAGGCGCTTCTTTCGCTGCATCGTGCCGGCACTTAACCCAAACTGGGTACCGTGGGTCAAGCGCGTTCTGCGGACAGCTCAGCGAGCAGCTGGCGAGCCGCAGGGTGATCGGCGTTCTCCGCCAATGCCTTGGCCAGGAGCAGCTTGGCTTTGCGCGCATCGCCGGATTTTCGAGCCAGAACCGCCAGGTAGTAGTTGGCGTCGGCCTTGGCCTCGGTGGGGGCGCCGTCACTGCTGCCGGCCGCCGGAGCTTTCATGATTGAAACCGCGCGGAACGCTCGCTGCGCGACGTCGTCCTCGTCAATCTCGACCGCCAGTTGTCCGAGTCGCATCGCGAGCTCGCCGTTCTTCGGGTCGAGCTCGAAGGCTTTGCCCAGGGCCGCCAAGGCGTCGGTGAGGTAACCCTCGTCTAGATGGATCTGCGCCATCGTGGAGAAGATCCCGCCCAGGGCCTTGGTGCGACGGCCCTTGTTCGCTTCCGCGATCGAGTTCAGCAATGTCAGGGCCTCCTCGGCGCGTTGCGCGGCGGCGTACGCGCGCGCGAGCAACACCACGACCTCGACGCTGTCGGGGTTGTCGTGACGAGCTGATTCGAGCACGGCCACAGCCGCTGCCGGATCACCCTCGGGCGCCAAGAGCAGCGCGCCCACGCGCAACAAGGCGACCAGGCGCAGCGCGGGGTCGGGCTGGTTGCTCGCGTCCTCCAAGAGCAGATCGGCGAGCTCACGGCGCGCGCCCAGCGCGTCGTAAACGACTGCCAAACGCTGGCGGAGCTCGGGGTGCAAATGATTCTCGGACAGCGCACGCTCGAGCGCGGAGCGACAATCTGCCAGCCGCCCAGCGAGCTCGCAGGCTTCGCTGTAACGGAGCGCCGTCTCGATCAGTGAATCGCCTTGCTCCACGTCGACCAAGCGCGCAAGCGTGTCGATCGCGCCTTCGATGTTACCGGTGCGCGCTTCGAGCGACGCCAAGCGCCGCAAGGCGCTCAAATCATCCGGATTTGCCCGCACGAACTCCGCCAAGCGCGCGCGCGCGCCGGACAGATCCCCCGAGCCCTCGAAGACCGCGACCAAGCGCAAGGTCAGCCGCGCCTCTTCTTTCGGCTCGGCGCGCACGATCGCGCGTTCGATCGACTCGATCAGCTCCGAGACGACGCTCGGATCAGCCGCGTAGGCCTGCTCGAACGCCACCACCGCTTCGTCGTCTCGGCCGAGATCGCCGAGTACGGTCGCGCGTTTGCGCTGCAGCTCGACGTTGTCCGGGTCGGAGCGGAGCAGATCCTCGATCACGCCCAGCGCCGCCTCGGGATTTTGCGCCGCGCGGTGCGCTTCCATCAACCGCTCGAGCAGCTCACGTTCGTTGGGCCGGTCACGCAGAGCTCGGCTCAGCAGCTCGGCGACGCGAGCAAAATCCAGGCGATCCGAGAAGCGCACCACCAGCAGGTCGCGCAGCGCGGAGTCGCGCGGGTTGGCCTCGAAGCCCATCGAAAGCGCGCGCTCGGCGCCTTCCGGATCGCCGAGCTCCTCGCGCATGGCTGACAACTTGCGCGCGAGAGCCGCCGCCGGTTCACCTTGAGTCGTGCGCAAGAGGCCCTCGAGCGCATCCGAGACGGCAAGCGCATCACCGGTCGCCTCGGCCAAGCGCAGTACGCTTTGGAGCAGCTCCTGCTGCGACGGCTCCCATTCCAGAGCCGCACGGCACACGTCGAGCGCCTCCACGAGGCGTCCCTCACGCTCCAAATTGCCGACTAGACGCAGGGAAAGTTGGACGATCGCCGAAACGTCACGAAGGTCTTTGGCCTGGTCGATCTGGCTGACCAAGAGCGTAGATAACTCGCCACTCCGCCCTTCGCGTTCCAGAAGCTCCGACAACACTCGCGCGGCATCACGCTGCGAGGGATCGTCGGTGATGATGTCCTGCAAGAGCGTGATCACCTCACCAGCGCGTGCAGGTTGGCCGAGCAGCGCGTTGACCTGCTCGATGCGCAGCGCCGAACGCTCCGCAGCATCGTCGACCACGGGGGTGATGCGCGAGACGAGCTGGACCAGTCGCTCCGAGTCAGCGAGCTTGCGCACCAAGTCGAGCAACGGCTGCCAGATCGAGCGGTCCGCGGGGTCCGGCGCGAGGAGCAATTCATACAGGTCGGCGGCGCGACCCCAGAGCTCGGGTGTGCGCGCAAAGCGTTCGGCGAGCGTGAGGCGCAAGCTGCGAGCCTCGTCGACCGGCAAGTGCGCCGCCGCCTGGGCTCGATATTCGAGCGCTTCGACTTCTCGCCCCGAGGCCTCCACCAACTTCGCCAGCTCGAGCCGTACCCAGGCGGCATCGGCGGGTGCCTCGTTGCTGGTCTCCAGCGCGAGTCCGGCTTTGAGCAAGCGTTCGCTGAGCTCGGTGTCGCCGAGGCGCACCGCTACTGCCACGCCCTCACGGACGCGCGTCAGTGTGGCGTCGGGCGCTTCGATCTGACCCGCCAAAGCGTTGGCCAGGGCGCGATCATCACCGGTGGCGCGCGCGATGCGCTCGAGCAACGCCGCCACGCGCGCCGGATCGAGGCCGCCAGCCGCCTCGGCGAGCAAGTTCCGGGCTCGTTCGAAATCCGGCGCGGCGTCGAGCGCGCGCTCCAAAAGCTCCAGACCTTGCTCAGCTCCGTTCGGGTCGACCAGGCGTACCTGAGCCAAGCGGTAGAACAGATCGCCATCGGCCGCGCCCTTGCCGGTGTGCAATTGAGCCGCGACTCGTCGCTCGAGCACCTGCGACTCACGGCTAGCATCGCCCAAGCAATCATAGACCCGGCCGAGCGCGGCCCAAGCGGTATCGTCGAACGACGAGGCCGCGTCCAGGCTCGCCTCGAGCGCCCGCGCGCGCTTGCTCAGGCCATCCTTCACGCGCTCCAGATCGTTGAGCCCGCCTTGATGTAAAAGGACGAGATCAGCCAATGCGCGCGCGGCCTCGGCCGGCGGCAAATCGCGACCGAGGCGAGATTCCAGCGCGCGCGCCAACAGATCGTGGCGCTGCTGGCTGCGCAGGGCACTCTCCAAGGCCACGGCGTCGGCCGGGCTTTCGAGGGCGGCCTCGAATGCGGACTCGATGAACTCGCCCGCGCGCACGGCGTCGCCGCGTTTGGCAGAGATCTCACTAAGTGCGATCAGCGCTTCGGCCTTGCTTGGACCTTCGCGTGACCCGTCGCGGCCGAGCACCAAGAGCAGCGAGCGGTACATGCGCTCGGCGCGTTCGAGTTGGCCGTGCTCGAGCGCCATGCGTGCCAGGAGCTGCATGATGCCAGGGTGCGCCGGGTCGATCTTGGACGCGGCATCGAGTTCTTGTAGGGCCTCGGCTTCGCGCTTCGCACCGAGCAGCGCGCGCGCCATCAGGAAGTGCGCGAGGGCGCGATCCTTCGGACGCCGCGCGCCATAGCGTTCGATTTGGGCGAGCAAAACTTGCGTGGCCTCGTCGTAGCGCTGGGCCAAGAACAAGGCATTGGCGAGCAGCAGGCGCTGCTTCTGGTCGTCAGGTTCGAGCTCGATCGCGCGGGCCAAGAGCGGCACGGCGGCAGCTGGATCGGAGCGATGCTCGAGGTGCAGCGCGGCCGCCTCGCGCAAGAGAGCGAGCGTCGTCTTGCGATCCGTCGCGCGCTCGGCTTCTTCAGCCAGCAACGCGGCGAGTGCGCCGTAATCCTCCGCGTCGCGATACAGCGTCGCCAGTCGCGCGCGTAACGCCGGCGCGTTGACCGCGATCGGGACCGCGCGCTCCAGACTCGCGCGAGCCTTGTCGGGCGCATCGACCGAAAGGTAGGCGGCGGCCAGTTCGAGCGCCCGGTCGGTCAGCATTTCCGGCGACGACTGCGCACACAGCGCCTCCAGCACCTCGGCCGCGAGCGAGTATTGCTTCTGCCCCAAGTAGATCCGAGACAGGGCTTCGAGCGAATCCTCCCCGCCGAGCGCCGCACCGGCACGATGACAGGTGATCGCCCGCGCCAGATCGCTCAAGCGCTCCTCGGCGAGTTGCCCCGCGCGCGCCCAAAGTGCCGCTGCGCCGGAGTTGTCGCCAGCAGCCGCGCGCGCCGTCGCCTGACGCTCCCAGAGCGTCACGATTTCGGCGTGCTCGCCTTGCTCGTCCAGCAGCAGCGAGAGCCGCGTCACGAGCGAGCGCGCAACCTCGTCCCCTGGCTCCTCGGCCAATAGCGCCTGGAATAGTTCGACCGCGCGAGCGCTGTCGTCCAAGCGATCGGAGCACAAACAAGCGGCGTCACGCCGGAGCTCTCGTCGGCGCGAGCTTTCGAACGGCAGCTCCGAGGCGGCCAGCAAGCGCGTCACGACCTCGCCGTACAGGCCGGCCTCCGTGAGCCGTTCGGACAGCTCGCTGACCGCCCAATCGGCGGCGCGGGCTTCAGCGCTGTCGGCGGCACTGTGTGCCTTTTGCCAGGCCTTGATCGAGAGCTCGAGCAGCCGTTCGCAAACTTTACGACCGAGCTCGCGATCGGCGTGATTGGCGCCCGCGACTTCGATTGCCTTGCCCCAATCCTCGGCGGCGACGAACGACTCGAGCGAAGCGATCATGTCGCCCGTGCGCGTTTGATGGAGCTGACCGAGCTCGCTGTACAGGCGACGCTCGCGCACGGGGTTGCTCTCGACCGACACCTCTTCGGACAAAAGCTCCGCCAATTCGTCGAAACGCGACTCGGCCGCGAGCAGCGATGACAACGCTTCGAACGTCTCCAGATCGCGCCCATCGTGCGTCTGCACCAAGCGCCAGGCCAGGATTGCCTGTGCGCGATCGCCCTTGACCTGTTCGTGGAGCAGCGCAATGCGCACGCGATCGGCGCGCGCCGCCGTAGGATCGTCGCTTTGGCGCGCACGGAGCGCCAGCGCAGCCACGAGCTCGTCCCAGCGCTCGGCGCGTTCCAACGCGCGGCACAGGCCATCGAGCGATGTTCGATCGAGCGGTGCAAGGGTCAAACGCGCCTGAAAATTCCGCACGGAACGATTGGCGTCACCGAGTACGGTGAGCGACAGTTCGGCCGCCTCGCCAAGCACGAGCAGCTGTTCGGCCTCGCCGGTCTCTAGCCCCGCTCGCTGCTCGAGCACTTGCGTCAGCTCGAGCAGCTCCCCAGCATTGCGCAAGAGTTCGCTCAGTTCGCGCGCGGCGTGCAGCGCCGTGGTCGGCGCCTCCGGCGCAAGCCCCAGCACGCGCCGATAGAGCTCCATCGCGCGCCCAGCATTTCCGAGCTCGACGCGGCACACGTCGCCTGCCTCCGAAAGCAACGCGGAACGGAGCGCGGGCTCGGACTCCTCTTCGGCTACGCTCACCAGCGTGTCGGCACGACGCTCTTGTCCGCCCACCTCACGGGCCAGCTGTGCGAAGCGCTCACGGCGCGACTCCAGCTTGGGCTCGAGCACGACCAGCGTGAGCAGAGTTTCGAAGGCCCCCGCCTGATTCCCGAGCTCCTCCAAGCTGAGCTTGACCACCTCTTCGAGCAGCACGAGGCGCGTCGCGCGAGGCGCGCTTTGGGCCAAGACCTCGAGCATGCGCACGACGTCGATCGTGCTGTTGGTCGCCCGGTAGTGCGCTTCGAGGGCACGCGCGGCGCTTTCGCGCGACGACTCGCCGCTCTCGAGCATGGCTTCGGCCGAAGCGGGCAGCGCCACGATGCGCTCCAACAGCGCGACTGCATCGCGCACGTCCGCTTCGCGGCCGAGCATCTTCTCCGCCCAGCCGAGCGCGGGCAGCGGCTCGTTCAAATCCAACCACAAGGCGGCCATGCGGCCCATGGTCTCGCCCGGATCGGGGCTTTTGTTCGCGCTCAAGCGCAAGCTCAAGAGCTCGATCAGCGGGCGTCGATGGCCGTGGCGTTCGTATAAACGCTCGAGCGAAGACTCGACGCGTGCGTCGCCGGGGCTGAGCGCATTGAGCTTCTCGAAGTAAGCGATCGCGCGTTCGGGATCGCTCGCGAAATCACGCGCGGCCATGGCCGCCTCGCGCAAGATCTCGACACGCTCCACCTTGCCGAGCGGTTCGGCCAAGCGACGGTCGTACAGCGCGAACAAATCGGACCAACGGCCAGCGGCATTGAACGACAGCTTCAGTCGATCGAAAGCCCATTCCGCAGCCGGACAAAGCGCCGTGACGCGCTCCAAGAGGTGCACCACCCGTTCGGAATCGTCGAACCACTCCTCGTGGAATTCGACCACTCTGCGCCCGAGCGAATCGGCAACCTCCGCCGGTAGCTCACGCTCGATGGCACGCGTGTACGCTTCGGCAACCGGCCCCGGTTGGTCCAAGCGGCGTGCCATTTGCTCTGCAAACTCCCAGAGCCGATCCTCACCAGGCGCGGCCTCGGCGCCGCGCAGCGCCAGCCGGAGCGCTTCCTCCGGTACGTCCGTTTTGGTCTCGAGTAGCTGCATCAGCCAACGGCTGCGGGCGGCCGCGAGCTCGGGAGCGTCGTTCGAAACGGCGAGTAAGGCCTCGATCACGTCCGCGCGCGCGGACGGATCTTCCGAGCCTTCGGCCACGCGCTCCAAGATCGCCGCGGCTCGCGCCCGCGATTCGGGCACCGACAGCGCGTGGTGTACGACGCGAAGCGCCTCGGCGTCGCTGGGATTCACGGCCAAAATTGGCTCGACCAAAGCGAGCGCCTCCTTGGCGCGCGAGAGCGAGCCGATCATCAATGCGGCACGACGCAGTTCGACCGCGGTCTTCGCCTCTGGTTCTACGCGCGTCACCAAGCTGTCGAGTGACTCGAGCGCGCCTTTCGCATCTCCGGAAGCGGCTTGCAATCGCGCCAGCTCGGAGAGCGCATCGGTACGCTCGGGATCGCGCTCCAATACCTCTCGATACAGCTTCCGCGCAGCCTTCGGACTGTCGAACAGCGTCTCTTCCGCGTGCGCCCACTCGATCAGCACCCCGGCGGCGTCGGAGGCATGCTCCAAGCGATGACGGAACAGCCAGCGGTAGTCATCGACGCGCTTCGGCGTCCGCTCGGCTCGACTCAGGAAAGCGGCAAATGCCTCGGTATCGCCCGGGCCTTCGCCGCCCGAGCCGGCAAGCAGATTGCGAAAAACCTCGGCCGCGCTGTCGGCGCGTTCGGGATCTCCTGCCAACGCGCGCGCCTGGGCCAGTTGCACGTGGTGTGCACGGCCCGGTTGCAGCCCGCGCGCCAGCGCTGCATCGACTAGAGCCACGAAGGCCTTGCCATTGCCGGTCTGCACGGCTCGTTCCTCAAGCCCCAAAATCAACGACACCAGCTCGCGCTCGTCGCCTGCCCGCAAGAGCACCTCGAACGCACTGTGCACGGCATCGAAGTCGCCCGCGCGCGCGGCCAACTCGACGAGCCGCTCGGCGGCTTCGCGATTGTCCGGGTCCGCATCCAGCACGCGCGTGAACAGACGTTGCGCGCGGACGCCGTGGTCCGCGAGGCCCTCGCTGAGCCGACCTCCTTCCAGCCAAATGCGGGCCGCCTCGCTCGGATCCTCCAGCTGCCAAGCCAGGGCGTTGCCGAGGCGCTCGAGCAGGTTGGCGCGCAGCTCGGGCTCGCTGGTGTGCGCGAGTCGTCGTTCGAGCACGGCCCGCACGGTCTTGCCGTCATTCTGCTCGCGTGCCAATTGCTCGATGGTCTCGGAGACGTCATCGGACAAATCACTGCCTTGGACGAGCTCGCGGTAGTGCTCGAGCGCACGCACGCTCTCCTTCCGCGAGGTTGCCACCTCCGCCAGCCGTAGCAGTGTCACGTTGCGTCGCTCGGGGTCGAGCAGCGGGAGCACGCGCGAAAGCTCTTCGTACACCGCTGCCGTGTCCGAAGCCTCGCTCAGCGCATCCACGAGTGATTGGTGCAACACCAGATCACGCGGTTCCTCCGCCACGGCTCGGCGCCAGATGGCGATAGCCGCCGCCGAGTCGTTGAACTCACGCCGGTGCAAGAGCGCCACGCGCTGCAGGAGCTCACGCCGCCGCACGGGGTCTGCTTCACGCTCCAACATCGACGAATACAGCGCCAAGCGCTCGGCGGGAGCGCCCTGTTCGGTGAGCATTTCGTCGATTCGCTGCATCAGCTCACGCGACGCGGGGTCTCGCGCCAAAGCGCGCCGATAGGTCTCGATCGCGTGTGGGATGTCACCCGCCGTCGCCAGCGCATCACCGGTCGCGGTCGCCAATGCGACCAATTCAGGAGTATCGAGCGAGCGGTCCGCGAGGGCTGCGCGTAAGAGCTCGGCGCTGCGCGCGCTGTCACCGGAAAGCGCAGCCAGCCGTCGCACGTTGGCCAAGCGTTCTCCGATTTGCGAAGGTGCGTGGTCCACGGCCAAGCCGAGCGCGCGCCCGGCGCACTCGAGGGCTTTCGAGGCATCCTTCAGCACGCTCTCACTCAGCCAGCTCGCTTCGTCCAGCGCGGTGCAGCGAGCCTGTGGGTCGGGGTTCAGCTCAGCGCGAGTCTCGAGCACGCGCACGAGTCCGGCGCCCGGCTCTTCATGCCGAAAGAGCGGCTCGAGCACGTCGGCGGCGGCTAGCCGAGCGTCACCCGCAATCAGCAGCTTTTCGGTCGCGGCGCGCGCCGCGCGGTCGCTCGGATCGAGCTCCAGCGCGTCCTTGAGTGCGCGCAGCGCGCCTTCGGGATCGCCGAGCCGCGCTAGGCGCATTTGGCCGAGCTTGACCAGGAGAGCGACCCGCTCGCTGCCATCCAGGAGCTTGACTTCCACTTCGAGCACGGTCGATAGCTCGGAATAGCGCTGCGCCTGTTCGAGCAGCGGCACGATCCGCTCGTTGATCTCGCGCGAGGGACCGCACAGTGCGGACAGCCGCTGCCAGGCCGCCAAGATCGATTCTGGATCGCGGCTGCGAGCCGAGCGAAGCTCGGCGGCCTGAAACGCCAGTTGTCGCGCCAACGCCGGATCAGTGCTGCGCTCTGCGCGCACGAACAGCACATCGGAGAGACCTTCGTCATCCGACGCCTCGCCATACAGAGCTTCCAGCCGACGCAGCGCTTCTTCGGTCCAGGGCGAGCCGATCAGCGCGCGCCAGGCCACGATCGCGCGTGCCGGGTCACCGCCCTCACCGTCGCAGAGTCGGGCCAAACGCCGCGCTGCGGCCTGCCGCGGTTCCGATCCGGTCTCCAGCGAGACGACGCGCTCGAGCGCCGCGATGAGCTGCTTTCTCTCCGCGGCCTCGGCGTACAGATCGGACAGCTGCTTGGCAGCCTCGAGCACCGCGGTGTCATCGCTGCCGGCCTCGATCACCTGCTGAAACGCGGCCTGGGCCCGCTTGAGGTCCCCGACCTTGAGATAGACGTGGCCGACGTCTACCCCGACGCGCGCGCGCACGCTCAGGACGCGACTGGTTTGCAGCGCGCGCGCCAACAGCCGAGCGGCTTGCTCCGGCTGATTCAAGCTCAAGCTGAGCCCGACGAAGCGACGTCGCAAATCATCGTCACCGGGATCGCCTGCGACCACCGGCGCGAGCAACTCGAGCGCGCCAGCGGGGTCGTGCAGCGCATCCTGGCGCAAGATCCCGAGCCGACGCTGCACCTCCACCCGGCGCGGTCCGCGCACCTGCTTGAGCTCGACGCCCAGCATGGCCACGGCGCGATCAGTCCGCCCCGTCTTCTCGTACGCGTCCGACAGCGTTGCGGCAGCGCGCAGGGAAACCGTGCGATTTTCCAGCAGCGCCTCGGCCGACCTCAGGGCCATGGCGTGCGTCGGTTCGACCTCGAGCAAGCCCTCGACGTGACCGAGCGCGCGGGTCGGATCCTTCAGCTCGGACAAGCACAGATCGACCAACCACTCGCGTAGCAAGGTCGCCTCTTCGACGCTGGGCGCGGGTTCGCGTCGCAACGCTTGCTCCAGCAGATCGACGACGTCCTTGTGACGACCACGCGCGATCAAGCGCTGCACGACTACGGAGCGCACGTCTTCGCGACTCGGATCGAGTCGCAAGATGCGTTGTCCGATGTCGATCGTCGCTTCATCGTTCCCGGTGGCGGCTTTGACCAACTCGGAAGCCTCGTGCAGGAGGCCGGCGCGGCGCGCGGGCTCGCTTTCGCGGGCGCTGGCATCAACGTACAACTCGGCCAATTTCGTGGCTTTTCCCGCGTTGCGCAGCAGCCGCTCTTGGAGCGCGAGCAGCTCCGGATTGCCGGGCGCCGCGAGCGCGGCGCGCTCCGCGTGAGCGATCGCGCCGTCGATGTCACCGAGCGTCTCGGCGAAGAACTCCGCGGCGCGTAGATACACGAACAACTGCTGCTCGGGCTGGAGCAGCTTGACGCGCTTCTCGGACAGCGTTTGCTCGTAGGCAAAAGCCAGCTCGGCTATCTTGTCGTGCTGCACGGCAGCGGCGTGCAGCCGGAGCCAAGCATCGACGGGTTGTTCGCCTTTCGCGACCGCGGTGACTAGCATGTCCAGCACGTCTGCTGGGTTGTCGAGCCGTTGCTCGAGCGCCTCGGCGACCTCCCACAGCTTCAACGCAAGCACGCTGACGGGTCGACGACGGCCTTCCTGAGTCGGCGGGATCGTTGACATGATTGAACCCCAAACGCTACCAGACCTGAACCCCAGTTGCGCGCTTCGTTATTTGCGGCAATTTACCTACATTAGCAGCAATTGTGAGACTACTTCAAGGCGCTCGATGTTCGATGCTCAAGCCTTCGACGCCTTCGACCATCGCCGACGCTCCACCAAGCGCTGCAGGGCTGCCAGCGAGCGACGGCCGAGATCAGGAGCGATGCGCTTCATGGCGTACAGTGCCCAGGCTTCGGGCGTCACTGGCAGCAAGGCCGGATTGTGCTGCACGGCCCGCAGCACCGCACGGGCGACGCGCTCTGGTGGATAGTTACGCCTTTCGTAGAAGCGCTTTACGTTCGCGCGCTCAGTCTCCGGATAGGCCGGGCCGCGCATGCGCATGTTGGCGACGATGGGTGTGTTGATGAAACCCGGGCACACCACCGACACGCCCACGCCGAACGGCGCGAGCTCGGTACGAAGCCCCTCGGACAGGCCCACGACCGCGTACTTCGTGGTGCCATACGCGGTCATGGCCTCCGAATTGTAGTAGCCCGCGGCGGAAGCAATGTTGACGATTTGGCCGCGCCCGCTGGCCGCCATCCGGGGAGCGAAGAAGTGACAACCGTGCACGACGCCCCACAGGTTGACGTTCAAGATCCATTGCCAATCCTCGAGGCTAGTCGCGAGCAGGCCGCCGGCGAGGCCGACGCCCGCGTTGTTCACGAGCACGTCGGGTGTTCCAATTCGGCATACGAGCTCGCAGAAGTTCGCCATTTGCTCGCGCGAGCCGACGTCCACCGCCGCGGCGTGTACTTGCCGCGCCCCCGCGGCCAAAAGCTCCTGTTCCAAACCAAGCAAGCGTTCGCTCGACAAATCACAGACGAAAAGCTCAGCCGCGCCTCGCGCAAACGCGAACGCGGTGGCTCGCCCGATGCCGCTGGCCGCGCCGGTGATGACGACGAGTCGATCCGCGAATTCTCGAGACACCGCGTAACCCTCCCTGCCCGACTCGATTCAGCGCGGGCGCAAGCGCGACTTCTCGGGGCGAGCCGAGCGAGCGGGGCGAGATTGAGTCGTTCGGCCCGAGTCACGCGCGCCACGCCCGGGAGCTACGGGTGTCGACACGCCGTAATCCGGCGGCACGAGGTGCTGCGGACCGCGGCCAATCAAATCCGCGCGGCCGGCTTTGCGCAATGCCTCACGCGCGAGCGAGTGGTGTTGCGGATCCCACCAGAAGATCAACGCCTTCATCATGCGTTTTTCGCGCAGATCGGTGGCGGTGTACACGGGCTCGTTCGTGAGCGGATCGATGCCCGTGTAATACATCGCAGTGGCGATCGCCATCGGCGTGGGAATGAAGTCTTGGATCTGCCTCGGGCGCAGATTCTTGTCCTTCAAGTACAGCGCCAACTCCACCGTGTCCGCAAGCGTGGAGCCCGGATGACCGGTGATGAAGTACGGCACCAAGTATTGCTCCTTGCCGGCCGCTTCACTGGCCTGGCAGAATGCCTGCGCGAAGCGCTCGTACACTTCGATGCCCGGCTTCTTCATCTTCTTCAGCACCTCCGGATTGGAGTGCTCGGGCGCGACGGAGACTTGGCCGCCGGTGTGGTGCTTGGCCAACTCCGCGATGAATTCCGGACTGCGCTCGGCCAAATCATAACGGACGCCGGAAGCGATGAACACGCGTTTGACGCCCTTTTCGGCGCGCACTTTGCGGAGCAGATCGATCAAGGGGTCGTGATCGGTCTTCAGATTTTCGCAGATCCCCGGGTGCACGCAGGAAAGCCTCCGGCATGCGCTTTCGGTGCGCTCGTCCTTGCAGGCCATCTTGTACATGTTGGCGGTCGGGCCGCCCACGTCCGAGATCGTGCCGCTGAAGCCGGCCATGCGCGAGAGCTGCCGCACTTCACGCAGCACGCTCTCGGCCGAGCGGCTTTGAATGATACGCCCCTCGTGCTCGGTGATGCTGCAAAAGGTGCAACCGCCAAAGCAGCCGCGCATGGTCACGATCGATTCCTTGACCGTGTCGTAGGCGGGGATGCGCTGCCCGGCGTAATCTGGATGGGGGCGACGCGTGAACGGCATGTCGTACAAGCCGTCCATCTCCGCTTCGGCCAAGGGCAGCGCGGGCGGATTGAAATACACGGCCTGTTTGCCGTGCACTTGCAAGATCGGCCGCCCATTGTGCGCGTTGGTTTCGAACTGGAACAAGCGCGACATGTTGGCGAAGGCCTGCTTGTCGGTGCTCACCTCTTCATACGAAGGCAGGACCACCGCCTTGCCATCGCGCACGAAGCGCGTCGCGTCGTCCGCGATCGCTTGCCACTCTTCGGGATTCTTTTTGACGTGCGCCGTACCGCGAATGTCGGTGAGCGCGCTCACCGGTTCGCCTTCGGCCAAGCGCCGCGCGATCTCCCAAGCGGCGCGCTCGCCCATGCCGAACACCAAAAGGTCCGCTTTGGCGTCGAGCAAGATCGAACGCCGCACCGACTCCGACCAATAGTCGTAATGCGCGATCCGGCGCAGCGAAGCTTCGATCCCGCCCAGCACGATCGGCAACCCCGGGAAGGCCTGGCGACACAAATTCGAGTACACGATACTGGCGCGGTTCGGCCGCGCCTCGGTGCGCCCGCCCGGCGAATACTGATCCTCGCCACGCATCTTCTTCTGCGCGGTCAGCTTGTTCAGCATCGAATCGAGATTGCCCGCGGTCACGCCCACGAACAGCTTTGGGCGACCCATGCGCGCGATGTCGTCCGGCTTCTGCCAATCCGGCTGAGCGATCAGCCCGACCTTGTAGCCGCGCGCCTCCAAAAAGCGCGCAATCAGCACCGGCCCGAACGCGGGATGATCCACGTACGCGTCGCCCGTGATGATCAAAATATCGAGCTGTTCGATCCCACGCTCGATCAAATCCGCACGCGTAGTCGGCAAGAACGCCGCATTCGGCCCGCGCTTCGGAGCACGCGACGGCACGCGGAGTTCGACCAAAGACATGGGCCGCCTTGTAGCACGCAGCCCCGCCACGCGCCGCGCCCTGGGTTACGAATGACCTCACCCCGGGGGGACGGGTCGCGAAACGGATCGCGGGATTGGGTTGATGGTCACGCGACACGTCGGGGGCGTCACAGCCTTCGGCGACGCGGACGCGGACGCGGGAGAGGGAGAGGACTTACCGCCGAGCCACCGAGGCCGCAGAGATCAGAGGAGATTTCGGGGGTGGCTCTCAGCGGCGGATCACTTCAGGGAAACGTCCGGGGGCGGTTGGCACCGCACTGGGCACATCGGTCCATGAGCCACGGTCTGCACGGCAACGAAGCTCTCTGAGGTTTTTGCGAGACGAACCCGCCGCTCTGAGCGACGCGCTTGGCGACACCCGAAGGGGTGAACCCCAATCTCCTCTTCCTCTTCTGGCGTTTTGGCGTTTTGGCGGTTCAACTCAGGGAGCTCTCAGAGTTTTCTCGCGGTGCGACCACGAGCTGCCGCGCGCACCCGCGTGGGTAGCGTGATGGGCCGGGGACAGCTCGTGCTTTGAGGTGCGTGGCGGGAACGCGAGCGCCCGCTCTCTCAGCTTGAAAAAGGGTGCCTCACGAGCGGCACTGATGACCTCAAGCGGGTGCGGTCGTCAGTGTATCGAGGAGCTCTGAGCGGTGGGCTCAGTCCGCAGTGCCGAACACTTCTTTTAGGCGCGCGAGATCCGGATCGAGCACGTACCCACCGAGGCCGATACGCAGCGAGATGGTGATCTCGTCGCCCCACGGCCACCACAGGCCGTAGCCGAGCAAGCGGCCCGAGTTGTCACCGGTGAACACGCGCTGGTCCGTGCGCACGCCGCCGGTGGCCTCGGCCACCTCTTTCAGCGCGGCAGGGCCGTTGACGATCGTCTTCGAGCCCCACTCGTTGGGCAGAAAGCGGAGCACCACGGCCCGCGCTTCGGCTTCCAGCTCGACGTTGAACGAGGAGGCCACGCACGAAAAGCGGCTATCCCAGCTCCATCCGCCCTTGATCCAGGCTTTCTTCAGTTGTTCGAACACCGCAAACAACGCGGCAGACGAACCAGCACGAGCGTCCATGTCCAAAACATAGCCGAGAACTGCCTCGATCGTCAGGTTTTGAGAAACCGTCTCGAATCGGAGCAGTTTTGTGCCTGACCGACCCGCTCTGGCCGAGGCGGATTTTGGAGAAGTTGGGCGCCCGCCCCGATTCGCCCCGACGCGATTCGCCACTCGGAGGCAGCGAGCGGGGTCCACGTAGGGCGAGCGCCCCGGCTACCAGCCGAGATCCGCCTTGAGCGCGGCTTGGAGCTTGTCGGCCATCTTCTGGTGGGTCTTCAGGCTCGGGTGGTAGTCACAGCCGATGCCGTCGGCGTTCGTATCTTGAGTTCCGAACTCGAGAAAGGTCAGGTTCTTGTCGCCCGCGGTCGCGCGCGCGGCGATCACCGCTTTCAGATATGCCGCGGCCTGATTGTAGCTGTCACCGCTCAGCATCGGTCCGAGGGCGAGGAAGAAGCGCGCCGACGGATAGTGCACGCGCAGATCGCTGACGAACTTCAGATACGCGGTTTGAAATGCAGCGCCCGGGTCGCCCGTCGAAAAATCATTCGAGCCCAGATTGATCACGACGGCGTCGGGCACGAATTTGTCAAAGTCCCAGGTGCTCGTCGCGCGCTCGGGCAACGTGCGCGGATAACGCTCGGGCATCACGCCCGTGGTCGTCCCGTCATAGTTGTGGAGCATCCCGATACCAGACCACGCTTCCGTGTATAGCTCGGCGTTCACCGCGCGCGCCGCGATCGCCTCGTAGCTGAGGTACTGATTCTCCGTCGCAGCCGTGAATTGACAGGGATACACGCCCTCGTTGCCGTAGCCGGCAGAGATCGAATCGCCGATCACTTCCAGCCGGCGCGTGGGCACGCTGCTCGCGAGGTACGCGCTCGATGCGACGTCGAAACCGTTGAACGTCGTCTCGTTGAAAGAGGCCTCGGTGCGCCGATAGAGCAAGAGCTCGTGTGCGCCCGCCGCGAGGCCGCTACCGAGCGCGTACTTGTTCATGCCCGCCTTGAGCGCGAGCACCGTGTGCGTGCCGTCGAGCACGACCTCGAACACGTTGTTGCCATTGTCACTGAGCGTGACGCCGATCGCCGTGCCGGTGAAGCGCAGCGAGATCGCCGTGCCTGGCCAGGCGAATACCGGCGCATCCGGTTTGGATTGATCGAAACGACCGATGAAATGCGGCCCCACCGGCGCCGCGCCAGCACCCGACTGCCCCGCGCCAGCACTCGACTGGCCCGCGCTCCCTGCGCCAGCGCCACTCGCCCCGGTGCCGCCGCTGCCGCTGCCGGCGCCGCCCGCAAGCCCGACGTCACCCGCAGCCCCCGCTCCCGCCCGCCCGAGCGATCCCGCGTTGCCCGCGCTGCCCGCGCTAGCCGTGTTGCCCGATCGGCCGGCTCCCGCGGAGCTGCCCGCTTCGCCGCTCATGCCGGCGCCACCGCCGTCACCAGCCCCGCCCGCGCGCACCGGCCCCATGGAGCCCGAAGAGCAAGCACCGAGTCCGACGCCACACAGCAACAGCCCAATCGGGAAACCTGGACGCATCATCGTCGATCCTTCCACTTGGAGACGCTCGAGTCACCGTTCTGCGCGCGGCGCGTGCAGAACGGCGGCCATTCGGCCGGCAGAATCGTAAACTCCCCTGTCATTTTCTCTTGTTGAGCGCGCGCATGCTTGTGCTATGTACCGCGCGCCGTCACGGGGCGGTAGTTAAGTTGGTTATAACGCCGGCCTGTCACGCCGGAGGCCGCGGGTTCGAGTCCCGTCCGCCCCGCTGATTTCCTGAACGATTCCCATCGACTGCGAGATGGTGTGACGAATCAGGTGATCGAATCTCAAAGACCGGAAGCACCGGGAAGGGCTCGCCAAAGCCTTCCCGGACGGCTTCTGCCGTAGCGATGTAGAGCTGCGTCGTTTTGAAGTCCGTGTGACCCGCGCGCTGTTGGATCTTGAGCGCGTCGTCGCCGCGAACCGCCTGCCAGGTGCAGCCAGTCCCTCGAAGGTCGTGGAATACGATCCGACGTTGGGTCGCCGTCGAGTCGTGCAGGCCGGACCGCAAGACGTCCGCGGCCTTGAGCCAGCGCCGCAGCCCGCGGGCCATGTCGCGAAAGCTCGGCAGGTTGGGCAGCACCTTCCCCACCCCGCCACTCTCCTTATAGAGAGCCGTGAGCAGCGGCCGAAGAGCCAACTCGATCGGGACCGTCCGAGCCCGGCGCCCCTTCGTGCCCTTCACCAGACCGGTCTGTCGGTTGAACGCCTGGTGAACCCGGATCGTCCCATGGTTCAGGTCGACGTCCCGCCACTCGAGCACGCGGAGCTCGCCGGCGCGCAGGTAGGTGTAAACGGCGATCGCGACCAGGCACCGCCACTCGAGCGGGACATCGCTGCACTGGACGAAGGTCAGGAACTCGCTCGGGTACAGGAACTCGCGCAGCCGAGTGTCCCCGCGGTCCGGTCCGCGCACGCCGATCGCCGGATTCTCGTCCCGCACGCGTAGTGCCGCGATCTTCGACTCGGTGGCGTCGGCGCACATCTTCGTCGCCGTGCCCCAAATGTTCTGCGCCATCTTCCACGAGATCTCGTCGGCCTGCACCTTGCGGTCGAGTGCCACCGAGAGCTTGCGGAAGTCGTCGCGCGTCCAATCCTTCACGCGTCGTCCGCCCATCACGTCGGCAATGTGCAGCCGGTAGTGCGAGAGGTTTTCGCGGGTCGACGTGTAGCCGCGTGCGAGGCGGTCAGCCTCCCACGCAGCAACCCAGCGGCCCATTGCCGACGTGTCTTCTTCGCCCTTGCGCTCCGGACGTTTCAGCCCGAGTTCGATTGCCTGGCGCGCGTAGACCGCGGTCTTTTCGCGCGCCATGGCCTCGCTCGTGCCCTTCTTGAAGGCCTTGAGCCGCTTTCGCGTGCCGTCGGCGAGCGTGATCACCGGCTGCCAGAGGCCGAGCTTCGTTTTGACGATCGTGCCGGTGGGCGGCTTCGTCTCTTTCTTGTCGGCCATCTAGTTGTCCTCCCCGGTGCTTTGGCTTCGGCTCCCGAGACACCACGTCGGCGTAGATGCGCGCCGCTTCACGCGCAGCGAGCTCGGGATCACTTGTTCCGGTTGATGGCTCGTGCTCGACGCCGGCCCACGTGAAACGGACCGAGTAGGCGCAGCCCGGCGCACGCTGACGGAGGCGCCAGCCGATTGCTCTTCTACCCATGCTGCAAGCTCTTCACGGCGGAAGAGCAACCGCCGTCCAATCCGGACGGGCGTCAAGCCCGGGCGCACATGAGCGTCAAACGTGCGGGCCCCGATGCCGAGCCAATGGGCAGCATCGACACGACTGATGAGAGGTCCGTCGTTCTTCTGATCAGCCATTCGCTCCCTCGCCTTCCGTGAGCACATTCGCAACCTGCACGCGCACCGCGTACGCCTGCCGCCTGAGCGTGCCAACCTCGACGGCGGGCGCGTTCGTGGCCAACGCGTCGAGCTCTGCCGCGGCCGCGCGGAATTGCTCGGCCAGCGTCGTGATTTCGGTGACGGCTTCCGCCTTCGGGAAATTCATGGCACCCCGCAATCGTTCGCCGCGACGGGACCAGCCGGAGGCACCTCGGGCCAAACAGCAAGCATCGCCCGAATCACGTAGCGCTTCGAGCCGATCACTTTCGCGACCAAGCGGCGGCGGTTTGAGAACAGCCTCAACGTCAACTGTTCATTCGCCACGGTGATCACCCCGAGGATGTCAGCGCCCATTGGTCGACTCGCTTTCGTCCAACACGAGCGGGCTCGAACGCTTGCCCTCAGCGGCGACGACGAGCAACGAAGCCAAGTGGCGCGCCGTCTCGCGGTTCATGTCGATGTGGCGCAGCGGCTCGGAGAACTGCAGCCGCAGCTCGCCGTCCGGTGCTTTGGTGATGCGGGCTGTCCAGCTCATTGGGCACCGCCCTTCCTGCCAAGCTCGTCGCACAGGGTCGCCGTCGTCTCCAGCCGCATTGAGAGAGCGTGCAGGACGTCGCTGACGCTGTGCTTGTCGGCGTCGAGCACGGCGGTCGACGCGATGCGCAACTCTTGCGCGACACTGAGCATGGCCGACGTGGCCAGTTCCAGCGGCGGGTTCTTGCTCATCTTGAAGTAGCCGCCCACGATTTCGTGGAGCTGCTCGGCGCTCATCACGATGGTGTGCTCGGCGCTCACGATGCACCGTCCTTTGGAAAAGAGCGCAGACCAGCCTTGGGTGTGGGCGCCGTCTCCGTCCACTTCACGGTCACGCAGCCATCGATCAATTCTTTGAGTGCCTTGAGCCTGCCGACGTGTGCATGCATGAGCAGCTCGCGGGAATCGTCGGTGAGGGTTCCTTCGTCGTTGATGACTTCGGCCTCAGCGATCAAGCTCTCAAAGATGAGTGAAAGCGCGTCATCTGCATCCGACTCGTTTTTGCCGCCGAGCGCGCGCTGGACCAGTCGCCGCGCCTCCCGGCTGATCGTCGGCTTCTTCGAGGCGTTCAAGACGCACCCCCAGTCTGCACCGCGCGCAGGGCTTGCTTCCACGTAGGCTTTCGATCGCCGTCAACCGGTGCGCGTTCCTCAGCGGTCTCGCGCCAGGTCACATTCACGTAGTCGTCGAGGAAACCTTCGAACGCCTTCAATCTGGAGACGTGTGCGATCTCGAGCACCACGTCATTATTGATGTTCTCGCCCATCTGGAGCATCTCGGCCTCGGCATGCAGCGAAGACAGCACGCAACGTATTGCGAGCGGAGCGTCGTCAGTCTCGGGCGAACCGAGCGCCAACAAGATCAGCGCGCGCGCCCCTTTGCAGATGCTCACAGCGCACCGCCCATCTCGCACTCGACAGAGCTCTGAGCGTTGCGCAGGCGTCGAAGCGCACTCAGCACGAGCACGTCGTGCTGGCCGGCATCGTCGGAGAGCTCCGCCGCGAGCACGTCGTCGAACGCGGCGCGGATCTGTTCAGCGGCCAGCGCCAGGTCCCCGCGCATGACGGTGACCGTCGTGCTGTCGTCGAGCTTGATGCCCGCCCGCTTCGCTGCCCGCCGAATCCCCTCGGAAACGGGCTTGGCTGCCGCCTTGCGGCTCGCCTTCGTCGGCGCGCTCACAGCGTCACCGTGATTGCAGCGGCGGTTTTGAGCCAGCAGCTCGCGGCGTAGAACGGCTTGGAAATGGCCGGCTCGCGCAGCTCGACTTGGCGGGCGTACGACTGGACCCCTTGCGCGGCTTTGAACAGCGCAGCAGACACCGATTTTTGATAGACTGATTTCGTCATTGGGAACCAACTTTCCTGGTGATCTGGGGTCCGGCTGTTACCAGCAGCGCGGGCCCCGCTGATTGTCGAACTACTTCTTCTTTGGCTTCGGCAGTGGCAGCTTGGTCAGCTCCGCATACTTTCGGAGAGCAAACCGCAGCGCGTCGGAGCGCGAGAAGAGGCCAGTGTTCACCTGAATCGCATCCAGGATCGCAAGGTCCTCGTCCGCGAGCCGAATCGTCGTCTGCTTTGCCGTAGCCATGTATCCCAACCGATACCCCTCGGGACTCAGTTGCGCTAGCCAAATCGTTCGCCCGATCTGCCGACCACGTGTAAATCCACGCGTCTGCCCAGGAAAATTCTGTGAGCGCGCTTGTCAGATGTTGCTGCGTTGATGAAATGACTACCCCAACGCTGTTGACGGACAGGCGGCGAGCGGACGACGCTTTGAGGTTCTACCCAGGAGACGGAACCCAATGGCTGCATCGCGATGTCCCAAGTGTGAGAGCACCAGCTTCGAGATAACGGAGGGAAAGGTCGCGCACGCCACCTTTCGAATGCTGTTTGTCCAATGTGCAAGCTGCGGCGCGGTGGTGGGCGTCACGGAGTTCTTCAATGTGAATGCGTCCCTGCAGAAAATCGCGAAAACACTCGGAGTGACATTGTGAAGAGCGCATTGAATATTCTGGGCGGCAGCGCGATCGCCTGCCTGTTGGCTACACCCATCCTTCTTGCTTCGTGTTCCCGTCGTGGCACCGAGCCCACTCTTCTCGTGCATGAAAACGACGCAATCTGCATTGGGCTCAACTTCTACATAGTCAAGGAAACGACGGCGTTTCCTTGGGTCAAACTCGACCCGAACAATAAGTGTTCAGACAAAGAAAACTTGCCAAGTACCTACGTGAACTTCGACAAGGTCGAGACATTCCAACCCAACTGCGTGTGCAGGTATTCGGCTGCCTGCAAAAAGAAGTGCGGAGTAGAGGATGTTTGCCTCGAAGCGTGCCGGGACTAGCCCTCCGCGCTGAGCGCTCCCACTCCGACCCGGCAACGGCGACACAAAGCGCCAGGTTGCCCGCAAGCTTGGCGACCCGCTCTAGCCGCGGTCCTCAAGCACCCTTCGAGCGAAGAGAAGCGTGATCAATTGGCCGAGGACGTCTGCTGCAATTCCGTTCGGCGGTATACGCACCCAGACACAAGCGACGCCCTTGATCTCTTGATCTTGCCCCGTCCCGACGCGGAACTGAACGCCTCGCCACTGAAGTATGTGCCTGCCTTCTATCGTGACTCCAGCGCTCGCGAGTCTTGCAGTTATCCTGTGCGGCGCAGTATCGGCGATCACGGAGTCGCGCATGCGCACCTCCAAGGACATCTCGGCGTCCGGGAAAACAACGCCCGCAATAGCGATGGCGACCGGCAGACGCATTGGGGCGAAGTCTGCGTCACACATCACGGAGAATTGGCCGTAGTGCGTTGTGGTGTAGAGCCCAGCAGCGACAAATATCGTTGTGCTGTCCTTGATGTATTCGACGCCGTGCCTACCAAGAATCTCGCCGATGGCTGTGCTTCGTGCGGCCCAAGCGCTCGCTCGGTTGGCTTCTTCCGCTTTCCGTTCTTCGTCGGTCTTGGCATGGCTGTCCCTATCTGGCAGGCCGCGAATTACGAGCTCTTCGACACGGTCCGTAAACTCCCCGAGCCCGGCCGATAGAGCCGTCCCAGAAAGTTCGACGATGCTTGTGTAGTCGGACTCGGTGAAGCCTTCTGGTAGGGAGTAGTGAAAGAGCTCATTCACGTTTGCGACGATGTTGTTCAGCCCGCGGTGCGACGACACGTTGTATCCTTGCAGCAAGCGCAACGGCGAAGGCATCTCGTCGACGGTCACACCGAGCATTGCGATCGGCACGACCTGTATCCCTCTCGAATAGGCAAACCCTGCTTCGAAGGTGATCCACGACGACACCAGAGAGTTCGGCGTCACGAGCACGAACATGAGTTTGCAACGCTCGAGGGCTTGCTGCACCTCGTGTACCCAGTTGGTGCCAACCCGGATGCTTTGCCCATCACTTGAAACAAAAACGTCAATCGTTCCGCCCGTGAGTTCGATGAAACGCCCCTTGAGTAAGCCGGCGACTTCGCGGTCCGCAGAAGAGTGACTGAAAAACACCGTAGGTTTGATGGGATTGCCCATTTTCCCAGGGTAGCACGCGAGCGCTCAGAACACGTCAGGCCGCACACCGACCACCCGCTCGACGGCTTCGATCTTCACACTCGGGTGAACGACGACCTCCTGCTCGTTCCTCGCTTCCACGAAGCCGAGGATCAATTCAGGCGGAACAGTCGTCCGCAGCACGCTTCCAGCAAGCCCAAAAAGGGTGCCGCACGAAATGATCGGCTCAATCTTTTCGGGATTGCGCGTCCACGAGAGCCCGAGTTCGCGACCGTACTCGACCCGCCACACCTGGATGGGTTGCTTCGGTGGCAAGGCGCCGTTGTCACTTACGAAGCCAGTGACGGCGAACCACTCGAGCCACTTGGCTCGGGGTAAAGCACGGCACGGCCAACCAGCGAGGCAGAAGATTCGGAGCAGCACTGATCGCAGCTGCTCGTCGTCGATCAACCCAGCGGCACGCCACTCCGCGAAGGTCGCGGCGCCCAGGTTGCCTGGAAGGCACTCGACGGCGCCTTTCAGATCGCCGTGTCGCATCCGAAACTTTGCTCGGTAGACGAGACGCTCTTGTTCTTGCTTCACGAGCTGGCCAAAGTTTTCGAAAGCCGATTTCGCGTTCGGCCTTTTCATCAGGACTCGTCTGTATCGACCGTGCGCGCCGCGAGAAAGTCCTCACGCTCAGCACCGACGAGGCGCAGGGGCGTCGCCAGCGCCGCGCGCATCGCTTCGAGCCGACACCACAACACGAAGCCCCACCCAGCAAGATCGAGCGCCTCCTGCTGCAGCTCCGCGACGAGCTCGGCAGGCGGGCGCGCGAAGCTCTTGTCGCCGTACGCGGCGCGCCCAGCGTCCAGACGCTTGCGCACTTCGCGGACGAAGCCCTCGAACGCGTCTAACGGATCGGGCGCGGGCTTCGGCTTGTCTGCACAATCAAGATCGAATGGCATAGGAAACCTCACACTCCGATGACATCGGACGCCGGTCCGACGTAAGTCGCGAAGTACGGAATATTACCGTACGCCGGAACTTTCACTCCGTTAGGGTAGGTCATTCCATTGCCGTCGAGTTGGTTGAATGTCACACGGTAGCTTCCTCCAAATGGATGAGGCTTCGGCGTCACGCGGGCCGCTTCCTCGGCCTCCTTCTGAGCCTGCGAACGCCTATCGGGGCCGACGCCAGGGGGCCACCCGTACGGCTCAAGCATCCACGGCTCATAGATACCGTGTATTTCGTACGAGGTGATCACCGGCCACGTAGGCCCAATCAGTGCGCCAAATCGGCCTGAAAACGAGTCGCCCACCCACAGCACGTCTGTCGCGCCGCCGCGGTCGAGCAAGATGATGCTGTGGCGAGTTGGGGGCGGTCCTTTCACCAATAGCATCGCGGCGCCTCCAGCTGAGCGAGCGGTGTGTAAAGAATTCTCATTGTAACTCCAAAGGTTTAAAATAGGCGCCGGCCCGCCGCCGCAGATGTGAAGTCCGCAGCGGGGACCAGCACGCGTTCACGGCCACGCGATCGGCGATGTCTGAACACCGTCGCGTGCTGCTCGACACGGCTTCGCGAGCATGCGGGGAGAAAGCGACCCCGCTGGTCAGAGTTTTTCAGAAACGGAGCACGCGAGCGAGACGCTCTACTGTCGGGTAGCCGAGCTCGTGCACGATGGTCTCGCTGATAGCAGCTGACTGCGCTTCGAGACCCCTAACCTTCATCCACGCATTGTCGTCGCCACGAATGGCCGAGCTCTCGCGTACGGCCTGCTCCGCTTCGCTGGTGATGGTGTCGACTTCGCGGATGAACGCGCTGAATGCCATCAGGGCGGGCTTTCCAGTGGCCTCCCATTCGGCGATCATGTGCTTGCTGGCGTTCGCGTAAACGCTGTCCAGCGTCTCGAGCACGATTCGATCGTGGGTGGCCTGAGCCTCTTGGTGCGCTGCTGCTGCGCGGTCGACGAGGCGCTGCGTGCGTTCGGTGAACATGCCGTGCCGCTTCGCTTCGCGACGCGCGGCGATTACGCGATCAGCGTTTGAACCGCCGCCGTCGGCGTCGAAGGCCGCTGTCGCTTCGGCGAGTTCCTTCGCGTGTGCGCTGGCCTGCTCGAGGGTCGCAGCGTGCTCGAGGTGTGCGGCTTCGAGCTTGAGGCGTGAGGCCTCGACGGGTGCGTGCAGCTTTTCCAGGTTCAGCGCGGGGCGGCGCGATTTCTTCAGCCCCATGATGCGTTTGATGGTCTCTAACATTTCGTTTCCTTTCAGGCCGCTTCCGGCGGTCCGTCGTAGTCGGTGGAGCCGAGGCCGCGGAGCGCTTCGGCGGCGATGTCTGCGCTTGCCTGCGCGCGAACGGGGAGATCGGTCACGTTGTCGAGGCGGACGTCGTTCACACCGCGCATGCAGAACTCGACGAGCTCCGCGCCCGCGCTGGTGTCGGCCGTCGGCGCACTTCTTTCGACTGCGCGGATGCCCGGATCGCGAAACAGGTAGGCGATCGAGTCGCCGTCGGTGTCGTCGAGGCCACGCATTGCAATCGAAGCGAGGTCTGCTCCGCCGTCGCTGACGCCGGCGGGAGCGGGGGGCGTTTCGACGGCGCGCGTTTTGACGACGGGCGGAACGGGTGCGGGCGCTGGCGCTGGCGCGACCTTGCGGCGGGCTTCGATCGCAGCGAGACGGCGATCGGCTTCCTCGTCGCTGACCGCGGGCTGCCCCGAAGCTACTGGTGCCGCCTGAGCCGCCCGGCTCTTGATCGCATGGGACGCTTCGGATCCCGCGAGCACGTATCTGACGTCTTTTGAGATGTACGGGGTGCCGCTGGCCAACGTCCGGTGCGCAATGTCCGGACGCTCGTCAAAAACTCCGTCGGCTTTGAGTGCGATTAGCAACTCTCTTTGATTCAGGTGTTTGGTGATCATCTTTGTTCTCCAATTGAGAGGTGGCGCTGCTCGAATTCGAACCAAGCTCGCGCGGTGTGCGTCCCGAAGAAAAGCCGCAATGCCGTGCTGTCCAGATGCGCCATGGCAAGCGCAGCGCCAGAGAGAATTAGAAGCCGCGAGTACCCAACGACGTACCCCAGCGAGACCCGTGACCAATGCGATTCATTGCCTCGCGAACCGCTCGCGCCTGATTGGGGTCATGTACGCCTTGAGTAGCTGCAGCCCAAAGCGCGAGGCACAGCGTCACCGTGATCACCGCGACGGCGCGGCGACGAAATGTGAATGAGACCGCCGGGCAGCGGCTTGCTGATGATCTCGCGCAGCTGGCGAGTCAGGCGCCGATGGCCTTCGGACCAGCGCACTTGGTCGTTGTGGATGAGGTCGCGGGACTTGGCGAAAACTTCGACCTTGCCCGCGTTGCTGCCCGGCACGTCGACGAGCCACACGCCGGCACGCCCGACGTTCTCACGCACCGACTCCTGATAGTGTTGGTCCGTGGCGATTGCCTTGCCGCCGTGCTTGACCAGCAGTTCGGCGAACTCGCGATCGACTTCCGACGGCACGAGCGGCTTGCCCTTCGCCGGAATGCGCGTGAAAAGCTCGACGACTTCGAAGGCCGTCCCGTTAGTGCGCACGACCACGCCCTCGGCAGCGTCTCGCACGTAAGCGGGATCGTAGCCGCCGATCACGGTCCAGCCGTCGTGCGGCGGAGCTGTCACGAGTGGCAGCGCAGTGACAGGGCAGCGCCCGACCGCGTAGTGGTCGAAGTAGTGGCCCGAGCCCGTGGGCATGAACTCGGCATCGAGCTCGCGGCGTGCGTTCTCGGGATCGCGTTCACGCTCGACCGCGATCATGGACAGCGTCTCAGCGTCGTCGCGCATCACGCCAGTCGGACAGAGCGCAGCGAGCGCGGTCACTGGCGCGCCGTGGTTCCGCGTGAACTCGGTGTAGAGCAGGCCGGACTCGGCCCACGGGCTCGAGATGATCAGCACCTGTCCGCCTGGCAACAGGCGCGGGATGATCGCCCCGAAGATCGCTTCGGCGTTCGCCACGCCGCTGGCCTCGTCGTAGTAGAAACCCGCCTCGTCGAGCATGGCCGCAACAATCGGCACGCCGCGCACGGTGTCACCACCGCGGGAGGCCGCGAAGGCTTCGAAGCGCACGCGCCGGCCGTCGTGGCGCCGGATGGTGAATCCGTCTTTGCTGTCTTCTAGGATGGCAGCGCCGCGGACCTTGAGCGCGTTGCGTGCGTGGCGCAGACCGATGCGAGCGTGGCGGAGCTTCGGCCCGCCGAACACGATGTAGGCGAGCTCCTGTTGCCCGATTCGGTCGATGGGCATGGTCAGACCGAGGTGTGCGCATCGCTCGGCACCGAGCCGCGAGCCACCGGCGTCGCGACCCTTGACCTGGACGATCACGCGACGGGCAACCGCGGGCACGGTCTCGACCGCACCGAAGATGTCCCGGGCCAGGGCCCGCTCGTCGGCTGGCAGGTCTACCGGCTCGAGCCCGTCGTAGACCACTCGAGCGAACGCGCGTTGGGCGATGGTGAGCTTGCTGCTCAGAGTGCAGAAAGCGGTGAAGGCTTGCGCTTTCATTCGTCGGCCTCGAAGCCAGCGGGGGCGCCGGTCTTTACGCCGCGCTTCGGGAGCGCCTTCTGAGCAGCCAGGCACGCAGTCATGGCGCGCTGTGCGCACTGCTCGCACCTCTGCGCCGTCGCCAAGTGACCAGCGCCCGTCTCCGTGTCGAAGCCCGCCTCGGCTGCCAGCTTGGCGAAGTAGTTCCCAAGCACGCTCTCGGTCGCGAAGCTCACCGCGCACGCCAGCACAAAGACGGACGACGAGCCGAGCTCGAGCCGCGCCGAGTTGAAGACGGCCATGGCGTCGCTCAGGAGACCGTCCGCCACGGGGGCAGGCAGTCCCTCCCCGAGATCTTGGAGGCGCTTCCGGGCAGCGCGCAGCGGCGCCGTGAGGGCCCGCTTGGCGGTCCGCCCCACAGCTGCCTTGTTACCGGGAGCGAACAGGCCACCGGCCACACGATCGCGCGACCGTTCGTCATCGGTTGGAACGGTTCCGAGGTCACTGAGGCGCGGCGCGGTCAGGCGCGGCTTGCCGTGCGAGTCTTCGACGGTGAAGAGCTCGCCGGGGTTTGTGTCGTTTGAGTCGGTCATTGGGATAGCGATTGCTGACACGTGACCAGGTCAGGAAACGCGTTTGGGATTGGATAGGCGGCTCGACAGCCATCGAGCTGCAAAACGATGCTGGCGCCCGCTCTGAGCGAACTGGCGAGCCATGCGGACCACTGCTCGTCAGTGAGCTGCGGGTTCGCCTTCTGTGTTCGGCGCTTCGCTTCGGCGTGAAGTTCGTGATCGGTCATGTGGGTGCAACTCGTTGAAATCACGTCGAGCGAGTCGACGTTCAGCGACAGAGATTCGTAACAACGGAGGGAGAGCGGCTAGGAAAGGTCTGTTTTCCTGCCGGTTCGTGAGTTTTCCGAACGGGTGAGTAGCCCGTTGATTCGATCACTTCGATCGTCGCTCAGAGCTCGAGTGGCGCGGTGATGTTGTCGATCGCGCGCGGGGCCTCAGTGCGCGCATGCGTGACGCGCTCGGGTGCGTGTCGCCCGTGCCGGCGGGAGCGACGTGCGCCCTACGTTCCGGGAATGCGCGAGAGCTTTTGCCCCGCGCGCCTCGAGCACCCGTTTGGAGTGATCACCCGATCGCTGGCGCCCTCCTAGGGTAGGGCCGCCATCGGGTGTTCGGTCATCGGATGATCGTCGGGTGTTTTTCTCGGCTAAAAGATGTCGTCGGATGATCCGATAACATCCGGTCGGGTGTTAGTGCCGTCGGGTGTTCGATCGGGTGTTGCGCCGCGCGTCATGAATGCTTTCCAAGAACGCCCCCGGCGCACCACGTCGGTGGTCTGAATCGACCGCGAGGCGAACAGATTGGAGATCGCTTCCTCGACGTTCTTGAGGCTGCGCTTCATAGCCGCCTGGAGCTCGTTCTTGGTCTTCGGCCCCGATTCCAACGCTTCGAGAATTCTAGGCTCCAACGGCCTCTCGTCCGGTTTCCCGTCGCTTCGGCCGTCCTCAAGCTCGATGCCATCCGCCGTGATGCTGAACGTCACCGGCATCGGGTAGTCGTCCGGATCTTCGCGAAGCTTGGCGAACGTCACCTTGGTTGAAACGGTTCGGCCGTCGACCTTCTCGCCCCTGATAAGCAGCACCGTGTCCGCCTGCCCCGTCCGCTGTGCGCTTCCGCTCACGTCTGCCAGACCGCCCTCGGTGTTGTTCTTTCGTGTGTGCGCCACTGCCCAAACGATGGGCTTCGGTGCGCTGTCCGGGCCTGCCTCGATGGCCTGAGCCACGGCGTCAAATACAGCAACCTGCTCGCGCTCGTCGTTTGCGTCAGCCGGTGCCACGCGCGCCACGGTGTCGAGCGCGATGTCGCTCACCAGTCCCGCGCGAACCATGCGAACCACGTCGGTCCACTCTGGCGAGCCGAGTCGTACCGCTTTGCGGGCCACAATCACCACCCGGTTGAGCGCTGCGTCGTCCAGGTTGAGCAACTTCAGGCTCTTGAGCAGTTTGCGGCTGGTGCTGGCCTCGCTGTGCTCACCCTCGATGATCACGACCCACTGGCCAGCCGGGGCCGGGTGAAGGGCGCGCCCGAGCAGCGTGACAATCTCGTCCGCCATGCGTGCGACCAAAATCAGAAACAGCAGCGTCGTCTTGCCCTCGGCGGGCGGACCAGCAATCAGGACGATGGTGCCGGCGACTGCGATGTCCACCCACACATACTCGATCGGCGTTGCAGCGAGATTCAGAATGCCGTCGCGACCGACGAGCGCAACCTTGCCTAGATACTCCAACCCGCGCAGCGGTTCGGCTGCCGTCGGCTCTTCAAGAGGCGGAGGCGGCGAGCCGCCCATGCCGGAGGTTTCGAACGGCGGAGCGTCGGGCGCATCCGAGTCGCTCGGCACATAGTCGTCCTGCACGGGACCGATCTTGTTCCAGCGCGGCGCCTGTTCGCGCGGCGGTGCTGACCGTGGCTCTTTCATTCCACCCTTGAATGCGCTGTTGATCGTTGTGATCGCTTCGCGGTGCTTCATCCCGGCTGCCAGCGCGGCCCGGAGTACTTCACGCTGCGCTTCGCCCTCGGGAATCTCACCGCCAGCAACCAGCTGCGCGATGCTAAATGCACAGGAGTTTAGCTTGTTGTTGCGCTCGCCTTCTTTAGACTCCGCGATCGCTCGGCACTCTTCTTCGAGCCCGCGCGCACCGTACGGCGTCGCCTCAAAGGCCGCCGTGTTCATGTTGTGAACGCGCGGCGCTTCGACCGGTCGCGCAATGGTGCGCGCCAGCGACTTGGCTTCGGTCACGGGAGCACCGCCGGCTCGATCGGATTCGTCCAGCGGCGGCGATGACCACTCACGTGCACGCTCGGCGGGACCGTGATCTTGCCGCGCAGCGACTTGATCTCGACGCCGGGCGCGATCGGTTTGTTCAGCGGGTAGGCAACGCCATCGGGCAAACGGTAGACGCGGTGCGAGCCACGCCCAGAGCGCTCGGTGAGCGTCAGCGGCAAGGTGCCGAACTCGCGCTCGACCGGCTCGAGCAGCGTTTCGGGGCCGTCGATGTCGATCGCGACCAGGCGCCAGCCGTTGGGCTGATCACCGAGACGCAGAGCGATGTTGCGGCGCCAGTTCACGTCGAGCTCTGCGCGCATGTCGTCCCAGCGCGGCTCGCCGTCGAGGTAGCCTTTCCAGAGCGGGTGCTTGCCGGGCTGACCGCACTCGAGCCCTTCCGTACACGTGCAACCGCCGTGCTCGGCGATGCCGTGCAACATGACGATGGCAAGCCCGAGCTTTCGGTACCGCGTCAGGAAGTCGAGCGTGTCGGACTCGTAGCCGAGCACCGACCAGCCTAGATCGCGCGGGAACAGTTCGACAACTTTCGCAGTGCTCAAAACAACTTCCGTTCCAGCTCGCGCTCGGCTTCGGAGCCCGAAACGGTGCGGTGTTGTGGGCGTCGCGCCGAGAGCGTCTGCGCGGCCATGGTCAGAGCGGCAACGACCTGCGCGATCTCGCTCGGCATCAGCGCCGTGCGATGGGCGACAGTCTCGTCGCCGCGGACGTGAGCAACGACGATCATCGGCTCGCCAGTTCGGGGATGCTGCTCAGTCGAGATCACGAGTTGGCCCGTCGGGCGTGGGATGGCGGCTACGATCACTTGGCACCGCGCACGAGATCACCGCTGCGCAAAGCGTCTTCCAGCGCGTCGGTGTCGTCGGTCTCCTCGACGCGACGCGGACCCGGCTTGTACGGCCGTGAGCGGAGCCAGCGCTCGACTTCGGAACGGGCAACCAAGATCTTGCCGCGCGCGCCGCGACTGGCAGTCAGCTCGCCGCGTTCTACCGCCGATTGGACGGTGCCGCGGCCAAGCTTGAATTCCCTGAGCAAGTCGTCGCACCCGAGTTGCGGGTCGTTCGCCGGCGCCGAATCGATCTCGGCCAGCTGAGCGCGGAGCAGCGAGACCGTAGTCTCCGCGCTCGACAGCGCCGCTTCTACGAGCTTGCGTTTCGTGTTGTTGTCGGTCATATCGTCGGTCAGCGGCGCCCGAGGTGTGATGGCCTCGGGTGCTGCGTTAAAGTCAGCGCAGCGCCAACAATTGAGCCAGATTCCGCGCTGCTTTCGGCGCGAGCGCCGGTTGCGCAGTGTTTGGAGCCAGCAGGTTCATCGGCGACGTGTCTCCGACCAGGATGCCTTTGGGTCGAGTCCCGAGGCGCTCGGCAGCATCAACGGTAATCCGGAGTTGATCGGAGACGTACACAGTGCCGATGTCGGCGCGCGTGTAGTGCGGCGCCGTGGCAGCATGGCGATCGCGTGCACGACGAGCCCGTTGCGAGCGGTTCACGCTGCCTCGCGGCGAGCGGCAATTTGACCGAGGTGGCACAGGGCCGCGTCGCACTTGCGGCGCGTCTCGGGCATCACGGATTCGCGATCAATTTCGTAGAGGCGCCACGAGGTCGGCGACACTCCCGCGATCGCGGCAGAGGCAGAGATCGACTTCCCCGCGCGTTGGCGAATCAGCTTGCTTCGGCTTGGATTGGACATTGGGCAGGTCTCCGACTTGCGACGGGGCGGCTTTCGGCGAGAGGCCGAGTGGCACCGTGCGGAACGTGTTAGGTGCCGCCACTACGCGCGCTCGCCCCGTCGATTGTCGAGCATGACGCTGTTACGCGCTCGCGTAACAGGTTCTGTATTCAGCGCTTTTTACGCTTGGATTTGCGCTTCTTGCTTGGCTTCGTTTTCGGGCGTGGCCCTGCGTTTACGTAGGCAAGCCGAACGCGATCCAGCGCGGCCGCGACTTCTTCGCCTGGCCTCTGCACGTCGTCGAATGCCCCGCACGCTAGCGAAAGGCGCGCGCAGATCGTCGAAAGGCTCGATTCGTTCCCAACGCGAGCAGCCTCAATGGCGTCGATCAGTTCTGCGTCTGGAAGACCGCGAAAACGCGCGTCTTCGTTCGCGAGTGCACTCCGAAGCGCGTTCGCGGCCGCGCCGTCCGCCGGAGCCGGCAGCAGCGTAGAATCGGGTCCCAGCACTGCTCGCCCCGCCGCGAAATGCACGTGCCTGCGCGCCATGGTGCGCAATGCGACACGCGTTCTCTCGTAGACGTCCTTGAAGACCTCGACGCGATGCCCGCTGATGATGCTCTGCAGGACGTCGAAGGCGAGGATCGAGAGTTCCGGATGCGCTTTGGACCGGCCTTCCGTCAGTCGGTCGATCGCGTCGATAATTTCGCCGATGTGGATTACCTCAGTCCCGTCGGGCAGCCGGTTGATGGCCGACCCCGGCTCGCCCTGGGACACGTCCGGTCCACTTGCCTTCGTGCTGGTCACGCTTGCGAACCTATCGCCGTCGTCGGAGCTAGTCATCGCGCCCCCGGTGACAGGGCCGGTTTTGTGGTAGAGCCGACGCGCAACCACGTACCAGCTGGCACGCGGAACGTCGGCTGCCGGACCGCCCGCCAACGCCTACCGCCAGGGTGATCAATTCTCGCAATCACCGAACCAGGGTTCAAAGACTTAGCATTGCAGAAGTGAAAGACGGCGACATGTTGACCATCGACATTCGCCGAGGAAAGTGGCAGTCCCGGCCCGAGCGTCGGTTTCGAGTCCCGTCCGCCCCGCTAAAATTTTACGCCGCAGCGCAGCTCGAATCTGCGCTGTCCTGCCCTTCGAAAGGACAGCGAGCGTCCCCCCCCCGTCCCACGATCGCAACCAATGGGTCAAAGCTGCGTCTCAGTTCTCGCAGCAGCGCGCGCAATCACCCCAACTTTCCACACTGAGGCGGAGCGACGAATCAACGCCGAGCTGCGTTTCGCGCCCACGGAAGTGCTGACAACGGGATTTCCGGTGCTATTGATGCTGTCAGCGGAAGAGACGATCCCTGACTCAAAGGCCACCAGCCGAGCCTCTGCTTGTCTCGTACCCCTGTCCCCCTCCAGTCCACGCTGTTTCAGCTTTAGAAAAGGATTTTGTCTTGAGAACTTTGTATACTTTCGCGGCGGTTTGCCTGTTCGGTACCGCCTTCGCAGCTCTTCTTCCGGCCTGTGGTAGCAGCGATGACCCGAGTCCCGGTGGGAGCGCTGGCGCCTCCCCCGCCGCCGGCGGTTCACCCGCCACTGCAGGCACAGCGAGCACTGCAGGCACACCGGGTACCGCAGGTGCCTCGAGCGCGCCGCCCGGCGACGCGGCCATGGGCGCTACCATCTACACCGGCCAGGTGTGCAACACCTGCCACGGACCCGACGGCTCCGGCAACCAGGGCCCAAACATCACCTTGTCGACCACCGCTGGGATCGGCAGCTGGACCTACCAGCAATTCCACGACGCCGTGCGGCTCGCAAAGCGCAATGACGGCACGCCCCTGTGCGTACTCATGTTGTCCTACAACGAAACGGACATCAGCGAGCAAGGCATTGCCGACCTGTACGCCTTCCTGAAGTCCCAGCCAATCAACGACACCCCGCAAAAGGGATCGTACGTCACGTCTGGCGCTTGCCAATAGTAGAGCTGAGGCGACTCGGAATCGGGCCTGGCAGTTGTGCTGGGCCTTTTTCGATTTAGAGCGCCGCGTCCGTCGATGATCGCCGAATCCATTTCGCCCGAGCCTCCACGCCCGAGCGAGCCGGAGTTCCAGGAGCTTGCACTACGCGCGGCCCGAGCGCGCTGATCGGCGCGCTGTTGGTGCTGCTCTCGAGCATCACGTTCTCGACCAAGGCGATCTTGGTCAAGCTCGCCTATCGCCGTTTCCGCCACCGAATTCCCGGGCACGGCCCTCGTTATCGTGGCCGCGACCCTGGTCGCCTCCAGCGCTCGACGTGCCAAACCTGCGCCGTCGACCTAAGCTTCCCCTTGCCGGCCCCGACAAACGCAGCTACGAACCGCTGGCCACTGGGCGGGTAACTCAGTTGGTAGAGTGCTGGCTTTACACGCCGGATGTCATCGGTTCAAGCCCGGTCCCGCCTACCAGAACCGCTGTCGAGCGTTCGCCTTTTGCGCCAACGACCAATCGCATATGCAAGACGACTTCGTAGTTGCTGACTTCGCCGAGGCTTGGCTGGCCAAATTTCCGCGCATCGAAGAGCGCGGGCTCGGACCTCGCTTGCTGGCCGCGCTGGCGGGCATGTCCGGCGGCCCCAACGCCGTGGACGACTTAGACGACGTCGAGGTGATCGCAGCCGCGTTGCTCGAGCTCGTGGCAATGCTCAAAGCATCGCCGGGCGGCCTGGCCACGCACTTCCCGACCCTGTTCGGTAGCGCGCTGAAGGGCAAAGCCGGGCTGTCTTAACGTCGACGGGGGATCCGTCTGCTGAGCGCGGATTCGCGTTGTGGACCCCCCGGGAGCGGAATTCCGATTTCGCTAAAACTTTCTTTGTTTCGAGATCGTCCGGATACATCCATGGCACGTGCCGTGCACAGTTGCGGAGGCATAGTTACTTAGCCAACCTCAACGCACAATGTTGCACCTTCGGAGAGAGGGCGTTTGATGGCGCTTCCGTTCAAGAGACTCCTTTCCAGACTCAAGCCCCCCGCCAACGATTGGGTCTCGTCCCGCTTCGGTAGCTTCGAGGAACCCGCGGATCTACCTGCAAAAGAGCCGGAGGCCGCGCTCGAAGAAGAGTCCGCTCCCAGAAGCCAGACGCCCGCGAGCCTGGCGGCACGGCTGTTCGATCATTGGTTCGATCTGGGTCCGCTGGACGACTCAACTCCGCCTCAGTCGGGTGAGCGAACGTCGCTGATTGCCTCGACCGAAGAAGGCGCGCCGAAGATCCCGCCTGAGCGCAAATCACGCGCGTCCTGAGCGCTTCACAAATAACCCTTGGGTGTGATACTGCTGCACGCGGCACCCCGCTGGCGTCAACCCCCCCCGCGACGTAGGCGGGGTGCCACTACCCACCACCCGAGATCAGCGACCCGTGCTCAGCTGAGCCCGGGTTGTTCGCCCGGTGCATCGCCAGGGAGCACGGTCCGCGAAGCGGAGGAAGCTGGCGCGTCCTCTTCGATCAGTTCGCCATTGCGATACTCGATCAGCGAACGACGTGGACCGAACAGCGTGTCCGGCTCTGGGAATACCATGGCCTCACGCAAGACTTCATCCATGTGATCGACCAGGACCACCCGCAGCGTCTTCAACACGCGGCGCGGAATTTCCCGGAGATCCTTGCGGTTCTCTTTCGGGACCAGCACCGTGGTGATGCCATTGCGGTGCGCGGCTAGGAGCTTCTCCTTCAGCCCGCCAATCGGCATGACGCGACCGCGCAGCGTGATCTCGCCCGTCATGGCTACTTCATTGCGCACCGGTACGCGGGTCAGCGCGCTGGCGATGCTGGTGGCCATGGTCACGCCCGCGCTCGGGCCGTCCTTGCGGACGAAGTCCGGGAAGTGCACGTGCACATCGACCTTTTGATAAAAGTCGGGGTCGAGCTTGAGGATCGCGCTCCGCGAGCGGATGTAGCTCATCGCCGCCTGAGCGCTCTCTTCCATGCCTTTTTCGAGCAGGCCAGTGATTACCAGCTTGCCCTTGCCAGCGACGACGCTGACTTCGCAGTCGAGGATGTCGCCGCCGTGGTCCGACACGCTGAGGCCATGCGTGAGCCCGATCGCGTCGTGCTCTTCCTTTTTGCCGAGTCGGAACTTGGGCACGCCGAGGTACGTCGGCACGTCGGCGCCGCGGATCTCGAGCTTTTGCTCCTTGCCCTCTTTGACGACCTTGAGCGCGACCTTGCGGCACACCGCGGCGAGCTCCCGCTCGAGCGAGCGCACGCCGGCCTCACGCGTGTAGTGGTGGATCACGGTGCGTACGGCGTTCTCCGTGAACTCCACCGGGACGTCTTCCAGCCCGCATTCCTTCTTCTGGCGCGGGATCAGGTACTTTTGCGCGATGTTCAGCTTCTCGAACTCGGTGTAGCTCGTGAGCTGAATGATCTCCATGCGATCCTGGAGCGGGATCGGAATGCCGCTCAAGGTGTTCGCGGTGGTGATGAACATCACGTCCGAGAGATCGTAGTCGAGGTCGAGGTAGTGATCGTTGAAGGCCTTGTTCTGCTCTGGGTCGAGCACCTCCAGCAGTGCCGCTGCCGGATCGCCGCGGAAGTCCGTGCTCATCTTGTCGATCTCGTCGAGCAAGAACACGGGGTTGTTGGAGCCGACCTTCTTCAGGTTCTGGATGATCTTGCCGGGCAGCGCGCCGATGTACGTGCGACGATGACCGCGGATCTCCGCTTCATCCCGCACGCCACCGAGTGACAAGCGCACGAATTTGCGGCCCGTAGCGCGAGCGATGCTACGCGCAATGCTGGTCTTACCCACGCCGGGCGGACCAACGAAGCACAGGATCGGCCCCTTCAGGCTCTTCGTGAGCGCCTGCACCGCGAGGTACTCGACGATGCGCTCTTTCGGCTTCTTCAGACCGTAGTGATCCTCGTCCAGGATCTTCTCGGCTTCCGTGATGTCGAAGCGCTCCTCGGTCTTGTCCGACCAAGGCAAAGTCAAAATCCAATCGACATAGTTGCGCACGACCGTCGCTTCAGCGCTGGTCGGGTGCATCATCTTCAGCTTCTTGAGCTCCTTCTTGACCTTGCCCTGCGCTTCCTCGCTGAGCTTCTTGGTCTTGAGCTTCTCTTCGATCTCTTGGATCTCGCTCTTGAACTCATCGCGCTCGCCGCCGCCCAGTTCCTTCTGGATGGCCTGCATTTGCTCGTTGAGGTAGTACTCCTTCTGCGTCTTCTCCATCTGCTTCTTGACGCGGGAGCGGATCTTCTTCTCGACCTGCAGGATCTCGATCTCGGCCTGCATCAGCTCGTACAGGCGCTCGAGGCGCTTTTTGGCCTCTTCCATCTCGAGCAGGCCTTGACGATCGGCGAGCTTGATCGTGGGCAAATTGGCGGCGATCGTATCGGAGAGCTTGGAGGCATCATCGATGCTCTGCACGCTCATCAAGACTTCCGGCTGAACCTTCTTGTTCAGCTTCACGTACACCTCGAAGGTGCTCTGCACGCTGCGGATCAGCGCTTCGACCTCGACGTCCGCGGTGCCGGCTTCCGCGATCTCCTCGATCTCGACCGAGAAGAAATCATTCGAGTCGTTGTAGCGTTTCACTCGCGCGCGCTGACGACCCTCGACCAACACTTTGACGGTGCCATCGGCGAGCCGCAGCAGCTGCACGATCGTACCCACCGTACCTACGGTATAGATATCGTCGGGCGTGGGTTCGTTGGTCTTGGCGCTCTTCTGCGCAGCCAAGAAAATCTCTTTGTCGTGCGCCATCGCCTCGTCGAGCGCAGCGATGCTTTTCTCGCGGCCGACGAACAGCTGCGACACCATGTGCGGAAACACGATGATGTCGCGCAAGGGCAACGCGGGAACGGTGCGCCGGGGCGCAGCACTACGATCGTTGGGGTCGTTCTTGAAAAACATGAATTTTTCCAGGGCCGCCGGCTGCGCCAGCTGCGGCTACGCGTCGAGCGGCGCACGCCGCTCGACTATGTTGTGCAGGGGGGATGCTCAGCCGACGCCGGCTTCCTTGTGATAGACGATCAGCGGGGCATCGCCGTTCGTGATCGCGTCTTCGTTGACGACCACTTCTTTGATACCTTGCTTCGAAGGGACCTCGTACATGATGTCGAGCATCGCCTCTTCCAAGATGGCGCGGAGCCCGCGCGCGCCGCTCTCGCGGACGAGCGCTTTGCGGGCGATGGCCTGCAGCGCACCCTTGGTGAATTTCAGCTTAACGCCGTCCATCTCGAACAGCTTTTGAAACTGCTTCACCAAGCTATTCTTGGGCTTGGTCAGGATGTCGATCAGCGCGTCTTCTGTCAGCTCATGCAGCGTGGCGATCACCGGCAAGCGGCCGATGAACTCCGGGATCAAGCCGAACTTCAGCAAGTCCTCCGGTTGCACGTGAGCGAGTAGCTCGCCCAGCTTGAGCTCCTTCTTGCTCTTCACGTCTGCACCGAAGCCGAGGCGCGATTGGCCCAAGCGACGCTGCACGATTTGATCGAGCCCGACGAAGGCGCCACCGCAGATGAACAGGATGTTGCTGGTGTCGACCTGCAAGAAGTCCTGCTGCGGGTGCTTGCGACCGCCCTTCGGAGGCACGTTGGCGATGGTGCCTTCGATGATCTTCAGCAACGCCTGCTGAACGCCCTCACCCGACACGTCTCGGGTGATGGAGGGGTTGTCGCTCTTCCGGCTGATTTTGTCGATTTCGTCGATGTAGACGATGCCGCGCTGAGCGCGCTCGACATCGTGATCGGCGTTCTGCAAAAGCTGAACGATGATGTTCTCGACGTCCTCACCCACGTAACCGGCTTCGGTCAAGGTCGTGGCGTCCGCGATCGCGAACGGGACCTTGAGGATCTTGGCCAGGGTTTGGGCTAACAGCGTCTTACCGCTACCGGTCGGGCCCAAGAGGAGGATGTTGCTCTTGCCGAGCTCGACGTCCTCCGAAGAGACCTTGGTATCGATGCGCTTGTAGTGATTGTGCACGGCTACGGCGAGCGTCTTCTTCGCCCGCTCTTGACCGACTACGTAGTCGTCCAAGATCGCTTTGATCTCGGATGGCTTCGGCATCGGGTCCGAGCCAGTCGACGGCTCGTCCTTCTCCACCTCTTCGGCAATGATGTCGTTGCAGAGGGCGATGCACTCGTCGCAGATGTAGACCGTTGGCCCTGCGATGAGCTTCTTTACTTCCTTCTGCGACTTGCCGCAGAAGGAGCAGCACAAGTTACCGTTCGATTCGTCGCGCCTTCTCTCCACGATTTACCCTCGGAAGCGCCCTGCTGGGACCGGAGTTTCCGTCGAATTGCCGTCAAATTGTAAGACGTCCGGCGCTGTCCCGCAAGGAGCGCTGGGGACAAACGCTAGACGCCTCGTTGGAGCTGCGGCACGCAGCGCCGAGAAACTAAGGCCCCCGGCACGAATTGGACGGCCCGGAGACCAGGCGGCCCTCACGTGGCCTTCTTCTTGGGCTCGAAGATCTCGTCGATCAGGCCATATTCCTTGGCCTGAACGCCGCTCATGTAGAAATCCCGCTCGATGTCACGGGCGATGTCTTCGCGGTTCTTACCGGTCGAGCGTTGCAAGATGTCCGTGATCACGTCCTTGACGTGACGAATCTCGCGGGCCTGGATTTCTATGTCGGTTGCCTGACCACGCGCGCCACCGAGCGGTTGGTGGATCATGATGCGCGAGTGCGGCAATGCATAGCGACGGCCCTTGGTGCCGGCGCCGAGCAGCACGGCGCCCATGCTAGCAGCCTGCCCGACGCAAATGGTGCTGACCGAGCAGCGGACGTATTGCATGGTGTCGTAAATTGCGAGCCCAGCGGTGACGACGCCACCCGGTGAGTTCACGTACAGCTGGATGTCCTTGTCCGGGTCTTCACTCTCCAAGAACAAGAACTGAGCGATGATGATGTTTGCGACGTCATCATCGACAGCGCTACCCAGGAACACGATGCGGTCCTTGAGTAGACGGCTGAAGATATCCCAGGTGCGCTCGCCGCGGTGCGTCGTTTCCACGACGTGCGGGTAGATGACGTTATCCCGGGGTGCATCTTGGTAGCGCTCGAGGATGTCGAGGGCTTGGGCACGGGTTTCAGGACGCTTCGACATGATATCCTCCTCGGCGTGGGGACAAGGCAACCATTACGACAGAATCAGGCTTCACTGATCTTGGCCTTCGCCTCGATGATGTCCAGGACCTTGTTTTCCAAAATCATGCCAATGAGCATCTCACGCTTCTTCTGGTCGCGGTATTCGACGCGTAGCTTGGCGACGTTCTTACCGGTTTGCTCGGCGAGTTCCTTGAGGCCCTCCTCCAGCTCGGCGTCGCCGATTTGGATGCCTTCGGCCTTGGCGATTTCGGCCATCAGCAGGCCGGCGCGCACTTTGACTTCGCTGTCCTGCTGAATCTGACCGCGCAGCTCATCGCCCACGCCGGTTGCCTTCTGGCCCTGGCTCCGTGCCCGTTGCAGGATTTCCTGCTCGGTGACACGCATTTGACGCTCCACCAGGGAGGGCGGAAGCGGAACCGGGTTCGCTTTGACCAGCTCGATCACGAGCTGCTCGGCGAGCTTGTTGTCGGACTCTTCTTTCGAGCTCTTCTCGAGGGTTCCGCTGATGTCTTTCCTGAGCGCTTCGAGCGTTTCGAAGTCGCCCACGTCCTTGGCGAACTCGTCGTCCGCCTCGGGTAGCACACGCTCTTTCAAATCCTTCAAGGTGAGCGCGAACACCGCGGATTTGCCCGCCAACTTCGGGTGGGGGTGCTGGGCCGGCATGTCGACCTTGGCCTCCGCCTGATCGCCGATGCTCTTGCCCAGGAGCGCGGTTTCGATTTCGGGGATGAGCTGGCCTCCGCCGAGCTCCGCCTGAAAATCAGTCGCACCCGCGTCGTCGATCACCGCGCCGTCGACCGAGAGCGTGAAGTCAATCGTGACCACATCGCCTTTGAGCGAGGCGCGAGCGGCCTTCGGGGGTTCCAAAGTGGAGTGCGAGCGGCGCAGCTGGTCCAAGCGCTCGGTGATTTGCTCGGGGCTTACCTCGACCTTGGCGCGGGTGGCCTCGAGACCGTCGTATTTGACGTTCTCGATCAGCGGCAGCACCTCTACCCGGGCCTTGTAGCCAAAGGCTTTGCCTTCTTCGAGCCGACGCGGCTCGATCGCGGGCTCGGTTACCGGCTGCAGCTTCTGCTCGCTGATCGCTTGCGGGTAGGTCTCGTCGACCAATCTTTGCGCGACGTCGGCGGCGATGCGGGGCCCATACAGGTGCGCGAGCACCTTGCGCGGCGCGCGCCCAGGGCGGAACCCACTCACGCGGGCGGTTTTTGCGACCGATGTGTAGGCTTTCTCGACCTCGCTTTTGACGCGATCGACAGCGATCTCCACATCGAACTCGACTAATACGGGACTGAGCCGTTGAACGTTGACCTGCATCGTAAGAGGGCGTGACGTTACATGCCGGGGGATCTAGGTCAAGGCGCGCTTTGATCTTTGTTCAGTGAGGGCTGATCTCCCCCCGTAAACGTGCCCGTGCCCGTGCTCGCTCTCCCCTCTTGCCTCTAAATTTTTGGGGGGGCGCCTCGCAGCAGCTCGCGTGCGCCAGTGCGTCACGGCGCCGGGCCACGTGCAGCGTTTTTTCGGGAGCGTCGAGACAGAGCGCTGGTCCGACGATGAGAGCCCTCGCTGATCCGAAATAGTACTGTGTAAACACCAATGCCGATCGGTTAGCGACGTAAGCGATCGAGATTGTTGAGAAAAGCAGGTCGCGCTTTTTGTCCACGCTTAGATGTGCTCTTGCAATTGCGAGCACAATGAGCTTCTGCAAAGCGTTTCAGGCCGCCGCGACATATGCGTCGCCTCCAGACCTTGAGGAATTTCGAAGGCGCATCGATCCGGAGTGGATCGATCAAGCGCTGTCTGCGACGGGTACCGCGACGGTGCGTCGACGTCGGCTACCAGCGGAGCAGGTGATCTGGGTTGTTTTGGGGATGGCGCTTTTTCGTGACCGCCCGCTCGAAGATGTTGTGAGCAAGCTGGATCTCGCGCTTCCTGGAGCAGGGACTGTAGCGCGTAGTTCGGTAGCTCAGGCGCGTGCTCGCGTAGGTAGCGAGCCAGTGAAATGGCTCTTCGAGCGTAGCGCTTCGAAATGGGCGCATGAGAGCGCCGAAGCACATATGTGGCGCGGTTTGCGGGTCTACGGGATAGACGGCAGTTGGGTTCGCGTACCGAACACGGATGAGAATAGAGAGGCGTTCGGCGGCCACATCTCGAGCCACGGCGAGAGCGGCTATCCAATGGCGCGCATCGTCGTGTTGATGGCGTTGCGCTCCCATCTACTGGCGGCAGCCAATGTGAGTCGGTACGAAGGCATCCACGAGTTCGAATGCGCCAAACCGCTGCGGGATTCGATTCCTGAATCGTCGTTGACGGTGCTCGATCGCCTCTACCTGAGCGCCTCATTCTTACTGGACATACAGAGCAAGGCCGATCGTCATTGGCTCGTTCGAGCTAAGAGAAACACCAAGTTCAAGATCATCAAGCAACTCGGGCGCGGTGACGACTTGGTCGAAATGAAAGTCTCGGGTGAGGCTCGCGAGAAGGATCCGTCGCTGCCGACCACCTGGCTAGCTCGTCGCGTTCGCTATCAAATCCCCGGGTTCCGCGAGCAATTTCTGCTGACTTCGCTTGACGACCACAAGCGATTTCCTGCTCGAGAAATCGCGAAGCTCTATCACGAGCGCTGGGAGCTGGAGATGGGCTACGACGAGATAAAAACAGAAATGCTCGAGCGTGAGGAAGCGATCCGCAGCAGAAAACCTGACGGCGTCCGGCAAGAACTATGGGGGGTCTTGCTCGCATACAATTTGGTGCGGCTCGAGATGCAGTCGATTGCCAAACAGGAAAAAATCGAACCGACTCGCATCAGTTTCGTCGAAGCGCTGCGATTGATCCGCACCGAATGGGACTGGCTGAGCTTGACTAGCCCGGGCGCAATCCCCAATCGCCTCGCGACCCTGCGCCGCAACGTCAAGCGATACATACTGCCGCCGCGACGAAAACGCAGCTACCCCCGTGCAAACAAGCTCGCCTCTAGCCGCAACAACTGGAAGAAAGCCGCGGCGAAAGAATCTTAAGTGAACGGCATTGGTGTAAACACAGTACTATTTCATCGGCGAGCGGTGTGCCGCCGTGGGCGTGGCGCGCGGCTGCGCGGTGCGCTTTTTCGGGCACGGGCACGCGCACGGGCACGGGCACGAGCGAGACCCCGCGGAGCATAAAAAGAAAAACCCCGCGGGAGGCAGCCCGCGGGGTTTTCCGGGAGTATGAGTACGTTAAGTAGAGAGAGGCCGCCGTCGGCTCACTCGTCGTCTTCGTCTTCTTGTTCCGCTTCCCACATCGCGGCTTCGAAGGGATCCATGTCGAATTCCAAGGTCTCACCCGTGGATTCGATCTCATCGACGGACCAACCGATGCGCATTTCCGGGCGCACGAGGTCGCGTTCGAGTTCTGCGAAAGAGCTGTAGTCTTTGGGCGCGGCCATGATTGAGAGGGTCTCCTCAGGGGTTCAGAGTTGGAGCCCGTCGTGCAGCCACGACGGGGTAAAGCGGCACGACGCGGGCCAGCGGTCGGGCGGAGGACGACAGCCAAAATCCGGCACGCAGGATTCGTTCGCGAGCGGCATTGCGGCGCTGCTCAGACCCGGCTAGTCCGGGGTTGAGCGCGAGCTGCATGCGCGCGGCGAGGTCATTTGTGCGGGGGCTTGGCTTTCGACTCACTTTTGACTACTCACACCTACATCTGCACACACAGTACGCTACGTTCTTCGGACCTCCAAAAAAACGCGGCCCGCGCGCGATATTTCGATAAGAGGCACACTGCCGGGGCAAGCTGCTCCGCGGCTCGCGTGCCTTCCCTTCCCGCGCTCGCGCGGGTTCGATCCCCGTCACTCACCCCATGACTCAGCGCCAGCAGATCATCGCCATCGCCAACCAAAAGGGTGGTGTTGGCAAGACCACGACCGCCGTCAACCTCGCGGCCAGCCTAGCCGCCGCCGAACGCCCGACGTTGCTCGTGGACCTCGACCCGCAGGGCAACGCCTCGAGCGGAGTGGGCGTACCGCCTGGCACCGTGGAGAAGACGATCTACGACGCCTTGATCGGCAACGCGCCGCTGCGCGACGTGATCCGCCCCACCGGCATTCCGACGCTCGACCTCGCACCCGCGACGCAAGATCTGACGGCCGTCGAATACGAGCTGTTCGAGACCACTCAGCGCGGCACGCACCTGCGCGAGATCCTGCGCGGCCCCGACGTCGAGAAGTACGACTACATCATCATCGATTCGCCGCCGTCACTCGGCGTCTTGACGTTGAATGTGCTCGTGGCGGCGCACCGCGTGATCGTGCCACTGCAGCCCGAATACTACGCGCTCGAGGGCATCACGTACTTGATGGCCACGATCGATCGCGTGAAGGCGTCACTGAATCCGGAGCTGACCGTAGAAGGCATCGTGCTCACGATGTGGGATCCGCGGAACCGCCTTGCGCATCAGGTCGCGGACGAAGTGAACAAACACTTTCGCGTCTTCAAATCGATCATCCCGCGCAACGTGCGACTGAGTGAGGCGCCCTCGCACGGTCTGCCCGCGCTGCTGTACGACGTCGGGAGCAAAGGCGCGCAGGGCTACCTGAGCCTGGCGCGTGAATTGATCGAGGGCCCGGCCGCCTTCATCGAAGGTCCGATCGCATGAGCGAACCGCCCAAAAAGCCATTCCGCGGCTTGGGGCGTGGCCTGGATGCGTTGATGCCCGCGCGCGTGCCGGTGACCGCGGAGCGGCCCGCGGCCGCCAGCGCCAAGTACGAGGGCAACGTGTTCAGCTGCCCACTCGACAAAATCGTGCCGCAAAAAGGCCAACCGCGTCAGCACTTCGACAACGATCGGATCGAAGAGCTGGCGCAGTCACTGCGCACCCACGGCTTGCTCGAGCCCCTGATCGTGCGCCGCCGCCCGGGCGCGGACGACTTCGAGATCATCGCTGGTGAGCGCCGCTGGCGCGCCGCCCAGCGCGCCAACTTGCGCGAAGTGCTGGTCGTGGTCCACGACGTCTCCGCCAAAGACGCCTACGAGCTCGCGCTGATCGAAAACGTCCAGCGCGAAGATCTCGACGCCATCGAATTCGCCGAAGCGCTCGATCGCCTGATCAAAGAGCACTCCTACACCCAAGAGACGCTCGCGCAGCGCGTGGGCAAAGATCGTTCGACGATCGCCAATGCCCTACGCCTGCTCCGCCTACCAAGCGCGGTACGCGACAAGGTTGTCACCGGCGAGCTGAGCGAGGGCCACGCCCGCGCGCTCCTCGGCGCGCCAGACGACACCGCCCTCGCCACGCTCGCCGAAAAAGTGATCCGCGGCCGGCTCAGCGTGCGTCAAACCGAAGCGCTGGTGCGGACCGCCAAAGCCAAACCCGAAGGCGCCAAAGCCAAGAAAGACAAGACCGCGTCCACGCGCGATCTCGAGCTTCGCCTCGGCCGCAAACTCGGCACCAAAGTCGAAGTCCGCGACAAAGACGGCAAAGGCGAGCTCGCCATCAAATACGCCTCCTGGGATGAGCTCGACAAGCTGCTCGAAGTGCTGCTGTAGCTCGAGCGGTCAGGTGACAGCTCCCGGAGAGCCCGCGCTTCTCGAGCGTGATTGTTACCAAACAAAATCGGAGTTCTGTCCGCGGTGCTTAGCCGTTAGCCACGCGAGCACGCGCCACGCATCGTTAACCCACGAACCCGCCCTTGTGCTTCGAGGTGGATAGATCGTGTCCCCGGTCGCCGTGAGGAACTTGGCGCCTTGGCGGTGAAAAATCTCGGAGCCGCTCAGGGCCGTCTTGATCCGTTTGCGGAAGGACGAGGCACGGGGCCGGGTCGAGTCTCCTTCAGTCGCACTTGCCGGCTTTGGCTTTTATAGCCATTTCCGCGGCGCGTTTGCCGATGTCGTCGTTGCCGGCGAGCTCGGCGGCGCGTTTGAAGTGGGTCGCGGCTTTTTTCTTGTCGGTGGGGCAGACGTGTTTGGCCAGGTAGTAGTGCGCGGGGGCGAACTTTTCGTCGAGCTTGAGGGCGGCTTCGTAGTCGCTCAGCGCGCCCGCGTCGTCTTTTTGGTCGTGGCGACAGACCCCGCGGCGCACGTGCAGGTTGGCGCTGTCCGAAGCCTTGATGGCTTTGTCGAGCACGGCGATGCAGTCGGCGAAGGCGTGCAGTCGGCCGAACTTTTGTGACAGCTTTTCGAGCAGCTTCGGGTCGTCGGTGGTCGATACGGCGCGCAGTTGTTCGAGCGCGGCCTTGTCGTCTTTGGCGGCGGTGAGCAGCTCGGCGTACGCGATACGGAGCTCGATGTTGTCGGGCGATGCGGCGACGGCGGCGCCGTAGGCTTTCAGTGACTCGTCCTTCTTGCCGGAAGCTTCCAGAGCCAGAGCGCGGTTGAGCAGCAAATCAGGCTGTTTTGGCGCTGTCTTGAGGCCTACGTCGGCCACGCTCAGCGCGCCGGCCGCATCTTTGGCGTCGAGCAAGAGCGCAGACAGATTCACGCTCGCCTCGGTCAGCTTCGGGTCCAGAGCGAGGGCATCTTTGTAAGCCGCCGTGGCTCCTGTCCCGTCGGACAACCCTTCCAGCGCTACCCCCAAATAAAAGGCTGCTTGCGGGTCCTTCGGGTTCTCAGTGCGCGCTTCGTTCAAGAGCGCTTTGGCCTTGGCAAAATCCTGAGCTTTGATGGCATCGATGCCCTGCTCGACCTTCTTGCTCGAAGGCTTGGCACTCTGATCGGCGGCGGCCGCGGGCGGTGGCGAGTCGAGCGAGGGCGGAGGTGCCTCGGGGGGCGGCGCAGAGCCACCGCAAGCGGCGAACGACAGTGCGCCGAACAGAACGGCCGACCAAGCAAGCGACGAGAGGGGCGAGAGGGGCGATGCCATGCGCGACGCGAAGTTCATGAACTGGATGCCTTTTCGAGGTGGGCGATGTTCGACAAGATACGCGCCTTGATCTCTTCCATACGCTCGATCGAGGTGATTTTCGCGCCGCTGGTGTCGGTGACGTAGAACACGTCGGCCACCTGCGTGCCCTCGGTATTGATCTTGGCGAGCGAGATCTGAAGATCGAGGTGCTGCAGGGTATTGGCCAGCCAGAACAAAAGCCCCTGCTGGTCCTTGGTGGTGACCTCGATCACCGAGTGATCGGTCGCGCAGCGATTGTCGATGTTGACCTCGGTCGCGACTTTCGGCGTCGGGCGATCGGACAGCCGCGAGCGCCGCGCGCCCCCGGTCACGAGCTCCGAAGGCGAAAGCTCCATGCTGAGCAGCCGGTTGAAGTCGCGATCCAGGCGTGCGAGCGAGCCGGTGACGGAGTCGGTGGTCTCCCCGGCCCGCACCCAGAACAAGTCGAGCGCGCGCGTGCGACCGAAGCTATCGACCCAGGAGTAAACCTGCGCGCTGATCACTTTGAAGCGAGCGGCGGCCAACGTGGCCGTGATCATCGCGAGCAGACCGGGACGGTCATCGGCGATGAAGCCGAGCTCCACGTACGGCGTGGCCGTGGTCATGACCGTGACATTGACGTGCTGCATCTGCGCTTGGCGCGCGAAGCGCGAGTGGCGCACGATGTCTTGCGGATCGTTACTGTACAAGTAGCGGTCGGGCATCGTGGCCAAGAAGTGATTCAGGAACTCGAGCTCGCCGCGCTGCGGGCAGAGCGCGCGCACTTCAGCGCGGATTTGTTCGGTGCGCTCGCCGCTGCGCGGGGCCTTACCGGTGCTCAGCTGGCGATCCGCGCTGACGTACAGCTCCTCGAGCACGCGCGACTTCCAGCTGGTGAGCGCGGTCGGACTGGTCGTGGAAACGTCGCAAATGGTCAGGATGTACAGCTCGCGCAGCCCCTCCCGACCGTGTACCTCTTCGCAGAATGCCTCGAGTGTGCGCGGGTCATCGATATCGCGACGCGTGGCCACGTGATACATACGCAGGTGCTTCCAGATCAGCTGTTGCACTTCACGGATATCGCTCTCCGGTAAACCCAGCCGCTCGAGGATCACGCGCGCCATTTCACGACCGCGCTCGTCGTGACTCTTGCCGCCGATGTCTTTGCCGATGTCGTGCAAGAGCGCGGCGAAAAAGAGCACGTTCGGACGCGAGATTTCGGCTGCCAAGCGCGAGGCCAAGCGATGCTCGGCCGCAAGCTCGCCGCGGCACAACTCGCGCAAGCGATCGACGGCGGCCACCGAGTGCACATCCACCGTGTACACGTGATACACGTCGTGGTGCACGCGCCCGACGACCGGCGCAAACTCCGGGATCATGGCCACGAGCAGGCCGACGTCGTGCAGATCTTTGACCACGGATTCGTCGCGCAGCTTGGTGCGCTGAATCACGGTCACCAGACGGACGAACAAGCGCGCCGCCTCCTCACTCTGCCGCAGGCGCTCACAAAAACTGGGCGAGGTCACGGCGCGGGCCACTAAATCGCGCGCAAAACCGTAGACCGGCAGATCCCGGCGCACCGCTTCGTCGTACAGGCGAAGCGCCAACGCGGGCTCTTGTTCGAGCGCGGCGCCGTCTTCGAAGGACACCTGGTCGTTGGTCAGCTTCAGACCCTTGCCGATGGACGTCTCGCGTGGACGACGCTTGGGCGGCGGAGCGGCGCGCGCCAGCACCAGTTCCCGCGCTTGCGAGATGATGCGCGCCTTCTGGTAGTAGTCGCTCATGAAGGCTTCGACACCGGCCCCGCCCGGCCCATAGCCAAGATCGACGGCCAGCGATTCCTGGCGATCGAAGCTGAGGCGGTCGGAGCGTCGGCCGGCTTGCAAATGCAACAGATTGCGTACGCGCCAGAGCAATGCACGGGCGGCTTCGATCTGTTGCCATTCGCGCTGAAGCAGCACGCCGATGCGCACGAGCTCCGACAGATCGGTCACGCGCCAGCGCGCGCGCGCGGCCCAATGCGCAAGATCCAGATCGCGCAGGCCGCCGATGCCATTCTTGACGTCCGGCTCCAGTAGGTAGACCGAGCCGCCGAAGCGCTCGGATCGCTCATGGGCCTTGATTTCCAGGCGATCGAGAAATTTCTTGATGTTCCCGATGCCGAAAATGCCCTCGAAGGCGCGCGTCAGCATCTTCTCCGAACTGACGCGGTCGCCGGTCAGGACGCGCCAATCGAGCAAGGTGGTGGCGGTGGGCAGATCATTCTTCGCTAGGTCGAGCAGATCACTGCCCATCACGACCTGGTGTCCGATGCTGAGCCCTGCGTCCCACAGTGGGTACAAGAGCGCCTCCGCGACGGCGCGGACCTTCTCCGGTTTGCTCGCCGAAATCAGCCGGACATCCAAATCGCTGTGATAGCCGAGCTCGTTTCTGCCATAGCTGCCGACCGCAGCGAGCCCGACGTTCTGCCAAGTACCCGCCTTGACCATGGTGCTCTCGGCGGCCTTGAACAGCGAGCAGAGCAAGCCGTCGAAGGCTTTCGCATAACGCGCTGCGGCCTCGAGACCTGCCTCCGGGCCACCGGGCCTGATCATGGACTCGACGGCGACTCGATGACGAACGAGGTAGGTCTTGAGCTCCTCGACGAGACCTGGGGCTGTACGTTCGAGCAACGCTGCTCTTTCAGTGGCGGGGGGCGGCATATAATTAGGGGGTCGCGGGGGTCGCGGGTCGCGAATCGGCCAGGCCGGCGGGGGGCGAGGCGTTGTTATAGCTCAGCCCTGGGCATAATGAAGTAATCCGCAAATCACCTGGAATTGGACGGTTTGCCTGGATGTTGAGCGCGCGCGAACGGCACGCGCGAGCGAGCCCGACCCGACGTCGCGAGCCTGCCAAACCGAGCGTCGGGCCGGTCTTACCCGCCGCCCACCGTGTGCTAACTTTCTCAGTCGATGGATCGTCGGCAGAGCTTGGGGTTCATGGGGACGTTTGCTGCGACATTGGCCTGCGCCGGTGCCGCTCACGCCACAACGGCGCGCGCTGTGAGCTTGGTCGATCTCGTTCGGCGCAGCACGCGTATCGCTCGCGTCACGGCGCTGGAGAGCTTCGCGCGCTCGGAGGACATCGGCGGCGCGCGGCACATCGTGACCTACTCACGGCTGCGTATCGACGATTCGATTCACGGCCCGAGCAGCGATTCGGAAACGTTGGTGCGCACCCTCGGAGGCCGCGTCGCCGATCTAGGCGAAATCGTGCACGGTGAGGCGCAGCTTGCGCTGGCCGAACCGTGCCTGGTGTTTCTGATGCTCGATCCCAACGGTGTCGAGCTGGTAACGGCGATGGCCCAAGGTCACTACCCGATCGCGATCGATGGCGCGGGAACGCCGCGCCTGCGCCTGAATCGAAACATGCCGAACTTGGTCGGAGGAGGCACGGGTGCCGTCGCTCAACTGGCGGGCAAACCGTTCACCGAAGCGCGCGCGTTGATCGTCGGAGCACGCCGTTGAACGTACTTCGCATGCTGCCTCGCGCAGCGGCCGCGAGCTTTGTCTTCGCGCTCTCGGCTAACTCGTACGCCTATTGTCTGACCTACACCTGCGATCCGACCAAGGAAGCCTGCGCCACCGACCCGGAGACGGGCTGCAACGTGGGTGGCAAGGCCTTGTACTGGGCAAGCTCAGTCGTGTCGTTCGACGTGCAGCAAGATGGCTCGAAGCTGCGAGACATCAGCTACGATCAGCTGCACACGGTCGTGGTCAACGCCTTCCAGCGTTGGGTGAATGCGACCTGCAGCGATGGTAACTCCCCGAGCATCGCGCTGGCGGACTACGGCAAAGTCGCGTGTTCCAAACCGGAGTACAACAAGACCCAACCGAATCAGAACGTGATCACCTTTCACGATGGCCCGTGGCCGTACACCAACACGGGCGCCGAGACGCTGGCCCTGACCACCGTCTTTTTCAGCCCGGACACCGGCGAGATCTACGACGCGAACATCGAGCTCAATAGCAATGAAGCCAGCTTCGTCATCGGCGCGGATCAAGCGGACTCCCAGCATGACGATTTGAATGCGGTGGTCACCCACGAGATCGGCCATTTTCTCGGCCTTTCGCACTCCACCGTCCGCGATGCGACGATGTTCCAAAGTTACGAGGTGGGCATGTCCACGCTGGAAGCCGACGACATGGCTGCCATCTGCGCGTCGTTGCCCCCCAATCGCACGGCGGGTGACCCCGGGAGTCCTCCCGGCGTGCCGCGCCATGGTTTCTCCACCGAGTGCAGCACACCCGAGAGCGGGTGTTGCTCATCGACCATCGGCGGCAATGCGCCGTCGAGCGGGCCGCTCGCGCTCTGGGCGTTCGGGCTGGGCCTGGTGGCGTGGTGCGGCCGCGGACGGTCTAAGCGTTCGGCACGGGCGAAGGCGCGGGCGCTTCCGCGCTGAGACCCGCGGCACGGATCAAATCCACGTCCGCGTCCGTGTCCGGGTTGGGCGTGGTGAGCAGCTTGTCCCCATAGAAGATGCTGTTCGCGCCTGCGTACAGGCACAAGAGCTGCGCCTCGCGCGGCAGATCGGTGCGCCCGGCGCTCAGGCGTACTTTCGAACGCGGCATGGTGATGCGCGCGGTCGCCACCATGCGCACCAGGTCCAACGGATCGATCGGCGGCAGCGCGGCCAGCGGCGTACCTTCGACTCGGACGAGCGCGTTGACCGGCACGCTCTCGGGGTGCGGCTCGAGCTGCGCGAGCTCGAGCAGCATGCTGCAGCGGTCGTCGATGCTCTCACCCATGCCGATGATGCCGCCGGAGCACACTGTGATACCCGCGCTGCGCACGTTTTTCAGCGTCTTCAGACGATCGTCATAGCTGCGAGTCGAGATGATCGATTTGTAGTTCTCGCGCGAGGTGTCGAGATTGTGGTTGTACGCGTCGAGGCCCGCTTCCTTGAGCTTGGTGGCTTGCGCCTCGTTCAACATGCCGAGCGTGACACATGCTTCCAGACCGAGGCCCTTCACGCCGCGTACCATGTCCAGCACGCGATCGAAGGCCGGACCGTCCTTCACCTCACGCCAAGCCGCGCCCATACAGAAGCGCGTGGCACCGTGTTCCTTGGCGGCGCGGGCGGCGGTCATGACCTCGTCGAGCTTGAGCATCGCTTCGCCCTTGACCGGCGTGTCGTAGTGCGATGATTGCGGGCAGTACGCGCAATCCTCCGGGCAACCGCCGGTCTTCACGCTGAGCAGCGTGCACAGCTGGACCTTCTCCTTCTTGTGGAAGGCCAAGTGCACCGCGCGCGCGAGATCGACGAGCTCGAACAGCGGCAGATCGTGGATCTCACGGATCTCCTTCAAGGACCAATCGTGACGGATGGGCGAGCTCAGGTCGGACATGCTGCGGCGGTCTTAGCGTCAACCGGCCGGGGAGTCCAGATTGAGCGCGCGTTTCGCACTGCGTCAGTTCCTGCGCAGTCAACGCCGCGGTCACGCTATCGGACTAGAAGCCCATGGCAGCGCGCCCGACGTCCCGATCGACGATGCCGTCCCGCACCAGCGCCTTGATATGCGCCTCGAACGTTTGCATGCCGTACATCGTCTGACCGCCGTCCATCAACTCCTTGAGCGAGGGATTGCCCAAGGGTCGCTTGATGGTTTCGCGAACGGAACCGGTCGAGACCAAGACTTCGGCCGCTAGCACCATCCCTTGGCCGTCAGCCCTTGGCAGCAGGCGTTGCGCGATAATGCCCTGCAGCGAATCCCCCAGACGCTCGCGCAAGTCGTCGGACTCACCGTCGCTCAGCGCGATGATTCGATTCATGGTGCGCGAGACGTCCGGCGTGTGCAGCGTGGAGAGCACCAGGTGGCCGGTCTCCGCGGCCTTGAGCGCGATCTCCATCGTCTCCGCGTCGCGAATCTCTCCGACTTGTATGACGTCCGGATCTTGGCGCAAGGCCGCGCGGAGCGCGCTCGCGAAGCTTTGAGTGTCGTAGCCGATCTCGCGTTGGCTGACCGAGCACTTGTCGTCCGTGTAAATGTATTCGATCGGATCTTCGATAGTCACGATGTGACGCGCGATGTTGTGGTTCATGTAATCGAGCATGGCTGCGAGCGTGCTGGTTTTGCCGTTGCCGGCCGCGCCGACGCACAGCACGAGACCGCGATCCTTCTCCGCCAGCACGCGGCACGCCGCGGGCGCGCGCAGCGACTCGAGGCTCGGCACTTGGTGCGGAATCACGCGCATCACCACCGCCAAGGTCGCCCGCTGACGATACACGTTCACGCGGAAGCGTCCGATGCCGTACACCTCGTAGGACGTGTCGTACTCGCGCAACGCGGGTAGGTTGGCGAGGATCGCCGGATCGCGGATCAGGTGCCTGACGACGGCCTCGGTGTCTTCCGGACGGATCTTGTCGAGCCGAAAGAACACGAGCGAGCCGCGGACCCGCGCGCCCGGCGGCTGGCCTACCTTCAAATGGACGTCACGTGCGCCCGCCGCCTTGGCCTTATGTAAGAGTTGATGCAGGTACGCTTCCGTTGCATACGGATTTTGCTGCAGCCCCGACGATGAAGCGACCACCCGAGCATCATAGCCCGGCGCGGCTCGACACGGCTAAGTTCACGTTCCACCCACACGCTCCCACCGAATTCCTGCGAGAAGTTGACCCTTCCCTCACGGCCCCGATAGATACCGAAGAATGTCGAAGATTCGCGTCGAGGGACATCTGCACGACGACCATTGCGTGATGGTTTGCTCCGGTGAAAGCCCGGACGACATCTCTTGGGCCCGAGACGAAGACACGGGTCAAGTCTTCGTCGTGCTCGAACACATCGCCCACGAAGAGATCTGGGGCCAACCCGAGGGCGACCGTCGCTGTTTCGGTCTGCGCTTGTTCGGTGGCCGCGCTCCCCTGCCCCCGGTTGGACGAATTCTCGAAGTCGCCTGAGGGCCTCGAGCGGCGCGAGCTCTCGAGATTTTGGTGTCCAGGGTCAGAATTGAACTGACGACACGTGGATTTTCAATCCACTGCTCTACCGACTGAGCTACCCGGACTAAGTAACTTTTGAGGGCCGGTTCCTACCGCATTCGCCGGCGATTGTCGCGCCTTTGTTGGATAAAATTTCGCCGCGGCAGCGCCCAGGCGGACTTGGGCGGCCGGGGGGCCCGTTTCGGCGCGGATCGGATCTGGCCCGCATTTATGGCCCGGATGCGACGATCTCGCGTTTGCGGCCGCGCATGCGGTCGGCGCGGCTGACGAGTTCTGCGTGCAACGCCCAGAGGGGCGCCGCGAGCTCCGACCCCTCGAGCGCGGACAACGCGGCGGCGATCGCCTCGATCGTCGACATGCCCTCGGGCTGCGTCGGCTGGCGCAACCGGGTGGGTGTGACCCGCGGCGCCGGCAGACTGAACTCGGGCAAGTCGCGCAGCTCCGGGACTCGCTTGTACATGCGTCGCGCTTGCCGAAAGCTGCCGTCGAGCACGATCAGGCGCTCGGGCACGAACGGCAGTGGACGCGCCGGGCCGCTGCAATAGAGCAGTGCCGTGCCCGGGGCGCGCAGCGGCGTCGCGTCGAATGCTTCGCCACCGCCGTAGGCGAGGATGCGCGAGTTGGGTAGCGCGAGCGCCGCGAAGCGGCCGGTGTTGCTGGTCAAGAGCTGTTCGGTGATGTGCCGGACGAGCACGATCTCGGTGCGCGCCTCGACCTGGGGCAGCAGCCGACACACGCAGATTTCGAACGAAAGCACGCAGCGCGCGCAATGCCCGCTCAAATCGCGCGGTGTCGTCGAGCGCATCGCGTCAGCTCACTTCTTTCGAGCGGCGTGTGCGACGGCGCGCGGCGCCGTGCTCGGACCTGCCGCGAGCTGCTCGAGCTTGCGCTGCAGGGCCTTGGGATTGATCGCGCCCTTGTACACGTAGAGCGCGGCCGAATCCGCGCCGTCCAGCACTTCTTCGCTGACCCGCAGACGCGCGCTGACGACGAACACGATCTTGCTCGACAGGCCCTGCTCCACGAGCTCGATGCGTCGCCAGACGGCCGCGCGATTCCAAAAGCCCAGTACCTCGCACAAGACGAGCTCACCCGTCCCTCGATGGGTGAAGCACAGATCCGGAACGCACAGGCCGATGCCCGGCAAGTCCAACACCTCTTGGGCGAGCTCTGCGCGCCAGCTTTCGCTCTCCCGGAATGCCTCGATCAACGCCTGCACTTCATCGCGTGGGGGACTTGGCTCGAGACTGCGAGCTTGCGTCAACTCCAGCGCGAACGTGAGCGGATCGCGCTTTTTTCCCCAGCGAAGATCGGCCACGAGCTGCACGCTGTCGCAGGCTTCGAGTGCGGGCAGCAGCAACGCGAGCTCCAATCCATATTTTGTCACGGACTCGAATAGGCTATACGGGCCATCGATTTCGATTCGATAGCCGCCGCCCGCACGGGCCGACATACGAAATAGCAGCTGCCGAAACTTCAATTTTTGAAACAGCGCGCGATATTGGTCAGGGCTGGCACAGAGCACATCGACCATCACCCGCACCGAGCACAAGAGCACCGCCTGCACCTCGGCTCGCGCGTGACGAGCGAGTAAACCTTCGGCGTCGTACGGCGGGGCCTTGAGCAGTCGTTCCGCGCTGCGTAAATCGGAATACAACCCCGCATCGAGGGCCTCGGGCGTGACACCGAGGGCCGCCGCGGTGTCGGCCAGGACCTGATCGCGATCGAAGCGCGCGCCGATGGCCAAATCTCGGCGAGCGAGCACGGCCCGAGAGAACACTTCCCGACGCAAGGTCGGAGCGTCGAGGGCCGCGTTGCCGTCGAACACACTGTCGTCGAGCGAAAGCTTTCGCAAGGCGAGCAGCAGCTTCTTTTCTTGGGGGGTGCTCTCGAGCTCGTTCAGCGCCTCTTCCACGACGAGACGCGTCTGGTTCACCGTCCCGGCCAGCACGGTGAGCACCTGCTCGGCCAACGCGCGCGCCCGAAGCCCGGCCTCCACGGATGGCTTGACCAGCGACAGAGCGCCGTTTTTCTTCCTGACTCGGACGAGCTCCGGACTAATCACGGCTCAGCCGCCCCCGTACGCGGCGTGCTCACGCCGCCTTTCGCTGGTATTCATCTCGCCCGTCTTGCGCGAGACGAGCTCGTACAGAGTCGCGAATTTGTCGCCTTTTCGCCGCAAAATTCGGCCCAAGCGCTGCACGTGCTCGCGCACCGAGCCGCTGCCGCTGATGATGATCGCGACGCTGGCGTCGGGTACGTCCACTCCCTCGTTCAGCACTTTGGAGGTGGCGATCGCCTGGTAGCGTCCATCGGCAAAGCGCTCCAAGATCTCACTGCGTTCTTTGACCTTGGTCTGATGGGTGATGATCGGGATCAAGAAACGCTTGGAGATGGCATAGGCCGTTACGTTGTCTTGGGTGAAGATCAAGGCTTTTTCGCTGCGGTGCGCTTCAAGCAAGCGCTCGATGTAGTCGAGCTTGGCTTGCGCGCCGAGCGAGAGCTCACGCTGCCGGCGATAGGCGCGCATCGCGCGTTGGCCGACCACCGTGCGCGCTGAGCGCATGATGAAGTCGTTCCAGCCCCGCGGGCTGCCCATGCGGATCCCTTGGCTGCGCACGAAATCCAGATAAATGCCGCGTTCGAGCTCGTATTCGGCGCGCTCTTCCGGGCTCAGATCGACCTCCACGCGCACGGTCTCGTACTCGGCCAGGTACGGGCCGGTCATCTCCACGATGTCCTTCCGGTACACCGTCGGGCCGATCAAGCGCAAAAGCTTCGCATCCTGGCCGTCCGCGCGCTCGAGGGTCGCGCTCAGGCCGAGTCGGAAAGGCGCTAGGCACAGCTCAGCGGCCAGCGCATAGCTCGGGCCCGGCAAGTGGTGGCACTCATCGAACACCACCAAACCGAAGCGGGCGCCAAAGTGGTCCATGTGCAGGCACGCCGAGTCGTAAGTGGTCACCGTCAGCGGTTTGATTTCGTACGTGCCGCCGCCCACGATGCCGACTTCAGACGCAAAGCTGGTGCGCAAAAGATCGTACCATTGCCGGACCAAATCGAGCGTGGGCGCCACGACCAGCGCGCTCCGCCGCTTGTCGTCGATGGCCAGCACCGCGACGTGGCTCTTGCCAGCGCCGGTGGGCAGGACCACGACGCCGCGTCCCTTTGCCTCGCGCCAAGCACTGACCGCTTCGGTCTGAAATGGCCGCGGCTCACGCAGTACGCTCAGCCCGCGCTCGAGCTCGACGTAGGCTCGCGCTTGGTCGTCGTAGGCCACACCCTCGCGGTGTAGCAGCCGCACGAGATCGGCGTAGGCCAACGCCGGGGCACGGAAGCAACGGCTGCGCGCGTCCCAGCTGGCGTGCGGCGCGAGGGCGAGACCGTCGGGAAGCGCGCCTCGCAGCTCGAGCGTGCCCGCGACAAAATGCAGCGTGAGTGCGCTCACCGAAATAGGCGCGCCGCGCCCTCTCCCGAAGTGCCACCCATCAGCTCGACCGGCACGTGGAACACGAGCTCGCCCATGTACAATCCACGCCGCTCGCGCATGCGCAGCAAAGACACCGTGCAATTGCCGAACTTGAGGATGCAGACGCGCGGGATCGGCTCGCACACGAGCGCCTTGACCAACTGGTAATGAAACCCGCCGTGGCCGACCAAAAGGACGCGCTCCTCCGCCTCGCGATGGCGCGCTTCGAGTCGCGTCATCAAGCGTGTCAGCCGCGCTTGCACGTCCGCATTGCTTTCCCCGCCATAGGCCGCAAAGTCGCCGGTTTCGCCCAGCGGGCGGTGCATGAACTCGGGGTGCGCTTCGCGGATCTCGGCCTCGTTCAGACCCTCGAGAGAGCCCGCGCCGATCTCCGGCAGATCTTCGTCGATCAATGCGTGCGGACGGATGCCCGTTTCAGCCACGATGTCGGCGGTCTGGAACGCTCGCTTCAGCGGCGAGCTATAAACGGCGTTGAACGCCAGGCCGCTCGCGCCAATGAACGCTCCGGCGCGCGCGGCTTGTTCGCGGCCGAGCGCGCTGAGCGGGTAGTCACGCCGGCCTTGCATGCGGCCTTGGGCGTTGCCTTCACTCTCGCCGTGGCGCAAAAGCATGATTTCCATGGGCGGTCGCGCGGGAGTTTGCCAGAATCTGTGCCCGAAGCAGCGAATTGTCGCAAGCGGTCCCGAGGAGCTCCGAACGTGGTCGATATCTTCGTCGAATATCAGGGCGATCTACACTGCCGTGCCCAGCACGGTCCGTCCGGGGCGGAGCTGGTGACGGACGCGCCGGTCGACAATCACGGTTTGGGCGCTTCGTTTTCCCCGACCGACCTAGTAGCGACCGGCCTCGGTACCTGCGTAGCAACTACGATGGGGATCTTTGCGAAGAAGCACGGCTATCGGCTGGAGGGCACGCGTGTGCAGGTCAAAAAGACCATGACCAGCGTCGCCCCACGGCGCATCGCGGAGCTCGCGGTAGAGGTCCGCTTGCCTCAGCGCGCCACGCTGAGCGTCGCGAGCGGCCGTAGCGATTTGGAGCGCGTCGCCGAGCAGTGCCCGGTGCGTCTGAGCCTGCTGGACGCGATCGCCGTACCGATGCGCTTCGACTGGCAGAGCGAGTGAGTGCGTTATTCGTCGCGCTCGGGCGCAGCGAGCGTTCCGACGCATGAATTGCCGCCGGCCGAACGGAAGCAGCGCACCCCGACCACGTCGGGGACGCCCAAACGACCGGCCGCGATCAACACCCCGTAGCGCAGCGCGCGTTCGTCGCAGCCTTCGGCGCAGGAAGCGACCAGATCGCCCAAGGTCGTGTGTGACAGCGGCAAACGCGCGAGCTCGTGGACGTCCGCGCCGCCGCGAGCGGGCCGTTCGAAATGCGAAATCGTGGGCTCGAACTTCAACGAAATGCGGAAAGCGAGCGATGCGTCGGGTTCGTCAATCCGCTTGACGTCGCTGCCGCTCGGAGCGGGCCTGCCTTGAGGACGTGAGCGTGGCGCGCTGAGTGGCCGCAGTTTGGACAAAGCAGCCCGGCGGTAGCGAGCCACGTCCGCGGCGCAGCTGAGCTCATACGTCTGCGGCACGCTCGTGCCCAGCCGATCTGCGCTGCAGTGAGCGCCAAGCAAAGCTTCCCCGCCCGCGCTGGCCGCGGATTCGTGCAGAACGACCAAGAGGCGTTCGCTCGAGCAGTCCAAGTCACTCAGGGCTACGCCATCGAGGTGGCGAAAGCCTGGCCTGAGCGTGCAGCTGTCATGCACGGTGCCGAGTGTTTCGAGCTCGTCGGTGGCTGCCGCCAGATCGAGCACTGCCTCCGGCTCGGCGCGGCGCGCTTCGCGGGTGCCTTCGAAGTTCGCGGGGTCGAAGCGCCCTGCGCAGGCTGTCGCCAGGACGGCGACGCCAACAGAGGCCAGCGATCGCCAACGGCTCACGGTTGCGCGCCTCGTGCCAGTCATGCTCGAACGCAGCCTAGCGCGCTCGTCAGCCACCCACAAAACACAACGGCGCGACAGGTCCGGAACCTGCCGCGCCGATGCATTCCGCAAAGTGGTTGCTCATCGGCTCGGCGCGTACGCACCAGGCCGATGAACGAGGCACTCAGGTGGTCGTGGCGCCAGCGACGAGCTCGCCAGCCGAGCCAGCGCTCGCAGGCTCGCCAGCCGAGCCGCCGGCCGCTTCGCCAGCCGAACCGCCAGCCGATTCGCCAGCCGCACCCGGCGCTCCACCGATCGGCTCTTCGCCAGCTTCGCCGCCGCCGCCGCTCTTACCGGCACTGCCGCCGCCCTTGCCAGCGTTGCCGCCGCCGGACTTGCCCGCCGTGCCGCTCGAACCAGCCGCACCGGGGCTAGTGTCGTCGTCGCTTCCGCATCCTACCAACGCGATGCCCGCGCCGAGCGCGACCACTGCGAGCAAGCCAGTTAGTTTCTTCATATCCATTCCTCCGAAATAACCTAGGTTAGTCACGTAACACGTGGGCAGAGCCGCCCGCTGGCCCCTTAAGCACGTGGCGTGCCACATTGGCGAGCCACCGAAGAATCCAGCTAAGTAGTAAGAACTGCTAAGTAAATTAAGTAGTGTGCAAGTCTCGGACCCACACGAACCACCATGAACCCCGACTTTCGTGTCATGGTGTCAGTCCTCTTACAACCGCTTGAATATCATTGCAATCCTATGACGAACTCGTTTCTGCCGGAACCGCGTGGGTGCGCGTTCGTAGGTGCGGGTGGCAGCTTGGGCAAGCGGCACACCTTCGCCGCTAACTACTGAAGACCACGAGTATTTTGGCCTCGACACCGGCCATCGGCCCAATCCGGGCTCGGCCCCTCAGTCGCCGCGTTTTTTTCGCATGCTCGGTGTCAGTTTGTCGAACTGACCGACGGCGGGCCCGATGGCATCCCTTCCAAAGCGCTCCCGAATCGCGTCGAGAGCGACGCCGAGCTGGCGCTTGGGCCGCCCGCTCTCCGTGAACAGATCGAGCTGCGTCTGTTGCGCGGCGCTGAGCTGCGAGACCGACACGCCGAGCAGCCGCACGGGTTCCGCGATCTTGGCTGCGTCCCAGAGTTCGAGCACGACGTCGCGGATGACGCGGCCATCGTCGGTGGGCAACCGCAGCGTCTTGGCGCGCGTCAGCAGTGGGTACACCGGTTCTTCGCCGTCTTCGCCAGGAACGCGGGCGGCGCGGCGAGTGCGCGACTGCCCCAGTTTTATCTTCAGCGTGATCGTGTGGCCCATGTAGCCCGAGCCTCGCAAGCGTCGCGCGACTTCGTCGGCGTGCGCAGTGAGCGCTGCGCTCACCAATTCACGCTCGAGGACGTTCACCTCGAAGGTGCTCTCTTCGCCGATCGACTTCGCGACGCGGGCAGACACCACCGCGCGCGGATCGTGCCCGGCGGCCAATGCTTGCAACTCGGCGGCCCGTTCTCCGAGCTCGCGCGCAAGCTGACGCGCATCGTAGCTCACCAACTCCCCCAACGTTTTCAGACCCAAGCGCTCGAGTTTTTGGGCCAAAACGGGTCCGACGCCCCAGAGCCGACGGAGCGGCAGTGGGGCCAGCAAAGCACGCACCTCGTGCGCAGCCACGACGCGCAGGCCATCCGGTTTGGCCAAGGTGCAAGCGATCTTGGCGACCAGTTTGTTGGGGGCCACGGCCACCGTCACCGTCAGCTCGGTCCGCTCTCGGACGCGCTGCTTGAGCTGGGTTGCGAGCTGCAGCGGCCCCCCAAATAAGCGCTCCGAGCCGGTGATGTCGAGGAACGCCTCGTCCAGCGCGATCGGTTCGATCTCCGGGGTGAACTCGGCAAAGACGGCGTGGACTTGCTCGGAGACTTCCGCGTAGCGCGCCATGTTGGGCGCCACGAACACGCCTTGCGGACACAATGCGCGCGCGCGAAAGCCCGGCATCGCCGAGCGCACCCCGTATTTGCGCGCCTCATACGAGGCGGCCGCGACTACGCCTCGGGGTGAGTTGGCGCCGACGATCACCGGCCGCCCGCGCAACTCCGGATGATCGCGCTGTTCGATGGACGCGTAGAACGCGTCCATATCCGCATGCAGGATGAAACGCGAACCGAACTCGGCCGTGGTCACGGGCGCGGCTCGGACTCCTCGAACAGTGCCGCGCCGGGGATGAAGCGCAGCGGCACGCTACCGGTCTCGCCGACACGATTTTTGTAGACGTAAAACTCCATCGCACGCGCGCCGTCTTCGGCGGCAACTCCCGAGAGCGTGCGCAGCTCTCCCGCGAGTGTGACCGCAGGTGCGACGAAATCCGCGTGGCGCGCAAGCGTGGTGAAGACGACCGAGCAGCCTTGTTCGGCGATGCGCCGCAAATCGTAGGCAACGTGCGTGACCCGTCCTTCCATGCTGCTATTGGCCGCTGCGGCGAGCGAGACCGACCCGTTGCCCACGGCCGAAAAGGCCTCGATGTCGTCGACGACGAGCAGCGCGCGTTCATGGCGCGACCATTGCTGGGCGGCGCACTCAGTGAGCGACTGCGTCGATTCCAGCCCGCGCGCGCGGTACAAGTGGAGCTGTGCGCCGACCTTCTTGACCACGGTCTCCACCGAGTCGGCGACGGCGCGATGCGTGGCGGCGTCTTGCCAGGCCTGGCCGGACCAGATCATGCCGTAGGGAGTGTTGACCTCGGGGTATTCACGGTAAAGCGCACGCGCGCTGAGACGAGCCATCACCTCGGTGGCATCGAGGGACGCGCTCGCGAACACCACGCCCGCCTTGGCGCGCGCGGCCATGTAGCCAACCAAGAGAGCGAACGCGCTGCGACCCACGCCAGATGCGCCGGCGATGGCCAAGACGGTTCCGCTGCGGAGCCCGCCGTGGAGCATGCGGTCGAGGGTCGGGAAGCCGGTAGCGGTCGCGGGGGCATGCGAGCCGAGGCGCGTGGTCACATCCACCTGCATCGCCGTCAGCGCGATGCCTGCCGAACCGCCGGACCTTGGAATGTTGTCGGAGCTCACGGGTGGAGGATAGCCGACTCGGACAGCGGCAACCGGGCCTGTCCCGACAGCGGCGAAAAGGCGGCCCAAAATCGGCCGCCGTCAGGTCGCGCCAAGCTCGCGAGACGTCGAAGTCGAGACAAACATCTCAGTTCGAGACCCCGAGCTGCGATATTTGCCGGCTTTTTTGCCTGGCACACGCTTCGCAGTGGGGTGGCACATGCCCAAGAAACGTACTCACTCGGCGCCGCCCCTAGCGTTCGCCCTGGATGGCAGCCTGTGGCTGAATGCCGCCGGACACCTCGATCCCGCCCTCTTCACGAAGCTTGCGCAGGCGCTTTCAGTTCCACCGAGCGAGCTTTTCGTCGGGACACGCTTGCCCCCCGCGCAGCGCGGCCAAGCCCTCAATCGCTTCGATGACGCGGCCGCAGAAGCTGCCGCTCGCATCCATGGCCTCGGTGCGCAAAGTTCTAGCCGGGGCAGATCACATAAGACCTACAAAAAGGTCTGATGTAAGGCCCGCAAATGCCCTTACGATGCCCCACCACCCATGGGGAAAATCTCGACCGACACCACCCTGGCATTCAAGTCCTCTCTAAAGACTGGAGCTGAACGCTTTCTCGCCCAAGCCCTCACGCACGTGTTGGCTCAAGGGTTTCGCACTCCCGATGATTTCTTGCGGCACTTCAAGCCGCTCGACCTGATGGTCGCGCTCGAGTCGGCGCACGAGCTGCGCGCCGAGATCTTGGTCAAGGCCGCCGGCGTGCACCAGAAGATTGCGATCAAGAAGTCGACCACTTCCGGGGCCGAAGATCTGCGCATCGCGATCGAAGAAGGCCTGACCGACGCCGCCGCGATCTTGGAGCTGTTTCCCGCCGACGACCGCGTGCGCTACTTGGAAGCACCCCGCCTTTGGTCGTTCTTGGTCGAAGACGAGTTTTGGTCGACGCTGAACGCGGAAGCGAACCGCGACCGCGCGATCGGGCGCATGACCTTCACGCTCGAGAACGCTCTCCGTGAGGATTTGATCTCACTGGCGGATATCGCCGATGGCATCACCTTCGAGATGCTCTCCACGCGCTTGCCCCACAAGGAACTGCAGAAGTTGGTGGCGCACGCGCTGAAGCTCGGTCGCGAACGCAAGCCGCTGACCGAAGAGGCGTTGCTCGATAGCGTGTCACTGCCCCAAATCGTGGGCTATGTGCCGCTAGAGCACGTTTGGAAATCGGTCATCGTCGAGCGCGTGGCCAAGCCGGCCGGGTTCCTCGCGGCGCCGTCCACGGTCGACGCCAAGCCGCCTTCGACGCCCACTGCTCCCTCGAATCGCGGTTCGTCGGTACCGTCACCGCCGTCAGCCGAGCCGACCGCGGACGCTCGCAAGTCCGTGCCGCCGCCGAAGCCGCCGAGCGGCGCGCCGCGCAAACCAGAGGACAGCCTCGCGGAAATGGCCGCCGCTGAGGACGACGTAGACAAGCTGATTCAAAACGCACAGCGACCCGCTCCGGAAGAGGAGGCGCGCCGTCGCGTGCTGGAGAAGCTAGCCGGGATCAGCCGCCTGCCTCCCCACCATGAGGCTCTGACTACGCCGGTGCTGCTCTCGATCGAGTCGATGTATGCGGAGCTGCTGAGCTCCTCGACCGACGAAGCGCGCGAGCTCTGCATCCGGGATTCGTTCCCGAACCCGGCCCAGATGTCGAGCGCGCTGCTCGCGTTGATTGAGCTCTTGGATCCGAGCATCGACATCAACGACCCGGTGATCCGCGATGCCGACGTGGACTCGCTGATCAAGGTGGTGCTGTTCGAAGAGCGTCACCGCTACGAACAAGCGCATCCCTCGCTGCGGCCTCCGCCTTCGACCGCACCGCTACCGCCGCCGACCGGCTCGCGTCGCGCCGGCTCCGCGCCACCGCCACTCCCCCGGCCGACCGGTGCAGGTGGCGCCAGCATGCCGCCGCCTCTACCGCCCCCAGGCGGTGAGAAGCGCGCACGCTGAGACGTTAGCCGTAATCATTTCTCCACAAAGCCAGAAGGCCGAGCCGGATTACCGTGCTCGGCCTTTTGCTCTTGCATCGAGCCCGGCGAAGCGAGCGGCTTGGGGTCGGGGCCCCAAAACCGACGGCGAAGTCCCGCCCGTGGGGCGGGAGCAGACCGTCCCCGCCCACGCTCGAACGCTTCTCGAGTTTTGGGGCCGGGGCCCCAAAACCGAGGGTGGGCCCCCGCCCGTGGGGCGGGAGCAGAGCGTCCCCGCCCACGCTCGAACGCTTCTCGAGTTTTGGGGCCGGGGCCCCAAAACCGAGGGTGGGCCCCCGCCCGTGGGGCGGGAGCAGACCGTCCCCGCCCACGCTCGGACGCTTCTCGAGTTTTGGGGCCGGGGCCCCAAAACCGAGGGTGGGGCCCCGCTCGCGGGGCGGGAGCAGAGCTCCCGACGACAGTGCCGACGGAGGGACTTGAACCCCCACGACCTTGCGATCGCGTGGACCTGAACCACGTGCGTCTGCCAATTCCGCCACGTCGGCATTCTTGGATCGGCCCAAGAACCCAGGCACTGCTCTATCACTGCGTTCGTATCACCAGGGGTCGGCCGCGAAGCCGATCAGGTCCCAGCTGGCGCGCCGGGTCTACCTCAGCGGGGCGGCAAGATGCAAGGGGAACGAGCGACAAAACCGGGGCTACCAACGGCGGCCCCCGCGGACCTGACAAAAAACTGCTGGTAGTCGGCACGTAGCTGGTTCGAGATGAGCCGATGCGCGGATTTTTGATTGGGCTCAGCATTTCGCTCGCGTTCATCGTGGGCTGCGTCGCAAGTTCGACTCACTATGGCGTGCCGAAGGCCGAGGCTGCGGCCGTGGTCGAGCAGCGCTGGTCGTACTTCTGCTTCGAGGCGGGCAACGTCGATGACGTGAATTTCAAGGCCAACGCCGCAGGGATGCGAGGCTGGGAGATGGCCGCCTCCACGACCAACACCGCCGGGCAAATGGTTTGGTGTTTCCGTCAGCCGCGCCCCTGAGGCGCGCTCGGGCTAGCGGTCGAGATTCAGTCTCGAGTGGGCACTTTCGCTAGGCAGCCCTGCGCGTCGAGCGAAACCAACCCCTGCTTGAGCAAACGTCCGGCAGCGCGCTTGAACGCCTTCTTACTCAAGCCAAAGAGCTCGCGCAGCTGTTCCGGTGAAGAGTGGTCACCGACCGGCGACACGCCTGGCTTGCTGATGATCCGCAGCACGGTTTCAGCGTCGTTTTCCAGCTCTTCGTGGGCGTGCGCGCGCAGCGAGAGTTCGACCTTGCCGTCGGAGTGCAAGTGGCTGACGCGAAAGCGCGCGGCCTGCCCCCGGGTCAACCGATGCGGCTCGGAGCCGGGCACCATGCCCAGAAAGCGACGCTCGAGGATCGCGAACAGGCCAATCTCCGGATCATTGCGCCAGGCCTCGCCCTCGAGCCATTGGTCTTCGCTGAAGTTGGCGGGCTCGAGATCGAGCATTTCGGCGATGCGCATCGTGCCGGCAAGGCGGCCCGAATCGTCCAAGTAGACGCCAATCGGTTCACGTGACCCCACGTGCAACTCGCGGGTTTGCTCTTTGAACGGCACCAAGAGCTCCTTGGCCAGGCCCCAATCGACGAAAGCGCCGAAGCTCGTGCAAGTAGTGACGCGTAAGAATGCGACCTCCCCAAGGCTCAGCTTGGGCGTGCGCGTCGTGGCGAGCGGGCGATCCTCGGAGTCGAGGTACACGAAGACGTCGAGCGAATCCCCGACTTGGGCACCAAGCGGGATTTCCGAGCCGATCAAGAGCAAGCATGGCGCGTCCGTCGCCAAATTCGTGGGATCGCCCAAAAACGCGCCCGACGGCGTAAAGCGCCGCACAGAAAGCGTCGTGGCGCGACCGAGCAATGCTTTGAAATCCATTGGGGGGCGGCCGAGTTTGGCACAGGCAATAGGCGGAGAGTACCTTCTTGGGCTATTCTCGCCGATCATCCCATGGCTTTCGGACCCGGCGATGTCGTCAACAACCGTTACCGGATCTTGGACAAGCTGGGCGCAGGCGCACACGGCGTCGTGTATCGGGCTCGAGATCTCGAGACGCGTGAAGAAGTCGCGCTCAAGTTTTTGGGCGACGGCAAATCACTCGACCCCGAGTACAGCCGACGCATCGAGCGAGAAGCCATGGCCATGGCCCGCTTGCGCGGGACGAGCGCCGTGTACGTGCACGGCCTGAACGTCGCTCAAGACGGCAGCCTGTATTTGGTCATGGAGGTCTTGGTCGGTAGAGACTTCGAGGACTACTTGGCCGAGGCCGAGCGCGTCGGGGGGCGGCTGAAGAAGCCGAAGTTACTGGAGCTGATGCGACCAATCGTGGATACGCTGGAGGCCGCGCATCGCCAAGGCATCGTGCATCGCGATCTAAAACCGAGCAACGTGTTCATCGTCGATGCCGCGCGCGGCGGCGGCGTGCGGCTGCTGGACTTTGGTTTGGCCAAAATGCTAGACGCCAGCGAGCTCACTGCGGACGGCATGGTCGCGGGCACGCCCAGCTACATCTCGCCCGAAGCCTGGAAAGGGATCTCCAGCATTCTCGACCACCGGATCGATGTCTACTCGCTGGGCGTCCTGGTGTTTCGCGCGCTGAGCGGGCGAACACCCGCGCCCAAGGGCAGCATGCTGGACGTTTGCAGCTGGGCGATGAAAGGCGAACGTCCCAGCCTGCATGCACTCCGGCCGAGCTTGCCCCGCGCTGTCGACGTGTGGGTGGAGAAAGCGCTCGCGATCGACCCGAACGATCGCTTTCAAAGCGTGCGCGCGCTGTGGAATTCGCTGGAAGGGCTCTTGGCCGAGCGCGCCAAGAGCCCGTTCTGAATCAGAGCGTACCGAGTTTGCGACGCGCGGCGAGCGCCGGATCGCTGACCCAAAACCGCATCAGATCATGGACGCTGCGCATGCCTTGGGCCAGCGGGGCGCCGGTGAGCCCCGCCAGATCTCCTTCGGTCTGGCGCAGGAGCCCAATGCTGCCGGGCAAATCATCGCTCAGGATCAGCGCCGCACGCTGCGCGCCGAGTCGGGCGCGGAACAGCCATTCGGCAGGATCCAAGCGCGGAGCCGCGACGTAGGCCCGCGCGGCCTCCTCCACCGCGCCACGCCCCAGCCAGGGCAACGAGCGCGAAACGCGCCGCGCGTGGTTGTTCAGGAACTCTTCGTCGGCAAGCCCACTGGCAAATGACGAGTCGACGGTGCGGGCTGCGGCCGCCAAGAGCACCGCCAAAGCATCGGCGGAGAGCCGGTCGATCGCTTGCATACTCCGCGAAATATTGGCCATCACGCGAGCGAGCAGGAACACCTGTTGGCCTTCGCTGAGCTTCGCGAAGCCGCTCGGGACGAGTACCGAGACCGGATCGCTGAATTCCACGTCGATGGCTCCGCCCTGCGCGCGATGCAGGTACAGATCGTACTCTTCGACGCCGAACACGTTGGCCACGCGATCGGCCAGCGCACGCAGCGGGTGCCCGGACTTCGCGCTGATGCGATCGCGGGTGCTGACGCCGAAGCGCTCCAGCTCGGGCGGGTGCACCTTGCCCAAGCCCTCCGCGATCTGAACTAGGAGGGAGCTGGCCGCATCGTCCGCGGGCAACGGCGCGATGGCTTGCAATTGGCTCAGGTCGAACGACCCGGCGTGACCAGCGCCTGCGCGAGACGGGCGCGCGTGGAGCGTCGCGCGTTCCAGGTCATTGGCGGCGTTGATGGCCAAGAGCGGCGCGAGTGCCAACGTCGCTTCGGCGACCCGGCCCAGGCCCTTGAAGCCCTCGGAGAGCTCGCGCCAAGCTGATGGCCGCATCACGTCGGTTTCGAGCACCCGGCGCGCCGCCGCGACTGCGGGAGCGAATTGGCCCGCGCGGAGTAGCCGCGTGGCAAGCTCCGCTTGCAGCTCCACGCGCTCGCCGATCTTGCTCAAGCCGCGCGTCAGGGCTTGCACCGCTTGCTCGAATTCGCCCATGTCGTCGGACAGCACGCGAGATACTTCCAAGTAGGTCGGGATGAGTGCCGGCGACGAGGTAGGCGCATCCTCGGCGAAGCGCGACAATGCCGCCACGTAGCGGCCGTAGTTGGCGCTGCCTCTTCGCCCCTCGCTCGCCACCAATTCGCGAAATTCAACGGCCGCCGCGCCATCCACCCCGATCAGTGCCACTGCTTGCTCATAGGCCTGAATCGCGGCTGCGGCTTGACCACGGGTGCGCTCCAAGCGGCCCACCTCGACCAAGGCCGAAACTCGCGCGTTCAACTCGGGCGAGACCTTGACTAGGCGACGCGCGGTTTCGGCGGCCTCGTCCAATTGTTTGTTACGCCGCTGGAGCGAGAGCAAACGTTCCAGCGCGACGCGATGATCGGGATCGCGCAGGAGAGCCGCATTGAGATTACTCAGCGCACGCCCCGCATCACCCAGGTGTTCGTCGACCACCGCGGCCAGCCGCACATGCGCTTCGACCAAGACGTCATCTGCCGGACCTTGCCCGATCACTCGCGTCAGGCGATCCACGGCTTCCGCCCACTGACCGTCGCGGGTGTATAGGTCGGCCAGCTTCATCAAGGTCGGCACGTGGCCCGGCACGAGAGCTTGGGCCCGGTGCAGGGCCGCCAGCCCAGCCGGAAGATCCTTCTTCTTGTCGGCGTACAGCTCGGCCACGTTGACCCAAATGCTCGCCACCCGCTCCGGCTTCTTGGCGGAGGTGGCGGCCTGAGTGAAAAGCGCGATCAGCCGATCGACCTCCCCGCGCGACAGCAAAAGCTCGCGCACGCGAGCGGCGGCGGCTTCGTGCTCGGGGTTGATCTCGAGGGCACGCGCCAGGCTGTGCACGGCGCCAGCGACATCTCCGCGGTCGGTACGACAGTTCGCAGCTTTGATCAAAAGCCGCGCGGCAACGCCGAGATCGAGACCCATGCGGGCTTCGCTTTCGGCCGCCTCTTCCAACAGCTCGGAGATCTGACCGCGTTCGGCGATCCGGCTCAAACCACGCGCCGCCGCGATGCTCTCGGGATCGTGTCTGAGGGCGGAACGGAACGTCTCCAGCGCGGAGCCGTCACCGAGCTCCTCGAGCGCTTCGGCCAGGCGCGTATTGTACAGCGCGATCAGCTGCGGCTCTTCGACCATCGCGCCGAGCTTGGCATCGATGTGCGACAGCAGCTTCTTGTCGCCCTCGCGCAGCGCGCGTTGCTCGAGCGCACGAAGCGCGGCGAGATCCGTGGGCAATAGCTGCAAAATAGCGAAATAGCTATTTTGCACCTGTTCGGGTGAAGCGCCCGAGAACTCTTCCTGCACGCGCGCCAGCTCTCTCAGCGCGCCCACGCGCGCTCCGGGATCGTTGAACACGCGCGCCTCGGACGAGAGCACTTGGACCAGCAGATCCCAGGCGCCGCGTTCGGCGTACAGCGGCTCGAGCGCCAAGAGCGCGTCGACGTGGCCAGGGTCTCGGTGCAGGACCGCTTCGAAACAGCTGATCGCTCGCACCGGATCGCCGAGCTCGTCGCGCCAGACCTCGCCTTCGCGCAGCAGGGCGGCGACCGCGAGCTTGGGATCCTTGGCTGTCTCCGCTTCCCGCGCCAATTCGTCGACCAAGCGCTTGAAGTCGCGCGCCTCGGTCAGGAGCCGCAGACGCCCGTCGCGCGCGGGGCGGAAATCAGCCTCCACGCTGAGCGCTGCCTCGTAGGCCGCGAGCGCCTTTTCTGGGGATTTCAAGCGATACTCGTACACCTCGCCCAGCCGGAACGAGGTCCGCGCGCGCTGCGCGGGTTCCTTGAGTGAGCTCAGTTCCAGCTCGAGGAGCTTCACGTACTCGTCGAAGCGGTTGCGTTCGGTCAGCTTGCGACCGAGCGCGTGCAGGGCTTGCTGATTGAACGGATCCATCTCGATCGCCTTGCGATAGGAGATGATCGCATCTTCGTCGCGCCCGATGCGCTCTTCGTACAGCTCGCCCATTTTGAACAAGAGCGCCGCAGATTGCGGATTTTTCCCAGAGATGCGAAGTTCGGCCTGATAGGTCTCGAGCAGGTCTTCATAGCGGCCGGCCTTGTAGTGCAGCCGTCCAAGGCTCGCCAACGCGGGCGCGTAGGTGCGATCGAGATCGTATATCTTACGAAACAAAGCGAGCGCTGCGTCATCGTCACCGAGCTCGACTTCGGAGACTTCACCGGCGCGATGCAAAATCGCTAGTCTCTGCCGCTTGTCCGGGATTTTTTGGGCCTCGAGCTCGAGCGCCTGCACCAAATCCTTGAACCGGCCAGCGCGCTCGGCGGCGCGCTGCAGCGCGTGGATCGCGCCCAGATGCTGAGGGTCCACGTCCAAGATCCGTCGGTACGCGGTGAGCGCCTGGGCTGGCGCCTCGAGCGCGTCCTCGTACAAACGGCCGACCTTGAACAGGTACGTGACCTTGGTCTCGTCGTCGGCGGCGCCATCGACCGCACGTTCGTACAGTTCCGCTAGTTCCGGGAAGCGCTGGGCCTGCGTGTAGAGACGTGTCAACGCCTTGAACGACGGAGCGTAGCCCGGGAGCACGCCGAGCGCGCGCGCGTGGTGCTGCACCGCCTGGTCGACGACCTTCAATTCGGATTCGTAGATCTGGGCAATGCGCGAGTACGCGGCCGCACGCCGGGCCGGATCGTTCGTGGCCTCTGCCTCGCCGGTGTGCACACGAACCAACTCTTGCCACTGCTTGCTACGCGTATAGAGCTTGGCCAGCGCCTGAATTGCCGGCACGTAGCCACGCTCTGCTGCTAGCGCACGCTCGTACCATTGGATGGCGCGCGCCTCGTCCGTCAGCTTGTCTTCGTAGATCTGCGCCAGCCGATGGTAAATTCCGACTCGTTCGGTGGACGCTTCGAGCCTGCCGGCGATGCGCTCCAAGATGCGCACCAAGTCGCCATGGCGTCGCGACAGCTCGTACACGCGCGCGAGCTCTTCCAAAATCATCGGCTCGTCTGCCACGTGAGAGAGCGCGCGTTCCAGCGCGTCGGCCGCAGATTCCAGGTTACCGATGCGATCGGCGTACAGCCGCGCCACCCGATACAAGGACAGCGCGCGCACCGCGGGATCCGCGGACAGCACGGCCTCGCGCTCGAGCACCGTGATCAAATCGTGATGGCGCTGGTGCGCGGTGTGCAGGCGCTTCAACGCCAAGATAGCGGACGGCGCGCCCGGATCGGCCTCGAATGCAGCCTGATACAGCTCGGTCGCCGTGTGATTGTCGCGCTTGTGCGCCTCGAATAGCCGCGCTCGTTCGGACAGCACGGCCGCGCGATGCCGTCCATCGGAGGTCAACACCTGCGCGGCACGCTGGTAGGTCTTTTCGAGCGCGTCCCAGGCCTTGGCCGCGAGCTCGGCCCGTTCGACCGCGCGTAACGCCGAGGGGTTGGTCTCATCCAGCTCCAGCGCGGCCTCGTAGGCATCGCGCGCCTCGCGCTTGAGCCCGAGCTTCTCGTCCAGGATGCGCGCTTTTTCCAGCGAGACGAGCGCCTTCTTGGCCGCGTTCGAGGTGGCTCGCAGCTCGGCATCGAACAGCGGCAAAGCGGCTGCGAATTGCCCGGCTTGGAGCAGCGCGCGCCGCGCGCCCAAGATCGACGGCAAGTGATCGGGCAGCAGGCGATGAGCGAACTGATAATGCTCTGCCGCGTGCGCCAAATCGCCGAGCGAGCTATCTTGTAAGCGCGCGATTTCGAAGTGCAATCGGCCCGCCCGCTGGGCACTCGGGGCAGGTTTTTGTTCGAGCTCGCGTTCGCAAGCCAAGATTAAATCCTTGGCATTTTGCACGCGGGTCAGCGAGGCTTGATTGCGATCGCCCGGGACGCTCGGCTTCATCAAGGTCGGGGCGTCGCTGGCCGTCTCTTCGTGGGTCCCGAAAGACAACGTCTTGATCACGGCCGCGCGCCCCGCCTGACTGAGCTCACTCGCCACGACCGGCACGGGCGCATGCGAGGCCGAAGGACTGGCTGACGCCTTGGGAGACGAGACTGGCGCCGCCTTGGGTTTCGAAGGCGGCGAAGCATTGGGCGAAGACGCCGGGGCGACCGAGGCGGCGGGTGGCTCGGCGAGCACCGGCACCGACGGAGATTCCTCCCGCGACCGACGCGGAGCCGGAGGCGGTCCGGCGGAACGCATCGGCGTGGGCGGGGCCTTGCTGCGCGCGGTTTCGGGTGCCTTGGGCGCACGCGACGTAGGCGGCAACGGTGGCGGGACCGAAAGAGGGCGTGCGCCGGGAGCTGGTTTCTTCGTGGGGTTCGGTTCGTCCGCCATGACCGGAATCAATCTATCACGGGCTTTGGCTGCGGTCGGGGCGCTATCCGAGCCTGCGCGTGGCCCTGCGGCCGGAGGAGTGCCCACATTGGGCCCGGCGTGCTATCAACCGCCGCCGTGGACGCCCCCCCCGACCTACTCATCATACGCGACGTGCGCGCGTTCGACCCGAGCGGCAACTTGGACGTTCAAGGGGACGTGGTGCTCGAGCGTGGTCGCATCACCCGCGTGGGGCGGGACGCGGCTCGTGGCCTCACGAGCGCCGAAAACGCCCGCGTGATTGACGGCCGAGGCAAGCTGCTTTTGCCGGCTTTCGTCGACATGCACGCGCACCTGCGCGAGCCCGGGCAGGAGTACAAAGAGGACATTCGCAGTGGCCTCAGCGCGGCTGCGGCGGGCGGGTACGCGCATGTGTGCGTGATGCCCAATACCAAGCCGGTAAACGACACCCGCGCCGTCACCGAGCTGATGAAGAGCCGCGCCGCTGAGGTCGGTGGTCCGAGCTTGCACCCGATCGCCGCCATCACCATGGGCCAGCACGGCAAAGAGCTGACCGAGATGGCCGAACTGCGCGATGCAGGCGCGGTGGCCGTCAGCGACGATGGCGTGTGCGTGATGTCCTCGGCGGTGATGCGACGCGCCCTGGAGTACGCGAAAAATTTCGATCTGCCGGTGATTCAACACGCAGAAGATCACGACCTCACCGCCGGCGCGGACATGCACGAGGGCGAAGTGTCGGCCAAGCTCGGCCTGCGTGGCTGGCCACGCATCGCCGAAGACGTGATCATCGCTCGCGACGTGCTGCTCGCCGAGTACACCAAAGCCCGCTACCACGCGGCGCACATCTCGACGCTCGGGTCAGTGCGCATCATTCGTGAAGCCAAATCGCGCGGCATCGACGTGACTTGTGAAGTCACTCCGCATCATCTCCTGCTGACGGACCAGGCGGTGCTGGGCTACGACACGGGCTGCAAGGTAAACCCTCCACTGCGCGAGGAAGCCGACATCGACGCATTGCGCCGAGCGCTCGCCGACGGCACAATCGACGCCATTGCGACCGATCACGCGCCGCATTCTTCTCTGGAGAAAGACTGCGAATTCTCGGAAGCCAAGCCGGGCATGATCGGCCTCGAGCTGTGCTTCGGTTTGCTCTTCAAGTTGGTCGGACAATCCGGCCTCGGCCTGGCTCGCTTGATCGACGCGCTGTCCGCTCGTCCCGCGCGCATCGTGGGCGTCGAGGCACCCCGCATCCGCGAGGGCGCGTTGGCGGAGGTCGTGTTGATAGATCCGGAAGCGATGCTTATCGTCGAACAACTCCCGTTCAAGTCCAAAAGTCGAAACACGCCGTTCATGAAGCACGAACTCAAAGGAAAGATCATGCTCACCCTCGCTCGAGGTCGGATTGCCTTCGAGGCGGCTGGAGGTGCACCATGAGCACGCGCCCTGCCTACCTCGCTCTGGCTGATGGTACGGTTTTTCCGGGCAAGGCCTTCGGTGCGGACACCGTCGCCATCGGTGAGGTCGTGTTCACCACCGGGATGACCGGCTACCAAGAAGTGCTGACCGACCCTTCGTACGCCGGCCAAATCGTGACGATGACCGCGCCACAGATCGGCAACACCGGCATCAACCATCAAGACGCGGAGAGCGTGAACGACAAGCCGCAAGTCGCCGGCTTCGTCATCCGCGAAGAGAGCCCGGTGGTCTCGAACTATCGCTCGCAAGAGACGCTGGACGCCTACCTTGCTCGGAACGGCATCATCGGCATCTCCGAGATCGATACGCGCAAGCTGACTCGGCACCTGCGCGACAACGGTTCGCAAAATGGCGCCATTGGTACGGAGGCTCCGGACACGCTGGTCGACCGTGCGCGCTCCGCTCCCAATATGGAAGGCCTGGATTTGGTGACGCGAGTCAGCCCCAAGTTCAGCTACGAGTTCAAGGAGTCGCGCGCAGAATGGGGCGTCACGGCCCTCGATCCACGCGATGGCGGCAGCGCCCCGAGCGGCCGCAACTTTCACGTCGTGGCCTTCGACTACGGCGCCAAGCGCAACATCCTGCGTTGCTTGGTCGATTGCGGGTTCAAAGTCACGGTCGTGCCCGCGAGCACCACGGCGGAGTCTGCGCTCGCGCTGAACCCAGACGGCATTTTTCTCTCGAACGGCCCGGGCGATCCCGCCGCCCTGCCCTATGCGGTCGACAGTGTGCGCGGCTTGCTCGGCAAGAAACCGATCTTCGGCATCTGCCTCGGACACCAGTTGCTCGCGCGCGCCCTTGGGGCCAGCACCTACAAGCTCAAGTTCGGCCACCGCGGGCTGAACCAACCGGTCAAGGACCTGACCACGCAACGCGTGGAAATCACGACCCAAAACCATGGCTTCGTGGTCGATGTGGATTCGCTCAAGGGGGTCGCGCGAAGCACGCACCTACACTTGAACGACGGCAGCAGCGAGGGCCTCGAGGCCACGGACGCAGAGGCCTTCAGCGTACAGTACCACCCGGAAGCCGCAGCCGGACCGCACGATGCTTTGTACCTCTTCGACCGCTTCCGCCGCATGATGGACCGATGAGCCAAGTAGAGGCCGATCGCACGATCCACTTCGTCAGCCTCGGCTGCCCCAAGAACCGCGTCGACAGCGAGGTGATGCTCGGCGTTGCCGAGCGCGCTGGCTACCGCCACGTGGCCGAGGCCGAAGACGCCTCGGTGATTGTGGTCAACACCTGCGGCTTCATCGATGCCGCCAAGAAGGAATCGATCGACACGATTTTGGAGCTTTCCGCCTACAAGGACACCGGCGCGTGCCAAAAGCTGGTCGTGTCCGGCTGCCTGAGTCAGCGCTACCCGGATGACCTCGCGGCCGATTTGCCGGAGGTCGATCATTTCCTGGGTTCGAGCGACATGCTCAAGCTCGAGACCGTGCTGAGCGGTAACGCGGCACGCATGCTGGTCGGTAACCCGGCGGATTGGGTCATCACGGCGAGCGACCCGCGACGTCTCTCCACGCGCGGCCGCAGTGCGTACGTGAAGCTCGCCGAAGGTTGCAACCGCAGCTGCTCGTTCTGCGTCATCCCGGAAATGCGCGGCAAGCAGCGATCGCGCCCGGCCGACGACATCGTGCGCGAGGTGGAGGCGTTGGTCACCGCGGGCGTCCTGGAAGTGAACCTGGTTTCGCAAGACACCATCGCGTACGGCCGGGATTTGAAAGACGGCTCGAACTTGGCTGATGCCGTGCGCCGAATCGCGGACGTCCCCGGGCTGCGCTGGGTGCGAGTCTTCTACCTGTACCCGGAGAAGATGACCGACGAGCTGATCGATCTGATCGGCAACCACCCGAAGGTCGTGCCGTACATCGACATGCCGCTCCAGCACGCCGCCGATGGCATGCTGCGCCGCATGAAGCGCGGCCACGGCGGGGACCGTTTGCGCGAGCTGGTGCTGCGATTACGCGCGCGCATTCCAGGGCTATTTTTCCGGACCGCGTTCATCGTGGGGCACCCCGGCGAGACCGAAGAAGAGTTCGAAGAGCTGTGTGAGTTCGTGCGCTTCGCCGAATTCGACCGCGTGGGCGTGTTCCAATATTCGGATGAATCCAGCGCGCACTCCAGCACCCTGCCGGACAAGGTTCCAGCGAAGACGATCGCCGCTCGCGCCAAAAAGCTGATGAGCATTCAGCGCCGGATCAGCAAAAAGAAGAACCGCGCCATGGTCGGCCTCGAGCTGGACGTGCTGGTCGAAGGCCCGAGTGAAGACAGTGAGCTCGTGATGATGGGCCGCCACGCGGGGCAGGCCCCGGAGATCGACGGCTGCGTGTACCTCTCCGGCGGCAGCGCCTTGCCCGGTGAGTTCCGACGCGTACGCATCACCCAAGCCAGTGACTACGATCTCGTAGGCGAGCTCGAGGACGAAGACTCGACCGCCCCCGAACTCCCCGCCGCCGCCATCGGCATCTCACACCGCGCCAGCGACGGACGACGGGTGCTGCGGACCTATCGCTAGACGCCGAAGGCAATGACGGTTGCGACGGGACTCGTGACCGTCAAGAAAATCTCCCGTCGGAGTCAGAGATGGAGCGGGCACGGGCACGGGGGAGAGCGAGACCAGACTCAAGGGGTCGCGGGAGTCAGCTTGAGCACGAAGTCGTTCTGTGGGCTCTCGACCGTGCCGTGCACGTACCAGAGAGAAATGCCGTCGCGCTCCTGCGCCTCCAGCGTAAAATCATACGCGCCGGACTCGGTGTACTGACCGCGGATCAAGTTGGTGGTGTGGTTCAGCGCGAAGACTTCACTCTGCGGCTGCACACTGCCGGTCAGGCGCACCAGGCCCGCGGTCTCCGTGCTGGACACGGTCGGGTCGCCGGGTGGCGGCAACGGCAGCGTGGGCGAGAGGCAGCCCACGGCAAATAGTGCCGTGCCCAGCAGCCAACCGCGCCGAGAGCGAAGAAACATCGCTACGGAGCGTAGCATGCGACGTGCCCAGGATCGGACTCAGCTCGCAATTTGGCAAGCGGCTAGAATCATTGGCTTTATACGCTCAAGTTTCGCGGCCAATCGCGGCCGACCGATTGCTGTTGGCAAACTCTGTTGCAGAATTTGCCAATTCAGTTGGCGGGGCGCTGCTGATAGAAAACTGGGCCCAGGATGGCACCGGATGGTAACGCCGGGTTTGGCGTAGTGGGTTGATGTCTCGCGGGACCAAACGCAGCACGGCACGAAAGTTCGGAGCGATCCGTGGCGGGTAACGCTTGGGGTCCGAGGGCCCTGGCCGCGACCGTTCGCCGGCTCAACCTGCAGGACCTGCCTCAGATCGGTCGCGAGGCGCTCGAGCCACAGCGCTTGATGCGTGGCCTGCGGCCCATGCCGCTCTTGCTCCTGCTGACCTGGCTGCTGCAGCGCACCGATGGCGTGGAGGCGAAGACTCGCGCCGAGACCGATCTGACACGCGCGATCGTGCTCGCGCTGGCCGAACGCGGCCTGCGCGCCGAAGCCGAGGACGTGCACTTCATCACCGACTCCGCCACGGTCGCGAGATCCCCAGTCCGGCGACCGCGCGCGGTCGCGTTGGCGCAGCGCGGCGCGGACCCTACGGACGTGTTCGTCGTCGAGACGCGCGTCTCGCCCGAGGGCCACCTGATCGAGCTGACCGACGTGTTCAATGTCTCGGACACGTCCGTGGCCACCGAGCGAGGGCTGATCGTGAACGGTGATCGCGCGGCTTGGTTGATCGGCGCCGAGAACGCCATCACCAGCGTCCAGTACGCCGACCTCCGCTCGGAGCCGCGCCCGGTCGGACGCAATTGGACCGGGCTCTCACGACTGCAGAACTCGCTCACCAACTTGCAAGAGACCGGGCAGATGCAGGGCTTCGGACGGCGCGCGTTCAAGCTCGATTCGCCAGCCTACAAGGTCGTGCTCGGCTTCTCGAGCAACGCGCTCTTGATCGATGCCGACTCGCACCGCATTCGCATGCAGACTGACCCTGCCCTGCCGGTCGATCCCAACCCGTGGCTCAAGGAGCAGACGGCGCCCAAAGCGCGTCCCGGCAACCTCGTGACGTGGGCCGTCGATCGCGTTCGCGCGCTGCCCTGGTTCGGCGATGACCGGATGCAATGGCTCAAGGCGGTTGCATTCGACGGCGTCGATCACTTCAATCAGATCATGGGCACGGTGACCGGCGACGACGGCTCGGAAGCCGTGCAAGAAGAGCTCGGCGATCTCTTCACCACGCCCTCCAGCGAAGCCACCGATCCGGAAACTGGTTGGCCGCCAGCGCCGATGGAACCGATGCTTTCACCGCCGTTGAAGGGCGAAGGAAAGTGGTCCTCGACGGACAAGGATCCGTTCATTCTGAAGAACCCGGGCGCGTCTTCGCCGTTCGTGTATTCGTTCATCCGCAGCGACCGCGCGCGCATCTATTCGCAGGTCTTCGTCACGCTCTGGGACCCACGACAAGTCGAATTGCACGCGATGAGCGGGACCGTCGAGCCGAAGAGCGCGACGGGCGAGACTGGACCTGGAATGGTGCCCCGAACGCCAGCCGTCATGGGGCGAATGCTCGCTGGTTTCAACGGCGGCTTTCAAGCCATTCACGGCGAATTCGGCATGATGGCGGAGAAGGTTTTGTACCTGCCACCGAAGCCCTTCGCCGCTACCGTCGCCGAGCTGTCCGACGGCTCGACTGCGTTCGGCACCTGGCCCGAAGAGGCGCCGGTGCCCGACAACATCGTCTCGTTCCGACAGAACATGACCGCGCTGCTCCAGGATGGCGTGATCAACCCGTACAAGCGCCATTGGTGGGGCGGCGTGCCGCCGGGGTGGACTGAAGAAGCACGCACCGTGCGCAGCGCGCTGTGCATGACCAAGGAAGGCTTCATCGGCTATTTCTATGGTTCGAGCGTCGACCCGGACGTGCTCGCGCTAGCCATGCAGCGCGCGCGCTGCAATTACGGGATACACCTGGATATGAATCCGGGGCACACCGGGCTCGAGTACTATCACGCAGCGCTCACTGGCACGTTGCCCAAACTCAACCGCGCGCTCGACGACGTGTCCGAAGCGCGCGGGCCCGTCCCGGGCATGGCGGGCTGGGAATTCATGGGTCGACGCATGATTCGCCTGATGGCGCTGATGAACTTCCCCCGGTATATCAACACCGAACAGCGTGATTTTTTCTACCTGACCTTGCGTCACATCTTGCCTGGCGATCCGCTCAAACCGACGCTGACCCCCGCCGAAAGTGCGGAAGGCGTGTGGAGCGTGCAGGGCCTACCGCAATACGGTTGGCCTTATGCGATCGCCAAGACCACCTTGCGTCCGGACGCCACTCGCCCCGACACGCACGTGGGCATCATGCGCTTGGATCCCAAGTTCTTGCGCGTGGTGGCCGCGGGCGAAGCGGCGAGCCAGCGCGTACTGGATATCACTCAGCCCCTCGGCGAAGGCATCGGCACGGTCGCGCTCTATCACGACGGTGCTCGCTTCCTGATCGCGAGCACGGCTCCCCCCCGCTCGACATTGGTCACGCGTGGCTTCGCGGCCGCTGAGACAATCAGCAACAGCGCGACTTCCGCCATGGGCATCGACGCTGCGGGCATGCTCGTGTTCGTGCGCTTTACGGCTGGCGCGCGTCCGGGCGGCGAGGGCCCACTGCTCAACGAATTGCTCAAGCGGCTCGGTTGCAGCTCGAGTCTGTTCTTCCTCCGACCGCTTGGTGTCGTCCTGGGCGACACTCGCGATAGTCACGAAGGCGGCGACGCAAGCAGCGCGCCGGCGAGTCAGGGCGTGGGCCTGGCACGGGCGGAGGGCCCGGGCGCACGTCGCCTATTTCCCGACACCCCCGTCGTTCCTCCGACAGTCTGGGCTCTGCTCCAGCAAAAACGCGTGCGTTACCGCTGACTCTTTCGTCACCGAACGAAATGTGAGCGCTTCGACTTTCGAGTTATCACCGGCGCGTCGGACGAGATCACCAGCGAACCATGCGAGCTCGCTAATTTGTTTAATATTTCTCGCCAAGATGTGCCAAGGGAGGGTATCGTGCGCTGACGAATTCCGCTGCAAATAGCGGATATTCCCCGGTTCCGGGGGGCGGATGGCGCATCGCCCAATGCCACTCGGACGGAGAATCTTCGGGTCGGGGACGCGAACAGGCGTTGCCGGCGGCCGAGATTCAACTATCTAAAGAGCGAAAGCGATGAGCGACAAGGCCGGTTCTGATCTGGACGTTTTCGACGGGCTCGCAGCAAAAAAGTCGCGCCCCAGTGCTGCGCCTGCGCCGCGCGCTCCCGCGGCTCCGCCATCGTCGGCCACCCGCCAGAAAACGCTGCTGGGGTTGGCCGCGCCCGTCGCGCCTGGCGCTCGTCCGGCCGGACCGCCACCGCCGCCGACGGCGAGCCGTCCGCCCGCGCCACCCCCGCCGCGCAGCAGCGTCCCGGCGCCACCCCCTTCCCGGTCCACCGGCAGCGGCGGCTTCCCCATTCCGCCTCCGCCGCCGAGCCCGTCCTCGATCGGCAACGGTCCGCCGCCTGCGCCGCCGCCGATTGCGGCGACGGCTGGCAGCGTCTCTGCGCCGCCGCCAATCGCTCCGCCGCTGAGCACGAATCCCGCGCGCGCGGTCGGTGCCAGGCCGGCGGACGAAGACGAAAAGACTCCGGTTCCGAGTCAGAAGACCGAAACCAAGCCAGGCGTCGACATCGACTGGGACGACGAAGACGAAGCCACCATGGTCTTCGACAAGAGCGTCGAAGACACCGCGCGCTCGTTGCTCCACAGCGCGCCCCCGCCGCCCGCGCCGGCCGCAGGTGCGCCGTCGCCGCCCACCCCGCCACCAGCTGCCGGCGCTCCTCCGCCCACCACGCGTCAACCGACGCTGATGTCGCGGCCCCCGACCCCGGGCGCGCCGCCACCCACTTTACCGCGTGCGCCGCTTCCGCCGCCCAAGGCCGTCCCGGTCCCGTACACGGCGCCAGTCCCCCCCCAGCAAGCGGTCTTCGAACCGCCGCCAATCGCTCAGCCGAGCAGCAGTGGGCGCGGCTTGATGATCGGCGTCGTTGTCTTGCTGCTCGCCGGCGCCGGCGCCGGCGCGATGTTCCTGATGCCCAAGAAGGGCTCGATGGTCCTCACCGTCGCGGGCCCTGGCAACAAACCGATCGACACCGTCGAGGTCTACGTCGACGGCGCGAAGAAGTGTGAGGCTTCGCCGTGCCGCGTGGTGGATCTGGCCGCGGGCACGCATCTCGTGAAGGTCACCGCCGCGGGTTACCAACCGACGGCGGATCAAGCCGTCAAGATCAGCAACGGCGACGAAGCGGTGCAAAATATCGCGCTCACCCGCGCCAGTGATGGCACGGGTATCCGCGTGGCAGCAGAGGGTCGCGGCATCAAGCTCTCGGTCGATGGCAAAGAGATCGGCCCGCTGCCGCAAGAGCTGAAGGAGCTCTCGCCCGGCGACCACCTCGTGCACCTCGACGGCGGCGAACGCTACGATTCGTTCGAAAAGCACATCACGGTCGAAGCCGACCAGATGCAAACCATCGAGCCCAAGTTGCGCGTCAAAAAGGGCCTGGCCACGATCAAGCTGGGTGATAACGCCGAGAACGCGAAAGTGCTCTTGGTCAGCGGCTCGGAGCGCCGTCCGCTGCCGCAATTGCCGATCACCGTGGATATCTCGGTCGACAAGCCGTACAGCGTCGTCGCGACGAAGAAGGGCTTCACTGACTTCGAACAGCGCGTCGCCTTCGAAGACGGCCAAGCCGAGCGAACGTTCTTGGTCAACCTGACGGCAGCCGGCAGTGAAGCACCGCCGCCAGCACCCGCCCCGGCCCCCGCGCCCATCTCGAGAGGCGTCGTAGGTGCTGCGCCTGCGCCCGCGCCCGCGCCGGCACCCAAACCGATGTCTGGTAACGGCACCCTCAACCTAAACGCCATCCCCGCCTCCAACGTGGTGCTCGATGGCCGCCCCATGGGTCAGACGCCGCGCATGAACGTCAGCGTTCCGCCCGGCTCGCACACGATCGTGTTCGTAAACTCGGAACACGGCCGCAAGACCAAGACGATTACGGTCGACGCCGGCAAATCGGCCACTGTCGTCGTTCGCTTCCCATAGCCGCCTCGTCGGCGCGCTCGCTCGCTCTCTCCTCTGCCTCCAGCCTCTGGCCCCGAGCTCCCATGCGGGCATTGACGCCACTCGAACTCGCCGTTGCCGTGTCCCTGACCGGCACGGTTGCGGCGACGATGATTCCGACGTTCCTGCGCAACGTCCACGCCTCGCGTCTTTCGGAGCCGGTCGAGGGGTTGAAGCGCATCGCCGCCCACGCGACCCTGCGCGCCGCGGGTCTACCGCCGGAGAGCGCCTACCCGGAGAGCGCCCCGTTCACACCTGCAGTCACGCCGCGAGGCGAGCTCGTGCTCGATGCGCCCGGCACTTGGGACACCCCCACCTGGCGTACTCTGGATTTCGCTTTCGATGCGCCGCACGCCTATTCCTTCGCCTTCGAGAGCAACAATAGCGACTCTCGCTCGACATTTACCGCACGCGCACGCGGCGATCTGGACGGCGACGGCGTGACCAGTAGCTTCTCGATTTCCGGCTCCGTCGAGCGCGGCGCCGAGCCCAAGCTCCAGCCACTGGAGATCAATCGCGAAGTCGAGTGACACCAAAATCGCGTTCGACGTAGCGCGACCGAGCGGCGCTTGTGTGTCGCTTCCCCACGTCGGAACTGCGAGCGCGAGGAGCCCGGGCGATCAGCCCCGAAGGAGAACGTGGCATTGCCGCTTGTTTCCGGTTACCTTGAGCAGTCAAAGAACAGGTCGGCAGATGCAAGGGTCACAGTTCAAAGTCAGCGCTCGGCGCGCCGCCGCACGCGGCTTCACCATGGCTGAATTGATGGCAGTGGTCGCCATCGTGGGCATTCTGGCGCTGATCGCGAGCGTCTCTTACCGTCGGCTCTCTGCGCATTCGAAGACGGCGGAAGTCATGACGATGTTCGCCAACATCAAGATCGCAGAAGAGGCCTACAAGGACGAAACGTTCAACTACCTCGGTCCTTCTGGGGCCAATCTGAGCGCGTACTACCCGAACAATCCCCTGCCCGGTAAGCAGAAGATGAACTTCGCTGGACCGGGCACCGGCGCGGACGATTGGCAGAAGCTAGCCGTGCAGGCGAGCGGGCCGGTGCTGTTCGTCTATGCCTGCACCGCGGGCGCCAACTCGGCGCCCACTGTGCTCGGTACGGACATCACCGTCGGCAATTGGCCGCCGACGGTCGCCGCCCCCTGGTATGTGGTCAAAGCCCGCGCCGATATCCACGGCGATGGCGTGGACACGGTATTTGCCGCCGCAAGTTTCACCGGTGACTTGTATTCGAGCAACGACTAAAGTCGTAACGTCAACCCTTGCTCGATGAGCCAGGGCCTCGTTTGCGATGCAGCCTCGGCGAAACAACTCCATCGCGCTCACGGCGATTGCGCTCGCCGCGCTTTCGGTCAACGCGCTGCGTGGGCCGCTGAATGATCGCTTTTTCGCCACCAAAATCCGGAACGACGTATTCCCGCTGCCGCCACCGAACCAAGTCGTGGCGATGAGCCTCGGCTATCGTTCGGCGCTCGCAGACCTGATTTTCGCGCACGTGCTGGTCTCCTCCGGGATTCACTTCCAGGAGAAACGCAGCTTCGAATTCGTCGGCCAGTACATCGAGACCATCAACGAACTGGACCCGAAGTTCGAGGCTCCGTATCGCATGGCCGATGGCCTACTCACGCTCCAAGCCAAAGCCGTGAGCCGAGAAGCCTACCGGCAAACGCGGCGCATCTTGGAACGCGGCATGCGGGAGTTCCCGTACAATCAGGGGCTCTGGGCATCGGCCGGACAGTTCTTCGCTTACCTAGGGCCGACTATTTTCACGGATCCGAAAGAGCAAGACGAATGGCGTTTGACCGGCGCCCGCACTCTCGCTCACGCCTGCGAGCTCGTGGGCAGTAACGAAAACATCCCCTATCAGTGCGTGATCGCTGCGGGCCTGTTGACCAAATCCGGAGAGCATACGGCATCGCGCCAGTTTCTCGAGCGAATGCTGCAGGTGAACGACGATCCGGAGATCCGATCCCTGGTCAGTGCCCTGTTGAAGAAGGCCGTCGGCGCGGAGGAACGCGATCGCAGTCAGGCGCGTCGCGATGCGTTCCTTCAGGCCTGGAGTAAGGATCTGCCCTTCGTCTCGCGCGGAGCCATCTCGGCGATCGGGCCGAGTTGGGACAGCGCGGCGTGCGCGGCGATCAGCGCGGAATGCGCGACTTCTTGGCGCGCTTGGGGCAAAATCCAGGACCGCCTACCTGGTGCGACAAGCACACTCGACGTCAGCAAGAGTGGGAGTCCGTGACCGTCCAGCGCCCTACTTCTTTTCGTCAGCCCAGCGCGGCCGCGTTGACAATTTTCGGCACCTAGCGGCGGTCGTTTTCGCCGCGGGCGGCAACACATCGCTAAAAAGGCGGCGAAATTCGCGATCGCGGCGGGCAGCGCGAGTTTGGCACGCGACCTGCTAGGTATCTGCTCGTTGGACGATTCGGTCCACGACCGGTTAGCGAATTCTAAATCGTGCCGTTCGAGAGCGAAACGCGGGCAATGCCGGTTACGGCGGCCCAACCAAATAGTCGTCGCGCGCGGGTCTGTTGACCGGCTCGCGCTTGCCACCAGACCCACCATAAAAGGATCCTCCCCATGATTACGAAACTCCGAAACGCGCGCGGCTTTACACTCGTCGAATTGATGATCGTCGTCGCCATCGTCGGCATCTTGGCCGCCCTCGCCATCTTCGGCGTCAAGAAGTACGTGACCAACTCGAAGACGGCTGAAGCCCGCAATACCCTCGGTCAGATCTCCAAGGATGGCGCTGGCGCGTGGTCGAGAGAGATCATGGTCGCCTCCGTCTTGGCCGACCAAGGCACCGTCGCGGGCGCAAACGTCCTGTGCACCTCGTCCAGCAAGGTGCCCGCGACCATGGACTTGGTTCAGGGCAAGAAGTACCAGGCGAGCACGGCGCCACAGACCGACTACAACGAGGGTTCCTCCACCGCCAGCTGGGTCTGCCTGCACTTCTCGATGGAAGGCCCGCAGTACTACCAATACCAGTACATCGCGACGCCTGGCGTTTCGTTCGACTCGACTGCGATTGGCGACCTGAACGGAGACGGCACCATCTTTTCTCAGTTCACGCGCAGCGCCGTCATCCGCAACCAACAGGTAGTGCTCTCGCCTTCGATCCAAGAAATAAATCCCGACGAATGAGCTAGTGCGACGCGCGCCCAGCGTAGGCCGTGCTCGATGGCCAAGGCTCGCACTTCACGGTGCGGGCCTTCCGTTTTTTGTGGGTCTGTGGCAAGGAGTGAGAGATTGCGCTATCTTCCGGCTGTTTTGATCGCGTCTCGCCATAGAGTCCGTAGTTCGCGTCGCGGCTTCACGCTGGTCGAGCTACTCGCCGTGGTGGTCATCACCGCGGTGTTGTCGCTCCTGGCGGTAGCGGGGTTTCAGCGTCACATGCAGTCGGCGCGAGGCACGGAAGCCATGGCCGTGACTCAGGCCATTCGCAGCGCGGAAGAGTCGTACATGGCCGAGAACCACATCTACCTGAACGTGTCAGCGACCAACGGCGGGTTGAATTGGTATCCGCAGGCCACGCCGGGTACAACGCGCACGACCTTCGACCCCTCGATTCATTCGAGTCATGCGGACGCCGCGCTTTGGCGGCAACTCGCGCCCTCGGTCAAAGAGAGCGTGATGTTCAGCTACCTGGTGAACGCGGGCGTCGCGGGCACGCTCATCCCACCGCTACAGATCACGAGTGCCCCGCCCTTTGCTACCGCGCAACCACTCGACTGGTATGTGATTCAGGCCCGCGGTGACGTCAATGGCAACGGCGTCTTCTCGCGCTACGCGAGCACGAGTATGACCGGTGAAGTGTATATCGAGAACGAGGGTGAGTGATTCGCTCGGTCTCGAGCGCGCGCTGCTCACTCTCGTTGTGATTCTCGATCAGGCTCGTCTGGTTCGTCATCGCCTAGGCCTAGCTTGGCCAAGCGGTAACGCATCGAGCGAAAACTGATCCCGAGCAGCTTGGCGGCGGACGTACGTACCCCGCCCGTTCGCTCGAGGGCGGAGGTGAGCAAGCGGCGTTCGACCTCGTTGACCACCTCGTCTAGATTGCATCCGCTCTCTGGCAGCTCGAGCAGCGCGCCACCCGGCGCACCCGCCGAGCCGCTCAGCTCCTGAGGGAAATCCCCGAGACCGATGACGCTGGACCCGGCCAAGGCGACGGCTCGCTCGATCATGTTCTCGAGCTCGCGCACGTTGCCAGGGAACGCGTACGCCTGTAGGCCGCGAATGGCGTCGGGGGTGAAGCCCGCAATCTCCTTGCCCATCTCGTCGGCGAAGCGACGCACGAAGCGCTCGGCGAGCATCGGAATGTCTTCACGCCGATCGCGCAAGGGCGGAAGCGAGATCCGGATCACGTTCAGGCGATAATACAAATCCTGACGAAACTTGCCCAGGCTGACGTCCGACTCGACATCGCGGTTGGTCGCGGCCAGCACGCGCACGTCGATCGGCGTCTCCTGCGTCGCACCCACGGCTCGCACGCTGCGCTCTTGCAGCACGCGCAGCAGCTTGACCTGAAGATTTGCGGGCAGCTCGCCGACTTCGTCGAGCAACACGGTTCCACCGTTGGCCTCGCGAAACAGCCCGAGGTGTTTGCTCTGCGCGCCGGTGAACGCGCCCTTCTCGTGACCAAACAGCTCACTTTCCATCAACGCCTCGGGCAACGCCCCGCAGTTGACGACCAGAAATGGCTTTTCCCGGCGATCGGAGGCGTCGTGCACGGCGCGCGCGACGCGCTCCTTGCCGCTGCCGCTCTCGCCGGTGATGAGCACGGTCGTGCGCATGTTGGCGATGCGCTGCACGAGATCGAGCACCGCGCGCATGGCCGAGCTGCGCCCCAGCAGATCCGTCTCCTTGAGCTCGGACACCTGCGCTCGCAAGCGTCGGTTCTCGAGCGAGAGCTCCTGCTTCTCCAGCGCCTTACCGACCAGCATCGCCAGCTCGGCCGCGTCGAACGGCTTGGCCACGAAATCGTACGCGCCGCTGCGCATCGCCCCGATCGCGTTCTCGACCGTGGAGTGGGCGGTGATCAGGATCACCTCGGTGGCCGGGTTGCGCGCTTTCGCCGCCGCCAACACCTCCATGCCCGATCCATCTGGCATCGCGAGATCGGACAGCACCACTGGAAAAGGCTGTGGATGCTGATGGATCGCTTCGAGCGCTGCGCGGCAGCCGGGAGCCGAGACCACCGAATAGCCCTCACGCCGAAAGAGGATCTCCAGCATCTGACGGAGGCCCGGCTCGTCTTCGACGATCAGGAGCTTGACGGAGGGGGGTACCAGCGAGGCCACGAGGAGAAAACCCTAGCATTTTCGGCCTACGCGGAGGCCGTGCTTTCGCTTGCGAACCGCTCGGGAGAGCCTACGCTCTCCAAACTCACTTTGTCCCGGACTCGTTCGCAAAATAGCCGCTTCGAACCCGGCCTTTCAGCGCTGCTCTTGGCCTCTTGCGCGGCGTTTTCGGCTGCCTGCAGCAATGGCGCGGCTGTGGACGCTCCGCGAGGCGCGGGCGGCGCCGGTGGCGGCGACGCGGGCGCCGATAGCGGCGGCAGCGAGCCTCAGGCGGTGAAGATCGACTTCGTTCCCGCTGAGCTCCTCGAATTGCAGCCCAAAGAGAGCCATCAACTGACCGCGCAGACCACTCCGGCGGGACCGTTCCGGGTCCGCTTCGCTTTCGAGGGAGGCGATCCAGCGACCGAAGGTGGCGATCCAGCGGCCGACGCGGTGCTCGACGCGAGCGAGGTCCTGACCGACGACGACGGCTTCGCCCGCGTGACCTTGATCGCGCCGAGCAAGCCGGCGAAGTTCAGCGTGCGCGCATCGAGCGGCGGCGCGCAGGATCACCTGGGTGTTTCCGTGAGCGCGACGGGCATGACCGCCTTGAGTGTTCACCCTTCCTACAGCGGGCGACGACAGATCACGAAGTGGACCGCGACCGCGAGCGAGCGACACGGCGCGGGCTGCAGCGACCTTGCAGGCAATCCTCCACCCGACGGCGATCTCCTGGCACCACCAGCCAAGCCCGAAGCGCCCCTCGTGATCCCCAAGGTTCGCGTCGGCGTCGACTTGACGGTCACCGTTCGCGCGGGTCACTACGTCGGCGGCTGCGCGAATCTGCCGGCGCTGAGCGAGGGCGATGGCAATCAAGTCTCGATCTACGCTAGCGATCGCCCCCTGAATCTGAGCGAGACCGACCTGATACTGAGTCTGGGCGCGACCGATCCGCACCCCGAGTTCGACAAGCTGATCCAAGCGAGCGTCAGTGTCGCCGAGAGCGCCCTGCTCGGGAGCGCGAAGAACGACGTCGAGGCCTTGCTGGACGAGATGGGCACCGAGACCCCCGCAGCTAGCCGCGAAGCGTTCAACGTCGCGCGCAGCGACAATGACTGGGATAGCGAACTAGAAAGCGCTTTCGGCAAGAACGCGGCTCGTCGCATGCGCGATCCCGCCGTACGCTGGATGACCGCCGGGCTGCTCGCGCTGAACGCTCCGGACGCGCTGGTCGGGCACGTGACAGCGCTCAGCGGCGCGGCTTCGTTCACGCTCAGTTCCGTGGGCACGGCGACCCCGACCAACGCCGGCTTTCCGGGATTCGTGCTCGGCACCTGGTCGGCGGATTCGAGCGATACCCTGCTTCTCGGCATGGATTTGAGCTGGGTGCCGTCTCGCTTGGTGACCGCGCTGGCCGTCGCGCCCGCGCTGCTCGAGTTTCCCGACGTGACCAGCGCTGAGCTCGCGCTTTCACGCAGCGTGGACTGCGCGCAGGTCGGCCAGGTGCTGGTCACTTACGGCGTCAGCCCGGGCAGCGCGGCGCTGGCCAGCTGCGATCAGAGCTGCGCGATGAGCTTGTGTAGCAATGCCGTCGCGGCCGCGTGGAGGAGGGCGCAGCTCAGCTCTGGCACCGCGACCGCGACGCTGAGCATTACCGCCAGCGGTACGGCGCAGGTCGGGGACGATGCGCAAGCCACCAAGCTGGACGGCGGTTGGGTGGGAGAACTTCGCACCGATGACGGCACGGCCCAGGTCTCGGGCGCGCTATCGGCGAGCAGCGACGCGCGCTGATCAGCTGCGGCTTTGGATGCGCGCGCGCGCTAGACGCACCTCGATCGCCGTTGCATACGCGCCCAGCGCCTCGCCCTCATTGACGCCACGGCCAGAGCGAACGTCCCGAACCAAAGCGCGGAACTCCAGATAACGGCGGCCCTCCAGGCCCAGGAGCAGCGCCACGGTCGAGGGATCGCGTGGCGCGTCCAAGTTGCCGCCGAGTAGCGCGGCGGTACTCGCCAACGCGCGCGCAACCAGCTGCTCGGCGAGCATGATGGCTCGTTCGAAATCGCCCTCCGCGATCGATGTCTCCAGCTCACGCACCGTGCTGCGCTCCGGAACGGGCCACAGCATTTCGAAGCTCAGGCCCAATTGCCGATGCAACGCCTCCGGCGGTGGCGGGACGCTCGACAGGCGCGGCACCGGCGGCGGTTCGGTCATCGGCAGCATGGCGGGCGCGCTGTCGAAATGCGGCGCGGGTGCGGGCGGAAGCGACTCCAGCCGAACCCGGGCTGGCAAATCCCCGGCCACGGCTTGCGCTGCCGCCTCGCCCACGTCGGCGTCGGGGAGATCGGACAGCAAGAGCATGCCGCTCGGGTTCCGCTGCACGTTGCGGGCGGCGCGCTCTGCGAGTTCCTCACCCCACGCGTCGCTATCTTCTGCGCGGCGAAGCGCTTCCATCAGGCCGCCCTCGGGCAATTCCAGGGTGGTCGCGCTGGCACCGCGGTGCCCCGGCACGCGGCGCTCGAAATCGTCCAACACGGCGCGGGTAATCGCCTCGAGCGACTCGTACACGCCCTCCCCGGTCGTGGCCGTCGTGGCGAAGGACGGCGCGCCCGCGCGATTCAGTTGTCGCTCGAGCTCGTCGATCGGCAGCACGTCGAACAGATCTCGTTTGTTGTACTGCACGACGTGCGGCATCTCGCTCACCTGCCGGCCGTGGGCCGCCAAGTTGTCGCGTAAGTTGTCGAGCGTCTCGAGGTTTGCATCCGAGCGCGCCGATTGAGAATCGTAGACGAGAACCACGCCGTCGGCGCCGGTCAGCACCAACTTACGCGTGGCGTTGTAGTGGACCTGCCCGGGGACCGTGAACAGCTGCAGCTTGACGTTCATGCCGCGCACGTTGGGCACGCGGATGGGCAGGAAATCGAAGTACAAAGTGCGGTCGACCGGTGTCGCCAGGCTGACCATCTTGCCGCGGTGCTCGGGCTTGGCGGTGGCGTGGATATACTGAAGACTCGTGGTCTTCCCGCCGAGCCCAGGGCCATAGTAGACGACCTTGAATACGAGTTCCCTCGCCAAGGGGTTGACCACGGGCATGACCGGCTGAGGATAGTCGGGCGAGGTAGGCGGCCGCTACCCCTGAATCACGGGAAACTAGCGACGCCGCGAGGTGCGCTGCTGGATCGCGATCGCCCGCTGCTGCCGACCGCCCAGCCTAGTACTCGCGACTGAGTTCCTGGCTCCTGACCAGGCGCCAGATCGGCGAGGCTGCGGAGAGGGCGACGCTGGCCAAGGAAATGACGACCAAGACCGCAGCCACGACCGCGAATGCCGCGTCCAGGTTCAGCTTGCGCGGCTCTTTATTGAAGAGGAAGCCGAGCAGCGCTCCGGCAATCAGGCCACCGACGTGGGCCGCGTTGTTCACGCTGCCCATGAAGCCGAGGACCACGATCCAGACCAAGTTTTGCACCAAGACTTGTTTCCAGTTGGGATCGCGCCGCGCGTAAGCGATGCCAATCACCGAGCCGAACAGGCCAAAGACCGCGCCGCTGGCGCCGGCCGTCGGACTGCTGACCCCGCCGGCCCATAGATCGCTGGCCACGAAACCGAGCGCGCCGGTCAAGACGAACAGCAGCACGAAGCGTGCTTTGCCGAGCTCACGCTCGGCGGTCGCGCCGACGGCAACCAGCACGAAGCAATTCATCCCCACGTGCAGCAGATTGAAGTGCACGAACACGGCGGAAAAATAACGCCACGGCTGCGCTTGCCCGAGCGTGCCGGCAATACCTCCGAAACGCAGCACCGTGGAGAGGGCGAACGACTGCGAACCCCACAGCGGCAATCGATGCTCGCTCGCGAAGCACAGCGCAAATACCGCGATGCACAAGCCGACGAACAGGCGCGTCATCGCGTTGTTCGCGCTGAGCGTGTTTTTGAAAAAGCCGATCAGCCCGGAGGCCAACGGACCAGGGAGCGGGCGACCGCAGCGATAACAGCGCCGCTCATCCGCAGAATTCAGCCCGCGGCAGAACGGACAAAGCTTGCTCTGTAAGGGCATCTGGCGCGTGGTTCTTGGGCCCATGGCAGGGACATTGCAAGCAATTTCGCCGCTCCCGTAAGCTCGGGACGCGCGCCGGCGTTCTTCTGTTCGTGAACACGTGTGTCAGGCTTTCGTTCGACTGGCCCCCGACCTTCGGGCCGTCCGGGACGGGCACACCGTTTTGGGCCACGGCGCCCGAGCTTCCGCGGCACTTGTGTAGAGTGCCATCGGTGGACGACTCGGCAGAGCTGGATGCCGAACGGGCTTTGGTCGAGCGCGCCCAGGCGGGCGAGCGCGACGCCCTGGGCGCGCTCTTGCGCAAGCACGGTCCGCGCCTGTACCGGAGCGTGCTTTTGCCTCGCTTGGGCAGCGCGGCCGCGGCCGAGGATGCGCTATCGCGCACTTACGTCAAGGTGCTCGAACGCTTCGATCAATTCAGCTGGCAAGCGGTGGGCGTGTATCCCTGGCTGCGTGTCGTGGCGCTGCGCGTCGCGCTCGATCTGCTCCGCTCCCGCAAACGCGAACTGTTGTTCGAGCCGGAGGACGTCGAACGCGAGCTCGACCACGCCGAGCGTGAGGCCCAAGAGGCGGACGCCCTGGAACGACACGATCTGAATTGCGCCAAAGAGCGGGTGCGCGAGCTGCTTTTGCGGATCAACCCGCGCTACGCCGATGCCATCCGCATGCGCGTCCTCGAGGAGCGCTCGCGCGAGGATGCTGCGCTCGCGCTCGGAGTCAGCGTGGCGACCTTCGACGTGGTACTCCATCGGGCGATGGCCGCGCTACGCAAGGCACTCTCGGAAGGAGCCAGCCTAGCATGAGCGAGATGACCGAACGCGACTCCGATCCCGATCTGCCCGAGCTCGATGCGGCTGAAGAGCGCCGCCTCAGCGCGCTGCTCAGCCACGCGTTTGCGCCCGTCGAAATCGACCCCGCGCGGCACGAACGTCTGCTTTTGGCGGCGCTCGAAGATCCCTTGGCAGAAGCCAGCCCCGAAGAGCTGGTCGAAAGCGAACGACTCAGGCAAGCGCTCGACGGCCACGGCGATCACGAGGCTCTGCGCTTGGCGCGCGCGCTTTCGGCGGCCTACGCGCCGAGCCTCGAGCGACCGCTGCGCGAGCCCGAGCTCGGACCGCCGGCTCGAGTGAAGCGATCGGGGCCGCTGATCTTCTACCGCTTCGCGGGCGTGGCGACCGCTTTGGCCGTCGCGGCAGCCGTCTTGCTGAAGCTCACTCCCGAACGACGCCAAGCCTCCGCGCCAGCCCCGGATTTGGCGACTCTGGCCCTGGCGCAATCACGCAGCACGGCCGCATTCTTCCAAGCGGACTCCGCGGGCGCGCCGTCCGAGCGCATCGATCGCATCGCCAGCGCGCGCAGCCGCGAACTGCGCGACAATCGCTACGCGCTGTGGGGGGTGCGATGAAACGCGTACTGCTCGTCTGCTGCGCGCTGCTGCTCGGGGCTTGTTCGCGCTCGGAGCCGGGCTCGCTTGCGAGCTGCCCGGCGCTGGACGCTGGCACCCCGGTGGATCCGATCCTGCTCGCGTTCCTGAGCCGCGCTCGCGCCGCACATCATCTGGCCGACGATCTGGAAAGCGGTGGGGATCTGACGGCCAGCGCAACACGGCTCGAAGGTTTGGTCGCCGGCCCAGTGCCGCGCGTCGGAAACGCCGAGCTCGGTCCGGAAGTACGCGAAGTGCTGGCCGACACCTTCGCGCGGCTGGCAGACCTACATAGCCGCCAAGGCGCGTTCGAACGCGCGCTGCAAGACGTGCAGCGGGGCCTCAGCCATGCGCGCGAGCCGAACTACTTCCGCGGCCACTTGCTGGAGACAGAAGGCCTAGTCGAGGAGCGCCACGCCAAAGCACTCGAAATCAGCGATCCGGTGGCAGCAGCCGCGATCCGAAAGCGCGCAATCGACCTGCTCGAGCAAGCGATGGCCGTGCAATCGGAAGTGATCGCACGCGCGCGCAGCGCTCCGGCGGATGCGACGGGCGCCGCCAGCGCAGTTGCACCGACACCGGTGACCTCCGGGCGCTGACTCGCATCAAGGGCGAGATCCTCCCACCCACGGGCTAGCTCACGCTTTGCGTTATTTACAATCACAGATTGCAGAAAAACTCAGGGGAAAGCTAGACTTGCGAGAATCCATCTGGGGACGAAGTGGCCACTACTCCACATAGCCGACTGCCTCGCTTGGTCGACGGCATCGACCTGCGTGAGTTGCCGATTGGCCCCGCGGAAGCGTTCGTGCTCTCGCGCGTCGACGGCACCAGTAACGAGCTCGAAATCGCGGACGAGGCGGGGATCGAGCCGATGGCCGTCGCGGCCACGCTCGAGGAGCTGGCTCGCTTGGGCGCCATTTGGTTCGACCAACCAGCGGCCAGCGAGACCCAGCGCGCGCGACGCATGCAGCCGCGGCTTTCGAGCGCGCGCATCGGACCGATCATCGAAGCCAGCGACGGACACGAGCCGCAGCACCCGGCGGCCGCGCTGTACGACCCCCGTGATTTGGACGAAGACGTCGACATCGAGCTCGAACGCAAGCGCACGATTTTGGATGCGTTCTATCGTTTGGACAGCGCGACGCACTACCAAGTATTGCGGGTCGACCCGAGCGCTGACAAACGCGCGATCAAGAACGCTTACTTCGAAATCGTCAACGTCTTCCACCCCGATCGCTACTTCGGAAAGAAGCTCGGCTCATTCAAGCCCAAGCTCGAACGGGTGTTCGCCCGCCTGACCGAGGCCCACGACGCGCTGACGCGATCCGGGCCGCGCGCAGAGTACGACGCCTACCTCGCTTCGCTCGACAAGACGCGCCAATTCGATCAGGCACCGGCCACGCTCGTAGCGGAAGTGCAGGCGATTCAGCGCCAAATCGAAGAAGAAGCGCGCGCCGCGCTGAGCGCGCCGCCTGCGTCGCCGTCCGCTATCGCTCCGCACACGGAGCCGCCCGCGCGCAGCCAATCGCCGCTACCGGGGTCGGGCTCGCAGCCGCGTTTGCAATCGCTACGCGCGCCCGATCCAGATGCGCGTAAGCGCGCCCTGGCGCGCAAGCTCGGGGGGCGCAGCATGTCCGGCAGCTTACCGGCAGTCACGCCCGCGCCAGTTGCTGCCCCCACACCGCAGCGGCTCGAAGCGCGCGACCGAGCCATCGAAGAGCTCAAGCGGCATTACGACCAGCGCGTCTCTCAGGCTCGCGTCGACCAGGCAGAGCGTTTCTTGGTCAACGCGCGAAAGTCGCTGGCGAGCAAGGATCCCGTCTCGGCCGCGAATGCACTGCGCATCGCGGCCAGCCTCGTCCCGGACAACCCGGACGTCACGGCCCGCTTGCTCCAGGCCCAAACCGAGGCCGAGTCGCTCCTCGCCGGTCACTACTTGGCGCAGGCACAATACGAGGAGCGCGAAGGGCGCATGGCGGACGCCGCGCGCTCCTACGCCCGCGCCACGCTCGGTAGCCCGAACGCCCGCACCTTCGAGCGCGCCGCCTACTGCGCCTTGCTGGCCGAAGGTGACCTGCGGCTCGCAGGCGAGCACGCCAGAAGGGCGGTTTCGCTGGCCCCAGACGACGTTCAGGCGCGGGTGACGCTCGCCCGAATCTATGTCGCGGCCGGGATGAAGCAGAGCGGCTTGGCCGAATTCGAGCGCGCCGCGACGCTGGCGCCCAAGGATGATACAATCCGCGATTGGATACGGCGACTCAAACGCGGCGAGGCTTGAAAGCCGGACCGCTTGGTGATGGGAAGGGCTCAGTATGGAGCGTGTAATCGGCATCGACCTCGGAACGACGAATTCCTGCGTCGCCATTTTGGAGGGCGACACGCCCGTCGTCATCCCGAACCGAGGTGGATACAAGACCACGCCTAGCGTCGTCGCAGTCACGGAAGCGGGTAAGCGGCTGGTCGGGCACATTGCCAAGCGCCAAGCCATCACCAACGCGGAGAACACGGTCTACGCCGCCAAGCGTTTGATCGGCCGGAAGTGGAACTCACCGCAGGTCAAAAACGCGATCATGACCTCGAGCTACACGATCGTGGAGGGGCCGCACGCGGACGTGCGTATCAAGCTGCGCGACAAGACCTACTCGGTGCCCGAGATCAGCTCGATGGTCTTGCAAGAGATGAAGATCGTCGCCGAGGACTACCTGGGCGAACCGGTCAAGAAGGCCGTGGTCACCGTGCCGGCGTACTTCAACGACAATCAGCGGCAAGCCACCAAAGACGCGGGAGCCATCGCCGGGCTGGATGTGATTCGCATCATCAATGAGCCCACGGCGGCCTCGCTCGCCTACGGCTACGGCAAAGACATGGACCGCACGGTCGCGGTCTACGACCTCGGTGGCGGCACGTTCGATATCAGCATCTTGGAGATCGGCGCGCACGGCGTATTCAAGGTGATCAGCACCACCGGCGACACCTTCCTGGGCGGTGAGGACTTCGACGCGCGCATCATCGATTGGCTGGTCACCGGCTTTCAAGACGAGCACGGCATCGATCTCAGGCAAGATCGCATGGCCCTGCAGCGCCTGCGCGACGCAGCTGAAAAGGCCAAGTGTGAGCTTTCTGGCGTGCGCGAGACCGAAATCAATCTGCCGTTCATCATCTCGACCGGCCGCAACGAGGCGCTTCACCTCCAGCGTACTTTGGCGCGCCCGACCCTAGAGAAGCTGACCGAGGACTTGGTCGAGCGCACGGTCGACATCTGCAAGCAGGCCTTGACCGACGCCAAGCTGGACGTGAGCGAAATCGAAGACGTTATTTTGGTCGGCGGGATGACGCGTATGCCCGCCGTTCAGACCGCAGTCACCGGCTATTTCGGCCGCGAACCGAACAAGAGCGTGCACCCCGACGAGGTCGTGGCGATGGGCGCGGCGATCCAAGGCGCGGCGCTGGTCCAAGACCGCCAGGACATGATCTTGTTGGATGTCACGCCGCACGCGCTCGGCATCATGACTTTCGGCAGCTACTTCGAGGAGCTCATCCCCCAGAACACCACCGTGCCGACCAGCCGCACGAAGGTCTTCACGACCAGCCGGGACGACCAAACCGCCGTCAAGATCTTGGTCATGCAGGGTGAAAGCAAGCGCGCCGACGAGAACGAGCTGCTCGGTGAGTTCATCCTGACCGGGCTCCGCCGCGCGCCCAAGGGCCACGTCGAGATCGAGGTCACTTTCGAGATCAATACCGACGGCATCGTGAGCGTCCACGCCAAGGACATGGAGAATGGGCAAGCCCAGTCGATCCAGGTGACTGCCACGAGCGGCCTCACGCAAGACGAGATCAAGAACATGATGACCAACGCCCAAGACTATTTGGTCGAGCGGCGCGTGGACGAGCACTTCGAAGCGGCCAAGCAAGACGCCGAGACGCTGATCGCCGAAATCGAGCGACTTTTCCCGGAAATCGAGCGAGTGGTGGGCTCAGCGGACTTCGGCCGCGACGCCATCGCCAAGGCCCGTACCACGGTCGAGCGCACGCGCACGGCGATCAACTCCAAGGATACTGGTCTAGTGAAGGAGCAAGTCGATCAGCTCTCTCGCACACAACGCATGTTCAAGGGGGTCGTGTCGCGCGGCTGACGCTTCGCCGCCCGACTCCTCGAGAGAACAGGCATGATCAAGAACGATCGCCCCGGCACGAAGTCGCGTCCTAGCTCGGCGCCGCCGGGGCCCGTCCCGAGCGCGAACTGGGATGACGAAACGGTGCCGGGGCTGGATTTGGACGACCCGCTGAACGAGTTCGATCGTGTGACCGCGATCCCAGAATTGCCGTCGGAGCAATACGTCAAAAGTGTGATGGCGACGGCCGAAGACAGCCCCGTGCCCGCGCCCGGCACCGCGCCACTTCGACCCCCTCCACCCTCGGCAGCGGCGTCGCCCACGATTCGGCCGCTCGCAGCGGATGAGTATTTCAGCTTGGACAGTGAGCCTCCGGCTTCGCCCAGAAACCCGGACAGCACCGCCCCGTACGCAGCCGTCCTACCGAACAACGCGCCCACCGCTCGCCCTGCCGCGCCGCCACGCAGCCCGGGCGTGCCGCCATCCCCCTTCGCGGCTCACGACGCGCGCAAGTCTCCTTCACCGACCGGGCTCGAGCTCGCTGATCTCGACAGCATCGACCGCCTGAGCCCTGCCCCGCTCGCCGCGTCGCAGGCGAATCGCCGCGACCCGCGCGATCCGGTGCTGGAGCTGTCATTGGAGGATCGCTCGCCTCGGGCCGCAGCCAAGGAGGTCGAGCCCGGCGCCAGTGCGATCGGGCACATGAAGGACCGCTACGCGATGGGTGATTTCAGCGGCGCGTTGCAGATCGCCGAGGGGATCCTGGAGACCAACCCGGAGGATCTCGAGGCGCCCCGCTACGCGCAAAGCTGCCGCGACGTGCTCACTCAAATGTATTCAGCTCGTCTCGGCTCGCTCGATCAAGTCGTGGCCGTGGCGGTCCCGAGCGATCAGATCCGCTGGCTCACCCTCGATCACCGCGCGGGCTTCTTGTTGTCCTTGATCGACGGCGGGATCACCGTCGATCAAATCCTCGACATCAGCGGCATGCCCCGCTTGGACGCGCTGCGCATCATGTATCAATTACTCGACCAGCGTGTGATTTCCCTGGGCAGCTGAGCCTTCCCGGGAACGGTCGAGCGATGCGACGTATCACGCAGGATTTGCTGATTGGAGCCGTGTTTTCTGCGCTTTCGGGCTTGGTCCTGAGAGCACTCCTCTTCAGCACGGGCGCGACGCCGATGCCTAGGGCAGCGGGAAAAATCTCGGACCCGGCCTGGCCGATGTTGGCCGAGAGCGCGCCGAAAGTCGCGTCCTACGAAATCGAAGCCAAGCTCGACGGCGAGCTCCACCGGATCGCGGGTCACGAGAAGATCCATTTCGTGAATCGTTCGACCGGCGTTCTGAACGAAGTTTGGTTTCATCTTTATTTGAACGCGTTCAAGAACGACAAGACCCTGTTCTTGCGCTCGCCCTTCGGTGCGGGACGAAGCGGCGACAAGGCGCACGAGTACGGCTACGTCGACGTCAAGAAGCTGACCGTCGTCGGTGGCAATGGCGAGGATCTGTGGGCGAAACGCGCCCGCCATAGCCCGGACGACCCCGAGGACGAGACCGACCTGCGCGTGCCGCTGCAAAGCCCGCTCGAGCCCGGACAGGCACTCGACTTGGAGCTCGAGTTCGAGGACCAGCTTCCGGAGCTGGTCGAGCGCACGGGGTTCATCGGCAGTTTCCACTTCATGGGTCAATGGTTCCCCAAGCTCGCACGACTGTTACCGGACGGCGCGTTCGCGCATTTTGCGTTCCATGCGCAGAGCGAATTTTATGCAGATTTCGGTGACTACGACGTGGCTCTGGATGTGCCCAGCGGGTTCCGAGTTGGCGCGACCGGCAGCCGAGTGCGCGAGAGTGAAGCCAAAGGTCGAGCGCTGCTCGGCTACCACGCCGAAAATGTGCACGACTTCGCGTGGACGGCTTGGGATCGCTTCGAGAGTCGCAGTGAACGCATTGCCGGCACACAGGTCACCGTGCTGTATCCGCCGCACCAGCAGCAAAACGCCGAAGCCGAGCTTGCCAGCGTGCGCTTCGCCCTGCCGCATTTCAACTCCTTGTATGGCGCCTACCCCTACCCGACCTTGACCTTGGTGCATCCGCCGGAGGCCGCGGTCAACGCGGGCGGCATGGAGTACCCGACACTGATCACCACCGGCGGCCCCTGGTACAGCACGATCGGCGGCGGGCACTTCATCGAAGTGGTGACCACGCACGAGCTCGGGCACCAGTGGTTTTATGGGCTCTTGGCCAGTAACGAGCACGCCGAACCATTCTTGGACGAAGGCTTCAACAGCTACGCCGAAGCCGAAGCACTGGAATCGCAGTACGGTTCCGGCTCCGTGTTTGGAGCGTTCGGGCTGAGCGTGAGCTCGACTGCGCTCAATCGGCTTTTTTCCGCGGCCCGGGGTGAGGACGAGAAGATCAATCAGGGGGCCGCGGATTTTGCGACCTTCCGTAGCTTGGGCGCGCTCGTATACAGCCGCACGGCGATCGTGCTGGGCACCCTGGCTCGAGTCTACGGCAGCGAGCGAGTCAACCACGCGCTCGGCGTGTACACCCGTAAGTTTCGCTTTCAGCACCCGACGACGTCGGATTTCTTGGCCGTCATGCAAAGCGAGCTCGACAGTCAGGCCGTGACGGCACTGACCCTGGCGCTCTCCGAACGCGCAACGGTCGACTACCTGGTGCGGGAGATATCGAACGCGCCGATCAGCGCCGCTGCTGGTGTGTTCGACGGTCCGAGCGGGCGCGAACAGAAGAAACCCGAGGCGCCCCATCAAGCCGCACAATACGCCAGCCGAGTCGTGGTCTACCGGCACGGAGCGCTGCAATTTCCGGTAGAAATCGAGCTCGGCTTCGAAGATGGCACGAAGCAGCTACGGCATTGGGACGGTAGCGGCTTCACCTTCAACGTCGACAACGTGGGCCCGTCCCAGCTCGTCAGCGTGAACGTCGATCCCGAGCTGCGTATTTTGCTCGACGACGATCGCAGCAACAACTGGCTCAGCACCCAGAGCGACTCCGCGCCGCGTTGTCGGGAAGGCGGACTGTATGCCGCGCAAGTGTTGCTCGGAGCGCTGGTGCCGTGAACGACGACAGCGCGCCGAATCAGCTCACGCGGCTGTCCACCGCAGCCGCAGCCAGCATGTTGCTGTGGATCTCCCGCACGTTGCTCGCTTTGCTGATCAGCTACCCCATCTTGCTGGCGATCCGCGCAAGCTCGATGAGCAGTGGTCCCGAGGGGGACCTGGTACTGTTTCAACCGGGTTCGCTCCTGCTGCTGGAGCTGCTGCGCATCGGCGCCCCTTGGCTGACCGCGGCATTGCGTGTCGCGCTGCTCTTGGCTGGCCTGTCCGCGATCCTCGAGCTCATTCCGCTCGCGCTGGCCCTCGATTTGCTTTGGCGGCCGGGCCGCCCGCTGCTCGAGCGCTTGACGCGAGCGCTGCGGCTCTTCCCGAAATTCTTGGCGCTCGGGGCGATCGCACTGCTGGCGCAAGCCGCGCTCTTGCTGGCGGCGAGCTTGCTCGTTGCGGCACTCAAGCCCGCGCTCTCGTCTACCGATGAGCGACTGCGAAATATCGCGCCGATCGCGCTCATCTCGCTCGGGCTGCTCGCATGCGGCTGGTTTGGTTGCGTGCTCGATATCGCGCGCGCCGCGCTCGTGCAGCGTGAGCGCGGCGCGCGCGCCGCGCTCACGCACGCGCTGCTGTGTCTGCGTGAGCGGCCGGGCAGCGTGCTGATCGGCGCGTACCCGAACGTTGCGGGCAGCGCGCTCGGCTACCTGAGCGCCGCCTGGTTGCTCACGCGCCTCGCTCCGACCACGTCTTCCAACGTCGCGCTCACGCTTGGCTTCGCCGCGCATCAGCTCGCAGTGTTGTTCGCGATCGCCTGGCGCGTGCGTTGGCTCGATGCGGCGCTCGGGCTGAGCGCCGACAGCGACGAGTCAGACCGGCAATAGTTTTCGGTACAGCTGCGCGTAACGCCGTGCCGGACGGTCCCAGGCCACGTCCAGGCGCATGACGCGCCGGCGCAGGCGAGCAAAGGCTGGGTTGCCGTAGGCCGAAAACGCGCGCGAAAGAGCGCCCAAGAGCGCTTCCGCGTCGAGCGAATCGAACAGGAAACCGGTGCCCGTCTCGAGCTCGGCGTCCGCGTCCACGATGGCGTCCACCAAACCACCGGTCGCGAACGCGATCGGCACGGCCCCATAACGTTGGGCGAACAGCTGGCGATTGCCACCCGGACCGCCCGCCGACAACACCAGCGCCAAATCCGCCGCCGCGTACAACTGACGCGAGAAGCGCTCGTCGATGCTGGGCACACACGTCAAGTCGCCCGCGTACTCACGAGCGACGCTTTGAAACCGCTCGGCCGACGCAGCGGCGCCCATGTTGGCGACGACCAAGCCGAGATCGAGCTTCAGAATGTCGGGCAGCGCCTCGAACAGCGCATCAGCGCCCGCTTCACGGCCGAGATCGCCGAGGAACACCAAGAGTGGGCGATCCACCGCCAACTCGAGCTCCAGCTTCTTCAGCGCGGCGATTTTGGAGCGGCCCTTGTTCGATGGATCTTCGGCATCGAAGCGGCTCTCCAGCGCGGTGTCCGTGGCCGGGTTACAGGTGGCATAGTCGACGCCGCAGGGGATGCCGAGCACCGGCTCGGACAAACCCGAAAGCACGCTGGCAAGCGCGCCGGATCGCGCCGGATCCAGGATTTCCTCGGCATAACGAGACGAGACCGTGGTCACCGCGGTGGCGAGCTGCACGGCCGAGGCAAGCCCGGACAGGCCACCGGCGAGCGCGAGCGAAGAGAGGTCGGAAAACCCGAGCGCCTCACGCGCGCCTTCTGGAAATTCGGCTTTGCGCTCGATGTCGTGGATCGTGAACACGACTGGCACACGTTGGCCACGGAGCGCTAGCGGCACCAAGCTCGCCACTGCATCGTGCGCGTGCACGACCTCGACCGCCTTACCCTGCTCTGTTCGCTGCTCCACCAAAGCCGCGACCGCGCGGGCAAACGTGGCGAAGCGTGCCGCGTTGTCCACGTACGGGACACCGCCCTCACCGTAAATGCCGTTCCGGTCGAACAAGCCAGGCAGGTCGAACAGAACCAGCTCCGCGCCGGATGCCAGCTGCCCGTCGAGCACGTTCACTTCGCTCCCGTCGGCGAGCGTGAGCGGCGTCAGCCGACGCGCGACGAGCAAGCCCCCGGCCTCGAAGCCCGGCGAGCGCGGGGCGGCGACCGTCACCCGGTGCCCCAGCTGACGCAGGGCCTTCACCAGAGCCGCTGCCGAATCACAAGCTTCGGTTTCCCGCACGTACGGGGCCAGTTCGGCGAGGGCAAGCAAAATATCCATTGCCGGGGCGTCTACCACGGCCAGTTTTGACTGGCTACCGTACCGCCGACTGCTACCGTTCGGCCCGAAATGGACGAACTCGTCAGCAAAGCCCAGGTCCTGCACGAAGCCCTGCCTTACATCCGGCGCTTCCAGAATCGCACGTTCGTCGTGAAATATGGCGGGCACGCCATGGTGGACGAGACGCTCAAAGAGAGCTTCGCGCGCGACGTGTGCTTGCTGCGCTATGTCGGCATCCGCGTGGTGGTGGTGCACGGCGGCGGCCCGCAGATCAATCAGATGCTGGATCGCGTGGGCATCCACTCCACGTTCAGCGGCGGCCTGCGCGTCACCGATGATGCCACGATGGACGTGGTCGAGATGGTGCTGGGCGGGGGCGTGAATCAAGAGATCGTGGGCATGATTTGCCAGCATGGCGGGCGCGCGGTGGGCTTGTCCGGCAAGGACGATCGCTTCATGCGCGGCCGGCGCCTGGATAAGGTGGCCGCCAAGGACGACCAGGGAGAACCCGTGTTGGTCGATCTCGGGCGCGTGGGCGAGGTTTCCCACGTGGAGGCCGGGATCGTCGAAAACCTGATCAGCTCCGGCTTCATTCCGGTGATCGCGCCGATCGCCGTCGACGCTGAAGGGCACTCCCTGAACGTGAACGCGGACACCGCTGCCGGCAGCATCGCCAGCGCGCTCTCTGCCGCAAAGCTGGTGTTGATGACCGACGTCGACGGCGTGAAGACGGCCAAGGGCGAACGCCTCAGCTCGCTCGGCTCAGCCGAGGCCGAAGAGATGATCGGCAGCGGCGTGATCAGCGGCGGCATGATCCCGAAGGTGCGCTGTGCGCTCGACGCCGTGAACGGCGGGGTCGAGAAGGTGCACATCATCGATGGCCGTCGCTTGCACGCGCTTTTGCTCGAGATTTTCACGGACAGCGGCGTGGGCACGGAAATTCGGCGCGGCAGGGTGTGAATCAAAAGCGGATCGAAGAAGAGCCGCCGATCGTGCGCCCGGAGGGCGTGCCCGAAGATGCCATGCTGCGCGTGCTGCGCGTCCCCGGTGAGCTCGCGGGCATGCGCCTCGACCGCTTCGTGCAATCACAACTGCGCAGCACGAGTCGCACTCGCGCTCGCTTGATCGTCAAAAATGGCGCTTATTCCGCGGATGGCCGCGCGCGGCGCCCGAGCGAGCGGGTGCGCGCCGAAGAACGCATCGCGCTTTGGCGTCGACCGTTCGAAGACACCGAAGGCCAAGCCAAGCTTCCGATCTTGTATGAAGATCCGCACCTGCTGGTGATCGACAAACCGCCGCTCGTGACCGTGCACCCGACCGCGCGCTACCACCAAAACACGGTCATCAAACGTCTGCAGGCCGAGCGCCCCGAAGAGTTCTTGGCCTTGATTCACCGCTTGGATCGGGAGACGAGCGGGATCTTGCTTTTGGCACGCACGCTAGAGGCCGAGCGCGCCTTCAAGCGCAAGTTGGAGGAGCGCACGCTGTCGCTACAGAGCGACGCGCAGCGCGGGGTCGAGAAAATCTATTTGGCCCTCACCCACGGAGTGCCCCCGGACGGTCTCGTCGATGCACCGATGGAGACCGACATCGACAACCCTTTGCGCGTGAAAATGCGCATCGCCCAGCCCGGCACTGGCCTCGAGGCGCGCACCCAGCTCACCGTCCGCGAGACTCGCAGCGGCTACGCCTGGGTCGAGTGCGCGCTGCAAACCGGCCGTCAGCACCAGATCCGCCTGCACCTCTCGCACCTGGGCTGCCCCGTGGTGGGCGACAAGCTGTATGGCCCCGACGAACGCCTACTCGCACGCGCCGCTGACGACGAACTGAGCGAAGAAGATCTCGCGCTGCTCGAGCTCCCGCACCACGCCCTGCACGCCCATATTTACCGCATGACCCACGCCATCACCGGCGAACCCCTAGAAGTCATCGCCCCCATGCCGCACGATCTCCTCGAGTTCTGGTCCTCCCTCTCGCCAACGTAAAAGTGTACGATCCCGCGTAGCGTCCCTCTCCCCCCGTGCCCGTGCCCGCTCTCCCCTCACCCGCCGGACCCGCCGGACCCGCCGGACCCGCCCGATCCGCCCTCACCCGCCTCGCCCGCCGCCCCCGCACTGCCGGCCTCACCCGCACTGCCCGCAGCTCCCGGCGCGCCCGCAGCTCCGGATCCCCCAGTCGCGCCGCCCTCACCCACGCCATCGCAGTTCGACACCGCGCTAACCAAGCAGGGGTGACGCGTGAAATCGTCACAGCTCGTGAACGAATCATACAACGCGGCGCAACCCTTCACGCTCGTCTGCGAGTATTCGAAACAGGCCTCACCACCTGCGGGGCGAATGAATCCGGGGCACTCGCGCGTCACCAGGTCGCAGCCGAGCGCTTTGCGGGCCGTGACTTCTGCAACCGCGAGCGCGTTGCACGCGCTCACCTCGTCGAGCAGGGCGCCGCCGGCATCTGGTTGAACCGCGCCGCGCTCCGAGGGCACGAAGTCCTCGGTGTCCTCCGACTTCGTGCATGCCGCGGCGAGCGCCAGAACAGCCAACGCGACCAGCGCGAGCCGCCGCTTGGCACGGTTCATGAGCGCAAACTCCCTCGGCATGGCAAGCGTTCGATATACCGCATTTCTCTCCCTACCGCAGCGGCGACCGAATCGATTGATGATTGACTTGCGCGCCGCTAGGGGATAACCGGCCCCTTAGATGCCTATCCGTCGCGCACTCCTGTCCGTCTCCGACAAGTCTGGTTTGGTTGAGTTTGCTCGCGCGCTCGCCGCGCGGGGCGTGACGCTGCTTTCGACCGGCGGCACCTTCGCCGCCTTGCAAAAGGCGGGCATCGCGGTCGAAACCGTGGAGAGCTACACCGGCTCGCCAGAGGTGATGGACGGCCGCGTCAAGACGCTTCATCCGCGCGTGCACGGCGCGCTGCTCTCACGTGATGGCACGGACGATGCCGATCTGGCACGCCTCGGCGCGCAGCCGATCGATCTGGTGGTCGTCAATCTGTACCCGTTCGAACAAACGTTGGCCAAGCCGGGCGCGACCGCGGAAGAGCTGATCGAGAACATCGACATCGGCGGCCCGAGCATGCTGCGCTCGGCGGCCAAGAATCACAATCGCGTGACCGTGGTGTGTGATCCCGCGGACTACTCGAACGTGCTCAAAGAAATCGAGCAAAATGGCGACGTGAGCCGCCCCACGCGCGAACGCTTGGCCGGCAAAGTGTTCGCACACACTGCCGCCTACGACGGCGCGATCGCCGGCTGGTTCACCGCGCGCGGCGAAGCGGACGGCTACCCGCGTCACCTGACCATCTCACTCGAGAAAGCGTACGGCCTACGCTATGGCGAGAACCCGCACCAGAGCGGCGCGTTCTACCGCGAGCGCAACGCGGCCGCGGGCTCGCTGGCCGCCGTCGACAGCATTGGCAGTGGCGCCAAGGAGCTCAGCTTCAATAACTTGGTCGATCTCGAAGCCGCGCTCGATGCCGTGCGCGAATTCGAAAACCCGGCCGCCGTAGTGGTCAAGCACACGAGCCCCTGCGGCGTGGCCACCGGCCCAACCCTCGCGGACGCCTATCGCGCCGCCCGCGACGCGGACGCCATGAGCGCGTTCGGCGGCATCGTCGCACTCAACCACGAGGTCGACGACGCCACCGCGGCGATCCTGAGCGAGACCTTCCTCGAGTGCATCATCGCCCCCGGCTTCGCCGTCAGCGCGCTGGCCAAGCTGCGCACCAAGGCGCAGCTCCGCTTGCTCACCACCAATGGCTGGCTCGGCCGGAGCCACAAGGCGCTGCAGTACAAGCGCGTGGGCGGCGGCTTCGCTGTGCAAGAGCGCGATGCCAGCGGTTTCGGTGAAGTGCAAGCCGGCCGCGTGGTCACCAAGCGCCAGCCCACCGCTCTCGAGCTGTCTGCGCTCGAGTTCGCCTGGGCCGCTTGCAAGCACGTGAAGAGCAACGCGATCGTGCTGGCCGGTCCCGGCCACAGCCCCGGGATCTACGCCACACTCGGCATCGGCGGCGGCCAAACCGCGCGCGTGACCGCCGTGCAGGTCGCGGTCGAAAAAGCCGGCGATCGCGCCAAAGGGTCCGTGCTCGCCTCCGACGCTTTCTTCCCCTTCGCGGACGGCCTCCAACTCGCAACGCGCGCCGGCGTCGTCGCCGTCGCCCAGCCCGGTGGCAGCAAAAAAGACGACGAAGTCATCAAGGCCGCCGACGACGCCGGCATCACGATGATCTTCACCAACGTCCGCCACTTCCGCCACTAATCTCTCCTCTTCCAACGCAAACGTGAACGTCGGAATTCAGCATCCGCGCCAACGTTAGTGGCCCCGCCGCACCGAAAACAGACTGTGTTCGCACCCTGTTCGCACAGTACAATTTCGCGTCCGAACCCTGTCCCTCGCAAGCGCGCGGCGCCCCCCGCGCGGCTCCCGGAAGCCCACTTTTCGACGCCGAAGGCTGGGCCGCCCGGGGCGCGAAATCGCGACCATCAATAAAACAAATTTACTCAGCAAATTCAAGCCGTTGAAGCGCTACGTTTAAGGCAAATTCCAGCTTTGGTCTGTGTCGCGAATTTGGCCCCGATTCAAGCTCTATGACATCCGCTGTGACGCACTTCGATAAACAGGAAGCGCGGTCCACATGGTTGTCATCAATCGTACCTGCACCACTTGTAACAACGAGTTCGAACTGCACTTCCGTTATCAGATGGAAGAGCACGTCGAGAAGGACGACCAGGGGGTCGCCCAAACTCGTCACACCTTTTACTGCTCGCAGCGCTGCCTGGAGGCGAGCCACCGCGGTCGCACCGATGGCGCGGTGCCTTGCGACGCGTGCGCGACGCGCTTCGAGGTCGAGTTCGCCTCGCAGGTGCTGTTCACCGGGGGACGCCGTCACTATGCGTGCAGTCCGGATTGTCGGACGCGCATCTTGTCGGGGGTGCGCTCGGTGCGGCTCGGGCAACTGCTCGATCCGGCGTACCCGATCGAGAACGACGAACAAGCGACGCCGATTGGTGCTTCCGAGGACGAGCCGAGCAACGACCTGAGCCCGTCTCTGCCGGCGATCGTTGCGGCTCCCCTGGAGACGCCCGCGCTGCCCATGGCTACCGTCGCCGAGTTGCGTCCGGCCACGAAACCGGCGGAAATTCCGCTGCAGAGGCGCGGCGCGGCAAGTCCGCGAGTGCTCGCGGTGTTCAATCACAAGGGCGGCACGGGCAAGACCACGACGGCGGTTCACGTCGCGGCAGGCTTGGCGGCGCGCGGCGCCAAGGTGCTGCTGGTCGACGCAGACGGCCAGGGCAACGTCGCCGCGTCGCTCGGTCTCGAGGCCGAGCGCTCGCTCTATCACGTGCTGGTGATGGGCTTGCCGTTCGAGCAGGCGCGCATCGCGGCTCGCCCGAACCTGGACGTGATCGCCGCCAACGAGACGCTGGCAGCGGCAGAGCTCTACATTGCCGGGCAGCGCAATCGCGACCGCGTGATGGCCTCGCGCTTGAGGCGAGCGCGCGAGACCTACGACTACGTGATCATCGATTGCTCTCCGAGCCTCTCGCTCTTGAACCAGAATGCGTTGGTCTTGGCCGACGCGGTGCTGTGCCCGGTAGCGTGCGATTACTTGTCCTTGATCGGCATTCGGCAGGTCGTGCGCACGGTCAAACACGTGAACAAGATCCTCAATCACCCCGTGAATTTCTGGGGTGTTTTGCCGACCTTGTTCGATGGCCGCGCGCGCATCTGCAATGAGGCGCTCGATACCCTGAAGAAGAACTTCCGAGACGTGTGCCTCGACCCGATCCATTTTGCGATCAAGGTCAAAGAAGCACCCTCGGTGGGTAAGACCTTGTTCGAGTACGCACCGAATTCGAGCGCTGCCGGCGATTACTGGCGGGTGATCGAACGGTTGATGCAAGTTGAATCAGCTCGCGACGAAGCGGGCCTAGCCGGAGGATTGGGGTGATGAGCGATCGCAACGAACTACGCCAAGCTGCACGAAAAGTTCTCGATGTGGACGAAGTGGAGGGTGTGCTCTCCAATAGCTTCTACGCGCCCAACTCCGAAGAGCGGGCAAAGGTGCTGTTTTCTACCGATGCGGTGCAGCATGAGAAGCCGACTCACTACAAGGTGATCTGCATCTCGATGTACACCGAGGATTTGAAGCGGCTGGACACCATGGTCGACAGCCTGAAGGCCCGCGGCTTGACCAAGGCCAACCGCAGCGCCCTGATTCGCTACGCGCTCGGCGCGATCGATCTCGACAACGTGCCCAAAGGACTGTGAAACCGTCGCAGGACTGGGCTCGCGAGCTCGGGATCCCGACCGCGGCCGTCGAGCTCTATCGCGCAAGTGACGTGATCGATCTGCACGTCGATTCGTTCATTTGGCGGCGAACGCTCGGCTACGATCTGACCAAGCGACACCGCGCGCCGCTCTGGGGCGCGTTCCTCGGTCAGGTCGATTTTCCGCGCATCCTCGAGGCGGAGATCAGCGGCGCGACCTGGGTGATTACGACCAACCCAGTGCGCGAGCCCGCCGATCGAGCGCGTGCATTCGAGACCAATCTGGACGATCTGTGTCGCACGTTCGAACGCGTGCCGAACGAGTTTCAGGTCGTGACCAACGCGCGCGAATACGACGCGGCGCGTGCCGCCGGCAAGCACGCGGCGTTTCTCGGCATTCAGGGTGGGAACGCGCTCGATTCGAGCTTGGCCGAGATGGCGCGGCTGTGCGACGGGCGCGTGCTACGCATCACGCTCGTGCACTTGTCGAGCTCACGCATCGGTTCGACCAGTTCTCCCATGCGGCTCTCGGACATGGGCTTGAGCGCATTCGGCGCGCAAATGGTCGAGCTCTTGAACGAGCGAAAAGTGCTGGTCGATTTGGCGCACATCAGCGCGCGCGGCTTCTGGGCGGCCTGCGAGGCCCACGCCAAAGACGTGCCGTTCGTGGTCACGCACACCGGTGTATCGGGTGTGTATCGTCATTGGCGCAATTTGGACGACGATCAGATCCGCGCCGTCGCGCGTTCGGGCGGCGTGGTCGGCATCATGTACCACGCGCCGTTCCTGGGCGATCGGCCTTGGGCGGGGCGCGTCGATACGATCGCGCACCATATCGCGCACGTGCTCGACGTGGCCGGCGAAGACACGCCGGCGTTGGGCAGCGATTGGGACGGCTCGATCATCACGCCGCGGGACATGCCCACGTGCCTCGAGTTGCCGCGCTTGGTCGCCGCGCTCGCAAAACGCGGCATTGCGGACCGGGTGATTCAGAAGATTTTGGGGCTGAACTTCTTGCGCGTAGTGCGAGAAGTTCGGGGTTAGCCCAGCAACCAGAATATTCGCGCGCTTCGCAAGTAGCGCCGCGCGCTTCCCCGTCCGCGCTCAGATTTCTAGAACGGCCACGACGCCGCGGTGCTTCTTCGCCAGCTCGGCTTCTTCTTTTTCGACTTTTTCGAGCTCGTCGTCTTCGGTCTCGTCGTCGTCGTATTTGGTCCCGACCATGTCGGCCTTCGAGAGTTGCGGCAGGCGGCGTTTGCCGACCGGACCTTCATCGATGAAGTCGCGCAGAAAGGACATGTCGCGCAGCGCTTCCAGCTTGGCGAGCGCTTTGACTTCGACTTGGCGAATGCGTTCTCGGGTCAGGTTCATGATTGCTCCCACGTCTTCCAGGGTGGTGCCACCGCGGTCGGCCACGTCCAAGGCGCACGACTCACCGAGCTCCCACACTTCCAGATCCGGGAAATTCAGCTTGATCGCGCCGGTGCGCGGCGACACGTCGATGAACAAGTGATGCTTGCACGAGACGTACGGGCACGGCCGCGGCCCCTCCGCACACTCCGCGCGCTGTTTCGGCTTGAAATAGTCGGTCTCGGGATAGAGCAATTTGCCGATCTCGAGCTCGCGCTTGGTCATGCGCTTGACGCTGATCGTGCGGGCGCGCACGTCGCGCTTGCGGCGTGAGCGGCGTTGCTCGCGCGTGATCTCTTCGTCCGGCGAGAGCGCGGTTGCGCCGTCGATGATGAGCTCGGGTTGTTCGAGCGTCTGAGTTTCTACCGTGCCGAGCTTGTTCGACTCCATGGCTGCCTCGCTTGTCCTCTGCCGTCGTTGATGGCCCGCACGAATACCGTTCGCGATCGGACCCTGCCTGGCCGCGCGGTATCGCCGTACTCTAAGCTTCTCGTGACCTTCGCTCGCGACAGTCTCGACTGACGATCTGGGTCGTCAATCGGACTCTTCCGTCGCCGGCCTCGTGGCACCTTCAGGATGCCGCGACGCTCTCGATCCTGTTTCTCTTCGTCAATTTGTCTTCGATGGCGACCAAACGGGCCATCAAGTCTTTGCTGATACCACGCGCATCGAGCACGTCCCGGTGAACGGCTTGCGCGGAGCGCTCTTGCTTACGCTCTTTGAGCACGCCCTCGAGCTTCTTGAAGATGCGACTGAGCATCTGCTCCAGCTGCTCGACGTCATTCCGGATGAACAAGACTTCGCGTTGTATCTGCTCGATGGTGTAGCTCTCCGCCATCATCTGCTTGATACGCAGGATCTGACGGATCACGCTCACGGGGTACACCCCCTGCGAGCCTTGATGCTTGCCCTTGCGCCCCACCCTCACGCTGCGCGGGAGCAGGCCGAGCTGCACGTACTTTCGGAGCGTCGCTTCACTCAGAGACACGTCGTGTGAAGCGAACACGTCCAAGATCTCCACCGAGCTCAGGCCCGCCGCGTAGGTACGCTCGAGCTGGCTGAGGGTGGGGTCGTCGATCATGGGATTACCAGGTGCGGGCGGGTCCTTATCGGCCCCGGTCCCAGCGCGTGCGAATATATTCTATTCAGTGGAGTGCACGAAGGACTTTATGCGCAAATATTTGGGCATGGAACGCAAGCGCTCCATGGAAGCTGTTTGCGATCGCAGCTATGACATTTCCTGTCATGTTCAATGGAATGTCCATGGAGCTGATACGTCGTCCATGCGCACATGGAACCACATGCTTTTGGCTGTGAACGCGGCTAGGCGCGCAACGGGAGAGCGCGCGGCCGGTCCGCCCTGCACGTCGGGCTTTTGACGAAGCCGAGAACGTCGCGCTACGCGCGCGAGCTGGCCACACTCCTCTCGGCAGCGACGGTGCGTGCCTTGCTTGCACTTCAATAACTGGCAGCGCCTTCGCACACGTCGGCCAAGTTTTGCCGTAGCTCGTCGATTGCCCGTTGCTCGTCCGTGAAGCTGGAGAGCAAACGCGCCGCAGCGTCTGCAGTGGCGGGCCGGTCCGAGCGTTCGGCCGCGAGCAAGCTGGCGATGGCATCGCTCAGGCCGAGGGGAATGGCGGGCCCGAGACGCGAGAGTGCGGCCCGGCACTCGGCCAGGCGGAGCTCGATCTCGGCGCCATGTTCGATGTTCGGCCGATAACCGACCAGGAGCTCGAACGAGATGATTCCGACCGCAAACAAGTCGCTGCGCACGTCGAGCGCGTCGCCGCGCAGCTGCTCCGGGGAAAAAAAGCCCGTTTTGCCTTTGACCAACCCCGCGCGCGTCCACTGTTCGCGGTCGAACGCGCGCGCGATGCCGAAGTCTGCCAGCTTGATCTCTCCTTCGCGCGAGACGAGCACGTTGTGCGGGGTCACGTCCCGATGGACGAGGCCGCCCGGAACCGCGCGTTGCGCCGCGGCCAAGGCGCGACACAGGTACATGGCGATGGCTGCGACCACCACGGGACGAAGCACTCGCCCGCGGCATGCGAGCGCGCGCGACAGCAATCGCAAATCCAACCCGCGCACCAGCTCGAGCACGAGGAACACCTCACCCGCTTGGTCCTCCAAGCCATCCAACAATTGCACGACGTTGGTGTGGCGAATGCGAGCCAGCAAGCGCGCCTCTTCCAAGAGCGAGCGGCGCTCGTCGCGATTGAGGTGGCGGAGCGGTCGCTTGATGCAGACGTCTTCCGGGAACAGACCGCCCTCGCGCCGCGCCAGCCAGGCCTCGGCGGTGCCGCCGCGCCCGAGCAAGCGCACGAGCGCGAAGCGATCGCTACGGGGGCGCGGAACGATGTCTGTCACCTGTCAACGATCGGGCGGGGGCTCTGGCAAGTTTCGCGCTTTCTGGGGCGTGGCGCGTTTGTGGTAGCGTAGCCACTGGGATGGCCGGCCCGGTACACCGCGACGTCACGGCAAGCGGGGTTCGCTTGCGGGTCGCTGAAGCAGGCGTAGGCACGCCGGTGATTTTGATTCACGGCTTGTTCGTGGATCACACCAGCTGGGACCTAGTGATGCCCGAGCTGGCCGAGACGTTCCGCGTCATCGCGCCCGATCTGCCCGGCTTCGGCGCGAGCGAGAAGCCGCCACCGAGTCGCTTTCCTTACGGGATCGACGCCTTCGCCGAAGCCATCGCCGATCTGTATGCGGGGCTCGAGCTCGGCCCCGCCGCAGTCGTGGGCCACGCCCTGGGCGGAGCCGTCGCGCTGACGCTTGCCGCGCGTCACCCGGAATTGGTCTCGAAGCTCGTGCTCATCGACGCGCTTTGCTACGAGAGCGGGACCGGGCGCTACGGAGAGCTGGCGCTCTTGCCGTTCGTGGGCGGCCTGATGTTGAAACAGCTCTGGGGGCGCGGCCTGTTCCGGCGCCACTTTCAAGAGACCGTGTTCGGCCCCACCTCCAGCGTGGCGACGCCGCGCATCGACCGCTACTACGACGCATTCAACGCTCCAGCGGCCCGCAGCAGCGCGTTGGCGACGCTGCGAGCCACCGTGGACACGCGCGGCGTGGTGGCGCAAACCACGCGCATTCATGCGCCCACGTTGGTCATCTGGGGCCGCCACGATCGCGTCTGGCCCGCCAGCTTTGGACAACGGCTGTCTCGGGAGATCCGCGGCTCAGGCTTCGAATTGCTGGACGCCGGCCATTCGCCGCACGAGGAACGGCCGGCCGAGATCGTACGCCTCGTGCAGCGCTTCCTGAACGACGAGCGCCAGCGGCGGTTCTGAAGCGGCTCACAATTTGGCCAGCACGTCGACCTCCGCCTAACTTGCGCGCATGAACGAAGCGAGTCGGCTCTTGCTGCTGTCGATTGCCTTCATCGCCTGCGCCTGCGCGAGCGGGAATGCGCGGCAACCAGCCCTTGCGGCTAGCGAGCACACGCTGGCCGCGCCGACGAAGCGCGCGGCGTCGCGTCTCGGTCCGCCGAGCCCCCGAGGGATGGGCCTGCGGCGGGTGGATCGACCGATCGCGGCAGAACCGCCGCTGGCGCTGTACTGACGCTCAGAGAGGAAATGCCGCGGTGGGCGGCTTGCTCGGCTCGGAGTGAGGTTCGCCAGCCGGAACAGGCGTTGCGCCGGGGCGCGCTTCAGCTGCGGGTCGTGCGGGCTTGGGCTTCGCTTCAACGTCAGCCCGCGGCACGGCCGCTGGCGACGGTGTCGGACGGGCAGGCACTGGCTGAGCGGGCTCAACCGCCGCGGGCGGCGGCGCTACCCGCGCAGGCTCTGCTGCTCGCGCAGGCTCTGCTGCTCGCGCAGGCTCTGCTGCTCGCGCAGGCTCTGCTGCTCGCGCAGGCTCAGGAGCTGCGGCCTCTGGGGTCGGTGGCGCGGGGATCAGCGCGGTGACGGCAGGTTCGAGTGGATTCGTTGCCGGACGAGCGACTTCAGTGCCGATTTGGAGTGGTGCGGATGGCACCAACTCGGTCGCGGTTTGCCCCGCGCGGTGCGAGCGCCAGAGGGCGACGCACGCAATGGCCAGACCGACCCCGACCAACCCGGATACGACCTTGATGTTGCGCTCACGACGCGCCTCTTGCTCGGGCGTGCGACGGATGACCCGGCGCCCCTGGCCGGATAAGTCGTCGAAGTCGTGATCGGGGTGCTCGCTATGAGCGCCCGGCACGACAGAGATTGGGCCGCCCGCGTAGCTGCCGGTTTCGCCAGCAGAGAAGAACTCATCGTGCGCGTCTTCGACTGAGTTGCTCTCCGCGCGAGCACCGACAGCCGATGCCTCGACCGTGGCGGGCTCGGGCGCAAGTTTGGGCTCGGGCTCGGGCTCCGGGTTCGCGCCAAAGGCGACGGCGGGCAGAGTCACGACGGACGCGGGCGGCGTGGCCGGTGCGGCCGGCGGCACCGATGCGGCCAGCGCGAACGGCGACGGCGGTTCCCCGGTCGCTGCGGGCCAGCTCATGAACGGGCTGGACGTTAGATCTGCACCGGAGCGCTCCGCATGACGAGCCGCTACCGGCTCGTGCTCGGTCGGTGCAGGGCCTGAGGTGAGCGTCGCCGCGAGCGCCGCTGGCGCCGGCGGCGCAGCGGGCTCGATGTCTGCAGCTCGAGCTTCATTGCCCACGGCCGGGACGACCGCAGACTCACGCGCCGCGTCTGAAAGGCTATGCGTGCTGGCGCGAGCGGCCGGCGTTGGTTCCGGTTCCGTTGGCGGCAGCGGCGCGGGCGGCGGAAGCGCGAACTCGACCGCCCCCGACGGCTGAACCGCGGTTGGCGCCTCCGGTTCGTCTTCTTTGCGCGGAGCCGGAAAGGGAATCACCTTGCCCTCGACCAGACGCGCAACCGCGGCGTCGCGCGTGTCGAGCGCAGCCATTGCCGCCGTGCGCGTATCCGGAGCGTCCGTGTGGCCGCTGGATGCGGCGGGGCGCGCCGCGTCGGCGCCGAGATCGGGCCGCGGAGCCAAGGGGCCCAGGCCCGAATGCGTGCGATACATCGCCCGCGCGTCGAATGTAGGCGCGGGCTCCGGCGCGGGTTCCGCGGCCTGTTGTATCGACGGCATCACCACGCGAGAACGCCCGCCTCGTTCGACGGGAAACGCTGAGCCGACGTCGGGCGGGCGCAGGCCGGGGATCGTGACCGGGGGCTGGCTCAAGCCGGAAAGCGGCGGCGCCGACGGGCGCCACGAGGGCGCCGCGACGTCACTCACTTGCAGCTTCGGCTCGCTGCTGCGATCGGGAACGACGTCGTCGTAGTCGAACGGTTCACCGTCCGATTCGGGCGGCAGTGAGTCCGCGTGGACCTCGGCCTCGTTCGCCGCCACGTCTTCGTCCGGCGCGGCTTGACCGATCACGAGCAGGCCCTCGAAGTAGAGCTTGGTGATCGTGCTGAGCGTGGACAGATCCTCGAACGGCGATTCATCGACGACGTGGATCAGGGTGCGCTTGCCATCGAATAGCCGTAGGATGCCGTTGAGCTCGTCCGGGATCTCGTTCAGGCGCTCGACCAGTTGTTCGTGATCGACTTCGAAGATGGTCTTCAGCGACGGCAGCTGCTCCAGCAAGCGGCCCCACTCATCGACCCGGCGCATGCCCTCCATCAGCAGGCCCTGGGTGGAGGTCGGGATAATGTCCTCCCGGGACACTGGGCAGAACTCGACCTCGAACGTGCCAGAGATCCAAATCAACGCGCGATAGACGGCTTCTTCACCGCGCAATTGACCGAGCTCGGCGTCGACCACCTTGCCGTCGCGGAAATAAATGCGCGTTTCGCGACGCCCATCGTTGATGCGCGCAATGCCGCTCTTGCGGCTGACCTCGAAGGTCTGCAGCAGATCGACCACGCCCATGTCCTCGAGCGAACCGCTCAGCCGGGTGCGCCGGCTGGTGGGCATGCTGGTCGCCATTTTTTCTTGGGTGCGGCGCGCCAAGAGCAAGTTGACGCGCGCGATCAGCTCCCGCACGAAGATGGGCTTGGTCAGATAATCTTCGACGCCCAGCTCGAGACCGCGGACCTTGTCCTCGACCGATTTCTGACTGGTCAGGAACACCACCGGCAGCTGCGCGAACTCCGCGTGCTCTTTCAACCGGCGGACGAGCTCGTAGCCATCGAGCCGGGGTAGGCGCGTGTCGGTCAATATCAAATCCGGGATCGAGAATTCGATCTTGGACAGCGCGTCCGCGCCATCACTGGCTGTCGTTACGCTGTAGCCAGCTTTTTTGAGGCTGACCTCCAGCACCCGCACGCTTCGGGGATCAGCGTCGACTAGTAGTAGTTGCTTTTTTGCCACGCGAAATCAGCCCACATCGAGTTACGGCGAGTAGCGCGAAGAGTCTCGGGGATGGGCAATGCTGTCAAGCCCGCGCTCGCGTCTCGAACCCATTGCAAAGTGTCTCCATCTCTCTGACTTTCTGCTTTGGCCCTGAGCCTGCTCTGAGAAGCAGCCGGATTGCTCCCCCTCCACAGGCATAGCGCACCCGGCGCGTTGCGCCCGTCCGTTTGCGCTACTTGGCCCAAGGGTCGACGATTTCGGAACTCCCCAGCCGCACAGGCTTTTTTTCGGCGGCCGGCATCGGCGCCGAATGTGACACGATGGGCCGCGCTCCAGATCGGGGAGGCGGCTGGGCCCAGGCGCGCAAGGCGGGCAGCGTCCGCGCGCTCGATGCACTCGGCACGGCCGTCGCGGACGCGAGCGGGCTCGCGAGCAGAACAGCGCTCGGCGCTGGCCATGCCGGCGTGCGGACGAGCTCCGCACTCGCTGGCGAGCGTAACGGCGGGACGAGCGGCGGTCGCGGCGAAATGCCGAAGGCTCGAAAGGACAACATGCCAGCGATGCCCGCCAGAAACAGTCCGCCAATTATCGTGATTGGCCACCATGGCCATGGTTTCGACATCGACGACCCGACCCGGGCGGCATGTTCTTCGCGGCTGGGCAGCTCTAGTTCGTCCGCCAGCAGGGAGCGCGGCGTCGCTCGACGATGACGCAGCACCGGTGGCCGCGGACCCTTCGGGTTCAGCGCTAGGTCCAGATCGCGGCTCAGCTCACGCAAGGTCGCATAGCGGTGATCGGGCTTTTTCTCCAAACAGCGCAAGATGATGTCTTCGAGCACGCCCAACTTCTCGATGCCGACGAGCTGGCTGGGCGGCGTGGGAGCCATGTACATGTGCTTGGTCAACACCCCCATGTAACTATCGGCTTCGAACGGCACACGACCCGTGAACATCTCGTACATCACCACGCCCAACGCGTAGATGTCTGCGCGATGATCGGTGGGATCCCCTTGGGCTTGCTCGGGGCTCATGTAGTGCGGCGTTCCGAAGACCATTCCGGCGCGCGTCAAACGGCTCGCTCCGATCACCTTGGCCAGGCCAAAGTCGACGATCGTCACGTGGTCCTTCTCCCCGGTGCGAGGCGAGATGTGAATGTTGTCCGGTTTGAGATCGCGGTGCACGATCGAGCGATCGTGGGCGGCGCCTAGCGCGTCCGCTATCTGACGGATGATGCCGAGCGCGCGAGCCGCGGGGATGGGGCCGCCGCGGCGGATCAATTGCGCCAGCGATTGCCCTTCGAGTAGCTCCATCACGAAGAACGGCTGACCCGAGGGCAACTTGCCGAAATCGGTGATCTCGACCAGACCGGGATGCGAGACCGAAGCCGCCGTGCGCGCCTCCTGCATGAAGCGCGCGGCGATTTCGCGGTCCGTGGCCAGATCTTTGCGCAGGGCCTTGAGCGCGAAGCGCTTGCCGAGCGTCCGGTGACGTGCGGCATACACGACGCCCATACCACCCTCGCCAATCACGGTCCCGATCTCATAGCGATCATCGACCACGCTGCCGAGCAGTGCATCGGAACGGGGATCCCATTCGGGTGCGGGGCGGAGCGGCTCACCATCGAACGGACAGAAGCGGCCGTCCGCGGAAAAGTGCTGTGCGCAGTGCGGGCAGACGGTCGCGCGGGCTCGCGCGGGGGACTCGCCCTGCTCTGCCCCGGCGCCCGCGGCGTTCGGAGCGCTACCGAATTGGATGACCGTTTCGTCCACGATGCGCGGTGACGCTCAGCCTAGCACCGAGGCGGCCGCGGCCGAGCGCGGACCAAGTCCTAGAAAGTTCTAGGGATTGACCTGTCGCCCACATTCCGCGCAAAAACGAGCGCTGGGCGGGTTGCCGGCACCGCACGCCGGACAGCGCGCTGGCGCGCCTGCCGGCGCAGGCGGTGGGCCGTAGCCAGCGGCGTTCGACGGTGGCGTGTACCCCGGGGGCGGAGCGTAGCCGGGCGCTGGACCGTAGCCTTGCCCGTAACCCGGCGGCGGCGCTGGATACCCAGGCGGCGGATAGCCCTGCGCCGACCCGTAGCCTTGGGGCGGCGCTCCGGGATAACCGGGCGGCGGATAGCCGGGCGGTGGGTACGCTACTCCCGGAGGCGGATAGGGCAACGGCTGGCGAGCGCCGTATTGGAGGCCGGCGCCGAGTGCCATGCCGGAAGCAAGACCGGCGGCTGCCGCGCCGTCACCCCCCTTGGCCATGCCTTGACCCAAGCCAAGCGTGGCCTCCGCCTGGGCGTATTGCTGATAGCGACCCACGTCCATCTGATTGACGTAGCGCTGGCGATTCATGAAATCCTGATCGAGCTCGAACTGCCGTTGCTGCGCTTGTGCCTCCGCTTGCGAGACGCCGATCTTGGCTTTGCGGGCGTCCACCTTGGCCTGCACGATCTGATCTTGCATCGCATCGACGCGGGCTTGATCTTCTTCGTTCAAGCTGATGTGAAGCTTGGCGATGGCGGTGACTTTTACGCCGATGTTCGACAGATCCGGGCAATCATTGACGATCGCGCGGGCCACGTCCGGACCGCAGCCGCCGACGTCCATCAGCGTCATCTCGCCCGCCTTGATCATGCGGGTGAGCGTCGACTTCAGGCCCATGAAGAGCATGTCGCGGACCCAGTTCATGCTCTGGTCGACGTTGCCACCACCTTGGCCGACGAAGCCGATCACGAATTTGACCGGGTCGATGATGCGAAAAGAATACGTACCGAAGGCGCGCGGAGTGACGCGAATGTCGAGCTCTGGATCGCGCATCGAGCCGATCTGGTCGCCGAAGGCCTGATTGAAAATGTCACGGATGGTGACGAAGTACAGCTCGCTGATGAAGTAGTTGCCGCCCGTGAACTTGTCGATCAGCCCGCCGATGAACGGGTAGTTGCCAGCTTGCAGCGTGTGCGGCGAGCCCTGCGTGCCGAGCGCCGCGACGTAACTGCCGTTCTTGAAGAACAGCGCGACCTCGTCCGAGTCGACGGTCAGCTGGGTCCAAAACGGGAAATTCTGGTCCGGGTGTTTGTAGACGATCTTCTGCTTCTCGGAATCCGGGCGCGCGATCATCATTCGCTGCACGCCGCCTTTGACGAAATCCATGATGCCCATGCTCGACTCCTTGAACCCGTACGATTCTCGCTAGCTCTCATATAGCGGCGCGGCCCCCGAGCGGCAACCGCGCGCTATACGCCGCTTGGCAAGGTGCTACTCTTCCGTCGTCTGCCTGATCTGCGCGCCCATGCATTCCGACATCGAGCTCGAAACCTTACCGCTCCCCGTACAACGCGTGCTCTCGAAAGAGGCCCCCGGCCCGGTCAAGCTGATGGCTGCGCGCGGTGTGATCCCGGGCGCCAAGCCGGGCGACATCGTGACCGTCGTGTCAGTCCTCGCCGGCAACGAGGATGCCAAGCTGGCCGAGGTCGCACGCGCGACGCTGAGCAAACTGCCTGCGCCGATCTTGCAGGGTGCGCTGACGGCGGATCTGCCCGGCAGCGTGATTCTAGAGCTGGCGCGCGCGTATCCAAACCAGCACGAGGTGGTGACCGCACTGCTTCGCATGCCGCGCATCGGCACCGAGGCGCTCGAAGCGATGGCGGACGCCGCCGACGAGCGCGCGGGCGAGCTCATCGCCACCAACGAACAGCTGATGCTCAAGAGTCCCACGGTGATCGAGAAGCTCTACATGAACAAGCGTGTCCGCATGTCGACCGCGGATCGCTTGGTCGAGCTCGCCGTACGGCACAACTTGGAGCTCGACATTCCGGCCTTCGCCGAAGCTGCGCAAGCGATCAAGAACGAGTTGATCCTCGAAGCCGCCGAAGAGCCATACTTCGACGACGTGCTGTTCAAAGAAGCCGGTCATCTCGGCGAGCTTTTGAAGATCGACGAGCACAATCCCGATACGCACGAAATCGACGAGGAGGGCGAGGAAAAACCCAAAAAGGAAGTGGTGCCCCTATACGCGAAGCTCGCGCAAATGACGGTCAGCCAAAAGATCCGCGCCGCCACCCTGGGTAGCGCCGGCGAACGCTTGATCTTGGTGCGCGATCCGAATCGCCTGGTCGCCACCGCTGCGGTCAAAAGCCCACTGATGCGCGAAAACGAAGCCGCACAGATCAGCGCCAGCCGAACCGTCTCCGACGACGTGCTCCGCCAAATCGCCCTCAACCGTGAGTTCACTCGCAGCTACCAAGTGCGCATCAACTTGGTCATGAACCCGCGCACCCCCCTCACCTTCGCGACCCGCTTCGTGCCCCACCTCCGCGACAGTGATCTGCGCATCCTGTCCAAGAGCAAAAACATCAGCCAAGCCATCGCCCAGCTCGTCCGCCAACAAATGTCCCGCAAAGAAAAGTAAACGAGATCCCCGGATTGGCTGGCATCGTAGAAACGGCGAGGCTGCGACGCGGATCGTGAGCAGCAAAATTCCTGCGCGCTCCGGCGTATTGTACTGTGTTCGCACAGTGTTCGCACAGTATGATTTCGGCAATGCGAGGGCACTCATCGTCGGACCAGCGCTGATTTTGGATCGCACCCCTTCGGGTTTCACGAAGCGCGTCGATCGGCCCGAAAATTTATTGCGGGGTCTCGACGACGTGACGGAACTTCTTGGCCTTCTCGATGCGGAGGGCGCGTTGCTCGGCGGCTTGTTTCACTTTGTCGGGGTCGACGAGGAAGGGCGAGAGGCGTTCATTCTTTTCGAACTTGGCTTTGTACTCGGCGGCTTCGAACTTGCTCTTGAACGGCCCGATGCGAACGCGTTGCCACAGACCGCGTTCGGGCACGTACGCGGCTTGACGAAACGCGTGGTGGCCGCGCTTGCGCAGATCCTCGACCAGGTGATCGGCGTCGGCTTGGTCGCGGTAGCTCGCGACTTGCAGCTGGTAGCCGCCCTCCATGCCGGAGCTGGCCAGCTCCGCGCCGTCGGCCAGCGCAGAGGCAGAGTGCGCCATCGCGGTCAGTGAGTCTTTCGGATCCGTCGTCACGGGGGTTGCGCTGAGCAGCGTACCGACCGGCAAGGGCACGACCGGCAAGCGATCGGTGGCTGGCGGGGGCGCGCTCGGGACCGCGAGAGGATCCGGGGCCGGCTGCTCGACGAGGCGACCGCGCTCGTCCTTGACCGCGGCGAGGGCGGTGGTCGGAGTGCGCGAATCGCTCAAGATCCCGGGAAAGGTCACGTCGTGACCGTCGAGCTGTTCGGCCGGCGTGCTGTTGTTCTTGGCGCTCTTCACCAATTCGGCGAGCGGATCGTGTTCGGCGCGCGCGGGCGGTCCGCTGCGTTTAGCCATCACCAGTGCGACCGTGACGAGCGCGGCACCGCCCAAGGAAGCGAGCAAGAGGGCGCCGAGCCGGGAGGAGCGCGTCGAGCGATCCTCTTCTTGGATCTGCTCGAGGTTGCGGACGTTCGCGGATTCCATTGGCTCGGCTTACGCTTAAACTAAGGCGGCTAATTGGGCTAGTTTTTGGCGAGAAGGCCGAGCAAGGCTTCGGCCTTCCAGAGCGTTTCTTGGACTTCACGCTCGGGATCGCTGTCAGCGACGATGCCGCCGCCCGCGAAGTAATGGCCCTCGCCTTCGCGCACGGTCAAGGTGCGGATGGCCATACCAAGCTCCAAGCTCCCGTCATGAGCAAGGTAGCCGAACGCGCCCGTGTATAGACCGCGTCGCTCCGCCTCCAGCTCGGCGATCAGATCCATGGCTCGAACCTTGGGCGCGCCCGTGACGCTCCCGCTCGGCAGCATGCGCTCGAGGATCTCCAAACGCGTGGCTTTGGCGTGCAGCTCGGCTTGCAATGTGGCGACGCGATGGAGCACGGTGCCGTGCGCTTCCACATGCGGTGGAACGGCCAGCCGCACCGTGCCCGGTCGCGCCAAGCGCGCCAAGTCGTTGCGCTCGACGTCCAGCACCATGGTCAGCTCGGCGCGCTCCTTGGGATCGCCGTCGAGCTCGCGGGACAGCTCGGAGTCCCGCTCACGGGTTGCACCGCGCGGGCGCGTGCCCTTGATAGGTGATGTGAAGATCGAGCTGTAAACATCTATTTTTACGAATAATTCTGGCGAGACCGCGATCACGTCCAGGGCCCCCCAGGCGAACGCGCCAGCGTGCGGCGGTCGACCGCGTTCGAGCAGCCGAGCGAGCACATCGAGCGCCGAGCCGTGCACGCGAAACTCGAAGCGCCGGGCCAGATTGACCTGATACAGATCGCCCGCGCGAATGTGCTCGAGCGCGCGCCGAATGCGCGCTCGATGCAGCTCTGCGGCCTCGAAGGCGCCCAGCGACGAGAGCTCGACCGGCAGGCCCGACGGCGCCGGCTCATGCAAGCGAGCCGCCAGCGCGGCCACGGCTTCGGAGTCGTCGCCGATCACGCGCACGCCGTCTGCGCTGATCTCGGCGACTGCGGCGTAGCGCAGCCAATGTGGCTCAATCGAGTGCGGCGCCGCGCGCGACTCAACGCGCTGCACGCGCTCGAGGCCGCGTCGGCATTCGTACGGCAAAAGCCCCACCCAGCGCGGAACGGCATGCGCGGGCGTACGAGCGCTGAGGAGCAACTCCGGCTCCGGATCGAGCGCGTGGCTGTGCTCGACCGGGTCGCAAGTGAGGTACGCAGAGCTGCCGTTTTTAGACCAGAAGAGCGACAAGTACGGGCGCTGGGCCAAGCGCCGCGCGAGCAGCAGCGGCTCGGCCGGCAGCGCGAGCTGTTCCTCAAACATGAGCGTGGATCACCCGGCCGCTCGGCGCCACGATGGCATCGTGGAGCGGCGCAATCGCGCGGGCGCCCGGGCAAACCACGCAGCGCTCCAGCAGGCCATGCCCGCGTACACGAGCGCCCGCGCCGATCAGCGATTGCCGGAGCTCCACGCCCGACGCGACCTCCGCTCCCGGCCCCTGAAACGAGTCGAGGTTGCGAGCGCCGAGCCAGGCCAGATTGGCAGCGAGCAGGCCGCGCGGATCGCCCGCGTCGGTCCACGGCGCAGTCACCGCCACGCTACGCACGTAGCCGCCCGCGCGCAGCAGCGGCAGTGCCGCATCGCCAAACAAGCAGCCCCGCTCCGGGAGCGACGCGAGCACGTCGGCCCCGAGCGCGAGCACCCCCATGTAGTCACCGCCCTGCCGCTCGGTCCCGAAGCGCTCCCCGCGTAATCGCACCACGTGCCCGTCCGCGTCGAGGCCGAGCGTGCCCTCACCGAGGGGCCGCGGGGCCACGCCAAGGCAGAAAGATTGGGGCTCGCAGCTAACCAAAAGCTGGTCGATCGGCGGCGCGACCAAAATATCTCCGTTCCAAACCAACACGGGGGCGCTCGACAAATGCGCGCGCGCGCCGGCCACGCCGCCGGCCGTGCCTCGGATATCCGACTCGACGACAACCCGAACCTTTGCCGTCAAACCGGCGAGCGGACGCGCGAATTGATCAGCCAAATGGTGCACGTTGATCGCAAGCTCGCTGATCCCCGCCGCTTGCAGGTTCGCCAGCGCATGCTCCAAAATCGAGCGATCGCCCACCGGTACGAGCGGCTTCGGCAGCTCGTCGGTCAGCGGGCGGAGGCGCGTGCCAAAGCCCGCGCACAGGATGATCGCCGACGACACGCGCGCATCGTAGCAGCGACCGCTCCCGGGTGAGGTCACTTTTGGCCTCGCGAGGCCCCCCGAGACGACGCGAAACTCGCCCGCTTCGCGCTGGCCGTGTTAGCCCCGGGCCCATGAGCGTCTTGTCCCTCACCTGCTGCTCGTTGCTGTCTGCCGTGTGTGCCTTCGCGCTGGTGAGCTCGGCGGGCTGCGGCACCGACGCGCAGGGCATCGATGATTGTCGCGATATCGAGCAAGCGCGCTGCGCCGCCGCCCAGAACTGCGGACTTATCACCGACGTGCCCGCATGCCAGCGCTTCTATCGCGACCAATGCCTGCACGGTTTGCCCGTTCCCCCGCCGGGCTCGGTCAAGCTGAAGGAATGCGTGGACACGATTCAAGCCGCCGGAATGTGCGCCACGCAAACCGAGGGCGCCGACACGCCGCTCAGTCAATGCGACACAATGATCGACGCGCCGGGCGTGGAGACCGCGTGCGATCTGGTGAAAGAGCCGGAAAAATCCGTAGCATGCTCGTTCCTCACCCCCGGCGCGGACGCCGGAGTGGGCGGCGCGAGCAGCTCGGGCGGTAGCGGAAACGCCGCCGGCGAAGCGTCTCAAGCGGGCAGCGCGGGCGAGGCGGGCGGCTGATTCGCACTCGGCCCCAATTCGGTCGCGCGGCCGCTAGCACTTCTCGGCGCGCCGGTGCTATGCGATGCCCGCCGATGCGTTTCGCTCCTTATTTGTTCTGCTTGGGTCTGGCGGCACTGGCGCCCTTTGCATGCAGCAGCACCACGACCACCGCGACCGCGGTCGTGCGCCCCCAGCTGGTCGCGGTCGACCCCGCAGATTTTTTGGGCGCTGTTCCCTGCGTGGCCCCGCCCGATGACGACTCGGTCGACGCTGATACCGACGTCGACTGCGGCGCGAAATCGGACCCCTCAGCCGCGCAAAGCTACGTGGCGACGTTGTTCGACGTCACCCCGGCCGCCGATGGCGGCGTGCCCGACCCGGGAACGCCTCTTGCCAGCTCCCCCCCCACCTCGTGCCGAATACCAGTCACGTTCGCGTTCGTGGTCGCCGGCCATCGCTACTTGGCGGAGGTCGATGCCTATCGCGAAGACCGAAGGTGCCTGACGCCGATCAGCGCGGGTTCTCGACTTCAGTCCGATGCCAATGGCGCACGAGCCGTCGCGCCGTGGGTGGCCACCTGTGGTGGTTACCCACCCAGCCCCGTTGTTGAAGCCGGCACAGAATCGGCCGGAGCCGGGGGCGCCGACGACGACGCGGTGCGGCCACCCGGGGTCGTCTCTTACGCGGCCATCACCCAGACCCCGCACGATTGCGGCGTGGGTCTGTGCGCGCTACGGGGCCAAAGTAGCGCGAGCGCACCCCTCTGCCCGGCGCCCTGAGCGCGCCCAGACAGAGGGGGCGATCGCGAACCAGCAGCGCAGCTCGCGTTTGCGCTGGGTTCCCCCCGTCGGCGATCGCGAAGCAAGCCGGACTTGGACGCCGAAGGCTGAGTGCGACGCGGGACAGCTCGTGACCATCAATCAAGATCCCGAAGGAGCGCGCAAGAGCGAGCGGGCACGGGCTCGGGCAGGCGATCTGGGACAATTCGGAGAACTCGCACGCTGACCTTGCGGCACGGGGCTCTGACGGCTACCACCTAAAGGACCCATGCCGACCTACTCCGACGCGCCGTCCGGGATCCCGCGTCCGGGCAAGGTGGTGAAGGTCGCGATGTGCGTCGTGGTCGGGCTGACCTTGGCCTTCGCGGTGGGCATCCACTGGGCCGGCGTCGGAGCCGATGCGTTCGAGCTGTTCTGCGGCAACACGCTGGCGATCTTGCACGGCCAGCTGTGGCGCCTGTTCACGGCCTCGCTGCTGCAGTCGCCGGACAGTCTATGGCCGCTACTCAGCTTGCTGATGGCGCTCTACTTCTTCGGCGTTCCTCTGGAAGATCAATGGGGCTCGAAGCGCTTCACGCGCATCTTGGTCGGGTTGGTCGTGGTGCCATCGCTGATTCAAGCGCTCTTCGACGTCGCCTTGCCGCCGAGCGTCAATCGCTTCTTGGTCCCAGCGTATTGGTACGGCGGGCTTGCGGTTTCGAGCGGGCTCGCGGTCGCTTGGGCGTTGAACCATCGCGGCGCGGTGGTCCGCTTGTACGGCATCTTGCCCATCACGCCGCGCACGATCATCCTGCTCGCGGTCGGCACGCCGTTCGTCTACTTGCTGTTTCGCGCTCTGCCGCCGGAGGGGATCCCCGGCAGCCTGGGCGGTTGCTTCGCGGGCTGGCTCCTCGCTGGCGGCACACCCTCGCCACTCCGGCGCTATTGGCTCAAGTTCCGCATCGGCCGTCTGGACGCGGAAGTCGCGCGCGAGGCCGCGCAGCGAAAAAAGCGCGTCGAGCGTTCACGGCTGAAGGTGATCGAGGGCGGCCTGGCCAAGCCGGAGCCGCCCGCCAATGGCGAAAAGGGCCGCGGTCCCGACGGCCGTTGGCTGAATTGACGGGCGGATAGGCTCGCTCCCCGCCGCGTGCTAGGACGCGGGCCCATGCGAACCTTGCTCGACCCGGAGAGCGTCGCGCGCGGATTGCGTCGCATGGCTGGTGAGATCGTCGAGCGCCACGCGGGCGCCTCCGATCTGGTGCTGGTTGCCATTCGACGCGGTGGGATTGCCGTAGCCAGTGCGCTCAACCACTGGCTCGGCGAGCTCGAGCAACACTCACCACCGCTCGGCAGCTTGGACATCACCCTGTACCGCGACGACGCCTCGACCGCGCTGCCGAACCCGCGCATCGGTCCGAGTCAGATCCCTTGCTCCTTGGATGGGCGGCACGTGATCTTGGTCGACGATGTGCTGTACACCGGCCGCACGGTGCGCGCGGCGATCGACGCGCTGATGGACTATGGACGGCCGCGCTTGATCGAGCTGGCCGTGCTGGTCGATCGCAACGGTCGCGAGCTGCCGATCCAGGCCGACTACGCGCTCAAAACCGAAACGGTGAACGGCGACGAGCGCATCGACGTGTTCGAAAACTCCGCCGGAATTCACGCGGTCGTGCAGGCCAAGAGCTCGCCCACGATCCCGCCCGGCGCACCGCGCCCCGAGGTTCCATGACACAAGAGCGCATTCGCCACTTGCTCGGCATCGACGACATCAACCGCGAGACCGCCGAACAGCTGCTCACCTTAGCCGAGTCGTTCCTGGAAGTCTCGCGGCGCCCGGTGCGCAAGGTACCCGCGTTGCGCGGCAAGACGATCATCAACGTATTCTTCGAAGCATCGACGCGCACTCGCACCAGCTTCGAGCTCGCCGGCAAGCGCCTCTCGGCGGACGTGGTGAACATCGGCGGTTCGTCGTCCAGCACTAGCAAGGGTGAAACCTTGCGCGATACCGTGAACACCCTCGACGCGATGCACGCGGACGTGATCGTGATTCGCCACGCCGCGTCCGGCGCCGCGCACTACGTCGCGCGCTACGCGCGTGCCGGCGTGGTCAACGCGGGCGACGGCATGCACGAGCACCCGACTCAGGCCCTGCTCGATTCGTTCACGATTCGCCAGCGAAAAGGCCACGATTTCCGCGGCCTGAAGGTAGCGATCTGCGGCGACATCGCGCACAGCCGGGTGGCCCGCTCGAACGCACTTTTACTGCGCATGCTCGGCGCCGACGTCGCCCTCGCCGGCCCGCGCACGTTGCTGCCTACCGCTGTCGACTCCATGGGTTGCCGCGTGTATGACCGCCTCGAGCCCGCGCTCGACGGAGCGGACGTAGTGATGATGCTGCGCATTCAACGCGAGCGCCTCGGCGCGCCGCTCTTGCCCGCGCTACGCGAGTACGCGCGCGTCTTCGGCTTGAACGCTGCGCGCCTGAAGCTCGCCAAGCCCGACGCGATCGTGATGCACCCCGGACCGATGAATCGCGGCGTCGAGATCTCGGAAGAGATCGCGGACGGCAATCACAGCGTGATCTTGAATCAAGTCGAGGCCGGCGTGGCCGTGCGCATGGCTGTTCTCTATCTCGCCGCGAGTGAACCAGGCGCGCCAACAGACGGCTGAGCGAGCGCTCCGTCGAGATTCGCCACAGAGACACTGTGGTGCGGTGTAAGCGAGTCCTGCTTTTCCAAAAACGGCAGAAAAACAGCCGAAATTGAGGCCAATTTCACCACTCGAGGCTGTAGACACCGGAATCTAGGTTGGCTAACTCTTCGGATCATGAAATTACGATTGCTATCGTTGGCGGGGTTGGTTGCGGTCTCCAGTTGCTTGGTAGTCGCGGGTTGTAGCGATGACGACGGAGGCGGAGTCGACGACACCGCCGGATCCGGTGGCTCAACGGCAGGCAAAGGTGGCGCGGCTGGCAAAGGCGGCGCCGCGGGCGCGGCTGGCAAGCCCACAGGCGGAGCCACTGGCAAGGCTGGTGAAGGCGCCGGCGGCGGTGATGAAGAGGGCGGCTCTGGCAACACGGGCAATACGGGCGGCAAAGCTGCCGGCGGAGCTGGAGCAGGCGGAGCGGGCGCAGGCGGAGCGGGCGCAGGCGGCACGGCAGGCAAGGGCGGTTCCGGTGGCACCGCGGGTACGGCTGGCACGGCGGGTTCCGCCGGTTCAGCAGGCAAAGGCGGTTCCGGTGGTACGGCTGGCACGGGCGGCGCCGCGGCGGGCTCGGGTGGCACTGCCGGCGCAGCGGCGGGCTCCGGCGGTACGGCTGGCGCAGCCGCGGGCAGCGGTGGCACTGGCGGCGCAGCGGCGGGCTCGGGTGGTACCGGCGGCAAAGCAGGTGCGGGTGGTACGGCCGGGACAGCGGGCTCGGGCGGCTCGGGTGGTGCCTGCACCGCGACTTACACCACCACGGTCACCACGGGGACGCCGGTCGCCACTCCGTTGTACAACTTCGACAGTGCCACGACCGTCCCTGCAGGCTGGAGTGCGGCGCCTGGCTATGGGACGACCGACCTAACAGGCGCGAATGTCCCCACGAGCGCGTACAGCGGCACGGAAAAGAACCAATGCGTCGGTTCGCTGAAAGGCACCTTCCCGTTCACCAGTTACACGCTGTTCACGAGCGCACAGACGAGCAACGAGTCGGGCACGCTTGGATTCTCAGGCGCGGCAGATTGGACGGGCAAGACCCGACTCCACGCGTGGGTAAAGGTTGATGGTGCAAACGGCGTTAACCACATCGGTTATCTCCAGTTCTATGCAACTAGTACGACTGGTGGATACCAGTCCCAAGTGGACAATGGCGCGTGGTACAATGGAACTTGGCACGAGATCGTTTGGGATCTCCCAACTACCGGATGGAACAAGGCGACCGTCACGAGCTATGGGCTTCAGGTCAATCTCAAGTCCGCAGCACCCGCTGGTGGCCCCGCGACGCCACCGGTGACCATCGTCTACCTCGACGACGTTTGGCTCGAGTGAGGTATTGAACACGGAGGGGGTCCGATTTTCGAGCTCGGTAGTACGTCGAAAATCGGGCCGCCGCGTGCTCATCAAAAGCGTTGGGGTCGGACCCTTTCACGGTATCGACCGCCAACGCAGGCCCAATTGCAGCACTCCGTACTCAGCGCGCCACCAAATCGACCTGGGTGGCGACGCTCGCATCGCCGCCCAAAAAGCGGCTGGCCACGACCGAGAAACTCGCGGGCAGATCGGTGACCAAGAGCTCGAGCTGACGATCGGGCACACGCTCACCGGGCGCCTTCTCCAGCCGTTCATCGGCGATCCACTCAGCGACCACCGCGGCAGTCGCCTCCGCGCTATCGACGATTGGCACCGGATACCCCGCGAACTCCGCCGCAGCTTCGGCAATCAAGCCCTTGAGCAGCGGAAAATGCGTGCATCCAAGCACGATCACCGACGCGCCCGCAGCGATCAGCGGCTCCACATATCGGCGCACGACCAGGCGCGGAACTTCGCCCTCGATCCATCCTTCTTCGGTCAGAGGCACGAGCAGCGGCGCGGCCAGCGCAACCACTTCATAGCGCGTCGAGAGTTGGCCGACGGCGCGCGGATAAGCACCCGAGACAACTGTGCCCGTCGTGCCGAGCACGCCGATTTTCGGCGCTCTCGTGCTCGATCTCGTGAGCGCACTAATCGCCGACACCGCCGCCCGCGCACCCGGCTCAATCACTCCGATAATCGGCAAGTCCAACTCGGCGCGCAGGATGTCGATCGCCACGGCGCTGACCGTGTTGCACGCGACCACGATGCCTTTCACGCCGCGCTCGATCAAAAGCTCCGAGCAGCCGCGGGCGTAGCGCACCACGGTTTGCGCAGAGCGCGTACCGTAGGGCACGCGCGCCGTATCACCCAAATAGATGATGCGTTCGTGCGGCAGCGCCTGCAAAAGGGCGCGGGCGACGGTCAGACCGCCCAGCCCTGAATCGAAGACGCCAAGAGGCGCGGCGGGATCTCGCAAGCCGCGCATGGCCTTCGTCAGACGTCCTCGATGCGCAGGAGGCGCGGTGTGCCCTTGAGGAACGCCTTGCCCTCGATCGACTTCACCGCGCGGCGCACCGAGCCCTCGCTGCAGCGATGGGTGATGATGCACACGGGCACCGCGCCGTCGGCCTCGAGCGCGCGACCTTCTTGCACCATTTGCTCGATGCTGACGCCTTCCGCGCCCAAGGCCGATGCAATGTGCCCGAGCACACCGGGGTGGTCGCCGACCGCGAAGCGCAAGTAGTAGCGCGTCTCGACCTCTTCGATCGGCATCACCGCGCGTTCCTTCAGCTGGATGCCGCGAGTGGTGAGACCCGGTTGTCCCTCGATGCGCGAACGCGCGACATCGACGATGTCGGCCACGACGCTTACGGCCGTCGGCATGTCACCCGCGCCGCGGCCGACGAGCAGACACGGACCGAGCGCGCGGCCCTCGACGAAGACGCCATTGAGCACGCCGTCGACATTGGCGAGTACGCTATTTTTACCGACGAGCGCCGGGTGCACGCGCAGCTCGACGCGCTCGCCGCGGTCGTAACCGATGCCCAAATGCTTGATCCGGTAGCCGAAGCGATCGGCAAACTGCAGATCGACCTCTTCGATTTCGCTGATGCCCTCGACCATGATGTCGGCGGCATTCACACTCGCACCGAAGGCGAGCATGGCCATCACCACCAGCTTTTGCGCGGCGTCGTGCCCGCCGACGTCGAGGGTTGGATCGGCCTCGGCGTAGCCGAGCTCTTGCGCTTGCTTGAGCGCGACGGCAAAGCTCATGCCCTCACGCATGCGGGTCAGGATGTAGTTGCAGGTTCCGTTCAGGATGCCATGGACGCTAGCGACCGAGTCACTGGCGAGCGCCTCGCGCAACGTGCGAATGATCGGGATGCCACCGCCGACGGAAGCTTCGAACGCAAGATCGACGCGGCTCTTGATGGCCTTGGCCACCAACTCGGGACCGTGCTTGGCAATCAACAGCTTGTTGGCGGTGACCACACCTTTGCCGGCCGCGATCGCGCGCTCGATATAGTCGTAAGCCGGGTGCTCACCGCCCATCACCTCGACCACGACGTCGACGCGCGGGTCGTTGAAGATCACCTCCGGATCGGTGGTGATCCATTCTTTCTTGCACTCGGCAACGCGCGGCTTGTTCGGACTCTTCACCAGGACGTGAGTGACTTCGATGTCACCACCGGCGCGCAAAGCCAAAAAGCTCTTATTTTCCTGAAGCAGCCGCAGCACCCCGCCGCCCACGGTTCCGCAACCGAGCAAGCTGATACGAACGGGGGATTTTTCGCGTTCCAAAGTCACCAGGGCCTCCGATTTCAGGGCGGACAGTCGCGCGACTCGCCTCGCCCGGTCAAGCGCTTAGCGCCGAGCGCCCAAGCCTACCCCGCCGAGCCGGTTCCAGGCGGGGCGGCCTGGGTGCTGACGTCGCTATCCGGCGCCACGGTGGCCTCGAGCCACGGCAATTTGGGCCGAATGTGCGCCAAAATGGCGCGCTGCGGCGCGTTCTGCAGCTCGTTTTCCCAGCTGCGGATGCGCGGTCTGCCCGCGTTGGCCACCACCGCGATCGGCATGCCCGTGACCGGATCGCGATCGGCGACGAAGAAGGAGTGGTGGTGCAGCTTTCCATCGCTGCGTAGGCCAAAGATGGTCACGATGTCGAAGGGCCGGTACTCGTCGCGATGCAGATAAATATCGCGGAAAAAGCCGGCGCGATCTCGGAACGGCACGCGCTCTTCCGGTGTGGTCTCGCTGAACTCGAACCATTCCGGATGCGCGCGCGCAAAGCTCACGAAGGTCTCCACGCTGCGCCGATTGTCCAGGCCGAAGGCGTCGAAATCGAGGGCGCCGCGCACGAATTCGCGCGGCTCGCCGCGCGCGCGAAAACGTGCCCCGCTGGCACGCTCCAAAGTGTCCGTCACGAAATCGATACATACCTGCGGCACGTGCGGACGCCCGCGCGCATCGAACACCCAATAGCTGTCCTCATTGAACGTGTAGCGATCGCGACCGTCCAAGTAGGCGCGACGCCAGGCCGGACGCAATTGGCCATCTTGCTGCCCCTCCTCGGTCTTCGGCTCGTCAAAAGGCAGGCCTTCGTCCACTTCATTTTTTACGACGCGCGCGAGTACCTCGGTGACATGCGCACGCCGCTTGGCCAAGCCACGCGCGCGAGCAGCGCTCTCTCGCAGCGCGGGCGGCGTGCGCTGGCAATCCAATTGCAGGGCACTGCCAGAGCGCTTCAAGGCCGCCGGTAGCCAATCTTTTCCGAAGCGCAGCGAGGCCACGGCTCCGCTCTCGGTGATGCGTTCGAGCTTGATCTCGTCGCTCAAGCTTTGCGCCGCAGCCAGCCGCAGGTCGACGTGCAAGGGCGATCCCGGCTCATTTCCCGCCACGAACACGCGATCGAAGAGCAAGATGCGCGCGCGCTCACCTCGTTCGGGGCCGTCCACGTATTCGTAGTCGCTGTCGTGCCGCTTCAGTGACCAGACGTCTGCGCCGCGCGCGAGGCGCAGCTCCGGCTCGCGGAACAAGAGCCCGAGCGCCAGGTAGTTCACGAACAGCGCCGCGAGCTCGGGCCGCTCACTGTATAGGTAGTCCTCGGTCAGAAACACTTCACGCGCCAGCTCCGGACTCTTCTTCACCTTGGCCAACACGCGCTCGAAGGCGAACGCTGGGTGATCATCACCAGCCAACTCCGCGCGCAGGGCGCGAGCCTGAGGCGAGCCTCGCGCGCCATCGAAATTCGGCGTGCGCAAGAACACGATCGGCTCAGCGCGGGCGCGACCAAATAAGTAACCGCGTTCAAAGCCAGAATTGACTGCCGCGCCAGCTAGTGCGGGCTCGGACCCAAGCCGGGCCAGGGTCGTGGCACAGGCGAGACTTTCAGCCGATTCTGGCTCCGGCAGCGACTCGGGGCCGGCCTTTCGAGGTTCGGGTGGGCGCTGGATGTCGGGCGGATCGTGACGCGCGCAGGCCCCAAGCAGGCCTGCGCAGCCGAGCGCGAACAAGAGTCGGTGCCGCCAGTGCCAGCGAATCATCGCGAGACCAAGCGTAAAACGTTAGCCCGGCCGCGCACTGCTCCGCAACTCTCCCGTGGTTTTCCCTCAAGTAATGGTAATAGTCGGCCATGCCGCCAGAGACTCCGACGAGCTCCTCGCCCAATCCCAGCAGCGCCGCGCGCACCCTCGCAATCGACATCGGCGGAACGGGCATCAAGATGATCGTGCTCGACGCCGAGGCCAAGCCGGTGAACGAGCGCGCACGCACCCTCACGCCCAAACCCGCCACACCCGAGGCCATCCTGGATGTGATCAAGACGATGGCCGCCGCCCAGCCCGCGTTCGATCGCGTTGCGCTCGGCTTTCCCGGAATCGTAAAGCACGGGGTCACCTTCAGCGCCCCCAATCTGGGCAATGACTTCTGGATCAAATTCCCGCTCCAAGAGCACGTCGAAGCGATCGTCGGTCGCCCCGTGCGAGCGATGAACGACGCCGACCTGCAAGGCTACGGCGTGATCGTCGGCCAAGGCGTGGAGCTCGCGCTCACGCTCGGCACCGGCCTCGGCGCTGGCCTGTACGTCGATGGTCGGCTCGTTCCCAATCTGGAACTCGGCCACCACCCCTGGAAAAAAGAAAAGACCTACGAAGAGCGCCTATGCGACGCCGAACTGCAAGAAATCGGCAAAAAGCGCTGGTCCGGGCGGGTCATCGAAATGATCGCGCAGCTCGAACCCATCTTCAACTACGACGTCCTCTACCTGGGCGGCGGCAACGCCGAACACATCAAGGGGGACCTCCCCGCGAACGTGAGGATCTTCACGAACGTGGAAGGCATGGCCGGCGGAGTAAAGCTCTGGACGACGGCCAAGCTGGTTTAGGGGTCGCTTCGCGGTTCTGAGACTCGTGTGCGCGCGCGCGCGGCGGATCCGGTTGACGCTCGCGCTTCGCTCGAGGAAGCAGGCGCCTTGTCGTCTCACCCTAGTCCCGGCCCTTCAGCGTCAGCGGAAGTGTGCGCGGCCGTCCCTCGCGACGATTGACGCGCGACCGCGACGCGGCTCAGTTCCCTGCCGTTGTCAGGGAGCGGTTCGTGGGTACCCAGGGCGAAAAAACGGTGGCCAGTCGAAAACTAGCAACTGCCAGCGGGGAGCAGCCGAAGGGCCGTGAACACGGTGGCACAGGGTCGCCGCAAACCCGACGCTGAAATCACGAGGGTCCCAGATCATGTCTTCCAAATATTGGCTTTTGTTTGGTTCGCTCGCGCTCGTTGCTGCAACACAGAGCCGTGGACGTGACTTTGGTCATCACTCATTCCGCGCTGTTTCTCTCGGACCGCAGATTGGCCGGTGTGAACGAACTCTTCGTCGCAGAGATCGGCGCGGGGGCGACAGCTGCACCGATTCAACTGAGCGCGAGCCTTCCCTCGGGCGGCGGCGTCTCGAGCTATGCGTGGTCGCCTGACGGCAGCAAGGTGCTGTACCTCGCGACGCAGGCTTCCGGTGGAGCGGCGGAGCTTTGGGTTGCGTCACTGTCGGCTCCGGGTGCCGCTCAGCGGGTGAGTGCGACGGGTGTCACTGTGAGCCAAATTGGCTGGCTTGGTTCGGGCAACATCGCCGCCTATGCGACGAGCACGGCTGATGCGTACCTCGTTGATCTGTCAGGCTCTACTCCGGGCGCAAGCAAGCTCGCCGTCGCGGGCTCGACCATCACCGACATTGCCGGCCTCGGGATCTCCAGTTTCCTACCGTCACCGAACGGCACATCGATCACCTTTCCTTATTACGTACCCATGGTCGGCGGCACGTACGCTTATGCGTATGTCACGTGGGCGATGGGATCGCCAAAAGCGGCCATATTCAGCACAGGGGTGTCGAGCTTCACAGGCTATAGCCACGATGGGCGGTTTGTTGCTATCTCCCGCTTCAACATTGGCTCGTGGTGGGATCTCTCGCTTGCTTCGCCAATGCTAAACGATCTTGGGCCCGATTTTTCCGGCTCTTGGAGTCCCGATTCCGACTCGCTCCTTTACTACGGGGACTGGGCCTCATCGAGCGATCCCGCGAAGCTAAAGCTCGGCAAGTTCAGTGGCGGAACGCTTACATCCACCCTGTTGGTCCCATCGAGTGCTTGCAGTTGGATGGGTGCGCAACCTTGGTCGCCCGACGGGAAAAACGGTCTCTTCGAGTGCGGCGGAGATCTCCGCGGCATTAGCAATGTCGCTACGGCCGCTGTCAGTACCGACTTCTCTCTGCTTCCGAGCGGCTTCTTATCGAACACCTTCACGGACATCACAGACGTAGGTTGGTCGCCAGACTCAGCGTGGATCGGCATACGTGCCGATCGCGATGTCGACGTCCAATACGATCTCCAGCTGATCCGCTGGTCCGCCCCCGGCGTCGCTTACAAGCCACACGCCAACAGCACAGCGTCGGGAGTGACCACTTGGTCCTTCGCCCCGAATTCTCAATCGATCGCGTTCGTTGGCACCATTGCTCCGCAGAGCAACGCCGGGCTTTACCTCACCAAGCTACCAACGAGCGGCGCTCCTCCCACGGCCACGCTCGTCTCCGAGCCCGCTAGCTCTGTCGTCCAAACCGACATCAACTGGCTCCCCGGCTCGCGCCTGCTCACGTATCGAGCCACGGTCTCGGGCGCGGCTCAACTGTTCGCGCTTCCCGTTGCTGCCGACGGCACGCCTGGAAGCGTCGTTTCGATCAGCGGCCTGAGCGGCAGTGGCGTGAGCTCTTACCAACTTGCGCCCACTCGCTAAATTCTCCAGCGGAACGGCGACGCCGAAGGCTGTGACCCTGCACGCGTTGCTGAGTGACCATCAAAAATAAAAAAAACGCCCGAGGTGGTTATCCTCGGGCGTTTTTGCTGTCACCTAGCTGGGTGTCAGTTCGTGCTGGGTTGTGGAGACGCTTCCTTCTTGGCGACCTCGTCGAGGTACGCCTGGGAGGGCTGGGGCATGCGCTCCAGCGCGGCTTCTAGCACTTCGTCGAGTTTGTGTACGAACACGAACTCGAGCTCGTCGCGGACTTCCTTCGGCACTTCATCCAAGTCCGCTTTGTTGCGCTCGGGGACGAGCACGCGCTTGATGCCAGCGCGGTGTGCGGCGAGGGTCTTTTCTTTCAGGCCGCCGATCGGGAGCACCCGGCCGCGCAGTGAAATCTCGCCGGTCATGGCCACATCGTGCCTGATCCGGATGCCCGTGAGCAGGGAAACGATGGCCGTGAACATGGTGATGCCCGCGCTCGGGCCGTCTTTGGGCATCCCACCCGCGGGGATGTGAATGTGTACGTCGCTCTTCTCGAGGAAGTCCTTCGGGATGCCGTATTTTTCGGCGTTGGTGCGCACGTAGCTGAGGGCTGCGTGGGCACTTTCCTTCATGACGTCACCGAGTTGACCGGTCAGCTGCATCTTGCCCGTGCCGTACATGCGCGTCGCCTCGATGAAGAGGATTTCGCCGCCCACGCTGGTCCAGGCCAGACCCGTTGCCACGCCGGTCTCTTCCGTGCGCTCGGCCACTTCACTCGTGAACTTGATCGCGCCCAAGAACTCGCGAAGATCGTCTTCGCTCTTGATGGTGCGCGGGCTCAAGTCGCCTTCGGCGACTTTGACCGCGACGCCGCGGATCACGCTCGCCACCGTGCGCTCGAGGGAACGAACGCCGGCTTCACGGGTGTAGTGCTCGATCAGCTCTTCCACGGCTTCATCCGTGATGGTGAGTTGATCTGGCTTGAGCCCGTGCTCCTCGAGCTGCTTCGGGATCAAGTGTTGGCGCGCAATCGCCAGCTTTTCGCGGCGCGTGTAGCCTGGGATTTCCAGGATCTCCATGCGATCGCGCAAAGGGGGCGGGATGGGATCGGCGATGTTGGCGGTGGCCACGAACATCACGCTCGACAGATCGTACGGGATTTCCAGGTAGTGATCGGCGAACGTGTTGTTTTGCTCGGGGTCGAGCACCTCGAGCAAGGCCGCGCTCGGGTCGCCGCGGAAGTCGTGCCCGATTTTGTCGACCTCATCCATCATGAACACCGGGTTGATGGTCCCCGACTTCTTCATGCCTTGGATGATTTGACCCGGGAGGGCACCGACATACGTGCGGCGGTGACCGCGGATGGCTGCTTCGTCGTGAACGCCGCCGAGGGAGACGCGCACGAACTTACGACCGAGCGCCCGTGCGATGCTTTTGCCGAGCGACGTCTTACCAACGCCGGGCGGGCCGAGCAGGCACAAGATTGGGCCTTTTTTGTCCTTTTTCAGCTTGCGGACGGCGAGGTACTCGACGATGCGTTTCTTGACCTTTTCGAGGCCGTAGTGGTCCTCGTCCAGGACACGACGCACCTCGGCGATGTCCATGTTGTCGTCGGTCTGGTTGGACCAGGGCAGATCCAAGATCCAATCCAGGTACGTGCGGACGACGGTGTATTCGGCAGAGCCGACCTGCATCGAACGCAAGCGCTTCAGCTGCTTCTTGGCGACGCTATCCGCCTCGTTGGGCAGATTCGCTTTGGCGACGCGCTCTTCCAGGCCATCCAGATCGCCTTGATCGCCGTCGTCTTCACCCAGCTCTTCTTTGATCGCTTTGAGCTGTTGGCGCAGCACGTATTCGCGCTGGTTCTTGCCCATCTCCTCTTTGATCTGGGAGTTGATGCGCTCGCGCATCTTCAAGATCTCGAGTTGACGAGTGAGCAGGCGCAGCACCTTGCGGATGCGCTCTTTGACCTCGACCGTCTCGATCAGCTGGGCTTTCTCTTCGACCGGGGCATCCAAGTTGGCGGCCACGAGATCCGCGAGCGCACCGGGCGCCTGGATCGAATCGATGAGCGAGCCTGCCTCGCGGGGCAGCTCCGGCATCAGTTGAATCACCTGCTTGGCGACGTCACGCAGGCTCATCGCCAGCGCTTCGGCTTCGACGTCTTCCGTGGCGGGCGTCTCGACGCGGGTGACCTTGGCACGCAAGAAAGGCGTGGTTTGGGTCACGGCATCGAGCCGGATGCGGGTGAGGCCCTGAAGGATCAATGAATAGTTGCCCGAGCTGTGCTTGAGCGCTTTGAGCACGCGAGCGGCACAACCGACGGGATAAAGGTCGTCAGCGCCCGGATCGTCTGTGGCGGGATCCCGCTGCGCGAAGATCGCGATCACTGGCGTGGACAGGTTGTGGACGTCTTCGACGAGCGCCACGGACTTTTCGCGCCCAACGTCAAAGGGCGCGACGGCGCCCGGGAAAAGCACAGCGTTCCGGATCGGCAATACCGCTAGTTCGTCCCCGAACTTGATCTCGTCTTCGGTCGGAGGCGGAGGCTGCGGAGGCGGCGACGGCTTTTTCTTTTCACTCATGGTCAGTCTCCATCTTGTCACTCGCGACGGGCCAAGCCAACGCTCTATTTTCCTGCTCGCTCATGTGCTGGGTCAGGCTCTGGGGCGGGCTTGGTACGGCGCCGTCTCTGTACAGTTGAAGAACCTAACCATAGCAATACGCCACGCTAGGCCTTTCGGATTACCTACCTTGGCCCCATGGAACGGAACCGCATTTGTCGATGGCTCGGTCGCGCCGATCGCGAGTCGGGGCAGGTTTTGCGCGCAGCAGGCGTTGCCGTATGGTCGGGCCCGTGAGCCGCGGTAGAACGGAATGGGTGGGCTTCGTCGCGTCGTTGTTGCTCGGGGCGCCTGCAGCGTCGGCGGCCGAAGCGGAGGTCACGGTCAGATGCCCCGAGCTTTCGGCCGAAGATACGGCAGAGGTCGAAGCGAGGATTCGCGCCAGCTTGCTCAGTGCGGGGCTTGAACCAAGCACGGTCGAACTGGGCTGCGAAGTCGACTCCGCGCAGACCCAAGTCACCGGAAATGGTCACCAAGTGACGGTGCGCACCGACCGCAACGTGAGCTCCGTGAAGGAGGCGCTGCTAGTGAGCGCCGAGTCTGCACTTTCGGCGTGGAGCGCGCAGACATCCCCTCCGGCGGCGACCAGGGGTACCCCGCCCGCCGGGCCAGCACCTGTGCCCTCGCCTGCGCGGGACGCTCAACCCGCGCCCGTGCCGGTCGCAGTGCCGGTCGCGCCGCCGGCATACGTGCCGGACGCGCGGCCCACGGTTCGATCGAGCGCAGCCAGCACCTCGCTCGCTGCCGGCCCACGCGCGGAACTTTGGCGCAGCAGCGGCGCGCTGGGACCGGTGTTTGGTTTGCACCAGAAGTTCGCATCCATATTCGTCGCCATCCAGGCCGGGTATCTGCTGAGCTTGGACGGTTCGTCGCAATTTTCGGCGCACGAACTGCAGTTCGGTGCCCAGGTCGGTTGGCAACCGCGGGCGTTATCGGGTCTTCGCGCTGCGCTCGGAGTCGGGTTGAGCGTGCTGAGCGCGACCCCGGCGATGGGCGTCAGCGCTCAAAGCGGGAGCACCAGCTCGACGCTGCCGTGCCTGAGTGTCGAACTTTCCCGTCCTTTCGAGCTCGGCGCGTTCGCGTTGTTGCCCGCGGCGGGCGCGCGCGCATTCAGTCGCGCGCGCTCGGTGCTGGTAGACGGCTAGGAGGTGCTTGCCGTCCCCGTGCTCGCTCCGGAAGTGAGCTTGAGCCTGGCGCTGAAGGCGGGCGGATGAGCCGTTTTCCCCGGACGGGCGGCCGAACCGCGTGTGACACCGCTCAGCGCACTCCCGAGCGGGAACTAATCGCACAGTGGTGGTGCCGGCATTCGGTCTTGGTTCGGCGCTCGGCCACGACGATCGTCGCGTGAGCGTCGCGACCGAGCGGGAGCTGTTCGAAATGGTTTATCGCAGCATGCGCAGTCTGGTCGGCCCTCGTGCTCCGGATCTCGAGGACTTGGTACAGTCCGCCGCAGAGCAGGTCATGAGGAGCCTGCCGGCGTTCGATCAGCGTAGTGAGCTGCGAACTTGGGTCTACGCCGTATCCTACCGCGTGTTGCTCCGACAGCGGCGTTGGTACCGCCGCTGGGCGGCGCACTTCTCATTGGGCCTGGAGCAGCGTGAGGTGAAGAGCGAAACGCCGCTGCCGAGCGAGCAGCTCGAGGCGCGACAGCAGGCTCGGGAGTTGCGCGAGGTGCTGGCGCGTTTGAGCGAAAAATATCGCGCGGTCGTGATCCTGCACGACATCGAGGAGCGCTCGATCCCGGAGATTGCGGCTATCGTGGGCTCGGGCGAGCTCACGGTTCGCTCGCGCCTCCGCGATGGCCGAAAACAGCTCGCAAAGCTGCTGCGCGCGCAGGGCGACCTTGACTGGATGACGACCTAATATGCGCCCACAACCGGAATTGCCCGTGCTTTCGTCGGCGGCTCTGCAGGTGCTGCGCGAAGATCAGCCGAGCGATCGCGAGCTGGCTTCTGCGTACGAGCGCTTTGCTCGCGGAACGCAGCGACGCGCGCCTGGGCTGCTCGTGTCACGTTGGCTGATTGCGGGTTTGGTCATGGGCCTCGGGGTGGCGTTCGGGGCGGAAGCTGCCGTGCAGGAGCTGCAACATTTGCGCGCGCCGCCGCCCGCTCAGCGGCCCGTGTCCGAGGCGGCGCCACGGGTTCGCAAAGCCGCGCCATCGAACGCGTCGTTACCTAGCCTCGCCAAATCCACAGTGGCGCCGATAACTCCTCCGCACATCCCCTCCCCCTCCTCGCCAAACCCGAAAACGTCGGGCAGCAGCGCGGAGACGACCCCGACGGCAGATAGCGCAATCTGGGCCAAAGCAGCGCGAGGCTTGCGAAACAACGACTTCGCCGAAACAGAGTCTGCGCTCACCACGCTGGAGCGTGCGGGCAGCCCGACCGACCGCGAGGCTGCGCGCTTGATCCGCGCTCAACTCATGCTGCACCACGGCGATGCGAGCGGCGCGCGCGCGCTGCTTCGAGATTTGGCCGACAATGCGCAATCGGCGCAGGTTCGTGTGAAGGCGCGTAGCTTGCTCGCTCAAGGCTCGGCGAAGTCGAATTCAGCGCTCAACGTTGGCCCGAGCGGCACCTAAGTGGCGATGAATCGTTGGCAGGTCAACAGGCGCAAATGGTGGGTCGGGGACATGCGGCAAAGGCTTGCCAAGCAAGCATTGTGCGGGCTTGCGCTGTTGGCCTTTGGCTGCAGCGGACACGATATTAAGCTGAGCACGGGGAGCGGGGCGGGGGCCGGCGGTGGGGACGACTTGGGCGGAGAGGTTGGTGGCTCAGGGCCGAGCGGCAGAGCAGGTGGGGGCGGTGATAGTACGGGGGGATCTTATTCCGGTGACGTCGGCGGTCGCGCCGATGGGCCCATGAGCGAGACGGGCGAAGCGGGACGAAGTGGCTGGATTGCGTACGACGCCGACCTCGACGCATTCGGCTCTACGGGCCGCCACATCCGGCTCGCCACGGCGGACGGCGCCTGTATTCGGCCACTTACCGACGGCGCAGCGCAAGAAAAGCAGCCCGCGTTTTCGGCAGACGGCAAGCAAATCGCCTTTGCCTCCGATAGCACCGGCATCTTCCAAATCTACGTCATGGATCTGGCGAACGGCCAGCGCGCGCAAATGACCAACGAGCCGCAGGGCGCATCATTTCCGTCGTGGTCGCCGAACGGACAGACAATCGCGTTCGTCACGGGCGATGTCGAGGACCGGCGCAACAGCAGCAGCAGCGTCATGCTGGTCGACACCGCGACAAAAAAGACGAGCGTCCTCACTGCCGAAACAGAACCTCCTTACACCTGGTCCGCGTTCGACAGCGACACCCTGCTGCTGGTCGGCAATTCCGCGAGTCTGGTTGGCATCCACACGGACACGCTGGCTCAATACGACGTCGTGCCCTTCAATAGCCGGATCCCGAACCCGGCGTCGCCTTCGATTTCGCCGGACCGAACGCGTTATGTCTTCAGCGACTATTGTGGCGGTCAGAACCAGCTTTACATCGCGCGCGTCGATGGCAAGACCGGGGACACCTGCGCCAATGCCATGCCCCTGGCCAGCAGCAGCGACGGACTAATTTCCGCCAGCTGGGGGCCGACTGGTTACGCGGCTGCGGAGACCACGCATCACGATATCGTGCTCGTGCCAAGTGACGGCACGCTCGGCATCAAGGTGCTGGTCAACACGGCCGCGCCGGAGCGAAACCCCGCATTCGCACCGACTTCGGTCTCCATCAACTGCACGCGGTAGGCCCTCGCGCGGCGCCGGGAGCGGCATCTGGTATACGTCGCCCGGTGCGCGCCGTGTTTTTTGGTACCCCTGCCATCGCAGTCCCCGCGCTGCGAGCGCTGGCTGAAGTCGCTGAAGTCGTTGCGGTCGTGTGCCAACCGGATCGACCTGCCGGACGTGGGCTCAACGTGCAATCGCCAGCGGTGAAGGTGGCGGCGCTCGAGTTGGGCTTCGAGGTCCACCAACCCGTAAAAGTAAAGACCGGGAATTTAGACGAGTGGCTCCGGGAGCGAACGCCGGACGTTGCGCTGGTGATGGCTTACGGACGCATTCTACCGCCCGCGGTTTTGGCTGCCCCACGGCGCGGCTGCATGAATTTGCATGCCTCACTCTTGCCACGTTGGCGCGGCGCGGCGCCCATCAATTGGGCGATCATGCACGGCGATGGCGAGACAGGGATCTGCTTGATGCAGATGGATGAGGGATTGGACACCGGTCCCGTCTACGCGCGCCGCTCGATCTCGATCGGCTTGGAGGAGACCGCGGGCGAGCTGAGCGAGCGCTTGGCCAGCACGGCTGCGGATCTGGTGCGCGATGAGCTCAGCCGCGCAGTCCATGGCTGGGTGGAAGCGGTACCCCAGGAGCACGAAAAGTCGACCCACGCGCCGCCCTTGGAACGCGCGGACGGCGCGCTCAATTTCTCGAAAACCGCTCGTGATCTGGTCAATCTCGTGCGCGGCCTCGCGCCGCGCCCCGGCGCGCACACCCTGCTCAACGGCAAGCCGCTGAAGATCGCCCAAGCCCGCCTCAGCGATGATCCCGCAGCCGGTGAACCCGGCCTGGTCAGCGTCGAGCAAAAGCGGGTCTTGGTCAGCACCATCGACGGAACTTTCGAACTCGTCCGCGCCCAACTCGAAGGCCGCAAAGAACTCCCCGCCCTCGACCTCATCAACGGCCGGGCCCTCAAGCCCGGCGACCGAATCGGCCAATAACCCAATTCGGCCCCCCGGCCGCTCTCTCCGTCGCTGGTACGTGAACGTAAACATGCCCGTGAACGTGCCCGATCTCCTCTCACCTCTCGGACACGGCAGCGAACCGCGCTAGCCTCTCGCCACGCCGATGGAGCTCACGGGTCGCTTCATCGAAACGATTCGGGGCGAGTTTCCGACGTTTCGTATCGTGCCGAAGCACGGCCACTGGCCATCACGCGTGATCGATCTCGCGCTGAAGGCGGTGACCTTCGGCGGGCAGCGCAGCTATCTCACTCGCTACCACACGGTAATCGGCAACACGCTGTACGTACCTCCAACCTGGGAGCGGATGAGCGATCTGGATCGAGTGATCCTCCTGCGGCACGAGCGAGTTCACTTGCGCCAGCGCCGCCGCTACGGTGCCTTCCTGATGACCTGGTTGTACCTGATCCCGTTCTTCCCGCTCGGCCTGGCGTATGGCCGAGCGCGCATCGAATGGGAGGCGTACGAAGAGACGCTGCGCGCGACCGCTGAGCTCCTGGGCTTAGAGGCCGCGCGCTCACCGAGCCTGCGCGCGCATATCGTGGAGCGCTTTACTGGACCCGAGTACGGCTGGATGTGGCCGTTCGAACGCTCGGTCCAAGCTTGGTACGATCGGGCGCTGGAGAACCTCTCAGAGGCCATCGAGTAGAACATGTCCACGGTCATCGGCATCGATCTCGGTACCACCAACACGGTCGTCTCCGTCGTTCGCGACGGTCAAGCGTCGGCTCTGCTGGACGAAGCTCAGCAAGTGCTGATCCCGTCGGTCGTGTCCTTCCACCCGAACGGCAACGTGCTGGTCGGTCGGGCCGCCAAGGAGCGTCGCATCGTCGATGCTTCGAATACGATTTATTCGATCAAGCGCTTGATTGGACGAAGTTGGGATTCGGACGAGGTCCGGCGCGCGCGTTCGCGCTTTCCGTTCGAGATGCGTGAAGGCCCCGGGCAGGCTGCGCTCGTCGTGGCGCGCGGCGAGACCTATACATTGCCCGAGATCAGCGCGTTCGTGCTGCGCAAGGCCAAGGGTGTGGCCGAGGCCGCGCTGGGCACGAGCATCGATCGCGCAGTGATCACGGTGCCGGCGAATTTCAACGATTTACAGCGCGCGGCGACCAAAGTCGCTGGGCGCGTGGCTGGCCTCGAGGTGATGCGCATCCTGAACGAGCCGACCGCCGCTGCGCTCGCCTACGGCTACGGCCGGGCGAGCTCGGAACGCGTGGCCGTGTACGATTTCGGCGGCGGCACCTTCGACGTCACGTTGCTCGATCTCTCGAACAACGTGTTCGAGGTGCTGGCAACCGCGGGCAATACCTTCCTCGGCGGCGACGACGTGGATCTCGCGATCGCTGAGCGCATGAGTGAACTTCTCGTCCTACGGCACCGGGTAGACGCGCGCTCCGATCTACAGATCTTCGAGCGACTACGAGCCGCCGCCGAGATCGTCAAACACCGGCTCTCGACCGAAAGCGAAGTGCGCGTCACCGTGGCAGAAGTCGCACACGGGCTCGGTGGTCGAAGCGTCGATTTCGATTTTTCGATGACCCGCCAAGAGCTCGAGCGCCTCGCCTTGCCGATCATCGACCGCACCTTCGACGTGTGCCGTGAAGCACTGGGCATCGCGCGCCTGGCGGCCAACGACTTCGATCAAGTGCTGATGGTAGGCGGCTCCACGCGCATCCCCATGGTGCGAAGCCGTGTGGAAGAGTTTTTCAAAATTCCCCTGCGCGCCAACATCAATCCGGATGAGGTGGTGGCGATCGGCGCGGCCATTCAAGCCGCCGCGTTGAGTGGCGCCGAGAAGCGCCGAGGCACGATCCCGCCCGCGCCGAGCCCCGCTTCTCGCCAGACCAAGCCCAAATTCAGCGATGCGCAGCTGCCGGAGGCCGCGCGCAAGCAGCCGAGCGCGCAGCCGACCGGCGTGGCCCCAGTGCGCGCTCGCTTCGAAAGCTCGCCGGCGATCCCCAGTACGCAGCCGTTTTTCGGTCGACCGCACGTGTCGACGCTGGCGGGAGTTCAGCCCGGTTCACGGCCAGCAAGTCCGACGCATGAGTCAACGCTCGGGGCTCTACGCAAAGCCCCATCGAACATACCGAGCACGCTTGGCGGGCTTGCTCCGCGCCAGGGCGTCAAGACCGGCCCGGGCCTGGGTCCCGAAGCCACGCGCGCGATCAGCGGCCCGACGCTGCTCAGCGCCGCGGACGAGGCTCAAAGTGCTCGTGAGGCGTTGAACGACGAGCTCGGTTTGCCGCTGGTCGGTGCGCCGCGCGCCGACCGCGAGGAGAGCGTCGCGTTCACCTTGGGCGATGCCGATTTCGTGGAGCTCGAGTCAGCACCGATTCAGCCAAGCTCGCGCACGCTGAGCGCCTACGGCACCGCCGCGCCGCCGCCGGCCACCGCGCTGGAGGATGAGGACGCACTGCCCTTGCCGGAGCTTCCCGACGAAGAGATCACGCGCGTCACCGCGCCGCCCGAACCGAGCGCTCCGCGCTCCTCGAGCCCCGCACTCGATGGGCCGTTCGGCACTGCTCGGATGCCGGCGGTGCCAGCCGCACTTTTCGTACCGATCGTGGCACCGCCCGCGCCGATCCCGGCGCCACCGTTCCCTGCGCCGCCCCCGCCCTACATCGCGCCGCCCAACTACGGCAGCTTCGAGCCCGTTCCGCCAACGCGTTCGTCGCGCCCCGCGCCGCTGCTGATCGACGTGACTCCGCTCACCCTGGCGGTGGAAACCGTGAACGGCTTTTGCGACGCGGTGATCGAGCGCAATACGCAAGTCCCTTGTGAGCGCACGCGCGTGTTCGTCACCGCTGTCGACCAGCAAACTCTGGTGCGCGTGCGTATCAGCCAGGGCGAATCCAGCCGATTCGCCGAAAATACCCTGCTCGGAGAGGTGGAACTGAGCGGTCTCAGCCCCGCGCCACGCGGTGAAACGCAGATCGCGGTGAGCTTTTCGCTCGATACCGGCGGCATGCTCAGCGTGAGTGCCAAGGACGTAGCGACGAACCGCGCGACCAGCACCCAAGTGCGCCTGATCGCCCTGCCCGAGTCGGGCGAGATCGCGCGCATGATCCAAAGGAACGCTGCCCGTCAGTAGTAGCCCGCCATGCTTTCCGAACAAGCCGACATCGAACGCGTGTACGAGTGGGCAGCGGTGCTCGACGCTTCCAGCTACTACGAGCTACTCGGTCTGCTCGAGATCGCGGACGACGCCGCAGTGAAGGTCGCGTTCCATGAATTCGCCTTGGCCTTTCACCCGGACGCCCACACTGACTACGACTGGCATACGGCTGAGGTCTCGCGTCAGGTGTTTCAGCGCGGCGCCGAGGCGTACCGCGTCCTTTCACATCCGGTTCTGCGTCCGCGCTACGATCTGGCCTTGGCCAAAGGCCAACTCCGGCTCGGCGGCAGCGAGGTGCCACGCGTCGCCAATGTGGGTGTAGGCGCCAAATCGCTCGACGAGCTGTGTCGAACTGCCTCGGCCAAGCGCTACGCCGGTCGCGCGGACGAGCTGATTTCGGCTGGCGATCTGAGCGGCGCCAAACGAGAATTGATGCTCGCTTTGCGCGAAGACGGCAACAATCCCGAGCTCGCGGAGCGGCTAGATGCCCTGGATCTGGCTCTATTTGCCATGGGAGCCTGAGCCTCCGGCGAGTGCGGAAGACGCTGGTCGCGCCCACCCCTTGGAATATTCCGGCACCAAAGGCAACCCTGCCGGGCGGGGTCGAACGTTCGGAACACTGCGTGGGGTCTAGCGATCTTCACCAGGAATGATAAAAGAGTGGCCCGCTCGGCTCCCGCCGAGACCGAAAATTGAACGGAAGCGTAGCAATTGATTAGGCTAGCGCTCCGGGATCCGATAGCGCCAAGCTTTCCTGACTCCTATCCCAAGTCCAGAAAGCGCATCCGCGAGGCTGATTGTGAAGATTTCCTGTCCTGCGTGCCAAGCTAAGTATTCGATTGCAGACGAGAAAGTTACTGACCGTCTCGCCAAAATCCGATGTCGCAAATGCGGAGCCACGATCGTGATTGATGGCAAAGCGTCGCCAGCGCACGTGTACACCGCAGCCGGTGAGGCGCCCGACGCTACCGGCACGGTCGAGCAGGATGCGGCCGGTTCGCAGTACTCGGTCGACTTCGGTGAAGGCGATCAGCGAAACATGACCGTGTCGGAAATCGTCGCGGCCTACAACGCCGGCCAGGTGACCGCCGAAACCTACCTCTGGGCGGACGGCTTCGCCGATTGGAAAGCGCTCGGCGAGATCGAAGAAGTCGTCGAGGCTTTGCACGCCGCCACGCAGATTGCGGCGCCGGCTCCGGCCACCGCGACTCCGTCTCCTTGGTCTGCACCCGCGGCAGCGCCGCGCGCCGCGGCGCGCCCTGCGCGCGGCGCGGCTGCCGACCTCTTCGGCGGCATCGAGCACGCCGGCAGCGAAGAAGAAGTGCTGACCAGCGCGCCCGAGCACGGCGGTGGTGGTCATGGCGGCGGCGGTCACGCGGCACCCGTCCTCGGCGGCGGCGGTTCGAGTACTGGCGCGCGCAATGAGTCATCGGTGTTGTTCTCGCTCAGCGCGCTCACTTCGGCGTCGAGCCCGGTGGCCGCGAGCCGTCCAGCCTCACGCCCGATGACCTCCTCGGCCTCGCGTGATGACTCTGGTCTGATCGATCTGAAAGCGCTCACGGCCGCGGCCACGAAGAACGAGGCCGCACCCATGGCCGCGATGGCCTCGCCCATTGGCGTCGCGCCGCCACTCGGCATCGCACCGCCACTCGGCATCGCCTCGCCGCTCGGTGGCGGCTTTGCCGCGTCTGCACAGCCGAGTCTGTATCCCTCCGCTGGCGGCAAGAGCAAGGCTCCGCTCTTCATCGGAGGCGGCGTCGTGCTGGCCGCGTTAATCGTCGCGGGCGCGATCGTGCTCAAGCCCCAACCACCGCCGCCTGCGCCAGCGCCCGTTGCCCTCGCGCCGACGCCTGCCGCGCCGACGCCCACTCCCACGCCGGTCATTACTGCGACGCCGCCAACCACGGGCACCGCCCCGGAAGAAGCAGCGCCCAGTGCCAAGCCCGGCGCCGCGGCCGCCCCCAAGAAACCCTACACGGGCGGAGGCGGCGTTGCCGCTAAGAAGGCGCCCGCGGCAGCCGCGGCGGACCCCGGGGCAGCCGCGCCGGCGCCAGCACCCAAGCCCAAGCGGAGCGCCTGTGGCTGCGCGCCAAGTGACTTGATGTGCAACATGTCCTGCAGCGCCAAGTGAGCCGCTAGCGCGGCACGCTTGGGCCTGCCGCGCCCCCCAGCGCGCCGAAGCGCGCTGGGCCTCAGCTCAGAGGCAGCTCCACTTATCGCTCTGGCAAACACAACCGCCGCCGGTATACGGACAAGCGTCGGTGCCGGTGCACGCGCTGTCCGCTGCTGGCTTCGTTGCCGGACAGCTCGTGCTACCGGGGGCACCTGCGGTGCCGACACCGCGGCCGCCAGCACCGTTGATGCTGCCGGCGAAGCCAGGGGCACCACCAAAGCCGTTACTCGCTCCGCCGCCGCCCGTGATGCTGCCACCGCGACACGCCCACTTGCTCGTCTGCTCGCTGCAGCTGCAAGTGCCCATGCCCGCGTAAGTGCAATTGCCGGTGGCGGGCATACAAGCATCGCCGACCGTCGGCTTGGTTGCCGGGCACACTAACGTGGCTCGGCATTGCCACTCGCGCGTGGCGGCGGGCGCGCCTGCCATGCCGCCGGGGAACGTGCCGCCGCCAGCGGTGCGCGCGCAGCTACAGCTCATGCCCGTGTACGTGCAGGTCGCTTGGTTCCCCGTGAGCGTGCAGGCGGAGGCATCCGCAGGCGCGGCGGCCGGACAGGCGGGGTTGTTCATCGCTCCCGCGAGCCCCGGGCTTCCGCCGTTACCAAAAGTGCGACCGCCTTGGCCCGGTCCGGCGCCGCCAGCCGCGGGCGCGCCCGCATTCGCCGGTCTGCCGGCAGCGCCTGGCGCGGCACCACCCGCGCTCTCGGAATCGCCATTGCCGTCGCTCGAACCACCGCACGAAGCGGTCAACGCGAGGCCTGCGACGAGCGCGAAACTGATGCCGTATCTGAGAGCTTTCATGAGTTCTTCCTCGGGGTGCGGCGAGAGGCGGTACCCAAGTGTCAACCGTAATGACTTAGAAGTAACCACTGCGCTGGGAGGCAGGCAGCAATTTCAGCGCCGCTGTCCGGGCAGCGAGCTCAACGCCAAATCGCGTGCTTCGTCATGGGCGAAGCCTTGCGGGTGGAGGGCCAAATAGCGCCTCGCTTCCGCGGCCGCCGAAGTCATTCGACCCAGGCGTTTTTGAGCGCGAAACAGTTGAACTTCGGCTTCTTCGTAGTTCGGGTAGCGCGAAAGCAAGCGCGTAAAAAGATCCGCCGCGCGCGCGTCGTCACCCCGGTTGCGTGCGTCGATCGCCTCTTGGAACATGCGGCTCTGCTCAGCCAAGGTGCTGGCCTTGGTGTCGGCGGTAGTGGCGCGGGGTAATGCGCGCGACGCCGTCTCACGATGAGACGCAGCTACGTCACCGTCGGCCGTTACCGCTGCCGCGGGCGCTACGGGGACCGACGATGCGCTCGCGGTCTCGCCATCCGAAGACCAATGTTGACCCGCACCGAGCAACGCGACTTGAACGCCGTGTTGCAACACCCAAACCGAGCCACGCGTGACGCTGACTTCCGTCACCGTGTGCTTGCTGCGCGAGGCGACGCCGACCGCGAACACCGTGCCATGCACCACGACCTCCGCGTCTGGGGTCTCGACCACGACGCTGCGGGTGATGCGCGAATCCTTGTCGACCGAAATGTCGACTCGACCGACCGCGAGCCGGTAGCGCTCTTCCACAGGGGTGGTCCGAGGCACGGTGAGCTTGGTCGCGGGTGCAAGATGCACGATGCTCTTTTGCGAGCGAATTTCGGCTTGAGCCTCGGGCGCCGTTTCGATTTCACCGAGCGAGGTCAGGGCGAACTTGGAGTCGTGCGGCAGCACGCGGCTCTCGCCGCCCTCGGTCACGACCACCACGCCCGTCACGTCTGCGACCGTGGAGAGAGCTGCGCTCGCATCGATCGCGCGCTGCCGAACACGAGCCGCAAGGCCGATCCCGAGGGCCAGCGAAGCCGCAATGCCCAAGCCCCAAATCAAGCGCGTACGCAGCGCACGGCGTTTGCGATCAGCGCTGGCGCGGATCGAACGCGAGAGGGCAGCAACCACTTGCTCACGGCGCTGCTCGACGCGTTCGGGGTCCTCGACCGGCACGACTTGGCTGCCCAAGCGCCGCAACATGTCATCCGGCTGCGAAGGAGAACGAGGCGCGCTCACGATGACTCCGACTTGCGGCGTGGCGCCACGTGATCGAGACGGCGGAATAGCTCACGGCGGCCGCGCACCAAGCGCGATTGCGCGGCGGAAACGCTCACCTGCGTCATGAGCGCGATCTCCGCGAGTTCATGTCCCAACACATCGTGGAGAAATACGGCCTCGGCGTGGGTCGACTTCATCTCCGAGAGTTGAATTCTCAGCCGCTCGAGCTCGGCGCGCGCTGACGCTTCACCTTCTACGTCCACCCCCGCGCGGATCGGTTCAGCCTCGATGCCGGCTTCGCGATCGAGCACGCGGCGCTCACGGCGGCGCGAACGCAGCGCATTGAAACCGACGTGACTGGCGATGCTCGACGCCCAAGTGCGTAGACTGCAGGCGCGCGCGTACGAGCGCCGTGAAAGCGTGACCACGATTTGCTCGAAGGCGGCCTGCACCAGATCGTCGTGATCGACTTCACGCCGACCGAACACGCGGTATAAGGTGTGATCCACGACTCCCACCAGGCGCTCGTAGATCACCGAGGCGACCTGATGATCGCCACGCTGCACGGCATCGATCAGCTCTTCATCGCTCGGCGTGCGCTGAGTCGACAGCCCTGGGCCCGACACGGTAGCGCCGGCGCTCGGCGACGCCACGACGCGTAGCCTCGGATCGGGACGAACTCGTGGGCTGCTAGACACCTTAGTGAAGATAGTACCTGAGTCCCGAAACAGCAGGCGAAGTAGGTGAAATCCGCAAAATAGGTGGTATGTTCGGGCGTGATGAGGCGCGCGCCGTCGAGTTCCGCCCGTGCAGTTGCGCTCGCGACAGCCTTTTGCGCGCTGGGTATATCCGGCGGCTGTGGCCGGGAAACCTTCGATCTGCTCGCGGATGACGAGCTGGTGACCACCGGCGGTGATATTGGCGGGGCCAATTCAGCTGGCGCGGGCGCCTTCGGCAGCTCTGCCGCTCCGGGCAAGGCGGGCTCCGACAACGGGGGTAAAGCGGGCTCGGGGGGCTTCGGTGGCCACTTTCCCAGCCTTCCCGGGGCCGGCGCGGGGAACCTGCCCTGCCTCGGTGAAGGTGGCTGCCCTGATGAAGATCCGTCGTATTGCCCGGACAGCTCTCCCTACTGCATCCCTTGTCGCACGCCCCAAGTTTGCGCCTTGGGGGACTCCAAGATTTGCGACCCGGATCTCAAGCGCTGTGTTCAATGTCGTAACAACTCTCAGTGCGGCTTCGGTGAAGCATGCAACACGTTGACATGGCGCTGCGCGAAGGCCTGTGACGTCAAGGATACCTGCAGCTCCGACAGCCAACACTTGCAGTGCAGTCCGGAGCTCGGTGTGTGTGTGAGTTGCCTCAAGAACGAGGATTGCCCAGGCTACGCGACGCTCAGCGCGCGCTGCTATTTGAACGCCTGTGTGGAGTGCTCCGATAATCGCCAATGCGCAAGCAAGTTGTGCGTGGGCGGGCGCTGCATCCCGCACTGAGCACGACGCACGCGGTCGCTCAGCGGAGCCGCACGCGCAGGCCAAGGCTGCCGAGGTAGCGAAAGCTGGCCGAAGTACCGATCGACTTACTATCCACCAAGACCTCGGTCTCGCCAGAAAGGCCGGCCGCTTGCACCTCGGCCGTCAAGAACAGATCGGGAACGATTTGCAGGCGACCGCCGAACGCACCCTGTAAGCCGACCGTCCAGCGGCTTTCGGTTTGCGAGCCACGTAGGTCGCTCGCGTGAGCGTCGAAGTATTCCGCCATCACCTGTGCCCGCAACTCCAGGCCCGAGGCGTCCAAGCGCCCGAGCAACGGAACGCCCGCGCCCAACAAAACGTCGAACCAGCGTGTCGTGACTCCACTCGGGCCCGTGCTCAGACGAGTCGCGGCGCTGCCTCCGATGGTCAGAAAGATAGGCATGTGCGACAGCGCCAGATCGGCGTACAGCGCGCTACCGAGCCGCCAGGGCGGCCCCATATCGAGGCCCGGGCCGAAGATCGCGGCCGCGCCGACGAACATTTGCGCTCCCGACGAGCCCCGGCCCTTTCGAGCGACAGTCGGCGCGGGCTCCTCGGGACTCGTTGCGACGGGCTCGGGCCGCGACGGAGATGATGACGACGACGCCGGGGCTGACGGCAACGGAGATGGCGACGGAGACGGAGACGACGATGCTGACGGAGACCCAGATGCAGCTGGCGAGGACGACGGCGAAGAGGCGACGCGGACGCTCGTATCCTCTCCGGGCGCGGGGTTGCTCTCGGCAAGTGTGCCGATTGCGAAACCGACCGCGCGCCAACGGTCCATGCTCTTGTCAGCAGTCAAGAACACAAAATCCTTGGTCCGCCAAGAGTCGTGATCGCCTTGACGCACACCGACCTCGACGCGCATCTTGTCCTCTGGTTGCAAGGTCACGATGGCTACGGCGGCGGGCTGCTCATCGCTGGCATTCCGGGCCAGCACGCATTCTGCATCGCGAGCTGCGCGACTGCAGGCCGAGACCAGCACCGCCAGCGCGTCATCGGACACCTTGGGTGCCGCTATTTCGATCACGATCAAGGCAGCGGCCACGCGTCACTCACCTACTCGAAATCAGTGGCTGGCTCGAGCAGGGAAAGCGCGCCGCGCGGCGTCGCTACCTCGAACACCTGCCCGCGTCGATCAGAAACGCCGAGCCGAACCAAGCCATCGGCGCGCAGGAGCGCGAACGGCTGGGCTGGGCTGGGCGTATCTTGCCCGGCTGGGATGATGACCACGAGCGTGGGTTCGCGACCCTCGGCTGGCGAAGGCGGCGCGGTGGGCTCGCACTCCGCCGCAACCGCTCCACTTGGATCGCGATCGCGAGTACGCGCCAAGAGCGCGTCGTCGGCCTTGCCACGCGACACGTCGCGGAGCAGTGCGGCTGCTGATTGGCGGACGAATTCCGAGCGATCGCGGCTCAACGCCGTCGATTCTGGGCTGCCCTCACAGCGCTCCGCGGTGACACGCAGTGCGCGCAGTGCGACAGCCCTTAGCATCGCTCGATCGTCACCGACGATCGGGCAGGCCAAGGGCGCGATCTGCCCGTGCTCGCGCTGGGCGATACGCGCCAAGGCCGAAAGCGCGTTACCGGCAACGCTCGACGCTGCGTCGTGCAGGGCCTTTTCGAGCGCGGGACGATCGGCTGCCGTGCCCACTTCAGCCAATGACCAGGCTGCGTTGGCCCTCACCGCCTCGCTCGGATCGCTCAAGAGGGACAAAAGGCGCGCTCGTTCGCTCGGGTGCGCCGCCAGCGCCTCGGCGAACTTCGCGCGGTCAGCGGCCAAGAACGACGTGCCGGCGATCGCGGCCAAGCGCACGGTGGCTTGGGGCGTAGGCATGCGACCGAGCAGTTCGATCAAAGCGTCGCGCTCACCGTCGCGCGCCCGCACGAGCAGCGACACGAGCCGGCGTACGACCTCCGGATTCTGCTCCCTCGATAGCGTGCCCCCGAGCGCGAGCCAGAGCAACGGGCGGTCTTGCTCGCTCGCGTGCTCGAGGCGATCCAAAAGTGGTAGGGCGCGGCCCGCTAGGGTCAGCCGCCCGAGCGCAGACGCCGCGGCCAAGCGCACGCTGCCCGACTCGTCGTCGAGCGCGCTCTGCAAGGCCGGCCATTGTCCGGCCTCTCCCAAGAAGCCGAGTGCCGACAAGGCATGGCTGCGCAGCGCCGCGTCGGCGCCCGGGGCCGCAAACGGCAGCAGACTGCGTGCTGCCCGCGGTGCCCCGGTCTGCCCCAGCAAGTCGAGCAACTCCGCGAGCTCCCCGCGCTCGCGCCGCGCCTTGCTCAGAGCATGTTCGATCGGCTCGACCGCGCGACCGTCGGGATGACTCGGGTCGAGCAAAGCCTTGGCCGCAAGGCGCGCGCTTCGCCTGATCGACACGTCCGGATCGGCAAGATACTCCAGGACCGTCGGCAGCGACTCGGGCGCGCGCAGCTGCGAGAACGCGAGCAACGCCGGCAACGGGCGTAGCCCGCCGCGACGAAGCGCATCTTGGATCGCAGAGGCGCTCGCCAGATCGTGGGATTGCCCGAGCGCCAGCGCACATCCGCCCAAACGGTCGGGATCCGACTCGGCGCTCAGGCACGCCCGCAGCGGCGCCAGCGCGCTAGCCCCCGAGCGCGCCAACGCTTGCACCGCCCCGCTCTGCACGTTGCTCGGTCGATCGCCAGCGAGCTGATCGATCAATACCCTGCTTGCCTCCAGAGTGTGGATCCGAGAGAGCGCGTCGAGCGCGGCGGCCACGACTCCGTCCGTGCCATTCGCAACCAAAGCGCTGATGCTCGCCACCGCGTTGGGCTCGGCGATCCGAGCCAAGGCAGCGAGGGCAGCCACGCGCACGCCATCATCGGCATCGCGCAGCGCGAGCACCAGGGCGGGGCTCGCGCGCGGGTCGGCCAACTGCGCGAGCGCTTGCGCCACGCCCTCGCGCACGGTCGGGCGCGAGTCTTGAATTTTGCCGATCAACGGCACGACGGCGCGTCGATCCCCGAGATCGCCTAGCGCCAACGCGACCACACGCCGGACCTCGGGAGTTCCGTCGTCCAGATGGCCGAGCAATGCGAGCGCCGCTTCCGGGGCGGCAGATTTACCGAGCGCAGCCGCGGCGGCGCTGCGCACTCCCGCGTCGCCGTCACTCAACGCGCGGCCGAGCGAAGGCACCGCGCGCGCGCTCGGGCTTTCGCTGAGCGCAACTGCCGCCGCCAAGCGCAGGCGCCGCTCGCCGTCACTCAACCAAGGGACGAGTCGATCGCCCAGCGCGGGCAGGTCGAAGCTCAGGCAGGCATCCAGTGCCGTCAGCCTCACGCTGACGTCAACGTCGTCTAGCGCCGCGCTGGCCAGACGCGCTCCACTCGCCCTGGGCAGATCGCGCAGCGTCTGCGCCGCGCGCCTGCGCACGTCCACGTCCTGGCTGTGCAAATCCCGCTCGACGCGCAGTACTGCGCTCGGCCAAAGTGCAGCCTTCGCCGGCACACTCGAGGCGAGCAAAAGGACAATCAGCGCGAAGGTCAACGGACGCACGTCCGGTGAACATAGCATCCCCGTTCCGCGATCACGAAGCCCGCTCAGGCCGGGCTTTCTATCTCCTCCAAAGCGCGGCGCGTCGCCAGGCGCTGCTGCGGGCGCAAGTAGCCGTAGAACACGGCGTTGAGCAGCAGCAAACGGAACAGCAGGTAGTACTCCGTCAGGTCGAAACCGATCGACACAGCCAACCCGAACACGAGCGAGCCGAAGCCGAACCAGTTACGCCAAAGGCGCATCGCGGGGCCCGCGTACTTGCGATAGATGGCCGCGTTGCGCTCGTTGAACTCGGGGTTCAGGCTGAGTAAGCGGCGCGTGTTCGGATCGTACTTCGCGGCGTACTCGGTCTGAGTGTGCATGTAGAAAAAGTAGAACCCCCAAACCAGCCGGATCGACCACGACATCCCGGCGCGCTGGGCCTGGAAGCGCGCTTCTGCGCTGCTCAGATCCTCACCCTCGCGGTAGGTCGGGTGGGTCATGCGCAGGAACACGCTCTTGAAGTTGTCGTACATCGTGGTGTGCAGCGAGCTGGTGACGATGGTCGTCAGCGCGAACACGAGCGCGAGCAAAAAGACCCAAGGCGGATCGTGAAATTTACGCAGCACGAGCCACGCGCCGCCTCCGGCGACCACCGTCGACACCACCAAATCGGCAAGGCCATCCAACATGCGGCCAAAGGCCGAGGAAGTCTTGCGCATGCGTGCCAATTGGCCGTCGCAACAATCCAGCACGGCGGAGCTGAAAATCAGGACGCCGGCGAGCGGCAGGTGGCGGGGCGTATCGCTGAAAATCGCCACGCCCGCCGCGCAACCTGCGATGATCGAGCCAATCGTGACCAGGTTCGGCGACACCGGCGTGGGCAACAAGATCCTGGCCAGCACGTAGGCAGGCGGGCGATGCAGCCAGACGTCGATTGGCTCCTCGACCTCGAGCGGTTTGAGGCTGCGAAAATAGGCGTCCCAGAAGCCCATATTCCCGGCTCCCTACGGCAGGCGCGGCGCGCGAGCGCGCGCGCGCGCGCTCGCCGCGGAGAACTCACTCAGCATCACTGGCGCCCGCGACCGTGAGGTACGGGCGATGCGCCTCGCGCCGAACGCGACCGCCGAGCACGCGCTCGAAAGCCGCGAGACAACGCGCGTTTTGCTCACGAGTGCCAACCGTGACGCGCACGTAGCTGCGCTTGGCGTGGTGCACGGAGAGCGAGCGAATCAGCACGCCATCCTTGAGCATGGCCTCGACCAAACGCTCGGCGGTTTGACCGCTGGCCGAGACGTCGATCAGCACGAAGTTGCCCTCGCTCGGCACGGGCACGAGGCCGTCGATTCGCGCGAGCCTATCGGTCAGCTCCTCGCGCGCAACGCGCAGTTCGGAGATGCGTGCGTCGAACTCAGCCGCGTCATCCAAGGCCGCGCTAGCCGCGGCCAAGGTGATCGCCGGAATGTTCCACGGCACCTTGACTCGCGACAACAGCCGCACCACCGCCGGGTGCGCGAGCGCGTAGCCCAAGCGAATGCCCGCCAAGCCGAACGCCTTGGAGAAGGTCCTCAGTACGATCGCGTTCGGGAACTCTTCCAAGAGTCGCGAGAACGACTCACCCTCACTGAACTCGTGATACGCCTCGTCGATCACGGTCGGCAAGCCGAGCCGCAGCAGGCGCTTGAGATCCGACTCGGAAATTCGACCACCGGTGGGATTGTTCGGCGTGCACAGGAAGATCACCTTCGTGCGCTCGGTGACGCCGCGGATCAGACCGGATAGGTCGTGATCATGGTCCTCGGTCATGGGCACCAACACCGGAATGCCACCCACGGTGCGCGTGCGCGCCTCGTACATGCTGAAGGTCGGCACGCTGAGCAGCACCTCTTCTCCCGGGCCGACGAAGGTGCGGATCACGAGGTCGATCAGCTCAGTGGAGCCGGCACCCAGGATGACGCTACCCTCCGCCTGGCTGTCGCGTAGCGCGAGCTTGTTCTTCAGCGCGGGTGCGCCGCCCGGATACAGATTGCCGCGCGTGGCCGCCTCCATGATGGCGTTGATCACGCGCGGGCTGGGCGCGTACGGGCTCTCGTTCGACATCATGCGTAAGACGTCGTTTTGCTCGGCCACTGCGAAGTGGTCTTCGTTGTACGGCTTGGCCGCGCGGACCCAGCTCGGCGCGTAGAATTCGATGCTCTCCGGATCGATCACCGGCGGCTGACCCGTGCCCGGCTCGTCACCGAGGGTATCGCCGAAGACGCGCAGCATGGCTTCCGCGCAGGCCAAAGCTTGCGGCGTGTCGACGTCCACCCAGCGCACGTCACCCACATCAGTGGCCAGGAAGCGGCCGCGACGGCTGAGCGCTTGCACGCCGTCACTCAGCGAGCAATCACCCGTGCTGGCTTCGACGGCTGCGAGCTCGGCGATCAGCGCGGGGCCGATGCGGAATACGCCGGTGTCGAGCGCGTCATAGCGCTCGAGCTCTTTGCCGATGCGCTTGATCTTGCCGAGTTCGACGCCGACCTTGGTGGCGTCGTCCAAATCGAAGCAGCGCTCGATGTCGTAATCGACGGCCAGCGCACAAGAGCCCTCAGGCACGTCCGCCGACAGCAGCCGGCGCACCAGCTCCGGAGAATACAAATGATCGGACATCGTGAGCACGCACTCACGATCGACGAAACGAGCGGCAGCGAGCAGGCTCACGCCGTTCTTCTTGTCGAAGTGCGGGTTGTCGACGAACGACAACTTGAGGCCCAAATCACTCTCGGCCGAAAGCGCACTCCGGACCGCTTCACCTTGGAAGCCGGTAATGACCACCGCCTCTTGGATGCCAGCGCTCTTGAGGGTGCGAAGCACGCGTACGACCAGGGGCACACCTCCGACCACACGGAGGGGCTTCGGGAGCACGTCCGCTCCTTCACTCAGTCGGGACCCAGTACCAGCGGCAAGTACGATGGCCCGCGTGACGCGTCGCTCAGTCATCTCTAAGGCTCTCTTTCGTCACCCAGGGGAACCCCAGGTTGAAGCATGTATGGGACTTAGCATGCGCCATGACAAGGGGCCAAACCCTATTCGATTCGACAACTTAGACCCCCTAAGAGGTGTCTTCGGCCGAACACAGTGTTGCAAATAAACGACACCACTGTCCGCCTTCTAGCCCACTGGTATTACCAGAACAAAATGCAACAATTTCGCGTATCTCCATGAAGATCATGCGAAAAGCTTGGCTTTTTCCCGGATTTAGCCCAGATCGGCGCGCTGCGTCAGAGAGTTCGCAGTAATGCCTCAGCAACGACACCCAGATCAGGCACCGCCACGGACTAGCTCGCGAGCACGCTCCAAGTCCGAGAAGTCGTCCACTTCGGTCCAGGGCAGGTCGGCCACCGCGACGGCTTCTGCGGCCAGCGCTTTGGCTGCGATCAGGCGGGAGTACACGTCCTCGTAGTAAAGGCCAGTCTCGCCGCCGGCGATCGCGGCGTCCAAAGCCGCGAACAGACTCGCTGAGAAGCTTGCGGAGATCCGTTCGATTCCAATGCTCTCCCCGGCACTTTCTGCCAATGCGATGCCTTTGCCGAAGGCGCTGATCTCCAATGCTTCGGGCCGCGAAAGGGTGACTTTCATCGCCTCCGCATCCAGCATGCGCCCGCCGTCCACGGCCACCGCCAGCTCGGCCGACGAAGCGTCCAGACGTTCCAGCACTTGACGCTGGAACACCACGTCCCCATCCAGCTTGAAGAAAGCGTCGGAGCCGAGCGCACCCCGACACAATGCCAGCGACACGGAGTTTTGCGTGCGATCGAACTCGGGGTTCCGACAGTACTCGACGACAACGGGCGCGCCCTCCATCGCGGCCCTCACCGCGTCCTCGCGATACCCGGTAGCGAGTACGATTTTTTGCACTCCGTAGCTCGCAAGCAAGCGCACCGTACGACCCAAGATCGTCTCTCCGCCGAGGTCGACCAACGCCTTGGGTCGATCATCGGTCATGGGTCGAAGGCGCGAGCCAATACCCGCTACTAGAATCACTGCCGCCGTCGTTTTCATCTACAATTTCCGTAAATCCTTGGCCCGTGCCATTGCGCACGGGCACGCACCTTGCTAGGAGCCGCGCATGCAACGACCTGAGACAGTCAAAAAAGCCGAGGGCAAGCTCGCCGTACTCTTGCCGGGAATGGGCGCCGTGTCCACGACCTTGATGGCCGGTGTCCTCTTGGCCAACAAGGGCCTGGTGAAGCCGATCGGGTCGATCACGCAGACCGGCACGATCCGTCTCGGCAAACGTACCGACAATCGCGTGCCGCGTATCAAGGACTTTGCGCCGCTCGCCAAGTTGGAAGACATCGTGTTCGGCGGCTGGGATCTATTCCCTGACAGCGCGTACGAAGCCGCGCTTCACGCCAAGGTGCTGGAGTCCAAAGACCTCGATCCGATCAAAGAAGAGCTCTCGGCGATCAAGCCGATGAAAGCCGTCTTTTATCCGGAGTTCGTCAAACGCTTGCATGGCACGCACATCAAGACCGGCGCCAGCAAGTTCGATATGGTCGAGCAGCTCCGCGCAGACATTCGCAATTTCATCAAGGACAACGGCTGTTCACGCGCCGTGTGCGTGTGGTGCGGTTCGACCGAGGTGTATCTGGAGCAAGGCCCCGTTCATCAGTCGATTGCCTCGTTCGAAAGAGGCCTGCACGATAGCGACCCGAGCATTGCCAACTCGATGATGTACGCCTGGGCTTGTCTGAAAGAGGGCGTGCCGTTCGCCAACGGTGCTCCGAACTTGACGGTCGACTTCCCGGCGGCGCTCGAGCTCGCACGAGAGACGCAAACACCGATCTGCGGCAAAGACTTCAAGACGGGCCAGACCTTCATGAAGACGCTGCTCGCCCCCGGCCTGAAGGCACGCGGCCTCGGCGTGAAGGGCTGGTTCTCCACGAACATCCTGGGCAACCGCGACGGCGAGGTGCTGGATGAGCCAGGCAGCTTTCGCTCGAAGGAAGTCAGCAAGCTCGGCGCGCTCGAGTCGATCTTCCAACCCGAGCTCAACCCGGAACTTTACGGCGACCTGTACCACAAGGTCCGCATCGAATATTACCCGCCGCGTGGGGACGCCAAGGAGGGCTGGGACAACATCGATATCTTCGGCTGGCTCGGCTATCCGATGCAAATCAAGATCGATTTTCTGTGCCGCGATTCCATCTTGGCAGCTCCGCTCGTTTTGGATTTGGCGCTGTTCGGTGATTTGAGCAAGCGCGCAGGGTTTCGCGGCGTGCAGGAGTGGCTGAGCTTCTACTTCAAGTCGCCGCAAACCGCCGAGGGCCTGTATCCCGAACACGACGTCTTCATCCAATCGATGAAGCTGAAAAATACGCTCCGTTGGATGATGGGTGAAGAGCTCATTACTCACTTGGGTAACGAGTACTACGACTGAGCCTGGCGCCCGGGCCAGTGATCAAATGTCACATTGGCCGCGAATTGTCGCAGAAAGCCACGAAAACTCGAGCGCGAGCCCGGAGCTCGCGCTTAAAAAGCCGCCCGACGCGCTGCACGGGCGGCTTTCGCGCGATTACCGCCAGAACAATGCGCTAACATCGCCGCGTGCGCAGCGACGGGAAGATGCGAAATCTCGCCAGCCAACTGGCAGACGAGCGCGCTCTCCGGGTGCAGGCAGAAGAGGCCAATCGCATCAAGGATGAGTTCCTGGGCACGTTGAGCCACGAACTGCGTACGCCGCTGAATGCGATCACCGGTTGGGCGCATCTGCTGCAAGCCGGTACGCTTGGACCGAACGAGCAAGCGCGCGCGATCGACACGATCCTGCGCAACGCCAAGCAGCAAGCACGCTTGATCGAAGATCTGTTGGACGTTTCACGGATCATCAGCGGCAAACTTTCGCTCAGCCTCTCCCCGCTGGACCTGAAGAAGATCGTCGAAGCCTCGATCGAAGCCGCGATGCCGGCCGTGCTCGCGAAGCAACTGCGCGTGAGCGCCGACTTCGTGGACGGCTCCAACGAGGTCTCCGGAGACTCGGTGCGGCTTCAGCAAGTGATCGCGAACTTGCTCAATAACTCGATCAAGTTTTGCGAGCCAGGCGGGCACATCGCGATTCGCACCCAGCGCGACGGGCGGCAGGTAGCGTTGCAAGTGAGCGATGACGGCCGCGGTATTGCGCCCGAGTTCTTGCCGCTCTTGTTCGAGCGTTTCCGACAGGCGGGACACCCCGTTGCGCGGGCCCGTGGCAGCGGGCTTGGCTTGGGTCTGGCGATTGCCCGCTATTTGGTGGAAGCCCACCGCGGCGCGATCACCGCGGAGAGTCCGGGCGAAGGTCGCGGCGCGACGTTCACGGTCTCACTGCCGCTGTTGTCCTTTGCCGGCTCCGTGCCGCCCAGCACGGGAGACGCTCCCCCGTCGAATCGACAACTGTGTGGCGCCTACATCCTGGTCATCGACGATGATCCGGACGCGCGCGAGCTGCTCGGATTGCTTTTGGCACGCGAAGGTGCCGAGCTCGCGCTGGCCGATTCGGCGAAGTCCGCGCGAGACCTGATCCGCGTTCGCCAGCCCGACGTGATCGTGTGTGACGTGGGCATGCCAGAGCAAGACGGGTACGCCTTCATGCGTCAGCTACGCGCCTCAGGGGAGCGCGCGGGCGCCTTCATTCCCGCGCTCGCGCTGACCGGCCATGCCAGCGCCGAAGACAGCCGAGTTGCGCTGTTGGCCGGCTTTCAGATGCACGAGAGTAAACCGCTCGACCCGGTGCGGCTGCTCGATAGCTTGGCGAAACTCTGGCGACGAGGCGTGACGCGAATCCCATGATCGATACCACCGACCCGAAAGCTGAGGCCCAACCCGAAGGCGCATGGTTGGTGGAGCGTAGAAAAACCGGCGTCTCGGGGCTGGACACCCTACTTGGCGGAGGGCTGGTCCGCGGCGCGATCTATCTGGTGATGGGCCGGCCTGGCACTGGCAAGACCACCCTCGGCAATCAGCTGTGCTTCGAGCACGTCAAGCACGGTGGCCGCGCCGCGTACATGACGCTCTTGGCTGAATCGCACGCCGCGATGTTGAAGAACTTGCACACGATGAGCTTCTTCGACGAGAGCGCGATCAACAACGGGCTCTCCTACGTCGGAGCATACCGCGCACTGCGCGACGAAAAGCTGCGCGGGCTCCTGGACATGGTGCGTCGGGTGATCTTGGACGAAAAGGCGTCACTTCTGATCATCGATGGGATCTCCCCCGCGCGTGCCTTGGCCGAGAACGACGTCGCGCTCAAAGAGTTCGTGGTCGAACTGCAGATGCTGAGCGCGATGACCAATTGCACCACGGTCTTGCTCGCGAACATGACGGCCGCGGACGCCAACGACCCCGAGCACACCATGGTAGATGGTTTGATCGAGCTCGCGTTCGAGCAATTCCGACGTCGCACGTTCCGCACCATCGAGGTGCTGAAGTTCCGCGGTACGAGGCATTTGCTCGGGCGACACGAGCTGGATATCGGCTCCGATGGCGTCTCCATCCATCCGCGCCTGGAGGACCTGCTCGACGGCTCGATCAATCCTGCGCCTGCCAGCGACGAACGCCTGGCGACCGGGATTCGTCAGCTCGATACGATGCTACGCGGCGGCGTGCTCAGAGGCACGAACTCCGTCGCGCTCGGCTTTTCGGGCAGCGGCAAGACCACCCTGGGCTCGCACTTCCTAAGCACGGGCGCAGAAGCCGGCGAAGCCGGCGTGCTGTTCGGGTTCTACGAATCGCCGGATCGTATTTTCCAGAGCGGCGAGCGCATCGGCCTGCGATTGCGTGAGCACGCGGCACACGGCAAGTTCTCGCACATTTGGCAACCCTCCTACGAGTTTGGGCTCGACCGCTTGGGCGCTCGCTTGTTGGCCGAAGTCGAGCGCATCGGCGCCCGACGCGTGGTGATCGACAGCCTGGACGGCTTTCGCCAAGCGGCGACCGATCCGTCGCGCACGATCCGCTTCATGACCGCGCTCCTCGGCGAGTTGCGGCTCCGCGAAATCACCACCATTCTGATCGACGAGACGATGAAACCGTCGGGCCCAGAGATGGAGATGCGGGTCGAAGGCATTTCGGCGTTGGTCGAGAATTTGTTCTTGCTCGAGTACATGACGGTCGGCCCCAGAATGCGTCGCCTGATCTCGATCGTGAAGCAACGGGCGAGCGCTCACGAGACCACCGCGCGCGAGTTCTTCCTCACCGGACGCGGCATCGAAGTCGCGCCCGACGCAGCCAGCGCCGCCGAGGTCGTGGCGCACACCGACGACTACTCCGCCCGCCACAACGAGAAGCCGCGTCCGCCCGAAGGCGTTTGACGCGCCGGGAAATGACGGAAGCGCCTCACAACGTCTTGGTCGTTGACGACGAATACGCTTCGCTCGAAGTTTTGGCTCTACTTTTGACCGGAGAGGGCTTTCGGACGTTCACCGCCGGGGACGGCCACGAGGCCCTCGAGCGCTTGGCTGAAGTCCCGATGGCGCTCGTGATCACCGACTACAAGATGCCGAGGATGGACGGCAGCGAACTGTGCCTGAGGATGCTGGCTGACCCGCGCTTTCAGAACATCCCCGTCATCTTCACTAGCGCCACGTATCGTCAGGACGTCCCTCGGCCCAAGAATGTCGCAGCGTTTTTCAGCAAGCCGCTCCTGTTCGAAGACGTTCTGGCTGCCGTGCATCGGATCTTGAAGAGCGCACCGTCGCCTTAAAGCGTACACTCGCAGCGTGGCAGCAGATCCCCTGCGCGAGCTCTCCCTCCCCGCTCGGGATTGGTTCGAGACGACGCTCGGAGCTCCGACGCGCGCTCAAGAACTCGGGCTTCCGGCCATCATCTCGGGCGCGTCCACGCTGCTGCTTTCGCCCACCGGCTCCGGCAAGACTTTAGCGGCGTTCCTATCGGCGGTGGACAAGCTGATGAATTCTCCGGAACCGTCGAAGGAGACGCGCTGCCGAGTGCTCTACGTTTCCCCGCTCAAGGCGCTCGCCGTCGACATCGAGCGCAATTTGCGAGCGCCAATCGCTGGCATTTCCGAGGCCGCGCGGCGTTTGGGCGTAGACGTACGCGTGCCGACCCTGGCCGTACGCACGGGCGACACACCACAGGTCGAGCGCGCACGCATGCGTCGCACGCCGCCCGATATCCTGATCACGACTCCGGAGTCTTTGTTTCTGCTTTTGACCTCCGAGACTCGCAAGATTCTGGAATCGGTCGAGACGTTGATCGTCGATGAAATCCACTCACTCGTCGCCAGCAAGCGCGGCGCGCATTTGTTCTTGTCGCTCGAACGCCTGCAGGCACTGCGCGCCGGCAAGCCGCTGCAGAGAATTGGGCTATCTGCCACGCAGCGGCCCTTGGAAGAGGTCGCGCGTTTGCTCGTCGGCTTCGACGCGGAACTTCGCCAGCGCCCGGTCACGATTATCGATGCCGCACAGAAGAAGCCCCTACGCTTGAGCGTCGAGCTACCCGAGCCGGTCGCCGAACCCGAGGCCAATGAATCGGATCGGCTACGCGATATCCTGAGTGGTCCCGCGGCGCGTGGTCCGGCCGGCGCGCGTTCGGTCTGGCCCGCGGTGCACGAGCGCTTGGTCGCGTTGATCCGCGAACATCGCACGACGATGATCTTCGTCAACAGTCGGCGGCTTTCCGAACGGCTCGCCTCGGCATTGAATGAGGTCGCGGGTGAAGAGATTGCGCTCGCTCACCACGGTTCGGTCGCGCGTGAAAAGCGCCAGCTGATCGAAGAACGTCTCAAGTCCGGGTTATTGCCGGCGATCGTCGCCACGTCCTCGCTCGAGCTCGGGCTCGACATCGGGGCCGTCGATTTGGTCGTGCAAATCGAAGCGCCGCCATCGATCGCATCAGGGCTACAACGCATCGGGCGCGCCCACCACCACGTCGGTGGCACGCCGCAGGGTGTGTTGATGCCAAAGCATCGGGCCGATTTGTTGGCCACCGCCGCCGCCACGCGCAGTATGTTGGAGGGTCGCGTCGAAGCCACGTTTTACCCGCGAAACCCGCTGGATGTCCTGGCTCAGCAACTGGTGGCCATGTGCGCGGTCGAACCGTACGACGTCGATACGTTGTACCGCGCGGTGCGCCAGGCGGCGCCGTTCTCGGAGCTGCCGCGCGCCGCCTTCGACGGCGTGCTCGATATGCTCTCGGGCCGTTACCCGAGCGATGAATTTGCAGATCTGCGCCCGCGGTTGGTCTGGGACCGCGTGAGCGGCAGCGTACGTGCCCGCTCATTTGCCCTGCGGCTCGCAGTCACCAACGCGGGCACGATCCCCGATCGGGGGTTGTACGGCGTATTTTTGGCGGGCGAAGAAGGCCCGAAGGGCGGCCGCCGCGTCGGTGAGCTGGACGAAGAGATGGTCTTCGAGTTGCGCGAGGGCGAAGTGTTCTTGCTCGGGGCCAGCTCTTGGCGCGCCGAACAGATCACTCACGATCGCGTGCTCGTCTCGCCCGCCGCCGGTGAACCCGGGAAAATGCCGTTTTGGCACGGGGATCGCCCAGGGCGACCGCTCGAATTCGGCAAAGCAGTGGGCGCATTGACACGCACTCTGGCTCAAGCCGAACGGCCCGCGGCCGAGGCGTTGCTACGCGAACGGTACTTCCTCGACGCCCCGTCCGCGCACGCCTTGACGGAGTACGTGCACGAGCAAATGACTGCGGCGGGTGAGGTGCCGAGCGATCGCGTGATCGTCATCGAACGCTTCCTCGACGAAGTCGGTGACCATCGCGTGTGCGTGCTCACTCCGTTCGGGTCCCGGGTACACGCCCCGTGGGCAACCGCGGTCACGGAGTTCCTACGCACGCGCCGGGTGGGCGACATCGACAGTGTGTGGTCTGACGATGGCATGATCTTCCGTATTCCAGCTTCGGATGAGCCCCCACCGAGCGAGTGGTTCTTACCGAGCTCGGCGGATGTCGAAGATCGCGTCAGTCGTGCGATCGACGGAACCTCGCTGTTCGCGGCGCGTTTCCGTGAGGCTTCGGGGCGCGCCTTGCTCTTGCCACGGCGACACCCGACTCGCCGTCAGCCACTATGGGCGCAACGCAAACGCGCCGCGGATCTGCTGGCCGTCGCCGCGCGGCATCCGTCCTTTCCAATCGTGCTCGAGACTTACCGCGAGTGTCTGCGAGACGTGTTCGATTTGCCCGGTCTGGTCTCGATCCTCAGCGACGTAGAGAAACGGCGCGTGCGCGTGCGCACGATCGATACCCAGGCTCCCTCTCCGTTCTCGGCGTCGCTCTTGTTCTCGTTCGTCGCCAACTTCGTGTACGAGGGTGACGCGCCCCTGGCCGAGCGTCGCGCGCAGGCGCTCACGATCGACCACGAGCGTCTGCGCGAGCTATTGGGCGAGACCGAACTCCGCAGCTTGCTCGATCCGGAGGTCATCGCCGAGCACGAGCGCTTCCTGCAAAAGCTCGCCTACCCCGCCAAAGACGCGGACGCCCTGTGCGACGTCCTGCGTGCACTCGGCGACCTCACCCTGAGCGAGCTGCTCGAGCGAGCCGCGAGCGCCGACGAAGCTCCGCACTGGCTCGCCCAACTAGAGCGCGAGCACCGCGTGTCCCGGGTGCGGATTCAACGGGAGATTCGCTATTTGGCGGCGGAGGATGCGGGACGCTATCGAGACGCGCTCGGCATCGTGCCCGCGCCCGGCACGCCCAGCGCGTTTCTCGAACCGGTGCCAGACGCGGTCGCACAAATCATCAGTCGCTACGCGCGCAATCATGGTCCCTTCCCGGAACAGGCGTTGAGCACTCGTTACGGGCTATCCGGCCAGAGCGTGGCCGAAGTAGTCGCGCACTTACGGCAGAGTGGACGTCTCGTGTCCGGCGCGTTCCTCGCCGGCGGCCAGGGCGATGAACTGTGTGACGCCGAAGTGCTGCGCACCTTACGTCAACGCTCGCTCGCGCAACTCCGGCGTGAGGTCGAGCCGGTCGACCCAGTGGTCTTGTGTCGTTTCCTCGTAGACTACCAGGGGACGACGCATCCGCGTCGTGGCGATGCCGCGTTGCTCGACGCGATAGGCCAGCTCGAAGGGTGTCCTCTACCCGCCTCCGCCTTGCTCAAAGACATCTTGCCCGCACGCGTGCGTGGCATGACTCCGCGCGACCTCGACGCGCTGTGCAGCAGCGGTGAGGTGGTCTGGGCCGGGGTCGAACCGATCGGCAATAACGACGGCCGAATCGCGCTGTATTTGGCCGAACACGAAGCGTTGCTCGCGCGCACGGCCACGCCCATCGAAACCGATCAAGCCGCGGCGATTCGCGCCACCCTCGCCCGCCGGGGCGCGGTGTTCTTCGCCGAACTTTTGCGCGAAACCGGCGGCTTCCCGAATGACGTGCTGGGCACTTTGTGGGACATGGTCTGGGCCGGTGAAGTGACCAACGATTCGCTCGAAGCGCTGCGCAGTCTATTGCGCCCCGCATCGAGCAAGCGAGACGGTCGAAGCGCGCGTTTATACGCGAGCCGCCGCACGACGCAGGGCCGGCTGCCCGGCAGTGAAGGGCGCTGGTCTTTGCGCAGCGCGCGCTGGGGACAGCCACCGAGCGACACCGATCGGCGCGCCGCGCTGGCGCGCGCTCTGCTCGAACGCTACGGCGTAGTCACCCGAGAGGTGGCGCATGCAGAGGGGCTCGAGGGCGGTTTTTCCAGCGTGTACGAGATCCTGAAGGTGATGGAATCGGCTGGGCGCATCCGCCGTGGTTATTTCGTGGCCGGACATGGCGGCGTGCAATTCGCTTTGCCGGGCGCCGAGGAAGATCTGCGTGCGCAGCGCACTCCAAAGGACGATGCGCCGCTCGCGCTGGTCTTGTCCTCCGTGGATCCCGCGAACCCTTACGGCGCGCTGCTGCCTTGGCCGGAGCGCGAAGGCGGCGCCGGCCGCTTGGCGCGCACCGCGGGCGCATTCGTCGTGCTGCATCGCGGGGCCTTGGTCGGCTACCTGCAAAGCAGTGGCACCCTGACGAGCTTCGGCGCCGAGCCCAACCTGCAACGCGAACGGGCCCTGGCCAACTCGCTGGCTGCCTGGGCGCGCGCGCAGCCGTTACGTCGCGCCTTTCAAATAGCGACCATCGACGGCGCGCCTGCGGCCGAGCATGCCCTGGCGAACGCTTTCCGCGGCGCCGGTTTCGTCGCGGCGGGCGGCGGCCTGCTCTTGAGCCTGCGTGACCGCGGACCAGAAATCGAACCGGAGCTCGAGTTGGACGATCTCGAGGAAGCCGATGCCGGAGGGTGACACCCTCCACCGGACGGCGCACACGCTCGGGCGCGTGCTCGCCGGACAACGCCTACTCCGCGTACGCTCTTCCGTGCCGGCGATCGCTCACGCCGAGTTGGCGGGGCACGTGGTCGAGGCGGTGACGGCCCAAGGCAAAAATCTGCTGGTCCGTTTCGACGATGGCCGAGTTCTGCACACTCACCTCAAGATGCGCGGCTCGTGGCACGTGTATCGTCCCGATGAACGCTTTCAGCGTCCGGAGCATCAAGCGCGCGTAGTCTTGGAAGTCGCCGACGCGCTCGCGGTTTGTTTTTCAGCGCCAACCGTGCGCCTGCTCGCGCCTCAGGCGGCCGCGCATGATCCCTATCTGAACGGCCTCGGTCCGGATCTGATCCCAGACGAATTCGATCTCACTGCCGCCGTCGCTAGGCTGGAAGCGCTGGCTGAGCTCTCGCTCGGCGAAGCACTGATGACCCAGACCGCGTTGTCGGGCATTGGCAACATCTACAAATCAGAGACGTTGTTCCTCTGCCGTTTGCAGCCCTTTCAGCCGGTTTCCGGGCTCGATCACCACGCGCTCGTGCGGGTCGTCCAGACTGCGCGGGAGCTGATGCGAAAAAATGCCGAGCCCGGTTCGCCCCAGCGCACCACCGGCGCCGGCAGCGGCGGGCAGTATTGGGTGTACCGCCGCTCCGGACGACCGTGTCGCGTGTGCGGCAGCATCGTGCGCATGCGGCGGCAAGGAGCGCTGCATCGCTCGACGTACTACTGCCCGATCTGTCAGAGCAGTCCCTGACGACGCCGCGCGTACCAGTGTCCGCCCAGCGCGAGGGACGCGGCCAAAGTCCAAGCCCAGGCCGGCAGCAGCGGCACACTGCTCCGCTCGGCCGCCACCTCGATCGGATCGGGGACCGGCAGATCGGACGTGTTCGTCAACGACACCGCGCGTCCGCCGCTAGTCTTGGCGATGCGCGCCAGGCGCTCCGGATCCGGGCGTGAATCGCTCCACGCGGGTCCACCGCGCTCACACGCGAAGTCGAAGCGCGTCGGCGGAGCCGCGCCCACGCGCGCGCTGGCCGAGTAGCCACCGGCCTCCAGCACGCCGAGCTCCAATTCCAACGGTCCCGGCGCGGGATCCTTCACGGTCTTGAGCAGCACCGGGGTGCTCTGTGGGCCGAGCCGAGTGAGCTGTAGCGACACGTCACCGGTCGAGCCCGGCAAACGCACGAGCCGCACTCGTGCGGGCAAACCGGCGACGCACGGGCCCGACAACTCCAAGCGCAACGCTTCGTAACGCGGATCACGCATGAGCCAGCCGACCAAGCCGTCCCACAACGCGCCGTAGGCGCGGCCCGCCGCGCGGTCGGCGAACTCGCTGAACGCCAACGCGTGCGTTCCATCCACCCCGAGAGCAATCGAGCGGCCATCACCGGCCTCGCCCAAAGCAAGCACGGGCATCGCCGCTTGCCCCGCGCGCCGATTCGGATGTTCCCAGAGCGTGATCGCGTTGGGCCGAGCCGGGCCCAGTGTGTTCGAGCCGGTGAACGTCGGCAACTCGTCTCCGAACAGTTCGGTCAAGCCGCGCAGCACCGGCGCCGAGCGCCCCGCTTCGGTGTAACGCGGCACGAAATCGGCCGTATCGAACGGCGGATCGACCACGCGGAGCTCCACCGGCAGCACGCTTTCCAATGGCGAGCGCGCGTAACCGCCGCCTGCGAAGGCCGAGGGTCCGCCGACCATGATCAAGCCGCCGCCTCCGCGCACGTAATTCGCGAGCGCAGGTAAATGCCGCAAGAGCTTGTAGGTAACGGCGTCGATGTCTTGCAAGATCACCGCATCGAAGCTGGGCAAGTGCTCGGTGAACAGCTCGTCGACTGGAAATGGAATCAACGCGAGCTCCGAGTCTTCACTGGTCTCGGTATTGTCCTCGTCCGTGCGCAAGATGAAGAACGCGATCAAGTCGATCGACTCGTCGCTCTTCAGCCACATCCGGAGCGCGCGCACGTCGTAGGTCGGCCGGCCCGCGACATGCAACAAGCGCAGCCGATCGCGCGTCACACTGAAGGTGAGGATGCGCCGGTTGTTCTCGGGAATGGTGTCGCCATCGGGCGGCTCGATGCTGACCTCGACCAAGCGTGCACCTGCGCGCTCGAGGGTGATGCTGAGCTCGACGGTGGCGGTTTCGCCCGTCATTTTGGCCACGCCCGAAGCCAGCACGAATGGCTCGACCCCCTGGCGCAGCTCGCGCGCCGTGACCGGAACCTCTCCGCAGCTGAGGCCCCCGCCGCAGCCGATTTCTATCGTCAGCGCCAGCGCTTGGTGCGCGACGGTCGCGCCCGAGGTGCGAATCGAACGAATGCTCGCATCCCGCGGCGCCTGCTCGGTGACCGCCACGGTGTGGATCGGCGCGCCCAGCGCGGACGAAAGGTCGCGCAGCGAGGCGTCGTCCAGCGAGGCGCTGGGGCGAGCGAAGCGTCCATCGCTCACCACCACGATCGCTTTCGGTCGCTCACCCGGCTCCTGCGCCAGGGCGTTCAGCGCTCCACTCAGATCGGTCTCGTCCGAGAGCTCGCTGGCACTCGTGTGCGCAAGCGCATCGGCCACGACCAAGGGGCGGAGCTCGCCGGCGCCGAACCCACGCAGCGCCACGCGCGCCCCCGCGAAGTGCTTGCTCACGGCGTCTGCAGCGCGCAGCGCGAGCTCGCGCCTGGTTTTGCCCTCGCTCGGCAAGAGCAAACGCCGGGATTCGTCGACCAATACCACGACCTTGGCGCCCACGCTGACGCCCCGCGTGTTCACACGCGCCGGACGCAGCACTGCCGCCGCCACGAGCACCAGCGCGATCACTCCCGAAAGCAAAACCCAGACGGCCGCGCCTTCGCGTTTGCGAAGCTCGAAGCCCAAAAAACCAAGGGATGCCAACGCGAGGGCCAAGACCGCAAACAAAGTCAGCGGGGATACGCCCTCCGCGAGCGCCAACGCGGCCAGAGTCATGGTCTCTGTCGGGCTCGACGCCGCATCAAAAACGGCGCGTGCACCTGATCGTCCTTGTAGTCGGAACACAATACGTACATCGCGATGTTCACCGCCAGGCGCACGGCGTGCTCGCGTTGTTCGAGGCCACCCGGCTCGGTCTCGAGCGCGAAGCCTTCTCCGCTGCGCGCGAGCGCACCCAGCAAATCGTGCTGCAAAAAGATGACTTGCGTGTTCTTGCCGCGCACGATGGCCGATAGCTCCGGGGGACCCAACACCCGCCCCACCGGTCGATCGACGATGTAAAACGTCTTGAAAATGACGTGGCTGGGATCCAAGCGCACGGGCGCAGATTCGGGCAGCACTCGGGCCAGCTCGCGGCGCGCGCCGCGTCCGAACGCGCCCGATGCGGGATTCGAGTCATCGACCACCAGCACGCCACCGAGTCGCATGAAGCGCGTCAGGCCGCGCACCTCGGCCGCGGACAACGGCCCGGGATCGGCATCCCCCGCCCAGATCACGAAGGGCTCGGCCTGTAGCGCTGGCTGGTCGGCCGCCACCTCGGAGGCGACCAAGCGAGCGGGCGCGCTGGTGCGGCGCACGAGCTCCCAAGACCAGCGCCCCGCGCCTGAGCTGCGTACGCCCAGCGGCGGGTGGTTGCCGGCTCGCAACAGGCGCGGGTGGAAAGCGCCACCATCACCGAAGGCGAGAGCACGCGCCGAAACCGACAACAGGGAAAGCGGGACGGTGAGCGCCGTTCTGCGCGACAAACGTCCGACCATCAATCGAAGTCCTGAACGTGCCACACGCCCGCCTCGCGCCGTAACTTCACTTGATGGCCGCCGGGCACCTCGACCACGGCATTGTCGCCGGAAACTTTCACGTCCAAAGTGTCCGGATTTTCCAGCCCTTCCACCAGCGATTTCAGATCCCCTTCCAGGGCCTGGCGGGTTTCCGCGGAAAGCACGCCCAGCAGCGCCGGATAGCTGCGCCGAGCCAATGCCCGGCGGAAGTCCCCCAAGGCTTCGGAAGGGCTCCGGGGCCGGCTCGGGACGGTACCGAGCGAGCTGAGGTGAAATGCGCCGTCCTCGAGATCGAATAGTGCGCTTTCCCCGTCATCGAAGCGGATCTCGGCGGAGGCCTGGACGCGGCTCGCAGGCGAGAGCAATGCTGCCCCTTGTCGGCTGAGCTCGCCTTTCGACTGCTCCACCAGCCTCCGGGTGCCCTGACGCCCGTAGTCGCGTCGCGCTTCGGCGCTCAGCAGCGCGTAAATGCGCTCAGAGTCGCCTGCGCGCGCGGCCTCGGCATAGCGCGCAGCCGCGAGCTTCGGATCCGGCAAACGCGCGGCTGCACAGCCCTCAGCCAGGCCCGCGAGCAGGGCGAGGCCGAGACCGGCCAAGGCCGAGCAGGCTGGAAAGGCGGACCGCATGGCGTGAGACAGCTAGCGAAAGCCGAGGCACTTGGCTACTGTTTGCGGCGGATGTTGGCAATGGTCGGCTCTCGCCCGGCGCTGGCGCTCGCTGCCGCGCTCGTTTCGCTGGCGTGCAGCGGACCGCCGCCCCGGACCGTGAACGCGACCCGGCCGCTCGACGAGCGCCGCGCCATCGAGTTGATCGTCGAGGCCTTCCGCGATGAGCACGACCGAGCAGTGCCGGGCGGGGACCTCACGCTCTCCGATACGCAAACTTTGCACGTGGACGTGAATGGGCAGGACCGAAAGTACGGTGTGGCCTACGTAACCGCCAGCGAGCGCATCGCGCTGGGCGCCACCCTGCCGCCACGCGACCCGGCCATGGGTGACGCGCTGCAGCTCGTGTCAGGCTTGGGCGCTGATGGCGACGCACGCGTGCTCGTCTTGCAAGACTCCGACTACGCCTTCGACGATCACGTCGGCGAGGCCCATGAAGCCAGCAGCTTCACCGCAGAACTCAAACTCAAACGCGACGTGCACGACTTCTTGGTGCGCGCTCACAAGGAAAAATGGCCCTGACCGTCAGTGCGCGCTCCAGGTTCAGAGGGCCGAGCACCGGCGCCTTGATCAAAGGCGCCGCGATCGCCGCCGCGCTCGGCATTGGGTTGTCCATCACCGAGTACGCGGACTACGGGAGATGGCTGGCAGTCGCGGGCGTGTTGCTCCTGATCGCCGGCCTGCACCGCTTCGGCCGCATGGGACCTGACGAGGCAATTGTTTTCGAGCTAGCCCCGCCGCGCAAAAAGAAAAAGAAGCGGGTGGCTTGAAGGGGCGCGCGCCGCAGGCGCCGCGCGTCCCTTCAAGTCTCACTACGCAGTACCGCGACCGCTACGTCTTTCCCCAAGTCCGGCGCGAGCTCGACACCGAGACCGAATTCGCGTCCCGCAATCTCCAGCTCGAACGATGTCGGCGTAGTCGCCGACGCGTTCGAGAGTGGCGAGAGCTGTGCGATCGCACGAGCGTTCACCTCCGGTGAGATCGGAGCGCCGAAGACATCCTTGCCCACGACCATGTACACGTAGACGAGCGGCATCTTCTGCCCCTCCGCGAGTGCGCCGCGGAGGTTGGACCCGAGCGCGAACTCCAACCTGCGCGCGTACGCCGCCCAGGACCAGCCGGTCAGGTATAGCCCTTTCACTTCAGTGCCTGCGAGCACCGGCTGGGCCGCGACCCACTGGCCGTCCGCGCGACCACGCACACCAGCGGCTTCAGGCATCGACCCGCGCGATTCGACGTATTGACCCGCGAGTGCCGCTTTGAGCTCGGGGAACGCAGGCAGGAGCGCGTGCCCTGCCATCGAGTCCTGATCTTGATCGTTCCTGATCACGATGCCGTCCGTGCCCGCGACCGCGAAGAACGTCCCCTTGGAGACGCGCAGATCTTGGACCTTGTTCCGCGCGGTCTCGAGCGCCGAACGCGCCCCATGTGGATCGTCGCTGGCGGGCTTCCCAGTGGTGAAGAGGGGCAGCAAAAACTTCGCCCCTTGCGGCAAACCGGAACGCACTTCGGCGACATCGTTGTGGGTGGCTAGAGCCAACGCGACCACATCAGTCCGGGCCTTTTCAGCGCTAATTGCACTTTGCTTTTTGCACCCGAACGAAAGCAAAGAGACAGACGCGATCGACAACGCGGCTAGACTGACAAGGAGTCGCTCGGGAAACGAGTATGTAGTCAAACGTCGCACTTTCATCTTTGAAAGATCGGCATACGCTGATGCACGAAGCGCGCAAATCAAAATCGCGGAACTCTGCGGACGCAATAGGGGATGCGCTGGGCGCGCAAGCTGACAGCCGCAATCGGTCGATCACCGCAAGTATTTACTTCGATAATCCGGCAGGAAATCTCGCCTGCACATGTGCGCACGAGCATGACATGAATAACGATTCGTTGCCGTGTCGTTGCGCCCCGAGTCACCCCTTGGGGATGGATCCGTGGCGTATTTGCGCCGTCGGCGTAAGGCGAATACTTGGCGCCGTTGGCGCGTCTCATAGTCATTAGTGCTGGGACCAGTTTCACATCCATTGAAGCCGAGATGACTGAGTGTTAGTACTCCATGACAGTTACAGATCCGCTTGTGTGCCGCGTGCACCATGGAGCTGCTCACCTTGACCTCGTACGCCCCGCCCCGCCCAGTGCCGCGCTCGAACCGCCTGTCGGACGCTCCACAAGCGATGCCAGCTCCGGGCCCGCGTCGCGCCTCGCACTCCGCGTTGGAACTCTTGGTTTCACCGGCCGATCTGAGTGTGGTCTTCCAACCCATCGTGGACATGACGACCGGTGAGTTGTTCGCGCACGAGGCGCTCGTGCGCTGCAGCGTGCCGGCGCTGAAGAACCCGCTCGTGCTGTTCGAGCGCGCGCTTTCGGTCGGCTGCGCCGGTCGCCTCGGCCGCATGATTCGCGAGATCGCGGTACCGCTCAGCGCGGGCCGTCCGCTCTTTCTCAACGTGCACCCCCAAGAGTTGCACGAGGCCTGGATCGTGCGCCCGGACGACCCGATCTTCTGCCACGACCACGTGCTCTACGTGGAAGTGACCGAGGCCATGCCTCTCACCCAACACGAGCTGTGCATGAGCGTCTTGCGCGAGCTGCGCGCGCGCTGCCACGTCGAGCTAGTGGTCGACGATCTCGGCGCGGGCTACTCGAATTTGAAGCGCATCTTGGATTTACAGCCCAAAATCGTGAAGCTCGATCGCGAGCTGATCATCAACCTCGATCGCAACCAGCGCCAGCAGAAGCTGGTCGCGGGCATCGTCCGTATGTGCGTCGATCTCGATGCGATGGTCGTGGCCGAGGGCATCGAGACTGACGAAGAGTTCATCGCCCTACAGGACATTGGCGTGCACTATGGCCAGGGCTACCTCTTTGCCAGGCCCGCGTACCCGATGCCAGCCGTCACTTGGCCTCCGGATTCGTACACCAACGCCAAGCCTGGGCTAAAGCGCGCATCGAGCTATCCGCCGCCCGCGGCCTAGCGCTTGGCGGGGTCGAGGTGACCGCATCGGGGGACAGGTGGCGATCACGGTGATGCGTCGACGACACGGCGCGCTCCGAGGTGCGCTGCTGGATCGCGATCGCCCCCTTTGGCAAACGGGCTCAGAGCGCGGCTAGTACCGCTTCGACATGTCCGGGAACGCGCACGCCGTTCCAGGACTTGGCGATCTTGCCGGTTTTGTCGACGATGAACGTGCTCCGCTGCACGCCCATGTATTCGCGACCGTAGTTGAGCTTTTTGATCCAAATGCCGTAAGCGCCGATCAGCGTTTTGTCGACGTCGGACAGGAGCGTGAAGTTGAGGCCGTACTTCTCTTTGAACTTCGCGTGGCGCTTGGGATCGTCCGGGCTGACGCCGAGCACTCGTACCTTTGCGCTGTTGAACGCCTTGAGGTTGTCGCGAAAATCGCACGCCTCCTTGGTGCAACCCGGTGTGTCGTCTTTCGGATAGAAATAGATCACGTACGGTTTGCCAGCGAGGCTGGCCGAGCTGACCACGCCGCCGGTTTCGTCGGGCAGCGCGAACGCGGGCGCCTTGCTGCCTTCGGCGAGGCCGGCGCTCGAAGCTGCCGCTGCCGTCTTGGCGGAAGCGGCGGGCTTGGCGGGCGATTTCTTGGTCGGCTGGGGCGCCGCCTTCGCGGTTTTCACCGGCGACGCTTTGCTGGGTGCGCTGGGTTTTGCTTTGCTTTTCTTGGCTGCCATCCGAAGCTCCATCGCGACGTATCCTGAGCGTCGCTTTCGCGCCTCGAAGCTATCACGATGCCTCGATTTGCCGACACCCGGCGCCAGGACCAGCCCTTGTCGGCCGCGACGATTCGAGTAAATTGCGCCGCGATGCTCGAACTCCCCGACCCAGGCCTGTACCGCACCACGCAACCCCTGCCCGGCCACGAAGCTACCTTCCCCGCCGGCGTGCTCGTCTACGTTGGACAGCCGTCGAACGGCGGCGTGAAGTTCGTCGTTCGCCCCGCAGACAATCGTCGCAACCGCTGGTTCTGGCGCGAGCCAATCACACCGCTGCGCTCCACTAGCTGGGCCAAGACGCTGAAGCAGTTGCCCTCGGAAGGTTTCTACGTCTTGCCCGAAGCGCTCGAGTTCGAGGGCGGTGGCCGCTGGCTCAAGAATGCCATCGTGCAACTCGGCTACAACGAAAATGGTGTTGGCATCTTGTTCGTTGGCGAGTGGGCAGAGGACGCAGAAGAGAACGTCCTACGCTTCAGTGATCGTGGGCTATTGATCGACGACTCGCTCTTGTCACGCCTGATCTGGGCGCCGATCTTGCCGCTACGTCCGACGGCCGCCAACACCAACGCCTGACGGAGTCCATTCGAGAAGTGGAGACGTGAGCGGCTTCAGCCCCGGCGGTCGAAGCCGCTCGTTCGTCCCTGACAGCGCGACGCGCGCCGTCAGCTCATCACTTCGCGGCGGCCAGATTTTTGGCCACGAAATCCCAGTTCAACAGTTTGTCGCAAAAGGCTTCCAAAAAGCCCTTTCGGTTGTTGCGATGGTCCAGGTAGTACGCGTGCTCCCAGACGTCGCACACCAAGAGCGGCACGTCCGCGGTGGTGAGCGGAGTCTCGGCGTTGGGCGTCTTCACGATCTTGCCCTTGCCGCCGTCGAGCACGAGCCAGGCCCAGCCCGAACCGAATTGGGTGAGCCCAGCTTGGATGAAATCGGTCTTGAACTTATCCCAACCACCGAGGCCAGTGATCAAATCGGCCACGGGACCCTCGGGGGGGGCGCCGCCGCCGTTCGGCTTCATGCTCTCCCAGAAGAACGTGTGGTTCCAAACCTGAGCCGCGTTGTTGAACACGGGACCCGAGCTCGACTTGATGATCTCGACGAGGCTCTTCGACTCTTCCGGCTTGCCGGCGATCAGACCATTCAGGGTCGTCGCGTAAGTCTTGTGATGCTTCTCGTAGTGGTAGTCGAACGTCTCTTGCTTCATGACCGGCTCGAGCGCGGTTTTCGCGTACGGGAGCGGGGGGACTTCAATTGCCATTGCTGACTCCTAGGGTTGCCTTGTTTCCGGCTCGGAAATCTCGGGGCAGAGCACCTCTCTGTCAACGGCCAAGCGCGCGTTTCGGCATTTTTGTGCAATGTCCGTCGTGTCCGTCGCGCCAAAGGCAAATCCCGTGACCCCGGCCGCCGACCTGGTGTCGGACCTGAGCACGACTTCGTTGCTCGATTTGTACTACGACGTGGATGTCGCGGCTTTGTTGCCACGGCTTCGCGATCGCTTCGTGCAGCTGGGCCGCGACGCCGCCACCGACGCATTCTTGGCGCAAGCGGGCCGCGGGCGGCACTCCTGGTGGCGCACCCAGCTGCATCGCTTGATTCGGCAATTCATGTCCGACTTCGACGCGAACGGCCTACTCGACATGTATCCGCTATTCGTGGCCAGCACCGAACATTGGCGGCGCTTGCTCGGGCCGCAGCGCATCGCCCGCCTGCTGGACGTCGGCGCTGGCTCGGGCAACGTCACGCGAACCCTCGCCCCACTTGCCGAACACGTGGTCACCACCGAGCTCTCACGCCATATGGCCGAACGATTGCGTCGTTCCGGCCTCGAGTGTCATGAATTGGACCTCGCCGAGCGGGATTTGCCGGGGGCACCGTTCGAGCTCATCGCTTGCCTCAACGTGCTCGATCGCACGGCGCGACCGCGCCGGTTGCTGCGCCGGATGTACGAAAGGCTCGAGCCCGACGGGCGACTCTTGATCGCGCTCGCCTTGCCCTACAGTCCGTTTTTCTTTCGCGGCAACAGCACCCCCGAACCCCTGGAACGACTTGCTTGTGCCGAGCCGAGTTGGGAAGGTGCGGTGAACAGCTTGGTCGAACGCGAGCTCGAGCCGCTTGGGTTCACGGTGGTCGCGCTGTCGCGCACACCCTACCTGTCATTCGGCGATGCCAAGAGCGGCCTGTACGAGCTCGACGACGCACTGCTCGTCTGCCAAAAAGCGTGAGCCTCCGGCTGCTCAGATTGAAACCCGAGTTCGGGCTGCGTTTCCGCGCTTCAGTTGCCGAGAGCCCTCGCCGTCAATCGTGGGATTCTTCGAGCGTGGCGAGAAGAACTTCGTCGTCAACAAGTGATGACGCGCCAAGGAGCGCTTCGGCGGTCTTCTGATTGGTTGGTACGCGCTGTTCGACGCAGTGCGTACCAGCAACTCACTTCAGCTCGCAGCCCGTAGCGCGCGCTTCCTGGACGAACCAACGCGCGCCCAGCTTGAAGCAAATCGTCGCGCTCTTCTGGCCATCGCTCGACGAGACGCGAAATTTGAAATCAGGCATTTCCGCCCTGCCGTTCCGCACCGTAACCGCTCCTGCGCAGTCCACGTCGCGGAACTGGCCCGTATTCGTCGAGCCGTCATAGCCGTTGATCAGTACGTATTGCTCGGCCAACGCGCACGCGAACGGATGATCCAACGCCGCGCCCTCGGGATGCGCCGCGATCTGCTTGCTCAACTCGTTCTTACGCGCCTCCACCCGAGCGTTGTCCGCGCGAACGTCCACGGCAATCCAGATCCAGAACCCGACGCACAGGACGCCCGTAACCACCGAGCAAAGGAGACCCACCGGAGCGCGCGTCGGCAGCTGAGCGCCCGCCTCGCGCGCCGAAGCCTGCGCGCGTTTGAAGGCCAAAAACGACAGCACGTTGAAGATCGGCAAACAGGGAAAGACGAAGCTCAATAGGCCCCACATCAGCGCCCGGCTCGCCGCCTGCTCGGTCGTGCCCTGAAGCTTGACCCTCAGCACCGCCAGTTGCGCATTCAGCGTCGCCTGCTCATGTGCTCGTCGCGCCGCCTCTGCGGCAAGCGCGGCCTGCGCCGCCCCCGAGACCGTCCCGCAATATCCGCACTGGTCCGTATTCGGAGGCAAACCGGCGCCGCAGCGCTCGCAGGTGAACATGGCTCGGCCCCAGGCTACTCCGCCCACCCGACCGCCCGAAAGTACGAGACCTCGCGCGTCGCCAGACCGGCCCGAAACGCTCAAGTGACAAACCCACTGGACAAGCGCAACGGACGCAACTACAGGAACTTCCACGACAAGCCGAAGTGGCGGAATTGGCAGACGCGACGGACTCAAAAGCCGCGCGGGGAAAGCCAAAAACCAGGATCCTTCGGAAAAGCTCGACTCGGCGAAACGCTCAGTGACGCCCCCCGTCGATGGTACGGGGCCGTCCCGGGGCGATGCCGACCCGATCGAGCAGGCGCTAGCCGACGCCATCACCAAGGCCGCGGCCGCCGGCGCGTTCGACGTGTTGCCGAAGCTGGTGACCGAACTGGAGGCCCGTCGAAAGGCTCGGCTCGAGGTGGTGGACCTTGCCGCCGAGCGGGCTCGGCGCGAGCCTAAGCGCTGAATGGCCGAGCCGATGCTGCTCACCCGAAAGGAGGCGGCCGCGTTCGTGGGGCGGAAGCTCCGCAGTTTCGAGACGCGCGTGCACCCGCACGTGGCGCATTACCGCAAGGGGCGCGAGTTTCTCTACTCCGAGGCTGATCTTGCGGCCTGGCTCGAGCGGCAGCGGGTCGGCGGACCGATTGCAGCAGCAGCGCCGCCTGCACACATCTACCAGGTTGCCGGGCCCAAATCAGCCCGCGAACAAGAGATCCTGTCGAGGATCCGCGGCGAACGCAAACCGACCAAGCCTGAACGAAAGACCGCCGAAGAGCGAATCGCGGCGATGCCGCCCGAGCAACGCGCGCGTTTCGAGTCGCAGAGCGACGGCTCTGACATTGGGTTCGAAGACTTTCCGCCGGCACCGGTCGAGTCGGTGTCCACAGAAGACCTGCTCGCTCGCAAGAAGGCAGGCAAAGCCACCGTTCCCGAGCTCATGGCGCTGAAGCGCCGCGGCGCCATACGCACGATTCAGGACGAACCGCTCGAGATGGGCCCGCGCGAGCGCTCGAAAGCGGTGGAAGCAGCAAAGCGGATTAGGGCGACGTTCCTTGAGCTACAGCCGCTCGAGTCGTTCGTGGCGCGGATCCGAAATGACCTGGGACGAAGCTCTGGACCGCAGTTCCCCGACGTCAGGACTCTGGAGACCCTTAGGGCGGTGCAGCGGCTGCTCGGTGAGCAGGTTCCGTCGCCAAACGAGCCAAAGAACGAAGCGGCAATCTGGGCAATGGGCGAGCTCGATACCGCGGTGGAAATGCTCGCAGGGATGATTGGCCCACTACGGGAGAGCGACCAGAGCAACGAGCGACGACTCGCAATGCACATCGTGGCTCGCTTCGTTGGTCGTTTAGGACCCCAAGCAACCGCGAAGGAAGAGCTGCTTGCCGCGATCCCGGTTGAGCGGTGGCAGCAAGCCATCTCAGCCTGGCATGGCCGAGAACGACCTAAGCGCGGGGGTGCTCGCGGCAGGGTGCCCTACAATCCCGACAAGGTCCTGCATGAGCTATTAGCGCTCGACGGCAAGGTCAAAAACTTCGGCGACACGCTCGACGTGGGTCTCAAGCGACTCGGCATCCCTCGGCCCAAAAAGCAATAGCGGTCGCCGGAATCGTTTTGCCGGTGCGCGGCAAGATGCTGCACCACTGTGGCATGAGCGAACCGACCACGTTGTTGGGTGACGCGCACGCCGCAAGACTCGTCGCGGTGCGAGCGGCATGTGATCCGCGAACGATTCAACGATTCGTCCGGGGCGAGAAGGTTCGCTCCACCACATCGGCGAGGATCCGAGAAGCGCTCACCGAGCTCGGGTACGCGCCCGTCAGTGAGCCCGCGGTCAGATGAGCGCTCGGTCAACTGTCACGCCCGTCATCCTAGGCCCAGCCAATTCCGAGGCCGCGACGGGTTGGAGCTGGCCATTCGTGAAGGCCCGGGCTCGCGAGCTCGGCGTGCCGGTCGTTGGCACCGGTAAGAAACTTGGCGTGCCCGCCGCGGCGTTCCTGACCGCGCTCGAGCGCGCGGCTCAAGCGATCACTCTCCAAGAGCCCCCTGCCCTTTCGACTGAGGAGATCGCGGCGCAAGTCCGCTCGGTGCTCGGAAGGCGGCGGGCGGGGTGAGCGCCAAACCGTACCCCGAAGACGTGCTCGTAGGCTCGGGTGGGTTTTGGACCAGGTGCGCACTTGCCGTTTCGATGGACGACACGGCAGCCGGCATGGAGCTGCTCCGCGACATGCACGCCTGCGAGGGCAAGATCTACCTCAGCATCGTTCCCAACACCCAGGAGCGCGCAGCCCTGGCCGCCGCTGCCGGCTTCAAGGGCCTCCCGATGCCCGCCAAGTTCGGGGGCACCTGCGCGGTCTGTTCAGGACGCTTCCCCGCCGGCGCGCAGATCCTGTACGACCGCGATCGTAAGCGGGCCGCACACAACCAGTGCGGAGAGATTGCCGAGTGAAGAAGGCGACTGTCGCGCGGCTCGAGCCCAGCCGCGTTCCTCCGAGCGATCTAGACGCTGAAGCGGCGGTGCTGAGTGCGGCGTTGCTCGACCCCGAGGTCGTGCCCGTGGTGCTGGGTCTTCTGCGGCCTGAGCAGTTCTACGCAGACGCAAATGGTCGCATTTTTGCCGCGATCCGCGAACTGTCGATACGAGGGCAACCCGTCGACGTTGTGACCGTCGCGGGCGTCCTGCGCGAAAAAGCCCGATTGGACCAGATCGGGGGCACGCCCTACTTGGCGCAACTCGCGGATGCCACTCCGGCAGTCGCCAACGTCGCCGCGCACGCCAAGCCGGTGATCGACGCTTGGCGCAAGCGGCAGCTGATTGCTATCTGTCAGAAGTTCGCTGCGGAGGGCTACGGCGATTGCGGCGACCCACAGCAGTTCATCGAGTCGGCCAAGTCACAGCTCACCGAACTCGCCGACGGCGCAGCGAATGGGCGTACGTTCCAGCCGATCGTCGGCGACGCCATTTTCGGCCCGCTCGAGGACCCGGACTACCTCGTCGACCAAATCATTCGGCGCGGTTCCCTGACCGAGATCGAATCGTACGGCGGAAGCGGCAAGACGTGGTTGGGGGTGTCGATGGCTCTGTGTGTCGCGGCCGGCCAGGCGTGGCTGGGACGCTTCCCCACGAAACCCGGGCGCGCGGTCTATCTCGACTACGAGAATGGTCGCTACGAGATGCGTCGACGCGCCAAGGCGGTCGCCGCGAGCCTCGGGCTTGAACGAGTCGCGAATTTCAGCATGGAGCCGATGCCGGCGATCTACATGCCCGACGCCCACTTTGGCGCCGCCGTAGCGAAGCTCGCGAAGGGGCACGACCTGGTCATAGTCGACACGCTGAAGGCAGCGAGCCCCGGCGTCGACGAGAACGACTCCAACATCCGCGTAGGCCTTGACCAGCTCCGGCGAGCAGCAGAGCAGACGGGGTCCGCGGTCGTCGTGCTGGTGCACGGAAAAAAGAAGGGGAACCCCGGCAAGAACAACGGGCCCACCGACGCGCGGGAATCGGGCCGCGGGTCGTCTGCCATCTTCGACGCCGCCGATGCGGTTTTCCATGTGAACTACACCGAAGGGAAGCCGCTGCTCATCGAGCAGACGAAGGCCCGCCTGGGGAAGACGGTCCAGCCGTTCCAGGTCGAAATCACCGACGGAGAGGACGGAGCAGTGCACGTTCGCGGCTCGGACGCCGACCGATCGTCGAACACACCGCGACTCTCATCGCTCGCCGACAGGGTTCTGGAGTTGTTAAAGCAAAACCCCGGCACCTCGGGTCGCTTCGTGCGAGGGCAGCTCGTCGGGGTTGGGGTCGGGTCATTTACCGACGCGCTTGAGCTACTCGAAAGCAACGGAGCGATTCGGAACACGGGGACGCCCAAGTTTCCGAAGTGGTTCCCAACCGGAAAGTCGATGGCGAAGGAGGACGAGTGGTCAGACTTCGGAGACTGAACCGGTCCGGTGGTCCCGAGTGGTCCCGAGTGGTCCCGGACCGCTTCGCAGTGGGTGGTCCGTGGTCCCACCCCCTAAAGGGGGGGGACCGGACCACTGCGGACCACTCGGACCGAGGAAGCTGGTCCGACATTCGGACCACTCGAGCAGGTAGAAAAAATGCGGCCGCGAGCACTGGCAAAGTCGAACCCGGAAGTAGCCGACTCGCCCTTGTTGGCGCTCGCACGGGGGCGCAGCGGATCGGCAGTCCTGCTCGCGCGTGGGAAATTGCCGAGAGCAGCGCGTTCGCGCGCGGGCCATCGCCCCGCACAAGCCCCCGTCCGGCAATGGGTCAGCTTGCGCGGTATTTAGCAAGTGTCGGCGGTGCGCCTTCATGTGAGAGTGGGGCTGCGCTGCCGACAACCTTTCGAGGTGATCGGTGATTCGCAGCGGGCACGGCACGGGCGCCGGCACTCCCCACGTCGAAGTTCAACCGCTGTCGGAACAAGCAGTTGGTGTGCCGGCGGCAGCCGGACCTGCGAAGCCGCTTGAGCCTGAGGGCGGCCGCAGCTCGAACGGGCGCATTGCGGACCGCGAGCTGGCCACGGAGCTCGCGCGTCGGGGCGGCCTGGCTCGCGCTGCCAAGGCGGCTCAACTACGCGCGTTGATCGGCCTGGGCCTTCTCGGCGCGCTGCCCGAGGTGCTGCGCCCCTACCTCGATGCGGCGAACGAGTTCGCTGACGCGGAGGTCGAGCGTCTGGCCCGCGAATGCGGAGGTGGCGTCTGCCCGCAGAATGCGGCCGCCCTGGTCCAGCAAGCTGCCCTGGCGATGGCGGGCAGCCGGGCCGCGTACGCGCAGGGCGACCTCGCGACGGGCGCCAAGCTCGGGGTGGAGGTTCGCCAGAACCTGCTCGGTGCTCGGGAGCTCACCGTGCTCGAGGCCAAGAGCCGACCGACCGCCCGCCGTTCGCTCGACGACTTGCTCGGCCCGAAGCGCGAAAAAAAGTGACGAGCAATAGCCGGGAGTCGTGGGGTCAGGCGCCTAGCGGGGTGACAGATACCCGTCATGCCGCTGAAACAACCGCAAACACTCACGCCGGCGCAGCGCCGCTGGGTGCTCGCTGAAGCAGGGTGCGCCGAGCGCACATTGAGGCAGTGGCTTGACGGGCGGGTCCGAGAGAGCACCGCGGTGCGCATCGAGGCCGCGCTTCTTAAGCTCGCCGAACGAGAGAAAGCTGGAGATGCACAGTCCTGATCACTTGCCCGCGTCGCGCTCGGCCGCGAGCTCCGCACGCAACTCACCGACTCGTCGAGCCACTTCGGACGGCCTCGAGCACATCATCGCGAACATGGCAGCTCGGTCCTTGTCGAGTGGCGCCTCGCGCAGATACCGCATGAACAGCTGCGCCGCACCCTCGACGTCATCGAGCGGTGGTTCCCCCAAAGGGAATCCGAACGTTGGCGAGCCGGCCATGTCCGTAAGCGTGCGCCGCGCGGCCGCGCCCCGTCAAGGGCTGCCGCAGGAGGCCGCGTGAGCACGAGGAAGCTCGACCGCCCCCAAGTCGTCAACCTGCTCGAGTACCGCGAAAAACGGGAGGGAGCCGACGCTGCCTCGGCGGCCCTAGCCTCCCTGCGGGCCCTCTTTGGTGCGCGCGACACGCCGGAGCTACTCGCCAGGGTGCGTGAACTGCACGCTGAAGCCAACAAGCTCCCCGAGACGGTTGCCGCGCTGGCGGCCGCCAAACAGACGATGCGCGAGCAGCTCGTGGAAACCGCTGCAGTCGACGTCGCCCAGGTCGTCGAGTCGCTGAGACTCACCTCCGCGCAGCATGAACGCATGCGCCCGGCGCTGCTCGAGGCTCGGCTCGAGGCTGGTCGCCGCGCCATCGACACCGGGGCGCCGGACTACGACGCGGATGCCCTCGCAAAATGGCGAGAACTGCACGGCGTCCCGCACTCCTGACCACACGCAAAACGAAAGGAACGACCGTGGATATCGAGACCCTGAGACGCAATTACGTCGGCCCGAACGACACCATCAAAGCCAAGAACCACCTCCTGGCCACGCGCGGCGAGGGATTCAAGAACCTGCAGCCAGTCGAGCAAATCCGCCTCGCCGGCGAGTTCGCGCGCTCGCTGAATCCCGGCGTCGTGCGAGCGGGCGGACCCGGGGACGGCTCCAACTCGCAGCCGGACGCCGCCAAGCTGGCGCTGAGCACGCTGCGGCAGGCGCTCGCCGATGTGAAGGTCGCGCTCGAGGTGGCGTGGAACCTTGCGCCCGGGGAGGCGCTCACGCTGGTGCAGGAGTCGCTGCCGGGCTTTACCTACGAGCACGGCGTTCCCAATGGGCCCGCCCCAAGCGATGGCGAGTCAGTCGACCTTCGCACCTACTACGGACGCAACGCGGTAGAGCGCGCCGTCGCGTACCTGGCCGAGAAGCAGCCAGGATTTGCTCAGCGGCCGCGCGGCGAGCAGCTATTCAAAGCCGGGCAATTTATCAGAACCAAGCGGGTGACGCTGTGAAGTGTCCGGCCTGCGAAGTGGACAACGAGCTCGATGCGCGCTTCTGCAAAGGCTGCGGCACGAGCACGGCGGAAGCGATTCACGACTTGCGTAGTCAGCCTGGTCAGACCCAGGTCCTCCGTGCTCACGCGTACCTGACAGCGAGGCATCCCGAATTCACCAGGCTGTTCGACCGGACCGAGCAGTTTCGTAGGGCCGAGGAGTTCATTCGGACGAAGCGGGTGCAGTGGTGAGCGCACTGGTGAGCGAAGTAAGCAGCGAGCAGCTCAAGGAGTTGCGCGAGCAGCTCGAGCGCGAGAAGGCGTTCGCAGCCGATCCGAAGTGGACCGACAACGAACGGGGCGTTGCTAGGCAGAACGTCCGCCAACTGACATTCCGGCTGGCGGAGCTCGAACGAGTCGCTAAAGCACGCGACCGCCGACTCGGCGATCGCGCTGCTCGAGAGGGCGACAATCTCGCGCCCCCGATGCCCGTGCTCCCTGGCACCGGGCAGATCTCGGCGGCACTCCAGCAAACAATCGTTTTTGCCTGGGGAAGGCTGAGCGAAGCGCTGATCGCCCGGGAAGCGCATCGCGAGCAGCTCGCTGTCGACTTGATGGCATCGGGCAGCAACAGCACGCCGCATTCCGACGTACAATTGAGTCGCAACGCCATCGATGTCGCGGACGCCCAGATCGCGGTTCTTAGCGAGCGGTGCCAGAAACTCTACGCCCGATACACAGCTCCGGACATCGAAGCTCGCATCGCAGAGGCCGATGAACTCGCAGCGATTGGATCGCAACCGCTCCTCGGCGGTGAGGGAGCGCTACTTGCAGAGGAGCTCGCCGAGTGGCTCGAGCTCTGGGCCCAATTCGTTGTGCTCGAGGAACGCATCAAGGCCAAGGTCACGGCGAGGAACTCCGCATGGGGCCGCGCCGTAGCGTTCGCGGGGCAGCGGGAGGGAAGGATCGAAGTCAATCCGGGATCGAGCATCCTTCCGGTCCACTTCGCCACCGCAGCCAAGGACGCGGTGGCGCGCGCCGGCGGCAACCTCGCGATGCTTAAGGATTGGCTGCCGGGGTGACGGCGCAGCACGTCAGCTTCGTCGATTTCGCGGGGCGCCTCCTCAGCCCGAACGGTGAGGCGCTCACGCCGGCGCAACGCGTGCTCGCTCTGGTCGCGTTCGACAACGTCGATCCCCGCGATCTCGAGGGCGACGAGCACGCGCTTGCGCGGCAGCTGTTCGGCGACGTCGAGATCGTCCCGCCCGAGGCGCGCGCGGTGCTAGTCGTGTTGTGCGGTGCGCGTTCGGGCAAGTCGCGCATCATCTGCGCGCTCTATTCCCTTTGGCGCGCACTCGTTGCCGACCTGTCCACGCTCGCCCCCGGCGAGCGCGCGGTCGCGCTCATCGTCGCTCCAGATATCCGCCTCGCGAAGCAAACGCTACGCTTCGCCATCGGCGCAGCCAAACAGCTCCTCGGTGCACCGGACCTCGTGACCGACACGCAGGAAAGCACTGTCATTTGCCGTCCAGACGACGGGAAACTCGTTGCGATCGAATGCCTGCCGGCGACGCGCGGCGGCTCCGCGCTCCGTGGGCGCACGCTCGTGAGCGCTTGCCTGGACGAGTCGGCTTTCTTTCGCTCGGAAGAATTCGCGGTGAACGACGAGGAAGTCTTCCGCGCGGTCGCGCCGCGCGTGCTGCCCGGCGGTTTGGTCGTGGTCGCGTCGACGCCGTGGGCCGAGGCTGGTCTGCTGCACAAAGAGTTCTCGAGGAACCATGGGCACCCGGTCACCGCCCTGGCGGCTCACGCGCCGACGCTGTTGATGAACCCGAGCAAGAAGCGGGAGGTCGACCGCGAGCTCGAGCGCGACCCCGAGAACGCGCGGCGCGAGTTCGGCGCTGAGTTCCTCGGTCTCGGCTCGGGCTTCTTCTTCGATGCCGCTTCGCTCCGCGCTTGCGCTGAAGACCTGCCGCTGCTCGATCGTTGTCCGCCGCTGTCGCGCGCCGGCATCGGCGGCGATCTCGGGCTCGTGCGCGACTGCTCGGCCGTTGTCGTTGTGCACCGCGAGGGCCCGACGCTCACGGTCGCCGAAGCGCAGGACTTTCGGCCAACGAAGGACCGCCCGCTCGACCTCGAGACCGTCTGCAAGGCGTTTGGCGAGACCGCCGAGCGGCACGGCAGCAAGGTGCTGGTGGTCGATCAACACATGATCACCGAGGCGCGGAAGCACGTGCCGGAGGGCTTTACGCTCCAGGCCTGCCCGGGTGGCCAGCAGGGCAAGGTCGAGATGTACACGCACGCGCGCAATCTGCTGCGCGCCGGCCATGTCCGCATTCCGCGCCAGCTCACGCGGCTGCGCGAGCAGCTCGCGCAGATCACGAGCTCGCCCCAGGCGGGCGGCGGCATCCTGATCCGCAGCCCGCGCCGCGGCGGCTCGCACGGCGACCTAGTGAGCGCCTTCGTACACGCTTGCTGGGCGGCGCGCCGCAGCATCTACGTGCGGACCGAGCGCAGCGAAACACGAGCCAAGCGGCAAAGCGCCGCGGGCATTGGAGGGTACTGACCTATGACGACCTGGCCATTTGAGCGCGTGTTCCCGGACGACCAACTGACGGACTCCGACCGCCCTTTCCCTGTAGTTACTGGCGCGCAGCTGACGAAGATCGACGAGCAGCTGTCGCGCGCGGCGGACGGCCAGACCTGGACGGATTCGATGGTGTTTCACCGCTTCGAGCTCCCCGTCCCACTGTCGGGCAGGAAGTACCTCCTGGCCTACGAAACGGTCAGCCAGGGCTGGCTCGCATTTGGCCTGGACGCTGCGCTGCACGCTGACGCCCAGATTTCGTTCGACGCCGGCCGAGTCTGGAACACCCTGGCGCTCGGACTGCCGTCGGTCACCTTTCAGCCGACGTGCGCCGCAGCCGACGGCGCGGGGACGATCGTGCTCGGCTACAACCCGATCGGCATTGGTGGCGACGGCAAAACGACGCAACGCGCCGTCTACACGGGCGACTTGTTTGCCACGACGAGCGCGGTCATCACTGCGTACAGCACGGCGGCCGCCGTGTCGGTCTACTTCTCTCGGCGGCTCGGACTCTGGATCATGTCGCTCTCAGACGGCACGCTTTGGACGGCCTTCCCTGGCTTGCTCGATGACTGGACGCTCAGCGCCTCGCTGCCCGACTCCCTCTTCGACTTCTGCGAGAGCGACGATCGCATTTTGGCGCTGACCAGCGGCACGAGCGGCGTCGGTTATTCGTCGCTGGACGGAATGACCTGGACGTCCATCACGGTGCCGAGCGGTCCCGACGCGGACGCCATGACGTTCGTCCGGCACCCGGGTTCGTACGGGCCGGGGAGCGGCAGATTCTTGCTTCATGTGAAGCAGACCGAGGAGCTCGGGGAGTACTACTCATCGCCAGATGGCAGCCATGGCCCCTTCGGCAGCTGGGTGCCCGCCGGCAACGTCACCGGGCCGGGCAACTCTCGGCATGGCGCGATGGCCGCGTCCGGGCTGGTTGCGGTGATCGTGGGCAACGGGCCATGGGGTATCGACGTATATCGTTCTCGCGACTTCGGCTCGAGCTGGCGTAGGTCAGGCTCGATCTCCGCGGCCAACGCGGTCAGCAACCTTGCAATCGTCGTCGGCGACGGCAGGTGCGTGGTGTTGTACTGCTCGGCAACCGGCGAATCGTTTGCGTACCCGACCACGATAGCGGTCGGCGGGCTCTGAGATGGCTGACCGCGATGCAAAGGTCCGGCTAAACCTCGCCGCCAACGGCTTCCTCTCGACGCTGCAGCAGCTGCAGTCTGCCGCGAAAGACTTCGAGCACGCCGTTGAGGGCGTCGGCGACGGCGGCGAGAAGGCGAGCCGGAAACTCGGCGCGTTCGGTACCGCTGCCAAAGCCGGGTTCGGCGCCGCCAAGGCGTCGCTCGCCGAGCTCGGCAAGGGCCTGAAGAGCACGCTCGGGCAGGTGGCGACGCTGGGTGGGGCGCTCAGTGCGGCCAACGCGGTCCGCGGCGCCGTCGAAATGACGGAGGGCTACAAGAATCTGGCGTTCGCGATCCATTCGGGCACTGGCGTGTCGATGACCTGGCAGCAGGTCCAGACGCAGGTCGAGGGCGCGGCGCAACGCACGAAGCGAAGCAACAGGGAAATGCTTGAGACCTGGACCTCATTGCACGAGGCGATCGGTGACGTGAAGTTCGCGGCGGTAGCGATGGAGAGCGTAGCGAAGGCGTCCAACGTTACGGGCAAGAGCATGCAGGTGATGGGCGGGATCGCCGCCGGTCTCAGGGAGAAATTTGGGATCGGTGCGGAAGGCATGGACGCCGCGCTCGCGGCAGCCATCAGCCTCAGCGAGCGAGGTGGCGTCACGCTGGACGATCTGAGCGGCAAGATCGACATCATCGGCGCGAGCGCCAAGCAAATGGGATTCGACGGCCTTGCCGGCTTTCAACAGGTCATGGGAATGATGAACGTCGGCGACGACGTGCTCGGCGGCGTGAAGCGCAACGTTCAAGCGGTGACGACCTTGATGGAGACGTTTGCCGACCCGGACAAGGTGAAGGACATCGAGAAGGAGCTTCACATCAAGATCTCCGATCACGCCGGCGTCCCGTTCAAGGACGCGCTCGACCGAATCATCGAGAAGAGCGGCGGTAAGGAAGAGATCCTGGGCAAGGTCTTCAGCGGCCAAGAAGTGAAGCTCGTCAGCGAGTTCGGGCGCACGTACACGCAAGCGTACGAGGCGACGACGGGCGACATGAAGACGAAAATGCGTGCCGGAATCGACGCCGTCCATGCGGCGCTCGAGGCGGGCGGCAAGTCGTTCCTCAGCAAGGCGGACTTCGAAAAAGAAGCCGCGGCGCGTACGCAGGACGCTTCGCGCAACTTTCAGGCCGCGCTCAACAAGCTCGAGGCAGCCTTCTCGGACGAGAAGATGATCGGGGCCATCAATGACATTGCCAAGAACCTGCCCGCGCTCGCAAAGGCGATCGCCGACATGCTCGGTTGGGCGATCAACCACCCGAAGACGGCGGCCGCTGCCGTCGTTGCCGGTAAGGTCGGCGGTGCCGTTCTACCCGCGGTCGCTGGCAGCCTGCTCCCCGCGGCCTGGAAAGCAATCGTCGCGCGCGTGGGCGGAGCCGCGGCCGCGACCGCCGCCACCAGCACCGGCGCCGGCGGCGTGATGACTCTCGGCGGTGGGTCTGCCGCGGCGGTCGGTGCGGGGACAGCTGCAGCGGGGCTGCTAGCTGCCGGTGCGATAGGCGGAGGCATTGGCTACGGCATCGTGCGCGCGACGGTCGACCCGCGTCTGCACGACAAGAACGCTGACCTGCAGTTCCTGAACGATGCGACCATCGAAGGGAAACTTGCGATGGGCGGCACGCGGGAGCGGAAGCAGTCCGCCGCCGACGCGCTGCGCGAGCAGATCAAGACCTCGCGAAAGACGCGCACGCTATTCGGTGGCGCGCTCGACGACGTGTTCGGCGCCGGCGCGCAGCTCGTCGACAAGAGCTACCGCGACCCGAACAAGGTCGCGGTGGGCAAAGCGCAGGAGCAGCTCCGGTCGCTTGAGCAGAGCCTCGGCAAGGGTTCGGCCACGGGTGACCGCGCGTCGCAGTCGTTCGCTCGATTGGCCGAAAGCGCGGATCGCGTGACGGCTGTGCTGAACAAGTTCGGTGGCGGTGCCGGCTCGAACGGGCTGCCGCCCACACCAGGCAACGAACCAGGGAGCACTCCTCGATGAATGACGAAGGCAAAGCTGGCTCACTATTCGCTCCGAGCGACGCCGCTGCCGTGCACCGATGCCTTCAAGGTCAGCAGCTCGGTGAGCGACTCGCCGACGCCTTGCTGTCGTCGCCGCTGCCCGCCGAAGACGTGCTCGAGATGATCTTCCATGCGGCGTACATCTGGGCACGCGACGGGATGGAGATCCCAGAGCACCTGATTGAAGCCTCGCTGCTAATTTTGCTGAACAAGGCACTCCAGACGGGAGCCGGTCAGAAACGATGAGCTTCGACGATGATGTGCGGGACACGGTCGACGTCCCCGCGGACCCCCTCACCCGCTTCGACTCCTTCGTCGGCGAGGTCCGAGCCCGTCTCGAGGCTGGCCGGGCAGCGTACGGTGATCGCAGCTTCACGCGGCCGCCCGCGGAGCTGCTCGGGGAGCTGCAACAGGAGGCGCTCGACCTGGCGGGCTGGGGGTTCGTGCTCTGGTGCCGATTGGAGAGCCTTCGCAAAACTACCCCTTGACACCTATCCTAGACTTGCTATCTAGACATTAACTCAAGAATGGCACCGAAGAACAAGCTCTACAGCACTGGCGAATGCTGGTGCGGCTGCGGCGCAGCGACGAAACCAGGGATCTTCTTCGTGCAAGGGCACGATAAGTTTGCGGAGGGCGCGGTGCGCGAATTGGAGTTCGGCACGGTCGTCGACTTCCTCGACGCGCACGGCTACGGCATCGACCCCGGCAAGAAGAGCGCGCGGAAATTGCTCGAGAAAAAGCGAGCGAAGTAACCCAAGAGAACGGCCCCCGCGCTGCTGGAAACAGCCGAGGGCCACGAACCACAGTGAGGTAACACCATGGTCAAAGACAACAAAGCACGGGACGGGCACGACGACAAGAAACAGAGCGATCCGCCGAGCGGCGTGCATCGCAAGGCGGCGTACACGCTGGAAGAGATTGCGTCCGCGTTCGGACACGACGCCGGCACGACGCCATCGACCTTCGCGGCGTACGCGATGCTGAGCGCCTCGGAGGAGCTGCACAACTTCGCCGACATGCTGCACGAGGGCGACACGGTGTGCCGCGAGGACTGGTGGCACGCTTTGCTGACGATCTCCTCGCGGCTCCGCGTGGCGTCGACCATCGTGCTGCGCGAAACGGAAGGTGCGGCGTGAGGCCCCAAGCCCGGCTCGAAAAGAAAAGTGGCGTACGTCGCTCGGTCCCAATTCCGGAGCCGTTCGCGTCCGGAATTGAGTTCGCTGTCGCGGCAAATGGCGAGCTCGTGGAAGCCGACGTTCGCCGCGTCGGGAGCGACCTCGCGCGAGACTACTCGGCACATCTCGACATCCTGCCGAGCACTGAGCCTGAGCTCGCCATTTGCATCCTCATCTGCGAGCGACTCAAAGCAGAGCGCCAGGCCTCGCTTCGCCCGACGCTCTCGACCAGGCAACGCTCGCTGTTGCGCGCCGAACTCCGCGCGATCAGCACCGAGCTCGTGGGCCTAACCGAGCGGCAAGCCGACCTCACCAGGCGAAAGCTGGAGCTTCAATCGAAGCTTGGCACCATCGCCGACTGGGCCTTTCAGCGGGGAGTCTATGCAAATGGGTAATGTCGCAAAGGGAGAGCTTCGCTGGTTCGACGACGGGCCAGCGGCACGGATCACGATGGGCGGCAAGAAGCGCGAGAACTTCAAGCTCACCTCGTGTCGGACGAAGGGCGAGGCCGCGGCCCGATGCAAGGTCCTCGCCGAGCTCGCTGCGACGTTTCGCAAAGCGGGCGTGCTCGGGACGCCAAATGCGCGCGACCTGTTGGAGTTGGTGGCAGGGTGCCTTCCCGGCATGCTCCCGGGCGTTCTCAAGGTCGCGAGCGAGCTCGCCGGCGGCAAGCAGATCGACCGCAGCGCGCCGGCGGCTCCGACATTCGAGGCGCTCGCGGGCGATTGGACCGGCGGCGTGCTGCATAAGCGCTTCCCCGACCATGTGAAGCTGAAGGACGCCGAGCTCGACGAGAGTCGGCTCAAGAAGCTCTGCGCCATCGACGTCGGTGGTATCAAGCTCGGGGAGATCACGCTGGATCGCTTCGAACTCGACCATGCGGAGTCGGCCATGCGCCAGCTGCCGAAGGAGGCCAAGCGCCCGGCGACGCGTCGGCAGTACGCGCAACTGATCTTCCGCGTGCTGCAGCTCGCCGTCTACCCGTGCCGCGTGCTCACTGCCAGCCCCTTGCCCAAAGGCTTCATGCCGAAGATCGGCAAGCCGCCGGCGTTCTCCTTCCTCTATCCGGAGGAGGACGCCGCGCTGCTCGAGCACGAGCCGACGCCACTCCCCTATCGGGTGCTCTGGGGCTTCCTGGACCGGGAGGGCGTGCGATGCGGTGAGGCGATAGCGATGCGGGTCGGCATCGAGGTCGACCTCACGCGCGGAGTCGTGAGCATTGACGAGAACAAGACCGGCGATGCCCGCGCTTGGGCGATGGATCCAGGGGTTGCCGAGGCGCTCCGCCGTTGGGTTGAGCTCCGGAAGGCGAAGAAGGGTGACCTATTATTCTCGGACGAGGACGGGCGAGCGTTCGAGAACGACAGGCTCGCCGAGCTCCTTCGAAGCCAACTGAAGGCCGCCGGCGTCGAGCGGGCGGAGCTGTTCATCCCCGGCGTGAACCGGGGCCAGTTCCGGGTGCACGACTTGAGGGGCACGTTCGTCACGCTCAGCCTGGCGAACGGGAAGACCGAATCCTGGGTCCAGGACCGGACCGGGCACACGACGAGCGAGATGATCAACCGCTACCGGAGGGCGGCTCGGTCTGCTACAGAGCTCGGTCTCGGACCCCTCGCCCCCCTTCACCAGGCCATCCCGGAGCTCGCAAAACTCCTTGATCGCCCCGCCATCGCCCCGCAACCGGGCCCGGTACGGAAAAGCTGGACACGGGGAACCGAGTTAACTACAGGGAATCCCACGACAAGCCGAAGTGGCGGAATTGGCAGACGCGACGGACTCAAAATCCGTTGTTAGAAATAACGTGTCGGTTCAAGTCCGACCTTCGGTACCAGTAGAACAAGCTCGATTCGCTCCTGCCCGACGAATCGAGCGCCGTGCGCGACTCGGCGGCCGCGGGCGACCTCACGGCTGCACGGGTCGCTCCGTCTCCCGACCTGCCAACGAGCTTGGGGTGTAGACTGGTCTCGGTGGGCCGCCGAGACCTCATCAATTTCGTGCCCTTCCTTTGCGTCATCGCGTGCGGGGGCGCCTCAACGCACGAGGACCCGGGCAACATGTCCGCGGGCGCGGGCGGCACGTCGACGGCAGGCATGTCGGCGGGCGCCGGCTCGGGCGGCGCGTGTGAAGAGCCCCTGTCCGTCGTTCCCGATTTGCCGCCATTTCAGGCGCCGCCGATCGATGCCCTCGGTGCTTACCACGTGACACTTCACAATCACTGCGGGCAAACGGTGTGGCCAGCCTCCGCGCCGTCGGGTGGCCTCGAAAATAGCGTCATCGATACGCAGCTCTGGCTCCCACTGTTACCCGCGAATGATCGCACCATCACCGTTTACGGCGGCGTTCGGGAGATCGGTTTTTGGGGCAGGACGGGCTGCAGCTTCGATCAAGCGGGCAACGGGACGTGTGAGACAGGTGAATGCGGCGGCTTGCTCTGTCCCATGGCCTTCGGGTTTCCGCCGAGCGCGACCGCCTTCGACCTCGAGGGTGGCTTTCAAGGCCGGTACAACGTGGGTCTGCGTGTCGAGGGTGGTTCGTGTGGCGATCACGAATGCACCGCGAACCTCGACGACTGTGACGACGCTTCGGTCCTAGAGAATGCCTGTGGCAAGACGATTGCGTGCAGCGACATCTGCTCCGACTCGCCGACGTGTTGCGCGCGGCCGGGCTGCGACAGCGGTGGGGTGTCGCACGGGGATAGCGGTGACGATCTCGTCGTCACATTCTGCCCGTGAACGCTCGCGCGAGTGCGGACCCAGTAGCTGATGATGACGATGCGAGCCGTGTCCACTAACCGTCGGCACGGCTATTTCTCGGCGGCCGGCGTACTGGATGGGGAGCACCCCCGCAACTGTCCCGCCAACTGTCCCTCGCATACTTAGCGTGCACGATTCGGAAACCGTCACGCCGCGCGCGCCCGTTCAATCGTCGCCCCCACCCAACCCGACCCCTGTCGCGAATTGATACATCCGCTCCGCTCGCCCACATTACCCCACAATTGCTTCCCGCCCCCGGCCAAACGTGCTCCCCTGATCCCGCGTGACGATCAAGCCGTTGCACCTGTCCTCGCGCGCGCCAAACCCCCTGCCGATCGAGACAGTGCGGGATTTGCTGGGGATCGTGCGGGCTTTGTATGCGTTTCAGCGCCAGAAGGGCAACAGCGGGTACGCGCGCGAACTGCAAGGCGCGGGGGAGCGGCTGCGTGAGGCGCTCTCCCTGGCGATCCGCAAAGGTGATGCAGAAGCGCACGCCGAGGCCTGGCGACTGGCGGATGAGGCGATTGCGACTATTGCGCGCGTTCAGGGCTCGCTCGGCGACGACCTGTCGGTCGCGGTGCGGCTGGCGTCGGATCGCGTGCAGCGACGGCATTTCAAAGGGAATGATCGTGAGGCGCGCCGGCAAGCGCGCATCAAGCGCGGCTGACTTTGGACCTGCGGCACACTCCTCACAAGTGAGGAGTTGTCGGATATCGTCAGCTAATCCATCGGCGCTCGAGCGCTGCTGAGATCAGCGAGTGACAGAACCGAAACATGCGGGCGCGCGGGACACGAGGGGGCAAACGACGCCCGGTCTACGACTCGTTGCCATTTGCCACCTTGAGCTTATTTTTGCGGCGTGTTTTGGTGTGACCATGGATCCTTTTCGTCGCTGCGTTCAGGATTTGGAAGCCATCACTCGCTTGCTCGAACTCCCTCACGGCCAGGACATCGCTTTCGAGATGTTCCGCGAACTGCTGCCTTATTTATGGCAACTGACGCCGTTGCGTGATCGGGACCCATCGGGCGCACTCGCGTGCTTGTTCGACTACGCGGAAGGCATTCGAGTTCGACTCGGCTTTCCGAAGCTCGAATCGTCGCCGCCGCCCAGCATGCAGATCTCGCACGTCGCCTAGTGCGCTGCGCGTCACTCTGATTTCAGAGCAGCACCCTCGTCGTGCAGCTCGCACTGCAACCGAAACTGCCTTCGCAGTCTTCGAAGGCCGCTTGCACGTGGGCGTCACCACAATAGGGCGCCTTCGTGCACACGCTGGTACACACGGTTCTGCCGTAGGCGGTCGCCAGCGCGACGTTCTTGGGACCGTCGTCGCAAGCTTCGTTGCTCGCCTTCACGCCGTCACCGCAGTACGGCGCCAACGTACGGTCGGACTTGCAGGTGCCGTACGCGCCGCTATTCACGCCGTCGTCGCAGGGCGAACATGCGCGCACACACCTCGCGCGGAATCGGCCTCGATTCAAGCCAAAATCGTGGCAGTTGCGCTAGCGTTCACGGTTCTGGCAGCGGGAAGCTGTGTTAAATGATATGAGCCGCGCCATGCGTATCTGCATTCTTGGTGCAACCGGGCTCGTCGGCCGCGAAAGCTTGGATTTGGTACAGCGCGCTTGGCCCGGCGCGGAACTCTCGCTGTTCGCCAGTCGTGACCAAACGCTCGAGCACGCCGGCAAGTCGTACAAGGTCCGCGGCGCCTCTCAGCTCGAGAGCACGGACGCCCCGCGTGGTGACCTTGCCCTGGTCGCCCTCGATGACGACCACAGCCAACGCTACGTGCCTCGCTTGCTGGAGCTGGGTTACCGCGTCGTCGACAAGAGCAATACTTATCGACTCGATCCCAAGGTCCCCTTGGTCGTGGCTGGCGTCAATTGCCGGCAAGTGAGCGAAGCGGCGCGCTTGGTCGCGAACCCCAACTGCACCACGATCCCATTCGCGCTCGCCACCGCCCCGCTGAAGCGCGCGTTCGGGCTGGCTTCGGCCACGGTCAGCACCTATCAGGCCGTGAGCGGCGCCGGCATCGGCGCGCTGGATGAGTTCTTGGCCGAATCCAAGGCCGGCTACGCGGAGCCGAACCGCTTCGGCAACGGCTTCGACGTCAGCCACTACGCCGGCAACGCCGTGCCGCACAACGGCAAGACCGACGAGAGCGGGTTCAGTGCCGAAGAGCGCAAGCTCGTGCAAGAGAGCCGCAAGATCTTGGATTTTCCAGACTTCGCGGTCTCAGCGCAATGCTGCCGTGTGGCCGTCGCGGTCGGCCACTACATCAACACCTGGCTCACCTTGTCTCGCGCCCCCGAGCTCAGCGAGATCGAAGCCGCGCTCGCGGACCCCGAGCAGACGCCCTTCGTCCGCTTCTACCCCGGATCGTCGGGTGATGGCTTGAGCGCGCTTTCCTGCGTGCAAGATCGCGATCGCGCGCTCGTCGGCCGGTTGCGGCGCGATGCACGTGATGCGAGCGGCAAGAGCGTGTGCTTGACGATGGCCGGCGACAACCTGCGACTCGGCGCGGCGACCAACGCCATCCGCATCGCCAGCCGCTGGTTCCCCGCACAAGACGCGGAATTGAACGCTCCCGGGATCTGATCGCGGTAAGCTTCACGGCGTGAGCTCCTACTCCCAGCGCAACAAGCCTGCCGCGCTCGGCTCGCTGCTCGCGAGCTCGCGCGAGGCAGCGGCTCGCTACGCGGGGACGGCCATCGACCGCGAGCAATGGCGGCAGATCGTCGGCGAGCGGATTGCGGCCCGCACCGAGCCGGGGGCCAAACGCGGGCGTGAATTGACGGTGCACGTCGCGTCCGCGAGCTGGGCTCAAGAGCTCGCGCTGCTCGTCAACGAGATCGTGGTCCGACTCAAGGCCGCTGGGATTCACGTCGATACGGTGCGCTTTCGCGTCAAGGAGATCGCGCCGCAGCCGCGCGATCAAGCGTCGCTCAAGCCCACCTATCGCAAAGCCACGCTCTCCGGCGCCTTGAGCGATCAACTGCAACGCATCGACGACTCCGAATTGCGCGATGCAATCAGTGAAGCGGCTGCGCTTTGGCTAGCCTTGGACGAAACGCCCAGCAAGGCTACTTCAACGCGACCAAACGCTCGAGTCCCTCGAGCCGCTGAATCGCAAAGCGCTCGTTCGGCGCGTACGCCTGCGTCTGGGCCTGCAAGATCGAAAGGTAAGCCCTGAGCGCCGTGAGGTTTACCGCGTCGACGCGCCGTAGCACCGCGTACATCTGATCCACGAGCTCGATCGGAATCGGTCGGCGCAGCGATGCGTACAGGTCAATCGTGTAGTCGAGCCATTTGCCATGCGCAGTCGCATCCGCGAGCTTGCCCGCGTAGGTCGCGGCTCGAATGACCACGCGCGCCGGCGGCTCGCGCCCGCGCTTCACCTCGGAGAGCACGTTGGAAAGCGCGGTCGAGAGCACGCGCTCCGCTTCCTCACCGCGACCCAAGGCCAAGACCTTGTCGGCGACCCCGCCGAGCAACTCCAACGCCTCTGCGCGCTGCGTGGCCTCCACTTCAGGCTGCTTCAGCTCAGCCTTGGTGTCCGCGCGTGAATCCGAAACCGGTGCGAGCGACGGGTCGGTCGGGACGTGCACGCCGTGGAGCGTCTCGGCCATGCGCCGTTCGGCGGGCATGGCCGCGGGCACGCGCGCAACCGAGCACACCACGAACTGCTGCTTGCCGACTTGTAACTGGTCGCCCGCTTTTAGTGCCTCGCTGCCGTTGACGCGCTTACTGTTGACGAAAACACCGTTGGCACTGCTGAAGTCTTCCACGGTGATGCGGTCTTCAGTGACGATGATCTGCGCGTGCCGGCGAGACACCAGGCCATCATCGAGCACGAGATGGCAGTTGGAACTTCGACCAATGAGTATTTCTCCAGGGCGTAGCTCGAACGTGCGCCCGTGGTACTCCAGCCAGAAGCGTTGCGCGCTGCGCGTCTGCTCCCGAGCTTGATCCAGGCGCGGCATCGTGGGGCGAGAGTTCCGATCGGAATCCAATCCCGCTAAACGTAGCTTGCCCGCGGAAAGCCGTCGAGCGGGCTATTTTATTTCGCGGCGGCCAGACGCTCCAGCCCCTCGAGGCGGCTGAGCAGGAAGCGGTCGGCCGGCCCAAGGCTCGCGGTAAGCTCGTGGAGGCCCTGCAAATAGTCCCGTAAAACGCTCAAATTCACTGCTTTTACCTTGCGTAGCACGGTGTACAGCTCATCGACGATGGGGCCGGCGCAGATGCGCCGCACCGCCGCGTGCAAGCGAAAGATGTAGTCAACCCAGCGACCATTGGTGGTGGTCAGCGCCAGCTTGAGCGCGTACTCGGAGGCTCGCTCGAGCGTCGCGGGCGCGACCGTCACGCCGCGCTGCGCGTCGACGAGCAGCTGGTCTAGCTGCTCGAAGAGCAGCTTCTCGGCTTCGTCACCGCGGCCCATGGCGAGCGCCTTGTCGGCCAAGATCCCAAGCAAACCGAAGGTGGACGCGCGCTCGGTGGGCCCTTGGATCAGTGTATCGGCCGAGAGCTCGCGCCGCGACAAGAGCGTCATTTCCTGACTGCCGATGGAGATCTGATCGCCGTGCGACAGTGAGCGCCTGCCCTCGATGCGATCGCGATTTACCCGCACACCGTTCCTACTACCGAGATCCGCGAGCACTACCGCTTCCGGCGTGACCGTGAGTGTAGCGTGGTTGCGCGACACGAGCGGGTCGTCGAGCGATAGTTGGCAATTCGCCGCCCGGCCGATCACGAACTCCCCCGCAGGAAGATCGATGTCGTGATCGTTGTAGCGGAGCGAGTGCCTCATGCACTCACCAGCTCCGAGCTGCCCAGAGCTTCGATTCCGGCAAAGCTCTCGCGATCCTCGATGCGCGGTCCGCCGCGCGAGCTCACGCTCTCGACCACGCGTCGCGCGGCGGGTGCGAGCGAGGAACGCTCCAAAGGCGGTAGCGTGGTCAGACGTCGCCCAACGGCGCGCGGCGGCACACCGCCGAGCGACGCGTACACCGAGAGCAGCCATTTGCCCCAAGTAGCGTCGCGGCGAGTCGCGGCAAACGATGACGCGGCGTCAGCCACCGCGTCCAGCATCGGCCGCTCGACGGGCAGCCCATTGGCAATCCGTTGTTCGATGCCTAGCCGCGCATGCGACAAGATGCGTTCGATATCGTCGGAGCGGCCCCGGGACTCCGCACGCCGCAGGGCATCCACCACCAGATCCAGACCCCAGTCGCGCGAGGAGCTCGGCGCGCCGGCCAATGTGTCTTCTTCGTTGCGATCACTCGAACCGCACACCGGGCACTCTACCAGCTCGAGCGGATAGGGGTGTCCACACTCCGAACAATGACACATGAAGCCCGTGGTGCGGCTGCCCAGCGCCGCGCCCGCGGGTGCTCCCGCGCAAAACACCATTTCTTGCGTGCCGATTCGGATCCGCTCGCCGTCACGCAAGACGTGCACGCTCTGTAACGAGACGCCGCCAACCTGCACGCCATTGCGCGACCCGAGATCTTCGATCGTCGCACGCTCGCCGGCGATGCGGATCCGAGCGTGCTCGCGCGAAACCAACGGATCTTCAATCGTCACTTGGCAGGTCGCACTGCGCCCGATCACCGTATCGCCCTGCGGCAAATCGATCTCCTGGAGCAGGAAGCGGAGGCGGAATCGTGCCAAAGACATGGTGAGGAGGTGCCCAGAACGGAATCATCAGAGTAACCCGCTCCGCGCTCCGCCGTCAAAGTCGCGCCCCGTCACACGCCAAAGGCGCAAGTTTTCGACCAGCCAATCGAAATGCTGCGCTTCGGTATCGACCCGAAGCCCCCCTCCCGGATCCCTCAGGTCTTGAACTTCTTGATCAAGTCAGCGAGAGCGGCGACGCCCTCACGCGGGACGGCATTGTAGATCGACGCGCGCATGCCACCGACCGAGCGATGGCCCTTGAGGCCTTCCATCTTCAACTTCTTGGCCTCGGCCAGGAACTCGGTCTCGAGCTCTTCACTCTTGAGCGTAAAGACCACGTTCATGGTGGAGCGCGATTCCTTCTCTACCGGGCTTGCGAACACGTCAGGGCGCGACTCGATGGCGTTGTACAGCAGCGCCGCCTTTTCGCGGTTCAGCTTCTCCATGGCGCTCAGGCCGCCATTGGCTTTCACCTCGGCCAGCACGTTGCGCAGCATGTACACTGAGAACGTGGGCGGCGTGTTGTAGAGGGAGTCGTTCTCCGCGTGCGTACGGTATTGGAAGATAACGGGGATGTCCTTCCTGCCGGCCTCGACCAGGTCCTTACGCATGATCACCACCACGAGCCCGCTCGGGCCGAGGTTCTTCTGCGCGCCCGCGTAGATCAGGCCGAACTTGGAGACGTCGATCGGACGCCAGGCAATATCGCTGGACATATCCGCGATCAACGGCACGGCACCGGTGTCGGGAAAATCATGCCACTGCGTGCCGAAGATGGTGTTGTTGCTGGTGATGTGCGCGTAGGCCGCCTTCGGATCCAGCTCGAGCTCGCTCTGCTTCGGAATGCGAGTGAACTTCTTGTCCTTCTCGGTGTTGCCGGCAATGCGCACGGTGCCGAGCACCTTGGCTTCCTTGTATGCCTTCTGCGACCAAACACCGGTCTGGATGTAGTCTGCGCTCTTGCCCGGCCGCAGGAGGTTCATCGGCACCACTGCGAACTGCTGGCTCGCACCGCCCTGCAAAAACAGGATGTCGTAATTGTCCGGAACGGCCAGCAGCTCTTTGACCAGCGCGATTGCCTCGTTGTGTATGGCTTCGTACACCTTGCCGCGATGGCTTTGCTCCATCACGCTCATGCCGCTCCCGCTGATGTCGAGCAGCTCCGTCTGAGCGCGTTCGAGAGCACCCAACGGAAGGGCTGCGGGGCCTGCATTGAAATTGATTACTCGAGCCATGATCCTCCAGGGCGGGCTAACCCGCGGCACACGAGCTAGCGCCAGCAATGCGTCGAGTCAAGCACGCGGGACGTGTGACTTGGCGATCTCTTCGAGCACCGACGGCGACACCGCGCCGACGCGCGCAACTGCATAGTCGGCTTCGCTAACCCGCACCACGGTCGACGGCGCACCGCCCGGACTTTCCCCGGAAAGGACCAACAGAACGCCCTGTGCGACAGCGCCGGGAAATGCCAGTTCCACTTGCGTCGATCGCGTTGTCGGCGGAGCACCGGGCAGGTTGGCACTGGTGGCGCTGAGTGGGCGACCGAAGCGACGCGCCAGATCTGCCGCCGGAGACGCGCCGGCCAGACGCACCGCGAGCGACCCGTCCAACGCAACGCGCGCGGCGACGCTCGGCGCGGCCGGCAGCGCGATGCTGAGTCCGCCCGGCCAGTGTGCGTCGGCGAAGGCCTGCGCCAAACTCGGAATCGCGCCGGCGACGAGGGCGGGCCAAGCCGAACGTTCGGGCAAGATGATGGGCACGCCCTTGTCCGCGCCGCGCGGCTTGAGCGCGAACAGGGCTTCGACCGCCTTCGGATTTTCGATGTCTGCCAAGAGCCCAAAATACGACTCGGTGGCGGCCGCCACGACTTTGCCCGCAGCGAGCTGCGCGAGCGCGGCCTCGACGTCACTCGGCATCGGCGGAGCCTAGTGCGCGCGCCGCGATGTCGCGTCGGAACTGTCGACCTTCGAACACAATCGACTCCGCTGCCCGGTAAGCCCGCGCGTGCGCTTCACGCAGTGTCGCGCCGCGCGCGGTGACGCCCAAGACGCGGCCGCCGGACGTGACCACCTGGCCATCGCGTAGGCTGGTCCCCGCGTGAAACACTTGCACGCCCGGAACCGCTGCGGCGGCGGCCAGCCCGCTGATGACGTCGCCGCTGCGCGGGGCTTCCGGATAGCCGCCCGCGGCCAGCACGACACACAGCGCGTGGTCCGCCGAGACTCGGAGCATGTCGGGACGGAGTTCGCCGCGAGCAGCAGCATCGAGTGCAAGCGCCAAGTCGCCGTCGAGCACCGCCATCAATACCTGAGTTTCCGGATCGCCAAAGCGAACGTTGAACTCGAGTAGCGAGATTTCGCCCTGCCCGGTGATCATCAGCCCCGCGAACAACACCCCGCGAAACGGGTGACCGTCTTCAATCATGCCCTCGAGCGCGCGCTCGAAGATTTCGCGGCGGATGCGCTCCTGAAGCGCGGGAGTGACCAGCGGTGCGGGCGCGTACGTGCCCATCCCGCCGGTATTCGGACCACGATCGCCATCGAAGATACGTTTGTGGTCCTGGGCCGCGGGCAAGAGCACGAAGCGTTCGCCGTCACAAATCGCATGCATGCTGGCTTCGGCGCCGGGCACGCGCTCCTCGATCACTACCGTTTGCCCCGCCGCACCGAAGGCCGCCCCGCTGAGCATGGCCCGCGCCGCACTGAGCGCCTCGGCGTGCGTGTCGGCAACGACCACACCTTTCCCTGCAGCCAACCCGTCCGCCTTGACCACCGGTGCTTCGGGGAACTCGTGGATGGCGCGCTCTGCTTCTTCCACGCTGGTCACGACTTGAAAGCGCCCGCTGGGGATGCCGTGACGCGCGGCGAAACGTTTCATGAACGCTTTGGATCCCTCCAGCTGCGCAGCCAACCGGGTAGGCCCGAAAACGACATGCCCGGCGTCGCTCAGGTGATCGGCGAGGCCTTCGCACAACGGAACCTCCGGGCCAATCACGATCAGGTCCGGATCTTCGCCGGCCGCGACGTCGAGTGCATCACCGGCCACGGAACGCATCACCTTGCCGGCAAAAGCCGAGTGCATCGTGCCCGCGTTGCCGGGCGAAACAATCACCTCACCCACGCTCGCACACGCCAGCAGCCGTGTTGCGAGTGCGTGTTCTCGACCGCCGGAACCGATGACTAGTATTTTGCTGAGCTTCGTCATGCCGCCGCGGATATCCGCGCGAGCTTGTGTGCTGTCAATCGCCGCTCGCGTGGGCCCAGATCCATTGCGGAAAAGCTCTTACCTAGTCCCACTCGCGTCCACGCGGGCTCGGGCGCGTGCCGGCAGCCGCGGCCGGGCCCGCGTGGACAATTCGAAATCAGCCAGCTAAACCCCGTGAGTTGTCGACGAAAACTCGTATACTCAAGGCTTCGCTCAGCCCTTGCCGGGAGGTTCGTGTTGTCGACTCCGATCGTCATCCACATGCAGCGCCCATACGCGAGCGAAGAAGAATATCTCGAGCATGAGCGGTTCAGCATCGAAGCGAAATCGATGTTGCTGATCGATCAGCCTGCGCTCCCACTCGATACGGCGATCGTCTTCGACGTCACGCTCACGAACGGGCAGAAGCCAATCCGCGCCGAAGCCAAAGTGATCGGCTACCTCGAGCCCGAGGGCGATCGCCCGGGCGGCCTGCGCGTGCGCTTCCGACGTTTCGGCGCGGCCACGAAAGCATTCATCGATCGCGCGGTGAACGGCGCGGTCGCCGCGCCCGCTGAGCCCTCGACGCCCGTGCCGAACGCCGCGACCGGTATCGCGCACGACGTCGCGCCGACGCATTCGGATACTCCGCTCCAAAGCAAGGAACCGAGCGAGACCGACGAGACCAGCGGCATCCACCGGAAGACCGCTGCACCGGTGGTGGTTCCCGCCAATCGAGAAGCCTTGCTCGCGCGCTTGCGCGGCCGTCGCGTCGGCTAGCGTCGTACTTCCACTCAGGGCTAGGATGGCACAATGATCGGATTTCCACGATGCCTCGCACTGGGGGCCGCATTCGGCTTGGCTCTGGGCTGCGGCGCGTCGGATGCAAATCCGAACGGTGGCGCGGGCGGCGGCAGCACGAGCCCGAGCAACGGCGGAAGCCCGGACAACAGCAAAGGTCCGGACAACGGCGGAAGTACAGGCAGCAGCGGGAGCCAAGGCAGCAGCGGGAGCCAAGGCAGCAGCGGGAGCCAAGGCAGCAGCGGGAGCCAAGGCAGCAGCGGAAGTACAGGCGCCCCATTCAATCCACCGGTGCTGACGAGCAGCGCCCGCGAGCTTGCCACGACGCTCGGCCGTCCGCCGAATTTCTTGATCGGCATGGGCAATGACCTCGCCGATGATCACAATCAGGACGGCGCGTTCAGGTTGGGGACGACGATCGATCTCCACTACGCCTACGTCACGGCGTACCTCAATGGCGACAAGTCGTGGGGCAGTTGGAAAGACTGGAACGCGGACGGCAGTTTCATCAACATCATCACCGACACTGCCGACGCGCACGGGGTGGTACCGATGATCTCCCTCTACTCGATGGCTGCGGCGGGTGAGGGCGTGCTCGACGGCCTGCGCAGTGACGTCTTCGAGAAGGGATACTGGGGTGACGTGAAGCTGCTGTTCCAAAGACTCGGGATCTTCGGCAAACCGGCGGTCGTGCATTTCGAGCCAGACTTTTGGGCCTTTGCGGAGCAGCAGTCACAGGAGGATCCGACCGCGATCAAAGTCGCGCTTCGAGCGGCCGCACCGGATTGCGCGGATCTGAGCGAGGATCTGGTGGGCATGGGCTATTGCATCATCAAGCTCGCCCGCATGTACGCGCCGCACGCCCTGATCGGGTTTCATGCTTCGCAATGGGCCAATGGGGATCCCGCGGCCACGGCGACGTTCTTGAAAAAGATCGGTGCCGATCGAACCGACCTGATCTTCGCCGACCTGCTCGATCGGGATGCGGGCTGCTTCGAGGCCGCGGTGGACCCAAACTGTCAGCGTAGCGGCACGTTCTATTGGGACGAGACCAACGCTACGAGTCCCAACTTCCACGAGTACCTGACCTGGTCCAAGGCCATCAGCGTCGGCATCGGGCGCCCAATCATCTGGTGGCAGGTCCCGTTCGGCGTGCCGAGCACGACGCCCGGCGGCACGGCCGACCACTATCGGGACAATCGCGTTCACTACATCTTCTCGCACATCCAAGAATTCGTCGATGCAGGCGGCTTGGGCGTCACGTTTGGCACCGGAACCGAGCACCAAACGACGCCCGATAGCGATGGCGGCCAGTTCAAGGATGCAGTGCAGAAGTACTATCAGGCTCCCGTGGCCTTGCCCTGAGGCGCGGCCGCACTCAACCCGGAGGCTCGGCCGCCGCTTCGCGCGGCACGCCTTCGATCGGCAAGTGGTCGAGCTTGATGCCGAGCTTTTCGCTCAGCTCGAAGATGCGAAGATCGCGATAAAATTCGCCGAACACGATGCGCGTGAGACCACTGTTGGCGATCAGCTTGTAGCAACCGAAGCACGGCGAGGCAGTGACGTAGATGTCGCCGCCTTCCAAGCGGACGCCATTTCGTGCCGCCTGAACGATGGCGTTGGCCTCGGCGTGCACGGTGCGCACGCAGTGACCGTCTTCCATCAAATGGCCCTCGTCATCGCAATGGGCGAGGCCGCGAATCGAGCCGTTGTAGCCCGTCGTCAGGATCATCTTTTCGCGCACGATCACCGCGCCGACGTGCTTTCGGTCGCAGGTCGAGCGCGTCGCCACGACTCGTGCGATAGCCATGAAGTACTCGTCCCAGCTCGCCCGTATGCGCGTGGTCATGGTCTAAACATCCTCCGACTACCCGTATAGCCTGAGCTTGGAAGCGGGACGAGAGCCTTCACGGCTGGTTGTCCTGCCGCCCTTGACCCGCGCGCCGACACGTGGCTTCGTTCGCTCGTGAAACGCGCCCGACTTCCGGCAGCATTTGCCCTCGCTTCTGCTCTTCCGATGCTGGCCCTGCTCGGCTTCGAACAGCCCGCACACGCCGCCGGTCCGGATCCGGCCGCGGAGACCCAGAGCCTACTCGCCAAGCTCGATGCGCCGGAGACGCGGAGTCTAGTGCAAGCCCCGGTCGCCAAGGCCAAAGCAGCCCAACAACGCGCGCAGAGCGCGCGTGGGGCTGGCGATCTGCAGCACGCGACGGAGCTCGACGCCTTGGCCCTCACCTGGGCACGAGTCGCCGATGATCTCGTGCGCACCGCCGAAAGCGAGAAGAAGCTCGCGGACGTGCAGAAGGCGGTCGCCGAGCTGGAACAAAAGGCCGTGCGCACCCAAGCGCTGATCGAGCAGACCATTGCTCGTCGCGGCCGCGCCGAACAAAATTTGAAGAGCGCAGCCCCCGCGGCCAGCCCGGCGAGCAAGAGCGAGCCCGCGAAGAAGGACCCGGGCAAAGCACCGGTTCCCAAGGCCAAGCCGAGCCAACCGGCGGTGAAGAAATGATGCGCCGAGCCGCGTTCTCGCTGTGCGCCGTGTTCTCGCTGAGCGTCGCGGCTTGCACGCCCACGCCCCGCCCCGAAATCATGCGCGAGGTCGACGCCGCGCGAGCCAGCGCGGCCGTGCAATCGGCCGCCAAGAGTGCGCCGCAGGCGTACGCGGATGCGGAGCTGCGCCGCAGCCAAGCCGAGCAAGCATTCGTTGACGACAATCACGCTTCCGCGCAGATCTTGAGCGAGCAAGCTCTGGCCGCGTATACGCGCGCCACGGTGCAAGCGCGTTTGGTGCGCGCGCAGGCCGCGTTGGCAGATGAGCAAGCGCGGCTCAGCAAAGCCACCGCCCTGCAAACCGATCTCGACGCGCAACAGCAGCGCTTTCTGCTCGAGGCCGAAGCGTTGGAGACGCGCCTCAAGGTCAGCCGCGATGCGGAGCCGCTGCCCGTCAACACGCCCGCGTCGGCGGAGCGCGAGCAAGCGCGCCTGGCCGCGGTCAAGGCGTTGCTCTCGCAAGCGAAGCTCTTGTGCATGGCCGCACGCCTACTCGAGCCCAATCGCGAAAGCGTCGGTCCGCTGCTGGGCAAAATCGAAGATCTCAATGGCAAGCTGCGCACCCCTCCCTCACCGATCGACGACGCCGTCGCCATGCGCAGTGGCTGTCTGAAGGAACTCACGCTCGCTCGCCGTCCAGCAACCCAGAAAAATCCCGCCGCAGGTCTGGCCGACGCGCTGCTGAGCGAACTCAGCGCCTCGAGTTTGCTGCCCTTTCGCGACGACCGCGGCGTAGTCGTCACCTTGCGTGCGCTGTTCAACGGTAAAGACCAATTGAATAGCGAGGCCTCGACTCAGCTCGATACGCTGGGCAAAGTCGCCAAAGCGCACCCGGAATTCCCGCTGCTCGCTGTCGTTCACGTCGCCCGCGGCAATGCCTCGACGCGCGACGCCAGCCAAGCCGCCACCATCGCCGACGCCTTGCGCAAGTCCGGCGCCCCTCACGTCGCGGCCGAAACCGCGGGGTCCACCCTCCCCGTCCTCGACCCCGCTCGCCCCGGCGCGAGCGAGCGCAACGCGCGCATCGAAGTCGTCTTCATCTCACCGTCGAGCTCCTGAGCAGCACCAGCAACCCAGAACCACGACTCGGTTTTTGGACCGTGTGTGGAGAATTTTTCTGCGGCTGTAGGACGATCGCGATTTCTGCCTGTTGGATGACGGGTTGGTTACTCCTGACTGCACTGCAGCGACGTAGGGCGAACGTCTCGGCCCTTCGTGTCGGACCTCGAGGAGGAATCGATGAAAGCACTCACTTACAGTTTCGGTTTGGCGCTCGTGGCCGGTTTCGCGTTGACGGCGTCCTGCGGCGGTTCGAGCGATCCCTCGGATACGGGTACGGCGGGCAGTAGCAACGGTGGCGATAGCGGGCGCGCGGGATCCAGCGCGCATGCGGGTGCTCCGGGGCAGGCCGGCTCCGAGGCGGCAGATGCGGGCGAGCCGAACGAGGCGAGCGGCGGGGAATCAGGCAGCGGTGGCGCGCCAGACGGGCCGGGCGGCGCAGCCGGTACCGGCGCGACCCTCGGCGGCGCAACCGGCGCTGGCGGTTCGAAGGCAAGTGGCGGCGCGGGTGGCAGCGGCGGCGCGACGAACCCAGCGAGCTGTCCTCCAGCTGCGCCGACCGACAATACGGCGTGCACCTCGCCCACGAATAACCAGACCCAGTGTAACTACACGGGTGAGCGATGTACTTGTCGCGCACAAGGCGGTCCCGGTGCCGGCAATGGCGGCACTGGCGGGAGTGCGACCGCTGCTCGCGAGTGGACCTGCATCGATACGTTGGTCTGCCCCGCAGCGGCTCCCACCGACGGCGCGGCCTGCGGCATGATCGATGGCACCTGCGATTTCCCCGGACTCGAGTGCGCGTGTGGGAACAGCCACGACTGGAACTGCCGAGCGGTCTTGGTTTGCCCGGCGACTAAGCCCACGGTCGGCAACGATTGCACTCCGGCTCAGGGCACCTGCGCGTACCCCGGCTTGGGAACGTGTCGTTGCGGACAAAGCGAAAAGTGGGCGTGTTCGAACTCGTGCCCGGGCACCCTGCCGCAGGTCGGCAGCGCGTGCACCGGCAACCCCGAGTGCGACTACGGCAACAACGATTGCATTTGCTTGAACGAAAAATGGGCCTGCAACTGAGCTGATTGGGTCGCGATTCCATCGCGGTTGGAACCCTAGGTTGCGCCTGCAGGGGCGCAACTTAGAATGAGTTCGGACGTTCGATCCGACACGCGAGGCGACCAAGTGGCGAGAGACCCCCTCTTCGGTGAACGCATCGTTTGGATGGCAAGTCCAACCGTGTTGGCGCCGCCTCCTCTCGCGCGTGCGGTCGGCTTCTTGTTCTTCGTGCTGTCGGCGATCTCGCTGAGCTTCGCGTTGGTCATTGCGCTCGCCCTGCGCACGGCGCCCGCCGGTCCGATGCTGTTTTCGGTTTGGTGCGCTTCGCTCGGCATCGCGGCTCGGGAGGTGCCGCGGATCTGGCTGAAGAGCGCGCGCTACGTCGTGACCGAGCAACACGTCATCACCTACTTTGGCCCATTTCGCCGCAGCATCGATCGCAAGGCGATCAGCTTCGCGCGTATTTTTTGGGACGATAGCGATCGCAACGCCGGCGATTTGGAGCTGGTGCGCGCGGTGCCGACGGGCGCGCTGCGCCGCAAGCTCACGCTCAAGCTGTATGGCGTGCGCGCGCCCGATCGCGTCTGGGCCATCGTCCGCGGCGCGGAAGCGATAGCGCCGTCCGGGCAGCACGGCGAGCGTCCCCTGGCCCAGCGTCTCGACCATGGTGAGCGGGTGATTTGGTCGGCGCGCCGTCATCCCCAGCTGCGCGCTTATTTACCGCAAGGCCAACGCGAATGGGGTCTGGTCGCGGTAGGTGCATTCCTGTTTGCGGGGGTCGAGCGCATGGTCGTGCACGGCATCCCCGCGCTACAGCGGGTGGTGCGCGGCGGCGGGCTTCCGGTACGCTCGTTCCCGTTCGCGGCGCTGACATTCGGCTTGTCGCTCGCCGTGCTGCTGGTGTTCGCGGTGGGCTGCTACGTGATTTACGACGCGGTGATTCGCCAAGGCTATGGCGCCAAGCACACCCGCTACTTGATCACCGACAAACGCGTCTTGATTCAGCGCGGCAACGAGGAGCTGCACGTCGATCGCGGCATCATCGTCGATGTCATCGGCGCGCCCGTGGGGGACGGGTTGCACGACGTCTTCTTCGTGCTCGACGGACCGCGTGCTCGCGCGCTGGCCATGAGCGGCGCGTTCGGCGAGCTCGGTCGTGGTCCGCACCTGCGCCCCGTGTTCGAAGCGGTGGACGACGCCGAAGGCGCCAGTCGCGCGCTCGGCAACGGCCCCGTGCCGGAATTGCCCCACGCCGCCTGAGCGCCGCCCGCCCGTACACTACAAGAGCGGCGAATCCTCGGTCTGCTTTTGCCCAGCATTTTTCGGCAATTTTGCGGCAATTTCCGCCAGCTGGCGCACCACGCTGGCTTTGTGCAGGGCGGCGCGTGGAGCAAAGGGCGCGTGATCCGCTTCTGCAGGCAGGAGGTACCGCGTCCACTGCTCACTCGCATCGGTCAATGCGTCGCGGCGCGCCAGCTCGTCTTTGGCGAGCTGCGCCGCGGCCATCGCGCCCAGCGCCTTGTAATAGTAGATCTCGTAGCTGGGCATGAAAAATACGTTCGGCAGATCAAGTACGCTGCCCGCGGCAAACAACGTGGGCGGCAACTGCACCGCGTTGGCGCGCTTGGCCGCTTCGAGCGCGGACGGCAGATCGCCCGTACGATCGAGTGCCACCGCCAGACCGAAGTACGCGCCAGCGATCAGCTCGGGCTGCTGCGAGCTCGAAAGCGCGTTCCGATAGCCGCGCACGGCACGGCTCAAGTCACCGAGCGCCATGTCGCTCTCGGCCAGGTTAGCCAGCAAATTGCCGCGTGAGTCAGGCTCCCAGGTGAGCTCGAGCGCGCGCAAGTAGGCCGCGTGTTCGGCCTCGCGATCGCCCATCTTGGCCGCGGCAATCGCCAGATCCGATAGCCCGCGCGCGGCCAACGGACTGTTCGGGGCATCGCGTAGCGCGCGTTCCAACATGCAACGCGCTTCCGGCTCGCGACCCGCCTGCGAGTCGAGGAGTGCCCCGCCGATCAGATATTCCAGGCGCGCGTCGAGCACGAGCTCGGGCGTGGGCGAAGGGACCGCGCCCGACGCGGAGGCCGGCTGCGCGAGGCACGGCCAACTGGATTGCCCGAGTTGCGTCAGCGCGATCGCGCCCGCGGAAAGCTCCGCGTCGAACTCAGCGAGGCCGAGTGAGCCCAGCAAGCGCTCGATGCGATTCAAGATCGTTTGCTGCTGAGCCGCTCCGGGTTGGCGCGCGCGCTGCCAAATACTCGGCGTGGCGCGCGCGGAACCGGTCGCAAGCCATGCCGCCAGCAGGACCTGAGCTAGGAGCGCGCGTGTCACCGCGCTTTGCCTTTGCCGGGACCTCTGGGCAAGGCCCCAGGGACCACTGACACGTCCACGCGTTCAGCCAGAACCGCGCGGAGCGCGGCGAACAAGCCCGGCGGAAGCAGCGGAAATTCAGCGCTAAATTGCCCAGGAGGTGGCACCCCGAGCGAAGCCGGGCTGGGCAGCGGTCCGAGTGAACCACGCGCCTCGGCGCGCCCGCTCTGCTGAAGCGCGAGCAGGCGAAGACTGCCGATCCACGCCGATAGCCCGAGCGGCTGTTGACGCGCGTGCGCAAGATAACCCAACGCTTCGTCTGCGCCGCCGTCCACGTGCGTCAAAACGTGCGCGGCGGCTTCGATCTGCACGAAGGCACGTTCACGCGGATCATCGAGCAGTGCGATACGGGAGACGAGCAGTCGATACAACCGCACCGTATCGGGCGCTTTACCCGCGAGTGACGCCGAGCGGGCGTACTCATGCAGTGCTTTTGGATCGGCAAATGCATGCGCATCACTGGCTTCCGCCTGCTGAAATAGCTGATAGGCGAGCTGGCTGTCGCCCAAGCGCAGATGCGCACGCGCCGCAAGCACGCGCACCGCGGGCACCCCACCAGCCAAGGCCTCCGCTGCCTGTGCGGCGAGCAAGGCTTCTTTGGGGGTTTGCCCGAGGCGCGCATAGCCGCGGGCCAGCAACTCACAGTAGCGCTGCGCATCCGCGCCCCGCATTCGCACCCAAACCCCGTCATTGCCCGTCGCCCCCCGACACTCTCGCGGCCGAGGACTCGCCTGCGCCGCAGTCGTCAGATCGAGAGCAACGGCAAAAACGAACGGAAGCACGACGTCAGTCTAGCACTCTCCAAAAAACGTGAACGTGAACGATCTCCCTCTCTTCTCCCTCCCGGACCCTGATCGGGCACCCTCCACGGTACGCCCGCGGGCACGTTTCGACGTTCACGTTGAGAGAGTGGAAGAGAGACTACGGTGCTGCGGCCCGGCCCACGAACGGGTTGTGCAGCATGATCGTTTCGCTGCGGCGGGGGCCTACGCTGACGAGGTACACGGGGGCGCCCGCTTGTTCTTCGATGAAGCGGACGTAGGCGCGCGCGTTGGCGGGCAGATCATCCAGAACGCGAACGCCTTCGAGCCGCTCTTTCCAGCCGGGCATCTCCACGTACACGGGAGTGACTTGACCGGGAGGATCGAGTTGGTCGATGGGCAAGCTGGTGACGCGGCCTTGCGGGGTGTCATACGCGACGCACACGCGGATGCGCTCCATGCCCGTCAACACGTCCAGCTTGGTCACCGCCAGACCATCGATGCCGTTCACGCGTGAGGCGTAGCGGAGGCCCGGCAGATCGAGCCAGCCGGTGCGGCGCGGGCGACCGGTAACGGAGCCGAATTCAGCACCGACTTCACGCAGGTGCTTGCCGTCCGAGTCATCGAGCTCGGTCGGGAACGGGCCAGTGCCGACGCGCGTGGTGTAGGCCTTGGTGATGCCAATGACGGTGCCGATGCGGTTCGGGCCAATGCCCGCGCCACTGGCTGCGCCGCCCGAGCCTGCGGAGCTCGAGGTCACGAACGGGTACGTGCCGTGATCGATGTCGAGCAGCGTGCCCTGCGCGCCTTCGAGCATGACGCGCTTTCCGGCTTTAATCGCGTCGTCGACGAGCTCGGAAGTATGAGCCAGCATGGGCACGATGCGCGCGGCGTGCGCTTCGAGCTTGGCCATTACCGATTGCAGCGTGGGCAGCTCACCGCCCAGCGCGCGCACGGTGGGCGCCCAGGCTTCCATCGCATAAGAAATACGCGCGGCCATCGCCTTGAGATCTCGCAAATCCCCACAGCGAACGCCGACGCGCTTCACTTTGTCTTCGTAGGCCGGGCCGATGCCCTTTTTGGTGGTGCCGAGCGCCTTGTCCGCGGGTGCGGAGCCTTCACGCAAGGTGTCGATCAGCACGTGGTACGGCAAAATCAAATGCGCGCGGTCGCTGACCGACAGCCGTTGCTCGAGGTTCGAGTGGCCGCGACGATGCAGCTCGTCGATCTCGCCCAGCAGGACTTCGGTGTCGATCACCATGCCCTGGCCCAAGATACAGTTCGTGCGCTCGCGCAGGATGCCGCTCGGCAACAGGCGCACGACGATCTTTTCGTCGCCCACGACCAGCGTGTGACCGGCGTTCGGACCGCCTGCGTAGCGCACCACGACGTCGGCAAACTCCATGTAAATGTCGACGATTTTGCCTTTACCCTCGTCGCCCCATTGAGCACCGACAATGACCACAGAAGACATATTCTCTCGCACGGTTGTTACAGCGGCAGGGCCGCGAGACTACGCCGACCCCAGGGGGAGTCGGCCCAAACTACTCACTAGGGCTTCTGGCTCTAGGAGAACGGATCTTTTTTGTTCGTCGACGACGCTGATCAGGGACACGCCCTCGGGCCCCACCTCCAGCACGTGACTGAAGCGCCAGGCGCGCGCGTAGGCCAGCGCTTCTGCCCCACTTGCCGCGTGGGACTCCGCGCAGGGCACGCCCAGATTGCGCAGGCCCGCGAGCAATGATTCGCTCGCGCCCACCGTCAACAAACGCAGCTCGTTGGTCTCTTCACGACCGATGCTCTCCAGCGCCCAGGCCAAATGGTCCAGGCTGAGCGCAAACCCCGCGGCCGCGCGCGGCGCGCCGAAACGCCCGAGCAAGCTGTCGTAGCGACCACCGGCGCCGATCGGGCTGCCCGGCCCGTCCGCGTGGATCTGAAACATGAGCCCGGTGTAGTAGGCGAAGTTACGCGTCTCCGAGAGATCGACGAGCAACTTGGGCGCGAGCTCCAAAAGAGTCACCGCATCCCAGATCCGACGCAATTCACCGAGGGCGGCTTCGGCGGCGGTGCCGACCAAGAGCCGCTCGGCCCGTGGCCAAATCTCACCGCCGCCGTGTAGCTCACACAGCTCCGAGAGAGCAGTGAGCGTACGCCCGGAATAACCGGCGGCGACCGCGCGGCGCGAAACCTCGGGCTGATCTTTGATCGCCAGCGCTTCCACCACCTCGGAGGTGCGTGCGTCGGGCAGGGTCTCCAACAGCGCGGCCGCGATCCGCGCATGGCCGAGATCGAAAACGAACGACGAAAGGCCGGCCGCGCGCACCCCCGCCGAAGCCAGCCGCAAAATCTCCAGATCCCCCGCGGGACCTTCCAGACCGAGCAGCTCCACACCGGCTTGGAAAATTTGCCGGTGGCGCCGAGCGCGCTCGCGGCGGCGCCGCACGACCGAGCCGTGGTAACAGAGCCGCGCGGGACCAGGCAGCTCCGCCAACCGCGTCGCCAGGATGCGCGCGATCTGCGGCGTCATGTCCGGACGCAGCGCCACGACTTCCCCGCTCTCCGGCTCCACGAAGCGCAGCACCTCTTCGGAATCGAGCGCGCCCAGGCCACGCTCGAGCACCTCGGCGTATTCGAAGACGGGCAAGGTCACGATCTCGTAACCGTGGAGCTCGAAGCAACGCGTGACCCGCCGCGCGAGCTCGCCCTGTCGGCGCGCGACGGGCGGCAGGAGATCCCTCATGCCAGCAGGGAGCGGATGTTCGAGTGTGGTGGGTACCAAAGCCGGCGGAGTTTATCAGAGATCCGTCAAATGCAAGCACTTGCTGTCGTCGGAAGCTCAGCTCCCGCCCGCTGGAGTGAATCCAGCGCGACCCACCCTCAGGTTTCGGGGCCCCAGCCCCGAAACTGTTGTTTATCGCACAGCAATACGCGTACTTTTTGTTAGCATTCGAAGCATGGGCGAAAACGCTGCTACAGAGCGCATCGAGGTCTCCGAACGCGGCGCGCCGCGCGACGGAATTCCACAAACAATGGACCGCCGGCTGTTCATGCAGCTGATGGTGTTCGAATCGGACAAGTCGCTCGCCCCGGCTGACGCGCTCAAGAATCTGGGCTCCGCGCTGAAACGGCGCAACGTGCCCAGCGTCGTGTACGAAGACGTGAACAACCCGCACGGCTTGGGGGTGCTCAGCTGGAGTGAGGAGCCGCTCGACTTTGCGACCAAGTTGCGGCCGGTGTTCGGCGATCCGGAAGCTGCGAGTCTCAATTTGCTCCGCGAGTACACCATGCTGGGCCGCACCTACTCGAGCGGTTACGAGACCGATCTGGAGTATTGGCTCCTGCGCCGCCCGCGCGAAACCGTGCTGAACGAAGCCTGGCCCTGGGCCGTGTGGTATCCGCTCCGCCGTTCGGGCGCATTCGAGCGCGTCGACGCGCGCGAAAAGGGAACCATCATGCGCGAGCACGCGGGCATCGGCAAAGCCTACGGCGCTCAAGATCTCGCGCACGACGTGCGCCTCGCCTGCCACGGGCTCGACGCCAAAGACAACGAGTTCGTAATCGGTTTGGTCGGTAAGGAGCTGCACCCGCTGTCGCACGTGGTGCAGGCCATGCGCGCCACCCGTCAGACCTCGGAGTTCATCAATCAGATGGGCCCGTTTTTCGTGGGCCGCGCGGCCTTTCGGCACGCCGGATGAGCGGCCTGGATCAAGATCCTGGTGGACCCGCCAGCCTGGGCATCGCAATCCGCTTGGGCATCGTCTTCGATCTCGACGGTACGTTGATCGACTCACGCCTGGACATCGCGAGCTCTGCCAACCACGCGCTCGGCGCGCACGGCTTCACCACGCTCTCGGTCGACGAAATCGCAGGCTACGTCGGCGACGGCGCGCGCTTGCTCTTGGCGCGCGCCGCGCGCCTCGAGCCGAGCGCGCCCGCGCTCGACGCGCTATTTGCGACCTTCGTCGCTTACTACTCGGAGCATCCGACGGATCACACGCAGCTCCTGCCCGGCGCGTACGAGGCCCTTTCGCAGCTCAGCCACTTGCCGCTCGCCCTGTGCACCAACAAACCTCGCTCGATCGCCGACCGCGTGCTCGCCAATCTGCGCTTTCCCGTGCCCTTCAAGGTAGTGGTGGGCGGCGGCGATCTACCGAAGATCAAGCCCGATCCGCTGCCGCTACTCCACATCGCCGAGCAGCTCGGCCTGAGTCCGACCGAGCTCGTGATGGTCGGCGACGGCGCGCAGGACGTCGCCTGCGCCAAGGCCGCCGGCGCGCACAGCGTCGGGGTCGAAGGCGGCATTCAGGGGCGCGCGCTGCTCTTGGCGAGCGAGCCGGAAGTCTTGTTGGGCTCGTTGTTCGAGCTGCCCGCCGCGCTCGATCGATGGCTCAACCCATGAGCACGTGATACGCCGCGCTCAGCTGGGCAAAGCGTGACAAGAGCTGCGCTTTCTCCGGGGCGGAGGCGTTCGGAAAACGATCCGGGTGCTGCTCGGCAGCCAATTTCCGAAACGCGCGCTGCACGTCACGTGACGACGCGGTAGCCGTCAGCCCGAGCGCGCGGTACGCCGCGTGGCGTGGACCGTCGACTCCGCGCGCAGGCTCCGAGCGAGCACCCGAGCGGAACGTGAAACGCTCGGCGACGCGCGAGGAAAACTCAACCCGAGCGCGCGGACGACCATGCAAAAACTCACGCGGTGAGAGTGGAGTCGGGCGAAAGCCGGAGCGCGGGCGCGGCACGTGGAAGCGAATCAAGGCTTCGCTCAGTCCGTACAAGGCTTCCAGACGGCTGGTGCGTTGTCGGTGCAGGGCGCCTGCCACGAGATCAGCCGTACCCAAACCCTCTTCGACCAAGACTTCGCCCACGCGTTTGCCGGGCTGTTCCATCAAACGCCGCGCGATGCGAGCCAGCGCGGACATGCTGAGCAAGCCGTCACGCGCCAAGATCTCACCCAGGCGCGGGTGATTGAGTGAGGTGTCGACGTCTTCGATCAAGCCCGCATCGAAGAACACGCGATGGCTGCGGCCGGCGCGCGCGCCTTCGACCTCCACCAGTTCGAGCGTGCCGCTCGCGCAGGCACGATGAAGCGCGCCGAGCAGGTCGCCAAGCGTCGTGAGTCGCAGTCGGCCAGGAAGCTGCATCCCTCGTGACTAACAGAGGCCGCAAATTCCGGGCAAATTTGCGCGGGCGATCACGGGGCTTTCGGACTCGGCGAGCCGACGCGCAGGTCGACCGTGACCGGCGCCAGCACCGGGGCGCACCATTCACCGGCTGCGCTATCGTGACAGATCACGCCGCGGGCGAGCAGCTCGAGCTTGCCCGCGCCGGCTTCCGACGCCACCAAGGCGAGCTTGGCCCACGCCCCCCCAGAAGCCGCGGACGTGCCCAGCTGGGCCACGAAGCGCGACCTGAGCGGCCTGGCGAACGCGGGCGCGCGCACCACGAGCGCGTCACTCCAGACCAACTTGCCCTGGGTCGCGCGCGTCGTCAGTTCACACAGGATGCGTCCCGGACCGGCCGCGGGCTCACAGCTCAAGCTCGCCTGAAACGGCGAATCATCCGCCTGTAGGCGCGACGCGAGCGAGAGCCCAAACACGCATCCGAGCACGCCGCAGAGGATCTTCATACGCGTCTTCATGCGACCGTCGGCGGCGCATAGAAATCGACCAAGCGGATCGGGGTCGGCGACAAATGGATGTCTAGTTTCGCACGCTTGCCGCGCGGATCTCCACCGATTTGGAAATCCGTCGGTGGATCGAGCTCGATGCTCAAGGACTCCACGAGGTAGTCGAACAAAGTGCTCGGATTGTCATACTCTCCGCGCCAAATCTCGTTGAAGTGGCGGACGAACTCGAGCGGGGTCATGGTCGCCACCCGCAGATGCATACGATCCGGGCGTTCATCGGCGTAAGGAAACATGCGAAAGCCGTAGCCGTAGTACGGGATCGTCGACAAACCGCACAGCCGCATCGGCCCTTCGTAAATTACCGCACCGCGGGCGATCGGTTGGCCCAGTAGCGCGCCCTTGGCGCCCACGCGGAATGCCTCCCCACCCTGATTGACGATCCGGCAGTGTGGCATTCGCTTCAATAGGTAACTCGGAATCGAGCGTGTGATCGCGGCCACGCCGTAGCTGAGCAGGCCGGGTGCGACGCGTTTGAGCGGCGTCTTTTGCAGGCTGCCTTTGACCTTCGCGTAGTCCGCGAGCACGTCCGCGTCCGCACCGAAGCCGCAGAAGGGCGCGATGAAGCCCTCGACTTCGATCAGGCGCATGCTGCGACTGCCCGCGTCCTGGGTCAGCCGCTCGATATCGGCGGCCAGCTCGCCGCTCTTCGGATCGCGCGCGCCGACGACCCAGGCCAAGGCGTTTCCCGTGCCCAGCTTGAGCAGGCCGAAACGCGGATGGGCGCGGTTCTGCTTGCGCCCTTCGCGAACCACTTCGGTAACCATGACGGTAAAGGTACCGTCCCCACCGCCCGTGAGGACCGTACCGTAGCCCCGGCTGACGATCGTGCGCGCAATGTGCCGGGCGTCGTCCAAGCTGCGGGACACGAACAGATCACCGCCGAGCAAAATCTGGTGCAAAGTGGAGATCACCTCCTGGGTCACGCTCTTGGCGTTGCCGTTCACCACCACCGCGATTCGAGGATCCTGCGGGAAAAGACTGGCGTTCAGTGGGCTCGAGCCGCGTGCAGGCGGCTCGCTCTCGGCGCGACTGGGCGGATCGGATTCGGGTTTTTGCATAGCGGGCGGCCCTCATACTAAACTGGAAGCAAAGGCTTAGGGGGCATCCGCGATCATTCGGATGCACCACGCTATGGGTAGTCGTTCGATGAAATCCCGAACAAAAACTGGCCGTGCCACCGAACGCGCACCAAAATCCATTCGGCCCTCCGCGGCGGCACGCAAATCGGTCGCGCCCCCCGCTCGCCAATCGGCGGCACCCGGCCCGCGCAAATCAGTTGTGCCTCAAGCTCGCAAATCGATGCCGCCCCCCGCGCCAGCGGCCGGCTCGAAGCGCGCGCGTCCAGCGAAGAAGGCCGAAGCCGCCGATCCCGCCAGCAAGCGCAAGCTGGGCATGCGCGGTGCGGCGCCCTGGGCCGCACGCCACGCCGCCAAGCACGCCGAAGAAGCCGCCGCCCGCAACCTGTCCCCGCCCAAACCCGGTAGCGCACGCGGCACCCTGCGCTCACCCGACGACGCGGACGGCATCAAGCAACGCATCAGCGAGCTGCTGAACGTCCTCGTACGCATCCGCACTCTGCGCAAAAATTTGGACGACGGCTTTTTCCAAATGGGCGTCGAACTCAAGCACATCCAAGACGAGAAGCTGTACGAGGCCAAAGGCTTCTCTTCATTCGAAAGCTTCGCCGAACGCGAGCTCGACCTAGGCAAGGCCACCGCCGTAAAACTCGCCCGCGTCCCCAGCATTTTCCTGGAAGCTGCCGCCCGCCACCACGGCATCCAAGGCGTCCTCGCCGCGATCGACGCCCTGGACGAGCACCCGAGCGCCGCCGCACAGAAAAAAGCTTCGAGTACCAAACCGAATCTCCCCCTCAAGCCCCCGCGCTAGCGCTAGCGCTCTCAACGTGAACGTGAACGTGAACGTGAACGTGAACGTGAACGTGAACGATCCCGCGTAGCGTCTTTCCGTCTCCCGTGCCCGTGTGCCCCTCTCGGATCGGGATTTGGATTGGTGGTCACGAATCCCGTCTCGAGACGTCACAGCCTTCGGCGTCTGGGTTCGGAACCCAGCGCGACGCGAGGTGCGCTGCTGGATCGCGATCGCCCCCTCCGTCCCTCCAAAGGGGGGCTGCCTCTCAGCAGCGCGCGTGCACAGATGCGTCACGTCGCGCGGCCACGTGGTCCGATTTCTCGTTCACGTTCACGTTCACGTTAGAGAAACAGACGCTCGGCGAGGTACTGCACGACTTCGTCTAGCCCTTTGTGCGTCGCGGCGCTCACGAGCAGTAGATCCACACCGAGTTTTTCGAACTCCACTTTGAGTTCGTCGTAGACCTCTTGCACGTCCGGGAGATCGGCCTTGGCCAGGGCCACGACTTCGGGGCGGCGGGCGAGCTCGGGGCTGTAGGCTTTCAGCTCCTTTCGGATCGCGTGGTAGTCGGCCAGTGGAGAGCGGCCCTCTTCACCGCTGACCGTGATCAGGTGCAGCAAGAGGCGCGTGCGATCGAGGTGGCGCAGGAACTGAATGCCGAGGCCCGCGCCTTCACTCGCGCCGGGGATCAGCCCGGGGATGTCGGCGATCACGAAGCTGCGCCCGAGGCCCTGCCGGAAATCACCGATTGTCACCACGCCCAGGTGCGGCACCAGCGTGGTGAAGGGATAGTCCGCGACTTTCGGGCGCGCGCGGCTGACGGCGCTGATGAACGTGCTCTTGCCGACATTCGGGAAGCCGAGCAGGCCGACGTCGGCCATCACCTTGAGCTCGAGCCGCAGTGAGCGAGCTTCACCCGGCGCGCCGGGCTCCGCGTGGCGCGGAGCGCGGTCTTCGGGCGTGGTGAAGTGGCGATTGCCGCGGCCACCTTCCCCGCCCTTGGCGATCACCACGCGCTCTTGCGGACGCGTGAGCTCGCAGATTTTTTCTTGGGTATCGGTATCGAAGACGATCGTGCCCACGGGCACGCGCACTTCGACGTCCTTCGCGGCGCGGCCGTAGCAATCCTTGCCCATGCCGTTTTGGCCTGGCTCGGCGCGCACGATGCGATGGTGAATCAAATCATACAGCGTGCCGAGGCCCGAGTCGGCGACGAGCACGACATCCCCACCGCGCCCGCCATCACCGCCCGCGGGACCGCCAAACGGGATGTACTTTTCGCGCCGAAAAGCCACGGCACCCTTGCCGCCCGCACCGGCTTCGACTCGCAGCTCACACTCATCAATGAAACGCATCGCTCGCGGCTAGACCTAGCACTTCTTTGCCGAGATCTAGCCAGGATCAACGCGAATGTCGGCGAATTGCGCGGAAAAATTCGCGAATATCGGCGCGCGTGCGTTAGCCAGCGGATTCGGCGAAGTCGAGGCCGCGCATCATGCGTCCCCAGAGCCTGCGGCAAACCCGTCAAAATCGCTGAAATTGTACTCTTCGGGCGCTAGGTTATCGAACCGCGTGTACTCGCCGGTGAACTTGGTCATCACCTTGCCGGTCGGGCCGTTGCGCTGCTTGGCGATGATCAGCTCCGCGATGCCTTTGTCCGGGCTGTCTTTGAAATAGTACTCATCTCGGTAGATGAACATGATCGTGTCGGCGTCCTGCTCGATGGCGCCCGACTCACGCAGATCGGAGAGCTGCGGACGCTTGTCCTTGCTGGTGCGCGTTTCGACACCGCGGTTCAGCTGGCTGAGGGCGATCACGGCAATCTTCATCTCCTTGGCCAGCTGCTTCAAGCCTCGCGACAGCTCGCTGATCTCTTGCTCGCGGCTGCCCGCGTCTTTGCGCCCTTGCATCAGCTGCAAATAGTCGATCGCGACCAGGCCCAGACCCTTGGCCGTTCCGGCCGCTTCACCGCGCTTGAGCTCGGCCTGCAGGCGGCGGATTTTCGCGCGTAAATCCAGCAGGGTGAGCGCGGGCGTGTCATCCAGCCAGAGCGGTAGCCGGCCCAAACGCGAGGCGGACTCGGTGAGCTTGTTCCAATCGTCGCGCTGCAACTTGCCGGAGCGGATGCGCGACATGTCGACACGCGCCTCGGAGGCGAGCATGCGCGACGCCAACTGTTCGCGCGGCATTTCCAGGGAGCAGAACAAGACGCCGTGGCCCGGCTCCTCCACCGCGGCGTCGAAATAGGCCTCGTTTTCGGCGTTGACTTCCACACGCTTGGGGCGCGCGACGTTGGTCGCCAAGTTGAGCACGAAGGATGTTTTGCCCATGCCGGGACGAGCCGCCACGATCAGCAAATCCCCCGGGTGGAGCCCCGCGGTGAGCTTATCGAGCTCGGTGTAGCCGGTTTCGATGCCAGTGATGCCACCGCCGCGGCGCGCGGCTTCGCCCAAGATCTCGAACGCGCCCTTGATGGCGTCACGCACCGAAACCACGTTCGACGTTTGCGGGATGCGCGCGATGTCGAACACGGACTGCTCGGCCTGATCGATGAAGCCTTGCACCTCACCGCAATCGCCGTAGCCCTCGGCGGCGAACTTTTGGCAGGTCGAAATCAGCTGGCGCAAACGCCACTTCTCGCGAATGACCTGGGCATGGGCAGCGACGTGCGCCACCGCGGGAGTCGCGTCCGCCAAGAGCGCGAGGTACGGCGTGCCGCCGATCTGATCCAGGCGCCCTTTGTCGCGCAGCCAACCGGCCACCGATACGATGTCGACCGGGCGCGAGCTGCTCTGCAAATCGAGGATGGCCTCGAAGATGCGCCGGTTCGCGTCTGCATAGAAATGCAGCGGCTGCAGAATCTCTTGAACCGTATCGAATGCGTCAGTGTCGAGCAGCGTGGCGCTGAGCACGGCTGCTTCCGCGTCGAGATCGCTCGGCGGCACGCGGCCGGGCATCGGTTCGAGGCGCGGCGGTTCGGCGGGGGCTCGAGAAAAACGCTCGGCAAAAGGCATGGCGGTAGCTCACCCTCTCTAGGTTTCAGTGTCCTCGTCCGTTAGCATCGGCCGCGGACAGACAAAGTCAGTGCCTAGGATCCACAACCTGACCCGTGGTTTTCCACCGGCGAAACCAGAGGTTATCCACAGGGCCCCAAATGCACGACGCCCCGGTCGGTCGAAACCTTCCGGGGCGCTGCTATGCGAGACGAGGCACGCGCTTCGCTCGCGCGAAGCCCGCGACTTCTTTCTCTACGACCCGAGCCCTCCTGTCAACGAATCACTTCGCTAACCGGTTCGAGCTCGCCTCGTCACTTCTTGATGACTTCGACCTTGAGCGTCACGGACACGGAGCCGTGAAGCTTGAGCGGAACCTCGACCGTGCCGAGCGTCTTGATCGGCTCGGGCAGTTGGATCTGCTTGCGATCGAACGAGATACCGGCCTTCTCGAAAGCTTCGGTGATGTCCTTGCTCGTCACCGAGCCGTACATCTTGCCTTCGTCGCCGAAGGAGCGAGCGATCTTCACGCTCGAGCCCTCGAGCTTCTTGGCTAGCTCTTGCGCGGCGGCGACCTCTTGGCTCTTGCGGGCGGCGGCGGCTTTCTTCAAGTCCTCGACGCGCGCGAGGTTGCCAGGGGTGGCCGGCACGGCGAGCCCGCGCGGCAACAGATAGTTGCGCGCGAAACCCGGACGAACCTTGACTACTTCGCCGCCGGTGCCGAGGTTCTCGACGTCCGCCTGAAGCAAAACATGGGAGGCTGTTGCCATCGTTATTTTCTCCTTCAGTCGTTGGTGGTGAAGGGCAGAAGCGCGATCGTGCGAGCACGCTTGATCGCCAATTGCACGGAGCGTTGGTGCTTCGCGCACACGCCAGAAATGCGGCGCGGCACGATCTTGCCGCGCTCGGTCACGAAGTAGCGGAGTCCCTGCGGATCTTTGTAATCAATCGGTTCCGCGTCGTCCGAGCAGAACGAACAGCCACGACGCCGACCACGGGTGCGAAACCCGACGTTGTCTTTGTCGCCCATGCGGTCGCCGCCGCGGTCATCACCACGGCCACCGCGATCCATGTCACGAGTTTGCTCTCTCATTGTGCGTCATCCTCGTCTGAGGCCGGACCATCGACATCGCCAAAATCATCCGCGTCGTGATCGCGCGAATCGCGATGACGATCACGATCCGGGGAATCGACCAAACCGAGCTGGCGCTCGATCGACTCTTCGGGCTCGTCTTCGGCCGGGGGCTCCACGGCTTCGAACTTGAGGTTCTCGGTATTCACTTCGAGCGCGCTCATGTCGACGTCTTTGCGCACGAGCACCGTTTGGTACTTGAGCACGTCATCGAGCAAGCGCAGGTTGCGCTCGAACTCACTGACCAACGCGCCGCCGCCTACGTACTTCACGTACACGTAGACGCCACGACGATGCTTGGCCACGGGATAGGCGAGCTGACGACGACCCCAGTTGTCGACCTGAGTCAGCTTGCCGTTTTCACGACCGACGACCTCTTCCAAACGGGTCGCGATTTTTTCTTGAATCTCCCGAGTGACGGTCGGCTTCAAGACGTAGATGGTTTCGTATTCTCGAGCCTTGTGCAGGCTCAGTGCGGTTGCTTCTGCCACGTAGTTCTCCTTGTGGGCGAAAGGCCCCCGGTCTCGTTTCGCCTCTGCGAGCGGAGCCAGGAGCAAGGAGCCATCAGCGCACTATGCGCTGGTTGGTTCGGTTCATCGTTCGAGCGAGGCCATCGGTAATGATGGCCTCGATCGCCTCGCAGGTCTGGGTGAGCACACGGGTGAGCTCACTTCGTTCCTCGAGGGCGAAGGCTTGTAGCACGAAATCTGCCACGTCACCCTGAAAGTGGGCCGGGGGACGGCCAATTCCGACTCGTACCCGCGCGTAGCTCTGATTGGCCAGCTCCGTGCTGATGGAGCGCAGGCCGCGGTGTCCGCCATCGCCCCCACCCGCCTTGATGCGGAGCTCACCGAACGGGATGTCCAGCTCGTCGTGGACGACCAACACGGCCGCCGGCGGAAGCCCGAAAAACGACGCCGCCGCGCGCACGCTCCGCCCCGAAACGTTCATGAACGTCTCCGGCTTGAGCACACCGATGGAGCTGCCCGCGCGCTCGAGCTCGGCAAACTGCCCCTCGAACTTCGGCTGAAAAGTCGCGACGCGCTCTGCCACCGTTTTGGGGGCGCAAAACGCGTCGACCGCCATGAACCCGACGTTGTGTCGGGTGTGGGCGTATTGCGGCCCCGGATTCCCGAGGCCGACCAGCAGGATCACTTCTTGGCGGGCGCCTTGGCAGCAGGCGCCTTGGCAGCAGCACCAGCGGCGGGCGCCTTGGCAGCGGCGGCGCCAGCGGCGGGCGGGACCGAAGCTCCAGCGGCAGCGCCGGCAGCGGGCGCGGTTTCTTCTTCCGTGCGGATGATCTCGGTGACGACCGAAGCCACCGTCTGCTCAGCGGGCAGACGCACCGACACGCCCTCGGGCAAATTCAGATCCTTCGAGGCCACGTGACCGTCGAGGCCGAGCGTGGTCACGTCGTGCACGATCTTGACCGGGATTTGATTGGGCAAGCAGCGAATGGGCAGCTTGCGGAACACCTGGCGCAAGGTGCCACCGGCGACCACGCCAGCGGCCTTGCCCGTGAGCTCGAGCGGCACTTCGACATTGACCGGCTGATCCAGATGGATCTGCACGAAATCAGCATGCAGGAGCGCGCGGGTCAGGGGGTGGTACTGAAAATCGGAGAGCAAGACGGTCAGACCTTCCTTGCCGTCGACGTCCAACTTCACGACCGTATTGCGGCCCCACGCGCTGGCAAGCACGGACTTGATCGCATCCGGCGGCACGGCGAGTTGCTGCGTCGGCAGCTCCTTACCGTAGGCAACCGCGGGGATACGACCCTCGGTACGCAAGCGGCGCGCAGCGCCTTTTCCATGACCATCTCGTCGGCTGGCAGTAACCTTGATTGCTTCCATCTCTCACATCTCCCAAAATTGCTGCCGCTACACGAACAGCGAGCTCACCGAGTCACTATTATGAATGCGTCGAATGGCTTCGCCGAGTAGGCGGCCAATCGACAGGAACTTGATCTTCTTGGAGGCGCGAGCCTCTTCCGAAGCGAGCACCGAATTGGTCACCACGACCTCTTCGAGCTGTGATTCTTCGATCCGTTGTACGGCCGGACCGCTGAGCACCCCATGCGTAGCACACGCCACTACGCTGCGCGCCCCGCCGTCCATGATCGCGCGAGCGGCGTTGCACAGGGTACCCGCCGTGTCGATCATGTCATCGACGATGATGCAGTCCTTACCGGCCACGTCACCGATGATGTGCATGACCTCGCTCACGTTCGCGCGTTCGCGACGCTTGTCGATGATGGCCAGCGACGCGCCGAGGCGCTTGGAATACGCGCGCGTACGTTCCACGCCGCCCGCATCGGGGGCGACGAACACCGAGTCTTTGTTGAAGCGCGACTTCAGATAATCGTCGAGGAATACCGGCAGCGCGTACAAGTGATCGAGCGGGATGTTGAAAAATCCCTGAATTTGTCCGGCGTGCAGGTCGACGGAGAGCACGCGCGAGACGCCGGCTGAAACCAGAAGATCTGCCACCAGCTTGGAGGTGATCGGCGTGCGGGGAGCGACTTTGCGATCTTGGCGCGCGTAACCGTAGTACGGCATCACGGCGGTGATGGAACTCGCCGAAGCGCGGCGCAGGGCGTCGCACATGATTAAAAGCTCCATCAAATTGTCGTTCACCGGCGAGCACGTGGGCTGAATCACGTAGGTGTCCAGGCCGCGGACGTTCTCCCGGATCTCGCAGAAGGTCTCTCCGTCACTGAACCGAGACACGCGCGCCTCACCGAGCGGGGTGTCGAGCACCTTCGCGATCTCGGTCGCCAAGGCTGGATTGGCGTTGCCGGTGAATAGGCAGAATCTCTTGACGGCCACGGGGTTCTCAGGCGCTGATCGGCTGGTTCATCGGACAACCTCGCGAAAACACTGCGGTTGTACCAAGGGCACCAGTTGGGCGCGGGACAACTAGCAGCCGACCCCGCGGCTGTCAACGCCCGGGCATTGCGGAGGCTGCGCGGGCCGTCCCCTGAGCCGGCTGCTAGCGGCGGTAGGGGTTTCGCAGGTCCACGTCGTCGTCGTCCTTCTTTTTGGGCTTCTTGCCCGCGGTGTCGGCGCCGCCGGCCGCGCGGGGGCGTTGCCACACCACCGGCTTTGGGAGCGGCGGCGTCGGCACCACTTGGGACGGCAAGGGGCTCGGGGCACTGGCCACGGGGGCCTCGGCGGGCTCGGGCGGAAGCACGACCGGGGCCGCACTCGGCGCGGGAGCCGCGACGGCCAACGTTGGAGCGCTTGCAACCGGCGAAACATTGTTATTGGGACCGGTGAGGCGCGCAAACAGAAAACTGCCACCCCCGACCGCAAACAGCAGCACGAGGACGAGCAACACGAGCCGGCCGGCATGGCGCTCTTCGTGCGCGGTACTGTGAGCGAGCGTGGCTTGCGCTGCGTCGAGGCCGGGCAGGCTCATGGCCGCCGCCGACACGCTGGTCGAAGGCGATGTGCCGGGTTTGGGATTGTCCACCTGGCTCGGCTCACTGCGCGCAATCCAAGCGCGCACGGCCTCGCGTTGGGCAGACACCTCGTCACCCAAGACTTCGGTCACGTAGGCTGCGAGCTCGCGCGGCGTAGCGATGCTTTCACTGCCCGTCGCGGCAGCCTCGAGCGCGTCTGCGAACTGCGCGCAGCTCGGGAAGCGCGCGTCGACGTTGCGGTCGAGCGCGCGCATGACGACGTTGGACAGCGCAACGCTCAAGCCGGGGACGATCGTGGTGAGCGGCGGCACCGGTTCGGTCATCACCCGGGACAGCGTCGCCGCTTCGTTCTCGGCTTTGAACAAACGCTTGGCCGCGAGCTCCTCCCAAACCACGATGCCAGCTGCGAATACGTCCGCCCGGCGATCGATGGATTCTTCACCCGCGGCTTGCTCGGGCGCCATGTAGGCGATCTTGCCCTTGAGCTGACCGACGCGCGTAGCGGTCAAACGGCTAGCCGCGCGGGCGACGCCGAAATCGGTGATGCGCGCGATGCCGTCGACGCCGACCAGCACGTTTTGCGGAGAAACGTCGCGATGCACCAATTGCACGGCCTCACCCGCGTCGTCGCGAAGCTCGTGAGCCGCGTGCAGTCCGGCCAGCATGTCCAGCGCGATGCGCAGGGCAATACCGACGGGCAAACGTTTGCCGCGAGTCGCCGCGCGCGCCAAAAGCCGCGCCAGCGTGTCGCCCTCGATGTACTCCATCACCAGGTAGTAGCCGACGGCGCTGGCACCCACTTCGAGGATGGGTACGACGTTCGGGTGATGAATGCGCGCCGCAATGCGCGCCTCATCCAAGAACATCTCGACGAACTCTTTCTCGCTCGCGAGGTGCGGGTGCAGGCGCTTCATCGCGACGAAGCGTTGAAAGCCGCCAACGCCGGTCAGGCGCGCGAGATACACGGTCGCCATGCCACCAGAGGCGATCTCGCCCACCAGCTCATAGCGATCGACGCGCTGTCGCCCCGCGCTGGGGTCGAAGAGTTTCGCCACTCGCTAGAACCTTCCGAGCGCCCCGACGCTCGCCCCGGAACCGACGGCAAACCAGGGCTGAATGCTGAAGCCCTGAGGGCGCGCCTTGACGGCTTGTTCGGTGTCCGACGCAGGCTTCTTGGGGCCGCTCCAGTCGGTAAAAAACGCGCCCACGACGGCCGTTGCGACGCCCAGACCCGCGCTCACGCCGAGCAACAGATTGGTTCGGTGCTGCTTGTCGAGACCCTGATGGTAGAGCGAATCACAATCGGGGGCGCCCGCACTGCAGGCTTGTCGTACGCGATCGGCACCCGGGTTGTTTTTCGTGTCGATGCCACTCCAGACGGTCACTCCGCCAAGCGCGGCGGTCACGCCGACACCTACCCAAAATACCGTGGGCGGAAGCTTGCCCGACTTCGGCTGCTGGTCTTCCTCCGCGGGCTTGACCTTCGTGACCACGGGCGGAACGACTGGAGGAGGCGCCACGACCACTTCGGGCGCGCGGAATTCGAGCGTGCCCGCCTCGCCTTTGACGGCCTCGACCGACTTGGACAGCGAGCGATCTCCGGGCCAGCCCGCGCGCACGGCATAAGTTCCCGAGATGAGAAAAACGGTCCGGTCGGTGGCTCGCCGGCCCGGTGCAATCTTGCCCGCGACGGTCACGTCACAGGCTTCATCACACTTCAGATCGAGCTCGAACAGTTCGGCCTTGGCCCGCTCGACGATCGGCGGAGCGACCTTCTGAATGTTCGGGTCATCCGGATGGCGTACGAGCGCGAGCGCGGCGAGCGTCGCGGCGCGATCGAGCTGACCTGCCTTGTCGCGCGCGCGGATCGCGAGTTCTAGGGCCGCAGCACTGGGAGCGTTGGCGTCGGCGCTTTCGAACTGTTCGGCCGCCTCCACATAGTCTTCGGTCTTGTAAGCTTCACGGCCGCGATCGAATGCTTCCGCGGCGGTGCGTACCTGCGCCGGAGTTGGTTCAGAGGCCTCCTCAACCGCGCGAGCGAGCCCGGCGCTGTGTAGGACCAGCGCAAACGCGGCGACACTGAACAGACCCTTCATCTCCGTCGAACACTCCGAAGCTTACGATTTACCGACAACAGGCTACACCTTTACAGCCGACCCGGCGAGCAAGCGGATCTCGTCAATGAATAGCGTGAACCGCGACCCATTGCCGCTTTGTTTTGAGCGACCCGCGAATTGTCCACGCCCTCCGTTCTCACCCCCCGGCGAGCCGAAAGAAATGCGCTGTGCGCGCATGTAGGAGCGTGTCGGCGCAGTTCGCGCCACGCCGACTCGCCGCTAGGCCATTTCGACGACGAGCCGATCGGGCTCTTGCAGGTACGAAATGATCTCCTGCGCGAAGTTTGCACCGACGTCGCCATCGATGATGCGGTGATCGAAGGAGAAGCTGAGGTTCATCACTTCGCCGATCACGATCTGATCTCCGCGCACGACGGGTTTCTTCTTGATCGCGTGCACGCCCATGATGCCGACCTCGGGGTAATTGATGATCGGCGGCGCGAACAGACCGCCCAACTTGCCCAACGAAGTGATCGTGAACGAAGAGCCGCCCAGATCTTCCTTCTGGCTCTTGCCGTCGCGCGCCGCGCGCGCGACGCGATCGATCTCGCCCGCAATCTCCAGAATGCTCAGCCGATCGCAGCCGCGCACGACCGGCACCATCAAGCCGGCGTCGGTCGACGTCGCGATACCGATGTCATAGGTCTTGCGTAGGATGTGCTCCATCGCCGCTTCATCGATGTGCGAGTTCAAACGCGGGTGGCGCTTCAGCGCGGCAACCACGGCTTTGACGAGGAAGGGCAGGAACGTTAGCTTTACGCCCGCCTTCTCGGCGTAGGGCTTGGCGCGATCCTTCAGCTGGGTGATCGCAGCCACGTCGACCTCGTCGACGTAGTGGAAATGGGCGGCCGTGTGCTTGGAGCGCGCCATGTTCTCGAAGATGCGCTTGCGCAGTCCGCGGATTGGCACGCGCTCATCCGTCGCTTGGCGCGAGGGTGGCGGCGCGGGAGCGGCGGGCGATTTCGCGGCCGGCGCTTCATCGGCAGCGCTCGCGGCCGCGGCCGGAGCACCGTTCACGCTGCGCTCGACGTCCTCACGGGTCACGCGCCCAGCGGAGCCGCTGGGCTCGACACGCCGCAGATCGACACCGAGCTCACGAGCGAGCTTACGCGTGGCGGGCGCTGCCAGCGGCTTGTCCGCGTAGTAGTCGCCGCCACCGCTCTGAGTAGCGGGTGCCATGCCCGGCAGGGATTCTCGGATGTCGCCCACGGCGCTCGCGACGGGTCCCTCCGACTTGGCGGCGGGCTTCGGCGCGGCCGGCGCGGCAGCGGGCGCAGCGGCGGCGGGCGCAGCGGCAGCGGGCGCCGCGGCAGCGGGCGCAGCAGGCGGCGGGGCAGTGGCAGCCTCACCGCCGCCTGTCTCGAACACCACCAACACCTGACCGACTGGAACCGTGTCACCGACCTTGAAGCGGAGCTCGCTGACCTTGCCGGCTTTGGGCGCGCCAATGGTGACGGTGGCCTTGTCGGTCATCACCTCGACCATTTCCTGATTCTCGGTGACGTCGTCGCCAACCTGTACCAGCCAGTTGACGACTTCACCCTCTGCAACGCCTTCGCCGATATCCGGCAACTTGAACTCGAACTTCGCCATGGGCAGTTTTTCTCGCTGGGATCGGGATGCGGGTCAAGAGCAGACACGCGCTCGCAGTTACGAGCGCACGGAGTCCAAAAGAGCGGGCAAAATGCGGTGGGAAAGCGGCATATACTCCATCTCGAGCGTATACGGGAACGGCGTATCGAAGCCGGTCACGCGCACGGGCGGCGCCTCCAAATGGTAAAAGCAGCGCTCCACCACCAAAGACACGAGCTCAGCGCCGAAACCGCAAGTGCGTGCTGCCTCGTGTACGACGACTAGCCGTCCGGTGTGTTTCACGCTGGTGACGATCGTGGCAATGTCGACCGGCCAGAGAGTTCGCAAGTCGATCACCTCTGCTTCGACGCCCTTCTCGGCGGCCTTGGCGGCGGCATCCAGCGCCTCGTACAACATGGCGCCGTAGGCCAGGACGGTGACGTGGCGACCCGGGCGCACGATCTTCGCGCTCTCGAGCGGCACGATGTAGTCGTTCTCCGGCACCTCGCCCTTGGCCGCGCGGTACACCCGCTTGGGCTCGAAGAACAGCACCGGATCCGGATCCTGAATCGAAGCCAGGAGCAGGCCCTTGGCGTCGTACGGATTGGACGGGCATACCACCTTCAGACCGGAGACGTGGATGAAGGCCGCTTCCGGGTGTTGCGAGTGGTAGTGGCCGCCCTTGATGCCGCCACCGACCGGAGTGCGTATCACGAGCTTGGCCGGGTACTCACCGCCCGAGCGATAGCGGTACTTGGCCAGCTCGTTCACGATTTGGTCGTAAGCGGGCCAAATGAAGTCGGCAAATTGGATCTCCACCACCGGGACCATGCCGTACAGGGCCATGCCCACCGCGCAACCAACGATGCCGTTTTCGCTGAGCGGCGTGTCGATCACGCGCTCTTCGCCGAATTCTTCCTGCAGGCCGGCGGTAACGCGGAATACGCCGCCCACCTTGCCCACGTCTTCACCCAGAACGACCACGCGCTTGTCGCGGCGCATCGCCGAGCGAAGGGCCTCGTTGACGGCCATCACCATGTTCATCTGCGGCATCGCTATCGCTCCGAGGCTATGCGCCCGGCAAAGGTCGAAAATAAAATCCGAGCATTGGCAACCAACGGCGCATCAATGGGACGAGGGCGCACGCGGGCCGCGCACGAGCTCCGCGCGCTGCTCTTGCAAATGCCACGGCGGCTTCTGGTACACGTCTTCGAAGATCGATTCTAGCGCGGGCGGCGGGGTTTTCTCACTGACGGTGACGGCGGCGCGAAAGCGTTGATCGATATCCGCGACCAGCGCAAGCTCCGCGCGATCGTCCCAAGCTTTGCGACGCTCGAGGTACTGGCGCAGACGCGCGAGTGGATCGCGCTCGGCCCAAGGCTTCAGGTCGTCCGTCGGACGGTAGCGATTGGGATCGTCACTCGTGGAATGGCCACCCATGCGGTAGGTGACGGCCTCGATCAAGGTGGGGCCGAGGCCCTGTTCACCGCGACGCACGGCCTCACGCACCACGCTGACCACGGCGAAGATGTCGTTGCCATCCACGCGCACGCCCGGGATGCCATAGGCCGCCGCTTTCTCCGCGAAAGTGCGAGTCGCCGTCTGCCGCTCGGCAGGCACACTGATCGCCCAGCCATTGTTGCGGCACAAGAACACCACCGGCACCTTGAACACGCCGGCGAAGTTCATCCCGCTATGGAAATCCGTGGAGCTAGTCGCGCCGTCACCGAAGTAAACCAAGCTGGCCACGTCCTTGCCGTCAATCTTGGCGCCCCACGAGAAGCCGACGGCTTGGGTGATCTGGGTGCCGACGGGAGAGCTCACGGACGTGAAGCCGGTCTCGCGCGAGGTGATGTGGTTCGGCATCTGCCTCCCCTGCACCGTGTCGTTGGCGTTGCCGAACATGTTGTCCATGAACTTTTGCAAGCCCAGGCCGCGCATCAGCGCCGCGCCGAACTCCCGGTAACAAGGGAACAGCCAGTCGCTCTTACGCATGGCAAAGGCCGAGCCAATGATGGCCGCCTCTTCACCGAGGGAACCGACGTGAAAGCCGATTCGACCTTGGCGTTGCAGAGCGACCAAGCGTTCGTCGAGCTGCCGCGTGGTCACCATCCAGCGGTAGATCTCCACCACCTCGCTTTCGCTCAGCCGGGGGTCGTGGCGCGGGTCGAGCGTGCCATCGTCGGACAGCACGCGAATGACTTTCGCCGGCTGTTCCGGCCGGAAAGTCGCAGGCATTTCGGGCATCATATCCATTCGGAATTTCGAGGCTTCAGATAGCGCGAGTCAGCAGGGTAACGGGGTGATCGAGCTCGGGGAGCCGCAGCAGCGGCCGCGGCGCCCGAACCCCCGCGCGCTACTCGGTCAGCGCGTGGGCGGCCTCTTCGATGGCTTGTTCGACCGCAGCATTCGTTAGTTTGAATTCGGCGGCGAGCTTGTCCAGCACTTCGCGCTCGACCGAGCTTACCCCACCCGACACGTGGGCCAGGAGCGAGGAAACCCGGAGCACCTCGCGAGCGTGGTCCTCACGGGTGATGGTCCGCGCAACCATTTCGATGCGCTTCTGCATGCCGTCCTCGCCGAGCTGATCGTGAAGATCCGCGAGCAAGGCCGAGACTTGGCCTTCGGCGACCCGACCTGCGCAGGCGCTGACGACGACGTGCTGGAAGGCGGCTTGCTCCGTGCTGTCGAATTCACCGTCGGCATTGGCGACCAGAAATGCGCCTTCGACCACCGCCTCGAACAAGCGCGCGGCCTCGGGATCGAAGCCGGTGGGCTGGGTCAGCTCGTCGTCGTCGGACTTCCAGCCGTAGGAGCTGGCAGCCACACTCAGCAAGGAGGCGCGCGCGCCCACGGCTTCTGCGTAAGCTGGGGCCTGGGTCAGCTGGCGTGCGACCTTACCGATCAGACTGGAGTCCGGGGCGGGCATTCAGTTTTCCCTCGATTACAGCGCCGCCACGCTAACCGAAGATGGCCGCCGCGTCATTGCCCGTCAGCGCCGGACCAGTGACTCGGGACGTATCAGCGGCGCGCCGACTGCCGCTGGGCGCTCCGGCAACGGGAAAACGGCGGCCGCGTCGCTTGCCGGCCCCACGCTCGGCGCGGCCTGCGCGGCCGTGCTGGGCGGTCGCAAACGAGCCTCCACGAAGCCCTCTGCGGCGTGATAGCTCGAGCGCACGAGCGGCCCCGAGGCGATGAACGCGAAGCCCATTTCGCGCCCCTCGCGTGCGTACTCGTCGAAGCGCTCCGGCGTCACGTAGCGCTCGACTGGGGCATGCTTGGGGGTCGGGCGCAAATACTGGCCGAGGGTCAGGATGTCCACCCCGGCAGTCCGGAGATCCCGCATCGTCTCCAGGACCTCGTCGTCGGTCTCACCCACGCCGACCATGATCGAGCTCTTGACGAATCGATCCGGGTAGCGCGCCTTGGCGTGCGAAAGCACGCCGAGTGAGAGATCGTAATCACAGCGCTGATCGCGAATCTTCGGCGTCATGCGCCGCGACACTTCGATGTTGTGCGCGAATACGTCCGGACCCGAGTCGACCATGCTGCTGACGTCGCGCATGCGGCCACCGAAATCACCCACCAGCGTTTCGACCAGTAGCCCCGGGCTGTGCTCGCGCAAGGCAACCACCGCGCGGGCCATGTGCGAAGCGCCGCCATCGAGCAGATCGTCGCGATCGACCATGGTCAGCACCACGTAGCGCAGCTTCAGCTGGGAGATCGCCCGCGCCACGTGCTCCGGTTCACGCGGATCGACCGCGCCCCGCGGATTGCCGGTCGTTACCGCACAAAAACGGCAACCGCGAGTGCAGGTGTGACCGAGTAGCATCACGGTGGCGGTGCCCGAAGCCCAACACTCGGCGACATTGGGACAACGCGCTTCTTCGCACACCGTGTACAGGTCCAGCTCGCGCAGCGTTTGCTTCAGGCGCGCGTAGTTCTCACCTCCGGGCGCGCGCACCTTCAGCCAAGGCGGCTTCGGATCGTAAATTTTCAGGCTACGTGAGGCGGTCACGCGCCGCCTCCGAGCAACTTCTCGAACAGCGCGCTGATCAATTTCGGATCGGCAGAACCGCCGGTTTCCTTCATGGCTTGACCCATGAAAAAACCGAGCAAACTCTTCTTCCCGGCCCGCACTGACGCAGCCTGACTCGGAAACTTCTCGATTAGCGCCTGACACAGCTTCTCGAGCGAGGCGCTGTCGGAGACCACGCGCAAGCCGCGCTCGTCGACAATCGAGCGTGCGCTCTTGTTCGTGCCTTCCAACGCGGCAAACACCTCTTTGGCCTGCTTGCCGCTGATTTCTCCGGACTCGACCAAGCCGAGCAGTTCGGCGACCTGCGCCGGAGTGACCGTGAAGCTTGCCTCGAGTCCGTGCGATTTCGCGCCGCGCAACACTTCATTGGCCACGAAGTTGGCGACCTTCACTGGTTGATCGAACGCCTGGCACACCGCTTCGAAGAAGTTGACGTAGCCCGGATGCTGCGTGAGCGTCTGCGCCGTAGCCACGGTCAGGCCGAGCTCATCCACCCAGCGCTTGCGCACCGCCACCGGAAGCTCACGCAAGCCCGCGCGCTGCGCCGCGATGAACGCAGGATCGACGCGCAGCGGCGGCAAATCCGGCTCCGGGAAATAGCGATAATCATGCGCGTCGTCCTTGGCGCGCAGCGTTTGCGTCAGGCCCGTATCCGGGTCGAAGCTGCGGGTCTCCTGCTTGACCTTGCCGCCCGCATCCAAAATCGCCGTTTGGCGGATGATCTCGGCGTCGATCGCGCGCTGCACGAACTTGAATGAGTTGATGTTCTTCAACTCGCAGCGGGTGCCGAACTTTTCCGTGCCCACCGGTCGAATCGAAACGTTCGCGTCACAACGAAAGCTGCCCTCCTCCAGGTTGCCGTCGTTGACGCCGATGAACACCAAAAGGTCGCGCATGGCGCGCAGGTACGCGGCCGCCTCGGCGCTCGAACGCAAATCCGGCTCGCCCACGATTTCACACAGGGGCGTGCCCGCGCGGTTCAAATCAACCAGCGAATCACCCGCGACGCCGTGCACGTTTTTGCCCGCGTCTTCCTCCATGTGCGCACGCGTGATGCCCACGCGCCGCGCCGTGCCATCGACCTCGATGTCGAGGTGCCCGTTCGTGGCGATCGGCTCTTCGAACTGACTGATCTGGTAGCCCTTGGGCAAATCCGGATAAAAGTAGTTCTTCCGCGCGAAGATGCTCTTTTCGTGGATCGTGCAGCCGAGCGCGAGCCCGGCCTGCACCGCAAACGTCACCGCTTGCTCATTGAGCACGGGCAGCGACCCCGGCAGCCCCAAACACACCGGACAGACATTCGTGTTGGGCTCACCGCCAAAATCCGTCGAACAAGCGCAGAACAGTTTGCTCTTCGTGAGCAGCTGCGCGTGAACTTCAAGCCCAATGACCGGTTCGTATTCCATGTGCCAACCCGTGCTTTAGCGCCGAACGGGCCCGGGTTCTAGTACTCGGAAACAGCCGCCATTTCGGGGGAGTTTGTGAGGGGGGGGCGCTCACAGGTCGCACCACGCACCTCAATGCCCGGCGCTCGCCTCGCGGAACACATCCAGGCATGCCCCTGACGCCCCATTGAAGGCGCGTCAGCTCTCCCGAGATTCACCGCCAAGCACCCAGGGCCCTCAGCACGGCAGGGTCCTAGACAGAGAACGACGCAGCCGTCGCGCCAGGAGCGCCAAGTCGACCGAGTGCACGAGCGACGGCGTCGATGAGACGCACAGGGCACAGCCCACCCCCTGATTTTGGCGTTAGCAATTTCCAACGCTTCCCGTGAAGAGACGCGCCCGCAGCGCGGCACGCTTTCTCGTTCTGCTCTCGATGCGCGCGAAGCGCCGCACGCCTTCTCGTCCCGCTTTCGGTGCGCGCGAAGCGCCGCACGCCCTCGCGCCAGGCGCGCGGAAAACAGCTCAGCCGCATGCCCGATCTGCTCATGCTCTCGTTCTCCCTCTCCGGTGCGCGCGTAGCGCCGCACGCCCTCGCGCCAGGCGCGCGGAAGACAGCTCAGCCGCATGCCCGGAAATACGTCGAGCTTTCTGACTTTGGCACGATCAGATCGCGATCGACGAATGAGATGGAGACCTACGAGAACCGACCGAACGGGCGCGTGCTTTCCACGGGCGCAGCGCGGGCGGCCCAGCGCCCCCGTCCGAGCGTGCGCAAACGCAAGTCTCCAACCGCGCGCCGAAGGCGCCGCGCGTCCTTACCAACGCGGACGCCACCTGTCGCGTCACCGCTACCGGCTACCGGCTACCGGCTCAGTGCTTCTCGCGATCCAACCCCGGGTGCGAGCCCTCTCCAGGCTCGTGCCGCGGGTTCGCAGTCAGATGAGAGCCATCCCGACCCGGAAATCCCATGAGCACATCTTTCTCGAAGATGAACTGCTCTCGGGAATCATACGGAGCGGCGTGGATCCCGGTGTCCATGCGGATTGCATCACAGGGGCAGGCTTCGACACAGAAGCCGCAGAAGATGCAGCGCAATTCGTCGATCACGAAGCGCTGCGGGAAGCGCTCGTAGCCGCGGCGCGGATCGCCCTCGGGGTACTCGCCGGCTTCAATGTGGATGCACTGCGCGGGGCACGCGGTCGAGCAGCACAGGCACGCGACGCAGCGCGGCGAGCCATCGTCACGCTGCGTGAGTCGGTGCATGCCGCGCGAGCGCGCCGGGTACGGACGCTTTTGCTCGGGATAGGACACGCAGTTGATGCCATCCTCGATGGCTTCGGTGTTCGGATCGTTGCGCTGACCGAAGGCCATCTCTTTCGTGTTCTGAAAGAAGTGCTTCATCGTGATGCCGAGACCTTTGGCGATCTCGGGAATGTAGGTCTGAACCGAAGCGGTGCGATTGGGACGCGCGACTGCGACGCCCGTGACTTTGTTCGGACCCAAGGCTGGCGTTTGATTGCTCATGCTGACATCCGTGCGCTGCGAGTGCCGCCCGCCGCGGCCGCGAATTCTGCCGAGGAGGAGGCCAAAGATTGGCGTTTGTGCACTGGCTTGACCAGAAACACGACGAAGAAGATGAAACCGCCGAGGCCAGCCAGGGCCACGAACGCCTTGCTGTAATCCGCCAAGAGCGCCATGAAGGCAGCGACCGCCGGACCGCCAGTGACGATTGCCATCACGATCAAGCCAGTAGCCACGACATTGGCGAGCGATGCCGGCAAGAGCTTGCGCCAACCGAGACGCATCAGCTGATCGTAGCGGAAGCGAGGCAGCGTCCAGCGAATCATCAGCTGCAGCCAGCACAAGGTGAGCGTCTTGAGCACGAAACCGAGCGCGCCGATCAGCACGATCGCGAGGTGCGGCAACGCCTGCTCGAAGATCACCGTTTGTCCGATCGTGACGTGCAAGCCATCGCGATACAAGAAGGGTAGATCCCAGCCGCCCAAGAAGATGGCGGACATCAAGCCGGCCGAGGTGACTACCGCGATGTATTCCGCGAAGAAGAACATCGCGAACTTCATGCCGGAGTATTCGGTGAAATAGCCGGCGACGATTTCACTCTCGCCTTCCGGAATGTCGAACGGGATGCGCTTCGACTCGGCGACGGATGCGGTGAAAAACAGGAAGAACGCGACTGGCTGCACGAAGATGCCCCAGGCGTTTTGCGACTGCCATTCGATCATCTTGTCGACGCGCAAGGTGCCGTACACCATGACCGCGCCCACCAGCGTGAGGCCCATCGTCACTTCGTACGAGACCATCTGGCTTGCGGCGCGGACGCCGCCCAAAAGGCTGTATTTGTTGTCGCTCGCCCAACCGGCGAGCGCAGCACCAACGATGCCCGTGCCGGCCAACGCAAAGAAGTACAAGAGGCCGACATCGAGGTCGACGACCTGCAACGGAATGGCAGCTTGCGTGCACATTCCGCCACGCGGCATGGTCGTCATCAGGCTGCCCAAACCTCCATCCTTGGTGAGCTCGAAGCAGAGCGTGTCCCCGAACGGGATCACGGCCATCACGACCAGCGCGGGAAAGAAGGAAATCAGCGGCGCGAGGCTGTGCAGGAACTTATCGGCGTTCGGCGGGATGAAGTCCTCTTTGAAGATCGACTTCAAGCCGTCTGCGGCCGGGTGCAAAAGCCCCGCCAAACGCAGGCCGATGCGCGGCTCGCCGTTGATGCTGATCGCCGCGTACACCGCGCCGAAGAGCACCGAGAAGATCAAAAGGCCCGCGCCAGCGCCGTAGCCGATCGTACGCACGAGCTGGGCGTACGCCGAATCATTCAAGGCCAAGCCCACGAACAGCGCCAGAAAATGAGCAAACAAGCCGCCGTAGAAGATGCGCCGCGGATCGCCGAGCGAGTACAGCCAGGCATCGAAGCTGTTCGTCACGCCGCGGTTCTGCACCTTGCCGGCGATCACGACGCCGGTCAGCCAAGTAAACAGAATGCCGAGCTGGCTGAACAACATCGCGCGCGGCGCGAGCTCCTCCGGCGGCGGCTCGAGCTTGACCAACACGAATGCGACGAGCGCGATCACGGCCAACGCCGGACCGACGGCGAGGCCCTGTGCGACCTTGGTCGGAATCCAGGCGACGGCGCGGTTCGGACCCACGCGGTCTTGAATCATGGCGCCTTGGCGGCGATCCGCCCAGGTCAGGATCACCGCGACGTTCATCGCGAACATCACGACCACGAAGGCTTTGAGCACGAACAACAGAAACGAAACCAGGGTCAACGTCATCACTCTGCTCCCAACGACGCGCTGCTCTCGGGCGGGGCCACGCTGGTGCGCGCGGTCGGTGCCATCGCGGCACGAAGTTCAGCCAGCTTCTTCCAAGCCAGCGGTTTGCCGGCGGCAGCAGCGAGCTCGGCGATCCAACGGAAGGCGGGCTTGGAAGCCCCCTGCGGCGTGATCACCTTTTCACTTTCTTGAGCCATGCCCTTGGCGTTCACGAACGTGCCATCGGCTTCAGCCCAGCTGCTCGCGGGCAAGGCGACCCGCGCGCGTTCCGGGAAAGCGCCTTCGTGCGTCGCGATCGAGACCAGGTTCTTCACGTCCGAGAGAGCGGCAGCGCCGCCACCCGTGGGCGTGGCCGAGCCGAGCGCGATCACCGTCTGCGCTTTGCCAGCGCGGATGGCCTCCACGAATTCGACGAACGTCTTCAAACCGGCGGCCTTGCCGAGCGCCGCGATGCCCGTGGTGTTCGGGTTCTTGTCCGGGTGACGCAAGATATCATCCCCCGGGCCCGCGGGGCGCCCGCTCTGGTAGATGCCGCCGAAACCGAAAGCTTTGGCCAAGCTCAAGAGCGCGAAGTTGTCCTCTTGCGAGTGCTCGGCGCTGAGCACGACCGCGGTCGAGTCCGGGTTTGCGCTATTCAGGATTTCCGCCGCTTTTGCCAATGCGGTCGGCAGCAGCGCGCTCGCTCCCGCGACGCGCGCTTCGAGCAAGCGGCCTTCGTGGATGCGGCGATGATCGAGCATGCCGTCGTCGCACATCCAGAACTTGTTCACGGCTAAGTTTTCGCGCGGGCGATAGCGGTACACCTTTTGGTTGCGCGGATCGAAATCCGAGAACGAGTTGCAACCGGTGGCGCAGCCCGTGCACACGCTGCGCGTAGAGCGCAAAAACCAGACGCGCGCCTTGAAGCGGAAGTCGATCGAGGTGAGCGCGCCCACGGGGCACACGTACTCGGTCATCAAGGTGTAGGGGTGATCGAGCTGGCGACCCGGAGCGACCACGATCTCGTTCAAGTTGCCGCGCTCGCGCACGCTGAGCACCGGATCTTTGGCTAGCTCTTCGGACACGCGGACGCAGCGCGTGCAAACGATGCAGCGCTCCGCGTCGTAAACGATGGTCGGGCCGAACACCACCGCCTTGGGCTTGTGGATCGGCTCATCCCTCATACGCTTCTTGGTGCCGGAGTGCTCGAGCCAGTAATCCTGCAGCCGGCACTCGCCCGCTTGATCGCAAATCGGGCAATCGACGGGGTGATTCAGCAAGAGTAGCTCTTGCACGGCGGCACGAGCGGTATCCACGTGCTCGCTGGTCTGGCTCTTGACCACCATGCCGTCAGCGGCCGCCTGCTGGCACGAAGGCACCAGCTTGGGCTTCTTCTGCGGCAGGTATTGCTGCTTGTCTTTGTCCCAAGCGAGGACATCGAGCAGCAGCGCCGGGCGACCCGGCGGCGGCATGATCTCCACCAGGCACATGCGGCAGTTGGCGGCGACGGACAGCCCGGCGTGCCAGCAGTAGTGCGGGATGTCGATGCCCGCCTTCTGTGCAGCCCGGATGATCGTCTCACCCGGTTCGAAGGGGATCTCGCGGTCGTCTAGCTTGAAGTTAGGCATCCGAATTTCCGAATATGCGAAAGGTCCAGGATGAGCGCGAACCTTAGCGGTCGCACTCACCGCCAATCATGTTCAAAGAGCCGAAGCTCGGTACGACGTCCGCCATCATGGCGCCGGTGATCACGCGCTCGAGACCGGCGGTGATCAGGAAGCACGGCGGGCGAATGCGCACGCGGTAGGGTGTGCCGCTGCCGTCGCTCACCAGGTAGAAGCCGAGCTCACCGTTGCCGCCTTCGCTGTAGGAGTAGACCTCGCCGGCCGGTAATTTCAGGCCTTCCATCACGATCTTGAAGTGCTGGATGGTGCCCTCGATGGTGCTGTACACCTCTTCCTTGGGCGGCAAGATGATGCGCGGGTCGGTGACGTTGACCGGCCCCGAATCGGCCATGCGCTGACAGCACTGCTCGATGATGTGCGCGCTCTGGCGCATTTCGGCCAAGCGAACCATGAAGCGATCGAAGCAATCACTGGCCGAGCCTACCGGCACGTCGAAATCGACCTCACCGTACTTGAGGTACGGGCTGGCCTTGCGCACGTCATAGGGGATGCCGGTCGCGCGCAGGCACGGGCCGGTCCAACCGAGGGAGATGGCGTCCGCCTGGCTGATCACGCCCACGCCCTCCAGGCGATCGAGGAAGATGCGATTGCCGAGCAACAACTTTTCGCACTCGTCGATCACGGTCAGGATGTGCGCAGTAACGGCGCGCGCGTTCGCTTTCAGATGCTCCGTGGGAGGCGAGGCCATGCCACCGACGCGGCCGAAGCTGTGCGTCAGGCGCGCGCCCGTCTCTTCCTCCATCAGATCCCAGATCATCTCGCGCGCCTTGATCATCCACAAAAACGGGGTAAAAGCCCCGAGCTCCATGGCCATGGCGCCGTCGCAGGTCAGGTGGTCACTCATGCGCGCGAGCTCGCCCAGGATCATGCGGTACCACTGGCAGCGCTCGGGCACGGTGACGCCGAGCATCTTCTCGCACGCCAGCGCGAAGCCCACGTTGTTCAGCATCGGCGAGACGTAGTTACATCGATCGACGTACGGGAAGACCTGGGTCCAGGTCCCGCGCTCACACATCTTCTCGAAGCCGCGGTGCAGGTAACCGACCTGCACGTCGACGTGTTCGATGATCTCTCCGCTGAGCTCCATCACGCAGCGCACCGTGCCGTGCATGGCTGGATGCGCCGGGCCGACGTTGAGCAGCATCGGCTCCGTCGGCATTTCGAGCTCGGCTTCGTCTAACTCTTGATCGAGGGGCTCCATCAGTTCACCTGTGAGTCATCGCTGTCGCGCCGTGAGCCGGTGTGCGTTTGGCGGCCGAAGGACATGCCTTCGTCGACGCTGAACGGCGCGATCTTCTCGATGTTGGGCACGTCGCGATAAGCGATCAGCGGTTGAATTTTGTCTGCGGGGTAGTCTTTACGGAGGGGGTGCCCCTCGAACTCGGGGTACATGAGGATGCGGCGTAAATCCGGGTGATTTTTGAAAATCACGCCGAACATGTCGAATGCCTCGCGCTCCATCCAGTTGGCGCTGGCCCAGAGCTCGGTCAGCGAATCGACCTCCGCCTCATCGCCTTCGGAGTCACCCGTGCGGGTCTTGAGCCGCAAGCGGTGCCCCTTACCGAGCGAGTGAAAGTGCGCCACGATTTCGAAGCGCGGCTCGCGCTCCGGGTAATCGACGACGGTGAGATCGGTCAGCATGTCCATGCTGCATTGCGGGGTATCTCGCAGGAAGCCTGCAACGTCCTTCCAGGCGCTGGCTTCGACGACGATCGTGTCGTCGCCGTACAGCGAGTGCGTTTCGAGCACGGCCGCGCCGAAGTTCTTCTTGATGAGATCGATCAAGGCCTTTGACATGTTTTCGAGCTCTTTTGCGCTTAGGCGACAGAGGTGCGCGATTTGCGCAATTGCACGAGCCCGATGTTCTGCTCGATTACCGGATCTTGGCGAGGCTTGACGATCGCAGGGGTGCGGTTGCCGGTTTGGATCTTGTCCTGAAGCAGCATCAAGCCGTCGAGCACCGCCTCTGGACGCGGCGGACAGCCGGGCACGTAGACGTCACACGGAATCACTTTGTCGACGCCGGCGACGCACGCGTAGTTGTCGTAGAAGCCGCCGCACGACGCGCACGTGCCGAACGCGAGTACCCATTTGGGCTCGGCCATCTGCTCGTAGATGCGCTTGAGGATGGGCGCTTGGCGTTGCGTGATCGTGCCCACGACCCAGAGCAAATCCGACTGGCGCGGCGAGAAGCGCGGCGCTTCCGAACCGAAGCGCGAAAAATCGTAGCGCGGGCTCGAGACGGACATGAACTCCATGCCGCAACAGGCGGTCACGAACGGGTACATGAACAGCGAATACTTCTGCGCCCAGGCCAGAACGGCCTCCAAACGCGTCGTGGCGAAACCGGCGCCGCCCGCGGCTCCTGGCTCGAGGATCTGAGTCGAGGACTGCTTCAGTTCTCCCATTCGAGGGCTCCCTTTTTCCAGCAGTAGGCGAGGCCGACGACCAACGCGATGATGAAGCTGAACATCGTCGCAAAGCCGCTCCAGCCAAGGCCCTTGAACAAGGCCGCCCACGGGTACATGAAGACGACCTCGATGTCGAAGACGACGAAGAGGATCGCGGTTAGATAAAACTTGACGCTCAGCTTGGTGTTCTTCGCGCCTTCGGTGTCGTTACCGCACTCGAAGGGACTGAGCTTTTCGGGGTTCGGGTTCTTGGGACCTATGAATTGGCCGCCCAAGAACATGACGCAGGAGATCACCAACACGATGGCGAACATCACGAACATCGGGAGATAGGTTAGAAGCATGCGGGGCTCGGTGCGGGGGCTTAGCTAGTGGTGCAACGCGGCGAAGTGCGGCTGACGCGGACGTCGAGGATCGCGTGGCGGGCGTTCACCCGAGAAGTGGCTCGAAAAGGCCAGCCCGGACGCGATCACCGCGCAACCTCTGGAAATTACGCTACGTCTGGGCGCTATGTAGTGCTGGCGTCTGCGGGCTGTCAATGCACGCGCGCGGCGGCAACGCACAGCCGGCGAAAGGGCCGCCCGCCAAGCCACTCAAGCCGACGGAGGCGTCGGAATTTCCACGGACTTTCGCCACGCCGTGAAGGGCGGCCCAAGGGCCGCTTCCACCTGCCGGAGCAAACCCGAAAGGGCCTGGGGCTGAGCCCCAGCGACCTGCGCCTCGACGATGGCAGAGTAGGCCGCGACATAGCGCGAGCGGGCCAAGAACGCTTGCGCCAGCAGCGGCCAGACGCGGTCCCCCGGCGCACCCAGGTTGGCCGCGCGACGCAGCGGGCCGATCGACTCGCCCGGCCGAGCATCCCCCAGCATGGCTTCGCCGAGACGAAAGTAGATATCGGAGGCGGCGCTACCGTCCCCCGCATACTGGACGCCGAGCCGGAGCACCTCTTCGCCCTTGCCCATTTCGCCCAGCGAGATGCACGCGCTGCCCAACAGACCGAGCGCCTTGGCGATCAACGCGCGGGTGTCCGGGTTGAGCATTTGGCCGTCGGGCGTGCGCAGGAAAATTGCCAGTGGTGCTGGCCAAGCACCGAGCAGCTCCAAGATCCGCACTTGATCGCCGCGGGCGGCAGCCGCCTCGGCCTCGGCGACCCGGCTCAGCTCGATCGCGCCGCGGGCGGCGGGTCGAGCCAGACGATCGAGCTCCTCACGGACGTGCGTGCGCAGACGCGCGCGAAACGCACCCACCGAATAGCTTTCCTCGATGCCGTCGTGGAGCAGGCGGAGCTGCGAACCCTCGCGGTCCACCGAGAGCTCACGCAAGGTGTAACCGTAGAGCGGGGCAAGCAGCAGGTAACGCACGCCGATGTGCAGCTGGACGGCCTCCAGATCCGTGGCGCGGCGTGGTGCGGGACCGAGCGGCTCTTCGGTGACCAACGCGCTCACCAAGCGACGTCGAAAGTCTCCAAGGGTCAGCCGCTGCGTGTCGCTCTCGGTCACTTCCGCATCCTCGGGACCGACCACGAAATCGACCAAGGTGTTGTCGGGAGTGCGGCGATCCACCGTCAGCGAGGTGATGCGAGCGCCCGTGATCATGGCAAAGCCGAAGAACCGTGGACCTACGATGTCGCACAGGGCTTGGAAGCTGCCGATGCCCTCACCAATGCGCTCGAACCAACCGTCGGTGCGTATGGACTCGAGCGAGACGAGAAGTGGCTCCGCCATGAAATCCGAATCTTCTTTTTCTCACGGAACCCACAGCGCAAACAAGTCAAACCCGGGGCGCCGGTTTTTTACCGCAGAACGCTCGACAGACCTACAATACCTACATCTCGATCGTGTTGACTAAGAAGACCGTGGAGCAAGAAGACGCCCGGGCAATTGGCCGGGCACTCCTGACTTGGTACGCAAAGCACCGGCGCGAGCTCCCTTGGCGGAAGTCGCAGGACCCGTACGCAGTTTGGGTGAGCGAAATGATGCTGCAGCAAACCCAGGTGCGGACGGTCATTCCCTACTTCCAAAGTTGGATGCAGCGCTTCCCGAATGTGACGGCCTTGGCCAACGCCGAGGAGAGCGAAGTACTGCACGCCTGGCAGGGACTCGGCTATTACTCACGCGCGCGCAATCTGAGGCGCGCCGCGCAACAGATGTTACGGGTCCACGATGGCCGCGTCCCCGAACGCGTCAGCGAGCTCTTGGCCCTACCCGGGATCGGACCTTACTCGGCCGGCGCGATCGCCAGCATCGCCTACGGCCACGCGGAGCCATTGGTCGACGGCAACGTGATCCGTGTGCTGGCGCGGCTGTTTGCGCTGCGCGGCGACCCCAACAGGGCTCCACTCAAAGCCGAGCTCTGGGCGCGCGCGCGCGCGCTCATCCCCAAACAAGCAGCGGGGGATTTCAATCAGTCACTGATGGAATTGGGCGCGACGGTCTGTACGCCGAGAACGCCACGCTGCCAGGCTTGCCCGCTGGCTGATCACTGTCAGGCGCTTGCAGCAGGCTTGGTCGACGTCTTGCCTGAGCTTCCGGCGCGCGCCAAAGCCACGCCCGTCCACGTGGTCTCGGCGATCGCCACCCGCGGCGGGCGCGTGCTGGTCACCAAATTGCGCCCGGATGCGCCCCGCTGGGCGGGGATGTGGCTGTTTCCGAACGCCGAGGTCAGTTCCGCCGAAACGCCGGAGACAGCGGTCGCGCGCGCGCTCCTGTCCGCAGTCGGCTTGCGCGGTGAAGCGACCGGACTCTTGTGTGTCGTACGTCACACCGTCACGCGCTTCCGAATCACGCTCGATGCGTATCGAACGCGCGTGGCCGCGGGGACGGCAAAAGCGCTCACCGTCAGCGAATGCGCCTGGAAACGGCCGGATGAATTGCTCGATCTGGCGATGCCCAATGCTCATCGCCGGATCGCCGAGCGCTTGCTGCAACGTTAACGCGAGCTCGCCAAGCGGCGGCGCTACGCTGCCCGGCTCAGACCGTCATTGGTTCGACTTTGCTCGTGTCGATGCCGAGCTGCTGAACGGCGGCAGCGAGATCTTGGCCGCTCAGTTTGCCGTCTTGGCGCAGGCCGTCGAGCGCGCCGAGCGCGATGCTCTCCGCGTCGACCTCGAAGTGTCGGCGCAGGGCCTCGCGCGTGTCACTCATGCCGAAGCCGTCCGTGCCGAGCGGCACGAAGCGACCAGGAATGAAGCGCGCCACCACATCCGCGGTGGCCTTGATGTAGTCGGAAGCGGCGATGAACGGGCCCTCGACCCCGGTGAGTACCTGCGTGACGTAGGGCACGCGCGGGGTGGCTTCCGGGTTCAGACGATTGAAACGTTCACAGGACATGCCGTCGTTGCGCAGCTGCTGATAGCTGGTGACGCCCCACACGTCGGCGGAGACGTCGAACTTCTCCGCCAGCAGCGCTTGAGCCTTCAAGACCTGCTGCATGATCGAGCCGCTGCCGAAGAGCTGCACGTGATTCTTCAGCCTCTTCTCGGCGTTCTTGAACCTGTAGATGCCGCGCAGCACGCCTTCACGCGCGCCCTCCGGCATGGGCGGCATCGAGTAATCCTCGTTCTGAAGCGTGATGTAGTAGTAAATATTTTCGTTCTTTTCGTACATCCGCGAGAGGCCGTCTTCAATCACGGCCGCGAGCTCGAAGGCGAAGGCCACGTCATAGGCGATCACATTGGGCACGCTCATTGCCGCCATGTGACTGTGGCCGTCCTCGTGCTGTAGCCCTTCACCGTTCAGCGTGGTGCGGCCGGCGGTCGCGCCGAGCACGAAGCCGCGCGCCATGGAATCACCCGCGGCCCACAACTGGTCGCCGGTGCGCTGGAAGCCGAACATCGAATAAAAGATGTAAAACGGAATCATCGGCTGGCCGAGCACCGAATACGAGGTGGCCGCCGAGATGAACGAGGCCATCGAGCCGGCCTCGGTGATGCCCTCTTCCAGCACCTGGCCGTCTTTGCTCTCGCGGTAGTAGAGCAACTTACCCTTGTCCATGGGCTCATACAGCTGGCCGTGCGCGGCGTAGATGCCGACCTGCCCGAATAGCGCGTCCATACCGAACGTGCGTGCTTCGTCGGGTACGATCGGCACGACGTACTTGCCGACCTTCTTGTCGCGCAAGAGCTTCGCCAGCATGCGCGAGAAGACCATGGTGGTCGAGGCGATGCCTTTGGCCATGCCTTGGTAGAACTCGCCGAACAGCTCCGACTTCGGGGTTTCGAGCTGCACATCGACGCTGGTGCGGCGCTTGGGCAGCGGACCGCCGAGGATGCGGCGGCGCTCGGTCAGGTACCGCACCTCCGGGCTGTCCGCGCCCGGGTGGTAGAACGGAAATTCCTCGACCTTATCGTCTGCGATCGGCAGCTCTAGTACGTCACGGAACGTTTTGAGCTCCGTGGCTTGAAACTTCTTCTTCGAGTGCGTGACGTAACTGCCTTCGAAGGCCTCGCCGAGACGCCAACCTTTGACGGTGTGGGCCAAGATCACCGACGGACGGCCCTTGCTCTCCAACGCGCGCTTGTAGCCGGCGTACACCTTGCGGTTACTGTGACCGCCACGGCGCAGGGCACCGACTTGATCATCGGTCAGGTGGCTGACGAGCTCGAGCATACGCGGATCGCGTGCGAAGAAGGCTTTGCGCACGGTCTCACCAGAGGCCGTAGTCAAGCGCTGCCACTCGCCGTCGACGACGGCATTCAGGTGCTCACGCAGCACGCCTTCCGTGTCGCGGGCGAACAGCTCGTCCCAGTTATCGCCCCAGATGACCTTGGTCACATCCCAGCCGGAACCGCGGAAGACCGCTTCCAAATCTTGGATGATCTTGCCGTTGCCGCGCACTGGGCCGTCCAAGCGCTGCAAATTGCAGTTGACGATGAACGTCAGATTGTCGAGCTTTTCACCCGCGGCGATGCGCAGGGCGCCGAGCGTTTCCGGCTCGTCCGTCTCGCCGTCGCCGACGAAGCACCAGACATGGGACTTGGACGTGTCGGCCAAGCCGCGGTTTTCCATGTAGCGGTTGAAGCGCGCTTGGTAGATGGCGCCGATCGGACCGAGCCCCATGCTGACCGTGGGAAACTCCCAATAGTTCGGCATCAAGCGCGGATGCGGGTAAGACGACAGACCGCGGCCACGCTCGGTCTCGCGGCGAAAGTGGTCCATCTGGTCGACGCTGATGCGGCCCTCGAGGAACGAGCGCGCGTACATGCCGGGCGAGGCGTGGCCCTGGTAGTACACTTGGTCCCCCAAGCCGTCGCCATCTTTACCGCGGAAGAAGTGGTTGAAGCCGATTTCGTACAGCGAGGCGCTCGAGGCGTAGGTCGAGATGTGGCCGCCCAGGCCGTCGTACTTCTTGTTTCCGCGATGCACCATGGCGGCGGCGTTCCAGCGAATGATGCGGCGAATGCGCCGCTCGAGCGCTTCATCGCCCGGGAACTCCGGCTGATCCTCCACCCGCACGGTGTTCACGTAGTCCGTGTTGAGCGGCAGCACGGGCGCCACGCCCTGGCGCCGGCCGTCCTCGATCGTGCGCTCGAGCAAGAAGCGAGCGCGCTCCCTACCCTCGTGCTCGACCACGGACTTGAGCGAATCGAGCCACTCCCGCGTTTCGACCGGGTCTTTGTCTGATTCGGGCCTGTAGCTGTCCACGGGAGCTCCTGCTGATTTTGGGGTCAAATCCCAAACGATGGCTTGGGAAAGTGGTGGCCGCCCGGCGGTCGCCGAACGCACTGCACTCCGAATACCTAGGCCGGCCGTGGCAGTTCTTCAACCCTCAGAACGGGTATTTTGAATCCCTTGGCAGCGCAGGCAAAGAGGCCCATCTTTCACGAAATATATGCCTCGTCTGCTCACGTTCGCACTGTTTCTGTCAATCATGATAACGCTGACCGGTTCGGCCCATTATTACGTCTGGTCGCGGCTGGTCAGGGATCCTGGTTTGCCGGCCGCGGTAACGCGCACCCTGAGCTACGCGCTCATTTTCCTGTTCGCGGCGATTCCGGCCAGTCTGTTTCTGCGCCGGAGCGCGTTCGGGGGGTCAGTCGGAGCCTTGATCTGGCTGGCGATGACCTGGCTCGGGCTACTTTTGTTTCTAACGCTCGCAGTCGGCGTGGCCGATCTCGTGCGCGGCGTTTGGCAGGTCAGTCGGGCATGGAGCGATGCCGAACCGCTCTTACCCGAGCGGCGCCAGGCGGTGGCGCGCTTGTTGGCCGGAGCCGCGGCCTTGGTCGCGGGCTCGCTCGGACTTTGGTCGCTGCGCTCGGGCCTCGGGCACGTCACCGTCAAGCGCACCGAGGTGTCGCTGGCGCGCTTGCCGGCCGCGCTCAGCGGGACGCGCATCGTGCAGCTTTCGGACGTGCACGTCGGACCGACGATTCACCGCGGCTTCATCGAGACGATCGTGCGGCAGTGCAACGCGCTCACGCCAGACCTGGTCGTGATCACCGGTGATTTGGTCGACGGCAGCGTGGAAGAGCTGCGCGAACACGTGGCCCCGCTCGCCGACTTGCGAGCGAAATACGGCGTCTTCTTCGTCACCGGCAATCACGAGTACTACTCCGGCGCGGAGGATTGGTGTCGCGAGCTCGAACGCCTGGGCGTGCGCGTGCTGCGCAACGAGCGGGTGAGCATCGGCAGCGAAAGCGCAAGCTTCGATCTGGCGGGGGTCGACGACCACTCGGCCAAGCGCTTTGGCGATGGGCACGGCGAGGATTTGCCGAAGGCCCTTCGAGGCCGAGATCTCAGTCGTGAATTGGTGCTGCTCGCGCACCAGCCGCGCACGATTTTCGAGGCCAAGGATCACGGCGTTGGCCTGCAGCTGTCCGGGCACACGCACGGCGGACAGCTTTGGCCGTGGACCTACCTGGTGCGCCTTCAGCAGCCGGTGGTAGCGGGCCTCGCGCGTTTCGGCGACTCGCTCGTGTACGTGAGTCGCGGTACGGGCTATTGGGGGCCGCCGATGCGGCTCGGCGCGCCATCGGAAATCGCCGAGCTCACGCTGCGCTCGGGCTGAGCTAAGTCGGCTATTTGCCAATCTGCCGGTGTCATGCTTCTGACGCGCTTCCAGCGGCGCTTATCGAAGATGCCGCTTCGGCGATGCCGCTCTTAATCGCCACGGCAAGCGGACCGTTCTTTCCCCACGTGAAGCTAATTCGCCTACAGAGCGGGCCACTCGCCTGCGTGTATCAGGATGAAGACGTTGCTCCGCCGACGGAGCGTGAGGGGTCGGGCGTATACCGCGCCTTTTCGGGCTCGGTCGAGGCCGCTGGCGCGTCGGAGAGCGAAGCGCTCGATACGCTCGATCGCACTCTGCTGCGCTTGAGCTCACCGCCCGGTGATCCCGCGTTGGAAGAGGCCGAACCCGAGCAGCTGCTGCACACCACCGTCAACGACACCGATCATTGTTGCCCGCCGCGCTTCGAGTCCATGCTCCCGCCGGCGAGCGGCGCCGCCCCGGACACCGTGCGCGCTCCGCGTCCGTCATCGCTGCCGGCCCTAGCATTCGCCAGAGCGCGCTAGCCCCCTTTGGCGTTGCGCGCGTTCAGGCGAATTTTTTGGCCAGGGCTTCGGCGATGCGCATGCCGTCGAGCGCGGCGCTGACGATGCCGCCCGCGTAGCCTCCGCCCTCTCCCGCCGGATACAAGCCATCGATTTCCGGAGAAGCCAGGCTATGCGGATCGCGTGGCACGCGCACCGGAGAGCTGGTGCGCGACTCGACGCCGATCAAGACGGCCTCGTCGCTGACGTAGCCGGGCATGGAGCGGGCGAAGCGCGACAGCGCCGCGCGCAAGCGCCGCGTGAGATCGACGCCAACGCTGTCGAGCACGGCTCCGATGTCGCTCGCGAGCAAACCGGGAATGTAGCTCGATTCAGGCAGCGTGGACGAAGCGCGCCGGGCCAGAAAATCCGTGGCGCGCGTGGCGGGAGCGACCAGCGCGCCACCGCCCGCGGTGAATGCTGCGCGCTCCAATTGCCGCTGCAGTTGAACCCCAGCCAGCGGCCCCGAGAAGCCCGCTTTGACCCAATCCGCCGGCTCGATGCCTACGACGAGGCCCGAGTTCGCATACGGTGAATCGCGGCGCGAAAGGCTCATGCCATTGACCACCAACTCACCCGGCGCGGTCGACGCCGGCACCACCCAACCGCCCGGGCACATGCAGAACGAGAACACGCCGCGGCCCTCGATCGTTTCTGCGATGCGATAGGCGGCGTTGGGCAAGAGCGGGTGCTCGGCGGCCGCCCCATATTGCAAACGATTGATCAACGGCTGCGGGTGCTCGATGCGGACGCCCAGCGCGAACGGTTTTGACTCGAGAGTCACACCCGACTCGGAGAGCCACTCGTATACGTCGCGCGCGGAATGACCGGTCGCGAGCACCACGGCGTCGCCGGTGATTTCTCGACCGTCAGCGAGGCGTACGCCAATCACGCGCTTTTTGCCGCTATTTTCCTCGATTGCCAGGCCAACCACGCGCGCGCCGAACTCGAAGCGCTGACCTACCGCTTCCAGCCGCTCGCGCAACGCGGTGACCACCTTGGGCAAGCGATTGCTGCCAATGTGCGGGCGCGCGTCGCTCAAGATTGCAGCGGGCGCACCGTGCAGCGCAAGCAACTCAATCACGTCGCGCACGTTGCCGCGCTTGTGCGAGCGCGTATACAGCTTGCCGTCGCTGTAGGTGCCGGCGCCACCCTCACCGAAGCAATAGTTGCTATCGGCGTCGACGGCACCGCGCGCGTTCAACGCCTTGAGATCGTGCCGACGCGGCTGCACGGGTTTGCCACGATCGAGCACGTGCGCAAAAATGCCGTGGCGCGCAAGCTCATAGGCGCAAAAAAGTCCGGTGGGGCCATCGCCGACCACGATCACCTTCGGGCTCTCGCGTACCTCGCGCAGAACTGCGCCGCCGAGCGGCGCTCTGCCTTCGGGGTTAGACAGCGAGACTTGCAGGTGAAAGCGAACGCGACCCCTACGCGCATCGAGTGACCGCTTCTCCACCGTGACGCCTGGCAGCTCTGCGGCCGAGACGGAAAGCTTGCTTGCCACCAGCCGGCGAAGATTGGCCTCGTCCTGAGCTTCGTCGAGGCCGAGCTCCAGCGCGATTTCTTCAGGCAAGTCCGCCAAACCAAGGACCTTTTTCGCTAGCAACCGACGCCTGTCAAGCCCGGGGCGAAAGTCGGCTCGAACGGCGATCCGAAGCCTTGGCCCGCGCGTACGTAAAAGGGTGTAGCAAGTTTCAGCGTTCGCCGCGTTTATCCGGCGCGCACCTCATGCGTGGAGCGACCGCTGGATCGGTGGGAGGGGCGCTGGTACGGTTCCGCGCGCGTGAACCGTGACAGCGACAGAAGCGCAAGCGCGCCCGAAAGCGACGAAGCCCTGGTCCGCGCCATCGCGAACGGGGACATGCGCGCGCTCGCGTCACTCTACGATCGGCATGCGCCGCTCATGCTCGGACTGGCGCGGCGCATCGTGATCGGCAAACCTGAGGCAGAAGACATCGTGCACGACGTGTTCGTAGAAGCCTGGCGCCGCGCAGTGGACTACGATGAAACTCGCGGTAGCGTCAAAGCATGGCTTTTGCTCCGTACGCGCAGCCGCGCGATCGACTTTCGGAAGTCCGCAGGCGTGGCACGCACCGTGCCGACGGGTGACCGGGATTGGCTGGCCAGCCTGGCCGATCCGCAGGCAGACGACTGCGAAGCACCCGATCGCACTCGCCTTCGGCAGTTGCTCTCGGTGTTGAACGTCGAACAGCGCGAGGTGCTCATGCTCGGCTACTTCGAGGGGCTCAGCTCGAGCGAGATTGCGACGCGAGTCGGCATTCCGATTGGCACCGTGAAGTCACGCGTGGCAGCGGCGCTCAGCTCGCTACGCTTGGCCCTGGCCGATCAGCGGGAAGACAGCTGATGAAGCCGTTCACCCCGGACTCGCTTCTGCCCGACTTCGCAGCCGAGCACGCCACCAACGACGCGGAGCGCCGTCAGCTCGCCGAGTTGTTCGCGCGGCTCGGCGCGTTGCCCGAGCCGGATCAATCCGGCTTGGCGAAGGGTCGGGCGCGCCTCTTGGCCGCCGTCTCCGAGAGCGACGAGCGCTTTGCGCCGCTATTCGACAAGCTGACGCAGTTCTTCGATTTGAGTGCGGAAGCGCTGCGTTCGATCTTCGCGCGCGCCGGGAACGAAGCAGCGTGGGAGCAGGGCCCCCTCCCCTGGGTATCACTGTTTCATTTCCAGGGCGGTCCAGCGGTCGCGGGGTTCGATACCGGCTTCGTACGCCTAAAAAAGGGCATGCCCTTTCCGCCGCACCGGCACTTGGGCCAAGAGCGCGTGCTGATCCTCGACGGCGGCTATTTCGACCACGAGCAGCGCTGGTACGGTGCGGGTGATTTCCACGACATGAGCGAAGGCAGCCAACACTCGCTGCAGATGAACGCGGATCAGGACGTGCTGCTGGCCGTGATCTTGGCCGGTCAGATCGAAATCGTCAGCGCCTGAGGCCGAACTCCGTTACGTCATTTTTCGGCGCGCGGGGAGCCTTGGATTTGGCTGCTGGGGCCGAGCTCGACGCGGCGGCCTTGGAAGACGCGGCTGACGCGCTCGTCGCAGAAGCGGAAGGGCCAGGCAGGGCAGACGCGGCAGATACGGTTTGCACCGGGCTCGCCGCAGCGACGATGGGCATCGTGGTCGTCAGCGTTGCGGCTGCGGCCCCCGGAGCGACCGCGCCCTTGAACACCGAGGCCCCGCCGAAAGCCACGAACGCGCCGACGCCAGCCACGATCAACGCTGCGGCGACGATCAGCGCATAGACCGGCGCACCGAGTGGTGCGCGCGAGTGTTCGAGCGACTCGGAGGTCGCCGCGCGCTGGCCCGTCGTTAGGTCCAAGTTGTCGGCGCTCGGCGCGCGCGACGACGAAGCTTTCGGCCGCGGACCTGGCACCGGGATCGAGGCGATATTTCGCACGGTCGTGAACTGCGGGCGCGAGGGGCCGACGGCGGAGCTCAGCTTGATCAGCTCTTCTGCCATTTCACGCGCGGAACCGAAGCGGCGATCGCGATCGCGTTGCGTGGCCTTGACGAACCACTCGTCGAAGCCAGGCGGCACACTCGCGTTCTGTGACGGGATGGGCGCCGGCCCCGTGCAAATCGCAATCACCAGCTCACCGAGCTCGTCGCCCGTAAAAGGACGAACGCCGACCATGCACTCGTAAGCGATCACGGCAATGCTCCAGAGATCGGCGCGAGCATCGACGTCTTTCGCCCGCATTTGCTCGGGACTCATGTAGTACGGCGTGCCGATCATCATGCCCGGTTGCGTACCACCGCCGCCGATCGCCGAAAGCTCACCGGCTGTGACCTTGGCTACGCCGAAATCCAAGACTTTTGCAAACTCCGGCTCTTCCGCGCAAATGAAAATGTTGTCCGGCTTCAGATCGCGATGAACGATCCCGGCCTCGTGCGCCTTGGCGATCGCGCGCAGCACCTGGCTCAAGAAGCCAATCACCTCTTCGGCCGGCAATTGCTTGAGCCGAGCGATGCGCTCGGCCAAGGATTCTCCGCGGAGCAGCTCCATCGCAATGAAGGCGGTGCCATCCTCGACGCCGACGTCGAAAATCTGAACCACGTGCGGGCTGCGTAACAACGCTGCGGCCTGCGCTTCGCGCATGAAGCGCGTGAGCATCTGCTGATTGTGCGAGATCGCGTCGTCGAGCAACTTGATCGCAACTGGCGAGCGCAATTGCAAGTGCTCCGCGCGCCAGACCGAGCCCATGCCGCCGCGGCCGAGGATCGACTCCAACCGATAGCGTCCGAGGATGATCGTGCCCGGTCCCCAATTTGCGCTCATCAGCCGAACACCAAGGGGGAGTGGGTCATCGCCATCGAAAGAAAACCGGGACTGAAGAAGTGACTTTGGAAGGATACTCCTTCGGGCAAGCGCGCGGCAAGCTTGCCACGGTTCGGGCGAGAAGCGCGCGCTCGGCCGGTGTCGGGGTCTATCGCACCCACTCGTGTCGCTTTGTGTCGAAGGCTCGCGTTCGCGACAGCCCAATCGAATCGCTCAACCGCTTTTGAGTAGCGGCCCCGACAAGCCGTGACGGAACAAGCTTCGTGCGGGAATTGCGCCGGCAGCGAGGGTCAGATCCCGGGCGTGATGCGTGAAAAAGAGGATCTGAATCCGCTCCGAGAGCTCACCGAGAACGCCGAGCGCCGCAGCGGCGCGTTCGTCATCGAAGTGAATCAAAATGTCGTCGAGTACCAGCGGCAAGGGCGGATTCCGCTCTAGATAACGCTCCAAACTGGCGATGCGCAACGCAAGGTAAAGCTGGTAGCGGGTGCCTTCACTCAAGCCATCGACCGACACCTCCTTGCCATCCTCGCGCAGCGCGACGATTTGGCGCTCTTCGACGCCCACGCGCAGGCCCCGAAAGCTTCCCAGGGTGAGCCTCGGAAAGAGCACCGAAGCGCGTCTCAGCACCGGACCTTGATTCTGTTCGCGGTAGCGTTCCACCTCGCGCTGGAGCACGACCGAAGACAGCTTGAGCCGCGCGTAGCGCAGCGCTTGCTCGCGAATTTCGGCCGCCTGCACGCTCAAGCCTTGCGCGTAGTCAGCCGCATCCGTCTCGGCATAACGCTGCAACCCATGCTCGAGGTCGCGCACTTGGGCGCTCAGGTTTTGATGCTCGTCGTCCAGCCGCTCCAGCTCTTCTTCGAGTTCGCGTAAGCGGACCTGCAGCGCGGCTCGATCCACCCCGCGGGCGGCTGCCACCAGGGCTTCCAGCGGGACGCCTTCGTCCTTGAGTAGCGACCCTTCGACCGCATCCAGTTGCCGCTGCAGGCCACGCGCTTCGGCGACGTGTCCTTCGATCGCGGCCAATGAGCCGAGATCTGGCGCACGTGCGGCTGCGCGCAAGCTCTCGAGTTCGCCCTCGGCCTGCGCCGAGCGCGCCTCGAGCGCCGATAGCGCGCTCGTCACCTCCGCCAGATCAGCCTGGATTTGCAGGCTCTCCGCGCGCTGGTGCTCGGCCGCCTGGAAGCGACGCACGAGCTCCTCGGCCGCGACATCCGGCGCGCGCGGCGCGAGATCGGGCGCATAGGTCTCGATCCACTCGGAAACATGCTCTTGGAATTTGGCGCGATCTTCCTCGATGCGCGTGGCGCGCCGCCTTTGATCGGAGAGTTGCACCAAGCCGTCGAACAGTCCCGACAGCGAATCCAAACGCGTCACGACTTCATCCGGCGAAAGATCGCCGGCAAAGCCCAGCTTCGCCGTCGCGACGCGCCATTCGATCTGCCAGGCCTCGAGCGCCTCGCGTTCGCTCGCGAGCTCCTGCTCACGCTCGGCCTGCTGACGGTCGATGTCTCGCAGCGCTTCGAGCAGCTCGAGTCGCCGATCTGCCGCGCGCGTACCCGCTTCGACCGCCTCCTCACACGCGGCGAGCATCGCCCCGAGCGATTGGTCCGGCGTCGCCGGTTGACCCAATGCGCCGCTCAGCTCGGCGCGGAGGGCATGGCGCTCGCGGCTCGCGCTCGCGGCCTCGAGTCGTGCATCTTGGGCGCGCTGCGCGAGCTCCGAGAGCACGCGCTGGCGGGCGAGCCAAGCGCGCATCTCGGCCGGCGAGGTGGGCTCGATGCAGGCGGCGCGCCAGGCCGCGACCCACGCTCGCTCGCTCGTCGCCAACTGCTCGTCGAGGCTTAGTTTCTGCGCTTCGAGCGCAACCAGGTCGGCGCTGAGCTGTTCGCGTTCCGCCGCGAGAGCAGCCAAGGTCGATACGCGTTCGGCTTCGCGGCGTAGGCGATCCGCCTGCTCGTCAGCGGCCTTCACGGCCCGCTCGAGGCCGTCCGCGAGTGGCGACTCCGCGCTGTACTCGCGGTCGATCAGGTTGGCCGGCTCGCCACGGGACCAAGCGCCAAGCACGCGGCGCAGACCGTCGTCTCTGCGGGTACGCGCGGAATCGAGTGCGGCCTCACTCGGTACACTGCCCGAGCCTTCGATGGCTTTGATCTTCTGTGCGGTGTGCGCGAGCCGTTGCGAGTGCGACGCGCGATCCCGTGATAGCTCGGCCGAGCGCAGTGCTCGCTCGGCCAATTCATGTTGAAAGCGATCAATGGTCTCTTCCGACGGCAGTTCCAAACCGGGCAGGGCCTCCAAACTGCCACGCCAAAGGCCGAGCGCCGAGAGCTTGGATTTCGCCTGCAGCTCGAGCTTCTCACTCAGGACAAGCGCCTCGCGCGCGCGACGCTCGACGTCGCCATTGGCCCGCGCCAGAGCGAGCACGCGGCGCTGCACGCCCAGCTCACGGGGCGCTGGCAAATCGGCCAACGCGGCCGCCGCCTGAGCGCGCTGCACGGCCAAACCGCGAAGCGATTTGAGCGCGTTGGCCACGCGCTCGAGCAGCGCCGCCTGACGTTGTGGCAACTTTCGTACTCGCGAAAGCTCGGTTTGACTCGGACGCAGCGCTTCCAAGCTGTCGAGTGACTGGCCGGGATAAAGCACGCTCACCAAGCGCGAGAGCTCGGCCTCGTGGCGACGCGCGTCTTCATGACGACGCGGTAAATCCTCCTCCGCGGCGCGGAATTTTCCGACGCGGTCGCGCAGCTTCTCGATCGCCTCTGCGCTCACGCCGAGCAGATTTTCGGGCACCACGAGCTCAGCCAAGCGCTCTTGCTTTTTTGCGATTTCGCGCTCGAGGCGGGCACGTTCGTGCTGCGCTTCGTCGAGCGTGCGTTGTGCGCGCACGCGTCGCTCACCGGCGTCTTCGGCCAACAGCGGCAAGACGCCCAGCGCGTCCAGCTTGTCGCGCAGCGCGTTGCGCTGGGCGATCGGCCCGAGCACGGCATCCAAACGGCTCTGCGCGTTCGACTCTTCTCGCAGCTTTTTCCGGCGTTCCCCGAGCTCTTCCAGGCGGGCGCGCGCGGCCTCCAGCTGCTCGGCTTGAGCCAGCCACTTCTCGGGCGAAACCAGCGCGTCACGGGTGGCCGATTTGGCCTCTTTGTATGCCTCGAGCAGCACATTCAGGCTGGCTTTGCCGGAACGCGGTTTGAAGATTTCATCCGCGCTTTGCTCGAGCGCCGACAGTACGCTGCGAATGCCGCGCCCGCCGGAGCCGGCGTCGAACAAACTCTCGCCCACGTCGCCCTGATCCTCGAGCAAGGCCTCCCCGGCGCGCTGGAGCCGCTCGTGATCGAGCCCGAACAGGCGCTCGAAGAGCTGCGCGTCCACGCCGCCCAAGAGCGAGCTCATCGCGCCTTCGTCGATCGGCACATCGGCGGCGTCGCGCAGCGCGTCTTTGCGACGCTTGAGCCGTTGTAGCTCGACCACTTGCCCGGCCTCGGAAGTCAGCGCGGCCGAAATGCGCAGTTCCGCGTTCGGGTGCACATGCGCATCGGGCGTGCGCTCGGGAAAGCCGAACAGCAAATCATGCACGCCGCGCAGGGCGCTGCTCTTGCCGGCCTCGTTGGGGCCGAACACGATGTGAAAGCCGCCCGGTGCGCCGCCCGCGAGGTCCAATTTCAGCCCCGTGAACGGTCCGAACGCCGCAAAATCGAGACGTTGAAACCTCAAGACGCAAGTTCCTCGGAGCCGCGCACGGCGGGCACCAGCGTTTGCTCGACCTCCGCCAGCAAACGGCGCAGGGCTTCCGGGCTCTCCAAGTCGATCGCATCGGGGCCTTCACGCAGCTCGGGCGGCAGCTTGCGCTTCAACTCGACCAGCTCGGCGGCGAGCTCGAGCAACGCAGCGTCGTCATGAGCGAGATTGCCGAGACCGCGCAGCAGCTCACCGATCGCGTCCTCGCGTTCGCGCAGCTCGGCGCGCTCGGCCAAGGGCCGCGTGGCGAGCTCGACCTTCTCGAGCCAAGCCTCGGCCGACAAATCCAGGGTCAACGCGCGGACCTCTTCCGTCACGCGTTCGAAGCGCGCCGCGAGCTGCTCGTGCGCGGCGCTTGCGCCATGAATGCGGACGCGCACCGCGGAGAGTCGGCCATCGCTCTGCGCGACGGCGGCGTTGAGCGCTTCGCGCACACGCTCGAGCACGCCGTCGAGTGAGAGCTCCGCGCTGACCTCGGCTTCAGCCACGTGCCAGCGCACGGCGTCCAGCGCTCGATGCTCGACCGAGCGCACTTGCTCGCCTTCGACGGTCACCAAGCTGGCGCCCTTCGGGCCGGTCTCGCGCGCATGGCGGCCCTGCAAATTGCCCGGAAACACGATCCAGGGCCGCTCACTCAGCAGCTCACGGGTGTGCACGTGCCCGAGCGCAAAGTAGTCGTAGCCGCGATCGATCAGAGCGCTCAACCGACAGGGCGCGTACGGCGCGTGCCCTGCCCTGCCCTCCAGCGCGGTATGCAACAGCCCGATGTTGAACAGCCCCCGCTTCGGCTCCGGGTAACGCAGGCTGAGATCGGTCGTTACTTCGCGGGTATCGAAGCCCTGACCATGCACCGCCACGCCCAAATCTTCGAGCAGGAAGGAGTCCGGCTTTTTGTGCGAAAGCTCCCGCACGTTGTCCGGTAAATTCAAGTGTGCGGTGAGCTTGCTGGCGGCGTCGTGGTTACCGCGGATCCAGACCACGCGCACGTTCGCCGCGCGCAACGCGGCCATCTGCTTGGCAAAGAACAGCCCCGTCGAGTAGTCCCGCCAGTCACCATCGTACAAGTCGCCCGCGATCAGCAACAGCTGCACTTGCTCACTCAGACACAGCTTGACTAGGTTCTCGAGTGCACGCCGCGTGGCGCCACGGATCTGCTCGACCGGCGCGCCCTCGTACTTGGAGAGCCCGGCGAGCGGGCTGTCCAAGTGCAAATCCGCAGCGTGCACGAACTTCATGGGCGGGGGCTCTTTAGCACGCGGACGCGATCACGACTTGGCGCGCTTCACCGAGACCGTCGATGCCGAATTCGACGATGTCGCCCGCTCTGAGAAAGCTCGGCGGCTTGCGCCCCGCGCCGACACCGGCGGGCGTGCCCGTGCTCAACAAATCCCCGGGCAATAGCGTCATGAACGAGCTGATGTACGCGATCAGCTTCGGGACCGAGAAAAGCAGCGAGCTGGTGCGGCTGTCTTGGCAAACTTCGCCGTTCACGCTCAGCCAAAGCCGCAAATCGGAGGCGTCGATGGCGTCGGCCGTGACCATGAATGGGCCGATCGGCGCGAACGTGTCCGCGCTTTTTCCCTTGGTGAATTGCCCGCCGCGTTCTTTCTGAAAGGCGCGCTCGGAATAATCGTTCAGCAGCACGAAGCCCGCCACGTGCTCGAGCGCGGCCGACTCCTCCACGTAGCGGGCGGTCTTGCCGATGACGACGCCGAGCTCGACCTCCCAATCGGTCTTCAGCGAACCGCGCGGCAAGAGCAGGTCGTCATTCGGTCCGCACACCGCCGAGCTGGCCTTCATGAACAACACCGGCTCGCTCGGGATCGGTGCCCCTGTTTCCAGCGCGTGGTCTCGGTAGTTCAAGCCCACACAAACGATCTTGCTCGGCCGCGCGATCGCCGGGCCAGTCCGCGCATTCGCCGCAACCGGTGGGCATTGCCCCGGCTGTTCCGCCTGGAACCGCGCCAAACGCGCCGGCCCGTCGGAGCAAAAAAATGCCTCGCCGTAGTCTTCGCCGAACGCCGAAACATCCACCCGCCCCACACCGTCGACGAACAAGCCCGGCTTCTCCGCGCCCACTGGACCAAACCGAAACAGCTTCATCCCCCCGCGCTAGCACCCAACATCTGCCCCGCCAAGCGCCACCCTGACCAACAACGTCTGTCCCTCGCGTGGTCGGGGGACAGACGTTGACGCGCGGCGCCTTCGGCGCGCGGCTTGAGACTCGCGTTTGCGTACGCTCGGCTGGTGATCGCTGGGCCGCCCGCGCTGCGCCCGGGGAAAGTACGCGCCCGTTCGGTCGATTCTCGTAGGTCCGCCATCTCATTGGCTGATCGTGATCTGGTCAGCCAAGCCTTTTCGCTCGTTTTGGTTCCCGGCATGCGGCTGAGCTGTCTTCCGCGCGCCCGGCGCGAGCGTGCGGCGCTACGCGCGCACCGAGAGCGAGAGTGAGAAGCTGTGAGGTGTGCTTGACGGCTAGTCCCCTATCGCTGCGCCTGCCTGCTCCGAGTCCGCATCCGAGGCCACGGCCGCCAGCGCGGCCACCGGGACTGGGTTCAGGTCATTCAACCGCGCGTGGTCAATGCTGATCACGCCGGGCACGGATTTCGCATCGATCATGTCGACGAAGCGGACGTTGTGGCGCACGTCATCGCGGGTCCAAAATTGGCGCGCATAGACGGTATCGCCCATCGTGTCGTCGTGGGCGGTCAGAATGGCGATGAAGCCCATCACGGCCTCCATCGGTTCGCCCGGGCACAAGCCACGGAGCGGGCTGTGGTCGTCGAGGACGTGGATCAGGTTCCACGCCAAGCTGAGCACGGGCATGTTCGCGCGTTCGAGCTCGAGCGGATACCCGCGCCGCATGGGTTGACCTTCGGCGGTCATCTCGTCGCGCAGCACGCTGAACTTCATGGTCGCGTCGCTGAGCGAGCCGCGACGTTGGTTGGCCAAGCGAAATTCCAACACGGGCTGGCCATCGCGTACGTGCACGACGATGTTGTTGCTGAACGCGATACGCGCGGTGGGTCGCGAGAACTTCGCAAACACGATGCCCGTGCCGAGCGCCAGCGCCATCATGCCCGCGAACGCCTCGAACGTGACGAGCACGTGCGCGTAGGTGGTGGTCGGCGCCATCGTGCCGTAGCCGATCGTCGCGTAGGTTTGCACGCTAAACCAGAACGCGTCGGCGTAGAAGCCAACTCGGGCGTTGGAAATGTCGTTCCCACCCAACCAAAAAAGAAAGCCGAAGAGCGCGTTGGTCCCGATATAGACCAGAAAAAACACACCCAATAGCCGCCGCCAGCTGATGGCGAGCATGTAGTGATAGATGTCCGTGTACCAGCGCTGGTCGAGGTTTCTGATCTCGAAGCGGGTAACCCCGACGCCGAGCGGGCTCGGATTGCGCAGGAGCGCCGGCGGCTTGCTGGGCTGTGTGCTCACTTCCTGGCGCCAGCTTAACCTGGCGCCCTACCGGGCAGAAACGCAAAGTACACTGCCGCCAGAATCAAGGCCAACGCGACGCCGTAGTTCCAGCGCAGGCGCTCCCCGAGCCAAAAGGTCGCGAACCCCAAGAACACCACCAGGGTGATGACTTCTTGGATGATTTTCAGCTGGAAGGCGCTGAATTCCCCGTACCCCAGGCGATTGGCCGGGACCTGCAAGCAATACTCGAAAAAGGCGATCCCCCAACTGATCAGGATCACTTTCCACAAGGCCACGCCGCGATATTTGAGATGGCCGTACCAAGCGGCCGTCATGAACAAGTTGCTGCCAATCAAAAGAAGGATAGTGCGCACACGGATGGACTAGCGCGGCGCGCGCGGAGCGACAATCCTGTGCCCGCCCAATGCCCGAGAGCGAGACCCTGGATTGCCCGCACGGCGCCCGCTGCGGCGGTTGCGCGTTCCTGGGCGTGCCCTATTCGGAGCAGCTGACGCGGAAGCATGCATTCGTGGAGCGCGGCATCGCGCGTTACCCGCAGCTCGCGAAATTGCAACTCGACCCAGTCGCGGGTGCCGAGCCGACCCAAGCGTATCGCGCGCGCGCCAAGCTCGTGTTCGGCAAGGACGGCGCGCTCGGGCTGTTCGAACGCGATTCGCACAGCGTGGTCGATATCCCGGAATGCCGCGTGCTGTCTCCGATCTTGGCGCGCGTGGTTGCGGCAGCGCGGCGCGTTTTATCCCGCGCCACGCCCGCGCTCGACGGCCTGGACGTCCGGCTGGTGGATGACGGCGTGCTGGTGACCTTGATCGCCTCGCACGGCACCGCGATCGCGGATCTGCAGCGCCTCGCGCAAGCGCTACGCGCAGAATCGAGCGACGTGCGCTCGGTCGCCGCCAGCTTCCGCGAGACCGGCGCGGCCACGCTGCTCGGCACAGGGCACGTCCTGCTCAGCGGGGACGAGGTCGCGGCGCATCACTTGCAGGGACACGGTCCGTACCATTTGGCCGCTCACGGCGCATTCACCCAAGCCCACCTCGCGCAAGCCAATGCCGCGCATGGCCGCATCGAGCTCGCGCTGAAGGAACTCGGCGCCAGCCGCGTGCTCGAATTGTATGCGGGCTCGGGCGCACTCGCGTTGCGGCTCGCCGCCGCTGGCTTCGCGGTCACCGCGGTCGAAGCGTTCGGCCCAGCCCTTTCGCACGTGGAGCGAGCGGCGCGTGAACAAAAGCTCGCGCTTCGAACCGTGAACGGCCAAGCCGAGCGCGTCCTACGTGAATTCGAGGCGAATCCAGGGCACTTTCAAGCGCTGATCGTGAATCCCCCCCGACGTGGTCTGTCCAGTGAAGTGCGGCGCGGGATCAGCGCGCTCGAACCGAGTGCGATCTTATACATGTCCTGCGATCCGGCGACGCTTGCCCGCGATCTCGCGCATTTGAGCGAGGTCGGCTACGTCGCAGAACGGCTCTGGCCGTTCGACATGATTCCACACAGCGCGGCGGTGGAGTGCCTGGTTGCACTTCGTCGTGGGCCCCTCCCCGCGCCGAAGCTGCTGTACGAACACGAGCACTGGTTGGCCGTCCTGAAGTCCGGCTACGAACCGGTCAGCCCGGAAACAGGTTACGCGCATAGCCTGCTCGATCGCGTGAGAAAGCTGCCCGGCGCGAGCGGCGCGGTGGCGCTATCGGCACAGCGGCTCGACCCGGACAGCAGTGGCGTGTGCCTGTTCGCTCGCACAGCAGCCGCACTGCCCGCGCTCGAGCTCGCGTTCCGCAGCGGCACGCAGAGCTTCGTCGCGTTGTGTCGCGGCGTGACCCACAAGCGCGGGCGCATTCGACGGCCAGTGCGGGAGAGCGGGCGAGTCGTGTCCGCGAGCACGCGTTACTTGCGTGAAAGCGTGCGGGGCGGACACAGTTTGCTGACGATCTGGCCCGAACAGGCGAGCCCGCCGCAGCTACGCCAACTGCTGCTCGGAGTCGGACATCCCCTGCTCGGCGACCCGCGCTTCGGCGACCCGCCGTCGAATACCTACTTCGAGCATCGCCATGGTCTAGACCGCAGCTTTTTGCATTGCTCGGCGGTCACGGTCGTCAGCAGCAACAGTCACGTCACTTGTGAAGCGCCCTTGCCGGGCGAATTGAAGGCAGTGCTCGCTCACCTAAGCGAGCAGGCCGCGGCGCCAAGCTAACAAGATGGCCGCGATGTGCGCGCCATGCACAATCTGACCGTGATCGATCAGCTCCAGCACCTCCGGCGCGGGCACGAGCAGGACCTCGAGCTCTTCACTGCTATCGAGCGCAAGTTCGGCGACGCGCACGGCGCCCCGCGCGAAGAAGAAGTGCGCGCGTGTCGAATTGCGCGCAGGCTCCGGCGCGATTGAAATGAGCGGCTCGAGAGTCTCTGCCTCGAAGCCCGATTCTTCGCGCAATTCGCGGCGCGCTCCATCGAGCGGCGCTTCCTCGGCTTCCAGCACGCCCGCCGGCAATTCCAGGCTCGCTCCGCCGATGCCATGACGGTATTGCCGCACCAAGACCACTTCCCGGTCACGGGTCAGGCACACCACCGCAGCCCAGTGCGGGCCGCGGATCAGGTGAAAGCGGTCGATCTCGTGACCATTGGCCAAGCGCACGCGCTGCTCGCGCACCTCGAGCCAGCGTTGCGAGATGAGCGACGTATCGCTGAGCACTTGCCAGGCCGGAAGGGGCGCGAAATCTCTCATGGGCTGTGGCACGGAGTGCTAAGTCACCTGCCGTGTCGACCGCAAGCGATCTTCCTGCCGAAATCAGCGCCTGGCTCAGTGATCCCGGGTTTACCCCGGGCGCCAAGCATTTCGCCAAGCTGTTCTCGGCCCTGGCCATCGCCGAGCGGGAAGACGCGCGCAAGTTGGAGCGAGCCCTGGGCCGGGCCGGCGAAGCCGCTGGGCGCATCGCCCTCACGCGGCTGACCGCAGCTGAACCCCGCGAGCGCTCGCGCTTGTACGCCGTACTCGGGCGGGTCGCCAACGGCTCCGCCGCAGCCGAATTTCGCAGCGCATTGCTGGCAGGGCTCGAGGATGCCGACGAACGCGTGCGGCGCGTGGCCAGCGGCTCACTTGGCAAGCTGGCAGTGCCGGAAGCCGCCCCGCGCCTGCTCGAGCGTTGGCCGCTCGCCAGCATTTTGGAGCGTCGCAGCGTGGCTGAAGCCTTGGGCAAGAGCGGCAGCGAAGCCGCGCTCGCGCTGCTGCGCGCCGAGCGCCCGTCGGATCCCGAGCTCGCGCGCATCGTCGAGCGCGCGCGGCTGATGCTCGAGCGCGACATCGGTCGCGGCGCGCCGTCATCGATCGATATGGGGCAAGCGCTCGGCGCGCCGCAATCAGTGATCGCGCACTGTCGCTCGGGGCTGTCCTGGGTGCTGGCCGAAGAAGCGCGCAGCTTGGGCGCGGCCACGGTGGTCGGTCCGGATCGCATTCGCCTGAGCCATCGCGGCGCCTTCGGCGAACTATTGCGGCTACGCACCGCGCTCGGTTTTGGCATCGAAATCCCGCTGCCGGGCTCTAATCAAGACAGCCTGGCCGCCCGCGTGGTGAGCGCGCTCGAGCATCCAGATGCGGAGCGTGCGGTGCGCGCCTGGACCAACGGGCGCGCGCGCTTTCGCCTGACGTTCGCCGAGGGCGGACACCAAAGGGACAAGGTGTGGCGGCTCGCGGCCGCCATCGCCGAGCGCATCTCCTGGTTCCACAACGACACACAAGAGTCGCTCTGGGAGGTCTTGATCGACACTCACCGGAGTACGCTCGAGTTATGTCCGCGTCGCTTCGAAGATCCGCGCTTCAGCTACCGCCGTGAAGACGTGCGCGCGGCGTCGCATCCCACGCTGGCCGCCGCCTTGGCGCGAGTCGCGGGCGCGCGCGCCGAGGACATCGTGTGGGATCCGTTCGTGGGCAGCGGGCTCGAGCTGATCGAGCGCGGCTTGCTCGGCCCGTTTCGTGAGCTTCATGGCAGCGATTTGGAAGGTGCCGCCCTCACCGCCGCTCGCGCCAACGCCGAGCGCGCGCAGCTCAGCGTACAGCTCGCACAGGGCGACGCACGCAGCTACCGGGTAAAGCACGTCTCGCTGATCATCAGCAATCCACCGATGGGCCGCCGGGTGACCCGGGACGGCAATCTGGGCCCGCTCCTCGATGCATTTCTCGCGAACGCGGCTGGCTCCCTCGTCCCCGGCGGACGCCTGGTTTGGCTGTCTCCGTTTGCGGAGCGCACCGCCGCAACGGCGCGCCGGCTCGGGTTGAAAGTCACTCGGCACGACCCCGTCGATCTGGGCGGATTTCCAGCCGAGCTGCAGCGGTTCGAGCGATGATCCAGCACTCTGGAAGCAATCGGTGAATCGCTGGACGGGTCAGGTTTGCGCTTGACGCTGCACGCCGCTGCACAATATTGACCGAGCGGTCAGTGACTCACAGGTCACTGACTAGGAAGTCATAATGCCGAGACCCAGCGACCCCCATGCCAAGAGCCGTCTGCTCGAGGCCGCCGAGCGCGTGTTTTCCGAGAAAGGCTTGGATCGCGCCAAGGTCGAGGACATCACGACTCAAGCGGGTCTCTCGAAGGGCGCGTTCTACCTTCACTTCGATAGCAAAGGCGACGCGTTCAAGGAGCTCTTGTCGGAGGTCCTGGCGCACTTGCAAACGCGCATGGAGGCCGCCAAGGTGATCTGCCTGCCCTCGCCCGAAAGCATCGAGGCATCGCTCGAGCAATGGCTGGCGCGCGATCTGGAGATGTTCGAGTTCATCTGGAAGAACCGCGCGCTGATGCGCATCACGCTCGAGGGCGGGCGCTCCGCGGACTACCAGCACTTGATCGAGCACTTTGCTTCGAACGCCCAAAGCGAGACGGAGCTGCAGCTTCGCCAAGGGGTTGCCTCCGGCGTGTACCGCAAAGATCTCGACGTCGAGGTGGCAGCGGCCTTCATTGCCGGCGGCTATGACCGTTTCGCACGCCAACTCGTGCGAGAGACCAAGAAGCCCGATCTGCGCAAACGCCTGCGCGAGCTGCGTTGGATGGTAATTGCCGGCGCGGGCACGCCCGCCCTGATCCACAGGCTGCAGCAGTTGCGCGTCGAAAGTATTCGGCCGGCCGCCTCGGCTGAAGCCGAACCCGGCCTTGCCGCCGCGGTATTGTCAAAAACCGTGTAGAAGTCTCGAGCCCAACTCGACACTCTCCCGCTCGGCCCCATACCCACCAGAATTTCCGGCTTCCGCTCGTCCGTCCCCCAAGGAGTCCTGCAGTATGTCCCGTCGCTCTGTTACTTATGCCGCCCCGTTCGTTCTTTTACTTTCGCTCGCGGGTCCGCTCGCGCAAGCACAGACCGCGCCGGCTGCTGCGGCGCCCGCTGCGCCAACCGCTCCCCCCGTCCCGACGACGTCGGCCCCGACCCCTGCCGCCGCAAGCGCCGCAGATACGGACGTTCCCGAACGCAAGTTGATCGAGACTCTAGAAGCGAAGCTCGCCGCCATGCAAACTGGCAACGGGCTGACCGCCGATGAAGCCGCGCGCCGCACGCTGCTGAGCAACCCGGATGTGACGGCCAAGCAGAAGAGCGTGGCGGCGGCGGATGCAAACGTGGACGCATCGCGCGCGGGCTACCTGCCGCAGCTCAAATTGCAGGCGAGCTACACGCGGCTCTCGAACTTCGCTCCTTTGCCGCTCGACCTTGGCCCGACCCTTGGTGGACCCCAACCCAATCCCTTCCCGGTCATCCCCAACAACTACGACATGCGCGCCACCCTGAGCATCCCGCTCTCGGACTATGTACTGCGAGTGTCGAACTCATTGGCGTCGGCCAAGCACAACAAGACCGCCGCCACGCTCGACGAGCACGCGACCCGGCTCGCGGTCGCCCGAGACGCCCGCGTCTACTACTACCAATGGATCCGCGCGCAGTGGGTGTCGTATGTCGCGGCAAAGGCCTTGGAGGCCGCACGCGGCCACGCGCAGGATGCCAAGAACTCCTTCGACGCGGGTCTGGTCTCGCGCGCGGACGTGCTGCGCACCGTCAGCCAACAAAAATCCGCCGAGCTGGGGGTCGCCCGCTCGCTCAACAACGTGGCCGTCGCGGCCGAGCAATTGCGCGTCCAGATGTCGGATCCAGACCAGACGAACTACGAAATCGGCGAGAACATCCTGGGCGATTTGCCACCGTACGCCGTTCCGCCGTCTCCCGGCGCGGGCTACGCGGAAGCGCTCGAACACCGCATCGAAATCAGACAACTGGGCGAGAGTGAAGCCGCGCTCCGCGCCGAGGCGGCGGTGGCACGCGCGGCAAACTACCCACGCCTGGATGCCCAGGCGAACGGCATCTACGCCAATCCCAATCAGCGTTACGTCCCGCCGGTCGCTGAGTGGCACGGCACTTGGGACGCTGGCATCGTGCTTTCCTGGACACCGACCGACATCTTGAGCGCGACCGCCCACGCGAAGAACGCCGAGGCCCGCGCCGATGAAGTCGTGGCTCAAAGGAGCGCCTTGAAGAATGCCCTCCGAGTCGAGGTCAACCAGGCCATGAACGCGCTCGCCGAAGCGGCGTTCAGCGTCGATGTCTCACGTGATGGCCGAGCCGCCGCGGAAGAGAACTACCGCGTGCGACGCGAATTGTATCGCGCCGGAAAGGCCACCACCGTCGAAGTGACGGACGCGGAAACCGAGCTCACTCAGGCTCGGCTGGATGCCGTGAACGCCCAAATGGACGTGCGCATTGCTCGGGTCCAGCTGACGCACGCGCTCGGCCGCGACGTCGGCACCGATAACCCGTAATCGTGCCAGCTCGCGGGCGCAGCGCTTCAGCTCACTGCGCCCGCAGCGCGCGGTCGTCCGATCAGGTACACCAAGCTGACCGGCGCGTACGCCACGGGCAGTCGGCCGATGTCCCACACGTAGTCGTTGCCCGGTAGCGAAGCGACCAAGCGCGTGAGCTCCTCCGGACGGTAAGCGCGCAAGCACGAGACCATGCCGTCCCACCAGGTACAGAGTGGAACTACCGGCAACAGGTACGTGAGCAGCAAGCGCGACACGCGCACGGGCTGGATGAACGGTGTCACGGCCAGGACCGCGCTGGTGCCGACCGTCACACCGAACAGGCTCACCGCGGAGCGATCGACCATCTCGACCAGCGCGATGCCGCGCCCCTGGGTCACCGCATCGGCCAAGCATTTGCGCGCCAGGCTGGGCGGCAAATGGTGAAACGCGTTGCAGATCAGACGAAAACCGGGGAGCGATTCCGGGACCGCCGTCGCGTCCACCGGATGATCGCGAAACTCGACGTTACCCCCACCCTCCGCGCGCGCACGCTGGAGCCTCGGTAAGTTCGGGTACAGATCGGTCAGCACCACGCGTAGCGGCGTCGCGTATTGATTGCGCAAAAGGCCGACGATGGTCAGCGCGGGGCCGCCCCCGCCGGAACACAAGTCGAGCAGCGTGTCGTCGCCTGTCGCCTGCACCGCGCTGGCCAAACGTTCGGCAAAGCTGGCGTACACGCCTCCCCCGCGCTGACCGAGGAAGCTCAAGAAATCGGTCATGCACTCGCGCACGACTTGGGGGAACCAGGGCAGATCCTCGAACTCGAAAAGCTGCACGCGGTCCATGCGTGCGCAGACCTTAGCCTCAGATTTTGCGCTTCACCTAACGGATTTGCGCGCCCACGCGCCCGCCACGACCGCCCGCACGATCCTGGCTTTTCTTCGGCCGAAACCCGAGTCAGGCTCCCTGCCGTGACTGCTACCCGCCTGGCAACGCCAGCCCTCGTACCGAGCGCCCCCACCGATCTCGGTGTCTACGTGCACTTTCCGTGGTGCCTCAAGAAGTGCCCGTATTGCGATTTCTTGAGCGTGGCCGCCGAACGTCCCGCCTTGCCGCACCAGGCCTATGCCGACTCGGTGATCGCCGAGCTCGAGCGGCGCAGCCGCACGCTCGGCGATGTGCGCCTGGTGAGCGTGTTCTTCGGCGGAGGCACGCCCTCGCTCTGGGAACCCGCAGAGCTCGGCCGCGTGCTCGCGCGCATCCGCGAACTCCTGCCGCACGCCGCAGCCGACCTAGAAGTCACCGTCGAGTGCAACCCGACGAGCTTCGACGTCGAACGCAGCCAGGCGCTACAGGCCGTGGGCGTGAACCGCGTGAGCATCGGCGTGCAAGGGTTGAACGCCGAACGGCTACTCTTTTTGGGTCGCCTGCACGATGTCGAGTCGGGCCTGACCGCCGTACGCGACGCGATCGAAAGCGGCATGCCCCGGGTCTCCGCGGATTTTATTTTTGGGGTCAGCGGGCAAGCAGCGGACGCAGCCGCACGCGAAGCCCAAATCATGAGCGAGCTCGGCACGACGCACCTCAGCGCCTACGCCCTGACGATCGAACCCGGCACGCAATTCGGAGCGCTCGCCCGCAAGGGCAAGCTGCCCCTGCTGGAAGACGCCGCGGTCGCCGATTCATTTCTGGCGGTCGAAGCAACCCTGGAGCAGGCTGGCTTCGAACATTACGAAGTCAGCAACTACGCAAAACAGGGCGCGCGCTCTCGACACAACGTCGGCTATTGGGTGGGGCGCTCGTATCTGGGCCTCGGCTGCGGCGCCTGGGGCACGTTGTCCGAAGGCGGAAAACGCTATCGCTATCGCAACACGCCCGCCCCCGAACGCTACCTGGCCGCTGCCTCGTTGTTTGCCGAAGCCGACCTCTCCCAAGTCAGCCCGCTCGTCGCCAACTACGAAATCATCCCTGCCGAAACCGCCCTCGCCGAACGCATCATGCTCGGCCTACGCCTCGCCGAAGGCCTCGACCTCGAGCGCTCCGCCGCCGAACTCGGCACCGAGCTCTGGACCCCCGAACGCGCCCGCGCCCGAGACCGCCTAGTGGCTCAAGGCAAACTCAAACTCAGCGGCCCCCAAGTCTCGATCCCCAAATCGCACTGGCTCCTGGCCGACGGCATCATCTCGTCCCTGATGTAATAAGTCGCGCCGATCCGAAACGTGAGCGTGAACGTGAACGACTCTTCCCTCCCGGAGGACGGGGGTACAACCGGAAATCGAGTTCGAATTTCCAACTCGCTTTCTCGCGACGCAGAAAGGGGCGACGGACTTCGACCTGAAGTCGCGCGCCGAGAACTCGGCCTCCCCGCGAGGTGCGCGGCTGGATCGCGATCGCCCACTCTCCCTCCTGAGTACGCCCGTCCCACACCCCCAATCTCCGCTTATGTCTCGCCCTTGAATGCCGTTCTTCGGAAGTACCGCGCGTCCCCGCGGTCTCGCCGATGCAGCGTTTCTATTTGTTACCGACTCTGGCCGCTTCCGCGTTGATCGCGGCTTCCCTCGGCGCGTGCGGCTCGAACCCCATGGCGGGAGGCAAACCGGGTGGGGAGTCCGGTAGCCCGATGGGCGGTGGTCTCGGAGGCAGCGCCGGAGACGTGGACAGCTCTGGAGGGTCCGGCGTGTCGGGTTACGCCACTCAGCTCAACACTGACAACATGGGTGAAGGTGGGGCGCCACTCCCAGAGGGCATCACCAATCTGGCGCTGCAGGTCAGCCTCGATGTGGACACCCTCGCAGTTCAGGGCACGCCGATGGCAGTAGCCGCGCACGCGCAGTTCGACGACGGCTCGCTGCCGCAAAATATCATCTGGAGTGTGAGCAACACGAGCCTCGGTTCGATCGGTGACGACGGCGTGTTCGAAGCCAACGGCTACGCCGCGGGTTTGGTCGTCGTGAGCGCGCAGGTGGGAACCGTCAGCGCGTCTGCCACCCTGCAGATCACCGTCGATATCAGAAAAAATCCCGACGACTTGAGCGAATCGGATCGCGCCGCGCTGGCCCAACATGGGGTTGGCGGCGCGAAGGGCATGGGCCCGGACGCGGCATTCCGATTCTTGTATCCATACGATAACACGGTATTTCCGCGCGGGCTGTCCGCGCCGACTCTGCAGTTTGCCAGTGCGGGAGCCACTGCCACCTACGTCGAGATCAGCACCGATGGCTTTTCCTATGCGGCGTTTGCCAGCGCTTCGGCGCCCACGCGGATCGTCATTCCGGAGGCGGTCTGGCGCGGAGTGACCAGTAGCGCGGGCGGCGCCAGCGCCGTGAAAGTACGAGTCTCCGAGTTGTCGGCTGGCGTGGTCACCGGTCCCATCGAGCAGCAATGGTCAATCGCGCAAGGCAGCCTGAAGGGCGCGATCTACTACAACACCTACCGCTCGGCGCTCGCGAGCACCGGTGGCGTGATGCGCATCCGCCCCGGACAGGACGCGGAAGTGCTTCAAAAAGGCTGCACGGTGTGTCACAGCGTGAGCTCCAAAGGGAACGTGCTGGTGACGGGCGTCAATTGGGACAAAAACCCGATCGACAGTGAAGCGTTCGACCTCGCCGCGGATGGCAGCATCAAGGTTCGCCGCATCGTCAACGACGGTCGGGTGTTTGCGTTCGGCGCGCTGACGCCCGATGGCACTCGACTGGTGGCCAACGGCATTCCCCCGACGGATCCGGTGCCGCGCGGCTTGGTGGGGCCGTACGCTTCGCAGTTGTTCGACACGAAGAGCGGCAATGCGATTGCCGCCCCCAGCTTCAGCAGCCAAGTCACCTACGCGCTCACGCCGAACTTCTCACCGGATGGCGCGCACCTCGCGTTCAACAATCGCGACCTGAGCGCGGGCCACACGATGTCGGTGATGGACTACGATTCCAGCACTTCTCCGCCCACATTTTCGAACCTGCGCACTGCCCTCGAAAATCCCGATAAAGTGATAGCCTGGCCGAGCTTCCTGCCGGATTCCGCGGCAATCGTTTTCCACGAGGGCGACTCCTTCGACACCGCCAAGTACCAAGGCGGCGCGCTCTACGCCGATCTGCGGTTGGTCAGCTTGGACGGTACCAACGCCAAGTCACTCGCCCAGCTCAACGGCTACGACGCGAGCGGCAGCTCGTACCTCCCGTACGGCGATGCCGAAGAAGGCCACCTCGACTACGAGCCGAGCGTGCTGCCCGTGCCCGTCGGCGGCTATTACTGGGTGCTGTTCACCAGCCGCCGCGCTTACGGCAACACCATCGCGCCAGGCGGCAGCGTCGCCCGCGGTGACGACAAGTGGGGCATCCCCCAGGGCAACGACGACGAGACGCCGAGCCCGCGCAAGAAGATCTGGCTTGCACCGATCGACCTCGATTACGAGGGCAAGCTCGATCCGAGTCATCCCGCGATCTATTTACCTGGGCAAGAGCTCGAATCCGGCAATATGCGCGCATTTGCCGCACTCGAACCTTGCCGGAGCAACGGTGGCAGTTGTGAGTCAGCAGCCGAGTGCTGCACTGGCTTCTGTCGACAAACAGCGCGCAGCGACGATGGTCCGGTGCTGCAATGCGTGCCGCCACCCGCCAATGCCTGCTCGCAGGAAGACGAGACCTGCGCGGTGGCCGCCGATTGCTGTAATTCTCACGAGCTCTGCATCAATAAGCGCTGCGCGTCGCCGACCCCTGTGCAACCTCCGCTTCACTAGCGACGGATTCTGCCGGGCGTAAAAGCTTCGCGACGGTTTCGTGCCTCGAAATTCCGCGCAGAAAGCCAGGGCTGCGAAAGTACCCGAGCCCCATCCCGACGAGGCGCGCAAATTCGAGCGCCCGAGCCGGAGCGAGGCCCTGCGCGTACCGACGAGACTGCCGAAGGAGCAAATATCTAGCCGAAATCCATGCCGAATTGTGATTGCAGCGGGAGCCGGGTGCGGTATTGTCGCCCTGACATTCGAACGGTTCCGGTACGGCACGACCCCTTCTCGCTTTGGGCTCGCGACGACTTTCCGAGCCGCAACGAGAGGAGAAAGTGATCATGGGAAATCGTCTGTACGTCGGGAACTTGTCATTTCACTCGGATACCGAGGCCGTCCGCGCTGCCTTCACACAGTACGGCGAAGTGACTGATGTCCACATCGTGACTGATCGCGCCACTGGGCAGTCCCGCGGCTTCGCATTCGTGACTATGGGCTCGGACGAGCAAGCCCAGCGCGCGATCGAAGGCGTCAACGGCCAGATGATCGACGGACGCCCGCTTCGCGTCAACGAAGCCGAAGAACGCCCGCAGCGCGGCGGCGGTGGCGGCGGTGGTGGCGGCGGTCGTCCTGGCGGCGGCGGCGGCGGTGGTCGCGGCGGCGGCGGCGGTGGTCGCGGCGGCGGTGGCGGCGGCGGCGGTGGTGGCGGAGATCGCGGCGGCGATCGGCGGAACCGCTGGTAGTCCGGAGTACCGATCCCTTGTCACGTCCAGCAGCTGAGACCAATGCTTCGAACGGAACGCGTCACGCCCCTGGCGACGCGCGCCGTGCTCTGCTCGATAAGGCCGCCACCACGGCGGGGACCCTTTGGGCTCAGCGCTGGTGCGACGAGCTGCGCAAAGAGGGCCGTCCGGTGGTCGGCGGTTGGCCCGGCACGTTGCGCGAAGCCCGCGCACAGGTCAGCGCTTATCTCGGCACTTCACTCGGCAAACGTAAGCTGTCGTTTACCCGTGAAGAGCTCGAACGCGCTGCCAAGACCGCGTACACCGCGGCCAAAAATAGCTGGCTAGCCAAGGTCGATCGCGAAGAAGACGAAGACGCGGACGACTTCGAGGCTGAAGGCTGAGTACTGGGCTCGTTAGCGCCGTGCGCGAGCCTGGTCCTCGTTCCTACTGTCGTTTCCCCCCTCTGGTTTTCTCCCTCCTCTCGTTGTTGCTGAGGCCCCGCGCGCGGCAGCGCACCTGCTTGCCGGCGCGGGCACTTCTGGCGCGACTAGAGTTCGAATCTGGAGCTATAACTTCGATTTGCGAAGGGGCGTCCCCAGGGTCCCTATCTGCGCCCGACAACGAGTTGGAGCTCCAACTCGTTTTTCGCGTCGAAGGTCCATCTTCCCCGGTCCCTATCTGCACCCCGAGAACCGAGTTGGAACTCCAACTCGTTTTCCCGTCGTAGATCGGTCCCCGGTCCCGGTCTGCGCCCCGAAAATTTACGAGTTAGAGGAGGGTGCCACGCAGCATCAAGCTGCCCACGCTGAAGTAAATGACGAGCCCCGTTACGTCCACCAACGTAGCGACGAATGGCGCAGACGCGCTCGCAGGATCGAAGCCCACGCGCCGGAGCACGAACGGTAGCACCGAGCCGGCGATGGTGCCGAACATCACGACGCCAATCAGACTGAACAGCACGGTCTCCGCAACGCGCATGTAGTGATCGCCGTAGATGGGGCTGACGGCTTGCCAGGCGACGATGCGGATGAAGCCAATCACGCCGAGCATCGTGCCCAAAGCCAGGCCCACGACGAGCTCGCGACGCACCACGCGCCACCAATCGCGGAGCCGCACTTCACCCAGAGCCATCGCGCGAATGACGAGAGTGGACGCCTGCGAGCCAGAGTTACCACCGCTGGAGATGATCAGGGGCACGAACAGCGCGAGCACGACGGCACGCGAGATCTCGTCTTGGAAGAAGGCCATCGCCGAGGCCGTCAACATTTCCCCCAGGAACAGCGCCGCGAGCCAGCCGCCGCGCTTCCTGATCATGCGCGCCAATGCGATTTGCAGGTACGGCTCTTCCAAAGCCTCCATACCGCCGAACTTCTGCGCGTCCTCGGTGGCTTCTTCCTGCACGACATCGACGATGTCATCGACCGTGACGATACCCTTGATCCGGCCTTCCGGGTCGACCACGGGAATGGCCATCAGGGCTTCGTCGGCGAACAGACGACTGACGTCTTCCTGGTGAACCTCCTCACCGACGGTGATCAAGTTGGTGGCCATCACGTCTCGGACCTTCTTGTCCGAACCCGCGATGAACAAGTCGCGAAAGGAGACAACGCCGAGCAAGTGTTGCTGCTCGTCCGCTACGTACACGTAATAAATAGTTTCGATGTTCTCGCGCGCTTGCCGGCGAAGGTAGCTCACGGCTTCATCCACCGTCATGTCCGGACGCACGCGAGCGAAGCGTGGGTTCATCAACCCGCCCGCCTCGTCCTCCGCGTACGCCATCAGCGCGGTGACCTCTTTGCGAGTCGGATCGTCCATGCAGGCGATCAGCTTGTCGCGGTCTTCGGTGTCGGCGCTCTGCAGGAGATCTGCCGCGTCGTCCGGAGCGAGCAAGCGCACCCAAACGCGGCGCTCCTTCTCGGGCAGGGCGTGCAGGAGATCGGCCATGTCACCGGCGGTCAGGCCGAGGAAAAAATCCTCCGCGTCCGAGCGCTTCAGGATCCGAAAGCCATCGGCTCGGTCTGCTTTCGAAAGCACTGCCCAGGCATCGCGCAGATCCGTGATGGGCAGCGCGGGTCCGGGATATTCGCTCACTGTCGGCATATTCAGGCGATGCCCCCTGCCCCGGCCTGTCCGGTGCGTAGACGGAGCTTTTGGGCGAAGTACACCGCGCACGGCGTGGGCACTAGCAATATTTGTAATGGCGAACTCACGCGGAATGGACAAGGCTCGGGACACCCAAACGCCATGTCGCATTTTCCAGCGCTCGCCACGCTCGTCCTACTCACGCTTTCCGCCTTGCCCGCCTGCCACAAGGACGAAGACAGCGCCGCTGCCAAACCCGTAGTGGCCACGGGGGACCAAGTCATCGCCGTCACGGCCGACGAGCGCGGCTTCACCCCGGCCGCGGTCGAAACCCAGCATGGCTCGAAGCTCACCCTGCGCTTCACCCGCACGACGGACGCCACCTGCGCCGACAAGGTCGTGTTTCCAGAAGCCGGCATTGAGCAAGCCCTCCCCCTGAAACAACCCGTAGACGTGATCATCCCCACCGACAAAGCACGCACCCTGGCCTTCCAGTGCGGCATGGGCATGTTCAAAAGCTCCGTAGTAATCCGCTGATCTCAACGTGAACGTGAACGTGAACGTGCCCGGGTCGTCGCACCTCGCGGCGCTCCGAGTTTCCCGGCGCCGTGACACCGCCTCCGTGGCAGCTCGTGTTTCCTCGGTCGTTCGGCCCGCACGTTCCCCGGTCATTCCAGCCGCGCGTTCCTGTCATTCGAGCCGCGGACCCCTCACCGCGCCAAAATCGAGTCGGAATTCGAACTCGATTTTCGAGCTGGTGGTGCGGGAATGGGAATGGGAATGGGAATGGGAATGGGAACGGGCGGAGCTTGACGGGCTCCAGGCTTAGACTAAATCTAATTCCGTGAAGCGTGAGAGCCTACAAGCATTGACGGAGCACGGCATTCAGCCGTCTGCGCAGCGCGTGGCGGTCGCGGACTACGTGCTCTATACGACCGATCACCCCTCCGCTGATCAAGTGTGGGCCGAGGTGAAGCGCACTTTTCCGATGCTCTCGCGCGCCACGGTGTACAACACGCTCAACTTGTTCACGGAAAAGGGTCTCTTGCGTGAGCTCGTGTTGGCTGAGGGCAAAGTCGTCTTCGATCCCAAGCTCGATCCGCACCATCACTTCCTCGATGAGGAAAGCGGAGAAATCGTCGACGTGCCGTGGTCCGCGCTCGACGTGCGCCGCGTGCACAGCTTGAGCGGCTTCGACGTGCGTGAGTACCAAGTCGTGATGCGCGGCAAGAGGTCGGCGCGTCCGCACAAGCGCGGCTGAAGCGCGCCGAGCCAATGAAACCGCTCTGTTGATGTCGCCTTCGAATTGGACACATCTACAATTAGACTTATCTTCTCGTTCTTTCTGTGATTCTTCGAGATCTGAGTTCCTACTTTTGCGGAGAAGATGACCATGAGCGCACTCGAAGCCATTCGTGCCGAAATTCCCGAAGTCGCCAAGGACTTGCGCTTGAACCTGAGCGCGGTGCTGGATAACGGAACGCTCGCGGCGTCGGAGCGTTGGGGAGTCGCCATTGCGGTCGCGCTGGCCTCTCGCTCACGCCGTCTTGCCGAGGCTCTGATCGCCTCCCGGCCCGAAGAGGTCAGCACCAAGACCGTCGAGGACGCGGTCGCGGCCGCCGCCCTGATGGGCATGACCAATGTGTTTTATCGCTTCCGCCATTTGGTCGGAAAGCCGAGCTACGAGCAAAAGCCGGCCCGTCTACGCATGCAGCGCCTGGCCAAGCCCGCCACCACCACGGCAGCGTTCGAGCTCTTTTCACTGGCCGTCAGCGCGGTCAATGCCTGCGAAACTTGCGTCCGCTCGCACGAAGCCACCCTGCTCGAACACGGCACGACCGAAGATCAGATCCACGATGCCGTGCGCATCGCGTCGGTGGTCCACGGCGCAGCCGTTGCGCTCGACAGCACGTCACTGATTCGCGAAGACAGTTCCGCCTAAACGGGGAATTTGCCGTAGACTCCGCTCTAGTCGATGAGCGACCCCCCTTCGAGTATCCGACGCGGCATTGCTCCCTTCACTGCGGGGCGGCGCTTGTTGATCAGCGCCGGCGTCGGCATCGCACTCGGCAGCGTGATCGGGCTTGGCGTGCCGAGCCTGGGCTGGGCCATCCACTTGCTATCGGGTTGGGACGCGGCGGGCGTCACCATGCTCGCGCTGGCCTGGTGGCGCATCTGGCATGACACCTCGCTCGAGACGCGCCGCCACGCCGCGGAAGAAGATCCGGGCCGTCGGCTGGTCTGGCTGCTCGTGCTCCTCGCCAGCACCATCAGCCTGTTTGCGGCCGGGTTCGTGATGCGTCGAGCACATAACATCGCGCCCAACGATACGGCATTCTTTTTGCTGCTCGGACTGTGCTTGACCACCGTGGTGAGTGCCTGGGCGCTGACGCACACGGCGTATGCACTGCGCTACGCTCACCTGTATTACCGAGACGACGACGACGGCGAAGGCGGGCTGGAATTTCCAGGCAAGATCGACCCCGACGGCTTCGATTTCGCTTATTTTTCGTTCACGCTCGGGATGTGCTTCCAGGTCTCGGACGTGTGCATCACGAGCCGCATCATCAGGCGCGCGGTGCTCTCGCACGCGCTGCTTTCGTTCCTGTACAACACCGTGGTCCTAGCGCTGGCGCTGAACTTGATGCTGGGCTTTCTGAGTTGAACGTTACTTCGAGGGAGCGGGGGCGGGCGTCGGCGGCGTCGCGGACGCGATCGACGGGGCGACGGCCGGTGCGAAGGCCGTCGCTGCGCCTGGCTTCGACACGGCTTTGTCGTCGCTCTTGTCGTCGGCCAAGAGCTCGCGCAGCTTCTTCTCTCGGTCCGCGTCGTTCAACGTGATCTTGCTGGTATCGAAGGTCAGCAGCGGCAACTTGTCGCCGCTCTGCATCATCGGCAATTTTCCGTCCCAGCGTTCGATGGCGCGGTATTGGAGCACGGTACCGGTCGTGGATAGTCGGATGATCTCGTTCGACTTGGCGTCGGCGCGCGCGCGGATCAAGACGGCGTCGGCCTCGCCTTCCGCGCGCTGCCGAGCCGCCTCGGCTCCGCCGTGCGCTTGGGCCACGTTCTGCTCCGCCTCCGCGCGCACTTGGCGAACGCGATTCTCGGCCTGGATCGCGTTCTGCGTGGCTTCCATCGCGCGGTTTATGGCCTGCGCCACGTTTTCCGGCAAACGCAGCGCGCCGTTGATCGTCAGCTGGTCGATCACGAAGCCGTCCTTGCCGAGCACCTCGCGCAAGCGCGCCGAGACGTCGGCCACCAGCTTGCCCTTACCCGCGCCGTAAATCTCTTGAACCGCCATGCGCGAGGCGATGTCGTTGAAAGCCTCGCGGACCGCGTTGCGCATGTAGCCGTCAGCCAGCTTCATTACGTCCTGCTCGCGGAAACGCAAATACAAGTGCGGTGCGAGCGCCGAGTCGATGTGAAACGACATACCGATGTCGGCGTTCACGTTCACGCCCTCTTGTGAGGAGAAGGTGAGCGACTCGTCGACCGTACGCCCCTCACTGGCCGATGCGGTCCAGACCACGTTCTGTACACTGATCGGGAAAGCGACGATCTGCTCGGTGAGCGGGTTGTACATCACCCACCCGGTGACCACGGGGATGTCCTGCACGCCGCGCGCACTGCCGGCGAGCTTGACCTTGATCCCGACGTGCCCAGCGTCGATGCGCATGAGGGTCGCGTTCAGCAAGAAGCCGACGCCGACCAGGATCAAAACCCCGAGCACGATCCGTCGTAACGTGCTGCCGTCATCGTCGGGGCCAAACGAGATCTTTTTGGATGCCACGCCCGGTGGTGTAGTCGACCAGCCCGCCCAGCGCTACCGCTCGGAAATTTCCGGGCGGAACCGCTCGGGAAACGGCGTGGCAACTGCTCGTTACTCGCTCAGCACACGAAGCGAGCCGCGAACCACACCGTAGCCACCGGAAGCGCGCAGAGAGCGAAAGATCTCTTTCCCGCTCGTGTGCCCCGCCAATAAATCGCGATAGGCGCGTACCACCCGTTCTGTCTCGTCGGCCGACTCACGCACCAATTCGAGGCGAAAGCGGCTGACTCCAGCGCGTTGCAGCGCCGGCACGAGCTCGGCGGCGCTTTGCGGCGAGGCATGAAATACGGTGTTTCGACAGCCCACATCCGCCTCGACCGGGTGATCCATGTTCGCGCGATCGCGCAGCGACAATTGATGCCGATCACAGGGCCGCCCACAGCTCAGATGGTCACGCCCATCCGAGAGCAGCGCGGCGATCACGCAGTGCTCCATGTGAAAGAGCGGCATCGGGTGGTGCAGCACGACCTCGGCATAGGGCGCGAGCGACTCCGAGAGCAGCGTGAGCAGGCGCGGCGAATCCAGATCGAACGAGGGCGTGAAGGCCGACAGCCCGCGCGACAGCACTTCCAGCGCCGTCAGCCGATTGCTGACGTTGAGCGAAAAGTCGCCGATACGCAGCGTTTGGCCGCCGCCGCCGAGCAACGCTTCCAGTTCGAACAACGCACCCAAACTGCGCACGAGTACGGCGTCCGGCGCGAGCCCCTCCAAGTAGCGATCGATCTTCTCCTCGCCCGGCTTGCGTATGCGCGGCGGTGCGACGCCAACGAGCGCTCCCTGAGCGCGCAACTCACGCAGCGCGTGGCCCGTCCCGGTGAGCTCCAAGAAATCCAGGTACACGCCGTCGGCGCCGGCGGAGAGTGCGGCGTCGGCCTGAGCGCGGTTACGGCACAGCGCAAACAAGCCGGCGGGCGGAGGCGGGCGCAATGACGCCTCCGTTGGAGCAGCGCGCGGCGGGCTTTTGTCGGTCGACAATAGCGGTCCCGGCCGCACCGCGGTGAGCGCCGAGACCAATGCTCGGCGCGCGCGATTGAGCGCCGACACCGGCAACCACGCGTCACTCGGCAAGTCGAGCTCGAGCCCACCGAAGACGAACGGCGAATCGCCGAGCCGACCGAGCTTGTCCGCGAGCTCCGCGGCTGAGGTCGGCTGATTCTGCGCCGGCTCGACCGTCGTGTCCGCCTCGACGCGGGCGAACCGGCCGCGCTCACTCCGCCCCTCGAGCGTGAAGGGCTCGCCAAAGCGACCGCTGATCTTGAGCGAAAGCCGTTCGCGATAGGGTTCGCGCGCAAGCAGCGTGGTGACCTCTCGTTCGGTCTCCGGATCGTGCGAGCGAAACACGCGCCGCCCGCGACTGACGGCCGACAACTCGAGCTCGGGACCGAACCACAATTTGGCAGCACTGCCTGCCGCAGCCGCGCTCACGTCCGCGCCTGCGACCTCGATGCTCCAGACGCGCCCGCCGATTTCTCCCTCGCCTGCCCAGCCACCCTCGACCAGCAAGCCGTCCCCGCGCGCGATGCGTGAGCTGGCCTCCACGAGCAACCAGGACCGCCCCGCGCGCTGTTCTCGGCCGAGGGCCTGCGCAACCTCGAGGCCGCGATGATCGCACGAACGCGCTTCGACCAACTCTTGATGATTGACGCCGGACAGAAATCCGGGCCCAGAACCGCGCGAATAACTCTGTATCGCGCGTTGTCTCGTGGCGAAAAAATCCGGCGCGCTGCCGCCCAAGGCCAAATCCACGGCTTGCCGGTACAAACGCGTGGTGGCGGCGACATACTCCGGCCCCTTGAGCCGGCCTTCGATCTTGAACGAGCGTACTCCGAGCTCGATCAGCCTAGGCACGGCCGCGCTCGCTTCCAGATCCTGCGGAGACAAGAGGTAAGCGCGGTCGCCGAGATCTCGCACCACCCCGTCGACCACTAGTTCGTATGGCAAGCGGCAGGCTTGCGCGCATGCACCGCGGTTGGCGCTGCGGCCGCCGATCGCCTCGCTCGTCAGGCACTGGCCTGAATAGGCAATGCAGAGCGCGCCGTGCACGAACACTTCCAACTCGACGCGCGTGCCGCGCGTGATCTGCTCGATGTCCGAAAGGCTCAGCTCACGCGCCAACACCACGCGATCCGCGCCGAGCGATGCCGCAAATTCGACCGACGCGGCGTCGGTGCAGGTCATCTGCGTCGAGGCGTGGATGCGAAGATTGGGCGCAATCTGTCGCACCAGGCCGACGGCGCCGAGGTCTTGCACGATCACGGCATCGACGCCCGCGCGCTCTGCAGCCAGCACCACCTCCGCCCAAGCATCGAGTTCAGCATCGAAGACCAAGGTATTTAGCGTCAGGTGTGCTTTGACGCGCCGCTCATGGAGCTGCCGAACCGTCTCGGGCAGGCCTTCGACACTGAAGTTCTGAGCGCGCGCCCGGGCATTGAATGCGTCGACCCCGAAGTACACTGCGTCCGCGCCCGCGCCGATCGCCGCCTCGAGTGCGAGTTGGTCGCCAGCGGGGGCCAGCACTTCGGGGCGACTCGGACTTTCGGACATGGGCGAAAACCATAGCAAACACGGAGCGTCGCGCGAGATAACCTGGACAATCGCGCATTCCCGAGCGCCCGAGGCGGCTTGTGTTCGTCCACACCCCTCGATAGCCTGTCGGCAGATGAGCGAGGAGGACCCGGATGCTCGCGCGTTGCGCGAGAGCGAACAACGCTTTCGAGCGCTCTCCGAAGCCGCGCGTGAGGCGGTATTCATCAACGAAAATGGGGTGATCCGCGAGGCAAACCACGCCCTGCTGACGCTGCTCGGCTACACGCGAGAGGAGCTGATCGGGCAATATGGCCCGGAGTTCTTCTTGGCGCCGGAATCGCGCGACTCGGTCCTGGCCAGCATCAACTCGGGCGGCACTGGCGGAACCTCGGAAATCGTCCTGGTCACCAAGACGGGCGAGCGGCGGGTAGTGGAATCGAACTCCGAAGCCATCATCTATCAGGGACGGCCGATGCGCGTCGTCACGATGCAGGATCTGACTGCACGTCGAGCCACCGAAGCCGCCCTGCACGAGAGCGATGAGCGCTTGCGCTCCGCCATGAACGCCGCGCGCATGGGCAGCTGGGAATGGCGAATCGAACGCGACCACATCAGCTGGAGCCCACAAAACTACGTGGTGTTCGGCGTGTCCGAGTCGACCTTCGATGGCAGCTTCGGCTCGTACCTGGCCCTGATCCATCCAGACGATCGAGCGCGCGCGCAACAGAACATCGACGCGTGCCTCCAGGGAGCGAGCGCCGAGGTGTCGTTCGAGTACCGAGTGCGCGGCGACGACGGCGTGCTGCGCTGGGTCGAGAGCCGCGGGCGAGCGTTTCGCGATGGCGCGGGCAAGACCGTACGCATGGCGGGGACGAGCACGGACACCACGCGCCGTCACGAGCTCGAAGAGCAGCTTCTGCACAGCCAGCGGATGGAAGCCACGGGCCGGCTAGCAGGCGGCATTGCTCATGATTTCAACAATTTGCTCACCGTGATCATGAGCTACAGCGAGCTCGGTCGGTTCGCGCTCGAGCCGTCGCACCCGTCCTTCGAGGCGCTCGAACAAATCAATGTTGCCGCTCAACGCGCAGCGGCACTCACGCGCCAATTGCTGATCTTCGCACGTAAAGAGGTGGTCGATCCGAAAGTGATCGATGTAAATCACCTGGTCGAGAGCGTGGCCAAGTTGCTGCACCGAGTCGTCGGTGAGGACGTCATCCTGTCGATCGACCTGTTCCCGGGCAGCGCACCGGTGATGATGGATCCGGTCCAATGCGAGCAGCTGCTGATGAACTTGGCCGTCAACGCGCGCGACGCGATGCCGTCTGGGGGCTCACTCAGTATTCGCACCTCGAGCGAAGCAACGACGGTCCACGTGAGCGTGCACGACACCGGTCTAGGTATGCCGGAAACCGTTCAAGCGCGCGCGTTCGAACCGTTCTTCACGACCAAAGACGCGGGCAAGGGCACCGGCCTCGGGCTGTCCACTTGCCTTGCCATCGTACGCAACGCAGGCGGCACGATCACCATCGAGAGTCAGGTCGGGCGGGGTACGGCCTTCCACGTCACGTTGCCACGCGCCAAGACCAACGCCATTGCCGATGGGCTCGAACACTCGTCTGTGATGCCGCGCGGCGATGAGACGGTGCTCTTGATCGAGGACGACGCCGTGGTACGCCAGCTGACCGCGCGCATCTTGCGTCGTCAGGGCTACAAGGTCTTGGTCGCGACCGAAGCCAACGAGGCATTGCAGTTGGCCGCAGATCACGCGACCCGCATCGACCTCTTTTTGTCGGACGTGGTGATGCCGGGCGAGTCTGGGCCCTCGGTCATCGAACGCCTGTCCGCGGTCCGGCCGAGCACCAAAGTGTTGTTCGTGTCCGGCTACCCCGGCGACGACATCTCACGGCGGGGCGTCGACGAGGGCAGCTTCCGATTTTTGGCCAAACCCTACTCGAGTGAGCAACTCGCGCAGCGGGTCCGCCAAGTGCTCGACGACTGACGACTGACGACTGACGCTCACTCCGCAGGCGTCTCGACGATCCCCGGAGCCTGCAGCGGTTCGTTGATCGCTAGCACCGGCGCAGCCTTCGCGCCGATTCGGTTCGCGTGCAGCACGTGCGGCGGGGGCGTGTGCAGATCCCAGACCAGCCCAACCCAGGACAGCACGCGCAGCACGTAGTAGGTCGGGTCGATTTCCCACCAGAAAAAGCCCTGGTTGACCGAGCGTTGGTAGTAGTGGTGGTTGTTGTGCCACCCCTCACCCATGGTGATCAACGCGAGCAGCAGATGGTTGCGACTGTTGTCGGTGGTCACGTAGCGCTGCGAGCCGAACACGTGAGTCAGTGAGTTGATCGTGAACGTGCCGTGCCAGAGCAGGGTGGTCGACACGAAAAAACCCCAAAACAAAGCCCAGCTGCCGCCGAGCAGGTACAGGCCGGCCGCGTACGCGATCGGCACGATGACGTGGTAGCGATCCAAAAAGCGAAGCTCGGGGAAGCGAGCCAGGTCTTTCACCTTCGACAAGTCGGTCGAGTCGTATTGGCGCGAGACGATCCAACCCACGTGGCTCCACCAGAAGCCGTCCTGCAGCACCGAGTGCACGTCGTTCGGTTGGTCCGAATTGCGATGGTGAGTGCGATGGTGCGACGCCCACCAGAGGACGCCCTTTTGCACACTGGTCATCGCCAAGAGCGCCAAGATCAACTGGAACGCGCGGCTCGTGCGGTAGGTGCGATGCGAAAAGTAGCGGTGATAGGCGCCGGTCACACCGAACATGCGCACGTAGTACAGCGTGATCGCCAAGAGCGCCCCGGACCAGGACCAGCCGAACCAAAAGATGCCGGCTACCGCCGCGATTTGAGTGGCAAAGAAGGGAGAAGCTTTGAGCCAGGCGATGCGGCGAGCATTGCTCGTGGCCTCGGACGTCGACATACCCTTCAAGCTAGCGCTCCGTTCGTCAGAAACGGGTCATGTCACGGTCACGACTGCGCGTGCGGGCGGCGGGCCGTTTCAGATCGAGACGGGCACCGCAAAATCCACCTGTTCCGGCGACTCGGCATTGGTTCGAACGGCGTCCGCGGGCGCGTATTCACGGACCGTAGCCCCCCCGTTCGCCCGGGCTGAGCGTCGCGCCGTTCGAGGCGATCAGCCACTTGTACCAGTGCGCGGAGTCTTTCAAGGTTCGCTTTTGCGTCGCGTAGTCACAGAAAATCAGCCCAAAGCGGTGCTTGTAGCCGTGCGCCCACTCGAAGTTGTCGATGAACGACCAATGAAAATAAGCCTCGATTGGTACGCCATCGGCGAGTGCCCGGCGCAACTCCACCAAGTGACGCTCCATGAAATCAATCCGCGACGCGTCGTGCACCTGGCCATCGAGTGACGGCCAATCACGCGACGAAAGGCCATTTTCGGTGATCACGATCGGTTTGTTGTAGCGTTCCCAGAACAAGCGCGGCCCCCAATACATCGCCTCTGGAGTCACCAACCATTCGAACGCCGTGATCGGATAGCCCACGGGCGTCGTGACGGGCTCGGGCCCCGCCACACCCTTTCGCACGTATTGGCCCTGGTAAATGTTGATCCCACAAAAATCCACGGGCTGGCTGATCAGCTCCAGATCGCCCGCGGCGATCCGCGGCACTTGCGCCCCGAAGAAGCGCAGCCCCTCCTCGGGGTAGTGCCCCAAAAACACCGGATCCATCCACCAGCTGTTCGTCCACGCCGTTTCCGCGTTCACCGCGAACGCGGCCTCTCGCGCGGCGTCGAGATCAGCCGCGCTGTCGCTCGCGGGGATCTTCGACAGCCCGACCGGCGCAAAGCCGATTCGAGCGGGCTTTACGCTGGCGGCGCGGATCGCCTGAACCGAGCGCCCATGCGCGAGGAGCGCGTGATGGCCCGCGAGCAGCACCTCCGCAAAGCGCAAGCGATCCCCGGGCGCGTGCCGGCCTTCATGATGGCCGGCACCGATGAAGACCTGAGGTTCGTTCAGCGTCATCCAGTTCCGTACGCGGTCGGATAGCTTGCGCGCCACGACGTCCGCGAACTCGCCGAACCACTCGACCGTGTCGCGATTCAACCAGCCGCCGCGGTGATAGAGCGCGAGCGGGTAGTCCCAATGAAACAGCGTGACCCAGGGCTCGATGCCCGCGGCCAATAGCTCATCGACCAGACGGTCGTAGAAATCCAAACCCCGCTCGCTGACGCGCCCCACTCCTTCGGGGATCACTCGCGGCCACGAAACGCTGAGCCGATAAGCGGCGAGCCCGATCTGTTTCATCAGCCCGACGTCTTCGCGGTAGCGCGCAAAATGATCGCACGCGACGTCACCGCTCTGGCCGTTCCAGACCATGCCCGGCTTCTTGCAATACATGTCCCAAGTGGACAGGCCCTTGTCGTCAGCGTAGGCCGCGCCCTCGATCTGATACGACGCAGCCGCTGCGCCCCACACGAAATTGGCTGGGAAGGTCCGACTCATTTGAGGGCCCACTCTTCCTCAATGCCCCACCGATTGCCAGGGACAAGCCGAGCGCCAGCGGCCGCCTTTGGCAAATAAAGATGGCTTTCTTAGCCGCCGAGCAGCTTGCGAATGCCGCCCAGCAAGATCTCCGGCGTGAAGGGCTTGGGCACGAGCGAGACGGCTCGACCGAGCCCGCCGAGCCCGCTGAGCACGTCACCGGTATAGCCGGACATGAACAATACGCGGAGCTCGGGGTAGAGTTCCAAGAGTGCGTCGCGCAGCGCTCGTCCATTCATCCCAGGCATGACCACATCGCTCAGCAGCAAATCGATGCGGCCCTTCTCCAGCCGCGCGAGTTCGAGCGCGGCGAGGCCATCTTCCGCCACCAGCACGCGATACCCGTTGCGTTCCAGCACGCTCTTGACCAGGGTGCGCACGCTCGGGTCGTCCTCGGCCACGAGCACGGTCTCACCACGCCCCGGCAGTGCCGAGGTGCTCGCGACCAAAGCGGGCACGACCTCTTTGGTGCAGGGAAAAAAGACACAAAATGTCGCGCCGTGGCCCTCGGTGCTGCTGACGGTGATGGCGCCCCGGTGTTGTTTGACGATGCCGTACACGGTGGCAAGCCCCAAGCCCGTGCCCTTGCCGCGTTCTTTGGTGGTGAAAAATGGCTCGAACATCCGTGCCCGGGTCTCGTCGTCGATACCGTGCCCGGAATCTGCCACGCACAGCACCCCGTACCAGCCCGCTTCGAGTTCCAATTCGGCATCCGGTTCTGGGCGCTCTACACGTGCAACGCTGACCTCCAGTCGGCCACCGTTCTTACTCATGGCATCTTGCGCATTGACCACCAGGTTCAGCACCACCTGCTGAAGTTGAGTAGCGTCCGCGCGCACCACGACGCGTTCATCGGGCAGCCCGAGCACGAGCTCGATCGATTCGGGGATCATCGCGCGCAAAATCTTCTCGATACGGCGGACCTGTTCACTCAAGTCGAGCGGGCGTACCTCGAGAGCTTGCTTCCTGCCGAACGCGAGCAGCTGACGCACGAGCTGGCGCGCGCCCTCTGCCGCCTCCAAGACGACAGCCAAATCGCTATAAATCGGATCGCTCGCGGGCAGGCTGCTGCGCACGAGCTCGGTGTAACCGATGATCGGCGTGAGCAAGTTGTTGAAGTCGTGGGCGACGCCGCCCGCGAGGTGCCCAATGGCTTCCATCTTGCGTGCTTGGGTCAGGTGCTCTTCGAGCTCAGCGCGCTCGCTCTCGGCGCGCACGCGGTCGGACACATCGCGCACGTTCACGATCACGCCGCCCACGCCGCGCACGTCGAAGGCTGGGCGTCCTACGAGCTCGACATCACGCTGCTTACCGTCTTGATGGACCACGCGCAGCTGGTCGAAGACCGGCTTGTCTTCGGTGATGGCTTCCGCGAGCCGCGCTCGAGCGGGCGAGGCGTCGGCCGGAGCGAGCCAATCGAACCAATTCTCACCGATCACGGCCGCCGCCGTGCGACCGAGCAGCCGCTCGATGGATGGGGTCGAGTACAGCACCCGACCCTCGCGATCGATGACCAAGATGACGTCCAGCGCGTTTTCGACGAACGCGCGCACCCGCTCCTCGCTCTCGCGCGCCGCGCCTTCGGCCCGGGTTCGATCGCCGATCTCGACCAGCAGCCCGTCGAGGGTTTCCCGCACCTGGCCGGTCATCAGATTGAAGGCGCGTGCCAACGCCTGGACCTCACGAGGTCCCGATATTTTCGCGTGGGTCTCGAGATCCCCGCGCGCCACGCGTTCAGCGCTCTCGGTCAACCGTAAAATCGGCGCGGCCACCCGCGTCCCAAAAAAGACAGCCGCAAGCACGGCAAAGACCGCTACGCCCAGGGCGACCAAGCCGGCGCTCACTAGCTGCTCCTCGACCGGTGCCATGAACGCCGCGCTCGGGCGCACCACGGCAACCCGCCAGGGTTTGCGTTGGATCATGCTGCCCGCCACCTTTTGTTCGCGTCCGCCGCCGTAGACCTCCAAGCGCAAGTGCGTGGTGAACATCGGCACGCTGCCCAATTCGCTGAGTCCGCGCGACAACTCCGGGGAGTCGAGCGCGACGCTGCGGCCGACGACCCGCGGCTCCAGGCCATGTGCGAGGTAGCGCCCTTGTTGATCGACGAGCGTCAAGAACGCGCCGGGACCGAGCAAGGCCGTATCGCGCGCCACGAAACGCTGCAAGATCTGCGCGTAGTAGCGCAAGCGCAGGACGCCGACGACTTGGAACTCGGAGTCGCGCACCACCGTGCTGAAGGTCACGACCAGACGTCTCGAACCCGGCACAATCGGCTCCACTTCCGAGATGTGCGGCAGACCATCGCGCGTCGCGGCTCGAAAATAGCCCGCGCCGGACTCATCCCGGCCGAGGTTCGCGCGGCTGGAATCAGCCACGTTGCGTCCGTCTTGGTCGAGCAGCCCATAGGAGGCGACGAAGATCGAGTCGCGCAGCGCGCCGCGCTCCAAGAGCTGCTCGAGCTCCAGCTTGTCCGGGCTTTTGCTGCGCGCTTCGCTCGACAATGACAAGAAGCGCGCCAGCGCTGCATCTTGTGCGTCGCTCCGCACGTTGTCCAAACTCTTGCCGATGAAATCGTCGATCGCATTGGCGGTCAGCTGCGCCGTGGATGTCAGCAAGCGAGCCTCGCGTTCGACCAGCACCTTTTGAGTGACGCGCGTCTGAATCAACGTGAGCACGATCAGCGAGCCCAGGGAAATGCCCAGTGCCAGAATGATCAGCCGCCCGCGGATCCCCATCCGATCGCCGAGCGGGAACTTCATTTCGCCGCCGGCAGGAAGTGTGAATCGAGCAGCAAGTCGAGATCGGGCGCGGCGCTGAGCGTGCCGCGACTCAAAAAGTACTCGACGAACCGTTGCAGGACATGGCGCGCCGAGTGGTTGGTCGGTCCCGGTTCGAACAACTTTCGCTCTTCGTCGAGCGTAAACAGATGGACCCCTACGCGGTTGACGGCGCTCAGCGACGCGCCCAAACGCGTGGCCAAGAGCAGGTCGTCTTCCTCGGGATGAGCTTGCCAGTGCTCGGCGGCGCGAAACCAGGCCTTGACGAAGCGGCGCACGGCCGCGGGACGCGAACGCAGCGTTTCGCCAGAGAAAATGAAGCCATCCAGGACGAGCCCGTCCGCATCTCGACTCGTGTACAACACCTTCGCGCCCAGGGCGCGTGCGCGCGAGGCATACGGCTCCCAGGTGTGCACCGCGGCAAGGTCGCCCGAGATCAAGCGATCGACCGCCTGCGACGCATCGACGTTGACGACCTTCACGGCCGAAGGCGGCACGCCATGCTGATCCAGCATCTGGCGCACCAGCAATTCGCCGAACCCGCCCAGGTTGGTGCCCACGACTCGTCCCCGCAGATCCTCGGGGATATTGACCGGGGGCATGCCGAGGACCATGTCGCCGCCGTTCGAGAGGTCACTGAACAGGATGATGCGTGCGTCCGGGTTCGCCTCGACCACGTTGATGGTGTCGCCCGCCGCGACGCCAATGCCGTCCAAACTGCCGGCGGCGAAGTCGACCAAGAGTTGGTCCGTATCTTCCGGGATCGAAAGCTCCACCGAGACTTGCTCGGCGCGGAAATACCCCAGCTGGTCAGCGAGTAACGCCGGGTAGTAACCCGCCCATAGGTCGATGCCAACTTGCAGCGGCGGCTCGAGGTTTGCCGGTGTGGCCTCGGTCCGCGTACAAGCGCAGAGCAGCAGGACGGCCAAGCCGACCCCTGCTCCGTTCAGCCAAATCCGCGCCGGCACGCATGAAGTAGAGCAAAGGCAGAGCGCGACTCCAAGTCAAACACCGAGCGCTTGCATCTTGCGCGCAAATTTGGCGCGCGGCTCTGCGTACGCCAGAACCGAGTCCGGTGAACTTTCGACGCGGACGGTCGGGTCGGCCACGACGAAGCGCGCGTAGAGCTCCGCCCAAGACAGACCGGCGCCGGCATGAGCCGCACGCAGAGCCGCGCCGAGCGCAGCCGAATTCGAGACCGACAGTGTCTCGATGCGTGCGTCGAACACGTCCGCGAGCACCTGCAAGATGCCGCGATTCTTCGACGCGCCGCCGGTGACGCGCACGCTCCGCGGCCGCTCGCCGATCCAATCGGAATGCCGCTGCATGGACAACGCCTGCGCTTCGACAATCGCGCGGGCGTTGGCCGGAGGATCCTGAAACGCGCGAAACGCTTCTGTACCCTCGAGCTCGACCTGGGGCTTGAGCAACTTGGGAGTCATCTCGGGATAGAAATACGGCAGCATCGAGTTACCGTCGTTGCCTGGCTTCGTTTGCTGCAAAATCGCCGCCTCGAAGGCGGGCCAAGACAAGCCGACGCGGCGAGCCACTTCCTCGCGAGCGAGGGAACCGTTGGCGAAACCAATCAGGCACATGAAGCCGCCTGCCGGATTGCCGAAGACGTGGCCGTAGCCGCGTGGATCGGTGCGCGGCTCACGCATGGCGGCAAACACGGTGTCGCTCGTGCCCAGACTGATCACGGCCGTGCCCGGCTCCGTCGCGCCCATGCCGACCAGGCTGCTCGGGTTATCGCCGGTGAACGCGAGCACCGGCGTGCCCGGCGCAAAGCCAAAGCGCGCGACGAAATACGGTGCAAGCTCACCCACGCGGGTGGCGGAGGGCACCGCGGGCAGCAGCTTTTGCGCCAGATCCGGGGCGGTGGCCGCGAGCAACGCGGGACTCCAAGCGCCGCTCTGCAGGTCCAGCAGATTCATGCCCGCGCCATCGCCGTAGTCGATGGGGGCGGACGCGCCGGTCAAGATCGAGGCCATGAACGCGCTGACCAAGGTGACCTCCACCGTTTTCGCGTAGGCCTCCGGCTCAGTCTTCCAAAACTTGCGGATCTGGGGCCCCGTGAAGCGCTCGATGGCGCGAGAGCCCGTCACGCTGACGACCATTGCATCGCCCCCGACGGCGGCCGCGATCTCGCTACACTCCGTGGTCGTCGAGCTATCGAGCCAGATCGGCGCGCTGACTCGGCTGAGCAACGGCCGCACCTGGTCGACCAGCGGCGACGCGCTCGACCAAGCGGGCGCGCCGCCAATGCGCGTTTTCAGGTACACGGAGCCATGCTGCTGGCCCGAGCCGCTCACGCCGCGCACCAACGCGAAATCGAAGCCGCTCGCTTTCATCCGCGAGAATAGGAGCTCGAGCGCGGCCACCCAAAGCAGGGGATCCGCGTGCCGGAGCTGGGGGTCCGGGTTTGGTAAAAAGCCGTGCGGCGAGCCGTATTCGGGCAAATCCTGACCGAAGTTCACGGCCGCTTGCAGGACGACCTTGCCGGCGTCGCTGTCGATCACCAACGCGGATAGGCTCTGAGTGCTGGAATCCAAACCAAGATAAAGTCCCATGGCCCCAGGCTATATCAGAAAGCCCCGCGCTTGCCCGAGCGAGAACGCTCAGCTCGAAGCCTCACAGCGCAACGTGCTCGAATTGCAGTGCGTGCCATTAGCGCACCGCTTCCCCGCCCCGCACTGCGCTGCCGTACCCGCTCCCGTGCCCGTGCCCGTGCCCGTGCTCGCTTCGCCCTTCCCGAGCGCCTGATCGATCAGCTCGTGAAAGGCATCCACCCGGGTATAAATGTTCCTGGACTGCGGGCCGCTGCAGTCAGGGCCGCCGCGCGAAACGACGCCCACCACCCGACCCTTCGAGTCGAGCGCGGGGCCGCCCGAATCCCCGCTGCAACTGAGCACTCCGACCTCGAACTCAGCCGCCGATTCGTCCAAAATCGGCACGTTGCTGCGGGTCATCTTTTTGCCTGCGGCCGCGTTGTCCCCGCGCCTGCCAAAGCCGACCCCGCGCACCGTCTTCACGCCGGAGAGCGATGCCAGCGCGAGCGGAGTCACCGACGTGACCGCGCGATCCAGCTCGATCAACGCCAGGTCGTGATCGCACAGTTGGTCGCTGCTGGGCACGACCACGCGCTGTCCAATCGCCACTGGGCGTGCCGTCTGCGCGTCGTCCCCGACGAGGATCGTGAAGCTATCGGCGGAGTGCGTACCGTGCACTTGCGGTGCACGCGACGGGCACTCCACCTCCTCCGCGGTTTCGCTCACGCAGTGGCGAGCGGTCAGCACCCAGCGCGGGCTGATCAGCGTCCCCGTGCACAACCCCTGCCCGCCGATGTCGATCGCCACGACCGCCGGGTCCTTGCCGCGATCCGCGCTGCCTCCAACGATCGGATCCTGCTCGGAGAGCGTATCCCCCGCCTGGCCAGCCTCACCCGATGAGCAACCGACGCCGGCTACGAGCGCTATCGACAATAATCCCCAATGCAAACTTCTCAGCATGATGGAACCTCCTGGGGCGGCCCATCGCAAGCCCAATGCCAAGCCTCGCAAGCGAGGATTGTCCGAAAGATCCTGGCCGCCGTGCCTGGCGGCCGCTAGCCAGCGCTGGCGATCCTGCGCCAAGCGCGCGAGTTGTCGTGTGAAACCGAAGCGTTGAACAGCGCGCTTCCGCTTGCGACGCAATCGGGCTAGGTCTTAGGGATGCCGTCTTTCGATTCCGCCCGAAATTGCCACATCGTGCGCATCGTCTATGACGGTCCGGGCATCGCCGGAAAAACGACGAATCTGCAGCGCATTTGCGACGTGATTCCGAGCTCGCGGCGGAGCGAGATGTACACGCCCGCCGAGCTCAAGGGGCGCACCATGTTCTTCGATTGGCTCGAGATCGATGGGCCGGCGCAGAACGGGCAAGCCCTGAAATTTCAGCTCATCACCGTCCCTGGCCAGGTCGAGCGCTCGTATCGCCGGAAGCCGCTGATCGAGATGGCGGACGTAGTGACCTTCGTTTGTGATTCGAGCCCTGCGGCGATTCCGGAAACGATGCGCACCTTCTCGCGCTTGCGCGCTTTGATGCGCCGTCGGAAGGAGAAGCTGCCGCTGGTCGTGCAGGCCAACAAGCAGGATGTGGAGGGCGCGTTCACACCGGACAAGCTGCGCAAACGACTCAAGCTCGACGCGACCGTACCCGTGCTCGGAGCCACCGCCGTCAACGGCGGCGGCGTCAAAGAGACGTTGTTGACCGCGATCCGCGCGGGAGTGCACACCCTGCGCGACTCGCGCATCACGCCTTTGGCCAAGGCCTTCGCCAACGCCGACGCATTGTTCGATCACGTGCTGAGCTTCGAAGACACGCCCAATACGGAAGAAGTCGTGGACGCCGAAGAGCTGCACATCGCCGCCGAAGACATGGACGTCGATAGCTCGGCCGCCGCGGCCCAGCTGCAAGCCTCGTCGCTCGACGATCTAGAAGCCCGCGCTCGCCGTGCTGCGAACCGTAATCGCTCGCAGTCGACCAGCAAATAGGGTGAAGGCGCTCCGCGCCGCATTCCTCGCCCTCGCTCCGCCCTTTGCGCTGCTTTTGGCGACGACCAGCAACGCTTACGGCGCGCCGAGACGGCGCCACTTCGAGCCCGACGATCTCGAGCTCGAGCAACCGGGCATCCTCGACTTCGATCTACAGGCCGGACCGGTGCGCGGGAGCGCGCCGAGTGGCACCCACGTGGTGCTGCCCGACTTCGAGATCGGTTTGGGGCTCACCCGCCGCGTGGAGCTCGACGTGAGCGGGACGTTCACGCTCGAGCGAGAAGACGGCCGGCGCCATCTCACCGGTGATGCACTTTGGATCGCCACCAAGCTCGGCCTCGTCGATACCCAGGACGCGCAAGGCAACGCTTGGGCATTTGGCCTGGAGCTCGGCCCGCGTTTGCCCACCCTCGATGCCGCGGGCATTGGCTATGGCGCGCTTGGCCTACTCGGTTTCACGCACCGCAGCGTGACCCTCGTGCTCAACGCGGGTAGCTTGATCGACCCTGGCCCAAGCCTGGGCGAAGAGCGCCCGAGCAGCCTGGTCTTCGGCTTGGACGCGAACGTCGCGCTCGACCGGCGCGGCCAATGGTCGCTGCAATCCGAGCTGGGCTTTGCGCACTACCTGAGCTCGGACCCGGACGAGCTCGCGTTTGCGCTCGGCACCACTTATGCGGTCAGCAAGCGACTGGACGTGTCACTGACCGCACTGACCGGCCTGCTGCCGGACACCGACCACCTGGGATTGCTGCTGGGTGTATCGCCCCAGGTTGGGTTGTGGTGATGCAAGGCTCAGCCCAAATCGAACAGCAGCACTTCCGCATCGCTCACGCCGCTCAATTCGAGCGCGGCCTCGTCGCTGGCCTGCAGCGCATCGCCCGCGGATAGCTCTTGGCCATTCACCAGCAGCTTGCCGCGCGCGACGTGTAGCCAAGCGTGACGGCCGGGAGCGAGCGCATATTTCTCTGCCTCGCCCGCAGCGAACGTGCCGGCCAAGAGCCTCACGTCTTGGTGCACTAGCACTTGTCCGTCTGCGCCTTCGCGCGAAGCGACCGCGCGCAATTTGCCCTTCAGCTCTTCTTTCGGGAAATTCTTCTGCTCGTAGCCAGGTTCCAAATTGCGGCTTTCCGGCAGCACCCAGATTTGCAAGAAATGCACGGGCTCGGTCTTCGACGCGTTGAACTCACTATGCCCAACGCCGGTGCCCGCCGTCATGCGCTGTACGTCACCGGATTTCATCACCGAACCGTTGCCCATCGAGTCCCGATGCTCCAGCGCACCGTCGAGCACGTAGGTCAAGATTTCCATGTCCCGATGCGAGTGGGTCGGAAATCCCTTGCCGGGCGCGACGCGATCCTCGTTGATCACACGCAGGGCGCGGAAGCCCATGTGCTTCGGGTCGTGATAATCCCCGAACGAGAACGTGTGCCAGGAATCCAGCCAACCACCATGTTGAGCGTGACCGCGATCTTGGGCTTTTCTGAGAGTGATCATCGATACCTCCAAAAACAACAGCCAAGAACCTAAGCCTCCGCCGCGGGTCAGGAAAGGGTCCCGAGGACAACAGACCGTTGTGGGCCCGCAACGCGGCCCGTGGCGCTAGAAACACGCTTGGCAAGCGGAGCCTAGGGTCTATCATTCGACGAAGGAGCTTCGTTGATGCACTCGGCTTCGGTCTTGATCCTCCCCGGTCTCGGAAACTCTGGACCCGGACATTGGCAAACGCACTGGCAAGCGGAGCACGGTTATCGGCGCGTCGAGCAAGCCAATTGGGACCAACCAAAGCTTTCGGACTGGCTCAGCAATCTGCACGCGGCAGTGAGCGTGGCCGAGGGCGGCGTGGTGCTGGTCGCACACAGCTTGGCTTGTTCATTGGTTGCACACTACGCCCAGGCGCACCCAGCGCGGGTGCTGGGCGCCTTTTTGGTTTCACCCGCGGACGTGGAATCGCAGCGCTGCACGCCCGAGGAGACGCGCTGCTTCTCGCCCATTCCACTTGCGCCGCTACCCTTTCCCGCGCACGTCGTGACCAGCTCGGACGACCCGTACGTCGATTGCGAACGCGCGGAATTTTTTGCCCAAAGCTGGGGCGCGGGCTTCACGGATGTCGGCTGCCGCGGTCACATCAACGCCAGCTCCGGGCTCGGCGCATGGCCCGAAGGCCACGCGCAATTCCGAGCCTGCTTGGCGCAATGGGCCCTCGCCTAGCTCATTTCGGCACGACGATCACGCCGCACACACCCTTGACGCAATCGGTCACGCCGCCGTTACAACAATCACTGGCGGCCGTGCAGGCATCGCCCACGCCGGCACAGGACAGCGACGTCTTATCGACGCACTGCCCATCGACGCAGAACCCCGAGCAGCACTCGAAGCCGGCAGTGCAGGCGGGTCCCTTCTCCGGTGGCTTGGGTGTGTCGATGCACTTTGCCAGTGCCCAGAAACCGCGCATGTTGGGGGTCTCATCGTTCTGTCCCTCGACGTAAAACGCGGGGTGGCTGGGATCCACCTTGCCTAGTTTTTGATCGACGGCCGCGACCCACAACCTCCGCTTGCCGTTGAGCACGGGACCGGTCAGTGCGTTGCCCCAGTCCCGCATGCTGGTGAACACGACCCACGAATAGCCGCCACGATTGACGGGGCAGAACGTCGGCTCTCGCTGCGTGCCGTGATCTGCGTCGAGCGGCGGATCATCGAGCTTGGCCATGCGGATCGGTGCGCCACTGCCGTTCGTTGCACTGACCCAAAGCTCACCGCCGTCGGGAGTCGCATCCACACAGCCAGTCTCGTTGCACCCGGTCGAGTACTTGCCGCTGTGATACGAGATGTATTTGCCATCCGGGCTGAACGTCGGATAGCCGAGCTGATCGTTGCCCGCTGGCAAGCTGCTCGCCTTCACCACTTCGTGGATGTTGGCCGCGTCGAATTTAGCCGTCTTCTGATCGAAATCGACGTAGAGAATGCGAATCGACGTCGGGAGCACGTTGTCGCGACGGTCACCGAGCGCTTCGACGAACGCCAGCTTCGTCCCGTCGGGTGAGAACGACGGCATCATCACGCCCATGTCCGGGCTGCCCAGCACCAAATCATCGAGCCCGCTGTCTGCGACCACCTCGGCCGTCTTGGTCTTGGCGAGCGAGATGTACTTGGAGCCGGGCACCGGCGTCTCGCTCTGCCCGCCAAACACGACGTACTCGCCGTCCGGCGTGAGCGCCGAATTCGCCCCGTACATATTGGTCTGCTTCGACAGGGTGGCGGGATCGCCCGGATCCTCGGGCAGCGCGAAGGCCGCCCAAGCACGCGTCCCGGACCAGTTGCTGTACGGGGCCACTGAGGGTGCTGTCGGCGGATCATCGACCGAGGCCACCAGCGTGCCGCCATCCGCACTGACCGAGTGACAGCCCATGCAGCGGCCTTCGTTCAGCGTCTCAGGCTTCGCGCCGGCACCGGGGTAGATGCGCGTGATATTGCCCACGCGGGTCGAGGCGTCGTCCGGATCGGACTGCGAGGCCGTCCAATAGTAGATCGCACCGCGCAAACTCTCGGACGCAATCGTGAAGCTCTCCGTCGCCGATGCGTACGCCTTCGACGTCGCCTTGTCCCAACGCGACACGCTGAGCGTCAGCGCGTCCCCTGTGTTCGACGCGGTCACGCGATCCCACGCGTCCTGCGGCACGCGCACCTGCGCGGGCGCCTTCACCGTCGTGTAATAGTCGTAGCTGTAGCCCGATTGCTCGAGGTGCACGCGATACACGTCGCCCGTGGGATTCGGCGCGTCCCACATGATCTGCGGTGAGGTCAAACCGAGCGGAAAAACCGTCTGATCGTACGGATAGAGCAGCGTATTCAGTGCCGGATCCTCGGCCAAGCTCGGCTTACCGAGCGCGCTCTGCGCACCCTTCGGGAGCGTGCCATCGACCTTCGTCTCGACGATGTTCACGACCAGCTCCGCCGTGGCCTCGAGCCCACCGTAAACCGCGTGCAGCTTGCCCGTGCCGGCCATGTCGCCCGTCGCGGTCAACACCGCGGGCGGCCCCAAATCAAAGCTCGCCAAATCCGGCCGATCGAACTCGAGCGATTCCGCCGCCACATCGACCGCCGAGCTGTCCTTCAGCGTCGCCTTGAGCACGTAGCTCGCCGTCTTCACCGCGCCCGCGCCATCCAACGTGAGCGTGACGCTCGGCGGATCGAATTCCAGCGCGGTCGCGTCCACCACCGGACCGGGACCCGGGCCGTCTCCACCATCGGTCGTGATCAGGTCGCCGGTGGCTGCGCTGCCGGCGTTGCCGACCGCCGCGGTGGCGCCGGTGCCTCCGGAGCTGTCCGCCCCGCCAAATCCCCCAGGCGGAGTAGTGACCGAAGGGTTGCCGCCGCAGGCCGCCGCAATCGCTCCAGCGCAACAAAACGCCAGCAACCTCGCCCGATCATCAAGTCGCGCCATCTGGGTCACATTATTGCTCGAAGCTTGAAATTCACAACGAGCGTTGCAGAATGGAACGAGCAAGGTGGGATGCACGGAGGGCGTGTGGGTTTGGGTGGGAGGCGGAAGACTGTCGATCGTTCTTCTCTGATCCAAGTATTCATCGGCCGCTGCAACCCCAATTTCGCTGTTGAGCCGCACGGGGAATCGATCCGAGCCGGGAGCACTCGAGTGCTCGAGCTCCCCTTCGTGCACGTGAGCCATCGAGGGCGTCGATCGGGGCAGGTTGGAGAGTGAGTATCTGAACCTTGTCATTCGGTTCGATCTGCAGAAAGGGCGCGTGAGCAGGCCGAGCGCGAGACGACGAAGCGCGAGTGCGTGAGCTCGGCGACGACGACTACGCGACTGTTTGGTTCGCCGTTCATCAAAGACACTTCGGACTCCTGTCTCTTCAGTTGCGAAGAAAGAGATGCTCTCTGCGCGAGTCGCGTCACCCAACCGCGCCGATGTCGCCCTGTCGATAACCGACGTCATTGCGGGCGCATGGACGCGAGCGCATTGACGACGATCCAGGGTGGCCAATACCGACGGGGCGTTAATCGCGCCAATGCGCCGCTGTTGCGATCCTGCGGCTGACGGATTTTCTGCACTGCACGAAGCTCGTGTGAGCTCCGTTTTCATTGAGAGATCTTCGCAGTGAACACGCTTGCTTCACCGCTCTTCGCCGCTTGCGAGTGATGACCAGCGCGCAACGCGACGCTCGAACAAACGATGAGAAACGTCTTTAGTGGTCAATCATCGATGCCGTTACGCACAGCAACGCGCATTCGATGATCTGGATCGATCGCGATATTGAGACGACTCTTCCCAATTTGGTCCACGCGAGACAAGGACTCGAAAGGTGCTCAGCGGCGAATTTCGCCAGCCCCTTGCCACCGACTACACGAGAATGGAATGATCAACTCCTCACCCGCGAAACACCTGTCCTCTGGTTCCCCGCTCGGGCGCTACGAACTGCTGCTGCCCATCGCGAAGGGGGGCATGGCCGAAGTGTGGGCGGCGCGGCTGCATGGAACCCGAGGGTTTCAAAAGGTGGTCGCAATCAAGACCATTCTTTCTGGTGCCATCGACGATGCGCGCATGGAGGAGATGTTCCTCGTGGAGGCGGAGCTGGCCGCGCAGATTCATCACCCCAACGTGGTTGGGACGATCGATCTCGGCGAGCACGACGGGGTCTTGTACCTGGTCATGGAGTGGGTCGACGGCGAGTCGCTCAATGTACTGATGCAGAAGGCCGCCAATCACGGCGGCGTCCCCTTGGCGATCGGTGTCAATCTGATCGGGCAAGCGTGTCAGGGGTTGTACGCGGCGCACCAACTGCGTGACGACCAAGGCGCCTTACTCGGCGTCGTGCATCGCGATGTCTCGCCCCACAACGTGCTGGTGACCTTCTCTGGCACGGCCAAGCTGGTGGATTTCGGGATCGCCAAAGCCACCAGCCAGGCCTCCTCGACGGAGGCCGGCGAGGTGAAGGGCAAGTTCGCCTATATGGCGCCGGAGCAGGTTCGCGCGCAGCCAGTAGACGCGCGCACCGACCTATTTGCGCTCGGTATCCTGCTCTATCAGATCACGACTGGAAAGCATCCGTTCCGCGGCGAGAACCCCGCCGAGACTCTGCAAAATATTTGCGCCGATCGCGGACCCACTCCGCCGAGCGCGTTTCTCCCCGAGTACCCGGCGGAGCTCGAGGCGGTCGTGCTGAAGGCGCTCGCGAAGAATCCTGATCAGCGATTCTTCTCCGCCAACGACATGTTGACGGCACTCGAGAAAGCGATGCCTGGGCCACTCGAAGCCAGCTTCGAGGTTCAAGTCGCCGAGTACCTGAAGCAGTTGTTCGGCACCCGTGCAAGCGAGCGCCGCACCGCGCTGCGCGTGGCTCAAGAGCGCGTCGACCAGCAACGCGCCGAATCATCGTCGCAGATCAGCCTCGGCACATTGCGAGCGATTGCCATCGATCGGATGGACGGTGCCAGCTCGTCGCAGACCCCGGGCCGAATCAGCTCGCCGCTGCTGAACCGAAACACTCCGACGCCCACGCCGGCTCCAGCTCCCCGAGGGCGCTCGAAGCAGGCGCTGATTGCCCTTGCCGGTGCGCTGGCGGTGGTGGGCGGAGCGCTAATGCTGCGATTGCCGAGTACCCCGAGCGGTGCATCCAAGGTGGGCACCGGCGGCATGGTCCCGGTCGAGACGATCATGCCCCCGCCGGCGAAGCTCGTGGCACCGCCGATCGCTTCAGTGATTCAGGCGGCGCCAAGCGCGACTGTTTCGCCCCAACCCGAGCACGGTTCGGAGACGACGAAGAAGTCGATCCACGAACGCAAAGCACCGCCGCGCAGCCTGCGTCCGGTCGCGACCGGCGCTCTGCCTGCAGCACCCTCGATCCAACCGGTGGCCCCCACCACCGCTCCGACGACGACGAGTGCGACGGCCGCAACCGCGGCTGCCAGCAGTCCATCCACCAACAGCCTTGGTCGTGGAGCCTTCGGCGGGCGCCACTAGTCGCAGACCGACTTCGATCAACGGAAGCAACAGCACGGGATTTGCAATGTCATACAAGAACTCTCACTACGTTTCGGTCTTCGTTCCAAGTGTGCTGCTGGGTTTCATCGCGGCACTTCAGCTGGCGGGTTGCAGCGACTCACCGCCTGGCCTGCCCGGCGAGGCAGCGGGCGCCGGCGGTCAATCGGCACAGGGTGGCGCAGAGCCAACGTCTGCTGCCGGCAGTGACGAAACCGGCGAGGCCGGCGCCGACGGCGAGAACGGCGAAGCCGCAGGAGGCGCACCGGGTCATCCCGAAGGCGGCGGCAACGCAAACGGAGGAACCACCGAAGGCGGCGGCGGTAGCACCGCGAGCGGTGGCGGTATCGCCGGCGGTGGCGACGCGGGCGCGTTGACCAGCGCAGGCACGGGCGGAACCTTGGGAGAAGCGGTCATCCCCACCGCTTGTATGTTTCACACTGACGCTTCCCTCAGCGCCGGCGGTGCGGGCGGCACGGGCGGCGCCGGTGGAATGGCCGGTACCGGCGGCACGGGCGGGACGAGCGGGACTGGAGGTTCTGGTCCGGCGTTGACCGTGACGGTTCAAGTCAGCCCCTTCGTTGGCACCTATCTGGCCGACGCGACCGGTCGAACACTCTATACCTACGGCAACGATCTTCCGGGCGACTGCAACACGCCGCCGGTCTCGAATTGCGTGACCGATTGCTTGATCAGTTGGCCGATTTTTCCTGCCAACGCGCGGGTCCTCGCGGCCGGCCTCGATGACGCCGCGTTCGGCGCGATTCACCGCGACGACGGCACCTGGCAAACGACCTACTACGGGTGGCCGATCTACTACTACAAGACCGATCTGCTGCTCGGCCAAGTCGCGGGACAAGGCAAAGCCAAGACCTGGCATATCGCCACGCAAAAGCCGGCGGGCGTCATGATCATGAAGCCGGGCAGTCTCAGGTACCTGTCGGACGCTTCCGGCCATACGCTGTACGTCTCTGCGGCTGATCAGGCCGGGACCGCCAGCTCCGACCCGGTCAGCAACTGCACGGGGGACTGCCTCGGCACGTTCGAGCCGTTTCACGAAAAGAACTTCTCGGTCGTGACCTCGCTGCTGATGTCCGACTTTGGTTCTTTCGTGCGAACCGGCAACGGCAAGCTGCAGGTGGCTTACAAGGGTCTGCCCCTGTATCGCGCCGCAACCGACCTCAAGTCGGGTGACATGACTGGCACTTCTGTCACCGGATTTACGGCGGCGTTGCCATGAGGACGGCAGCCCGATTTGCGAGTCTGGGCTGCTTCGCCGGCATGACTATCTTGTGCTGCGCGCGTTCCGCAGCCGCCGAGGTCACCGCAGGCAACGTGCGACCGCGGAGGCACTGTTCCAACAGGCAGCTCAACTGATGGAACAGAAGAAATACAGTGAAGCTTGCGAACAGTTCGCGGCAAGCCAAGAGCTCGACCCAGGGCTCGGCACCACGCTCTACCTAGCCGACTGCTACGAGCAGGCCGGAAAGACGGCCAGCGCTTGGCGCTCTTTCAGGAAGCCGCAGATGGAGCGCGCCGTGCACAACAGGCCGATCGCGAGCAGATCGCGAACGAACGCGCGGCGAAACTCAAAGGACGATTGTCGAAACTCGAGCTCCGGGTATCCGCCGCTCGCCGCGTGCCTGGCCTCGAGCTTCGGATCAACGACGCGCCCGTGCCGAGCGCGTCGTTGAACATACCTCTGCCAGTGGATCCCCGGGCAAACACGCATCGAAGCGCGGGCTCCAGGCAAGAAGCCTTGGCTCTTTCAGCTCGGCGTCACGGACGGGCCGTCCAATCAAGTCGTACAAGTGGGCGAGCTCGAGAATGCTCCGCAGCCGCTCTCCAGCGATAGCGCGAACGTAGTCAGTGGAAAAGCTCGCGCCGCACGACCCCGGCGCGACTCAACGCACGATCGGCTACGTGGGTCGGTGCGGTTGGCGTCGTTGGGCTCGCGGTGGGCGGCTACTTTGGACTCCACGCGCTTTCTCTCAACAAGCAGTCGAAGAGCAACTGCCGCGCGGACGATCCGAATGCGTGCACGAGCGAGGGCGCCGCGACGCGCGACGACGCGCAATCCGCGGCAACGCTTTCGACCGTCGCCAGCATCGGCGGCGGCGCGCTATTGGCCACCGGCCTCACCCTCGTCTTCACCGCGCCCAGCGCGGCGCCGACGCGCGGGGAGCACGAGCGTGCCGGCCCAGGCATCTTTACCGGGTCTCGGACTCCAGCTGCGAGGTGTATGGTGACCAGATTCCATCGACTGGCCGTGCTCGGCCCATTCGCATTGGTGGCGCTGAGCGCCGCGTGCTCACAAATGCTGGGCATCGAAGACGCCCGGATCGACCAGACCTTGTCTGGCGGCAGCAGCTCGACGAACGGCGGTGCAGGCTCGTTCTCGGACGCCGGCGAGCCGAGCTCGGGTGGCACGAGCGTCGTCGCCGGCGGTCACTCGGGTGGTGCGTTGAACCAAGCGGGCGGAGGCGTCGCCGTTGCCAGCGCGGGCAGCAACGAGATGACTGCAGGTGCAGGCGGCGGAGACACGCCGAACAACCCAGCACCTGCCAGCGCTACTGCACGGCGGTGCTGGAGAATTGCACTGGGAAGTACGAACAGTACCGTACGCTCGATCAATGTCTCGATGTCTGCCAGCACTTGCCAGAGGGTACTCCCGGGGACGAGAACGTGAACAGCGTCGAGTGTCGTATCCGCCAAGCGTTCTTCGCGGAGACCGAAGCATTCCTGTATTGTAAATCCTCGGGGCCTTTGGGCGCGGGCAAATGCGGCTCCAACTGCGAGTCCTATTGCTCGCTGATGGAGACCGAATGCACCCAGAGCTCGACCGCTGGAAACCAGGAGCTGAGTTACTTCGACAGTACCCAAGCATGCCTCGCGAACTGCGCCGCAATGCCGGACGATCCGACGGGACCCACGCAGTATTCGTCCTCACCGACCGTCGAGCCATCCAATTTGACTGGCAACAACATCTATTGCCGAACTTATCACGTGACGGCCGGCATCGAGCAGGACGCGCCGAGCGAGCATTGCCCGCATGCCATGGGTGGGGATCCGTGCATCGCGCAGTGAACACGCGCGCGCGGCTTTGGTCATGGCTCCCGGAGGTAAGCAGTCGAGTTTCCGATGCTGATCGGACTCGTGCTGCTCAGCATCGGCGTGGCGTTGTTGGGCTACGTCGTGACGGCGCGTCAGCCGGCCCCCGCCGTCGCGCCCAGCACCGCCAGTAGGCTGAAATCCCTGGCCCCCCGCGCGCGTGCTTCGGATCGCGCGCCCGCCGGCGCCGAGACGGAGGAATCACCGGATACGGAAGAGACGCTGGTGATGCGTGTGCACTCGACCTTGAGCGATGCAGTCCTCGAGCCCCTGCCCGAGGAGAACGCTCTGGCCGCCCCCTCAGTCGAATTCGCGGCATTGCGTTCGGACCCGAAGGTCGTCGTTGCCTACGAAGACGAGGCCGAAGAAGAGGAGAGTACCTCACCCCTAGCTCGCATCCTGGTGACCGCGTCGGGGGACACCGACCGCGGACAGCATCGCAAAGCCAATGACGATAGCCTACTGATTTTACCGGATCACGGCCTGTTCGCCGTCGCCGATGGCATGGGCGGCTATGCCGGTGGCAACATCGCGAGCTCGCTCGCGGTCGAAGCGCTGCTCCAAGCGTTCGAGCACGAAGCGTTCCTCGCCCCGTTACGCGCGGCAGGCCCGATTCCGCGACGCGGCGGTGAATTGGCGAGTGCGATCATGCAAGCGCATCAGGCGGTATTCAGAGCGGCGCGCGCGACCCCCGAACATTGTAAAATGGGCACCACCTTGGTCGCCGCGCGCTTTTCGCCGAACAAGGAGCGAGTATATATTGGGAACGTAGGCGATAGTCGCTGCTATCGTCTTCGTCGTGGAAGCTTGCGCCAGCTGACCACCGATCAAACCATGAGTACGGTGGGGATGATGGGGCCGCACGCGGACGACCTCTTACAAGCCATCGGCGTCACCGTCGACTTGTCGATCGATCTGATCGTCGACAAACCGCAGGCGGGCGATACCTACCTATTGTGCTCGGACGGCTTGAACAAAATGGTAAGTGATCGGCAGATCCAGGAAGTTCTCGCCAACCAGCGCGATCTAGAAGCCGCCGTCTACGGTCTGATCGAACTGGCCAACGACGCCGGCGGCCGGGACAACGTCACCGTGGTTCTGGTCAAAGTGCTCGACCGCGGCATCCACGACATCATCACCATCCCGAGTCCTCCACCGGAGGCAAAAGGCTGGAGCAAATTGCCGGACGTCTCGCGCACGGACGGCTGCGGTTCCGACGACGAGACCGTCGTAGGTCGGTTGCCGCAGGAGCTCGGGGCGTTGCAGCTCGATCCATCGATAAACAAGCGCGACTAGATCCGCAGCGTGCCCAGCCGCGCGATCCCCGCCTCGAGATCCGTCGCGTTGGCGCCGGCCGTGCTGATGCGGACGAACGCGCCCGGACGCTCTGCCGCAAACCACGGTGCGCCTGGAGTGAGCGAAACACCCGCGTGCGCGGCGGCTGCGACGAACGCGAGGTCGTCGACCCCGGCAGGTAGTTCGACCCAAAGGCTGAAGCCGCCTTCGGGGATACGCTCGAGGCGAGCTTTCGGCAAATGCCGCCCCAGCGCGCGGATCGAGACGTCGCGGCGCTCGCGCAAGGTTTGACGCAGCTTTTGCACGTAACTGCTCCAACCGGCGGCGTTGACGAGCTCGAGCGCGGTGTCTTGCAGGATGCCAGCGACGAACGAGTCTTCGGTCGCGCGCAAGGTGCGAAGACGGCCGAGCACGGGGCCTTTGGCGACGATGCCCGCGACGCGTAGACCGGGCGCGGTCGACTTGGTGAGCGAACGAATGTAGACGACGCGATCGCCACCTTGACGAAAGAGCGGCGCGGGCGGAGCGGCACCGAAGGCGAGATCGCGAGCGTAGTCGTCTTCGATCACGAACGCGCCGGCACGCTCCGCGAGCCGCAGTACGTCTTTGCGGCGTTGTTCGGACAGCGTCACGCCCGACGGATTCGAGAACGCGGGTTGCAAGTACAGCGCGCGGGCGCCGGTCGAAGCAAAGGCGGCTTCGAGCAGATCCGCGCGAATGCCTTCGGCGTCGAGCGGCACCGGGATAGGCTTCAATCCGAGCGAACGGGCGACGCTGAGCGCGCCGAAATAGGTCGGAGATTCGAGCAGAATTGGGCCACCGAAGGGGACCAGCGTGCGGAACGTCGCGGCCAGCGCGGCTTGGCCGCCGGGGGCGAGCACCACGTCTTCGGCCCGCGCATTGCCGCCAACGTCGCGCGCGAACCACAACCTGAGCTCGGGGTGGCCCTCCGGAGGCAAGCGATCCCAAGCGCGCGGATTGGCCGCCGCGCGGCGTGCCGCCTTGGCCAGCAGCGCCAGCGGTTGCAGCGAAACGTCGGTGTAGCCGCTGCCCAAGACCAGCGTACCGGGCACGGGCAACTCGAAGACGGCGTTGGCGATCGGATCGGTGGCGGGGCCGAGCACGGTGAGCTGCCACGACGAGTCGGCACGGGGGCTCTCTTTCGAACGCTCGGCCACGTACGTGCCGTCGCCAGGACGGCTCTGCACGAGGCCCTCGCGCGCGAGTTGCGCCATCGCGCGCTGCACCGTGACCGGGCTCGCGACGAACTCCGCACTCAGTTCGCGGACTGACGGGAGCAGCGTGCCTGGCGTGAGCCGCGCAATGCGTCGCCTGAGATCGGTCGCAATGCGCACGTCGGCTTTGACCGAAGTGATGGCGAGGGGCTTGCCGTTGCCGGAAAAACTGTTATCTAGTTTCATGTCGGAACTGAGTAACGATACTCTGCGCTCCAAGATAACGCTACGGACAATTTGGACCGGATTTTCGGCGCATTTCGCCGGACTCGGCGCTGCGATCCTCGGGGTGCTCTGTTTCAGCCTCACGGTCCCGGCGACCCGCGCCGCGGTACCGGAGTTGGGTGCACTCCTAGTCGGCGCGGGCCGTTCGGTCATCGCCGGCGGGCTCGCGTTGTTGGTGCTCGTCGCGCGACGCGAGCGCTTGCCCGCGCGGGCGGATCTGAGATCACTCGCGCTGGTCGCGCTCGGCGTGATCTTCGGCTTTCCGCTGTGTAGCGCGGTCGCCCTCCGCAGCGTGCCCGCCGTGCACGCGTTGGTGATCGTCGGTTTGGTGCCGATGGCGACCTCCTTGCTAGCCGTCGTGCGCAATGGCGAGCGGCCTTCGCCCAAGTTTTGGCTGGCATCGTCCTTCGGCGCGGCTTCGGTGTTCGCCTTTGGCTTCACACAAGCCTCCCTGCACGTCATCGCGGCGGACGGCTGGATGCTCGCCGCGGTGCTCAGCGCGGCGGTCGGCTACAGCGAGGGCGCACGTCTCACTCCGAGGCTCGGCGGCTGGCGCGTGATCTCCTGGGCCCTCGTGTTGTCCTTACCGCTCACTTCGAGCTTGTCGCTCTGGGCCGTGACTATCGAGCCACCGCACGCGGCGATCTCGTGGCGAGCTTGGCTCGGTTTGGGCTACGTGGGCGTGGTAAGCACCTACTTGGGCTATTTTGCCTGGTATCGCGGGCTCACGCGCACGACCATCGCGCGCGCCAGCCAGGTGCAATTGGCGCAGCCGGTGCTCGGTTTCTTCTGGTCCTGGCTGCTGCTCGCTGAGCAAGTCACCCCCGCCACGTTGTTCACCGCGGGCTTCGTCCTGGTCTGTGCGGCGTGGGCCAGCCAGAGCCGCGTGCGGCTGGCGCCGGTCGCGCGCGCTAGAACCAGCCGAACTCCGAGCGGGCGTGGCGCCACCGTGCGCATTTCCTAGTGGACTCTACCCACCTCCTGGGGCATTCACCCCCCGGGCATGATTCGGACGACTGATCTCGGTAAGGCTTACGGCGCACGCGTGCTGTTCGAAGGCGTGAGCCTAGAACTCAACGAGGGCTCGCGTTATGGCCTCGTGGGCGCCAACGGTTCGGGCAAGACCACCTTCATTCGCGTCGTGTCTGGCGATGAGCCGGCCAGCAGTGGCAACGTGCACATCCCCAAGCGCGCTCGGGTTGGCGTGCTGCGCCAAGATCACTTCCTCGACGATCAAGCGTTGATTTTGCACATTGCCATGATGGGCGACACGCTCGTTTGGAAAGCGCTCGAGGAGCGCAACAAAATCATCGATCATGGCGGTGATGCGAGTAACCTCGCCGAGCTAGAAGAGGTGCTGAGCACGCACGATGGCTACACGCTCGAAGCACGCGCCACCGCGATCTTGGAGGGCCTCGGCATTCCCATCGCCTCGCATCAGCAGAAGCTGTCCACGTTGTCGGGCGGCTTCAAACTGCGCGTGCTCTTGGCCCAGGTGCTGATCGGCGGTCCGGATTGCCTGCTGCTGGATGAGCCGACCAATCATTTGGACATCTTGTCCATTCGCTGGCTCGAAAAATTCATGGCCGCCTATCGCGGTACGGCGCTGGTCATCTCCCACGATCAGCGCTTCCTCGACAACGTCGCGACGCACATCTTGGACGTGGATTACGGCACGGTCACGAGCTACGTCGGCAACTACGCGCGCTTCGTGGTCGAAAAAGCCGCCGTGCGCGAGCGCAAAGAGGTCGAGATCGGCCGGCAGCAGAAGATCATCGCGGAAAAGCGCGCCTTCGTCGAACGCTTTGGTGCCAAGGCCAGCAAGGCCAAGCAGGCTCAAAGCCGCATGAAGCAGATCGAGAAGATCGAAGTGGAGGAGCTCGCGCAAACTTCGCGGCGTGAACCGCTGTTCCGCTTCATCCCCGAGCGTCCGAGCGGCAAAGAGGTGCTCGAGCTCGAAGGGATCTCGAAAGCCTACGGCCCGAAGGTGGTCTTGAAGGATGTGTCCCTGACCGTGCGTCGCGGCGAAAAGCTAGCCGTGATCGGCGCCAACGGCCTCGGAAAGTCCACGCTGCTCAAGATCATCATGGAGCGGCTCAAGGCCGATCAGGGCAAGATCCGCCTCGGGCACGAAGTACGGCTCGGTTACTTCGCGCAGGATCACCACGAGCTACTCGGTAGCGATAAGCAGACGCCGCTCGAATACATCTGGGACGCAGTTCCGTCGGAAGGCACGGCCACCGTCCGCGGCATGCTGGGCCGCGTGCTGTTCAGCGGAGACGACGTGATGAAGCCCATCGGCTCACTCTCCGGTGGTGAAGCCGCACGCTTGATTTTCTGCAAAATCATCGCGGAAAAGCCCAATGTATTGGTGCTCGATGAGCCAACCAATCATTTGGATTTGGAGGCCATCGCGGCCTTGGTCGAGGGTCTGAAGGCATTCGAGGGCACGGTCATCTTCGTCTCCCATGATCGCTCGTTCGTGTCCGAGCTGGCCACGCGCATCTTGGAAGTGACCGTCGAGGGCCCCCGAGAATTCTCGGGCACGTACGCGGAATATCTAGCGCGCGCCGGCGACGATCACCTGGATATCGACGCGGTGAGCCTAAAAGCAAAGACGGCCAATGCCGGCGCGGGCAAGAGCTCACCCCCGCCCGCGGCCGGCCTGTCCTGGGAAGAACAAAAGAAGCGCCGCAATCGCCTGGGCACGATGCCCGCGCGGCGCGACAAGTTGCTCGCGCAAATCGAAGCCGCAGAAGCGCGCAAGAAAGCCATCGCCGACAGCTACGCCGCGGACGGCTTCTTCGAGCGCACGAGCCCCGCCGAGATCCAGAAGCTCGAGGCCGAGAGCCTCGCGCTCGGCAAGCAGGTCGAAGCCTGGCTCGCCGAGTGGGAAACCGTCGAAACCGAGATCGCCAAGATCACTGCGGGTTGAGGCTCGTGCCTCACTCGCCCCCCGCGCGCCAGATCATCCAAGCCGAAGCGTTGGCCTGGCTGGCCGAGAATCCAGCGCCGCCCGGAGTGAGCGTGATCACTTCCCTACCCGATCTCAGCGAACTGCCGGAACGCGGGTTTTCCGGCTGGAAAACCTGGTTTGGCGAAGCCGCCCGCGCCGTCCTGCGCTGGACTCCCGCGCCGGGCCTGGTGCTGTTCTTTCAGAGCGATATTCGCGAAGGCGGCGAGTGGGTCGACAAGGGTTACCTCGTGCAACGCGCGGCCGAGGCCGAGGGCCGCAGCTTGCTTTGGCACAAAATCGTCTGTCGTCGTCCGCCTGGCACGATCACCCACGGCCGCGCCAGCTACTCCCACCTGGTCTGCTTTGCCCACGCGCCACGCGCGCGGATCACCCACCCAGGCCCGGACGTACTGCCCGACGCGGGCTACAAACCCTGGAGCAAAGCCATGGGGGTCGACGCTTGTCGGCTCGCCTGTCGCTTCCTGAGGGAGGAGAGCGAAACGACGCTCGTCGTCGATCCGTTCTGCGGTCACGGCACTGCACTCGCCGTTGCCAACCACTACGGCTTCGACGCACTAGGCATCGAACTGTCAACGCGCAAAGTCCGCGCCGCCAAGCGGCTCGTCCTCGACCTCGACGCCAATCCAATCGAAGAACCGTCCGGCCTCCCCGAGTCCTAGGCGGCCGATTCGAGTGCGCGCCTCACGTCAACGAGATGTTTGGCGGCCGAAAATTCGTGGTGAAAGGCGCCCAAGATGCGGCGATTCGTGTCGATCACGTAGGTCACACGCAGGGTGTGGTTGAGGATGGGAACCGTCGCGCGATACGGCTTGATGATGCGACGCTCGGGATCGGCGATCAGCGAGAACGGCACGCTGTGCTTTTCGGCGAAGCGCTGGTGCGAATCGACCAGGTCACCGCTGACGCCGACCACGTTCGCGCTGAGCGCGCCGAGCTCGGTCGACGCATCGCGAAACGTGCAGGCTTGCGCCGTGCACACCGGCGTGAAGTCCTTGGGATAGAAATACAGGACGAGCCTGCCGCGCTCGAGCAAGCTTGCCAAGGTGAGCGTTTTTCCGTGTTGATCCTGAGCCGTGAACTCAGGCGCTAGGTCGCCGACTCTGAGCATGGCCCGCGTTTAACTCAACAGCACGCGCTTGAGGAGCCGGATCCCGAGCAAGAGCACCATCGGCGAGATGTCGATGCCTGCGCCGCTTGGCAAGAGCCGCCGAATCGGCGCCAGCACGGGCTCGGTCAAAGTCCGGGTCACGCTCACGATTGGGTTGTCCTCGGCCAGGCTCAACCAGGAGATGACCACGGAGACCAAAACGACCAGCGAATATGCGTCCAAAACTAGGGATAGGATGCCCACCCACTTCACTTAAGGCTGCAATCCCGCGCTTACAATCGCCGCCGTGCGCTTCGGCATTGGAAATTCCCGCCGCTTACGTTAGACTGAACACATGAGCAGCACAGCCACTGAAGGCGTCAACTACGACAGCGCGCCCCTGGTCGAAGTGGAGATCGACGGCACGGATTATCGGCTCGATGCCGGCAAGCAAGGCACCGCGTTGTGCATCTCCACTCGGACTTCGGGTTCCTGGGACTGGTCGTTCGGCGGCGAAGCGCGTTGGGACGTCGGGTCGCTGCGCTGCAAGGCGTTCGAGCGCCGCACGTTGGATCAGCTTTCACGCGCGTTCAAAGCCGCGCTCGAAAAAGCCGACTGAATGCGCAGCGCTCAATGAGCTGAGAAAAAGTAGATCGCAAGCTGCACGGCATAGACCACGCCGAGCGCGATCAGAGTCAGGTTCACGACGCGGTCGAGTTGCTTGAGCACGACGCGGAGCCGCTGCGGCGCAAACAGCTTGAGCACAAACAGCGCGGCTGCGCTAAAAAAGAGGATCCGCAGCAGCATTCGGCGTCAGCCGGCCGACATCGCGTCGCGCAAGGCTTGAGTCAAGGCGCCGAGCGCCTTGTTCTTGGAGGCGGCAGGCGCCGTGCGCGCGTTGCGGAGCAGTGTGCGCAAATGCTGGCGTTCCGCGCGTGCGTACTGCTCGAGGAACGCGGCAAACTCCGCTTCTCCGCCGTCCAGCAAGCGCTTACGCCAATCGTCTGCCGGAGGTCGTCGCGCGGCGCGCGTTCGGGTGCGACAAGTCTTCCAGCCGTTCGCGCAAGAGTCCGAGATCGAGCCCACGCAGCTCTTGTCGCACGAGGCGTAGCGCGCGCGCGCGCGCCCCGGGGCTGCTGATGCGGCGCGTGTCTTGCACGACGCGCAGTACTTCTTCGCTGAGCTGCAAGCGGAGCAGGTGACGCTCGCTGATGGTGGTCAGCGTCTTGGCGAATTCCATCCAAGCGGCCTCCGAGCGCTTGCGCTCGGCGCGCAGATCCGTCCGCGATGTCAGATCTTCGTCGTCTTCCAGCGCGGGGTCTGGGCTTACTTCAATCGGTTTTCGCACGGCCGGACGATAGCGCGCTCGAAGGGCCCGCTCAAGGGCAGTTTTCCCGAAAAGCCACGACTTAGCCCGGTAGCGCCGGCAAACGCAGTGTAAATCGCGCGCCTACCCCCATGCTCGAGCGGCCCGGGCATACCATTGCCTCGATCTTCGACCGACGCGGCTTGCGCAGTGAGGAAGGAGAATTCCAGAAAAGGTCATGCGAAATGCAGGCGAACCTCGAGCCGGTTTCGGCGGAGGTCCAACGCTTCGCCGGTCAATGCTATGAATGGCGACTTCGCGCATGGTTCCGCTTCGCCTTCCCGCCCTCACGGTGTCAGTTGTCTTCGCGCTGAGTGCTTGCGGTTCGTCGCCCCCGCCGAGCGCTGTATCGGCCGATAGCGCGGAAGCGGAAACCGAAACGACGGCCCAGCCCCACGAACCGAAGTCGCGTCTGCCGGAACTGCCTCCGGCGGATGTGGTGCATCACCTGCGCGGCAACGAAGCCGACTTACGACGTTGCTTCTTTGCCAATCCCAGTCTGCGCGGCGCCGTTCGCTTTGCCTGGAAGCTCGACGTCACCGGCAAAGTGCACGGCATTCACCGTGAATCTTCGACACTCAGCGACCCGCGCGTCGAAGCTTGCATCAGCGAGCGCTTGTCCGAGATTCGCTTTGGCGATCTGGAAAAGCCGAGTAGCGCACATTGGACCTTCGTCTTCCGCTTGGTCGATGCCCCCACCAAATCGAAATCTGGACGCGCGGCATCCAACAAGAAACGCAAAGGGATGGCCGGGGACGAACGCGGGCTGCAGATCGATCCGAGCTCGGCCGGTGTGCTGGCACCGGACGCGATCGACAACGTCGTGGAGGCGGGCTACCCGCTGTTTGCGCGCTGCTATCGCGACGGGGTCAATCGCGACAACGGTCTCGACGGCACCGTGCGCTTGCACTTCGTGGTCGGCTCTGCCGGTGCGGTCTCCGAGGTCAGCGATCGGGGTTCGGATCTGACCGATCGCCAAGTCGTGGACTGCATCGCCGAAGGCTTCTACGCGCTGCGCTTCCCCGAGCCGCAGCACGGCACGGTGCAAGTCTTGTATCGACTCGGCTTCGAAGCGGGCTGAGCTCGCGCTCAATCCCCGAATTTGCCGTAAATCCGCCCACCGCGCGCGGCGTAATCCGCAAGCACCGCTTGGGCTTCGGCCCTCCGCACGCCGAGCGTCACGGCGATCCCGCGTTGCTCCAGCACTCGGGCCCACGCCGCGGGCTTCGGCCCTTCGTCGAAACCAACGGCCTCCGCATCGGCGGTATTGGCGCCGCACACCAGCCGCCGCACCCCCGCCCAGACCAACGCCCCAAAACATTGGCAACAGGGCTCCGTACTCGCGAACAGGGTCAGCGGTGGAGGAGCGAGCGAGGCTTGGCCGAGCGCCGCTTGCGCCCGCATCAAGGCGACGATTTCCGCATGAGCGATCGAGAAGCCACTGCCCAGCACCAGGTTCACGCCTGCGGCCAGCAAGCGATCCTCAGCGAACACCGTGCCACCGAAGGGCCCACCGCCACGTGCCACGTTTTCCTGTGACAAACGCACTGTTAGTGCCATGCGCGCATCGTCACTGACGAGGCGGCTCGGAAAACGCCGCGACGACTTCATCCACCCAGGCCGGGATCTCCAGGACGAGCCGGCTCGCAGTCATGGACGACCTGCGAGTTTTTTCGACGCTTGCGAGCAGCGGGTAGCCATGGCGAAAGCGAGGCTAACCCAGACTCGAGACGGGTGAAACACGCGTTCGTTCCGCGGTCTCGAGCGGCCGAATTTGACGTTGACGGTCGCTCCCGGGCAAGCTTCACGAAACAGCCGATGCGAACCGGACGACTCGAAGCTTTCAGTGACGGAGTGCTGGCGATCTTGATTACGATCATGGTGCTCGAGCTCAAGCTGCCGCACGGTGGCGATTGGGAAGCGTTAAAGCAGCTGTTTCCCGTGTTGTGCGCGTACGTGCTGAGCTTCATCTTCATCGGTATCTATTGGAACAATCACCACCACATGCTCCATGCGTGCGACCGCGTGAGCGGCGGCATCCTGTGGGCCAACCTGCATTTGCTGTTTTGGCTCTCGCTCGTGCCTTTCGGCACCGATTGGATGGGCGAAAATCACTCGGCGCCGCTCCCGACCGCCATCTACGGCGGAGTGCTGCTCGCCGCAGGCGTCGCTTACGTGATCTTGCAGAACACGATCATTCGCAGCCAGGGAGAAGGCTCCAAACTACGCTCGCTGCTCGGCAGAGACATGAAGGGCAAGCTATCGCCAGTCCTATATTTGCTCGGCATCGGCGCAGCCTTCGTCCATACCGCGATTTCACAAGCCATCTACGCATGCGTGGCCGCGATGTGGCTCATCCCCGATCGACGGATCGAAGCCAAGCTCGCAGAGAGTTGAGAGGAGGCTCTAGTGACCACCCAAGGTCCGATGGCCACGCCCGAGCCATGGCAGCGCGTCGCGGAAGGTTACGCCGCCGAAGCGGCGTTGGTGATGGCGCCCTTCTCCCAGCGCGCGTCGAGCTCTTGGCCCCAGCGCCCAGCGCGCGCGCGTTGGACGTCGCAGCCGGCCCCGGCACGCTGGCCATTCGCTTGGCACCGGCGGTTCGTGAGCTCGTCGCCCTGGATTTCTCCGAACGCATGCAGGCTGAGCTGGAGCGTGCGGCCAGCGCGCCCGGGCTGGTCAACCTGCGAGCGGTCGTCGGTGACGGCCAGAATTTGCCGTTTGCCGACGAGCTGGCGACCACCGCCTGGCTGGCAGTGGGCTACAAACCGGCTACTTGAGCACTAGGATACGGCAGGAAGACGGGCAGCTATCACCGTCGAACGTATTGCCGTCATCGCAATCTTCGAGGCCTTGTTTGATGCCGTCACCGCAGAACTCGCCCAGCTTGCAACCGGGGGCGCATTCCCCATAGCCGCCGTCGTTCTTGCCGTCGTCGCACTCTTCTCCGGCTGACACCACGCCATCGCCGCAGACCGGTGTGCAATCGGTGCTGGCAGCATTGAAGCCGGCTAGGGTGAGCTTGAAGCTCGAGCCATCGCCTTGCGCTCGGCGTGGAAGACCGAAATCTTGTACACGCCGCCGTCCTTCAGGCCGAAGGTCGCGGCGGTGGTCGCGTTGATTGTCACGCTGCCGTCGAGCGGCACATGGAGTCCACCCAGGTCGACGGCCAATGTGTTGTTGATGAACACCCACACGTCGTCGTCACCGGTGAAGGCCAGCGTTGCGGCCTTATCCGCGTGATATTGAAACCAGTATTGAACGTGCGTCGTGAACGAGAAGTCGTGGGGTTTGGCACCGGGAACGATGTCCGTGTCGTTGGGCCAGCCGGCGTAGCCGTATTGCGGCGGGATCCCGCCGACCGAAGTGACGTCCGCGCGCGCCTTGGGGTTGCCGTCGAGCGGAAAAAACAGCGGATTTCCGTCGTATTTGGCGAGGGTTGCGCCAGTGCAGCCCTGGCGCGGCACATCCGAGAGCTTGGAGTAAGAGCACGGCAAACACCCGCTCGCCGCGCACGTCGTGTAGTCGTCGGCGGCCCAGGTCTCGCCCCACTGTGCTGCTGTAGCCTTCCCACTGCTCGCCCATCGCCCCATAGCGATTGACGAAGCCGCCGTTGCCGTTGTCGAACAGCAACAGCGAGTCGACCACGGTATTGCTGTCTTTGCTGTCCCGATACCACTCGGCAAACGAATCAGCCGAAGCGATGCAGGCCGTCGGATTGCCGGTCGCCGAAACCAGCACTGGCACTCCGTCGTCGCTGAGCTGTGTCTTGACGAGTCCCTTGATTGGATCGCCGCAAGTGACCTGAAAATCGCTGGGCGTGCCTTGCTTGAAGTCGTGATAGACGACCGGGACGCGCAGCACACAAGCGCCGTTGATCATCTCGCAGTTATCGGCCTGCGTGCAGGTGAAGCCGGCTTCGAGCTTGCAGTCCGAGGAACAACCGTCGCCATCCCTCACGTTGCCGTCGTCGCACTCCTCATCGATCACCAAGCCATCGCCGCAGGCTGATTTGCAGCCGCCGCTCATCGAGCAATCGGGTTCGGTCTGACAGGTCGAGGAGCAGCCGTCGAAAGGCACTGCATTGCCGTCGTCGCAGCTCTCCGCGCCCTCTTTCACGTTGTCGCCGCAAGTCGTGTGCGAGCACACGCTGGGCATGCCGGAGCACTTGAACCCAATTTCGAGCCGGCAGCGGGTCGAACAACCGTCACCATCCACGGCATTGCCGTCGTCACAGGCTTCGCTATCGGCGACGACGCCATCACCGCAGCGAGCGATCTGACGGCAGGGTTTGCCAGGCGGATTGCAGGAGTAGCCACGCTCGACCGCGAGACAATTGGCGGCGCAACCATCGCCGCTGACCAAATTGCCATCATCGCAAGCTTCATCCGACGTCAGCATGCCATCGCCGCAGTTGGCGGGCGGAGGCGCATTGGGTCCGCACATCGAAGTGGGATCGCTCGGATCACAGGTGATGATATCGGCCCCGCCGCCCATGGGAGGAACCACTTCCAAATCCGAACCACCCGTTCCGCCGCTGCCAGGCTGCCCTGGACGCCCCGTGACATCCGAGCCCGGCTTCGGACCCGTGCTACAAGACAGGACTAGCAGCGACAACCAAAGCAGCGGTTTCCGGCTCATCAGCAATGCGACCTCTGCGTCTCGAAGGTAGCACACGGGTTTGAATAGCCAGGTCGGTCCCTCGAATTTACGGCGTGTGATCGCGATTGAACACAGGCATCAGCCACAGTTTTGCGCTCGGTTTGCCGAGTTCGACTGAACGCGAACTTTCCAGTGAATGCGGCGAGGCGCGCCGCGCGTTTTATCCGAAGTGATACGCCGACAAGCGCAAATCCAGGATTTTCCCGTTGTAGGGCACCTGAGCGCGGTCCGCGCCCGCCGCCCCCGCGATTACCATCAATGGGAGCAGGTGCTCCTCTCGCGGGTGCGCCAATCGCGCGGAGGGCGCACTCGTCCAATCGCTCAAACGCTGGTCGCGCTCACTTTGCGGCAGCGGGACCGATTCACGCAGCCAGCCATCGAAGGCTTCGGCTGCTTTGCTGGATTGCGGACCAAAGGCGCGTAAGTTGTGGAACGTCATGCCGCTGCCGACGATGAACACGCCTTCGTCGCGCAACGGCGCGAGCGCTCGACCGAGCGCCAAGTGCTCCTTCGGATCGAGCCCGCGCTTCAAGGACAGCTGCACGGTGGGCATCTTTGCCTCAGGATAAGCGAGCTTCAACGGCACGAACGTGCCGTGGTCGAAACCGCGCTCGTCATTCTCAGCGCTCTCGAAGCCCGCGCCGCCGAGTAGCTCACGCACGCGACGTGCGAGCACGGGTTCACCCGGTGCCGGCCACGTGATCTCGTACGACTCGGGGGGAAACCCATAGTAGTCGTAAAGCAGCGGCGGCTTGGCCCCCGTCATTACGGTCGGCAGCGCCTCTTCCCAGTGCGCCGAGATCACGAGCACGGCCTTGGGCGGAGACTTGGGCACGCCTGCAACCGAGCGTAGGTACGTCGCAAGCTCCGCTTGCTCGGCCTTACTACCGATGCGCAGATCGACGAAGGGCCACGGCCCTCCGCCATGGGGCAAGAACACGACCGGCAGCCGCTCGGCTAGACCCTCGGCGCGCTTGCGCTCCGAGCTCGGTCCGGGCAAAGCCGTGCTCGAGGCCGCCGGCAACGCGGAGGCCCCGATGGCTGCGCCGGCCAAGCCAGCGGCTATCGCGACGCGACGGGGTAACGGAGAGGGCGGCTTTCTCGCTCATGACCAGAGTATGCGCAGCTTCCTTCACCTGCACTAGCCGCAGCCCGGCTTCAGACCGTTGCGGTGAGGCAACGCCTGCCAGCGAGTCGCGCTAAACCGCTGCTGGTCTGCGCCGGTTGAAGGCCACGACGTCGTCATAGCGAACGCCGTTGCCACCGAAAATGTCGAGAGCCGAACCAATGGTCAGGTCGACCCGCCCCTGGCCGAGCTCCGTGACCAGCTCGAGATCGGCGAGCGACTTCGCGCCGCCCGCATAGGTGCTGGGGATCGGCGACCAAGATGCCAGTTTCTCGACGAGCTCCGCGTCGACACCGCGGCACAGGCCTTCGACATCGACGGCGTGAACCAAAAACTCAGCGCAGGTTTCAGACAGGCGCTCCAGCGTGGGACGCGTGATGGCGACGTCGGTGAAGGTTTGCCAGCGATCGGTGACCACCCAGTAGTCCTCGCCGCGACGACGGCAGCTGAGGTCCAGCACCAGACGTTCCTTGCCCACCCGACGCTCCAGCTGAGCCAAGCGATCGAAGTCGACGCGACCTGCCTGAAACACCCAAGAGGTGACGACCACGTGGGAAGCTCCCGCGTCGAGCCAGCCGGACGCGTTGTCCAAGTTCACGCCGCCGCCCACTTGCAAGCCACCTGGATACGCGGCCAGCGCGGCGCGCGCCGCTTGTTCATTGCCGGGGCCGAGCAAGATCACGTGGCCGCCGAGCAGCCCATCTCGGCGGTACAAAGCGGCGTACTCCGCGCTCGACTTTTCGGAGACGAAGTTCGTGCGCAGCGCTTCGGTCGCGGCACCGAGGGTGCCCCCGACGAGCTGCTTCACTTTGCCTTCGTGTAGATCGATACAGGGGCGGAACACCGGCAAACCATAGAAGCGAGCGCGTCAAAGCGCCAGTCGTTGCGAACCATCGAGCGAGCTCAGCGGGCGTCCAAACGGAGCAACACCGCTCGATGTTTCAGCTCGAAATCCACAAATACGGTCGATTCATGGCGCAAAGCGCCTCGTAGCACGAAACTCCAGATCGCGGCTGGGCTCGACAAGCAGAGCTCGGCTACTGTGGCCACGTGGACCGCTTACTCTTCCTCGGCGTCGGGACGATCGCGCGCGCGGTGCAGCGAGCACTTCCCACGCTGCCGGCAGCCGGCACGACGCGCGCTGCGCCGGACCAGCGCTTCCACCAGATCAGCCCGATCGCGGCGAGTGACGCGATCGCGATCCGGGCCGCGGCGCGAGCAGCGAACGTCGTGGTTTCATTTCCTCCGGATGACGACCGGGATCGCGCCTGGTCGGCGCTCGTCATCGGCGCCGCGAGCATTGCTTATCTATCGTCGACCGCGGTGTATCCAGCCAACGCGGGCGTGGTGACCGAAGCGAGCCCCGTCAGTGCCAGCAGCGAACGCGCCATGTTGCGGCTAGCCGCGGAGCAGCGCTGGCGAGACGTCGGCGCGAGCGTCGTGCGCTTGCCCGCGTTCTACGGGATATCCTCGGGCCTACACCTGAGCGTCGCGCGGGGAACTTTTCGCATGCCCGGCCGCGGTAGCAATATCGTTTCGCGCGTCCATGAAGACGACGCAGCGCGCTTCGTGTGCGCCGCGCTGCGTGCTCCGCCGCGTTCGCTGCTGCTCGCCGGGGATGACGAACCAGCCCCCGTCGCTGAAGTGGTCGACTTCGTCTGCACGCTGTTCGGCTTGGCATTGCCGATCAGCATCGACGGAGAGCCAATCCCGCCCTCACTCCAAAGCAGCCGCAGTATCGACAACCGTGCGACCAAGGCTAACCACGCGATTCAACTCGCCTACGCGACCTACCGCGACGGCTACCGGGCCATTCACCGAGTCATAACCAATTCACCCGGGTTTTATTGACACGGCCATTTTACCCGGGTAGAAACGTACCATGTCTTCTCGCCCGCCGAGCTACTCCGCTTTCTCTGGGGACCGCCTGATTGCCTTCGGTTCGTTGGCTGAGGTTCTCAGTGCGGCCAAGGCCTACGTTGACAGTAGCGAGGATCCGCAGCTCTTGATCTTCGAAGATCGCACTGGGCGCCAGCTCGACTTCGACCTTAGAGGCGACTTGGACGAGGTGCTGAGGCGGGCGCTACCGCCGCCCGAACGCACCGGTCCGGGGCGTCCGAAGCTCGGCGTGGTGTCGCGCGAAGTATCACTCTTGCCGCGTCACTGGGAATGGCTCGAAGCGCAGCCTCAAGGCATCTCGGCTGGCCTCAGGCGACTGGTCGAAGAAGCCAGGAAGCAAAACCCGGGTGAACAGCGGGCACGCAAGGGACGTGAGGCGCTGAACAAGTTCATGACTGCCATTGCAGGCAACCGGCCGAACTACGAAGAGGCCACGCGTGCGCTGTTCGCTCCGGACCACGCGCGTTTCGAGGAGCTGATCGCCGATTGGCCCGAGGACATTCGCGCACATCTATTGCGCGTGCTCGAAGACTCACTGGCGCCAACCGGCGAGCTCGACGACTGGGCTCAAGGTGCGTCTTCGAAAGAGTAGTCGAAGCCGTAGGAATGATTGCCGTCGCTGATCTCGATGGTCATCCGGCCCGAAAGGCCCTTCAACTCGCCGGTGCCGGAATCAGGCACTACGCTCACGCGGAGCTCTCCTTTGCCGCGCGTCATCGTGCCGCTGTGCTGAAGTACGAAGCTACCGCTCTTGCCGTGCAAGGAGCCAGTCACGCGCTCGATGGCCACGTAACCCGCGGAGCCCTTCACCTGGATACTGCGTGCGCCGATCATCTCTACGGTGCTGGATGCGTGTAAGTCACCCGAGAACTGTTTCTTGATCGACACCCGACCGATGCTCGCACCTTCGTTCAGGTCGTACGGCGGCTCGGGGTTCATCGTGACTTCGAAAGTGCCGACAGCCAAGGAGCTCATGCCTGCGATGTTACACCGCATCGCGAGCATGAACAGCACCGCGAGTCCGCCTCAGTGGCTCAGCGGCCACCGCGCGCGAACACTTTCCAAGTCGCGCGTGCGCGCGCCAGGGCAGCGCTCGAAGCGTTCGCCTTCTGCAAGTGCTCGAGTACCGCGTCGAGCGTGGTCACGTCGCGCGGGAAGCCCTCGTCACGCGCAATTTCTCGCGCCATCTCGCCTACCGGCGTGCGGAGGCTCTTTTGCTTGGCTAACCAATCGTAGAAATTCGTAAATGCGGCCATGAGGGGCGGTGTTTAGCACGCTCTTTTGCTTCAACCGATGGAAACGCCCAAGATTTTGCCGATCGCCGCCGTGACCGCCATGGCCAGGCTGCCGCCCAGGCACACGCGCAGCGCCGCGCGAGCGATCGGAGCGCCGCCGAGCCGCGCGCCGAGTGCGCCGAGCAGCCCGAGGCTCACCAGCGAGAGGCCGGCCACCGCCGGCATGCGCAGGCTCGCTGGCGATGCCAGCAGGGCCAGAATAGGCAGCGTGGCAAAGCTTGCGAAGCTGAGCGCGGAGATCCAAGCGGCCTGCAGCGGTTTCGAGAGCGCTCGTTGATCGATGCCCAGCTCATCGCGCAAGTGCGCGCCCAGACGATCCTGCGCGCTCAGTTGTTCTGCGACACGACGCGCGAGCTCCGGATCTAGACCGCGCTGAACGTAGATCATCGTCAGCTCATCGAGCTCCGCTCGCGGTCGACCTTCGAGCTCACGCTTCTCGAGTTCGATGTCTGCCTGTTCGGCGTCGCGCTGAGAACTGACGGAGACGTACTCGCCGACGGCCATCGACATCGAGCCAGCAACCAAGCCCGCGACGCCCGCGATCAAGATCGCATCCTCGGAGGCGGCCGATGCAGCGACGCCGATCATCAAGCTCGCCGTGGAGACGATAGCGTCGTCGGCGCCCAACACCGCTGCGCGTAGCCAGCCCGCACGCTGGCTACGATGAACTTCGCCGTGCGCAGCGCGGCGTTGGGCTTTCGTGTTGGTCATCATTCGTAACTGTTTGTGATTGGGCCAAATCCGAAATCGTCAATTCCACTATTCGTCGAACTACCCGATACTGTGTCAGTTTTGCGTTGCAGATCTGCAATGGCACTGACAATCGCCTACGAGCACTTGAATTCCGATGCGGTGGCGGTTATTCAGCGCCGTACCTTCTTACGAGTGACTAGCAGAAGCCTTACGCGTGACTAGCAGAAGCGGAAGTATCGTGTCTCGCGAACGAATCAGCATAGAAGATGGCTTTTCGGGCCTGGATCGCCTGCGCCGCGCGATCATGGCGGCCTGTGCGGCGTTTGCGATCGGCCTTTGGTTCACTAGTTTTGCCGGGGCCGCCGCGCCTTCGTTGATGGAACGTTTGATTGTCGCACAGGCTCCTTTGCACTCGAAAATCGACGAACCGGTGGACGCACGCGAGCTCGCGACGGCCATCGCCAGCGTACCGAAAATCACCCGTGAGTGGGCAGCCCTGATCCTCACCGTGGCCGCGCATGAGTCCGCACTCAGCGCGCGCATCGCGCGTGGCGAATACAAGGACTACGAGGGTGACTCGTTCCGCAATCGCGAAGGCAAAGTGCAGCATCGCGCTTGGGGCCTGTGGCAAGCGCACAAAAATCGTTTGAACGACACGGCCTGGGGCTCGCCAGACATCGCGGTTCAGACGGAAGAGGCAGCCCGCGCGCTGCGCCGAGCATTCTACACTTGCAACGGCGGGGGCCGCTCGCACTCGGATTGGGTGCGCTCGACGCTCAATTCATACAGTGGTCGTCGCTGCGACGCGACCTGGCCGGGCCTCGAAAAGCGCTTGACTACCTACCAGCACGTGTTGCGCGCGCTCTGAAAATCGGCGCTCTTTGTCGGCAAGTCATGTTGCTCTGTTCGCGCGCGCAGCTCGGACTGCCAGCGCAGGCGCCGTGCGCAGCGAGCGTTCCGCCCTGACGCAGTCAGGCGCTCGGCGCTAGCAATACTTGATACTCGCGCCCGACGGACAGCACGTTCGAGTCCATGCCGCGGTGGTGGATGCGGTGAGTGGCTGAAAGCTGACGGCCCGGCAGACAGCACGCCAAGGTGAACGCGGCGTCCCAGCGCAACAGGGCAAGCACGCGATCGACGCCGACGTGCGCGTGCACGAAGGTGACCAGCGTACGCATCGCGGGTAAATCGTTCAGCTCTGCGGCGACGGCTTCGATGCGCGCCTTGCGCCACTCGAAGCGTTCGATGCCATATTGGTCGCGCCAGGCCTCGACCAGGGGCTCGTTGAGCACGGGATCGACGCTGATATTTCGTGCGCCGGTCTTGATCGAAAACAGCGCGGCGGTGCGTGCGTGCGCACCATCGCCGATGTGCAACACGCGCAGCGGCTCGCCGGGGCGGATCAGCGGGCGCAGGTGTTCGAGCGCCGAGAAGCTCTCGGTCAACTCTTTGGCGGGCTTGGGGCCCTTGGCGAACAGCGGCCAGAGCGCGGAAAATGATTCGCGGCGCATCAAGCGATCCAGATACGTGCTCTGTCCGCCCGGCGCACTCTCGTGTTCTCGGTTCGGTCCGCACACCTCTAGCTCGTTCACTCCGAGCACCGTAGCTCGGGAGTCCCACGGGCGTACGGCCATTCAGCCGAGTCTTGACATAGTAGCAAACACTGAGCGCTATCCGTATCGTACGCGACTACCCCCACACACCCGTCAAGGTCTGGCGCGTGTTGACCGAGCCGGAGTTTACACGCTCGAAGCTCGGCTCTCTTCCCGATTGGATCCGGCGGAGGTCCGCGCGCAGAAGCAAGCGCCCGGCAAAGACATGATCATCTTCGGCAGCGCTTCGATCGTCTCTCAGCTGAGCGAGCATGGCTTGATCGACGAATATCCGTTCGTCGTGGGGCCGCTGCTCTTGGGCGGCGGACGTTCGCCCATCAACGGACTCTCCGCGCGCGTGGCGCTCGATCTGTTGGAGGCAAAGCCGTACGCCTCGGGGAACCTGATGCTGGGCTACGCCGCTCGACCTGGCTGACTTGTTAGCACCTGACGTGCCCTTGGCCTTCAGCGTCGCCTTGCCGTTTGACCGTCGCAAACCCACGAAGGACTCCCTTTCGAGCTGCGGAGCACGAAAGCTCGCCTGCGTCCCGCCGTCAACGAGCAGCACAGATCCCACTACATGCAGCGTGGCCTCGAGCAGCCGGGCGTAGCGCGTCAGAGTTGCGCTAGACCACCGTCGACGGCGACCTCGCTGGCGGTCATGAAGCTACTGTCCGGCGACGCGAGAAAGGCGGCCACCGCTGCGATCTCGGACGGATCGGCCATGCGCTGAAGCGGAGTCATCGAGGCGTAGACCTTCTGGCCCTCCTCGCCTAGCGCTTCCTTCGCGAGCTCGGTCGCCGTCGCCCCGGGCGACAGCACGTTTACCCGGATGCCGGTACCCTTCAGGTCCTCCGCCCAGGTCCGCGCGAGGTTGCGCACGGCCGCCTTGCTCGCGCTGTAGGCGCTCATTCCCGGGGCGCCCGTGGTGCCGGCGCTCGATCCGGTCAGGATGATCGAACCGCCCGGGCCCATCAGCGGCAGCGCTTTCTGGACCGTGAGGATCGTACCCTTCACATTGGTGTCGAAGGTTTCGTCGATGTGCTCCGCGGTGATCTTGCCGAGCGGAAGCTGGCTGCCCGCCCCGGCATTGGCGAAGACGATGTCGAGAGTTCCGCGCTCGGCCTTCACCGCCGCGTAAAGCCGGTCGAGGTCGGCCAGATCGGAGACCGAGCCCTTCACCGCGCGGGCATTGGGCCCGAGGTCGGCCAGAGCCGCGTCGAGCGCTTCCTGTCGGCGGCCGAAGATGAAGACGACGGCGCCCTCCTCGATGAAGCGCTTTGCCGCTGCGCGGCCGATGCCGGTAGCGCCCCCGGTGATCACGGCGGTCTTTCCATTCAGTCTGGTCATGTGGTGCATCCTTCGTTGGGATTGTTGGGAACGACACGTCCTAACTGCGGCCCACAGTCCGCACGAACAATGCGAGTTCGTCCGGGAAAGTTGCGAAATCGTCCGAGCCGGCTGGAGATCGGGGCTGGGCTCGCTACGCTACTCCTCGATGGATGCGCTCAGCGCGATTCTCGCCCCGGTTCGTCTGCAGCAGATCCGCTGGGCTTTCACGGTCGGGCGCACGCCGTGGGGCGTGGCGTTTTCGGGAGGGAAGAGCTGCGTCCGCTTCCACTACATGCTGCGCGGCAGTGCCTGGCTCAGCGTTGACAAGACGGACGAGCCACACCTCGCGCTCTCGGGCGGCGATCTCGCGGTCCTGCCGCGCGGCCACGCGCACGTGCTGCGCGATCATCCACGCAGCGCCCACGTGCGCTTCGATGATGTCGCGCAGTGCGACTCACGCGGTGCCGTCATGCAGCTCGAGCTCGGGGCGAGGGGTCAAGAGACGAACTTCATCACCGGCTGCTTCGTGCTCGACGATCCGCTCGCTTTGCAGATCCTCGCGCTGCTGCCGCCGGTTATCCGAATGACGCCCGAAACCGAGCAGGAGGTGCCGTCGTTCCTCCAGAATATGCAGTTCATCGCCCGCGAGGTCGAGACGGCCCGGCCCGGCTCCGAGATCGTCCTGCTCCGGATGGCGGACGTCATCTTCATCCAGATCCTCCGCGCGTATCTTGCGCGTGTCCCCGACGACGGCGGCGGCTTTCTCGGCGCCCTCCGCGATCCGAGCACCGCGGCGGCGCTCGGCGCGATGCACCATCGCGCTGAGGTACCCTGGACCGTGGCCTCGCTCGCCAAGGAGGTCGGCCTCTCACGCTCGGTCTTCGCGGCGCGCTTCACGCAGCTCGTTGGCGAGCCACCGCTCGGCTACCTGACACGTCTCCGCATGCAGAAGGCCACGATGCTGCTTCGCGAGGGCGCAACGCTCGCGAAAGCCTCGCAGCTGACGGGCTACGCGTCGGAGGCATCGTTCAGCCATGCGTTTCGTCAGTGGGCCGGCGTCGCGCCCGGCGTCTGGCGCCGGAAGCTCCAGCCCCCGCCGGCTTGATCGAGCTGGCCGACCTGTACCCGATAGTGCACATGCACAATCCCGCTTCCGTCGAAGCGGCACGGAGCACGTCAGGAAAGGCTCAGTTGATGTGATGGACAATGGACACTTCAGCACTGCCGCGGTTCACGGTAATGTCTAGTTGGGAGGCAGTTCGGAGTCGGGCGTAGGCCTCCAAAGCTTTTTCGGGGCTGCCCATGTTGAAGCCGTTGATCGATTCCAGGCGGTCTCCGCTTTGCAGCCCGAGGGCGCTCAATACCGTGTCAGGCTTGATCCCGAACAGACGAATACCGAGCACCTTGCCATCCTTCGTTTCCGGTACGATGCGGGCGGACTTCATCAGCACGCCCTGATTCTCCAAGATCTTGTCGACGACGGATCGGTCGATGTTGAACTCGGTGTCGCTGACCTTGTGAATCTTGGACTTAACCTCCGCCAGCAAACCGTCGGAAGTGTCGGTCGAGGTGGGTGGCGGCAGTTGCGCGGGACCGGTGGATGCCGCAGCCGGGGGCAAAGTCGGCTGGGTCTTGAACAACATTGCCTGGCACAGCGTGCTGCCCGATGAGAGCCAAACCGCGGGCGTGTTCTCACGCGGGTTATAGCCAATGAACTCCACCTTCTTGCCTCCCACGTCGTCACCCACACGATGCATGCGCGGACGCGGATCCCCCGGTGCCTGCAGCGCAGCGACGGACCAAAGCGGGTCGTCCGACTCGGTGACGATGTACACGGTCGGCGCGTCACACACGGGCGCGGTCAGCGGATCAGTGTTGTCCGGACTCTTGCCCGGCACGGGAACGTTCTCGAGCGCAAACTTCGCGGCGTTGAGCGGCCCGGTGATCGAGTCGAAGGGATTGCGAGCAATGATCGCGTCTGCAGTCGGGCGCTCGCGCGTCCTAGTCGTTGCTGCAGCGGCCATGACCCGCGACGACAGCGCTCTGCTCGCGGACGCAGACAATGCGGTTCCGATCAGCTGTGTGGCGCCCGCGGCCTGGAAGTACGCGGCAAGCGCAACGAACGCCAGCACGACGCCGAGAAAGTACTTCTTGAGCAAGAGATCGAAATTCATGTTCCCCAGTGCCGCCTCAAGCGAGAGACGTGCCAGCGCTCATCAGCGCGAACAGCAACGACTTTCCGCGGGTTTGTCCCTGCGCCCGCGGTTCGTACGGGCCAAGCTGGCAAGCTTTGCCGGCTCGATCGGACGCGTTCGACATACTGGCAAAGCAGTGCGCGCAGCTCGCCGAAGGTGCTGAAGGGCTGGCGGCGGTGAAAGTCAAACTCGGTAGCGATACCAAGTTTGACTCCTAAGTCTTATCGCGGGTTACGTTTCGCTGAAAATCCCCCGCTTTCGTGGACACGCCAATTGGCGCGAGTATGCGCCTGGAGTGGACCATGGACAAAAAGAAGAAGCGACGTAAGCGGCGAGCGTTCACGCCGGAGTTCAAGGCCGAGGCGGTTCGGCTCTGCGCCGTCGGCGACCGCAGCATCGCGCACGTCGCCGACGATTTGGATCTGACCGAGAGCGCGCTGCGCGGGTGGGTGCAGCGTGCGGAGATTGATGCCGGAAAAGGTCCGCCCGAGGCGCTCAATACAGCCGAGCGCGAGGAGTTGGCCAAGCTTCGTCGTGACAACAAGCGGCTAACCATGGAGCGGGACATTTTAAAAGCAGCGGCCACGTTCTTCGCGGGAGAGCGAATGAAATTCGCATTCATCGCGGCGAGGGACGTGGCCTTCCCGGTAGCCGTCATGTGCCGTTTGCTTGGCGTCACGCGCAGTGGCTTCTATGCCTGGGCTAAGCGTCCGAAGCCTGCACGCGCAAAGAGCGATGCGCAGCTTGCGGCAACTGTCGCTGCTGTTCACCACCGCAGCCGTCGCACGTACGGCAGTCCCCGCGTCCACCGAGAGCTGCTTGCTCATGGGGTGCGTGTTGGCAAGAAACGGGTCGAGCGTTTGATGCGCGAAAACGGCATCCAAGGCCGTGCGAAGCGCCGCTTCAAGCACACGACCAACTCCAAGCACGGCGGCCCCATCGCCCGCAATCTGCTCGCACGCGAGTTCCAAGTTAGCGCGCCCAACCGCGTTTGGGTGACCGACGTGACGGCCATCACTACGGGCGAGGGTTGGCTCTACCCGGCACCCATGCTCGACCTGCATTCCCGCAGAGTCGTCGGTTGGTCCGTCAGCGACAGCAACGACACCGAGCTCGCACTCGACGTGCCAAGAAAGGCCCTTGGAGCACGAAAGCCGCCGCCAGGCCTCCTGCACCACTCCGACCGTGGAAGTCCGTACGCAAGCGACGACTATCGCGCGGAGCTACGCGCCCGAGGCCTGCGTCGAAGCATGAGCCGCAAAGGCGATTGCTGGGACAATGCCGTCGCTGAGAGCTTCTTCGCTACCCTTCGCGCTGAGCTCGTCGACCACGAACGGTACGCCACCAGAGACGCCGCTACCAAGTCCATCGGCGACTACATCGACAACTTCTACAACGTCGAGCGGCGCCACTCTCACCTCGGCTATCTCAACCCCATCGAGTTCGCGAGTTCGAATTGCGATCACAAATTCAACAACAAGTGGCATAGTCATGGTGTCCACGGGAACGGGGGAGCTTCACGCCGTGGACGTCCGCGCAAAAATCAATTTGCCGCATGGCGATTTTGTTTTGAAAACGCTGAGCGCGTTGCCTAATTGAACGATTGCGTTCAACGGCTCCCTGAGCGTGATCGGCATCGAAGGCTGCGAGCTCTGGAGCGAGGCTTGCAGCAACGGGTCGCTCGTCACTCGGGCTTCGGTAAGCAATCGCTCTCGCTTCTCGGAAACGCTCCACCTTTGAGATTGCGTGGCGTTGCTTGGTCTTCGATGCATCGCTGCATAGCGTGAAATAAGTATGATTGCGTAGCCTGAAAGGCGGCCTCAGCGGAGTCCCGCCGGTGCTTTCGTTCATCGCTCACAGCGTCTCGAGCGTGCCGCTGCTCCTCTGCCACGTTCTGGATCAATTGGAGGAGCACGCCTCCGCAAACCGAGAAGACAATCGCGTTGGAGACGACCATCAAAACCTGAAATCTGCGTTCCTGGGTGGTCTTCGACTTCTCTCGCAGGCTGAGGAGGCGGAGCACGGTAGCTTCACGGACGCCGCGACCCTGCTTCGAACTGCGCTCCACGCGAAACGTCGATAGCCCAGAGCTCGTGGCACCGCTAAAAGGTGGCGCGAGTTCTTACTTCCGTCGCGGATTGGTGATCACCGAACCCGAACGCTTGCGAGATTTTGCTCCCTAACAGCTCCTCAAGTAAGAACTTTGCGACGTGTGTCGTCGTGGATTTCGCTGCTGCGAGAAACCAACGCCTCAAGATCCGAACTTCACTGGCGCGGGCCGGAACCGAAACTCTACCTCGGGCGGCCGAATGGGAACGGCAACTCGCAGCGGGCGAGGTTCAATCTCGGGCTGAGATTGCCCGGCGAGAAGGCATTTCTCGAGCGCGGGTCACCCAGATTCTGGGGCGCCGGCAGGCGCAGACCCGCCGCAGCGGCAAACCGTAGGCCCGAACCGACCAATGAGCTAGCCTTGAGCGAATGAGCGACCCGCTCACCGCCAGCGACTTTTGGCCACTGATTCTAAAACTGCCGCACGACGAGCGCGTGCTCCTGGCCAAGCTCGCTCTACGAGCCGCTGCCCAAGGCGACTCGTCGGTGGCTGCATATGCGGCCGCGCCCCCAGCCCCGGACGAGTTCTCATCGGACGACGAGCCTCTCGCCTGGGAAGGCCAAGGTTGGGAGGAATTCGGTGCGTCGCGGTGAAATCCGCTGGTACACGTTCGCGCTTCCGGACAAGCGACGCCCCGTCCTCCTCCTGTCGCGCGACGCCATGCTGCCGAGTTTGAACGAGGTCATCGTGGTGCCGGCGACACGCACGATCCGCGGCATCGACACGGAAGTGGTTCTCACCGAGGACGACGGCATGCCCACGGCGTGCGCGCTCAACTTCGACCACGTCTCGCTTGCACGCAAGGAGCGCCTTGGAGCGATACTCACCAGCTTGGACGAAAGTCGTTGGGGCGAGGTCGAACGAGCGCTGCTTGTCGCCTGCGGCTTCGCTCGCGACACGTAGGACTCGTGTTCGCGCACGGACAGGACACCGATGGGAGAGCTGCATGACTTCGCAGAGCGTGGCGATCTCGACGGCGTCCAAAGGCTATTGGATAGCGGGGTTGCGGTGGATGCTCTCTGGATGAAAGCGACGAAACTGCGCTGCACGGTGCGGCCGTGTTCGGCCATACCGAGGTACTTCGGCTTCTGCTCGAGCGCGGGGCCGCCGTCGATCAGACCGACGGCGATCAGTTCCGGACCGCGCTGATGGCAGCAGCAGGAAACGGCCACTTCGGCGCAGTCGAGGGTAAGCGCTGCGCGGAACCCATCTTTATGGCCGCGTGGCCGTCATTCAGGCGCTCAGGCGGCTGGAATCGTGAAGGAGCAGAGCGGGGTGTTCAGTTCGTCTGGATCGAGCTTGGCGCGGGTAGCGGCCCAGTTGTTCGGCGCGAGCTCAAGATACCGATCGCGCGGCCAGTACGGCAGGATTCGTCGGATCTCGTCGAGGCACTGCTGGGGGTCGATCGAATGCAGACGGCACGAGGCGATGATCGAGAAGATGGCGGCAGCGCTTTCGGCGTGCGCATCGCTACCGTAGAACATCCAATTTTTGCGACCGACGACGATTTTTCGTAGCGAACGCTCCGAGCGTGTGTTGTCGAGGGGCAGTTTGCCGTCGTCCAGCACGCGGCGCAGCTCAGCTTCTTGGTTGATGGCGTAACCAATGGCGCGGGTCGTGAGATTGCGGCCGTCAGTCGAGGCGCGGGCCTCTTTGACCCATTGAAGGAAGCTGTCTATGAGCGGACGCACGTGCTCGTCACGCATCAACTTGCGCTGGGCCGGCGGTAGCTTTCGGAACGCATTGTCGGCCGCGTAGATGGCACGGATGCGCATCAGCCCCTGCACGCCAACGGGGTACCGGCAGATCCCGGCCTCGAAGAAGTAGCGACGGCAATGCGCCCAACAACCGACGAGTTTGATCTTTTCCCCCGTATCAGTATCAGTTGGCGGCCCCCGCTCGAGGATGTCGCAGACGTTGCTCGCGTCGCTCTGCAGATAGCCTCGAAAGCCACCGAACAATTTCTTCACGAAGTCTTGAGTATGCTTCTCGGTGTACGCAAAGAGTACCGATTCGCAGTCGACGACGGCCGTGAAGAAGTGCCCCTTCTTGCAGGACTGCCGCAGCCCGTTTTTTGCTCTTTTCAGGCTGCACAAGACCTGAAGTGGCGTCGGTCGAGATCACACAGGCATTGCTGAGCCCGTGCTGCCACATGGCATTCACGATGGTGGCGCCGAGCGCGCCGCCGGCTTCGGACGAGTCACCCGCAAGGCCCCGCGCGCGCAGGCTGGCCACGATTTCGTCAAACAGCACGCGGTCACCGAGATACCCGAGCCGTGACATTGAAATCTCGTGAAAGCGTTCCGAACGGTCGCGCAGCACGTCCAAGCGACCCGACGCCAGAACACTGGCGACCGCCTTCGCCAGTTCAGCGGTGGCCTTTGCGTCCACGGACATTTCGGGCTCAATGATGTGCAGGAGCCCGTGCTCATGCAGACCGGCGACGAGCGCGGGATCCATTCGCTCGGGAAGGCTCCCCATGTACGTCGGCAAAAGCAGCCCGATCCCATCGAAGAAAAGTAAGAGGTTCTTGATCCAGTCCCCATCCAGCCACATGGGGCCCGGGTAGTAGAAGGCGATGTCCTTGCTGTCGGTCATCGCTGCACCGATACGCTTTGGGCCGGAGGCTCAACCCCGATGGATGCATTCATGTCGGTAGATGTTGCGGGTAGGCTCGCTGGACCGATTAGCACCGTCCGGAGGCGCGCCTCGTCAATGTCCGCCTTGGTTCGCATCGTGAAGGCGAGCTTTAGGAAACACTGAATGGATCGCGGGTTGGCCAGCGTCGGTCCAGCCTCCTCGAAGCTTGCCAACACTTCCAAGACAGCACGATCGCCGTAGACCACGATGCGCGTCTTCGCGTCAGCCGCGAGCAATCGAGCCTTTGCCAGATCTTCCGAACCGCTGGCGTGTCCGGCCTGCGCCAGAGCGCGTAGGTAGTCGACGTAAGCCTGTTGCCGAAGCGAATAAGCCTGCTTTCGAACCTCGGCGGAGCGTGTGAAGAGGTACTGCAAAATAGCGCCGACTCCGACGCCGAAAAGCGGCAGAGCTGCCGTGAGCACGCTGCTTGCGTCAGCCATCACGCCTCCTAAAAACGGTGTCCTGCGTCACGGCTGGTCAATCTCGCCCGCCTGGGTCGGCGCTCCAACCCGGCTGCGCTGCTGCGTTCTTGCCGCCACTTCGTCGCCGAGAACCCAGATGATGGCGTCCGCCATTGCAACGAATTCGCGGGCCCTGGACGCGGGTAGCTCGCCTGGCGAATGGTCGGCCAGGTTCCGAAGTTGACGAAGGCCGCTGACCGAGTCCCGGGGTCGCGTGTTCTATCAGGCCCTTTTCGACCAGTTCGCTCAACGCCGCGTCGATGCCTTGGTCAGCCACGCCGTTGGCTCCGGCAAGCGCATGTACTCTGGCTTCTACGCGGGACCAGGCGGTCATCACGGCCTCAGCAGGTGCGCTTTCAAGTTCCGACTTGAGTTCTTCAACGAGCCGCCCGGCGGGTCGGCGCGCCGAAAGGCTCTCGGCCGGCAGGTTCCGTTGAATTTCGCGCTTGCGCTCGGCGAAGTGCAGCTCCCATTCGCCACGTTTCAAGACCGTTAGGCGAATGCCTTCAACCAACGAGATGAGTGGCTTCCGAGCCATCCACGCCATCACAAGCGCGGACACGGGCCAGGCGAGTGCCTTCGCCACTTCCGCGATCAACGTGTCCATGTTCCTCCTCTCGTTTCCCGTGGAACAGCCACGCCAATGCCCGCAAGTCCGATTGCGCATTGATCATGCAGACTCGATCCACCCCGACCGGAATGCACGGGCGTTAGGCGGAACGCGCCAGTACGCCGGGCGTTCTCGCGGTTGGGAGCGGCTCGGCGCCGCTCCCGACAACCTGTGATTGTCGGCAGTCGCCAAGCACAGGCGACACCATGATACGCCTGTCGCCGGCACGTTAGCGTGGTCTGCTGACCTTTCCGGAGCGCGCCAGCAGCGTCGGGAGAGACACCGTACGCCATCACGTTGCGGACAACGAAGTCTCTGCCTCGTCTCAAAAAGCAAAGGATCGCGTGCTTGTTGATGCTATTCTCCTCCAGATGAAGTCGGTGTTCGACGTCGCAGAAGACCTCGCACGAGCGCACAAGAACGAGGACCCGGAAACCAAAGCGGTGTACCTAGCCGAGAGCGCCGACGCGCCGGCAGAAGTTCGGCTGGTAGAGGTTTCTGGGTCGCTGGGGAACTCGGGCGAGGTCCTGCCATTTCGGTTCGCGCCGCGTGCGGACCTCGGCGTGCCGTACGCCTCTGTTGTCCTGCTGCTTGGTCTCGACGATTGGGAGCGGGTGAAACGCGGCGAACTGTCCCTGCCTGTAGGTTGGGGGCGGCCCCAAGACCTCAAAAAGATCGCTTGAAAGCCGATGGTGACCGAGCGCGACTGGGCTGAGGGCTTCCTCGCGCAGGCACGAGCGGATCTCGAAGCCGCTCGTGTTCTAATCACGCAGAACGCCATCACCGCGTCAGGAGCTTCGGTTTTCTCCATGCTCCTGCAAATGGCCTTCGAGAAATTCGCGAAGGCAGCCGTGCTTCGCTCTGGCGCGATTGCTTGCAGCGGCGCGAAGAGTTCACACAAGGGCGCCTCCACCATGGTCACTGCGATGCGTCTTCAGAAGAACCTCATCGCGCCCATCGGCGCCCCACACGTTTGGACGGCTGCCTTCGAGGTGATCGAAGCCTTAGAGCGGGCGCAACCGATCCAGCCACGGTGCGCAGCTGCGTCGGTTCGAAACTATGTGATGCGGGCTCCGACTCAAGGACTCGAACCTTGGACCCGGCGGTTAACAGCCGCCTGCTCTACCAACTGAGCTAAGTCGGAATATCTGTGGGGACGCGAGACATTAGTCACCGAAGTTCGAAGGTCAAGCAGATCCGTTGGCTCTAAAAGCGGCGCAGGCAATCGCCCGAGATTTGCTGGATTCTTCAAAAAATTTGGGTGCAGTTCGGCCACTCGGCAGCCGCTGATCGACGTGGGGTGGGCTTCAGGCGTTGACGGATCGGCGGGCCGGATGCCATAGCGCGGGGGTGACGACGCCTGCATCCGAGAATGTGGCAACGCCCAAGGCGTCGACCGCAGAGCATTCGACGCAAGCAGCGGCCGAGCCCGCTTCTGCCGCAGACGTAACGCGTGCGGCCGGTCGAGGCGGGCTCGCGGTGGCGTTTGCCAAAGTTTATTTCATCTTCGTGGGACTCGTGCAGCAGATCGCGTTGCCGCGCTTGCTCGGCTTGGACGGCTACGGCGCGTTGGCCAGCGTGCTCTCGATCGCGGGCATCACCTACAATCCGGTGACCACGACCTCGATTCAGGGCGTGAGCCGAGCGGTGGCGCAAGCAACGCCGGAGACCGAGGCCGGCACGATTCGCCGTGTGTTCACCGTGCACGCGGTGTTCGCGCTGCTGCTCGCGGTCGGATTTTTCTTGCTGGCGCCGTTCATCGCAGAGTCGGTGGGCGCGCGCCATGTCGTCGGGCCGTTGCGCATCCTGAGTGCCGTGATGCTGCTGTACGGCCTGTACACGCCGCTGATCGGCGTGCTCAACGGTCAGCGCAAGTTCGTCGCGCAGGCAGCGCTCGACGTGATCGCCGGCACGCTGCGTACGGTGGGTTTGATCACGGGCGCATTCGTGTTCTCGCGTTACAACTTGGCCGTGGAGGGCGCGACCGTCGGGTTCGTCGGGGGCGCGTCGCTGATCTTGACGGTGGCCCTGTTCTTGGTCGGCATCGGCAAGCGCGGTGCGTCTTCGATCAGCGCGCGTGCGCACTTGATCTTCGTCTTGCCCGTCTTGCTCGGCCAAGTGCTGTTCAATCTGCTCTTGCAGGCGGACCTCACGCTGCTGCGTCGCTTCGCCTCGCAAGCCGCGCTCGCTCGGGGATTACCGGCGGCGGCTGCCGATCCGTTGGTCGGCGCGTATCGCGCCACGCAGTTGTTCTCATTTCTTCCCTATCAGCTGCTGATCGCCGTCACCTTCATCCTATTTCCGATGCTGGCGAGCGCGGCGCGGGATGGCGATCGCGAAGCAGTCGCCCGTTACGTGCGCACCGGCGTGCGCTTGGCGCTAGTGCTGGCCGGGCTGATGGTCAGCGTGACCGCCGGCCTCAGCGACCGGCTATTGAATTTAGTGTTCGGGCCGGAGGCTGCAACCCTCGGCGGACGGTCGCTCGAGTTGCTCGCGATCGGCTTCGGCGGCTTCGCCATCTTCGGCGTACTCACCACGGTGCTGAACAGTTTGAAGCACGAACGCGAAAGCGTGATCGTCACCGCCATTGCCGTGACCTTGGTCGTCGCCTTGTGCTACGTGCGAGTGCGCGGCGCGCCGTTCGGCGAGGACTTGCTGCTCTACACCGCCCAAGCCACTGCCGCGGGCTTGTTCGTAGCCACCCTCTCCGCCGCATTTTGCGTGTATCGCGCGGCAGGCGCGGTGGCGCCGCCGCTGACGCTCGTGCGAGTTCTGCTGGGCGTCGGGGTCGCCACCACGTTGGGCCGATTTCTGCCCCACGCCGACAAAATTCTAACGCTCGTGTACGCGGCCGTGGTGGCTCTCGCGTACCTGCTGATTTTGCTCGTGACCCGCGAATTGGCGGCTGCTGATTTAGCTACCCTGCGCGCAGTCGCGACCAAGCGCGGCGCGCGTTGATGCTAGAATTGCTCATGGCTCGCCGAATCTACTTTTGGCTACCCAGTCTGATCGCATTCGCGCTGAGCGCATGCGGTGGCTCGGAGAGCGGATTCTTTAGCGACGTCAAGCCCACGGGCATGGGCGGTTCGAGCTCCGTGGGTGCATCGTCGAGCGCAGGTTCGATTTCGAGCGCGAGCAGCGCGGGCACTCCGAGCAGCGCAGGCACTCCGAGCAGCGCGGGCACTCCGGGCAGCGCCGGTCAAGACGAAGGCGCCAGTGGTCGAGTTCAGACCGGCGGCACCAGCTCTGGCGGCACCAGCTCTGGCGGTGCAAACAGCCATGGCGGTACGAGCGGCAGTGGTGCCGGCGCGAGCGGCGCATCCGCGGGTCATGCAGGCGAAACGAATGGCTCCGCAGGCACCGGCGGTGCGACCCAGGATCTGAGCTGCAGCGATCTCGTCACGCTCGCCAATCAGCAGCTCGAAGCCGCGCGCGCGTGCAACCAGGCTGTGAGCTCCCCGCAGTGCACGAGCACGGTGATGACCCCATGCAAGTGCGAGGTCCCCGTGCAGAAGGACGCTTCACCCGAGACCAAAGCCTATTTGGACACGTTGAAGCAGCTCGAGGATGAGAAGTGCGTGCAGGTGTGCAGCGCACTCGCGTGCATGTCGCCGACCAGCGCGCAATGCAAGGCGTCGGGCACTGGCAGCATGGGCATGTGCGTCGCCGTCGCAGGCCACGGTGGCCCGCCGCCCTGACTGCTCGGGCCCGCTCAGGTCTCGATCGCTTCACGCACGAACAAATCTTCCAACGTCTCGTGGCGCGGGGTCACCTCCGAGATGGAGCATCCGACCTCGAGCGCACGCCTCAAAATAACGGGCACGTTGGCCTCACCTTCGATCGCCAGCACGAGCCGCGCGCCCAGGCGTCGCACGGTGCAGCCCGAAGCTTCACACTCGGTCGCGAATTCATCGCTCGCGCCGAGCACGACCACATCCGTACGCCGCACTTCTTTGCGCAACAAATCCGCGAGCCGGCCGCTGACCACGACCTCCCCACGGCGCAGGATGGCCACGCGATCGCACATCGTCTCGACGTCGCTCAGAATGTGCGTCGAAAAGAAGATGGTGCGGCCGTTCTTGCGCTCCTCCAAGATCAGATCGCGCACTTCCTTACGGCCCACCGGATCGAGCCCGCTCATCGGCTCATCCAAGATCAAAAGCTCCGGATCGGAGACCAACGCGGCGGCCAGCCCGGTGCGCTGCAGCATGCCCTTCGATAAGCGTCGCACAGGCCGGTCTGCGGCATACAACACGCCCACCTGATCGAGCACTTGGCGCGTGCGAGCGCGGGCCGCGCGCGCGGAGAGCCCAGACAAGCGCGCGCACAGCTCGACGAACTCGGTCGGCGACAGGTACGGATACACGTACGGGTTTTCCGGCAAGAAGCCCACGCGCGAGAGCGCACGCGGGCTCGGCACGGGATCACCGAATAGCGTGGCCTCGCCGCTGGTCGCCGCGATCAAGCCCGTCAACATCTTGATCGTGGTGGTCTTGCCAGCCCCGTTTGGACCGAGGAAGCCGAAAATCTCGCCGCTCTCGACCTCGAACGAGACGCCCTTCACGGCCAGCACGCGGCGCATGAAAAAGCCTTGGCGAAACTCCTTGCGGAGTCCGTTGACGCGAATCAGAGTGCTCACGAGTCGTAAGGGTACCGGTGGTGGTGCACGAGAGCAAAACGCTCGTGAGGGCGGAGCGACAAAACTGGTGTTGGCGGGCATCGCGGCCCCCCTTCGTCCTCGGCCCCGGCGTAGTCGCCAGTGGGGCCCGGCGCGCTGGCGCAGAGGGGCGAGCGGGCGGCCGCTCCCCTCCAAATCGGTCGCATCCGCGTCCTCGGGGGGTCAGGCTCGAAGACTGCCTCCCGGAGTGACCTCTCGGGCAGGTCGCAGGACACAACAGACATAGGCGGACACACCGGAGCCGCGCCCGCAGGCCCAACGGCACAAAAAACATGTTAACAATGGGCGCGACAGTCAGCGCTCTTAGGGAACGAGGAATGATGAATCGGGTTGGTCTAGCTTCTGTGTCGCTCTTGGGTTCCCTCAGTCTGGCCTCGAGCCTGCACGCCCAAGGCGCTGCACCGACGCCCGCGCCCGCATCGGCTCCTGCCGTCACGGAGGCGGCTCCCCCTGCGGCTGCTGCAACGCCGGCAGCGCCGAGCGCGGCTCCTGCGGCCCCGGAAGCTTCCGCAGCGGCCAGCGCCGATCTCGCGGCCGGTCAGCGCTATGACGTGGACGCCAACCCCGATCTGAGCGCGGCTGACGACATCGAAGTCGAGCGCCGCTGGCGCGCAACCTCCCTGCATCTCGGCAGCGCGCTGAGCGGCTCCACCGGCTTGCTGCACGTGGTCGAAGCCGGTGCGGGTGCACCGGGCACGTTCCGGTTCGTCGCCACCGGGTCCTATTTCGCTGGCTCGGGATTCTTGTGCAACAGCAGCACCGGCTGCCCCACGTTCGTGAATGACCCGGCCACCCGCACGACAGAAGATGACGTGACACGGGCCGGCGCGCACCTGGGGCTCTCGGTCACCGTGCTGCCGTTTCTTGAAGCGTTTGCTGGCTTTCACAATCACGCCACGAGCGATAGCCGCGGCCGCCCGCAGCTCCTACAGGTGCTCGGCGACACGAATATCGGCGTAAAAGGCTTCATGCCGCACACGCCGGACGGCATCTTCTCGTTCGGTGGCGAGGCCGAGCTGTGGCTGCTCAACGGCACGGGCGGCGTCGGATTGGACGGCGCTAGCACGAGCTTTGCTCTGCGCGCCCTAGCGACCGCCGATCTGAACAACCGCTCGCGAGTCAACGATCGCATCCCGCTACGCTTCCACGCGAACCTCGCTTACCTGTTCGACAACTCGGGCAAGATCGTGAGCACGGTGGAGAGCACTCCCCCACCGCAGGGTCGCGGTGGGCCCATTTCGCGCATCGAACGCTTCGGCCTCGACATCGATCGCGTGGATTTTTTCCAGATGGGCTTCGCTGCCGAGTACGTGCACGAATTCGTGCGGCCCTTCATCGAGTGGTCGATAGACGTGCCGGTCAACCGCCAGAACTACACTTGCGTCGTGCGTGAAGCGGCCGCCAACGGCGATCTGTGCTTGGGCCTGAACCAAGGCATGTCCACCACGCCGTCACGCTTCACGGTCGGCGCGCGCGTCTTCCCCTGGCAGGATCACGGGCTGTCAGTGCTCGCTGCGTTCGACATAGGCACCGGCGCGACCTCGCACTTCGTGGAAGAGATTGCCCCCGAATTGCCCTGGAATTTCTACTTCGCCCTGGGCTACGCCGTCGACACGGTGGCGCCCAAGCCGATCATCCAGCACGTCCCGGCGCCCGCGCCGGTAGTTGCGCCGCGCGAGAGCGTGGTCGAGGGCCTCGTGGTCGAGAAGAACACCACGAACCCCATCGCCGATGCGATCATCAGGTATGACGGCCGCCCGCTGACCGGCATGGTCTCCGGGCCCGACGGCACCTTCCGCAGCTCGAACCTCGAGCCCGGCACGTACACCTTCAAGGTGAGCGCGGACGGCTACCGCGAGGGCCAATGCGCCGCGACGATCGAGGCACCCGGCGCAGGCGCGCCCAAGCCGACGCCTGGCGCGGTGGTCGCTCCTGGCGAGCCGGGATCGGTCGCGGTTCAAGTCCCCGCTGGCGGCGCAACTCCGCCGCCCGCAACCGACGCCACCGGTTCGAACGTGGTCAAGCTGCAGTGCGAGCTCGAAGCGCTGCCGAAGGTCGGCTCAGTCGTCGGTTCAGTCACCGATCCGGAGAGCAACCAGCCCGTGGACGGCGCCCACATCGAGGTCACCGATCGCCTGAATCGTAAACTCGAGCTCAAAGCCGACGCAAACGGCGCGTTCCGCTTCGAGAACGTCCCGCCCGGTCCGCTCAAGTTCGCGGTCGACGCCCCGGGCTATTTCACCGCCGTTGCGGAGGTCAACGTGCGCGCCCGCGAGGAAGCGCCAGCGCGTATGCTGCTCAACAAGCGCCCCGCGCAACCCAACGTGGTCGTCGCGGGCAAAGAGATCAAGCTGAAGAAGCAGGTCCACTTCCAACACGATTCGGCGGAAATCTTGCCCGACTCGCAAGCCATCATCGAAGAGCTGGCGGAGTTGATGGGCAAACGCCCCGACATCAAGAACGTGGAAGTCCAAGGCCACACCGACGATACGGGCGCGGCGGCATACAACCTTCGCCTGAGCCAGTCTCGCGCCCAAGCCGTGGTGGATGCCATCTCCTCGCACGGTATCGACGCCTCGCGCATGACCGCCAAGGGCTACGGCCAAGAAAAGCCGCTGGTCCCCAACACCACCGAACCGAACCGCGCCAAAAACCGCCGCGTTCAGGTGATGATCACCGAACAGGGCAAGTAGCCACGGCGCGAAGCGCCGTTACCCGTAGAGAGGGGCGATCGCGGTCCCGCGGCGCAGCTCGCGGGGCGCTCGGTTCACGGGCAGCGCCGGCCAAAAGGAGCCGCGCGACGTCCGCGGCCGCGACCGCGGCGTGAACTTGGGCGCGTTACGAGCTGCGCTGCTGGATCGCGAGCGCCCCCCCCCGCAGAAGGCTCCCAGCGTTAGGGGGATGGCGCGGGCGTGCCTTGTTCGCTCAGTGCCCAGTGCGCATCCAGATATTTCTCGATCGCAACCAGCTCGGTGTTCGTGAGCGTCCGTGAGTACAGAATGATCTCGGAGATCTGCCCTCGGAAGTATTCGCAGCCACCCGCGTAGAGCGTGTGCCCGACGAAGTTGTTCAGCCGAATTCCGGATTCGGGCACGATCGGGGTCGGCATCTCGAGGGTGCCCAGCGTGCTGCCGTCGATCCGCAACTCGGTCGCGCCGACCAAGCGATGGTTGACGGCGTACAAAGAGAACGTATCGTGATCGACTTCACCCGTTTGAATGTAGGGCGTCTCTACCTCGTACGTCCATTTGTTCTGCCACATGCCCAAAGCGATGTCGTCGACTTCGCTGCCATTCGAGAACTCGAGCATCGACGCGCAATCGGACTTGGTTGGCTTGGCAACGATGAACCCAGCCAAGCCTTTGCTGAAATCTCCGAAGCCATCGGCGAATTTCAGGAACTGCCCTTGCCCGTCGAACTCGAGCGTGGGTCGGCCGTTGAAGCCCGTGGCAAGGTACGCCGGACGCACATTCACGGCCGCCTGCGTCGCGTTGGTTTGGTTGCCCGATTGATCTTGCCAGACTTGGACGAAACCGTCCTTCTGCTGAATTCCGCGGTCCGCGCGCAACCAAATCAAGAGTCCCAACTCCGGCAGCACGGGATCGACCGATGCGCCCCCTCCCGCACCCGCATTGCCCAGCAGGCCTCCCGTACCGCCGCTTGCAGACGAGCCGGCGACTCCACCCGTTTCAACCCCCGCAGCGCCCGCCTCGGCGCTGTCGTCGCCGGCGCTCCCGCCGCTTGCCGCTTCGCCCGCAGCACCAACATCGGCATGGCCAGCGCTGGACGTGCCGCCGCTTCCCCCGGACCCAGCGCCGCCGGCGACGAACTTCTCTCCGCACGCCCCGAGCGCAACGCACAACCCCAAAACTGCAAGACGACTTCTGCTCACAACCAACAACGGTACTTGGTCAGCCGGGTGACTTCAACCACGCCTAGCGTTCGCCGCGTTTCGCGCTAGCCGTTCTGTTTCTCGTCCGGCTCTTCAGGCTCAGCTGGCGCTTGCTCGTCTTCAGTTCGGCTCTCAGCCTTGATTTCGTGCAAGAGCTCTTCGACGCGGCGAGCCGCATCGTGCCCGGCGTCATAGTGAAAGCGCAGTTCGGGCGAACGACGCAATTCCAGCCGCGGTGCGATCAAGCGTCGCAATCGACCCGCTCCCTTCGTCAGGCTCTTCATGACCACGGCGCGAACTTTCGGATCTTCGTCACCGACCAGCAGGCGGACGCCGATCCGGGCCGACATCAAGTCGTCGGTTACCTCGACGGTGGTGATGACCACCGCCGCCAGCCGCGGGTCGTCGACCTCGCGTCGCATCAGCTCGGCAAGGTAGGCGCGCATCAATTCAGCAACACGTTTTCCTCGGCGTCCATCCGTGGTCATTCGTCGTCTCCGCCCGGCGCTGGGAAATCGAAGCCGCCATCGGTGAATGCTCCGCGATCGAGCGCTTGTTCGATGCCGCCGCGGATGCCGGTGCCGCCATCTCCGAACGAGACAATCTCCGTTGCGACGTCTGCGACCAGCGCATCGTGCGCGCTGCCGGCGAGCGACGCCATGTGCGACAGCACTTCCGAGCAGCGCGCAGAATCATTCGAGACCACGCTGACACCCAGCGTCGCGACCTGCCAACGCGAAAGGTCGCCAATCTCCGCGATCGAGATGGGCAGCTTCGCGCGGGCGCGATCCTTCAGGCCCTTCACCACCCGACGCCGATCCTTGAGCGATCGTGCGCCGGGTATTTGTAGGACAATCCGAGCCACGCCAACGAACATTTCTTACGGTGTCAGGCCAGCGCCCGACCTCAGAGTGTTTGCTTGACCTGTTCGATCTCGAACGCTTCGATGATGTCGCCGACCGCGATTTCGTTGAAGCCTTCGAGCGCGATACCGCAATCGAAGCCTTCTTTGACGTCGCGAACGTCGTCCTTGAAGCGCTTGAGGCTGCTCATCTTGCCTTGCCAAAGGACCGCGCCCTCGCGCAAGAGCCGGACGCCGCCAGAGCGCTTGACCAAGCCTTCGATCACCATGCAACCAGCGACGGTGCCCGCCTTGCTGAGCTTGAAGACCTGGCGAACCTCGGCCTTGCCGATGTTGCGCTCGACCTGGGTGGGCTTGAGCAAGCCTTCCATGGCCGCCTTCACTTCATCCACCACGTTGTAGATGATGCTGTACTGGCGGATCTCGACGTTCTCTTTTTGAGCGAGAGCGGCAGACTTTCCAGCGGGGCGCACGTTGAAGCCGATGATGATCGCGCCGGCCGCGACGGCCAGGTTGACGTCGCCTTCGGTGATCGCGCCGGCACCTGCGTGCACCACACTCACCTTCACCTTTTCGGTGCTCAAGCGAACGAGAGCATCCTCCACGGCTTCGACCGAGCCTTGCACGTCCGCCTTGATGATCAGCTTGAGCTCGAGCTGATCGTCTTCCTGCATCGCCTTGGCGAGCTCTTCCAAGGACATCGCACGCTGGCCGGTCGAAGGCGCCAAGCTGCGGCGTTCCTTCGTCTTGCGCGTGTCGGCGATCTCCTGCGCCTTCTTCATGTCTTTGACGACGTGAACCGGATCGCCTGCGCTGGGCACGTCATTGAGACCGATGATCAAGACCGGGGTCGAGGGACCCGCCGTCTCGAGCAGGCGACCCGCCGAGTCGTGCATGGCGCGGACTTTACCGTAGGCACCGCCCGCCAAAATCACGTCACCGCGATTCAGCGTGCCGTCCGTGATCAACACGGTGGCGACCGGGCCACGACCGCGGTCGAGCTCGGCTTCGATCACGGTGCCGGTCATCGGCTTGTTCGGATTGGCTCGCAGATCGAGCACCTCCGCCTGGAGCGCGATGGTTTCCAGCAGCTGATCGACGCCCGCGCGCGTGAGCGCCGAGACGCTCTGGTACAGGGTGTCGCCACCCCATTCCTCGGCCACGAGCCCGAGCTCACTGAGCTGGCGCTTGACGCGTTCCGGATTGGCGTCCGGCTTGTCGCTCTTGTTGATGGCGACGACGATTGGCACCTTGGCCGCTTTGGCGTGGTTTACCGCCTCGCGGGTTTGGGGCATCACGCCGTCGTCGGCCGCGACGACGAGCACCACGAGATCGGTGGTTTGCGCGCCGCGCATACGCATCGCGGTGAACGCCTCGTGGCCCGGCGTATCGAGGAAGGTGACCGGGCCGTGCGCGGTGATCACCGAGTAAGCGCCGATGTGCTGGGTGATGCCGCCGGCTTCACCGGACACCACGTTCGTCTTGCGGATTTGATCGAGCAAGCTCGTCTTACCGTGATCGACGTGGCCCATGATCGTCACTACGGGCGGCCGAGTGATGCGATCGGCCGAATCATCCAGCTCGGTGCCCTGGGCGGCGACGAGCGCGGCTTCTTCACTGACCGCGATGTCTTCGACTTCCCAACCGAACTCATTGGCGACGATCTTGGCGGTTTCGGCGTCGAGCGTGCTGTTGATGTTCACGCCGGTCATGCCCAGGCGCATCAACTTCATCAGCACCTCGGTGGCCTTGGCGCCGATCTTTGCGGCCAAGCCTTGCAGACCGATCGACTCCTCGATGCGCACGATCTTCTTGTGCGCGGAGCGCTCTTGCGTGACGACCGAGCCGCTGATCTTGCCCTTGGGCATCGAGCCGATTCCGCGCGGGCGCATGCCGCCGCGGCCTTGCGGACCGCGATTGCCGCCCATTTGCGGCCGTCCACCAGCGCCTCCGCCAGCGGGCGGACGACCTTGGATGGCACCTGGTGCCTTGGCGTCGTACTGCACGCGCCGCGGCATCGGGCCGCGCGGAACCTGGGCGGGCATCGGCACTCCCGGGCGGCCCTCCCAAACATCGATGCCCGTTTTGGGCGCGGTGGACGTTCGCACCGCGGGCGACGATGCCGCCAAACTGGGAGCGGGCGGAGCAACCTGTACCGGCGGCGGCGTGGGGACACGCGCAGGCTGCACGGGCGCACGCGGCGCCTCGGCGACGGGTGCCGCGGCTACCGAAATGGGAGCGGGAGCAGACGCAGGGGGCGGCGCCTCCACCTCGCGCGCGATCGGTGCGGCGGCCACGGGAGCCGGCTGACTCACCGGGGCGGCACTCACGCTCGGCTTCGCGCTCGCTTCCGCGACGGTATCTACGCGCGGCGCTTCGACCACGACGGGGGCCGGAGGGGGCGGTGGAGGCGGCGCTTCGACTTCACGTTCGCGCACGTGCGCGACGGGCGCGGGCTCCGGGGGCGGAGCGACGAACACGGGACGCGCAGGCTCCTCGTAATGTCGTTGCGGCGGGCGCTGCGGCTCTTCGCGATGCGAAGGCGTCGGCGCCGCCGCAGCGGGCGCGGGTTGCGAGGGGGCAGAAGGCTCGCGCACGACTGCGCGGCGCTTCACGACGGTAGGACGGATACGCTCTTCCACGACGCTCGGTTGTTTTTGCTTTTCCAAATGGCGCTTCACCCGCTCCACGCCCTCGGGCGAAACTGCACTCATGTGATTCTTTACGTCGGGCACGCCCGCGGCTTGGAGCAAGGCCACCAGAACCTTGTTTTCCACGCCCAAATCTTTAGCCACTTCATAAACACGCAGCTTGATGCTCATCCAACCTCCGACACCAGGTCAGCGGCGCTCAACTGAGGAGCGCTCACCGGCCCGAGCTCTGCAACATCCAGCGTGTGCATGAGCGCAGTAGTAATTCCATCGTCCAAAATCGCGATAACGCCCGTTTCCGGGCGCCCGATCACGCGCCCGAGCAGCTCTTTCGAGCCGAAGGCGCGTGCTTTTCCGCTCTTCACCAATGCGTCGACCCAAGGGGTCTCGGCCGCGGCGCGGGCATCACAGGCAACCAGCACGAGCTTCACTAGCCCGGCTGCGTGCGCATCGCGGACGGCGGTAGAACCCGCCGCGGCTTTGCGTGCTCGAAATGCGGCACCGACGAGTGAATAGGCTCGTCGTTCGGCTTGCGCGCGGAGTGCAGAGGAAAACTCCGCCACGCTGGTGTGCACCGCATTCTTCATGCTCTTGGAAAATCCTCGAGGTAAGGCTTTGGCGAGACAGGCAGCACGCGGGTGAACCCACGCGCCGCGACCAAACCCGCTGCCGGCCAAATCCGGGACGGCTTCGCCCGACGGGCCAAGCACGACACGCACGAGAGACTGGAGATTGGGGTCTCCGACCTCTCGACAGCCAGCACAGGTTCGTAACATCTCGCCCTTCACGCCTTTCAGGCTTCTCCGGAGGTGGCAGGTTGAGCCGCGGCGGCAGCCGCCGATGCGGCGGTCGCGTGCTTGCGCGCTTCGTCGATTTCACGGGCTTCGGTGCTCAAGAAGTAGCTGGCGCCGACCTGAATCTGACGGGCTTTCTTGATCCCGAGGCCGGTACGAATCGCCAGCCGATCGGCGTCTTCACGGGCCAGATCCTGGACCGTGCGATAGCCGGCTTCTTCCAAAAGCTGAACCGTGCGTGTGCCGACCCCCGGCACGAAGCGTAGCTTGTCTCGCTCCGACAGCGGTTCGATCTGCGACGAGGCGCGGTGAATGCGATCGCGACGCAGCCGCTCCATGGTGCGCTCCGCCGCCAGCTTGAGCTCCTGCGCGCGCTGCTCCGAGGTGACGCCCTCGATTGTCACGAGCTCCTCGATGGCGGCTTCGGCGATTTCTTCCAAAGCGCGGAAACCGAGGCGATACATCGCCTTGGCCAGCTCTTCGTCGACATCGTCGATTTCCTTGAGCACGACCAGCGCCTCGTCCTCCATCTGCTTGAACTTGCTCTCGCTGATGATGTCGAGCTTCCAGCCCGTGAGCTGGGACGCTAGCCGCACGTTCTGGCCTTTACGGCCAATCGCGAGCGACAGCTTCTCGTCCGGAACCACGAGCTCCATGCGGTGGTCGGCTTCGTCGACGATCACCTTGTTCACCTCGGCCGGCTGGATGGCGTTGATGATGTAACGCGCCGGGTCGCGGTCGAAGGGCACGATGTCGATCTTCTCGCCGCGCAGCTCTTGCACGACGGCCTGCACGCGGGAGCCCTTGATGCCGACGCACGCGCCGACCGGATCCACGTCCGAATCCCGAGTGGTGACGGCGATTTTGCTGCGCGAACCGGGCTCGCGGGCAACGCCCACGATCTTGACGATGCCCTCGTAGATTTCGGGGACTTCGGCCTCGAACAGCTTCTCCACCAGGTTCGGCTGACTGCGGCTCAGGATGATCATCGGGCCGCGCGATTCGCGGTCGATGTTCTTCACGAAAGCCACGATGCGATCGCCGGGGCGGTAGGTTTCGCGTGGGGTCTGCTCACGAGCCGGCAGCACGCCTTCGGTCTTACCCAAGTCGACCACGATGTTGTGGCCCTTCTCGAAGCGACGAACGATGCCGCGGATCAGTTGACCCTGACGATCCTTGTACTCGTTGAAGATGATGTCGCGCTCGGCGTCGCGCACGCGCTGCAAGAGCACCTGCTTGGCCGTCTGCGCGGCGATGCGCCCGAAGGTGCTGCGCGCCTGCTTCATGTCCAGCACGGCGCCGAACTCTTTGTCCTGCTGGCGCGCGCGCTCGGCGTCACGTGGATGCCAGAACACCTGGAAGCCGAGCTCTTCGCCGATTTCCGCTTCGAGGCCATGCTTGACCGCGACATCGAGGGCGATCTCGCGATCGGCCTGAGCGACCTCTTCGACCACGGTCATGTACTGAAAGAGATCGATGTTGCCGCTCTCTTCGTTGAACCGGGCTTCGAGCTCACGGGTCGGACCGAACGCAGCTTGCGCTGCCTTCAAGATGGCCGCCTCCATCGTCTCGATGAGCACCTTCTTGTCGATGCCCTTCTCCTGGGCGACCTGCTCGACGATCGTGCCTAGATCCATGCCTAAGCCTGCTGCTGCTGCCTGCGCTGCCATCTGTCACCTGCTCCGTTGTGGCGATTGGGCCTTTTGGGGCTTGTCTGAAGTGCGCTGCTCGGACCGCCTTGCCGAGGCGCGAGCGCCCGTACCCTTCTTCCACTCGAAGAGGATGCGAGCACTCTGAATCGTTTCGAACTCGATAGAAGCCTGCTCGCCTTGTTCGGTTTCGATCAAGACGGCGCCGCGTTGATCGAGACCCTTGAGCGTGCCGAAGATCACGGCTTGACCCGCGCGCGGCGACGACAGCTTGAGGCGTGCGGCTTGGCCCGCGAAGCGCTCGTAATCGCGACGCACGTACAACGCGCGTTCGACGCCGGGCGAGCCGACCTCCAACGTGTACCGATGTGGAATACAATCTGCGACATCGAGCGCGGCCGAGAGATCGCGCGAGATGTCCGCGCACAGATCGATCGTCACGCCGTAGCCGGGCAGACTGGAGCCAGGGGGTTCACTGCTCAGCGTGCGCTCGATGCTGATCTCGAGCAGCCATCCGCTGCGATCCGTACGCCAAATACACTCCACGCACTCGACGCCATGCGCCGCGAGTACTGGACCGAGAGCAGCGTGTAGCTTCTCTCGATCGATGCCTGGAATTTTTTCGTACGAGACGTTCATGCGGTGCAGACAGAAAATGAAAAAACGGACCCTCTAAGTAGAGCGGGTCCGCTGGGAACCACCCAAGTTGTCGCGGCGCATTCTAGCCGACAGCGCGTCTTGCAGCAAGCGCCCGCAAGTGCCCATAGCCAATGGAAATCATTAGCTATTTTTGTGCGGGCTCGAAAAAACCGCGTTCAAGCAAGATTCGGCAAAGTGACGAGGTCCACATGCAGCACTTCACCGTCGAAAGCCATGATTTCTTGCAGAGATGCGTCCGACGGCCGGGAAGCCAGTCGGATTTTCGCGCAGGCTGCGCGCCCGCCCTCGAAGACCGTGTTGTCCAGCTCCTGCACATTGATGCCGTGACGCTTGAGCACGCCCAGCACGTTGGCGAGCGCTCCCACCTTGTCCACGTGACGGACGACCAGCTGGTAACGAGCCCAGGATGTGGCGCTGATGTTGACGACGTTGGCCACCTCACCTTTGGTCAGAAAGCCTCGCAAGATGCGTACGGTCTCGTTGGCGATGGCGATCTGCGCTTCATCCGTGGAGGCGCCGATGTGCGGCGTCGCGTAGACCAAGCCGCTGCTCAAGATCGGATGCGAATACGCGCCGTCGCGGGTATCCGGTTCGTTGGGCAAGACGTCGAGCCCCACGCGTAGCCCCTTCACGGGGATCGCCTCGAGCAGCGCGTCGTAGTCGACGAGCTCGGGGCGGGCGGTGTTCACGAACATCGCCCGGTCAGGCAAGGCGTCGATCACTTTGCGATCGACGATGCCGCGCGTGCGCTCGCCGAGCTCGAGATGAATGCTGAAAATGTCGACGGAACGCGCCAGTTCTTCGGGGCTGGCGGCGCGCATCACGCCCAGCTCCGCTGCCTTCGACACGGACAGTGAGCGGGCCCAGGCGTATGGCTGCATGCCGTAAGCTTGCGCGAGCTTGATCACTGCGCGCCCAACGTGGCCCGTGCCCAAGATGCCGATCTTTCTACCGTTCAGACCGACCGCGCGCGCAAACTCGTGCTTCTCCCATTTGCCGCTGCGCAGACTGGCGACGGCATCTGGCACCCGGCGATCGAGGCAACCGATCAGAGTGAGCGTGAGCTCGGCGACTGCGGATGCGTTTTTGCCCGGGCAGTTGGCGACGTAGATGCCGCGCTCGCTCGCCGTGGACACATCGATGTTACTGACGCCCGCCCCTGCGCGGATGATGAGATTGAGCGCCTTGCCCGCGTCGATCGCGGCCTTGTTCACCACCGTGCCCCGCACGATCAGGACGTTCACGCCGTCGAGGACGTTGACCAGCTCTTCACCGTCGAGGTCGGGGTCGTAGATTACCTCGACGCCCAACGTTCGCATTTCATCGAGGCTCGACTCGGAAAGCCGATCCGCTGCTAGGACTCTCATCTTCGGGGCCTTCTATCACGAGCCCTCACGGGAAATTTCGAGCGCGTGACGCCGACCGCCGATTTCCAAGAAAATTTCGCCGTTTTCGCCAAGAACCAACCAGGGACCCAGCGCGATTTGCGCGGCTTGCGTGAAGCGCGCTCGAAATTTGCCGTCTTTGACCGCGGCGTACAGCGCGCCTTGCGCCCCCAGCCCGAGGCTGCTCGGGTCGAGCGGGCTCTCGCTGCCGTCCGAGAGGGAAAGCTCGAGCCGGCCCGCCTGCTCGCGCAACCCGAGCACGAAAAACGGGGCGTCAGCGACCTGGAAATAACTCCAATCGTAGCCGTTGTTCAAAATGAAGCGGCCATCGTCCGGGTGGCGGTCGATCCAGGACGCGAATGCGCGCGCCATGCCCGGATGCTCCACGAGCTGTCCGTCGTGGTGAAAGCGCCCCTCCGCGTCGAGCACGATCGAGCTCTCGCGCGAGCGGCCCTCGGGCGCGGGAAAGCGAAAGAACTCCGGATGATCGGCAGGGCGCATCGCGGGCAGAGTGTAGCAAGATCAGGGCCCGGGCGCGCGCCGAGGCAACAGCGCCCGCAGTGTGGCGTAGCTGCCGAAGCAGAGCAGCACATCGCCCGCGTGCAGCACATCCGAGCCGCGTGGGTTGGGCAGCACCGACCCTTCGCGCGTAATGCTCAGCACTTGTACCTCGCGATCGCGGAACGAAAGCTCGGACAGCGAGCGCTCCGCGAAATCCGAGCCGTTCCCCACGCGGAACTCGACCACGCCGTAGCCGCTCTTCAACGTCAGTCGCTGACGCAGATCCAAATCCGGGAACGCCACTCGCTCCTCCAGCTGTTCGACGATCGCGGAGGCCACGTCTACGCCGGTCGCGGCCTCGATGCCCTCGAGCCCCGGCGAAGAGTTCACCTCCAGCACGAGCGGACCATCCGGGCCCTCGAGCATATCCACACCCGCCACGTGCAACCCCATCACCTGCGCCGCGACAATCGCGGTGCGTTCGAAGGCGGGATCGATCTCGATTTTGCTCGCGCGGCCGCCGCGATGCAAATTCGCTCTAAACTCGTCCGCGGCCGCCTGCCGGCTAATGGCCGCAACGACGCGGTCGCCCACCACGAACGCGCGGATGTCCCGCCCCCGGCTCTCGCTCACGAAGCGCTGAATCACCACGTCTTTTTGCGTACTGTGCAAGGTTTCGATGATGGCCTCGGCCATCTTGGTCGTCTCCGCCAAGATCACGCCGATGCCTTGCGCGCCCTCCAGCAATTTGATCACGACTGGAGCGCCGCCCACCGCTTCGATCGATTGCGGCAGGTTACTGCGGTCGCGCGCGAAGGCGGTCGGTGGAATGCCCACCTCGTGTCGACTCAGGATTTGAGTGGATCGCAGTTTGTCGCGCGCCGAGCTGATCGCGTACGACGAATTGAGTGAGAACACGCCCATCTGCTCGAACTGGCGCACCACCGCGGTACCGAACGCGCTGATCGAGGCGCCGATCCGCGGGATCACCGCGTCGTAACGCGAAAGCCTGCGATTGCGGAAGAACAGCGCGGGCCGCCCGGATTCGACGAGCAAGCTGAAACGCAGCGTGTGGAGCACCTTCACGCGGTGTCCGCGCTTGACGCAGGCCTCGCGTAGCCGGCGCGTGCTGTACGCTTGGGAATTACAAGACAGAATGGCAATCCGAAGCGTCATTGCCCGAGCCGTTCTCGGCCACGCTTGGCGGGAGTGGGCAGCACCCGTGCCGCGCTCGCCGGCGCAGCTTTGGGCGAAGCCGGTTTGCGAGCGCTCGGCTTGTGCAAAAGATAGCGGCGGCCGGGATCGACTAGGAAAGCGTGGGCCAAGGCGCGGCGGCCAATCAGCATCCGAAAAATCATCCGTCCGCGATCGACCAAACTGAGTTCGATCTCTCGTTCGACGGGACCGATGCGAACCTTTACGGCGACGAAGATGCGCTCTTCCTGCTCTCCACTCGAAGGCCGAACCTGACCGCGCCGCGCGATGCGCGCCTCGACCGTCACTCGGCGATCACTTTCGTTTCGACTCAGCCGGACGTCGAAGCGCACCCGACCCGCGCCGAGCTCGCGAATGTTCTCGACGTGCAGCGCGCTGCTGCGCGCGCCAGTGTCGATTTTAGCCCGCAGACGTAAGATGCGCCACGCGGGGATGTCGACGTATTCGGTCACGCCAATGACCAGCGGTACGGCTGCGCTGCGTGTCACGCCGCGCGACGCTACTACAACTAGAAGCAGCCGGGAGAAGCGCCCGAAGGAGTACCGGCGAAAAGTCGACCAAAGCGCCCCACGCGAAAATTGTGTGCGTGTTTGCCGGCCCAGGGGCTAGAAACCTGACCGGCCATGCCCGACGAATTTCCCACCCTCGAGGCCGTCGCTGCGCTCGGGGTCTTGGCGCTACTGATCCGCACGCTGCTCGTCGCGAGCGAGATGCAAAGCGTGCCCAAGCTGGCGGCCGACCTCGTGCGAGCACTGGGCGCAGGCGATCGCGGCAGCGCCCTTGCCGCATGCAATACGCCGGCGGCCCCCGCCCTGGCGCGCTCCGCGCGTGAAATGATCGCCCTGGTGGGAGACCCGCCCTACGGCTCCGACACCGCGCTCGAGCTGAAGCAAGAGCAGGAGGAGCTGGAGCAGGACTTGGCGCGGCGAGCGGAGAGCGGCCGCGCCCGCGACCTGATCGTCCTCACCGTTTTGATCGGCGCGATGGCCTTCGCCGTGCTGTCGAATCTACTGGTCACGACTTGGTTTCACGCGCTGGCCGCATTCGCCTCGCTGCTCGTGATCGTCGGATACGTGATGCGCAGCCGGCTTCGACGCATCGAACGGGCCGAACTGAGCCGGATCGGGGATGCGCTGATGCGCATGCTTTCGGCCGCACCGAGCGCGCGCGGCGCGCGGCGCAGCCTGCATTCCATCGACGGGGGTTGCAACGTCTGCGGCGAGACCGTGTTCTTGGTCGCTCACGACGCGGCGCTCGGGGCGTCGCTGCCGGTGCTCGGCATCCACGAGCTCAGGATCTGCAAAAATTGCGGTTTCGTCAGCGGGCAGGCCGAAGACGCCGCCGCCCTGGCGGCGGGCGCATTGCAGGAGCTGAGCGTGCCTTTGGAGCTGGAGGACGAAGCCAGCTCGGACGACACCGAGCACGACGGCTGAGGCGCGGGAGCCGCTCTTTTCTTGCATTCTCACGATTTACGGGACACGTTCGGCGGGCACATGGATAGCTCTGGTACGCACGACGCCAATCGCGCCTATTACGACGCCTTTTCGGCTGGCTATGAAGACCACCGCGGCGACAACGATCCAGGCGGTTACCACGACCTCTTGGATGAGCTCGAGTCGGAATACGTCAGGCGCTACGGCGCGGGCCGTGACGTCTTGGAGGTCGGTTGCGGCACCGGGCTCGTGCTGTCGCGCATCGGAAGGTTCGCGCGTTCGGCCCGCGGCGTCGATCTTTCTCCGGGCATGTTGCAGAAGGCACGAGCGCGCGGCCTCGACGTCGTGCTCGGCTCCGCCACCGCCCTGCCCTTCGAAGACAATCAGTTCGACGTCACCTGCGCGTTCAAGGTGCTGGCGCACGTCCCGGAGATCGAGGTGGCCTTGAAAGAGATGGTGCGCGTAACCCGTCCGGGCGGCATCGTGCTGGCAGAGTTCTACAATCCCTACAGCCTGCGCGCGCTGCTCAAGCGCTTTGGACCTGCCGGGCGGATCGCCGCCTCCGCCAACGAGAGCCACGTCTACACTCGCTTCGACTCACCCTTCGGGCTACGCAAATTGCTGCCTCCCGGCACGCTACTGGTCGGCGCACGCGGCGTGCGGATCGTGACGCCCACCGCGAAAGTGATGAAGACCGCGCTCGGTCGCCTGTTCTTCCGCGCCGCGGAACGCGCGCTGTGTGATTCGCCGCTGCGCGTGTTCGCGGGCTTCTACGTGGCCGCAATCGAAAAGCGCAGCTGAGACGCCCCCTTCGCCGCCGAGCGCGAATCCCAATCCCCTCCCTTCTGTCTCGGCGACCTCTGCGGCTGCCAGGTAACTCACTCGCGGCGACCGAATCAGTGAACTACAGCGAGCCGTTGTTCCAGCGGGCAACCACTCCCGCTCGCGATGAATGTCCGGCACCTTGGCACCTGACATCATCGCTGCGGGACGAGCGAGCAAGTGAGCCCTAGTTCCGCGACCCCCAGGCTTGCCTACGAGTTAGGGGTGGCTCGCGCGTGACCTCACCGCGGGTGCGATCGTGAGAGACCCTGCGTTAGAAGCGGCCGCTCACGCCGATGACGGCGCCGCCGGGGACGGGCGCGGCGTTCGGTACGACGCGCAGGAACGAGGTCTGGGGGCGGAGCTCTGGCGGCAAATCGCGCTTTCGAATGTGCCGCTCTTCGGGCACGAACGAGAGCTGTGCCTCGATGATGCCGATCAGTGACACGCCGAGCCAGGCGTACGATGAGTAGTCGAACGCGGTCTTCCAATCGTTGATCCGACTGGTGTTGCTGGGGTCGGATTTTTGGAGTTGGCTAGTAGCCAGCACCAGGTGAGTTTCCACGCCGAGCGTGGTGAGCGTACTGGCCGCGAGCAAAATCTCACTGCTCAGGAACACGTAGCCGAGCGGCTTGTCCTCGTTTTGGAACTGGCCGACGCCGAAAGGCACGATCGCGAGCCAGCGCGTTCGTGGCGTAATCACCGTCTCTTCTTGAGCCAGGCGTTCGAGGCCGGCGACGCGCGCGCGTTCTCTCTTGGTTCGCAGCTCTTGCTGAGCGGCAAGTTCCTGGGCCCGCTTCACGCGCTCGTCCTCGGCCTTGCGAATCACGTCGAACATCGTCTCGCGCACGCGTAAAAAGCGATCGATCACCTGCGGCGGAAAGACCAAGCTGTCGGGCGGCTTCATCTGCGGGTTCTGGCGGATGGCCGCTCGCAGCGGTTCGTCCGCCTGCTGGTTCTGACCGCTGCCGATCAAGCACGCCGCGTGGTAGATGCGCGCGCTCTCGACCACGTCGAGATCATGGAAGGGATGCGCGCTCTCACCGCTGAGCAGAGGCTTCAAGGCGCTGGCGCATTCCCCGTACTTGCCGGCCTCGTACAGATTGACCACGCGCGCGAGCTCGGCCGCGTCGTTCAAACGCGGCGCCTCCGAGATGATCGGCCCGTGAGACGTAGTTTGCGCTAGGAGCGGCGATGCGCATAGCACCGTCCCCAACACAGCGAGGCTCATACAGAAGCAGGGCAGACTCATCCGGGACCCCCCGAGCCGGGAGGTTATGGCCCGGGGATAGTGAAGAGTCGACCGGGGCTGAGCGTCAGGTCAAATTCTTTCGGGGGCAGACCGCTGGTTGGCGGAGATAAGAGCGTGCAATGGGCGTGCAACGACGCCGTTGCCATGCGGATTTTTTGCTGACCCGGCACGTTGAACGAGCCCAGCTCCCCACAGCTGGCGGTCGTCCCGGGCAGGCCTTGAAACTCGATCAACGCCGGCTTGAACTCGATCGTCCCGCGGACGGTTTGCACCTCGGACGGGTCATTTGGCCTGACCACGTTGACGGTCATGGTCTGGGGAGCAACACAGCACTCTTCGTTCGGCGGCACGAATTGGAACGTGTGCGGGCCGACGGTGAGCTCATGAGGCGGCCCGAACCAGACAATTTCCTGACCGTCGACCTTGACCGTCGCATTCTTGGGACCGTCCACCAATACGCGCACCGTCGCCAGCTCGGGCGCAGCGGCGGATGGCGTCGGACGCGGCAAGTGCCCCGGACGGCGCGCGACCTCGGGCGCTGAGTGCCTCACTTCAGCACTGCCAGAGGCGGCGGCCGGCAGCGCACCGACGCTCGGAGCCGGACCGAGCGTGTCCGCGCTCGGTCGCAACTCAGCCGTGTTCGCTGCGGCGCTCGGTAGCGGTCGCGAGCGGAACCAAGCCGTGAACCCGGCAATTGCGCCTAGAACCAAGCCGAGCCCAAGCAGCCCTGCCGCGCCGCGCGTCACGATCCGCCGCACGCGTTCGCCGCGGGCAATTTGGGCCACCTGCTTGAGCAGCTCAGAGTCGTTCGGTCGAAATGCCAGCGCTCGGTTGAAGGCGGCTGCGGCGCCCACGAAGTCCTTTGCGGCGCGCGCGGCGTTGGCGTGTTTGCACAACTCCGACACCAAGCGCGGCTCGTATTCTTCTTGGTAGGCCGCGCTGTCCCGCAGATATGCCCAGATCTCGCGGCGCAACTCGGTGAATCCGAGCTGCGCGAGCTCTTCCTTCAGGGCCTCCGCTACGGCTTGTGCGCTCTGATAGCGATCCGCAGCGTCGCGCGCCAACGCACGCCCCACGATCTGCGACAGGCCGGCCCCGACCGTAGGTCGCGCGCGATCGGCAGGGGTGAAGCTGCCGTCGAGCACGCGGCGCAGGACCTGCGCGGGATTTTTGCCGTCGAAGGGCAATTTGCCGACCAGCGCTTCGTACAGCAAGACTCCGAGACCGAAGACGTCCGCGCTGGCGCTCACGTCCCCGCCTTCGATTTGCTCGGGTGCCATGTGCGCGGGCGAACCGAGCACCTGGCCCGTGGAGGTGACGCCCTGCACATCGAGCAACTTGGCGATGCCGAAATCGGTGATCTTGATCCGCGGAGCGAGCGCGGCCTCGGTGCCCGATTGACCCTCGGTGGGCGTTTCGATCAGCACGTTCTCCGGCTTCATGTCCCGGTGGATGACGCCCAAGCCGTGGGCATGCTCGAGCGCGGAGGCGATCTCGATCGCGATCGCCGCCGCGATCTCGGCCGGCAAGTGGCCGCACTGCGCGAGCAACTGACGCAGGGTGGTGCCGCGCACCAGCTCCTGCACCAAGTACCGCTCTGGCTCGTCGGCATCCGAGACGTCGTAAACTTCGACGATGTTCGGGTGCTTGACCTTGGCCACAGCGCGCGCCTCGCTGACGAAGCGCGCCGCGACCTCGGTATTTTCACGCAAATGGTGATGGATCACCTTGACCGCCACCTCACGACCGAGGCGTCGATCGCGAGCGCGGTACACGGTGGCCATGCCGCCGTGACCAATTTCCGCGATGAGCTCGTATTTTTCGAGCTCGGGGCTACGCCCGGAGAGCGCTGTTAACAGGGCACCCTCCGTCGCGCCTCATGGTTCACGGCAGCTGCTCCACTCGCACCGCATTCGTCGCGCCGCGCACGCCGACGCGTGCGCCGTACACCATGACGTAGCGTTCGCCGGACTTGACCAAGCCGTTGTCGGCCAGGATCTGGCTCGTGCTCTGCACCTGCTCCTCGAGGTTCGGCGCGGCGCCGACCAGCGTGCGCGGGGACACGCCCCAATACAGGGCCAAGCGGCGCAGCGTGCGGTCGTCGGTAGAGAAGGCCAAAATTGGCGCGCTCGGGCGGGCCTTGGAGACGAGCCGCGCGGTCAGCCCGGACTCGGTCAAGGTCACGATCAGCTTGGCTCCCACCTCACGTGCGATGGCGCAGGCGGCGTGAGCGATCGAATCCGGCGTGGTGTGATCGGGCTCGGAAGCCGCAGGCGCGAAAAAGCGGCTGCCCTCGGCCTGACGAATGATGCGATCCATCATGCGCACGGCTTGGATCGGGAACTTACCGCTGGCGCTCTCGGCCGACAGCATGACCGCGTCCGCGTTACCGAACACGGCGTGCGCCACGTCACTCGCCTCAGCGCGGGTCGGCCGCGGCGAATCGACCATCGACTGCAGCATTTCAGTAGCGACGATCACGGGCTTGCGATGAATGCGACAGGTGCCGATGATCTGCTTTTGGATCACGGGCACGGTCTCCGGCGGAAGCTCTACGCCCAAATCGCCGCGAGCAACCATGGCCGCATCGGCAGCGCGAACGATCGAATCCAGCCGTTCCACGGCGGAGGGCGTCTCGATCTTGGCGATGATCGGCGTCGGGCGGCCCTTGCGCTCGCAGATTTCGCGCAGCTCCTGGATTTCCTCGGCCCGGCGCACGAACGAGAGCGCAATGTAATCGACACCGAGCTCCAGCCCGAAATCCAAGTCCTTCTTGTCCTTCTCGGTCAAAGCGGCGAGGCGCAGACCGGAGGAAGGCAAATTCACGCCCATGCGCGGGCGCATCGGACCGCCGTGTTCGACGCGACACTCCACGCGATCGCCACGGATTTGCAGCACGCGCAGCTCGACCTGACCGTCCGAGAGCAAGATGCGGTCGTCGACACGCACGTCGTCCTTGAGCGGGGGGTAGTCGATCGAGATCGTGTGATCATCGCCCGTGTCACCCGCGATCAAGTCGACCGTGTCGCCGTTGTTGAGCACGGCGGGGCCGATCTTGCCGGTCCGGATTTTCGGACCGCACAGATCCTGGAGCAATGCCACGGGCTTACCGAGCGAGAGGCTCTCGGCGCGGACCATCTCCACCATGTGAGCGTGATCGGCGTGGGTGCCGTGAGAGAAGTTGAGCCGCGCGACATCCATGCCGGCCTCGATCAAGCCGCGAATGGACTCGCGGCTATTGACGGCGGGTCCGAGGGTACAAACGATTTTTGCGCGGCGAGCGATCATTGATCTATTGGTCCGTCTGCTTGGCTTGGGCTCTTAACCGCGGCCGCTGCCTTTTTCGAGGAGCCGCCAGCATGCCACAAGGTACGGCCCGTGGGGTAGCCGACTCGCGCAGCGGAAGCCAACAAAACTCCGCGGCATCACTCTCGCAGCCGTTCGGCCGATCGCGCAGAACCCGGGCAGGACCTCGACGTCGAGGTCCTGCGTCGATCGCGTGCGATCGCGCGTTTGCGTCCGATCGCGTCCGATTGCGCGTTTGCGTCGCGAAGGGCCCCTGGTAAGGACCGTCGGATGTATGGTTTTCGACGCAATGCGCAAGGGCAAGCCTGCCTGGGTGACTCGCCCCTTTCCGAGCTCCTTGGCCAATCCGGACTCGAAACTCCCGTCTATTTCTACGATCTCGACGCAATCGCGCACGAAGCGCGCGCGCTGATCGCTGGCTACGGCGAAGCGCGCCACGTGATCGCCTATGCCGTGAAAGCAAATTCCGCTGGCTCGGTCGTTCGGACGTTGGCCGCCGAAGGCACCGGCGCGGACGTGGTCTCAGCCGCCGAATTGCAGGTCGCGATCGCGTGCGGGATCCCCGCCGAGAAGATCGTGATGAGCGGTGTGGCGAAGAAGGACAGCGAGTTAGACTTTGCGATTTCCTCGGGCTTGCTGGCTATCCAGGCCGAGAGCGTCGAGGAGTTGTTTCGAATTGCAACCCGCGCGCGAGCCGTCGGGCGTCGGGCGCGCGTCGCATTTCGGCTCAACCCAGGCGTCGAGATCGAATCGCACGCGCACATCTCGACGGGTCACGACAAAGCCAAATTCGGCATCGCGCGCGCCGACGTCGGCCGCGCGTTCGAGGCGGTGGACGCAGCGGGAGAAGCGCTCGTCGCGGTCGGATTGTCGACGCACGTCGGCTCGATGCTGGGCGAAGTCGCGCCGTACTTGAAGTCCGCGCAGCACGTCTGTGACGTCGCACGCGCGCGCCGAGGCAGCCACGCGGGTCTCGAATACGTGAATTTCGGCGGGGGCTTCGGCATCGACTACGGCGGCGGGCAAGCAGCAGCGCCGGCTGACTTTGGGCGAGCCGCAGTAGAGCTCCTGCGCAGCGAGCGCTTAGCGGATCTGATGTTGGTTGCCGAACCGGGGCGCTCGCTGGTCGGATCACACGGCGTTTTGCTGGCCCACGTGGTGCAGAGCAAGGTCAGCGGCGAGCACTCCTGGCTGATGATTGACGCCGGAATGAACGATCTCTTGCGCCCGGCCTTGTACAGCGCAAAGCACCGCGTCGAGCCGCTCGATCGTGAGCCCTCGCTGCCCGAGTGGCGCGTGGTCGGCCCGGTTTGCGAGAGCTCGGACGACTTCGGCGCACACCCGATCGGAGCAGAACCTCCCCAGGCGGTGGTGATCCGCGACGCGGGTGCGTACTCTTTCACCATGGCCAGCGAATACAACGGCCGCGCGCTGCCGAGCGAGGTGTTCGTCAAGAACGGCACAATCGTCGGCACGAGCCCGAGCCCGGGCGCAGAAGCCTGGGTCAAGCGCCGGCTACAAGCCTGAGTCGTGGCTGAAGGGCGTGGTCGCGAAGACGTGCCAACCGAGTGCCAGGAACACGGCTTCTTCGCGGCTCGCTCCGTCAGGATAACGCAGCACGCCGCGCGCCTCGAGCCAAGGCCCTCCGGCGGTCGCCAAGAGCGGAATGCCGAAGCCTAGCTGCGCGTCGAAGCCGCGAGTTGCTTCTGCTGCGTGCTGCGCTCTTTGGGCCCAGAAGGCCCCCAAGGAGAGCGACAACGAGTCGAGCGTGAGGTCCAAAAAAGCGGGGCCGGTCTCGTAGCCCTTCGCCCAACGGGGCACGAACAGTGGACGCAGATCGACGCCCACGCCGAACAGCGATGGTGCCGATTCATCTCCGGCCTTGATGCGTCCTGCGGCGTACACGCCCGCGATCGAGAAATAATGCGCGCTGGCGCGCAGCGCGGGCGCCGCTTGCCCGGCGGAGCCGAACTCGGCGCCGAGGGCGAGACCCAGGTCGAGGTCGCCATCGAAGCGATCGTACACGCCGTCGGGCGGCGCGGCCTCGGCCGAACGCACGCTCTTGCTCTCGGCGCGGGCTGGTCGCGACCCGAGCTCGAACAGAGCCAGCAGCAACAGGCTGAAAGCGACGCGCAGCCGAGAACTCGCGGGGCTCGAGGATCCGGTCATCACTCAGTCCGCAGCCAGCCGACGAATGATTTCGTCGCGCAGCTCGGGCGCGAAAATCAAGCGAATGCGCGACATCTTCTCACCGCGCAAACGACCCAGCAGGAACGACACGTCAGCCAAGGCCCGAGTCTGCCCGCCCGGGAACACGACCGTCAACGGGTCGTGCAGGTCGTCGAAGGCGATCGTCGAAGCCGCATCCAAGCCGACGTAGATTTGCGGATCGAGGCCCGCCTTGTCCGCGACGTCGCGCGCGATGTCGAGAGCCCAAACGCGCGCGTCCGGCGTGGCTCGTTCGTCGAACAGCTCGTACGTCTTGAACAGCTTGCGTGCGTGGAAGCGCTTCGTTAGATCCGAAAGAATGGGATTTTTGCTGGCTCGCCAGGCGCTCAGCGCAACCCAAAGCGACGCATCGTCCAGCTCGAGGTAGTCACTCAACTCCGCATCGCCGCCCTGCGCGAGCGACACAATCGCGGTGGGGGTCTGTGGCAAGCGGTCGCCGTTGGCCAAAAGCTTCGCAACTTCGTTGAAGATGCGCCCGAGCATCCACTCACTGGCGCGCTCGGTCTTGTGGAAATACACCTGCTGGAACATGAACAGGCGCGCGAGCACGAAGGACTCGATGGCAGGAATGCCCTTTGCGCCGTCGATCGCCAGCGGCGGGGCTTGGCCGTCTTCGGCCACGCCGAAGCAAAGACTTCGGAGCAGCCAGTCCAAGTCGAATGAACCGTAGCTGACCCCGGTCGCGTGGGCGTCGCGCAGTAAATAATCGCAACGATCCACGTCGAACGTACCGCTCACCGCGCGCGCCAAGAACGTCAGCTCATGACGGCCGTGCACCAAGTCGACGACGCGCCCCGGCAGTCCCGGATCGAAGCGCTTGAGTACGGCATGAACCTCCGTACTCGGGTCGAGTACGATCCGCGTCGTCCAGTCCTCGTGCTTCTTCGAATCGGGCAAGGCCTGCTCGAACAAGTGCGAAAAGGGACCGTGTCCCACGTCGTGCAGCAGCGAAGCCGCGAGCGCGTCGCGGGCACGCTCGGTGGTCAGGCGCTGCCAAAACGGCAGGCCCTCGTGCAAGCCTCGTAGGCGCCGGATCAGCCGCGTCATCACGCAAGCGGCTCCGATGGCATGCGCAAAACGCGTGTGGTCGGCTCCCGGGTACGCGAGCGACGCGAGCCCGGTCTGCCTGATCCGCCGCAGGCGCTGCACCTCGGCAGTTTCGAGCAGCGCGGGAACAATTGCTTCCTCGGGCGTCTCGAAGGAGACGAGGCCGTGGACTGGGTCTCTCAAGATCATGGGCGGCGCACTGTACCAAGATTGGACGGGGGCATTCCGCTCACAGCACTCGCCAGCTCGAAACCCGCGACAATGGCAAGAATTGCCGGCAATTGTCGCGCTCCGGCGTGACCCGAACGCGACCGAATGCGACCGAAGGTGACAGATCGCGGGCTCGCAGCCCGAACGGCAGAGCGATGTCCCCCATTCGTCGAGGCGATCGCTCGCGGCTCGCGGCCGTGGAAAAAAGCCCCTTGCCGAATCGAAATGAAAATAACCGTAGTGACTCGCAAGTGGCGCTGGACAGCATCTGAAAAATTGGAGAGAACTATTTGTGAGATCGCGGGGGCTGACTACCCGCGAAACGCGAACGCGTAGGATGAGGAGGACAAGGATCGTGGTAAGGACTGTGGAGGGCGGCGTCTTGAGGGAGACGAAAGGGAATGCGGGCGTCGTTGTGATTCCCAAATCGAGCTCGAAACATTTGTCAAAAGCCGAAAATCCGTGCGCGCTCGCCTGGACAAAACACGTATTTCGCGGTTTGCTAGTGAGTTCACATGCCCTCTCGTAAAGACCAAGAGTCATCAAGCGTGGGGGCGATCCGCCTGGTGGACGTGCTTCGCCAGCTGCCTGAGCGCGAGCTCGGTTCGCTAATCGCGCGGCTCAAGATTCGGATTGACGAGGCCAAGCGCATCGATGTGCCGTCGCAAGTGGCGCGCATGCTGCTTCAGCTGCCGGAAATGCGCGACGCCGGCATCCTGCCGGGCCCCACGCGTGAGCTTTTGTACCGTGTGGCCGAAGCGCGCGGCGTACTTTTCGCGCAAACCCTGCCACCCGCGGTCGAACCGCTGGTCGCTCGCGGCATCGTTTTCATCCGTGGCCGTGACAAGGGCGTCGAGCTCTTGCTGCCGATCGCCCACATGATCCAGCTGCGCAGCTGGGAAGGCGAAGATCCACGCGGCGCGCGCGCGCTCTTGGCGCAACTTCACCCGGACGTCGCCAGCAGCATCGCCGGTCACTATCTGGGTCGCCCGGCCACGCCACCCGTAGCATTGTGTCTCGAGCCGGCCTGGGAGGTGTTCGCAGACCACAAGCGTCTCGAGCGTGAGGTCGAGGAGCTAGCGCCGCTCGAGCGTAAGCTGCTGAACGCGATCGAAAAGGTCGGCGGCGAAGTCGATACGGAGGAGCTGCTCGATCTCGAACGTGAGCCCATGCGCCTGCGTGGCGCAACGGGGGCCACGCCGTCTCGCCGCGGGGTCGGCTTTGCACTCGAGCGTCGCGGCTTCTTGGTCCCGGTGCACCCGAATCGCCACGTCATTCCGAGTGAAGTCGTGGCCATCGTCGGCACCCAGCGCCGCGTCGAACGCGAGCTACAGCGGCGAGAGATCCGCAGCTTCGTGCTGGCTGAGGATCACGCGCCGCGGCGCGCGCGCTTCGCGGAAGATCCGGCGCCCATTGCTCTGGCGATGGCGCTTGCCGTGCGCGATCCCTCGGTCGAGGTGCGGGCAGGCGTGGGTACGCCGCGCTCCTTGATTACCAAGTTTGCCGCGCGCTTCGGGCGCGAACCAGAGGTCGTTGCGCTCGTCGCCTCGCTCAGCCGCGCGATCGGCTTGTGGGATCCATCCGCAGTGAGCATGGCTTCCCCTCCCGGCTCGCACAGCGTGGGCGAGCTCGGGCGAGCCCTGTTCGATGCTTGGCGCCGCGGCGGTGCCTGGGATGAAGCGCGCCCGGATGGTGAAGCGCTGCGCGTGACCGCTGACGCACGAGAGACGAGCGCGGTCGGCGTCGTGCGCGAGCTAGTCTTGGAGGCCTTGCAAGAGCTCGGCGATGGCCGCTGGGCACCCTGGGAGGCAATCGCAGCCTACGTGCGCTCGGACGCCCGAGCGCCCGGCGTCGCGCGCTTGATCGAGCGCTGGGCGCAACGCGCGGGCGTCGAACCGATGACGCCCGCCGAAGTGGCGCGCCGCATCGCGCTCGAAACCTTGCATGTGCTCGGCATCGTGGACTTGGGCGATCCCGAAACCGACGATATCGAATCGATCGGGCCGACCCTGCGCATTACCCCGCGTGGTCGCGCCTTCCTCTCGGACGCCGCGCCCGAATCGCGTGCCCCCGCCAGCAATCAACAGAGCCGCTTCTTGGACACGCAGGCGCTGCGCGTCGGGCCATCTGCCAGCGTGGGCAGCGTGATCTCGCTCGCGCCGTTCGTGGAGATCGGCGGCGTGGCCGGCTCCGCACTCGATATTCTGATCACTCCTCAGGCGCTCTCCCACGCCTTGAGCGCCGGCTTCGACGGTGAGGTCATGCGCACCCGGCTGGAGCTCTTGGCTCCCCTGCCCGATCCGATCGCGCGCACCCTCACGCAAGCCAGCACCGTGATCGGCCGCGCCGAATTCGTGATGACGCAGGGCTTTCTGTGGGTCGAAGATCCGGAGGTGCGCGAGCTCTTGCGCACGCGTCGCCAAAGCGCGGATCTCTTCGTGGAGCCTTCACCTCCCGCGGGCCTGCTCTTGGCCGTCGGCGTCGATCTCGAACGTGTGGCGCGGCGCTGCCGCGCCCTGGGCGTGGAGGTGCTCGTCGACGGCGAGGTGTACCGGACGCGCTCTATCCCGCCGGGCCGCGGCAGCGGCGCGCGCCGGCTCGACTCGGCGGGCACCATGGTCGCCGTGCGCGCACCGTCGACGGGTGGCACCCTCGCCGTGCGTGCTTCCTCACGGCCACCGTCGGCGCGTCAGCCGGCTTCGCGCTCGGGCGCGGGTTCCACGCCGCCTCCCGCTAAGCGCGGCAACGGCGCGTAACTGACGCGCCGGCTCGGCTCTTTCACGAGCATCGCGAGCAGCCCCGGCAAGAGGAACATCGTCAGCAAGGTGGAGAAGGCGATGCCGCCGATCACGGCCGTGGCCAACGGCCGCTGAACCTCGGCACCCGCGCCGTGCGCCAGCGCCATCGGCAAGAAGCCGAAAGCGGCCACACCGCCCGTAGTCAACACCGCGCGCATGGTGTGCGTCGAACCCTCGAGAATCGCTTCGCGCAGCGGCCAGCCGCCGAAGATCTTCGTCTTCACCTCACTGGCGAGCACCACCCCGTTCAACACGGACACGCCCGCCAAAGCAATGAAGCCGACCGCGGCCGGGATACTGAAGGGAAGACCTCGCGCCGCCAGCGCCAAGATGCCGCCGATCAGCGCGAGCGGCACGACCGCGAATACGGCTACTGCATAGCGCGCGTTTTGGAACATCCAGAGCAGCATCGCGAAGATGATCGCCAGCGCCATCGGCACGACCAAAGCCAGACGCTTTTTCGCGCGCTCGAAATTCTCGAACTGACCGCCCCAGGTGATGCTGTAACCCGCGGGCAAGCTCAGCTTGGCATCGACCTTGCTGCGCGCTTCGTTGACCCACGAGACCAGGTCGCGGCCACGCAGATTGACCTCGACGCGCACCGTGCGCGTCAGATCTTCACGGCGCACTTGTGACGGGCCTTCCGACTCTTTGATCGACGCGACCTCGGACAGAGGCACTGAAATGCCGCCCGAAGCTTCCACGAACAGCCCCCCCAGGGCAGCGGGGCTCGGCGAGCTCGGAGGCATCAAGACCTTCATGTCGAAGCGACGTTGCCCCTCGTAGATCTGGCCGACCGGCACGCCCAGGCGCGCGGCGCGCACCACTTCCAGGGCATCTTCCGTCTTGATGCCGTAGCGCGCCAGCCGCGCCCGGTCCGGCGTCACCGTGAGCTCGGGCGCCCCGAGCAGGCGCTCGACGCGGACGTCACCCGAGCCCGGCACATTGCGCACGAGCGCCGCGGTCTCTTCGCTCAGGCGCTTCAACTCCGAGAGCGATTCACCAAACAGCGCGATTTGCACGTCGGCGCGCGAGCCACTGATGAGCTCGTTGGTCTTGTCTTCGATCGGCTGCGACACGGAGACGAAGGTGCCGGCCACTTCACTCTCGATGGCATGTTTGAACAGCTCCGATAGCTCGTCCAAATCATGCGCGCTGGTCCATTCCTTCTCCGGCTTCAAGTGCACGAAGATGTCCGTGTTGTCGTTGCCGACGGGATCGATGGCCACCTCTGCGCGCCCGGTCATGCCGAGCGAAGTAACGACCTCGGGAAAGCGGCGCAGCACTCGCTCCGCCGCCAGATCGAACTCTTTGGCTTGCGCCAAACCGATCGACGGTGCACGTCGAACCGTGACCACCGCGTCGCCCTCGGCGATGCGCGGCACGAAGTCCGCGCCGCTGTTGGCCAGCACCACGAACGCGCCCAGCAAAGACACGCCGCCAGCCGCCAAGATCCAGACGCGGCGGTCGACGGCCCAGGGCAGGGCCCGCGCGTAGTGCTTGCCCAGAAAGCCAATCCAACGCGGGCCATGGCCTTTCGATGGCGGCACGAAAATGGCGAGTAACGCGGGGAAAAACAACACCGAATAGACCAACGCGCCGAACAGCGCGCAGGCCATGGTCACGGCCATGGGCCGGAACATCTTGCCCTCGATGCCCTCGAGGGAAAGGAGCGGCAAGTACACGAGCATGATGATGGCGACGGAGAAGGCCACCGGGCGCGACACTGCTCCAGCCACTTCCGCGTACGCGCCGTCGCGCGCACGCTTGATCAAGGTCTTTCCTGCGAGCGCCGCGATGATCGACTCCAGAATCACGATTGGGCCGTCGACCAAGAAGCCGAAATCGATCGCGCCCAGGCTCATCAGATCGCCCGTGATGTTGAAATAGTGCATACCGAACAATGCGATCGCCATCGACGCCGGAATGCCCAGCACGACCACGAACGCGCCGCGGAGCGAGCCGAGGAAGAGAGCCAGGACCAAGGTGACGACCAGCGCACCCTCGATCAGGTTCTTGGTCACGGCGCCGAGGGTGCGGCCGAGAAACTCCGAGCGATCGTAGATCGGCTCGATGATGACGCCCGGCGGCAGTTGCGTCTGAATTTCGGCGATCCGCTTTTTGACGCCCTGCACGACCTCCCGGCCGTTCGCGCCAATCAGCATCATGGTGATGCCGGTGACGGCTTCACCCTCACCGTCACGGGTAATGGTGCCGAAGCGCATGGCGGAGCCGATCTGCACATGGCTGACGTTGCGCACCAAAATCGGCGTGCCATCTTCGGCAGTGCGGATCACGACCGCACCGATCTCGTCTTCGTTCGCAAGCAGACCGACGCCGCGTAAAGTCAGCGCCTCCCCCTTCCGTTCGATGTAGCCGCCGCCCACGTTCACGTTGGCGCGCGTGAGCGCCTCGGTCACGTCTGCCAGAGTCAGCTTGTACGAGTGGAGCCGAGTCGGCTCGATCATGATCTGATATTCCTTCAGATCACCGCCCATGGTGTTGATCTCGACGATGCCGGGGCTTTGCCGGAGCTTGGGCGCAATTTCCCAGTCGAGAAGCGTGCGCAGTTGCATCGGTGAGTGCGTGGCCGAGCGCACCACGAACTGGAAGATCTCCCCCAAACCGCCCGACACCGGCGAAAGCTGCGGTTTGCCGGCGAGCTTGGGCAAATCCCCTTCGACCGAGCGCACGCGCTCGAGCACCATTTGACGCGCGAGCCAGATGTCCACATCGTCCTTGAAGATGGCGGTGACGGCGGACAGGCCCGAGCGCGAGACGGAGCGCAGCTCGACCAGCTTCGGCATGCCGTTCAGCGCGGTCTCCAGTGGGAACGTCAAACCGCGCTCGACTTCGACCGGCGAGAGGCCGGGCGCATCCGTCAACACCGCGACCTGCACGGTCGAAACGTCTGGCACGGCGTCGATCGGCAAGGTCTTCAGCGCAAAGCCGCCCGCGCCCATCAGCGCGATCAAGAGCACCAGCATCACCCACTTGAGACGGATCGACGTCTCGACCAAATACTTCAGCATTTAGCGAAAGATCTCCGATTTGAGCGCGAAGACACCGCTCACCGCAATGCGTTCGCTGCGCTCGATGCCGCGGGCGACCTCCACGCGGTCGCCATCTTGGGCGCCCAGCACGATCGCGCGCGGTTCGACCGAGAGCTCGTCGTGAGCCACGAACACGGTGGGCTTGCCGTCGACACTGGTCAGGGCCGCGAGCGGGATCGAAATCGCGCTCGAGACGGGCGCGGAGGTGTGGATCGTGGCGGACACCGATTGGCCAGGACGGAGGCGTGATTCAGGGTGCTCGACCACGATGCGCACGGCCGCGGTGCGAGTGGCCAGATCGATCACATCGCCGACGTAGGCCACGACGCCGTGCACGGGTTGCTCGCCCGCGGTGGTGGCTACGACGTCGACCGGGTCGCCGTTGCGGATCGCGCTGAGCTGCCCTTCGAACACCGCCAACTCGACCCAAACGCGATCGAGATCCGCGACCCGGAACGCAGTCAGGGTCGCTTCCACGGATTGGCCCCGGGTCACGTTCCGCTCGATCACGCGGCCGGCGATCGGCGTGGTCAGCCGCAAAATGCCGGTTGGGCCATCACTCGTGCCGCCCAGGGCGCGCACGCGCTGTTCCGCCGCCGCGAGATCCGCGCGTGAGGAGACGGCCTGAGCTTTGGCCAGCTCTGCGTCGCGGTGCGCCGAGATCTTGGCCTCCGCCAACTCGGCCTCGCGCTTCTCGTTGGTTGTCGCCGCTTCGGCATGCGCGCGTGCGGCGATCACCGTCGCCTGCGCCTGCCCTAGATCCGCGCTCTCGATTTCAGCCAGTAAATCGCCGGCCTTCACCATGTCACCCTCTATCTTGTACAGCCGGCTGACGCGACCGGCGATGCGCGAACCGACGGCGGCCACCCGCTCCGGATCGAAGGTGACCGTGCCGGTCACGTTGATCATGGGCTTCAGGCTACCCTCCGCTGCCTTGGCAAACTCGATTTGCTGGCGCTTGGCGAAGTCTGGAGAGTAACGAATCCATTTACCGTCCATGTACGGAATGTCGCGCTTTTCTCCTTTGGATTGCGCGCTTGCCTTGGGTTCGGAGTGCGTGAAGTAAATCACGGCCGCAGAAGTCAGGCCGATTCCGAACGCGATCACCGTCAACCGTTGCGCGAGCTTTTTCATGATTTCACTTCTCCACCAACGGCGCGCTCGAGCTCGATGCGCGCGACCCAGGCCGCTTCGATGGCGTCGATGCGACTCGCTCGAACTCTGAGCGAATCACGCGCCGCGGCCAGCAGACGAAAAACGTCGAAGCGCCCAGCTTGAAAGCCAGCCTCGGCGAAAGAGAGCGTGCGCTCCGCGGCGGGGACCGCTTGCGAACTGAGTCGGTCGAGCTCACGGCGGCTCGACTCGTAGCTGCCCAAGGCGGCGACCACGGCGCGTTGCAAGAGCCGCGCTTCTAGATCCAGATCCGCCTCGGCGCTTTCGCGGGCCCGCGCGGATTGCGCGCGCAGACCCTGGTTACGCTGCGCTACCGGCAGCTCCACCGTCAGCCCGAGCACGCCGTAGGTGGGTGAAAGCGGAGCGGAATCGACGCCGGCGTAAAAGCCCATTTTTGGGAAGAGCTCGGCACGCAGGCGCTCTTCGGTCGCACTCCACATGGCGACACGCGCTTGAATCGCCTTCAATTCAGGGTGAGTCGTGAGCGCCCGCTGCAAGAGGGCATTGACGTCGGCGACCTGCGGCAAATCCATCACCGAGCTGGTCAGCGTGAGCGGGACGTCGGATTCGAGATCGATCGCGTCGCGCAAGTCCATCAAGCCGGTGGCTCGGTCGCGCTCGAAGGCCATGCGCGCCGCCTCGAGCTCAGCCACCTGCAACTGCGCAGACGCGTTGTCGAGTTCGGAACCCGCTCCGGCATTCACCCGGCGTTCGGTCGCATCGAGCACGCGACGCGCGACCACCAGGGCCGCGTCGGCCTCGATCATCCGCAGCTCCGCAATTTGCGCGCTGACGTAGCCGCTCAGCGCGCGTACCCGTGCCGAACTCCGCGACATGGCGAGCTCGGCCTGAGCGACGGCAGAGAGACGCTCTGCTTCACGCACACGGGCGCGCGGCGCGCCGCCCACGTCGAACAAGAAATCCAAGGTTGCGCCGTAGCCCATACTGCCCGAACCGCCGCTGATCAGTGGACGAGCATCCACCGCGAGGCGCGGGTTTTGCGGCATGACGATGCCCGCACCGACGCGCCTGGCGTCGGCTTCGCGCAGCGCAAAGCGCGCGCGCGTGACCTCGGGGCCAGCCGCTCTGGCGCGCGCCAAGGCATCGGGAAGAGACAGTGAGAGCGGAACAGCCGCGTAAGCCTGACGCGCCACGAAACAGCTCGAAACGGCTATACACGCGATGCACAGGAGAGACGCGAGGGCGCTCTTGAAACGGGACTTCAAGGCAGAGCCTCCGGGGAACAAAAAGGTTGGGCGACGGAATCGTGCGCGGCGTTCGGTTACGAAACAGCCACGCCAGCGTTGCGGGACGTGTCGAGGGCGAGGCCGACGCAACTAGCGCCGAGGCCCCGCTTGGGTTCGCGCCGTGCTCACGTCGCGCTCGATAAAAAGCGGAAGAAACGCGAGCTGCGCGGCAACGTCAGACGCGCGGAGGCCGCTCGAGGCTCGGCGCGTGGCTCGGCAACGCGCGATCTGCGGCTAAAGCGCCACAATCAGCGGCGGAGGCCTCACCGTGCGCGAGCAGCCGAATGTGCGGCGGGGTCGGAGCGATCAGAGCGTCGGCGCCATCATCCGCGTCGTCCATCGCAACCGGAGCGAGCGTATCCTCTTCGCGCGGCTGATCCGAGGCCGGGCAAACTTCAGTCGCTCCGGCTTCAGGCACCGCAACGCAGGCCGACGGCAAGGAAAGGCCGCTCAAGCAACGCACGGTCACGACGAACAACGCCGTAAACAGAGCCAAAAACCGGAGCGCGCGAGTCACTACCCCGAAGTCGTGCCGCGGAGCGAGGGGCTTGTCAAGCGTGAGGAGCGATCGCGCCAATTCGTTTCAGGCCCGACTCAGATTGGGACTCCAAAAGGTGCTGGGCGATCGCGCTGCGTTCGCGCTCCATGAACTCAGCCACTGCGGCGCTCAAACGTCGGTCCTGAAAGGAGTGTGCGCTGAAGGTGCGGGCCGGCTCGAAGCCGCGCGCGAGCTTGTGTTCGCCACCCGCGCCGGGCTCGAACAGCTCGAGCCCACGCTCGATGCACTCTTGGATCCCGCGATAAAAGCAGACGTTGAAGTGCATGAACGGGCGCTCCTCGAGCGCCCCCCAATAGCGACCGTACAGGGCTTTCTTGCCGAGCAGGTTGAACGCACCCGCGATCGGCTTCTTCGAGCCGGCGTCAGTGGCCACGACCACGTGCAGCTGCTCGGGCATCGTCTGGCAGACTTGCTCGAAGAACGCGCGGTTCAGGTATTGCTTACCGTAGAAGAATTTTTCGACCGTCGAGCGATAGAAGTCGAAGATGAAATCGACACGCTCGGGACGCAGGCTATCGCCGGTGAGCACCGAAAGGTCGATCGCTCGGTCGCGCATTTCGCGCATTTCACGACGGATCTGATTGCGGCGCTTGGAGCTGAAGCGACTCAGGAAATCATCCAGAGTCTGATAGCCCGCGTTGCGCCAGTGGTACTGCAAGCCGTGGCGCGGTAGGAAACCCGCCGCCTCGAAGCTCTCGGCCTGCGCCTGTTCGGGGAACAGCACGTGACAACCCGATGCGCCGATGCGCTCGGCGATCTGGGGCAATGCCCGAGCGAAGCCGCGCAAGATGGCAGCCGAATCCGCGCCCGCTTTGATCAACACGCGGGGGCCCGTGGCGGGCGTAAAGGGTACGGCCACAATCAACTTCGGGTAGTAGTCGATGCGCAGATTGCTTTGTGCGTAGCGCGCGAAGGAATGATCGAAAACGAACTCACCCTCGCTGTTTCCCTTCACGTAAGCGGGCGCGACGGCCACGAGCTCGCCCGCCGAATAAGCGGCCACGTGCATCGAAAGCCAGCCGCGCGAAGGGTCGATGCACCCCGTATCTTCCAGCGCAGAGAGCCACTCGTAGCGGAGGAACGGCAGGCAATCTTCACCCGCAAGGAGGCGCCAGGCGCTCGCGCCGATGCTCGAGATCCGCTCGTGAGTGCGAAATTCCAAATCAGCTACGGGTGGCACTGGGCGAGCGAGCTTAGCCCCAAATGCGAGCGCGCGCTTTGGTCTAGAGGAATTTTCGTAAGCGATACGCCAGGTACTCCAGCAGCCGCAGGCCGAGCGGGCGAAAGCGAAAGTCGACCAGCGAGACTTCGCGGCAGCGCTCGAAGTCTTCCAGAAACGAGGCCTCCAGCCGACCCGCGAAACGCGCATCGAGCACGCTGACATTGACCTCGAGGTTCATGCGCAGCGACATGTAATCGAAGTTGAACGTGCCAATCGTGCTCCAGAGCCCATCGACCACTGCGGTTTTGGCGTGCAGCACGCTCTCGTCCCACTCGAAGATACGCACTCCAACGCGCAGCAGCCGTCCCCAAACCGCGCGACTGGCGTGGCGCACGATGTCGACGTCACTTTGCCCCGCCACGATGATGCGTACGTCGACCCCACGGCGCGCGGCCTGAGCCAACGCGCGGAGCACCCGCCGGTCCGGCACGAAGTAGGAATTGGCGATGAAGATGCGCCGCTCGGCGCGGCGCACGTAGTGCAGATAGGCGCGTGAGATCTGGCGTTGCGTGCGCAGAAAGCGCTGACCCAAGACACGAATCGCGGGCAAATGACTGCGCCGCGAGCTCTCCGGTGCCGGTGGCTGCAAGAGCGCGTCGGGCAGGCGCAGTTTGCGCCCACGCAGGCGTGCCCAGACGAGCGCAAAGCAATCGCTCAAACCCGCGACCGCGGGCCCGTCGATGCGAACCATGTCGTCACGCCAACCTGCGCCGCCATCGTCCTCTGGTAGCCAATAGTCGGCAATGTTGATCCCGCCCGTAAAGCCCGTTTTACCGTCGATGACCAAGATTTTCCGATGATCGCGGCGCGTCAGCCTGGACAGCCGGAAGCGCCGCTTCCACGGCGCAATCGGGTTGAATTCGATCACCTGCGCGCCCGCTCGTTCGAGCTCCGCGAACATCTCGTCGCTCGCGCCGACCGAGCCCACCGCATCGAAGATGACCGACACTTCGACGCCCCGCTTGGCCGCCGCGCCGAGCGCAGCCGCGAACTTTCGCCCGATCGAATCGGAACCGAACCAATACATCTCGAGCAAGATCTGCTGCTCGGCCGAAGCGATCGCAGCCAACATCTCGGGGAATGCGGCCGAGCCGTTGCGCAACAAGCGCAGCTGGTTGCCTTCGACGAAATGCTCGTCAGGATCTGAAACGGGCACGAGCTCGGGATTCGTCACGCGGCGCGCAGCCTAACCCGACCGGCACGTCGCCGCCGGCTAGCGCGAAATCGGGGCAAAACACCCCAGGAATTTCTACGCGCCCAATAAATTGGATTGCTATGCTGGGCAAAATGCCGACGCGCGTTCCAAATCGTCCCTCGAGCCTCATTGCCTGCTGCGCCTTCGCAATCGTTCTGCCGGGCCTCGCTTGCTCCAGCGGCAGCTCTCAAACGAGCTATCCCGCCCAGTACCCCCAGCCCACGCAGCCAGTGGGGACTGCTCCAGCCCCGGGGCAAGCGGCCAGCCCGACGCCGGCCCTCCCGGCGGGGCAATCCGCTCCTCTGCCGACGCCGGGTGTGGCCATGCAGCCCGTCGTAAACGATCCGATCAACGCCGTGGACGTTGGCTACCTGCGCGGTCAGGCGCAATCTCTGTTGAACGAGCTGGTCGCCACCTTGCCGCCCCCGCAACAGCAGCGAGTCGCCGGTATCCCGCTGGTCGTGGACAGCACGCCGGGGGACGTGAATGCCTTCGCCACTTGCACTTCGAGTGGGCACGCGGCCATGGCCATCACCGACGGGCTGCTCGACATCCAAGCGCACCTGAGCCAAGCGCGCGCCACCGACGAGACCTTCGGCACGCACAAGCTGACCGATTACATCCAATTGATCGTGCAACAGCAGCGGCCCAATCGTCCGATCGTGCAGCCGCCGGCCGGCTTCTTCGACCTCACGCAGCAGGTGGATGGCCGCAAAGTCTTGCGTCAGCACCAGCTGCTCGAAGAGCAGATCGGCTTCGTGCTCGGCCATGAGTTGGCCCACCACTACCTCGGACATTTGCCGTGCACTTCGGCCGGTCAATTGCCCTTGGCAGAGCTCGGCCAGGCGCTCTCCGGTACGGTCCCCCTGTTCAATCAGCCGAACGAGATCGCGGCCGACGCCTCGGGTACGAATACGCTCATGACCATGGGCTTTCGGCGCGCCGGCTATCACCTGACCGAGGGCGGCGCGCTGGTCACCATGCAGTTTTTTGCCGGGTTGGAGCAAATGAGCGCGGTCGGGTTGATCTTCGCGTTTCAGAACGACCACCCGCCCGCGGTGATCCGCGCGCCGATCATCGAGCAGACGGTCGCGGCTTGGAAGCTGACCGGGGGCCGGGGCTTGCCGTATTTGTTCTGAAGCGAGAAACTCGCGCTCGGGCCGACCGATGAGCCAGAGCGATGAGTGACAAGACCGAACAAGCCACCCCCAAACGGCTGGCCAAGGCCCGCCGCGAGGGAGATAGCCCGATCTCGGCCGCGCTTTCACAGAGCGTGGGCTTCATCGCGGCGTTGTCCGTGGTTGGCGGGGTGGTCGCACTCGCGACCGAGCAGGCGGCGGCTTTGCTGTCTGCAGCGCTCCGCCATCCGAGTGAGCCCGCGTCGCCCACCACGATTGCCCGCGTCATTTTGAGCCTCAGCCTGCCAATCGTGGCCGTTGCCGCAGCGGCCAGCGCCGCCGCAAGCTTCGTGCAAACCGGCGGCGCCATCAGTGCAAACAAGCTCGCGCCCAGCCTCGATCGCCTGAATCCGTTCACCGGCCTCAAGAATTTGTTTTCTTGGCAACGCCTGGTCGGCATCGCGCGAGCGCTCCTTGCCGCGTCATTGGTCAGCTATTTCGCCCTGCGCCAGCTCGAGTCCCACGCGGCAGCTTTCGCCTCGTCAATCGGTAACGCCCGCGCCGCGGCCGTACTGGCCGCTCGCGTAGCGAGCAAGGTGGCATGGTTTGCCGCCACGGTTGGCGTCTCGCTCGGCCTGCTGGATTTGCTGCTCACTCGACGCGCGTGGTTTCAACGCCACCGCATGAGCAAAGACGAAATCAAGCGTGAGTATCGCGAGTCAGAAGGCGACCCTGCATTGAAAGCGGCGCGTCGTCGCGCGCACCAAGAAGCCCTCACGGGCGCCACTCTCGGCGCCCTGAAAACCGCCAGCGTGGTGATCGTGAACCCAACTCATTTAGCAACCGCCCTCAAGTACAGCGGAGAGGACGACGAGCTCGCCCCGTCCGTGATCGCGCAGGGACAGGGCGAGATGGCCAAGCTGATCGTCGAAGCCGCGCGCGCGTACGGCGTCCCGATCGTACGCGACGTGCCAGTCGCCCGTGCGCTCAACGATCTCGAAATTGGCGATGAGATCCCGGAAGCCCTTTACGAGGCGGTCGCGGAGATTTTGCGTGAAATCTGGCAGGCGGAAGGCAGGCCAGCCACCTGACCGCGATTGTGCGGGCTACGCGGCGCGGATAAGCTATATTGCCCCGCATGGGTGGCTTGCCGTTTCGTTTGCTCAAAGGTTCTGGGGCGCTGTTGGTGGCTGTACTTGCGGGCTGTGGAGGGCGTAGCTCCACGCTCGATTCCGATGACGTGAACGTCGAACCGAGTCAGCCGGACGGTGGGTCGACTGGGAACGCCGCCCCCGGTGCTGGCGGCGGGGCAGGGCACGGCCCAGCACCGGTACCCACCCCCGGCGATAAGGGCGGTAGCCCATCCGGCGGCGCGACGAGCGTCGGAAGCGCGGGCAGCGCGCCCGCTGGGGGCGCCTCTTCCGCCGGCGCTGCCTCCGGCGGCGCCTCTGCGGTCGACCCAGCCACGTACTCCAGTTGTAACAACTACTGCAGCGCCGTCACGCAGAGCCCATGCCCAAACGGTCTCGCGCCCGATCAGTGCACGTCGTCTTGCCTGAGCGATTTAGGCGCTCAAAGCCTGGAGTGCCAAAAAACCGGACAGGTCTTGATCGACTGCCTGATCACTGTTTTCAAGAACAGTGACGGCTGCGCCCAAGTCGAGGATCTCACCGCCGCGAAATGCTCGGGATTGCTCACGTCGTATCAGAGCTGCTCTCGGCCGATCCCCGACCCAATGCCCGCACCCCTCCCCACGCCTGTCCCCATACCTGGGCCGCTACCGGCGCAGACCTGCTCGAGCTCGGGGAGCAGCGGCAACGGCACCTGCAACCTGGACGTGAAGTGCGACAGCGGCGCGTATTATTCCGTGTACTGCTCTCAAACGAGCCCCGCTCAAAGCAGTTGCACGTGCAGTGCTAGCTTCGCCGATGGCTCCGGCAGCGGCAGTGTTTTCGGCTTGAACGAGAACGCGACCTTCGCTTGCTACGACAGCCTGGCGACCTGCGGATTTCCGCAGACTGGCTTGAAATAACGCCGCGGGCGTGCGGCAGCCGACATTCCTCGGAAACCACGGCGTGAAGCGGGCCGCGTAGGCTACTCGTGAGTGGCTCGGCGCATCGGCCGAGCTGCGCTGCTCGTGGCGACGGAAAAAAGGAGCGTTCACGATGGCATGGCGTCAGCGCGTGGTCGTGGTCGGGGCCGGGTTCGGCGGGATCGCCGTCGCCCGAGCATTACGCAACGAGCGCTTCGATGTGTTGCTCATCGATCGCAACAACCACCACGTGTTTCAACCGCTCTTGTACCAGGTTGCAACATGCGCGCTCTCGCCCTCGGAGATCGCATTTCCGGTGCGCTCGATCTTCGCCTCCCAAAAGAACGCCGAGGTACTGTTTTCGGAAGTCCAGAGCATCAACCTGAAGGGCCGGCGTATCGAAACCTCCACCGGACCAATCGACTATCACTTTCTGGTCTTGGCGGCCGGGGCCAGGAACAACCACTTTGGTCACGACGACTGGGTGGACATCGCAGTCGGTCTGAAAACTTTGGACGACGCGCTCGAGATCCGACGCCGGGTGCTGGTCGCGCTCGAGGTCGCCGAACAGGAGACGGCGGATCTGCGACGGCGTGAGCTGCTCACCTTTTGTGTCATCGGCGGCGGTCCCACCGGCGTCGAGATGGCGGGCGCGCTCAGTGAACTGTCACGCACCTTGGTCGGCCGCGATTTCCGTCACATTCGCCCCGAAGAAATCACAGTGATCCTGCTGGAAGGCGGGCCGTCGATCCTGGGCACGTTCAGTGAAGTGTCGCGCGTGCGCGCGGTCAAGCAGCTGAAAAAGCTCGGCGTGGAGGTACAGACCAACGCCAAAGTGACCGCTATCGAACACAACTCGGTGACCATCGTGCGGGGGGACGGCAGCCCTCAAATCATCCCCGCCGCCAACGTGGTGTGGGCCGCCGGCGTCCGAGCTTCCGCCCTAACTGCCACGCTCGGACTTCCACTCGACCGCGGTGGCCGCGTGATCGTCGACCGCTCGCTCAACGTGCCCGGCTACGACGAAGTGTTCGCCATCGGCGATCTGGCCGCGTGCACCAACCCCGACGGCACTCCGGTACCGGGCGTCGCCCCCGCCGCCGCTCAAGCCGGCCGCTTCGTCGCGGACCAAATCGTGCGTCGCATCCGCGGTTTACCGACCACGCAGTTTCGCTACGTGAACAAGGGCAACCTCGCAACCATTGGCCGCAGCGCCGCCGTCGCCGAACTGGGCCGAGCCAAGCTCTCCGGCTTCGTCGCCTGGGTGCTCTGGCTCGCCGTTCACGTCGCGTTTCTGATCGGCTTCCGCAATCGCTACATCGTGCTCTTTCAATGGGTCTGGCACTACTTCACCAACCAAGGCGGCGCGCGCCTGATCACCGGCACGCGCAACCCCCACTCCGGCTGGCCCTCACAACCGCGCCGTTTGGCCAAAAGTATGCCGAGTCGCGCGCCCGCGCTCGATACCTGACCGAGATTGGGGGGCGATCGCGATCCGGCAGCGCAGCTCACAGCGCGACGAAATTCCCGAGCCTGAACCGTGCGCGGGTCATAGGCTGCCGGCGCGAGAGGCGCGGCTCAGGTTCCGATTCGGATCTTCTTCTTTAGCGCAGTCAGCTCGTCGTCCACTTCCGACTTGGCGGGTGCGGCGGGGTCTGAGCTCGCGCCGCTCTCGAGCGCGCGGAATTTGGCTTCGACTTCCGCGGGGGACATGCCAGTCGGGCTGGGCGGAGCGAGGGCGGCGTCGACTTCGCTTTGGGCCAGGATGGTGTGCTCCGCGGTCTCGATCTTGTCTTCCATGCGCCGGAATTCGTCGAACGCGCCAGCGCCAGCGCCGGTCCTGCCCAGGGACTCGACGCCTCCCGCGCCCGCCTTCACCTGCTGCGCGCGCGCGGCGAGCGTGCCCTTGCGTAGCTCGAATTCTTTGACCTTGCGCTCCATGCGTTCGAGCGCTTCTTTCATCTCCAGCGCCGCCGCGCGTTGCTCGCCCCGCTGGGCTTCGGCGCGATCGCGATCGCCGACCGCGCGGCGCTTCTGCAGCAGCGCTTCGCGCGCCAAGGCATCGTCATCGCTCCGCACGGCGAGCTCGGCGCGGCCATTCCACTTCTCGACCTCGTGATCGAGCTCTTCGACCTTCTTCTTGAGCTGCTTCTCCGAGGCGACGCCACTCACTACTTCGCGGCGCGCGGCGATGATCTGCTCACGCATCTCGAGCAGGGTTTGCTCGAGGCTTTTCTTCGGGTCATCCGCCTTGTCGATCAAAGCGTTGAAGTTCGCGGACATGACTTGAGCGACGCGGGCGAAAATCCCCATTGACCAAACATGCCACGGCTAGGCCAGCGCGCGCAAAAGCGCGGGCCCAGCGCGCGTCGGAATAGGCAATTGCCGATAATTTTCAGCGATTCACGATGTGGATGGCGTGACCGAGCGAGGCCGCGGCGGCTTCCATCAACGCCTCACCGAGGGTCGGGTGCGGGTGGATGCTGAGCGCCATGTCCTCGGCGGTGGCCACGGTCTCGATCGCGAGCACGGCTTCACTGATCAGATCGCTGGCCGACGGCCCCACGATGTGGATGCCCAGGATGCGGCCCGACTTCGTGTCGGTCACCACCTTCACGAAGCCGTCCGTCTCGCCAATGCTGACAGCGCGCCCGAGCGCGGCGAACGGGAACTTGCCGACCTTGATGGCGTAGCCCTGCTCCTTGGCTTGCGCCTCGGTGATCCCCGCAGTGGCGATCTCCGGATCGGTGAAGATGATGCCGGGCACGGTGACCCAATCTTTGGCCGCGTGGTGGCCGGCGATCACTTCCGCCGCGACCTCACCCTCCTTCGAGGCCTTGTGCGCCAGCATGGGCTGACCGCTGACATCACCGATGGCGTACACGCCCTTGACGTTGGTCTCGCAAAACTCGTTGGTCTTGACGAAGCCGCGCTGATCGATCTCGACGCCGATCTCCTCCAAGCCGACGCCGCGTGAGCGCGGCTTCATGCCCACGGCCACGAGCACCACGTCACACTCGATGCGTTGCTCTTTGCCCTCGCTCGAAACGATGACCGTGACGCCGCTCTCGGTCTTTTCGAGGCGTTCGGCGCGGGTGTTCTTCAGCACCTTGCCCCCGCGCTTCTCCAACTTCTTCTCGACCACCTTCACGCAATCCGGGTCGACGCCGGGCAGCAGGCTGGGCGTGAGCTCCACGACCGTGAGCTCGGCGCCGAAGGTCTGGTAAACCATGCCGAGCTCCAGGCCAATGACGCCGCCGCCGATCACGACCAGGCGCTTCGGGATCTTGCGCAGGCTGACCGCCTCGCGAGCGCCAATCACGCGCTCGCCATCGAACTCGAAGCCGGGCACCTGAATCGTGGCTGAGCCCGTGGCGATGACCAGGCCCTTGGTCGCCGTCACCCGGCGCTTCTCGCCCGACTTCAAGCTGACCTCGACGGTCCTCGCATCGACGACCTTGCCGCGGCCTTCGATCATCTCGCCACCGTTGGCTTTGAGCAGCGAACGCACGCCGCCGGTCATCTTCTTGACGACCCCGCCCTTCCAATCCTGCATCTTGTCGACGTCGACTTTGACATCACTGACCGTAATGCCGGCATCCGAGATGTGCTTGGCCTTCTCGACGAAGTGAGCGTTGGCGATCAGCGCCTTGGACGGAATGCAGCCCCAATTGAGGCACACCCCCCCGTACTCTTCCTCCTCGATACAGGCGACCTTGAGCCCCAGTTGACCGAGCCGAATGGCACACACGTAACCGCCGGGGCCGCCGCCCAGCACGATGGCGTCGAATTGATCCATTTCGCCGCGTGATGTAACGCTTGTTTTGTTACTTCACAAGGGTTTGCCGAGGACCGCGGGGCTCTCCGATTGCGCAAATCGTTTCGCGGGCGTGAACAACTCTTTCCGTTGCTCCAGTAAATGCCCGGGAAGTTCGGCGTAGACGTCGTCGAAAAGCGAGGCCCGCGGTGGCGGTGGCGCCGCTTCCGCCACCAGCAGGGCCGCATCGAGCTCGGCGCTCAGCTCATCGTCGAGGGCTCGGCTACGGCCGGCGTCCAGCGCGCCCTGTGCCTCGAGCGAACGGGCCAAGCGCGCGATTGGATCGCGCGCGCGCCAGACACTGACTTCGGCTTCGCTGCGATAAAGCGTGGGGTCGTCGCTCGTCGAGTGCGGACCAAGGCGATACGTCACGCACTCGAGGAACGTTGGGCCCAGGCCCGCGCGAGCGCGCTCGGCGGCGCGTTGGAACGCGAGGTAGAGCCCGCACACGTCGTTGCCGTCCAAGCGCTCGGCCGGCATGGCGTAGGCCAACGCGCGCTCGGCGAACGTCCGGGTGTTGCTTTGACGGGCGGCCGGCGTGCTGATCGCCCATTGGTTGTTCTGGCACACGAACACACACGGCACGCGAAACACCTGCGCGAAGTTCAGCGCGGAGTGAAAATCAGCCGAGCTAGTCGCGCCGTCCCCCAAGCAAGCCGCGCTGACCATGCTCTCGCGTCGCATCTGGGCCGCCCACGCGGCGCCCACGGCGTGCGTCAGCTGCGTCCCAATGCAGCTCGACCAAGACACGACGTTGGCCGAGCGCCCGCTCATATGACTGGGCATTTGGCGACCCTTCAGCACGTCGCGATCGTTGCCGAAGACTTGGGCCAGGTAGCTTATCAGCGGAAAGCCGCGCACCAACAGGACCGAACTCTCGCGCAGCGCCGGAAACACCCAATCGCTGTGCTCGAGCGCAAAACCGAGCGCGACTGGCACCGCTTCTTGGCCCGTGCAGCTGCCGTAGAAGCCGATTCGACCCTGGCGCTGCAAGGCCTGCATGCGCTCATCCAGGCCGCGAATGCGGCGCAGCGCGCGATAGAACTGGAGTTGCAAGGGCAGCGGGATATCGGTCATGGAGCGGCTTCCAGCTCGGCCAAGGCTTCGGCCACGGTTTCGGGATCGGCCTGGGCGGCGGTCATTCCGCGCAAGATCGAGCGTGCTTCGCGCAAGCGCGCGCGGCCAGCCGCTGCCACCGCGATCGTGCGCGCGTCGCGCGTGAAAGCGGCCAGGCCCCGCAAGATGGCCGTCTTGGCTTGCTCGTCACCTAGCCGCGCCAGGGCCACCCGCGCGTGCCAGGCCAAAGGATCGCGGAACAGACCAAAGAAGCCGAACGCGCGCCGCGTCAGCGCGGGCCGCGCGTCACTGATCGAAAGCTCTCCGCAGAGCTCGATCGCGGCTTGCTCGTCGGCCAACGAGGCGACGCGATCCTTGCGCTCGACGACGTCCTTGATCACTTCCGCGCCGCACGCATCCCCCACCCGAGCCAACAGAATCGCCGCGGCCAAGCGCACGCTCGGAGCGTCGTCGCGCAGCGCGGCGCGCGCGCGTTGGCGCAGCGGCTCGGGCAGCATCGCGCCATCGGCCAGCACTTGCTCTTCGGCCAGGCGAAAGGCGATTTGTCGAACTTCGGCGTCCAAATCACGGCTGGCGTCGACGAGCCGCGAGAGCAGGTTCGCTCGCGCGACGCGATTCAAGGCGATCAGCGCCTGGAAGCGCAATTCGGGCGCGGCGTCCAAGCGGGCCGCTTCGAGCAGCGCCAAGATCTCCGCGTCGCCCGGCTCACCGACCTCGGCGATCTCGCCGAGCGCGGCGATCGCCATCTCGCGCACCTGGACTGGCGCGTTGCGCGCTGCGTGGAGTAAGGCCTGGCGCGACTCTTTGGCGTCGGCATCCCCGAGCGCCAATGCCGCGGCCGCTCGAACGTGCAAATCCGCTTCGCTGCCGAGCACTTCACAGAGGGCGGCCAGGGCACGCGGACGCGCGTCCGTCTCGGTCAAGCGCACCAGATCGCGGAGCGCCGAAATACGGGTCTCGTTTTTGGCGTGCCCGAGGTCTCGCAGCGCCGCTTCGAGCGTCCGCGGCAACGAGCGAATGCCGAACATCGCCGGCGAGCTTAGCAGCAAAGCGCCCGCGAGCAGCCCAGCTCAGCCGCCGGAGCCGCCGTCACCCGCAGCGCCGCCCTCGGCAGTGCCCGAACCGCCGCCTGCGCCAGCGGTAGAGGCGGAGCCGCCCTCGGCCGGCCCCACGCCCGCGTCCGAGCCGATGCAAACCTGATTCGAAGTGCCGGTCGGCAGGGGGTTCGGGGGAACCGCGCACACCTTGTTGCCGCTAGAGTGCTCGGCCAAGACGGCATTGAATTCGGTCGGCGCGAGGCATCGGTAACCGCCGCGGCAATCGGAGTCCTCGCCGCAGCTCGCCATGCAGAAAGAGCGCTTGTACGGCGAATTGCCCTGACTGGGGGTACACCCCGGGACTGGCGAGAGCGAGGTGCCGAAGTTCACGCACACGGAATCCTCGGGGCAACCGCCGGGCTCGCAGTTGAAAGTCGTGCAGTAGCCGCCAGGCTGCGTAACGTCACAGATGCGGTCGCCCGTCGAGGAGCAATTGGTCGAGACGGTGCAGTCGTCACCGATCTTGGGTGTACAGCCGAGCGCCAGCGCGGCTGTGACCGTGGCGAGACAAATAGCCCGCAATGCCCACCCGCTGAACGGCGAACCAGTCGAAAACGCGCTATCATCGCTGCGAAGCATTGGGCGGCCGCGACTCTACTCGAAGTTGACACGCCCGCCAGGCCATTCGTAACTTCGGCCGCCACGGCCGCTTCCCGGCCTTCCCCCTCCAATCCAGCGCAAAAACCGGGCAATGTCGACCTTCATCACCGACGACTGTATCAACTGCGGAGCGTGCGAGCCGGAATGCCCGAACGATGCCATCTCCGAGGGCGATGAGATTTACATCATCGATCCGGATCTGTGCACCGAATGCGTAGGGTTCGACGATCACGAGGCCTGCCAGGCGGTCTGCCCGGTGGAGTGCTGCCTGCCCGATCCCAAGCACGTCGAGACGGAGCAAGTGCTGATTGACCGCGCCGTTTCGCTTCACGACGACGACGAGGAATTGAAGCAGCGCGCAGCCAGCAACACGTTCCCGTCGCGGTTCCGTAAATAACCCGGCGTTCGGTGTGGGCCCACGCGCAACCAAAACCTCGCACGCTGCACTGGCCTGGGTCAGTGCAGGTGCTGCGCTCGCTTCGCTGAGCGGCTGCGGCGGCGGCGTCCCACTGCTGCATCCAGCGCACGCCTTGCCCGCCGGGCACACCGCGTTCGCCTTCGGTGTCAGCGATCGCTTCGTCCTGGGCGATGCGCAGCACGCGCTCGACAACGCTCGACAGCCCCCGCCCGGCGCGCCGTCGGGAGATGCGCAGTCCGCGCGCGGCGCGTTGGTGGCGCTGGTGGAGGGGCCGGCAGTTGCGCCGTACGCCGCAGCGCGTATCGGCATTCCGGGCGCGAACGAAGCAGGCCTGAGTTACAGCGGGCAAGCCTTGCGGGGCGACCTGCGGCACGCTTTCGAATGGGACAAGAGCGCGTTGTCGGCGGGCCTCGGGGTCACGGGCCGCGGCTTTGGCCAAAGCGCGTACGATCTGCCGGGCAGCGATCTGAGCGGGGCTCACGGGGTCGGGGTCGACTTGCCGATCTTGCTCGGGTACCGCACGGACGCGGACTTGATTTCGGTTTGGGGCGGCCTGCGCGGCAGCTTCGACCATTGGTCCGGAAAGGTTTCGCTCGACCCGAGCCCCGCCTTCGAGCTCGACGCCAATCGCGTGGCGCTCGGACCGATCTTCGGAATGTCGCTGGGCCTTCCGCCGTTCTGGGTGTCAGCAGAGCTCGAGCTCGACTACGCCCACGTTACCGGGTCGCTGGATCGACCAGGCACGCGCTACGACGCCCAGATCAACGGCTGGTCGGCGCGACCGGCCGGCGCGCTGGTCGCCAAATTTTAGCTGCTTATTGAAAAGCTTGCGCAAACGTCACCGGCCCTTCCTCGGCCGCGCTGTTGAATTGCCCGGAGCGATGCTAGCCTTGTCGGGTGGTGCAGTTTCTCTGGCAGTTGCCCCGTCGCGTTGCGATCGCCAAAGCGCGGTTGCTCCCGACTCTTGCGTTCAGCACCTCGGTCGCGTCTGCCGTCCTCGGGGCGGCGGCCTGCTCCGTCGCACCGGTCGACTACAGCGCCGAGGCGGATGCGGGCAGCAGCACCCACGCCTTGATCACCGTCGAGCGCAGCTCGGTGCTGAATTCGGCTGAGGCACCACGTGCGGCGGCTTTTGCTGGCTTCGTGCGCACGCCACCCGAGGTGGATGCCAACGCCATGTTGCGGCTGGCCGGGTTCGGGCTCGATCTGCCGGCAGTCGGCCAGTGCGCCGAACCGAACCATGACCGCGCGAGCAGCATGCCGCTCAGCCCGCTTGGCCGGGTGGAGTTTTTGGACGCGGGCGATGTGACGCTGCGCACCAGCTCGAGCAACGCGCTGCTGGCCACGCGCGCCCTCCCCGCGGTGACGGATTTGATTGCCGGCGTGGTGTACACCACCCGCGATCGCGCGGCCGATCCGCTGCCCGCCGCCACCACGTACACGCTCACCGCCTCGGGCGGCCTGTTGCGCGCGTTCAACGTGATTGCGAACGCGCCGGCCCAGCTCAGCTCGGTGAATGTCGACAACACGCCGCTCGCAGAGCTGACCAGCGTGGCCGTGCATGGCCCCATCGCGCTCAACTGGAGCCCGGGTTTGGGTCGTGATCTCGTGTACGTCGAGCTGACCACGCAAGACGGCAGCGCCACCACCCGCTGCACCTTCCGGGACGACGCCGGCGTCGGCAGCGTGCCGGCCTCGGCGTTCGTGGGTACGGGCCTCGGTGAGCTATCGCTGCACCGCGTGCATAGCGAGCCGTTCGCATCGGGCAGCATCGACGCGGGTGAAGTGCGCTTCGACTTCGAGCAGAGCGCGAACGTCGAATTTACGAACTAAGTGTCGCCCGTCGTGCACCGAGTCTATTTCGTGCCCGGGATGTTCGGGTTCGGACATCTCGCCGGTTACGACTACTTCAAACACGTGCGGGCGGGCCTGGAGCAGCGCTTCGCGCGGGCCGGCATCGCAGCCGTGTTCGAAGACGTGCCGGCACCGCCCACTTCGTCGCTCCGGTACCGTTCGCGCATCTTGGCCGCCACGGTGGCCAAAAGCGCGGCCAGCGATGACGGCCCGATCCACCTGATCGGGCATTCGACCGGTGGGCTCGATGTACGCCTGGTCCTCTCGCCCAAGGTCAACCTGGGCGTGACGCCCGAGCAACTCGCCTGGCGCGACCGCGTGGTCAGCGCGGTGACGATCAACACGCCGCACTATGGCTCGCCGTTAGCAACCTACTTTGCCACGGTCTCGGGCACGCGCGTGTTGTACGTGCTGAGCCTGCTCACGGTGGTGTCGCTCACCGTCGGCGAACCGTCGCTCGCGATTTTCTCGCGCTTGGTCGCCGGTGTGGGCGGCATCGACTCGCTGTTCGGCGGTGACATGAAGCTGTTCAGCCGTGTCACCGACAGCGTGCTGCGCTTCGTCGATCGCGATGGCCGCGGTGAGATCGCAGATTTTTTGAGTAAGGTGCGCATCGATCAAGGCGCAATCATTCAGATCATGCCGGAGGCCATGGACCTGTTCAACGCGGCCACCGTGCTTGACGCGCGAGTCCGCTACGGCTGCGTCGTGTCCGCGGCCGCGCCGCCGCGGGTGATGCGCTTCGCCCGCCGCATCTGGTCGCCATACGCCGCCTTCACGGCGGCCATCTACGCCACGCTGTACCAATTCGCGAGCCAAGAGTCCGAGGTCTACCCGTACGCGCGTCCCTCGCAACGCGAGACGGAGTTCCTACGCGTCGGCATCGATCACGAGGTAAACGGCCAATCCAACGATGGCATCGTGCCCACCCTGAGCATGCTCTGGGGCGAGCTCCTCTGGGCCGGCGAAGCCGATCACTTGGACATCCTCGGCCACTTCCACGACGACCAGAAGCCCAAGCTGCACATGGACTGGGTCACCAGCGGATCGCGCTTTACGCGTCAACGCTTCGGGGCGGTGCTGGACGAGATCGTGAAGTTCGCGCTTCGCGACGCGCCGACAGGCTAAGGGACGCGCGGCGCCTTGCGCCTGTTCGGTCAGCTCTTTGTAGGTCAGTGCCGAATCTGCTTTCCCTCTCGGTGCGCGCGCAGCGCCGCACGCCCTCGCGCCGGGCGCGCGGAAGACATTCCAGTCGCATGCCCGGAACCGAAACGAGCGAAAAGTCTTGGATGACCAGATCACGATCAGCCAATGAGATGGAGACCTACGAGAACCGACCGACGGGCGCGTGCTTTCCATCAGCGCAGCGCGGGGCGGCCAAGCGGATCAGCCGAGCGTTCGCCCAACGAGAGTCTCCCACCGCGCGCCGAAGGCGCCGCGCGTCCTCTCTCTCCTCTCCCTCCCCGGACGCGAAAGCCCATCAGTTCTTGCTGATAATCTTGTACTCCAGCACCCGGCTCTGCCCACCGCGCTGAAACGCAACGCGCAGCGCGTCTGACTGCTTCAACGATTCGAACGCGTCGAACGCCTCAGTCTCCCGCTCGATCGGCAGATCGTTGACGCGGGTCACGATGTCGCCGGGCTTCAGATCGACGCCGCTCCAAAAATCACTCGGGTTCAACTGGACGATGCTCCAGCCGCGGAATTGGCCGTCGACCAGGCGCGGTTCCACATCGACTCGTTGCAGAAATTCCGGGAAGCCGCGTTCGATCAACGCGTTCACGTCGTCGCGGTAGAGCGCGCCCTGGGGTGGACGCGCGGCGACGGGCTTTTGCGAGGCAGGCGCCTTGGCGACCGCTTTCGGGGCGACGGCTGGGGCCTCGGGCGCCGCGCCGCAGCCGACCAACAATCCGAGCAGAACCAGATTTACGCCTCGCATGGTCGCCCGAATATGGCGCAAACCCCGACGAGAGGCCAAAAAGTCAGGCTTTGTGGCTGGAGGGCAGCTCCTGGAAAAAGGCGGAAGCGGCCGAAATCACGGTCTCGAACACACGCGCGGCGACCGCGCCCACGTCCCCGACTCCGGGCACGTGCAGCAGCCGATCCTGCGGCACGAGCTCCTCGGCCCGGGCGTAAACCGTGGCCAAGCGAGCTTGGAGCTCGCGGGCCTCGAACATCTCCTCGACGCCGCCGCGCGCTCGACGACGCTCTTCGGCCACCTCGGCCGGGACGTCGATCACGATCGTGACGTCGGGGCGCAAGGCTTGCGTGTTCAGCTGGCGGATCCAGGGGATCGGGTCGGAGCCGGTGTGCGCGGTGACCGATTGGTAGGCCAAGCTCGATAGGTCGTAGCGATCGCTGATCACGACCGAGCCGGCGCGGAGGGCGGGCGCCACCGTGGAATCTAGATGATCCATGCGATCGGCGGCGAACAAAAGCGCCATCGTCGACCAGTCGAAATTGCGCGGACCGGTGGCGTCCGGCACGAACAAGCGGCGCTGCAGCACCTGCCGGATCAGCGAGCCGATGGGACCCGTACTCGGCTCACAAGTGAGCACGACTTCGGACCCGCGACTCTTGAGCGCCTTGGCCAGTAGCTTGGCGTGGGTCGTGCTGCCGCAACCGTCGATGCCCTCCAGGACCACGAACAAGCCCGGGAAGCGGCGCCCCGAGTCCGACGCGCGCGAGATCGGAGGTGTGCTGACTTTCATCACCCGAGAGCCTGAGGCGAGTCTTTCTAGGATGCAATCGGTGACGGATCTTCGCCCAGCACCACGTTGTCGATCAGGCGGGTCTTGCCCATGAAACCCGCCACCGCAAATAAAAGTCGTTCCCCGCTGCTGCTCTCTTCCGGCAGCGGTACGAGCTCGTCGGCGTCGGCAAATGTGGCGTAGTCCAGGCGCAGACCGCCCGCGTTGAGCTCGGCGAACGCGGCTTGGCGGAGCGTAGAAATGCGACGCTCGCCGGCCGCGAAGGCGGTCACCGCAGCCGTCAGCGCGCGCGGGATGGACAGCGCGCGCTCACGCTCTTCCGGCGTGAGGTAGACGTTGCGCGAGCTCAGCGCCAGACCGTCCGCGTCACGCAGAGTGCGGAGCCCGACGATCTCGACCGGCAGCAACAGATCGCGCGTCATGCGCTCGATCACTTTGAGCTGCTGATAGTCCTTGCGACCGAACACCGCCACGCATTCACCCGTTACCGCGAACAGCTTGCTCACGATCGTCGTCACACCGTCGAAGTGGTTGGGGCGGTGAGGACCGCACAGGGCTGCGGTCAAGCCGCTCACTTGCACGCGCGTGCGCTCGCCCTGCGGATACATCTCGCTCGTGTCCGGCGAGAACACGTGCGATACGCCCGCCTCGCGGCACAACTCGAGATCACGATCGAGCGTGCGCGGGTAGCGAGCAAAGTCTTCATTCGGACCGAATTGCGTGGGATTGACGAAGATGGTGAGCGCCACTTCGTCCGCGCGCGCGCGCGCTTCGTTGACGAGCGACAAATGACCCGCGTGCAGTGCGCCCATCGTCGGGACGAGCCCCAAGCGACGGCCAGCAGTGCGAACGGCCTGAGCCGCCTTCCGGAACTCCGCCACCGTGCGGTGCAAAGCGAGCGTCACGAATCCTCGCTGGCCGGGCCGTAGCTTTTGGCGGGAGGACCGAGCACGGGTTGTGCGCCGGTTTCGAGCGGCGGATCTTTCTTCGGCTGCGCGCCGAAGCTTTGTGCGGCGCTCGGGAAGCTGCCGGCTTGCACTTCTTGCACGTAGCACTGCGTCGCGGCCACGATTTGCGCGCCGAGCTCCGCGAAGTGTTTCACGAATTTCGGCTTCAAACTCGGATACATACCCAAGAAATCGTAGCAAACCAACACTTGGCCGTCGCAGGCAGGGCCGGCACCGATGCCGATCGTCGGGATCGAGATCGACTCGGTGATGCGCTGCCCGAGCTCGCTCGGGATCCCCTCCAGCACGATCGAGTACGCGCCGGCGTCGGCGATCGCGCGCGCATCGGCGAGCACGCGCTCCGCATCGGCCTCGGCTTTGCCTTGCACGCGGAAACCGCCCATGGCGTGGACCGATTGCGGCAACAAGCCCACGTGACCCATCACCGGAATTCCGCACGAGACGAGCGCGCGCACGTGCTCCGCGAAGGCTTGGCCACCCTCCAACTTGACGGCCTCGAAGCCGCCCGTTTTCAACAGCTGTCCCGCGCTCTCGAGTGCGCGCTCGACCGATGACTGGTAGCTCATGAACGGCATGTCGCCGACCACGTGCGCGCGATGCGTGGCGCGCGCGACCGCGCGGCCGTGATAGCAAATCTCTTCCACCGTCACGGGCAACGTATTGGGCAAGCCTTGCACCACCATGCCCAGTGAATCACCCACCAAGAGAACGTCCGCGCCGCCCTCGTCCAGGAGGCGCGCCATGGTCGCGTCGTAGGCCGTGAGCATCGCGATTTTGGGCCCGCGCTTTTTCCGCGCTAACAGCGCGGGCGCGGTAATTTTGGCGTCATTCATCCGGGTTCCGGGCGGAGCGTACCACCTGGCCGGAAGAGTGAAAGAACGCTAAACTCGAGGTCTTGGCGGATCCGGCACAGAGCGACTTTCAGAGGGCGTTCCACGGCCTGGCCAAGCGGGTGCATCGCCGTCACGCGGGCCGCCTCGCGCTCACCGGCGCAGGCGTCGGCCTTTCGCTCGGGGCGCTCGCGGCGCTTGGGATGTGGGCACTGCGCTGGGGTGAATGGCGACCCTTCGCAGCGGGGCTGGGCGCGCTCGGTGCGGTCGTGGGCGCGCTGCTCGAAAAGCGCCGCCGCTGGTCCGAGAGCGACGTCGCTCTTTATCTCGACGGACGGCTGGGCAGCCACGAGACCGTGACCACCGCGCTCGCCGCACAAGGTTCCGAAGAGCCAGCGCTGATCCATGTGCTCGAACGCGCCAGCAGTGTGCTCGGTCACGCCGATCCAAAGCGCGTGAAGCCGAAGCTGTGGTCGCGCTTCCACGCGCTGGTGCCCGGCGCGCTGACGGCAATCGCCGTCGTCAGCGTTCTGCCCCTGCCCCCTGCCCCCAAGCCAACGCCCATCGCCCCGGGCGCCGAGCGCGTCCAAATCGACAACTTGAAGGGCCTCGAGCGGATCGAAGCGCTCGCTCACCTGCAGGGCCAAAATCCCGAACAAGACGAACGCTTGAAGAAGCTCGCCGAGCAGGCAAAGAAGCTCCGCGAGGCCCTGGCCAAGGGCTTGGAGAAGCGCGAAGCCCTTTCCGAAATCGCCAAGCTGCGCGATGGCATCGCAGCCGAACGCCTGAAGCTCGGTGATCGCGAGAATCGACCCGGGCTGGACGCGGCCCTGCGCGCGTTCGGCAACAACCAAGCCTTACACGACGCGCAAAAGGCGCTCGGCAACGGCGATCTGACTGCGTTCGATGACGAAATGCAGAAGCTCGCCAATCGCGCCGAAAGCAGCGATCGCCAAGCGGCGAAAGATGCTTTGGAAGAGGCCGCCAAAGAGGCCCGCGCCAAAGGCGCCAAAGGTCTCGCGGACGCGCTCGATGCGCAAAAGCGCCTATTCGAACGCCGTGAGTCACACGCGGACGCGCTGCGCGAGCTCGCGCAAGGGATGAAGGGCAAGCTTTCCCCGGAAGCTCTCGAGGACTTGAAAGAATTTGGCCGCTCCGGCAGTCCAGAAGCCGAGAAACGCCTCGCGGACGGCTTCGAGCGCGCGCTCGAAGGGCTCACGCCCGAGGAGCGCAAACGCCTGGCCGAGCGCATGCAGCGAGAGCTCGAGAGCAAAGACGGCAGCGCCTCGCCCATGAGCAAGAAACAGCTGGAAGAGCTGGCGAAGCAGCTCGGCCGCAAAGAGGGCATCGACCAGCTCAAAAAGCAGCTCCAAGAATTGGCCAAGCCCGAGCCCAGCGACGACGCAAAGCGCGAGCAGGGCCTGGGCGACGCGGAGCGTGGCGGCTCGGCCGCCGAGCGTGGGCTCGGTGCCATGCCCATTCCGATGGACGGCAATGACGCGCCGGGCGCGGGGGAGCCGGGAGGCAAACCCGAGCCCGCTGACGGTGACAAGCGCGGTCCCGGTGGTCCCGGCAGCAAGCGCGACTCAGGGACGGGCGATCACCGCAGTTCGACGCCCGAAATCGCCGCCAAGGAACTGCGCTCCAAGGCCGAAGCGCACCTTCAGGCCGGCGCACCGATGCATGGTGCAACCCTCGGTCGCGCTCCTGCTCGACCCGGTGAAACCGCCAATCAGCTCGGGCTCGGAACCGGTAGCTTGGGTGATGCGCAGAAAACCGAAGTCGGTGCGGTCGATCACGCGGACATCCCGGAAGAATATCGGGAGCAGGTCGGGCGCTACTTCGAGCCGTGATTGGGAGTATGCTGAGCTACCTTTGCCTGAGCTCAACGCCCG
>JBBCIN010000003.1:0-2286444 GCA_037200885.1 Pseudomonadota bacterium
ATGACTTATTGCGTAGGGATTCTGGTCAAAGAGGGGATCGTGTTGGCGTCGGATTCACGAACCCACGCAGGGGTCGACAACTTCGCGCAGTTTTGCAAGATGAGCGTGTTCGAGCGCGAGGGGGATCGCGCGGTGGTCTTGCTCAGCTCGGGCAATCTCGCCGGCACTCAAGCCGTGATCTCGATTCTCAAGCAGCGCGCGACTGCGAACGACGAAAAGCCGAACGTATGGAACGTGCGCACGATGTTCGACTTCGTGACCGTGGTTTCCGACGCGGTGCGCGATGTCGGCAATCGAGATCGCCCGCACCTCGCGAAGAGTGACCTCAAATTCGATGCTTCCTTCATCATCGGCGGACAAATCAAGGGCGAACCGCCCCGACTATTTCGCACCTACGCCGAAGGCAATTTCGTCGAGGCAGGCGGCGGCACGCAGTTCTTTCAAACCGGCGAAGCCAAGTACGGTAAGCCGATCATCGATCGCGTGATCAACGCGGACACCAGCTTGGCCGACGCCACCAAGTGCGTGCTGGTCTCGTTCGACTCGACCATGCGCAGCAACCTCAGCGTGGCTATGCCGATCGATCTCGTTCAATACGAAAACGATCAGCTGAAGTTGAATCATCGTCGCCGCTTCGACGCAGGCGATCCGGATTTCGCCACGCTCAGCCGCGAGTGGAGCGAAGGCGTGCGCAGCGTATTCCGCAAGTTGCCCGACGTGCGCTGGTAGTCGTGCACAGTCGCGCGTAAATGCCACATCTTCCCATTTTCGGGCAGGGCATCGGCTCAGCGATGAGGCAATCCGACCCGGCACCGAAACATTAAAAGACGTGTTCCGAGTCGATGCTAGAAGCATCCCCATGAAAATCCGTGTTGGCTACGAGCTGGTCTTCGAGTGTCCGCAGCCAACGCCGATGCTGCTGATGTTGAACATCCACTACACGCGCGCGTCCGACATCATCACGCCCGATCACCTCAAGACGAGCCCTTCCATCCCGGTCGACATGTACCGGGATTTCTTCGGTAACTGGTGTACGCGCATCGTAGCCCCCATGGGCATTACCCGCATCACCTCGGATGCGCTGGTGAACGACAGCGGCCTGCCGGATCGCGTCTTTCCGGATGCGCGCCAAACGCCCGTGGACGAGCTGCCACACGATTCCTTGATTTTCCTGCTGGGCAGCCGCTATTGCGAGACAGATCGCTTGTCACCCGTGGCCTGGGAGATGTTCAAGAACGCGCCCACCGGTTGGGGCCGAGTGAAGGCCATCTGCGACTTCGTGCACAACCACCTGACCTTCGGCTATGGCTTTGCGCGAAATACGAAGACCGCCTGGGAAGCGTTTCAAGAGCGCACGGGCGTATGTCGAGATTTTGCGCACTTGGCCGTCGCCTTGTGTCGGTGCATGAACATCCCTGCCCGCTATTGTGCCGGCTATCTGGGTGACATCGGCGTGCCGCATTCCACGGCGCCGATGGATTTCTCCGGCTGGTTCGAGGCCTACCTGGACGGCAAGTGGCACACCTTCGACGCGCGCCACAACATTCCCCGCATCGGGCGAATCGTGATCGGCCGGGGTCGAGATGCGGCGGACGTGGCAATCAGCACCTCGTTCGGTGACTCCAAGCTCACGACGTTCACCGTCTGGACCGATGAGGTTATCAACTAGCGAAGCGGGGTCTAGGTAAGAATCCGCTTCAGGCGCGAGACGGCCTTCGCGAACTCGTCCTGCTCGGGCGCCTTGCTCGAGAAGCGCACGCTTCGGCCCGAGACGGTGACCGTCGCAACACCGCGCGATTCGATCATCTGACCCTGGTTCGATTCGAACCATGCCTTGGCCTCTTCGTACGTCATTGCCCTTCGTATAGCACGGGTGGGGGCAAGCCCACCCCGCGAACGGCGACGCCGTTTAGGGCGCGCTGAACACTTCGAATTCGTAGAGTGAAGCGCCGTAAGCCAGCGCGAGCGTTTTTGCCTTCATGCGGATGAATTGGCCGGTGATGGGCGTGGTCAGTTGCACCATCTGGTAGTACGGGAAGCCCGCGATCGTTTGCGCGGTGGGGGTCGTGTACGCGAGCTGCCAGGCCCAGGTGTTGGGGTGGGTCGGATCGGTGTCGTCGCAATTGGCCGGGCACACCTCGATGTCGTAGGTTTTGGCGTACGCGCTCTCCCAGACCAGCTTCACGTGCGTGAAGTTGGCGGTCACGCCGTCCCCCAGGTTCACGTAGATCCATTCGTTGGCGGCCGTGGTGCCTGCCTGCCAACGCGTACCGGTGTTGCCGTCGATGGCACGACTGGCAACGTCTCCGGTGGCGCTCGACGCGACCGCGGTCTTGCCGATGGCCAGGTTCGGGCCAACGTAGGTTCCGGCGATGGTCACCGACTTGCTGGCGAACGCGGTGGGCAGCCCGGTACCGTTGATGCCACCAGTACCGAGTGCACGCACCCAAAAGCCATACGGCGTGCCGGGATTGAGATCAGTGAGGGTGAGCGGCGAGCTGGCGGTCGGTGCGGTAGTGGGCGATGAGTACAGCTTGGCGTCGGCGAACGCAGCGGGCGTCTGCGGCGTGCCCGTCGCTCGGTAGAGCTGGTACGTCTGAACGCCGCTGGAAGCCGTCCAAGAGAGCGCAGCGGTCGAACTGGTGGCCGTCGCGGTGAAACCGGCGATGGGCGTCGGCGGCACCAGGCTGCGAACCGAAAACTGAGAGCCGAGCGGCGTGCGCGCTTCGGCCCAGAAGTACTGCGTCAGCGTGGTATCGATGCTTTCGCCGGCGACGTTCCAGGTGATGCCGGGAGCGAGCGACGAGGCAGTGCCCTTCGTCAGCTTATTGCTGGTGTGGTACCCCCACAAGGCCGTGTTGGCCCCATCGGGCGCCGGATCGGTCAGCAAACCGAACGTGTCTTGGATGCCCTGGCGAATCGTGTTGTTGGTGAGATCGTAATACAGATCGGTCCAGACCAAATCATAGGTTTTGGTGCTGGCAATGCCCTTGGTGGCAAGGCTCTTACCAATCGCGTTCACCGATTCGACCCAGAAGGTATACGTTTGATCGCCGTTCTTCTGCGTCATCTTGTAGTTGTTCTGATCGCCCGACACCGTGGCCCCGGCTAGCGCGGGCTTGTTGTCGTCAGTCGACCAGTAGATGTTGTAACTGCTGGTATTGGTCGAGTTGTCGAGCCACGAGGCACTCACGTACCAAACACTCGCGTCAGAGCTGACGGTGACGCTGGTCGGCGCGCCGGGCAGAACACCTGTCGTCGCCGAGCTGGTCGTCGGAGCGCTGTTGCCGATCGCGTTGTACGCGACGACCCAATAGTAATACTGGGTGTACGGCGTGATATCCGAATCGGTGACAGTGAACTGAGTGGTGTCGGCGGGGAGCTCGTATTGCGCAGCCGTCGGTTGCGTATTCGTAGTCGCGAAGTAAACGCGGTAGCCGGTCTCGGTCGTCGCCACGTCCGTCCAGCTCAACACGGCATCGCTCGCGCCAGCGGCAACGACCAAGCCCGTCGGCTGTGCGGGGACCGGTAGGGGTGTGGCCTCGCCGGTGATGGCCGCGCTTGGGCCGACGGCGTTGCTGGCCTCGACCCAGAAGCTATATTCCTGACCAACGCCGAGCCCGTCAGCGGTCGCTTCCACGACGTCAGCTGCGAGCGTGGTATTGGGCTTGCTCGGCTTTTCCGCGGTTGCCGACCAAAACACGTCGTAGGATGTTTCGTTGTCGGCGTTGTCGGTCCAGGCCAGGTGCACCGAGCTCCCGCTCAGCACTTGCAACATGAGGTCGGTCGGCGCGCTCGGCGCGGTGGGCGCGGGAGCCGCGCCGCCCGTACCGCCATTGTCTCTGGCCCCAGCCGTGTCGGCTCCGGCCGTCGACTCCTCGGAGCCTGCGCTGCCTCCCTCCGTCACCGCGTCGACTGCACCAGCTTCGCCAGACCCCGTGCTCCCGGCCGCACTCTCCCCAGCCTCGCCAGTGTCACTACCGCTTTTGCCTGCCGAGGCACTGCTGGCGCGGCCCGCCACACCCTCGTCGCCCAAGAACGGTCCATGTCCCGGGTCATTTCCGCAGCCAATTGCCGCAACGACGAGCAATGAAATCGATGCAGCCGCATAACCACGCATATCGAACCCTTCCTAAGCCGAAGCCCGCACGAACCCAGACGAGCGGCTGTTGCAGGCTGCGGGATAAGGCCCTACCTCCGGTTCGGGCTGCTCTTGCTTCGGTTTCGCCCCGTCGTGCTCCCCGCGCGCCGCGGACTCACCCCGTCCGGACCGTGCTCGCGCACCCTCACCGACGTGAACCTTCATCGAGTGCGCGGCGAGGCGACGCGCACTCGGGCTAGCTTCAAAGCAAAGCGCGCAGCGCGTCGCCCAACTCACCCACTGAGCCGTCGAAGCGTTTGCCGTTGATGAAGAAGCTGGGCGTGCCGTTCACGCCACTCCGCACGCCGCCATTGAAGTCCTCGCGGATCCGCTCGAGATAACGGTGACTCTCGATGTCCGCTTCGAGCTGCGCGCCGTCGAGCTGAAGCGACTTTGCGATCGAGGCGAACGCATCGAGCCCGAGCGACTCTGGCCCATGGCGCCGCGACCAAGCAAAGATTGCGTCGTGAGCTTCCCAAAATTTCCGCTGTACCGCCGCCCCTTCCGCAAATTCTGCGGCGGGTTCCGCCGCGGGGTGCATTTCGGCCAGTGGGAAATTTCTAAAGACGAAGCGCAGCTCATTGCCGAGCGCCTTTTGCACGGCGCGCACGACCGGATCGGCGGCCGCGCAGTGCGGGCATTGGTAGTCCCCATACTCGACCAGCGTGAGCGCGGCGCTCGCGCTGCCTGCGATGTGATCGTGCTCCGAAACGGGACGGCGTAGTGTCATGATCGTGTGCCTTTGGCGGCAAGCGTATCGAGGGCGTCGAAGATGCCATCAGCCCCGGGGTTGACGCCGATCGGTGACAAGAAGCTCCAGCGCACGACGCCCGCGGCATCGATGACGAATAGCGCGCGTTCGGTCACGCCATCGCCTTCGCGGTACACGCCGTACTGCCGAGCGACCGCCCCCTTCGGTTCGAAATCCGCGAGCAACGGGAAGTGCAGCTTACGATCACTGGCAAAAGCCCCATGACACCACACGCCGTCGACCGAAATGCCCAAGAGCTGAACCTTTTGCTTGCGAAACTCCCCGAGCATCTGGTTGTAGAGGGCCATTTGGTCGCCGCACACGGGGCTCCAATCCGCCGGGTAAAACGCGAGCACCACCAGCTGACCGCGAAAGTCGGTCAACGACACGCGCTGGTCGGGCGTGCTCGGGAGGGAGAAATTGGGGGCGGGCGTGCCCGCATCGAGGATCGCCATGGCTCTAGGCTAACACTTAGAGCGCGTTGGCCCGATCGCCACGGTAATTCGAATCCAAAGCGATCCGCTCGGGTCGGAAGCAATGCGAAGCATCGGGCAACAGTGCCGGGATTTCGACATTTTTGTCTCGGCTCGGCGGCTCAAGGATCGCGGCGCCGGTCCGAACGGGTCGCGACCGCCGCAAGCTCGTGGCCCACCTGCGGGCTGACCGGATAGACGCCACTCGATCGGCGCTTGGAGACGGCATCGGCCTGGGCATACCTCATGGGCGTCACCCCCACGATGCGCTTGAAGTGTCGATTCAAGTGGCTCTGATCGACGAAGCCACAATGGACGGCGACGTCAGCCGGCGGAGCACCGGCGAGCAACAGCCGGCGAGCTTTGGAAATGCGGAGGCACAACTGGTAGGCGTGCGGTGGCAGTCCGTAACGTCGCTTGAAGGCGCGCAATGCTTGGAACCGGCTCAAGCCCACCCTATTGGCCAAGGTTTCGAGGTCGATGTCCAAGCCTTCCTCATTCAAGCACTCACGCATGCGCGCCGTGCCGCGAATCGCCGGCCCCTCTCGAAGCTTGGCATCGCTTGCGCCGGCAATCAGTTCCTGGATCATGGCCCCGGAGACTTCGACCGCATGCGATTGGAGCTCCATGTCCGAGGTATCCGGCTCGAATGCAGCGAACAGCCGCCGGAACTTGGCGATCAACCCGCCGGAGATCGGCTTGGTGATGGCCGAAAACCGCGGGGGGATCGGGCGAGCAGATTGCTCGGACAGCCATTCGTCGAGTAGCGCGGGCTGGATCAGGAGCACATTGAACGAGCCTGCGCGATCGGCCGCGGGCGTCGCCACCAACGCTTCACCAGGCTGGTTGCAAAACGCTATCCCGGGCTCGACGGCGTTGGTAAGACCACGATAGCGCACCTCACCGTGCCAAGTCTGGGGCACGGTGACGGCGTATTCACTGCCAATCACCCGCCAATCACGCTTCGTGCGATACGCGTCGAGCACCTCCAGCCCGAGCACTGCAGCCGAGCGTCGGTAGCCGATGAATTCTTGAAGCGGAGGCGCCGCGGTGGTCATCCAGTGCGGGCCGAGGATCGCATGGCCCCCACGTCGGGGCAATCGGGAACGATCACTCGCCGCCGAACTTCGAAGCCACACCCCGCGATGCTACAGTCGAAGAAATGAGCTTCGATCCCGGCAGCCGATCCAAGCTCACTCATCGCGATTTGACGAGATTCGGTGACGACACCTTGTTTCATCGCATTGCGCGTCAGGTGTGTGACAGTGAGTGCCTGGCGCGGAAAGAGTTGTTCGAAGCTTGGGAAGTTGCGCGCCGCACACGCCGTCGCTTCCGTGGCGGACGCGTGATCGACTTGGCGTGCGGACATGGCTTGCTCGCTCAAATTCTACTCTTGCTCGACGATTCATCGCCTTCAGCCTTGGCTGTGGATGCCCGGTTGCCGAAAAGTGCACAACGGTTGAGCGAGCGGTTCGCGCAAGCTTGGCCCCGCCTCGCGGGCCGCGTCGAGCTCGTGCAAGCCCAAATTTCGAGCATCACCGCAGGACCGGACGACCTCGTCGTTTCTTGTCACGCCTGCGGCTCACTGACCGACGCCGTGTTGAGCCAGGCCATCGCCGCAGGCGCGCGTGTCGCGGTCCTGCCGTGTTGTCACGAAAAGCTGGCCAATGACCAGGGCGGGCTCGGAGGCTGGCTCGATCCCGCATTGGCCATCGACGTCACGCGTGTGGCTCGCCTTCGTGGTCACGGTTACAGCGTACATACGCAAAGCATCCCCAGCGCGATCACGCCCAAAAATCGGCTGCTGTTGGCTGAGCCCCCGCGCGACCGTTAGTCCTCCCGGCGCTGCTTTTGGTCGGCGCGCAGCGAGCGCGTTCGAACGCGATACGCGCCGAAGGACCAGGGCAACTGCAAGAGCACATTGGCAGAGATCACCAGACCACCGCCCACGAGCAAATCCCTCGTGAGCGCTTCATTGGCATAGTCGATGTTGGCTAGGCCACTGAAAATGCCGGGCAAAAACAGCGAGAGCAGGCTCGCAAACAACGGCTCGGCGCCATACACGATGCCTGCTTCGCTCGCGCTCAGCTCGGGTTGATAGCGATTCATCCAACTGAACGCCAGTACGGTGCACGGCACGCACAGCACGAAAAACAGGCCGAATGCCATCGGTGTCGAGAACAAGAGGGTCACTTCCGCGGGCGTGCGCATCGTACAAACTGCGATCGGCGCGAGCACGATCGCGACGCACACGAACATCACCTGGGTCACCACGCGCGAACGGTTCTTGCGATATCCCTGGTGGTCGAGAAACAGGATCTGCACGGCGAACGAACACGCGGCGAGCAGCGTCTCGGTTTCACCGCGGCCCAGCCGTAAGCTCGACCAATCGAAGCCCGAAAGCAGCCCGAGTCCGAAGGTGCTCAGGCACACGCACACGATCGTCTTCGAGGGCGGCCAAACACGGCCGGTCAACGCCGCCACGAGGGGCAAGATCACGATGTACCCTTGCGTCAGAAACGCGCTGGTCGAAGCCGAGCTGAAGTTCAGCGCGTCCATCTGCAGCAGCATGCCGGCAGCGGAAAATATGGCAATCAAGCAACCTTGCGCGAGCTCGTCCTTCGTCGGCCGAGAGTAGTTCCCGATCGTGAGCAGGATAGCGCCGAGTCCGAATCGCAACAGAACCGTGGTGGCTGCAACGAACCAGGTGCTGATACCGGGAGCCTGCGCAGACAGATAGAGGCCGAGCGCCTTCATCACTGGGAAGCTAACGCCCCACATCGCGCAAGTCCCCACTAGTCCGAACAGCGCGCGCAAGCGGAGGGCAGGATTGTGCGATGCAGTCTCGTTCACGGCACGCCCGCTGGCCCCGCGCGAAACAATCCTGCCTCGCCGCCGAACCAGAGCTCGGCATCGCTTCGGCCTCGCACGACCCGGAGCGGTCCCGCGATGGCGACGGGGTGAAAGGTTCGGCCGTCGAAGTGCGCGGCGCCGGTGCTGCCCACCACCCAGACCGAATCGGGCCCGCTCCCCCAGAAAGAGGTCGCTCGTCCGACGGGCGAGGGCACGGTCTGCCACTTGCCTTCGCGATAGTGAAAGAGCTCGTGCGGCGTGTTCACCCAAGCTTCCCCGCGCGTGGCCCAGAACGCTTCGGGGTCGGACCATGCCGGTGCTGGGATTGCGAGTGTCCAGCCATGGGCATCGATACCGGAGATGCCGCCGGCCTCGAGGCCCCACAGCACACCTTCCTGAAGGGTGACGAGGCGTGTCACGTTGCCCGCAGGGGCGCTGGTCCAGCCTGAATTGCGTTTGATGATGCAGATCGCGTTGGTGCGGCAAACGAGCTCCGGATCGGCCGAACCGAGCACACCCCACAACCCGCCCGACGCAGGTCCACCCAGCTGACCGATCTCCTCTCGGCCATCGCGCCAGCCATTGGGCAAGTGCCGAAAATAGACCGCCCGATCGCCTTTTTTGCCGTGACGGACACCCATGATGCGAGGCTCGTTGTCGCGACCGAAAAAGATCCCCAGTTGATCGACCTCAGAGGTCTTGGGCCGAAGCATCGCCGGCAGAGGCAGCGGCCGTAAGCCACGCGCGTCACCCACGTAGGGCGTGTCCGCGAGCACCGCAATCCGCGTGCCCTCACCGAGCGCGATCGCACTGACCGGAACCGAGAGCAGCTGGCTGAGAGTCAACTTCAGCGGAGTGGCCGGCATGGGCGGCGGCACGGCGCTCGGCGCGGCAGAGGCGGCGACAGAAGGGCCTGCGGTGGCGCCCGCACTTGACGCGGGTGCGACGCTCGGGCGGAGTGGCGCGCGTTCGACAACGGACGCCTGCGGCGCTGCCGCGCAGCCCACGAGCCACAGGCACGAACCAACAATCAGAGCAGGCTTCATCAGTGCGCGGAACTTAGCTCAGATTCGGGTGCAGGGATCACTCGAGCAGGATGCCCGGGGCATTCGTCTTGGCCCAAGCGACGAAAAGCTTGGCGACTTGCTCGCTGCCATATTCGGAATAGTGACTCCTTTGATCTCGGAACAGCGGCATACCGTCGCGAATCAAAGAGCAGCCTTTCGCATCACAGAATACTTGATTCTGGTCGAAGAACTTGACGGCAGGGTGACTGTGCGAAAGCCGAGCAACGACCGGCGCAAAATCCTTGTTCATGTCGTCACGCGCCGTCGGTTCGAGGTCACAGTTCAGCGCTCGGGGGTGGAGGCGCCGAGCAAAGCAGCCGCGCAGGTTCCGATGGTTGGCGCGGATGTGGGGAACGAACACAATCACCTGGATGCCATTTTCCTCTAGGAACGTGACCCGCCGTTCGAGATTGGGAATGAACTCGTCATCACGCTGATAGCTGAGTCCGTCGATGATCGCGTACTTGACCGTGCCCGCTTTTTTTACGAGCTCATCGATGAGCTGCCGCTGGTGAGCCGGGCGCGTGTCGTTACAGGCAAAGTTCTTCGCGAGGGAGGGGTTGTGTTCGATGTAGCCGAGCTCTACGCTGCAAGAACCAATCGACAGAATGGTGTGCGCCTGCGTGTGCGGGTTGGAGACCAGCCCCGGATACAGATGGTTTGCATAGCTGGTCCCGAGCACCAACAATGTCGGGTCCGCGTCTCGGTTGATCATGCAGAACCACGCGCTGTAGGCGCGCGCCTCCGGGAACGGGTAGCGCGTTTTGCAAAGGCGATTATTTTCGTAGGGCCAAGCAGCAAATTGCTTCTGGAATCGTTGCGCGCTCGCGGCCGCCGCTCGCTCCGGAAAGCCCTGCACTAGGAAGGCAGCGAGGCCGGCCGCGCCGATGGCCACCATGCCCACCAGCAGGATGGGGATCGGCCATTTGCGTGCTGCTTGCGGCGCTCGTAAGGGGCGCTCGACGAAGCGGTAGGTCAAGATCGAAAATAGCAAAGCCAGCACCAGGGCCGCAGCGCGCACCCGCGCCGACACCTCCTCGCCCTGAATGACCCGAGCAAACGCCAAGAACGGCCAATGCCAGAGATACAAAGGGAAGCTGACGAGACCGATTAGCACGAGCGCGCGGCGCGCCAACAAGATGCGATTGAAGCAAGCGTGTGGGCCAGCGAAAATGCACAATGCGGCCCCGACAGTCGGCGGGAGTGCCCACCAGCCAGGAAACGATCGGGTGCTGTTGGTCGCGTAAAGCCCAAACCCCAACAGGGCCACGCCCGCCAGCGACGCAGCGTGGCCGAGCCAGATCGAGCGAGGTCCGGGCGCCTCGCGGTCGCGGCGAAGGCGCTCTAGATACGCCAAAGTGGCGCCGGTCAATAGTTCCCAGGCGCGCGCATGGGGCAAGTAGAAGGCGGAGACCGCGTCGGTCGAAGTACAATGAATGCTCCAGGCGAACGATGCGCAGGCGAGGACGCCCGCCAGCCACAGCCCATTTAGTCGGCACTTCCAAGCCGCCCAAAGCGCGATCGGCCAGACGAAGTAAAATTGCTCTTCGATGCCGAGCGACCACAGGTGCAGTAGCGGCTTGGTTTCCGCCGAAGAATCGAAGTACCCGCTCTCGTCCCAGAACAACCAATTGGAGACGAAGCCAGCGCCGCCTGCGATGTGCTTGCCGAGTTGTTGGAACTCGTCAGCGAACAGGGTGAACCAGGCGAACGCGTAGCAAGCGCTCAAGACGAGCAGCAGCGCAGGGAAAATCCGTTTGACTCTGCGCGCGTAGAACTCGGCAAGGCTGAACCGGCCTTCGCTCAAGCTCGCATCGATGATCCGCGAGATCAGATACCCCGAGATGACGAAGAACACGTCGACGCCAATGAATCCACCGGGGAGCACGGAGGGGAAGGCGTGAAAGGCCAGCACGGACACGACTGCGACTGCTCGCAGGCCATCAACGTCCGGTCGATATGACGGGTGGCTCAGGTGCGCAGGCGTTCCCATGGTCCAAACTCGGCGGAGCGTAGTCGTGACGCGGTCGATCGGCTACGCAGAAGCGCCCCGTGCACCGAGCGCTGCTACGCCGGACGCACGGCGCCGCGTACTGCGAGCGATCGAGATTTCGTCATTTCTGGCGTGCCTCCTGCGCGGCAGCCTCGAGGAAGCGCCTGGCGGCCAGCTTGCGTCGAGTGAAGCCCTCCACGCGGTCGTATTCGGGCAAGCAGGCGAGGAGGTCGTCGAGAACCATCGTCGAGCGGTAGCGATAGAGTCGAGGGTTGGCCGTCGAGTTGGCAATGACGCTGTTGGTTGCGACGGCGAGCTGCGTGAAAGCCCAATTGCCTACGACGAAGACCCAGAGCACGGCGCCTGCAACGGCAGTTCGGGCCAGTCGCGACGGACTCGGCGAGGCGTCGCCATCGGTCGCCAGATAAATGATCGCGCTGAACGCGACTGCGCTCACGATCCCGTACAGGGCGGGTGTGAAATGCCAAGCTGCCAGCGGGTCCGCGAGGAGGCCCTGGGCTGCCAAGGTCGCAATGAAGGCCGTGATGGCGACGAGCGCCGCGCGGTGCCGGAACCTGCGGAATGCGAAGACGCCATAGCCCAGGCTCATCGCCGTTGCGACCACGAGAGGAACCGAAACGGTTGGCTCGAACAGGTACTGGCGCTGCGCATCCAACAGCTCCCGCCAGGTAACGTAGTTCGAATCACCTTGGAGGTAGAGAAGGAGCGACCACAGACACGAGGCAGCGGTGAGGCCGAGTAGAACGAACGCGTAGTTCAGGTCCTTGCGAGTGGCGCTCTCCTTGAGCAGGTACAGCCATCTGGCGAGAGCGACGACGACCAGGACGCCTGCGAGCGCAAGCGTCCGACACCCGAAGGTCCCAGTCCCATTCCACCAGCACCACCAACTCGCCTGGATGTAGAACTGGAGGAGCATCGCAAGCAGTGCGTACCCGCAGAAGAGTCGCTCGACGAGCGGCAAATCGCGACGTAGAGCCAGCGCCGCGAGCGCGAGCGCGCCGAGTGCGTAGAGCGGATGATAGCTCAGGAGGCCATGCCATGAGTGAAACAGCATGGTGCCGACCAGTGGATGAGCGAAGTCGACACTCCGGAAATTCGCGTCACCGTAGACATAGGGGCTATGCGACGGGGATCCGGTCATCCAGTAGTTGAACAGCAGGAGTTGGACGCCGTACGCGAGCAGAGGAACGCCGAGGGCGAGAGCGTGAAACACAACCGCTTTGTTCAGGCGGTCCCCGTAGCTGCGCCAAACGATGAACGCGCGTGCCGCCAGCGGCAATGGGACGTACATGATCAGGTTCACCCGAACGATCAGCAGCAAGCCGCAGGCAACGCCGACGATCAAGCTGTCACGCAGACGCTCTGGACCGGCGCTGAGCGCCCAGAACACCGCGACCGCGAAGGTTACAAGCGAGAAGATCTCCGAGCTGTGATGCGTGGAATAAAAGCCAGCATGCGTACCCAGAAAAGCGACCGCGACCGTCAACACCAAGAGCAAGGGATCACCGCGTGTGACCAGGCGAACGAGGCCGATGAGCGCCCACCAGAAAGCGATGGCAGCGAGCCAAGGCACCGTGTGCACACCGATCTTGACGGGCAACAAGCTCAGCACTCGGCCGATGGCGTCACTCACGAGAGCCGGGGCGTGGGACCAATGAGTCATTGGCACACCAACGGGAGACAGTACGACGCTCTTGATCTTCAGAATATCGTAGGACGAAAAGGCTTTTAGCCACTCATTGTATCGCCCAAAGTCGGCTCCGCCGCGTGACTGCGCCCCCAAGGCCACGGCAGACACTAGCCAGACGACTCTGATCACCTGCTCTCGCGTCCAGCGGATTGGCAGAGCCAGCGCCGAGCGTTCGGTGGGCATCAAGCGTCTCCCGCGGAGGGCGCTTCAGTGGCAACAGAGCAGCGACCTCTTGCCAAGATGAAATCGACTGCGCCGTCCCGCATACTCGCGCAGCTACAGCGAGGGCAGTGCTTCTGTCAATAGCCGATCGCCAGGCCCGGCCAGTTAGCGGTCGGGCTGCGGAATTACGGACCTCTCGTCTCGCTCGGTGTCGCTCGGCTATCGAGCGTCAGCGGTCGAGCGTGTAAAGCGAGTAGCCTGCCGTGAGAGCGTGATGCGGCGCGCCCTGCTGCGCCAAGAAGGTCGCTAGTGGCCCGCGCGGTTGTCCCCTGATGAGGACGTGCGTCACGCCATAGTGCTCGATGATTCGACCTCGCTCATCGGCGCTGATGGGTCTGGTCAAGAAACGTTGAACGGAGTAGTTGCGTTCGGCCTCGTCCGGGACGAGCGGGTTCGTGTGCCGCAAGGCAATGACCTTGGGGCCAAACGTCGGGATCGGCCAGGAATTGAGCGAATCAGCCAGAATGACCGCGTTCTTCCCAGCGATTCGCCCGGCGTCCCGCGCGTAGCGCACGTAGTAACTCTCGCGAGGTAGTCCGCGACTCTCCTTCAGCGATTCGGTCGTTGCGATCTCGAGGTTGTGAACCGCAAACGGCGCGAGCAGGAGGACGACGAGACCCGCCGCGAGTAGCTTGCGCCAGGGGCGATCCAGCACCGACCAGGCCTCGCTGGAGCCCGCCGTCAGATTGAGCAGCAGCCAAACGACCGCGAGCTGCAAATAGAAGATGGCCAAGAGCAGGAAGCGATGCCCGAGCGGGATCTCGACGAATTTGTTGACGACGAACGGCAGCAGCATGGAGAGCGCGCCCAGGCTGACGAACAGCCGCCGCCTTTGCAGAAAGAAATAAGGCAGCGCGAGCACGCCGAGCAGACACAGACCGAGCGTGCTCGACAGCTGCGCCCATTCGTAAAAGCGGTGCGGCTGCTCGATGAATTTGCCCTGGACGGCCTCTTGGACGCCCTGGCTCATCCAGTTCGCGGCGTCACTCTTTCCGCCGGCCATCACCTCCCAGGGAGAAAAGTACGGCCAGAAATGCGAAAGGGCGCACCCGGAAACGAGAGCTAGACACAGCTCAGCGCGGCGACGCCAGGTGCCTTGCGCCTCGGTCAACAGCAAGAGCCCCGCGCCCGAAATCGAAAGCATCGCCGTCAGCTGGTGCACGATCAGCACGCTCGCCGCCCAGAGCACCACCAGCCCGATACCGATGAATGGCTTGCCTTTGCTGCGGAGCACCTGAAGAACGAGCGCGAAGCCGAGCAGGGTCAGCCCGATGGCAGCGGTAGACGGGTAACTCGCAACGCGCACGAACATGCTCAGCTGGTACACGTTGGAGTACGCGAGCGGACGCCACCAACTGAAGAACAACACGAACAGCCCGTACACGGGCGCGAGTTCGCTGCGAAAGAACGTCCTGAAGAAGGCGTAGATACCGAGGATAATCGACAATGTGTTGAAGATGGCCGACGCGCTCATGGCGCCCAACGCGTCGAGCCGAAGAGCCCGACCCAGGAGCGCGATCAGAATGAACTGGGGACCGAACCGCGGAGAGCTCGCCGAGCTGACGAGGTGCGGGTTCAGCGGATGCCATGGGTTGTCGAGCAGCACTCGCAGGACGGCAGAGTGCTCCCAATAGTCCGCGTTCGGGCTGTAAGTGATGCTCCGCACGAAGCATGCTTCCCAGCTCACCCACGCGAGCAATGCGGCGCTCAGGAGCACGTACGCTGCCGCCAGCCCGTAGCGCCGAACGAGGGCAAACAGGCGCGCGCGAGTCATCGGGGCGAGGAATGTGCTGGTGCAGCGCGGTCGTGTCAAGAAGCGGTTTCCGCGCATTTTTCGCGGCGCCGCAGCAAAAACCAAGCGCGCCACGAGCTCGGCTCAGCGCGCCACGAGCTCGGCAAATAGCGTGGCGTATTGCGCGATAATGCGCGGCCAGGAGTAGCTCTGCTCGGTATACGCTCGGCCGTGTTCGCCGCGCTGTTTCCGGATCTCGGCGCTGCCGACGAGCTCACTCAGGGCTTCGACGAAAGCGTCCGCGTCTTCGGGCGCGACGAGGCGGCCGTTCTCGCCGTCGACCACGGCGTCCGGGATCCCCTGCAAACGAGAGGCCACGACCGGCAGCCCGCTGGCGGACGCCTCGATGGCGACGATCCCGAAACCCTCGACGTTGCCCGGCACGACGATGTTCGGCATCACGAACACGTCGCTCGAGCCGAGCAGATCGAGCAGGCGAGCGTCGCTCACGCTGCCCACCAGCCACACGTTGTCGGTCATGCCCACCTCGGCAGCGACGCGCGCGATTTCGTCGTGGTGCGCGCCCACACCCACCACGACGTACAGAACGTTGGAGAGCCGCGGCAGCACGTAGCGCACGAACCACGCGGCTCCCTTCCTGGGCACGAGCCGGCCCACCGTAACGAGCGCAACGCGACCTTTACGTCGCTGCTCCAGCTCAGCGTCCACGTGACTGGCACTCGCGCGCGAGACCTCGAAATAGCGAGCAGGGACCCCGATCGAGATGGTGCTCACCGAGCGCAATCCCCGAGCTTCGGCGAGCTTTCGAGTCGATTCACTGTTGGCGATGATCGCGTCCGCCTTCAGAAATAGCTTCAGGTAGCTTTGGTAGACGCGCGGACGAAACGTCAGGTCGAGTCCGTGCACCGAGATGGCTACTTTCTTCCCGAACAAGCGAGGCAAAAAGCCTGCTGCGCTGAGCATTGCGTCGCCCAGGTGAATCACGTCGTAGCGATGCGCGGTGAATGCCACGCGCCAAAAGACGTATGGTAGAAACCAAACCAAATGCGCCTGTGAACCACCCCACGTGATCGTCGTTTTGGGCTCGGGGAACCCGGTGAGCAGGCCGTGGCTCAGGCTCTCCATGCCGCCGACTCGCGGCGGGTATTTTCGGGTGACGAACAGAACGTGCATGACCGAGCTCGTTTAGCCTTCGCTCAGCACAATTGCCATCGCTTTGCGGCGATGCTACTCCACGCCGCCGCGCCGCGCTGGATCGCGGCAAAACCCTGGAGTTTCTTGCGTGAATGCCACTCTCAAGCTGGCCCTACTGAGCTACCCCTACCACGCGTCGAAACATACCGGCCGTGGACACGATCGCTACGTGGCGGAGCTAGTCGAGAACACGGCCCGAGAGTGCGGCAACGTGGGCATGACCGTCGTCGACACCGGCTTCGCCAAGAACACGCTGAGCGGCCTACTCAAGCTTCCGCAGCAGGCGCTGGACCTGCTGCGTGCCGACGCCGACGTCTATCACGCGATCTCACCGATGGGCGGCGCGCCCGCAGCGCTGCTCGGGCGACGCCCCCTGGTGGTAACGATTCACGATCTGATCGCGTTCAACGTTGCAGGCTTCGAGAGCAACCTGAAGCATCGGCTGGCTCAGCAGTGCGTGCGTATCTGTTTGAAGCTCGCCGACGCCATCATCGTGCCCTACCAAATAACCAAGGATGAGCTCGTCAGCCGTTTGCGGGCCGACCCGTCCAAGGTCCACGTGGTCAACTATGGCGTGGATCACCAAAGCTACTTCCCACGACCTAACATCGTGCGACTGCCACGGACGATTCTATATGTGGGCGCGGTCAGCCGGTCGAAGGGGGTCGAGGTCTTGGTTCGCGCCTTCGCCCAGGTCAAAGCACGGGTCCCCGATGCAAAACTGTTGATCGGAGGCAAGAGCAGCCTCGATCAGCCGATGCTGGAGAGCTTGGTTCGGAGTCTCGCGGTCAGCGACGTGACCTTTGCGGGCTTCATCGCCGAGGCCGATCTGGCAACGCACTACGCACAGGCAACCGTGATGGTTTTTCCATCGCACTATGGCTTCGGCCTCTCGACGCTCGAGGCCATGGCTTGCGGCACGCCGGTCGTGGGCGTGCGCGCGTTGGACGCTCCGGAGTTCTTCGCCGATGCGGGAATATTGGCCGAGCCGGACGATGCCGACGACTTGGCGCGCTGCCTCGGCAAAGTGTTGACCGACTCGGATCTGCAGCAAGATTTGTCACGCCGCTCGATTGCGCGAGCCGCACTATTTTCGTGGGCGCGAACTGCGCGCGAGAACGTGAGTGTGTACGAGAGAGTCGCGCGCAGATCGGCTTAGTACCGCGCACCAAAAGAACGCCGCTGGGCCGCAGGAGGCACCTTCGCGAAGGGCACACCTCGCCGATGAAGATTATACGGTGTGAACACTTGTGTGAACACAGCATGATCTCTGCGCTGCGAGGCGCGATCACCGTCGGACGACCGCCGATCCCGCCATAGACCACGACCCGCGCGAAATTGCGCGAGGTCAGAGTGGCTTCACTCGTTGGCTCGGATCCGTTCTGGGCTCGCGCCTGATGAAGCGGCGCAGCAACTGAAGCGCCACGACGCCCAGCGCGAGATCGGCGCCCATGTACAGCATGCGCGAGACCAGTGGGAAGACGACCGCGAGCGAACCGATCGCCGCGCCACCGAGCAGCATGTACATGGTCGCTTCGCGAACTCCGAGCCCGCCGGGCACGAGAAACACGACGAAGCCTGCGGTATCCGAAAGGATCAACGAGGCCATCACCAGCAGAATGGTGTTTAGCCCGAGGTCGTAACCAATCGCGGCGCACAGCGCGAAGCCGCCAATGCCGGACACCACTTGAGCGAGAAAATGGATCAGGTGTAGACGAATCAGCAGTGGCGCCGAGACGTCGAAGAAGGCCATTTCGCGCTTGAACAGCCGCTTGACCAGCGCGATCCCGAGCTTGAGAGCGCGGGTGTGAAAGTACATACAAATGGCGTCGAGCGAGAGCAACAAGACGAACGCGACCAAGACGGCGCTGCGTGGAAACGGACCCCGGGCGAAGAGCAGGAAGACCAAGCTCAGAAGCACCCCCGTGACCAGCGAGATCACCAGATTGATCAAGTTGACGTACAGAATCAGGGACTTCGAGAAGCCGCGCGCCGAGAGCCAATACATTTGTATCGCGTATGACCAAAACTTGCCTGGTAAATACTTGGTCAGACTGGTGGTGTTGACCGTCGCCACCGTCTCCGGAAAGGTCAGCTGCCTGCTTTCCGAGAGCACGTTGATCGCGGTCTGCCAGGCTCGGCTCGCCAACAACGAGGCAGCGATCACGGTCGCAAACGAGAACACGAGCAGAGGATAGTCGAGTCGAAAGTGATGAGCCTTGACCTCGCTCCAGTTGCGCTGCACCGCGCGCGCGAAGAAAAATATCACGCCGCTCGCGATTAAGAACGAAGCGACCTGTTTGACCCGCTTGCTCAGCTGCGGCATTTTCAGAAACCGCGGAACGGTGCGGGCAGGCGACGCTCGAAGATGTGGCAGCTAGCCACCATTCAATCGTTGCCCCTCGCCCCTGAACCGGACGCAACGAAGACCGCGGACCAAGTGTCGAAGCCGAGCGGCTTGTTGCTCATGAACTCCACAGCGGCGGTCAGCTGCAGCCCGGATGCTTCGAGCAACAGAGCCACCTCGGGCGCGAACAAGTAACGCATGCGGTGCGTTTCTCGAAGCTCCTCGACTGTGCCGCTGCGTTTGTCGGTGATGAGAACGTGGTAGTTGACGTCCACTAGGTTCTCGTTCGGATGCGATACCGGATCCGCGTTGCGCGTGACGGAGATGTGCTCATCCTCCAACTGGCGCGTGCGCGCGGAGGGGCGCTCGCTGAGTACGGTTGGGCCGTACCAACAATCGAAGATGAACACACCCCCGGGTTGCAGCTGCTCTGCCGCAGTGACGAATGCCGCCTTGAGATCGGCGTTGCTCGTCTGGTAGCTCATCACGTGGAACAGCGAGACTACGACGTCGAACTTCCGACCGGTGCGGACGGAACGCACGTCCCCTTGGACGAATTCCGGCGCGGCCCCGGAAGACGCGAGCCGCGCCGCCCGCTCCGGCGGCGCATTGGCCAGCTGAGCCTTGGCCGCAGCGAGCATCTCGGGTGATCGGTCGACGCCCGTGACAAGATAGCCGCTCTCCGCAAGTAGCAGCGCGTGACGGCCAGTGCCGCAGCCGAGATCGAGCACGGAGCGTGCCCCCGGATGATGCTGCTCGATCAGCGAGCGAACGTAGCTCGCTTCGCCTACGTAGTCCTTATCCTTGTACAGCAGGTCGTAGTATTGCGAGTAAGCGCCGAAGACGGACATATTGGATTTCTGGCGGTTCTGACGTCACGGCTCGTGCAAAAGCAGCGCGCGCAGTTCGCTCCGGAACGTAGCATAAGTTCGGCCATTTCAAGGCACCCTGGCAATGTTTGACGCTCCCAAGGCCCGGTGATATCCGCACGCCCAATGTCTGAAGCAGGCGTCAAACGCGCGCTCATCACGGGGATCACGGGCCAAGACGGCTCCTACTTGCTCGAGCTGCTACTGAGCAAGGGTTACGACGTCCACGGCGTGGTTCGTCGCTCGAGCTCGTTCAACCGCGGGCGCATCGACGCGGTGCATTCCAACCCGGTCTACGCCGATCGCTTTCACCTGCACTACGGCGACATGTTGGACACCAACAACTTGAATCGTTTGGTGGCCAAGGTACAGCCGTCCGAGATCTACAACTTGGCAGCCCAGAGCCACGTCAAGGTCTCGTTCGAGATGCCCGAGTATACCGCCCAGGTAGATGCCGTGGGGACCTTGCGCTTGCTGGATGCGCTGCGCGAAACCGGAGTCAAGGCGCGCTTTTATCAAGCATCCACCAGCGAGCTGTTCGGCAAAGTGCAAGCGGTCCCACAGAACGAGACCACGCCCTTTTACCCGCGCAGCCCGTACGGCGTCGCCAAGTTGTACTCTTACTGGCTCACGGTGAACTACCGCGAAGCTTACGACGTGTACGCGGTGAACGGCATTCTGTTCAATCACGAGTCGCCGCGCCGCGGAGAGAGCTTCGTCACGCGCAAGATCACGCTCGGAGCCGCCAAGATCAAACTCGGCAAGCTCGACACGCTGCTGCTGGGCAACTTGGGCGCGCAGCGTGATTGGGGCTACGCGCCCGAGTATGTGGAGGGCATGTGGCTCGCGTTGCAGCAGCCGACTCCCGACGACTACGTGCTGGCGACCGGCGAGTGCCATACGGTGCGTGAGTTCTGCGAGCTTACTTTCAGAGCGCTCGAGATCGAGTTGCGCTGGGAGGGCGAGGGCGAGAATGAACGCGGGATCGACGTAAAAACTGGCGCGGTTCTGGTTGCGGTCGACCCGAGCTACTACCGCCCGACCGAGGTCGACCTGCTGCTGGGCGACGCCAGCAAGGCCAAGAAGCTCCTTGGTTGGACGCCAAAGACCACCTTCCAGGAGCTCGTGAGGCTGATGGCCACGGCGGACTTCGAAGCCATCCGCGACGACGCGAAGACGCCCAAGATGTTTTACTGAGAGCTAAGCGCGCAGCGCGAGCAGCGCGCTGCTGATGCGCGCGATCTGAGCATCGGTGAGGCCAGAGCTCGAGGGTAAATAGAGGCCTCGCCGCGCTAGATCGTCCGTCACCGGGTAGTTCCCCGATACGTCGCAGCCGAACTTCTTCAGAGCCGGCTGGCGGTGCATCGACACGAAGAACGAGCGTGTCTCGATGCCCGCGGCCTTGAGCCCGAGCATCACCTGATCCCGGCTGATGCCGAAATCATCGCCAATCAGGATGGAGTACATCCAATACGAGTTCGTCGTCCACGGCAGCTCGGGCGGGATGACGATGCCTCGCTGCCCTGAGAGCAACGCGTTGTAGCGAACCGCGTTCGAACGTCGGCACTCGAGGTAGAAATCTGCGCGCTCCAGCTGCGCTAGACCGATCGCCGCGAGCACGTTGGGCATTCGATAGTTGAAGCCGATGTCTTCGTGTACGTAACGCCGCGAGCCGTCCAGCGGGAAGCACAGGTTCTTGTAGTAGCGCAGGCGCTCGATGAAGCGTTCGTCCCGAACCACGACCATGCCGCCCTCACCGGTGGTGATCAGCTTGTTGGCGAAGAAGCTGAAGCAGCTCATGTCGCCGATGCTTCCGCACAAGCGACCGTTGTAGCGAGAGCCAATCGCCTCCGCGGCGTCCTCGATCACGAGCAAGCCGTGTTTGTCTGCGATGCGCTGCAGTGCGTCCATATCGCAGCTGTGGCCATACACGTGGACGGGCATGATGGCCCGAGTCTTGGCGCTGATTTTGGCCTCGATTAGGCTCGGATCCAGGTTCCAATTCGAGGCATCCGCATCCACGAATACGGGCTTGGCGCCCGTGTAGCAAACGGCCATGGCCGAGGCGATCATGGTGAACGCGGGAATGATCACTTCATCGCCCGCGCCAATACCGGCCGCGACCAACGCCAGATGCAAGGCCGTGGTGCCGGAAGTAGTCGTCACCGCGTAGGGCACTCCCAAATACTTGGCAAACTCACGCTCGAATTCGGCGACGTAGCTGCCGCTCGACGAAATCCACCCGCCTGAGACGGCTCTGGTCACGTACTCGAGCTCGCGTCCGCCGAGCAGCGGTTCACACACCGGAATGAAGTCGCTCGAGCTCATGCTCCGAATACCACCTTGTCTTTGCTCTTACCATCGTACGGGCCAAGCTTGATTTCGACGATCTTGGTGTCCTCTTGGATATCCAAGCTGTGGCCACCCGCCAAAAGTAGCACCATGTCGCCGGTGTCGAGGGGTAGCGAGGTGAACTCACTCTGATCCGTTGCGTCGTACAAACGCAATAATGCGCGGCCTGCGCCGAGCAGCAGAAACTCTTGCACCACCGAGTTGGTCTCGATCTGGCGCTTCAAGTGGTAGTGCGCTTTGATCACTTCCCCAGCCTTGTAGAAGTTCATTCCGAGCTGGAGAGGATTCTGCGGATCAGTCAAGAAGTTGTACTTGGCATCACTCGTTGCCTGCGAACGAATGATCAGCGCGTAGGCGACTCCCGCGTGCTCGACTGTTTCGATTCCGGTAGTGGTCATAGAGCAGGGGCTCATTACCACCGCCGAGGCGCTCGTGCGCCCACAATCTACTTGTATTCGCAGGGCAAAGTCATTTGGGGATGCTTGACGAGTGCGCCAGCCCATGACAGCTTCCGAGTTCGCAGAAGACTGAAATGCTCGAACAAAGTAGCTCAAATCCGGGTGGGGCCGGGGGTCGGCTGGGCGTCGCCTTCAGTCGTGTGGGAGGAGCCCTGTGCTCGCCTGTGGCCGTACTGCTGGGCATTGCCGGCGTGTGGTTCGTCGTCACGCTCGCGGGGCTGCTTTGGGCCTGGGGCATCGACCCGCACGTATTCCCCTCCTCGGATGAAGCCGTGGTTCGCTACGCGGCGGAGCTGATCGCCAAGCACCAGGGACCGTTCTTGGATGTGCCCCTCCCCGATCCGGAAGATCTGCTGCACCCGCGGAGTTGGCTCACGATCGGCAGCCGAGCGACCCCGAGTTACGCTCCCGTCAGCTTCTATGTTTACGGTTGGCTGCTACGCTTGGGCAGCTTGGGTCCGCTGTTGATCACGGCCCTGCCCGCCGCTGCCGTGGGCGCGTTCGCGGCCGGCACCGCGCGGCTGCTACCGAAATCGCGCCGCTGGCTTGCACTCGCAGCCCCCGCGCTCGGCTTTCCCGCGCTGTATTGGGTGCTTCGCACCTGGGTCAACGGCTCGCCACTTCTGATCGGCATTTGCTGGTCGGTGTTCTTCTGGGCCAGTTGGCGCGAATCGAACCGCGTCGGTTGGCTCGCCGCAGCGCTCGCGAGTCTCGGCTACGCCGCTGCCGTGCGCCCCGACTACGCGGCTTATCTATTCGTCGTCGCCTTGCTACTCAGCGTCGCAGCCAACCCCGCAGAGTGGAAGATGATCGCCCTGTTGGTCTCTGCCTCGGGCGTGCTCGCCCTGTCGGCCAATTTGATCCTCAACAAGCTGATCACCGGACATGCCCTGCGCGCGGCCTATCAAATGGCCATCGACCGCCAATGGGGCCCGGCTGATCCCCAAGAGCACCCGGGCGTCGGCCTGCTTCGCTCGCTGCTGATACCGATGGGCATTCCCGACTGGACCGTGGCCAGCACGCAGTTCCGCAAGTACTGGCTCACGCTAGGTCCGATCGGCCTACTCTTGTTCGGGCAACTCGCGCTGATCCCGCTGCTCTTGCAAGGTTCTCGGCTGTCGCGCAGCTTGCGGGCAGGCGCAGTCCTGGTGGTGTTGGTATTCCTGATTTCCCGCCTGCAAGACGGAGTATTCGGCGCGGGCCTCGGCCAGGGTGAAGTGCATCACAGCGTGCCGCGCTACCTCGCTCCCGTCTACTTGATGGCGGCGTTGCCACCCTTGCTGTTCCTGGGCTACTGCCGCAGGCGCGCCGTGTTCATTCCGGGCGCGTTGCTAGTGGCCGTCCTCGCCGGCGCCGGCTGCTATGAGGTCGGCGCGCACGCCATGTGTTCGTTCACCTTCCTGCGCCGCTTCGTCCACAGCAAGGAAGGCATGCTCACGCGGATGTCGCGTGAAATCCCAGCGAGCGCGACGGTGTATACGACCTTCGAAGACAAGTGGATCTGGTCCCGTTGGCGAACTTGGATCATCGAAGATCCGGAGGCGTCGGCAAGATCGATCAACCGCGCACTCGACGCGAAGATCAAGCTATTCATGCTCGAACCATCGTACAACACCCAGGTCAAGCGGGTCGCCGCGGCCTTGCGTCGCCGCCGGATTTCCTTGGTTCAGATCGATCGACTCGGCGTTTACCGGATCGTTCGCATGCCCAGGAGCGAGCCTGAGGCTTCACCCGAACCTGCAACGCAGCCGGCTCCGCCCGCATTGATCGCCCCCTGAATCACGCCAGCCGCTAGCCGAGCGCCTTGAGCGCCTCGAGCAGCTCCGCGGCGTGCCCATCCGGGTTCACGTTCGGGAACACCTTGCTGACCTTGCCCGAGGCATCGATCACGAAGGTGACGCGCTTGGCATGGCCCGAAGATAGCGGCACCCCGAACGCGCTGGCCAACGCGTGGCTAGTGTCATCGAGCAGCTGGAACGGCAGATCGTACTTCGTGGCAAATGCCTTGTGCGAATCGAGGGAGTCTTCCGAAACTCCGAGCACGACCGCGCGGCGACTCAGCTCGGCATACTGATCGCGGATACCCTTGGCCTCGATGGTGCAGCCCGTCGTGTCGTCCTTGGGGTAGAAATAGACGATCACGGGTTTGCCCCGCAGCGCGCGCAAACGGACTACCTTGCCGTCCTGCGCCGGCGCTGCCACGTCCGGTACCTCCGCGCCCACGGCGAGGAGCGTCGCTGCGCCGTCGGCCGAGGGCGCGGGCGCGGGCGCGGGCGCGACGGGCGCGGGAGCTACCGACGGGGGCGGCGCGGCCGCCGCCGTGGGCAACGCCGCTTGCGACGAAGAGGACGCAGCCGGCGCTTCACGATTGCAGGCTGCCAGCAGCAGCGCAGCAGCCAAGGAGGTCCACACGGGGGTTCGTAGCGCGATCGATTTTGGGCTAAACACGCGCTCAAATTAGCACACAGCGGGCGAGCATTGTCCTCGCGCCGAGTGCGGCAGATTTGCGCAAAAAGAGCTAGTTCGCTCGGCCGGCGCTGCGGGCTTCGTCGGAGCGCGGCTCGTTGTGTGAGGGGTGGTAGCCAAACAGGCCGCGTTTGCGAATGACTTCGGCGATTTCGGGGGGCACCATCTCTTGCCAGGACGGGTCACCGGCCTTGATACGCTTGAGCGCGTCGCGCGAGAAGATGTGCAAGATCGAGCGATCGAAGTTATCGAGTTGTTGAATGCAACCGCGGTCGACGAGGTGCCCGAACAACTTGACGAGCTCGCTTGCGACTTTCAGACTCTCGACGGTGATGAGTTCGCCGCTGGCGGCGTCGAGCAGCGGGTACACATAGAGCTTCAGGTCGTTCTTGAACAGGCGACCGAATGATTCGAGGATGCCACCCTCTAGGTGCGCGTAGTATTTCTCGTCGAAAAGTTCGAGCAGGCTGCCCGCGCCCATCGCGATACCGATGCGCTGATTCGTATAGCGGCGAATGTACGCGGCCAGCCGGTAGTATTCGAAGTAGTCCGAAATGAGCACTATTTTGCCGGTAGTAGCCATCATGTCGGCGCGCGCCAAAAAATCGCGGTAGTCGATTTCGCCGCTGGCCATCAGATTTCGCATCGTGATTTCCAAGAGCTGAACCGGCTCCGCATGGGTTCCGCTCTCGACCAAGGATTTGCTGAACGCATCGTTCGCGGAGTTCAACATGTCCATGTTCACGCGGGTTACGGGTCGAAAACTGCCGCGTTCCACCAACACCGGATGCCGATACAACACCTCGGAAGGCTGGAGCACTTCACCATGCGCGCCGAACATGGCGGCGCCTGACAAGCCAAGCTGCACCAGCTTCAAGCTCATCACGCGATTGTCGACACTGCGGAATTCGATGCCCGAGAACTCGATCATGTCGATCTCGATGCGATCGGTGGTGAGGTTGTGAATCAACGATTCGACCAACCGCTCCGGATCGTGATGCAAGAAGAACGCGCCGTACAGCAGGTTCACGCCCACCACGCCGAGCGCCTCTTGTTGCAGCTGATTTTCAGCATCCAACATGCGCACGTGAATGATGATTTGACTGTCTTGATCGCGCGGATGGGCTTGGAACTTCACGCCGATCCAACCGTGACAGTCATTGGTACCGGCGAAATTCCGCGCCGACACCGTGTCCGAAAATGCGAAGAACGCGGTCGTGTCCCCACGCGCGTCGCGTAGACGCTGAAGATTCAGCTCGTGCTCGTAGTCGAGCATGCTTTGCAACCGCTTGCGCGCGACGTAGCGCTCGGTGTGCCCGTAGATGGCGTCGCTCACGGCCATGTCGTACGCGGAGATACTCTTGGCGATGGTGCCGGCCGCGCCCCCCACGCGAAAGAACCAGCGCACCACCTCTTGACCTGCACCGATTTCAGCGAACGTGCCATAGCGCCGCGGGTCCAAGTTGATCGCGAGAGCCTTGCGATGGGTGTCGAGGAGGCCGTCTTGAACGAGCGAGGTTCGGGATGCCATGTGCGAATATTCTGTCGGCTGGGTATTTCGACAGCGTGTCGAGCTTGCCAGCTTGGCCCGATTGTATGTCCATGCTCCCCGCGTGTCAGGCGCGAACCCCACCGGCCCGGCGAAAGGGCCATTGTTTCCGGCTGTCGCGCGTGACGAATCCGCATCACCGACGGCGACCCGGATCCGGCCACGCGGCAAGATCAGCGGCATCCCAGATTCGCACCGGCAAATCTAGTCGCAGAGCGCGCGGACTAGCCGAGCAACTCGGGCGGGCAGATCCCCGCCGCTGGCGATCAAATCGAGCGGTTCGTCCGAGAGCACGCTGCGGATGTTGCGGCGATAGCCGTGCATGGTCAGGAACAGGCGCGCGGTGTCTTCACGAAACTCGGGGTCCATCACCATCAGCGCGCTGAGAGCGCGGCACAGCCGAGCCCGCTGTGCGCGGGAGATGGCCGGCAATTTGCCGAGTGGGTAGAGCTCGAGCGCGCGATCGAGCGTCTTCATCGGCAAACGCTCGACGAAAAAGTTGTTCTCCAAGAAGGCGATCAGCACGAGCCAGACCAAGAGCGGCAGGCCCAGGCGCGTCACGAGCTCGCCCACGGCCTTCCTCGCTGGCGTGCGATGACGGTAAGAATTGATCGAAAAAAACCAAGCATGGATCGATCCGGAGACGGCACAGGCGGCAAAATACTCCGCTGTCATCGCGTACGCCTCGCCCAGCACGACATGCACGAGCTTGCTCGGATCGGAGAGTGCCGCGTGGGTATCGCGCGGTCGCCCAAACAGCTCGTGAAACGCCACCGCATGTGCCGACTCGTGCAGGACGTAGTTGGGTAACGGGCGATTCTTGTGCAGGTCGGCCAGCGTGAAGAAGCCCGGCCGCGCCCGCTCGAAAGCGGAAAGCGCAGCGTAGTTTGCGCGATACGGCACTTTGCGGGTGCTCAGTACGGTATCGAGCGCGACCAGCGGGAACGCGAAATAGTCCCCCGGATCGCCCAGCGTAAAGCCTATCCCGCGCGCACGCGCCGCGTCGCGAATGCGCCGAAAGAACGGGTTCTTTTCGTACAAGAAGCCGTCGCCCAGGTTTTGCAGCAGGCGCGCCGAGCCGTGGCTCCGCTGCTGCAGAGCGAGCAGCTCGGCGAGCTTCACGCGCTTCCGGCGGTATCCGAGGCGTTGTCCGAGGGAGCAGTCGAAACAGGCGACCAACGCAGGCGCGGCTTGCGAGCCGCGCGGGCTTCGTCGAGTCGACCAAGGCGCGTCAGATGCGGCGCGCCCTTGACCAACTCCGGCGACTCCTCAGCCTCTTTCAGGATCGCCTTCACGGCGGCCACGAACGAGTCGATGGTTTGCTTGGTCTCGGTCTCGGTCGGTTCGACCATCAGCGCGCCGCGCACCACGAGCGGAAAGTACACGGTCGGCGGGTGATAGCCGTAGTCGATCAGGCGCTTGGCCAAATCCAGGGTTTTTACGCCGGTTTTCGCTTCGAGCGCTTTGTCGGTGAAGACCGCTTCGTGCAGCATCGGAGTCTCGAAAGCCAGCGGCAAGACGTCGCGCAACAGGGCGGCGATGTAGTTGGCGTTGAGCACCGCCAAATCACTCACGCTGTGCAGGCCTTCTGCCCCCAGCTCGCGAATGTAAGTATAGGCGCGCACCATCATTCCGAAGTTGCCCAGGAACGAGCGCACGCGGCCGACCGTCTGCGGCCGATCGTGATCGATGATGAATGTGCCGTCAGCGCTGCGCACGACCGGCGCTGGTTGAAACGGATCCAAGTGCCGCTTGAACGCGACCGGACCGGAGCCGGGGCCGCCACCGCCGTGCGGGGTAGTAAAGGTCTTGTGCAGGTTGTACTGCATCACGTCCACGCCCGCATCACCGGGACGCGCGCGGCCGAGAACGGCATTCATGTTGGCGCCGTCGCCGTACACTTGGCCGCCTTTTTCGTGCACGAGCTGGGCGAGCTTCGGCATCGCGCTTTCGTACAGGCCAATCGTATTCGGGTTGGTCATCATCAACCCTGCGACGTCCCCGCCCGCGGCTTCCAGCGCGCGCGCGAGCGTCTCCGGTTCGACGATGCCTTGCGGACCCGACGCGAAGGGTACGGCTTCGAAGCCGTTCAACGCGCAGCTCGCGGGATTCGTGCCGTGCGCGCTGTCCGGGATCAGGACCTTGCGCGGCGAGCGGCCCTGGCTCTGGTGGTACGCGCGGATCATCATCAGACCCGTGAGCTCACCCTGCGCGCCAGCAGCGGGCTGCAGGCTCACGCCGTCCATGCCGACAATCTCGGCGAGCAGCGCTTGCAAGCGCACCATCAGTTCGAGCGCGCCCTGCGCTAGGTGCGGCGGGGTGAGCGGATGCAAGTTGGCGAAACCATCGAGCCGCGCGGCCCACTCGTTCACCTTCGGGTTGTGCTTCATGGTGCACGAGCCGAGCGGATAGAACTGCGTGTCGATGCTGAAGTTCCATTGGCTCAAGCGCACGAAGTGACGAATCGCTTCGGGTTCACTGACCTCGGGCAAGGCCGCGGCGGACTTGCGCTCGAGGCCGGGAAGCGCTTGCTTCAAATCGACGGCGGGCACATCCAGCGCACTGAGCGACACGCCGCTACGGCCCGGAGCGCCGCGTTCGAAAATAGGGGACTCCTTGAATTGCAGCCCTTTTGCCGCATCACCTGGCACGGACTATTTCCCCTCGGGTGAGTCGCCGTCGGGTTTCTTCGAGCCTTTGTCGCCGCCCTCGTCATCCCAGCCGCCCGCGTTGACCTTGCCCTCGATCTCGTCCGGCTTCACAGAAGCCGGGTTGGGCTGCATGTTGGTCTGCTTGACCGCCTTCCAAGGATTGCCCGCATCGCTCTCGCCGAGGCCCCACTCACCAGCGATCTGGTGCGCTTCGCCCTCTTTGGGAATGCTGTACACGAAGTAGCCTTTGCCGTTGCTGTTGGCTTCCTTACCAATCTGGCCGATCTTGTGCTGCGTCCAGGTGTAGCGGAGCACGTTCCCATCCGTCTCGCCCTGCAGCTCTCCATAGGCGTCACCACCACCGGTGCGCCAGGCACCTTGCGCGGTCTTGCCGTCGACCAGCAGGTGCAAGTAACCGTAGGTTCGGTCGTAGTACACGCCCTGCCACTCACCTTTTTCAGGCATCTCGCCGGCTTTGATCTGCGCGTGTTTGACCTCATTGCTGGGGCCACAGGCCGTGAGCGAAAGCGCGCTCGGGACGACGAGCGCAGTCAATAAGGAGAGCTTGACCAGGTTCCGGAGGAGCATGGCGCGGACCATATCATGGGCGGGGAGAGTGAGAAGGGGTGAGAAGGGCGATCGCGATCCGGCATCGCAGCTCGCGGCGTGCGGCGTGCCCCCGTGGGCGCGACCAAGGAGCAACCGAGCAGCAACGGAGCAGCGACCGACCGAGCGGCGTTGGTCCGGCCACGGTAGCGGCCGGCCACGGTAGCCCTCGCGGCAGCCAAAAATACTGTGCGTGCATGCGTGCACAGTATTATTTTATCGCCGAGAGGTGCGTCTCGGGCGCGTGAGCGTTCTGGCCTCGTCTCACCCGCGGAGGCTGCGGCCGAGGGTTTCGCCCAGGGCAGAGGCCGCGACGGCGCTGGCGGGCCAAGGGCCACGCACGTCATTTTTGCGCAGATTCGAGCCGTCTGGGTCGGCGAGGAGGGCGCGGAGCCAGATTTCGGAGCCTTCGCGCAGGGCGTAGGCGGCGACCGGGGTTTGGCAGTTGCCTTCGACCGCGCGCATCACGCCGCGCTCGGCCAGGACGGCAATTTTCGTTTCGGAGTGCGACACGGCAGCGAGCAGCGCGAGAACGTCCGCGTCGTCCGCGCGCTGTTCGACGGCCAAGGCGCCCTGGCCGACCGCCGGCAGCGAACGCTCGGCGGACAGCACCTCGCTGGCCTCGTTCTCGATACCCAACCGAAGCATGCCCGCGCGCGCCAACACGATCGCTTCCACCTCGCCCGCGCGGCATTTGCGAATGCGCGTATCGACGTTGCCGCGCAGGACGGAAAACTGCAAATCTGGGCGCAACGCGCTGAGCTGAATGCGGCGACGCAAGGACGAAGTGCCGATGGTCGAGCCCTCGGGCAGGGCGTCGAAATCCGCGCCCGAACGGGTCACGATCACGTCGCGCGCGTCCACCCGTTCCGGAAAGCATTCCACGATCAACGACGGCGCCAGCTCCGGTGGCACGTCTTTCGACGAATGCACGGCAAAGTCCGCGCGGCCGTCGAGCAATGCCTCTTCGATCTCTTTGATGAACAGCCCCTTACCGCCGATCTCGCTCAGCGCGCGATCCTGAATGCGGTCGCCCGTGGTCACGACCTGCAGTTCTTCGAAAGTGAATTCGGGATGCAGCTGCTGGAGCACGGCAACGAGCGCACGACATTGTGCGAGCGCGAGTGCGCTCTTGCGAGTGGCGTAGGTGAAATGCGTGCGTGCCATGGGCAACTCAGGCGTACTCGTAAGTTTGACCGTTTGCGGCGATGGTCACGCGGTTGGTCTCGGAACCGTGATTTGCCTCGATTCGGCCCACGATTTTGGCTTCCACGCCATAGCGCGCGGCCGCCTCGATCACGGTCGCCGCTACCGCCGGCCGCACGTACAGCTCCAAGCGATGCCCCATGTTGAACACTTCGTACATCTGTTTGGTTTCGATGCCCGAGTCTTGGATGGTCTGAAATAGCGCCGGCGTGGGAAACAGCGAATCTTTCACGTAATGCAGACCGCGTCCGAAGCCGCGGCACTTGCTCTGCCCACCACCGCTGCAATGCAGGATCCCCGTCACCTGCGAGGCGATGGCGGACCCCAAGATCGCGCGAACGATCGGCAAATAGGTGCGCGTGGGCGAGAGTAGACCCCAAGCAATATCGTGCGAGCTGCCCGGCAGCGCATCCTCGAGCTGAAAGCGCCCGCAGTAGACCTTGTCCGCGGGAATGGTCTCCGAGTAGCTCTCCGGAAAACGCTCGGCGTAGGAATGCGCGAGCAGCGCGTGACGTGCCAGCGTGAGCCCATTCGAGCCGATGCCCGAGTTCTCCTTACTCTCGTAGCTAGCCTTACCGGTCGACGAGAGCCCGATGATCACGTCGCCGGCGGCGACGCGCGAAAAGTCGCCCACGGCCGCGCGCGGAACGCGCGCAAAGACCGTCGAATCCGCGATCACGGTGCGCACCAAATCACCGACGTCCGCCGTCTCGCCACCGGTCAGGGTGATTTCGATACCGTGCTCACGCAGCATCGCCGCGCACGACTCGTAGCCATCAATCAAGGCCGCGATCACGTCGCCCTTCACGCGATGCGCGTTGCGGCCGATGGTGTTGCTGACCAAAAATCCACTCGTCGCTCCGACGCACAAAAGGTCGTCCGTGTTCATCACCAACGAATCTTGCGCGATACCGGCGAACGCGCTCGCATCGCCCTTCTCCGCGTACAGCAGGTAGGCCACGGATGACTTCGTGCCCGCGCCGTCAGCGTGCATCACCGCCACCATCTGGGGATCACCCGCGGGATCTGCGATTACTTTGCAGAACGCGCCTGGAACCTCGCCTGCCGAATGCTTGGCGATGGCGCGGTGCACGTCTTCCTTCGTGGCAGACACGCCGCGGTCGAGGTATTCGTTGCTCATGAGACTATCCGGAGGCTCGTCCCACCTAGATCGAGTGCCAGGCTCCCGCAAGGCGAGTTTGCGGATTCGGCTAATTTCGAGCCGCTGACGCTGCGCGCTCACGGTTTCGGCGATCGATCCGCACTTCGACGCAGGGCTGAGCGTGCGTTGCGGGGCGCGATCGCCCCCCGCACCAGCTCCTTGCCACGCAGCCGGCGGCTTCGGCAGTCCGGTCTACTCGTAGTTGATGGATTCGGCAGATCGCGCGCCGCCGGCTCGAATCGCGGGGTAGAGCGCCGCGAGCAACGCGATCGTCACGGCGCCTGCGACGGTCAGCAGCGGATAGTACCAGGGAAGATCGAAGCGTACTTCGAAGGTGGAGACGAGCTTCAGAGCGGCGATCGACCCTAAACCGAGCGGTACACCCAGCACTACGGCCATGGTTCCTCCGAGCAGGCCGACGAATGCTCCTTCGAGCAAGAGCATCTTGCGAATCTGGTCGGCAGTCATGCCGAGCACTCGCAAGAGCGCGAGCTCTCGGCGCCGCGTGTGCACGGCCAGTATGAGCTGGTTCGCGACGCCAATAGCGGCGAGCACGGTCGTCAGGAGGATGATGATATCGAAGATCAGAAAGTCTCGCGTGGTCTCGTGTCGTCGAAAGACCGCGTACGATATCCCGGTAAATGCAAATACGTGCGGCGAGGCCCGCAACCGCTTGATCACGGGCCAGTCGATCAGTTGAGCCGTCGGCGGGTCCGTGAGCACCAGCGCGGCGCCGATCGGTCGAGCGAAAGGCTCGATCACGGGGTAGCTCGCGGCCTCGACGATGGCGTAGGTCTTGCTATTCCGGTAAGTGTCGAGCGTCGGGACGAAGCCGATCGCGTCCGTTACCGCCGTCACTTGCAGCGTCCGCGTGCCTCGGGTGCTCGAGAGCTCGAGTCGATCGCCAGCCATCAATCCCAAGCGTCGCGACATCAGAGTCGAAAGGATCACGCCATTTTCATCGAAGCGATCGGCGATCGCGATCAGCTCGGGTCGCCGCGTGGCGCGCGCGAAAGCCTGGAGATCCGCCCGTGACACCGCGGAGACCGGGTTCGGCAGCGGCGTCCGGCCAGAATAGCGCGTCACCGTGACGCCCGCTGGAATGGCCGCGAGCACTTCACTCGGTATCGGTCGTTGATCCTCGGTGAACACGAAACTGTGGTCGAACAGGGCGGTTTCGCCGAAGCGACTAACCTCCGCCTTGAGCGCATGCGTGGAGATGTGCAAAGACAAGAGCAGAGCGAACACGAGCATTACGCCCCCGACCGACCAGGCGAGCTCGTGGCCCTGGCGGCTGATGCGACGTAGGACCAGGAGCCGCGCGGCCGCGGGACCGTGCAAGAAGACGCGCGCCAATCCGCCACCGACCAGTCGGGTCAAATCGGGAACCATCAGCAGCAGCGCCAACAGCGCCGCCATGACCAGGGCGGCTTCGAGCACGAAAAACGCGAGCGAAGGCAAGACCTCGCGAAACAGCGGACGCATCAAGCCGTACACGAGCAACGAGAATGGAAGCACGATCAGCGTCACACCCGAAGTCTTGCGTCTGCGCGCTCGAGCCTGATCTTCATCGAGGAAGCGTGGCCGGAGCGTCTCGGGCACATTCATTTTCAGGATCTTGCGCACTGGAGGCAGTACGCCGAGCAGTGCCGTCAACCCTCCGATCGCGGAGACGGCCAGCATTTCCCACCATGGAAACGTGACCCAACCGATGTGCGCGCGGCCGGTGGTGGTGATGCCGGCGCGCGCGGCCAGCTTGGTGAGTGGAATCGCGGCTAGAAATCCCAGGACCGCACCGATCAAGCCGACCCACGCCGCCTCGCGCACGAAGACGGCGACCACCTGGCGAGCGGAGGCACCCAGACTGCGTAGCAAGGCGACCTCGCGGCGGCGGTGTTCGATGACCACCGCTAGGCTGAAGAATACGATCAGCGCGCCGACAAGAAAGGCGGACAGCGAGCCGAGTCGAATCGCCGAGCGCATCACCTGATAGTCTTCGTGGATTTCCTCGCGGACGTCCTCCGTCTTGGCGAGCGGTTGGGCGGAAGCGACCGGAGATGGCTCCGTGGCTCGCATTGGAAGCAGCGAGACGGTGCGTTTGAAATCGGGCGCGAGGTCGGGATTGGTAGTCCAATTGTTGGCTTCCGTGCGGCGCGTGTTCTCGTCCAACGCCAAGACGACGTTCACGGTCGCGGTGCCGAGCGCAACGCCGAGCACCATGCAGGCGGTGGCAAAGCGATCGGCGCGCAGATTCTTCGCCGCCAAGAAGCCGGCGAGGCTCAAATTCCCAGCTCCCGAAGCTTCTGGTGAATCTCGGCCACGTCGATCGCGCGGCTGATCGACGCCTCCGCGGGGATCAGCCCGTCCTTCATGAACACGACTCGGTCCGCGCGCAACGCGTCCTCGGGGTTGTGTGTCACCATCAGCATCGAGCTCCCCGTTTCCTTCAGCACCTCGCGCAGCAACATCAGGATGCGCTTGCCGGTGGCGACGTTGACGTTGCCGGTGGGTTCGTCAGCCAAAACGAGGCCGGGGCTTCGTACCAGCGCGCGGGCGATGGTGACGAGCTGCATCTCGCCGCCCGAAAGCTGCGCCGGCAGATGGGAAGCACGGCTAGCCATGCCGACGCGCTCGAGCACGCGTTCGGCTGCAGCGCGATCGGGAGGTACCTCTGCAATGTAGAACGGCAGCAGTACGTTCTCGAGCGCGCTGAGGTTCGACACCAGGTTGAAGAATTGATAAACGATCCCAATCTTGTCACGACGGATTAGCGTTCGCGCGCGATCGTCGAGCCCGCTGAGCCGCGTGCCCAACACTTCGACCGTGCCTTGATCTGGCTCGTCCAGCCCGGCGATCAGATGAAGCAGCGTGCTCTTGCCCACTCCCGAGGGGCCCATCACCGCGCACATTTCGCCCGGCGCCACGTCGAGGTCGACGCCGCGCAACACCGCGATTCGTGCCTCGCCCAGGCCGTAGCTTTTGGTCAGGCCGCGTACAGAAAGGGTCATCGGCCGCGAGAGTTACGCACTTTAGCGAGCTAGAAAAGGATCTCTTACCGAGATTCCAACGTCGGCGAAGTGCTGGATGCCGCCGCGCTGCCCACGACCTCGGCGATCGAGCCGAAGCTCGAAGCGCGCAAAAGCCGCGCCAAACCGCGCTGCAGCGACCAGACCACGAGCGGGCCGCGATACACGAATCCGGTATAGATCTGAACCAGGGACGCTCCGGCGGCGAGCCGCGCCCATGCGTCTTCTGGAGTCTCTATGCCGCCCACCGAGATCAATGTCAGACGCGTGCCAACGCGGCGGTACAGACGCTGCAAGACCTCGAGCGAACGCGCTTTCAGGATCGCGCCGGACAGGCCGCCCGCGCCGCAGGCTTCGATCTCGGCAGTGGTGCTCTTCAACCCCGCGCGTGAGACGGTGGTGTTGGTGGCGATGATGCCGTCGAGCTCGAGCTCCAAGGCGAGATCGGCGATGGCGTCGATGTCCGCGTCATTCAGATCGGGCGCGATTTTCACGAGCAAGGGCGTTCGCTTCGAGCTTTGCCCGAGCTCGGCTTTCACCGCCGCGAGCAACGGGCGCAAGAGCTCGACCGTCTGCAGATTGCGTAGGCCCGGCGTATTCGGGGAGCTGACGTTGACGACGAGGTAGTCAGCGAGCGGGCCGAGCCAGCGAGTGCTGAGCACGTAGTCACTGGCCGCGTTCTCTTCACTCACGACTTTGGTTTTGCCGATGTTCACGCCGATCGGCACGCTGCGCTGGGCGGTCAGGTGCGTGGCGACCACGCGGGCGCCCAGGTTGTTGAAGCCCATGCGATTGATCAACGCGCGATCGGCCGGTAGCCGAAAAAGCCGCGGCTTCGGGTTACCGGGTTGCGCCTGGCCGGTCACGGTGCCGATTTCGACGAAGCCAAAACCGAGCGCCGCGAGTGCCTCGTAGGCCGTCGCGTTCTTGTCGAAGCCCGCGGCCAAGCCGATCGGGTGTGGGAAGTGCAAACCGAGTGCGTCGATCGAAAGTTTTGGATCGCTGCTGCGCAGTGTGCGCCGAGCCAGCCCGCCGAATAGCGTCATGAATACACGTAAGCCGGCGAGCGCCACGTGATGTACCCACTCCGTCGGCAGCCACCGCAGGACGCCTTGAAAAAAAAGCTGGTACACGGTCAGCTACGAGAAGCCACGACGCGGGCTTTGGGCGCGATCGACAGACGAGCATTGTCGCCCTCGGCGTCGGATTCCGAAAGCGCATTTTCTGGCGAGCTCACGGCTTCGAGTTCGGCATCGAACGCAAATAGTTCGCTGATTGCAGCGCTGAGTTGCTCCAAGGACAAGCCATCCTGTGCGCGATCGAGCGCCGCTTGGCGTAAGCGAATGGTCGGTTGGTGAAGTAAGCGATTGACGGCGGAGTCCACCATTTTCAAGAGCGCAGCCCGGTCGCCTTCGGGTAGGTGCTTGAGCTTTCCGCGCAGACTCCGAGAAAGCTCCTCTTCGAGCGCCGAGCTGAGGCGCGCACGCAATTGAACGATGGTCGGCGTGGCTTGCTCGGCATCCGCCCAGCGGTCATAGCCCTCCGCTTCGCGACCGACGATGGCCTCGGCCGATGCGGCCTCGCGTGTGCGCGTGGACAGCGTATCGGACACCACCTTCGACAGATCGTCGATGTTGTAGAGGAACTCCCCATCGAGCGTTTCGATGCGCGGCTCGACGTCACGCGGCACGGCCAGGTCGATGAAGAACTGGTTTTTACCGCGGCGCGCGCGCCGCGCGGCGCTCACCATGTCGTAATCGACCACGAAGTGCGGCGCGCTGGTACTGGTGACGACCACATCCGCTTCGACCAGGCTTTGCTGCAAAGCGGACCACGGGCGCGCGCTGCCGCCGACGGCGTTCGCCAACTCCTCTGCGCGGGACAGCGTACGGCCCACGACGACCACCGACGCGCCGCCGACCTTGAGCAGCCGCGCGACGGCTTCGGCCATTTCCCCCGAGCCGACCAGGAGCGCGGAGTGCCCGGCCAAATCACCAAATATCTCGCGCGTGAGATCCACCGCGACGCTCGGCACGGAGACTTGTCCGCTGCCGATCGCGGTCTCCGTGCGCACGCGTTTGGCGGCGCGAATCGCGCGCGGCAGCGTTCGGTGAAGCACCGAGCCGACAGTGCCGGCCTTGCGCGCAACCTCGTAGGCTTCCTTCACTTGGCCCAAGATCTGCGGCTCACCCAAGACCATCGAGTCGAGCGAGGCCGCGACGCGGAAGAGGTGTCTCACTGCGGCACCGCCGACGTGTGCATAGAGGTGCGGAGCGATGCCCGGCGAATGGGCGGCGAGCGCGTCCACGCAGGCTCTAGCGACTTGCCCGAGATCGGAGTCGAAACCCGAGCGCCCGGCTGCTACTAGCTCGACCCGGTTGCAGGTCGAGACGAGCAACGCCTCCCCGATCTCCGGCCGTTGCACGAGCGCACGCAAGAAGTCCGGCAAGCCTGCTGCTTCCAGCACCAACTTCTCGCGTACGGCAATCGGAGCCGTGCGGTGCGATAGACCGACGACGACGATCACAGATTGCTCCCGCTGGCCCGCACGACGTACATGAGCAACACCAGCAGCATGCACACGACGCCCGCGATCGTGCCGTACGCCGCCTTTCGCCCAGAAAAACCCGCCGTTTTTCGCAGCACCAGCACGGCCGCGAGCAAGATCCAGGTCGCGTAGCCGAGCATGGATCGGAGCGCCTCCGCGCCACCGGAGTTGCTCAGTTGGTGGCTGAACACGGCGCCGGTGACCACGCCGAAGGTGAGCAGCGGAAAACCCGCGAGCAGCAAGCGGTGCGTGGTCGTGTCGAGCGCGTCGAGCGGCGGCAAGCGTGAACCCAGGTGTGCCACCCGCTTTTTGGTGCGCAAGCGGCGCTCTTGCAAGAGATAAACGGAGCCTGCGGCGCCTGCGATCAAAAATAGACCAATGCCGAGCACGTTGGCGGCGATGTGGAACATGAGCAGCGTCCGCGACACGCCGAGCGCGGCCTCGCTGCTCTGACCCACGAACTGCGCGCCCACCAGAAACGTGAGCGCAATCGGCGCGATGAACGCGCCCAACGCCGACAGGCGCAAGCGCACGCGCAGCGCAAGGTACGCGGCCACGGCAATCAACGCAGAAAAACTCAGCGCGAAATGCAGCGAATCAATCGGGCAGACGTGGGACAGAAGGCTGGCGGTCACGACGTGAATCGCGTGCAGCACGCCGCCCAAGGCGAGCAGCCGCGGGGCCCACTGCGCGCGCGCGGCGCCGCCGTCCTTTCGCGCCAGCTCCAGGAAGAACAGCGTAACGGCCGCCGAATAGGCGATGACCCCGAGGTAAAATGCGATCGTGGCGATGTCGGCCATGGCGCTCGCTTACAGGTTGCGCACCAGGAAGGACGCCAGCAACTCTTCGTCACTACCGGCAGGCGCGGTGGCTCGAGGCGCGGGCGTGCCGGACTGCTCGGCCCGATGCTCGGCAAAGGTTCCGATTGGCGACCCCAACCAACCGGGCACGATTTCGTACGCGTTGTCTGCAATTACCATCGACTCACCGAGTAGCGAGGCGCCAAGTTCACTCAAGAAGCCGACCGTCTTCACTTTGCCCATGACCTCGTGCGGGTCGGGTAGGCCGCTGACCTCTGCCATCACCCGCGCGGCCTCGACCAAGCGAAAGCGGCGGCGCTCGGTCCTGATCGTGAGCAAGCCTTGGCTCAGCTCGACCTCACCGTTTCCGAGCCAGCGGTCGAGCGCTTCTTGCGGAAAGAAGACGCGGTTTTTACTCATTCAGGACGGCCAAGCCGGAGCCACGAGCTCCGCGGCGAGCTTACTCCCCCGGGCGGGAAACGGCCAGGTCGCCGGAGACGACTTCACGCTTGGATTCGGTCACGAGCGCGATTGAGCTGTATTTTTCGGTACGAAGCACGCGCAGCTCGGCCACGGTATCTTCCGGGAATTTCTGCTCATCCCCGTGGATCGGCGTGTCCTCGTCCCCGGCCTCTTCGGGAGAATTGATCAGCATTCGGCGGCGCTGCATGGGCGCAGAAGTGGTCAAGCTGGCACGCCAGCTGTCTCCCTTGCGCAAGACGAACAGCCGGCTGCCCTGGAGCAGGCCATCTTCGCTGCCCTTGTCCAAGAACGCGATCTGATCGCGCGCGATGTACACGTTCGGGTAAATGCTGGTCAGTACACGCGCGGACACTTTCGCGCTGGTCTTCAGCGGAGGCACGACATCGAAACGCCGACCGACTGGGCCGACACTGGCGCCGCGTTCGACGACATCGACCGATTCGGTGAGCATGGCGCGCGCCATGCGCGTGTTCGGATTGAAATCGATCACCTTGACGGTGCCACGAATAGCAACGATTTCGCCGGGGGGCTTACGCGCGCCGACGACCGCCTGGGGCTGGCGTACGGAGTTGAATACGGTCAGCTCCTGACCCTTGCTGACCGTCACGCCCGGTCGCAAGATCAACACGACGTGGTTGCCCTCGGCGAGCATCATCTGCTCTTCGTCGGAGCCGATCAGCTCTCCCCAAACGTCGCGCTTTGGATCACCGATATAACCCTGATCGCGTAGGAAGACCGTGCCGCTGACGACCTGCCCATGGCGATTGATCAAGGAGCCGCCGCCGCCAATCGTGGTGGTTTGGCGCGGGGCGAGCGAAAGCGCTTGGCCGCCGCCCGTGGCGCTGGTCAGTCGCAGCTGATCGCCCGGGTAGATCCAATGCGGATTGGCGATCTGCGGATTATAGCTCCAGATCTTCGGCCAAGCCCAGGGGTTTTGATAGTAGTGGTTACAGAGATCCCAGAGCGTGTCGCCGCGTCGGACCAGGTGAATGTCCGGCACTGGTTCGGCTCTGGCTCCTACGCCTTGCTCGTCGTCGGGCAGGATCGCGTTCGTGCCGAGAGAGCCAGCCGTGCCTGCAGCGGCGTCGGCCGACGGCGCGTTCGTCACCACCACGCTGCGCTTGGGAGCTTGCTTACCAACTTCACCCGGATTGGTGGCAGACCAGATCTGAGTCGAGCCGTCGTTCTGCGGCGCAATCACCACCTCGCCTCCGCTGTCGGCGGGGACCGTGGGCGTTGCCGTGTCCGGGCCGAAGCCCTGAGCCCGCGCGAACTGGGCCGTCAACGTGAACGCGCTCAGCGCCGCAAATAGGAAGCCTCGCTGCATGACTTGAGTCCTCACCGCTTGTGCTTCGAGTTGTCGGAAATCGAGCCAACGTCCGTACGGGAACCGTACACACGAATCATCGGGCGCGGAGACTGATCGGCCGCGGAGTCCTCCGGTCGTAGCGCCGCCGTTGGTGCGTCCGACGGCGCTTCGCGCCCCGCGTCACTCGGTTCGAGCTTGACCACCAGCAATGGGGGCCGCTCCGGGTTAGGAGGCGCCTCGCCGACCGGGCGCGCCGGTGGGGGCGCGGACTCCTTGCGCATCTCCAGCACCTCGAGGCGCTGCTCCAGTCGGTCGCTATGGCTTTGCAACTTCGTCAGATCGGCCTGAACACTGGCCAGGCGTTTGCTGAGGTCGTCGTGGCCGCCGCCGCAGGCGCCCAGACAGCAGGCAGCCACCAACAGCGGAAACCAGCCGAAACGGAGAGGGAGGGAACGCATCGCGAAGGATCGTAGGGCGTTCACTAGTGAGGGGCCAAAAGACCGGCCTTCGGCTGCGCGACGGCCTGGCGTGCGGCGGGAATTTTCTTTGCGAATCTAGTTATTTACACTCCCTTGCTGGACGACGGTCGGATCGCCTCATAAGGTGCCCGGGTGGGGTTTCGCCGTACCCGCCGCAATCCGAACCGTCCCAGGCCGAAGCTCGACCTGCGGAAGACTTTGTTCGTTCTGCCCAACCTCATCACCCTGGGCAGTGTGTTTTGCGGCTTCAACGCAATTCGGCTCGTTGCCAAAGAGACGCCGACCGAAAACGACGTGTACCGCGCAGCTGTACTTCTGATTTTCGCGATGCTGTTCGACATGATGGACGGCCGAGTCGCGCGCATGACCAAGACGCAGAGCGCGTTCGGGCTGCAGCTCGATTCGCTGGCCGACATCATCTCCTTCGGGCTCGCGCCCGCGCTGCTGGTCTATAAGTGGGTGCTGCACCGGCAACCGATTCCGGGCATTCTGACCGCGTTCATGTTCGTTTCCTGCGCCGCCATTCGGCTGGCGCGCTTCAACGTGCTCAGCTCGAGCCCCAGCGGCGCGCCAACCAAGCCGGGCAAATACATACTGGGGCTGCCGAGCCCGCCGGCTGCCGGCATTTTGATTTCGCTGATGGTTGCCAATCACGGCGTGGGCGGCGCGCTCGGTGCCGAACAGTACACCCTCTTGCTGTTTTGCGTGACGATTGCCTTGGGCCTGCTGATGGTGTCGAACGTGCGCTTTCGCTCGTTCAAAGAGCTCAAGGTCAACACCGCAACGCTCCTGTTCGTGCTCTTCACCGTCGGTTCCAGCATCTTCGTCTGGCAGCGTTTCAAACCGCAGTTCGTGCTGGTTTGGTTGCTCAGCGTGTACGTATTCATCGCCTTGGTCGAGACATTGCGCGTGCTATCGCGTCGCTTGCGCGGGCTGGAAGAGCGTACGTCCGTGCCGCCGGCAATGCCGCACTGACTTTCAGCTGCGCGCCGCGTTGAAACATCTGCCATCATGCGCCGATGGTCGAAGTCCTCATTGGAATTCCGTTTGGATTCCTGCTCTGGTTTTTCGTGCGCTACGGCGTATTGGGATTTTACACGATCGGACCCAATGAACGCGCGGTGATCAGCACGTTTGGGCGTGCGCAACGCACGGGGACGAGCACCTTGGAAGATCCGATGGCGATGACCTTGCGCGCGGACGAGCGAGAGCGTTACGCCTACCCGCAAGTGCGGGTGATCGGGCCGGGCTTTTATTGGAAGCTGCCTTGGCAGACGGCGCACAAAGTCTCGGTCGCCACCAACACCGTGTCGATCGCCTACGATCCCGAGGACCCGGCCGCCAACAATGGCGGGCAGATCTTGGACGCGGTCACCAAGGACCAGCTCAACACCGGCCTGAATGGGCAGCTTCGCTTCACGGTCTCGGAGCGCAACTTGTACGCCTACATTTTCGGGGTCAAACGACCGATCGCTCACATCATGGGCTACTTCGTGTCAGTGCTGCGCGACCGCATCGCCAACTTCGAAGCGCCCGACTCGCAACTGGTACTTGCGGCGGCAGAGGCGGGCGGCGAAGTGGGCGCGAGCGTTCAGGGCATCTCGATCAACGATCTGCGCAAGAATTTACGCGACCTGAACGATCACATGGCCGAAGACTGCGCCTCGGCCGCGGCCCGCTATGGCATCAGCTTGGACGCGGCTTTGATCACCGGCATCGATCCGCCGCTCGACGTCGACTCGGCGCTGGCGGCGATCAACACCGCGCACAACCATGTCTCGAGCGAGATCAGTCTGGCGCAGGCCGCCGCGGATCAGAAAATCGTGCAGTCACGACGAGCGGTCGAGATCGAAACGTTGAACGCGCAGGCCGAGGTCGAGCCGCTGCTCACGCTGACCGCGCAACTTCGTCTGCTGCGCGCCACGGGCGAAGGCGCAATCGCCGCGTACGTGCGCAACGCCAAGCTCGGGCTCAGACGGCGGGCGCGGCAATTGGTGCTCAGCGCCGATGGGGAGGCGAGCTGATGTTGTTTTTGACCACGGTCGGCATCACCTTCGTGACCTGCTTCGTCGGCGTGCCGGTCTTCCTATCGCTGGTGCGGCTCTTGGGCGTGTACGTCGTCGTGCAAGAGCGGCAGTGCGTGGTGTTCGAGCTGTTCGGCAAAGTCCGGCTCATCGAGAACCAACCGGGCATTCATTGGCCTTGGCTGAAGATGGGTCCGTTTGCGCCACTAGTCTCGTTCTTCGGCAAGAAGCGTCTGGTCGATCTGCGGCTCGACCAGACGTATTTACGCAGCCAGCCCGTCAATTCCGAAGAAGGCGCCCCGATGGGCATCGGGGTGTGGTGCGAAATGTTCGTGAGTGACCCGCTCGCCTACCTGTACAAAAACTGGGATCCGGTCGGTTCGTTGCGAGCGAACGTATCGAACGCGACCGTCCGCTGCTTGAGCAACATGAAGCTGTCCGAAATGCTCGAGACGCGCCACGCCATGAGCCAAATGGTTCGTGAAGAGGTATCTCTCAAGTCTCGTGAGTGGGGTTACATGTTGGGCAGCACCTATATTCGCAAGGTGCATTTTCGCGATCTCGGCATGATTCAGCAGATCGAGCAGAAGGTCGTGAACCGTCTGCGCCAGGTAACCGCCGCCATTCAGCAAGATGGCGCCAATCGAGTGAACGTGATCCGCTCCACGGCAGAGCGTCAGGCGGCCGTCGCCTTCGCTCAAGCGGCGGCGACGCGGCCGCAAATCGTGGGCGCCGCGCTGGGCGAAATCGCCAAAGACCCGGTGATCGCCACGGCCCTGTTCGACTTACTGGAGACGCAGAACTTGCTGCAGAGTCCTAACCTAGAGGTGAGCGTACTACCCAAGGGCACGCAATTCGTCGCCGCGATTCCGGGCCTGAGCGGAGCACCGGGGCGCTGAAACGTATCTTGCCCGCAGCTGTGATGTCGCTCACGCGCGCGGGCTCGCGAGCATTTTCTTCAGCGCGCCAGTCTCGACCAGCGGCACGAGATCTTCAAAACCGCCGATCAGCATCCCGTCGACGAAGATCATCGGGAAGGTGGGCCAGCCCGTCCACATCTTCAGCACCAAGCGCTTCCGCCACTCACTCAAGTAGCTGCCGATGCCGAGGTACTCGTAGGCGATGCCTTGGGCGTCGAGCAAGCGACGCGCCCGCTTGGGAAAAGGATTCTGCGTCATCCCCACCACGACTACACGATGCGCGGCGATCAATGATTTGACCTGGTCCACCTCTTCCTTCCGATAGCTGGCGATCTTTTCGCCAATACTGGGGTGGACCTTGGCTTCAGGGAAAATCTCGCGCATCGGCGTAGCTGGCATGGGGTTATCGGGCTTACGTAGCCAGCGGCCAAGAGGTTTCTCGGGCCGGTGCGGGATTACCGCGAGCCGCGCGGTGGTCCCAGCTTCAACGCTTCCCGTACTCGGTAAAAACGAAATCTGTCGACGCGGCGAGTTGGTGACACGTAGCGCCGCACTTGGCGTCGTTCCCCTGCGGTGGCTTTCCAGCCAAGGTGCCGGGCTTGAACGAATCCGTCGCGGGGTCGTAGTCGAACACGCCGTATCCCCAGCCGCCACTGTCCGCGAATCGCTTGCTATCTTTGACCATGAAGTCCACGTTCAGCAGAGTTCCTGGCACCGTCGCCTCGGGGAAGGCCTGGCTTTTCTTCGGCTTCCAGTGGACCTTGGCCATCTTTGCCCCGTCCGGCACAGGCTTACCGTTGGCCGGAATGCCGGCCTTGTAAGCGCTAATCATCGCCGGATTTCCGACGATCACAGCGACCGCCTTGTCGTTGCTACTCATCGAGATCGCCTGCCATGCCTCGTAGCCTCGGAACTCGGACATCGCGAGCCCGCCCGGCACCTTCAAGGTGTACTTGTCCTGCGCGGACAGGGCCAAGCCACCGGAGAGCGCGAGTCCAACCGTTACTAGTCCAATCGTCAGCATGCTCTTGCGATTCATCGCAGTTCCTCCCGAATGAAGTCTGGCGCGCTCGCGCCTATCGTTTAATCCATTTACGCATCCACTCGAATCGGACGCGCAAATGCAACGCAGCTATATGCTGGCGCGCTGCGGATGGGGTCGATTGGACGAAGGTATCAGTCGAACCTCCCCGGAGACCGTTGGGACGTTCGAAGCTCGGTGAGAGCGCGCAACCTTTAACGGCCTGTGAGCCGCTCCTCCAGCCAGTCACGCGCGATTCGCTCGCGGGCGTCGAGCCGCGCGGCCCAGCGTGACCAAGGCGTGCTAGACCGCGTTCGCTTTGTCTCTACTGGAAGTTGCCAATCTGAGTTTTGGGTATAGCAGCGAGCGCCTGTTCCAAGGGGTGAGCTTTCGGCTGGAGCTCGGCGAGCGCGCCGGGTTGGTTGCCCCGAACGGTGCCGGAAAGAGCACGCTGCTGCGCGTGATCGCGGGTGAGCTCGATGCCGACGAGGGCACGGTTACGCTCAAGAAGGGGGCCGCGCTGGGCTACTACCGACAGGGGCACGAGACCCGAGTCGAAGGTAGCGTAATGGACAACTTGCTCGCGGGCTTCGGCGACTTGCTCCAGATCCGCCACGAGCTCACGGCCGCACAAGAAGCCGCCGCAAGCGGCGACGACGCCGCGCTCGATCGCCTGTCGACCGCGATGGATCGCTACCAGCACGCGGGCGCCGATCAGCTCGAGCGTCGCGTGGAGATGATCGCGATGCGCCTCGGCTTCACGCCGAGTGATCTGGAGCGCGATGTACGCACGCTGTCGGGTGGGGAACGCGGCCGACTCTCGCTCGGCGTGGTGCTCGCGGGCGAACCGGAGATGCTATTTCTGGACGAGCCGACGAATCATCTCGACCTGGAGACCATCGAGTGGCTGGCCAATTACCTCGTCGGTTGGCGCGGCGCCGTGCTGGTCGTGTCCCACGATCGCGCGTTCTTGGATGCGGTCTGTCCGATCACGATGGAGCTCGGGCGCAGCACCTTTCGCAGCTATCCCCTGCCCTACACCCAATACCACGAAGAGCGCGCCGAGGATCTCGAGCGCGAGCGGCGCTTGGCCGAAGAGCAGGCCACTTTCATCAGCAAGACGGAAGACTTCATCCGCAAAAATATCGCGGGCTCCAACACCAAACAGGCGCAATCCAGGCGGCGCATGCTGGACAAGCTCGACCGCATCGAGCGGCCGGAGGACGTCTGGGCGCGTGCCGAGCGGATGCGCTTTCGCTTCGCCGAAACGCCACGCAGCGGTGACATCGTGCTCGATGTCAAAGGCGCGGCTGGTGTGCGCGGCGAGGTCGAGCTGTTCCACGGCTTCGATCTGTTGCTGAGGCGAGGTGATCGCTTGGGCATCGTCGGACCAAACGGCTGCGGCAAATCCACGTTGCTCAAGTTGCTCGCGGGCAACGGCGAATCGAGCGACCGCGGGGACGTCAAGCGCGGCACCAATCTGTACGAGGGCTATTTCGATCAGCACCTCGGTTCACTCGACCCGAAGAAGACCGGGGTCGAAGAAGTACGCAGCGTGCGCGGCGACCTCAACGCCGATGGCGCTCGCGAATATCTGGCGCGCTTTCGCTTCTACGGCGATGACCCGCTGCGCCGCGTGTCGAGCCTGTCCGGTGGCGAGAGCACGCGCCTCGCGCTCGCCAAGCTGCTCTTGGAACCACGTAACCTTTTGTTCCTGGACGAACCGACCAACCACCTGGACATCCCGGCCGCCGAAATTCTGGAAGAGGCGCTGGTCGGCTTCGAAGGCACCGTCGTGCTGATCTCGCACGATCGCCGGTTCTTGGAGACTGTCACCACGCGAACGGCCAGCTTCGGGCCGGGCGGGATCGACCTGTACGACGGCGGCTTCAAGGACTACGCCGAGGCCAAGCAGCGAAAGCTCGCCGCTGAGCAGGCTCTCGCCGCAGCCGCAGCCGCAACCGCAACCGTAGCCGCAGCGAATGCACGCGGCGGGGGGCGGAACCACCCCAAACGAGACAAGGTGCCCGGCCGATGATAACTTTGCCCAGAATGAGTCGCTCAATCACTCATGCCCTGGGCATGTTGCTCGCGCTTGGCGTGGCGCTCGGTGCATGCCGCAAACAAGCCACGCCGACGCCGAGTGACGAGACCGGCGCCGTGCCGCAACCGACTGAACTGCCGCCGCTCGAGCTCAAGGAAGACAGCCCGAACCTGCTTTTGACCTGGATCGACGACAAGGGAGACTTCCATGTCGTGCAGAAACCAGCCGATGTACCGAAAGAAGGCCGCGCTCAGGTGCGCGTCGTGCTCACCACGCGCGAAGAAGGCACCGGCAAGCTGGTCTATGTCTCGAATTTGAACGAAGTGACGCCCACTGGTGCATATCGCGTGAAAACGATGACGCGCGCGGCGTGGGACGAGCTCGGCGCGAGCAAGCGTAAGGCGCGGCTCGAAGCGCTCGCGCCCAGCGCCGTGCCGGCCGCATCGGAATCCGCAGCCCCCGGCGCCCCGCTTGACGCTCCCAACGCGCCGAAGAAGACGCTTGCCAGTGGGATCTCGGCCACGATCTACGGCGCCTCGTGGTGCAAGCCCTGCCACGACACCGCGAAGTACCTGAAGCAACGCGGTGTCACCGTGGTGGACAAAGACATCGACGAGAACCCGGTGGCGGCGGCCGAAATGCGTCAAAAGCTGCAGCGCGCGGGCCGCTCGGGCTCGAGTATCCCGGTAATCGATCTGATGGGGCAGATCTTGATTGGCTTCAGTCCGATGGCGTTGGATCAGGCGATCGAAGCCGCCCGCTCCGCAAAGCCGATGTGACATTCAAGCCTCAGGGGCATATCGCCGCGGGCCGTCGACTTGACGAGCCGCGGCCGAGCACTAAGCCATCGGCTCGGATGGTGGGGCGTCAAGAGGTCGCCAATGAAGCTCCCCAAGGGTTACTCCATCCGCGTCGCCTCCAAGTTGACCGGGGTGTCCTCGGATACGCTTCGAATGTGGGAGCGGCGTTATGGGTTTCCCAAGCCGGAGCGCAACGAGTCGCAGGTGCGCGTGTATACGGATGCAGACATCGAGCGCCTGGTGCTCGTCTCTCGTGCGCTCAAGGCTGGCTACCGTTCAGGAGAGGTGATTCACCGCGGCTCGGACGAGCTGCGCGGCTTGCTCGACGCTTCCGGGCGCGCCGAGGTCGACGAAGGTCGGCGCACACCGACCGTCGAGTCGATCTTGAACCTGTTAGCGCAGGATGACCTCGAGGCTCTGCGGGGCGAGCTACGGCGAAGCGTCGCGCTGGTCGGGCCCAAGCAATTCTTGACGGACGTAGCAGCGCCTCTGGTCGAACAGATCGGCATTGCGTGGGCTGCAGGGCGGATCGCGGTGCGCCACGAGCACTTGGTCTCGGAAGTGCTCTCGAGCAAACTGCGCCGACTGCTCTCCGCGTACGACGATCAATCCTCCGGTCCGGTCGTGTTGCTCGCAACACTTTCGGACGAGCAGCACGGGCTCGGGCTGGACATGGTTGCCTTGTACCTGGCCTTGGAAGGTGCAAGGCCGCAGCTCCTGGGCGTGAACACGCCACCCGAGCAAATCGCGGAGGCCGCCGTGGCGTTGTCGGCAAACGTGGTGGGCGTCTCCGTATCCGAGGCCTCGGATCTCGCGTTGACCGAGGTGCATTTGCGGCGCGTTTTGAGCTCGCTGCCGAGCCGGATCGAGGTCTGGGTGGGCGGAAAGAATGCCCGCAAACTGCGCTCGCGCAACCCTCGCATTCGGCAAGTCGTCACGTGGCAAGATTTGGACGAGGCCGTGGCGCGCGTGCGCGATGCGGTGGCCCGACGCTAAAGCCACCTCGAAGATGACGGTCTTGTCGTCGGAGAACGAAGGGATCGCGCTCTTCCACGCTGAAGCGGCTTAAGGTATAAACGAGCTGGGACATGCGGACGACGAAGCACAACGCTGTGGTACGAATTCCGAACTCGACCGCCGCTCGCGATCGCGATTGTTCGAGCTCGCTCCGAATCTCGCGGGCGACCCAAGTACTCGGTTGCCTCGTATTCATCTCAGCAAGCTTGAGCGTGGATTGCCGTAGACTCATCGCCGAGCCGGCGAAAGCGCGCACCACCACCACGGCGCGACCGAAGTCGTTCGAGGTGGAAGAAGCAATCTACGATCAGGGTCTCAAATCTGGCTGGCAAGACTGGGGCTGGGGCGAGCACGACTTGTCGCAGGGCCCTGCCAAGCTCAACCTGTCGCAATATGGTGGCTGGATCCTGCACCACGACCCCATTTCGAAGGGCTTCGGTGGCTTGGTGTTTCGGATGCGCGCGCCCGCGGCCGCGGGAGAATTTCTCAAGGTCCGGCTCGCGGGTGGCAATGGCGACGAGTCGTTTCCAGAGATCGCGGTCGGAGCGGAGCACAATCGATCGCTGCCTGAGGGCTGGGTCGAGAGCTACGTGCCCTGGGCCGAGCTGAACCCAGCCGGCGCGGCGTTCGACCGCATCACGCTTCGCGCCGCGTCGTCGATCGGCGCCGACCGGGTCTGGTTCGACAAGATCTTCCTGTCCCGCGTCGACCCCAAAGCCGCACGTGAGGCGCTCGCCAACGCCCCCAACAAAGCCGTCGCTCTGAGCGTGGACTGCCGAGCACCCGGGCATCCCATCAGTCCGTACATCTACGGGGTCGCGGGCGAGGTGGGCGGCGTCAGTGCCACCGGGCATCGCTGGGGCGGCAACCGCTCCTCTCGCTACAATTGGCAAACCAACGCCACCAACGTCGGCAAGGACTGGTTCTTCGAGAACGTCCAAGCTGACGAGTATCAAAAGGTGTTCGCCTATGACCGCGGCGAGCATGCCATCACGGCCCTCACCATTCCGATCATCGGCTGGGTCTCGAAGGACACGACGTCCGTCGGGTTTCCCGTCTCGGTCTATGGTCCGCAGAAATCGACGGATCAGTATCGCAAAGACGCCGGCAACGGCGAACGTGCGGATGGGACGCCGATCAAGCCCAATTCGCCAGTTCAAACCAGCGTCGAAGCCTCGGTCGATTTCATCAAACGTTGGGTATCGGCGATCGCGCAGCGCGACCAAAAGAGCGGAACACGCAGTGTTCAACAGTACATCTTGGACAACGAACCCAGCCTGTGGAGCGTGAACCATCGCGATGTTCACCCCGACCCGCTCAGTTACGACGAACTACTCGATCGAACCATTCGCTATGGCAGTGCGATCCGCGCGGCCGATCCCGGCGGCCTGATCGCGGGCCCCGCCGAGTGGGGCTGGACCGCCTATTTCTACTCACCGAAGGACACTGCGGCGGGCGTTTCCCTCCGTCCTGACCGACGAGCTCACGGCGACGTTCCAATGCTGCCCTGGTACTTGAGCAAGGTGCACGAGCACGACCAAGCCACCGGCGTCAAAGCCCTCGATATCTTGGACGTACACTATTATCCGCAAGGTCAGGACGTCTATTCGGACAAGAGCGACCCAGTGACCGCCGCGCTCAGATTGCGCTCCACGCGCTCGCTGTGGGATCCAACCTACAAGGACGAGTCGTGGATCAACGATCAGGTGAGGCTGATTCCGCGACTCAAGGAGTGGGTCGCGCAAAACTACCCGGGCCTGAAGCTCTCGATCGGCGAATACAACTTCGGCGGAGAGAAGCACATCAGCGGCGGGCTCGCGCTTGCGGAAGCGCTCGGTCGCTTCGGAACGGAAGGACTCGACTACGCGTTTTACTGGCTGAACCCGCCAAAGGACTCGCCGACGTATTGGGCGTTCCGCAGCTTCCGAAATTTCGACGGGAAGAACGGGCATTTCCTGGATCAATCCCTGACGAGCAAGATGGACCCCGATGTTTCGCTGTTCGCGTCGCGTGACGCGACCGGGAAACACCTCGTTCTGATCGCCATCAATCTAAGCCCATCGACCTCCGCCAAAGCCAAGATCGCCCTGGATGGCTGTGGCGAGATCAACACACAGCACCGGTTCAGCTACGACGCCAGTGCCGCGGGCATCGTCGACCAGGGCCGAAAAACCGGTGGCGTACTGGACGAAAGCTTGCCACCCTACTCCATCAACATTTTCGATCTAGTCCTGAAGTGAGATGCTCCGATGTCCTCGAGCGCTGGCTGAACTAGTACAGCCGTCAACTCCGGCGCGATACGTGTCCCAAGCGACGGCCGGTTCGTGGCAGGCTCGGCCGCGCATGAATCTGACGCAAGTGAGTCGCGCGCTTTGTGCGCGAGTTTCCGGACTCTCGTTTCGACCACCGGTGGCCTACGTGTATAACCCGCTCGAATACGCGCGCGCGCCGCACGAGGCGTACCTGAAACGCTACGGTCAGGGACCGAAGCGAGCGCTCCTGCTCGGCATGAACCCCGGACCGTTCGGCATGGCGCAGACCGGCGTGCCATTCGGTGACGTGAGCATGGTCCGGGATTTCTTGGGCGTGTCGGGGACAGTCGCCAAGCCTGCGCGTGAACACCCTAAGCGCGCGATCACCGGTTTCGAGTGCACGCGCTCCGAAGTCAGTGGCACCCGGCTTTGGGGCTTTGCGCAGAGTCATTTCAAAACCGCCGCGCGCTTCTGCCAGGACTTCTTCGTGGTCAACTATTGCCCGCTCGTGTTCATGGACGAGGGCGGCAAGAACTTGACCCCCGACAAGCTGCCCAAGGCCGAGCAGGAGCCGCTCTTTCTTGCGTGTGATGGGGCACTTCGGGACATCGTGAGCACGCTGAAGCCAGAGTTCGTGATCGGAGTCGGCGCATTCGCACTTGCCCGCGCGCAGCGTGCTTTGCCCGATTTTCGCGGCAAACTCGGCACGATCCTGCATCCGAGCCCAGCGAGTCCGAAGGCCAACCGCGGCTGGGCCGCGATTGCCGAGCAAGAATTGCGCGATCTCGGCGCGCTCTGAAGTTTCGAGCTGACGATCTGCAGTTGGTGGTTTGCGAGTCCGCAGCTTGCGCACTAGGCTGCGCCCCGAACAATGCTGTTTTTGCCTAGTTTCACTTGGGACGTCGACCCGGTCTTCTGGCGTATTCCGCGCGGCAGCGTGGCGGGGACGATTGGCGCGATCGGGCTCTTGATGGTTCTCTATGGCCTCGCCAAAAAGGAGCGTGAGCAGATCATCACCGGCGCGTTCTTCGCGGGCGCGGCGCTGCTGATCTTTCAGTTCATGGGCCCGATGGTCGAGCTGCGCTACTACAGCATGCTGTTCGTCGTGGTTTTCCTCGGCGGACATGCGCTGCTGAATTGGCAGATCAAGCGTGGCGGAGGCGGCCCTGAAGTCGCCGGCGACTTCATCGTCTATGGCGTGCTGGGGGTACTCGTGGGTGCGCGCGTCGGGCACGTGCTGTTCTACGATCTTCAGAAGGCGATCGACGATCCGATCTGGATATTCAAGATCTGGACCGGGGGTCTCGCCAGTCACGGCGCGGTGGCGGGCTTGATCATCGCGATGTACCTGTTCACGAAGAGCCGTGGCATCCCGTTCCTGGAGGGTTCGGACCGCTTCTCGTTCTCGGCTGCTCTCGGCGCGACCGTGGTGCGCATCGGCAACCTCTTCAACTCCGAAATCGTCGGTCGGAAGGTTCCGGATCAGAGCTGGGGCATGCGTTTCCCGCGCAATCTCCCGGATCATGGACTGGTCCCGGTGCCCCTTCGCTATCCGAGTCAGCTCTACGAAATCACGCTCGGAATCGCGGTATTCGTTGGTCTATTCGTCGCCGACCGCCTGATGGGCAAAGAGAAGCGCCCGCGCGGGGCGATGATCGCCTGGTTTTTCGCGCTCTACTTCACAGGTCGGCTGTTCACGGAGTTCTACAAAGAGATCGAGGCACTGCCTTCCGACTCCGCGGTCAGCATGGGCCAGTACTTGAGCATTCTTCCCGCCTTGCTCGGCTGGTACGGCGTGTACTGGACCATGAAACGCAAGGAACCCTCGGGCTGGGGTGAACCCCTGCCGGCGCACGACGACGACGAAGACGACGAGGAAGACGACGAACGCTCTGCGCGTGCCAGCAAAGTCTCCCGCGTCGATGAGGACGAAGATGAGGACGAGGACGAGGAAGACGACGAGCCGGTGCCGACCAAGAAGTCAGTCGCGGCCGATCCAGACGTCGAGGCCGAATTCGAGGCCGGCAAGCTGAAGAAGGCCCGCGAAGAACCCAAGCAATAGCCCAAGCAGCGATCGTGCTCCGCGCACTACGCGGAGCACGTCGGACTGCGTCGAGGGATCAGCCCAGCTTGGCTTTGATGGTGATCTCGGGAACGCCAGCCAATGCACGAGTGATCGGGCAATTCTGCTTCGAGAATGCGACCTTTTCGTCGAACAACGCCTGCGAGGCACCCGGCACGACCGCGTTCGTCTCGAGCTCGATCTTGGTGATCGCCGGTCCGCCTCCGACCTCACCCAACGTGACGGTGGCGTTGGTCTCGATACTGGTAGGTGGGTGACCGGCAGCCGTGAGTTGGGCGGCCAAGAACATCGAGAAACAGCCGGCATTCGCAGCGCCGATCAGCTCTTCCGGATTGGTGCCGGTCCGGGCGCCTTCGAAGCGGGAGAGGAATGTAAACGGCGCGTCGAAATAGCCGGTGCCGCCCTTCATCGAGCCAGCGCCCTCCTTGAGGGTGCCTGTCCATTTGGCTGAAGCTTTAGAGATGGCCATGATTGCTCGCTCCTGTTTGGAAATGATTTGCCGCGGAGCCCCGCGCGCGCGTCGGTAATAAACGACGGGTTGCCCGAGGGTGACTACACGTAGTGCGGTCCCGGCGATCGGTCAATGCGCGCAGAGCAATGGTCGGGGACTGCTGAGGGCCAGCCGCGGATGGGCCGGATCGAAAATGGCCTTATCTCGCGGAGAGAGCTGGGGATGGCGCTTGAGTGCGCGCACCAGTGCATCGCGAAACGTGCCGTCGGTGTCGAGCTCGATGCGCTGAGGAGACAACGATAGTGGCAGAAATAGCCCATCCCCACCCGTCGCCAGGTAATCGCTGGTGGCGACTAGCAATGTTTCGCGATCCGAGATCACCTTGCCGTTGTCTCGCGTGAGCGTCAACTCAGCGCCGGACTTGCGACAGCGCGGGTTGACTCGCAGCCCGCTCACTGAAATCAAGCCGTGCGCGTCGTTTTGAAGGTGCGTCAAGATCACGGTCTTCAGTTCGGCACCGGTCATACGAATGTGCGCCACCAAGTTGTCGAAGGGCATGGCTTCGAACAACTGCCCGTAACTCAATTGGCCGGCGGGTAAATCCGCGCGCAGACTGCCGCCGTTCAAAATTGCCACGTCGGCGCCAGCGACCGATTCACGCAAGAGATCGGCAAACAGATTGCCGAGCGCCGACTCGATGCCGTGCTCGCAGACCATGGCCTCACTGACCATGCAGCCGATCGGCGCCTCACGAAAATGCTCGGCCTGGGCGAGTGCGGGCTCGATGGCCTGGGTGACGTCGAGATCTTCGCTGGTTGGCTCTCCCTCGTAGTCCGTGAGCGTGCACGGGCCGCCCTCGGTCAGCTTCGGGCAGAGCTCATGAGGAGCAAATATCCTGGTCTCGAGCACGCGGTGCGTCGCACCGTCCAGGCGCATGTCGATGCGCGAGAAGGCGCGCCCGCGCGCATAGGCTTCGACGATGGGAATGCCATTTACGATCTGCGCTACGCCGGCGTGCGTATGACCGGCGAAAATGGCGTCGATGCTGCCCGCTGGCACCGCGCGCGCGACGTCGAAAATCTCCGCGTCGGGCTTGCAGCTGCCAAGGTCCGCGGGCTCACTGAAATCCTTGCAGTCAGCTCCCGCGTGAGCGATGCCGATTACGAGCTCCGCGCCTTGGCTGCGCAGGCTGCGCGCTTCCTCCGCCAATGCGGGCGCCAATGGGTCGACGTTCAGCCCCGCGAACCACGCGCTCATCACGATGTTCGGGGTCTCCTGCGTCAACAAGCCGACGAAGCCGACGCGAACGCCGCCCACGTTCAAGAGCACCGAGCGCCGGAGCTTATCCCAGGCGGGCGAAGCGTGGCTGCCGCGCACGACCAAGTTCGCCGACAGGATGGGAAAGGACGCTTCACTGATGCGCGCGCGAATCGCGCCCTGCGGATCGTCACTGCCAGGCAGCGGTCCGAAGTCGAATTCGTGATTGCCGAGCGTCGCGACCGTCATGCCCAATACTCGGTAGGCGGCAATCACGGAGGCGCCGTCAGTGAGGTTCGATTCGAGCGTGCCTTGGAACATGTCGCCCGCATCCACCAAGGCGACCGCGCCGCCGTCTTTGGCCCGTGCGCGACGCAGGTTGTTGGCGTAGCCCGCAAAAGCCGGCAACGCGCGCAGCCTGCCGTGCAAATCATTGATCCCGAGAAAGCTCAGCACGAATGGAGCCGGGGCGGGAACCGCTATCCGTTGTGCGCTGGCGGCAGCGACGATGGGCGGCTGCATGCGAACGGGCGCGGGCCGGGGCTGGGCACAGGCCGCACATAGCAGGGCCGAAAGCCCGGCCAGAGTAAAGCGCGACAGCGGCATTGGACCAAGCTCAACCCGCTTGGGGCTAGCTTTGTTCCAGTAGCCCGCGCAGCCGCGCGGGAGCGATTCGGAAGTCACGCTTGCAATACTCACAAGCGATTTCCAAGATCTCGTTGGTCGACAGCAGGTGCTCGAGGTCATCACGGCTGAGGCTCGCGAGCGCCGATACGACGCGCAGCTCATCGCACCAACATTCGAAGCGGACCGGACTCTCTTCCAGGCGGGTAAATGGCATGCCGTAGAGCAACTCGTCCAGAAGCCAGCTGGGGGTGAAGGCGCTGTCGCCGAGCTGTGCGTCGATCGACTCGAAATCCCGCAGCCGCTCGGTCATCACCATCAGCGGACCGCGCCCGACCTCCGGCAACAATTGAACGATGTACCCGCCCGCGCTGGACACGCGATCGCCATCGAACAAGGTACCTACCGCAAGCATCGAAATGACCTGCTCCGAGGTTTGCATGTAGGACATGAAAGAATGCGAGATCCCGCCGTCCTTCGGGACCTCCACCACGCCTTGATTGATCCTCCCGCTGCCGAGGGTGCGCATCAGCTGCAGTACCGCGCCATGTCCCAGGTCAATTTCCCGCGCGCCGCCCTTGAGCTGAACCAGTCCTCGGGTTTGGCCCGAGGGGTGTGAATCCGCAATCAGGCTACCGCTGCCGCTCGAGCCCTTGATGATCCCTTGCACCCGCAAGTTGGGGGCCATGGTCTCACGGAAAAGGATCGAGCCCGTCAACAAATCCCCGAAGTGACGGGCGGTCTGACCGGTGACTCCCTGCGCCTCGATGGCGCCGCGGACGGTTTGGGTCGTGCGCGCGGTGATCACGCGAAAGGCGCCGTCGTCGGTGATGGCGCGGAGTACGGTGTCGGGCGGCTCGCTCACCCCCCAAATCTAATGCCTCGAACGCAGTCTGCACAGCCCCGAGTTTCGACGCCCGCCCGACGCCCGACTCCTGCCGAATGTTCTGCGCTATAAGAGTCGGCGATGAGCCCCAGCGAAGCCGAGCGCGCCACCCTGCTGGTATCCTGCCCCGATCGGCGTGGCATCGTTGCGGCCCTGGCGCAGGTTCTGTACGGCCACGGTGCGAACATCTTCGATTCAGACCAACACACTGACCCCCTCGCGGCGCAGTTCTTCCAGCGCCTGCATTTCGACCTGACGGACCTACAGACCGACCGCGGTACGCTCGAACGCGCCATCGCCGAGGTCGCCGAACGTTTCGCCATGCGTTACGAGCTCCGTTACCGGACCCGTCAAAAGCGGGTAGCGCTGTTCGTTTCGCGCTACGATCACTGCCTTTACGACCTGCTGCTCCGCCACCGAAGCGGGGAGCTCCGCTGTGAGCTGCCCGTGATCGTCAGCAATCATCCGGATCTCGAGCGCGTCGCCCAGCAGTTCGGGGTCGAATTTCAGCTGATTCCGCTGACCGCCGAAACCAAGCCACAGGCCGAGGGAGCCCAGCTTGCCTTGCTTCGCGAGCAGAATATCGATCTGCTGGTGTTAGCGCGTTACATGCAGATCCTGAGCGGGTCGTTTATCACGAGCTTTCCCGGGAAAATCATCAATATCCACCACTCGTTCTTGCCTGCTTTCGTGGGGGGTAAGCCGTACCACCAGGCTTACCAGCGAGGCGTCAAGCTGATCGGCGCCACGGCACACTACGCCAGCGCGGTGTTGGACGAAGGGCCGATCATCGAACAAGACGTGGTGCGCTGCTCACACCGCGATTCGATCGACGACTTGGTCCGCAAGGGACGTGATCTGGAGAAGGTCGTCTTGGCCCGTGCCGTACGCCTGCACTTGGAAGACCGCGTGCTGGAGTACGGTAACAAGACGGTCGTTTTCGACTGAACCCGGCGGTCCGTCTGCGCGGGCTTTTTGCGCGGCCGGTTCGCGATGCTACAGTTCGAGCGCGCGGGCGATGCGGGATGGGCGTCTTGTTTCAGGGGTTTGTGTGGCCGGGCTCTTCGGCGCGCAACTGGCGTTCGGGTGCGGGAGTGACGGCGTGACAGCGTCTTCGAGCCCCGAGCCTTGTGCGTCGGAAGAATGCCTGCCTATCCCTGGCAGTGGCGGCTCGACGGCGGACGGTGGCGACAGCGGCGGAGGCAACGGTGGCTCCGCCGAGGGCGGTGAGGAGGGTGGTGCCGCGAGCAACGGCGGCAGCGGCGGCGACGTCACCGCGCCGCTCGAGCTCGAAAAGCGCATCGTTGAGGCCGTCGAAAACATTCAATCCGACACCTGCTTTGCGGGGAGCGACGGTTCGCTCTGTGAATGGGGCGATTACGAAGTCGGACCCGCCAAGTTCGGCATGGCCAAGTCGACCGGCGAGGCGGTTCTGATCATCGATGACTTCGGCGCCGGCTTTCAGCCGGAGCTCGTGCGCTATCGCAACCGCCTGCTCGGCTTTTACCGGATCGATGGCGAAAGGGTCGTAGCGGAGGCCTTGTCGGTGCACCTGCCGAAGCGGCTCGGCGACGTCCTCGTTTCGTTTGCCGACCCGGAGTTCATTCCCGCGCGCGCCTTGGCTCGGCTCCGCGGTAAACGCGGCCTACGGCAAGCTGAACTTGATCTACTACGGACACGGTGGCGTGGTCTTCGGACACGCGGTCGAACTCGTCCCCGAGCAACCACTCGTGCTGCTCGACCTGACTCAGTTCCTGGATCTTCCGGCGGCGGTCTGTTCCGGCATCGACGAGCAAACGCTGGCCGCGGCGAGCGCGCACTTCACCGCCATCGCGGCGTCCTTGAAGCAGGTGATGATCGAGCAAAACGTGCACTTCATCAACGCGAGTTTCGGCTCGACCGTGCCGAACCTCGCCACTGATTGGGCGCGCACTTGCGACGGCGAAGTTCCGAGCAACGACCAGCTACGAGAACTGCTGCACGTCTACGACCCAATCTACGATCTACTGTTCAACACCGAAGGCATCGTGACCGCGCAGGCCGCGGCGAGTTTAGGCAGCCCCGCGGACTACCCGTTCGACCAGGTCAGTCCGAAGTATCCCAATCGGGTGCGCGTCGGCTTCATCTCGTCGCGCAGCTCGGGACTCGATGAGCTCGGGCGCGGTACCGTGCACAAGGCGGACCAATTCCCCCCGCTCGGAGATGCCGACGTCTATCTCAATTGGCGCTGCGAAATGGGTACGCCGGACCCCGTCTGTGCCGAGCCGCACTACGAGTTCGCGGCCCCATTCGGGCGCGGCACCGCCACCGTGCCGTTGATGTCGACTTCGTAAGTCGACCCGCTCGCCATCGCTCGACTCGTCGATCTGCGCTACACCGCTCACGGCGCTGAGCCGATGAGCAACGCGCTGATCCAGACGCTTCGACGAGAGCTGACGCCATCCCGCTGTGGTGACGGAGGTGAAGAGCCCTGCGTGTATCGAGACCCGCTTGCGCACCGGCAGCTCGAGCCCTACCGGCTCGGCTACGAGTGACGCTCGTCTTCGTTCCGGCTGCTACTTGCTGAAGCTGGGCAGCCAAACGCCGAAGATGTTGACGACTGGCGTCGCCAAAGTCTCCACAGCCCGTTGCCAGTGGCAAGCCCAAAAGCGCGAGAGAAAAGAGCGTTGCCAGGCGAGCGGGCGGGGGTGAACGAGGGGCGCATTTCTGCCGGAACATGGAGCCACGGCCGGCGTCGGCGGGGCCTTGCGAGACTCGGAAAAGACGACCCTGATCTTGAAGTTGCAGGCAAGCGTCCCAACCCGCCACAAAAATCGAGCGCTCTTCGGCGCCCTCTCTGGCCGGAACTGCGCCTGGCGCAATCTCTTTCCCCGGCACGGGTGCACGCTCGGCTTGCCCCCGCCAGCCACTCGGATAAACTGCGCGCACGCTCGGGGCGCGGTCCCAGAACCGCTGAGAAGTACCCGTAGAACCTGATCCGGTTTGCACCGGCGTAGGGAAGCGCGCTGAAAAATTCGGCGTTCGTCCTGTCGCCCAACGAGGAAGAAACGAATGTCGACCAGAACCCTACCGCTGCGTGGCGCCGCAAACCCCTCCAGTCATCGGGATGGAACCAACCCAGGCTCGTTCGCGAACGCGCCGAACCTGGGCGGCGCGCTGACGTTTTCTTCACCCGACACTCCCGGCATGCCCCCCCCGAGCGATAGAACCGCTTGGGATTTCCTGCCGCCGGGTTGGCGTCGCGATGGCGACCGCGCGGTCGCTCCCGCGGGCTTCATTCCGATCACTCAGCTGGAGCACGCGCGGCTCGGCACCGTGACACCGGAAATGAAGCGCGTCGCGGAACGCGAGCCGCACCTGACCGCCGAGCAGGTCCGGAGTGAGGTCGCTTCGGGCCGCATGATCATTCCGGCCAACACCCAGCATTTGCGCCACGCGCTCGAGCCGATGTGTATCGGCCGCGCCAGCAAGACCAAGATCAACGCCAACATGGGCGCTTCCCCCGTGTCTTCGAGCACGGATGAAGAGGTCGAGAAGTTGAAATGGGCCGAGCGCTGGGGCGCCGACACGGTGATGGACCTTTCGACCGGCGGAAACCTGGATGAATGCCGGCAGGCCATTATCAAGAACTCCCGCGTACCAATCGGAACGGTGCCAATCTATTCGATGATCATCGGTCGCAAGATCGAGGATCTGAGCGTGGAGGTGATCATGGATAACCTCCGGCTGCAGGCCAAGCAAGGGGTCGACTACTTCACGATCCACGCGGGCGTGCTGCGTGAGCACTTGTCCTTCGTGCAGCGTCGGTTGATCGGCATCGTCAGCCGCGGCGGCTCCTTGCTCGCCAAGTGGATGCTCGTGCACGGCAAACAAAACCCGATGTACACCCACTTCGAGGAAATCTGCGAGATCATGCGCGAGTACGACGTCTCCTTCTCGCTCGGTGACGGCTTGCGTCCCGGCGGTTTGGCCGACGCCAGTGACGAGGCCCAGCTACGCGAGCTGGAGACGCTGGCTGAGCTCACGGAGCGCGCATGGCGCAAAGGCGTGCAGGTCATGATCGAAGGTCCTGGCCACGTGCCGTTCGATCAAATCGAATACAACATGAAGCTCGAGCGCAGCTTGTGCCACGGCGCGCCCTTCTACGTGCTTGGACCGCTCGTGACGGACGTGTTCCCCGGCTACGACCACATCACCTCTTGCATTGGCGCGACGGCGGCCGCGTATCACGGCGCAAGCATGCTCTGTTACGTGACACCCAAAGAGCACGTGGGGCTGCCCAAAAAGGACGACGTCAAGCAAGGCTGCATCGCTTACAAGATCGCTGCACACGCCGCGGACGTCGCCCTAGGGATCCCCGGCTCGCGTGACTGGGACGACTCGCTGACCAAAGCGCGCGCGGCTTTGAACTGGGAGAAGCACTTCGAGCTGGCGTTCGACGGTGACACCGCGCGCGCATTCCATGACGAAGATCTCGATGTCGATACGGACTTTTGCGCCATGTGCGGGCATGATTGGTGCTCGGTGCGGATCTCGAAGGAGATCGTGGAGTTCGCCAGCGGCAAGGCCGACGGTTTCGAGCGCGACAAAGTCGTACAATCGGCCGCTCTGACGCCGGAGCAACGCGAGATCCTCGAAAAGCGCGGGGTGCTCAGCCCGGAGGAGATCCACCGCCTGGCCTCGAAGACGCGCAAAGCGGTGGGCGCGGAGGGCAGCAAAGGCTCGTGCCATTCGGACCTGGTGGAGCCGCAAACGGCCCAGCAAATTCAGGAACAGCGCCTGGTCCAACTGCGTATCAAGCCAGAGGTGACGGCGGCGGAATAGTGAGCGTCGCCATGACCGACGCAAACGACCGTTACGTGTTTCACATCACCGAGCGCGGCGCGTTCGCCGCCGCGCTCGAATCCGGCGCCTACGAAGCCGAAAGCCTACAGACCGAAGGCTTCATTCATTGCTCGACGCGCACGCAAGTGTTGGGCTCGGCCGCGCGCTTCTTTGGCGGCAGAGCTGGGCTGGTTTTGCTGTGTATCGACGCCGAGCGGGTGGCTGCACTCTTACGCTACGAGAGCGCCGACGGTGAAGCCTTCCCTCATTGCTATGGGGCGATCCCGCTCGAAGCGATCCCCGCGGTGATCGATTTTCCTTGCCGTGCCGACGGCAGCTTCGAACTGCCGCAGGAGCTCCAGCTATTTGCGGTCTGACGGCACTCGACGCCGAAGGCTAGGACGCCACTCGCCGCGGCACGTGACCATCAAAAATTCATGATCTCCACACGCGCTGCCTTGGGCGTGTCGGCATCTTTGTAGAGCAGTGGGTAGTCATCGCGGCCGGCCACGGGTTCGTCATCCAGCCAGCTATGGTCATCCGACACGCCCCAGAACGTGACGCTCCGGATGTGGGCCTTGTTTTGCCGGTATACGGAGAATAGCTCGGCGAAGCGCTGCGCCTGTGCGGTCTCCAACGCGGCGGTGTACGGCACTTCGGGCGAAGCGACGAAGTTGCCGGTCGCGTAGTCGTTGTACACGGTCACGTCGAGCTCGCTGATCTTGATCTCGTAGCCAGCTGCCACGAACTTATCGAACGCTTCTTGCAAATCACTCGGGGCGGGCCAGGTCATGGTCTCATGGCTCTGAAAACCGATCCCGTCGATCTGGATGCCGCGATCCTCGAGCCAAGCAAACATGGTCAGGATCTTGTCGGCTTTCACCGTCACGCTGTACTCGTTGTAGTAAAGCTTGCCGGCTGAGCTGCCCTTTGCGTTGGCCTCGAGCGCGTCGTGAGCGTACTGGTACGCCCAATAAATGTACTCTTCGCTGCCGAAGAGCTCGTACCACTTCGACTGCTCGGAGCCATCACGGTAGATTTTGGCGGGGTCGTCACTGATGGCCTCGTTCACGACGTCCCAGTTGTCGACCACGTCCGCGTAGCGATTGATCACCGCTTCGATATGCGCTTTCAGCCTGGATTTGAGCAGCTCCACGCCGACGGGGTCGCCCGCGGTGATGCCCGCGAACATCCAATCCGGAGCTTGCCGATGCCAGAGCAGAGCGTGCCCGGTCATCTTCATGCCGTGACTGCGCGCGAAGTCCGCGATGCGGTCAGCCTCGGCCCAATCGTAACTGGCTTCTGCGGGGTGGATGTCCTCCTCCTTCATCGCGTTTTCGCAAGTCAGGTGATTGAAATCCCGCGTCAGCGCAGGGACCTCGTTGTCCAAATGCCAAGCGCTGACTGCGGCACCGATCGGGAAGTAGTCCGCATATTTCTGGGCGACCGAGCCGACGATGCCGGCGGCATCGGAGGGTTCCGCACCGGGAGGCGCCGCGGAGGCGGAGCCGGCATCACAGCCGCTCAGCCAAAAGACGCTGCCAACCAGGGCAGCCCGCAAGAAACACGCACTGGAAAAAACGAAGCTCGAGCGGGCCATGCTTTGGATCCGGAACCGGTTCCAGTTCCTGCCACGGCTTCGAGCAAACGCAAGGCGGTGCCCGCTAGTCGGCGGCTACCAGGACGTTACCATCGCTCGAGTAATAAAGGCGGTCGCATTTGGCGTCCGGGACTGCGCCCGTACGCGTGTCGAGATCGACCACGGTGTACAGGGGAGCGTCGGGGCGATCGCGAAAACGCGCCATTTGCTTTCCGTTGCCTTCATCGAGGTAAAAGAGCGTGCGTGAATCACTGGACAGCGCGCTGGGTAGAGCGCGGGCGGCAGTAGTTCCGTCGAACAAATCCTGACTGATGCTGTCGGGCATCGCCCAGCCGTTCATCGTCCACGTGGACTCGTAAACGACTGAAACGCCGGCGAAGCCGGCTGGGAAACCGGCCGTCGGCTCGGGCGTAAAGGCGGCAAAAACGAAGCTCTTGCCATCCGGGGCCAAGACCGGAGCCGCGTAGTGCTGCATGGTTTGAAGCGCGCGTTGGTTGATGCCAGTGAACGCCGTGTCGTCCGGCGTAGCATCGAACGATGCGCTCCGCGAAGTCCGAGTGAAAGCGGCAAAGCTTTGCCCAGTCGTCGCCAACAGTACCAAAGTCTTGCCGTCGGCGCTGAGCGCGACGCCGGCATCGACGGCGTATCCATCGGGAATCGTCATCGCTTCTGCGACGCCGAATGCGGCGCTCGCAAGGTCGCGATGCGCGCGCATCACGCTTTGGTCGCGGACGAACAGGATGTCCAACTCATCGGGCGTGATCGCCAAGAGCTGCTCGTTTGCGTCGGTCGAAATTCCGTCGAGCGGCGTGGGGTTCGCCCACTCCGCGTCTTCTGAACAAGCGCCAGGTGCGACGGGGATGATCATTCCCTCTTCGAAGGAACCTCCCGCGCCGCCCTCTCCTCCGACACTTCCGGCGGCGCCGGCCGCGCCGCCGTCATCGCTCTCGCCGGCGGCACCGCCGTCTACGCTGCCGCCTGCGCCGCTCTTGCCGACCGACGCGCGCCCGCCTGCGCCACCGTGTGACGACGCGCCACCACTACCGAGCGACGGCGCGTGCTGGTCGGAATTCGACGAGCAGGCCGCGCCCAAGCAGAGCGTAATACCCAGCGCCGTGAGCGTCAGCGGGTGGCGGTTCATTCGGCCGGCACGCAGCTGTAATTCTGACGCCAATTGGTCAGGGTCGGGCTAGCGCTGAGCGAATCGTTCGGGACCATGCGAATCGTTACCTTCAAGTATTGTTGAGACTTGAGGCCGGCAGCGAGCAAGAGCGCGCCGACATCGCTACCGATCCAGCTCGTGTTCGAAGCGCCCGTGGCAGTACCGAGCTTGACCACGCCAGGAATATTTACGGTCGCGGGATAGACCGGCACCGTCGCAAAGTCCGTCCCTGTTGCAGACGTCTGCGCATAGAACTCGATCTTGGAGTTGGCACTGGGCGTAATGGTCTCCCAATCGAAGAAACGCCACACGGCCTTCGTACCCGTATCGCAGACGGCTTGGTACTTTCGCTCGTAGTTGGCCGGCGCCGGGAGCAAAATCGCCGGCGGCGGCGAGCAGGTGCCGGTCAAGCACACCGAACCGAGGCAACAGTCGTTGGTGACGGCGCACACGCCACCGTTCGCCACGCACATGCCAACCGGTGGTGCCGAACTGCAATGGCGAGTCGGAGGATCGGTGACGGGCGTATCGATCTTGCAAACGGCGGTCTTCGGACTCGCGAGGCCGCCGCAGCAGTCCTCGTCGACTTCGCAGCTGCTCGTGCTGGCAGTGCCGTTGCTCTTGCAACCGTCCAGCACCCAGAAGCCACGCTCGTTCACGTAGCTCGCACCCGAGGTGCTGAAGTTCTGATTTGGCAGCAAAAAGGCGGGATGACTGCGGTCGCTGCCGGCACTGGGCACGTCGTCGACGGCCGAGATCCAGAGCGCGCTCTGGAGCTGTGTGTAGTTCGTCATCTGCGTGTAGCTGGCGGTGTTCGAGTAATCCTGCTCGACGCTTGGCGAATTGAAGGTGTTGCCGTACGGACGAGTGCTGGTGAACACTACCCAGCGGTAGCCACCCGCGGCCTGCGGAGAGACCGTCGCCTGGTAGGCCTTGTTTGCGTCGGTCGGGCGCTCACCCGTGTTGAGGTTGGTCAACGCGACCGGCGTCGGAGTCGTCGCGGCCGAATCGATCGACCAAAGCTTGCCTGGATCTTCGTAGTAGTTGGTCGGCGACATGAAGCCGTACTTGGTCCAACTCGTCGTGGTGCAGCAGGCATCCGCGGGGATGGTCGTCTGGAAGATGATGCTGCGCGAGTCGCTCTCGAAGGTCGGCCACTTCATCACGTCGCCGAAGGGCCAGGTGTTGACGAGCGAGCGGCGATGTTTGAACACTTTGTTCGTTTGGTCGAAGTCGTAGATGCTGAGACCTTTGCGCCAACCGGCCCCGGCGGAGGAGTCACCATCGACGAACACGAGCTTCTTCGCATCGGGCGAGAAGGTCGGCACCATCATCGCGGTTTTTCCAAGCCCCCACACCCCGGGAGTAGCCAGAGTGAGATCGACCGGAGAGTCTCCACTGACTTGCGGCGTTTGCCACGCTGAGTAGCTGCTGTTGTTGCCGTTATCGCCGCCATCCCGCATCGTGCCCGAGCTGTTCACGTCACCCGTGGGCTTGAAGGCCGACTGCGGAATCGCGGTCCAAGCAGCGGAGTTGCAGTTCACCTTCCACTGCAATTGAACGGCCGCAGTAGTGGTACTCTCGTACCAAGCAAATTTGAAGGCGTGGTCGCCTGCATCGAGATAGGTAGCGCCGTAGAAGGCGCCCTTGGTCCAAGTACTTGCGATCCGAATCTGGTCCAGCCACAAGCGTCCGCCGTCGTCGACGCTGCCATTCGTTTGGAACTCGTACACGCCACTGCAAGGCGCGGTGAGCAGGCCAGTCCAGCGCGCAGACATGTTATCGCTGCTCGTCAGCTGCGAGAACTCGGTGCGCCCACTGGCGAAGTTGTCGTCGATGGTTGCATCGTAGCGCGTGAAGGAGCCCTGTAGGACGGGGTTCTGGGCCAGATTTCCGTTGGCAACCTGGTCGCTGTAGTAGCTGGCCGTGAGACCGTTCGTGGGCACGGTGTAGCTCGCCGGTGCGTACAGATTGGCGGTTGGGATACGCTCGATCACCGTGCCGTATTGCCAACGCAGTTTGAGCAGCGCGGTGGTGGTCTTCTCGACGTGCTCGACCTTGAGGGAGTAGAGCGTGCCCTGCGTCATCGGGATGGTACCGCTGCAGGTATTGGTAGCGGTTGCGGTGACGTTGATCACCACGTTCCCGGCAACGGTGACCTTGGCGGTATCGTTGGCGTCGACGCACAGGACTACGTTGCCGGTGTACGGTGACTCCAGTTGGCCTTGCCAAACATCACTGAAGTTGTCCGTCGGTAGCGTCGTTTCGGTGGCTGGATTTCCGCTGCCCCAATCGGCGTAGATATCGGGTTCGAGTCGCTGCAGCGCGACCGGCGGGGTTTGCAAGATGTTCGCGTAGTAGCTCACGTCCAAACCGTGCGTGCCATCGTTCGGGTAGAGCTGTGCCTCGGGCACCACCATCTGCGGGATGCTCGGGCTGCTCCACCACAGTTTGATCGAAGACTCGTTGGACGTGTCGGCTTGGTCGAGCTGGATCGATACCTTCGTGCCCGCGGTCATGGCCTGGGTGCCGACAAAGGTCTTCGGTGCAGCGCCCGCCGCGCCTTGATAAGTAGACCCGTCGATCACCGTGTTGCCGTTCACGATCAGCTTCACGGCGTCGGTCGTGTCGATCTGGAACGTGTACGTCTCGGTGGTGAATGCCTGGATTTGTCCCGTGCGTCGCACCGAGTAATTGGTCGGCACCATGCCGCCCGGGCTGCCGTTGGCGAAGTCGAAGTTGACGATCGGGTCGATCCGCTTCCAGAGCGGACTGGCGGTCGTAAATGTCGTGTTCGGGAAATACTTGGCGAGCAAGCCGGTGCCGTTGCCACCGGATTGGATCGTCGTCGGAACGGTGAACTGGCGGGCTGCGTTGACGCCGACCAAGCTTTGATTGGTGTTGCCCCAAGGATTGTTGGCGGCAAACACCAGCGAGCCGTCGGGGGTGAGCGGTGCCCAGGCAAAGCCACGCCAGTCGGCGCCACCGGCCTTGTACGGATCTCGCGCGGGCGAAGGCACGAAGTCGGCGATCGGATTGATGAGGCCGCCCGAGATTTTCGACAGACCGCCGTTCGTCGCGCTCCACGATCTGTCGGCGGTGGCAAAGTAGCTGCCGTTGGCGGAGACCGTGTGACACACCGGGCAGGCGTCAACGGTCGCGAACGCGCTCTTGGCTGCCGTCGGTGAGCTTGGGTCGGCGACCATCATCGTGGTCGCGCCGTTGCGGTTGTATTGCGTGTAGTAAATCAGGCCGCGAACCGGCGCTGAACTAAAGTGGACCTTGCGACTAACCGCGGGCGCCGGAGTGCTGCCGATCACGCGCTGCACCAAGATCGAAACGTCGGAGCCCTTGCCCGAATTCTCGAGATCCTTCCACACGGACTGCGGGATCGTGGCGCTCGGCGGGGTGGATTCCGGGATGATCTCGTTCCAGGCAAAGGTCGCCGTACCGGTCGCAGGATAGCGCAGAGAAACCTGCACTGCGCTCGCGGCCGTGCCGCCGGTATCCCATTGCACCACCGGCGGGATGACCCCGAGCGGCAGCACCGTATTGGCATACGGATACAGGATGGTCATCGGATCCGTGCCCGCGACCGCCTTGGCGAAGTTGGTGACGGCATTGGCCGGTGCGGACAAGGTGTCGGTCGTGTTCACCTTGACGTTGAGCTTGCCTGTCGCCGAAAACTGACCTGCGTAGGCCGTCACGTTGAGCGTGCCGGGAACCGCGCTGAGCATGTTCACCGCACCAGCGGTCACGGTCGCCACGTCGAAACGATCCAGCGTCCAAGCCGGCGTCACGGTGCCCGTGTAGCAACCCGCCGGCACCAGTGAGACGCTGAACGTCGGATTGGCGGGCGTGACCGTGAGACGAGAGCGTTTGCCGGTCGGGTCGCCCATGGCGGTCGCCGGAATGGCCTGCTTGGTGATGCTCGGCGAGCTATAGCTGAGGACAGCCGCGCTGCCGCCTGAGCCCTGATAGTACTCGAAGCGAAACAGCACCGGCGTGCCAGCCGTCACGTTGATCGCAGGCGAAGCGTACTCGGTCGTGCCCTGATCCAACCACTTATCGATGACGAGGGTGCCGTTGATCCACAGCCTAGCGCCGTCATCCGTCGAAGTGTAGAAGGTGACCGCCTCGGTCTTCGTGGGAATGATCGAGCCAGTCCAACGAGCTGACCAGTTGGTCGCCGCGATGCCGGTGGGACCGGGCGCCGCACCGGCATAGTTGTTGTTGACGTTCGCTTCGATGCGAGTCGCCGTCACCGTCCAAGTGGAAGGGATCGAGGTGACCGTCTTGCTGATCTGATTGAAGTACTCACCCTTCACGTACGCGGAGTTGATCGCAGAGATCGTGATGTCCTGCATGGCCGGCGTGATCGCCAGGCTGGTGCAAGTCGTGGCCATGGCCAGCGGAACGCTCGCCTTGATCGTCAGGCCGCCGTCGTTGATGAACGGACCGCCGTCCAAATTCAAACCCACGGCGTCGTCGACGACGCGCTGACAGTACGGGTCGCAGGGATTGTCGGTACAAGCCGCGGGATTGCCCAGGCCTTGTGCCTGCTGACCGCCCGCCGGTGCGCTCAACGTCGCGACGCGATCTCCGATACAGTCGCCCCAGGTATTTCCTTCGCACGTGCGTTTGCCGATCGTGCAAGACACGTAGTCGCCCGAGCGGCGCTCCACCTGACCACAGTCGACGACCTCGTCCGCGTTTTCACAGGCGCAGCCCTTGTTGGGCGTCTCGCAAGGGTCGACCACGGGCACCGGCTTGTCCCCGGCGTCGGCAACACCCGCGAACGGCGCGCCGTCGTGTCCACCGTGTGAACAAGCATTGCCCAAGGCGAGCAGCGCCAAGGTCACGGCAAAACGCAGTGGCTTCTCGAACATGGATCTCCGTGGACAGTAACGGCCGCCTTGCGGCTGAAGTAATGAGCCCACCCCTGCAAGAAGTGGGACACTCGAACCACGAGAGACGCGACGAATGTGGGTAAATTGCCGGCAAAAACGGGGAGCCGCCCCCGTTTTCGCACATCGACGCCGCCCCCCCGACACGCGCTTCGGGAGGCGACGGAGTTTGGCGGGCTCAGCCCAGAACGTCAGCGATCACGTAGCGCCCGGGCTTCTTTCCAGCCAGAAATAGCGCCGCGCGCAACGCGCCGTGGGCGAATAGATCTCGGTTCGACGCGCGATGAGTGAGCTCGAGCCGCTCGCCGTCACCGAGCAAGTAAACGGTGTGATCACCGATCACGTCCCCACCGCGCACCCCAAACACGCCCACCTCGTCGTCGGTGCGCGCGCCGACTTCACCGTCCCGACCCCGCAACTCGCGTACGTCAGGCCGCACTTTTTTCACGGCTTCAACCAAGCGCGAGGCCGTGCCGCTGGGGGCGTCGATCTTCCTGCGGTGATGTAGTTCCACGATTTCGACGTCGTAGCGGAGACCGAGCCGGCGCACGACGAGCTCCACCGCTTCCGCCAAGACTTGTATGCCGAGGCTCATGTTCCCCGCGGCGAGCACGGGCACGACCTCCGAAGCCTTGTCCAGAGCACGTTTTGCCGCAGCATCCAAATTCGTGGTCCCCGTCACGATCGCAATCCCTTGCCGAGCGGCGATCAGCGCGAGCTGAGCCACGGCGGACGCGGTCGAGAAATCGATCACCACTTCCGCGCCGAGCAGCGAGGACGACACATCTGGACTCGTGATTACGCCCAGAGCGCCGAGCCCGGCGAGCTCGCCCAGATCGCGACCGAGCAACGGATCCGAGCTCGAACAGGCAGCGCCCACGATTTCCAACTCTGGATGATTCTGAGCCAGGCGCGCGATGGCCAGCCCCATGCGCCCCGAAGCGCCGTGCAGTGCCAGCTTCATGACGCCTCGAATTCAGCCATCACCGCGCTGAGGCGCGCGCGACACTCGGCAGAAGCTTCGACCAACGGTAAGCGCACGCTAGCATTCATGCGCCCTTTGAGCGCGAGCGCGGCCTTGGCCGGCGACGGACTTGCCTCGGAGAACATGGCCTTGTTCACGGCGAACAACGCGACCTGCTTCTTACCGGCCTGGGCCATGCGCCCCGCGAGCGCGTCGTTGACCATGGCACTGATCTCTTTCGGGTACACATTGCTCGTCACGCTGATCACCCCGGTCGCTCCCACGCTCATCATCGGCACGGTCAGCGCATCGTCTCCCGATAGGATCGAAACTGGGCGCTTTGCCCGCGCCAAAAGCTCTTGGCAGTGGAGCACATTGCCGGTGGCGTCTTTGAAACCGAGCACGTTGGCGCATGCATCGAGCACTCGGAGCGAGCTATCGACGCTCAGCTCGACCGCGCTGCGGCCGGGGATGTTGTACAGCACGATCGGCACGTTGACCGATTTCGCGATCGCGCACACGTGCTGAAACAGGCCTTCTTGCGTCGGCTTGCTGTAGTACGGCATCACCACCATCACCGCGTCGGCACCGGCGTCGACGGCAGCTTTGGCGCCCTCGATACTCTTCTTGGTGTTGTTCGAACCGGTGCCCGCCAGCACCAACGCGCGCCCCTTGGCGATGCGCTTGCAGCGTACGATCAGCTCGCGCTGTTCGGAATCCGTCAGCGTGGGCACCTCGCCGGTGGTCCCGCAGGGCACGAGGCCCGCAACGCCGCCTTCCAACTGCGCTTCCAAGTGTTTCTCGAATGCAACGAAATCGACTTCGGCACCGTCGGGCGAAAACGGGGTTACCAGCGCGGTGTATGCGCCGGAAAGGCTGAGCTCTGCCATGGCGGGCTTCTTTTCCCGCGTTCCGGGGCGCGGCGCAACCATCCGGCGCCGCTTTCGAGCGGCTTTGCCTTGGCAACACGAGCCGCACCCCGCGTTTCGCGAGGATGACGGGGTACGCCAGATTCGGCGGAATTGACCCCGTGAAAACGCAGGGTACTATCAATTCCTCGGTTCGATCATGGCCTCGATTCTACCCGGTCGTCGGACCGCGATTTCACTGCCGTCTGAACGGCCCAAAGGCGCCGGTCAGCCGTGCTTGGTCATCATCTCGGGCGCCGAGATGGGGCGGCGCATCGATTTGACGCACGAGGAAGTGTCGATTGGCCGAAGCGACCAGTGCACGGTGTGCGTCAACAGCGACATGGTGAGTCGGCGCCATGCGGTCATCAACCGCATCCTGGGCCGCTACATCGTCGTCGATCTGAAGTCGACCAATGGCACGTTCGTCAACGACCAGCGGATCGAGCGTGCCGAGCTCAAAGACGGCGATCTGCTGCGCACCGGCAAGACCGTGCTCAAGTACCTCGAAAACAACCTCGAGCTCGAGTACATGCGGCACATCCTGAGCTTGGCCGCGGTCGATTCGCTTACGGGGCTGTACAACAAGCGCCACTTCGACGAAGTGTTCGGGAAAGAGGCGGCGCGCGCGGATCAGTCCCAGCAGCCGCTTTGCTTGATCTTGCTCGATATCGACCATTTCAAGAAGATCAACGACAACTTCGGCCATCCTGCGGGCGACGCGGTGCTCAAGCACGTCGCCTCCGTCGTCAAGGCTCAGATTCGAGCGAGCGACACTCTGTGCCGTGTCGGCGGCGAGGAGTTTGCTCTGATATTGCCGCAGACGCCGCTCGTCTTGGCAACGCAAGCCGCCGAGTTGATCCGCGTAGCGGTCGACGACACCGCCTGCGACGTCGAGGGCACGATCATCCCGGCCACGTCGAGCCTCGGTGTTGCGCAGCTGGGGCCGGGCGAAGCACCGGAGGGGCTGTATCGGCGCTCCGACGAGCGGCTCTATGCCGCCAAGCATAGCGGGCGCAATCGCGTGTGCTGACCGTCAGCGCGTGAAGGACTCGACCAGATCGGCGAGCGCTGGATAGCGCATGGTCAGCTCGGTGCGCGACGGCATGTTGAAGTCGGCGAAGTCGAAGCCCGGCGCGACCGTGCAGCCGCAGAGCACGAAGCCATCGCCGATCACCCGCGCTGCTTGCAACGTACCCGCGAGCACCACCCATTGGGGGCATTCGCCATGCTGTAAATTAGGGCCAAGCTCGACGCGCTGATGCATCCCCGCGCGGTCGATGGTGTGCAGCTCCAGGGTAGCGCCCAGATAATGGTGCCAAACCTCATCGCTCAAAACGCTGTGAAAGGCCGAGAACTCGCCCGCGCGCAGCAGGAAATAGATCGCAGTCGAGGCGGCTCGTGAGACCTGCGACCAGGGCGCGGCGACGCCGGCCGGCGCGCGAAACGTCTCGCGAAAAAAGCCTCCCTCGGGATGCGGAGCAAGGCCGAGCGCGCTGATCACCTCGTGATCGGTCAGCGAGCTCACGCCGTCGCGCGCTTGTTCGGGGCAATTGCGGGCCGCGTGTAGCGGAGGCCCGGCCCTGGCTTTTGGCTCAGGCATTTGGCGCTCAACGCTGCGGCAAAGCGCGCACGCACCGGCTCGGGCAATCGCGCAAGACAGTTACTCGCGAACTCTGCGTCGACTTGACAGCGAGCCAAAAGGCGAGCGACGCGCGGTCCGTGGATCCGGCTGCAGGCAGCGCAGATCCCCTGGTCCAGCAAGGCCAGCGAGCTACAGCAGCGGCAGGTTTCGGGGGCGGGCATGCCCGAGCCTTAGCGGAGCCCTGCGAGCCTTGCCAAGTTTCTGGCCTGATACGCAGAAAAAAAAACACGATAAAGCGCCGCGCGGAGGCGGAAATTGTCTACCGCCCTCAGCCAAATCCGCTAGCTTCGCCCGATGGCACACGACGACGACCACGACCATGTTCATGACGAAAATTGCGACCATGAGCACGGTGATGAAGAATTCGCCGAAGAGCTCGACGAGTTCCTCGGTGAGTTCCAAGATCTCCTCGGCACCGACCCCGAAGCCGCCATGGAGCTCGTGGAGAGCGTCGACGAGTCGTTCGCCGCTCACCCCCTGATTCGCATCGCGCACGCCCACGCAGTATGGATGACCAAGGGCGCTGCAAGCGCCCGCAGCGAGCTCGAAACGCTGGTCGCGGCCGAGCCTGATTTTTCGGACGCACACTACGCGCTGGCGGACGTCTACGGTGAGCTGAACGAAGAGGCCCTGCGCGTGACGCACTTCCTGCGCGTGCTCGAGCTCGACGAGAAAGACGACGCCGAGTCCGGGTTCGATGCCAGCGAATTCCAGGAGCTGATCGTCAAGAGCGCCGAAGCCGCGCTTGCTGGCCTGCCCTCGCCCTACCTGGAGCGCCTGAAGGACGTACCCGTCCTGCTCGAGGCTCGCCCGAGCAGCGTATTGGTCAAGGACGGCTTCGACCCACGCGCGCTCGCTCTGTTCGAGGGCCCGACACTCGATGCGCCGGCCGGTGAGGTGATCTCGGCCCCGACGCGCATCGTACTTTTTACCGCGAATTTGCCGGCTGAATTCGAGGACGAAGAGGAGCTGGCCTCAGAAATCGAGATCACGCTGCTGCAAGAGATCGGCAACTACTACTCGCTCAGCGACGAAGAGCTCGACCGGCTCGGCCTGGAATGATCTTGGGCTAGCTGGAGGAAAGCGAGCGCGGCTCGCGTCGGCGCGAAGGCGCGCGGCGTGAGCGCGCCCACGCTCCGCTGTGCGCCGAACTGCTCGAGGCCGAGCACGCGCAGCGTGCCCCCCTCCCGTTCGCGTTCTACCGAGAAACGCGGCACGATCGCGACGCCGAAGCCGAGCTCGGCCAAGCGCTTCAATACCTCCACGCTGCTCATCTCCATCGCCAGCACTAGCTTCAGATTTTCTGCGGCAAATGCCAGGTCGACCAGGGCCCGCGAGCTGGTCGTTCGGTCGAGCAACAAGAGCGGGTGCAGCGCGAGCTCGCGCACCCCCACCTGACGGCGTGCGGCCAAGGCGTGTGTTGGGGCGCACACGGCCACATCCTCCTGCGGCCCGAGCTCGACGCAGTCGAGCCGCTCGCTCACGGTGCGACCCGAGACGGCGAGCTTTGCTGGTAGCGGCAGGCTGACGACGCCCAAGTCGACCTGACCCTCGGAGACGCGGTCGGCGATCACCGGCGAGGGCCGATTGTCGATGCGCAGCTCGACCTTCGGGTAGCGGTCGCGGAAGGCGGCGAACACGGGCGGCAGGAAATAACAGGCCAAGGTGTCGCTCGTGCCGAGCACCAACTCACCCGAATCGAGCGCACTCATGCCCGCGAGCTCGCTCTCGGCCAACGCCATCTCTTCGAAAATCCGCGTCGCGCGTGCGAGCAGTGCGCGGCCGGCATCGGTCAAACGCGGGCGGTGACCATCGCGCGAAAACAGCTTTTGACCCAGCTCCCGCTCCAGCAAAAGCACGGCTTGGCTCACCGAGGATTGCGTTTTTCCCAGTTGTTTTGCGGCTTTGGAGAAGCCGCCCGAGGAGGCCACGGCCGTGAAAGCGGCCAGCCGCGCGCTGTCCAAAATCATCGTCATTGCTTATGAAGTATATCATTTTCTATTGGATTGCATAATGCCGGGAGCGGCTCATGCTCGGCCCATGATCGTCATCCCGGGTCGTGCAGCGTTGTCCGCGGGGCGTTTAGCCAAGCGCCTCGCCAAAATCCAAAGCCAAAACCCGGCGCTCTCCGCGCTGAGTGCAGGCTTCGTCCATTTCGTGGACGTGGGCGAGGGCGAGGGCGAGCTCTCTGCCGACGAGCAGCGGCTGCTCGAGCAACTGCTCGAGTACGGACCGCGCGACGCGGGCATGGCGCTCTCGGGCATGCACTACTTCGTCGTACCGCGTCTGGGCACGATTTCTCCGTGGGCATCCAAGGCGACCGACATTGCCAAGATCTGCGGCTTGCCCCAAGTGCGACGCGTGGAGCGCGGCGTCGAGTACGTGGCAGAGGGCGCGATCCAAGATGAAGCCGCGTTGCTGCGAGCCTTGCACGATCGCATGACCGAATCGGTGCTACGTAGCGAGAGCGAAGCGAGCCAGCTGTTCGCCCGCGCGGAGCCAAAGCCGCTGCGCAACATCGACGTGCTGGGGCTCGGGCGGACCGCCATCGAAGAAGCCAACCGGAGCCTGGGCTTAGCGCTGGCCGCCGACGAGATCGAATACCTGGAGCAGAGCTATCGCGCGCTCGCTCGTAACCCCACCGATGTCGAGTTGATGATGTTCGCGCAGGCCAACAGCGAGCATTGCCGGCACAAAATCTTCAACGCTGACTTCATCATCGACGGCATAAATCAGCCGTTTTCGCTGTTCAAGATGATCCGTCACAGCACCGAAAAAAGCCCCGCGGGAGTACTCTCCGCCTACCACGACAACGCCGCGGTGATCGAAGGCCACCGCGCGCCTCGCTTCTTCCCAAACCCGAACGACGGAGTGTACCGGGGCAACGATGAAGAGCAGCACATCTTGCTCAAGGTCGAGACGCACAATCATCCAACGGCGATTTCACCGCACCCTGGAGCCGCCACCGGCTCGGGCGGCGAGATCCGCGACGAAGGTGCGACCGGCCGCGGCTCGAAGCCCAAAGCCGGTCTGACTGGCTTCTCCGTCTCCAACCTGCGTTTGCCGGGTGGGCTCAAGCCTTGGGAAACCGCGTACGGCAAGCCCACGCGCATCGCTTCCGCCCTCGACATCATGCTCGAGGGGCCGATCGGCGGTGCCGCTTTCAACAACGAATTCGGTCGGCCGAATTTGACCGGCTACTTTCGGACGCTCGAGCTCGAAGCGCCCGGGCCCGCGGGGCGCGAGGTGCGCGGCTATCACAAACCGATCATGCTCGCGGGCGGCTTCGGCCACATCCGGGCCGATCACGTCAAAAAGGGCATTATCCCTGCAGGCGCTGCCATCGTCGTACTTGGTGGACCTGCGATGTTGATCGGGCTGGGGGGAGGTGCGGCGTCGTCGGTCAGCTCCGGCGCTTCGCACGAAGATTTGGATTTTGCCTCGGTGCAACGCGACAACGCAGAGATGCAGCGTCGCTGTCAAGAAGTGATCGATCGCGCTTGGCAACTCGGCGACGAGAATCCAATTGTCTCGATTCACGACGTCGGTGCGGGCGGGCTCTCGAACGCACTGCCGGAACTGGTCAACGATAGCGGACGCGGCGCGCGCTTCGAGCTGCGCAAAATCCCGAACGACGAACCCAGCATGTCGCCGCTCGAGCTCTGGTGCAACGAGTCGCAAGAGCGCTACGTGCTGGCGATTTTGCCGGAGAACCTCGCGCGCTTCGAAGCGCTGTGCGCGCGCGAGCGTTGCCCGTACGCGGTCCTCGGCCATGCCACGGATGACGGCGTACTCACGGTGGACGATGCGCACTTCGGCAATCAGCCGATCGGTTTGCCGCTTTCGGTGCTGCTGGGCAAACCACCCAAGATGACCCGCAACGTCGAAGCCGGCAGTTTCAGCCCAGAAAACGACGACCTCACCGGCATCGATCTGGGCGAGGCGGCGCGCCGCGTACTGCAGCTGCCGACGGTCGCGGACAAGACATTCTTGGTCACGATCGGCGATCGCACGGTGACCGGTCTGGTCGCGCGCGATCAAATGGTGGGCCCATGGCAAGTCCCTTGCGCGGACGTGGCCGTCACTGCCACGAGCTATGACGGCTACACGGGGGAGGCCATGGCCATCGGCGAGCGCACGCCGCTCGCCCTGCTGAACGCGGCGGCGTCGGCGCGCATGGCCGTGGGCGAAGCCCTGACCAACATCGCCGCCGCGCCCATCGCGCGGCTCTCCGACGTCAAGCTCTCGGCGAACTGGATGGCGCCAGCCGGTCACCCGGGTGAGGACGCGCGCCTGTACGAGGCAGTGCGCGCGGTTGGGAGTGAGCTGTGCCCTGCGCTCGGCATTGCCATCCCGGTGGGCAAAGACTCGATGTCGATGCGCACGGTTTGGGAAGAGGACGGCGAAAAGAAGAGTGTCACCGCGCCGCTCTCGTTGATCGTGAGCGCGTTTGCCAAGGCCAGCGACGTCCGGCGCGTGCTCACTCCGGAGCTTCGGCGCGACGTGCCGGACAGCCAGCTTTTGCTCGTGGATCTGGGCCTCGGCCGCTGCCGGCTCGGCGGTTCAGCGCTGTTTCAAGTCTATTCACGGGTCGGCAAGAGCCCGCCGGACCTCGACCAACCCGAGCTCATCGCGGGTTTCTTCGCGGCCATCCAGGAGCTGTCGGCTCGAGGCTACTTGCTCGCGTACCACGATCGGTCGGACGGTGGCTTATTCACAACCCTGTGCGAGATGGCCTTCGCCGGCGGCACCGGTCTAGCGATCGATCTCACTGCGCTGAACGGTGACGCACGTGCGCTGCTGTTCAACGAAGAGCTTGGCGCGGTGCTGCAAGTGCGTCGCAGCGAGCTCGTGGCGATCCGCGAGTGCTTCGAGAAGCACGGCCTCGCCGCTGCCGTGCACGAGGTCGGGCGGCGAGCCGCCGGAAATCGCGTGCGCATCGTGCGCGGCGACGAAGTTCTATTCGATCAGGATCGCGCCGTACTGCGCGCGCTCTGGTCCGAAACCACGCACGCCATGCAACGCTTGCGCGACGACGCGAGCTGTGCAGATCAAGAACACGAATCACGCTCGAACCTGGCCGATCCCGGGCTGTCGGTCACGCTCGGCTTCGACCCCACGGACGATATCGTGAGCAGCCTGGTGCGCGGGTCCAGCGCGCGCCCGCGCGTCGCGATCTTGCGTGAACAAGGCGTCAATGGCCAAGTCGAGATGGCCGCCGCCTTCGATCGCGCTGGCTTCGACGCGGTGGACGTACACATGAGCGACCTCTTGAGCGGCAGGATCGGTCTGTCCGAATTTCGGGGTCTCGCCGCCTGCGGCGGCTTCTCCTACGGCGATGTGCTCGGCGCGGGCGAGGGCTGGGCCAAGTCGATCTTGTTCAACGCGCGCGTGCGCGGCGAATTCGAAAGCTTCTTCAAAAGACCAGACGCGTTCGCCTTGGGCGTGTGCAATGGCTGCCAAATGCTCTCCAATCTGCGCGAGTTGGTGCCTGGCGCGGAGCTCTGGCCCCGCTTCGTGCGAAATCGCTCCGAGCAATTCGAGGCGCGCGTGTGCATGGTGGAGATCACGGACAGCCCGTCGATCTTACTCAGCGGGATGCAAGGGTCTCGGCTACCGATCGCGGTGGCGCACGGCGAGGGGCGCGCGGAGTTCGAACACGACGCCGCTCGCGAAGCGCTCGACGCGAGCGGGTTGGTGGGCATACGCTTCGTCGATCACTTCGGGCGGGTCACATCGCGCTACCCCGAGAACCCCAACGGCTCGCCGAGCGGGATCACCGGGCTGTGCAACGCGGACGGCCGGATAACGCTGCTCATGCCGCACCCCGAGCGAGTGTTCCGCAGCGTTCAATACTCGTGGCGGCCGCGCGAATGGGCGGAGGACGCGCCCTGGCTGCGACTGTTCCGGAACGCACGGGCTTGGGTCGCGGAGCATTGAATAATTTGCGGACGCGGCTCGTCGAATCCGTGCCGTCCGCCCACTTTCGACCGAGTCGCGCTATGACTGCGCGGTCCTCCCATGCACTGCCAGCGCCCGTCCCGTTTCGCCGTGCTCGGCTTGCTGACTCTCGCGGTCGGGCTGGCGGCGTTGCCGCAGGTGGTGGCCGCAGAGCCGACGCACAGCCAGCGCCACGGGAAGAAAGCGTGTCCCACGCAAGACCCACAGCCATTTTTGATCCGCTCGAACTTCGTCAAGCACGGAGCACTGAACGCAGCTGCTCACGAGCAAGCAGTTCGTTACCGCGCGGAGCAATATGGCAGCGTCGAGGGCCTAGGGCTCGAGCGCTACAACAAGCAGAAGGCGTTTGCGAGTGCCGTCAGCGTGCATTTCATGGGCCTGCCCTTACAGATCCACAAGAAGATCGCTCCCGCCTTGCGCTGCGTGGAGCACTACATCGAGCGCACCTGCACCGGCCCGAAGGACCAATACACGCCGCGCGCGTTGGGCGGCTTTCGTCAAACCAATACCTACCGCGGGGGCGAGATCTCCAACCACCTGTTCGGCATCGCGATCGACATGGATCCCAATCGGAACCCCTGCTGCGGCTGCGTCGCTCCCTGGCCCAATCATCCGGCATGTCGCAACCCCAAGGGATCGGTGTTCGAGCGCGCGGCGATTCCCCGTTGCTGGATCGACGGCTTCGAGCGTTTCGGCTTCTATTGGCTCGGCCGCGATCCGGAGCTGCGCGACACGATGCACTTCGAATTCCTGGGCAATCCCCAACTGTTAGTGCCCTGAGTTCGCACCCCGCCGCCCCCCACACATACACCATCGGCGTGGACGACCGGAATGGTCATTTCGCGAACGGCTCACTGGCCTGAGCACGGCTACTCAGCGCTTCAGAAAGCTAGCCGCGAAGTAGCCATCGGTGCCGAAGTGGGTGGGCCCGATGCGAAACGCGCAGGGCGCTTCACCGGCGTTCCACAGCGTATCAAGCTCAGGGCAATCGAAAGGAGCGGGCTCGAGGATGTCGAGCACACGCCGGACCAGTGCTTCACACTCCGCTTCGAGCACACTGCACACCGCAAACACCAAGCGGCCACCGCTGCGCACGCGGGTCGCCGCCGAACGAACGATGCTCTCGGCAAGCGCAGACAGGCGCGCGGGATCCTCAGGCAAGAGGCGCGCTGCAATTTCGGGGCGACGGCGCAGCGTGCCCGTTCCGGTGCATGGGGCATCGACCAGCACGCGATCGAAATCAGCCGGAACATCCCCAACGCCCACGGTCCAATCGACCGCGCGCACCTCCGGTGGCTGCAGTTGCAAGCGTTCATACTCGGACGCCAATGCCTCGAGCTTCTTCGGATACACGTCGGTTGCCCAGACTGCGCCGCCGGCGCCGACTTGCTCGCTGAAAAGCGTGGTCTTTTGGCCGCGCCCCGCGCACGCGTCCAAGATGCGCTCGCCCGCACGCGCGCCGAGAGCGAACGCAATCGCCTGAGCGCCCTCCTCCTGAACCACGAACGCGCCTTCCGCGTAGCCTTCGCGCTTGCGCGGATCGCCTTCCCCGGAAATGAGCCGAGAGCGCGGCGAGGCGAGCCCGGCGGCGCTCTTTTCGAGCCATGCGGGCAAGGCTTTTCCGGAGACCAGGCGTAGGCCGACCACCTTGTCGGGCTGCGCTACAATCAAGGCCTGCGTTTCCGCTTCACCGACCGATTGCACCAGCGCATCGAGCAGCCAAGGCGAGATGTTCTGGCGGGCCGCGTCCGAGGCAGAAAGCTTCTCGCCCTGCGCAAGCTTGCGCAGGACGGCGTTGGCAAAACCCGCCACTTGTTTGCCGCGCGCCGCGCGCACGCCATTCACCGCCGCATTCACGGCTGCAAACGCCGGAATCCGATCGAGCGAGAGCAACTGGTAAGCAGCGACCAGGAGCTCGGCCTTGACCACGACATCCTTCAAGCCGCGAGGAGCGAGCGGCGCGAGCCGTGCCTCGAGCGCGACCTTGACGCGCAGCGTGCCGTAGAAGAGCTCGGTCGCCAGTGCTCGGTCGCGATCTTCCAGCCCCTTGGATCGCTCGAGCTCGGCGGACAATGCGGCCGCTCCGTATGCGTCGTCGCGCAGCACGCGAATCAATGCCTGGACCGCCACGCCGCGAGCGCCTGCGCCCGGCACGGGCGGCGGCCCATCTGCCGAAGAATCAGTCAAAGCGTCAGCCTCTCGGACCCTTGGCCGCTTGCGCGTTGGCGTCCCAGCGCTTTTCGAGATCGTTTTTGAACGCGAGCAAGGTGAGCCCGACCAAAATCGCCATGCCGACCACGTGCGCCAGCTCACGCATGCGCATCGGCAAGGGGCGGCGTAGTACGCCTTCGATCACGAAGAACAAGAGGTGGCCTCCATCCAGAACCGGGATCGGCAGCAGGTTGAATAGGCCTAGGTTGATGCTGATCAGGGCCATCACCCAGATGAAGTGATCGGCCCCCTTGCGGCCCTCTTCACCTGCCACTTCATAGATCGTGATTGGACCCGAGAGCGCCTTCAGGCTGATCCTGCCTTCGATCAGCCGCACCAAGCTGACCATCACGAAGTGCGTCACGTCCGCGGTCTCTTCGATCGCCTTGGTCATCGCATAACGCAAGGGCGCCGAGTGCTCCACGCTGGCTTCCGGAGCGAGCGGCACCCAATCTTGGATCTGCAGCACGTAGCGCGAAAAAGACTGACCGTGGTCGTCCGTGAAGTCCTCCCGGCGAACCTGAAAGGTACCCGAGCGGACGACGCCGTCACGCGCAGCCTGATAGTCGATGCGATGCGGCCGATCCGGCTGCGCCAAGACGCGTTCGCGAAACGTCGACCAGGCCGCCACCGGCTCACCGTCGAGCTTCAACACCTTGTCGCCAGGGCGTAGCCCGGCTTTGTAGAAGTAGCTGTCTTCGGGCACGACCGCGGCGTACAAATCGGCGAGCTCGAGGCCGGTGCGCTCGAGCAGCGTGGTCCCGGCTGCGTCGGGGGTGAGCGCGACCACCCCTGCCTCGAACACCGCCACGTCGGCCAAACCACCGAGCGCATTCGGCACCGCGATCGGCCTGAGGTAAGTGATTGGCATCGTCTCGCCCGCGTTGTCGCCGAAGGCTTCGTTCAAATCCTTGAAGCGCCGAACCGGCAGGCCGCCCACGTTGGTCACGATGTCGAACGTGCGCAGGCCCGCGCGATACGCCGGGGATTCGGCGTTGGGCACACCGATCACGGCAGACGGCGCGCTGGTCTCGATGCCCACGCTGCCCACGCGATCGGTGATGTCGAGCTCGCGACGCTCGATCTTTTCCTCGCTCGTGACTTCGACGTCGACGTGGCGATTGTCGCGGAAGACCTTGAAATGCAGGAGCTCGCCCGGGCTCTTGGCGATGATGCGCTTGACCTCGTCGAAGGTCGCAACCTCTTCGCCGTTGACGGACATGATGCGGTCGCCGGGCATCAGCTTGCCGTCCGCCGGGTGCCCGGGCAGCACCACGCCCACCGTCGGCGGCAAGAACGGGCCGTCGCCGACGAACACCGCGAAGTAGAGCAGCACCGGAAAGACGAGGTTCATTGCCGGGCCGGCGAGCACGATCACGATGCGCTTGTACAGCGGCAGTGATTCGAAAGTGCGCTTGCGGTCCTCTGGCAGCACCACGTCGCTTTTCGCGGCTTCCAGCATGCGCACGTAGCCGCCCAACGGAATCAGCGATACGCAATATTCCGTCTCGCGTCCGCGCAACCTCAACACCTTCGGCCCGAAACCCAGGCTAAAAGTCAGCACCTTCACGCCGAACGCCTTGGCGAAGAGAAAGTGCCCCAGCTCGTGAACGAAAATCAGCGAGCTGATGAGGATGATGGGGTAAAAAAGATCCATCCTCGAAGTCGCGGAACCCTAGCACTCATCGGCCGGCGTCTGGCAAATGAGCGAAAGATTCCAACAAATCCAGGCGCAAGGCTCGCCCAACCGCGGCCGCGTTGGTCCAGCGCGGAGCGCGCACGCAAACAGTTCGGGAAAAAGCATGACCGTCGCACAAAAGAAATCGCCCGCCCTGTCGCGCGTCACCTTGCATCACCTGATGACGCCCGAGCACGCCAACGCGCTCGGCAACGTCCACGGCGGCGTGATCATGCGCCTAGTCGACGAATCGGGCGCGATCGCCGCCATGCGTCACGCGCACCGTGCGTGCGTCACCATCGCCATCGATTCCATGACCTTTCGCGAGCCGGTGCACGTGGGCGCGCTCTTGGTGTGTGAGGCACGCGTGAGTTACGTCGGCCGCACCTCGATCGAAACCTCGGTGCGCGTGCACTCCGAGAACCCGATTACCGGTCAAACCACGCACACCAACTCCGCCTACGTCGTGTACGTCGCGCTGGGCGACGATGGCCGTCCCACCACGGTGCCTGGCCTCGAGCTCGAGACGGACGAAGATCGCAAGCTGTTCGCCGACGGCATCGAACGGCAAAAGCATCGCCTCGCGCACGCGGGTTGAGCTGTTCGAGCCGACGGAGCGAGAAGCTCGAGCGCGGATTGGGTTGCATGGCGAGACCAGCGATCGCCCCAATCTCGGGAGATCGGTAAGCGCTGCGGCGCGCCGCCGGCGCTGCGCCCTCGAACGGGAAAAAGATACTTTGCAAACACATTTGCAAACACAGTTTCTCGGACAAGCGACGCCCCGGACAGGCGCCCCCAGCATGCAGACCAATGACGAGCAGTTGGGGAGAGGGGCGATCGCGGTCCTGCCTTGCACCTCGAATCGCGCTGCGTGCCGGGCGCTGGCTGCCTTCGGGCGTAGCCGCGGAACTAAACACGCGAGGTCGGCGGTTGACTGATTCGAGCGCGGCGCCGCCAACTGGCCCGCCACCCGACCTAAATTGCCCGCTGAAGGAATGCGTTTTTCAATTAAATTCAGCTATTTACCCATCGTGGCTCGGCCACCGCGGCTGGTACCAGAGCTGAAAACCAGGCTGGCACCGCGAGTGGCTAAGGATTAGGTTCCGTGGGATTTCGCGGGCCCTCCCCTGCCTCCTCCCTCTCCTGCGAATGCATTGACGAATTTCTGCGGGGGCGAGCGAGTCGAGTGACTCGCGGCGCCTCCTCGCGAGTGGACAAAAGAACATGCTCACCTGGGTAGCGAAGAAGCTTTTCGGCACGTCGAACGAACGCGCGGTCAAACGGTTACAACCGCTGGTCGTCGAGATTGCCGGACGTGAAGCAGCACTGAAGAAGCTGAGCGACGCCGAGCTGCAGGCCAAGACGGCCGAGTTCAAACAGAAGCTCGATGCCGGCGCGACGCTCGACGACATTTTGGTCGACGCCTTTGCCGTCTGCCGCGAGGCCAGCCTGCGCGTGCTCAAGATGCGTCACTACGACGTGCAGATGCTGGGCGGCATGGTCCTACACAAGGGCTCGATCGCCGAGATGCGAACCGGCGAAGGCAAGACCCTGGTCGCCACCTTGCCCGTGTATCTGAACGCGCTCGAAGGCAAGGGCGTGCACTTGATCACGGTCAACGACTACCTGGCCACGCGCGACGCCGAGTGGATGGGGCGCTTGTACAAGTGGCTCGGCCTGAGCATCGGCACGATCGTCAATCAGCAGCAAGACGAGGACAAGCGCCGCGCGTATCAGTGCGACATTTGTTACGGCCAGAACAACGAGTTCGGCTTCGACTACTTGCGCGACAACATGAAGTTCTCCGCGCTGGAGTACATGCAACGGCCGCTGAATTTCGCGATCGTCGACGAAGTCGACTCGATTCTCATCGACGAGGCGCGGACGCCTTTGATCATCAGCGGCGCGGCCGATGCGGCCAGCGAGAAGTACCGCACGCTGAACGAGATCGTCACCAAGCTGATCAAGGACGAGCACTACAACGTCGACGAGAAGGGCTTCAGCGCCACGCTCACGGATGAAGGCGTGGAGACCGTGCAGCGCTTGGTCGGCATCGGCAACCTGTACGACCCGGTCAACGTGCAGACCTTGCACATCTTGAATCAGCTGCTCCGCGCGCACGCTCTGTACAAGCGCGACCAACACTACATGGTGTCGGGTGACGGCAAGGTGCTGATCATCGACGAGTTCACCGGCCGCGTGCTCGCGGGGCGTCGCTGGAGCGATGGTCTACATCAAGCGGTCGAGGCCAAGGAGAACGTGCGCATCCAAGAGGAGAGCCGCACGATGGCCACGATCACCTTCCAGAACTTGTTTCGCTTGTACAAGAAGCTCGCGGGTATGACCGGCACCGCAGAGACCGAGGCCCACGAGTTTTCGGAGACGTACAAGCTGATGGTGACGGCGATCCCCACCAACAAGCCGAACATCCGCCAAGACGATCACGACGTCGTGTACAAGACCGAGCGCGAGAAGTTCAACGCGTTGACGCGCGACATCCTCACGCACCACGAAGAGGGTCGGCCGGTCTTGGTCGGCACGACCAGCGTCGAAAAGAGCTCGGCAATCGCGCGGATTTTGGCGAAAAAGAAGATACCGCACCACGTGCTGAATGCCAAACACCACGAAAACGAAGCCTTCATCGTGGCGCAGGCGGGCAAGAAGGGTGCGATCACCGTGTCCACCAACATGGCTGGCCGCGGTACGGACATCATGCTCGGCGGCAACGCGGAGATGATCGCCGGGGTCGAGTTCCGAAAGTCGGGCAAGACCCCCGAGACGCATCCCGAAGAGTTCGCCAAGCTGGTCAGCGAGATCGCAGCGACGTGCAAGGTCGAGCACGACGAGGTCGTCACGCTCGGCGGTCTGTACATCATCGGCACGGAACGCCACGAATCTCGCCGCATCGACAATCAGCTGCGCGGTCGCGCGGGCCGCCAAGGTGACCCCGGCTACAGTAAATTCTACCTCTCGCTCGAAGACGACCTGATGCGTATCTTCGCCGGCGACCGGGTGAAGAACTTGATGGATCGCATGGGCATGCCCGATGACGAGCCGATCGAGCACCCGCTCGTTTCGCGTAGTATCGAGAACGCGCAGCGCAAGGTCGAAGAGCGCAACTTCGACATCCGCAAGAACTTGCTCGAGTACGACGACGTGATGAACGCGCAGCGCAAGACGGTGTACACGCTCCGTCAACAGCTGTTGCTCGGTCGCTACGCGCCGGAGGAGCACGACGAAAACGGCAAATCTACCGGTGAAATTCGCACCATTGCCGTGGACGAGAAGATCGCGGATCGCTCGCGCCCGCTGGTCGCGCAGCTGATCGGCATGTACTGCGATCCGCCGCTGCAACCGATGGGTGACGACGGCAAGTACCGCGCGCCCACCCCAGAGGAGCTGGAGAAAGCCGGGACGCTCGTCGAGCTCCGCTCGCTGCAGACCGACGCTTATCACACTTGGGGCGTCAAATTGGATTTGGAGACTCGGCGCGAGCGCACGCCGATCGGCGTTTACGACGAGATCGTCGAGCTCGTGACCCACGGTTTGTCGGAACAGCGCGAACGGGTATTGGATCTGCTCGACCGCGTCGTGGGCGCGATGATCGAAGAGAACTGTCCGCCCAACAAGCAAGCCGAAGACTGGGACTGGAAGGGGATCCACCAGGGCTTCAGGGAGCATTTCCGAGTCGATCCGAACGAGAGCATCAACGAAATCGGCGATGCCGATTTCCTGGTGCGCGAGCTGTATCGCTTCGGCGAAGCGGCCTTCCTCGAGAAGGAAAAAGAGATTGGGCCGGAAATGCTCCTGCGGGCTTTCCGCCGCCTGTACGTCGAGTGCATCGACGAAGCCTGGGTCGAGCACCTGTCCAACATGGAGCATTTGCGCGATGGCATCGGCCTGCGCGGATACGGCCAGCGCGATCCCAAGAACGAGTACAAAAAAGAAGGCTACAACTTGTTCTTGAACATGATGGCGAAGATCTCGAGCACCGTGCTCGTGCGCCTGTTCGAGGAGCGCCCGCACCGCCAAGACGAGATCGCCGCCATCGAGGCGGAGGCCGAGGCGCGCTACCGCGCGGAGCTGGAAGCCGCCGTCGCGCGACATCCGGGGGATTCCGACCCGACCCCCGAAGCAGCGCCACTACCGGTTCAAGCGCGTCGCAGTGCACCGCCCACGCCCAAGATCGGTCGCAACGATCTGTGCCCGTGTGGTTCGGGCAAGAAATTCAAGAAGTGCCACGGCGCGATCCTGGAAGAGGAGGGCGCCGTAGACGACGACGAGACCGAGGACGCCGCGGCGAACGCGTGATCGAAGTCTCGAATCTCACCAAAGACTACGGCACCGTGGTCGCGGTGCGCGACGTCTCGTTTGCGGTCGGGAAAGGCGAAATCGTCGGCTTTCTCGGGCCAAATGGCGCGGGCAAGAGCACCACGCTGCGGGTCCTGGCCGGGTTCTTGGGTGCCACGAGTGGCCGCGTGCGCATCGCCGGGCACGACATTGCCGAGGCCCCGCTCGCCGCGCGCCGCGCCCTCGGCTACATGCCGGAGAGCGCCCCGCTGTATCCCGAGATGCGCGTCAGTGAATACCTGCTGTTTCGCGCGCGGCTGAAGGAAGTATCGCGCGCCAAACAGAAAGCCGCGATCGGCGGCGCGATGGATCGCGCTGGGGTCGCGCACATGGCGGGCACGGTGATTGGGCATCTCTCCAAGGGTTACCGTCAGCGAGTCGCTCTGGCCGACGCCTTGGTCGGGGATCCGCCGCTCTTGATTTTGGACGAACCCACCGCCGGTCTCGACCCGAATCAGATCCGCGAGGTGCGGGCGCTAATCAAAGACTTGGCCGGCGACCGCACGGTGCTGCTCTCCACGCACATCTTGTCCGAGGTCGAGGCCACCTGCGAGCGCGCGATCGTGATCGACCGCGGCCGCGTGGTTGCCGAAGGCACCATCGAAGCGCTTCGGGCGCGTCAAAACTCGAGCGCCCTGAGCGTGCGCGTGCGCGACCCGAATGCGGGGGCCGAAGCAGCGATCGGGCGCATTTCCGGGCTGAGCTTGCAATCGATCAGCGCGGACGCGGCCTTCCTCGATCGCCGGACTTTGCACGTGGCCTTGAGGGAAAACCTGGACCGCGAGGCCGCGGTCGAGGCTTTGGTCCGAGCGCTGACCGAGGCTGGCATCGGCATCCATTCCCTGATCCCGGAGCAGGCATCCCTAGAGCAGATCTTCAGCGAGCTGACCGCTCACGAAAAGGCCACCGCCAGTGCGATCGAGCCAGGGGGCAGTACGTGAACGGCTTTTTGGCGATCTACCGTCGCGAAGTATTGAGCCTTTGGGTGACGCCGCTGGCCTGGGTCTTGCTGACCGTATTCCTGTTACTGCAGGGCGCCATCTTCTATTCGATCATCACTCACTTTGCGAGCATGGCCGAGGTCTCGGTCGACACTGGCCCGGTGCAGGCTTACTTTGGACAAGAGTCGATCTTCCTCTTGATGACGTTGCTCCTGGTTTGCCCAGCGCTCAGCATGCGCGTGTTCGCCGAAGAACGGCGCAGCGGCACGATCGAAGCCCTGCTCACCGCGCCCGTCACGGCGACTAGCGTGGTGCTCGGCAAATACGCGGCGCTACTCACGACCTATGCCTTGATCTGGCTGCCAACCCTGCTTTACGTGGTGATCCTGCGTAAAACCGGGGTCGTCGATTGGGGCGTGGTGGCATCGAGCTACCTGGGTTTGATGGGTATTGGAGCCGCCTACTTGAGCCTCGGCACGCTGATGAGCGCCATGACCAAGAGCCAATTGGTCGCGTTGCTCCTGACCATCTTCCTCGAGTTCGGCTTGTTCATCATGGGCGTCGGGGAATACATCTTCGATCCGGGTGTGTTCCGAGACGTGTGTGCGCACGTGTCGATGATGGGCCAAATGGAGGACTTCTCGAAGGGCATCCTCGATCTGCGCCGCGTCGTATTCGACGGCACGGTCACGGCGCTCGGCCTGTTCGTCACCACGCGCGTGGTGGATTCCTGGCGGTGGGGATGATCTCGCGCTCCTTTCGCGCATTCGCCGCCCTCGGCGTGCTGGGCGCGGCGCTCTTGGCCGTCAACTCGAACGTGCTCGTCGCACGCTGGTACAAACGCTGGGATCTGACCGAAGAACGTCTGTACACGCTCTCTCCCGCTACGCTCAAAATTCTGCACGCGCTGAACCAACCGTTGGTGGTGACGGTGTTCTTGAGTCGCAGCGATCCGCTCAGTGTGAGCGTGCGTCAGATGCTGGTTCAATACCGGGCCGAGACCTCGAAGCTGACTTCGAAATTCGTGGACCCGGATCAGAATCCCGCTGAATTTCAGGTCCTTCAGAAGGATCTCGGGCTGCTCACCGGCCACGCGGAAGACGGCCGAGTGGTGACCGACGCGAGCTTGGTCATCACCCAGGGTGATCGTCACTGGTTCATCACCACGGACGAGCTCGTGCACTACGACGACCAATCCGGGAAAGCACGACCACGCTTGGAGCAAGCGCTCACCGAGGGCATCGCCAACGTGCTCGGCGAGACCAAAGCCAAGGCTTGCTTTGCCACCGGTCACCGTGAGCTCTCGATCGACGATGTGGGTCCCGAAGGCCTGGCCGAGGTGCGTCACCGTCTGGAGAAGAGCAACTTCGAAGTGCTCGCGGTGGACCTGGCGGCGCCCGCTGCAAAGCTCGACGATTGCGGCGTGCTGGTCGTGCCCGGACCGAGCGTTTCGGTCGATGACGCGGCTTCCGCGCGCATCGTCGCCTTCATCCGGGGCGGTGGCAGCGCCTACGTGCTGAGTGCTCCAGTGCTGGGCGAGGACAAGCGCGTGCAACGTTCCGGACTCGAACCAGTCGCCAAGTTGATTGGCGTCGACTTCGGGCAAGACTTCATCTTGGAGACCGACGCGGCGCTGCGCCTACCGCGCGGCGCCGGTGAAGTGTTCTTCGCGACGCCGCAGGAGCACGAAGTGACGCGCGGGCTCGAGCGCGAAGGCGTGAAGATCGACTCGCGAGTCCTCGTCAGCGGCGCGCAGAGCCTGCGAATTTTGGCCAATTCCCCCGCCAAAGCGCTGCTCACCTCCAGCGACAAGGCGCTCTCCGTGCGCGATCTGAGCAATTTGCTCGATCCGAACCGCAAAGACGATCCGATCGAGCAGGCAACCCGCTCCGCCTACACGCTGGCGGTGGCGGCGGAGCTGCCCAAACCCGCTGGCTCGACTGCCAAGTACGGCCCACGCGTGGTGATCGCTGGAGCCGCCAACCTGCTTTGGGCCCGCAACTATAGTGACTCGTCTCTGTATGGCGATCGGCTATTTTCCGAAAATGCGCTGAGCTGGCTGTCCTCACGCCCAACCCTGGTCAGTGTCCCAGAAAAGACCGAGCACGACGTAGGCTTGTCTTTGAGCGAGGGCACGCTAGCCGAGGTCCTCCGCTACGTGTTGATCTACATGCCGGGCTGTTCGGCGGCGCTGGGCACGTTCGTGCTGATGCGACGGCGCGCGATCGAGAAAAAATCGCGCCAAGACGAGGTGGCGTGAAATTCTCCGCGGGCGCGCTGGTCAGCGTCGGCATTCTAGTGCTGGCATGCGCTTCGACCATCGCGGTCCTTGCCACGCGCGAAGTCGTGAGCACCAGCGACAGCGAAGGCCGCGAGCACAACTTGTTCGCGGCCTTTCGCAGCGAGGACGTGACGCGTCTGGAGTTGATCGCTGCGGACCAGAAAATCGCGATCGAGCGCGGCGGAACCGCCGACGGTTCAGCCACTTTCCTGCTCGTGGAACCCGTGAAAGAGAGGGCCGACCCAGCCACCGTCGACAAGTTTCTGTCTGCGCTGGGCAACGCCCGCACGTTGCGACCGGTCGAGCAAGGAGCGCCTGCGAGCGCGCAAGGCTTGGCGAAGCCCGCGCTACGCATTCGAGTGCAAACCAAGAAGCGCTCGTATCGACTTGCGCTCGGCGGCAACGCGCCCACGCCGGAAGGCGCGCGCTATGTGGAAATCGGCATCGACCACGAACCCTCGACGGTGATGGTCGTGGCCAAGGCGGTCGCGGACGACTTGGCTCCCCCGCTCGACGCATTTCGACTGCGCAGCTTGGTAGCCGTGAACGAGGCGGAGGTCACGCGCATCGGCATCACCAGCCCGAAGTTGAGCCTCGACCTACAGCGCAGCACGGGCACGAATTTTCTGATCGCGGGCGAGCAGCCGTCGAAGATCTTGGCCAACCGTGAAACGCTGAAGACTTTGTTCTTCCAGCTCAGTCGTCTAACGGCCAGTGTCTTCCTCTCGGATTCCGCAGCCGAGGCGGCGCTTGGCCCGGGGCGCGCGCATTTCGAGCTCGGCTTCAAGCAGGCGAACGAGAACGTGACATTCGACGTCGGAGGCAGCTGTCCTGCCGATCCATCGCTCTTGGTCGTGGTTCGGCGGACGCCGGATGTTCAGCGCGCCTGCGCGCCGCGCGAGCTGGAAGCCACACTCGCGCTAGAGCCTAGTGATTTCGTCGATCGACGCGCTTTCTCACTGCACGTCGACGAGGTCGAGGAGCTCGACATCACGGGAGGCAAGGGCAAATTTGCGCTCGTGCGCAAGGGCAGCGGCTTCGTGCTGCACGAAAGCAGCGAGACCCAGGTCGAACTCGAAGCGGGCAATCAACGCATCACCGAGCTCTTGGAGGCCGAAGGCGAGCGCGTGCCCGTCGCCTCCGACGAGCTGAACGAGCTCGGACTCGACCCCGCGCAAAGTTCGGTCACCCTGCATTCGTCCGCGGCACGAGACGCCGACGTCGTCGAGCAGCGGGTGCGCGTGGGCAATCGCGATCAGGCCGGTAATCTGCTCGTGTACCGCGAGCAAGATGGCGTCGTGCTGCGCATCCCACGCGAACTGGCGCGCGGCTTCGCGGTCGATTCCACCCTGCTGTATGCGCGCAAGCTGAGCGAGTTTGGGCAATCGAGCTTCATTTCAGCCGAAATCGAGCAGAGGCAAGGCAAACAAGTGCTTCGTCGAATAAACGACGGTCTACAGCTCGACGAGCCGAAGGGCTTCGACGCAGACGGAGTGTTGAGCTCGGACTTGATTCAAGCCTTGGGCGCGCTGACCGCGGAACGCTTCGTGGCGGATCGGGACGATGGTTCGTTCGGCTTGCAACGCCCCTCGCTTGCTGTGCGCTTTGCGTTCAAGAACAGCGAGGGGGTGCGGGTCGAACATCATCTGCGTTTCGGTGACGAGACGGCCCTGGGCGTATTCGCGAGCTTGGAAGACGATGGTCCCGTATTCATCCTGGCTCGGTCGGTGCGAGATACCTGCCAGCTATCTCTCATCAATCGCGCTGTATTGCTCACGAGCAGCGATGCCTTGAACGGCATCACGATCGAAGGGCACGGTCGCGCGCTGCACCTGGCGCGCCAGGGAGAACGGATGACGGTCACGCCTGCAGGCAGCTTTCCTCAAGATCGTGTGCCTGAGTTACTCGAAGCGCTCGGCGACTTGCGGCCGGAAGCGGCGCTACACAGCGGGGCCGCGCCCCCCAGCGAGGGATTTTCGGCGCCTTCGTTGACGCTGCGCCTATCGCCCAAGCTAGGCCCTTCGCAGACGGTGAGCTTCGGCGCCGGCGACTCTTGGCGATCCACGAGCGTCTTTTACGTTCGCGTCAGCGGCGTCGACGCAACGTTCGTGATGGCGCAGAGTAAGGTCCGCGCCTTGAGCGACGCGCTATAACGCTCAGCCCTGCGCTCGCGTTTTCAGTTGAACAGCTTCGACTTGGTCGCCGGATTTTTCCAGATGGCGTCCCAGTTGCGACGGTATTCGTCGGTCGCCACCTGGGCGGGTCCAGAGCGCTGCACGACGGCGGAAGGCGCGGGCTCTTGCCGATCGCTTTGTTCTTCCACCGGCTTGAAGTGCGTCTCGACATCGCACAGCGCTGGGAAGTTCGGACGCGGCCGCAGAGTTACGACCTCGCCAGTGATCGGTGCGCCGTCACGCAAGGGGCGAATGGCGCCGAGCTCCAAGCGGTCGCCACGTGCGCGCAAAATTTTGAAGCCTTCACCGTCCGGGGTCACGCCGTGGATCAGCGCGACATCGGATGAGGCAGGCGTGGCGGGCGAAGGGGCCGGAGGCTCTGCGCTCTGGTCTTCGGCCGGCTTCTTGGGCGTCACCCATTCGGTCTATCTCAGGCTGTGCGCGCTCGCCAGCCGCTCGGGCAATTGCCGAGAGATTTGCACCCTTTCTACATGCCGATCGCGGTGCGGTAGACCCACCCGACGCTGCCTTTGACGTCGTACTTGATCCGGTACCAGTCGCCGCGACGCCCGGTGACCGAGATGCGCGTGCCTTGGAGCACCCGAGCCACCACCGCGCCGTCGCGACTCGCAGACGAACGCACGAGGGCAACGTCCCAAGCCACCGTCGCGTGCCCCGACGCTTCGGTGACCTCCGCAGGCGCGACGTCGGCGCCTACCGCTGCTGACTCGGTCTTGTCTACGTCGGCCTTCGGGAACTCGACCTTGTAGAACACCGAGTAGGCCTCGTGCTTGTGCGCGATGCCGACCAAGGAGACGTTGGCGAACTCTTTCTTTTCGCAGTCGATCAGGGTCTGGGTCTCGGGCTCGGTGAAGCTGGTGCTCTTGCCGCTTTTGATGTTTTTGACGGCTTGGGACGTGAAGTCCAAATCGAAGCCCAGGGACAGCACACCCAGCAATTTATCCGCGCCGGCGCAAGTGGCCAGGGCTTGAATGTGCGGTCGAGCGAGACGATCGAACTCGATGTGGTCGCACTCATCCTTGTGCCTTTTGCCGTTCTCCTTGCACGTCAAAAACTGCGGCTCACTGATTTGAAGACGATCGAGCGATGGGGGCGCTGCTGCGGGTGGTGCTTCCGGCTCGGTGGGCGGGGCCATGGCCGGCGCCGTCCCTTTCGCCTCACCCGGAGCGCCCGTCAGATCGGCACTGCTGCTCTCGGCCGGCTGACTGGGGACGCTCGGAACTAGCTTGAACCCGGCCACGCGCGGCCAAATGATGCCGATCACGAAGCCTGCGGTCACGATCAGACCTACCCGGCCAAAGCGCAGGGTTTCCTGCTTTTGGTCGGGGACTTCGATCTTCAGGGGTTGTCGTCGCTCTGCCGGCAAGTGACCTCGCGCTCGCGCTTCGCTCGAGGTTCTACCATGACCTGCTCGATTGCAACCGTCTGTAATCGAAGAAACCTAGCCGTTTTGCCAGCATTTCCAGACAATGCTCCAGAATGGCTTTCATCCGGCAAACGATCCGGAGAGGATGATGAGGGCGTTTTCATGAAGTCGTGTCCGCAGTGCAAGCTGAAGTACCCTGACGATGCCGCCGGGTGCTTCTTGTGTGGCGGCACGCTGGTCGCGATCCAAGACCCCCTGATTGGCACCACTATCGCTGGGCGCTACCAGATCGAAGAAGTCTTGGGCCAAGGGGGCATGGCCACCGTCTACGCCGCGCGCCACCGCCTCGTGGATCGCCCGTGCGCGGTCAAGGTGATGAGCGCGCAGTACACGCGCAACGAGGTAATTCGCGAGCGTTTTCGGCGTGAGGCCAAGGCCGCGCAGAAGCTCGCGCATCCCAACATCATCGAGATCTTCGACCAGGGTGAGACGCCCGAAGGGCTGGTCTTCCTGGTGATGGAGCTGCTGCGCGGCGAAACCTTGGCCGATGTGCTCGAGCACGGAAAGGTGCCGCTCGAGCGTGGATTGCCGATCATGATTCAGATCGCCCGAGCGTTGGCTCGTGCCCACGACTTGGAGGTCATACACCGCGATCTCAAGCCAGAAAACATATTTTTGGCGCGGTTGCCCAACGGCACGGACCAAGTCAAGTTGCTCGACTTCGGCATCGCCCGCTCGATGCAAGACTCGCGGCTGACCGGTGCGGGCGAGGTGTTCGGCACGCCCCAATACATGGCGCCCGAGCGCATCACGTCGATCGAAGCGGGGCCAGCCGCAGATCTGTATTCGCTCGGCGTCATCATTTACGAGATGGTGACTGGCACGTTCCCCTTCGATGCCACCGACATCACCAGCTACTTCATCAAGCATCTGAAAGAAGAGCCGGTCTCGCCCAAAAAGCACGACCCATCCATTCCGACGGATTTGGAGCGCTTGGTGATGGAGTGCTTGGCCAAGGACGCAAAGGACCGGCCGGTCGACGCGCATCGCGTCAACACGGATCTGATGAACATCGCGGGTGCGATAGGTCTTCGGATCCCCTCCGATGCCTTCGGCGACGAGGTCGAATCGCGGGGTCCAGCCAAGACATTGCCGCCGGTGGCGATCGATCGCTGGGTGAAACGCACCGCGCTGTTCGAGCAAATGCTGGCTATGGCCTTCGCCGGCGAACGACCGAGCCTCCTCAGCCAGTTGCTCGCGGAGGTCAAGGAGCTGGTGCGCGAGATCAGCGAGCTGCGAGCCAAAGCCATTACCGAGCAGCGCGCGCTCGAGACGATCGAGGCGCGCGGACGGGAGATCAGGCAGCGGCTTGGCCACGCGGTGGATGCGCTCGGTATCGACGCCAGCAAGGCTCGCGACGAGTCGAAGGCTGCGCTGGCGGGCGCGGCCGCGCTCACGCTCGATATGGAGCGCCCGGCACGAGAACTGAAGCGCAAAGTCAGCGATGTCTTGCGCTGGGAGGGCCGCTCGGCGTTCGTCGAGCCGTACCGTGAATTGGCCGCCGCCTATCGTGAATGCGCAGACGTGGTGGACACCTGGCTGGCCGCCAAGCAGCGCCTCGTAGAGGCCGAAGCGCGCGTGGCGGCTCGACGTGGCGAGGTCGAAGATCTCGAATTCCAGATTCGCGAACTGCGCTCCGTACTGGCCAAGAACGAAGAAGAGCTCGAGCGCGAAGAGGGCGATCGCCGCAAGATCGTCAGCGCGCTCGGACCACGCGCGGATGAATTGGAGGCATTGCTGCTCGAGCGCGCGACGCGCTTTTGCATGCCGCTCCGCACTCGGCGTGAACTTTCACCGCTGTTTCAAGAATTGGAGTCTGATGCTCACGCCTGAATCATCGACGTAGCTTTTTGCTACGGGCTGCTCGGCAATCTCCGCTAGACAGCGCTGGCGAGTCGGCTAAGCGTCAGGCGAACGGGTTCAGACAGCGCACGCTTGGTGTGCTCGGGGACAGCCACGTTCGTCAGCCCGCAACCCGGAGCTGCTGCAAGGCCGTCAGCTCTACATGACCGCCAGGCATGACGAGTACTGGTCACTCGGCGAGCGGAACGCGCTGGAGGATGCGCGTGACCAAGGCTTGTCGATGGCCTTCAACTTGCCACGCGCCATCGCAGCCGCGCCCGGCGGCTACCTCGTCGCCGATACGGGCAACCATCGGATCTTGCAATTCAGCAACGATCCGGGCGCGCTCATTCGTCGTTAAATGGCAGTAACTGCTAATCTTTATCGTCCCCTTCAGTAGCGATTCGGGATGGCCGTTGGTGGTCGTTCGGGGGTCAGCAAAGACGCTGGCCCCCCTTCCCGGGACCACCGATGCACAGCGAAGTCGAAGTCGCCCCAAGCCGTAAGCCGAACAGCGGTGTGCCTGCTGCGATCCGCAGCGAGCTCGAGTCGAGATTGAACGCGGGCAGCCTGGAGCTGCCGCTTTTGCCGGGCGTGGCCATGGAGATCACCTCGGCCGCCGCGAAGGAAGACGTCGATACGAGGACGATTGCCGAAATGCTCAAGCGCGATGCCGCGCTCTCGGCGCACGTGCTGCGCATCGTCAACTCGCCCGTGTACAGCCCGCGCGCGCAAATCGTCAGCCTGCAGCAGGCGGTCGCGCGCGTCGGCGCGGTCAAGATCCGTGAGATCGCCTTGGTGATTGCCTGCCGCACCGGAGTGTTCAAAGCCAAGGGCTACGAGAAAGAAATCGATGAGGTATTCAGTCACTCGATTGGGACGGCGCTTTTCGCGCAGGAGATCGCGCGCAATACGCGGAACAACGTAGAAGACGCGTTTTTGTGCGGGCTGCTCCACGACGTCGGCCGCCCAGTCTTGCTGCAAGCCCTCGTGTCATTGCTGCGTGAGGCCAAGCTGGTCGCCGATCGCGAGGCCGTCCTGGGACTGGTCGCGGAGCTTCACGAAGCCGCTGGTTCGGCGCTCGCCAAGGCCTGGACGCTACCGGAAACGGTAATCACCGCGCTCGGCAAACACCACGCGCCACGGCCGGAACAAGAGAGCGTTCCGGTGCGCATCGTGTCGCTCGCGGATCGCTTCGCCCACCTAGCCAGCGAAGGTGCACTCAAAAGTGATGCGCTGACTGGGCATCCCGCGCTCGCGGCGCTCGAGATCTACCCGGACGCGCTGGAAAAGATCATCAAACGCGCAAACGTGGTCAAAGAGACGATCGGAGTCTTGTCGTGAGCGACCGCTTCGATCTGATCGTCGTGGGCGGCGGACCCGCGGGCCAGAAAGCGGCCGTACAGGGCGCCAAGCTCGGGCGCAAGGTACTGCTCATCGAGCGCGCTCGCTCCGTGGGCGGCGCGTGCGTTCGCTTCGGCACGATTCCGAGCAAGACGCTGCGGGAGACCGCGCTCGCGCTCGGCAAGTTCCGCCGCCTGACGTCACACGTCATGGACGTGAAGATGCCGGAGCACACCCAGATCGAGAGCCTGATGACGCGCAAAGAAGAGGTGATCGCGTCACACGAGAGCTACATGGGGGCTCAACTTTCGCGCAACGGCATCGAGCAAGCGCAGGGCGTGGCGCGCTTTCTGTCAGCGAACGAGCTGGAGATCACCGACATCTCCGGGGGAAAACGCCGCATCAATGCGCCCTTCGTCGTGATCGCGACGGGCTCCTCGCCGCGCACTCCGGACGACGTGCCAATCGACCACGAGCACATCTTGGACAGTGACTCGATCTTGTCGGTCTCGTATCTGCCCGAGTCGATGACCGTGCTCGGCTCGGGCGTGATCGCCTGTGAGTATGCGTCGATCTTCGCAGCGCTGGGCACGAAGGTGACGATCGTCGACCGCTCGCCTCGCCCACTGGCGTTCCTAGACCCGGAAATCAGCGCTCACTTCACGCACCAGTTGGAGCGATTCGGCGGCCAGTATCTGGGTGGGCGTAAACTCGTCAACGTCGCTTGGGACGGGCTATCGATGGTCGAAACCAAACTCGACGACGGACAACTGATACAAAGCGAGAAGCTATTCTGCGCGCTCGGACGTATCGCGCAGGTGCAGGGCTTGGCGGTCGAGGTGGCGGGAATTGGGCTCACCGTACGCGGCCTGATCGCGGTCGACGAGCACGGGCGCACTGCGGCGCAACACATTTACGCGGTCGGCGATGTAATCGGACCGCCTGCCCTGGCCTCGACCTCCATGGATCAAGGCCGGCGCGCCGTCTGCCACGCATTCGGAGTCGAAGTGGGGGTCGCGCGCGAGGCTACCCCAGCCGGGATCTACACCATCCCCGAGCTTGCCTGCGTGGGTTTGACCGAGGCGGAAGTCATCGAGCGTCACGGCAGCGCATTGGTCGGACGCGCGAATTTCAAAGAGGTAGCGCGCGGTCAAATCTCAGCGGCTGACGACGGCCTCCTGAAACTCGTCGCGCACCCCGACACGGGCGTGATCATGGGCGCGCACGCTGCCGGCGAAACCGCCGCAGATCTCGTGCATATCGGGCAAATGGCGATTCTCGGCGGGATGACGTACCACACGTTCATCGACGCAATCTTCAATTTCCCAACCTACGCCGAGGCCTATCGCATCGCCGCGCTCGATCTGTTCGGCAAGAGAGCCCAGCGCATCGCCGCAGAGTGAGCAGCAGAAGAGAGTGGGCGATCGCGATCCCGCGACGCACCTCGAAGCTTGCGCGCAGCCTCGCAAGTGGTTCGCGCAAGCGCTGCGATGGGGCTCAGAGGCCGTGATCTTCTAGCTTGTAGTACAGGCTGCGGCGGCTGATGCCAAGAAGGCGAGCGGCTAGGTTTTTGTCGCCCTTGGCGCTGGTCATGGCGCGATCGATTGCGCGGCGTTCGGCTTTGCGGAGGGCTTGTTCGAGCTCGAGGGCGGTTTGATCCAGGTCGACTTTGGGGGCAAAGCCCGAGCTCTCGGCGAAGGCGAGCGCACCGGGTTTTTGGCGGAGCTCTCGGCTGACATCGGCGGCGCCGATACGTGGACCCGAACCGAGGACCACGAGCCGTTCGACCACGTTCTGCAATTGGCGCACGTTGCCGGGCCAAGCTTCCGCGGCCAGAAGAGAGAGAGCATCGGCGTCGAAGGCGGGAGCGCGGCGGCCGTTGGCAGCTGCGACGCTGGTACAGAAATGCAGGGCCAAGGTTTCGATGTCGGCCTGACGGGCGCGCAGCGGCGGGACCCAGAGTGCCACCACGTTCAAGCGATAGAACAGATCCTCGCGGAACTTGCCTTCGCGGACCAACGCTTCGAGATCGCGGTGTGTGGCCGTGACGAAGCGCACGTCGGCGGACAGCGTTTCGGTTCCACCCAGCCGTTCGTAGCGGCGATCTTGCAGCACGCGCAGCAGCTTGACCTGGGTTGCCGGACTGATGTCGCCGATTTCGTCGAGGAACAGCGTGCCGCCTTCGGCGAGCTCGACGCGGCCCGGCTTGCGCGCGGTGGCCCCGGTGAACGCGCCGCGTTCGTAGCCAAAGAGCTCGCTTTCCAGCAGCTGATCCGGCAATGCCGCGCAATGCACTTTGACGTACGGGCCAGCGCGTCGCGGCGAGAACTCGTGCACGAGCCGCGCCACGAGCTCTTTGCCAGTGCCGCTTTCACCGCGTACGAGCACGGTCGCGATGCCGTCGGCGGCGCGGCGCAAAGTGCGCTGTAGGTCTTGCATCGGCTCCGATCGACCAATCAGCTCCACGGTGGGCGTGAACACGCGCGAGCGCGGCGGCTCCTCCCCGCTGGGCTGCACGCTCTGCAGCGCTTTGGCGAGGACGTACGCGACTTCATCACGCTCGACCGGTTTGCGCAGAAAATCGGCGGCTCCGGCGCGCACCGCCGCTGCGCCGTCCGCCGGTCGGTCGCCATCGACCAAAACGATCAGCGGCAGCTCGTGGCCCCGCTCGAGCAGCGCGCGAGAAAAATCCGCAGATGGCAACTCGACCAGGGCGGCATCCGCGATCAGCACGTCGTACGAGGCCTGGTCGAGAGCGGTCAGCGCCTCTGCTTTGGTGCTGACGCGCCGTCCCCGAGCGCCGGTCTCGAACAGCATGGCTTCCAATGCGGCAGCACCATCGTCGTCGGCAGTCGCGATCAGGAAACTCGGCTGTTCGGCCATCACTTCCAGTTATCTCGAAGCCGGACCCCGAAAGCAAGACCGCGTGCAATGGCTTGCACCGCTTCGCAGGGGCCTGCAAACGCGCGGTGCAAGGCGTTGCACGGAAGCGCGCGTCAGCCGAGCTTTATAGGGGATTCGTGCTGTTTCAGGGGATGGCACGCCGGTTGCTCTAGAGCCCGTCACAGCGCGACGTAAACCGACCCAAGCAATCCGGCTGGGTCGCCGCGCTCTCTAAAACTGGCTCTCCGTGGAGGACTGTCTCATGGCCCGCTCATATCTACACACGTCGCTGGCACTGCTCGTTGCTCTGGTTTCCGGCTGCGGCAACGCGGGGCAGTCGGCCGTCGACGCGGGTCAGCCCGGAATTGCCGACCCCACGGCGGCGGCTCAGCCGAGCGCGGACAACGACAGCGACGGCCTGGCCGCGGATCAGGACCTGTGTCCCAACACTCCCGCCGGGGTGTCGGTCGACGGCAACGGTTGCTCGCTCGCTCAGCGGGAAACGCAAACCGGCGGCGCAGTGCCCGACCAGAACGGCGCGCCGAGCGGCAATGTGGGCGGCAGCGCGGGCAGCACGAGCGCGGGCTCGAACGGCACCCGAGCGGCACCCGGCACACAGGCGGCGCTCGTGGACGGTGCGGTGACCGCCAACGGCTTCGCGGTGTTCGTGCTGGATCCTCAAGGTGCACTGCCCGTGACGCTGCGCACGTTGGCGAGCAACGTGACCGATCTGGAAAACGGTTTCGCCATCGCAGGTACGATCACGGTGGATGTGCCGGGCAACGCACACGTGACCTTGGCCGAAGCCAAAGTTTCACTCACCTACGATGCGGGCAAGGGCAGCGGGCTGCAGAGCTTCGATGGCTCGGTTCGCCTGCCCTTCCCCGACCTCGGATTCATGCAAGGAGTGAGCGTGAGCGACCCAGTGTACGCGGCGGTCGGCTACGACCTCGGCAGTCAGCTCACGAACGTGGACGCGCCGATCAAGGCAGATCGCAAATATCTGTACTTCACCTTTTCCACGGGCTTCGAGGCCAAAGTCGGCGACATGACGGTCTCGGCGGGCAACAACCAAAGCGTCACGATGACGCTCGACCCGTCCGACCCGTCCTTCTTCGTGCGCGCCTCGTTGGGCGGATTGATGGGCCCGGTGGATGACGCGAGCCTCGGCTTCTCGATCGGCGGGCACCTGCCCTTCACGCCCGAAAATACGTGGGGCATCGATGCCAAGGCCGCAAGCTTCGACGGGCACCTTTGGATCGGTGGCAAGATCAACTTGAACGATCTGAAATTGCCGGTCGCCATCGGCGGTAACACCGTGGTCGATCTCGACCCGAAGGACACCGGCAAGACCTTCTTCAGCGATCCCACGAATGGCTTCCAGTTCGGATCCAATTCAGCGCTCGATGTGAGCATCGACGCCGGGGCGTTGAGCTTCGAAATCCCGGTCGCTCAGAGCACGATCGTCGGCCGAATCATCGGCAAGACCGGATCCGCGGACTACAGCGGAACGGTCAAGGCCGGCAACGGCTGGATGCCGGCCGCCGTACCGCTCAAGAACACGCAGCAGCTAAAAGCCGCCGGCCACGCCAGCACTCAGCTCAGCGAGACTTACTTTGCGGCCGAAGGCGACCTATCCCTCGATGCGAGCAAGCTGGGGCAATGGACGGGACTCGACCTGAACGACTTGGCGATGGCCAAGGCGACGCTGAACGCCGACCAGGACGGCCTCACCGTGACGGGCACCGCGTCGACCAGCATCTCCCCATACATCGCGCTCAAGGGTGACTTGGCGACGGCCGGCTTCTTCAACGGCAATCCCAAGGACTGGTACGTGACGCTCGATGGTCGCTTCGCGGTCAGCGGCATCGACCTGTCAGCGGATGCTCACGCTCGCATCGACCAACAGGGCATGTTGGTGAACGGCAAGTTCGAAACGCCCATCTCGCTCGTTGCCATGTCCGGTAGCATCAGCAAAGCCGGAGTCGATCTCGAAGGCAACGCCAAGGTTACGATCCCAATCGTCGGCGGTAAGGAGGTCGCGCAATGGGTCACCGACGCGGCCGTGTGCGGCTACGAGACGGTCACTGATGCCGCCGTGTGCGGCTCCCAGACGATCGCGAACGGCACGGTCTGCGGCTACAACACCGTAAAAGATGCCACCCTGTGCGGCACCAACATCGTGAGCGACGCCGCGCAGTGCGGCACGAAGACAGTCCAAGACGGGGCGGTGTGCGGCTACCACGCCGTCACCGATGGCGCTCAGTGCGGCTACGACGTGATCACGTCCTGCGCGTCCTGTATCTCGGTGCTCTGGGGCGGCAGTTGCGACTGCGGCCAGACCGCCAAGAGCTGCAACGTCGCATCGAGCTGTACGGTGGCCAAGTCCTGCAGTGTGGCCGCGACTTGCAACATCGCCAAGACCTGCGATGTGCCCAAGTCCTGTCAGAAGGTGAAGACCTGCGAGACCAAAGTGACCGTGCCTGACTTCAACTACGGCTCATTCCAAGGCGTGGTCGACGTCAAGATTGGCAACAGCGGTTTGGAAGGCGCGGTCTCTGGTCAATACTGTCCGACGGGCAGCAGCTGCACCACGCTCGCCGGTGGCCGGGTCAAGCTGTCGAGCGGTAAGCCCGAGGCATGCATCACGGTGCCGGGTGTCGACGAGGTGTGCGCACCTTTCTGAGAACGCTGCTCTCGACGATTCGCAGGCGTGGATCCTAACGGGTCCGCGCCTTCGGCTTTTTGTGGGGCTCACTGTGCACGAGCAGCTCGGGCACGGTGCCTCGGCGCGTGGCGTTGGAGTTGATGGCACGTGTGGCGTGCACGGTATGCGTGTCGAATTCTCGATAAAGGCCGCGGGTTTCCGGCGTATCGGAGTTGGAGAGCAAGGTCTTGACGCCGCGTTTGGTCAAGCGAGCGAACGTCTCCGCCAGGCGCGCGTGCTCGGCCGAGGTGAAGGCCACGGAGTGATACGCGGCGAAGCTCGCCGTCTTGGACATGGGCACATACGGCGGGTCGAAGTACACGAAGTCCCCCCGCTTGGCCTTCTTGCAAGACGATTCGAAATCCTCCACCGTGAGCTCGACGCCCTGCAGCGCCTCCGCCGCCGAAAGCAGGCGCGGCCGATCGAGGATGCGCGGATTCTTGTAGCTGCCGTAAGGCACGTTGAATTCGCCGCTGCTGTTCACCCGGTAGAGCCCATTGTACCCGGTTCGGTTCAAATAGATCAGTCGCGCCGCGCGCGCCGCGTCCTTGCCAGGTCGTTTGGCGCGCACCTTTTCGCGCACCAGGTAGTAGGTCTCTTTGCTGAGCTCGAGCGCCGCCAGCTTTTCGAGTTCAGCGATCACCGCGTCCGCGTTGTCGCGAAGCTCGATGTAGACGCGAATCAAGTCCGCGTTCATGTCACTGAGCTTTGCCTGCTCGAACTTTTTTCGCGCCACTAGCGCGAAGAACACCGCAGCTCCGCCGGCGAACGGCTCGAAGTACTTCTCGATGCGGCCCTGAAACGAGCGCTCGACGAAAGACAGAATCGGCTCGAGAAGCTGGCGTTTGCCACCGGCCCATTTTAGGACCGGCTTTACGTCCGCTCGGGGTTGCATACGAGCCAGAGCGTCTACCATGGGCGGAACACGCTGTACCAGTGGCTCGGCTGCCCGACCGAAACCGAAACGGAATCGAGCCGCAACAGCCAGAACACAGGCCGCGACCGCCAATGGCACGAATGGCCTCACGCGGCGACTTCGAACGCCTTCCGCTGATCGATGTCTCCGGCTTGGAGAGCGCCGATCTCGGGACCCGGCGCGCGACCGCAAGTGAGCTCGATCGCGCGGCTCGGAGCTCTGGCTTCTTTTACGCGGCCGAGCACGGGCTCGCGCAGTCGCTGATTGACGGCCTAGAAGCCGCCGCCGCCGACTTTTTCGCGTTGCCCGAGGCGCTCAAGCAGCGTTACTACATCGGCGGCTCCACCAACCACCGCGGCTACGTGCCGCCCGGTGAAGAGATCTTCTACGCAGGCTCGAAGGACACCAAAGAGGCCTTCGATCTCTCGCTCGATCTGCCCGATTCCGATCCGGACTACCGAGCGGGCAATCGGCTACTGGGTCCCAATCGCTGGCCGACGGAAGTTCAGGACTTTCGAGAGCGGGTCAACGCTTACTACGGCGCGGTGACCGCGCTCGGTCGTCGCCTCCTGCGTGGCTTTCTGCTCGCGCTCGATCTGCCGGAAGATCATTTCGACCGGGTACTGATCAAGCCGCCCTCGCAATTGCGCTTGATCCATTACCCGTTTTCGCCGACCGCTCTGGATGTACCTGGCATCGGCGCGCACACCGACTACGAGTGTTTCACCATTTTGCACGCAACCTCGCCTGGCCTCGAGGTGCTCAATGCCAGAAATCGCTGGGTCGATGCGCCGCCCGTGGCTGGCGCCTTCGTGATAAACATCGGCGACCTGCTCGAGGTACTGAGCAACGGGCGTTGGGTGTCCACCGCGCACCGCGTGCGCAAAGTATCGGAGGAGCGCTATTCAGCGCCTTTGTTCTTCAACCTGGATTACGACGCGGAAATCGCGCCCGCGCCCCATTTGGTGCTGAGCGACGGCGAAGCGCGCTACCCCAGAGTGCGCGCCGGCGAGCATTTGCTCGCGCAAACCGCGCAGAGCTTCGTGTACATGAAGGAGCAGATCGCCCGCGGGGAGATGCAATTGCCGACCGGAGCCCTCGGCCTCGCCTCTTTCGCCCGAGAGCGCGCCGAGCGCGCCGAGCAGCGCAGCTCCGCGGGGGCGGATACAGTGCCCGGATGAAGCTTTCACTGTTCGCGAGCGCCTGGACATTCGGCGGGCTTTCGCTCTGTGGGCATGAAGTGGAGAGCGGGCTCTTCGACGGGGTCGAGGGTCCGCCACCGGAGACCGCCGCGGGAGCTCGCGAGCTGGCGCGCTCGGGGTTGCCCTACATCGCCGAGATTTGCAGCGGTGGCTCCTACTCACCCGCCTCGTCCGTCAGCGTCGATTGCCACTTCCAAGATTTCTGCAGCCAGGTGAAGCGTGCTGTGGAAGCCAACGCTCTTTTTTGCAGTTGCCTGGTTGGTTCCGATAGTTGGCCGCTTCCCGTGGCCATCGATTTCTTCGCTCGCGCGCTCGAGTTCGGTAAGCAGGCGGGCGCGGAGCTCAGCTTCGAGACCCACCGCAGTCGACCCACGTTTCATCCTTGGGTGACCGCGGAGCTCCTGCGGGCGCTACCGGAGCTGCGTCTGACCTGTGATTTCAGTCATTGGTGCGTCGTGTGCGAGCGTCTACCCGACGACGAGTCGGTGCTGGAATTAGCCATCAGCCGCGCACGCCACGTGCACGCGCGCGTCGGCTACGCGCAAGGCCCGCAGGTTCCCGACCCACGCGCACCAGAATACGAGCCAGAGCTGCTCGCGCACGAAGCCTGGTGGCGGCGTATCGCGCTAGCGGCCGCGGAACGCGGGCAGAGCGTGCTCACGATAACGCCCGAGTTTGGCCCCGACGGCTATCTCCAGCAAGCCCCGTTCAGCAAGCGACCCGTCGCGGATCTGAACGAGCTCAATCGCTGGATGGCCGTGAGGCAGCGCGCGCTGCTTGGTAAGCTGCTCGATGCTTGAGCCGCTACCCGAGCTCAGTCGGGGGCGATCTGCAGGCGCTTGATCATCTTCTGCAGGCCGAAGCGCGATAGTCCGAGCAGCTCGGCCGCCCGGGTCTGGTTGCCCTGGGTGCGTTTGAGCGCGCTACGCACCAGCTCGGACTCGAGTGCGTCGACGCGTCCGCGCAAGTTCAACGCGTCGACCTGTGCGATCTCGCCGCCTTCATGGGCCAGCACGTCCGGTGAAAGGATGTCCGGCGTGACGATGTCGTCCGCCAAGACCAGCGCGCGGCGGACCTCGTTTTCGAGTTGGCGAATGTTACCGGGCCAGCGATACGCCGAGAGTGCATCCATCGCAGCCTTGGAGATCGTTACCTTGCGCTTCTGCGAGTAACGGGCCACGAAATGCCGCACCAGAAGTGGAACGTCACCGAGTCTTTCGCGCAGCGGGGGCACGCGCACACTGACTACGTTCAGTCGATAGTACAGATCTTCGCGGAATTTGCCCGCGAGGACCAGGGACTCCAAGTCACGATGCGTCGCGCCGATCACGCGTACATCCACGAACCGCGGCGTGTCGGCGCCGACTGGGTGCACTTCGCCATTTTGCAGGACGCGCAGCAGCTTGGTCTGCATGCCGAGGCTCATCTCCGCGATCTCGTCCAAGAAGAAGCTACCGTGATCCGCGACCTCGAACAAGCCGGCGCGCGGGCGAGTGGCGCCGGTGAACGCGCCACGTACGTGCCCGAACAAGGTCGCCTCGAGCAAGCCCTCCGGGATCGCGCCGCAGTTTTCACTGACGAATGGCTGCTTGGCGCGCGGACCATTCTCGTGAATCGCGCGCGCCACGAGCTCCTTACCACTGCCCGATTCACCCAAGATCAGGACCGGCACCTCGGCGCTGGTCACGCGGTCGACCAACTTGAGTAGGCCCCGAACGGCCTCACTCTGACCGATGATCGAGTGATAGGAAAAGCGCGTCTCGCGCGCGTCGCGCGAGCGCGCGAGCTCTCGCTCCGCGACGTCCAGCTCGGCCTCGCGATGCGCCAATTCTTGCGCCAGCTTCGCCTCGGCGCGCTCGGCGCGGCGCGCTGCCCGTCGCAACAGCAGCTGACTGCGCGCGTCGAGAATCGCGACGGCGGCCAGCGTACCGACCAAGCGCACCCAGGACAGCTCGCGCGAACCGAAGGCTCCGCGACGTACGCGATCATCGAGATAAACCACGCCCAAGGCTTCACCACGAGCGATCAACGGCACCGCCAGCACGCTGCGCAATTTCAGCGCGTGCACGCTCTCGTGCATTTCCGGTAAATCGCCGGCCGCGTCGACCGCTACCACCGGCTCGCCCAGGTCGAGCGCGCGGCGCGCGAGCGATTGGCTCAAGGCCATCTGCTCCGGGCCGAGGTCGATGCGCCGCAGGTTGCGCGCCGCACGCGGCTTCAACTTTCCGCCCGGCGCGCGCAAGAGGAGCAAGCCTCGTTCCACGCCAGTCCAAAGCACCAACGCGTCGACCACTTGGCGCAAAAGCGGACGGAGCCGATCGCGCTGGCTCAGGCTCCGCACCAACGCCTCTACGTCCGCGATCTGCGCCGGGACGAGCGTGGATTCGACCCCGACTTCGAGCGCGCGCACCCAGTCCAGGGCGCGGACGGCCGTTTGCAATTCACTGGGACTGCGGCGCAGAAACTCACGTGCCGCGTCGCCCGCGGCTGCGCTCAGCCGGCGTGCGCTGTCCGAATCCCCCACGCGCGCGGCCAACGAGGCCCCGGCGTAGAGCGCGCGACCACGCACCGAGAGTGAGGCGCGCGCCGAGCTCAGGGAATTCAATTCCGCGATCGGAACATCGGCACGCGACGGCTCGCTCGCTCGCAACTCGTGGCTGGCGCGAGCCGCCCACCACTCCAAACGCGCGTCGTCGGCCGCGCCCTCACGGCGCGCACTGGCGTCGAAGAGCACGACGTCGACCAAGGAACCGCGGGCCCACAAGCGCGCGGCAGCGCACAGCGCGTCGTCCTCCGCCACCAGCAGCGAGAGCGCGCGCGAAGCGTGTTCGAGCGCCTCGTCGCCGCGCAGGGCCGTGTCCGACAGCACCAAATGGGCGTATCCGCGACAGCGCTGGTCGCCCGATGCTTTGGCGCGTTGCACGGTCTCGAAGGCCGCGGCACGCGCGTCGTGCTGCGCGCCGGCACTCGCGTACACGACGGCGGCCGAGAGCGAGGCGCGCGCGGCATCCCCCGTGCGTCCCAGCGCCTCGAACAAAAGCAGCGCGCGGCGCGAAGCAGAGAGCGCTTCCCCGAGCTCACCCAGATTGGTCGCAGCCGCCGCAAGACCCGTCAGGTAGGTCGCTTCCTCGAGGAGCGCGCCGGTGCGGGCGGCCAAGTCACTGGCGGCGCGAAACGCACGCAAGGCCGCTTCCGCCTGGCCGCGCGCGTGAGAAAGCAAGCCGAGCACGCCCTCGGCGCGCGCGCGCTCTTCGTCACCGGTCGCCTGTAGACGAGCGCGCGTGGCGGCGTCCAGCGCAGCCGCGGTGTGACCGAGGCTCGACTCGAGCAGGGCGCGCACTTCGAGGCTGTGGGTGCCGCGGGTGAAGGGCTCGAGCAGCCGCGAAGCTTCCGTCGCATCTCCCGCGTCCAGCGCGATGCGCGCGCGGATCGCGGCCGCGCGCTCGCGTTGTTCTGCATCGAGCAAACCCGGCTCGAGCGCAGCCAGGATCGCGCTGGCCGACGCACCGTCCTTGGCACGACGACACAGCTCGGCGCTGGCGACCCGCGCGTCGACCTGCGAAAATCCGCTCAGGAACGAGAGCGCGCGGCCGAGCTCACCACGCAGCCGAAATGCGCGAGCAAGCGCCAGGGCCAAGCTCAATGGGCCGCCCTCGCGATTGACCAGCGACTCGCCACTGTCGAGCCAGGCGGGCTCCGGCAGCGCGCTGCCCAGAGCCAAGGCTACGTCCACCGCGCTGACGTGCGCGTCGGCGCGCGGCAACTCGGGTACCGTGCCGTGTTCGATCGCCGCCAGTGTAAAGCTCTCCGGCTCGCGCCGTTCCGCCAGCTCGAGCAGGCGAGGCAACAATTGCTCTTCACGCAAGTCGCGCAGCGCGGGCCAGGATGCGGCAGCGGGGCCGACCAAAGCCACCAGAAAGCGCGCGCGCGAAAGCTCGTCCAGCGGCAAAATGGGGGGCAAGAGCGCGTCGTCGAGCGAGCGCCCGCGGAGCTTGAGTATGCCCTCGGCAAGCGCTCGACTTTCGGCGACCCACTCGGCCGCGGGCCCGTCCAAATCGAGGCGCGTGGCCTTGCTGCGCGCGGCGCTGAAGATCTCGTTCTTACGCGTGGAAAGATAGCTTCGCCGCACACTGGCGCGCCGACGTGGCGCGCCGTTCGTGTCGATCGCTTCGTTCGTGCCGGCGAGCGCGCGTCGAAACACCCAACTCGCCGACGGCCGTGCGCCCGGCGCGGATGCGAGCAGCGCCCGAATCACCGGCGCCAGCGCACCTTGAACGCGAACCTCGAACTCACGATCCTTCCGCTGTGCGGATTCGGGCTGCAAAATCTCGAGCAAGGTGACGCCCAGCGCCCAGAGATCGCGAGCGCGGGCATCTCCGTCTCCGTGAGCAAACACTTCGGGCGCCAGGTAGTGCGCGGTGCCGCCGGACGGCTCGGCTTGCTCCGCCGCCCCACTCAAACCGAAATCGACCAAGCGAGCCTGCTCGGCGGAGACGACGATGTTCGCCGGCTTCACGTCCCCGTGTGCAGCGCCGGAACCGTGCAGCGCCGAGAGCGCCGCGCCCAAGTCGCGCGCAACCAGCAGGGACAACTCCTCACGAGCCGTCGTGGTGAGCGTCGGATCGCTCAGCAACTGCGCGAGGCTGACGCCCGGCGCGGACGACAGCACCAAGTACGGCGTGCCCGCCTCGATGCGTTGGCCAAGCTCCACACCCAACGCGGGCCCCGCCAAGCCCACCGCGAGCAAGGCTGGAAACTCCGGCGCCGCCGCAAAGAGCAGCCGCTCAGCTTCATCGGCGAAACGGCGCGCCTCGGCGGGCCCTTTGCCCAGCTTCAACACATACGCGCTGCCGGCTGATTCGCCCAGCCAAACCGAGCTGGTCGCCCCCTGCCCAACGCGCTCCGTCCAACGCGCCGGCTGGCCCTGAATTGTCAACTGTGTTGCCACTGCCATCTGCCCCCGAATGGCCTTTAAATTAGCTCTCGATCTGCACTCCGTCAACGTAGGTGGCGGTAGAATTTGGGAAGGGGCGATCGCGATCCAGCCGCGCACCCCACTGGGCAGAAGCGTTGCCGAACTCTGTCGCCGAAGATGATCCTAGCGAGGTTCGGAGCAAGTTGCGCCGTTGGCGATCCAGGCCGAGATTCGCACCAGGTTCTCGCGCGTCGTGGCCGCCGCGATCGATTCTCCCGTCGAGGACGTGCCGTCCTTCGGCATCGGATCGCCCAGCACCCACCATTCGCGCAAGCGAGCGCGTTCGTCTTCCGGGGGAGGCTGGCAGTCGAGATCCGAGACGGGCGCGTGGTAGCCGGTAACACAGCCCGACTCTTCACCGGCGAGTTCGAAATTCTCGGGCTTTCGCAATAACTTGTACATCAGGTAGCTGGTGGCCGGGCTGCCCGGGTCCACGATGTTCATCTGCACGCCGAAGCGCGCGGGGCTCTGCAGGCCCTCGCCGGCAGCGCTACTTCCGACCTCGGTCTGGTGCGCCACCTGGCGAACCGCGGTGTAAAAGAGCCCGCGTGGGCTCGACAAATCCAGCCCCATGGGGGGAAAGGCGGAGGGCGGTGTGGTCTGCGCGTCAGGCTTGGTGACATGGCAGTTCACGCAGCTATCGAGCGGACCTTGGGTCATCGTCTCGCAGCTGTCCGGCGGGCGTGGCACCGGCGCTGGTTCGGTGCGCGGCCCGCTGCCCGTGCTGAAGCTGAACCGCAACGGCGCCGCCCCCTCCCCCTCCTCCAAGGGCGCCCGATCGAACGCCCAAAAGCCAAAAGCCGGGTTATCGCTGGCAATCAGCTGGACGGTGTAGAGGGTGTTCGGCCGGAGCGGCCGGGATGGGCGATAGACGACGACCCGCTCGATCATATCGTATTCGGCGGTGAGTCCCACGCCATTGGCCGGCGGGTTGCCCGAGTACAGGCTGAGCGCGCCGTCCACTGCTCCGGGTAGCAAGAAACGGTCGAAACGCAGCTCGATCGCGACGTTCGTCGGCACCGCGCACTCCGGGGTCGGCGCATCACACAGGACGTCGGCCCCGAAGGGAGCATTCGTGCCCTGCCCGTCCGCAGGGTAGCTCGCGAGCAGGTGCAGGGGCGGACCATAGCCCGCCGCGTCATCGCGCGAGCCCTGATCGCAGCCAAACGTGAAGCCGGCGAGGGCCAGTAGCAAGCTCGGCAGCCCCGCGGGCGCTAACCTCAGCTGTCGGTGTAGATGTGCAATTGGTCGCGGATCGACTGCTCGCTGACGCCATTCCGGATCTGATCCTTGAGGCAATCCGCCAGGGTGATCAGTAGGTCGTCGACGCCCTTTTCCTCGATGATCTTCGACAAAAGTTGGCGTGCTTCGCGGCTGTCGTCCTCGCGCAAGAACTCCCGCACCTTCTCCACGGTGATGTCGCCTTGGAAGTCGAAGTACAGGTTCTCGAACAGAAAACGAACAAGCTCCTTCACGAAGAGCCTCCTTCAGCGGCAGGGAAAAGTAGCTTTGCGAGCGGCATTCGCAATACCAGTCCGCGGAACTGTCACGCAAGCAGTTTGCGGGAGGCTTTCGGTTTTTGCACGGACTCTTGTGGTAAATCACCGGCAATCCAGCAAATTTGGGTCATCCGGCGTGTGGCAAACCAAGCACGGACGCGCGTTCTGACGCAGTGCGGAAGCACAACGGGAGCGAAAGCCGATCGGGTGCGGATCGGTTCCCCGACCTGAGCCGGCCGGGAAGCCTGAGCCGCGTCCACCCATGGCGGCGGTGGCATGACAGATCGCGCAGTCGCGCTCGACATGGCAGCTGACGCAGGCGCTGATGTTCCGCTCCGCCTCCCAGGCGTGGTGGCGTGGGGTGCGCGGGCCGTCGGTCCACTCCGACTTGGGTGGATGGAAACGACCGCGCTCGGCCAGGTTGGCAAACGGGCCGGACATCGTGACGCCCGCGCGCTGGTGGCAGGTCAGGCAGAACGACTGATCCCGATGGCAGCTCGCGCATTTCTGCTGGTTTTCCCGAGCGGCCACCGGATGCATGCTGAGCCAATCATTGGGGTGAACTCGGCGCGGCCGGACTCGGCCATCGTGGCAGTCGGCGCAATACTTTTCAGTGTGACAGTTGGCGCAGAAGCGGCTGTCGTTGCCAGCCACACCCTTGTGTCGCTCGATCCAATCCGGACCGTGCCCCGCGTTGTGCAGCCAGCTCGGCGGCGAGAGCGGTCCCGAGGCAAAACTCACCTTGATCATGCCGCTCGGATCGGTGACGTGACAGGTGCGGCACTCCGAGCGCGCGCGACCGGCAGCTGGGTCGGGTGCTTGGTGGCAATTGAAGCAGCCCCGCATTCTCGGCAGCTGATCGCGCGTGGCAAGCTCGAGATTTTCGATTGCGCCGTGGCACTGTGCGCAGCCAATGTTGCGCATGACGTGGAGCGCGTGATCGAAGCGCAGGTTCGGCATCGGCATCGAGAGCTGTGCGACGCGATTGCCAGCCGAGCTGCTGTAACCCAAGTGACAGTACGCGCACTGCCCCGTTGGTTCCGTGGCGTCGGCGCGGACCTGCATCAGGTTTCGATGATCGCTGCCGTGACAGGCGTCGCAGCGGGTGCCCAGGGGCAGGATCGAGTCTGCGCTCTTGTGGCTGGTGCGCGCCTTTTCGTGACAGGTCGTGCAGGGGAGCTTCAGATCTTGGACGTGACGGCGATGATTGAAGCGGATCGTGATGTCCTGGGTGGGGAATATCGCCGGGCTCGGGCCGTTGTCGTCGGGCAACGATCCGGGCGGGCGATCGCTCTCGGGCACGGCTCGACCGTCAACGCCGGCGCTCAGGCCGTGAGTGAGGCGGCCCACGCTGGGCTCTGTAGCCGCGGGTTCCACCGCAGCCACGCTGGCGCTGGCACTGGCGCTGGCGGCCGGCGCGGCGTCCGCGCGTGCCAGCGGGCTTTGGGCGCACAGCGCCAGGCACAGCGCTGAGATGCAGCCGAACGAAAGCAGCCAGAGCGACTGACGTGGGGCCTCGCGCTTGGCTCGCGGAATCATCTGAGCACCGAGAAGCTGAGCGTGGCCAGCATGCGGTAACGCTGACCGACGAGGTGATTCATGGTGTGCTCCCACTCCACGCCCAGGCGGCCCTTGCTGAACGACAGGAAGCTCGGATTGACCCCGCCGCCGAGCACGTAGGAAAAGCTGGTCGCGCTGCGATCCGGACGCAGCGCATCTTCCCAATCGTAGAGCGAGAGCACCGCCATGGAATCATAATAGCCGCCGTCGAACTGCTTTCTGCCCGTGATGTCACCGCCGTAGCGGTGCCCGGCATCCCCCACTTCGACCATCGTATTCAGCGCGAGGCTGCCATCCCAGAAGCGGTAGCGCCCGCCAAAGGTCCCCAGGTAGTCGAAGGTTTTACTGTTTTGGTTCAGGTCCGGCGCGCTCGACGCGGCGTAGGTCGCAGGGTCGCCCTCGGTCGTGAACATGCGTACGCCCCCCGACGCGGCCAGCTCGAACTCCCTCGAGAAAGCGAGATCGGCTCGCAGCGTGCCCGAGGTCGTCCCGCCGTGCGCGAACCAGTTGAAAATCGAATCACCGTCGAAGGTGGGCAGGAAATAGTCGAGGCTCGCGCCAACTACCGCGCGATCGCTGGCATACCAATCGAGGCCTGCGTTGTACTGGCTGACGCGCTGATTGTAGAGGTCGTACACGATCGAGCCGAGCACACTGCCCAGATCGGACTTGTCCGCGCGAAGCGAATAGCCGATCCGTTCACTCGAGGTGCGGTCGCCGAGCGCGTAGGTCAGGCCTCCCCCGTTGTCCAAGAACGGCGAGACCAAGACCGCATCGCGGTTGATCACCTTGCGGTAGGTGAAACGGCTGTGCAGAAAGTGTAGGCCGCTCGATTCAATGGCGAAGCCGTACGCGGGTGCCAGCTTCGATTCCTGCAGAAAGCTCGGCGATTGACCAAAGCTGAGGCCCGTGCGATCCCCGCGCGACACGCCGCCAGCCTCGAAACGCGAGCTCGAAAGCATGGGCAAGCCGCCCCGTTGTTCGAAACCCGCGTACACCTCGATGGCGAGGTACGCCGGCGTCGTGATCATCACCTCGGCGCCATCGAATGACCAAAAGCCGAGGCTATCCACGACGTATTGCCGACCGAGGCGGAAGCCGAGGTAGCCGTCCATGTAACGCTGACCTTCGAGGTAGGCATACATCACGTCCAGCGGCGCTTCGACCAAGCCTGGGATGTACGACGACGAGTCGGGATTGCGCTCCTCGGGCCGCTGCCCGAAATCCGAATCGAGCCGCAAGCGCGATTTGAACGAGAGCGTGGGCCCGAGCGGCCGGCGATCCGCTTGGATATCGTACAAATTGAGCGCCAGCGTTTGCGTGTAGCGGCGGCGCGCCACGAGCGGGCTGCCATACGGACTCTGCAGCGAGTAGAACTGCGCATCGAGCGTCGCGTCGATCTCGGTCTGGAACGCGCGCGCACTCCTGGCCGAACTCACAGCGCCCAGCGCAAGGCCGATCAGCAAAATGCGCTTGAGCTTGGCAACCATGACCCTCGCGGCCGCGGTCTGTCCAACCTAAGCCGCCACCCGCGAGCATGATCGAGTGGCCCCAGCATTGTCAACGCGCTCTCCCTCCCCGCTCTCTCCCGCCCGCGTAGCGCCGCATCCCCTCCCGCGCGCGTAGCGCCGCGTCCCTCGCGCCCCAGCGCGCGCCAAGCAGTTCAGCCGACTGCCCAGAAATACGTCGAGGTCAGCCGACTCTGGCAGGATAAGATCACGATCCGCCAACAAGATGCAGACCCACGAGAACTGACCGCACAGGCGCGTGCGATCTATGGGCAAAGCGCGTGCGGCCCAGCGCGGCCGCGCGCCGCTAGGCCCAAAATCTCAACCGCCGATCCCGCGCGCGCAGCGCCGCGCGTCCCGCACTGAGCGCTCAGCGCCCGAGCGCTTCCGCGCGGTTCACGATCCTGGGAGTCAAAAAGATCACCAACTCGCCTCGCGTATCACTCGCGCGGCGGCGCTGGAACAGGATCCCGAGCAGCGGAATATCTCCGAAGAACGGCACCTGATCCAGGTTTCGACCCGTGTTCCTGGTGAAGATGCCGCCGATGACCGCGGTGTGACCGTCCATGACGAGCAGATCAGTCTCGGCTTCGCGTTTCAAGATGGTTGGGTCGCCGCGCGCGGAAGTCTGATTGTAGTCGGGTTCGTCGCGGTTGATCTTCACGTGCATGCTGACGCTGCCATCGGCGGTCACGTGCGGCTTGACCAGCAGCTGCAGCTTCGCTTCTTGGAAGGTGGTCTGCACACCCTGGGCACTGACCTGCGAGAACGGAATCAAGGTACCCTGTGAGATGCGCGCTTCGCGATTGTCCAGGGTCAAGATGCGCGGGCTGCTCAAGATACGGAGCATGCCGCTCGATTCAGCGGCTGACAGGCGCACGGCCAAGTTGACCGTGTTGTCGATCGAGCCGAGGGTCAGACCGAGCGCGCCACCAGCACCGGTGCCGACGGCGGCCGGTAGGTTGACCGCAAAGTTCGGGTTGGCCACGGTTCGAGTAAACGGGCTGAGACCCGCGGTCGGCGTGTTGCCATCGCTCGCGCCACCGGCCAAGCCGATCGAGCTCGGGAACGCCAGCCCTGTGGGGTTGCCGGTCGCCGAAGAAAACGTGGTGTCGCCACCCCACTGAATGCCGACGTCACGAATGTAACGGCTGGTGGCCTCCACGATGCGGGCTTCGACCAGTACCTGTGGTGTCTGCGTGTCGAGTGAGCGGGTCAGCTCCTCGATCTGATTCAGGTTACCGGCCAAGTCGCGCACGATCATCACGTTCGTACGGTCGTCGACGGCGATCGAGCCACGCTCCGAGAGCAACGGCTTGGCACGATCCTGAATTTCGGAGGCTTGTGCGTAGCTCACGGGAATCAAGCGTGTCTCGAGCGGTGCAAGCTTCACTTCTTGCTGGCGGCGAGCGATCTGCAGTTCGCGCTCTTTCTCCAAGTCGGCGAGCGGAGCGACGCGCAGCATGTTGGCGCGCTGAACGACGCCTAGGCCCTTGGCCTGAAGCACGACGTCGAGCGCTTGATCCCAGGGCACGTTCCGCATCTTGATCGTGACCGTGCCCGACACGTTGTCGGCGGTGATGATGTTCACCTGTCCGACGTCCGCCAGTAGACGCAGCACGTTGTGTACGTCCGCGTCCTTCAGATCGAGATCGATGCGCCGACCGGTAAACGCGCGCTTGGTTTGCCCGAGCAGGTTGGGCGCGAAGGCCCCGGCCTCAGCGGGCTCGGAAGCGATTTCGCGGTCGCCGTCGCTCTTGGCCAGCGGGGCGCTTTCTTCGGAGCCGTCGCGCACCAACGGAATGGTGTCTTCGGCCTGATTTTCCACGTGCACCGTACGTGCGCGGCGAGCGACTCCACCGTCCAAACCGACGCCCGTCATCGACGACGGCAAGGCTCCGGGCTTGGCGAAGGACCAGACCAAGGTATTGCCCCGGCGTGAGGCGCGAGCCACGGCCGTCTTATCGCCCTCGGTCTGAATCACCACCGATTTGGCGTCCTTCTCGGCGACGAAGCTGGAGACCGAGCTCAGCACGCCACCAAACGCCGACACGTCCAGCGTGCGCGAGAGATCTTTGCCCAGCTCGGCACCGATCAGCGTGAGCGTATTTTTGCCCGGCACGAGCGCCGACTGACGGAATTCGGGCACGTCGCTGCATTCGATCAGCACGCGATCTTCGACATCGCTGTGCTCGAAGCGAACTGCCTTGACCAGCGGAGTCGCGTGCGGCGCACTAATGGTCTGGGTCTTTCGAGGCGTCGAAAGATTGGCGCCATCCTTGGCAAGCGCGATCACCAAGTCGGTGCCATCGACGACGACTGAGTATTGGGCCTGCTCGAGCAGAGTGACGAGCAGCCTCGTGGTCGATCGACCATCGGCTTGGAAGGCCTGCACCATCACCCCACCGACCACGCCCAGGCGATCGGTCAGCGCGCTAGGAGCGCCCTGTAGGTCCGCGTTGGGTACATCGACGACCAGCCGGAGACCGTTGCGATCGAGCCGGGCCGTGAAGGCCGGCATCTCGCTGAAGCCAACCACGATGCGCACGACGTCGCGCTCCGCGTCTCGGACCATGCGCACAGAAGTGGCATGGTTTGCCCGCTCCTCGGCATCCGCCCGATTCGGGACGGCCAGCGCGGTGAGCAGAGCAAGCAGCGATGTCGCTGCAAGGGATCGGGACGAGGTCCGCCTCATGGTTTGACTCCGGAGGACAATCTGACCGGCTTATTGCGATTTAAAGCATTCACAACGGTTCGACTCGAAGCGTATCTGCTTGTGACTAAGTAGAACAAATAACGCGCGGATCCTGGGTCGCTTCAGTAAGTCGGAGCGGGTCGCGCTGCTCCCAAACTTGAACGTGAACGAAAAGTCGGCCCGCGCGTTGCCACCACGTAACCCGAGAGGCTCAGAGCGCTCCGCGGAAGATGCGAGGAGAGGAAGATCGTTCACGGGAGCACAGAGACACAAACGCAACACGGCACCCCGCGCCGCAGCGCACCTGTGCACTTGGGCCGCAGCGAGGCAGCCCCAAGGAACAGCGTTACTTCTTGCCGCGTTCGCCCGTCGCGCTCAGCTCGTCTTCGGGACGCAGTGGGATGACTCGGGTTGCGCTCGGGACATCGGGGTTCGATGGGTCCTCACGGATGAGCACGACGTCGCTCGAGCGGATGCGGTCCACGCGCCAGTTGATCTCGTAGACGGTGCCGGAGGCGCCGGCAGCCTGCACGACGTCGGCGCGGCCGACGAATTGGCCGCGTTGAATGACGAAGCCCTTGCCGGTCGGGTCGACGAGCATGGCTTTGGCGGGCTCGGCGCGCGTGACGATGCCGATCAGCTTCAGCTCATCGAGGGAGTACTCGCTGAGGATCACCTCTCGCTGAGAGTGCACTCGGGCTTTGCTGTCTTGCGCGAAGCTCTTCGCGAAGGAGCGGAACGGATCGCGCGAGCGCTCGCTCTCCGTAAACTCGGTCTCTTGCACCTCGACCTTGGGCGGCGGGCTGAGAGCGGCGCTGGAGGCTGCAGCGGCAGGTACTCGTGCCCCGGGCGCGGCCGACGCTGGCAGCGCCGCAGCCGAACCCCCAGCTGTCGGGCTGGGCGTGACGACCGGCGGATCACTGCAACCGAACATGGCGACCGCCAGAACGAACGTCAGGCCGGTCCTTTTTCGGGGACCACGAAGCGCGATCATTGCGGGGCTCCAATGGCAGCACCGCGTTTGTCGGCCGGGGTGGTGGCCTTGGCATCCTCGACGCTGCGGAAGGCGGTGGCCAGCGCCTCGGTCTTCACCACCACGTCGTCACCTTGAACTTTCGGATCGGTGAGCGAAATGTTTTCCATGTTGATGATGCGATCGAGCTGGCCCACCCCGTAGAAGAACTTGGCGACCTGATGGTAGCGACCGACGAGCGTCACTTTCATCGGCACGCGGGCGTAGAATTTCTCGATCACCTCGGGCTGCGGTGTCCAGGAAGTGAGGCCGATTCCCGATACGTTGGCGACCGACTGGACCGCGCTCAAGAACGACGGATACTCGGTTTCGACCGGCAAGACCTTGTTCAGCTCGCGTTGGCGGTGTTGGCGATCGGTAAGCTCGGCCAAGTCCTTTTGGTAGGCGAACTCGTTCTTGCGAGCATCGGCCAGATCGTTTCTCAACTGTTGCTCTTGGCCTTGGGCGGCTTTGATCGAACTCTCGATATCGCCGTAAAAGACGACGAAATACGCGACGCCCACCAGCAGCACCAAGCCCGCGCCGACGCCGACGCGCGCGATCAACGGCAGCTTGGTCAAGACCGAAGTTTGGCGGGCCATCAGTATTTTACTTTCGCTTCGAGCGCAAAGCTCACGACTTCCATGTGCGTCGCGCTGTCGATCTGACGAACGGCGGGCAACAGCCGCACATCTGCGAAGTAGCTCGAGAGATTCATGCGCCGCGCCAGTTCACTCACGTCTTCGCCGTCCTGGGCAAAACCCTCGAGATGAAGCTTTCGGCTCTGCTCCACGAATCTGACCAGCCACAATCGACGAGAATCCCAGGAGGGGTTGAACACCGCGAGCGGATTGTCCCGGCGCAGTTGGCTCAAGCGATCCGGATCGACGCTCGGACCCCGACCGGGTGTGAGCAAGCGAGCCAGCTCGAGTAGGATCGCCGTGGGCCCGGTTCGGGCGGTTTGCAATTTTCCGATGGCTTCTTCGCGCGCACGCAGTTGGGCGAGCTTCTGACGGACATCCTCGTGGTTGGCGACGGTGCTCTTCGATTGGTCGATCTGCGAGGTGAGCGCGGCATTCTTCTGTCGCTGCTCCTTCAATTCCTCGTTTTTGAAGCCGTGGAACACGAACAGCGCCGCCACCTCGGCGAGCATCACCACCATCACGACCGCCAGCCACAGCTGCGAGCCTTCGGCGCGCTCGGCGCGGCGCTTCTGCGCCATCAAATTGATGCGAATCATGCGCGCGCCTCTTTCTCTTTACGGAGCGAGAGGCCGAGCGCGACCGAAAGTTGCGCCGCGCGCGTTTGGAGCAGCAGCGGGTCCACTTCTTTGGCTTCGATGGTCAGCTTTTCGACCGGTGACCAAGTCTCGACCGAAACGCGGGCCCGCCGTTCGATGGCACGCGCCAAGGCGGCCAAGTTGGCCGAGCCGCCGGTCACGTAAATGCGGGCGATCTCGCCCTCACCGCTGGTGGCCATGAAAAAGTCGAGGCTTCGTTGGATTTCTGCCGCGATCGTGTCGCTGACGGCTTCAATCACCTGCACGACCTGCTGCGGGACCATGCCGGCTCGAGTTGGATCGTCCGCCGAGGCGGAACCGCCGCATTTGTAGGCTTCGGCTTGGTCGTGCGGCACGTTGAGCTGCTTTTGGATCTCCTCCGTGATGCCGTTGCCACCGTTGGCGATCTCGCGCGTGAACGCGCTGACGCCGTTGGCGATGATATTGAGGGAAGAGAGGCTGGCCCCCACGTTGATCAGCGCGATCGTCTGATCTTGGGGCAAAGTCCGCGAATACTCGAACAGGTTCTGGACCGTAAAGGCGTCGATGTCGCACACCATCGGCTTCAGCTTGGCGTTCCGTGCGAGCTGCGCATACTCCTCGATTTGGTCGCGCTTGGCCGCCACGAGCAGCAAATCCATTTGGCTCGCCTCGGTGCGGCGCCGCAGCACCTGGTAGTCGACGTGTACGTCCTTGATGTCGAACGGGATGTGCTGCTCCGCCTCCCACTGGATCTGCTCCTCCAGTTCGGCTTCCGTCATCATCGGCACGGTGATCTTGCGGATGATCACGCTCTGCCCGGAGACGCTCAGCGCGCACTCCTTCTGGCGGATCTTGGCGTCATGGAAGACCTTCTGCAGGGTTTCGATGACGGCTCCCGAGTCCATCACCTGCCCGTCCACAATCACCTGCGGCCCGAGCGGGGCGTAGCCCAGGCGCACGAGCCCCAGCCCTTTTCGGGTCTCTTTTACCTGGCAGACCTTGATCGACGCGGTGCCGATGTCGACGCCGACCAAGTTTCGTCCTTCGCCCATGATGCCTCTCGGAAAACCGACTCACACAAATGCGTGCTTTAAAACTCTGGCATCCGCAGCCTCGGATAGCCAAAAAACCGGGGACTGTCGGAGACCGTGCAATCACCATACGCAACAAAAACCGAGACGCCGGAGACATCCCTCCTACCCGCGTCCCGCATCGTTCGGACCGGCAAAACGAGGGTCAACCATATGTTTTTAAACGCAAATCAGGAAATGACCCGGTACTGGGTCAGATAAGACCCGGTGCACCGGTTGTCTCAAATGGGAGCGAAATCGCTGTCAAAAGCTTGGCCCCAAAGGTGGCAGCACCGAGACGGCGCGCTTGCCGGGGTCAGCCGTGACCCCCCCTTAATTTCGCCCACATCGGCGATTTGGCCAAATATCACTTAATTTCGATCTGGCACGGGCACTGCAGTGAGACCTCACACACCTAAGGGAGAGCCACCAATGCCCGCAACTACCGAAAACCGAGCTCAGTCGTCAAAACCGAAGAGCGCTCGCATCGTGAAAGCGAAGCCTGAGCAACAATCCCGCGCCTCGGTGGCGCCCCGCCGCCCTTCGCTGCCGCCCCTCGCGTCGGTGGTTCCGCCTGCGCTAATCACCGCCCTGGTACGTCCCTCGTTGGCGCCGCGTCCCGCACGCCGTCACGCCCCGTTGGCCGCCCGCGCCGCCCACCGTCCGGCCGCGACCACCCCGGCGACGGTCGTCGCCCGTGGCCCTCGCGTCAAGAAAGCGCGCGGCCTGGACCCGCACCTGAGCGCTCAGCTCCTCCTTCAATACGAACCGCTCGTCCGCAAGATCGCAGGCGGCTTCCAACGCAAGTTGCCGCGCAACGTGCTGCGTGAGGATCTGATCGCGGCCGGCATGAGCGGTCTGTGGGACGCGATTCGCCGTCACCCCGACGGTCCGAGCGAAAGCTTCGAGTGGTATGTGCGTGTACGCATCCGCGGCGCAATCCTCGACGAGTTGCGCGCGCAAGATTGGCTGCCCCGCCGCGCTCGCGCCGCCGCCGAAGCCGCCAGCGGCACCGACGCCTACGTTCCGCCGCCCGCGGTCGTGCGTTTCGACGACGTGAGTGAGTGGGAGCAAAACCGCTGCCTCGCTGACGCCTCCAGCAGCGAAGCTGCGGTCGCCGCCAAGTTCGCCCAAGAGACCCTGGCCAAGGCCGTCGAGCAATTGCCGGAGCGCGAGCGTCACATCGTCTCGCAGCATTACTTCCGCGGCGTGAAGTTCAAAGACCTCGGCGTCGAACTAGGTGTCAGCGAACCGCGCATCTCGCAGCTTCACTCGCGCGCGATTCAACGCCTCAAGGCAATCATCAAGACCGCTGCGTGATCTCCCATCTCTAGTCAACGTAACGGACGATCTTGGTTCTGAGGGCATTCCTAGCCCTCAGTAGTGACGGGGTTTGGGGGACGCGACCATCGAGAGTTGGTTGATGGTCACAGAACAAGGCTGATTGAGACTCAGCCTTCGGCGTCGCTGTACGACCCACAAGAGATCGGGCCCACACTCGAGGGCGCAACGCTCGCTGGGACGGCTCTGAATGTTCTTGATGGGTTGGAGGGATTAAACCCGAGCCGCAGAGATCGCAGAGAGGGAAGGGAGCGAGAGTTTTGGGTTCACCCCATCGGATGTCGCGAAGCGCAATTAGTAACACGCTCTGCGGCTCCCATCGCTCACCCCAAAACGTCCGCGTGTTCTTTGGAGCATTCGTCGTCGATGGGCCGCTGTTGGATCTCTGCGCTGGCCCTCTGATCTCTGCGGCTCGGCGGGAAAAATCCAGGGAGCGTTCTGAACGCACTCGGTGGATGCGAAGTGCTTCCGTACCCTCGTGTGCTCCGCTCTTCGAGCCGGACGCGACGCCGAAGGCTGAGTGTTCTTCGGCGTGCTCCGTGACCATCGACCCAATCTTCAAATCAGGGGAAGATCTCGCGTTCCGTATAAACCTGGGTGATGCGTTGTAGGGCGACGGCGTAGCAGGCGCGGCGGTAGTCGCAATTGTTCAGCTTGGCGAAGCGAGCCATGCGGTCGTAGGCGTCGTGCATGGCGATTTCTAGGCGCTGATCGACTTCTTGGATCGTCCATTGTTCGCTGCGGCGATTTTGGACCCACTCGTAGTAGCTGACGGTCACGCCGCCGGCATTGCACAGCACGTCTGGCAAGATCTCGATGCCGCGGCGCTTCAAGACTTCTTCGCCTTCGGGCGAGCAGGGGCCGTTGGCGCCTTCGGCGACCAGTGACACCTGGAGGGCCTCGGCTTCAGCAACACCGACTTGATTCTCCAACGCGGCGGGCACGAAGATGTCGGCCTGGGTGCCGAAGAACTGCTCGCGTTCGATCTTGGTGCCGTTGGCGTAGCCGGCAATCGAGCCGTTTTGCTCGACGTATTGCTTCAAGCGGTAGGCGTTGAAGCCTTCCGGATTGTACAGGTAGCCGGTGTGGTCGCCGACTGCGACGAGTGAAACGCCGAGTTGGCTGAGCAACACGGCGGCGTTGGAGCCGACGTTGCCGAAGCCCTGCACGATCAGCTTTTTGCCCTTGATGTCGAAGCGCGCGCGATCCGCCCAGTCCAAGATGCAGTGGACCAAGCCTTGGCCGGTCGCCTTTTCACGGCCATAGGTGCCGCCGCTGGCGACCGGCTTACCGGTGACCACGCCCATCACGCTTTGCTTGGAGACCATACCGACCGAGTTCATGTACGTGTCGAGCGCCCAGGCCATGGTCTGCGCGTTGGTGCCCACGTCCGGCGCGGGGATGTCGTAGTCGGGACCGATGTTCGAGCCCAGCGCGTGGAAGAAGCGGCGCGTGATGCGGCCGAGCTCGGTGCGCGACACGGCGTGCGGGTCGAACTTGATGCCACCCTTGCCGCCGCCAAACGGCAAATTCATCAGCGAGCACTTCCAAGTCATCATCGCGCCGAGCGCTTTGAAGTCATCCAGCGAGGCGTTCTCGTGGTAACGCATGCCGCCTTTGTACGGGCCGAGGATGTTGGAGTGCTGGATGCGGTAGCCCTTGAATACGCGGTACTCGCCGCTATCCATGCGCACCGGGAAGTGCACGATGATCTCGTTCTTGGGCTGGCTCAGGATGCTACGGATGTACTCCGGCATCTGAATGAGCTTTGCCGCGTCATCCAGATAATTTTGGATGACCTTGAAGAACTCGTATTTGGGAGACTGCGGGGAGGACGTGGAATTGGGGGCGACCGACTGCATGCGGGTTATTGTTCCAGTAACGGTGGCGGTCGGCAAAAAGGTAAGTTTTGTTTCGCATTTGTGGCCAAAGCGCGATTCCTAACCACGCTCAACGCCCTACCCCGACCCACAGCGTGTACAGGTAGACGACGGGCGCGACGATGATCAGAGCGTCGATGCGGTCCAGCATGCCGCCGTGTCCAGGGACGATCGATCCGGAATCTTTGATGCCCGTGGAGCGCTTCAAGAGCGATTCGACGAGGTCGCCGCATTGACCGAGGGCCCCCGCAACGAGCGCGAGGGGCACGACGTGCTCGAGCGGGATGCTGCGCAAGTAGAAGAAGTACCCGAACAAGCCGCCGAGCTCCGCACCCAGCAGCGCGCCGACGAAGCCGGCCCTCGTCTTCTTCGGGCTGACCGCCTCATACAGCTTTCGCTTGCCCAGAAAGCGCCCGAAGAAGTAGCCACCGGTATCCGCCAGCCAGGCAAACGTCAGGCACATGAAGACGTAGTGCGGACCCACTGCACCTGCATCACGACGGAGCAGCGCAAGCGCAGTGAGCAGCCCGCCGAGATAGAGCGGTCCGGTGACGCCGGCGAACGTTCGCAGCGCTGCGGTCGAGATATCACCGAGTCGCCATAGCGGGACCATCAAGCCGACCAGTGGCACGACGAACACGAGCGTCAGCAGCATGCGCGGATCGCTGCCCCACAAGTACAAGCCGACCGCCACGCCGAGCGTGCTCAGGATGCCAATCGCGCGCGCCACGCCATCGCCTGGGTGCGTCATCCGAAACAACTCGTCTGCCGCAATCCCCGCGGCGAGCAGCACCAACAGGAAGAAGCCCCAGGCCGGCCCCAGGAACAACAGCCACAACAGCGGGGGAACGACGACAGCTGCGGTGAGCAGTCGAACTTTGAGGTTGCTCGCGGCCAAGACTCCCTTGCGTAACAGCCACTTGCACGGGTCACAAGGGGGGATGGCCGGAATATTCCCGGCGACTTGCGCCGAAGGCTGGCCGAAAGTAGACCCCCGGTCCCTTTGACATGAAGTTTCCTTGGGCCTTTTTTCGGCGGCGCGGGCTCCTGCTCGGATTCGTCGCGTTGCTCGCGACGGCGTCCCACTGTTCGCGGCCGAGGCCGCCGGAACGCTCGTTGGCCGGAGTGGCACAATTGCTGGGCGGTGCCATCGGCGGCGTGGTCAAACCGGAGGAGCTGATCTGGGAGCCGAGCCCAGGCTTCGCCGAGGAGCTGCTACTCGGTCGGCGCGTTTTATTTTTGGGGAGAACCGTCGGCGGCAGTGCGCGTGATTTGTACCGAGCGCGTGTGCGAGTGACGCTCGATGGGCAACCCTTGTCGGTCGGCGCGCTGCACAACGTGACCGACACGCCAGTCGGGGACGACGCAGCGCTCGAAGCGCGCGGTAATCGCGCCACCTTCGCGACCCTGGCGTTCGGTCGCATTCAAGGCTTGAGTGTGCTCGACCTATCGGGCATTCCGCGCTCCGATCGTCCCGAGCGTTTCTTCGACCGCCTACTCTTGGCGATCAATTCCTACCAAGACACGGGCAGCTTCGCTGGGCTCGGACGCACGAACATCGTGCTCGACCAACCCGCAGAGAGCGCCAAGCTGACGCTCGATCCGCCCAATCTCGAAATCGATTTCGGCGACGCCGGGCGCGGTCTTCACTATCAGACCGAGCAGCGTTCGTTGCGTGGGTCGGACGGCGGCGAGCCGTACGCAGCGCGCGTCGTACCGGAAGTGCACGTGTCGAAACCGTTCGTGCTGTGGTTGGTCGACACGGTGCGCGCGGAAGTCGGGCCGGAGCCGATCGCCTGGCTCGAAAATAAGGTCTTTGGCGCGAAAGATAGCTTCAAACGCGCAAGCTTTGCACTGCTGACACCCAAAACGGCGAGCGCGCTGAAAGCCCCCTCCACCGAACAAGTGGTAGCCAAGGTGCTGGACGGGAGCGACTTCGCACACGCGGCCGATTCTTGGCCGCCACCGAACGTGCCTTCGATCTGGAAGGACCCGAAGCCAGGCGAAGGTGAATGGACTCCCGTCACTTACGGCTTCTTGAAGAAGATGCGCGGCCTGGCCGCTGACGCGAAGCCGCCCGCTTACTTCTATCGCACGGTGATCAGGCCAGATCCGGATCGGCCCTATTCAGAACTCGTGCTCGTAGCCATGGACATGCGCCAGCTCGAGCTCGGCATGCAGGCAGGCTACGAGGATCCAAAGCCGACCACCGGCTCCCCCGGGGAAGGGCACATTCCGCAAGACCCGGCGGTGTATAGTCGAGTCGTCGGCACGTTCAACGGCGCGTTCAAGACGCAGCATGGCGCCTACGGCATGATGGTCAATAAACGGGTGCTCTTGCCGCCGGTGAAGGGCGGCGCCACCGTCGTCGTCACCAACTCGTCAGCGGTCGGGCTGGGCAGCTGGCCGCAGAGCGAACAAATTCCCGCAGATATTGCCTCGTTTCGCCAAAATCTCGATCCGCTGGTGGAAGACGGCGTAGCCAACCCGACGGGCCGCAGGCTTTGGGGATGGCAACTCGAGGGCACCAGCGTGATGACTCAACGCACCGCGCTGTGCGTCACCGCCGCCGGTCATTTGTATTACGCGTGGGGCGAAGAGATCGACGGCCCGACGCTCGGCAAAGCGCTACGCCAAGCAGGCTGCTCGTACGCCATGCACTTGGACATGAACCCGGCGCACGCCGGTTTCGTGTACACCGACGTGGTCAATCCAAAGAAGGCCGAGTACCACCTGAAGCTCGCGGACGAGCGGATGACGATTCCGCCTGAAAAATTCGTGCGTTGGTCGGCCAAGGATTTTTTCTACATCACGGTGCGCGATGCGACGCCGCATGACGCGTCCGAGCTGTCGTGGGCAGTCGACAACGGCACTCAAGCCAATCCCAGTTGGCTCCCGGGCGTGTATGCGAGCCAGCTGACCCTGGGCAGCGTGCAAGTCGACTTGCTGAGCTTCGAGCCAGGGCACGTCGAGTTTCGCTTTCGCGCGGGCACGCGCGAGCCGGTCTCTTCGAGTGCGCCGGGCCTGAAAACCAGCCTCGATGACGACACCGAGCACCGCGTCATGGCGGCCATCGGCCTCGGGCACACGACCGAATCGACACGCTACGGCTTCGCCTTCGGACCCGTGGCTACGATGGCCCTACGCGCGGGTTACGCCACGCTGGTGCTGTCGCCCATCGCTACCGCGCGCATCGAAGCGCCCGGCGTCACGCCCACCCTCAGCGCGGATGAAGAAGCCGTGCAGCTGCCGCTCTTGGTCGAGAACGGTAAGCTCGAACCGCGAGCGCGCGAGCGCGGAGACATGCGGCGCCGCGCTGCACTGTGCATTACGCCGAGCGAGCGACTGATCGTCGCCTCTGCCCTGCACGATACGAGCGATACACTGGCGGCAGCCTTGCTGCGCGTGGGTTGCACGCGCATCGTCGAGCTCGACCGCGGCTCGCATCATCCGGCGTTCCTGCAACGCGCCGGCACGGACACGCCGCCCTTGGCCAGCTACGAGACCAGCGTGCTCTACGCCCTCGGGCGGCCGATGCAAGCATTGGCCTTCCGTTGGAAACCGGCCAACGCGGCTCCCTCGACCAAGGTCACGAGCTACGATTACCCCGCCCCGGACGTCAGCCCGAGGAAGAAGAAACGACGCCACGAAGCCGCTCCGGCGGAACCACCTTCCGAGCCGTGAACGTGCGTTTTGCCTTGTTTTTGGCTGCGTTCGCTCAGGTCAGCTGTCGGCAGCCGTCAAAATCGGAAAACCTGGCGCAAACCGGCGCGCAAGCTCCGACGCCTGCTGCATCGTCCGCGTCTCTCCCGCCCACACTTCCGCCGCTGTCCGGCGTCGCGTGGATCGAGCACCTCGATCTAGACGGCGGGCATGAGGCTTACATATGCCCGCCGCTCGGCGCGCGTGAACCGCGCCCACTGATCGTCGCGGTACATGGCGCAGGCGATCGCGCCGAGTGGTCGTGCGGCGGCTGGCGCATGGTGGCCGGCGAGTACGCGTTCGTGGTCTGCCCGCAAGGCATGAAGATGGACCCGATGCGCTTCGCCTGGGACCGCGCCGAGACGATCCGCGCGCGGGTCGAAAGCGCCATCGTCGCCGCGAGGGCTCGTTTCGGCGCGTACATCGCCGACGGCCCGACGCTCTACGTCGGTTTCAGCCAAGGCGCGACTTTGGCGGGTCCCACGCTGCTCGATCCCGCGCAATCCTTCCCGTTCATCGCGCTGGCCGAGGGCGGCTATGCACTATTGCGAGACCGCGCGTTTCTCGCAAAGCTCAAGGCACGCGGCGTCGAAAGCGTGCTGCTGGCCTGCGGCACACCCGCGTGTTTCACGAGTATGCGCGCGGCCGAGCCGATGCTGAGTGCCGCCGGGATCCAAGCCTTGATCGGCGGCGACCCCACATCCGGCCACAATTTGAACGGGGAAATGCAGGCCGGATTGCAAAAGGCGTGGCCGGAGTTCGTCGCGGGTTTGCCGAACTGGCGCGGGTACAAGAAATGCACGCCGTAGCGATCCGCGGAGAGCGGTTCGATCCTCCGTAGGCGCGCCGCGCTGGCCGCAGGCCAGCGCTTGGGAAGCCGCGCGCCCGCAGCGCGGAGCGCGAGGACGCCCTCGTGCCTCGACGTCCCACGCCCCGGGGCACCTAATCCCCAAAGAGCTGATGCCTCGACCCCGCCGATCCTTAAGTGAACGGCATGGGCGTTGAGGCCATTCCTCATCGTTCGCGCTACTCCGAACAGCCCGCACCGCTGGGGCTCACGGTGAGCTGGAACTTCGGGGCTGGGCATGATTTGGCGCAATACGGCAGCGTGCAACCGGCTTGTCCGAACGGGATCGCGTAGCTGCAGCCGCCGGCAGAGCAGGTGTAGAGCACGCCGCTCTTCGCGTCTTGGCCCGTTACGATCGGAGCGGCAATCACGCACTTTCCAGTCAAGTTCACGTAACCGGGCGGGCACTGATTGGCGACTGGGCAGGCGTTCGAGTTGCGCGGACTGCCATCCGAACAAGCCGGGGCGCATGTGCCGAGCGTGCTGTCCGGCACTTGGCCTTTCGGACACGCCGGCTGCGGCGGCGCTGGCTGGGGCGGAGGTTGCGCTGGCGCGTTCGAGCTCGTCACTTCGACGAGGTACGCGCTGACTAGGTTGTTCTTGAGCGTGTTCTCGTGAATCCAAGCGTAGCCGCGATCGCCCCAAGTTTGGCCCCAGCTATTGTGGATCAGGTAGTAGGTGCCGTTCGCTTGCACGTTGTATCCGGCAAGGAGCATGGCGTGCCCTGAACCATTGCGAAATGAGCCATCCGGGACTACCGCGTCCTTGCCGCGAACGGAGGAAAACGCATCCGGATCGACCTGCATGCCAAACCAGACATCTTGCCCCTTTGCGAGCGCCTCTTTGATCGCGTCCAGAGAGGTCGTCGTGTCCAGGCGCGTGACGTTGGACACGGTCACTGTCGAGCGCGAGTCGGCCGAACGCAGCTGCACGGGATCCGGCGAGCCGCAGCTCACGCGCAGATCGTCGTGACACGAATCTTGGCAATCCCAAGAGCAGGCCAGGTTCTCATCGTACGGCCACGCGGCCTCAGCGGTCAGCGGCTGAGCTTTGTTGTTCGAGATCGCCTCGTTCATCGAGGCGTCGTGATAGCGAGACCAAACGTGCATCACGGCCACTGGCAGCACGCTACCGCTCACGCGCGCGTAGGCATGGTCGATGGCGGCGGCCAGCGAAAATGCCGTACAAGCGCCGACCTCTTGCTGGTCGCGGATCGGTCCCTCCGTGCCATCGCTGCGATGGTCCACGGTGTTCGGCAATGTGGCGGCTCCGACGAAACCCTTACCGGCACTGAGCGTGGTGCGACTGAGCGTCAAGCGCGACGCCCAGGGAACTTCGCCGTAAGTGGGGCTGATGCAGTCGACCGGAATGCGATGCCCGTCGATGCTGACGGCGCCACAGCGACCTCGAGGGACGAGCGATGTGGTTGGCGTTGCCGGCGCGCCACTGTTCGTCATTGGCACGGTGAGACCGGGGATGGCGGGCACCGAGATCCCCGCGATGGTGACCCAGCCGTTCGACGCGGGCGCGGCCGCGGGGGGCGGTGCCGATGTAGCGCCCGAGCTAGCCGCTCCGCTCGGAAGGGGCACGGTGAGTCCGGGGATCGCTGGCAAAACGATACCGCCGTAGTTGACCCAGCCCGCGGGCACCGCCACCGCGGACGCAGGCGCTGCCGACGCGGGCGCTGCGAGGGCCAATGTGGCGGGCGGCGCGCTCATGACGGCGGGCGGCGGAGGCGGAGCTGCAGGGGTACTCCAAGCGTTGGCGCTGGGCGACCGTGCAGCGGCTGGCTCACAGGATACGATCAATGCGCAAGCGCTGACGAGAACGAGTGCGGCCGATTGCGATGTCATGGATTTGAACGGGCCATTCTAGCCGCTAGGCTCGCCCGCGGATCGAGTGTAATCGTTCGTAACACGCGATCGGCTCGACGGAGCCCTTGGGGGACGAGCAGCGCTCGGTGTTCGTCTACTCTGCCGGGCAGGCGCGGCTGCTGCGACGGTGTCTTCGCGCCTGGTTGCCCCACGGTCGCCTTTCACGGGGTAGCGCGCCCGTTCCCCCGCGGCCAACCCAAATCCCGCTCGCTGAGCTATGCTTCTGGCGTGTCGAACGCAATTGCCACCGAGAGCGTTGCGCTGCTGGGTCCGACCAATACGGGCAAGACGCACCGCGCGGTCGAACGCATGCTGGAGCACACGAGCGGGATGATCGGCTTGCCGCTCAGGCTCTTGGCGCGTGAAGTGTACGATCGCGTCAGCGCGCGCATCGGTGAAGATCGCGTGGCGCTGGTCACGGGCGAAGAAAAGCGAGTGCCGCGCCGCCCGGACTATTGGGTTTGCACGACCGAGGCCATGCCGATGAGTCACGAAGTCGATTTCGTGGCGATCGACGAGGTGCAATTGGCCAGCCACGACGAGCGCGGACACGTGTTCACCGAACGCTTGCTCCACGCGCGCGGCAGACGCGAGAGCTGGTTCATGGGCTCGAGCACGATGCGCCCACTTTTGGAGCGGATGGTGCCCGCAGCCAAGCAACAGACGCATCCGCGCTTGTCGCACTTGAGCTTCGCAGGTCAGAGCAAGCTGCAGCGCTTGCCCAAGCGCAGCGTGGTGGTGGCATTCTCGGTGCCGGAGCTGTACCAACTGGCGCATCGCTTGCGCGTCTTGCGCGGCGGCGCGGCGGTGGTGCTCGGCGCGCTTTCGCCGCGCGCACGCAACGCGCAAGTGGCCATGTTTCAGGCCGGCGAAGTCGACTATCTGGTCGCCACCGACGCGATCGGCATGGGTTTGAATCTGGACGTTGGGCACGTCGCCTTCGCTTCCTTGCGCAAATTCGACGGTCGCAATGCGCGCAGTTTGGAAGACGCGGAGCTGGGCCAGATCGCCGGCCGCGCGGGCCGTTACTTGCGTGACGGCAGCTTCGGTACGCTGAGTCCACTCGAGCTGCCCTTGCATTCGGTGCAACGCATCGAGCAGCATCGCTTCGAACCGCTGCGAAAGGTCCGCTATCGCAACGCCGATCTCGATTTCTCGTCCGCACCCGCGTTGCTCGCTTCGCTGGAAGCACCGCCGCCCGCCGCGTATTTCGCGGCCGTCTCCAATGCACTCGATCTGCGCTCGCTGCGCGCGTTGCTCGAGCATCCGCTGATCCAAGCTCGGGTTCGCGATCCGGATGCGCTCGCGCTGCTGTGGGCGGTATGCCAGATCCCGGACTTTCGACACATCTGGTTCGAGCTGCACCTCGAGCTCTTGCGTGACATCTTCTTGGCCCTCGCTGGCGGCCCGCTCTCGGACGATTTTCTAGCGGCTCGCACTCGAGAATTCGCCCAGGAGAGCGGCGATGTGGACGCGATCGTGGCCCGCATCGCGCGTTTGCGAACTTGGGCATTCGTGGTCAATCGCTCGGGGTTTTGTGCTCATTCAACGTTCTGGTCGGCACACTTGAGCGGTTTGGAAGATCGCCTGAGTGACGCGTTGCACAGCGGCCTGGTTTCGACCTTCGTCGAGAAGCAGAGCAAGGTGCAACGCTCGGCCCGGCCTGCCATACGTCACCAGCGGGTACCGACCGAAGAGCGCGAGGTCGACAGCCATCATCCGTTCGCTGCGCTCGGCAAGCTTCGCTTGCATGTCACGGGCAATGGTTCGAGCGCGCCCACTCCGACCACGCTGGAGGACTTGGTGGACGCTCCGCACGAGGCCTTCGCGCTCGATGCGCGCGGGCGGGTGAGCGCGAACGGCGCCGTTTTGGGTCGACTGGTGCGTGGCGCCAGCGCGATCGCGCCGAACGTGGAGCTTTCGACGCTCGAGGAGCTGGGAGCGGGCACGCGCATCCGGCTCCAGCGGCGCTTGCTCGCGTTTGCGCGCGATGCGGTGGGTCGACCCTTGAGCGCCTTGCGCGACCTGAGGGGCTCTCAGCAGCCGGCCCTGCGCGCGATCGCTTACCAGCTCGAAGGCGGCCTGGGCAGCGCGAGCGCGCGAGAACTGCAAGCCTCGCTCGCGGTGCTGACCGAGAAGGATCAGCAGCTGTTGCAGAGGCTCGGCATTTTTATCGGATATTTGTCGGTTTTTCTGGGCTCGACGCTGCGCCGCGCGGCGCTCGAACAGCGAGCCACTTTCAGCTCGGTGTTCGAGCCCGAGCTGGTGCTGCCGCCACCTGGCAAGACGAACTACGAGACGCGCACGCTCTCGGCAAATGTGTGGCTTCGCCTAGGCTATGTCGATCTCGGGCCGCGCGCTTGCCGGGTGGATTTGGCAGAGCGCGCAGCGCAGGCGCTGTTGGACGGAGCTTCGGAGGTCGACGCGCTGCGCTGCCTGTCCATCCCCCGACGCGAAGCCGCGAGAGTGGCACGAGCAATTCGCGAGCTTTCGCCGCTGCGTGCCGGCGCAGCCTGACCGCGTTCAAACGCGAATGCGTTTGCGCTTTACGGGCTCGTCGGGCTCGACTTCTTCGATCGCGTTGTCGCTCAGGTTGCGGTAGCGCACTTGGCGGACCAGTCGGCCCTGGGCCATGAGGCCCTTGCCCTCTTCGAAGAACAGCCGCTCTTCGCGCTTGCGATTACGCTGGAGCGCGGCCTTAGCTAGCGCGGAGTCTTCATCCACGTGCCATTGGCCGATGTCATCCGGCAGCGGCTCGAGCACGCCCAGACGCTCTTCAGCGGCGCCTGGCACCAGCTTGAAGATGAACACTAGGTAGATGGCAATGCCTAGCGCTGCGACGATCAACAGGAAAAGGAAAAACACCGATCACCTCCGGAAAGAGAGCGCTTTCAGCGCGTGGCCTCGAGCACGGGCGCGGCAAAATCCGCAGGATGCGAGCGTGCGGCCTCAATCACGTCCGGAATTTTGTGCGTTTCGATGCCGCGCCAGTACACGTTCCACTCAGGCAGGCGGACCATGCCGTCGCACACCGAGGCATACCAAGACGCGATTGGATTGTCGGCGCGCCCGCGCCAATACAGCGCCGGGTAGTCGCGCGAGATGGCCTGCCACAGATCGCGCCCCATGCCCTCACCTTGCGCCTCGGGCTCGACCGCGAATTTGCTCAGGTACGGCACTGGAGAGCCGTGCGCGACGACGGCCGCACCGCGGTAATCCGCCTCGACATACACCGCAAGCGGCGTCCGCTCGAAGAACGCTTCATCCAGCCCGCGACCGAAGCTCGCCTCGAGCAGCCGTCGCAGCCGCTCGATGTCGAGGTTTACGTACGAGCGATGTCGCGAGACGGCGCTGCCGAGCTTGATCAGCGTGCCTGCGCCCTTGACCGTGAAGAGCTCCTTGAGCAAATTCAGCGGTGAGGTAATGCTGGCCAAGATCGGCGTCGGCTGCGACAAATCAATCAGGCGCTCCGCCGCTGCAAGCAGCTCGGAGTCACGCTTGGGCAGCGTCTTGCCGGCGATGATGCCGGCGCGGTCGGTGCGCAGGTTGATGATCGAGATGCGTCCGCCGTCCGTGGGCAAAAAGTAGCCGGGAGCCATTTCGAGCTTGCCGCGGGTCAGCGGCTTGAGGCCGCCGCGGCGACGAAGCAGCACGAATTTACGGGTATCCAGCGCCTTCGCCAACGCCCCGAGCTCATTGAGGCGATCCTCGATGGTCTGCGCTTCGACGGGCCGAAAATGCACGACGGGTAGCCGATCGGCGCGCAGCTCCGCGCGCAGCTTTTCGGCTAGGTCGGCTTCGCCCATCTCGTGTGGATATGGGTCCGTGCCCGACAATTGCAAGCGCTTGATCAGCCGCTCGGAGCTGGTCGCTCCCCGCTCGGGATCGTACAACCCGAGCACGACCGGCGCATGCAAACCGAGGTCGGCCAGAAACTTCAGTTGCTCGACGAGCGAACCGAGCGCGTAGCGAATGACGGTCGCGCCTGGAGCGATGATGCCGAAGCTCTCGGGCGGCAGCTTCAGGAACAGGCGTAAATAAAACTCCGCCTCCGAGCGACGGCCCACGCTTTCCAAGAACGTGAGCACGGCTTCGGCGGCGGCCGAGGCGGGAGCAGGCGCTGACACTCTCTATTTGATCTGGTTCTGAACGTAAGCGACGAGATCCGCGCTGCCGACGACAGCGGGCGCGGGCAGTTTACGCGCATACCAGCGAACGGTCCAATGCAGCGCTTCCCCCGGCGCGAGCGTCTGCACCGCGCCCTGGTTTTCGACCTCTACGTACTTCGGATCCGAGTAGATTTCGATTTCCGCTTCGCCTGTAGGGCTCTGGCTGGGGGCAATGTCGGGGAAGCTCTTGATCAGCAGGAGATCGCCGGCAGCGTGCGCGATCCAGCCTTTTCCGTCGGAGAGAAACTTGGCTGGCTGGTCCGCTGCGCTCGCATTGTGTTGGTACCAGCGGACCCCGTCGGTCAACGTGGTCGGAGGAATGACGGCGCTGGGGTCCCCGGCGTCCGCGTAGAAGGTGATGCCGCCCGCCGCGACGCGCGTGATCTCCCAAGGGGCCACAGTGACCGGAGTCGTCGTGCCGCCGTTGGTCATCGTGTAATCGATGACGATCGCTTGTTTGGCCAAATCGGCAGAAAATTTCTTGATTACCGACACGGTTGGGGCCGCCGTGTTCAGTTGGCTGGTCAGGGTCAACGTCTGCGCGTCCCCGGCCGCGGTGTAGGGCAGCGTGTTGATCGCGTTGATGCTGCCCTCGTCCGTCGGCGGCCAAGGCCAGTTCTGAGGGCTCGGCCAGAAGGTCGAGCCCCAGTTGTCCACTTGACCGGTCGCGAGCGAATCGGCAAGTAAATTGGGGCCCGTGCTGCCGCCAACGCGCAGCGCCGTGATGCGCGCACCATTGGCAGAATCGAGCTCGAGATAGGTGCTGCCCAAGCTCAGCGAGTACTTGCTGCCGTTCGTCGTCCACATCGCAATTGCGCCTCCGGCGCCTGCATTACCGCTCGCGGGCAGGCCGCCGCTAGCGGAATCGCCCCCTGCCGCGAAACCGGCACCGGCCGGCGATGGAGCCGAGCCATCCGAGCCACACTCGAGGTTCAGGAAGGCGAGCAGCAGCAGCCCGCTCGAGATCGCGGCCGCTCGCTCTCGGCGACTGGCACGCCAACGCTGACCCACCGCGGCAATCAAGGCGTTCATCTCCCGCTCCGTATCATCGGCATTCCAGGGCCGCAATGCTCGCACGGCGTGAAGCCGCTCCGCGCAGAGACGTGGTAAACCGCGCCCACGCCATGAAGCCAACACCCCGCCTCAAACGCGCTCTGATCATGCTCTCCTGCGCGAGCGTCTTGCTCGCATTCGGTGCCCTGGCGAGTGGTGAATCGGCGGACGCGCTGCTACGCCGCTACCCATACGATCCGGCCTGCCCTTGGGGCCGCATCGGCAATGGCAAAGGGCTGGTCGTACGCTGCCTCAGCGAAACGGAGGCGCAAGGACTGCGCTCCGGAGCGCTCACGTCGCCGAGTGCGCTGCCCGCCGCCAGCTCGACCGCGAGCAGTCCACAAGTGGCGGTTGCGCCCGTGAGCTCCGCGACGCCGACGGCCGTAGCGCCGGACGAAGTGGCCGAGGCCGACGCTGGGGCGCCCGCGCTCGCGCCGAGCAACGAGAAGTTGGACATCACCGTCGGCCCCGTCACGGCGGACACCGGAACTCTGGGCATCGGCAAGCTGGGCGCGGCGCGCGACAAGTACTCGAAGTGTGTGAACGACAACGGCGGCCTGAAGGAAGCCAGCGGCGAGGTGCAGGTGCGCTTCGTGCTACGCGAGCGCGGCCGTGCCGAAGGCGTCTCGGTGGCCAAGCGTACGGGCGTGAGCGCCGAAGCGGCTCGCTGCGTCTCGGAGGTCGTCGATCGCCGCTACGTGGGCGTGCCAGCCGAGCCGATCGTCGGCGCAACGGTCGTGATCAAGTTCGTCAAGGCCGCGAAGTGAGTGATCAAGAAGCCGAGTACCGCGCACGCGAGCAGCGCTTCAACGCGGAGGCGGAGCGCCACGCGGCGCGTTCCCGCACGGTGTCGAATCTGCGTGGCCTGTCGTTCGCAGTGTTCATCGTCAGCTTGCTGCTCTCGGTCTTCGGCAAAAGCAACGCGCTCGCCGGCCCCATCAGCTTACTCGGCTTGGCAGCATTTTTGGCGCTCGTGGTTTGGCATAGCCGCGTGCTCGTCGAAGAAGACCTGGCGCGCCGTTTTGCGCGCGTAAACAAAGATGCCCTCGCGCGCACGACTGGTCGCTTCAGTGAGCTAGCGGAAAACGGAGCCCGCTTCGTCGACCCAACGCACCCGTACACGAGTGACCTGGACGTCTTCGGTCCGAGCTCGCTCTTTCAGCGGGTATCGGTGGCACACACGCGCGTCGGGCAAGAGAAGCTGTCCGGCTTCTTCAGCCACACGAGCCCCCCCACCGTGGTGCGCGAACGCCAAGTCGCGGTGCGCGCGCTTTCGCCGCTGCTCGATCTACGTCAGCGCATCGAGGCACTCGCGCTCGGCATCGTCGATCCCGGTAGCAAGCGCAAAGAGCCGCCGAACCCGGAACCGCTCCTGCTCTGGGCCGAAGAAAAGCCCCAACTCAAGCACTGGCTGCACGTGGTGTGGGCGGCGCGCATCCTGCCGTTCTTCACCATCGGGGGCATGGTGCTTTGGTCGAGCTTCGGCCGTTCCTGGCTGTTTTTCACGGTCCCCGCCGTGCTCTCCATGTTCACGCTGTCGCTCGCCAACGCCATCACCTCGCGCGTCTTCCACGCAGTGTCCGAAACGCAGGGCGCATTCCTCCGTTACGGCACCTTGCTCGGTGAGCTCGAATCACTCGACGTCGACGCGCCATTGATCCGCGCGGCCCAAGCCCGGCTCACCCAAAGTGGCAAGAAGCCATCCGAAGAAATGCGCCGCTTCGAACGCGTGGTCGGCTTCTTCGAGCTCAAGCACAACGGCATGATTTACCCAGTGGTGAATCTGTTCTTGCTCTGGGACGTGCACTGCGTGCTCGCGCTCGAGGCCTGGCAAGAGCGCGCCGGTCGCTTCGTGCGCGAATGGCTCGACGTGGTAGGAGAGGCCGAAGCACTGTCGTCCCTAGCCGGCCTCGCCCACGACGAACCCAACTTCTGCTTCGCCGAGTTCAGCGACCGCCCCTGCTTTCTCGCGGAGGAGCTCGGTCACGTCCTGATCGACCGCCAAGTGCGCGTGACCAACAGCGTCTCCTTGCCCGAAGCTGGCACCGCGCTACTCGTCACTGGCTCCAACATGTCGGGCAAGAGTACGCTTCTGCGGTCGATGGGCTTGGCCAACGTCCTCGCGTTCGCGGGTGGCCCGGTGTGCGCCAAACGCCTCGTGCTCGCGGAGTTCGCGCTGATCACCAGTATTCGTATCAGTGATTCGCTGGCCAGCGGCGTCAGCCACTTCTACGCGGAGCTCAACAAGCTCAAAGCCGTCGTCGACGGCACCGCTGGCGACAAACCGGTGTTCTTCCTGCTCGACGAAATCCTCCACGGCACCAACTCGCTCGAACGCCAGATCGGCGCCCGCTGGGTGATCGGCGAACTGATCAAGCGCGGCGCCCTGGGCGCGGTCTCGACCCACGACATGGGCCTCGCCGAGCTCGAGCCCGCGCTGATGAGCCGAGTCACTCTGATTCACTTCCGCGAAAGCGTGAAGGACAACGAAATGAGCTTCGACTACAAAGCCCACCCCGGCCCCGTGCAAGCCGGCAACGCACTCCGCCTGATGCGCCGCATCGGCTTGGACGTCCCGCTCGACTGACTCTACGCTCTCGAGATTTGGGTTGATGGTCACGGGCAGCGGCGCAGCCGCACGCAGCCTTCGGCGTCACGGCGCGTCCGTGATCGCACTCTTGTGCTACCTTGTGAGTATGCGTCCCGTCGAAGCGCTGTACTAAAATGGCCTCCTCCGACCTGCCAAGCCGCTGAATCTCAGGCCTGGTGAGCGTGTTGGGGTCATCGTGGTTCGACAAGCGGATCCGTCGCGCTGGGACCTCGCACGTCTCGCCGCGACTTCCATTGAGGAGGCCGAACTCGCGGCCGCTGGCCTGGACGGCTGGGCGGCAAATATCGACCATGAGGATCTCGGGTGAGACGCGGCGACCTTTGGTGGGCCGACGAAACCGAGCTCGCTGAACTCGAGCTCGCCACCGACGAAGCTTTAGGTCGTGTCGAGCCTGAGTGACGTGCCGCCCAACAAAACGTCGAAGCTGACGAAAATCTCGCTGCGCTCGACCCGCGCAGCTTAAGCCTGGTACGTTGGCCGGGCGCTTGCGGCTTCAGCAGCGGTGCCAAGCTCGCTTCGCGTACGTGCGAGTTAGGCGGGAAGCGCCGGCTGATTGAGCTACTTTTCAAAGCCGGAGACCGGGTTCGATTCCCGGAGCACGTATGCGCCATGAATACGCCTTCACTTGCGAAGTTCCTGTCCGAAACCGGCAAGCTTGTTCACTACCTGAATACGATCGCGGTGGGGCTGGCGGCGGTCGAAGGGGGAGCTCTACTCGACCCTCGGGTCTCGACATCCGGTGGGAGCCGGCTGATGCGCAGGCCTCAGCGCGCCGAGCGCGGGCGTTCGCAATGCGAGCCACCCTCGTCCACGTGGCGGAGGTGCTTTCCGCGTACGTGAAGGACAGCCTCAAATCTCCGGCCGGACCTGGCCTTGTAGCTGAACGAGATCGAGCCGATAGGCTTGTTGCCTTGCTACAGCATCGGGCCGTCCCCAAGGACCATATCTACCTCGGAGCGCTGCTCGTTATTCACTGGCGTAATCGGATAGTTCACCGCGACTCCAAAGCGGGACTATCTCGTCCGGAGCAGACCGATCTGAGATCCGAGCTAGACAGGTTCCAGCTCCTATTGGAGAGGCATGCGCCCGCCACCGCCGCCAGTCTTGCCAGCGCCACACAACCTAGTGTGCTCGACAATCTGTGTCGTGTACTCGTGCTCGACGCCGTTCCCCGCGACCTTACGACCTTGTGTGGCTGGCGTGGTGGCCAGCTCCCCGATGCTCCGCCAATCCAAGGGAATCGGGTTCTACTCTCGGTCGAAGCAGCCATCGACGCTTTGGCGCTTTCTCGATGCTCCCGAGCAGGATCACTCCAATCCCGTGGATCGGCGGTGGCTGCCCATTCTTCACAACGGTGCCGGTGACTATGTCGTCTACGATACCGTCAGCAATCAGCTTCTGGAGTCCTCCCGCAACAGCGGTCGGTGCCTCATTCTCGTCGAGCGCGACTTTGCCGCAGCTCAGACAGGCGAGTCCGACGTACGAAAACGCCACGACGGCGCACCGACCCTTCATTGGTTTGGAGCAGGTTAACGCAGCCATTGTTTCGGCTTCGATAGCGGCCAGCGAAACGCTTGCTAGGTTGTCCCTTGAAGACCCATGGAACCTGGCACTCAGTTCGAACGCGAGATCCGAGAGCAGCCGAGCGTGCTGCGACGCTTGCTCACTGAGGGTCGAGCAGCGGCCGAGGAAGCGGCCCGCGCGATCAAGAAATTCGGACCGGAGTGGGTGCTGATCGCAGCGCGAGGTAGCTCGGACAACGCGGCACGCTATGCGCAATATCTGCTGGGCGCGCACAATCGTTTGGGCGTCGCGCTCGCGGTGCCTTCGCTCTTTACGCTCTATGATGCACCGCCGCAGCTAGCGCGCGCGTTGACGATCGGCATCAGTCAATCAGGGCAGTCTCCCGACATCGTGAGCGTGCTCAGCGAGGCGCGCGCCCAAGGCGGCGCGACGCTCGCAGTAACCAACGAGCCCAGCTCTCCCCTGTCGCAAGCTGCCGACCGCACGATGCCGCTACTCGCGGGGCCGGAGATGGCCGTCGCGGCCACTAAGACATACACCGCGCAGCTGTTTGCGCTGGCCATGCTCAGCGCGGCGCTCGAGGGCAAGGCTGAGCGCTGGGCAGCACTCGAGCGCGTCCCGGGCTGGGTCGATGAGGTGATTGCCGGGAACGCCGATCTGACCGCACGGGCGGCGCTCTTCCACGGTGCGCAGAAGCTCGTAGTGCTCGGGCGCGGCTTCAACTACTCGACGGCGTTCGAGATTGCATTGAAGCTAAAAGAGACGAGCTATCTCCTCGCTGAGCCGTACTCCGCCGCGGATCTGCTGCACGGCCCGGTGGCCATGATCGATCACGGCTTTCCCGTGATCCTGGTCGCCCCCAGCGGTCGAGCGCTGAGCGACGCGCCAGCGTTGCTTTCGCTGCTGGAAGATCGCGGCGCGCGCGTGCTCATGATCTCGGACGTGCCCGAGCTACTGTCGCGAGCCGAAGCGCGCATCGAGTTGCCGAGCGGTGTGCCCGAGTGGCTCTCGCCGATCGTCGCAGTGGTGTCGGGGCAGCTCTTCGCGGGCGCGCTTGCCTTGTCGTCTGGCCAGAATCCCGATTGCCCCCGCGGCCTCTCCAAAGTGACGATGACCCGCTGAACGCAGCCGCGGGTGCGTCTGAGGTTTGGGAGAGGCGTTGTCCCAAAACGAGTCCATGCGGGCGGGAGCCCCCGTCTCGCGGACCAGCGCGAGAAAAAGACTGGCCAAGCAAAGCCGGGGAGGTACTATCCGTTCGACTCGAACGGGCGGGACAGGGCAAGTGATCGGGTTTTCGCTTGGATTTGCAGGTAGGCCGGTGTGCGGCAAGTCGCCGTGCCCATGCTCGGAGGCCGGCCCGACTGCCGGGCTGGCTTGACGGAATCTTATGCCCCAAGCTAAGTTGGAGTGTTCGGGAATTACATGGAAATCACTTCCGATAGCTGCCCGCGCTCAAGCAAGGTACGAGGCTTGTGGGCACCCTTTGCTGGCCCAACCGGCTAGGATTCCGACTCTGCTGAAGTTGCGCGCGAGAGGCCGCGTTCGTGAGCGAATACGACGAAAAAACCAGAGTCACCCAGGTAGTTCAGGCACCCCCGCCTGACGATGCGCCGAGCAACGATTGCTTGGTGGTGATCTATACGGCCGAGCCTGGCCTTCTGGGAAAGCGATTCGTGCTCGACCGAAGCCCGCTCCGCGTCGGGCGTGGCGCCGACAATCACATCGTGCTCGAGGGCGACTCGGTGTCTCGCCGGCATGCGCATTTCGAGCGACGAACGAGCGCCTGGTACGCGGTGGACGACGGCTCGACCAACGGCACCTACCTGAACGAAGAGCAGATCGCGCGCGAGGCGCTGCTCACCAACGGTGACCGCATCAAGGTCGGCCCGTCGATCTTGAAGTTCTTGTCCGGTGCCGACGCCGAGGCCAAGTACCACGAAGAAATCTATCGCATGACGATCGTGGATGGCCTGACGCAGATCCACAACAAGCGTTATCTGTTCGAGGCCCTGGAGAAAGAGCTGATTCGCGCGAGGCGCTACGAGCGTGATCTCAGCGTGCTCATGTTCGACATCGATTTTTTCAAGCGCATCAACGATCAATACGGACACTTGGCGGGTGACCACGTGCTGCGCGAGCTCGCGCGCATCGTGCAAGATCGCATTCGCCGGGATGAAGTGTTCGCGCGCTACGGCGGTGAAGAATTCGTGATCGTGCTGCCGGAAACGTCGCTCGCCGGAGCCGTCGCGCTAGCCGAAAATCTGCGCGCCCGCGTGGGCAGCCACGGCTTCAGTTTCCAGGGTGAACAAATCCCGGTCACGATCAGCATCGGCTGCGCCCTGCTCCAAGACGACAAGGCGGCGACCGATCTGATCCAGCGCGCGGACGAGAAGCTCTACCAAGCGAAGCGCAGCGGACGTAACCGCGTTTGCTCTTAACTCTACTTCCTCGAGTTTGGCCCATCGTGTTGGGCGCTGCGCTACGAATTCAAAGCGAGGTGGCCTGCCCCGACGCCGCCGAGGTCTCCGCCGATGTCCAAAAGCTCTTGGATCTTTCGGATCAATCCGCGGACGCACTGCATGCCACGGCGCGGCGGGACGGGAGTTGGCTCGTGCTCAGCTTGGCGGAGTCCGACGGCACTTCGCTGGGCGAGCGCCGCTTGGCTTACGAAGGCGATTGCACGACCCTGGACCGGCGGTGCTTTGGCTTGGACACGCTTGCAAGGTCACGGCTTCGACTCGAACTCGACGGACTCCGGATTCTCCGTCGGTGGCTATGCGGCGCTGCGCTTCATACTCAATGACTCGCCGCTGCATTTCTTCGTCACCGCCGCACCGCTGTTTTGGTTCGACAACGCCACCTCCGCTACCTGGGAAACGATTGGGAAGCCGCGGCGATTGCCGCGCAATTCTCGGCACCTGAATCAGTACTTGGCTCGCTTTCCTCAGGGTCGGTTCGCGGCCCGCGTCGACCGCCAACTCTCGAAACTGCACGGCAAAGCGCGCTAGCCAAAGACGGTCGGCTACGGGCGTGGCCGTTCGCCTGGAGCGCGCCAATTTTCGTGATACTGCGAAAGGCCGAGCATGAGCTTCAGCGAAATTCCGCCGCCTTTGCAGGTCGAACCGGGTCAGGACGAGCCCAAGATCCTGAGTCGCCCACCAGGGCCGTCCTCGCGCAGTTGGCTCGTGCGCCACGCGCACCGCACCGCGCCCATGGGTCCCAAGCCTCAGCACGCGCCGGGGGATCTGCGCGCGCCGCCCGCGGGCATCGTGTACGCGAGCGCCAAGGGCTCGAACGTGATCGACGTCGACTCCAACCGCTACGTGGACTTGGCCGCAGGCTTCGGCGCGATGCTACTCGGCCACTCGCATCCGAGCCTGCTCCGCATGCTCGATTTTCAATCGCATCGCTTGCTGATGGCACTCGGCGACGTGTTTCCGGCGGACGCGAAGATCGCTCTTCTCGAGCGCTTGGCCGCCTTGCACCCCGATGCCAACGCGCGGGTGATTCTCGGTCAATCGGGAGCTGACGCGGTGACCGCGGCCCTGAAGAGCGCGCTCTTGTTCACGGGCAAGCCCGGCGTGGTCGCGTTCGGCGGGGCCTATCACGGCCTCAGCCATGCGCCGCTGGCGGCCTGTGGCTTACGCGAGAGCTACCGAACCCCATTTGCCGAGCAGCTCAACCCGCACGTGCGATTTGCCGATTACCCGGCACAGGCAGGGGATCTGGATCGCGTACTGACGCAAGTTCGCGCCGCGCTGGCGGACGGTACGGTCGGCGCGATCCTGGTCGAGCCAATCTTGGGGCGCGGCGGCGTGGTCGTGCCGCCGCCCGAGTTCTTGCCGGAGCTCGGCAAATTGGCGCGAGAGCTCGGCGCGCTGTGCATTGCGGACGAGATTTGGACTGGGCTCGGGCGCTCGGGAAAAATGCTGTATTCGCTGAGCCCGGAGTTCACGCCTGACTTGCTGTGTCTGGGCAAAGGCTTGGGGGGCGGCCTGCCGATCAGCGCGGTGGTCGGACGCGGCGCGGTGCTCGAAGCTTGGCGCCGCGATGCCGAGGTCGTGCATACCTCGACCTTCGCCGGCAACGCGCTCGCCTGCGGCGCGGCCCTCGCCACCTTGGACGTGATTTCGCGTGAGCGCCTGCCGGAGCGCGCCATGTCCGTAGGCGAGCAGCTGCTCGCGACCTTGAAGACGCGCTTGGCGCGATTCTCGAAGGCCGCGGTGCGTGGTTCTGGCTTGATGATCGCCATCGATCTCGGAGATCGCCCGGGCCGAGCGACTCGACTCGCCGTGGGGCTGTTGGAGCGCGGCTACATCACGTCTACCGGTGGGGGGCGGCGCGAAATCTTGGTGCTGACCCCGCCACTGACCTTGGCAGAATCGCTGCTCGCTGGCTTCGTGGATGCTTTGGAGCTCAGCCTCGGGACGCTCGGCGTATGACTCGCAATGCTCGCTCGGATAGCTTGCATCAGGCCGTGCGGCGCTTCGCAGCCGGTGATAGGTCTCGCCCATTTGCGGATTTAGCCCTAGAAATCGCGGCATTTCAGCGCGAATTTTCGCCCGGTTTCGCAAGACTGTGGGCGAGCCGGCGCGGTTCGATCCAAAGCGTAGAAGACATCCCCGGCGTGCCTTGCGATGCATTTCGCTTGGCCCGCGTCGCGCTGCATCCGGAAGCTGAAGATCGCTTGCGCTTCTCGACCAGCGGCACGACCAGCGGCGCACGCGGCACGCACCCGATGCGAGTCACCGAAACCTACCACGAGCTCGCGCTGCAGTTTGGCCGCGCCGCGTTGCTCTCGAACGAGCGAGCACACCACGTGGTCGCGCTTGCCCCGCGGCTCGATGATCCCCCCACGTCCTCACTCGGCCACATGATGGCGTTGTTCATGGTCGACTTCGAACGCCGCGGCTCGTTCGATGTGCGGACCGCGGAGCGCTGGCTGATCGACGATCGAGGCGTGAATCTACCTGGGCTCGAGCAAGCCGCTGCGCGTGCCGTCGAGCGCAGCGAGACGCTGCTCGTGCTCGCCACTTCCTTCGCGTTGGTCGGCCTGCTGGATCGGCTCGAGGGTCGAGAGCTACGCCTGCCGACTGGAACCGTGGTGATGCAAACCGGTGGCTTCAAGGGAAAAACTCGCGAGATCGAACCCGCCGAGCTGCGCAAGGCAGTGGCTCGCACGTTCGGTATCGGCGAGGCACAGATCGTCAGTGAGTACGGAATGACCGAGTTGACGAGCCAACTGTACGAAGCCACCTTGCCCGGCTCCGCGCTCGAGCGCGAGCGACACGGTGCAGCCGGCGTGTACGCAGAGCCACCCTGGCTGCGCGTCGTACCCGTCGATCCAACATCTCTCGAGCCCGTGCCCAACGGGGAAATCGGCATCGCGCGCATCGTCGATCTCGGCAATGTCGACTCCGCGATTGCGATTCAGACTCAAGATCGCGTGCGCCGAGTCGAGGGCGGCATCGTGCTGCTCGGGCGAGCCGTCGGCGCGCCGCCGCGCGGTTGCTCTCTCGCAATCGAGGAATTCATGGCCGATGGTTTGCGATGAGCGACTTCGAATTCGAAACGCGCAGGGCTCGGCTCGAACCTCTGTTCGAGTCCGCGCGCTCACTGGCGGACGCCTCGACCGAACGCGGCCAGCGCGCACGCGAGCGGCTCATTGCGTCGAGTGGGCTGTCGGCCCAGGGCGTCGACTTCGCGCTCTTGCGCTGTCTGGAAACCGCGCCCGATGAGGCGGAAATTGCAGCGCTGATTCGCTCGACGCCCAGTGCGCAGGTCGCCCACGTGCTGCTTTCGGCCAACGTGTTCGTAGCCGCCCACCGCGCCATCGCCATCGCACTAGCCGCGTCGGAACGAGTGCGCGTGCGTGCCTCGCGCCGCGAACCGGAAATGGCAGAGCTGCTCTTGGCCGGCGCCCCGGGCTCGTTTCAGCTGGTAAATGATTTGTCGGCGCACGCCGGCGATCGCCTGTGGGCGTACGGCAGCGACGAAACCATGGACGAGGTGGCGGTCACGTTGCCCGCGGGGGTCGCATTTCACGCGCACGGCTCGGGTTTTGGCGTCGCAGTCCTGAATGGACCGCACTCCGAGTCGGGCCTCGGCGCATTGCTCAGCGCGCTGGCCGAAGATATCGTTCTATTCGATCAACGCGGTTGCCTAAGTCCGCGCGTACTCTTGGTGAACGCAGAGCAGGCGTCCGCTGCGGAGCTGGCACGCGAGCTCGCGCGTGAGCTCGCGCTGCTCGAGCAGCGCATTCCGCGTGGACAGCTCACCTCGCAAGAGCTGAGTGAAATCGCCAAGTATCGCGATACCGCACACTTCACCGGCAAGGTCTTCGAGGCCGGCCTCGGCTTCGTGACACTGGGGCACACCGGCAGTTGGGTCCTGCCGCCAACCGGCAGAAATATCCACGTCCTAGTGACTTCGGACGCGGTCGCAACCTTGACGCCGTACCGGCCTCTGCTGACGAGCTGCGCGTTTGCCGGCGAACCTTCCGCCGGCAAAGCGCTGCAACGGGCCTTGCCTGGCGCGCGTGTATGCCGCTTCGGGCAGATGCAGCGACCGCCATTCGACGGCCCCGTCGACCGCCGCGAGCTGTAGGGCCGGTAAATCCGGCTATGACACGAGACGGAGGCGTTTTCGCCCGTCAGCGAAGGGCGAGCCTTCACTCTGACGCACGACCACCGTCAGTGGTCCCTCGGTCAACGGCAGGTGTTGGTTCTTGGCGTAAACCGCGTGCCGACCGCGGGTCTTGTACCACTCGGCGACCGTCGCGGTTTTCTTCATCTTCTCGATGATCTGTCGAAAGCCGACGCCGGTGTTGTAGGCGCAAAAGGAGATCTCTCCCATCTGCGTGCCGTACGGAATGATGCACATCTCGGTGCGCCGGAAGTCATAGTTGAACAGATCCTGAAACCACATCCCGGCCACGAACAGGAAGCGCCACTCGAACTTGTGGGCGTCCCCTTCACTCTCGCCCACCTTCGAACCGTTCGCGCCGATCTGACTCAAGAACTGGCGAGCGAACTCGGTAAAGCTGTAACCGGGCGGCGCCTTTTCGGGATTGAAGTTACGCAGCAGCGAGAGCGCGATGCCGGTGACGGTTTGCGCTTTGGTTTGGCCCGCGTCGGCAATTCCCTGCAGATCGAGCAGCACCTGATCGAGATTCAGGAACTGAGAAACGGGCACCATCTGCTTCGTGCGCTTGTTCACCAACAGCGCCGTGCCGATGCCGCAGTTCGGGTGGCAGCCGCACTTGAGCGCGCCAAACTCAGCGCTTTGACCGAGCAGCAAGTCGACCACGTCGCTGAACGGGTTCATGGCGGAGAGCGGAAACCAATCCCGCATCGGCTCGGTCACGCCGAGCTGATCATGCAGATTATGAACCAGATGACTGAGCGTGTAGCGCTCGCGCTGGCGACGCGCATCGTCGACGTCTTCATCGCGACCGGTAAAGCTCACCGGCTGGAACGAGACGACCGTCACCTTGTCGGCGTTGTCGATCGCGAACTGCACGATCGGCCCGACTTGCTCGTTGTTGATGCCGTTCACCACCGTGACGACCAGCACGACATCGATACCCGCCGCAGCCAAATTTTCGATCGCGCGCAGCTTCACGTCGAACAGGTTACCGACTTTGCGATGGCTGTTGGCTTCGTTGGTGACGCCGTCGAATTGCAGGTAGCAAAGCCTGAGGCCCGCGCGCTTGGCAGCGTGGCAGAGCTCGAGATCTTGCGCGAACATTACGCCGTTGCTGGCGCACTGCACGCAGAAGTAGCCGACATCTCGAGCGTACTTGATCGACTCCAGAAAGAACGGGCTCAGCGTCGGCTCGCCGCCGGAAAATTGCACACTGAGCTGGCGGCGCGGCTTGATGTTCAAGCTGTCGTCCAAGATCTGCTTGATGTCGGTCCATTCCAGCTCGTGCACGAAGCCAACTTGATTGGCGTCCATGAAGCAGGGATCGCACATCATGTTGCAGCGATTGGTCAGGTCGACCGTGAGCACCGAGCCGCGGCCGTACTTGATGGTAGAGCTGCCGTGATTACGCAGTTTGTTCTTGGGGGCTTCGAAATCACGACCGGGGAACAGGCCCTCGATGCGCGCCATGAACGCGGGATCGATGCTCATCACATCCGCGAAATCACCGTGCTTGGGGCAGGTCTTCAGCATCACGACCTGGCCGTCACGCTCCACGATGTCCGCCTTGATTTCGCCGGGGTTACCCTCCACGAACTCGCGCAGATCTTCCGCGCCGGAGAGCACCGCGTCACGCACTTCTTTCACGCAACGGGGGCAGAGTGAATCAGTACGACGTGGCCAGCCGAGTTGGGGAGCCGTCCGTTCTTTCTTCCGCAAGAGCGGCGCCGGTGCCCACTTGGGCTGCAAGCGACCACCGGGAAAGCGCTCGTTGTACTTCTGATACAACGGCCAGACACGATTGACGGCTTTGCCTACGAGCTTTTCGGTCTCGAGGGTAATGCGTTCCAAAGCCTTCTGCATGATAGCCCAGAGCATACACGTACCGAGGCCTCGACCAAGAGCGATTTGAGTTTCGGCTGCTTGTCGATTGCCGGATTTTAAAGGGCAGATTGCCACGATCTTTGCCCCGCTCGCGCGAACAACGCTATGCGCTCGGGCAGTGCGTGAGACGATGCTAGGCTTGGCGCGATTGCCTCGTTTGCCGTGTACACGCTCCGTCAATGAAGCCCATCATCGTTACCAGTGATTTGCACCTGTCGGCGGGTGCGTCCGCAGGCACCGTGCGCGATCTCGCGCGGCTGATGCGAGACAATCCGGGACATGAGTTCATTCTGGCAGGTGATGTGTTCAATCTGTCTTGGGAAGCGCCGGGCCGCTCGGCAGTGAATGCAGTGCTGGATCTGCTGTCGGCGCATCCCGAATTGACGAGTGCGCTGCACGGGCAGCTGGCGGCCGGGACACCGCTGACGCTATTGGCCGGAAACCACGACGCGGGCCTGATCTCGGCCGAGATTCGTGACGCACTGCTTCATAAGCTGGAGCTAGCCCCCGATGCTCCGCTGGAGATCGCGCCCTGGTTCGTGCGCCGGGGCGGCGTGCACGTCGAGCATGGCCACTTTTACGATCCCGACAACGCGCCGGCCCATCCGCTCGCTGAGTGGAGTCCCGAGACAGAACCGCTCGGCATCGCCATCACTCGCCGCTTCGTACGCCCGAGTGGTGCGCATCATTTTTCACACGCGCACGACACGACGCCCCTGGCCGGCATTGCCAAGGCCTTCCGCGTGTACGGCGCGCGCACGCCGCTGATCATCGCCGAGTGGTTCCGCGTGGCAGCAAGGCTGTGCCTGGAGACTCGTCGCGTGGGCCGCTTCGACGCCGAACGCAGCGTGGGGGAAGCTGCTCTCTCGGAATTCGCAGACTTGGTTCAACTCAATCCGGAGGTATTGCGCGCGCTGCTGGAGACCGGCGCCGTGCCGACGCACCGGAACTTTCAGAAGACGTTCATGCGGCTGTACTTCGACCGCGTTTTTGCCAGCACGGGACTACTCTTGAGTGGCGCCGCGTACCTCGCGTGGAAGAGCCGCGCCGCGGGCATCGCTGGCTTACTCGCAGGGCTGTATCTGATTCAATCGGTACAGCGAACGGGCAACCGCTACGAAGATCTGCCGGTAGAACGCCTGCGCGCCGCCGCGGCGCGCGTGCGCGAGCTCACCGCCGCCGAGACGGTGATCTTCGGCCATACGCACCAAGTCGATGAAGTTCCCGGCTACGCCAATTCCGGCTCGTTCGGCTACTCGCAACACGGTCGCCCCTACGTCCGCGTAGACGAAACCGAAGCCGCACGCGTCCAACGCCTGTAACCGCGGCCGCCCCCGACCTCGATCGCCGCGGAGCACTGGCGCACTCGCGGCCACCGCGAGGCGACCCCCAAATCCGAACCCGCACGCTCGAACACGGCAACGTCGCGCCAACTCCCCGAGCGCCCTTGAACGCTCGAGCGCGCGGGTCAAGCGCAGCGCTACGGGCGTATGACTTGGGTGCCGGGCGGGGGCGTGAAGTTGAATTCGCCGCCGGCGGTCTTGGTGTTGATTTCTGGATTCAGGAAATCGAAGCGGTTGCGGTTGCCCTGTGAATCGAGCAAGAGCACGCGTCGCACTTGGTAGGTGTTGGCGTCGACGTACAAGATGATCGACTGATACGAGGGGGAAGCTTCGAGTGGATCGCCGACGATCACGTAGCCGCCTTCGAAGCCCATTTGCTTGGAGTCCCGCTTGCTGAACTTGAACGAGGTCTTCAAGTTGCCACCGCCAACCAGGAACGAGAGCGCCGCCGGATACTGGCTCTTGTCGAGCGGCTGCTCGTACATTTGCTTGTTCTCTTTTTCGTAGACCTTGACCAGCTTGCCGTCGGAAACGACGCGGTTACCGTTGTTCGTGTAACGCCAGCTCATCTTGCCCGGCTTCTCGAAGACGACGGAGCCTTGGCTGTTGATGGTTTTGTCGTACGCGCGGACGCGGTACTGCTGCTTGAAGCCTGCACGAAAGGTGTGCGAGCGATCGTAGAAGCCCTGCACACGTTCCGCGATCTGCTCGGCGGTCAGCGCTGCGGCCGCAGGCTTAACCGGGGCGGGAGCCTTGTCATTCGGAGGGTCTGCGAAGGCCGAAGTGACGGGCAGAGTGGTCGCCATAAGACCGAGGAAACCAAGCAGAAGTGAGCGGCGAATCATCACGACGAACCATGCTTTCGAACTGCGAGCCATGCAATCCTTCAGACGTCCATACGCTTTCGGTCCTACGAAGCTTTCTCCCGCAACGCACGATTGCCGCCATCTTTCCAAGACCACTGTAAGCAAAAGTGCCTCGTACTGGCCGCGTGCCGTCCTAGCGAATCTTGGATAGCTTGGGCAGCTTCGGGCCGGTCGCGCGGGTACGGCGCTTCTTACCGAGCAGCGCTCGTAGGCTGCTCGGGCTGATTTTGTTTTCCCCCAAGCCCGCTTTCGGCCGCAGCGCCTCGATCAAGCTGCCAATGCGCAGATGGGTAATGGCGAGCGCGAGCGCGTCCGCGGCGTCCGCGGGCGGCAGCCGATCGAGCGCGAGCAACGCGCGCACCATCATAGCCACCTGGGACTTGTCCGCCTGGCCCGAACCGGCGATCGTTTTCTTCACTCTAGCTGGCGGGTACTCGGCGATCTCGACCCCTGCGCGTGCCAGCAGCAAGAGCACGACGCCGCGTGCGTGGCCGAGCTTGGAGGCCGCTTGGGCGTCCTTGTGGAAGAACAGATTCTCCACCGAGCCGACTTCAGGCCGATGCTCTTCGATCACGGCGCCCAGCTCGATCTCGATGCGCGCCAGGCGATCGGCGATGGCGGTCTTGCCGTCCAGGTGAATCACGCCGTGCGCGACATGGCACAGGCGGTTGCCCTCACGCGATACCACACCCCAGCCGAGGTGAAGCGTACCGGGATCGACGCCGAGTGCGAGCACTGAATTCACATAGCGCGTCTGCGCGCGAATGGAAAGCGGCGCGGAGGGTGTTCGGTGTAGGCTGAGTCGGTGCGCGACCCCGACGTGATCGTGGTGGGCTCCGGTCCCAATGGCCTCGTGGCCGCGAACGTCATGTCGCGCCGCGGGTTTCGGGTACTCGTGCTGGAGGCGAACCCGCGCCGTCCGGGCGGTGCGCTGGGCTCGGAAGAGCTGACGCTGCCCGGCTTCGTGCATGACGTGGGGGCCGCGTTTTTCCCATTTGCCCAGAGCAGCCCAGCCTTTCGCGAGCTCGATCTGACTCAGGCAGGCGTCAAATGGCTGCACTTGCCATTCGAGAGTTGCCACCCGGCCCTGGACGGCAGCTACGCTTGCATCGCGCGCGACGCCGAGCTCAGTGCCGCGCACTTTGGTACGCTACGCGACGGTGAGGCGTGGCGGAAGCTGGCGGCGTCCCACGCGCGCATGGAGCCCGAGCTCTTACGCCTTTTGCTCGGACCGTTCCCAGCCCTGGCTCCGGCGTTGAGGCTGGGTCTCGGCAATCTGGCCAAGGTCTTGTGGCGTTTCGCGCGGAGCGGCGGCAATCTTTCGCGCTCGCTCTTCCGAAGTGAAGCCGCGCGGCGCGTGCTGCCGAGCCTCGGCTTACATGTCGATGTCGGGCCAGAGGACTGGTTCGGTTCCGGGCTCAGTTACATGCTCGGGATGACGGCCTCCACGGGCGGGTACGCCGTGCCGGCGGGCGGCGCACAAAGCATCACCAATGCGCTCGTGACTTTGCTGGAGAGTTGCGGCGGGCGCCTGCGCTTGGGCGCGCGCGTCACGAAGATCATCGTGGCCGACAAGCGCGCCGCCGCGGTGCGGCTGGAGAACGGTGAAGAGGTCCGCGCGCGCCTAGGCGTGATCGCCGACACCGCGGCGCCCACGCTTTATCTGAAGCTGCTCGACGAAGCGAACCTGCCCTGGTGGTTGGTCCGTCGAATGCGCAATTTTCGCCAAGGCTTCGGCACATTCAAGTTGGATCTTGCGCTCTCTTCCGCGGTGCCTTGGTCCAACGCGCAAGCGCGCCAGAGCGCGGTCGTCCACGTCAGCGAGAGCATCGCCGATCTGGATCGGTTCACACGCGAGATCCGAAGTGGCAACCTGCCGGAAGCACCTTATTTGGTGGTAGGTCAACAGAGTTTGGCTGACCCGTTTCGCGCGCCGCCCGCAGAACACACACTGTATTGCTATACACACGTGCCTTCGTACCTCGAAGGCGGCTGGGCGAATCAGAGTGAGGCTTTCGCTGATCGCATCAGCGAAAGGATCGAGGGGCTCGCGCCCGGCTTCTCCGATTTGGTGCTCGGCCGGCGCATCTCGGCGCCCCCGGACTTGGAATCAACCAATGCCAACCTGATCGGTGGGGACTTGGGTGGAGGCGGCAACGCCTGGCATCAGCAACTGCTATTTCGCCCGGTTTTTCCCTATTTCCGTTATCGAACGCCAATCAAGGGTCTGTACCTGTGCTCGAGCTACACGCACCCGGGCGGCGGCGTGCACGGCATGTGCGGCTACAACGCGGCCGAAGCTGCCGCGCGCGATCTCGGTTGAGTCAATCGTCGGCTGCGTATTTGCCAGGCGCTTCGCTATCCAAGAGCACGGGCCGCGATTCGCCCCTTTCGACGCGCTTTACCAGCTCATCCACACACGAAAACAGGATCGAGTTGTCCCGCGAGGGGTAGCTTTGCAGCGTTTCTTGATAGACGTCGACCTTGTCCAAAAACTGCAGTAGCGGCTCGAGCTCGAGCCGCCGCGCCCAGGCGCCGTAGCCGAGCTTCTCCAGGTAGCGCGCGTTCAACTCTTGCTCGTATTGATGCGCGACGGGGACCGACAGAAGTGGCACCTTCAAGCTCACGGCTTCGCTCAGGAGACTGAAACCACCGCCCGCGACGGCGCCCCGAGCCGTGCGTAAATCGTCGAGAAAGCCGAGCTCGGAGAAGCCGCACAAGGTGACGTTGCCCTCTTGCCCTTCGCGCCCCATGCCATACACGCGGAAGCGATAGGGCAGCTTCTTGAGCGTCGGGATCAGGCTCTGATTGGTCGGCGACGTTTGGTACACGAGCACGTGCGCGCCGGGTTCACGCTTGGCCGCGATCACCTCGGGCCGCAAAATAGGGGGCACGAGCGTGGTGTATTTTTTGCGCACTTCCGGGAAAAAGAAGCTCGTGGCCAAGTAGTGATACGCGCCGGGCATTTTGATCTTCACCGCCAGCCGAGCGAGATCGAAATCGAAGCCCTTGCCGCGAGTTACGCTGGCGTCGTGCCGGCAGCGGTTGATCACCTGCATGTTGTCGATACTGACCACCGGTACGCGGTGGTTGAGCCCGTACAGCGCAGCCCAAGACTCGAAATCACTGATCACCAGCTCGGGCACGAAGCCGCTCTCGGCGACATCGCGATAAACAGCGATGTTTTTCCGGATGCCCTTGGGAGCTTTACGCAAATTTTCGAACAAGCTCTTCGAGCGATCCAGGGAATTTCCAAAATAGCTCAGGCTGAGGCCATGAATTTCTTGGATACTGAGGTTCTGATAGCCGGCGAGCCGCTCGGTCAGGAAGCGATGCGCGCGCCCCGACACGACCACTCGTAGCTCGTGCCCAGCGCGCAGCAGGTGCTCCAACACGACACGACTCCGCGTGGCATGCCCCATCCCTTCGCCCACGACTCCGTACAGAATTCGCACTGCTGATTACTCCGGCGCGGAGCATGCCACAGCTCTGTCCGCGCCGTGTCACTGCTGAAAATCCGGCAATTATCGGCAAAAAACCCGCCTCGCGTACACAGGGTCGTTGCCGTTGGGGTAGGATGCGGCGGTGATTCCGAAACTGACGACCAGCCCGGCCCCGCTCACGGGCAAACAACGAAGCTTCTTGCGCGCGCTCGCGCATCCACTCAAGCCGGTGGTGCAAATCGGCCACGGCGGGTTGACTGACGCAGTGCTCGCGGCCATTGACGGCGCGCTTTCGACCCACGAGCTGATCAAGGTGCGCGTCACCGGCAAGGAAGACGCTTCTGCCGCGGACCTCGCGCTCGAAGTCCAAGCGGGCACCCGCTCGATCGTCGCGCAGGTGATCGGCAAGACGTTGGTCGTCTACCGCGCACGCAAGAAAGACCCGGTGATCGTTTTGCCCAAGGCCTCCGCGAAACCGAGCAAGACCGCGAAAGCGAGCAAGTAAACCATGGGTGAGCGCATCTTACGCACGCAGAGAGACGGAAATCTGGCCTGGCTCGATCTGGAGATGACGGGCCTCGATGCGCAGAACGACGTCATCTTGCAAGCGGCGCTGATCATCACCAATTCGGACTTGGCGCCACTCGAAGAATTCGTCTGTGACATCTGGCAGCCAGACGAGGCCCTCGCCCGAATGACACCGTTCGTGCGCGACATGCACGAGACCACCGGACTCACCCAGCGCGTCCGCGCCTCCAAGCTCGACCTCGGCGCCGCGGAGCGTAAGCTGATGGAGCGCGTAACCGGTTGGTGCGCTTTCGGCGCTATCCTGTGCGGCAACAGCATTGGCCAGGACAAGCGCTTCGTCGACCGCTGGTTGCCCGGCTTGAGCGGCTATCTGAGCTATCGCACCGTGGACGTCACCTCGATCAAAATCCTGTCCAAGCTCTGGTACGGCGACGCGGCTGTTTTTTCCAAGCCCAGCCAGGGCGAGCATGACGCGCTCGTGGACATCAAGAACTCGATCGCCGAGCTTTCGCATTATCGGAGCTTGCTCTTCAAAGCCAAGCTCTGACGTCAGTGCGCGCGGGTCGCGATCGCCGCGACCGAGGGAGCTAGTGCGCGTGCTTTGGCCAGCAGCGAGATGAACTCGTGACGGTCGCCCGTGACATCCGAGCCGAGCGCTCCTTGCGCCAGACTGCGCCCAGCCTCGAGCGACGCGCCCGACGACTCCGGAGCACCGCGCAGCACCAGCGCGGCTTCCGCGACCGCGGCGCTGAAGCGAAAGTCGGGCGACGCCTCATCGAGCGGTAGCCCAGCGTCGACCACCACTCGCGAAAATTTGCTGCTCGTGTCCGACGAAGGCTGCTTGTAGCGAATATTGACGGTCAGAAGCTCGTCGCTGGCAGCGGCTGCGGAGACCGCCGGCGCGGTCTGATATTTTAGTGGGTCGACGCTCGACGGCGCGGCTTTCTGACCCTTGGGCACTACCTCGTACAGGGCAGTCACGGCGTGGCCCGCGCCAATTTCGCCAGCATCCTTCTTGTCGTCGTTGAAGTCTTCCTTGGAAAGTAGCCGGTTCTCGTAGCCGATCAGCTTGTAGCTGCTGACTTGCGTCGGGTTGAATTCGACCTGCAGTTTGACGTCCTTGGCGATCGTGATCAGCGTCGAGCCGGCCTCGCGCACCAGCACCTTGCGCGCTTCGGCGATCGAGTCGATGTACGCGTAGTTGCCGTTGCCCTTGTCAGCCAACATCTCCATCGTGCTGTCCTTGACGTTGCCGTCCCCGAAGCCGAGCACGGTCAAGAACACTCCTGATTTCCGCTCGTCTTCGATCAAGCGCTGCAGTTCGCCCTCGCTCGAAGTGCCAACGTTGAAGTCACCGTCGGTGGCCAAAAGCACGCGATTGATTCCGCCTTTCACGAAATGCTGACGCGCGGTCGCGTATGCCAGGCGAATGCCGTCCCCGCCATTGGTCGAGCCACCCGCCTCGAGCCGACCGAGCGCGTCGAGCACGCGTGCGCGATCGGCTCCATTCGTCGCGGGCAACGCCAGACCCGAGGCGCCCGCGTAAACCACGATTGAAATCGTGTCCTTGGCCCGCAGATTTTCTGCCAAGAGCGATAGTCCGCGTTTCAATAGCGGAAGCTTGTTTTCAGGCATCATCGAGCCTGAAACGTCGATCAAGAAGACGAGGTTACGCGCGGGCGTTTCGGCTTGCGAAATCTGCTGGCTCTTCAGGCCCAATCGCACCAAGCGATGCGAACCATTCCAAGGACAGGCGGAGACCTCACTCGTCACCGAGAATGGTTCTTTGGCGATGGGCTCAGGATAATCGTAGCTGAAGTAGTTCAGCCATTCCTCGATTCGAATTGCGTCTTTCGGGGGCAGCGTGCCATCGTTCAAAAAACGCCGCGCGTTGCTGTACGACGCAGTGTCGACGTCGATCGAGAACGTGGACAATGGCTGATCGGCCACGTTCAAAAAGGCGTTTTCCGCGACGTGCGCGTAGTTCTCGGTATTGAGCTCGGCGGCGCGCGGCATGACCATCATCCTGGGCGGGGCCGCCATGGGTGACGCCCCGAGGCGGCCATGGCCGCTGCCCATCCCGAGCCCGCCACCCCCCGAACCGATGCCACTCAGGCCCATACCGCCGCTGAAGCCCGCGCTCGGCGCAGCGGCCTTTCTAGCGAGATCGGCGCGCGCAGCACCCGTGACCGGCCGGGGCGCGACAGCGGTTGCAGCGGGCAATGCGGGCTCGACAGCAACGGACGGGGCCTGCTCGTCTTTACCAGGACTCACTGGACCGTCGAGCTGGGCGCGCGGCCCCTGAGCCACGGGCGTGCTCGTCGTCAGCTCTGTTTTGGGCTCGTCACGTGGCGGCTGAGTTCGTGAGCAACCACTGGTGAACACGAAGAGCAGCGCGCTGGCACTGCCGAGAACACGACGATTGAGCAAACGGCGCGCCGAGCGCGAGGGGTTGACGACGATCATGCGTGTTGTGACGCCGCACGCCTCGAAAAGTTCTCACGAGCCGTGACGATTTCAGAAAATTGGCGAGAACCGCGCAACAATTGCCAATTGTCCGCGCGCGGGGAAGCTTTCACGCGCGGGAGCGTAGGCGAGCTCACTGCGGCATTGCGACACCGCAGCAGCCGTACTTGCAGCAACCACCGACGGAGCAAGTCGTGGTCTTCGCACTGCACATACCGCCGGTACCGCACACGTTGTAGGTACACTTCGCGCCGATGGGCAGGGCGAGCGTGGTGATGCCTCCCTGGCAGTCGGCGTCCGTGCAGCAGCACTTCTCGTTGCACAGCTTGGCGTTCACGCACTTGTGGGCTTCACACGTGTCGGCCGTGCAGGCGAGCCCATCATTGCAATCGGCGGCAGTGTTGCAAGCGATGCAGCCCAACTTGGGATCGCAGATGGAGTTTGCCGCCGAGCACATGCTACTATCGGGCTGGTACGAACAGACTCCGCCGTTGCAGCTGTCCTTGGTGCAGGCCAGCCCATCGTTGCAATCCGTATCGGCACAACAGGCGTGGCAGCCCTGATCTGCGCAGCACTTGGTGCCGGCCGCGCACGAGTCGAATTTGCAGCTGCCGTTCACGCAGGCAGGGTTCGTTTTACACGCGTCATCGGACTTGCAGTCACTGTCTTTTGCGCACTCTGCAGCCTTGACGCAGTCATTCTTGACGTCGCAGGTGAACCCGACCGGGCAGGATTGATCGTCGGTGTTGCTGCAGGTGCCTTGCGTGCACGAGTCCTTGGTGCATTTCACGCCATCGTCGCAATCCGTAGCGGAGCAGCACGTCGTGCCACAGGTGGCGGACGCTCCGTCGGCGTTGGCGCAGCATTTCTGGCCGTCGCCGCAGAACGCGGTGTGCTGGCACTGGTTACCGGAGCAAGAGTCCTTGGTACAAGGATCCTTGTCGTTGCACTGCGAGTCCTCGCAACACTCCGCGCAGCCGACACCGGCACAGCACAAAGATTTTTTGGGGTCGGCGCAATCGGTCGCAGTATGGTCGCAAAGCAAAGTCGTAATTTTGCACGTATCGTCCGTGCAAGCGTCGCCATCATCGCAGCCAGCGTCATCGGCACACGTTTCTTTGTGCCGACAATCAGCCGTGGCAGAGCAATATTCGTCGGCCCCGCAGTTGCCGTTGTTCGGCGAATGCGTGCAGCCGCCAGCGAAGCATTCGTCGTCCGTGCAGGTCACGCGATCGTCGCAATCAGTCCCGCTGCAACATTGGCCGCACGAGCCGTCACAACACTTTTCCGTTGCGCCGCACAAGGGCGCTCGCGAGCAGACACCGTCGGCGCCGCATTGGTCGACGGTGCACGGATCGGAATCATCGCAATCTTCAGGTCCCTGACAGGCGATCTGGTGCTCGCCCACACCTCCGGACGCTGCACTGCCGGAACTGCCGCCCGCGCCTGAGCCGCCACTACCATCGGTCGCGGTAAATTTCGCACCGCCGCACGCGTAGGCGGTGAACGAACACAGCGCGAGCATCACGCTGACACGCAACCAATGGTTGAGGCGGCTAGGCTTCTTCACGGCAAGGCTCCCGGCGAAGGTAAGCTAGGAGCCTACCAAAGCGAGCCTCGGAAATCGATGTACGCTCCGACCTACATGCGGCGAAGCGTCCACGGACAGCGAGCGAAACCGCCACGGTTTCGTGGAGATTCCGATCCGGGGAGACTGAGCGCGGTCGAGTCAGCCGGCGACGGCATGCGCGGCGAGCTCGATCGCCGCTGCGATCGCCGCCCGCTGCGAGACGTACACAGCGTGGCTTCCCGCGACCTCGGTCACTCGTGATCTAGCGCGTGCAGCCATCGCCCGCTGAGCAGTGGGCCCTGGTCCGATCTCGACGGGGAGACGTTGATCGTCCTCTCGGCGTCGAGTCCTCACCAGCAGTTGGTCGATGGTCAACTGGCGAAATCGCGCGTCAAGTTCGAAAAGGGGGGTGTTGCGAACCTGCTGGACACGCAGGTCGCGCTGGTCGAGGCAGACGAAGGCTCGGCGTTCCCCTCGAGCTGCGTCGAAGGCGCTGGAGCGCTTCCCGAAACCTCATTGCGCGATGCGGAACCCGTGGCCCTTCACCGTCTCGATGTCGGCCGCATGCGGACCGAGCTTTTTGCGGAGCAGCCGCACGAGCGCGTCGACGACGTTGCTGCCGGTGTGCCGCTGCTTCCACACGCGGTCGAGCAGCTCGTCACGCGTGACGACTGCGCCGCGCGCGGCCACGAGCTCGACGACCACGCCGTACTCGAGCGGGCTCAGCGCGACCGGACATCCGTCGACGAGCAGCCCACGTGACGACTCGACGACGCGCCATCCACCTGCAACGGGGGCGTCATCCTCACGGGCGAGGCCGCGCAGCCAGGACCAAATGCCGGCCGCGCCAAACTCGAGCAGCAGCGTGGCGTCGTCGCCAACCTCGATGCCTGCATCGCGAAAGCCGAATCTCCGAACGAGCCGCAACGTAGACGGCTGCTGCCGCGTGCCGGCATAGAGCGCCCACTGACCGGGCCGCGCGACGTATGCGCGCTTCGCTGCGAGCCAAAGCGCGCCGCGAACATCGCATGGGTCCTCACCCTGATCGGCGGACAGGGCCCGCCGATGGAAGAGCGCGCCGCGATCGCGGCCGGGCCCGCTCTCGAGATCCGTCATCCACGCGCCCACGAGCGCATCGCCCTCGGCGATCGCGCGGGGGAGCGAGCTCGATGCGGCCACGATGGCGAAGCCGAGCACCTTTCCGGTAACGTCGCGTGCGACATCGAAGAACGCGCGCCCGTGATTCCACCACAGCTCGAACGCGCCCACGATCTCCGGCGGCTCATGGCGTTCGGCGATCGCGAAGACCGCGTCTCGATCGCCCGGCAGGGCGGAGTCGATCGAGATGGTGGTCTCGTAGGAGGGGAAGAACGCCTCTCGGATCTCGGGGTGCTCGACGATGAACAGCAGATCGGCGGTGAGTCGCCAAGCGTTCGGGCCGGTCGGCGCGGCGTCCTTGGAGGCGCCTTCCAGCTGCTCGAGCGCCGCCAAACGCAGCGCGCGATGTCGCAGCGGATCGAGCGCGCGCAGGCGCGACACGATGGCGTGGCGCACGGAATCGTGGAGCACGAGGCCGCCCTCCGCGCGCTCCACGAACGAGAGCTCGGCAAGTTCGCTCAATAGAGCGTCGTCGCACGAGCGACCCAGCATGGCATCGAGCAACGGCCTCGTCGCGTAGCGCACGAGCGAGATCGCATCGATCGCCTCACGCACCGGCGGCGGGAGGTCCTCGACGCAGCGCCGTGCCAGCGCGTCGAGCACCGCGTTCTCGGCGAGGCCACTTAGCTCGGGCGCGGTCGTATACCGGGCCGCGAGCTCCAGCGCGAGCGGGTTGCCGCGTGCGAGCCCAATCATGGGCGCCATCGACTCGCCCGCGATCCCTCGGCGTGCGAGTAGCGCACGACAGGACGCGTCGTCGAGTGAACCGAGCCGCAGTGAAAGCACGGCGTCGGACCAGCCGGGGGTCGTCAACCACGCGGCATGCGGCGAAAATCGACCTGCAAACAACCACCTCGTGCGATCCGGTTGTGCGGGCAGCAACTCGTGACGGAGCCAGGCGTCGAGCAGGCGAATGCGATCGTATTCGTCGATCACGATTGCCGTCGCGCGCGGCTCGGAGTCGAGCTCGCGCGCCATCGCCTCGACGTCGTCGAAGGGCGCGCGCGCGTCCAGGGCTGCCCCGAGCGCGGCGAGTAGCCCTCGCGGCGTGGGCTCGATCGTCCGTCCGTCGAGCCTTGCAACGCGCGCTCCTCGATCGGCGAGGCGCGGCGCGAGCGCGGCGAGCAGCGAGCTCTTGCCGACTCCGCCGATGCCGTGCACGAACGTGACGACGGCGCCATCAGCGTCGAAGTGCCGCAGAATACGGTCCATCTCGCGCTCGCGACCGAGAACGGCCTCGGCGGCGGACCGCTCGAGCCGATCTCGGAGCCGCTGCCCCGGGGCCGTTCTCAGGCTTTTCTCATGCACTTCTCGAGTGGTCTTCATGCGCGTCCGGACGAGCCTTTGCATAATAGCTCGCGTCCCCTAGAGGAGGAATTTTTACATGAATCATCACTGCGTGCACGTCGACATCGATCTGAATGTCTCGACCGACGAATGGCTCCGCCACTGCCAGCGAGTCGTCGAGACGATGCTCTCCGTCCCCGGTCTCGAGTGGAAGCTCTGGGTTGCGAGCCCGGCGGCAAGCTCCGCCGGTGGCATCTACTTGTTCCACGACGAGGCGTCTGCGACCGCGTACGTTAGCGGGCCCGTGATCGCTGGACTGCGCCACCATCCGAGCGTGCGCGACGTGCGCGTCCGCGTCTATGTCGTCGAGGACGATCTCAGCCGTCGCACGCGCGCCATACCAGCCACACCTCAATCGGCTCCGTCGAGGGTCGGTTGACCCATCGAGGCGAGAACGCTCGATTCAAATCGAGCCTGATCGACGGGGCGCGCAGCAGAACCGGCTTCCGCATTGGCGGAAGCCGGTGTTCCAGAGCAGAATGCGCGCGCCGATGCCAGGTGCCCCCTTTTGAATGCGATGAACGACGAATCGGTGCAAACGGCAGCGGAAGAGTTGGCCCAGAAAGTGGCGGGCCAGGCGCTGTCTGTCGGCGAGCAGCGCGCTTGCGAGGCTGAACTTTCGGAGCTCCGATTGGCGTGGAAACGCAACCCGAGCGCGTTCTCGCCCGACTTGCTGGAGATGTTGAAGAGAATTGCCAGTTCGCTAGCCGCCGGGGCAGTGGCGCACAAGCAGAGCGATCCGGCCTTGGTCTTGAAGGAGTGCTTCGGCTACGATGCTTTCCGGCCGGGGCAGCGTGAGATCATCGATACCGTCTTGAGTGGGCGGGATTGCATCGGCGTGATGCCCACCGGCGCCGGAAAATCCATCACTTACCAGATCCCGGCCCGCATCTTGGGCGGCCTCACCCTGGTCATCTCGCCGCTGATCGCCCTGATGAAGGATCAAGTCGACGCCATGACGGAGGTCGGGGTCCGGGCGACTTACCTGAACTCATCGCTATCGGCAGAAGAGCGCAGAGCGCGCGTCTCCGAACTCCGCGCCGGTCGCTATGAGCTCTTGTACTGCGCTCCCGAAGGGCTCGAAGCCTCCGTTGGGCGCGCGCTGGGCGAGCTCAAGCTAAGCCTGATCGCGGTCGACGAAGCGCACTGCATCAGCCACTGGGGCCATGATTTTCGACCCGCGTACCGCAACCTTTCCGGGATGAAGCAGCGCTTCCCGCAGGTGCCGGTGTTGGCATTGACCGCGACCGCCACGCCGCAAGTCACCGCCGACATCGTCCAGCAGCTCGGAATGCGTTCACCGGCCCGCTACCGCGGCTCGTTCTTCCGCAAAAATCTACGTCTGCATGCCTACGCGAAGGGTGACGCGCTGGGCTGTACGGCCAATGAGGCAGCGCTAGCCGTGGCGCGCAGCCGCCCTGGCCAAAGCGGCATCGTCTATTGTTTGTCCCGCAAGACGGTCGAGAGCACGGCCGAGTTCCTGAAGAAGCACGGCGTGCGCGCGGGTCACTACCATGCCGGGCTCGATGCCGACATGCGCTCCAAAGTGCAAGACGCGTTTCAGAACGACGAGATCGACGTAGTGGTCGCGACCATCGCCTTCGGCATGGGCATCGACAAGTCGAACGTGCGCTTCGTGGTGCACCACGATATGCCGCGCTCGGTGGAGGGCTACTACCAAGAGCTCGGGCGCGCGGGTCGCGACGGCTTGGACAGCGATTGCGTGCTGCTCTACTCATGGTCCGAGGTCAAAGCTTACGATCGCTTCGCCGATGCCAGTGACGACGACGCACAGGCCGAACGCACTCGGGCGCAGGCGCGGGAGGTGTTTCGCATGGCCGAAGCCCGCACTTGCCGGCACGCGCAATTGGCCCGCTACTTCGGGGAAGATCTGGCCAATTGCGGCTCGTCTTGTGACGTTTGCCAGAATTTCGAGCTGTTCTCGAAGAAATCCACGCGCGCCACGCCGGAGGAGCGCGCTCAAGCGCGCGCGGCCCGCAAGCGCGATCGGTCCGATTCGTCGCCGGGGGCTCCGCTCGATCCAGATTTGTCGTTGTTCGACCGCCTACGCGTGCTGCGCAAGGAAATCGCACGCGAGCGCGGGGTCCCGCCGTACGTGGTGTTCTCGGACGCGACGCTCTTGGAGATGGCCAGCACCCGTCCCAAGACGAACGCGCAAATGTTGGGCATCTCCGGCGTCGGACCAACCAAGCTCGAGCACTACGGCGAACGCTTTCTGAAGGCGCTCGTCGAGTAGCTCCTCAGGCCCCACGCAGGCGTACGCGGAACACGGCACCGACTTGGGTCGGTCCGAGCGTCACCGCTCCGCCCATTCGCCCGACGGCGTGATGCACCAAGACCAAACCGAGCCCGGTGCCGCGCTCGCCCTTGGTACTGAAGAACGGATCGAAGATGCGCTGACGGAGCTCCAGGGGCACGCCCGGCCCGTTGTCGCGAATGGAGATGCGCGCTTCGAGGGCGGCGCGATAGACCCGCACCAGGATCTGAGGATTCGGAGAAGCTTCGGTGGCATCGATCGCGTTCTGCAGCAAATTCACGATCACCTGCTCGAGCAGGGCTCCATTGGCGAAGCCGCAGACTCGATCGTCACCCGCGAGCTCGATGCGCACGTGTGGCGAGCGTAAGGCACCCACCGCCCGCTCCGCGCATTCCCAGAAACACAGCCGCGAGACATCCGGGGCAGTACCCCGCACCAACGACGTGACCACGCTCATCACGTCGCGGATCCGGCGCAAAGCAATGGCTGCGTCGTCGGCTGCGGCCACCCGCTCGTCCTCGCCCAGGCGGCGTGCGAGCTCCGGCTCGCGCAGGCACTCCACGCTAGCCAGCGCGGCTGCCAATGGATTTTGGATCTCGTGCCCAATCGTGGCGAGCACGGACTCGAGGATCGTCGCGGGGACATTCACGCGATCCGGCTCGAAGATGCGCTGTGGTTGACGCGAGATCTCGTCTTGAGCACGGAAGCGCCGCATACATAGGAGCAGAGTGACGATATCGAGCGGCGCGCGCAGCGTCAGGGCGGCTCCCGCAGTCAGCGCGGGCCCTTCCGCTTCCGTCGCTCCGAGCAGCGCGAGCACCTGCATCACTGGCTCGTGCGCGTTGATGCGGCGGACCAAGTCCAGGGCGCCGGGTAACGCGGCCTCGATCAGCGCAAAGCGCGGCAAGAACGCCAGCTCTTCCACGCTTCGCGGATCCGAAACCACGACTACGGAGAAACCCGCGCTCTCTAGCTCGGAGAACGCCGGACGCAGCTCATCGGGCGAGGTCGTAACGACCAGGATCGCCGACTCGAATAGTTTGAAGACACCGCTGTCGGTTTCCTCCGCTGCCAAGTCCAATTGGGCGTCGCGGAGCGCTCCTGGTAGGCCCAAGCGCGAGTTCGTCAGATCCAGCGGGCTGTTCATGGCGTGCGCTCGGGCGTAACGCTCATGAACGGCTCGCGGGCCAACGGTTTAAGGGCGCTCTTGCCGGATCAGCCGTGCGAGCTCCGCCGCGTACAATGCAGGGTCGAGTGGGAGCTCGACCGTTTGCTTGGTAATCCCCGAGTAAATCATGGCATTGGCCAGTTCGACGCTGGCTAGGCCTTCAGTGGCCGGCGCGACCAACGCTTTACCCTCGAGGATTGCGTCGACGAAGTTCTGGATCATGGCAGTGAGCGGACTCGGGCCGTGTGCGAGCGGAATCTCTTCGGTTGGCGCGCTCCCGTTCGGCACGCGCGCCGGCCCGGTGCGCAGCAACTCGAGGGTCGACGTCTCGTTGCGGGTGACTTTCAGCCCATGGCGCTCGACGACGACTTTGCCGAGATCTCCCACGACCTCCAGATAGTTGCTGCCTGGCGCCTCGCCCGTGGACGCCACGAACACGCCGTTCAGTCCACCATCGTACTCCAGGTAGGCGGTCACCTGGTCCTCGACCGCGATCTCGTGCATGCGCCCGAAGCCACAGAACGCGTGTACGCGCGTCGGCATGCCGAACAGCCATTGCCATAGGTCCAGGCTGTGCGGGCACTGATTGAGCAGCACGCCACCACCTTCGCCGTGCCAAGTCGCGCGCCACCCGCTGCTGCGATAGTAGGCGTCTGTGCGCAAGCAGTCCGTGATCACCCAATGTATGCGGCGCAACGCGCCGAGCTCACCGTTCTTGATCAGCGCGCGCAAGTACCGGAAGCGCGGATCCGCGCGCAGCACCAGCATCTCAGCGAAGAGCTGGCGCGCGTTCGGCCGCCGTTCGTAGGCGGCAATCATCCGTAGTGCGTCCGCCTTGTGCACGGCGAGCGGCTTCTCGACCAAGACATGCAGGCCAGCGGCCAAAGCTTCGATCGCGAGCGGCGTGTGATCATAGTGTGGAGTCGCGATCAACACGGCGTCAGCGAGACCAGCGGCGAGCAGTGCACTTTGGCTTACGAAGGCCGGCACGCGGGGAAAGCGTGCCAGCGCTTCCGGACTGGTGTCGCAGACTCCGGTCAGCATCGCCCCACGCACCTTGCCGAGAGAGAGTTCCCGCGCATGGGAACCTCCCACATTGCCAACGCCGACGACGGCGATCCGGAGCGCACCATTCATGGTTTGGCCAGCACCACCACGTAGTCGGTTTGGGGGAACTCACTCCTGGTCAACGCTTCGACTCGTTGCTGCAGGAGTTTGGAGTCACCCACGGGTAATTGGGCGAACCGGATGGTGACGGTCGTCGAGCCGTACGCGGAGCGCACGTTCACGCTGGCTTCACTGCCAACTTGCTCGTGAATTCGGGCGCGCAAGCGCTCGACCGCCGCGACATCTCGATGAAACCCGCAGCCAAACAGCAACGCGCCCAGCAGGAGCCAGAACGGCCCCAGCGAGCCATGGCCTTTTCGGGTGACGCGCGGCACGGTCGCATCTACTACCATCGCTGAACGGGCGACAAAGCTTTGAGCGTCTATACTTGCAAAACCCGGCGCGAAGCCCGATGACCATGAACCAAATGCAGAGCTTCGATTATCTCGTAGTTGGGGGCGGCAGCGGCGGCTTGGCGTCGGCGCGCCGCGCGGCCGAATACGGTGCCCGGGTCGCCCTGGTCGAAGCCGGGGAGCTCGGCGGCACCTGCGTGAACGTGGGCTGTGTGCCCAAGAAGGTGATGTGGAACGCCGCCGAGATCGCGGACGCGCTGCAAGGCGCCGCCGGCTACGGCTTCGACGTCGAGCTGCGCGGTCACGATTTTGCTGGGCTGCGCCAGCGCCGCGAAGCGTACATCGAGCGCATGCGTGGCAACTACGCCAAGAACCTGGCAAAGGACGGCGTGGAGGTCATTCGGGGCCGCGGCGCACTGCTTTCCGCGAACCAGGTGCAGGTCGGCGAGCGCGTGTTCGGCGCGAAGCACCTATTGATCGCCACCGGCAGTGCGCCGACCATTCCGGACATCCCCGGGGCGGAGCTGGGCGTGAGTTCCGATGGCTTCTTCGCCCTCACCTCGCTACCTCGCAGCGCGTTGATCGTGGGCGCGGGCTACATCGCGGTGGAGCTCGCCGGCGTGCTGCGCGGCCTGGGCTGTGAGGTGACCCTGGCGATGCGGCACGATCGACCGCTGCGCGGTTTCGACGCCATGCTTGGAGACGCCCTGCGCGAAGCGCTGGAAAATAGCGGCGTTCACGTCCGTCTGAGCACGACCGTCGCCAGCGTTGCCCTTGCCCCGAACGGCGAGCGCATTGCGATGCTGGAGGATGGGCATAGCCTTCCCCCAGCCGAAGCGCTGTTTTGGACCATCGGACGGCACGCAAATACCGCCGGTCTGGGCCTGCACGCAGCTTCCGTGGAGACCGATCGGGATGGGCACGTGGTCGTAGATGAGTGGCAGAACAGCACCACTGCCGGCGTGTACGCGATTGGTGACGTCACTGGGCGCGCCACCTTGACGCCGGTGGCGATCGCCGCGGGCCGTCGCCTCTCCGATCGATTGTTCGGCGGCAAAGCGCAGGCAAAGCTCGACTATCAAGACATTCCGAGCGTGGTCTTCAGCCACCCGCCCATTGGCAGCGTCGGTCTGAGTGAGGCGGATGCACGCGCGCTGCACGGCGACGCGGTGAAGGTGTACAGCACGCGCTTCACCAACATGTTCTACGCGGTCACCGAGCACAAGGCGCTGACGCACATGAAGCTCGTGTGCGTCGGTGCGGATGAGCGCGTGGTCGGCGTGCACGTGATCGGCCGAGGCGCGGACGAAATGATTCAAGGCTTCGCCGTGGCCTTGAAAATGCGCGCGACCAAGGCGGACTTCGACCGCACCGTAGCGATTCACCCGACCGGAGCAGAAGAGCTCGTCACGATGCGCTGAAGCACGCGAAGCGTCCCGATTGAATCAGATCGCCCGGGCAAGCACGATCAGCTGCGGAGAGTGCGCGTTGAAGCGCCGGCACGAAAAATCCCCATAGCGCGCCTCGACCGCGAAGCCCGACCGCTCGAGCAGTTGCCCGATTTCCAGCGGCAGGAAGTAACGCTGAGCGATCGGGATTTCGTAACTACTACCGCCCTCGCGGGGCACGTAGGTGTAGTTCACGTCCAAGCGTTGCTGGGTGCGGCGAACGCGCGAGCGTTCGAATACGTCCCAGGTTCGCCCCGCGTGACGAAGCGAGACGATCGGAGCGGGATCGTCGGCACCGGTTCGCGCGGGGCTACGTTGAAAAGGTCCCGCATTCCACACGTCCAGGGCCAGCGTACCACCGGGCTCCAGCGCGCGACGCGCTGCACGAAAGCAGGCCAACGCTGCGCGTTTGCCGAGCAAACAGTAGAGCGCATTGTACGGCAAAAGCACGCGTTCGAAGCGCTGCGGCAATGCGAAATCACACATGTCGGCCTGCAGCACGCGTACCGATTTGCGTTTCGCAGGAGGCAACGCGAAAACTTTGCGCTTGGCCAAAGCGAGCAACTTCGGATCGAGCTCGAGCCCGACGAGCTCGCGCTTCGCGCTCGCCAGAGCGGTCAGCAGGCGCCCCGAGCCCGAACCAAGTTCGAGGACGCGCTTCGCGCCGCGACACACGTCGCTGTAGAACGCGATATCGCCCGGGTTGCCGCGGTGCGTGAGCGCGTACAGCTCGGCGATCACTCGGCCCGCTTCAGCTCGAGCTCTTCCCAGCGTGAAGTGAGCTTGTCCACCTCGGCTTTGGCTCGCTCGAGCTCAGCGGTAACGCGGGCGATCTCCTTGCCGCCCGCAGCGTAGGTCTTTGGATCGGCGAGCGTTTGACCGAGCTCCGCCACCCGCAGCTCGGCCTTCTCGATGGCGTCCGGCAGGCCGCCGAGCTCACGCTGCTCGTTGTTGCTCAGACCCTTCTTTTTGCCGCTGACCGCGCTTTTTGGGGGGACCGCGACGGGCGCGATGGCAACCGGCGGACGCGAGGCGCGTTCGCTCTGCTGCTGCGCTTTCAAACGTCGGTAAGTCTCGTAGTTGCCGGGGTAGCGAATGGCACGACCGCCCTCCTCGAACGCCAGCACGCTGGTCGCGACGCGATCCAAAAACCAGCGATCGTGAGTCACGACCAGCGCGGTCACGCCAAAATCCACCAGCATGCTCTCTAGCGCGCCCAGGGTAGCGGTATCCAAATCGTTGGTGGGCTCGTCCAGAATCACCAAGTTGGCACTTTGTCGGAGCAGCCGCGCCAACGCCACCCGCGCGCGCTCGCCCCCCGACAGCGAGCCGACCTGCTGCCGCTGCTTGTGCGGGTCGAACGCGAAGCGCTCGAGGTAGGAGCGTGGCTCGATGATTTCACCGCCGAGCTCGATCTTGGATTGGTCGCCGACTACGTTGTCCCAAATCGATTTGCTGTCGTCCAAGCCGGAGCGACGCTGATCGAAGTAGGCAACCTTGGTGTTCTGGCCGAGCACCACCGTGCCACCGGCGGGCGGCAGCTCGCCCAACATGGTCTTCAACAGCGTGGTCTTACCGCTGCCGTTTGGACCGACGATGCCGACGCGCTCACCTTCGGTGAGAAACATGGTCAGATTGTCGATCAGCACTCGGCCGGCGATTTCGACCCGAAGATCCCGCAATTCCAGAATGGTTTTGCCGCTGCGCACGATGTCCAACTCGAGCGCGGCGGTGCGATCCATGCGCGGTCCGGTCACGGACTTGGCCGTCTCCGCGCGATCGATGCGCGCTTTCTGCTTGGTGCTACGAGCCTTGGGCTGACGGCTCAACCACTCCAGCTCCTTACGCAGGAAGTTCTGACGGTTCGATTCCGTGCGCTCCATATGCGCGAGGCGCTCGGCCTTCTGCTCGAGGTACAGCTGGTAACCACCATCGTAACTGTAGACCTCGCCGTTCGCGACCTCGACCGTGCGCTCGGCGACGCGGTCGAGCAGGTAACGATCATGCGTGATGAGCAAGATCGCGTTCGTGTACTCTTCGATCAAGTATTGTTCGAGCCACTCGATGGTCTCCGCATCCAGGTGATTGGTCGGCTCGTCGAGGATCGCCAAGTCGGGGCTGGAGATGAGCACGCGGGCCAACGCCACACGTCGCTGCTCCCCGCCGCTCATGCTCGAGACCTTGGCATCGGTGCGATGAATGCCCAGATGGTCCAGGAAAGCTTCGACCTTGTGCTGCCGATCCCAGCCGCCCAAACGTTCGACGTCGCTCTGCGCGGCGTGCTGTTGTTCGAGCAAGAGCTCCAGGTTGCCCTCACCGCGCGAGAGTGACCCGCTCGCTGCTTCGTGCCGCGCGACGGCCTCGGACCAACCGACCAAGCCGCTGGTTACCGCCTCGAATGCCGTCGGATCGCCATCGAAATGCGGCACCTGCTCCAGATAGGCAATGGACGCACCGCGCCTGCGCGCGACGGTTCCAGAATCAGCCGGTTCGGTTCCAGCCAAGATGCGGGACAACGTGCTTTTTCCGGCGCCATTCAAACCGACGACGCCCACACGCTCACCGGGAGCGATCGACATGTCTGCTGCTCGCAAGACGGTGTGGGTGCCAAAGGATCGGTGAACGTTTTGTGCGGTGACGATAGACACGATGGAGGGCGCGGAGCCTACACCGTGCCCGCGCTACGTGGTACAGTTCACGCTAAATATCTGGCTTGAAGCGGTTCTGGCTGCCCGCTTGGGCTCGACGACAGCGCGGCAACACGGTGCACCACGACGCAAGACGACCAGGGAGCCATTGCCCGGGTGACGCTCGTCGCGCGCTAGTGATAGCGTAAGTGTGAAAATGGCGCAGCGCACGTTCGCAATCGGCGATATCCACGGCGAAACCAAGCACCTGTACAAGCTGATGTCCTGTCTGCCGCAGCTCGACGCACGAGACACGGTGGTATTTCTCGGTGACTATGTCGATCGCGGTCCGGCCTCGGCCGAGGTGGTGGAGTTCGTGCGCACGTTGCACCAGAAAACGCCGGCCAAGGTCGTGGCCCTGCGTGGCAACCACGAGGACGCGTGGCTGCGTGTGATCGACCGTGGCTGGGACGAGTTCGTGACCCCGCCCGGCAACGGTTGTCTAGCAGCCTATCGCTCCTTCGTGGGCGGCCCCGTGCCTCGCGAAGACGAGCTGCCGAAGCAAAGCGAGGCCATGCTCTTCACCTCGGGAGAATTCTTCCCGCCACAGGTCGTGGCTTGGTTCCGCGATCTACCGTATTGGTACGAGGACGAGCATGCGATTTACGTACACGCAGGCTTGCCGCGCGGAGGTGACGGCTTCATCCATCCGAGTGCGGCGCCCGATCCGATCGTGCTTTTGTGGCTGCGGGACGATCATTTCTTTCGCAATTACCGCGGCAAGCTGGTCGTGTTCGGACACACGCGGACCGAATATTTGCCACCTGAGTTGTCGGGTTACACCCCAGAAGACCCAACCGATCTATGGGCAGGCGAGAACGTGGTCGGCATCGACACCGGCTGCGGCAACGGCGGCTTCCTGACCGCGCTCGAGTTGCCCGCGATGAACGTATACGAATCACGTGATTGAAGGCGGACGACGGGAGTCACGATCGGACCCGCGCTAAGTCTGCTCTAAGCCGCCCGTGTGACCGCCGCGACCAGCGCGCGCAACGAGCTGCCGGTGAACGGCTTTTTCAACTTGTGGTTTTCGACCGATTCGATGAAGTGCGCCGCCGGCTCGGCAAACGCGCCGCCGGTCATGAACACCAGCTTGCGCTCCTGACCGGGGTGACGCTCGCCAATTCGTCGATACACCTCGACGCCCGACATCTCCGGCATCATCACGTCACAGAAGATCACGTCGAAGCGCCGACCGTCCGCCAACTTTGACATGGCGTCGGGCCCAGAGCTCGACAGCACCACCTCGTGCGAGGACAACTCCCGGCGAAACGCGCGCAAAATCGCCGGTTCGTCGTCGATGACCAGAATCCGCGCGCGAAATCGATCGGTCGAGAACGGCGGCACACTCTCCAGCACGGGCAACGCCGACGCGGAGAGCGGCGCGGCGGGCAGCGTGAGCAGCACGCGCGTACCGCGGCCATGCACGCTGTCCAAGTGGATCTCGCCCTCCAGCTCGCGTACGATCCGATCCGCAATCGACAAGCCGAGCCCAGCGCCGACCCCCACGGGCTTGGTCGTGAAGAACGGATCGAACACGCGGCTCAGGTTCTCCTTCGCGATGCCACAGCCGGTGTCTTCGATTTCCAGCGTCGGACGAGCACGGGCGTCGAGCCGCGTTCGGACCGTGATCGCATTGCGATCGACCGCGCCCGCTTCGATCGAGTGCGCGGAATTGATCAGCACATTCAGGATCACTTGGGCGAGCTTGGCTTCGCTGCCGAGCGCCGCCGGAATGGCGGAAAAATCCCGCACGACGCGTGCACGATGACGAATCTCGTTGGCCGCGATGCTGAGCGCTCGCTCCGTAGCGCGTTCCAGGTCCACCGCCACGACGCGTGCATCGAGTGGGCGCGAAAAGCTGCCCAAATCCGAAACGATGCTGCGGACGCGCTCGGCACCATCCAAGCTGTCGTCGAGCACGTCGCCGAGCTCGGCCACGGCCTTCGTCTCCAAGCGCTCGGCTCCCTGAGAGAGCAGCCGCTTGACGTACTCCAGGTTCGCGATGACGTACGAGAGCGGGTTGTTGATGCCATGCACCACGCCGGCGGTCAGCGTACCAATCGCAGCCATGCGGTCCCGGCTCTGCAGGCGTTGATCGAACTCGGGCGCACGCAACGACGTGGGCGCGTTGCGATCGGCGTGTGCCTCGACCAGCGCTAGCTTTTGACCCGAGTCACCATCGAGGCCGGTGAAGGTACAAGTGACCACCAGCTCGAGACCCGGTTGCAGAACACAAAAATCACTCTCGAAGCGCGCCCCAGGCACCAGACGGCGAAGCTCGGTCACCAGGAATGCATTGGCCCCGCCCATCCGCTCGCGCGCGAGTAGTTCTTCGAGCGTGAGCGCCGCGAACAGGGTCAGCGCCGAACGGTTCGCCCAAACCAGATCCGCGCGCTCGACGTCGACGACCCAAACTGGGGTGACGAAGGCATCGACCGCGACTTTGGCAGCATCCGAGAAAGCGACCATACCGTGAATCGAGGGGAACGGCCGAAGCTCGCCGAGATTCAGAGCCCGCTCGCGTTGAGGTAGCGTCCGGGTGGGACCTACGCGCACACGCTATCGACTCACGCTCCGGGTGGGAGCCACTCGTCGCCTGGGTACGCCGCCCCCGCGCTGGGCACACTCGAGAGATAGGCCAGCGCCGGCTCGGCGTCCTCGAGCTCGATCTGCTGGCGAACGTAAGCGCTTCCCTCGAACTCATCGAGGGAAGCCAATGCGCTGGTTGCGACTCGATACAGCTCGCCGATGATCGCGCGGGAGCCGGGCACCAGCGCGGGATAGCCGTCGATGACTCGCAACGCAAAGCGTGGCGCGGTGCGCGCCGTTGTCAGGAACTCGGCCGCGTGAAGCTGGTGGTGATTGGCTCGCCCACGCTTGAGCGACCCGTACACGAACAGTAGAAGGGGCTTCGACTGCATCGCCGTTCAGTCGTTGGGCGGCGGCGCTGCTTCCGGGGCGCCGGTCGTCTCGCCGGAAACCAGACTCGGAGCACTCGCTCTCCGCTCGGGCGCCCCGCCCGAGCCGGCCGGGAGCGCGCCCACAAACACCGCCATCACGATCTCGACGCCCAGCCGGCTCACTAAACGACCATACACCGGGCCTCGGCCCTCTCGTCCAGGACGGCTCAAAATGGTAGCTGAATCGGCAGCTTTCAGCCTGAGCGGATGGGCTGTTGCTGCGGGATTGTTGCTGGTCTACTTCGCTCACCCATTCTGCTCGTCACGACGACGGAAACCCGGCGGCGTTGACACTCAGCTCGACGTTAACTTTTCCCAGAAGTGGTACGGACCACCCGGTCGGCGTTCTAGCCACCAGTAGCAGCATTACTCAGGAGCAATTCGACATGGCACGAAAGAAGATTGGTCTCATCGGCGCGGGTAACATCGGTGGCGAGCTCGCGAACCTCGCGGTGCTGAAGCAACTGGGCGATGTCATCCTGTTCGACATCCCCGCCAAGGAGAAATTCGCGCAGGGCAAGGCGCTCGATCTCGAGCAGTCGACCGCCGTCTCCGGTAGCGACGCCAAGGTGACGGGCACTTCGAACTGGGAAGATCTGGCCGGTGTCGACGTGCTGATCATCACCGCTGGCATTCCACGCAAGCCGGGCCAATCGCGTGACGACCTCGTGGGCGCGAATCTACCCATCATCCAGAACGTGGCCGACAATGCCAAGAAGTTCTGCCCGGACGCGTTCGTGATCGTGATCAGCAACCCGCTCGATGCGATGGTGTACGAGTACAAACGCCGCGTCGGCGCCCCGCGCGAGAAGGTCGTGGGCATGGCCGGCGTGCTCGACAGCGCTCGTTTCTCGCTGTTCTTGGCCCGCGAAACCGGCGCCAGCGTCAAAGACGTGCGCGCGACAGTGCTCGGCGGCCACGGCGACGACATGGTCCCCGTGCTCGGCTACACGACGATCAACGGCATTCCGGTGCAGCAGTTGATTTCGAAGGAGAAGCTGGCCTCGATCGTCGACCGTACCCGCAAGGGCGGCGGCGAGATCGTCGGCTTGATGGGCACCAGCGCCTACTACGCCCCGGCCGCCAGCGCGATCCAGATGGCCGAGGCCTACCTGCTCGACCAGAAGCGCATCCTGCCGGGCGCCGCGTACCTCGAGGGCGAGTACGGCTACAAGGACCTGTACCTGGGCGTACCGGTCGTGATCGGCGCGGGCGGCGTCGAGAAGATCGTCGAGATCGAGCTCTCCGCCGAAGAAAAGGCGATGCTCAAGACCAGCGCCGACAGCGTGCAAAAAGTGGTCGACATCGTCAAAGCCAAGTCCTGAGTTTTCCCCCATGAAAATCCACGAATACCAGGGTAAGCAGATCTTCCAGCGGTACGGCATCGCAACCCCTAAGGGTTATCCGGTGTTCACGCCGGCCGAGGCCGAAGAAGCGGCCAAGAAGCTGATCGACGAAACCAAGATCCCGGTCGTCGTCGTGAAGGCGCAGATCCACGCAGGGGGCCGCGGCAAAGGCGGCGGCGTAAAGGTCGTCAAGGGCGGACCGGCCGAGGTGAAGGCCGTCTCCGAGAAGCTGCTCGGGATGCAGCTGATCACGCACCAAACCGGCCCCGAGGGGCAAAAGGTGCAGCGCCTGTACGTCGAGCAGGGGCTCGACATCGCGCGCGAGCTGTACTTGGGCCTGGTCGTCGACCGCGAGGCGCGCCGCATCGCGGTCATGGCCTCGACCGAGGGCGGGGTCGAAATCGAGACGGTCGCCGAGAAAACCCCGGAAAAGATCCTGATCGAGCACGTCGACCCGGTCACCGGTCTGAGCGCCTTCCAGGCGCGCAAGCTGGCGTACGCGCTCGACATCGGCAAAGGCACGCCGAGCCCGAAGGACACCATCGCGGATTTCGTGAAGCTCCTCCAAAAGTTGGGCGTGCTGTTCGAGAAGGAAGATTGCTCGCTGTGCGAGATCAACCCGCTGGTGGTGACCAAGGACGGCAAAGTCGTGGCGCTCGACGCCAAGATCACCTTCGACGACAACGCCTCTGGTCGCCATAAAGAGTGGATCGAGCAAATGGACAAGGCCGAAGAAGATCCGGTCGAGCTCGAAGCCAAGGACGCTGGCCTCAGCTACGTCTCGCTCGATGGTGACATCGGCTGCTTGGTGAACGGCGCGGGCTTGGCCATGTCCACGATGGACATCATCAAGCACGAGGGCGGTAGCCCAGCGAACTTCTTGGACGTGGGCGGCGGCGCCACCAAAGATCAAGTCAAGAAGGCGTTCTCGATGATCCTTTCGAGCAGCAAGGTGAAGGGGATCTTCGTCAACATCTTCGGCGGCATCATGAAGTGCGACGTGATCGCCGAGGGCGTCGTCGCTGCGACCAAAGAGCTCGGTCTCAAGGTCCCGTTGGTCGTGCGTTTGGAAGGCACGAACGTCGAGCTCGGTAAGCAAATTTTGAAAGACAGCGGACTGGCGATTCAGCCCGCCGATACCATGTCCGACGGTGCGAAGAAGATCGTCGCCGCCGTGCGCGCTGCGTGAAGAAGGTAGAAGAGCATGGCAATTCTGGTCGATAAGAACACCAAGGTCCTGTTTCAAGGGATCACCGGCGCGGCGGGCTCCTTCCACGCCAAGCAATGCATCGCCTACGGCACGCGGGTCGTGGCGGGCGTGACGCCCAATCGCGGCGGCGAGAAGTTCGAGGCAGAAGGTCCTGACGGCAAGAAAGTGATCGTCCCCGTCTTCGACACGGTGGCTGAAGCCGTGAAGCAGACGGGCGCCGACACTTCCTGCATCTTCGTGCCACCGCTAGGTGCGGCTGACTCGATTCTGGAAGCGTTCGACGCCGAGCTAGCGCTAGTCGTGTGCATTACGGAGGGCATCCCGGTGATGGACATGGTGCGCGTGCGGCGCTCGATCGAGGGCCGTAAGGGCCGACTGATCGGCCCCAATTGTCCGGGCATCATCACGCCGGGCGCGTGCAAGATCGGCATCATGCCGGGTCACATTCATCGCGTCGGCAAATACGGCGTCGTCTCGAAATCGGGCACGCTGACCTACGAAGCGGTCGGGCAACTGACGGCGCTCGGCATGGGTCAATCGACCTGCGTCGGCATCGGCGGCGATCCGGTCGCGGGCATGGATTTCGTTGACGTGCTCAAGCTGTTCAACGACGATCCCGACACCGAGGGCGTGATCATGATCGGCGAAATCGGCGGCAATGCCGAGGAGCAGGGCGCGGAGTTCATCGGCAAGTACATGAAGAAGCCGGTCGCTGGCTTCATCGCGGGAACGACCGCTCCGCCCGGCAAGCGCATGGGCCACGCGGGCGCGATCATCAGCGGCGGCAAAGGTGCGGCCAAGGACAAGATCGCAGCGCTGGAGGCCGCCGGCGTGCGCGTGGCGCCGACTCCGAGCGACATGGGCACGACGCTAAAGAGCCTGCTGAAATAAAGCGATCGAAGGGGGCTGCGCCAGTATTCGCGTAGCCCCCTTGCCGCGCCGCGGTTTTGGTCGAAGTCTCGACGCTGATGTCGTTCGAGCCGCGCTTTTCTGCTCTCCTGCCGCGACGCTTCGCGCCGTTCATGCTCGTTTTCGCGCTTTCGATCGGCGTGCTCGCCGTAGCCGGCGGAGCCCGCGCAAACCAACAGGGTTCGCCGAGCCAGAGCGCGGGCAAGCCAGCCGCCAGCAGTGCAAGCGGCGTCCCCAGCGCGCCGCCCGAAGAGAAGCCCGCTCCGGACTCACCGCGAGCGGCGATGAGTGAGTTTACGCGCTTCACGCGCGCCGGCGATTACACGAGCGCGGCGCGTTACTTGGACCTATCCGCGGTCGACCAAAGCGACGGATCGACTTTGGCAAAGCGCCTGCGAGACGTGCTCGATCGTCACTTGTTCGTCGACGTAGAAAAGCTGTCGCCGAATCCGCACGGCAACGCGGACACTCCGGACCGCGATGAGCTCGGAGACGTGCCGGGTACGACGGGCAAGCCGGAGCCGGTCGTGATCGTTCGTCGCGTCGACCGCACCGGCGCGCGCTGGGTGTTTTCGGCGGCCACCGTGGCGCGCATCGACGCTTGGTACGATCACCTCGAAAACCGCTGGCTGCTCGACCACTTACCCAAATGGTCCTTGCGCTTCGGCCCGCACGAGCTGCGCTGGTGGCAATGGCTCGCGCTCGCGCCCTTGCTCTGTCTCGGCTTGTTGGTTGGGTTCGTGAACACGCGGCTATCGCGGCTGGTGATCCAACGTTGGTTGCCCGCGCACAGCGCGTTGGCGTTTCGCAAGCTGCGCGGTCCGGTCACGTTGGCTTGGACGGTGATCACCTGCTACGCGCTGCTGCCGTGGCTCGGCTTGTATGAGCCAGCGGAGGCGTTCGTCCATCGCGGCCTGTCGGCGTCGCTTCTGGCCGCGCTATTTTGGGCGCTCTGGCAGGCAGTCGAGCTCTCCCAAAACGCGGTGAGCAACGCGCATTGGGCCAAGAACTCGCTCACGGCCTCGTCCTTGCTGATGCTCGGCGCGCGGCTCGGGAAATTCGTGGTCCTAGCGTTTGCGTTCGTCGCGGTGCTCGCCGAGCTAAACTACCCAGTCACCAGCCTGATTACCGGACTCGGCATCGGCGGCATCGGGCTGGCACTCGCCGCACAGAAGACGGTCGAGAACTTGTTCGGGGCATTTTCGCTGGCGATCGATCAGCCGTTTCGCGAGGGCGACACCATTCTCGTCGACACCATCACCGGCACGGTCGAATCGATCGGGCTGCGCTCGACCCGCATCCGCACCGTAGACCGTACGTTGATCACCATCCCCAATGGAAAGCTCGCCGAGATGCGCGTGGAGACGATCACCGCGCGTGACCGGATGCGCTTTTACTGCTTGCTCGGCGTCGCGCACTCGCCCGCCAAACAGATCAGCCAGATTTTGCAGGGGGTCGAGGGCTTGCTGCGCGCAAATACGATGGTCGCCAACGACAGCATCAGTGTGCGCTTGGTGGGCTTGACTGACTCGGCCATGAACCTAGAAATCATTGCGCTCCTTGAGACGTCGGAAAACGCCAAGTTCATGGACGTCCGCCAAGGGCTGCTGCTCGGTATCGTCGAACAGGTCGACAACGCCGGCAGCTCGCTCGCGCATCCGGTGAGCAGCATCCGGGTCAGCGACTCGTCGCAGGCTCAATTGCTCGAAGCAGCGCCGGCTCAGCCCGCTTCGGCCCCGAAAGCGAGCTGACCGCTCAGAAGCCGCCCTGGCAGCCCCAGCGCGCGTCAGTGCACGTTGATCACGCGCAAGCTGATCATCTCGAGCTGCTGGCCAGAGCCGGGAAATTTTCCCCAGATGCTGACTTCGTAGCGACCCGCTTGGCCGGGTTTGCCGAGCGGAAGGTCGATCCGAAAGTGCTTGCCGTTGACCTCGACGGGCTTCTTGCTCACGAAGCCTTTGGGGAAATACAGCTCGGTCGGTGAAGGCACGGCGTAGGTGTAGGTGCTGTTCAAGTACGCCGCGGTCAACGGTGCTTCCAGATCGATGCGACCGATCCCAACACCACCGAAGGTGACCGGCCCCTTCACGTCGCCCACGATGCTCAGCGTGTCTCCTGCGCGCGCCGTCTTCGGCAGTGCGGGATAGTCGCCGTAGTCGTCCACGAACTCTTGCGACAGACAGGCGAGACCGACACCGCTGGGCTTGGCCACGCCCACCCCGAACCCGGTATGGGTCGCCTTGAGGATGTTCTTTCGGTGGCCATCGTGCGGCGGTTGCTCGTCCATGAAGGCGCGTTCGACTCGCTCGAGCTCGGCGGCCGTGAAGCGCGGCGCCGGGTCCAATTTTCGTACTTTGCCGTCGGCGAGGCAGCCGGCATTTTCCTGGACGAAGTCGGTACCACCCGCTTCCGAATAGCGCTGTTCCGGAACCGAGCCGTCGCTGCCCCAATGCGCGGTATAGCCGACGTGTGCCATGTCTTCGGCGTGGCGTTGGCCGGCGCGGCTCGCCACGTCATCCATCACGACCGGAGCCAGGCCGTGTTCGGCGCGGTCACGGTTCACGAGCGCGAGCACGTAGCGCCGTGCTTGTTCCAGATTCATGGCCGCCTTGGGGGGCAGCGGAACGCCCGAAGCGTCATGCGGCCCGGAGCTCGCTTCGATTCCCGAGCGGGGCGCGGAGGCGCACGCCGCAAAACCCAAGCCCATTGCCGATGCGAACAACAGTCCATCTCGCCACGAGCCAGCGCGCATGACCGAATGCTATCTGACAAAAGACGAAAGACCAGTGCGGCATTCGTGCACTCACTGCTATCGTAACGCCATGGGTGAGCACGATCCGATGTCCGCGGACGAGCGCGCAGCGCAGATGCTGAAGCCGCGGCCGAGACAATTGCCGATCGTGCCGCACGCGCCTCCTGCGCGTCGAAAATTGCCCCTCGCAGAGGCTCGTGACTCAGATCGCGCGTTCCAGCCGATCTATGCCGTTTGGGAAATCACCCTGCAGTGCGATCTGGCGTGTCGCCATTGTGGCTCGCGCGCAGGGCACGAACGAAGTGACGAGCTGAGCACCGCCGAGTGTCTGGATTTGGTTCGACAAATGGCGGAGCTCGGCGTGCGCGAGACGACCCTGATCGGTGGGGAAGCCTACCTGCGCGATGATTGGCTCGAGATCGTGCGCGAGCTGAAGCGCTTCGGCATATCACCCACGATGACCACGGGCGGCCGCGGCATGACCGCCGAGCGCGCCGCGCAAGCCAAAGCTGCTGGCATGGACAGCGTGAGCGTCTCGATCGACGGCACGGAGGCAACCCACGATCGACTGCGTGGCGTGGTGGGATCGCACCGCTCGGCGCTGGCTGCCATGCGCCATTTGCGAGACGCCGGCATGCGCGTCGCGACCAACACGCAGATCAATCGCTTGAGCATGCCGGAGCTTCCGGAAATATTGGAGGTGCTTGCCGCGCATGGCGCACACAGCTGGCAAATCCAGTTGACCGTACCCATGGGTCGCGCCGCGGACGAGCCCGATGTCCTGCTCAGGCCCTATGATTTGCTGGAGCTTTTTCCACTGTTGGCGCGACTCAAAGCGCGCTGCACCGAGCTCGGCGTGCGCCTCTGGCCGGGCAACAACGTCGGCTACTTCGGGCCCTATGAGAGCATGCTCAAGGGCACGCTGCCTCGCGGTCACATGGCATCCTGCGGTGCGGGTCGAGCCACGCTGGGCATCGAGGCCGACGGCGCCATCAAAGGTTGCCCCTCGTTGCCCACCCAAGCTTATACCGGCGGCAACATTCGCGATGACTCGCTGCGAGAGATTTGGGAACGGTCGACACCCTTGCGCTACACGCGCGATCGGACCGTGGCGGATCTATGGGGCTTTTGCCGGAGTTGCTATTACGCCGAGGAGTGCATGGCCGGCTGCACCTGGACCGCCCACGTGTTCTTCGGTCGCCCCGGCAATAACCCCTATTGTCACCACCGCGCCCTGGAAATGCGAGCGATCGGCAAGCGCGAGCGCCTAGTGCAAACGGCGATGGCATCGGGAGTCCCCTTCGACTACGCTCACTTCGAGTTGGTGGTCGAGGACGAACCCGCCGAGGAGGCGAGCCGATGAAGCATTTGCTGCCGTGTCCCGAATGCAGTCGCCACGTACGCGTGAGTGAAGAAGTGTGCCCCTTCTGCGCGCTCCCGCTCGACCTCAGCGGCACGCCCGAGCCAGTGCTGCCACGCGCTCGGCTGTCACGCGCCGCCACCTTTGCCTTTGGCGCCACGTTGGCCTCCGCCAGCGCTCTGGCCGCATGCGGCGGTGATACCGACGACAGCAAGGGCGTTGGCGGAGCCGGCGGAGCGGAAACCGCGGGCAGCGCCGGGACCACGACGGCCACATCGGGCGCGAGCGCCATGCCGGTCTACGGCGCGCCCGCCGCGGGTTTGCCGGGCGTCGATACCGGAGGACAGGGCAACAACGGCAAGGCCGGTGGCGGTCCGGTTCCAGTCTACGGCGCGGCCCCGTGAGCTCTAGCTCGCGCGGCGCTCGGGCCTGACCGTCATCTTCGATTCGGCATTGTCAATGCCGCAAGTCTTGCTATGAGTGCGCGGAACTAACACGCCTTTTTTGGCAGGAAAAGAGAACGATATGGCTCTCGAGCGCACCCTCTGCATCATCAAACCCGACGCCGTCGAAAAACGAAAGCAAGGCGCGATTCTGCAACGCCTCCAGGAAGAGGGCTTCGTCGTTCTCGGGCTACGGCAAACGCAGCTCTCGCGCAGAACGGCCGAAGGCTTCTACGCGATTCATCGCGAGCGTCCTTTCTTCGATGAACTATGCACGTTCATGACGCGCGGCCCCGTGGTGGTGATTGCGTTGGAGCGAGAGAACGCCGTGCAACACCTGCGAAACGTGATCGGCGCCACCGATCCCGCCAAGGCAGCCGAGGGCACCGTGCGTAAACAGTTCGGGGCGAACGTCGGAGAAAACGCCGTACACGGTTCCGATTCACCGGAAAACGGCCGCATCGAGACGAGCTTCTACTTCCAGGGCGCCGAGCTACTCTGAACTACGACCAACGACCAACGATTGACGATCGGCTATCGCCGAGCGGAACGGCCCGCGCGCCGAAGGCGTCGGGCCGAGCGACCTTCTCACCCGAACGGCGGGAACTGGTCTAGCCTAATGGCCTCCATGCAGAGCGGGAAGCCGCCCCTAGAATCCCGCGCCGACCCACTCGGCTGCGCTGAGCTCGACGCCGCGCGCGGAACGTTGCGCGAGGCGCAGAGCGCCCTCCGCAATTTCGCGGAGCTCCTGCACTCGGTGCGAGTCGGATCGAAGGCGCTCATTTCCGTTCTGCCCGATGTGGCTGCGGGTTGCGCCCCGATGCGCGCCACCGTCGACGGCTTGCTCGCCAGCGTCGCGGGGCGCGCGGGCTTGGCAGAGGCCAGCGGCGCGCTGCAGCACTATTTTGCGCCGCGTCTCACGCAGTTGGACCAAGAGCTCGCCGCGGCTGCTCACCGCCCATTGAGCGCGAAATCGCGGCTAGGGCTCGAGCAAGTGATCACGCGGCTGTCGCTCGAGCTCGACACCGCGCGGGGGCTGCTCGATCTTCTGGTGGAAGCCGTATCCGGTCGCTTGGTCATGGTGGATCTCGCGGGGCTCCTGCAAGAGAGCTTCGCCGGTCCGCCCAGCGCCGGCACGTGGAACCGTGAGCGGATCATGGCCACGATGAGCTTCGTCGAAGCCGACGTCGAAGTGGAGCTGAACCCACGCATTGCGACGGCGCTGTTCGCGCTCGGCGTCGAGCTGGTCGCACGCGGTGGCCCGGGCACACCGCACGTGCTCGTCGATCGCGATCACACCGGCTCCTATCGCGTGAACATCGACCGTCGAAATGTGACCGCCGGCGATGATTTGGTGTTGATCGCGCGCGGCGTAATCGCGCCGACGCTGACCTGTCTGACGGCCATCGCGCGCGTTTCGGGCGTGTCCTTGGCGTGGGACGAGCGAACACCCAGTTTGCAATTTGCGTTTCCCGAGCCGAGGCCCGCGCAGCGCAACGACGAAGCCGGCTGAGCTTTTCTCGGCTCCGTTCCGCCTAGATGGACCGGCTCTTGCGACCTTCGAGCAGCACCGGTATTGGGCATGTCATGTCCGACCTCCAGCCACTGATTGAAGCCGCTTGGGCCGACCGTTCGCTGCTCGCAAAAGACGAATACAAAGCCGCCGTGGCCCAGGTCGTGGCCGACTTGGATCAGGGCAAATTCCGCGTGGCGACTCAGGATTCACCCGGCAAGTGGACGACCCACGCCTGGCTGAAGCAAGCCGTCTTGCTCTACTTCGGCATCGCCAAGATGGAGCGCATCGAAATCGGACCGTTCGAGTTCTACGACAAGATCCCGCTCAAGAAGAACCTGGACAAGGCTGGCGTGCGCGTCGTGCCGCCGGGCACGATCCGCTACGGCGCATTCGTCGAGTCGGGGGCGATCGTGATGCCGGGCTACGTGAACATCGGCGCGTATGTCGGCTCGGGGACCATGGTCGATACCTGGGCCACGGTGGGCTCGTGCGCTCAGGTCGGTAAGGATTGCCACCTCTCGGGCGGTGTCGGCCTGGGCGGAGTGCTGGAGCCGCCGGGCGCGCAGCCGGTTATCGTGGAAGACGGCTGCTTCATCGGCTCGCGGGCGATCATCGTCGAGGGCATGTTGGTCGAGCGTGAAGCCGTGATCGGCGCGGGCGTGGCGCTCACCGCTTCCACCGCCATCATCGACGTCACGGGTCCGGAGCCGGTTGAATACCGCGGCCGCGTCCCCGCGCGCAGCGTCGTCATCCCTGGCATGCGCACGAAGAAGTTCGCGGCCGGCGAATATCAAATCGGCTGCGCGCTGATCATTGGTCAAAGGAAAGAGAGCACTGACAAGAAAACGAGCCTAAATTCCGCCCTCCGCGACTTCAACGTGTCGGTCTGAGCTTCACGATGTCGCTCGCCGAAACCCTGCTCTGGTTATGCAAGATCCCCTCACCCATCGGTGAAGAGCGCGAGATCTGTGATCGCGTTTCGGAACGCCTGAGCCAAGTTCGACTAGCTGCGCCCATCCGCCGCTATGGCGAGTCAATCGTCGTGCCGCTGACGCGCGGCAACGGTGGTCCGCACGTCGCGCTCGCAGGCCACTTGGACGTCGTGCGCACGGTGCACGAGGGTCCCGCACGCATCGAAGGCGACAAGCTGTACGGCGCGGGCGCCGCAGACATGAAGAGCGGCTTGGCCCTGATGCTCGACATCGCCGAAAATCCCACACGTCCCAACGTCGACCTCACGCTCGTGTTCTACGCGCGCGAGGAAGGCCCATTCGCCGAAAACGAGCTCGGCCCAGTCTTGGCTCAAGATCCCGAGCTCAGCAAGGTAGACGTCGCGGTCGCGCTCGAGCCAAGTGACAATCGCTTGCAACTCGGCTGCAGCGGCTCGCTGCACGCCACCGCGCGCTTTCGCGGTCGAACCGCGCATAGCGCTCGCCCCTGGCAAGGCGAAAACGCGATCCAAAAGGCAGCCGGTGTCTTGGCCCGACTGGCCGCGGAAGAGCCGCGCTCACACCTGATTGACGGCCTCGAGTGGCGCGCGGTGATCAGCGCCACCATGGCCAGCGGCGGCCGCGGTCGCAACATCGTCCCTGATCTCTTCGAGCTGAACCTGAATCATCGCTTCCCGCCGCTCCGAAGCGCGGAAGACGCACAAGCCTACGTGCGCGCGCTGGTCGGCGACGACGCCGAGGTCGAATTCACCGACGTATCGCCTTCAGCGCCACCGCTGCGCAATCACCCGCTGATCCGCGCCCTGGCCGAGAGCGGCGTGGTCGCCGTCGAACCCAAGCAGGCTTGGACCGACGTGGCCCGCTTCGCGGGCCTCGGTATCCCCGCCGTCAATTTCGGTCCGGGCACGAACGCCCAGGCGCACCAAAAGAACGAATGGACCGAGCTACCGTTGCTCGACGTGGGGAGGGAGATCTTGAAGCGCTGGCTCGACACGGTCGCTCGAGGCGTAAGCTAGATTTTTGTCGATGGTCACGATCCAGCGCCAGTTGCGTCAGAGCCTTCGGCGTCAGGGTTCGGTGGGTCAGAGTTCGCTGAGCGAGTATCTTTACGGTGGCGGCGGCTGAATCAGAGGCGGTTGGCCGCATGTGTTTCGAAAAACTGCTTCGAGCGTGTTATCTTCGACACATGACAAGGGGTTCCCGCTACCAATTCGCCGCCTTGATCGCATGCGTTCTGGCCGCTACCGCTTGCGGTGGCTCGACGCCGGCAGCGGAGTCGCCAGGCGAGAGCAGCGGACCAATCATCCCTGACAACACCGAGGTCGCGCCGCCCACCGAGGATACTCCGAAGGCGGAAGAAGACACGCCCAAGAAGACGCCGAAGGAGGAAGTCGCCGAGCCGACCTTCACGCCGGACATGTCCGTGGAGGCTGCGATCGACGCCGCGAAGTCCACCGAACGCATGAACGTGGATCAAGAAACGATGAGCAAGCCCCTGCAAGATGAAGCGCTGTACGCGCCGTGCAAGGCGGGCACTGCGCACTTCACCTTCCGCGTCGCAGTCTGGCGCGGCAAGGCGGTCGCGATCGACATGACGACCACGCCGAAGAACCCAAAGCTCGCCGAGTGCCTCAAAGGCCGCATCCGCGAGCTTACCTGGCCGGCCAAGGTCCCTTCGCTGAACACCGTCGAATATTCGATGTGAAAGCGCATCCCGGCTGATCTTGCGCGGCGAGTTCGGGTAACGATCGTCGTTTCGTGCGGCTTCGTTCACTCGTCGGCGCACAGCCGCGCGAAGGTGAGCTGTGCGCCACCGATCACCAGCAAGTTGCCGAGCATCTGCACTGACTGCGGATCGCAAGCGCCATTCATCTTCACAGGCGGCGCCCAGAGCGGAGCGAGCAGCACCGAGCTGCCTTGCCAGCTTCCGCCCAAGAGCCCACTCTCGCAGTTGGCGACGAACACTCGGTCGCCGTCGACCGCCACACCGAACGCGCCGTCCTCGCCGTCGCCAGCAGACTGAACGGGTACTTTGCTCACTGTGCGCAGCTCGTCTTTGGCTGATGTGAGCCATTCGAGCGCGGCCTCATAACTGCCCCAGAAGCTGTTCGTTTCGCCGATCAACCAGCCTCCTCGAGAAGGCGTCGCCACCCGCGGGTTTCCGACCGCTGGGTAGCTCGCGATAAGCTCACCGGCTGAATTCCAACGCTCTAGCTTGGCGGTCCAGCCGCCTGCCGCTCCCCCTTCTCCGCCGCTTCCAGCCTCCGCTCCGTCATAGAGGCGCCCGGATTCCTCGAGTCCGACCAGCAAATCATCGCCGTCGAACGCTAGCGGAGTGCGGCGTTGCTCGCTCACGCCGATCGGGGCGCCTACCAGCCAAACCCCGCCGTCTTCGATCGCACGGTAGATCAGGTCGCCGGCGACGAACGCGATGCCAGCCTCGGGATCGGCAATGCTGATGAACTCCGACCTAGCCGGAAGCGGCACGAGGAGCTCGGTCGAACCGGTGTCGACGTGCCAGGAAAAGATCTTCGTGTTCCCGCCGTCACTCGCGGCCAGGAGCAGGCCGTCCCCATATTTGATTGGCCAATTGATGCTCCAATCGCTCGTCAAATTGAACGTCTCGTTCGACAGCTCGGCGAGACGCGCGAGCCTTCCACTCGAGGCAAGCGCACTCGTGTCATCGACCTCGATCGTGCCCGTAGAAGTCGTGAAGGCAACGCGCTGTTGCTCGGGCCAAACCACGGCTCTGCCAGCGTCGATCGCGCGCAAGACGTGGAGCCCACTGCCACACAGATTGGGCAGCATCGTTTCGACGGACGGCGACCGAGCACCACCTGCGCCGCCTGCCCCGGCGGACGAAGCGCTGGGAGTGGTGCGTCCACCACCCCCGCCGCTCTCTCCGCTGGCCCCAGGACCCGGCGCGTTGCGCGCGGCCCCGCTACACGCAGCGACCGCCAGGGCCAAGACCACACTGAACTGCAAGGTCTGCGAGGGGTGCACGTATCCCCTGAGCAACATTCGCGCCGCGACTAGGCTCGCGTTTTGTCGAAATTATCTGGCGTGTGCCAAGCAGATTGGCACACGGCCGGACCGTGCGATCACAGCTGGTCGAGCGGCGCTTAGCCCACGCGATCCAGCGGATCGAATGCAGCTTGCGTCATTTGGACTTGTTCGGAGGTCTTGCCGAAGCGACGCTCTTTGTGGCCAAAATCCGTGACCGCGGCGGTCAGCGTCTCGGGGCGGAAGTCGGGCCACATGATGGGCAGGAAGACCAGCTCGGCGTAGGCGGACTCGAACAGCAGAAAATCGCTGACGCGCGTTTCGCCGCCGGTGCGAATCAACAGGTCGACGTCCGGCAGCATGTGCGTGGTCATCTGGCGGTGAAAGAAGGTCTCGTCGATCTCTTCCGGTAGCACTAGGCCAGCGCGGGCACGCACGGCGAGCGAGCGCGCGGCTTCGACGATGTCTTGGCGACCGCCGTAGGACAGCGCGAGGGTCAAGGTCATGCGATCGCCGTCGTGGGTGTAAGCCATCAAGTCTTCGACCGCGTGGCGCGTGGTCGTGGGCAGATCTTCCAGCGCGCCGATCACGTTCACGCGGATGCCGTTCTGGCGTAGGTCGGCGCGTTCGTTTTTGGCGAACTCGACCAGCAGGCGCATCAACGCTTCGACCTCGGGGCGGGGCCGCGCCCAGTTGGCGACGCTGAACGCGTACAGTGTGAGGTACTTCACGCCAATGCGAGTCGCGGTTTCGACCGCGTCACGGACGGCCCGCGCGCCCTCGGCGTGACCCTCCGCCCGGTCCAAGCCGCGGGCCTTCGCCCACCGCCCATTGCCGTCCATGATGATCGCTACGTGACGAGGAAGCGAAGCGCCGTTCGACCCGTTCTTGCCGCTGACCACGAAAGACTCTCTTTCCGCTGCCTGGCAGAACCAGGCGGTGCACGATAAAAACTTCAAGCAAATCGGGAGCCTGGCATCTGACCCAGGTTTCCCGCTTGGTTAAGCTTTTCCCACAGCACGGGCCCGGCAATTGTGGAGCTTTCGTGGAGATCGGCGATTGCCTCGTTAGATCGTTGATTTTACTGATCTAATTTGGAAGAAGCGGTCCGCCCTTGGCGGGCGTCGTGGACGGCATTGAGGATTTGGAGCGTCGCGCGACGCCGCGCCGGCGGCAAACTGACGTGAAAAACCACCTCCGGGGGGCCCGCGTTCAACAGTTCGACCTGGCCGCCATGGGCCTCGGTGACCGCGCGGACGATGGCGAGCCCGAGGCCAGTTCCGCCCTTGTCGGCCCGGGTGGTCACGAAGCGCCGAAACAGCCGCTCACGCACGTGCCGCGAAATCGAGCCTTGGCTGACCACGCGCAGATCCACCCATTCTTCGCTGCGCGAGACCTCCACACTGAGGCGCGAGCCACGCTCGCCGTGACTCAGGCCATTTTCGATCAGGTTGGTCAGCGCGCGCGCGATCCACAGCTCATCGCCGCGCACGCGGGTGTCACCCGAAGCGTGCAAGGTGATGCGCGCCTCGGCGTCGCCGAGTGAGTCGATGGTCCGCCGCGTGAGCTCGCTGAGATCGACCGGAGTGAACGTCTCCACACCGCGCGCCTCGATCCGCGCCAAGCTGAGCAGCTCGCTGAGCAAGCGTTCGATGCGTGCGGTCGCTTCGCGGATCCGGGCCACGAAGCGGCGGGCCGACGCGGGCTCCTCCAAAGCGCTCTCCTCCAAAACCTCGGCGCTCGCGCGAATGGCCGCCACGGGATTTTTGAGCTCGTGCGAGAGGTCGGAAGCAAAGGTTTCGACGAACGGTCGCCCCTCGAGATCGCGACGCATCGAATCGATCGCGCGCGTGAGCCGGGTGACCTCGCGGCCAAACGCGATCGGCGGCGCGCCGCGTCGTTCACCCAGACTGACGCGCTCACCGAACACGCTCAACGCCTCGATCGGCGCGGCAATCGCGCGACCGATCCAGGCCGCCGCGAGCGCCGCCGCGGTGCCCAGAACCAGGCTGATCACCAGCACCGTGGGCGCAAAATCAGCCAACAGATTGCGCATGCCGACGGTCGGCTTGACCACGCGCACCGCACCGATGGCGACGCCGCGCACGCGAATCGGCGCATCGACCGAGACCACGTCGCGCTCATTGTCGGGTGGTTGCACGGGAAACAGTCGGGCGCCGTCTTTGTCGAGCAGCCTCAAGCGCAGATCAGCGCCGCGACCGCGCTCGTGCTCGAGCCGAGCCGCCAAATCGACGATGCTGACTCCGGTGCGATCGAGCTCACCAGCCATCATGCCGGCCAAGGCCACGGCCTCGTCCTCGGCGGCTTGTGACGCAATGCGCACTGCGCGCGCCTCGATGCGATCGATCACCATCAAACCCAAGCCGAAAGCGAACGCGCCGACGATGACGGCCAAGGCCAAAAAGATCTGCATCCGAATCGACATGCCGCGCGTACGGGTGCGCAGCAGACGCGAGACCACGAACGCCACGAACAGCATCAGCCCCACCGAAGCGGCGGCGACGACAATCAGGCGAATCACGGCTCTTTCAACGCGCTCGGAGCGTCCGTCACGCGATAGCCGACACCGCGAACCGTTTCGATCAGTCCGGGTTCGGCGCCCGCTTCCGCGACCTTTTTCCGCAATGCTTTGACGTGGGAGTCAATCGTTCGATCGGTGATGGCAAAGCCGTCACCCCAGACGCGACCGATCAGCTCGACGCGGCTGTACACTCGACCGGGCTGCTCGAGCAGACAGGAAAGGACGTCGAACTCGACGCGCGTGAGCTCGAGGTTCGAGCCGTTGGCGCGTGCGCGACGCGTCGCAGCATCGAGTGAAATGGCTGGTGCCGGTCCGCCGGACCCCAACTCTTGCTGCGACCGACGCAGCACGGCGCGCACGCGCGCCACGACTTCACGCGGCGAGAAAGGCTTCGTCACATAGTCGTCCGCGCCGGCCTCGAGCGCGACCACGCGGTCGGCTTCGCCATCACGACTGGACAGGACGATCACCGGAATGTGCTTGTTTTTGCGCCAGCGGCCGATCAAATCGAAGCCGCTGCCGTCGGGCAACATCAGGTCCAAAATGACCAAATCAGCCGCGTCGACGAGCGCGGCGGCGGCCGTCACGGTGGCGGCCAGCGTGACGGAAAAGCCATCGCGCCCGAGCGCGTAGGCGACCGATTCCGCGATCGCCGGCTCATCCTCGACGACAAGAATCCGCTGTGCCATCCTGACAAGTCATTCTTGCATGCCCGAGGCGTTCCGACGATCTTATGAGCACATGAGAACTCTGCTCATCCTGCGCCACGGCAAGGCTGCTCCAGAAGAAGGCAGCAGCGACGCTGCAAGGCCGCTCACGCAACGCGGAAAGCGCGAGGCAGAGCTGATGGGGCAATTGCTCCGCAACGAAGACCTGTTGCCCGACCGCATCCTCGCTTCGAGCGCGCGACGGACCCGGGAGACCGCACGGCTAGCAGCAGCGGCTGCGCACTTCAGCGGCTCGATCGACGAGCTCGAGGAGCTCTATTTGGCCGAGCCGGAGGCTTATATAACGGCCGTGCGACGGCACGCGCCGGACGCCCAGCGCGTGCTGCTGGTCGGGCACAATCCGGGCCTCGAGGCGCTGGCGCTGATTTTGACCGGCGACCCCGTGTCACTGCCACCGGCGGGTCTCGTCGTCTGCACGTTGCCGATCGCGAATTTTGCCGAGCTTGTGCCACAGGTTCGCGGGAAAATGGCACGGTTCGACAGGCCTTCGGAGCTGGGAGTTTGAGGGTACCCGGAGCTACGGGCGGCCAGCCGCATCCTCAGATCGAACGGTCCGTGCCCCATCGCTGGCAATTTGGAGCGGAGGGCGCTAAGTAACGGGCTGAATATGGCTCCGACGGCTCGCCTTCCACCGAAGAAGGACGTCGCATTGGCGTTGCTCGAACAAGCGTCAATGTACATCCACCTCGATCCGCGTGCGGATTCGGTACAGGTGCCCATGTCTTTCAAGAATCAGCCGCAGCTCGTGCTGCAAGTTGGCTTGAACATGGCAGTGGCCATCCCGGATTTGCACGTCGACGAGCAAGGCTTGTCGTGCACGTTGAGCTTCAACCGCTCGCCCTTTTTCTGCATGATTCCCTGGCCCGCGGTGTTCGCCTTGGTCGGTGAAAACGGGCAAGCCATGGTCTGGGCAGAAGACGTTCCCGCGGAGGTCGCCGCCCAAGCCCAAGCGCAGAAGGCTCCCGAGAAACCGCGCGCCCATTTGCGTTCCGTGGGTGAGGGGGAGACCGCGGCTCAAGTCGCCGCGAAGGCCGAGCCTACCCACGCCGCCGAGAAGAAACCGGCCGCAAAGGCCACGAAGGCGCCCACCAAATCCAGCAGCGGCAAGGCTGAAGCCAGCAAGGGCGCGCTGAAAGCCAGCTCCAAGTCCAAAGCTCTGACAAAAGCTGCGGCGCCCAAGTCGGTCAAGACCGCGCCCAAGCCCGCTGGCAAATCGCCAGCCAAGGTTTCCAAGAGCCCGCCTGACTCCGTTGAAGCCAAAACGGCGGCGGCTGCCCCCAAGCCGGAGCCCGCGGTCGCTCGACAAGCGGCGCACGTCAAGAAGTCCGCGCCATCGAAGCCGGAGACTCCGCGAACTGCGGCCGAAATCAGCAAGCCGAAGCGCGAGCTGCCGCCGTACCTTCGAGTCGTGAAGTAGAGAGCTTCAGCCGGACGCGCCGGCCTGGCTCGCGTCCTCGTTGCCGCCAGTGCCCGCGGCACCGGCTGAGGTCGGTACGCACTCCCACGTACCCGTGCTGGACTGACACTGAAAACCAGTCACGCAGTGGTTGAAGTAACAATCGCCCGGCATGCAGTGGCCGTCCTTGCTGCAGGTATAACCTGCGCCGCAATCACTCGGCGCGCGGCAAGAATCATCGCCGCCGTCGGCCGACGCGAGACACGCACCCGTCGCGTCATCGCAGAGGTAGCCCGGGGCGCAATCGCTATTGCGGTAACAGCCGTCGTCCGTGTTGGATGGGCAACCGCCAAGAGCAGCGAGTACGCCGAAGAATATTACCGTGACTGCTGCTCGCTTCAATGGGGCTTGGTCGCAAGGGTAGCAAGCAGCGTGCCCGAGACAAGCCAGCATTCAGCGCGAACGCGGCTAGAGCAAAGAAAATCGCTGAAAAATGCACGAGCATGCTAGGTTTTTCGCCCCTTCACCCCAGTCGATATGGACGTTCGTTGTAACCGCTGTGACACTGAGTACGAGTTCGACGACGCCCTGATTTCCGAACGGGGTACGACGGTCAAGTGTACGAACTGCGGGTTTCAATTCAAGATTTATCCGGGCAAGGGCACGCTCGCCGGCCTGGCGCCCGAGCGTTGGGTCGTGCGCACCGCCTCGGGCCGTGAATTGGTGTACACCTCATTGCGCGAGCTGCAGCGCGGCATCGCCGATAAGAAAGTTCTGGCGAGCGATCTCCTCTCGCGCGGCAAGCAGACTCCGCGTCCGCTTGGTTCAATCGCCGAGCTCGAGCCGTTTTTTCAAGTCACTCAGGCAAATCCGCCGCGCAAATCCGGCGCGGGGGAACGCGTCCAGCGCACGCTGCACGGCGTCGCACCCCCGCAACCGGTTCGCGGTTACCGGAGCGAGCCTCCGCCGCGGGTAGCGCCTCCCCCAGGACCCACGCAAGCGCCGGGTTCAACCACGGCAACCACTTCGGCAGCGCCACCGGTCGCCCGCGAAGCGATGATTGATGCGCCCGAACGACCGTCACCTGCGACGCAACCAATCCCCGGCTCGCCGTCGTTCAGCGAGGCCGCACCTCCGGCGTCTGAATCGATTCCCGACACCGAGCTGATGGCACGACCGATGGCAGAAGAAGAGTCTGGAGTCTTCTCAGCCACACTTCCGGGTGATTTGCCCGCGGCACCGCGCAACACGTTGCCGAGCGGCTCAGCGGCGTCGGTTTCCGGCGCGCAGCCAGCCACGGTAAACGCCAGGCCCAAGCCGCGCACCCTGACCGAGAGTGTGCCGGACTCCGCGCGGAGCTCGTTCGTGGGCACTCCGATGTCGCCCCTCGTGGCCGCTTTCGACGCCACGCTGGAAGTACCGGTAGCCCACGCGCCGGTGTCTTCGCCGCGCAATTTGCCGCCGATCGAAGTAGCCAACATCAGAGACAGCTTCAAATCCTACGACCAGCTGCACTCCGACCACCCGCCCGAGGACCACCACGCGCGCGTGGCGCGCTCACGCTGGATCGCTGGTGTGGTCGTGGTCGGCGTACTCGGGTTGCTCGGCGCCACGGTGGGGCGCCGTTTCATCGCGCAACTCACGGGTTTGGCCGAGGTCAAGACTTCGAGCGACGCGCGCGTCGCGAAGTTCTTGAGCGAAGGAGCGCGCTTGGCCGACGAAGGCGACTTCGAAGGCGCCAAGGAAGAGTTCGACAAGGCCGCCGCGCTGGCCGAAAAAGATCCCGCGGTGCTGACCGCACTTGCCCGACTCGAAACGCTGCGCGCGGACGTTTCATGGCTCAAGCTGCGAATCATCGATCCGAGCTCGATCGATCTGGTGCAAGCCACCTATCGCGAGCTCGGGCGCCGCGTCGGCAAAGCGCACGTGGCGGTCGATCGCGCGTTCGCTGTTTCACCGGAGGATCCGGCCGTCCTGCGCGCACGCGTCGACGCTTTGCGGTTGAACGGCGAAGCCGACAAGGCGCGTGAGTGGCTGGCTCCGCTCAGCGCGAACGCCAGTGTGCCGGAAAATGCTTACGTCCTGGCCGCGCTCGACTTGGCCGATCCGGCTCCGGTCTGGCCCTCGGTGATCGACCGCTTGCGCACGGCCGCAGCCGGTGAGCGCGAGCCCGGGCGCGCGCGAGCCGCGCTCATTTACTCCCTGGCGCGTGCCAGTCGAGTGAGCGAAGCCGAAGCCGAATTCGCGAAAATCGACGGCCGCCCCAAGCCGCACCCGTTGCTCGAGGAGCTGCGTGCCTTCTTGCTCCGCGCCAAGCGTTCGGTCGAAGCAGCCGGTGATGCTCCAGCGAAAATCGCAGCGGTCGACACGAGCAAGCTGCCCAAGCTCGATACCTCACCGGCGCCGGAAGAAGCACGCCTCCCCGCGAGCGACTTCCGAACGCGGCTGTCGCAAGCGTCCGCTGCGCTCCATCAGGGCAATCTCTCGCGCGCCGCTCAGCTGTATGACTCGGTGCTCACCGATCAGCCCGGCAACACCGAAGCCCTGTCCGGGCTCGGTGACGTGGCCAAGGCGCGCCACGACCCGGCCCTGGCGGCCAAGCTGTACGATCGGGTGCTGGCTGAGAATCCCAACTATTGGCCGGCAATTTTGGCGAGCGCTGATCAAAAATGGGACGCGGGAGACAAGCCCGGCGCGCTCGCGCTCTACCGCCGTTTGGTCGAGCAGGCCGGAACGAATTCCGAATACGGCGCGCGCGCCGCCGCGCGCATCGCTCACAGCGAAGCGTCAAAGCCAGGCGCAGCGGCCGCGCCAGTGGAGTCCGGAGCCACGATCAAACCCGAAGCTCCGCTGCCCCCCGCACCGACCATCGACACGACCGATCTCCCCGAGGCAAAATGAATCTTCGAGCCCGTTGGCTGCTCCCGGTGCTGCTCCTCGCGGCTTGCAGTGCGCGGCCGCGGCACACGGATGCCGGTAAATCGCACGACGCGCCGAAGACCAACGAACCCCGCCTGGTCGAGCTCGACCTGAGCGCGGGCGCGCCGGAGAGTACCGATGGCAGTGCGCTGTTTCGCGCCTCTGCCGCGCAAACCTATACCGGCCTCGTGCGCATCATTGGCCGCGCTGCGACCGATGACAAAGTGCGCGGTCTGTTCGTGCGCTTGGGTGAAGCATCCTTCGATCTGGCCGAGAGCGAAGAGCTGTCGCAGCTTCTCGGCAAGCTGCGCAGTAAGGGCAAGCCCGTCGTGTGTCACGCGCACACGCTCAACAATTCGAGCGCGCTGCTGACCGCCCGTGGTTGCAGCAAGGTCTGGCTGAGCCCCGCCGGTGACGTATCGACCATCGGGATTGCCGCGCAGATGGTGTATTTGCACGGAATTTTCGAGAAATTGAAGATCGACGTCGATTTCTTGCACATGGGCAAGTTCAAGAGCGGCGCCGAACCGCTGACGCGCGAGGGACCGAGCGAAGAGGCACGCGCCTCGCTCGTCGAGACCCTGGCCGCAATTCGCGGCGCGTGGCTCGACGAGAGCAACGAAGTCAGAAAGAGCGATGCTCTGCGCAGCGCGCTGGAGCACGGCCCGTGGAGCGCCGGTGAAGCGCTCGAGCGTGGCCTGATCGACGAGATCGGCTTCGATGCCGAAGCACTCGAAGCGGCCAAGAAGGCGGCCAAAGTCAGCGCGCTGGAGGTCAGCTTCGGACCACGCGCAAAGAGCGGCGGCGGATTCGGCATCGGTGATTTGCTGCGCCTGGTCTCGGGCGCAAGCAGCGAAAACGACGGTCAGCCTCACATCGCCGTGGTGCCGGCCGAGGGCGCCATCACGATGGAAGCGGGCGGCCCGCTTTCACGCGGCGGCATCACTGCGCGCGCGTTGGGCAAGACCCTGCGCCGGATGCAACGAGATGACTCGGTCAAGGCCGTCGTCTTGCGCATCGATTCGCCCGGAGGCTCGCCCCTGGCCAGCGATTTGATCTGGCACGAGATGATGGAGCTGCGAAAAAAGAAGCCGCTGATCGTGTCGGTCGGCAACATGGCAGCTAGCGGCGGGTATTACATCGCTTGTGCGAGCCAGCGCATCTTCGCTGAGCGGACCAGCATCGTCGGTTCGATTGGAGTATTTGGGGGCAAGATCAACGTCGCACCTGCGCTCGAGCAGTTTGGCATCCACGCCGAGACGTTCGCGGCCAGCCCGGAACCGGGCGCCGCCGAACGCGCTGCTTTCAACTCACCACTGACCTCCTGGGACGACGCGACGCGCGAACGCGTGCGGGCGCAAATGCAAGGCATCTACGATTTGTTCATCGCCCGTGTCGCGCACGGCCGGCAGATGGCGGTCGAGAAAGTGCGCGCCTCGGCCGAGGGTCACATCTGGAGCGGCGATCAGGGGCTGGAGCGCGGGCTGGTCGATGAAATTGGCGGGCTGTCCGAGGCCCTGGCCGCAGCGCGCAAGGCGGCTCACCTGGAGGCAGACGCACCGGTCAGCGTCGAAGGCGGCCGCGAAAGCTTGCTCGATAGCCTGCTGGTCGGCGACGACGCGAGCGACGCCGATGCGGCTGCCGCGTTCAATCGTCTGAGTGCAGCTCCGGCCACGCGCTTGCTCTCCGAGGTCCCCGAGGAGTTGCGTTCGTTCGTAAGTGCGTTTGCCCCACTCGCGGAGCGCGAGCACGTCGCGGTCGCGCTACCATATGGCTTGCTGATTCGCTGAGATGCGAAACCAGACCGACACCTAGCCCATCCCAACATTCAGTTTTCCCATTTCGGGACTCGCAAAACTGGGCGTTTTCGATTGAACTAGACTTATGTCACCCGGGCGTCGAGGGCCGCTTTCCTTCTTGGACACGGAATGGCGCGCAGCGCTTTGGCGACGTTGGATCGCGACCCATCTGACAGCAGAGGTTACCCCGGTTGCGCCAGAACCCACCGTTGCCAGCGGTGCGGCCAGCCCTGCTCCAGTCACTGACGTTCGCGAGCCGCATGACCACCCCGAGACCAGCGTGGATGTGCTTCGCGCCGCGCAAGCCGCGCCTCCCCGCCCCACCGTCGTTGCCGACGATCGCCGCGCTGAGCGGCGCGCGGACGGACGCGCCCGCTTCGACGCATTGTCCGAGCGCTTGCAAGGATTGGAGGACGCGCTCGAAGTGATCGCTCGTCGCCTGTCGCACCGCTCACGCCGCGAACGGCGCACCGACCGCCGCACCGCGGAGCTCGTTGAAAGCATCGCCGAGAGCGTCGACGCGCACGCCGTCGCCCTGGACCATCTGGGTTCCACCTTGGAGCGCATCGAGCGCCGTTTGGATCGCCTCGAACGCCCGAGCGCGCGAGACGTGAAAGAGGAAAGCGAACGGCGCGACTCGCGCGCGCCGAAAGCGCGTAGCTCCGAGCCCCCGCGCAGCGTGCACCCTCCCCGCCTGGACGAAACCGGTGATTTCTCGCTCGGACGCGAGGCTTCGGAAGACGACGAGACGTCGATCTCGGGCTCATCGATCCGCGGCAGCATTGGTGACATGTCACTGTCCACCGTGCTCGCGATGCTGGAAATCGAGCGGCGGAGTGGCCGGCTCAAGGTGCAGGGCGAAGACGGTGCTCTAGCGGCTTTCGAGCTGGAAGACGGCTCGGTCGTGGGTAGCCGGGTCAGCGAGAACGACGTCGACCCAGTGGAATCCCTGCGTGAAGTGCTGGGTTGGAAGAATGGCAGATTTTGGTTCCGGCAGAACCCACTCGAATCGCAAATCTCGCCGCCCCGCTCGGTCAATTCCTTGCTGCTCGAGGCCACGCGTCAGATCGACGAAGCCGTGCGCGTGGGCTGACGTGCGAGCTCTGCGCTAGTCGCAGCGCGAAAGATCGAGCGGGCGAGCCCTTTACGCGTAGCGATCAATGTCTGGCACCGGACAATTGATCCGTCGATCGCCGCGCCACGAGGGCGTCCAAGTCGGAAACTCTCGCACAGCTGCGAGCTGCGATGCTGGATTGCGATCGCCCACCCTCACCGAGTTGCAACTAGTGGCGGTGGGGTGCGCGAACTCCGTGCTCTGGGTGGGCTGCGTGTGGGCCGTGGACATCGTGGGCATGTTCGTGTTCGTGCGGAGGGGGCCGCACGATGGTCGACAGCCACAGGCGTGCGCTTCGCTGCCAGATGCCGAACAAGAGCAGGACGGTGAGCGTGATCGCGGCGCGTGGACCCAAGTCGCCCTGCGAGAGCGCGCCGTCGAGTGGCAACGTGGATAGACCGAGGCGATTGCAGGCGGCTGCGAGGGCGAGGCAAAGCGCAGTGACGATGATGCGCGCCTTGGGCGACGAGCCCAGTGAATCGGCGATCGGGGCAAGGGTTGCAAACAGCAGGATCGCGCCGGACGATAGACCCAAGCCGGCGAAGCCAGCCGCGATCAGCACCGCAGCCGGCGCGGCGACTGGAGTGAGGTTGGCCACCAGAGCCACGACCAATAATTCGACGAGCATGCCTCCAATATGCGGATTCAGGACCGAGCTCGGTACGCTGGTGAGTAGCGCGCCGATCAACAACCCGAGGACCAGCCAGGGCCCCGACGACTCGAGCGCCTCCGAAGCGCGAGCGCGCCAGTGCTGAGCGGGTGCGAGCTCGGTCGCGGCGGATTCGATCGTCGGTCTGCTCGAGAATGCGACCGCGAGGCTCGTGACTACGAGGCGCAGGATGGCTGCCACGAAGCCGAACAGAGCGATGCTGAGCAGCACGCTTTCTGCGCCGAGGGCGCCTGCGGGCGACGCGGCGCGCGCCCACTTCGAGTGCGGGTCCGGCGCGCGCAAGGAGAATGCGGCGGCCAACAGCGCCACCAGAATTACGAGCGAAGTGCGCTCGGTGAGTTGCACCAGCCCCTGTGCAAACGCGAGCGTGCCTGGATCGTTGCTGTGCCAAACACCGAGCAAGCTGACGGCGACACCCAAGCCAGCGACGAGCAAGTCGAGTGAGCGGGCAAGTGGTCCGTGCGCGGGGTCGTCGGTCAAATCGTGGGTGACGACATGCAGCAGAAGCCCGGCCGCGACGGCGGCGATGACCGGCGCAAAGCCTTCGATGGTCGTGGCGGCGACTAGGCTGGATAGGCCGATGCCGACCACGCTGGCGGCGGCAAGCCCGAGCGAACGCAAGACCGCCGAACGCGCGCCGAAGGTCGTGCGATAAGCCAGGGAGACGACCGCGATCAGCGGCACCGTGTGGGCGGCAAGTGCAATGATCACGTCCAGGTGCGAGCCTTGGTCAGCCGGCAAGCGCGTGTACGCGCCGAGCCCGATGCCGTCCGCGACGTGGTGCACGACCAAGCCCCAATAACCCGCCTCGAGCACGGCGTGTTGCGCGCGGCCGCTGGTCGAGCGCTGACCAATGAAGTGCGCCAATGCCGGCGCGAACCAACCGCCCAGGAACAGCAAAATCGAGAGCGGGCCGAGCTCACGCAACGCTTCGGGGAGCAAATGCGTGACCACCACTGCGACTGCGGCCAAGGTCGCAAAGGTCCGCATGTAGCCGAGCAGCGCGCGCGACGTGCTGGGCACGAACGACAGCGCCGCGCCGAGTAGGACGGAAAGGACGGCAACCAGGAGGGCGAGGATCACGCGCGGGCCCCGGGTCTAACCCAGTCACTCGCCTTAGCCAAAGCGGGCCGAAATTTGTGGCAAAAAGACGCTAAATCGACGACTCACCGCGGAAACTTATCGACACACGACCTTCACTTGCACCCGGCGAGATGGGCGTAAACTACGGCCATGTTCATTCGAATCGCAAAGCTCACATCTGCCGCTGCCGTGTGCGCGACGCTCGCCGTTGCTTGCCACACGTCCTCATCTTCCTCGACCGAGCAAGCCGCCCCCAGCGCGCCGGCCGAAGAAAAGAAGATCGCCGAAGTGACGGTCAGTGATGTCGAACACTTCGTCAAAGACAAGAGTGCGACCATCTTGGACGCCAATGACGCCGACACTCGCAAAGAGTACGGAGTCGTTCCGGGGGCCGTGCTGCTCGCCAGCGAAAAGGAATATCCGCTCAGCGTGCTGCCTGCGGCAAAGAGCGATAAGCTCGTCTTTTATTGTGGTGGCACGCAATGCCGCGCGTCCGACAAAGCAGCTGCGCGAGCGGCTTCCGCCGGCTATAGCGACGTAAGCGTGATGCGCGCTGGCATCCGCGGTTGGAAGGATGCTGGCCAAGCGACCAGCGCCGCGCCGCAGAGCTGAGCTCTGCTCAGGCCGCTCGGCGCTTGAGCTGCGGGGTGACGGACAGCGAGATCGGCTGTCCGTCGCGGCTCAAGCGCAAGGCTATGTCGGTTCCGCGCGAGAGCACGAGCACCCGTTGCAGATCGTCGACGCTGTACAGCGGACTATCATTGGCGGAGAGCAACAAGTCCGCGGGTTTGATGCTGGCGAGGCTGGCGGGCGAGTCATCGGCCACGCCATGCACGCGCACGGCGCGCTGTTGACCGACGACCTCCGCCACTCGCGGTGCCAGATCGATGCCTTGCGCCGAAATGCCGAGCAGCGGGCGCTCGATGCGACCATCGCGAATCAACACCGCGGTAACCCAAGCCGCCGTATGGGCAGGGATGGCAAAGCCGAGGCCGTTCGCGCGCGGAATCACCGCGGTGTTGATCCCGACCACGGCGCCCCGCGCGTCGAGCAATGGGCCGCCAGAATTGCCTGGATTGATCGCCGCATCGGTCTGCACCAAACCTTCGAACGGACGCCGCCCCGGGCCCGGCAGACTGCGATCGATGGCGCTGACCACGCCCAAACTGACCGAGCGCTCGAAGCGCAAGGGGTTACCGATGGCCAGCACCAGTTGGCCGACGCGCAGCCGCCGGGATTCATCCAAGGACAGGCTCGGCAGGCCGCGAGCGCCCACGCGTAGCACGGCCAAGTCACTCGTGTGATCTTCGCCTACCACCTCGGCGGGTAGCTCTTCACCGCCTGCCAAGCGCACGCTCAGCACACCGGCTCTGCCGTGCACGACGTGCGCATTGGTGATCACATAGCCATCACCGGACACGATGATGCCGCTGCCCTGGCCTTGCCCATGCTCGACCGCCACGACGCTGGGCGCCGAGTTTTGCACCAAACTCTCGAGCTCATCCGAGAATTCGCTCAAGCGGGACATGTCAGGACCTCGTGCTCGGGGTCACCGATAGCTCCTGCGCGGCCCCCCCGCGCAGCAAGCGCAGCGGCACCGCTCGACTCGCGCGCTCTTCCAGCGCAGCCTGCAAATCGGCAATGCTCTCGAGTTGTTCGCCAGCCAAACTGAGCAACACGTCGCCCAGCAGCAAGCCCGCTGCTTCCGCAGGACCATCCGGCTGCAGCGCGGTCACCACCAGGCCCACGCGCTGTCCAGCGCTCTCCGCCACGGCTTGGGGTAGACGCGCCGGGGTGGAACTGATCCCCAGATAGCCGCGTTGAATCTGCCCATGCGACACGAGTGCGCCGACCACGCGTTCGATCGTCACGGTCGATAGCGTCAGCGCGGCCCCGCGTAGCAGCCCCGCGCTATTGATTCCAATCACGCGACCGGATGCGTCAATCAAGGGGCCGCCCGAGAAAGCGGGCTCGACGCTGACGTCGCTCTGGATGTAGCGCTCGATTTTGCCGCCGCCCGGTGCACGCCATTGATCCGAAAGAGCGCTGACCACGCCTAAGTTCGAACGCACCGTGCGCCCCGGTCGACTCAGCGCGAGCACCAGTTGGCCGCGCCGGAGGCTATCCGCGGGGGCACGCTCGCATACCGCCAAACTGGTTCCGTCCACCCTCAGTAAGGCGATGTCGCTCGAGGGATCGGCGCCCACTAGCGTCGCTGAATGCACCTCACCCGATTCGAGCGACACCTCCACGCTCTCCTCCCGCTCGAGACCGTGCGCGGTGGTGACGATCAAACCCTCTGCCGACCAAACCAAGCCCGACGCGGGCCGCCTGCGCCCAGTTTCGATGCGTACGACACTACCGCTCACGCGGTCGACGGCATCAGCCAGTGCATTCGAGAAATCTTGTGCTGCGTTGCTGCTCATGATTGCAATGCTAAGCCTGGCTCGTAGTCCCGGGTATCGCCTGATCAGTCAGGCACGGCCTGCCCGATCGGCGGGGGAGCTTCCCCGTCGGGGCTCGCGAAGCGCGTTACAACATCAGGAGGCCACGGCGCGCAGCGCTGACCACGGCTTCCGTGCGGGTCTCGGCGTCGAGCTTGTTCAGAATCGCGTTGACGTGGAATTTCGCGGTATGTTCGCTGATTTTCAAGCGATCGGCGATCAACTTGTTCGACAGCCCTTCGGCCATCAAACTCAGTACCTCCGCCTCACGCGGGGTAAACAGTAGGCCATCTTGTGGTGCGGCGCGGGCGGCGAGCAGCGTTCGAAGCAACGCCGGATCGAATACGCCCAGGCCGGTCGCCACCGCGCGCAGCGCGGCGAGCAAGCGCTCACCCTCGGCGCTGCGCAGGAGCACGCCCAAAGCTCCCGCGCGCAACAACTCGAGTGCAGCTTCTTCGTCCCGGACCAAGGCCAAGGTCGGAAGGCGGTCCAGCACCGCGCTGCGCGGCGCGGCCGCCCGCGACCCGACGTCCCAAAGCATGAGCTCGGCGCTTGAAATGCCGCCGAGTGCATCGTCGGGCGCGCTGGCTTGCCCCGCGACGGCGAAGCCCTGCTCGAACCCGAGCAGCGACACCAGGCCGCTGCGTACGAGGGGGTCTTCTGCAATCACGGCGACGCGCAGGAGTTTGGGCAGGTTTCTGATCTAAGGCGGGTCCGCCACTTGTCCAGAGCGAGCAGATCCGATACTGAGCGGCGCTACTCCTGTTGAGCGTGCCCGCAGTGACCGGTAGCGACGACCCCACGAAAGACCCGAGCGACCCCGAGTACGGCGTGGAGCTGCCCGCGGGGCTACGACTCGAGCGGCCCGCAACGGGCGGCGTGCGGCTCGAGCTGCGATTGAACCCGTTGAGCCGCGCACTCTCGGCGCTGCCCCGGCTCCTGTTCGTGGGCGGCGTGGTGTTCACGCTGCTGCAGGCCTGGCGACACCACGTGTTCATCGCCTTTTGGTTTCTGGGTCTGCCCTTCTTGGCTTGGTTGCGCGGGCCCGCGCAGCGCTCGCTGCTGATCGGCGAACGCGCGCTGGAGGTCGAGGGTACGCGGCGTCTGGGACGCTCCTTGCTACTGCCGCGGTCACAGATCGAGCGCGTCGAGATCGGTCGCGGCGGCGTGTATCAGCTGTACCAACGCGCGCTGCTCGTGACCCTGGTCGACGGACGAACGTCCAGGCTATTGGTCGGCATTTCGCCCGTTCAAGCAGAGTTCGTGAACGAGGGACTGCAGCGCTGGCTGGCAGGCTAGGCGTTCAGAGCGCGTCGTGCAGGGTTTCGAGCTGGGCGTAGCTGCGCTCGAGCCACAAGCGAACGCGTTGGCGCTCGAGCGGCTTGAGGCCTTCTTCGCCGCTGCTGTGGATGGCGCCCCAGAAGCTCGAACCCAAGCGATCGACTTTGTACATGGACTGAGCGTCGAGCTCCGGCAGATCGATGGTTTTTCCGCCGAGTTGATCGAGGCGGCGCTTGGCATTCGATTCATCGAACTGGGTGAAGTTCTTGGAGCGGCCCAGGTTTCGGACCACTTTGTGTTCGAACTGGTCGCCGAACAAGTCGAGCGCGCGTTCGATCTCGCCGACCGAAGCGAAGCCACCGTCACTGACGTGCCAGAAGCTCATGCGAATGCCGGCCTCCTTGGCGAACGCGAAGACATTCGCTTCGGACAGCCAGGTCCACAGCGTGCGCACGCTCTGAGCAGGCAGGTCGATCAACACTCGGCGATCGGCGCCCAGCGCGCGGTCGACGATCTGATCCGCGCTCGCCGGATCGCTCAGATCGACTGGCTGCGAGTAATCCGCGTACATGCGAACCAACGCGCCGTGCGAAAGATCGCCATCGACTGCCGCGAACGGTAGCGAACGGTCGATGAACCATTGCGCCAGCAAGCGTGCAACCACGCTCTTACCGACGCCACCCTTCTCACCACCAACGAAATGTATGTGACTCACGAAGCCCGTAGAATCCAGCAGCGCCGCGGGGTCAAGCGGCAAGAGGCACAAACCAGGCTAACGAACGGCCGTTCGAACTTTTGGTACACTCACTGGCTCGTGCACTTGCACGAGTTTTTCCAAGTCACAGGTTCTTGTGACCGATACTCCTAGCTCGGCCAAAGAGACAATGACCGCATCCGGATTCGCTCTGTTCGACACCGCCATCGGCCGGTGCGGCATCGCCTGGGGTGCAAGCGGTATCTGCGGGGTGCATTTGCCCGAAGCCAGCCCCGGCGCGACCCGTCGGCGCATGACCGTGCGCTATCCGGAAGTGAGAGAAAGCGCGCCGCCTCCAGTGGTACAGCGTGCGGTCGACCGCATCGTGACCTTGCTGCGCGGAGAAGCCACCGATCTCGAGCAGATCGCGCTGGACATGGCGCTCGTGCCCCCGTTCCATCGACGCGTGTACGAGATCGCGCGGACGATCCCGGCGGGCGCTACGCTGTCGTACGGCGAAGTCGCCGCGCGCGTCGGCTCGCCGGGCGCGGCGCGCGCGGTGGGGCAGGCACTCGGGAAAAACCCGTTCGCGATCGTCGTGCCGTGTCACCGCGTGCTGGCCGCGCGCGGTAAGCCCGGCGGATTTTCCGCCAGCGGGGGCACAGTCACCAAGCTCAAGATGCTGCGGATCGAACAAGCGCAAAAAAGCCTGTTCGACGGCGATGGTGAGCTCGGCTTCGACCCGGCGCTCGCCGTCGACACTTTGCGTGCCGCAGATCCGAAGCTCGCGCGCTTGATCGCGCGCGTCGGCCCCTGTCGCTTGCAGCTCAAGACCACGCCCAGCATCTTTGCAGCGCTAGCTGAGTCGATCGTGTATCAGCAGCTGCACGGCAAAGCGGCCGCCACGATTTTCGCGCGCGTGCGAGCCTTGTTCCCACGCGCGCGAGGAGCGCTGACGGCCGCGCAGGTCTTGAGTGCCAGCGAAGCCGATCTGCGCGGCGCGGGGCTCTCGAACGCGAAGTATCTGGCCCTGCGTGATTTGGCTGAGCGCTGCCAAACGCGCGCGATTCCGACGCTGGCGCAGATTCAAGAGCTGAGTGACGAAGCGATCATCGAGCGCTTGACCGAAGTCCGCGGCATCGGTCGTTGGACGGTCGAGATGTTGCTCATGTTCCGACTCGGCCGCCCCGACGTACTGCCGGTCGACGACTATGGCGTGCGGAAGGGCTTTTCGATCGCATTCGGCACGGCAGAGCTGCCCTCGAAGGCTGAGCTCGAGGCACGTGCCCAACGCTGGAAGCCCTACCGCACCGTCGCTAGTTGGTATCTGTGGCGCGCGACGGACTCGCTGTAGAGCGCAGTTCGCACGACCTATTTTGCTGAGCTCGATGCGCGTCGCGCCGAGCGGGTGGGAGCCTAGCGAGCGTGAACGCTCGCGCTTCTCACCGGGGAGCTACCGCGGGCGGTACTTCCCAATCTTCTTCACCCTCGGGCTTGGGCTGCGGGCCCGCGACGATGCCAGCGAGATCTGGGTCTTCGCCCTCTTCACCGGGCGCTCGCGGAGTCTTGGTCGCCTTGCGCTCTTCTTTCTTGGCGGCCTTGTCCCGTGCGTAGCCCTGACGAGCTGCTTCGCGTTGACGTTTCTTGGCGCTCTGGGGTCCTGGCATGCAAGCGATGCTTTCAGTGGCTAATAGAAAAATCTGGGCCCCTGGTCAGCCACGATGAGGGGGCCAAGCGCGACGCGCGAGAGTGCGCGTCGCGCAGCCTGTTGGGGTCAGCTCACCAACGGTCGCGACGATCGCCGCCGCCGCCACCGCCGCCGCGGCCGCCGCGACCACCGCCGCCGCCGCCACCGCCACCGCCACCGCCGTAACCACCGCCGCCACCGCCACCGCCACCGCCGCCGGCGCGGGGCTTGCGTTCCTCCGCGATGCTGACGCGCAACGGACGACCTTCGAGGTCCGTACCGTCGAGCTCGGAAATGGCTTTCTGAGCGTCTGCATCGCTGCCCATCGAGACGAATGCAAAGCCGCGCGAACGGCCCGTCTCTCGGTCAATCACCAGCTTGGCTTCAGTGACTTCACCGGCCTGGCCGAACGTGCGCAAGAGCACGTCTTCGGTGGTGTGAAAGGAAAGGTTGCCCACGTACAATCGGTTGTTCATTACTTACTACTCTCTACTGTCGTGCCCCCCTGCGGGGGCGTTGCTCCCGGCGCCGATGTCATCGGCTCCGGTGTCGGTGTAAATCCACCGCGTCACACGGTCGTTGCTGGGAAACGACTATCCGCGACGCTCGTACGATTGACGAGAGAGCAGCCAGGCGGTTACCGAACACGCTGTGCGGCACGCCTTGTAGCGCGGATCATTGACCTGCACAACCAATCGCCGGGAGAGCATCTGGTATTTGCCGATAAAACGCGGTGGCCTTGCTCGAAAATCGCAAAAAAGCCGGCTCTATCTTGGACAGGGCGCCGTTGGTGCCTATTCTGTGCGGGTTTTTCGCGACTCGCGACACCCCTCGGGATGATGCCGAGAGAACTCGGCCGCCGCCCTGCCTTGCTCTGTTTCGAATGGTGCACGCCAGCACCCTGCGCACCCGTGCAGCCATCGACGCTCAGGAATTTGAGCGCGTTCACCGATTCACCCTAGTATCGGCGGTTGGGATCGCGGCCGGAATTTTCGACGGATGGGAGTTGGATGAGCAGCCTCAGGACCGAGTATTTGCCGGTGGCTTACCTACCGGGCGCCAGCGGGCAATCGACAGTCTGGGAACCGATCGCCAACGTCCTTGCTCATCGGCGTGAGGCCTTCCTCTTCGCATACCCGGGGCTGGGCGACACTCCCGATCACGATGCGATACGGTCGCTGCCTGATCTCGTGAGTTGGGTGGCATCCGAGCTTCCTGAACGCTGCGATCTGGTTTCACTCTCGATGGGAAGCACGATCGCGTTGAGACTCGCGCTCGAATATCCGGAACGCATTCGGCGGCTCGTGTTGGTAGTACCTTGTGGCGGGATGAACGCCCAGCGCTTCGGCGCGTTGGACTGGCGGGATGCGTTCGTATCCGCGCGACCATTCGCGCCGCGTTGGTTCGTGACAGACGACAGCGATTTCAGTGAACAGCTGGGTCAGATCAAGATGCCCACCTTGCTCGTCCTCGGTGAAGACGACCCCATCGCTCCGCCCGCAATTGGAGAATTTCTGCTCGAACGGCTACCGAATGCCAAGCTCGAGATCTTGTCGGACGCTAGCCACGACTTGGAAGAAGAGCACCCGGCCTTCCTCGCGAGCCTGATAGAGGCGCACCTGCGGCGCTGAGAGCCTGCTCGCTTCGCGCTTCGCGTCCTTCACAGAGCGAGGCCGGCGCCGACAGCGACGGCTTGCTCTCCGAGGGGAATGCCTTCGGCAAAAAGATTCAGCGCTTTCGAGACGCGAACCGCAACCCCGGCGCCCAGCTGATAGTGCTGAGTATCGGTTCCGGTAACGGCTTCGTCTTGGTAGTGCCAGAAGACCGGGCCACCGAAGACGCGCGCAACGGCGTATGGGCGAACGATGCGCGCGAGCTCGATACCGAACTCTGCACCCAGGCGAAGGTCGAACGCCGTGTAACTCTCGCTTGCCTGACCCGTCGCGTGGGTACGAGCACTCGCAAATGAGAGGCCTGAGGTCAAAATCAGGAAATAGCGACCGTCGTCAAACGCGCGAAAATCTGCCCCCAGCAGCGCGGTGGGGCCGGGCGAGAACTGGTACCGGCCGTCTGGCAAGGTCAGCGAGCCGCCAAACGCAGCGCCGACGCCCGCCTCCAACACGAGCTTCGCCGTCGGCAGATAGGCCAGCGTCGCCAACGTCGCATAGCGAACTTGGTCGGCGTACAACTCGTCACCAAAGTGCAGGCGCGTCGAGGTATAGAGCCCGCTCACTCCCACCGCCCAGCGCGGCCGCACTGCTTCGTCGTGCTCGGCAAGGCTGCAAGAGGAGACCCCGGACGCGGAGACGCCGCAGGCACGCGCTGGCCGTGTACCGAGCTCGGACAAACCTGCCGCAACCAACACCGATAACCATAGCTGGGATTTCATCATCGAAAGCCAGCCCGACCGGTACCCCGCGAGCTCCCCTCGGACCAGCGAGCCCGAGGGGTGACGGTCAGCGCAACACCAGCCGCCGCAGCACTTGACCTTGCCCTGCGCCTTGGCCTCGTAGAAGACATACTGTGCCGTATACGGCAGTTGGGCGATTCGAGCCAATGTGCGCGGCATCGCAGCCGTCCGCGCTGCGACACTTGCGCAGTGCGCTTGCGCTCGGCGCGCAAAGGGCGCTCAGCCGATCGAGGTGCAATCTGTAGCCTCGCCTGAAATGCGGTTAAGATCCGGCTTCCGTGACTACCGATAGCCCACCCGTCCGAGCCGCCGCCGCGCCTCGCAGGAGGCATTGGCCGCTCGGACTCGGGCTCCTGCTCACGCCGAGTGCGACGGCAGTTGCAGCCTATGCGCTGCCGCACGCAGGGCTCAGCGCAGGTTCGGCCAGCGCGACCGCGTTCGCCGGCGCCACACTGTTTCCAATCATCGGCCTTTCGCTGGCCGCGATGGTCGAAGTACCGCTGGCACTCGCGCTCGGGGCGGCCGCGTTCGCGGGCGCGTTACTGCTCACGCTCGTCTTCGTCCAGCCGCCTGCAATCGCCACCATCCTCTTGGTGGACACCGCACTTACGTGCTCGTCTTGGGCGCTCGGCTGTTCGCTTGGGCGCCGCGTGCAGCACGCGGCGCACTTGTTTCCCGCCTGCGTGGTAGCGGCGAGTGCAGACCTCGTGTCACTGCTCTCGCCGGAAGGACCGAGCCACGCCATCGCCGAGAGCACGCGCGCGCTGTCCGTGCTCGCAACCTGGTTCCCAGTGCCTGGCAGCTCGGCCCTCGCGCCCGCCTTGGGCGTTGGGGATTTGTTGTTCATGGCGCTGGTCTTCGGTGTCGCGCGCGCACACCGCCTGCCCTACCTGCGCTGCATCGTCGCGTGTGTTACCGGAACCGCGCTGGCAGGTGCGGCCGCCGCCGCGTCGGGCCTCGCGGTTCCGGCGTTGGTGCCGATCGCTGCGGTGCTGGTGCTCGCCGTACCCGCGATTCGGCAGCTCCGTCGGAGCGACCGCAATGCCGCGCGCTGGTCGATGCTGATCGCCAGCTCGGTGGCAGTCGCCAGCGTTGCGCGAACGCTGCTCAGCCGTCACTAGCGCGCGGCGCGGTGCAGCGCTTTCGAGGTCGCCTCGGCGTTTTTGACGGCTTCGCCAGCGGCTACGAGGCGAGAGCCGGAGCGCTCGCTCACGTAGTAGGCCTGTTGCTCGGTCACCACATACCAACGTTCGAGCCGCCCGGCGCTGAGCACGTCTCCGATGTCGCGCAGCTGACCCGCAGCGACGCTTGCCACCGCGCACAACGTTTCTGCGTCGAAGCTGCCCGCGGACTCCAGCGTCTCCCCGGCGTCCGAACTGCGGGCGACCCCTTGAACCTTCAGCTCTTTCAATATGGCGTCCATGCCCCGCTCCTTTACTCGTCGACTTCGATTTTGCGGCCGCGATACATTACCGATTTCTTGGTTTTGGTAACCGGATCCGCCGGCGCCGTGCCCGGTCGCGGGGTGACGCTCAGGTCAGCTGCGGGTTCTACTGGCCGCGCAACCGGAGCCCCGAGGTTCGCTGCCAGCTGCGGCGCGACCAGCGGAACGAGCTTTTGAGTCGCAGGCGGGGCAGAAACGAAGGCCGAGGATTTTGCGGGCGGTGGCACCGGTGGCGTCGCCTCGGTGTGCGGCACGAGCCGTAGCGCGTCGACGGAGAACGCTTCGCGTTCCGCCACGTCTTCGATCAGCGTCGATAGCCGTTTCACGAAGTCTGGATAGCCTTGAAACGTGGGCTTACCGCCCTTGAGCCGCTGTTGAATCGCCAGTCGACCCACGGCGCCGAGCGGCTTGGCAAAGAGCTGCGTCAGGCGCGCGATGGTCGCGTCGGGCACTGGGTCGGTCGCCGACGCTCGCACGATCAGAGCGGTCCCGGAGACCTCGGAGAACTCGTTGTCGGGTAACGAGGAAATCGTGGAACGAAATGCAATGGCGGCCCCACCGGCTTGCTTGGCTAGGGTCTGCAGCTTGGATGCGGCTGCGTTGAGGCTGACGGAGAGGACCGTCGGGTGCACCTGCTCGGTGCCGACGACGATCACGGCGTGGCTCTCCACCCAGCGTATCAGTACGGTCGCGTTCTCGAAGTACAACGCGAGCGACTGACTGCGCGTGCTCTCCAAGCTCTCGAACGTATCGAGCGACTCCCTCACGCGCCGGGTCACGTCAGAGAAGGTGCTGGCCGGCAGCCCCATCAAACTGTGGTGGGCGACCGGCTCGCCTTCGGGTCCGACCAGCGCGATCCCGAGCACGTTGGCCACCTCTGCCACCTGCGCCAGCGCCAGTGGAACACCGGTGGAGGCCGTATGATTCGAGACGTCCGCATGATGCGCGTTGGGCAGGCGCGATGTCGGCGGATTCGTGTGCACGACGGTATCGCTACCGGTCGGACGAGCAACGCTCGCAACGCGAGAAGTAACCCCCAAGGATGACGACGAATAGTCGGTCGCCGACGAGGCGTGTTGACCGACCGCCATGTGAAACGCCTGCGCTAGGTCCTTGGCGGACGCGAAGCGACGCGCCGGGTTCTTGTCCAACGCACGCTGGAACCAATCATCCAGCGCGCGCGGAAGCCCGGGCGTGAGCCGCGTCGCGGGGACCGGATCCTTGCTGACGATGCCGATCAAGAGCTCGGCCAGCGAGTCACCGCCGAACGGGACCACGCCCGTCAAACAGTGATAGGCCACGACGGCGAGCGAAAACAGGTCCGAGCGGAAGTCCACGTCCAGCGATCCGTGGGCTTGCTCCGGGCTCATGTAGGCGGGGCTACCGACGAGCTGCCCGACCACGGTACCGACGAAATCTTTACCCGCCTTTTGCGCGGACTTGGCGACGCCGAAATCCAAAATCTTGAGCACGAAGCCTTCGTCCTCGGTGGCACCTACCAGGAACAAATTTTCGGGTTTCACGTCGCGATGCGCGATACCGAGCGCATGCGCGCGGCCAAGCCCGCGGCAGGCGTGACTCACGATGCGCGCTGTAGTCGCAGGCGACAGTCGACCGCTGCGCTCGAGCAGCTTGCTGACGTCTTCACCCTGCAAGTACTCCATCGCGATGTACAGGCGCCCCGAGGCTTCCGCGCCGAAATCGAGCACGTTGACGACGTGCGGACTATTGATCCTAGCGGCCGCTTGGGCTTCGAGCGCAAAGCGGCCGCGGTGGTCTTTCTGATCGCGAAAGGCCGCGTCGATGAATTTCACTGCGACGTCGACATCGAGCGTCAGGTGGCGGGCGAGCCATACCGAACCCATCGAACCACGGCCGAGCAGGCGTTCCAGCCGAAAGCGGCCAGAGATGGTGGCACCCGGAAAGATGCTGGATAGAGACTCAGACGACGGACCGTTGGCGGGCATGCAGCGTTTCCCTGGTACGGCGACTCAAATCAGCACCGCTACCTAACTCGAAAGCATCGCCCCAATGCCTCGGCACTGTCAAAGGCTGAATGCCGCGCGTACTTGATAGTTTCGGTGGCGCGCTCGCGGACAATGCGCGTGCGGGGCCGGGCCCGCAAACGTGATGAAATGTTGCAACAGCCAGCCGCAAACGCGCGCGCTCTCCGACATGGCGCCGAAACAATCGGAGCCAGGTTGTAGGCGATTGTAGTTTCCTGGCGACGATCTCGATCTGACGGTGAGCGCGAGCTCACAGTCCGCAATGCAGATCTTTGCCGGCACCTTCATCCTTCAGGAACTCTTCGGTCATGGTCATGTCATCGGTCTCAGGTTTCAGACTTCGTGCTTCGGGGTTGGTCGCGCTCGGGCTGGTCATCGCCCTGGTAGCTGCACCTCGCAAAACCAGCGCCGCGCCGCTGTTCACGGAAGATACGCTCAAGTCCCTGGGCATCGGCAATTCGCAAGCCTGCCTCGATAGTGGCGACCCTGGCTGCTACACGAATTGGTTCGAGCTCGCCGACATCGACCAGGACGGTGACTTCGACCTCTTGATGGCCAACGGCGGGGGCTCGTTCGCGCCCGGCAACCTCGAAGCAGCGGTCGTGTACTTGAACGACAGCAAAGGCTCGTTCTTCAACGCGACCAATACTTTGTTCGTGGGCGCGCCCAGCCAGATACGCCAAGTCGCCCTGGGCGATATCGACGGCGATGGCGATATGGATCTCTATCAGCCCGGCGCCTACGGCACGGACGCCGACATGCTCTGGGTCCAAACTTCGACGAGGGTGTTCGCAGATCAGGCGGCGACGCTGCTTCCGCCATCGACCGCGTCGCACGCGGCCTCCACGCACTTCGGTGACTTGGATGACGACGGTGATCTAGATTTGGTGGTGGCCGATTGGGGAGACGCCAGCGTGGGCGCCGTGTCGAGACTGATGCTGTACAGCAACGACGGGCACGGCCTGTTCACGCTCACGGAGACGCAGAAGGACTCTCCCGACGCGAGCGATCACTTCCCAGCGACGATTTCGGCGACAGCGGCAGCGCCGTACCACGGCTCGCGTCCGACGGACCTCGACTTCGTGGACGTGGATGGAGACTTCGACCTCGACATCCTGGTCAATCACCGAGAAGGCTACAGTCGCATCTTTCTGAACGACGGACACGGCTACTTCACCGACGGCACCGGTTTCACGGGCACGCTTCCAGAGGACATCCGCGCCAACTACGCGCCCAAGCAAGGGCCCTATGCGAACAACCAGGAGGCGTGTGATCTCGACGGCGACGGCGACCTGGATCTAGTGCTCGACAACGCCGGGAAAGCGCCGGACGGCTCAGCCGCGGGCATGAACGTCACGCAGGTACTGATCAACGACGGTCACGGCGTGTTCGTCGACCAGACAATGGCCCGCGTCGTGGGCGAACCTGCAACCCAGGACGGCGCCGCGAAATGCGCGGACGTCAACGGCGATGGGCACTACGACATCGTGGTCGGCAGTCGCAACCACACCTCGGAGAAGGTGCTCCTGAACGACGGCACTGGCATCTTCACCTATGCGGCGGATGCGTTGCCCAAGTTCACGGACATCACGTTGGCCATCGACCTCGGCGATCTCAACGGCGACGGCAAGCTCGACCTCGTGACCGGCCAGGGTGAAGGCACGATCACCACCGCCAACGCCGCTACGCTGCGCAACAATCGCGTCTACTTCGGCCTCGCCGCAGACGTCACGCCGCCGAAATTTCGCGCCATCGAAGCGCCGGTCGGCGTGCCCGGTGCGCCGATCGTGTTCCACGTCGCGGTGCAGGACAGCGCCACGAATCAAGCCGGTCAAATGGCAACGGTGACGGTGCCGTACACGATCGCGGGCGTGATCAAGCCAGCCAAGGTGACCTTCATCGGTGGTGACCTATTCCGCGTAACGATCCCCGCCCAGGCGGACGGCACCGTGGTGAGCTACGCGCTCAAGGCAGTCGACCGCGCGAAGCTGACGACGACGATCTCGAAAGTGCTGTACGTCGGAACGCCTCCGGTCGTGATCGGCGCAGCCGGCGCGAGTGGCGAAGGCGGCGAAGCGGGCATTTCCGGTGCAGGCGGCGAAACCGAGCTCGGCGGCGCTGGGGGCACACCGGCCATGCCGAGCGCGGGCGCGGGCGGCAAGTCGTCGGGCGGCAGGAATGCGGGCGGCGCCTCTCACGAAGAAGCTGGCGAGGCCGGCGCGAGCGGCAGCCCCAGTTCGGGTTCCGGCACGAGCAGCGACGACGGTTGCAGTTGCTCGATGCTGCCGGCAAATGGGAGCCGCAGCGTCGTAGGCCTCGGCTTCGGCCTGGCGCTGCTCGGGCTCGCGCGACGTCGTCGGCTAAGATAGCGCGATGACTGCCCGTGACGCGGCCGCGGCAGACGTGCAGTACTTCGAGCTCGGTGACTTCGAGCTGCAGTCGGGCGAGATATTGGAGAGCGCACGGCTCGCCTACCAAGCGCTCGGCAATTTGCGTGCGGACCGCCAAAATGCGGTGCTCTTTCCGACCTACTACACGGGCACGCACCGGGACAACGCAAGGCTCGTCCAAACCGGACGCGCGCTCGACCCTGCCGACTGGTTCGTCGTGATCCCGAATTTGTTCGGCAACGGCGTGTCGTCGTCGCCGAGCAACCACCCCACGCAGCGCGGAGCGGCTTTTCCGCGACTCACGCTGTTCGACAACGTGCGTGCCCAACAGCGCTTGCTGAGTGAGCGCTTCGGCATCGAGCGCGTCGCGCTCGCGCTGGGCTGGTCCATGGGCGCGCAACAGGCGTACCACCATGCGGCGCTCTTCCCGGACCGAGTCGCAAGCTTGCTCGCGGTGTGCGGCTCCGCGCGGACGGCGCCGCACAATTGGGTATTTTTGGCTGGAGTGAAGGCGGCAATGCTCGCCGACCCCGTGTTCGCCGAAGGGCACTATCTCGAGCCACCGCTGCGAGGTTTGGCCGCGTTCGGGCGCGTGTACGCGGGTTGGGCCTACAGCCAGGCCTTCTTTCGCAACCATGAGTACCGCGCGCTCGGCTATGCTTCGCCCGCAGCGCTGCTCGATGCCTGGGCGTTGGATCATCAAAGCTGGGACGCCAATGATTTGCTGTGCATGCTGAGCAGCTGGCAAAGCGCTGACATCAGCGACAACCCGCTATACGAGGGCGACTTACAGCGCGCGCTCCGCGCGATCTCCGCCCGCGCGATCATCATGCCCGCAGAGCACGATCTCTACTTCCATCCGGACGATAGTCGCCTCGAGGTGGCGCAGCTGTCGCGCGCTGAGTTGCGCGTCATCGAGTCGTCCTGGGGTCACGTCGCGGGCGGTCCCGATCGCAACCCCGAGGCGAGCGCGCTGATCGACGCAGCCATCCGTGAGCTGCTCGTCGCGCCCTGAGCCCACGACTCAAATGAAGGTCAACTGAGCGCGCCGCTGCTCTTCATGTACCGGATAGAAGCCGCGTTCCCACTCACCCAGTTTGTGATTGAGGTAAATGTCCCGGTAAAAGCTGCCGAACGCTTTCGTCCCGATGTCATCGGCTTCGAACGCCTCGAGCGCGTGGAGCAGTGTGCGCGGCAAAAGGTTGATGCCGGCGGCCTTGAGCTCCTTCCTGCCTCGACGATAGAGGTCGTCGTTCAGTGGTTCGCCGGGGTCGAGTTCACGCTCGATACCGTCCAGCCCAGCTGCCAGCGAGATGGCGGCCGCCAAGTAGGGATTGTTGGCCATGTCGACGGCGCGGTTCTCGACACAGTAGCGATTGCCCGGCAAGCGGAGCATGGCGCTGCGATTGTTCTTGCCCCAGGCGACGAGCACGGGCGCCCAGGAAAAGTCAGCCAGATCGCCCTGGGCGATCAAGCCCTGGTACGAGTTGTACGTCGGGCACGTTACCGCGGTAATCGCGGGAGCGTGGGCCTTCAGGCCCGCAATGAAGTGCAGTGCCAGGTCCGAGCAAGAAACACCATAGCGAGTGGCGAGCTTACCTGGGGCGCCGCCAGCCGGCGCAAACAGATTTACCCCGCTCTTGCTGTCGGCGAGGGACATGTTGAAGTGAGCGCCGCTGCGAAAATCGTCGGCGAAGGGCTTGGGCATGAAGCTTGCGATCGCGCCAATCTGCTCGGCGACTTTCTTGACCATGAAGCGCAAAAACACGAACCGATCCGCCATGCGGAGCGCGTTCGTATAACCGAAGTCGAACTCGTACTGACCTCGACCGCACTCCTGATCGTAGGAATACAAGCCCCAGCCGAGCTCACCCAGGTAGCTCGCGAGTGGATCCAGAAACGCCGACGACTCACTCGCCAGCGTCAGGTCGTAGCAAGCGTTGGGGCCTCGAAAGCGTGTCTTCGTGATCGGAAGGAGGTTGCCTAGAGCGTCCGGCTTCAGCACGTAGAACTCGGGCTCGATGCCCAGGTTGAAGGTAAATCCCAAATCCTTCGCGCGCGCGAGCACCCGCCGCAGAATGCCGCGCGGATCCCCGGCATACGGCTCGCCGTGGTAGTAGAGATCACTGCTGAACCATGCCCGAGTCTTGTCCCAAGGCAGCACGATCATGCTGTCCAGATCTGGAACGGTAGCGCACTCGTCTTCTTGCGGCCCCGCGAGACCGAGCCCTTCGACGGCTCCCACCGTATAAAGCTCGCTGCCGTCACAGAGGTGTTCGAATGAGTCGATCGGCGTAAGCTTTGCCTTTGGGATGCCGAAGACGTCCACGAAAGTACCCAGACAGGTCTTCACCCCCTCGTCGAACAAGCGTTGCTTGACCGCAGCCACCTTGGCTCGATCCTGATGAAAACCGGGTGGAACACCGAACTCTGGTGCGTCGTTGGCCATCCCGAAACCCTGCGATGCGGCGCGAGGCCGAGACATGTCACAAGTGTGTCTGTCGCGTTGCCACGAGCGAACAAATGACCAACCCCGGCGCGTACTGACCGGACTATCTTGTTCGGTTTTGTCGAACCTCGAGAACGTGGTGGCCACGGCGATCGGCCGCTACCGCATTCACGAGCGGGACTGGTACGCAACGCACGCGCCGGACCAACGCCGTGATCCGGGCTTCCCGCGCGTGACCGAAGCGCGCACGTTGCAAAACTCGATCGTGCGGCCCTGGTCGTGGCCCGCGGTGCTCGTGTTCGTGAAGACCTGGGAGCAGAAGGACCGCCTCGGCAGTCAAGCCGTGCCGCGCACGCTGTATCTACCTGACGGGCGAGTGGTCCCCACTTGCGTGATCCTGGCCACACCAGACGAGGAGCTGCCGCCGCCCGTGCCCGGCCCCTCCCAGGTGAGTAGTCTGCTCGGCGGGGGCTATTCGTGTTCGCGTCTGCACCAAGGCATTCGCAGCTTGGGCACCCTGGGTTGCCTGGTGCAGCGATGGGAGCTACTTCGCACTGACCAATCGGCACGTCGCGGGCGGTGAGGGTGAACGCGTCGACGCCTACGTTTACGGCGGTTATCGCCGCGTCGGCGCATCTTCCAACCTGCGCGTGACTCATGCGCTGATGTCTCAGGTATTCGAGGGTTGGCCGGGCGAGCACACGTTCTTACGGCTCGACGCGGGGCTCGTGCGCATCGACGACGTTGCTGATTGGACCGCGCAGGCTTTCGGCATCGGCGAAATCGGGCTGCCCTTCGACGCCACCGCGCAATCGGTGACGCTCGACTTGATCGGCTGCCCCGTGCGCGCGTTCGGAGGCACGAGCGGCGTGATGGAGGGCGAGATCCAAGCTTTGTTCTTTCGCTACGAGCCACTCGGCGGTTTCGACTACGCCAGTGACGTGTTGATTGGCCCGCTTACTGGCTCGCAGCGAGGCGCGCCGCCGTTCACTCGTCCTGGCGACTCTGGCACGCTCTGGTTCTACGACCCGGCGAACAAGAGCCGTGACGCACACGGCCACGATGATCTCGAGATCACTCCGGCCCCCGATCGAGGCGCGCGAGCCAGGCGCCTGCGACCGGTCGCCATTCAATGGGGCGGGCAACGAATGAAGCTCGACAACGGCGAACGGAGCGCATTCGCCTTGGCCAGCTTCCTGTCGACCGTTTGCCGTACATTGGAAGTCGAGATCGTCCGCGACTGGAGCACGGGGCACGACGAATATTGGGGCAAAATCGGCCATTTCGCCATTGGCTGGAAGGCCTGTGATCACGTCACGGGCGCGCTCGGCAGCTTGATGAAGGCAAACCAAGTGCGTGTCGGCTTCGACGACGAGACCGTGAGTCAGGGAGCAGCATTCAAGGTCGGGCGTGAAGGCTTCGTGCCGCTCTCGGACGTACCGGACTACGTTTGGATCAGCTCACGCCAGGCGACCGAGCCCGTGCAACACTTCGCCGACATCGACATCCATGATATCCATGGCGGCCACTCGCTACTGCAGCGTTGCTTCGAGGACTCGGGCAATCTTTCGGCCAAGGTCTGGAAAGAGTACTTCGATGGCTTCAAAGCCGAGGGAGTCGGCCCTGAAGAGGGCGTGTTGCCGTTCCGCGTGTGGCAATTGTGGGAGCTGATGGTCCTGTCGCTCTCGGACGGTGACGTGAAACACTTCGTGGCGGCTGCGGGAGTGTTGGCTCACTACGTCGGTGATGCGTCGCAGCCGCTGCATTGCTCCTGGTTGCATCACGGGCTTCCGCCCACCACCAAGCTGCACGGACGGATCTATCCCGTACCGCGCTCGAGCGCCGAGTTTCTGGCCTTCGACAAGACGCCTGCCGCCAAAATTCACGGTATTTACGAAGAAACGATGCTCGAGCTGGACGACGCCGCGGCGACCGCGCTGGCCGGAATCGATACGGCAATCGGCAAGTGGAAGCCGACCGGGCTGAAGATCAAAAACGGCCACGATGCAGCCAAGCAGATCATTCGCGTCATGCACGATGCGCAAGCTCGGTTGTCTCCCCAAGACATCATCGACGCTGACGACCCCACGCTCAGCGAAAAGGACCGCGCGCGGGCGCTGTGGCAGAACAAGAAGGTCCGCGTGGCCACGATCAAATCGCTCGCCGACAGCACGAAGCTCTTGGCCGATCTTTGGATGTCTGCTTGGGCTGCCGGTGGCGGCGCGAAAATCGCCAAATCCAAGCTGGTTCGCTTCGGCGAGGAAGCGCTAGAAAGCGTGTACCGAGATCGCAGCTTCACGCCCAGCCTCTCACTGGCAACGATGGCCAAGAGCGGCAAGTTCGAGCCGAGCTGAGGGAATGCGGCTCAATTCAAACACAGCCGCGCCAGTACGATGGCAACGGGCGCGAGGAACGAACCGACGGTGTAGCCGAGCAGCTTTCGCTCGTCGCGGAGCGCGCTGTCTTTGCCAGTGCCTTCGAGCGAGCGGATCAGTTGGTCGGCGTCGCCAAAGCGGGCAAACCGCAGGTAGTTCGCGCCCAACACCAGCGTCATCACGCCCAAGCCAATTTCCCGGGGGTGGGTGGCGTGGCTCGGCAACCGCAGGGCCCAGGCCAAAAGTGCACCGAGCGCCAACAGATTGAAGCTCATGCTGATGCTCAAGCCCGTGATGGCAGACCAGAGCGAGGCTTGCGACTCGCCCCAGCGGCGCTTGTCGCGCAGGTACGTGCAAGCGAACGCCCAACGCCAGAAGTTCCAAATGGAATGCGGAGTCATTGGCCGGTAGGGAGAGCTCTCAACCTGGGGCTGTGATCGCGCGTGCGCAAGCGGCCGAACGGCATCAGGCCGCTAGCGCGCGCCTCAGGCTGGCTCGACGAGCAGGGCGCGCAGACGCTCGAGCAGAGGCAGTTCTGCCTGATGCAACTTCCGCTCTGCGTCCGCCGGCGCGAAGAACGCGGCGCGGTCGACCTCGGGAAACTCGCGCATTTGGCCCGATCGCGGCGGCCACTCCAGCACGAAGGTGTTGCTCCTGAATCCCGCGAGCTCGAAATCGCCTTCGAGCGCCCAGGCGTAGATCAGCTTGCCGCTCTTGTTTTTGACCGTGCCGAGGACGAGCGGCTCGCCGTTCGGCGGCTCGCAGCCGAGCTCCTCACGGAACTCACGTCGGGCGGCGTACAGGGGCTCCTCGCCCTCCTCTAGCTCGCCCTTGGGGATGAACCAGGCGCCGTCGTCTTTTTTGCTCCAAAAGGGGCCGCCGGGGTGGACCAGCAAGACCTCGACTTGTGCACCTCGACGCCGATACAGCAGGATCCCAGCGCTACGCTTCGAGGCCATTGCCCGGCGCACGGCTCAAACGATGCGACCTACCCAAGTGGTCTTGGCGCCTTGGATGGCGACGCGCGCAATTTCACGCATCAGGTCGCCCTCGATACCCTCGGGGGCCATCTCGAAAGTGGACCCCACCGAGAACACTCCCACAGAGGCGTCATCGAGTACGCGCACGACTTTGTAGTGCCCGCGCTTGAGTCGCACGATGCGATAGGTCGTGCCTTCGACTTGAACCATGCCTTTTACGACCAAACCCATCGACGCTCCTTTCTAAGGGCTAGCGATACTACGCGCATTTCAGCAACATGTAACGGACGCAGGTGTCGGCAGGCTACCTACATACTCTTTACTTGAGCGCAATCTGCCGCGAAGCGCGCGGGGGCGCAATCGCAGGCGATCGCAAAGCAGGGACTCGCCACGGCCGATGACGCGAGGGTTGGGGTCGGGGGTCGGCCGGGCGCCTCCGAAAGACGGCGAGCGGTCAGCGGCCGGTCGTGGGCACGAGCACCCCGCGGGGTGACCGCTCGGGTATTCGGGAGCGGCCGGTCCGACCAAGTGGACAGCGCGAGGTCACTCGGCACCGACGAACCCCGGGCAAACGGAATTGTGTCCGAACACAACGCCGTGAACTCACTCGGCGCACAAATGTCACTGACACGTCGTCCAACGACTCGCACACCCGTCGTAGCTTCGCGCGCAACTTTTGGCGGAGGTACGCGCGATGAAACGAGCATTGACGGCGATCTGGGTCACGGTCTTGGCGAGCGGAGCGTTGGCGATCAACGGTTGCAGTAGCTCCCACGAAACAACAGGAGAGCCCGCACCGAGCGAGAACACCGGGGTCATTGGTCTGGACCTCACGGTCGCCGGAGGCATCACCTTCGACAGCCAAAGCTTCGCCATCGTTGGGCCAAACGGGTTCAGCAAGAGTGGCTCGATCGAGCTATCGGCAGCCACCAAGCTCAGCGCAACGATCGGCGGAATTCCGGCTGGGAATGGCTATACCATCACCCTTTCGGGGACGTCCACCGATGGCTCGACCAGCTGCACCGGCTCGGCAACCTTCAACGTCACCGCTCATGCGACCAGCCAGGTGTCAGTGGCGTTGGTCTGTCATCAGGCGCCGACCACCGGCAGCCTGCTGGTGAACGGCAGCTTGAATGTGTGCCCGGTCGTCGATGAGTTGAGCGCAAATCCGGGCAGTGTCTACTTGGGCGCTTCGCTCGCGCTCAGTGGCGCTGCGCACGACAGCGACGCTGCCCCGAGCCCGCTCGACTTGCGCTGGAACGCGAGCTCCGGACTCTTGAGCAACGGTAACGGCTCGCATCCCACCTTCACTTGTACCGCGCCGGGTCCAGTGACCATCACACTCAGCGCGAACGATGGCGACGCGGCCTGTGCGGATACGCAAAGCGTCGTGGTCAATTGCAGTTTGGACGCTTCGGCGACCTTCTACACCACCAAGACTCCCTACCATCCGCGGCAAACCATCGACAGTTACGAGGCACCACCGCCCGGATTTTCCATGGTGTATACCGAGCTCGTCGCGCGCCACGGTTCGCGCGGTCTGTCGAGCGTCAAATACGACGCCGCCGCGCTCAACATGTGGAAGAAGGCCTCTGACGACGGCGCACTCACGGCGCTCGGTCAAAGTCTCGGCGCGGACATCACCAAGCTGATGAAGGCCAACGCCCTGCTCGGCTTCGGCATCGCGGGCATCGGCACGCCCGGTTATGGAAACCTGACGAAGGTCGGGATCGGCGAACAACAGCAGCTCGCCAACCGACTGCTCCAGCGCTTGCCCAGCTACTTTGCGGGCGTGGCAGCGAGCGCGAGCTCGGCGGCACCTCGCGCGCTGGTCTTCGTGAGCTCGGGCGTCGATCGAGCGGTGGACAGTGCGGGCTTCTTCACTCAGGCGATCGCAAACGCCAATCCGGTCCTCGGATCGCTGCTGACTCCAACCGCCGCTCTGACGGCCTATCCAGCGAACGCGCCGGCGGCTCAGCCCGCGGGCTTCAACCACTTCTTGCTCTACTTTCACAAGCTCGCAGCCAAGACGGACCTGGTGAGCAATAGTGCCGATCCGTACTACCAAACCTACCAAAACAGCCTCGCGTTCCAGGCCTATGCCAGCGATCCGGATCTGACTGCGAAAGTGAGCTCCGCGCTCGGCAATCCCGCCGCGACCAGCGCCGCGCGCACGGTGCTCGAGGGTCTGTTCAGCAAGGCTTTCGTCGACAAGATCGAGAACAAGACTTATTCGTTCGCGAACACCGGCAGCTACTCGTTCACGAGTGACGACGGCGTCTACTCCGCGACCGTCACGGGCGACGGCAAGACCACGGTCAAGAGCTTGGCCGACGCCGCTTCGATGCTCTACAACCTGTACGTCATTGCGCCAGCGATGAAGAACGAGGTGGACGTCGACTTCACTCGCTACATTCCCGCCGATCAGGCGCGATCGCTCGCCTACCAGCAGGACGTACAAGACTTCTACCAGATGGGCCCGGGCATCCAGGAGGCAAACCCGATCACGTACCAGATGGCCCAGGCGCTGGAAGACGACTTTTTCACCGAGGTCGACGCGGTGGTACATGGCGATCTGTCGCACGGAGCCAAGCTGCGCTTCACCCACGCAGAGATCATCGTGCCCTTTGCTTCGCTGCTCGGGCTCAAGGGTGTGTTCTCACCCGTGCCGAAGGCCGATACCTACACCTACGAAACCAACCCGTGGCGTGGTGAGCTCGTCTCGCCAATGGCCGCGAATATTCAGTGGGACGTCGTCCGCAACGCGGCAGGCGCGGTGCTGGTCAAGATGCTGTACAACGAGCGCGAAACCGACTTCAAAGCCGCCTGCGACGGCGCGCGCCACGAGGCCGGCAGCCACTTCTACGACTTCGACAAGCTCGCGGCTTGTTACGGTCACACGCACTGAATCAGCTGCCGATCATCGACCATCAACGATGGGGGGGGTTGATGGTCACGCGGCCGTCGCATGGCGTCCCAGCCTTCGGCGTCGAGCAGCGGTCACTCAGCAGGAGTCGCTTGTTCAGCGGGGTCAGCGCGTTCGAGCGAGGAGCAGCTCCGCCGCACGCGCCCGCTGAAGCGAGTCAAAAAGTCTCAGTTTTGATCCTCACCCCACGCGAAAATTCGGCATTTCTCTGCGGCTTGCAACTTGCAGTCGCTCCATCCAATGGCAGCACCGGATTCGCCGCAGGAGAGCCAGCTCGCTCGCTTGGTGGATGAATTCCTTCGCGATGACCGTGCTGACAGTCGTCGCTTACCGGCGATTGGCGACGTCGTGGGCGGCGTATACCGAATCCTGGGTGAGCTCGGTCGCGGCGCGATGGGCGTCGTGCTCGAAGCGTTCGATCTGCAGCTGCACCGCAAGGTCGCGATCAAATTCGTCAATTCGGCATCGTTCGACGAGGACGCGCGGCAGCACTTCATCCAAGAAGCGCGCGCCATGGCGCTCGTCAACCACCCGAACGTGCTCGCGATTCACTCCCTCGGCGAGCACGGCTCCATCCCCTACTTCGTGATGGAATTGGTCGACGGGCAAACCGTGGACAACTGGCTTTCGCGCAGCGATGGCAAGGCCGTGCTGGACGAAGCGTTGGCCATCTTGAACGATGTTTGCCTTGGCGTGTCGGCTATCCACGCGGCCGGCACGGTGCATTGCGACCTGAAGCCGAGCAATGTGCTCTTGGACAGCCAGCTTCGGGTACGGGTGGCTGACTTGGGCCTGGCGGCGCCCTATGTGGATGGCGGCGTGACCAAGGTGATTGCTGGAACGCCCGAATACATGGCGCCGGAGTTGGCCTTCGAGAGTGACCTGCCCGCGAGCACGAGCAGCGACATCTATGCGCTCGGTTGTATGGCATACGAGATGTTGACCGGGAGCCTGCCCTTCGACGGGCGAAGCGCCCTTGCGATCATGGTCAGACACGCCACTGAAGAGCCAGCGCGGCCGAGCCAGCGTCGCCCAGGCTTACCGGTGGCGTTCGACGACGTGCTCTTGAAGGCCTTGCGCAAACGTCCCCAGGACCGCTTCGCCTCGGCCGATTTGTTTCGTCGCGCCCTGAAGGAAGCGCGCGCGTCCAGCGTCGAGCCGGTGCGCATTCTGGTGGCAGAAGACGATCCTGATTTCCGCGACCTGCTTGCGCTCAAGCTGGGCATGGAGTTCCCCGACGCCGACATCGTGTGTGTGGAGAATGGGCGCGATCTGGTCGATGCGTTCGAGCAAAAGGTTCCTTCCGTGGTGATGATCGACTTGCAAATGCCGATCTTGGACGGCGTGGCCGTCACCACCCTGCTGCGCTCGCGGCCAGAAGCGCAGAACGTGCCCATCATCGTGATGACCGCTTCGGGCGGACCCCAAGAATGGAAGCTCCTATCATCGCTCGGTGCGGATCGCTTCCTGGTCAAGCCGGTGAACTTGGACGACGTGATCACCACCTTGCGCAGCGCCGTCCGCGAGCGTTCGAGCAGCCCACCGAACGCCCCCGCGCCGCTCGCCTCGCGCTAGCGGAGTTGCGAGAGCGCCTGGGTCAGGCTAGCCACGGTAACCGCCGGGGCGGGGCGCAATTCAGGCGCGAAAATGGCCACGCGCAATTCTTCGAACGCCCAACGTAGCGCCGCGGCCGAACCGCGATCGTGAAGTTCGCGCTGGCGGGCCAAAAATGCCGTCCATAGCGGCGCAAAGGGCGCCAGCTTATCGGCGTCCTTTCTCGGGTCACTGATGGCACGGGTCAGACGCGCCTGGGCGGCCCGTAAATAGCGGGGGAATTGTTCGAGCCGCGGGAGGGGCACGGTCTCGATCAGATCGCGCGCGAACAGCTGTTCGAGTTGGGCGCGGATCTCGGCGCTGGCCGCGGTCCCGCTGGGGTGCTTCGAGGCGCTCTCGAGTGCGCGTAAGGTCGTTTGTAGTTCCGCCGAAGCGGCCAGGGCGGCGCGTTCGAGCACTTTGAATGCGGGCGCGATGCGCGGCGTACCGGCTGCGAGTTGGGCATCGAAGGCAGCCTTGTCGCGCGGCAATGCCGCGCCCTCCATGCAACCGAAAGCTTCTTCGACCACTCGCGCCAAGAACGATTCGCGAAACGCCTCGACTTCGACGCGCGAGAGCAAGAATGCGGCACGCAATGAGAACGGCGGCGGACACTGTTTGGCGTAGACCGAGAGCGATCGCTGCGCGGCCAGCGCGAACAGCCGCCGGACGCCGAGTCGCGTCGCCATTTGCGCCGCCTGCTCGGTCTCGAGCAAACTCAAATCCACCGATTTTACGCGATCGATCAGGGCTGGGTAAGATCGCAACTCGGCGCCGAACACCCTTCGCACGATGAACGTCGGCAAATCGCCGAAATCCCAACTGGTGATGCCCGTGCGCTGCCATTGGGCTGGCGGCGCTTCGCGGCGTAACGCTTCGCGGGCGCGACCGCCATGCTGCTGAATCAGCTCGGCTACGTCGCGACTCTGCGCGACCGTACGCCCGCCTTCGCCAACGACGCGACAGGTGAGGCGCATATACGGGGGCACTGTTTCCAGGCGAAATAAGCTTTCCGGCAACTCGACCCCAGACTCTGCCGAGGCCACCCGCGCGAGCGCGGGTAACATCGGCCCCTGAAACGGCACCAGCTGGGGTGCGACCTTTTCCGCCAACTCCGCAATCGAGCCGAGCTCGCGGCGCAGGGCTCGTGGCAACTCGGCGAGCAAGGCCGTGATCTTCTGCTCGTGCCAACCGGCAATGGTCCAATCGAGCTCACCCGGGTCGAGCTGGAGCAGTAGCGGCAACGGCACCGACAGCGTGATGCCGTCGTCCTCCGCGTTGGGATCGAAGCGATAGCTGACGGGGATCAGTACGCCGTGCAGTTCGATTGCGTCCGGGTAATGTTGCGGCAAGAGGTGCTGCTCGAGAGTGAGCACGTCTTCCAACTGCAAGCGCAGGAGACCAGGTTTGTTGGTCTCTGCAACCTCTCGCCAAGCTTCGAAGGTTTTGCCGTTGACCACGTGCTCGGGCACGCGTTGTTCGAAAAACGAGAGCAATGCTTCGTCGTCCGCCAGCAGATCGCTTTGCCGGGCTTTGTCGCGGTGGCGCGCGACTTCCTCCAGCAGCTTGCGGTTCTCGGCTTGGAAACTGCCCTTGCTGCGATACTCGGCGCGCACGAGCGCGTGTTCCAGGAACATCAGTCGGGCTCGGCCCGGCGACACCGTCGCGTAATCGACACTGCGGCCGCGAAATACGGGCAGACCGAACAGCGTGGTGTTCTCTTTGATCGAGCTGCGCGCCGATTTTTCGGACCAATGCGGATCGGAGTAACTGCGCTTGAGCAGATGAGCGCCCACCTCGTCTAGCCATTCGGGATCCAGCTTGGCGGCCGTCCGCGCGAACAACTGACTGGTCTCGACGAGCTCGAAGGCCATCACCCAAGCCGGCGGCTTCTTGGCCAGCGCCGAGGACGGATGCAGCATGAAGCGAGTCTGCTTGGCGCCGATGTAGACGCGTTGCTCGGGGTTCCACTGACCGATTTTGGACAGCAGCCCGGTGAGCAGCGCGCGATGCACGCGCAAATCGAGATCCGCCGCATTGCCCGGCGCGCGGCCCGCCTTCGTGGAGCTCAGCTGCAGCTCCTTGGCCACGTCCTCGAGTTGCCGATGAACCTCGGCCCACTCACGGACGCGCAAGAAGGAGAGCAAATTGTCGCGACACAGCCGACGCAGATCACCCACGCTCTTGGCCTCGCGCACGAACGCCCAAAGCTTGAGTAAACCCAAGAAATCCGAGCGCTCGTCGCGAAAGCGCTGGTGCAGTTGGTCGGCCTTCTGCTCCACGCCGCGCGGGCGTTCGCGCGGGTCTTGAATGTTGAGCGCGGCGGCCAAGATCAGGACTTCTGCCACGCAACCTTCTTCGACCCCGGCCACGATCATGCGCCCGATGCGCGGATCGACCGGGAAGCGCGCGAGCCGCGCGCCTAGCGCAGTGAGCTTGCGCTCTGCGTCCAGCGCCCCCAGCTCTTGCAATACGCGGTAGCCTTCGGCGATCGCGCGCGAGTGTGGCGGGTCGAGAAATGGGAAATCTTCGACGTCGCCCAGCGCGAGCGACTTCATGCGCAAAATGACGCCGGACAAGCCGGTGCGTTTGAGCTCTGGGTCGGTGAATGCGGGACGCGCCGCGAAGCTGTCTTCGTCGTACAAGCGCACGCAAATGCCGTCGCGCACCCGGCCGCAGCGCCCTTTGCGTTGGTCGGCGCTAGCCTGCGAAATGACCTCGATATGCAAACTCGTCGTCCCCGTGCGTGACTCGTAGCGCGAGAGACGCGCCACGCCCGTGTCGATGACGTACACGATGCCTGGAATGGTGAGCGAAGTTTCGGCCACGTTGGTGGCGAGGATCACCCGCCGCTCGGGGATGCTGGAAAACACCTTGCGCTGGTCGCCCGCCGAAAGCCGCGAATAGAGCGGCTGCACCACCGTGTGTCGAAGCTTTTTGGCAACCAACTCGCGTTCGGCCTCGCGAATCTCGCGCTCGCCGGGCAGGAACACCAAAATGTCTCCGCGCGGGTCGAGCGAAGTGACCGAGGCCACGGCGTTGGCGACCGCTTCCGGCAAATCCAGCTCGGGCTCTGGGGGCTCGTACAACACCTCGACCGGAAACGTACGGCCTTCGACTTGAATCACCGGCGCCCCGCCGAAGAACTCCGAAAATCGCTCGGTCTCGATCGTCGCCGAGCTGATCAGCAGCTTCAGATCCGGGCGCTGAGGCAAAATACTCTTCAACCAACCCAACAAGAAATCGATCGTCAGACTGCGCTCGTGCGCTTCGTCGATGATCAGCGTGTCGTAACGCCGAAGCAAACGATCGCCCTGAATTTCTGCCAATAGAATGCCGTCCGTCATGAACTTTACGTACGTGCGCGGACTCGTGCGTTCCTCGAAGCGGATCTGGTAGCCTACCTCTTGCCCCAGCTCGCATTCGAGCTCGCTGGCAACGCGGGCAGCGACGCTGGTCGCGGCAATGCGCCGCGGCTGAGTGACGCCAATCAAACCGTCCGTGCCACGCCCCATGTCGAGCAGGATTTTCGGCAACTGCGTGGTCTTACCCGAGCCAGTCGCACCCGCCACGATCACGACTGGGTTCGTTTCCACCGCGCGCGCGATGTCCGCCACGCGCGCGGAGATCGGCAATTCCTCCGGAAAGCGGATGCGCGCCCGCCCGGAAGGCGCTGGGACGAGGGAGCGGGACATGGCGGACGCTGATTAGCACGCGTCCAGCGGGGTGCCGAGCCGCCTCCGCCGAAGCCGAAACTCGAGAATTGCTCGCGGAAGCGAGCGCGTTCGGAAGGGTCACGGCATCGATTAGACCGGGCAGGCCACGAACTGGCTACCTGCGACGAAGTTCCGAATTCCAAATATCCAGGGCTTGCTGGCGTTGACGAACACGTCGATGGTGTAGCGCGTGCCCGGCCAACACGGGTCGCCCTCGCTGCTCCGGTCGACGTACTGATCCGACAAATGCAACACGAACTCGCCGCCTCTGCTCTCGAACATCGGCGAGCTCTCCCATGAGTCGAGCGTCTCGAGTTCTTCGAAGGTCAAGCTGCACGGCGCTGCACGCTCGAGGTTCGTCGACACCGTGGTCGCGAAACCAAGCTCGGTGTTGCTACCGGAGGCGCCGTTGAGCGCAATATTTTGCGGTAGATCTGCGAATCGTGGGGCACAGTCTTGGCACGGGCCAAAGGCGCCGCCGCTGGTCCCTTCATCCAGGATCATGAACACGAGCGTCGTTCCCGGGGCACTAACTGGTTGGTGCAGTTGCAGATATTTTTTGAGACTCGGCCTGAAGACGAAGAGGCTATCGCCGACGCCCGCTACACCGTTGTCGATCCCGAGTTGGAGATCGGCAACCGCCGGCCCGAGGGGAATGTCGTCATCGGTCGACCCGAGCGCGCTCGCGTTATCGCGCGCTTGCAGCGTTCCACGATACACTGGCACCCTACCGCTGAGGAAGCGCCCCACGAAGAAGTCGAGCGTCGACAGCCCGCGCCGCTCCGCGTCGGCGCGCACCGGGTCGCTGCTATCGGACAGACCGAGACCACTCCCCGGGCCACACCCAAGGTCAGGGCCGGCAATCATCACGCCTCCGTCCGCCGCTCCCGCGGTCGACAGGCCAACCTCGACGCCAGCGGACCCAGCACCCGGGTTATTGGCGCCAGCCACAGAGCCTAAACCACCCGTCCCGGGTTGACTGGAACTCGTGACGCCGCCACACGCGACGGACAAGAGACAGACGCCGAATGCGAACCCGATCGTGGACTGCTCGAACCCGTCCTGCGGCATGCCCACACTGAGCAGGATCCGCGCCGCGGCAAGAGCGCCCAAGAGACGCAGTCATTTCGCAAGGAGGCGCGGGCAAAGGTAAGCGTTTTGGCACAGCCTGGCGCAGCAACGCGACTTTTCGATCGCTCGACTGCCGCGAGCAGTTTTCGTGATGGTCGACCAGAGCCGGTTGAAGTGCCAAATCCGACGCGAGCGATACGCTTGCACTGGAAACCCGATCGGCCTTGTGTTCGGCGTTCAATGGACTCGAAGCGAGCGAGCTCTAACGCTACGTTCCGCCCGTGAATTCGAACCCCCATCAGGCGCGACTGCGCCACGTGCCCGCACTCGACGGGCTACGTGGGCTAGCGCTGCTCGGGGTGCTCTTGTTTCACGCCAACGGCGCATTGCCCGGCGGCTACTTGGGCGTCGATCTGTTCTTCGTGCTGTCCGGCTTCTTGATCACGTCCCTGCTCCTGGCCGAACACCGCGAGACCGGCCGTATCGCGCTCGGCCCGTTTTGGATTCGACGCGCGCGTCGGCTGTTTCCCGCGTTGCTTTCGTTGATGCCGGTGGTCGCGGTCTACGGGCGTTACTTTGCGCGTAAGGACGAGCTGCTCGCCGTGCGTGCGCAGGCGCTCGCGGCGCTCGCGTACGTTGCCAATTGGCAGGCCATCTTCCGCCACCAGAGCTACTGGCAGCTGTTCGCCGCGCCCTCCCCGCTCGAGCACACCTGGAGTCTGTCGATCGAGGAACAGTTCTATCTGGTCTGGCCGTTGTTGGTCTGCTTCGTGCTGCGGCGGCGGGCCGGTCGTGCGCTGCTCGGTGTGTGCCTGACGCTCAGTGTGCTGTCCATGGCCGCGATGCTGTTCTTGTTCGACCCGGGCAATACGACGCGCGCGTACTTGGGTACGGATACGCGCATGAGCGGGATCTTGCTCGGCTCGGCGTTGGCCACGTTGATTTCACCGAACGATCACTTCGGCGCGCGCGCGGTGCGTGCGCTCGACCTGTGCGGGCTCTTCGCTGTTCTCGGTCTGGGTATTGCCTGGGCAACGCTCCGCGGCACCAATCCGTTCCTTTACCACGGGGGCTTCTGGTTGACGGAGCTCGGCGCGCTTGCGCTCATCGCTTGCGCGATCGCTGGCGAACGCAGCTGGCTTTCGCGCGCTCTCGCCATTCGACCGCTCACCTGGCTCGGCACGATCAGCTATGGCGTGTACCTGTGGCACTGGCCGGTGAATGTGTTCTTGACGACCGAACGCACGCATTTGCATGGTTTTTTCCTGCACGCCCTGCATTTTGCGCTCACATTCGCGATCGCAATCGCGTCCTACCGTTTTCTGGAACAACCGATCCGTCGGCACGGCGTTCCCTTCAATCGCCCCCTGTACGTCGTGCCGGTGGCGGTGGCGCTGTCCGTGTTCTTGGTCGTGCACGCGACGCATGCCGAGGGCCGCAGCGATCCGCCAGCGCCCTCTGCGCAGCTGCCGAGCTCTGCTTCTGCGCCGGAGTTCGTGCGCTTTCGGGTCGCCGTCTTCGGCGATTCCACGGCAAATTCCCTGGGTTGGAGTCTGCGCAATCTACACGGGCAAGGCGTCGCCGTCGAGCTGATGGGCAAAGACGGCTGCAACATGCTCGAAGATACCTGCGCCGGCTCGAAGTGGACCGAACAGGTGCGAGCGTTGCACCCGAACGCGAGCATCGTCTACCTGGCGGGCGTGTTCCTGTACGGCTTCCACGTGAAGGGCGACTGGCACACCGCGTGTCGACCTGATTGGGATGCGAAGCTCAGCCACGTGCTCGCGTTGCGCCTGGCCGAGCTGGCTCACGAAAGCGGCTTGGTGTTCACCGCAACCGTGCCTTACCCGGTCGGGCCGTACGAGAACGACCGCAACGATCGTCGAGAGTTCCACGAACGCGTCGACTGCATCAACGCGGTGATCCGCAAGTCGGCGGCGAATGTACCGGGCGTGCGCGTGCTCGACATCGGCAACCGGCTTTGCCCGGACGGGGTCTGTCAGCAAGACGTCGGCGCGAGTGAGCCGATCCGCCCGGACGGCGTCCATTTCTCGATCGACGCTTCCAAAGGCTTGGCACATTGGGTGTACGAGGAGCTGCGGCACTGACCCCGCTGCAAAGCCTGCGCAGCTACGACAAGGCCTGGCTGGACGCGGCGACGCCCGATCTGGTCAGGGGCCTGCGCGGCGGAGTCGCGACGCTGGTTCCATTTTATCTCGCAATTTGGCTGGGACGCCACGAGTTCGCCTGGATGGCGCTGGGCGGGTGGCTCGGCACCTTGGTCGACCCCGGCGGGCTCCGCAGCACGCGCGCCAAAACCATGGGCGCGTTCGCGCTAGTCGGGGGAGTCGCCTTGGGGGTGTCCGAGTCCCTCGCCCAAAGCACTTGGCTCGCTGCACTCGGACTGATGCTCGTCGCGTTTCCCGCTTCCTTGTTGCGCTCGCTCGGGGCTGTCTGGGCGAGCGCCGGCACGATGACGACAATCGTGGTCGCTATCGGCAGCGCGCAAGGGGGTTCGGCGCCACTGCTCGACGGCTCGTGCTTCGCTCTGGGTGCGGCCTTCGCGACCCTACTCTCATCGGTGATTTGGCCAATCTGGACGCATTTGCCCCTGCGCCGATCCGAGGCCAACGTATTCGAGGAGCTCTCGCGCTACGCAGCCGGGATCGAGGCTTGCTTGCGGACCGGCTTGGCCGACGGGGATCCTCGCTGGAGTGAGCTCGCGCGCGTTCATCATCGACGGATCCGCAGCGCCATCGAGGAGGCGCGCCGCTTGGCGCTCGGCGGGCGCGCGCGGCGTGCGGGCGAAACCCGCATCGGCAGCAACTTACGGGTGCTACTCGGCTTGGCCGAGGCCCAGTTTCCGTTGCTCGTCACCCTCAAGGAGGCGAGCGAGCTCGAAGCGACGTCCAGCGCGCGCCTGAGCATTCTCGGTCGCGTGCACGGGCTTGCCACGCGCAATCTCGACATTGCGACCACCCTGCGCACACCCAACCTGCGCGCCAACGAGTATTCGCCGACCGTTCCGCCGCCGGGAAGCTCGGCCGATAGAAGCTCTTCGATTGCCGCCCTGATCGAACACTTGGACGACGCCAGCCGCGCCGCTCAAGCGCTGACTTCTTCATTGGATGCGCGCGCCAATGCAGACCCGGAAACGCCGGCCAACAACCAGAGAACGCTACCGGATCGCTTGCGATCGTGGGGCGGCGATCTGGCCGTATTGCGCGACGCCTGCTCGCCGCGCTCGACGTTCTTTCATCATGGGCTGCGCGTTGCGTTCACGGTGGGCATCGCGTCGCTCGTCGGGCACCGCATCTCGGTGTACCCGCATTGGGTGACCGTGACCACCTTGGCGGTGCTGCAGCCCTATTCAGGCGCCACTGCCGCCAAGGCCGCGCACCGCGTGCTCGGCACCGTGCTGGGCAGCATCGCAGCCGTTGCGATCACGCTGCTCTTGCATTCACCAATGGCTTTGGCGGCGGCGATGTTCCCGCTGTCGGTCGCCGCAGTCGCGACGCACCGGCGCAACTATCGGCTGTTCACCTTTTTTCTAACACCGGTGTTCGTGCTGCTGGCCGAGCGCTTTCAAGGCGACTGGTGGGTGGCAGCGGCACGCGCTTCGGACGCGGCGATCGGCGGTGGGATCGCCTTCGTGGCTGCGGTGTTCATCTTCCCTTCGCGCGAACGCACCCGATTGCCCGAGCTCTTGGCGCGGATGCTGGACGCCGTCGCAAACTACGCGGTGGTCGTCTTCGAAGGCGTGGCCAACCGCCATACCGATGCTGTCGAAGCGCGCATCATGACCGCGCGACGCGACGCGGGGATCGCGCTCAGCGAGGCAGAGAACTCGCTCGAACGATTATTGACCGAACCGCGCCATGACACCCCCGCGGCTGAATACGCGTTGCAACTGATCACCTATGGGCGCCGCGCGGCCGGCGCGCTGACTGCGATCGACACCTACTCGGCTCGCGACCTCACGCGCGAAGCACCGCTCGGGGCAGAGCTTGCGCGAGCTCTCGCGACGTTCCTAGTCGGCGCCTTGCACCAAGCGGCGGCCTTCGCGCGCGGCCTGAAACCAGACTCGGATCTGCCGCTGCCCGAGCTGCCGGCCGACTTGGACCCGCGCATTCACTCCACGCTCGCGCGATTGCTACGCGGGGCACTGCTGCTCACGGATCTATCGCGCGGCGGAATCGACCGGGTCGCGACCGAGCCACACTAGCGCAGCATGAAGAAAATCAGCACGCCGGTCACCGACACGTACAGCCAGATCGGCAAAAATACGCGATTCAATCGGCGGTGGCGCCCGAACGAGCGCGTGAACGCGAAATAGAACGACGTCAGCGCCAAAGGCACCACGCTGAGCGAAAGCAAGATGTGGCTGATCAAGAGCGTGAAGTACACTTGCCGAATCGGCCCGATGCCTCGGAACTTCGTGTCACCGTGCACGAAATGGTAGCTGAGGTAGCCGACCAGAAATAGCGAAGAGCAAGCGAACGCCGTGACCATCAACAAACGATGGACCGCGATCTTTTTTTTCCGGATGGCGACATAGCCGGCCACTAAGCAGAGCGCCGAGAGCGCGTTGAAGCTGGCATTGACCGCCGGCATGAAGCTCAGATCCGGGCCGCCCGCGCTTTGCCCGCGCAGTAAAATGAAAGCGATGAACGCCACCGCAACGGTGGACAGCAGGGCATTGAACGCAAAAAACGTGCGGTCGGAGCGCGGCGTGACCAAGGCGTCGGAATTCATCAGGCGCATGCCTTAGCATCACCCAAGCGGTGCGGGCAGCGGCAAAGCGCCTCGCGGCGCTACTTCGGGTTGTAGCTCTGCTGTTGCTGATGCTGTTGCCGCTGTGCCTGGGCGGCGCGTGAGGCAGCCGCGGCTGCCATGGCCACGACATAGCTCACGGTGGCCGCGGAGGCGCCCTGCTTCGAGGCGTCCGGGTTGGGCGCTTCGCCCGGGATCGGCTTCGGCAGCTCGCTGGCGGGGGGCTTCGGCTGGCACACACAGCCCGGCATGTCGTCGGAGACGAGCACGAGTGCGCCCATGCGCATGCCGAGCTCGACGCAGCGCGCCTCGCAATCCGACGGCCCCTGATGCTTCGACGCGAGATCGCTGGCTTTCATATATCCGGGGGCACAGCTCGCGAGACTGACTGCAGAAAAGCTCACGATCGCCAACCAAAAGCGCCGATTCATCTTGCTCCGTTCGATTTCGTCGAGAAAGCGCGGAAGCTAGCAAGATTTGGCGTCGGAGAACATCCGCGTCACCTATCTGGGACTGCCAGCTTGGACGCGGAGCCGCACGTCAACACGCCGCAGCGTGGCAAATCGCCGGTGTCAGTTGTCCCCCATTGGCACTGTTTCAGCCGTGAAATATTGCTCGAATCACTGGAGCTGCGGGTTGTTGCAGGCGAGCCTGCCGCAATCGGATTTCACACAAACTGAGACATATCTGCAAAACGGCGACGGCATCCATCTTGCTTTGGGGATGGTCGGCGTGAGCCTGCAGGTATCGCTGCGGCCAATGTTCACCCAGAGCAGGTCATGAGCGCGCAATTAGTAGCAATACCAGACGGTACCCGGCTTGTTCCGGGCAGCGTCGTCGGAAATAAGTATCGTATCGACGGCTGCCTCGGTGAGGGCGGCATGGGCGTCGTGTTGAGCGCGACGCATTTGGAGCTGGATGCTCCGGTAGCGATCAAAGTAGTGCGCGAAGAATACGCAGGCAGCCATGACATCGTGGAGCGCGTGCTGTTCGAGGCGCGTGCCGTCGCCCGAATGAGGAGCAGTCACGTCGTGCGTGTGCTCGACGTGGCGCGTCTCGAGTCGGGCTGCCCGTACATCGTGATGGAGCAGTTGCAAGGCGTCGAGCTCGGGCTCGCGCTTTGGGAAAACGGCGCGTTCTCCGTGCCGCAGGCGATCGACTACCTGCTACAGGCGTGCGACGGTCTGGCCGAAGCTCACGGTTTGGGCATCGTGCACCGCGATCTAAAGCCAGGGAATTTGTTTTTGGCCACGACGCCCGAAGGTGTGGTCTTGAAAGTGTTGGACTTCGGCATCTCCAAGGAGGTGAGCACGCCGCTACGCTCGGTCTCGCGCACCTCGCGCACCTCGCTCACCAGCGCTGGCGACCCGGTAGGCTCGCCGTACTACATGGCGCCCGAGCAAATGCGCGCTTCCCCCGACGTCGATGCGCGCGCCGATATTTGGTCGTTGGGCGCTATTTTGTTCGAATTGCTGACCGGTCAGTGCCCCTTCGAGGGCGAGACGCTGACCGAAGTGTGCGCCAAGGTGCTGACCGAATCCCCGCCGTCGTTGAGTCTGTTCTCCAACAGCGCGGCCACGGAGCTCGACTCGGTGATCGCTCGATGTCTCGAGAAGGATCCCGACCGCCGCTATCAATCGGTCAACGAGTTCGCGGCGGCCTTACGCGCTTGGCGGCCGAGCGAGGACGTGGAGCTGCCTGAGCCGGAGTCGAAGCCACGGCTGCGGCGGTCTGCGCGCCTACCATTGGCAGTAGTCGGGTTGAGCGTGTTGCTTGCGCTCGGTGCGGTCGGGTTCTGGCAAACGCACGGCAGTGCCGCGAGCTTGGAAGCCAACAGCGTGCGTCCGATGATCGCGGCAGCAGCCGCGCCGATCTGGCGCGCACTGCCGGAACCAGCGAAAGCGGAACCCGAGCAGACCCTTGTGTCCGTCAGCCTGAAGGGCAAGAGCGCGGCGAAGCCAAGCGCCTTTCAGACCGCGACCATCAAGGAAGTGACGCCGATTGCCACTGCGGATGACGAATCGGTCGACCCCGCACCGACGCTGTCCCCGGAAGCCGCGCCCACGACTGAAGCCACCACGACCGAAGCCACCACGACGACCGACGCAGCGGTGAGCCCGGTGAGCCCAGTGGACCCCGTGAGCGGCCGATACGGCCTGTGATGTCGCGGTTTTCCGCAACCTAGTCGTCGAAGGGCTCGGGGCCGGCTAAAAGGGCGCCTCGAACATGTTCGACTTTTTCAAGAATCGACGGCGCGAAGCGCTGCGCGCGCAGCCGCTCAGCTTGGAGGAGCGCGCCGTGCTCGACAAGAACATCCCCTACCTGAGGGGCCTGACCGCTGCGGACCGAAGCGAGCTCGAAGCCCTGGTTCGGATTTTCGTGGCCGAGAAATCCTTCGAGGGTTGCGGCGGCCTTTCACTCACGGACGAGATCAAGTTGACCATCGCCGGTCAAGCCTGCTTGCTGCTGCTGCACCGCGAAACCGACATCTATCCCAACGTCGATGCGATCTTGGTCTATCCGAGCGCGTACCGCGTACCCACCGAGCAGCACGACGGCTTGGTCGTGCTGCAGGAAGATCAGGCGCGGCTGGGCGAGTCGTGGCAACGCGGCCTGGTCGTACTCGCTTGGGACCACGTGCTGTCGGGCGCTGCGCAGCCGCGCGACGGGCAGAATGTCGTGCTGCACGAGTTCGCGCACCAACTCGATAGTGAAGATGGCGTGATGAACGGCACACCCGATCTAGGTGCACGCGCGCGATACACTTCCTGGGCGCACGTCTTGGGGGACGAGTTCGAGGAACTGTCGCAACGCCTGCACGCCGGGCGGAAGAGCGACATCGATCCATACGGCGCCACGAATCCGGCGGAGTTTTTTGCCGTTCTGACCGAGATGTTCTTCGAAAAACCGTGCGCGCTCAAACGCCGACACGCCGATTTGTACGCGGAGCTGGTCGAGTTCTACAAGCAAGATCCCGCAGGGACCTGAGCGACCTCAGCGCTCGGCCGGCTGCGCGCTCGCTGCCAGTGCTCGGCGCCCAGTTAGCAATGCCAGGGCAACTAGCAGCAGCGCGCTGAACGCTGCCGTCCAATGCATGCCTTCACTGAAGCCGTGACGCGCGCGATCGAGCAGAGCGCTGGATCCTAGACCGGGCCGCTCGGCAGCAGTAGCAATTGCGCCGCTCAAGGTGTCGCGCGCCGCGATGCTCGCGGCCGCAGGTAGCCCGGTCGCGTCGAGAGCACTCATGCGCAGGCGATACACGGCGCTGATCACACTGCCAAGCACGGCAATGCCCAGCGCGCCGCCGAGCTCCGCACCCGTCTCCGAGAGCGCGGACGCAGCGCCTGCACGTTCAGGAGGCGCAAATCCGACGATCCGATCGGTCGACAGAGTGATCACCGGCGCGAGCCCAACCGCCAACAGAACCGACCCGACGACGACCCACGCGAGCGGTGAACTCGGCGAGATCCGGCCCAACACACACAGACCGAGCACGCTCAGCGATAACCCCAAAATCAGCGCCCACTCCGGACGGAGGCGACGCACAAACAGCGGGGCCGAGATCGAACCGATGATGAAGCCACCCGACGAAGGCAGGGTCCACAGCCCCGCCTTCAACGGCGACAAATCGAGCACGAGTTGTAGGTACTGCGCGATCCCGAGAAAGCTGCCAAAGGTCACGAACACGCACAGCGTGTTGGTCCAGAGTGCCATCGCAAACGCCGGAATGCGAAATAGGGCGAGCTCGATCAGCGGGTTATCGATGCGGTGTTGCCGACGCACGAAAGCTACCCCAAGCGCGATCCCAACCAGCATGAACAGCGCGGGCACGGTGCCGAAGCCGTGCAGGGTGCTCCGCTTCAGCGAGTAGATCACGGACAGGACCCCGCACAGCGACATCAGTGCGCTCACGAGGTCGACCCGCTGCGCGTCCGGGTCGCGGAACTCCGGCAACAAGACCGGGCCGACGATGAGCAGCAGCACCATCACCGGCACTCCCACCAGGAACGCCGAACCCCACCAGAAGTATTGGAGCAAGAAGCCCCCGATCAGCGGCCCGATCGCGCCCCCGACCGCATAACTAGTGGCCCAGATGCCAATCGCGGTCGTGCGCTCACGCTGGTCCGCAAACATATTTCGAATCAAAGACAGGGTCGAGGGCGCAAGCGTGGCGCCAGCAACGCCGAGCAACGCGCGCGTGGCGATCAACATGCCGGCACTGACCGAAAACGCCGCCAGCACTGACAGTCCGCCAAAGGCGCCGGCGCCGAGCAAGAGCAGCTTACGTCGCCCGATTCGATCGCCCAACGCTCCCATGGGGATCAGCGCACCCGCCAACAAGAAACCGTAGATGTCGACGATCCAGAGCTGTTCGGCGCTACTCGGCGAGAGCGCGACGCTCAGGGACGGCAGCGCCAGATTGAGCACCGTCAGATCCATTGAATAGAGCAGGCAGGGCAGCGTGATCACGGCCAAGCCAATCCAGTCGCGACGACTGGCCTGCGTACTCGCGCTCATCTCGCCTCCTTGTATCAGCTCGCGCGCTGCTGCCGCGGAGGTCGCGTCCGGTTGGCGAGAGCTCGCACGGCCGGATTTCGCCCGCCTCTCGAAGGCACTGCGAGCACCCTTCTGTAACGGTTGTGAAACTGTGCGTAGTGGGCAACCGCGAGAAACTGGGCGGTTTGTAAAAATTATCCGGCGCATGCCCGAAACACTGGCCAGAATCACCGGAAAAGGGCACCGTTACCAATAGTCACAGGCCGCCCCGCTTGCGCAATCATCGCGAAACGCGGTGTGGGCCAATGTGCGAAGGATCCGAGATTTGTAGTTTTGGTCCAAGAAGCATTCCCCAGCATGGTCCTCCCCCAATCGAGCATGAACCGCTTCTCCCGCGTCCGGCCCGAGTCCGCTGACCCCTTCGCCATGCAACTGGCCTTGTCCCGGGTGCATGCCCGGCTGGTGCCCATGCAAAGGGGCGAGCAGGGCTACACGCTCGACCCGAGCGCCGAAGGTTGGTGCGAGCTACCCGCTGACCGCGGCTTCGCCGGTTATGGCTTGGGCCGTGCGCTGCGCATGTTGCTCGACGTACTCAGAGGACTCACCGCGCTACACGACACCTTCGATGCCGAGGGCGTCAACTTTGCGCACGGTGAAGTCACGCTGACGCAGTTCCGAGTGGACCACGACGGCGTCTGCCGCCTCGTGCCGCTGACCGGCCGTCACTCTTCGGCTTCGGTCGCTACGCCTCCGGCTGATGCTCTCGGCCATCTTGCCCCCGAACGTTTGCTCGGCGAACCAGTCGACCCGCGCGCAGACGTATTTAGTGGCGGGGTGCTGCTGTGGGAGGCGCTGGCGGGTCGGCGCCTGTTCAGCGAAACCACGGCGGACGCCATCGTCGATCGCTTGATGGGTGAGAAGTTGCAAATGCCGCAACTGCCGCCGGAGCTCGCCTGGGCAATCCCGCTCAAGTCGATCGCAGCGCGTGCCCTGTCCGTCGATCCCTATCAGCGCTTCGCTGATTGCGCGGAGTTGGCCACGGCGATCGCCATCGTGGCTCGTGAGCGCGTCGCCACTCATGCCGAAATTGCAGCGTTTTTCGGCTCGAAACTGCGCTCGCTCAATTCGGTTGCTCAGCAACGGCCGATCCCCACGCGCAGCTCCACCTTCCCCAGCGTTAGCTTGCCGGTGTCTCCGGCTCCGCCCAGCGTCAGCGCGCCCGCGTCTTCGCGCAACGGGTTCCCATTGGCCACGCCGGGTCCACGCGCAGTCACGCCCGGGCCCATGCCAGCAGCGCGCGTTCCTGAGTCGCAGCGCAACGTGACGCACAAGTCACCCTTTGCAACGCTGCTCGGCGTAGGCGAAAATGTTCCCGCTTCGCATCGTCGCAAAACCTTGACGTCGGTGGGCACGCCACTCTCGGCGCTCGACCCGACCGAAGCTGCGCCCGAGAGCGCGAGCGCGCCGTCCTCCTCGTCCAAGTTGCCACCTCCGTTTCCGGGTTGGGCAGCCAGCGTGTCGACCGATCTGGCTCCGCCGTCGCAGGCGCCTACGTCATCGTCGGCCGTCGTAGCGCGCGCAACGCTCGAATCCGTTTCTCTCAGCGCCGAGGAAGTCGCCACGTTCCGCCGTTGGTCAACGCGTCGCTCGCTGATCGCGGTGGGCCTCTTGGCGGTCGCCGGAATCGTCATTGCGATGATTGCGCTCGGTAGCAGCGGTGAGGCGCCGGACACCGCCAAGAATCGCCTGCCCACTCAGGCCGCCGCCCTTCGCGCGATCGCGCCCGCGACTGCCACGCCACAACCAGCGGCCATTTCCGAGGACCACGCTCGTCCCGCGCCCGCCCCTCCGTCAGCCGCCGGTCCGAGCAACGGCGCGCCAGCCGCCAACCCAAAGGAGCTTCACCCCGCCAGCAAAGCCGCATCGCCCACCAAACCGGCAAGCGGCCCGAAGGACTACGGGATCTGAGCTCGGCCGAACGCCTCTCACGACGCGTTCGAGGACTGCAGGCGCTGCACGAGCTCACGCACCAGGCCGTCGATCATCGGCAGCGCGACGCTGGGCGGCGCGTCGCCCACGTCATCGACGTGCCAAAATTCGACGCGATTGAGCAACGCGGGAAACTGCTCGGCCACGAGCGGGCGATGTTCGGCCTCTTTCAGCGCAACGGTGAGCGCGGACCGCGCGATGTCCGACTGTTGCACGTCGCGCGGCGCACGCAGAACGGCCGGCAACCGGACGCCGCGCTCCGCCAAAGCAGCGATCGTGTGCGGCGAGATCGGCCCCGGATTGTGCGTGTGGCACTCGGGCCATAGTCCCGCGGAGTCCGCGCGGTAGGGCAAGCCCTCGGCTTCGGCCAAGTGATTGAAAAGGAGCTCCGCGAAGCGGCTGCGGTAATAGTTGCCACTGCACAAGAACAGCACTCGTCGCGGCTCGGCCTCGGTCATCGCAGGCAGAAGAATAGCGCGAATCGCGCGCAGCGGCGCGGAGCGAGTGAGGTGTATTGGGGTTTTTGGCGATGCGCGCTAGACCGTGGCGATGAGCGTTTGGTCGAAGCTGTTTGGTGGCTCGGGCGAGGCCCCCAACCTGGCTGAGCTCGCGCCGCCGACTCGCGGCCTGCCGACCATCGTCGCCGCCGTCCCCGGCAAGCTCACGGTCACGTTTCACACCCACGACGTCGTCGAGGGAAACGCAGGGAACTTCCTCACTGCCGTCACCGAGGGCTTGATCAAGCGCCGTCAGCGCGAGCTCGTCGTCACTTTGCGTTTGGCCGAGAACGACGACGTGAGCGATCGCATGCGGGAGCTCAGCCGCTTCTTCGCGACCGTGTTGCGTTGGGCGCAGCAGCGGAACCTGGTCGACACCGGGGGTGTGACTCGCTTCGGCAAGCGCGGCATGTTCGGAGGCAGCGGCAACGGCTTTCTATACGTCGATGCGCGACCGATCCGCGGAGTCGCGATGCCTGGACGAGCGCTGGCGGCGCTCATCGTCGATGCGCCCGAAGTGGAGACCGCCCTCGCGCACGGGGTCTATCGGGTGCTCGCGCGGATGGGCGAGCAATCCGGCTGCTTCCCCTTCCCGACTTGGAGCGATCTGGCGCGTCGCAGCGTCGCGAGTCCGCGCGAGGCCGAGAGCGCCTTGAGCAAGATTTCGAGAACCCGCGCAGCCGGACTCCACTTCGTGGTCGAAGGCAAGCGCCTGCGCGTGCGCGTGCCGAAGCTGGCGCGGGGAGTACTGGGCCGCGGCATCGGAGCGCTCGCCCCGGGCACGCCGTTTGCGCTCTTGACCGAGCCGGCAGCCAACGCCGATGCCCTTCTCGTTTGGTATCCCGGTCAAGCCGAACCGAAAGCGATCTACGCGGAAGGCTCCGAGGGCGCCCACCTCACGGGCGGTTGCCTGACCGTCGTTCCGGGCGGCCAGAAAGACGAGATCCGGGTCATGGAAGACGGCTACACCCTGCTGCTCTCGAACGACACTTGGGGCTCGCTCGCCAACTCGCTGCTCGGCGAGAACATCGTCTCGCTGCCCATGGCCGACGACGCCACACTCGAGCTCGAATGGCTTTACGAACCGTCCACACGCGGCGCGTGACGCCAGCTCGCGAGACCCGCATGGATTGCGGATTCGCGAGCTGGCCTACGCACTTCGAGCCCGGAACTCAGCCGGCGGTGCCCTGCACGCTCGCGGTAGCGGTCACCGACACGTTGATGCTCGCTGAAGCCTGTCCGGCGATCGCAATCGATGACACGGCGCAAGAGGCGCCCTGTGCGCCAATGTCAGCCAGCGCGCCGATCGTCTTGCCCGTCTTGGTAACCAACTCGGCGATCGGATCTTTGAGGGCCATCGTGATTGCCCAAGCGGACTTGATCTCGCCGAGGTGGGCTTGCAATGCTCCGTTCAGCTCGTCGTCACTGACAGCGAGTGTTGCGGAAGAGTCGCAGCTCGCCGTTGCGGTCACCGAGCCCTGACAAGAAGCCTGGCACTCGGCGGCGCCGTCGCACGTCAACGTGCCTTCGCAAGACGGCGGCTTGACCTCGGCGTCGCAATGGCCGTGGCACTCGCCGTTGCAGTCGGCCTTGCCTGGAGCATACGTGCAGGTGCCTTTGCACGTGCCGCTACACTGTGCATCGCCAGCCAGCTCGCACGAACCCTGACACTGCCCTTGGCAATTGCCGCTGAACCCCGTTCCTTCGCACTTCGCGGAGCATTTGCCGCTGGCTTTTCCTACGCAGCTGCCTTCGCATTTGCCGTCACACTTGCCGGTCGAGTTCTGACCCTCGCAGGTGCCCATGCACGTGCCCTCGCAGGTGCCGCTGAACTGCGCGCTGCAACCGGCGTCACAAGTGCCGCTCCACATGGGAGCCGAACATTCGCCCATGCATGAGCCAGAGCAAGCGGCGGCGACGTCCAAACTGCATTCTCCAGAACAAGTGCCGGTACAGGTCGCGGTCGGCGCCTTGACCTCGCATTCACCCGTGCACGCTCCACTGCACTCTACGACGACCTTGCCCGCCTCGCAGTTGGCTTCGATATCGCAATGGGGCAGCTTACAATTGGCTTGGCAATCGGCCTGCGCGTTCACATCGGCGTGACACTCCGACTGCACGCTCAGCGTCACCGTCGCGCCGGTTTGCTTGATATACGCGTTCAGCACCCCGCAGGCCTTCTGCGCGGAGGTTTGCGTCGTGTCCTGGCCGAGGTCGGCGTTGATCGCGTTGCAGGTGGCTAGCCACTTGGCTTCCACGCCGAGCGCAGCGTCCTTGAGGGCGCTGGCGGCTTGCCCGAATGCCTTTACCGTCGCCTGCGAGCTGACGTTGACATCTAGCCCGGTGCAACTCGAGGGAGTCCCCGTGCCGTCAGTGGCGCTACAGCCAGCTCCCGACACGATGCCCAACAGGCCGATTGCGCCAACCGTAAAGAATGCGCGCTTCAAAGAGCAATTAAGAATTTTCATCTGTGGTGACTTCCCGACTCAGTGTGACAAAAGGTGTCGACAACAACGCCTCGCATTAGGGCAAGGGTGTCCCGACAACGTTGAAAGACAGACAATTTCGCATTTGGAGGCTTCGTCTGCCTCGCCCTTAGGCAGAAAGCGCGCCAAGACCAGGCGGCGATAGCACCCTGCCGTCCGGTTCAGTCAAAGCATGCGCTTCGCTAGCAACGCGAGCGTCCGCGGATCGCGAACTCGGCGGCGCAAGCCGACGAACGTACCGCGTAGGTCTTCCTGAGTCATGCGCCGAGCGTGGCCCAAGTCGACGTCGCGCACTTGCTGGAGCACGGCCCGCGCGCAGGGTTCGTCATCGACCAAGACCACGAGCTCGAAGTCTTTGTCGTTCTCGAGACTGCGGCAGTTCAGATTGGTCGAGCCGTGAATCGAGAAACGAGCGTCGAAGACCGCTATCTTCAAGTGGTTGAAGTGATTTTGGTACTCGTATACTTCGATGCCAGAAGCAAGATAGCGCTCATATTCGTGTTCTTGCGCGTCTTGGCTGAAAGAGTTGTCGTTATGGCGCCCGGACGGCACGATCAAAACGATCGACAGCTCCGGTGTTGCGGCCTTGGCGGCGCAAAGCGCGTCGACGAGCTCGGGGTGATAGAGATACGGATTCTCGATGAAGATCGACTGCCGCGCTTCGCCAATCAGTCGTAAATACAGCTCTCGAACCTCGTTGGGCTGGTCGTTTGGCTCATTTTGGTGGATTTGCGCGTGACTCAAGGCCTGCCCGCGCGGAGGCTCTTTGCTCGGCGTGCGCAGGATTCGGTCGTAGTCGCTCCCGCCATCGAGTACCCAGCGATCGTGAAACGCCGACTCGAGCTCGAGCACGATCGGGCCGTCGAAACGCGTCAAGCTATCGTGCCACTTCCACCACGGCTCGCGCTCGCGTCGTTGTTTGCGTTCCTCAGCTTCCGCTCGGGCATCCTTTCGAGGATCGAAGGGAACGTGAAACATGTATTGCGCGCCGATGTTGGCACCCCCGCACCAACCGACGCGGCCGTCGATGATCACGATCTTTCGGTGATCGATGTGCATGTCGTCGACCGCGATGGCACCGCGGATTTGCTGGGCGACCGAGCGCAACCGCGCATCCGTGACGACCTCCGCATCGTAGTCGATGTTCGTGTCCTGCACCTTCACGCCGGCCGCGGTCATCATCTCGCACAGCGGTTTCACGTTCGTGGGGTCGTAGTCGATGTCCGGGTCGTGCTTCATCATCTCCTTCTCGCCGGTCGAGAAGGGATCGCCCATGGCGGTCTTTTCCATGTTCAACAGCACTCGCACATCGAGCCCCGCGCGCGCCTTCTTGGCCAAAGCTTCGGCAATTTCCTGTCCGATCGGATCGCGAAAGAACAAGAAGATGGAAACGTGAATGACACGCTCGGCAGCGGCAATGTCCTCGAGCAGCGCCGGCAAGATGCGCTGACCGTCGACCAGCAACTGTGCGTAGTTCGTGGACATCGTGAAGAAAGATAGCCGACCGACGCTGCAGCGCGGGCAGTCAAATCACGCGGGCAATCAGTGTGGCAGGATTGCTAGCAACGACCCGATCGCGCGCTAACGGTGCGCAGCGCCCGTGACAGGTTTTTGAACAGCCGCGCCAAATTCAGCATGGTGTCGGCTTCGGAATCTCCCCAGGCCCAGAACGAGATCATGAGTTGCGTGCCCAGCTGCTGCTGGTCGGCCTCCGGCAGTGAGAGGAAACGCGTCGGAACGAGCGTCGTACCGATTAGCCCCCAGGGGAAGGCCTGATCGAGAAAAATCAGCTGTTCGTGAAGCTCGTTTTTGAGAAGTTCCATCGGCTGCGTAGCGATATTCTGCGACAGTCGCCGAAATAGCAGCATCACGCGCCCGGAGCAGAGCAGCGCCTTCGTCACGGTTGGCTCGTCGTTGGGGTGCGGGCCGATGAACGCGCAATCGTTGGATTCGAGCGTACTTTGCCGATGATTCAACCGTTCCAAGAGCGCATAGAATGTCTCAATCGCCCCGTAGCGAGCCCACGGCACGAAGTCCTCCAGCGCGCTTCGGATCAGCAGCGGGGATGCTCTAAAGTCGAGATAGCGAGCTTTTGGGTCCGAGCGACTGCCGAGCCAAGGATGCGATCGGGGCTCCGGAAATGGATCACCCGCATATTCGCAGGTCTTCACGCAGGATGGCCTTGATTCATTCGCTGGCCCAGCGGTAGCGGATGCCAAGCTCGGTGAAGTCGCCGCCAGCGAGGCCAATGCGATCGGGGCTCACGACGGTGAAGATGAAGCTACCGCGAACGTCGACGCGGCGTGACAGGGCCAGCCGCAGGATCGGGCCGATGCGGATGGTGCGCGAGTCATCGCGCTTGGGCACGTCGAGCAGATCGATCGCGGGACCGAGGCTGTGTTGGTTTCGCGCGCCGAAAGTGAATACGTAAGCCAAGCGCGCGCGCCAAACGAACGGTGGATCGACGATGATGTGCAGTGTCTCTTCGAATGCGCTGTAGCCATCCGGCACGCCGGTCACGTACGAAGCGCTTCCACGCAGCAACAACCGCCCGGGGCCTAGGTCGAAGTTGAGATCCAACTCCGCCTCGTAGGTGAGCGTATGGGAGGGTTTGCCCGAGGAGCTCTCGAGCTCCAGCCGCGTGTAGCTGGGTTGGGTTTCCAGGTACGTGTGCTGGAACGCCGAGAAGTAACGAGGACCGAGCCGCAAATCCATGTGCGGGATCTCGATGCGCACGCCCGCATACGCACCCCAGCCGGCTTGGGACACGATCGGGTTCGCGTCCACACCGACCCACTGCGTGAACGGACGGCCATAGCCAAGCGACAAGCGCGGCCGGAGGTAGACGAACCCGACATCCACCGTGGTGGCGACGAACGTGCGCGGCGGTAAAGTGCCCCAGGAGCGCGCCATGCGCGGATCCATGAGTGCGTCTTCGGGCGTGGGCAACAAGCCGAGCGGCGGCTCCGGATCGGGAAAGCGCTCGCCGGCGGGCTCGGCGGCCCAAACCGAGCTGGCCAAGGTAAACGTGAGTGCGCCGAAGGAGAGCGCACGCAGGCTGATGGCGAATGCGCGCATCAAAAGACCCCCAACAGACCGAGGCCGCCGGGCGACGGGATCAGGTGCAGTTGCAGTCCTGCCATCGTGGTCACCGAACTACCGCGCTGACTGTAGTGGAGCAAGGGCACCCCATAGCCGACGAGCGTCCCCATCAGCGCTCCGGTAAGCACATCGGTCGCGTAGTGCATGTCAGCCACCATGCGGAAGGTGGCAGTGGTGGTCGCGAGGGCGTAGCCGCCCGCGCAGCTCAACGCATCCCAGGGTGCGCCGAGCAGATCGTTCTTGAAATGGTGGACGCAGATCAACGCGGCGCTGGTGAAGCTAAATGACGAGTGTCCGCTAAAAAAGCTGCGATATCGCGAGGAGCTCGCGCAATCGATCGCGTCGTTGGGCAGCCCTTCGGAGCCGCAATCACGACCGTAGGGGCGCTCACGGCTCACCAGGACGTTGGTCGCGCCTTGGACAGCGCCAGAGACCGCGAGCGTTTCCAGATCGATCAGCGCCATTTCTTGCGCGGCATCGCGACTGCCGCGGTACCACCACGCGGTGGTGAGCGCGTCGGCCACGAACGGCCAAGACACCATCAACGATAGGCCGACGTCGGAGGCGTCGCGGAAGATGTAGCGATTGGGCAACGTATCGACCCGAAGCGCGTTGCGCACGCTTTCGTCGAACCACAAGCCGCCACTCAGTGAGTGCTGCGGGCGCGGGTGAAGGATCGCCGCCGCCAAAGTCACCACACCGCCGCCCGCAGTGACCAAGTAATCTGACGTCGAGAAGCGCGCCCACTTCCAAACCAGCGGCGGAGGCGCATCGACCGAGACGAGGGTCGGCACGTACCCCGGCAACAGCGGCGGAATGGGAGCGCGCTTAGCCGACTGAGGAGCAACAGAAGGCGCAGACTCCGCCGCTTCAGCGGCCGTCGCGCTGGCTGCCGCCACCGGTTGATCAGCGAGTGCAGGCCGCCCCGACAAGAGCAGGCCGCCGCCGAGAAGGCCCGCGCACGCCGCGATCGCAAGCGATCTCAGGGTAGACGTATGCTGGCCGTGGGAAAGAGACACAGAAAGTCTCTAAGCCTGTAGCAGCTTCCGTCAACGGGAGCAGCACCCGTCAGCGGTGAGTCGGCGCTCGAGCATTTTTCGAATCGGCGGCCGACACTGACCCGCGCCGAACGCGCGGTTGAACTGGCCCAAGCGTCGGTCTAGCTTGGCTTCGATTCGAAACCGTTACGACGCGCTCGGCGCGTGCCAGGGAGAAGCCGATGAGCGCAATGTTCTACTTGAGCCGCGGGGGTCCTCCCGAAGGGCCGTTCGAAGAGGCTCGCCTGGTGCACATGATTCACAGCGGGGAGCTCAGCCAGGGTGGGGTATGCCCGGTTGGACACGACCAGTGGTTGGCGCTCGATGCAGTGCCGGCGTTTGCCCACGCGCTCGCGTCGCGCGGGGTGCCCGCTGGATACGCTCAGCCGCCCCCGGCATACGGCGCGCCCCAGGGCGCAGTACCCGCTCCCGGTCAGCCGCCACGACCGGGCCACGGGCCACTACCCGGAAAAAAGAGCCACGCCGGCTTGATCGCCACACTTGCCGGCGTCCTCTCGTTGATCGTGCTGGGCAGCGGGTTCGCCGCATACTCGCTGCTCTTCTCGAGTGGCGGCGCGCGCCCCATTGCCCAAAGCGTGCCCCGCGACAGTGAATTTTTGATCGAGGTCGCGAGCGTACACCGACTCGTGGCTGATCTGCACGACGTGCAGTACCTCGACACCTCGCTGCGCGACGACAAGAAGGTGTTCGACGACGCGGCGGATTCGATCGCCAAAGCCTTCGACATTTCGCAGACCGAAGCAGTCACCTTGCTCGCTTCCGCGGAAACGTTTGGCGTCGCCGGGCGCAAGCTCTCGAGCTCTCCCGAATTGCTGCTCGCGCTCGGTTTGAAAAACGCTTCGCCCGTCGAGACGCTGCTCAAGTCATCCCGTTTCGTCGCCTCGGGGACCCTTGGGCAAACGGGCAAACGCTACCAACTCAGCCGGAGGGCACTGGACGCGAGCATAGGGCAAGACATCGTCCGCCAAGAGCTCGCCGAAGCCGAGGTGGGAACAGGCGCCAGGCGCGTGTTGGTTTGGTTTGCGAAGGCCCGGGTCTTGGCCATCGGCAACGAACCGTTGCTCCTGGACATGGCGCAGGTGCTCGAGTCGGGCGCCGCCTCGATCGAGCAAAATCCGTCGTTTCAAGCCGCCACCAAGGACTTCGACAGCCGCTCGCGGCTGACCGCCTTCGTCGATCCCACGCTGTTCGCGAGCATCGCCGATGCGAAAGTGAAGGGAATCGTCGATGACTACTTCAAGCCAGCGGGGCCGATCACGGGCTCACTTCGAGTCGAGCCGGCCGGCTTTCTCACCAGTTTCACCGGCCGCGTGCAGGGTAGTAAGTTGCCTCACGCGGGAGAGCCGGCGCAAGCCCTGAGCCTGGGCGAACGATTGCCGGGCGAAACGTTCGGCTACGTCGCATTCTCGGGCAGCACGAAGCTCACGGGAGCCGAGACGGAGAAGCTGCTCGTCGATCAACTGAGCGCGGTCGATCCTCGCGCGCGCGTCCAGCTGGAGCAGGGGCTGCGTCAGCTAGAGCAAATGCTCGGCATCAGTGTGAGCAAGCTGCTCGATGGTGCGGGCGGCCAGAGTGTGATCGGGTTGTCGGCGCCCATGGGTACGACCATCGACGCGTTGGGCACTGGGCCGCAGGCCTTTACATATTTCAATCTCACCTGGCTGCTCGAGTTGAAAGATGCGACCGAATACAAGAGGCTCGCGACCGAGCTCAAACAGAAGATCTTGCCTGGCGTGCGTGAAGTCACCGTCAGCGACGAGGGCTCTGGCTTTTCACTCGTACCGCGCCTGCCGCTGCCGGTCAGCCTGCGTGTGAAATTTATCGACAAGTACCTGTTCGTGACCGCCGGGGGAAATAATCTGTGCGATCGCGCGGAAGCTGCGTTTTCCAAAGCTGAACGCACCCTCAAAGACGACGCCGCACACGAGAGATCAGTAGCGACGCTGCCAGGTAAGCAGCACTTCTTGCTCTGGGTCGACTCCGGGCGCCTGGCAGACACGCTGTTCAAAAATCCGCTAGCCAAAGCGCAAATGACCCGGAGCGGCTTGGCGCTGGACAAGGTCCGCCTGACCGGTCCCGATCGGATCGTGAGCGCGCTCTCCATGAGTGGCGAAGTCGCCAATGACGTTTGGACCTTTCACTTGGATGCGCTGAATTTCCAAGCGCTGGCCCCACTCGGTGCGGGCGGAGCTTTGTTGGGTAGCGGCTGGCATCTACCGGCATTGTGACTGAATCAAAGAGCGTATCAGGCGTCGCACAACGTCCTCGCGCCAGGCAAGGGCCGCCAGCGCAATAAGCAATAAGCAATAAGCAATAAGTTTGCGTTCTCCTGGCGAATCGCCGACGCTGGTGGGTATGAAATTCGGGGCTGCCGTATTGGGGACTATCGGACTTTTGGGACTATCGAGCGTAGCGGGCGCGCAAACACCGCCTCCGCGAACGGGCTTTCAGATGGACATTCGCACGGGCTATGCGGTGCCCCTGGGCAAGGTGTGGGAGGGCCAAGACTTTTCGGATCTGACCTCGGGCCACGTCCCGTTCATCCTCGACATCGGCGGTAAGGTGATTCCGGAGTTGTTCCTGGGTGGCTATTTCGCGCTAGGCTTTGGCGGGGCGGGCGGAACCTTCAAGACTGAATGTGAGGCCGAGCATGTGAGCTGCTCCACCGTCGATGTCCACCTCGGCTTCGAAGCTCAATATCATATTCTGCCGGCTGGCGCGGTCAATCCATGGGTCGGCTACGGCCTCGGGTACGAGTCACTGGCGATGGGCTCGAGTAGCAACGGCACGACCAACACTTCCAGTGTCAGTGGCTTCGAGTTCGCGCGCTTCATGGCTGGCGTGGACTTTCGGCTCACGCGCGTGTTCGGCGTGGGCCCGTTCGTCGATCTGTCCATGGGCTCTTTCAGCAAAGCCGACGTCGGCTCGGTCACTGTCGATATCCCGCAGACCGCCACGCACGAGTGGCTGACGCTCGGCGTGCGCTTCGTGTTCTTCCCCTGAGCTTGGAAGCCGGTCGTCGGACTGTTCGAGGACCGGGCTCTTACGCCCGAGTGGCCTCGGCTAGTACACGCAATCCGCCGATGCGCTCGGCCAGCGGCGGGTGCGAATAGTAGAAGGCCGCGTACAGAGGATGCGGATGCAGGTTCGATAAATTCTCCGTCCCGAGCTTGGCGAGCGCGCCCGCGAGCTCGAGCGGCGCGCCGTGGAGCTCGACGGCGAACTGATCCGCCTCCCGCTCGTCGCGGCGCGACCAGGCCGAGAACAGCGGCGTCAACGGAAACATCAAGAGCGACGCTGCAGCCGCCAAGATGGTGATCCGAGCCGGAAAAGAAGCCGCGCTCAGCCCCAGCAGCTGAGGCAAGCCAGCGCTGGGCACCAAAAGGAACGCCAGGTACGCGCACAGCACCAGCAGTACCTGCATCGCGATCATACGCGTCAGCACGTGCTGCTTCTTCCAATGACCGAGCTCGTGCGCCAGCACGGCCAAAATCTGCGGCTGCGTCATTTGCGCGAGTAACGTGTCGAACAGCACTACCCGCTTCTGGCGACCGAGACCGGCGAAGTACGCGTTCGAGTGCGAGCTGCGGCGCGAAGCGTCCACTTTGAGCACGCGTCCGACGTGCACCCCAGCGCGCTCGGTGAGCGAGCGAATGCCTTCACGTAGATCCGCGACATCGAGCGGCTCCATCCGATAAAACAGCGGTTCGATCAGGTAAGGCGAGAGCACCGTCAAGAGCAGGCTGAACGCGCTGATCAACGCGCTCACCCATAGCCACCAGGTGTGCGGGGCTGCCTGAACCAAACGCAGCACCCCCACGGCGACCAGCACCGAAAAAAGCAAAGACAGCGCCGTATTCTTCAGCCAATCCGCCCACCACAGACCGACCGTTTGACGGTTGAAACCGTAGCGCGCCTCCAAGCGAAAGTCCGAATAGAGCTGAAACGGAGCTCCCAGCACGGAGTTCAGCAACAGCAAGCCCGCCAAGAACACGACCCCACCGCCCGTAAAGGACGGAAACGCGCTGAACACTGCCGCGTCGTACCAGGCGAGCCCTCCCGCGAAGAGAAAGCCGCCAACCAGCAGAGCGGAAAAGCCACTCTGCAGCAAGCCGAGGCGCCCACGCGCCGCCGTGTACGCGCTGATGCGCGCCAAACGCGCGCCGTCGACCTCCGCCGCCAACACGACGGGGACCACATGCCCCTCACGCTGTAAATGCCGTAGATTGAGCCACGAGAGCCCCAACCGCGCCGCAGCGACGAGCACGAACACAGCCAACGCGCAGAGCTTCATCCAACCAACCTAGGGCACGGATCGCTCGCGCGCAATCAGCGCGCCGTGGCGCAGCGCGCGCGCTTCCCCGCGAGGAAACAACCGCGTCGATCAGCCCCGCATGCTCGAGGTCGCGCTATGGTGCGCGGATTTTGTCAGCGGTTCCGCGCTGTCAGCGATTCAGCCAAGCAGCGCGTGCATTCGCGGACCCACGCCGTTATCCTGCTCGTCATGGCAACCAGAGCTGAACGGTACCGGGCGGAACAACAGGTAAGCAGCAGCCAAGCGAAGCCGAAGAAGGGCAAAGCGCACAGCATCGATCGCGCGGTCGGCGCGGCCACGGCAGGCGTGAGCGGCGACGGAACCGCGCAGCGCAATCTGTCCAAACGCTCCAACAACAAAGGTGGTCCGGCACTCGAGATCTCCGGCAAAGCGACGCCTTCGCGCAAATCAACGCGCAGCAGCGCCGGGCGCATCAAGTCGGCCACCGAGCTCACGCGTCGCCAAACCCGCCGCATCACCTCGCCCAAAGCGCGCGCGACGCGCGCCGTCGCACGGGCCTGAAGTGGCGCGGGCCTGAAGTAGAGAGAGAGGCTTGGTTAGCGGGCGCGGCCGACTCGGTTCGGCGCGTAGCTCGGTTTTACGGCGCGCCCTGAGCGCCGCGTGGCCGCGTGTCGAACGCAAAGACACGCCATCGATGTGGCTCGCTATGGCGCAGCGTTTGCGTCGCCGAGTTGCCCGCGTAGCTCTGGATGGCACGCGTCCAAAACGGCAGCCCGCTGAGATTTGCTTCTGCAACGCGCACGATCCAACGACCAGGCAAGCGATCCCACAGTAGTTCCGCAGCGCGGGCGCCCACGCCCGTGCGGCGAGCACTGCGCAGAATGAAAAAACTCGGCCACGTCGAACACTTCAGGGTCGTCGCTCATCGGCGAGCCGCGTTGCACCAAAGCGAAGCCGACCAGCTCGCCGCGGTTGCGAATCAGGAACGGAAAGCGAACCTCCGGCTCGGACCAATACGACGCCAGCCGCGGATAGCCAAAGCGACCATCGACACCGAGTTGAATCACGGCGAAGGTCTCGCTCAGGTCGTGCAAGTACAATTCGAGCAGGTTTGCGAGCAGCGCGCGGTCTGAACTCGGCGGCGCGATCGATGCAGACTGCCCCTGCATTCTTGGACCGCATTTGACATACATCGACTCTATCAGAGTGATTCACCGCAATCTCGACTGCTCTCGGAGTCATGCGCGCCTATCGGAGTCGTGACTGCACGTGACTGAGCCGTGACGGCACCCGTTCGCTCTGGCCGTCACACTCGAGAGATGACCGAAAGCACGATGGCGAGCTACGCGCGCGACATTCGCCCGCACTTGAAGCGCGGCGCGTTCCAAGCCGCCCGCAGCCGGTTGTGGTGGCTGCCTGTGCACTTGGCGGTCGTAACTCTGTGCATCAGCGCGCTCGAGCAACGTTGGCTACCTTGGCTGGTGGCGCCCCTGTCGTCCCTGGTCATCGGCATCAGCTTCGCCGGCTTGACCTTCCTCGGTCACGAGACGCTGCACGGCGCGATCGTGCGCGGGCCTCGCTTGCGCTACGTGGTGGGATGGCTCGGCTTTTTGCCGTTCGTGGTTTCGCCCCGTCTGTGGATGGCGTGGCACAATCGCGTACATCACGGCAATACGCAGCATGAAGGTAAAGATCCCGACGCTTATCCAACGCTGCGTGAGTACCGCCAAAGCCGGGCCATCCGTCTGGCCACGCAGATCGCACCAGGACTTCGCCGGCTACGCGGCGCGTCAACGCCACTGATCGGTTTTTCGGTACAAAGTACCCACATGCTGTTCGCGGCGCGGGCCCGTGGCTTCTTGACTGCCAAGGGGCAAGCCTATGCCTTTGCCGAGACGCTACTCGGCGTAGCCTTGTGGACCGCGCTGGCGATCGCGACCGGCGGGCACGTATTTCTGTTCGCCTTCGCGCTGCCGCTTCTGGTCGCGAACGCCATCGTAATGGGCTTCATTCTCACGAATCACAGCTTGAGCCCCCTCACCGACATCAACGATCCGCTACTGAATTCTCTCAGCGTGACCACTCCGCGGCTCGTCGAGTGGCTCACCTTGGGTTTCGGCTATCACGTCGAACATCATCTGTTCCCGGCGATGAGCGCGCGCCACGCGCCCGAGGTGCGCGCGTTGCTTCGTGCCCGATACCCGGGGAAGTACCAGTCGATGTCGCTACTCCGGGCCACGGCGGCGCTGCACGGTAGCGCGCGAGTTTACAAAGACGCCACGACGCTCGTGGACCCCAACTCCGGGCGCGAGTGGCCAGCGCTGCGGGCGACCGAAACGAGCGCGCCCCTCGAGCTAGTCACGCCCGCTGAGCAGCTAGCGCAGTTGGCTCATCTGTCGCTGTCTCCGCGCTCAGCGCCTCCGGTCCCGCCCGAGCTAGCGCGATCGTGACAATACTCCGCCTTTTGCGAAGAATCTGAGCGATCGTCGAGTTTCGGGCGGCGGGCGTGATCGTTCCTTGTCGCAGCGGCACCGGAATCGACCGGCACGGCTCGGAATCTCCTTCCCAGCTATTAGGACCCGTGCACGAGCACGGACTCTGACGGGATGGGCCGCGTTCGGACACGCTTGAGGGTACGTGCAAGTGCGCCTGTTCTGAGCCTCCACATTGTGTAGACTGTTGAAGTCGTCGGGGGCCGAAGCTATGGTTCACGGTAGCAAGTTTTTTCAGCTTTTCGGTTTGATTGGGCAAGTGGCACATATGAATCGCATCTCCGCGTTAGGGTCATTCTTCGCATCCGCACTGTTGGTCCTCGCCTGCGGAGGCGCTCCAGAGGTATCGAGTAGCCCGAGCGACCCGACCGCTGGCGGTAGTGACTCCCAGGGTGGCTTCTCCTCCACCACGGGTGGCGGCTTTCAAATCGATCCCATCGGCGGGAACACCGGAGATGCTTCGGGCGGTGCGGCGGGTGAGTCCGGCGCTTCGGGCGACAACGGCCCAGTCTGCGGTGATGGCGAGGTGGACGCCCCCGAGACGTGCGACGACAGCAATGCCAAGCCGGGAGACGGCTGCGACGGCAACTGTCGGGTCGAAGCCAACTGGACGTGTCCCACGCCGGGTGAGAAGTGCGAAAAAGTCGCGACCAAGCCAGCCGTGTGCGGCAACGGTGACGTGGAAGACGGCGAGACCTGTGATCTCGGCAAAGACAGCGCCGGCAAGAGCATGAACGACGGCACCGCCGGCTGTTCGAAGAGCTGCCAAATCGTCGCTGGTTGGAGCTGTCCCGGAGCCGGCCAAGCCTGTACCAAGGACGCTTACTGCGGTGACGGCGTGGTCTCGACAATCCTCGGTGAGCAGTGCGATGACGGCACGAACGACGGCGCGCACGGCTGCGACGTGGATTGCAAGCGGATCACCGGTTGGAAGTGTCCACCGACCGGCGGCGTGTGCGTGGTCGATGTGTCTTGCGGCAACGGCACCGTCGACGCAGGCGAGGAGTGCGACGATCACAACTTCAAGAACTACGACGGTTGTGATTCGACCTGCTTCAAGGAATCGGGCTGGGCCTGCCCCGCGACCGGCGGCTCCTGCGAGCGCATTTGCGGCAACGGCAAGCTCGACCCGGGAGAAACCTGCGACGACAGCAACATCTTCTCGGGTGACGGCTGCTCCGGTACTTGCAACGGCAGCAATTGCCCCCCCGTGTGCACGGTCGAGGCGGACTATACCTGCGGCACGGTCGGGCAAAGCTGCATCTACACTCCTCCCCCGCCGGCCGCTCAGTGCGGCAATGGCAAGCTCGAAACCGGTGAAGGTTGCGACGACGGCAATACCAGCGGCGGTGACGGCTGCTCCAGCATCTGCGCCATCGAAACCGGTTGGAAGTGCACGACGCAGAACACGCCCTGCGTGGCCAAGCAGTGTGGTGACGGCATTCTCGCGGGCACGGAGCAATGCGACGACGCCATCGTCAACACCACCAGCGGCTGCACCCCGAGCTGCACGATCGCACCGAACGCCACTTGCCCAGCCGGCGGCGGCGCCTGTGTGCCCATGGTTTGCGGAGACGGCAAAGTCACGGGCAGCGAAACTTGTGATAGCGGCCTGAACGACGGCAAGCACGGTTGTTCGACCACGTGCCAGATCATCACCGGCTGGGCTTGTCCCCTCGCGGGCGCCCCGTGTACCGAAGTGTGCGGCGACAGCATCGTCGTCGGCGTCGAGCAATGCGACGAAGGGGCGGACGTGCCCTGCTGCTCTTCCAGCTGTAAGCTGAAGGCCGGTCAAGTCTGTGATCCGGCCAAGACGCCGCACTCGCAACCGGCGTCGGATTACTGCGGCAAGAACGGGGTCAATGGCCCGTCCAATCCGGCCAGCACCATCAAGGGCAGCGAGCAGTGTGACGACGGCAACAACATCCCGTTCGACGGCTGCTCACCGACCTGCACCAACGAGCCCCTGTGCGGCACGGTCAATACGTACCCCGGGGCAGACGCAACCCCGACCACCTTCCAATGCTTCGCGCATTGCGGTGACGGCCTGGTCTTGCCGCCCGAGGAGTGCGACGACGGAAACACGCTGACGGGCGATGGCTGCGACGACAAGTGCAAGGTCGAGCTCGTACCCGGATCCAACCCCCCACAGAAGGCCTGGGATTGCACCCAGCCGCCGCCAGGCGCGCTGCTCACCCTGCCCGTCGTCTGGCGTGATTTCTCCCCGCGTACGCACCCCCAGTTCGAGATCACTCCGGGCCCAGACCGCCGGTTGGCTGGGATGACGCTGACGACTTTGAAGCAAATCAACGTGGGCGGCACGCGCCCGTACCGCTACGTCCCCGACTACGACCCCGCGTTCAAATCGCCCACCTGGGGAGCCACCAACAACGGCACGGACGACTGGACCATGAACGGCCCAGGCTGGGTGGCGGGCAACGACGCCATCTTGACCCCGACCAACACGGGCGTGCTGACTGACGCTCAAATCTCGACACGCTTCGCTCAGTGGTTCATCGATACCGCGAACGTGAACTTGCCCTTCGCGGGCAGCATCAACCTGACGGGCGTTACGGGCGTGGCCGGCGCGTACCAATACTCGTGCGACAACACCGCCTGCGATAGCGCCTACACGGGTGGCTTCTTCCCGCTCGACGGCAAGGGTTGGGTCGCTACGAACCCCTTGGGTGAATCGACACGCTCACAGAGCACGGGCAACGCGGTGACCACTGGAACGGCAGGCTCGCACAACTACCACTTCACTACGGAGCTGCGCAGCTGGTTCGCTTTCAAGGGTGGCGAGAAGCTCTCCTTCTACGGCGACGACGACCTGTGGGTGTTCGTCAATGGCCAACGCGTGCTCGATCTGGGTGGCATTCACTCGAAGGTGAATGGCAACTTCACGCTCAACGCCAACGGCAGCGCCACGAGCTGCAACGAGAACATCCCTGGCGATAATGGCCAGAACACGAACTGCACGACCATCAGCCTGGGCCTGGCCGTCAACAGCATCTACGAAATTGCAATCTTCAATGCCGAACGGCACGTGACGCAGTCGAATTTCCAGCTCACGCTCACGGGCTTCAACTCGGCCCCAAGCGTATGCACGCCGAAGTGTGGCGACGGCTTCGTCGCCGGCACTGAACAGTGCGATCGCGGCAACCTGAACGTTTCGCCCAGCGGCAACACGTATGGAAAGTGCACGACCGAGTGCAAACTCGGTCCGTATTGCGGCGACAAGACGCCGCAAACTCCGCCGGAAGTTTGCGACAACGGACTCAATATCGACGCCTACCTGACCAAAGCGCCCGTCGCGCCCCAGTGCGCGCCTGGTTGCGTGACGCCCAACTACTGCGGCGACAACGTCGTACAAAAGGCAAACCAGGAGGAGTGCGACAACGGAAGCGCCAACCAAAACGCTTACGGCAAGTGCCAAACCAACTGCAAGCTGGGCCCGCGCTGCGGGGACGGCAGTCTACAGACCGCCAACGGCGAAGTGTGCGACGATGGCGCCAAGAACGGCAGCCCGTCTAGTACCTGCGATGCCACCTGCAAGAAGAAGTGCGGCAACGGCACGCTCGAAAGCGGCGAGCAGTGCGACTCGGGCAGTGGCGCATCGGGCAATGGCTCGGCCGCGAGTAATTGCGACACGAGCTGCCAATTCAAGTGCGGCAACGGCAAGGCCGAGGCCGGCGAGCAGTGCGACGATGGCAAGAACGACGGCAACTACGGCGGCTGCAAGCCCGACTGCACGCTTGCGCCTGCCTGCGGTGACTCGTCGATCCAAGCGCCCCCGGAGGTCTGCGACAACGGTCCCGCCAACATGAGCACCGCCTACGGCCCCAATAGCTGCACCGATCAGTGCCTCCCGGGCGGCTTCTGCGGCGACGGCGTGATCAATGGCGCGGAAAAGTGCGACGACGGCAAGAACACCGGTATGCCAGGGTCCTGCCTCGCGAACTGCACCGCGTACGTCCCGAGCACGTCGTGCGGCGATGGCAAGATCCAAGCGCCCGAAAAGTGCGACGACGGCATCACCGGGGCAAACCCCAACGGCTCGGACGGAAGCCTGTGCGACACGCAATGCCGGCTCAAGTGCGGCAACGCCACCGTCGACGCCAAGGAACAGTGCGACAACGGCCTCAACGACGGCACCTACGGCACTTGCACGCCGGACTGCAAGCTTGCCGGCTACTGCGGCGACGGCATCAAAAACGGCAACGAGCAATGCGACAAGGGTGACGCGAACAACGTCGCGGTCGCCACCGCCTACGGCGATGGCGTTTGTACCAAAGCCTGCAAGACGGCTCCCATCTGCGGCGACGGCAAAGTTCAAGCCGCATTCGGCGAACAGTGCGAAGGCAACGATAACTGCACGAACTGCAAGTTCACGGTCCTCAAGTAACTTCACGCCCAGCTCCGCGCGCGCCACCCGCGCGCGGGCTTTCTCCACTAACCGAAGCGGGCTCGGCTCGGTGGGTAGGGAAACCTACTCGCAGATCCAGCCCTGGACGAGGTTCCCATCTTTTTCGGGAACTGGTCTTCGGCGAGGCCGACTAGTGCTCGAAGCCGACGCAGCACGAATGCGAGGCTGAGCAGAAATCTAAAGGCGCGCCGCCGCGGGACGACGGAGCGGAGCAATGGGTGGAGCGATGACTGGAGAGACGACCGGGGCCGTGGGCGGAGCAATCACTGGAGCGATCGCTCGAGAGATGGCTCGCGAACTGGCTGAGTTGCAGCTGCAGCTGAAGAAGCGTCAGTGGTTGGCTGCACTGCGTTGGCGACGTCGGATGAAGGCGTGTCTTGCCGCGTCGGGGATCAGCTTCACCGAGTGGCTGGTGCTCGACGCGACCTGGGCGCTCGTCAGTCGCACTGGCGATTCCGTGAGCCAAAATGACGTGGCTCGGGACATCGAGATTGATGCCATGACGCTCTGGCACGCGATGGCAGTGTTGGATCACCGAGGCCTCGTGAGCCGTGCCGGCTCGATGTCAGGCAAGGCGCGGCGCGTTTTCGTGACCAGCGAGGGCGTGGAGTTCCTTCGTGCAGTGAAGCCGGGCCTCGAGGCAGCCTCTGCAACGGCGCGTTGAAAGCCGACAACTGACGCGCCGATCGGCCGATGTCTCCCAAACACACGACGGAGGCCATTTTGACTGACTCGGTACGTTGCACTGCGGATTCCCCCCAAACCTTCACCTGTGAGGTCCAGCACGATTCGGATCGCGAGACGCTGACCGGTCGAGCACCGGAGCCGCCACCCGCGTCGAAGGCGCCGCCGCCGTCGCCAGCGCCCCCTTCGGACCCCGCAGTGTCATCGCTGGTGTCGAGCTTCGTTTCCAGAACGGTAGTTCCCGCGCCTTCGGCGCCGTTGCTCAGCGGCGCGGCGCTATTGGAGTGCGCCTCGACCGAAGCCTCCATCGTCTTGGCTGCACTCGGCGCCGCCAAGAACCCGCTCCTGGGCGCGCTCACGATGCTGAAGGCCTCGTACGATACCGGCCGCTGTCTGACGCTCGCCCACAACGACGCCGTCCAGCGCAACGCGGAGGCCTACTGCGCGGCACAAGGAGGAGTCGTAGTTGGCGTCGAGGGCGAGAAGACGATCTGTGAAGTCAGGGAGACAGCGAAGTGACCAAGCATCGACCTTGGAGTTTGCTCGAAGTGGTGTTGGCCACTTCGAGCCTGATCCTGATCTCGTTCCTGGCCCCGATCGTGATCGGCGCACTGGCGGGCTTTTTCACCTACAGATCCGGGCCCAAGACGCTGGAAGTGATCAGGCACGTCACCGTCTCCAATTCGTCCGTCGCTCCGCTGGAGGGCTCGATTCCGTCAGCGCGTGGCCCGTCCGCGCGCTAGTGCGACGACGGATGCTCGGGCAGGCGCTTGACGAGTTTTTCCACCTTCTCGCTCAGTTCGGCGATGGCCTCCTTGGTGGCAGGCAGCTCACGGGCGAGCAGTTGCTCGATGTGGACGGTGCGTTCGCCGATCTCGTCGACTTTGGCCTCGAGGCGCTCGAACACTTCCCCCACGGGTGCGCTGGAGATACCCTCGACCAACAGCTGGCCGCCATCCCCCACGACGAAGTAGATATTCATATCCACGTCGGACGCACGCAAGCTCAAGAGGTTGTCACACAATTGCTCGAAGTCCTCGCGCTTGGCGTAGATGATTGCGATGGGCGATGCCGGGTCGATGACCCCGAACGTCCCGAGTGGACTGAGGACCATCGGGATCGCTACGAGCGATGCACCGGGCGAGCAGCTGCCTGTCACGTATAGGAACGTATACGGCGGGCTGTCAGGTGGGGGGATGGGATTGGTCGGGCAGGCATTGATCGTGAAAACCAACATGTCTGTCATGTCTGTCGTCTTTCTCAGGAGCAAGGTGGAGATGAATCGCGGCTCAAGGTTGGAAGGCGTATTGACCCACGCAGGTGCCCGCGCAGCCGTCGTTCACGACGACCGAGAGGAAATAGTCATACTGGTGCCAGGTTAGATCATACATCTGCAATGAGCCATCCGCGGCTTGGAACGCCACGAGGTCGGAATTGGGCGACCATTGAAAGGGCGCCCCGGGTCGCTCGGCCCCGCACCAGTCGCTATCCAGCAGCGTTTCGCTGCAAGCGACGGAGGGAGCCAACGCATCGCTCAGCGACACCTCTTTGGGCGACTTGAGGAAGTCGAAGAAGCCGAGTCGATTGCCGCGATGTTGCAGGAGCATCCGTTCATCGGGCGAAAACGCGAGCTCGCCAGATTCGTTGCTGGTCGAAGCGGGGACCGAGGGCAGCGCGACGAAGTAGCTCGCGGCCGATGCTCCAGAGGCGAACTTGGCAACGCTCAGTGAGTCGGCGGTCGTGAAGCCGAAACGCGCGCCGGTAGCGGAGAAGAGCCGGCGGCGCCCCAGCTGAGCATCGTGCGGGTTGGCGGCAGACAGCGGCACGCTCGAAAGGAGACTCAACTGGTCGGCCGCGACGTCGACGTCGAAGAGCGAAAGCTCATCCGATTGATCGGCGATTTGGTGAACGCAGGCAATGCGCTCACTGTCTTTGCCGCTGACCCACGACAACACGCGGTCGCAGCCGCTGGCTTCGCTCACGCCTTTGGCGCTACCGAATGACGTCTTGCTCGGCGGAAATAGCGATAAAACCTGCGCACTCGCCCGCGCGGCATAGCGACCACTCGGTGCGATCACGATATCCTGATGCAGAACCGGCTGCGAACCGTCCGCGCCGATATACAGGGGATCGAACCCCTGGGTCGACGGAATGACGAACAGCCCAGCCGGCGCGCTTCGCAAGCGTACACCGGGTTCGTAGCCAGACTCCTGGTGCTTCAGTGGCGGTCCGAAACCGGATTGACCGAGGCTGGTGGTGAACAGCGACAAAACCGGAGTACCTGATCCCGCGAGAAAGGCCAACTGACCGCTCCCGTACCAGATAGGCTCGGTGTCGAGCACGGCCTTCGTGGTCAGGAGCGCTGGGAATTGGATATCCAGTAAGGCCTGCACGAGCTTGATATCGACACCGCCCAGCACGTCATCGCCATTTTCCTGGTATGCGACGGCCAGGGTGAGTGAATCCGGCGACCATTGGTAGTGACTGACGTCGTCGAAGCTCAACTGCTGCTGCTGCCAGGTCGCCAGCTTGACGATCGCGAGCGCAGCGGGGCCGCTCGGCGGACCCAAGCGATAGGCCAGGTATTTGCCGTCGGGGGAAAACTCGAAGTCCTTCACCTCATCGGTGTTGCTGGCCGCGGGTAGCTCCTTGCGGTTGCCCAGCAAGCCATCCAAGAGATGCAGGCGCGGGCTGCCAGTTTCGCTCGAAACGTATGCGAACCAGCATTTTTCCCGTAGCTGCAGCGCGAAGCTATTTTCAATCGTGCGCCCTGAACCATAGTCCTTGACGCGTACGGTCAGGCTGCCGGCAGCGCTGGCCGTGCCCGATAGCTGTTTGCTGGTCGGATCGAACGCAAGTCCATCCGGCAATGACGGCGCGGTCACCTGAAACGGACCTTGGCCCCGGCGCACGACCAGCGTTTCGTCGTAGCTACCGCCCAGGCAGAGCGGCGGCGGCGGCTTGTTCGCGATCTGACCCTCCACATCCACGTGCGTGCACACGGTGGCAGTGGCCGCTTCCAGCGGGATGCTCAAGGCAACCGGCGCCGCCGGGCAGCTACCACCGTCGTTCACGGCGAGCGTGAAGTTCACCTTCGTGGCACTGCCCGCTGCAGCGCGGAACTTGCCGGTCACGTGATCGCCCGTGACGGTGAGTCCGGTCGAGGCTGGGATGTCGGTCGACCACGCGTAGTTCACGGGGTTGCCGCCTTCGGCCTTCAACTCGAGAGAGTACAGTTCATCCGGACACACCGAGGGCACGCTCGTGACCTGGATGACAGGGACGCTCGGCACGGTCACGCTGATCGTGCGCGCGAAGACTAGGCCGTCTGCGTCAGCCAACTGCACTTTCACGTCGTAGTTGGCGGCGGCCGTCGGCGCGCCGGTAAGCGTCGCGTGCTCTCTGTTCACTCCCGACGCGGTCAGCTTGAAGGGGCTTCCCCCGCTCGGCAGCGACCAAACATACGGCGGACGTCCGCCGCTGGCGCTGAGCGCCACGCTGGCTTCCGCACCCGGGCAGCTGATGGTCGTGGCGACGGCTTCGATGAAGAGCGAGTCGCCCATGTTTGGACGAGCCGCAGCGCCCGCATTACCTCCGCCGCCTCCGGAGTCACCTTCCCCCGTGTGACCGCCGTCCCCTCCCTCGCCTCGGACTGCATTGCCGAAGCCGGCACCCGGGAGCTCAGCCGCACCACCACCCCTCGGCGTTGGGGGATCGATACCGAGGATGGCGTCGCAAGCGACGCTGGAGAACGCCAAAGCAAGCACCGCGGCACGCTCGAGCCAGGCCAGCTTCGACCCGGCAGACAAGGCGAAACGATTGTGCGATCGCATCGATGAACCGTTCGTCAGAGTAACACGATCCATGCGTCGTTCGTATGAGCTGGTCGCGGGGCGCGCGGCCTGGTCATGCACTGCTCTTCGGAATTGTTGGCCAGACGGGTGGGCTACCAAATGGCTTCAGAGTGGTCGATCGCAGTCAGTTACAAGCCACGGAAATGACCCCACGTGCACTGCACACGCTCGCGAATCGTGTCAGCCGCGCATCCCCTGAGGCGCATTGTACCGATTCGACCCTGCGCGCGAGAGAAATAGCGGGCCGATACCAGCTCGAGAGCGTGGCTCGATTGATGCACTGACGAGATCATGAAACAATATTTTGGCTCAGTACTCGGTCTCGTGGCCTTGCCGCTCCTCGCAAGCTTCAGCGTGGCATGCGGTAGCGATGACGATTCATCGAACTCGAACGGCGGCGGCAGCGCCAGCGCCGGGGCTAGCAACTCTGCCGGCGCCAACAGCCAAGCCGGCGCCAACAGCCAAGCCGGTGCCAACAGCCAAGCCGGCGCCAACAGCCACGCGGGCTCCAGCGGCAACCCCGGCAACGACGGCGGCTACCTCGGACCAACGGTCGGTACCGCGCAACCTTTCGCCGCCCTCGCGTACAGCGCGATCAGCGCGGCCAATGTCTCGCCGGTCACGGGCAAGCTGGGGGTGAGCGCGGGCGCGACATCGAAGATCACCGGCTTCGACGCGGCCACGGACGAGAAATACGGGACTGACTCGCTCGCACCCGACGATCAGCGGACGATCCTCGCGCAGCAAGACGTCACGGCCCTGGTCGGGGACATCGATCCTCGCGCCTGCGACACGGACCTGACTGACGTCGTGGGCGGACTCACCGGCGACATCACTCTGCACCCCGGCGTCACTTGCATGAATAGCTTCAGCGCGGACGTCCTCTTGAACGGCCACGTCACCCTGGACGCGGAGAACGACCCGAACGCATTCTTCGTAATTCGCGGCAATCTGACGATGACGGTCGCCGACGGCGCCCAGGTCGTACTCGCCAACGGCGCACAAGCTTGCGGCGTGTTTTGGAGCATCAAAAAAGAGATCACGATCGGCAAGACAGTCCAATTCTACGGCACGCTCATCGCGGGCACCGCGGTCACCATGAAGACCGGCTCGACGCTCGTGGGCCGCGCGCTCGCTCAGACCGCCGGCGTAGTGCTCGACGCCAACACGATCACGATTCCGACCGACTGCAGTCACGTGGAGTGAGCCTGCGCTTTCGTTTCGAAGAGACTTCGACCGAAGGCGGCTTACAAGCTTGAATGTTCTTGCGAAGAACGACCTCGGGGCAGCCGACGACTCTTGCCCGGCGTGCGTCGCGCGCGGCATCGTGCTTGGCATGCGAACGTCGAGCTGGGCTGCGTTGATTCTGCTCTTTGGTGCCGCCCTCTGCTCCTGCGCTGCGGCCAAGAGTGACGCCGATGGCGAAGGCGGAACCGGCGGGAGCGCGCTCGGCGGTGGCCCGGGTGCGGGCGGGACCGCGGAAGCTGCCGGCAGCTCGGGCGAAGGCGGCGCAATCGACGGCGGCGGTGAAGGCGGCACAGGAGGCGCCGGCGGAAGTGGCGAGGACGACGTGCCCGGGCCGCTCGTCGAGGACGGCGTGATCGGCCCGGTTACGCTGCACATCGACGCCGGCAAAGCGTTGCTGACCACCGACGTGATGACGCAGATGACCGGTGATGCCGCGGGAGATTTGTGGCTCTTCTTCGATCATGCAGAGGCAGGTCAATCGATCGAGAAACACGACGCGAAGCTCGAGCTCGAGTGGACGCTGGATCCGATCCACACCGTAGACGCTGAGCCCGTCAGGATCACGGGGATCGCGAGCACGCCTGCGGGGGAGCTGCTGATCACGGGCGGCACCCCTTCGGCATTGCCCGGGCAGACCGCCGCGGGCGGTGAAGACATCTTCGTCGGCAAGTTCGCGCCCGACCAAACGCCCAGCTTCTTGAAACAATTCGGCTCGGACAGCGACGAGAAGGGCGAGCTCATCGCGCTTGGAGGCGACGGCTCCTTCGCGGTCGCGGGCAGTGAGGCCGGACCGTTACTGGGTGGTGGCCAGGGCCGCGACTACGGCGGACCGTTCGTCGTTCAGTACGCCGCAGACGGCACACGCACAGGCACGCTGCAAACGAGCGATTTCGGCCAGGGCTTGCTCACTCTAGTCGTCGACTCCGAGCGCGCGTTCTACGCCACGAGGGCGTATGTCGACAGCAACTACCCGGTCGATAAGTATGCAACCGACGGCACGTTGCTCTGGAGTTATCCGGACACCTATAGTCAGCCTCGCAAGATCGCCGTGACCAGCCGTGGCAAGTACGTGTACCTCTTCGGCGGCGGCCAGGGTTCGTGCACGCTCGAGCAGCTCGCTGCTGACGGAACGCTGCGTTGGACGCGGAAGGGATCGTCAACCGACACGGACGGCGCGCACGGCTATCACGGTGAGTTCAATGGCTGCGGCCCGGTGGTTGCTTCGGAAACCGCCGTATACGTCGCGGGCAGCACGCTGAGCCTGTCTTTTGACGGCGGTGAAGGCGGTGCCGGCGGGAACGCCAACGAGGATCAAGGCGGCAATGCGCTGTTCGTCGCTCGCTTCGACAGCAACGGCAACCAAATTTGGTACCGCCAAATCGCGCTCACTGCCGATGCCACGATGACACCGGTAGCGCTCGTGCTCGACGCCGCGGGCAATCCCGTACTCGGCAGTCAGGACGGAGCCGCGGGTCTCATCAGCAAGCTGCACGCCAAAGACGGCAGCTCGTTCTAAAGCCGAGCTGCGCGCAGCGGCCGAGCAGAGCTCGATTTCATGGCTTCAGCCTCAGCCCTACCGGCAATTCCTCACCGAACCAGGCCGCGCGCTCGGCTTCGACCAGCGGGACGAACTCACGCACGGAGGTGATCAGGTCGGCGTCGGCAGTGATGGCTTCGAGACGGCGAATGACTTCTTCGCGCACGCCGTCGGCGACGTCACGCGCGCGGTCATTGGTTTTGCGCGCGAGTTGCGCAGCGGTGGCAGCCGCGGTGGGTACTTCATGCCAGCGTTCGCGCAGCAGATGATCGAGCCAGCTTTCCGCCGTGCGAGGTGACACCACATGATGCGCGCTGGCGTAGCCGGGGACGCGGGCGCCGACCCGGCCGAGCGCGCTCCACAGACGAGGATCGCGATCGCGGTAGGTTCGCTCGATCAACCAGTCGCCCAGCGCCGCACGACGCGGGGCGGGGACACGCTCCAGTGACGCCACGAGCTCGAGCAGATCGTAGCTATATTCAGCCGCTTTGAGACTCTTACTGCGTTTCAGTTTGAGCTCGCCCGGAGCCAGGAACGGTTCCAGCAAGCCGAGCACGCGCGTCTGCGTGTCTTCGCGCAGGCCGGCGACGACGCGTCGCCAGGCAATCCAAAACTGTTGCCAGCTGCGGGGGTTGGCGCCGCCCGCGATGCCGGCTTCGAACAACGGAACCAACTGCGCGATCCGTTGTTCGTCGAGCGGCGCGCCGAAGCCGGGTCGCAAGCAGTAGCCCGCGAGCATCCAGAACACGCGTTCGTGATCTTCGGACCTTCGCCGCGCGGCGCGGCCTTCCGCCAACGCGTCGAACAAACCACGGTTCGATTCGAGCGTCCAAGCGCGACGCTCGCCTAGCAATCGCTCGAGCTCACGGGGCAAGTCCTTGCTCTCGCGCGGCTTCACGTCGGCGCGCCCCTCACCGAAAACGCGGCGAACGGCTTCGAAGGCCTCGGACAAGCTCGCCGGGGGCGGACGCGACGCGCTCGGCGGCGCCGATTTGAGGCTAGCCGGCTCGCTCGCGCGCAGCTCGAATGCGAGCCGAAAACGCCGCGGCGCCCGGCCCTCGCTCGGATGGAGCTCGACCGACGCGAGTTCGACCGTACCCGTAGCGCTGAGCTCGCCCTCCAGCGCGACCTCGAGATCGCCTTCGCCGTCGGCGGCGCTGAAGACGGTGGTAACGGGCGGCAAGGGTGCGAAATCGTCGTCCAGGGACACGACGTCGCCCGGCCGATGCGCGGCTGCGCCATCGGAGGTGTAGAGCTCGAGTTGCACCGGCTGCCCCACGCGCAGCCAAAGCCCGCCCGTGCTCGCCACGTGGCGCTCGCCCTCGCGTGCGCCCTTGGGTACGACACACAGCGCACGGCGCGCGGCACGTTCATCGACCGCCACATAGAACCCACGCGGCGTGCCGCCGCCAATGCGCAACCCCTGCCCCACGAGTGATCGACTGTATGCCACCGCGCCGCGCGCAACGGACAAATCCGGATCCGGATAGGGCAGAAGCGTCACGTCGCGATCGCTCCAACGCGAGACCAGGTCTCGGACGCGTTCTGCAGCGCGTTCGGCGTGGAACAAGCCGCCGTTGAGCAGCACTGCGTCCACACCAGAAGCCGCGTGACGCTCGATGAACTGCACGATATGCCGTGAAATCGCCGGATCTCGCTCATAGGGCAGACCGAACGCGAGCAGGCCCGCGCGCGCCTTGGGCACCGCCTCGCCACGGGCGATTAGCGGCAAAAAGCCGTCGAAAACCAGCGCCTCGACTTCGCTGCGCGAGAGCTCGGTGGCGAGCGTTCCGCCCACCAATGACGAACCGAGCGACGCGATCCGGATCGGCGCCGATGGTGCGGCGGCGCGCCCGAGCAACGCCTCTTTGGCCGCGCGGCACGCGAGCAGTAGGCGACTGAAGCGCAGCGGATCGAGCCGTTCTCCGCCCAGCAATTTCTGCTCACACAACTGAGCCAGAGCGAGATCGATGTTGTCACCGCCGAGCAGCAAATGACGTCCCACGGCGACGCGCTCGAGCTCCAGCTCGGCAGTGCCGGAACGCCGCACATCGATCAGCGTCAGATCGGTAGTCCCACCGCCCACATCGCAGACGAGCACACGCGCGCTATCTTTTCCGGAAACGAGCAACGCTTCCACGTCACTTCGTCGTGCGCCGGCGACGAGATCGTAGAATGCGGCCTGCGGTTCTTCCAGCAAGCGCACCCGTAAGCCGGCAAGCTCAGCGGCTTCGACCGTGAGCTCACGCGCGACTTCGTCGAACGAGGCCGGCACCGTGAGCACGACGCTCTGCTCGGCCAAAGATTGGCCTAAAAACGCATCGTCCCAGCTGCGTCGAACGTGGGCGAGCAAGCGCCGACTCGCTTCGACCGGCGAGATTTTCGGTACTTCGGCCGCGTCCGCGGCCCACGGCAAGATGGCATCGCGACGCGCGACACCCGCGTGGCTGAGCCAACTCTTGCCCGACGCCACCAAGCGCTCACTAACCTCTTGCCCGCGCTGCCGGGCGTACTGCCCCACGACCCACGGCAACTCCTGCCACGGGTCAGCCACTTGCTCGCTGCTGCTGGGGGCGTACAAAAACGACGGGAGCAAGCGCAGCGCCTCAATCTCACTCGCGCTGACCAGCTGCGGCAGCGCAAACACGGACGCGGCGGACTGCTCGCCGCCACCACTTGCTTCGTCACGGGCGGCGTAGGCCACGACGGTGTGTGTCGTGCCAAGGTCGATCCCGACGTGATAGCTCATGCGCTGCCGCTCGAACCGACCCGCACGCTGAGCTCGATCTGCCAGCGTTCGTCGGCGATGATGGGCGCTTGCGCGATCGCTTCGAGCTTAAGGGTACCGATCGCGGTCACGGAGGCTTGCAGTTGCACCGCCACGACATCCCCCGCGGCGCGCCCCGCCGCCGGCAAAACGAGCTCAATCTGCGGCAATTCCTCGAGCTCTCCCGGCCGCCAGCGCTCGAGCACGCTGCCCGCGGGGTCCGCGCGACGCGTGCTCGAACCAAAGAAACGAAATGTGACCGGTTCACCGACTACGACGAACAGCTCTTGCGGTGGCAACGCCGCGTGCGTGCCCTCCTCCATTCCGAAGGGCGCGACGCACAGCGCGAACACGGGCGGCTCGAGCCCGGGCAAGGCGGGCATCGGGCTCTCGATGCCCACGTAGTACGCGCGCGCGGTGCCGCCGCGAATACGCAACCCGCGGCCGTGTCGCACGAGGCCGTAGTAGGCGGCGCCGCGCGCGACGGCCAAATCGAGATCTTCGCCCGGCAGCACGCGCGCCTTGGCGGAGCCGCGCTGTTCGAGCCAGCCGTTCAGCGTCTCGATCACACGCGTGCGCAGTACCTCTGCTTTCAGCACGCCGCCGTTGAACAGAATCGCGGTCGGCGGACGCGCGTCCGTCGCGCTGGCGGCAGGCTCGGCGAAGGCATGACGAGCCAGGAAGGCTGCCAAGTGCTTGGTAATCGCCGCGTCGCTGGCGTAGGGCAGCCCGACTTGAGTCAGGCCGGCGCGTGGGCGGGCCTTGGGCAACTCAGTCGCGGCGACCGCGGGGAAAAAGCCATCGAGCAAGTAGCGCTCGACTTGCTCGCGACGCAGCTCGCCGCGAATCGAGCCGCCCAAGAGCTGCGAGCCACGGCTGGGCAAGACGACCGCGACCTGCTCGAGCGTTGCGTCAGAGAGCAGCTTCTCTTTGGCACCGCGGCAGGCGTGGGCCAGCGCGCCGAGTTGAAAGCGATCGAGCTCCTTGCCTTGCGCCAAGAGCTCCTGGCCAACGACGTGAGCCAGCGCGAGATCCATGTTGTCGCCGCCGAGCAAGATATGATCGCCCACCGCCACGCGCGAAAGGCCGAGTGAGCCGTCGTGCTCGACCGCGTCGATCAACGAAAAATCCGTGGTGCCGCCGCCGATGTCGATCACCAGCACGCGATCGCCGGCGTGCAGATGCGAGCGCCAAGCGTCGGCGTTTCGTTCGATCCAAGCGTACAATGCGGCCTGCGGTTCTTCGAGCAGCGTGATCTGTTCGAAGCCGGCCGCGAGCGCAGCCTCGACGGTCAGATCGCGCGCGCCGGCATCGAAAGAAGCGGGCACCGTCAGCACTACCTCCTGCTCTGAAAGATCGCCATCTGCCGGCCGCGCCGCGCGAAACGCTTCGTTCAAATGGTCGAGCAAGCGAAACGAAGCTTCGACCGGCGAGATCTTCTCGATGTCCTCCGGCGCGCCCACCGGCAAATTGCCCGCGCGGCGATCGATGCCACCGTAGGAGAGCCAGCTCTTGGCGCTGGCGATCACCCGTTGTGGTGCTTCCGCGCCGCGTGAGCGCGCGAACTCCCCCACGGCGAAGCGCCGCTCGGCATCCCAAGGCAGGCTCAAGGCCGGCTCGCTCTCGTGAGCGAAGTACAAAAAGCTGGGTAAAAGCGCGCGCTTGGCCACCGCGCCGACAGAGACGAGCTGCTCGATTTCGAGCACGCTGACGCGCTCGTCGGTCGCACCCAGCGGCGCCAGGGCGAGCGCCGAATGAGTCGTCCCGAGATCGATCCCGACGACGAACTTAGCGCTCATGACAACTCCAGTTCGGCGGGCGCCACGAGCTTCGGATCGTGCGCGCCGACGATAGTCGGCAGTGTGAGCTCTTCGACCCGCCAACCGCGGTGGCGCAGGACACCGTGAAACGGGGCGGAGCCCGCCACGTTGCCGACCAGCTTCACGTCCTCGCTCGCCTGCTCCAGCGTCAGCGAAGCACCCTCGGCTTCGCTTCGCACGCTGACGATCCGCGCGTGTGCGCGGATCGCGCGACGGCAACCCTCATGGACCACGCGCGCCGCAGCGCCGATGTCTGCGTCGCTGAACGATGTCAGCTCTTGCTGCACGAAGTCGACGAACCGTCCCTCGCGCTGCAGCAGCGCTAGCAATTGCAGGGCAGCGTTGGCGGAGCTAGGCGGCGCTTCCTTGTGCGGCGCTTCTCGAGGTTCGACCGGCAACGCGATCGGCGTTGTCGAATCCGTCGGGATCGCCTCCTCACGCGCGAGCGCCACACGCGCTGCAAAGCGGCCGTCGAACAAGATCCGAAAACTCGTCACCCAAGAAAGCCAGATGCGACTCAGCAGCGGCACGCTCGTAACCGTCATTGCGGCGCAGTTTACGATCGCAGCCGCAATCTACAACGGCTAAGAACCCGTTGCTGCAGTCGTGGCGCTTGCCCCGAAGTCTTTGATCACCGAGAACGTACCGGTCACGGTCTCGGTCGGTACGGGGGCCGGCAAACTGCTGCCTTCGAACAGCGCGACGACCGCGGTCAAGTTGTCTTCGCCCCCGCGATCATTGGCCAATTGAACGAGCTGTGCGCACGCCGGCCAGGGACCGTTCGCGGTCAGAATCTGAAGCAGTTCCTCGTGCGTGACGGCGTTGGAGATGCCATCAGAACAGATCAAGAGCTTGTCGCCTTGGCGCAGTTCGACTTGAGCGATCGCCGCATGGACGTCCTCCACACTGCCCATCGCTTGCAGCAAGATGTTCTTGCGCGGGGAGTTCTCCGCTTCCTCCGGTTGCATCAGACCTTGATCGACCAACATCTGCACCAGACTTTGATCGCGGGTCAGTTGCTTGAGCTGGCCCGCGCGCAGCAGGTAAGCGCGTGAGTCCCCCACCTCGGCCACGTAGGCGCTGGTCTGATCGACCAAGACGGCGGTCAAGGTCGCCCCCATGCCGTGACGGCCTTTGATTTGTGCAGCCTCGATCACATCCGCATTGGCGCGACGCACCGCGGCCTCGAGCCGTTCCTCCGCGGGCGCCGCACCGCCTGCTTGAAGCGTTGCTCGAACCGACGAGATCACGGTCGAGCTGGCGACTTCGCCGGCGGCATGCCCGCCCATGCCATCGGACAGCGTGAGCAGCGCGCCACCCCGCCCCACCTTGAACTGGCCGTTCGAAGGGCTGGCGTCGAAGCTGGCCCCCGTCGACAAGTCGGTCAGCTGAAAGGCATCCTCATTGATGCTACGGGTCAGCCCGACATCCGACAATGCCGCGAAAGTAATGGTAATGTCAGTCATGGGCGTGCTCACTTATTGGTTCCGATTTCGCTCGATACACAATCGCCGCGTTTGTGGCGAGAGGGCAAGGCCGAACGCAATGGCGTAGCAAGCCGCCTCGCATGGCCAACCACTACCGGCCTTAAACGAGCGATCCAGCTCCGCCTTTGCAAAGCACGAGCCAACCCCCGCAAGGGCGCTCGCGGCCAAGTCAAGCGTCGACGCCGGACGCCCCTAGTAGCCGAGCACAGACACTTCCCAGAAGGATGCCCAAGTCGGACGCGGATTGCCCATGGCATCGACGCCGGGCACGGTGCCTGTCACCGTGATGCGGACGTATCGGGCGGACACGTTGCTCGGCATCGGCGCGACCTGCGTCGCGCCCGTACCGTCCGTGGTCGTGGCCTGCGTCGTGTATACCGTGTCGTTCACCGAGGTCTCGACCAAGTAGGTGTGCTTGCGATCGGCGTTCTCGAATTGCAGCGAGACCTGCGTCAAGACGTGGCTCTCTCCGAGATCCACGCGCCACCATCGCGGCAAGGCACCCGTAGTCTCAGACCAGCGCGTCGTGCTCTCCCCTTCGTCGCCGCTTCCACTCGGGTTGGCGGGTGGCTGAGTCGACGCAGTGGTCGGCTCGCCGACGGCAAGCTCGTGCGCGACTCCAGCAGCACCTGCCATCCCGCCGGCGCTGTCGCCACCTCCCGAGATGACACCGCTCGTTCTGCGCGCGGGCTGCGACGGCGTCGCGCGCTCTCACCCAGCAGGTAGGTCCGCGTGGGTGCACATGCGGCGTCGGAGTAGCGCGCGCACCGCGCTTCTTTTGGGCGTGAATCGCTAGTAAAAGCACTTGCTGTTTCCTTTCGAGACGCCGCTGATTCCAGTGTCGAACGCTTCGTGCAACTGCACTGGTATGCGTTGCAAGTGTGCAGCCTTTGCACCAAATACCTAGATATGCTCAGGCGGCTTCGGCGCGATTTCTTCTTCATGCTCGTGCCGCTGTTGGCTGGGGTCACGGGTTGCGTCCAGGGCAGCGTCGGAGACGGAGTGCACGCCCGACCAACCGGCTCGGCAGGTTCGGGCTCGGGTGCCAGCGCGAGCGCGGGTTCCGATTCGGGTTCGAGCTCGGGTGCAGGTTCAGTGGCGGGCGCTAGCTCGGGCGATGTCTCCTCACCGCTGCTACCCTCCCGCATTCGCAGACTCTCCAACGCGGAGTACGAGAACTCGGCGCGCGCCGTGGTCGGCAACAGCGATCCAGTCGCATCCGACTTTGCTCCCGATACCCGCCAGAGTGGTTACACGCTGAACGACGCGCAGCGCGTCGATTCCGTGCTCGTAAAGCAGATCTCTGCAGCGGCCACCAAGCTCGCGGCTCAGGTTCGCACGAAGCTCGATACGTTGGCCCCCTGTGCCGACCAAACGGCGGGCGCGGAGGCATGCGCCAAGACCTTCATTCAATCGTTCGCCACTCACGCCTTCCGTCGGCCGCTCGGCGACGATGAAGCAGACAAGCTGGTCGACCTCTATCACGTGGGCGCGGACGGCGCGACGTACGCAGACGGCATCGAGCTGGTCGCGACGGGCGTGCTGCAATCAGCGGGGTTCCTGTACCTCACTGAAACCGGCAACGCGGCCGCCGGTAGCCAGGTGAGCCTGACTCCATACGAAACGGCCAGCGCAATTTCCTACTTGGTGACCGCGGGCCCGCCGGATGCGGCTCTGACCACCGCCGCCGCCAACGGCCAGCTCGCAACGGCCGAGCAACGCAGTGCCGTATTCACCCGGCTCGTGAGCGGCGCGGATCCTTCGGCCGCACGTGCGCGCGTGTTGCGCGTCATTCAAGAGTGGATCGGCATCGATCGTTTGGCCGATACCGCCAAGGACACCAATGCCTACCCGGCTTTCGCAACTTGGAAGCCATTCATGCTGAGCGAGAGCGGCGCGTTCCTACAGCACTTGATCGACACCAAGACGGGCACGGTCGGAGAGCTGCTAGGTGCCAACTGGACCGTTGCGCAGGATCAGGACTTCAGCACGAAGTACTACGAGGGCACCGCCTCGACCAACGGCGAAGTCGCGCTACCGCAGCGCCGCGGTATCTTGAACCAAGGCGCCTTTCTCTCGGTCTACGCGCACGCCAGCGAAACCGGCCCGGTCCTGCGTGGCTTGGCGATCCAACGGCGCTTGGCCTGCCAGACCGTGCGATCGCCATCGGAGATCAACCTCACGGTACCACCACTCATGCCGGATCCGACCAAGACCACGCGTCAACGCATGGTCGCCCACGCCACGGACCCCATCTGCGCCAGTTGCCACACCGCAATCGACTCGCTCGGCTTTACCTTCGAGCAATACGACGGCATGGGCCAACATCAAACGACGGACAATGGCCAACCCGTCGACAGCCACACCACCGTCGCGTTGGGCTTCGATTTCGACGGCGACTACGCGGATTCCAATCAACTGGCGACCGCGCTGTCGACCAGCGCCGTCGTGCGTGAGTGTTTTGCGCGCAACATTTTCCGAGCTTCCGCCGGCCGCAGCGACAACGACGTGCAGGCCGCCGAACAAGCCTTCGTGGACTATTGGAAAACCGTGCCCGCGCCAGCGCCGGACACCACGCACCCAACTCCCGCCTCGGCCGCCGAGGGCAGCATCTTGGAGGCCCTCCGCTCCGTCATCACGAGCCCCAACTTCACGCTCCGGAGAGCGCAATGACCCGACTCAGTCCGACACGCCGTGCCTTCCTGCGCGCCATGGGCGCCGGCATGGCCGCTCTTCCCTTTTCACGGCTACTGGAGAACTCGGTCGCGCAGGCCGCCGGGGAGACCCTGCCGCTCAAGTTCATCACCATCTATCACCCGCACGGTTTATCCGCCGAATTCTGGGCGATGAAGGGCGCCGATACGGAGTCTAGCTTCGATATCGGTTACGATAACTGCTCGCTGCAACCGTTCGACGACGCCGCCACCTACGGCAAGAGCTTCAAAGACAAGCTGCTCGTGCTCGAAGGCATCGATCACCTGTCGAACGCCAACGGGCACGATTCGGCCGGCACCATCCTCACGGGCAGCACGATTGACGGCAGCGCTCGGCGGCCGTCCAACTCTTCGCTCGATCAGTACCTCGCGGTCACCAAGGGCCTTGGCAGCGACACGCGCATCACGAGCGTAAACCTGGGCGTGGGCAACGATGCGACCGACCCAGGGCTCACCCTTTCCTACGGTGATGGCGGCGCGCCCTTGCCCAAAATCATCGATCCAGTCGCGGCCTTCCACTTGCTGTTCGACGGCTTGGCCGTGAGCTCGGATCCGGCGGCAGTGGCCGCGGCCGCGCGCAAGCAAAAGCTCGGGCAAAGCGTGGTCGACTACGTGCGTTGGGACGTCAATCGTTTGCGCACCGGGTTGGCCGCGGCCGAGCAACAAAAGCTCGACCAACACCTGAGCGCGCTCACCGACCTCGAAAAACAACTCGGTGGAAGCATGGCGGACGGCCCGGTCTGCGCCGTGCCCGCCATGCCGGATGCCAGCAAATTCCCGAGCCTGAAGCAGTACAACGGCGGCGAGCCGTACTTCGACGCGATCACGAACGCGCACATCGACATGCTCGCGCAAGCCTTGGCCTGTGACGTGACCCGCTTCGGCACGCTGTTCATGAATGATTTGTCGTACGCGGCCAATCCGCTGATGTTACCGGCAGACAATCACGGATCGGTCGCCCACACCTACAATGCGTCTGCCGTGGGCAACAACAGCATCCCGCAGGCGGGCGATCCGACCACCTGGCTGCCGCTCGCGAAGTTCAACAAGTATGTTTACGGAAAGGTCGCGCGCCTGATGCAAAAGCTGGATCAGCTGGGCATCTTGGACAGCACGATCATCTATGTGACCAGCGATATGGGTAACCCCGCCCGGCACAGCACGCGCAACGTGCCGACGGTGATCGCGGGCGGCGCCAACGGCAAATTCAAAATGGGCCGCCGGCTCAAGATGGCTCCCGCTTGCCCGGCCAGTGACGTCTATTGCGACAGCAAGACCACCTACACGCCGACCACCAATAGCAAGATCCTGATCTCGATCGCGCAAGCGTTCGGTCAGGACGTCGACACCTTCGGTACGCAACCGAACAAAGCAGACATCACCGGTGCCCTCAGCGCGATGATGGCCTGACCCCCTCGCGCTCCGTGCGGGGTTGGGGGGCGATCGCGGTCCCGCAACGCAACTCCTAGCCCCCCTGGTTCCCGTCCAGCTCGGCTTCGCGTGGGGCTCGATATTTCTCATAGCCCGCACGCGAGCGAGATTCGTCCATCGCGGCCGCGATTTCGACAAGCCGCCGGCCACGACTTCCCCTATTTCAGTAACAGGGACAGGTCACTCGCAGCCGCGTCTCGCGGCCCGCGCTCGGCTCCACCCCACAAGCCCATGAAACGCTCGCCTGCCGCGCTTCTCTCGTTGCTCCTGGCCCTGCCCGCCCTGGGTGCGTGCTCGCATTCGGCGGACAATCGCTCGTCTCCGTCAGTCGGTGCGGGCGCTGGCCCCGGAGGCCCAGGCGACGCGGCCGGCAGCGCTTCCACCAATGGCGGCTCGGGCAGCGGCGCGAGCGGTGGTGCAGCGACCGGGACCAGTTACGCGGGCGCTGCCGAAAACGGCGGCGCGGTCGGCTTTGGTGGCCCGCCCACGTCCGAGAGCGCCCTGCGCAAGGTGAAGAACGTGCTCACCGGTTTGGCACCCAGCGATGCCGAGCTCGCGACCGGAAAGATGCCAGGCGGCCTGAAGACCCTAATTGGCACCTGGATGGGCACGCCCGAATTCCAAAACAAGCTGATCCTATTTTTTCAGAACACGTTCCAACAGTCGCAGCTTGCGGTGTTGGATTTCGAATTTCAATTGCGCAAGCGTCCGGGCGCGTTCGATCTGTCCTACGACATCTTCGGCGACAACGCCTATCCGACGCTGTTTCAAAATATGAAGGAGAGCTTCGCGCGCACGGCGATCGCCTTCGTCAGCGCGGGTCGGCCCATGTCGGATCTGCTCACGACCGACGAGTTCATGATGACTACGGCGCTGAAGAGCCTCTACATGCAGATCGAGGCGCCCTATGACATTCACACCATGAACTTCAAGTTCAACCACGGCACGCGCCCAGCGTTGAGCGAAACACTGGATCCGAACAGCCCGAACTACATGACGTTCGGCTTTGAAGCGCCGACCACCACGACCGGCCGAAAGTTCACCGGCACCTGCGCCGGTGACAGCACCAAAATCTCGACTTGCCCGGGAAATACGCTGTTATTTCAGGTGCTCCTCGGCTCGATGCCGCGCGACACCAGCAACAACAGCATCTGTACCAGCCTCGCCGGCTGCATGGAGCATGCGATCAAGCCGTACTTCACGGCCGACGATCTGAGCGACTGGCAAATGGTGAAGATCGTGAACGGCACTCCGCTCATGCCCTTTGATTTGCCCGCGCTGCGCGCCTCGGGTGCGACCTTGAGCTCGAAGATCCCGCGCGTCGGCTTTTTCAGCACGCCCGCCTTCTTCGCGGTCTGGAACACCAACGACAGCAACCAGCACCGCGTCACCGCGAATCAAGCCATGCTCGGCTCGATCGGTCTCGCTTACACCAACGCGGACTCGGCCATCGTGCTGCCGCCGACCACGACCGCGATCGATGGCGAGCACGCGGTGGACGGCTCGGCCTGTTACGGCTGCCACAAGAGCCTGGACCCGATGCGCCAATTCTGGGGCAATTCGTTCGACTACAACGACAAGCAATTCACCGGGAAGAGCGCCGGCCCGGCGAGCTTCGGCTATGGCAATGTCTCCGGCAACGGTAAGTCGCTGGCAGACTTCGGCAGCTTTTTGCAGCAGGTCACGGATGAGCAGGTCACCGGCAACGTGATCAGCCGGTTTGCCCTAGAAATGACACAAAAGCTCTGCTTTTTCGCCAACTCGACCAAGTGCGACGAGACCGATCCGGAGATGCGGCGGATAGCCAGTGCGTTCGAGACGTCCAGCTTCAAGTTCGACGTGTTGGTCAGCGAGCTGTTCTCGTCTGCGCTGGTGACCAATGCCGAGCCCACGAAAACGAACCAGGAGTATGGCGCCACGGTCAGCATCATGCGGCGCGATCAATTCTGCCAAGCGCTGTCCAATCGGCTCGCGGTCCCGGACATTTGCGAGATCAATCTGCCGACTCCCACCGGTGTCACGAGCGCGATGAACCGCCTCGCGGGCGCGTTACCGGCGGACTCTTTCAGCCGCGGCGTGGCGGCCCCGGTCACGCCCAGCGATCCGAGCTTGTTCTTCCGCGCGGCCAGCGAGCTCTTGTGCGAAGCCGTCGCCGCCAAGGTGGTCGACTCGGGCGCGGGAGCGAAGTTCACCAGCACGGATGTCGCGACCGCGGTCGAGGAGCTCGTGACGACCGTGATGGGCGTGCCCCCGACCGACCCGCAGCACCAAGCCGCCGTGGCGGTGTTGACCAGTCATTTCAACGACGCGAAAACTGGCGGCGCGACCGCGACCAACGCGCTGCGCTCGACGTTCTCCGCAGCTTGCCAATCGGCACCTTCCCTCGCTCTGGGAATTTGAGGCAAACCATGAAGGCCATCAATCGACGGAATCTGCTGCGCGCTTCGGCCCTGGGCACGCTTTACGCGGGCCTGCGGGCGGCCTCCACCGGGCTACCCGCCTGGTTCCTAGCCAACCCCATGAAAGCGAGCGCGGCCGACATGGCCTGCACCTTGGCCAATCTGGACAAGCTTCAATTCCTGGTCGCCAGCACGTCGAGCGCCGGCGATCCGATCTCGTGCAACGTACCCGGCACGTATGAAGCCGACGGCATCATTCACCCGGCACAAGCAGAGTTCGCCGCGACGCCCTTCGACTTCGGTGGCAAGAGCGTCACCGGGGCGCAGATCTGGTCGACGCTGACCGATAGCGTGCGTTCGCGCACGAACTTCTTTCATCACATCACCGGCGGCCTCGTGCACGGCGATCACCCGAAAGTGATGCGCTTTTTGGGCAACTCGAGCGGCGGCGAAATGTGGCCGTCAATCTACGCCAAGCACCTCGCGCCGTGCCTCGGCACGGTTCAAGCAGAGCCCGTCTCGGTGGGTGCGGGCGGCAACGCTCTGGAGCAGATTTCGTTTCAAGGTCGCACGCTGGCCGCTATCACGCCCACGCAGCTGAAGCAGCTGCTCACTGGTTCGATGAAGGATCCGGTGGTCGCTCTGCGCAAAACACGCGACAAAACGCTGGACGACCTGAACGCCTTGTTCAAAGCCAATGGCAGCACCGAGCAGATCGCCTTCATCGACGCGCTCCACAACAGCCAAGCGCAGGTGCGAAAGCTCGCGACCGATCTGGCTGACGTGTTCAGCGCCATCACGGACGACGGCGTGAGCGGCCAAGCGCTGGCTGCGGCCGCGCTCATTCAAGCCAAGGTCAGCCCGGCCATCATGGTGCACATTCGCTTCGGCGGCGATAACCACAACGACACGGATCTGTACGACGAGTGGTTCGACAGCACCGATCACGGCAGCAACAAGAGCGGCGTCCCGGGCATACAAGCCGTGATCGACGCGCTCGACAAGCAGGTTCCCGGCAAGGCCACCTTCGCCACGATGAACGTGTTCGGACGCGACCTCGCCGGCACGGCCAAAGTCTCTGCACGAAGCGGGCGCGATCACTTCGGTAATCACTCGGTGATGGTCATGATCGGCAAGAACGTCGCGCCCGGCGTTACGGGCGGCTGCACACCGTTGAACGCCGCCTTCGTCGCCTCTGACATCGACAGCGCGACCGGCGGCTCCAAAGCCAGCGGCGGTGACATCACCCGCGCCGACACCCATATCGCCGCTGCGAAAACGCTAGGCGTCGCACTCGGCCTCGATCCCGACACGCTCACCGCCGACTTCACCGACAACGGCGCAATCAAATACGCAAAGAGCGCAATCCTAGGCTGACCCGTCGTCGGGAATCGCGCGAGCTCGGAGGTGCGTTGCGGGATCGCGATCGCCCTCCTGAATTGCTCAGAAGTCAGACGGGCAGTTGACTTGTTCGTAGCGGAAGTTGGGGTTATCGGCGGCTTGGTACCAGTCCACGAACCAGAGGCAGCCGTTGCGTAGGTCGCCGTCGGGGAGGAGCATGCACTTTTGGCGTACGCAGTCCTTTTTGGCGGTGTAAGTGCCAGTGCAGCCGGTGAGGAAGCCGCCCTGGGTGGGTCCCAAATCGGAGGAGCTGACCTTCCACTGCGTGGTGCACGTATTGGCGTTTTGGCCGACGCCGCCGCCGGGAATCATCAGGTCGAATTGGTTGCCCGCGACGTCACCACCGGTGTTGCTGATCTTGACGATCATGTGCTTGCCCGCGATGTTTTTCGAACCGGGATCGTTCATGTTGGAGTGACCGGTGCCGGTGAACTGAATATGATAGCAAGAGCCACAGCTCGGGTTCGGCACGGCAACGTAACCGTAGGAGACGTTGTCGCCGACCGCACGCGGGGCTTGATTGTAACAGGTGTACGCCGAGCCGCCGCTGCAGGCGCTGGTGCCGGAGTTGTTGGACTTGCCGTCGGAACCGCAGGAGGGAATGTTGCCGTTGGTCGAGCAGTGGGGCTTGCAGCAATCCCAATAGCGGCTCGCCCAATACACCGGTTTGCTCGAGTCGATCGTCGGTTCCGCGGGACCTGGGCCAAGTCCGGTGCTATAACCTGCGGCACCGTCCGTGCCGCTGCTGCCACCCGTGCCGGCGGGGGGCTTGCATTTGCCGCAGCTCTGCAGGCAATAGCCCGCGCCGGTGAGCCAAGAGGCATCGCAATTCTCGGTTGTGCCTTTCGCAGCATCGAAGTCCGGCCACTCCGAGCAGGGTTCGCCCGCGTGGTCGGGATTCTGAATATCGGTGCACGGCGCCGGGGCTGCGCCGCCGGTTCCTCCGCTGCTATCGCTGCCCCCGGAGCTGCCACCGGATGAGAGGCTGCCAGCGGCGCCCGGAGCGCCACTTGCTCCGGCGATTGCGGTCGTGGCGCCGCCAGAACCCGCCAGGCCCATCATCCCTGAGGAGCCAGTGGTGGCTTGCCCAGCCGTGAACGACATACCACTCGAGCCGCTGGGAGTGCCGCCGCTACCGCTGCTGTCGCACGAGCTCAGCGGCAAAGCGAAGAGCAGGCCGGTGAGGGCAAAGCTGAGAGCGTGACGCGGCTTGAGGACCAGCATCTGATTTCGGTATCATTTGCGCGCGGTCGAGGCGAACAAGATTCGTCCCTGGAAAAATCCACCTCCGCAGGTGCGCACGCGCTCGCGTCAAGGCTTGCGCGGATTCTTCACGACGGTGGGGCCTTCGTCGCGGTAGTCCGACGGGGCAACGACCTTGCCGATCCTCGTGGGCTCCGCCTCGTCGTCCACGCTCGTCGAACTTTCGGCGGGTCCGACTACCTCGACGGTGTGCACGCCGATCAGAATGCGGTCTCCAATCGCGAGCCGGTGCAGGCCTTGAATGCGGCGCCCGTTCACCTGCACGCCGTTGCCACTGCTCAGGTCTTGAATGGCCGCGCTCGATTCACCGACGATCACGCGCGCGTGCTCACGCGAGACTTGCAGGTCATCGAGCACGATATCGCAGCTGGACTTGCGACCAATCGTGATTTGCCCTGGGCTGAGCAGCAGTGTGCGAAACCCCAACTTGAGCCGCAGCAGCCGGTTGCGGGCGGGGCTGTTCTTGGATGAGCCAGACGAGTCCACTGTGCTCAAAGCTAACACGATCACGAGCCCAAGGCGCGTCGCCGGTCATTCTCCGCATGAAAACGGGTCCCGACCTTGGGCGGGCGTCCGATTGTTGCGACTCTGCCCCCAGCCTCAGGGGGACCAAGTGCCTTTACCGATGTCCAGCTTCCAAGACGCGTAGAACTTGGGCATCGACGCTTTGTTACCGTCGATGACGAGCGGCTGTACCACGAGCGTGGCGAGCGAATTGTTTTTACCCGTCGTTTTCCCAGTTTGATCATCGGCGTTTTGCCAATGATCACCGAAATAAACGTAAACAGTTCCGACACTGCCGACCACCGGCAAAACGAAGGTGCTCTGTGAGATCCACGTGTGCGCATCCATTGGCGCGATCAGACCCCGGTTCGTCCAAGGGCCGGTCATCGCGGCTGCGCTGGCGTATTGGTTGTCGTTGGCTCGGTAGCCCGTCTTGTTCGACATGATCCAAAAATACGAGTCACCTGCCTTGAAAGCCGTAGGCGACTCCATCCCGGCCATCGCCCCATAAGCGGCGTCGGATAGCCAACTGTGACAATCGGCCGAAAGCTTGTAGACGTGCCCGCTCTCGGTGATCACGTACGGGTTGTTTTCGCCGTCGACCAGCGCGCTCATATCGCTGTGAACGGCCTTCACTCCGCTCGAGTTGGTCAACGCGCCCCGAAACTCGTAGTCGCCGTCGATGGTCGCGGAGGTGGCATACACGACCTCTTTGTCGGTCTGGTAATCGAGAGAAGCCGCATGCGCGTAGAGCACGTATTCACCCGAGCTCGGACACTTGATGATGTGCGGCCGCTCCCCATTGCGATCGGGGCCGAGCTCGCCGCTCGCCTGCTGCGGCAAGATCAGCTTCTCGAACTTCCAGGTCAGTAAATCCTTCGAGGAATACATGGAAAAGCCGTGGAAGCTGTTGTTCGTCTCGTAGGGCGCGCTGGCCGAATACACGAAATATTCACCGGAGAAATAGAACGTGTCCCCGACTCGATTGATGCCGCCGCCGTGCGCGTTCAAAAGAGCGCCCTTGTCGTCGTGGAATGCGACTCCATCCTCGAGCGTCCCAGTGATGACCGAAACGCCCGCGACGCTCGGCGTACCGCTCGTGCCCGCGGCCGCGGCGCCCGCCCCCGCGGACGACCCGCCAACGCCCGGCGACCCGCCTGGGCTGGCCCCGGCCGTGTTGTCCGCGGTGGCGCCTGCCGCAGCGGGCGCTCCACCGGCCAAGGTGCCTGCGCTCCCCACGCTGCCCGAAGCGCCAGCCGGCGAGGTACCCGCGCCGGCGCTGCTGCTGCCCGCCCCGCCCGCACTGCCGCCCGCGTGAGGTTCCTCCGAATTGCCAGCGCCGGCTGCGACATCGTTTGGGTGGAGGCTCCCCGATCCGCACGCGCACGCGCCGCTCAAGAGCAAACCGAGGGAACGAGCCAAGAGGGGGCAAGCTTCGGATTTCATGACCATTGTCGAGAGTTCGTGCGCTGTCTTTGCGCCGTGTTCCTCAGCTCAAGGGTTCCGTGGGCGAGAACCTTGACGAAATCTGTAACAGGAATTTGAGCGAAGGCGAACCGGCGAAAGGCGAAGCGCGCGCGGGAGCAAGCTCCGGCGTGAGCGGCAGCTCTCGTGCAAGCAGCGACGGCGGGGCCGCTGGCTCACCTACCAGTGCGCTCATGAAGCCGTTCAAGGGCGTGGCCAATTCACCCGGCGCTGCGCGGACCGCACTCAATGTCTCCTGGCCATCCCGACAATGAGCAGTCTGCCAGCAAGATTTCTAGCGCAATCGCCGGCATCGTCGGCAAGGGTACCGTTACGTGCTGGGCTTCAACGAGCCCGACAACACCGGCACGCCCGCCACGCAAGCCAACACGACTGGCCAGGCGTGGTTCAAGGACGACATGGCCAAGGTCGCGCAGGCCTTGCTCGACCATCGCGCTCGCGGCTTATCTCAAATAGCTTGAACGGGATTGCCGACTCTTCGGCCGGCGCTCTTAACGACCGTGGCCGCTTCCGCTATGGTCGGCGCACGACAATGGCAGGACGATTCGCGATGGTTCGAGCACGTTGTCGCCGGTCGTCGGTACTGGCGAATTGGCGAGCGTTGCTCATCGCTTTCGCGCTCGCGGCCTGCGCGGCCGGCTCCGCCTCACCATCGGCTCGCGATCAAAGCGTGCCGCTGAGCATTCGCGACTTGAGCGGAGGACCGGATGCTCCGTCGAGCGCGAGCCCAATCGCCGCACCCGGAAAACCACCCGAAGCGTCTGCGGCGCGGTTGGCCGCGCCTGTCGGCAACCCGCGCTACGCGCTCGGGTTCGACCAGGCAAAGGACGGTTGCTTGACCGGTCACGTGTACACCCAGCCGCCGGGATCGACGCGACTGTTGTCTGACTATGCCAAGCAGCCACCCAACGCGACACTCTGGGGCTGCGAGTGGAACTTCAGCGATCGAAAATTGAGCGAGGTGCTGCCGGCTGCGAAACCGCAACAGAGCTATGCGGTGCGCTATCAGGGTACGTTCCAAGTCGCGACCTCGGGCACCTTCGATTTCGGCGTCATGGCCTCCAGCGACGCGCGCATCGCCGTCGACAGTGGCGCGCTGGTCGAGGGCTCGACAGACGCCGCCGGTGGCCCGTTCAACAATCAGCAGAAGGTCTATCTGGGCGCGGGGCGACATCAGATCTTGATTGAGTACTTGGCGGCGGGCGAAACGCTGTCCTTCAACGTCAATGTGACCTTGCCCGGCTCGAAACAAGCCACACCATTCTCGATGCGGCCGGGGGGACAATTCTACGCGGAGCAAGGACTGGATTACACGGGTCCAGCCGGCGGCAGCGGTGAGGAATGGCGCAAGCTCGTCGACGTCGAGGCGGGCCAACTCAAGCTCAATGGTCGCGTCTTCTTTCTGCCCAACAGCGCAGAGCTCGATCGCATCGACAAGACGGAAGACACGTTGCTGGCCGTCGCCAAAACCTTGAAAGAGCGCGAGATGGTGGCTTGCGTCGAGATCGAGGGGCACACGGACAATCGCGGCGAAGCGTGGAGTAACCTGCAACTTTCTCGAGAACGGGCCGAGGCCGTCCAAACCTGGCTGATTCGGGCCGGCATCGGGCCGCATCGCCTGGTCGCCGTCGGTTTCGGTGGAGCACGCCCGCTTGCCAGCAACGAGACCGAGGAGGGTCGCGCGCAGAATCGTCGGGTCGAGCTCCTGCTCGTCAAGCCGGACAGCGCGGGCGCGTGCCCACGCGGAGAAGCGAGCTCGAGCTCGCCGCCCGCCCGCGTGGAACGGCAAGCGGCGCCCGAGCTCGCTGAGCGCGCCTGTAACGCGAGCTCCGCCCTGCGCAACAAACTGCTCCTTCAGCTCGAACCCTGGCTGAAAGAGCACCGCAATTGCTCGACGGATGCCGACTGCACCCAGGCAATCCCGTTGGAGTGTCCAGGCAAGAGCCGAAGCCTCGACTGCGCGTGGGTACTCGTCAATCAGTCGAGCGTCGATTCGCTCCGCGTGACCGGCGCTCGACTCGATTCGGTCGGAAACTATTGCCAGGCGTTGCCGGAAGATGGCCTGGTGCGCTCGTGCGGCGGCTGCGCGGCCAAGGCTCGCCGCTGCGCGAGCGGCGTCTGTCAGTTGGGAGGGCATTGATGACGCGAGCATCGCGAGCGTTTCTAGCCAGGGAGCAGCGCTCGCCATGAGCCGCGAGCCCCGCTTGGCACTGGGTCAACGCTTGGGGGGAGATTTCGAGATCATCCGAGAATTGGCCGCGGGCGGAATGGGCTCGGTGTACCTGGCGCGCCAGACGTCCACCGATGCGCTGCGGGCGCTCAAGGTGATGCGCCAACGCTACCGCGGCGATGCTGAGTTCGAGCGCCGATTCACGCAAGAGGCGCGTGTTGGCGCGCGCATCAAGAGCCGTCACGTGATCGAGGTCATCGCGGCAGGGGTGGACGACGCGCTCGGAATGCCCTGGCTCGCCATGGAGTACTTGGACGGGAGGACCCTCGATGCGTGCATGGAACGCTTCGACGTGCCCGCCGCTGCGGACGCAAGCGTGCTCCTCGAACAGCTCTTCCACGCGCTGGCCTGCGCTCACGACGCGCAGGTCGTGCATCGCGATCTGAAACCAGAGAACGTGCTGCTTGCGCGCGCCGAAACTCCGGGCATCCCATTTACCTTGAAGGTGCTCGATTTCGGGATTGCGAAATTCCTGGGAGCAGGCGAAGCGCACGTCACGAGCAGTCTACGAACCCTGCTCTGGGGCGCACCGGAGCAAGCCACTCTGGGCAGCCGGCTCGGCCCGGAAGCAGACGTTTGGGCGCTCGGATTATTGGTATTTTGGCTGCTCGCGGGCGACACCTATTGGCACGCCGAGCGCGACCTCTCCGCCATCTTCAAAGAGATCGCGGCCGATCCGCTGTACACCGCCTCGGCGCGAGCACGCGAGCTCGGTACACCAGATCCGCTGCCACCCGCGTTCGATGTCTGGTTCGCGCGCTGCGTGGCTCGCGATCCGAGTGAGCGCTTCCCGCACGCGCGCGACGCCTGGCGCGCTCTGTCCGTGATTACTCTGCCCTGGCCCCAAAGCGCTCGTCCTTGGCGTGCCGAGCACGGGATCGAACTGGCCACGACCGAGGCGCTCCTCGGGCAGTCGTACCGCAGCCCAGTCGCACCCGTGGCGGCCCTGCATTCGACCGACCCTGCGCGATCGCGAACGAGCACGCAGCCCTTGACCGTGACGGCCCCCGCAAGCCTGGCTGAAGCGACTCGTGATGCGTTGGAGACCGCGCCGCAGCGCGCGGTGGCGGCCCGCCGTCGGCGGCTGCCCATGCTCGCCGCGGTGTTGACAGCGCCGCTGGTTGCGGCCCTGTTCGGCTATCTCTCGTTGCGCTCGATGCGCGCGGGCACGGTAGCCTCGGCCTCGAGCGCTCGGCCGGCAATGCTCGAGTCCAATGCCGGGCTCGAGCGGCCGCCTCCGGGCATGCGCCTGGTCCCCAAGGGGACGTTTCCGGTCGGCCCCTGGCAAAACGATCTGGGCGACGCTCGGCTCATACCGGCAGGGGCGAGTGGCGCGCGATTTTCGCTGGACCGGTCGTTTTTCATCGACGCATTCGAGGTCGACGTCGCAGCGTACCAGAAGTGCGTGCGGGCCGGCGCTTGCGTCGAAAGCGCGTCTGCCGATCCGGCCTTTGCCTCGCTGTGCAACGCGCAAGGGCCCGCGCGTGAGCACCATCCAATCAACTGTGTGGATCGCTCGCGAGCGCGTGCGTACTGCCGCTGGCTAGGCAAGCGGCTACCGAGCGAGGCCGAATGGGAACGCGCCGCTCGCGGCGACGATGCGCGGCTTTACCCCTGGGGCAATCAGCAGCCCCCGTCTTGCGAGACCGCGGTCGTGTCCCCGCTCTGCGACCGCACGCCAGCGCAGACTCGGGAGACGGGGTCTCGTGCGTCGGCGGCGCTGAGCCCATTCGGAGTCGCGGATCTGGCGGGCAATGTTTGGGAATGGGTCGAAGATGGTTGGAGCGCCGAGCCCGCAGCACGAGCCTCGATTTCGAGTCAGCCACAAGCGACCGACTGGGGCGTGCTCCGCGGCGGGAGCTGGGATCAGGAGTCGAGCCACGCCACCGCCACCACTCGCCTCCGCGCGGCGGTCACCCGCGCTGAAGTGAGCTTCGGATTTCGCTGTGCGAGCCAGCCATGAGCTCACGGCGAGTGCCGATGGCGCGCGGCTAACGTTGCGCTTCGAGCGCGCGCTTGGCCAGATCTCGATACTTGCCGTTGGGGTAGCTTGCTAGGTAGCGCCGCGCATATTCGGCCGCGCGTGGGTCGTGCTGCGCGGAGGCGGCTTCGATCGACAGCGCGAGCGCGTCACCCGACAGTGCTCCACGCGGATTGGCCTTGAGGTAGTCGTTCAGGAGGGCCAGCGCGCGTGCAGGATCACGCTCGGTGCGCAGCGCTTGAATGGCTTGCACGACGTGCGTCGCGTCTTCACTGGACTCGGGACGCGGGCGGCCATTCTTCGGCGTTATGCGGGGGACGCTCGCGGCCGATTCGACGAGGGCCGGCGCGGCCGATTCGACGGGGGCCGGCGTGATCTCGCCGGCGGTACCGAGATCGGCGCCGGGCGCGCGCTTCGCAATGGGCACGGGATGCGGCGCGAGCTTGACGCTGGCCGGCGTTGCGCTCGAGGAGCCTCCCAAGCCAAAGAAACCAGAACCATGCAACACATAGCGGTGACCGAGCTCCGCCATCGCGGTGCCGCTGACCAACGAGGCCGCGATCACGATCGGACGCAACCAAAAGCCCGCCCGCGTGCTGAGCTTGGACCCGCGCTCCAAACGCACCAAGATGCGACGCTTGCGAAAAGGATCGACTTCGAACGGTGCCGCCGCGCGAAACAGATCCGACAATTGGCGATCGCTGCTGTCCAAGCCTTCATCATCGAGCAGACGCTTCAACATCAGGCCCTCTTTTGCTCTCGGCTCTCGTGTTTGGCGAGCGAGGCCTTCAGCTTTTTGCGAGCCTTGTGGATGCGGGCCCAAACGGTATTCACGGGGACGCCTTGGATTTCGGCGATCTCTTCGCCGCTGTAGCCGTCAATCTCGAACAACACCAACGCCGCGCGCTCGGATTCGTTCAGTTTGACGAGCAGACGTTCGAGCATCGCGCGCTTCTCGTTCGTCTCGAGTGAATCAGCCGGCGATGCGCCGCCCTTGCTGAGGCTCTCGGACAGAGGCACGCCGCCGAGGAGCAGGTGCTTGACCCACAGCAAGCGGCGAAAATCCCGCACGCGATGGCGTGCGATTTGATAGAGCCATCCGGCCAGGTTTTGACCGTCGAAATCGTGCAAGCGGCGATGCACGACCAGAAATACGTCCTGCACCAAATCCTCGCGTTCGGCCTCGGGACCACCCATGGCCCGGATCCAGCGCGAGACCTCGGAGAACCAACGCTCGTAGATGGCGCGGAACTCGAGCGAGTGGGCAGAAGAAGGCGCACCAATTGCCTCTTTCTGGGCGCTTTCCACAGGCCACGGTTGGGCCTGACTAGTTGCCGGCATCACTGCTTCAAGGGGCTCTTTCAAGCGAACCTTTCAAAAAAGGTAAAGTGCCCAGACCAACTGGTATCGTCGGACGCTCGCCGTTCCAATCAGGGTATCCTGTTCCTCTCTGCACTGCCATGCGTGTTCGCTCCCAGCGCCTGCTTTTTGCCCACATTCTCGGGCAGTGGCTGCTAGCGCTGACGACGTACGTAGCGCCCGCACTCGCCCAAGTGCCCGAGAAACATGAGCTCTCGGAGCCGCCCGCGCAGTTCGTCTTTGGCAGCGTTCAGTGTCCGGATCCCAAACTGGTACAGCAGGCGGTGCTCGGCCTGATCCCGCCTGAGCGCTACCCTTTGGTCGAGCACGGGGTGCGCGTCGAGCTCGAGGATCTGGGCGACAGTTACCGCGTCACCGTGCTCAAGGACGGAACCGCGGTCAAGAAGAGCTACTCCGATCCCGCGCGTGATTGCGACGGGCGCGCGCGCTTTGCGGCCGTCTTCGCGGTGCTCACGCTGATGCCCCCGGAGCTCGGCGCGGAGGCGGTCGCCCAAGCCGAGCCGAAACCGAAAGTAGAACCCGCACCGAAGCCCGCGCCCGCGCCCGCATCCGCACCGGCGCTGCCTCCGCTCGTGCGGCTCGAACTGAGCGCGTTGTATGCACACGCGCCAGCGATGCTCGAGGCGCCCAGTCTGCACTCGTTCGGCGGCGAGCTGCGCGTGGCCGTCGGGCGCGGCACGCTTTCGGGCACGCTCTCGCTTGCTTACACCCAGCGCGCGCATTTCGACTTGTACGGGGTTCAGGGTGACATCACGCGATTACCAATGAGCCTCGGCGCACGGCTGCGCTCGGATTTCGATTCCTGGTCGCTGACCGCAGATCTCGGGCTGCTACTGGTCGCGCAAAACGTGCGCGGGACCAACCTGCTCACCCAGCAAAGCAGCAGCTCGCTCGATGTCGGTGCACGCGCGGGCGTCCAGATCGCGCGAAAAGTAGGACCGCACTTTGCACTGTTCTTGGGCGCTTTCGTTTGGTTCTCGCCGGCACCGAGCGAGATCTCCGCGTTGCCCCAGGGCGTGATCGGTAACTTGCCTTACTTCTGGCTCGGCGGCGCCGCTGGCGTATCGTTCGGATTGTAAGACGATGCGCGATCGGTCCACCTCACGCTCCATGCTGTCCAGCGCGCTACTGCTGCTGGCCGTCGCGACGCCTGCGTGTAGCCCCAAGCTCGACGTCGGCAGTAACGTGATGTGGGCTACCGATCACGAGTCGGGTGAACGCGATGATTGGTATGCAGATGGTCGCGGTGGCCTCCTGCTCGATAGCGCCAATAGCACGGTGGAAATCGCAGACGGTCCCGCCCATAGCGGTCGTTATTCACTCGAGCTGACCGACTTGGCCATGAGCGACACGGATGGTCCAGGAATTTACCGTGAACTGCAGTCTCCGCCAGACGCCTATTACAGCGCTTGGTACTACCTGCCGCGGCTGTATCAAACCAACTCACAATGGACGATTCAGAAGTTTCGGTCGCGTTTGGACTCCGACTCGACGCCTAGTCACGGTCACGATCTCAATCTACGCACGCTGCCCGGCGGTCAGGTCGTGCTCTACGTGTTCAGCCACGACCCGGCGTATTTGCAAGCGCCACTCGCTGAACCGCCAGCCTTCGTGCCGGTCGAGACCTGGTTCCAAATCGAGGTCTTTTATCGCCCACGCACCGACGAAACCGGGAAAATTCTGATCTGGCTCGACGATCGCTTGGTCTATGATTTGGAAGATCGCCGCACCACCGGCTCGGACGACGTGCTCTGGACTCCATGCAACATCGGTGAAGACGTTCAGCCCTCGCCACCCCAGCTGTACCTGGATGACGCGGCCATCAGCCTCGTGCGCGTGACGCGCGACGGCAAGTTACCGAGCGAGCACTGAAATGTCAGTGACCGCTTTGGGGAAGATTGGCGAGCACGCGCGTTGGCATGCGCGGAGCCACGCCATCGCCCAGCAGAGCGTCGTTTTGCTGTTCGGAGTGGTCGAAGACCACGCTGCCGGCGCTTTCATCGAAGGTCAGATCGAGCACGAGCCCTGGCTCGCTCGGCGAAAAGCTTCCGGAAAATTCGGCCGCAAGCTGATCGGCACTACGCGCTAGGTCGAACACGTGGGCCTCATCCATCCGGCCTCCGAATAGATCGCGCGTCCCGTCCAGGGTGCCCAGCCAACAACTCGTCGGTGTGCGCTTGTCCGGCAAATCGGTCGAGCTCGAGACCAGTGCGCCATCGACATAAAGCTGGTTCGTGGTGTTGTCGAAGGTGTATGCGACGTGATGCCACGCGCCCGTGGTGATCGCAGTCTTTGCGGTGACTAGCGGCCGGTCGCCGTATACGCGCCAAGCCCCGAGCACGCCTTGGCGCAGTCCGAGCTCAATCCCGCTGTCGAGATCTTTACGCAAAGTAAGCAATGCCGCACGGTCGACGAGCGTGTCGACCGTGAACCAAGTCGACAGAGTCTGTTCATGCCTACCGTCTGGGAACTCTGCCGTGGCGCTAGTCGCGTAGTCGTCAGCGCCATCGAACGAGAGCGCGAAGTTTTGCCCTGAGTCCTCGAATTGACGATCGAGGTGACTCGGCCCGGGGTCAGCGCGCGGTTGCGTGCACGCGGCGAGCGCCGCCAGCGCTGCCATTGCACCGAGCGAAGTCTGACGCACCACGCTGATCAGTCTAGCACCGGCGTGCAGGAACCTGGCCGGGCGCGCGGTTTCGTGGCGCATGTACGAAAATTGACAGCAATAATGCCTGGCTCGCCCCTGATCTCGCTGACGAGAGTGGGTTGCCCAAGGCTAACCCGCCGCCAGAAGAGGATTGATGACACCGACACGCCGATTCGTTTGCGCCTTCGCTCTCGCCACCGCTGGTTGTTCGGGAGCAGCGCCCCGGGTCGAATTGGCCGGGGGCGATGGTGGCACTCTGGGAGCCGCAGGTTCGAACCCGATGGATGGCGGCCGCCCTGGCGTGAGCGGTACGGTAGATTCCAGCGCGGGCAACGCTGGCGGCAGCGGGGCGGCGGGTTCGGTCGGCGGCTCGACGAGCCTTGGGGGCGCAAGCGCGGCCGGTACGTCTACCGGTGGTACGTCTGCCGGCGGCGTGAGCGGTTCGAGCGCAGGCGGCAGCGCAGGTACAGCGGGCGGCAGCGCGGTGGGAGCTTCGCCGTCGAGTGGGGGATTGATTCGCAACGACGTGTTTTGGAAAGATACGGCCGGCAATAATCTCTATTCGCAAGGCGGTGGCGTCCTCACCGTCGGCAGCACCTACTACTGGTACGGGGTCAACTACGCGGGCGCTGCGACCTACTCGGCGAACCCCACGAACCAGAACACGAACACCAATTTCGTCGCCGTCACGACCTATTCATCCACCGATCTGGCGACCTGGAAGTTCGAAGGCAACGCGCTCACGTACGCGAGCATGGCGGCCAAGCTGACCATGACCCAGGACACGTGGATAGGCCGCGTGGGCGCGGCTTACAACGCTGCGACCAAGAAGTACGTGATCGTCGGGCAGTACCTGGGAACACCGGACACGCAACAGTTCTTCGCCAGCAGTGACACGCCGAACGGAGCTTTCACGGTCAAGGGCACCCAAGCGTCGATCAGCAACGTGACGAACGACAACTGCGGCGATCAAGCAATCTTCAACGACGATGACGGCCGGGCCTACATCCTGTGCTCGAGCCTCAACGGCCGTTCGAACGTTTATGTCGTCCCACTTCGCCCCGCTGATTTCCTAGCAGCACAACCAGCCACGCGCATTTACAACGGCGCCGGTCGGGAGGGTAATGCCATGTTCAAATACAACGGGCGCTACTACGCTTGCGCGTCGGATCTGCACGGCTGGAATGCATCTCACACCTATTGCATCTCGGCCACGAACGTCCTCGGGCCCTACTCGACGGAGCTCGTGATGGGCAACACCGATCTGGATTTCAGCCATGTCACGCAAACAGGGCTATTTTTCACGGTCAAAGGCAGCACACAGAGCACGGTCGTGTTCGGTGGGGATCGCTGGAGTGATTTTGCCGGTAACGGCATCGGTTACAACCAATGGATGCCGCTCACGTTCGAGGGCAGCGCGCCCAGCATGCAGTCGCTCAGTGAGTGGTCGATCAATCCGACCACCGGCACTTGGACGGTTGGGCCGGGCAACAATTACGCCCTCAACCCGAGCTTCGAGGCGGATCGCGTCGCCACCAATCCGCCCGCAGGCTGGCAGACCAGTGCCGGTGCGGACGTGACCACGAGCCACAGCGGCAACTTCGCATGGCAGCTCACGGCGGCATCATCGGTCTCTCAAACGCGCACGAACCTCGGCAACGGCACGTACACGCTTTCGGTTTGGGCGCGCGGCACAGGCGGTGGAACCTTGCAGGCCAAAGGCTTCGGCGGAAGCGATCTGAGCGTCGCGCTCGCCGGCAGCGCGAGCGCCTGGACGCAGATCAAGTTGAGCGGAATCGCGGTGAGCAATGGTCAGTGCCAAATCGGCGCAGCGACCACCGCTGGTACGGTCAGCGTGGACGACTTCACGCTGACCAAGAACTGACTGAGCAGAGCGAGCTAGTAGGGGAAGCCAGGCACGCTCAGCGCGATCGAGAAGACGCCGCGTTGACCTTCGTTGCCCTGAGCGGTGATGTAGAGCGTTTTGTGGTCCGTACCGCCGAAAGCGACGTTGGTCGTGGTGCCGGCATTTGCGGCCTGAATCGTACCGAGCAGCGCACCCGCCGCCGAGTAAACGCGCACCACGTTCCCCATGTTGCCCGCGACGAACAGGTTCCCGGCGCAATCTACGACCATGCCGTCACCGCCGCTACCAACCACGAAGTCCGCGCCCGCGCCGAGTGAGCCGTCGCTCATCACGGCGAACTTCTTCAAACCGCTGCCGCTCACGTACAGCGTCTTCTCATCGGGCGAGAGCGTGACGCCGTTCGGTGTACTGGGCGCGTCGGTGATGATGCTCACGGTGCGCGCTGGCGGCGGCGTGGCACGATACAGGTGCTCGCCCTTCTGTGGGTTCGCGTTGTTCTGAAACATCGGGTCCGAGAAGTAGATCGTGCCATCACTGCGGATGGCCAGATCATTGGGCGAGTTGAAGCGCGTGTCGCCATACTTGCTGATCAGTGGCGTGGCCGCGCCGCCCGGCAAGGCGATCTGCGAGATTGAGCCGTCCTTATGCACCGCGGCGATCAAGTTGCCGCTACCGTCCACCGCCAAGCCATTGCTGCCCGAGTCCGTCGACACGACGGAGACCACGCCGCCCGGCGCGATCTTCAAGATGCGCGCTGGGGGGATCATGTTATTGCCGGTCATCTCGGAGAAATAGAGCGAGTCACCGATCCAGACCGGACCTTCGACGTTGGTGAAGTTGTCCTTGTTGAAAGCGTCAGCGGGCGGAGCGCCGGCAATTTTGCTGGCCATGCCCGAGGGCGCGGTGAACGCCGGGAAGGGGCCCGCCGGGCAGGTGAAGGCAACGCTTGCCATGCCGGCAGCGCCCGCACCGCCCGCGCTCCCTGGGTTCCCCGCCGTGCCTGCGCCACCTGCGCCTCCCGGGCTGCCCGCACTGCCTGTGCTCCCGGCAGCACCGACGAGCCCGCCGCTCCCGCCACTGGCGCCGCCCGCTGCCGCCCCACCGCCCGCCACGTTCGCGCTGCCACCGCCTGCCTGAGAGACTGGAGAGCCTGCGCTACCAGCGGCCCCACCCTGGTTGATCGGACCCGAATTCGGATCGCTACTCGAATTACAGCCGATCGACAGTAGCCAGACACACGCACAAGCAAAGCACCGCTTCATCGAGATTTCTCCAGGGCGCTCGAACGGAGCGCTGCTCTCGAAGCGTAGCTCATTCTTTCGCGACTGGAATCGATCCGACGAATTTAAGTGCAGCCACGGTGCTTTCCCATAGGTAGGGAAAATGACTTTCTGAAGGCGCGTCGGCGATCAGCAATACGCCGAACGACGCCGACGTGAGGGCTGTTCGGGTGGCGCGTTAGGAAGCTCCGCGCTCGAGCGGCGGCCTGAGCGTGGTCGCCTTGCAGATCGAGGGTTTCAATCTGCAGCACTGCGGCTTCTCGACCGAACGGGCCGCGTGGAAAGCGCGCGTGGCGGCGCGGACCAGGACTCCGAACCGGAAGCGACGTCGAAGAACAGCGACCCTCCGAGCGCAGTCGCCGGCAAAGCGCGAATCGCGACGGTGAACTCGCCGCCCTGCGCAGGGCGACCGATAATTCTCGATCATGGGAGCCTTCATCGACGAAGCGCACGCGCGTCGAGCGGCGCTGCACGCTGCGCTGAAAATCCGCAATCTCCGGGCAGCCGTCGGGTGCGCGGTAGGACAACAACGTGGGGCCGAGCTCCTGCGCGCGCAGTTGGCGCGCCCAAGAGAGCACCGCTCGATACGGCGCCAGCGCCCAAACCGCGGCACCAGCGCCCAAGCATCGCTACGACCAAGCGCGCCAAGCGCGATAAGTAGAGCACTTTTTTGCGTCGGTTGGAGAAGGTGTATGGCAAGGGTCACTGGCGGAAGAGGAAAGGGATTGCTAGGGTTCGCCTCGTGCGAGCCCTCGTTTCGTCACAGCCGTCGAAGCTGACGACGAGGCGCTCGTCGCTGCAGCGGGGCGCGGCGAGCTTACTGCGGCGATGGCACTTGCTCTCACTCGACGCACCCACAGTAGCAGCCACTTGGTGCGCGGCCTTTCTGAGCGTAGCTGGGGTTCCGCTGACGCGTCCGTCCGCGCGCTGGCCAGTCGCTTTTTTGAGCCTAGCGACCTGGCTCTGCTACATCGGCGATCGCACTCAGGATGCCCGCTCCTCGGTCGAGGATGCAGAGCTGCGCGCCCGCCACCGCTTCTACGGCAGCTGGTGGCGCGACCGACGCAGCTCGCTCGTCGCTTTGGTCAGCGTGGCAGCGCTCGTGTGCGCGACCACGGGCCTGCTCCGCCTGACGGCTCCATTGCTCGTCGGTTACATCGCGCTCACGTTCGCTTCCCTGCTGTACTTTGCCTGGGTGCACTCCGGTCGCGAGCGATACGCGCGCGTGCTGGCCAAGGAGGCAACAGTGGCGATCATCTTCGCTCTGGGCTGCATCCTTCCGGCCTGGTCCGTCGCATCGTCCGCTCTTCGAGCTCAGCTGGCGCCTGCGGGCGTGCTCTTCGCGCTGCTCTGTTGGCTGAACTGCGTCGCGATTGAGCGTTGGGAAGGCCGGGGCATCGTCAGCGCGCATGCCCACCCCTCGACCCATTGGGCCGCTCGCCACCTCAACGCGCTGCTGTTTGCCTGTGCGTTGGCAGCCTCGGTGCTCGCCGTTTGGAGGCACGCAATTGGCCGTCCCACCGCGCTCGCGCCCTACCTCGCCTGCGCGTTCGTGCTGCTGGCGGCCCTCGAACGTTGGCGGCTCCGCTTGTCGGTCGAATCGTTGCGAATCTTCGCGGACGTCGCTCTGCTCACGCCACTGGTCTGGTTGGCCGCTAAAATCGCGGGCTAATGCCACCCGCGCCGTTGGCATCGGCGGCGAACTTCGATCGCCTCGCGCGACTCTACGCACCCCTGGAATGGCTCAGCTTCGGACGTGCGCTCTCGCGTCGACGGCGCTGCTTCCTCGCAGACCCACGCGTCGCAAGCGCGCGCCATGCGCTCGTGCTCGGCGATGGCGACGGGCGTTTCACTGCGGCCCTGTTAGAGCGTTATCCGGCCCTCGAAGTCACGGCCGTCGATGCCAGCGCGGCAATGCTCGCCGAGCTCGAACGCCGCGTGCGCGCCGACGCCCCAAACGCGACGCTCGATCTCCAGTGCGCTGACCTGCGTTCTTGGCCCGTCCCTCGCGCGAACTACGACCTGGTCGTCAGTCACTTCTTCTTCGACTGCCTCACGACTCGTGATCTAGCCGACCTGATCGCGCGCATTGCGCCCGCACTCGCCCCGAACGCGCGCTGGCTCGTGTCCGATTTCGCGATCCCCAGCCATGCCGTCTGGACCCCCTTCGCAAAGCTACTGCTCCGCTCACTTTACCTCGTGTTTGGCCTGCTCACCGGCCTGAGGGTCACGCAGCTCCCGGACTACCAGAGCGCGCTAAAATCCGCTGGCCTCGAGCTCACGAATGCGGAAACCGCGCTGGGCGGGGCACTGCGCTCCGAGCTCTGGGAGCGCGGGACTATTTGACGGGCGGTGCGATCGGCCGCTCGATCAAGGAGTGAGAGAAAGCGCCGGGCGCGCGCAGCGTGACCGCGGGCACGAGAAGGCGGCGCGGTGCATGCCGACGGCAGCTTGCCAGCAATGGAGTAGACGCCGGATAGTACTGAAGCGATCCTTACCAAAAGCGTAGACGCACAGCGCATCAAACGCGTGGCGCCCCGCGCGCCCGCCCCGCTATGCTGAGGGCGATGCGCCTCCTACGCTTGCTCCTCGGTTCGAGTTGTTTGATCGCTGCGTGTGTTCCACGGCACCCCGACATTTCGAGCACCGTCGCGACGCCCGCGACGCCCAGTCTCGTCGCCGCGCCAATGCCGCTGCCGCCTGAGGCGCCCGTTGCGATTCACCAAGTGTCGGAAATCGAGCCGGCGCCCGTCCTCGTGGCGAGCGAGCCGATACCCGGCTTCATGCGCGGCATCAATCTGGGCAACGCGCTGGACGCGCCGCAGGAAGGCGCTTGGGGCGTCACCTTGGAGGAGAAGCATTTCGAGATGGCGAAGGCGGCCGGACTCGATCACGTCCGCCTGCCAGTGCGCTTCAACGCGCACGCCAAGGACGAAGCGCCGTACACCATCGAGGAAGCGTTCTTCAAGCGCGTCGACTGGGCGCTCGATCGAGCCGCCGCGCACGGCTTATCCATCATCATCGATTTGCATCACTACGAAGAGTTGATGAAGAAGCCCGCCGAGCACGCCGATCGCGTGGTCGGCATCTGGAAGCAAGTCGCCGAGCGCTACAAATCCAGACCCGCCAGCGTGGCCTTCGAGCTGATCAACGAGCCGTGTAACGAGCTGAAATCGGTGCTGCTCAATCCGATTCAACGGCGAGCGATCGCCACCATCCGCGCAACGAACCCCACGCGACTGATTATCGCCAATAGCTACTTTTGGGCCGGCGCCGACTACTTGAAGGAGCTCGAGCTGCCGCAAGATCCGAACGTCGTCGCGTCATTTCACGACTATCAGCCGATCTTGTTCACGCATCAGGGTATGCCCTTCATGCCGGCGGAATTTCAAACGCGCGGCATCGTCTTCCCCGGTCCGCCCGCCGCGCCGGTCACGGCCGTGGAGGCAGGTCAAAAGCTCGACTGGGTGAGCACTTGGATCAACTCCTACAACAGCCAGCCAATCGCGACGAACGCCAACGGTCCCAACGCGATCTTCGACTACTTCAAGATCGTCGAAGCGTACGTCAAGAGCAGCAAGCGCCGGGTATACCTGGGAGAGTTTGGCGTGTCCGACAACGCAGACGCCAAATCCCGCGAGGTGTGGCTCCGCATCGTGCGCCAAGAAGCCGAGAAGCGAAAAATCGGCTGGGCCATCTGGGACGACGGCGGAAAGTTCCGCGCAATGAACGTGACGCTCGGTACCTGGGTAGCGCCAATCAAGGCTGGCCTGTTCGAGTAGCAGCGGCCTACTCGAGGATGATCGTGCTCTCCTGGCGCCAATTGTCGTCGACGCGCCCACCAAGCGCACGCTTGCGATGTCCGTCTCTAAATTGGATCGCCGCTCGGAGCCTTGGATCGCCGAAGGAGAAGGTCGCGAGGCGCTCCTTTCGATGAAAAATGGAGTTTGAATTCCAACTCGTTTCCCACGTGAGCGGGGGATGAACGCAGCACTTCCAGGACCTTCGCCAGCTACGCTTCGGTTTTCCCACGCGAGCGGTGGATGAATTCGAAGACCGTACCAACGCACATCAGGGGTTTGGCCCACGGGGCGCAGCGACCCCAATCCCTGGCGGGCTGGTCCCTTCAAGGCTCACGTTTCCTTGGTTGAGGAGATGAAGCTTGCGCTCTTCGTTCCTTTAACGAAGCGGTCGAACTCTACCTGGTGGAGTCGCCGGGACCGCCGGGTTTGGTCAGCGCGCGCGGCCAGCGAGCGGCCTGCCTCGGAGGTGTGAACCCTTCCGATCGGACTCAGTGTCCGCCGCCCGCGACGCCGAAGGCTGAGTGCTCTTTGCGGCACTCGGTGACCATCAAAAAATCTCAGGGGGTGGCGACTTCGGGGGCCTGGATGGCGTTGGCGGCGGCGCGTTCTTGGGCGGTTTCGCGGGTGGGGCCGTCCAGTAGGCAGGCCACGTTCATGTCACCGAGGACGTTGATGGCGGTGCGGCAGCGATCGAGGAACCAGTCCACGCTGAGCAGCAGGGCGATGTACTCGATGGGGAGTTTTACGGCGGTGAACACCAGGGTCATGGTGACGAGTCCTGCTTCGGGAATGCCGGCGGCACCGACGGACGCGACCACGGAGGTGAGGATGACCAGGATCTGATCGAAGAGAGACAGGTGCTGGCCCAGCATTTGAGCGATGAAGAGCGCGGCCATGGCTTCGTACAGGGCCGTGCCGTCATTGTTGAAGTTGGAGCCGACCAGGGCGCCCAAGCTGGCCGAGCGTTGGCGCAGGCCGACGCGGTGGCACAAGCGGTCGTAGGTGACAGGCATGGTGACCGTCGAACTGCCGGTCGAAAAGGCCATGATCAGCGCATCGCGCGTGCCGGCGAGCAGCTCGAGGGGGCGCACCCATGAGCCGAAGCGGATGCGCGTGAGGTAGTAAGCGGCTTGGATGACCAGCGCTAGTAACACCGCGATCACGAACATGCCGATCGCGGCGAAGGAACGAAAGCCACTCACGCCGACGATGCTCGCCACTTTGCCGAACACGGCCAGTGGCACGAAGGCGATCACCCACGACAAGACCGTGAGGATGCAAGAGAAGCCGAGTGAAGCGAGATCTTCGGCCAGCTTGCGCTGCGCGCCGGGCAAGGCGCGAGCCGCGATGCCGAAAGCGAGCGCGATCAGCACCACGCCGATCACGCGATTTTCGACGAACGGACGCAGCAAGCTGTCCGGAACATTTTCCAAGAATTGACTGAGGATGTCGGTCTTGTTTTCAGGCTGGACGGGCGGGGCAGGCAAATGCGCATGGCGGCCTGGCGCAAGCAGATTGGCGACCAGCAAGCCAACGACGATCGCGGTCACCGTATTGAGCAGCAATAGCCGTCCCAAGCGCCATGCCACCGCGCCGCGAATCTCGGCGGTGAGCAAGGCATGAACGACCGCCAGTAAGATCAATGGCGGCGCGAGTGCGCCCAGCAAGCGCAGGATCAAGCGCGCGGGCAGTTCCAGCACTTGCGCGCTCGGCCCGATCGCGATGCCGGTGGCGACGCCCAACGCCAAGCCGACCAGTATGCGCAGATAGAGCGGCAGTCGAGTCCACCAACCGAAGGCGGACGGCGAACCCTCGGACCTGGCTTCAGACATCGATCGCGCTGAGCACGGCGGCGGCCATGGGCACCCCGAGTAGGCCGTCCTTCCGCGCGTAGAGCTGGAAGAATGCGGCAATCAGCAAGAGCCAACTGAACATCCGCAGGGATCGGTACCGCGGGAGCAGCATGGGCGCGCCTGCCATCGCTAGGGCGATCAGGAGGCACGGAACCGCGTTGAAGAGCAGCCCCTTTGCCTCTGGATCTTGGTTGGCTGCGGCTTGTGCCGCGAGCAGCAACATCCCCGCTGCGAGCAGCAAGCGCACGAGCGGCCAAACCCGGCTGGGCGCCATCGCCGGGGGCGCGACCGACGTGGTCGGCGCCGACGAAGAGCGATACGCGGCTGATCCCGGCCTCGGCGGATCCGACGACGGGGGCGGCACGAAAGAAGGAGGCTCGGAATCCATTGCGGGTCTAAGGGCGGGAGACTCAGCCTAGCATCAACCGCCATCGCTTTTGCCAAGGCGCCGCGGGCTCCCCTTGCCCCCTTCACGCTTGTTCGACCACCAGCGCGCCCCAGCGCGAAGCGCGAGCGTCGCAACGTGCCTCGATCGCTGATGGTCGCTAGACCTGCACTCCGGGCAGCAGATTGACGATGCCGAACACGCGCAACAGCCAAACCACGAGCACGATCACGACCACCGCCTGCAATAAGCGCAAAATCTTGCCGTCCATCGGGACGAACGACTCAATCAACCACAACGCAACGCCGGCAACGATCAGCACGATCACGACATGAACAAGCATACGCCCGTTAGTGCAAGCGACGGGCCAACCTGATCGTGAGCCACCGTCGCGGACCGTCCGCTCCCATGCGGGAGGGCGTCCACGACGGTGTTCTGCGCTGCTTCTACCGAGAGCTCCGGGCTCAGCCGGAGATGCGCTTCACGAGGTCGACGACCTTGTTCGAGTAGCCCCACTCGTTGTCGTACCAGGAGACGACTTTGACGAAGGTTTTGTCGAGCGCGATGCCCGCTTCGGCGTCGAAGACGGAGGTGCAAACTTCACCCACGAAGTCGGTCGAAACGACCTTTTCGTCGGTGTAGCCGAGGACGCCCTTCATTTTGCCTTCGGAGGCGGCCTTCATGGCTTTGCAGATCTCGTCGTAGCTGGCTTCTTTGACGAGCTCGACGGTGAGGTCGACCACGGACACGTCCGACGTGGGCACGCGGAAGGCCATGCCAGTGAGCTTGCCGTTCAGCTCCGGGATCACCTTGCCGACGGCCTTGGCCGCGCCGGTGGACGACGGGATGATGTTCTCGAGGATGCCGCGACCGCCGCGCCAGTCTTTCTTCGAGGGACCGTCGACCGTCTTCTGGGTGGCCGTCGTGGCGTGCACGGTGGTCATCAGGCCGCGCTTGATGCCCCAGGTGTCGTTCAACACCTTGGCGATCGGCGCGAGACAGTTGGTGGTGCAGGAGGCATTCGAGACGATCGCCTGACCGGCGTAGGTCTCGTCGTTCACGCCCATGACGAACATCGGTGTGTCGTCTTTGGAGGGAGCGGAGAAGACGACCTTCTTGGCGCCGGCCGCCAAATGCTTCTCGCCGCCCGGCTTGTCCAGGAAGATACCCGTGGCTTCGACGACGGTATCCGCGCCGATGGCGCCCCAGTTGAGCTTCGACGGGTCAGTCTCCGCACTGCAGCGGATCGGCTTGCCGTTGACGACCAGCTTGCCGTCCGTCACTTCGATGCTGCCCTTGAAGCGACCGTGCACCGAGTCGTACTTCAACATGTATGCGAGGTACTCGACCTCGAGCAAATCGTTGATCGCGACGATCTCGACGTCGCCACGCCCAATGGCAGCGCGGAAAACCATACGACCGATGCGGCCGAAGCCATTGATACCGACCTTGATCATTTCTTCGTTCCTTTTCTAGACGCCCACAGGAGGCTCGCGAGACGGCGCAGGCGTAGCACTCCTGTGGCCGCGCGCCCACTTCGACCGCACCCGGAGAGCTACCTTCCCGCGATGGAACGACCGAAAACGTGCCGCGTTGCTTCAAGGGCGTTTCCGAGAGCGACGAGACCCATGCCGCTCCGGCATTGGAAAGCGCCGAAAATCGCGTTTTACTGTTGACGGAACGCGGGCGGCTGCGGTTTACGGCCTGCAAAAGCGCTCAGTGCGCCGCGCGTTGCCGGGCGCCCGCGCGGACGAAGTCAATGGCGACCCGCAGATCTTCGATTTGTTCGCGGCTGCGTTCGACGGCTGCGGCGTACTCCTCGCTCGTGCCGGATCGAGCGAGGAACTCGGTGTATTGGCCGATCGCGCGTTCAGCGTTTTCGACGAAGACCCGGTCGCTCTCCGCGGCTTCGTTTCGATACTCGAGCGGCGCAGCCTGCGCCTGATCGCTGGCAACGGGCACGAGTCCCCGAGCCGGCACGGCCGGGCTGGCCGGCGCAGCTCCCGCGCTACTAATACTGCCTGCGCCGCCTGAGCATGCCAACACCCCGAACAGACCCAACGAACAGATAAGTTTGCCCATATGCTCCAATCACCTGTGACCCCCAGGAGCAGCCATCCTTGGCTCGAAAGCTCCTGGTCGGAAACGCTGCCGTTCGGCCCCGGCGGGGCAATCTGGTGCAGCGCAAATCCGCCCTAATTTTTACTCGGTCACCTCGCCAACACTGATGAAACTTCCGCGTGCAACTGCGCTCGTTCACTTGGCACGCCAACTGCTAGGTGTCGGCCCATGCGTAACCCACTCCTGCTCACCTCTGCCATTGCCTACCTCGCTCTCACCGCTTGCGGTGGTAGCAGCGAACCCGCGAAGAGCCCAGACGACAGCGAGCATGCTGCCGAACGGGCCAACGACGCTGCCGACAAGGCGGACAAGGCTGCCGACAAAGCCAGCGACAAGGCCTCCGACGCCGCGAGCGACGCGAACAGAGCCGAAAAAGAGAACGAACCGAAGTAACGCTGACCGTAATTGGCCCGCAGCTTCGCCGGTTTTGACCGAACCCAAATCGGTGGAGCTGCGGGCGGCCACGGTTGTGGGGTATCCTCCCCGATCATGAGCAGTGGACAGGGCGAGGGACTGAAGGCGAGCCAAACCAGGTTATGGAAGTTGGTGGAGGAGCGCTGCCGCCAAGGTGCGGACGTGAGCGCCATCGATCAACGCATTTGGGATTTGTTCGGTGAGGACTGGGCCATCATGTTCACCGACCTTTCCGGTTTCTCGCGCCGCACGTCCGAGTTCGGCATCGTGCATTTTCTGCAGATCATCCACGAGCAACGCAAGCTACTCTTGCCGATCGTCGAGTCCTTCGACGGCCTCTTGCTCAAGGAGGAGGGCGACAGCTTCATGATCATGTTCCGTCGCGCGGACCGCGCGGTGGATTGCGGCGTCGAGATGCAACGCGCTTGCCGCAACGTGAACGAACGCCGTAAGCCCGAGGAGCAGATTCTGCTCTGCCTCGGCATCGGCTACGGCCGAGTGCTGCGCATCGGCGATGAAGACGTCTGGGGCCGCGAGGTCAACAACGCCAGCAAGCTCGGCGAAGACACCGCCGAGCCTTACGAAATTCTGCTCACTGGCGCGTGCAAAGCCGCCCTCGGCGACAAGCCCGACTTCGGTTACGAGGACATCGGCGCCGGCTCCTTCGGCGGCGACGCGAACTACCGGCTACAATACAAATAACCGGGGCTGCCCGCGTTCTTGATCAGATCCGGCGAAGCCAAGGGCACTTTTCGACCAGCTCACCCTCGCGCTTCTTGTCGCAGTGCACGCCCACCACCACGCCGCTTGCCTTCAAATCGTGACAGACCTGGACTGTCTCGTAGTTCGCGTCCTCCTTTGGGTCGAGCTTCACGTCACATGACCCGAGCTTCACTAGCTCGCCCCGATAATTCTCTCGCTCTCGATCGTACGAGAAGTCGATAGCGGCCGGAACCTGCTCGCCGACTTTCAGCCCACTTGCGCACGCCGCTAGCGCCTGATCGCCGCGGATCATTCGCTTCACTTCGCCCGGGCAATCGACGAAACGCATCTCGAACTCGATTACCGAGGGCGCGCCGTTGCCGTGCTGGCCGCCGATGGTGCGCGCTGAAACGATTTCCACTCTGGTGTCGTAGCGCTGTGCGTTGGCGTGACAGCCGGAGATCACGGGGACGACCAGCAGCCCGAATAACTTTCTCCACCGCGTTGTCATATCGAGTTCACTCCCGGTTCGAGCGTTCAAACGAGGCAGGCCAGAGCCATCACGATCACGGTCAGCACAGGCACGGCAATCCGCGCCACCACGAAGACCTTGTCCTGGTTTCGTTCCTCGACCAAGAACATCCACCAAGTAGAGAGCATGCCCAGCGCGAGCGATACGTAGACGCCGAGCATCAACTTGTCGGCGCGCGTCAGATAGCTCGTCGCGGGAAGCTCCTGCATCAGCGCGAAGTGAAACAGTACGGCCGCGGCCAACATGGGCGCTCCCGCATTGGAACGCACCTCCATTTCGCCGGGTGGCACCCACATGCCCAGCAAGGCGATGAGCACGATCACGAACGCCGGCACGAATACCGTGAACGCGGCGCTGGTCGCGTAACGTTCGAGCGAAATCGTGAAAGTGTACCGACCATAGATCAGATCATCGTTCTCGAAGCGGTCCGGATAAGACTGGCTCGTCGAGCGCGCTTCGAGGTAAGCGACTTGCCAACCGAGCGCACGAAAGCTGCGCGCGAGTTGCGTGCGATCTTTGTCGACGGTGAAGCGCAGTTGATCGATGCCTCTAAAATCATCCTCGATCATGATTTTGAGCTCCTGCGAATCGAACGGATACTTACGCAGGTTCGGCGGCGCCTTGAAATCTCCCACCAGCCGATACAGCTTGAAGGTCGGTTTGTCGGCCATGAGCTCGTTCGTCTCTAGTCTCCCATTCGGAAACGAAAGCCGAATCGTCGGCATCGGGACATCACTCGTCAAGCTCAGAAAGAAATCGGCGTTGTAGCGACCGGTCTTGATGTCGTAGTCGTCGATGCTGTTCAGCAGCATGCCTACTTTGACTTTGACCGGCTTCGTTGCACCCGGCGCGGCGAACGGGCTCTTGTATGCCGTGGCTCCGAGCTGGGTGGGCACGCCGCCGTCGGGTGCGACGGCAAGGTCGATGGGGTCGATCGACGCGCCCGCGTCGCGGTCGTCGACAGGCTTCAGCGCGGTCGGGGGCTGTGCCGCGCTCGCTGCGGGGGCCGCGCTCGCCGCCGCGACGGCACTAGCGGCCGGAGCCCCGCGCGGCGCGGGCGCGGGCGCTGCGAGCGCATCCGGCAGGCCCGTGCCGCGCCAAAGCGCGGCGTACAGCATAGCGGCCGACGCCATGAGCAGTGCTGCGACCTGAATCGACAGTGAACGAGCGGATGGACGACGAGCCATGCCAGAGGCGAGCCTAGCCGAAAGTTTCGGCCTTAGGATCCGTGTTAGCGTCGCTTGCCAATGCGTCGGCCCCTCACCCCTGCGCTGCTTCTCGTGCTATCCGTCACGGCCTGCGGAGAACGCTTGGAGCGCTTCGAGTCGGTATGCCAAATCGTCCGTCAGGACCAGGTCGAGGTCGACGATCGAGGTGACACCGAGAGCGTCGACGTCGAGTTCGTGTGGGACTCTTGCCCGGGGGACCAGTTTCAGGTCGTTCGCGGCGGGAAAGATTTTGCGGCCTGCATGAAGAAGTACGACGTTGGTAAGAGGGCATCCGTGTTCGTCAAGCATTGGTGGGACGAGCGGGGATATTTCGCGTGGGACGTGTACATGATTGGCGACTGCGTGCGCTACATCGAGGAGAGCTCGGTGGGTTCTTACGAAAAAGTTCAAGAATGCAGCGACGACGACATGTACGGTAAAATCACCGGCTTCTCTTGTCGTCGTCGCTCGTTCGAAACCATGGCGGGCGTCTGCCCCTGGCTCTCGCGCTAAGCTCGCCTAATTTCGAACCCAACGCGCACCATCGGTACACGTCACTTGGTCGACGTGCGCGAGCGCCAACGATGCAGTCTGACTATTGTGCAGCGTCATGGCCAGGGTGTGGGTCTGCGCCGGCGCAAGGTCGGTCACGTCCTTCTCGCTGAAGGCCACGTAGTGCTCGCCTCCCTTGTTGAGCCGGCTGGCTCTACCGTATGCGTCATACCCGTAGGCGACGCCGGAGAAGGAGCTGATGGCGCACTTACCGCGGTTGGTCAGATCGAGCTTGAGCTGACTTTCGGCGCCGCCCGCTTTGACGTTTCCGACGGTCATGACCAATGGATCCAGTCGCGTCATCTCTGCCAAAGCCACACGCGCGAGCGCGAGCGGCGCGGGTCGCAGCACGGGGGTGCCGATCGCCGGAACTGGGTCAGCGCCCGCTCCAGACGAGCGCTCCACGTCGGCCGCGGCCAAACGTTTGAGCACCAGCGGCTGGGTCCAATAGCGTTCGAGCGCATACCTTCCGGAATACCAGCCCAGCAGCAGACCCGCGACCAAGCAGGTGATTCCAACTACGACTACCTTGCGCATGCGTTTCCTCGTCGAAAGGGCCAGTATCAGCTCCAGAACGGCGATTCAGGCCAAAACACTCACCAACATCACCAGGACCGTCGCGGGCGGCGTCCAAGCGCGAAAGAAACGGAACCAAAAGTGAACACGCTCTTCGTCCACGATCATGAACACCCAGGTGGTGGTCATATTCATCAGCAACGAAACGTAAACTCCGAGCATGAGCTTGTCGGCGTGCGTCAAGTACCCCGTCGCCGGTAATGACTGCACCAGCGAATAGTGGAAAAGCACGGCTGCTGCCAGCATCGGCGCGCCAGCGCCAGTCCGCACCTCGAGATCTTCGGGCCGAACCCAAAGCCCGAGTAAGGAGATGAGCACGATGATGAACGCGGGCACGAATACGCTGAATGCCGCCGATTGCGCGAACCGATCGAGCGTTACCGTAAATCGGTAGCGAGACACATACAGGTCGTCGCGGTCGAAGCGCGAGGGGTACTGGTGTTTGAAGGTCTTGGCGCCAACGGTGCCCACGCTGTAGCCGGAAATTCTAAAATTGGCGTCCAGCGAGGTGCGACGCGGATCGGCCACGAACACGATCGTGTCTACGCCATACACGGCGTCCTCCACGCTAATGTCCAGAGTTTGCGTATCGAAGGGGTAGTTGAGCAAGTCGACGGGGCTAGTGAACGTTCCCGTGCAGCGATAAAAGCGGAAGGTTTCGACCTCTACGAGGTTGATGCAGCTCGTGTCGTGGCCATTCGTGAATACCGGATGCAGCTTGGGCACGGGCTTGTCGGCAGTGAAGGACATGAAATAGTCCGCCGAAAAGCTGCCATCTTGGATCTGATAGTCCCGAATCTCGGAGATGACGAAGCCGACCTTCACGGTTGCCGGGCCACCAAGCGAAGGGTTGGCGAGTGGAGAGCGATAGCGGCCCTCACGATGGATCGGCACCTTACCAGTACCGATCGCGTCGATCTGCGCCGGACTCAGATCCTTGGAAACGTCGCTGTCGTTCTGTAGAACCGTGTCGCCAAGCGTCGAGTTGACGGTGTCCTCGGCATCCTTCGTGACGGCCGGTTCGGCGTTCGAAGGCGGCTTCGCGCTCGATGCAGCTGCGGCGCTCGCCAGCGCGGTGCCCGAGACAGGTGCAGAAGCGACCTGGTCGATGACTCGAGCCGAAGGGACTTGTAAGGGCTGAGCGTGAGCTGCCTTGGTCTGCGCCGAGAGCTTGGAGGCAACGATCAGGCTACCGAGCCCGAGTATCGTCAGCCCGCAAAGGACTTGCCAGAGGCGACTCATTCCAAGACGGCTACGTGAACGCAAGCGTGGACGGTAACCAAGAAGCCGTATCGGGCGCAACGCTCCCGGGCTCATTTGGAGCTACCGCAAGCAAACCGGCGGCGATTGCGCGCCAATTGCTGAACTTGCCGTCCTCCACGCCCCGGACTTGTCATTCCAATGCCCTGTAGGAGACTGTCGACGTGAACCACCGCAAGATGGCTGCTGCATTGGCCGTCTTTGGACTTTTGGCGATCATGGTCGACTCATTCTTGATCGAGCCCGCGCGGCTAGTGGTGAAGCGCGCAGATCTCGAGCTGCCAAACTGGCCCGCCGAGCTGGCTGGACTGCGCGTGGCCCTCTTGTCGGACCTGCACGTGGGTTCGCCACACTGGGGCGAGTCACGAATTCGCGAGCTCATCGCCCAAGTGAACGCCGAACATCCAGAACTGATCCTGCTAGCCGGGGACTACCTGGTCCACGACGTAAAATTCGGGACGCGTGTTTCGGAGCGATTCGTGGCCGAAGCGCTGGGTGAGCTGCACGCGCCGCTCGGGGTGGTCGCGGTGTTCGGCAACCACGACTGTTGGAAGGGTCCCGTGCTGCGACCGCTCTTGGAAGCCAAAGGGATCCACGTGCTCGAGGACGAAGCCTTCGTCGTTCAGGCTCGCGGCAGCCGCTTTTGCGTGCTGGGTCTGGCGGATGACGAAGTGCGCAAACGCACCGCGAGCGAAGAGTACGCGCTAGCCCCGGCAGACATGCCACTCTTGGTGCTGGTCCATGAGCCTGACATCTTCGCGGACCTCGACGCCCGCGTTTCGCTCACGCTCGCAGGGCATACCCACGGTGGACAAGTTCGTCTGCCCTTCTTCGGCCCACCCGTAGTGCGCTCGCGCTATGGAGCGCGCTATGCCGCCGGACATATCGTCGAAAATGACCGCCAGCTCTTCGTCACTACCGGCATCGGCACGAGCGTCTGGCCCGTGCGCTTCGGTGTGCCGCCCGAGTACGTGATCTTGACGCTACGCTGAACGACCGGTTAGCCCTTGAGCCTAAACAGGACGCGTTCCAGCTTGCGCACCAGGAGCTGAGCGTCATTTTTCTCTACATAATCTTCGGCGCCGAGCTCGAGTGCGATGCGGCTGTCCGACTCGTGCCCCTTGCGCCCGGACCAAACGATCACCGGAATGTTCGACGTCCGCGGGTCGGCTTTGAGTCTCGCCAATATATCTCGGCCATCCGCGTCCGGAAAATTGATATCCAGTACGATCACGTCCGGCTGCGACGACGCGGCCAATGGCACCACCGCGGCGGCCTCGGTTACCTCCAAGACCTCGTGACCATTTTTTTCGGCGACACGTTTGACGACCTTCTGAATCGAAATGTTGTCGTCGGCCAGCAAGATGCGCTGACGTGATGGCCTCGGCACAGTGTTGCTCTCCATGGTTCCTCGCTGACCTATTCTCGACCGTGTCGGTCGCCTCGTACTCAAGGGTGAGCCGCAAGAAGCACGCCAGCAAAATCAACGAGGACACATCGACTTCAGATACCCCGATAACACCTAGGGTTGATTCTCTACCACTACTTCCGACGCTGCTTTGCCGCTTGGTTCAAGATAACACCAATGTCGGGAAATGAGTGCCTGCGACTTCTTGGAATGTCCAATCGAGCCTCATCGGGACAGATGACGACATGGCGACCCCAGTCACGCTGGCACAAACATATGGAATCGGCGAATCGCCAGACGACCGATCGCTGGCACGAATTTAGCTAGACTGAATGTAGGGAGGTGAACTTGACCCGTCTTTTTCGATCCGGCGAATCTGCCCTGGAGCTCAGCAGCGATCGTCGTCGGAAGGCAGCGAACGGCTGCTCGATCGGAGGTTCTGAAGCGGCCCGGGGCGTGGCGTCCTCCGAATACGAGTCAGAAGCCGTCCGCCCGACGTCGCGCCCGGCGCTGTGTCCTGACGTGGCGGTGTCGACGCGACAGGCATTGGATGCTTTGCCGGATATGATGTGGGTCTATGCTCGTGACCTCACGCTCTCCTTCGTGAATCTGGTCGGCCGAAGACTTCTCGGCTTGAGCGCAGGCCAACTCGCGGGGTGTCGTGATGAGGAGCTATTCGTGAGCGCGACGACCGACGCTTACTTACCCACGTTGCAATTGGCGGCGGCCAACAAGCGACGCGCGGTGAGCGGGCGAGTCCTGTTGCAACCCCGAACCTCGGACGCGAAAGCTTTGGTGTGTGTGATCACGTTCACGCCGGTGCTCGACGAGCTCAATCAGGTGCAGTGCCTGATCGCGTCGGCCAATGAGTTGCCCGCCTTGGTCCAACCCGAACCGCTGCACGCGGCCGTGGCTGGGTTCGCGCACGACATCAACAACCTCCTCACCGTCATCGGCAACTATCATTCCTTCATCGCCAACGGCCCCCTGTCCCCACAGCAGTCGAGCGACTTGAAAATCGCGATGGACGCCACGCACAGCGGCGGAGCACTCGCCGAGCGCCTGCTACTTCTGAGCAAAGGGCAACAGTCGACGATCGCACTCGTCGACGCGAACCACGTCGTAGCGTCGACTACGGAGATGCTGCGCCCAGTCCTTGGTGATGCAATTCAGTTGTCGCTAGAGCTTGCCGGCGCGCCGCTTCTGGTGCGAGCCGGCGCGGGCGAGCTCGAGCAAATCATCGTCAATCTCGCCTTCAACTCACGCGATGCGATGCTCAGTGGGCCGCTGGGTATTCGCGTCTCGAGCACCATCGTGCTTCACGGCCAAGTGCCCTCGAACGACCTCGCGCCAGGCGAATACGCCGTCATTTCGATCAAAGATGCAGGCCCGGGGATTGACGCAGCCACGCTGTCGCGGATCTTCGAACCCTTCTTCACCACCAAAGCTCTGTACGGAGGCACGGGGCTCGGCCTATTCATGGTCAAGGAAGTGGCGACGCGACTGGGCGGCGCGGTCCGAATCGAGACCGCCGTCGGACAAGGTTGCGAGTTTTTCGTGTACCTCCCGACGGCCGCAGCCGCGTGCAATGACCTGATGCTCTAGTTCGTCGCGAAGGCGTTGCCCGTGCAGACGAACGTATTGCCCGGGGCCATGGCTTGTTGCGCGCAGCTGGCGCCCATCGGCGGCGCGCAAAAAACGTTACAGACGGCGCCACCGACGTCGCAGTCGCCGTCTTGATACGCTTGGTACGCCGTCTGGGCGGTGGCCGTGGATTCACTCTTGGCGTTGACCAGCACCGGACAACCGCAACCGATTGGCGGGGCGAGCGAAGTCGTGCTGCATTCATCGGTCGAGCCTTTGTCGCAGACTCGCGCTTTGTCGACCGCAGCCGCGTACTCCTGTCTGAGCCGGGCGCAATCCGCGCCGCTGTTGCCACCGATGCCTGACCACCAGCCGCCTACGTTCGTGCCGCCGCCAGTAGCGCCAGTAGCGCCAGCGCTGCCCGCGACCGAACCGCCTGCGCCCGCCGTCGGGCTCTGCCCTGCCGCGCCAGTCCCACCGACCTCCATCTCACCCGCATCACCCGCGCCAGAGTTCCCCGCTGAACTGCTGAGGCCGCCACTCGCTTCGCCGGCCTGACCCTGGCCTGCGGAGCCGCTGCTACCGTCGCTCGCTGAAAAGCGCGCACCGCAGGCGGCGCACCCGATCGCGAGCATCATGAAGGGATGGAACTTGAACATCAGGGCCTCTCGAAAATTCGAGCCAAGCAAGCACTCGCTCTAAGTCAAGTACCCTGACCCATCGACCCGCAGTCAGCAAACTGGGTAGAACTTTCACTTCGTCGAGCGTAGCCAATGTCCAACGAAGCGATGGCGAGCGTTGTAGGTCTTTGGCGGATACACGTTCAGCAGCTAGGGCGTGATCGGCGTCTACCCTGACTTGCGCGGTTGTAAACTGGCCTTCTTGATCAGCTTGATGATCGAAGTGCCAATCAAGATGCGGTCGTTTTCCTTGAGCCTAGTTTTGTCGCGCACCTGGAAGCCGTTGACGAAAGTGCCATGAGTCGAGGACAAGTTCTCGATCACTACGCCCGATTCGGAAACGGTTACGCGCGCATGCAGGCGCGACACCATTTCTTCCACCAGCACGAGGCCCAGCTCTGAGTTGCGACCAATTTCGAGCGGCTCGCCCAGCTTTAGACCGCGCTCGCTATCCCCGTACTTCCCGCTGATGAAGCGTAACGCCCAGTCTCCCGGCTTCGGAATCAGGTGATCCGTATCGGGCTCCTCACCCTTCAGCATCACGGGAACCAGCGATAGCCGGCCATGCACTTGCTCGAGAGCTTGCGCGAGCTCCCCGACGCTCGAGTAGCGATCGACCGGGCTTCGCTGCAGGCATCTGCTGATCACGCGCACCAATTCGTTCGGAACGTCGGCCCGCCGCTCGCGGACGGGGCGCGGTGGTTTTGTCAAAATCTGACCCAAGACCGCGAGCAGATTCTCGCCTTCGAAGGGCAGCGTTTGCGTGAGCAGCTCGTAACAGATGACGCCCAGCGACCAGATATCGCTGGCAAAGCCGACCGTCGACGGGTTGCCAATCTGTTCGGGAGACATGTACGCGACCGAACCGCGCGTGCTGGCAAGCGGGGCATCCTGACTGCTCTTGTCGGTCTGAATAGTTTTGGAGATACCGAAATCCGTCACTTTGACGACGTTGCGACCGCTGTCGGTGGCGCACAAAAACAGGTTCGCCGGCCTCAGATCACGGACAATCGTGCCTTGTCGGTGAATCGCCGCAACGCCGATACACGCTTCACGCACGTAGCTGAGCGTCTCGGCGATCTCGAGTGGAGCATTGCGCTCCTCCATCAGCGCGCCCAAGTCGAGCCCACGCATGTAGTCCATCACGATGAACGCGATGCCGGCCTCGGCCCGCAACCATTCCTTTCCGTGCGCGCCCCGCGCGACGAAGCCACAGTCGTAAACGCCAACGACATGCGGTTCACAAATGCGACCGGCAGCTCGTGCTTCACGCAGGAAGCGCTCGACGGAGCTAGCATCCTGGACAGCTCCGACGATGAACTTGATCGCAACCGTGCGCTTCAATGAATTCTGCCTTGCCCGAAGCAGAACCCCGATACCGCCCGTGGCAATCAGCCCAAGGATCTCGTACTGGCCCGCTAGATCGTCACCGATTTGCGGAAGGTCCCACGGGATCTCGTCGCCTGCTGACATGGCCCGTTACAATACGCAGGTGCCACGCGGCCGGCAACGTCGGCTGCGCCAACCGGTCTGGGCACGGCTCCTCGAGTGCTGAATCGCGCTGCCAAAGTGGCGCTATTTTCAGCGTCGGCGTGAAGCCGAAACGCCCGCTCGGCACGTCGTCCGAGTATTCAAATGTAAGCGCCAGGCCGCACACTCAATCGACCCGTGGCTGAACATCGGGTACAAGCGCACGGCGATCTGCCGCCGCTCCCGCCGAGAACGCCATGATCAAGTCGAAGCTGCAACCGCTTGCGCCGGTCGCGCCCCCCTCGTCCACGTTCGGAGATCGTCTGAGTGAAGAGCGGTCGCGCTGCTTCGTCGGACGACAGGCGGATCTTGCTTTGCTCGATTCGACGCTAGGCGACCCGAGTTGCTCGCTACTCTACCTGACTGGGCAGGCCGGCGTCGGCAAAACCAGCCTGCTGCACGAGTTCACGTGGCAGTGCCTGAAGCGATCCTTGCCGGTCAGCTACCTCGACGCCGCCGAGGTCGACCGCCAGAGCTTGGAAGAGCTCCAGCGCTGGTACACGCGACAGGCGAGTGCTCTGCTCGAATCGGCTCGCTCCAATCCCTCTGCCACGCGGCCTGTGCTATTGCTCGACTCCTACGAGCGACTCGCCGTACTCGAACCGTGGCTGCTTGGGCAATTCGCGCCGGGGTTGCCGAGCAGCGTGCTGTTGATTTTTGCATCGCGCCAGGTTCAATCCTCACGCTTGGACCTCGACCCAGCGTGGGGCAGCCTGACGAGGCGATGGCAACTCTCTCCTTGGCCCGAGGATGATGCCCGACGATTTCTCGAGCATCGCGCCGTAGCCGAGTCCGCACGAGGCGCTATCTTGGACGTCGTAGGTGGGTACCCGCTCGGGTTGGCGGTTGCCGCCAACATATCGAAGAAAACTGCGGGGGTGCTTTTCACGCAGCAAAACCTGCGCGAGCTCCAACGCACCCTGACACGAGCGCTCGAGCTGCGGAGCACCTCGCGCGCGCAGCAAGTTGCCCTCGATGTCTGCGCCTTGGCCCACACGACGACGCCCGAACTACTCGAGCACGTGCTACTCGCCAATCCGAGTGAAGCCGCAAGTCACGCGCCGGAGCTCTTCGACTGGCTGGCGAGTCAGTCTTTCATCGAGCAAACTGCGGGCGGCGTCCGTCCGCACGCCCTGGCGCGGCTAGCCCTGGTTGCTCGAGCCCAACGCGGCAATGCTCAAAGATATCAGGCGATCTACCGGCCGGTGCGAGAGTTCGTCGTTGCCGGGCTGGCTACTGACTCTCCGCCCAAGGCGGGACTCGATGATTTGTTCTTTTTGGACCGCGATGTGCCTTCCATAGAACAGCTCAGCGCACGCGGAGGCGAGCGCGAGACGCCCACGTTCGAGGGGGCGAAAGGCTCCGACGAGGAGTCGATCGTGGAACTGATTGGCGAGCTACAGGGCGAAGAGTCCGCGCAGATCGCGCGAGCGCACTTTCGCGTCGAACCACACACTTTCGAAGTCGCCCGAGACGAAATGCTCGGCGGAGCACTAGACTCTGTTTGGCAGGCCACGATGCTGACGAGCGCAGCCGACATCAAGTTGGTCGAGCGCGATCCGGGCGCCCGTTTGGCGGCCAACTTCGTCAACCTGCATCCGCTTGAAAATGGCGCGCGCGCACTGTTCCTGCGTTGGTTCCTGAACCGGAACGACTACCAGAAGCCGACCCCGCGAGGACTGACCATCACGGCGCGTCAATCGAGCTTGATCATGTCCAGCGAACGGCTCGCTTATTCGCTGTGTGTGTTCAAAAGTCCCGAGGATTGGGCAGAGTTGTGGGATCGAGCCAGCTCGCCGCGACAAGTCGTGGGCACGTTCACGGTGGGATCAGAGACGTTCACGTTGATGGCGTTCCATTTCCAAGAGCGCACGCTCCGTGACCAACTCGTGGATGCCTGGCAAGTTCCCGAAAGTCCCCCAACCGCGGCCCTAACCGGCCTCGAAGAATGCCAGAAGTCGAAGATCCAGCAGCGCATTGCTGCACTCGGAAAGACCACCAAGCTCACTGAACGTGAGGCACAGATCCTGGAGCTACTGTGCTTGGGCGGCAACTTCGACGATATCGCCGTGCAGCTCGGAATCAGTCCTCGTACGGTCAAGTTTCACCAGGAAAATGTTCTGCGTAAGACCGGCTCGAGCTCTCGCGTCGAGCTGTTCCGAAAACTGATATGACCGTAACTAGGCCGAACACGTGGACGCCAATGAACATCGCGCAGGTCACGGACTGTCCCGTCTTCAAGTCAGGCGAGATCGGCATGCTTCGAAAGCCCTACCCTCCGTAAGACTCGTCCTGCTCGATCCGCGACAAAACCCAGTCGAAATCGCCGCTCGTGACTTTGACGCGGCAGTATTCGCATTGGCCGGTCATCGCGATACGCAGGGGGGCACCGCAGTTGGGGCAGGTGCTGTCGCGGCGGGGTTCGCCGCGGCGGGTGCTGCCGCGGATTAGGGTCCAGTACTCGGAGTAGGTGCGGGGGCGGCTGCGGTTGCCACTGATGAGTTTACCTTCGTCCGAGATGGTGTAATCGATACCAGTGGCGAAGAGGCGCAGGGTGATGGCGTCGAAGTAGGCGTCGCTGAGGACGTTCGCTAGGTCGACGCGGAGGATGGTCGCGTTCTCGGTCACGTTGCGACAGCGCGCTTGGATGTACAGATCAATCCAGTAGTACATGGATTGAAACAGGTTGTCCGAAACGAAGGGGCGGATTCGCGAAGGATCGCGACCGGACCAGGCGACCTGCAGTTCGGCAAAGACGAGCGCGACTCGGCCTTGCAGGGCCTGCCAGCTGAGCGCGGGGTCCTTGCGTCGTAGGTCCTCGAACCTTGCAGGCGCGTCGCGATCGACGATGGTCGGAAGCTCGGTGCCAGTTTCCGCGACATCGCTGGTCAGGAGCGGGCCGCGGGTTTCGCGCGTTTGGTTGCTGAAATCAGCGATCATCCAATCGAAGCGGCCGAAGCCTACGTTTTGTTTACAATAGCTGCACTCGGTGCCGCGCACGGCTTCGAGCGGCGCGCCGCAGTTCGGGCAATCCAGCGTGTGAGCGCGGGTCAGGGGGCGAGAGCGGGCGGTGGCGGCGCGGGTGAGTCGCATGCGATCGACGGCGTAGAAGCGGCGTGTACCGCCTGCGCGCAGCACTTCTACGTAGTTGGACTCGATTTCGATTTCGATTTCGAGCATCGGGGCCTGCGGCCCGGAGAAACCCACGTAGCGCATCGCGCCGATCACGATGCCTTGCACATCCGACAGCTGCGGGTCGACCAAGGTTTGCGTCAGATTCGGCGCCAAGTACGCGGCGAGCGACTGTGTGCCGACGCCGCGCCCGCGTTGGACGGCCGCATACAGCATGTACGCGAGGTCCTCGAACAGCACGAGTGAGAAGCCCGGATCGAGCGTACGGATGGTGTCGAGCTCGCTGCGACCCAAAGGCGCGCTTTGCGCGACACGCGCTACGGCCTGCACGGCCTCCGGCGTAGTGGTCGACCAACCCTTTTGCCTCGCGCCGACAGCCGCCTTGGCGATGAAGAATACGACCACGATGACTAGCAGTGGCACGCCGAGGGCTGGGTACTGAATACAAAGGAGCAGCAATTGAAAGATCAGCCCCGCCGCGTCACCGCCATCGCCGCCTGAATGTCCTCCGGAGGAACGAGAAGAGCGCGCGGCCCCACCCGAGTACGACTGGCCGCCACCGGGTCGTGCCCAGGCGTTGACCGAGTACGACAGAGCGAGACCCAAGGCCAAGGCCAAAGGCAGCCACGTGAGCAGCGCCCGAGCGCTATTTCGCCGAGCACTGCTCATTGGACTTCGTCCGGGAGTTCGTTCACGTCGTCGTCCGAGCGCGGATGTGCGCCGCAGAGCACCGCGCCGAGCCGCGCGACCGCGCGCTGAAACGCGGGTAAGTCGCGCCGCTTCACGGCCTCGGCCAAGTCGCGTTCGGAGTCAGTCCAGCGCGGTCCGAGCCGCGCTGGATTGACTCCGATGTCCGTCAACACGACGCAGCGACGCTCGAACATCGAGGCGTACACCAGCATGCCGTTTCGGCCGGAGGTGCGTGCAATGCCGAGGTCGAAGAACGCTGCGCGCGCCCCACTGTTCACATTGGCTTCGAGCGTCGACGCGCGCGAGAGCGTGCGTCGCACGGTGTCGAGGTTGGCGGCGAGCAGCGAGCCCAGGGCGAAGGCGACAATGCCATCGAGCGCGATCGCGAAGGCGCTGTACACCGCGGGCGCGAGCAGCAAATACGAAACGATCACCGCCGCTAGGCCCAGCCCGAAGTGGTAGGCGAGCACGCCGTAGCGACCCGAACTCTTACGCACTGCGACCACGATCTCGGCGCAGGTCTGCGCCTCGGCGCTGCGCACGGAGGCTGCGGTGGCGCGCTTGGCCTCGTCGCTGAAAAAGTCGCGCTCGCTCATGAGGCGCCGACTCTAGACTCGACCACACCGCATTTGCGCGGTGATTTCCTGGCTTTGGCTTCCGAGCAAGTCAGGCTACAGCTGAACGTTAGTACAGTATATATTCGGCGGAAACCATGGCGCTCGCGGCACCGCGCATCTGTTGCTTGGATCTCGACACCTTCTTCGTGTCGGTCGAGCGGCTGCTCGATCCGCGGCTTTTGGGCAAACCCGTAGTCGTGGGCGGCTTGCCGGGCCAACGCGGCGTGGTCACCGCAGCCAGCTAGGAAGTGCGCGCGCTCGGCGTGCGCTCCGACATGTCGCTCAAGAACGCCTACGCGCTGGCGCCCAACGCAATCTACCTGCCAACACGGCACGGCGTGCACGGCGAGTATGCGGAGCGGACGCGGCGCATTGCGGAAGGCTACACGCCAGTCTCACAGGTAGCCAGCATCGACGAGATGTTCCTCGACTTCTCCGGCTGTGAGCGCCTGTACTTCGCCGCTGGCGACAGCAGCCCGGACCAAACCATCCTTCGCACCGTGCGCCGGCTGACCGATGAAATTGCGAGCGACGTGGGGTTGCCGTCGAGCGCGGGTATCGCCACCAGCCGCTCGCTCGCCAAAGTCGCGAGCGGCCTGGCCAAACCGCGCGGCGTATTACTCGTGCCCGCGGGCGATGAGCTTCGGTTTCTAAGTCCACTGCCCGTGCGCGAGTTTCCAGGCATCGGCCCGTCGCAGAGCAGAAGTTGCGAGCGATCGGCCTTTTTACCCTGGGTGATCTCGAAGCCGCGCCCCTGCCCGCGCTGAGGCGCGTCTTGGGCGCCTGGGCGGAGCCGATTCAACAGAGCTGTCGCGGTTTCGGCGCGCACGAGCTCGGCCGCGAGCGTCCGGCGTTTCAAGAGCATGACCCGAGCGACTGCGCACTCGGCACGCTCTCCAACGAGCGCACTTTCCGTGAAGACGTGCGCGATCCCGCCTGCATCGATGCCATGTTGTGCGCGCTGTGCGAGCGCGTTTGCTGGCGCGCTCGCAAACGGGGCGTCCTGGCGCGCACCGTCACGCTCAAGCTGCGCTACGCGGATTTTCAAACCTTACAACGCTCGCGCACGCTCACGCCCACCTGCTCCAAGCTCGAGCTCTATCCGGTGATCCAAGAGCTGTTTCGACGCGCGCGTTCCCGCCGCACCGCCATCCGTCTGCTCGGCGTCCGCCTATCCAATCTGTGCCCGCCGGCCGCGCAACTCAGCCTATTCGGTCACGCTGCAGCCCTGCACCGCGCGCTCGACAGCGTGCGAACGCGCTACGGTTACGACGCGCTGCGCATCGCGCTCGCCAATTCCGGCGAAAGGGAGCGGTGATGCCCGGGCTCGCTCACTCTGCGGCGGCGCGTTCGAGCGCTTTCGCGAGCGGTTCTTCACCCGTGCCGAGCAGGGCGTCGAGCTCGGTTTCGCCGCGATCGATCTTGCCTTTTTGCTTCCGGCGCGCGAACCAATCGAGCACGTCATCGACGAAGCTGTGGATGACTGGAACCGCGAGCAACGTGAGCAAGAGCGAGAGGGTTTGGCCACCGACCACGATGCTGGCCGTCGCCTTGTTGAAGCCGGAGCCGATGCCGGACGAAAGGATCAGCGGGGCCATGCCTGCCACGAATGCGATCGTGGTCATCAAGATTGGGCGCAACCGATCCCGATTCGCCTCCATCAGTGAGTCGAAACGGCTGCGGCCCATGCGGCGCAGGTGATTCGTGTGATCCACTTGCAGAATGCTGTTCTTCTTCACGACGCCGAAGAGCACGAGCATGCCGAGCATCGAGAACATGTTGATGCTCTGGTTGAAGATCTTGAGGCTGATGAAGGCAAATGGCACCGTGAGCGGCAGAACCGCGAGAATGATGGCCGGGTACAGCCACGACTCGAACTGTGCCGCGAGGATCAGGTACATGAAGACGAAGGCCATACCGAGAGCCAACAAGAAGCCGGCGGCCGTTTCCGCCTGTGACTTCGATCGCCCAGTCGGCCTGAGTTGGTACATCGGCCCGAGGTTGAGGCCCTTGAACTCCTTGTCGATCACCGCGCTCACGTCGTTGTCACCCGCGCCCGCGGCTGCGTTCGCCAAGATCGTGATCTGGCGTTCGCGAGCATAGCGGTTGATGCGCGACGGGCCGAGCCCGCGCTGCCAAGTGACCACCGAGCTGAGCGGTACGCTACCGTACTTGGACGATGGCACGCTCATCAGCGAGAGCGCGTTTTGATCGGTACGATAGCGCTCGTCCGCACGTATCCGGATTTCGTACTCGTTGCCGTTTTCGGGAAAGGTCGAGGCTTTGACGCCCGCGACCAGCATTTGCAGCGTGGTGGCAACGTTGGCGACGCTGACGCCGAGATCGGCGGCGCGATCGCGATCGATCGTCACTTTCACCTCGGGTCGACCATCGATGTTGGTGGTGTCGACGTCGACCGCTTTGCCGCTCTTCTTGAGCGCCGCGGTAATGGTGCCCGCGCCCTTCTCGAGCTCGGCGAAGTTGGGTCCCGATAGGATGTATTGAACGCCCTGCGTATTGGAGCCAACGGAGAAATCCGGCACCTCCGCGATGTTGATGCGCAGCTCTTTCGGCATGTTCGGGATCACCAGCTCGCGCGCGCGGTCCATTAGGTCGAACTGCGTCGATTTACGCTGACCGGGGTCCACGAGATCGACGTACAGCTGCGCGTAGTTGCGCGTGATCTGATCATCCTCCGCGACGGTGATTAGAATGTGGGTGACCCCCGGCAGCTTGCGGATGAGCGTGCTGGCGCGGTCGGCGATGAGCAAGGTTTCTTCCGCGCTGGTGCCTTCTGGCGCGCGGATCGTGACCTGGAACTTCGCCTTGTCGTCCAGCGGCAGGAACGAGCCGGGCAGGGATTTCGCTACCGGAATGCACGAGCCCATGACGGTCGCGCAGGCGAGCGCGATCACCCAGCGATGTCTGAGCGAGAACGCGAGCATTGTCATGTAGACGCGCTCGATCGGCCGGTAGAAGAAATCGACCAGGCGGCTCAGCCCGCTGCCCTTTTGGTGGCCGAGCAAAAAGCGCGCCGACATCATCGGCGTGAGCGAGAAGCTCACGATCAGGGACACACCGATGGAAAACGCCATGGTGTACCCGAAGCTCTTCAAGAAACGGCCGGGAATGCCGCCAATGAACGCCACCGGGATGAACACCGCCATCAGCGACAGCGTGGTCGCGAGCACGGCAAAGCCGATTTCTTTGGTGGCGAGCACCGCCGCCGGGAATGGCTTCATGCCCTTCTCGTCGATGAAGCGAATGATATTCTCGAGCACGACGATGGCGTCGTCGATCACGATGCCCACCGCGAGCGCGAGCGCGAGCAACGTGATGTTGTTCAAGGTGTAACCTTCGAGCCACATCAAGCCGAAGGTGCCGATCACGGAAATGGGGATCGAGAGCGCGGCGATCAACGTGCTGCGGGCATTGCCGAGGAACAACAAGACGACGCCCGCGGCGAGCAGCGCGCCCACGATCAGATGCTCGATCACGGAGCTTACGCTCGTGCGAATCGACTGCGAGTTGTCGCGGATGACCTTGAGCTCCATGCCCTGCGGCAGTGACTGGCTCAGGCTCGCGATGCGCTTCTGAATGTTGTCCACGACCTCGATCGTGTTCGTGCCGGCTTGCTTGACGATCGAGAGAACGACGACCTCTTCGCCGTCGTAGCGGGCGAGGCTCTCGATCGCTTCTTGGTCGTCGACCACGTTCGCGACGTCGGAGAGCCGCAAAATGCGGCCGTCCTTGGCGCGCATGACCAGGCGCCCCACGGCGTCGACCGAGGTCACGCGACCGTCGATGCGTAAAGTGACGCTTTGCGGACCCGTTTCGAGGTTGCCGCCCGGCGTCATCAGGTTCTGCTGCTGGAGCGTGTTCATCACGTCGATGGCGGTGAGGCCCGCCGAACGCAGCGCGAGCGGATCCATACGCACGTGGATCTGTCGCTCGCGACCACCGATGATCGTGACTTTACCGACGCCGAGGATGGTCTCCAGCTGGCGTCGCACTTTCTTGTCGGCCACCTCGGTCAGGTCGCGCATGCTCTGACCCTTGCCGCGCACGCCGAGGTAGAGCACGGGCGCCGCGCTCGGTTCGACCTTGCTGATGATCGGTTGCTCGATCCCGCTCGGCAGCTCGCGCAGGACCGTGTTCACCTTGTCGCGCACTTCTTGGGCCGCGACGTCGGTGTCCTTGTCCAGCTTGAACATGATCACGACCTGCGAGACGCCTTCGCTGGAGACCGAGTTGAGGTCGTCCACACCCGAGATCTGATTGACGGCGCCTTCGATCTTGTCGGTGACGTCGGTCTCGATCTCTTCCGGCGCAGCGCCCGGCAGTTGCGTGGTGATGACCACCACCGGTACGTCGACGTTCGGAAACTGATCGACGCCGAGGCCGCGGTAGCCGACCGTGCCGAGCACCAAAATCACCAGCATCAGGACCGATGCGAGCACCGGCCTCTGTACGCAAATTCTAGCTAGCCACTGCATGGGAGGGCTTCCTTTCGCCTGCGGCGGCTGGCATTCACCATGGTCTCGGTCATTTCACACGCTGCCCGTTCTTGAGCTCGGGGTTGTAAACGGCGACCACTTGCTCACCGACAACCACACCGCGGCGCACTGACAAGCGACCTTCGACCTCGGGCCCGGGCTGCAGCACGCGCTGCTCGAGGGCGCCGCCCTGCACGACATACACGTTGAGCTTGCCGTTGGACTCGAACGCCGCTGCTTTCGGAATCGAGGGCAGTGTTTCCTGACCCACCGTAAGCTCCACGTCGGCGAACATGCCCGGCAAGAGTTTCTGGTCGGGGTTCTTCACGCTGGCCTCGACGAGCACGTCGCGCGTCTCGCGTACGGCGCCTGAGATGTGCGACACCGTGCCCGAGAAGAGCTCATTGCCATAAGCCCCGACGCGAAAGCCGACGTCTTGCCCGAGTTTCACGTCGGGGTAGCTCTGCTCGGGCAGACTGAATTCGAGCCGCAGATCCGCCACTTGGGCGAGCGAGGCGACGCGCGATGAGGCCTGCACGTACTCACCCACCTGGATGTAGCGATCGGTCACGATCCCGGCGAATGGCGAGCGGATCCTACCGTCGCCGACGTTCTTGGCGGCGATGCTCTGGCGCGCCTCGGCCGCCTCGCGATTGAGCGGAGCGGTCTTGCACTTGGCCGTCACCTGGTCGTACTCGAGGTCGGTCACGGCATTGCTCGCCTTGAGCCGTTCGTAACGAGCGCAGTCGACCTGGTTGATGTTCTCTTGCGTCTTCGAGGTCTGCACGGCGACGCGCGCCTCCGCCAGTGCCAACGCCGCGCCGCTCACGTCGACCTGCGCGATGACTTCGCCTTGAGCGACGTGCTGACCGCGCTCGATCTTCATGCTGATCACGCGCCCCGCGACGTTGGCGGCGAGATCGGTTTCGCGCTCGCCGCGCAGCGTTCCGGTGAGCCGCAGCGTGCGTGGCGCTTCGATGTTCGTCACGGGGTCGGTGACGACCGTGACGGCCGGCGCGGTGGGCGCTGGTGCGGCGTCGGCTTTGCCTTTGCATCCGGGCGCCGCGAGGGCAACGAGGGCGAGCGCGACGGAGAGCGTGAGCCCAGCAAAGCGAGGAAACGAGCTACGATGTGTGATGGACATGGGCGGGGAAACCATGGGTAATTGCTTCAATGGGCCGCCGGGGCGGCGGGGGGTGCGGGTGACGCGGGCGCAGCGGGTGACGCTGCAGCTAGATCCTTGGCCTGCACGGACGGCAGCGTGGACGCCTGAACCTGCGGGGCCTTGCCGGCTGCCAGCCGCAGGAGCACACGCGAGTAGAGTAAGTCAGCGTCGGCCTGGATGCGAGAGGCCTGAGCTTGGAACGCGTCGCGTTGCGATTGTGTGACATCGAGCTGCGTGAGCGCGCCAGACTGATAGCGGGCAAGCGCGAGCTCCTCGGCGCGGAGCGCGGCATCGGCTTGCGCACGAGCCGACGCGCTCTTCACGATGCCCGTGCGGACGCGCTCCCAGGCGTCGAAAATGTCGTCCTCGACGCCGCGTCGTGCGCGTTCAGCCCGCACCCTTTGTACGTCAGCGGCGCTGGCCTGCGCTTGTGCCGTCCCGTAAGCGCTGTAGTCGAGCTTCCACGAAAGCATGGCTTGCAACGTGTAGAAGCTGCTGTGACCGGTAAAGCCGGAGGCGTTCGTGAGGTGCTCCTGGCCGTTCGCCGAAAGCGAGGGCAAAAGGGCATAGGCGGCAGCCTTCTTGGCGGACGCCGCGGCCTTGTCGAGCTCGGCCTGAACGCGGTCGGAGGGAGTACCTTGGCTCGCGAGCCAAGTCGCGAGCGGCTCTTCGGGATGCAAATCATCGACCGGATACTCGACCACGGGAGTCGGCACGATGCCCGACACGGTCTCGAGATTGCGGCCGGCCATGATGCCAATCAGCTCGGCTTGGGCTCGGTCCTGCTTGCTCTGTTCGAGGTTCGCGCGGGCACGCTCGCGGTCGAGCTCCGTCGCCACGCCGATGTCGTGACGAGTGGTGACGAAGGCGAGATTTTCCTCGGCGATCTGCTGGCTGCGCTCTGCGGCCTGGACGAGTGCGGCGCCGCCGACGAACGTGTAGTAGGCACGTGCGACCACGCGCTGCACGTCGTTCTGCGACAACTCGAGCTGAGCGCTGGAAGCCTTCGCGAGGTGGCGCGCTTGACCAAGTCGCTGGTAGTTGGCGAGATCGACCAGAGGAACGTCCAACTGCAGGAACAGGTCGAACTGATCTTGCGGCGTGATCGTGAGCCCGTTCGGCGGAAAGACCGCCGCGGGGACCTCCGCGGGGTATTGGTTGCGCGTGTACACGCCGCGCGCCGAGGCAGCCGGCAACAGCCGACCGAGCGTCGACTCTTTTTCCCAATTCCTCTGCTCGACCGTGGCGCGCTGTTCACGCACATCGTAGCTGCTCGTGCGGGCGGCCTCGAGAAAGGTATCGAGTGACTGCGTCGCACTCGCCTGTCCGCTGGCCAGCAGCAGTGTCGAGGCGGCGGCAATTTGGAAGCCAGAACTCAATAAATAGTGGCGAACAGTCGATCGTCGGGTCGTCATCAGGGTCACTCTCTGCTCTTGGTTCTTCGTACAGGCCGGCGGCACGATCACGGTCGCGCGGCGAAGCGTGCGTTGTGAGGCGACGTCGCTTCGTGAGCGGCCGCGCCGTTCAGCAGCAAGTCGGCCAGCCCACGGACGAACATGCCTTCGGGCATGACTGCGCTGTCGCCATCTTCCAGCAGGATGCGCGTCAACACGAAATGGTGAACAGCGCCGAGCAGCGCGCGAGCGAGCACTTCCGGGTCCATCTGCCGCAGCTTGCCGCGCTGCATTTGTTGCTCGAAATAGCCGCCGAGCGCCTTCAAGATTTCTCGAAATTTCGAGCGCTTTTTGTCGAAAAGTGGCACGGCGAACGGCTGTGGATTCGACCACGACATCATCATGATGGGCAGCGCCACGCGTCCGACCTCGATCAGGGTCGTCGCCAGTTGAATGATCGATTCGCGCGCCTCGAGCCCCTCCGGCCGCTGTAGCTCCTCGATGGCCTTGAGCACGCGGCGCGGTGCCTCCTCCCGATCGAAGTCCATGGCGGCGCTGAAGAGCGCCTCCTTGGACTTGAAACGGTGAAAGAGCACGCCCTCGGAGACACCGGCGCGCTCAGCCACCTCGAGCGTCGTCGCCCGGATGCCGCGCTCGAGAAAAACATCTCGCGCCACGGCGAGCAGGCGCTCGGAATCGATGCTGGGGGGACGACCGCGGCCGCGAGGACTTCTCGGCGCAGGGGGTGGCGAATTTCCGCGGGGACGGGGCACGGTGAATTAATGAGGCCCGGCTCAATATTGTCAAGGCCGAGATCCCAGTCGTTCGGTTGATTGATGAGCTGATATCGATATCGGGTAGGACTCTGCCCGACAGTCGGATTGCAATCGACCGCTGGCGCGGCGAGTTCGAGCGCGCGAGCGAAACCTGTTCTGACGACCAGCCAAGCTGTCCGTCGCGACAGGTGGAAGCCGGCACTCTCGGCAATGCCAGCATGCTGAACTACATACCTGCGTCGGCTGTTCTGATTGACAGTTCCACGGCAATCGACGTACCCAAGTGCGATGTCGAAGATTGATGACGCACTGGTCGAAGCCGTCGAAGCGTTTGTCGAGCAACTGAAAGGTCTGATCCAACGCGCGGCGCTCGAGTCGGTGCAAACGGCATTGAACGGCGGCGCCCCGTCGTCGCATCGCGGGTCGAAGCGTCAACGCAGCGCAGCCGTGGCCGCGCCCGAGCGGCACGAAACCGGCTCGAAGCGCACCCCCGCCGAGCTGGCGGCTCTGATCAAAAAGCTGCACGCGCACATCGTCAAAAACCCGGGGCTGCGCATCGAGAAGATTGGAACTGGTCTCGGAGTTCCGACGAAGGCGCTCGTTCTGCCGGTCAAGCGACTGATCAGTGAGAGAAAGATCGCCACCAAAGGTCAAAAGCGCGCGACCGTTTACTTCGCCCAATAGCTCGAAAATCGCCGAAGAGCTGGGCGCTCGCGATCCCGCCGCGCACCTCACTCGTCCGCGAGATTTCCGCGTGTCGCGTGTTGCATAGCGCGCTACGCTGACGCCAGATGGCTCTCGAGGTGAAGCGCTGGGACGGGAAGAGCCGCTGACGCCATGAGGCCCTCTTCCGACCTGCTCCAAGACGGACCCGTTCTGCTTTACGACGGCAGCTGCGGCGTGTGCAGCCAGGCGGTGCAGTGGGTGCTCAGACACGAGCGCTCCCATTCCCTACGCTTCGCGCCGATCGAGAGCGCAGTTGGCAGTGAGCTCCGCGCGCGTGCGGGCGTCGGCGCAGACGTCGATTCCCTGCTCTGGACCGAGCTGCGCGACGGCCGTGTCCAAGCCGACGTCCGCTCGCTCGCCCTGTTGCGAGTCCTCGGCTATGTCGGCGGGCCCTGGCGTTGGTTGACCGCGCTGCGCATCGTGCCAACCTTCCTGCGCGATGCGAGCTACCGCGCGTTCGCCGGGGTGCGCTATCGGATCCGCGCGCAATCTTGCCTGGTGCCGACGCCAGCGGAGCGAGCACGCTTTTTGGGCTAGTCGGTAGCGCTAGCCGTCAATCGCAGGAGATGCGGACGCTCAGCTGTCTGCCGCCCGCCTTGATCATTTCACACGCTTCACCCACGACCGCGAGGTGACGAGGGTCCTTCAAGAAGTAGCCATCGGACTCGCTGTAAGGAAGCCGTTGACCATCCAACGACACCTGACCCGCGCTGGCTTCGCCCAACGCAACGTCGCGCTGCAAGCGCACCTCACACAGCGGGATGCGATTCAAGACATCCGCAAGCTGTCCCGCGAGCCCCTGCACGTTGCCATCCGCTTGAAAGGGCTCAGCCGCGTTGGCATCGACACCCCAGACCAAATCGATCGGCCGCCCTTTGCCGGCATTGGCGATCTGCTGCAGGTTCTGCCCCGCGATGTCGTTGGAAATTCCCAGCACATAGAGATCGATGCCAGATTCGAAGGCTCGCTGCGCAGCCTCGACCGCTTGCGGTTGCCCTTCGTCGGGATTCGGCTGAGCGCAGGTGTCCGGAGTGCCATCAGTGACGAGGAGGATCGAGCGCGGCCCAAGGCTCGGGATCCTTTCCAGTTCGGTCACGATTCGTTGCAAGGCGTCCCCGGTGGGCGTGTCGCCATCGGGGCCCAAGCTCCCATAGAGTAGACGGAGCGCGGAATAGTTGCGCGGTGCTGCTTGGACCTCGTTCAAGATCGGGCACGCGTCGCTGTGACTGGTGAAGAACGTGATTCCGAAGCGAATGCTCGCCTCGAAGCGCTTGACGACGCCGAACGTCGGATCGAACAACGCGTCACCAACCAGCGACCAGCGCGTGGTCGGGCTCTGATCGTCTGGATAACGAAAGCTCATGCTGCGCGATTGATCGACCACGAGTGTGAGCGCGGGACGCAGCTCATCGATCGAGACGGTCACGGCCTCACAGGTTGGAGGTTCATTCATCGGGGCGCCGGCCTGGGCGGGCGAGCCGGCGATGGCTGGCGCGCCTGCCTGGGCAGGCGAGCCAGCGCCGCCCGCGGGCATTGCCGGATCCGGCGGATTTGCTCGGGCGCCCGCGCTTCCCGGCGGGCTGTCCTCGAGTAGCTCGACGCCTGAGCGGGCACCGCAACCAGCGAGGCCCGACGCACATAACCCAGCTGCGCTCAGCAGCAACTGCAAAAGGAGACGCGGAACTCGGGGGCTGAGCTCGTGCATGGCGGTGGACCTAAACGAGTGCCTAAAGCACGGCTACGCGAGGGTAACATGTCTCCAAGCAGGCGAAACGATCGCTCTCGCCGTAGCGAGTGACGCGAAGCGGAGAGCCAGACATCGGCGATGCTGGCGATGCTTCTATTTTCGACCTAGAGCGCACCTGAGCCTGGTAGCATCGAACCGGTGCACGCTCGAAGTGGAGCCGTGAAGTCGAGCTCGATCGCCTTGCTCGTGTGCGTGAGCATCGGCTGCAGCGATGTCGCCGGGGTGGACCAAGAGCGCCAGCGAATTGACTATTCCGTGCACGGCATGATCGTGGTGCTGGGCTCGTCCACATCGGAGGGCACCGGTCCCAAAGACCCGAAAAATGCCTGGGTGCGGCGATACAAGGTTCGCTTGGCCAAACAATTTCCGAACGTTACGCTGGTGAATCTGGCGGTCGGCGGGCAAACCACGTTTCACATTCAGCCGACGGGTTACACGCCGCCGCCCAATCGCCCCGCGCCGGTCTTGGGCAAGAACATCACCGCCGCACTCGCTTTGAAGCCCAGCGCGATCATCGTCAATATGCCGAGCAATGACCAGGCGAGTAACTACTCACTCGCCGAGCAGCTCGCGAACTACGATCGCATCGCCAACTTGACCATGAGCGCCCACGTGCCGCTCTGGGTCAGCACCACCCAACCGAGAGATTTCGACAAACTCGCTCAACTCAACGACCTGATGCAAGCGCGCGACGCGATCTCCAAAAAGTTCGCGCCGCATGCGTTGGACTTCTGGACGCCATTTGCCGCGCCAAACGGCTGGATCAGAGGCAACTACAACTCTGGCGATGGCACCCACTTGAACGACGCAGCCCACGCCATCCTCGCCAACATCGTCGAGGGCGCGCACATCCCCGAACAGTTCGCCCCCACCCCCTAGCCGCGACCACGTGAGGCCATTCGTGAGCCAGGGACGTCTGGCTATCGACGATCAATCGGCGAGGGCGGCGCGTTCGGCCAGGGCGATGGCGCCCGCAATGCCAGATTGCGTGCCGAGAAGCGGAGGGACCACGTATTGGTCGATGCCTTCGTTCAGCAGGTCAGATTGTACGTAGCCGGCGAGCGAGCGCGTGAGGTGTTTGCGAATGAGGGGGAAGAGCGCCGCAACTTGCATCACGCCGCCCCCAAGGATCAGGCGCTCCGGCGAGAGCACGAGCACCAAGCTGGTCAGCGCCGAGGCGACGTAGCGTGCTTCCAGATCCCACGCGGGGTGATTGGGCGGCAGCGTTTCGGCAGGTTGGCCCCAGCGGCGTTCGAGTGCGGGGCCAGACGCGAGGCCCTCCCAGCAGCGTCCGCCATGAAACGGGCAGGCGCCGGCGAACGCCAGGTCATCCGCTTCGCGCGGGACGAGCAAATGCCCCATTTCTGGATGCACCAAGCCGTGCGCGAGCTGACCGCCCACGAGCGCGCCGCCACCGATGCCGGTACCGATCGTCAGGTAGATCACCGTATCGAGATTTCGCGCAGCGCCCCAGCGCGATTCACCGAGCACCGCGGCGTTGACGTCCGTGTCGAAGCCGACGGGCACCGAAAGCGCCTGACCGAGCGGCCCCACGACGTCAACATTGCTCCAACCGGGCTTGGGGGTGGTGGTGACATGACCGTAGCGCGGCGCCGCGCGGCGGAGCTCGATCGGACCAAAGCAGCCAATCCCCAAGGCGTCGATCTTGGGTCGTGAACGAAAAAACTCGATGCACTGGCCGAGCGTTTCTTGCGGGCTGGTGGTCGCAAAGCGGGCGTGGGCGATCAGATCGGTTGGGCTAGTCCCGACCGCGCACACGAACTTCGTTCCACCGGCCTCGATCGCTCCGAAGAGGGCCATCGACCTCGCCTCAGCGCGGCATCTGGATCACGAACAAGAGCACCAATACCGCGAGCACCAATAGAGTGATCAGGGTCACTCGCAGCCGGCGCGCGGTCACGGTCCGCGCCACGCTGGGATGCGTGGCCTCGGCGAGCGAGACCAGCCCGCGCACGTCGCTGGTCGGCTTGGTGCCTACCGTCGGCGGCTCCGAGCGCGAAAAGCCTTCGCTGGAAGCGCTCTCCGCTTCATCATCGGCGCGTTGCGGTGCCTCCGGTGCGGCCGGTGGCTCAGAGGAGGAGAACGATGGCAAGGGTGGCTCGCTCGGCGCGGTCGTGGCCGGAGGCGAAGCGTTGCTTGGAGCGCCGGACGCTTCCGGGGGCGGGGGCTGCGTCCGCTGCGCGAACATCCGCTCGAATTCGAGCGCCTCTTTCGGGATCTGCCCGATCACGGTTCGTTCATCGTGAACCGACATGTCATCGCCGAACCGCGAGCGCGTGAGCATGGTCCGGTCTTCCTCGTGCATGGCAGCGGACATGGCCGATTGCACGGGGGCAGGCGCCGGCGAATGCACCGGGGCAGACTTCACCGCCGGAGTCGGCTTGACCGACAGCAACGGGGAATGCGCGACTATCGACTCGTCGCGACGCCGCAACGGGTAGCTAGCCAAGGGCTTTTGCGACGCGGCCTCCGCGTCGGACATGTTCCTGCCATCGACGACAATCGCCGTTGCACAGTGCTTGCAAGTGATGCGAACCAACTTGCCGCGCACCTTCGCATCGTTGACCGAATACTGCGCCGAGCAAGAATTGCAGACGATAATCAAACCGACGTCTTCTCTTTCTTCGTTTTACGGCGGTCTCGAGCCGGACACACCCTAACTATGGTTACCACACGACCTCGGGTATGTCGTAACCACTAGCGAAAAACGCGAGATCCCGCCACAAACCGCCCCATTTGTCGCATTCGGTCGCGGGACTGAGAAGCACACCGTCGTCGGATTCCGCACCTGTCGGTGCGTACGTTTGCACCGGCGAACACACATCGTCTTTGCCGAGCCTTACCCGCCCGGGACGCACCCTTTGCGATTATTCGAGCTCACCCCGCTCACTTCAGGATCACGGCGTAGATGCCGTCCGTGCACGGAATGTCATTGCAACAATCGCCATCCTGGCTGCAAATTTGGCCGTTGATCGTGCAGCTGCCGCTGCTCGGGACGCAGGGACCGCTAGCGAGACAGCGGAGTGCGCCTTGATCGTCGGGGACGCAGGGTACGTTATTGCAGCAGTCGGCGGCGGACGCGCAAACATCGCCGCCCGCGTGGCAGTCGCCGACCCCGAGGCAGCGCGGCACGCCCAACCCATCGAGCTTGCACATCAGCGACTTCGGCGTTTCTGGCCCGCAGCAATCGGAACGAGCAGAAGAGCTGTTACACGCATAGCCCTGATCGGCGAGGTAATGACAGACGTTGCCCTCCGGATTGCAGGCATTTTTTCCGCCGTTGACCGGGTTCGTGCAGATGCCGACCTTCGCTCCCGCGTCGACCTCACAGCGGCCGTTGCCCGCACCTGGCAAGCCGCTCGTGGCATCTCCGCCGCAGCAGTCTGAGTTCTCTTTGCACAGGTCGCCTGTGACGTGGCAACCACTTGCGGGCTGGCAGATCGAGACGCCAGAGGGCCCGGGCGCACAAAGGCGACTGCAACAGTCGCCACAACCGTTGCACAGCATGCCGTCGACCTTGGTGCAGTAAGCGGGGCCCTTGGGTGGTCCGCGCAAACACCCAGCGTGTGCCCGTCGGCGATCGCGCAGCTGGCGGTGCAGCAATCGCTGTCGCGCGAGCACGAGTCCGCCGGTTGAATGCAGAACGACGAGCTCAGCTGGCAGTGTTTGCGGTCGTCGCACAATCCGGAACAGCAATCGCCATTCGCCGCGCACTCATTGCCCCCGGTTTTGCACTTGTCGTTCAGTACGCTGCAAGTCTTGTCGTCGCCGCAACGGCCGCTGCAGCAAGCGTCGTCTTCGCTGCACGTTTTTCCGTCGGAAACGCACTGATTCACCGAACATTGGCCAGCAATGCAACTCAGAGAACAGCAGTCGGTACTGGCCGAGCAGGAGGCGCCAGCGTCCGAGCAGAGCGTCAGATTCGCAACACAGCCAGTCTTGACATCGCACGCGCCGGAGCAACACTCGGCACCACCCTGACAAGGATCACCGACGGCAAGGCAGGCCCCCCCTGGCGAGCTGCCCGCGCTACCGTGACTGAAGCCGGCAAGCCCCTGGCCTGTGCTCCGGCTCGCGGCCGTGCCTTCGGCGGCTGGGCCGCCCAGGTCGGTACTCGTGCTACTTCCACCGCATCCGGTCCAAATTCGCAGCCGCCCTCACCTTCGCTCTTGCCTGCGGCAGCTCCCAGCGCGAGCGGCAGCGAGGCCTCGACCTCGTCGCTGACCCTTCCTCCAGGCTCGACCGCGACGAACCCCGCCGCGACGCTAGCCAAGCCGCAGAGCGAAGCTGGCTTACTCGAGCAGGCGAGGCGCGCGCTCAACGGCTCCCCCAGCACTGCTTTGCGGCTCGCCAACCAACACACCGCGCGCTTTCCACACGGTGCGCTGACGCAAGAACGCGAGGTAATTGCGATCGAAGCTTTGCGGCGTCTGCATCGCACGTCGGAGGCGGACCTTCGGGCAGCCGCTTTCGCGCGAGCGTACCCGGGCTCGGCTCACCAACGCATGGTCACTGAGCCAACACCGAAGTGATGGCTCGAGCAGTGATGAAGCGACGCGTCTGGGGCCTCGTCTTTGGCGTGTCTGGGGCTCTGTTCGCCTGCAGCTGCTCCGAGCACATCGAGGTCGGTCGAGATCGACCTTTGGACGGCGCGGGCACTGGAACCGGCGGCTCGGGCCTGGACACTGGCGGAGCGAACGCGGGCGCCGCTGACAGCTCTGGAGCAATGGCTCAAACCTGTCAAAAAAAAACCTGCCAAGGCAAAGTCTATCTGTGTGGAGACTGCGCCGACAACGACGGGGACGGGCTCGTCGACTCGGATGACCCCGACTGCACCGGCCCTTGCGACAACACCGAAGACTCGTACTACGGCGGCATCCCAGGCCAGAACAATGCCCCCTGTCGACAGGACTGCTATTTCGATCAAGACACGGGCTCTGGTAACGACCAGTGTTTTTGGAGTCAGGAATGCGATCCGCTCTCGCTCTCCCCTGAATTTCCGCCGGCGGCGACGCGCACTGCGTTTATCAGTCGAACGCAAACATTCCGGGTAGTAACTCGACGTGTGATGGCTTGAAGACGACTCAAGCCGACGCTTGCCTCGACACATGCCTGCCCATTACGCCCAATGGTTGCGACTCTTTTGGCTGCTGCGAGCTGCCGGCCGCAAGCGGCAACTTCGTTTGGCTCGGATCTTCGGCACAGAATGTCGGCACGTGTGACGCTGCTCACGTAGCAGATCCTTCGGCTTGCCACCCGTGTACTCCGGTGCCGTCATGCCTCAACCCGTGCGACCCGTGCGAGATTTGCGTCGGGCGCACTTCACCTTCGGCCAATTGCGCGTCGACGAGTTCGCCGCGTTGCCCGGGCTCCACCGCAGCCTGCGGACAACCAGGTGAGCCTGCTTGCGACGCGGACTTCTATGCATCACTGGTTGCTGTGCTGCGGCGCCGCGCTGAGCACCGCGCTCACAGCATGTGGGCCATGAACGACACGAGCGCCAGCTCGTCGGAATAGGACGCGCGGCCAGTCAGCTCGACGTGCTCGATCAGCGGAGAGACCAACGCCTCGTGCTCGGTAGCGTTCAGCTCGAGGGCCGCCGAGTCCGTTTCCGAGGGCGGGATGACGGTATCGTGCGAACCGTGCAGCAGATACACGGGCAAACCGAGGCCCTGCAAGTGACCCGCCGCCGAGAGCAAAGCCAACTGCTCTCGTTGATTGTCGAGCAAAGCGTCGAGCCGTGGGGCCAGCGTTTTTAGACGTTGTGATTCGAGGAGCTGCCAGAGCTCGCTTGCTTCGGGCGTCGTGCCAAGCTTCGCGAACGTGCGCGCACGCGGGCGGTCCTCCTGCAGCCAGGCCTTGAAAGCGGAACGCATCGCGGAAAGGTCGACGGCTGGCACGAAGTGCTCCAGGTTGCCGTAGACCAGCACCACCAGGCCATACTCGTTGGCAGGACTCCGCACGATGCCGCTGGGTGTTTCGATCTCGTCGTGGATCAGAAAACGGAGCACGCGTCGAAGATCGTGATGACCGCCGACGCTGGTCACGAACGAAAGCAGGCGGGCGGTTTCCGGCGCCTCCGCCGCCACCAATGACAGACCTCCGGCAAAGCTGAAACCCAAGAGCCCGACGCGGTCGCCCTCGACGTGAACGTGATCCGCGGCGAGGTAGGCGACCGAACTTCGGATCACGCTGACGCTCGCGGGCGTGATGCGATAGTCGGCCAGCTCCGCAAGCTCGGGCGTGAGTACGACCAGCCCGCCTTCGGCGAGGGCACGCGCGAACGGCGTCAATCGCGCCTCATCGATGCCTCGATAGTGCACGCCGTGAGCGACCACGATGCCCGCGCCCCGTGGCCGATCGGAGCGAAAGTAGAGCCGGGCACGGATCGGTCCGTGCTCACCCGCTATCGTCAGATTTCGAGTGACAACCGAGGCGTCCGAGGTCGGCTTCGACGCGATTGCCGACTGCGGTGAAAGGCGCTGCAGAAATTGCGCAGCCCGCGCGCGACGCGCCAGCGGCGCGAACGCCAACGCCAACGCCAACGCCAACGCCAACAGTAGGGCCCCAACCAAGAGCAACGCGAACCCGACCCGGCCTCGTGAACGCTTGCGCATCGTGAACATTGACACGCAAATTGGCGAGCAAAACCGCGTTCGACAAACTCTTACAATGAATTACCAACGTGATGACCGACGCGACCATTCCAGGCGCTGTTCAAGCGATCCTTCGCGCCGCGGGGATGCTGACCGGCATGACGGTGTGCGTCACGGGATCGATGTCGATCACGGTCGGCAATCGCTCACATTCCCAGGTGGTGACGTTCGCGAACGAGATCCCGCCCGCGCGCCAGAAGCCGCCGTCCTGGTGGATGTGGCCAAACAGATTGAGAGCTGGGGAAACCCGATGCACCGCCTGCAGCAGATCTTGGCAGCCGCTGCGTCTGCCAATCGGCGAGCGATCGCCATAGCCGCGCGGCGGCCCGTGAGTGATGAGCACGTCCGTGTGCTCTGGAATGAGCGCCCACTTTTCTGCCAGGGCCGGACCGCGCGGTAGATTGAACGCCCAATCGTTGTATTCGGGTTGCCAAGGGCTGCCCCAGAAGCGTAGCCCCCCAATCAACGCCGCTTGATCCTCGAGATAGATCACGCCTTCGCCCAGCATTTGCGTGCATGCTTCACGATCATCCATGAAGCACCAGTCGTGATTGCCCGCGATCACGACCTTGAACTCGTGCGGCAAGCTCCGAATCCAAGCGGAAACGGGCTCGAGCTCCGCGAGCGTCCCTCTGCGCAGCAGATCTCCGGCATGGATGAACACATCCCCGTCCGGGATCGCCCCGAGATCGTCTTGAAACGTGTGCGTGTCCGCTACCGCTACCAGGCGCATCGGTTCGTCGATCTGTTCGGCACCAGCACCACAAACCGAAGTAAAGTCCTGGACCGCTCCAGGGGCAACCCGCTAGCGCGAAATCCGCCGTGACGACGGTATGAACGGCCAACCACGCGAGATACCCATGATTGAATCCTCCGCAATGAGTCGACCCGCGCAACTCGTCGTTCTCGTCCTAGCCGCGCTGTTCGAAGTCGGTGGCGATGCCTTGATCCGCACGGGCCTGCGCGGCAAGGGCTGGCTGCTGATCGCCTTGGGGTTCGTGATTCTGGGCTCGTACGGGCTCGTTCTCAACCAAGTCCCCGTCGATTTCTCCAAGCTGCTCGGGGTCTACGTCGGACTCTTTGCCGTCGTCAGCGTGCTCTTCGGCAAATTCCTGTTCCAAGAATCGATTCCGCTCAGCACTTGGCTCGGGCTGGGCGTCGTGCTCGTGGGCAGCCTGATCATTCAATGGGGCTGAAGACCGAAGCGAGCCGAAATCGAGTGGGGCGATCGCAGGTCGAGTCAAGCACCTCACGGTACGCCGAGCGCCTCGCGCGGCGTCCGTCACGAGCGCCGGCGTGACGATCTGTGTTCGGGCGTTCAACGCGCCGGTGAAAGTGCTAGAGCCAGCGGAATGCGGCTCAAGCGTTGGCAGTGGATTTGCCTGGGGATTGTCGGTCTGATTGTGCTTGGCCAGCATCTGCTGTTCGGTACGGCGGCTGCGCCGGGGGCGAAGTTCGTGATCGATGTGGATGCCTTGCATCGCGCGGCCACTGCTACCGGGCCTTTGCCTTCGCTGATCGAGGTCGAAAAGGTCGGCGAGTTCGCGGTCCCGCAGACGCTCGTCGTCGCGGGCGATGGTTGGGCCATGCATCCGATGGTGCTGCTTGCACATCGAGTGGTCTGGCCGGACCGCTCGCTGATCATCGATACCGCGATGAGCCCCGCCGCGGCGAAAGCGATGCCAGGTAGCAAGGCGGACGCTACGGCTTTCGCGCGCGTGGAGGCCGCCATGAAGCAGGCGGACACGATCGTCTTTACGCACGAGCACAGCGATCATGTGGGCGGGCTCGCCAGCTCTTCCGATTTTGCTGCAATCGCCCAGAAGGTGCGTATGACGCGGGAGCAGTTGGATGGTCCCAAGCTCGAGCGCGGTGATTTTCCAGCAGGCGCGCTCGAGAGCCTGAAACCGCTCGACTACGACGGGCTCTACACGCTGGCGCCTGGCGTGGTCTTGCAGAAGGCACCGGGGCACAGCGCGGGCACGCAGCTCATCTACGTGGAGCTGGCCAACGGCGCGCGCTTTCTGTTCGTCGGTGACATTGCTTGGTCCTACGACAACATCACCCGCCAAATCGGCCGTCCCAGGATTGCGACGCTTTTGATGAAGGAAGATCGCCCGGCTGTAGCGGCAGAGCTCCAGGCGCTCGCGGGATTACCCAAAGACGTTCACGTGATCCCAGCCCACGATCCGGTGGAGTTAGAGAAGGATCTGAAGGCGGGTCTGCTCAAGCAAGGGTTCAGCATGCCGTAGGCCGCAAGCTGCGAGCTGCGCGGGCAGGCCGCCATCGGGTGAGGCTCCGGCGCGCGGCTGAGGCGTACAAGACCCCCCCAAAAAAACGGTTCACGGCTCCTTCGAGCTCGCAACCGTCTCTTCCTGTTGAACTTCCTTTTCGGCGATCACTTTGCGCCGATGGCGATGCTGAGCTTCTTCGACCGAGTGGGAACACAATAGATCGATGTCGCGCTTTGCCATCTGGGCCAACGTTTCATAGTGCGTGTGCAGCGCGCGCAGCTCGCGCTCGCTCAGCGATTCGACGTCGATCAAGCGATTGCTAGCGCCCCTCATCGCGGCGACGATTTCGTTCAGTTTGAGGTGCAGCGCGAGTGAGTCCTTGTTTTGCGAGCGCTGGATCAGGAACACCATCAAGAAGGTTACGACCGTCGTGCCCGTGTTGATCACGAGCTGCCAGGTGTCCGAATAGTGAAAGAGCGGACCGGTCAGCACCCAAACCAGAACCACGGAGACGGAGAGCGCAAACGCAGTCGTACTACCGGTCCAAGCAGTCACCTTGCGCGCGGCCTTCTCGAGTGTGCGCTCGAAGCCCGAGCTTCGGGAGTGCCTTGCCTTGTGTTTTGCAGTCATGGTCAGGCTGTAGCAGAAAGTGGCCCGGGCATCGTTGCCCCGTTGTTCGCTGGGTGTTCCCGCGCTTTTGCTCGGGTCACCGAGGAATTCGAAGTGCATCGTGTGTCTTTGAGTTCGTCGTGGCCGAGCCAGTAAAAGCCGTATCGCTCGAAGGCGGTGACCCAACATTGGGGCATGGCCATTCGCTGCCAATCGGACTTATTGCCATGGCACTCGGGATTGCTGCACCGGAGCTCGACGCAGTTGCAACACGGTTGTCATTCGCATCGATGTCGAGCGCGATGCCATAGACTGATTGGAAACATCACCCCCTAGGTAGGTGTTGTTTTGGCGCGTACCGCCCAGCGATTGGGGTCGATACGGCACTCCGGGGCAGTCCCGCTCGATCGCCTGCTCGACGCAGTGAAGCGCGGGGATCACGCGCTCGTGAAGCACGACGTGTAGGTCCGCGACGGTCGCCACGCGCATCTGATTGGCAAGCGGGCGCGGATTCCCGGCGCGCAAACCGAAGCCCGAATAATAGCCGTACTGCTCGGTGCGATAGCGAATCGAGCGCTGCACCTTGCTCTGACGCTGGCCGCGACCGGTGGCAAGTCGGTTGTCGTGGGTCGCTCGACGCTCATCGCCGCAGGCGCGGCAGAGACGACCGGCAGAGTGGGCCGCTTTTACTGGGGCACGGTGGACTTTCGACAGCTCGTCAAAGTCAGAACCACCAGCAATAGCGGCCTTGTCATCATTCGGATGGCCGCCGACGGCAGCGATTTCGTCGGCGGCCGAACTTAGACGGTAACGTCAGGACTCGTCGTAGACCGGACTGTCTTTGGTTTCCTTCACGAACAGCATGCCGATCACGAAGGTGAGGCTGGCAATGATGATCGGGTACCAGAGCCCGCTGTAGATGTTGCCTTGAGCGGCCACGATCGAGAAGGAGATCGCCGGCAAGAAGCCGCCGAACCAACCGTTGCCGATGTGATACGGCAGACTCATCGAAGTGTAGCGAATGCGCGTGGGGAACATCTCCACCAGCATCGCCGCGATGGGCCCGTACACCATGGTCACATAGATGACCATGATCCAGAGGATGCCCACGAGTGCGAACCAGTTACCGGAGAACGCTTCGATCGGGTCCGCCTTGGCGGGGTAACCAGCCGCGGTGAGCGCGGCGCGCATTTGCTTCTCGAAGCGAGCTTTCTCGTCCTTCGCGTTGGCGGCCTTGCCGTCATAGCCGACGACGGCCGTCGTGCCGATCTTGACCGTCGCGGGGGTTCCGCTCGGTCCATCGACCTTATCGTAGTTGACGCCAGCGTTTGCCAACCAGGTGCGTGAGAGATCGCAAGGCGTGGTGAATTTTGCCGTACCAGTGAGGTTCAGCACCAAGTTGCAATCGTCAGGCGAGGCAACGACCGTTACCGGCGACTTCTCGATTGCTGCCTCCAACTTCGGGTTTGCGAACGAAGTGAGCGCGTGAAAAAGCGGGAAATAAGTGATCGCGGCGATGATGCAGCCGGCCATGATCACGGGCTTGCGTCCGATGCGGTCGGAGAGCGAGCCGAAGATCACGAAGAACGGCGTGCCCAGCATCAAGGACACGGCGATCAGCACGTTGGCGGTCGGGCCATCCACCTTGAGAAAGGTCTGTATGAAGTACAGGGCGTAAAATTGGCCCGTGTACCAGACCACGGCTTGGCCTGCGGTGAGACCGAGCAGGGCCAAGATCACGATCTTCAAGTTCTTCCACTCACCGAAGGATTCCTTCAGCGGCGCCTTGGACGTCTTGCCCTCGGACTTGATCTTGAGGAACGCGGGCGACTCCGCGAGCTTCACACGAATCCAAACGGAGACGAGCAAGAGCAGGCCAGAGCAAGCAAACGGGATGCGCCAAGCGCCCCATTCCTGGGCAAACGCCTTCTCGCCGTCGGGAGTAAACGAGCCCCCACCGGAGTAGAAGCGCGAAGCCAGAATCACCATCAGCGCCAACATCAAACCGACGGTGGCGGTGGTTTGAATCCAGCTCGTGTACAAGCCGCGGCGACCGGGGGGCGCATGCTCGGCCACGTACGTTGCAGCACCGCCGTACTCGCCGCCCAGCGCCAAACCTTGGAGCAAGCGCAGCGCGATCAAGATGATCGGCGCCAGAATGCCCAGGGTCTTGTAGCCAGGGAGGAAGGTAAGCGAGAAGGTGGAGAAGCCCATGATCAAGATGGTGACCAAGAAGGTGTACTTGCGTCCCACCAGATCACCGAGCCGACCAAAGACGAGGGCGCCGAACGGGCGCACGGCGAAGCCTGCCGCGAACGCGAGCAGCGTGAAGATATTGCGCGTGGCCTCGTCGAGCGGAGCAAAGAACTGTGCGCCGATAATCGCGGTCAGCACTCCGAACAGATAGAAGTCATACCATTCGAAGATTGTGCCGAGCGAAGAAGCGAAGATTACTCGCTTCTCGTCGGCGCTCATGGGGCGCACGATCTCTGTATTCGCCATCTGGACTACTCCTGTTCCGTTACCCTAAAATTCAGTCGCCGATTGAGCGCCTGCCCCGGCTATCCCGCGAGAGCGAGAGCGCTGGCAGACGCGAAACCCAAGCGCACCAAGCATGCACGGCATACCTGATTTTCAGACTAGCTACTACCGGCATGAAGAGACGCTCAGTGCATTTGCGCGTCGCTTGCTGCACGCGAGGCCGCGTGCGGTGGCGAGTCGAACGCATGGCCTCGCGCCCGCTGCGCACGAGCGCCTCAAGGGCACTCGGCGAACAACACGCTCTTGCTGCGGCACGATGACTGGTGACCAATTCACCAAAGTCAGAACCGACAGCAAGAGCGCCATCCTTGGTCCGCGTGCCGCCGACGATCGCGATCTCGTCGGCGGCTGTTCGCGGGTGCCTGGGCGGTCAACCGCCGCGGCTCATGCTCTTCGTGTCGGGTAGCTCAGTAGAAGTAGAGCTGCCACTGCAGCTGGAACTCGTTGTAGCTGCGCGAATCACCCGTCGCCGGCTTGTCGTTGATGTTCGTGAAGAACGCCTTCAGGTTGATGTTGTGACCGTACGGGAAGTACGCGAGACCGCCACCAACACGCGTACTGGCCCGATCCGAGTTTGCGTAGTTCAGGTTCTCGAATTTGGCGATCGGGGCGATCGGGAATGCGTCGAAGCGATAGCCGGCCTCGGCCATGAGCGCGGTCTGGTTCGGCAACGTCGGCGCCATGGTGGTGGCGTTCGGTGGAATGAAATCTCCACCGTTCCATTTCGCGAAATTCACCTGAGCGGTCAGGGTACCCGGACCAGCGGGCAGGTCGAGGAAACCATCCACCGCCCAGTGGTGGTAACTGCTCTGCATGTCGAGGGCGCCACCGACGGACAAGATCTTCTTCTTGCCGAGGTAGGTACCGGCGTAAAAGAAGCCCGTTTCAGCATCCAATAGATTGACCTGGATGCGGCCCGCGAAGCGGAACATGTTTTGCCCGGCGACATCGCCAGTGGCACCAGCCGGCATCATCGGGGGAGCAGTTTGCGCCTTGCGCAGACCTTGGAAGAGACCGGCGCGGTATTCGATGTGATTGTCGAACAACAAACCGCGAACCTCGATACCGGCGTCGCGGCCCACGGGGGCGGTCGCGGCGTTGAACACGTTCGTGTGGTTGAAGGTATTCGAGAAGTAGTCCACCCCCAAGAGCGTGCCCGCGCCTTGAAGCGCATTGTGGGCACCCGGCGTCAGCATATAGCCGGCGTCGAACTTGAGCATGTCCTCGTACGCTTTCCAGGTGGCGATCGCGTCTTGGACGACGATCCCCTGCGTCGTCTTCACGCCCGCTGCGTCACTCTTGAACAAGTTGGGCGCGTCGGTGTCGAAGAAGTATTCGAAGGTCTTGAACAACGTGCCACCGACGAGCAAACGCGTGCGGCGCAGGAACAGGTTGTTCGTGGTGCCCGTGTGCTGCGCATCAGCGCTGCCAATGGCGTCGTATTGCGGCTGCAAGAGCAGACCGACCTTCAGGGTCGCACTGCCGTTCTTGTTTTCGACCTTGAAGGACTCGAACGAGGCGGGCGAGGCAGTGTCCGGTGCAATTGGCGATGGCGGCGGAGCGGGCTCCGGAGCGGCCGGCGGCGGCGCAGCCGGTGCAACGTCCGCAGGCGCGGATGCGGCGGCTGGCTCCGTGGTCCCCGCAGTCGCCTCTGCAGGCTTTGCCGTGCTCGGCGCTTCCGCAGGCTGCGCAAACGCTGATGTGGTGTAACCGAACGCGCCGATCAAACTCAACGCGCAAACCTGAATTTTACGTCCCATGATCGAATCCGCCTTGCTTGGCGCGCCACTGTGCGCGCAGAAATTAAGCCGTTGAACTTGCCGACGCACAGTCGTGCGCCGCATTCGCTTCGCGAAGCTCGCGAAGCGACGCTTCCTCTGCCAGTCAGCTCTCTACTCGTCCCTGATGCTCGCAGCCAAAATTAGGGCTTTTGTGCACCTTCAGCGTGTGTTTTCGTTAACGCAACCGCGCACTCAACGCGGGGACTCTCTCATGAGGGCCTACGATTGGCAATACGTGTCAGTAATAGTCAAAGGGTCAGAGAAGGCGCTTCGATGCCACTCGAGGGGCCCTTCACCCGCGCGCGCGCGGGTCGATTTCTCGATAGACTTTTGCGTCGAAGGCCACACATCGGACGCGCAGCCCGCGTGAGATAATGACTAAGCTCGCGCCACGTAAAGCCACGCGTGGAGGAGCTGGGCTCGCCGCCAGTGCAAGTAAAAGCACGTTAATAGTCGGCCATCTTTCGCCTTGTCAAACGCGGCTGTCCCGAGCGCGATTGTTCGCTGCTGCCAGCCCAGCAAACCTGCGCGAATGCGGCATGAAATCAGCAGCGTAGCCACTTTGCGGGAAGGTCCGAGTGGCGAGAGCGAAAGATTTGGCGCCAGGCAGAAAATGGTCGCTCGTCCGGACGTCGATGCGCAAGCAGCCCCCCGGCTGGATTTGGCAACTCATCGTGTACTCTCGCGCTCATGGCCGCTAAACGTACGGAGGCGGCGTGGTGATGTCGCTCATGGTTGCGCTGCCGTCGATGCCGCTCTCGGGATCGGGCCGCCCGCGGTCCAAGTGCCAGCGGATCACGGTTTTGGACCGGTGCTCGCCCGACGATGGTCCCTCGCTGCGCAGAAAATATACTCTGTTCGCACCTGTTCGCACAGTATGTTTTCTGTGGCGGGCGGTGCCGTCGGCGAGCGGTGAAATAAGATCTCGATAGGCTGCCTTTCGAGCCACTGGAACTCACCATGACCTATTAGTATGATTTTCAGTGCGCGTTGTAGTCGGGTGGTCGCCGGCTTTTGACGGCGTTGATCGTGGCCTTGAGCTCGTCGCCTGGCTCGCGCAAGCAAGCGTAACAGTCGTCGCTTTTTTTGGGGCCGCAGCCGCGTTTGCTGCTCAGCTTGGTCAACAGATGGGCGGCGCGCCGATCACCGTCCCTGAGCGCTTTGGGTAAAATCGCTTTGTACTGCTCGCAGCTCTCCGCCGCACGCAGATCGAGCGCGACGGCCAAAGCGGGTGACGCCTTGCGCCGCACATCCGTGCTGTACACGAGGGCGCGAGCGAGGTCCGTCGCGTCACTGCGCACGGGGGTTCGGGTCCACACCTGGTACAAGAGATCAGCGCCGATCGGCGGCTCCAGCGCGGCCATGGCCGAGAGCGCATCGGCGCTGGTCCGTGCATCATCGGCGAGCCCCATCAGTTCGCTCTGCAGCGCAGGATCCTTGCCGAGTGACGGGCTGGCTTCGACTTTCAAGCGCAACGCCTTGGCCGACGCGCGCAGGGCGTCGCTGTGGGCATCGGCTAGCGCGGCGAGCTCGCGCGCGGTCAGCGACTCCGGCGGCCGGGCCTCGAGCTTCGCTAGCTCCTCAGCGCTTGCTTTAGCGCGAACGACCGCCGTGCTTTGCTGCGCCCCACTACTACTGGGCGCAGCGGGTTGCAGGAGCTTCGCCCCGTGCTGCGCTGCCAGCGCGCGCAGCAGCGCAATCGCAGACAAGGCAAGCAGCGCGGGAGCAAGCAGCATCCACAGCGCGGGGTGGCTACCGAGGAAATGACGCGCGCGTTCGAATCGCCCCCCAGCTGGCGCCGAGCCGTTCGACGCAGTCGCAGGCTGTACCGCCGCGTCCGACTCGGCCGCTGCGGGCGCTGGCCGACTCGGCAGCGCCATGCGTGGCACCGGCGGTGGCTCCACATCCGCAACGGACGTCCCCCCGCGCACGAACACGGGGCTGCGCAGCGGTGACTGCGCCGACGACTCGAGCCGAGGTGGCGCAACTCCGAGCAAGGTCTGGTCCGATTCAGCGCGAGGCTCTCCATCCCGTGAACGGTCATGCTCCGACATTCACAGCTAGCGTATCACGCGGGCGTGTGGTTTTGATGGTCACCTAACTCGCTCCGTCGCATTTCTCACCCGCGCGTGCCGCGGCTCGCGTGGCGTTGGCGATACGGGTAAAATGGCTGGTGCACTGAGGGGAGAGGGTTGACAGCGTGCACGCGCAGGGTCAATTGCGCGAGGGGTGACCGTTGGCTTTTCATTGCTGCGCGCGACCGGAGAAGGCGCGCGCGCGGGCGTGCTGCACACGCGCCGGGGCGATATCCCGACGCCGGTGTTCATGCCGGTCGCCACGCGCGCCAGCTTCCGCCACATTTCGCTGGACGACGCACGCAGCACCGGTGCGAAGATCATCCTCTCCAATACGTACCATCTGTTGGATGCGCCGGGTCCGGAGGTATTCGAGTGCTTCGGCGACATCCACCGCTTCATGGGCTGGACCGGGACCGTGCTCACCGACAGTGGCGGCTATCAGATCTTTTCGCTCCCGGGTGAGCGGAGCATCACCGCGCGGGGCGCGCAGTTTCGCTTGCCGAGTGGCCGCAAGCACTTGCTGACACCGGAATCCAGCATCGAAATGCAGCAAACCATCGGCAGCGACATCATGATGGCGCTGGATGTGTGCGTCGATTCGACCTCGGACGAGCTGCGCACCCGGGCGGCCATGGCCACGACCCACGCCTGGGCCGCACGCAGCCTCGAGGCACACGCGCTTCGGCAACGCGGACAAGCACTGTTTGGCATCGTGCAGGGCGGCGTGCACGCCGCCCTGCGCGCGGAGAGCGCGGCGGCGATCACGGCGCTGCCCTTCGACGGCTTCGCGATCGGCGGCCTAGCCGTAGGCGAGACACGCAGTGAGCGCGAAACGATGACGGCCCTTTGCACCGCGCTCCTGCCGCAGGACAAACCGCGCTACCTGATGGGCGTGGGCACGCCGCTCGATCTGGTGGAGGCGGTGCAGCGCGGCGTCGACATGTTCGACTGCATCCTACCGACCAAGATGGCCCAGCAAGGTTGGGCGTATACGTTCCAGGGCGTGCTCGAAGCCATGCGTCCTTCGATGCAATACGCCCAGGGGCCGCTCGAGCCAGGTTGCACTTGCCTCGCTTGCCAGAGCCAGCCACTCGGCTACGTGCATCACCTACTACGCGTTGGCAACGTGCAGGGCGTGCGCTGGCTCGCCATCCACAATGTCCACCACATGCAAGCTTTGATGTCGCGGCTGCGAAGCGCGATTCTTTCGGACGGCTGGCATTCACTGTACGTCGAGTTGTGTGAGCGTTTGCCCCGAAGGCTGAAGGAACCGCTGCTCGGGTGAGTCAGACGGATTGAGCTGCGTGCGCCGCCAGAACATCGGCCACACACAGCGTCAACCTGCGCGCGGTCGGCAAATGCAGAAACTCGTTCGGCCCGTGTGCGTTCGAGCCTGGGCCGAGCACGCCAGTGATGCAGAACTGAGCCTTCGGGAATTTCTCGCCGAGCATGGCCATGAACGGGATCGAGCCGCCTTCTCCCAAGTACATCGCGGGTTTGCCGAAATGCCGTTTCGAGGCACTTTCCAGCGCAGTGGCGAGCCAAGGCGCGAGCGGCGGCGCGTCCCAACCATTGCTGCCGGCGCCGCCCGTAAAGCTCACCTTCGCAGCGTAGGGCGGATCGCTCTCGAGTAAGGCTTTGACCTGCGCCGTAGCGCGCGTGGCGTCCAGCCGCGGCGGCACGCGCAGCGACAATTTGAGACGCGTCACTGGCCTGAGCACGTTCCCAGCGCTGGCAATCGCCGGTAAGCCTTCGGCCCCGGTGATGGACAACGCCGGCCGCCAGGTGCGATTCAAGATCAGCTCCGCATTGTCATCGAGCACCGCGCGCACACCGGGTTGTAGCGGCAACTTCTGCCAAATCTCGTCGCCCAGCACGGAAGACGCAGAGCGAGCTTGCGCTGCGCGCTCGGCCGGGATCGGCACATGCAGCGCCTCGAGTTTGATCGCGCCGGTGTCGGCGTCCTCCAAGCGATCGAGCAATTGACGCGCGACGCGGAAGCTCGAAGCCACGACGCCGGAGCCATCTCCAGAATGCACGCCCTCACTCAAGAGTGACACCTCCAAGGTGCCCACGATGATCCCGCGCAATGAAGTCGTGGACCACAACTGGTCGTAGTTCGCGCAGCCGGAATCGAGGCACACGACCAGAGAGAGCTCCCCGATCCGCTCCGCCAAATGCTCGATATATGCCGGCAAATCATAGCTACCAGACTCTTCGCAGGCCTCGATCAGCACCACTGCCCGGGCGTGCGGCACGTGGTCTCGACGCAAGGCGGCGAGCGCGGTGAGAGAAGCAAAGATGGCGTAACCGTCATCCGCTCCGCCACGCCCGTACAACTTGTCGCCTTCGAGCACGGGCTGCCAGGGACCAAGCCCTTCACGCCAGCCGGTCATTTCTGGCTGCTTGTCGAGATGCCCATAGAGCATCACGGTGTCCCCCGCGGCGCCGCCCGTGCCCGGCACATCGATGAAAATCACGGGCGTGCGCTCGGCGAGCTGCACGATCTCCAGCGTGGCGCCCTCCGGCAGCGCCGCGCGCGCCCAATCGGCCAAGAGCGAAACGGCGCGATCCATGTGCCCGGCCTGCTTCCACTGCGCGTCGAACGCAGGGCTCTTGTTCGGGATCTCGATGTACCTCATGAGCGTCGGCACGACCGAATGCGCGAACTGGTCTTCGACCCACCGGAAGCTCGCGTCACTGATTGGCATGCGCGCAGTGTACCACCCTATGGTGTGGGCGCAGGCACGCGGCGCGCGCCGTAGCCGGTTTCGACGCCCTTATCGAACGCCGCCTTCACTTCGGCGGCCCTGCTTTGCCGGGCTAGCGCGAGCTCGGCCTCTGCGTTCAATTTGGCCGCATCCGAGGCGCGCTTCTCTGCTTCGAGCCGATCGCGCTCCGCTTCCGCTTGGAGGCGGGCACTGTCCGAGGCAACTTTGTCTTGCTGCACCTGCGTGCGCTCGCGCTCGGCCTTCGCGCGGGCGCCCTCCGCGGAGGCTTGATCGTTCCGCGCTTGATCGCGCTCGGCCTCCGCGCGCCAAGTGGCGGTCTCCGCGAAGGCTTGCGCGTTCTTGGCCGCATTGCGCTCGGCCTCCGCTTTCTCGAGCGCGCTGTCGAACGCAGCTCGCTCTTGCTGGAGGCGCAGGCGTGCTTCCTTTTCGGCGTTTTTCGCGTCTTGCTCGAGGCGCTCGTTGGCCAGCGCCAAGCTCGCGGTCTGAGCTTCCAAAACCGCCACCACTTCCGTGATCTTGCGTGCCTTATCGACCGCTCCGAGCGACGGATCGGCGATGATCTTGTCGAGCGTCGTGCCCGCGCGATGTAATTCATCGGAAGCCGCGTCGGCTTTCTTCAACGCCGCGGTGGTCGCTTGCTTGGCCTCGCCCATCGTGCGCTTGTGCCATTGATAGCCGACCAGGCCGCCCACGCAGGCCGCCAGTGACAAGCCAGTAGCCACGCTCAACAGCTTGCTGCGCAGCTCACTGGCGTGTTGCCGGCGCGAAAGCTCGCTGTCCCACTCCAAGAGCACGGAAAGCTCGGCCAGGAACTGACGCGCGCGCGGTCGCTCCGACGGATCGAGCGACAACCAACGGCTAAACGCTTCGCTCAGGTGCTCGCGCGCCGAGCCAGTCAACTCAGGCAGCGCGTCGACCGGCAAGGGCGAGCGCGCGCGGTCCGCATGAATCGGCGCAAGCTCCGCACGCAACGCGCGCAACGCCTCTGGCGAAGCCTCGGTCCCGGTATCGCCTTGAGCGATGTCGTGGCCGGCAAATTTCGCACCGACCAGCGAGAATAGTAGCGTCGCGGCCAGCGCGTACACGTCCACCTTTTCGCTCAAGGCGGCGTGATCTTCACCCAGCATGCCGCCGATCAGCGCCTCGGTTTGTTCGGGCGCGGCGAAGGGAAAGGTCGCCACCAGCGGACGATTCGCGTGCTCGCGCGCGGCTCCGCCCAGGTCCAGCAGTACCGGATGGTGCTCGGCCACGCCGGCCATCGTCGCCAAATAGATGTTGTCCGGCTTGATGTCTTGATGCCGAAGGCCAAGGCTATGCATCTCACAGACGCCCCCCGCAATGCGCGTAAACACCGCGTGCGCGCGAGCGAGCGACAAGCTGCCCCTGCTCTTCAAGAACGCGGCCAAGTCCAAGCCCCGGTACAGCGGCATGGTGTACCAAAGGTACGGCTCAGCGGCGCCCGCCTCCACACCGTGCTCGTTCAGCTGCACCACGTTCGGGTGGGCAATCGCGGCCAGCGCGCGCAGCTCATGCTCGGCGTATTCCCGAGGGTAGCGCCGCAGCCCGACGACCTTGAGCGCCACTTGCTGCCCGGTCTCCTCGTCCTCTGCGGCAAACACCCGACCGAACGCCCCCTCCCCGAGCAACGCCCGCAGCACACAGCGGCCACCAACCTTCTCCCCACAGGTTGGCAGCTGCGCCGTATCGAAGGCCGTGGCCGGCACGCGAACGAGCATCGGCCCAGAATCGGGCACCGCCGCGGTTTCCGCCGAAAAACGGCGTTCTTCCGCTGCCGGCCAAGCCTGAATCGTGCGTGTGCGCGTGCCGACGCGAGTGGCGAGCTGCGGTGCAGTCACGACCCCGATCTAGTCGATCAGCCGCGAGGCAACAAACAACTGGCGTCTCTCCCGCACTGAGGCAGCGATGCGCACTTAACGATGTGCAGCCGTGACCGATCCCCGCCGCCGAGGCCCTTCACGAGCAAAAAATAGAGTTTGAATTCGTACTCTGTTTTTGAAAACGAGAGGGGCCCATACGGCGACGCCATCAGGCGGCAACTCCACCACGCCGAGCGGCGTCAAGCTTCGACTTGATTTTGTCGATGGTCACGCGCCAAGGCGTGCATCGGCTCAGCCTTCGGCGGCGCGTTGCGCTTGCCACGCGCCGTCAGCGTAGACGACCTCGCCGTCGAGCAGCACTCGCGTGGTCACGACGAAGGTGTCGACGTGGTGGCGGGCTTCGCGACGATCGAGGTGCGGTTTCTTGTACACACCGTGGCGGGCGCCCAGTGATAGATGAACGCCACAGACACGTTCGAACGCGCCCACATCGGCAACGCGACGCTCGCGCGAGAACGCACGATTCATCCCGAAGCCGAGCTCGCGCAACCAAACTTCTCGCTCGTCCGTGCGAATAGCGGCGAGCACTTGCTCGAAGTCAGGCGAGGAGTCGAGCGCGCCGACGACGCGGCCGCGTTCGATCAACAGCGTGATCGGGACCTCGGGGACGTTGAGCCGAAACGAGGTATCGGTGAAGGCGTAGATTTTTACGCGACCGTGCACGCGCTCGAGATCGCGGGCTTCGCTGAAGACCTCGCCGATTGGGAACAAGCTGCCGACGTTCTTTAGGCCAGCGAAGTGGCCGATGTTGAGCTTGGCGGGCTCCAATTGGCAATCGAAGCGAAGCAGCTCGCCGTCACTCTCGATTTGCGCGGAGGCGGCGACGTCCATACGCGCCTTCAAGGCGTGGCCGACACCGCGGTAATATGCGGGCTCGTAGGCCAAGGCAGCAACATAGTGCTCGACCTCGCTCGTGGCCATCCGGTCCAAGTTCGCGTGTTCGATGACTTTGATGCCGCGCCGGAACAGCTCAACGCGCGTGCGAAACTCCGGGATGCGAAACACGCTCGACTGAATCAAAACGACCAGGTCGTGCTCGCGGAGTCCGGCAAAAGCCGCTTTTACCGCGACGACTCCGTCAATATCGAACGAGAGCAGCCGCGCATCGGGCAGGCACGCGCGATACGTTTGCGTGAGCAAACGCGACAGCTCACTGTGCTCGTCGGCAATCACGAGCGCCATTTGGTCGCCCGTGTGCTCCAGCGCCAGCGCAAGAGTGTCTCCGACATTTCGCATCGCAGCGGCAGCAATCGCGCTCATCGAGGCATCGTCGTAGCTAATCGCGAAGCGGTCCGCGCGACCCCGCCACGCCAGTCTTGCTGGCGAATTCTCCGGCGCTCTTCTGCGGTGGGCACGCCCGCAAGCGTAGCACGAGCACGGCCGATTCCAGGGTTGGCAGCGACGTCGCAGACCGCTAAAAAGGCGACCATGCCCCGCGATGGCGACTTCGAGCTCGTCACCCTGCAGAACGGCACGCGCGCCGTGCGCCACCTGGGCCACGGTGAAGTGATGCATCCGTCAGTGGGCCCGTGGCAGGAGGCGCGCGCGCTGTACGTCGAACAGTCACGCTTGGCGGAAAAGCTGCAAGTCGACGGGCCGCCGTTGCACGTCTGGGACGTGGGTCTCGGCGCAGGCACGAACGCGGTCGCAGCGCTGACATGCGCCCGTGAGCTCGGCGCGCGCCAACGCCGTGAGCTCAGGGTCGTGAGCTTCGAGATCGATCTGGCGCCTCTGCGGTTGGCCCTCGCCGATGCTCAGGGCTTCCCATTTTTGCAGCCATTTGCCGATGCAGGCGCAGCGCTGCTGAGGGGCGAGCGCTGGAGCGAAGAGCGATCGCATTGGCAGCTCCACCTCGATGACGCAACAAAGCTGTGGCAGAGCAGCTGGGAACCCGCAGACCTGATCTTTTTCGATCCATTCTCACCGGCATCGAATCCGGCACTTTGGACGCCCAGCGCTTTCGCGCTGTTGCGCGCTCATGCGCGGGAAGACGGAGACGGCTGCAGTCTATTCACCTACAGTGCAGCCACGCCGACGCGGGTGTCACTGCTGCTCGGCGGGTTCTACGTGGGTACGGGGGTCGCCACTGGCATGAAAAAAGAGACCACCGCGGCCGCGACGCAACGCGCGTTGCTCGCTCGACCCCTCGACGCGCGCTGGCTCTCGCGCTGGGAGCGCTCGGCGGCGCAAGCCCCGCATGGCGTGCCGTTGAGTGAGGAGATCGAGAGAGCGGTACGCGGGCATCGGCAATTCTGATCCCAACCTCGGCCCCGTGCCGTATGCTGCGCGCCAGCTCAACCGGTGATCCCATGCTCTCAGGCTCTTGTCTCTGCGGTACCGTGAAGTACGAAGCTCAAGGCCCGCTGACCGCGGTCGCTCGCTGCCACTGCGTGCAATGTCGCAAAGCGTCCGGGGCGGAGTTTGCGACCAATGGCTCCGTTCCGCTGGCGGGTTTTCACGTCGTCTCGGGAAAAGACGCGCTCGGGCGTTTCGAGTCTTCGCCCGGGCAATTTCGGATCTTCTGCAGCCGCTGCGGGTCGCCGCTGTTCAAGGAATCTTCGAACAACCCGCGCGAGGTGAGATTGCGCTTGGGGTGCTTGGATTCGGAACTGGCGCAGGGTCCGACGCTGCACGTCTTCGTCTGTGAAAAGCCGAGCTGGTCGGAGATCTACGACCAGCTGCCGCAGCACGCGCGGCTGCCTGGGGGGAGCTAGCTCTGCGTTCTAGGGGGGCGCGTCGCAGAGCGGCCGGCCATGAAGCCGCGCGCTTTGCCGACGCGCGCGCGTTGGCGTCGCTGCGCGTCGTGGTTTCAGCACTGATCCTGATTTCACCTGAGCTTCACCAGGCGGCTGGGTTGGCGGCGCGCCCCGAGCTGTTGGACTTCGTCCCGGAGGGCGCGCATTGGTTTGCGGCGCTGCATCTGACGCCGAGCGCAGCGCACATACTGCGGGTCATCGCGCTGTCGAGCGGCGGATTGGCGATGCTCGGCTTTTATTCGCGCGCGGCGCTCGCGCTGCTCACTCTATCGGCCATGCCGCTCTATGCGCTATCGCAATTTGGCGGCGCGGTGATGCACGACATGCATCTCTTTTGGTTTTCGGGGCTACTCGCACTGAGCCCTTGTGGGGATGTTTGGGCGCTCGATAGTTGGGGCACGCGACCCAGGCGCGCGGCTCGCGAATATGCGATCCCGGTAGCGCTGTGTCGCGCGTTCTTGGGCGTCGTGTATTTCTTTCCGGGCTTGCACAAGTTGCTCGAATCAGGCTGGCAATGGGCGGCCGCGCCGCACGTCGTGGCACAGATGCACGCCAAGTGGTTCGAGATGGCCGAGGTGCCTCGGCTGCGCATCGATCGCTACCCATGGTGGTGCTCACTCGGAGGGCATGCCGTCTTGTTGTTCGAGCTCGGCTTCTTTCCGCTCGTGAGTTGGCGCAAGACTCGTTCGCTCGCGGCCTTGTTGGGTCTCGGCTTTCACTGGGCCACGCAAGCCTTCTTTTTCATCCCCTTCGTGAGTCTGTGGGCGTGTTACGTCGTGCTCGCTCCCTGGGGTGTCCTGCATCGGCGCGCGAATAACGACATGCCAAAACCCACCCCAGGCTCGAGGCGGTCGACACTGCCAGCGCTGCTATTCGGCACGGTCGTGCTCGCGCTCGCGCTCGTGCAAGGCATGCGCGGTCAGACTCAAGCCTGGCCGATCGCGTGCTATCCGACGTTCGCCGCAATCATCGGCGACACTCTGCCCGATCTGCTGATCGAAGCAGAGTCCCCCACCGATCAGCGCGCGCGCTTCACCGGGCGCGAGCGTGGGCGGCGGACGCAAGCCGGATGGGGCCGAGTGTTCCGCATCTCCGGTGCGTACGGCGACCCCCCGGACGCAAACGCGCTCCGCGCCCACGCGCTCGACGCCGCACGGCGCGCGGGCATCTCACTCACGCCAGGCAGCACCCTGCGCGTGTATCGCGCGGACTACGCCACCGCGCCGGAGCTCTGGAACGGCGCGCCGCGAAACGCAGCCCTGTTGAGCAGTTTCCAATTGGAGCCGTAACGCTCAGCCCGTACCGCCGGTGTGCCGCCCGCGACGTACGAAACCACTCGGAATTGGCGAACCCTTCGCACCACTGCCCAAAGCCGCAAAGCCCTTCCAACCACCGGCCGAACCGGTGGACCCTTTGGAACCGCTGGCACCGGTGGACCCCTTCCAGCCGCCCGTTGAACCGGTGGACCCTTTGGAACCAGTCGCACCGGTGGATCCTTTCCAGGCGCCCGTTGAACCGGTGGACCCTTTGGCACCGGTCGCACCGGTGGATCCTTTAGAGCCGGTGGCGGCCGTCGCACCTCGTCGACCGTCGCAACCCGTCGAACCGATGCAGCCCCCTGCACCACCCCTGGCGCCGATAGCGCCGCGCCCGCCACTTCCCCCCGAGGGAGGCGGGACTAAATTCCCGCTCGTCGGAGCGCCAGCAGTACTAGCGCCGGCTTTGGCGGAGCTGCCGCCTTGTCCGCTGGCTGCGCTTCCTCCAGCAGGGCTGCCGCCTTGTCCGCTGTGGGCGCTTCCTCCAGCGACGCTGCCGCCCTCGCCCTCATCCGAGATCAGCGATCGTCCGCCGCACGCCGCGACGTAGTTGATGGTCGCCGCGCCAACCGACGCGTGCAACAGCTTCCGAGATCGCGTCACCCTCCGCATATCGAGACTCAAGCATGCTTTCTCCCGGGATGGAACGCTCGGAGATACGATATTTTCAAAGTTGAAGTAGCCAGTGACAACTGATTTTTCCCTCGTTTTTCCGGTTCGAGGTCGCTCCGCGACGCCGAAGGCTGGGTCGCTCTTTGGCTTAGTTGGCGACCATCAACCCCCATCAACCCAGCTTATCGCGTCACTTCGTCTGGAACGCGGAACTCGGACAGCTGGGCTTGGATCGGGATACCGCGGGCTTCCAGCGGAGCGATGACCAGGTTTTGCATCGAGCGACAGGCAAGCTCGAGGTAGGCGCCGGTTTGCATCCAACCCAGGACGTCATCTTCCAGACGGGGTTCGTTGCGGTGCGCGTGGAGATCGATCCATTGCGAGTACAGAAACCGAATCGCGAGATCGGCGGAGACACCGAGGCGAGCCTTATCCGCGTCGGAGAAGCGTGGGCAGGCCCAATCGAGGAAGGTGAAGCCGAAGACGCCGTGTGCCGCTTCGTCTTTGACGATGCGGCCGAGCACGGCTTTTGGCAGAGGATGCTTGGCCACGTGCCAGGTGGCTCGCAAAAGTGGGATGGAAATCGCTTCGCCCACGCAGAAGAAACGCACGACCAGATCGGCTGCCTGCAAGAGTGGACTCAGTGAAGCATCGCAACCGAGCACCATCGCTTTGGGATCGTGGATGATTTCGGTGCCGCCGCCGAACTCCATCGCCATCCGCGCGCACAGTTCGACGTGCACCATCTCATCGAGTGGGAAGCGCGATGCGACCGCGATCAGATCGAGCGGTGCACGCGCCTCGATCAAGGCTTGCAGGGTCAATGCGCAAGCGGCGCCCGTGCGATGCTCTTGATACGCAGAGCCGGTCCAAGCTTTGCGCGCGGTGATCCGTTGCTCCTCCGCCACTCGTGACAAATCGAGCGAGCCCCAGGGCATTGCCTCGACCTCGGGGCGCATGCGCCGGAAACGTTGCTCCGTCGCACCGCCGAGGAGCTCGAGTTCGAAAAGCTCAGCGTTCATACTCCCGCCGCACCGCCCGAGTGGCCTCCGGAACCGCTTGCCCCTCCTTTGCCAGCGGCACCGCCGTTGCCGCTTGCGCCGCCTTTGCCACCCGCGCCGCCGACCGGTGGGGCCATCAGATTGCCGGTGGTGAAGCCGGCTCCTCCGACGAACCCTGCGCCCGCGCGACCCGCGCTGCCGCCCGCGCCGGCCGCAGTGCCACCTGCGCCGCTCACCACGGAGCCACCTGCTCCTCCGCCACCGTCACCGCCGTCCGCGTCCCATGGGGGCGCCGGTAAGTTCCCACTCGTCGGCGGGATGCCAGCCGTGCCTGCGCCCGCGTTGCCGCTTTGCCCGCTGCTCGCGCCGGCCTGTGGTACCGGAGAGGGCTCTTCGGTGGTGTTGCCGCATGCCGCGACGTAGTTGATCGTGGCGACGCCCACCGACGCGATCAACAGCTTCCGTCCCCCAGTCGGCTTCCGCATATCACTAGCAAAGCACGCCTCGCGCCAGGAGGGAACGCCCAGAAACGCGGCATTTCTCGGGCGAGACCAGGAGTGTTTGGCTCAGCGTGTGCCATTGGGTTGATGGTCACGCGACACAACGCGTAGCGGCGCGGCCTTCGGCGTCCGTTCGCGGCGCTATTTCTTCAGCTTTAACTGGAAGATTGCTCGAACATCGAGCAAGAGTTCACGACCATGGAACGGATCGCGTGGTTGCAACGGCTTCAGAGCATTACCCAAGCCGGCCTGACGTATGCGCGCGACCCGTATGATCGGCAGCGCTACGAGCAACTGCAAGAGTTGGCAGCAGAAATCGCGGGCAGCATCGCGCCAGCGAGGAACGAGTCGTGGCTCGAGATCATTCGCGCCGAGAAGGGCTACGCCACGCCCAAAGTGGACGTGCGAGCGGTGGTCGAGCAAAACGGCAAGTTGCTCTTCATGCGTGAGTCACATGACGGTTTGTGGTCGCTACCCGGAGGGTGGGCAGACATCGGGGAATCCCCGTCCCAAATCGCAGAACGCGAGGTGCTCGAGGAAACCGGCTTCGAAGTCGAAGCGAGCAAGTTGCTCGCGGTGTACGACAAGGCGCGCCACGCGCACCCGCCCGAGTTTTGGTATTGCTACAAGTTGTTCGTGCGCTGCGAGCTGCGCGGGGGCGCCCCGACTCGTGGCCTCGAAACGCTGGATACCGGTTTTTTCGGGATGAACGAGATCCCGCCACTGTCGACTCCGCGCGTGACAGAGGGCCAGGTGCGGCGCATGTTCGAACACCTTGCCGCGCCGGAGCTGCCCACTGATTTCGACTGAGGAGCTCAGCGCGCTAAACTGCCGGCCACCACTCACGATTCACAATCGGCAATTGGCGGAGGTAAACATGGAACTCAAAGGCAACACGATCCTGATCACGGGCGGCTCATCCGGGATCGGCATGGCCATCGCAGCGCGGTTCATCGAGCTCGGCAACGAGGTGATCGTCACTGGTCGCCGCGCATCAGCGCTAGAGGAATTCAAAGCCAAGTATCCGAGCGTTCACACTCTGGTCAACGACGCGGGCAAGCCCGCGGATCGCGTCGCATTGGCAGGCTGGGCGACGCGCGAGTTCCCGCGCTTGAACGTGGTCATCAACAATGCCGGGATCCAACGCAAAGTGAGCTTGCATGAGGGCGAACCGTGGGCAGACACGGCGCAGGAAATCGAGATCAACCTCGCGGCGCCGATCCACTTGGCTGCGCTGTTCGTGCCGCATTTGCGGCTGCAGCCCAAGGCGCAGATCATGAACGTGAGCTCCGGTCTGGCGTTCGTGCCGCTCGCGCACATGCCCGTGTACTGCGCCACCAAAGCCGCGCTCCATTCGTTCACGATGTCTTTGCGCGAACAGCTGAAAGCGACCACCATTTCGGTAACGGAGATTATTCCGCCCGCCGTGAAGACGAACCTGGGCGGCTCGCATGATTTCGGCGAAGAGCTCGCCGACTACGTCGATTCGGTGTTCACGCAACTGTCCACCGAGGCGAGCGAGCTCACCTTCGGATTTTCTGGCCGCTCGAGTCAGATGTCACGCGCGGACATGGACCAGCTATTTCAGCGGATGAACAGCGGAAGCCCCCCGGGCGCGCCGCCAGCGCGAAAGTAGCTTCGCTTCGGCCTAGTTCCTGCAAGCAATGAGCGCAGGAGGCACGAATGCAAGCCATCGTATTGTCGGAGTACGGCGATCCCAATCGGCTCGAGCTTCGAAATCACCCAGAGCCCGAGCCGGGCGCGGGACAAATCAAGATCCGCGTGGCCAGTACCAGCCTCAACCCGGTGGACTGGAAGCTGCGCAGCGGTGCACTTCAAAAAGTGATGCCGCTCGAGCTACCCGCGATACTGGGGCGAGATGCCGCGGGCGAGGTCGTTCGCGTCGGCGCGGGTGTCACAGCCTTCAAAGAGGGAGACCACGTACTCGGCGTGGTCAACGGTGCTTACGCACAGTTCGTGGTCGCTGCGGAAGAAGCGTGGGCAAAGATCCCAGAGGGTCTATCGGCCAAAGACGCGGGCGCTCTGCCGCTCGCGTTGCTCACCGGTGATCAATTGGCGGAAGCGACCCTAGGCCCCAGCGCGGGCGCGGGCCTGACGGTCTTGGTTACCGGGGCGCTCGGCGCCGTGGGCCGAGTTGCCGTGTGGAGCATCAAGCAACGCGGCACCCGCGTGCTCGCCGGCGTGCGCTCGAACCGCTTGGACGACGCAAAGTCGCTCGACGTCGACGGCGTTGTGGCCCTAGATGACGAGAGTGCGCTCGCTCAACTCGCGCCGCTCGATTGCGTCGCGGACACCGTGGGCGGCGAAACGATCGCCAAGCTTTTGCCCAAGATCAAAGCCAACGGCACCATCGGCAGCGTGGTCGGCCAGCCCCCGTTGGCCAAGGAGCGCGGCCTGATGGTCAGCGCCTTCATGTCGCACCCCGACAGTCCGCGCCTCGCGCTACTGGCTGCGGCGGTCGCAGCCGGGTCGCTAAAACTGCCGATCGCCAAACGCTTCCCCCTGGCTGAGGCACCCGCTGCCCACGCACTGGCCGAACGCGGCGGCGCGGGCGGCAAAATATTGCTGATGCCCTTTGCGTGAGTCGGCACGCTCCGTGCATTTCCTACGCAATAGGACGCAACAGGACGCAGCGCAACACCAGGACAGACCCAGCCATGCCTGAAGAACGAACCAAGCGGCGCGCCGCGAAAGACAAGGCCCAAGGCAAAGCCCCCAGCACTCAAGCGGGCGAGTTCGTGCGCGAGGAAATCGATCACGTGCGCGAGGGCAAACACGGCGCACGCTCGACCAAACAGGCGATCGCCATCGGCCTCTCCAAAGCGCGTCGAGCGGGCGTGGCCCTGCCGCCACCCAAGGAGGGCAGCACCTCCAAGCGGGCGCGTCAAAGCGCCGCCCGAGATAGCGCGCGCGGCCGCTCCGAGCCGACACGCAAGCCGTCTCCACGCCGAAGCCGCGCCACCCGTGAAGCGCTCGAGCGTGAACCAACCGCGGCAGGAACCTCCAGCGCTCTCTCACGTCAAGCCCACGCCTCCGCACGCAGCCGAGGCCCGACCGCACGAAAAGCAGCCGCACGAAAAGCGGCCCGCACTCGCGCGCGACGAAGTAGCGCGGCAAAGCACTGAATCCGCAACCTGGGCGGCGCGACCGAGGGCAAGGGCCTCGAGTCGCGCCGCCTCGGGTGGCACGATTACGGATTGAGAGGATGGAGAAGCACCTGGTCCGGTGCCACACTCGGACCGTGCCGCGAAAGCCCGTTTCCAGCAAAGCGACCGTACAGGCGCGGCCAGACGGCAAGTTTCGATTTGCGGTCGTAGCCGACACTCACTCCAAGCCGCACCCCGCGACCGAGCAACGGATCCGCGAGCTCGCGCCGGACGTGATCCTGCACGCCGGAGACATCGGTGAATTGGCGGTGCTGGATCGGCTCGCTGAGCTGGCACCGGTGTTCGCGGTGCGCGGCAACATCGACGTGCAAACCAGCCAAGTGCCTGACGTGGTGACGCTCGAGTTGATGGACGGCGAGCGCATGAAGCTTCGGCTATTGCTGCTGCACATTGCCGTGTACGGCCCGAAGCTGCGCGCGGACGTCGCGCGGCTGGCGAGCCGCGAACGTGCGTCACTGGTGGTGTGCGGTCACTCCCACGTCCCGTTCATCGGCCGCGACCGCGGCTTGACCCTATTCAACCCGGGTTCGATCGGCCCGCGCCGTTTTCAGCTGCCGATCATGCTCGGTACGATCGACATTTCGCGCGAGAGCGCGCGGCTCACACACATCGATTGTGAGACCGGCAAAACCTGGCTGCCGCCCTAAAGCTTGCCACCGCTTGTGCGTGCAGGCCTCGGTAGCGGCGGAAGTTGGACCGCAGGCGGCTGTCGTGGGATATGCGCTGAGTGATCGGCTCGAGCCGATTTTCGATACGCTCGCATCGACGCGCAAGGCCGAAAACCTTCGCTCGAGGAGAGCGCGCTCTGAACGGCTGGAGCGGCGTCGCTGATCAAGGTGCGAAGCGCGCATCTACGAGCAGCGTGGGATCCGTGAGCGAACGCAAAAACTCGAGCAAATCGGCCTTGTCGTCGCTCGTGAGCGAACGCGGAGCGACCAGCGGATCGGTCGTGGGATCGCCGCGACCACCCGCGTTGTATTGCTCGATCACGTCCTCCAAAGTGGCCAGCGAGCCATCGTGCATGTAAGGCGCGCTGACTTCGATGTTGCGTAGGCCGGGCACTTTGAATTTTCCGATGTCGCCCACGCGACCGGTCACTTGTTGGCGCCCGGTATCGCCGCCCGCCGTGTACGTGCCATTGTTGAAGTAGCCCTCGTTGGTGAGCTCGCCCGAGGGATGACAATGAAAGCACTCTGCTTTCTCACTTTGGAAGAGTGCTTCGCCGCGTTGGCGTTGAGGGCCGAAGTCGCTATCGTCGCCGCGCAGGTGTCGATCGTAGGGGCTCATGCCACTGACCAAGCTGCGCACGAAGCTGGCCAGTGCCTTCTGCAGCGAATCCGCACTGGGTGCTTCGCCGTACGCCTTTCGGAAGGCATCGACATAGCTCGCATCGGCCGCGATCCGCGCCACCGCGTCCTCGAGCGCTAAGTCCATTTCGAGGGGATTTTCGATGGGCTGCCCAGCTTGCTCTTCCAGGCTATGCGCGCGGCCATCCCAGAAGAAGGTCTTGCCCCAGGCCGCGTTCACGATCGAAGGCGCGTTTCGCGTGCCCGTGCGGCCGTCCACTCCAGTCGACACTGCGTTTGGATCGGCAAAGGCGTACTGCTGCTGATGACAGCTGGCGCACGAGACGTCGTTCGTGCGCGACAGCTGTGGATCGTAAAACAGCCGCTTGCCGAGCGTCGCTCGGTCCAAAGTCAGCGCGTTGTCGGCGGGAGCCTGATCACCCGCGGTGCCTTTCGGGAAGCCCGCGGGAGTCGTCGAGCCGATCAGTGAAGGGGCTCCATCCGACGCCGGTGCCGCGTTGCCACCGGAGCAGCCTGCCAGCAAACCGAGCGAAAGCAGCACCGACGCCGCCAGAAGCGAATGCTCTACCATCACTCAAGGCTCGAGCACGAACACGTGCAGTTCGGACCAGTCGTGACGCAGACGCAAGCCGGCTACGGCATCGGCCGTGGCGAGGAAGCCAACGCTCTCATCGCTCACGTCGATATTGCTGGTTGCGCCTTTGAAGATCTCGTCCATCACCACGTTCAAACCCTTTTCGAGGGTGCCGCTCGGGGGGAGCGAAAGCGCGCCGGAAACCGTCACGCTTGGCACTAGCTCCTTCGTGATGTCCCCGCCCATGTGCACCGCGGACGGGATCTGATCGGTCGAGCTCGCGCCCGATGCACCAGCACCATCAGCTGCGGCGTACCGCCCTTCATAGCGAAGGAACAAGAAGCCGCCGGTCTGCGGCCAAGTCATCTGGGAGGAGTCGGTGAGCGGATCGGACAAGCCGGCCGGCGGCTGCTGATTGCAAGCCAGCTTGAGCCCGAGCGCAAAACTGAGCCCGGCGTACTCTCCGGGCGGAGCTAGCACGCGCAGCGTGCTGGAGTCCGCGTCCTCGGCATTGAAGAAGTGGACTCCGTACGGCTCGGGAACACCCGCTTCAGTCACGGCGTCTACGGCGAGCGGCTCGCCGCTACTGCTCAGCAGCTTGACCTCCGAGATGTAGAAGCGAAGGTTGATCGGAATCAACGAGCCGCCATCCGGCAGCGCATTCGGTTGTCCGAACACGAACGGCTTGCCCGCCATGACGAGCTGGAGCGAAAGTGACAGGAGCGTGCCCTGCGCGTGTTGCGGAGTGGGGTGCTCTGGGCAAACGCCGTCCGTCACCGCCCCTTCGCCCGCATTGGCTCCGCCTCCACCGCTGAGATTGCTCGCGGCCGAAGTCCCTGCCGTGCCACCCAACGGACCTGCCCCATTTTGCGTGTCCGAGGAGCAGCCGAGCGAACCGCCCAATGCGGTCGCTCCGGCCAAGAGCACCGCCGGCAACGTCAACTTCATGGCGTCCAGTTTACACACTCCAAGCCCCAGCGCTTCCCGGATCTGCTTCGACAGATCCCCTCAGGCCGCCGTCATACTTTCAAAATTCCGTAAGCGAGAGCACGTTCCCATCTGGATCTTTGAACCAAGCAACGCGGGCCCCGCTGGGTGACGCCCAGACCCCCTGCGCGTCTTGGTTCATCCCGGGGAATCGCTCGCACGTGACGTTCTTCTGCTTCAAGCCCGCGACGATTGCGTTGAGGTCATCGACTGTCCAGCCCAAGGCAGTAAACGGTTGCGGCTGCAAGCCCTCCACCTTTTGCAAACGGATCGTCGTGCCATTGGCGTCGAACACGAGCGCGTAAGGATCATCCGAAACCAGGGACAGGCCGAGCGTATCTTCATAGAACGCACGCGCACGTGCGGCATCGGCCGTGGCTACGAACGCGACGAGTGTTTGTTTGCCGAGCATCCCATTCCCCAGTTCCAGTCTGTTCTATACCAGCCCGCTGATGCTGCCAATGTCCGCTCGCTCGCAGCCGCAGCCGTCCGCGCGCCGTGCGGGGAGACGGAAGAAGCGGCATCCCTGGCGAGCGTGACTCCGGCAACACATTGACCGCGCGGGCGCGCGCTGGGGCGCTTTAGCCGAGACCGAATGCGACAGCGCCCGGCCCGGGCGGCGCCGCATTTACCGCTGGATTTGGCCCGTTTCGGACGCGAGCACGGCTCGGCCCGAGGCTTGCATCAATCCCTACCAGTGAGGTCAAACATGATCCGATTCAGTGCCATTTTTCTATGTGCAAGCATTGCGCTGTCCGCAGTGGGCTGCGTGGTTCGCGCGCAGCCCGAGTACGCTCATCATCATGAACGTCGCCACGTCGAGCACCGTGAAGTGGTGGTCGTACATCGATATTGATTCGAGGAGTAGGTCATGATCCGCAAGCTAGTCAGCGGTGTGTACCGCCTGTACTCGCGCAAAAAAGACACGAAGACAGGGCGGCGTCGCAATCTCGGAACCTTCCGCACTCGCGCCGCCGCGGAAAAGCACGAACGCGCCGTGCAATATTTCAAGCACCAGTGAGCGCCCGTCCGAGAGCGTCTGGGACCTCCGTCCCAGCGAGGCAGTCGGTGTCCGTTGGAGGTGCGTTGTGGACCCGCGATCGCCCAATCTCAGCTGAAGCGCTCGAGAAACAGGGTGGACCAATTGGCTCAGGCACGCTGAGCTAGAGAAAGGCACAAGGCATACATTGAATTTCGTTCGTTTTGGCCTGGCGCAGGGAACATTTCTGGCGATGCTGCTGTGCGTCGGCTGCGGCAGCAGTGACAGCGCCGCGGGCGCCGCGGGCGCCGCGGGCGCCGCGGGCGCCGCTCGTGGAGGCCAAGGCGGGCAAGGCGGCAAGGATGAAGCTCAAAGCGGGGACGGCGGGAGCCAGAGCGCCGGCGCGAGCGGAGACAGCGGCGAGAGCAGCGGCGCGGGAACGAGCAGCGCGGGGAGCGGCGCAGGCGGTGGAAGCGGAGGCCAAGCCGTCGGAGGTTCGACCACGGCGGGCGGAGGTTCGGGACAGGATGTGTGCGTCTGGGATCCCGCGTCCACCGAGCAGTGCCCGGCCTGCGCTTCGCTCGAGGGCTGCGCGCCGCCAGGTTACAAATACGTCGGTAGCGGAGCGATCACCTCGTCGTGCTGCGGCTTGGTCTGGGAAGAAGCGACAGCGCCGGAAAAATATACTTGGAGCGAGGCCAGCGACTACTGCGCGAGCCTGTCCCGGTCGGGAGGCGGCTGGCGCTTGCCGGCGATCGCTGAATTGTTTTCGCTCGTCGAGCTCGATCAATCGCAAACCTCGCCGACCATCGACGTCGATGCCTTCGCAGATACGCTGCCTGAAACGTACTGGTCGTCCTCGCCCGACGGCGACGGACAGGCCGCGTGGACAGTGAACTTCGGCGACGGAACGTCGCACTCCGACGGCGTCGACGGCAAATATCGCGTGCGCTGCGTCCGCTGATCGCGTGGCGGTTCAGGTTCCGCAGAAAGTAGCGCTGACACGCTCGCTGACCAGGGGCGGCTCGGCCAAGTCCGCGAACTCCGGCTGATCTTCATATGGCTGCGCGAGCACGCGCACGAGCGTCTCGAAGGGTGCGAAATTACCGCTCAGGCCCGCTACAATGGCTTGCTCGATCCGGTGATTGCGGGGAATGAATGCGGGGTTCACTCGGCGCATGGCGCGTGCGCGCACTTCAGGCTCGACGCGCTCGAGGGCTAATCGTCGCCGCCAGGGTTCGGCGAAGCCGGCAAACGCCGAGGGATCCTCGAACAGCGCCGCCACGCGAGCGTCTGCGCCGGGGTCTTCCGCGGCCGCGCACAGAGCGCGAAAGAAGACCGTGTAGTCGACGTGGTTCAGCGCGAGCCGCTGCAACAGATCAGCGATCAGCGCAGTGTCAGCGGCGTCTTCGGTGGAGAGGCCGAGCTTGGCCCGCATCACGCGCGACTGGGCAGCCTCGAAGAGATCGGGAAAGCGCTCTAGGCGCCCCGTGGCCAAGCGCGCGGCTTCGTCCTCCTTGTCGGCGATCAGTGGCAGCAGTGTTTCGGCAAAGCGTGCCAAGTTCCACAGCGCAATCTTGGGCTGATTGCCGAACGCGTAACGTCCATTGCGATCGATCGAGCTGAACGTCTTGTCAGGATCGTATTCGTCGAGAAAGGCGCACGGCCCATAATCGATGGTTTCACCCGAAATCGAGGTATTGTCGGTGTTCATTACGCCGTGCACGAAGCCGAGGCCGAGCCAGCGCGCGACGAGCGATGCTTGCGCATCGATGACGCAGTCCAACAGGCGTAAGGCTTCGCTCGGGAGGCTTGCTTGCTCTTGTGCTTGGCGTGGATAGTGACGAGCGAGCGTGTACTTGGTCAATTCGGCGACCGCCTCGCGGTCGTCGCGGGCGGCGAAGAACTCGAACGTTCCGACGCGAAGGTGACTCGCAGCCACGCGTGTGAGCACCGCGCCTGGCAAACGCTGCTCGCGCACGACCGTCTCGCCCGTCGTCACTGCGGCGAGCGCGCGGGTCGTGGGCACGCCGAAGGCCGCCATCGCCTCGCTCACGATGTATTCGCGAAGCACGGGGCCGAGCGCCGCGCGACCATCACCCTGCCGCGAAAACGGTGTACGCCCTGCCCCCTTGAGCTGAATATCGCGACGCGCTCCGTTCCGGTCGATCACCTCGCCGAGCAAAATCGCGCGCCCATCGCCGAGCTGGCGCGAGAAGCCGCCGAATTGGTGACCCGCGTACGCGAGCGCGATGGACGCAGCCCCATCCGGCAGTACGTTGCCCGCCAAGACCTGAGCTCCCTCGGCTGAATCGAGCTCCGCAGGATCAATCCCAAGCTCCGCCGCGAGCGCGTGGTTCACTTTGATTATCCGCGGCTCGCCAACTTTCGTCGGCGAAACGCGAGCATAAAAGCGCTCGGGCAAGCGCGCGTAGCTGTTATCGAAAGCGATAGTCACGGGCATGATGGTCAGCGCTGACCATGACACCGCGGGAGATCGCCGCCAAGCGGGCAATCACCGTGGCTGCGCGGCCCGTTGCACCCTCGCCCAGGTTTCGGCGCTGAGCGCGCTCCTCGGCAATGCCTGCGCCAGATCCGTGGCTTGGTCAGCGGAGGCGATCAGCACGCCGCGCTCGGGGTGCGTGAGGTCGATGTACTCTTCGTTCGGTGGCAATCGAGCCTGACCTTTCAGGGCGGCGACCCGCGCAAGCTCGTCGGGCGACAGTAGGGCGAGCAGACCGTCTGCGCCCAGCCGAACTGCCGTGGGGTGGGGCTCGTGGCCGAGCGTCCAGCCCGGCGGATCGCTGGCAGGAAAGGACTCATCGAGCGTTTCATCGACCATCGCGTCTGTGATTGGCGGCTCGGGTTTGTTGGTCATCTTGGAGCAAAAGCTAGCTCAACATTGCCGATGCGCCTAGAACGCGAGCATGTGCTACCCGCTACGATGCCAACGTGGGCCACGGTACCGAAGACATCTGCGCTAACGGCGCCGAGCTGACGGCGGATGCGTGCGAGTAGGCCTGCGCGCGCTTTCGCCCAAGCCCTAGCGCAGCGATGCCGCCAAACCGTCCAAAATATCTCGCTCGCTGACGAGCAGCTCAGCCAGACCGAGTTCGCTCATGCTGGTCCCGAGTACGAGCGCCCCGCCCACGATCACCTCCGCGCGCGCGGGCTCGACCAGCAGCCCGCGCCGCTCGGCTACGCTCGCGCCAGCCAAGCGACCACACAGAGTTGCTACTTGCACCGCACTGAGACGACTGTGATGCGTACGCGTTGCATCATAGTGTGTGAGCCCGAGTTGCATCGCGGAGAGCGCCGTCACCGTGCCCGCCAGCCCGACCACGCAGCGCGCCTTCGTCACGTCAATCGCCGAGCGCACGCGCGCGAGCTCGCGACGCACGTCGCTTTCACACGCGCGCAACTCGTCGCTCGTCGGAGGATCGCCGTGCAAATGCCGCTCGGTCATACGCACGCAGCCCATCTGGACGGAAATCGCCGCTTCTGGCTGGTCGGTGCCCAAGACGAATTCGGTCGAGCCGCCGCCGAGATCGATGATCAGAAAGGGACCGTCACTCATCGCCAAGCCCAGCGTGGCACCGTCGTACGACAAGCGCGCCTCTGCGTCCCCACTCAAGAGCTCCGGCCGCGCGCCGAGCGCTCGCTCGGCTGCATCGAAGAACACCGCGCCATTGCGCGCGTCGCGCGCGGCACTGGTCGCCACCGCGCGCACCCGCCTCACGCCATGCGCTCGCATGCGCGATGCATACTCCAGCAGTACCGCGACCGTTCGCGCGATCGCTTCCGGCGCTAGCTCACCCGTCCGATCGACGCCTTGTCCCAAGCGCGTCATGCGCATCAACCGCTCGAGCTCGCGGCCCGCCGAATCAGTGATCAGCAGACGCACCGAGTTCGTGCCGATGTCGATCGCAGCCAGCGCGTTCAAACGCCTTGCCCGCCAATCTGCCGCTTCAGGCCAATCAACGTGAAAAGCTCCATCCGCGCGGCCGCGTCGTTCAAGAAAATACCGTGCAGCTTGCTGGTCGTGGTCCACGAACCGGGCTTTTTGACGCCGCGATAGCACATGCAAAAGTGCTGACACTGCAAGATCACCGCCACGCCTTGCGGGTGCAAGTGTGACTGAATCGCGTCACTGATCTGCTTGGTCAACTTTTCCTGAACCTGCAGCCGCTTGGCAAAAACATCCACCACGCGCGCGATCTTGCTCAAGCCCACGACGCGCCCATTCGGAATGTAGGCTACGTGCGCCTTACCCACGAACGGCACCATGTGATGCTCGCAATGGCTGAACAACTCGATATCACTCACCAAGACGAGCTCGTCGTAGCCCTCCACCTCTTCGAACGTCTTCGCCAAGTACTCCGCCGGATCCTGCGCGTACCCAGCGAAGTGTTCGGCGTACGCGCGCACGACGCGCGCCGGCGTATCGAGCAATCCCTCACGGGCCGGGTCTTCACCCAGAAACGCAAGAATGCCGCGCACGTTCTCCTCCGCCGCCGCCACTTGCTCGGGCGCGCGGCGAACCACGGGCTTGTCCAAATCGTCCACGTCACGTCGTCTTGCACTCATCGGCCGGAGCATGCGCCAGCACGCGGCACGGCTCAACTAGTCGACTCTCCGCGCGAGTTTACTTGGTTGTTGATGGTCACGCGCCACGTCGCGCCGTGTCCCAGCCTTCGGCGTCGGGGACGCGGTCGGACCGTGAACGCGCTATCTTGCAATTGGCAACTTCGTCGCGCTCGAAAGGTCGAGTGAGACACTGGTCGAGTGAGACACTGCACGTGACACTATGCGTCGGGCGAGAGCGCACTGTGGCTCTTCGGCGGGCACGGAGCTGGCCGCTCGCGTGCCCGTGGAGGCTCTGCGCGTTGGGGCTATTGTTTCGGCTTCATCTCGAGCACGACGGTGTCGGCTTGCGCGTACGCCATGACACGACGATTCTCGCGCCGGCCGGCTGCGGTTTCGTTCGTTGCCATGGGATGAGTCTCGCCGTAGGCGGCAGAGCTGAGGCGGCCCGCGCTGACGCCATCGGCGACCAATGCTGCGATCACCGCGTCCGCCCGTTCCTTCGACAGCTGTCGGTTGAAATCGGCCGGCCCCGTGTCGTCGGTGTAACCCTCGACGGTGACTTTCACCGACGGGTACTGCTTCATGAAAGTGCTGACCTTTCGAATCTCGGCGTGCGCGTCGCCTTCGATATCGTGCTTGCCGAAGCCGAATTTCACGTCCAAATAGCTAATGAAGTTCCGTTCGAGCTTCTTGGGGCAACCCGCCGTATCCACTACCGCGCCGACCGGAGTGCTCGGGCATTGGTCCAAATCGTCACTGACACCATCTCGGTCGGCATCCAGCGGCGCCACGGCGATGGGCGGCGGAGCGGTTTGGACCAGGGGAACACCATCGCAGCCTGGGATGGCCTTTTCCGGGGTCCAAGTGCCGTTGTGATAACACGTGCCCGCGCCGTCGCGCGCGACTTGCCCCGTCGCATTCACCCAATAACCACTCGTGTCCGCCAAAGCGGCAGTCGATAGCGTCAATACGGACAATACAATTGCTGATTTCATCATCGGTCATATCCCTCGGAAGCGCGTCGCAATCGGTGCGAGCTGTAAGCAACGCTGCAAGCGGCATGCCTCGTGCGTGCGCCTCGAGGCAGGTGAGACGGTTATGTAGGCTGAGCCCGAACTAGCGCTGGCTTCGGCGACCAGCCCCGAGTACGCATCGCCCCCATCCAATGCACTGGGCCTTGCTCAGCCTTACTTCAGCGCTGTTTCTCGGCTTTTACGACATCTGTCAAAAGCACGCTCTGCGCAACAACTCGGTCGTTCCGGTCCTGTTCGTCAGCACGGGCACCTGCGCCACCGTTTGGTCCGCGCTGTTGCTCGTCCAACGCCTCGCTCCGGGCGCGCTACCGATAAGCCTGATCGTTCCAGAGTTGCCCTGGTTGGGTCACGCGGAGTTGCTCTTGAAAGCGGCAATCGTCGCGGCGTCCTGGCTTTGCACGTACCTCGCCGTCAAGCATCTGCCCATCTCGCTGGCCGCGCCGATTCGCGCCACGAGCCCACTGTGGACGCTCGCGGCCGCAATCATCCTGCTCGGCGAGCGCCCATCGCTGCTGCAGCTGCTCGGGATCTCGACCACGTTGCTTTCCTTCCTCGGCCTGTCGCTGGTCGGGCGGCTCGAGGGCGTGCATTTCCACCGCGACCGCTGGGTGGGATACATGATCTTGGGCACACTGTTCGGCGCGGCCAGCGGTCTGTACGACAAGCTACTCTTGGGCAAGCTCGCACTCGCGCCAGCCACGGTGCAGGCTTGGTTCTCGATCTACCTACTGGCGTTGTTCGCTCCGCTAGCCAGCCTTTGGTGGCTCGCCCGCGCACGCACCCGCGAGAGACGCCACGGCCCGGAGGAGCGCTTTCAATTTCGCTTCAGCATGCTGCTCTTGGCGTTGTGCTTGCTTTGCGCTGATTTTGCCTACTTTTATGCGCTGCGCGAAAAGGCGGGTTTGATCTCGCTCGTCGCCAGTCTTCGCCGCGGCAGTACCTTGATCGCCTTCGCCGCGGGAGTGTTCTTGTTCAAGGAGGCCAACGGCTGGAAGAAGCTGCCCGCCGTACTCGGCATCTTACTCGGAATCGCGCTCACGATTCTGGGATGAATCGAACTTGTCGTCCGCTCCGCGCGAGCGCGCGGACCAGGGGAGCATTCGGCCGAGCAGTCCATCACGCAGTACCAAGGTATGAAACAGCACCGCGCTGAGGTGTGCCATGAACGTAAAGAAGAGCAGATAAGCGAGTACGGTATGCGAGCGACGAAGCAGCGTGTAGAGGGCCACGTTGTGCGGCAAGATCGGAGGCAGTACGATCGGTCCGAGCCGGACCGGGAAGCGCGCGGCGGAGAGCATCCCCCACCCGACCAGCGGAAGCAGGAACATGAGCCCGTACAGGAGGCGCTCGGAAGCCGTCGCGATCAGGCGCTCTGTCGCCGACATCGTGGCCAGAAACGGCGGCAGTGGCTGCAACTGACGGTTCACCAGGCGTATCACCGCGAGCACCAGAATCAGTATGCCCAGCGGTCGATGAATCGCGACCAGCAGCTGGTAATGGTCCAGTGAAGTGACCATGCTCACGCCGATCGACAACATGCAGAGCAAGGCGACGGCCATTAGCCAGTGGAGCACGCGAGAAGACCAAGCAAATTGTGAAACTGGCTTCATGGCTCGCTCACTTTTCGCCGGCCGGTGTAGTGACGGCGCTCGCGGAGACCGGCTCGCTCACACGCCGCGTGAAGGACTGGGAGTAAGCAGCCGATCGCGCGCTGAGCAGGGGATCGTCGGACCCTGCAATTCCGTTCGGCAGCACGAGCGGATCGAAGTTGATCGTGCGCGCGATGCCGGTCGCCTCGCCTTCGGCGTGATCGATGGTCAGGGTTCCGACATCGACCCGTTCGCGCTCCTCGGGCCAGGCCAACGTTGCATCGCTGGTGGGGTCGCCCGGTTGCCCGATCAGCAACACCAGACGCCAGCGCAATGGGCCCTGCTTTAGCTGGGCGATCAGCGCGTCGAATAGAAAATTCGCAGACGAGGCGGAGCCCGTCGGGGCGGCAGGCAGCGGCGATTGCAGCGGCACCATCGACCAGCGAACCGGCGTGACACGACCCTCCGCGTCGCTGAGCTCGAACGCGTTCAAGCCGTTGTAGGTGCTGTCTGCGAAGCCAGAGGTGGGAGCTTGCGCCTTGATGCTGCGAATGGCGCGGGCCGTTTCGGGATGTTTGGCAAGGAACGCGCTGACGCGTTCCGGGTCGGGCTTCTTGGTCTTCGGGTCTGGCGCCGTCGCGACCAGCTGCTCGTTGAAGGCTTCGGGCGTGTTGACGACGAAGACGGGGATGTTGTTCATGCCCGTCCGCCATTCTTCACCGTTCGGCAAGGAAAAGCGGAGCGCCATACTGCGAACGGTCGCCGCGTTGTCGCCGGCGTAGGGCATGCCGCCGGCCAGCGCGAAGCGCCCTACGACATCGACCCGACCCGGTCGAAAAACGGTGGCCTTCGAGAATCGCTGTCCGGCGCCGTTCGCCTCGAAGTAGCCACTAATGCTCACGCCCTTGGCGTGGTTGCGACGAAACCCCGGGTGGGGACCGTTGAGCCGTTCGAAGGTATCGATCAGCCTCCCGGGAGTGAGGCGCTGCGGGGACAGCCAGCCGGCGAGATACAGAAATCCTGCTCCCACCGTCAGTACGATCGTGGCGACCAGCGCTAAGCGCGCCCCACGGCCGAATCGCGTGTGCCCAGTCGCCATCCCGTTCACCTCGAGCGGAGAATGCAGACCAAAGCAGTCGCGCGCAAGCGCTCTCCTGGCATACTGCGGCGATGCACCGGCCCAGCGCGTACCCGCCCGACCTTGCTCGCTACGTCGAGGCGCACTGGCCCGCGGCGACACCCTTGACGCTGCCACACGCTGTGCTCGATGACGCGCTGTCCGCCGCGTTTCAAGCATCATTGATGGCGGAGGAGGCTCGCTCGACGCGCTTCCGCTTGCTGCTCACTGGATTCGAGCAATTGCCCGACGCTGGGGTGCCCAATGAGGGCGTACTTCGGCTCAGGTTCGACCGCACCCGGCCGCTGAATGCCGACGAATTGCGCCGCCTGGCGCCGGCAGCGCCGTTCGAGACCGCGTTGATCGGCGCTCACGTCGAGCAAGGCAAGCTGCGCATTTGGGGGGTGGCTCATTCCGGTCCCGCGTGGCTCGCGCCCACCTGGGGCGGCCGCAGTGTCGTGCCGAACTGGACGTACGATCCTATCATCCACGTAACCGCTCCGGGGCAGCTCGCGATCCGTTGTGCCGGTCAGCTGATCGGCGCCCTCGAGCGAGGGCTCTTGGTGGATGCCGCGCTGGACGTGTTCGATTCGAACTGGCTGCCCGCCATGTTCGCCCGCGAGCGCCAAGTGATTCAGGAGGAGCACGCTGCGCTGCAGACACGAGTGGCCTCGCCGACCTCCGTCGAGCATTCACTGATCGGAAAAGTAGGGCAACAGATGCTTCGGCGGGCGATTCAGCTCGTCCGAGGCGCGCGCCACGGAGGTTTGATCCTGATCGTCGACACCCGCGGCCCCGCGGAAGCCAAGCCGCTCAGCGGGCTGCGACTGAAATATTCGTTCGCTCAAGACGAGCCCTCGCGTCGCTATCGGACGCTCCTATTTCAGATCCTCGAAGCCGTCGCCGCCACCACTTCGAAGGATTCCGTGGGCTGGTTGGACTTTGCCTCGAACCACAGCGCGCGCTTCGAAGAGCTCGAGCAAGCGGTGTTCGAACAGAGCCGCGTGCTGGCCAACCTCACCGCCATCGACGGCGCGCTCGTCCTCGACAAGCGCTTTAGTGTCCTCGGATTTGGCGCCGAAGTGTCCGCTGAGCTCCCGACCCCGGGTCGAGTCTGGCGCGCAATCGACACCGAGGGGCAAGTCCGCCAGCCGGAAGACATCGAGAATGTCGGCACGCGCCACCGCGCCGCCTATCGCTTCGTCAACGATCACCCGGAGGGTCTGGCCGTGGTGATCTCCCAAGACGGCGGCGTGTCCTTCGTGGCCAACCGCGAGCGACAGGTGGTCTTCTGGGAGCAATCGGTGAGTCCGTAATGCCGCGCAAGCGCGCTCGCTCAGTCCGCGATCCGAGTGATCAGCAGCGGGCTTGCGGTGTCTCGCGCTCTCGGCGCGCTCGATGCAGTCGCGCCGCCCGAATGTAACTGATGGCGATGGCCCGCCCACCACTCCGCGGCCCGAGCGTTGGTCCAAAGGCCCGCCGCGGAGCAAGCCCGAAGGCGCTCGAGCAGCACGTGCGCAGTGGCAGGGCGATCCTCGCGTCGCTTGGCGAGACACGCGAGCAGCAGCGACTCGAAGTCTGCGCTCACGGGCGCATCGAGCCGAACGGATGGGGACTCCGGCGTCGTGTGCAGATGATGAGCGCACACTTCGACGATCGAGCTCCCACTGAAAACGTGAGTACCCGTCAAAAGCCAGTACCCGACGGCGCCGAGCGCATATAGATCCGCCCGCGCGTCCACGCTCTCCGGCGCGATGAGCGTCTCCGGAGCGAGATAGAGCGGTGTACCCGTGATCGTGTTGGCCATGGTGAGCGCGACCTCGGACTCTGCTCCGACGGGCGACCTAGAACCCACGTCTTTCACCAAGCCAAAGTCGACGACCTTGACCAAATCCGAAATGCCTCCGCGATCGACGACCAGGATGTTGCCGGGTTTGACGTCGCGATGAATGAGCCCCGCGTCATGCGCCTCGGCGAGCGATCCCGCCGCCTGCTCGAGTAGGTAAATCACGCGCTCCTCCGGCTGCGGACCGTCGATCTCGACGACCTCGTCGAGAGACGCTCCCTCTAGCAGCTCCATCGCGTAGTAGAAGGTACCATCTGTCGTGCGCCCGTAATCGAAGACGGTCACCGTGTTCGGATGAGTGAGCATGGCAGTGCGCCGCACCTCCCGCTCGAAGCGAATCAGCGCCTCCTTCCCAGCTCGATCGGGCAAGAGCAGCTTGACCGCCGTGGGCCTGCGAAGCATCGCGTGCGAGGCGCGATAGACTACGCCCATCCCGCCTTCGCCGAGCTTCTTCTCGAGCGTGTACTGACCGAGCTTCTGGCTGTCGTGGACCGCCTTGCGCAGACCGTAAATCGTCTGCGAAAAACTGGCGGCCATCACGACGGCGATCCCCCACCAGACGGTGCTCATCAGCGTCGCCGGGTAGGCCATGTCGCCCACTTGCATTTTGGGCCAAGTGGCGGCCGGCGGATCGTATAGGGCGGGATCCCAAGCACGGAACGCGACGAAGATGGAGCCGAGCAGTGGCGGCGTCATCAGCGCAGCGACCAGCAGCGTGTGCCGCGCGCTGGATGGCACGTACACCGCGTACACGAGCAGCACGTCGATCAGCAGGCTTCTGACGATCATGTCGGGCTCTGCAATCAAGTCCATGACCGGCGCGATCGTCGCGATCGCCGCAGTGCCCACGAAGAGCGCAGAGAGCTCGACGGCTCGGACGAATCGAGGCGACCGCGGGGCTCCGCGCAGGAGCAGCCACAGGGAAGCGAACGCGACGGTCGCCACGAGCAACGGTGCACTGCTGCGATTGTGCGCCATCCGATGTAGCCAGAGCGACGCAGAAAAATTCAGCACGATGTAGCTCAGACCCACCAAAGCCAGCACGCGGCCGAAGCGAGAGAGCCGAGTCTGCCGCAGCTCATGGTTGCCCGAGCCTTCGGTGGAATCCATTGGACACTATAGTGTCGGCGCCCAAAGCATCAAAAGCACGCTTTTCCGCCGGCCGACAAACGCCGCTTTTCCACTGGGGGCTTCGCCAATCGCGAGCCCAACCGCGCGCTTTATTTGCCGCCGACGCTCAGCGTGTCGCGCCGAGCAAACCGCGCAGCTGAGCTGCGTCGAGCAGCTTGGTCACGGCCAGCCGTTGCTCCAAGGGCACACTGCCCGCCACTTCGAGCGCCTTCGCGTGAACGAAGAAGGTCTTCCTACGCCAGCTCAGCTGGAACATCCCCGTCAACACGCCGCGCTTCATCGCCGCACCGAAACCTTCACCCTCGAGCACGACATGATAAGTCGAGCACAACTGCAAGAGGTCGGGCATCAGCCGTTCCAGCTGCGCGCGGAATTGCGCGTCTGGTGCCGGAGCGGTCACGGGCACACGAGTGACGTAAACCACCGGATGACCGCAAGTGGCGACCGCGCTTTCCAGCACCACCTTCACGCGTTCGATGTCCGCAAACTCAGGCTTGCCCCACAGCGCGAAAACCGCACCGGGCGTCGTGATCACTTCGCAGGCCATGCGCTCCTTAACAACGGCCGCACGAACGCAGCTTTGAGACGCCGCTGCACGACGCCATCCATAGACGGCCGAGCGAGCTCGCGCGCCGTGGCAGTGGCGCATGCATACCAGGACTTAGCCATGTTTCCAATAATAATGAAGCTTAGTTTTCCAGGTGATTCGCGCTCGTTTCGAACGCGGCAGCCGCTGCCTTGGCGCGGGATCGAATCGAGACCCAGGGCTGGCGAGCTCGCGGAAGAACGCGCGCCCGTCGTAGCAGAACGGCGAGGGCAGTCGAGGTACGTAGCCGGCCAGCCGGCATCCGACGAGTCAAGGGAGGGCCAACGACTCCGATACCGGCAAGCGCGCGCGCTTGCTACGGGTCGAGTGCTGTGAAATCCGCGTGGCGCTCGGCGAGCGCAAGCGCTTGAATGGAAGATGTCAGTCTGACGGTCCGCCTTGATTTGCTGCGACTCCGCATCCAATTGCAAGTAAGGTCAGCCGCGTCATGCTTGGGCTGGGGTGCAATGATGGCGTCAAGGACTGGTCGATCGACGGGGATACTCTTGGGCTTCGGACTGATTTGCTCGGCGTGCGGCGGCAGTTCGACAACGACCGGCAGTAACACGACTGTCTGCGATGCCGGCACCGCGCGTTGCAATGGGGATGACATCGAGCGCTGCGACGAGACCGGTGCCGCTGAGACCATCGAGCGGACATGCCCCGAGGGGCGATGCCAAGTAAATGGCAGCCAGGCCTTCTGTGCCGCCACCCCAATCACCACCAGCTGCGCGGCAGACGAAGCCGTTTGCGACGGGAACACCGCGACCACGTGCAAAGTGGACGGCTCGGGGCCACGGCCGGGCGGGGTCAACTGCGCGGACACCAAGCAACAGTGCATCGCAGGCAAGTGCCACGATACCAAGTGCATCGGTGGCGCCAAGTCGTGCCAGGATGGCAACGTTTACGAGTGCGTGCCGGACGGCTCGAGCCTCTTCGTCTCCGCTTATTGTAAGGACAGTGAGGTATGCGACGACGATTTGGACGTTTGCCTTCCGCGCGTCTGCAAGCCAGACGCGGGAACTTGTAACCTCGGTCGCGTGCAGACTTGCAACGCCTTCGGCAGTGATTGGTTGCCGGGCTCCACTGATTGCATGGCCCAGGGCAAGGTTTGCGTCGACGGTAGCTGTCAGGAACAAGCCTGCCCGCCTTTCAACACGTTTTGTCAAGACGGCAACGTCTACTTATGCTCGCCAAAGGGTGACAGCAGTTCGCTCTCGCAAACTTGTATCACCGGCTCGGAACACTGCGAGGTGAGTCCCGCCGGCTTGTACGCCTTCTGCGTCACGAACAAATGCACGCCGGGCACGACGCTGTGCGACGGCGATGTGATCAAGAGTTGTAACGACGATGGTTCGCTGCCGGAGGATGGAACCGCCTGCGGCACGGACGAGTTCTGCGAGAACGCGACTTGCAAGCCGAGGTTGTGCGATCTCAACACCTTATTGTGCAAAGGCAAGGATATCTACTTCTGTGACGTCACCGGACCGACGCTGCACAAGCAGTGCGATGCTGACCAAGCGTGTCTAGCCATCGCTCACAGCACCGACACTTTCTATCCCGATCAGGTTCAATGCATGCCGCTGCCCTGCCCGCCGGGAGCGACGGGCTGCGCGCTCAACGAGATAGGCACCTGCGGGCCGGATGGACAAAGCCTCAGCACGGTAACGACCGACTGCACGGCAAACGCCAACGTCTGCACGACCAGTGCCACCTGCGCCGCGAGCGCCACCGATACGCTCGGCCTGGATGAGACCGTGGAGGCTCTCGCTGCGGGCACCTACGCGGGGAACGTCATCGACGTCCGCTCGCCGCGCAAGCTGACGGAGCTTCAGCTGTGGTCCGTGTTCGCGTCTCCGCGCGACCTGCACTGGGTCGTCTATGAGCAGGTCGGGAACGACTTCGTTCTTCGAGTCGACAAGACGACCTCGCAGGCGAGCAGCAGCGGCTTCGTCAGCTCCGGGCCGCTCAGCTTCAGCTACAAGCTCGAGGCGGGTAAGCGCTACGCGCTAGGGGTAAGCTTGTCCGGCGATGGCGTCTGCTTCGACCAGACGATGCCCTTCACGGGGAACGCGTCATTCGGATCCCTACTCGGCAGCGTGCGGACGTTCGCCGACTCCGCTAGTTTCGACATCGCATCCAATTTCGTACCAGGCGTCGTTGGCTATATGAACGTGACGACCGCGTCGCCTTGAGCTGGCGAGGCGCGCGAATCACAATCGGTTGCAGTTCGTAACATTTCGCAATCCGGTCACGGTAACTGCGACGACACTCGGTTCTATGGGTCGGACAGAGTGTCGTCGAGTGGCTGCGAGCAATCTGTCTGAAACCGTTGCCGCAACGTGCTGAGTTCACGCTCCTCGCACGGACCCAGCGGCGAGACCTCATTCACGAGGTGCGACACGCACGGTACGCGATCGATCGAACCAACCATTTCGGAATGGCGACGCTATGAAAATTAGACCCGTGATCATGACTGCTTTGGCGACTTTGAGTTTATCTGCTGCTGCGTTCGCGCAAACTGCCGGGGGCGCCGGCGCGGGTGGGACTGGTGGGACTGGTGGTGCGGTGGCCGGGACCGGCGGCACCGCGGGAGCGGGGACGGCCGGGATGGGCGCGACTGGGGGCGCACTGCCCACCGTTCCCTATTTCAGCAACGTGACCTCGGTTCGTTTCCCGCCGACCCCCTGCAACGACCCTAATAATCCCTTCAAACTCGGCTGTTACACCAGCTTCTTGGTCCTCTCGGACGTAGATGGAGACGGCGATCTCGACATCGTCTTCGCTAACGGCGGCGGCTACTACACGCCGGACGAGACCGATGCGAACAACGCCCCCGTCTCCGGCGTGGAGTCATCCACCGTGTACATCAACGATGGCAAGGGCGGGTTCCGCGATGCAACCGCGGATACCTTCGCCGACGCCAAGAGTCGGCTGCGTCAGGTCGCGATCGGCGACGTGGATGGCGACGGCGACATGGATCTCTATCAGCCGGGTGGCTATGGCCTCGACAAGGACAAGCTATTCATTCAGACCGCGCCGGGCACCTTCGTCGACCAGGCCGCCACGCTGCTGCCCGACGGGCTGATGTCGCGAGCCGGCAGTGCGCACCTCGGCGATCTCGACGGCGACGGCGATCTCGACCTGGTGGTGGGTGATTGGGGCGAAATGCCCCGCAAATCGCCGGGCAACACGCTCGTCTATCTGAACGACGGCAAGGGCGTGTTCACCGCGCAACCACTCACCGTCGTGCCCGCGCCACTCGATCCCACCGTCGGCAGAACGCCGATCGACATCGATCTGGCCGACGTCGATGGTGACTTCGACCTCGACATTCTAGTCAACCATCGCAACGGTCAGAGCCGCATCTTCCTGAACGATGGCAGCGCGCACTTCACTGACGCAACGGACGGCAATTACCCGGCAAAGAATGGCCCGTACACCTACAACGTCGAGGCTTGCGATTTCGACGAGGACGGCGACCTCGATCTGTTGCTGGACAACGCTGGCGGGCACATCGCAGGCATGGGCAACATTTCTCAACTGCTGGTCAATGACGGCACCGGCAAATTCACCGACAATACGCCGAACCTCATCACCAACGAGCCGTACGCAGACGACAATGCGGTCAAGTGCGCCGACATCAATGGCGACGGTCACTACGACTTGGTCGTGGCCTCGCTAGAAGTGCCGGAAAAGCTGCTCTTGAACGACGGCACCGGTCACTTCAAATTCTCGCCCGGCGCGTTCCCCAACATCATCGATCCGACGCTCGGCATCGGCGTCGCTGACCTCGATGGCGACAACAGGCTCGATGTGATCACCGGTCAAGGCGAAGGCACTCCGCGCGTCGACCTCTTTTACCTGGGCAACCCGAACGTCGGGCTCGACACCACGCCGCCCAAGTTCCGCGCGGTGGAGGCGCCGCTCGCGGTGCCGGGCGTGCCGACCGTGATGCGGCTCGGAGTCGTCGACGCCTACACCAGCGACACCGGTGAAGAGGTCAAGTCCGTATACGTCTCGTACACCGTCAACGGTGGTGAAGCCAAAACCGCGCCCGCCAAGTTCATCGGTGGTGACCTGTTCCGAGCGGTGATCCCCGCGCAGCCCGACGGCACCGTGCTCAAGCTCACGCCCACCGCCATCGATCGCGTCAACCTGACGGGCAAGGCGAGCACCATCACTCTCGGGGTCGGCACCGTCGTCCCCCCTGTCGGCGAAGCGGGCGCCGCTGGCGCGCCCGCAGTGGGCGGCTCCGCCGGTGAACCCGAAGCGTCGGCGGGCGCTCCCCCCGAGCCGAACGGCGGCTCCGGTGCGACGGCTGGCCGAGGCGGCGCAAGCGCAACTGCCGGCCGAGGCGGCTCCGGCGGCAGAGTGGTCCCCGAGGGCGGCGCCGCCGGTGACGACGGCAGCGCAGGCTCCGGCACGAGCGGCACGGACGACGACGGTTGCGGTTGCTCGATCGTTGGTCAGCCGCGCAGCGCGACTCCGCTGCTGGCGAGCCTCGGCCTCGCGCTCTTGGCCTTCCGGCGCAAGCGCAACAACAAGCGGTAAAGTCTTGTCTGGTTGTTGATGGTCACGCAGCGACGCCGAGAGCACTCAGCCTTCGGCGTCGCGGCCGCCTTCAATGATGTGCAGACAGTGACGGCCCGCAGCGGCATCAGCCAGGGACCCTTCGCGAAACGAAAAATGGAGTTTCAATTCAAACTCCGTTTTCGTCGCTAAGAGCCTGTCCTAGGAGCCCGGACTGAGCCCAGAAAGGCGCAGGACCGTGAGCGTCTGCAAGCGCTGCGTTTACTCAGCCCCTAGCCCTCAGCGCGGATCAGGATTACCCCTGGGCGGCTCTGCATGGCCACCCCACCCATCGACAGCGCTAAAACCTCAGCGTTTTTGCGGCTGCTGCGCGAGCCCACGCTACATTTTTTTGCAATCGCCGCGGCCGCTTTGCTCGTGCAGCGCTCGATCGTCGGCGATGCGCACACGATCGAGCTCACTCCCCCGCTCAAGGCCGATCTATTGCGACGCTATCACGACCAGATGGGTCGAGCGGCGACGCCGGTGGAAGCCGAAGCCGTCATAGCGAACTGGAAGAGCGAAGAAGCGCTGTATCGTGAGGCGCTGCGCGAACGACTCGATCGCGACGATCCGACCTTGCGCAATCTGCTGATCGGAAAGATGCGCGATCGGTTGCTCTTGCAGACGCCGCTCGGCGAGCCAACCGAGGCCGATCTGCAGCAATTCCTCGAACAACACCGAGCCGACTACGAGCTGCCGCTGCTCTACGAGTACGAGTACGTGGTGTTTCCCAAGCAGGACCCGGGAGCCGAGCAGCTGCGCGCCAAGAACGAGCGTCTACTCGCGGCAGGGGCCACGCCCGCGTCGCTCGGCCTGCGCAGCACGGTAGCCAACGTGAACCGCCAGCGAATCGAGCAAGAATTTGGCCCCGAAGTAGCCGATCGGATTCGGAGCTTGCCGGCGGGGCAGTGGCACGAGCTCGAGACCAACGATCGCTTGTTGTTGGTCGAGCTGAACGGCATCCAAGGCGGTCTGGCGCCGCCCGCCGTGCTGCACGAACAATTGCTGGCGGGTTGGAAGAGCACCGTGGCGCAGAAGGCCGTGGAGCAAGCGACCGAGGTCGTCATGCGGCGCTACCGCTTCGAGGAAAAGTCTCGCTGATGCGCCTCTTGCGCTTGCGCTTGCTCTCGCTCCTACTCCTGCTCGCAGCGTCGTTGTTCGCGGAAAGAGCGCAAGCTCATTCCTACGACGCCGCGACGTTGACACTGACCGAGGTGTCAGACGGAAAGTTCGCCATCAATTGGCAGACCACCGCCAAGACGCTCGAAGGGCTGCGCGCGCCCGCGCAGTACCCGAAATCGTGTCAGCAGCAGGGCGCACTGCTCGAGTGCGGTCCGCTCGGCCTAGTGGGCACGATCGATTTTCCGTGGCTGGCCGGCGGCGAATCGAGCGTCACCGTGCTGATCGATTGGAAGAACGGCTCGCGCCTCCTGCGCGTGGTCAACGGCCGTTCGCCGAGCGTTACCGTCTACGGCATTCCGGCATCCGCCGGGTGGCGCTTCTTGGAGCCAATCGCGCTCGACTACACCCGGCTCGGCATCGAGCACATCTTGACCGGCTTCGATCATCTGATGTTCGTGCTGGCAATCACCCTCTTGGTGCAAAGGCGCAAAGCGCTGATCGCTGCGATCAGCGCTTTCACGGTGGCTCACAGCCTGACCCTGGCCGCCACCGTATTCGGCTGGCTGAGCTTGCCGTCAGCAGCGGTAGAAACCACCATCGCGCTCTCGATCGTGCTCGCCTGCACTGAGTGCCTAGGACCGGCCGACTCGCTAGCGCGCCGCGCGCCGTGGCTGGTAACATTCGCGTTCGGCCTCCTGCACGGCATGGGCTTCGCGTCGGCGCTGCTCGAAACGGGCTTGCCCGAAAAGCACGTACCAACGGCGCTCTTGTTCTTCAACGTCGGCGTGGAGCTCGGCCAACTCGCGGCGATTGCGCTGTTCGTTGCCGTGGGCTGGCTCGTGACACGCATGAAACGACGCCCCGTCTGGACCACCCGCGCGTTCGTGTACGCGATGGGTTGTATTGCGGCCTATTGGTCGCTGGAACGGGGCGTCGCGATGTTCGCTGGCTGATCGGCTTACTTAATCGTCACTTCGCCGGCATCCAGCGAGATCTGATAATAACCGTGTGAATCCCAGCTGATGGTTTCGTTCTTTTGAGTGACGGTGCCGCCGGTCGTGGTGATGCGAACACACATGTTCGGCGGGAAGTTCGCCGGCAACGTCCAAGTCGCGCTGGTCGTGGCCGTCGCGGGGATGAGCTTTTGCCCCTGCCAGTAGGCGCCGACGTTCGTGATGCCTTCGGCCCAGAAGCCATCCGTCACGGCCTTCGACATAGCACTGGTCACGTTCGCGATCGGCACCGGTTGGTACGTGCCATTCTGGCTGTCGAAGCCATGAATCACGAAGATGCGCCACTTGCCAGCGGTGATAGAGGCGCTCATCGTCGCCCCAGCCTCGCCTGCGGCAGGCAAGTATGCGGGTAGTTTGAACGGGTCGGTGCTGTCGCGCGGCCCAACCGTCGCGATACCGTTTCCGCACGGGCCACGATTCTGAAATAGCTTGGCCGGAGCAGCAAAGGCGGCCCATGCGTCGGCGCAATTCGGCGCCGCCATGCTGTGTACGTCGACGCCAAAGTTCGACTTGAGCGTGTTCTCGCCGTTCGTCACCTCGCCCTGGGAAGCGCTCTGCGGATGGGTCTGGGTGTGATTGGCGATCTCTTGGCCGTCGGCGATGGTCGGCTTGTAGCTGGCAGCACTTGCACTGCTAGCGATCAGGAACCACGTGAAGTGGGCACCCGTTGCCTTCAACGCGTTGTAGTTCGGTATCTGCGATGGGGTGTTGTCGTCGAACGTGAATGACGCAGCGCCGGTGAAACCGGCCCAGTCGATCACCTTCAAGCCACCGACTGCGCCCGCTGGTTGGGCGACACCAGTCTTGCTCGGCGCAAGCGACAGGTTGTCGCATTTGAACGTCGCGGCCGGACCCGAGCCGCCAGTGGCCACCGTGCCGCCCGCGCTCGTGCCGCCCGCGCTCGTGCCGCCCGCACCCGTGCCGCCCGCACCCGTGCCGCCCGCACCCGTGCCCGCAGTGCCCGGTGAGCCGGCCGTCGGCGCCGCGCCGGCCGTGTTGCCGCTCGAGCCGGCCACGGTTCCCGCGCCGCCGCTGCCTGTGGGGCCGCCTGCGGCTCCACTTCCGCCACTGCCTGATGCCCGGCCACCGGTCGCGCTGGCGCCTGCGCTCGTGCTGCCTGAGCCGCTCGTTCCGCCGCCGGTCGTAGGATCGGACGAGCAAGCTGCCATCGACAACATCAGCGCAGAGACCGAGATAATATGCTTCATTAACAACGCGCCTCCAGGCGCTCGCAGAGAGAGGGAGTGGACGACTCGGCAGACAAATTAGCACGTCGCCGACGCAATCAAACCTCTGTTGAACGACCATTAACAAACGGTCGCGAGCAGTGAAAAACCCTTGGCCTGACCGGTAATGCGGGCGCACCGCATGCACTCGAGTCGGAAGTTTGCAAGGCGGCCGGATCGTCTCACGCTATCTATGTCTCAACGCGGGTCACTGGGAGCCACGAAGATTCCGCCCCTCGTGCCAGGTTCGATGCTCACGATACCCAGACGTGACCGACTCGGGTCGCGGACTCTCGCTCGATCGACGCTTGTCCGCCGGTGATCGCCTCACTGCGCAGAAATGATGCTGTGTTCATACGTGTTCATACAGTACAATTTTCATCGACGAACGGTCCCTCCCGAGCGCGGCGAGGTCCAAGCGAGCCAACTACTCGTCGAGCTGACGCGTGCGACGTTCGCGACCCGGGAATTCTGGGTTGCGTCGGCGCTGCCGTTCGCGCGGCGGTTCGCTCACCGCGGCTGCGAGTGGAATCGTGACGCGGGCCACTTGGTCCGCGCCCTGATGCGGTGGAAACTCCAAGCTGCGCGCCGCTGCGGCTACGCATTCCGTGGCGCCAGGCGATGCGCTGCTGGCCTCGGGTGTGGCGCTGTCCACGCTGCCGTTTGCGGCAACGTGGAGTTCGAGCGTTATGGAAGTCGCTTGCGGATCTTGCGCACAACGCGCGAAGCGTCCCTCGCGAGCGGCCACCGTTTCGTTGATCACTTCGGCACTTGGGCTCTTTACCAGCGGGGGCGGCGGCGCGGGCGGCGGCGTGATCGCGTGAACGGGCTTCGAAGCTGCGGCAGACGCGCTCGGATCGGGCGCTTCGGTAGCGAGCGGCGCGATGACGGTCTCGGGCGGCGCGCTTTCCACGAGCAGCGGCGCGTCGGGACTGGCTTTTGCGTGCGCGCGCAGCGCGAGCGCGGTCACCGTGACCGCGCCGACGGCGATCAGTGTGAGCGCAGCAATCGCCCAGGTTCGTGCAGCATTCGAAGGCGACGACGCGACGGCCGATGCAGGCACGAACGCTCGTGGCGGCTCGGCGTATTGCGTCACGCCTGGAGGCTCGGCGTATTCCGTCGCGCGTGGTGGGGCGACAAAGGGCGTCGCCAACGCGGTGGGGTGCAGGCCGTGATCGGAGCGTCGGTTGAAGGCTTGCGCCTGAGTGATTCCGGAAAATGCGCTGTCCGCAAACGGCAGCAACGCTTGCACGAACTCGCTCGCCGATTGAAAGCGCTGCCCGACATCGAGCGCCATGCCCCGCTGCACGATCGCGACCAGCGGCGCAGGCAGATCCGGGACCAGCTCGAGCAATGGCCGTACCTGGCCGGTCACGGCCTGCATCGCCAGCCCTTCGGGGTTCTGACTCGTGAAGGGCGACGTGCCGGCAAGCAGCTCGAACAACACCACCGCGGCCGAGTACAGGTCGACCGAGGCGCCCGCGTGCAGCGGATCGCGAATTTGCTCGGGCGCCATGTACGCGGGTGTACCGAGCAACGCCCCCGCGTGGGTCAGCCGCTTCAGCGCCTCCCTCGCCAGCGAATCCTTGGCGATACCGAAGTCGATCAGCTTGAGTACCGGACCGCGTGCGCTCTCCACGACGAGCACGTTCGCCGGCTTTACATCCCGGTGCACGACCCCCAGCGCGTGCACCGCTTCCAGCCCTTCCAAAATCTGCACCGCGAACGCGACTGCTTTGCCCGGCGGCCAATGCGATCCCATTTGACTGGCCAGACTGACGCCGATCACGAGCTCCATCACGATATACGGCAGATCGCTGAATTTACTCACGTCGAGCACGCGCACCACGTGCTCGTTCTCGATCCGCGCACACAGCCGCGCTTCCACCAAGAAGCGCTCGACGATGCTCGGCACGTGCGCGAGCTCAGGCAAGGGGAACTTGAGCGCGACATTTTTTCCGAGCAACTCGTGATGCGCCTCGAACACGATGCCCATGCCGCCATCTGCGACCACGCGCAACACGCGGTACTTGTCCGCCAATAGCTCTCCGACTTGCGGTAACGCGAACGCCGTCATGCGGGCGGGTCCGGCAGGGCGAAGGTCATTGTCCGAACTCTACACCGCGCGTCTCGAGTGCACCCAGGGCGCTCGCGCAGTTGCGCGTCCGTTAAAAACTACTGCGAAAAACCCACGAATCACGGGTACTTTTGGGGTCTCCTCGGCCGCCCGCGGCTTCTAGAGCCAAGAATGATAGAGACGCCCGGATGTCCCTCTACGATCTCACCATCTGACTTTGCTGGCGCCGAAACGCGCCAGGTGAGCCTGCCCTGGCTGGAAGGCAAGCACGTGCTCGGTGCTGACTACGTGAGTCAGCTGCAACTGCCGAACTTTTACTTCCACGCTACGGTGGCGTACGAAATCCTACGCCACAACGGCGTCCCGCTCGGCAAGTCCGACTACATCGGTCACATCAACCTGCACTGAGTCGAGTCGACCGTTTTTTCTTGGCAAGCGGGCACTACGCGACTCTCAGCGTCGCGTAGCCCGCTGCTCGGACGGGACGGGGCAGCTCCGCGCCGCTGCCCCATCTCTCACGAGCCTTCGCTCAATTCAGCAAGAGCTTGAACTCGATGCGGCGGTTCTTCTCGCGCCCCGCGTTCGTCTTGTTGTCAGCGATGGGCTCGCTCGGACCGGCACCGCGGATCGTGATCCGTTCGGCAGGCGTACCGGCTTTGATCAGCCAGTCCTTCACGGCCTGGGCGCGGTCGACCGATAGCTGCTGATTGAAGGCTTCGTCGCCCTCGCTCGAGGTGTGCCCAGAGATCTCGATGTTGACACTGGGATACTGCGCGAACACCTTCGCCGCTTTGCCCAAGACTGGGGACGATGCGGCGCGAATCGTGGCCTTGTTCTGATCGAAGAAGATGCCTTGCACGACGCCCGTGAACTTCTTGACCGCTTCCGGCACGGTGTCTGGGCAGCCGTCTTGATCTTCGAAGCCGTTCCTGGTCTCGGGCTCCTTGGGGCACTTGTCCTTGTCGTCGGGGATACCATCGCCATCGGTATCGCGAATCGGGCAGCCGAGGGGCTTGATGCCCGCTTCCGCGGGGCACTGATCGCAAGGTAGCGGTACGCCGTCCTTGTCCGGATCGAGATCGATGATCGGGCAGCCCTTCGGCGCCGGACCGGGCTCTCGCGGGCAATAGTCATCGCGATCCAGTACTCCGTCCGAGTCCGTGTCGGCGGGGCAGCCATTCGGCGCTACGCCGGGATCGGCGGGGCAGCGATCGTCGGGATCTGCAAAGCCATCGTGGTCCGAATCCGCGGGCGGCGGCGGCCGTTCGCGGCGAGTGCGTTCGATGGTGGCCGTCAAGCTCAGCAGAGCTTCGAAGGTGTGTGCTTGGCCGTCCTGCTGGGTCTTTTCCGTCAGCGTGTCTCGCAAGTCGAGGCGGGCACCGAACGAATGAGTGAAGGGCACCTTGGCACCCACGCCGAAGTGCCAAGCGGGATCGCTATCGTTGGCCATCGCGCGACTGATTGCGCCCAAGCGACCCACGCCCACCAACAGGAAGGGCGTGACGTAGGGCAGCGGCGCTTGCAACACGGCTTGGATGCGCCCGGCGTAAATCGCAGCACTCGTCTCGGTGTGCTTGATCTTGCTGGCAGCGGTCATGGCTTCGGCCTCCACACCCAAGAACGAAAGCGGGTAATAGCCGAGGCGCGCGCCGAACTCCCCGCCGACCGCGTACTCCTGCTGCGGATACGCTTGGTAGCGCAGGTTGTGATCGCTGCTCGGGAAGATGGCGCCGCCAAAGATGCCCAATTCGAGCAGATTGTTCTCCGGCGGAAAGCCGGGCTGGTAGGGCTCGTATGGAGCCTCCGCACTGGCGGCTGCAGGTGCGGAGGTCGCGCTGCCCTCACTCGCAGCGCCGTTACTCGTCGACACCGAGGCAGTTCCGGAAGCCTCCGTACTGGCCGCGCCTTGTGCAAAGACAGTGTTGCCAACCGTCGCGCTCAAACCCAAAATAAACAAACCCGTTATTTGCTTCGACATTTCATACCCTCCAAGACAGCTAAACTCTCAACCTACTTTTTTGATTTGAGCTTTCCACGTAAACCGCGGATCCGTCGCCAACCGCCAATTCAAAGCGTGGGTTCGGTGACGGTACTGCTGGCGATATTGACCGCAGTCTGCGCGAGCAACCGGCCATTGATCGAAGCGCCCGTGCCGAGCTTGATCGCAGTCTTGCAGAGCACGATGCCCTCCGAGTGCGAGGTGGTTCCGAAGTCGACCGCACCGGCGACTTGCCAAAAGATATTTTTGGCCTGAGCGCCACCGCTCAAGGTCATGGCCTTGGCAGCGCTCAGCGTGAGATCACCCGTGATCTGAAAAATCCACACGTCGTTCGCCGCGCCCGCGAGCACGACGTCAGTGGGGATGGTCAGTGACGAAGCCCAGTTGTACAGACCCGGTACCAGCGTCAAGCCACCGATCGCGCCCGCACCCAGGTTCGAAAAGTCGGGTGTGGGACGGCCCGCAGCATCGGTATATGCCGTTTGCATGTTGGCCACGGCAGTAGTCAAATTGCTCGGCGTGGGCGCGTCATTGTCCGCGGCGAAAATGCTGCCGACGACCTGCGGCGAAGTCCAGCGCGTGCCGGCCTTCGTCAGCGAAAAGCCGGTGACGTAGCTGGCCGCAGCCGGACTCAAGCCGAGGTTGCCCGTGATCACCGAAGTGGGCACGTTCGATATCGCCGACTTGGCCAGGATCGCATAGTTGCCTGCGGTGCCGAGCAGGACCGGTGCCGGACCGAGCGCGGCCAGCGCGCTGGTAGTGAAGTCCCAAGCATGCGCCTGGGCGAGCGCATTGCCGGCGAGATCGCTCGCCGCGACGCTCACCACGACGTGGTACGTGCTGTTCAATAGGAACGGGCTGTCGGGGGTGAAGGTCGCCGTTTGCTGGAAGTAGCTGATTTGGCCGGGCACGTTCACGCCGGCCAGCGTCACTTGGAAGCTTTGGCTCGTCAGCGTGCTCGGGTCCATCGATTCGCTGAACGTGATGCGAATCACACTTTGACTCGCCACCCCAGTTGCGCCCGCGCCCGGCGAGGTGCTCAGCGTCGTCGGCGCGATCAGATCGCCCGAGTCATTGTTCCCGGCCGCGCCTGCTTCGGCACCGGCACCGGACGAACCCGCCGCGCCGGACGAACCCGCCGCGCCGGATGAGCCCGTCGCGCCTGCCTTGCCTCCCGCGCCGGCCTTGTCTCCCGCGCCCGCTGCGCCGCCCTTCCCTGCCGCGCCCGCGTTCCCCGCTGCGCCTCCTCGACCAGCCGTGCTTGCGCCGGTACCCGCGTCACCATCGCCAGGGTCGAGCGTGTCGTTGTCCGAACAAGCGGCAGCGACCAGAGCAAAAGAAGGCAGCGCGGCCAGGAGCAAACGACGGACGAAAAGCGTGGAAGGAAGCATCGAATAACCTCGTGGGGAATTCCTAGGCGTCGCGGCCCGAAAGGAGCCGCGCTCAACTTGGAAATTCGAACTTGCACACTAGCCATCTAATGGCTACCCACAAGTGTGGCAGAATGCCTATCGGCATTTGTGCGGGTTTGTCGGCGGATTACGATATTAATTCTCAGGTTTCGACGCGCCCTGTTGCGAAGTAGCGCACTCGCGCGAAGCGGCGTATTGCTGCATCCAAGCTCAAAAGCGCCTCATTCTCTATCAAAGCCAGAGCTCCGCCGGCACATTCGAACGCGGTTCGGATTTCCTTTTCGCGATCTCGTGAGGCGTCCGTTTGCAGGACGCGAGCCGCGAGCGGGCTCACTGGCGAGCCAGCCGGCGTGGTCGATTGCCTCCTTTTTGGGCAAGCGGAAAGCAGGAATTTTGCGTCGTATCCGTCCGTCGTGGCGCAAATCACGGCGTGATACGCTACCCCGCGGAGTAGAGAGCCACGATGATTCACGGTTTCGGGTTCGCCGCGGGACAAGGCAGTGTTGGAGTCGATGACGAGCGAAACTTCACGCTCGGGGTGAGCGGGTTTCGCTTCGCCGATCTGTTCGAACCCGAGCGACTCGCAGCGCTCGACGCGGAGTTTCGCGCGGAGCTGAAGCGGCTCGACGCCGGGCTGGCGCAACGCTTCGAGGGCTATCGGGCCGGGGCGCCGCTCGCGCCACCCGAGGAGTCCGAGCTCTTGATCGCCGTCGCGCGGCCGCTCGGCTGCTTCGTGGCCCGGCTGTTCGGTGTGGAACAATCACATCAGGCGTTGCTCGATCGGGCCAGGCACGAGGCGGTCATCTTCGAGCTCAAGAACTTCGTGAAGCGCCGTGCGGCCACTAGATATCTGGAGCATTCGTTGCCGCCTGAATCAGTAGCCGCGCTCGATGCCGAGGTTGCAAGCTTGTGCGCCAGGCGCTTTCCGGAGCTCCTGCTGCCAGGCGACGAAGAGCTCACCATTGCGGCGGTGCTCGCGGCCCTGCTGGCCGAGGAAACCGCCGCCAAGCGCGACGGCCAGGGCGTGCCGGCCGTGTTGGCCGCGGCGCTGGATCTGTTCGAACGCTGGGCGTCGGTACACCGTTTCGTACCGACGGCGCAGGCAAAAGTCGCCGGTTGGGTTTCGTTTCATTTCCCCCACAGCGTGGACTACGAAAACTTGGTGCCGCTTCGGCGACCGGACCGCGCGCTGCCCGAGATCACGGAGGGGCCGAGCGGGCATCGACGACGGCGCGACGGGTTCGCGCTGACGGACCTGCGTATGTCGCCGCGTGAGGTGAATAGCGAAGCCGACTACTGCGTGTATTGCCACGAACGCGAGAAGGACTCCTGCTCCAAGGGCATGCGCGACAAGCAGGGCGTGCTGAAACGGAACCCACTCAACGTGGAGCTCGCGGGCTGCCCGCTGTGCGAAAAGATCGGCGAGATGCACGTCTTGCGCAAAGGCGGCGATTCGATCGCGGCACTCGCCATGATTGTGATCGACAACCCGATGTTGCCCGGCACCGGGCACCGCATCTGCAATGACTGCATGAAGGGCTGCATCTTCCAGAAGCAGGAACCGGTGAACATCCCCCAAGCGGAGACGGGCGTGCTCACGGACGTGCTTGGCCTGCGCTTCGGCTTCGAGATTTATGGGCTCTTTACCCGCTGGAATCCACTCAACCGGGCGCGGCCGTTCGCGCTGCCTTACCGCGGTCGCAATGTGCTGGTGGTCGGCCTCGGACCCGCGGGCTACACGCTTTCGCAGCATTTGCTGAATGACGGCTTTGGCGTCGTCGGCATCGAAGGGCTCAAGATCGAACCCCTGGCCGCAGATTTGATCGGCGCCGACGCCTGGCCACCGCGCGCAGTAGAGCGCTGGTCCGAGCTCGCCGTGCCGCTCGAAGAGCGCCCAGCCGCGGGCTTCGGCGGCGTCGCCGAGTACGGGATTACGGTGCGCTGGGACAAGAACTTCCTCACGGCGATCCACGCGACGCTGACACGACGCGCGACGTTTCGCGTCTACGGCGGCGTGCGCTTCGGTGGGACGCTCGGGGTCGAAGACGCTTTTGCGCTCGGCTTCGATCACATCGCGCTCGCCGCCGGCGCGGGCAAACCCACGATCATCGACGTCAAGAACAACCTGATCCGCGGCGTACGCAAAGCGTCGGATTTCCTGATGGCCCTGCAGCTCTCGGGCGGTTTCAACAAGAACTCGCTCGCGAACTTGCAAGTGCGCCTGCCAGCGCTCGTGATTGGCGGCGGCCTGACTGGAATCGACACGACCACCGAGGTGGCGGCGTATTACCCGGTGCAAGTGGAGAAGTTCTTGCTTCGTTGGGAGCAGCTGTTGGCAGACGGCGGGGACGAAGCCACACTGCGAGCCCGGTTCGACGCCGAGGAAAGCGAGGTCTTGGACGAGTTCCTCGAGCACGGCCGCGCCGTGCTCGAGGAGCGCGCCCGCGCGGCGGCCGCCGCGGAGGCGCCAGACTTTGCGCCGCTGATCGCGGCCTGGGGCGGCGTGTCGCTCGTCTATCGCCGCGGGCTCAAAGACAGCCCCGCGTATCGCCTCAATCACGAAGAGATCGCAAAATTCCACGAAGAGGGTGTGCGCTTCATCGAGTATTTGGCGCCGCTTGCGTGCTTACCCGACGAGCAGGGGGCGCTGCGCGGAGTCGAATTCGAACGCCACGAGCAGGTGGTCAAGGGCGGGCCGTGGACGGCGAGCGGTGAGCGAGTGACCCTACCCGCGCGCAGTCTGTTCGTGGCCGCCGGCACACAGCCCAACATCACCTACGAGCACGAGCATCCGGGCACGTTTCAGGTCGAGCCCAAGACCAAGAGCTTTCGCCCCTTCGTGGCCGTGCGCGGCGACGATGGCCGACTCCAGTTGCGTCTGCCGCACCCCGGCGAGGTGGGCTTTTTTACCTCGTACCTCGAAGACGGGCGCACGGTGAGCTTTTACGGTGACAATCATCCGACTTACGCCGGCTCCGTGGTACGCGCCATGGCCTCGGCCAAGGACGGCGCGCCGCACGTGGCCGCGCTCTTTGCCGAAGAGCTCCGCGCGCAAGATCCGTCAGCGCAACCGAGCCGCGACGCGGCGTGGCAGGCCTTCACCAAGCGCCTCGACGACGACTATCGCGCCACGGTGGTCCGCGTCGATCGCCTAACGCCCACGATCGTCGATGTCATCGTGCGGGCACCCGCGGCGGCGCGGCAGTTCGAGCCCGGACAGTTCTTTCGCCTGCAGGATTTCGAAGCCTACGCGAGAGTGGCCGGCGGTTCGCGGCTCGCCATGGAGGGCCTGGCGCTCACCGGGGCCTGGGCCGACAAACAAAAGGGCCTGCTCTCTCTGATCGTGCTCGAGATGGGCGGGAGCTCGCGGCAAGTCGTCACGCTCGAAGCCGGAGAGCCGGTGATTGTCATGGGCCCGACCGGCACCGCCACCGAGATTCCGGAGGGCGAATCCGTGGTGCTCTGCGGAGGTGGCCTGGGCAACGCCGTGTTGTTCTCGATTGCCCGCGCGCTGCGCGAGCGAGGTAACCGCGTGCTGTACTTTGCCGCGTACCGCAAACGCGAAGACATCTACAAAGTGGAGGAAATCGAGGCCGCAACCGACCAAGTGATCTGGAGCGTCGACGCCGGCCCCCTTCCCGAGCTACGCCGCCCACAAGATCTCGCCTTTCAAGGCAATGTCGTAAACGCCATGCTCGCCTTCGCTCGAGGGCAGCTCGGCGTTGCGCGAGTACCACTGCCCTCATGCAGCCGGATCATCGCCATTGGCAGTGACCGCATGATGGCTGCGGTCAAGAATGCGCGCCACGGCGTGCTCAAGCCATTCTTCCAGCCGGGGCATGTGGCCATTGCGTCGATCAACTCCCCCATGCAGTGCATGATGAAAGAGATCTGCGCTCAGTGCCTCCAAAAGCACGTTGATCCGCTCAACGGCAAAGAGACGATCGTCTTTTCTTGCTCGAATCAAGACCAGCCGCAAGACTCGGTCGACTGGCAAAACCTAGCCGCGCGCTTGCGCCAAAACACCGTGCAAGAGAAGCTCACCGACGCCTGGGTGCAGAAGCTGCTCGGGCAAAGCACTGCACCGAATTGAAACCCGAGCTCACCAGCGATGCCTCCCGAACCCCGCCGTCACTTTTCCATGCTGCGCGACTTTCGCGCCGCGGACTTTTTCACTTTGGGGAACGGCTTTGCAGGCTCGGGCGCGATCCTCGCTTTCATGCGTTTCTGCGCTGGTGAGCAGCCGCGTTTTTTCTGGATCGGCACGGCGCTGATACCCGTCGCGCTGGCCATGGACATCCTGGACGGCCGCGTGGCGCGATTGCGCAATGAAGCATCACCCTTGGGCCAGGAGCTGGATTCATTGGCGGACGTAGTCTCGTTCGGCGTCGCACCAGCGGCGATGGCCTTCGCCTGCGGACTGCGCGGCGAGGGCGACGCGCTGTGCTTGATGTATTTCGTCGCTTGCGGCATCAGCCGCCTCGCACGCTACAACGTGACCGCCGCGAGCCTCTCCGCCGCCACTGGCAAGGTCCGCTACTTCGAAGGCATGCCGATCCCGAGCAGCCTGCTACTCGTCGCGCTGCTGGCGGTCTTTTTCGCTCTGGGATATCGCGGCAGCGAGCTACCATTGTCGGTCTGGCGTCTCGGCCCTTGCTCGCTGCATCCCTTGGCTTTGCTCTACGTGGCGCACGGCAGCGCGATGATCAGCAAGACCCTGCATATTCCCAAGCTGTGAGCGACCGTACGATGGCGAACTGGTTTTGGCTCAGCCTGCCGTGCCTGCTGCTGCTCGCGTTCGGCTACGCGCTGCGCCGCGCAAACGAGCTCTTTGCGTTGACCGCCCGTGCGGGCAAGCTCGAGCTCCTGCGTGGCCGGCTATCACCGGCACTGCTCGCGGAGTTTGCGGACATCGCCGAGCGTGAGCAACTCGACAATGCAGAAATCCGTGTGCTCAGTGAATCCGGCTTGCCGCGTTTGGTGCTGCGCAGCGCCGCCCCGCAGCCCGCATTGGAACAGGCGTTCCGCAACGTGCTCGGTCGCTATCACGTGGCCCAAATCCGCACGGGGCGATTGCGCGCGCGCTGACCGCGCGATTCGGAATGTCGGCTCGTTAGCGCCGTGTCATGGTAACAGCAGAGGTCTCGGTAAGTCTGAATGCCACCATTGTCTGAGTCGCTCGCGAATTTGCTCCCCACCGCTTGCGTTCACGTTCGCGACATTCTCACACGCGCCATCGAGCACACGCCGGCGCGTCCCGCCCTGATCGTGTGGGATGCCAACTCCGACCTCGCTTGCATCCTGACCGAAGCGTATCGGCATTGCCTGCCAGACGCCGTACAGCTGTGCTTCGACGGTGTTCCGGCCGCGCAAATCCTAGAGGCGTTCGCGGCGCTTCCGCCCGGCGCCCTGGTCGTTTTGATTCAATCGACCAGCTTCAGGCTCGGGGAGTTTCGCATTCGCGTCGAGCTCTTCAAGCGCGCCCTCAAGGTCATCGAGCACCCACACCTTGCTCGCATGCTAGCGGCTGAGTATGGCGCGTATGTCGATGCCCTTGCCTATGATCCAGCGTACTACCGCGTGCTCGGGGCAGAGTTGAAGCGTCGCATCGACAGCGCGAGCGGCGCTGTCGTTCATAGCGGGGGTGAGCGCTTGATCTACGAATCGGGCTTCGAACCGGCGAAGTTGAACGTGGGGGATTATTCGAATCTTACGAACGTGGGCGGACAATTCCCGATCGGTGAAGTGTTCACCGAGCCCGTGGACCTCGAGCGGGTTCATGGCCGCGTTCGAATCTTCGTGTTCGGTGACGTGGACTTCCGCGTCAACGTGCCGGACGCGCCAATTTGCCTCGAGATAGCGCGCGGAAGAGTCGTCGATGTCTTCGACTCCACCCCTGACTTCGACCGTGTGATCGCGCAAATCAGGGCGGAAGAGGAAGTCTGGGTTCGAGAGCTCGGCTTCGGAATGAATCGCGCGCTGACCCCCAAACGTCGGGTCAGCGACATCGGCACTTACGAAAGGATGTGCGGCATCCACCTCTCGCTCGGGGCAAAGCATGGAGTGTTCGCCAAGCCAAACCTGAAGCGGAGGCACTCGAGGTTCCACGTCGACGTGTTTGCGGTAACCGACCGGGTGGTTCTCAACGACGATACAATATTCCGTGAGGGGCACTGGTGCGTCTGAGCATTCGTCCTCCGCGAAGGCTCAGCCCGATAAGCTGAAGCCTTCCGCCCTTCGTCACCGTGATCGACGTCACGGCGCGCAAGCTGGCCGAAGCCTCGCTCAGCCAGCTGTCGCTCAGCCGGCTGTCGCTCAGCATGGCGCGCACGCTGAGCAAATAGCGCCGCGCGCCGTTTCCGATTCAACGAGCTGGGCGACTTGTCGGCTCGATTGGTGCGCTGACGTCAAGCGAGTCGTCACTAGCCGATGCAGAGGCGCCTACGGGTGCGGCCGAACGAGGAAGAACCTTCGCAGGCGAAGCGCGGGAGTCTCCAGAAAACGCCACGAGATCTCCGCCAGCAGGAACGTCGCAGCGAGCGCCGAGCCCACCACGACCGCGCTCAGACGCATCCCAGAAAGACCCGCTTGGCGGAGCCAGTCGCGCAGATACGTTTGCGCAATCAGAATGGTCATCCCATGTATTAGATAGACACCGAAGCTAATCTTGCCGAGGTAGCGAAGCACGCGGTTGCGAAACAACCTTCTGAGCGTCGAAGGACGATCCGACGCTGCGAGGACGACCAGCGCGGAAAACCCGAGCGCAAAGATCGAGAACGTCAATGCATATCCGAGAGCAAGGCGGCCACCAATCGCGCTCACCTGAATGATCAGGCGATCCCCGCCAACGACCATCACGGCAAAAATGCTGCCGACGCTGAGCGCGACCACCGCGACGGGCACGCTCCAGCGTTCGACGCGTAATCGCCATGGTGAGTCGACGAGAAGGGCAGCTAGGGCTCCCGCGCCCAGCGTGTCTATCCTGAACCAGGTCGTCGTATAGACCGTGATGGGTGGCACCCCTGACGCCAATCCGATGAATCTGCCGATGGGAACAATGAGCAGCAAGGCCACGAGCAGCAAAATCAAGCGGCGCCAATCCAGGTAACGCACGCAAAGCGGCCACACGAAATAGAACTGCTCTTCGATTGCCAGTGACCAGGTGACCGCGATGGCCCATGGCCCAAAGCCTTTCCATCCCAGCAAATTCTGGGTGAAGGTCGCATAGAACGGAAATAGGTCTGCCCCTATCCGCAGCCCTTCGGGTAAGAAACGCGTGCCCAGGAATGCAAAGGCCATGAGCGCGTAATAAAGTGGCCAGATCCTGAGCGCCCGCCGCGCGTAAAAGTTGCGGAAGAAGCTCGGAGTGCCGAGCGCGCGACGCAGGATTCGTGTGATCAGAAAGCCGGACAGGACGAAAAATAGGTCCACCCCCACCCATCCCGCTGAGGCCAAACGCCTGAGTGGGCCCAGTGAGCTCGCGACCAGATGCAATTCGAGAACGAGCAATATAGCAAGCCCGCGCACTCCATCGAGCTCGGCAATGTGCCCGAGCTCGCCAATACTGAAGCCGTTCACACTCGCGGCGACGACCGAGCCTTCACTCTCTAGAACAGTCACGCGCCTCACTCTAGAACAGTCACGCGCCTCACTCTAGAACAGTCACGCGCCTCACTCTAGAACAGTCACGCGCCTCACTCTAGAACAGTCACGCGCCTCACTCTAGAACAGTCACGCGCCTCACTGTCAGCGCGTTCGTCAAGACCAGAGCCGTGCACCGGAGGCTTCACGCCACATGTTACATTTCCCGCAAATCTCGAGCTCGTTGCCGCACCCCGCCATGTGCCGCGACCTCGCGTGATGGAGCGCCGGACCGTTCCAGATCTCACTGAGAGATTGCGTGTTGAGATCCCCCACGACGTGCTCCTCGTTCCAATCATCGCAGCAGAGCACGGCTTTGCCGTCGGCCCAGACGTTCATGTCGCGGAACGGAAGGACACAAGGGCGTGCTTTCGCCACCTCGATCGCCTGGGTCGACGTTGCCTGCTGCTCGGGATGCGCCCCAGCGAACGTACCCTTCTCGTCGAGGCTGCCGGCGCGGTTGGTGAAGCCTCCGACACCGACGAAATCGACGACGTCTTTCCACTTCGCGAGGAGCGCGTCGATCTCGTGCATGTTTTGCGGAATCGCGATCATGCCGACCCGCACCTTTGGATATTTCAAGCCGCGTTCGTCTCGGGCTCGAATCAAACGCATGATATTGTCTTCGATCTGGTCGAGCTTGAGCCGCACCCGGATTTTCTCGAAGGTCTCCGCGGTCGCCCCGTCCAAGGTAATGTTCAAGAAGTCGACTTCGTGGCGCAAGAAACTTTCGATCTTATCGTCGTCCAAACGAAAGCCGTTGCTGTTGACCAAGATCCGAAAGCGGTGGGACTTCGACCGGACGTACGCGAAGTGCTCGTCGAAGCTGCGCATGGTCAGGATCTCGCCGAAGCCGTTTGGCGAAAGATCGGGAACACCGAGCTCCGCCGCCTGATCGATGAGCTTCTTGAAGAGCGGCATTTCCATGGGCCGCTGCGAGCGATCCATCGCCTCGCGCGGACAATGGATGCAGCGCGCATCGCAAATCGCCGTGATCTCGATGTTGATCAACTGGGGCCGCCGCGGCCATTGAAACGACTGCGCCGCATCTTTCGCGGTTTGCAGGGCGCGGCGCGCCTGTGAGCGCCACTCGGCGGGGAGCCGCTCACTCTCGAGAGAGCTTCGAATCAGATCCCCAGCCCTTGCGCGCAGGGTATCCATGATGGGTAGACGTCGCATTTCAATGATCACCCTCGAGGTTACACAGCCGTGCTCAGGCAACAGCGCATGCAAGCTAGCTTAGATCCATAGGGCGCACAAGGTTACGCGCGGGCATCCAAGGGCGCTTCCGTGGCTTCGAGCGAACGACTTTGATGCCACACTTGCCGACCGAGCACAGCAGTTTCGCTGGCGGTTTCGCTGACGGGCATCAGAACAGACGGCCTTGCGTTCATGCGCGCCCTGGCCCGCCGGGGCGGCCTATCCCGAGATCGGTCCCTACCCGCAGCCTCGAAAACACTTCGATGTTTTCGAGAACTCCGGACGGGGCGGCCGGCGGGAAGTAGCCGGTGGTGCGCACGTAGCACGTACCGCGCTGAACGTTTCGCGAAGGTGGTCAGCTGCGTACCATCCGCTGGGCCACCGTGCCATCGCCCATCCCGCCTAGCGCGGCTCTCTCGTTGAGTGCTGACCAGTCGAACCGTCGACTGATCCACGACCCGCTGTGCAGCGGTGCGCACGAGTCGGACCTCGATCTGCGAAGGCAGTGCACCGCTCAGATTGGCGGCAGCTTGCTCTCCACCTGGGAAATGCAGGCGCTGAGTGCGTCGTAGTAGTCCCAATGGAGCGACTGATAGCCGTTGGGCGCGGTGTCGACGAGCGAGCTGAAACCGGTGAAGCCCGGCGTTTTGCAGCTGCGAACGTAAGTAGGGCCTGTCTGGAGATCGCTGTCGTAAGGGAAGATCCGGAACGTGACCTGGCACGTACCGGCGGACGCACTGCCACAAGCACGCTTACACTCGATTCGATCGAAGTGAAAATCGTGATCGCCTTCACACCAGCTGTCGCCGCAAATGGCGTCGATCAGCTTCAGCACCGTACTGGCTTGCTTCTTGGTCAACGCATTGGACGACAACGCTTCCGCCGACTGCGTAGCTTCCGTCTGGAGCTCGTTGCCCGGCCCGACTTCACCCGCCTCCGCGCTGCAGCCAGTGGCCAGCGCGAACAGCATGAATCCCGCCCACAATCCGTTCTTCTTACGCATCATTTTCGAGTTCCCCGGCGGGTGGCGTCCCCGGTCCCTCCGAGGCTTCGACCCGCTGGGGATTGGTCGGCCAGCGCGCGCCCCAGATGCGTAATTTCGCTGGCGTGACGACTCCTGCCGGGCGCTGCGCCCGATGCGGCCATGCTTCTGCTATTTGCAGGTCGTGCTGTAGAGCAGCGAGCTATTGATCGAGTTGGCTCCGATGGGTAGCGGGCTGATGATCTGCGTGAACAGCACGGTTGCCAGACCGGAGCCATCGACGTGCAAATGTGCAATTTCGCCGTCGCTCTGCTTCGGATCGTCCATGGTGAACGCGGGCGATAGGGAGTGGGTTACCGGATCGTAGAACAAGCCACGCAACGGCGCACGCGCGCTGAGCGTTGGATCGCGGAACGTGATCATACCTTTGCCCGAGACGGAATCGAGGCTGAGGCGTGTCGTGCCGCCATTGTACGTCGTCAGGTGTTTGACAGTGGACCAGGGGCTGCCCAACACGCCGCTGTAGAAGTCATCCCCGACGCCGTTGGTCCAAACCTCGGTGATCACGTTGCCAGCGTTGTCGATGCCCCAATCAAAGGCGGAAAAGCTGGGCGTTTGCGACGCGACGAGCTCGGTCACGCTCCACACGCCGGCGACGTAGCGGCGGACGTACAGCTGGGCCTTGTTCGCGCTGGTGGAGGAGCCATTGAACGCACTCCACTCGACCGCCGCGTTGCCGTTGGCGGACACGGCGATCACGCGCGGCTCGCGATCCTCGGAGACGCCACGCACGGAGTACTGGTTGAACACGTCGGTCGTGTAATTGTTGGTGCCGACGACCAATTGCTTGATGTCGTACGCGCTGGCCACGGTGTCCGGCGCGCCGTTCGTGATGTGCAGGGCATACAGCGCTTGGAGATTCGTGCTCGAATCTTGCTCGATCCAAGCGGCGAACCCAGTGAGCGAATCATTGGTCTCGAGATAAAGTCCCATGCTGTCGCCCGTGTAGATGTTGGTCGTGGACGGGCGCAGGGCCAGATCCGCACCCAACGCGCCCGTGCTCACCGTGAAGCTGCGTACGTGGGCGATGACGTTGTTGTACGGGCCGCCAGCCCAGGCGATCAGCGCGGTCCCCGTGGCGCGATTGATCTTCAGGTCGACCGGGGTTTGATGGTTGAACACCGTACCGACTTGCTGCGGTGTCGACCAGGAGCCGTCGCTCACGCGATAGGCCGATACCATCACCGAGTAGTTGTTGTCGTCGGCGGTTTGCGTCCAGGCAAAGACTGCGTCCCCTGCGCTATCGGTAGCGACTTTGAAGAAAAGCACATGGGTGGCACTGTCGTTCACGCTTTGAGGTGACCCCGACGGTTTCGACCAGGCCGTGCCATTGAAGTGATTGAACTGCGCGTCGGCGCTCGCGGTGCCATTCTTGCCAACGATGTATGACGCCCAGATATTGCTCGAGCTCGTCATATCGAACTGCCCGGTGTCTTCGTTACCGATGACATAGTGCGGGATCGACGGCTGCCCGTCCGCACTGACGAGGATCGGCGGCTGGCACGGAATTGGTACGCGTACGACGCTCATGGACGAACAGGCCGTGAGCGTGTTGGTCACGGTAGCCTGCAGCACGACCTCGGTACCCGTCGCTCCCACGTCGAACGCGACGCTGTCCTTGTTCGTAGCGCCATTGATGGTGCCGCTGCCCCCGATCATGGCCCAGGCGTAGGTCAGCCCGGTTTTGGCGGGAACGGTCGCGGCCACCAGAGAATCCCCATGAACAGCCGTAGCCGCCGTGGTGATGGTCGATGAAGGCGCCGTGCAGGTTTGCCCACCGCCCGCGCTCCCCGCTACCCCTGCGCTACCTCCGACACCGACTGTTCCACCGACACCGCCGACACCGCCGACGCCGACTGTTCCGCCGACGCCGCCAGTGGCTCCAAGGCCTGCGAGCCCAGCGCTCCCTGCGGTGCTGTTCGCGCCCGCGCGGTTCGCAGCGCCAGCCTGCTCGTCGCCAGCGACCGCGCCACTGCCCGCAGCGCCCGCGTCTTCCGCACCGCCTTCAGCGGCTGAGCCAGCCGTTGCCGCACGCCCAGATGATCCCGCAATCGACGGTCGGCCGGCGCCCGCGGAAGCACCGCCTTGATCCGCACCAGCCGTTCCCGCCTCCTCGAGCTCCGGTCCGACCTGCATCTTCGATGAGCTGCTGCACGCCGCAACGCACGCCCCCACCAAAACAAAGGACGTGAACGCTCTACCGCAGCGCAGCGAATTGAAGGTCATCGTGTCCGTATTAGGACGAGTCCCCAATTTGCCCGAAGGCAAATCTTACGAGCGCCCATTTCTGGCTGTTCCGCTGCTGCGGGGGCGATGCCGAAAGCGAGGTGGGACATACACCGCACGCAGCGAAAGACCAGCCCGCTAGCGAGCGCTACTTCAATACGTCGGCGACGGCGAACGAGACGTCGGGAAAGCCACTCAGGCGAATCGATTGGCCGTGCTCATAGCGCTCGCAGTGCGCGTAGGCGCCCGGCGAGGGGCCGGTGTACACCTCGATGCAACGCTCGAGCAGATTCACCACCCAATACTCGGGAACCGCGCAGCTCGCATACAGCCGCAGCTTCTTGCCGCGGTCCAAAGCGAGCGAGCTCTCCGCGACCTCGATGATGAGATACGCCTCGGCGGGGTGATCGGTATCGTAGTCCCCGCGCGGAATCAGCGCTAAGTCGGGCTCAGGTTCGGAGTGCTCGAGCGCGGCAAATGGACTTTGGCACTTCACCGCCGCTCGGCCCTCGAAAGCGAGCACGAGCAAGCGAGTCAGTCGCTCCACCGTCGCGCTGTGCGGCGCGCCGATCGGGCTCATGGCGATCAGCTCGCCTTCGAGTAGCTCGATGCGCTCGTCTTGAAACGCGCCGAGTGAGACCAATTGGTCATACTCGACGCGACGCAGGGGACGGATGATTTCAGCGGCCGAACGGATTGCCATGGCGAACGCTCCGGGAGCTTAGCATGCACCCGAAAAGGTCGGCGCGCGCGGAGCCGGAGTTGCGAGATCTCGGGTTCTTCGGGCGATCGTCACGGGCGCCCGTCGACCAGAACGATCAGCGGCGTCTCGCTGACATCGAGCGTGACGCCGCCGGCCGCGCTCACTGGCTGCGCCGCATGACCGGTGACCGAAGCCGTCTCGAGCGTGATGACGTCCGTCGGAGTCGCCGCGCTGGCCACCGGTAAGTGAAAGCCGGCAACCGTGGACCCGTTACTGGTCGGCGACCAAACCACGTACGCGCCTTGGTTCGTCGTCGGATCGTAAAAGCGCGCCACGGAAACGGGGTCACTCGCTTTGGACGCCGTCCCCGCGTACGCAAAGCGGGCCAAGCGAGCGCGGAACGTGGCCAAGAAATACCAGGCGACCTTGGGCGACTCCGATCCCTTTTCGCTCAGGATGCCGGCGCTGCTGAATTGAACGTTGCGGTTGGGGCACTTGCCGACATCCCCGGTGCAATCGTCGCGCGAGACATACAAGAAGGCTCGATCGATGCCCGACTCGAGCAACGCCAGAAAGCTGCGCACTAGCCATTGCCCCTGCACGACTTCCGCGGAAGCGCTGCCGATCGCCGGCGCACGCAAGCGTGAGTGATCCGCCGTGTCGTAGCCGAACTCGGTGAGCCACACCTCTTTGCCCGGTAAGAATTGATCGCGATACTGCGCGAGGCGCTTCAATTGTGCCCCGAGCCCACACTGCTCGGGCGACAAAGCGGGACGCGGGTCGGCGTCACCGAACGCGTCGGGGCCGAAGCAGTAATCGTGCACGTTGATCACATCTGCCGGAAAATCCCCGTTGCGGTGCGCCGTCGCCCAGGTGCGCATGCCATCCAGGTAAGTCGTCACGTTCGTGATCAGATCGGCGCTCTTCCCAGAACCGGCCAGGCCCGCCATCACGAGCTTAGCGCCCGGATCGGCGCTCTTCAGGCCAAAGCCGGCGCCCAAGCGGCCTTGGTCGCCATCGCGATCGGCGCTGGTCATCGCCGCCATCCCGGCGGGTGAGAGCAGGTTGTCGCCGCCGGTCGTCCAGTTCTCGTCCAGCTCGTTGCCGTCCTCGTAGTAAGTCACGAGGCCGAGGCCCGACTTGGCCACGTTGCTCGACGCAACCTTCAGCTGCGCGCCGGGCACCACGGTGCTGCCGTAGCGCGCGGCGAGCTGAAAGAAGAACTTCGAGTGACCGACCCACGAGGCAGGCAACGTGACATGGGCGCCGGTAGCGACCGCCGGGTTGTTGAAGTCGAGCCAAGGCACCGAGCCTTGAATGCACCGCAAATTGATCAAGCCGGCGTCGTGAAATGACTTGTAATAGTCGTCGTATGGAATGCCATTGCTCGTGGGGCTGAGGGCAATAGGCTCATTCGGATAAGCGGGAGTCGCCTTGTCTCCGTCGCCTTCGTTCCACTGCCAAGGGTGATATTCACGCACGTTGCCGATGGCGAGGATCTTATCCATCGGATCGTCGATGAACGCATCCAGGCCAATGAAATCGTTCACGGTAGGGCCGAGCGCGCTCGCGCCGCCTGAACTCATGCCGCCGCAGCCGCCACTGACACCGCCGCCACTGACACGTCCACCGACGCCACCGGCACCGACGCCGCTCGCGCCCAAGCCGGCCGCGCCGCCCTGGTTGCCTTCGCTATTGCCCGCAGCGGGGTTGCCCGCGCCGGCATCGGCACTGGCCGTGCCTCCGTTGTCAGCGCCCGCCTGGGCCGTGCTCTTGGCATTCGAGCCGCTCGAGCAAGCCGCAGCGTTGAGCAACACCAGGGCGGCGCTCAGCCGGCACCAACGTACCGCGCACGAACGTGACGAGAGGCGGCGAGAGCGGCTCATCTCCTCAGCGTAACATCAGCTCGGGAATTGCCTCAGCACGTATCGAACAGCGTATCAGAGGTAGGTGTGCGTCAGTGATGGTGAGTGGCGCTCAGGTAGCGGAGCATTCGGCGCGCAGGGGTATCGGGGGGATGGGGTTGGTTGATGGTCACGCGCAACGGACTCAGCGCGGCTCAGCCTTCGGCGGCGCGGTTCGGGGGTGGACCGGGACGCCGGACCGAGGAGCGCGAGCCCCCACTCACGGCCTCGCTCAGATGCCCTTGCCGCGCCCCTGTTTCGGCTTCGCGCGAGGGCGTTTGGGCGCTTTGGGCTTCGTGGGTCGCATACCGAGAGCTTCGGCGAGCATCGCTTCGAGGGCTTCGTCTTCGTTCGAGTAGGCCGGTTCGTTCGAATAGGCCGGTTCGTTCGAATAGCCCGCCCGGGGACCGCGGACGAATTCGTTGAGGCTCATTTTCCCGTCGCGGTAGCGGGTGACGAAGTCGCGCAAGGTTTCGAGCTGCTCGAGATCGGCTTTGGCTTCTTCCAATGCCTCCACGATCGGTTGGTCGAGTGGCGTCAGGGTGCCGCTGGCCTGCGCCGCGCGCAACTCGCGTTGCAGTTGGCTCGCCTGCGCGCGTAGCTCGTGAATCACTCGCTCGAGCTCACGACAGCTCGCTTCGGCGCTGTCCGCCGGCGGCAGCGATTGGCCGCGGCGCCACGCCTTCTCGAGCTCGAGCAGGCGCGCGAGGTCCCCTTCTTCATAAGCTTGGGTGGCTTGCTTCATGGTGGTGGTACGCAGCTCGCGATCCGCTTCGCTTGAAGCCCGATCGGGATGTGAGGCCGCGACGACGCGCCTGAACACCGCGCGTAACGATTGCTGATCCTTGCCCTGACCGCGTTGCTGAGCGGAGCCGACCTCGCGCTGTGCATGCTGCTCACTCGCCGGATCCGTGTCGCGCGACCAATGCGGATCGCTTGACGAATGTGCAGACCCATCGCTGTCGGTCGAAACTTCCGACTCCTCGGCGTCGCTCGGATCGTCGTCATCGAGCACACCCAGATAACCAAAGCCGGCCAGCGTTTGGCGCACCCGGGCGACTTGTTTCGCCGCGCTCTTCGAGAGCCGACCCGGAGCGAGCAGTTGCTCGAACAGCATGCGCAGTTGGGTCGTGGCCACCTCGAACCGCTCGAGGAACGGCCGCAGTTGCCCAAGGACCGCAGTGCGCGCTGCCTCGGATTCGATGAGCGCGCGCTCGAGCTTCTTCTTCTTCGTGCCGATGCTACGCAACAAACGCTCGCGCTCTTTGAGCAACGCGCCGTAACGCTCCCCCTCCGCGTGTAGTCGCAAACCCGGCTGAACGGGCGCGACGCGAGCACTAGCAGACCGACGACGAGCTGACATACCCGCCAGGTATGAGTCCGCTTCCGCGGAAAGCAAAGTCGTTTCGAATTTTTGCCGCGCCGGGCGCCGAAATCGGTCGCGAAACCGGGCGACGCGGAGTCCTTCTCGTCGTGACACCCGAAGGGGCACCGAAAGGAGGAGGCGTCCCAACTCACAAACTGGAGTCGGAATTCAAACTCGAATTTCTCACACGCGCGGGGCAGGTCGACGGAGCGGGCGTCGAACTACCGAAGGGTGGCTTGACGCGGCTCACTCGACGCGAAGCTCGTCGATCAAAAGAGCTCGCGCGGGCGGACAGAGGCCCTGGCACGCGGGCGGCGCGAAGCGAATCACGACGTCAGCGCCGCTCTCGGTCAGTGGTAAAATGAGCTCTTGCGTGGGGCCGGCATACATCCACAGGCTGTCGTTCGTGCTCGTGGACGGCGTGGTCGGAAGCGCTTGGGTCGGCCCTACGCGCTCACTGCCGCCAATGACGCCTGCTTGCACATCGGAGCCGCCAAAGCCTACGCCAGACGTGCTCATCAATATCTGGGCCGTGAAGCGGACGCTGCTCGCGCCAATTGGCCTGGCTAGATGAAGAGTGGCCGAAGACCCCTGGGGCACGAACAACGACTTGCTCCCTTCGATTGCGGAAAGGGTGCCGACCGACGTCACGATCTTGGCGACGCCGGTGATGCTCAGCGCGGGCGTGCTCTCGAAGCCGTCTTGAGCGAAAAGGCCCGGATCGACCAGCACGGCGAGCGGCGGCAATGCCGCGATATCGAACGGTAGATTCGCGAGATCGCCACCAGTCGCGCTCAGTTTCCAACTCGATCCGAATGGCAAGATCAGCGCGGACGAGAAAGTGCCGAACGCCCCGTTGCTCGCGGCGTTGCCGCTCAGCGGATAGCTCGTGCTGCCCGTGCCCGTACCCGTCAGGATCACGCTGCTGCCGAGCGCTACGGGCTCGGTCGTGCGCAGGAAAACACCGTCGAGCGGGTGCAAATTGCTGGGACCCAAGAGGGAAGGCATCGTCGTATCGGGGACGCCTTGCAGTGTGAAGCTGAGCTCGACCGGGAGCCCCTGATCGCCCAGGATGAAGTAGCCGCCGGCTTTGCCGGTGCCCCCGATGCGGTCGGCAATGCCATCGCCATTCTCGTCCCATGCCTGCAGCGTTAGTTCGGTGAATGCGATGTCGCTCAACTCGCAGCCGGCGCCCGTGGGAATAGACAGCGCCTGGCCGACGGAATACCTAGGACTGCTCTGCGTGCTGCGAATGAGCTCCCCTGGTTGAACGGCACCATCTCGACCGAGGATGGCTTTCAGGTTGCTGCCCGATGGCGAAAAGTGCATCGTGAAGCTGGCAGCAGCGCAGCTGATGCTCGCGTTGGAGGTCGCTTTGGTGACCGTGAGCGCGAGCGTCGTGTCCCACGAACCCTCGCCAAGAGGAACGGAGTCGCGCCCGATGCCGCCTGCACCGGCCTCCGAGACGATGCTCCCGCCCGTGCTCGCAGCGTTGCCCACACCGGAAGCGCCGCCACCCGCCATGCTTCCGCCCTTCCCCGTCGCCCCGGCCAGCGAGCTTCCGCCGACGCCGAGCTTGCCGTCAGATGCCGCGACGCCCGAGCCGGCGCTGCCACTCGTAGGGCCACCGGCACCCCCGTTGTTGTCGTCGTCGGTGCGACCGCAAGCGACCACCAGCAACACCAGAGACCCGAGGACAAGCTTCGAACGCGAATTCATGATCGCAGCCTCGTAGCAATGGCTATGCCGGGAGCTCAGTCCTAGTTTTCCGGCAATTTCTGGGCGGATCTTCGCAAGATGACTGGCACAGTGGCACAACCACACCGGACTTGGCCGTCAAGCCGCAGCTCTAGCAGCGGCGATACTCCCGCAGGTTTGCGGCGGAAGACGAACAGGTCCTGATCGAAATTCTCACCATGTCGCCATAGCCGAGCGCCAACAGCTGGTACTTGTAGACCACGTGATCGTCTTCGTACCAAGGGCTCGCGTACTCACATTGATAAACGACGCGTCCAGTCGCGCAGCACCCGAAGGTGCGAGCACCGACGGGCCACCGTCGCTCACCGTTGCGAACCCCTCCGATGGTGCGGCTTGCGGGGCGTCGAGTTGGCCTGCTCGGTACCTGAGGTTCGAATCCCTCCGTCGAGCTTCACTCGGGTTTCGAGCAGCTCAGCAGGTCGAGATTCTGTTTGCGGAGTTCTGTTTGCGGAGAGAGAGGGATTCGAACCCTCGGCAGGCTTTTGACCTGCGTCCGCTTAGCAAGCGGGTACCTTCGGCCACTCGGTCATCTCTCCAAAAGATTTTCGGAAGCCAGCGAGGGCGAGAACGTAGCCGCAGCGGGTGGGCCGTCAAGCAGGATCGCAGGCCTGGGATTTTTGGCGGATTTTTTGTGGATTTTTGAAGGGTTCCGGACGCGGGGGCGGGGCTCAGGCGCACACCGGGCTGGTGTGGACTGGCTCGGCCCGCAGCTGACTGGCCGGCGAAATCTCGACGAACGGATCGTTCGGCGAGTGCGCATCCCTGTCGCGATCAAGTGATCCGCGCGCGCGCAAGCTCGATCACCCCGGTTACCCGGCGTGGGGTCCCGGTGACCTGTTCCAATGGTAACTTCCTCATCGATTGGAACGGCAAATCACGTTCAGGACGGCGGTGTTGGAACCATTCAGTTCGGCGATGCGGGGCAGCTTCCGGTCATTGGTGCGTGGACGGCCGCGTCTGCCGGCACGCGCGTCGGCACCTGCGATGCAATCACCCACGACTGGTCTGTCGACGCCAACGGGTCCAACAACCGGAGTGGGATTGGGGCCGGCGCACGCACAAAAGCACTCGGCGTGTCGCCCAGCTCGGGAGCGCGCTAAGCTCTCGCAGTGCAACTCAGCCGTCCGGATGTGCCGCGTCCCTCCTCTGCCGCCTGTGACAAGGCGCGCTCGCTGCTCGAACGGGCGCTCGGCCCTTCGAAGGTGCTGACGGAGCACGACGCGTGCGAGCAATTCGTGCGTGATGAGTCCGAAGCAGTGGGCGTGGTGCCAGCTGCGGTCGTGCTCGCGGAAAACGCAGACGACATTTTGGCGGCGCTGCGCGTCGCGCGCGAGGCTGAGGTGCCGCTCACGCCGCGCTCGGGCGGTACCGGGCGCACGGGGGGCTCCGTGCCGGTCGCGGGCGGGATCGTGCTTTCGACGCTGGGCATGAAGTCGATCGTCGAGATCGATCGGCGCGAGGGGATCGCGGTCGTGGAGCCGGGGGTCATCCTGCAGGATTTGCACGACGCGGTCGAGGCGGAGGGCTGGTTCTATCCGCCCGATCCGAATTCGCAGGCTTCATGCGCGTTGGGTGGCAACGTGGCGGAGAACGCCGGCGGGCCGCGCGCGTTCAAGTATGGGGTGACGAAGGACTACGTGCTCGGGATGGATGCGTTTTTGATCGGTGGTCAGCGCATTCGCGCAGGGCGACGCACGATGAAGGGCGTGACGGGGTACGACGTGACGGGCTTGCTCGTGGGCAGCGAAGGGACGCTGTCGGTATTTGGTGACATCACGCTGCAGTTGATCCCGAAGCCTGAGAGCGTGATGACGCTGATGACGCTGTTTTCGAACGTGAAGCAGGCGAGCGCCGCGGTGCAGGAGATCATCCTGCGCGGGCTCGTTCCACGCTGCATCGAGTTGCTCGACGCGACCACGCTGGAGGCCATGCGCAGCGCTGGCAATGCCATCGACGCGCGCGCGGGCGCCATGCTGATCATGGAGGTGGATGGGGACGAGGCAACGTGTGAACGGCAGGCCGAGCGCGTGTCGGATGCGTGCGAGACCGCGCAGGTGCTCGACGTGCTCGTCGCGCAAGACAAAGCGCAGCGCGAAAAGCTATGGGCGGCGCGCCGTCAGATGAGCCATGCGGTGCGTAAGCTGAGCAAGAAAAAGCTGAGTGAGGACGTGGTCGTGCCGCGCATGCAAATTGGAGAGTTGCTGGATCGCGTGGCGCGGACCAGCGAGCGGACGGGAGTCCGTTCGTTGACCTATGGCCATGCGGGCGACGGCAATCTGCACTGCAACTATTTGTGGAACGACGACGACGAGCTGCCTGCCGTCGAGCGATCGATCGAGCAGCTGTTTCGCGACGTAATCGAACTGCGTGGCACGCTCAGTGGAGAGCACGGCATTGGCGTACTCAAAGCGCCGTATCTGGCGCTCGAGCAATCGCCGGAGTTGATCACCTTACAGCGCGACCTGAAGCGAGTCTTCGATCCCCAAAATCTGTTGAACCCGGGGAAGATTTTCCCTGCGGGCAGCCACCGCGCCTGCTGAGCGGTTTGCCAATTTGACAGGGGGCGACTGTACGCCTGCGGCACGCGCGTCAATTTGACCGCCGCAGCGCTCAGGGTCGCCCACAAGCCTCGGGCATTTTTCGGCTGAACTGCGCGTATCACGGGGCTGGCACATCGCTTGCTAATTCAGTGCTGTCCACCATGACCCCCGCCCGCTCCCTGTCCCGCTCCCGCTCCCGAGGCGTTACTCCAATCGCAGCTGCGCTGGCCGTGCTGGGGCTTGGTGCCGGCGCTTCTTGTGTGTGGTGGCTGGGGAGCGTAGGCGCCGCGCGTGACGGACAAGCATCCTCGCGCGCCGACGCAGCGCAGATTCAAACGGCCGCGAAGGCATTCCGCGCCCAACACGCGGACGGTTGCCCCACGCTGAGCAGCCTGCAAGAAGAACAATTCTTGAGTCGCAACGCGCGCGCCGACGACGCTTGGGGCAATCGCTTCCGAATCAGCTGTCGAGATGGCGAGATCGCGGTGACCTCCGCAGGCCCGGATAGCAAACCGAACAGCTCGGACGACATCCGCACTTCCCGCTGACGCTGATAACAATACTGTGTGAACACGTGTGAACACAGTATCGTTTTTTTTGCCGAGAGATACCCGAGCTTACTGGCAGCCGGCGTTGAAACGCTCCGTGCCGTCCCAATCGCACGTACCCGAGATGCAGTCCGCTAGGTTATTCGCGAAACCGTTGCTCGCGTGATCGTAGATTTTGAACCAGCCACCGTCGTCCCAGACGACCGTCGCGATACCGCGTTTTGCAGCGAATTCATTGGGTAGCGTTTGGTACCAGTTGCGAATGTTGTTACACGAAAGCTGGTCGTAGCGGCTGCCCCAGCCGACGCCCCACTCGCCGATGAAAATCGGCATCCCCTTGCCGACCGAGTTCGCCCAATTGAGCATCGTGTCCATCGGCGCGGAGATGTCCGCTTCGGTCCAGGCGTCGTCGTACGTGCCCTGGTTGTCCCCGCAGAAAGTCCACGGATTGTAGTGGTGAAAGGTGGCCATCACGTACGGGTCGTCACCGCCGCCAACGCCGCTCAGATCGCTCCAGACCGCGGGCACCTCGGACGCAGCGAACCACTGATTGCCGCCGATGACGATGATACGCGCGGGGTCGACCGCTCGGATCTTGGCGTAGGCCTTGGCCGTCATGTTGCGTAGGTCTACGGCGGGCATAGCGGAGCTATCGTCGCGATGAGGCTCGTTCAAGATCTCGAAGATCAGTCGGTGATCGCGTTCAGCGAAAATATCGGCGATATCGGCCCAAAGCCGCTCGAGCACGGCCGTGCGGCTTTGCGTTTTCAGCGTCGTTTCGTGGTGCGCGTTCAGCACGACGTACATATCCGGCTTCGAAAGGGCGTAGTCGACGACCTGCTCGATGACCAAGAGGCGCGGTTGCGTGCGATTGACGTCACCGACCGCCGGATCCCCGACCAAAGTGTCGCCGTTCGTCACCTCGGTCCACGTCACTGGGATGCGTACGATGCGAAAGCCTTTGGCATAGTAAGCGTCGATCTTTGCACTGGCTGCCGCGAGCGTCGGCGGGTTCTGGGTGCTCTCGAACATTTGTCCGAGATTGAAGCCCCGACCGATTGCCGCTGCCGCCGCCTTCGCGAGGATAGGCGATCCGTGCATCATGCCTGCTCCGCCGCCTTGCGCTTCATTGCCCGGGCCAGAGCCTGCAGTCAGCGCATTGCCGCTGCCGGCCGCAGATGAATTGCCCGCCGAGCCCGCGTCGTCGCCCATAGAAGTACTTCCGACGTCACACGCATTCAGCAGAACGAACGCCGCAAGGGCGAGGTTTGCGCACCAAAGATGGCGTTGCATCACTCCTTCTAGCACGCGCGCGAGTCGTCGCTAGCGGGCCGCTCAGCGTGGAGAATCGGCCTGCAACTTCGTCAAATGCAGGTGGTGCTTGTACTTCGGCAGGCGATCGTCGAAGCCCGCACCGCTACCGTCGGCCTCGAGGTCCTCGAAGCTGAGGTCGAAATGGCCGGTCGGTTTGAGCGAGCCGGTGCAGCCCGAGCCATCACAGCTGCACGCATGCCAATCGTAACACATGGCAAGCTGGAAGCAGCTCCGCGGGACTAGCTTCAACGTGGTGGGGTCTTGTTGAGAGCAATCGTCTGCGGTGCCGAAGGAGCCCCAATCCGGCATGCAGCTGTACCCATCGCGAGAGACGTAGGGAGTCTGCAGCTTGCACCACGAGTCGAACACTTCGTTCCTCGAGATGTCGAACTGCAAGTGCTGGCCATCGAACTCCGGGTTGAGCAAGGTGAACCAGGCACCGGTGTAAGGGCCCTCTGCAAGTGCCAGGCTGTCTGACGACGGATTCGTCACGCCAGGCGGGTAGATCGCTTCCGCGTCCGTCGCCAGAGGGGGCACGGGCGAGTTGCCGAAACGAATTTGCCCGGACACCCCGCCGCCGCCTCCGACACTCAACCAGACGTCGTCGGTTCCGTCTCGAAATGTGAACTCCTCGAGATAGCCAAACCAAAGGCCACTCAACACGAATGAGGTTGCGCCGGCTTCGCCGAGAGGCGGCGGGTCGGCGTCAGCGCGACCAGCACCCGAACCGGCGATGCCGATCGAGCCAGCAGCGCCCGCGCCGCCTGCGCCATCGATCGCGCTCCTCCCGGCGGAGGCGCTTTGCCCGCGCTCGACGGCCACCCTCCCGCCACAGGCAAGCGCCAACCAGAGCGTCGCAGCAATCAGCCAGCTTCCGAGCCTGCATCCCGACATCAGACAGATCATAACTTGGGGCATGGTTAGTCGCCAACGCGGGTCGGAGAGAGAATGTCTGTGGACCTCGCTCCACGGAATACATCGGTGCCGTCACCAGAGTGAGCGGTGTACGACCTTTACCACCCGCCCAGCCGTGAAAGCTCGCGCCGCGCGCGCCAAGCCCAAATGATGATCACCGCGCCGAACGCCAAGGTCAGCACGTTGATCGCGATCTCGACCAAAATTCCGCCGGTGTCGGCGGAGTAGTAGATGCCATTTTCGAGATCGAAGAGCACGTCGAGCAAGCCGAGATAGATGCTGGTCGCACCGGCCGCGATGATCCACAAGAGCGAGCTCGCGCGCCGGCGTACCAAGGCTATGACCGCGCCCAGCCCCGTGAAGACCATCCACAGGTCGGCCGCGGGAAACGAATTCTCGAACGCGTAATAACTTTCGCTATGGGCCGTCGCCAAGATATCTCGATCGATGCCGAACCAAACTAGCCAGTAAGCGAGCGTCGCGAGCACACCGAAAACGATCACCCCCAAGATGAAGCGTCCGCCGCGGGGCAAGTCTGGAGTCGAGGGCGCGTTCATTCGCTTCTTCGCCACGTGCGCACTAGTTGCAGCAGGAATGCCCAGCTGCCAAGCAGGATGATCTGCAAATCTTTGAACAGGGAAGAGCGCGAGCGAACTAGAAGCGCTGGTTTCATCAGCCCGTGACCTCGCCGAACAACTCCGGATCGAGCCAGCGCGTCTCGCTCCCATCCACGAGGAGTACTGATTCGAACTTGGCGCCCAGGGTGCCTTTGCCAAGGTGTGGCTCGAGTGCATACAAGCCTTGCGGCCGCCCGGGTGCCCCTGCATTGAGGAACGGATAGGGCGCCCCCGTGAGGTGATGGAGCACCAAACCCGTTGCGTAGGTCAACAGCAGCGGCAGCTGGAAGCCGGTGCCGATACGCGGGGCGGCGGAGCACCAGTTGGGAAAGCCCTCCAGCGTGTGGCCAAGGACTTGCGCTGGGTAGCGCGTGTGGATCACGTCCGATCCGGACGCTTCGATACCCTGCGCGACTTCTCGACACAGTCCGGCGCTGCCCGCATCGCTGACTGACCAAGTCAAGATGTCGCGCTTGAGCTGCGCGAGCTGGTCGAGCAACGCGCGGTGCGTACGAGCCGCTTCGGGATCACCGACAGCGCAGCCGGAGTAAGCGAAATCTGCGGGAAAACCCGCCACAATCGGCGCTGCGTCGAGCACGAACGCTTCGCCTTCGGCGAGCACGCGGTCCGTCGGAAGCGCGTTGGTTTCCCAAGTGCCGCGCCAGTCGAAACGCGTGCGCTCGCCCCACCAAGCGTACGGTGTGTGCAGCCAATGCTTCACTCCCGCTTTTGCGAATTCACGCTCTAGCCGTGCGCACACCTGACGCTCGCTATCACCCGGCTTCACGCCTTCGGCCACGCTCAGCACGGCCTCGCGCGCCATGCGCTGCGTGTTGGCGATACCCTTGACGTAGGCCGCACGCATCATGTACCGACCGTAACATGGGTTTCAAAAGGGTGATCGCCCAGTCGATGTTGACGGCGGCCGCCTTGCTCGCGACGCCGTGCGCTTTCGCGGAAGACGCACCCGTCGAAAAACCTGCGGTCGATAGGCCTGCTCTACCGCAGCCCAGTCCTGCCACTCCCGTCGAGCCCGCCCACGCATCGGGTCAGAGCGAAACGCCCCATCGCTCGGGCAAAGCGGCTGGCGCGCACACGGCGGCTGGCGCGCACACGGCGGCTGGCGCGCAGGCGGCCGGCAACGACGGGCGGCGCAGCTTTTTCTACCTCGCCGCGGGGCTTGGCCTGTTGTCAGGTTTGAGCGGGGGCGAGGATTTCGAACGCACCAACCCCGCGCTCACTGGCGCGGTCGGCGTTGAAATCCCGTTGGGCGGCGCCACTGGCCTCGGCTTCGAGCTCAACGGCGATCTCGAGCTCGCAGGGCAGGCCGATCGCGGGACGTACACTGCTCTGTTGGTGCGCGCTCGCCTGGGCCAGATGCTCACCCCTCGCAATCGACTGTGGGGCGCCTTGGGCATTGGGGGCGCGGGCTATCAAACCGGCTCGCTGGCTTTTGCCGTCGCCGCGGGCACCAGCCTGATGCTCGTACCCAAGTTCGGGCTCGATTTCAGCGCGAACCTGAACCTGCTCGCGGCATCCAGCGAGGTGAACAGCGCGGGGATCCGCAACGACTACCCGGGTGGCGCCGTGGTCTTGATCGCGATCCGCGCGCTGTTCGAGCTTCACCGTTAGCGCTAACGCACGGCCTTCACTTGATGATCACGCGGCCGGTCTTGAGGCGGTAGGCGCTGGAGTAGGCGGCCGCCTTCAAGCACGTCGCGAGGGTGACCAGAGCATTGTTCTTGTCACGGCAACCGGTGACCGCATGACTCGTCGCGTTGACAGTGAGCCGGTACGGCGCGCCCGCGCCCCCCTGAGGCGCATCAGGATCGGCCTGCTCTGGCTGTGTCGGCGACAGCAGCGCGTCCCCGGAAGCGAGCGTACAGCCACCGACGAGCAAATCCAGGAAGCTGCGAGTCGCGACGTAGCCCTCGCTGCATTGAGACGTGCCGCCGCTGGCGTAGGCGGCTGGGATCACCACCGCCGACAACGACGCCGCGCTGATATTGGCACACAACTCGCCCGGATCGCCGTTCCTGGGCGGGGGCGGCCCTGCGCTGGCAAAGCTGCTCAGGCCGGCGCGCAGGTGCTCGCTCGCAAGATGACCCGGCGCAAGGCCGGACGATGCCAGCGGCTCCGAGCTCGCACCCAAGTTCAAACGAACTTTGGTGCTCGACAAGCTGATGGGCACTTCACTGAACAACGGTAGCTGAATGTTGCCGGTGTTCGCGTTCAGCACGCCCGCCAAGAGCGACGACGCCGAGCTCGAGTACAGCGTGCCGCTGCTGTCGGCTTGACCAGCGGCGGGCGTGTACCACCAATCGAGATCGCTAGTTCCGTCGTAGTTCGGAGCAACGCTGGGCGCGCCGTACCCCACCCCAAGCGAGATCGATTCCGCGCTGTTACCGCTGAGATCGTTCAAGCCACGAAAGGCAAACAGCAGGCTGAGCGTGCCATTGGCCACGCGCTGGCTCAGAGTCGATTGCAGAGCAGTCTGTGCGGACCCGACGAACGCAGCACCGAAAGCATTCTTCGGACAGAGGCTACTGGTCTTGAACTTCTGCTCGATGGAGTTTGCGCGCTGACTCTGTTCGAAGTCACACGACGCATCGCAGGCATCTAAATTCTTGCTGTTTCCATCATCGCATTGCTCGCCTTTTTCCAGCAGGTTGTCGCCGCAAACGGCAGGTGCGCCTGCAGCACCGCCACCGCCACCGCCTGCAGCACCACCGCCACCGCCTGCAGCACCGCCGCCGCCGCCTGCAGCACCGCCGCCACCTGCAGCACCGCCGCCACCTGCAGCACCGCCGCCACCTGCAGCACCGGCGCGCCCGCCCGTTGTACCGCTAGCGCCGCTGCCCGCCGTACCGCCACCAGCCACGTCGCTGCCGCCGTGACCGGCAGCGGAACCGGCGTGACCGACACTGCCTCCAGCGTGACCCGCGCTCCCGCCTTGGCCACCACCTGCGCTAGACGAGCCGCCAGCGCCACCGGCGGCAGTGCCACCGCTGCCGCCCGGAATACCCGCTTCACCTGAGTCACCCGAAACATCGCCAGAACCGGCATCACTCGTTGCTCCGGAACCTGAGTTGGGATGCCCGGCCACGCCTGCGTCATGGCCAGCGGCACCCGCGCGAGCTTCAGGTTCGCCGGCTCCGCCACCAATGCTCGTGAACTCGACGTCTGCGTTCGTGCATGCTTCAAATGGCAGCAAGCACAGCGTGACAACGACACGAAAGCCCGTACTCGACTTCAAGACCTACCTGCTCCCGCGCTAGCAACGTAACCGCTGTCCCGCACCGCGCTTTTCGTAGCACGGAATTGGGCCGCTAGTACGCGTGCCGAGCCCGCTAGTGAGGATCATGCATTCGGCTGACCTTGGCGCGCGGCGCTGGATCTGGGTCAGATATTTGCGAGCAAGGATCAAAGATTGCGGGCGACTCCAAGTTCCGAGACAGCGCAGGCCTCCGGACCAGGCGATTGGCGATCGACGGCAACGGTGGCAAGCATTAACGTCACGCCATGCGTGCGCGCAAGAAACCGCAATTCCTGATGCCGGGCGCGCCACTCGCCTTTCCGGACCCGAACCTGGCGGACGACGAGGGCATGTTGGCGATCGGCGGAGATCTCTCGCCCGAGCGGCTGCTCTTCGCCTACGAGCACGGCATTTTTCCGTGGTACGACGAGGGTTTGCCGCCCATGTGGTGGTCACCCAATCCGCGCACGCTGCTGGACCCCGAGCACCTACACGTCTCGCGCAGTCTGAAGCGAGTCCTGCGCTCGGCTCGCTTCTCGGTGAGCTTCGACCGCGCGTTTCGCGACGTGATGCTCGAGTGCGGGCGCAAGCGCGACTCGGGTACCTGGATTTTGCCGGAGATGGTGGATGCGTATTGCCACCTGCACGAGCTCGGGCACGCTCACAGCGTCGAGGTCTGGCAAGGGGAGCGCCTGGTGGGAGGCTTGTATGGCGTGCAACGCGGCGCGCTATTCGCGGCCGAGAGCATGTTCCATCGCGAACGCGACGCCTCGAAGGTCGCATTGGTCAGCGCAGTCGAAACCATGTTTGGCGCGGGCATCGAGCTCTTCGACGTGCAATTTCTGACCTCGCACTTGGAGTCCATGGGCGCCTACGAAATCCCGCGGGCGCGTTACCTGGAGCTCGTGGCCAAAGCGGTTGCGAAGCGCTGACGCCGATCGCGATTGAGTTCGCGGCGTGGTCAATTGCCGGGCAACACGCCCGGCCGCGAGGTGCGTAGCTGGATCGCGATCGCCCCTCTTGGCTCGCGGCGAGCGTCGAGCTCCGGGGCCACGGTGGCTCGGCAAATTTCTGTGACCCAAAGTCGCAACGTCGGTAAGTACTGGTTAACGCAGCGGATCGTGCGTTTCAGGACGGGCCGCTAAAGCACAATATTCTCGGTATGTTGCAGCGAAGGCGCTGCGCTTCTCCTGAGCCGCCTTCGGTGCTTTATTGCTGAGTATGCCCCGCAGCGTTGGAGTTGCAGTCGGGATCGGAGCGCTCGTCCTCGCCGGCTGGAATTGCACGGCCTGCAGTAGCTCCGATTCACATCCGGGTCCGTTCAGCAGTGCTGGCGCAGCGGCGGCCGCCACCGCTGGCGCCAGCGGCGGAAACGGCCTCAACGTCGGCAACAATGGCGACGGGACCGGGAACGGCACTGCGGGCGGCCCCGACTTGAGCGATGCGTGCGCGGCCAAAATCTCCACCGCGCAGGCCATTCCGCTCGACATGTACATCATGCTCGACGTGTCGGGTTCCATGCTCGACACCACCGCGACGCAGGCGACCAAATGGGACGCCGTGAAGCTAGCGCTCGAGTCGTTCCTGACGGACGACGCCTCTGCAGGCATCGGTGTCGGGTTGCAATATTTTCCACTGCTCAAGCCGAACACGCCGGTGACTTGCACGACCGATGCACAATGCGGCGACAGCGCGGGGCCGTGCTTCCTCAAGCTCTGCTTCGACTCAATTCCAGACGGCTTGTACCCCTGCGAGACGGTCGCCGATTGCCCACAAACGACGGCCAACGGCCTCCGTCGCTGCCTGCCCATCGCGCAGTGTACGAACGCGCCCGAGTACTTTTGCCCGAGTGCCGGCAAGGCCTGCCAGTCGGACACGCCCGGGCAAAATCTCGGCACTTGCCAGGCAGTCACCGACAGCTTTTGCCTGAACGCGACGATCTGCGACGTGGCCCAATATGCCGCCCCCGCCACTGCCATCGCGTCGTTGCCCGGCGCCGCAGCGCGGCTGGTCGCTTCGATCGACGCGCAAATGCCCAACGGTGATACGCCCACCGGGCCCGCCCTGAGCGGCGCGATCCAACAGGCCCGCACCTGGGCCACTGCACATCCGGATCACCGCGTCGTGACTGTGCTCGCCACCGACGGCCTGCCCACCCAATGCACGCCCGACACGATCGCGGCCGTGGCCGGGCTGGCCAAGGACGGTGTGAGCGACAATCCGAGCATCAACACCTTCGTGATCGGCGTGTTCGGACCCGACGATGTCACCGCTGGCGCACCCGCGAACCTGGATCAGATTGCTCAGCAAGGCGGCACGAACAAAGCCTTCATCGTGGACACGCAGCAAGACGTGACGACCCAATTCCAAGCCGCGCTCGATGCCATTCGCGGCGCGCGACTCGCCTGTCAGTACCAGATCCCAGAGCCCACGACGGGCGGCACGCTCGACTACAACCAGGTCAACGTCGCGCTCACCAACGGTACGCAGAAGAGCGTGGTTTACTACGTGAAGAACGCGGCCGCCTGCGACGCCAGCACTGGCGGCTGGTATTACGACGTCGACCCGACCAGCGGCACTTCGCCCACGAAGATCATCGCCTGCCCCACCACTTGCAGCGCCTTTCAGGCCGCCCCGAACGGCGCGTCGGTCGGCATCGCACTCGGCTGCGATACCATCGTCAAATAGAAATTCTCTCCAAATATCCAACAGTTAGACTAACACGCGAATTCCGACCGAATTAGTGCTAGATCGCCCGTCCCGATGACCGCCGTCGACACCTCCCCCGACCGCGCGCTCGAGTTCCGGCTGAGCCATCTTCGCCAACTCGAGGCCGAAAGCATTCACATCATTCGTGAAGTAGCCGCCGAGTTCGATAACCCGGTGATGCTGTATTCCATCGGCAAAGACTCGTCGGTGATGGTGCAGCTCGCGCGCAAAGCCTTCCACCCCGGCAAATTGCCGTTCCCGCTCTTGCACATCGACACCACCTGGAAGTTTCGGGAGATGATCCAGTTCCGGGACGACTTCGTGAAGGACAACGGGCTCAACCTGCTCGTGCACACGAACCAAGAGGGCCTCGAAGAGAACATCAATCCCTTCGATCACGGCAGCTCCAAGTACACCACGATCATGAAGACGCATGCGCTCTTGCAGGCGTTGAACAAGGGCAACTACGACGCTGCCTTCGGTGGCGCCCGCCGCGACGAAGAGCGCTCGCGCGCCAAGGAGCGCATCTACTCCTTCCGCGATCGCTACGGCCAGTGGGATCCCAAGAACCAGCGCCCCGAGCTGTGGAACCTGTACAACGGTAAATTGACCAAGGGCGAGAGCATCCGCGCCTTCCCCCTCTCCAACTGGACCGAGCTCGACATCTGGCTGTACATCTACTTGGAGAGCATTCCGATCGTGCCGCTGTACTTCGCGAAAGAGCGCCCGGTGGTCGAACGGAACGGCACGCTCCTGATGGTCGACGATGACCGTCTACCGCTCAATCCCGGCGAAAAACCGCGCATGGAGCAAGTCCGCTTCCGCACCCTCGGCTGCTACCCGCTGACCGGCGCGCTGCCCTCCAGCGCCACCACGCTGCCGGACATCATCCGTGAAATGCTGCTCACCAAGTACTCCGAGCGCTCGGGCCGTCTGATCGATCACGACGAAGAAGGCTCGATGGAAACCAAAAAGCGCGAAGGTTACTTCTGAGATTTTTGGGATTGGGCATTTCCGTGCGCACGCGAGCGCGGTTCTTACTTGAGATGGTTCGATTTCAATGACCACCGAACAAGATCAGATCTCCAACGATATCCTCGGCTATCTCGAGCAGCACCAACAGAAGGAGCTGCTCCGCTTCGTCTCCGTGGGCTCGGTCGACGACGGCAAATCGACGCTGATCGGGCGTTTGCTCCACGATACCCACGGCATCTACGAAGATCAGCTGTCCGCGGTAAAGCGTGCGTCGGGCCGCGCGGGCATGGAGATCGACTTTTCGCTGTTCACCGATGGCCTCAAGGCCGAGCGCGAACAGGGCATCACGATCGACGTCGCGTACCGCTACTTCTCGACCGCCAAGCGCAAATTCATCATCGCCGACACGCCCGGGCACGTGCAGTACACGCGCAACATGGCGACCGGCGCCTCGACGGCCAACGTCGCGATCATCCTGATCGATGCGCGGCTCGGTGTGCTGCAGCAATCGCGCCGCCACGCTTACATCGCGTCGCTCTTGGGCATTCCGCATCTGTTCGTGGGCATCAACAAGATGGACTTGGAGAACTATAGCCAAGACGTCTTCAATCGCATCCGCGAAGAGTTCGCCGCGTTCCTTGCCCCACTCGGTTTCAAGGGTGTGCGCTTCATCCCGATGAGCGCGCTCAAGGGCGACAACGTAGTGCATCGCAGTGGTTCGATGCCCTGGTACGACGGCAATACGCTGCTCGAGCACTTGGAGAGCGTGCCGATCGCCAGCGATTGGAACCACAAGGATTTCCGCTACCCGGTGCAGTACGTGCTGCGGCCGGATCTGAATTACCGCGGCTTCTCCGGCGCGATCGCCTCGGGCGTCGTAAAAAAGGGCGATCAAGTCATGGTGCTGCCCTCGCGCCGCACCAGCACGGTGGTCGCGATCGACACCTTCGACGGCGAGATCGAACGAGCCTTCGCGCCCATGAGCGTGACGCTTCGCTTGGCGGATGAAATCGACATCAGCCGCGGCGACATGCTCGTCCACCCGGACAACCTGCCGCACATCGCCCAACGCTTCGAGACGATGTTGGTCTGGCTCAGCGAGCGCGCGCTCGATCGCCAAAAGAGCTATCTGCTCAAGCACACCACGCAAATGGTGCGCGCCAACGTCGAGCACGTCTCCTACACCACCGATCTCGAAACCCTGAAGCAGACGCCGGCCACGCGGCTCGAGCTGAACGACATTGGTCGCGTCACCCTCAGCTGCCATCGCCCCATCTTCTTCGACGACTACAAGAAGAACCGCGGTACCGGCGCGTTCATCCTGATCGATTCGCTGACCAACAACACGGTCGCCGCCGGCATGATCCTCGAGGTCGATCCAGCCGCCCCCGAATACGAAGAAGGCAGCCCGAGCTCGCTCGATCGCCCGCGCAGCCAAATTAGCCCGGACGAACGCAGCGAGCGCCTCGGGCAAAAGGGCGCCACGCTCTGGCTCACCGGGTTGCCGGCTTCCGGCAAAACCGCGATTGCGTTCGCGCTCGAGCGTCGGCTGTTCGATCAGAAGCGCTTGGCATTCGTGATCGACCCAGACGATGGTCTGTCCCGCGGCGTCTTGCCCGACGGCTCGAGCCCCGCGCAAACTCCCGAGCTCGCACGCCGCGCCACGGACGCCGGCCTACTCGCAATCTTCGCCTATGCCTCGCCGCTGCGCGCGGATCGTGAAACCATCAGGGACACCGTAGGCCCCGATCGCTTCGTCGAAATCCACGTCGCGACCTCGCTCGAGCTCCGCAAAAGGCGCGATTTACGCGGCGTGTATGGCCCGGGCCACCAAAAGCCGAGCGAAGAAGCCCCGACTTCACCGGACATCGTGGTCTCGCTCGATAACACCGACGCAGAAGAAGTCGCGCAGCGCATCATCGCGGTACTGGTCAAACGCGGGCTCTTGCCGTCACTCTACTCGCTCTGAGCGTCAGCGTTCGGGGCGACGTGCGAGCTCGGCTTCGAGCTCGCGGACGCGGGCTTCGGCAGCGCGGCGCGCTTCGCTTTCAACCCGGCGCGCTTCGGCTTCTGCACGGTGAGCCTCTTCGTCGGTCAGCAGCCGCTCGCTGCCCGCCGAATCGCGGCTGAGGCGCAGCGCTAGTCCGAGCTCCGGATCGGGCTCGACCAGCCAAAACAAGCCCAGTAAATCCGAGCGCTCGAGCTCCTGCTTCGAGACTTCACGCTCGACGAGATCTCCCTCCAGCCGATCCCAGAGCCTGAGAGGACTTTGCGCGTCCTCGGGATCGAAGCGGACGAGCTCGAGGATGCCCGAGCGCCGGTAGGCGTCGAGCGTGCGCTGCCAAGGGCGATCGCGCGCGTCGTAATTGCTAATAATCTCGATGGCCAGGTGCGGCGCGCCGCGCTCCCACACCTTCCACGAAGAAAAGGGGCGATCGGGCGCGCCGAGCCAGACCAGCACATCGGGCGCGAGGCATTGCTTGGGATCGGTGGGATCCCAATACAGAAATTGGTCGGAACCGACCATCACCCGGTCACCCAGCGCGAGTCGAATCATTGACCAGAGAGCCGTGCGCAGCCGGAGGTGCACGCCAGTCTCAGGCACGCTTTCGGACTCCGGAAAATGCACGGGGACCGGAGCGCGCAGGTAACGTCGCTTGGGTGCACTCGAGGCTAGCTTGGGTGTGACCACGACCATGGCAATCTACCACGGTTTTTCATCGGTACGACCCGGGCCTGAGTTGCTCGTTAGAACGCGCTGGCGTTGAGCACGAGGCCCGCGCCGCGCGTCGAAACGAGCGGCAGCACGCTCAAGCGCGAGCCTGCGCTCGAAGCCGCGTGTCGGTCGGCCGAGCTCGATCCGTCGCTGCTGAGGAACAGCCACGTCGCAACGCCCGCGGAGGCGACCGCGACGCCGAGAGAGATATCGGCAATCAGATAATCCCGGCGCATGGCGTCGTAGTCCGCGCGACTGCTCGGCGAGCAGGTCGGTGAACACTCAGCCAAGGCCGATTGCTTCCCGTGACCGATCACGGCGAAGGCACCCCAAGAGGCCAACGCGGCCGCACCCACGCCCGAAGCGACCCAAAAGCTCGGGGGCAGCTTGCGCTGGGTCTCGTTGACTTCGGACTTCGGCGGGGGCGGTAAACGCAGACTCACGATGCGATTTTTTTCTCCCTCGCGAATCACCACATCACTCTGGAGAACCTGCCCGGAGGCGAGCTCGAACATGAAGTGATGCTCACCCGGGTCGACCGCAATCGGGCGCCCATCCAGAGTCTCCGTGAGGGCTTGCTCGTCGGCATAGACGCGAACCTGGATCAGATCACCGCCTCGTTCATCGAGTGCCGCGAAGATGACCGTTGGAAGATTGCGTTCAGTGTCCTTGCGGAACTCGGCGCATTCGCTACGAATTGCATCTGGGCAGCCCTCCTCGGAAACGCACGATGCGAACAACTCGGACGCGGCCTTGAGTCGACCCGCCTTGGCTTCACGTTGTCCTGAGGCGTGCGATTGCACACAAGCAGTGACGTCGGCGAGTGCTACCCGAGGGAGCCCAAGACACAAACTCAAGACGACCCAACGCCACGCAGTTTGCTTCGGATTGGTTCCCACTTTCGCGATCCTACGCTCAATTTTTCCGCCGCTTAACTGTTGGCATAGCCAGTTGCTCAGCTGCTCAGTGAATTCGAAACGCTGCGATTGGAAAGCCGTTGGTGCGTGCAGGACGTACACAGTCCACTAACTCATTCGGTATACGTATCTAACGAAACTCCATACTGGCTCTGCCAGAGTCGGACTCTCCATGATAACTTCTGACCGGTAATGAGCGTGGCTGCTTTCGATCAGACGGATCCACGTCGCGCGTACCGCCAGCTATTCGAGCTAGGCCGCGGTGGCATGGCCAAGGTCTATCTGGCGGAGAGTCTGGCTTCGGGGATCCGCAAGCTCGTGGTGCTCAAGGTGTTGAACCCAGAGCTGAGCTTGAACTCCGAGATGCGCACGTTGTTCCGCCGCGAGGCAGAGCTTGCCGCGCAAATGAACCATCCGAACGTGGTGCAAGTGATGGAGGTCGTCGAGGATGCAGAATCCCCCTTCATCGTCATGGAGTATCTGGACGGGGCGTCGCTCTCCACCATCATCAAGCGCGCCGGTGGGCAGCTCTCGCTCGCGCTGCACTTACAGATCGTGTGCCAGGTGCTCGCTGGCCTGCACCATTTTCACGAGCTGAGAGATCTCGACGGGTCGCCGTTGGCAGGCGTGCATCGCGATGTTTCGCCGCAAAATATCATGATTTTGCATGACGGGCCGGTCAAGGTGCTCGACTTCGGCATCGCCAAGATCAGCGCGACCGACGTGCAAGCCACGCGCTCGGGCATCATCAAAGGCCGAATCCAGTACATGCCGCCCGAGCAAATTCTGGGCGCATCCGGAATCGACCGACGCGCCGATTTATTCGCAGTCGGTGTCATTCTCTGGGAGGCCGTTGCCAGGCGGCGGATGTGGGAGGGCAAGAGCGAAGTGGAGCTATTCCGAGCGCTAGCCACCGGAGCCCTGCCCGACTTGTGCGAGTTCGCGCCCGGGGCGCCCGAGTCGATCGTGCGGCTCGTGCAGCGCGCGACCGAGGTCGATCCTGACAAGCGCTTCGCCAACGCGCTAGAAATGCGGACGGCGATCGAGGAGGCGAGCGCGAAGGAGGGCTTGCTCACTCGCCCGCACGAACTAGCGGTTTTCATGGCCAGTCACTTCGGTGAGACGCGGCGAGACGAGCAACTCCAGATCAAGGCCGCCCTGCGCGGGGAGCTGGATTCGGGAGCAATCGAGCTCACGGGCTCGCGGCCACGGTACATCCCAGGCAATCAGGCGGCCGACTCCGCGCGCGTCACCGACGAACCGGTGGAGCTGCTGGAGTTGCAGAGTTCGCGCACATTCCGCATTCATTCCCGAAGTTGGGCCGTGGTCGCAGCCGTGGCCGTGCTGGCCACGCTCGCGCTCGTCGGCGCTTGGGCGATGGGCAGATCGCGCTCGAGGGCAGCAAGCGTGACCGAGAAGCCTCAAGCAAAAACCGTGATGCTCGAGGTACAGGCGCTGCCACCAGGCGCGGAAATTGTCTTGGACGGCAAGCTGTTGGGAACGGATCACTTTTCGGGGCCAGAGCCCTTGGTCGACCGCCAAGTATCGCTCGAGGTTCGTGCCCCCGGGCGAGTGACGGAGCGCAAAGCGATCGTGCTCACTCGGGACATGTCCCTACAGATCGTGCTCGCGCCAGATCCCGCGCTCGCGGCAACAAGCGCTCCCACCGCGGCCGCAGTGGATTCGAGCGGGCCAACTTCTCAGCCGCGTGTTCAGAGCAGCACCCGTGCAACGAACAAGGCGGGCAATACCTCGGGTACTCGGTCGGGCAAATGCAATCCGCCCTACGTGTTCGCTGCGGACGGCGTAAAAACCTACAAGCCCGAATGTTTTTAGCCCAGCCCCGTCGCTACTCGCCGCTCGGAATCTGCCTCGGCGTTGCTGGCTGTGTGGCCGCTTGCACGCTACAAATGCCGAGCGAAAATGAGGTTTTCGGCGCAGCAGGCGCCCACTCTGACAGCGCGGCAGGAGGCTCCGCCAGCGGTGCGGCTCAAGGCGGAGCCAGCATGCTCGGGGACGGCGGAGGCGATGACAACGGCGGCGCCGATTTACTAGCCGGCCGTGGTGGTGGTGCTTCGAACAGCGGGACGAGTGGCGCAGCTGGAGTGAGCGGGGCAAGCGTCGGGTCGAGCGGCTCCACCGGCGCGAGCGCGTTCGACCCTGAGGCAGGGCTGGTCGCTTATTTCACTTTCGATGAGCCCAGCGGTGCGGTGGCTGCAAATGCCAAGGACTCGAGCAAGAACGCGAAATGCGTCGGGACCTGCACGCGTCCCGTGGGGCAACTGGGGCAAGCGTTCGGCATTCGGAATGACGTCAGTCCCAGTGACTGGATCGAACTTCCCGCGGGCATCTTCAGTGGCTATTCGAGCATCACGCTCTCCGTGTGGCTTCGAGATCGTTCCACGAGCCGAACCGGAGCCCCGCTGTTTCACTTTAGCTCAGGCGCAAAAGAGGCGATCTCCCTCATTCCCGACGACCGGAATGCCAAAACCTCCGCCGAAGGAGCGCACCTCAGCGGACTACACGCTGGCACCTCGTTCGTTGAGTTGTGGAGCCCCAAGCCCAACTTGACGGACAAGGACTGGCACCAGGTGGTCTTTTCCTGGAGCGCGGCCAGCATCGATCTCTACATCGACGGCAAGCCGGTCGGCACCGATCCGAGTCCGACCGTGCTGCCCTCGCAGCTGGGCACCACCTCGCCCAACTACCTCGGGCGCGCGCCCGACGATACGAGCCTCGCCTTCTACGGCGAAATCGATGACCTGCGGATCTATGACCGGGTGTTGTCGGCTGCACAGGTTGCCCAGCTTTACAAAGTTCGTTGACGACCAATACCGCCTAATCGCGCGAGTGCCTCCGTGCACACCCGCCGGCGGAGGTGACATCGCCCTGCACGCCCGCCGGCGGGTGTGACGCCACCCTGCACGCCCGCCGGCGGAGGTGACGCCACCCTGCACACCCGCCGGCGGAGGTGACGCCACCCTCCACACCCGCCGGCGCAGGTGACGCCACCCTCCACACCCGGCGGCGGAGGTGACATCGCCCTGCACACCCGCCGGCGGAGGTGACGCCACCCTCCACACCCGCCAGCGGAGGTGACATCGCCCTGCGCACCCGCCGGCGGGGGTGACGCCACCCTCCGCACCCGCCGGCGGGGGTGACGCCACCCTCCACACCCGCCAGCGGAGGTGACATCGCCCTGCGCACCCGCCGGCGGGGGTGACGCCACCCTCCACACCCGCCGGCGCAGGTGACGCCATCCACACCCGCCGGGCGGAGGTGAGCCACCCTGCACACCCGCCGGGCGGAGGCAGCTTCACCCTCCACACCCGCCGGCGGAGGCAGCTTCACCCTCCACACCCGCCGGCGGAGGCAGCTTCACCCTCCACACCCGCCGGCGGAGGCAGCTTCACCCTCCACACCTGCCAGCGGAGGTGATCTCATCAACCGTCCACACCCGCCGGCGGGCGCAACAAGCCCAAGTGGTCAGACCACATCCATTCAATTCAGCATAAATCCAGCCTGATCCTTGCCAAACGAGTGTGCGACCCCCAGATAAATTGGGAAGAGCTTGATTGTGTATAACTTGTGCAAAGTTTCCCAGGCCTTGCCGGAAGGGCACGCCTCCGACACACGGTACAGATATCCAAAGGTCCCAGGTTCGCCCGATCCGGGCTGAACGAAGGAACATTATGGAGATCGCAGTTATCTCGGATCTGCACCTGGGAACCGGGGGCGCAGCAGACGGCTTCGGCCACGACGATGGGGAGTTCCTAAAATTCCTCAGGTTTCTCGAAAAGAACTTCGAGAAAGTCGTGTTGCTGGGAGACATCTGGGAAACGCTCACCGGCAAGCTTCCAGGGGATCCAGCCCAAGAACTTCGCCGCGCGCGCGAATCACACCCGGAGATTGCCGCGCGCTTCGAGCGTAGCAACTACCTGTATGTACACGGCAATCACGATCTGGTCGCTGGCGTGCAAGGCACTCCGGACGAACTCGTGATTCACACCGGTGATACGCGCATTCTTTTCACCCACGGTCACCAGAACGACGACCTCGTGCAGCGGCGTCGCTGGCTGTCGGAGCTCGGGGTTTGGCTGGGCGGGTGGATCCGCCGGCTTGGGCTGGGCGCGCTCTATCGGCTGCTGAATGAGTTGGATGAAAAGCGCGGTGGCCTATCGCTCGACAGCACGCGTTGCTCGTTTCAAAAGTGGGCCATGGCACTAGCCACCGAACGAGAGTTCGATGTGATGGTCACCGGTCACACCCACTTGGCCGCCAACGCCTTCCACGGCGATCGCTTGTTCTTGAACAGCGGCTCGTGCAGCGAGGGTCAGTTCAGCTTCCTCAGCATGGATACGGCGCGCGCGAACTACGCGGTCAACACTTCGTTCTGAGTGCGTGCCGCTAGCGCGGGGCGCAGATCGGAGGCGAGCAGGGTATAACCGACCGCAGCCCAAAACAGCTCTTTTCCGCGTTTCAGCGCGGAAAAGGCGGCCCCGAGGGTGAGCGCATCGGGCACGCCAAGTGCGGTCAAGCACGAGACGTAGCCCACGTCTTGTACGCCTATCCCCGCGGGCAAGACGAACAGTACGTTCTTCAAGAACGACAACAAGACCTCGATGCTCGCGACCGCGAAGAAATCGAGCTCCACGCCCAAGAGCTTCAAGATCAAAAAGCTCTCCAGCGCTTCGCACAGCCAGCCGCACAAGAAGAACATGCCGGGCGCTAAGGTCGTGCGCGCGAAGCCCAGTGCGAAATAGCCCTCGGTCAAGCTGTCGGTGCTGGCGAAACTCGCTTCACGACGAAGGAGGCCTCGTTGCAAGCGTGCGCTGGGCACCCGACGCAGCAGCGAGAGCACGCGCTCTGCGGCGCGGCCGCAGGCGAATGCGCCACACAAGCCCAGCGCGACCAGACACAGCACGCCGCTGGCCGCGAACGCGCCCCAGGCGAACGCGGCGTGCCCGGTGAGGGAGAGCGAGAGCCTACATAGGGTCGCAAAGCCGAAGGCCGACAGTAACGCGACGTACAAGGCTTGCGAGCTGACCAGCAAATATTTGCGCGCGACCAGGCCGGCGACGGCGCGACTCGTCGGTACTGCCGCGTGTCGAGCGAGCAGCATCGGCTTCAAGGATTCAGCCCAAATCACACCCAAAGGCAGGGTTTGGGCGACGGCTTCGGTCATCAATCTCACCCTCAAGAGTGGGCGAATCGCCACGCGCTGACCGAGGCTCTGGAACACGCGGCTCCAGCCCACGCACTCGAGCGCGAGCGCGATCAGGGCGGGTGCGGCGATCAGACCCAACCTCGCGCCGACACTCGTGATGCTCTTGCTCACGCGCTCGAAGTCGACACCGTGAAACGTCCAAACCAGCAGCGACAGTGCACACGTTCCACTCGCGACTCTAAGCGCGAAGAGGCCGCGGCCTTTAAGGGTTGCCACGGTAGAGCAGAATGAAGCCGTATTGTCACGAGCCCGTGTCAATCCGCAAACTTACTCGCAACACGTGTTCAGGCAGTGTTCACTGATTCAAGAAGCAACGGCTCGAACCACCGCTGACTGCATAAAGTTCGGGATGCTCTTTGGGACAGCGTTCGAAGGCCAGCGCGCAGCGTGGATGAAAGCGGCAGCCGCTCGGGGGGCGCGCGGGTGACGGCACCTCACCTCGCAGCGGTTCAGGCGCGCGCCGGCCCGATGAAACCCGCGGGATCGAGGCCAAAAGCGCCTTGGTGTAGGGGTGGGCGGGCGACTCGAACAGGCTCTCGGTGTCGCGCAGCTCGACGATTTGGCCAACGTACATTACCGCCACACGATGAGCGATGTAGCGCACGACGCCGAGATCATGGGTGATGAACAAGTAGCTCAAGCCGAGCTTTTGCTGGACAGAGCGCAGCAGGTCCAGGATTTGGGCTTGGATCGAGACGTCGAGGGCGGAGGTGACTTCATCGCAAAGGAGCAAGCTCGGTTCGACGGCGAGCGCGCGCGCGATACTGATGCGTTGACGCTGACCGCCAGAGAATTCATGCGGGTAGCGAGCGCGCAATTCAGGGTCCAGGCCCACTTGCCCGAGCAGCTCACAGAGCTTGCTATCGACGTTTTTGCGAGTCGCCTTGTCATGTAGGAGCAGCGGCTCGGCCAGCGTTTGGGCGATCGTGAAGCGCGGGTTGAGGCTCGCGTACGGGTCTTGAAACACCAACTGCAGCTCGCGCCGGAACGGGCGCGCGGCGGCACGCGTGAGCCCGGTGATGGCGCGCCCATTCAGCTCGGCACTGCCGGAGGTAACCGGGTTCAGCCCGACCAAGGCGCGCGCGAGCGTGGATTTACCGCAGCCCGATTCACCGACCAAGGCCAGCGTTTCACCCACTTGGAGCTCGAGATCGACGCCGTCCACCGCGCGCACCAGAGTGCCTTCGGTGGCGAAGTGCACGCGCAGATCGCGCACTTTGAGCAACGGCACCGCGTCGCTCATGAGCGCGACGCTTCCATTTCGGCCACCGGCACGATGCAGCGACGCAAGCGCTCGCCGCCGGCACTCTCCAGCGCGGGTTCGCCGTTTCTGCAGCCCTCACGGGCGCGCGGGCAACGCGGCACGAACGCGCACTCTTCCAGCTTGGAGGCAGGCAAGCGCGGCGGCAATCCGCCGATCGGATGAAGCGAACCGCCGCCGGGTACGTCGACGCGCGGCGTGCTGCGGAGCAGCGCCTCGGTGTAGGGATGCAATGGTGCGTGCAGGAGCTCTGCGGTACGCGCTTGCTCGACGACACGCCCGGCGTACATCACGATCACGCGGTCGCAGATCTCCGACACGACGCCCAGGTCGTGAGTAATGAACAGAATGGACATTTTCCGCTGTTTGCGCAGGGAGCGTAAGAGCTCCAGGATCTGCGCTTGGATCGTGACGTCGAGCATGGTCGTCGGCTCGTCCGCGATTAAGAGCTCGGGGCTGCACAACAGCGCCATGGCGATGCAGATACGCTGTCGCATGCCGCCCGAGAGCTGATGGGGGTAAGCGCGCAGACGCTCCTCGCCCGGAATGCCCACTTGGCCCAAGATTTCGAGCATGCGGGCGCGCGCCGCCGAGCCCCGCAAGTTCAGGTGTAGCTCCAGCACTTCAGCGAGCTGCTCTTCCACGCGCAGATACGGGTTTAGGCTGGTCAGCGGATCTTGAAAGATCATGCTCACGCGGTTGCCGCGCACTTCACGTAATACGGCGGCCGAGGCGCCCACCAGCTCGCGCTCACCCAGGCGGATACTGCCCGTCACGCGCCCAGCGGGCTGCTCGTGAAGCCCGAGGATCGAGAGGCTGGTCACACTCTTGCCACAGCCGGATTCACCGACCAAACCCACCACTTCACCGGGGCGAACGTCGAAGCTGACGTGATCTACCGCGCGCACTGTGCGTTCGCGCGTGGTGAACGTTACCGACAGGTCACGGATGCGCAGCAGGTCTTCCACGTTTTGCGTCACGTTCTGCCTTTGGGATCGAGCGCATCGCGCAGGCCGTCGCCGAGAAAGTTGAGGCTGATCAGCGTGACGCCGAGGAATGCACTCGGCCAAAGTAAGATCCACCAATAGGAGCGGATCGGATTGATCACCGCAATGCCATCAGAGACCAGCTGGCCCCAAGAAAGGGCCACGCCCAAGCCGAGGAACGACAGGAACGACTCCAAGATGATCACGGATGGCACCATCAGGGTGGCATAGACCATGATCACCCCAAGCACGTTGGGTAGGATATGACGAATCAACAGCCGCGCGTCACTGACACCCAAAAGCTCGGCGGCGAGCACGAACTCCTGTCGCCGGAGTGCCAGCACCTGGCCACGCACGATGCGAGCCATGGTCAGCCATTGCACCAAGCCCAGCGCCAAGAACACCGGCAGCATGTCCCCACGCGCGGTCTCGGAAAACATGAGCATGATCAGGATGACCAAGAACATGTATGGAAGGCCGTACATGAAGTCGACCAGGCGCATCATCGCCTCGTCAATTTTACCGCCGTAAAAGCCGGCAATCGCTCCGTAAGCCACGCCCACCAAGACCGAAACGGCGGTCGCTGCCAGCCCCACCAGGAGCGAGGTTCGACCGCCCACCAGCACGCGCGCGACCAGGTCGCGCCCGAGGGCATCGGTGCCAAACAGAAAGCGCGCCGATGGCGGCTGATTGCGTAACGCCGGCTGGGTCAGGTTGGGATCCAACTTGAGCAGCGCGGGCAAGAACACACAACCGAACGCGATCAGCATGAGCAAGAAGCCACCCGCGATGGCCACGCGGTTGCGCAGCAGGCGCTGCAGCGCCAATTGAAACGGGCTTCTAGTCATGGGCCCCGGTGCTGCGCAGTCGCGGATCGAGCCAAGCGTAGGCCAAATCCACGATCAAGTTGAACAGAATCACCAACCCGAAGTAGACGATCGCGGTGCCCAGCACGACCGAATAGTCGCGGTTGATTGCGCCCTTCACGAACCATTGGCCCATGCCCGGCACAGCGAACAGCACTTCGACCACGAACGAGCCGGTCATGGTCGCCGCGGCGGCGGGACCCAAGAACGAAACCACGGGCATCAGCGTGCCACGCAACGCGTGGCGGACCACGACCCAGCTCTCCGGCAAACCCTTGGCACGCGCGGTGCGAATGTAATCTTGCTGCAGCACTTCGATCATGCCGCTGCGAGCCAAGCGCGCGATGATCGCGGCATTCGGCAGCGCTAGCGCAAAGGCCGGCATGATCACGTGCCGTAGGCTTCCCCAACCGGCCACGGGCAGCCAACGGAACCAAAGCGAGAACACGATCATCGCGGCGGAACCGAGCACGAAATTGGGCAGCGAGACGCCGACCAATGCGAGGAACATGCTCAGATGGTCGACCGCGGTATTGCGCCGTAAACCGGCGACGATGCCGAGCCCGAGGCCGAGCGCTACCGAGATCAGCAGTGATAGCGAACCGAGTGCGACGCTGACCGGAAACGCGGGGCCGATCAGCTCCTCGACGGTGCGCCCCTGGACCTTGATCGACGGCCCGAGCGTGCCCTCGAAGAGCAGCCGGCGCATGTAGATGCCAAAGAAGGCCGAGGCATTCTTTGGCACGCCGTACTGCGCTCGGAGAGCCGCTTCGACTTGTGGAGTCGTGGCGCGCTCGTTCGCGAACGGGTTACCGGGCGCGCGGTACATCAGCAGCGTGGTCGCGTAGATCAAAAGCACCAGCGCGGGCACCAGGAACAGCACTCGTCGCAGCACCAGCAATGGGAAAAATCGAAACGTCAACGCGCCTCCCAGCAGCCCGCAGACGATCGCCGCGGGGACACCGAGCGCAAAACGGAACACCACGCCGAGCACGAGCCCGAACAAGAGCGCACCGAGCGCGCGGGTTGCTCGCGGTGGGCACCAAGCCGTGGCACCCAAGAGCGCAACGCCTAGAACGAGGATCAAAACCTCCGTCATCGAGGTCCGCTTTCGCCGCGCGAGTCTCGCTCGATCCAGACATCACGCAGTGGGTGAATACTGCGCAAATTTGGGCGTTTCGTGCCATCGCTGCCCACGAGCTGGCTGTAAAAGCCCTTGACCTCGGGCTTCGCCATGTCCGAAGTCACGTACACGTACATCGGCAGAATCGGGAACTCGTCGTGGACCAAGATGCGTTCGGCTTCCGCCAGCAGAGCCATGCGCAGCTCGGACATGTTCTTCAAACGTTGAGCGATATCGGTGCTGGTGTGCGCAGCGTCCGCCATGCGCTTCAGCGTTGGGGCGTCATGCGCGTGCTCGAGCACGAACTCGGGTTGGGCCACGAATTGTTCGACGTCAGCCGCGGCGGCGAGCAAGCGATCGTAGACCGCGTTGCCCCACCCCGTTTGATTGTTACCGCCGTTGGTGATCCAGAGATCGAGGAAGGTGTTCGGATCCTCGTAATCGCCGATCCAACCCGAGCGCGACAGATCGTAGTCCAAGGAGCGCGTGCTCTGTTGATAGGATTGCCACTCTTGGTTGTAGGCCGCGACTTCCACGTGCAGGTTGCGGCGCAGCTGATCGGCGAGGACCTCGGCCACCTTTTTGTGCGACTCGAGCGTGTTGTACAAGATCCCGAACTTAGGGAAGCCGCGGCCATCGGGAAAGCCGGCTTCGGCCAGAAGTTTACGCGCCTGTTCGACGTCGTAGCTGATACCGGTTTCCGGTGGCTTGTAGCCGCGAATTCCAGGCGGCACGAGGTATCTGGCCGGCACTTGGCCCATGCGCATCACATCGCGTGTGATCTGCTCCCGATCGACGGCGAGGTTCAATGCCTTGCGCACGCGCACGTCGTCGAACGGCTTTCGAGTGCAATTGATCTTGTAATAATAAGCAATGAACGCCGGACCGGTGAAGAAGTCGGGCCGCTGCCGGAGCTCCGGCGCCAAATCTTGTGGGATGCTCTGCTGCGGCAGCCAATCGACTTCACCCGTCAGGTATAGATTGAGCGAGGTGGTGGTGTTTTCGATCGGCAAGGCATCGATGGTGCGCAGTTTGACTTCGCTGCGGCCCCAATAGTTTTCGCTGCGCACGAGCCGAATGTGGTCGCCGACGCGCCACTGGCTCATTCGGAACGGGCCGTTGCTCACGATCCGATCGGGCAAGAACCAGTTGCGCCCCGCGCTCTTCTCGATCGCCCAACGCGGCACTGGATAGAGCGGATAGTAGCTGGTGAGCTCCAAGAAATACGGGGTCGGCGCCACCAATTCCACGACCAAGGTGTGCTCGTCTTTGGCGTAAGCACCAGCGTCGATCCCAAAGTGCAGCTTGGCTTCTTCGTAGAGCGCCGCGCGCCGTTTGCCCTCGAGCTCGAACTGCGCGGGCAGCGCGCTCAGTTCGGCGTGCGGCATATCTCCCGGCGCGCGCAGCAAGAAATTGCGTAGCACCTCATTTTGCGTGCCCTTGAGCGTCGCGTCCAGATTCTGCTTCGAGGAAAACGCGAGCACGGCCGCCGCCGGAATCGCGCCGGGATACTTTTGCAAGAGCTCTGCCGCGGCCGCTTGAATCGAGCCACGCAGCGCTTCAGCCTGGGCGGCGTGGGTGTTGTACGCCTGCGCATAGCGCACCATATGCATGATGTACGCGTATTCCGAGCCCAAGCTCGGCTCTTGCAAACGGCGCCACGCGTAGCAAAAGTCCTGCGCGGTGACCGGGTGCCCGTCGCTCCAGCGCGCGTTCGGACGCAGGTGAAAGGTGTACGTCTTGCCGTCCGCGGAGATCTCCCATGACTCGGCCACTCCGGGCACGGGCTCGAGCGAGTGCGCGTCGAGCCGGGCCAGACCCTCGAAGATGGAGCTCAGGATGCGCATTTCGGGTTCACCAGTGGCCAATTGCGGATCGAGGGATTTCGGCTCGACCCCATTCGTGAAGCGCAAATCAGCGCGCGACCCGGTGGACGTGGAGAGCGTGAAGCCAACGACCAAGAGCGCCGCGGCGAACACCAAGAACGCGCTAAGCAGGCTTCTGAGCATCGTCGTACAGGTGGCACCAAACCCGGTGCTCATTTCGAGTGCCCGCTCCAGCGATGAGTCGCGCCTCGGGTACGACGCTGTGACACGGCCCGAACGCTTCCGGGCAGCGGGTGTGAAAGCGGCAGCCGGCGGGTGGATCGAGCGGTGAGGGCAGCTCACCTTTCAGCGCAACGGGGCGAAGCGGCACATCCGGGTCAGGCACCGGATTGGCGGAGATCAACGCTCGCGTGTACGGATGCTGCGGCGCGCGGAACAAGTCGTCAGCGGGTGCGACCTCCACCAGCTTACCCAAATACATCACCGCAATCCGATCCGCGATGTGCTGTACGACATTGAGGTTGTGGCTAATGAACAAATAAGTCAGCCCCAGCGCCTCCTGTAGATCGGCGAGAAGATTGAGAATTTGCGCTTGAATCGAGATATCGAGCGCGGACACCGCCTCGTCACAGACGATGAACTCCGGCGCGAGCGCGAGCGCGCGCGCAATGCACACGCGCTGCCGCTGCCCGCCGGAAAACTCATGCGGGTAACGGCTGCGATAGCTGCCCGGCAAACCGACGCGCTCCAGCAGTTGACTCACTCTGCGATCGATCTCGGCGCCCTTGGCTAGCCCGTGCACGAACAGCGGTTCGCCGATGGCATCCCCGACCGTGCGTCGTGGATTCAACGACGAGTACGGATCCTGAAACACGATCTGCATCCGTCGCCGCATTTGGCGAAGCTCCGATCCGCCGAGCGTCGACAAATCACGCCCCGCGAAACGCACACTCCCAGCCGTCGGTTCCAGCAGTCGCAGCACCAAACGCCCCACCGTCGTCTTCCCGCAGCCCGACTCCCCCACGAGCCCGAGCGTCTCTCCGCGCTGGATCTCGAACGCGACGTCCTCCACCGCTCGCACCTGATTCACCACGCCCCCGAATAGCCCGCCAGTCACCGGGAAATACTTGCGCAGCCCACTCACTTCAACGAGCGCCGCGGCAGGCGCGACATGCGCAGTAACGAGAGCTGAAGCCGCTAACGACATGGGAAACGCTTGCCCGAACGGTAGCACAGCCTTGCGTTTCGGAAGCAGGACAGGGCGATCACGGTCCCGCGTCGCACCTCCCGGCAGGCCGAGTTCCCGGCGCGATGGTACCCGACACAGCTGCCTCGCGCGCAGCCAAAGCCTTCGGCAACCGCGTGCGGAACTTCAGGCGCAGCGAGGTGCGATGCGGGATCGCGATCGCCCCCTCCCGAGAGACCGCTCCCCGGGTCAGGTCACTCTTGACCCACCGTTAGGCTTGGTTCCCGCAAAAAGCACGCGGCGCGGTGCTCGTTCCCGACTTCGAACAATGGCGGTTGCCGCGCGGCGCAGGGCGCGAATGCATGCGCGCAGCGAGCGCAGAACGCGCAACCTGGCGGCAACATCGACGGGGAAGGGACGCGACCTGGGATCGCCTCCAAGCGCTGGGCGGGCTTCAGCGGATCCGGCAAGGCCGCGAGTAGCGCTTGGGTGTATGGATGCGAGGCGCGCTTGAACACGTCACGCACGGAGCCTTGTTCGACGATTTTTCCAGCGTACATCACCATGACGCGCTCGGCAAAGTGCGCCACGACGCCGAGGTCGTGTGTGATCAGCAGCACGGCCATGCCGAACTCCCGTACGAGGTCGCGCAAAAGCTCGATTATTTGCGCTTGAATCGTCACGTCGAGCGCGGTCGTCGGTTCGTCGGCGATCAACAGCCGCGGACGACAGGCGATGGCGATGGCCAGCATCACGCGTTGCTTCATGCCGCCGGAAAGCTGATGCGGGTACTGTAAAATACGGCGGCCGGGCGCCGGAATACCGACGCGCTGGAGTAGCTCGAGCGCTTGCGCGCGGGCGGCGCGCGCGCTGAGCTGTTGATGCAAGACCAACACCTCCTCGATCTGGCGACCGATGGTGAACACGGGGTTCAGCGAAGTCATCGGATCCTGAAAGATCATACCGACCTGACCGCCGCGGATGCTCCGCATTTCGGCATCAGGCAACTTGCTCAAGTCGCGACCTTGGAAATGAATGCTACCGGCCGCAATGCGACCCTCGGTCAGGCGCATGACCGACATCGCGGTCACGGATTTACCGCAGCCCGATTCACCGACCAAGGCCACGGTTTCGCCAGCGGCAATGCTCAGATCGACGCCGCGCACGGCGAGCACCGGGCCGGCACCCGTCGAGAATTCGACGTGCAGGTTGCGAACCGACAAGAGCTCCGCGCTTGCGCCGGCCATCAATTGGCCCGCTTTCTGAGCTTCGGGTTCAGCGCGTCGCGTAGCCCCTCACCGACCAAGTTGAAGGCAAGCACGACGATCAAGATCGCGGCACCTGGAATCAAGAACAACCAGGGCGCATCGAAGATATACGAGCGACCATCGGCCAAGATGTTGCCCCAGGTGGCATAGGGCGGCCGCACGCCAAAGCCCAGGAATGACAGCGCCGACTCGGTCAAGATCGCGTGCGCGACGTTGATCGTCGCCGAGACGAGCACTGGTGCCATCGCGTTGGGGATCATGTGCCGGAAGATGATTCGCCACTCCGGTAGCCCGAGCGCTTTCGCGGCGGTAACGAAGTCCTGTTCGCGGAGCGCGAGAAACTCCGCACGGACGAAGCGCGCGGTGCTCATCCAACTGGTGATGCCGATCACGATCATGATGTTGTAGATGCTCGGCGGCAGGAGGGCCACGACCGTGAGAATCAAGAAAAAGGTCGGAAAACACAGCACTACATCGGTGAATCGCATCAAGAGTGAATCCACACTGATCGGACCGAGCTTGCGCTGCCCGTAGAAGCCCGCCAGCCCGCCCACGGTGACACCGATGCCGAGCGAGATGCTGACCGCAACGACGCCCACCGAGAGCGAGACGAACGACCCTTGCAACATACGCGCGAACACGTTGCGCCCGAGCTCGTCCGTGCCAAATGGGTAGCAGTGAAAGGGCGGCAGCAAGTCCCTCGCGAGCGCGCTCGAGGCAGAGCTCATGGGCGGGAGCAGCTTGTCCGGCAAGCGTACGGTCGCCGGGTCGAACACCACCCACCAACCCGTCAACAAGTTGCCGAGCAACGCGACGACGACCAACACGACGAGCGCGTACAGTCCGAGCATCGCGAGGCGATCTTTCCGGAAGGTGCGCCAGAGTTGTTGCGCGGGCGTCTCGGCGATGCCCAATGCTTCCGCGTCCGCTCGCGGAGAGGCCAGCACTTCGATGGCTGGAGTGGGACCAACCGGGATGCTCATTCGAGCCGGATGCGCGGATCGACCAGCGCGTACAGGATGTCCGACAAAAGGATGCCGAGCAGCGTGAGCCCGGCGGCCACGAAGTTGAGCGTCAGAATCATCGGGAAATCACGACTCAAAATCGCTTCATAGCCGAGCAAGCCGAGGCCGGGCCAGGCAAAGATTTGCTCGAAGATCACAGACCCACTGATCAGACCGGGCAGGAGCAAACCGAACATGGTCACGAATGGCAAGAGCGCATTGCGGAGCGCGTGGCCGTAAACCACGCGCTCCTCGTCGAGACCCTTGGCGCGCGCCGTGCGCACGTAGTCTTGTTCCAGCACCTCGAGCATTTGCGCACGCACGTAACGCGAGAGGATGGCGATGCCCGTCAGCGCGGCCATCGAGGCAGGGATCACCAAGTGCCAAATTCGGTCCATCACGCGTACGGCGCCGCGCTCGCCTTCCGTGCCGAACGTGGCCAGCCCGATCACGGGTAAGTGAAAGGTGCGCACGACCCAAAGGATCAATAGATACGACAGGAAAAAGCCGGGAATCGAGATCAGCGTGTAAGCAATCAAGGTCGTCCCGCGGTCGTATCTGGAGCCGCGCTTCAAGGCCGCCTGAATGCCGATCGGAAACGACGCGGTCCACACGATCACGGTGGTACACAGGAAGAGCGGGAGCGAGTTCAGAAAGCGCTCCCAGATCTTGGGCACGACCGGCAGCCCGTCACGAAAAGACTTGAGCTCCCCGGTGCACAGATCCTTCATCCAGTGCAGGTATTGTAGGTAAATCGGATCATCCAAGTGGAATGATTGGCGGATGCGCGCGACGTCCTCCGCCTTCATCATCGGATTCATCACGTCCACTTCGCTCGGTTCGCCCGGCGCCAGGTGGATCACCGTGTGCGATACGATCGAGATCACGACCAAGAGCAGCAGCCGCGATGCGATCGTCCGGGCCAGGAAGCGCCACATCAGCGGCTCCCATCACGGGGCATAGTTCGGCTCCGGGGCGACCTTCCGCCATTCGCGGAAGTAGAAATCTACGTCTCCCGTCGGCGTGAGCCCGATCTTTCGGAATGCTTCGCTGCCGCCGGCTTGGCGCTCGACCTGCACGATGCGCTTGTCGAGCACGACTGGCTCCGTCGGCTCGTACAGAAACGTGAACGGCTGATCTTCCGCGATCAAGCGGTGAATTTTGCGAGTGAGCGCAACCTGAGTATCGAAATCGTATTCTTGACGTATGCGTACGATCAGGTCATCCACGCGCGGATTTTTGTAACCGGAGAAGTTGAGTTGATAGGGACCCGTTTGGCTCGAGTGCCAGAGCTGGTATCTATCCGGCGTCATATCCGCGCCCACCCAAGCCAGGATGAACGCGTCGAAATTGAGCTGGTGCACGAACTCTTCCAAAAACACCGTGCCCTCGAAGGCTTGAATCTTGCAGTCGATGCCGAGCTTACGCCACGCCTCTTGGGCGATGGCCATGATCGCCTTGCGCTGGGGGTTTCCGTTGTTGGTGACCAACGTGAACTGAAAGGGTTTGCCGTCCTTCTCCAAGACCCCGCGCGCGTTCCTCTTCCAGCCGACCTCCGCGAACAGCTTCAAAGCAGCGGCCGGATCGTACGGCAACGGTCTCACTGCTGGATCGGCAAACGGAGTGTTCGAGAAGTACGGCCCCGTAGCGCGCCGGCCCTGACCCGAGAGCACGTACTTGATGATGCTATCGACGTCGATTGCCATCCCCAAGGCGCGCCGCACGCGCACATCCTGAAACAGCGGGCGCCGGGTGTTGTAGGCGATGTAACTATAATAGCCGCGCCGGCTATCGAGCAGGTGGTACTCCGGATCGTTTCGATAGCGTTCCGCCTGGTGCGGCTGCGCATCGTACCAGTCGAGGGCGCCAGCCTGGAACTCGAGCTCCATGGTCAGGGAGTCGGGAATGACACGGAAAAATAGGTTCTGATATTCGGGTTTTCCGCCCCAATAGTCGTCGTTGCGCTGCAAGTGAATGTACTGGTCGGGGCGCCACTCCGAAAAGCGGAACGGCCCCGTACCGATCGGATGGCGACTGAACTCCGAGTTCCGGACCGAGAAGGTCGCGCGCGCCTCTTTGGAGAGCGATGCCTTGGTCATCTCGCGCTGGAGCGCGGCATCGTCCAACGAATGCTTCGGGATGAGACCTATCGTCCAATCGATCAGGGCCGTTGCGTGCAAGCGCTTGTAGGTGACTCGCACGGTCTGCGCATTGACGATTTCGACCGATGCGATCGGCTCGAACGAAGAGGCGCGCGGTGAAGCGTTGCGCGGGTTCACCAACGCGTCGTAGGTGAACTTCACGTCTTCCGCGCTGAAGGGCACGCCGTCGTGCCAACGAACCCCAGGATGCAAGTTAAACGTGATGATTGGATTGTGCTCACCGATCCCGAGCAGCTCCGGCAGCTTGCCCTGCAGCACGCCCATCAGCTCGGGCTTCTTCAGCTTGAAACGATCGGCGAACGGATAATCTCGAAAGTAGCTGGCGCCGAGCACGGACTCGAGCTTCTCGAACAATCGCGACTCGACCTTGGAGAGTCGAATTTTCACCCGCGGCGGCAGCGCAATACTCATCTCGACATCGACGGGCGAAAGCTTGCCCTTTGCGTCGGCAACCAGCACGCTCTCGCTGCGCGCGCGCGTCTCCTCCGGCACCAGCGAAAGCTCCTGAACGCTCGCCTCCACCCCCTCGAGCCGCCCAGCTTTCCAAGCCGCTTCGATCAACGCGGCCACGTGCGCGGCGGTCGCCGGGCTACCATCCGGCAGTCTTCGCTCCGGTAACGCCGCCACATACGCCTCCTCCGTGATCTGCCAACGGTCGGCGAGCAGGCCAACCAGCTTCATGTTCTCGTCGAATCCGAGCAACCCTTCGAAGATCTTGTTGTCCATGATCTCGGACGCCCAAGAGTTCGAGGAAATGATCGGATTCAAGACCTTGGCGTCCGCCACCCCCGCACGCAAAAAGGTGCGCGATTCGCTCCGAATTGCCCCGTGTCTGGCTAGCGTAAGTCGGCACCCAGAAGACCGACTGAGCAAGCACTCCGAAAACGATCAGAGGCAGAGCGATCAGCAGCCATTTCGTGCCCATCTGCGGCGGGGACTATGCCCCCCGGCAGGTGAAGCTGCAAGCGACAGTCGGCTCGCAGCGCCTCTAACGGCAAGTCGGCCGGTAGCAACGCGGTCGAAGAGTCCGCCTCAAAACACTTTCCGTTCGCGCACTACGCCGTCTCGGTCCGTCGATTCACTTTCGGGGCTTATCCTGGGTCGGGTCCCCTGGTCTGATCCCCTGCCACGATCGCCGAACGCGAACCGATCAGCGCCCAGGAGCTGGCATGACTCGATCGTGCCATTCGACAATCGGCTCCGTAACTTGCGCCGCGTGGATCGCGCTGGCCGCCATCTGTCGCATCCGACGCTCCACCCATTCCGTCGGAATACTTTGAATGTCATCAATGCTCAGCGCGTGGCTGCTGCCGGCTGGGCGAGGGGCATTCGCTCGAAACCGCTCAGAGTGCCAGCGCGCGCGTCGCGACGCGGCTGAACGCGGGAGCTGCGATCGTGCCGCCTGAGCCGTCTTTGTTCGGTTTGCCGACGCCAACGTAGATGACCCAGCGGGGCGCGTCGATCGGTGCGATGCCGACGAAGTTCGCGAACATGCCGCTGCCCTGCACGCAGCAGTCCGGATCGCTCGAGCCCGTTTTTTCCGCCCACGCGTGCGCCGGCAACCGCGGCGGCTTTGCCTGTGGCGCGTTCACCGCTGACAGCGCCTTCGAGCATCGCGCGCAACGTCTTTGCGGTCGACGCTTTGATCACGCGTTCGGGCTGCGCGCTTCCGGGGGATGCGAGCAGGCCATCGTTGGCAAACACGCCGTAAGCGGAGGCGAGGGCGAATGGGGTCGTGGTGCTGCCCTCACCCATAGCGATGATCGCGCCTTTCATCGTTCCGCTGGGGATCACAGATGGTGCTCCCACGTGGAAACGGCGCAGACCATCGCCTAGGCGTTCCCCGCCGAGCAGATCGAAGATCCGTGATGCGCCGATGTTCGAGGATACGGCCAGGATTTCGCCGGCGTCGAGCGAGCCGTATTGCCCGGCGTCGCGCAGCACGAGCGAGCCGTAATTGCGCGTGCCGTTGCCGCAATCGAAGCGCTGCTCGGGCGTGATCAAGTCGGCGTCCAGGGCCATGGCTACGATGAGCGGCTTCAGTGTCGATGCGGGGACGATGGGCTGGCCCGGCGCGTTGTCGGAGCTCGCGAGCAGCAGGCCCGTCCGCGGATCGAGCACGAGGATCGCGACGCGCTCGGCGCCCCACTCGGCGCGCACGCAGCGCGCTTCGTCGTCGGTGATCGCTTGCAGGCGTGCGTCGATGGCTTCGACGGGGGCCGCTGCGACGAGCGGCGCAACAACGGGTTTCGCACCGGCGTCCATGCATGCCACGCAGGCGAGGATGAGCAAGGCCGCCGTGCCGAGCAGCACGGCCCGCGCCCGCGTGAGCGACAGCGCGAGCAACAGCGAAGCCCGCAGCACGGGACCCGGCGCTGAGATCAAAGTCATGGCTACTTTCCTTCCTGCCTGGCTCGTTCGACCACCAGAGCCAAGCGATCGAGCTCTTCTGGAGCGAGCTTGTTGCGCGAAGACTCCATTAGATTGAGCCTAAAATTTTAGCAAGCATTGCATGCTAACTTCTTAGCACCCGCCCGCGCCGCCGAAGGCTGCGGCGGGCCGCACACGCTCGGTGACCATCAACAGAAGAAATCTACCCCCGGTCCCGAGTGACGTCACCCCGGGCGCGGTGGCTAAACCGTGACTTCGAAGCCGCACTCGAGGCTGAGATTGCGGCGAGGTCAGACGAATCGTCTTTTCGCGGCGAGCGTCGAGCACCAAGAGGCTCGTTGGATCGAAGACGATCACGTCTTTCACGCCTTGCGCGAGATAGAACGGCGGTCCGATCTCCAGATCTTTCGCTTCGTAGCCCTTGCTGACGACTTCGATCACGGCTTACGGCACCAGCAATATCACGTCTTTCGTTTCGTCCGGTTCCCGACAGAAGATCGCGATGTCTGGGCGCTTGAGTGAGCCGTCGGGAAACTGCACGTAGACGTCGCTGGCGTGAACACAAGTGCACGGCGAGCCGGCCTTCGCCGCGATGCCGGTGCTAATACGGTCGATCGCTTTCTGGTGTTTCCAGACCGGATGCGCCTCCCAGATCGGCAGGCCGGAGACGACTTCCAAACGAATTCCAAGCTCTTCAGCCTTCAGGAATTTCGGGTCGATCGGCATCCACGCAAGTTAGCAGGCTTCGAAGCGCGAGTCAGGCGCCCGTACGGGGCCGAAACGCGATAGACCAACGGGGATGTCGTCCGAGACGCCGCACGCCCCGACTCCACCGGAAGCGCCTCATCCCCACCCGGGACACGCGTTCAAGCCATACATTCCCGCTTCGGCGCACTTGCCGGAGCTGACGTTCGTGCCGCTCTTGGCGGGCACGGTGCTGGGCGTCATCTTCGGCGCGTCTTCCTTGTACTTGGTGTTGAAGGTCGGGCTCACCGTGAGCGCATCGATTCCGGTCGCGGTGATCTCGATCGCGCTGTTTCGCGTGCTCTCGAAGTTCGGCTTTCGAAATCGTTCGATTCTGGAAAACAACATCGTGCAGACGGCCGGGTCCGCGGGCGAATCGATCGCTTTCGGTATTGGCGTGACGATGCCCGCGATCATGATCTTGGGCTTCGACCTCGAGCTCACGCGCGTCGCGCTGGTCTCCGTGCTGGGCGGGTTGCTGGGCATCCTGATGATGATCCCGCTGCGTCGCGCGCTGATCGTGGAGCAGCATGGGATCTTGAAATATCCGGAAGGCACCGCGTGCGCCGAAGTCTTGAAGGCGGGCGCGTCGGAGGAGTCGCGCGCGGCGGCCGCGACGGAGGACTCGAGTGTGGTCGAGGTCAGCGGTGGCAAGACCATCTCTGCGGGCTTCGCGATCGGCCTTCTGTACAAGATTGGCATGTCGGCGCTGAAGCTGTGGAAGGAAGTGCCGGAGAAAATCTTCGCCGCGCCGTTGAAGACGGGCTCGATCGCCGCGGAGATCTCGCCCGAGCTCTTGGGCGTGGGCTACATCATCGGGCCCAGGATCGCTTCGGTCATGTGCGCGGGCGGCGTGCTCGCTTACCTGGTGTTGATCCCCGCGATCGCTTTCTTTGGTGGCGAAAATCCTCACCCGCTGGCGCCAGGGCTCGTGCCCATCAGTCAGATGGCGCCCGATCAGATCCGCGCTGCGTACGTGCTGTACATCGGCGCGGGCGCGGTCGCCACGGGCGGCGTGGTCAGCCTGGTGCGCGCGCTACCGACGATCTGGCAAGGGCTGCGCGGTGGCTTGGGCGATTTACTGGGCAAGAAGAGCCGGCAGCCGAACGCGCACGAGGGATTGCGCACGGACCATGATTTGTCGATCAAGTTCGTAGCCGTGGGCCTGATCGTGCTGCTCGCCGCGATCGTGATCGCGCGGCCGCTGCACATGAATCTCCTCGGCGCGCTGTTGATCGTGCTGTTCGGCTTCATCTTCGTGACCGTTTCTTCACGCCTGACCGGCGAAATTGGGTCCTCGTCCAATCCCATTTCCGGCATGACCGTCGCTACTCTGCTGCTCACTTGTGCCATCTTCCTCTTGCTGGGTTGGACCGGGCCGAGCTACTACGTGACGGCGCTCTCGGTCGGCGCGATCGTGTGCATCGCCGCCTCCAACGGCGGCACCACTTCGCAAGATCTGAAGACGGGCTTTTTGATCGGTGCGACGCCCCGCCTGCAGCAGATCTCGATCCTGGTCGGCGCGCTGGCTTCCGCGCTCTTGCTCGGCCCGATCCTGCTCAAGTTGAACGACGCGGCCACGGTCTACGTCACGGCGGTGAGCTTCGAGCATGTTGCGCAGCCAGCGCCGCTGCCAGCGGAACGCGTCGCGGCCTTGCCCAAGTACGAAGGCGAACAACCACAAGAAAAAGCCGAGTATCGTCTGCTGTCGTTAACCAAAGCGGAGGCTTCGCTGCTCCCCGGCGAATACTTGGTCGATCCGCAGACCCGTGCGCCGGTGTTGGCTATTCGTCGCACTTTCCCCGTCGATCTGCACACCGATGTGGCAGGGCTGACCCAAAAAGAAAAACTGCAAGGGCCGCAGGCCAGCAACGACACGCGCGAGTTCTTCGTGTGGCAAAAGACAGACGCCGCGAACGGTCAGGCCGGAAAATACCTGGTCGCCGCGGATGGCCACGTCGCTTACCTGATCGATCCCGGCATCAATGGCACTCATCGCGAACGTCCAGACGGCTCGCGGGTGACCAAGTTCAACGCGCCCAAGGCGACGCTGATCTCGTACATCATCAAGGGGATCTTGAATCAGCAGCTGCCCTGGGCGCTGGTCCTGCTCGGCGTGATGATCGCCGTGGTGCTGGAGCTGAGCGGCATCCCGTCCTTGGCCTTCGCGGTCGGCGTGTACTTGCCGCTTTCGTCGACCTCGCCCATCTTCGTAGGTGGACTTCTACGCGGCCTCGTCGATTTATACGTGCGACGCAAGAACGCGAACCAAAAGCTGAGCGAAGAAGAGCTGACTGCCGAGGGCGATAAGAGCCCCGGCGTGCTCTTGGCTTCCGGTTACATCGCGGGCGGGGCCATCGCCGGCATCGTGATCGCGTTCATGGCCGGCGTGCTCAGCAGCACCAATCGCGATCTCGAGCACTGGGCCGCTGCGCACAATCCGTTCTACGAGGGCGAACAGTCGGATCTGCTGTCGATGATTCCGTTCCTGATCATCGGCCTCGTGCTCCTCGCCGTCGGACGCGAGCTGTGGCTCAAACCCGGGCGCGCCGCAAAATCGTCGCAGTCCGCCCTGCCGGATTGATTTATTTGGGGGCGATCGCGTTCCCGCAACGCACCCCCGAGCGCGCACAATCAACGCACTGCTCGCTGGAAAAGGCGGGCCCTTCGCACTACGCTGCGCCGAACATGCCGACCTCGAGTCACCGCGCACGCCTGTTTCGCCCGTTTGGCTTCTTGCTTGCGACCGCAGCGCTGCCGCTCGGCAGCGCATCGCTCGCTGGCTGCGGCGGCACTGCGTCGCCACCGGCTGTCGCACAGCCAGCGCCGCTGCCCGCGCTCGCACCCAGCTCGCCGCCCACGCCCGCTAAGCCAATCGTCAAGGTCACGCTCGAGAGCGTGGGGCTCGACCCGTTGGCACTCGACCGCAGCCAAGACCCTTGTACTGACTTCTATCAATACGCCTGCGGCAATTGGCTGAAAACGGTGCAGATCCCGGCGGACGAGCCCGCCTGGTCCCGCTCGTTCAACGAGATCCAAAAGCGCAACGAGCTCGAGCTCAAGCGGATTTTGGAAGAAGCGACCAAGCCGGGCTCGCCCGATCCAGTGACCCAGAAGTTGGGCGCGTTTTACGGCGCTTGCATGGACGAAGCGGGCGCGGACAAGGCGGGCGCGCAACCGATCCGCGCGCTGCTCAACCGGGCTGCCAGTGTCAGAGACGCGAAGAGCCTATCGGCGGTAGTCACCGAGCTCCATGCCGTCGGCATCACCCCGCTGTTCGACACCTCAGCCACGCAAGACGCGGACGACGCGACGCGCTGGATAGCCAACCTCGATCAGAACGGCCTGGGTTTGCCCGATCGCGACTACTACCTGCGCGAGGACGAGGGCTCGAAGAAGGTGCTCGCGACCTACCGGGAACACGTGGCACGCATGCTCGTGCTGACGGGCTTTCCAGAAAAGCGAGCGACAGCCGCAGCGGCGGATGTGCTCTCGCTCGAGACTGAGCTGGCAAAAATCTCGAAAACCAAAGTCGAGCGGCGCGATCCCAAGACCATGTTCAATCGCCTCAACCGCGCGGGCGTGGCCAAGGCAGTGCCCGCGTTCGATTGGGATGGCTATTGGAAGGGCGTCGGTTTTCCGGCCATCCAAACCATCAGCGTCACCGCGCCGAAGTTTTTCGAGGGCTTGCAGGCGTTGATCACGACGACCAAGCCCAGCGTTTGGCAGAGCTATTTGCAGTGGCAAATCGTGCACGATACGGCGCCGCTGCTGTCGAAGCCGTTCGTCGACGAGAATTTTCGCATGCGGCAGGCACTCACGGGTCAGCCCGAGTTGCCCCCTCGTTGGCGGCGCTGCGTGCACGCGACCGACGACTCACTCGGAGATCTGCTCGCTCAGCCGTACGTCAAAGACCACTTCCCCGGTGACAGCAAACAGTCCGCGCAGACGATGGTTTCAGCGATCAGCCGCGCCATGGGCTCGGATCTGGACGCGTTGGACTGGATGGACGCGGAAACGCGCACGCGCGCACACGAGAAGCTGGCCTCGCTCGCCTACCTGGTCGGCTACCCGGAGAAGTGGAAGGCCTACGACTTTCCGGTGGATTCCAAGACGTACGCGCAAAATGCGCTCCGCTCGCGCAACTACGAGCTCAAGCGCGCGCTCGGGAAAGTCGGCAAAGCGGTCGACCGCACCGAATGGCAGATGACCGCACCGACCGTGAACGCTTACTACGACCCACAGCGCAACCAGATGGTGTTCCCAGCGGGCATCCTGCAGCCCCCGTTCTACGGCATCAACCAAGGCCTGCCCGTGAACGCGGGCGCGATCGGTATGGTCGTCGGCCATGAGCTCACGCATGGCTTCGACGACGAAGGCTCGCAATTCGACGCCAAGGGCAACCTTGCCAGCTGGTGGACCGCAGCCGCGAGCGAGAAATTCAAAGCCAAAATCTCGTGTGTGGAGCAGCAATACAGCGCCTACGAGGCCCTGCCCGGTCTGCACGTGAACGGCGCGCTCACGCTGGGCGAAAACATCGCCGACAATGGCGGGCTGAAGCTCGCGTTCGAGGCCTACCGCGCACTCCGCAGCAGCGCCAAAGAAGCGGTCGTCGCCGACGGCATGAGCGAAGACCAGCAATTCTTCTTGGGCTTCGCTCAGGGTTGGTGCTCAGTCTATCGCCCGGATTTCGAACGCATGGTCGTGCAAACCAACCCGCACTCCCCACCGCGCTTCCGCGTGCGCGGCCCGCTCACCAACATGCCGCAATTCGGCGAAGCCTTCTCCTGCAAAGTCGGCACGACCATGCGCCCCAAAAATACCTGCTCGGTCTGGTAATGGCTCGAGGTGGTGCCCACGTCCCCCGACCGCACCATTCCACGCAGGAAAGCGAGTTAGAATTCAAACTTCAGTTTGGTTGCGGACTCGTACCCTTCTGGGATCGGCCGCCCCGCGTGGGAAAACGAGTTGGAGCTCAAACTGCATTTTTCGTTCCAAGGGAGCGGCTGCGTTCGAGCACTGCGTTCGCGTTCTCCCGTCTCCGCAGCGCATGGCTTCATTGCTTCGCTGGAGGGGGCTTGCTCGGGCTCAGGGTGAGGCCGCGGCTTTCGAGCAGCGGCGCGATGTCGGGGGGGCGGCCGTAGAAGCTTTGGAAGAGTTTGGAGGGTTCCTCGGTGCGGCCACGCGACAGGACTTTGGCGCGCAGGAGCTCGCCGTTTTCGCGTTTGAGGCCGCCGTGGGCGTGCACCCAGCTTTCGGTGTCGCGAGCGAGGACGTCACTCCAGAGGTACGCGTAGTAGCCGGCAGCGTATCCGCTGGAGAAGATGTGTAAGAAGTAGGGGCTGTGATAGCGCGGAGGCACTGGCGCGAAATCGACGCCCGCGGCCTTGAGCGCCGCGAGCTCGAAAGGCATCACTTGATCGGGGGATTGAGGCAGCTTTTCCAGGTGCGCGGCGGGCACTTGATGCCAGGACTGATCCAAGATCGCGGCGGCGATGTATTCGCTGGTGGTAAAGCCTTGGTTGAACTTGCGCGCGGCGAGCACTTGCTTGAGGAGCGGCGCTGGGATCGCGGCGCCGGTTTGGTAGTGCTTCGCGTAGTTGGCGATCACGGCTGGCTCATGCGCCCACATTTCGTTGTACTGCGACGGATACTCAACGAAGTCCGGTGGGGTATTGGTGCCCGACAGCGACTGATACTTCACGTTGGAGAACATGCCGTGGAGCGCATGGCCGAATTCGTGAAACAAGGTCGTGACTTCGTCGAAGGTGAGTAGCGTCGGCTGACCCTCGGCGGGCTTCGGGATGTTCAGGTGATTGGCGACCACCGGCTTGGTGCCGAACAGCGTCGACTGATCGACGTACGCGTTCATCCACGCGCCGCCCTGTTTGTTGTCGCGCGCGAAGTAATCGCAGAGAAACAATGCCAGTGGTGAGCCGTCGCGATCGAAGACCTCGAACGCGCGCACGTCCGGACGGTAGAGTGGCAGATCGTGCCGCTCTTTGAAGGTGATGCCGTAAAACTGTGTGGCGGCGTAGAACACGCCGTCGGTGAGCACGCGGTTCAGCTCGAAATAGGGCTTCACCTGAGACTCGTCGTAGGCGTAGCGGGCTTGCCGGAGCTGTTCGGCGTAGAACGCCCAGTCCCAAGCTTCGAGCTTGAAGGACGGGGTGTGCTGAGCCTTCGCTCGTCGGTCGATCAGCGCTTGCAGCTCGGCGGCCTCGCGCTTGGCCTTCGCGACGGCCGGCGGCGCGAGATCCCCGAGGAGCTTATTGACGGCGCTGGTAGTGCCGGCGGTCTCGTCTTCCAAGACGTACGCGGCGTAGTCGGGATAGCCGAGAAGCTTGGCGCGCTCGCCGCGCAAACGCACGATCTGCAAGATGAGCGCGGTGTTGTCCGAGGCGCCACCGTTGGCGCGCGCGATCGACGCGCGGTAGATTCGCTCGCGCAGTGCGCGATTCTTGAGCTGGGCGAGCGGCGGCTGAATCGTGGTATTTTGCAGAGGGATCAGCCATTTGCCGGTCAGCTTGCGCGCCTCGGCGGCGGCGGCTGCAGCGCCGATTTGTACGGCCGAGAAGCCGTCGAGCTCCGCCGCGGTGTCGACCACGACGGCGCCACTCTGCGTCGCTTGGCGTACGTTCTGCTGGAATTGAGTGGTGAGCGACGACAGTTGAGCGTTGATTTGACGCAGGCGCGCCTTGTCGGCGTCCGAGCAATTGGCACCCGCGCGCACGAACTGCAGATGGGTGCGTGCCAAGAGCTGCGCCGATTCCGGATCGAGGTGCAAGGCCTCGCGGCCGTCGTAGAGGGCCTTCACACGGGCGAACAGCTTCGCGTCCAGATAGATGGCGTCTTGGTGCTCGGACAGCTTGGGCGCGACGTCCCGCGCGATGGCGTCCAACTCCGGATTGGTGTTTGCACCCTGAAGGTTGAAAAATACGTTCGAGACCCGATACAGAATTCGACCCGAACGCTCGAGCGGGGCGATCGTGTTCTCGAACGACGGCGCGGCCACGTCGTTGGCGATCGCAGCGATTTGGCTGCGCTGCTCAGCCATGCCCGCTTCGAACGCGGGCCGATAACTTTGGTCCGTGATCTTGTCGAAGGGTGGCATTTCATACGGCAGAGTGCTCGGCTGCAGGAAGACGTTGGCAGCGCGCGGCGGGGGCGGCGCGGGCGCGACCGTGGGCGACGGCGTGGGCGGTGCTGCGGGCGGGACGGCGGCGTCTGGGCCTTGCGTCGAGCCCACGCAAGCAGTCAAAGCCAAGCCCAACGCGACACCAATCAAACTCTGTGATGCTTTCATGTCCTCGGTGGGGGAAGCGAGCCCGCGTTTCCGAGCGACGTCAACCAAGGCTCGGATTATGCTGCGGCGCATGCCAGTGTCGAATCCTCGGGCGACCTTCGGATGGGCCATTCTCTTGCTGGCGGCCTGCGAGCCCAGAGCGACGGGCGAAATCAGCCCGCCCGTAACGAAGCCGCCCGTCGAGCCCAAGCCAGCACCGCCCATCGCGAGTGCCGAGCCTCGCTTCGATCGCATTTCGCGCTTGGATTTCAATCGGCTCGCGGTCGAACACAATCTGCCCTTCTTCTGGCGCGCGGACGCAAATTCGGACGGAGGCTTGCAAGCGAAGGAGCTCGCGGTCACTTGGAGTCACGCGACGCGCACGCGCGCGGACTTCGTCGACGACCAAGCGCGCTTCACGCCGGCCTTCCGCGCGCTCTATGATCAACTGGCGCAACCCGATGCCGCGGGCGCCTTGTCAGCGGACGAGCTCAAGCGTCGCGCAACGGTGCGGCTCGAGCTTGCGCAGGGTCGCCCCACCTTGGTCGAGAGCGACTTTTCCAAGCAACCGGAGGCGGACAAGAAGCTGGTTAGGCACTTGCTGCACGTTGCCGTGACGCTCGAGCAAATCTACGCCGAGCAAAAGGGCAGCGCGGGGCTGGAGGCCCAGCTCGAGCCGAACGATCCGGCCAGCGCTGCCCTGTTCTTTCGCAACCAAGGACCTGAGTGCGCAGCGCCCAAAACCGAGCGTGAGCCGGAATGCCACGCGTTGAAGCTCGCGACCAAACCGGTATTTGGCTTGTATCCCGCAGAAATTCAGAGCGATCCGAAGTTCTGCGAGCTGCTCGGCAACCAAAAGAACAAGGCCGAGCTGCTCGATCACTTCGCGGTGGTAGTCAAAGGCGACGCGCCGAAATCATTCAAGGGGCTGAAATACTCGAAGGCGTACCCGAGCGAGATGGGGGCGATCGCGAACGAGCTCGAAGCCGCGGCGGTCGACCTCGGCGTCGAAGAGCCAGCGCTGAAGGCTTACTTGAATGCCGCCGCAGGAGCCTTCCGAGACGACGACTGGGAGCGCGCCAATCGAGCTTGGGTGAACATGGGCACGGACAACTCCAAGTACTACCTGCGCGTCGGACCGGACGAAGTGTACTACGAGCCTTGCGCGTGGAAGGCCGGGTTTGCCCTGGCGTTCGCGCGCATCAACCCGGACTCGGTGCTCTGGCGCCAACGGCTCGAGCCGATCAAACAGCAGCTCGAAAACGATCTGGCGCGGCTCGCGGGCAAGCCCTACCGAGCGCGGTCGGTGGGCTTCAAGCTGCCGGACTTCATCGATATCGTGCTCAACGGGGGCGATAACCGCACGCCGATTGGCGCGACCGTGGGGCAATCCCTGCCAAATTGGGGAGCCGTAGCCGAGACGGGCGGGCGCACGGTGACGATGACCAACCTTTACACGGACGACGACAGCCAACAGGCAATGGTCGAGAGGATGAGCTCGTTGTACTGCGCAGCGAGCATGAAATTCGCAGATCCGAGACCGGCGATCATGGGGATCGTCCTGCATGAAGCCGCGCACAACCTGGGCCCCTCGCACGACTACCGGGTCAACGGCAAGGTCGATTCGGCGATCTTCGGTGGGCCGCTCGCGGCCACCTTGGAAGAGCTGAAAGCGCAGACGGCCGCACTCTACTTGCCGGCCACGCTCCTCGACCGTCACTTGATCACCCAAGCGGAAGCGGACACGTCGCGCGTGCAAGAGGTCGCGTGGACCTTCGGCCAGATCGCGCAAGGCATGTACGACCCGCAAGGCAAGCCCAAGAACTACAGCCAGCTCGCGGCGATTCAACTCGGCAGCCTGACCACGAGTGGCACCGTCGAATGGCGACCGAACGAGCGCGCAACCAACGGCAGCGACCAGGGCTGCTACGAAGTGCGCCTCGACAGGTGGAACGCGGGCGCGACCGAGCTTGCCCGGCAAGTCCTCCAAATCAAAGCCCGCGGCGACAAGGCCGCGGCCGAAGCCCTGAAGCAGCGTTGGGTCGACGACGAAGGCGCTTTCAAAGCCCAACGCGCCCTGATCGCCGGCCGTTGGCTGCGCTCACCCAAGTCGAGCTTCGTCTATTCGATCACGGGGCTTTGAGGCTGCGTCTGCAAATACGTGGCCGCCTGCAGCAACGAAGCCCGCGCATCTGCGCCGCTCGCCACCTTCTCGCGCGCCACGATCACGCGTACGAGATTCGGCAACTCGGCGTAGCGCTCGAAATCCGCGCGCGGCTCGGCGCACTCGACCCGTGCCGCTCGAGTTGCTAAAGCTTTTGCATGGGCAAGTCGAAGCGAGTACAGCTGTGCGTGACATTTCTGACGTTGACCGTGCTCGTCAATTGCTCTGCGCAACCCACACCGCCCGCGGCCGCTCCGCCGCCAACTGCCGCGGTAACTCCGAGCCCGAGTCCCGGCGCTAACGCGAGCGCGAGCCCAGTGCCGCTGCTGACGCCCGGCGGCGTGGTCAGCTCGGGGCCGCTTCCGCCCCCCGCGCCTGAGTCCTCGGCGCCCGCGCCGGCCCCGTCTGGATCGGCAGGAGCACCTGCGGGCAAGATGTGCGGCGGGCTCGCCGGCTTTCGCTGCCCCGAAAGGCAATTTTGCTCGTACGCACTATCGGCCAAGTGCGGCGCGGGCGACATGGCTGGCGCGTGCCGGCCAATCCCGGATCTGTGCACCATGGAGTTCGCACCCGTGTGCGGCTGCGACGGACAGACGCGCCTTTGTGCTAGCGTGCGCCACGGCTATGTCTGAAATCTCTGCTGACCGCGCACCGAGTGCGTTTCGTCCCGTCCCGCGAACTGGAGTCATCTACGTCACGTCGGAGGCCACGCGTGCCGGCTTCCGTTCGGAAGATCCGGAGTGGTGCAACCTGGGTCAAGGGCAACCGGAAACGGGCCCGCTGCCCGGCGCGCCCCCGCGCATCACCCACCTCGACATCTCGTTGAACGACCAAGAGTACGCGCCAGTGGCCGGCTTGTGGGAGGTGCGCGAGGCCGTCGCCAGCATGTACAACAACTTGTTCCGGCGCGGCATGCCCTCGCAATACAGCGCCGAGAACGTCGCCGTGTGCGGCGGGGGTCGCGTCTCGATCATGCGCGCCTGTGCCGCAATCGGGCAGATCCATTTGGGTCACTTCTTGCCCGACTACACCGCGTACGAAGAGCTGCTCGACATCTTCCGTCGCTTCACTCCGATCCCGATTTTGCTCGATCCCGAGCACGGCTATGACTTTTCGTTGGACGCGCTGCGCCGCGAAATCTCGGGCCGCGGTCTGGGCGCGCTCTTGCTATCGAACCCGTGTAACCCCACCGGCAAAGCCATCACCGGCCCCGAGCTCGAGTCCTGGGTGTCGACCGCACGCGAGCTCGACTGCACGTTGCTCTTGGATGAGTTCTATTCGCACTACTTGTGGAAGGAAGGGCCGTCCCTGTTCAGCGCAGCGCAATACGTGGAAGACGTCGAGAAAGATCCGGTCGTGATCTTCGACGGGCTGACCAAAAATTGGCGTTACCCCGGGTGGCGTGTGAGCTGGACGGTCGGGCCGAGCAAAGTGATCGAGTCGCTCGCCAGCGCCGGCTCGTTCTTGGACGGCGGAGGCTCGCGGCCAATGCAAAGCGCCGCCCTCGCGGTGCTCACGGCCGAGCACGCACGCGCCGAAGCAGAAGCCATCCGCGCCACCTTCCGCCGCAAGCGTAACCGCATGCTCGATGGCCTGCGCGCGCTCGGCGTGCGCTTCGAGCGCGAGCCGGAGGGTACCTTTTACTGTTGGGGCAACCTGTCGAACTTGCCGGCATCGATCAACACCGGTGACACCTTGTTTCGCGCGGCCTTGAAGCACAAGGTGATCACCGTCCCCGGCCACTTCTTCGACGTCGATCCCGGCCAGCGCCGCGGCAGTCGCGCATCGCGCTTCCTGCACCACGCGCGCTTCTCGTTCGGCCCGAGTGAAGCCACGATCGACGACGCCATCGCGCGCCTGGGCCGAGTCGTCCGCGAAGCAGGCGCGTAGCTCTCTTCTCAGTCGGTTCGTCGGTTCGTCGGTTCGTCGGTTCGTCGGTTCGGTCGGGTTCAGCGGCTCGGCGCTGCCGAAGCTCGCAAACTCGAAAGCCGCGATTCCAACAACGAAACGCGGCACCGTCTCAGCTGCTCCAAGTCGAGACAGCACCTCCTCACAAACGCCGGGCTTTACCGGGCTTTCCTCGCAGATCTCGGCCGCTGCCCGGTTGGCACACGCCCTGCAGTAGAGGTGTTTGCCTGGCGACGCCCGGGCGCCCCCCTCCGCCTGAAGATCGCGTCGCCGGCTCCTACTAACCAGCGGCTCGGAGTCCCCCCTCACTCCGAGCCGCTGTCCTCTTCTACGAGCGGCTCGGAGTTTCCCCCCTCGACTCCGAGCCGCTCACCTAATTTCCCAGCGCGACCGGAGCCCCCCTCCTCCGGCCGCGCTGCTCTTTTTCGCGACCGAAAGAGGGGCGATCGCGATCCAGCAGCGCACCTCGTGGAGCCCAGTGTTCCGGGCCCAGCTAAAAAAATGGAAGCAGCGCTAGTCCGACGAAGGGAGCCCTCGCCCCGCAAAAATAATACTGTGCGAGCGCGTGCGAGCGCAGTGCGAGCGCAGTACTATTTCATCGGCGAGCGGTGCAGCCGGCACGCGGGGTCAGGGCTGGTTTCCGCCGATCAACGATGTGAGGAATCTGGGAGCCGCCAGTACGGGAACTCAGCGCAGCGCGAGGTGCGCGGCTGGATGGCGATCGCCCACTCTCCCTCCGAGCCGCGATCTACCCGCTGACGAGCACCCCATTGCGAAAATCGTCGTAGGCCTGCTCGAGCTCGGCTTGCGTGTTCATCACGAACGGCCCGCGCCGCGCCGAGCTCCGCATGGCCGTCGAGCACGTAGGCGAACAGCGTGTGGCGACCAGCACTTTTGTATGACGGAAAAAAGGGCACGGCGGCACGCACGATGCGTTCTGCGTCGACGCGCGTCGTGCGCTACCGAGCAACGGGTTCTATCTCCGGTGCAAGTTGGTGCTCAGGTTTGACGCGTGCAGATGCGGTGTCGCAAAGCAGATCGAACGCAACATCGAATGCCATGTTCGCATCGCGCCGGACCGGGCGCCGTGATAAGTTAACATCCTCCCTTTGCGTACTCTTGATGCGCTGGAGCAAGGTGCCATGACGATCCGAAATTCGATTTTTCGTTCCACGACCTCACTCCTCTGCTCCTGCGCAGCGCTGGCGCTCTGGGCCGGCTGCGCGTCTGATCAGGGCACGCCCGCCGGGTCGGCCGGGGCACCGTCAGGAGCGGCCGGAAGCCCGGGCGTCGCCGGCACGTCGCCTGGCGCAGCCGGTACGTCGAACCCGACCGCGGGAGCCCCCCCGGCTGGCGCAGGCGCCCCTGGCGTTGCTGGTGCTGGTGCGGGCGTCGCGGGGAGCTCAGCGGCGGGCGCGCCGGCGGCGGCGGGAAGTGGCGGCACCGGCACCGGAGCAGCCGGCAGTGGCGCGGGCGGCGGCGGGCCCGTGGCTGGCAACGCGTACAATCCTGGGTTCGTGGAGTTCGCGGGTTCAGACTGCACGGTTCCCGATCCCAAGGACGTAAGCTTCACCACACTCAATGATCTGTTCTTGATGGCTGACGGCGCCACGCGCATGTCCAAGAAGTCGGACTGGCGCTGCCAGCGGGCGTATCTGAAGAAGGTCGTCGAGAAATACATTCACGGCGCGAAACCCCTCCCAACCGCGACCATGAAGGTGACCGGCTCGGTGACAGCGAGCTCGATCAAAGTGCACGTGGAAGACGGCGGTAAGAGCATCGACTTCAGCGTGCCGGTCACGATGCCGAGCGGCGCGAGCGGCCCGGTTCCGATCATCCTCGGCTTGGGTGGCTCGAGCCTGGACGCCGGCATCGTCAGTGGGGAGGGAGTTGCCACGGGCAACTACGACCACCAGGGGATGGACAGCGAAACCAGCCGAACCGGACTGTTTACCACCGTCAACCCTACCAGTAGCGGCGTCAGCGCTCAAATTGGTTGGGCTTGGGGCGTCAGTCGCGTGATCGACGTGTTGATTGCCGAGAAAGCTGCGGGGCGAAACAACGTCATCGATCCGACCGCGGTGGGTGTCACCGGTTGTTCCAGGAACGGCAAAGGCGCATTCACCGTGGGCGCGTTCGATGAGCGGATCGCGCTCGGCATCCCCCAAGAGTCCGGGACCGGCGGCGTCTCCGCGTTGCGCATCGTGAACACCAATCCGATGGGGCCAAACGGCAAAGGGGCCCAATCAATCTCCAGCGCGATGAGCGAGGCGGCCGGTTGGTTTGGAACGGTGTTCGGCAGCTACAGCAGCAAGGTGAACACCATCCCGGGAGACACGCATTCGCTCCTCGCGATGTACGCCCCGCGCGGCTTACTCGTGCTCGACAATTCGCGCATTGGCGAGCTCTGTGCGACTTGCCAACATGGCGCCAGCGCGGCGGGTGCGCTCGTGTACAAGGCACTCGGAGTGGAGAAGAACATCGAATACAACGGCGGCAATCCCTCCGATCCGCACGACCATTGTACGTTCTATCCGGCGACCCAGGGCGACCCGCTGAAGCGAGCCATTCGGGCGTTTCTGACGAAGAAGGCGGCGCCGGACGGCAGAATCGCGCCGCAACCCGCCGGGACCGCGGATCTCACCAAGTGGATCACTTGGACGGCTCCAACTTTGGCCGATGATGTCAGTTGGGCTTCTCCTCCCTTGACCAGCAAGTAGCGCTGGCGCGGGAACCCGCGTCGAATCATGACCACGGCCCTAGGTACCTCGCTGTGAGGTGCCTAGGGGCCGTCAGGGCCCAACCTCTGCTGCTACGCACTTACCGTTCACGCAGGCAGCGATCGCGGCATCACGCGTGCCCCGCTCCGGCGCTTCGCAGGTCACACATACGCCCCGGGGCTCCCGCGGGCGCAGGCAGTCGCGTCGCGTCGGATCACTCGCCCGACTGCACCCAGGGCGCGCTTCCAACGAAAATTCCGGACACGCTCCCCCTTAGCACTCCACGTTCGGATCGACCGTCGGACACGAGTCCCTTCGGCAGGGCGTGCTGCAAGCAAGCTGCGCACAGGCGCACAAGACTCCGAGCACGAGCCAGCAACTGCCGCGCCAGCCGCCGTGATTCGAGTATCGCCCAAACATCGGGGTGAGCGCGCCCACGGTACCAAGGGTCAACGATTAGCGGGTCCTGCTTTGGCGGCGAGTGGAACACCCGCACTCGGACGCCGAAGGCTGAGCCGCCCTGCGACTTGGCGCGTGACCATCAACCCAATCATTCCGGGTCTCTCCACACGCTCGGGTGCCGTGGAAGGAGCGAGACCGATCGCGTGCGAAGTGATCACCATGGAAGTCTGGCGGCGGATCGGGCAATAAAGAGGATGGCGGGATAGCTCGGAGGAGCGGGACTCAATGAATCGTGAGCAGAGTTCGGGTCGCGACGCATCGGGTTTTCTTCGTGGCTGCGTCCTGATTGTGTCGTGCGCGATGGCAGCTTGCGAGGCGGCCCCTTCGCGCGCGGCGCTCGCGGGTCGCGTGGAGGCTGACTTTTCTGAGCCGCGGGCGCGGGTGTCGAATGGGACGTCGAGCGCGCGACTGAGTCTGGCGTTCTATGGTTGTTCGGGGCACGTGCTACCGGTCGGCCCCGCGATGCGTATGAAGCGCACAGAGCGAGCGGAGCGCGTCGAGTACCAGCGGGCGGGCGTTAGCGAATGGTATCAGCGCGGCGCGCGCGGCGTGGAGCAGGGCTTTACGCTGAGCGAGGCTCCGTGCGGGGATCGGGATGTCGAGCTCGACGTGGCGGTCGAGGGGCTCAGGCCGCAGCTCGCCGTGTCTGGCGATGGCGTCGAACTGATCGATCAGAGCGGCGTCGCGCGGATGCATTACACGGATTTGAGCGCGCGCGATGAGTTGGGGCGGGCTTTGCCGGCCACGATGAGCGTGGAAGAGGGGCGGATCGCGTTGCGCGTGGCCGTGGGCGGCGTAACTTTTCCGGTCGTGATCGATCCCGAGGTGTGGTCTGCGGGCACGTCGTTGATCGGGGATCAGAGCGGCGTTTTTGACGAATTCGGTGGCGCGCTGGCGATCTCGGGCGATACCGCGCTGGTCGGTGCGGCCAACGAGACCGTGGCGGGCAAGGCCGCCGCGGGAGCGCTGTTTGCGTTCGTGCGCAATGGCTCGACGTGGTCGCAACAGGGGCCTGCGCTGACGCCGAATGAAGTCGCTGCCGGCGACCGAGTCGGCGGGGCGGTTGCGATCTCCGGCGACACGGCGCTGGTCGGCGCGAGCTACACGGTCGTGGGCGGCAACTGGGCGCAGGGCGCGGCTTACGTCTTCTTGCGCAGCGGCTCGAGCTGGCAGCAACAGGGCCCAGCACTGATTTCCGCTGATGGCGGCGTGAACGATGGGTTCGGGCAAGCCGTGGCGATCTCGGGCGACAGCGCCCTGATCGGCGCGCCCGGACACCTCGGCGCCAACGCGACGCTCGGAGCGGTGTACGCGTTCGCGCGCACTGCTGGCACCTGGCAGCCGCTGGGCGTCTTGATTCCGACGGACGCAGGCTCGACTGACCTGTTCGGCATCTCAGTCGCGATTTCGGGCGATACCGCGCTCGTGGGCGCGTCGAACAAGATCGTCGCGGGCAACGACCTGCAAGGCGCAGCCTACGTTTTCGTGCGCAGCGGCGGCAGTTGGCAGCAACAAGGGCCCGCGCTCATCGCTGCCGATGGACAACCGAACGACGCCTTCGGGTTCTCCGTGGCGCTTTCGGGTGAGACCGCGTTGATCGGCGCGACCGCGCGCCACGCGGCCTACGTCTTCACGCGCACGGGAACCACTTGGACGCAGCAGGGCGACGCACTGATCGGCAGCGGCAATTCAACGGGCAGCCAGTTCGGCTGCTCGGTCGCGCTCTCCGGTGACACCGCGCTGATCGGAGCTCGCCTCGAGGCAGAGGGCGGCACTGCCTACGTGTTCACGCGCAGCGGGGCGACCTGGACGCAACAGGGACCGCCGCTGATCGCACCGGAGGCCACCTTTTCGTTCGGCGCGGCGACGGCCCTCTCCGGCGACACGGCGCTCGTAGGCACGCCCAATGGAACCCCCGACGCGGCCTACGTGTTCGAGCGCGGGCCGTGTGCCGCCGACTCGGGCTGTTGCACGGTCGACTCGGATTGCCCACCCGATCGCTATTGCCCAGCGTATGGCATTTGCCAACCCAAGCTCAGCCAAGGCGCGCTCTGCACGGCCGCGACCAACTGCAACACAGGCTTCTGCGTCGAGGGCTTCTGCTGCGACTCTGCGTGCAGCGGCCGCTGCGTTTCGTGTTCGGGTGCGCTCAGCATCGGAGCGAGCGGCAGCTGTTTGCCCATCCGTGCGGGTTCGGATCCGGATGACGAATGTGCGCCGGATCCGGAATATCCCAGCTCCTGCGGAGCCGATGGCAGCTGCGACGGCAACGGCGCGTGTCGCAGCTTCGCGCCGAGCGGCACGGTCTGCGGCGCGGTCGGCTGCCACCTCGGCTCCGAGATCGGCCAGCTGTGCGATGGCGCGGGCAGCTGCAGCACGAACACGGTGGCCTGCGCGCCGTACATCTGTACCGACGCCGGTTGCCTCACTAGCTGCGCCGGTGATCTCGACTGCACCGTCGGGCAATGCGTTGCTGGCATTTGCGAGGTACGGAAACCCTTGGGGCAGAGCTGCAGTCAGGCGACTGAGTGCGCCAGTAGCAGCTGCGTGGACGGCGTCTGCTGCGATAGCTCTTGCAGCGGCTCGTGCCAAGCGTGCGCAGAAAAGGGCAAGAAGGGTCAGTGCACGCTCATCTCCGGCGACCCGCGCCCCGGTCATGCCGCATGCAAGGGTGATCCAATGCTCTGCGGCGGCACGTGCGACGGCACGGACATGGATTGTCAGTACCGGCCGAGCGGCATCGTGTGCCAGCAAGCCTGCGTCGCCGGTCAGGGTATGTTCGGTTCTTGTGACGGCCGGGGTACCTGCCGTTCGCAACTCTCGGCCAGCATCTGCGGCGCGTACGCCTGCGGCGAAAACCAGTGCCTCGAGTCGTGCGCGGCCGACCGCGATTGCGTCAATGGGGCGCGCTGCGTCGAAAGCCAATGCCTGACGCCGCATGAATCGCGCTGTAACGCCGATCATCGGAGCTCGATCCTGGCTGATTCGAGCGTGGTTCAATGCGCGCCGTACCGCTGCGACGATAGCCGGGGCACATGCTTCCAAGAGTGCCGCCGCGACGCCGATTGTGCGACCGGCAACGACTGCAACGCGAACGGTCAGTGTGGCCCATCGCTGGCAGAGCCCGGGGCTGCTGGTGCGAGTCAATCGGATCAATCGAGCGAGTCGAGCCAATCGAGCGCGAGCTGCGGCTGTCGCATCGGGACGTTCGGCCAGCCGAGGTCCGCGTTGGCTGCGTGCCTGTTCTTGCTCTTGGCCTGGCTGCGACGCAGGCACATGCGGCGCGAAACTCACGCTCCGCGTAGTTATTATTCTATCGCAACCGCTCCTGCGCCGTATGGATGGGATGCTTTGTACGAGTCGCTGAAAATTCTTCGGCAGGAGCGCGCAGTGAACTATGGCTCCCTGATCGGATCAGGACATGCGCAAGCAGAGACCACGCGGAAGCATCACGCGCGAGGCGGTCGTTAACGCGGCACTGTCGGTTGCCGACCAAGTCGGGGTGGAGAGCCTCACCATCCGAGGCGTTTCTGAACAGGTCGGTGCGCCGCCCATGTCTCTGTACACGCACTTCCGCAACAAGAACGAGCTACTCGATCTGATGTACGCGGAGGTCGCGCGCCAGATGTACGCTTACCAAGGCCACCCGACGTGGCAGGCCGAGCTCCTCGCGCTCTGTCATCGCGTACGCAATCTGCTCACGGAGCATCCGCGCTGGGTGGTTTTGCTTGCTCGGCCGGCGCCGCCCATGGCGATACCATTGCGCGAAAATATATTGAAGCTGATGGTTGCCGATGGGATTGCTCCCACGGACGCGCTGATGAGCCTTTCGAGCGCGGTGCTGTCGACGATCGGCTTGGTGCTCGTCGACCAGGCACTGGCGAAACCTGACGGCGGCTCGACGATCGATGATCGTTTCGAGCGCCTCAAGCAGTGGATCGACACTCCCTCCGGACGGGGAGATCAAGAAACTCGTACGGCACTGTCGAAACACGACCACTTCGAACGCGACTACGTGTTCCAATTTTTCGCCAGCGCGCTGATCAGAGGACTCGAGAAAAAAGGGATCCGAGCAGATCGCTGAGCGTGTCAGATCGTACAATCTCGTTCCTCTGTACGAGATAGAACCCTCTGAGTTTGCGCGGGCCGACGGTTCACTCGGTGGTAGCCTCCAGCGATGAGCGTCGCTCAGGGTCTGGCGGTCCCGGAGAAAGGGTCGATCCTTCTCGTTGACGATGATGCGAGCGTCCTGAGCGCGATGCGCCGTGTTCTGGAAAAGGGTGGCTACCAGGTGGTCGCGTGCAGCAGCGGCAGCGAAGCCCTCGTTCTGCTTGCGAACCAATCGTTCGACGTGATGGTCACCGACATCCAGATGCCGGGGATTAGCGGGCTCAAGCTGCTTCGCGCAGTACGCGAGCACGACCTCGATCTTCCGGTCGTTCTCGTTACCGGTGATCCTGGCATAAAGACGGCCACGGAGGCGGTGGAGTACGGCGCGTTTCGCTATCTGATCAAACCGGTGCCACTGGAGGAGCTCCGCGCCGTCGTTGGTCGCGCCGCGAGTACCGGACAGATGGCCCGCTCGAAGCGGGAATACTTGGAGGAGTTCGGCAGCGGCAAGTTCAGAGTCGGGGATCGAGCGGGGTTGGACGCGATCCTGGATCGCGCACTATCATCACTTTGGCTCGCGTATCAACCGATCGTTCGCGCGCTCGATTCGAGTGTGTTTGCCTACGAAGCCCTGATGCGCGCCGAAGAACCGCTGCTTCCCCACCCCGGCGCAATACTCGATGCCGCCGAGCGAGCGGGGAGGCTTCACGACGTCGGGCGAGCCGTCCGGGGGGGTGTCGTCGGTGACACTCTGACGACCGAAGAAGGCCCGCTCTTCTTCGTCAATCTCCATCCCGAGGAGCTACGCGATTCAACGCTGTACTTGCCCGATTCGCCGTTCGGACTGCTCGCTCCGCGCGTCGTTCTGGAGATCACCGAGCGCATGTCGCTCGACCACGTAGCAAATGTTCCAGACCGAATCGCGAGTCTGCGCGCGATGGGTTTCAAGATCGCGCTCGATGACCTGGGTGCAGGCTACGCTGGGCTGACCAGCTTCACTCAGCTCGAGCCCGAATACGTCAAGCTCGACATGTCGCTCGTGCGCGACGTTCACCAGACAGCGACGAAGCAAAAGATCATCCGCTCGATGGTCCGCTTGTGCCACGACATGGGTAAGCAGATCATCGCGGAAGGAGTCGAGTGCGTCGAAGAGCGAGACACTCTGGTCGAGCTCGGCTGCGATCTGCTCCAGGGCTACCTCTTTGCCAGGCCCGGCAAGGCCTTCCCGACGGTCATGCCCCTAGAAACCGCTTAGCCGCTTGCGACGACGGAGGCACCTCGGCCGGCCTACTTCCGGCGTAGCACTTCCTTCGTCGTTTCGATGAACAACTGTAGCGCCGGCGAACGTTGCGCGCGGCTCGGAGAGCACAGGAAGAGGCCCGGCTCGGTCGGCGAATACGCTTGGAGTGCCGCGACGAGCCGCCCATCGGCAAGGCGATCTTTGATCGACGAATCGGCGACGTACGCTAGTCCGACGCCCGCTTCGGCCATGCTGACGCAGAACTCGAGGCTGTTGGTGATCAGGCCGCCGCGCACTGGCACGCGCCATTTGCGACGGCCGCGTTCGAGCTCCCAGGCGTAGAGAGCGTCGCCCGTCGGCCAGCGAAAGGTGATGCACTCGTGCTGGAGCAGATCCTCCGGCTTGCGCGGCGTGCCGTGCTTCGCGAAGTATGCCGGTGAGCCGACCACGAAATACCTGAACGGGTCGGATAGCCGCACCCGTACCATATCGCGCGCGATGACCTCGGTCACCTGGAAGGCGGCGTCGTAACCATCCGCCACGAAGTCGACGACGAAGCGCTCTTCGACCACGACCTCGAGCGAGACCCGCGGGTGGCGTTGACGAAACACCGGCACCACTGGCTCGAGCACCATCGCTACCGCCCCCTGCGAGACGCTCAGCTTCACTCGACCAGCAACCTCCCCCGCCTTCGTATTCGCGGAGGCAAGCGCCTCGAGCGCAAGCTTCAGCGGGACGCCGGCACTCTCGATCAGCCGCACGCCAGCATCGGTCGGCGTCACCGCGCGCGTGGTCCGCTGCAGCAGCACCACGCGCAGCACGCTCTCGAGCTGCCGCACCGCGTGGCTCACCGCCGAGGTCGACACGCCGAGCTCGCGGGCGGCGGCGGTGAAGCTACGGTGACGAGCGACGGCGAGAAACGTCGACAATTGCGGCAGCGCCGCCTGAAACTGAGGCGCGGTTTCCATTGTGAAGCATTGTTTCACAGCCCTTGCGCGATCGCGAGCTGGCGGGCAGGCGGGGCGCGCCCTACTTCTACGACTCAACACCTGTCCGGGAGCCCAACCATGCCCTTGAATCACTATGTCACCCTCGGCCGCTCAGGCCTGCGCGTCAGCCCCTTCTGCCTGGGCGCCATGACCTTCGGCGAAGATCTCGGGCCGGGTTTCGGCTCGAGCGTGACCGAGTCGGAACAGATCATCGACCGCTACCTCGAGCTCGGTGGCAACTTCATCGACACGGCCAACTTTTACATGCGCGGTCACTCCGAGAAGATTATCGGCGACCACTTGGCGCACGATCGCGAAAAGCGTGATCGCATCGTCGTCGCGACCAAGTTCAGCGGCAACCTGTACCCCGGCGATCCCAACGGTGGTGGCTCGAACAGAAAATCGATTATCGCAGCATGTGAGCAGTCGCTGCGCCGGTTGCGGACCGACTACATCGATCTCTACTACCTGCACATCTGGGACAAGCACACGCCCATCGAAGAAACCGTCGCCGCCATGCACGGCCTCGTGCAATCTGGAAAGGTGCGCTACCTCGGGATCTCGGACACGCCGTCCTGGAAAGTCGCGCAGGCTCAGCTACTGGCGCAATTCCACGGTTGGGCGCCGTTGGTCGCACTTCAAATCGAATACTCGCTCGCGGAGCGCACGGTGGAGGGTGAACTCGTTCCCATGGCGCAAGAGCTCGGCCTCGGCGTAGTCCCGTGGTCACCGCTCGCCAGCGGCCGACTGAGCGGGAAATACACTCGCGAAAACGCGGGCAGGGTCACGGGTGGCCGGGCCGCGATGGTCGCCGGCCGGGTGAACGAGAAGGACTACGAGATCGTCGAGGTACTCGCCCGCATCGCCAAAGAGCTCGGCACCTCCGTGCCACGCGTAGCCCTGGCCTGGGTGCGCTCGCAGCCAGGCGTCGCGTCGACCATCATCGGAGGACGCACCATCCAGCATTTCGAGGACAACGTGCAGGCACTCGACGTGACGCTGACGGCCGAGCAGCTGGCGGCACTCGACGCGGCTTCCGCGCCACAGTTGCCATTCCCCATCCCATTTCTGCGACACGCGCCCGCGGTCTACGGCGGAGGGACCACGGTCAACGGAGAGGCGTCACAGCCGTCGCCGATCATGCCGCAGCGGCGCGGTGACCACTACTGACGGTCACGCTCCACGCGTGCGTAGAGGTCGACGTGCGATGGTGGCGCGGTTTCATCCTCGAGCCCGTGATAGAAATGGTTCGGAGCGCCTCGAGGAAGACGCCCACCAAGGTCAGAAGGGAACTGCAGATCATCGACTGACCAGCCGCCATCGCCGACGAAAGGTGCCGCGATCAAGAAGATGGCAGCGAACTTCCGGGTCGAAATGTGCTCCGCCAGCACTTTGAGCAGAATCGTTCCCCCCACCGAGTGACCGACTAGAATTGCGCCGTCTGGTAGCGTCTCGAAAATACTCTCGAGCGTTTTCTTCCGCGCGCCATAGCTCGGCTCGTCTTCGTTCGGCATTCTCCGGGGCCGGCTTACAACCAAGTGACCTTGGGCCGCAGCCTACTGGCACCTGGCCAAGAGCGCGACCAGCGTGGCTTCGGACAACGCCGCACAACTGCAGGCGCAGACATGAACCGATCTCCGAACGCCCGCGTCATCGAAACCGAGGAACCAGCCTCCAACCACCGAACCGCAATCTGCGGCATTCGATAGATAGGGTATCTCGAAGATGTCGCCAGCGACGTAGAGGATTCCGAGCCGCCCGACGTCAACGTCCGGGTCGATGTGTGTTGGCATGTCGAACACACAATCTGTCGGGGCGGACTGGTCCGGTTGCGTCAGCGCGCTGGTATCGAAGCAGCTCCAGCGGTTCGCATCGACAGGCGCGCCGTGGCAAGCATAGCCACGGTCGGACCCCGTGTCTGTCCCTGCGCCATCGCCCCCGATACCTGCGGCGGTCGACGTCATTCCTGCGAAAACGGTCGCCTGGCCCGCGGTTGGCGAAGCCTGGGCCCCACCGCTTCCAGCCTGCATGCTGCCCGACTCAGCGGGAGTCGAGGCATCCCCGCATGCACCACACCAGGCCATCAAGACCCAGATCCCCCCGACCCCGCAGGATGCATTCCCTCGTAGTCCCTTGAACATCCAGACAAAAGGCTACGCCCGGATAGCGCCGTGCGCAAATGCGGGTCAAGCAGCGCGCCAAATCCGTGAGATCGGCCTCCGCTGAGAGGGGGCTTGTCGCGTCCGCCCAAACGTACCCGGTCCGCATCTGCTGCAAACCAGAGTTGATCGGCTGACGCCAGGAGGCGTGAATCCCACTACTTTCCCCGGGCCCTCTCGAACTTTTCAATCAAGGCCTTGTTGGACTCGATAATCTCCCTAGGCTGAACCATCGCCGCATTGAACACCAAGTCATAGTTCGGATCCCTTTGCCGATACTGGTTCACGCCAAACGCCACGCTCTCAGGAGGAACATCCCGAGTCACAATGGCTCCGGCTGCAACGACGGAGTTCCTACCCACCACAATTGGCCCCAGAATCTTGGCGCCATCTGAAACGATGACGTTCTCCGAGAGAATGGGGGCTCCAACATTCTCCCATTTCTGAGATGTTTTATTGAACTTCATGTTCGTTCCAATAGTCACGTTTTGGAATATCACGACATTGGCGCACAATTTTGCGGCCACTATCGTGCAACCTCTCGCGTGATGCGCAAATCGAACGCTGGCGTCCATTTCATCGCAGCGGATTTCGCAACCATAGAGCTTCTCGAGAAGATTCGCCGCAAGCCCTCGCACGAGGCTATTCTCTGAGTGACAGTTCATGTGGAGGAGTATGTCGAATGCCAAAGATGTGTCCTTTCCCGCGCGATCTTGGTGGCCTGTCGAGGTCACACGCGGATGACGGATACGGCCTCGGCATGCGTTGCGAGGGCGGCGAGGTCGTGCGGATCGGAGGTCAGTACAGTGCCAGCCGGTTCGGCATGCGCCACGACCAGCGCGTCGACCGCGGAGCCGCGCCGAGCACGTCTCCTCAGCAGGGCAGCACGTCGCGCGAGCGTCTCAGATAGAACGTGAGTGACGTCGCAAGTCTTGAGAAACCTGTTCTCTCGGGCGTCTCGGCCGGCGTGGCCTTCCAAGCATTCCACCAAGACGACCGACAGGACGCGGGGTGGCCACAGGCCCTCTTCGCGAAGCGCCAGAATGAGAGCCAGAGCCCTTGGCGAACGCTCGGCGAGATAGCTGACGCCGCCTGAATCCAGAATGAGCACGCTGACTATCCGGCCTTGCGCCGTGGTCGCGCGGTTAGTTTTTTGACTACCGCGGCGGCGGCCGCGCGTTGCCGAGGTGTCGGTTTTCCTACCTCAGCCGTCAACTCTGCGATGTACTTCTCGCCCTCCGCCAGCAGTTGTCGTCGGCGAACCTCGGCACGAACCGCGTCTTGCAACAATTCAGAGGCGGGGAGACGACGCTTCTTGACCAAGTCATACAACTCGTCAGGTAGGTACACCTGCATCCTGGGCATGCGCCTAACTATACACCCTTCGACGACGTCAGCAAACGCCGAGTAGATGCAGCGCGATGACGCTCCCGTCCGCCCCGACGTATCAGGCTTCAGCAGTACGGGTCGAGCGAAGCGAGATCGGCATCTGCTCCAAGCCGTTGTTGGGCGGCGCCTCAGAGGCGTTGAACATCGTCGAGCTTGGCCAACTCTTTGTCGAAAGCCTCTGCTCGTGCAGTTTGGCGAGGATCGTCGCGCGTCAGCAAGCGAACGACGACGTTGGTGTCAACGGCGCGCATGTCGCTTGGTCACTGCGCTTCGCGGACCTGCCCATTACCACGGTAATGGGTGGGTCGCAAAACCTCACGTCTCCGCCCAAAGCACGATCGGTCTCGATGATCGGTCAACCGGACCGTGCACGAGAATGGCGAGTCGTAGGTGTTCCCTGATGCGGCGTCCGGCGTGTCGTGGCCAAAAGTGAGGGCTATCTCGGCCCTCGCCAGGGTTCGAGGGGTAATTCGTCGGGTCGTCAACTGCCGTGCGAGGACCTGTCGATAGGATTCTGCGACACGAACGAGCAAGCGGCCCTCCGGTTCAGCAGTGCCGCTGACGATGTCGAACCGCAGAGACCGGAGATGTTTGCTGTCGGCGTACGACCTGAGCAGTCCCAGGCTCCAGTACCCGTCAACGTCATTGTTGCGACTGATGAACGAACCCGCGAGGGCTCCGGCGACATCCAAAAGTTCGCGATGCCTCATGTCTCAGCCAAGGTTCGACGTTCTCTTCCGCCCAGCGTACCAACATTAAGCTGCGAGAGTCGCATTGAGAATGCGCCGACATTGCCGACGGTGACCTAGCCGTCGCGGTCCGCACAACGTACCAGGCTTCAGCTGCGCGGGTCGAGCGAAGCGCGGTTTCGTCTGTTGCAAGCCGTTGTTGGGCAGCCCCGGTCGGCGTCGAACGCGCCGACGCAGAGGCTCTAGTGCGCTCCCGCGGCGCCAGCTCCGCCTACCTTCGGCCGTTTGAGAAACAGAACGAGTACGAGGCACACCAAGAACAATAGGGTGACCCGCGCGAAGCCCTCATTGAAGCTCAGGATCAGCGCCTGCAATCGCACTTTGAACTCGAGCATCGCTTCTGGAACCAAGTCGGACGTGTACGTCTGCTGTCCAATCGAGTTGCGAATTGCGGCGATGCGCTCCTGGACCAGCGGGTTTTCTGGATTGATCGCCTCGCGTAGATAGGAAGCGTGGATTTTGCTGCCGCGGTCGACGAGCAGGCCCATCCAGGCGGTGCCGATCGAGCCGCCGAGTTCGCGGGTGAGGTTGAAGAGGCCCGTCGCGTTACCGCGGATCTCGTTCGGGAGATCGGAGAGCGCGAGCATGCTGATGGGGATGAAGATGAAGCCCATCGAGACGGAGCGGATGAATTGTGGTCGGGTGAGGTCCCAGAAGCCGGCTTGGTCGGTGAGGTGCGCGTTGAGCCAGAGGCTGAGTGAGGTGCCCAGAATGCCGAATACGAGCATGCGGCGAGGATCGACACGGGTGACCATTTTGCCGATGATGGGCATGATCACGATTTGTATGAGGCCGGCGACGAGGAAGATTTTTCCGATGTCCAGCGCGACGTAGTGCATCACTGTGCCGCAGTAGAGGGCGAACAGGAAGTTGCCCGCGAACAGCACTAGTCCGAGCAGGAAGTTGATGCCGGTGCCGGCGGAGTAGCTGATGTTTTTGAATACGCGCAGGTCCACGACGGGGTACGGCGTTTCGAGCTCGTGGACGATGAAGGTGATCAAGCAAACTGAAGCGACCGCGATCAGGACCATGATCGGGGTGGTGTCCCAGCCGTCGCGGTTGCCTTCTTCGAGCACGTATTGCAGGGAGGCCATGCCGATGGCCAGGAGTGAGATGCCGAAGACGTCGATGGGGGATTTGGAGGGCTTGAACCCGGGCTCCTCGACCACTCGCGTGCACATGATGGCGACGATGATGCCGAGCGGCACGTTGACTAGGAACACCCAGTGCCAATTGGACCATTCGATCAGGTAGCCGCCGATGGTGGGGCCGAGCAGTGGGCCCGTGACGGCGCCGAGGCCGAACAGGGCCGAGGCCATGCCGTGTTCTTTGCGCGGGTAACGGGCGAACAAGATGGCCTGCGCAGTGGGGATGATCGCGCCGCCGCCGAGGCCTTGCAGGGCGCGGAAGAGCACGAGTGAGGTGAGGTTCCAGGAGCAACCGCAGAGCGCGCTGGCGATGGTGAAGAGCACGATCGAGCCGGCGAAGTAGCGGCGGTAGCCGAAGCGGCGTTGGAACCAGCCGGTCATCGGGATGACGACGATGTTCGCCATCATGTAACCCGTGGAGACCCAGCCGATTTGATCGATCGGCGTGGCGAAGCTAGCGCGGATGTCGTTCAGCGCGACATTCACGATCGTGATGTCGATCAGCGCCATCAGCGCGGCCATCATCACCACGAAGGTGATGGCTCGCTTCGAGCCGGTGACGGCTGCGTCCATGATTAGCCTCCGTCAGTGTGGACGGTCACGAACGCGCTCAAGCCGGGGCGGAGCACGAGGTCTTGCGGCTTGTCGTCGATGCGAATCAAGACCGGCACGCGTTGCACGACTTTGGTGAAGTTGCCCGAGGCGTTGTCCGGGGGAAGCAGCGCGAAGCGCGAGCCGGTGCCGCCGGAAAAGCTGTCCACGTGCGCGTTCAAGCTTCGACCAGAGAAGGCGTCGAGGCTGACTTGCGCGGGCTGGCCGACGCGCAAGCTGCCGATCTGGTCCTCTTTGAAATTGGCCACGACCCACGAGTCATCGAGCTCGGTGAGGGCGAGCAAGGGGCGGGCGGGATCGACCAGCTGCCCGGGTTCGACGCTGCGACGCGAGACCACGCCGCGCGTCGGAGCGCGCACTTTCATGTACGAGAGATTGAGTTCGGCCTGCTCGAGCGCGGCTTTGGCTTGATCGACACGAGCTTTGGCGACATCGACCTGCGCGGCCGCGACCAGCACCTGATCCGGTCCGGTTTGGGCGGCGGCCAGGCGGCCCTGCGCGCTCTCGATGCCGCCACCCGCGTTGACTAGCCCGACGCTGGCGACCGACAAGCGCGCCTTGGCTTGATCGACCGAGGCTTGCGCTTGGTCGTCTTCGGCCTTGCTCCGATCGAGCTCGGCTTGGGCGATGGCGCCGTCTTTGTGGAGCTTCACCGTGCGGTTCAGCTCCATGCCGGTCAGCGCGGCGCGCGATTGTGCAGCCACGAGATCGGCGCGGGCTTGGTCGATTTGTGCTTTCGAGCTGCCGGACATGGCGAAGGCTTGCGTCACTCCGCCCTTGGCTTGGCGCAGGCCCGCGTCGACCGAGTGCTGCGCGAGCACGAGCTGCGCGTTGGCGGCCGCGAGCGAAGCCTCTGCCGATTCCAGATCCGCTTTCGCGGCATGCTGGCGCGCTGTCGCGTCGCGGTCGTCGAGCTCGACCAACACGTCGTTGGCGTTGACCGCTTGATTATCGTGCACTAACACGTGGAGCACTTGGCCCTGGACGCGCGGGGCGACGTTGGCCACGTGGCTTTCGACGAACGCGTCGTCGGTGGTCTCCTTGCCTTTACCGTGAAGGTACAATGCGCCGCCCACTACCGCCGCTACGCCGATCAGGGCGGGCAACAGAATTTTAGCGCGCGAGCGCTTGGCGGGTGCAACAACTGGAGACGGACCGGGAACGGATTCGCTGGCGGACAAGTTGGCTGAGGATACGGCAGCGTTGGCCATTGGACCTACTTCGGGAAACGAGGGCTGCTCTTCTTTCGGGCCGTTCGGGAATACGGACTAGACCCCCGGAAACGAACACGTTATTCGTATGGGCGAACAATGCAGGACCTGAACGAGATCGCGATCTTCGCGCGCGTCGTGAAGGAAGAGAGCTTCACCAAGGCGGCGCACGCGTTGGGCCTACCTAAGTCAACTGTCAGCGAACGGGTATCCCGTCTCGAAGAGCGTTTGGGCGTTCGGCTCTTGGAACGTACCACTCGTCACGTGCGCCCGACCGCCGCGGGCGCGGTTTACTACGAACGCGCCGCGCGCCTGGTGGCCGAGATCGAAGAAGCGAACGCCGCCGTAACCGATATCCATCGTTCGCCGAAGGGCCTCTTGCGGATCGGCTCGCCGCTGCTCTTCGGGCACGCGTTCTTGGGTGACTTCGTGGCGGAATTTTTGGTCGCGCATCCCGAGGTCGAGGTGGAGTTGATCGTCGCCGATCGTCGCTTCGATGTCGTCGAAGAAGGCCTCGACTTGGCCGTGCACGTGATTGGCCCGATCGAGGCCTCATTGATCGCTCGCAAGATCGGCAGCGCTGAGCGGATGTGTGTCGCCAGTCCTACGTATTTGGCGCAGCGCGAGCCACCGAAGGTGCCGAAGGATCTGCTCAAGCACTCGTGCTTGGTTTCGAGCAACGATCGCCGCGCCACCTGGGTATTTTCCAAAGAAGGACGTTCTGAATCGATCGGCATTCAGGGGCGGTACTCGGTCAACTCGGTGCAGCTCGCGCTCAGCGCGGCGCTGCGCGGCGCTGGCGTGGCCGTATTGCCCGCGTTCTTCTGCGCGGAGGCGCTGCGTGCCGGACACCTCTCGCCCGTGCTCGAAGAGTGGTCGCCTGGTCGTTCGGAAATCCACGTCGTGTACCCGGGCAGCCGGCACCTTTCGGCGCGCGTTCGGCTGTTCATCGATGCGCTCATCGATCGCTTCGCGCACTTGCCGCCTTGGCTGCTCGGTCCCGACGGTCGTGCCTTCGTGATCGACGAGAGCCAGGGAGCAGCCGCGGAAAGCTCGCGGGAATCGCCCTCATTCTACGGGCGGCCGGTGTTCGACACGATCGAAGCGATAGGTCCAATCCGCGAATTCGGCGACGGCTGATCGACGATTCGTGCGTTCGCTGATTCTGGAAACCGTCCGGTAGCTTAAAGACCGTTACCTTGCCGCCGTATGTCACGGATCGGCACACTCGATGATAGACACGACAGCTGAGCGCGCAGCTGCCAGGGACAACCTGTGGTTCAGCGTGCGCGCGGTGGGCTGGCTGACGCTCGCCGCTACCCTTTCAGCCTGCTCCGGTTCGATGTCGAGCAGCGATGCCAGTGAGACGGAGGCGACGCCAACTACTTCCGTCCCCGCACCGCCACTGATCGCGCCTGAGTTGCCCGAGGTGTCGGACAGCGATCGCGATCGCGACCGCATCGACGACGCGTTTCAAGCGCAGGCCGACGACGGCGGCTCGGTGAGCCTCGAGGTGATCCTCAACGCACCCACGTTGCCGCGTCACTTGGCTGCCTTCACGAGCGTCGGCGGCCGCGTGGAGCACGTGTTTCGCGCGGTCAGCTACGGCTGGACGGGCACCCTCGCGCGCAACCAGCTGAGCGCGTTGCGCGATGAGCTCGGCTCCGATTTGCGACTGATCGCGGCGCCCAAACCCGTCTCCTTGTTCTTGGACGAAGCCACGCGCACCGGCCGCGTGCGCCCGGTGTGGGCGCCCAACTTTGCGGGCGTGGCGAGCGGATTTTCCGGCGATTCGAACATCACGATCGGGATTGTGGACACCGGGGTCGATGACACGCACCGCGATCTCGCGGGCCGCATGGTCGGCTTCACGGATTACACCGTGGACAAGAACCAAAGCGCGGGCGACGTGGTCGGGCACGGCACGCACGTGGCGTCTATCGCGCTCGGGACTGGCGCGGCGTTCGGGATCGGCCCGGGCACGCTGCACTACACGACTTCTGGCTCGCTCAGCAGCTTCGGTGCCGGCGCGTTCAGCCCCGGTGTCATCCACACGCCGAATTATCTCGGCGGCAGCAGCACGCTGACTGTCAGCTCGAGCGCAACCTGGCTCGGGGGAGCTTCGACCACGTTCTACTTGGTGACCTCTCCCGATTCGAGCGGTACTTGGAGCCCGTTCTTCAGCTCGGTCGGACCGAGCCCTGACAGCATCGAGACAAACAGCGTCAGCAACGCGCCGGCGCGCTTCAGTGCCGCCCTCACCCAAGCCAATGCGGGCACGATCACGAACTTTGCGGTCGCCAATACCGTGGCCGACTATCCCGCGGTGGGCGATGGCTTCGGCGCGCTGCGCGGCGTGGCCCCGAACTGCCAATGGTACGCGGCGAAAGTGTTCAGCGACTCGGGCGCGGGCAATTCAGCCGACATCGGCAAGGCGCTCGACGACATGGTGGCGCTGCGCTTCGCCAACAACATCAAGATCGTGAATCTGAGCCTGGGCGTCAGCGGTGGTGGCGTCGATTCGGCGCTGCGCGCCAAAACCAACACCGTCGTCGACAACGGGATCGTGGTGCTGGTGGCCGCCGGCAACGATGGTCCGAGCGGGACGATCGGCGATCCTGGACGCGCGAACCTTGCGATTACGGTCGGGGCCAGCAATGACAAGAACGAGCTGACCACGTACACCAGCAAGGGCAACGCGACGCTCGACGCGAGCTCGGACTACAAACCCGATCTCTTGGCGCCCGGTGGCTCGAGCTACCGATCGATGATTTTGGCCGCGGACTCGAACACCTGCGACGCAAAGTCACGCGCGTTCAGCGATCAGGTGAGCGACGATTACACGGCGCTCCAAGGAACGTCCATGGCCAGCCCGTTTGCCGCAGGAGCTGCCGCCTTGATGATCGACGCGCTGCAGAAATCTGGCATCAACTGGAGTTTGAATTCAAACCAGCAGCCGCTATTGATCAAGATGCTGATGCTCGCGTCGGCGAGCGAGACGAACGCCACGCGCGAGGCACCACAGGCTGGCACGAATTCGCCGACGCTCGGTCGCGCCGCAGCGCCCAAGGATCTGTACGAGGGCTTCGGGCTGTTGAACCCGGACGCCGCGATCGAGGCCATCAGCCAAGGCTTGCCTTCGATCTTGACGGGCAGTGTGAGTAATACCGCTCTCGCCCGGCTCGAGTGGGAGCGACGCGCTTGGGGGCGTCAGGTCGCCTTGCTCAACGGCTCGACCGTGTCGCTTCATTTGAGTGTGCCGAGCACGGCGGACTTCGACCTCTATTTGTACGCGGGCAGTCCGGACGCGAACGGCAATCCGGTGATCCGCTCGTCGAGCACGAATGATGCGCAGGGCGCAGACGAGGCGCTCTCGTTCACGTCACGGGTCGACGAAACCGCGTACGTTTTCGTCAAACGCATTAGCGGCTTTGGCGCCTTCTCGCTTTCTGCGACGACCAGCGAGCTACGCGTTGCCTGGGGTGGGGGCGCGGCAGGCAGCGCAGGTACGGGCGCAGCTGGTGCGAGTGCGCGTGGCGCGGGCGGCTCAGGCGCGGGCGGCTCAGGCGCGGGCGGCTCAGGCGCGGGCGGCTCAGGCGCGGGCGGTTCAGGCGCGGGCGGTTCAGCCGCGGGCGGCGCTGCAGGTGCGGAGAGCGCCGAATCGGGTGGCGCGGATGCGGCAACCGGAGGAGCGAGCGCGGGTGGGCCGAGCGAGAGCGCAGGTGCGGGTGCCAGCGCGGGCAAATCGGACGCAGTGGAACATAGCGATGCCGGGACTGATGCTGGTGCGCGCGCGGTCAGTGACGGCGGCAGTGGCGGAGCGAGCGACGAAAATGCGAGCGAGCAAGCTGGCGACGCGAGTGTTGGTCCTGCGGCGAGGCCCCCAGGGAAAGCCCATCTCGATCAACCGTCGGGCTGCGGTTGCGCCGAAGTGGGTTCCAGACCGAGCGCGCCTTCGGGTCTTTGGTTGTTGGGCGCGCTCGTGCTTGCGCGTAGCCGTCGTCGGCGCGCGTCGCGAGGAGCCGTTATTGGTGGGAAGCAGGGCCGGAGTGGCGAACGTCTTGGCCTTTGACCATGAACACGACCATTTCCGCGATGTTCGTCGCGTGATCGGCGAGCCGCTCGAGTGATTTTCCGATCGAGAGCAGGCGTGTCGATTCGAATACCACGTTCGGATTGGACATCATGCGCGGCAACAGCTCCGGGTAGAGCTGGGCGTAGTAAGCATCCACGGTTTTGTCGCGGTCGATGACCTGATTGGCCTTCACCGCGTCGCCCGCGACGAACGCGTCGAGGGCATCGTGCACCATGGCTTGTGCGACGTCCGCGATGCGCGGGATCGGATCATGTGGGTTCTCGCTGCGGTCCGCGCCGAGCTCGGCAACGCGCTCGCAGATGTTGACGCCCAGATCGCCAATCCGCTCCAGATCGGTGACCAACTTGAGCGTGGTGGTGATGAAGCGCAGATCGGACGCGACCGGCTGGCGGCGCGCCAAAATCTGAATCGCGGCTTCGTCGATCTCGAGCTCCAATTGATCGATCGTACTATCGAGCTCGATCGTGCCGCGCGCGAGCAGCACATTGCGATCGACGTACGCCCGCATCGCGAGCGCGAGGACCTCTTCCACGTGTGCGCCCATCAGTAGGACGCGCTCGCGCAGGTTCTCCAGTTCGCCTTCGTATTCTCGGTCTGTATGCCGGCGATCCATAGTCGTTCCCCTCAGCCGAAGCGGCCCGTGATGTAGTCCTCAGTGCGCTGTTCTTTGGGGCGAGTGAAGATCACGTCCGTGCGATCGTGCTCGATGAGCTTACCCAAATAGAAAAATGCCGTAAAATTCGCGACGCGCGCCGCTTGCTGCATGTTATGCGTGACGATCACGATGGTGTAGGATTTTCGGAGCTCGTGAATCAGCTCCTCCACGCGCGCGGTCGCGATCGGATCCAGCGCCGAGCACGGCTCATCCATCAGTAGAACCTCTGGCTCGAGCGCCAGGGAGCGCGCGATGCACAGCCGCTGCTGTTGCCCACCCGAGAGCCCGGTGCCCGCGCGACCGAGGATATCTTTCACTTCATCCCAGAGCGCCACGCGCTGCAGCATCTTCTCGACCACCGAATCCGGATCATCGGGACGCTCACCGTTCAGCCGGAGCCCGGCCAGCACGTTGTCGCGAATCGACATGGTCGGGAACGGGTTCGGCTTTTGGAACACCATGCCCACTCGGCGCCGCACCCGCACTGCATCGACGTCCCCCTGATAGATGTCCTGCTTGTCGAGCAGCACTTGACCCGTGGCGCGCGCGCCGGGCACGACCTCGTGCATGCGATTCAAGCAACGGACGAAGGTGGATTTGCCACAGCCCGACGGGCCGATCACCGCGGTGACCTGCTTTTCGGCGATTTGGAGGCTGATCCCTTTCAACACCTCGGCCTGGCCAAAATACGCGCGGAGATCCTCGGTGCGCATCTTGGGCACCAGTGTGCTGACCGATACCTCGTCCCAGCGTGCCTCGCCGGATGAGCCATCGCGAGCGCCTTTCCGGTTGCTCGGCTTCGCGATCTTGCTCTGCGATCCAACGGTCGTCATCGTGTACCCACGCGGCTGCGCACCAACAGGCGCGCGGTGACATTGAGCAGCAACACCAAGAGTAGCAGCACCAACGCCGCGGCCCAGGCTTGACGATGCCACTCCTCGTACGGGGACACCGCATAGTTGTAGATGCTCACCGGTAGCGACGCGGTGGGCTCGTTCAAGCCGTTGCTCCAAAAAGGATTGCTGAAAGCGGTGAACAAGAGCGGTGCGGTCTCCCCCGCCACGCGCGCCACCGCCAGCATCACCCCGGTGGCAATGCCCGGCGCGGCCGTGCGCAGCATGACGCGCAGGGTGGCTCGCCACTTGGGCAGGCCCAGACCGAGCGCGGCTTCGCGCAGCGACTCCGGCACCAGCTTGAGCAGCTCTTCGGTGGTGCGGGTGACCGTGGGCAGCATCAACACGCCGAGCGCGACGCCACCGGCGAATGCCGAAAAGTGTTTGGCTTGCAGCACGACCAATGAATACACGAAGATGCCGACGGTGATCGAGGGCACGCCGGACATCACGTCCGCGCTGAAGCGGACCCATTTGCCGAAGCGCGAATCGCCGAATTCGGCCAAATAGACACCCGCGAGCACTCCCGGCGGGATGCCGAACACACACGCCAGAAAGACCAACTTGAGCGTACCGACGAGGGCGTTCGCCATTCCGCCGCCGCTCTCGCCTACGGGCTTCGGCAGCTCGGTGAAGAAATCCAGACTGATGCCGCCGATGCCGCGCGAAGTCACGTAGTAGAGCACGCTGACCAGTGGGATGAGCGCGATCACCGTGGCCAGCACGCAGGCCGAACGCACGAAAACGTCGGCGAACTTACGGCGCGTGTAGCGGCTGAACATCACAGACTCCCGCCGAGGGGCAACCGCCCGACGCGCCAAACCAAGAGCCGCGCCAAGACGTTGAGCAGCACCGTGACGACGAACAAGAGCAACCCGACTTCCGCCAGCGCCGACAGATACAGGCTGCCCGTGGCCTCACTGAACTCGTTGGCGATCACGCTCGCCATCGTGTAGGAGGGCGCGAACAAGGACGCGCTGATTTCACTGCGGTTGCCGATCACCATGGTGATGGCCATGGTTTCGCCGAGTGCGCGGCCCAAGCCGAGGATCGTGGCGCCGACCAAGCCGGAGCGCGCGTACGGCAGCACCGCGACGCGCACGGCTTCCCACGGTGTGGCCCCCAGCCCGAGCGCGCCCTCGCGCAGCGCGCTCGGCACCGCGCGCAGTACTTCACGACTCACGGACGAGATCGTCGGGGTTATCATGATGGCCAAGATGATGCCGCCCGCGAGCATGCCGAAGCCGCGCTGTTGGCCCTGAAAAAACGGTAAAAATCCCAGCGTTCGTCCGAGCAACGGCTCGACGGTCGTGCGCAACCAGGGGGCCAGCGCAAAGATCCCCCACAGGCCGTAGACCACGCTCGGCACCGCCGCCAAGAGCTCCACCAAAAAACCAACGGGACCCCGCAGCCAGGCGGGCGCCAGTTCCGAAAGGAAGATGGCAACGCCGAGTGAGATTGGCACGGCGAAGCACAGCGCCAAGAGCGAGGAGGCGATCGTGCCGTAGATGAACGGCAAGGCGCCGTACACGTCCCGCACCGGATCCCAGACCTGCGAGCCGATGAAGCCCAAACCGAACTTGCTCAGCGATTCCCACGAGCCATGCACCATGGCGGCAGCCATCGCGGCCAGAGCGGCGATCACCACCGCGGCGAGCAAGGCGGTCGCCCGGTGAAACAAGAAGTCTCCCCAGTTCACCTCACGCCCGAAGCGGGTCAATATCTTCGAACGCGGACGGATCAGTGGCGAAACTTCGTGAACGACGGACATCGCGGATCAGGCTCCGGATAGGAGCTTCTTGTCTCCGGAGCGCAGCTCCTTGAGGCGAGCCTCGACCTTGACCAAGACCTTGGCCGGGATCGGAGCATAGTCCAAGTCCTGCGAGAACTTCTGCCCGTCGTGCAGGCCCCACCAGACGTACTTGGCCAGCGCCTCACCCTTGACTGGGTCTTTGGCGTCCTCGTACAGGAGCAGGTAGCTGTAGCTGGTGATCGGATAGGCGGCTTCGCCGTCGGCGTTCGAGAGCGAAATGAAGAGCTCGTCAGGCACCGCGACCGAATCGGCTGCGGCCGACATGGCTTCGATGCTGGGAGCCACGAATTTGCCGGCTTTGTTCTTCAACTCGGCCATGGGCAGCTTGTTCTGCGAGGCGTACGCGCGCTCGATGTAGCCGATCGTGTAGGGCGTGGTTTTGACCTGACCGGTGACGCCCTCATTGCCCTTGGCGCCGAGCCCGGTCGGCCACTTCACGACCTTGCCGACGCCGACTTGCTCTTTCCACTCGGGGCTGACCTTGCCCAAGTAATCGGTGAAGACTGCGGTCGTACCGCTACCGTCCGTGCGGTACACCACCGAGATGTCTTTCGCGGGCAGCTTGGCGTCCGCGTTGTCGGCCTTGATCTTCGCGTCGTTCCACTTCTTGATCTTGCCGGAGTAGATGTCGACCAGCACCTCCGGGGCGAGCTTCAGGGTGCCCGTCACTTCCGGCAGGTTGTAGGCCACGACCACCGCGCCGATCGTCGCGGGAATGTGAAACAGCTTGCCTGGCGCTTGCTTGGCTTCGTCCTCGTTCATCGGCGCGTCGGTCGCGCCGAAGTCGACCGTGTTGGCCGTGATCTGCCGAATGCCGCCGCCCGAGCCGATCGACTGGTAGTTGATCTTCACGTTCGGATTGAGCTTGTTGTACTCCGAGATCCACTTCGAATAGAGCGGGTACGGGAAGGTGGCGCCCGCGCCGGTTAGGCTAATCGGCTCGTCCTTCTTCACTGCAGGCGCAGTGTCAGCGGCGGCTGGAGCCGGATCCGGTTGGTTGCCCTTGCAGGCGACCAACGTGACCAGCAGGCCGACGAGCAGATTTCTACGTGCAAACATTGCATTTTCTAACTACCAGGCAGGCGCCCCCTGTGCGCTACGCCCGGGCAACAGATTCGTGACAGTTGTGTGGCGCGCACATTCACGCATCCGAACGCGCGCCGCTAAGCGTCAGTAACTGTTAGTGTTTCGTGAGTGGGTCGGGCGTCACGCAAACGCCGTGTTCAGAATAGGCCGCTCACGTTGAGTAGGCCGCCGTGCGCGCCCTCGCGCGTGTTGAGCGGCGTGAAGCCAACCCAAATGCGGCGCTGTTTGATCTCGTCCGTGCGGTGCAAGTGCGGCACGACCAAGCCGATACCGGCGCCGGCGATGCTGCCGGCAATGACGTCCGTCGGAAAATGCGCGCCCGCGCGGACGCGCTCGACCGACACGAACGTGGTCAGGCCGGCGCCGACCAGCAGAGTGATCCAAGGACGAGCCGTGTGCGGCGATCGAGCGAAGGCCAGGTACGTGGCCGTGGCGCTGACGGTCGCGGTGAGCGCTGCGTGCTCCGAGAAAAAGGAGAGCGCGCTGTCGGTGCTGGTATTGGCATAGTTGGGGTCGTTGGCCGCGTCGATGTATGCGATCGGGCGCGGGCGGCGCACGGCTATCTTCACGATGTTGGTCATCGCCAGGGTGAAGGACAGCGCCTCGGCGTACATGAAGGCGTCGGCCAAACCCGTTTGCACGCTCTTCTCGCGAACGCCGCTCATGATCGGATCGATGACCGCGTAGGCGAGCGCGAGACCAAGACCGACCGATGCGTAGCTTCCGGCGTTCGGATCGGGCGTCCTCGTTGCCGTACTGCGATCGATCCAGATCAGCTGCGAGGTATGGAAGTTTTGTGCGATCTGCTGCGGACGGATTTCACCGGTCGAGTTGATCAACTCGAGCGTGCCGGCAAAGCCGAGCGAGACTGCAATCATTGCGCTGTCGGCGATCGGGTCGATGTCGAACGTGGTGCGGCCCTTGGGCGCCGCTTCGACCCGCTCGGGTTCGAGCGAGACTTTGCGCTCGGGCGCCTTGCTGGGCACGACCTCCGGCGGGGGGTCTTCCGCGGGCTCCGCTTCGGGCGGCTTGGGCGGGTCTTCCGCGCGCGCGGATCGGGGCGCGAAGGCGAGCGCGGCGAAAGCGGTCATGAGGCTGAGGACTCGGCCGTGGAACGTCGGCATTCGATTCACAAATTCTCTGTCCGGAAGGCTCACTGTCAACGGTCAGTCGTTCGCCGTCGATTCGAACTTTTCTTGAAATTTGTTTTGAAGATTGTGCGTCGTCTGGAGGCGCAAAACCGAATGCATGGAACGCGGCTCGCGAAATGTCTGTTGAACAAAGCGCCCCCGCTCGACAATGCCTCACGGTGAGTCCCACACGCAACCGTTGGCTGCTACTGAGTGCGGTTCTGCTCGGCTCGTCGCTCAGCAGGCTCGCCGCGGGACAGTCCGGCGAGCCATGCAACGGACCCGAGATCACCCTTTTGGTGCCAGCCGCACAGCGCGACAAGTGGCTCACGCGGCGCGCCGATCTGGCCGAACATTTGCGGACCCTGCGCGATCTCGATCGCTGCGCTCAGCTGACGTTGCGGGCCGTCGGCGACACTCTAGTGCTGGACGTGCGCACGGGCGACGGCCGCCTCGCATCGCGCCCAGTGCAGAACGAAGCGCAACTACTGCGGGCGAGTGAGGCGCTATTGACATTGCCGCCCAGACTTTCGAGCGCGCCGCTTGCGGTCTCTGCCGCCGAAAACCCGCCCGAAGATGCACCCGCGCGCGCGCCAAGCGCGTCGGCGCGCGTGCTGCTCGGCGCGGCGGCCGCGGCTCGGTTGGGGGGCAAGCCGCTGTTCATTGCGGGGGGCGTGGCGGGTTTCGCTGAGGTGGCGGTCGAGCCTTGGCTGCTGGGCGTGTCCGCGCGTTGGGATATCGCCACCGGCCTCCTCGGCGAGCCCAGCCTGATGGACTACTACCTGATGTCCACTGCCATCGGCGTGCACGTCGGACGGCGCTTCGAACTCGAGAGCGTTTCGCTGGATCTGCTGCTAGGACCGAACTTAGTGCTCGAGTTCCAAGACGCTGACGATCGCAATCTAGAAATCGGGGGCTCCGCGGCGGACGTTCGAATCGACCTCGGCGCCCGCTTGTCGGGCCCGCGGCGTTCGAGCGTTCGCGCGTTCGGTAGCGCAGACTTCGAAGTGTCTCCGGCGCGTCTGGCAAAGGAGCATTTCGTCGATTCGACTTTGCCTCCACTGCCTTCATTCAGCTTCGGCCTTTCGTTCGGCGTGCTGTGGAGCGGAAAATGAGCGACCCGGTGCGGAACGCAGCTACGAACGCCGACGGCCTCAGCGATCGAGCGGCGCTGGCGGCGTTGAGTCAGGGCCAGATCGGCGCCTTGGGCCTGCTCTACGACCGCTACAGCGAAGCCGTGTATGACTTCGTGCGCCGCGCGAGCAACGACCCGAACGATGTCGACGACATCGTTCAAGCCACATTCCTCAACGCCGCAAAGACCGTCGCCAGCCACGATGGCAAACAGCCTTGCCGTACCTGGTTGGTCGGCATCGCCGGGCGGATCCTGTATCGGAGACGGCGCGGACTCTCACGTTGGACGCGTGTGCTGCGTGAGCTTGCGCTCCACGGTGCCGATAGCTTCGCCGATCCGCATCAAGAGCTGTCCGCGCGCGATGAAGTGCAGCGCCTGTCGTGGGCGCTCGCCCAACTGAGCGAGCCAAAGCGAGTCGTGCTCCTGTTGGCAGAGGCGGAAGAGCAATCCTCCGAACAGATCGCACGCGCTTTGCATGTGCCGGTCGGTACGGTCTGGACGCGATTGCATCACGCTCGCCGCGAGCTGCGTCGATTGCTCGATCGCCAGGGCGAGCCATGACCCGCAAAGTATGCGCACGCCTGTGGCAGGTCGAGGCTGCGCGCGACGGTCGCTTGGCTGGCCGTGATTTGTCGAACGCGCTTCGGCACCGCGTCGAATGTGCGGACTGCAGCCAGGAAGCGCGCGCGCTTTCCGAGCTCCGGCGGCAAATCAAAGCGATCCCGATTCAGCCTCTGGACCCGTTGCTACGCAGGCGCACTCGGCAAACGCTGCTCGGCGCTTGGAACGAGCAGCTGCTCGGCGAGCGGGAGCCGAAGGCAAGGCGCCGCCTGGCATTGATCGCTGCATGCTGCGTGGCCGCCACGGCAGCGTTGGCCATCGGCTATCCGCTTGCGCGCCGTAGTGCACGCCGCTCCGAGCCGAGCGCGCCGTTTTTCGAAGTCGCCGCCCGACCGGGAACCGTGTGGACGGCCCGGGCCGCATCGAACGTGACTCGCATCACTCTCCAAGACGGTTTTGCGTCGTTCACGGTTCGGCGACCCAGCGGGCTGCGTATGTTCGTCGATCTGCCCGACGGCGAAATCGAAGATCTGGGCACGGTCTTCCAAGTGGAAGTGCAGCAGCAACGCACGGTGCACGTCTCCGTCAGTCGAGGGCGCGTCTTCGTGCGCTTGCAAGCACGTCCGGGCTTCGAGCTGAAGGCAGGCCAATCGTGGCAGGCCGAGCCGAGCTCGCTGCCCGCCGCAGCTTTGCCCGCGATCAGCGCACAGCCTCTGATCACGAATCCTCCCGCGAGCTCAGCTTCAGCCAAAGGGCAAGTCGCGCGGATACCACACGAGCGCGTCGCAGCACATGCGCGAGCTGCAGCACCTGCACCTGCGCGCTCTCCCGCTGACACGGCGGAGGATGACGCTTACTTGCACATCATCGATTTACTTCGCAATGGGCACGAGCTCGAGGCCCGCTCGCAGGCGACGCAATATCTAGCGCGCTTTCCCAACGGTTTTCGCCACCGCGAAGTTCAAAATATTGCCCAAGGGCCAGGCGCATCCGCTCCGTGACGTTGGCCAGAGGGGGCGATCGCGATCCGGCAGCGCACCTCTCGCTACGTCGAGTTCCCGCCGGGCGTCGAGAGTCAACCGCGGGGCAGCCGTACTTCGAAGTTGGTGCCGGCTTCCGGTGACGAGCTGACTTGGACGTCTCCGCCGTGCGCTTGCACGATCTGTTGCACGATGTAGAGCCCGAGTCCAAGACCCTCGGCGCGCGTTCGACGACCAACGCCGGACTGAAAGGGCTCGAACAAGCGCGGCATCAAATCCGGGGGGATGGATCCGCCGTTCTGCACGGACGCGACCACTTCTTTGTCGCTGCCGGTGAGCGTGACCGTGATCGGCACGGTGACCGAGCCGTGGCGCAATGCGTTGCCGATGAGGTTGGAGAGCACTTGACCGAGGCGTCCCGCGTCCCAGCTTCCGTTCGTGTCGCCCGAGACCACGATGTCGATTTGACGGCTCGGGTTCGTGGCCTCGAACTCTGCCACCGTTTTCTTGGTCACTGCCTCGAGATCCAGCGATTTACGCTCGATCGGGATGCCGCCGCCCAAACGGGCGCGCGATAAGTCGAACAGCTCTTCGATGATGTGGAGCATGCGCGTACCGCTCGACTGCAAGCGCTCCACACACTTTTTCAGGTGTGGGTCGGTCGAGTCGGCCAAGAGCGAGGTCGTCATCAACACCACGTTCAGCGGGTTTCGCAGATCGTGGCCCACCACGGCCATCAGCTCTTCGTTCAGGCGCAACGTCTCCGCCAGATCTTGCCTTTGGCGGTGAAGTTGAAAGAACGTCTCGGTCTTGTGGCGCAAGATCTGGGGTTCGAGTGGCTTGAACAGGAAGTCTACCGCGCCCGCATCGTAGCCTTTGAACACGCGGTGACGCTCCTGCATGCCGGCGGTCACGAAGATGATCGGAACATGCCGCGTGCGCTCCGCCCCACGCATCAATTCGGCCAACTCGAAGCCGTCCATCTCTGGCATTTGCACGTCGATCAGCGCCAGCGCAAACTCGTGCTCGAGCATCAGCTCGAGCGCTTCACGCCCGGAGCGGGCCTTCAGTAGCTCGAGGCCATCACGCCGCAGCAAGGCTTCGAGCACCAAGAGGTTCTCGTCCAGATCGTCGACGAGCAGGAACTTCACGGGGGGGCGAGGTTTGTTCATGGGGCCACTCGGGTCACCAGCCGAATCAACTTTACGATTTCGGGCAGTGTGGCGATTATTTGTGGGTTTGCGCAGGAAATAGCGGCGTTCGGCATCTCTTTGGCCTCGGCAGACTGCGGGTCTTGAACGATGACGAAGCCGCCTTGGCGGCGGATGCAACTCGCACCTCGTGCGCCGTCTTCGTTCGCGCCGGTGAGCACCAGGCAGCACAGAGTCTCGCCGAAGACATCGGCAGCGGACTCGAACAGCACGTCAATCGATGGACGTGAAAAGTTCACGGGCAGATCGGTGGAGAACGCAAAGCTGCGGTCCGACTCGACCAAAAGGTGGTAATTCGAAGGAGCGAACCAGATACTACCTGCGGTCATCGGCTCCTTGTCCACGGGCTCACGCACCCGCGCCGCACAGCGCGGAGCAAACACTTCGACCAACAAACTCGGACGATTGGCGGGCAAATGCACCACGACCACCACCGGGATGCGTGTCGCCGCCGGTACCGCGGGTAAGAGTTGCGTCAGCGCGTCGATTGCGCCGGCAGAAGCGCCCACGACCAGTGCTTCACAAGCCAGCAAGTGCGCTCGGTGGGCCGGGGCTAGCATCGCTGAAACCACCGCTCGCTGGCTACGAAATCACGGAAGGATGCGGAGTGCGCGGAGAACATCAAGCTCTCTTTCGAGCCCAGACCGAGGAAGCCGCGCCGGCACAGCGAGTCTTTCATCAAGCCGAGAGCGCGGTCCTGTAGCGAGCGATCGAAGTAGATCAGCACGTTGCGACAAGACACGAGCTGCACCTCGGCGAACACGCTGTCGGTGGCCAAGCTATGGTCCGAGAAGACCACGTTCTTGCGCAAGCTGCGGTCGAACGCGGCGGAGCCATAGGCCGCCGTGTAATGCTCGGAGAGCGAGCACTTGCTGCCCGAGAGTTGATGATTTTCGGTGAAGGCTTGCAATCGCTCGATCGGATAGAGCCCCTGCTCGGCCTTGTGCAGGGCCTCCGGATTGATGTCGGTCGCGTACAAGGTCGTTCGATCGAGCAGGCCCTCCTCGCGCAGCAGGATCGCGAACGAATACAGCTCCTCACCCGTACTGCAGCCGGCAATCCAGACTCGAATCGACGGATAGGTGCGAAGCTCGGGGATGACCTGCTCGCGCAACGCGCGAAAGAAGCTTGGATCCCGGAACATGTCGCTTACGCCCACGGTCAAGAACTGCAAGAGTCGGCTGAACACGAGCGGATCGCGCAGCACTTTGTCTTGCAGCGCCGACAGCGTCTCCATGTTCATTTGCTGCTTCGCCGCGCTCAGCCGGCGCTTGACGGACGCCGCTGAATAGCTACGAAAGTCGTAGTGATACCGCAGGTAGATCGCGTCGAGCAGCAGGCGAATTTCGATCTCTTCCGGCATCTCTTACCTAGCACCTGCACCTACTGCTTGTGGAGCCAGACTCGCACCAGCGAGAGCAGGATCTCCACGTTCAGTGGTTTGGCCACGTAGTCGTTGGCCCCCGCCTTGATACACAGCTCCCGGTCGTCACTCATCGCCTTGGCGGTGAGGGCAATGATCGGGACCTTGCTGAAGCGCTCGCCACGCTGCCTAATCTGACGCATCGCCTCGAGGCCGTCCATCTCCGGCATCATGATATCCATCAGGACCAAGTCGATGTCGGGCGTGCGCTCCAAGTGCTCGATCGCTTCCCGACCGTTGCGCGCGATGTACAATTTGGCGCCTTTGGGTTCCAAAATGCTGCTGAGTGCGAAGATGTTTCGCACGTCGTCTTCTGCCACCAAAATCTTGCGACCGTCGAATGCCGCTTCACGGTCGCGCGCCTGACGCAGCATGCGCTGACGATCGGCGGGCAGTGTGGACTCGACTTGATGCAAGAAGAGCGAGACTTCGTCGAGCAAGCGCTCGGGCGAGCGCGCGCCCTTGACGATGATCGAGCTGGAAAAGCGGCGTAGCCGTTGCTCTTCGTCGGCGGTGAGCGAGCGCCCGGTGTAGACGATCACCGGCGGAAAGGCGTAGCCATCGTTTTCGGCCATGCTCTCCAGGAGATCGTAGCCCGAGGCATCGGGCAAGGAGAGATCGGTAACCACGCAGTCGAACGAGCCCGCGGCCAATTGCTGCCGGGCTTCGGCCACGGTGGCCACCGCGACGATCTCGATTTCTTGGCTGCTGAGCAGTTGCCTCACCGCTTCACGCTGCACGGCGTCGTCCTCCACGATGAGCAGCCGGCGCAGGCGTGTCAGGCGCTCCTTCAAGTCCGTGAACACGTTCACCAGATCCGCGCGCTGAACCGGCTTGAGCAGGTAGCCGGCCGCGCCCATCGACAGCGCCATGCGCGAATAGTCTTCGACCGACATCACGTGCACCGGGATGTGCCGCGTGCTGCCGTTCTGCTTCAACCGGTCGAGCACGGTCAGCCCCAGCCGGTCGGGCAAATTGACGTCCAAAATGATGGCCGCCGGCAGAAACTGCAGAGCCAAGCGCACGCCTTCTTCTGCGCTGTGAGCGACCAGGAACTGGAACGAGAGCTCAGTGGCCAACGCGGCCAAGATCTCGGCGAACCGGATGTCGTCCTCGATGATCAACAGCAAGCGCCGTTGAGGATCGATTTGGTCGCGGTCGTCGGGGAATGCCGGGATTTCGACCTGTCCGGTTGGCGGCGGAGCTGGGCTCGGCTCTGGCAGCCGCGCGCCGAGACTCACGGGCTCGGAACCCGGGTCCGGACTGGCGCGCCCAGCACTGCTCTGCCGGGGGACGAACATTTTGGGCAAGGTCAACGTGAAGCAACTCCCCTTGCCGAGCTCACTCTCGACGCTCAGCTCGCCGCCGAGCATGTGCGCCAAATCACGCGAGATGGAGAGACCCAAACCGGTACCGCCGAAGCGACGGTTGGTCGTGCCATCCGCCTGTTGAAATGCCTCGAAAATGGCTGAGTGGTGATTCCGGGCGATGCCGATCCCGGTATCTCGCACGGCGAAGAAGTAGCCATCTTCATTCGTTTCGACCGTCAGCGATACGGAACCGTGTTCGGTGAATTTGAACGCGTTGGAAAGTAGATTCTTCAAGATCTGCTGCACGCGCTGGGCGTCGGTCTCGATGCTCGCCTTCGAGTCGAAGACGGACAGCGAAAGGCTCACGTTCTTCTGCTTGGCAACGGGCTCGAACATGCGTGAAACCGGGTCCACCAAGCGGGCGAGCGTGATCGGCTCGGCGCGTAGCTCGATCTTGCCCGCCTCGATCTTCGACAGATCGAGGATGTCGTTGATCAGGGCCAGCAGATCGTTGCCTGCCGAGTAGATCGTGGACGCGAATTTGATCTGCTCTTCGTTCAGATTGCCGGGTTTGTTGTCGGCCAAGAGCTTGGCCAAGATCAGCGAGCTGTTCAGCGGCGTGCGCAGCTCATGCGACATATTGGCCAAAAATTCGGACTTGTAGCGGCTCGCGCGCTCCAGCTCCGCCATCTTCTGGGCCAGCGCCAGCTGGGCTTTCTCCAGCGCGTCACGCTGCAAAGACAGGCTCGAATTGGTGGTCTCGAGCTCCTCTTTCCCCTCCTCCAGCCGCGCGTGAGCATTACGCAGAACTTCGCCCTGTTGCTGCAACTCTTCGTTGGCGACGCGCAACTCTTCCTGTTGGGTCTGCAGCTCCTCGCCCTGGCGTTGGCTTTCTTCCAGCAGGTCGGCGAGTCGCTCTTTCTGTTGCACCGAGCGCAGCGCGATGGCGATCGTTTCGGCAACGCGCGACAGAAGCTCGAGCGCTCGCTCCTCTACCGGCCTGAAGAACGCGAACTCGAGCACTGCGATGGCGCTCCCCTCCACGCACGCGGGCAGCAAAAGCAGCTCGGCCGGGACTCGCTCGCCCGAACCTGAGCGAACCTTGACGAAGTCCGCTGGCACGTCCTTGACGTGCAGCAGGGTGGTGCCCCGCGCGGCGCGCCCCACGAGTCCCTCGCCCGGCGCGAACCAGTCACTCAGCTCAGCGCTCAGCCCGAAGTTGGCGTAGCGCCGAAAGCCGCCCGCTTGGGCCACGAAAAACGAGCCGGCAACCGCGCCAATTTGCGTACAAAGCTCGCTCAGCGCGCGCCGACCGAGCTCGTCCGGCGGTGGATCGCCCTGCACGGCCTCGGACACCTTCATGTGCTGAGTTCGGACCCAGTTCTGAGTCTCGACTACCCTGCGCGCGGCCTGCTCGCCCTCGAGCAAACCGCGGTAAGTCGTGGCCACGGCGCCCAACTGACGCCGCGACAAGAAGCCCAGGGAAATGGCCAGCGCCAGCAGCAGCGGAATGCCGAGAAACGTCATCAGCCGATTGCTCTCGGCGTAGGCCGCGGCGCGCTCGACGCGAAGCCCTTGCTCGATCAAGAGCACGTTCTGTAGCGACTCACGGATCGAGTCCATGCGCCGCTTGCGCTCGAGCAGCGCTTCTACGTTGCGATACACCGCCAGGTCCGCAACCGACAGGATTGGTTCGGACATTTTCAACCACGCTTCGTAACGCGCGCGGGCCGCGTCGATACGCACCTGCTGCGGCGGGTTGTCGGCCACCAAGCCATGCAACGCGGCAAACATCGGCAAGGGCTGCGCTCGTTCGTACGGAGCCAAGAACGCGCGATCGCCGCTGAGCAAGTACCCGCGAATCCCGGTCTCTTGGTCGACGACCTGGTTTTGGATCTCACTCACACGACCCATCACCTCATCGGTGTGATCGACCCAGCGGGCGGTGTCCGTCAGCTTGACGATTTGAAACGCCAAGATGAGGCCGACCAGCAACAGCAGCCCGATGGGCGCGACCACCGCGACCAGCAAGCGTCGCGAAAGTAGTTTCTGATCCTGAGAGGTTTCGCCGACCACTGACGCACGCTACTTCCGCGGCAAAATCCAAACAATGTGGCAGATCGCGCCATTATTTACGGCCGAAACGCGATGTTTTGTCGGAAGGCGCACGCCGACACGGCGCGGTTGACAACCGCTCGTAGTTGAAGCACGGAGGCGCCCGGGTTGGTGAACGGGTAGGCCCGAACGGTGGAAAACGCAGTGTGTCTTTACGACGCGAGCGTTCATCGAATCGTCAAAGTCCGTCTCCGAGTTGTCAGCTCTTTTCGTGAATTTCACTTAATTGCCCCCCAATCGTCACACTCTCCGGACTATCTCACGCCCGGAAGGAATATATCGAATGAAGCTCTCCCTTTTCTCCGCTGCCCCCGTGCTCTTACTCGCTACTTCGGCTGCCTTCGCGCAAGCGCCTGCCGTTGATCCGGCTGCTGCTCCGGCAGCACCCGCGCCCGCCGCGCCTGCTCCGGCAGACGCGCCGGTCACCGCCGCCGCTCCACCTCCGGCGATTGACGTGACCACGCCGCCGCCGCCCATGGCCACGCCTGCGGAGGTGCTGCCGCCGGTGATCCCCGATCTCCCGCTGGCACCCAAGCTCGGCCTCCTCAAAGACGGCTGGTGGCAGCCCGGCGCCACGCTGCAGTTTTGGGCTTTCGGCGCCAATCAGGGCGGCGACACCCAGACCACGCTGCGCATCCGTCGCGCAGAGCTCCGCGTGAAGGGCGAGATCATTCCGAAGGTCTTCGGCTTCAACGTGATGATCGACCCGGCGCGCGTGACCGACAACAACAAGAGCACGCTCACGGTCGGCGGCGGCGGCATGGGCACCGTCGCGGTGAATAATCAGGGCACCGTCACGATCCTGCAAGATTTCATGGTCAGCTTCATGTCCGACTACGCGGACCTGACGCTCGGTCAGTTCAAGATCCCAATCAGCTACGAAGGCTACAACAGCGCAGCGAAGCTGCTATTTCCCGAGCGAGCCGTGGTGTCGCGTCGCTTCGGCGACCAGCGCGATATCGGCATCAAGATCGACAAGAAGCTGGGCAAGCACTTCTACTACCAAGTGGCGATGTTCAACGGCGAAGGACAAAACAAGATCGACAGCAACACGCAGAAGGACCTCGCCGCGCGCGTCGAAGTTTACCCGATCGAAGGCCTCATGATCGCTGGCGCGGGCAGCATGGGCGCTCATGCCCGTGACTCTTCTCCGACGAAGGACCGCCTCGAAGCCGACTTCAGGCTCGACTTGGCCCACGTGCTGCTCCAGGCGGAATACATCCACGGTTGGGACGGCGCGACTGGCCAGCCCACCGCGCGCGTCGAATCGGCGGGTTTCTACGCCGTGCTCGGTTACACCATCGCGGACAAAGTCCAGCCGTTGTTCCGCATCGGCCGTTTCGACTCCGACGTCACCAAGGATCTCCCCGGCAAATCCACCGAGCGCGGCAGCTCGGCGCCCTTCAGCGACGAGATGATGTCGTACGAGCTCGGCGTGAACTACTTCATCCATGGCGACAACGCCAAGCTGCAGGCTTCTTGGTCGAAGTTCGTGTTCGCGGACCAAGACAACCGCGGCGAAGTCATCCTGGCGGCACAAGCCGCGTTCTGATCCCGAGCGAGCTCGCCTCGCTCACGCGAGTCCCACGGCGACCAGCCCAGTTCTTTCAGAATTGCCTTGGTTCGCCGTGGCGCTGCTCGCCCGGGCCACGCCGACGATTCGCGCTCGCGCTCTTCATCGAGTTCACGCAGCCGTCACGGTTCGATCGGATCGCCTGACCCGCGCGGTTGCGAAGGGTCGCATGGCACTTCGGTTACGTGCGAGCGACATCATGACGATCGCGCCTCAGCGCCATAGAGTGGGCAGCGCGGGTCTGCTACGCAGCAAACCCTCGATCGAGAAACTCATGAAGCAACGTGTTCGCTCACCCGGTCGCTGGCTCGGGATCTCGTGCCTGATCTTGTTCAGTTGCACCAAGCTCGAAGATCCCAATCAGTGGTTTGGCGATGTGGCGGGCGGGAGTGGCGGGCAACTCACGAACGAAAACGCCGGTCAAGGCGGCGAAAGTGGCGCCGGCATGAGCGGAGTCAACGCGGTTGCGGGCACGGCCGGTGCGCTCGTCCCGGACGGCAGCGCGGGCGATGCGGGCGCGGGAAACGAGAGCTGCGTGGACGAAAAAGGCTTCCACGGACTCGGCTGCTACAGCTGCGCTCCGCAGGAGATCGTGACGCTGGAGAATGCCTGCACGGCGGCAACTTGCACCCTCTTCGACGACTCGATTCGGCTCACTTTGCTGGGTAAAGACGGGAAGCTGCCGCCCCTGCCGAGTCCAACGCCCGGAAATGGCGGGGCGAGCGCGGGCGGGGCGAGCGGCACCGGCGGGGCGAGCGGCACCGGCGGCGCGGACGGGACCGCCACGAGTGGCGGCGCCGACAGCAGCGCTACCGGCACGGGCGGCAGCGCGGGCAGCAGCACCGGTGGGAGTGGCAAACTCTGCACGGACTTGGCAGGCCACGGGACGGTCGTTTACATCACGGGCTCTTCGGCGGCGAGCCCATTTCTGCAGCAAATCGCCCAGCAACTCGTGGCCCAAAACGTATACATCGTTTACGAGTCGACCGGTTCGTGCGTTGGCGTCGATGCGGTGCTCAACGGCACGCCGATGAAAACGGGCCCAGCCGCACCTGCGCTCACCGCCACGTATTGGGACTCCGCCGCGAGCCTGGGCGTGGCGTGTGATCTGCCCGCTGAGGGCGTCACGGCCGACATTGGCGCGTCGGATGTCTTTGCTCAGTCGTGCGGCAAGGATTTCGAACTCGCGAGCCTGGACGGGATCCGCGACGCGCACGGCCCCATCCAAACCATGACCTTCGCCGTGCCCACGAACTCGGCTTACTCGGAAATCAGCGCACAAGCGGCCTACTTCGCGTTTGGTTTCGGCGCTGCGGGTGGGATACGCGATCCGAGCGGCAACGTCGGCATTTGGAACGACGAAAACTACCTATTTCAACGGAGCGCGACCTCCGGCACGCAGGCCATGCTGGCAGCTGCCATCGGTGTGCCCGCCGATCTTTGGAAGGGCAAAGCTCACAAGGCTTCAGGTGACGTCGCAGCGTCGATCCAAGCCGCAGGCGGGAAACAAGAGACCGCCAACGCCGCGCTCGGGATTTTAGCGGCCGATTACATCGACACCAAGAACCTACGCGCGCAAATTCGCGTGCTCGCGTTTCAAGACACCGACCAACACTGCGCGGTGTTCCCCGATTCGAGCAGCACGGCGAAGGACAAGCGCAACGTACGCGATGGCCATTACCCGGTGTGGGGCCCGCTGCATTTGCTGCTGCGCGTGGACGGACAGGGCAAACCGTTGAACGCCGCCAACCGCGAGGCGGTGACTGACATCATCGGCTACTTGTCCGGCACGAAAGCGCTGCCCAACCAGGTGCAACTGATCGATCTGTACGCGCAAAGCGGGCTCGTGCCCGAATGCGCGATGCACGTCACGCGTAGCAAAGACGGCGGCAACATCTTTCCCTACCAGCCGGCCAGCCCGTGCTCTTGTCTGTTCGACTTGAAAGCCGTCGGCTCGACCAGCTGCACCGAGTGCAAGGTCCAAGGCGACTGCAGCAGCGGCGAAACCTGCTCGCAAGGTTACTGCGAACGCTGATCCTGCTTATAGAAGCAGTGTCGGCATCCGACGACCGCAGGAGTGCCACACAAACGTTGCCGCGAATTCTTGTGTCCTTGCCCCATCGTTGACACAGAGATCGTAGCTTCCGCGGGTGGAGTCTTCCTCACGACGCGCCTCGATCCCGTTCGCAGACGATGCTCTAGGCCGCGCCGAGCTCACGCCGGTCGTGCCGAGCTTTAGCGGTGTCGCCTCGCACTCGACGCCCCCGGAGGAGCTCGAGTCGCTCGAGCGCTACAAGCTTTTGGCGCGCCTCGGCCAGGGCGGCATGGCGGAGGTCTACCTGGCCGCTTGGGAGGTCGCGCCGTTCGTACATCGCCCGGTCGTGATCAAGCGGATGCATCCGCACTTCAACGAAGATCCGCGACTGGTCCAAATGTTCCTGGACGAGGCGCGGCTGCTCACTCAGCTCGACCACCCGCACATCGTGAAGACGCTCGAAGCGGGCGTGATCGACGGGCGCTGTTGCATCGCCATGGAGTACTTGGAAGGGCAACCGCTGCAGCGCGTCCTGCGGCGCGCGAACGAGCGCGGAGGGCTGGCCGCGCACGTCGCGGTGAGCATCGCCATCTCGGTGCTGGACGGTCTGCACTATTCGCACGAAACCAGGGATTTGCACGGTTCGCCCCTCGAAATCGTGCACCGCGATGTCTCACCGCAGAATGTGTTCGTGTCGAACGACGGGCAAGTCAAGGTGCTCGACTTCGGCATCGCCAAAGCGAATAGCCAAGAGGGCCGTACCGCAACCGGGATCGTCAAAGGCAAGGTAGGCTACATCGCGCCCGAGCAAGCGCGCGCGGAGCACGTCGATCGCCGAGCGGACGTGTGGAGCGCGGGGGTCGTGCTCTGGGAAGCGCTGACCGGCGCACGCTTGTTCAAAGCGGAGACCGATGCCGCGACCCTCGGCCTTACCCTGCAGGGTGAGATCCCGCGCGCGGGCTCGCGCCGACTGGGCATTCCCGAAGAGCTCGAGGCGGTGCTGATCCGCGCTCTGCAACGCGACCAGGCGCAGCGCTATCAGACCGCCGGCGCGATGCGGACAGACCTCGAAGGATGGCTCGCGCGCGCCGGCTTCTCGCGTGACGCGCGGGTGATCGGCGGCCTGATGAAGGATCTCTTCGCGACCGAGATCGTCGAGCAGCAGCGGCTGGTGTCGGCGCTGATGGCGCGCAGCGATTCCACGCCTCCCTCGCCTGCGTCGAACCGTTCGCCCAGTAGCACCAGCGCCCTGTACCTGAAGGTGCCACAGACAGGCGCCACCTCCGCGGACTTGACGCGCATGAACGATCAAATGGAGGAGCTCGGCAAACGCCATCGCCGCGCCTTCCGCTCGATGTTCGCGTTGATCGGCGCATTCTTGCTGATGGCGTGCTTGACGGTATTCCTGACCATGATCCGGGGAGGCACCAGTCCGAGCCGAACGCCGCCGAGCCCAGTTGCCGCGGCGCCGGTACCCGCGCCCGTGTCCGCGTCGAATTCAGAACCGCGCACCGGTCGCGCCGCTTCGGTCGAGGGCCAATCGCGCGTCCAGACGCCCGAGCCCACCATCGCGGTGGACCTGCCGCGGGAGCCGAGTGTCGCCAAGCCCGTGCGGCCGCTTCTTCTTCCCCCGGCTCGGGTGGCCAAGATTCAGAACCCTCCTGCAGCGACGGCATCGGTGGCGTCTGCGCCGTCCGCCACCAAACCCGAAGTAGCGCCGAGCTTCGGCTTTCTGACCATCGATACGAGCCCTTGGTCGCAGGTGAGCGTCGGCGGCAGAAACCTCGGACAGACCCCACTGATCGGCGTGAAGTTGCCCAGCGGGAATCAGGTTCTGTCACTCAAAAATCCGGAACAAGGCATCGAAACGAGCTACCCGGTCACGATCGAAAGCGGCAAGACTACGGTGCGGCGGATCGGCATCGAATGAGGAGCCTCCTAAGGCTCAGCTGCCTCGGCCTGCTGCTCACGACGCCTGCGTTTGCCCAGAGTCATGGGCTTGCGGAAGCCGAACGAGCGTACCAATCGGTCGACTTTCCTGCTGCGCACGCGCTTGCGAAGAAAGCTCTCGAAGCCGGCGGCGCCGACCGCGAACAGACGGCGCGGCTGTATGTACTGCTCGGCATCTCTGCTGCCGCACAGGGCGACGCGGAAGAAGCCAAGACCGATTTCGTGGTCGCGTTGGCGGTCAAACCGTCGCTCAAGCTAGACAAAGGGCTGTCACCGAAAGTCCGCGATCCTTACCTCGAAGCTCAAGGCTACTGGGCCGCCTCGTCCGACCGCCTCGCGCTGAACGCGAAGCCGGGCAGCGATCGAGAGCACCTGATCATTCAGCTCAGCGATCCCGCGGGTCTGGTCAGCAAAATCGAGCTCCGCATCGCGGCTGCAGGCACGACGCCGCGTCCCTCGTTAGAAATCGCGGCGACAGCCGCCACGCGCTTCACGCTGCCAGATCAACTGCGTGGACGCAGCTACGAGTACACCCTCCGAGCCTTGGACCGATTTGGCAACGTGCTCGCCGAACGCGGTAGCGACGCGGATCCCGAACTCGTGCACGCTTCACTCGCGCAGCCGGTCGAAGGCTCGACTCCCGCGCCAACCACAACCGCACACGGGCGCTCGTACCTATTGCCCGCAGTCCTCGGGGTCGCTGGCCTGGGCGCGGTCGCCGCTGGCATCGTCTTCCAAATCAAACGCGAAAACGACGCCCAAGAGTGGAACAGCGCGAGCTGCGAACACCCCGGGCAAACCCGCGTTCAACAATGCAGCGACGTCAACGACAGCCGTGAGAAAAACCAACACCTCGCGATCGGTTTCTACGCCGCTGGCGGCGCGTTGCTGACCGGTAGCGTAATCGCCCTGGTCGCGGGCCGTCCCGCCGAGAGCTCGACCTTACACGCGGGCTTGTTCGGCTGTAGCTTGGCCGGCACTGGCGTCAGTTGTGACGGCCGATTTTAGGCAGCGTCTCGGCTTTTATTGGATGACCCGCGCTCGGATCAGGGCGCTGCATGAGCAGCGACGCTGAGACGGCGCTCGGACTGTCGGCCGAAGAGGTCCATGCTGTCCGAGTGCACGCCCAAGCGACGCTCGTTTTCCAATACGCCGTACACCATCGACAGCGCTTGCTCGGTCGCAGCCTCGCGTGTGGCACCGTACGCGTGCACACCGGGAAGCTGCGGTACTTCAGCGAGCCAACGGCCCTCGAACTCTTTTGCGCACTCAACTGTGAGAGTCATAGCGACGACCCGAGTATGCCACTCGAATGCTGGTCCGCTAGGTCCAAGTGATCAGGGTGCAACAGGCAGAAATCACTGGTCAATATCGCCGATGAACACGCTTTGTCACCCATGCGTCACACAAACGTTTCAATCAAAATCAGCCCCGTTGGAACGACCAGATCGAAATCACTGCCGAGGGTGGTGCGCTTCAGTCTATGTCGGCGTTGTGCGCCTGAATGTGTGCAAGGAACTTTGATCGCTGATCGGGTGTGAGCACAGACAGCACGCCTTGCACGAACTGTAGGCGCTCACTCGCGACTGCGCTCACCAGAGCCGCCACTTGTTCGTGCATGGCCGAATGCTGCAGCGCGGATCCAGAATTCGTGCACGCTTCGCCTGTGACCGAATCGGTCGCAGGCTAGCCGCCGCCGTGACACTCGTAATCGCCGGCCTGCACGCGGTCGCCGCTGGCCTCGTCTTCTAGATCGAGTGTGAGAGCGCTGCCGAAGACTGGACAGCTCGAGTTGCGAACAGTCTGCGCAAACCCGCATCCGGCAATGCCAGAGCGTCGACGAGAGTCGAAAGAAGGACTGCGCGGCCGCAGCTTCGACGGCTCGGGCGTAAGTTACAACAGGGCGATGGTAGGGCTGTTGTTTCGACCAATGACCGCCTCGTGGCAGGGGCTTCGTAAAGGAGCAACGAAAACCCGCTGTTACGCGGAGTATGCGCCGACGCGAAGGTTTCGAGTATGTGCATGTCGCTAGTCAATTCGCCAGCGATTCGGTCCTCGACAGCATTTCAGGCTCCAAGGTAATATGATTGTCCGTTGGCGAAATCGGACGAAGGCGATGCACGTGAGATCGACCGGTCGTTTCTTCCGGCGGGCACGTTGTTGCGCGGCAAGTACCGGATTGACGGAGTGATCGGGACCGGGGGAATGGCGGTCGTGTACGCGGCCACCCATCGAAATCGCAAGCGCTTCGCGGTCAAGATGCTGCATCCGGAATTGTCGACTCGAGCCGAGATCCGGTCCCGCTTCGTTCGCGAAGGCTATGTCGCCAACTCGGTCGAGCACCCCGGCGTGGTCTCGGTGCTCGATGACGATGTGACCGAAGATGGCGCGGCGTTTCTGGTCATGGAGTTACTCGAAGGTGCGACCATCGAGGGCTTCGGCCCGCGTCGCCGCCCGCTGCCGCTTCGTGAATCGCTCGCGATCGCGATCGATGTGCTCGATGTGCTCGAGGCCGCGCACGGCAGGAATATCGTCCACCGCGACATCAAGCCAGCAAACCTGTTCGTGACCCGACAGGGCCAAGTCAAAGTCTTGGATTTCGGCATCGCTCGCTTGCGTGACGCGACGCTCGCTGCAAATGCGACCGCCACGGGGGCCACTCTCGGGACACCCGCGTTCATGGCCCCCGAGCAGGCGCTCGGTATGGCTAGTGAAGTCGATGTCCGAACCGATCTGTGGGCACTGGGCGCGACCGTGTTCACCATGCTTTCCGGATCGTTCGTGCATGAGGGAGGCAGCGCGCGCCAAGTGTTGGTCCGGGCGGCAACGGAACCCGCTCGCTCGCTCAGCAGCGTCGCTCCGGATGTTCAGTGGGCCGTCACCGAATGGGTAAGCAAAGCGCTGCTATTCGACAAGCGGGCACGCTGGGAATCGGCTGCGGTGATGCGCACCGCCGCGCTGCAAATCCAGCACGAGCTCTTCGGTGCTTCCGAAGCGGGCTGTGCCAAGCGCCTTTTCGAGCAGTGCACTGTGGACATCGGGCATTCGCCGACAGAATTGTCGCCGACGAGCGCCTTGAGCTCGGCTGTGCACGAGATGCATCGGTCCACGTTGAGGTCTCGTCCGGACAGCCTGGAAACGAGCCCGTCGATCCCCGCGCTGCGGCTAGACGGGCCGGCAGGAGTGCAAGTGCGCGGGCGGCGACCGCGGTGGGCTTTGCTGGCCGTTGCGATAGCCGCACTCGGGATCGGGCTGGTGTTGGGTTTCTCCCATTTCACGCGCCCGCTCGAGACGTCGCTCTCGGTAGCCAGTGCATCTCCGGCGGCGGTCCGGCCGCCTGTCAGCGAGCGCTCAGCGCCAGCCGCGCCCGCGCTGAGCGGCAACGCGCCGACTCCCGCGGCCTCGGCAGTCGCCCTCGCGGTACCCCCTTCGTCGAGTCCGTCCTACGCAACGAATAAGCGAAGCCGTGCGCCCGCGCCGTCGGCGCGAGTCCAGGCTGCAGCCGCGCCGGTTGCTTCCACGCGGGCGCTCGTCGTACCACCGCCTACGAGGCAAGCTCCCACGGCAGCGTCGAAGCAAAATCCATTGCAACTCGACATTCAGTGAGATTCGGATGCTGAGCATTTATCGACTCAGCCGGTGCTTTGCCGTAGTCGCGACCGGCGCGCTCAGCTGGCAATCTCCTGCGCACGCGGAGGCCCCGGCCCCTCCACCCTCGGTAGACGCCCCCGCTACAGTCGATGCGGACCCCGCGCCTCCCCCCGACGCCGCTTCGCCCCCACCGCTTTCCGATGTGCTCCAGGGGACAGCCAAATCCGACTATGATGCGGGGCGTCTGCTCGCAGGCAGCGGCGACTACGCTGGGGCATTGCTCAAGTTCCAAAGCGCGTACCAGGAAGCGCGCGATCCGCGGCTCTTGTGGAACGCAGCCGCGTGCGAACGAAACCTACGCCACTATGCCAACGCGATCGTGCTGGTGCGTCGTTTCCTAGACTCCCATTCGCCGCTGATCACCCCGGAGGCGGCCATCCGCGCTCGAGCATTCATCGACGCGGCCGAGCCACTGACCGCGCCGCTTCAGGTCAAATCGAGCCAGCCGAACTCGCAAGTGTACATCGACGACCAGAGATTCGGTGCGGCAGAGCTCATGTCCGGCGTGCGCATCGATCTCGGCACCCATCGGATCGCCGTCGAAGCGCCTGGTTTCGAGCGGTACACGGAAACCTTGACCGTGACCAGCTCGAACCAGGTGGAGGTGAATGCCAGTCTGCGCCCGGTCGCGGTCGCCATGCCGGTTGCTCCGAGCACGCCAGTGAAGGATGGCCCCGCGCCGGCAGCGCATTCTTCGGCCTTGCCGGGCTGGGTCTGGGTCGCCGGGGGTTGCGTGGTGCTGGCCGGCATCGCCACGGCCAGCTACTTCATTTTCAAGCCGCCCGCCGCACCGGAACCCGTGCCCGGATCCCTCGGGCAACTCCTCCGCTTCTAGCGCAACCAAAGCATGCCGCCCCGCCCGTCTCGATTCTCCACCGCGGTTCTGTGCTTGGTCGCGTGGCTCACGACTCCATCGTGCGCGCGCGAGCCGGCGCCCGGTGAGGTCATGCTGCTCATCAGCACCAATCTGTCCGTGCCCAGGGATGTCGACACTCTGCAGATCACGGTCACGCGTAATGGCCGGAGTGAGCCGCTCAGTCAGCAATGCTATTGGCTCAACGGCTTCAATCCCAGCACGATGCCGGCCTGCCGCGCCGGATCCTTAGCGGGGACGGTTGCCCTCGTCTGGAGCGACGAGAAGAGTGGGCTTTTGAAGGTCCATCTCGAATTGCGTCAGGGTGGCGTGAAAGGCCCTGTGCGCGTGCAGCGCGACGCTGAGCTTCAAATCCCGAGCGAGGGCCTGAAACAACTGGCGATGCCGCTCGACTTCTTGTGTCTGGAGGGCAGTCTTTCCGTAGCTTGTGGCACAGGCACGACCTGCCAGGCGGGCAGCTGTGTCGACGACAAGATAGGGCAGTTGGCGGATTATGTTCCCACTCCTGCCGGTACCTGCGCGGCGCAGAGCCCGGAATCGAAAACTGCCCCGTGCTGCTTCGATGTATTGGGCAACTTCGGCCTCGTCAATGACTCCAACTCGACCTTTGCGCAAGAGGATGATTCGCTCGGGGAGTGCGTGATCAAGGGGTCGTATTCGCGCGAAGCGCCCAACATCAACGTGGCGCTGATCGTGGACCCCACGCAAGCGGGCAGCTTGGGAGTCTGCGACCCCAACACCGGAACGTGTTTGGTTCCGCTCGATCCCGGCCCTGAAGGTTGGAGGGCACTCCGCAATTCGAAGGACGAGATCGTAGCGATCGCTCTGCCCCACGCGGTCTGCGCGAACAGGTTGGGCGTAGCGATCAAGCGGGCCTCCACGCAATTCAAGGATAACTCGGTCGACCAGTGCCTAGCGGATCCCATTTGCGTGGGCGTGGGCGGCATCTGTCCCGGAGACTGGTCCGGCTTCTCTTGCCCGGCGGGAACACCTCCCCCGCAGCAAGCGCAGGACGTGTGTGGCCAGGTCCAAACGGATGCGACCGCTGGACCCGTGGTGCCGGGGCTCTGGTGCTGCTATCCCAGCGATCAACCGCAGGGCAATCCAGCGCAGCGCGATCCGCTCTTGATCGATGACATGTCGTCGGGGCCGCTGATCAAGCTCAAGCCAGAGGCGGACAATGCAAGCGGCGGCTGGTATTCGTTCTGCGACGACGGAAACGCGGTCATTTCGCCTCCCCCTGCTCCCGCGCTGTTCACTTTTCGAAAGATCGATCCTGCGGTCACTCCGGCGACCGGGGCGGCACCGATCAGCCACGCGGCATGTCTGCGCTCGGACGGCTTCAGTGGATACGTCGCGCTGGAGGGTTTCAATTTTCAGCACTCCCCGCCCAACTATCTCCAGGTTCCGTTCGACGTGAGCCCCTACACTGGCATTCGTTTTTGGGCGTCTTCGGTGCCCGCGGCGCAAGGGAAGCTCAACGTGCCCGCGCTGATCCGAGTGGAGATGCCGGATCTGAATACATCCACCCAGATTTCCGACTCGACTTGTATGACGCAGGGCGGGCGTGACAAGTGTGACTCCTTCGGCAAATCGGTCAGTTTGCCCGAGGATGGCAGTTGGGCGCTCTATACGATCAAATGGGCCGAGCTGGAGCAGCAAGGCTATGGCCTGCCGTTCACGTTCAACAGCCAAGTGTACTCCCTGAACTTCGATGTCCTTGGGCCTGGCCCTCAGTCTCGGTCCTTCGCGTTCGATTTCTGCGTGGCGCAGCTCGAGTTTACCCGAGACTAGTCACTGGCCTCACTGTTCATTGCGTGAGCTCGCGGGTGAGCAAATCGATCAGCGGTTGATTGACCGTAGCAGGGTCCGAAAGATCGAGCGCCTCCGAGTACACGCCGACCTCGTCGCTTCGGTACTCCTTATACGCGAAATGGCAGTTGCTCGCCTTCAGTAGCTCAATCATGTCCTCGACCCAGAGCAGACCTCCTTTGTCGTCGCTGAAGGTGGGACGCCCAGCGAAAAATTCGTGGACGTACAGCGGCACCTGCTGCTCCTTTCCCCAATCAATGAAGCTTTGCAGGTACCATGAGAGCCCGTCTCGGTTGCGCAGCGGGAGAAAGCCGGGGACAGCGCCGTCGTACTTGGAGAAGTCGAACCGGAAGCGTGACGCGTTCTTGGGGCTGCTGTTCTCTCCCTTGATCCAGCCCTTCAGCTCGTAAGTGTAGTTGAGCTTCGCTGGGAACAAAAAACGGTCATTCGATAGGGTCGCCTGACTGGTGGTGCCGCTCAGGCTGATTGAAGCTTTTCCCCGGTGTGCTTCGGGCTCCAGCGCAGATACCGCTCCGCAGTCCGGGCATTCGCTACCGTCGTCGTTTCCTTGGTAGAGATCCCAGGGCCCCGACCCTTCCTCGATATCGACATCGAACACGGTGCGCACGAAGTTCAGATCTTGATCGTATTCGTTGACCGTGAAGTCGTCGAAGTACACCTTGCCCAGGTTGTAGTTCGATTGCAGCACCGGCGCGGCAACTTGGTAATTCGGGTCAGTGACGCGGTAGACGAATCGCTGTTCGGTCCAGCTCGTGTCCCCGGGGCTCAAAGCGAGCTGCGATTCCGTCGGCGTGCTGTCCCAGGAATTGTGCTGCCACTCCAAAAAGTTCGCGTCCAGCAGCTGGGTCTCGTCAGGATACGAGCCGCCATCACCGAGACCTTGGCTGGGGAGCTGCTGAGCCACGTACTCCCACGGGACATCGGCGGCGAATGCGTACAAGACATTCGGATCCGGCACGCGAAACAAATCCGCTCCGCTGTTCGCGCGATACGCGCAATTCGATCCGGCCGGGATTTCAATAACCACCAGGTGGTGCAGATCGACCTTCCGAATCGCCGAGACCAATCGCTTCGCGAGCGAGTGCCACTGCTCGACAGGCCCCGATGGAACTGGGTCCGTGAGCGGGTTGTAGCCAGCGATCACCGGTTCATTGGCGTAACGCGCCGAGAGCGCCTGCCAGAGCGCGATCGTGCGATCTTGATAAGCGGGAACGTCCCACACGCTGTTGCCGTCGCAGGTCGTTTGCCATTGCGGAGTACCGGGCGTACCGAGCAGCGTCAGAATCAAGCGGATCCCCGACGCTCGTGCCCAGGCAATATTTTGGTCGAGCCAGTCGAACCCGCTAGCTAGGTACTGGTAAGGAGCTGCGTCGACTTCGAACTGGTCCGAGCGTAGAAAAAACGCGATCGTATTCACGCCCATGGCGGCGGCGCGCTGGTAGTCGCTCTGATCCGCGTACGTGCTCGCGGGATCGGGCCCTGCCGGATCACGATCGTCGTACGCCCGATTGCTGAACTGCAACCCACGCAGCCAGACGGGCTTTTGGTTGCGATCCACGACTCGGTCAGCGCGCACGTGCAATATCTCGGACGGATCTTGCGTCGTCCCGCCACAGCCAACCAGCGCGAGGCAGGCGCATAGCAAACCGACGAAGCGTGTCATCCTAGAAACCAGTGTACGCCTAGTAGAACGAGATGTCGTCGACCCAGAAGTCGAACACCGAGCCCACCGGAAGCAGAAAATCAATCGAATACAAGCGGGTCGTGTCGACCGACGGGCGGGGGAGGCCGAACATCTGCTGGCTCAGGCCACTGAACGGGATCCGATACTGTTTCCAGGTCACGTCTAGCCCTGCCAGGGAGATGCCGAAGTGGTCATAGCATTGTGTGTCGCCCGATGTGGCCGTCTTGTCGCAGATCCCGCCCGCGTCGTTCGAATACACGTCAGACACGTTGAGGCGAATCGAAGCCGACGAAGTATCGCCAATGCGCGCCCAGAACGTGAGACCCATTCGAGTGTGGGCGTCGTAAGGCAAGAGCTGTGGCGGACCGCCGTCGACGGAACCCCAACCGAACGACGCGCTGACCTCGGACCATTCCTGAAACCCTTGACCTGTCACGTGGACCGCGTACTTGCTGCTGCAGCGTCCGCCCGGGATCAGCTCGGCGGCGACATCGCCGTCCGGCGTGATTTTCGCGCCCGCGGCTTTGGACGCGTCGTCACCCCCGGACCACCACTCTCCGCCACGGGTGGCTGACAGAGCCGTGGAGGGGGCGGGTGATTCCATGTCGTCGATCAGCGCAGTGGGATCGACGGCTAGGGTCGGATCGCCGCACGAGGCCCCAGCGTTGCCGGCGTTGCCGGCGCCCGCGTTGGCAACGCCAGCAACGCCACCGCTCGCACTCCCGCCACCCGCGTTGGCACCCGTTCCACAAACCGCATTGGCGCGATTCGGAGCGTTGGCATCGGGACTACAAGCCGTCGCCGTCAGCAGCGCTATGGGTGCAAAGAAGAGCCTCCGTACGTTCATGGTGTTTTCCTTTCGGTTCAGAGCAAGCCCGCGAGAGCGCCTGTGCACCAATCGGCTTTGCCGAAACGGGTATCCGGTATGCCCAGCGCGTTGATCAGCGAGAGCAACAGGTTGTTGTGCGGTAGCGACTGGCCGTCGTAGCTGACGTAGCGGCCAGTGCGCAGCGCCCCACCGGCGCTACCGGCCAAGACATAGTGTGCGCCGATACGGCTGTGCGTGTTGCCCTTGGCCAACTCGTTGCACCAGAGGATTGAGCTGCCGTCGAACAAACTGCCCCCCAAGCCGTCCGGCGTATTCTTGAGCCGCTCGATCAAGCTCGCGAGCTGGCTCGCGTACCAGGTGTTGATCCGCGTCAGCTTGTCCAGCGCAGCCAGGTCGTTGTCCGATCGATGCGAGAGATCGTGATGCCCTTCCGGGATGCCGAGCCAAGTGAATTGAACTTCGGAGACCGATCGCGACCACTGCAGCGAGGCCACCCGCGTCAGATCGCAGGCCAAGGCCATCGTCATTAGATCCATCTGCAGCGCACCGACCGCTGGAAAAGAATCGTTGGCCTGGCTCGGGACCTGAGTCAGCTGTGGATCGTGGCAAGCGGCGTTACTGACCACCAAGTCGCTGGTGAGTCGGATTTCGATCTCGCGGACGGCAGCCAAATGCTGCTCGAGCCGCTGGCGATCCGCGCTGCCGAGCTGGCCAGCAAGGCGCGTGTACTCGCCGCCAACTGTGTCCAGGATCGACTGCCGCCGCTTGCGCAGGCGAGCGAGCTGCGCCGGATCGGTGTGCAAATCCGAGAACACGCTCGCGTACACCGCGGCCGGCTCGTCCGTCGGCACGAGCGGTTGGTTGGCCGCGCGGTAGCACATACGCCCCCAGTTATCGGCATCGCCGACCTGCACGCCCAGCTCGAGCGAGCGCAGCTGGGTGGGCGCGGCGAGCCCCTCCGCGATGCGCTGATCGACCGAGGGTCCCGTGGCCCACCCTGCCGGGGGCGCGCCGACGCCCGCAAACGGCCCGGAGTCGAGCGGCGCCCCGGTGAGCATGCCTCCAATCCCATTCTGGTGACCGTCACCGCCGGCTCCCTGTTGATTGAGGCCTTCGACGATGACCAAGTCGGTTTGGTGCGGCGCGAGCGGCGCGAGGATGGGCGACAGAGAAAAATCGCTCTCCGCGCCCGTCGCCCCGCGCGTCGGGACGAAGTTGGGCGCGATGGTGCCATTGGGCGAAAACATCACGATGAAACGTTTTGCCGCCGTCGGCGCAGCGGCAGCTCGGCGCGGCAGCATGGCCTCGAGAAACGGCAGGGCAATGGCCGCACCGGCTGCCCCACGGAGCAGGGTTCGTCGCGCGATTGGCTTCATGGCTGGGTCTCCGGAGCACGGTTACGAAACACGGGCGCGCGCACCGTCTCGCGCACCATCTGCTTGAAGTCGCCGTTCGGTCCCGAGAGCGCGCGGCTCAAGGCCGCGATGGTGCAGGTATCACCGCGGGTTTGCTCAGTGCGTCCGAAGGCGTAGCGGAACCACTGGGTCGCTGCGCAAGAGCTGACCTCCTCGCTGCGAGCCAGGCGGATCGCGAGACTCGGCACGCCGTCGAGCGCGCCGTCGACATCGGTCCCGTTCAGCGCTCCGGTCGCGTCGACGGGCTGACCGCCGTCGATGTCGCGCCAGCGTCCGGTGGCGTCGTAGTGCTCGAAGGCGAACCCGATCGGGTCCATCTTGGTGTGGCAGCTCGCGCACAGCGGGTCCGCCGTATGCTGAGCGAAGCGCTGGCGCGTCGACAGCCGCGGATCGACGGTAGGCGGGCTGACGACGATGCTCGGCGGAGGTGGCGCGGGAGGCTTACAGAATAGCTTTGCAAGCACGAACTTTCCGCGCAGCACGGGGGACGTCTGATCGGCCTTGGCATGCACGGCGAGAAACGACCCCTGCGTAAGCAGGCCTGCAGCGCGCAGGGGATCTAGAGTCACTTGCTCGAACGCCGTCGAGGTTGGGATGGGGAGGCCGTAGGCCCCCGCGAGCTCCGCGTTCACGAAGGTGATTGGCGCCGTCAGCAATCGGGACAGCGTGGCCGGACCGTCCCAAATGTTGCTCAGGAACAGGCGGGTTTCCTCCGCGAGCGCTGCCGGCGTGGTGTCGGTCCAGCGCCGGTATAGGCTGCGATCCTTCTCGAGATTTGCGACCGATTCGAGCTCCCACCATTCGCTCGCGAAATGCACGAATAGCTCGCGCGCGCGATCAGTCGCCAGCAGGCGGTCCGCCTCGCTGAGTAGCTCGGCGTCGCTCTCGAGCTGCCCGGTCTCCGCGGCAGCGAGCAATGGTTCGTCCGGTCCGCTGCCAGTAATGAGGTAAGCCAAGCGCGTCGCGAGCGCATAGCCGTCGAGCGGCTCTGCCGCTGTCGCCGTCGGAGAGCTCGCCTCCGGCCGATACAGGAACCTTGGCGACTGCAACAGCGCCGCGATGATCGCGGAGAGGCCGTCGAGCGGGCCCGGGTCCGAGGTATCGGCATACAGCTGAAGCAGCGCCTGTTTCTCGTCATTTGTCAGCGGACGCCGCCAGGCGCGCCGCCCGAACGCGCTGACGAAAGCGCCTACGCACGCCGCATCGCCAGCACTGGGATCGCAGCCCGCAAACGCGTTCAACCGGCCGCTGTCGGCGACCAGTGCGCCCGCGGTCTGCTCCGCGACATCGAGATAGCGCGCGGCGTGCAGGGCAGACACGCTGTACGCGGTCGCAATGTCGTCGAAGCCGAGCGTTTCTTCATCTGGCGGAAGTGACAACGAACTCGCGGCGTCGACGCCGGCTAAATCAGCAACGGTGCGACCGTATTCGAAGCGCGTGATTCGACGCAGTGGCGCCGGTCCGAGCTCGGTCGTGCATACAGGCAAGCTCTGGGTCGTCGTGTGGTCGGGACTGCGCCCGCCACAGCCACCGATCCAGATCGCGGATATCAGGACCGGCGCGATCGGCGTGCGAAAAAAACACGTTCGGAGGCTCATCACATTTCCGTTCGTTGAAACAGTCGATGCTTGTAGTGCGCCGTCATTCGTTCAGCGCGAGCGATGGGCGCCCCAGGGAGTGCCTATCGCTCGGCCCGCACTTCTCGCGCGTCAGAACAACTTCGGGTTCGCCAAGCTCGCGAGCTGCAGCGCCTGCTGCGGAAACCAAGCGCCCGCGATCGGATCGACGATGCCGCCCCATTCCGGATCGGTCGTCGATCCCACGACGCCGCGATGGCAGGACCCATCGGACTCGCCCGGCGGCTTGAGCCACAAATAAGCGTCTGCGAGCGCGACGCCGGTGGCGCGCGTCGGACGAAACCCCACGCCGCGGCCCGGAGGATTGCACCAGACTTCCGGGTCCGAATACGTGGCGGTCGGAGTCCACGGGCCTTGGCCATTGCGGCCGGTGTCGACCACGAAATGGGTCGAAGCCACGGCGTCACCGAGCATGCCTTGTAGGCCGGCCGTTACGGTCGCGCGATACGCTTCGCTGTAGTCGACCGCGTAGCCCGTGGCGGAGTTGTATTGGCTCGGGCACCAGTCGAAATGCGGACCGCCGGTGGTCGGATCGAGTACCCAAGCCGGGCCGGCCGTGGCAGCAGCAATGCACATCGAGACCCAAATTCCGAACTGGTTCGAGGTGTCGGTAGTCTGGTAGTTGGACACGTTCAGGAAAAAACCCTGTGCGCGCTGCACGCCTGCGTGCACCAGTCGATAGGCGGCTTCGCCGACACCGAGCCAGGCACTGTGCGTCCCATCCAGATAGACCGCGGTATTGGGCGCGAGCTTGGCGAGGGTGTCGACCGCATCGTTGAGAATTGCGTAGCGTTCGGCCGACGTCGCTCCCGGGGCGGGCACCACATTACCCGCCGCGTCCGTGACCGTCGGCTTGCACCAATCACTCTGGCCGTAGATCGTCGTACTGTACGGAATGATGCCGAGGCTATCCGGCTCGAGAATTACCACGGCCTTGCCCTTGCCGATCCCGTTGGCGAAGCCCTTGATCCAGGCATGGTACGCCGCGCTGTCGGTCGCTCCGCCCGCGGAGTACTGCGCGCAGTCGCGGAAGGGCGTGTTGTAGGCGACCAGAATCGGAACTTTGCGCTCCCAGCTCGCCTCGCCCATGGTCTGTGCTACCGACCTTTTGACCTCATTCGGTGTGCCCGACGAGAACCAGATCGCTTGCGGTGTGGTTGCCAGCGTCGCAATGCGCGCCGCGTCGGCGGGCCTGCGCGTGCGGAGCAGATCGACGACTTGCTTCACTACGGCGGGTTTGGGCGGGGCCACGAAGAAGTCGTTCTTCAGCAGCGGATCCGCCGCAATCGAGCTCAGATCCTCCGGCCCCGAAGCGTCCACCGCGCAGGCTGAAGCGAGGAGCAATGCCGTCAAACTCAAAATGCTGGAACGTGCCATGATTTGAAACTCCCTGGTGCGATGAGCAATTCATCGCCTACGGAGTTCACTCAGCAAGGGCCGGACCAACTCCCGACTGGGCTGAGCTGGACGCGCAGACCGCAAAAAGCCGCCGAAATCAGCGTTGCCCCGCACGCGCAAACGCTCGGCGCGCGCATTTGCGCGCGCAAATGTTCGCGCCGGTTTCAAATCGCATTCGGCGTTCAGTCGCGCCGATGCGTCTTGGTCACGGAAAGCCCGTACTTGCGCAGCAGCCGATTGAGGACATGCCGATTGGCCAGGCCCAGGGCGCGCCAAGTCTTTTCGAGCGAGCCGTTGTTGGCATCCAAGGCGCGCTTCAGTTGCTCGAGGCTATAGTCCTCCGTCGGGCTCCCGCTCGCCGGGGGCGCCGGTGCCCCTTCGGCTTCAGGCCACTCGAGTTCGCTGCCCGTACTCGTAGCGAGCGCGCGCCAGAGCAACTGCCGCAGCTCACGCACGTTGGCTCCGTAGGCCCGCTGCACTAGCCGTCGGGCAAAACCTTCGCTCAAACGGGGCGCGCCCGCCGCAGAAAAAAAACGCGCATGTAAGTCTCGATTGTCGAGTATCAGGCTGCGCAACAGCTGCAGCGCGATCAGTGGGATGTCCTCGCGGCGCTGGGCAAGCTCGGGCGTCGCGATGCGAAAGTCAAAGCGCGCCAACACGTCTGCGCGAAGGGTCGATTCAGAACGGTTGGTCGCAGCCACCAGCCGGAATTGCGAGTGACGCGCTTTGTCCTCACCCAGGCGATGGTACTGCCCGCCGTCGAGCACACGCAGCACGTGCGCCTGTGCGCCTGCCGGCAAGTCAGCAAACTCGTCCAGGAACAGGGTGCCGCCATCGGACGCGCCGATCATCCCCTTGCGCTCCGCCATCCCCGGGTTGGGGTAGCCTTTCGCGTTGCCGAACAGTTCGGCGTCGATCAGCGATTCGGGCAACGTCGCAGCATTGCGAGCCACGAGCGGGCCCGCAAGCTTCGATTCGCGATGAACCGCCTGAGCAACCAGCTCCTTGCCCGTGCCCGACGCACCGAGGATGAGCACGTGCCCAACGCGAGACGCAGCAAAGCGGAGTTCCGAGCGCACCCGCCAGGCCGCCGGTGATTCACCAACGAAGCCGTGGGCATCCGGCTCTCCGAAGGGATGCAACGCGGCCAGCGAGCGCTCCCAATAGGGCGGCCGAACTGCACAAAGTAGGGTCAGCTGAGCGCCGATGTCCACGACGTCGCCTACTCGCAGCTCGCTGTTCTCGAGTTGCTGCCCGTTCACGAACAGGCGACGGCGTCCGACATTTTCCACGATCAGCGCTTCCGGCGCTTGTGCCTGAACCGTCAGTTGGATCTTGGACAGCGACGGGCTCATGAAGGCGGGCAACGGGTGGTTTCCATCCGGTCGCTGCCGAACCGCGACGACACGCGCCGGCTCGCCAACGCCACTGGACGGCCCACGCCCCAGGATATGCTTTCCCGACGACGCGACAGGCAGCCAAGCCCCGAGGAACGCCGGTTCGTCGGCGCTCCACAGAACGACGAAACCCAGCACCGACGCCTCGCTTCGGCTCTTCCGTTGAGCCCCCGACGGCTCCGACTCGGGAATGGTTTCGCTGGGATCGCTCGGGAACACCGGGAGCCCCCTAGAGCCGTTCGTACTCGCAGGTCTTGCGAATAGCCGACTGCATCAGCTGCGCCGAGGGCCAACGATCCTCCCGATTGAACATCAGCGCCTTGTCGACAATAGCGCACACCGCGCTAGGTACCTGCGGCGCAACCGAAGCAAGCCGCGGCGCCGATTGGGTGGCTGCCAGCAGCATCTGCTGATGGTCGTTGGCAGCCCGGTGAACGTCGCGCCCCGAGAGCAGTCGAAAGATCACCGCGCCCACGGCCCACAAGTCACAGCGGTGGTCGAGTGTGCGATCGCCCAGTGCTTGCTCCGGCGGCATGAATGCTGCCGTTCCCCAAAGCTCCCCGGTGCCCGTAATACTCGCGCCCTCCATCAAACGCGCCACGCCAAAATCTAGGATTTTGAGCTCACCGATCTTGGTCAGAAACAGGTTGGCGGGTTTGATGTCGCGGTGAATCACCGCTGCCACGTGCGCTGCACCGAGCACATCGAGGGTTGCGTCCGCGATGCCCAGCGTCAGCTCGAGATCAAGCCGGCCACCCTGCGCTTCCAGTAGCCCCTCCACGGTGCTGCCGCTGAGCAGCTCCATCACGAGGTAGGCGCTGCCGTCGCGCTCGACATCGTCGTCGGTGACGCGCGCCACCGCGCGGTGCGCAACGCGATTTGCCAGGTAACCCTCGCGCAGAAACCGGCTGCGGATGACGTCCCGCTGCGACAGTTCACGGTGCAGCATCTTCAGCGCAACGCGGTGCCCGTTTCGGTGGGTCGCGGCGAACACAGCGGCTGTGCCGCCCACCCCGAGGACCTCGTCGATTCGATACTTCTCGTTGATCACCAACCCGACGCGGCCGCGGGCTCGTTCTGTGAGCTCATCGTCCATTGGCAACGAACGCCGATGCTCTCACGACTCTCGAAGCAAGGCAAACCGCGCAGTCTGCCCGCGGAAGCGCGCCCGCGCGTCAGTCCATCTCGGCGTTGTGGGCCTGAACGTGTGCGAGGAACTTCGGTCGCTGCTCGGGCGTGAGCACGGACAGCACGGCTTCCACGAATTGTACGCGCTCGCTCGCGACTGAGCTCACGAGATCCGCGGCCTGCGTGCCCACGCCCGCCTTCTTGGCGTCGAACTTGTCGCTCTCGAAGGCAGCCGCGACTGCGGCGAGGTGCTTCTCGGTAGCAGCCATCTTGCTCTTCATCGTGGCTTGCTGAGCTTTCACCAGCGCCTCGACCTTGGTGTGAAGCTTTGCCGCTTGCTCGGGCGTCAGCGCAAGCTCTTCGCCGAGCTTGGCGAGCGGGCCTTGCCACATGCCTTTGCCGTCGTGCTCATGCTCGCCACCTTTGCTGTCGTGCTCGTGCTCGTGCTCGCCGCCTTTGCCGCCGTGCTCGTGCTCGTGTTCGCCGCCTTTGCCGCCGTGTTCGTGCATTGCCATGCCGTGCTCGTGCATCTCTTTGCCCTTTTCGCGCGTCGTCTCGATCAGCTTCTTCCGCTGTTCGGCAGTGAGCGCCTGGTGCAAACGGTTCATGTCATCCTGGATCGCCGGCTGCGTCGCAGCCATTGCGGCGCTCATGGCGCGAATGTCCGCATCGACTTTGGGCTGCTCGAGCTTGCCCGCCAGCACGCCGGCTGCGACATCGGCTTCTAGTTTCTCGCGCGGTTCCTTGGCGGCTTCCGCGTGCTTGGCCAAGTCAGCCTTGATGCCGTCGATGGTCGTCTTCTGGTCCGCGCTGAGCTCCAGTGAATCGAGGCTCATCAGGAACAGCGCCACCACGGGGTGATGATGATGGTTGAACTTTGGTTTCGAGGGCGCCGGAGGCGCCTCGACCGCGGCGCTGGCTACCGGCGGGGGGGCTGGTGGTGGTGCCGGCGCAGCGCTCGCGGTCACGGGCGGCGGGGGCGGCGGGGGAGCAGCGACCTCGGGCGCTGGCTCACTGCCACCGCAGGCAAAGAGTGGCAGCCCCGCAACCAGAGCAAACAGGAAGCACAGAGAGTCGAGTCGGTTCGATGAGCGCATGGTGGTTCTCCGCGCGCAGCATCGATCGATCTCGCACGCGCTGGCAACGACGCACCTGCGTCCGAAACATGTCGATACGTAAAGGAGCCTCGACGAGGCGGAAAAACGCTACCGTTCGCAGAACCCCTTGGAGCACGTGGCCGCGCTCTCCGGGCATTCGGACGAGGCGGTGCAGGCTTGGCAGCGAGTGGCACCCGTCGCTTGCTGCTCGAAGTAGCAGCCACAGGGATTTGCCGGCGCATACGGCGTCAGGTGACCGCCGTCGGTGGATCGCGTCACGCGCATCGCGCAGCGCGGAAGCACTCGCGACTGAACGTAGACCTGAATCAGGTCGAGTCCCGTGATCGTGGCCGTTCCGGTCAGATACGAGAGGAGTCGCTGCGTTTTGCTGTTTGGCTGTCGCGTGAGAAAGTGAAGCGGCCCCCAGATCGGATAGTGGCCGTCTCGGACGTTCTGCTTATCGAGACTGGTGGGAGATGAGTCCGGATAATAACCGCAGCTCTCACCTGCATCTTGAAACGGGAGCAAGCGCACTTGCGAACGATTTTGGTCTGCGTCACCCGCGACGAGAATGCCAATGGCCTTGACCGCGGTGTCCTCGTCGCGGCCCAAAGAGACGAGCTGTGCCAAGAGATCCGCCGATGCCGAGTTCGTTACCCCGTGAAACTTGGTGGGCGGAACACCGATCACCGAAGCGATCAAGCTCTGCGTGCCGGACGCGCTGGTGCGCTGCAAAATGGCGGTCTCGTCGGTCCACGGTTCGACCCCCGAACCGTCGCCGAAGCCGTACACGAAATAGGCAGCGTCTGCGCTGATGGCGGTCTCTTGCGAGCTGGCGGGTACGACGAAGCCCATCGTTTGCACCGGACCCAGATCATCGGTCACGCCCGCGGGCAGCTCGGGTAAAAAACCCAGCTCGGGACATGTGGTGGCGAAGACGTCGGAGATCCCCAGATCCACCGCGGTGCCCTGTGCTTCCAGAGAACAGCTGCGTTCCTCGCCCGTTGCGGCCCAATAGGTCGCTTTGCCCGGGATGGGGGTATCGTTTACCACCGCATCGACGCCGACGCATGAGCCCGCCGATTGGTAGACCAGCGTCATCTCACCCGTGGCGGCCAGATTCTCCCCGAACTGCTGCAAGAAAGGCTTGGCGGCGGACGACCCGGCGACGAAGACCGGGTTATCGAGCTCGCTGCAGGGATTGACCGCAGGTTGCCCGGCCGCGCCCGCGGAGGGGATGACCGCGGGCATGTCGCCCCCGGCACCCGTGCCCGCTGGCAACGCGGGGCGGGTTCCATCCGGTCCGAGCAGCGTCAATCGCGAGGAGTCGAACTTCACACACTCGGTCGGCGCGCACGTATCGCAGGTGTCAGCACCTCCACCCGCGCCGCCAGCGGCCACCTCCACGTAGTCGCCCAGGCCAAGAACTTGGCGGCAACCGCCTGTGGTCAGCGACACGCCACAGACGCCCATCACCGCCGCCGCTCGGAGAATTTCGCGCGCTCGCAACTAGAACGCTCCACCACAAGAGACTGTCAAACCAGTCGGTACGACCGTCAGCCCAACTCGAGGGCGGGCCACTTTCGCTGGCTTGGGATGGGCCTCGGCAGCACTTGGCTTCAAGGCGAAATAGAGGGAGGCGCCCGCCGCGACGCCAGCGACCACGAAGCTGACGGTCGAAATGTCCGCGCTCGTCTTTGCCGAATCGAGCCGCTTCCAACCCGCGGGCGGGCAGTTATTGCCCATGCACTGCTCAGTCGCGTCGGCCTTCTGATTGGCCGCGATGATCCCAAACACGGTGCCGACCACGGCGGCGGCGATGCCTACGCCACCAGTCACGTATACGAGAGTCATGTCGCGTCGGGGCGCTGGCGCTGACGCTGACGCTGACGCTGACGCCAGCGTGGTCTCGCTTCCGGCGGGTACAGGCGTCGTCGTCGCGGGCAGAACGGCCATCCCAGCGGGCGGCAAGGCGGCAGAAGCGAGCGGCGCTGGTTCGTGCTCGAGGGTGCAGACCTCCACGCTGCGCAGGTCACCTTCAGCTAGAACCTTGACGGTGCGCGACCATTTCTCGAAGCCCGGTACGCGCGCCTCGATCAGATAGTCGCCCGCATCCACCGGTGAGGGCCGGCCGAGCGCGCTGGCGCCGACTTCCTCGCCATTGCGACTGACAACTAGCTTCGCAGGGTCGAAGTTCGGCTCTGCGCAGAGTTCGATTTTTAGCCGACTCAACTTGGGGCCAATCCGTTGCAGTGCGGCTTTGGCCGCTTGTTGTTGAAGCGGGCCTCCGGTTTGGGTGAGGTCCGCATAGGTCGACCAGGCCGAGGCCGTCTTGCCCATCTTCTCGTAGCAAAGGGCCAAGTTGAGCTGAGTACCCGGCTGCGGATCCGCCTTTTGGCTGTCTCGCAGCATTGGGCAAGCCTTTTCGTAATCGCCGTCGTTCATCAACTGTCGCCCGCTCTGGAATAGATCCACACCGAGCCGTGGATCGTCGGCCCGAGCACGCTGAGTCGAGGCAAACACGATGCCGCTCAGGGCGGCGATCAAAGCGTATCTCAGATTCCGGGCTCGAGTCATTGGCGTGCGCGATTGTCCAGGTTCAACGAGGGAGGCGACGGGAGCGCTCGCTTGGTCGCGGTTTCCTTCTTGGGGCTCCTCGGGTGCGCGGCTTGGATCGGCGCGACTGGCCGCACGATCGGCGCGGGAGCCGCTACCGGTGCGGGCTCGGAGGCTGGCTCACGCGCGGCTTGCGACGACGTCGAACCCGCCGGCTGAGCGATCGGTAGCTGGGCGCTCGCCTGGGCACTCGGCGTCGGAACACTGGCGGCAATTGTTCGATCGGCTAGCGGAGAAGGGCGGGCCAGATCGCTCGGAAGTGCCTCGGCGCCCGAGTTGCTCGCGCCCGTTTCAATCCAGCGTCTGCTGACGAAGAACAAGGCGATCAAGATCAGCGCTAGGCCGCCGACGAGTACGCGCTTCGCTTTTCGGTAAGACCGACGCGGTCGCTGCACATGACGATCGCTCGGTGCACTCGCCTGACTCACCGCTGACTCCAAAGACGCTCCCGCCAGCGGGGGCATCGAAAGGGCGTGCACGAAATCCATGGGGGTCGGCGCCGAAAGGGGCGCCAGAAGCTCGACCAAGCGCCGTGAGCGAGGGGGAGAAAATGGAGCGAGCGCGCCGACCAAGTCTTCGACCTTCTGAAAGCGATCCTGTGCCGCACGCGCGAACGCCCGATGAACGACCTCAGCGAGCCCCGGAGGGAGATTCGGTCGCAGCTCCTGCAAGGGGGTCGGAGCTCCGTGCACGATGCGCGGGACCAACTCACCGAAGGTTTCACCGTTGTACGGGACCGTGCCACTCAGTAGCTCATACAGGCAGATACCGAACGAATAGATATCGGCGCGAGAATCGACATTTTTCGGGCTATCGATCTGTTCCGGCGACATGTAGTGCGGCGAGCCGAGGGACAGCCCCGCACGCGTCAGGCGCGAGGTGGGGGCATAGCCCGGCTTGGCGATCCCAAAGTCCAAGACCTTGATCTCGTGCTCGTCGGTACGAAACAGGTTGGCGGGCTTCAGATCCCGATGCACGACCCCGCGTGAATGAGCCTCGGCGATCGCGTGGCACGCCTGGATCACATAGTCGACCACTTCACTCACTGAGAGCTGGTGGCCTTTCAGACTCTCCTGCTGCAAGACCTCTCCTAGATCTTGGCCAGTCAGATACTCCATCACGATATAGGGTCTGACTCCCCGGTCAGCGCCGAGCGCGAGCGTGCCAAAGTCTTGAACGCGGGCAACGTGCGGACTCTTCAGCGCCGCCGCGGTCCTGGCCTCCTGCAAAAAGCGAGCGATGGTCTGCGGATCGAACCCGAACGCGGGGCGCAGCAATTTGAGAGCGACGAAGGAGTGCAGGTCCTCTCGATAGGCCTTGTACACGACGCCCATTCCACCTGAACCGATTTCACTCTCGATCCGGTACTTGCCAGCGACGAGCTCTCCGGCTCGCTCGGAATGACTCTCGATGTCTTCAGAAAGGTCCGGCGGCATGGCGTGCTAGCCCTCTCGGCAAGGGCGGCGGGCGCGTCTCGACAGCGGGCGTGCGCTTCGAGGCCCCTTCGGCAATGACATGGGCCCCTTCGCGCGTCTAGGCAAAGCTCGGATTTCCGCTGGGAGTGATCCTAACGCGGTTGAAGCAGAGGCGGCCCGAGCGTTGGTGCATGGCTATGTTTCAGATGATTGTCTCCGAGCATCGCCGGTATGAAAATAGGTGTTTTTCCAGCGCGCGTGCCGCGACGCCGAAGGCCACGACGCCGAAAGTTGCAGCGCGTGACCATCAATAAAAGACCCTCGCTCACTTCCCCGAGAGCAAGCCTTTGTCGCCCAGTTCTCGGGCCGTCGCTGCGGAGAGCTGCGTAACGAAGTCGTCCACTTTATCGGGCGGCGTCGATTCACTCTCGCCGGCCCACACGAGCATATTTTGCTTGAGCGAAAAGACGAGTACTTCGACCACGACGACCTCGGTGGTGGTCGTCGTCGTGGTCGGGACGCCGGGCGACACCACCCCCACCCCACCGTAGTAAGGGTCCGGCCCCGCAGTGGGCAAACCATACCGAGCGTACGACCAGGGCTGTCCCCAGCCATAGCCGTAGTAGCCGCCCCAGTAGCCGTCGTACATGGGTCCAGAATACGACTGAGTGGTCTCGGTCTTCGTGCGTTTGCCCTTCGGCCTCATCACGACGACGCCCTTCACACCAGCTGCTTCGATCGCCGCGCGCGCGGCCGCCTCGTTGCCGTCCGCTGGAGCCGCCATGATCGTGTACATCGGGATGCCCTTGGCGCCGTAGTGGGTGATCTCGCGCGCCAGCACGTCTTCGGCGTTTTTACGCTTGATCTCGTCATGCATCATGACCACGGCGGCCACGGGCTGTCCTCTCAGCTGCAGCGGCTCTGCCTTGGGCGACCTCCACGAGCTGACGAATGTGGTCGATGGTCCCCCGCAGGCCGACGCGAAAAGTCCCGCGAACAGTAGAAATACAACTCCGAATCGAGCGAGCGACTTTTCGTTTTTCATCTATTTCCCGTCCGTCCTCAGTCTCGGCGGCAGTAGGGCGGATCTTCGGGAAATGCAAGCGACACTTTGCGCATGCGCGCGACGGCGAGCCGTTCGGCTTCAGTTCAGTTCACTTCACCGAATCCCACACGCAGTTCGTGCATCCGACTTGACCGTCGCAGTCTTCGCCGCCGTTGACGCGATGGTCACCGCAATACGGAGCGACCTTGCAAGCATTGGTGCATTTCCCGGTGCCGTACGCGGTGGCGCTATTGGCGGCACCGAGGTCACATTGCTCGCTGCCATTCTTCGTGCCGTCGCCGCAGAAATCGGCCGCGGTGCAGTCGTTCTTGCAAGTACCATAAGTGCCGTCGTTGACGCCGTTGTCGCAAGCTTCGCCGCTGTCCTTGATGCCGTTACCGCACTTGAAGCGGCAGCGTGCGTCGCACGGATCACCCGCGGTGCCGTTGAGCGCGGAATGGTCGCACTGTTCGCCAGTGTCGATCTTACCGTTGCCGCAGGTCGAGGGCGGCGAGTTGTAGCCTGAGCAATCGAGCTTGCAGACGCCCGCGGCGGTGTTGCTGTTCAGCGCGCCATCGTCGCAGTTTTCGCTGGCAGGCGGGGACGTGTTGACCGCGTGGTCGCCGCAGTACGGGGCGATCTTGCAGGTGGTCGCACACTTGTCCTTGCCGTAGGGGTTTGCTTGATTGAGTGATCCGAGATCACACTGCTCACCTGCCGCGGCGTCCAGCTTGCCGTCACCGCAGTAAGAGCCGAGCTGACAGCTGGCCGTGCAGGTGCCGTAGCTGCCGTCGTTCTTGCCGTCGTCACAGCCCTCGTTCGCTTGTTTGACGCCATCACCGCAGTAGGGCGCGAGCGCGCAGGTCGATTTGCAACCGCCATAAGCGCCGGTGTTTCCGGCCGTGCCCTTATCGCATTGCTCACCGGGATCGAGCACGCCGTTGCCGCACTTCACCTTGCACAGGGTGTCGCACTTGCTGGTCGGGCCGCCATTGTTTTGGCCCTCGTCACAGGCCTCCGTCCCGTTCACCACGCCATCACCGCAGTACGGTGCGGGCTGGCATTGCGCGGTGCAGGCGCCTACCCCGTAAGCAGTCGCGGAGTTGGCACTGCCCTTGTCACAGGCTTCACCGTACGCAACATCGACGGTGCTGTCGCCGCAGTACGGAGCGACCTTGCAGCCCGGCGCGCAACCGCTGGTCATGCTGCCGTACACGTTGGAGTTCACGCCGTCGTCGCACTGCTCGGTACCGTTGATGCTTTTATCGCCGCAGTACGGAGCGAGCGTGCAGTCGGCCTTGCAACCGCCATAGGCGCCGTTGTTCGCGGCCGTGCCGAGATCGCACGCTTCGTCCGCGGCGACGACGGCATCGCCGCACTTCGAGCTGCAGATCGACTTCGGTTTGCCGAAATTCTTGAGCGTAATGCCGAAGTTCGAACCGCACTGGTTGCGCTCGGCCTGGAACATGACGACTTCGTAGACCTTACCAGCCACGAGTCCGAGCTGGAGCTTCGAACCCTGCGTCGTCGAGTAGCTCGTGCCGTCGTAGTAATTGTTGTGGCCAAACGAGATCGCGCTGCCGTCCGCGGTATCGGGACCTGTGCCATCGGTGTCGGCGTCCAGGATGAAATCGCCGTTCTGCTGACCGTGAAGCCCGCCCAAGTCGACCGCCAGCTTCTTGTTGACGAATACCCAAGTGTCATCGTCGCCGGAGAAGTCGAAGCGCTCGCCACCTTGGTACTCGAATACGAAGTGAGTCTCGGTCGTGAAGGACACGTTCGTGGTTGCGTTGTTGCCGCAACCCGACACGGTCTCGGCACCTGTGGCCACGAAGCCCGCACCAGCCAACGGATCGAACGCGGTTGCGTTGGGCGCGGCCAAGTTCGAGTACGTCGCAGTCGGCACGTCCGTGAGCGCCAGGCTGAGCGTGTACGGCACGCTCAAGTTTGTCCCAGACACGTCCGTGTACCATTGCGCGAAGTTCGCAGGGGTAGAAAAGTTCCTGCGATTCGAACTGTTGACGCTGCCGTCGTTGAACATGTGACCGGTGTTGTCACAACTGCAAACGGTCGTGTCCGAGCATGAGCACGGCGGTCGCAGGAGCGTGAGGGTCTTGGCGCTACCCTCCGTGCCCGCCGTCCAGGTCTCTGTGCTCGTCAGCCATTTGTCGATGGTCGCTGTTTCGTCACAGCTGCAAGTCGCCAGACTCAGTGGGGTGTAGCTCGTGCCCTGCGCCGGCGCGTCCGCGTCGGTCTTCTTGAACGGCAACCAGCGCCACTCCGGTTTACCGCTGGTCGAGAGCGATGTCTTCACCATCTTGAAGATGCCATCGGCGGTGTGACGGTTGAAGTCCGGGTGGTAGTTGCCGTTCGTGGACGAGGAATTCTTCTGACGGCCAAGGCCGACGAAGTCGCGCGCGATGACGGGCAGGCTCTTGGTGCTCGGTAGCGCGCCCGCCGCGGAATCCAGACAGGTGAAACCCGTTTCGATCTTGCAGTCAGAAGAGCAGCCGTCACCGTTGAAGTTGTTGCCGTCGTCACACTGCTCGTCGGAAAAGCGTTGGCCGTCGCCGCAGGCCGATTTGCAGGCGCCTGCAGAGCAATCGGGCTCGGCCAGGCACTTGTAACAGCCATCGAACGGCAGATCGGTCGCTCCGGTCGCCGTGTCGTCGCACTGCTCGGTGCCTTCCTTCACGTCGTCGCCGCAGACCGTCTTTCGGCACACCCCCGCTGCGCTACACACGTAGCCTGGTTCGAGCTGGCAACGCGAATTGCAACCGTCACCACTGATCGTGTTGTTGTCGTCGCACTGTTCCGTACCGAGCGTCTTCTTGTCGCCGCAAACCGTACGGCAGGGAGCGCCGAGCACCGGGCAGGTGTAGCCGTCTTCGAGCTTGCAAGTGGCCGAACAGCCATCGCCCGCGACCGCGTTGCCGTCGTCGCAGGTCTCACCGGCGGCGATCTTCTTGTTGCCACACACTTCCTTCAGGCAGGACGATGGAGAAACGGCGTTGTTGCAGGACCAACCGCTCTCTATCTTGCACGCGGCCGAACAACCGTCGTTGCTGACGGCGTTGCCGTCGTCGCAAGTTTCACCGCTGGTGTAGCTGACTTTGCCGTTCCCGCAGAACTCTTTGAGAGTGCAGGTTTTGCCCGCCAGGGGGCAAGTGTAGCCTGCTTCGACCTTGCAGTTGGCCGAGCAACCATCGTTACCGGTCGAATTGCCGTCGTCGCATTCTTCGCCCGCGTCGATCTTCGCGTTCGGACAGGTCACGACCGCGGGGCTACAGCCGCCACCGGCCGCCGGACAAGTGAAGCCGGGCTCCACCGTAAGGCAATCCGCGCTGCAACCATCGGCGCCGACGATGTTGCCATCGTCACACGCCTCGTCGCCCGTGACTGCATTGTCACCGCAGACGATGGTCGAGACGCAAACTTGCGGACCGACCCCGGACGAAGGAGTGCTGCACTTGCAGTTCGATTCCAGTCCGCACGTGGCGTTGCAGCAATCGCCCGGCACCTGGTTGCCGTCATCGCATTGTTCGCCACTGTTCAGCGCGCCATCACCACAGGCGGCGTTCGCCGTGCACGTCGCGCCGCTGCAGGTGTAGCCGGGTTCGGTCTGACAAGTCTTGGAACAGCCGTCATCGGACACCGTGTTGCCGTCATCGCAGGTCTCGCCGAACTCAGTCGCACCGTTGCCGCATTCGACCGCGGCGGTGGTCGGCGTGCAGGGCTTGCCAAACGTTGGGCAAGCAAATCCGCTTTCCACCGTACAAGTCTTGGAGCAACCGTCGTCAGAATCGGTGTTGCCGTCGTCGCAGGCTTCATCGGGCCCTGCCTTGCCGTCGCCACAGACCAGCGTGCTCGTGCACTTCTTGCCGGGTTTGCTGCAAGTGTAGCCGTTCTCGATCTTGCACGTCCCATCGCAGCCATCGCCGCTCATGGCGTTGCCGTCGTCACAACCCTCGCTCGGGTCCACCACGGAATCGCCGCACACCGGCCCGTCGTTGCCGTCTCCGCCCGCGGAGTCCATGTTCGAGCTACCGGAGTCGCCGACCGGTGTCACGTCGATGTTGTCGCCACCGCCAGCGCTGTTCGGTACGCCCCCGATTTCGCCGAATCCGCCGAATCCGCCGAATGCGCCGAATCCCCCAAATCCGTCGCCGGACGAGGGCACCTGCGCGACTCCGGAACAGGCGACCGAGAGCGTGATGCCCAGCAGCACCTGCACAAGAGCGGGTAGTCGCAAGAAGCGAGTCGACGAGCGGACGAAAAAGCTTTGCATGGCGTGATCTCCAAGAGTCCGACATCCGAGCCGCGGGACCAACCAAGAAAGTCGTGACCACCCCGATTTGTCGGGCTCCCGATTACGTCGTACGGTCAAGTGCGACGGCGAGTAAGGCTGAACGCAAATGGGTTTCACCCGCGCATTCGCGCGAATCGGAGACCCACCGACATCCATCCCCGCGCAGCGCGCATGAAGGTTCGAGTCTCCCTGGCCCGACTCGTCCTGAGAAACACCACGGCCCTGGCGGAAGCCGACTGGGTCAAGACTCTGCAAGGGCGTTGCAAGAAGTAGCGCTGGTTCTACCGGCATTACTGGTCTTTCGCGGAGTGCCCGACAATCAACGAGAATCCGCGCTCGGAAACTGGCAAGCTGCGTTCAATGTCGAGGGCGCAGTGCTTAGAGGTCGAGCTGGCCAATCGCTTGTACGCTGCGCTCGGCCAGATCAATCAGGCGATCGCGGGGGCGACTCTAGAACAGCGTGGGACTTACCGAGAGCTCGGTCTGCGCGCCGCAGCGGCCGATATCTCGTTCGCTTTGAACCACTTCGCGGGTGACGAGGCGCGAGTTCGAGAGGCCACCGAACGCAAGCACGCCGAGGCGATCGCCGAAGGCGAACTACGCTTCGCAAGCGGCCTGATCGAGGCCATGCCGGGTATCTTTTATCTGTACGACGAGCACGGGCGATTCTTGCGCTGGAATAGCAACTTCGAGAAAGTCTCGGGCTACACCGCCCAAGAGATTGCGAGCATGCACCCGCTCGACTTCTTCACCCCGAGCGAGAAAGCGCTGGTCGAGGAGCGAATCGGCGAAGTATTCGCGAAGGGAGAAGCGACGGTGGAAGCGTCGTTGGTATCGAAGCAAGGCAGCGTCACGCCCTACTTCTTCACCGGCAAGCGAATCGAGCTCGACGGAGCCGTGCGTTTGGTTGGCGTGGGTGTCGACATCGCCGAGCGCAAACGCGCGGAGGATGCGCTCAAGAAAACGGAAGAGCGCTACCGTTCGACGCTCGACACAATCCTCGAGGGATGCCAGCTGATCGGCTTCGATTGGCGCTACTTGTACCTGAATCCAGCGGCCGCCCTCCAGAACCGCAGAGCGAACGCAGAGCTCATGGGCCGCAAGATGCCCGAAGCCTGGCCCGGCATCGAAGCCAGCGACGTATTTGCCCTGCTGCGCCGTTGCATGGACGAGCGCATCGGCGTGCGTTCCGAAATCGAGTTCGGGTTTGGCGACGGCCACACGGGCTGGTTCGACGTGAGGGCGCAGCCCGTGCCCGAGGGGATCTTCGTGCTTTCCGTCGACATCAGTGAGCGTAGGCGGGCGGAACAGGCGCTTCGTGAGTTGAACGAGAGCCTCGAGCTCAAGGTGCTGGAGCGAACACGCGACCTCGACGCCGCGAAGGAGCGCGCCGAGGCGGCCGACCGAGTCAAATCGGCGTTCCTGGCGACCATGTCGCACGAGCTTCGCACGCCGTTGAATTCGATTCTCGGCTTCACCGGGATCGTCTTGAAAGGCATGGCTGGCCCGCTCACTTCTGAGCAGCACAAGCAGCTGGGAATGGTGCAAGGCAGCGCCCGACATCTGCTCGATCTGATCAACGATGTCCTCGACATCTCCAAGATCGAGGCGGGACAACTGGAGATCCGCAGTTTGCCCCTCGATTTGCGCGCCTCGATCGCACGCGTCACCGGATCGGTCTTGCCGCTGGCCGAGAAGAAGGGACTCTCGCTACGCGTCGTCGAACCGAGTTCGTTGCCCTCGATGCTGAGCGACCAACGACGCGTCGAACAGATCCTTTTGAACTTGTTGAACAACGCGATCAAGTTCACCGAGCGTGGGCAAGTGACGCTCACGGTCGAGCTAGTCGACGACTTCGACCCGAGCGGCGCCGGCCAGGCGGCACGCGCCGTGTGCCTCCGAGTATCCGATACGGGCATCGGGATGCGGCAGGAAGACCTGTCGTCGCTGTTCCAACCCTTCCGGCAGATCGACTCGGGCCTGCAGCGTCAACACGAAGGCACTGGCTTGGGACTCGCGATCTGTCGTCGCCTGACGGGCTTGCTCGGCGGGACCATCCGCGCCGAGAGCACGCTCGGCCAAGGCAGCGCGTTCACGGCAGTGCTGCCACTGGAAAGGCGCGTTCATTCATGAGCCGATCCGTGCTCTTGATCGAAGACAACGAACAGAACCGCTACCTGGTGACGTTTTTGTTGGAGCGGAGCGGCTACACGGTCCGGGCATTCGCGGATGGCGCGCGTGGCATCGAGGCCGCGCGTACGATGAGCCCGACGCTGGTCTTGCTAGATATCCAGCTGCCCACGATGGACGGCTACGCCGTGGCGCGCGCACTGAGACAGAACGAGGGGTTGAGAGGCATACCGATCATCGCCGTGACCTCTTACGCAATGCCGGGCGACCGGGAAAAGGCGTTGGAGGCCGGCTGCACGGGCTACCTCGAGAAGCCGATCAATCCAGAGACGTTCGTGGACGAGGTGGAGCGCGCATTGTCCGCGGCGCGCCAAGAGGCTCCATGACACGCGTGCTGATCGTCGACGACAAGGACGAGAATGTCTATTACCTACGCGCACTGCTCGAGGCGCACCACTGTGACGTCGTCTCTGCACGTCACGGCGCCGAAGCGCTGATCGTCGCGCGGCAAGCGCCGCCCGACATCGTAATCTCGGATCTACTGATGCCCGTGATGGACGGCTATACGCTGCTCCGCCACTGGAAGGCCGACGCGCGCCTCAAGGCAAAGCCATTCATCGTCTATACTGCCACCTATACGGCGCCGGAAGACGAGCGACTAGCGCTCAGCCTCGGCGCCGATGCTTTCATTCTCAAGCCCACCGAGCCGGACGAATTTCTGCTTCGACTAGACGCCGTTCGGGACGGCGCGGCGGCGATGCCGATGCGCGTTCAAGATCCAAATGGGAAGCAAGAAGACCTGCTCCAGGAATACAGTGAGACGCTGATCCGCAAACTGGAGGAAAAGTCCCTACAGCTGGAAGACAGCAATCGAGCGTTGCAACACGACATCGCCGCACGCGAGGCGGTCGCCAAGCAACTGCGAGATACCGAAGAACAGCTTCGTCACGCGCAAAAGATGGAAGCCGTGGGGCGTCTCGCGGGGGGGATCGCGCACGACTTCAACAACCTGCTGACGGTGATCTTGAGTTACACCACGCTCGTACTCGATGAGCTGAAGCCGGGTGAGCGAATTCGAGACGACATCTTGCAAGTCCGCCGAGCGGGCGAGCGAGCAACGGAGCTCACGCAGCAGCTGCTCGCTTTCAGCCGCCAGCAGCTGCTCCAGCCAAAGGTGCTGGACCTGAATCACGTACTGCGCGAAATGGAAAAGATGCTCCGGCGCTTGCTCGGTGAGGACATCGACCTGTCACTGCTCACTGCACGCCCAATCCACAACGTGCACGCAGATCTCGGCCAGCTTGGTCAGATCGTGATGAATCTGGCGGTCAACGCACGGGATGCGATGCCGCTCGGCGGAAAGCTGACGATCGAGACCAGCAATTGCGAGTTCAACGAGAGCTATGCCACGAGCCACCCCGGTGTCGCCCCCGGTCCGTACGTCATGCTCGCGGTCACCGATACCGGCAGCGGAATGGACACGACCACGCGCGAACGCATCTTCGAGCCCTTCTTCACCACCAAGGAAATGGGCAAAGGAACCGGCCTCGGTTTGTCGACCGTCTTCGGCATCGTCAAGCAGAGCCGAGGCCATATCTACGTTTACAGCGAACCGGGAGTCGGTACGACCTTCAGAATCTACCTGCCCTGCACCGATCGCGTGATCGAGGCCCAGCATTCGATCGCGCCCCTGCCGGCAGCCTTGCAAGGTTCGGAGACGATCTTACTCGTCGAGGACGACGAGCAGGTCCGGGCGGTGAACGGTGCCATTCTGAGGCGCAACGGCTACAACGTCCTCGACGCCCAAAACGGCGGCGAAGCCTTTCTGGTGAGCGAGAAATTCTCGGCCAAGATCCACCTGCTGCTCACCGACGTGGTGATGCCTCGCATGAGCGGACGTGAATTGGCGGAGCGCATCGGCCCGATGCGGCCCGAAATGAAAGTACTCTACGTATCCGGATATACCGAGGACTCGATCGTGCACCACGGCGTGCTGGATGCCGGAATCGCGTTCCTGCCGAAGCCGATCACGCCCCTTTCGCTGCTGCGCCGGGTGCGAGAGGTACTTTCGGCCTAGAGCCGAGCAACGAATCTTTGCGTCATCCGCGTCGTTTCGGACTCTGGACAGATGGCGACGCGGCGACTACGTTCTCGGGACTGAACACTCGATCTTGCACGTTATTACTGCTCTGCAACGTCTTCCTCGCGGCCGCGTGTCACGAGAAAGACGCGCCTCGGCCTGCGGCGAGCGCGCAGCGCGCGGCGGTGAGCGCGCCCGCCCCGTCGTCACCTTCACCGTCACCCTCATCGGCGACGGCGCAGGCGTTCTACGCCGACCGTTACAGCAAAAAGCCCTACATGCCCGACGTGACGGAGCTCGGGCGCACTCTGTTCTTCGATCCGGCACTGTCGGCATCCCAGCAGCAATCATGCGCCAGCTGTCACGATCCGAAGTTTGCTTACGGCCCGCCCAATGATCGCTCGACTCAGCTGGGCGGGGGGGATCTGAAGAGCGGAGGCCTGCGTGCCGCGCCATCGCTGCGCTATTTGCAGATCGTGCCCCGCTTCTCCGAGCACTACTTCGACGAGGCGACCGACGAAAGCGTTGACCAAGGACCGACAGGCGGCCACACCTGGGACGGGCGCGCCGATACGCTGCACGAGCAAGCGCTGCTCCCGCTGACTTCGATCCACGAAATGGCGAACGACAGCATCGAAAGCGTCGTTGCCAAGGTCGAGCGCGCCGCCTACGCGCCACGCTTCCGCGCGATCTTCGGGGACGATGTATTCGCGGAACCGGTGCGGGCTCGCAGCGCGGTGTTGCTCAGCCTGGAAGTATTCCAACAGAGTCCGAAGGACTTTTACCCCTATAGCAGCCGCTACGACGCCTACCTACGTCAGCAACTCCAGTTGAACGCGCGAGAGTTGCGAGGCCTGTCTTTGTTCAACGATCAGAACAAGGCCAACTGCGCACACTGTCACGTCAGTGTGGTCCGTAAGGGCGCGTTCCCGCAGTTCACGGACTTCGGCTTCGCAGCGCTCGGTGTTCCGCGTAACTCATCGCTCACACAAAACCAGGATCACTCGTTCTTCGATCTGGGTCTGTGCGGACCGTTGCGGAAAGACCTGACGAATCGACGCGAATATTGCGGCGCCTTTCGCGCGCCCACGCTGCGCAACGTCGCGCTGCGGAGGGCCTTCTTTCACAACGGCGTCTTCCATAGCCTGGAGCAAACGCTGCAGTTCTACGCGCAGCGCGATACCAACCCGAGCAAGTGGTATCCCACCTCGAAGGGCAAGCCCGATTCATTCGATGATCTCCCGCCCGAGCTACGCGGGAACGTCAATCGCGAACCGCCCTTCGGTCGCAAGCCAGGTCAGGCACCGACCCTGAGCAACAGTGAGATTCAGGACTTGATCGCGTTCCTGAATGCGCTCACCGACGCTGATCTCGAGAGCAACGCGCCGCAACGCTGAGAGATGGTCGAAACCAGGCGGCGCTCAGCTGTTCCTGAGCGCCGCACGGTTCGGTCAGTCACTCACGGCAGCGTCAGTGCGTTCGTCAGATCGCCCATCTTCGTGCCGCCGTTGGTGACTAGCGCCTGGTCGCGAGCGGCGATGCCCGGCAGCGTGTCGATCTCGAAGCGGCGCGTGATCAAGCGCGAGATCGAGCCGGTGTCGTATTGCGTGTGATCGACGGTGCCCGCCTTGGCGTAGGGCGAGATGATGAGCGCCGGAATGCGTGTACCGGGGCCGTACTTGTCACCTTTGGGAGGCGCCACGTGATCCCACTGACCGCCGAACTCGTCATAGGTGATCACGATGACCATGTGTCCCCACTGCGAGCTGTTTTTGAGCTTGTTCACCAGATCGGTGATGTGCGCATCGCCATCGTCCGCGTTAGCGTAGCCGGGGTGCTGGTTGAAGTTGCCCTGGGGCTTGTAATAGACGACATGCGGCAGCGTGCCGGCCGTGATGTCGGTCAAGAGCCGCGTGTAATCGCGCAAATGCTCCGTGCGCTCGCTGGCGTGCAAAGCCGGATCGAACTGCGCGTAGTAGTTGTACGGGTGGTGGTGCGGTTGAAAGTCGGGGCTGCCTTTTGGCGTCGACGGAGTGTAAATCACGCTGCGTGCCACGGTGCTCGCTTGCATGCCGTCGGCGGTCGCGGCATCCCAGGCAGTGGCGTACCAGGCCCAACTCACGTTCTTTGCCGACAGTAGCTCGCCGACCGTGGCTTGTGTTTGCGGGGGCACCGTGGTGCCCGACGCGGCATTCGCGTAACGCAAGTCAGTCGCGTTCGCGACGGGCGGATTGCCGCTGGGCTGATAGGGAGCCTGCATGGTGTTGACCGCGCGATAACCATCGCCAGGCCCGAAGTAATCGAGCGGAGCCACGTTGCCCGTCTGGAGCACCGGGGCACCGTCCAACGCCGACGCCGGCGAGCTCGCTGCCTGAACCAGTTGTGGCACGCCCTTGGCGTTGTTAGCAGCGAGCTGGTTGATCGAAGGTAGGTTGCTTGCGACAAAAGATGCGGGCAGGCTCGGAGCACAAGCGCAGATCAAGTACTGGTGGTTGAGGAACGAGCCACCGAAGGCGCCCTCGAAGAAGTTGTCGGCAAGAACGTACTGCTGCGCCAACTTGTACATTCCCGAGTTGCTGTAGTCGAAGTGGCCCATGGTCAGACCGCCACCATCGACCCAGGCGCCGAACATGTCGTTCGTGCCGCCGTTGATCTCCATGATGTTCTCGAAGAAACGGTGAGCCATGTCGCGCGTGACGTCGCCCGTGGTCAATGCGGCGCCGCCGTTTGCCACGAACGCGGTCTCGATGCTGAACGGCTTGTTCGCCAAGCCACCCGTCAATTCCGGCGCAATGACGGTGGGATTGCCGGGTGCGGTCGCGCCTCCCCAAGTCATCGGCAATGTCGGCAATGCGGTCGTGCCATCGCGATCCTTCTGCGGCACGTATTTACTGGTGGGATTGCCCTGCGCGTCGATCACCTCACTCAAGTTGTTGGAGTTCGGGAAGTTGCCGTAGAGGCTGTCGAAACTGCGGTTCTCCGCGTAGATCAAGACGATCGTATCGATCGCCTGCACGGGGTCGGGCGGCTCGGTCGCGCCACCACTCCCGCCCTCGCCGCCGATGCCTGCTTCACCCGCTTGCGGGGAGGAACCAGCAGTCGGTTCGTCAGGCTCACCGGCGGTACCGGTCCCACCTTTGCCCCCGGTGGAGGCACCGGATTCTCCGCCGTGACCAGCGCTGACGCCCCCAGAGCCTGCGCCTCCGCCGCTGTCGTCATCGCTACCGCACGCGGTGATCCAAGTCAGCGCCGGCAGCGCTACACACAAGAAATTCGGAATCTGACGAAGCTTCATCATGGGCCGCACAGTGCCGAGGTTCGGTGACACGACAGCGAAGTTCAAGTGTCTGTTTGTTAGCAATTGCTTGAAACGGGCGAGAAATGCGCCCCTTTTTGACACGAGCCCGAGCCGAATCGCGCTGCATTTCGGCCGCACTCGAGCTCCGTCACCGCGAGTGTCACGCACTGATGATGATTCAATGACACGTGTGAGACGACCACAGGAGGGTCGACCGAGTCGGGATGCCAGAACGACCCTGTGCGCGCACGATCGACCGCCACACTCGCACGCCTGGGACGCGGGAGGTCAATCACTTGCCCGGTAATAGCGCGAAGAAATCGAGATCGCTGCTCGACGGTATGGCTCGTGCTTGCACCGGCTGCTGATGAGGGCCTTGCACACGATCACTCGTTTGGCGTTCGTTACAATCGTGTACGGCGCGCTGAGCTGCAGCGCTCACGACCACGATATCTCCCTGCAAGGGTCGGGCGCGACCTTTCCGGCGCCGCTCTACAAGCGCTGGTTCCTCGACGCGTACCAACGCGACAGTTCGATTCGCGTGAATTACTCGGCCATAGGCAGCGGCGCTGGCATTCGACAGTTTAGCTCCGGTTTGGTGCTCTTCGGCGCGAGCGATGCGGGCATGTCGAAAAAGGAGATCGCCGCGCTGCCGAAGAACTACGGCGGAGTGCTGCTCTTGCCGATGACCGCGGGCTGCATCGTGCTTTCTTACAACGTGCCCGGCACATCGAAACCGATTCGGCTCTCGCGCGAAGCATACGTGAAGATATTCTCGCGCGCGATCACGAACTGGAACGATCCGTTGATCGCCAAAGACAATCCGGATCAAAAGCTGCAGCGGAAAGGTCGATCTGCAGCAGCTCGAACGCTCGCTCAGGCGCCCCCGCACGCTCCTCAGCTACGCCTTGAGCGTGGCGTGCGGGATCTTGGCCTTGCTTGCCGCCGTGCCGCTCTTTTCGGTGCTTCTGATGTTGATTTGGAAGGGGGCGAGGAAGCTCGGACCAGCCTTGATCACGCAGCTTCCGCCCGCTGCTGGCGTGGCGGGCGGCGGCATCGGCAACGCGATCATCGGCACGTTGCTAGTGGTGGCGTTGGGCGCGCTCATTTCGATCCCGATTGGGATTTTGTCGGGCGTGTATCTGGCAGAGGTCAATCCTGACGGACGCAGCGCGGCGATCGTGCGTTTCTGTGCGAAGTTGGCCACGGGACTACCGTCGATCATCGCGGGCGTGTTCGCGTATTCGACGGTCGTGCTGCTCACTGGGCGCTTCTCACCGCTAGCGGGAGCCGTGGCGCTGGCGTTGTTGATGCTCCCGATCATTACCCTCACTACGGAGGAGGCCATCCGTTCGGTGGGGGAAGAGACTCGCGAGGCGGCCATCGGCCATGGGCGCGACCAAGGGCGAAGTCATCACCGATATTCTCCTGCCCGGCGCAATGCCCGGAATTCTGACGGGCGTGCTCTTGGCCTTGGCCCGAGGCGCCGGCGAGACCGCGCCATTGCTTTTCACCATGACGTTCAGTGACTACTGGCTCAGCCGCCACTTCATGGAACCGACCGCCTCGCTGGCGGTTTTGATTTTCAACTTCTCGAAGTCGCCCTTCGACAATCAAAAACAATTCGCCTGGGCGGCCTCACTGGTCTTGGTCTTCATCGTATTGATTTTCACCCTCGGCGGGCAGCTGCTGTCACGCCGAGCAGCCAAACTCTCGGGAGGACGCCGCTGATGAACCCCAATCAAGATCCCGCAACCAAGTCGAGCAACCAGGTCTTCGACTTGGCGCTCAAAGGCCTTTTCTACGGCAAATTCAAAGCCGTGCGCGACGTCGAGCTCAGCATCGAGAAGGGCACGATCACCGCCTTCATCGGACCTTCGGGCTGTGGCAAGAGCACGGTGCTGCGTTGCCTCAATCGCATGAACGATTTGAAGCGCGGCTTCCGGCTCGAAGGCGAGGTCCGCTATCGCGGCAAAGAGATCTATGGGAAATCGATCGATCCAGTGGCGGTCCGCCGCACCATCGGCATGGTCTTTCAAAATCCCAACCCCTTCGGTATGACCGTGTACCGCAACGTAGCGTACGGGTTGAAGCTCAACGGCTACAAAGGGAACCGAGACGAAAAGGTGGAGCAAGCGTTGCGCGGAGCCGCCCTTTGGGACGAAGTGAAAGACAAGCTCCACGAAAGCGCACTCGATCTGTCAGGCGGTCAACAGCAACGCTTGTGCATCGCACGCTCGATCGCGACCGAACCGGACGTACTCTTGATGGACGAGCCATGCTCGGCGATTGACCCCCTGGCAACGCGCAAAATCGAAGAGCTCATGCAGGAGCTCAAGAAGAAATATACCATCGCCATCGTCACGCATAATTTGCAACAAGCCAAACGCTTGGCCGATAAGACTGCATTCTTGTACGTGAATCCTGGTGACGACGGCGATCGCACCGGCTATCTCGTCGAATACGGAGATATATTCAGGGCGAATTTAGCTGAGCCGCATCGACGCGCGGCCGAGTCGTGCACCGAATCTAGGACGGACGCGCTGATCCCGGCGTACCCTGGAGCCAATGGCCATGAAGGTCCTCCGCATCGTGTCGAACATCGCAGCTGCCAATCCGAGTGAGGCCCGTCGCTTTTATGGCGAGCTGCTCGGCCTGGAGCTGCTGATGGACTTCGGCTGGATCGCAACCTACGGCTCGAAGCAGAAAATGCCGGTCCAGCTGAGTGTGGCCTCGGACGGCGGCTCCGGAACAGCGACGCCCGACCTGTCGATCGAAGTCGATGACCTCGATCAAGCTCTGACGCGCATGCGCAGCGCAGGCGTTGCCATCGAGTACGGCCCCGTGGACGAACCATGGGGGGTACGCCGCTTCTACGTCCGCGATCCGTTCGGCAAGCTGATCAACATCTTGCGCCACACATAGCGACATCCGGAGTCGTCCGGACCGGCGGAAGGTGACGCAGCCGCCACCAATCACACCCGCCGGCGGAGGTGATGACCTCGCGCAATCCACGCCCGCCGGCGCAGGTGGCGCGGCCGCCACCAAATCACACCCGCCGGCGGAGGTGGCGACCTCACCCAATCCACACCCGCCGGCGGAGGTGCCAACCTCACCCAATCACACCCGCCAGCGGAGGTGACGACCCTCACCCGATCCACGCCCGCCGTCGGAGGTGGCGCGGCCGCCACCAATAGCCTCCGCCGGCGGAGGTGACGACCCTCACCCAATCCACACCCTCCGGCGGAGGTGCCAACCGGCCAATCACACCCGGTGTTGGAAGGTGGACACTTCAAGCTTTCGAAACAAGCTGCGCTTCTTGTAACGGTGGTTCTCCATCCGTCGCAAAATCCCCGACAGAACAGCGACCGCCTCGTGGATGAAGGCGCCCTTGTTCAGCATGACACACTCTGCCGCCACGCTGGCAGAAGCGTCGGTCACTTCCGCGCGCGAAGGGACGCCCGTGCGCGCCAGCGTATCCAACACTTGGGTCGCCCAAATGGCAGGAACGTGGGCGGCCTCGCACAGCCACAGGATCTCGTCCTGCACCTCCGCCAGGCGCTCGAATCCGACTTCGACCGCGAGATCGCCTCTCGCGATCATCACACTCAGTGGCGGCCGACGCAGGCCCTCGAGCAGGAGGCTGGCCAGATTCTCGAAGCCCGCGCGCGTTTCGATCTTGAGAACTACGCCCATGCTGGCGCACTCCAGGCGATCGAGTTCGTGGTGCAGCGCGCGAATATCTTCTACCGAGCGCACGAAGGACAGACTCACCGCATCGGCACGCGTCACGACGAACGCCAAGGCTCGCAAATCGTCGTCCGAGAGCGCGGGAACCGTGATCCGCGTGTCAGGTAGGTTGATACCCTTGGCGCTGCGCAGTTTGCTGATCGGCCTATCCGTGCGGACCACGCGCAACGAGAAATCCCCTGAATTTTTCACCCGTTCGACGACCGCGTGTATCTTTCCGTCATCGAACAGAACGCGATGGCCAACCTCCAGATGCTCCAATGCGTCGGGCAACGTGCAAGCGACGACCCCCGGTGTTTCGACGCGCCCCTTGTGATCTCGTTGCGGCGCCGTCCCTGCGACGTCTCGCCCCGTGAGCAGTAGGCTGTCGCCAGCTCGTACGTCGATCGCAACGTCGGTCGCCTCGCCGACCGCGAGAGTGACGTCATCCTTGTGTTTCTTGCCGCGACGAACCTGCGCTTCGACCTCGCCCAAAATGTAAGCGCGCTCGAGCGCCGAGGCGTAGAATTGGTCGGAATCGAGTTCTTCGACGACCAGCGTTCGCGCCTTGTCGCGCGCATCTCGAAAGCGTAGCTCGTCACCCACACGCAGCTTCGAAAAGTCCTTGTCACCGATCAGTAGCGTGGCAGGTTCGCTTTCGATTGCCGCAGCCAAGGCGCGACGAACGATTACGCGAGCCGGTACCGTAGCTTTGCCAATGTCGTCACGCTGCGGCTTCCACGTTGCAACTCGGCGCTTACTCTGGATCGCACCCGTTCGAATCTTCGGGCCGGCAAGATCCATCAGCACACGGCAGGGTTTTCCGGTCTTTTCTCGCGCGCGTTCGAGCGCATGCACGATGCGGCCCCACTCCGCTTCGGTTTCGTGCGCGCAATTGATCCGGAGCACGTTCATCCCGGCTTCGAGCAGACGCGCCATCCAATCGCGATCAGCCTCCTCTGCCGAAGGCGCCGTGACCATCACGTAGACGTGCCTGTCGCTCGGTTTTTCCCCGAACAGATCGACAGTGTGCCGGTGCAGGAGCTCCTGAGCAGAGTCCCAAGAGACGGCCGCGTGGCAGCGTTCGCTGAGACGCTCGAGCTCCTCTCGACCGCCATGATCGTGGACCGTCAGCGACTCTTGAACGCGCGCCGACACTTGCAGGAGGCCGCCCATCACGCAACTCTCCGAGCGGCCCAGCGATGACAGTCCGCGCTGAGCGAGCTGAGCCTGCAACGCGCGCAGGTCGCGTTGACGCAACGCCACGTAGTGCACCAAGTTCTTCGCGCTCTCCCGGTGGGTGGTCGGCACGGCTTGGATTGCCAGACTCATCTCCGACTCGAGCTCGAGGAGTTCATGCTCGAGCTGCGCGAGCAAACCTGCTAGCTGATCGAAATGGAGACGAGCATCGGTGGATTCGGCGGTCGCGTTCGGCTCGGTATTCATGGCTGGGCGCTCGTCGAACGCCTCGTGCATGTATCGCCAAGAGACGACTTTCGCGTTTCGAATGCGTGACTTTCGAGGAAATCTGGCGGGTTTTACCCGTGGCGCGCGCATGCCTGAGCCGTCGCCGGAAAGTCGCGGGCATGTAACACTGCGCCCCGGAATGAGCAGGCACAGTCCCGGACGCGACATGGCTTGGACTGGCGGTGCCGACGCGCCTCGGGTGGCCGCTCTGGCGTTCAGCGCCTTGCTGCTCGCAGCGTTCTTCACGGTGCCCTATTTGCCGATGGTCGACCTGCCGCAACACGCGGCACAGATCAGCATTTGGCTGCACCTGCACGATCCCAAGTGGGCGGAATTTCAGCTGTTCGAGCTGAACCTGCGCACCCCATACCTGGGCGCCTACGCGCTCGCGCGCGGTTTGGCGCCCTGGGTCGGTGTCCTGCCCGCGCTGAAGCTCGTGGTTTGGCTGTCCATCACGCTCCATTGGGCGGCGTTCGATTGGCTCGTGCGTTCGCTCGGGCATGCGCGCTGGCTTGGCTTGCTGGGTCTGCCATTGGGCATGGGCTACGGTTTCTACTTCGGCTTCATCAGCTTTATCGGCGCATTACCTTTCGGGCTCGGCGCCACGTGCTTGGCGCTGCGCCATCGCGTGCACCCTTCACTCGCGTCCGGACTTTGGCTCGCCGCCGCGCTGTGCGCCACACTCGCGACGCACGGCTTTGCGCTAGGGCTAACGATGGTGCTGGTCGCGCCGTTGCTGCTTCGCGGTGGCGGTTCGCTGATTTTACGCGTAGCTCCCCTAGTGGCGCCCGTGCTGCTGATGTTGATCTGGCTCGTGCCGGGCTCTTCGGCCCGCAGCATCGGACTCACGATCTGGGACCCGCGTTTGTGGGAACTGAACCAGGTGCCCGGCCTCTTGCTTGCTTCCTCCGGGGCAGACCATGCCGCCAGTGTGCTCGGTCTGATCTTTCTCGGCATCGTGCTCTCTTCGCTCGGACGTCCAAGCCACGAGCCAGAGCGCTTCCTGCCGCTTTTGGTGATGTTGCTGGGCTATTGCCTGTTCCCGCTCAGCCTCGGTGGCTTCACCCCGCTTCATCCGCGCTTCGCCGCGTTCTTGGTGCCGACGGTCCTGCTCGCGTTCCAGCCGAGAGGGCGCGCCCGATCAGCGTACTTCGATGGCTTCATCGTCGCAACTACCGTAGGCTGGTTTTGCTTGTTCGCGATCCGTTTGCAGCGCTTTGCGCGCGAGACGCAACCGATCGCCGACTTCGTCTCGCGCATGCCGGCGGGACTGCGAATTCGACCCTTGATCTTCGAGCGCAACAGCAATGCTTTCCCGGGGCTGCCGGCGATGCTCCACCTCTCCGCCTACTACGTGCCCGAAAAGGGCGGCTACCAAGGGTACTCGTTTGCAATGTATCCAACCAGCGTGGTCCGCTACCATCCGGATGTCGTGCCGACCATGGATCGCGGAGCCGAGTGGCACCCCGAGTGGTTCTCTTCGGGCTACGAGCTCGCTGGCTATCAATGTTTTTTGGTGCATAGCTCGATCGATCGCTCGGCCGAGCTGTTCGACGCTCGAGTCGATCAGCTGAGTTTGGTATTTCATGAGCAAGGCTGGTGGGCCTACGCTTGGCGTTGATTGCGCCAGCCGTGGCACTTGGGAGAAGAAACAGCGTGAACAATCGTTTGGCAGATCTGGCACGTGACAAACGGCAAAAGGCCGAAACTGGCCCAGAAATCACACTCGAGGATTTCAAGCGCTACTTTCCGCACACGCCGGCCGCGCTGTGCATCAAGGAGTGCGCGCGCCTTTCGGTGATGCGCCGCTACCCCTGCCCTGGGCCCGTGCTCGATGTCGGTTGCGGCGATGGCCTGTTCGCGCGCATGGCCTTCGACGACGTGGACGTGTGGGGCATCGACATCGACGCCGCCGAGGGACGTTGGGCTGCGGCCAGTAAAGCCTACACGCAGGTGATCCTCGGGGACGTCACGCAAGTCAGTTTGCCGAAGGCGTTCTTCGCTACTTGCGTGGCCAACTGCTCGCTCGAACACGTGCCGCGCATCGATCTAGCGCTGAAGAACATCTTGCGTTCACTGCGTCCCGGCGGTCTGGCCTACTTGTTCGTGCCCAGCGCGGGCTGGGCGAGTCACCTGACGAGCGCTCGCGTGTTGACGGAGCTGGGCGCGGCCGCGCTCGGCGCGCGCATCGAGAGCTCGATCGATCACGTATTCAAGCATCACCACCTGTACGACGCGCAAGGCTGGCGCCGCGTGGTGGAGCAATCGGGTCTGGAGGTCGTGGAGGTCGAGCCGGTGCTCTCGACCGCAACCACGGTCGCGTTCGAAGCCTTCTTGTTACCCTCGTTGGCGGGCCTTTTGAACAAACGCCTGACCACGCGCTGGACCAACTTCCCCTCCGCGCGGAAGTTATTCGCTCGCCCGGTGTACGAGGCGATCAGAGCCATCATGGATCGCTCCGATCCCTCACCCACGGGTGAGTTTCTGCTCGTCGCCCGGCGACCGGAGCAGTGATGAGCGAGTCAGTCGACTACTTTTCCAATCACCGCTTCAAGCTGCGCTTTCCGTGGCGCTTGTATCACCAGCCGATCGTGCGCGAGCTTTCGAGCGCGCTCTCCGCTTCGGTAGGCGTGGAGGTGCTCAATCTCGGCTCGGGCCCCTTCTTCGAGCTGTCTTCACTGCCAAAGCTGGGTAAGCGCTTCACGCTGTGCGACATCGACCCGCGCGCGCTCACCGTCGCGCGAGAGATCCATGGCGCGGCCCTAGCCAACACGGACACACTGACGCCGGGAGCAGCTTTGCCCTATCCGAGCTCGCACTTCGACGCGGTGGTGTCGATGGACGTGGTCGAACACCTGGTCGACCCTTTGCCATGGCTGGAAGACGCTTTGCGCGTGCTCAAGCCGGGCGGTCTTTTGTTTCTGACCACTCCGAACTACGCGTCCCGCTCGCTACGCGCGATAGAAAATACCGCGCTCGAAGCCATTGCCCGTACCCAGGGCTTCAGCCGCAAGGAACTACACCCGAGCAAACTCGACACACCCAGCCTGCTCTCGCTCTTGGCTCGCGCGGGCGCGAAGAACGCGGTGATCAAGCAGATCTCTTTTGGGTGGGTGCTGGCCGCGTACGCTTGGCGCTGAGCGCAATCGCTCCGTGAACGGACGGTGAAGATCCTGACTCGCGCAGTCACGCCTTGTTTGCCGCACTGTGGCTCGGGAGGCGCCGCGAGTTGTGCATAGTGCGCGCCATGGCGAAACGCACGGCGGCAGCTGCGGCAATTTTGGTCACACTCTTGGCGGCTTGCCAGGGGCCCGCGCCGGAGGCGAGTGTGGCCGTTCAACACTCGGCCATCAATGGCAACCCGGACGTCGTGATCAGCCAAGTCTACGGCGGCGGCGGCAATAGCCAGGCACCGTACGCGAATGACTTCGTCGAGCTGTTCAATCGCTCGACGAACGCGGTTTCGATTGCTGGTTGGTCGATTCAGTACGCCAGCGCCACAGGCACCGGCAATTTCTCCGCCAACGGTATCGTTACACTCAGCGGATCGCTGCAACCGGGCCAGCACTACCTGGTGCAGCTGTTTTCGCAGGCCGCGGTGGGTGCGGCGCTGCCGACGCCGAACGCGACCGGGACCATCAATCTGAGCGGCAGCGCGGGCAAGGTCGTGCTGGTGAACAGCAGCGCTGGGCTCGCTTGCAACGGCGGCAATTGCACGACCGCGCAGCTTGCCAGCATTATCGATTTGGTCGGTTACGGCACGGCAAATTTCTTCGAGGGCGCGGCGCCCGCACCGAACTTGTCCAATACGACGGCCGCCCTGCGCGCGGGCGGCGGCTGCACCGACAACAACGCAAACAACACCGATTTTACTGCAGGCGCGCCCACGCCCCGCAACACCGCGAGCGCGCTCGCGCCCTGCTCCGGCGGAAATTCGGCGCCACAGGTGAGCAGCATCAGCCCTGCCACTGGGACTGCCAACGTGCCACCCGAGAGCAACTTGGTGCTGACGTTCAGCGAGCCAGTCAACGTGGCCGGCACTTGGTTCACGCTCCAGTGTGGCACTAGCGGCAGCGTCGGCGCCACCGTAACGGGCGGCCCGCTCAGCTTCACTTTGGACCCGAGCGTCACGCTGGTGGCAGCCGAAACCTGCACCCTGACCGTGCTCGCTTCCGCGGTCACCGACCTCGACGGCGTGCCGCTCGCAGCAAACTACGTCAGCAGCTTCACGACCCTCGCTCCCGCGGGCGTCACGGCGATTCACGCCATTCAGGGTGCAAGTCACATCTCGCCGCTCAAGGGCGCGACCGTCACCACGCGCGGCATCGTCACCGCGCTCGCGTCCAACGGCTACTATCTGCAAGCCCCTGTTCCCGATACCGACGATTCCACTTCGGAAGCCATCTTCGTCTTCACTAGCAGCGCGCCGACGGTCCACGTCGCTGACGACGTTCAGGTGAGTGGAACCGTCAACGAATTCCGTCCAGGATGCTCTGGATGTGCGCCGTCCAGCAGCGCATACCCCAACCTCACGAGCACCGAAATCGAGACGGTCACCGGGCAATCCGTGATCTCGAGCGCGAACGCGCTGCCAGCGCCGATCGTGCTCGGGAGCGGCGGGCGCGTGCCACCGACCAGCGTGATCGAGAACGACGCCAACGGCGACGTCGAAGTCGTCGCCAATACCTTCGACCCCGCGAGCGATGGGCTCGACTTCTACGAGAGCCTGGAGGACATGCGCGTGCAGGTCAACGACGCGGTGGTCGTCGGTCCCACGGAATCGTTCAGCGGAGGCTCGCTCGAGCTACCGATATTGGCCAACAATGGAGCCGGCACCGGGCTCCGCACGACGCGAGGCGGCATCGTCATCTCCGCTTCCGACTTCAATCCGGAACGCATCACGCTCGCCAACGATCTGCTGCCGGCAATTCCCAGTGCCAACGTGGGCGATACGTTCCCCGGCGCCATCGTGGGCCTGATCAGCTACACGTTCGCGAACTACAAACTGTTCGAGACCCAGGCCCTGCCGGCGCTGGTCGCAAGCGGCGTCAGCAAGGAAGCCTCGACGCTCGGTACCCGCCGAAGCGTCGATCTAGACCTCGCCGCATTCAATGTCGAAAACCTGGACCCGACGGATCCTGCGAGCAAATTCAGCGATCTTGCCGGCATTTTGGTCAATAACCTCAAGGCTCCCGACCTGGTCGCACTGGAGGAGATCCAAGACAACAACGGCGCTACTAGCAATGGCATCGTCGACGCCAGCACGACCCTGAACCAGTTGGTCAGTGCCATCACGGCTGTCGGCGGCCCCAGCTACAGCTATCGCAGCGTGAACCCGGTGGACGGCCAAGACGGCGGTGAACCGGGTGGAAATATCCGCGTCGTCTTCCTGTATCGAACCGATCGCGGGCTCAGCTTCGTCGACCATCCGGGGGCAACGTCCACTACCGCCGATAGCGTAGTGAGCGGCGCCAACGGCCCCGAGCTCCAATTCAGCCCTGGCCGCATCGACCCCACCAACGGCGCGTTCGCCAACAGCCGCAAGCCGCTCGCGGGGCAGTTTCTGTTTCAGGGACAAACCTTCTTCGTCATCGCCAACCACTTCATCTCCAAGGGTGGAGATGATCCACTGTTCGGTCGCTTTCAGCCGCCGACCCTCAGCTCGGAGGCGCAACGAGTCGCACAAGCCAACGTGGTGAAGGGCTTCGTAAATCAATTGCTGGCTGTCGATGCCAATGCTCAAGTCGTCGTGCTCGGCGATCTGAACGATTTCGAGTTCTCTGCGCCGCTGACCGCGCTGAAAAGCGCGGGCCTGAGCACTTTGGTGGAACGGCTGCCCGCGAACGAGCGCTACACCTACGTCTACCAAGGCAACTCTCAGGTGCTCGATCATATCTTGGTGAGCAGCGAGACGAGCCGGCACGTCGTCGGCTACGACGTCGTGCACGTGAACGCCGAATTTGCGGTTCAGGCGAGCGACCACGATCCCGGACTCGCGCGTCTGTCGTTCGACCACACGGCCCCTGTGTTGACGGGGCCTACGGTTAATCCGAGCGTGACCGCGACCGGTCCGTCGGGCGCCGTCGTCACGTTCACCGTCAGCGCGCTCGACGATCAAGACGGCACGCTGCCGGTCACTTGCACACCGCAGTCTGGCAGCGTGTTTGCCATCGGTAGCACACCGGTGAGTTGCACCGCGACCGACGGAACTGGAAACGCCGCGCACTTCGATTTCTCGGTCATGGTCCAGGCGGCGACGGTGACCGCTGCACCGGCGACGCCGATCTGGCTCGTCGTGCTGTTGGGGCTATCGCTGCTCGGCATGGCGGCGCGCGCCGGCAAAGCGCGCGAGGTCTAGAACTTCCGACTAACGGCGGCTGTCGCTCGCTCGCTCGAGCAAGCCCAAGATGCGAGCCGAGAAGCCCGAACCCATTTCGCTCTTGCAGATGTAGCCATCCGCGCCGATTTCACGGGCCATGCGTCGTAGCGCTCCCTCCTCATTGGACGAGAAGAGCACCAACGGCACGCGGCTCAGCTGCTCATGACGCTTGAACAGCGTGGCCATGCTATCCCCCGATAAGAACGGCATGTTCACGTCCATCAGCACCAAATCAGGCTGATGGCGAGCGGCAAAGTTCGTTGCATCGTAGCCTTCGCTGTAGACGAATACGCGGAAACCTTCCCGCTCGAGCAAACGGCGCGCGGTTTCCAACACCAGTAAGTCATCGTCGATGATGACGATCGTCTTCGAGGCAATCATTGCGCGGCCTGGCTGAGATCCGGAGCTGGGAGTCGTACCATAAACTCGCTGCCGACGCCGATCGTACTTTGCACGTCGATGCTGCCGCCGAGAAGCTGCACCAGGTTTTTCACGATCGCTAGACCCAGGCCAGTCCCCGAGTGTCGCTTGGTCTTGGTGGCCTGCAGTTGTCCGAACTTTCGAAACAGATTCGGTAGATCTTCAGTGCCCATCCCGAGCCCGGTGTCGCGCACCCGAATCGTGAGCTCGCCACCCTGGCCTTGGGCCAACAGCGTCACACTCCCGCGATCGGTGAATTTGACCGCGTTGCTCAGCAAGTTCGTCAAGATGCGGCGCAGCAGCACCGGATCGGTCACGATTTGCAGCGGAAGGTCGTGATACTCGCGATGAAGATCGATTGGACGTCCGTCGACCAGGTAGCTCGCTGCGTCGAGGCAATCATCGAGCAGCGCTCGCAGCTCGACGCGCTCGAAATAGGGGTCTACGTCGCCGGCTTCGATGCGGTGCATCTCCAAGAAGTTATTCACGATTCCGAGCAGGTCGCGGCCACGCGTGAGGAGCATCTTGACGTCGCGTCGTCTGGCCTCCGGAATGGCCGAGTCGCTGGCGAGCAAGTCCGCGACGCCCAACATGGTGTTCAGGGGTGCACGCAGCTCGTGCGTCATGTTGGCCACGAATTCCCCCTGCAAGCGATTCAGCTGGTCGAGACTGCGGTTCTGCTGCACGAGCACGCCGACCTCCGCCATGCTCTGAATCAATAGGTCCTTGCTGTGGGCCATCAAAAGCCGCATCGAGACCAGGCCGTAATACTTGCCGGCATCGGTCAGGACGATGTCGTCGTAAATGCGCTCGGCGTCTCGGTGCACCGCCGTGGCGATCACTTGCACTGGATCTTCGCGAATATCGCAAGAAAGCACGTCGCGCTCCGCCAGCAGGCTAATTGGCTTACGAGCGTAAAGCGCGTAGCCAAACTGCTGGCCGAGCCTGCTGGTCAGCCGCGAGCGGACCACCAGGCCAAAATCCCGCTCGGTCGCGACGACCGCGATGGCGTCCAGGTCCGAAGTTCGCTCGAAGCGCGCGGCGACCTCGCGGACTTCGGCATCCGCGCGGACGTGTTCGCGGGTGTAGGCGAGCCCACCGATGTGCTTCGCCTTGCTCGCTAGTATGTCCATCCTAACGTCTTAGTTTAGCTCGATGGCGCTACGGTTTGGTGACGACCGCGTGAAGCTTCACTTCGGCTTCCGTGGCCGAGCCTCCGTGGCACGGGTCACGACCGCGCGATCGAAATACGAATAGCGTTGCTTGGTCTCCGCCACCGTCACGGTTTTCTTTACGAGCGTCACGCTATAGGTGGCCGGCTCGCCAGGTCGCTCGCAGCCCGGGTCATCCGGACCGCAGGTCCTCCGGAGCCTGATGGGCGCCGAGCTCTGAGTCGTGACTTCGACCTGATTGTCAGACCCGGCCCCCGCGAGAGCCTCAGCCAACACTCGCCCATCGGGCGCCCTGAACGGCACAGCGAGTAACGCCGCAACCGTGGGAGCCAGATCGACGTTGCCGCTGGGCGAGCGATCCTCGAAGCCGACTTTGAAGTGCGGACCGCGGGCGATGAGTACGTTGTGAACGTCTCGCGGACTGAACGAACCGTGCATGCCGCGGTAGCGCTGGGCGCTGGCGTATTCAGTGCCGGGCACTGCGGCGTTTCCAGCCGCGATGGCCGCGTCGTCCCAGTCGAAGCCGACGATCAGATCCGGCGTGGGGGGCGAGCCCTGCCCGCCCTCGGCGTTGATCGCGGACAGCGGTAGAGTGCCGGGGATCGCTCCGTAAATGCTGCGCGCGAAGATCGCGCCGTACGCTCGGCGTTCCTGCAACGAGCGCACCAAGGCCTCGACGGTGGCCGGGACATGATCCAGCACGTAGTAGTACTCGGAGCCGCCATTGGCCGCGATCACGACGGCATCCTTGGGGGTTTGCTCGGGCACTCGAAAGGCGGGCAGCGAGTACTGCAGCGTCGGAGCCTGCTTTTTGCCTGTCGGAGTCAGGGGCGGCGTTGCCAAGCAGCTTCCGCTGTGGTCGGTGCGCGTCGGGTAGACGAGCGAGCCATCTTTGCGGATCCCGGACAGGACTGGATCGAGCAAACAGCCGCCGCCATCGTAGACGTGTTTGAAGCCCGCACGCTTGAGTACGTCTGCGCTGCGGATTTCGCCCGAGACGGGGTAGCCCTCCGGATCGAGAACACCCACGACGCCGTGACCGTCGGGCTCACCCTTCAGCGCACGCAGCGGAAAAATCGCCGGATCACCAGCGACCGTGCTGTGTCCGTGGTCGGAAACCACAATCAGATCGGTGCCATCGCGCAAGCCGAGCTGGGCGAGTTTGGACTGTAGTTTGCCGAGCAGCGCGTCTTGGTCGCGGAGGGCATCTTGGTAGTTGGGCGAGCCGGGACCAAATTGGTGTTCGGTCGAATCGGGATTGCGCAGCCAGATGATCGATAGATCGGGCTCGAACTTGGGCAACACGTACTCGAGGAAGGTGCTCATCAAGTAGCCATTGGCCGCGTTGTGCGCCGAACCCGCCGAGGCTCGTGGGTCGGGCGTGGCTCCGTCCGCGAGCTTGACTTGCCGTTCGGCGATCGCGGCCGTGGGTTTGCCGTTGTTGGCAGCCAAGGCCAACGCTTGCCCGGCGGAATACGGATAACGCACCGCGTTTACCGGCAAGGCGAAGTTCGCGGACTGAAGCGCCTGGGCAAAGGCGAACGGCAGCGCAATGTTCTCGTCGAGCACTACGCTGAGCGCGTCATCCGGCCGTAGGTCTTGTAGAAACGCGGGTCCGATCTTGCCAATCGCCGCCGTGCGCAGGCCCACCGCGTGGGCGGCCTCGAATAGCGTTTCGACCGCGAACAAGCCGCGCGTGCCTCGCGCGCGGTAAAAGTTATCCAGCGCTTGCAAGACGCCGTGATCTTCGGTGAACACGGGCTGCGAAAAGTCGATCGCCTTGCCGTCGGCGTTTTGACCGACGGGCCCAGGTTGATACTCGGTGTTGCCGTAGAAGCCGTGGTGCCAAGGGTAGGCGCCGGTCGCCAGGGCCGCCGCATTCATCATCGTGAAGGTGGGATAAACGGAGTGATGATCGCTGAAATTGACGCCCTCGTGATCGCGAAGCCGAGCCAAGTTCGGGGTCACCTGCGGGCTGATGGAGTCCGGGCGTAAACCGTCCCAAACGCAGATGATTACCCTGGATTTAACGGGCTTTGGCCGGGCTGCCGGCGGGGCGTCGGTGGTCGCGCTGAGCGCAGCGACGGGACGCGCTGGCGAGGCCGCTTCGGTCTCGCTATGCCCGGGCGTGCCCGCACAAGACGTGGCCGCACCGAGTAGCGAGACCAACCAGGCCAATGAGACGCGGTCACGCAAGCATGGTCGCGCTCGCAGCGGAGCGGCCAGCGCGCACGATCGGGGGGTCATGCCGGAGCAGTACCAAAATATCGCCGCCGCCAATGTGACAGACTCGTGTCGGGTTGGGCTGCGCAGAGCCGCCGATTGTGAGTAAGATGACGGATAGTCCGCAATGAAGAAGCAAGAGGCGGTTCACCAAGCCCTGCAGGCCGCACTCGATTCCTGGAATTGGCGGCCCCCGAGTCCACACGTCACGGGGCATCCTTCGGAAGCGATCGTTGAACCCGGTCTACGCACCGAACTGTCGACGACCGTGTTCAGCGGCGAGGCGAAGGAGTGGCTGCGCTACTTGAACTTGCCCGCCGCCACGCGCTTCGAAGCCGATCTGCGGGTGCGAGTGCACTTTCAACCAGATTTTCGGATGGTGGCATTCGAAGCAGAAAACGACGAATCACGTTGGCTCGCCGATCTGCTCGCGCTCGGTCTACGCAGGACGCGCAAGCTGCTCGAAGACAAGCCCAAGGTCGCGAGCGTTTTCGAAGATTTGCTGTTCGGCAACGCGCGGCGCGGTGACAAGAGTGTGATCGTGCGGCTCAGCCCGGACGTGCCAAGTGATGGTACACGCGAGGTACCGCGCGACGGCATGACTGGCCACGGCGAAACGCGGATCGTGCTGCACTCCCGGCTGGCACGATATGTTCACGAAGCGCTCATCGCGCGATCACGCAGCACCGATGAGGTGCTGGGTTTGTGTTGGCCACTGGTCTCACGCTTCGTTTCGCAGCTCGCCTATCCGGAGTCGCCCCGTGACCGTTTCGTCGAGAAAATCGAGGTGTTTTCGCGGATCACCTTCGTCGCGATCAACGTCTTGTACGAGTCGCGCAAATCCGGTCACCTGATCCCGACGACCGCGGGCATCGTCTACGAAGACATGGTGAGCGAGTCGAGCAGCATCCCGCGCCCCGAGCTGATGGAACGGCACCCGTATTTTCGGATGCTGAACAAGCTCGGCTTCTTGCTGCGCGGGCACGGCTTCGGAGGCGATGCCGCGGAGGTACGCGTCGCAGCGTGCGAATACCTCGACACCGTGTATTTGCGGCTCAGCTTGGCGGGTGCCATGCCCGAGGTAGCGCCCGCCATGGCGCCCATGGACTTCGAGCGCATCGGTCGCAAAGTCCGCACCGGCAACCCGCAGATCGGCTCCTTCGGTGTGGTCGACAACGAAGATCTGGAGGCCTGGAAGACGGTCGAGGGTCCGTTCCGTGACGTCGGCTTCACCCTCCTGCGCCAACTGGGGATGGGCGAGTTCGGTCGCGTGTACGAGGCGCTGAACGACAACAGTTCGAACTATCCCGGGCGCGTGGCGCTCAAGGTCGACCGCATCGTCGGCAAGAAGAAGAACGCCATTTTGGAGGCCGAAGCGGCCATGTCGGTCGGCCGCGCGCTGGCCCGCTCCCCGCACCTGATGCGCCTGTACGACACCGGCAAGCTCAAGGGACAGCGCTTCACCTACCACGTGCTCCAACTGATCAACGGCGACACGCTCGACAACCTAGTCGGCGTGACGGGCACCGAGCACGCCAGCGTCAGTCGCCCGCCGGCCGCGCGCTCCTCCGAAGGCGAGGGCGAAGCCGAATTCGATCGCGCGATCAGTTTGCGGGGCGGCGAGCTGTGGCGCCGGCAGCGCATGGCTCTGCCGTTCACGCACGCGCTCTCGCCAGCGATGGTCATGGATCTCTTGACCAGCGTGCTGCTCTGGATGGAAGGCGTGCACGAGGTCGGCTACGCCATCAACGATCTGAAGAACGGCAATTTGATGATGAGCCGGCGCGGTCAACTCAAGGGCATCGACCTCGACTCGTATGCGCCCGCGCACACGCCCAAGGACAAAGTGACGGATTTCATGTTCCTGGCGGTGTCGGTGATCTTGCTCTTGTTCAGCGCGCCAGTGGCCAATCGCGGCCGGAACGTGCCCTGGGAAGCGTTGATCGAGAGCGAAGCGCGGCTGCGCGCTGGGCTGAGCGAGGCTTGGCCGTTCGGCAACGTCGAGCTCCAAAGCGACGGCCGCGTGAGCCGCGAAGAGCTGACTACCGTGTTGGTCGACCTCGTGCACCGCAGCCGGCATTTGATCTACACCAAGCGCCCCGAGCTCTTCTCGCAGGACATCGCGCGCATGGTGAGCGTGAAACACCGGCTTTTGAATGAAGAGCTCGTGATCGACTAAGCTCTCGTTTCGAAGACTCCGAGATCTTTTTTTGATGGTCACCATTTCCATCGCGCCCGGCTCAGCCTTCGGCGTCCAAGTGCGGGAACTCAGTGGAGCGCGAGGTGCGATGCTGGATCGCGAGCGCCCCTGCTGAGAGCCGCGCAGGACCTCGAGAACTGCCCGGCACGGACCGCCTTTGCGATTGAAAATCGAGTTGGAGTTCCAACTCGATTTTTGGCAGGAAGAGGGGTCTCGACACGTGACTCTCGGCCAGATCGAGAACGGGCGCTCGGCTAGTTCGCGTCGTTCACAGAAACCAGCCGATCTTCAAGTTGAAGGTCGGCAGGGGCGTGCGACCGACCGTGTTCAAGGTGGATCGCACTTTCTCGTCGTTCGGAGTGATGTAAGTCTTTTGAACCGTGTCGGCGATTGCGGACGGGACACCCGGGGCGACCGTGTTGAACTTGACCTCGCTGGGTGCGATTGGAATTTGTGCGCCGAGATCGACGCCGATTGCGAAGCCCACGTCGAAGATCTTCAGGAAACCGAGCTGCGGAGTGAGCACGAGCGTGCGCACGCTGGCACTGCTAGTCACGTCGACCGACCCGCTGATCCCCTGTTGGTTGAGATCGGCCAGATTGAAGCGATTGACGAGCGTGCCATCAATCTTCGCGTAGCCGACGCCGGTGCCGAAAAAGAACGAACCGCCGAACGGGTAGACGTGCGCATAAGCATCGTACTCTCGGTACTTTTCCGCGGCATCGCCGTAGTAACGGATTTTCACGGTCGGGATCAGGCCAACGTTGACGCCCACCCCAACGAAGCGGGTGAGCTTTAGCTGCGCGCCGAAATTCGCCACCTCGGGCAAGCCGGTTCCGACCAGCGCACCAACGCGGAACGGCCCCAACAGGCCGCCCGAGTCATCATCTTTCGAGGCCTGGTCGTGGACGGCGTGGGAGACGGGCTTGGCGGGTGCCGGCGGCGCGCTGTCAGCCGGCGGCGGCGATTGCATCGGCTGCGGCTTTGCGATTTCACGCGTGGCTTCAGGCAGCGGTGCAAACGACGCGCTACCCGAGGGTAGCGCGGGGTTTTGCTCTGCGCCCTCGGGCGGCAGCGTGGGTGTCGCAGCGGGCGTCGGTTCGGTGATCGGCGGCGCCTGGCTTGGCGGCGCCGGTACGCTCGGCGCGGGCAGGTCGGGCTCGGGTGGAGCGGTCGGCGCCTCCGCCGGGTCGGCTGCATTCTGGGCAAGCGCCAGGGGAGCAGAACTCAGAACCAGCGCCGAGCAGGCTACCAGCGCCAGGAGTGGGAGAGTGCCGAGCCCGCGCGAGCAACCGAGAATGCGGCGACCACTCATGGAGTGGAGTCAGTGTAGTACTCCACGCGCTCGGCGGAGCGCCTGGAAATTTCCCGCTGCGGTGGTCAGGAAGTCGTCAGCTGAACTCGCCGCGAATGTAGGCCTTGGTGCGCTCTTCCCGGGGATCTCCGAAAAGTTCCGCAGAAGGCCGATATTCGATCAAGTAGCCGGTGCGACCGCCAGCGCTGGTGTCGACGAACAGGAACGCGGTGCGATCGGCGACGCGCTGAGCCTGCTGCAGGTTGTGAGTCACGATCGCGATCGTGTACTTTTCCTTCAGCTCGAGCATCAGATCTTCAACGCGGCGGGTGGCGATGGGGTCGAGCGCCGAACACGGCTCGTCCATCAGCAGCAGCTCTGGTTCGACGGCGATCGCGCGCGCGATGCACAGACGCTGCTGCTGGCCGCCGGACAACGAGAGCCCGCTCGTGGTCAGCTTGTCCTTCACTTCATCCCAGAGCGCCGCGCCGCGGAGCGCTTTTTCGACGCGTTCGTCGTGGTCACCCTTGAAGTTGTTGAGCTTCAAACCGAACGCCACGTTCTTGTAGATGCTCATCGCGAACGGGTTCGGCTGCTGGAACACCATGCCGATCGAACGGCGCACGGCGACCGGATCGACGTGGGGGGCGTAGATGTCTTGACCGCGGTAGTGAACCGAGCCGGTGAAGCGAAAGCCATTCACGAAATCATTCATCCGGTTCAGGCTGCGGAGCACGGTGCTCTTGCCGCAACCCGAGGGGCCGATGAAGGACGTGATCTCGTTGGGCACGATCGGAATGTCCGTATCGCGCACAGCCAGGAAATTGCCGTAGTGCAGGGTTTTGATTCGGCAATCCATGACCACGTTGGGATCCCCGCCGGCCTTGCCGATGGGTTGGGTCACGCTTGCACGATCGGAATCACGCTTGGAATCAGTCATGGCGGGAGATAATTGTTGAGTGGTCATGGACACATCCTCGGCACGCCTGATGCGGCCAAAATTCAGTGCTCCTCAGGGCGTCGGGTGGCGACCTGGGCGACTACGTTGAGCACCAGCACGATCGTGACCAACACTAGGGACGCGGCCCAAGCCAGCGCGACCTGGTGCTCGAAGGGGCTACCCGCGAAGTTATAGATCAGCACCGAGAGCGAAGCGATGGGCTGAAACAATTTGCCTTCGAACCAGTAATCGCTAAAAAGCGCAGTAAACAGCAGCGGCGCGGTTTCGCCCATCGCACGCGCCAATGCCAACATCACACCGGTCAGGATGCCGGGGATAGCGGTCGGGATCACGATCTTGAGCACGACCTGCGCGCGGGTGGCGCCCATACCGAAGGCCGCCATCTTCATCTTGCTGGGCACCGCGCGCAGCGCTGATTCGCTGGTCAGCATCACGGTCGGCACCATCAGGATGGCCATCGCCGCGCCGCCAGCGAACGCGCTGAACGAGCCGGTCGTGACGACCACCATGGCGTACGCGAACACGCCCGCCAAAATCGAGGGCAGGCCGGTGAGCACTTTGCCGCAGAAGCGCACCACCGTAGAGAGCTTGCTGTCACCACCGTATTCGGCCAGATAGACGGCGCCCATGAAGCCGAGTGGTAGTGCCATTAGGGTGGCGACCACGACGACGACCAGCGTGCCGACGACGGCATTGCCGATGCCGCCGCCTTCCATGCCCGCGCCGGGCGTCAGCTCACTGAACAGGCTCGGGCTGAGCAACGCTGCGCCCTTCACCAGCAGCATGTACAGCACCGAGAACAGCGGGAGCATCGCGAACACGCTGAACGCGACGGCGAGCACCGTGAGCCCGGTGTTCACCAGCGTGCGAGGCTCGCTGAGCGACTTGTGAAATGAGCCCCTCTGCGAAGGAACTTCGCGCGAACTCGAGGCTGCGTGTGCCATCAACCCAGGCCTTTCAATTCGCGCGTGGTGCGCAACATGAGGAACGAGCCGAGCGCATTCACCGTCAGGGTGATCAGCATCAGCACCACCGCGGCGTACATCAGCGCGCCGACCTCCACGTTCCCGGCTTCGGGAAAGTGATTGGCGAGCAGCGCGGCCAAGGTATTGCCGGGCGAAAACAAAGACAGCCCAAAGACGTTGGCGTTGCCGACGAGCATCGCCAGCGCCATCGTTTCACCGAGAGCGCGGCCAAAGCCCAAGACCAGCGCGCCGAAGATGCCGCCGACGGCGGTCGGCAAAGTCACCTTGAAGATGACCTCCCAACGGGTGGCGCCCAGACCGTAGGCGGCGGCCGCCAAGCGCTTGGGCACGGCGGCCATTGCCTCACGGGAGATGGCGGTCACCGTGGGTAAAATCATGATCGAGAGCACGAGCGAAGCCGGTAAGATCCCGGGGCCGCTCAAGCGCGTAGAAAAGAACGGGATGGAGCCGAAATGCTCGTTCAACCAGCCCGCTGGGCCGCGCACCGCGGGCACGAGCACGAAAATCCCCCACAAGCCGTAAACAACGCTGGGAATCGCCGCCAAGAGCTCGATGACGTTCTTCATCACCAACTCGACGCGACGAGGCACGAAGCCCTGACTCAACACCAGAGCCACGGTGATGCCCAGAAAGCCTCCGATCCCGAGCGCCAAGATCGAGGTGTAAAGCGTGCCGAGGATCTCGGCCAGAATGCCGAACTGAGCGCGGTTGGCGTCCCACACCGACGTGGTGAGGAAGCCGAAGCCATAATCTGCCATCGCCGTCTTGGCGTGGCGCATGACCTCGATCACGACGCCGGCCAAGAGCAGCACCACGCCTGCCCCGAAGGCGTGCGCGATGTACCTGAAGCCGACGTCGAACTTCTTTTGCCAAACGCTCGGAGGGCGAGATACCGGCGAGCGAAAGGCTTCCGTTAGGTCAGGACCCGCGGCGGCTTGCTTCATTCCAGTGTCTGCCATTTTCATTCTCCGAGCGCGTGGACTTGTCGGACACTCACTCGATGGTGTCGACGGCCTTGAGCACGTTGCTCGCGACTGCATCCGGCAACGGAACGTAGAACAAGCCCTCGGAAAGCTTCTGACCGTCGGTCAGGCTCCACTTGAGCACGCTCTTCAGCGCGGCGCTCTTGGCCTTGTCGTCGTACTTCTTGTGCGCGAGGATCCAAGTATAGGTGACGATCGGGTAAGAATCATCACCGGCCGGGTCGGTCACCCAGGCGCGCATGTCAGGCGGCAGCTCGACGGCGGCCAGCGCGCTGGCAGAGCCCTTCAGCGAGGGCGCGACGAACTTTCCGGCCTTGTTTTCCAAGAGCGCGCTCGGCTGCTTGGTGGTCGCGGCGAAGGCGTACTCGATGTAGCCGATCGCGCCGGGGGTCTGGTGGATCTGCGCGGCCACGCCGTCGTTCTTGGCGCCGCCGACTCCCACCGGCCATTCCACTGATTTGCCGACGCCGGGACCCGACTTCCACTTGTCGTTGATGGCGGCCAAGTGCTGAGTGAAGACGAAGGTGGTGCCGCTGCCATCGGAGCGGTGCACCACCGAGATGTCCAGCTTCGGCAACTTAGCGCCCGGGTTCGTGGCGGCGATCTTGGGATCGTTCCACTTCTTGATCGTGCCGAGGAAGATGCCCGTGTAGACCTCGCGCGAGAGCTTGAGGTCGGTCACGCCTTCGAGGTTGTAGGCGAGCACGATGTTGCCTGCGGTCATCGGCAACAAGATGACGTTGTCTTTGGCTTCTTTGATCTCTTCGTCCGTCATCGCGGCGTCGCTCGCGCCGAAGTCGGTTTGGCCGGCGATGAACGCCTTGATGCCAGCACCGCTGCCGGTCGATTGGTAATTGACGCGCACGTCTTTGTTCTTCTCCCCATACTCACGGAACCAGCGCGAGTAGAGCGGCGCCGGAAAGCTTGCGCCGGACCCCTGCAGGGTAACGGGGCCGGCAGCGGCGACGGGGGCGGCAGAGGCGCTCGCGGCAGCCTCCGTGGGGGCGGCTTCCTTCTTGCCGCATCCGAGTGACAGACCAACCAAGCTGATGAACGCGACAGTCGTCGTCGCAAAGCGGGTAACCGAGATCATGTGTCGACCTTCCTCGTCACTTGAAACTGAATTGCTGAGTGCGTGGTACGCGATCTCGAGCGACGAGTCATGACGTGAAGAGCTCCGCCATCAAATCGTTACATAGGGGCTGGAGGGTCAATCGGCATGCCCCCCGACGCCCCCCAATGACCACTTTATGCACGTATAGGAACTGTCCGTTCAGTACTTGCGCTTGCCGCGTTTCGGCTTACGCGCTAGGCAACGGCGCGCTTGGCTTCGGAAGGCTCGGCCTTCAGTACGACGCCGAACCGCGTGCCCACGCCGGGCTTGCTCTCGACGTGCACGTTGCCGCCCATGGCTTCGACCATGTGTTTCACGATCGATAGCCCGAGGCCGGTGCCGCCGATATCGCGCGAACGCCCCGCGTCCACGCGATAGAAGCGCTCGAACAGGCGAGGCAGGTGGCGCGCGTCGATGCCCGGCCCGTTGTCTTCCACGAGTAGCTCGACGCTCTGTTCGTGCGCAATCGCGCGCAGGCGAATGGTGGCATTCGGGCAGTATTTGACTGCGTTATCGACCAAATTCGTCAGCACGTGCTCGAGCGCGCGGCGATCGGCGAGCACTCGCGGCAGCTCCTCTTGGGCTTCGTTCTCGAGCACTGTCCCGCGCTTGGCAGCGCGCTCGCTGAACAGGCTCAAGACCTGATCGTACACGCGGTCGACGTCGAGCGCCTCGATGTTCAGCTTCAGGCCACGCGACTCGATGCGCGACAAGTCCAACAAATCTTCGACCAGATCATGCAAGCGTTCGGCGTTGCGCTCGATGATGCCGATGAATGCCCGCGCGGCGACCGGATCGTCGGCTGCGGCATTCTGCAACGTCTCGGCGGCCGAGCGCACCGCGGTCACCGGCGTGCGGAGCTCGTGCGAGACATTGGCCACGAATTCACGGCGCAGCGATTCCAAGCGTCGGACCTCGGTGACGTCCACGAACACCGCGAGCAGCCCGCCCTGGTCGCCCGGTAATTGAGCCGCCCGCACCAACAGCCGCCGTGGCTGCAGCGAGCCAAAGTCGATCTCGCGGGTCACCGGCTCGAGCGAGCGACGCCCCTGATCGAGCAGCTCCTTGAGCTCCGCGTGGCGCACTACCTCGAGCACGGTCTTGCCCACCGAGTCTGGACCCACGAGCAGCATCTCGCGCAGAGAGGGGTTGAGCACGTAAATGTGTCCGGCGCGGTCCAAGAGCAGCACGCCCTCTTGCATGCTGGCCAAGATCCCACCCAAACGATCGCGCTCTTCGCGCAGCTCACCGACCGTGCGGGAAAGGTTCTTGGCCAGTTGATCGAGAGCGCGGCCGAGCTCCCCAAATTCATCGTCGCCGGTTTGGCGCGCGCGGGTACTCAAATCGCCGTCGGCCATCCGTCGCGCCACCTCGGTCAGCGAGCGCGCGGTGCGCGAGGCAAGCTCGGCAGCGAGCGTGGAGACGACAATGGCGGCCGCTAGCGCGAGCGCGGTGGCGACGCTCAAGGTCTTGGCCAACTCCGAGCGCGCATCGTCGATTTCGGTCAGTGGCAAGGCGACGCGTGCCACGCCAGAAATCTCATCGCCGCGGTAGAACGGCACCGCGACCACCAACATGTGCCCATCGACGACCGAAGTGTAGCCCGGCGAAGCTTTCGTGAGCGCCAGCGCGCCGCGCACCTCGGGCCGATCAGCGAGTAGCACCGGATCGTCGTGCTGGTGAGAATCACCGAGGATATCGCCGTCTTTGCGCAGCAAAATCACTTCCGCGTTGGCACGCTGAGCGAGGTCCCGCGCTAAATCATGCCAACGCGGCTTATCCTCCCAAAGGGCGTACGAAGACCCCGCGCCGAGCGCCACCAATTTCGCGCGCACGATCAGCTCGGCTCGCACGCGCTCGGTCAGCTCGCGCTCCAAGCGATCGCTCGAGTAAGCGTAGGCAACGACCACCGAGACGATGATCACCCCGAGCGAGATCAGGAAAAGCTTGCCGCGGATACCGAACTTCAAGTCGTAGCCTCGTCGGGGGTGCCGACGAAGCGATAACCCACGCCGCGCACCGTTTCCACGTAGTCACGTGCGGCTTCCAGCTTTTCGCGGAGGCGCTTCACGTGGGTGTCGACCGTGCGCGTGGTGATGTCGGCTTGAATCCCCCAGACGTCATCCAGCAGCGTGCTGCGCGTTTGGACTCGGTTCTTGCGATCGTAGAGCGTCACCAAGAGCTTGAATTCGAGCGCCGTGAGCTCAATCTCCAAGCTCTCCACCCAGACTCGGTGGGCTTCGCGATCGATCTTGAGTTTGCCGAACTCGACCGTGGCCTCCAAATCCTTCGGCTCGCTCTTGCCGCGACGCACGATGGCTTGAATCCTCAGCAAAAGCTCACGTACGCTGAATGGCTTGGTCACGTAGTCATCCGCGCCCAACTCGAAACCGACCACACGGTCGATCTCCTCACCGCGAGCGGTGAGCATGATCACGTTGATGCCCTTGGTAGCGGCCGTCTCTTTGAGCTGCTTGCAGACCTCGGTCCCGGCGATATCCGGAAGCATCAGGTCGAGCAGCACGACTTCGGGCTTTTGCTCACGCGCGATGCGCAAGCCTTCCCGGCCCAACTTGGTCACGAACACTTCGTGGCCGGCCTGGCGCAAGTTGTACTCCAGCACCTGCTGGAGATCGGGTTCGTCTTCGACGATCAGAATGCGAGTCATCCGAGAAACCGGGTACCGGGTAATTGTGACGGTCGTGTGGCGACCGGGTAGCACTCCTGGATAAACGACCAGGCCGCTCCATTGTACCGCCAAATTCGCGGACCGGGCAGTCGACGACTAGGCCCGGGCCACCGCCGGCTCGCGGTTCGCGACGCTATCATCGGGATAGAGGCGGGAACCCTCGCCAATTTGCATGGCGTGCCCCCGCCAGACGACCCGGCGGCGCACTGCGCCAAGCAGCCAGACTCCCCACATGCCAATGTCCTTGAGCAGCATCAGGGGTAGCTCGGAGAGCCGGGGGAAGGCACCGTTGATGAGGCGAATCAGCCAGGCATCCGACAGGTACTTGGCCGCCAGGGCCAGCACGCTCAGCCGGGCCAACCATACGCTGCTGACGAAGTGCGCCTGGGCGCCGGACGCGAGCAAGGCCAACACCAGCAAGAGCAACGGCCCCGGATACAGCAGCGGCTCCCCCCAATACAAGCGTGCAGCCAGGCGCCTGCGCATCTGCGCCCAACGCACATGGCGCGCCGCAAATTGACCCACGCTCCGCCGCACGTTGATCGTACGCAGGACGTGCGCGGAGAGCGCCACGCGCAGCCCCGCCGCCTCGAAGGCTTGACCCAGTACGTAGTCCTCCGCGAGCACGTCGCGCACGAGCGCGAAGCCGCCAACCTTTTCCAAGTCCGAACGTCGGAACAACATCGACTTGCCGATCACGCACGGATGCGCCACCAGCACGTCGGCGCCGCATACGGCGCGCGCTACATAGGTCGCTAAATGTAGGTTCTCGAGTCGTGCTCCCACGCTCTTACCCCCCGAGCCCGAAAGCACGCTCGAAACCAAGCCGACGCGCGGATCGGCGAGTTCCGCCACCAAGGCTCGCAAGTAGTCAGGATCGGGGCGCACGTTCGAATCCGAAATCAGCAATAAGTCGTGCTGGGCGTGCTCACTCAATGCGCTCAAGTTGCTGACCTTGGGGTTCATGCCCAGGGTCGGCATACCCGCCACGATACGGATCTTCACATCCGGAAAATCACGCCGCACGGCGCGCGCGACGCACAGCGCGGGGTCGTCCGCGTCCTCGGCGCCCAGCACCAACTCGAACTCGGGGTAATCCTGCCGAGCGAGCGAGACTAGGTTCTCGTACAAGCCCTCATCCACGCCGCACAGCGGTTTCAGCACCGAAATCGCGGGCATCGGCCCTGTCCAGCGCTTGGCGGCGCGCGCTTTCACGCGCTGCACCGCCAGGTGTGTCGCCGCAGTCATGAACAACGAGAAACTCGCGAGTAGCAAGACGACGAGCAGTCCCCAGTCCGGGATCGCCATGCGTGTTACGTCCATTTGCTATGTACTCCGCTGATGGAGTCTGCAGAGCGCGAATGGCAAACCGGCAAAGGCAGCGCAACAAGATGGAGAACGAAGGCAACGACTTCGTGGCAAACGGACGGGTCGGCATGGCAAGGAGGCCGAATCACCCCCGCCGGCGGAGGTGCCGAAGCAGAAACGCCTCAACAGGCCCGTGATCGTGGCTGGCGAGTCCCACTGACATTGAATGTCCGTGCGCGGATTGCGCGTTGCGAGGCGCGTGATAGGCCAAGCGCATGAGGGAAGAGGGGCAAATTCGGGCGTTGGGAGACGATGAGTTATTGGCCGCGCTGATTGGCTTGGTGCAGCGCGACAATGAGCTGCTGGCTGAATTATTGGCGCATTTGGCGGAGCTCGATCAGCGTCGCTTGTTCTTGGACCTCGGCTTTCCCTCGCTGCACGCTTACTGCACGTCTGCGCTCGGGATGTGCGAGTCAACCGCGGGGCGGCGCATCACGGCGGCGCGGGTGTGTCGTAAGTTCCCGGACGTATTGGCGCGGGTCGCCAAGGGAGATTTGCATCTCTCGGCGGTGTGCTCGATGAGTCCGCATCTGGATTGGAACAATGCGCCGGAGCTAATAGAAATTTGCAGCAACCAGAGTCGACGGAAGGTCGATGAAATACTGGCAGCGCGCTTCCCGCGGGCGGACGTGCGCGAGAAGGTCCGGCTCGATCCGCTCTCGCAGGATCGCTATGGCCTGCACTTCACCATCGATGCAGAGGCGCTGGAGGAGCTCGAGCGGGTTCGGGCGCTGGCACGTCATCGATTGCCCGGAGGGGAGTTGTCGGAGCTGTTCAAATTGGCAATGCGGACTTTGCGCATGGATCTCGAGAAGCAGCGCTTCTCGGCGGGGAAGAAGAAGCGAGCGCGCGGCACGGCGGTAGCTCCGCCTAGCGAGGGTGAGGGTGCGTCGACAGCGCCCAAACCCGATATGGCGGAAGCCGCAGTCGCCAAACACCCGCCGGCGGAGGTGACGCAGGAAGCCCTCGCCGAGCCCTCGCAGGCGGAGGCGGCGCCAGAAGCCGTCGCGCGGCGCCCGTCAGCGGAGGTGGCGCGGGAGGTGTATGCGCGGGATGAGGGACAGTGCACCTTCGTCGCGCAAGACGGACGGCGCTGTAGCGCGCGTGAATTCGTCGAGTTCGATCACATCCAACCCCGCGCGTTGGGTGGCGAGCCGACGGCCGCGAATTTACGGCTGCGCTGTCGAGCACACAATCAGCTGTACGCGCGGCAATGCTATGGGGACCAGCATATGGCGACAGCGGTCGCACGCGCACGGCGGCGAACAGCTGCGTAATCGCGCAGAACGGCGGTCGCTGAATCGATTAGCCGACGTCCAGCGCGTCCAGCATCGGAATTTCGGCGAAGCGGTAGCCAACGCCGCGGACCGTTTCGATGTAGTCGCGAGCGGCACCCATTTTTTCGCGTAGGCGTTTGACGTGAGCGTCGACGGTGCGGGTCGAGATTTTGGTGTCGATGCCCCACACTTCGTCCAGCAGGGCCCCACGGGATTGGACGCGGTTGCGGCGTTCGTACAAGGTGACCAGCAGTTTGAACTCGAGCGCGGTGAGTTCGACTTCCTCGCCTTCCACCCAAACGCGGTGGGCGGCGCGGTCGATACGCAGGTTGCCGAACTCGATGTTGGGACCGTCGCTCGCGGGCAGCTCGCGGCGGCGCAACACGGCGCGAATGCGCAGCACCAGCTCGCGCACGCTGAAGGGCTTGGTGATGTAATCGTCCGCGCCGATTTCAAAGCCAACGACGCGATCGATCTCTTCGCCGCGCGCAGTGAGCATGACGACCGGTAACGTACGCGTAGCCGGATTGTCTTTGATGGCGCGGCAGACTTCCGTGCCCGGCATATCGGGAAGCATCAGGTCGAGGAGCACCAGATCTGGCTCGCGCTCGCGGACGAGGCGCAGGCCGTCCACACCTCGGGCAGCTTCGACCACTTCGTGTCCGGCGCTTTTCAAGTTGTAGTCGAGTACCTGCCTAATGTCGGACTCGTCCTCGATCACCAGAATTCGTGCCATCGGTCGACTGCGATTAGTCGAGCAATGTGACCGCGGAGTGACGAATTCGTAGCAGCTCCGTTCTGGCATCCCCCGGCGCTCGTCAGTTTGCGTCGTCGAATAGGCCGGGTGCCCTCGTAGGCGAAGTTGCGACCGGCTTCGCATCCGCTACGACTGCGCGTTCCACCGGCGCCGTGTTGGCCACGGGCCGACGCGGTGCCACAGGCGCGACGACGCGCGCCGGCGGCACGGGTGCCGGGGTCGGCAACACCGCGGCGGGAGTCGCAGTTACCGGCGCAGCAAGAGCCACCGGTGCCGGCGCGACGAGCGCTGCCGGTGCTTGCGCTGAAGCGACCGCCACGGGTGGCGGTGCTAACGGCGCGGCGGCGGAAGCCACCGCGGGCACCGTCGCTGGCAACGCCGGCGATAGGTCGGCAACCACGGTGCGCGGAGCGATGGCCGCAGCCAAGGCGCCTTCCATCGTGTGCACGGCGAAGAACACGCCAAGCGCGCCGGCGGCAGCCAGACCCGCGCCAGTGAGTGCCAATTCCGTCCAGCGTCGGGTGTTGCTCGGAGCTTGATGGACCGGTGGTGGTGCCTTGGGCGAGCGTGCCACATGGACGATTGCCTTCGAGCGTGGCGCCCCTGGCAGCGGTGGAGGCAACGAGCGCGAAGCGCGGCGACCGAGTACCTTGGCGATGCGCGAAGCGGACTCTTGTCCCTCCTCAGACGCGAAAGGGCGGAGCGCTTCTGCAAGCTCAGCGAGGCTCGAGTAGCGGTCCTCGCGGTCCTTGGCGACCGCACGCAATACGACAGCCTCCAGCTCGATCGGAGCGTCGGGCCGCAGGTGAGTCAGCGGTACCGGTGCATCAGCCGCGATCGTGGCCAAAAGAGCGGGCGTGGCGCGCGCTTCGTGGAGCAGGCAACCAGTCAACATCTCATGCAAGATGGCACCCAGCGCCCAGATGTCGGCGCGTGCATCCACTGTGGCGGGCTCGCGGATCTGTTCGGGCGCGAGGTATGATAACGCACGGGCAGCTCCGTGAGTGCTGCCGAGATTGATCGCAATGTCGCTCAGCGGATCTTCTGACACACCGAAGTCGAGCACCGCAACTCGACGGACGCCTTCCCGGCGGGTGAGAAACAGATTCGTCGGCTTCAAATTGCGGTGGACGACGTTGTGCGCATGGGCTTCGGCCAAGCCTTCGCAGGCCTGCAAGATGAAGTCGACCGCCTCGGCGATCGGCAGCGAATCACGCACTCGGAGCACGCGCAGGAGATCAGAGCCCGTCAGCAATTCTGCGACGATGTAGGGGGCGCCCGATTCCAGGCAACCGACGTCGATGATGCGAGCGGTGTGCTCGTTTTGGAATTGGACGGCAAGGCGAGCGCCGCGCAGAAAGCGGGCCGCGGCTTCTGGATACGCCTTTGGATCCGCAGAAAGCAAGCGGACTGCCACACGTTGTCCCAGCTGCGTGTGCAGCGCTTCGAGGGTCAAGCCAAGTGCGCCGCGACGGTGAACGCGCTCGACGCGGTACTTGCCGACTAGCAGATCGCCGACCCGCACTTGTTCGGGACGCTGGTCGCGGCCCATCATTTGCATCAACTCGCGACGAGGATCGATTGAGACCCGCGTGGGTGCCGAGTCATCGAGGAACTCGTCGTCGAACACCATCTCGCCATGACTCGTTTGGTCGTCGTCACTCGGCTGGGGCATAGTGCCAGTCCGTGTACCAGCGTTATGTGTCGGTTTCGCGACGAATCTGGGCGTTTATTCCACTCGTAGTTGGAAGCTCTGCCAGCTGCTTCCACCGCGTGCATCGCGAAGAACGACCCACATGAACACTAGACCAGGGGTGCTCGGCGCCTGCCAGGCGTTGTCGCTCGACGTCATCGCGAAGTCATCTTCGGTGCGTCCGGTGTGGTCGTCGTCGAAGGAGCCTTGCGTCGCGAACCAAGCGACTCGCATTGCCTCGTGACGCGGGACGAGTTCGCCGTTCGTTGGATCGACGTAGCCGTAGCTCTCGGATCCGGTGCAACCGACCGGGTTGCTCAGGCAATCGTCCGGGCAGCTCGTCACGGTTTCACCGGAGGTGCACATGCCATCGCCGCAGACCGGGTCGGTCGGACAGCTCGGCCACGAGGTCCGGAAGACCACGGGCATGCCGACTGGCACACTGAGTGGGCCGTCCACTGCGCCATCGCTGAGCACGGCGTTGTCCAGATTGACAGCGGTGACCGTCGAGATCGCGGGATTCTCGTTGGTCTTGGTCGCAGTACGGAAGGCGTCGATGTCGCCAGCGCCGTTGGCGAGTCCGCAGGTGATGCGCGTCTCGGCGAGCGAGCTGATGTCCTCGTCGCCCGCGTGCACGTCCAAGATCACGGGCTGGTAGAAGCCGCCACTGGAGTCGGGATCGGTAGGTCGACCAGGGGACTGACCGGGCAACGTCTTGGGAATATCCGGACCGAATTGACTACAGCCGCTCTTGGGGAGCTTGCCTTTGGCCGTACTGCCGGAGTCGAACGGTTCGACGAAGTCGCCTTCGCCGAAGCACTCCGAGGCCACGTCGTTCAGCTCGTTGAGCGGCTTCGATTTGGTGCAATAGGACCAATCGACCTGTGGGTCGTCGAGGGTACCGTTCTGGTCCACGACCAGGATTCGGTACGAGACCGATGCTCCTGGCACCGCTTCCGCGGGCATGGCTTGCACGCCGAGGACGCGGGGAGTCTCTACGCTCGAGGAGCGATCGGGGAACTCAGGCGTACAAGCCACGAGCAATGGCAAGAAGCATCCCAGTTTGATCGCGCTTTTCATGCCCCTCACCATTCTAAACGCCCGCCCGCGACCGGCAAGATTGGCAGACCGGTGATGTAATTCTTGTTCTGGTAACGGTAGTCGTACACGATCTCTTCGGGGTTCGAGTGATTCGTGACGTTTTGTACGTCCACGTAGAGTTCGGCTTTGCCCCAGGACATCGTGAAGCGCTTCGAAACGCGCGCGTCGAGCTGGACGAAGGCGGGGATGCGAATCGAGTTTTGCTCGCCGAACAGCGGCTCGTACAAATCACGGCGAGCGCTGACGAAGGCCCCGACCACCGGCGTGCGCGGGAAGCCGGTCGCGTAGCGGAAGCGCGCGCCGACCTCGAAACCGGCGCCGAGATCGTACGAGCCCACGACCGTCGCGACGTGAGTTTGATCGTAGTCGAAGAGACGCCAGCCACCTTCGTGGCAGATGTTCTGCGGGGCATCGGCGGCAGTCGTGCCTGGGACGTTTTCGATGCTCGCGCAGTCGTCGCGGCGCTCGCTACGCATGAGCGTGTAGCTCACCCAACCGAAGAAGCGACTCGTGAGCTCGTGGCGCAACAGCACCTGCACGCCGTACGAGCGCCCCTCGCCCTCTTGCACCAGGGCTTGCGCCAACGCCGGCGTGTCGGAGGCAGAGCGGGTGACGAGATCGGACGATTTCGAATAAAAGAACACTTCTTCGAACGAGATCTGATCGGTAATCTTGACGGTGCTGCCGGCGAGTAGGTGAAACGCGCGTTCCACGTTCAGCTTCGGATTACCGAACACCGCGGAGAGATCCGACACTTGCGGTGATTGGTGATAGAAGCCGAGCGCGGCCTTCAGGCCGAGGCGCGGGATCACTTGGTAGGTCGTAGACAGGCGTGGCTCGACTTCGGTCGACTGCTGCGTGATACCGATCTGCGGCGTGTCGCCGGCCACGGGTGTTTGGCGACTGGCGCTGGTGATGAACGGCTCGATGCGCAGGCCGGGGACGATGTGCAGCTTGTCATCGAGCAGGCCGATGTCCGCCTGAGCGTAGGGCGCAACGGTGAGCGTGCTGGCATCCCAGTTGTCGGCGTTCACTTGGTCGCCCGGAGGTTGCCCGAACACCGAGAGGTCGCCCTCACGCGCGGGCAGAGTGACCGAGCCGCGCCGCGAGAGCGACGCGAAGTTGCCTTCCACATCCAAACCCACGGTGGTCACGATGTGCGCCGACACTCGACCGCGATAGGCGGCGCGAAGGCCGAAGGCGGTGTTCTTGGTATCGAGCTCCGTGGGCGAACCGCCGAACGAGGCGCGGCTCGTGAGGTGGTCGCGACCGAACCAAGGCGAGAGCAGCACGCTCGAGCCGTCGGCGAATTGCCGCTTGTAGGCGACGCCGGTACGGTTGAAGTCGGTCAGCGTGTAGTCTTTTTTGACCTGCGCGGGATCGGAGCTTTGCAGGGTGCGCGTCAGTTCATCGCGCGAGACCAAACCGAGGATGTCGATCGATTCGTTCGGACCGAGATCGTGAGTGATCTTCACTTGCCCGTCGAAATAATCCGGAATCGGGATGTACGACTGAACGTCACGAGTCGTGACGGCGTTGATCGCGCGATCGAGGTAGCTCTTGCGACCCGCAATTGCGATGCGCGTCGAGGAGTTGATGGGCGCTTCGACCATGCCGGATGCGTCGATCACGTCGGCGGCGACGAAGCCGTGAAAACCGGTGGGCCGCAGAGCGCGCGAGTCGACCGTCACCAAGCCACCGAGGCCGCGACCATACTCCGAGCCGTAACCACCGGGCGCGAGGTTGATCGAGCGGACCAGATCGGAGGTGAACACGGAGCGCAAGCCACCACCGTGATACAGCAGCGGCACGTGGATGCCGTCGATGTAGACGCGTGTGTCTTGCGGGGCCGCGCCCCAGACGACGAGTTGTCCGGAGCCGAACGAAGCGCGCGCAACACCGGGTAGATTTTGGACGACCTTCAGCGTGTCGCCCTGAGTACCGGGGACGCGCCGGCCTTCTTCGGCTTTGATCTCGGTGGAGACGACTTCCTTCTGAATCTTGGGCGCGACGACCACGATCTCGAGGTCTGACTCCTCGCCCTCGGGCACTTCTTCTTTTGGCTCGAGCGCGTACTTGACCGAGAGCTTCTTGCCCTTCTCGAGCTCTTCTTCGGTGGTGACCGTGGTCAGGTTCGGGCCACTGATGGTGATGATGTGCTTGCCGAGCGGCACTTCCTTGAATTCGAAGTGTCCGTCCTCGTCGGTGACGACTTCACCACTGCCGTCGACGGCGACGGTGACGCCCGGAATCATCTTCTTGGTGAAGCGATTTTTGATATCGCCGTCGAAGTTGATGACCGGGGTCGGCGGCTCGATCTTGAGCACGAACTCGTAGCGGTAGGTGATCTTGACCGGCGCGGGGCGGTTGTCGATTTCCGCGGGATCGAAGAGAAACTGTCGCACGGCTTCGAGCGCCGCCGCATCGAACGCGGGGCTCGCCTTCTCGACCACCGCGGCGTCGACGACTTTTCCTTTGTCGTCGATCGCGATCTGCAAAACGACGGACGCGGTGCGGCCGGCCTCTTTCTCGGAGTCGGGATAAGGTGCTTCTTCGAAGTGGACGAGCTTCGGCAGCTTGGTCAGCTTCGGCTGATGCCCAGGGGTTTCGCCGCTCGAGTTGGCCTGAGCGAAGACCACCTGCGGAACGCACAACGACGCCAGCAGCAACGTTGCGCTCAGTAACTTCTTGACCACCTTACTCTCCAAGCACGAAGCGCATCGAAACCACGAACGTGGACTTCACCGATTTGCCGCAGCGGGTTGCCGAGCTGAACGCCATGCGCTTGGCCGCGTCGATCGCGGATTCGTCGAGGCCGTGGCCCAGGCCAGAGACGACGCGCGCGCTGATCACTTTGCCGGTTTCATCCAAGGATACTTCGACACGCACGCGGCCTTCGATTCCGGCGGCGCGCGCATCGTCCGTATAAGTCGGTTTCACGAAGCCTTGCGGCTTGGCCTTGATGAGATCTTCTGGACAGTCGTCGCCAGCGACCGCGGGGCGCTCGGCAGCGACGCCCAGCACCTTTTCTTTGGGCTTCGGCTGCACGCTCGAGGGCGTGGCTCCGCCGCCCATCGGTACCGCGATGCCGCCACCCGGTCCGCCCAACCCTCCCGAGAGGTTGATGCCGAAGTCAGGCATGGCCGCCAGTGCTGGATGCGCGGCTGCAACGGGATCCGGGGGAGGCGGTGCGGCTGCCGGCTTGGGCGGCGCGGCGCGCTGTACGGTCGGATGCTGCAGCATCTCCTTCGGAGCCTCGATCGGCTTCGGCGGCTCGGGCGGCTTGGCCTTCTTGGGCTTGGGCGCGGAGACCATGACCGCGACCATGTGCTTCTCGGGCTCGGGCTTTTTCATCGCACTGAGACCGCCAAACGCCACCATGTGAACGGTGACCGTGGCTGCCGCTGCCCCAATGTATGCGAGTTTGACCCGGGCCATGGTTTAGTTCTGAAGCTCGACGTTGATCGCGAATTTGACGATGCCCTCGAGCTTCGCCAAATCGATCACGTGTACGACCCGACCGTGTTGGACTTCTTTGTCCGCGCTCACGATCAAGTTCAAGTCTTTGTTGCCCGCGATTGCGGCCTTGAAGTGATTGACGAGCTCGCCCTCGTTCACCAGCTCCTGGTTGTAATAAGTCTTGCCGTCCTTCGCCAGCGTGACCGCGGCCACGGACGCTACCGATTCACTCGCGCTCGCCGCCTTGGGCAGCTCGACCTTGATGCTCTGCGAAACGATGTATTGCGCGGACACGATCATGATCACGAGCAACACGAGCATCACATCCACCATCGGTGTGACGTTGATTTCCGCGATCGGCGCGCGGCGACCGCCGCCAGATTTCGTGGTTCCAGCCATGGCTCGGCTCCTTCAGCTCAGCTCGGGTTGCTCTTCGCCAGCGACCACGCGCTCGGCCTCTTCTTCGGGCGCGGGCTCGGACTGGGCGGCGAATTGAGCGAGCAATTTGGGCTCCGCTTTGAGCAGGGCCAAGATCTGCTTGCTGATCACCGACACGTTGTTCTCGATCGTGCTGACCTTTTTCTGCGCCAAGTTGTAACCAACCACAGCGGGCAGAGCGACGATTAGGCCGACGCCGGTCGCGATCAGCGCGTCGGAGATGGCGACGATCACGTTGCCCATGGCCGCTTGGTTGCCGCCGCCGCCGCTGGCGCCGAGCATGTGGAATGCCTGAATCACGCCGATTACCGTGCCGAACAAGCCGACGAAGGGCGCGTTGTTGCCGAGCGTACCGAGCGAGGTCAAGCCGCGCTCGAGTTCGCCGCGCTTCTTGACCGTGGAGCTTTCCAGCGCTTCCGAGACCGAGTCTGCACCGCCGTCGAGCCAGGCGAGCGCGGGCAGTAAGATCGCGGCCTCGATGCTCTTGCTCGCCTGAAGCAGCGCCTCGGCTGCATGGCGATCGCCGGCTTTCAACAAGCGGAGCAGTTCATTGCCGAGCGCTTCGACGTCACCGGAGTGCGACCGGAAGTACATCATGCGTTCGCAGATGATGCCGATTGAAAAAATCGACATCGCCAGCAGCAGGTAGAGCACCCACGAGGCACCCATCAGGGCAAATTTTTGAAGCGCGCTTTCGATCATGTGAAACTCCGTTTGCTTTCAAAGCGTGAATTGCGTGACGTACAGACCGGGACCGACCCCATTGTCCGCGTCGGTGTCGAGCAGCACCCCGGCTTGGTGCTCGTTCTCGACGAGATGACCATCGATGTAGAGGTCGAATACGAAATTGGTCGCCGGGCGACCGCAGCCATTGAAGAGGTGGACGTACACCGAGTACGTGCCGGCCTCGGGCTCGCTCGCGTCGGTGGGCCAAACCACGTTCTCGTTCCGACGTCCGTCTGGCACGCAGTTGGCGAGCGAATCGCGATCGAGCGTGCCAGCGCCAGGCGCAGGCATCATCGTGCCTGGATCGATTTCAGTGCTGCTGATGTGCTTCGGATCGAGCTCTTTGCCACTGGGGCTGATCAAGTGCAGGTCGACGTCCGCGTCGTTGCCCCAGGAGAGCGACGCGACGACGTGACCTTGCGGCGCAAACGGCGTAGCAGTCACGTCCAGGACACGCTGCGCGCCGAATTGCCCCTCGCGGTTCGCGGCGGCGAACAACAATCGTTGGGCCCCCGGGGGCAAGTCATGGGCGAAGTTGCAGGTCACCTTCCAACTGAGCTCGCCTTTCGTGTCCTGATCGGGCGGACCCACTGGCACCACCCAATAGCCCGAACCTAGGCCATTCAAAGCGACCGCCACCGAGAGCGCGCTATTGGCCGCGTCACCACTAATGGTCTTAGACACCGTGCCGGCGGGGATGACGGTGCTGCGAATACCGGAGGTCGAGGTGACCGATGGCCCACCCTGATCGGAGGGAAAACTGCCCTCGAAGAACTGCCCGTTGCTGACGGTGAGCGGTTCATTCGCTCCAGAGCTAGCGCGTTCCGAGTCTCCGCAGCCCACCACGCCGTGCGCCAAGATCGATAGCGCGATCAATGATGCAATGGTTTTCACAACTCCCCCTGCAAGCGAAGAGTCCAGGTGTTGTTCTTCTTGTCCGTCGGAATGCCCGCCGCGTCACGCGCCAGCGCATCGTGAATGAAATCGTATTGGAAAACCAAGCGGGCGCGGTGCGGGACCTGAAACCCGACTACGGGCGAGAAGGTGCGTACGGTTTGACTCGTGGGTACGGCCTTGCCCGCCTGCGAATCCAAGAAATCCGAGTTCGGATTGTAGCTGTCGAAGCGCAAGCCTGCGATCGCACCATGCGGGAACTCCTGCACCACTGCGATGTAGTAACCGATTTCACGTTGATCCACGCCGGTGGTCACCGGATCGGCGATGAACACATTGCGGTCCATGTTCGAGCCCGCGCTCAGCTCCGCAGCGACTAGCGACTTTCCGAACTTGGATTCGAGCTCGAGCGCGAGATCTGCGCCAACTAGCCAACGCTCGAAATTTTTGGAGGCCACCGCTGCAACGCCCGGCACGCCTTGGAACTCACCGAGCGAAAATTGTCCATTTTCGTCGATGTCGCGCCAGGTGATGGTGTTTTTGGTGGCATCACTGCCGGCGTGAAAGCCCCTACCGTTGAGCACCGAAACGCCACCGCTCACGCGGAACTTGGGCTTGACGTTGACCGCGACTCCGACTCGACCCAACACGTCTTTGTGGTTGTTCGGGTCCTGCAGGATGAAGCCGGTGCGATCGCCCAATGGCTGACCATTCACGACCGCCACTGAGTAACGGAACCAATCAACCTGTCCAGACGCGCGTGCGCCGAGGTCTGGCTCGGCCGGAAAGAAGGCGCGTGAAGCGTAAGAACGCTCCATGAACACGCGCTCACGTGGCGATTCCACGACCTCTCGACCAAAGGGATTGTCGAACAAACCGATCGTCCCGGAGACGAGCGGCGTGTGGTCCGGATTGCGATAGGCGAGGCTCACCTCGGCGTGCTGAATGCCGATTGCGGGCCCGCGCACGGTGTTCGCATCCAGCTCAATCATCACGCCACCGTATTTCCACAGGCGATCGAGCCGAATGCGGGCTCGGCGGATGAGAAAGCGATTTTGATTGAGCGGTGTGCCGCCCGGAAGCAGTTGATCTTCCGAATCTTGATGGGATTCGTACTGAGCTTGCACGTAGCCCCGGACTTGCAGGGACTCGTCGAGAGGGGGGATCGCCGGGGGCGCGGGCTTGGCCAGCGCAGCCTTCGGCGGGGGGGGAGCTGCCGCTTGCTTGAGCGCCTTCAGCGCTTGCTCGAGGTCTTGAATACGAGCGTCTTGCTCGTCGATGTCCGCCCGTTGCACGGCAATCTGCTTTTCGAGTTCAGCAGTGGCGGCCGGAGCGGCTGCCGCCGACGCTTCCTGAACGGGCGCGGGCGCCGCCGTCGCTGCAGGCTCGCGCGCGGGTGGTGCTTGGACGGGTGCAGGCGCTGGCGCGGTTTGCGCGAACGCAGATTGAGTCGACCACACCGCCGCCGCGGCCATGGCAATCGCCGAGAGATGCCTATTCACGTGAGCTCCGAGCTACCAGTTACACAAGAAAGAGCCGGGGCGCTGCGTACGAGCGCCCCGGCATTTTTTACTCTTCGACTGAGAAGGAATCAGGGCAGAGGCGGCAGCTCGCCACCGTTTTCCGTGATCGCGCTGAGCGTGCCGTTGTTGAAGGAGAGATCGCATGCGGGTGCCGCACCGCCCTCGCCGCCTTCACCACCAGCGCTCGTGCCGCCCATGCCGCCCTCACCGGGGGTCTCTTCGCCGGCAGAGCCGCCTTCATTGATTGGTTTGCCGGCAGAGCCGGCATTCGACTTGCCGCCGGTACCCGCGTGGCTTCCACCGGAACCGGACGCGCCGGGAGACGCCTGCTCGTCACTGCTGCAGCCTTGAAGAGCTGCAACGCCGACCAACGCACCAACCAACGCGATTGCGAGAGAATTTTTCTTGAACAGGGACATCACTTCACCTCGCAATAGCCACGGTTACACTTGGGCGTGCCGGAAGAGCAATCGTCATTAGTGGTGCACATCCGAGCCTTACAGGCGTCGCTGGCTCCGCCGGTCTTGGACTCGAAGTAACAACCGCACGCGCCAGTGGGGCTGTACGCCTTGGGCGTACCGAGCTCCGAGGTGCGTTGCACGTTCATCGCGCATTGCGGCACGGTGTTGTTGTCGATCTCAGCCTGAACCGGGTCGATACCGGCAACGCTGGTGTTGCCGAGCAAGATATCGAGCAGCAACTTAGCGTTGGGATTCGTCGGGACGCTGCCGTTGACCTTGGCCAACATGTGGACCGGACCCCAGACCTGGTACAGGCCATTGCGCACGTTGAACTTGTCGTGACTGGCGTACGATGAATCCGGGTAGAGGGCGCACGTTTCGCCATAGGGCTGGAACGCCAAGCGCTTGATCGTGAGCCGGTTGGCAGCGACGTCGGCGTCAGTCGACGCCAGGACCCCGATGGTCTTGTCAGGGCTCGTCGCGGTGGAAATGGCAGTGATGACACCGCCGCTGCCCCCCTTGTCGACGCCCTTCCACTTGTTCGTTGGTACCTTGATGGCCCCAGCGAGCATGGTCTCGGTTCCCGACTGAAAGTTGCGGATGGCGTACAGATCTGGGTTGTCCCAATCGGTCTCGCCGGCCGCGCCGAAGCCGAACGTGAGGTAGGCCGCTTCGGCGCTGATCGTGGTGTGCGTCGAGGCAATCGGCACCACGAAATTCATCGATTGAACGGGTCCCACGAAATCGCCAACACCAGTCAGCAGGTCCGCAGTGACGTCAGGGCAGCTGGTCGGGAAGACGTCCGACATGCCGACGTCGATGGCCTGGCCAGGGCTTGCAGGCAAAGTACAGTCGGCCAATGTGCCGCTCGTGGCTAGAACGTACTTGGCGCCTGAGGTCACCTTCAGGTCCGTGATGATCGTGTTCACGCCATCGCAGGAACCGGCCGCCGCCACATAAACGATCGTGGAGGGCGATGTCGCGGCTGCCGCGAGTTGTGCGCCAACGGTCTGCAGCAATGGGCGAATGGCGCTCGAACCGGCGACGTAAATCGGGTTCGGAAGGCTCGCGCACGTCGGGGGCACTGGGTCGTCCGCTCGAGCGGTGCGCTCATTCAGCATACCCAGCGCAGCGAAAGCGGCGCATGAAACCACCGTTAGCCTAAGTAGTTCTCGCATTTTTTTAACTCCGAGCGCCGTTCGTTGGTGAACAGCGACCGGGCGGAACCTAGTGGCTGTCTGTGGCGGACAGATGAACGATCCGTAACGATTTTCGCCACCGCCACTGTCGCCGTCTATCCGACACAGCCGGAATTTCGCTGGAAAACTTAACGAAACGATCGGCCGTTCGGCGCTCATGTCCTTGTTCCGTGACAAACTCGCGACGATGATCGTCGCTTGAGTTGCCGTCCACCGGACGCGAACCGAGCGCTACGGCGTCTGCGCCTTGACCAACAGGTTATCGAAACGCGCGCGGAACGACTCTGCTTTGTACGCTCTCGACAGGCCGAGCTTCACCAGGATCGACTTGGTGCTCAGACCCGTGACGGAGCCCGCCTTGAGCTCGAGCCACGTGTCGATCCCGTCCGTGTCGAGCGGCTGCGGCGTCGTGAAGCTGTTGGTGAACGCGCCCGTGCAGTTGTCGCCATCGAAGAAGAAGACGACGATTTGAGCGCGTCCGGTGAGGTCCGGCTGACCTGACTCGACGAACGCGTTCGCATACACGGTCACGAGCTGCATTCCGCCGACGGCGACGCACTGGCTTGCCGCGCGGAGCACCGCGTTGTCACTGTTGGGGTCGAGCACGCCGACAGAACTCACGAGCGCCGAGCCCGAGGTGCCTTCGACACCCCAAGCATCGTGCATGTTCCATTCGAGCAAGGTGTCCTGTTCGGCCGTCCAATCACTGATATCGGTCTCGAAATCGGCGTTTTTGAGCAGGGTTTCTTTACAATCCCCAACTCCGTTTCGATCGAGATCGGCACAACCATCGACGAAGGGCGGGCGTTCGTCGACGCCGGCACCGGCGGCACCTCCCCTATCGCCCGCGCCGGAGTCTCCGCCTCCCCGTCCCCCTCCCATCGCTGTATCGCCCGCGCGGCCTGCACTTCCGTCGCCCATGCTGGCGACGCCGAGTGAGCCCGAAAGCCCGCTGGGGGAACCCGAGTCCCCACTCTCGTTTGGAGCGAGCTGCAACTGTCGAGAATCGACAGAGCAACCAAGATCAGGCGCACTAATGGCGAAGCTCGCAAGAAGAATCCACCGCAGGGCAGAGGATCTCGAAATCGAACTGGCCCGTGGCACGAGGCCAGGTGTAGCCAAGTACGTCCATGCGCGCAATCGAATCGATGACGAATTCAAGCCGCGCTCGCCGCATGGCTAGCTTCGAAAAGTCTCGCAAGCGTCGCTCAGTGACAACAAGCGTCGCTCGGTGACAAATTGAGGCGCTTTGCAAGACATCCCCGCTATCGCCTCTCCGAATCCATGCAAACGTAACAGTGAAGGCAGGTGTGGGCTGTTATAAGCCACGTTACCGATGAACGACAACCTAGCCGCTTGTGTCGAGTACTCGGAGATCCCGGAGATCCCGCGCGCCCCCGCTTCGGTAGTCAACGTTAAGGAGAGTGGGTTCTGGCTGGGCTCGGCTTATCCAGCTTCGCCGGTGGAGGCGGAATCGAGGTCGGTCTCCTCGGTTCCGGACAGCACGCCGCCGCCAGCCCCGCCGGTGCTGCACACGCCGCGAAAGGTTGCCAATGCTTCGCCCGCGATGCGGCGGGTATTCGAGCTACTCAACCCGCTGGCGCGAGCCGAGGTGACGGTCACGCTCACCGGTGAAACGGGCACGGGCAAGGACGTGCTCGCGCGCACCGTCCACGAGCGCAGCTCACGTCAAGAAGGCCCGTTCGTCGTGTTCGATTGCGGAGCAGTGGCTGCCAATCTCGCAGAAAGCGAGCTTTTAGGCCACGAACGCGGCGCGTTTACCGGCGCCGTCTCGACTCACCGCGGCGCCTTCGAGCGTGCCACGGGCGGCACTCTGTTTTTAGACGAGATCGGCGAGCTTCCGCTCGATCTCCAGACTCGCCTGCTGCGCGTACTGAGCAATTCGTCGGTGCGCCGCGTCGGCGGAACGCGTGATTTGCCGGTGGATGTCCGAGTCATCGCCGCAACCAATCGAGATCTGCTAGCGGAGGTCGCCGCGGGGCGCTTTCGCCAAGACTTGTACTTCAGGCTCGCGACCGCAGTGGTGCACGTTCCTCCGCTCCGCGATCGCATCGAGGACATCCCGGTGCTGGTGGCGAGGTTGCTGGAGGATCTCGATCGCGGCGAGGTCGAGATCTCGCGCGGCGCCATCGAGCTCTTGAGCTCGCGCCGCTGGCCAGGCAACGTCCGCGAGCTCAAGAACAGCCTCGCCTTTGCGCTCGCCTTCTTGGATGGGCCCGTGCTCGAAGCGCGGCACCTCGTCATGCCGACGATCCCGGAAACCAAGGCGGATCTGACGCAGCTACCGTTGGGCGGGATCAAGCTCGAGAGCATCGAGCGGGTTGCAATCGAGCAAACGCTCGGCCAGACCAATGGCAACAAGGCTCGCGCGGCTCAGATACTGGGCATCGCACCGTCCACGCTGTACGAGAAGCTCAAGAAATATCAGCAGGCGAGCGATCGGTGAGCGGTAGCAGCCTCTCGGCTGCCGGTGCGGAACCCACAGGCACTGAGCCCACAGGCATGCTCGTGCCGAGACTGGGCCTACGATTCGCCGTAACCTATGCGATCATCGCAGGTGTCTTGTTTTCGATTTACGGGTTCCCGTTCGAGCTGTTCGGCGCCCGAACCGACTGGCTGACACCGTACTTGGAAGCGTACGCTCGGCTCGCTGGGGGCGTGCTGCGGCTGTTCGACCATCGAGTCACCGTCTCGGGCTCCCGGATCGACGGCCGCTTCGCACTGCAAATCGTGCGCAATTGCGACGCGATCGAAATCAACATCTTGTTCGCCAGCGCGGTATTGGCGTTTCCGGCTCCCTTGCTGCGGAGAGGCATCGTGTTGCTGCGCGGCCTAGCGATTTTGGTCGCGATCAACGTGCTGCGGATCATGTGCTTGTACTATATCGGGGTGTACTCAGCGGGCTGGTTCGCCGTGGCGCACGAAGAAATCCTGCCACTTTTGCTGGTCGCGATCACGGCGGCGCTGTTCTTGTTGTCGATTCGACAGCTCATCGGCAAGCCTGTCTCCCCGTCTCCGCCGCACCCGGCGACTTAGTGGCGTCGCCCGTCATGAACGCAGGGCCTACCACGACCCCAGACGGGCGGCGCCGAATCGTGGGCTTCGTTGCGGCATTCGTGTGTGTTTTTGGGGGGCTCGCGTTGCTCCATGGCATCGGGCCAACGTACACGCGGGCCCACGCCGCGCTCGGCAACGCCCTTGTGGGCGGGCAGCTGGCGTCAGGAACTCGGTTGGAATTTCGAGCCACGGACGAGGACCTCGCCGTCGATCCTTGGCACACCACGTTGCGGGTCGAACCACCCAGGCCGAAGCAACCCTTGGAAATACCGATTGATGTGCGGTCGTTGATCTATCTTCCGACCGCGGCGTTCCTGGCGCTCGCGATCGCAGCACCGTTGCGATCCGTGAAAGAGCATCTGCAACTGATGGCGCTCGGGTTCTTGATTCTCGAACCGTTACTCGTGTTCTTGGTCGCTACGCCCTTGCTGTCCTTCCTGGGCGGTACTGGGCCGGTGCACGCGTTCACTCTGAGTCGCCCCACGCACGTGCTGCTCCAGGTCTTGTATCGCGCCCTCGTTACGCCGCCAGGCATGGCGTTTGCAATTCCGTTACTCGTCTGGTGGGGACTGCTGACGGCGTTGAATCGCCGTGGCCGCCACCAGAACGCAAACGCCGTCCAATCGACACGGGATTGATTCCCAATACCCCTTCGAGGAGCACCGATGAACACGCGGCAAACTCGCACTCTGCGCACGATCGGCATTGGTTTGATCGCAGCTTCGGTGGCGGGCTTTTGCCTCGCGCGAACCGCACGCGCGGAGCATGAGACGACGTTCGTACCTCGCGCTCGCGGCGCGAGCACGCGGCTCGGACCGACCCACGCAGCTGCTCTGCAGAACCCGGCAACGCTGCGCTTCGAACGCAATCAAGGTCAGTTCGACGCGGCGGTGAAGTACGCCGCACGTGGCCGGGGCTACGGCTTCTACCTGACGAGTGAGAGCGCGACCTTGGCGCTCACTCGCGGCAAAGCCGCGCCGGGCGGGCGCGCGACCGGCTCGCGACTGCCGGCAGAGTTCGAGCAGGCCACTGTCAGCATGCGCGTGGTCGGCGCGCGCGCCGTGGAGCCCAGCGGACACGCAACGTTGCCCGGAGCAAGCAACTACTTCATCGGCAGCGACAGCGCGCACTGGAAAACGGGCGTCGAGAGTTTCGCGAGTGTCGTGTACGAGCAAGTTTTACCGGGAATCTCGCTGGTCTATTACGGCACTGCCGGCCGCGAGCTCGAGTATGATTTCGTGCTCGATCCAGGCGCCGATCCGCAAGCCATCGAGCTCGCGTTCGAGGGCGTGGAGCAGATCGGCATCACTTCGGACGGAAGCGCCGTACTCGAGCTGCTCGGAGGCGATCAGCTGCGCAAAGCGCCACCTGTCGCGTACCAAACCAATGCCCGGGGCGAGCGCGTGGCAGTTGCCAGCAGTTATCAACTGCGCGCCGGCAACCGTGTCGGATTCAAAGTCGGCAACTACGACCGAACGCGAGGGCTGAGCATCGATCCGGTCTTGCTCTACTCCACTTACATGGGTAGCAGCGCGTTCGACCAAGCCTTCGGCGTGGCGAGTGATTCCTCCGGCAACAGCTACATCGCCGGCTACACCAGTTCGAACTTGTTTACGCTGGTCAACCCCTATCAAGCCGGCATTGCCGGTGGTGGCTCCGACGCGTTCGTCGCCAAGTTCGACGCCAGCGGGTCGCTGGTTTATTCCACCTATTTGGGCGGAAGCGGAGCCGATCAAGCCTACGCAATCGGCGCGGACGTCGCGGGCAATGCCTACGTCACGGGGGTCACGTTCTCCACGAACTTTCCCACCTTCGCGCCGCTGCAAGCGGCCGCTGGCGGCAAGCAAGATGCGTTCGTGACCAAGTTCAACGCCGACGGCAGCGCGCTCGCCTACTCCACTTATCTGGGCGGCAGCCAGGATGACTATGCACAAGGCATCGCGATCAGCTCGAGCGGTGGCGCATACGTCGTGGGCGTCACGTTCTCGACGAACTTTCCGAAGTCCGCAGCACTGCAAGGGACCCTGAACGGAACGAGCGATGCGTTCGTCAGCGCCTTGACCCCGAGCGGCTCATCGTTCAGCTACTCCAGCTACTTGGGTGGAAGCGCAAGCGAAGCTGGCTACGGCATCGCTGTCGATGGTTCAGGCAATGCGTTCATTGCCGGCTCCACGGGGTCGAACAATTTTCCCGTCGCTTCGCCGCTGCAAGCGGTGTTCGGCGGCGGCGACCTCGATGGCTTCGTCAGCAAGCTCAACAGCACCGGCTCGAGCTTGCTCTACTCGACGTATCTGGGCGGCAATTCGACTGACGAAGCGCTGGGCATCGCCGTACACTCGTCCGGTGCGGCCGCGGTCACGGGTTACACAGCGTCCAGCAACTTCCCCACGCACGCAGCGCCGCAGGCAAGCCTCGGTTCGCTTGGCCACACGGATGCCTTCGTGAGCCGCTTCAGTGCTGCAGGGAACGCGCTGACTTTCTCGAGCTACTGGGGTGGAAGCGGCGATGAGCGCGGCACGGGCATCGGCGTGGATTCGCTGAACGCGCTGTACATGGTCGGCTTCACCGACTCGAGTAACTTCCCAACGCTGAAAGCAATCGCTGGCCTGAGCACCTATCAAGGCGCCGTGGATGGCTTCGCAACGGCCTACGATGCGTTTGGTACACTCGCGTATTCGACCTACTTGGGCGGCAGTGATGAAGACCGCGCTGCCGGCGTGTCCGTGCAGTCCGCGAGCGGCGTCACGCACATCGTCGGCAACACGCGCTCGACCAACTTCCCCACACAAGGCGCGCCCATTGGTCACCTGCTCGGCTCTCAAGATGCGTTCCTCACGCGCTTGCCTGGCGTCGCAGCACTCGCAGTGCCGGTATCGTCATTGTCGAATCTGATTTTCCTCGGCGGCCTGCTACTCGGTGCCGGGTTGTGGAGCGTGTCGCTTCGGCGGAAACGAGCCGCGTGAGGGACGCCACTCGACTCGCTGGCTGGCGCGCAAGCCTCCGATAATCAGCTATCGGGCTCCGGAAATCAGAGCAGACCCGAACCGCCGTCCGCGACGTAGTGCAACCCAGCCGGTGCCGAGCAGCAACGCGCAGAGTGCCCAAATCATGAACGTAGGCGCGCCGGGCACGGGGTTTTGCACGGGGTAGGTGGCAACACTGGGGAAGCCGGGCTGCGCCGAGGTGAGTAGTGGAAAGCCCAATATGTGGATCAGGGTGCCGTCGCTCGCGGCGTTCCAGGCATCGAGTTGGCCGAGACCATCCGCCGCGAACAGCACGCTACCCGCGGGCGAGAGAGCGGCGGCGAGCGGCCTAAAGACGGGGCTCAGCGAGGTGCTGCTCCCGAGGCTGCCATCGGCATTGATGCGCGCCGACAGTAAGCGCGGGACGCTCGGCGAATAAGCGACCAAAAAGCGGTCGCTCGAATCGACCGTGATTCCACCAAGCACGCTCACGCCGCTCGCGAACGGGCTACCGGGAACGACGGAGAACGAGCCGGAATCGTAGCCGTAGCCTTGAATGCCGCCGGTTTGGGTGGTCACCCAGAGGCGCGTGCCATTCGAGCTCAGGCGCAGATCGGTAGCCATACTGCCGATGCTCAAGGTATCAGGCGGATCCGCGGTCAGGCCGGCGCTGCCGCCGTGAAGCGCGACAACCCCACTGGCCATGCCCAAGAACAGGCGGGTATTGTCGGGATTGACAGCGATGCCGGCGACGCGCTCAACGAAGCCCCAGCTTGCGCCAATCTCGCTCAAGGCGCCGTTGGCCGCGACCGAAAGGCCGATAATCGTCTTCCCGCTTGCGTAGAGCACGTTCCCATCCGGACTGAGCGCCAACGAGATCCCGGAGAATGCTCCCCAGCCGCCGACACTGAAGGGTGATCCCGGAACTGCAGTGAGCGAGCCTGTCGTCGGATCGACGGCGAACACGGCGATCGAGCCGGAGCCGTCGTTGCTTACAAAGAGCAGATTGCGCTTGCGGGCGATCACGACGCGGTGCGTGAAGTCCGCTCCGGGTGCCAACGCCAAGCCGAGCCCGCCCGTCGGAAATGGCGAGCCCGAAAGGACGGTCGACTCGCCGTTGATCACCCTCAGGGCCGCGACGGTGTTTGGGCCCTCACTCGGGTTCGCATTGACGTAGACGAACGTCGAGTCTGCTTTCGCTTCCCCCGCGAGCAAGCCACTCAACGCAACGCCGACCAACAGCAGGAGTCTTAGGTGTGGAAATGGACTTGTCATCACCGAAGATCGGCAAGAAGCACACCATCAGCGCACCCAGGAGAAACGCCCAAAAGAGCTAGCTGGCGCACGCGCAGCCTTCCGATTTTCAGTGACTGAGACCGAAAATCAGAGGGGACTGCCGCGACCCGAGTGATGATCCGAATTTAGAAGCATTGCTTCCGACAGAATACTTGCTCGCAGTCGAGCCGCTTCAGCGCCAGCCCGCCGCCAAAAGTTAGATTGCCGGCCCGCTGCGCCATCTGAGCAAAGCTGTTGCCTTCGAGGCTGCGCTCCAGAACTGCTTTGCAAGGGCCGTTGGCCTTGCCCGACATGCAATCGGCGGCGTTGCCGGTGCCACAATAGCACGATGCCAGGGGCGGCTTGCCGTCAGCTGCACAGCCGCTATCACGCACGCAATCCAGCGTCTCCTTGCACAGCTGGCTCTTGGGCGTGCCGTCGGCCGCGTTTCCAGTAACTGAATCACAATTGATGAATTCAGCGCAGGTGGTCGGCGTGTTTTCGCAGGCGGCGCACGCTGCGGATGTGCCCAGTTTGCCTGGTGATGCTGAAGCTGGTGCGGGCTTGGCGAGGGCTTCGGTGTTGGGCGTGTTCGTGGTGTCGCTGGAGGCCGTCGGAGTGCTTTGGTCCTTGCGAGAGCAGCCGCTCAGCACGCCGATTGCGGCAGCAGCGAGCAAGACGAAAGATCCGAGTGTTGATTGCAATTTCATGGCGGGCATCCCGGGTGGCATCGAGGCGTCTTGGCGTACTCAACAACGCAGACAGCGAGTTTGTTCGAAACCTTGTAGCTGGGTTTCGCGACGATATCGCGACAAAATAGAGAAAAGGCGTCGACCCGTGAAGGTCGACGCCTGTTCGTATCTCAGTATCTACTAACTAGCAGCGTATCAGTTGAGCGGGAGGCAGGTCGAATCGCAGTACGATTGGTCGGAATCGACGCGGCTCATCGCGACGCCACCACCGTACAACGTCTGGCCGGCGCGCTGGGCCACCGTGCCAAAGTTGTTGGTCTCGAGTGCGCGCTCGATCTCCGCCTTGCAGGCGCCGTTGCCGAGACCCAGGCCGCAATCGGACTGGCTCGCCGTGCCGCAGTAGCAAGCCGAGAGGGTCGGCACGCCACCAGCGGCACAATGAGTGTCACGCACGCAATCGAGAACTTCGTTGCAGAGCATGGACTTCGAGGTGCCCACCGGGGTCGTGACCGGGTTGGCGTCGGTCGGCTTAGCAGCGCCAGTGGAACCGGTGACGGTCGCAGTGGTCGTGCCGCCGATGGCGGTGTTGCAGGTGGTGAAGGTCTGGTCAAAGCCGAATTGAGCGTTCGCGACTTCGCAAGCCGCACAAGCCGGCGAGGTGATCGCCTTGCAGTCACGACCGCAGTTGTTCACGGTCAGCTTGGGATCGCAAACTTCGCCGATCGACGCAGAAGTGATGCCGTCGCCGCAGAACAGCGGGGCAGAAATGCCGCTGCAATCAGGCTTGCAAGTCGAGCCGGCCGGAGAACCCGCGGGCACAGGAGGCGTGGCCGAGCCGTCGCAAACCTCGGTGCCGTTGATGAAGCCGTCGCCGCAGCCCGGGACGACGGTTTGACAGGTCGCGCTGCAAGCGCCCAGGTTCGCTGGAACCAGGTCGCAGGTCTCGAACGGAGCGTCGACCACGCCATTGCCGCAGATCGGCTTGGTGCAGTTCGGGAGGCAGTTCGGGCCGCCCACGATGGCCGGATCGCACTGCTCGCCCGCGTCGAGGGTGCCGTTGCCGCAGAGCAGGCTCTTGCAGGAAACGGTCGTCGGCAGGGTCTTCTTGCACTGACCGTTGTCGGCGGTGACGATTACGTCAACCGGGCTCGCGCCGCTGTCGGTCGCGCAAGTGAAGGTCGAGGTCTTGCCAGAAACCGGAGCGAAAGAACCGACCGCGGGGGCCGAGATCGTCCACGAGTACGTGACCGGCTTGCTGTCGAGGTCGTGCGCGCTGCTGGCAACCGCGATCGTGCCGTTCGGCAAGAACGCAGTGCTCGGGGTCGCCACGACGTAATCGACGATCAAGCGCGGGCAGGCATCAGTCACCACGGTGACGCCGGTCTCGACGTTGCCGTTGGTGGCGTCCGTGCAGCTCAAGACGAGCGTGATCTTGGAGCTCAGGTTGGAAGTGACGCTGAACGGAGCCGAGGTGCCCGCACAGGTGATCGAAGAGTTCTCGACAGACACGCCGCTCACGGCCAGCGTGTAGCCAGTGCCGACGGGCAACGGAATCCCGAAGCTGAACGTCGAGGCCGTGCCAGGCGTCGGCAGGTCGCCAACGGCCACCGGCGTGGTCACGCCGGACTTCGTCACGGTGTAGCTCACCGTGTTCAGGGTGATGCCCGCGACGGGCTGCAAGGTCAGACCGATGGTGCCCTTTTGGCCCTCGCCCTGAGCCGACGGAGACGACGATTTGCTCAAATCTTGGCCCGAGCAGCCGGCGACAGCGCCACCTGCGACTGCCGCGATCAACGCGAGCGATCCAACTTTGGCTACGAACTTCATAACGATAATCCTCCAGAAAAATGGCCGAACGGTGCCTGCGACTTGTCAGGCGTCGTGGCCCACCTATTCAAGGTTCGGGCCAGCCCCATTTTCGAGCCGGATTTCGTATCTAACCCATTGAATTACATCTGTAATTCCAAGTCATCGAAGATCAAATACCGTGTTAGCTCGGCATTCGATTTTCGAATGCTCCACTCCGATTTCAGGACGCTGTGCTACGGGATTGTTTCCAGGCGACCGCACGAGCAGAACAACTCGTGTGCAACGAGCACTCAGCCGCGAGAACGACGCACAGGAATAGGAATAGCGGCATACCGAGCGCACTAACTACAGCAACAAGTGCTGCCGCGCGCGATCAACGCTCGAGGCAAGTCACGTTCACGCCGAGCGAACTCGCGCAGGCGTCGCGGTCCACGGCCACGACTTGCAACTGAAGCGGGCCAGGCCGTCCGCAGCGATATTCGGTCAAGGACCGAGTGGGTTCGCTGAACGTGCCAGACTCCGCGCTCCACTGAAATTCGAGATCTGAATCAGGCCCATCCGGATCGACGGCGAGCGCGAAAATCTGCGCCGGCTGTCCCGGCGGGATCTCGGTCGGGTTTGCGGCTGACCCTTGGAAAGCGGGGCAAACGTTGACGCTCGATTGGAAATCGACCTCCTTGACGCCGACACCCGCGGTCGGGTCTCCGACCGACTCGCCGCTGCCGCACGCGGCGGTCAACACGCCGAGTAACAGCATCAGAGATCGAAGACGGCCCACCTCTCGCTCCCTAGCGCGATTCGACGGAAGTCGCAAACGCGAGTGCGCGCTTGGTGCCGAGTCAGTGCCAGGCGCGCACGAGAACGTCATCGAAGAAGGCGCTCAGCGTCGCTTGAGTAAAAGGCTTGCTCGTGACCAGTCGCACGACCATCGAGCGAGCCGCGAGAGGCATCTCGACCTGGCCATCAACGACCACCCAGCCTCCGCGCTTGGCGGTGAGCCCCGGCGTCAGTCCGCCCAAGAAAACACCAGAACAGCCGTCGCCGGCAAACACGTACAGGTTTAGACCCGCCTCGCCCAAGCCTTGTCCGTTCGGGATCATCACGCGCGCGGCCAGCTCATACTCGACGCGTTCAGTCACGGAAACGCATTGCTCGGTCCCGGCCATCACCCAGGCATCGACAGCAGCGATGGGAACCTGATTGGTGACGAAGATCGAACCGGAGCTCGTCAAGCTTCGTGCATCACGCGGGTCCCAAGCTTGAACCAGGTTGGGCCCGGCGACCCAATGCGTGAGGTCTGCGTCGAAGCGCGAGTCGAGCAGCAGAGTTTCCTCGCAATCATCGACGGCGTCGTGATCGATGTCCCCGCACGGGCCAGCGAACGGCGTGTCGCTGCCTGCAGCGCCGCCAGCGGCGTCGGACACTGCGCCGCTGGCACCGGCGGCTCCGCCGTTGATGATTGCGCCGTTGCCGCCTGCATCGACCGGTGGCTTGCCTCCGAAACTCGTGGCTGCACCCGCAGCGTCGCCCACCATGCCCGCGCCGCCCAGCCGACCTGCGAAACCGTCACTGCTTCCCCCCTCGCCCGCCAGCGACTCACTCTCGGCACCGGCCGCACCAGCCCAGGTCGGGGCATCGACAGCCGAGTCAGAATGGTTCAGCGGGCGTTCATCCAGCGTGCATTGGAGCGCAGCGAGGGGCAGCAGGCACAGCCAGAGCAAGGGTCTCGAAGCCAGGACGCGCGTGCTCACGGCCATTACCTTGGTCTTACGAGCACGTTGTCGAACCAGGCTTCGAACATGTACTCACGAAAATTCTTGAGCGTGATCAAGCGCACGTTCATCGAGCCCGCGCCGCGCGGCGCAACGCCGGTTGCCTCGCGGTGAGTCCAGACTTCCGGCTCGGTGACCACGTCGGAGCTGAAGCTCGAGAGGGTGTGGCCTTGGCACGCAGTGTCGTCCTTGAAAACGACGCTGAAGCCCGCACCCGCCATGTAGCTGCCGCCGTCCGGGCCATCACCCTGCCCTTCGGGCACGAAGACGTCCCCCGCGATGGCGTAGGCTTGCCCCGCAGTGGCAGGCAGACACTCAAAGGCACCGAGCGCGATCGGGCCATCCGCTTCACCAAAAAACGCATTGAGTAGCGAGAGTGAACCGGACGCGGGGTCGTCGGTCGCGTCGTTGTTCTTCCAGGTGAGCGTGAGCGGGCCCATCTCGGGATCCCAACCGGCCGTGTCGACAGCAAAGCCCGGATTCTCCACCAGACTCTGGCATTCTGGCCGCGCGTCCTTGCTGTAGTCGCAATCGCTTGGCAATGGCTCGAGAGGCGCCGAGCCGCCAACCCCAAGCGCATCTCCACCTGTACCCGAAGAGCCATTGCCGAAGCCGCCCGTCAGCTCCGAGCTTCGGCTCAAGCTTCGATCGTCGAGCGCGCAACCGAGCACGGACAGAATCAAGGCGATTCCCCCAAGCCCAGCACACGCGCGGCGTCCAAACATCGATGCTTCTCGCGCGCTGCTATAGCTCAAGATCGATTGGCAATCCAAGTCGTTACGACGTCGGATCTGGCAGACCAATCGAGTACGGAGGTTTGAAGACTTTTACAAGACGAAGGGATGGACACTCGACCTGTCACAAAGCGGCCGAGGGTTTGCCAGGAATGAAGCGCAATCGTTACGGGAGAGGCTGGGGGAGCGTGTTACGAACCGGGAGCTCATGGAGAGCCACACGACCCAAAGATCGGGTGAGGCTTGAACGCTCGTACTCCAACTCCACGACCTATTGCCGTGCCAGTCTTCAAGCAGGATGACGATGCACGCAAAAGGACTGCTCTGACCGATGAGGCCAGAGATTGCAGCCTAGGTGACCGAGCCAGCTTCGTGCCCCCGAAACGGGTCGGAGCGCTGCATGCTCCGGCGCGCTTCGGCGGAGCGATTTCGCGGGCCATACCGATGCAGCAGGTGTTTGCCGCCTTGAGTCGCCTCGCGCCGACCGAACTCACGGTGACGATGATTGGAGAAACGGGCACCGGAAAAGACGTCCTGGCGCACGCCATTCACGAGCGAAGCGTGCGAGCCGAGGGGCCGTTCGTCGTGTTCGACTGCGGAGCGGTCGCGCATAATCTCGCTGAAAGTGAGCTTTTCGGCTACGAGCGCGGAGCCTTCACGGGCGCCGTGGCGGCTCACCCGGGGGCGTTCGAAAGAGCGCATGGCGGAACGCTGTTCTTGGATGAGATCGGCGAATTGCCGCTCGAGCTGCAGCCGCGCCTGCTGCGCGCTTTGGAGAACCGGACCGTGCAACGGGTCGGCGGCAAACGCTACCGACCGATCGACATCCGAGTCATCGCCGCCACGCATCGCGATCTGCCCGCGCGGGTGGCCGACAAGCTGTTCCGGGAAGACTTGTTCTTTCGCATCACGGCGGCCATCATCCCAGTGCCGGCCCTGCGTCAGCGACTCGAAGATCTCTCGCTGCTGGTACCCGCGCTGCTCGCCGATCTCGGTCGACCGCAGCTGGAAGTGTCACTGGAGACGTACGCGGTGCTCAGTTGTCACCATTGGCCCGGCAACGTTCGCGAGCTCAAGAACGTGCTCGCGAGTGCCAGCGCATTCGTGAAGGACAACACGCTCGAACCACGCCATTTACTGTTTCTGGCACCCGCGGAGCCGGCCAAGATCGCGCATCTTCGCCTGGGCGGGCAGACGCTAGCGAGTTTGGAGCGCGTCGCAATCGGCCAGACACTGGCAACACATGGCGGGGATCACGAGCGGGCCGCCGCCACGTTGGGCATCACGCCAGCCACGCTGCTGGAAAAGTTGGAAAGCCTACGAACCGATTAGTAGTGCCGGCGCCGACGCCCGAGGAACGCGGCAAACCCAAGCGAGAGCGCGGCGAAGAAAGCAGACGCGGAGCCTCCAGCCTGCGGCGAAAGACTGCACCCGCCCGCGGTCGCTGAGTCCTTCGTGTTCGACGGTGGCGCCGGCGGTTGATCGGCACCGCACAGCTCGGAAAAGCCGTGCCGCGGCACGCAGCTCGTGCTGGTCACCTGGCGTGACGCAGGATAAATGGCGCACAGACCTGACACATCGTCGTAGCCGAGAGTGCGCAAACCGGTGCTGCCGCGGGTGTAGCCGGGGAACATGGTCGCGGCGCGATCTTGAGTGTGGCCGAGGCCCAAGAGGTGACCCGCCTCGTGCGTGAGCAAAGAATCGAGATCCACTTCGTCCGCGCTCGGGTCGATACTGAGCGTCTCCGTGACGGCGTTGACTTCGACGTCGACATCCCAAATCTCGCCGCTTTCAGGGTCGAAATTCACGAACGTCACGCCGAGGGCGTCCTGCCCGCCGGGGTACGGCCACTCGCCCTCGCGGAACAACACGATGTTGGCGTTGCCAGCCGCCGAATTGTATTCGGACTTGTCACACTGGACCGGGCCCTGCACATCGATGGTGATCGAGGGCGGGGAGCCGCCGCAATCGGCGTTGGTCCAAGCAGCGAACGCTCGTTTGATGCTACCTTCGGCGGTCGCATAGTCGATGTTCTGGCTCGGGGCCGCGTCGCCCTGTACGCTCACGGTAACGCAATTGCTTGCCCAGTACAGTGGAGCGCCCGTGGTCTCGCAACCCTCCTTGTTGGCCGGGCAGCCGCCGGCTTGCGAAGGATCGCAGGTCGTTGCACGACAAAAGGCGGACGCGTTGCGTGCGCCGCTCAAGCTTACGCTGACAGCGACGACGGCGAGCAAGCAGCGATGCCAACTCATCGGGCGGCCTCACGAACCAGCTGCCGTGCCTCGCTGAACTCTCGTCCGACCAGCGCGCGGACGGCGCTGTGCTCGAAGTCCACGAGCTCGGGTAAGCGCGGACTGGACTTCAAGTAGCGCTTGTCAGCCGCGCTTTCCAGCGGGAAATGGCCTTGCGCCATGCCGGTGACCCAGAGGCTTCCGTCGTTGCTCGAAGTGAGGAAGGCGACGCATGCGGCTCCGATCGACAACTGCGCCTGGCCGTGAACGAGCAGCCCCGCGCCGTTCAGCACACCACCCAGGGTCCGAACCACCACGGTGGAGCTGCTCGGCCGCACTCTCTCGATCACGTCATCGACGCGTGCGCTGGTGTCCGTCACGATCACCTGCCGGCCGCCGAGAGCGACCGAGCTGCACTGCGAGGCGAGCGGCGTCAACAGCAGGACATGCTGACTGCGTGTCGTGAGATCGCGCAAGTTGAGCCCGCGCAACAAGGTCGCTTGCGCGATGCCCGGCACGAGCAACGCGGGGAGCAAGGCGACGTTGCGAACAAACCTGCGTCGAGAGCTTTGCAGCATCGCCGGCCTGTAGCACGAGTCCGAGGGAACACGGTTCCGAGTTTGTGACGATGTGGTATCGGACCGGACAGATTGTAATCTGTGGTGAGTCAGTTTCTGCTTGCTTCATAGCGCGGCGACGCGCGGCCTCGGTGACAATGCACGCGCTCGCACGTGTCTTCTGCGCGCGTACTTCTCGACGATCTCTCGACGAACTGTTGACGCGAGATCTGTCACCGAGACGATGCTTAGAAGTCACTCCTAGGCAGTCGCCGCTCGCTTGAAGGGTGTTAGTCCACATGCTACTCACGGCCCGCGATTAGCCCAATTCTGCGGAGGCCTCGGCTTGTAAAGCTCGAGGCACTCCTCCCTTAGCAATCCGGAGTCGATCGATCATGAACAGCTCTCGCTCTTTTCTGAACCGCGCCCTCGCGCAGCTGAGCGCCGCGACGATTGCGACGTTTGCGTTGACCATCGCTTGTTCGAGTGATCCAACGCCCAGCGGCGGAGGCGAGGGCGGCGCCAGCGCCGGTAAAGGCGGAGCGAGCAGTGCCGGGGCCGCTGGCAAGCCGGAAAAAGCCGGCGGTGCTGGGATGGAAGACGACGCGGGCGGCAGCGCGGGCGAAGCGGGCGAGGCGGGCCAGGGTGGCGCGCCCAGTGCTGGCGGCATGAATCCAGGCACGGGCGGCTCTGGAGCTGCGGGCGGCGCGCAAGGCGGAAACGGCGGAAATGGCGGAGCCCTCGCCGTGTGCGGCAACAACAAGCTCGAGCCCGGCGAAGAGTGCGACGACGGCAACACGAAGGATTGGGACGGCTGCTCGCACGCTTGTAAGAGCAAGTGTGAGCAGTGCGAGAAGAAGTACTGCGCCGCGCCCCCCGCTTCGAAAGAGGACGTCTTTCTCAATTGCTTCACGGACCAAGGCAGTGTGAGCAAGCCCACGTCCGGCAACAATTTGGCTCAGCAGGGCCCCGCGGCGGGGCAGCCGAAGCAGAAGCTGTGCGCCAACTTGGTGGAGTGCCTGCGACGCACGAACTGCAGTCAAGAGTATGGAACAGGTTCCATCAGCACCGGGTGCTTTTGTGGAACCGCGTCGACCGCTGACTGTAAGGATCCTCAAAAGGGCCCGAACGGCCCCTGCGCCGACGAGGTCGGAGCTGCCGCGGAATCAACGGATGTCGCGCTCGTCGCGCAGCGCGAGAACCAGAGCCAGTACGCCGTGGGAATGGCGTTTCAGATTGCATTGATGTGTGACAATGACGCTTGCCCCGCGGAATGCTTGCAAGACAAGACCCCGTCGCCCTGTGAACGCTGCACCGTCGGAGACGTTCCGTTCGGTCAGAACTATGGACTCGGCGGCGTTTACTATAATTGCTACTTTCAGCCTCCGCTCGCGTGCGCCTCTGCGTCGGGGACGAGCTCGACCTGCCCTGCCGCCACCTGCGCGCCGGCCGCAGACTGTGCCCTCACCACGCGTTGCGCGGAAAACGGTGCGGAGAACTGCTACGGATCCGACGGGCACGGGCCGTGCGCGGCCCAGTTCGCAGCGGCGACGGGTAGCACGGACCCAGCAACGGTCCTCGATCGATTGAAGAACGGAGGCGACTACGCTTCGGTCCTACTAGTTGGTCTCTTGGAAACCGAACGCGACAGCAGTTGCAAGTCCACCTGCTTCCCGAGCGCCGCGGGTGGTGCGGGCGGCTCCGCTGGTGGCGGCGGCGGTCCGGCGGGCGGTCAAGGAGGATCCGGTGGTGCCAGCGCGGGAACGGGAGGCTGAGTCTCCTCTCGCGCGAGCTGACTCGAGGCGAGCACGCACCTGCATGGCGACCCGTAAAATGCTCTGCACTCGTGTGCTACTCGGCACCGCGCTCGCAAGCGGGCTCGCTTTGTTCGCGCCTCGGCTCGCTCGCGCGGCCGGCGAGTGGGACCGGAACGCCTTCGACACTGATGACTTGGCAGCGCTCGACCAACTGCATCCGGGGTTGAGCGCGGTCTTGCTACGTGGCGAGGCTGAGCTCCGCGCGGGTTCGGTGGCCGCGGCGGTGAGCTCCTTCGAAAAAGTCGCGCGCGGTGCGCCAGAAAATGCCCTGGCCAATCGCCGTCATTGCCAAGCATTGACTGAGCTCGGAAAGAGGCCCGCTGCACTGCAGGCGTGCGAAGCCTCCATCCAAAGAAAGCCGACCGCCGCGGGCTTTCGAGCTCTTTCGGCCGCGCTACTTTCGCAGCCCCCGACGCCGGATGAGCTGACCCTCGCGACCAAACTCGCCGGCGCCGCCAGGCACTATATGAGGGATCAGCCTTGGAGTTTAGCCGCGACGAGCGAAATTGCAGAACGCACGGGAGACGAAAAGATGCTCGAAAATGCCGTCCTTGAGCTCGAACGGATTGCACCCGACCACTACGAAACGCGACGAGCCCGCCAGGCGCTCAATGGCTTCAAGCTGCCGGGCTGGGCCTGGGGCATGTGGGCTGCGCTGGGCGCTGCGGTTCTCGGCACGCTGGTGCACGCGGCTCGCGTGGCGGTGTCCACTGTTCGCTCGCGATCGCAAAGCGCTCCGGTAGCGGTTGCTTCGCTGCTCGCTCTTGGCGTCTGGCTCGGTGCCAGCTCGGCCTGGGCCGCCGATGCCTCGAACGGGGCGGCAACCCAGCCTGCTGCGACACCCGAGTCCGAGAGCTTGAGCCAATGGCCCGTCAACGACGCCGATCCGAAGAAGAGCCTACCGACCGCCGAGCAGCGTGATCGCAATCCGCTGGAGTTCGGCTACCACATGATGGACTTGGCCGACAAAGCCGACGTCGCCCAGCGCAAGGGCGACTTCACTGCGGTCGGCAAATACTACGAGGCCATGGCGATCGCCGTGCCCGATCGCGCGATCGGCTACCGCAAATCCTGCGAAGGTTACGAAAAGGCGGGCGACACCGAGAAGGCGTTGGCCATGTGCCGCGGAGCACTCGGAGCCGACGGTCTGGTCATTTCCGATTACCTGCATTTCGAGAAGCTATTGCTCGCGAAGCCCGGGCCGCTGACCGCCGTCGACATCGAGGACCTGTCGCAAATCTCGGTACACCTGAAGGCCGAGCAGGGCGGGATGGAGGCAGGCTTGCAGGTACAGTGCGACTTGGCCGAGCGCTTGGACGATCTGAAGCGGTTGCGCGAGTGCGCCGACGCGATGGCGCGCGAGACGCCCAACGACCCCAAACTGGTGGTCTACCAGTGGGGCGTGGCCATGAAGGAAGAGGACTACAGCCGAGCGCAGGCCTTGATCGATGCCGCACGAAAAAAGGCGCTGCAACCCGCTGGCATCGAGATGATGGAGCGCGCCACTCGTGAGCAGAGCGCGCCGCAGCAGCGGCTCGCTCGCGCTTTCCAGCGACACACGGCTCTATTCGGCGTCGCGGCCGGGCTCTTGTGCGTCGCCATTTTGGCCTTTGCCCTTCGACGGCAATTCAACCTGCGCGCAGCGTGAGAGCACTGATCGTCTTTAGCGTGAAGTCTGGCACCGAAGCGACGACCGATAACAGTAAGTTAAGGAAGAAAATACCATGAGCTTTTCAAGGAAATTGCGGGCGGGATTGGCGCTCGGCGCGGTGTTGGCGAGCTGTCAACTAGCGGGCTGCAGCGATTCGAACGATGGCGGCGGCGGCGACAGCGATGGCGGCGGCGACAGCGGCGCAAACAACGCGGCCGGCAGAGCCGGCAGCGCACAGGCTGGTCGGGCCGGAATGACCGGTCGCGCCGGGTCGGGACACGCCGGCGAAGACGACATGAACGGCATGGCGGGCGAACCTGAAGTGGGCGGCGGCAACGAAGCCGGCGGCATGAGCGGCACGGCCGGAAGCGGCGTGGGCGGCATGAGCGGCGGTGGTACCGGCGGCGCAAGCGCGGGTACTGGCGGAGCCCACGCGGGCGGCGCGGGCGGCGCGGGCGGCGCGGGCGCGGGCGCGGGCGGCGCAAGCGCGGGCGCGGGCGGAGCCCACGCGGGCACGGGTGGCACTGGCGGCGCCAGTGCAGGCACGGGCGGCGCGGGCGCGGGCAGCGGCGGAGTTAGCGCAGGGACCGGCGGAGTCAGCGCGGGCTCGGGCGGAGTCAGCGCAGGCACTGGCGGCTCGAGCGCAGGCACCGGCGGAGCCCACGCGGGCACTGGCGGAGCCAGTGCAGGCACCGGCGGAGCCAGTGCAGGCACCGGCGGAGCCAGCGGAGGCAGTGGCGGCGCGGCCACCGCCGTGTGTGGCAACAACATCGTCGAGGCCGGAGAGGTCTGTGATCCCAAGCTGACCGCGAACAACTGCGGCCGTGACTGCAAAGCGATCACCTCGCCGGATTGTCTGGCCTGCGAAGTCGCTAACGCTCAATACGGATTTGATCAGACGTTCATCACCTGCAATACCGCGATCGGCAACACGACCACGGCGACCGTCACGGGTTCGACTGGCGCCGCCAAGCCGACGGATCCCAACCCGGTCACGACTCCGGTGGGTACCTCGAAGGCCATGCTTTGCAACGAGGTCCTCGATTGCGTGCGTGACACTCATTGCGCCGCTGGCGGCGTCCCGACGCTCTCGGCTTGCTATTGTGGCACGGTGAGCCAGGCGGATTGCAGCAATGGCCTCGGCAATGGCTTGTGTAAGGCAGAGATCGATCGCTCCCTCGAGGCCCAAAACTTCAGTACGGTCGTCCAGCACGCCGGCCAGACGTTCTACGGAGGTGGCGTCGCCATGAGCCGCGTCGATTCCGACCAATCGTACTGCGATTCGACCTGCCTCCCGCTCAACTGATACGCTGCTAACTAGTAGATACTGAGAAGCGCACGGGCGTCAGGCTTCACAGGTCGACGCCCGTTCTCATTTTTGTCGCGAGCCGATCCCGATAGCAGGCCCGGGTAGGCTCAAGTCCTTCGATAAACCAGCCAACGCAGCTCGCACGGCCCGGTGCCTGGGAGATCGAATAGATTGTTCCCCGAGGCCCAAGGCTCGAACCACGAAGTCGGCGGCCAGGCCTCACTCGGCAGATTCGCCTTTTCGTATTCCGAGCATGACTCGTTGGAAACGAGCGCGAGCGGTAAGTCGCGTTGGGCGCGTTCCAAGTCTTCCTCGCTGAAAATCGTACTCAAGACCGAGGGCGAAAGCTGGCGGGCGAGCGGGTCGGGCGAGTAGTCCGCGCGTGCAATGAAGACATTGCATACGAGCAGTCCATCCCGCCCGAGCTTGTCCGCCGCGAACTGAAAGAATTCACGGAGATCATCGGAGTCTCGCAAATGCGAGGACGCGACTTCGCTGGCAACCAGCAAGGCGTAGGCATCGCTCGGTAGCGCGAGCTCCGGATCGAAGGCGTCACCCTCGATGGCATTGACTGACAGCTCTGAGGCAAGCGCCGCATCGCGCAGCTTAGCGACGAAACCGGCCGTCAGCTCCACCGCGTCGACGCTGAGGCCGAGCTCGGCTAAAGGAAGCGAATTGCGCCCGGTGCCCGCCCCGATGTCGAGCACCCGCGCCGGCAGCTGAAGCTCGCGCGCCATGTGCAGCACCTTCGCATCGGGGTGCGCGCCGAAATAGGGCGAATCGGGGACGCGCAGCCAAGTTGCGTACACATCCGAAATCTCGCGGGTTTGGACGCCGAGCTCGTAGGACAGCGTTTGCGCCGGAGAAGGATCACTGCGCACTCGGAGCAAGACTTTGGCGTGCGCTGAAGCTTCGAAACCAGTCTTGAGCGCCTGACTGAGCAGGGTTCGAAACTGCGCGCGTTGTTGGCCTGAAAGCGGCCGAGCGGCAAGCTCGAACAGCGCTTCGCAACGACTGACGTAGTGTTCGAACAGCGCGGGAATGGCGGAGAAAGCCAGGTCGCATTGAACCTCGGTGCTGCGCTCAGCGCGGCGCACCATGGCCGCGCGCAGGCGATTCGGGTCGAGTTCCCAGCTGAGATTCGCGGCGCGCTTGCGGTTCATGTTCTTCAAATAGCAAAAGGCGCGCTCTTTGGGGAGCGCGCCTTTCTCTACTGACGCTCAGACGGTACTAAGAGTACCAGCTGACTTCAATGCGCGGTCGGGATGCCGGCCGGGTTGTTCGCACATGCGTCGCCGGCCGTGTTGTTGGCCGAGCAACCTTCGTTCGCGAAGTCCTGGCACACCGGGCCCGTGGGCAGCGGGAACAGGTTCTTCGCCGCGAGCAAGCTGGCGAACTGCGTCGAGCCACCGGCAACGCCACCGGCGAAGCACTTGGCCAACTCGAGCTCTTGACCATTCACGTTCTCGAAACCAACGAGCGTGTTGAAGTACACCTTGCGCGCGAGCGGGTAGATCGCGCTCACGATGCACTCCTTGTCGTACTTCTGGTTGTTGATCGAGGCCGGGAAAGCCAGCTCGTTGCCGGCCGTGGTGGTCAACACCTGCGCCGAAGCCTCGCCACCGGCGAAGCCGAACGAGCATTGATCAGCCTCGGTCATGCAACCAATTTGCGAAGTCGCGTCGTCTTGCGAGCAGCAGCGCTTGTCGCCGCCGGTGCCGGGGCAGCTGGGCGCGGTCGCGAGCAACGTGCGGGTTGTGTGGATGCGGCTGAAGTTGCCGACGACGCTACGAACTGGACCGAGCTCGGTGTCCAAGCGGTAGCCACCACCCTGGGTGTACTGGTGCAGGTTGAACACGCGACCATCGCGGCGGTTGCCGAGGATCTTGCCAGCGTCCGGGGGCGAGAGCGGCGCGTTGAAGTTGTTCGAGCCGTTGATGCAGCGCGCGTCGTTGGTGCTCGTCGCCGGAACGAGACAGAGGTTCGAGCTTCCGGTGATGATGCCAGTCGCGGGATTGTAATCGGAAGCGCTCTGGCCGAAGGTCACGTCGCCGTTCGGGCACAAGGTCGAGCTCGAGGAGCCGGGGATCTTGGGAGCCGAGCCGAAGATCAGGTTACCCGCGAGGCAGGGCTGAGTCGGGTACAATTGGTCCACCGTCTGACCACTGAATACTGGCGGGCGGATCGGCAAGACGACGCCCAGGCTGCCCTGGGGACTGCAGACCTGCTCGGCGACAGACACCGGAAAGTCCGGCTGAGTGGGCGGGTTGGTGCTGTTGTCGGGGCTGGGCAGAGCGCCGCCCTGGCCGATGACGCCGCCGGCGCACACGCGACGGATCGGATCGAAATCTTGATAAGCGTCGTCGAAGATCGGCGTGCCGTCGCTCTTCACAACGGGGCTCGGGTAAAGAGCCAACTTGGTCGGCGGGGTCGCGGGCAGCGTGGGCTGCGGGTCGAAGGCGAAGCGCGTGTTGCAGAACGGATAGAGCTTGGCGTTGATCAGCTCGCGGAACACGTCGGTCGTGCCGGAGAGCAGGTCGCGGCGCCAGGCGTGGTTGAGCTGCGTGCAGTTGCCGGTGGTGCAGGTCGTCTCGAACAACTTGCCCCAGTTGTTCACGAGCTCTTGACGCTCAGCGCTGTTGCAGTCGCGGTTGTTCGTCGCGGCCGTGGTGGGGGTAGCCGGGTCCTTGCCGACAGAGTTCGGCAAGCCGAGGAACACGAGGCGCAGGACGTCCTGCCAGCCCTTGACGGTGGCAGACGGAGGGCTGCCGCCGAGGACGTAGCCGGTGGCCAAGGTGCCCGAGTTGCGGAGACCGGTCGGGGGCTTCGCGACGCAATCAGCGGCAGTATTGCCCGTGACGGCAGAGGCAGCGTTCGGATCGCACGTGATGTGGGTCTTCGAGAGCGCGATGGCGAGACCGTCGGCCGCGAACGCGATGCCTTCGGCTTTGCTCGTATCCACCTGGCACACGGCACCGGACAACGTGCCAGCAATGAAGCGGGACATCGGCGCGGTGGATTGGGTCGCGGTCGTTTGGGAGCTCGCGATCAGAGCGTTCTCGCCAGCGCCCGAGCCGCCACCCACGTAGGTGATGCCAACCGAGCCCGGGCACGCAGCCGCGGTGATCACGGTCAGAGTAAAATCCTTGAGGGTATCCGACCCTGCCATCTTTATGTTGCTGAGGGCGCTGACACCGGCAGAGCCGGCGCCGACGGCCAAGAACGTCGCGACCAACATCGTTTTCTTCATTGAGTCCTCCAAAAAAACAGGATCACCCGCAACAGCCGGGCGCTTGGCGACGACATCAGCAAGATGCACGCCAAGCTCACACCCCCGGAAACCAGCACAAAAGCAGCGCTATTTCCCGTGTTTCCGCAGAGTGCACTCCCGGTCTCTCGGAACGACTCACAACCGCCATCCGGATATCAGATTCGCACTCCGAATTTCGGAGACTCGCGACGAGGTGGAGGTCAGGCGAATACGCGGCGGCCGAGCTCTCCTGAGACTACCAACCTCGCGTCAGGCCCATTTATTCGGCCACGAGAACGTCTCAGTTTGAGTTGTCACGAGTCCATCGTCTGACGCAATGGCTGAACCTGCACCAGTATCTCCGACACGCCGCCGAACACGCGCGCGTGCGCTTCCCGCGCCTGCTTCAGCTCACTGCGCGTCATTGGGCCGCGCAGCCCCGACATCGCCCAGCGCGGTTGCAGCAGGCCGAGTCCGCTCGTGTGGGCGTCTCGGACCACGAACCAGCGCGGCGCCAAGCGCGAGACGGCGCGCGATAGGGCTTGAGTTGCGGCGCGATCGGTGCCGGCGCTGGCGGAGAGACCGTCCATCACTCGGGCGCGGTCGGCGTCGGTTTGGAGGCGACCGATGCACCACAGCCCGGCGTTGGAGAGCGCGCGGTAATCCAGATCCATCGGATTTTGGGTGGCCACGATGATGCCGACGCCAAACGCGCGGGCCTGCTTCATGAGCGCTACCAGCGGGCGCTTACACCGGAGATCACTTGAAGTGATAGCCGCAATGGATGAACCACGAGGTCAAATGCCGCGAGGTAACGCGCCGGAGTCCCCGCACGATGGCGGCCTTGAGACGAGCTGGCACGCGCTCTTTGAGGGTTCGAAGCCAGTTCTTCAGGAAGCTCCGGCACGGCTCGATCGGACTACCTCTTTGAGGAAGGCGGTGCGCTTCTTCTCGACGTCACGCCGGAGTTGCTCCGACGGTCGGAACCGTTTTTTTTTCGTGTCACCCCGGCTCGCTGCAGCGATCGCAGCATGCTTGAACGACTGAGGTCGACGCCGTATCGGCTGCGCCAGGTATCTTTGAGCTGGTCGAGCGTGGCATCCGGCATCTCTGCGACGAGCCGAAGCAGGTCGGGAAACCGGTCCTCGGAAATCCTCGGTGGAAATCCGCCGCCAGCGATCTCTGGGACGACGTGCCCCAATTCGCGTTGGCGCCGCAGGAGCCGCGAAACAGTGGTCTCTCCGACACCAAACCTCTGTGCCAACTCAAAGTACGTGCTTTCGTCGCGCTCATACGCGGCGACGATTCGGCGCCTCAGATCCAACGACAAGGAATTCACGGATCGCTATAGATCAGACTCGCTCGATCTTTTCAAGAAGCGGTGTAGGTGAAGCTTAGCAAGACGCGCGCCACGCTCAGGTGCCAGAGTCCGCCGAAAAAAAGGAAGCTCCCACTTCGTGGAGCCTCACGATGGACCTCCGAATTTCGGACATATGCTACGAATTTCGGAGAACCCCCGCGACGACGCCTTCGAGAGCGTCTCAATTCGAGTTGGATCGCGACGCCGTCATGCCCTGGGGGCGATGCGGGCGATCGAGCAGGTCCGGGCGCGGGCTGGGCGCAGTCAACGCGCGGACGGTCGGCAGCGGCTTCATCAGCAAGTACGAAAAGAGGCACGCGATGGCGAGTGCAATCACGAGTGCGCCCAGCTTACCAAGCACCGAGAAGCGGGAGGTCCGGGTAACACTCATCGCGGAGTGCTCGCGAGGGTGAGCTTCTGTGGGCTCGGGGGCTGAGCGTCCTTGGGGCGCAGCACCAAGCAGCGGCGCGCCGCGTTCTCGTCCATGCTCATGTCCGTGCCTTCCAAGCGGAAGGAGAAATTGAGCGGCTGCCACACGCTCGCCGGATCGAACTGACCACGCATGGTACGGCTAAAGAGCGCGCGCGTGACTTTGGCTCGAATCGCGCTGAGCGGAAAGCCGTGGGCGGCACCGCCATCGAAATTGCGCGAGTCGCGGCTGTTGCTGCGATTGTCCCCGAGCACGAACACTTCACCCGGCTTGACCACGTACTCCGCAAACGGCTGGGCGAACACCGTTTGATAGGTCGGATACGCCTCGCTGCCCACGAACTCCATCAGCAAGCGGCCGCTCGGATCACCAGTGTTTGCCGATTCATCCTGTGGACTGAAATAGGGACCCGCGTCGCAATAGGGCAGCGCCCAGCCGTTGATCACGGGCACATCGCCGAGCATCGCAATGTGATCGCCCGGCAGGCCCAGCACGCGCTTGATGATCTCACGCACCTCACCGTCCACGGAGACGCGCAGCACGACCACTTCCCCGCGCTGCGGAAGATTCGCAGGACTATAGGCGACGACTTTTCCGAGCAGCAACTCGCCCGGTGTGAAGGCCGGCAACATCGATGAGCCGAGCACCTCGTAGGCTTGGAAAAAGCGTAGGCGAACCGCGAGGGCGAGCAGCACGGCAACGCCCGCGGTCAGCGCGAAAACCAAAGCCTGCTTCGACTTGCCGGCACGCGGAAGGCTCTTCTTGGAATTCTGAAAATCTTGCAACGCACGCTCGACGCGACTCCACTTGCCGGTGAACAATTGCGTGTGAAGCTCCTCGGCGGCGCCGTCGATTTGCAGCGCGATGGCCGGCGCGGCGCGCGCGAGCGCTCGTTTGCCATCGACGCTGCTGAGCCAGACGAGCTCGGCGAACGCCGCTTCACACAGCGCCAAGCGGCGCCGCGGCACGCGCTCGACGAGCCGGGGAGGAAGCACGAAGAGGTAGCGCCCTCCCGGCAGGAACGCGCGCCAATAGCGAAACAGCGCGACCAGCGATACGAACAGGGCCAAGGTGAAGAGCAGCGTGTGCTCGTGAGTGAAGCGCGCGAACGCGCTTTCGAAGCCGCCGGCCGTGACGGAGTACGGCGTGAGGTAGCGCACGATCACGCCGCTCATCGCGAGCGGCGTGATCACGAACCACAGCAGCTGCAACGACCCGCGGACCAAGGCCAAAGGCCAATCGCCCCGCGAAGGCTGCCGCAAGACGGCTACTGGCGGTTCTCGCATTGGTCGTAGGTCACGTGCGGGATCTCGCCCTTGATGTACTTGTCCAGGTAGGTGAAGACAGAAAGACCGGCGTTGATTGCGCCGCGGTTGATCCAGCGTTGAGACGCCTCGTCATCTTCGACTCTGGACCAGCTGTCGGGACACATCGGGATGTTGTTTTCCGTGACAAAGGACTGCAGGTCCGCGAGGCTGACGCCGGCCGGTAGGAATCCGTCCAAGCACCAAGGCATCGTGTTGCCCGGCTGAATACCAGTCACGACCTGACCGTGTTGATCGCCCACGGGGGCGTCAACCGGGTAGTTTCCAATGGGGTAGAAGGCTGGCAATATTTTGGGCTGAGCGGCTAGCGAGGTGGTTCCAGAAAAACTGATCACGGTGACAGGGGGTGTGTTGTGCAGGCCGCACAAGGTCGTCCACAACTCCGCATCTCCATTGGTCGGGATCAGCTCGCTATTCGTCCGGTCCACGTGTCGCGGGTTGGACAGGGCAAATGGGCGGCTCCAGCCCAAGACTTTCGAGCAGGCAACCTGTGCGACTTGGAGCATGTTGGCGCTAACGCCGGTGAAAGGCTCGAGAGTCTTGGGCCTCGTTACCCCGAGTACGTTGGTGCGCGCCACTTGCTGCAGGATAACGTCCGGGATATGGACTCCGGTCCCGCCGAGAGCCATCCACGCGAGGTAGCGAGCGCCCCAGTCGTCCGGCGTCAGGTCCCCGGTTGCGACCGGACCAAAGACGCGAACGCGGTTCAGCTGCGGGCCCATGTCCGGCTTGTCGTAGGGGTCATCGAGCAGCGACGGGTTGAACAGGCCAAAGCGGAAGTTGGCGACGCGCGCCGTACCGCCAGTGAGGTTCTGCAGAGTATCGGCTTGCCTTCCCAGCGAATCCGCATTGGGGCCGTGGCAATTGATGCAGATCATGTCGAACAGCACCTGACCGGGCAGCGCGCTGTAGACAGGAGCGTCGGGCTGAGGCGGCTGGATCTCATCGAACCAGGACGGGCGAGCGTCGCCTTTGAACTTGTCGCTCGACATGGTGTCGGCGGGGGGAGCTGAGAAATTGCAGGCCGGCTTCTGCTGCCACAGGCCCATGGGGAACGGGGTGTTGGCAAACCCCGCCACGTCCGAAAGCCGTACGGATTGCAGCTGATCGACGAGCCTGGCCATCACCGCGGTCTGATCCTCGGTCGCGCTGGGCGGAATGTCCGACGGGTCGACGGTCAGGTACGACTTCCAGTCAATTCGGCGCGGTTGCCACAAGCCGGGAAACTCGGTGAGATCGGTCGAGACCCAATTTGCGTGGTCGGGCACGCCGTCCAGGTTGGTATCCCGCGGCGTGGGATTGGTGTCGTTCGGGCTCGTGCTGAGGGTCGAGTCGACATAGAAGATGTCCGAGTTGTCCGGGCACTGTGCGTAGTGCTGATTGTTTCGGTAGTCAGCGAGGCGCAAGTTCGCTGCCTTGAGCGCCTGATCGTAGCCCGCATCGCCTGGCAGTACTTCCGCGTAAGGTTGCGGGTCCATGTCCTGGAGCGGCGCGATGGTTTGGTCCTCGAAGATCTCCGGGTGCTTTCGTACAGCGGGGATGCTCACCATCCACTCACCGAGCCATTGCCCCGCTCGGCAATCATGACCAGCGCTGTCGAACGGCATGTGCGGGTAAAGCGTCAGCGCTTCACCGTAGGTGAACGGCGTTTGGGTGTTGCGATAGATCAGGCTGCGCCAAGGAGCATCGATGAACGGCCTGGGGTTGGCAGAGTTGGGGTCGATGTCTCCGTACTTGGGGACGTAGTCGGGGAAGGCGCCCGGGTCCGGGATCAAATCACGCAATGACGGGGTAATGTACGCAATCTGGGAGTTGTCGAAGCCGCGGGTGATGCGCGGGCTGTAGCGCTCGAGCGGGAATTGAAACACCCCGCCTTCAGCGCTGGGATAGAAGTTGAGCAGCGGGATCAACTCCGGATTGGCCACGCTCGGAAAACCGTTCGGGTTATGGCAATGGGCGCAGTTGCCCACCAGGTAACCCTGGGCGCGGAGCTCGAGATCATTGCGGGGGACGGTCGGGCCGCCTTGCGGACCAATGCGATCACGCTGCGAGTCCTCCAGCTTGACCACTTGCGAGGCAGACTTGATCCCGGTAATGACGCCCAAATCGATCAAGCGCTGCAGCTGCGTCAGCTCGTCCGGCGCCGGCTCCTCATACACCCCGCCCTCACCCAGTGGGCGACGATTGATTTGGAGCGGGGTAAAGCCGAGGATGAAGTCGCCATTGCTGCTGCCCTCATGGCAGTGAATGCAGCGCTTGCTGCCGGGGATGGCCCAATGACGGAGCACCTGCTTTTGCCCCAGCGTGTACGTCAGGTTGGGCGGGTTCGAGGCGCGAATGGTCGCTTCTTGCGGCTCATCCCAAACGTAGCTCACTACCTCGTCGGCGAAGGGCTGGCCGTTGCGCAAGGCATCGCGCAGCAGGCTCGCGTGGGTTTCGGTTTCGTCCCACTTGTAGGTGCCGAACAGCGACTGGGGAACGTAGTTTACGGCGGAGGTGGAGGACGTTTCCTTGCGGGCGACGATCAGGCGCGTCTCCATCTTGCGCCAGCGGTGCTGGCCTTTGGCGTCGATCACCTCCTTCAAGAAGGTTTTGTAGAAGCGGGTGTTGTCCGGAATATCGAAATGCTGGGTTTTCGGATTGAAGACGATCGACTTGCCCAGAGGCACGCGGACATAGCGCAGCTTGCCCGCGTCGTCGGACCACAGGGGGTACGTCGGGGCGAACGCGATAAGCCCTCGGCGTGCGAGCACTTCTGAGTCGAAGCTCGTGAAATCCGTATCGGCGAGGTCTTCCGGTAACCCGATTTGATCCTCGGGTTGTGAGGCATCCGGGTTGGCTTTGCGCGCGGCAAAAGCCGCGTCGAGCGCGGCCATCGTCTTCGTGTCGCTGGCGAAGCCGCTGTTGACCTCCGGCACGCAGGTGCCGATGTTGCTGAAGGCGTTCCCCGTCGCGGTGCTGAGCGCATAGGGGCTCGCAGCCGTCGAGGTCAGCTTCTCGACGAAATAATCGTTTGGATGCCCCGCGTCGCCCCACTCGTTCAGCAGCTTCACCAAGTCTCGAACCTGATCACCGTCGGGGCGCGTCGAATACGGCTTGGGCGGGGTCGGCGGCATCACGAACGTGACGTCCTCCGACGTTAGCCGCTGCAAGACCTTCGCGTCTTGCAAGCGAGCCCCAAAGTTGTCGTGGGTGACGTTGAACCCGCCCTGCTGCTGATCGATGTGGCAGCCCTTGCACTGCGAGGAAAAGAGCGTCCAAATCTCCTCTATGAATACTTCCCGCTCGGTCGGGACGACCGTATTCGAGAGGATCGACGAACGCTGTTGCAGCGGTTCGCCGTTCACTGGGCGACAAGTGCCCATGCCTGTGGCCTCACCCGCTTCGCCGCCCATCGGCGCTTCACCCGCGGTTGGATCATCCCCCGCTGCGTCGCCGCCACTACCGCCGAGGCTGCTCATCCCAGCCGACGCAGCTGAGCCAGCCGGATTTGGTGCTGGATCCAACGAGCAACCCGCAAACACCGCCATGGCGAGCGCGCTGAGAAGTAGCGGTAGGCCGTAGCGAATATTATTTTGGGTGTGCATCACTGAAACTCCTGAAACGGCGCGCACAAACAAAGTCGCCCCGCCCGCTGGCAATCGAGCGCGCGGTCCATAGCACGACGGCCTCGATTCACGCCCGTGATATTCTGATGACGGCGCGGCATGCATAGCGCGACGAACGTCGCGGGAACGTCAGAGTGTGAATGCTTTTCGCGTGCGCTCGACTCGAGCGCAAGCTTCAGAATCGACCCGACGCGACTGCACCCCAAGTTCCATCAGCGGTCACGAACGGCGCGGCACGCAAGCCAGCGGTGTTCGAAGACGACGACGGCGTAAAATACAAAACAGAGCCCGCGATCAACGCGGCGGCACCCACACCAAAACCAATGAACGCCCCCGTGCGAAGACCCTTCGCGTCCGAGATCAACTCCGCGTGCCGATCGATGTCCGATTGCGAACAGTCGACACCGCTCGGACAAATCTGTTTCGCTTCGTCGTTCTTCGACTTGAACGAGAGCGCCAATGCCGTGCCGACGCCCAAGGAGACGACACCCAAGCCGGCAAGGGCATAGGCATACCCGCTGTGCCGAGCCGCTTTTGGCTCGGGGGGTGGCGCAGGCGGCTTGGCGGGGGCTTCTTTGGGCGCGTCGCTCAGCTCTTTCGTGGGCTCAGCCGCGTCGAGTTGCGGCACGACGATCGACACGACTTCACTCGCGCTCACGGGCACGACAACGCGGGTCGACCACGGCTTCTTTCCGGGAGCAGTGGCCTCGATCAAGTACTCCCCGGCGTCGACTGGTGTCGCCGCGCCCCAGGCCTTTTGCTCGACGAGGATTCGGTTTCGCCGAACGACCAGCGCCGAGTCGGTTGCTTTCACTTCAATCAGCAATCGAACCAGACGTGGCTCGAGCGCCTCTGCACGCGCCTGTGCGACTTGGGCACGCTCCGTTTGACCGGCGGCACGAGCGCTTGCGGCGACACCTTGGAACAACGCCTGAGCGCTCGCGTTGCGACCGATGTGCTCCCAACAGTCCGCTAGGTTGAACTGCACGCCGATCCCGAAGTTGAGGCTCATGCTCTGCTCGAACTTCGGACAGGCCTGCTTGTAATCTCCCGCTTCGGCCAGCTTGCGCCCCTCACTGAACAGCTCACCCGCTTTGATTTGGTTTTCGGTCTTCACCGGCTCTGGCTTGGGCTGCTCCTGCTGCGCGGGCTGCGGCTGCGCCGGCGGCGACTGCGTTGATTGCGGCTGCGCGGACGAGGAGCTGGCGCAGAGCAGCGACAGCGAGGCGGACGCGAAAATCAGGCATGTAAGCTGAAGCGGGCGATGCATCATCGGAGATCAGTTGGCTTTGTCGAACAGTGCCTGGGATGAAGCGGTAGGCTCCAACACGGCTTGCCGGGGCGAGAGCGCGGCGTCGGGCGAGCGTGCACTGGTTTCGACCGCTGGGCTAGCTGCTAGCGTGCTCCCCACCTTGTGTGTGGCGTGCGCGACACGCCCGACTCCGAGTTGGGACGAGCTGACAGGAGGCGTGGCCTGAACTGGTACGAGCGCGGGCACGGACGGCAATGACGCCGCCGCCGCTGCTGTGGCGGGGAGCGCGGGTGAAAGGCTCGCCACGACGGACCGCTCCGTCGCGACGCGCGCGGCCAATATGGCCTGCAGATTGTGAACGGCGATGAACGCGCCCAGCCCAATTGAAAGACCGAGGATGGCCATGGCGGCTAGCCCGACCTCGAGCAGTCGACGGCTGGGGGGCAGACCAACGCGGGGAACATCGCTGACCGAGGGAGTGGTTGGCTGCAACGCTTCCATCTTCACCAACTCGACAGGCGGCTGGCTGCGCGGACTGCGCGTGCGACGCTCGAGCACCATGACGACGCGATCGACCGCATCGCGACCCTCCGTGGAAGCGAAGCGCCGCAGCTGCTTGGCGAGCGTGCCCACGTCCGACCAACGGTGGTCTCGCTCCTTCTCCAAGCAGCGCTGTACGATCTCGTCCAACTCAGTCGGGATTTCGCTGCGGAATTGGCCCATCGGCGCGGGGCGATCGGCCGCGATGGCGACAAAAATCCCAGGCACGCTCGCAGCGCTATGCGGCGGCTGACCCGTGAGCAGCTCGTACAGCAACGCGCCGACCGCCCAAATATCCGCGCGTAAGTCGACGGAGTCCGGATCGCGCACTTGCTCGGGTGCCAGGTAGGCCAATGAGCGAACGACCGATTCGCTGGTCGACATGGTGAAAGAGGCGTCGTTCGACAAACCCTCTACCAAGCAAAAATCGAGCACCTTGATTGTCGGGCGGCCGTCGCTCTCGCGCGCAAGAAAAACGTTGGCCGGTTTCAAATTCCGATGCACGAGGCCTGCCACGTGCGCGACCGCGAGGGCTTCACAGACCTGCAAGGCATAGTCGACCGCTTCTGGAACCGGCAGCCACTCGCGCACGCGGAGTACGCCGCGAAGATCCGTGCCGGATAAGTGCTCAGTCACGGAGTAGGCAACACCGGAATCGAGTATTCCGATATCGAGCACGCGGGGCAGGTGCGCGCTGCGCAGCTGAGCGGCCAAGCGCGCGCTTTGCAGAAAGCGGACCGCGCTCTCCGATTGGGGACGCGCGGCCGCGGTTTGCAACTTGACCACGACTCGCTGATGCAGCTGTAAGTGCTGCGCGTCACAGGTGACGCGCAGGCCACCAGACGCGTGAACGCGCTCGACGCGGTACTTGCCGCCCAATACATCGCCCGCGCGGATCCCCACGGGGCTCGGCGCCTGCTCGCCCAAACTCAGGGCATGCGGTTCAGCGAATGCCTCACCCTCGAGCGGAGGCGGAGGCGGAGGCGGAGACGGAGACGGAGACGGAGACGGAGACGGAGACGGAGACGGAGACGGAGACGGAGACGGAGACGGAGACGGAGACGGAGACGGAGACGGAGACGGAGACGGAGACGGAGACGCAGGCGACGACGGCGGCGACGCAGATATTTCCTCCTGCTCCTCGAGCAAGTCGTCCTCCGTCACGAGCTCGTGCTCGTGCTCGTGCTCGGATTGGAGGTCTGGGGTGGAATCGCCCATGATGTGCGAGCAGATATACACACGGCCGATGCAGATTCCAACCATGGAGTGCCGCAAAAAATAGCGATTGAAGCGTGTCAATTGCGTGTCGAACGAGCGCTCCGTGGTCGCGCAATTTCCCCGCAGGTTGTCTAACCAGCAGCCGACCCCCCGACAGATTGAGCTCGAGAATCGAGAGCTTGGGCGCGAAAAATCCAGACGCTCAATCGGCACATAAACGTCACGCGCGCTAGTAGCGCCGCGATGTTAAGCGCGACGTTGACAGCGCCGCAGCCTTCGCCGACTGTCGGGCCGACGTCGGGCGCAGATGCTCCGAGTCGGAGGATTTCAGGCGATGCGTTGTTGGTTTGCGGTCTCATTCTTGGCGTTGTCACTGGTCGGCTGCGGTTACAGCGAAAACGAGTGGCAAGCGCAGCTCGCCAAGTACAGTCAGCTGTCGCAGCGGAACGACCAAGAGAAAGCCGCTCACGACGCCGATAGGAAAGAGCTCGAAGACCAGAAGCAATTGGTCCTCCAGCTAAAAGAGCAGCTCGAGAAGATGGGCGTGAACGTGTCATCGCTCAGCCAGCAACTCGAGCAGACCGGCTCACAGAACAAGAGCCTCGCCAAGAGCCTCGAAGAGGTCAATCGCGCGCTCTCGGAGTACCAAGAGCGCGCGGCGCAACTCGAACGCATCAAGCAGCGCTTCGAGGTCTTGCGGGACAAGCTGAAGAAGCTCACTGATCTCGGATTGAAGGTCGAAATCCGGCGCAACCGCATGGTCATTCGCTTGCCGGGCGACGTGCTCTTCAGTTCGGGCGACGACAAGCTGCGCGACAACGGCAAGAAGGTGCTCGACGCCGTGGCCGACGTGATTCGAAACGACAAGCAACTCGCGGGTCGCTACTTTCAAATCGCTGGCCACACCGACAACAAGCCGCTCAAGGGTGGCCGCTTCGGCGACAACTGGGGCCTGTCCGCCATGCGCGCTCGCCAAGTGCTCCTGTACCTGATCGCGCCCTTGCCACCGAAAGAGACGAAGCCAGCAAAGCCGGGCATCCCGGTCGAAGGCGGCGGCGGTCTCGACCCACTTCGCCTACACGAAGCAGGTTACGGCGACACCGATCCCGTGGGCAGCAATGCCACCGACGCCGACCGCCAACAGAACCGACGCGTCGAGCTCGTGCTCATGCCCGACGTCGAAGAAATGCTCGACCTGAAGTCGCTGATCTAACACTGCCGCGCGCTACACCGCCGCTCATCTGGCGAGACACAGCGCTCGAATCCATGTCCTCTCCGTTGGCGCCCCTCGCCGCCGAAATTGTAGTTCGTCCACGAACCATAATTTTTGCTGGCAAGGGGACTACGAGTGTCAAATGCCAGTAGCTCGCGTCTCCGCGTCGCGCCACTGGTGCCGAGTCTCCACGCGAGCTGCCGCGCGAACCCCATATCCGCCACCACGAAGCGCACTGCGCCGTGAACCGAGCGCGCTGCGAGGTGCATCGCTGGACCACGATCGCCCCTCATCAAGGGGGCTGCCCCGCAGCAGCCCACGTGCACCGGTGCGGCACGGCGCGCGGTCCCACAGTCCGATTTTTTCAACTCAGCCAACCGCGCAGCCGGAGCGGCGCGCTCTTTGTGACGCTGTGCGCAACGGCGGACCTTGGGCCGAGAGTGCGCCCCCGCAAGCCCGAAGGCCTTCAACAGTGCGAAATTGACGGTTAAGAAACCTTGGGCCGGTGGCGGCCGTAAACCGCTCAGTGGATCGTCGTGACCAGCTATAGCGCCAGCATCTGGCCCGCGTTAGAAGCGGCGTGCTTGACGTCGGAGCGCAGCCCTAGCCTCGCCGAGAGTACCTCGGAGCAGCTCATGGAGCGCTACGTCGATGGTGAGGCGGAAGCGTTCGAGTTCCTGTACCGGCGCGTGTCCCCGAATTTGATGGGTTATCTGCTGCGCCTCACCCGCAATCGTGAGCGCGCGGAAGATCTGCTGCAGATCACATTCTCCAAGATCCACCGCGCCCGAGGCAGCTTCCTAAAAGGCGCGCCTGTCCTACCTTGGATCCTCGCCATCGCGCGCCGTTCATTTTTGGATGAGCGCCGTTCCGCCCAGGTAAGGACTGAAGACCTGTCCCCCGACGGTTCGCTGCCTGAGCAGCAGAACGAAGAGCGTCCGCTGCCCGCGGAGCTTTCCGATGCGTTGGAAGTCGCCCTCGACCGCCTGCCCGAGAATTATCGGGAGGCGATCGTGCTGACCAAAATCACAGGCCTGAGCGTGGCCGAAGCGGCGTCCGTTTTGGGCGCGACCGAAACTGCCGTAAAGCTCCGAGTTCACCGCGGTTACACCCAACTGCGTAAAGAACTCGAGCAGTACTCACGTACACCATGAGCATGCCCAAGCCCGACCCGCTCGCTGATTTGCCCTGGCCCAAGCCAGAAGCACCCGGCGAGGCCGTGTCCGCAAAAATCTGCGGCGCCTGCACCAAAAACCTGTGCGCGCGGCGCGGCTTGTCCGCCCTCAGTCGGCTCTCGCTATGCCTCGCCGTGTCCGGGCTGGTCGCAAGCTTCGGTTATTGGTTCGGCGTGCGCCACCATCGCTCTGAGCTCGGCTTGCGCATGGGCCTGTACGGCGCGGTCGCCTGGGGGCTGGTGCAGGCGGCAGTACTGTTCATCGGTTTCGCACCGCGGCGCGGCCTGCTCGGGTCACGCGGTGTGCGCGTCGCGCTGGCGGTGCTCGTGCCCGTGCTGTTCATCGGCTATCTGTCGTACGCCGCGTGGAGCTACGTTCCGTTCGAACAGTTCTCGCATGGCGCGCGTGCATCGCATGCTTTCTTCTGCGGTTTGATCGCGCTCGGCTTCGGCGCCATCGTGGGCGGCAGCGTGCTGCTCGCCTGGCGCGGCACCAACCCGATCACGCCGCGGCTGTCGGGTACTTTGGCGGGTTTCGTGGGTGGCGTGGGGGGTGCGCTCGCGGTCGGTATCGGTTGTCCCAGCCATGAGGCGTGGCACCTGTGGACCGCGCATGGGCTGATCGTGTTGGCACTGGGGTTGATGGGCTTCGTGGCGGGTAGGCGGCTTTTGTCGCCGTGAACTGGCCAAGCGCGCGGGTCATCCGCGACAAGCTGTTCGAGCTCGCGCGTTACGGCGCGATCGGTGGCGGGGTGTATCTTCTGGCGAGTCAATTCGTACGCCACTCATCGGGCCCGAAAGAGGGCAGCGCGGCCGCTGCTTTCGACTTACCGTTGGCGGGCCAAGACGGCCGCGTGAGCCTGGCCGCGCAGCACGGCAAGCCGATGCTGATGGAGGTGTTTGCCAGTTGGTGCAGCGCGTGCAAACGCAGCTCGCCGCGCCTGGCCGAGGCCTGGCGCGCGCACCACGGCGAAGACGTGAGCTTCCTCGCCGTCAGCGTGGACGAAGATCCGAGCGCGGCTGGGCGCATCAAACGCGATTGGCAGCTGCCCTTCGACGTTGCCCTCGACGACGGCAGCGTCTCGCGCGGCTATGGCATCAGCATGCTGCCGACCCTGATTTACATCGACGCAAAAGGCACCGTGCGCCACTCCGCCGCCGGTGTGGTCTCCCGCTCCGAGATCGATAGCTGGCTCGCCGAGCGTTAGCGCGTCGGACATCGATCTGTTGCTCGCTTGTAACATTGACCGACCCGACGCCGGGTTTTGATGGTGGCCATGAAGGCCGACCGATCCCTGTATCAAACGCCGCCCGAGCACCAGCAGGCGTTCCAGCAGGAGCGCGTGATCAATCGGCAGGTGCTGAGCGAAGTGGGGACGGCAACGGAGATTGGAACGCTGCCCCTGTTCGTTGCGGCCCGCATCGATCCCCACCTCAAGGAGCTCGGCTGGCAGCTGGGGATTGCTTGCGGCAAGGGCTGCGCCTGGTGCTGTCACGGGCTCAAGGTCGAGGTGACTCCTCCCGAGGCGATCGCCGTCGCCGAATACCTGCGCAGCAAGGCAGAACCGGAACAGTTGCCAGCGATCGGCGAAGCACTTTCGATCGAGGCGGACGAAGCACGCTCGCTTTCGATCGAGGAGCGCTGGGTGGCGCGACGCGCCTGCTACTTCCTGGACGAGGCCAGCGGAGCGTGCACCATTTGGGAAGCGCGACCCCTTGGCTGCAGAAGCCATACCTCGCTGAATGCCTCAGCCTGTGAATCTGCGCACACCGGTCGGGGCGACGGCCCAGCCGTGCCTCGACCGAAGTCGATAGAGATGCTCTATGGAGTCGCGCGGGCAGCTCTTCACGCCGCCTGCGAAGACGCCGGAATGGACATGCGCGCGTTCGAGCTGACGAACGCGGTTGCGGTCGCGTTCAACGTGCCGCAGGCGGCGGAGCGTTGGCACCTGGGCGAGAGGGTGTTCGACCGCGCGGTGATCCCGAGCGATGAGAGTGATCGGGCGCACTTGGAGCGTGACGCTCGCAGCGCGGGCGTGATCCCAGCAGAGCAGCTCTTGCCGCAAAACCGCAGCAAGGCCGCCAACGAGAAAAAGCGCGTCCGACGCGCGCAGCGTGGTCGCTAGCCTACTTCGAAGAAGCCGGGGGCGCGCGCCCAGGCAGCTTGATCATGTGCGGCATTCCGAGCGGTGCCGCAGAGCCGGAAGCAGCAGGCGCGCTCGAGGCGGGGCTGAACTGCATCATCGGCAGGTCATGCGGCGAGGCGGGCAACGCCGGCAGCGGCGTGCCATCGTCGGGTTTGCGCAGCGTGGCCTTCCAGATCGATTCGTTGCGCTCCATGCGCAGCAAGAAAGCCTTGGAGCCGCCCGGCAAGCCCACGCTGGTGACGCGTGCGGTCGCGGCCATCATGTTCGCGTCGAGAATGACGGCTGAGGTCAACACTTTGTCGGCCAGGGATTTCTCCTCAGCGAGGCAGGCCGCATTGCAGGCTGCTTTTTCTTGTTGCAGCTGCTGCGCCACATCGCCCGTGGCAAGCTCGGCCGCGCCGGCGAAATCGCGAGTCAGCCAGCGCTGCTGGAGCTCGATCGCGGCGTTCTTCGGATCGCGCGCCAAGTCTTCGGTCGTGACGACACGCGGCACGCGCGTTTCCTTGGGCGGGTGGTAATTGCAACCGCCGCGCGCCAAGGCCCACATGATCACGGTCAGCACACCGAGTACCCCGAGCATGCCCACCGTCATCTTGGACGGAGAGTCGATCTCCTCCTCCGTTTTCGGGATGGGCGGCCGGGGGCGCTTGAGCTTCTTCTTCTTCGGGCGATCGCTCGCGCTCGCCGCCGTGGGACTCTTGACAGAGGCCTGTTGCTCGTCGGCGGCGCCGCTTACGGGCTCGGAATCCGTTGCCATGGGCGCACTCGGGTAACCCGAATGTCGTTCGCACGCAACCGATCCGGAGCCTGACCGACCGGACGGGATGAAACGGATCGCGGCGATTGCCCTTGCCCTGCCGATTTTCTGTTTTGCGTGCGCTGGGACGGCACCTTTACCGCCCAAGGCTCTGGCCTTGAATGAGGCGGGGGTCGCCGCGCTGGCGGCGGGGGACCTGGAGACCGCGGACGCGCGCTTCAGCCTGGCTCTGGAATACAACCCTAACTTCGTGGACGCGCTGACCAACCAGGGCTTGGTCGAGCTGCAGCGCGGCAATTTCGAGCGCGCCCGCCAGCTCCTCACCCGCGCCCGCCGCCTGAACCCGGACGTGGCCCAGCCCCACCACGCCCTCGGCGTGCTGGCCGAGCGCGAACGCCGGCCGGACCTCGCTTCGCGCGATTACTACGAAGCCCTGCGCGTCGATCCGGGCTTCGGGCCCTCGCGCGCCAACCTGGCGCACCTGCTTTACGACGGCGGATTGTACGAAGATGCTTTGGTCCAATTCAGGCGCTTGGTCGAAGTGGCGCCGGAGGTGACGGCCGCCCACGTGGGTCTGGCCGCGACGCTGCTCCACTTGGAGCGGGTCGCCGAAGCCAGTGAAGTGATCGCGAGCGCGCTGAGCGCGGCTCCGGATGATCCAGAGCTTCTGATCTTGGTTGCGCGTCTCGAAATCCGCCGCGGCGAGTTCGACGCCGCGATCGCGCGCCTCTCGCCCCTCACCCACGCGCGATCGGATCTTGCCGTCCACGCGCTGGCGTGGCTGGCCGCCGCGGAGGTCGCCCATGGCCATCCACAGCAGGCCGTCAGCGCCGCCGAACGCGCCATCGCGCTGGCCCCGGACGATGCCCTGGCCAGCTACGCCCTGGGGATCAGCCTGAAAAAGCTGGGCGATCCGGGCGCCCAGCGCTGGCTCGAGCGCGCTTCGGCGCTATCGCCCGGCGTGCGAGTGGCTCTAGACTCGGTTCGGTGACCGCATCCGGGTTTTGGCTACGCTTGCAGCGCGAGCGCGCGCTGATCGCGCTGTTCGATCTCGGCCGTAAAAAAAGTCACGGCCTGCGCGCGGCAAAGCTGTACGCCTTCTGCGTGTTCGCCGGCTACGCGATCGCCATCTCGCTGACGCGCGGCAGCGATCGCGGCGCCGCGATTCACGGGTTCATCCAAGCCGCACTCGTCTCGTTGTCTTGGGTGGTCGGCGCGCTTGCCGCACTCGGTTCGGCACAGGCTTTGGCGGAGCAGCCCGAGCGCGATGCGCTCAGCGCGCTCGCGCTGCAACGCGGTTTTCACCCCTCCGCCCTGCTGCGCGCGCGTACGGAGGCGGCGACCGTGCGCGTGACGCGCTTGGTCGCAGTGCCCGCATTGCTCCTGGTGGTGGTCGGTGTCGCGCGCGGCGGCACGCTGCCCTGGGCGCTTTCGGTCGCGCCCGCGGTGGTCGTCTACGCGGGCGCACTCGGCCTCGCGCTCGCGCTGCTGGCGCATTTTTCGGCCGAGCTCTCACCTCGCCATCCGCGCGCGCTGCTGGCCGTGTTGGTGCTGGGCCCGCTCCTGATTTCGCTCGCCTATCCGGCGGTTCCGAGTCTGCCAGGGCTCTTTTCGGGCCTGCTTTCGCGGTTACTCGCGGCGGGGGCGCGGATCTCGTGAGCGAGCTTTGCTTCCAGGCGCTCAATCACGCCGAGCTCACCAACGTCAGCGCCACGTTCGGCGCCGGGACCCACGTCGTGATCGGCAGCGAACGCGACGGCACGGCCACGTTGATCCAACTCGCCGCGGGGCTGCTCGCGCCGGCCACGGGAAGCGTGCTGCTCGACGGAGTCGCCGCTTGGTCGAACGCACGCACCCGCCGGCGCATTGCGTCCTTGTGTGCGGAAGAGACCCTACTGCCCGCGCGTGACGTCACGGGCGCGGTTACCTTGGCGCTGCGCGCGCGCGGTGACGCGCGTTCCGCGCCGAGCGTGCTCGACGCAGCCGGCCTTTCGCGCTTCGCGCTCGAGCGCGTTTCGGCTCTGACGCCACGCGAGTCACGCGCGGTCGCACTGAGCATTGCACTCAGCCACCCGGAGCCGGCGTTGCTCGCGCTGCACGAGCCGCTCAGCGTGGCCGACATCCTGCAGGAAGATTTCGTCGTCCAAACACTGGCCAAGCTCAGCGCGACGAAAGCCATCGTGCTCTGCACCGCCAGCCGTTTGGAAGACGCTGCGCGCCTGGGCGGCGCGGCGAGCGCACTCGAGCGCGGCTTGTGGCTCGGCTCTGCACAAGCGCGCCCGCCCCTCGGCACCATCACCCTGCGCGTGCACACCCCCGAGCCGCGACGCTTGGCCGCGCGACTCAGCGAGGCTCCCGATATCTCGGGCGTCGAATGGGGCGGCGGCCAAGAGCTACTGGTGCATGGCAGCGACCTCGAACGCTTGGCCCACAGCGTGGTCGCCAACGCTCGCGCTGAAGCGATCCGTATCACCGCCCTCAAACAAGACGCCCCGCCGCTCGAAGCCCTGGCCGCCGCGCGCGCCGGCCTCGCGCACGCCTACTATGAGCGCGCACGCGGCGGCGCCGCCACCAGGCCATCATGAACGGCGTGCGCCTCGGTTCGATGGTCGCGCGCGAACGCTTGCGCGGAGCGAGCGCTCTCGTCGTTTTGTTGCTGAGCTGCGCCGCATTGTTCGCGATCGCGGTGATGGAGCGCGAAAGCGACGCAGCCAGCGCACCCGACGACGTGCTCCGCGGCGCGGTCTTCGGCATGGCACTGCCGCTCTTGGCGTACCTCGTGAGCGAGCGCGTGTGCGCCGGCCAGCGCCTCGAGCGCAGCGTGGACGGCATCGCGCGCTACGGCACCGATCGCCGCGCCGCCGTGCTCGGCGTCCTGCTCGCTTCGGCGCTGTGCACCGCCTTCGCGAGCGCTCTGATCACCATCGCCGGATTGCTCGGCGCGCACGCGCCGCACTCCACCTCACTTGCCTCCGATCTGCGCACGAGCGTCGGCATCGCGCTGATCGCAGGCGTCGTGTACTCGCTCTATTTCGGTGCGGCCTCACTGCTCGGCAAGCGCGGCGGCGGCCGCAAATGGGCATTGATCATCGACTTCGTGTTGGGCGCGGGCGCTTCGACCTTGGCCGCTCCCTGGCCACGCGGCCACGTGCGCAATCTGCTCGGCGGTGAACCGGTGATCGACCTCTCACAGACGAGCGCTTGGATCGCGCTCGCGGTGATTGGCGTAGCTTGCGCGGCGTTGAGCGTGCTGAGAACCGCCGAGTAGAAACAATGCTAGGCTTGCCTCCGGCATGGAAAAATTCCTGCGTGTTGCTGGTCGTCGTGTTCCGCCCCCTGCGGGCGTGTTGCCGAGCCCTGAGGCGCGCGCGGCAATGACCCGCATGGCGAACTACCTCACGCGAGCTCCGAAAGGCGTCTTCCGCTACAAGAGCCACGAAGAGGCCAATCGCGATCGAGAAAAGTGGCAAGTGGCAGCCGTCGTCGCCAAACAGAGCAGTGGCTGATTTCACTCGCCCCGCAACCTGGGACGATTTACGCGCCGTCGCCACATTGCTGAACGCGGCCGGCGTTCGCTACGCGTTGATCGGTGGCTACGCGATCGCAGCCCACGGCTACAACCGCTTTTCTGAAGATCTCGACCTGATCGTCGAACCGTCCCCAGAGAACACCGGCAAGTGGATCACAGCCCTGAGCAATCTGCCTGATGGCGCCTGCCGCGAATTGGCCGGGCAAGAGACGCTGTTCGAGCAAGAGGGCGAGTATGCGGTTCGCATCAACGACGAGTTCACGATCGATATCATGCCTTCGGCCTGCGGCCATCGCTTCGCCGAGCTCGAGCCCTTCATCGAAGAACGCACGCTCGACGGCGTGCGGTTGCCCGTGCTCGGTTTGGCAGGTCTGCTGCTGACGAAGGAAGGCATGCGCGATAAGGATCGCGCGGACCGCCGCGTGATCGAGCAAGCGCTCGCGGCGCTCAAAGCTGGCGGCTGAACGGGGCGCGGCTGAGCGGGGCGCGGCTGAACGGGGCGCACCTGTGATTTTTTGGTTGGATGGTCATGGGGCGCGGCGCGCTTCGGCCCAGCCTTCGGCGTCATAGAGCGCCCCGTGAGGTGCGATGCTGGATCACGATCGCCCCCTTGGAGCCGGGCGCGCGTGAACATGGTCATTTCCTCGCGAACTTCCACGACTGCGAAGCTCGAGCATTGGGTTGCGCCCTTACGGCTGATTCCAGTCTAAATTGCGTGGCCGCGTGCGGCATGAACTTTGCGGGGGCGTCCGGTGGCAAATTGGCCGCGTTTTTGCAGGGCAGCGACGCGGGGAGCGCGAGCGAGACCGGTTCCAGATTTGGATTGTCGTGAACTGGCGCAGATCGAAATCTGCGACTACGCTGCCCTCGAGCGTGCAGGGAATCGTATACAAGTTCGAAAGCTTTGCAGCGTTGTCCGACGCCCTCGATACCGAGGAGCCGGACGTCAAGCTGCCGGTCGAAGACGGGCTCGTCGATGGGCAGTGGCTCGTGGCCACGTTCACCATCGGCAATGATGCGACGTCGGTCGCGGGGCGCGTCGCGGATCGCGGCAGCGAGCTGCATCTGACGTTCGAAGAGCGCGATTGGAATCAGCTGTGCCGCTTCGCCAATGGCCAGTGCTCACCGTCGATCCCTCCGCCGTGCAGCGAAGGCGCGGAAGAGGTCTCCGCGCCCCCGGGTAGCACGGTGTTGGTCGTCGATGACGATCCGTGCATGCGCGCCATCGTCTGCACCATGCTGCATACCTCGCGCATCAAGACCTTGCAGGTCGGCTCCGCGGAAGAAGCGCTGGATTGGTTGGCCAAGAACAAGGCTGACCTGGTGCTGCTCGATTGGGGCTTGCCGGGGATGAATGGCCTGGAATTGTGCGAGCGTCTGCGCAAGGACGAGCAGCATCGAGGATTACCGATCTTGTTTTTGACCGGGCACTCGTCGAGCTCTGATCTGGTGCAGGCGTTCGAAGCAGGGGCGGATGACTTCGTGAGCAAGCCCTTCCGCGCGCCGGAGTTACGCGCGCGCGTGCTCGGGCTCTTGCGCCGAGTCATCGGCGAACGCCTCGCTGCGGGTTGACGTGAGAGCGTCGCTAGGCGGCTTGACGTGAAAGCGTCACGCGACGGCTCGGAGCTCTCGCTCTCCGCCACGGACCTGAGCGGCTTCAACGAGTGCGAGCACAAGACCGTGCTCGAGCTCGCGGTCGCCTTCGGCCAGCTGGATCGCCCCGGCGAAAACGAGCTCGAACGGCGCATGCTGGAGAAGCGCGGCTTCGAGCACGAAGCGCGCGTGTTCGAGTACCTGGCGGCGACGCGCAAAGACATCGCCGAGATCACCCTAGGCCCGAACGATGCTTCGCGAGCGGAAGCGGTGCTCGCGACTCAGCAAGCGATGGCGCGCGGTGCAGAGGTGATCGCGCAAGGCGTGCTGGTGAACGAGCGTTGGTTCGGTCGACCCGACTTCTTGCTCAAGGTCGACACATCCAGCCGTCTGGGCGCGCACAGCTACGTCGTCGTGGATGCAAAGCTCGCCAACGAAGCCAAAGCGCGCGCGGTCCTGCAACTGTGCGCGTACAGCGAACTGCTCGCGGAGCAGCAAGGCACCGAGCCGGAGCTTTTGTACATCGCGCCGGGCGGCGCCGAAGTGCGACTGATTGCGCTGCGCACAGCGGACTATCTCTCCTACTACCGGCTCGCCAAGCAGCGCTTGGAGGCGTTCGTGACCGGCGCTGCCGCAGCGCGCGAAGGCTACCCCGAGCCGGTCGAGCACTGCGGGGTGTGCAGCTGGTGGAAGCGCTGTGAGAACCGACGACGCGCCGACGACCACCTATCGCTCGTCGCAGGCATCACGTCGCGGCAGCGCGATCGACTGAGCGCAGCGCACGTCGCGCGCGTCACCGAACTGGGCGCGCTCGATCCTGCGCAGCGCGTGGAGGGGATCGCCAAAGAATCGCTCGCTCGCGTGCGCGAGCAGGCGAGGCTACAGGTCGCGGGCCGCGCCGCCGGCAAGCCGCTGTACGAGCTCTTGCTCGATGTCGAGCCGACTTTTGGCCTCGATCGGCTGCCCGTGCCCAAACCAGGCGACTTGTTCCTCGATCTCGAAGGCGACCCATTCGTGCAGGGCAGCGGCCTCGAGTACCTGTTCGGGCTGCTCGAACTGGGCGAAGTCGAAGACGACTTCATCCCGCGCGACCAACCAGGCGCGCCCCGCTACCACGCCTATTGGTCGAAGACCCACGCCGAAGAAAAGCGCGCCTTCGAAGCCGTGATCGACCGCATCTTCAAAGGCCGCGAGGAGTTCGCCGATGTGCACGTGTTCCACTTCGGCCACCGCGAGGCGGACGCGCTCAAAACTCTCTCCTGCCGCCACCGCACGCGCGAAACCCAAGTCGACCAACTGCTGCGCGAACACGTGCTCGTCGACCTACACGGCATCGTCAAACGCAGCGTACGCGCCTCGGTCGAGAGCTACACCCTGAAGCAACTCGAAGGCCTATACGACTTCAAACGCGGCACGGATCTACGCGCCGCCGCGCGCGCGATGCAACTCTTCGGCTGGCTGCTCGAAACCGGTGAAGGCGAACACGCCGAAGCCGAGCTCCGCGCCACCATCGAACGCTACAACCAAGAAGATTGCCTCTCGACCTACCGCCTGCGCGATTGGCTCGAAGCCCGACGCCCCGAATTCGAGCAAAAAACCGGCCGAATTCTCGATCGCCCAGAGAAACCCAAGCCAGCCCCCGCGGACGAACCCCAGAACGAAAGCGCAGAAGTCGCCAAGCGCCTGCTAGCGCGCCTGCCAGAAGATCCCGCGCTCGATACCAAGGAGCAAGCCGCGGAACGGCTGATGGCAAATCTGCTCGATTGGCATTGGCGCGAAAGCAAGCAAACCTGGTGGGAATACTTCCGCGCGCTCGAACTGCCCCCCGCAGAACGCGTCGAAGATCGCTCCGCGCTCGCGGGCCTCGAGTTCGTCTCGGTCGTCGGCAGCGAAAAGAAGTCGAGTATCTGTCGCTACGAATTTCCCGAGCAGGAACATTCGATCAAGCTTGGCTCGCAACCCGACGATCCGGACACCGGCAAGGGCGCAGGCGAGGTGCTCGCGCTCGGAGACGACTTCGTGCATCTGAAGCGCGGACCGTCGATGACGGGGCATCCCACCGCGCTGATCGCGGGTGGACCGATCGCGACCAAAGCGCACGCCGCGCGCTTGCTCGCCCTCGGGCGGGACATCCTAGCGGGCGGCAGTTCATTTCGAGCGGCGCGCGAGTTGCTGCTTCGCAATCCGCCGAACTGCGGGCAAAACCCCCCAAATTCCCTAGTCGGTGAGGGCGAAGACACCGTGCTCGCGATTCAACGGCTAGCGCTATCTTTGGAGCAATCGGTGCTCGCCATTCAGGGCCCGCCCGGTTCCGGTAAGACCTATCGCGCAGCCGAAATGATCGTCGCACTGGTCCGAGAGGGCAAGCGCGTCGGAGTGACGTCCAATAGCCATCGCGTGATCAAGAGCGTGCTGCGCGCGGTCGCAGAGCGCGACAAGACGGTGCGTTTGCTGCACATCGATGACAGCGAAGAGGCAGATGCGCCGTTCGAGCTCAGCAAAGACTACGCGCGCGTTCGCGCGCGACTGAGCGCGGGCGATCTCGACGTGGTGGGCGGCACGAGCTGGGCGTGGGTGACCGAACACTTGGAGCACAGTGTGGACGTCCTAGTCGTCGACGAGGCCGGCCAAATGTCGCTCGCCAACGTACTCGCAGTCTCGAGCGCCGCGCAAAGCCTCGTGCTATTCGGCGATCCCGCGCAGCTCGACCAACCGCAAAAGGGCTCGCACCCACCGGGCGCGGACGCCTCCGCACTCGAGCACCTGCTCGGCGACGCATTGACGATGCCGGCGGATCGCGGCGTATTCTTGCCCGAAACGCGACGCTTGGCGCCCGCGATTTGCGAATTCACATCCAGGGTTTTCTACGATGGCCGACTGGAACCCATCGCGGGCCTGGAGAACCAACGCATTGACGGACCTGCCCCCTTTAGCGGCAGCGGACTGCGCTTCGTGCCGGTCGTGCATCGCGGAAATACGAATCAATCGGACGAAGAAGTGACGCGCGTTCGGGAAATCGTAGACACGATTCTGAATGGCGGGGCGCGCTTCGTGGATCGCAAAGGAGAAGCGCGCGCACTGACGGCGCGCGACATCTTGGTGGTCGCGCCGTACAACGCGCAGGTGACGGCGCTACACAGCCGGCTCGGGAGTGACGTGCAGGTGGGCACGGTCGACAAATTTCAGGGGGCGGAGGCGCCGATCGTCATTTACTCGATGACTTCGTCGAGCGCGGAGGACGCGCCGCGCGGGCTCGAGTTTTTGTACAGTCTCAATCGGCTGAACGTCGCGACCTCGCGGGCGCAAGCGCTCGTCATCTTAGTCGGCAATCCGGAGCTCACGCGGGTGCGCTGTAAGACGCCACGGCAGATGCAGTTGGTGAATGCGTTGTGCGCGTATTTGGAGATGGCGGAGCTTTAGCATCTCTCATGCTCGCGCGACTTACGGCTGCTTCAACGCAGCCGCTTCTTTCCGTGGTCGCGCGCGTCACGCGACGAGGTTTGACGCGCATTGCAGCAGAAGGCGCGAGACCCTTGCCGCCCATGAAAAGCCGCGTACTTTCAATAGCCCCCACCGAGGTGATGGCGAGCACTCAGCGGATGGTCCGAGGCACTTGCACTTCGCCACGTCGATGTGGACCTTCGACGTGTTCGTGTTGGTGAGCCACCTCTCCCAGCCGAGATTGCCGGTCTTTGGCCTGACGTGCAGCCGAGCGGATGAGCACTCGCAAATACGCGACTCCGCGCGCGGCTTTCGTCGCCGCTCGCGTCCGCCGTTATTCCTGCTTTTCGAGGTAATACTTGATTGGCGTGTCTTGGTTGCTCGTGAGTCGGAGCACCTTCGTGTCGATGGGATCGAGCGTCACACCATAGGGGCGCGCCACCGACCCCTGCTGGTTCTGCAAGTTCGCGAAGCACGCGTCTGCGCTGCAGATACAGACGTTGTCATAGGGCAAGAGGCAGAGTGCGAGGCGGCCACAATGCACGCGCTTCGCCTCGCTCGAATCTTGATTGCTGGCAAAACAGCCGGTCTGTGCCTCGCAGGCTTCGTCCGACGGAACGGGCTGCGTATAGAAGCTGAACAGCCCGGCGTCGTACATGCAGGCGTAACAATTCCGCGAGTACGGCGACGGGACCGGGGCCTGTAGCGCGCACCAGCTTTCCCAAGGCTGCATGATCAAGACGTGAAACGACAGCTCACTCCCCTTACCGCTGTCAGCTATGACGGAGTAGCTGAAACCGAGCTGTTCCTTCTCGTATGCCAGGTCGAAGACCTTGTTCGAATCGCGCTCTCCGATGTCCGAGAGGAAGGCCTCGTTGGCATCGGAGATTGCGGGAAAGTCGCTTGCTTGCCCAAACCGGAGGCTGCCCGACCCTTGCGCGTCGAGCACGAGCTCCACCCGCGCGCTGCCACTGCCGTCGGCCCATTTCCCTGCTAGCGGCGCGACGTTGAGTACTTGACCCTTGAGAGCCTGATCGTGCCCGCTCTTCAGTGTTGCGCCGATCCCGGGACAGGTGTCGGCGGCCGGAGGTTCGAGCCCTTGGTTGGTGTCCATGGTGTTCACTCCGCAACTCGAAGTGCCTGCGATGGACTCGGTGCCTCCCATGGCGTTCATGCCCGCGTGGCCTCCGCTCACGAACCCTGCGCTGGCCCCCGGATCGCTTCCGCCAAAGCTGCCCGTCTCCGGATTTCCGCCATGGGCATGGCTGGCGCCCGCGCCGGCCATGTTCGCTCCCCCGGACCCTGCCTGCGTGGCCAGGCCGGCTTCGCTTGCGCCGCTGCCCGCGCTGGCAAGCGCTCCGCCGTCGTCACCGCCGATGCTATCCCTCCCGCTGGGTCATATCATCCCTCCAAAGTTGAAGCTTAATCCCGCGGCGCGGCGACACAAAATCAACGGCCGAGTCGGCCGTGGGCCAACGCTCTAGTGCTCCGCGCGGCTGCGCGATGGACCCGCGCCACCCAGCGTGATGACACGGGCAGGCAGAGCGCCTCGATCCACGTTTCCAAGATGGCTAGAAGCTTCCAGCACGCGCGCCGCGCCATTCATCAAATCGAGTCCCCCCAATACGACATCCGCGTGCACACGGTGCCGAGGATTGTAGCCAGTCAGTTCGCGGAGCTGGTTCGGCGACGTGCACAGCTGACTCGCGGACCCCGAAATTTGCCGTATACAGTCCAGCACGGAGGACGCGCCACGCGGGCTCGAGTTTTTGTATAGCCTCAATCGGCTGAACGTCGCGACTTCGCGGGCGCAGGCGCTCGTCATCTTAGTCGGCAATCCGGAGCTCACGCGGGTGCGCTGTAAGACGCCACGGCAGATGCAGTTGGTGAATGCGCTGTGTGCGTATTTGGAAATGGCTCTCGATATCGCGACTTAAGACGCAAACCACCAGCCCACTTCGTTGGTCGGGCCTAACCAGCTTGGTGACGGTCTCGCACCGGTACGGTCTCCGGCGCGAAATACGGCGCCAACAGTGCGAGCAGTTCTTGTGCTTCGGACAGCGACAAGTTTCCTCTCGTTACTACGGACTTGTCGCCGATCTCGAATGCAATACGGCGGATAGTGCCAACCCCTTTTTGCGTTGGATAGGACCGTTCATCGATCCGCGGATGTCTAACAGACCCAATCGAGAACACTCGCGAACGCCGAACCCAGAAGTGACAATTGTGTCCGCAGAGCCAGAACTTCCGAGCAAAGTCGTGCACAAAGCTCGGGGCCACGCCGATAGTTACAAGAAGTAAAGCTAAGAGGATTACCAGAAGAATCACGGTGCTACGGCATCACCCGCGGCGTGCCCGGTGTAGCCGCTCCGACGCTAGTTGTGCTTCACCGGTCCGTTCGGAACAAAATGCGGTGGCGGAGTGCAGCTGTCGGTGCACGAGGGCGGAGCGATGTCCTTGCATCGATCCGGATTGGTTCCGTCATCGAGGCAAACTCGCAAGGGTGGCGAGATCCCAATGTTGCCCACGTTGTCCACCGCCCGAGCAGCGATGCAAATCCAGCCAAGTTTGCTCGCGCCTTCCGCCATACTGATGGCCGAAGCGACGTCCCATTTCTTTCCAGTACAAATGATGGAGGAGGGACTTGAATCCGGTTCGACCGCGTAAATTACCGGCTCGAATGGCTGCGCAGCCACTGGATGACGGATCACGACAGACATGTCCGAAACCCCAGGCGAACCACACAAGGGCGTGAAGCCGCCGACGGGTCCAGGCTTGCAGATGTCAAGGTCGGGCATGTTAAGGCCATCCCAAACGGGTGCACCCGTGGGAGTAAGGGCAACGAGCTTCAGGAATGGCAGTGGCTTGTCCGTTGGCTTGAGTTGATGAGGTGCCGAACCCGTCCAGATCTCGTCGCACACTCCGTCCTTGTCGTCATCGGCGAGCAACGGCGAATCCGTGTTCGCTTGAACGTAGACGCGCACCGATTCGCGGTCGGTCAACGCCGGGAATGTCTCACCTTGGCCAAGTTTCTCGTTCGTCTGGTCCCAGACGAGTGACCTAAATCTGCCAAAGTTAACGACCGTGGCCTTATCATTCGGCGACCCGTTCTGCGGATCGAGCGGCTGGCTGTTGTCGAACGCACCGAGTGGGTCGAAAAGATCGGAGCATTGGTTCGTGTTGGCCGCAGTTCCCGGGCGCAGCTCGTACACATCCGGCGGATCCAAGTCTACAGTCGGTGGCTGGTTGTCCAGATTGTAGATTCTCGAGTTGCCTGTTGATGCGTTGCCGGCCTTGTCCGTAGCGAGAACGTTGACTGTAACCTGGGTATCGAGAGCGTTCTTTGCGAGCGCGGCCCCTATCTTGAATGAAAAGGCGCCGGTCGCATCGTCCCAGGTCCATTGACTGTCTGTCGCCGAGAAGAGCTTTGTCTCCTCATTCAGCTTCACAGCGACGGTCGATCGATCGACGCCCGAACCGCCATCTGTGACGTTGAACGTCAATACGGACGCACGTCCGATGACCGAGCTGACAACCGGAGTGCCAAGAGCAATCGTCGGCCCTGCTCCGTCTATCAAAATACCGTACGCCAAGGTATGAGTGGCCTTGCCGGGCTTCTTGCGGCCATTGCTGGCGGTGATGACTACCGGGACGACTCCCGATGGCGGTGAACTGAAGAAGCTCTTGTCGGTAAAGTCCACGGATGCTTGATACTTGCCCTTCGTCTTCTCGGCGGTGGGTATCGTCACTCCCCCAACTGCGAGCGTAACGCCGCTCACCCCCGCCTGGTTGTCGCCATCCGTGATGGGCAGCGCGACAGCGGTAAACTCGACGTTCATTGGGCCCAACAAATTGTGCGGGGACTTGTCGACGGGTTCGCCAATTGTGATCTCCGGACCACGATCGACCAACGTCTCGAGTGTCGCCGTGGCGCTGTGTGCAGGCGACGCAATATCGCTCGCCGAACAGCTGAAGCTCACGGCGCCGCTCGGCACCGCCGTGAGGACGAACGTCGCGGAATACTCGGAGTTGTTGGCCGTGGTTGCTGCAGCAAAGCTCTTCAGCGATTTACCATCCGCGTCGAAGAGCTCGATCTTCACACTGCTCGGATCAACGTGCTTTGCGCCGGAGACGGTGGAATCCTTTGCGGTGCAGAGCACAGTGACCTGATCGTCGACCAGTACAGGGTCAGTGTTCGGGTTGGTCGCGCTGACGGGGTTCGTGATTTCGATCACCGGGGCCAACGGAGATGTCGCGCCGCCGCCGGAGCCCGCCGTAGGATCCGCTCCGGAAGAACCAGCCGCCCCACCGCGCCCCCCAGCACCGACACGCCCACTCGAGCCGCCTGCGCCGTCTCGATTCCCGGTAGCTGACGACCCGCCGTTCCCGTCGGGGACGAAGCCGCCGTGATCGCTGCCGCTGCACGACACGAGCAAAGCGAACCCACAGCCCAGCACCGAACACGTCACACCCTGGCGGTTGATCATTACATTCCTTACTAAGAACGACGGCTGTTTTTAGCTGGTTCCCGAGGTGGCAGCAAGTTGGGCGTGCTTTTCGCCCGTGACGTTCTGCGCACAGTTCCCTCCCCCGGCGCTTTCCGCCGTGCCGCGGCCGAGCCCCGCGCTACTGCTGCTCGCGGAACGCTTCCGCCGGTCGCAAGCGCGCCGCGTGCAGCGCGGGCCACACCGTGGCCGCGAGGCAAACCAAGATCGCAAACACGCCGACCATCACGAACTCCATCGGGCGCACTTGCACTGGCAGGTGCGAGATGAAGTAAACCTTGGGGTCGAGCGGGAGGGCGTGGACGAGCAGCACTTTGCACAGGAGTATGCCGAGAGCGAGGCCGATCGCGGTGCCCATCACACCGATGATTGCGCCTTGATAGAGGAACGCGCGGAGCAGCGCGCTGTTGCTCGCGCCCATCGCCTTGAGCACGGCGATTTCTTTTTTCTTGTCGAGCACGACCATGATCAGCGTGGCAATCACGGTGAAGGCGGCGACGACGATGATGAGTGCGAGCACCAGGCTCATCAAGAGCTGCTGAATGCGGAGCGCGGTGAACAGGCCGTGGTTCAGCTCTTCCCAATCCATCGTGTGATAGATGCCGTTTTGCAGGCGTGAGTCGATGTCGCGTGCGATGTCGCGCGCTTTTTCGATGTCATTCACCTTCATTTCGATGCCCGTCACGCTGTCGCCGGTGTCGTAAAAGGGCTGCGCTTGGTACAGATCGGTGTACACGAGCTTCGAGTCGTATTGGTCGAAGCCGGCGTCGAACACGCCCGTGACGCGGAACTGCTTGGCGACCGGAGCGCGCATCGCCCCGCGGTTGTAAGTGAAGCCAATGGTGGGGCTCGTGACCTGGATGCAGTCGCCCAGTTTGACTTCCAGGTTTCGCTCGAGCGTGACGCCGATGATGATGCCGGGCAGGCGCTTGATCGATTCTGCGTCGCGACACGGATCGGGATCGAGATCGGCAGGGAGCACGTCGTCGTCGGGCAACTCGCTCTTGTAGCCGCCCTCGGGCACGATGCTGCCGACGGGCGCGCTCGGATCGACGGCTTCTGCGGCCGCGGTGTCCGCAGCGTCGCTTACGGCGCCCGCGGCGCCCGCCCAGGCGCTCGAATGGCTGTGTAGATCGGGCTCCTTGAGCGCCTCGTCGTGGACGATCTTCTCGATGTCGTGGAGCACCGTGCTGTGCTCCGGGGGCTGCGCAGAGTCGCTGGGTGACGGCGCCGTATCGCTCGGACTTGGCGTACCACCACCGCCCTTGTGCGACGGCAACGGCACGAGCGGCTCGAGCGGATCCCCTTCCCGGGAGGAATCGAAATCGTCGAGCAGACCTTGGCGACGCCGCTCCGGGGGCTTGCCCCCAGGGAGACGCAGGCCCTCCATGTTGCCCTGCACGATGTGCCGCGGCAGATCGAGAACGTCTTTCACCCGACTCGGATCCACGCCCTTCAGCAAAACGCCGGTCGCGGTGTGATCGCCGTGGGTGATCATCATCGGACTGATCACGAAAGGTGCGATGCCGATCACGCCCGGCACGCCCTTCATCTGCTCCATCAACTTCCGGTATTCGCGGAAGTCGCTGGAATACTTGAGGATCAGGACGTGGGCATTGACCCCGAGCACCTTTTCTCGGAACTGAGCGCGAAAGCCGCCCGTCACGCTAATGACAGTCGCCAACGCACCGACACCGAGTGCAACTCCCAGCACGGCGAACATCGTTCCGACAGAAACGAACGCGCGCTTCTTCGATCGCATGTACCGGAGCGCAAGTTCGAGCGGAAATCCCATCCGGCCCGCCATTTAGCAGACAGGGCCCGAGCAAGACACCGGAAGCGTCCGCCCAGACCGAAACCCGCGCCAGGACGCCCCGCGCCTCACCCGGGATAAGAAATGGCGACCCAGGATAGGGCGCGGGATAGGGCGCGGCGGGGAAGGAGCGGGCGACGGCCGGTGATTTGCCGTGGCGCAGAGGCGGCGCTGGAAGGCGTGAACTTCTGAGCAGTGCGGCGACGCGGCGGCGGCCGTCAGTCGGCTAACCGGGCGAGTAGAACCTTTGCCTTAGGATTGCGCCATTAAGCCACTAGACTCATTGAGCACGAGCGCCGTCCTACTTGATGAACCTTTGCGATGACTGAGCCGAACAACAAGCGCCCTCCTCCTCCGCCACCGCCGCGTAAACCGGCCAGCGGCTCCTGGAACAAGGACGAGCCCCCGTTGGCCGCGACGCGCGCCCCGACCGCGCAGGAGCTCGTAGGCCTCAAAGTGGTGACGATCGCGCCGGGTAGCATCTCGTATTCGGACGCGGAGGTGACCAATAGTCAGGTCGCGCGCATGCGCCAGGATCCGTATCTGGGAGCGACGATCGACGGGCGCTACAAGGTCGAAGCGCTGCTCGGTGAAGGCGGCATGGGCGTGGTCTACCGCTGCGTCCACACCATCATCGGCAAAAAAGTAGCGATGAAGGTGTTGCGCTCCGATCTCGCGCGCGATGCGGAGGTCACCGAGCGCTTCTTGAACGAAGCCAAAGCCGCGTCCTCGATCGGCAACGCGCACATCATCGATATCAGTGACTTCGGCCAATTCCCGGATGGCGCTGCCTACTTCGTGATGGAGTTTTTGAATGGTCAGCCGATGTCCAAGCTGGTCGAGGGCGGGCAGCCTTTGGCGGTCCAGCGCATTTTGCATCTCGCGCGTCAAATCGCCGAGGGCCTGTCGGCCGCGCACGCAGCCAACATCGTTCATCGCGATCTGAAGCCGGACAACATCTTCCTGGTGGACCGCGGCGGCCAGCGGGATTTCGTGAAGATCCTGGATTTCGGCATCGCCAAAGTCTCATCCTCTGCCGAGGGCTCGAAGCTCACTCGCGCGGGTGCAGTGTTTGGCACTCCGCATTACATGTCACCCGAGCAAGCCGCGGGTCAGCCCGTCGATCACCGCGTCGATATCTACTCGTTCGGCGTGATTCTGTACGAGCTTGCCAGCGGTCGCTTGCCCTTCGATGCCGACAACTTCATGGGCATCTTGACGCAGCACATGTACAAGGCGCCCGTGCCGATCCGCGCGCTGGTGCCGGTGCCGCAAGACGTGCCGCCGGGGCTCGAGGCCATCATCCTCAAATGCCTGTCGAAGCGACCCGAGCATCGCTACCAATCGATGCAGGAGCTGATTTTAGAATTCGACAAGATGAGCGCGGGCGGTGTGCCTGACGCCGTTCCGGAAATGATGTCGCGCTCGGGCGGCTTCAACGTCCCGGTGGATTACTTCATGAAGGGGCAAATGCCCCAGCCCGTGCCGGCAATGCCATCGCAGCCAGCGGGTGCGCGTGGCAGCCGCTGGCCATTGTACGCGGGCGTCGCGGGCGTGCTGGCCGCGATCGGCATCGTGGTTGGCATCTTCGCCAAGAGCCAAAGCAGCTCCGCCCTGCAAGCGCCGCAGACCACGCTGACGGCCGAGGGCACGCCCAGCAAGTTCGTCGATCCCAATGCCACGGCCGCCCCCGCTGTCGCCGCGCCCACCTCGCCTGCGGTCGCCGCCAAACAGGTACTGCTCGCCGCGGTACCGATCGACGCGCACGTGTTCCGCAACACCGAAGACCTCGGGCAGAGCCCGGTCATGGTGGCCGTCGAAGATGGCCAATCGGTCGAGCTCGAAATCCGACGCGACGGCTACAAGACCGACAAGATCACGCTCGACGGCAGCAAAACGCGCGAAGTCGTGAAGCTCGACAAACTCGCGCGAACAGGCGCCGTGTATCGCCCCCCAGCGAGCAAGAAGCCCGACTCGAGCGCGCCGACAAAAAAGCCGAAGTCTGCGATCGGTGGCAGCGAAATCGTGAATCCCTGGGGCAACTAGGCTAGATGAGTCTGCGTGTCAGACACGCAACGCCTCAACGACAACATCCCCGGTGAAGTGCGCGAGCTGTGCGCCCGCCTGCGTGAAGGCGGCTTTCGCTCGTGGATCGTCGGCGGCTGCGTGCGAGATGAGCTGTTGTCACAGCTCGAAGACAAGTCCGGAGCCGACATCCGCGGCGACTGGGACATCGCCACTTCGGCGCGCCCCGAGCAAGTTCAGCAGCTCTTTCGCCGGGTAATTCCTACCGGCATCCAGCACGGCACCGTGACCGTGATGATGAAGCACGGAGGCTACGAGGTCACCACCCTGCGCGGCGAAACCGAGTACACCGACGGTCGCCGTCCGGACTCGGTGTACTTCGTCGACGACATCAAAGACGATCTGGCCCGGCGTGATTTCACGATCAACGCCATCGCCTATGACCCGCTCGAAGATCAATTGATCGATCCCTTCGACGGCATCCGTGATTTGCGCGCGCGCGTGCTGCGCGCCGTTGGCGATCCAGCCGTGCGCTTCGCCGAAGACGGCTTGCGGGTACTGCGCGCCGCGCGCTTCGTCGCCACACTCGAAGTGACGCTCGACCCCAAGACCGAAAGCGCGATCGAACCCTCGCTCGGCAGCTATCGCAAAGTGAGCGCCGAGCGCGTGCGCGATGAATGGTTGAAGGCGACCAAAGCCAAACAACCGAGTCGCGCCTTCGAGATCATGAAGGACCATGGGCTCTTGGCCATCACCGCGCCGGAGCTGCTCGAATCCGTGGGCTGCGAGCAAAATCGCTATCATGCGTACGATGTCTGGGGCCATGCCATGCACTGCCTGGACAATTGCCCCAAGCACCCGGTCCTGCGGCTCGCGGGATTGCTGCACGACGTCGGGAAGCCGCGAACGCGCGCTTTCAGCGACAAAACCGAGGATTATACCTTCTACGAGCACGAACGCATCGGCGCCGAGATGGCGGGGCCGCTGCTCGAACGGCTACGCTTTTCGAACGATGAACGCACGCGCATCGTCGCTCTCGTGCGCCACCATCTGATTTGCTACGACGGCACTTGGAGCGATGCCGCGGTGCGCCGCTGGGTGCGGCGCGTTTCGCCCGAACTGGTCGACGATCTGTACGCACTGAGCGAAGCCGACGTCCAGGCCAAGGGCAAAGACCCCACCGTCGATCTGCAACACATCGCTCTACTCAAAGCCCACGTCGCCAAAGTGATCGCCCAAGGCGCCGCCTTCAGCATCAAAGACCTGGCCGTCGCTGGCGGCACATTGATCAAAGAGCTGGGCGTCAAGCCGGGTCCCGATATCGGCCGCGTCCTACGCGCGCTGTTGGAAGAAGTCGTGGAAGACCCGAGCCTCAACACCGAGGCTTCGCTGCTCGCCCGCGCCCGCGAGCTGCTCAAGGGATAGCCAATGAGCGCGCCGAATGCCGACCCACCCGCTATCACCGACGATGCGCTACGTCGCCTGAATTTAGTCGTGAGCAGCTACCACCGCCTCACTGGGCGACGCTTGATCGACCCGAATCATCTCGATCTTTGGCGCGCATGCTGGACTGCACCGCGGGTGATCGTCGCGCATGGCACAGAACCGGACCCGATATTTTTTTACGGCAATCAGCGGGCTCTCAGCCGCTTCGAGCTAGATTTCGCGGCCTTCACACGACTCCCATCCCGTTATTCAGCGGAACCGTTACTCCGCGAGGAGCGCGACGCCTTGCTCGCCCGAGTGCAACAGAGCGGCTTCATCGATGACTACGCGGGCGTGCGCATTTCCGCCTCTGGAAAGCGCTTCCGCATCGAGCAAGCGACCGTGTGGAACCTGCTCGATGAGCACGGGCAACCCCACGGCCAAGCCGCCACGTTCGAACATTGGACCCCCCTGCCCGAATCGTGAACTAGCGAGCCCGAGTGCTCACCTTCGCGCAGCTGGCTCCGAGCGCAAAACCGCTCGGCGGAGCCTTTTTTAGGCGCTGCTCGGTGGGTGGATCGAAGCGGCCGCTTTCGCTGATGGCATCGTCCTTGTGGTTTCTGTTCCAGAGCTTTTGAAACGCGAGCACGTCGGTGGCGCCGTGTGTGCTCGTCGACACCGGCTTGTAGTCGAAGTGCACGCGATCCGACGCGCCGAGCCAGTGGAAATCTTGAGCTTCGAGCGCGGGTCGCCAGCCCGCGGCTTCTTTGATGTCCAGTGCGGTCCCGATCTCGTGATTGCTTTCGCCGGGACGCGTCGCCAATTGCACGCCGCAGATTTTGCTCAGCGACCAATGTGAGACCAGGTACTGCTGAGCCACGGTGCGGAGCGCGCTATTGATGGTCATGGTTGCGCTCTTGTGAGCATCGAGCGCGCGCAGCAGGTGATCGCGCGCGCCGAGCTCCAAGTACGGGTACACATTGGGCGCCATCACCAAGTTGGCCCGCTTGGGCAGCGGCACGAATTCGTTCGGCTTGATGCAGCGGGCCTGGTCGATGATCTGACGACTCAAGCCGTCCACGCTCTCGGTCGAACAGCTACCCGACGCCGCGTCCTGCACGGTTGCGAAGTGCTTGGGCGGCGCCGGTTTCGACGGAGCCGGCTCTTCGTCACCCATTTCGTCCTCGAACCCAGGCAAGGCAGGCCCGGCTGCAGAGACCTCAGGCACGAGCTGACTGGGCTGCTCGAGTGAGCGCCCCGCGTCGCCGGTCGGTTCGGGGAGCTCAGCCGCGTCCTCTTCCGCGTCACCCGGAAACTGCGAGGGAGACGACGACGGTGCGGACTGCGCGCTGAGTGCGCCCGATTGCGGCTGCGCGCGTCCATCCTCGCCCCGCACGATGAAATAGATGCTCGCGACGATCACGAGCGACGGCGCGACGAACGCGACACCGACCAGAAACCTCCGCCGCAGCCCCGCATTCGGCCCGCCCGGCCACACCGATCCGACATTCGCCACCCGCCAGTCAGCGCGCTCACCCGGCCAATTCCCACCGCCACCCGCCACCACCTCATCCTGGGTCGGGACCTTATCCTGGGTCGGGACCTCAGCGACCTTATCCTGGGTCGGGGACTTCGCAGGGACCTTATCCTGGGTCGGGGGCTTTTCGGCTTGGGGCGCGGGGGCGGCTTGAGGGGCCTCGTCGGGCTGGGGCGCGTCATCCGCCATGGGGGATGCGGCGGTACCGCGAACGGCACAAAGGGGCAACACTTTGCCGGGCACAAAGCAGAACAGGCCGGGTCCGAGGACCCAGCCTGTTCGTGCTGCGCGTTAGCTCTCAGGCCGACTCAAGTTCCGGCGGGCTTAGGAGCTCCGAAGATGCTCGCCGGACGGCGCTTCTCGACCTTGTCCTTGCGCTTGTCGGCGTAGGACGGGATGACCACGCGCGTCCGGGAGGGCAGCTCGCGGCCGTCCAGGGCGGCGCTGATCTCTTCGGCATCCAAGGTCTCGCGCTCGAGCAGAGAGTGCGCTAGGCGCTCGAGCTTGTCGCGGTTTTCCACCACGACCTGCTTGGCGACGGCGTACTGCTCTTCCACGATGCGGCGCACCTCTTCGTCGATTTCGCGCGCGGTGTCCTCCGAGTAATCTTCGCGACGCGACGTCATTTCGCGGCCGAGGAACACGTTCTCCTCGTTTTCGCCGTAGGCGACCGGGCCGAGCTTCTTGGTCATGCCGAGCTCGCAAACCATGGCGCGGGCGAGGCGCGTGGCGCGCTTGATGTCGTCAGAAGCGCCGGTAGTAATTTCGCCGAAGACGACCTCCTCTGCGACGCGACCACCGAGGGCCATGGCGATGCGAGCCAAGGTTTGACCCTTGGTCATCAAGTGGCGGTCCTCGACCGGCAGGAACATGGTGACGCCCAGGGCGGCACCGCGGGGGATGATCGAGACCTTGTGCACCGCGTCGTTGCCCGCGACGAGCTTGCCCACGATGGTGTGACCCGATTCGTGCCAAGCGGCGGTGCGGCGCTCTTCTGCGCTCATCACCATCGAGCGACGCTCGGTGCCCATGAGCACCTTGTCTTTGGCGAGCTCGAAGTCCTCCATCGTGACCGCTTCTTTGTCCTGACGGGCCGCCAAGAGCGCGGCTTCGTTGACCAGGTTCTCCAAATCAGCACCGACGAAGCCGGGGGTACCAGCGGCGATGATGCCGAGTTGAACGTCACCCGAGAGCGGCACCTTCTTGGTGTGTACGGCCAGGATGCCTTCGCGGCCCCGGATGTCCGGGCGCGGCACGGTGATGCGGCGATCGAAACGACCAGGGCGCAAGATGGCCGGGTCGAGCACGTCCGGACGATTGGTGGCGGCGATGATGATCACGCCCTCGTTGGACTCGAAGCCGTCCATTTCGACCAACAGCTGGTTCAGCGTTTGCTCACGCTCATCGTGACCGCCGCCGAGGCCTGCGCCGCGGTGACGACCGACCGCGTCGATCTCGTCGATGAAGATGATGCAGGGCGCGTGCTTCTTGCCCTGTTCGAACAGGTCACGGACGCGGCTCGCGCCGACGCCCACGAACATCTCCACGAAATCAGAGCCCGAGATGCTGAAGAACGGCACGCCGGCTTCACCAGCAATTGCGCGGGCGAGGAGCGTCTTGCCCGTACCAGGCGGACCCATCATCAGCACGCCCTTGGGGATGCGCCCACCGAGCCGCTGAAACTTCTTCGGGTCCTTGAGGAAGGCGATGATCTCTTCGACCTCGTCCTTGGCCTCGTCGATACCGGCGACGTCGGCGAAGGTGATCTTGTTCTGCGATTCACTCAACAAGCGCGCGCGGCTCTTGCCGAAGCTCATCGCTTTGCCGCCACCCGCCTGCAGCTGACGCATGAACAGGTAGAACATGACGATCACGAACACCATCGGCAAAACGATGGTGAGCACCGGGGTCAGGAAGGGGCTGCCCTCTTCCTTCTGGTAGGTGATCTTCACGCCGTGCGCGAGCAGCTCTTGAGCGTTGTCTTCAGCAGGACCGACGGTGCGACCGCGCGGCGGTGTGCCCTTCGCGTTCGGGTCTTTGATCTGGAACGTGTATTCACGATCCTTGATGTCGACCTCTTCGATGTGCTTCGCATCACGCGGCGCCTTGGCCAGCGCAACGAACTCGCTGTACGGGATGTCCGGGCTCCTCGGATTCTCGGGATTCAGGAATTGCCAAATCGCGAGAAAGGCGACGATCAGGACGACCCACAGCAACAGGGTCTTGTGCGGTTGTTTCACTCTAAACCTCGGAGACTCGTGCCTAAGACTTCCCGGAGCATGCCACCCGGACGGCCAAACGTCGATTCCAGAGTAGACATGCTTTTCACAATCTCGTTTAGCTTTTGTGAGGCCATTTCGGCGAAATCGTAAGTGGCTTCAGCCATTTGTTTGGGAACCTGAGAAAACCCGAAACATTCGAGGCACGGGTCGCGGTTTCGTTTGCCTCGGGTCCGCGGAATTTCGATGGCTGCGTCAGCGTTTTCGCGGTCGACGCTGCGTCAGAGCCGACGGTCCCGAGTGAGCGGACGCAAGAATCGGCTGGAGAGTCACGGAATCCAGACTGAGCTCACGCCCGTTGGGCAAGCTCACCCTCGCCGCACGCTGCCCGAAGGTCCGAGCGCGCCCGACCAACTGACGTTGCGCACGATTGAGCAAGAGCGCAACGCCGTGCTCGTCGGTCATGGTGCCCAGATCTGCGTTGGCTTGCCCAGCTTCCCCGAGCGCATCCGCCAGTGCACATAAATGGCTCACAATCTGTGGCGAGAGCCGCTCGAGCAACGGCAACAGTTCGAAGCGCACCTGTGTGCGCAGGAAGCGGCGCTCCAAATTCGACGGATCCTCGGCAAAGCCGAGCTCATGGCGGCTCAGGTGCAGAGCGATGTCGGTCTTCCTCGCACGGCACTGGGGACGAATCCACAGCCCGCTTCGCGGCGGCAGCACCGCCAGGCCAGGCGGCCCAGACCCGCGCAACAGACGCAGGAGCACGGTCTCGGCGCGATCGTCGGCATGATGCGCGGTCGCAATCAGCTCAGCTTGCACCGACTTCGCCGCCGACGAGAGCGCAGCCCGCCGCGCGTCGCGCGCGCGCGCCTGCAAATTACCGCCATCCGTCAAAGAAAGCCGCGAACGCGAGAAGGCCACACCCAAAGCGGCGCACTGCTCCTGTGCGCGGTCGAGCTCGGCGCTGGCTGCCGCTCGCAGCCCATGATCAACCCCGTGAGCGAACAAGTAGAAGCCCTGCTTCTTTGCCAGCAGCGCAAGCACGTGCAGGAGCGCCATCGAGTCCCCACCGCCCGAAAGCGCGAGCAAAATGCGCGTGCCGCGTCCGACGCCACACTCCTCGCGCAGCGTGCGAGTCACCAGTGTGATCAGAGTCGGGGGATGTGAGCGAGCCAATGCCTTTGTCTCCGCGCGACTTAAACCAGCTCGAATTCCTTGCAGAATTCCAGGCTTTCGGCGCGCTCGAGATCGATGTCGAGGTGGGCCTGAGTGGGATAGCCGTTGGCGCAGGCGCGGCGCTCCGCGGCAAAATGCACGCAATCCCCACAGGTAAAGCGCAGTTGGAAGCGCGCTGCTTCTTGGCGAAGCCGTAGGTCGACCGGGGTGCGCACCGCGTTATTGGAAGGGCTGCGACGGTTGCCCGCGCTGGAAGAAAAAGTGGAAGTTACCCGTCACGCGACTCGTCACCGCGGCAGGGTCCGCGGCATCCACGAGCTCGCGCGGATCGGCGAAGTTTGCATCGAACCGAGCGTCGGTCAGCCGATCTTCGGCCGTGCCCTCGTTCGGGTCGCCACTGAACAAAGAGCTGAAGTTGATCGTGCCCGAGATCGAATAAATCGTGCCGTTTTGCAGGTGACAGCTGTTGTGGAGGTAGAGCGAAAGGCTGATCTGGGGCGGGTTGGGGTTGAACTCGATCGGGACGCCGGACGGGCTGACACCGCGCGGTAAGCCCACTTCCAAGTCTTGACCCAGCTTCTTTCGGATCTCCGGCAGATCGTTGACCAGCACGATCAGACCGTCGGACATGTCTTCGATGTTGTCTCCGCGCTGCACGCGAATGGTCAAAGATTCACCCGGGTCGGGATTGGCGCCAAAGAAATCCGGACTGAGATCGAAGGCGCCGTTCCAGCAACCCGCAATCCAAATATGATCGCTCGAGACGCGGCCCTCACCCTCGCCCACGGTGCAGCCAAGCGGAGCGAGCAAAAGCAGACACGCAAGCAAACCGGCCGAGCTCGTCTTCATGCAAAGCCCTCCGCGGCCGACGGCAATGACTGAGCCCGCGGCGCCCGGGAGGCGGCCCGGATCATGCCGCCGCCGAGCACCCGATCGCCCTGAAACATCACCGCAAATTGTCCTTTGACCACGGCGCGTTGCGGCTCGTCGAAGAACACGTGCACGGCATCGCCGACAGGCCGAACTTCGGCTGGGGTGGGGCGCCCGCGATACCGGACCTGCACCTCGCAGCGCAACGGTAAGCTCACATCCGCGGCCAGCGCGACCTCACACAGCTCGGCGCTGCTGGAGTCGAGCGAGTCCACCGAACCGAGCGTGACCGTCGCGGACGCGGCATCGACACCCACGACGTACGCGCGTTGTCCCAACGCGACGCCCAAGTTCTTGCGCTGTCCGAGCGTGAAGCGGAACACGCCATCGTGCTCGCCCACTTGCTGCCCCTGCTCGTCGAGGATCGGCCCAGGCCGCACGCGTTCCGGCGCGCGCTCCGCCACGAACGCGTCGTAGCGCCCGGTCGGCACGAAGCACAGTTCCTGACTCTCACCCTTGGCCGCGCCCGGCAAGTTGAGGCGCAGCGCCTCCGCGCGAATCTCTGGTTTGTCGCTGTCGCCGAGCGGAAAGATCAACCTCGAGAGCGCGTCTTGCCCGAGCATGTGCAAGAAATAGCTCTGATCTTTGCCGTGATCGCGCCCGCGGTGCAGCTCGAAATTGGCGCCATTCCGCAGCACCCGCGCATAGTGCCCGGTAGCCACGCTCGCCGCGCTCAAGCGATCCGCGAGCTGAAACAGCTCGCGGATCTTCACCCCGCGATTGCAGCGGACGCACGGGCTCGGCGTCTCTCCCTCCAAATACGACTCCACGAACGGCGCCACGACCTCGCGCTGAAAAAGCTCCCGACGATCGAAGGCATAGTGCGGAATGCCCAACAGATCCGCGACCCGCCGCGCGTCGTGCACGTCTTCGGGAGCACAGCAGCGGCTCTTCACGGAGCCGTCATCCGGGTAGTCCCACAAGTGCAGGGTAACGCCCACCACGTCGTAGCCCTGAGCGCACAATCGCGCCGCCGCGACCGACGAATCGACGCCACCACTCATGGCGATCAGCACACGCTCAGACATCCGGGACGAGGTTAACACGCACCCCGGCACAAGGCCTGCTAGTGCCCGCCACCCTGCAGCACCGTGCGCACCGCATTGGTCGCACGATCGACAATTTTCGACGCCAAATCCACGGCTTCCGTATAGCGATAAATGCCGACCTGCAGCGCAATCAGCGTCCCCGCGTCGTAATTCTGCAGCCGCGCGGCCCCCGCCGTCCGCGCCTCCCCAACATCGATCTCCCGCCCCAACCCCCGCATCACCCGCACAAACCCGCTCTCACCCTCGCGCGCACGCGCTTTCGGCGCCGCCGGCAAAGCCGGCGACGCCGAAAGCCGCTCAACCGCCGTTCCCTCACCGCCCACACCCGAAATCGCCATCCCCCCATCTCGGCCAGAGCCCCACCCAGTTGCACAATAAATAGCCGAAGCTCCCGAGGCTCCCCGACCCCGAGCTCCCCAACCCAGGATAGGGATCGCTCGGGAGTCGTCCTGGAGTGGGGTCACTTTTGACCCTGGTTATTCGGTGAGGGCTCGCAGGCGTTTGGAGAGGCGGGTGAGGGCTCGGGTGTGGAGGCGGCTTGCCCAAGATTTGCTGAGGCCGAGCTCGCTGGCTACGTGGTCGAAACGGGCGCCTTCGAGGTAGTGACGGCGGACGAGCTCGGCTTCTTCGTGCGGCAATTCGGCGATTGCGGTGCGAATCAGGCTCAGTAGCTGGGCTTGGCCGTAGGCTTGCTCTGGGCTGTCGCTAATGTCGACTAGAGTGCGGTCGCCCGAGTCGTCGTGCGCGGTGGGCGCGACCAAACCGACGGCCATTGCGGTCGCCATCGCGGCCAAGTGATCCGCCAAAGCGAGTTCAGCCTCCGCCGAGCCGGAGCCAGGTGGGCGCGGGACCGAGATGTCTTCGAAGGCGCCTTCGCTGATGCGCGCGGCGGCTTGCAAGCCGTTCAAGCGCTCGTGGGTTCGACGTGAGAGACGCGCGGAAGCACGCACGCCATCGATGATCGCGCCGCGAACGCGGAAATTCGCGTAGCCACGGAATGGGACGCCACGCGAATCATCGAAGCGACGAGCCGCATCCCACAATCCTTCCCGCCCGTAGCTGAGCAGCTCTTCGAGCTCGGCTGCGCCACCGAGGGTGCGCAAGATTTGGCGCGCGATGATATCCACCAACCCCAGGGCTGACGAAAACCGCTCAACTACTTCCGGCGATTCCTTGCTCTCTCCCACGCGGGCGCGACTCTAACAAACTCCGGAGCGGCACTTCACTAGCTTTCGCCTGCGGCGATGCGCGACGCGCGTTTTGCACGTTCCGGCACCGTTTCGAGCCCGGGCGAATGGGTCCGGCGCAATCGCTCAGGTGCGAGCGCGACGCCCCCGTGCCATATTCCGAATCAAGCAATGCTTCGCTGGGGCAGAGTCGCAGTCGCCTATCTCGCCGCCAGCGCAAGCGCCGTTGCGGTGGCGTTGCTGTGGCGCGGCACTTCGCCGTTCATCTATGGCGAGCCCTGGCTGGTTCTGCCGAGCGCACTCGGCCACGCGTACAGCTTGGTCATCGGGCTCGCGCTTGGCGGGCTGGTCGCGTTCAGCACGCGCATTTTCGTGACGCGCTACGCGTGGGCTAGGAACCTGCACCGCGAGCTGCGTCCGGTCGCGCGTGATCTCAGTACGGCGGGCATCGTTGCCGTGGCTGCGTTCAGCGCGCTCGGTGAAGAGCTCTGGTTTCGGGGTCTATTGCAGCCGTGGGTCGGTCTGTGGTTGCAGGCCGCGGCGTTCGGCATCGTGCACGCGCAACTGCGTGGCCCAAGTCGTTGGGCGTGGATCAGCTGGGCGACCATCATGGGCCTCGCCTTCGGAGCGACGTTCCAGCTGACCGGATCGCTCGCCGGGCCGATCGCGGCGCACGCCCTGATCAATTGCCTGAACCTGTCCTACCTGAAGAGCCATGACCCAGAACCGCGCCGCCGCGCGCTGGGCGGCCTGCTCGGTCAACGCAGCTAGAAGACTGCTGACGGAAAAAGCTGTCACCAGCTGATTTTTAGCGCTTTCCAGCCCCGTCGACGCCCCGAGATCACGGGCCCATGCACGGCGCGCGATTGAAGGGGTACGCTACTATCCTGAGCTCCACCGAAAAGAACCCATCCAGGATGGCCGAGTCCGACTCGAGTTACCCCGAAGATCGCCCGCGGGTGCTCGTCGTCGACGACGAGAAATTCATCCGCGACATCATCGCCGACTTTCTCGGCATGGAAGGCTACATCGTCCGCACCGCCGAAGACGGCGTGAGCGCCACGAACGAGCTCGAGCGCGCTCGCTACGACATGGTCATCAGTGACCTCAAGATGCCGAAGATGGGCGGCCTCGATTTGTTGCGCGAGGTCGCGCGCACCCATCCGGATACGCTGACCGTGATCATGACCGGCTTCGGCACGGTGGAAACCGCGATCGATGCCATGAAGCGCGGCGCGTACGACTACATCTTGAAGCCGTTCAAGGTCGAAGAAATCGTGCACATCGTGCAGCGCGGGCTCGAGAAGCGGCGGCTCTCGGCGGAGAACCTGCGACTGCGTGAGGCGCTCTCGCTGTACAAGGTGAGCGAAGCCATCACCGCTAGCCTGTCGCTCGATGAAGTGATCGCGACGGTCGCCGATAGCGGCTTGAACGAAATCCGCGCGGACATGGTGATGACCTGGCTCGACAACGGCGAGGGCGCATTCTTCTCGCGCAACGTCAGCTTGGCGGCCGCCTTCCCCGAAGGCGAAGATGTCGGGGAATTGAACGCGCAGACCGTCGTCGAGCGGCTCAAGCAAGAGAGCTTCTTGGTCGAACACGGCGCCCGCGCGCGCGAGCTGTTTGCCACTCACCCGTCGCGCCAGGTGCAGAGCATCACGATCATTGCGCTCAAAATGCGAGATCGCCTGCTGGGCTGGATCGCAGTGGTCTCGCTCACCGCGAGCAAGCGCTTCGACGAAGGGCAGCGCAAGTTGCTCAGCATCATCGCTTCGCGCGCGGCTGCGGCGATCGAAAATGCTCGCCTGTACGAAGATCTGCAGGCCACCTTTCAGCAGACGATCACTAGCCTCGCGCGCACCATCGACAAGATGGATCGCTACACCTCCGGACACTCGGAACGCGTGGCACGCTACGCGGTGAACTTGGCGCGCTGGCTGGGCTTGGACGACGTGCAAATCCAGCACGTGCGCCATTCGGCGTTGATGCACGACATCGGCAAAATCGGCTGCGTGATGAACTTGAACAAGACCGGCAAGCTCACCCCCCAAGAGTACGAGGTGTTCAAGCGGCATCCGACGTACGGACGCGAGATCTTGGACCCGATCAAGTTCCTGCAACCGGTGATCCCAGGCGTGCACTTGCACCACGAGCGTTGGGATGGCCGTGGCTATCCACTCGGTCTCGCCGGCAACGACATCCCGCTGATCGCACGCATCATCGCGGTCGCCGATACGTACGACGCGATGACCAGCGATCGCGCGTATCGCCGCGCACTGCCGCACGAGGTCACCGTCAACGAGATTTTGCGCTGCTCGGGCTCTCAGTTCGATCCCGACGTGGCCAACATTTTCACCGAACAAATCGACGGGCTGCGGGCTGAGCTCGTCGATTCCGGTGCCAAGATCCCAGAATGACGAGCGAGCGAGAGTTGCGCGCATTTTGGCTGGGTCGCGCGCCCTACGAACCCGTGCATGTGCTGCAACACCAGCTGCAAGAGGCTCGCAAGGCCGGGCGCATCGCCGACACGGTCTTGTTCGTCGAGCACGAGCCGACGATCACCCTCGGCCGCGGCGCGACGGCCGAACATTTGCTGACCTCCGAGGCCGCGCTGGCCGAGGCCGGCATCGCCTTGGTCTCGACCGGCCGAGGCGGAGACGTGACCTTGCACGCGCCGGGGCAGCTCGTGTGTTATCCGATTTTGGATCTGCATCCAGACCGGATGGACGTGCGCCGCTACGTGAAGGATCTGAACCGGGTGATGATGGCGCTCGCCCAGAGCTACGGCATCCACAGCGGGGTGATCGAAAAGTACATCGGCTTGTGGGCGGACCTCGCCGATCCGAGTCAGTGGCCGGGCGTGGAAGCCGCGCGCACGCCGGTGAAGATCGGCGCGATCGGCGTGCGCATTTCGCGCTGGGTGACGATGCACGGCTTCGCCTTCAATTTGAGCACGGATTTGTCGCTGTTTCGCTTGATCGTGCCGTGCGGGATACAGGAGTTCGGCGTCGGCTCGGTGGCTTCCCTGACGGGCTCTGCGCCGAGTGTGGAGAGCGCAGCGGAGCGCGCCTTGCCGATCCTGGCAGAAGTCTTCGGCTACGAGACACCCGAGCTGCGCGCAGCGACGATCAGCACGTTGGCGAACGGGGTGCCCTCGGAGGCACCGAGCACCTCGCACGAAAAGCCCGCCAGCGTGAGCTGAGCCACGATTTCACGCGCCGGGCGATAGTGACGCCCGGCCCGACCGCGATTGTAACCGGAGACCTTCGCGATCCATTCGAGGCCACGCGTGACCGCGCTGCGCGCGGCATTCCCCGCATCCAGCTCGCGGATCACGATGCGCCCGCGGGTCACGCACCGGGCCGCGCGACGCAAGAGCTCGTCTTGCTCGGGCAACGTCAGGTAGTGCAGGACATCGATCAAGAGCAGCGTATCCACTTGGCGCTCGTCGAGCTCGAGCAAATCGAGCGTTTCGAAATGCGCGCTTTCGGCGGCGGCGCGTTTTGCGACGGCGACTTTGCGCCCGTCCGAGTCGAAGCCGGATAGCCGCCGCGAGCGGCCCAACTCCCAGAGTAAAAGGCCAAATTGACCGCGACCGGCCGCCGCGTCCAGCACGCTTCCGAAGTTGCCCGGGAGCGCGGCCAAGAGTCGCGTCAGCGGATCGCTGTGGAGCTTCATCGCGACGTAAATGCGATCGCCGATCGGCGCGGTGCGATAGCGCTGGATGGTGCGTTGAATCGCCGCTTCGAGCTCGGCCTCGCCGTCGGTCGTGGCGGCCGCGGGCGCGCGTCGTTGGCGTGCAATGAGGTAAGCGATCGCGCTACCGATCGCCCCGAGCCCCGCACCGACGAAAATACTTCCGAGCCCCGCCTGCCAGACAAACCCCAAAATCCCAGTGTGCTTCGCCTGCGCCAAGCTGAAACCAGCGTGGTGCCCCGTGCTCAGGAGCGATCCGATCTCGACCTCGAGCGTGATCAAGAAGGGCGCGACCAGCGGATTGGAGATGTTGGCCAACAGGTAGGCCAGCACGAGATCCAAGCCGAGCGGCAAGCAGACGAGCAAGCAGATCAAGAAGTGAAAGCCGTACACGGGTAAGCAGCCAATGAATAGGCCGAGCGCGACGGCCAACGCGACGCGCGACGGCGACTGCCGCTCGCCGCGCAGGCGGCGCCAAATTCGAGCGAGCTTACGGCGCAAAGCGCGTCGTCATGCGGGAGGATGGACCGAATTGCGCTGCTGAGTTTGCGCAATTTTCAAGTACATTTGCGCGCTCTTGTGGTCCGCGTCGCGCTCGATCACCGCTTCGAACTCGCTCACCGCCGCCGCGTGCTCACCAGCCGACAACAGCGCGACACCGAGCAGCACGCGCGCCTGCACGTAGTTCGGGTTGTGCTGCTTGGCGATCTCGAGCTGCTCGCGCGCGCGTTCCTTCTGGCCCATGTCGCGATAGAGCGTGGCGAGCCGCGTGCGCAGATCGGCAAAGGTCGGACACAGCGCCACCGCGCGTTCGAGCTCGATCACTGCCTCCGCTGGCATGCCTGCATCCTGATAGGCTTGGCTGATTTCGGCGTGCATGTTGGCGATCTTGCCCATCGCGAACGGATCCGTGGGACCCTCGCCGCCGGCTGCGCGCCCGCGAATGCGCGCGTAAATTTCGCGCGCCGAGTCGTATTTCCCGAGATCGTTGTAAGTGACCATCAAATTCAGCTGGGCTTCGGTGTAGTTCGGGTTCAGGCCCACCGCCTTCTCGAAGTTGAGCTCCGCTTGCGCGAAGTCGCCGTGTGCGTGGGCGATCACACCCAGCATGTCGAACACATCGGCGAAGCGATCGGTTTGTTGGACGACTTGTTTCAACAAGTATTCGGCCTTGTCGAACTCTCGCTTCTGATAGTGCTCGCGCCCCAAGAGCAGCAGCTGCTTCAGATGGTCGTCCATGCCGGCAGTTTGTTTCAAAAGGCCCCGTGTGCGAAAGCCCCGCGACAATCCCGGCTCGGGGCCCGCACCGTGGGATCCGCTCGGAGGCTCTTCCACTGGAGAAAGCATTTTTCAAGTAGCGGTTATCGCGGTGGATTCTGGCGCGGGCCCATTCGCTTCGCTTGCCCCGCTCTGCGTCCGCTGCTACCTCGCGATCGTGCCCTCTTCTCCGGGAGCCGGGGGATCACGTCACGTAGGCCGTGTCGTCGATCCCTCAGTACGCGACGACGGAGATCCTGAACCCGATCTTCAATTGGCGCCTCCAGCCACTGCCAACGAGGCGGCGCCGGACGAGTCCGCGCGCGAACGACTGCTGGCTCGCGCGCACGCCGCCCGGCCGGACGCGGCCGCGCAGGGGCCGGGGCGGGGCGGACTCGACGAAATCGGCCGACCGCCGGAGCGCGAGCCGCCCGAGGGCGAGCTCGAGAGCGTTGGCGGCAGCGCGGCAGGAAGGGCTCCCGCGTCGCCGCTGCTGCCGCGCGCAGCCAATCAACTGTCCCCGACCCTGATCGCGCTGTTCGGCACGCTGATCGGCATTGCCACCGTGCTGACCCTGATCGCGCTGGTGATCAACCTCGACCGACAAAAGTCCGCAGCGCCGACCAAGGCCGCGAGCGCGGCCGCGCCCTCGAGCAGCGTCAGCGCGACGCCGATCGAAATGGCGCCTCCGGTGCAGAAGCGCGCGCGACAGAAGCTGCCCAGCCCGTGGCGCATTGCCGACAGCAAGGGTGATCCAAACCTACGCACGGTGGAGGGCAAGGTCTCGACCGATCCGTTCATCAAGGCGCTCAGCGCGGCCGGCATCCCGGAAAAAGAAGCGTATCGCGTGTTGACCGCGATGAAGGGCGTACGCGATTTCGACAAGTGCAATAAATCGGACCGCTTCACGGCGCTGCTCGAACGTGGATCGTCGCGGTTGAAAGCCTTCGAATACGCCGTTGGGCCGGAAGAAATCTATCAAGCGCGCGAAGCGGACGACGGTCTCCTGAAGGGCAGCAAGCTCGATCTCAAGGTGGAGCGCAATCAGGTGACGGGCGCCCTGATCTACGATGGGAAGAGCTTCGATGCTTCCGCCGAGCGAGCGGGCTTCGACGCGGGCCTCGCCCACGTGGTCGGGCTGGCGCTTCAGGGGCATCTATCGATGGATGAACTGGAGCGCGGGGATCGCCTGCGCGTGATCGGGCAAGAGGTCACGGTGCTGGGCGAATTCGCGCGCTACACGGGCATCGAAGCCGTCGAGGTGACGCCCGCCAATCCAAAACGCGAAACGCTGCGCGTGTACTACTTCGACGATCCGAGCCTGCGTGGCTACTACGACGCGACCGGCAAGAGCCCGTATGAAGGTGGCTGGCGCAAACCGATCCCGGGCGCGGCCATCACTTCTGCCTTCAATCCGCGGCGCATGCACCCGATCTTGCACAAAATCATGCCACACATGGGCACCGATATCGGCGCGCCGTTGGGCACACCGGTGGGCGCGTCGGCGCCAGGCGTAGTGAGCTACATCGGCCCGGGCGGACCCGCGGGCAACTTGCTCAAGGTGATGCACCCAAACGGCATCGAGACCGGCTACGCACACCTCTCGCGTTACGTCGCGGGAATCAAAGTCGGCGACAAGGTGAAGCGCATGCAGACGATCGGCTACGTTGGCTCGACCGGTCGCTCGACGGGCCCGCATCTGCATTTCAGCGCGCAGCGCGACGGCAAGTTCTTCGATGCCGAAACACTGAATCTCGATGGAATGCGCGTGTTGAACAAAGATCAACGCGAGCAATTTCTACTCGTCGTTGCCAAGTACAACCCGCTCTTGGATGCGATCGCTTTGCCGGCTCCGTTGCCAGGCGCTGCTGCCCTGGCGAGCGACCCCGTTGCCGCGCCCGCAAGCTCTGCCGGCGCGCCCGCAGGTAGCGCCCAAGATCCCAGTATCGCCGAGGATGCCGCTGAAGTGGATGCCGCCAGCAAAGCGGCTCCCGCCGTCAGTGCCAAGCCCGCAGCCGCCGCAAATGGCGCGAACAATTCGGTCTATTTGAGCGACAAGGAGCTGCTCAAGCTGCAGTCCGCGACGGACGAGGGCGAGGTCTCTGAGTAAGTCACCGAGCGCTGGGGCGATCGCGTTCCAGCATCGCACCCCGCATGGCGCTGAGCTCCCAACGCGGACGCCTTCGAGACGGCTCTGAGCGGCGTGTCCGGCGCTGAAGTCCCGGGAGCACCGGGCGCGCTCCCCGAGTTACCGCCAAGGGGAGAGGAGACGGCAAGCGAACATCCTTGTCGCGGTGCGTTTTCGGCGGTGGTGGCTGGGTCGACAATACCGCGGCGCTTCGAGCTGCGCGGCTGGAACGCGATCGCCCCCTTCTCGCCAAAAGAGCGGCTCAAGAGGCGGCGCGCGACGGACGCGGGGGAGGTCTCGGAGTCGGCGAAAGAGTGAGCACGAACAAGCTTCCGTGCGGGGACGCATCTTCCACCCAGACGCCGCCGCCGTGCGCTTCGGCGATGTGTTTGACCAACGCGAGTCCGATGCCGCTGCCGCGCACCTGCTTGCCGAACGCCGTCCTGCCGCGCACGAAACGTTCGAAAATGCGACGGCGGTCTTCCGCAGGGATGCCCGAACCCTGATCGGTGACGCGGATCTCGATGCTACCGTTTTGCTGGCGCACCGCGATACTGACGAGCTCGCCGTCGGGCGCGTACTTGAGCGCGTTGTCGACGAGGTTGATGACGGCAATTTCGATCGCGCGTTCGTCCAGATCGACGAGCGGCAGACCGTCGGCCACGCTGAGCTCGAGCGCCACCTGCTCACGTTCAGCGCGCACACGGCAGGCCTCGACCGCGCGCGACACGACCTCCCCCACGCGACCCGAACTGAACTCGTACGCCGCCTTGCCGCGCTCGACCTTGGCGAAGTCGAGCACGTTCTCGATCAGGGCGCCCAAGCGTTCGCTCTCACTGACGATGATTTGCAGATATTGTCGGCGTTTTTCGTCGTTTTCGACGCGACCGCTCTGGAGTAGCTCACCGAACATGCGCACCAGTGAGAGCGGGGTCTTCAATTCGTGCGACACGTTGGCTACGAAATCACTCTTCAGATTGGACAGCTTCCGCTCGCGTTCGGCAGCAACCAGGATGACGAACAGGCCGGCGATCACGACGATGCCCGACAGGCCTACCAGCACCATCTCCAGCACCCGGCGCCGTGCGACCGCTGCCGCCAACTCCTCGGCCGAGGTCATGGTCACGTTCAGCGTCCACTTGTACAGCGTCGTCTCGAAGGGTCGTCCGAGAGTCAGCCCGCCGCGGCTCAGTGGCGGACCGAACACGATGCGACCTTCGGCGTCGACCACGTTGACACGGCTCTGTTGCGCGTCCGAATACAATGCGGGGAACACGTCGTGGACGATGCGCGGCACGTCGTGCCATACGACGACCAAGTAGTGCCGACCGTCCTGCATTTGCTCCCAGTGGCTGAGCAGATAGGCTTGCCCGCGCACGCTCTTGTGGATGTGCCGGAGCTCCTCGATCGGCATGCGCTCGAGCTTCATCTCGGAGAGCATGGCGTGCACCAGCAAGTGAGTGAAGCGCTCGTGCTCGGGCCCCGGCGCACGCGAAGCGACGGCAACCACGTCGCGCTGAGGCGAGCTCAGGTCGAGCAGCAGCACGGCGCGCACCGTGGGCGTTTGGAGTGCGGCGGACTCCAACCATTTTGCGCCAAATCCCTCGCGTTCGCGCACGTCGATCACGGAGCGGACCACATTGTCCTGCTCGATGATGCGCTTGTCCAAGCGATCGGCCTTTTCGTTGGCAAGCAGCAGGGTGGCTTCGATCACCGACTGTTCGCGTAGCTTCTCCAGCTGAAAGCTGGAGCGGAACATCACGCCGGCCAAGACCAAGACTGCCAGTACGATCACTGGAAGTAGGAGGAACGTGAGCAAGCGCTCGCGTCTGGGTCGGTCCGCCATGACGGGGGGAGAGTAGCCGAGACGGGCGCGCGACGCGCGTTAGAGCCGCGAAAGGACGACGTCAGCGCTCAAAACGATCGGCCTCTTACTGAGAAACGCGGCGAATTGCTCGCAGATGTAGTCCAGGGCATTCAGCTCGCTCTGGTGGAACGGGATGTCCCCGTAGGGATTGGCGACTTCGATCAAGCCCAAGTAGCGGCCACTGAGTTGCGCGCCGCCACACAAGGCTGCGCGCGGCGCCACGCCGAGCGCCCGCCAGCGTGGACCAGTGAAGCGCGCATCGTCGCTGGCGTTCTTTACCGACAGGGCGTGCGTGCTGCGCATCACGGATCGCACCAGCGGATCTTGGTCCGACATGCGCTGCAAGAGCACGGCGTTTGCCCCGGGACCCTTGGCGCGCACGACGACGAAGTGGCCGGTATTGATGTCGAAGACGTGAATCAACACGCCCTCACAAGGTAAAAGCTCGTTGAGCACCGAGAGCACGAACTCCGAACCCTCCGCGACGTCGCGCGCGAAGCTCAGCTCGTGCATGATCTCGAACAGCTCACCGATCAGATCCTCCCCGGCGCGCCGGCGCGCCTCGGACGCGATCCGCGGACGGGAGGCTCGCTCGGACGACACGGGGTTCGAAGGCGCAGGCGTGGCCTTTGCGGCCTCGAACGTGAGCTCGAAGCCCGGTGCGGGCGCGGCTTCCGCGATCGGTGCTTCGACCACCGGCGCGCGCGTTCCTGCCGTAATCGAAATCGGCGCTTCGACCACTGGCGCGCGCGTTCCTTCCACGATCGAGATTGGCACTTCGATCGCGGGCGAGGGCGCGGCTTCTACGATCGGAATTTCCGGCTCGAACGCTGGCGCAGGCGCGGCTTCGATGATCGGAATTTCCGCTTCCGTGATTGGAATTTCCGCCGCCGGCGATGCTTCAGTGATCGGAATTTCTGCTTCGACCACCGGCGCGGGCGACGCTTCGACGACCGTCACGGGCGGAGGAGGCCGCGAGGCAATCACCACCGGCGCCATCGGTATGACTGGCGCTGAATCAGGCACGATCGAACTGGTTGCGCTTGCTAAAACGGCGCGCTCGGGCGCGGCCGGAGCGAGGGACGGAGGCAGCGGCAAAGCGGCCAAGCTGGGGGCTTGCGACGGAACGCTCGCAGTCGTGCCATTCGATGGCGGCAGCAGAGATTCGGGCGCCGCCGGCACTCGTGACATCGGTGCCATGGCTTCCTCACCGAAGCCCGGGAAGGCCAACACGGGCTCACCCCGCCAATCCTTCCAAGCGAAAGTCGCGAGCGGTGGACGCTCCGGACGACGCTTGAAAACATGATCGAAGACCGCGAGCTGCACGAACTTACCCGGCGGGCGATCTTCGATCGTGGCCAGCGTTGCCTGATAACGATCCCGAAGCAGCGCCTCGATTTCCGCGCGCGTTCTACCGGGCGCTACCGCGTACGCGAACTCTCGATAGGTGATCGGGCTGTCCGGACGCGGCTCCTCGGCGCGTTGACGCACCAGCTCGAAGAGGGGCACGGGCGGCGCGAACGCTTGCGACGGTACTCCGAACGCGGCCGGCAATGGTGGAGCTGGCGGGACTGGATCATCGGGCACGACGAGTTGCGATGCACGCGGAGGCTCAACGGACACCACGCGCGGCGGCGTGACCGAGGTCGGCCGCGGCGCGGGAACCGAGGTCGGTCGAGGCACCGTGCTCGAGGTAGCCGGCGGCGCGAGCGACGTAGTAAACGGCGTCGGTGCGAGCGATGTGGCGTATGCGCTCGGTGCCAGCGATTCAGCCACGCGGTGTTTCCCGCTCGCATCACCGCGGGTGCCGTTCTTCTTGGACGACTCCCCGCTGCCCGTGAGGGGTGCGTCGGCGGGGGCTTCGTTGATCAGGTAGCGAAGCTTGAGGGCTGGGTCGACCGCGCGGTAGCCGCGGTCGAGCAGCTCGATCGAGAACTTGGACAGCGCACCCGTGTCGCCGCGCAGCTTGCGAGCTTCTTGCAGGGCGGCCTGCCACTGCTTCGCTTCGACGCAGTATTCGTCCGCGACACCGTTCTCCCCTACGCGGGACACTTCAACGAACCAACGCATATCCGTTTCGAACTCGAGCCCGCTTGCGAGGGACCGCGTGTAGTAGAGCGCCTCCACGCCGCTCCCGCAAGCTCCAAGCAAGAAAAACCAGTGCCGCTCGCGCAACGCTCGCCCGCATCTCCGATCGACGAGCGTTTGCCCAGCTCTGCCTCGGACGGCCCGCGTGCGGGTACTTGCCCAATTTAATGGGCAAACGTAGCTGTTTCTCGCGGAGAAACCGCGCGGAAATCGGAACTCGGGTAACTCTCGCCCCGGCGATGGTAAATGGCGCGCGGCGCCTATGGCCCAAATCGAAAATTCCTCCGAGCGCTTCGCTTCCAGCCCCACGCGCGAGCGCTCGCCCGATGCAGGTACGCACTTCGCGCGCTTCGAGCCGATCTTGTATTTGTTGTTCGCGGGCGCGTGCACGCTGTTCGTGGCTTGCCGATTTTACGCTTCTCTGAAGCTGCAGACCCTGCATGCTTATGCTTGGGCGCGTCCCGACGTGTATCCCATGCTCGCCAAAGAGCGCATCCTCGGCACCTGGTCAGCGCCGCTCGACGACGTGTTCATTCATTTCGATTTTGCGCGCCAGACAGCGCGCGGCAAGCCGTTTCAATGGTCCGACGGCGCGGGCTACTCGAGCGGTGGCACGAGCCTGTTGTATCCGTTCGTACTCGCCATCGGCTATCTGCTCGGCTTCCGCAAGCTCGATCTGATGGCTTGGGCCGCGATCGTCGCCTGCGTCAGCGTATTCGCGCTGCTGATCGCGGCGCGCCGATTGTGCGTGGGTTTGCCGCGCGCAGCGACGTACCTGCTTCCACCGGGCGTGCTGTGCGTCGGGGCGCTCGATTGGTCGTTGTTCAGCGGCATGGAAGTGGCGCTGTTCTTGGCGCTGTGGGGCGGCGCCGTGATTGCCTGGAGCGATCTTTCACTGGCCGCCTCGAATGCCAAGACCAGCCTGTACAAGCCCGCCGCGTTGCTCGGCGCGTGGGGCGCGGCCGTCGTGGCGACGAGGCCCGAGGGCGCCGCTTCGCTGTTCGTCCTGGCCGGCTCTGCGATCTGGCTGGCTCGCGCGCGTGGACCCCGTGAAGTACTGAAGCTCTTGCTCCTGGCGGGTGCTCCGGCGATGTTCGTGCTGGTCGCTCACGGCGTCGCCAACCTCATTCTGACCGGTGAATCGACGGCCGCGGGCGCCCTGGTCAAGCTGGAGATGAACCACCCGTTCCTGACGCCGCAGGCGGTCTGGGACGCTTGGCTGTTTCATTTCAAGTATCAAGTCTTGCGCGTCACGCAGTACCACTTTTCCGATTCACCGGTTTACGGCTGGCTCGCTTGGCTACTCGCGGCGGCGCCCTTCTTTTTCTCGAGCACGCGGCGCGCCGCGTTGGTGCTTTGGGCAAGCGTGATCAGCTGGATGATGATCGTCGCTTTGAACGGTCAGGTGCGTTGGCAGAACGAGCGCTACACCATGCCCGCCGTCGCTTGGCTACTGCTCGCTTCGACCCTCGGCTTGGCCGTGTTGCTCACGCAAGCTTGGCGCTCGCGAAAGGTCTGGAGCGGCGGTCTGGCCGCCGCGGCCGTGCTCGCTGCAGGCTGCTTTGCGTATCACCAAGTGCCGCGATTTCGCGAGCAGCTTTGGTTTTTTGGGCGGGCATCGCGCAACATTTTGGACCAGCACCTGACTGCCGGCGCGCTGATCAGGCACGATGCCGCGCTGCAGTCGAAGCGCGTCTTGGTCGGTGATGCCGGCGCGATCCCGTACGCTTCGGACGTGCCGGCGCTGGATGTGATCGGGCTGGGCGGATTTCGCGGCCTGCCTTTCGCTCGCGCGACACGCACCAACATCGCGGCAGCGGTGGAGCTCATCGAGCGCATCCCCCCGGCAGAGCGCCCGGATTTGTTGGCGATCTACCCTGGCTGGTGGTCGGATTTTCCGCTCTGGTTCGGCACACGCGTGGGTGAAGTGCCGGTGCGCGGCAACGTGATTTGCGGGGGCGCGAGCAAGGTCTTGTATCGGCCGCGCTGGGAGCCGCTCGATCGCAGCGGCGTGCCCTACTCGCTCGCGCCCGGCGAGCACGTGCTCGATTCCGTCGACCAAGCCGATCTCGTGAGCGAGAAAGAACATGGCTACGCGCTGTCGGTGAAGAACATCGGCTTCGTGTTCATGAAGCTCCTGCCAAACCCGGCTCGGCCAGGCGAAGATCTCTGGGACGCGGCGCGTATCGTCCCGCCGGGCGTGAGCGAGTCATTTCGGTTGGGACATCTACAGCCTGACAAACCGCTCGTCTTGGTGCTACGCAGCGCGCCCACGGCCAAGAGCGAGTTCGACGTGTTGTCGTCCGGCACAGCCTTGGCACACGTGCGGCTGACGCCCAAGGATGGCTGGGTCGAGACGCGTGTCACGCTCCCGCCCCCCGGCGCGGTCGAAATTACGCTCGAATTCGCTGCCAGCACGGTAGAGCGCGCGCTGTTTCAAATCTGGGCGGTGGCCGCTCCTTGAACTCGCCGTATACGACGCTCGGCTGGCCGCCGGACGGCGTCGCGTGGGCCGCGCTCGTTGCTGCGTCGATCCTCGCACCCCTGCTCCACGCACGCGGTCGACGTGGGCTCGGGTCCCCGCTGAAGCTCGACTTCGTGCTGCCGACACTCGCCATTTGCGCAGCGCTCCTGTCGACGGGCTACATCGGCTACTACTTGCGCGGCGGACCGCGCATCATCGACGCCACGAGCTACTATTTACAGGCGCGGGCGATGGCGCACGGCTATTTCGCGTTTCCGATCGCGTCACCGTTCGGCTCATTCGGCGGACGATTCCTGCTACCGAGCGCGCCCCACTCGTTGTCGGTGATCTTTCCTCCGGGGTACGCGGCCGTGCTGGCAGCAGGCTTTTTGCTGCACGCACCGATGCTCGTGGGACCGGTGTTGGCGGCACTAATCGTGCTCGCAACGCACGCGCTCGCGCGCGAGCTGAGCGGACGTCTGGACGTGGCTCGTGTTGCGGCGGGCTTGTCGGTGCTGTGCGCCGCCCTTCGCTACCATACCGCCGACACCATGTCGCACGGGTTGTGCGCGCTACTCTTGTGCGCGGGCACGCTCACGGCGCTGCGCGCTCGGCGTTGGGATGCGCTTTTAAGCGGCCTCGCACTCGGTTGGTTGATCGCGACGCGGCCCGTGTCAGGCATCGTGGGGCTCGCGCTCGCGCTGTGCTTGCTCGAGCGCAGCGCGCGGCGCTGGGCGTGGTTGGGCGCGGGGCTCGTGCCAGGCGTCGCGCTGCTCTTGTGCTATCAACGCTCGGCGACTGGCAGCTTCTTTGCGTCGACGCAGTTCGCCTATTATGCGCTCGCCGACGGTCCCCCAGGCTGCTTTCGCTACGGTTTCGGCAAAGGAATCGGCTGTCTGTACGAGCACGGCGAGTACGTGCGGGCGCGCTTGGCGGACGGCTACGGCTTGCGTGAAGCGCTCGGTGTCACCCTGCGTCGGCTGGCCGTGCACACCATCGACATCGCCAACGCGGCACCATTGGCCGTGCTTTGCCCGGTGGGTGCGTGGCTGGCACGGGACAACCGCGCCGTGCGCGCGCTGCTCTACGCATGCCTCGGCTTGATGCTGGCATATGCGCCCTTCTACTTCGATGGTAGCTACCCCGGCGGCGGCACGCGCTTGTTCGCCGATGTATTGCCACTCGAGCACGTACTACTCGCGATCGCGCTCGTGCGACTCGAGTGGAGCGCCGTGGCATTGCCGCTTTCGCTCGTCGGATTTGCGATTCATGCAAGCTTCGCCCATCGCGCCCTAGCCGAACGCGAGGGCGGCCGCCCCATGTTCGAAGCCAAAGTGCTGCGCGACGCGGGCGTCGATCGCGGTTTGGTTTTCGTCGATACGGACCACGGCTTCAACCTCGGCCACAATCCGGGTCAGCTCGACGCACACACTCAGCTCGTCGTCGCACGCTACCAGCACGACGCGCACGACTGGTGGCTCTGGAATGAGCTCGGCCGTCCACCGAGCTTTCGCTACGCCTATTCTCCGAGCGCGCATACCGCGCGCGGCGAGCTCGAGGCCTACGTCCCCGCTCCAGCTCCGCTGCGCTTCGAAGCCGAAGCCGAGTGGCCTCCGCTGGCCGTCGACAATGGCTGGGTACAACCCGACTTCGTCCCCTGCGCCTCCAATGGCCGCGGCCTACGCCTGCACCCAAACGCCACGTCCGCCACGTCCGCGCTCGCGTTCGAGCTTCCCCTCCCCGTCGACCACGCCGTTCACACCCTCCGCTTGGGCTGGATCTCCTCCCCCGGCCCCCCAACCAAACTGCGCCTCATCCTGGGTGAGGGCCTTGTCCTGGGTGAGGGCCTTATCCTGGGTGAGGGTCTTGTCCTGGGTGAGGAGAAGGGCGAGTGTGCCACCGTGGAATGGGCGGTGCGGGAGCTGGGTGGTGGGCCGGTGAGGGTGCGGTTGGAGGCGTCGCGCGGTGGGGTACTCGATTACGTCGAGGTTGGGCCTTAGACGAAGGCGTGGAAACGTGGGGCGGATATCGGCCGCCCTTCCAGCACACATCGTACGCAATCGTGCGCAATCGAGCGAGCCTTGGCGCGCGCTGTGTTCCTGAAAAGGCGTTGACAATTGAGGCGTTAGAGCAGAACCTTGGTGCCTTGTTGAGCCGAGGGAGGCAGCGAGTAGATGACCAAAAGTGAGCTCATCGAGGCCATTGCCGCCCGAGGGGAGCTGACCAAGGCCCGAGCAGAGATGGTCGTCAATTGCGTGTTCGACGCGATGACCGAAGCGCTGCAACGTGGCGAAGGCATTGAGATCCGCGGCTACGGCAGCTTCACGGTGCGGCCCTACAAGCCATACGCTGGGCGGAATCCGCGCACAGGGCAGCCCGTGCCCGTGCCGGCCAAGCGCTTGCCGTTCTTCAAAGTCGGCAAAGAGCTGAAAGAGCTCGTCAATGCCAGTCGTCACACGCCGATCACCGGCGGTGATGAGAGCGACGACGACTCGGACGACTGAGCTCGACCAGCCGTCTCGCAACGTCCATGGCCGCTCGCATCCGCTGGCTGCTGCTGACGGCGACGTGCGCGGCGGCGTGTGCGCCGGCAGCCAGCAAAGCACCCGCGCCGATTTCGGTAGCTCGGCCACTGCATCGAGGGCCGCTGACCGATTTCATTTCGTCGGCCGGCCTGCGCTGGCTGCTCTTGGTGAAGCCGCAACTGATCCTGGCCGAGCCGGAACTCGGACCGGCGATCTCGAAGATCATTCCCGGGGCACGCTTCGATGCCTTCGCCGAATCGAGCGGGATCGATCTGCGAGCGGTGCCAGAAGCGGCGATTGCCGGCTTTCCATACTCCACATTGTATGTGGTTGAATTGCCGAACGGCGGCGCGGCGCTTGCGCGCGCGCGCTTCGCCGAGCGACTGCTCGCGGGAGCGGTCAGCAAGCAACCGCGTCCAGGCCTCACCCGCATCACGGGGGTGATCGGGCAAACGCCCGAAACATTGCTCACTGTCGATGACCGCTTGTTGGCGGTCTCGGTAGGCGATCCGGTGCAGGCAAAAATTGCCGAAGCTTACGCCGAAGAGCGGTTGAAGCATTCACCGCCTGCGCTGCGCGGCGCCGCACTGTCGATGTTGCCCGAGCTCGCTTCGAGCAACGAGGCGGTCCTGTTCGCGCCAGGTCCGTTCGCCGATGAGTGGCAACGCGCTGCCGGCGGACTGCTTCAGTCGACTGTCGCCATCGCGATCACTGTGCAGCCGATAGGCAACGGCAAAGTTGCCACAACGGTGTACCTGGCTGGCGCGTGGCAAGCGTCCGCAGATGATGCGGCGCGCCGACTCAGTGCCGCGTGGTCCACGTTTGCGCGCAGTTCCGCCGGGCACCTGTTCGAACTAAATGACGTTGCCGAAGTCGACGCGAGCCCGGACTTGCTGCGCTTGCGCGTCGAGCTCGAACTCGCCGCGCTGGTCCGCGGGCTGCGCGCTTCGGTGTTTGGCGACCTGTCCCAAATCCTGAATTTCCCACGCAAGCCGTCCGAGTCAGCGATCGAAAAAGAAACCCCACCGGGAGCAGCGCCCTGAGTGCGAGTGTGTAGGACAAGCACTCAGGTTCACGCAGGCGCCGCGTACTCGCAAATGATCGTCACGCAATTGGATCAGAGATCATCGATGGTGGTTGCGAGTGAATCGCGACGACCGACGAGACCGCGCGGCTGAGTAGCGCTGCTTTGATTGACCAAAGGCATAATACAGTGCTAGGACTCCCCGGTGCTGCACTGCGGCGGTCGGGTAGAAGCTAGGACGGCCTTCGCGTGAGTGCAGGAGGGTTTCTCGTCGTGGTTGGCGCTGACGCACAATGCGTGAGCAGGAGTCAACTACGGCGCTGCGAGGGTGCGCGCGCCTCGGTGGGCGTCGTACCATTGCTTCCATACGAGAGGGCAATCGTCGGTGAATACAGCAGAAGTCGTAAAGGGCTACACGTTCAAAGCTGGTGATATGGCAGTGCATCCGGCGCACGGCGTCGGTGAGGTGGAGCAGCTCGAGGATCGCGACCTAGGCGGCCGTAAGACGACTTGTTACGTGATCAAAATCAAGGATAGCGGGCTCAAGGTGATGGTGCCTACCGAGGCCGCAGCGCGCGTTGGCCTTCGCCCGGTGATGAAAAAGAAGGAGGCCCAAAACATCTTGGAAATCCTGAAGGCGCCTGAGGTCGCGGTCGATCTGCAACCTTGGAATCGTCGGTTCCGGGCCTACACGGAAATGTTGAAGAGCGGCCTACCATCGGAAATCGCCAAAGTGCTTCGCGACATGTACCGGCTGAAGTTCGACAAGGACCTGTCCTTCGGTGAGCGTCGCCTGCTGGATCAGGCCCGCAGCCTGCTCGTTCAAGAGTTGGCGTTGGCTCGCAAAGTTCTGCCTTCCGCGATGGAAGGCGAGATTCAGCAGATCTTCTCGGCATAACGTTTCAAGACGTTTCAGTGGCAGACTTCGAGTCGGGGTAGAAAACCCCGGCTCGGTACGCCTTCTGGTATCGCGAACCGCGTCGAGTCGAGACGACGTGGCCTTTAGGGCGGTCGACTCTGGCCGTTCTAAACGCTCATGGAAACTCGGGAAATGCTCGCGTTCGGGCGCTTTCGACGCGAGGAGCGGATGGCGCTGTCGGTTGCGGCGGAGCAGGCTGCCTTCACGCTTCATGCTGCGGAGTCACCGGAAGAAGCCGGACGTTGGCTCGAGTCTCATGAAGCGATGGCAATGCTGCTCGACAGCGACGCCTCCGAATCGCTTGCCGTGCAGACGCGCAGTAGCGCCAAGCATGCGCGCTTACCCATCATCGCCCTGTCTCGCGAGATGGGCGATCTGTGCTTCAGCGATGCCTTCAGCTGGGGCGCGGACGACGTACTGCCACTCCATAGCACGCGTCCCCTACTCACCCGCCTACGCACCCTGCCGCGTGAGGCAGGTACGCTGCCCGCCTCCACGCGCGGCACGGCATTGATCGCGGAGAGCGACAAGACCAGGCGCACGGTCGTCGGACGCGTGCTGCGCAACGCCGGCTACTCGGTGATGTTCGCGGTGACCAAAGAAGACGCGGCGCGCTTCGCGCAGCAAGGGGAGATCGCGCTGGCCGTGCTGAACGCCGAGCTCGCGGACGACTATGCGACCACGATTAGCCTCGCGCGTAGCGCGGGCAGCAAAGCAAACTTCATCGTCTGTGCAAACCCGCGGGATTTGAAGACGATCCGCGCGACGCTCGACGGCACCGCCGGCGTCGGCGTGATCGACGCGTTCGCTCCGCCGGAAAACGTGCTTTTCGCGTCGAACGATCTCAAAGGCGGCGCGGTCAACAATCGCCGCAGCGCCCGTATTCTGTACGGCACCACCGTCGCCTTTCGCGGGGCCGGCCGCGAGAAAGACGACTACGGTTTCACCTATAACATCAGCGAAGGCGGTCTCTACGTGCGCACGCTCGCGCCTCCAGAGGACGACGAAGTGTGGATCGAGATGGCGCCACCGCGCAGCGAGCGTCGCGTGCGCCTGGTCGGCAAAATCGCCTGGCGTCGTCGCTTCAACCACAACGAAAATGCGACCGTGCCTCCCGGCTTTGGTTTGAGCATCATCGACGGCGCCAAGGCTGACCTACAAACTTGGAACGACGCTTACAGCACGATTTCCGCTGCTCTCGGTTGAGTTCGCATCCCGAGCGGCTAGGCTCGCGGGCATGAAGATCTATACGCGCACCGGCGATGCCGGTGAAACGGGACTGTTCGGTGGTGCCCGCGTCGGCAAAGACGATCCCCGCGTGGAGGCCTACGGCACGGTCGATGAACTGAACTCGTGCCTCGGGGTCGTGCGTACACTCCGGGCGTCGGCCCAAACCGACGAGTCGCTACTACAGATTCAGAGTGATCTGTTCACCCTCGGTGCAGAGCTCGCCTGCGTACCGGGCAAAGAGGAAAAGTTACGCGTGACGATGCTGGGCCAAACCGATATCGCGCGCCTAGAGACGTGGATCGATCGCAGCGAAGCGTCGCTCGATCCGCTCGAGAATTTCGTGCTGCCGGGTGGCTGCACGAGCGCGGCCGAGTTACATCGAGCGCGCACCGTTTGCCGCCGAGCGGAGCGCCGGACGCTGACGGCAGGCCGGACCTCGCCGATTCGGCCCGAGGTCGTGATCTATCTGAACCGCTTGAGCGACCTTTTATTCGTGCTCGCGCGTTACGAAAATCACCTGGCTGGACTGAGCGATATCCCCTGGCATTCCCGCTGAAACATCGATGTTCGCTTGGCCTCAAGGGGCAAAATGTCGCGCTCGTGTGACGGGGATTCGTGCTCGAGACCGACTTTGAACTAGGATCCCCCCGTGGCGATTCGCAAGATTGCACAGTTGGGCGAGCCGGTGCTTCGCCGGAGAGCGGACTTGGTCGATCCGAATGCGATCGCCTCGCCTTTCATCCAGACGTTGATCGAGGACATGATCGAGACCATGCACGACGCAGACGGCGCAGGGCTCGCCGCGCCGCAGGTCTATGAGTCCTTGCAGCTGTGCGTGATCGAAGTCGACAAGAACCCGCGCTACCCACAATTTGAACCGATCCCGCTGACCGTACTGATTAATCCAATCGTCACGCCCCTCGTGGCCAGCGGCGCTGGCGGCGGCGAGCTGAGTACCGAAGACAGTTTTCAAATGTACGAGGGATGCTTGTCCGTGCCTGGCATGCGCGGACAGGTCGTGCGGCCACGCAAAGTGCGGGTGCAGGCATTGGACCGCTCCGGCAACACGCTCGACTTCGTGTGGGAGAGCTTCCGCGCCGTCGTCGTGCAGCACGAGACCGATCACTTGCTGGGCACGCTGTACGTGGATCGCGCGGACCCGAAGACCTTGACCTTTGTGCGCGAATACGAGCGTTTCGTGCCAGCCGCTTCACGCATTCGCGATCAAGGCAAGGCAGTGGTCGGCAAATGAGGCCCGTTCCAGGCGACGTAATCGGCGGTAAATACCGGATCGTCCGCCTGATCGGCGACGGCGGCATGGGCACGGTCTACGAGGCGCATCACGAGTTTCTCGAGACCAACGTCGCGCTCAAGTTCCTGCACTCGGAACTGGCCAAGCGCGCGGGCCTCGGTTCACGCTTTTTGCAAGAGGCCCGCGTTTCCGCGCGCATTCGCAGTCCGCACGTGACCCACGTCACCGACGTGGATCAGACCGCGGACGGCTCCCCCTACCTCGTGATGGAGCTCTTGCAGGGCGAGCCACTGCAACAGGCGATGGACCGTCAGGGTCGGCTGCCGCCGGAGCAGGCCGTCGATTTCGCGCTGCAGATCTTGTCTGGGCTGGAATCGGCACACGCCATCGGTGTGGTTCACCGCGATCTCAAGCCGGACAACGTGTTCATCGTGCCGGGCGCGGCTGGACCATTGCTCAAGTTGATCGATTTTGGGATCGCCAAGCTGCGCGCCAGCACGGAATTCCAAAAAGGCCTCACGCGTGCGGGCGTAATCATGGGCACGCCGGAATACATGGCCCCCGAGCAGCTGTTCGCGGCGGAGAACGTCGATCATCGCGCGGATCTCTATTCCTTGGGCGTGATCCTGTTCGAGATGCTCTCGGGCCGGCGCCCCGCCGATGGTGACGACGTCGAGACGATTGTCGCGGCCGTTGTTTCCGGCAATGTGCGGCATTTGGCCGAAGTCGCTCCAGGACTTTCCCCTGGGCTCGTGGCCGTCGTCGAGCGCGCCCTGCGCCCTGATCGCGACGCCCGCTTCGCTTCGGCGCTCGAGATGCGCTCGGCACTGGCGCCATTCGCCGGAGCGCTCAGCCACGCACGGCTCGCCGCGAGTCCCGAATCGGTTCCGCAGGCAGTAGCGGCGGCAAGCTCTCCTCCGCAACCGCAGCACACCGGCCCGGCGCAAGTATTCGAGGTCGCGCCGCCGATCCCGAAGACGCTGCCGCCAGAGGGCGATCAGGCGATGCTCGCCTACAAGGGTGGCACGCAAGAGGTGTCCGATGAAGCCGTCCGCGAAGCCCTACGGGCCAGTGCCTTGCCTGGTAATTTGGCGCCCGCCGCCTATGGCTACCCGCCTGTCCCCGCCTACGGGGCGCCGCCCGCCCCAGCGTACGGGGCGCCACACACCCCGCGCAAACGCCGCTCGCGCACCGGGCTGTGGGTGGGCTTGAGCTTGCTGATCGTACTCGGGTTGGGCGGCGCGGCACTGGCGGCGGTGTTCTACGAGCAGCACCAACCCGACTCGAGCACACCGCCCCTCGTACTCGATCCCCCCACCCCCGAGACCACCGTCAATCCGCTGATCGACGCCGCCGCGGTGCCTCAGGTCGTGACGAACCCGACCGTGATCACGGTGAACCCGAGTCACCCCAGCACACCGACTGGTCCGCCCAACACCAGTCCGACCGTGGTGCATCCAGCGGACGCGGGCGCGCCAACGGTGGCTGACGCAGGGCGCAATACGTTCCCATTTCCGTTTCCGTTTCCGAGCGCGTTGCCGCCATTGCCCAGTACTTTTCCCACCTTGCCCAAGACTTTTCCGAGCACGTTTCCAACCGCTCTGCCCCCCGGTTTCCCGACATTCCCCGGCTTTCCGCCGGCGAGGCCCATCGCTGCCGATGCTGGTAAGTAATGCTGCAACACACGTCTGAAACAACAATGAAAGGCGCTGGCCTTTTGCCCGCGCTAGGCTGAGCCCGTGTCTACTTCCCCCGATGAATCCGACGAGGTGCGAGTGTTCGCGGCATCACTGCCCGAAAGCTATCGCCGAAATTTCGACATCGTTGCGATCGGCGCGCACACCAAGATAGCGCGCGAGCGAGAGTCTGCTTCGGCCAACGTCGGCAGCTTCAATTCGAGTCGCGTGCCCGGCTCGGCCGTGTGCGTCGTAGCTGACGATCGCCCGGGTTTGCTCGCGACCATCAGCGCGGCACTCGTGCTGTGCGGGCTGGATGTGATCGAGGCCGAGGCGTATACGCGCCGGGTCGAGCAGCGAGCGAACGAGGCCGTGGACGTTTTCTGGGTTCGCCACGAAAAAGAACAACAGCGCAAACTCCGCGTCAGCAAAGAAGAGATCGATCTGCTGCGCACGACGCTGATCGGCCTTCTCGACGGCAAGCTGGATCGCCGCCGCGCCGATCCCAGCGTGCGGCCACCACCCACGCCTTCTTCCTCGGAAACCATCGTGCGCTTCATCGAGGGGCAAGATGGGGTGTTCAGCACTTTGGAAGTCGAGACTGGCGATCGCTCGGGGCTACTTTTGGCCTTGGCTCAAGCGCTCTTTCAACAACGCGTACAAATCGTCGGCTCGCAGGTGAAAACCACCGGCACGCGCGTGTTCGACCGCTTCCACATCGTGGAGTTCGATGGCTCGCCGATCAGCTCCGCGCGTCGCTTGGAAATTCAGGTGGCAGTGATCTCGGCCGTCGACCCGGTGAGCGACGCCCTGCCGGCGTCACAGCAGCTCTAAGAATGCGGTGACCTCGCGCGCCTGATCGGGCGTGAAGGATCGCAGCGCCTCGCTGGGGGGCGCTCCGTCGTGGAAGAAACGACTTTGATCGAAGCGCGCGCGGCGCGCCACGTCCAGCAGCGTGTCGGCTGAGCCATTGGTGAAATGCGGCCACTTCGCAGCGACGCGCCGGAGCGACGGCACGCGTGTCCCGGACTCGTGCACGTACGGCGTTACGCCCGTCTTTTGGTAGTCCGCGCTCGCCCACACGATCGCGCCCTCGGGCGAAAAAATCGCGCGCGGCCAAGCTTCGAACGAAAGCGCACTCTCGGGCACGTCGCTTTGTAGGCGCGCCGCGTGGCAACTCACGCAGTGATCGCGAAACAGGATTGCGCCGCGCTGCTCCTCGGCACTGAACCGATCTCGGCCCGCGACGCTGGGGTTGGGGGTATGCGAAAAGCCCATCAAAAAAGCGATCAAGGCGCGACGCAGCGCCTCCGGTCCGAGCGTTTCGCTAGACACGCCCAGCCGCTCGAGCCAGGGATAGTCCGCGCTCTGGATCTCGAACCAGGGATCGGTACCGCTGCCCTTGCCCGCGACGCGAAATTCGTGATGCGACACGGTAGCCAGGTCCGGGTCGAGAGCACGCGAAAAGTGCGGGCGATTGTTGAACAGGCCGCGCAGCGGCTTGGTCGCCACGCGCACGTCAGCGCGACCCGTATAGTGCACGCGCCCGTCCCCATAGCCTTCGAAGTGACAGGTCTCGCAGCTGAAACGGCTGTGCGCGCCCTCGCTCGAATTGTGCGGCGACATCAGGGTGGTGAAGAACAGCGCTTCACCAAGGCGCTCTTCGGCCGTCCCCAGCGGAGCCTGCTCAGCCGTGACCGGGATGAGCTCAGCCGGCTTCGCGCGCTCGCCCGGGGCGGGGCGCAATAGCCAAGCATCGAGCAGCGGATCGGCAAAGGCGATTTGTCCCGATGGTAGGCGGAGTGCCGAGGCCGTACCGGGAAAAAAGCCTTCGCTCTGGACCCTGGGGTCCATCTGCGAAACGGCCTCGAAGGACAGTTCGAGCGCGCGATCGCTGCCGTAGCCCGAGACGAATAACCGCGCTTGGGTGCCATCCAGGGCGAGCACCGGCGCTTTGGGCGTAACCACCGCGAGTTCGGCAACGTTTTTCTGCCACAGGAGCCGGATGGCTCCAGACTGCGGTAGCAGATAACAGAACACGAACGAATCGATGCACCCGAACGAGCCGTCGCTGCGATCTAGTGGCTGGTCTTCGACGCCCGTCGCAGCCAAGAGCAATTGCCCATCGGGCAGCCGGGCCGCATCGAAACCCCAAATCGGGCCGTCGTGGCGCACGCGCGCGCGTTCCTCGAGCACCGCCCCTTCCGGGCCCAATCGATAAACGACCAGCGAGTGGTCCAGCAGCAGATCGACAATCAAGAGCGATCCCACGCGCCGAAGCGACAGGGGGCCATGGCCAATCGCACGTACGTCTCGGACCGAATCCGCGCGGCCGGGATCGAGGGTGAGCAATTTTCCGTCATGCACGTCGAGCGCGTACAAAACTCCCAGGGGGCCGGCGGTCAAGGCACGGACCCCCAGAACGCCAGGCACGTCCAACTGCCCCGAGCGGCTCAGACGTCGGCCATCGAAGTGGAACCGAAGCAATGTCTTCGATGCTTCTCCCGCGATCCAGCACTCGCCCGATTCGCTCACCGTAACCGCCACCGCGGATCCGGGGATGTCGATGCGTTGCAACTCGCGGAGCCGTGCATCGAGCAAGACCAGCACGGACGCACCGCGCAACACGCCCACCAAGTGCCGTTCATCTAGCCGCGCCAGCGCATACGGGTCTGCGCCGTGGCTGCGATTCGCCGGCGGGAGATGCGCAAAGTCCGTGACGCGTCGACGCGAGGCTTCGAACTGCTCGAGCCGTTCACGCGCGGCGGACACCGCGTCCATTGCTTCGAGGTGTGCGACGGCTACGGGCAGCCGAGGTTGAGACAACACGCGCCGAGCGCCCAGCGCCACACCCACACAGGCAACACAGCCAACAGCCGCAAGCACGAGTCGCGACCAGCGCACGCGGCAAGTCTTAACCGGCTTCTCGGTTTGAGACGACGCGATTCTCAATTCACGATTTTGGTTCAAGCTCGCGGCCTGCCGCGCCGCACAAACTCTGGCAATTCTCGATAGTTATGCACCGAGCTGGCGGGCGGTGAGCCAGGCACGTTCCCTGCTTAATGGGCATTCGTGACACAAACTTCGCCGAAACCAACCGACCCCGTGCAGCTGCAAGTGGAGACGCTCACCGCGGTCGCCAAGAAACTAACGAGCGAGGGCAAGGAGGCGCAAGCGCTCGAAGCCTACAAAACTGCGTCTGGGCTGATGCTCGGAGCGCCCTGGTTGCAGCACCGCACGGCGGAGCTTGCGCGCAAGCTGAAGCAACCCGAAGTTGCGGCGCTGCACTATCGCCGTGCCGCTGCGGCCTTCATCCGCGCGGGCTTTCCCAAACGAGCGATCGCGCCGCTGCGCACCGCTTGGCAGGTGAGCATCGCGCTCTTGCCCAGCAGCGCAACGGCGTTCATCACCGTCGCCTTGGAGTTCGCCAACGTACAGCGCGAGCTCGGCTTTGCAGCAGATGCCAAGCTCACCTTGACGAGCACGAACCACGCGCTCGAAGCCTCGGGCAGCGCCGAACGCGTGCCCACAACTTCGCAGCTGGAACAAACCAAAAGCAAGCCCCCCGCGGCCGCCGGCAGCGAACCACCGCACAGCGGCGTCGTCAGCAGCGTTCATAGCTCGCCCTCGGGCTTACTTTTTCGGTTAGAAGGTGCAGTAAAGCCATAAGTAGCGGGTTGCCACGCCGGGGAACTTTGCGAGGCCTACCGCGCTCAGCAACTACCCGGTCATCTAGTAGAAACCTGCGGAAGTGCAGGCTGTCCGGCGATTGTGGCGTTTGCGGCATCTGCCTGGCCGTTGCCCTCGCGGTGACTAAACTAGTTCGAGCTCCAAGCTCCGAGTGGGCTCACGCAAACGCATGGATTCAGATTCACCGACCGGCTTGGAAGACGAGCAGGACTTTTTCGAAAGCTACGATGCCGAGCGGGCAAAGGCCGAGCTGTCGTCAGCCTCGCTCTCGTTCGACGAACTGGAGGTCCAGCCCCCCACTCCCGAGCAGCTCGCGCACGCGGCGCGTTTCAGAAGGCCTGTCGCGCTAGTCGTCGCAAGCATGGCGCTCATGTCGATGGTGGCGCTCGTCGAGCATGGCTCTCTGCAGCGCGGCTCCGAGCGCGAACTCGTCGCTCACTATGGGGCGGCGCTCGCGGCCCCCGTGCCGAGCGCGAGCGCGACCGAGACGGTCGAGCAGACCGCGCCCGTGCCCGAAGCGCAGTCTGCTGCCACGCCCGAAGCGTCGTTCGTGCCCGAAGCGTGGTCCGCGTTCTTATCCGAAGTCTTATCCGCGCTCGTGCCCGACGCGTCGTCCGCGGCCGCTCTCGGCACAGGCGTGACCGATCCTGCGCTCGTTCCTGCCTCGTCGAACACCGAGATCTCCGCTCAGCCTGATTCGGTCAGCGCGTTCGTCTCGGCACTCACGCCCATGTGTTTGCGGCTTGCTTCCCGCGACAACTCGCTCGCTCGCCCCGCGCCGCGCTCGACTTGCGCCGCGCCCGCGGGCAAGCTGGGCGCTCATGGTCCCATCCGCCTTCGATGACGTACTCGAGTCCGTCCGCGCGGCCCTGAACGCCAAGCGTAGCGAGATCGCCGAACGCATCGCCACGTTGGAGAGCGCGTTGCGTGGTTACGAGCGGGCCCTCGAGTTCGAAATCGCCGAGTCGTTCGCGGCCGAGCATCAGCTCAAGCATCCGGCGCGCCAAGAGCGCGCAGCCGAGGCCGCGTTGAAGCTGTCACGCGCAGTCGCCAGCTTGCCCGAGCTGGTGCCGCACGCGGGGCCCAAGAGCAGTGCGCCTGAGCCCGAGCCTGCTTCGGAGCGAGAAGCTTCGGCGATGCCCAAAGCGAAAGCGCGGGTGCACCCGGGCAAGCTGGTGATCATCGGTGCGCTCGCGGGACGCGAAAAATCGGGCGCGCTGCCGCCCCAGGTCGCCGCAGACGCGGAGTGGATCGATACCGAGCGCGACGGCGTACACGCGGTCGGCAACCTACCTCAGCGGATTCGACAGGGCCGCGTCAGCGGCGTCGTCATCTTGGATCGAATCGTATCGCACAAGCACACGGAGCCAGTCGTCGCGGCGGCACGCGAGGCGCGAGTGCCGGTGGCATTCGCCGGCCAAGGCGGCAAAGTTTCGCTCACGCGCGCCTTGGCGCAGCTGGAAGAGATGCGCCGCGAGCGCGGCTGAGCTTGAATTCAGCGCCATGACCTTGGACCTCGAGACGCAGGCGGCACGGCTATTCACGGTTGGCTTTCACGGCCAGACGGTCAGTGATGATCTGAGCCGCCTCTTGGCCCGCGGCGTGGGCGGCGTGGTTTTCTTCGCGCGCAACGTGGGTCAGCCGGCCGAGGTTGCCGAGCTCACAGGCGCGATCAAACGCCAAGCCGCGCGGCCCGTCTCGATCGCGCTCGACCAAGAGGGCGGCAAGGTCGCGCGCTTGCGGCGAGGCTTCAGCGAGCTGCCCTCGATGCGCGCGTTGGGCGAGACGGGCAGCGCCCCGCTTTCGCGCGAGGTCGGCGCGCTGATTGGTCGAGAGCTGCGCGCGGTCGGCTTCGACATGAACTACGCGCCCGTGCTCGACGTCGATACGAATCCCGCTAACCCCGTGATCGGCTCCCGTGCCTTCGGATGCACGCCGGAGTTGGTCAGCGAGCTCGGCGTGGCGTTGGCGGACGGGCTGGAAAGCGTGGGCGTCGCGGCTTGCGGTAAGCACTTTCCCGGCCACGGCGACACCACTCGAGATTCGCACCTGGAATTGCCGCGTTTGGCGCATTCGCTCGAGCGTCTGGAGCAGGTCGAACTGCGGCCGTTCGCCGCCGCCATCGCGGCCGGCATCCCGTCGTTGATGACCGCTCATGTCATCTTCGAACCACTCGATCCGGTCTACCCGGCCACCATGAGCCGCGCTGTCTTGCACGGGCTACTGCGCGAGAAGATGCGCTACGACGGGCTGGTCGTCTCGGACGATCTGGAAATGCGCGCGATCGCCGATCATTATGAAGTGGAAGAAGCGGTCGTGCGCGGGCTCGATGCCGGTATCGATCAGTTCCTTTGTTGCCACACCGCCGAGATCGCACATCGCGCGATCGAAGCCGTGGTGCGTGCGGTCGAGTCCGGCGCGATCAGCCGCGAAACGCTGGCCAACGCCAACCGCCGGATCCGAACCTTCACTGATCGCTACACGCGCCCAGCGCTGGAAGCGCCCGATCTGAGTGTGCTGCGCTGTGACGCGCACTTGGCGCTCCTCGAGCGGATTTCGCGTGGCGTCGCAGCCGCGGACCCAACGGCGGTGATGGAGCAAATTCGCCTCGAGCGCCCTTGATTTTCAGCCTCACGCGAGCAACGCGCGCACGACCGAAGCGGTCGCGGTCTTGCCTTTGGCCACCTTCGCGGGGCTGCCCGCGGCCACGATTTTTCCGCCCTGAGCTCCGCCTTCGGGCCCGAGCTCCACGAGGTAGTCGGCGCCAGCGATCACTTGCGGATGATGCTCGATCACGACCAACGTGTCACCGCGCTCGACCAAGCGACCGAGCACGCTCATCAGCTTGGCTACGTCGGCAATGTGCAGGCCGGTGGTCGGTTCATCGAGCACGTACAGCGTCTTTTCATGCCGGCGCGTCGCGGTGAGCTCCGCGGCGAGCTTGAGTCGTTGGGCCTCGCCACCGGACAAGGTGTGCGAGCCCTGACCGAGTGTGATGTAGCCCGCGCCCAGATCAGTCAACGTTTGGAGCGGAGCCGACACCGTCGGGTGGTTGGCAAATAGCTCGACCGCTTCCTCGGCGGTGAGTAAGAGCACCTCACCGATCGAGCGCCCGAGGTACTTGATGTCCAGCGTTTGTGGCTCGAAGCGCAAGCCATCGCAGGTCGGGCAGGCCGTCACCACGTCGGGCAAAAAGCTCATCTCGTGCGTGACCGCTCCCTGGCCCTCGCAAGTTGGGCACTGACCGCCGCCCTTGCTGTTGAAGGAGAAGCGCGCGGCGGTGTACCCCGCCATTTTTGCCTCGTTCGTCGTCGCAAACAGCTTCCGGATCGTATTCCAAATGCCCAGAAACGTCGCCGGCGTGGAGCGCGGCGTGCGGCCAATCGGGGATTGATCGACGGCTACCGCGCGTACCAATCCCTGATAGCCCCGCAAGCTCTGGTAGCGGCCGGGCGACTCGGTGACGAGCTTCAGCTTCTCGCGCAATGCAGGCAAGAGCACGTGCCTGATCAACGTGCTTTTGCCCGAACCGCTCACGCCCGCCACGACCGTGAAGGAACCGAGCGGAATGCTCAGCTCCACGTCCTTCAAATTGTTCTGCGTGGCGCCGGTCAAGACAAGCTGCTGGGCCGCGCGGTCGATGGGTTGGGGCTCGCGCAGCACGGGGGCAGCGGCGAGCGCACGGCCGGTCGGTGATTCCTTGATCGCCAGCACCTGTTTGGGAGTGCCCTCGGCCATCACGCGGCCGCCGCGCGAGCCGCCACCTGGACCCAGATCGATCAAATGGTCCGCCGCGCGAATGGTCTCGGTATCGTGCTCGACGACCAGCACGGTCGAACCTAGGTTCACCAAGTTGCGTAGATTGCCGAGCAAGCGCCCAGTGTCTCGCGGGTGCAGGCCAATCGTCGGTTCGTCGAGCACGTACAGCGCGCCGGTGAGGCCAGCGCCGAGCTGAGCCGCGAGCCGTAACCGCTGCATTTCTCCGCCCGAAAGCGTGTGCGCCGCGCGATCGAGCGAGAGGTAGCCGAGGCCCACATCGCGCAAGAAGTCGAGTCGACGTCGTAGCTCGGCCAGGATCGGTTTCGCGACCGGCATTTGCTCGGCCGCAAATTTGAGCCTCTGCACGCGCTCGCTCGCGCCGTCGATCGAGCGGGCGGACAGCTCGTGGTAGCGCTCGTCCGCGACACGCACCGCGCGCGGTATGGGCGAGAGTCTCGCCCCGTGGCAGTCCGGGCATGGCTCGGCAATGGGTTCGGCCTCGACCTGCTTTTTTCGGCCGCGCTTCGGCTCCGGCGTGATCACGCCGTTGCCTTCGCAAGTCTCGCAGCGACCCTGCTTGGTTGCGAACGAGAACCAGCGCGGGTCGAGCTCGGGTACCGAGAAGCCGCATTGGGGGCAAGCGCTGAGCGTGGAATGGAGCGTCTCTTTACTGCCCACGCGCAACTTCACTGCGCCATTGCCCCAGCGGAGCGCCCGCGCAAAGTCCGCGTCGGAGATGGTCGTGGCGGCGACGTCGGCGCAAATCAACAGATCGATGGTGTGCTCTTGGCTCCGCACCAAACGCGGCGGATCGTCGTTCGAGACCAGCTTGCCGTCGGCATAGGAGGATTCGATGCCGTCCCGAGCTGCAGCCGAAAATACGTCTAAATACGTGCCCTTGCGGGCCTGAACCGCGGGCGCGAGCAGACTCACCTTGCCGCGCAGCAGACGGATCTTGTCCAGGATGGCCGCGGGGCTCGTGCGTAGGATGGGCGTGTCGTGCGTCGGGCAGTGTGCGATACCGAGCTTCGCGTACAAAAGGCGGAGGTAGTGCGCAACTTCGGTCACGGTGGCCACCGTGGATTTTCCACCAGCACGCGAGGTGCGTTGCTCGAGCGCGATGCTCGGCGGCACGCCGGTCACGCTGTCCACGTCCGGGCGCGGCATGGTCGGCAAGAATTGCCGCGCATAGGGCGTCAGCGTCTCGAGGAAGCGACGCTGACCCTCGGCGAATACCACGTCAAACGCCAGCGTGCTCTTACCCGAACCGCTCGGGCCCGTGACCACGGTCAGCTTGCCGTGCGGGATCTTGACGCTCACGTCGTGCAGGTTGTGCTCGCGGGCGCGGGCGACGACCAAATTCGCTTCGTGCGACGCTACCGGATTGCTCGAGATCGCACGAGGCGTGCGTTTGCCTCGTGTCGGGCTCGCTTTCTTTCCCTCTCGATTGGCAAAGTGCTCCGCGAGAGCGCGCCCAGTGCGCGAGTCTCGCGCCAAGGCCACTTCGCGCGGCGCGCCATGGGCCACGATGAGCCCACCCCCAATCCCCGCATTTGGTCCCAAATCGAGGATATAATCCGCGTTCGCGATCAGGTCGAGATCGTGCTCGACGACGATCACGCTGCCGCCCGCGCTCACGATCACGTCCAGCGCGGCGAGCACGCGCGCCACTTCGTCCGCATGCAGCCCGGCGCTCGGTTCATCGAGCACGAACAGCGCGCCCTGATGCTTTTCGCTGAGCGCGCGCGCAAGCTTCAGGCGCTGCGCTTCGCCGCCCGACAAGGTAGACAGTGGTTGGCCAAGCCGTAGATATCCAAGCCCGAGCTTTTCGACCGGTCCGAGCGCGCGCTGCACGCCCACCTCCGACGCAAAGTGCGAGAGCGCAGCCGCGACCGTCATCTCCAGCACGTCCGCCACGCTGACACCCGCGCGCGACACGGCCAACACGCTGTCCTTGAAGCGGCGCCCGCGGCAGGCCGGGCAGACTAGGCGCACGTCGGCCAAGAACTGCATCTCGACGGTTTCGTAGCCCTCGCCCGAGCACGCTTCACAGCGTCCGCCATCGACATTGAATGAAAAATCGGATGGCGAGAGTCCGAGCGCCAAAGCCTCGGGCTGTTTCGCATATAGCGCACGCACCAAATCCCAAGCCTTGGTGTACGTCGCCGCGTTCCCGCGAGAGGTTCGCCCGAGCGGCGATTGATCGACCAAAGTCACGGATTTAACGGCAGAAATGCCTTCTATCCCCGCGCACGCGCCGGGCGCTTCTTCGTCGAAGTCGCCTAACTTGCGAGCCAAGGTGCGGTACACGATGTCGACCGCCAACGTGCTCTTGCCCGAGCCGCTCGGCCCCGTGACTGCACAGAGCACTCCCAGCGGCAGCCGTGCGTCGATTGCGCGCAGGTTGTTTGCGCTCGCGCCTCTGACGGAAAGCCAACCCGTGGCCTGACGCACTTCACGACGCACGGAGCCGCTCGCGCCGAGCGCGCGTCCCGTCGCGGTGTCGACCGTCGTGAACGCGCTTGGCGGCGCGTCTTTGACCACGTGTCCGCCGTCGCTGCCCGCGCCCGGGCCGAGCTCGATCACGCGGTCCGCGCCGCGGATCACGGCCGGGTCGTGCTCGACCACGAGGACGAGGTTGTCGCGCTGCGCGAGCTCTTGCAGAATCGCATTCAACGGCTCTACATCACTCGGATGCAAACCGACGGTCGGCTCATCGAGCACGAACAGCGCGCCACACAGCGAGGTCCCGAGCGCCGCAGTGAGCGTCACGCGCTGCGCCTCGCCGCCCGACAGCGTACGCGCCTGGCGATCGAGCGTGAGGTAGCCGAGCCCCACGCGGTCGAGGTAGCCGAGGCGGCTTTCGAGCTCTTTTCGCGCCAATTCGCCTTGCGCCGTGTGCGTCTTCAAGAGCCCGACTTGGCGCTTGGCTTCCAGAATTTCGAGCGCATGAAAATCCGCCAAGCTGATGCCCGCGACGCGATAGCTGAGGGCGGTCGGATTGAGTCGCTTGCCGTGGCATGCGTGGCATTGGTCGTACGAGCGATAGCGCGCGAGCAGCACGCGCACGTGCATCTTGTACGTCTTGGTCTCGAGCCATTTGAACCAGCCGATGACGCCCGGGAACGTCCCCTTGCTCCAGCCCCCGTCGCCCTCGAGCACGATCTTCTTGTGCGCGGCGGACAGCGTGGACCATGGCTTGTCGAGCGCGATGCCATGACGGCGACACAGCTTCGCGATCTCGGCGCGCTCCCACTTGGTGGAAGCGCCGCGCCAAGGCCGAACCGCGCCCTTCTCGATGCTGCGTGACTCATCCGGAATCACCTTGCCGATATCCACGCCCAAGGTACGGCCGAAGCCGCGGCAAGCTGGGCACGCGCCCAGCGGAGACTCATAGGAGAACAAGCCGGGTCGCGCCGGTGCGAGCTCCCGGCTGCACTCCGGGCAAGCCAGGCCGCGCTTGAGCTGAAAGCGGGCGCTGTCGCTGTGGATGTGAGCTACGCCGGCTGAGCGAGCCCAGGCCGTTTCGATGCCCTGAGCCAGTCTTTTCTCGTCTTTTCCGCTGCCAACGCGATCGACGATCACCTCCAGAGCGCCGCTCTCGAGCACCGCCGACGGCTTGATCGCGTCGAGCTCACAGGTCTTGCCACCGAGCCAGGCACGGCGATAGCCGTCCTTGAGCAGCCCCTCGCGCACTTCTAAGTATGCCTCCGTACCGGACACGCGCACCGGATAGGTGACGACTCCGCGCGCGCTGCCCAAGCTCTCGGCCGCGCTACGCGCCGCGCTCAGCACGGAGAGCTCACGCGCTTCGAAGCCGTGCTCCGGACACACCGGCTTGGCTTCGCGCAAGAACAGCGCCGACAAGTACGGCTCCAAATCGGCCATCGTCGCGATCGTCGAGCGCGAGCTCTTGATCGGCGCGCGTCGATCGACGGCGATGCCGGCGGGGATCGGCTCGAGCCGCTTCATTGGCGGTCGTTCCAAGCGCTCCAAGAACTGCCGCGCGTAGGGACTGAAGCTCTCGACGAAGCGTCGCTGTCCTTCGGCGTACAGCGTGTCCATCGCCAAGCTGCTTTTGCCTGCGCCGGACACGCCGGTGATGACCACCACCTGCCCCGGCACGAACTCGAGATCGATGCTCTTCAGGTTGTGGGTTTCAGCGCCTTCCAGGATCGTCGGTAGCATTCAGGGGACGACAGTCTGGGACAGAAAGCCAGAACCGCCAGCCCGATCGGACGGGCAAGCTCAACCGAGGCGATGACGCCACCACAGTCCGCCCGCGACCAACGCCCCGAAGACGACGAGCCCGAGGCTCGTGACCAGGCTCGCGGCCAGCCACCGGCGCCACCCGGAGCGAATCGCGGCAAGGCGCCGGAGCCACACGACGGTGACCGAAGCGTTCAATGCCATGACCGGCAAGAGCAGGCTCCATCCTTGCCACGTCGCGCCCATCGCCGGCAAGCCCGAGTCCCCGACCAAGCGCACGGCGAAGTCGTCGACCACGTGCAGCGCGAGCAAGCCGAGCCCATACATGGCGATACCCGCGATGACCGCTGCTCGGACTTGTCCGAGTAGAGCGAGCACGCGACTGCTGTTTTCCCACACGCGGCGGCGCACGTGCAGCACCCACAGCAATGCGGGCGTGAGCGAGCTGCCCACGATCGCGAGTGAGAGTAGCTCGAGCTCCACGCGGCTGAAACGATAGTGCGTGGCATGCTCGATGCCGCCGATCGAGCTGATTGCGCCCGAGATCATCAACACGGCGGCCGTCAGCGTAAATAACACTAGGCGCGGGCGCGCGGCGTCCACGTCGGCGTCCGAGTCTTCGCGTGGCCTGCGCCGGCCGCTCGGATCTTGCTTGGTTGGTACAGCCGGGGCGATCGACTCGATGGGTCGCGCCAGGCTCTCCGATTCGAAGCCGGTGAGCGCTTGCTCGAATGCGGCCATGTCTTGGTAGCGCTCAGCGGGATCGCGGGCCATGGCCCGCTCGATCAACAGCTCGAGGCGCGGCGCAATCGTGGGTTCGACCGAGCGCGGTCGCGGAGGCTCGCTGTTCATCACGGCAAGCACGGTTGCTTGCGGCGACTCCGCGTCGAACGGCGGGCTACCGGTGAGCATCGTGTACAGCACGACTCCGACTCCGTAGATGTCCGTGCGATGGTCGACGTCTTGCCCGCGCGCCTGCTCGGGTGCCATGTAAGCCGGCGTACCCATGATGCAGCCGGTCTGGGTCAGCTGGTTCTCGGAGCTATCGGAAAAGCGCGACAGCCCGAAATCGAGCACCTTGATCGACGGACGCTCGGGAAACGCGCGCGAGAAATCACCGACCAGAAAGATATTTTGCGGCTTCACATCGCGGTGGATGACCTGGCTTTGGTGCGCGGCTCCGAGCCCCTTGCACAGCTGGCGAGCGATGTGCACCGCGGTGGTCGCCGATAGCTTGCCCTGCGCCTTGAGGTGATCGGCGAGGTCGATGCCATCGAGGTACTCGGTGACCAGGTAGGGCAGGCCGTGGGGAGTGCGATCGATATCGAGCACGGTCACTACGTTGGGGTGCGAAATCGCAGCGGCGGTCTCCGCCTCACGCTGAAAGCGCGCCAGCACCTGAGCGTTGCCAAAGAACTCTGGGTGCAGCACCTTCACCGCGACCCGCTTCTGTCGAATCCGGGTATGGCGCGCGAGGTAAACGCGCCCCATCCCGCCCTCACCTAGAATGCGCTCTGGCACGTACGTGTCGTTGAGGGTGACGCCGATCAGATCCTCCCCAATATCGATCGGTTCGGTCGCCGAGGCCCACGACGTCCGGTCGAGGAGCTCTTCACTTGCAACCACCTGGGTTTCGTTGGCCTTGGACATGACGGAGCGAGAAGCAGAGAGAGACACGGAGCTCAGTTACGGCATCCGAGGATCACGGCAAAAGCTCGCTCGTGCACATACCGCTCTGGCACACCCGGTCCGGTGGTACCGGGCAGGCGTCGCACCAGCGGAGCTCATCGCGCCGCCTGACGCGGTTGCGCCGCCTGACGCAGTCGTGCCAGCTGAGCTCGTCGCACCAGCCGAGGCAGCGCTGGTTGTCGCTGCAGAGCCTCCGCACGCCACTAGCCAGAGAGCGCTAAACCCAACCGCTCCCAACTTCGAGACGATGGGCGGGCGTTCATGGGTGGCTTGAGGATAACCGAGCGCCCTCCCGCGCGCCTCCCGCAAAGCGAAGTCAGCGCCCGGAGCGAATTTCGCTCTGCGACAGTTCCACACATTGACTGCGCTAGACCGGGTGAGTTGCGATACGCGTGATCTCGAGGCGATGCTGTGGAGGCGCGCTGACCGTGCGCCCAGTGACGTCGAGTGCCGGCGCTGCGATGAAGCGCGAGCGCGCTATCTTTGCCGCCGGTCCAAAGCACCGCGCTGTTCATCGTGCTCGCTCCTACCGCTCGAGTGGGCAGTCGAGCTACCTAGTTCGCCGGCAAATTCGCGATGCCGACGAATTGCGGCTTCTGCGGCACATCTAGACTGAGCAACTTGGTCAGCGCCCCGTTCTTGGTGTTGACCGAAAACGAAGTGACGTTGCCCGATTCGTTGGCGACCAGCATCAGCTCACCGTCCGCAGACAGGGTGAAGCTGCGCGGCACGGCGCCGCCGGAAGGAGTGGTGTCGATGAACGTGAGCTTACCGGTGGCGCCATCGATCGAAAACCGGGCAATGCTGTCGTGGCCACGATTCGAGCCGTACACGAACTTACCGGATGGCGCGACCACGACTTCGGCGCAGGTGTTCGAGCCACCATCGGTGCCTGCGGGCAACGTGGATTTGCTCTCCAGAAATGTCAGCCGCCCGAGCAGCGCGTCATACGAGTAAGCGGAGAGCGTGTCGTCGATTTCCGCGATCAAGTACGCGTACTTGCCGTTCGGATGAAAGGCGAGATGACGCGGTCCTGCACCTGCGGCGGTCAGTACCGAGGGCACTGCGTTCGGCATCAGAGTGCCAGTCGATACGTCGAAGGCATATTGCGCAATCGTGTCCGAGCCCTTGTTCATCACGAACGCGAACTTGTTCCCGGGATCCGTCAAGATCATGTGCGGGTTCATGCCAGGGGACTTGTCGTCTCTGGGCGCTCCTAGGCTGCCGTCTGCGGCGATCGCAAACACGCGCGTGGTACCGCCGTCGTAATTGGCGACCATCAGGTATTTCCCCGAATGGTCGACCGAAACGAAGGCCGGCGCCCCGCCGCCCGAGTCCACTCGATTCAGGAACGTCAGATCGCCGGTCTTGGCGTCGACCTTGAACGAGGCCACCTTCGCATCCGGCTCATTCACCGCGTACAGGTGCGCGAGTGTTGGATCGAAGGCGAGAAACGAGGGGTAGTTGCCCGCCGCCACGCTCTTGACGAGGGTAAGCTTGCCGAGCGCGGCGTCGAGCCTGAAGATCGAGATCTGGCCATTGGTGCTGCCGACGTAAACGAACGGCACCGTCGCGATCGCCGCGGCGCCGCCCGCGCCCGCGCCCGCGCCCGCCGCGTTCTGCCCACCGCCCGAGCCAGCCGCCGCAGCACCTGCCACACCGAGTCCGCCGCCCGCGTCGGCTCCCGCTTCATTGCCGGTGTCGGTGGTGCCCGCGCTGCCCGGGTTGCCCGCGCCGGATGTCTCGCCGCCCGGCCCCGACGCGCTGGCTTCTCCGCAACCGCAGCAAAAAATGGCTGACAAGGCTAAAATCAGGCCCGATCGGCCTTCGAGGTAGAGCGCCATGGGCTCATCCTGTGCTGAAAAGCGGCCACACGGAAGGCTGAAGTTGCACCTTCACGAGTGCACGGCATAGTGCTCGCCCCGCGCCATGGCCGCACAGAAGAAAAAGCAAGACCAGGGCGATCGCCTGGTGTCGAAGAATCGCCGTGCGACCTTCGACTACACGCTCGGCGAAACCATCGAGGCCGGCTTGGTTTTGATGGGTAGTGAGGTGCGCGCGCTGCGCGAAGGGCCCGCCAACCTGATCGAAGCCTGGGTGGAGCTCGACCGACGCGGAGAAGCGTGGGTCAAAGGCATGCGCATCGCTACGCTCAAACACGCAGCCTTCGCTCATGAAGAGCTGCGGACGCGCAAATTGCTGCTGCACGAGGCGCAGATCGAGCGGCTACGCGAGGGCGTCCACCGCGAAGGCATGACGATCGTCGTCACCAAGTGCTATTTCAAGAATAACCGCGCCAAAATCGAGATTTCACTCGCCCGCGGCAAGAAGGATTACGACAAGCGCCAGACCCTGCGCGAAAAAGACGGGCTGAAAGAAGCGCGAGCCGCCATGCAACGAGGGCGCAAAGGATGAACGTCCCGCTCGCGGTCGTCCCCAGCGGCGAGGCCGCCATCGTCGAAAACCAAGGCGACTACGTGGTCGTGCGGTCCAGCGTCGCGTCGCCTCCTGGCTCGACCTTGAACATGCGCCACGGCGAGCTCCCGGTGCTCGTGAAAGTGCGCGGCTGTAAGCGCCTAGCAGAAAGCCAATTGCCTTTCCGCATCGAGGGACGCTTGGTCAGCTTCACGCGCCTCGCGCGTGAAGCGTTGTTCGGACAACCTCACTCCGACTAGCGAGGCGTGAACACAACGCCGATGCCGAGTCCGAGCCAGGCTCCGTGCAAGCTCTCCGCGCTGCCAGCCAGCGATTGAAACTGCACTTCGCGCAGCAGCAGGCCCGCGTCCACTCCAAGGCTGAAACGCATTTGTCGACTGAGTCGCGGCTCGATTCGAACCACCGCCGCCGCGCGCGCCGACCAGGTCTCGTTTTGATCCAAAATCCGATCGACGCCGCCAACTTTGGCTAGCCTGAGCCACGCGGCAGCTACGGCCAGCCCCAGATCCAGATCGAGCGCCTCGGCCAGAGAGACGCGCTGCATGGGAGCCAGCGACAGCTCGAGCCATTCGGAGTTTGCCGCGCCCGGCGCGCTACCGGCGAGCCAAGCAAAGCCCGCCTCGATGCGCGCGCGCTTCGAGAACGTCCATTGACCCAAGAGGCGCGGTCCCGCGAGGGTCGCTTGCAGATCGCCGATGGTCGCCACTTCGAAACTGGAGCGAAGTGCGAGTGGGCCGTCGAGCGCCCGACGTGCCTCGCGTGCGGCCTCCGCGGCACGCGTAAGCTCGGACGCACGCTCACGTTCGGCCTGCATTTGCCGCTTCTTCTGCAAGCGCCGCGCAAGCTCGGCGGCCGCCAGCGCGACGCGACGCGCGCCGAGTTGGCCCGTCGCGTTGCTAGTCGAGACGAGGCGCGCGCCGTGATATTCACCGCGTTCCCAGAGCTCGACACGCACATCGTGCTCGACCAGCACGACTCGAAAAAAGAGCGGCGCGCGCGCGTGCTTGTTGCCGTTCGCTGGAGGTACGTCGATCTCCGAAAGTTCCAGTTGTACCAAGCGCCGCGTGGCGCGCGCGTCGAGCACGGACTCGGCGCTGTCGCCGATTTCGACCAATACCGGTCCGCCGCGCGCGAGACCTTCGCGGCTCAGCAGCGTGAGCGAAAGCAAACAGCTCGCCGCGAACAGCGCGCGCCGCCAGTACTCAGTGCGCTTCGCTGCTCGGCTCAGGGACGGTGCCGGGCGGCGCGTGGCTCTCGTCGGACTCGTCGTCGGGCTCGTCGTGGACGGGCTCCGGCTTTGCACCGGCGTCTTGGCCCTGCCCCTGCAGCGCGCGCTCGGCTCTGCGAAACTCGCTGAGCCGTCTGCCGTGGGGGAAGTCGCGCGCATAGTCGGCGGCCAATTGCGTGACCAGCTCGAGATTGCCCTCTCGGAGCGCCACATCGACTTGGCGAGCGGCTGCATCTTCGGCGAAATCACCGGTCGGAGACAAGCGCCGATAGAGCGCAAAGGCCTGCGCGGCGCCCGGCTGATCGCCCGCCTGATCGAGCAGATTGCCCAGGGTCCAGGCCGCCAGCGGGGCCTCGGGGGCCTCGGCATGAGCAAGGACTTGGCGCAGGGCGCTGGTCGCCTGACCGCGCTCGCCGGAAGCGCGGGCGATGTCGACCAAGCTCATCAGCTCGGAAGGCGAAGCGCGCGCCATGGCGACGTCGAAACCACCCTGCCGATCGAGCGCGCGCCGCGCCCCCGGAAAATCCCCAACTTCGACCAGTCGCTGCCACTCAGGTGCCGGCGCCTGAGTGGGTGCAGCGTACGCGGAGGTATCGAGTGAACCGTAGCCGAGCGGCTCAGCCGGCGAAGGGCTGAGCCTCGCCGAGCGGCGCGCGTGCGTGCGCAGCGCTTTGGTCTCGGGCAGCGAGGCCTCAGGCTCAGCGGTATTTTTCGTAGGCACTGGACCTGCGGCAGGCAAGGGCTGCGGTCGAGGCTCGGCCTGCACGAACGGCAACGCTTGCGGTCGAATGAAGCGTGCGCCGACGAACACGCCCGAACCAAACAGCACCGCGGCCAGCGCGGGTGCCCAGATCCAAAGCAACGGCGAGCGGCGCTCACGAGCTTTATAGCCGCGCAAATCGCTCTTCAGCCGGCGCCAAACCGCGGCCGACTCCTTGCTCCCGTCATAGTCGCGCAGTGAGCTTTTCGGGATCTCCGGCAAGCGCCTGCGGCTCATTGCTCGCCCTCCGCGAAGGCCGGCACGAAGTGCTCGGTCAGGAATTGCTGCGCGCGTAAGATGCGACGCTTGGCCGTGGCCAGGGAGCAATCAACCAACTTTGCCACGACCTCGAGCCGATGGTGATCGACGTAGCGCAACGTCCACGCGATGCGGTCGTCTGCCGGCAGGGTTTGGAGCAGCGAGTAGACCTGCGCGAGTAGCACGCGGCTCTCGGGATCGGCGTTGGGCGAGGCGATCGCATCGAGCTCGATGGGCTCCGCGCTGGCGAGACCAAGCGTGCGCAGCAAGCGGTTACGACGCAAGCGCGTGCGCACCAAGCGCACCACGATACTGCCGAGCCATGGACGAAAGGCAGACGCCTCACGCAGTTCGGCAAGGCGCTCACTCGCCTTGAGGAAAGCGTCGTGCACGATGTCTTCCGCGTCATTGGCGCTGCCCTGGATGCGCACGGCGAGGTTTAGGGCAAAGCCCGCATGGCGACGGTACAAAAGCTCGAACGCAAGCAGATCGCTGCGCAAAGCGCGTGCGACCAGCCGCTCGTCGTCCGCGCTCGAATCGGGCTCGGCCGGTGCAGCGCTGCCTGGGATCAGGCGCAAACGGGGGACAGCGTCGGGCAGCACGGGAAGTAGGACGCCAGAATGCCCGTTTTCGGCTCAAACGACGTCGAGAAAACTGGATGAGCAGTCGGTGACCGTTCTGTAACAGATTGAAATAATTGTCCTTTCATAAGTTGCGCGACAAAATTCAGTTTTCTCGTGAGCCGCTTCTTAGTAGTCGAGCGTCTGGTCACCACGTTCCAAGCCCACTTCGGTGTGGGCTGGCAAGAGGAGTCTGAAATATGTCGATTTCCAAGTTGTTCGCTCTGGTCCCCGTGTGCGTGCTGGCTGTTGCTTGTGGCGGCGGCGCCACCCCGGAAGCAGCTGCTCCGGAAGGTGCCGCGGCTGCTGAGGCCAAGCCGGCCGACGGCGCCAAGCCGGAAGATGCGAAGACGGACGCCCCCGCGGCGGACGCACCGGCTGCTCCCGAAGAGAAGAAGTGAGCTCGTAAGAAACTCGTTCTTTTTTGAACAGCCGGGTGAGCATGCGCTTGCCCGGCTGTTCTTATTTTGTCTCAGGCGGCGCGATTTTGCGGGAAATCCACGACCAGCCGCGTGCGGCCAATCAGGAGCTCGTCACCGTGTGTGAGCTCTTGCTCGCCGCGCACGCGCACGAACACGCCCGTCCGTGAGCCGAGATCCGTGATCACGACCGTGCCGGCTTGCTCTTCGATCAGGCAGTGCTGCTCGCCGACCAACGGATCGTCGGGGAAGACCAAATCGCCGATCGCAGAGCCGACTTGGAGCGTGTTGCCGCGCGCGACGACGCAGCAGCCATTGGCGCCGCCTTCGAAGATCTGCAGCACTCGGAATGACGATGGCCACTTGGGCGATGAATAGAAGTAGGTCGGAGCCGGATCGGGACCGTCGTCCGGCACTGGGTTCTTCTCGATGCGAAGCAGCTGGTCGCCGACGACGAATTCATCGCCGAGCTCGAGCTCCACTGGCGTCCGGATACGCAAAAATACGCCGTTGCCGCCCTCCAAATCCTCGAGCCAAAGCCGGCTGTCGCGCGCGCTCAGGCGCGCTTCGCGCGGGTGACAGAATTGTTCGCCCGGCAGCTGAACCGAGCCCTGCGAGCCGATCAAAGCTTCGGTCCCGGCTGGGTCGTAGCGCTCGGGGCCACCGGATAGCGAGCGCAGCACGTGCAGCGTCACGAATGCTCGCACCAACTCTGGCGGGGGGGCGGGAACCGGCACTGGCACGGGCGTAGGCGGCGCGGGTGGCGGCGTCTCGCGCCCCGAAGGGGGACTGCCGTCGGCCTTCTGTTGGATGGCCGTCGTCGGGCGTTGCTTGGGTCCGGTGGGGGCCTCGGTAAGCAGCGAAACTCCGCCAATTTCGCGCCCCGCGATGACGCCGTCGAAGCGACCGTCGCGCAGCGCCATCACCATTTCGAGGTGCTGCGCTTTCATCAGACCGCGCACGTACTCGGCCACGTCGGGCCGCTTCACGTGCTCTTTGTACTCGCGCTTGTGGCTCTTGATCACCCGTCCGCCATCGGCGAACAAATGCGTGATGATGTGCGGCTGGTCGAGCCCGGAATCCTCGGTCTGGACGTGGAAGACCGTGGACCGGAACTTGATGTTGTTGTTGAAGCCCATCTGCGCGCGCCGAAAGCTCGGCCGCTTCATCTCGGCGTCTAGCTTGGCCAGTTCGGCTGGCGCGTAACGCGCCACTGCTTCACCCAACGCGGCGTGGTCGCCCTCCATGCCCTCCATGCGCTCGAACGCCAGCTGCGCGATGCGCGCTCCGGGATCGATACGCAGCGCTTGGGCGAGCAACTGCTGACCTTCGGGATCGCTCGGGCCATTGGCCGCCCAAGCGCTGAGCAACGCGACCGCTTCGTCCGGGCGCTGCTTGTCGACCAACCAAGCTGCCACTCGAGCCGCCTGCGCGCGCAAGGCCGATATGTTGCCTTCTCCCGTCATCGCTTTGGGGGGAGCTTAGCCAGATCTCGCCCCCGGGCCTACGTCTTCTTCGACGTCGAAAATCGGCCAGACCGCCACGAGCGGCAGAATCCACTCCTTCTGGCGTCTTCTGCGGCGTTCGTGCGCCGCTCAGGGCGTCTGGCACACATCTGGGTTGGGGCAGTCCTGCTGGAAGCAGCCGAGCGCAAAATCGGGGATGCAGTCGCACTTGCCGTTGCCGCACAGCGCCTTGCACTCCGCCGCGCAGCCGTTGGTCGCATCCTTCGGGTTGTCGCATTTGCCATTGCCGCAGGTGCAATCAGCGGGGCAGCCAGTCAGGGTTTCGCCCGCGCCGCAGTAGCCATCATTGTTGCAGGGCTGGCCGCAGTCGAGTGGGCAGCTGAGCTGCGTCTCGCCGAACTGCGCTTCGCATTGCTTGTTGCCGCAGTAGCAATCCGACGGGCAGCCGTTCGGGTTCTCCAAGCCTTCGCACACGCCGTTTTTGTTGCACGCTGGGCAATCGCTCGGACAAGTGCTCGACGTCTCCATGAACATCGGTTCGCATTGACCGTTGCCGCAGAAGCAGTCGAAGGGGCACTGCTGGGGTGTCTCCATGCCCTCACACTGCTTGTTGTTGTTGCACGGCCCGCAGTCGCCGGGACAATTGAGGCTGTTCTCGCCTAGGTCACACACGCCGTTGCCGCAGAAGCAGTCGTTCGGACACTGCGTAGGGGTCTCCGCGCCCTCGCACACGCCGTTGTTGTTGCACAGTCCGCAATCAACCTGACAATTGAAGGTGCTTTCGCCAGCGTCGCATTGACCGTTGCCGCAGAAGCAGTCCTTGCAAGTCTGCGGGGACTCGAACACCGAGCAGAAGTGGTCGAAGTTGCAGGGCAAGCAATCTTGCGGACAATTCGCGATGGTCTCGTTCACCTGCGCGTCGCAGCGCCCGTTGCCACAAGCGCACTCGTAGGCGCAGCCGTTGAATTGGTCTGGGCCATTGTCGCAATAGTTGTTGCCGCAAGAAGCGCAGTCTTCCGGGCAAACCAACGGGTCGTACTGCAAATTGCACAGGCCGTCGTGACACAGCGGGTGACAATCGGAGATGCAGGTGTCCATGGTCTCGCCGGGGCCACAGAAGCCGTCACCACAGAAGGTGATGCCGCCGCCGCCGGCGTTGCCGAAGCCCGCGTTGTTGCCAAAACCACCACTGTTGCCGAAGCCGCCGTTGTTCGCGCACGGGCCTGTCACGCATCCGCCGAAGCCGCCGTTGTTGCCGAAGCCCGCACTATTGCCGAAGCCACCGCTGTTGCCGGAACCACCCGCCGGAGATTCGCCACCCAGTCCGATACCACCGTAGGCCGGCAGGTCGTTGCGCCCGCAACCGGCGCTCAGCACGATCAATGCCGTCCCCAAGACGAGGAGACTCCAGAACCGCTGCGAAACTTTAGCCATGGATCAGACCTTCCCCCACGCAAATTACACGCCACACCGGTGGACAACCCACGCGCCAGCGACTCACCAACTCCGAAACGGCATTTTCGCAGACTTACTGGCCGTTGTGCCAGTTCTCTTTGAATTTGGACCTGGCACAGCCCTGGCAGCGCTGTCTTGGTGCAGCCTGAACGGGTGAGTGGCGGGCGCGGGCATCCGACACTCACAGCAGGTGTCAGCCCGATGCTGCTTCAGGACTGACCGTAAGCCGTATTCTCCAGCAAGATCACGTTGGTCTTCGAGCGTGTTTCGCCCGCGTTCGTTACGTAGACCGCCGGTTTGTCCACGATCGGGCAGACCTTTTCACAAGCCCCACAACCCACGCACAAACCCGGATCGACATGTGGACGCTGCACCTTCACGGTCAGCATCGCCGCCTGTTCGCCTTCTTTTTGATACTTGCTGTCCCGCTTGGGCACTTCCACCGCTTCCGGCCAAATCGCCTTCGGTGAAGTTGGGCAGAATTCTTCACAGACGATGCAAGGCGTGGCCATCGCCCAGGGCAAACAACGACCCTGATCGTACATCGCAGTGCCGATCGAGATCGGCTTTTGGCCGATGCCCATCTTCTGCTTCTCGGTGATCTTCTGGATCGCACCGGTCGGACAGACTTGACCGCACAGCACACACGAGAACTCACAGTAGCCGATGCGCGGGATTAGGATCGGCGTCCACAGACCTTCGATGCCCGCCTCGAAGAAGGCCGGATGGAGCGCGTTGTTCGGGCACACCTTCATGCACTCGGCACAGCGGATGCAGCGCTCGAGGAAGGCGCGCTCTTCGACCGCACCGGGCGGTCGAATCACTTTCTCACTGTAAGCCTTGTCCGGCCAATTGCCGATGCGCATGGCGGGGATACACACGGCCCCCGCCGCGGTGGCGGCCCACAACGTGCGGCGCTGCAGATCGGGCTTGGTGATCGTGCTCGTGCGTTTGGGCAAGAAGCGGAACTTGATCACGTCCTCCGGGCAGGCGGTCTCGCAGTTCAAGCACATGTGGCACTCGTCCTGCCGGTGCTTCACGCCGCCTTGCGGGCTATCAGCGCCTTGGCAATTGACCAAGCACAAATTGCAGTCCGTACATTTGGCGTGATCCTTCTCCATGCCAAACAAGGAGAAGCGGGCGAACAGGCCCAAGAACGCGCCGAGAGGACAGAGCGCCCGGCACCAAAACCGCGGGATGAAGCGGTTCATGAACAAGACGCCGATCAAGAAAAACACGATCAGCCAGGTCTGGTGAAAGTAGCTCTGATTGGCCGTCCAAACCGTGCGCGAGAGCACGTCTTGCGCTCCGTCCGTCGCGTTCTGTAAAACGCGCACGTTGCTGCTGGCGATCACCGTGGCCGAACGCACGCCGAAATATTGCAGCGCGGGAATCACGCCCATGCCGATCGTGCGCACGGCGACGCAGATCGGATCGAGCAAGCCGCCGATCGCGCTGCCCACGACCGCCGCGCCGAGCGATGCCCACATGATGTAATATTTGCCGGCCTGCCACCAATGCGTCTTGTTCGACTCGACGCGCTTGTTGCCGCGCAAATAGCGACTCGGAAAGATCCAGCCGAAGAAGTGGTGCAGCGTCCCGAACGGGCAAATCCAACCGCAAAATACGCGCCCGAAAACCAAGGTCAGGGCCAACACCACGAACGACCAAGCCAGGCCGCGATAGATCGTGTGCGTGCTGAGCAAGGTCATCGCGCCCACGAACGGGTCGGCGAGCAAAAAGCCTTCGACCGGCAGGGGTAAGCGCACGGGCTCGCCGGCGGTCGCGGTGAAGGTGCCGCGGAACGCCGTGTGCGCCAGGAAATACAAGAATAGCGTGACGAAGCCGATTTGCGCCGCACGCCGCACCCAGACCAAGATCCGGATCACTTTGCGCGCCGGGATGCCGGAGCCGGGACGCTTTGGCCCCGCCTTTTTGGGTTTGGCGGGCACACTCGCCGCGCTCGGTCCGCCACTGTTGATCAACGGGGTAGACGCGGACGTGCGATTCAGCGCACGAGCGGGCGCGGGCGTGGGAGGAGCGCTCGATTTTCGAATTTGAATCAGCTGCGGCGGCGCGCTGCGGCGCACTTCCGCTGCATCCAGCGGCGCGACCTTGCCGACGCTACCGAGCCAAGGGATCGGCGCGGGAAAATCCCCGCCGTTGATCCCGGGCTCGAGCTCACCGGGTGTGCCGCCGCTCACCGTCAGACCTCCACGTGCGGCAGCTGTTCCCAGAACATGCTACCGATGCCGCGCTCGTGCCCGAGCTTCAGGTAGCGGACGTTCGTGGCTTTTTCACCGATCAGGGTGCAGCCGTACGCGTCGATCGCGACCTGATCGAGACCAGCGATGACTTGGTGCATGTCCTTGGCATCGTCGATGTTGCCGCCCTGTGGGCCATTGCGCAGCAGTACGCGCGTCGCATCGAGCACGGTCAGCGTGGGGCGCATGAACGTCGCCAAATCAGCGATCGAAACGTCGATGTTTTGATGCAGGCGATTGCGGCGGCCACCGAGGATGCCATACCAATTTTTCATTCCGCCGGTGAACTTCGACAGATTGTGGTGCTTGGCGACCGGCACGTTGATGACCTTGTCGGCGTTCACGAGCGGCAGGTACACCGGCCATTGGTCGAGCACTTCACCCTTCATGCGCAGATCGCGGAAGCGATGCGCGGAGGGTAAAATCACGTTTGCGCCCAGAGCGTACGCGGCTCGCCAAATGCCCGAACGCTGAAAGCAACGATTGGCTTCGTTGCAGGAGGCATCGGTGACGATCACATCCTTGGCGCCAGCGTCGAAACAGAGCTTCACGACCTCGGCCACCACGAACGGGTTGGTATTGGCGGCGTGCACCGGCATGCGATCCCAACCGATGTTCGGTTTGACCGCCACGATGTCGCCCCGCGACACGAAGCGCTTCATGCCGCCCATCGCATCCACTGCGCGGCGCACGAGCTCGGCCGGATCGGTGCTGCTCTTGGCAATCGCAAATACCGGCTCCGTCCCCGAAGCCGGGTGGTGGATGCGAAAGTCCCTGACCTGGCGCTCACCGCTCGCCTGAGCCAAGCCAAAGCCACCCGGGTCGTAGGCCAATTTGGCCGTCGCCGCAGCACCGCCCACGACGAGGCCCAGGGCCCCGAGGCGCTTGAGCGCGTCGCGTCGCGTCGGATCCAACATTGCGGCGGGATCCTTGATGGAAAAAAGCGCGGCGGTCAAGTTCGTGGCCGGCCTCCGTCAAGCTGCGGTAAGCGGCTGATTTAATTGATGATTAACGCGCGACCTCAGAGTGCGAGCCGAGCCCGATCCGGCCCTTGGCCCGAAGAACTACCCGCCGCGGACGATGAATCGGAGAGAAAGCGCGGGGGTTGCTTGTCCGGAACCACGACGCAAGCTAGGTTCCGCGTCCTTTTCGCACACCCCGGCACATGGCCGAGGCAGCCGAGAAGGCTTGGAGAGTACGATGAAAGACGGCATTCACCCGGAATACAACACGGTCGCGGTGGCTTGTGCTTGTGGCAACAAGTTCGAGACCCGCTCCACCAAGACCGAGCTTCAGGTCGATGTCTGCGCGGCGTGCCACCCGTTCTACACGGGCAAGCAGCGTATGATGGATACCCAAGGTCGAGTCGACCGCTTCCGTCGTCGCTACGCAGGCGCGACCGGTGCGGCTGGCGTCGCTGGCGCTGCGGCTGCAGCTGCCGCCGCTGTCGCCGAATCGAAGTGATCCCTACGTTCGAGCGGCGCGTAAATCGCGCCGCTCTCTCGTCGGGGGATTCTCCCCCGCACCCGCTGGAGTGAATCCAGCGGGGCCCCACCCCCGGACGTTCGGGCGCAAGAGCCCAAACAAAAGAGGCGAAGGCCCCGGCCCCAAACGACCGGCGCAGTAAATCACGCCGCTCGAGCTTCATCGCGCTCCCACCAGCGCTATACTGAGGACGATGTCGAACCAACCCGCGGTTCTCGGCCCTGATGGCGTTGCCCGTCCGTATATCGGAGGTCAGGCGCTGATCGAAGGCGTGATGATGCGCTCGCCGCATTGCTTCTCCGCTGTCGTGCGGCGAAAGAGTGGCGCGCTCGTCGTCCGCGAAATGCCCATGGCCGATCTGCGCCGCGGAAAGCTCGCTTGGCCGCTGGTGCGCGGGGTCGCCGCCCTGGTGGAAGCACTCAAGCTGGGCAGCGCCGCATTGCGCTTCTCCGCTGAGCAGTTCGAACAGGATCTCGAAGAAGACGGCACGCCCAAGTCGGGTCCGCGCAGCGCAGGGCCGAGCACGCTCGCGCTCTTGTCTTTGCCGATCATTGCGCTCCTAACCAATGCCCCGCAAGACTTCGGCAAGGGTGGAACCCCTGCGCCCAGCGAAGGCGAGGGCAAAAAGCGCTTCCTCGGCGTGCTCTCCGCGGTTTTCGCCGTCGGCATGTTCGTGGCTTTGCCGCAGGCTTTCGCGGCCGGCGCGAGCAGCGTGTTCGGGCTCGGCCTGGACGTGCGAGACGTGCGCTTTCAGCTGCTGACTGCGGCCGCCAAGCTCACGATCTTGATCGGCTACATGCTCCTGATCCGGCGCATGCCTGAAATCTACCGCGTGTTTCAGTACCACGGCGCGGAGCACAAATCGATTTACACCTACGAGTCGGGCGAGGCGCTCACTGTCGCCAATGCGCGTCCGAAGACGACGCTGCACCCCCGCTGTGGCACGACCTTCATCGTCATGGTCGCGCTGGTTTCGATCTTGGTGTTCAGCGCGCTCGGTCCGCTGCTTCCGCATTTGGGCCTCGGTAAGCTCGCGGACAACCTTTTGTTCTTTGCCTTCAAGCTGCCGTTCTTGCCGTTCATCGCCGCGATCACTTTCGAGCTGCAGCGCGTGCTGGCTAAGTACTGCACCACCGGTCCGGGCCAAGTTCTGCTCTGGCCCGGCTTTCTGGTGCAAAAGATCACCACCATCGAGCCGGACGACAAGCAGCTCGAGGTCGCACTGTCCGCGCTCTTGGTCACGCTGGAACGCGAGCAACAAGGCGCGGCACCAGAAATCGCGAGCGAGCGCACCTTCGATGACTTTTCGACACTGACGCGCGGCGCTGTGCAAGCGGCATGATTCCGGTTGGCAAACTAGAATCCATCGTCCGACGGTACGCAGAGCTCGATCAGCTGCTCTGTGACCCCAAGGTGTTCGGGGATCCGCAGAAGCTCAATTCGTTCAACCGTGAACGCAGCGGGCTGTCCAACATCGTGGAAGCGTTTCAAGAGTGGCGCGCAGTCGAGAAGCACGTCGCCGAAGATCGCGAGGCGATGAATGACCCGGAGCTCGGTCCGCTGGTCAAGCAGGAGCTGCCCGAGCTCGAGGCCAAGCTGGTCGATATCGAGCAACGCATCTTCGTCCTGCTTTTGCCCAAAGATCCGAACGACGACAAGAACACGCTGCTCGAAATCCGCGCCGGCACCGGCGGTGAGGAAGCCGCGCTGTTCGCCGCAGATTTGCTGCGCATGTACACTCGTTATGCGGAAACGCGAGGCTGGAAGATCGAGCTTTTGTCCAGCAGTGACGCCCAGGCCGGTGGCATCAAAGAGGCCATTTTGCTCGTCACTGGCAGCCGCGTATATTCGAGCCTGAAGTACGAGGGCGGCGTGCACCGCGTGCAACGCGTGCCCGCGACCGAAGCGCAGGGTCGCATCCACACCTCCACGGCCACCGTGGCCGTGCTGCCGGAGGCGGATGAAGTCGAGCTCCACATCGAAGACAAGGATCTGCGCTTCGACATCGCCGCCTCCGGTGGTCCCGGCGGTCAGGGCGTGAACACGACCAACAGCTCGGTTCAAATCACCCACTTGCCGAGCGGCATCACCGTGCGCTGCCAAGACGAGCGCAGCCAGATCAAAAACAAGGCCAAGGGCCTCAAGATTTTGCGCGCCCGCTTGCTCGAGATCGAGCAAGAAAAGCATGATTCGGCGATTCGGGACGAACGCCGCGGCATGGTCAAAGCCGGGGATCGCTCGGACAAGATCCGGACTTACAATTTCCCGCAAAATCGTCTGACCGATCATCGCGTGGGCCTGACCTTGTACAAGCTCGACCGGGTGATGGACGGCGATCTGACCGAGTTGCTCGACGCGGTGGGCTCGTTTCACCAAGCCGCGCTCTTGGAAGCCAACAAGACTCACGAGGACGCTTAGATCGTGACCGCGCCGGCGAGCGTCGATTTGGACGCGCTGCTCTGCGCGCTCACCCTGGTCCCGACGGCGTTCGCGCGGAACCGCTTTTTCAAATTGTTCGAGAACCCTGCGGCGCTCAAAGTCCGGCGCCGCGCGTCTCGCGTCCGCGGCATCATTCGTCAACTGTGCGGCACGGGCCGAGTCAAAGCGGAAGTGATCGGTGAGCAAGTGCTCGACGACGGCCAAGTGCTGCTCCGTTACCGGGTGGAAGAGATCGGCTTCCTGCGCACCGCCGCGCTCACCCGTCTAGAAGCCGCCACGCTGCGCTTTGCGCTGTTTCGAGCCGGCAAGGGCAGCGTCGACAGCGCCGATCGCGAGCTCGTAGAAAGAGCCCTGGAACGCCTGAGCCAGAATCTGAGTCTCCCCGAGGGCTTACTCTCCACTCAACCGACGCAAGAAACTAGCGGTCTCGACTGACCCGCGCTCTTCGTTAGCCGAGCATCGCCCGCGAGTGTACACTCGGACCATGTTCGCCGAAGAGTTGCGAAACCACGACGAAACTCCGGTCGGGGACAAGATCGTGGTGCTGCGCGGGCTGAGCTGGTCGGACTACCAGCGCATGCTGGAGGTACGCGGCGAGGCACGCATGCCGCGCCTCGCCTACTTGGAGGGGCAGCTCGAGATCATGACACCGTCGCCCCCGCACGAGTCGCTCAAGTCGCGCATCGGCCACCTGGTAGCAGTCTGGTGTCTCGAGAAGGGCGTCGACTTTTCTGCGTATGGTTCCTGGACGCTCGAGAAGAAAGAAGCCGAGCGCGGGATTGAACCGGACGAATGCTACGTGTTCGGTGTCGAGCCAGAGGCCGTACGGCCACACTTGGCCGTCGAGGTGGTCTGGACGTCGGGAGGAGTTCGAAAGCTCGACATCTATCAAAAGCTCGGCGTGCAAGAGGTCTGGTTCTGGCGTAGGGGGCGGATCACGGTTCACGTGCTGAGCGGTGAGCAGTACCTGGAAGGTGCCACGAGCGGAGTCTTGCCCGGAATCGATCTCGCGCAGCTGTGCGGGTTCCTCGACCGCGCCACGACCAGCCAAGCCATCCACGAGTACCGCTCGGCGCTGAGCCGAGCCAAGCCTTGAGTTGCAGCACAAGTCATGAGCAAGGATCAAAGCTACGCCGACGACGAAGTGCGCGAGATCATCGAGCGCGCACTGAGAGAGCAACCCGCAGGCGGCGTCAGCCACGAAGATTTGTTGTCGATCGGCGCGGGCGTAGGGTTATCGCGCACGGCGGTGGAGGCCGCGGCCCGTGACGTAACGGAGGCGCGATTGACGGAAGCGGCCACGAAGCGCGTCGTGTCGCGCAGGCGTCGCGAGGTAGCGGCGCATGCTTTCGTCTATGTGGCCGTCAATGCGCTCTTGTTCGCGATCAATTTTCTGACCACGCCCGGAGAGTGGTGGGTATTGTTCCCCGTGCTCCTGTGGGGGCTCGGACTGGTTTTGCACGCATTCTTCGGCTTATCGAGGCACGTCTCGGATTGGCATTTGACCCGCGAAAAGCGGCGCTTGCTCGAGGCGGCCGGCGCTGGCGTCGCGCGTCTAGTCGAACGCCGAGCAGGCGTGCGCGTCGCGGGTCCGGTCGATCAGATCGAGGATCCGAGCATCGATGATTCCGAGGCCGCGCGCGGCCAGCGCGAGACGCGCCGTCAGTGAGGCGCGCGAGCTTGTTCGGCCATCAGCTCGGTGACGTCGAAATAGACGTGCAACTTGCCGCCGTCGTCTTGCTCGGCGTCGAGCAAGTCGAAGCTTCGGTTGCCCACTGCGATGCGTGACTGCGAAATGAAGCGCGCGTGCTTCGCCTTCAGCACTTCGTACTCCTCCTCCACGCGGTACACGGTCCAGGCCGAGTCGGAGGTTTGGCCGTTGCCCGCGTGGACGATCGAATCGATCAAGCCCTGCGCCACCGCACGGTGAAAGTCGGCTTCAGCCACGTGATCGGTCTTACGGAGCGCATTTCCGCGCAGCGTGTGGGCGTTGATATCGGCTTGGTCCGTCGCCAAGAGCGCCGCGCTGGCGTCGACGACGCCGGCCGCGCTCTCGCTCCGAGCTGCCTCGGCCAGCCGCTCCTCGAGCTCTTGGATGTTCGAGGCGTCCGGCACGTACAGGCGTCCGCGTCGTAAGCGCCAGAAGTCGGTGCGCGCGACCTCGTCCATCGATTCAGTGGCGAGCGCTCCGGCGCGTGCGCGATAGTACGCGGCGTCTGCCGCGGCGTACTCGGGTCGCGGCGTCGACGGAGCTTGCGATGTCCCCGGCGCGCCCGTTGCTGGTTGCGCGGCGCTGCTGGCGGGCGGGGACGAACCCCCACACGCGCCAGCGAACGAGCCTAGAAGGACGATCGAAAGTGCGCGAACGACGACCGACGCTGCACACAACTGCTGTTTGGCTACCATTTGCACCGCCAACCTTACCAGTAGCCGAAAGACTGCGCGCCTCCAAGGGCGTAGTGTTTTGGAGCGATCGCGATCCCGCCACGCACCTCACAGCCCCGCTGAATTCACGCCACGCAACGCCTTCACGGCGAGCTCGAACGCGTGCCGCTCGGCCTCGCTGAGCGGCGGATCGCGATCCCAGCGAAACGGCTGAATGCGTGAGGGCGGCGCGCCGCGCTTCGTCACCGCCAGCGCGACGCGGTCGACGACGCCCACTTGGCCGCGCGCACCCGCAAACAGCGAGATCAAATCCGGACCCGTCGCGCGACGCGGCGTGGCGCGAACGCGCGCTTTCACGCCGCCCGCGTTCGCGTCGAAACCGGCGATACGCGAAGCGACGGGATCATCCCACGCGTCCGCCGAGCCCGGGAAGCCGAGCGCAATCCAATCGGCGACCGACGTTGACCAATCTGCGCTCGCCGCGAGTCCGAGGGTCATGTTCGCGCGCACCAGCAACGCCTCCACCGCGCCCAAGGACAGCCGCGCATCGACCTCCGCCAGCTGCGAGATCTCGTCCAGCTCGAACCCACGGCGCTCCGCTCGCGGCAGCGCGGGGAGCACCTCGGGAGGCGCTGTCAGTGCGCCTTGATTGAACATGCCCGCCGGATCCCAGGCCGCGCGCAGGCGATTCAAGAGCTCGGTGCCCTGGCCCAGCTCTGCCGCCAGGCGCGCGGCTTTGCTCCGTCCCACGCCGTGATGGTGGCTCAGATTGGCTCCGGCCGAGAGCGCCGCGTCGAGTCCAGCGCGCCAAGCGGCTTCGTAGCGTTCACGCGCATTGCCGCCGCGGGCGCCGAGTGCCGAGAACGTGAAGTAAATGCTGCAGCCATCGGGATAAGCGTGGCTCAAGTGCGCCATCACCAAGGCGTGCTCGGAGAGCTCGCGGCGTACACCGTGATACACGCCTTCGAGCCTCGACCAGGGCGCTGCGACCTCCATCGTGTCGGTGAACGCTCCCAGGCGAAATGCCGACGACTGTCGAAAGCTGACCGCGTAGCGATGTTCGAGCCAGCGACGCGCCGGTCCTTCTCCCAGCGAACGAGCGGCGGCGCGCGAGCAGATGGCCTCGGCGCGCGAGGCGTCTTGGTTCGCTTCTTCGGCTTGCCCCTCGAAGATCAAGAGCAGGGTTGCGCCGCCGAGCACGTTGCCTTCGAGCGCTTCGATCGCATGCTGCAGCCAACGCGGTTTTCGCAAGGCCTGGCGCGCTGCGATGCCAAACCAATGACCGACGGCGGCGCTGCGCGAGTGCGTGGATTTCTTGGCGCCTGCGCTCTGAGCGAGGAGCACCGAATCGATCGGATCGTACAGCCGCGCGACCTCCGGCCTTAGCCCCACCTGCATCATCGTGCGCAAGATATCGAAGCCGCTCTCGATGCTGGCGCAGGAGTACGCGAGGAAGCGTCGCAGGCGCGGCGCCGGATGTAAACGCAGCGTGACCTGCGTGATGAAGCCAAGCGTGCCCTCACTGCCGGTGACGAGCGGCACGAGATCTGGGCCCGAACGCCTGCGGCGCATGGCCAGCCAATCACCCGTGCCGAGCACGCAGTCGAGCCCGGCCACCATGTCTTCGATCTTGCCGTAGCGGCTCGAGCATTGGCCCGCGCCACGCGCCGCGACCCAGCCGCCCACGGTGGAGCAGACGATGCTCGACGGAAAATGACCGGCGGTGTAGCCGTGCTTCGCCAGCTCTTGCTCGAGCGTCAGACCCAGCACACCAGCACCCGCGTGAACGACCGGCGCATCGCGGTCGATGCGAAAGTCCAACATCCGCTTGGAGTCGATCACGATCGTGCGCTCGTCCGGCAGCACCGCGCCGCACACGCCGCTGCCCGCGCCAAACGGCACGACCCGAAAGCCCTCCGCGCGCGACAGCTCGAGCAGTCGGCTCACGTGCTCGGCGCGCTCGGGCCAGACCACTGCGCCCGGGCGATTCGCGGGGAGCTCGCCACTTTGAATATCGACCAGGGCGCGCGGCCAAAGGTCGCGCGCGGCAGCCGAAAGGTCGGGAGTCGTCCCGCTCACTCGCAGACCAGGCACAGAGAGCCGGACAGCTGACGCGAGATCCACGAAACGCTTGTAGCCCGCGTACGCAGGGACGTATACGTGGAGGGCGTGGGAACCCGCTCGAAACGATTGTCCGCGCTGCTCGTGGGGTCAGCTGCCTATGGCGTGCTGCTAGTCGCTTGCGGCGGCGGCGCCGCCGGCTCGGATCCGCCGGCCAAGGCGCCGCACGAGCTGTCGAACACGCACGCGGACGAGCCCGCCGCGAACGAGGAGTCTGAGCCGGAGCCCGCCGAGGCTCCGAAAGCCGGGCTCTGTGACGACGGCACGTGCAGTCCGTGCGGCGCCGGAGTTTGCCCTAGCGGCTGGTATTGTGACGAGTCCGCGAGCGGTGGCCCGGCCTGCGGCTGGCTCCCACGCTGCGCTCAAAAATCGAGCTGTGGCTGTCTGACGGGTAAGCTCGGCGCCGGCTGCAAATGCAGTGAACAGAGCGGCGGGTTACACGTCACCTGTAGGTGAGGCAGGACGCCGTACTACGGGCGCTGTGCGAGCATGATGATGCGCGGTGAGTTGGGACCGAAGAAGACACCCGGCGTTGCGGGATGACCACTGGCTTCGGTCACCCGGAAGCCGACTTCGTGCAGCAATTTCCCGAGCTCGTGCAGCGAATACAGGCGAAGTGAGAACAGAGACTCTTTCGTGCGGCCGTCATCCAAAATGATCGAGCGCTTCACGCGCAGACGGCTCGAGATGTAATCGACGCTCATGTCGTCCATGCACACGCACGAGTCGCCCTCGTACCAGACGGTGCAAGGCGCAGAAGCCGCCGCAAAATCGCGATTGAGCACATCGATCAAAAACATACCGCCCGGACGAAGCGCCTTGAAGACGCGCTGCGCGACGGCCAAATTCTTGTCTTCTTCGAAGTAGCCGAAGGTGGTGTTCCAGCAGAACACTCCGTCGAACATCTCCTCGAAGGCCATCTCGCGCATGTCGCCTTGCAAGAAGTTGATCTTCTGGCTGCGCTCTTGGGCCACGTCCGCCGCCAGCGCGAGCTGATAAAGCGACAAATCATAGCCAACGACCCCGTAGCCACGGCTCGCGAACTCGACCGCGTGGTGCCCGGCACCGCAACCGAGATCGAGCACCACGCCGCCCGCCGCGACACCGAGCGATTCCTCGATGAACGTCACCTCGCGACGAATGTGCTCGTCCGAGACGCGCGAGCTTGCGCGCATGAAGTCTTCATTGAACAGATCTTCCCACCACGGTTGGCGCGTCTTCGAACGCTGGGCGGCCTTGGCCGCGGCGAGGTCCGGCGTCGGCGTGTCTCTCAGCGGAGCGGAGGGCGCGGCTGGCGCTGACTCCACGCCGGGTGGTGCCGACGGCGGGGTACCGGGTGCGCGCTTGGGCGGAGGCGGAGGCTTGGCCGCATCCGCTTTGGCATCCAGTTCCGTTTGATCCGGAGCCATGTCCTCCGGCGGCATCGAGATCGCATCCTCGCGCCCGAGCTCCTCGGCCTGCACGGCTTCGGCGGCCGGAGCGTCTTCAGCAGCCGGAGCGACTTCGGCGGGCTGAGCGCCTTCGGCTGCCAGAGCGCCTGCAGCTCGAGCTGCGCGAACAGCTTCGGCGGCTGCCTCTAACGCTTCTGCCGCCGCGATCTTCTTGGCGATCGCCTCGGCCGAAAACTCGTCGTCCGACAATTCGACCGGTGGAGGCGGCGCTGGTGGACGGCGCGCCTCGAGTGGGATCGTCGATGCGGCGGGAGCCGATGCGGCGGGCGATGATGCGGTGGGAGCCGATGCGGCGGGCGATGATGGCGCCTCCAGTGCGGCCGCGGCCGCGTCCAGCAGCGCGAGGCGATCGAGCTCCGGCGCCTCGGCGACCGCCGCTGGCAGTTCGACATCGATCGGCACGTCCAATTCGATCGCAGGACCCAAGTCGGCCGGTACGGCTGCGGCGGGAGGCAGCGCGACCGGCGCCGCCGCGGCAGGTGCCGCAGCCACGGGGCGCGAGCTGCGCCGCACACCCGTCCCGAGACGCGATGCATTCGGTGGAACGGCATCCGGATCGATATCCGTCGCGGGTTCCTGCACCGCTGGCGCGCGCACCGAATCACCCACCGCGATGATGCGCATCGCGAAAATCGCCGAGCTGGACGGCGGCGCGACTGCCGGCGCGCTTGAAACCAGCGCGGGCGGCTCCGCCGCGTCAGGCACGGAAGGGGACGAATCGCTGCGCAAACGCGGCCCGGGCGAGTCACTCAGCGGACGCGGCGGCGAGGCGATCGGGCGCAGCGCGTTCGCGATCGCCTGTGCGGCTGCGGCATCGCCGCCCGGGAGCGCGGGATCGGAGGGCGTTCGCCTGCTGAGCGAGGCGTTCGCATCGCCTCCGTCTGGAATCGAAGGATTCGATCGGCGACGGAGCGGCGGCGGCTGGCTCAACGGCGCGACGGCGGGAGCGGTCGCCGCGGGCAATGGATCAGGTACCGGCAAAGCGGGATCATCCAAGGTCGGTTCACCATCCGCAGAGAACGAGATGGTCGGTGCGATCGGCGCCTTCAACGCGTTCGCGGAGGCCACGAGATCCGGAGCTTCACCGGGCGGGCGACCCGAAGGGGGTGCAGTTGGCGGCGCAGAAGCCGCGCCCGAATCTCGCTTGGGCTTCGGCGGAGGCGCGAGCTTGCGTGAAAGGGGCGGCGTCGAATCGTGCGTTCCCGTTGGCGGTGCGATTTCGATCACGCTGTTGGGCGGATCGGGCCGAACAGAGCCCTCTGGGGCAGACTCAGCCGGCCCGGACGAGCGCTCGAGCGCCGGCGGGTCGACCGGATCCGTAACGCCAACGTGCGCGATGTCTTCCGAGTTTTCGATCGTCATCCAGCTCTCAACAGCGATTCACCGAAGCGCACCTTGCCGAGTGGGCGACCGACGCTCAGCCCCGGCTCGAGCAAGACCACGGCGGTCGAACCCAGGTGAAACATGCCGATTTCGTCACCACGGGCCACGCGCTTGGGAGGCATCACCGGGTGCAGCCCAGGCTCGGCCGATGGCCGACCAGGCAGGGCGGTAATCGTGATCCGCCCGACGATCACCGCGCCCACCATCACGACCGTGACTCGCCCGAGCCCGCGCGTGTCGATCACGATCGCGGCGCGGTGGTTGCGCACGAAGAGCTGCGGGATGTGCTTCTCCCCGATCGAATTGACGGGATACAAGTCGCCCGCGATGCCCCGCACCAGCGTGATTTCGCCGTCCACCGGCGAGTGGACGCGGTGGTAGTCGCCGGGCGCCAGGTACACGACTGCAAATTCGCCGCCGCTGTAGCGGGCTGCATCGCGGGCGTCGCCGATCAATTCGCCCACGTCATAGCGCTGGCCTTTGACGAAGATGCGCGAGCCGGAGTCGACGCGGCCGCACGAGGACAACTTGCCGTCCGCAGGACACACCACGGCATCCGAGTTGATCAAGCGCGCGCCATCCTTCAGCGGGCGCGTGAAGAACGCATCGAAACTCGCGTACGGTCCGGACTCGGGCATCGCCTCATCGAGGTTCACACGGTAGGCGCGCGAGTAGGCCCCCATGATCGCGCGCGACACGGGCGGAGAGAGCGGTAATTCGCACAGTTGACCGACGGCCCGACTAATTCGGACACGCGGCAGTGCGCGCAAAAGCTGAGCAGCAGCGTACGTCGCGAGACCCACGGAAATCCTTTAAACTTCGCAGAGATTCGAGCTGATTATCCTAAGCGCCCCGGGCACCACCGGTCAATCGCGCGGCACGCTTCGCGCCGCTTTACATAGCTCTAGCCATGCGGGCCGTGTGGGCAATGGTGGTTCTTTCGCTCCTGTGAGTTGCCCTGCCTCCGACCCGGGCGGGCGATTGCCGGGGTAACCCTCGCACGCCACCTCATCCGAAAGCGGATCGGTGGACAAGCCGAGGGTGAACGCCTGCTCTGCCTCGGCAAACTGGCCGCGTCGCTTGAACCCTCGGCCGGCCAGCGCGAACCAGGGTCCGTACAGGCCGTCAATTTCCGCCACCGTACCAAGGGCGCGTTCCGCCCCCGCATCGTCACCGGCCGCGTACAATCCGGAAGCCACGCGGGCGCGTACCTGAGGCAGCCGAGACAGCGAACTGAGCAGCGGCTCGACTTCGCTCGCGGACTCACGGCCGTGACCGCGACCTGCGAGCAGATCCGCAAGTCGAACGCGACGCCCCGCATCACCTTGGGCGCGGGGCGTTGCGGGGTGCAGCGGCGCTTCGGCACTCGGCTTGACCGGCTCGCGCAGGAATCGTTGCCAGCGAGCGTTCCACTCGGACAACCCGTAACCGGTCACGCTGAGCAGCGCCGCCTCGGCGCCGGCCGGACCGTTGCCGCGCAAGTCCGCGAACAAAAGGCGCAGCGCGGGCTCGCCATTTTGCACGATGAAAAAATGCATGAAGCTCGTGACCTCGGCGAAGGCGATGCCCGCGGCTTCCGGCGTCGGCAACATCGCGATCGAGGGACCGAGCTTGTCGATGCCGACCGAGCGTCCGTCGAGGGCGGCATTACGCGCGCCCGTGTCTGCCCAATCGGGTCGATCGAACGGACGCGCTGGGCGCCAGCGCACTTCGAAACGTTTGGCGAGGCCTTCTTGCATCCAGAGCGGCGCGAAATCACGCGTGGCGCGCGTCACCAATAAATGCGTGATCTCGTGCGCCAAGGTATCTTGCCAAGGGTAGCCCTGCACCGGGGCGCGGGGCGAGAGCATGATCACGCGTCCCCAGCGCGCGACAGCGAGGGTTCCGGTGGTTTCAGCCGCTTTGAGCGGCAACCCCGAGACCGACGAGAGCGAAAACAGATCGCGGACCAAATCGATGCGCAGCGGCCGCGGCAGATCGATGCCTACCTCTTTCGAGACCGTGTCGCGCGCCTGAGCCGCAACCTCGAAGATGAACGGCGCGAGCACGCGGTCCGCGTCGTCTTGCAGCCTGAGCCAGACTCCGCGCTGCTTGTCTTCCAGCACGAAACCAGCCGCAGTAGCCCGCGCACAACTCTTGGCCAACTCGGCGAGCGACGCGCCTTCACGCGACTCACTCAGCTGGGGGTTCGACAAAATGGCTTCGGCGCGGTCGCACTCGCCGAGATACACCGCCAGCCGCGCGCGCTCCAAGGTCAAACCCGCCGAGTCGGCCTGGTTGTGCTGAAGCAATTCAGTGGCGCGCTGGGTGTCGATTTCGGTAATGGCGTTGGCGACGCGTTCGACCGGATTGCCCAGACCGAAATCGAAGGCCGCAGCCGCGGAACCCGCGCCGCAGGTGATCGCGATCGCGATCCGTGCGAGCAAGCGCCGCTTCATTGCAACAGCCCTTCTGCGTAGCGACGCACGGCGTCCGAGAGCCGCCCGCTCTGTTCTTTGCTCAGGCCTTCCAAGACGCGCCGCCGGAAGTCGTCCGCCAGGCCACCTTCGGCGCGCGGCACGTCGGCGTCGGTGCGCATCTGTTTGCCCTTCGAGCTGGACGAGTCGTGCGGCGATTGCTGGGGCTCTCGGTCCTTGCCGTCGCTGTCGCCGGAACCATTTTGGCCGCTGTTGGTTTGCTCGAGCAGGCGCTGCGCGTCGCGCTGCAAGGACAAGCCTTGCTCGCCGTGCCCCGCGCCGAGCTCCTTGGCCGCGTCGCGCATCAAACTTTCGGCCTTGCCGAGCGCTTCCGCCAAATCCTCCGGAAGCGAGATTTCACCGTGATTGCCGCGGCCCGCGAGGTTGGCTGCGCGGTCCGAAAGCGAGCGCTCGCGGCTCGACGAATCCTGCAGGCCGGCCTGCGCCTTTTCGCCCGCGCTCTTTTCCGCGCGCGCCAGACCCTGCTCGGCCCAAGCCAAAGCGCGATCGAGCTCCGCGCGCGCTTCGGCCAGCGCGGCGTCGTCGATCGCCTCGAAGGCGCTCGAGCTCTTGCTGCGCTTGGCTGCATCCGCGAGCTCCGAACGAGCATGCCGACCGCTCTCGACCGCATCCTTGAGCGATAGGCGCGCTAGGCTCTGGGCCATCGATTGCGCGTGCTCGCGGCCCAGCGCGGCCGCAGCGCGCGGCGAATTCGGGTCATCGCCGAACTGCGGAAGCGGCGCGGTTTTTTTACGCAAATCGGCCGCGCGCTGGGCGGCTTCTTGCTTCAGGTCGTCGAGATCGACGGCCTTCTCGGCGTCCGCCAAGTTGCGCTCCACGCGGTCCAGCTCTTGCTGGTGCTCTTCGGCGAGGCGCTCGAGCTCGCCCACCAATTCGTCGAATTTCTTGTCGGCGTCGGAGGCGTGCGCTTCATCCCCGCTTTGCGAGCCAGTGCCCGATTCGACTCCGCCGCCGCCGGCCGTACTAAACGATGGACTCGGACGTCGCAAGCGCGCGGCAAGGTGGCGCGCGGCAAGCTCCGTGGCCAGCAGATTGCCGCTGTCTTGCGCGCGCGTGATGCGCCGGATCTCGCCTTCGGCCACGCTACCCACGTCGCGACCGAGCGGACCGAGTGTCACCAGGTGTTGCGCTCCGGGGCCGAGCACGGCCAACGCCTGACTCAAGCGAGTCAGCCCCGCTTGCCGGCGTTCGCTCTCGAGGGCTTGCTTGGCCCCCTCGGCGGCTTCCTCGGCAGCATCGCCCAGGCGCTTCGAGACACTCGCTGCGTCGCGATTGCCCAAGCCGCGCAGCGCGGCGTCGATCGCCAGGAGCACGTCTTCGGTGCGCCGCATCGCGGAAGCGGGCGTGGGCAATGCGCGTGAAAGCACGCGCGCCTGGCCACCCAAAAATGCACGCTGCGCCGGCGGCAAGAAGACGCCCGCAAAACGCTTTTCCAACATCGCGCGCAGGTCTGCAGCCAGAGCGACGGTGCGCGCGCTGTCCGCCTTGCGCCGCTCGGCCTCACTCAGCCCGAGATCTGGGCTAATTTCGCTCGCCAGCAAGTCCGTCAAGCTGTCTCGCACGGCGCGCAGCGCGGCGTAGCGCGCGGCTTCGGCTTCACCCACCGGCACCGGGATCAGGGTGAAAGCTTGGCTTTTTCCCCACTCGACTCCGGACGATGCGTTGTCGTCGCGGGCCTCGATCCGGACCTCTACGGGTAGGAACGTGCGCCTGAGGAAGGGCTCGCTCGATTCGATCGCGTAAGCACCGCGAGTCAGCTTGGTCTCGCCGTCGAGGCGCCTGAGCGAACGGCGATCTTCGCGTCCTCCGGCGCGCAGCACGAGATCGATTTCGCGCAGCCCGTGATCGTCGTAAGCCTCGTAGCGCAGCTCGCGACGATCGAAATCCTCGAGCTCGATGCGTTCTGGCGCGCCTTCGAGCTCGACCACGGGAACCCGATCCGGCACCGCCTCGAGCGCAACGCCTTCGGCCTCTCGAATCAATACCTTGCCGAAGCGCGCGGCGATGCTGAGCTCGGCATTTTCGTTCAGTACGTAGCGCGCGACGACGCCGCCCGAGCCGTCCGCGACGAACGGCACCTCACGCTTGCCATCAGTCAGCACCAGATGCCGGCCTTCCGAAAGCGGGAGGCCGTGCACGGTGACCGCGCTCCCGAGCGCTTCAGCGCTGCCTAGGCCTGGGAAAATGGAGCGATCCTGCAAGTGCAAGTACGCCGGCGGCTGCACCGTCACGCGCACCAAAGAAAGCCAAGACATGGGCACCGGGGCCAGGCCCTGACGCGCGGCCAGCACATCCAGACCCTCGAGTACGCGATTCGGATCGCGACCCACGGCCAGCGCGGCGATCAGCACCAGACCCAAGGCGACCATGCGCAGGACACTGGCGCGCCGCGCGGCCTGCGCTTCGACAGCCGCGAGCGGGGCGCGATCCAGCTGGCGCTGAAAATGCAGTTGCGCGAGCTCGACCGAACCGACCCGCGGATCGCGCGCGGCTTGTTCGGCCAACGCCGCGGCCCGCAGCGCGCGTTCACCCACCGCCCGATCGACGGGCACGAGCACGCGCCGAATCGTGCGCTGGACGTCGCGGAAGTCTCGCCGATCACGCGCACGCCTCAAAAATATTTGCGCAACGGCGAGGACCAGCAAAAGCGCCGCCACGCTGCGCGCCCAAGGAGTGCCCAGGCGCGCCAAGAGCCCGGCTGCAATCAGCAGCGAGACCAAGAGCGAAAGGCTCAGCCAACGCGCGGGCGCACGCCGGCGCGTTTGGAACGCGACGGACAGGCGTTCAGTCGAAAGCGGGACCACTGCCAAAGCCCGACGAGCTTAGCGCAGGGTTCGCTCAGAGCCGTGACAAACCCGAAAATCTGCCGCATCCTTGCCGAGGTCGCCGATGGCCCCGGTCGAACGCCTCAAGCGAGTGCTGCTATCGCTGCCGGATCTGGCACTGCGCACGGGTTGGCTCCGTGATTTTCTGAAGAGCAGCTCGGAGCACGAGAGCGCGACGGTGCTGAATGCCTTGTGTGAGCACAACGAGCGCGCGGATCCGCAGGCGCGTGAAGCCATCCTGGTAGTCGCCCTTTTATTCGCATCGCTCGGCGAGTGCGATCTGGTCGATCAATTGCGCGCCCAGGCCGATGCCCGGCATTTACTCAGCCTATCGCGCTTGCTCCGCCGTGCGCCCCCTCCCGCGGTGCACGATCGCCCGGCCCGTGAGCTGCCCGTGCCCGACTACGGCACCGGCCGCGAGCTCACCGTGGGCGAGCGCAAGAGCCTGGCGCGCAGCCCCAATCGCCGCGCCTTCGACAAGCTGCTCTCCGATCCGCATCCACTCGTCATCCGCCAATTGCTCGAGAACCCACGGCTGACCGAAGACGACGTCGTGCGCATGACCGCGCGCCGCCCCGCCCGGCTCGAAGTGCTCGAAGCCATCGCCCAACACGGCCGCTGGCTCAGTCGCCCACGCATCCGCTTGTCGATGCTCTTCAATCCCGGCTCACCTCCCGCCATCACCATGCCGCTGCTCGCTGTCTGCACCCGCAACGAGCTCTCCGAAGTCCTCCACCACTCGGAATCCTCCACCGTCCTTCGCAGCGCCGCCCACGAGCTCCTCGAACGCCTCCCCCCACTCCGCGCCTCCGAGCCACCGGAACCGACGCTTCAGTAGCCGCGCGCCCCGCCGCACTCCCACACGCTATTTGCGCTCGCGGGGCGCCGGGCGATCCCGGGTTCGTCCGGCGCCCCACTCTGCGGTAAAAAACTCTGGGAGCCGCACAACGACGTGACCTGACGACAACTGGCGGATGAGGGGCGATCTCAGGTTCGCCAACGCACCTCGTAGCCCTCCGACTGCCTCGCGTTCCGAGTGGCGGAGTGCCGAGAAGCGACGCCGAAGGCTGGGACGGTCGCGGGGTCGCGCGTGACCATCGACCCAAATTCTAGAAAGGACCAGTTCGCGGTTTCGACGAGAGGGCGAGAGCGAGCTCAGCCCTCTTCTTCTTCGCTCTCCCACTTCAAGACTGCGCCCACGCTGATGCGCATGGCGCACTCTTCACAGAGCGGGGGTTCTTCGAAGCGGTACTCGTCACCGCGCGACCATAAGAACAAGCCGGAGCCTGCCGGCGGGCCCTCGAAGTGGCGTTCACAGAAATCGCAATCGTAGCCCTGTAAACGACGCACCTCACCCGGGGAGGGAGGCGTGTGCTCCGGTTCGGGCCTGATCTGGGTCTCGGTGGGCTTAATGGCCATTCGTCAACCCGACTATAGCACTTGCGGACGCCACGTCATTCGGCAGCGACAACGTCGGGATCCGGGCCCGCGCCGGCCGTGACCGGGGGGCCGTCGGCTACGCCGCACGAAAGCGCAAGCATTTCCACCACGTCCATATTTCGTACTGTCTCTTCTTTGGACTGGGACTTAATGCCGTCCGTGAGCATCGTCATGCAGAACGGACAAGCGCTGGCAATGGTCGTCGCGCCGGTGTCCAAGAGCTGCAGCGTGCGCTTCACGTTCACGCGGTTATTGTTCTGCTCTTCCATGAACATCTGAGCGCCGCCTGCGCCGCAGCAGAGGCCCTTCTTCTTGTTCACGCCCTCGGCCTCGACGAGCTCCACGCCGGGGATGCCTTGCAGGATGGTGCGTGGTGACTCGTAGATATCGTTGTAACGCCCGAGGTAGCAGGAGTCGTGGTAGACGACTTTCGCGCGCACCGGCTTGGTCGGGGTGAGCTTCTTCAACGCGACCAGCTCCAGCATGTAGTCGGTGTGGTGGACGACCTCGAACTTGGCGCCAAAGTCGGGGTACTCGTTCTTGAGCGTGTTGAAGCAATGCGGGCAGGTGGTGATGATCTTCTTCACGCCGCCCTGCGCCTTGTAGCCGTTCAAGGTGGCCGCGTTGGTCTCGGCCAGCATCGTGAATAAATACTCGTTGCCCGCGCGGCGCGCCGGATCACCCGTGCACGTCTCCTCTTCGGCCAAGATCGCAAAATCGACACCGGCTGCGAGCAAGAGCTGCGCGGTGCTCCGGGCGATTTTCTTGGCGCGGTCGTCGTAACTCGCGGCGCAGCCAACCCAGAACAAGACCTCGGCGTCGGGCTTCTCCGCGCAGCTCTTCACGCCCAGCCCCTCGGACCAGCTGGCGCGATCGACGCGCGCGAGATTCCATGGGTTGCCGTTGCTCTCCATGCCTTCGAAGGGTTTACCGAGTTGGCTCGGGAACTCACCCTTGATCACCACCAAGTTGCGCCGCATCTGCACGATCTTGTCGACGTAGGTGATGTTCACCGGGCACTGCTCTTCGCACGCGCGGCAGGTCGTGCAGCCCCACAGCACGTCTTCGTGAATCACCCCGGGCACGAGGTCGAGCGGCTTGTAGATCTTGGCGGGTTCTGCCTTTTTCTCCGGCTCAGCGGGGTCCGTGGAGGCCGCGGGCGCTTCCGCAGGGGCGGGCTGAGTGGCCTGATGCACGGCGGCAGGACCGACGGCCAGAAACTCTTCCTGGCGGCCGTACAGATGATTGCGCAAATCGAGTGTGAACTGCTTCGGGCTCAGCACCTTTCCAGTAGTGAAAGCGGGGCAATTGTCCGAGCAGCGTCCGCACTCCGTGCAAGTGTAGAAATCGAGCATGTCCTTCCAGGTGAAGTGCTCGATGCGCGCGTAGCCAATGCGCGCGCTCAATAGGTCTTCACCCTCCGTCGCCTTTTCGACCGCGGCCATCAAGGCCTCGGTGCTGGGCGCGAGCGGTCGCAAACGGCCGCGCGGCGTGATGTCCCCGAAGAACACGTTCGGGACCGCGGTGATGATGTGAAAATGTTTGGTGTACGGCAGGAGATTCGCGAAAATCAGCACCAGGGACGAGTGCGTCCAGTAGCCGATGTGCGAAAGCACCACGAGCGCGCTCGAGCCTACACCTGCGAGCAGCAGCGCGATCAAAGACCCACCGGGTTCGGCAAAGTGATAGCTGAGCGCGCCTTCTGCCGGCGCCAGCGGCGCGATCAAAGTGGCCATCGCCGAGCACGGGAACGCGCTCGCGCTCGCGCTACACTCGCTGGCGAAGCGGTGCGAGAGCACCGTGCTCGCGCCGTCGTACAGCAAATCCGCCAGCATCATCGTCGAGATGATGCCCAAGATGATCAGCCCTTCGATGCCCAGGGTCATGCGCTTTTGCGGGCGCACCACCCGGAAGTACACGAACACGGCCACCCCGAGCAGCACCAGGCACTCGAAAACGTCCTTGAGAAAGCCGTAAATCGCGCCGAGCGGCAGGCCCAAGACCGGCTCGTAGCCGAGCACGAAGAGGTTGAAGGTCGGCCAGAAACCCCGGCCCCACAGCACCAGCGTGCGCAGCAGCAGCACCACGAAGCCGAGAAAGATGAACTGGTGCGCGATACCGGCGGCCAGGTAATAGCGCATCTTTTTTTGATAGAACGCGAACGTCCAAACCAAGCCCAGGCGCTTCGGGATCTCGGACAGCCGGCTCTCCCAGGTGGCCGTGCCGACTTTGGCCAAGTTGAAGCGACGCCAGGCACTGACCGCGAACACCGAGCTCAAAGTCACGATGATCAGGGCCATAGCCACGGGATTCATGGCGCTAACCTAGCCCACGATGCCGGCGAAATGCGAGGATTGCGAGCCCGGCCAGAACCACGATCACGACCGCCGCCGCGACCAGCCAGGCCCGGCCGCGAGGGAACTCAGGGATGCGCAGCGAAAGCATCACGCGCTGCGAGAGCGGCGGCGCGGGCGGCTCCACGCGGGTGACTCCCGGGTCGGCGGCCTCGGCAGGCTCGACCCGCAGCAAGAGCAGACCGCGCGGCAAATCCTCGCCGTTTTCAGGCGGTAAGCCGCCCTGCTCGGGGATGCGGATCACGACGCCGCGTGGCTCGCTCTCGGCGTCGGGTTTCCGCATCGGCAGGGTCACACTCAAGATCTCGGGCAGCTCCTGGCGCCCGCGCAGGGTGATCGCCCCCGCGCGCTCACAAGCGTCGCAGCCTCCGCCGTCGCACGCGGCACACGTCAGGTTGCGCGGCAGCTCGAACTCGACGATCTCACCCGACTCGAACCACGCGCCCGGCACCCGAATGCGATGCAATACGTCCGGGCCACGGGGTACGTTCAACGTACGAGTCGTGACTTTGGCTAGGACTTCGGACACTACCCGCAAGCCTAGCCTGAATCGAGCACGCGGTCACCCGCACTGATGCGCTCAAGGCTCCGCGCTCGGCAGCGGCAAACCGCTCGCAGCGGGGAAGAACGCGATGCCGTCCGCATCGCCCACGTCGCCGCTCGAGATCACGACAGCAGGCGCGGTGGGCGCGCCCGCGCTCGAGTTGACGGTCAATTGTTCGGTCGTCAGCTTGCCGAACTTGCCCGCGGCCAACGTGAGCCAGAGTGAGCCTGCATCGTCGAAGGCGGGGCGGCTGATCACGGCTTGCACATCGGACCGTGACGTGCGCCTTGGCCGCGATCGTGTTCGGACCTCGTCCTTCCAGATCGGCCTTGGCGATCTCGAATACGGCGTTGCCGGCGAAGTCACTCGCCCACAAATTGCCGGCCACGTCGAAGGTGAGAAAATTGGCGGCCAGCGCTTGCGGCGTGGCGTCATCGGTCGTCACGTCGAGCACCAGATCGGCATCGTCGGCGTCATCGCTGCCGAGCCGCGCGCGATCGAAGCGGACCACCTGACCGCCGGCGGCGACCCACAGGTTTCCGGCGCTATCGAAGGCAATGTCTTCGTTTTGCTCGGTGAAGCCGGACAGGGTCGCATTGGCCGCAATCTCGACCGGCTCTTCATTCGCGCCCGGCGTCGAGTCCGGCCGATCGATGCGCAGCACACGCTTGCCGCAAGCACTGAGCCAAACATTGCCGCTAGCATCGAGCGCCACGGCCTTGATCGCTGGCACGCAGCCTACGTCCAAATTGAACGCGAAATCACTGCGCGGCAGGCCCACGCCCGAGAGCCACGCCGCCGCGTAGCGCACCACGGTCGGCTCCGCGACGGTCGCGCCTGCAGCCCAAAGATTGCCATCGTGATCGAAGGCCATGGACGTTCCTACAGGCACGTTGACTGTGGACGTCGCGACAGGTGATCCAGACTCAGTCAGCAGGGCCGAAGCGAAGCCGAGCAGCGGCGCGGCGTCGTTGTCGCCATTGATGGTCCACAACTGGTTGCTGGGCGCCATCTTCGAGTAGCTCACGGTGACAGTCTGTGAGCCGCCATCCTCCAGGCAAAACGTGGGACTAGAAAGCTGCGCCTCGTACGCCGTGCGCACGAGCCGGTCTGCGTCGTACACGCGCTTCGCGCTGACCGTGTAGCGGCCGGCCTCGACGTCGCTCAACGTAGTCGATTTGCTCTCCAACGCTTCGTGCGCGCCGGAGACGGTGATGCCGGCCGCAACCGTCGCCGGCAGGCCCGTCACTACGAGCTCGATCTCTCCGTGACCCGAGTCAGCACAGACGCCGGTGTGGGCAGAGCCGGCCGCGCCAGCGGCTCCGGCAGCATCGCTCGAGCCGCTCGCGCCTGCCTCGCTCGCGCCGCTCGCGCCTGCCTCGCCCGAGGCTTCCCCGGCTGCACCCGCTGCACCGGCGCCACCCGTGACCGGTTCATCGTCGCTCGAGCCACAGGCCGAAAACAACAGCGAGACCACACACAAGCCCAATACAACACGACGCATCAGGACCTCCGTTTGCCGTTTTAGGCTGCGCACGGGTCGCTGCCGCTCGCCAACTGACTCCCGTCGCGATGCGCGACTCAGATGCTCTCGTTCTCGGCCTTCATGTGGCGATGAACGAAGAAGTAGTAGAGGCCGCCCAAAACCACCACCGCGCCGCCGACCCAGATCGTGATGCGGTGGAGCTCGCCCTTCATGAGCTGCTCATCCTGGCCCATCTTCACGCCGAGGTAGCACAGCACCGAACACCAAACGGCGGAGCCGATGATGGTAAACAGCGAGAACTTGCGAAAGTCCATGCGCACGATGCCCGCCGGGATTCCGATCAGGTGACGAACCACAGGCAAGAGCCGCGACACGAACACACCGGGCGCGCCGAACTTCTTCGCCCAGCGCTCCGCGCCCTCGATTTTATCGCGCTTGATCATCAGGTACGGACCGAAGCGGAGCACCAGCGGCCGCCCGGCAATCCGGGACGCCCAGTACATGGCGGTGGCTCCGACCCACGACCCGACCGTGCCCGCGAGCACGATTCCGACCATGCTGAATTGCCCCGAAACGTAGGCCAGATGCGCCGCCGGCGGGATGATCAGCTCGCTCGGCAAGGGTACGATCGAGCTCTCGATCGCCATCAACAGCGCGATCAACGGGTAGCCTCCGGACTGGAGCGCGGTCAGGTACCAATCGATCAGCGACTTGAACATGCGCAAGCTTATAGCCGAAACGGCTGCTGGCACCAACGCACACGAGCGCGCCAACAAGCCCGCATGAAGCGCACAAACGCGAAAAAGGCCGGCATAGTGGCCGGCCTTTTTGCTTCAACCCTGCCCTGCGCGGGGGCCCAGGCTAACCGCTGCGATTTTCGGGCAGCTGCGGCTTCTCTTCCGGCGGCTTCGCAGGCGGGTCGACTGCGTCCTCATTCAGGCCCTTCTTGAAGGACCGAATGCCTTCACCGAGACCCTTGCCCACGCCGGCAAGCCGACCCGGTCCGAACAGGAGCAGGACGATGACTAAAACGATGACCCAGTGAACGGGGCTTAAAGATCCCATGGCTTTTTACTCAGAGTTGGCAGGCTGCGCCGCGGCGGAGCTGACTCCCTACAATAGCATCGCCCCCAGAGCAAGCCAGACTGCACGCAGAAATGCCGCGCTTTCATAAGCGGAAGAGCAGCTCACGCTCCGCTTCGGGCGCATCCAGGGAAAGCGTCTGCGAATAAGTCTTTGGGCCTACACGCGCACCAAAAGCCACGTGGATGGGAGGATTCTCCCCGCCCAGTGCCTCGAGCCGGATTCGGACGCGGTATTCCCCTCGTAACGGTTCACCGTCGCTCAGGTACACGTTCTCTAGATTTTGCCCGTGACACTCGTTATTTCGGCCGGGACAATCACGCTCTTTCACGAGGCCGCTGCGCGCGGTGCGCCCGACCTCGATCAGCTCACCGCTCGGGTCGAACAGCCGCAGGTCGACGTCCGCGCGCGGTTCGTCCCAGGCGATCGCAAACTGCACGAGGCCGGTGTGCAGGCCACAACCCTCGTCGATGATGCCGTTACAGTTGTCGTCAGTGGCGTTGAAGCACAGCTCTGGTCCCGTCGGCGAGCAGGGCTTCTGGGCCAGCGACGCGGGGACAGTGCCGAGCAGGGCTGGATCGCCGGAAGCGCCCTCGGAAACTGCCATCGTGGGACGACAGCCGGCCAGCGCCAGCAGGCAAGCAAGGGCCGCACGAGAGCGCCACGTCGACCGACGGCCTACCGCATCACTGGCAGCATGGTCGTGAGGAAGCATGACGGATGACGAGCCCAGGGAATCACCGAGTGGTCTTCTATCCTGTACTCGGCGAAACACCAAGGACATCGGCTGCTGCAGCTTGCGAGGTTCCGTATCCCGGGGGATGTCTTCAGACACGGGGAACGTGCCCCAAGCTGCAAACGGGTCAAGGACTTTTGATGGCAGTAAACCGCAGAATTGACGTACAACTGCCAACATGAAGGTCCTCGTCACGGGCGCTTGCGGTTACATCGGGGCGCACGCAGTGCGCTGCGTCAGCCAAGCAGGGCACACCCCTGTCGCGCTGGACAATTTGAGTCGTGGGCATCGCGAAGCCCTGACCCCGGCCGTGCCGTTCATCGAGCTGGACGTGCGCAACACCCAGGCCGTGCAAAAGGTGCTCGAGGAGCACGCGATCGACTGCGTCATGCACTTTGCCGCGCTCGCCTACGTCGGCGAGTCGACCGAAGAACCGCTCCGCTACTACGACAACAACACCGGCGGCACGCTCAGTCTGTTGCAAGCGATGGCCGGGGCCGGGGTACGCCGGATCGTGTTCAGCTCCACTTGCGCGACGTACGGCGAGCCCGCATCGATGCCGATCGCCGAAGAGACCGTGCAGCAACCGATCAATCCGTATGGCTGGTCCAAGCTGTTCTGCGAGCGCTTGCTGTTCGACTACGCCGCGGCCAATCCCGAGTTTTCGTTCGCCGCGCTACGCTATTTCAACGTCGCTGGCTGCTCGGCAGACGGCTCCTTGGGTGAAGACCATCAGCCCGAGACCCACCTCATCCCAGTGATTTTACAAGCCGCTCTGGGCAAGCGTGAAAAAATTTGGATCTTCGGCGACGACTATCCGACGCGGGACGGCACTTGCATCCGCGACTACATTCACGTCGAAGACCTAGTCGAGGCGCACGTCCGGGTGGCGGAGGCGCTCGCGCCCGGCAAACAGCTCGTCTACAACCTCGGCATCGGCCGCGGCTACAGCGTCAAAGAGATCATCGATGCCACCCGAGCGGTCGTCGGACGAGACTTTCGCGTCGAGGTGGGCCCGCGCCGCGCCGGTGATCCCCCCGAGCTTTATGCCGACGCAAGCAAGATCCAGCGCGAGCTCGGTTGGAGCGCGAGCCGCACGGACGTGCACGCAGTCATCGAGAGCGCGTGGCGTTGGTTCGCGGCTCATCCGAACGGATACCGCACTTGAGCTCGATGCCGCTGGTCGGGAGCTCCCGAACCAGCGGCGCCAGCTCACTTCTTTTGGTCGTCGGGGATGTTTACGCCGGTCACGATCTTCGGGTTCATCAACTCGAAGTAAGCGGCGCGGGCTTGTTCACCCGCCGGGCCGCTTTCGTCGCGCAAGGCCAAGAGCACGCCTTGTTCGGACATGAACTTGAGCGCGCGAATCGCACCCGAGCGCTTGGCCGCGTCGTCACCCTTGGCCATCTGATACAGCCGAGAACGCAGCACCACGCGCGTGAATGAGTGCGGCCCATTGTCGAAGATCAGATTGTCGAACTGCTTCATCAAGAGAACGCGCGCCCACTCCTGCTGGGTCTGACGCACGCTGAGCTTGGTGATCGCTTCGGCGTTGTCCACGTACTTGAACAGGAGACCGGACTCCAGATCCTCTTGCGACCAGTAGCCGAAGCTCCGGTACCAGAGGTCGCCGAGCTCTTCGAGCGCATCTTTACGCTTGTTCGCGTACAGCGCGACGGCACGCGCTGCGGTCTCCGGTGAACCGCCCAAGATCAGCGCCAGCGCGGCGTCGTTCATCATGGCATCGTCGCTCATCATGGCGAAGAGCTGGGTCTCGACGCCCTGATCGAAGCCGCCTTTGGCGATCGCGCGCGCCACTTGATGGCGCGTCTCGACCGCTGATTGCGGATTCATCAGCGACAGGAGCGCGCCGGCAGTGCCGGGCACGGGGCGCTGAATCAGCGCTTCGAGCAAGCAGGCACGCCGCACTTCGTCCGGCTTTTCGTTGCCTTTGTAGTCGGAGATCTTCTTGGCAATCTGCAAGAAGTCTTCTTTCTCGGCGACCCATGCGAGGGCAGCGCAGGCCGAGAAGCGCGACTGCTCGTTGTTCTGAGGATCTTCGATGTAATCGAGCAGCGGCTTGAATGCTTTGCGATCACGCCACTCCGACAAGCCGTCGGCCGCGCCCACGCCAATCGCGCGGAGGCTCATGCCCAAGATGGCCACGCCGCCCTGCAGCAGGCCGTCCATGGTCACGTCCAGGTCCTTCGGACGGCGCGTGAGCGACTTGATCAGCACGTTGTAGGACTGCGCGTCCCGGAGCCAGCCGACGTAGCGGAGCGCACTCTGCGCGACGACCCACTCTTCCGGCATCGGCGGCTGCTGACCTTCTTTGGGCAGCGGCTCGTTCGGGTTCGACCACTTGCGCAGGTTGACGATGTCCTTCGTGGATTCCATCGCAGCCAGCGCGCGCAGGCCGTTGGCGTGCGGCGAAGGCATCTCGTGGATCCAGAAGATTACGCCGTCTTCGGCTTGCTCGGAGATCACCTGCCGCTTCTCGGGATGCAGCATGGCAAGGTCGGCTATCATGCGGGCCGCGACGACACGCTCGTTGTCGTCGCGTTTGAGCATCATTTCCCAATCATTTTGATCGGTGTAGAGCTTCAGTGGATCCATACGCAGGCGCTTGGCCAAGGTCGGCACCCCGCGGATGTCACCGATTTGCGCCAGCGCGGTCGCCGCGCGCGTCTGGAAATGCATGTGCGGCTTGCTCTCCAGATACGCGTACAAGGCGTTGCCGCCCCGCGGATCGTTGAGCTTGTCGATCATGTCGAAGATTTGCTTCTTCTGATAATAGGCGAGCGCTGCGTCGTCGGTCACGACCGAGCTCAGCGCGAGCACTAGGCCGTCCGTGCCCACGCCGTCCCGCAGGGCTTCCAAGAACTTGTTGCGGCTGTCCTTATCGGCGGTCTTGAGCGCCGCAACCAAAGGCTCCCGCGCCTTTGGCTCGCCAATCTTGCCTAGACCGGGCGCGGCTTGACGCGAGACCTCGGGGTCCGTGTCTTGAACCAACTTGATCAGCGTTTCGGTCCACTTGGGCTCGGCGTTCTGCGACAGAATCGTGGCCACGAGTTGGCGCACCGCCGGGCTTTGGTCGGTGGCCATGCTGGCGAGCTTGTCCAAGCTGACCAACTGCACCATGCGATCGGGATCGAACGCGGTGCCGCCACCTAGGCGCTGCACCTTGGAGAGCAGGCCTGCGCGATACAAAGCCATGATGTCGTCGAATGCACGCGGCTCGCCGAGCACGACGAGGGCCCAGGCAATTTGCGGCTTCGCACCCGGACCCGCCTTCTTCAGCGCGAGCAAGAGCGCATCGCGAGCGGGCTCGCCGAGCGGGCGACCATATTCGGCCAGCGCCAACGCGGCCATGCCTTGAATCGGTTCCGAAGGAACGCTCAAGGCGTCGATCGCAAGCTTGACGCCTTCCGGATCCTTGGCCCAAGCGAGTTGCTTGAGCGCTTCGGCGCGCAGCTCCTCGCTCGCGTCGCTCGCGGCCCACTTGCGCCAATCGGGGATTTGCTCCGGCTTCGGCTTGACGAAGATTTCCTTCTTCTTCTCTTCGCCTTGCTCGATGGTGAGCTTGTCGGCCTCTTGCTTGCCGCCGATCAGCATGAACGCGGCGAAGCCGCCCACTGCCAACAATCCGACCAAGATGGCCATTGGAGCGAAGCGGCCCTTCTTGAAATTGCCGTCGCCGGAATCGAAGCCCGCTGGAACGCCACCACCACCGCGGGGCATTGCAGGGAGGTCATCATCAGGCGGCCACTTCGCGAGATTCACCACGGGCAGTGGCGGGTGGACGGGAGCCGGGGACTTCGTTGCGGGCAAATTCGAATCGAGCATGGATCCTCCCGCGAAACGCGGAGATAGTGAGCGAACCGGCCGCAGGCGCGGGCCCTCTGCAATTGCAGCTCGCCGCGAACTTAGCCCAAGCGGAAAAAAGGGGGGAGAGTTCCCGTCATCGTTCGTCGATCGTTCCACGGCTCATGGTTCGGATTTCACTGGAAACTTCTCTCCGGGCTTCGATTTTCGGTACAGCTGGGCCCTTCAATCCTAAAAGCGCTTTGCGCTACGCGCTTCGAGCGACGGATCGTCGTCTCCCAGCTCCGGCATGACCCCCCCACCTTCTTGGCAGAAACCGGTCGCGATCACCGTCGCCACGACTCTCGTCGTCGCGCTGCTCTCGCGCTTGCCCGATAGTTACTCTGCAACGGCGGTCGGTTTCGCCTTCCTCGCGGTCACGTACTTTCTGGTCGTGCGCTCGGACGACAGCGACAAAATCGCAGCCTACGGTTTGTCCTTTGGCGGCTTGTTCGACCCCGAGCCGCTGTCACTGACGCGTATCGCGCGCGACGTGGGCACAGCCCTACTTTGGGCCCTCGGCCTGGCTCTGGTCTTCTTGCCCCTGTTTTGGATCGGCTTCCTTTGGTGGTGGCGCATCCGAGTGCCTTTTCATGCGCCACGCTCGAGCTCACTAGGAAGTGATTTCTCGGGTCAGCTGCTCGTCATCGCGCTGCCCGAAGAAGCGTTTTATCGCGGCTACCTGCAGTCGGCGCTGGACGAAGCATACAAACCGCGCTGGCGCGTGTTCGGCGCGGAGCTCGGGCCGGGCTTGCTGCTCACGAGCGCATTGTTCGCGCTCGGGCATCTATCCACCGAGTTCAATGCCGCGCGGCTGGCGGTATTTTTCCCGTCGCTGGTCTTCGGCTACCTGCGTGCGCGCACACGGGGCGTGGGAGCGGGACTGATATTTCACGCTTTGTGCAACCTCTTTGCTTCGTATCTCGGCCAGAGTTACGGTTTTGCACGGTGACCCCTTCTTACGTTCTGGACAAGCTGATCGATCTGGCATTGACCGAAGATTTGGCCGGCGGCGATATCACGACCGAGGCCACGGTCGCCGCTACCGATCGCGCGATTGCCCGTGCCGTCGCGCACTCGCCGCTAGTCGTCTGCGGCGGTGATGTGTTCGCGCGCGTGTTTTATCGCGTCGATCCGGGCGTGCGCGTCGAGCGGCGCGTGGCCGATGGCGAGCGCGCCAAGCCGGACGACGTGCTCTGGATCGCCGAAGGCGCCACGCGATCGCTGCTCATGGCCGAACGCACGGCGCTGAACTTTGCGCAGCGCATGAGCGGCACCGCCACGCTGACCCGCCGCTTCGTCGACGCGCTGCCGAACAACGCGCTGACTCGCATCGTCGACACGCGCAAGACCACGCCCGGGCTACGCTTCTTGGAGCGCTACGCGGTGCGCAGCGGCGGCGGGCACAATCACCGGGACAGCTTGGGCTCGGCGGTGTTGATCAAAGACAATCACATCGTCGCCGCCGGCGGCGTGCGTGAAGCTATCGAGCGTGCCTACAAGCACGCGCCGCACAGCAGCCGAATCGAGATCGAGGTCGAATCCCTGGACATGCTCGATGAAGCGTTGGAGGCCGGCGCCGACGTGGTCATGCTCGACAATTTCGCCCACGATCAGATCGCGGTCGCGGTCGAACGCGCGCACGGCCGTGCCTTGGTCGAGGTCTCCGGTGGCATCAGCTTGGAGCGCGTTCCGGCGCTGGCCGCGGCCGGCGTGGACGTGATCAGCGTCGGTGCATTGACGCACTCCGCGCCCGCCGCCGACATCGGGCTCGACATCGAGAGCCTATGAAGCCCTTCGACGCCGACCGCTTCCGTGCCGAGGCGCGCGAGGCCAAGCCCAAGCTCGGGCGGCCGCTGATGTACCAGCCGGTCACCGGCTCGACCAATGACGACGCGCTGCTCGCCGCTCGCTCCGGCGCGCCGCACGGTTCCCTGTTCGTCGCCGACGAGCAGACCGCGGGTCGCGGCCGACGCGGCAACACTTGGCTCGCCGCGCCCGGAGAAAGCTTGCTGTTCTCGCTGCTCCTGCGGCCCCGGCTGGACCTCGCGCAAACCAGCGCGCTGACGCTAGCCATCGGGCTTGCGCTGCGGGACGCGATCGCGCCCCAGCTGACGGACACGGCGCAGATCAAGTGGCCGAACGATCTGTACGTGAACGATCGGAAGCTCGCCGGGGTGCTAGTCGAATCGCAGCTCCAAGGCGACCGCCTGCAAGCAGTCGTGGTGGGCGTAGGACTGAACGTTGCGACTCGGGACTTCCCGGCAGAAATCGCGGCCCGCGCGACCTCGCTCGCGCTGCTGGGCGCACCCAGGCTCGAACGCGAAACCTTGCTTCAGCAATTGCTGAACGCGATGGCGGCGCGCTTGGAGGCCTACGAACGCACGGGCGTTGCAGGGATCTTGGTCGAACTGAACGCGGCCGATGCCCTGCGCGACAAACGCGTACGCGTCGATGCGCAAGTCGGCACGGGCCGCGGCCTCGACGATCAGGGTCGGCTGCTGCTCGAGGACGATTCCGGTGTCGTGCACGCGATCATCGCCGGGACGGTCGAGCTGCTCTGAGCTGGCTGGCCGCCGCTCTTCTGCGCACGAGCGGCCTAGTGCGCCGCAGACGCAGGCGACGCGGTAGTCGTGGCCGCATCGCTCAGCGCCCAAACCGCGGAAACGACGACCAATCCCACGACCCAGCCCAAAGCCAGCCAGCTTGCGGCCAAAACGAAAGTCGAACGGCGGCCCGGCGCGACCGCATCCGCGCGCGCCGAGTCGACGCCCGACCCGTTGCTCGGTTCCGCTTCCGGGTCGTGATCCATGGGCGCTACGTCCACACCCACTGCCGCGAGCGCGTGCGCCAAGGCGACGGCAGGAGCTCGCTCATCGCGCGCTGCGGCAAGCAGCGAGAGCGAGAGCTCGCTCCCGCTCTCCAGGTGAGTCGCGAAATCTTCTTGGGCTTCGACCAGGCGCGTGGTCACGGTCGAAAGCGGGATACCGATGATCTCGGCGATCTCGCCGCTGGCAAACCGTTCGATCTCGTGCAGTACGAACACGACGCGCAGCTCGAGCGGCATTTGTTCAAGTAGCGCGCCGAGGATCTCGCGCGCCTGGCCAGCCTCATCGAGGTCTTCCAGCGCGGGCGCGCCGTCACTGATCGCGGCTTCTGCGCCGCGGTTGCGTCGGACGCGAGCCGCTACGTGCAGCGTGGTGCTGAACAGAAACGCGCGCTCGCTGCCCGGACGAACGTCCCCGATGCGCTGCGCGGCAGCCTCGAACACCTCTCGTACCGCCGAGTCGACTTCGTTTTCGGTCAGGCCGATCCGACGCGACAGCCGCCAGACGAAAGCGAATTGCTTTCGGATCAAACGTCCCAGGCGAGCCGAGCGATCGCCAAATGCCGCGCCTGCTCCGGTCTCCGTCAGCGGCGATGCCACACTCGGATTTCTATCATTTTCACGCCACGTGCTCAGAACAATCGCGTCAAAGCCGCAAACTAACGGCGACGCCGACGCTCCCACACGGGCGCCAGGCAGGGCCAATCCGCGCGCTAGGCTGCCTCGCGCTCGACGCGCGGCTCGGCCAAGGCCTCGGCCAGCAGCCGCCGACCGCGAAACAGCCGGCTCATCACCGTACCCACCGGTACCGACAGCGCCACCGCCGCATCCTTGTAGCTGCACTCCTCGAGGTCGACCAATCGAACGACGGCCGAGAACTGAGTCGGTAGCGCATCCAATGCGCGCGAGACGGGTCGCGTGAGCGATTGCCGAACTGCCGGCGGTGCTTCCGGCTGGGTCCACGCGCATGGGTCACCGGTCAAAGCGCTGAGCGCGCGTCGCTCGCGCGTCGCTTTGCGACAGCGCGTGATGAACACACTAAATAGGATCTGCTGCAGCCAGCCGCGCAGGTTCGTCTCGCGCTCGTAGCCGGATTCGAAGCACAGCGCGCGCAGCAAAGTATCTTGCACCAGGTCGCTGGCTTCGCTCTTCTTTTTGCACAGCGCAAGCGCGCGCGCATTCAAACCGGGTAACAACGCTGGCAATTTCGTGCGCAGCTCTTCGGCAAATGATTCGGATTGTGACTCGCAAGGTCGTGGCTCTGACATCGTGGCCTCCACTTCGATGCCGTATCGCAAGCTGCGTGCCAAGCCTTCGAAGCAACAAATTGCCGTGTTTTACGGCGGTTACTGCGGGCTGCGAGCCGCGTCCCGCGTGTCAAAGTGGCATCGACCGGTTGCGCTCTGTCAGCCCGACAAAGCCGAGCCGTTCAGCCAGCGCGCAAAGCGCCCAGGGCGAACGGCACTTCATCGGCGATCTCGTGCGCCAGCACGCCGCGGTCGACGCCCCGTTGCGAGCGTCGTTCGCCAGCAATGCCGTGCACGTACGCGGCCACATACGCGGCGCGCCGGATATCGAGTAGCGCGCCAAATGCCGCCAAGATCCCCGTCAACACGTCACCCGAGCCGCCGGTCGCCAAGACGCCCGTGCCCGATACGTTGATCGCGACACGTTCCTCGCGGGCGCCGACCAACGTGCGGTGACCTTTGAGCAGCACCACACTCTCGGTCAATGCGACGGCGCGTGCCAAAGTGCCAAAGCGGTCGGCTTCGACCTCAGCGGCGGTGCCGCCGACGATGCGCGCCATTTCACCAGCATGCGGTGTGAGTACGAGCTCACCCGCAGCGCCCCGCAACGCCTCCGCGCGGCCGGCAAAGTGACTGATTGCGTCCGCATCCAGAACCTTGGTCTTGGGCACGCGCAGCGCCACGTGTTCGGCGATCCGGCGCGCCGTCGCATCCAGTCCGAGGCCGGGGCCAATCGCAACCGAGTCCGCTCGCTCCAATAACTCGTCGAGTGAGTCCTCGATGCGTTCCGGATCGATGCGCGCGGTCATCACCTCCAACACACGCTGGTCGAGCAAGGCCGCGGTTTCGGGCAGTGCGGCGATCGTGACGAGACCTGCCCCCGCGCGTATCGCGCCCTGCGCGCAGAGCAGCGCCGCACCGATCTTTCCGGGCGACCCAGCGATCACCATCACGCGCCCTGCCGAACCCTTGTGGGTAGTGATGCTGCGCGTGACGAGCGCGCTCAGCACGTCACTGGCTTCGACGATCTCGGCGCTGTAGCCCACTTGCGCCAAGCCGGTGTCAGGTACTCCAATATCGACCGTGTACAGCTTGCCCGAATGCAGCAAGCCCGAAGCCGTCATCAGCCCGAGCTTGGCGTGCGCGAACGTGATCGTCGTCCCGGCGCGCACCGCCACGCCCAGCACCGCACCCGTGTCCGCATCCAACCCCGACGGCACATCGAGCGCAAATATCGGGCAACGCGCGCCGTTCATGAACTCGATGGCATAACGAAAATAGCCGTTCACCGGCCGATCCAATCCAGTCCCGAACACCGCATCGACCACGGCTCGCGCACTCTCGATCGCGCTCCCGAGCAAGCTCAATTGGTTCGGCTCGAGCTCGACCACCACACCGCCAACCCCCACCAGGGAACGATAATTACTGAGCGCATCGCCCGTCAGCCGCTCCGGCTTGACCAGCAAGTACACCCGCGGAGCGGCGCCCAACGTAAGCAAACGACGCGCCACCACGAAGCCGTCCCCGCCGTTGTTGCCCGCCCCACACACAATCACGATCCGCGCCGCACTCCCCGGAGACAAGCCCAGCTCCCGCGCTATCACATCGGCCGCCCCGCGCCCCGCATTCTCCATCAAGAGCAAGCTCGGCACCTGACAGGCCGCACTCGCATGCGCATCGAACTTGCGCATCTCCGTCCGCGACAGCACTGGAATCATGCGCCCAGCATACTGCGAAAAGCCGCCCTGGGCTCAGCCGCGCGACGTGAACGGCCTCGAAGCCAAAGCGCCACGTTGCCCGAGAGACCGAGAGCGCAAAAGTGGAGCAGAGCGCACGTTCCTGGTCACGCCGTTCCGCGTGCGAAACGCAATTGGAATTCAAACTCCATTTTTCGTTGTTCGGCGCCTCCCCGGGGCCATCCTGCGTCCTTGGCCAAGCCCGACGCTTGGTGTGCTTTTGGTGCCGTCCTCAGATTCGTTCGCGCTCGGGCGTGGAAAAACGAGGGTGGAATTCAAACTCTATTTTTCATCCAAGTGAGTCGCGACTGGGTCGGGAACACAGGCGCGCTCTGAGATGCGCTGCTGGATTGCGATCGCCCCCTGCTGATTGACGAAGGTCAGTCGCTTTCGAGGACGACCACGGCGGCGGCGACGCCTGCGTCGTGGGTGATCGAGACGAAGACGCGTCGCACGCCGAGGCGTTCGGCGTGCGCGCGTGCGGTGCCCAGAAAGGTGAGCTGGGGCGCGCCGCGGAGGTCGGGGCGGATCTCGACGTCGTGCCACCAAACGTCGGGCTGGCCGCCCAGAGCTTTGGCGGCGGCTTCTTTGGCGGCGAAGCGGCCGGCGAGGGCCAGGGCGCGATCGGGGCGAGCGCTCAGATCCGAGCGTTCATTCTCGGTCAAGATCCGCTGCCAAATGCGATCGCCGAAGCGCTCCAGCGCGGCGCGTTGGCGCGCGATGGATGCGACGTCGATGCCCAGCCCGACGATCATCGAGCTTCCGCCTCAGCCGCGCGCCGCTCGTTGTGAGAGCCCGCGCTGGATGGCCAAGCGCAGATCCCGAACGGCGCGGTCCAAACCGACGAGCACGGCGTCCCCGATCACCGAGTGGCCGATGTTCAGTTCTTCGATCTCGGGGATGGCGGCAATGTCGAGCACGTTGAAACGGGTGAGGCCGTGACCCGCTGCGACCTCGAGGCCGAGCGAGTGAGCCAGCGTGGCGGCGCGCTTCAAACGCTCGAGCTCGGCGCCGCGCTCGGCGCCCTGCTTGTGACAGTACTCACCGGTGTGAAACTCCACTTGGCTCGCGCCGAGCTCACGCGACAAGCGCACGTGAGCGTCATCCGGCGCGATGAACAAACTGAGCTTGATTTTGCGGCTTGCGCACATACGGGCCACCTTTTCGACGGCGCTGCGAGTCGCGAGGACATCGAGGCCGCCTTCGGTGGTCAGCTCGGCACGGCGTTCGGGGACGAGCGTCACTACGTCCGGACCCACGCGTTCGGCGATGGCGGTCATCTCATCCGTGGCGCCCATCTCCAAGTTGAGCATCGTGGTGAGCGCGCTGCGCAAGCGCACGATATCGTCGTCTTTGATGTGGCGGCGATCTTCACGCAGATGCGCGGTAATGCCATCGGCGCCCGCGAGCTCGCACAGCGCGGCTGCGGTCACGGGGTCCGGATACACGGTACCGCGCGCGTTGCGGATGGTGGCTACGTGGTCGATGTTGATGTGAAGTCGGATCATGGGCTACTGCCGTCTGCCTGAGCTGGGAGGCGTGGGAGAGCGCTGGGCGTGATGTCTTTACAACACCGGAAGCCGAGGTGGTAGTTGCGGTGGCTATCGAGCGCGCGAATCGGCCCAGCGTGCCACATCAGCGCGCGCCAGCGACAATCGTCCGGGTGCACTGCATCGCTCGCAAAAATGAACCAGCTGCCCTTCATTTCGGTCTCGCCGACCCCGCCGTTTTTGCCCAGTTGCTCGGCCTTGAGCGGCAAATTCATGTGCTCGGCCGCGTTGCCATGTTGGTCGAAGACGCCGAAGTTGCTGACGCACTCCGGGAAGGCCCCCGTTGGGTAAGTATTCGAGCCGCAGATCCCCCAGTCTGGCGTGTAGCACTCGGGGCTCTTGTGACTCATCGTGGCGCACTTTTTTTGGTCCGCCTTGGGGCCGTAGGCCCAGATCAGTTCGCGCGTCTTGTTGTGCAGGTACTCCTGCATCAGGCGCCGCTCGCCGAAAGTGTAGTCCACGTCCGGAGTGTGCAGCGCGCCGGCGCAGGCACCTTCCCACTCGTGCGCGTCGCACAAGCGCTTGCCCTCTGCTTCACAGATCTCGGCCGCCTCGCTCGAGCGCACCCAGGTGACCGGGTACTCGCAAGGGATGTTCGGAAACTCGAACTGATCGATGCACACGTTCGCGGTGTCCGCGGACTCGCCCCGCGCTGGGTCGAACAGCGGCACCATGTAGCGAGCTTTGCAGCGCGGATCTTCTGGGTGTAAATCCGGATTTTTTTCGCGGATCGCGCGGCACTCCGCACGCGTCATCGGGTGCTTGGTGATCTTGGGCTCACCTTGTCCCAACCAATTGGAAGCGGCGAAAATCGCTTCGATCTTGTCCAGCGCTCCAGCCGGCAGATCGAGTTGATTTTGCATGTTCGTGAACAGCGCGGAGCGTTGCTCGGCCAAGGTCTTGGCCGTCGTGTCGAGATACGGAGGGGAGGGTGGTCGAGTCGGCACAGGCAGCGCGGACGCACTGAGCGCGGGCGGGGGCTTCGGCTCCAAACGCGCGGCCGGCGCGGAAGGCGTGGGTCGAGCACGCGGCGCCGCGCGCGGGGCAATGCGACGCGCCACGACGAACGCGACCAGCACGATGATCGAGATCCCGAGCGCGAACACTGCGCGACGCTGCTTCATTCCAAGACCTTCCACACACCCCTACGGCAGATCCTCTGCTAAGTTCAAGCCGCGTGATCTGCACTCATCGTCCGCCCTGCCCCGGCTGTCCGCGCTTTGGCGAGCCAGGCATCGCCGAAGCCGCCCAGCGGGCCTTGAATGAACTTGCGCAAAAGCACGGGCTGCCACCGGTTCGCGTCGTTTCTGGGCAAATGACCGGTTTTCGCCAGCGCGCCCGGCTCGCCATCCGCGGCCGTCTGGGCTCACCCAAGCTCGGTTTGTTCGAGCTCGGCACGCACCACGTCGTGCACATCCCCAATTGCCTCGTGCACCATCCGCTGATCAACCGGGTGGCGGGCGTCGTGCGCAAGGCGCTGGCTGACGCGAAAGTGACGACCTACTCGGATAGCGCGCACCTGGGCCTCGCGCGTTACCTGCAAGTCGTGGTCGAGCGCTCGTCCGAAACCGCGCAGGTCGTGCTGGTCGGAAACAGCGAGGACCCGCAGCCCTTCGCCGCGTGTTTGGAGCTGATCCGCGAGCGCCTGGGCGCTGAGCTTCATAGCTTGTGGTGGAACGGCAACACGCTGGCCACGAATACGATTCTCGGGTCGGAGTTTCAGCATTGGTGTGGCCCCGCGAGTATCGTCGAGCACTTCGGCGGCAATGCCGTGCACTACCCGCCCGGCGCGTTCGGTCAAAACAATCTGAATATTGCCGAGCGCATCATCGACCACGTCCGAGCCGAGTTACCCGCGAGCTCGCGCGTTGCCGAATTTTACGCCGGGGTCGGCGCGATTGGCTTGTCGGTGCTCGATCGCGTGAGCGAGCTGCGGCTCAATGAGCTCAGCCCGCACTCGCTACACGGGCTTTCGCTCGGTCTGGGCGAGCTCGCGCAGGCCGAACGCGCCAAGATCTCGGTTCAGGTCGGCCCAGCGGGCGACGCGCGAGGCATGGCGGCCGGCATGGATGTGGTGATCGCGGACCCGCCGCGCAAAGGCCTCGATCCGGAGCTCACGCAAACCCTCAGCGAGGAACCTCCGGCTCGCTTCGTTTACGTCAGCTGCGGTCTCGAGTCGTTCCTGAAAGATAGCGAACAGCTAGTCGCCAGCGGCAAGCTGCGCCTGAGCGCGCTGACGGCGTTCAACTTGATCCCGTTCACGGAACACGTCGAGACCGTCGCGCGCTTCGAGCGCGTCTGACGCGCCTAGCTGCGTCGGACGCGGGTCACTCGAACGAGCAAACGTATTCGGCGATGCCAGCGGCAACGCTGATGTCGAAGCCAGATTTGCCCGGCACGCGGAAAAACGTGCCCGCGCCGTAGTCTTGCCACTCGGCAGTGCCGTCCAAGCGCACGCGGCAGGAGCCCGCGACGATATCCATGCGCTCCGGCGCGTCCGTCCCGAAGTGAAACTCACCCGGATAAATCAGGCCCAGCGTTTTCTTGGCGCCGTCGCCGAGGAGGATGGTGTGGCTGACCACCTTGCCCTCGAAATACACGTTGGCTTTGGCGACTGCAGTCACGTTCTTGAACTCGGGTGCTGACATGGCCGGCGATATTGCCGAGGATCTCGCGCTCGATCAAGCCCGGGCCACTCGCCGCACGCTGCGGCCATTCCATTCGTCCGCCAACACCGCCCAGCGTTCGTGATCACGCCAGCGGCCGCCGATCTTGAGGTAGCGCGGGGAGAAGCCCTCGAGTCGAAAGCCGAGCCTGGATATCAAGCGCGACGAGCGCTTATTGCGCGGCTGAACATTGGCCTCGAGCCGGTTCAAGCCGAGCGGACCGAACGCTTGATCCAAAACCAAGGTCACGCCTTCGGTCATGTAGCCCTCACCCGCAAATGGTTCGAACGCGTAATAGCCCAGGTAGGCACTCTGAAACAGGCCGCGCACGATCTCGTTCAGGTTGATCACGCCAGCCAGCTCACCAGTCTCGATCAAGCACACGAAGAAGGACTCTTGCGAGGGCTTGCGTGCGCGACTCACCAAGTCGCGAAAGTGCTCGGAAGTATGCGGCGCCGTCAACCACGGACGATGCAGTCTTTGGCTTGCCTTTACCCGCTGCAAGAACTCTGCTTCGCGCTGACGCGAAGCTGCTTCGAGATATACACGCACCGCACGTCGACGAAACGCCATGACCCTACTTCGAAAGTAACTCCTCCGCTCCACATCGGGAAGCAACTTTGCACGCGCAAGTCATTGTCGATCTGCTTGCCTTTGGTGGGGCAGCCGGTTTCGAAACCTGCCAGTCACAGATGAGGAGCGAGGCCCAAGCAGCGCTCGTGAATGAAGCGCGCGGCGAGTGCCGGCGTGAGCGCGCCGTTGTCCAAAATTTCGCCCATTGAGGCGATATTTTGGCTCATTTCACGGTAGCAATCCGCGGCGCGTGGGCCGACCTTCGGCCCGCTAAACGCGACTGCCTCGCGCTCGAGCAATATCTCCAACGCTGGCCAGAGGGTGAAAACTTTCACCACCACGCCCGCTGGCAACGCTTCGTGGAAGTTGCGAAAATGGGCGGCCCGCAGGCACGTATAATCGAAGATCACCCGCGCTGCGCCCAGCTCGAGATACGCGCGGGCGAGCGCGCCCGAGGCGCGATGAGTCGCGCCGCCACCGAGGTGCGCCCGAATGTCTGCCGGTGCAAACGCGCGCAACGCGTCGCCCGAGATGGCCACCGTCCCCGGCAATAGCAGCCGGAGCTCCGCCGTCACGGTCGTTTTCCCGGCCGCCGGCGGGCCGTTGACGATCACCACTTCCGACATGCCGGGTGTTCTCGCTTGCGGGGCTGGGCTCAGCCCCACGCCTGAGTCGCTTGGCCGAAGCGTTGCGGCACGTGCCAAGGGGGCGCGCCGCCGCGCGACATTTCCAGGTGTACACCCTTTTCGACCAGACCAAGGCCGGTAAGCCAGGCGCGAAATGCCCGTTGCTCGCCCGGAACGTCCAGCCGCACCGGCCCGCCCACGCGACGGAATAGGTCGCCGGTCAAGGCGCGAGCAGTCGCTTCGCCGTCCGCGAAGATCGGTCCGACGCGCGTGCCCAACGGCTGCGGAGTCGCCAATGCGAAACCGTTTGCGCAGATTGCGCTGGCCGACGCCTCTTGCAAGCGAGCGCGGAGGACTGCCGCACGAGCACTGCCCGTGAAGCGCCGTTCGATCGCGAGCAGTTGTTCGCTAGTCTCGACCGTCGCTGAGCCGGAGGGTTCGCCGCTGAGCTGCGAAGTGCCCGCCAAAATCGCGACGTCGCCCCCGGGTGAGAAGCCACGGCTCTCGTACAACGCGCGTCCAAGTGGGGTCGCCACCAAGCCGACCTGGAACAGTGAGCGCCGATCGGCCTCGTTCAACAGGGCATCGAGGATCTTGCCGCCAATGCCCTGCCGTTGGGCGCTGGACGCCACCACCATCTTGGCGATCGAGGCCGACCCTTCGAAGAGACCGAGGGCGCCTTGGCCAATCAGCTCGCCCTCGCGCTTCACGCCCAACACCAACGCGGCCTGGTAAACCACACGCCACTCCGATTCCGTATCGGGCCAACCGACGGAGTTCGAGAGCGCGACATTTTTCGGGATGTCCTCCGCGGACAGTGCTTCGAGCACGAGCTCAGCGGCCATCTACGGGAGTCTAGCGGACGCTTGCCAGAGCGTCTGCACCTCGGACAGACCGAGGCCCTCGAAACTGGCGAGATAGGCGTCGGCCCCGCGGCGGAGTGAGTTCGGGCCGCAATACGCCGTAAAGCCGACCACGGTCATGCCCGCGGCGCGAGCGGCGGCGATGCCTGGCCCTGAATCCTCGACCACGAGGCACGCCGCCGGCGACACCGACAGTGCATTGGCGGCGGCCAAGAACAAGTCCGGCGCCGGCTTTTCCCGCGCTGCATCTTCACGGCACAGCGCAACGTCGAGCCAGCGCGCGAGCCCGTACATTTCGACCACCGCGTTCATCCGCCGGCGCGAGCCGGAGGTGGCCAGCGCGAGCGCGATACCGGCCGACCGCAGCTCGTTCAGCAGCGCGTCCAGCCCCGGCGAGAGCAGTGTCTCGTCGTAACCGGCGATTTCGCTATTTTCGTCGTAGCTCGCGGCGTAATAGGCAATCGACTCGGGCAAGCCGTAGCGCTCTTTCACGTAGCGCCAGAACTGCTGCGCGCTCGCGCCCACCAAGTCTTCGAGCTCGGAGACGGCGAGCCGTACGCCGTGCTTGGCGGCGGCCTCGACCAGCGCGCGGTTGGCGGCCGCTTGGCTATCGATGATCACGCCATCCATGTCGAAGATGACGGCAGCCGGTTCAGTCGCGCGCATTCCAAGCAATGGGGCCCGAGCGCCGAACGGCTGTCAAGACAGAGCGGGCGCTATTTCCGTCTGGCTCAGCCGGTGTTGCCAAGCCGAGCGCGCGCGGTCTCGACGACTTGGGCGAGCTCGGCCAAGGATACGATTGCTTTGAGTTCTTGCTCACTGAGCGAGACGCCGTAGGCCTCTTCGACTGCGAGCACGATCTTGAGTGCTCCGAGCGAATCCCATTCGCGGATCTGGGCTGGGCCGTCGCTGTCGGCGGGCGGCGCTGACAGCCCGAGCACGCTCATCACCAAGCCCGCCAAGTCGACGGCTTGACCCTCCGCGTCCGCGCCCGAGGTGACCACGACGCGAGCCGGCACTCCGCTCACGACCGTGCCGGGCGCCACTTTTCCGGAGACCACGCTGCCGCCGAGCACCACGGCGCCGGCACCGATGATCGATCCGCGCAGCACGGTCACGCGCGCGCCGAGCCGTGCGCCGGCTTCGATCCGCACCGACAAAGGTTCGTCGGTCGCCGAGCGATCGCCGACCACGTGGTAGTCGCTATCCATGATCACCGAGAATGGCCCGAGCTCGACATTGTCACCAATCACGACCTCCAAGCGCGCTGAGATTGCGGCGCCGTAGCCGATTCGGACGCGATTTCCGATCACGATTCGCGCACCCTCCGCGGCCGCCAAGTGCGAAGGTGCGGGGCGGGCGCTGAAGAAGAAATCGTCACCGATTTCGATCGTGCCTTGATTCATCAACGAGGGCTGACCGGCAAGCGTGGGGGAGCGGCCAACGCGAGTCGCGCCCCGCAAAAGCAGGCGCGTGCGCGCGGAGCGCAAGCGCTCGACCACCCCGAGCCTTGGACTCATCAGCGGTCCCAGTCGAGCTGGATTACTTCGGGCAAGAGGTAGTTGCTGCTGTCGTTCCAGCGAAACACTTCATCATCGCCGGCAGCAAAGCCGCTGCTCTTGAAAACGCTCAGACAAGGCTTATTTTTGGCTGTTTTCAAGTAATGGGCCTCGACTCGCGATGCCCCGGCGGCAAATGCGGCGGAGACGGCCATGTGCAGCAGTGTCTCCTCGACCTTGCGGCCCATCACGCGGCAGCTCAGCACGTAGTCGACGATGCGCGCCGTGCTGCCATCGACCTCGATGCTGACGATGCCGGTGAGGCCCGCATCGCCGAAGCGATCGGAAACGCTGACCACCCACAGCCCGTGATTGGGCGCCGCCGCCCAAGCCGTCAGCTCGGCTTCGTTCAGGCGGCGAGTGGACAGGTTCAGCTGGTTGGTCTTGTTCAGCAGTTGGGTCGCGCGAGCCAAGTTGGCCGGCGCGAGCGGCTCGGCGCGCACCCTGATCTCCAAGCTCTTCAGCCACTCGTCGATCGAGCCGACCTCTTTCTGAAGATTGTCGCGCTTGCGCTCTTCCGCATACATCCGCGTGCGCTCGAGATCTTCTTTACTCACCGCTGGCGCGTCGAAGCAGCGCAGTTGGCCGAACGCGCTGGCATAGAGCAGCTTGTCCTCGGGCCACTCGGGGACGAATACTTCCGGCAAGGCCTCGCGCACGCGCGCGCGCTCCACCGGATTGTCGTCGATGAACACCACCGATTGCAGACCGAGGTTCAGCTCCGTCGCAAGATCGGCGATATTTCTCGCCTTATCGGTCCAATTGATGCGCCAGCCGACGAAATCGTCCTCCTTCAGCACCATCTCTGGGTGATTGCGGATCGCCTCGAGGGCGACGGACTCTTCATTCTTGCTGACCAGCGCGAGCACGACCCCACGGCGCTTGAGGTTTTTGATCGCGCGCTGGAAGTCAGCGAAGGACTCCCCTTGTGGGTCGGGGCCACCGAGCCGCAAATTCTCCCAACCCGCATCGCCGACGATGCCGCCCCACAAGGTGTCGTCCAAATCCAACACCAAGAGCTTCTTGGCGGCGCCGCGTAGACCGACGAAGGCCGCGCGAATGTCAGCGGCCGCTTCGCGCATCACGCCGCGCGGAAGGGCGACCTTGCCCAGGTACCAGCCGCGCGGGTTGTGACCCGAGCGACCCGCGCCGTGGAGCCATCGCTGCGCGTCCAACACGAACACGTTGGATGCGCCCTCGAGCGCTTCCATCAATTGCAGGTTCAGGGAAGTCAGTGTGCGCGTCACGCCGCTCGGGCGACCATCCGACATGCCGCGACCGCGCAGCCACGCAGGCTGCACCCAGGTCGGTACGAAGACCGCCTTGTAGCCAGCTGCCGCGCGCAAGATTAGCGCGGCAAACTGGGCCAGCTCGGCCGCGAGCTGCGCCGGGTCGACGTCTTCGTAGCCGACCACGCGGGCGAAGGACGGGACCGAGATTTCCGGGCGCGTCCAGACGACGGCAAAGTCTGCGGCGTCCTCGGCCGGCGGCTGCATCAAAAACTGAGTGACCTGACCATAGGGCGCGACTTCGGCGCCTAGGGCCGGTAAGCCGATCGGCGCGACGAGCTCATCGACGAGCTCATCGACCGTGAAATCGGAGATCAGCGTGCCGCGATGCTCCGGAACCTCGACCGGCACGGGCGTGGGCGCGGGGGCGGCCGCACCGTTGACGCTGCCATTCACGGCGGCTGCGTTGGCCTCGCCGTCCTTCGTGGGGTCGATCCAGCGCAAGACGCGAGCGGGGATACCGCCGGCGATTGCCTTGGCGGGAATGTCGCTGGTGACCACGCTTCCGGCGGTCACCACCGCGCCCGCGCCGATCTTCACGCCCGGAGCGATGGTGACGCGACCTGCGATCCAGGCGTGGTCACCGATTTCGATCGCTAGTGCCTCGCCATCGCCGCGCTGCGCTCCGCCAGGGAAGGACGTGTCACTGATGATGCAGTGCTGGCCGATCATCACGTGCGAACCGATGCGCACCGACTTGGCCGCCGAAATCACGGTGCCGAAGTTCAGCCACACGTCATCTCCGAGCACGATACTGCCGCCGGGAGCGGTCAAGAGCTCGGTCGGCAAGTGCGTGGCGAGCGCGGAAAACCCACCGCCAATGCGAATCTCCCCCGCGTTCTCGACGCGTAAATGACCGCTGACCCGAGCGCCAGGCCCGACCTCGGTGCATGCCCGCAGCGCAACCTTTGCCACCGCAGACTGCGAGAGCAAGGTGAAGCCGCGCTTCAGGCGCAGGTTCAGGGCGAGATCTTTGTCACGAGACAGGCCACGGACGACCTTTTGCAATAACCCAGGAGCGGCCATCACCCCACTCCTTACCTCGTTTCCGGGTTCGAGCAAAGCGGCAGAGCGCGAGCGCTCTCCCGCCTCCGCCTGAATTGCGCGCTACGCAGCAACCGGACGGAAGCGAGAGACGAGATCGATACTCCCGCGTCAGTCACCGTCGCCCGAGATGCTCCAGTCTTCAGTGGCGGACTCGCCCTTGGGGCTCGGCAACGGCTCACCGTTCGGTCCATCGCGGCGCACGATCATCGTGGTGCGCGTCGCGCTGTCGTCACTTTCGCGCGCGACGACGGTGATCACGTTGATGCCGGGTTGCAGCTCGGTGTCGATGGCGAATTTGAGCTTGGTTGGATCCGCGGCCTTGCGGTTCGACTGGTAGAACACCTTGCGCGGGCCGACGAAGATGAAAGCGTCCAGCACTCGGTCACCGTCGGTGGCTTGACCTTCGATGTGTACCTTGTCTTCGCGCGTAGCAAGCTTGGCGGGGGTGACCTCGAGCAGCGGCGGCGAATGCGAGAGGTGCGGCTTGTAGCCTACCTTGACCGTCGCGGTTGCGTTGTCCTTGACCGTGCGCGTCTCGACGAAACCGAAGCGATCGTCACCCAGGCTGACCTTGGTGAATGTGCCAAACGTGCCAAGCTTGTCGAGCACGCTGCCCTTGTCGACCTCACCGACCACGGCGGCCGCGGCGAGCGGTTGACCGCGCACCGGGGCGGCCGCGCCGAAGGATACCTTGCCCTGCGCCTTGACCAATGCGAGCGGGCTCTTGGAGAGCGGCAGCGTGACCTTCTCGGTCGACACCACGCGCAGCTCGCGATCCGCCACGCTCAGCTCGAAGTTGATGTTGGGCTCGGTCAGCTGATCGAGCACATCGAAGGTGAAGGCGACATTGCGCACCTCGCCCGGCTTCATGTTGGAGATGTCGAAGCGCCCGTTGTGAATCAAGAGGCCGTCGCCGGTCAGATTCCGGATGTTGGCTTGGGTCTCGTAAGAGTGGCCTTTGCCCACGTTTTTGACGGCCAGGTAAACGGTCGCGCCTTCGCCGCGCGCGAGCTGGCCATCGCCGTTTCCGGGGCGATTGTCGAGGATCTCGTAATTGTAGGCGAAGATCGGTTGCGGCAGCGCGTTCAGCGTTGGTCGCAAATCCGCGTCTGGCGGCGGCTCGGCGCCTTCCGCGAAGAAGCGCACCTTCACCACGTCCGCGCGCGCGTCCGCGTCGAGCGGCACCTTGCACACGCGCTTGGCGTTGTCCGGAAGCGGCGCGCTCGAACCGGGCTTGTGCCCCTCGACGTCGCAGAAGCCGAGCGGAGCGGTCGCCGTCTTGGTCTCCCCGGGCATGATCTTACCGAACGCGAACTCTTTCTCGTCATAGTAAGCGCCATCACTCTTGGTGCTGGCACGCACCTGGAACGCCGGGCTCGTGCCCTTGTTCTTGACCGACACCTTGAGCATCACTTGTTCGCCGGCCGAGAACGTATCGTTCGGATGATCGGTGCTGACCTTGACCTCGAAGTCGGAAGCTTTGGGAGGATTCGTGTACTCCTTGGGCGGCGCCGCCCAGTCGATGCCGAGCTTGCCCAAATCCGCACCCACCGCTTCCACCTCGGTCACCTGCAGCTTGTCCAAGAAGTCCTTGGCAGAGCGGACCTCATCCATGCGCTTGCCGGGGTTCAACCGGCCCGCTAGATCGCGCGCGAGCTTGATTGGGAAATCGAGCTCGAACTCGTCTTCCATGTCGCCACCGCGATCGCGGATCTCGGCGCGCTCTTTTTCCGGCAAATTGTAACGCAAACGCACGGAAGGTTGGTCGCTTGCGCGGGTCGCGGTATTCGACAAACTCTTGGTCAAATCACGCTCGCGCAGGCCGTGCGCGTTGCGATACAGATCCATCTCCACCGTGTCCGCGGTCATCGGATCGAGCTCGATGTCCGGCGCGACGCCCACGCCCTGAATCGAAACGTCACCCGGGGTCAGGTACTGCGCGATGGTCAGCTTGAGCGCGGCGTTTTCCGGCGTGACGTGCGGGAACACCAGCTGCACGCTGCCCTTGCCGAACGTGGTCTGGCCGACGATCACGGCGCGGTCCAAGTTTTTGAGCGCGCCAGCCACAATCTCGCTCGCGCTCGCGCTAGAGCCATTGACCAACACGACGATCGGATAGTTCGGCTCCGTGCCCTTGCGCACTGCGCGCTTCTCTTCACGACCCTCGGACGCGCCCACGGTGGCCACGATCACGCCGTCGTCCAAGAAGCGATCGGCGACGCGCGCGGCTTGGTCGAGCAACCCGCCGGGATTGCCTCGCAAATCCAGGACTAGCGCCTTGAGCTTCTCTTTCTTGTGCAACTCGGCGAGCGCTTCATCGAGCTCGTCCGAGGTGCTGGCTTGGAATTGCTTCAAGCGCACGTAGCCGACGCCGTTGCCGAGCCCACGGGAGTCGACCGATTTGACCTGGATCTCTTCGCGCACCAGCTCGAACGGGCGCGAGCCGGTCCAGCCCTCGGCGGCGTCGCGGTGCACCCAAATGGTGACTTTGGAGCCTGGTTTGCCGCGCAGGCGGTTCACCGCGTCGTCGAGCGGCATGTTCAAGGTCGACTCGTTGTTGATCTTGGTGATGCGATCCATGCGCTTCAAGTTGGCGCGGCCCGCAGGCGTGCCCGGCATGGGGCGCATCACGGTCAACATTTGATCGCGCACCGAAATCACGATGCCGAGCCCGCCGAAGTGGCCGGAGGTCGACAGGTTCATCTCGCGGTACGCCTCGGGGCTGAGGAACACGCTGTGCGGGTCGAGCGTGCGCAAGATGCCGTTGCAGGCGGCATACTCGACGTCGCGCAGATCGACTTCGGTGTCCTTCAAGTTCGCCTGCAAGAACGCGAACACCTCGCGCAAGCGAGCAGCCACGTCCCACGGCCCCTGCACGTTGTCGATGTGGAAGGAAGCCGACTCGGTGTCGACCTGCACCTTGACGGTGTTCGACTTGTCCTCGTGCAGCACAATCACTTGTGCGACTTCTTTTTGGATCTCGTTCACCGCGCTCAAGAACATTTGGCGCGGCTTGACGCGACTCGGGTCGACGTATTTATTGCGGATGGTGTTCAGCGTCTCGTTGACGGCCACCAGCTGCGTCAGATCATAGGGCGCCTTGGGTTGCCCCGGGCTCGTTACCGCATGAGCTACCTCGAGCCCGCGCCACAAACCACCGGTGCCGAACTGCAGCGCAAAATAGGACGCCAGCGCAAACACCGAGAGCACGACCAGCGCCCGACCGAGGCGCGGAAGAATTCGCATTCGGCGAGTATAGCGCGAAGATTTGTACGATTTCGATGCGCGCGCGCCGATGCGTCGCTTCTGTCTTCGGGGGATTCTCCCCCGCACCCGCTGAAGTGAATTCAGCGGGGCCCCGCCCCCAAACATCACTCATGTCCGAGCCCCTCAGAAGGCGCCGGGCCGTTTTATTCCCGCGTGCCGCGGTTATTGCCCGGAAGCATCGCCTTTTCCGAGTTTGACCGCGGAATTGCCGGTCCCGATTGCTTCAACCGGGGTTTTCGTGGGGTCCGGGTCGTGCACTTCGACCGCGGGCGACTTTTCATCCCGTTTAATCGAGTAACGGACCAGCGCTCGCAGGGCCCGGTTACGCTCCACGTTGCCCAACATCAGCTTCAAGTCCTCGTACACCGAGGGGTCGACCAGCAGCGCGCCGAGGGTGCCCTTGCCGGCGCGCATGTCGCTCACGACTTGGCGAAAATCAGCCGAGGCCTGGTTCAGGTTCGACATTATCGCCTGCGACGAGTCATCACCGTAGATCACGCTGCGCGCGAGGCCATTGCCTTCGCGAATGCCCTTCAGTGTGTTGCCCAGCTCTTCGGCAACGACGCTGACCTTGGCTAGCGTTTTGGCGCCGTCTTCGCCGTACACGACCTCGTGCACGAAGCCGGGGCCAGTGTTCACCCGGGCCAGGATCTGATTCACGTTCTGCGTGGTGCGCGTCAGCTCAGCCGAGGTCTGCTGCAGATTGCTCACCACTTGCGACAGGCGTGCGGCTTCACCCGGGTCGTGCAGCAATTTACCGACGTAGCCGTCCCCGCGGTCGATCGAATCCAAAATGCGCGCGAGTGAAGCCGTCGAGTTGTGAATATCGCCCTGAAACTTCTCGTCCGAGAGGGAATCGGTGGCGCGCTCCAAATTGGTCACCACCTTCTCGACCTGAGCCGAGATGTTGCTGAGGCGACCGATCAGCTTGCTGAAGTCCTCCGCGGGGTGGGACGGGATCTCCGAGCCGTCGGGCAGCTGCGCCTGACCGGGCGTGCCGACCGTGATGACGATCATCTTGTCGCCCAGGAGGCCCTTGCCGTCGATCGTCGCGATGCTGTCTTTGCGGATGCGGCGCGCGTCGTCGGAGGAGATCGACATGCGCACGTGGATGTTCTTGTCGTTCGCGGCAGTGGCGTAGTCGACCGCCACGACGGTCCCGATGTCGACACCACCCATGCGCACGGGCGAACCGCGCCGGAGCCCCTGCACGTCCTCGAACTCGGTCGAGTATTTGGCCTTGCTGTTGAACAGCTGGCGCTCGTCGCCGATCAGGAAGATCACCGCGCCCATCGCGGTCAAGCCCGCGAGCACGAACGCGCCAACCTTTGCGTCCTTCGACGAAACCATCGCTTTAACTTACCTGCGGCCGGAACCTAAAAACAGCAAACCTTAAGACCATCAGAATAGCCGAGCCACCGCGCTCGGGCTGTCGATTTTTCGCCACAGGCGATTCTAGCGAGGGAAGAAGCAATCCGGGCCCGCGGGCTCAATCGACTAGCTATTGAGCAGGGTCTCGACGTCTTCCTTGACCGGCGCGCGGCCCTCGATGAAGTCGGTCACGCGCTCGTCTTTGGAGGCCTGGAACTCCTCCACGGTCCCGTAGGCGATGATGCGACCGCCGCGCACCATCGCCAAGTGATCACTGATCTCGAACGCGCTCCGCATGTCGTGGGTGACGACGATGCTGGTGATCTTGAGCTTGTCTTGCAGGCCCACGATCAAATGGTTCACTCGCGCGGTGTTGATCGGATCGAGGCCAGTCGTGGGCTCGTCGTACAGCAGCACCTCCGGTTGCACGGCAATCGCTCGAGCCAAACCGACGCGCTTGCGCATACCACCCGAGAGATCCGCCGGCTGCAGGAGCTCGATGCCCGGCAAGTCGACCAAGCTGAGCGCCCACGCCACGCGGTCGGCGCGTTCCTCCTTCGTCATCTTGTCTCGGAAGTGCTCTTCCAAACCGTAAGCCACGTTCTCGCCGACGGTCAGCGAATCGAACAGCGCGCCGCTCTGAAACAGCATCGCGATCCGACGTCGCACCTGCGCGAGCTGCTCTTCGTCCATGCGGGTCGTGTCTTGGCCGTCGAAGGTGATCGTGCCCGCGTCCGCGTGGAGCAACCCGATCAACATTTTGAGCATCACGCTCTTGCCGACACCCGAGCCGCCGCAGATGGTCAGCACCTCACCGCGCAGCACCTTCAGATTCAGCCCAGAATAGATCACCTTCTGCCCGAAGGCCTTCTTGATGCCCTTGAACTCGATGATCGGATCGCTGCTCGGCTCGGCCATGCGAACCTCAGTCTAGAATCTTTTCGAGCTTGAGTTCGATCGCGTTGCCGCCGCGATAGCGATCTGGCCGTAGTTTACCTAGGACGGCGATTTTGCCGGTCAGCCCACTGGCTCGCTCGCCCAGCGAAAAGCCGAACGCGCCGATGCGCACGCCGCCCTCGAGCTCGAGCTCGAGCTTGAGGTGTCCACCGGTGACTTGACGCGCCGAGAGCACGCTGGCCGCGAATGCGAGTGAGGGGGATTCGTTACCCGCGCCGCACGGCTCGAGCAGGTACAGATCGTTCAGGACGCGCGTGGGGTCGTCTCCGGGACAGAGCCAGGCATACGTCGCATCATCACTTGGCTTGGCTGTTTGTTGGGGGTCCTGAGCTGCGCAAGCGCCTTCGAAGCATTCACGCAGCTCGGCCAAGCGCGACAGCTCGACCTCTGCGCCCGCGGCCGCCTGATGGCCACCAAAGCGAATCAAGATGTGCTTCGCGACGCTGAGTGCATCGAACAGGCGTGAACCAGCGGGGCCGCGCACCGAAGCTCGGCCGTGACCATTGCTGAAGCCGATGGCGACGACGGGACGTCGAAAGCGATCCGCGAGCCGACCCGCGACGATACCGACGATGCCGTGATTCCAGCCCTCACGACCGATCACGATCGCCGGGCGCTCGGCCCAGCCCTCGCGCTCGATTTCGGCCAAGGCTTCCTCGATCATGCGCTCTTGCAGCAGCTTGCGCTCGCTCGAACGTTGCTCGATTTCGGCGCCCAGCGCGTGCGCTTCGTCCAAGGTCTTGGCCATCAACAGCTGGACGGCGATCTCCGCCGAACCGAGTCGCCCCGGCGCGTTCAAGCGCGGCGCAATCCGGAACGCGACGTCTTCGGCCGTGATCGGGCTGTTGCCGTCGAGCTTTGCTAGCTCGAGCAAGGCGCGGATCCCCGGGCGACGCGCTTCGCCAATCGCGCGCAGGCCGGCGCGCACGAGGGCGCGGTTGTCGCCATCGAGCGGCGCGACGTCGGCGATCGTGCCGATCGCCACCAGGTCCAACCAGCGGCGAAGGTCCAGCTCGCGGCCGAGGGCCGTACGCAGCGCCGCGCCAATCGACAAGGCCAGCCCGCAAGAAGCCAGCCCCTTGTACGGAAACCCACATTCTGGCCGGTGCGGGTTCAAAAAGGCCACCGCCGGCAACGTCTCTTCCGGCACCAAATGGTGGTCGATGACCACGCAGTCGACGCCCGCAGCCCGCAACCGCGCGAGCGACACATGGTCGGAAGAGCCGCAGTCACAGGTCACGAGCAAGGGCGCGCCACTCGCGAGCACCTTGTCGACCGCGGCCGCAGAAACGCCGTAACCGCCCTCGAAACGGCTGGCGATGAACGTCACCGCGCGCCCGCCCAGCGCCTCGATCACCTCGGTCATGATCGCGGCCGAGGTCATGCCGTCACAGTCGTAATCACCGAAGACCGCAATCAGCTCGCCCGCGCGGATCGCCCGCGCCAGGCGCTCGGCGGCCAGTGAGCGGTCAATCATGGCGTCCGGCGGGGTGAGCTCCGAAAGGCGCGGATTGAGGAACCGCCGCGTGGCCTCGACGTCCTGGTGCCCCCGCTGCTCCAAGAGCTCGGCCAGGGTAACCGACACGCCCAAACCGAGAGAAAGCTCCCGCGCCCGCGCGCTCGGCGCCGCTCGCTCCGCGCGCAAGCTCGACGGTTCGGACAACTCAGCGTGCGAGGTGCTCAAGCCCGAACTTCCAACATAGGCGACCGACCCTGTCAATCCATCTCCCCCTTCGCCCGTGAACGTGAACGTGAACGATCTTCTCGCCCCATCCCCGAAGCGTACCCCCTACCCCGGCCCGAAAATGTCCGACCTACAAACGCAGAAACGCCCCCCGCAGTTGCGAGAGGCGTTTCGAGTCAGCCGCGCCTGTGGATAAGCTGCGCGGCGCGCTTCAGTTCAGGCTTTCGGAAGCGACATCCGGAGGATCGAGCGGGCGCGCAACGAACAGCCACTGGGTGCGGCCGTTGGGACCGACGAACCGAACGTGCTCGTCAGGCAAGGCGCGCAGATGGAAGCGCGGACCGTCGTCCGACTCTTCCGTGGTCACCAAAGCCATGGCGTCTAGAACGTGCAGGCCACCGAGCACGTCTTCCGGCTCGGAGTCCAAGCGTTCCGCCAAATCATCCAGGTCCAAATCACGATCGCCAGCGAATGCACCGAGCACCCGCTGCGCGTTGATGCAGCGCTCTTGCTGCTCCGGCTCGATCTTCGACCACAATTCCTCCGGAATGGTGAGCGGCAAACCGTTGAGGGGCAAAGCAGCCATCTGGGACTTCAATGCGGCAAACATGGGTGAGAACATAAGGACGGGGACGAGTGTGTCAACCTGGCGAGCTGGCCGGCTCGTTGCAGAATGGACTCGTTCAACCCCGCGCACCGTCCCGCTTTGGCTCAATTCAGACGGCGGCGGCGCTACCGGCCGCTACCGGCTTTTTTTTTGTGCCCACCTTGGAGAAAAGCGTGTGGTCGAGCCATTCAGTGAGCGGAAGTGCGACGTAGATCGACGAGTAGGTGCCGAGCACGACGCCGATCGTGAGCGCCAGCGAGAAGTCCTTCAACTCACCCGTGCCCCAGATGAAGAAGCCGAGCAGGGCGATCACCACCGTGCTGCTGGTGAGCAGCGTGCGGCCGAGCATTTCCGAGGTGCTGATGTTGATCAGCTGGAAGAAGCTGGTACCGCGGAGCTTGCCCAAATTCTCGCGCACGCGGTCGTAGACGATCACCGTGTCGTTCACGGAGTAGCCGACGATCGTGAGCACCGCGGCGATGGTCGTCAGATTGATCTCTTTGCCGAGCACGATCAGGATCCCGATGGTGCCGAGCGCGTCATGCGTCAGCGCGACGACGCCGCCCGGCGCGAACCGCAAATCGAAGCGGAACGCGATGTAGACCATGATGAACACGATCGAGATCACGATGCTCTTCACGGCGCTGTCGCGGAGCTGAGCGCCCGCGCGCGGACCGATCCACTCCGTGCGCAGGGCGGTGTCCGGCACCACGTCCGCGCCCAAGCCCTGCTTGAGTCCGGCCATGAGCTGGTCGCCCTTGCTCATCAGCTGGATCTCGACCTTGTTGTCGCGCGCATTCTGCAGCATCGGGTTGTGCTCGCCGGGGCGGAGCACGAGGCCCTTGATGGTCGCGATGTGCTGCTTGACCCAATCGAGGTCCGGCGAGTTGCGATAGCGGACGCTGATCTTGTCACCGCCCGGACTGAACCTGACCTCGGTCGCTTGGCGATCGGGCGGACACGCATCGCTGCTCGCCCCTGAGTTCAGGCACAGCGCGTGTTCGATCTCGGCCTGCTTCTCGGTCGAGATGGTGGAGACTTCTTCGACGCGGATCAGGTAGCGATTCGGGTTGTTCGGATCCGCGACCTTCACGACACCGGGCGCGAAAAAGCCGGCCTTTTCCACCGCCGCCCGCAGCTCAGCAGCGCCAACGTCGCGCTTGAACGCGACCTCGACCTCGGTGCCGCCGGTAAAATCAGTCCCTAGCTTGGCCTTGCCCAGCAGCAGCAGCACGATCGCGCCGAGCGTGATGAACAAGCTGAGACCGATCCAGTACCACCGGACCGCCATGAAATCGTAAATCTTGCCAGACTTGAACAGACGCATGGTTCAACCCAAATCCAACTGGGCGCCACGCCCCAGATGCTTGACCCACCAGTCGATCATCAGGCGGCTGACGATGACGCCGGTGAAGATGTTACAAATCACCCCCACGACCAGAGTGACCGCGAAGCCCTTGAGCGGCCCAGTGCCGTACTGCCAGAGCACGATACCGGCGATCACCGTCGTGACGTGACCGTCGATGATCGCGCTCAGCGCGCGCTTGTAGCCGACATCCACGGCTGCACGCGCCCCCTTGCCGAGGCCGATTTCTTCGCGGACACGCTCGTTGATGATGATGTTGCTATCCACCGCCATGCCGACCGTGAGGGCCAAGCCGGCAATGCCCGGCAGGGTCATCGAGGCGCCAGCCGAACAGAGAATAGCCAGCTGCAGGAACAAGTTCATGATCACCGCCACGTCGGCGATGAAGCCTGCGCGTTGGTAGTAGACCATCATGAACACCAGCACGAGTGCGATGCCGCCGAGCGCGCCCTGGATCCCGGACTTGATCGCATCCTGACCCAAGGAGGGGCCGATGCGCTGCTCGTTGGAGGGCGAAATGGGCGCGGGCAGAGCGCCGGAACGAAGCACCAATTCGAGGTTCTTGGAGTCGCGCAGCTGCGCTTCCGGATCACCCGAGCCCATCGTGATTTGGCCGTGGCCGCCCGCGATCTTGCCCTGAATCACCGGCGCGCTGCTGATGCGGCCGTCCAGGATGATGGCGAAGCGGCGCTGAATGTTGGCGCCCGTGATCTTCTCGAAGATTTTCCCGCCCGCGTCCGTGAACGCGATCGACACGTGCCAACCGCCCATGCCGCCCTGACTCTGCTCGGGCTGCGCGACGGCTTCGCGGATCATATCGCCGGTGATTTCGGCGCGGCTCTTGAGGAAATAGGTGCGAACGCCGATCTCTTCCTCTTTCAAGGAGATTTCGTCGACCACGCGCGATTCGATGTGGTAGCCGACTTCGCGATCGGACGGCACATCGAGGGTGGCAACCCACTCACGCATGCGCTGCAGCGCCTGAGTCGAGGTCTCTTTCGGTCCCTTGCGCAGGAGCGCGTACGTAGTCGGCTTGCTGCGCTTCTCGCCCTCGGCGTTCTTGCCCGCCGGCGCGTTCTCGATCTGGAACTCGAGCCCCTCGGGCAAGCTCTCGCTCTTCGCGGTCTTCTGCACGGCGCCGAAGAAGTCCGTTTCGTCGTCGAGCAGCTTGAACTCGAGGCGCGCGGTCTGGCTGATGATCTCGCGAATCGTGGCGAAGCTCTTTTCGTCTTCGCCCGGCACTTCCACGATGATGTCCTCATCGCGCGAAGACACGGCGGCTTCGCGCAAGCCGAGCTCGTCGACGCGGCGCAGGATGATGTCCTTGGCCTGGCCGACCGCGCGCTCGCGGATCTGCGAGCCGACCGTGGGGCGGACCTTGAAGGTGAGCGAGCGCTGATCCTTCGTGCGTGAGAACGACATCTCACTGCGGAACTTCTCGAGGAAACGCTCGTCGATCTTGCTCGGATCCGTGCCCTCTTTCACGGTCAGGCGGATCTCGTCCACCGGCCGGCGAGGTGCCTCTATCTCGACTTTGTCACGCAGTTTGGCGAAGGTTTCGTCCGAGGGCAGCTCATCACCCGTGTGCAAGCCATAGACCTTGGTCGCTTCGAGGCGCATGTCCTCGTAGTAGTGATCGCGCTTGTCCTTGATGGCTTCGTCGACGTCCACCGTGTAGACGAGCCGCAAGCCGCCGCGCAAATCCAGGCCAGCGACGAGCCGAAACCCGACGTGCTCCTGGATGTAAGCCGGGCACTTGATGAGCGAGCTCCAGTTCGGAAGCGTGGGCCACAGCACGAGGAAGCCGAATAAGCAGGCGCTGACCGTCAACGCGCAGCGCATGCGCCACCCGAGATCCATCACGTCGACCGCGGCGAAGGCGAACCACAGGCTCAGCACGCCCAGGACGACCATGGGCCAGAAAGCGTCGTTGTGCGCGGCAGCAGCGGCGCCCCCTGCAATCACCCCGGCGATGATCAGCACGTAGCGCTCGCTCCGAAAGGCAAAGCCCGCAAGCACGAACAACGCGGCTAGGCCGCCAAAAATCGACGTAAATACGGTATTGATCACGGCTAGACCGCCCGCGCTTTCACTTCTTCTCGAGGGACGCAGCCGTTTCGGCGTCGTCCTTGCCGAGCAATCCTGATTTCAAGAACTCCACCTTCATACCGGGCGCGAGTTCCACCTTCGCGTAGCGATCGCCGATCTCGATTAGCTTTCCGACCATGCCGCCTTGAGTGATCACGCGGTCGCCCTTTTGCAGCGAGTCGAGGAGCTTCTTCTGCTTCTTGGAGTTGGAGCGGCTGGTGAACACCATCAACAGCACCAGCGGCACCACCATGATCAGCATCGGCAGCATGCTGCCGAGACCGCCTTCGGCGGCGTGCGGGGGCGCGCCGGGCGCGGCTCTATCGGCGGGAGCCGATGGAGCCACCGTGTTGGCACTGGTTTCCCGGCCCGGAGCCGGAGGTACGTTTTGAAAGGAGAGGAGCGCGACCAAGGTGTCCTCCGCGGACGGGTGGCTCGTCGAAGGCGAGAGCCCCAAGCAGGCGCCCGGGTTATGCCGCGAAAAACGGCGACCCAAGGCGGGAGAGGGCCGGGCCTATACCCAGAATCCAGCGACCGCGCAAGCTAGGCTCGAGGCCTGCCGGTCGGGGGTTTCCGGCCGGGCTGGCGGCTCCGGAATTCGGAGGCCGGCGCAGCGATGCGAGAAGGAGCAGGCGGACGAAGCGCTCCCAGCCCTCGCCCGGCGCTTGACAGGCCTCGGGTCGAGTTGTAGTGGGGTTCTCGCCTGATTTTGAAGAGTCAGAAAACACAGTTCGCAGGTGGAGTTCGCTCCACCGAACCAGAGGCGCGTAGCTCAGTGGTAGAGCACTACCTTGACACGGTAGGGGTCGACGGTTCAATCCCGCCCGCGCCTACAGTCTCGTTTGTGTTTTGGGGCCCGAAGCCCAAAACGAATGACGTTCGTTCCTCCTTCGTCCTCAAAATTCCCACGTCGACCGGTTGTTCGACGACCGCATGAGCATGACGGAGCCCGCGCGCCAGACGCCGGGTGAGCTCCTCAAGCAACGCGGAGAGCTCGCCGACGACGTAATTGCCGTCCGTATCGGAGGGAAGATCGTCGATCTGCTCACGCCGGTCGCGGCGGACGCACAACTCGAGCCAATCCACGTCAGCGAGCCGGATGGCCTTTCGGTGATCCGCCACTCCGCCGCCCACGTCATGGCCGACGCCGTGCAGCGTTTGTTCCCCGGCACGCAAGTCACCATCGGTCCGGCGATCGACGCGGGCTTCTACTACGACTTCGCGCGGCCGGACGGCGAGCACTTCTCGGACAAGGATCTGCAAGCGATCGAGAAGGAGATGCGCCGCATCATCAAGGACAAGCGGCCCTTCGCTCGTGACGAAGTCACTCGCGAGCAAGCGCACGAGTTGTTCGAAAAGCTCGGCGAAACCTTCAAGCTGCAGATCTTGGATTCGCTACCGCCGGGCGACACGATCACGCTCTATCGCCACGGGCATGCCAAGAGCCCCCAGGGCACCTGGGTGGATCTGTGTCGTGGTCCGCACGTGCCGAACACGAAGCTGATCGGCGCCGTGAAGCTGACCAGCGTGGCCGGCGCGTATTGGCGGGGCGACGAGAAAAACCCGATGTTGCAACGGGTTTACGGCACGGCCTTCCCGAGCGAAGAAGAGCTCGCCGAATACCTGAAGGCGATCGAAGAGGCCAAGGCGCGCGACCACAGGAAGCTCGGCAAAGAGCTCGAGCTATTCATGTTTCATGAATACGCGCCGGCCATGCCCTTCTTCTTGCCGCGCGGCGCGAGTATCTACCATCGCTTGGTGGAGTACATCCGCACGCTGTACATCGAGTACGGCTACGAAGAGGTGATCACGCCGCAGATCTTCGACAAGCGCTTGTTCGAGACCAGCGGCCACCTGGCGAACTATCGCGAGAACATGTTCTTTGCGACGACCGAAGATCGTATCGACACGATCGAGGCCGTCAAGCCCGATCAAGATCACGCCTCGTTTTTGGCGGACGTGCACGAGAAGGTGGAGCACACCTGCTCCAAGCCGATGAACTGCCCGAGCCATTGCCTGATCTTCGGGCATCGTCGGCGCAGCTACCGGGAGCTGCCTTGGCGCGTGGCTGATTTCGGCCGGCTCCATCGGCACGAGCGCGCGGGCGTGGTCCACGGCCTGGCGCGCGTGCGCAGCTTCAGCCAAGACGACGCGCACATCTTCTGCACCGAGGACCAAATCGAGCAGGAGATTTTAGACTTCAATCGCTTGCTGTTCGAGGTGTACGCCGCGTTCGATTTCAAGAACGTGGCCGTCAAGCTCGCCCTGCGCCCAGAGAGGCGCATCGGCTCGGACGACCTTTGGGACCGCGCGGAGGGCGCACTCCGGCGGGCGCTGCTCGCCAGCAACGTCGCTTTCGAGGAGCTCCCCGGCGAAGGCGCGTTCTACGGCCCGAAGCTGGAATTCCACATTACCGATGCGCTCAAGCGCAGCTGGCAGCTCGGCACGATCCAGCTGGATTACGGCCTGCCGGAACGCTTCGATCTGGAATACGTCGGCAAAGACGGCGCAAACCATCGCCCCGTGATGTTGCACCGCGCAATTCTGGGGTCGGTCGAGCGCTTCTACGGCATTTACCTGGAGCATTGCGCGGGCAAATTCCCGGTTTGGCTCGCGCCCGAGCAGGCCATTTTGGTGGCAGTGAACGACACTCAGGTCGAATACGTCGAGAAACTGCAGGCGGAGCTCAAGGCACGCGGCTTGCGCATCCACGTGGACGTGAGCAACGACAAGCTGGGCGCCAAGATCCGAAACGCACGAAACCTGCGCTACCCCTACATCTGCGTGATCGGGGATGCCGAGGCCGCGGCGACCACGCTTTCCGTGCGATCCGCAACCGGAGGTGAGCTGGGCGCGATGAGTGTGTCAGACTTCACCGAGCGTTTGCTCGAAGAGGCCAAGCCGCCGCGACTCCAGCGGACGGTTCAATGACTGGGCAATTACCAAGAAATCAAAGGGAGCACGAGAAAGTGAAAAATACATGGCATTAGGCGGCGGTCGGCGCTTCAGCAGGGAGCCGCGAGGCCCCCAGATTCGAATCAACCACCGGATTCGCGTACCCGAGGTGCGCGTCGTTGCGGAGGACGGCTCGAATTTGGGAGTCTTGACGACTGACCAAGCTTTGCGCCGCGCCCGTGAAGTCGGTCTCGACCTCGTAGAGGTCAATCCGAAGAGCAATCCGCCCGTCTGCAAGATCCTCGACTTCGGTAAATACAAATACGAAGAGAAGAAGAAGCAGGGCGAAGCCAAACGGAAGCAGACCGTCGTCGAGGTCAAAGAGATCAAGATCCGTCCCAAGACGGATGACCACGACATTGCCGTGAAAATTCGCGCGATTCGCCGCTTCATCGAGTCCGGCAACAAGGTGAAGGTCACCTGCCGCTTCCGTGGCCGCGAAATCATGCATCCGCAACGCGCGCAGATGCAGCTCGAGCTGATCGTCTCCAAGATCGACGACATCGCCAACGTCGAACAGCGCCCGGCAATGGAAGCCCGCACCATGGCGCTCCTCGTCGCGCCTAAACCGGTCGTGTTCCAACGCCTCGCAGCCGCCCAACGCGACAAGAAGCCCGACGACCGCGGAGATGTCCACTCCACTCAGAATCTCAACTTCGAAGAAGAGGCTCTGCACGAGCCCGACGACGATGATGATGATGACGACGATGACGATGACGACGACGCGGAAGGCGAAGCCGAAGCCGCACCGGCCGAAGCCGCACCGGCCGAAGCCGCACCGGCCGAAGCCGCGCCAAGCGAAGCCGCACAGGGCGAGAAGCCCGCTGCCGTCGAAAAGCCCGTTGCCGCCGAAAAGCCCATTGCCGCCGAGAAGCCGGCTGCGGCTCCGGCCAAGCCCGCTGCAGCGTCCGCGAAGAAGCCGTAGTTCGCGGTTGGGCTAACCTAGGAGCGCGTTTTCCGCTGGGAAACGCGCTCTTTGTTTGTGGCATCGCAGCGAGGCTGCGAACGCGGCCATGGTCCTTGCTGTAAGCGCGGTCTCAGGTGCCGCCAGGCGCAACCAGCCGAAGACGGGTCGAAAGGGGCGCACCTTCCGTTTTGTCGGTGATTGCGAGGACGCCCCCAAGCGATCTGCCTCAGGCGGGCTGGTAGACGAGATCGCCCGTGGCCTCGGTGCCGTCGTCGTAGAGCGACATGTATTGCTCCGGGATGTGTGCCAAATCAGTCGCGCGCAGGTAGTCGCGGAGCATGTGACCTTCGCATTGGGAGTCGATGTTGGGCGCCCCGCGCTTGGCGGCGATGTCGTCGACATTGACGGTCCGAAAGTCGAAACTGAATCGCGTAACGCCCGAAGTATTGGGAACACTCGCGTGCAAATGCGCGCCGGAGAACAACATGACGCTGCCTACCGGGCAAATGACGCGCAACTCTTGCTCCAGATCGAGCGGCTCGGACGCATGCGGCAACGGCCTCGGGTCTTCTTTGATGTACTGCGTGACGTGTTTGCCGCGGTGTTCCTTGTTCCACTTGTAATAGTTGTAGCCGCTCGACGTATTCTTGATGGGCCTGTCCCAGTACTTGGGGAAAAACGTCATGGCATTGTCGGACCGCAGCTCGTAGACCGGTATCCACCAATTGATTTGGCAGGGCAGCGCAGCTGTCCAAGTGTCACGGTGCGGATGCCAGGCGTAGGCGATACCTTTGGTCAGATACCCATCGCTCGTGGAGCTGCGCAGCTTGGGCACCTCGTAGTAGGTGTCGCTCGGATCAGCGCCATAGGCGTCGAATAGACCACGAATATACTGCTTGCTTTGCGGGTGGTGGATGAACTTCGGCTTCAGCTTTCCGAGAAGTTCGGCATACTCTTCCACCGGCAGGTGGTGCTGCGCCGTCTCCGGATCGAGCGGCGCGAACGCCTCCTTGATGAGGCCCTTGGCAAACTCACAGAACTCGAGAGTTGTCGGCGTGGGCGGGAGGACGATGATGTCACCGCCGTAGAGGTGCTGCCTCCGGGTTTCGTCGCTGAACGGTGGGTTGAAGTAAACGGCGCTCATGGTCGTCTCCCTAAAATACGATAGGTCACCAGGTGCCCTGGTTCTTCATCGAGGCCCAAGGTTCCTTCGGCTCGAGCGGTGGACTGTCCTGCAGGAACTCGATGGCGAGGTTGTCGGGCGAGCGGATGAACGCCATCTTCCCATCACGCGGCGGCCGGTTAATCTTGACACCGGCTGCAACGAGCTTCTCGCAGTACTCGTAGATATCCTTCACGTGGAATGAGAGGTGTCCGAAGCTTCGCGACTCGGTAAAAACCTCGGGGTCCCAGTTGTACGTGAGCTCGAGCACGGGCGCGCGATTAGTCTTGGCGCTCTCAACGTCGAGTGGAGCAGCAAGAAACACCAGGGTATGTCGTCCACTCTCCATAACCTTACGCCTGATTTCAACCAGTCCGAGCTTGTTGCAATAGAAGTCGACCGACTCCTCCAAGTTGCTGACTCGGATCATTGCGTGCGCGTATCTCATGATGTGCCTTCTGTCGCCTTCGGGGGAACGCTAGCCCGTGAGGACCGCGGCGGCGTCTTAGTAGAGCCCACAGTGAGCACTTCACCGCAGGGTGATAATACCACCGGCTTCGGCGCGCGTCGCCATCCGCGCGCACCATGTCACGCGGCTATTGCCGCGCAAACCGCACAAATTCCAAGGTGGCTGGATGGTCGCCCAGGTAGTCGTGGAGGGGGTGTTGCTGGCGAAGCGATGGGAGGAGTGACCGTTTCAAGGCTTTGCGCGTTCACTCTCCGCCGCCGACTCAGCTTCTCCAGGTTTCTTCCAAATCTCCCACGGTGCGGTGCCTGAATTGTAAAGGTCGGTAAGCTCCTGTTGCTCCTTGAAGGTGTCCATGGCCCAAAAGCCTTCGTGGCTATACGCGAGTAAGCGCTTCGCTTTGATCAAGCGCTGGAACGGTTCGAGCACCAGCTCCTCGCCAAAGTTCATGTAATCGAAGATCGATTTGCGAAGAATGAAGTAGCCCGCATTCACGATGATATTGGAGTCTCGCACGGCCACGATGCTCTCGACGTTCTTTTGGGCGTCTAGCGAGACCACGTGGAAGCTCTGCGAAGGGGTGGCACAAAGGAAGCTCGCGACCTTGTCGGTAGCGGCGAAATCTTTGACCATCGTATCCAGCGGCAGATTCGTGAGCCCGTCGCTATAGTTCGCGAAGAACATCTCCTCGTCCTCTAGCAAGTGCTTCACGAGCATGAGCCGCATGCCGAGGTTCGACTTCAGGCCGGTGTCCACGAAGGTGATGTTCCAATCGTGGATGTCGTGCTTTGGCCCGACGAGTTCTTTGCGCCCCGCCCTGAGCGTGAAGTCGTTGTCGATATATTCGTCGTAATTCAGGAAGTATTCTTTGATTTTGTCGGCTTTGTAGCCAAGGCATAGGATGAAATCCTTGTGCCCGTGGTGCGCGTAGTAGCGCATCACATGCCACAGGATCGGTCGATAGCCGACCGGCACGAGCGGCTTCGGAAGGCTCTCGGAATAGTCGCGCAGCCTTGTACCTAAACCGCCACAGAACAGAACGACCTTCATGGGCTAGCCTTCTCCATAGTGTTGACCGAATTCAGCGCGTCGACCTTGTCGTGCGCAAGGAGCTCATGCTCGAGGAGCAGCGTTGCCGCGGTGTGTGCGGCGTCGAACGTCAGGCCGGCGCGCTCCGCAATATCGAGCAGCGTGTGCTCGCCATCGGACATGGCCAGCACCCACAGCATCGCGAATTGAAGTCCCGGTAGCCCGGTACCACCGACCGCGCGATACAGGCCGCGCTTGCCGAGCTGGGGCTCCCCATAGGGAGCCAAGTTTACGTAGCGTCGGTTGCGTTGCAGCGTGCCAATCATCGCGCGCAGCACGTCGTAGGACTCGGCAAGCCCCTTGCCGCTGACGAAGCTCAAGTTGTCGAGTGACGTATGATACTCCGGGAACTGACCGTGCTGGCCCCGCATGAGCGAGCCGACGGGCAAGCGAAAGCCCGGGGAGTTATATTGCCGCTCGTCGTAGCCGTACGGGAAATAGTTCACGAGGGAATGGTCCTGGCCCGACTCTTTCAGCACCAGCGCCGCCACTCGGTCCAGCTCTGTATTTCCGTCGAAGGTTTTCTTGAAAGCAAACGGAAGACCATCGCCCAAACAGGTGAGAGTGAGGCCATGCTTGATGCGATGAGCCGTCTCTCGATTTTTGGCCAGCCAAGCGATCGCTCCGATGGTCCCAGGCGCGAACAGGATGCGGACGGAATAGCGCCGGCGCGACTCCGCCCCCAGCTCACGTGCCAGAAGTGCTGCGACCGCCAAACCGGAAAGGTTATCGTCACTGAGTGATGGATGGCAGACGTGCGCCGAGATCAGGATTTCGTCCGTAGTGTCGCCCGGCAGGAGTGCCTCCGCGTAGGTGAGGCTCCCCTCCGTCAAGCTCGAGTCGATGCACACATCGTACTCATCGTCTGGCAACTCACGCAGCTGCCGGTCGGTTAGGCAGAAGCCCCAACTATCTGCGTAATACGAGGTGCGGTACGGAATGGCATCAGGCTGGTCCGGGAGGCTGAACAGGTGGGGTCGCAGTTGCTCCAGACGAAAACGTCCGCTGACCGGAACGCTGTAGTTTACGACGTGCAAGTTATGGGCGTGAAAATCTACGATGCGCTGTCCGTCGGAGCGCTTGATCCAAGCATCGCGGATGTTCCACTCCCGTGGCACGACCCAGTCCAGTACTTGAGTGCCAGTGGGTACCTCGGTCAGACGAAGCGGCAGATAGCGCCCGAGGATCGCCAAAGTTTCGCGCACTCCGTTGCCGGTAATGCTGCGGCAGATCGGGTAGAGCTCGCGGACGACATCCATCAGCTCGCCTTCGATTGCGGCGCGATCAGTCATTTTCACGGCCGGGTTGGAAATCGGGGTAACTCGCGTCGCGCTCGGCGATCACGGTCACCTCGCGCGGCCAGCTGAGGGCAAACAGCGGGTCGTTGTAGCGAAAGCCGCGGGCCGCTGCGCCATTGAAGAACTCCCCCATCTGGTACAAGACTTGGGTATCGTCCGCTAAAGTTACAAACCCGTGGGCGAAGCCCGCCGGTATGAACAACGCCAAACCGCTCTTGGCATCGAGCACCGTGCCGAAGCTTTCGAAGCGCGTTTCGGAGGTCGGACGCAGATCGACAATCATGTCGTAGATGGCTCCCGAAGCGCAGCGAACTAGCTTGGCTTCGGCGTAAGGCGCCACTTGATAGTGCATGCCACGCAGTGTTCCAGCGAGACGGTTCCGGGACAGATTGCTTTGCGGAAAGCGCGTCGGCAGACCGTGCTCGGCAAACTCACGCTCGCAGAAGGTACGCGCGAACGAACCCCGCTCGTCAACCCGCTCTTCGAGGCCGATGACGTACGCCCCCGCGAGCGAAGTTTCGCTGAAAATCATGATGCGTGCATTCCAAAAAGGGGGACCTTAGCCCGGCTCGAGCGGCGCTTCCACTCTAGCTCCGCCACCACTTGCAGAACAATAGGCGTTTCTGTACCGTCTACGGTATGAAGCTCGAGAAGTGTCGTCATTGTTCCGCGCCGATGACGGACTCCGTTGTGGACCTTGGGATGTCGCCGCTGTGTGAGAGTTACGTCCCGGCAGAGCACCTCGACAGCATGGAGCCGTTCTATCCGCTTCACGTTTCGGTGTGCCAGAAGTGCTTGCTCGTACAGCTGAACCAGTACGTCAGCGCGCACGAGATCTTTACCGAATACGCCTACTTCTCTTCGTTTTCGAGCTCGTGGCTGAAGCACGCCGAAGACTACGTTGAAATGATCAGCCAGCGGCTCGAGCTCGGCAGCAAGAGCTTGGTCGTGGAGCTGGCCAGCAACGACGGTTACCTGCTGCAGTACTTCGTGAAGAAGGGCATCCCGTGTCTCGGCATCGAACCGGCGGCGAACGTTGCCGAGGTGGCGAGAGCGAAAGGCGTTGAGACGCAAGTCGTTTTCTTCGGGCGCGAGTCGGCGCACGAGCTGCGCACGAGCCGTGGCGCGGCGGATCTGATCATCGGAAACAACGTGCTTGCTCAGGTGCCAGATCTGAATTCCTTCGTGGCCGGCGTCGCGATCGCAATCGCGCCCAACGGCACCGCCACGTTCGAGTTTCCGCACCTGATGACGTTGTTCGATCAGAACCAGTTCGACACCATCTATCATGAGCATTTTTGGTACTTTTCACTCCTGAGCGCCGAGCTCTTGTTTGCCTCCCACGGCCTCACGGTGTTCGACGTCGAGGAGCTGTGGACACACGGCGGGTCCCTACGCATCTATGCCAGGCCTGCCGCCGACGAGTCTCGCCCAGTGAGTCAGCGCGTCCTCGAACTGCGCGCACGCGAGGAAGCGGCCGGGTACCGCGACATGGCCACCTACAGGCGCTTCGAACAACAGGTGCGAGCGACAAAGCGCAAGCTGCTGAGCCTACTGATCGAAGCCAAAGGTGCAGGCAAGAAGATCGTCGGCTACGGCGCGCCTGGGAAGGGCAACACGTTGCTCAACTATTGCGGGATCCGCGAAGACTTTCTCGACTTCACCGTCGATCGGAACCCTTATAAGCAAGGAAAGTTTTTACCCGGTACTCACATTCCGATCTTCGCGCCGGAGCGTCTGGACGAGGCCAAGCCAGACCTCATCCTGATCCTGCCTTGGAACTTCAAACAAGAGATCATGACTCAACTTGCGTACGTGCGTGATTGGGGCGGCCGATTCATTGTTCCGATCCCGGAAGCCACGGTGATCTAATGTTTCGTGCATCCTTGAGGCCAGACGGCAGTCCGCTCAATATCTTGTGCTTGGGAGCGCACAGTGACGACATCGAGATCGGCTGTGGCGGAGCGGTCATGCGGCTGCTCGATGAGCACCCTGGGTCGAGCGTCCGTTGGGTGGTGTTCGCGGCACCTGGTGAACGCGAGGCGGAAGCGCGCAGCTGTGCAGCCGGGTTCTTGCGCGGAGCCGGCTCGTCGCAATTGGAGATCAAGCACCACCGGGAGAGCTATTTCCCCGCCGAGACCGCGCAGATCAAGGACGCTTTCGAGGCATTGAAAGCGCAGATCGCACCTGACCTAATCTTCAGTCACCGGCTCGAAGATAGGCACCAGGATCATCGAGTGATCGCCGAGCTCACCTGGAACACATTTCGCAATCACCTGATTTTTCACTACGAAATTCCGAAATACGAGGGTGACCTGGGGCACCCGAATTGCTTCATTCCGCTGCCGCGCAACATCGCAGACCGCAAGGTCGACCTGCTCCTCGAGCACTTCGTGTCGCAGCACGGGCGGCCATGGTTTCGCGCCGACACGTTCCACGGGTTAATGAGCATCCGCGCCGCCGAGTGCAACGCTGCAGAAAGCCGCGCCGAAGCGTTCTACGCGAGCAAGATAGTCTGGTAAGTCGAGCCTGGCTCGACGGACGGCGATCGCAGATACTCCGCGCATTGAGCGTGTTCGCCGATCGGATCGACTCCCTGCAACTCAGTGACACGTGACCTAATTGGCACTCTGGAAACGACTTCGGTTTGTTCGGCGGTAAAAACGGGCCCGTGATCGCATTGCCGTCACAAGCAATTAGCGCGTGATGTCATGAATACAACGAACCTGTGCGGGAACCTGCCACAGCGTTTCGGTCGCATCACGTCACACGTGCGGCGAAACGCCCGCACGCCGCCAGGCTGATCAGCGCGTCTTCAGATAGTCATTCTTCCACGATCCCTCGCGAAAGGGTGACCCGTACCAGGCCGAGAAGCCTGGGCTCGATTCTTGCGGAGGGCGTCGCATGCCCTGTGCCCCGACCCAATTTCTACGTTCGAGCCGCGCCGCATCCGTTTGCGCTCTCATATCAATGCTCTCCATTGCCGCGTGCGGCACGTCTGGGGACGCAGGTCCCTCGAGTATCGAACCATCGACGCGGTCGCTCAGCGAGCCCCTTTCCGCGATCGGCTTCGTCCAACAGAACTACGTAACTCCTCAGGGTCAGCAAACGACGGCCGCTGTGACTTACGCGCAGGCGCAGTCGGTCGGCGACCTCAACGTGGTCGTCGTGGGTTGGGTCGACGGCACGAGCCAAGTCTCTTCCGTGAGCGACGCTGCCGGAAATAGCTATGCCTTGGCGGTCGGGCCGAGCGTGGTTACGAGTTCCTCCCCGCGCGGCCAATCCATCTATTACGCGAAGAACATTGCCGCCGCAGCCGCGGGGGTGAATCGGGTGAACGTCGTCTTCAACCAAGCCGCGCTTCACCCAGACATCCGCATTCTGGAATACAGCGGAATCGATCCCGTGAACCCAATCGACACGAGTGGCTGGGCGACCGGCAACAGCGCAGTCAGTGACAGCGGGAACATTACGACCGCCAATGCGAACGATCTCTTAGTGGGCGCCAACATCGTTGCATCGTCGACGGTGTCCGCAGGCAACGGGTACACCCAGCGCGTGATCACTAGCCCGAACGGGAACATTGTCCTGGACCGAGTGGTGACGAGCGCGGGGAACTACAACGCGACCGCAAATCTCAGCGCTGGCGGTGTCTGGCTCATGCAGCTCGTCGCGTTCCGCGCCGCCAACAGCTCGGGCGACACACAGGCACCTTCTACGCCGACCAATCTCGCTGCGACTGTCGCATCGAACGCGCAAATTCACCTCAGTTGGGTAGCCTCCAGCGATAACGTCGGCGTGACGAACTACGAGATCGAGCGCTGCCAGAACGTCAGCTGCTCGAACTTTGTACGCATCGCGACGCCCAGTGGGACAACGTTCGACGACGCGGGGCTATCCTCGAGCACTAGCTACAGCTACCGGGTCCGAGCCAAAGACGCCGCCAGCAATCTGAGCGGTTACTCGACGACTGCTAGCGCGACGACTACCAGCGGCACGACGACCGAAGCCGCACCGAGCGGCAGCGATACTCAGGCGCCGACGATACCGGCAGGCTTTACCGCGGCCAACATCGGTAGCGATAAGGCCAACCTGGCTTGGAACCCATCGAGCGACAACGTGGGCGTCACCAGTTACTTGATTGAACGTTGCGCCGGCAGCAATTGCGGCAACTTCGTCCAGATCGGCACGGCAGTCACCACCAACTACAGCGATTCGGGGCTAGCCGGATCGACCACGTATGGTTACCGAGTGCGCGCTACCGATGCTGCGGGCAACAAGAGCGACTACTCGCGCCAAGCAGCCGCCATCACTCAGCCCAACTCCAATCCCAGCTCTGATACTCAAGCGCCAACCACGCCCGCGGGCTTGGCCGCGGCGAGCGTCGCGAGCGATAAAGTCAATCTGTCTTGGAATCCGTCGAGCGACAATGTCGGCGTCACCGCTTACGCGATTGAACGCTGCACGGGCAGCAATTGCACCGCTTTCGCTCAAATCGCTACCACGGCGTCCACAAGCTTCAGCGACACGGGCCTGAGCGGATCGACGACCTATGGCTATCGAGTGCGCGCCAGCGACGCCGCGGGGAACAAGAGCGGCTATTCGAACGGCGCTGCCGCCACTACGAGTGCCACCAGTACCGCCGATACCCAAGCGCCAACCGCGCCCTCCGGCTTGACCGCGACCAGCATCGCGAGCGATAAAGTGAATGTGTCTTGGAGCGCTTCGACCGACAACGTGGGCGTCGCCAGCTACTCGATTGAACGCTGCGCGGGCAGCAATTGCACATCGTTCACGCAGATCGCCACCACGACGGGCACCACCTTCGGCGATGCGGGGCTAAGCGCATCGACGGCGTATGGCTATCGGATCCGGGCCACTGATGCCGCTGGCAACCAGAGCGGCTATTCGAACAGCGCAGCCACGACCACCGCGGCGACGACAACGACGAGCAGCAGCCCCGACACTCAAGCGCCGACGATACCGGCAGGCTTTACCGCGGCCAACATCGGTAGCGATAAGGCCAACCTGGCTTGGAACCCATCGAGCGACAACGTGGGCGTCACCAGTTACTTGATTGAACGTTGCGCCGGCAGCAATTGCGGCAACTTCGTCCAGATCGGCACGGCAGCCACCACCAACTACAGCGATTCGGGGCTAGCCGGATCGACCACGTATGGTTACCGAGTGCGCGCCACCGATGCTGCGGGCAACAAGAGCGACTACTCGCGCCAAGCAGCCGCCATCACTCAGCCCAACTCCAATCCCAGCTCCGATACTCAAGCGCCAACCACGCCCGCGGGCTTGGCCGCGGCGAGCGTCGCGAGCGATAAAGTCAATCTGTCTTGGAATCCGTCGAGCGACAATGTCGGCGTCACCGCTTACGCGATTGAACGCTGCACGGGCAGCAATTGCACCGCTTTCGCTCAAATCGCTACCACGGCGTCCACAAGCTTCAGCGACACGGGCCTGAGCGGATCGACGACCTATGGCTATCGAGTGCGCGCCAGCGACGCCGCGGGGAACAAGAGCGGCTATTCGAACGGCGCTGCCGCCACTACGAGTGCCACCAGTACCGCCGATACCCAAGCGCCAACCGCGCCCTCCGGCTTGACCGCGACCAGCATCGCGAGCGATAAAATCAACCTGTCTTGGGGCGCGTCCACCGACAACGTCGGCGTCACGAGTTACCGGATTGAGCGTTGCACCGGCAGCAATTGCACAGGCTTTGCGCAAGTCGGCACGACGAGCTCGACCAATTTCGGCGACACCGGACTGAGCGCCTCGACGGCGTATGGTTACCGAGTGCGCGCCGTCGACGCCGCTGGCAACGCGAGCGGGTACTCCGGCGTTGCTAGCGCGACTACTCAAAGCGGGGGCAGCTCCACTCCGACATTCGGAGGTTTCCCGCTCACCCCTTCCGCCAATCAACGTTATTTGCGTGACCAAGCGGGGAACCCGTTCCCGATTCTCGGTCGCACGAGTTGGGGCATCATCAACGCCCTGACTGCCAGCGACCAGCAAACCTACCTGAATGATACGCTCGCGAAAGGGTTCAATGCCATCGAGCTGGGCCTGATCACTCACAACAAGCGCGTTGCGGGAGCCCCGGGCGATCAAGCGGGTGATCTTCCCTTCACCAAGCGCCTCGATGGGTCGGCGTGGGACGGCTCGGTCAGTTATGGGAACATCAACAATGAGTCGCCCGACTTCACGCAACCGAACGAGAGCTATTGGTCCTTCGTCGACTCGCTGATGAGCTCACTCGAGCAACAAGGGATATTGGCCCTCGCGTTCCCCGCTGCGGTCGGTTACGGCGGCGGCAGCGAAGGCTGGATGGGAGAGATGTCAGCCAACGGTGCCAGCAGAATGTACGCCTATGGGGCGTGGATCGCTAACCGCTACAAGGCGAGAAAGAACATCGTCTGGATGATGGGCGGCGACTACGGCACCGGGTCGATGCAGTTCTCGGCCCCGCAAAGCGACATCGAACGCGCGTTCCTGGACGGCATCGCGAGCGTTGCCTCGCAAGGTTCGCTGCATTACTCGGCCGAATGGAATTCGGACTCGATCTGCACCGACCAATCGACCTTTGGAAATCGTTGCACGTTGAACGGCGTCTACAGTTGGGTGGGTCAAGTTCCGGTTTATGCCCGGAACGCATATGCCCATGGCGGGATGCCGTCATTCATTCTGGAAGAGCCCTACGACGAAGAGGGACCCGACGGGAACAACACCAACCCCAATGCGACGCAGCCCGTTCGGCGGTTCATTTGGTGGGGCGTGTTCCAGTCGATCGGCGGCTACATGGCGGGCAATGGCCTCGTCGACCACTTTGACCCGGGCGTGTGGCAAAACCACCTGAACTCGGCAGGCGCTCAGGACCTCAATCGTCTCAACTCCTTCGTCCGTTCAATCCCGTGGTACGATCTCGTTCCGAGCGGATTGGGCGGCATGAACAACCTAGTTACCGGCGGAGGCAGCTCACCCAACTCGAACGACTATGTGGCGGCCGCAGCCACCCCCTCCGGGACATTGCTCGTGGCTTACATCCCTCCGGCGCATAGCGGAAGTATCACGCTCGATCTCAGTGTCATGAGCGCGTCCAGCCGGGCTCGTTGGTTCAACCCGACCACGGCTAACTATACCGTGATCGGCAATTTCCCCAATGCGGCCGGGCAGGCCTTCTCTCCGCCAGGCGATAACGGCACGGGCTACAGCGACTGGATCTTGGTCATCGATCACCCGTGATGCGTGTGTTCTGGGCTCTGAGGCGGATAAAAGCCTGTTTCAGAGCCCCGTCGAGCGCTGCGAAAAAGTAAGCCCTACTGATGGTCGACGCGCCGTGCCTTGAGACTGGATAGCCCTCGTTCCACGGTGCTCAACGGATTCAGAGCCAGCCGAGCAGCGGCCAGGATGGCGTGTGGCACGAGGCGGCTCGTCTTCAAGTCCTGCCCAATCGTTGCCAGGCCTTTCCGGTGATACTCCCAGAAGGCCGGCTCACGAGCAAAAAGCAAACTACGACCCAGGAAACCCCAGTAGTACGCCCACTCGCGTTCGCGTAGGTGTCGCAGCTCCTCCGGCGATAGGACGTGCGGACCGACGCGCTCGATAGCGATCAAGTAGTCTAACGTGCCAGGGTTGAATCGAAGCGCAGTCCCCGTCGTCGATGCAGCTTGTGTTCGACAAAAGCTCTGAATCTGATGCACGAAGCCAAGATCGTGCTCCAGCAAGATCTGGTAGGCCGCCATGGTGTCCGCGTGAACATCCGAAGGCTCGAAGAAGACAGGACGCTTTCGGACGATGTCGGCACGGTAGAGCACGACGCTCGGTGTACCGAGGAGGAAGCATCCCGTGAGCAACATCAGACGGCACACTTCGCGCCCCGCCATGTGCCACACATCGCGTGACAGCCCTCCGCCCCACGGTTGGTCGCCGTTCATGCAATACGAGCTGACGAGTCCGATCTTCGGGTCCCGTTCCCCAACTGCCACCAGTTCACGAAGGCAATCGGGATAGAGCGCGTCGTCCGCGAGGAGCATTTTCACGTACTGGGTGTCAGCTCCGATGCGCTTTAGGGCGGCGTTATAGTTTTGTCGTTTTGCTAGGAAGACGTCGTTGTCGAAAAATTTGATCCGAGGATCCCGACTAGCGTAGCGGAGTGCTATCTCGCGAGAGTCATCGGTACTCTTGTTGTTGACCAAGATGTACTCGAAGTTCGTGTAGTTTAGCGCGAGAACGCTCTCGATAGCCTCCGCGAGGTACTCCCCGGTGTTATAGAACGGCGAGACTACGCTGACACGCGGCTCAGGACCCATCAGAGCCTCTTACTACATTTTTGGCAGCCCTTCACCGGCCTGGCGACAGACGCTGACCAATCCTACAGAGCGCTCGGCTGCACGCTGCCGGGTGCGACGTCCCGCGCGGATGGAGAGGCGCCGACCTTGGGTGTCTTACCGCTCGCCGGTCATCGTGCTCGACGCTGGACGTATTGGCGGCGAGTGGCATCGACCTGATAGCGATAGGCGGTGAGCGAGCCAGAGACGAATGCGAGCAAGTACCCCAGCCCGTCGGGTCTTCGACCCTGACGGGCGCGCTTCCACACTCGTTCGAGGTTGGCACCAACGAATCCCAAGTACACAGCGAGTGCTTCTCTATCGCCGAGCCGTACGTGTTTGAAGAGGGCAGCGCCCGTGCCGGAGCCGTAACCCCGGATTAGCTTCTGGGACTCGACTCCGTGCGCTCGGACGCCGAGGTGAGCCACCACAACTTCGCTCGCATTTACGACCTTGAGGCCTTCACGCAGCACTCGAAATAGGAAGTCCGGTTCTTCGCCGGAGCGGAGAGGAGCTCCCGCACCCAGCATAGGATCGAACTTGCCAACGCGCGCGACCACTGCGCGCCTCATGGCCAGATTCGCGGTGATTCCCCAGTCTTGGCCAAACGGCGGGAAGCGCCCTCGCCACTCGCGTATCACCGGTTCGAAGCTTTCGGCGAAACCCAGCGAGCGCAGTTCATCAGGGACGCGCACGCGACCGCAAACAACGGACACATCTTCATCGGTTTCGAAGACGCGTGTGAAGCTCGAGACCCAATCGGGGGCGACGCGACAGTCGTCATCCGTGAACGCAATGATGTCGCTTTGGCTCAGCTCAATGCCGAGATTTCTCCCGTTCGTAACACCGCGCGTGGCGGTCCTGACGTAGCGAAGCCGTTGATCTTCGATTCGTCCCAGCGCCTTCTCTGTCTCGTCTCCATCGCTCTGATCCACGACGATGAGATCAACGAAACCGGAGTTCGCCAGGATTGTTTCAACGCACTCAACAACGTGATCCCCGCGATTCCGCGTTGCAAGCACTACCGAGACACTGAGTACCAAGGGCTTCTCGTTAGTATACACGCCTTCACACCAGCGGGGCCGAGTTTCCCAGCAACCGATCGCCTACTTGCGCGCGTCCGCTGTCTTGAGCTTCACGCGAACCAACTCAGATAAGGGCTGAATTACGCGAGAGCGCGCGCGCCAGGAAGCTCGCTTCCAGAGGTTGACGCCACGGGTACGCCAGTGCAACCCCTCCACGAGCAGCCTCGGCATCATGCCACCTTTGAGCCAGAAAGGGATTGCGCTCGGGGCTGGTCGGATCGCGATGTCCTCGGAGTTCAATAACCGTCGCATCAAGTCGACGAAGGCGGTCTTGCGCATTCCAGTGACCGAACGCCATGGCTTGTTGGCGCCGGCCTGGTGCAACACCAACGTGCGCTCGCCGCGATATTCGCACGCAAGTGTGTGCAGATTGATGATTTTGACTCCGCGCCTGAGCGCCTCGGCCTGGGGCGCCTCGTTACCATTCCGCAACTTGATTGCGTCTTTCGGATAGCGGCTCATGAGAACGGCGTTCAGCGCGTCCTGATCTCCCTGAGCCGTTGCACCCCTACCGCCATCGCGCGTCGTGGCTGGTTGATCCAAGGTCCTCGAGCAGGCGTTCCACCAGTCCTCCAGCAGTTCCGGGTACACCGCGCGAGAGAACGCCACGAACCCGGCGTTCATATAGGACTGTTGCCGAGGCGGGCCAGGCAGCTCGAAAATTTTTTCCCACTCCCCGAACCACCGATCGCCTTCGGGATCTGGGTAGCCCACGATCTTGCCGCGCTCTAGGTCCTCGAGCAGCCCTCCAAGGTGGCCGGTCACGATCATGTCGCTGTCGATGAGCACCACTTTCTCCGCGGAGTGGGCTCGGGGGGCGCTCAGCTTGTAGTACGTGGGGTGCGAAGCTTGCCTGGACTCTAGCAAGGGTCGGACGCTGCATTCCTTCCTGAGCAGCTGACGCTGATCCGGGGTCAGACCACAGTCGAGCACGACAATCTCTTCCGTGTGACCACAGATTCGCAGCGAGTTGACCATCGCCGTAACCCCGAGGAAGTAGCGGCTGTCGGAGACGGTGAAGAACGTGACTGGCGCGTCGGTCACAGGTGCTGCGAGCATCGCACCATACGCGTCGCTCGCCAAGTGCATGCAGGAGCGCCCCCAGCCTTGGGTCGAGCTCGAGAGTCACTCCTAGGGCACGCTGACACTGGAAAACCGGTGAGGGCTTCGTCAGCCAGGGTTGCCCCTGCGTGGCCCGCCGACCTCCGCAACCCCCGGCGTTTCGTGAACCGGATGGACGGTCATCGGAAAGAGAGCATCTGCCGCGCCCCAGCGTTTGCGCCGACGCCTATTTACCTCGCCCACCATTCACGGATAGACATGGACTAGATGAAAGTCCTAGTCACCGGTCACCTGGGTTACATTGGGGTCGAGATGGTCGGCGTATTGCGCGCAGCTGGCCACGAAGTGATCGGGTTGGACACCGGCTACTTCGACGGTTGCGATTTCCTGGCGCCCCCCGACGACGTGCCCGAGCTCCGCATCGATCTTCGCGATGTGACCGCCGCGCATTTACGCGGCATCGATGCCGTCGCTCACCTCGGTGCGCTGTCGAACGACCCCCTGGGCGATCTCAACCCGCAGATTACCTACGACATCAACCAGCATGCATCGGTCCGTTTGGCTCGCGCCGCCAAGGAAGCCGGTGTGAAACGCTTCTTGTTTTCTTCGTCCTGCAGCCTGTACGGCGCAGGAGCAACCGGCTACCTCGACGAGAATGCTGCCTTCAATCCGGTGACGCCGTACGGCGAATCCAAGATCCGTGTGGAGCAAGAGCTCGACAGCCTGGCCGACGACAGTTTCTCTCCAACCTATCTGCGCAACGCCACCGCCTACGGCGTTTCGCGGCGGCTGCGCGCAGACATCGTCGTCAACAATCTGGTCGGGCACGCATTCACCACAGGCAAGGTGCTGATGCAAAGCGATGGCACTCCTTGGCGCCCCCTGGTTCACATTCGCGACATCATGCTCGCGTTCAAATGCGTGCTGGCGGCGCCCAAAGACGTCATACACAATCAAGCTTTCAACGTCGGACAGACCAAGGAAAACTATCGGATCCGTGATGTCGCGGAGATGGTCGCGGAAGTCGTCCCCAACTGTGAGCTAAAGTTCGCCGAGGGGGCAACCGCTGACTTGAGGAACTACCGCGTCGACTTCACGAAGATCGAGACGACACTTCCGGGCTTCAAGCCAGAGTGGTCGCTCAGGCAGGGCATCGAGGAGCTCTACACAGCTTACAAACGGATCGGCCTGACCAAAGAGGACTGGACCGGCGCCCGCTACTACCGGCTTCCGACGATCAAGGCGCTGCGTGCGAAGGATTTGATCGACGACGAGTTGCGGCGCACCTAGCGTCAGAATGGGTCAGCCCTGGCCTACGGCCACGGCGGTGGCGGCCGGGGCCGATGACGACCGCTAGCAACCTTACGATTCCTCAGTGCGGAGCCGCGCTGGCAAAGTAAGCGCCCGCAGCACCGACAATCGCGACCAGCACGACGATCACGGCGATCAAGCCGCCCTTGCTTTTTCCTTTTGGGTATTCGACATCGCCGCTGGTCTCCGCGGCACGCTGCAGTGGCTGCGCGGGTTGCGGCGATGACTGCGCGGAGCGCGGCGCCGGCTGCACTCGCGGCGCCGGCTGCAATTGCGGCACTTGCGCGGAGCGCGGCGATGAGGCCACCGGGTGTGGAGGCGGCGCCGCAATGGGCGTGGGAACCCGGTTCGGCATCGGTGGACGGCTCGAACCGGCAGCGGGAAACTCCGAGCGCACTCGACCCGTTGACGGATCGTCTTCCAGCGCGGCGAGGTTGCCGAAATCGAACGAATCCCCCGAGGGCGCCGAGCGTGGCGGTGCGAGGCCGGCCAAGTCTTCTCCCCAACTCGGAACGCCTGCGAACGAACCGAGCTGGAGCGGTGCGGAACCGTGGCCCGGCGCCGAGAGCAGACCCGACGCCTTGGCCGCGGCGGCCGCTTCTTGCTCTTCCAGCGAAGTGAACTCGAACAGCGCTTCGTCGATGAGCGATCCGATGATCGAGCGGCGATCGTACTTTCCGAGCTGCTTCTTCTTGTCCTCACGTTCGAGTCGAATCGGCTCGACCAGCTGCGCGATGTCGAAGGACGACACCGCGCGGCCCATGTGAAACAGCATGTTGTTCAGATCGCGACCGAAATCTCGCGCGGTTTGGTAGCGCGCGGCCGGGTCGCCGGCGAGCGCGCGCATCATCACGCGCTCGAGCTCGACCGAGACCTTGGGATTGAATTGGCGAATCGAAGGCACGCGCGCTTGCTGCACCATGCGCACGGTCTCCAGATCCGTCTCGCCCATGAATAGGCGCCGCCCCGCGAGTAGCTCCCACAAGATGATGCCGACCGCGAAGATATCGGTCTTGGCGTCTACCGGTAGGCCCTGCGCGGCCTCCGGTGACAAGTAACTGAACTTGCCCTTGATGATCCCGGGCTCGCTCTTCTCGAGCTGACTGTTGGCCTTGGCCAGGCCGAAATCCACGATTTTCACTTCACCGAAGCGCGTGATCAAAACGTTCGGGGGCGACATGTCCCGGTGCACGATGTGTAGGCTCTCACCGTTGTTGTCGGTGAGCTCGTGCGCGTACGACAGGCCCTCGCAAATGCGCACGCAGATCAAGCACGCCTCCTCCACCGGAAACGGCGTGCCCGTCTTCTTGCGATGCTCGATCAATCCCTTGAGATCGGCACCATCCACGTACTCCATGACGATGAAGTAGGTGTTGTCGCCAACGCCGATGTCGAAGACCTGCACGCAGTTCGAGTGCGAGAGCTGCGCGCTGACGCGCGCCTCGTCCAAGAACATGCCGATGAACTGTTTCTTCTCGGACAGGTGGGGCAAGACGCGCTTGATCGCGACCGTCTTCTTGAAGCCCTCGAGACCGGCGCTTTCCGCACGGAACACCTCGGCCATGCCGCCCGAGGCGATTTTCTCGAGCACTTTGTAGCGTTGCTGTTGCTGAGCCATGCAGGTTCCGAATTGCAGAATACTGGTTTGAGCGGCGGTCCCCAAACTAAGTGCGCCATCTGCAAACTAAGTGCGACGAGGCGGGGCTTTGCCCGGCCTGGACTTGCTTTGCTCGGAAAATCGCGACATAAGCGGGGCATGAGCGGCCATGGCCATCACGACGCCGACGCGGACCCCCACGCCGGTCACGACGACCACCACGAGACCACTTCGGACGACTTTCCGGCGGACGAGCCTCGTTCACCGGGCTGGCTGCCCCTCCTCGGCGGTGGCTTGTTTTTAGCCGCCATTTTCGCGTTCGTGGTGCTCGGTGCCGACGACAAGGCATCCGAGCCAGGCAAGGAAGGAGCCGCTCCGGCCGCAGCAGTAGCGCCAGCAGCGCTCCCGGCTCAACGGCCGATCCCGGCGCTACGGCCAGGCATGGCACTGCCGCCCGGCCACACGCGCATCCCGACTCCGGGCGAGTGAAGCGCTCGCCCAATTTTTGGGCGAAAGCACTCGCCATCCGCGAAGTTTGTGTGTAAGTACCCGCACCTCCTGGGGCCTTAGCTCAGCTGGGAGAGCGCCTGACTGGCAGTCAGGAGGTCATCGGTTCGATCCCGATAGGCTCCACAAAATCTCCAGGAACGTTCGACGGCTGCTCTCTCCAAGAGCGGCCGTTGTCGTTTCGAACGCCGTCTCTGGTCGAGCTTCAGTGTGCGACCAGCCCGACTTCGAGCTCCACCGGGTCGCCCGCGAGCTTGAGGTCGGCGAGCGGTTGTTGGTTGCCGTTGCCGGTCGCGCTGAGCTGTGCCGCGGGGAAGGAGCAAGCTTGCTCCAGGTTCTGAGCCACCGCAGCCGCGCGACCCGCGCTCAAGGCCCAGGTGCTCGGATAGCTAACCGCCAACGCGGGCGGAACGACCGAACCGGCGGCCAGTGAAGCGCGCACGCTCAGCACCTTGGCTTCGCTGGTCTTGGCGACATCGCACAAAAGCGCGCGCCCGGTCGGCGTAAGATCGAGCTTTTGAGGCAAAAACAGCAGCGCGCTATCGAACGCGACGAACAGCGAGCCCGCGCTCACGAGTAGCGCGGCGTTGCCCTTTTTCAGAAACTTGTCGAGCTTGGCCGACAGCGCCACGCGCACTCGTTCTTGTTGATCGCTCGTGCTCTTCTTCGCGCTCTCGTGCAAATCATGTTCGGCCTGCAATTGGTCGCGAGCCTCGGTCGTAGCCTTGAGCTCGGTTTGCACCTTGCTGACGGTCTCGGACAAGCTCTGCGAGCGTTGACCGAGCTCACGGTATTGGTCTGCGAGCTTCTGATGGGCGCGATAGAGCGGCAGGTAGTACGCGCCGACGAAGGTCGCGACCGCGACGAAAAACAGACCCGCGAACACGCGGCCCCAGCGCGTACCGCGCGATTGTCCGTACGGGCCGAGGTCGGCATCGGCCATGTCTTGCCAAGCTGCTTTGCGAGCCATGTCTTCACAGCTACTTTCTCTGGCGCAGCTTGGCCAGTGCCAAGCGTCGGCCTACTGAACACCTTCCAAGGGATCAAACGTTCAAATATTCACTCCTGACACCAAACGAGCGACCGATGTGGCAGCAATGGCTCGCGGAAAAGCCGCTCGGCTGCTAAATTGGTTTCATGAGGGCCGAAGCCATTAGCTGGGACGACTGGTCGGTAAGCAACCCGCCGCCGATCGCAAACGAAGACAAGTGGCACGTCCAAATCGCAGCGGACGAGGTCAAGATCATCTCGCTCGAACAGTTGGATGATCTGTTCCGTCTGTCCATCGTCGATTCCGAGACGCAGGTTTGGCAAACGGGCATGAGCGAGTGGCAACCACTGCGAGTGATCGCTGGCTTGGAAGAGCAGCCCGCACCGCAACCCAAGCGCGCGCCCCCAAAGCCACCCGCGCGTGCCGCGTCGCCGTCCGTGCGTCCTCCAGCCCCTGCGCATCGCCCGGTCGAGCTGTCCGTGGTCCCCGCGCCGCGTTCGATGGCACCCGCGCCTTCAGTGCGTCCGCCGGCCCCTGCGCCCCGTTCTGCTCCGCCACCCGCGGCTCGCCCCGCGTACGTCGCGCCGGCCTCGTTCTACCCGGAGCCGATCGTCGGCGCGTCGGCCTCGTATCCTCCTCCAGTGGCGTACGCGGAGCCGATCTCGTTTGCGGCGCCCGTGCAGACGATGAACAGCGTGCGCCCGTTGGTGGTGAGCCACGCGCCGCCTCCCATGGCTCGCGGCGGTGGTGGCTTCGGCCGCTTTCTGATCGGCCTGTCTCTGCTCGCCGGCGTGGGCGTCACCGCCTACCGGAATGACTTCGTGCGTGAGGGCGCGCACGCCGCGCATCAAGACGCGCTCTACGCTCGTCTCGAGAGCGCGCTGGGCGGCCCCGCATTCGGCACCGTGCGGGCTTTGGAACAGAGCTCGGCCGCGCAGTCCATGCCCGAGCTCAACTCGAGCAACAACGAGCCCGCAGTGCGTACCGCGATCACCGTCGCTTCACCGGCAGCGCCCGACACCCAAGTCCCCAGCATCAGCACCGGCGTGACGACGCCTCCGGTGGTGTCGCTCGAATCGCTTGCCCATGAGCAGAAGGGGCAACCCATCGTGAAGGTCGAAGCCGCAGTGACCCCGCCGCCCGCGCCCGTACGCGCCGCAGCTAGCTTCGTGCAGCCCAAGCAAGCCGTCGCGCCCGCACCGGCCAAGGCAGCGCCGGCAAGGGCCGCCGCCGCCCCCAAGGCGGCCAAGGCAGTCGTCGAAAGGCCCGCTCCGGTCGCGCAGAAGCCAACCTCGGAAATGACCGATCGTGAACGACTGAACGCCGCGATCGGTCAGTCCATGATGCAGGCCGACGCGCCCAAGTCCAAAGGCAAGGCCAAGGCCAAGGCCAGCGAATACGATCCGCTGAACCCGAACCTGTGAGCGAGTCGCCTCAGGCGGCTACCACTTTGCGGAAGTAGGCGACGGTCTCTTTCAGGCCGTCGTCCAAGTTCACCTTCGGCTCCCAACCACCGAGCTTCTCCTTCGCGAGCGCGATGATTGGCTTGCGCTGCTTTGGATCGTCTTGCGGCAGCGGCTTGTGCACGAGCTTGGACTTCGAGCCGACCAAGGTCAGCACCTTCTCGGCGAGCTGCAGCATGGTAAATTCTCCCGGATTGCCGATGTTGACCGGCCCGTGGAAACCGCCCTCGCTGTCCATCATCCGCAGCATGCCTTCGACCAAGTCGTCGACGTAGCAGAAGGAGCGCGTCTGCTGACCATCGCCATAGATGGTGATGTCCTGCCCGCGTAGCGCTTGCACGATGAAGTTCGAGACGACGCGGCCGTCGTTCGGATTCATGCGCGGGCCGTAGGTGTTGAAGATGCGTATCACCTTGATGTCCACGCCGTGCTGACGGTGATAGTCGAAAAACAAGGTCTCAGCGCAACGCTTGCCTTCGTCGTAACAGCTACGAATGCCGATCGGGTTGACCTTGCCCCAGTAGGACTCCGGTTGCGGATGAACCTCTGGGTCACCGTACACCTCCGAAGTGGACGCCTGCAAAATGCGCGCTTTCACCCGCTTGGCCAGGCCGAGCATGTTGATCGCGCCGTGCACGCTGGTCTTCGTCGTTTGCACTGGATCGAACTGGTAGTGCACGGGGGACGCCGGGCACGCCAGATTGAAGATGCGCTCGACCTCCACGTACAAAGAAAACGTCACATCGTGCCGCATGATCTCGAACAGCGGGTGCGGGAGCAGGTGCTCGATGTTCTTCTTGCTACCAGTGAAGTAGTTGTCGACACAGAGGACGTCGTCTCCCGCTTTGATCAAGCGCTCGCAGAGGTGAGATCCAATGAAGCCAGCACCGCCTGTGACGAGAATTTTTTTGGTCACTTTGCCCTCGAGGTATTGACTCGTGAGTGTACGCCGAGGCCAGGCGGCGGTGGAAGCGGGTTTCTCGAGACCGCGCCCGCCTTGGCGCCAATCGGCTTAGTCCGATTGTCGCTCGCGTTTGGTGCGCACCCAGCTCGACGTCGGGCGCGATGCCTTTCGAAAACGCAAGCTAGCTTTCCAAACCACGTAAGCGGGCGCGAGCGCAAGGTCGAGCAACCCTCGTAGCCCCGTGCCCGAAACAGACCAGCCACGAAGGACGTAGCAGACCAACGCGAACACACACCAGCCGAAGGTAAAGAGACTGGGCGTCAGACTGCTGGTCGCGAGCGAAAGTACGGCCGCGGCAACCGTGCCGAATAGTGAGGCAACGGCAATTCGTGAAAGCGGCGGCAGCAGCAGGTCAACCGCCAGATCGAACAGAACAGCGTTCCGCGTGGCGAGGCCGATGCCGAGCAAACGTCGGCCATTCCGCCGCACTAGCTCCTTGCGCCCCTCTTCCCAGCGGCGGCGCTGCGAGCTCGCGGCAGCAGCGGTCGAGACCATCTCACCGTACACGTGTGCCTCGTCGACGTAGTGAACTCGGTAGCCAGCTTCGCCCAGCCGCAACCCGTATTCTACGTCTTCGACGATGGAGAAAGCCTCATGGGGTACTTCGGAAAAGATGGCCGAACTGAAGCACATGCCATTCCCACGCAGGCCGCACGAGAGCGCGAGCCGCTCACGGGCGCGCGAGCGCACGATGTGAAACGCACCGAATGCGATGGCGATCAGGCGCGTGCGCCAAGCGGCGTTGGGGTTTCGCACGGCGTAGTCCGCCTGCATGGCGACCGCGCCTAGATCGCGCCGGGCGGCGAACGCGCGCAAGATATTGGGCGAGACGAGTGTGTCGGCATCTACCACGACAACCGCGTCGACTTCGGCGGGTAGATTCGCGAACGCGAGCAGCAAGGCGTAGCCTTTGCCGCGTCGTTCCTGATCATGCCGCTCGAGCACGACGGCGCCCGCTGCTCGAGCCTGCTCGGCCGTGTCGTCCTCGCAGTTGTCGGCCACGACCACGACTTCGAACAACTCGGACGGATAGTCGACGCCGAGCAAACTGACGACGGTCGAAGCAATACCGGCGCTCTCGTTGTGAGCGGGGACGATGAAGCGAAAGCGGCGCCGAACTGGCGAGTCCACGGGTAGCGGCAGACGACGCGACAGGAGCGTTCCTACGAATAGATAACCCGCAGCCAGGAGGACGGGCAGACTGAGAGCGAACAGCAGGAGGTGGAGGGCGGTGATCATGATCGGCTGGTCAGCGAGCGGGCGAGAGCCTGCGCCTGATGACGCCGACAATCTTGGCCACATGCGAGCGGTCGATCTGGCCGGTCGCCCAGAGCGCGGCACCGTAGGCAAGGACCCCAACCGGGGCCGCGACGAACGGCGTAATCGAACGCAACAACCACGCGACAGCGGCCATTGCCGCGCCGGACAGCGCGGTAAAGAGCAAGGTCCGTCGCAACCGACTATCGAACACGCCGGACGGCATGAACCACAAGCCGCAGCCAACCACGATGACTTCGCTCGCGACCGACGTCACGCTCGGCCCCAGCCCACCGTTCGCGTAGTGCTGCTGGAACCAGCGCGTCAGCAACGGATCGAACACGATGCTCACGGCCACGCACAGAGACTGCACGATGCTCCAGGCGCGCTGCTTGCCGGCTGCAAGTACGCAAGTACCAATGGGCATGGTGAAGTAAACCAAGAACAAGAACACCGACAAGATGCGCAGGTCGTCGGCTGCCGGCCCGTATGCCTGCTTACTGAAGATCGAGACACCAACGTCGGGAAACAGAAAACAGCCGAGTGCAATCGGCATCACGAGCAGCGAAACGCTGTGGAGTGAGCCGCGCGTGACCTGCAGAAACTCAGCGCGATCTTCGACCCAGAGCCGGCAAAGGGTCGGATAGAGTGCCCCAATCAAAGCGGAGGCAGGAAACAGCAGCAGCCCGATCAACTTTCGCGCGACTGCATACCAGCCCACTGCTTCGACCGAACCGAACTTGGCAAGGTAGGCTGCGTCGATCAGTGGCTGCAATGCCAGAGCGAGTGAGACGAAGACGAACGGCGTGCCACCGATGAAGAGTGACCTGAGCGCAGTGCGTCCGACGGACAGCTTGCCCACGCCGACCTTGCGCAGTGAACCCAGAATCCAAATCAAGACGATACTGACGGTCACGTTGCCGACCAGCAATACGGCGCGCATTCGCCCGCCGAAGAAAAGCGCTGGCGCGAGCAGGCACGTCCCGAGTAACTGCTGGCCGACGTGAACGTACGCGGGGATATCTGCGCGTTCGAAGCCTCGAATCGTGTCCTTGCACGCGGCGACGAACGAAGTCAGCACAGAGCTCACGAACGACAACCCGAGCGCCCATTGCAGTTCGGCGTTGTACCCGAGGAGGTGGCAAAGGGTCGCCAGAACGGCGTAGACGACGACCGACGTTGCCGCACGCCAGGCGAAGCTACTGCCCAGCAACACACCGGCGATGGATCGGTCCTGCGCCACCATCGCTGGCAGCACGCCCTCGTGTCCCCAACCCACCGCGAGCATGCCGAAGCCTGCAAAGGTGCCCGCCAAGTAAAGGTAGCCGAATGATTCAGCACCCAAGAAGCGCGCCGTCAGCGCGTTGGCCAGCACTGAGAGCGGTACGGTCGCGGCCTGCGACACCGTGAGCAGCAGCGTATTGCGAGCAACCAAACGCCGGGTTGCGTCTTGCGTGGCCAACGGCTCTGCGCTCGGTGAAACCTGCATTACCGCGTCACATTCTCACGGCGGACCTTCGTCGTCTACAAGACAGGAGCAACGCTTTTTGCCTCTTCGCCGGACAACAGCGCGAGCGCATACTCGGCCACCGCGAGTGACGCAGTCAGGCCGGGTGATTCGATGCCGTACAGGTTGACCAAACCTGGGACACCATGATCGGTGGGCCCTTGGATCAGGAAGTCCTGAGCCGGCTGAGCTGCCCCACCCAACTTGGGGCGGATGCCCGTATACCCGGGGCTAAGACTTCCGCTCACGAGCCCCGGATAGTAACGACGAATGGCCTCGTAGAATGCGTCCGAGCGCGCCTCGTCGAAACTGTAGTCGACGCCTTCCAACCAACTGACGTCCGGCCCGAAGCGAGCCTGATGCGCGAGATCGAGCGTGAGGTGAACGCCGAGTCCGCCCGGGGCGGGTACCGGGTATACCAAGTGCCTGAAAGGAGCCTTTCCATTCAGGACAAAGTAGTGACCTTTGGCAAAACACTGAGCGGGGATCGACTCGTTCGGAATCCCGCCAATCGAGCGCGCAACCTCTTGGGCGCGCAGTCCGGCCGCATTGACGAGCGTGCGGCAAAGCACCCTCGCCGCGTCACTACCGCCGGTCTGAACTTCGATTCCATCGGTGACGATCCGACCGCCCGAGACCGGCGTTGAAACGACGATGTCGACGCCATCGCGCTCTGCGTCTCGACGAAGTGCGCTCATATAAGCATGAGAGTCGACGATGCCCGTCGCGGGCGAAAGCAGTCCGCGAACAGCGCGAACCAGCGGTTCGAGCGCAAAGATCTGTGATTGGTCGAGCCAGACGAGATCGCGTACCCCATTGGCCGCGGCTTGGCTCTTCAGTCGCTCGAGCACGTGGATCTCTTCATCACTCGTCGCGACGATGAGCTTTCCGATCCGTTCGTGAGCAACCCCGTGGCTCTCGCAATACTCGTACAGCAAGTCGCGGCCGGCGACGCACAGCCGGGCCTTCAGGGAGCCGGGCGTGTAGTAGATGCCCGCATGAATCACCTCCGAGTTGCGCGAGCTCGAGTGAGTCCCCAGGCGCGGCTCTGCTTCCAGCAAAGTGACTTGGCGTCCCGATGCCGCTAATGCCCGCGCGATCGCAAGACCGATCACACCGCCGCCAACGACCAACGCGTCTACCTCGATAGAAGGCACCGAAGCTACGAAACCACGAAGAGTAGCCGTCGACCAGTTCGCGCCCGCAGTGCAGACGATGGCCCCGCTCGAGCTTCCGGCCGTTAGGCCGAATCCCGTGCATGAACTGACCCGCCGTGCGCTCGAAGTAGAAGCGTTTCACCTCTGGAACCCGCTCGGATAGACTTCTACACGGTGCGACTTATACCAAGCGCGTAACCGGAAACCCGCTGCTTCATGCCTTTGAAACCGATCGCTTACGTGATGGAGCAGACGCTCGGCAGCATCACGCATTATTTGAACCTGCGCCGCGATGAGTCAGCGAGTCAGGAGCCCCTGCCCCGTTGGTTGCCGATCGAGTTCGAGCATGGGCGCTTGCCGTGGACGGTCACTGGGAGCCTTCGCGCACGGCGTGCGTTGGGCGACGTGCTGAGCGAAATCGACGGCATCTTCATGCACACGACCACGATCGCGCCCTTGTCGGTCGACTACTTCAGTAAGAAGCCGACCGTGCTTTCCACCGACGCCACGCCGCTCAACAAGCGCGACATGCGCGCCGCGTATGGCCTTCGCCCCGAGGGTCGAGTGGCAGAACGCGCGAAGCAGCTCGCCTATACTCAACTCTTTACCCGGGCGTCGGCCATCGTGGCCTGGTCGGAATGGACGAAACGCTCCTTCGTGGAGCACTACGGCTGCACGGAAGACAGCGTTGTGGTGATTCCACCGGGTGTCGACTTGGAGCAGTTCCGGGTGGGCGACCGCGACCACGAACTGCCGCGGGTCCTATTTGTCGGCGGGGATTTCATCCGCAAGGGCGGGGACTTGTTGCTGGATGTTTACCACCGCCACCTGAAGGGCCGAGTCGAACTACTGTTGGTAACCAAGGCCGACGTGCCGGAGGAACCGGGCGTCCGCGTGTTTCGCAATCTTCAAGCCAATTCCCCGGAGCTGCTCGAGTTGTTCCGGACCGCGGACATCTTCGTATTGCCTACGCGAGCCGACTGTTATTCACTCGTGTGTATGGAAGCACTAGCTTCCGGCCTGCCGGTGGTCACCACCCGGGTCGGGGGTATTCCGGACATCATTCAAGACGGGAAGACTGGTCATTTGGTCGATGCAGATGACGGTGACGCGCTGGCCGCTGCGCTCAAAGGCCTGTGCGATGATCCAGCTCGCCGCCGCGAGATGAGCATCGCTAGTCGCGCCGCTGCCGTTGCTCGCTTCGACGGCCGGGAGAACGCGCGTCGGCTGTTCGAGTTCGTCCGGTCACGCTGCTGACGGCAAATTCCCGCGCCGATCTGTTAGAGTCGAGTGAATGCCGGAGGTCTCTGCGATCGTCTGTACGAAGGATCGCGCCAGCGTTGTCACGCACGTCGTTGCAGCTTTGCTCTCCGATCCAGATGAAGCCTTCGAGCTGATCGTCATCGATCAAACAGACGGGGCCGAAACCGAGCAAGCACTGGAACCCTGGCGTAGTGATCCGCGACTTCACTACAACCACTCGAAAACTCGCGGCAAGGGCGCGGGCCTCAATGAGGGCTTCCGCGAAGCACGAGGTCAGATCCTCGTGTTGACGGACGATGATTGCCAACCGCCCAAGCGTTGGGTTTCGGACATGGCGAGCGCCCTCGAGTCGCAGCCGAGCGCGGTGATCGCATTTTGCCAGGTGCTCCCGATCGCACACGACCGAGCGGCGGGTTACGTGCCGACGTACCTGTTCGAGAAGAACCGCTTGCTCCGCTCCATCCATGCAATCTGTGGCGGCATCGGCCTCGGCGCAGGCATGGCAGTTCGGCGCGACTTCGCCCTCGCGATCGGAGGATTCGATGAATCGTTCGGCCCCGGAGCGCGCTTTCCTTCCGCTGACGAGTGGGACCTGGCGATCCGCGCGCTGCTGACCGGCAGACACGTTTACGAAGCCGCTGGCTTGGCCGTCGTTCACGACGGTTTTCGCACCTTCGAACAAGGGCGAAAGCACGCGCGTCGGGATTGGATGGCGATCGGCGCGGTCTGCGCCAAGCCGCTCCGGGCGGGGTATTTGGAGGCGCTCATCGTGCCGCTTTGGTTGTTCACGACACGCGCGTTGCTGCCCCCCATGGCCGACCTCATGCGTCTCAGGCGACCACGGGGCTTGGGGCGCATCGTTGCTTTCACGCTCGGCTTCGCCGAAGGCCTCAGGACTCCAGTCGACGGGGAAACGCTGCGCTTCAAGTAAGCCGCAGCGAACCTTGGTCTTACGGGGTCGGGTCTGGGGGCAAGTCCGGATCCGCAATCAAGCTCGGGTCCGGTCCCGGGCCATCCAGCGCATTGAGAAACGCCACCAGCTGCGCGCGCTCATCCGCAGTCAGGCCTCGCGGGAAATTCTCCGAGCGACCGGAATAGCCGTTCGGGTTGCCGCCGTTGTTGAAGAAGATCACGACGTCTTCCAGACTTCGGAACTGGCCCGTGTGCATGAAGCTCGGGCGACGACTCACACAGCGAAGGCCGGGCGTGCTGAAAGCATCGACCACAGTCGATAGATCCGTGGGGATGTGATCGAGTCGACCGTCGTAACCATCGCTGTAGACGCCTTTCGAATTGAGGGGATCCTTGACCATCGCTGGGAGCCCATCAGCCGCGCCGTGGTCATCGATGGGCACGACGAAAAACACGAAGTCGGGATGCAGGCCGACGTTGTGAAACCGGTGATCGGTGAGGAACGGGCCAGAATGACAAGAGTCACAGCCGCCCTTGCCGACGAACAGGCGAGCGCCAGCTTGCTCGTCGGCGCTCAACGCGGTTTCGTCGCCCGCGACCCAAGCATCGAAGCGGCTCTGACCACAACTGAGCTGCCGGGTGTACGCTTGAATTGCCTTGCCCATGTTGACGACGACGCGAGTCACATCGGCGTCGTCGTAGCCGGGCTTGATGCAGGTCCCGTGTACGACGTTCTCGGGTAACTGCGCGCAGCCCGCGTCCGATGCCGCCACCGCCGCATAGCCAGCCAGCGACGGCATGGGGCCGAAGATCGCTTCGTAGTCCGCGCGGTAGAGGCGCGCGATTTGCTGAGCAACGAATAGACGTGAGCTGTTGAACTCGACCGGATCTTCGATCGGAGTAAACGGCTGGCTGAACCCCGAATCACGGCGCCCATCCCAGTTCAGAAGCGACGCTTGGGCGACGTCCAAGAGTGACTTGGTCCGACGGTGTGTCCAGCCGGACGCCAGCGAGATTTGCCCTCGCGAGCTACGAGTGTCGGAAAATTGTGACTTGGGAATGTGACAGCTAGAGCAGGCCACCTTCCCCGTCTCCCCTTGCAGGCCCAGCGTGCCGGGGTCGCCGTTATTTGCTTCATCGAGCAGCGGACCGGAGAAGCGACGATCGAAAAACAGCTTCTTGCCGAGCACAGCGGCTCGGGGATCGGCCAGGTACGCGTTGGTGGGGTCGGCAGATGGACCCGGAAGCTGTGCGGGTGAGAGCGCGTCGAGGCGAGTCTTCTCGTCCGAATTGTCTTGCGGGCCGACGCTACCTTTGGGACCCGAACCAGCGCAGGCAAGGCACAACGCCAAGGCGGTCAAGGAGCATGCGACCGTGGCGCTAAGATTCACTCGTTCACTCCCGCAGTCGACAGATACCCATGAGCGCGGTGACGACCGGCGGCGGCGCGCTTCCCAGCGCTACCCGTATCTACGGCGTCAAACTGGCTCGGTCAAGGTGAGCGCCAACGTTTCAGCGTAGCTCGCCGGGGTCAGTTGTCGGGCGCCGGGATCTGCACACTGTACAAGCCTTGATCCGAGGCTCCACGCAGCAGGCTCGCGTGCTGTGTCAACAGACGCGTAAAGAACTCATTTTCTTGCACTCGGATGAGCCGCGAGGGCCCGGCCGAGTCGGTGGTGAGTGGCGGTGTGCCGCCCGTCGCGAGCGATGTGGGTGCTAGGACGTGTGTGACACCGAGCCGACGCGCATCGGTAACGAAGTCGTTCCAAGTCGTGAAACGTAGTGAATCCTGGACAAACTCGGCACAATACGTATCACGGTCGAGGTGGAAGCCGCCGCAGTAATAACCGAGCAACACGTGCGCGTCCACGGGCAACTCGTGATTGGCGTATTCGTAAAGCGGATAGAGCGGCAAGTGGCGCGCGAGATAAACGTTGGGCTGCTCGAGCCCCAGCGCCGTCGCGAACGTCCCTCTCAAGTCGTTGTCGATTGCTGCGAAGTTCGAGCGCATCGCCAGCAGCGATAGAAGCAGAGTGATGCCGATGAATGATGGTCGCAACCAGCGGCGCGACAGCGCCTCGCTGAAGAACCACAAAATCGGCAACATGAGCACCGACAAGATCGGGATCCAATACCTCGCGTACAGGCCGATCGCGCTCAGCTGCAGCAAGATCCCGAGCCAAAGAACCAACGCGATGCCACGCGCGAAACGCGAGCGCATGCGAACGATCGCGACTCCGACCGCCAACGTGATTCCGAGCGCGACCACGGCCAGGATCAGCTTGCGCGTGCCCAAGCTCCAGCCCATGCCGAAGCGAGTCGCCCAGATCAAGTAGCGGTTGTATTGCTCGAATGCGGCCGCGAGCCGTGGCGAAAGATCGCGCGATGGAATCAACCCGACGAACAGCGGAAATACCGGGTTACCGGTCAGAATCGCCGAACGTGTCAACCACGGCAGGACCGGCAACGCGAGCAGCAACGTGAGCGGCAAGCGTTTGATCAGCACGGACAACAAGGCTCCGCGCTCTTTCGTCTCGTCCCACGAGGCCACGCAGGTCAGGCCGCACAGGACCAATGCAAAAACGAGCGCTGTCAGCTTGAACGTGATCGTCACGCCGGCCAGCACGAAAGCGCAGCGCAACCAACCGACCTGCCCCTCACGCAGCCAGATCAACCAAGCCAGCGTCGAGCCGATGATCCCGAATGCGATGACGCCTTCGGTATATGCCGTACCGAGCAGTGGGACCACGCCACATGGCCCGACCAGGTAGAGTACCGCCGCGACCGCGCCCACGGCGCTGTTCTTGAGCCGAACACCCGCCAAATAGACGCCGAGAGCGCCCAAAAGACCAAACGCAAGGTGCATGGTCTTCGTCGCGATATCGCCCGAGACAGCCAGGCCGATCATGAACAAGAGCTCGGCCCCCATCGGCGTGTTCGAATAGGGGTAGGTCGGCAAGTAGCGGAGCGTGCCGCTCTCGAGCCAGCGCTTCGGCACGGTCAGATGGTAGGAAACCCCGTCTGCATCCGTGCTGGGAGCCAGCGCCAACAAGCCGGCGCTGAGCACGGCCGGCAACAGCGCGAGCACCCACCAGGCGCGCAGTGCGCTCAGCGCGGACCTCGCTTCGGCGCGTGCCCGGCCAGCGATCGCCCAGATTTCTCGCCACAAGAGCGCGCTGAGCAGCAACAAAGCCAAGCGCAACGACCACACCCCGAGCACGTGTCCGAGCGCCAACACGAAGGGCACGAATTGCAGCATTCCCGCGCCGAGCGCGATGGCAACCACGACACCCTCGGCGCTCGAGCCCAGAGCGTCAACGCCGAGCCAGCGCATCAGCCTTCGTCCGGTGGCAGCCGACAGCCAAAGAAAAGCGAGTGTGAAGAGCGGCGCGAGCACGATCGGGATTCCCGACGTCGCCAAAGTCGGCATGCGGGCGAAAGTAACACGGCGTCGGGTGCCGCCCAAGCACATCGTCCGGAGCTCGCTCAGGCGAGGAGCACGCAGCCGAAACGTGGGTCAGCGCGAGACAATCGATGGCAATGGAGTGTTGAGTCTGAGGCAAGCCTGAACTAGCCTTGCGCTGAAATGGCCTTCGCTCTCGAGATATCGCAACACGTAGCTGCCGAGCCGCGCGTGAAGCCGCCGACCTTCGTCGAGGTCCTTCCGTGAACAAGCGACTCCTGCGAGTGGCCGTGTTGATTCCCTGTCACAACGAGGAAGTTGCGATCAAAACGACCGTCGCTCAGTTTCGTGAGGCGCTACCGGATGCCGCGATCTACGTCTACGACAACAACTCGAGCGATCAGACCAGCGCCCGCGCGAGGGAGGCTGGAGCGATCGTGCGAGCCGAGACGCTGCAAGGCAAGGGCAACGTCGTTCGCCGCATGTTTGCCGATATCGAAGCCGACGTGTATTTGATGACCGACGGTGATGCAACCTACGATGCATCGACCGCGCCAGCGATGGTCGAGCTGCTCGTCGATTCCAACTTGGACATGGTGGTGGGTCGGCGGGTCCACCGCGAGGCCTCCGCCTACCGCGCCGGGCACGTCCTCGGGAACAAGATGCTCACGACCTTCTTGGCCAGTTTGTTCGGGCAGCGCTTCACCGATATCCTTTCGGGCTATCGCGCTTTCTCGCGCCGCTTCGTCAAATCCTTCCCCGCCCTATCCGCGGGCTTCGAGACCGAGACTGAGCTCACCGTTCACGCGCTAACGCTGAGTATGCCCATCGCGGAGATAGAAACTTCTTATTTTTCTCGGCCGGAAGGCTCGACGAGCAAGCTGAACACGTACCGAGACGGCGTCCGAATCTTGAGGGTCATGCTGACCTTGTTCAAGAACGAGCGCCCAGTGGCCTTCTTCGGCGTGAACGCAATAGTCTTGGCCCTGCTTTCGGTTGGCCTCGCGATTCCGATCTTCATCACCTTTTTCGAGACGGGCCGCGTGCCGCGCTTTCCGACCGCGATCGCCTCCGCATCGATCATGATGCTGGCGTTTTTGGCGCTGGTTTGCGGCTTCATCCTCGACACGGTCACGCGCGGCCGTCGAGAGATGAAGCGTTTGGCGTACCTGACCATGCAAGCGCCACAAGCAGCGCTCGCGGACGCCGCCGCTACGCGCAGCGCGGGAAACAGTCCCGTAGCAAGCGCTCGCGAAGCCTCGAGCCCAGTTTCGCAAGCCGCATCCTCGATCGGCGTCTGAGTTTCACGGGTGACCTGATTTCGGGCGCCCGGTTGTAAGAGGTCTCGAATGCTTCTGAACGCGCTCTCGCCTCGCTTACGGCAGCAGCTCCTGGCCGGAATCGGGCTACTGCTCCTGCTCGGGGGCATTCTCTTCAATCTCGCGAACGCACCGAGAAACGGACAAGACTTCTCGGCCTTCTATTATAAGGCAGGCGCGCGCTTCACTGCAGGGTTGAGCCCGTATGTGTTTTCCGGCGATCCCTTGCGATTGCACGACGCGGAGCTCGGGCTCGCACCACCCATCGCGATCACGGGCAATGGTTATCCCCCGTTGACGTCCGCGCTGATGGGCCTGTTCGTTCCCCTGGGTGAGACGGTCGGCCAATATGTCTTCCTCCTCATCTCGCTCGTCATTTTTTGTCTCGGACTCTGGCGCTTCCTGCCGTACGCACTTCCGAGTTGGTCGCGCGCTGCGCACTTGTTCGTAGTCGGAGCCACGACCTTCGCAAGCTCGGTCCGCTGGAGCGCTGGCCAATATCAACTATCGCTCTTGGCGCTGGGTTTGGTCTGTCTGGCGTTCGATGCGGAACTGCGGCAGCAGACGGTCGCGGTGATCCTGCTCACGGCCTTCAACCTCAAGATCACGTTGATCCTGCCAATCGTTGGATTGTTGCTGCTAAGACGCCGGATCGGCGTGCTCGTTGCTGCAGGTGCGCTTTCGATCGGGCTCAACTTATGCTGCTTGAGCTGGACGGGCTTTCTCGAATCCTACGCGGGTTGGCGAATCAACGTGGCCAACTACATCATCGTCAACGGTCTCAACTATCCGAGCGTGAGCACCCTGGTCGCGCGCATTCACGGTGATCCCGCTCTCGCTGTGATACCGCCGGGGATCGCGATGTACGACGGCTTCGGTTACTACTATTACCCTGAGGGGACGCACTGGGTTTTGCTGATGAGCGCTTTTTTTACGACGCTCAAAGCTGCCAATTGGGCGGCTGCGATCCTGGCAGCTTTTTTCGTGCTGCCCCTGGCGTGGCTCGGTTGGCGCCTGCGAGGTGACTCGAACGATCGCGAAACACTCTTACGTTGGTTCGCGGTCTGGACCTGCTTCGGCCTGGTCTGCGTAACCCACCTCAAGTACGACCTGCTGATGCTCATCCCCGTCTGCTTCATCGCGCTGAGGTTTACACTCGAGCAGCGAAAATTCGCGGATGGTGCACTGGCACTAACGTCCTTCGTCACCGCTTACTGCCTTGCAGCGCGCGTGGCGACGAAGTGGATCTACGGTGTTGCAATACCGTCGAAACAGTACTGGCTCATACCAATCTACAGCCATCTCGCAACCCTCGCCTTCGTATTTGCTTTGTGGGGGTTGGCTGTCCACGCGCTCAATCGCGCGCAAACGCGAAGGATGACGGTGAGTTGACGGCGCTGTGCAGCTCCCGCGAGCCTTGCGGCAAGGCTTCGAACAAGCAAAATACTTAAGCCACTGGCATCATGTCCGTTGGGTTGGAACAGGTAGACGCTGCCCACACACGCCCTTGACGGGAAAGTGGTTGGCATGCAGTCTTTCTCGACTAGGCGGTATACGGCGATGAATTTCCGACACGTCCTTCTCCCAAGCATGACATCGACGCTTCTGTGCGTCCTCGGTTGCGGTTCCGGTGCCACCGCGAGCAACGCGGGCCCTGCATCCGCAGGCGGATCCGGCGACAGCAGTAGCAGCGGCGGAGCCGATAATGGCAGCAGCGGAGCAAATAATGGCAGCGCGGGCGCCAACAACAGCGCGGGCGCCAACAACAGCGCGGGCGCCAACAACAGCGCGGGCGCCAACAGCAGCGCGGGCGCCAACAGCGGCGGTAACGGTAGCGGCGGCGCACTTTCGATCGTGCCCGCGCCAGTCGTCGTTTGCACCGCTGACGGGAAGTTGCCCACCGGTACTCCGGCCCTGATCAAAGATACATGGGTGGATGTGCGACCTGCGGGCATCCCCTGGGGTGACAATGGCCAGGCCACTGGTCTTGCCATCAATCCGTGCAATCCGGCGGTGATGTACGTCTGTATCGGTAGTTTCGATACCAGCCCCCAGAGCTTGTCCGGTATGTACCGAACGGTCGATGGCGGAGCCAATTGGGCTCGTGTGGCTCGTGTCATTCACCCCAACTACACGGGCACGACTTACATCGACGGGTGCGCCACCGTCCGCGTCGACCCGAAGAACCCTTCACGCGTTTACGTCGGGCAAGGCGTACGCGGCAACAACCAAGGCTTTTGGGTTTCGGATGACGCGGGCGACTCCTTCGACCTGCCGAAGACGTTCGGCACCTTCGGCAATACGGAGGACGGTGATGTTTACGACATCGCACTCGACCCAGCGGAGAGCAACCACATCTTGGTTACCTTCCACTCCGGCGACAAGACCAACTACCCGGACAGTGGTGTCGCCGTAACCCCCGATGGCGGCAAGACCTGGACCTATGTCACACCTCAGAAAGGCTGGGGTTCGGGTCACTCGATCAACTTCTTGCGCAACCCGAACGACCTGACCCAAGGCAACAGCGAGACCTGGTTGCTCGGCACTCAAGGCTCTGGCCTCTGGCGCACGACCGACTCCGGAGCGACTTGGGCGCAAGTCACTTCGGAAAACATTCAGCACGGCGGCGGAGGGATCTACTACGACAGCGCGGGTTTCCTGTACGCGTCTGGCGCCGAATCGACCCTCAAGAGCACGGACAACGGCGCGACTTGGACCAAGGTCGGACCGAGCAGCGGCTACAATGCCGTCCATGGCGACGGCAAGACCATGTTCATCGGACCGAGCCTGGGGCCTGACGCCCAATTGTATTCGTCAGAAGAAGGGAAGGGCGATACCTGGACACCGTTCAACTCCCAGAAGTTCCGCCAAGGTCCCTTCGAGATGGTCTTCGATCCGAAGAACCAGGTGCTCTACGCGTCCATGTGGACAGACGGAGTCTGGGCACTGAAGCGCTGAGCGGGAATCAAACGCGGAGGCGGGTCACTCGGTCTCGAAGTCGAAGTCATATCGCATGATGGAGTCTTCCGGGATCGTTGGGTCCGCCGACGAATGGTAGACAAAGAAAGCTCGCTGAAACGCCGAGTAAGTTAGACCGTCCGGTCTGAAGGCAAGAGCCGATGTGACCGGGTGCCAAGTCAGCCCAGCGTCCGCGGACAGCACCACGATTTGCCGCGCGTCGAGCATCGCGATTCGTCCGTCTGGCAGCTCGATCGGTGCCACGATCAGCATCGAGCCCGAGAGTGGCTGAGTCCAAGTTTGCCCCTGGTCTTCGCTTCGAAGGAGGCCAGTGCCCGCCTCCGTCGTCCAGTAGATCGAGCCATCAGAAGCAACCAGAGGAGCCTGCCACGCAGGCGTGGTGTTCATCTGGTCCCAGTTCATCCCTCCGTCGGTCGAACGCAGGATGCCTTTGGTCGGGCCCGGGCCGTTTTGACTGCAGGTGACCAGGAATGTGTTGGAGTCGATGATCAGCGGAAAGCTGCACACGTTGGCCGTATCTGGCAACTGAGTCGACCCAATCTCGTCCCAATTGGAACCCCCGTCGGTCGATAGGTAAATGACGTGGCCCATCTCGTGTGAGCTCGCGAGGAGCGTCTTGCGACGGGGATCGCTCAAGTCGACGCTGAGCCCCTCGTTGTGGCTGATCATCCCCAGGCTCACGAACGTTTTGCCGTTGTCGTCCGTGCGAAAGATCCCAGCTCCGTAGGTGCCCGCCTCCCAAAACGTCGCGCTTCGATCTGGATCGTAGATGATCGCGCTTCCACGGTTGGGGATCATCGCCGAACCGCTGCCCGTACCGAGCGCGGTCCACGCCTGTCCGCCGTCCGAGCTCGCCCACAGACCGTGCGACGAGATGCTCGCGATCACTCGATCTTCATCCGGCTTGGCGGAGACATAACAGAGGTCGCCGTAGTCGGTTGCCTCGCCAGTCAGATTTCCGGTCGCGATTTGCCAGACGCCAGTCGGGACCTCGCCGGTGATTTGCCCCGTTCCGCCGCTCGGGTTATCGCCGCCGGCGTTGCCGTTGCCCCCGCTGGTGTTGTTCCCGCTCCCGCTGTTGTCGCTCGACCCTCCGGGTGGACACGAGGTGTAGAACGTGCAAGCCGACAGCACCGTGCCCAATACGAAGACAAGCGGCCTGTACATCACCTTGGGTTTATCATGGCTGCTCGACGACGTCGAACCAAGTCGAACCAAGTCGAACCAAGTCGATCCCGGCCGTACGCTAGCCATCATCGAGTCGACGCGGAGTCTCGCATTTTAGCGTGCGGCATTATCGCCCACTAAAGCGCGCTGAAGCCGGCTTCACGTCCGAAAGCCACATTCTTCCATTTGCGAGCGAGCGCGTTCTTCCTGATCTGCACGCTGGAGCGCCGTGTTAAACTTCGCTATTCATGGATAGCCAGGATGCCCTCTCGCCGGAAACACCGTTGGAGGTCTCCCTGGTAGTACCGGTCTATCAAGGCGAGCGGACGTTGGCGCTGCTGGCGGATGAAGTCGAGCCTTGGACGACGGCTCAAACCACTCCCGGGGGTCGTAGGTTTCGCGTTCTGGAGTTGGTGCTGGTTCATGATGGTGCGCAGGACGCGTCGGCATCGGTCATGAAGCAGCTTGCGCAGAAGTTCGATTTCGTTCGCCCGATTTGGCTGTCTCGAAACTTCGGGCAGCACGCAGCCACGTTCGCCGGGCTTGCGAGCTCCGTCGGCGAATGGGTAGCTACGCTCGACGAAGACGGCCAACAGTCCCCCGCGGACATCGGCAAAATGTTGGATGCCGCGTTCGCAGGCAATACGCGCCTGGTATACGCGGACCCGACCAACCCGCCGCCGCATGGCTTCGTCCGCAACCTCTTTTCTCGTACCGCCAAATGGCTGTTCGTTGCTGCGCTCGGTTCCAACATCGGTCGCTTCAATAGCTTCCGACTGATCGAGGGTGAGGTCGCGCGAAGCGTGGCGGCCTACTCGGGGCCCAACGTGTATCTGGACGTTGCGTTGTCCTGGGTCGTGGGCGCCGCTGCCCGCTGTCCGGTCGAGCTGCGTGAAGAGCGTGGTCGCCGTTCGGGCTACACGGCGCGCGGCTTGCTGCGCCACTTCTGGCAGCTGGTGCTGACCTCGGGCACGCTACCGCTGCGTCTGATCGCGCTGGCCGGGAGCGCTTCCGTAGTGTTCGCGGTGTGCTTCAGCGCACTGATGATTTGGAATCGACTGCACGACGCGATCCCGGTGCAAGGCTGGACGTCGACCATCATCGTGCTGTGCTTGTTCGGTGGCCTGACGTTGGTCTCGATCGGCATCGTCGCTGAATACCTAGGCTTCAGTGTCTCGATGGCGATGGGTAAGCCCGCCTATCTCATGGTCTCGCGCCCACGTGAAGATATCGCCAAGAAGTGATGAGCGCTTTGCCGTTGGTCTGGGTAGTGGGGTCCGGCGGGCTACTAGGTGCATCGGTTTGGCGTGAGCTCGGTGCGGATGCCTGGCGACCGGCGCGAACCCTCAGCTGGGGCGACCCAACACGCCTCGAACGAGAGTTTCAGGACGCCGTAGCTGAGTTTGGTCTGCACGTGCGGGCGCGGCCCGGACGTACCTGGGCCGTCGCGTGGTGCGCGGGCGCGGGCGTGGTCGGCACATCGGCCGCCGCGCTCGAAAGGGAGACGCGCACGTTCGAGCGGTTTTTGGCGCTCGTTGCCAGCGATCCAAACCTGAGCGCGCTTCCCGGTGCATTCTCGCTCGCAAGCAGCGCCGGTGGTGTGTACGCGGGCTCGACGGTCAGCCCCATCACCGAGGCCACCGAGCCTGCACCAATCTCCGCTTACGGTCACGCCAAGCTCGCGCAAGAACGGATGTTGGCCGCGTGGGTCGCCGAGCACGTGCACGTGCGCGCGCTCAAGGCTCGGTTCTCCAATCTGTACGGCCCTGGTCAGCAGCTCGCCAAAGCGCAAGGGCTCATCTCGCACACCTCACGCTGCGTGATTTACGGAGCACCCGTGCAAATCTACGTGTCACTCGACACGATCCGCGATTACCTGTTCGCTGATGACGCGGCGCGCGCGCTCGTCGCTGGCCTGCACCGCTTGGCGCTCTCGAGCGACCTCCAGCTCGTGACCAAAGTGTATGCGTCGGAGCGTGAGGTGTCGATCGCGGGGCTATTGGGCGTGTTCCGCCAAATCGCTCGCCGCCGCTTGCGGGTCGTCGCCGGGCTGCACGCCACGACCTCGCTTCAGCCGCGACGCTTACAGTTCAGATCTCAGGTTTGGAACCACACGGGGCGGCAGGTCGAGCTGATCGAGGGCGTGAGCCGCGTTTATCAGCATCAACTCGGCTTGTTCGGCCGCGGTCTGCTGCCCCCGCCTCCGCCCCTGGCGTCACGCCGCTAGTTTCGGCGAGCGCGGGCGGCTACGCCCGCGCGCCTCGCTTCACTTGCTGGTCGTAACCGACAGCTCCATGTTCCCGATGTATTCTTCCTTGTCGGTCTGCGTGGTCGTCATCATCACGTCCAAGGTGTTGTCGCCGCTGACCAGATCGCCGAGAGCGACGTCGGTCGAAAATCCGCGCAGGCCCTCGCGATCGAAGGGCGGGACGATGAACGTGTGAGTATCGCCGCCATTGAAGCGATACATCAAGCCGCGCCCCGAGTTGGCCAGGAAGCTGAAATCGAACGAAGCGCTCGCCGCGTCAGTGAGATCGACTCCCTTCAGCTTGACGGTCGTCCACGTCTGATCGCTGAGCGGGTAGCCGTACATATGGCCGCCTGTGCCGTCGATGTCAGGCAGCGTGTTGTCGTCGACCTCGTAAGCGCGGGGCACCGCGTAGCTTGGACCATCGAAGGCAACGTTGTCCCAACGATAGGTCTGCACGCCGGTCACGTTGCCGTCTTTCCTGGCGTTGTAGGCGGAGTGCTGGAGGTGAACGTAGCCGCGCGTAAAGGGCAGATCCAAAATCGGAGCCACCGCGATGCGGTGGAGGTTCATTGCGTCGTCGAAGTCACTCGCCCAAATCTCGACTCGATCTTTGGTGAGCATGATCTTGATGCGGTTGAGCTTCTGATCTTGAGTCTTGAAGCAGCGTGCATCATCGCTGTCGTGGTCGAGCTCCCAACCGGGGATATCGTGCAAAATCTTGTGATCTTTGGTCACGAATACGCGGGACACTTCCGTCGACTCACGGCCTTGCGGGCAGTTGTTGAGCCCCTGCAGATTGATGCCGATGCCGTTTTTCGGGTACGGAACGATGCCAGGCGCTTCATGGTACGGCATCGGCGCAGGGTCGTCGGTAACCCAAAACTCGACCCACCAGCCGTGTCCGAGGTTCATCGGATTGATCTTTGCGTCGACGTCGAATTGGACCGTACCGGTACGATCGGTAAAGTCGAACAGCTGGCGAATGCGCATCGAGTTGAACGCGAAGTCACCCTGGTCGTCGTAGACTTCGTTCAACTGCATCGAGGTCAGACCATCGACGCCGACGCCGTCACAGGACACGACGTCGTTCGGGATCAGGATCCCGGAGAAAGGCTTGCCGCAGAACACCGAGGTCACCGTCCGCTCGGTGAGCGGTTCGGTGGTGTTCGGAATTCGAACGAAGTGCTGCCGCGTTTCGTGGCCCCAACGCGCGAAGTGCCATTGAGTCTCGTCGATGTCGCCGCCACGCCCGCCCGGGTGCGCGGTATCGAACGTGTCGCAGAACGCGGGCTTGTCGAAACCACAACTGCCAGCGGGTGCGCGCGGCGGAGCCAAGGGAGGCAAGCCCCCGCTGCCAGCAGCGCTGGAGCTGGTGCCGGCGCTGCCAGGATTGCCCGCGCTACCAGGGCTGCCTGCACCGTCGGGGCTGCCATCACCACCCGAATTCGACCCGCTGGTCCCGGCGCCCTCAGACCCCGGACTCGCGGACGACTTGCCCCCCGAGCCGGCGCAGGCGGCAGCCAAACAAGCGAACCCGAGAACTGCACTGAAGCGAACGACTTTAGCTGCCATGGTAAACCTACCCAAACCGAGGACCGATGGTGAACTGGCAGCGCGACGAAAATCGCCACCGGCACCAATTCGCTCTAGATTATCTCGTAACTGCGAAGCCTTCAAGAACGGCCCCGGCCGTGGATAACAAAGACCCCAACGACGATTCTTGCCGAGCTTTCACTCACGCGTGCTGCGTGCCCCCGCGAATGTTTCCGGGCCGGTGTCATGCGCTTGACTCACCGGTCTTATCATCCGCAATCTCGGTAAGTTCCGCGCTGAGTGTGCAACCAAAGTAGCTCTCGATACGCGACGAGTCAGGGCATTCGCTAGCACGGACCTGTTAGACGAGCCATGAGCACCTCGAGTCAACTACGCGAGCTGCGCGTGCCAGACGGCGCGTCCGGCGACTATTTCGGGGCTTCGGTTGGCCTCTCCGATGATGGTGCCGCGCTCGTGGGCGCGCCTGAGGACGATGTAGGTGCTAACCCCGACCAAGGCAGTGCGTACGTGTTCGCAACAGGGGCATCAGCAAGCGCGACACCGACGTCGATGCTCGTCGCGCCGGACGGTGCGCCTGCCGACAACTTCGGCTATGCGGTCGCGCTTTCGGGAGACACTGCGGTCGTCGGTGCGCCGGGACATGCGGTCGGCAACAGCCCCGTCCAAGGCGCGGCGTACGTGTTCGTGCGCGAGAACACGGGCTGGGTGCTGCAAGGCGAACCACTGATTGCATCCGATGGTGAGCCCGCAGATGCATTCGGCACCGCCGTTGCCATTGCCGGCGACACCATCGTGGTGGGCGCGCCGTTTCACGCGGTCGAAGGCAACATGGGTCAGGGCGCCGCTTACGTCTTTGCACGCAGCGGCGGCAGCTGGGTAGCGCAAGGAGCTACGTTGGTCGCCGAGAACGGGCGGGCCGGCGAAGCATTCGGCAGCTACGTCGCGCTGTTTGGTGACACGGCGTTGATCGGCGCTCCGATTCGGCAGGTGGGGCACAACGAGTATCAAGGGGCGGGCTATGTGTTCGTCCGCAACGGCGCGAGCTGGTCTCAGCAAGGCGCCGAGCTCGTCGCGCCGGACGGTGGACCATTCGATCAGTTGGGGCCTTGTGCGCTCGCGCAGGACACGGCGCTGCTCGGCGCGCCCTATCACACGGTTGGCTCGCAGCCGGTCCAAGGTGCAGCTTACGTGTTCACACGAACGGGCGAGGATTGGACCATACAAGGTCCAGCGCTGACGGCCGCGGACGGCGAAAGTGGCGACCAATTCGGAAACGCGGTCGCCCTGCACGGCGAACGAGCATTGATCGCAGGTTGGGGGCACCAGCGAGCAGAAAACGAGTATCGCGGCGGGGCCTATTTGTTTGCCCGTTCTGGCGCCGTTTGGACTCGACAAGGGCCCGCGTTACTCGCGGGGGGCGGCGCGTCGAGCGAGGTTTTCGGCGCGAGCGTCGCGCTCTCGAGCGAACACGCGTTGATCGGGGCCCCCACGCATCGCGTCGCCGACGACTTGCAGCAGGGGTCCGCCTACCTGTTCGCGCTGAATGCCAGCGAGGACGCCGATGGCTGTGCCTGTCGAGCAGCGCCGACGCACACGCGTGGGGCGCTCCCGTCGTTCCTACTAGTGGGGGTGCTCGCCAGCGTGCTGGCGTTCAACCGGCGCCGTCGCTCACGAGCGGCCGCTCGTAGGCGGAGCTGAACGCAGCTTGCTCGACAGCGGCGCGACCAACGCCGCGACGCCGCCTGCCGCCAGCACGGTCAGGGTCGGAAACAGGGGCATCGAGTAGCGAGCAAACGCGAGGATGGCAGCGTAGATGACGTTGAAATAGACGAGCGTGAAAACGACGGGCCAGACCAGTACGCCCTCGCGTCGGGCGCGAAGCACGCCGACCAGCGATAGGATCAGCACGACGAGTGCCACACCACCCACGAGCAAGGACTTGCTGCGCGTCTCGACGATGTACCAAAACATGCCGAACTGAGCCAGGAACTTGGCCGCGAATTCGAACGGGGCGCCCAGCACGCGCCGCTTGACCTCAGCGCCCTCGACGCGATCCTTCTCGACCTCGAGTTGTGCGCTGGTGACGCCCTTGGGCGGGGGAGGCGTGAGCGTCGTCTCGCCCGTAACGGGATCACGCTGCGGTCGATAGAAGGCAATGCCGTGGGGCTTGAGCAGTTGCTCCTCGTAGGCATTCGCTTCCGGATCCCACTTCTCGCCGGGATCACCACCGCCGAAATTCTGCCGCAGCAAATAGTACTTGGGCTGGGCGTTGATGTACCCACGCAAGAACTCACCGGGCCCGTTACTGCTGATGCCCTTGAATTTGCCGTCGGTGACCGAGATGTTGCGGATGGTCCACGGTAGCAATAGTGCGCCGAAGCAAGCGATCGCCACGACCGACGCGGTGATGGCTTCGCGATTCAAGGTCCGCGATCTGCGCCAGTACCAAGCGGCCGCGAGCAGAAACACGGCTGGATAGACCAACACTACCGGCTTGGCGAGAGTAGTCGCAGCGGCGGTGATGCCGAACGCGAGCCCCGACACGATCGTGGGCCGGCGAACGAGCGCGAGCCCGGTCGACGCCAGCAGCACGGTGCCCAAGCCCATCAGCGTTTCGACCTCGGTCATACCGACGTAACGCAACGATTGCGGCACCAACGGGCAGACGATCGCAGCAAGCAAGGCGGTACGGGCACCAAACAGGCTGGACGCGAGATGCCAAACGGCCAGGCAAGTCAGCCCGAATATCAGGCAGTTTGCGATCAGGATCGGACGAAAGAAAACGGCATCGGAGAGTCCTGGCGCATCGCTGCCGAACAGCTTGAGCAACGCTGCCCCGAGGTAAGGATACAGCGGACCGCGTCGTGTGGTCGGACCGTACCCGATCGAGAAGCCATCTCCGCGCGCGATGCTGCGGGCGATCGACCCGAAACCGTTCAGGTCGATCGTGGCTGCGACCATCCCTTGGTGCTGATAGAGCACGAAAGAAAAGATGGCGGCAATCACGCTGCCGTACAGAAATACCGCGAGCCCGATGCGGGAGCGGGGCCAGGAACCCGTGGTGGTCATTTGGGATTTTGGGGCTTCCAGTCCGGGCTCGCGCGCTCGGGAAAGACGATGAAGCGACGGCCGGCAAAGTTGAGGAACAGACCGATGATCGTGGCGAGCACCTTGGCCGCGACGGCCGACATACCCAGATCGACGAACAGGCGCGTGGAGTACAGATCGACCACGCTCACGCAAGCGACGACGGCGACGAACATGGCGATCTCGGTGAAGGAGCGCCACTTGGCCTGACGGCGGAACAAGATCGCGACCGAGATGAAATAGTTGACCGCGGCGGCCGCGAAGAACGCCGTAAGCGCTGCCGCGGTGACACCCACGAGGGGCAGCAGCGCGAGGAACAGCGCGAGGTTGATCAACGCGCAGAAGCCGCCCGCGACGGTGTAAAACAAGAATTGAATGAAAGTGGGCGCCTTGTGTAAGTTGTACTTGAGGATGCAGTACAGGGCGCGAAAGCCATCCTTCACGCCAATCTTCTTGCCCTCGGCGTAAGTCCGGCCACGATACGAGATGCCCATTTCGTAGATGCGAAGCCTGGCTTGAGCCATCTTCGCGACCACCTCGGGCTCGAATCCGAAGCGATTTTCTTCGATCTCGATGCTCTGGATCACTTCCCGACGGAAGACTTTGTAGCAAGTCTCCATGTCCGTGAGGTTGAGATCCGTCAGCATGTTCGAGAGCAAGGTCAGGAATCGATTTCCGAGTGAGTGCCAGAAATACAGGACGCGATGGTAGCCGGTCGACAGGAACCGAGAACCGAGAACCACGTCCGCTTCACCCATGCGTAGCGGTACGAGCAGCCGCTTCAGATCCATCGGGTCGTACTCGAGGTCGGCGTCTTGGATGGCCACGAATTCGCCCGAGGCGTGCTTGATGCCCGTTCGCAGCGCAGCGCCCTTACCCTGGTTGACCTCGTGATGCAGTATCACCATGCCCGGAATGCGTTCACTCAGCTGGCGGCCAATGGCAAGGCTCTGGTCTTTCGAACAGTCGTCTACGACGATCAGCTCCAGCACGAGCCCAGCATCCTGGATCGCCAGCACCTTCTCGATGCACGACTCCAAAGTCTTCTCTTCGTTGTAGCAAGGGATGACTAGGCTAAGCTTGATTGGCGCGAACTCGGGTCCGCCCACTGAGTTAATTTCCATTGAGATCTCGTTCGCCATGGTCACCGGCCGCCCCGGAGGACCAGGCACCTAGTTGGGATCGTCGCCGCGGGGCTCGCTGCTGAACTTCGGGCAACATTGACCCGTAGTCCATCCACAAGTCGGGCTTCGACTCAATTGGGAAATTCGCCGCCGCTCGCTTTCGACGATCAGCGATGGCCATTGAGCAGTGTCTCCGCCACGAAAGTGGCTGCGACGTAGGCGGTCCAACTCGCGGGGGTCACCGTGTTCCCTTGATACGTTTGCCAGGCGGCGCGAATGCCACTGTCCATACTGAAGGCTTTACCAAACCAGTAGCCAGCGCCCGCGCCAGCACCGACCGAATCGACCGCGCCCTGGTCATCGGTTGGCGCAACAGAAACCGCGGCCGACGCCGAGGCGTTCGACGTAAACTTGCCTTGGCTGAAGGTGATGCCGCCACTCACACCAAGACGGGGATCGACCGTGGCGCGCAATGGATCGATTACCGGAGTCGAATACACCCCGCAAAATAGCGACAGCGTGCCCGCACCGATCTTGCGAAAGTGCCCAATGCTCGCGAGCGCGGTCGGATAGATGCTGTAGCCAACCAGACCGTCGCTATTGGAAAACCGCGAGGCGGTGATGCCTGCTCCGAGCACGGAACGCGTGCGGGCGTTGAATTCGTGCGTCCAGTACTCGTTGACCATGAACGTGTAGACTTGATTGCCGTCGGAGCCCGTCGCCCAGCGAAGTGAAAGGGCGCTACTGAGCGAATCGGGCCGCGAAAACGTGTACAGGTAGGTGGTGGTCACGCCGAGCAGCCAGCCTTGGGCCCAGGGGTAAATCTGGTTGGCCGGGTAGCCAACGCCCCCCGCAACCGAATAGCCGACCTGTTCACCCAGGGACCAGCGACGCGAGAGCGTATGCTGCAGCGCCAGATTGGTCGTGCTGGCGCCAAAGAGGATCGACCGGTCGATGGTGCGCAGCTGACTTGGAGCTTGCGAGCCGGTGTTCGTGCCGCCCGTACCTGGGATCCCACCCGGATTCGCGGGCGTGGTGGGCATGGTGGGCGTGGGCGCGCCCGGCGTGGGCGTGTTCGGGATCGGCGCAGTAGCGCCCGGAGGCGCAACTGCCACTTCACGTAGGTTCACGTAGCCGTAGCCGCCCGTCTCACTGATTGAAACGGTGGTGAGACGAAAACGATACGTGCCAATCGCGGAGCCGAAGTGGAACACATCGAACGAGCGCGGCGTGGATTCGAGCGGTGAGAGCCGCATGAAGGGCCCGTATACGACGGCCAATGAACCGCGTTTCCAGCCGAACGTCAGGCCTACGGTGGGTCGGGTCGACGCTTCGTAGTGGTTGTCGTTGTCACCGGCGAGATAGCGAGCTTCCGTCCGGTCTCCCAGGCTCAGCGTGACGAGCTGCGCAAAGAGCAGTGGGAGCATGAAACTCGGCCGAGGCTAGCACAGTCGACTTCGTCAGAAACAGTGCCGAATTGGCGTGCGGCCGGGAGCTTCGTGAAAAAAGGGACGGCAAACTTTGCCGTTTGCGGTCAGGGAGCGGCGCCGTTCGGCTCCAAGTTCCAATCGAACACCGCGAACGAGTAAGGTGAAACGGTGACGACCGAGGTGGGCTCGACGCTGGCTGCTACGTCCTCGACCAGTTCCTTCGAACCCGGGCCATAGCTGAACACTCGTCGCGAACGGGCGCGAGCGCAGTGGTCGAGATTGATCTGTGACTTGATGGCGAATACCGGATCGAGGTTCACCATGACGGCCACGATGCGAGTGCCTTCAGCATTGCGCGAGGCGAACAGCGAGACCTTCGACGCGGCCCGCGTCGAAAGCGAAATATCCAAGAAACGCGCTCCTTTGCCGTCGAAATTTCGAAATGCGCGAAACGCCCAAAACACGGGCGTGCCGGGCTTGGGGCCGCCGTAGAAAAATGCCGCGTCGAGTCCGCTCTGTCCGAAGCGACCGAGGGCTTCGGCAGTGGCAAGCCCGCCACTGATGTGATCGTCGGCACCGAAGCTCCACTCACCAATGGAAACCTGCCTGCCTGGATAGTTGTCGGCGACCCACTGCTTCAGTCGTGGCACCAGTTGAACCGCGGTTTTGATCCAAGACTCATCGACGTAGTCGGGATCCCAAAGCGCCCGCGTCGATCGCAGGCGTAGCTCGGAACCCTCCGCGTCGGTTCGCGCGTTGTCGCCGTAGATGTGCTCCGCCGCGGGGTAGAAGTGCACGTCCAGTACATCGAGAATGTGAACACCCTTGGTCTTCTCGTAGTTGGCGAGTTCGCGCAGGTACCACGGAATCAAGGGCACGTTGCCGTGTGCGCTGCGATCGGGATGTAGTACGAGCCCCGCCTCGCGATCCTTCGCGGAGTAAAGATAGCCGTTCCAACCCCATTCGGTGGGACCTGCGATCACCGCGTCGGGGTCAGCGGCGCGGATCGCCGAACCGTAGCGAATGGTGCGATCCAGCAACTCGTCGTAGCCCACTGGATCGGGGTGGATGTCGCGGTGGGTTTTGTTCCAAAGCGTCGGTTCGTTGTCGAGCAGGTACATCTGCGCGCTGCGTTTGCCGCGGACGCGATCCTTCTCGCGCAGCTTCTTGATCCAGCGACCAATGACTTCCGGCGTCGCTTCGACGCTGGTTTGGCTGGGTGGACCAGGGCGGATCGGGGTGCCATCGGGACGGAAACCGTCACCTGCCTCGGGTCGATTCGGATCGCGTTTGCGTTGCGGGTTGAACTTCGACCAAGGGAAGCCCACCGAAGTAGCGTCTTTTGCAACCCAACCGATCATCGGCACGGTGACGGCGCTCTGAAGCCCGGCTGCGCTGGCGGTGTCGAGCCAATCCCAAATTCCGGTCTTCTCCTGACCGTTCTCGAAGAACCAATCGTTGCCGGTACTCCAAAGGTTGCCGGCGTCCCAATTGAGTCGCGTGGTCGGGTTACCGCCGATGCGTTGCGCGAATTGTCCGCTCGACCAATCGCCGCCAGCAGCACCGTAGATCATCGGATTGATCGGCTGAGTGTTCCCGGCGCAGGCGACCACCAACTCCTCGCTCCGCGTCGGCACGGGTCCCGCCGCCGCAGAGGCAGACGGCTTGACCAGCACGACGCGGTCCAACGCAACCGGGTCGTTCTGCACGACCACGCGCGCCGCAATCGAAACGCCGTCGATGGGCAAGTTCGAAGGATTCAACTCGGCCCAAGGAATCAACGCTTCACGCCAGCCATCGGCAAGTATCACGACATGCTTCGACTCCAGTGCCACGACCGGAAAGGAGCTGGAACCGCCGCCGCGCTTGAGCGATACGGCCAGGAATTCAGGCCAATCAGCGGGAGGCTTGTAACGGAAAGACAAACCACCAAGGCGCGACGGCAGCTCGGTATGGTGAAAGATGATCCCGCCATAGCCGGAGAACACGATCTTGGCGGGACCCTGTTTCGGCAGGTCGTGATTGCCCCAACCCCAATCGACCCAGCCTTCGGTCAATTTCCCGTCGTAGATGGTTTCAGCCACTTGGAAAGGCACGGCAACGCGCGCCTGTAGCAGAGGCGCGCTCGCACTCGCACTCGCCGAAGGCTCCGGTGCCTCTGTGCGGTGAGCACGGCGCCCGGCGACCATCCCCGCGACCAACGAGAGTAGCAAGAGCCCAAGTACGACGTAGGCCTTCTTCGACACGGTAGCGTCAGACCCCGTGACGACTCTCGTGTCCGGCTCGGGTCGCGGCGACGAGGCGCTTCACGAACAGATCGAGTGACGCTTTTTGCTCGATGAACTCACGCGCGGCCGCGCCCATTCGCGCGGCTTCGGCTGGACTCGCAAGCATGCGTTCGATGGCGCGGCGCAGTGCCAGCGGATCTCCGGGGGGAACGTAGACGCCGGTCTGCCCATCGACGATGGTGTCGGTTTGACCATGGGTGCGGCTCGCTATCACGCATTTACCCATGGCCATCATCTCCAGGATCGTCGCGATCCCGGTTTGATAATGGTTCTGCAGGATGGGCACGACGGCGAGCGCGGAGCGCGCGTACAGGCCCCTGAGCTCGAACCGGTTCATGCGCCCCCAGGTCACGTTCGCCGGTAGCGCGGCGCGCGGTTGCAGCGGCCGTTCGATCCACGGGCTGCCCGCCGCAATCTGCACGCGCACGGGCAGATCGCGGACCGCGTCCACCAGGCAGTCGTAGTCACGAAGCAGTTGACCTGCAGCGCAAATCAGATCCGGCTCGAGCGCGACCGCGCTCGGGCGAAAGAACTCCTGATCTGCATGGTAGTACAGCCGCTCGACCTTGGCCGCAGGCAGCCCGAGCTGGTCAATCGCCAGTCGTTCCTCGTTCGTCGAATAGACCAACACGCGATCGATGGCGCTACCGACTCGGCCGTATTTGAAGAACGCTTGCTTCTTCGCGGGCAGCAAGGTGTGCGCGATCATGGTGTGCGATTGGCGCGCGCGAGTCGCCTTCATCAGCGCGGCGAGCGGCAACCCGATATCCTCGCCGGTCGTGAAAAACGCGTCGTAACGCGCCCGCATCCGAAATCCGAGGAGCGCAAGCGCTACGGAGTTCCCAGCACTTCGCGCGGCAAGTCGCACGAGGAGATCGCTCGAACGATCGACGTCACCGAAATCCACGTATTGTGCGCCGAGCTCACGAGCGAGCTCGAAGACGTCCAGGCGGGGCTCACGCCCAGCCGCAATTTCCGCTTTCAGCGAGTCGTCGAAACGGCCCGCCGCAAGGATCAAGCAACGCATGCCTCGGCTGTTTAGGCGGCCCCGAGGAAGGCCGCAATCGGGTAGATCACCCGCAGCGAAAACCTCGTTCGAAGGGAGGCTTGCCTCGCTTGCTCGAGTCGTACCGGTTCGACGAGTCGAGCAAGCTCGCGTGAGCGGGCGCCGCGCGCCCTTTGCTTGCGCGGAAACCGCCGAAGTCCTATAGTTCCCCCGTGTAACTCGGTTCCGCCGCGAGCGGAAAGTCGAACCTAAGAGACTCCGATCGTGCAGAAGCTAGTCTTGATGTCAGTGATCATCGCATCGATCGTGATCCCCGCGCGCGCCGCGCGCATCGAGAACCCCCGGGCTGCGCTGAAGAAAGTAATCGTGCAGATTTCGGTGTTCAATTTCGTTTACCTGCTCCTGCTTTACTTCGTGGTGTGGCGACTCTGATGGCCGGCGAAGATCCGTTGCACGGTGAGGACGAAGGCGAGCGAGCCGACCAGGGCGGTGGGCTACAGGCGGAGCTCTTGCGCAGCTACCTGGCCTTTGCACGGCGAGGGATTCGCCAACGGCGCTCCTGGGTCGCTGGCATCCTGCTGATCGGGTTTGCGTTGACTGGCCTGTTGGTCCGATACCTGCCGCGCACGTATCGCTGCACGACCGTGCTGATGACGGTCGACAACCCCGTTCTGGACGGCAACGGCGGCCCTAATCCGCTGCTCGGCGCGCCGACGGTGATCATGCGCCAAGCCAACCTCGAGTCGCTCGTGCGCGAGACCGGGTTGATCCAAAAGTTCGCGCAACGTCGCCCGCCCTTGATGGCACTCAAGGACCGGCTGACTCAGCGGGTTTTCGGTCCCTGGAGCGACGCGACCATATCCTCGATTCTCGTCGGCACGTTGGGCTCGAAGCTCGTGGCCGGGCCCGACGCCGCCAACAACCTTCAGATCAGCGTCGACTGGACCGACGGCAAAACCGCGGCAGAGCTCGCGGAAGCCGCGCGCGAAGGGTTTCTGCGAACTCGCCACACCGCCGAAATCTCCGCGTTCGAAGCGAAAATGGCCATCCTCGACGAGCACGCGATCAAGATGCGCGCCGAGGTCGAAACCCTGGCTCAACAGATCAACACCGCCCATACCGAGCGCGCCGAGCACGCAGTCAAGTCCGCGACCATCCCGGGTAGCCAGGGCAACGCGGTCTCTGCCGCTCCCCGCCGCGCAGCCGCAGCGCTGGCCATGGGTACAGAGCTTCCGGAGCAACGAGCAAAGCTCGTGGAGCTGAAGCGTCAACTCGCCGAGCGTGAAGGCGAGCGCGACCGACAGTTGCGGGATGAGCGAACCAAGCTCGCGGAGCTACAGCTGCACCTCACTCCTTCACATCCGCAAGTCGTGACCGAGCAGGAGCGCATCGCATTGCTTTCGCAAGTTCCCTCGGACATCGCGCTCATGCGTAGCGAAGTCGCCGATCTCGAGGGCACCCTCAAGCAACGCGAGGCGCTCGCCACCCATAGCTCCGGAGGAGGATCGGGAGGACCGGCGACCGGAGCAAGCGCGGTGGCGGCTGCTCTCCCGAGCGAGATCATCCAGGCGCTCGAGAACGAGAACACGGACCCTGCACTCACCGCCCAACTCTCGGGCGCCGTGGTTCGCTACGGCTCGTTGCGCGACGAGATCCGCTCCGGCCGCATGCAACTCGATACGGCTCAAGCGGCGTTCGAACATCGATATCAAATCGTAGTTCCTGCCGAAGTTCCGGACGTGCCCACGAAACCGAAGCCCGGGATCGTTCTCGCCGCCGGCGTATTTCTGTCGCTGCTACTCGCGTTGGGAGTGCCGGTGTTGGCAGAGCTTCGCCGCGGAGTCATCGTCGAGCGCTGGCAGGTGGAACACATGGCGTTGCCCGTCCTCGCCGAGCTGAAACTTCCTCCGCACAGCGCGGAGTGAGCGAGCCGAGCCAGGCTCCTCGACTCCATGGCTGAAGCTACGCTCGGGGCGGACGTCAAAGCAGCTTTCGGCATCGCCGTCTTCCTGACGGTCGTCGCTTGCTTGATCGACAACGGCATCCTCGGCTGGGCGGTGGCCCTGATCGTTCTGCCTCTATTGTTCTACTCGATGGCCAAGGCGCCATTGCGGCACTCGCTCTTGGTGCTGATGTTTTGCGCCCTCACGCTCGAGAACCCCAGCGAACAGCCTGCGGCTGGGATGTGGAAGTCTCCGCTGTTCTCGCTCGGAGGCTTGATGCTGACGCACTTGAAGCAGACCGTCGGCGGCGGACTGTTCTTCTCCGGCATGGATATCATGCTCGCGTTTCTGGGTGTCATCGTCTACACCCGCCGGTCGAGCCGGTCGAACATCGATCGCATCGGCCATTTCGCAGTACCGCGACCGATGATCCAGGTCGCGTACCTGGCGCTTGGCGGCATGGCTTTCGTGTGGATGGTCGGACTGATCCGCGGTGGCGCCGACAGCTCGATGGCCGTCTGGCAGCTCGACCGCGTCATGTACGTGCCGCTCACCTTTTTGCTTTTTCAAGCGGGTCTGCGCGGTCCGCAAGACGCGCCGGCGGTTGGAAAGGTGATTTTGTTGGCCGGAGCCTGCCGCGCACTTCAAGCACGCTACGTCGTCGCGACCGTGATCGCGAAACCCGACCCGGAGACGGGCTCGACGGCTTTGGTCTACGCGACCACACATCACGACTCGATGCTGTTTGCTTGGACGACGGTATTGGTGGTGGCGATGTTGGTTCACCGCATGCGCGGTGGGACCGGCAAGCTGGCGTTGGTCATGCTACCGATCTTGGTTTCGGGCATGTTGGCCAACAACCGGCGCATGGTCTGGGTGCAGATCATCCTGGTGTTCATCACGCTCTACTTCCTCACCGGGATGAACGCGGTCAAAAGGAAAATTCAGCGAACGCTGCGGATCGTGTCGCCAATCGCGCTACTCTACGTTCTGATTGGTTGGAACGCGGGCGGTTCGGCCGTGTTCAAACCAGTCCGCATCATCCGCTCCGCGGTGGATTCCAAATCGGACGCGTCCACTCAGTGGCGTGACATCGAGAACTACGACCTGCTTTATACCATCCGCCAGTTTCCATTTTTTGGAACCGGATATGGCAAGGGGTTCTGGGAAGTACAACCCTTGCCGGCAGTCGACTATCAGCTCGAGCGGTTCATTCCCCACAACAGCATCCTGGGTCTCTGGACCTATTGCGGCTACTTCGGCTACACGGCAATCACGTTGCTCTGGGTCATCGGCGTATACTTCGCGATTCGCGCCTATCACGCGGCAAGTTCACCGGTCGACAAGACTGCAGCGTTGGTGTGCTTCGCCGGACTCTTGATTCATTTCGTCCAGTGCTACGGCGACATGGGGCTCGGGAGTTGGAGCGCGGTGTTCATGGTCGCTCCGTCGTTGGCTATGGCGGGGAAGCTCGCCGTCGCGAACGGGCAATGGCCGAGCGGCAATCGGCTTCCGGCACGCAAGCCGGCCCGGGTCGGACAGCCCCTCACTTAGTACTTACCTGATGCGCGTCCTCTTCATTCATGCCGCTCGAGATGGGCGGTCCCCGGAGTACAAGGTCCACGCGGCACTCGCGCGCCACGCCGCCTCGCTCGGCATCCAGGCTTCATACCTCTCCCAAACGGCGTCGGCGCGGCATCTTCAAGAGCAAGATGGCGCCGTCTTCTTCCACGACTTCGGGAGAGACCTTTCGCTGGTCCCACGCCCGACCCAACCCGAGCGCGCAGCCATGATGCTGCGAAGGATGCCGGGGGCGCTACTTCGGCTCGTGCGGGTCGTAAAGCATGTCAAGCCTGACCTGATTTATACCTCCCAGCAGCTGATCGACATCGAGTTGGCTCGGCTCGCGCGGACCATTTGTCCCGCTCCGCACGTGATCCATCTTCACTACAGCGTCGCGCCGTGGATGGGTCGGCACGCATTGAAGCGGATTCGGAACACGCCAAAGCTGCTGGCGGTTTCGGAGTTCGTCCGGCAGACCGCCCTGCTCCAAGGCGTGCCTCCGGGAGCGGTGTACACACTACCGAACACGCTCTCGGGCGATTCGACCGCGACGCCGAGTGCCGAAGCCCGCGCCGCCTTGCGCTCCGAGTTCGGTTGGGGAAGCGAAGCTCGCGTCGTCATCGCCGTCGGCCGACTCGATCCGGGCAAGGGGCACTTGGCGCTGGTCGAGGCTTTCGCGCGGGCTCTCGGACCGGCCCCGAGTGCAAGACTTTTGATCTGTGGGGAGAGCACATTTCGGCACGACTACGGTTTGGTGTTGAAAGCTCGAGCCGACGAGTTGGGTCTGGGAAACCGCGTGGTGTTCGCCGGCCATCGCAAGGACGTAGCAACGCTTTTGTGCGGCGCGAACGTGTTCTGCCTGCCCACGGAATTGGAGCCGTTCGGCCTGGTTTTCCTCGAGGCGATGCGAGCCCGCTTGCCGGTCGTCGCGTGCGTGTCGGGGGGCGTGCCCGAAATCGTCTTGCACGAACGAACTGGACTATTGTCGTATCCGAACGATCGAAACGCGCTGACGGAACACCTCGTGCGCTTGCTCGTCGACCCCCAGTACGCAGAGACGCTCGGACGCGCGGGCTATCAGCGTCTGCTCACTGACTTCGACGAGGCTCGCATCACCAAGGACTGGGTGCACTTGCTGCGTGGCTTTCGACCAGGCGTGCTGGCTCGCTGAGCCTGGGTTACGCCCGGTCGGCTAACGCGCCTGAGCGCGAAGTTCGTCACCGCGGCTGAAGACGCGCTCTGCGCGAGCCTTGCCCAGAGTCCGGGCCGAAGCTTGCCAATAGATGACGTTCGCGAGCGCTCCGCACACCTGATCTGCAGCGACCGGTAGCTCCAGCGCTGCTCCCATTTGCAGCCAACTGCGCAGCGCCCGCGTCGCAAGCGAATAACGCAGCGGATTCCATACGCAGCGGTTCACGAGCCAATGAGTCGCCAAGTGAATCCGACTCCAGTTTTGAGCCAGAGTCTCCAGCAGTTGCTCTTCACCGAGTCCGCCAAAAATCTGCACTTCGAGAGCGCCGTAGCTCGCGTGCATTTTCTCCCACGCAGCCAAGGAGCGTTCCGCGTGATGCAAACCGCGAGCGTTCGAGTTGAAGCGAAAGCGCAGGCCCCGCTCGTGCAGCCGCCTGCCGAGCTCGACGTCCTCCCCACGTAGGAACGTGGGATCGAAGCCGCCTGCGGCCACGACGTGCGCCTTGGCGAGCGAAGCGTTGCCCGTCCAAAATTGTCGAAAAGTCGGTTCCCAGTCGCCGCGCAGCATGGATGCGTATTGGGCCTCCAGCTTGGCTTGCTCCCAAGCCACCCACGGCTGCGCATAGTGCGGCAGTGACGCGAGGGGCCCGATCACCACGACATCGGACTCCGCTTCTTGGGAACGGAGGTGCTCGGCGAGCAGGCCTTCGGTCGGCTCCACGTCGTCGTCCAAGAACAAGATGAATTGACCACGAGCCGCTGCAACGCCTGCATTTCGCGCGGTTGCCGGTCCGGCATTCTCTTGGTGCAGGGCGTTCACCCCGTAACGGCGCTGACTGTTCTGGCGGAGCCACTCCCGGGTGTCGTCACTCGAGCCGTCATCGACGATGACGACCTCGAAACACTCCGGATCGAGTGACTGTCGATCGAGTCCAGCAAGGACTCGTTGCAACCGTTGCCGACGATTGAAGGTCGGCAGAACGACGGTCATACGGACGTCTGTGGCCATTCGACACTCCCACTTAACATTGTCCTTCAGCAGCGACAACCCGGCTGGCGCGCCGGCGCACGCGCGATCGCCTGGTTCCCGCGTCGAGAGTCCCTCCGGAATGGAACAGTGGACGCTCTCCGCGAGGTGCGTAAGAATCAGAGGTTGACGATGACGACTCCGGGACCAGCGCAAGAAACGTCACGGATGCACTTGGATCACGTAGATGGTTTGCGCGCGCTGGCTGCACTCGTCGTTTACGTGAATCACGCGTACGCTCAGGTCACGACCGGGGATGCGGTAGCGCTAAGCAGCCCCTGGTCTCTGGCGCGTTTCTCGATGGTCGCGGGCCACCTCTCGGTCACTGTGTTCATCGTTATCTCCGGGTTTTGCCTGACCTTGCCGATGATCGCGAATGGCGGGGAGCTGCGGGGAGGCGTGCTCGGCTTTCTCAAGCGCCGCGCGCGGCGCATCTTGCCTCCGTACTACGCAGCCCTCGCGCTGTGCCTACTGCTGATCTGGACCCTCATCGGCAAACCCACCGGCTCACTTTGGGATTACCCAGCACTGGTAACTCCGGCCGCGATCCTGAGTCATCTGCTCTTGATTCAGGACCTGTTTCACACCAGTCGAATCAACTACGTGTTTTGGTCGATCGCCGTGGAATGGCAGATCTATTTCATCGTGCCGTTTTTGGCCTTCGCCTGGCGCCGCTATGGCGCCGCAGCAGTCGTCCTCGGCTCGCTACTCATTGGCTACGCGCTGAGGTTCGGTTTCGAAGGCACGCGTTTGACCCGGGCCCACCCACAATTTTTGGGCATGTTCGCGCTGGGCATGCTCGCGGCATATCTGGCTCGTTCCGCTGAGCCGCGTTTCGTTCGTCTGCGTGACGCCGTACCTTGGAGCCTACTTGCCGCGCTCGCGTTCGTTGGCATCGTCGCACTCACGCTGCACTGGGGCGTCAGCGTGTCGGAGGCTCGTTTTCATTGGCTCGATTTGCCAGTGGGCTTATTGACGATGGCTACGCTCGTGGCCGCGTCCGACCAGCGCGGCACGATGCTGCGTCGGTTCTTCTCCTGGCCTCCACTGGTTACGATTGGCGCATTCTCTTACAGCCTGTATCTCATCCATGCGCCGCTGTTGCAGGTGCAATGGCAGTATGTCTTGGTGCCGCTTGGTTTGAGTCGCGACGCGATGTTTCTGTGCCTGATGACCATTGGGCTGGGCTTGATGTTGGTCGCGTCCTACGGTTTCTACCGGCTGTTCGAAGCGCCGTTCATGCGCGCGCCAAAACCCGTCCAGAGCCCGGCGATCGAATCGAAACCCGCCGTGCGAGCGGTGCCATGAACCGACGTCGGCTCTTGCCGCTCGTGCTTCTTCCTCTGACTGGCTCGCTGGTCCTGTACTGCGCGGAGAAGCCGCCCGTGCGGCCAGGGGATGCCTTCTTCGGGCCGACCCAACTCATCGCGCCGGCTGAGACGAGTAGCGACAGCACAGCGAGCAGCTCGAAATCCGGGGGCAGCTCGGGCATTCCTTACCCGGCGCAGCCCACAGCGCCTCCGCCCGTTCCCCCGCCCGAGGGCCAGGGCAACTCGGTCAAGCTCGACCCGCAGATGGTGATCGATCAATTCGGTTACCGACCGACACTCGCGAAGGTAGCGGTGCTCGTCAAACGTGAAGTCGGCTGGGCCTCTGGGGAGAACCTCGGCTTTGGCGCGACGCTCGAAGTCAGAAAGTGGTCGAACGGGACGACGGTATTCAAGGGCCCGCGGGTTGCGTGGCGAGGTGGTGCCGTAGATGAACGCGCGGGCGACAGCGGCTCGTGGTTCGACTTCTCGAGTCTGCGCGAGCCCGGCACATACTACGTCTTCGATCCGAAAAATGCGCGGCGTTCGCACCCCTTCGAGATCGCAGATGACGTTTACCGGCGGGTATTGAAAACCGCGACCCGGATGTTCTATTTCAACCGGGCAAACTTCGCTAAAAAGCCGCCCTACTCCTGCGTCGGCAAGCGCTGTTGGTCCCTCGGTGCCGACTACCTCGGACCCGGCCAGGACAAAGAAGCGCGGAACGTGCGTGAGCGCAACGATGGCAAGACAGCGAGGGATCTGAGCGGTGGTTGGTGGGACGCGGGAGACACCAACAAGTACGTGACGTTTTCGGCTGGCGCCGTGCATCCGTTGCTCACTGCGTTCGAAGAGCATCCGGCTGCGTTCAAGGATGATTTGGACATCCCCGAGTCAGGCAACGGCACTCCCGACTTGATCGACGAAGTGTTGATCGAGGTCGCGTGGCTGGAGAAGATGCAGCCGAGCGACCTCAAGGGCGGGGCGCTGTTGAAGGTGGGCATCGTGGACTACGGGGAGCCTATCCCCGACGAAAGCAGGCTGAAGCGGTTCTACTACCCGGAACCCTGCTCGTCCGCGACCATCGCTTTGGCCGGAGAGTTCGCGCACACCGCCCTGGTTTTGAACAAGCTCTCGGGTCATGCAGAGCAGGTCGAAAGATTGACCAAACGAGCCAAGAGCGCCTGGGCCTTTTATAGCGATCACCCGAAGAGCGACAGCTGCGACGACGGGACGATCAAATCGGGTGACGCGGACGTGCAGGTGGTTGATCAAGAGCGCAATGCGGTGGTCGCTGCGGTGTACTTGTTCGCCCTCACGGGAGAGGCGATCTACGACGACTTCGTGAAAAAGAACTACGCCTCGACTCGTCCTTTTCAAGAAGATCGCTGGTCGGTGTATGAGCCCACCCAGGGTGATGCATTGCTGCAGTACGCCGCGCTACCCAACGCCGACCCAGCCGCGAAGAGCGCCATCCTGGGCCGAAAAAAAACGCTGGCAAACAGCGTCGATATCTTCCAATTCAAGCCCGAGCTCGACCTGTATCGCGCATTCATGCGCGCGGATTCCTACCACTGGGGGAGCAACGTGGCGCGCGCAGGTTACGGCAATACCAACTACGATATGGTGGCATATGGGCTCGCCTCTGACGCCAATCGAGGCAGCTTCGTGGAACGAGCCGCCGGCATGCTGCACTCATTTCACGGGGTCAACCCGATGCAGCTCGTGTACCTCACCAACATGTACGCGGACGGCGGCGATGCTTGTGCGGATGAGACGTTTCACGCCTGGTTTCGCGACAAGGATCCGCGCTTCGACAATGCCCGCAGCTCCAGCCTCGGACCCGCGCCCGGCTACCTGACGGGTGGACCGAACAAGCAGTACTGCGCGGGGCAGCAGCTCGCCTGCGCGTCGTCGCCGATCAAAGACCAACCACCGGAGAAGGCTTACCTGGATTCGAACACGGGCTGGGAGCCGAACAACCAATACTCCAGCTCCTGGGAGCTCACCGAATCCGGCATTTATTATCAAGCCGCGTACGTGCGTCTGCTCTCCAAATTCGTGGATTGAGCGTCGCGCCGGTCGAGCTGCGCTCGACTCACCAGGGGCTCACTTTCGGCGCTCGATTTCGGCCCACACACATAGATGATCCGAGATCCCAGCGCAGCTCACGCCGAAGCTTTTGAACTCTAGCTCCGGCCCGGAGAGGATGCGATCCAAACGCAAAAATGGACGCTTCGCCGGAAAGGTAAAGCCGAAGCCCCAGCTCGCCTCTCGAAATGCATCGTTGAAGCGTGACAGGTGGCTACGAAGGATCGAGCTCAAGCCCGGTAAGTTCGTGTCACCCGCGATGACCACGGCCGTGCCTTCGCGCGTGGCGAGCTCGGCCGCCGTCGCAACTTGCAAAGCCCGCAGGCCAGTATTCGCCCCGAGGTTGGCTTCGGGATCTCCAGCGAGAAATGCCCCCGTTCTGAGCGTATGCAACGCGTCGCGGAAGTGGTGAATGTTCAACGCGCCGCGCGGCGAAATGGGATGCACGCTGTAAAACGCAATGACACCGAGCGGCGTCTGGAGCAGGTAGCGCATGAACCGCGCTGAGCGCTGGCGCCCATAGTAGGCGACCCGATCGGGGTCGGTCGTCTGCAAGATCGGAAAGCGACTCGCGATGATGAACTGAGTCGAGGCCTGGACGTACGGGTAAGCCGAGTGCAGCTCCGCGCTGAGTTTTTGGCCGCCGAACGGGCCTTCTTGAATGAGCACGACATCCGGATTGGCGGAGATGATTCGAGCTGCAATCGCGGCCTGTCCGAAGTTACCCGAATCGGCATTCAGGCTCAGCAGCCGAAATGAACGCGCGTCCGGCGTCGACGCTGCGCCCGGAAAGGGCAACACGAAGCCCATCAGCGGAAAGATCAGCAACACGCCCGCCACGAGCTGCGTCCAAAGCAGCTTTCGCATGCGGCCGAGCAGCAGCGCCAAGACCACGAACGGCAATGGAACGCCGAACAAGATGCGCGGCAGATACAAGAGTGCAGTCGTCACCCACCAGCTCTCGCCGATGAACTGCATCGCGAGCGCCAACGCAGCGAGACTCAGCGGATAAGCAAAGGCGATCAAGCTCAGCGCCTTGCCCCAGTGCCTGCGCGGCCTCGACTGCATCAGGCTCGCCGGCGGCTTTTGAGCGAGATTCTTCACGGTCCGTCGCACTACTTTCTATTCGAACGTTTGTGCGCTTGATGGAAGCACGCGCGGCGGGCTACCATAGCCCAGTGCTGACTCGTTGGTTCCGGCAACTTCTTCTCACCCCAGCTCTATTGCCGCGATGTGCATGCATCTCGCTGCTGCTGAGCGGAGTCGCTGGCTGCGCGAGCGCCGGGCAATTCACCTGGTACAGCGAGCTGCCCAAGTCCGAGTGGTCATCGCTGACCGGTGAGTACGTGATCGAGGTCGGCGATTCGATCACCATTCGCGTGTACGAGCAGGACGGTGTCTCGGGGACATTCAAGATCCGACGTGACGGGCGAATCGCGCTGCCACTCGCGGGTGAGATCGACGTGGCGGGAAAGCACCCTTCGGCGCTGGCGCACGAGATCGAAGGGAAGTTGAAGCAGTTCATCGTGGCGCCGAAGGTCACGGTGAACGTGGATCAATCTCAGGCCGTGACGGTCACCGCGGTCGGGGAGATTGCACACGTGGGTTCGATCACTCTCGATCCTCCGGGCCAACTCATTCAAGCATTGGCGCAAGCGGGTGGCCCCGGCGACTATGCCGACAAATCGCGGATCTTCGTGTTGCGTCAATTTCCGAAATTTGTGCGCATTCGCTTCACCTACGACGCAATCCTGCACAATGAGGGTGGCGCAGCGACCTTCCCGATGCGGACCGGCGACACGATCGAGATCGAGTGACCGAGCGCAGCCGAGCGCGGCCGATGCGAGCAAACGCGAGCAAAGCTCGAAGAAATGACCACAAAAAAGTAGACGCGGCGACACTGGACTCGCGAGACTCGACAGGGTAATCGTTGATGATTCATCGTGGTTTCGCTGCTCGCCCCTGATAAAGCTCGAGTCCCTTCCTGGATGGTTGGCTTGGCCGAGCGGATCTTCGGCTCGTGCCCACCGTTCACCGCGGCACGCTTGACGACGAACACGCTGCGGCTACTCGGCGTCCGCATCGGGCGGGCCTCTGTTTTCTGGGGCATGCCAAGGCTGGCCGGGTCTGGTGACATCTGCTCTCGACTCAAAGTAGGCACCTACTGTGGCTTCAATGCTCGCACCTACTTCGAGCTCGATGCGGATATCTCGATTGGGGACCACGTTGCAGTTGGTCAGGACGTGATGTTCCTGACGCGCACACACGAGTCTTCCGATCCCGCGCGGCGCTGTGGCAAAGTTGGCTCCGCACCGATCGAAGTCGGCAATGGCGCCTGGCTGGGTGCTCGCGTTACAGTAATGCCGGGTGTCAAGATCGGCGCAGGTTCGGTGATCGGCGCTTCGGTCGTCGTCTCCAAGGATGTCCCGCCGAACATGTGGATCGGCGGGAGCCGCAGCGTTTCCCTGGCCAAGTGGCGTTGATGGCTTCGAGAGCTGACATGGACGATAGGGAAACAGTCAGGGACCGGACGGAGCCCAAGCCCACCGGTTGGACGCGAGTGAAGACGTTGTTGCACGAGGAGACCTTCGGGATTCATCCGAGGCTCATCGCGCTGAACGCGATTGACTCCTTTTTGCCGCGCAACAGCGCGCGGGCGCGAGCGCGGCTGTTCGCACTCGCTGGCTTCCAGATTGGCGCGGGGACGTTGCTCGCCGGACCACCAAAGATCAACGGTGGGAGCGCGCTGTTCTCCAACCTCGTCATCGGAGAGGAGTGCGCCATCGCGGTCGACTGCGTGTTCGATCTGGAAGAACGAATCACGATCGGCGACCGCGTGACGCTCGGGCCCGGCGTGATGATCCTGACGAGCACCCACGAGCTCGACATCCGGGAGCATCGCGCGGGTCCGGTGCAGCGTTCACCCGTAAGCATCGGTTCTGGGGCCTGGCTCGGAGCCCGCTGCACGATCCTACCGGGGGTGACGGTCGGTGCTGGCTCAATCGTCAACCCCGGTGCCCTGGTCAATAAGGATGTCGCGCCGAACACGCGCGTGAATGGCATCCCCGCAATTCAGATCGAAGTGCTTCAGGGCGCAGATCCCCCTACCGCGGCCGGGTCGTCTTAGCGAAGTCCGCGCTCGCACTCTCCCTTACTTCCATGGGTAGAGACAGAATTTCCACTAGTTCGGCTGGCCGTGGACTCAATTCGAGCCTATCTTCAGTGTGGGAGCAGTAATTGAGCAACGCGCGAATCGACACCCATCCCCGTGATCACCAGCAGACGCTGGCGGTCGCGCCTGAGACTCGCGTCGAACCGTGGCGCGATCCTGACTGGCAACGTCTGTGGCTGGCGGTCGAAAATCGGCCGTGGCGTTCGCTCGCGTTGATCCCGGCCAGCGCGGGTGCGGCGTTGGAGTTTTCGCTGATCGTTGCCGTCACCCTTTCGCGCACGGGTATGATTCACCTGGGGCGGCCATTGCAGGTCGCCGATGCGACGCAGGTGCCGCTCGACCAGCTCGTACGCTTCCTGAGCGAGGTCCGACGCTGCACCAATGACGGTGAGCGCTTGTTGGTTGCCCTGCCTCCAATCGGCGACAGTCCAATCACGACGTCGATCGCCCAAACCGTGGATGCCGCAGTGCTGTGCGTGCTAATCGACAAAATGTCGTTCGCCCAGGGCAAAAAGACAGTGAAGCAAGTCGGGCAGTCGCGCTTCCTCGGCTCGGCGATCTTTCACGCCCATCAGATCGCGAAAGCCCAAAAAGCCGTTTAGCACGCTGGTTCAATCTCACTGGAAACGCGATCGACCGCCGCGCTTGTCTCGGCATGCTGGCAGCGGTTAGCGATCGCGCCTTAGTCATAGTAAAATTGTCGACGCTGCCATGAAGATTTCCGAAAAAGAGCTCGACCAAGCCAAGCTTGATTTCGAGAGGGACGGCTACACCGTTTTACGCAACGTCGTGTCCAAGGAACGGTTATCCGCGTTTCGCACGCGCCTGATGGAAGAATTCGAGGTTTCCAAGCGCTCGGGCGCGCTTTTTTCGGGCGGCGGAACGCTCACGGGACACCTCAATTGCTTCCCCGGAGTGGAGTCACGCTTCGCCTACGAGGCGCTCCAAGAGCGTGGCGTGCTGGATCTACTGAAGGCGGTGTACCCGCAGTCTTCAGCCGTCCGCATGGGCCTGAACCTGAATTTGCCCAACAGCGTGGCGCAGCACTATCACATGGATGGCGTCTTCGCCGAAGACTTCATGATCGCCAACGTCGCGGTCGTGGACACTGATCTGGTGAACGGCGCAATCGACGTCTTGCCCGGAACGCACAAGCGCTTCTACAAGTTTTGGCAGTACGCGCTCGGTCGGGAGTATCGCGGCACGACGCGGCTACCTTTGCAACAAGGCGACGTGCTGCTGCGGACTTCGCGGCTTTGGCATCGCGGCATGCCCAATCGGAGCAAGGCCGCGCGCCCGATGCTCGCACTCACCTTCGGGGAGAAATGCGCGCCCACCGGCGATCCATTCCAAACCAACGAGGGGCGCATCCTGTTCGAGCCCAACTGGTACAAGACCAATCTAGCGGGGCAGCTCCGTGAGCGCGCTTTCATTGCCGCGCCCATCACCTACTCGGCCTATCGCTTCGTGCGCTCGCTAGTCGGGAACAAGGGCTACGCCGCGTAGGGACTAGCGTGAAGCCAGGATGCGCTCATAGGCGCGTTCGGCGTCCGCGGCCATGCGCCGCGCGCTAAAGCGGGAGAGCACCTGAGCTCGCCCGTACTCACCCATTTTTTCCCGCATTTTTGGATCTTTGAGCAAGATGAGGATGTTGGCGGCCAAGCCGGCAATGTCTTGCGGCGGCGACAACAGCCCCGAACGCCCGTGCTCCACCACTTCCGGCGTCCCGCCGTTGTCGAGAGCGACGACCGGCCTTTTCATGGCCATCGCTTCCAAGAACACCAAGCCGAATGGTTCTTCGAAGCTCGGCATCGTGAATACATCGCAAGCGGCCATGACGCGCGGTACGTCCGAGCGCGGTCCGGTGAAGATCACGTCTTGCTGGATGCCCAACGTTCGCGCGAGCGCCTTGAGCTCGGCCGTAAATGAACCGCCTTCCACTTCTTCCGCGTCGGCGCCCACGATCAACAGACGTAAATTGGAAAGTTCGTTTCGCACCAGCGCAAACGCGCGCAAGAGCTCGCGCTGTCCTTTCCAGGAGAACAGACGAGACACCGAGGCCAACACCAGCGCATCCTGCGGAACGGCCAGTTCGCGACGCAGCTCCGAGCCGTCGACATTTGGATCCCATCTCGAAGGATCGATGCCGTTCAGGATGGTGTGGATCGACGAATCCGGCTTGCCCATGTCGACTAGCGTGCGAGTGACGTAGCGAGAGATACTGAACACGGCGTCCGCGCGTCGCACTCCCCACTTGGCCAACGCGCTGTACTCGTCCGACCATTTGACGTGCACATGGACCACCGACCGCGCGCCGGCCAGCTTGGCAAGGCCGACTCCGTAGGTCGCGTCGCGGGGCCTTTCCGTGCTGTGCACGATGCGGATTCGCTGGCGCACGACGTATTGACGAAGAGCTAGAAAATCACTGGAAAACGCCCCCGCGGATCGCAGCGCGCCGAGCACGGCCCGGCCGTCACGTTGGCCGAGGGTGGGTGCAAAGCGGGTCGGGCGGAGCTTGATCTCGGGGATGTCGCGCAGCTTGACCAGTGAGTCGGGCGCGGCCGCGCCACCACCACCATCCGTGCAAGCCACGTGCACCTCGAACCGATCGCGATCCAAGTTGCGGATGATGTCCGAGTGGACCGCTGCATCGGCGCCGAAGCCGTTCTGGGCGAAGAGGAACAACACCCCAATCTTCTCGTTCACGCTTCTTGCCTTTTCGATGCCTCGCGCGCAATCGCGTGCGAGGTTCGGTTCACGTCACAGGTCACCACTCTTGAGCTCCGAGGCCAGCCGGTCACTCGCGCGCGCCGCCAAGGTCATCGAGGTCAGCACCGGATTTTTCTCGGGGTTCGTGGTGAAGACCGAGGAATCGGCCACCACCAAGTTGGGCGCGACGTGCATGCGACTCCAAGCGTTCACCATGCCGAACTCGGGCGAGCTGTGCATGCGACAACTGCCGGCGTAGTGGTTGGAGTTGCCGACCGGCTCGATCTTCCAAACATCGAGCCGGGGCTCGAAGCCGGCTCGGGCAAACAGGCTGACAATTTGGTCGCGCGCTTCTTCCAGCACCTTGGTGGCTTCGGGCGGGTGACGAATGTGAAGCGCGAGGCCCGGGGTGCCATCGGAGCTGGTCAGGCTCGGGTCCAGCGCAATGAAGTTGTCTCGATGGGGCGCCATCGTGCCGAACACGCTAAAACCAGTCGAAACCGCTTGGCCAAGGTGGCCCTGCAACGCGCCGCGCGCGACGATGGCCGCGCCGCTCCATTGCATGCCGGCTGCCGCATACAGGGGCGTCGAGCGATCCATCGAGGCGCGCGTGATGTACGCCGCCGGGTAGATACCGATCGGTGAGCCCAAACCGAGCACTATCTTGGCGATCGGATGATCGTTCAAGTAGCGACCGAGCACGCCGTGGGTGTTGCCGAGCCCGTCCGGGAAATCCGCGCTCTTGGACTGCAACAAAACTTGCGCAGTGTTGAATACGCCGGCAGAAAGCACGACGGCGCGACAAGTAACGCGCTCCTCACGGCCACTCGCGGCATCGCGGAACACAACCGCCGCCACCCGGCGCTCGTGCGGATCCCATTCCAAACGCTGCACGCGCGCGCCGAAGCGCACGGTGAGGCCCCCTTTCTTCTGCTCGGGTCGAATCAAGCGCACGAACGAGTTGAAGGCGGTACCGCTCCAGGTCAGGGACGTATCGGCACCGTATGCGTAAGGCATGGCCACGACGGAGCGGCCGAAGCGAGGCGCGTCTTCCTCGAGCGCTGCCCATTCGCGGCTGAGCTCCCAGGCGTGACGCACGTTGCCAGCCGGAAGTTGTGGCTTGCCGAGACTCGAACCCGCGATGTGCAGCAACGGTTCGACGCGCGTGTACCAAGGCGCAAGATCGTCGTAGCCGATCGGCCAGGTTGCCTCCGCGCCGGCGCGCTCGGCGTCTGCAAAATCTTCAGGCGAAAAACGCGGAACCGCGCAGCTCCAATGATTGCTCAGCCCGCCGGGCGAGAGCTCCTCGAACAACATCGCGTTCGGGTCACCCGTCTTGCTCACGCCCCTGCGCTGCACGAGCGGACCGCGCTGCTTCGCCACGGTCAGACCGCGAATGCGGAAGGTGAGCCCGCGCGCGGCGCGTTCCGAACCAGCCTCGAGGACCAGCACCTCGATACCGGCCCGACGGAGGAACACGGCGGCGGCCGCTGCGGGCGGGCCGCTGCCAATCACGACGACACGGTTGTCTTCCACGCGTTCAGCCTATACCACGGCAAAGTTTTGCGGTGCACGACCCGCGTGGCTCACGCGCGCCGGATCGCGCTTTGCCGAAACGCGCGAGGGAGTGATACTGCACGCCATGCGGCTCAACGCGTTCGGCAAGACGGATCTCGAGGTGTCCGAGTTTGGCTTCGGTTGCGCACGAATCGGCGGAGTTTTTCAGGGTGATCGACAGAGCTTCGTCCGGCTGCTGGCGGTCGCGCGCGATGGCGGGATCAACTTCTTTGACACGGCCGATATGTACAGCCAGGGCGAGAGTGAGGCGTTGCTTGGCCACGTATTCGGCAAGCGGCGCAGCGAGGTGATCATCACGACCAAGGCGGGCTATTGTTTACCCGGGCGTCGCAAGCTTGCCGGCCGACTCAAGCCGCTGCTCCGGCCCGTGATCAAAGCGCTGGGCATTCGCCGCGATCGTCTGCCGACGATGGCGCGCGGCACGATCGCACAAGATTACTCGCCCGCGTACCTGACACGCGCGCTCGAAGCGAGCTTGCGACGCCTCCGCACGGACTACGTCGATCTCTTTCAACTTCACAGCCCACCGGTCGAGATCGTCGAACGCGGCGAATGGGAGCCCGCCCTGGAGGATCTGAAGCGCGCAGGGAAGTTGAGATATTACGGCATTTCCTGCGATTGTCCCGAAGCGGCGCGCGCGGCGCTGCGCTTCCCCAATGTGTCATCTTTGCAGTTCGCATTCAGTTTGCTCGAGCCGGGAGCGCTCGAGTCCATCCTGCCCACGGCGCGCGCGCAGCAGGTCGCCTGCATCGCTCGCGAGTGCCTGGGCAACGGGCTGCTTGCCAAACCGGAAGCTCACGCGCTCGATCTCCTGCCCTACTGCAGTTCGCCGGAGCAGGCCGAGTCGAGGAAAAAACAGCTGCTCGAGTTGCAGGCTCGGGCAACCGAACGCGGGGTAACCATCGCGCAAATGGCACTGGAATTCGCTGGCCGCACGAACGGCATTTCAGTGGCGCTGCTCGGGGCGAGAACCCCCCAGCAGCTTCGCCGGCTGCTGGACGAATTACCTGCTTAGCGGAAGCGCGAAAAGCGAGCCTTCGCCGAGCCCTGAAACGGAAACTGCACACGCGCTGGCCGGACAGCCGCCGCGACGGCGACCTTTGGCGGTGCCCAAAGGGCTGTGGGCTGCGGGCCAGAGCCCCTTCCCACTGGGCCTGATGTAGGGTACTAAAGGTAGGGCTGGTAAAGGTTCGAGGAGATGCAATCGGTCATTAAGGGAATGGTTCAGGTTGCAGGAAGCACTTACCGCATCGTCCGCGTGCAACGCGGGCAGTACAGCGTGATCCGCATCCTCGACGACCGCCGCGTGGGCGACTTCACGGCTAGCCCCGCTGCGACGACTGCCGTCGAGGGCATCGAACCCGCATTGCTACGCGAAATCATGCGCGTGGCCATCCAAGGCGCCAAGACAAGCTGGGTAGGCCACCTGGCTCTCGGGTGAATGCTCGAGCGTGAATGAGTAGTGGAGCGAAGCCAGTGCTAGTCGCTGGGCCACCAGGCCGGCCCCACCGGGTCCCGGCGTTCTACAAACGCCGCCGCAAGCGCAACAACGAGATCGGCCAGGTGCTGATCCGCAACGGTGTAATCACGCCCGAGCAGCTACGCCAGGCGTTGCGTATCCAGTCGGAGAGCGGCGGACACGTCGGCGCGATATTGCGCCGCATGGGCGCCTGCGACTCTCGCGCTATCGCGGACGCGTTGATTGAGCAAGTCCGCGTCGCCCGCAGCAACGGCACCGGGATGGCGCATCGCGCGCGGCAAAATCCCTCGATTGTCGGCCTAAATGTGGTGTGCCGGCCCGGTCTGTCGCGCGCGCTGTTGATCCTGACCGATGTCGTGACGCTGAGCCTCGCGGCTGGAATGGTCGGTGCGATCGTCGCTAGCGATACGCTCACTCGCGCTCAGCGCTTCAGCGTGATCGCGCTCGTGCCCATGTGCATCGCGGCGCTCACTGCCGTGCAAATGTACGGACTTACGCCCCCCAGTCCGTCGGAAGAAATCCGTCGCTGCACGCTGACCATCTCGCTGATCTATCTGGGCTCGTGGGCGATCGCCGTCTCGCGTAACGGCGCTTTTCAGACCATGCCCCACCTCGCTTGGCTGGTCGGTTGGCTCACTTCCGTCGTGCTCGTACCGGTTGGCCGCGGACTCCTGCGTTCGGAGTGCGCCAAGCGCCCCTGGTGGGGGCAACCCGTGGTCGTCTTCGGAGCCGGCAAGGTGGGGCGAGCAGTGGTGAGCACCCTGCAACACCGCCCCCAACTCGGACTCAAACCCGTCGCCATTCTCGACGACGATCCGACCAAGCACGGTACCGTACGCGCGACCTGGGGTGAGGAAGACCTGATGGTCCAGTCGGTGCGCCAGGGTCCGGAATCTTCGCACGCGCGCAACGACGATTTCGAAACGCCGTCCCAGCGCTCCGTGCTGGAGCAATTCGCCGAGGTCGAGGGCGTGCCAATCGTCGGCGGCCTCGAGCTTGCGCCAATTCTGGCGCAGCGCCTCGGCATTCGCTCGGCCGTCATTGCGATGCCGAAGCTCGACTCGGCGACCCTGCTCGGAGTCATCGAGCGCTACGCCGAAGGCTACTCCAGCGTGCTGGTGATTCCCGATCTGTTCAATGTCGCGCACTTCGGCACGCCCACGCACAGCCTAGGCGGCGTGCTCGGGATCGAAGTGCGACGCCAGCTGCTGCTCGCCGGTCCGCGCTTGGCCAAGCGCTTGATGGACGTCGTGTTGACCTCGATCGGCGGATTGTTCTTGTTGCCCTTCGTGCTCGTGATGTCGATCCTGATCAAGCTCGACTCACGCGGATCGATCTTCTACCGCCAGAAGCGTCTGGGCCAAGACGGCGTGCGCTTCGTCGCTTTCAAGTTCCGCACGATGTACGGGGACGGCGAGAAGCGGCTGCTCGAGGTGCTCGCCACCAACCCGCAGATGCGCGCAGAATACGAGGAGTTCCACAAACTCACCGTCGACCCGCGAGTCACCCGAATCGGGCGGGTGCTGCGAAAATACAGTTTGGATGAGCTGCCTCAGATCTGGAGCGTGTTCGTGGGCGATATGAGTCTGGTCGGCCCCCGCCCCTACTTGGAGCGCGAAATCCCCGAGATGAACGGACAGGAAGCAGTAATCCTGCGGGTGAAGCCGGGCATCACCGGCATCTGGCAGGTCACCGAGCGCAACGCTTCGACGTTCGAGCAGCGGGTTCAGCTCGACGTCGAATACGTCCGAAGTTGGTCGCCGTGGCTCGATCTGTACGTGCTCGCACGCACGCTGCCCGTAGTCCTCGGGGGCACCGGCTCTTGAGTCTGAGCCCACTCGCCTTGCCTCGGGTCAGAGTCGGCAAGCTTCCGCTCGATGTAGTCGACTTCGAAGGCGCGCTCGACGCGATCGATCGTCTGGTGCGCGCCAAGAACGGCGGCACCGTGTTCACGCCCAACGTCGATCACGTCGTGATGGCCGAGCACGATGAGCGCTTTCGGACTGCGTATGCGGCAGCCGCATTGTCGCTCGTGGACGGCACGCCGGTGCTGTGGGCATCGCGCTTGCTGCGCACGCCGTTGCCCGCGAAAATTTCAGGTTCGGATCTCGTAATGCCGCTCCTGCGTCGCGCGGCAGAGCACGGCTATCGCGTGTATTTCTTGGGTGGAGCGCCGGGCGTGGCTGATTTGGCCAAGAGCAAGCTCGAAGCGGCGCTGCCGGGAATTCAGATCGTGGGCACCGATGCCTCGCGCATCGACGTCAATGACCTCGGCCAGGGCGACGAGGTTGCCGAACGGATTCGGCGCGCCGAGCCCGATCTGGTGCTCGTCGCCTTGGGCGCCCCCAAGCAAGAGATCTGGAGCTACACGCGTACGGAGCGGCTGAAGCCCGCCGTGCTGATCGGCGTCGGGGCCAGCCTCGACTTCGTGGCAGGCATTCAAAAGCGAGCGCCGAGCTGGATGTCAAAGGCCGGTCTCGAGTGGCTGTACCGTCTGGCACAAGAGCCGCGCCGCTTGGCCGCACGCTACCTGCTGCGCGACCCGGAGTTTTGTTTGATCCTGCTGCGTCAACTCGCGCAAGGTTCGAAGAGCGGCTGAACGGCAGCGGCGCGACTGTTCAGGGGCTCGTCACGACGGTTTGCAGGCGCTTCTCGCGGAACATCGCCTGCAATTGCGCGAGCGAAGGAGAGCCCTGCTTGCCGCACACGTACACCACTCCGTTGGCGACCGCGTCGAGCGCTTGCGACTCGACCGGCAGTGATGCGGTGGGGCCATCGATGACGATGAAATCGTAGTAGTTCCTGAGATCTGCCAGGCCGTCGGAGAATTGCCGCGAGAGCAAAAGTCCGGGCGATCGCATCATCCCTTCCGCAATTACGTGCAGGGCCTTGCCGCAACTGACGACGGTCCAACGCCGCTCCGTACTGCCGTTGATACGGTCGCGCAGCTGCTGGGAGAAGCCCGCGCTCATCGGCATGTCGACATGCATCAAGCGGTGCACGCGCGGCCCCTGCATATCGCCGTCCATCAACAAGATGCGGGGGTGCCCCGACTCAGCCAAGGCGAGCGCGAGCTCGGCTGCAACGCGCGACTTCTGCTCCAGGGATTCCGGGACGCCGACCACCAGCACGATGAAGCAACCCTCGACGGCAAGCGGATACAGTTGTTCACAGACCGGACGACGCAGCTCCGGCTTGAGCGTCGCGTCCGGTGCCCAATTGCTCGGAGCGGGGCGCACGATGGTCACCGTGTTTTCGGCCGGAGGCACCGAGCTCACGTAGCTGTAACGGGACTGCGATGCGGGAGCGACGGATGGGGAGCGTGAGGGCGCCGGAGAACGCGGAGGGACCGGAGAGCGTGGGGGTGCTGCGGGTGGGCGCGAAGGTTCCGGAGGGCGCGAATCCGAGTTCCGCGACGCAGTTTCGCCGCGCAGCGCGGCGCTCTCGCGCAAAAGCAGCTCCGGCATGAACGAGCCGAGCGGCTGCGTCACCTTCATCTGATTGCGCGGCCGCGAACGGGGCAGCGGCTCCGCGGGCACATGCGCAGGCGGCATTTGAGCCGCGGCGGGTAGTGGTTCGCTCGAGCCGGGTCGCGCGGGGGGCGGTGGCTCGGAGCCAGGTCGGACCACCGCGAAGCCGGGCACCGCGTGCGCGCGGATCTCTTCATCCCAGGCGCGCGCGGCTGTGGCCAGCACTGGGTCCGCGTGGGGATCTGAAGCCAGCGGATTTTCGGCTGGGGGCAGCACTAGCGTCGACGCAAAACGGCGTGGCGGCGCAGCCGACGGCGGGGGGTGACTCGAGGGTTGATTCCTGTGCTCCGCGTCGGCGGCAGCCGGACGCGGCAGCGCCAAGGGTTGGGGGTGATCGTTCGGCGCGGGAGGTGACGAAGAAATCGGGCGCTGAGGGATTGGGACGATCGGCGGCGCGGCGCTCGGGCGTGGCGGCTGAAACAAAGGAACGCTCGGCCCGAGCCCCGACGGAATCCCGGGGGCCGGGGGCAGCTCGATATTCAGGGCGTGCGGGGCTACCGGCGGAGGGCGGCTCGACTTGGTACGACGCTGCTGCGCGGCTCGTGCCACGAGCGTGAAAGCCGCCCCCAAGCCGCCTCCGAACACCGCACCGAAGAACAGCAAGAGCGGCCGGTTCGGGTCGATTGGCGCACTGGGAACCGGCGCCATGCTAGCGATCCGAGCCAGCAGCGGTGGCGAGGCGACTTGCCCCTCGGCGCCGGCCTTGGTCACGGCTTCGAGCAGTCGCTTCCACTCCGCGTGCAGCTCGGGCGACAGGACCTTACCGGGGCCCTTGGCGTTGAACGCTTCGCGCCGGGTGCTGAGCGCGGAATTGATCTCGACTAGGCGGCGACGGAGCAGGACCGGATCGGATTCCCTCGCTTCGAGATACGGGTTGTCCGAACCGCGCCCGCTGTCCAGATCCTGCAAGCGCTTTTCGAGGTTGGCTTTCTCGGCGTGGAACGCTGACAACGCCGGATCCGTCTCGGGCGACTGGCCGCCTGAAGACGGCGCTTCCGCGGCCGCTTCCGGATGCAGGGATAGGAAGGCCGCTAACTCTTGGGTCTGCTGTTGGCGTCTGAGCTCACTTTCGTGTTCCGCGGCGCGATCGACCAGTACCAACGGCGCCAACTCGAATGCGTGGCGAGTCAGGTCATTGCAGGCACGCTGGACGCGGGCCGGGTCCGTGTCCCGGTAGCTGATGCTGAACGCGTGCGCGTCACTGGTGTCGATCTCGAGCGACTGACGCACCTGGCCCGCCGCAGCCGCCCGTGCCTCGGGCGCATCGGACGATGCGCGCTCCTTCGCGAGGCGCTCGAGCATCCCGCGATCGAGGATGCTTTCGCTCAGGCGGCGAGCGGCTTCGAGTGGCTCCGGCAGCTTAGCCGGCACCGAAGGGGTCGCCGATTCGACGATCAGCAGCGCGCTAGTTCGATAAGTAGCCGGGGCAAGATAGGCGTAGGCCGCGAAAACCGCGAAGACGATGATCGCGATCAAAATACCGGGGCGTACTTGAGACATCGCTGAGAGGCGGGTGGGTCTTCGGTGAACTCCGCTGACGGGTATACCATTCCCGGCCGCGGTCATACCATTTCGCGACCGCAGCGAAAGCGCGTGCGCCCACGCTCATTGTCGGCGAGCACCACGCGCGGCCAAGAACTCCAAGATCTCCCTTACTGCGGACGATTCCAGCGCAAATAGACCAAATACGGCCGCATCGAGACGTTCGGCGAGCACGAGGTCGAAACCGGAGCGCGTCAGCGTGGCGCTGATCTCGGCGACTTCGGCACGCCGGCCCGGATCAGTTGGTGGCTCGGGCAGCGCCCGCAGGTGCCCGATTTTGACCTGGGGAAAGGTGGCTTGGCGAGCGTCGCGACGAAGCGCAAGGTGGAGGGCCCGATACAGCGAGCTGTTCAGTAGCCCGACCACGAGGTCTGCAGGCAAACCGTCGACCGCGAATCCGGCCAAGAGCGAATTGCGAAATGGCAAGCCTCGATGCAAGGCGGCGATCGGGTAGCGCGCCGTTTGCCGGATCACGAAGCACACACGCCGGTAGTCGTCGCGATTTCTGAGCCGGCAGCGGGCCTTCGACAGCGCTTCGGCATCGGGTGCCAGAAACAGCCGCGGTTCGCCCTCCGAGAACTCGCGCACGTCGCGACCTTCGAGCAGCGGATAATGATGGATTGGATCTGGATCGGGGCTTCTTCGCAGCAGCTGTTTGCTCACCGTGCTCGTGGTCTGAAAGCCCATTTCCCCAAACAGCTCGCGAGGGAACCCGCGAGCCGTGGCGAGCTCGAGCAGGGCTTTTGGGGCCAAGACCTCGGCGGCGCAGCCGGCGGCTCGCTGTCGTTCGGCAAGCCTGAAAGGCTGCTCGTCGGTGCTCTGCGCTGAAGCGCTGCCGGTGCTGGCTTGAGCGATTAACGCAAAACACGACTGAGTCACCGATGCGAAGGCGTCTTGCCCGAACTCGAGCATCGGTTCGCATGGCGTGTGCGTGGCTCGCACGACGCGCCGCACGGCGCGATAGCCGTGCAGATCCGCGATCGGGCTCGGGACCACCAGCGCGATCGTACCCTGCGGCGCGAGCCTGAGCGCCCGCTCGACGAACAAGCCATGCAACGTCGGGTAACCCTTGAGAGTGCTGTAATGATCCGAGAAATAGGTTTTGCGCTCCGGCGAAAGGGGCTGCGCAGCGCGACCGGCATAGGCGACCCAGGGTGGATTGCCGATCACCAAGTCGAAGCCTCCGCCTTCGAACGCTTCTGGAAATTCAGCCATGAAATCGAGCTTCCGGCTCGCTTTCGGTTCGGCTCTCCTCACGCTTGCCGCGTTCGCCGAAGGACCATACGGCGGACCGAGCAATGCGTCGCCGACGCGCAAATTCTTGCCGGCTTCTTGCAACGAGAAGTCAGGGTCGGCGACGAACAGGCACAGCGCGGCTTCGGCGACCGCTACCGCGATCGGGTTGATGTCGACGCCATGCACGACCCGTGTCACGAGCGCTCGCCGCCGATCCATGCTCGCGGGGGCACCAGGTTGAAGCGAGAGCGCGCGCATCACCTCTAGCAAAAAGGCGCCGCCCCCAACCGCAGGATCGCACACTCGGAAGTCGAGCACGAAGTCGTGCGCGCGGTGCGACGAGCTGCGAATCCGCCGCTGCAGCGGCTCGAGCGCGCGTTGGACCACGACCTCGGTCAGCGTCCGCGGCGTGAAGAACGTGCCCGTCTGCTTGCGCCGCTTGCCTGATTTGAGCTCGAACCGACCCTGCTCGTTTTCGCGAACGCCCTCGCCCAATAGCAGTTCGTACAGATTGCCGACCACTTCGGCCGGGCAGGCCGCCATGTCGACGCCGTCGCTTCGCAGGCCCTCTTCGAGTTCCGCGCGGAATGCGGTTTCGGCGCCGGTGAACGGGCGGGCAAAGTCCCAGCACAGCGCGCCATCACGAATCACGGCGCGGGTTTCGACGCGAGGGTCGAGAGACGCGAACAAGCGCCCCGAGGCAAAATCGCGTTCGTGCGCGAACAGTCCGCGCGCGCGCCCCAAAGACAACACGACGAAGCGCATCACGGTGACGGACAATGCTTCGTGCACGGTCTCCGCGTCCAAGCGGTTGCCCGAGAGCTCGGCGGGCGCGTGCGCCAAGGCTTCCAGCCCGGCGAGCATCGCCCTACGCGCGCGCTGATGAAAACAGTGCGCGAGCTCGGGATCAGAGAGGCTCATCAGCGACCCGCAACGAGGCGTCGCGCGAGCTCGAGAGCCGAGCGCATGCCACCTGCGTCCGCGACTCCGGTCCAGGCGATATCGTATGCGGTGCCGTGATCGACGCTGGTTCGCACGATCGAAAGGCCCATCGTGACGTTCACCGCGTCGCCGAAGGCCACGAGCTTCATCGGTATCGTGGCCTGATCGTGGTACATCGCGACCACGCCCTGATACACGCCCGCCGCGGCCTTGCGGAACGCGGTTTCAGCGCCGATCGGCCCGAGCAGCTCCGCACGCCGACCCAGACGCTTGGCCGCCGCACGAATGCCGGGCACGATCGCGGTGCGCTCCTCTTGTCCCAGAAGCTCACTCTCGCCGGCATGCGGGTTGAGCGAACAAATCGCGATTTTGGGGCGTTTCTTTCCGAGCGCCAACAAGAGCTCCGCCAAATGAAATGCGGAATCACTGACGCCGAGTGGGGTGAGCGCCCTGGGCACCTTCGAGAGCGGCAAATGCGTGGTCACCAGGCTCGTGACCAGGGGTCCTGCCGCAAAGCACATCACGCTGAGAGCGGCGTGATCCAGATCACGCAGCCACTCGGTGTGGCCGAGGAAGTGTGCCGCGCCGGCTACTCCGGAGTGCGCGATCGCGGCCTTGCTCACGGGGCCCGTCACGAGCGCGCGGCGTGGCGCGGCCTTGGTCAGCCGGTAGGCTTCGTTGATGTACGCGAGTTGCGCCGCGCCCGAAGCCGCATTCGGCTTGCCCGGCCTGCGATCGCGAGGCAAAAGCTTGGGGCCCACGCTGTGCACGTAAATGGCTCGCGGATCCGGACACTCGCCATCGAACGCGAGCAAGCGCTTGGGCGACACTTTGACCAGCTCGGCCGCCTCGCGCAGCATGTCCCAATCGCCGACCAGGACCGTACCGGGCATTTTCGCCGCCGCGCGCAGTGATACTTCGGGGCCAATCCCACACGGGCAGCCCACCGAAACGACGAGCAAATCTGTCTTTGCCGGTGTTGCTGAACGAGCCATCGCCGGGTCCGACTATCAGAGCCAGTAGAGCCGCGCAAAGAGCGCTAGCCAATAGCGACGAAAGCCGCGGAAAAACGCGGATTGAATGCTGGCCGGGGTCTCGATACTCTGAGCGGGATGTCAACCGAGCCCGCCCCAGGTCCGTTTGCTTTCGAGCTCGTGAAGCTCTTGCTGCAGGTCGCTTGGGCCGACGACGACATCTCGCCCGAGGAAGCGGGCGCGCTCTTGGCCTACGGCCGCAAGAGTCAACTCACGAGCGAACAGCTCGAGTTACTCTCGGCTTGCTTGGCGGGCAAAGCGCCGCTCCCACCGCCCAATATTGGCGTGCTGAAAGCGCGCCGCGTCGACGTGCTACGCGCCGCCAAAAATCTGGTCGTGTGCGATCTGCGCGTCGGTGCGGCGGAAGAAGCAATCCTCGAACAAGTTTCGACGCTGCTCCGCTAGCGCCGGACCCCATGGTAGCGGTCAGTGGAGAGCGCCTACCAACCACGCCGGCGTGAAACGGGCGACCGCCGCGATCAGCGCGACAATCGCGACGCACGCTAAGCTCTGGCGATCGCGGAGCGCAAACTTCACCGGATCCTCCTGCATTTGACCGCGACCGGCCAAAAGCCAGATGCGACCGAGCCAGTACAAAAGCGCAGGCAGCACCAGCCACAGGATACGAGGCTCGCGGTACTGCACGCGAACCGCCGAGCTCTCGACGTAGAGCATGAAGACGAGTGCAGCGATGTAGCCGCTGGCCGTGCCCATGCCAGTCACCATCGGCAGATCGACGCGAAAATAGCCGCGATTTTTGACTTTCTCGTTCGTGCCGAGCGCGTGTAGCTCGACGAACCGCTTGGCAAACGCGAGGCTGGTGAACAAGAACATGGAAAAACCGAGGAGCCAGGCGCTCACGGGCACGCCGGTTGCGATCCCCCCGGAAAGAATACGATGGGTGTACAGCGCGGCGAGCACCAGCACGTCGAGCATCAACAAGCGCTTGAGGTACAGCGAGTACGACACCGTGCCGACGAAATAAGTCAGCAGCATCGCGCTGAAAGCGACGGGCAAGCACAATGCCGCGAGCGAAAAACTCACCGCGAGCAAACCGACGAACAAAGGAAATCCGAAAATGATCGGCAACGCACCGCTGGCGAACGGGCGCTTGGCCTTGGTGACGTGAATGCGGTCGGCTTCGAGATCGAGCAAATCGTTGAACACGTAGCCCGCGGACGCACACAGCGAAAACGTCGTCGCCGCCACCGCGCCGCGCGCAAATATGGGAAATACGGAGACGTTGTTGGCGAGCAGGCAGGGCAACAAAACCAGCGCATTTTTCGCCCATTGGTGCGGGCGGAGCTCCTTCACGAGCGCCACTAGAATGCTCGGGCGGCGCGACATCACGCTGACCCGTTGCAAGCGTTCGGCCGCGGCAGCCGTGCTCGACGACGCACCGACGATGTAGCCTCGGGTGGCGACCTCGAGGATCGGCAGGTCGACGTGCGCCTGCCCGATGAAGTCGAAACCATCGGGGTAAGCCTCTTGCAGGGCCCCACGCAGATCCTTGGCCTTGAATCGCGACTTGGCCCCGACCGAGCACACCTCGTCGAATACGCCCAGGTGCTCTGCGACGTCTTCCGCAGTCTCCAGATCGGTCGCGGTGGTCAAGACGACTCGGCGGCCAGCTTCACGGCTTGCCTTCAGCGCGCTGATCAGGGGAGCACGGTAGGGCAGGCTGGTGGCGTCGAGCTGGGTGATCGCGCCGAGCCGCGCACGCAGGCGATCGCGGCCGCCGAGCACCCAAAACGGAAGTGCTAGCGTTGCCCAAGGTCGCCGTCGGAAGAGCAAGGCCATGCGCTCCGACAGGATTCGAGTCGTGATGACCGTCCCATCGAACGCGACGCACAGCGGGCGCTGACTCGCGGCCGACTCACGCAGCGCCTCGTCGAGGGAGAGTTCCGGTGGCATTTCGCGGGCTATATAACGACTACCCGACGAAAGCGAAACCATTGCCAGTGGCTCGCTCCCCCCGAGCTTGCGCCGATCCGAGCTCAGCGCCTGTCACCGTTGGTATTTTCCGGCAATTCGCGCCTTGTCTGCTCCGGGCTCAGCCGGCTTCTTCCTCGACCTCTTGCTCTTCGGGGTCGATCCGCTCCGGTCGCTCGCCGCGGTCGGCATTGCCACCGCGACCCTTGTTGTCTTCCGTATCCGGGGCACGCAGCTTGTAGCCCGAGCCGCGGAGCGTCTCGAGCGGTAGCGCATCGCCCAGCTTGGCGCGCAGGCGACGAACGTGGATATCGACCGTGCGCGGACCGCCTTCGTAACGGTTGCCCCAAACGCGCGCCAAGAGATGCTCGCGTGAAAGCACCTTGCCGCGACGCTCACACAAGTAGGCGAGCAGCGCGAACTCTTTGGCAGTCAGTGAGATGGGACGGCCGTCGACGTAGACCTCATGGCCCGCTTTATCGACCACGATGCCGGCAACCTTGTGCCGCTCTTCGGTCGCGAACTCGCTCCGACGCCACTCGAGCGCTCGGATGCGACCGTACAGCTCTTCAGGGACATAGGGGTGTAGACAAAAGTCGTCGAAGCCGCTCGATGGATCGATGCGGGCGATCTGCCCGACGGTCACCGCGATCAGCGCGCCCACGTTGTCGAAGTACGGTTCCTTTCGTACGGCGCGTAGCGCCGCGACGGCTAAATCGGGGCGGTCCAACGCCTCGAAAACCAGTGCTCGGGGGCGGATCTCGAGCTCGTCGTCATCGTCACCGATGAGTTCGACGGGGTCGTCCCACAGGTCGAGGGTGCGCACGGTGGCGCCGAGTTGCCTCAGCGTCGACGACGCGCCCTCCTCCCGCTCGAGCATCGGGCCGTGCCCGATGACCGCCACGAAGCTTTTCGCTCGACTAGAGGTAAACTCAGGAGATTTCGGTGCCACCAACGGTTATCCGCGCAATCTTGATGGTTGGGCAGCCGACACCGACGGGGACACTCTGGCCATCCTTGCCACAGGTCCAAATTCCATCGGAAACGGCCACGTCATTTCCAAGCATTGTTACATCACGCAATGTTTCTGGACCGTTACCAATCAGATTCACGTTTTTCAAGGGAGCAGTTAGTTTTCCGTCCTCGACCAGGTAGCTCTCGGTGAGCGAGAAGACGAAGTCGCCATTCGAAATGTCGACCTGGCCACCACCGAACGTCTTTGCATAAATGCCGCGTTTTACGCTGGCGAGTATCTCTTCTGGATCGTGCGGCCCGGCCAGCAGAACGGTGTTGGTCATCCGCGGCATGGGCGCGCACGTGAAGTTTTGACGCCTGCCATTTCCTGTGAAACCTACCCCGAAATGTTTGGCCGAGAGGCGGTCCTGGAGGTAGCCGCGAAGGACTCCGTTTTCGATCAGGACACTCTTCTTCGGCTCCACGCCCTCGTCGTCGATGTTGATCGACCCGCGGCTTTGCAGGAACGTCGGATCATCGACCACGGTGCACAGCGCGCTCGCGACGGACTTGCCTACCTGCCCAGTGTAGTTGCTGGTGCCCTTGCGATTGAAGTCCGCCTCGAGGCCGTGACCCACCGCCTCATGAAGCAGGATGCCGCTGTCGCCCGGGGCCAAAATCACTTCCATCTGGCCCGCGGGGGCGGGGCGGGCATCCAGCAAGATCAACGCTTGTTTGGCGGCTTGCTCGGCGTGCCATTCCGGCGAAAGCCCGTCGAAATAGCCCAGAGTCATGCGACCACCGCCGCCACTGCGGCCGGACTCCCGACGCCCGTCTTTCTCGGCAATGGCGCGAACTCCAAAGCGCATCAGGGGCTGCACGTCGTGCACCAAGCGGCCGTCACTGGTGGCGATCAGGATCTCGCGTATCTCCTCCACGAACGAGGCATCGACCTTGATGATCCGTGAGTCGTGGGCCATTGCAGCGCGGCTGGCACGCTCCAAGAGCACGCGCTTGTCCAGCCCGGGAAGATCGATGGTTGGCCGATCGAGCTCGTAACGCGAGGGGATGGACAGCCGCTCGATCGCCAGCGGCGCGATGGTCTTACCGCCCTGAGCAATTCGGGCCGCGGTTTCCGCGGCGCGCTTCATCGCATCCCAGCTCAGGTCTTCGACGTGGGCGTAGCCCGTTGCATCGCCCATTTGCACGCGCACCCCGAGACCCATGCTCACGCTGCGCGAAGCGCTGCGCGTGATGCCCTCTTCGAAGCCAATCGCGCCGCTGGCGTGGTATTCGAAAAACAAATCCGCGTACTCACCGCCGCGACTGAGCGCGATGGCGAGCAGCTTACGCGCCAGCTCGGCGTCGATCGCGCTCTCACCGCCGGGCCGGAACGGAGCTTGGTAAGAAGCACTTTGGGTCATGAATTCCGCTCGGGCAGAGTGCACATCGTCCCATCATGAGGCGCGTGGCTGAGCCGTGCAAGCGGCCCTCCCGTGACGACAATATTTGCTCTGAACCTCCGAGATCGCTTGGCCTGAGGGGGCGATCGAGATCCAGCGCCGCAGCTCATTGCGCCGCCCTGTGCTCGGCCTAGGCGTAAGCACACGGAGCCCATGTCCACCTTGCATCCCGAGCGCCCCCCTGAACCCGAGAAAGAGGCTCGACGTCTTTGGGCGTCGCGAGCGCAATCACTTTCAAGAGCGAGACCACTCAAATCAGGGCACGCGCGTCGTTGACGTCTCGAAGCACGGCCGAGCCGCGCTGACCCCCAATGTCATCGAGTTTCGATCGGCCGCTCCGAGCGCTTCGCGGCTTGGCGGTTGAAAATCTGGGAGCTGTACTAAGGCTCGCATCGGCGAAGCTCGTGCGAGTGGCAGCCGCGATCCAGCAACGCAGTACACACGTCCCCCCGCGCACGAAGAATCGCGTCAGATCGGGACGGAACAGGATTGTTTCGCGCGCCGAAACCCGGCCCGCGGAACTGATGGCTGGAGGTTCGTAAAGGGAGCTAGCGCTGGCCGAGGACGATGATACCTTCGGCCCCGTGCACCCACTTCACGACATCTTGGTACCCGAGAGCCTCGAAGACTTCATCCCCGCCGTGATCGAGATCCCCCAAGGATCGAAGCTCAAGTACGAGCTCGACAAGCGGACTGGTCTGTTGATGCTCGACCGCGTGCTGTATTCATCGGTTCACTATCCGGCCAACTACGGCTTCGTACCGCAATCGCACGCGGACGACGGCGACCCGCTCGACATCTTGGTCTTGATGCAGGAGCCCGTGGTTCCGCTGACCATCGTCCGCGCCCGTCCGATTGGCGGCTTCTCGATGACCGACGACAAAGGCATCGACGACAAGATCATCGCCGTCGCCGTCGACGATCCCGCTTTCGCGCATTTGCACGACGTCCACGAAATGCCGTCGCACATCACCATGGAGATCCAACGCTTTTTCGAGGACTACAAAGCCCTCGAGAACAAGATGAGCGTGGTCGAGGGCATGTACGGCCGCGGCCGCGCGCTGGAAGTCGTGCGTGAGGCGTTGGCCGCATACCGTTCGGCCAGCGCTTGGAGCAAAGGCTAGGCCGCATCACGCAAGAAAAAGGGCCCGCCGACGCGGGCCCGTCCGCCGCTATTTCTGCTAGGTTCTCGCCCCCATGTCAGGCGAGCCGAGCGACGAAAAACAGGACGAGAAGGCCGAACTAGGCAAAGGCTACGAGCCGGCCGAGGTCGAACCCAAGTGGTACGCGTTTTGGCTCGAGCACGGCGTCTTCAACGCCAGCGTCGATCCCGCTGATCAGCGCAAACCGTACACGATCACGCTTCCGCCTCCGAACGTCACTGGCTCCTTGCACATGGGGCACGCGCTCGGCGATACGATTGAAGACGTGCTGATCCGGCACAAGCGGATGCAGGGCTACAACACGCTCTGGCAACCGGGCATCGACCACGCGGGCATCGCCACGCAACTCGTCGTCGAGCGGCAACTGGCGCGCGAGGGCAAGACCCGGCACGACCTCGGGCGGGCCAAGTTCGTGGAGCGCGTTTGGGAATGGAAAGCCCAAAGCGGCGGGCGCATCGCCGAGCAAATGAAGGTGCTCGGCTGTTCGGCGGACTGGGCACGCTCCAAGTTCACCATGGATCCCGAGCTGCAACGCTCGGTCCGTGAAGCGTTCGTGCGTCTGCACGGTGAGGGTTTGATTTACCGCGCCACGCGCTTGATCAACTGGTGCACTAGCTGCAGGACCGCGCTCAGTGACGTCGAAGTCGAGAGCGAAGAAGCCAACGGCGAGTTGTACGAGTTCGCCTACCCCGTGATCGACGCCGATCCGTCGGCCGGTGCCGCGGAGCTCGTGGTCGCGACGACGCGCCCGGAGACCATGCTCGGTGACACGGCCGTGGCCGTCCATCCGGACGACCCGCGTTACGAGCACCTCCACGGCAAGAAGCTGAAGCATCCCTTCCTGGATCGCGAAGTGCCGATCATTACCGACGCGATCTTGGTCGACATGGCGTTCGGCACTGGCGCCGTGAAAGTGACGCCCGGTCATGACTTCAACGATTTTGCCACCGGCAAACGCCACCAACTGGAAGAGATCAATATCTTGAACTTGGACGGTACGCTCAACGAGCGCGCGGCACAGTTCCAAGGCCTGAACGTGAAGCAGGCGCGCACCGCGGTGAAGAAAGCCCTCGCCGAGGCTGGCCTGGAACGCGGGACGAAAGCCCACAAACTGCAGCTGCCGCGCTGCACCCGCTCGAACACCGTGGTCGAACCGATCATCTCCACGCAGTGGTTCGTGGACATGAAGCCGCTGGCCGCGCCCGCGCTCGCTGCCGTGCGCGACAAGCGCACCGAGATCATCCCCGCTGAATGGGAAAAGACCTACGAGCACTTTCTGAACAACATTCAGGACTGGTGCATTTCACGGCAGCTCTGGTGGGGTCACCAGATCCCGGCATTTTACTGCGGCGATTGCGGGCACATCACCGTCACTCGCGAGGATCGTCCGAGCGCCTGCGAGAAGTGCGGGAAGGCGAACCTGACCCAAGATCCGGACGTGCTCGACACCTGGTTCTCGAGCGCGCTCTGGCCCTTCTCGACCCTGGGCTGGCCGGACAAGACGCCCGCGCTCGAGCGCTTCTATCCGACCAGCGACATGGAGACGGGCTACGACATCCTATTCTTTTGGGTCGCCCGCATGATGATGATGGGCCTCCACTTCATGGGTGAGGTGCCGTTTCGGCGCGTGCTCTTGCACGGCATGGTGGTCGACGAAACAGGCGATAAAATGGGCAAGCTGAAGGGCAACACGCTCGATCCGCTCGACCTGATCTACGGCGCGGAGTTCTCCGCCATCGTGCAAAAGACGATGCCCGACGCCCCGGTCGACGAAGCGCTGGCGAAATTTCGCAAGGCGTACCCGTCATCGGCGCAAATGGGCAAGGGCTTCTCGGCCAGCGGCGCGGACGCGCTGCGCTTCACCTTGTGCAGCTACTCCCCGCAAGCCAAGCGCATCGCGCTCTCGCCCGCGCGCGTCGATGGCTATCGCAAGTTTTGCAACAAGATCTACAACGCGACGCGGTTCTCGCTCACCTATCTCGAGGGCCAGGGCGTGCCCGCCGAAGGCGCGACGCCCGCGCCCCAGCTCCTGGTCAATCGCTGGATCTTGTCGCGGCTCAGTTCCGCGGTGGAAGCCAGCACGCAAGGTATCGAGTCGTATCGGCTGGATGACGGCTCGAGCGCGCTCTATCACTTCTTCTGGGACGAGTTCTGCGCTTGGTTCGTGGAGATGACCAAGCCCATCTTCTTGCACGGAACCGAGCCGGAAAAGGCCGAAACGCGCCACGTCTTGGCGCACGCGTTGGAAGCCGCGCTGCGCGCCCTGCACCCGTACGCGCCGTTCATCACCGAAGATCTTTGGCAGCGCATCCCGCGACCTGGCTCGCGCCCGGTCTCGATCGCGCTCGCGCCCTACCCCACGGCCGCCGACGGCCGCATCGATGCCAATGCGGAACGAGAGATGAACACCGTGATGGCCGTGATCGGCGCGGCGCGCGCGGTGCGGAGTGAGCACGACATCAAGCCAGGCGATGCGGTCAAGGTCGAGTTCCGCTCGCGCGATGCGGCGCTGCGTGCCTTGCTCGAAGCGCAGAGTCGCTTCATTGCTTTCTTGGTCCGCACGGACGGCGCGCCCACCGTGGTCGCCACGGGCGGTGAGCGACCCAAGGGCGCGGTGCTCACCGTGGCCGGTGAAGTGGACGTGCTCGTGCATTTGCGCGGGCTGGTCGACCCCGAGCACGAAAAAGAGCGCGTCGAACGCAAGTTGAAGAAGATCCAGAAAGATCTCGAAGTGATGGGAAAGCGGCTGACCAACGCCAATTTCCTCAAAAACGCGCCGCCCGAGGTGGTGCTCGAGGCCAACCAGCAGAAGCAAGCGCTCGAGCGAGAGCAAGTCAATCTGACCGATAGCCTGAAATGGGTCGATGAACTGAAGCTTTGAAGCCCGTCACTCGGCCGAAAATTTCGGCAGCCCGATCGCCAGTGCGCTCGGGTCGAAAATGATCAGCGGCTCCAAGCCATTTTCCACGGTGAAGCGAAAACCGGCGTCGAAGGAGCCGCTGGGCAACGCGCCGCGCATCAGCACGGCGCTGGCCTGCGCTCCGAGGCGTGCATCGAGGCCGCGCCGCGCATCGCGACGGAGTGCCTGTGCCGCGGCGCAGACCTTGAGCTTCTTCTTCGCGCACTCGGTCTCCCGCTGCAAAGCGTCGAACTCGCGGCTCCACAACTCGAACCAAACGGCCGCGGCTTCGCCATGCACGGACGCGGCCAGCGCGGCAAACCCCGCGCGCAGCTGGGGCAAGGTCGAAGCCGGGGCGCCACGGGCGCCGAGCACCAACTCATAGCCCCGGATCAGCGCCAACAGATCCCGCGCGCGACTCAATTCCTCGGGCAATTCTGCAGTTGCGGCGCCGCTCAAGATCTTCGCGGCTTGCTCGAAGCGCTGTCCCTGAGCCAGCGCGCCCGAAGCATCGAGCACCGCGCGTAGGGCCAGGTCGGGCGGAATGTTGTCGCTGAGGAGCTGCCCGGAAACTCGGGAAAGGAGCTGGTAGGAGCGCTCGGACGAGTCGAGCAGCGCGCCCACTTCACTCACTCCGAGCACCATCCGCGCGCGTTCCAAAGGCCCACCCAGGCCTTCGGTCATGATCGTTGCAAGCTCGCTTCTGACCGCATCCAGGCGTTCACGCGAGCCAGTACTCGCGGTCAGCCAAACACCGAGCGCGCCGCGCGGCAGACGCAAACCGGGGACCGTGTTCTCGGCCGGCAGCGCATCGACGAGCGGCGAGACATCGCGTTGGTGCGCAAGTACCGCCGCCACGGCCAGCACACCGGCCTGCGCGAAGCGACTCGTGTCCGTGTGAGCAAGGGTGAGCGCACGCGCAGCGAGGGCTTCTGCTTCCGCATCACTCCGCAGGCCCGAAGCGCGCGGCGACGACGACGGGCGAACGGTCGCCAAAAACAGCGCAAGTCCCGCCATTTGGGGGGCCGCGAGCGAGATTTGCACGAGTTGATCGTGGAGCCGCGCGACCCGCGCGAGGCCCTCTTCGCTGCGCAGTTCACCCTGAGCAAGATCGGACGCGGTATCGTGCATCCACGGGATCACGTGCGCCAACGCGGTATACACCTCGAGCGCTTCGTCGTCGCGGCCCGCACCGGTCTGCCAAGCGGTCTCGAGCAAGACGCGCGCTCGTTTTTCACCCGCGCTGGCATGAAAGGCTACTGCGCAAAGCGCGGCGCCACCGACGTCGGGCGGCAGCTCCGGGCACGATGGATTGTCGATCAACGTCTCCGCGAGGGCAGCCGCGAGATCGAGGCGCGTCTTCGCCGCCTCGGTCTCGTGTTCGAGCAGTGCGCGCGCTTCTTCGACTCGACCCAAGCGCAACCAGGCGCGTGCGCGCGCCAACTTGGACGAAACATCCAACGGCGCCCCAGGCGCGGTTGCGACTCGCGCAGCCTCTATCAAGCGTTGCGTGCTGGCCAAGCCCGCGGCCGATGGCGGGCGACGCTTGTCGGCCTGAGCCTCGAGCAGCACCTGCGAGGCCCGCGCTGGATCGCCCGAGCGCGCCAGTTCCGCGGCAAATTCCAGGCGGTTTTCTGCGCTGGGCTCGACGCTCAGCAAGAGCTCGCGCGAACCGAGCACGAGATCCCGACGACCCACGGTCAACGCGGCGCGCGCGACCAAGCGGCTCGCCAGGGCCGTGCCCTTGCCGTGCAGCGCGACGTCAGCGGCGCGATCGCGCAAGAAGTCGAGCGCGGCGCGCGTCGCTAGCTCGCGCACGAGCGAAACGCGTGCCGAATCCGGCGTGCTGGCGACGGGGTCATGCTCGATGCCCAAGATCCCGGCCAGCTCTTGGCTCCCAGTCGAGGTCGTGGCCAGCGCGTACAGCGCGCGTGGCGACGTCCCGCCCGCGGCCAAGTGCAAGAGCGGCAGCGTCTCGACCAGAGGGCCGTCGTCACTCTGCACCGCGAGCTTGCGCTCGGCATCCAGACCGGCGAAGCGCGCTTGCAAGCGTGACAGCGCGCTGGGCGGCAGCGCGGACAGCACCGGCGCGGGACGCGGGATCGAGCGCAGCGCTTGCGCCAAGCGCTCGCGTGGCCCCGCTGCCGGTGCCACTGGTGCCGGTTTTGGCGCAGGAATCGGCGGTGCTTTGGCAGGCGCACAGGAAAGCACCAGGAGCGGAGCGAGCAACGAGAAGCGCATCAGAACCGGAACTGGCCGAGGAAGCTGAGCTCACGCCAGTCGAGCGTGTTGTTTTTGCCGAGGGCATTCGGAAAACGCAACATGCCGCCGATGTGAATGCCGTGCGCGACGCTGAAGAGCACGCCTCCTTCCAGCGGAACCGTGAAATAGTCGCCGAAATTTTTCAGCGGGCCATCGAGGCCCGTGCCGACGAAGGGCGCAACGATATGCGTGACTTGAAAGTAAAACCAGAGCGGCAAGTGCACTGCATCTCCGTTGCCGATGTCCCGGTGGTTGACGCCGAAGTAGAGGCTGGGATCGTAAACCAACGCCACTTTTTCCGAGAAGTTGACGCGCCCCAGTATGCCCGCCTGCACGCCCACGAATACGTCCGGGCTCAACTGGTGAAGCGGCACCCCCGCGTGTAAATCGACCTCGAAATTGCGACCGCCCCCCAGGAAAATCACCGAGCCGAAGCCGACGTCGTTGTACGTATCGCGGAATTTCGGATCGTCACTGCCGCTGTTGAGGCGCAGCCCATTCTCGTGCGTGATGCCGATCATCACGTGGTCCGTGACGCCCCAGAAGAAGTTGACGGGAAACTCCACCGGTTTGAAGGCGGAGTCCTTCGACATGTTGATGCGCATCAGTTCCGGACGCGCCGGGGTGCCGGTCAACTCGAAGCTGCCCTTGGGCAGCAAGAAGCTTTGGCGCGTCCATTCCTGAGCGCGGGCTACACGCGGCGCGGTGGCGAAAGCGAGCAGCAGAGCGACAGTGGCTGTCTTGAATTTGTGCACGGAGCCGGCAGGCTACCACTAGACCGTCTCTGCCTGGCAAGCCTCAGCCCGGGCTGAACATGATTGGGTAACTCACCGTCACGATGCCGGCCTCGGGCGTCGGAAAGGACAAGCCATAGAAGGCCGAGACGACGCACGAGACGACGCCGCTATCTGGAATATCGCTGCCACCGTTCTGCACGTTCGTCACACTGCCTTCGCGACCGATCACGAAGCGCGCGGTCACCCTGCCCGTGAGGTTTGGATTGGTGCGCAGCCCGTTCTCGTAGCATTGACGGAATCGGCCGTAGTTTTGCCGCACGATGCGTTGCACGACCTCGGGCGGCAGATGGCCACTCACGGTGCTGCTCGGCGAGCGCACGCTTGGCACTCTGGTCACGTGTCCGGGCCCGCTGCGACCCACGCCATGAGCGAAGGCGCCGTCGCCACAATTTTCGCCCGTGCAATGGCCCAGGCCGGTCAAGCCAATGCCATCGCCGATGCCACCGATCCCCACGGCGACGCCGTGTCCGCCGCCGCCGTTGTCCATCCCGCTCAAGCGCAGACCGCCAAAGCCTGCGGACTCGCCGGGATCGCCGAACATGCCGCCTTCTGCGTCGAAACCATCGTGACCGAGCGCCGGATCGCGCATGAACGGCGAGCCGCTATTTTCACTCGCCGACAGCGATCCGAGCAGCTCGATCATGCCGAAAGTGCGCGCGACATTTTTCAACTGCGCGTGCGAGAGTTGCACTTCGGCGTTGTCGCCGCGCACGGCAGCGCGGTGATTGCTGACCTGTGCGTTCAGCTTGCCCATCGCGCCTTCCCGTCCGGCCGCGGCCTCGGCTGGTTTGCCGGCCGCGCTCTCTTTACTGCCGGCCTCGCCGGCATTCGCCTTTTGTTCGTCCAATTCGCGCGTGGCGCTCGCGCTGAGATACTGCTTCATCAGTACCAATCGGTCGTTGTCGAGACCTTCGTCATCGGTCAAGCCCAACGCTGGCATCCAAAATGCGAAGCTGCCGATGAGCGCGGCCACGGCTCCGAAGCTGGTCCCGAACGCAGCGAGCAGCGAGCGATCGGCGTTGGCCAAACCCGCGCGCGGCGTGCTCATTCCGGCCGGCACGTTGGCGATGCGAAATTTCAGTTTTCCGAGCTCGAGCTCGACGACGGTACCGGAGAGCAATGCCACGCTCGTCGCTTGACTCGGCAGCGCGTACGGTTCGCTCGCTTGCTTGACGCTGAGCTTGGCCGCGCGCGGAACGATCACGTGTGGCATGCCGCTTTGCACTTCGACCAAGCGCGCGCTCCGCGCGCCGAGCTCTTGCGCGGCAAGCTCGAAGTCCACGTGCTCCGCCGCCGAGCTCTCACCGATGCTGAAGCTTTCACCCGCGACCAAGTGGCGCGCGAACAAAATCGTAGAACCCCAAAGGCCCATTACTTCGACCGCTTCGAGCTCGGCGCGCTCGAATTCGCCCGGTTCGAGCGAGCCGAGCTGGAGCAGGCGATGCGTCGGCGCATCGTAGTCGCTCGCGTGAGTGGGTTCTTCGGCGCTCACGAAGTCGAATGGCGGCGCGGGACGGGAATGAAATGAACGAAATTCGGGCTGCAGGTGTGCCATGAAGGATCTCCGGTTGGTTCACGCGAACGAAGCGTGCGTGAGCAAGCAGCGGTCCCACGAAGCTGGACCCGCTCGCTCACTCCCTGGCGAGCTCTGACGAGCTAGTCGCCTTGGCAGCGTGTCGTTCGGTGTCGCCTAGACCGACAACGCCCCTCGCGCGGAAGTTCCCGAAAATCGCTCGACTCTGCGGCCGAGCAAAGCGCGGCGAGCTTCCGACGTAGAAACGGCGAACGTCCCGCGTTGCAACAATCTGTCGCCCGTGTCCGCGAACCACAGGCAGCGCTGCCACACCTACATGCCCTCGGCCGCGATGCTCGAAAATGCCACCAACGACAGGAAAAAACGGCCCACGAGACACATCAAGAAGCGTGCGCCCGAGGCGGCGGGACCCGCCCATCACTCGGAAACCGTGTTACCCTCGGAGCTGAGGATCGAGAGTTTGTCCGAGGAAAAGCCGCCAGAAGACTACCTCCTCTCGGAGGACGGGGACGATCGCACCGCCATCGTCAGCTTGTCGGAGCTGCGCAGCGCACCCAGAAGGCAATCGAAGGACCGGCATCTCTTGGTCAGGGTGAAAGGCGCCGAGCTCGGTCGTGTATCGCGCTTGCCGCCCGAGCCGTTTCGGGTCGGACGCAGTCAAGACTGTGAGCTCTGGCTGGGTGACGATGGTGTGAGCCGCAAGCACGCCCGCATCTTCCAAGAGGGCACGGCCTACCTGATCGAAGACACTGAGTCAGCCAACGGCACCTTCGTGCAAGGTCAACGCGTATCACGCCAGCTGCTACGCGACGGTGACGTGATTCAGTTCGGACCCACCGCGGTCTTTCGCTACACGATCACCGATGAGAGTCAGGAAGCGCTGCTCCAACAGCTGTACGACGCCAGCGTGACCGACGCACTGACCAGCGCGCACAACCGCGAGCACTTCGACACGCAAATGCGCTCGGAGCTGTCCTACGCGCGCCGCCACAAGGTGGACGTGTCGCTCGCCTTCTTCGACGTCGATCACTTCAAGAGAGTGAACGACACTTACGGGCATCAAGCGGGGGATGCGGTGCTCGTCGGGCTGGCCAACGCCATCCGCGGCATGATCCGCAACGAAGACGTGTTCGCGCGCTACGGCGGCGAAGAATTCGCGTTGATCTTGCGCGGCATCGACGGCGCGGGAGCGCACACCGTGGGCGAACGCCTGCGTGAAAAGGTCGAGGCGATGCGGGTCGAACACGAGGGCAAGGTGCTACAGGTCACGGTCAGCGTCGGTTGCTCTTCTTTTGCCGAGCTCGACGACAAAACGCCCGAAGCGTTGGTGAGCACCGCCGACAAACGGCTCTATGCCGCCAAGCACGCAGGCCGAAATCGCGTCGTGTCGCGGGGCTAAACCCCGCCCGCGTTTGCTACTTTCTGCCCTTCGCACTACCACTCTGCGCCGCGCATGCGGTCAGACGACGAAGCCCCCGTGGCAGCAACATCGGGAGCCGAAAGCACTCTCGAAGCCGTCCAGCAAGCGTTGGACGCGAGCGGCGAGGAAAGCGGGCTCGAGCGTTTGATCCCGAGGGGCAACCCCGCTCGCCCGAAGCGTCTGTGGTGGGCATTCGCCGCGCTCGTCCCGGTGTTCATGCTGATGGCTTCGGATGGCCACTTCGGCGTGAGCGTACCCTCGTGTGCAGCCTTGCTGCTGATCGCCACTTGCGCGCTGCTCGACGCGCTGGGCACCTTCGACGACATGGCGGCGGCGTCCGAACCATCCGAGTCCGTTGCGCCGAGTCTGCGCGTCCTCGCGCCGCGCCTGGCCGAGCTCGGCGGCGCGCTGATCGCAGCGACGGTCGCACTCCGGCTCGCCGTGGCCGGGGTGTTGCCCAAGCCCGCGCTGAGTGCGGGTCTTCTGGTCACGCTCGGCCTGATCGCGATCGTGGTCGCGCTGTGCCGCGTAGCCGAGGCCTTGCGCATCTTCGGAGCAGACGGCCCGCCTTGGTTTTCGCGGCGCGGCTTTTGGTTGGTACTGCTCAACGTGCTCTTGTACGTGCCGCTGCTCGGCAGCTACTCACTGAGCGATCCCTGGGAAGCGCACTATGGTGAAGTGGCCCGCGAAATGCTCGCGCGCGACGATTGGCTGTCGCTGTGGTGGGCACAAGACGGTTGGTTTTGGTCCAAGCCGGTCTTGGACTTCTGGCTGCAAGGCATCAGCTTCTCGCTCAGTGGCGTGCACTTCATGCCCGATCAAATGCTGGCCACGGCAAGCTTTGGTCTAGCGCCCGCGCCGGAGTGGGCCGCGCGCCTGCCGATCTTCTTGCTCACGGTCGTCGCCACCTACTTGCTCTACAAGGCGGTCGCGAAAGCTTTCGGTGGGCGCGCAGGCTTCCTCGCGGGCTTGGTGCTCACCACCGCTCCGTACTGGTACTTGATCGCGCACCAGAGCATGACCGACATGCCGTACGTGGCGCCGCTCACCGCCGCACTCGCCTTGGTAGTGCTCGGGATGCGTACGGATGCCGAAGCGCTGGTTCGGAACTTCGAACTCTCCGTGGGAACGCGCGTGCTGCGCTTGTCGGCCTTTCATTTACTCTTCGCCAGCATCTTGCTCTCGGTGTTGCCGCAGCTCGTGTACCTGCTGACGCGCAACGTCACGCTCCAGCTGCACGCGCCGAATTTCGGCTTTCGGTGGCACTGGGACGAGTTTTTCGTCGGTTCGGGCGGGGGCAACTGTGGGCTTCCAGGCAACGAAGCGTGCCGTTGGACGGAGCCGGTGAATCGGGTGTTCCAGCCGGCGCTGGGCGCTTTGGTTTGGGGGGGCGCACTCGGTTTGCTCTTGTTCGTGAACCGCGGCGAGCGCCGCTCGCAGCGCTTGTACTTCCTCGGCGCCTGGTTTTTCACCTCGCTGTCTGCGCTCGGTAAGGGCGCCCCGGGCCTGGTCCTGCCGATCGTGATCGCGCTCGTGGGCATCGGCGCAGCGCGCCGTTACAAGGACTTCGCGCGTCTGGAGCTGGTCGGGCTGTGCTTGATCTTCGCGTGCATCTGCTTGCCCTGGTACGTGCAAATGTACATGCGACACGGCGCGCCCTTCACGGACCGCTTGCTGTTTCACGACATGTACAAGCGCGCGTTCGTGCACGTGCACGACACCAACACCGGCGACGACGTGAGCTTCCGTTACTACGTCTGGCAGCTCGGCTACGGGCTATTTCCCTGGGCCGGCTTCGGCGCAGCGGGGCTACTGTGGTGGCTGCGCTATCGAACCGAGGCCGATGACGCGCAGAGCGAAGTGATGGCGTTCATGGCGCTCTGGTTCACGATCGCCTTCGCGATGTTCACCATCACGCTGACGAAGTTCCACCACTACGCGTTGCCCACCGTCCCGCCGATCGCCGCCGTCACCGGCGTCATGCTCGATCGCGCGATCGACCCTCGCGCGCTTTCGCGTCCGAGGCAGGCCCTCGCCTATTTTTCGGGACTGTCGCTCGGTGCGCTGCTCTTGGTGTATGGCGCGCTGCGCTGGTTCGCAGGCACTTCGAACGGCCGGCTCCTGGACGGCCATTTGCCGCCGAGCGCGCCGGTCTTGGGCTCTGCTCTGTTCGCCTGCGGCGGCTTGCTCGCGCTGTATACGCTGAAAAAATTCGGTCAAGCGCCGAGCCACGAGGACGGCTCCTTCGAGGCCAAATACGAGCGCGCGGTGCTCGCGCTGCTCGGAGTGGCCGCAGCCGTTCCGATCGTGCTCGTAGGGCGTGATTTATCGACCACGGTGCTCGGCGACATCGAAGGCCAAGCGCGCCTGATGCACCTATTCACGTACAATTACCGCAGGGCCTGGCCCAGTGAGTCGCTCGACTTCAATGCCATTCTGAGCGCGTTCACCGTGGTCTCTGCGCTGCTGGCATTGGGCTTTGCATGGCCGAGCCTGCGACGACACGCGCTCGCGCTATTCGCGCTAGTGGCCGTGTTGTGGACCGCTTGGGGCCTCGACGTGTACCTGGTCAACGCCTCACCCCATTGGGGACAGCGCGAAACGATCCTCGCCTACTACGCCGCTCGCAAAGGCCCCGAGGAGCCCTTCGTCGCCTACCAGATGAACTGGAAGGGCGAGAACTTCTACACCGGCAACCGCGTGCCGGCGTTCGTCTCCAGCGGCGCCAAGTTCAAGAGCTGGATCGCCGAACAAAAGAAGAAGGGCACCAAAGTGATGTTCTTTACCACCGAGCACAGCCGCATCGCCTCGCTGAAGAGCGAGCTCGGTCCGGTCAAAGACTTCAAAGTGCTGACGGACCGCAGCTTGAACAACAAGTTCACCGTCGCCCGCGCCGCGTTCTAAACGCGGAAACTCCGCCCGTCCGCGAGGTGCGCGGCTGGCTCGCGATCGCCCCCTCTCACTCTTCGCTCGGGCACGCGGTCGATTCAGCCCAGCGGCGCCCGCGCGGCTTCCTCACGCAGCATCGCGAACAAGTCGGTGACACCAGGATCCAAGCCCTGTTGTGTGAGCAGGGTCGTGATTTGACCGCGGTGATGGGTCTGATGGTTGAAGACATGGGCGACGGCTCCCCAGAGCGGAAGCTCGAGCCTCTGGCCGCGGCGCACGAACACGAGCGGAGCGGCGAGCTGCTCGTGACTGAGCGGAGAAATCCAGGCCGTGAGCTCGTCGTCGGTACGCGCGCGCTCTCGGCGGAGCTGATCGAAATCAGCGTAGAGCTCCTGGTCGAGGGAGCGAATGCCCTCGAGTCCCATGAACCCGTCGGGGGCGATCGTGCCCTTGAAGCGCGCGAGCCAGACCTTGTCGGTGAGCAGCAGGTGGTTGAAAGTGCCGTGAATCGACTTGAAGAACGCGCCAACGTCACATTTGCGTGCTTCGTCGCTCAGCGTAGCGGCAAGGGCGTAGAGCTTGTCGTTCATCCAGCTGTTGTAGCGAGTAGACGCGCCCAGCCATTCGGGACTCATCATCGCGCAATCGTAGGATCGGCCCTCCGGGCTGCCAATACGCTAGTTTCGATGTGCCATGACGGCGGCGGCACTGGAACGTCGCTACACTTCCGCGAGTACCTCGAGCTCGAAGCCAGCTCTGAGTTTACGATAATCCGCTCGCAGGCCGATCGATCGCCAGATAGCCCGGCATCTCCTCGATCCGCTCGATCCAGGAGCGAACGGCGGGGAATGGATAGAGGCTGAAGCCGCCCTGATCGGCACAATGGGTGTAAGCGTAGAGCGCGATGTCAGCGATGGTGTAGTGCTCGGCGGCCACGAACATGTAGTCGTGCAGACGTTCTTCCATGACGCGCAAGGCCCGGTTGCCCTGGCGCTGCCAAGCCTCGAACTCTTCGGCCCGGGTGGGCACGAAATCCGGGAAGGTGCGACGAAAGCGGGCCCGACCGATGACCGGTGCGATGTTGCTCTGTTCGAAGCAGAGCCACTCGAGCACCCGCGTTCGCTCGAGGCCCGGTGGCGGTAAGAACGGCGTGCCCTCGGCCAAGTGCATCAGGATCGCGCTCGATTCGCGCAGGCAGGTGCGCTCGGCATCGGGTAGCTCCAGGACGGGAACCTGACCCATCGGATTCTTCTGCAAGAAGGCGGGCTGCTTCGTATCGCCCGCAATGATGTCGATCGGCTTGGTTTCGAAATCGACGCCGAGCTGACTGAGCAGCAAGCGGACCTTGTAGCAGTTACCGGAGAACAAGTAATCGTACAGGATCGGCTTGCCGGTCATGCGTTACGCTCGGCTTTCGTAGTCGATCATCCGCACGCCCCGTTTGGCCTTTTCGGCTTCGGTGGCCGCGCGCAGCTTTTCGTACAGGGCTACGACGTCGGTTTTTATTTCTCGGACGTGGAGCTCGGGGGTGGATTTGTCGAACGTCTTGAGCAGCAGGTTGCCCGTGCCCATCACCCGCTGCCCAAAGGGGCGGTCCACGGTGTAGTCGGCGATTCGATACAGGTCGATTTGCTCGAGACGCTTCGAAAGCACGCCGGTCTCGACCACGATCCGGCGCGTGGTCACCCGGTACAGCTTCGAGCTGCGGTGCCACCAGCGCGGGAGCAGCCAGAGACCGAGGGTGATGATCGCCAGCAGCAACACCGAAACGCTGGGCACGAGCGCGCGGCGACCTTCGAAAAGGACGACCTCGCCAGAGTGGTCGCTGTCTGCGCCTGACACCACGACTGGCCCCGCCGCGCTCGGCTCGCTCACGCCTGAAGCAGACGCTTGAGCTCTTCTTTGATGATCGTCTCGGCGAGCGTGGGCACGACTTCCCACACCACTTGCTCGACCACCTCACGCGACAGCGAAAGCACGGCTTCCACCTGCGCGTTGCTCAGGCCGAGTCCGCCGAGCTTGCCAGCAAAATCGGCAGGCAATGCGGCCGACGGGGCGGGAGCGGCTTGGGGCGCACTGCGCGGAGCCGCAGCGGCCACCGGCGAAGAGCCGAGCTCGATCGCGGGCGCGCTGGTGATCGTCGGTCGCACGTTGGCGACCGGCTGCACGGGCGCGACTTGGGCCGGAGCCGGTGACGCCGGAATAATCGGGCTCGGCGTCGCGCCGTAGGCCAATGTTTGAACCCGCGGGCGGCCGACACCAACATCTGCCGTCTTCGAGCTGGCCGAAGGCATGACGGCCTGCGGGGGCGCGACCGCGGTCATCACCGGCGCGCTGGCTGCGCGTCGAGCGATGGTGGTGACCTTCTCCAGCAGCTGCTGCGTGTCGAAGGGCTTGTCTACGAAGTCATCGGCGCCAACGGCGGTACCCCGGGCGCGATCGTAGGGCTGCTGCTTGCTCGACAGCATCACGACGGCGACATTGGGCGAGGCCGCTTTGATCTTCTGACAAAGCTCGTAGCCTCCCGCGTTGTCGAGGCCAGCATCGACCAGAGCAACCTGCGGGTTCTCCCCGAGCTTGCCTAGCGCCTCGTCCGCGCTTTCGCAGAGAACGGTCCGAAAATCTTCGCCCGCGAAGGTGATTTCAAGCACCTTGCGCATGGTCTTGCTGTCATCGACAGCCAACAACGTGGTGGTCACGGAGTCCTCCGGTGTGACGTATGGACGAAACCGGATCATCGGGTTCCACCCAAAAACTGTCAAGGATTTCGCCAAGCTTGCGCCGGCGTGGCCTATATAAGTCGATTTTCTGGCCGATTTATCGCTCGCGTCGGAGGCGCGTCGGAGGCGCCTGGCGGCGTCCGTCAGCGCAACATGAACCAGTCCACGTCGGGGGTGAGCTCGAGGTGAAAATGATTCTTGTGGGCCGGGTTGTAGTTGGGCGTCAGGATGCTGTTGAAAACGTGCGCCTCCGCGGCCGCGCACACCAGCTCGTGGAGCTCGCGCGCCTCCGGGCAGTCCGGGATCGGCGGCCGGGCCGCGGGCACACACTGCGCTCCGCCCAGCTGGCCGTGGAAGTGATCGAGCACGTTCAGAACCTCGCCGTTGTCCTTCCTGAGCTCGCGCACGTCGACCGCCAGCGCGCCTTGGTGGCGACGCCCCCACTCGGTCGTCGGCCAACTCTTGGCGGGCGGGCGCCAGGCCGAGAACATGCGCACCTCGGCGATCGAGTGCGCCCGCAGGACTTGGCTGAAGTCGTCGAGCGAGAGCACGAGCCGACAATCGAAGATCTCCCAAGGCACGCTGGCCCGCTCGCGGTCCGGGAAATCCGTGCGATAGAGCACGCCCCCCACCTTGCCGGTCAGACGAACCGGAATCTTCACGCCACGCTTGGCGTCCTCGCGTGAATACGGAATGTGCCGTTCGTCCAGAAGCGCGAGACACGCGGCGGGCGTGAGCTGTCCGTAGGCCTCCGCGGGAGACCCCGGCGCGTGGCTGAGCGGAATCGACTTGCCGTGCGGAGCGCGATGCGAGCCGTGCGAGCCGTGATAGTGCGCCTTGGGCTTCGGCTTGGAGTGGGTCGAAGTCGCGCCCAGCACCAAAATGCCGAGCGCGGCGCTGATGGCCAAAGGCATGCTCACCCGAGGAGCCTGACCCGAAGGCGGTGAAAGGGCCAAATCCGCGCCCAGGTCGCCCGACAAAGCGGGGAACGGCGTCACAATTTGACGAACTCGGCGAAAAAGCAAAGGATCTCGGAAGCGATGTCAGTCAACCCGCCCCTCAGCAAGCGAGCCCGCTCGGTGCTGTACGCGGTCGTCACGGAATTCATCGCCACCGCGGAGCCAGTGGGCAGCCGCACACTCACGCGGAAATATGGCTTCTCACTCTCCGCCGCGACAATCCGGAACGAGCTCGCCGATCTGGAAGACTCGGGCTACCTCGCCCAACCTCACACCTCCGCCGGGCGCGTGCCGACCGAAGCGGCGTATCGCATCTTCGTCGACGCTTTGATGCAGGTGCGTGAGGTGTCGCAGATCGACGCCGCGCGGATCAAAGATCGCTTCGCCGATCTGACCGCGGATTCCGACATCCTGCGTGAGACCGGTAAATTGCTGTCCGATTTGAGCGGCGCACCCGCGGTGCTCGTTCGTGCCCGGACCGAAACGCGAACCCTGCTCACCTTGCGCTTCATTCCCACGCGGCCCTTCGAGCTCCTGAGCGTGATGGTGTTCTCCGATGGCACCGTGGAAAATCGTTTCATCCACGTAGAAAAACCGGTCAGTGAGCACGAGCTCGAGCGCGTGCACAACATGCTGAACGAGGTCGTCAAAGGTCGCACGCTCTCGGCGATCCGCGAGTATTTCGTGACCGACGTCACGAACCACGCCGACGAGATCGCCACCTTACGGCAGCTCGGACTATCCTTGGTGCGCGCCGCGACGGACAACGCCACGCGCGGGGTGGACGTGGTGATTCAAGGCCAATCGCGCCTGCTCGAGAGTCCGGAGTTCGGCAACGTGGAGCGCGTGCGCGAGCTCTTGTTTGCGCTCGAGGACCGCGAGCGCTTGCTGATTCTGCTCGACCGAACGCTGAACTCGACCCACGTGAACGTGTTTCTCGGTGAAGAGACCGAAGCGATGGTGGGCTTCCCCGTCAGCCTCGTGGCCGCGCCGTATCGCGAAGAAGGCGGTGAAGCACGCGGCGCGGTTGGCGTGATCGGCCCAACGCGCATGGACTATCCGTTCGTCGTGCCCCTGGTCGGCGCGACCGCCAACGCGATGAGCGCCGTGATTGCTCGGCTTCGGGATCCCAAGCGCCAATCCGGGGGGGAGTAACGCCGAGTAACAGCGCGCGAGTGACAGCGCGCGCGAGCCCCTCTATTATCGGTGCTATGGCTACTAGCTCGCCGATCGACCAAGCGCTGACTTTTGCCGAGGCTTCCATGCACGAAGCCGCACTCCGCTCCAGCGCGGCATTGCTGGAATTGGATCCGCGCGCGGCGATTCGCTTGTTCCTCAGCGCCTGGATGCTGGGGGCCCTCGGGGAGCAAGTGACAGCCAAGCTTGGCCTCGAGGTGGCGGTCGAGCGCGCGGTGGACTCCGGCAATCTCCCGCTCGCGGTGGCTGCAGCGTGTCGGCTCGCTGAGTTCGGCGGGGACGTCGCGGCCTCGCTGTCCGCAATCGCCAAGGCCTTCGCCAAGGGTTCGCCTCGCTTACTCGACAAGCGCGGCGCGCCGCCTAGCCTGATCGGCGTCGGCGCCGACTTCTCACCGCTGCCCGACTCGCTTTCAGGCAAAGCCTTGCTGGAAAAAGCGACGGCAATCGTCGAGGCCAGCGTAGAAGCGTTCAAAACCGATCGCGCACGAGGCGCGCCGGCCCAACTCTCGCCGCAGATCCTGTTCTCGTCACTGGACGAGAACGGCCTGTACGCCATGATCGAGATCTTGGACGTGCGCCTCGTACCGCGCGGCAGTGTCTTGGTCGAGGAGGGTAGCACCGGTGACGAAGCTTTCTTCGTGGCACGCGGCGAGCTCGACGTGCAAAAATCCAACAGCAAGCCCGGTGCCCCACCGATTGCCTTGGCTCGTCTGGGCAGCGGGGCTTTGTTCGGCGAAATGGCGCTGCTTTCGCGCACGCCACGCACGGCCACGGTGCTCGCGGCGGTGCCCTGCATCGTGCTCGTCGCAAAGAAGGCAGCGCTCGATCGAGTCGTGCTGGCTGCGCCCGGCGTCGGTCGCGCCTTCGCCGAGTTCTGTCGTCGACGCATGCTCGAAAACCTGATGCGCACCAACTTCGTTCTGCGCGCGGCCAGCCCGGCTGAGCGCCCCGCCTTGGTCGAGCGTTTCGCGATTCGCACCTTCGAAGCTGGCGAGAAAATCGTGACTCAGGGCTCGCCGCCCGAGGGCTTGCACCTGATCGCGCTGGGCGAGGTCGCAGTCGTACACCAAGATGAGAACGACAGCAGCACCACGATCGTCGCCAAGCTCGGTCCGGGTGAGGTCGTGGGTGAAGTGGCGCTGGTCTTGCGACGTCCCGCGATCACCGATGTCGTCGCTCACCACCCGACGGTAACGCTGTTCTTGCCGCGTGAGCGCCTGATGGAGCTCGTCAAAGCGCACCCCAAGGTGTTCGTCGAACTGTACGAGCTGGCCGTGAAGCGCGACGAAGAGACGAGCCACATGGCCGCGGAAGAAGCCACCGAGACCGATGATTTCGTGATCGTCTGACCGGCGCGCGCTGCCGCATCACCAGAGCGTCGACCACTCGGCGGCGAAACCGCGGCTGTCGAGCGGCGAAACCACGAGCGCGCCTGGCAGGCCGAGAGCCTGGGAAAAGCTCTTGCCGACGCTGCCACCGATGGCTTCACCGAGCAGCGCGCCCGATACGATGTCCGACGCCCAGTGGTGATCGCCGAGCCACATGCCGCTAGCCACGCCCAGCGCCAGCGGATAACCCGCAAATGACAGCACGCCGAGCTCGGGGTTCGACGCGCGAAACGCAGCCGCTCCGGCGAACATCACCGCCGTGTGCCCGCTCGGCCATGCGCCGACCCCGCGCTGAAAAGGCGCGAAGTCGTGCGCGTACTCGGGATGGTCGAGGCGATCCGGAGCCTGGGGATTCGTGTCCTGATTGGGCCAACGGCGGCCGACCCCGAACTTCAAGAGGGTGACCGCGCCGTAGGTGAATAAACCTGCTTGCAGGATGGGCACGAGCACCCGCTGCACTTCGCACGAGCCCGCCGCCAAGCTGACCCCATAACCTACCAGCACACCCGCACCGAGCACGTACGGCGTCCACGTGCTGACTGGCTCGAGCCCCGGTTTGCCGAACAAGTCACGCTGCGCAACCACACGCAGGTGATGGTCGACACCCGTCGGCGCGAGCGTGAGTGGCATCAGCACGGCAAAGGTGGTGAGCGCGAGCGGTACCGGGCGCGCGAAATTTTTCGCGCTGCTCCCGAGGCGTGACCACGGTTTCGTCTCGAAGCAAGCTGGCTCGGCCTGCGCCGGCAGGGGCGCGGCCAGCGCCGCGAGCGCGATGCCCAGCCCGAACACCCGGGCCGAATCTGCTCGATCACGTCCGCCGCGGCCTAGAAAGCGCATGTTGCAGCCCGAAGTATGTCTGGCTTCCAGACGATTTCCGCAGCTTTCCCGCCGGCATTGCCGTCCCACGCTTGACCGGGCCCGAACCGAACGCTAAGCCGGGACCCCATGAAGAGCTCGTTTCGGTTCCTTAGTGTCGTGGTGTCCGCAGTCGCAGTGCTGCTCGGCAGCGCGCAGGCCCACGCTCAATCCAAAATCGCCGTCGTCGACACGCAGCGGGCGATCATGGAAACCGAGGATGGGCTCCGTGCTCAAGCCACGCTCAAGAAAGTCTTCGACAACAAACAGCGCGAGCTCGACAAGAAGCAGGAAGACCTGCAGAAAGAGCGCGAAGACATCGAGAAGCAGCGCGACGTGTTGAGCAAGACCGCGCTCGCGAAGCGCGTCGACAAGTGGCAGCGTGAAATGATGGCGCTGCAAGGCGTGTTCGTCGACTACAACAAAGAGTTGCAGAAGAAGCAGGGCGAGCTGACGCAACCGATCGTGCAGAAGATCATGGGCACGATTCGCCGCCTGGCCACCCAAGATGGCCTGGACTTGGTGCTCGACAAGCAAGCGGCTCCCTACGTGCGCAGCGACTTGGACGTGACCGACCGCATCATCACCTTGTACAACCAGGGTTCGGGCGATGAGGGCGCCAAGGGGCCGAGCAAGAAGGAGAGCGCCCCCACCGGCCCCGCTCCGGCCCCTCTGGCGATGCCGAACGCGACGCCGCCAGCCACCCTGGCACCCGCGCCAACCAAGAAGTGATCCGAGCCGACCGGCTCGGGCGCTGACGGCGGGGGGTCTTGGGTCATGGCTACGAATCCACGAAAGAGCGTCAAACTCGAGGTAGCCAAGATCTTGGAGATCTTGCCGCATCGCTATCCATTCGTGCTGGTGGATCGCGTGACGGACCTGGTCGCTGGCGAGAGCATTCGCGGTCACAAGATGGTGAGCGCGAACGAACCCTGGTGTCAGGGCCACTTTCCCGATCGGCCGATCATGCCCGGCGTCTTGATCATCGAAGCGCTGGCACAGATCGGCGGCATCCTGGCGTACGCTTCCGAGCCGTTCGATGCCTCGACCAGCCTGATGTATTTTCTAGGCATCGACAAAGCGAAGTTTCGTCACACGGTGACGCCCGGGGATCGCCTCGATTTGTACGTCGAGGTGATTCAACACCGCTCGAACGTCTGGAAGTTGCGCGGTGAAGCGACCGTCGAGGGCACGCTGTGCGCTCAAGGGGAGCTGCTAGCGTCGATCGTCGACCGCGACGGTTGAGAGCCGATGCCAGTGGGCCGCCCGAGGAAGCGGCCGAGACCGAAGTGGATGTCGAGCCAGGTCGTCGTCCGGCGCGCGGAGGCCTAGCAGAGCTAGGCCGAGCACGACGGGCGGCGAGATGGCAGACACGAGAGATCGGCTGCCGACGACCAGGCCTGCTGGCATCGGCTCTCAGCGCGACAACGTACCGCAGCACGCTCTTCGGCTCGCGGTGATAACCCCTCGGCGCATGTCGACGCGCCGCCGATTCGTCTCACTCGCTGCAGTCAGCCTGAGCTCTGCACTGCTCGCCGCCTGCGTAGCGAGCCCCGACGACGTGGCCCAGCTCGACGCGGAGCAATCGCTCGATCTGCGTTCGCAGCACGGGCTCGTCGAGGCCGCTATATCGCTCGATGGCCCCGACATCGCGCGCGGACCGAATGATTTTTCGATCACGCTGCGCGCGACCGAAGCCTCATCCGCGCCGGTGCTGACGAGCGTCGAGGGATCGATGGTCGCACACGGTCATTACGCCAGCGCGTCCAGCATCGTCAGTGACGGTGGAACGTTCCACGCCGTTGGTCTGGATCTGTTCATGAGCGGTCGTTGGCAGATCGCTCTCGGCGTCGAGCTCGAAGATTCGTCCGATCTCGTCGAATTCGCGCTCGACGTGCCATGAATCGGATCGCATCGCTCTCCTTCATGGCGCTGGCGCTTTGGACCGGGCGCATACACGCATGCTCGTGCAGTGGCCAAGGGCCAGCCAGCGCGTTGACGCGGCTGGATCAGACGTACGGCGTGCGTCTCTCGCAGCGACTCGTGCTCGGACAGGGCGCTGCCAACGCGCACGGGCAGTACCAAGCCTTTGCTCCGCGCGAACACGATCGCAGCCTGGAGTATGCCCTCCTGATCGCGTATCGCCTGCAGCGCTTGGAGCTCGCGGCAACGGTTGGCTACGGCACGCGCAGCGTTGCGCTCTCCGAAGCCGCCGAACGCAGTACCGGGATCAGCGATACGCTGCTGCGCGCGCGTTACGAGGCCGCCGAAGAGCCCGCGCCCTGGCAGCGCGGCGCGTATCCCTCGCTGGCCATGCTGGGCACCGCGCGCCTGCCCACCGCACACGCCGAAGGCCTCGCTCCGCGCGGGCTCGGGACCACGGAATTCGCGCTCGGCGTCAGCCTCGAGCGTTCGTTCGCACGGTTATTCCGCGTGGGCGTCTTGGCGGAGCTCGCAGGTCGCTTGCCGGACACGACGCTCGGTATCACCCGTCGCCTCGGCCCGCGCGCGAGCGCTGAGCTCACCCTCTCGTACTTCGCGAGCCCCGACCTGGTCATCAGCGCGTTGCTCAGTACACGCTGGGAGAGCAATGTCAGCGTGCAGCAGCGCGAACAGTCCGGCACCGCGCAACGCTTGACCGAAGTCGGTGCGGCGATCTCTTTTCAACCCTGGACGAGCCCACTCCGCGCCGGCTTTGCCCAGCGTTACGCGCCGGGCATCGACGGTCTGAGCGCCAATACGCTCCTTGGACTGACCAGCGAGTTCTGGCTCGGCTACGTGCGCTGACGGCCGCCGTCGGCGCCAGCGTCTGCGCTGTCGACGCACTCGGCTTTGAGCTCAGCGTACGGTCGGGGCAGCTCCCCGATCCGCTCGCCCCGCTGATTGCAGCCGATCGCGCGGGCTCCCGTGCTGGCATAATAAACGAGCCGTTTGGTCGTACACGGCGGTCAAGATGCGCACCCACCACTCTACGGTGCTCTTTGCAGGTCGTAAGTTGCCGCGTCGATTTCGCCGTACACGAACTTGAAGTGGGCACGCGCGCCAGAAGCGTCGAACTCGAGCCCGACGATCTTGCCTTGGTAGCCCGACTCTTGGAATAGATCTGCCTCATAAGCGTAGATGATATCGATGTCGCCACTCGCGGCTCCGGTACCGTCGATGCTCGACAGCGTCCACTGCGTGAGTGCGTTTGCTCGGTCGGTGCCATAGCTGAACGCGACGCAGCACTCGCTGGACGAAGCATTGACGACGTCCAAGCAGTGAGCGAAGTAGTGACCGTTTGCTTCGAAAGTCAGCGACACCGCATACGCTTGCCAGAAATTGCTGTACGCAATGCCCTGCCAAGTACCGACCAAGTTCGCACGCGCGGCGGCGAGCGCGGCGGAGACCGGAAGATCCGCGAGCGACGCGGGCTGCCAGGCGGAAAGTGCCAGAGTGGGTAGCGGCGCCCCGCAGAATTCAGGCTGGTGGGACGGCGCCGGTCCAGATCCTCCGGACTCGCCTGCCGCGCTTTCTCCCGAGGCGCCTGCCGCGCTTTCTCCGACACCGCCCCCCACGCTGTCTGCGAAATCACCTCCGCTGTAGGTCTCGCCGATGTGCCAGCCAGCTGGCGATCCCCCAGCGGCCACGGCGCCGCCCGAGCCGACTGGCGGAGCTACCGGGCCATGCTCGGGGCTTGAAGCGGCCGCGCCCCCCGCCGTGGTCGAAACTGGCGCGCTGCCCGCGGCGCTCGAGCCAGCTGTGGCTGCCCTGGTCGGGCTCGGCTCACCTCCCTCGACGACCGTGCCGCCACACGCGAACGATGCGCACGCGGCCCCAACACCCAGCAACGGCACCAGACATTTCATGCGCTCGTTCGCCGCAAGCACGGTGCCACTCCGAACAGCGAATCTAGCGCCGAAATCGCGAACTCTAGACTCCGAACTGTGCCGCTCTGTGCCAAGCGCGACGGTCGCGCCCTCACTTCTCCAAAACTCTAACGCGCGCTCTTGCCGCCACCCTCGAACAGATCGTCGAACACGCTATCGAACTCGTCTGGATCGCCGACGGCGCGGGCGTTGTTCGAAGACACGGGCGGTCGCTCCGGCTCGGGCTGGAGCGCGCCCAAGCGCTCGCTCACGTCTCGGTAGCCCGGGTCGCGGCGCGCGATTTTCTGAAAATAGTACAGGGCATCTTGGCTCTTGCCCTTCATCTCGTACACGGTACCGAGATCATAATAGACGTTCATCTCTTGCTCGACGGTCTTGTCGACCGCGCTCAGCGCGCGAACGTACGACTCCACGGCGCGATCGAGTTGGCCTTGCTCCAAGTGGACCATGCCGATCATCGCAAAGCAGTTGCACTCGCGCGCAGAATCGCGAGCCGCCAGCTCGAACTCATGCAACGCGTCCGGGATCAGGCCCATCTCCTTGTACGCGACGCCCAAGTCGTAGTGAGTCGCGCTGTCGTTCTCGGAGACCTGCGAGCGGATGCCGGCGCGGAACTTCTCGAACACTTGGTCGACGTCGACGTCGTTGCCGGCGCTGAACGAGGCGGAGCCCGCGGGCAGCTCCATCTCGTCTAGCGCGCCGAGCGATTGCGCGACGTCGAAATCGAGCGCGTCGTCTATTTGGTTCTTGTTCAGCTGCGAGCGCTCGATGGTCTGGCTACCAGCGGACGCGCCGAGCGCCGTGTCGACCTCACGCAATCGCTCGAGCACGAGCGGGTGATGGGGCGTGCGCGTGAGCTGTTCGACCAGGATCGCCTTGGCGTCTTCGTACAGACCGCGAGTGGCGAAGAAATCGGCTTCGTCGAGGACGTCCTCCAGCCCTTCGGTGGCATGCGTGGCAGACGCGGACGCTGCAGCGGGTGCGGCGGGCTCGAAGTCTTCGACCGAAGAGACCTCGTGAACGTCGTCTTCGTAGTCGTCCAGCGCACGTTCCGACATCGGGAAGCTGGGCAGCGGCGCGTCCGCTTCGAACGGATCGTCTTGAACCTCGAACGCCTGACGCAGCGAGAACGAACTGGCCGGATCCGAGTTCATGGCCTGCTCGGCGCCGACCTCTTCCAAGTCATACGACGGCAACGGTGCGTCCGGATCGTAGCCCTCGTTCGAAACGGCCAAGTCCCGAGGCGCGGGCAGCCGCGCGCGCGCGGCTTCCGGCGCGATGTGATCGAGCATAGCCAGCGCTTCTGGGTGCCCGGGCTCGATCTCGAGCACCTCGTAGATCAACGCTTCGGTCTGTCCCAGATCGCCGTTGTCGAGCTGGAGTGACGCCATGTTGAGCGTCTCGGCGATGGCCCCTTCGCGGTCACCCGATTCCACCAGCAGCTCACGCAGCTTCTGGCGAATCTCGAGCGAGCGCGGATCGATCTCGAGCGAGATGTGCAAGGCCTCGATGGCCTTCGGGAACAGACGCAGCTTGCGGAACGACTCGGCGTCGACCACCGCTTTTCGAGCGTGAGCCTGGGCGTCGAACGAGCTCGGATCAGCGCGTTCTTCGGCAGCCTCCTGGCGCTCATCGACGACGACGACGTCCGGCGAGCTGGCCATCATCGGCCGCGGCGGAGGCAGCGGCTTGGGGCGAGCGGGCGCGATTTCCAGAGCGTCGCGCTCGGTGGCTTCGTCGAGGAACTCCACCTCGCTATCGCCCACGCTGACCGGCGCGATTGACTCGGCTGGCGGCCGAGACGAGTTCATGGCCAGCGTCGGCGGCAAGCTCTGCAGTGCGCGCACCTGCTCGTCGTGCGGCGCGACCTCACGTAGATGCGCGAGCAGCTGCTCGAATAGATCGCGGCGCTCACCGTCGCGGGCGATGCGCGCCATCTCCTTGTACACCTCGATCGCTTTGCCCTCTTGGCCGATCAAGGTGAACGCTTGTGCCAGCAAGCCGAGCGTGTCGAGGTTCTTCGGGTCGGCTTGGAAGCAGATCTGCAGCTTGGTCAACGCCTGCAGGCCGTCTTCACGAGTGCCGCGTTGCAGGTACAGCTCGGCCGCCACCCAGGCGTAGCGGGAGTCCACCTTGAAGTGCAGGATGCGTTCGATGACCTTGAGCGCGTCGTCACGGCGCTCGAGGCTGAGCAGCAGCTCCGCGGCGGCCCAGAACGACTCGATCGCCTCGTCCAGGCTTTGGACCCGACAGCGAGCTTCAGCCAAGCGAAGGTGCGGTAGCGGGTTCTGGGTGTCGAGCCCGACCATCTTGCTGAAAACTTCGATCGCTTCGCGATCGCGGCCAGCGCGCTGCAGCCGGGTGGCGACTTCATCGTAGGCGGCCAGCGCATCGCTGGTGAGCCCGAGCTGCGTGTAGATTTCCGCGAGCTTCGGCACGATGTGCCCGTAGCGGTCCGCCAGATCCGGCGCGTGCTTTTTGATCAGCTCCCGGATCTGTTTGTAGACCGCGATCGCCTTCAGCGCGAAGCCCTGAGACGAGTAGTACTGTCCGACGCGATCGTAAGTCGCGATGGCTTCGGGATAGGCCGAGAGGCGGGCCTGCAAATCACCGATCTTCAGGAGCGTGCGAGCATCGTTCGGATCGTCTTGGACGATCCGCTGGTACTCCGCGATTGCCCGGTCGTACCTCTTTTTCTCGATGTACTTCTGGGCAGCCTGGAGCGTCTTCTCGCGGTCGGATGGCTGCACGTGCGTTTTTCGCAGAGCTCGAAGAGCGTGGCTCGGTCTTGGCGCTGGCCGATGCCTCTCCGAGGTCCTAAATCCTAGGGGATATCGCTGGTTTGGTCAAGGAGCCGAGGCGCCTTCCTGGGCCCTCGCCAAGTACTCGGAATGCCGCGGGGCGGGCTGCCAGCTCGCGGGAAACCAGCGCTGCGGTACAGGTGAGTGGGTGCCGCCGAGGGGCACCTTCTTCCCACATCGGCCGGCTTTCCAGAAGCCGGCGTGCTTGTGGGAAAAGCCCGAAACAATGCCAAGATCATCTCGTGGCGCTGACGGCGCTCACGCCCACATGCCCAGCCTGACCGACATTGCTGCCGCGCAGCTTCGAATCAAAGGCAAAGTGCGGCGTACGCCCTGCGTGGAGAGCCCCGCCCTGTCGGAGCTGACGCAGCTCAAGGTGTGGCTCAAGCTGGAGAACCTGCAGTTTACCGGCTCGTTCAAGGAGCGTGGGGCGTGTAACCGCTTGGAAGTGATGCCGGCCAGCGAGCGTGCGCGGGGCGTGATTACGGCGAGCGCCGGCAATCACGCGCAAGCCGTGGCACGCCACGGCGCTCGGCTCGGCGTCTCGGTCACCGTGGTCATGCCGGAGGCCACGCCGCTGGTCAAAGTCACGGCCACGCGCCGCTTCGGCGCGCACGTGATTCTGAACGGCGCGAACTACGACGAGGCCGCCGGGCTCGCTGCCGTGCTCGGCGCAGAACGCGGGCTCGTGTATCTGCACCCGTTCGAGGATCCGTTCGTGATCGCCGGGCAAGGCACGATCGGCTTGGAGCTCTTGGAGGACGCACCGGATCTGGATGCGATCATCGTGCCGGTGGGTGGTGGCGGGTTGATCGCGGGCGTCGCTTGCGCGATCAAAGAGACCAACCCACGAGTGCGCGTGCTCGGTGTCGAAGCGCGACGCTTTCCGAGCATGAAGCACGCGCTGGAGAGCATCCCCCCGCCCTCACTGCCCGGTGGCAAAACGATCGCCGACGGTATCGCCGTGCGCCGAGTCGGCGAGCTGACGCGCGAGCTGACCCGAAAATACGTGGACGAGATCGCGCTCGTCGACGAAGCCGAAATCGCGCAGGCCGTGCTCTTACTCTTGGAGCGTGAAAAAACGGTAGTCGAGGGTGCCGGCGCGGTCGGCGTCGCGGCGCTCTTGCAGCGGCGCTTCGCCGGTCTCGAGGGTAAACGCGTGGCCGTCGTGCTCAGTGGCGGCAATATCGACGTGAACCTGATCAGCCGCATCATCGAGCACGGCTTGGTGCAAACCGGGCGCCTCGTGCGGATCGTGGTCACCGTGCCAGACGTGTCCGGCGTTTTGGCCGAGCTCGCCCGCGTGGTCGCCGACAGTCGCGCCAACGTGCTCGAGCTGAACCACGATCGCGCGTTTTCCGGGGCAGAATTGGGCGAGACGCTGATCGAGCTGGTCCTCGAAACGCACGGCTTCGAGCACATCGCGGAGGTGGGCGAGCGCCTCCGCCTCGCCGGTTACCGCTTCGAACGCAAATGAGTGGCAGGCTAGTGCGCGGACGAGAAATGCGTCTCTAGCGCGTCGAGCAGGCCATCCACGGTGAAGATCGTTGCCACGACGTCAGCGCGCACGCCGCGTTCGGTCAACGTTTGCGAAGTGATGGGACCGATGCTCGCGACCGTGACGCGGGACAAGAGCTCCGCCGCTTGAGCGCCGAGCGTGTCGACCACCGCATTGACCGTGGAGCTCGACGTAAACAGAGCTACGTCGATCTCGCCGCGCTCGAAGTGAGCGCGCAGCACGGGGCCTGCGTCGGCGGCCACCGTTTCGTACACGGGCACGACCTCCACCTCCGCCCCGGCTAGGCGCAGCAGCTCGGGCAAAGCGTCGCGCGCGACCAACGCACGTGCCAAAAGCACACGCTTCGGCAGGCCATGCGCGAGCACCGCGCGGGCCAAGCCTTCGCCGATGAATTCGTCGGCCACGACGTCGGCAGTGAGGCCGAAAGATTCGAGCGCGCTCGCGGTCTTGGGGCCAATCGCGCCGATTTTCGCGTTGCCAAACGCGCGCGCGTCGAGGCCCGAGGCGCGGAGGGCCCGCGTGAAGCGCGTGACGCCATTGGCACTGGTAAACAGCACCCACTCGAAGCTGGAAAGCTCGGCGATCGCTCGCTTCAGCGGCGCGGGATCTGCCGGATCGCGGATCTCGATCGCCGGTAGGAGCCGGGCATTCGCGCCGCGCGCGCGGATTGCCGCAGCCGTCACTCGACCTTGCTCGAACGGCCGCGGCACCAGCAGCGATTTACCGAACAGCGGGCGATTGTCGAACCAGCGCAGTCGATCGCGCAGGGCGACGACCTCACCGACGATGATCACGGCCGGGTTGCTGATGCCCTCGGCGCGAACCCGAGCAGCGATGCTGCTCAAGGTACCGCTGACCACGCGCTGCTCGGGGCGCGCCGCCCATTGCACCACGGCCACTTCCGTCTCCGCGCTGCGCCCACCGGCGACGATCGCCTGCATGATCTCTTCGATCCGGCGCATGCCCATGAAAATGCAAATCGTGTCCGTCGCGGTGGCAAGCTTTTGCCAAGACGCAGGCGACCACTCCTTGCCCTCGCGATCGCTCCCGGTAATGAACGTCACGCTCGACGACAGCTCGCGATGCGTCAGAGGGATCCCGCTGTAAGCGCTCGCGGCCAAGGGGGCAGACACGCCGGGCACGATCTCGAACTCGATGCCCGCCTCACGCAGCGCTTGCAGCTCTTCTGCGCCGCGCGCAAAGAGCAATGGGTCGCCCCCCTTCAAGCGCACGACCCGTTTGCCGGCGCGCGCCAGCGCCACCAGCTCCGCGTTGATCGCCGCTTGCACGGCGCTGTCTTGACCGTAGCGCTTGCCGACATTGCGCTTCTCGGCGTTCGGACAAGCGTCGAGTAACGCGGGATGCGCCAGCGCGTCGTACAGCACCGCATCGGCGCGCGAGAGGAGCTCCAGGCCGCGCACGGTGATGAGTCCCGGATCCCCGGGGCCTGCCCCAATTAGGTACACTTTGCCGGGAGCCATTTTCGCGCTGTTGGCAGACTAGCCGCCGCATTGCGTCAGGTCGAATCACCTTGACGCGGCTGCACACAACAGTGACTATTGTCGTACCTTGTACGCCTTTGTGTATAAATGGAACACATCGTGATTCCAATGCGCAGCCCTGATGATTCGCGCGACGGCGGCACTTCGGACCGTTGGTTCGTGACCAACGGGGTCGTCGCCGTCGGGCCAGTGTCCTACGAACTGGTACTTCGCGGCGTTGCCTACGGGCGGATCCCCGCCGGCTCATTCGTCCGCCACGAGTCGTGGCAGGTGTGGCGCCGGCTCGAGGACATCGAAGCGCACAGCGCCGGCAGCCGCCGACAAATCATCGCCGAACTAGCGCAGCACAGCGCGGCCGTCGAAAAGCGGGCACGCAGCGTTCTGAGCCAACCCCCGCCGCCCCCGACCGGCGCGGAGCTGAGCTCGCGCACCGAAAATATCGATCGCGCCCCACGCCAAAGTTTCCGCCCGGCCGCGGTCGACCCAGTCGGAGTGCTCGAAAACGCCAGTGAGTTGTCCGAGGCGCTGCTCCTCACCGTTGTCACCGCGGTCACCGCGGCCGCCGCCGACTTCGGCTTGGTGCACCGCATGCGCGCGGACATCGGCGCAGCGATCACCGTTGGTGGTCACGGTCTCTCGACCGAACACCTACTCGGCGAACGCCTCGACGCGGATGACCCGACATTGATCGCTGCCCGCGGCGGCCACAGCGTCCTCACCGAACCGCAATGCGGCGAAGTCGGGCGCCACCTGCTCGGTCGCATGACTCGCTGCTCGAACGAGATCAAGAGCGTCGCAATGGTCCCGCTCCTCGTCTACGGCGAGCTCGTCGCCCTGTTCGAAGTCGGCCGCAAATCGCGCCCATTCAAAGCCCGTGAAATCGGCCGCGTCGAAGACGTCGTCGAAGCCCTGGCCGAACGCAGTGTCGTCATGGGCTGGGCGGAATAACGATTTTCTTGGGTTGATGGTCACGGATCTCGTCGCGTAGCGTCCCAGCCTTCGGCGGCGCGGAGCGGCTGCAAGAGAGCATCCGCGGGCTTTCGCATACTTCAGAAAATGGACGAAAACCGCGGGCTGAGGCCGTACTTCGGGCGGTAAAGCTGGCGGTCTCGGGGCAACCACAGAATCGAAAATTGGTGGACGCCGCCCGCGTATTCGACCTGATGTGCGCCGCGGCGCAGATGAAACACAGCAGACGAAATGGCCTGCCCGTCGATGCTCAAGCCGCCGCCCGTGGCCACCGCCTCTGGCTCCACGAAATAGTCGGCCTCACGCACGGCCACGAAACTGGCCGCAGCGGGGCTCGCGGAAAAGCGCTGCCCCCACAACCAAAGATCCGCGTTGTACGGCTGGAAGTGCTGCGTCAAATAGCGGATCAGTAGCGGCGGCAAGCCGCCGAATCGCGCGTCGAGCAAGAGCGCCGTGCAGCCGGCTTCGGCGATCGCACGCGGCACGGTGTTGGGTAGCGTCGCCGCCTCGACCTGACGATCGAGCGCGCTGGTGTAAAAGCGAAACCCGACGTGCGGCCGAGCCACGAACCCTCCCGAGTTGTCGTACACGGGATCAGTGGGGCTCGTGAGCCGCGCGAGCTCGGCGAGGATCGCATATTGATAGCCATTGTCCGGCGATAGCTTGGCATTTTCTTCGGTCATCCCAGCGCGCGGCCCCACCAGCCACAGCGCGAGCGCAAGCAAGGCAAGCCCGAGCCAAGTAATGGGCGGCGCGATCGGAATGCTGCGGAGCACGCCGAAAATAACCGCCACGCCGCGCGGCACGAACGCGCACAGCAGGCCGAGCGCCGGTAAGAGCGCGTACGGAAACGGCGCGCGCGCAAAGCCAAATGAAAACAGAGCGCTGGCGAGCACGAGCAGCAACGCCAAGTCCGGATCGGCCAATGGGGCAGCGCTGCGCTTCAATCGAGCCACGGCGCGTAACACCCCGAGCACGGCGAGCGCAAACAGCGGCCATGCGCTCTCGAACGCGGGCACGCCGTAAACGGTCCAGGAAAATCCCGGATAGTTTCGTTCGTGAAAAAACGCCCAAACCAGTGTCTGCTGAAACCAAGCGCCGCCCGAGTGCGTGACCGCGAAGTAGCTGGTAATCAGCAGCAAAACCCCAAAAGCGCCGAGCAAGAGCGGCGGCCACGAGCGGAGCAAGCGAGGCCGTCCGCGGCCAAGCAACGCGTTGCCGAGCAGCAGCGCTGCCAGCGGCGCCGAGTAGATCAGCGCCTTTTGCGTCGCAAATAGCGAAAGCGCCCAGAGCGCGCCAGCGGCCGCCGCACGACGAGTGCTCACCGGCGCCGGATAGAGCAAAGACAACGCGCTCGCGAACAGCGCGAACGCAACGGCGTCCGGGCGAATCTCGGTAGCAAAGAGCGCGAACGGCGCGCTCGTCGCAGCTGCGATTGGCGCGGTGAGCGCGAACGCGACGCCCTCGCGACGATTGATGCGGTAGAGTGCAAAGCTCGTGAGCGCGAAGAACGCGAGCATCACCAGTCGCAAGCGCGCGATGCTCGCCGGGGTGTCGTCGACGAACAACGAGTAGCTCAAATACGGCAGCGGGAAATGAAACTCGAAGAAATCCCGATACGGCAACTGGCCATGCGAAACCAACCACGCCGCATGCGCATACTGAAACTCGTCGATGCTGAAGCGCTTGAACGAGCTCAGCCGCACCACACAGGCCCAGCTGGCGAGCGCTCCAACGCCAGCCGCCGCAATCCCGCTCGCGGGTGCCCAGCGGCCAGCGTTCGACTTCGAGCTCACCGCACGGCATCGTCCTCGAAAAGTGGGACGGGGAGACAGTCTTTTTTTGGGCTACGCGACGCGCTGGGCGCGCTGCGCCCGCTAACCCAACCCAAAATCTCAACCGGGAGCGTGTTCGAGCGCGGTTTGCAGGGCGGACTCTTGCTCCGCGCGTGAGAATTGCAGCTCGTGGAGACGGGCGTATAGGCCGCCTTGGGCCATCAGTTCGCCATGCGTCCCTTGTTCGACGACGCAGCCTTTGCGGAGCACCAAGATACGGTCGGCCTTTTGTACCGTGCTCAGGCGATGTGCAATCACGAGCGCGGTCCGGCCACGCATCAACTCTTCCAACGCGCGCTGCAGGCGAGCTTCGGTGTCGCTATCGACGCTGGCGGTGGCTTCGTCCAAAATCAGAATTTGAGCGTCGCGATAGAGCGCGCGGGCGAAGGCAATCAGTTGGCGTTCGCCGGTCGAAAAGTTGGAGCCGTATTCGTCCACGCGCGTGTCGATGCCGCGTTCGCGCGAGGCGAATAGATCGAGCGCGCCGATACGGCGCAGCACGTCTTCGACACGCGCGCGGTCGGGCAGCTCCGAGGCCGCGACATTGCTGGCGACCGTGCCCGGAAAGAGCACGACGTCTTGCGGGACGACCGCGAAGCGGCGCCTGAGTTGCTCGCGCGCGAGGCCAGCGACGTCATCGCCGTCCACGCGCACGGTGCCGCTCTCAATCTCGTACAAGCGCAGCAAAAGAGCCGTAATCGTGGTTTTTCCGGAACCGGTCGGGCCGACCAGCGCGATACGCTCACCGCGGCGAGCGGCGAAGCTCACGTGGGACAGAATCGGCGTGCCCGGCTTGTAACTGAAGTTGACGTCCTCGAACTGGAGCGCGAACTCCGGGTCGCCGGCGGGCTTACCGACGCGTGCGGGTGCGTCGGGCTCGACCACGTCCAGCAAGCTGAACACGCGCTCGGCACCGGCCATCGCGGCTTGTAGCAACGTGTAGCGTTGAGCGAGTTGCGAGATGGGTTCGAAGAATTGCGATAGGTAAGCGGTGAACGCCACCAGGGTGCCGAAGCTCACCGGCCGGTACCCAAACGAGACGATCACCAACGCCAGGCAGATCGCAGCGATGGTGTCGATCGCGGCGTCTTGAATCGAGTCCCACTTGATCGCGCTCATGTTGGCGTCGCGATAGGACAGGTTGCTCTCGTCGAACTCGGCAGCGGCGGCTTCTTGGCGGCCGAACGCTTGGATCAGGGTCATGCCCGTCACCTGCTCGTTCATGGTCGCATTCATGCGCGAGGTCTTGGCGCGGATGGCGCGGAACGCTTCACGGATGTTGCGCCGCACGAGCACCACGAGCACGGCCATCGGCGGGACCGCGGCGAAGGCAAACAGCGACAGTTTCCAGTCCAAAAGCAGCATCAGGATGACGATGCCGATCAGCCGCGCCAGATCCCCGACCGCGCTCAACGCGCCGGACGCGAACATCTCCAAGATCGCGTCCGTGTCATTGGTGACGCGCGACACGAGCCGTCCAACCAGCTGTTTGTCGAAGAAGCCGAGCCGCAGTTGCTGTAGGAACTCGAACGCCTCGCGCCGCATGTCGGCGACTGCGCGGGCGCCGGCCACCTGCACGGCGTACATCTGCACCAGGCCCAACAGCTGCTCGGCGACGAGCACCCCCGCGAGTAGCAGGCCGCCGTGAAAGAGCGCGACGCGATCGCCGTTCTTGACCACGCCATCGATCGCCGAGCGCATGATCAACGGTCGGACGAGCGCGCCGACCGAGGTCAGCAAGATCACGACCACGGAGGCCCAGAGCAGCAGGCGGTACGGCAACAAGTAGCCCCACAGCCGCTTGGTCAGGCGTGCGTCATAGGCCTTGCCGAAGCGCTCCTCCTCGTGGAACGCTTTGAGGATGCGCTCGGTGCGCTTCTTGTCGGCGCGACCGCGTTGCTCGCGCGTTGGGGGTACCGAGGGCGGTGTCACTGGGCGACCTGTTGTTCGTCCGGCACGATCCCGCCAAGCTTGGCGAGCTCGCTCTCGATCCGCTGTTCCTCGGCAAAAATCGCGTAAATTCCGCCATTTTTGCTGAGCTCGTGGTGAGTCCCGCGTTCCACCACTCGGCCCTTTTCGAGCACGATGATTCGATCACAGTGGGCGGCCGCCGCCACGCGGTGCGTAATCAAGATCAAGCCACGCTTTTGGCGTTGGCGATCGATGGCGTCCAAGATGGCGCGCTCCGTGCGCGCGTCCACCGCGCTCAGCGGGTCGTCGAGCACCAGCACCTTGGGCTCGGAGGCGAAGGCCGCGGCGAGGGCCACGCGCTGCTTCTGACCGCCGGAGAGTTGCACGCCCCGTTCGCCCACGACGGTATCGAAGCCGTCCGGCAGATCCAGCACTTCTTGTTCGATGCACGCTTCGCGCGCGGCTTCCTCGACCTTGAGGATGGACTCGGGCTCGTCCGGTTCATCCAGCGAAAAGCCGATGTTGCGCGCGACCGTGGTCGAAAACAGAAACGCATTCTGCTGCGCATAGCCGACGCTTGCTCGCACGACCGACAGCGGCAGATCGCAGACATCCACCCCGTCCAAAAACACGCTGCCACGAGGCGTGGGCTGCAAGCGCGCGAGCAGCACGGCGAGCGATGATTTGCCGCTGCCCGTGCGACCCACGATAGCCAGGGAATGCCCCGCCGGAAGCTCGAAGCTCACGTCGTCGAGCACCTTGCGATCGTTGTACGAGAACGAGAGCCGCTTGACCTCGAGCCTGCCTGCCGCCCCTGCCGGCAGCGCGCGGTCACCATCGACGATGTCCGGCACCGCACTGAAGATGTCGGTCAAGCGCGAGAACGCTGCCCGCCCACGCTGGAGCAATCCGATCACGAACCCCAGTGAGATCAGCGGCCAGGTCAGCCGCCCGAGCGCGCGGTAGAACGCGAGAAAGCCGCCCGCATCGAGTTCGCCGTGCAGCATCATCAAGCCGCCGTACCAGAACACGACCAAGACTCCGATCGAGATCGTCGCGGTCAAAATCGGACCGAGCGCGCCGCGCAGGCGAGCGAGCGACAGGCTTTTATCCAGGTATGCCTGGTTCGTTTTCTCGAAGGCGAGCACCTCCTGTGGTTCGAGCGCAAACGAGCGAATCACGCGCACGCCGGCCACGCTGGAGAGCACGCGCGCGCTCATCTTGCCCAAGGCGTCTTGGTTGTCCCGGGTACGCGTGTAGAAATGCTGGGAAAAACCCCGGGTAATCAGCAGAACGAAGGGCAGTGGCGCGAGCGAGGCCAAGGTCAACTTGAGCGAAATCGGGATCGTGACGGCGAGCGCGCTGACGAGCGCGAAACCCGTGTTGATGATGTTCAAGATGCCGAAGCCGAGCAAGAGTCGAACCTGCACCAAGTCGTTGGTCACGCGGCTCATGATTTCGCCGGTGCTCATGCGACGGTAGAAGGAGGGGCCGAGCTTCAGCAGCCGCTCGAGGATTTCTTGACGTAGCTCGTACTCTGCGATGCGACCGGCGTTGAAGATGGTGACGCGCGACAACACCCGCACCACGAAGGCCGCCAACGCGGCGACCACCAAGAGCTCACCGAGCGCGATCGCCTGCGCGCTGTGACCCTCGGTGGCAAAGTTGATCGCGCGGCGCATGCGCGTATCGAACCACCATTGGAACAACTGATAGGCCGCGAGCAATACGAGGCCGACGCTGTAGCGCGGCGCGTGGCGGTAGAACTGCCCCATGAGCCGGACGGGCACGGGGATCTGGGGAGAGCGATCGTTGGTCACTGCGTGGGACGAGGACGAGGCGGGGCCTTATAAGACTTCAGCGCCCCGCTGGTAAGCCCCCTACGGCGCGAGGAGCGATTCCGGCAAGAGCTCACGGACCAGCGCCAGCAGCTCCTGGGCGGTAAACGGCTTGCGCAAGAAGCGCGCGCCGTCGGTCAGCGCGCCCACATGCTCCGGCGAGTAACCCGAGATATACAGCACTCGCGCATGTTCACAGGGGTGACGGAGGCGCCGAACCAGATCTTTGCCCGAGACGCCGGGCAGCACCAAATCCGAAACGACCAAGCCGATTGACGGGCCGTACAGCTCGGCTTGGGCCAGCGCGCTGCGCTCGTTGTGCGCGGTGATCACTGCGTAGCCGAACGCGCGCAGGATGCGGGCGGTCACGGCTTGAACTTGCGGTTCGTCTTCGATCAACAGGATCACGCCCGCCTGCTGTGGCACGGCGACCGCCATGCGACCGGAGGAGTCCGTGCTTGCCCCGTAGGGCAGGTGCGCAACGTACGCCAGATCACTTTCGGACAACTGCACGAACTCCAATCGACCGCCCAGGCGCTCGAGCAGCTGCTCGAGAGCGGAGAACCCGACCTCGGCCTGAGAGGGCTTGTACGCGCGTCGCTCGGGCGCGGGCTCGTGAGCGAGTCGTAGCGCACGCACTACGACGCGCGCGCGCGCCTCGGCGGTTTCTATCACGCCGTTCGTGGCGCCGACGGGCGCGTCGTTGATGCCGCGCGTTTCGACGACGATGCGACCGCCCGGACCGAGCAGCGCGCGCGCAGCCGTGCACAAACCGAGTACGATCTGCTCCAGGTAGACGAGCTGCACCGCGACCAACGTCACGCTCGGCGACAACGCGAACTGCACGCCCACCGACAGCCCCACGATCTCGGAGATGGATTGCTCCGCGCGAGCAACGACCTGATTCAGGTCAGTGCAATTCTCGCCGGCATGCGCCGAACGAAACCGGCTGGCGAGCGCAGCGGAAGTCATCCCAACGCTGTCATGGGAACCCCGATCAAGTGCGGTGTCAACGCTCGCTCGGCGTGAAGCGGAGTCTCGACCGACTCGGCGACTCGGCGACTCGGCGACTCGGCGACTCGCGACTCGCGACTCGGCAACTCGATTGTGTTGCCGAGTATCACGTTCGACACTCACTCTGCTGGGTTAGTGCGCGGTTCCCTTACATTCGACTACGTGGTGCTTCGCGGGAAGCGCTGCGATTTTTGCGCTGGGAAGCCTACGCGCCGATGATCTTACGCGGCATCGGCCAGCTCGGCTTCGGGATTGGGAAGGCCGGGCGCGCAAACAAGTAACCTTGGCCGTAGTGCGCTCCGGTGTCGATCACGGCCGAGAGCTCGTCTTCCGTCTCGATTCCCTCGGCGACTACGCGGGCTCCGAGCTCCTTACAGAGCGACACGACTTGCCGGACCAAGATCTGCTGCCGCTTGCTCTTTTCGATGCCGCGTATCAAAGCCAGGTCCAGCTTCACGACGTGCGGCTCCAGATCGATGATGCGCTTCAGGTTCGAGTGGCCCGCGCCAAAGTCGTCGACCACCAAGAAGGCGCCGCTGCGTGAGCAGATCTCTTTCAGCACATTCACACACAACCCAAAGTAGGTGAACGCGGCCGACTCCGTAATCTCGAGATACACCGCACGCTCGTGAAAAAACAGCGGATCATCGGGGCGAACCAGCCAGCCCTCGTCGAGCTCGTGAGGATGAAGGTTCACGAACAAAGGCACGTCCGTGCAGCGGGCGAACGCCACTTCACGCACCTTTCGTCCGAGACTCCCGCAGCAGCGCTCTTCTTGCGCCCGCTCGAAGAGCGTCATCGGATTTTTGAATTCCGGCCATTTGCAGCGGGTCAGGGCCTCGAGCGCGAACGAGACCCCAGTCGACAGGTCGACGATCGGCTGGAACACGACGTCCAGATCGCAGACCGCGATGTCGCGCACCGACGACGCCACGGAGACGGGCATTGCCTCGCTGTGCACGGCACGCGCGATGGGCTGGGTGGTGGAAGTCGGCAGGTCTCGACTGACGGCAGCCGGGGGCCGGCGAGTCACGGCCTCGTGGATCGCCGTTGCCGGAGGCTTCGAAACGCTGGGCATGAACCAAATGATGATAACGGCTCACGACGCGCAGGCATAAGTCCGTGGTGTCAAAATCGCGACACCACTTCACGACTGCACAGCGCACGAGTGTTACAGGATGTACTCGTTGCCTGTGACCGCTCAGTACAGGCCGATGCTGAAATGGAAAGCGCCGATGTCTTCCCAATATCGCTTGTTGTCTCGATTTGGGAATAGGTCATCGAGCACGCGATCCACGTTGAAGCCGTAGTCGAACACGAGCGGTCCGATCGGAGTGGCGATGCGCAAACCAGTGCCAACCGCGTACCTCAGCTGGAGCACGTTGATGCGCGCGGGATCGGTCCACAGGTTTCCAGCGTCCAAGAACAGCGCGGTCTCGACGCTACTGGTTACCGGGATGCGCAGCTCCGCCCGCGGGTTCAAGAACACGTCGCCACCGCGGATCACCACGTCCTGAATGCTCAGCCCGGACTTGGGATCGAGCAAGCGTTGGGCGATGTCTTGGGGCACCAAAGAATCCTGCAAGAAGCCACGCAGAGTGTCGACACCGCCCAGGAAGAACAAGCGATCGGGATAGGTCTGCGAGCCCGGGATCAGATGTTGAATCAGGCCCCAACGAAAGCTCAGCGCCAGAGCGAGGCCCTTGTCGTTCAACCGAATGTATCCTGCGACGCGGCTCGTGTAGCGTAAGAAATCGCTGTGTACGGCCTGAAACGGATCGATCAGTTGCTTGTCGTTTGCGTCCGGCGCCGAGTCGGCGCAACCGGTTTCTTGCGAGGGGCTCGAATCGAGTGGAATCGAGTTCACGTGCTCGACCCCCGCCGAGACGAAGGTACCACTGGTCGCGTTGAGCGGATTGTCGCGCCGATCCCAGGTGACGCCGAGGCGCTGAGCCAGCACCCGCGAGAGGCCTTGCGGCACGCGAAATAGTGCTTGCTGTGCCTGGTGATCCTGCAGGTAGCATTTCAGTGCGTTCTTCTGATCATTGCCGAAGATCTGCGAGTAGTTTCGCTCGACCGAGGGGCCAATCTGCACGGAGAAGCGTCGGTCGGGTCGAAAGGAGAGCGTGACGATGCCGGCGTCTTTGGTGATGCCGTAGTCGCGCGCGTTGTCGCGTAAATCCACGCCTTCCACGCTCAGTCGGAAGAGCGGTCCGAGACCGATGTTCGGAAATTCGACGGTTGCCGTGTTCCGGCGCTCCAAACGTTCACCGACGCTCAGCTCGCTGTACTTCACCTTCACGTCGTCTTCGAGAATGAACGCAGTCGGCAGGTAGCCGAGCTGCGAGCGCAGCGTGAGCGAAATGGCTTGGCCGCCCAGGTTGCGATGTCCGTACTCGAACGAAACGCGCGCACCCTCGCCGGTGCTGAACCCAGGACGAACATCGAGGTATTGCGGAACGCGCTCTTCGATCTCGACGACCACGACCTTTTCGCGCGCCGGCACGTACGGATCCTCGAAGCCGACGTTGACGCTCGAAAAAACACCCAGCGTTGCCAGACGCTCTTCGGTCTTGCGCACTAGGCTGCGTTGATAGAGCCCGCCGACTTCGAGCGCGATGCGCGTGCGAATCAAACTCTCCTTGGTGCGCGCCGCCCCGCGCACCAAGATTCGCGAAACACGCACCGGTTCACGTTCGCTGATGATGAAACGCACACGCGCGCGCGTGTGATCGAGCGAAAGATCGAGCGCCGTTTCGGCCTCCGCGAAGGCAAACCCCCGTTCGGCGTACTCATCCAGCACGCGGCGGCGTGCTTTTTCGATCTCCACCTGCGAAACGGGCGTACCGAGCCGAAGATCGGCGATCGATTGCAGCTCTTTCTCGACGATGACGCGGTTACCCTCGAAGCCCAGATCGTAGAGCGTGGCGCGCGGCCCGAGCTTGATCGGCAGATGCAAGACCAGCGACGGCTCGCACTTCACGCCACGCTTCGGATCCGGTACGCACGACAGCGTGGGGTCGACCGCGGCTTCTTCCAGCGGCAAGCCGACGGCATCGTAGCGGCATGCGGTCGGCGGCCGGCGCGGAGGTCCCACCGGCAGGCATTGTCCGGCCGGCGAGCGCTGCGAACACGCGCGCCGGAGCACTTGGACCGGGCCGACGCTAGCCGACAGATAGCCCTCGGAGCGATACAGGTCTTGGACGTGTTTGATCGCGCGATCGTAGACGTCCGGATCGTACACCGCCCACGGATTGAGCTGGTCGGGCACGACGCGCTCGCCAGTATCGGACGTCGGGCCTTGAAGTGAGTCGAGCACGGCGGGGTCGACGGCGTCGAAGATGCGTCCACCCGGCAGCTCGGACAAGAAGCTGTCGATTTCGCTGCCCACTTGCTCGGGCGTGCGCGCCCCAGTCAAGCATGGGTATTGGCGAGCCACGACGTGAACCAGCGCGCCTTCGCGCACGACGAACACGATGTCTTGGATCGGGTCCTCCGCCCGACCTCGCTCGGAGTAGCGCACCTCCACGTCGAAGAAGCCGTGTTCGCGATAAAATTTGCTTATTTTCTCGGTCAACGCGGCAGGCGACAGATCGCTCGCATTCTCGACGTCCAGCACGTTCTCGAGCTGGCCCGCGTCGAAGTGGCGATTGCCCTCGAAGCGAAAACGGACCTTGGAGTAAGCGTAGACCATGACCTGAAGCAGCGTGCGCTGTTCGCCCGAGAGCTGATGCGAAACCTTGGCCCGATGAAAGCCGCGAGTCTTCAGATCCGTCTCCAGCGCGCGATCCGCGTCGGTGAGCGCGTCTTCGTTGGCGCGATCGCCCTGACCCACCGCGTAGCCAGACAGCGCTTCGGCCATCCCCTCTGCCGCTGGGTCGGGCCAAACGCCGAAACGACGCAGGGCGATGTTGCGCGGCGGCCCGGCAATCACGTCGATCGTGAGCACCACGGACGCTGGATCGTCGGTGTCCACCGTCTCGACCGTGACGCGCGCTTGGTCGTAGCCCCGGCGCACGTACAGCGCCGTCACTCGGTCCTGCAGCGCGCGCAGCTCGACCGCCGTGAGCGCGCCGCCCTGATGCACGTCCGCCGCGCGCAGCACGTCGTCTTGCTCGAGCCCGCCGGCGGCGACTCGAATATTGGCGATCAGCCGCCGCGGAACGACGCGAATCGTCAGTCGAACCCCGCCCACTTCGGCGTCGACGCTGGCACGCATGTCGGCGTAGCGTCCGCTATCGCCGAGCTCTGCCAGGACGCGCCGAACCAGATCAGCGCTGAGCAGTTGGCCGATGCGCGCGTGCTCGATCAGCGGAGTAGCGGTCCAACGCCCACCCTCGGTCAACACCTGGATGCGCGTGATGGGGCGCCCGATGAAGGGCGATAGATCCGGCGGCGATTGCAAGACCAAAGTGGCGTCGCGCTCCGCCGCAAACACGGGCCACGGACGCAACATCGAAAATACGGCTGTCAGCACCCAAATCAGGGGCATCTGTCCGAGCCGCATGCCGCCTGTCTTACACCAGACTGCGCTGCCCGTGGTCACAAGCCGCGCCGGCACGATGAATCTACGCGAAGCAGTTGGCACGGGAGCCGTCCTCTACTATCCGGCCTTGAGCCAATGGCGCGCCGAGCCACCACCAACGACAAGCAGAAAGCTGCCCGAAAGAGGCCACGGTTCGGCCGGCTACTCGTCGGCTTCTTGGGCAGCGGATTCTTACTCTTATTGCTCGTTTGGTACGCCGTGCACCATTTCGACTGGGCCGGCCCAATGCTCGCCAATTCACTGCGCGCGCTGTTCGGCGACGACGACGTGGCCAAGCTCGAGGACGTCGTCTACGGCGTCGAAGATCGCGTCAACCGCCTGCTGAAGAAGAACGAGCCGCCCAAGGCCTATTGGCAGGTCCCCACTCCTTCCGCCGTACCGAGCGCGGCGGAGTCGAGCGCGGCACCCGTGGCAGAAACGCTGCCCAGCGGCAGCGAGGCATTTCACCCCGCGAACCCGGGTCCCGCGCTGAAGGAATGGTCTGCGCCGGGTGATGGCGAGTGGCTGGGCCTGAACGATGTGCGACATGCGGGGGAGCCGCCGCGCATGTACAAGACCTTGCTCCATCCGGACAAGGGTCGCTCCTGGGCCGAAGTGTTCGTGGTCGCGATCGACTTGAAGCAAGTGCTCGTGGTTCCGGTGGTTGGTACGCAAGAGCCGCAGCCCGATTCGGAAGAAGCTCGCGCCTATCAGCGCGACGGGAAAATTCCGGTCGACCGCCAGGCCACCTTGCTGGCCGCGTTCAATGGCGGCTTCATGACCGAGCATGGCGGCTACGGCATGAAGGTCGACGGCGTGACGATCGCCAAGCCCAAGCCGCGCGCCTGCGCGATCGCCTACTACAAGGACGACTCGCTGCGCATCGGCAGCTGGGCTGCGCTCGGTAGCTCCGAGCCCGACATGCTCTGGTTTCGACAGACGCCCGAGTGCATGTGGGAGAACGACACGCTACACGCGGGCCTTCAGGCCGGCGCGGGTCTGAAAAAGTGGGGCTCCACCGTCGACGGCGAGACGGTGATCCGGCGCTCTGCGATTGGCCTCAATGCGGACCGCAGCGTGCTGTACGTCGCAATCACCAACCACACTTCGGCGCGGGTGCTCGCGGACGGTTTGCACCACGCGGGCGCGAGCGATATTGCGCAGCTCGACGTCAATTGGTCTTACCCGAAGTTCGTCACCTTCGAACCGATCGGTCACACGCGCGTCTTACATCCCGTGCCCCTCGCGCCCGGCTTCGAGTTTTCGGATGACGAGTATTTGCGCAAAAAGGAAAAGCGCGATTTTTTTTACATCTTGCGGAGAGATCCGAAAGCGCCTAGCCCGCGCTGAAAATTCAGACCCCACAAAAGTGGAAACCCCTGCGGGCCGGGGGGGACAGCCGCGTCAGGGGATCCACGTCAAGCTTTGATCACCCACCCGGTTTCCGCAAGCGCTACTCGAGTTTGCCAGGCTCGCTCGTGGAAAGGCGAAGCTTTCCAGCGGGATTCGTCGGCAGGCAGGTGTGCAACGCTGCAGTTATACTCAGCCAGTGCCTGAACTTCCCGAGGTCGAGGTCACACGCCGACGACTTGCACCGCTCTTGGTGGGACGTGTGATCGAAAGTGTCGAGACCACCAAAGATAGCTACTTTTTCCTGACCAAGCCGGCGACGCTGAAGCGACGCCTCACGGGTCGCACCGTGCGTGAACTCTCGCGGCTCGGGAAATACCTGCTCGCCGAACTCGACGACGGGGATCGGCTGCTCTTACACCTGGGCATGACCGGACAATTATTTTCGTCCGCGGTCAGCAGCGTGCGTTTGTTCTCGGCCAAGACCCGCGGTTCGCTGGCACCCGAAGCGCTGCGTGAGTTCAAGCCCGACGCGCACACGCACTTGCGCTTGCACTTCGAGGATGGTGGACCTTCGGTGCTGTTTCGCGACGTGCGCAAATTCGGAAAAGTTGCGCTGATCCGCGCGGGCACGAAAGACCGCGCCTGGACAAGCTGGGCGTTGATGCGCTTTCGGCCGACGGCGAAACCTTGTTCACGGCCGCGCGCGCCCGCAAGACCCCGATCAAGAGCTTATTGCTCGATCAAAAGCGTGATCGCCGGTATTGGCAATATCTACGCGGACGAAGCGCTGTTCATGGCCAAGGTCCGGCCCACGCGCGGTGCGCGGCGCGTTACCGCTGGCGAATGCCAGGCGATCGTGGCCGCCGCCAAGCGGGTCATGGAGCGCTCGATCGAGACGGGCGGCTCCAGTATCAGCGACTACGTGACACCTGACGGCTCGGATGGCGGCTATCAAGACGAGCGCAAGGTGTACGCGAGGAAGGGGCTCCCGTGCCTAGTGTGCAAGGAGCCAATCCGGCGCGTGGTGATCGCCACGCGCTCCACTCATTATTGTCCCGAGTGCCAGGTGTAGTCGCGTCCGAGCGATGATACGCTGAACCCGATGAGTGACGACCGAAGCGAAGCAGCGCGCCGCCCGCGCCGCTCTGGAACTTTTGCCCGAGTCCGGCGTGATCGGGCTCGGTACCGGATCGACGACGCGCTTTTTCATCGAAGGCGTGGCCGAATTGGTGCGCGCGGGGCGCCGCTTCACCGGTGTCCCGACCAGCACGCAAAGCCGCGCCTTGGCAACCCAATACGGCATCCCGTTGCTCGACGACGCGGGACCCTGGCAAATCGATCTGTGTGTCGACGGCGCGGATGAAGTGAGCGACACGCTCGACTTGATCAAAGGTGGCGGCGCCGCACACACCCGCGAAAAGATCGTGAATTTCGCGGCCAAAAAGAACGCGATCATCGTGGACGCTTCCAAGCTCAGCCGGCTACTTGGCGAGAAGCGCGCGATCCCCGTCGAGGTGCTGGTCTTCGGGCACCTGACCACGCGGCGCGCGCTCGAGCACTTCGGTCAGCCTGTGCTGCGTTTGCACGACGGCACGCCAGTGATCACTGATTCGGGCAACTACATCTATGACCTGGCCGTCGCGCCGTTGGCCGAGCCAGCGGTGTTCGACCGCGCCCTGAAGCAGCTGCCGGGCGTCGTCGAAACAGGCTTGTTCTGCGGCCGCGCCGACTGGGTGATTGTCGCCGAAGCACAGGGAATCCGTCAGCTTTCTCGACCGGCCTGAGCGCTTCCGCGCTGCGCCCGGAATTGGCGCTAAGCTGAACCGGTGGAAGAGCGAAGGTTTGTCGTCCCAGCGATCCTGATCAGCGCGTTGCTCTCGCCGCAGAGCGCGCTAGCCGCGCCCGGCAATGCGAGCCCCAAACCCGCGCCCCGGCCGCCCGCAGCGATCGTCGTGCCCGTCCCGGTGCCCTTCCCCGCGTCCCCATCCGCGCCCGCCCCTGCCCCTCCACCTTCCCTTGCGGTTGTCCCTGCGCCTCCTCCTGCGCCGCCTCTCCCTTCCGCGCCCGCTCCACCAAACGCCAAGCCGACCGCCAAACTCCCCGCTCCCAAAACCCCCATCGAGGCTGCGGTTCAGCAAGTCGTCATGCTCGAACGCAACGGCCGTCCGATCGGCATCGGCACGCCGCTCAACGGTGACGGCCGCATCTTGACGGCGCTCTCGCCGCTCACGCACGGTAATCAGATCGTCGCGCGCTACCCAGACGGTCAGCTGATCCCCGTCAAGCTGAGCCACTCCGACCGCGGCTGGGATCTGGCGCTGCTCACTCCCGAGGGTGAAGCACCGCAGATTGGCCTCCGGGGCTCGCACGAACCGGCAATGGCGGGCTCGAAGCTGCACGCGATCAACCACGTGGGCGAGAAACAGCTCGGTTCATCGGACGTCGCGATCAAGGCCAAGAGCACGTTGTTCGGCTGCGACAGCGCAGAGCTTCCGGACTCCTACGTGCTCGCCTTTACGCCCAAGCCGACGGACGTGGGTGGGCCATTGGTCAGCGACCAGGGCGAAGTCGTCGCCATCATCGCGCGGGCTTGCGCGCTGACGGACAAGCTCGGCTGCACACTGGCTCCGTATGGAGCACCAGTGAGCGCAGTGCGTGATTTCTTGCGCAGTGCGCCGGTGCGGCGGACCCCGTGGCTCGGCCTGGACGTGGTGGCGTTCGACGCGGGTGTTGCGCGAGGCGTGCGCGTCGCGACCCTGGCTCCGGGAGGCCCAGCGGCCAGTTCCGGGCTGCGGGCGGGACCACCCGGTGTCGGAGATCTGGTGCTCGCGGTCGACGGCAAGCCGGTCGCTACCGCAGTGGCTTTCAAGGACGCGGTCGCGAGCCACGGACTGGAGACCCCGGCTCGGTTGACCGTGCTGAGCGACGGAAGCTACCGCGAGGTCCTGCTATCGGCATCCGCGCCTGCCGACACGCCCGGACTCGCGCCGACGCAGAAGCGTATTTTTCGGTCGAATCCCTCCGGCACCGGACCTGAACCCCAAAACCCAAGCTCAGCCCCAAACCCCTATCGCTGAAGGCCGGCCCAAGCGAATCCCGCGGGCCCCGAGCGACCGAGCGATGGCCGTAGAATCTCAGGGGTATCACGGTGGAAGTGACTAATTCTAGGAAATCATTGACACAAGGGCACAAGGCTAGCGATGATCGAGGTTCACCCTGCCCGGGCCCGGTCCGGCTTTTCCACGGAATGTGCGCTTGAATCGGCCCCTGCGTATCGAAGTCGCTGGCCAAACGGACGTCGGCCGCAAACGTGCTCATAACGAGGACAACTTCGCGATCATGGCGGAGTACGGTTTGTACGTCGTTGCGGACGGCATGGGCGGTCACGCCTCGGGTGAGGTCGCCTCCAAGATGGCGGTCGACACCCTGCAGGAGTTTTTCGCAGCCACCGCGGACGACCCGGAGCGCACCTGGCCGTACAAGATGGACCGCGGCAAGGGCTACGAGGAAAACCGGCTGATCACCGGCATCAAGCTGTGCAACTTGCGCATCTACGAGCAAGCGCAGAGGAACGCGAAGCAACGCGGCATGGGCACCACGCTCGCCGCACTGTTCGCGGTCGAAGACGGCGTGTACGTCGCGCACGTGGGTGACAGCCGCGTCTACCGCATCCGCGATGGCTCGCTGGAACAGCTGACCGAAGATCACTCGCTGCTCAACGACTACAAAAAGATGAAGCGCCTCACAGAGGAGGAAATCGCCAATTTCCCCCACAAGAACGTGATCGTGCGCGCGTTGGGCATGAAAGACACGGTCAAGGTCGACACCCGCTTCGAAGCCCCACGCGCCGGTGATTGCGTCGTGCTCTGCAGTGACGGCCTATGCGGCCCCGTCACGGACGAAGACATCCTCAAAATCGTGACCAGCGCGCCCGATCTCCCCACCGCGACAAATCGCCTGATCGAGAGCGCGAACGAGAGCGGCGGGCCAGATAACATCACCTGCGTAGTTGCTCGCTGGATTCAGTGACGGTCTTCGCGTCCGCGCGGCTGTTGACCTGTCGATAAAGGACGCTCGACAGCCGACACCGCGCACCTAGCGCGGGATCACCTGAACCGGCACCGGCTGATTCCGTACCGGCACTGCGCTCCCTACGAGTGGGCTCAACAACGCGTAGCTGATGCCCAGGATGGTGAGCATGAGCAGGCTCGTGACGAGATAGGTGTTGAGCGGGGGGTGTTTCGCGGTGCTCCAGCCGTCCGCATAGAATTTGCCTTTGCTGCGTTCGCGGATGCGCTTCTGCACGCCGGCCAGCACGTTGGGGGGCGGCGGTTCTTCGCGCAGCGCACCACGCAGCATCGAACGGAGGGACTCATCCGGCTCTTGCGCCGTTACCGCTGCCGCTGCTTCGTTGGCTTCGTCGTGGCCCGGGTCGGTCATCGAATCTTCTCTCCCATCTTACGCTCGACGTTGGCCTTGAGCATGCTGCGGGCCCGATGTAGCCGACTTTTCACGGTTCCATCGGGCAAGCCCGTGATCTCCGACAGTTCCTCGTAGCTCAGGTCTTCTAGGTCGCGCAGAACCAGCACCTCGCGAAAATCCGGGTCGAGCTCGGCGATGCATCGTTGGACCACGCGCTCGATTTGGTAGCCCTCGACCATGCGATCGGGTTGCGCGACGTCGCCGAAGGTCACCCCTTTGGCTTCATCCAGCGCGGCGCGCTCGGCCACCGGCTCGAGCTCGTCTTCGCCCTCGCTGTGACGGCGCGCCAGATATTTCATGCGGTTTTTGCACAGGTTCACGCTGACCCGATAAATCCAGGTGCTCAGCTTGGCATCACCGCGGAAGGTGCTGACGGCCTTGAAGATCTGCACGAAGACCTCCTGGACCATGTCCTCCGCTTCGTCGCGCCGACCCAGCATGCGCAGCACCAAGCGGAACACGCGCGCCTCGTACAGCTCGACCAGCTCGTTGAACGCGCGCTCGTCGCGCTGAGCCAAGCGCTCGATGAACTTACGCTCGCTCTGCTCTTCCGCGTCGGCCACGCCATCAGCAAGGTAGACCGGATGCGCGGCCACGTCGCGCCGATCTGCCATTGTCCTCCGATCGACAGCGCCCAGCGCGCAAAGGTTCCGAAAAAAACGCGCCGGCCGAGACGCCGAAGGCTGAGTGCTCTTGCCCGCGCAGGGTGACCATCAACAAAGAAAATCCCTTTCCCGAGCCCGAGCGGGTTGATGGTCGATGGTCACACACCTCGACACACCCCGTCCCAGCCTTCGGCGTCGCGTCGCGACTCCCGAGCCTAAGCGCGCTCGTTTTTTAGCCTGGACTTGGGTCGCTGCTAAGGTTGCAACGCCGTGCGCGCTCGGAACGAGAGTCGTTGGTTCCTCTACTTGGCGTTGGCCGTGGCGCTGCATTGCACGCTACTGCTTCGAGGCTGCACTCGATCGAGCATGGCTTCACCGGCCGCGCCTTTCGAAAGCCTGCGCGACGTCAGCGAATTTGGGCTCGTTCAGGATCCACCCCTGCCGGGGCCCGCGCCAGGAGGCGGAGCGATCATCCCGCAAGCGGGTTCGCGGGTGAGCGCACCAGAGCAGCGCGTGAAGCCGATCACGCACTCACGACCGGTCGACCGCGCGCCCAAGCGGCAAGAGCAGGTAGAGACCGGTGATCGCCCCGAGGACACGGCCTTGCCGCAACCATTCGCGACGGACATGCTGGCCAGCGCTTCGAAGGACGCGAGCGATGAAGTGCGACCGCGCGCCGCAAGACGTCAGAGCTTGGCGGACAAACCGCAAATCGAGCCTCAGGGCGCTCCGGATGCGGCGGTCCAGATCGCCGCAAGCAGCACTTCCGAGGCAACGGGATTTGGCGTGAATGGCGGTCCGGGAGGACTCGGGCACGGTACTGGTCGAGGCTCCGGCGTGATCGACGAGCCGTTTGCGTTCGGTGGCCCGACCGGCGCGTTCCGCGCGGATGTTTGCTTCATCGAACCCACGGTTCGGCTGCTGACGGACATCACCACTTGTACGCCGGTCGCGACTTTTTTCACGAGCGAATTGAACGTCAGCCCGCGTCGCTTCGATCAAGGGTTTCCGGGGCTCGGCCAACGCACGGAGTGGTTCGCCATCAAATACAACGGCAAGTTCAGCGTGAGGTCTGGGGACTCCTACACCTTCCGTCTGCTCTCCGACGACGGGGCTCGCCTCGAAATCGATGGCCGCCCGGTGTTGAACAATGATGGGCAGCACTTGCCCATCGCAGTGTCCCGAAACGTTTGGCTAGAGTCGGGGGTGCACGACTTCTTCCTGTTCTACTATCAGGGTCCTCCCGCCTTCGTCGCCCTACAACTCTTCGTCAAGCGCTTCGCGCACGATGAACGGCTATTCGGACCGGTGATCTGAGCTCCACATCCGCTCTTGAAACTGGATGCCGTTCTGCCGGCGAACGCGTCCGCGCTCTAACGAAGCTCTGCCCGTGTGCTTCAGGGGCGCGCTTTGCTGACCCAAAGAGCGAAGGCGACTTTTTTCCGCCATGGCAATTTGGACGCCAATATTCGCCGCAGGACGCGCGCCTACCGAACAGGCAGACCCGGGACAGGCACGCAACCAGGCAACCGCAGCGCCGATTGGGCCACCCGCCACGCGAGCCAGAAAACCGAGTTCGAATTCCGACTCCATTTCCGCGCGAGCGCGGCGTCCCGTGGAATCCCGAAAACGAGGCGAGGTCCGCGATCAGTTAGAGTAGTTCCCGCACATGGATTCGAACCACGATTCAGGGATTCAAAGTCCCTTGTCCTGCCTTTAGACGATGCGGGAAGGAGGCCGCTGTCTTTTTGTCGGCTCGGGGCGGCAAGTCAACAAAGGAGCGACATCGGCGGCTGGCTAAGCGCGTTTTTGGTAGCCGTGCACCCGATCGACCACGAATTTGACGGAATCCGGGTCGGTGTCCGGGAGGATGCCGTGGCCCAAATTGAAGATATGGCCGGCCGCGCCGGTCGCGCGCTCGAGAATGTCGTCGACTCGGCGTCCAAGTAGCTCGCGGGGCGCGCCGAGGAGCAGCGGGTCGAGGTTGCCTTGTACCGCGACATCCGCGCCAAGGCGGGTGATGGCCTGGTCGAGCGGAGTGCGCCAATCCACGCCGATCACGGTGCCACCCGCGCGCTTCTGCAGCTCCAGCAGCGTAGCGGTGTCGGTGCCGAAGTGAATCACGGGCACGCCGGTCTTCTCGAGGTCTTTCAAAATCGAGGAGACATGCGGCAAGATGTAATCTTCGTAGTCGGTCGGAGAGAGCGAGCCGACCCACGAATCGAACAGCTGCACCGCGTTCGCCCCGGCTTTGATCTGCGCGTGCAAGTAGCGGCGCACGACCTCGCTGAACTTGCTCATCAGCAGGTTCCAGGTCTCCGGCTCGTTGTACATCATGCGCTTGGTGAGCGCGTAGTTGGAGCTCTTGCCGCCTTCGATCAGGTAACTAGCGAGCGTGAAAGGCGCGCCCGCGAAGCCGATCAGAGGAGTTTTGCCGTCGAGCTCTTTCCGGATCATCCTGATCGCGTCGAGCACGTAGCCCAGGCCCTCTTCCGGATCGATCACGCGTAGGCGCTCGACCGCCGCGCGATCGCGTACGGGGTGATGAATCACCGGGCCCTCACCCTTGGCGAACTCGAAGGGTGCGCCCATCGGCTCGAGCGGCAAGAGGATGTCCGCAAAGAGAATCGCGGCGTCCACCCGGTGCGCGTTGACCGGTTGCAAGGTCACTTGCGTGGCCAGTTCCGGATTCTTGCACAGCTCGAGCAGCGTGTACTTGGCGCGGAGAGCCCGGTACTCAGCCATGTAGCGACCAGCTTGGCGCATGAACCAAACCGGTGTCACGTCGACGGGCTCACGACGACAAGCCCGCAAAAATCTGTCCCACATCTTGCTCTCTACAGTGCCTGAGTCATGGCGGCAGTGTGCGGGGCCTTCTGGCCACCCTTCTGCAGCTCTTTCATTTCGTACTTCGACGGGCACTTGGCCATGATGTTCGAGGCTTCGAAGGCGCCCGACTCAGTGAGCTTGCCCTCGGCGGTGACCGACACATCCATGCCTGGCATGTCGCGGAAGGTATCGGGCACGATGCACTGCGCGTAGCGCACGGGCAAGGCCACGCCCTTCTTCTCGATCGTGAAGCGGTACTCACACGGCTGGTCGCGGCGCACCAAAGTGCCCTTGACCAAGGTTCCCTCGACGCGCACGGCGCGATCGGCGTACTTTTCCTTGTCGCGGATCAGGTCGTCGACCCCTTTGGAGTACACGGCCGAGCCCTTGAAGCTGGTGAAGACCAACGTCAGGATCGCGCCGCACATGACGAGCAAGCCGATCAGTAAGCCGACGTTGCCCTTGCGAGCGGGCGGAGTGGGGGCTGGCTCGTGCCGAACGGCGGGGTCAGGCTCGACTGCCGCCACGGCTCGCTCGAGCTCTCTATCGAGGTCACTCATCTTCCGCGAAGACTAGCCTCGGGCGGAGCACCGGTCCACCCGCGCACACGAGCCGGGCCCGGTGCAAAGGCGGGCGGCGAAAGTTCCGCTAGACCCGTCGCGGCAAGCTGAGCCGCGCACCCACGAATGCCGCGCCCGCGCCGAACGTCACCAGCACGGCCAGCGAGACGACCGCCACTAGCCACGGGCTCAAAGACCCGCCGAGGGCGGCGAGCCCCCAGCCGATCAGGGCACCCAGTGAGCCGGACAGCGCGGCCTCGCGGGCTTTGGCCTTTCCGCCGAAGCGGCCCACGAGCGCACCGGCCCCAGCGCACGCGATCAGAAAAGACAACGCAACTGGCAAGACGCCGAGGACGATCGGAGTAGCGCCGCTCGGGTCGCTCGCACCGCCATTGGCCACGCGGCTGAGCCAAGCCCCGAGCCACACTCCAATCCACGACAGCGGCAGGAACAGCGTGATGACCAAGCCAGCGCCGATCAACACCCACTGCCAACGCGGTCGCCTGGCGGCGGCCGCGTCGTCGGTGTCCTGGTTTTGCAAAACGGTGAGCCGGCGCACCATGGCTTCAGCAAGCATGGCGCGGATCGTGGCCGGATGCCTAGCCCTGGCGTGCTTCAGCGTTTCCACGCTCGCACGCGCGGAGAGCGCAGCTGGAGAGCACGCGCCGCCGCCGATCGTGCTCGATGCGCCGTCGCCGCCCGAGCTGCCGCCGCCGGAATACGCGCGTCGGCCGTTCGAGCTGACGGCAGAGCTGGTCATCGGGCTGCCGGACTGCACGCAGGGCAGCAGCGACAATCAGCGCAGCGACAGCATGGTGGCCGGGCCGGGTTTCGGAGCCACCGCGCTCTGGCGCCCCACGCCTTATTTTGCGCTCGGTGGCACGGTCAGCGCGCTCAGCTTCGGCTTTCGGCCCGCGCAAGCCTCTGGGCTCGAAAGCGGCAGCGCCAGTGGGCAATTTTGGGGGCTACTCGGGCGCGTGTACTTCTTCGACCACGGCCTGGTCGAACCGTACCTCCAGCTTGGTCTGGGCCGCGCCGGGGTCGCGACACGCGCCCGAGAAATCGAGGCGGAGTACCAGGAAAACAGCACTGGGCTCGCGTTCCGCGTGGGCGGCGCGATCGAATTTTACCTGGGCCGGCACGTGCGCCTCGGTCCGGCTTTCGATTGGACGCGCTTCAACGTGCAGCAAATGCGTCGCTGCGGCCAAGGTCGCTGCATAGACCTCGATCAAGCGAGCTATGGCCATGGCATTGGTTTCAGCAGCGTGTCGCTGCGCTTGTCCGTGCTGCTCGGTCCGGGCTTGTAACGCGAGGCTCGTGTACACTCCGGCGCCCCATGCGCGAACTCGAGCCGCTTTCGTTTGACCGCGCCCTGCGCGACGCGGCGCGTGAGCTCGAGCGGCGCAAGAAAACGGGCGAATCGACCGAAGACGCCCTGCCCGATGTTTTGCGGGACGAGGAGACGCTGCATTGGCTGCGCGAGTCGCGCAATAAAGATCCGCTGGCCGCGTCGCTCGAGCTCTGGCTTTTGCGCCTGCGCGAACAGGCCGAGTTCGGCACTCGCCGCGCCGAGCTCGGGCGCACGCACCGCGATCAACCCCACCCTATCGTCGAGCCCGAGCAAGCGCGCCGCACGTTGAGTGAGCTCTTGCGGTTGAGTCTGGCACGCCCGCGCGAGCGCGCCGCTTACCTACGCGGCTACTTCGCATCTTCGGCTGCCGTAGCCGAAGGCGTGCTCAGGCTGTGGGAGGAGCGGCAGCTGTTCGCCGAGCGCCTGCGCGCGCCCCTCGCCTCGTTCGAGGTCGCGAGCGAGGCCATCGCGCCGGCAGCGCGGGCGTTCCTCGTCGGCACGCGCTCGGCTTTCGAAACGCTGCAAATTCGCGAACCGGCCCAGCTCGTGAGCACGCTGCTCGCAGAAGCGGCGGCCGATGGTTGGCCCGCTCGCTTGTCACAACGCACGACCCTCGATCTGCTGGGCGAGCAGGCCTGGTTTCACGGCTTGCGGCTGCGGCCTTTTGCCGTACCGGAGGCGCGCGGCGCGGGCAGCTTTTTGCTCGCGCTGCGCCAGGCGGGGCGCGCCTTGTCGGACGCCGCGAGTGCGCAACGCTCCCCGTTCGTGCTGGGCACCGACGTGTTCGACCTGAGACGAGATACCGTGGGTGCATTACTGGCCACGCTGCCGCTGTCCCCCACGTTCGCCACGCGCCGCTTGGGGCTCGGTCCGAGCCGGGTGCGCGATCAACAGCGAACGCTGGCTCGGGCAGCGCTCGCCGATCTGCGCGTGGCCGCGTTTCGCGTACTGCTGCGTGAGCTGCTCTCGGGCGGCAAGAAGCTGCTCCACGGCGAGCTGCCGGAGTTGAGTGACACAGCGCTTGGTTTCGAGCTGCCGGAATCCGCGGCGGGCGTGTTCATCCGGGTGCGCCCGCGGGACACGCAGCGCTTCGCGGGCGCACTGCTGGCCGCGTCTCGTCATGAGACGCTTTTGCAGACGCACGACGAGGATTGGTTCCGCAACCCGCGCGCGATCGCCGAGTTGCGCGCCGAGCTGAGCGAGCCTTCAGTGACCTCACTCAACGCCGAAGCGCTGAAGGCCGGCGCCGAGTCGGCCGGGGCCCGCATCCAAGCCCTGCTCTGATTCGGCAAACTAGCCTGATTTAGGCTCAAAAAGAGTCGCCCTCGCCCCCGGTCAAGCTACCCGAATCGAGGTGGTAGCTGAAGCCGAAGACGAGCGTGGTCGCTTGCTCTCCACTCACGGTGCGCCGCGCGGCGATCTCCACGCCGAACGCGGTGTCGACGTAGCCGACACCTGCGCTCAGCGATTGACTCTTCGCGCCCTCGTCGTAGCGGTAGCCGGCGCGCAGTGGGAAGTGATCGCCCGCCAGAAATTCACCGCCGCCCATGGCTCTCACCTTGGTGCTGTCCCAAGTCGTGAAATCGGCAACGACGTCACCCTCGAGACTGAACGTTTCCTTGCCGAAACCGATGCCGCCGCCGAGCGAGGTCGGCTGAAAGGTGTTGCCCGGGTTGTTCAAGTTCACGCCCACGATGGATATCGCCAAGGCCTCCGTGGGCTTGAAGGTCGCGGCGGCGTCGAACGAGAAGCCGCTGACGATGAACTCACCCGAAAGCCCGCTCGAGGCAACGCTCGCCCCAAGCGGCCCTTCTCCGTTCTGCCTGAGCCTCAGGTAGCGAACGCCGACGCCCAGGTAGAACTGGTCGGAGAGCGGGTAAGAGACAGCGCCGCGAATGTCCGTCCAGTTGCGGTTGATGCCGTCCGTGTCTTGCGTGTTGTAAGTCGCGCCAATGCCGCCGCCCACGCGCGCGCTGGAACCGACCGAGTCGACCGCAGCCACGCCGTAGCTCTGACGCCCCGGTTCAGGCCAAATTTGAGCCAAAGCCGTCAAGTGGTACACGCGTGACGAAGACATGTTCGCGGGGTTGTTGAACAGCGCTTCGGTCGAGTTGCTGAGCGCGCGCACGGCGCCATTGGTGGCCGTGATGCGCGGCGTCTCGATCTCGTTGTAGTTGTAACCAACTTCGGGAGGAGGCTTCTCCGCGCGAGCGCGCAGCGTCACCAACGATGCGCACACGCACGCGAGCGCGGCGAGGGCGAATCGCGCGCTGCCTTTCGGCTCGGATCGGGGACGATGATTTCGCACGTGCTCCAGGGAAACGCTCTGCGTCTCGTTCGTATTCGAGTCGGGCTTACCCTCGTGTGCGAGGCGCGGCCAACTTCTCGGTGGCGCGATCTTTTCACGAAGCAAATGAAAAGCGGAAGCGGCCGTTCGGCCAGCGTGCGCGCTGCGCATCAAAGGTGTCGCTCGGACAAGTTTTGTGGCGTTGCCTCTTGACGCCTCAAACACCGAAAGTTTGCCCTCGTGAGAGCGCGCACGTGCGCGCGATGAAAGATTCTCTTCTCTGTCTGCGAGGTTACTGATCACGCTCAGATGATCGCAGCCGCAAATGCCGCATCACGGATCAGAGCCGTGTTACGATTGGGCGTCTATTTGGCGGCCTTTCACGTTTTGAAAATCTTGGGATTGAACTTTCAATGAGGTCGGTGCTAGCTGCCTCCCCGTTGTCGTTCGGCGCTGTCGTTGCACCGATTCGAGAGCGGTTCGTCGTGCGATGGAGAACCCGAACAGCGCCCTCTCGAACGCTTTAGATTGATTGGGGCCTCCGGTGAATGCCGGAGTATTCAGGCGTGAACGTGCTTCAAGGCTCTCCCTATCCACAGCTTGTGGATAAGTTGGGGAATTTTAATCTAGTGACGATCGAAACCCCTCAAATTTACTCCTTGAACGCCAACCTACCCACACCCCCTGGGGAACGCCTGTGGACAGCTGCCCTGGAGCAGACCCGCAGTCGCTCACCCGCGTCGTTCGAGCAGTGGTTTTCGAGCGTCCAATATGACGGCTTCGAGACCGGCGTGCTCTCCCTCACCGCCCGCGACGAGTTCGTGCGCGATTGGGTGAAGGCGCACTTCCTGCCCGACTTGCTGAGCCATTTGGCGCGCTTGGCGGGTGAAGCCAACCCGGCCAGTTTGCGGGTGAAGTGGAACATTTCCAACGGGCTCGATCGCCCGGTTTGCCAACCTCGGCGGCGCAACTCGGAGCCGCCGCCCTCGATCGCGCCCAGTTCGGGTCTGACCAGCGGCCGGCGCTCCGGCTCCGAGCGACCCTCGCGCTACTCACGTGCGCAGCTGACCGCGGCGCTCAACCCGAAGCACACCTTCCCCAACTTCGTGGTCGGCCCGTCGAACGAGCTCGCGCACGCCGCGGCCTTCGCGTCTGCGGGCGGCGGTGGGCCTCGCTACAACCCGCTGTTCATCGCGGGCGGCACGGGCCTCGGTAAGACGCACTTGATGCACGCCATCGCGCACAAGGTGCTGGATGAGCGCCCAGACTCGCGCATCGTGTACGTCGCGGCCGAGCAATTCACGAACGAGTTCATCGAGGCGCTCCAGCACCACAAGATGGACGAGTTCCGCGCGCGCTACCGCACGGACTGCGACTTACTCTTGGTCGACGACATTCAGTTCCTGGCCGGTCGCGAGCAAACGCAGGAAGAATTCTTCCACACCTTCAACGCGCTGCACGACGCGGATCGTCCGATCATCGTCACCAGTGACAAATATCCCCAGCAGCTGCAGCGCATGCCCGAGCGCCTGGTGTCCCGCTTCACCTCGGGCCTCGTGGCTGACATCCAAACGCCGCAGCTCGAGACCCGCGTGGCGATCGTGCGCAAGAAGGCGGAGCTCGAGGGCATCGAGCTCTCGGACGAAGTAGCCGTGATGCTGGCTCAAAGCGTGCAAAGCAACGTGCGTGAGCTGGAAGGCGCGCTGATCCGCCTGGCCGCCAAATCCTCGCTCACCGGTCGCCTGATCGACGAAGAGTTCACGCTCGGTGAGCTCGCGATGGTGTCACCGCGCCGTCCCGAGTTGATGAGCGTCGAGGACATCCAGCGCGCGGTGTGCGGACACTTCCGCCTCTCGAACTCCGACCTGCTCAGCAAGGATCGCCACAAGAGCGTCGCCTTCGCGCGCCAGGTGGCGATGTACCTGTGCCGTCAGCGGCTCAAGTGCAGCTTCCCCGAGCTCGGCCGCGCCTTCGGCAATCGCGATCACACCACGGTGATGAGCGCGGTCCGGCGCGTCGAGGCGCTCCGCCAACGCGACCCCCAAGTGAACGCGCACCTCGAAGCCATCGAGCAGCGCCTCGCGTCGTCCGAAGGCTGAGCGTCCGCTTCGCGAAAAAAATCAGGCAAAGATGGGGGCGATCTCAGGTGCCCCAACGCACCTCGCAGCCCACCGACTGCCCCAGGATGTCCTGTCTTGCTCGTGGCGCAGGCATTGGAGGAGGGCTACACGCTCGTCACGCGCGAAGAGGTACTTGGCAGCTACGGCGTGCCAATCCTCAGAGCGTGAAGCTGAGGGCTCACGAAAGCGAACCGGGTGGGTCCCGAATGACCTCACCCGGGGACGGGTCCTCGATCGCGCGCGACATGGCGATCAGGTCCAAGTCGGAATTGGCGCAGTTTGGCGCGCTGCAGATTGGGCGATCTCAGGTTCCCCAACGCACGTCGCAGCCCACCGACTATCCCACTACCCGCGCGGCGCGGGGCCGAGCTGCGACGCCGAAGGCTGAGACGCCCGCGACTTGGCGCGTGACCATCACCCTCAAGAAAACGAGTCCAGAACTTGCAGGGTCGTTACCGTGATCGTCGAATGGGACTCACGCTTCGACATGGGGACAAGCATGGCTGCAAATCGCGGGAACGGTCGAAACGAGTGGATCATGGCTGGGTGGGCCGTCACCTTGTGCTGCACGGGCGCGGTTGCATGTGGTGGTGAATCGGAAGGCGTCGACCTTCCGCCAGGTGGCGATGGCGGGCGCGCCGGCGCGAGCACCTCGGTTGCGGGGAGCAGTCCCGTGACGGTGATCGCGGGCACGGGTCCAAGCAGCGCGGGAGTAGGAGCCGGCGCTTCGCCGTCGAGCGGAGGTTCGGCCGGAAGTGCCGGGTCGAGTAACGCGAGCGGCGCGAGTGGCGAACCTGACGCGGCCGCCGGCGCGAGTGGCGAACCTGACGCAGCCGGCGGCGCGAGCGCGATCGGTCTGCCTGTCGATCAGGTTCAGAACTACGAGCAGTTCTTGCTCGAGATCACGGGTTGGCCCGAGCTTTGCGCTAACGGGGCGGATCGCTATGAGGTGACGCGCGTCCCCGCTCACCTCACGTGGTCGGGCTGTGACTATCCCGCTGAGTCGGTGATGGGCGACCGCGCGTTGAGCGACGCCGAAATCGAGTCGGTGAGCCAAGCACTCAGGAAAGTCAGCATCGACTCGGCGAAGAGCTGCTCCACGATCTCGGACGCTTCGCTCGTGACGCTCGATGTGACGATCAATTCGAGCGTCTCGCGCTACGCCGACGATGTCTATCCGGGCTGCCCATTGGAGCCCCCTGCCGACCGCACTTTGGTGACCGGATTGAACGACCTCCGCAACGTACTCTTCCAGCTCCGCAAGCAATAGCGGGCCGCTGATCTGCGATCAGCGCACCCCGGGACGGGTGGCGACGCTGAGGGTGGGGGCGATCTCAGGTGCCCCAACGCACCTCGCAGCCCACTGACTGCCCGCGGGCCGCGCGTTGGGGCCGAGCTGCGACGCCGGAGGCTGAGTCTGACGCGACGTGGCGCGTGACCATCAACCCAAGAACGAGCCGAGAGCCCATGTCATGGTTGCGCGAGCGCCCAGGAACACGCACGCTCTGAGCGGGGACCGAGCATGACTGCAAATCGAGCGGAGCGAGTGGTTGCGGTGTTGGCGGTGGCCTTGGGCTGCGCGCTCACGCTTGCGTGTGGTGGCAAGTCGGAAGTCGACAGCAGTCCGCCGCAAGCAACCGCGGGCGATGGATCAGGTCTCGCTGGAGCAGGTCCTGCAACGTCGAGCGGAGGTCCGGGCGGAAGCGGCGCAACGAGCGCAGCTGGGAGCGCGGGGTCAACGCTCAACAGAGAGCTCGCGCAGAGCTACGAACAGCTCGAGCTCGAGATCTCGGGCGGCTATGGGCCGGCGCCCTGCAGCAACGAAAAAAATATCTATCAGATGACGCGCGTCCCCGGTCACCTCAGCTGGGCGGGCTGTGACTACAGCAAGGATCCGGCGGAGGCAGTGATGGGCGACCGCCCGCTGAGCGAGACCGAAGTCGAGTCAGTGACGCAAGCCCTCGGGAAACTCAGAGTCAGCTCGGCCCAGAGCTGCGGCGCAGACGCTGCGCTCGTGACTCTGGACGTGACGACCCATTCGGGCGTCGAGCGCTACGCGGACGATTTTTATTCGGGTTGCCCAGCAGACGGCACGGCCGACCGCACTTTCGTGACCGGCCTGGGCGAGCTCGACAGCGTGCTGTCGCAGCTTGCCCAATAACCGCGCGCGGCAAGCGAGTCTGGCGCGACGTGGCGCGCGACCATCGACAATCAGAAAGATTTGGTCTTGGCCTCCGCGCCAGCGGCGGGTACGACCGAGGGACTCGCGAGGGGCGCGCTAGCCACTTCCGGCAAGGGCACGGGCAGCACGACGCGTGACTCGGGCACGCCGCCCAGGGTCATCCCAATGCGGACGGCGATTGCGTCGATCACTTCGCTGGCGCCAGCGCCGAGCGGGGCGCCGTAGGCGAAGTCTGCGCGCGAACGGGACGCCACTTGGGCGCCGGCCAGCGTTTTTCCGTCGCGTTCCAAGCGCCACTTGCCGTGCGCGCCGGCAGACCATCCGGGGCTCTGCGCGTCGGGGGGCAGCGCTTCGAGATCGAGGTCGATGTGCAGCACGTAGTCGCCCGGGGGGACCTGGTGCGCGCCCACTTCTACGCCCGGGAAGCTGGGCCAGAGCGAACGGGTGAGTGCGCCGCCGAGGGTGCTGCGCAGCCGCTCGAAGCACAATAAGCGCGAGTTTCCCGGGGCCACGCAGTCGTTTTCGGGCATGCCCTCGGCCACGTCGATCCACAGCCGGTTGGCGTGCAGGACCGTAGGCGCCAGCGGCGGAAGGTCGGCCGAGCGAAGCAGGGCGCGGTGTTCGAGGTTACACGCGCCGCTCGCCACCAGGAGGCCCAGTCCCAAACCGAAATAGACCCCGGAAAACTTGGAAATCATGGTTTTGGAACGATATCGGAAGGGTGTGGGCGACCGGCAAGTTTCGGGTGATTTTGCCGAGCTGGCACCTCGCCGCCAACTGCACGAAACCTGACAAGCGGAAGATCGAGTCCTATGCTGGAGCAGACACCGAGAGAGGAGGCCAGCGGATGGCTTCGTTACGCCACATCCATCAATTCATGAACGAGCGGAAGCTGATCCGCCTTGCCGACGGTCGCACGGGGAAAATCATTCGCGTCGATACGTTGTTCCCGGACAACGACACGCGAGTCACCGTTTGGACGCCCGACAGCAGCGGGCCGGGGCTCGCCAAGATCGAGCGCTTCGAGCTGAAAGACGTCCTGGGCGCCGCGAGCTGAGCTAGCTCGCGTTGGGCTCGGCTTCGGGCGTGGCGTACATCGCCTCCGCGATCTCGAAGGTGGCATTTTCGAGGCGCGAGTACGCTTCGCGCACGGCGTCCAAGTTGGCGCCGGTCTCGAGCATTTTCTTCAACACCTGCACGTCTTGCTGCACGCTCTCGAGCTTTTCCGGCAAAAGCAGGTCTGCGTAGCCTTCCAGGGCTTGCTCGGTGGTGTAGATCAGCGTCTCGGCTTGGTTGCGCATCTCCGCTAAGTCCCGGCGCAGCTGGTCCGTCTCTTTGAAGCGCTCGCCCTCTTGCACCAAGGAGTCGATCTCGGCTTGGTTCAGGCCGCTGGTCGCGGTCACGCTGACGGCTTGGGTTCGACCCGTGCCGAGATCGCGCGCGACGATCGAGAGGATGCCGTTGGCGTCGATCGCGAACGTCACTTGAATCTTGGGCACCCCGCGCGGCGCGGGGGGGATCCCGGTGAGCTCGAAGCGCGCCAAGCTGCGGTTGTCTTGCGCCATTTCGCGCTCGCCCTGCAGCACATGGATGGGCACGAACGACTGATTGTCGACGCTGGTCGTGAAAACCTCGCTCTTTTCCGTGGGCACGGTGGTGTTGCGCGGGATCAGCTTGGTGGCGACTCCGCCGCCCGTCTCCACGCCGATCGAGAGCGGGGTCACGTCCAAGAGCAAGACTTCGTCGATCGCGCCGGACAGTGCGCCGCCCTGAATGGCTGCCCCGACGGAGACGACTTCATCCGGATTGACGCCCTTGTGCGGATCTTTACCGAAGAACTCACGCACCGCTTTTTGCACGGCTGGCATGCGGGTCATGCCGCCGACGAGCACGATTTGACCGATGCCCGAGGTGGGCAGCTTGGCGTCGGCGAGCACGGTCTTGCACACGGCAATGGTGCGGTCGACCAGATCACGGGTCAGGATTTCGAGCTCACTGCGCTTCATCGTGCGCTCGAGGTGCAGCGGCCCGGACGGGCCCGAGGCGATGAACGGGATGTTCACCTCCGTCTCGTGCGACGAGCTCAGCTCGTGTTTGGCCTTCTCCGCAGCTTCCCGCAAGCGCTGCAATGCCGTGCGTTCTTTGCGCAGATCGATTTGATGCTTCGCCTTGAACTCGTCGGACAAGAGATCGATGATGCGCGTGTCGAAGTCTTCACCCCCCAGGTGGGTGTCACCGCCGGTGGCCTTGACGCTGAAAACGCCGCTCGAAATCTCGAGCACCGAGATATCGAAGGTGCCCCCGCCCAGATCGTAGACGGCGATTACTTCCGCTTTCTCTTTGTCGAGGCCGTACGCGAGCGCGGCTGCCGTCGGTTCGTTCAGGATGCGTTTGACGTCGAGGCCAGCGATGCGACCCGCGTCCTTCGTGGCCTGACGCTCGGCATCGTCGAAGTAAGCGGGGACGGTGATTACCGCTTCAGTCACCGGTTCGCCCAGGTAGGTCTCCGCCACCTCGCGCATGGCGGCCAGCACCATGCTCGAGATCTCCGGCGGAGAGAGCTTCTTGTCTTGGACCAGCACCCAGGCGTCGCCGTTCTCGTGCTCGACGATGTGATAGGCGACCGAGTTTTTCTGACGTTGCACGGCGGGGGCAGAAAACTTTTGCCCCATCAACCGCTTCACGGCACTAATCGTATTTTCGGGATTGGTCGTCGCCTGGCGCTTGGCGACCTGACCGACCAAGCGCTCCCCCTTGGCAGAGAAGCCCACGACGCTGGGCGTAGTGCGCGCACCCTCGCCGTTGGCGATGACTTTGACCTCCGGCTGACCCGCCGCGTTCGTTCCCTCCAGAACGGAGACGCAGGAGTTGGTCGTGCCGAGATCGATACCGATGATTTTCCCCATACCGTAGTCCCACAACCATAGCGCGGAGCTCGCGGCTCAGAAAGTGGCCGGAGCGCTCGCAGATGTAGGTGGAGCGCCCACGTAATGGAGCTCGCGGTTGATCGGACGTCCCACGTGTCGGAGACGCTCGCAGACCCGACGCTTCAGTTCGGTTTGGCTTTGGCGACGACCACGATCGCGGGGCGCACGAGCTTATCGCCCTGGACGTAGCCAGCTTGGACTTCGTGGATCACGGTACCCGGCGGGTGCTCGTCGGTTTCGAACTGCTGCACGGCTTCGTGAAACGCGGGATCGAAAGCGGCGCCGTGGGCCTTGATCCGCTCGATGCCGATCTTGGACAAGGTGTCGAGGAATTGCTTTTTGACCAAGCCGATGCCGTCCGCGAGCGCTTTGACGTCCGTGGCGGTTTCGGCGTGCGCGGTCGCGCGCTCGAGATTGTCGAAGACCGGCAGAAGGTCTTTGATCAAGTCCTCGCGGGCCCGCTTTTCCATGTCCGCGAGCTCGCGGCGCGAGCGCTTGCGGAAATTGTCGAAATCAGCGGCGGTGCGCAGCAGTTGATCGCGCAACTTCGCGTTCTCTGCTTTGGCGGCCTCGAGCGGGTCGACCGCGATGGTGGCGACCTCGTCGATAGGGGCTTCTGGGGCGGAGGCTTCGGTCATCGGGTTCTCTTCGGACACGGCGCGCGGAGTATAGTCACTCACGATAGCGAAGCTAGACGGAAGCGCGCCCGCCACCTCGGCCGCCGTTAGAAATTACTGTGCAGGGCGAACTTCTTGAGGCGCTTCTGCGCACGGTGCCTGTCGCAAAGCGGTCAAGAGCCCACCCGAGCTGTGCGCATTCGCAACCGAGGGCTCAGGGTTCGCTGCAAACCAGGTGTCGATTCCGCCGGGCAGCACCCAAAAGTGCTCCGCCGAGGGCAACGCTTGATAGCTCGGCGTGGCGCGTTGCTCGCGCCCGTAGCCGGTTGTTTCCAGCCAGAAACACGTGCTGTCCGCGGCGATCGCAAACAGGTGCACAGCACCGCTGTGGAAATCGACGGAGCTTGCGCCCCGGGCAGAGCCGTCGACCGAGGAAACGACGGTAAGCGTGTGCGCGCCCGCCGGTACGCGAACCAGCGCGCCGCCAGCAGGGCTCTCATTGCTCGTGGGATCGACCGCGGTGAGCGGCTTGCCGTCGACCGCAACTTCCACGCGCACCGGACCGAGATTGAGCACACGGAGCAGCGGATGATAGACGAAGAAAGACAGACAGGCGGCGCCCAGGCCCAGCACCGGCCCCGCGCTCAGCCAGGCCGACCCGCGCGGCTCAGGCACGCGCGCGGGCGTCAGCTTGCCACCGTTGAGCGCCACCAGACGCTCGGCGTAACCCGACCCCGCGCAGAACAAGCGCCGATCCGGGCCCGAAGACACCGCCGGCCCGCGCGCGGAATGCGGCGGCTGCACCGGCTGCACCGGCAAGAGCACCAGGAGCAGGGGCAGCACGGAGAGCCCGCACACCGAAAGCAGCAGCGGCAAGAGACCGAGCTGAGGCACCAAGAGCGGCAGGCCCGCGGCGCCCGACAACGCCAGCAGCACGGAGGCGAGCGTCAAAGACAACACTCGGGAAGAGCTGCTCGCCTGATGTTCGGCGCACTCGTCGCAATAGCCCACGAGCAGCGACGCGCCGTCTGGACGCTTCAGTGCCAAGCGATGAGTGGCAGCTTCGGCGCAGCAGGCGCATTCTTCCGGCAGCAGCGCGGAAGCCAGCGAGGCGGGCAGCGCGACGCTCATACCGTCGAGGCTCGGCGATACGGTGGTCAGGCGCGGCACGCGCATGGCCAGAGCGTAGAGCAATTCGTTCCGGATCGCTCTTGTCTTGTGTGTACCTGGCGGCAAGGTTAGCGGAGAGTCTGACATCGATGGCAATGACGACAGAGCTCAACGAACCTCAAATGCAAGCGGTAACCCACGGTGAAGGGCCGCTGCTCGTGTTCGCCGGAGCCGGCAGCGGCAAGACGCGCACGATCATCTATCGCATCGCCAATTTGCTGGCCTCGGGGGTGCCTCCTTATCGAATCTTGGCCGTGACTTTCACCAACAAAGCCGCGGGCGAGATGAAGTCGCGCCTGTCCGAGCTCGCTGGCGCGGAGGTCACCCGCGATCTGTGGGTGGGCACGTTCCACGCCGTGTGCGCCAAGTTGCTGCGCCGTTATTCGGAAGAAGTCGGCCTGAAGCGCAACTTCGTGATCTACGACGACTCCGATCAAAAGGCGGTGCTGACGCGCGTGATCCGTGAGCTAAACCTCTCCGATCAGGAGTACCCACCCAAGCTGATGGCTTCGCTCATCAGCAAGGAAAAGCGCGAAGGCCGCGGGCCGAGCGAGGTCAAGGGCGACGCGGGCTTCAACGATAGTCTGCCCGATATCTACGTGCGCTACCAGATCGCCCTCCGGTTGGCCAACGCGGTCGACTTCGACGATCTCTTGTATCTGATGGCGCTGATCGCCGAGAACCCGAACAGCGTGGGCGGCGAAGAGCTTCGCAATCGGTTCTTGCACGTATTGGTAGATGAGTTCCAGGACACCAACCTGATTCAGTATCGGCTGATCCGCGCACTCAGCGCGCGGCGGCGCAACCTGTGCGTGGTCGGTGACGACGATCAATCGATCTATCGCTGGCGCGGGGCGGACGTGCGCCTGATCCGTAGTTTCCGCCGTGATTTTTCGGACGCCGTAGTGATCAAGCTCGAGCAAAACTACCGCTCCACCGGCAACATCGTGAAAGCCGCGCTGGGCGTGATCGAGGCCGCGGACGTGCGTGAGCCGAAGAAGTTATGGACCGAGCAAGCGCCCGGCGAAAAGGTGAAAGTGAGACTGGTCAAGGACGAGCGCGAAGAAGCTTCCTTCGTCGTGCGCATGATCAAGAGCGAGATGGCGCGCGGTGTTCCCGCCGATCAAATGGCCGTGTTTTACCGCGTGCATGCCCAATCGCGCATGCTGGAAGAGGCCTTTCGCGCCGCCAACCAACCTTACAAGATCGTCGGCGGGATGAAGTTCTTCGACCGCGCCGAGGTCAAAGATTTGCTGTCGTATCTGCGCCTGATCGACAACCCGATGAGCGACACCGATCTGGTGCGGGTCATCAACATGCCGCCGCGCGGCATCGGCAACAAGACCGTCGAACATTTGTTGAACTGCGCCTCGGAGAGCTCGATGAGCGCGTACGACGCGATCGACCACGTGTCGCGCGATCAAGAGCTCGGCAGCGCAGGTCGCAAAAAGATCGGTGCCTTCAAAGCAGTGATCGAAGGCCTGCGTGAGGAAGCCAAAACCCTCTCCCCGCACTCCCTCGCCGGCCGCGTGCTGGAGGTCACCGGCTACCGCGATCTCTTGGTAAAAGACGACACCGCCGAGAGCGACGCGCGCCTCGGCAACTTGGAAGAAATGGTCGGCTCGATCGCGGACTACGAACGCGAGCTCGGCAGCGAAGAAGAGGCCACGCTGTCCGGATACCTCGAACGCGTATCCTTGGTCAACGCGACCGACGCGCTCGAAGGCGTCGCCACGGTCTCGCTGATGACCGTCCACAGCGCCAAGGGCCTAGAGTTCCGCAGCGTGTTCATCACCGGGATGGAAGAAGAGATTTTTCCGTATAGCCGCGTCAGCCACGAAGAGCCCGAGGAGATCGACGAAGAGCGCCGCCTGGCTTACGTCGCGATTACGCGCGCCCGTGAGCGCCTCTGGATCGTGCACGCCGGCATGCGCACCCTTTTCGGCAAAACCCGCTATTCCTCGCCCAGCCGCTTCCTGCGAGATCTGCCGGAGGAAACCGTATTGCGCGAAGGCACCGCGTGGGCCGCCGCGCCCTACTCGACGCCGTACCAAGCTCCCCGCGCCGTCTCGCTTCCGGTCGGCACTCGCGTCGTCGAGCGCGAGGCCGACGACAGCGAAGCCGGCGAGGGCATCCAAGTGCGCATCGGCTCGATCGTGCGGCACAAACAATTCGGCGAAGGCATCGTCGAAAAAGTCGAGTTCGGCAGCATGCCCACCGTCGTGGCCAAATTCAAAGACCACGGCGTCCGCCGCATTCACGCGAAATTCCTCGAGTACGAATGAGATTCGGACCCGGTTACGGGCGCGCAATCCGGAAGTGTCGCGCTGCGATGCAGGCTCCTCGGGTGCCACGCGCCCGCTCCTGAGATGGCAGCGGCGCACCGTCCGCCGGGGAACTGAGCGCGCTGTGAGGTGCGTTGCGGGATCGCGATCGCCGAATAGCCCGAGGTTCAGTGGCCTCGTCCGAGCGATCCGCGTGGGCGCCCACTTCTTGCGCGACGGGCAGTCATCTGCGCGGCCTCGTCTGTTAGCTTGCGCGCGACAGAGTGGGTTTTGGTTCGGGCTCGAAGGGCGGGCAGCGATTCGACCATTCGGACACGAACCATTGTCAAAGATTTCGGAATACTTCGCGCGGGCGCCGCGCACCGGTGATGGCTCGCCGTCTTGGTCTTTGCTCTTGGCCCTGTGCTGTTTCTCGGTTTTGGCGTCGTGCCACTCCGATTCGAAGTCGAATCCCAACGCGCTAGACGCGGGCACAGAGACGGACGCAGGCCCGCGCACGCCGCCCAGCACCGACCCTGTGACGGTCGACGACTTGGCCGCCACTGGGCTCGAAGTGTTCGCGGATCCGACGCAGCAAAGTCCAGTGGTCGACGCGACGAGTGCCGACTTCGGCCCTACCCCGGTGCGGCTACTGCAAGATCAAGTCGACGTGATGTCGCTCGAAGCGGTGTCCGGACAAGGCGTCCTGGGCTCGGACTTCGATGACTTGGTCTCGCTCGGCGCGGGCCTACCCCCCGCGTCGTATTTCTTGGCGGGTTACGTCAGCGCAGCGGGGACACCGGGCGCGCAGCTCGCGCATGAGATCATGGGCGACCAAGACTGGCACCACGCTTCGACTTTGGTTTACCCGATGTTGGTACTGACGTTGTTTGCGGCCGATGCGGCGCGCTATGCCAATGCCCTTTCGGGTGACAGCGCGCGCGGCTCTTCATCGCAGGCTTTGGACATCCCGATGGGCCTGTGCTCGGACGCGCAGAACTTCATCGATTCGACGATCTCGGCGTTTTTCGACGCGCTCGGTCACTTGCAATCGCCCATGGTTCCGAAGAGCGGCTTTCTGATCATCGACGTATTCGGTGCGGGCTTGCAGGCCGCGTTCGATCTCGCGACTGGAGTCGTGAACGGGCTGATCGATGCCGGGCGTTTCATCGTCGTCAATGGCATCAAGAGAGCGGCCCAGCCGCTGCTCGACGCGATGGCCACCGTGGCCGGCGTGGCTTCGGTAGCCGGGACTGTCGTCAATGTCCTGCGCCCGTGGACCGTCACGGTCGACAATGATCCCGCTTCGACCGAGCAAGTCGCGGGGATGGCAGTGCCGGGCACGATGACCGCGACCGTCAAGCTGCCCGGAGGCTTCGACGATTGGCCGCCGTTGCTCGTCGATTGTGCGAAGGTTGCCATGATCACATTGCCGCCGCTGAAGCCGACTGGCGCGCCCGTGACTTGGAAGTTGACGCAGATCCCCTCGCCCGTCGCGCTGGTACAGCAGACCAGTGTAGCGTCCATGATCGATGACCATGCCTCTGCATCGCTCGGCTACGCGACGCTGCCCGAGACAGAGAGAGACGCGAACGGCGAACGCCTCGAGGGCAAGGTCGACAGCGACGTATCCATCACGCGCAAGGAAATTGCCGACTTTCAACACACGGTTTCCGACCTGATTTTCAGCCAGATTCCAAGTTTGGTATCGCCCTACCTGACCCCGTTGCTCAAGCCTCAGATCGACAAAGTGCTCGGACTCCCCGTGGAGCTCTTGGCCACGCACGGCTGGGGCCACTTGCCGGTCACGTATCATGAGTGTCGAAGCGGTCAGTGCTGCCCGATGGGACAGGCAGAGTGTTCCGCGGTGTGTGTCGATCTGACCACGGATACGAGCAACTGCGGCGCGTGCGATCACGCGTGCGCGGAGGGAGATTCGTGCGTGGAGGGCAATTGTGTTTCGCCACCGAAGCCCACGATGTGTTCGCCGGCTTGCGCGGCCGGCCAAGTGTGCACAGGAGGCACGTGCCAGAGCGGCGGGATCATCGCCAGCTGCGACGTACCCGACGGCAACGTATGCGTCGACTACGTGGGCGTGAACTACACGCTCACGACGGCGGAGTCGGCATGTGCGAGCCAAGCCGGGCATGTTTGGGCGACCCACCCGTGCGCGACGGCCAATCGAGTCGGCTCGTGCTTGCAGGACGCGGGCATGGATCCGCCACACGATTTTTCTTACATCATCCGCGCTTACCCGGGAGGGCTCGACACGTCGTCCTGCAATTCGTGCGAATCGCCCAGCGACTGCGCGAGTGACTTCGAGCCGATGGGACCGAACAATCCGACGCACCCCTGCATGGGTGGTTGCTGCGATTACCGACAAACCACGGCGGATGCCGCGATCAAGTGTCAGTGCGCGCTGCCGAATGACCCGGGTTGTCCGAATTGGACGCCGAACTGATATGCTAGGGCCGTTGTCGGGGAGCTGGAGCGAAGGGACGAGGACTTCTGGTGACTAGCCGCGCAGTCTCGAAATTCTTGGGTGGGGCAGGGATCTGCGTGTTGGCGCTCACCGCTCCGTTCGCCGGTTGTCACGATCAATCGGTCACGAGCTCCGACGATCCGACCTGCAGCCGGGACGCCGATTGCTCGAGCCTGGGCGTCGAGTTCGGTTGCGACGCGGGTCATTGCCGCCACGGCTCGTTCGCCTCGGGCGGCGGTGCGGGCGGCGGCGGCGACGGCGGTGCGGGCGCTCCGGAGGTCGTCGCCGGAACGGCCGGAGCGGCCCCGCTCGGCGCGTGTCACTCCGAACCCGATCTCACACCGAGCTTTCCCGCGCCCACCGCGCTCGATCCGGATTTCGTGGCGCGCGCGGCCGCGGTGATCGGTTCGTGCATGCCCGATGACGGCGTGGCTCGAAGCGCAGCGCATCTTTGGCTCGAGCACTTGGCCGCGCCGCGGCTGTACTTCAGACTCGGTGAGCAGCTCGAGTGCTTGGCCAATGCCAGCTGCGGCTGTGCTGCCGTCGAGCATTGCTTGGGCTGGGTTTACCGAGTGCCGCCCGCGGTTTGCCCCAGTGGTTGCCAGGGCCAGGTGTTCACCGGTTGCGGTGACGGCGCTCAAATCACGATGGATTGCAGTCGTTTCGGGCTCAGCTGCGACCGAGCGGCTGACTGCGTGGCGGAAGCCGCAGTGGCCTGCGACGGTTCCGAGGCTCCAACCTGCACCGCGCAGGGGGAAGCGCTGTTTTGCGACGATGGCTTCATGCAGAAGACGCCCTGTCAGGCACTGGGCTTCAGCTGCGTCGCGGGAAAGTGCGTGGGCAACGGCACCGACTGCACGGACTCCGACTCCACCTCCGGGGAGCTGGAGCAGGTTTTACCAATCGGCACGGCCTGCACGGGTGGAAAGCTTTCGGCCTGCCTCGGCGGAAAGACGACGAGCGTCGATTGCGCGACGCAAGGGCCGGGCTTCAGCTGCCAGTCATTCAACGGCGCGTTCTTTTGCGGCTTGGCCGCGGAGTGTGTGCCCGCAGGCAACTACTCTTCACCCGAGCCAGCGACCTGTGACGGAACGACGCTCGGCTTTTGCAACGCTGGGCGCCTCGAGCACCTCGACTGCACCACGCTCGGTTTCAGCGGTTGCGAGATCGACACGAGTCAGACCCGCTACGGTTGTATTCCGGGCGCGCTGGCGCAGTAGCTGCGCCGTCATGGGGACTCGGTCCAGCCGATGTCGGGCGCGCTGCCGTTGTAGAGACCCGAAGCAGCCTGATTTCGATCCACGCCCAGATTGACGCCCTTGTCGATGGCAGCGCTGCCGACCTTGAGCGCATAGTCGAAGTTCGTCGCGTCGTTGAAGAGCGGATCCCCGGTGACCGAAGTCGCATCCGGGCTGCCTTGGCTGCGGTTGCCGGCGGTGTTGTTGTAATACAGGTTGTGATCCAGCTTGGAGAACGCGCTATCGGGCCCCACCACTCCGTAGGTGTCGGCGCCGTCGAAGATGTTGTTGCGCGCGTCGATTTGCGTCGCCGTTCCGACGCTCAGCGCGGCAAGAACAGAGTCGACGATCGTGCTGTGCCAAATGGTGGCGCCGGTGACCGCGCCGAGCTCGATGCCGTTGCCGCCGCCGATGCTCACGTTGGCGAGGAGGTACGCGCCGTTGGCGCCATCGTGGATCAGGTAGTTGGAGGCGAGTGACGCCGCCACGTCGTTGCCGAGGACCTGGGCATTTTTGCCGTAGATTTCTAGACCGGCGACAGCGCTGAAAGTGATCAGATTGGCGGAAATGACGGCTCCACTTCCATAAACGACGGCCGCTTTTTCGTTGTCGTGCAGGTAGCTATTGGCGAGCCGATTGCCGCTGCTCGAGCTCGACGAAAACAGCACCGGCTCTCCTTGGCAATCGTGGATCTCCAGCGAATCGATCAGCACATCCGAAGAAGCGACGGACAGGCACGCGCTCGTGGAGGCGTTCGCCGACGCATCGAGGACGACGGGGCCCTTGATGTCGAGCGTCTCCTGCACTGCTGGCAGCGGTGACTTCAGGCCGATGCTAGCGACGGTGGCATCGAAGGTGATCGACTGGTGCCCGGCTTTGCCGTTCGCGAAAGCGATCGCCTCGCGCAGCGAGAAACCGGTTTGCCCAGGACTCGTAGGGGTTGCGGCCGAGTCCGCTTCGTCCGCTGCTGTCGTGACCACGAGGTTTACGAGATCGACACTGCCACCGGTTCCTGCACTTCCTCCTCCCCCACCCGCGGAGCCACTCGTGCCTCCAGAACCACCCTTGCCCGCAGAACCACCCTTGCCTCCAGAACCACCCTTGCCTCCAGAACCACCCTTGCCTCCAGAACCACCCTTGCCTCCGGCACTCTCGCCGCCCGCCGGCGCTCCTGCGTCGCTGTCTGCGCCCGCGCTCGGCGCGCCGCCAGAGTCGGAACCGCCAGCGAGCGGGGAGCCGCCAGTTCCGCTTCCGCTTCCGCCTGCGAGTACTCCGCCAGCGTCTCCCCCGGCGTTCTGTCCGCCAATGCCAGCGTCAACTGAACCATAGCCGAACCGACACGCATTCAAAGCAAGAACGATGGCAGCGACCGGCAGTAGTCGCCGCAGAGCACGCGGCATAATCACCTAATAATTACCTGTCGAGTGCGAAGGCGCAAACGATAAACAAGACCCCGATTGGCGCGCGACCGCGTGATCTGCACTGCGGATGTGGAGCGCACTCCGGTCATGTGTGCGTGTGCGTACTTCGTGCGCGCAGCATACGGGGTCGTCGATGCGAATTCGCGTGTATACTAGTGAGATTGAGATGGTCTCGGTAACTCGACACCGCTCGCGCGCGGTGTCTTCCCTTATGATGATGGGCGTCGTGCTGAGCGTACAATCCCGCTCCTCGATTGCGAACGCTCAGGAGCAAGAGCTTCCCGCGTCCGACGCGCTGCCGGGTATCTATCGCGTGGGCGTTGCTCGCACCGCGCCCGCGGCCATCGCTGGCACCCTCGGCTATGGCTTTACCGAACCGCAGAATGCGGAAGATGGCGCACACCACCGGCTCTCGTTGCGAGCGGCCGCGGCCCTGCCTGTCGTCAATTGGCTCAGCGTCGGCGCCCTCGTCGACGGCCGCTACGACCAGCACCCGCACGACAACGGCGGGGTCGTCGATACCGCTCTTCAAGCGCGCGCGTCCACTGCGCTCGGCAGCTGGCAGCTCGGGGCCGGCATCGTCGGCCGGCTGCCGGGCGCGGAAAGCCTCAGCACGATGACGCGAAGCGCATCCGTCGAAGGGCAAGCTCTGCTTGCAACCAGCCTGGGTCGTGTTCGCATCGCAAGTCTCGCAGGGTATCGTCTCAATCACGGCGGGGCCGCCGGCAGTGACGCAGCGCACCTCTCATCGGGTGACCGCCTCGCGCTCGGGCTGAGTGAGTTCGACGCCGTGTTGCTCGGTCTCGGCGCCGGCGTCTGGGTCGGAAAGAGCGAGCTTTTGGCCGAGGTCTCAGCCGACGTGCTCGTCGGGAGTGACGCGCCGGCCTTCTCCCAATCGCCACTGCGCGTGGCCGCGGGGGTGCGCCGTCCGGTGACTCGTGGCCTCAGTCTCGAGCTTTTGGCGGCGGGCTCGCTCAGTCGACAGCCCGATCTCTCCGCGGACGCGCCGCTCGTGCCGAACGAGCCGCGATTCAGCGTTTTCGCCAGCGTTCGCTACCAGTTTCTTCCGCACGCGCCGCCCGCCGCGGGCCCGTCCGCTTCGCCAGCGCCGCCCGTCCAACCGCTCGGCTCGCGGCTCGAGCTGACGGTCAACGACGACCAGGGAGCACCGGTAACGAGTCCGAACGCGTTCGTCACCGCCGCCGGCGAGCGTCGCGATCTCGGTTGCGACACGGCCGGACACTGCACGCTCGAGGAGATCAAAGCCGGCGACGTCGTCGTTCACGTCGAAGCACCCGCATTCGAGCCCGCCGAAAGGCCCGTCCGGCTGCAGGCCGGCGTTCCCACCAAGCTCGAGCTGCGGCTCGTCGCCGTGCCACCGCCGAGCCAACTGCGAGGCGTGGTCCGCGGCCTCGACGGCAAGGCGGTCACCGCGCGCGTTCGCGTCGAACCGAGCGGCACCGCCGCTAGCGTCGACGACAAAGGCAGCTTCCAGCTCGATCTGCCGCCCGGAGGCTACGACGTGGTGATCGAGGCCACTAATTACGTGACACAACGTCGCCACGTGCAGGTCGAGCCGAGGGGCGTCGTGATCTTGAACGTGGATCTGGCGAGGAAGTGATGACCGCGCCCGCCCAACGTTCCACCCGGCGTAGCCTGCGCCTCCTGGCAGCTCTTGCCGCTGCGGCGCTTGTTTTGCTGCTCGTCGGTCGTCGCTCGCACGACAACTTCGTGGCGACTCTGCGCGGGTTCACGGGTCAGGTCGTGCGCGACCATCAGGAGTCGGTGGGCGATTGGAAGACGGCGAGTGTCGGAGCCAACTTCGTGCTGGGCGATGCTTTGCGCACTGGGTCGCATTCGACGGCGGCGCTCGAGTTGGCGAGCTCGCACCAGCTCTCGCTCGAAGCCGACACGCTCGTTCGATTCCTCTCGCGCCCGTCCGACCCGAAGCGCGCACGCGTTGCCCTCGAAATGGGCGAAGTGACGCTGGATGCCGCGTCAGACGCATTCGAGCTCGAAACGGAGCTCGGCACGGTACGGATCGAAGCCCACGGTCGCGCCCGGCTGGCGAAGAACGGCGATGCGCGGCGGCTCCAAGTGACGATCGGTGCGGCCGAGATCGATCGCGACGGCCAACATTTGGAGCTCCGGGTCGGAGACGCCGTGGAAATCTCCGAAAAAGGGGCACTGAATCGCGTACCGGCGGCGCCGGCATCCGCGAGCGCGGCACCCGCAATTTCAGCGTCCGCTGTTGCCCTCGGGCCCGAGGGTGCGGCCTCTGCCGCAATCCCGTCCGCGCTGGCCGGGCCCGGTCGAGCTTTCGAGCGCGGGCTCGAGCGCGTCGATCTCTCGATCACGGTCGGCGAATCGATCGTCATTCACGACCCGCGGCCGCCCACCGCCGTGGGAGTGATTGCGGGCGAGCGCTGCACTGGCAGCGCGCTCTTGAGCGTCGATGGGCGCCGAGCTCGTGCTGAAGAGCGGGTCGGCGAAGGGCGCATTGGAGTCGCCCTTGCCAGCGGCGCACATCACTACGTCGTTCACTGCCTCGGCGAGGGGGGCGCCCGTGGTGACAAGATCGGCCAGGGAACGATCTCGATCATTCCCGACTCGGGCGTGCGCCGGCTTGCCAGCTCCGCGCCGCTCACGAACGTGGACGCAGACGGGCGGCGCTATACCGTTCTCTACCAGAGCCTGCAGCCGAGGATCGCAATCCAGTGGCCGAACGCGCCGCCCGCTTCGAGCTATGCCCTGACGATCAGCTCGCCCCATGGGACGAAGACCGTGGCGACGAGCAGCCCCCGCTATTTTTTCGCGTCCGGAGCTCTGGGTGAAGGACAGCATTCCTTCAGCTTTCAAGGCGCCGGCCGCAGTTCGCGGAACACCACCGTCGTCATCCGCTTCGACAACGCAGCGCCCGCGGCAAGCATCGCGTCGCCCGCCGATGGCAGCTTCGCCCCCGGCTCGAGCGTGCTCGTCTCGGGCACGGCGCAACCGGGCTCGGTCGTTACGGTGGGCAGCACGACTCTCCAGCAGGATGATCAGAATCGATTCTCCACGGCGGTCAGCGCGCCTCCCGATCAGGCGCTCGCGATTCGCTTCACTCAGCCGCAACGGGGCGTCCACTACTACCTGAGGCGCAGTGCCCTCTAGTTCCGCAGCCGTGACACCGCTCCTTTCGGGCCGCGTGCTGCTCGGACGCTATCGCATTGCACGACCGCTGGCCCGCGGGGGCATGGGTGTCGTTCACCTCGGTCGGGTGGAAGGAGCGCAGGGCTTCGCCAAGCCGGTCGTGATCAAAACGATTTTGGCAACCGGCGGCGAGAGCGCGCAACTGTTCGCGCGCGAGGCTCGCATCGTCTCGCAGTTGCAGCACTCGGGCATCGTCGCGGTGATTGACTTCGGTGAAGTCGACGATTCGCACGTGATGGTTCTCGAGTACATTCACGGCTTCAATCTCGGCCAGTGGTTTCGCTTCGTGAAGGGCAAGCGTGGCCCGATGCCACTCCCGCACGCGATTCACGTTATCTTGGCGGTGCTCGACGCACTCGGATACGCCCACGGCCTCACTCGCGCCGACGGGTCAGCGGCCGGCGTCGTGCACCGCGACATTTCGCCGGGCAACATCCTGATCGATATGCAGGGCCGGGTGAAACTCGCCGATTTTGGCATCGCACGCACCGTCGACGATGAATTCCAAACCCAAACGGGCATGTTCCGCGGCACGCTTGCGTTCTCTCCTCCCGAGGCGCTGCAAGGCGCAACGGTCGACGCCCGCAGCGATCAGTACGCTTGCGCGGTCGTCCTCTATCAAATGCTCGCGGGCGTGAATCCATTCAAGGGCGGGGAGACCGCGCACACCATCGCGCGGATCTTGCAGCACGTGCCCGAGCGGCTCTCCGCGTTGCGCGAGGATATGCCGCCCGCCGTCGAGGCCGCCATTGCCAAGGGCATGTCGCGCAATCCGGACGATCGCTTCGTCACCGTGGCGGAGTTCGCCGATGCGCTGCGGCATGCGATGACCTGGTCGGAACGCGAGGAGGCGCGCGATTTCGCAGCGCAAATCTTCCAAGATTTCACTGGCGAGATGCCGCAGGCGCTCGGCTTGGAACCGCTTGCGGCGAGGGATGCGGCCTGGCGTGAGACGCGGGACGACACCTTGGAAGCGTCGCGCCTCGCGCTGAACGTCGCTGAGCCGACAGTGCCCGATGCGGGCATCGAAGTCGAAGAGTCGCGCACCAAGCTGATCGCAGCAGAGCCCACCGCCCTCGCTGAAGCTCAGCCCGGCTCTCGCAGCTGGGTATTGCTCGTGCTTGCCGCCGCCGTGGTGCTCTCGGCAGCGCTCCTCGTCGTCTTTCTCAGACCACGGAACGAAGTCGCACCAGCACCCGTGATCGTGGAAAAGCAATCGCTGAGCGAAGAGACGCCCCCAGCCCCGGTAGCTCCACCCGCCGACAGCGCGACCGCGGTTGTCACCAACACCGTCGCAGCACCGAGCGCAACGTCTGGCAGCCGGCAAGCCGCGGCCAAGGCGAGCGCCGGCGCGACTCGGCGAACCCTGGCGGGCGCGTTCCAACAGCGTCAGGGCGCGATCCAGGGCTGTTTCAAACAGAATCCGTCCTCTTTGGTCGAGACCCAGCGTCTCTCGGTCCGCTTCGACGTAGCCAGCAGCGGCCGCGTCGAAGCGGCATCTCTGTCTCCCTCGAGCTTGGCGTCGCAGCCGCTCGGTTCCTGCATCCTCAACGTGGCACGCAGCACCAACTTCGGGCCACAGCCGGAAGCGATCTCATTCTCGATTCCGATCGCGGCCCGGATGGTCCAGCACTGAGCTGTGTCCTACGGCGCGGTGCTGAAGCGCTGTTTGTTGAGGTTTCGGGCATTGGTTCGATGGTCACCGAGCGCGTCGCGGACGTCGTGGCCTTCGGCGTCGCGGACGCATGGCAGCCAGACAATTGCGCGAAACCGCGCCGAAGCGTAGCGTTAGGGCGTCGTGAAGAAGTTGGTTTGGTTGGGTCTGGTTCTGCTCACAGGCTGTGGCGGCTCGGTGACATCGACGCTCAATGAGCCCGAAGGAGCCGGCGGCTTGGACAGCGCCGGTAGCTCGAATGGCGGCGGGGGCGGGGGCAAGCCGCACGCGGGCGAGAGTGGCGTCGCAGGCACATCCACCGCTGGCGATAGCGGCGTTGCTGGCGTGTCCAACGGCGGCGCGAGTGCCGGCACAGGCGGCAAAGTACCGGACTTCCCGGGCGGCGCGGCAGGCGAGGGACCGCTCTCGTGCAGCGCGCTCTATGCAGGCCCAAGCGGAGGCCCGCGCGCCAATGGCCCGGCGGATCTCGGTGACTGCACGGCCATCCCGGATGAAGTCGTGCTCGCTCGCTACAAGGACTACGCCGCACGCGTGCCTCAGGGTCTGTACTACGAACCGAACGAGAGCATCACGTTTTGGCACGAGCCCTGCTCCAAGTCCGCCGAGGAAACCGTTGCCCGCGGCGCGACCGATGGCATGGGCACGTTCGTCGAGTCGTACGAAAGCGAGTGGTTCTACGAAGCCGTGTACTGCTTCAACGACAGTGTGCGCCGGATCGAGCGCAGTCTGCGTTGTGACTACTTCGACGGCAGCAAGCTGGCCAATCCGACGCCTGAGCGCGTCGCGTTCTTGGCCAGTATGCTCTGGTGGGCAAGCAACAACAACGTCGGCGGCTCTGCCATCCTCGGTCACTCGGTCGCCATCGGCGATGCAACCGACGTGGTCGGCTTGTGCACGATCAGCGTGACCTACGGCGACTTTGGCTTATGCGACGAAGTACGGCTCGAAAGCACGAAGCACCTGCTCCGAGCCAACGGCGGCGTCGAGCTCGGCTCGCCGCAAGTCATCCGTACGCTCGAGGGTGATTGTCACTGAGCATTCGAAAAACCGGCAACCCAGCGCCCCTCGAGCTGCGATGCAGGATCGCGATCGCCCACCCACAAACGCAAAAAGCCGAGCCGCGAGCCTCTCAGCTCGCCACTCGGCTTTTGCTCGACCTGCTCCGAGAGCTCAGCCTGGGTGCGCAGCCGCGGCTGCCGCGGGCTTGCCACTCAGCGCGCCTTCGATCTGCGCGGAGATCGCTTCGAAGCTGGTCGGGTTGGCGACGCGCGCGCCGTTGATGAACATGGTGGGCGTGCCATTGACGGCCACGCTCTCACCGAGCTTCAGATCCGAGTCGACGTCGGCCGCGAAGGTCTTGTTGTCGAGCGCCTTCTTGAACGCGGGTACGTCGAGGCCGGCTTCTTTCGCGAAGCCCTCCAGGCCATCGCGCGTGAGCTTGCCCTGGTTCTGGAACATCTTGTCGTGGAACTCCCAGAACTTGCCCTGCGCGTTGGCGGCCAGCGCTGCCTCGGCCGCGCCGCGCGCGTTTTCGTGCATCGGGAGCGGGAATTGGCGGAACACGAAGCGCACGCGGGTGCCGTATTTTTCTTTGATTTGATCGACGGCGGTAGCCGCGCGCGAGCAATACGGGCACTGGAAATCGGAGAATTCGACGACCGTGACTTTGGCGTCCGCGGGACCGAACGCGGGACCTTTGCTGTTGGCGATGCTCGCCGCGAGCTCCGGTGCGAGCGGTTGGTTTGCCGCTTCCATCTTCTTCAGGTCAGCGGTGATCTCGGGGATGTGCTCGAGCATCTGCTTGCAGCGCGATGCGGGGAAGGACTTGGTCTGGGTCTTGACCATGTTGCAAGTCTCGCTGGTCGGCCCGATCGCGGCGCACAGCTTGCCGACCAAATCCTCACAGGACTTGTTGGCTTCGCCCAGCTTGTTCAGCGAGTAGGCGATGTCCTTGATGCCGGCAGTGCAAGCCGCGGGTGAGAGGATCTCGGCGCTGGCCGTGAGCGCCTGACAGCTCTCCGATTCCTTGCCTGCTTTCTCGCACAGCGTGGCCGCATACTTTTGGCACGGACCAGCGGCAGCGGCGGCGACGGCAGCGGAGCCGGACGCGGCGGGGGCCGCAGCAGCCTTGCTCTTGTGCTTGGGCTTGTTGCAGCCGGACGCGATGGCAATGGCGAATAGCCCGACACCGATGAGCGCGCGAGCTGAGGGGTTCTTCGATAGAAACATGGGATAGACCTTTCCGCTCAGCAGGCATGAGCGTCCCCGAGCAGGGGCGGGTTCGTAGCAGCTTCGCGGCGGCTCGTCACTGTGTCGGCCGTGCCTGCGCGAATGTCCCGTTGACTCGCGAGCGCGCCCGGGAAATGGCTTCGGCCATGAATAAGCGCCTGGCGATGCTGGAAAAGGTCACTGCTTCCGCGGCCGCAGACTCCTTCGCGTTTTATTGCCTGGGCATGGAATATCGAAAAGAAGGCCGCGTGGACGACGCCCTGGCCGCCTTCGGAACCCTGCGCACCCGCGACGCCAGCTACCTACCCATGTACCTGATGGCTGGACAAATGCTCCGCGAAGCAAGCCGCCTCGCGGATGCTGCCACCTGGCTGAAGCAAGGGATTGAGCTGGCCTCGCAAAAGAATGATTCGAAAGCGCTCGGCGAGCTCGAGTCCGAACTGGCAACGGTGGAAGCCGGCTGAGCCGAACCCTTATCTCGCGGGGCAGCGCGCGCGTAGTTCGAACATGATCCGTATTTGCGCGCTGAGTCTCGCGACGGCAGTGATGGCCAATCTGCTCGCTTGCTCGGGCAGCGACGCCGGGGCGGCGGGCAGCGGCGGGAACACGAACCCGCCCGCGGCGGCAGGTGCGGCCGCACAGAGCCCTCCGCCCACGAGCGTGGTCACGACCGAGAAGTTCGGCGAGCAGCACAGCGGCGACGGCACCTACTACACGTTCGCGGATGGGACCGGCGCGTGCCTGTACGACAAGACGAGCGACTTTCACATCGCCGCGCTGAACGGTTTCGACTGGGCGGGAAGTGCGTGGTGTGGTGCCTGCGCGGACGTGACGGGCCCCAATGGCAATCAGGTGCGCGTGCGCATCGTCGATGAATGCCCCGACTGCGCCCAGGGACAACTCGACTTTCACCCGGATGCGTTCGCGGTGCTGGCTCCGAAAGAGCAGGGGCGAATCGCGATCACCTGGACGTTCGTGGCCTGCGACGCGCAAGGGCCCGTGTCCTACAAATTCAAAGATGGCAGCAATCCGTATTGGACGGCGGTGCAAGTGCGGAACAGCCGCTTCCCGATCGCCAAGCTCGAGACGTCCAAGGACGGCGTGAGCTTCGTCGAGGCGCCGCGCCAGGATTACAATTACTTCCTGAACGGCAGCGGCTTCGGCGGCGGCACCACGCAGGTGCGGATCACGGCGCAAAATGGCATGGCGTTGACCGACACTTTGCCCGAAGTGCAAGCCGAGCTGGTCGTGGCCGGCATGAGTCAGTTTCAGTAGCGAGAATAGTCGAGCGCGACTCAGCGCGATGGATTCAAGGGATTGTCGATCCCGCGCGGCGCGTCGGGCTGAACGTCGGGCGCCGTGAGCACGGCCTGCACCACGCGCCGTTCGACGAACGAGCGACGGAACAGCGGATCGCGGATGTACTCGAGCAGTGAGCGCGCGTAACGCGCGGCACGCTCGCGCATTTCTTCGGCTTGCGGCGAACGCGCCACGCGTAAAGTTTCACAGCCCAAGGCGCGAGTCGCCAGCCCGTACTCGGAGCCCTGCAGGGTATCGATAGCGCCGAGCGCGGTCGTAGCGAGCAGAATGCCCGTGTGCTCTTCACCCATGTCTACGCGCGCGCGCGCTTCGATCGCCATGGCGTAGAAGTGGAACGCGACGTAGGCCTGCGCTTCGGCGGCTTGGCGCGCGTCGAAAGCGTGCATCACCGCGCGCGCGTGGTCGCCCCGCACGCGGGCCAACAGCGCGCGCAGGATCTTCTCGTGCACCGAATCGAACGCGCTGCCGGTCACCGCGGTCAGCGCGCCGGCATCGCCGACCAGTGTTTCCGCGCCATCTACATCACCGAAATCAATCAAGATTTCAGCCATGGACAGCAGCGTATCGGCGCGCGAGTCGCGGTCCCCGTAGCGTTCGTGGGCGTCGCGCGCGCGGCGTAAATACGCGAGCCCTCGGTCCAGATCGCCGAGGCTCGCGTAACATTCGCCGATCGTGCTCAAGGTCTTGGCAATTTGGAAGCGACCACCGATGGCGAGATCGATGCGAATCGCATCCAGCGCGAGCGCGATGCCGTCTTCGAAGCGACCGAGCACCAAGAGCGCGTAGGCGAGCGAATTCTTGGCGCGCGCTTCCATGCGCCGCACACCCGCTTGTCGGAACACGGCGATCGCCTCGGCCTGCGCTTCCACGGCCTCATGGACGCGCCCCACACGCCTGAGCAGCGTCCCGCGCAGACGCAGGGCCTCGGCGCGCAAGCGAGCCGGCACGCCGTGCCCGTCCGCCGTGCTGAGCGCGCGGTCGACTGCGGACAGCGCGCCCTGCATGTCACCGATGTCATGCAAGATCTCCGCCATCAGCGTGCGCGCTTGCACTTCGAGCACCGGTGAATTGGCCTGCGTAGCCACGACCTCGCCGCGCCGGACCGAGCTCAGGGCTTTGGACAATTGGCCGGCATCGAGCTCGAACTGGGCCGTGCGCAGCAGGGTGATCGCCACCCAATGAGCGCTCTTGGTTTGCCGAGCGAGCGCCCGCAATTTGCTGAGATGAGTGCGGCGCTCGCGCCAGCGACCTTGGTTGCGGCAGATGGACTCGAGCGCTTCATGCGCTTCGAGCAGCCGCAGATCGCCTTCCGGAAGCAGCGCGATCACGCGCCGATAGCAACGTTTGGCGAGCTGCGTTTGGTAGTTTGCGCGGGCGGCGTCGGCGGCTTCCAGGTAGAAGCGCGCGGCTTCCTTGCGCGAGTTACCACGAGCCAAGTGGCGCGCGACGATCGCTGCGGTGAGACCTTTGCCGAGCGGCGTGCCAGCGAGGTGCTCGCCCAAGGCACGATGCATCCGCACGCGGCGCCGGCGATCGAGCGCGCGGTACGCGACGTCGCGGGTCAGCGGATGGCGCACATCGATCGCGTCTGCGCGCAGCTCGCACAAGCCACGCGCCGCGAGGCGGGCCACGGCTTCGGACGGATCCTCACCGCTGAGCAAGCGCAAATCCGCGAGTCCGAGCGGGCCACCCGCGACTGCCAGCCACTCGATCACCGCCTGCTCTTCGGCCGGCAATTCGTTCAGGCGATCGGCGATCAGCTGTTCGAGCGTGGAGGGCAGAGACAAGCTGGCATCGCCCAGCCGCTCGACCTGCACCAGCTCTTGGTGGCCGTCGCGCTCGCGAATTTCGAGCAGGCCGCGCTCGAGCAAAGCGTCAACCATCTCCAGCAAAAAGAAGGGATTGCCGCCCGCGCGCGGCAGTAAATCCGCGCACACCTGGCGCACGCCTTGGCTCACACCCAAGCGCGTTTGCAACAGCCGCAGCTGATGCTCGGCGCTGAGCCCCTTCAGCTCCACGCGGACCAGGCCCTCGATGTAGCTCGACACGCGATCTTCCGGCCGCGACAGCAAGATCACGAGCACGCTGAGCGGCTCCGCGCGCCGCAGAAACTCCACGATCAGATCCAGACTCGGTCGATCGCTCCACTGCAGGCCGTCGAGCGCCACGACCAGCGGGGCGTCCATCGCCGCCCGCGCGAAAAAGCGTCGCATCCCGAGCGCGATCAATTGGCGAGTCTCGGCGACGTCCGCATCGTCGACGGTTTGGCGGACGCGACCGGTGGCCAGCTCTGCCATACGCAGGACCACCTCCGGCCCTGCTTCTTCGCCGGCAAATTCGCCGAACGCGTCCGTGATCTGCTCGCGCGCCTGCTCGAAAGGTTGATCGATGCGCGTCCCCGTGAGCTCGCGGATCCACTCGCTGATGGTCGCGAACGGCACTTCACTCAGCGCTGGCGACGACTCCACGCGCAGCACACGCGCGTCCGGCGGAAGCTCGTTGAGAAATGCGGCCAAGAGCGCGGTCTTACCGATGCCCATTTCGCCGTACACGACCCGCGCGGACACTTGACCCGCGTTCGGCGCGGAGCCGACCACGCCGTAGTAAGCAGCGTGCAGATCGGCGAGCTCGGCGTCGCGACCGATCAAATCGTTGGGCGCGACCGCCATCTCATCGAGCTTTTCCTGGCGCGTGTGCGGCCGGAGCAACGAATAGATGCGCATGTCCTGCGGCAAGCTCAGGCGCTCGGCATCTTCGATCTTGATCGTGGGCGCGTCGCCCCAGACGAAATCGCGACGCACCAAACGGTACAGGCCGCCCGCCACCCAACTCACCCCGGGCGGCGCGTGATCCCCGAGCAGGTCCGCCAAATGGTTCGCGGGCTCCTGCAGTGCGTGCTGAATCAAGTGGCCGGCGCGATCGCGTTCACCAGTGGCAATGCCGCGCACGATGCCGACGCTGGCGGACAGGCCCACCGGTAAGTCTTCGGACGCGCCGCGGATCACCTCGTGGACGTCGATCGCGAGCCAAACCGCGTCGAGCGGCGCGCGCGCGGGGTTGGCCATCAAACCGACGAGCGCGCGCGCGGCCGTGGCAAAGCCTGCGGACTCGGCGCCTTCGGCCTGTGGCGTGTCCCAGGCGAAGCGCGCGCCGCGCCGAAACGCTACTTCACCGAGCGTTCCACGGAGCTGCTCGAGCACGCGCGCCGCGGCGGGGCGACCGAGACTGGTCGCGAGCTGCTCGAAGCCGTGTAGCCTGAGGGTGACGACCGCCACGTGCCGAACCTCACGACCGACGCGGCCGCGCTGCGCGCGCCCCGGCCCCGTGCTCTGATCGTTGGCACCGGCGCCCGTACCCACGACGTGGGCGACCGACGACAAATCATCGAGCGGTTCACTGCCTTGCTGGCCATCACTCGGTAGATTCGAGCCTGCCTCCAGACCCGGCGAAGTGTCCTCGCGCGTCGCTAGCTCGGACAGCACGTTCTCGAGCACGTGCGAATCGACGAACTGTTGCTTTTGGAATAGGGCGCGGCTGACTGCCGCCGCCATGTCGCGCGCGGTCTGAAAGCGTTGGTCTGGATTTTTTGCCAGCGCGCGCATCACCACTTCTTCGAGCTCGGCGGGCAACTCGCGCACATAAGTGCTGGGTGGTTCGACTACGCCTGCGCGCACGGCCTCGAGTAGCTCCTGCCCTTCGGCTGCGCCGTGCAGCGGGCGGGCCGTCAGCAGCTCGTGAAAAACTACTCCCAAGGAGTAAATGTCGGTGCGCCGCGAGACGCGCTCGGCGCGCGCTTGCTCGGGCGACATGTAGGCGGTCTTGCCCTTGAGCACGCCCGGTTCTTCGCGGAACAAGTTGGCGGAGGCGATGCCGAAATCAGCGATTTTTACCGCGCCATCGAAGCTCATCAAGATGTTCTGCGGGGACACGTCGCGGTGCACGATATCAATCGGCTTGCCGGCTTCGTCTTTGCGCTCGTGCGCGTAGTGCAACCCCTTGGCGACTTCGGCAATGATGTAAGCTGCCACGTAAGGCGGAATACGCTGTCCCTTTGCCTGCGCCGAACGCATCAGCTTGCGCAGATCGGGACCTTCGACGTACTCCATGCTGAGCAGCTGGCCCTCTTCGCCGTAGTCCTGAAAATCGTACACCTGCACGATGTTCGGATGATTCAGGCGTGTCGCGAGTTGCGCCTCCTCGGCGAACATCGTGCGAAAGCGCCGAGAAGAACCGTAAGCGGGCAAGATGCGCTTGAGCACCAAGACCTTGAACGTGCCCTCTGCGCCGCGCTTCTTTGCCAGGAAGACTTCAGCCATGCCACCCGCGCCGAGCCGACGGATGATCTCGAAATCAGCGAGGCGCTTGGGTGGCGGACGAACGGGTGCGTCGGTCATGTCAGCGAGCTCGATACGTTAGCGCGTTCGGATGCTCGCGTGTTACCGTCCCGCCGCGTCAGCGGGAGAAACACGTGAGAACCAGCCTTCGACTTGCGATCATTTTAGTGATTTTCAGTGGCCACGCGCTCGCGGCCAAGGGCAAGAAAAACGCACCGAAAGCGCCCGTCGCGACCATGGCCGAAGGCGGTGACCCGGTCGAAAAGGAGCAAAGCGAAGCGAAGACTCCCAAGGTCGTGCCGCCGACCGACGCCGAGATCGCCGAGCAAGAGCGCAAAGCCGACGCCGTCGAGGCCAAGAAGAGTCGCGAACGCGACAAGTTTGGCTTGTTCGCGAATGTCTTGGTCGGTTTCGGCAAAGCGCCGATCCCAGGTCCGACCGCCGATGAGACCACGGGTAAAACGACCAGCGGCACGTTCATGATCGGTGGGTACTACGACCTGAGCCCCGAGTTCACCTTGGGCGCACGCCTGCCGTGGACGGTCGGCACCCAGCGTCAGCCCGATGGCGACAACGCCACGGTGACGGCGCTCGGAGCGCTCGAGTTGATGGGCGAGTACCGCGTCACGCTCAGCCCGTTCTCGCGGTTGCCGATCTTCTTCGGGGTCGGCTTGCCGACCGCGCAAGGCAACTACGACGAGACCAGCTCCCTTCAAAAAACCTATCTCAACATGATGGCCGATGCCGCGTCGGGGTATCGCGATCCGGAACTGTTCGGCCCCAAGCGGCTGCCGCTGATCGCGGGCATCGGCATCGATTACCAGCGCAAGGCGCTGAGCCTGCGCGCCGCAACCAAGTTCGTGTTTGGGCTGAAGGTCGGCGGCGACCTGGGCAACAACGTGCAGGACCCAACCGGAGCCGGCACATTCGAACTGAAGTCGGTCACTTTCCGCAACGTGACCTCGGCGGGCGTCGCCTATCAATTCCTGGACAGGCCGAAGCTGTTTGGCGCGCTCGACTCCTGGCTCGCTTACAACGCCATCAATGCGTGGGAGTTCAACTCGACCGCGGGCGCGACTCGCCCCACCCGCTTCCAGGTCGTGTTCGAGCCGCGGATCGGAGCGCGCTTCGGTAAGATTGCGCCCAGCATCGGCTATATTTTCCCGATCGGCGGTCGCCTGGCCGATGCTCCGGCCACCGGCCTCGAGCTGCACTGCGACTTCGGGTTCTAGCGCTCGCCCCCTCTTTTAGCGCCCGCTTGGCGTCCGCGGTATAGACTTCGGACGATGTTTCGGACTGTCCGCTTCACAATCCTTCGTGCCCGCTTGTTGCTCGCGGTCGGCTCTGGCGCGGCGCTCGCGAGCACCGGCTGCGCGGCGCACCCGCCGCAAGCGAAATCGGTCCAAACGACCGCGAGCGGATCGCCGATCCCAGCGGTCGGCGACGAAGCCTTCGCCCAAGCGGCCTACAAGGTGTTGGTCCGGGGTGATGCGTCCGCCGACCGTGCGGGCCTATTGCTGGGCGTGGTGCGCCGCCAGCTTCAGCGCGCCAAGGCTCGCTTCGACGTGGGTCAACGTGAGGCCGGGCTGAGCGCGCTGACCGGCGCGTTCTACTTGATGCGCTCCGGTGAATTTCAGGACGCGGCCCTCGACGGCGCAGAAGGCGCGCTCGAGTCCGGCGCCGCGGAGGTCTCGCGGCTGGGTCAGGAGGGCTATGCATTCACGCTGTACGGCATGCTCAGGGACAAGTTGCCCAAAGGCCCCGAGCGCGAAGAGGTCGAGGCGCACCTGGAAGCAATGGCCCGCTTCTCGCAAGCCACGCGTGGCGCAGGCCCCATGCAAGCGGCGAGCGCGGATCTGCGATCGGCGATTCAGCGATCGCTGTTCGAAGCGCGCAAAGCCGCGCTCGACAGCGCTAGCGAGCGCGCCGTGCAATGGCTGAAACGCGCGCTGGAATCGAACGCGGCGGACGCGCCGATGAACTCGAACGCGGATCGCGACGAGGCCTTCGAAGCCTACCGCGCCCTCCGCGGCGGTGGCTACACGCTGATCGCGCTTTACCTGCGCCACGGAGATGCGCGAGGTGTGCTCACGGCTGCGGATCGCGCCGACCTGGGCCGCGTGATCGCGCCGGAATTGCGTGATCGCCTGGAGCGCGCCGCCGACGAGAACGACGCGGATGCGTGGGCCGATCTCTGCCATTTCTTCGATTCCGCCTCGCACGCCGCAGACGCCGAGGGTTTGCTGGATCACACGCTGATGGAAGCTGCGACCTGGGGCGCGGCGGTGCAACTGTTCCGCGCCGAACCGAGCTCGATGCGCGGCGCAGCGCCGCTGGCCGCGCAGCTCGTGAACTACGGCATGGCAGAGGTGGCGCCGCTCGTGTTGTCGCCCGCGGTGACGAAGGAAGCCAGCGCCGAGAACGTCAGCTTTGCGCTCGGCATCGTCGGCAAGGCGCTGGTCGAGGAAGATGCGCTCGATCAATTGCCGAGCGCGAGGCGGACCTTCGGCAACGCAGAGCCGTTGCTCGCGTTGGCCGAAAATAAGGCCAATCTGGGCAAGGTCAGCCCGAGCGCCGCGCGCCTCCGCTACGTCATGGGCGCGCTCGAGACACGCCACGGCGAGCTGGCGCGCGCGCTGCCCTTGGTTCAGTCCGCGGCCCATGCGGAGCCGAGCCTCGAGTCACTGATGACTCTCAGCGCCATCGAGCGACAGCGTGATCAAACCGCAGCGCTCTTCACCTTGGGCCAAGCCGTCGAGCTGGCCAAGGCCACCAATGACCCGTTGGCCGAGACCGACGCGTTGAACATGAAGTTCGAGGTGTATCGCGATCACGGAGACGCGGAGCACGCAGCCAAAACGCTGGATGCAGCGTTGTCGCGAGCAGTCGACGCGCAAAGGAACGCGCGCTCCGGTGGACCCACGCTGGCGCGAACCGAGCGGCTTTTGGCGCGCATCCTCGAGCACTACGACGACCCACTCGCGTCGCGGCGCGCGACCGAGCGCGCCTATGAGGCATCGAGCTCGGATCCGAGCCAGCTGACCGCGACCGTGCTCGACGCCGCACGCCGCGCCCTCACCCACGCGGATCTGCGCGCCGCGCGCCGTGCCGCGCAGCGCGCAGTCGCCGCCAACCTGGGCAGTGAAGATCTCGTATACGTCGCGCTCTGGCTGCAACTCGTCGAAAAGAAGCTGAACGTCCCGAGCGACGGCACGGTCGAAGAAGCCTACGCGGGCGTGGACGAAAACTCCGGTTGGCCGGCGCGCCTGCGCGCCTGGGCCCGCGGCAAACTGAGCGATCAAGATCTCGCCAGCGCCGCCCGCAGCGCCTCCGAAAAAACCGAAGCCACCTTCTACGCCGCGATGCTCAAACTCCAAACCGGCGGCGACTCCTCCAAAGATCTCGAACGCGTCGCCCAGAGCCCCGCCATCGACTTGGTCGAAGTCACGATCGCCCGCGATCTGCTGGCCATGCGCAGCAAGCCCGCGCCGGACTACAAGCTACCTGCCGGCGTCAAACTGCCGTGAACATGACCGGCACGCTCGATCGCTGCGGGACGAGAGAGCAAGGGAGCGCTGGTTCGGCGACCCGACCAGGATCGCGATCGCCCCTTCTGGGCTACCCTTGGGGTTTTCGGCCGAGCAGTTTCTCTGCCAGATGACCGCCGAGCTCGGAGCTCATCAAGCGTTCGACCGCGGCTTCTTTCTCTTCTCGCTCGCCCGCGCCGTATTGGAACTCGATGCCCATGCCGCAGGGATTCGCTTTGGTGGCTTCTTCGGCGGGGGTGGTCCAGATCACTTTGCCGCGCAGGCGCACGGGTTCGACCATGTGGGGCACGCCCAGTGCGAACACGAAGTCGGTGCCGACGGGCAGTGGCTTGTCGGTCGCAATGAACGTACCGCCGCGCGAGATGTTCTTGGTGTAGTCCGCGAAGAACGTGTTGAGCCGCTTGTATTCGACCTTCAGCTCGATTGGCGCTCGCTGGCCAATTCGCCGGTCGTCCTTGTCGCCTGAGCTCATTTATTTGCGAGGTTAGTCTATTCCAGGCCTTCCGGGCCAAGGGCGGAGCAAACGGGGGAAAACTCCGGGCGAAAATGCTACACCCGGCGGGTGCGCGACCCCTATGAGGTGCTCGGCGTTGGCCGAGAGGCTTCCGAAGCCGAGATTAAAACGGCATTCCGCCGCCTGGCCGCGATCCACCATCCGGACAAAAACCCGGGAGATCCGAACGCAGGCGTGCGCTTCAAGGAGGCCAACCTCGCGCATCAGATCTTGAGTGACAAGGACAAGCGCGCCGCGTTCGACCGCTACGGTGAAGCCGCATTCCGCCCCGGGGGCGCACCGGGTGGAATCGATTTCGGTGACATGGCCGGCTTCGAGGATTTGTTCGGCGATCTGCTGGGCGCGTTCGGCATCCGCACCGGCGACCGCGGGGACATCCGCAAAAATCTGGAGCTGAGCTTCGAAGAAGCGGCCCTCGGCTGCGAGCGCGAGGTGACATACGAGCGGCTCGACACCTGCGGCAGCTGCGCGGGCCGCGGCGCGGAGCCGGGCACGCGCGTGGAGACTTGTTCGGCCTGTGGCGGTCGCGGCAAGGTGCGCTTTCAGCAGGCGTTGTTTCCGATTGCGGTCGAGCGGCCCTGCTCGCGCTGCCGCGGCACGGGCCAAATAGTGCTCACGCCCTGCCGGGTGTGCAGCGGTAAGGGCTTGGCCAAGAGCGAGCGCACCCTGGCCGTCGAAATCCCCGCTGGCATCGAGGATGGCGCGACGCGGACCGTGACCCAAGCGGGCAATCGCGTGCGCGTCGATAAACCGCCGGGCAACTTGGAGCTCGTGATCCAGGTCGGCGCGCACCCGTTCTTTCGCCGAGTCGGCGAGGACGTGGTGTGCAAGGTGCCAATCAGCTTCGCGCAAGCGGCGTTGGGCGGTGAAATCGACGTTCCAAGCCTGGCAGGCAAGCTCAAACTACGCGTGCCGCCTTCGACGCAATCAGGCGCGGTCCTGCGCGTGCGCGGCAAGGGCTTCCCCTACCGGATGCGCACGGGTCGGGGCGATCAGTTGGTCGAGGTCACGGTCGAAGTCCCTTCACACCTGAGCGAGCGCGCACGCGCGTTGATTGAAGAGTTGGGCCGCGAGCTGGGCGAAGACGTGCAGCCGCAACAGCACAGCTTCCTGGAGAAGCTTCGAGGACTCTTTGACTGAAACGCAGCGAGCCAAGGTGCGCGCGGTGACGTTCGACTTCGGGCAGACCCTGGCCGAGCTCGATCATGATTTCTTGGTGCGTCGCGTGCACGGCTTCGGCGCACAGCTGGATCCCGCGGCTTCACGCGCGGCGACGGTAGCCGCCTGGCACGCCTACGGCGCGGCCAAGGCCTTGGGCCACGCGCGCGCTTGGCAAGCGATGATCTTGGAGATCCTGCGCGGCGGTGGCATACGAAAAATCCGGGCTGAAGCCGCCGATCCGGCGTACCCCGAGAAGATCGCGCAGCTCTTGTGGGACGCCCAGCCCACGCACAATCTGTGGCGCAAGCCGATCGCAGGCATGTTCGAGCTTTGCGCGGAGCTTGGCGCAAAGCAGGTTCCGGTCGGCATCATCTCCAACTCGGAAGGACACCTCGCGGAGCTGGTCGAGGAGCTCGGCCACGGCGCGCTCTTCCAGGTCATCATCGACTCGGGCCGCGTGGGCGTCGATAAGCCCAACCCGCGCATCTTCCAACTAGCGGCAGAGGCGCTGGCGGTTGACCTTGCGGAGATCGTGCACGTCGGAGACGCCTGGGAGGCGGACGTGATCGGCGCGCGTGCCGCCGGCGCGCAGGCGATCTGGTATGCGCCGACTGACGATCGCGCGTTGCCTGAAGGCGTGATTGCATGCCGAAATGCCGGCGAGCTACGCCAGGCACTGCGTGAGTTTGGCGTCGGCTGAGGCGCTCTGGAGATCCATGGAAAACCGAAAAATTGGGCTGCTCGGCGCCGGCAACATGGCAGGCGCCCTGATCCGCGGTCTGCTCGCGTCGAAGACGCTGCGCCCGGAACAGATCCGCGCGAGCGACCTGCGCGCCGATCAGCTGACTTTGCTCGAGGAGAGCTACGGCATCGAGACGCACCGGGACAACTCCGAGCTCTTGGCCTGGGCGAATGTCGTCGTGCTGGCGGTGAAGCCGCAGGTCATTGGCCAAGTGCTCGAGCAACTGTCGACTCAGATCCACGCCGACACGCTGCTCATCTCGATCGCCGCAGGCGTGCCGTTGTCTGCGATTGAAGCTCGCCTACCGGACGGCACACGCGTGCTGCGCGCGATGCCCAACACGGCCGCCATCGCTTTGGCCAGCGCCACCGGCATCGCGCCCGGCTCGCACGCGAGCCCGGAAGACATTCGCTTCGCCCAAGCGCTGTTCGATGCGGTTGGGCGCTCGGTGGTGCTCGATGAATCGGCGCTGGACGCCGTGACCGGGCTGTCCGGCAGCGGTCCCGCCTACGTGATGCTCATCATCGACGCGCTGGCCGATGGCGGGGTAAAAGTCGGCCTGAACCGCGAGACGGCGCTGATACTGGCCGCACAAACCGTGTACGGGTCGGCCAAATTGCTGCTCGAAACCGGTGAACACCCAGGCCGCTTGAAAGACATGGTGACGAGCCCCGGTGGCACGACGATCGCGGGTCTGCACGCGCTCGAAGCGGGCGGACTACGCCACACGCTGATGAACGCCGTCGAGGTCGCGACTCGTCGGGCAACCGAGCTGGGGCAGGCGATGGCCGCGAAGCTGAACAAGCGCTAGCGGTGCCGCCGGGGAGGCTCTGTCTCGACGCTTCTCGGAGACGAGAGCCGCGCAGACACGACAGAGCGGAAATAATAGTGTCCGCGCAAAGGGGCCGGGGGGGGACAGCCTCGCTCTGCGCGGACGACTAGTTTCTAGCAGCCAGGAACACGAAACGCAAACCTCCAGTGATCGAAATACACGCGAGCGATCACACTTTTGGACGCTCGCGTTTTCGCCCCTCCGAGGCGCATTTCAAATCTGAAATGCGCAACGCACTTCCGCAAACCAAACTGCACCTATCGGCGTACGCAAGCGTGCGTCAGGGTGCGCAGACGTAGCCCCAACGCCGCCCCAGCGGTCGACGCTCCGTAACCGTGAGCGGTACCGTTGGGGCCGTTGCGACGGATGCCGCAGGCGCGTTGCCCCGAACCGGCCGCGCTGAGCCGTCCGTCTCGGCCGACAGCGCGCGCGTGCACAGCCCGCGCGCCGACCAGATGAATTGTGCCTCGACGCGCCGCACACTGAGCGCCTCATTGGCCGGGGAGAACCGCAAATTTGGCTCCAAAGACAGCGCACCCGCGAGCAGGAAACCGTCTGCATCTGAGACACAGGGCGGCGGCATCACCGCGAGATCAGCCGGGCTCAGCGAGAGTGGGGCTTCGAGCGCGTGGCTCACGGGGTCGATCGGGAATAGGTACCAGCCGTGGCCCGTGACCCAGATCCCGAGCTCGTCCCCGCGTACCCCGTGCACCAGAGTTGCCGAGCTGATGTCGTGCCCGGGGTCTGGATATTCGGCGAGCCGCTCGACGCGACCGCCTGAAATCCTAGACAGCATCAAGCCGTGATTTTCGTTGAACGAGGCCAGGTACCAAGCATCGCTCAGTTTCGCCACGCTGCTCAGCATGCCAAAATTGAAACCGAGCCGCCCAGCGTTCGGAATGCGGGTCACCGTTTTCCCCTCCTCGAACAGTAGTAGGTCGAGCAGGCCCCGCGAGCTCGCCAGCACGGCGCCCGCGCGTTGGTTCGCGTCGAGCACCGCGCGCCACGACGTGGCGTTAGCTGAGCTGTCGAAGCCGAAGGCCTCGGCAGCGGCGCCGACATCGGGCCACGGGCTGCGGGTCACTGCGCTCTGAAACACGCCGCGGCGCACCTGGAAGCGATCGGAAAGACGAAGCTGGAGGTGACCTGCGCGCGCCCAATCAGCCCCGCGCTCGCCCCAGGCATACGCGCGGAACGCCGCTCCCTCGCTGTCCGTTGCGGACACGGCGTAGCCAATTTCCCCGGAGCCGAGCGCGGGCGGGGGAAGCTCCAAAAACGGCGCCCAAGGCGGGCTAGCAGGGTCGTCCGCGCTCCCCCTCCCGTCGCCGTGCGCTCGGGCGGTCGGAGCCAGCGCCGGCTCACTCACCTCGCCGTTTGCCTCACAATGCAGCAGCCAACGACTGCCCCCCGGCTGTAACAGGCGGGTCGGCTCCGGCAAGGTGGCAATGCTCAGGTGCGGCGCGGCGCTGCCGCTACGAAAGCCCACTCGCACGAAGCCGGCGAACGCGCAGCCGAGCTCCGAGCAACCTTGCAGGCGCGCGTCGTCCCGAAGCTCGCGCCCCGCGTCGAACTCAGACGGCAGCTCGACGTTGGTCCATTCGAAGCCCCCATCGGTGCTCTCTCGGGTGCGCCCGGTACGCCCCACGAGCAGCGCGTAGTTGGCGGAGAGCAACGCGCGATCGATGCTGCTCTCCGGACGACCCATGCTCACGTTGCCATCGAGCCCCACCCGCACGCCGGCGAACGGTTCATTGCCCACGACCCAACCCGCCAGCTCACTGCTTACTCCCGTGCCCATGCTCGTGCCCGCGCTCTCCACGAACCCGTCGAGCCAGAGTCCCTTTTCGAGCAACGCGGCCGACGCGGAGGTCGGCAGCTTCAATGCGATGCGTTGCTCTCCTCCGCGCGTATCGATCAGGGACAAGAAGCCCGGCGCACCGAGGCGCGGCGGAACGATTACGGCCACGCGGCCGTCAGCGAGCGCCACGACCCGTTCGACCCCCAGATCGCCGCGCACACGGATTTCGCTGAATCCCCCTGCTTTTCCGGCAATGCAGTAGCTGCCGGGCAAGTCGGGGTTGGCGGACGCGCAGGAACCGCGAATCACCAAAGCGCCGTTGCCGCTGGCTGCGACGTAGCGTGGGCCAACGAACGTGCGCATCCGCCGCATGCCCAGCGGCGGCTCGAATGCGAACAGCGCGGTTTGGTTCGCCCCGTCACTGCAGACGAAGCCGGAGCTCGAGCCATATTTCAATGCACTGCATTCGCCGCCGCCCGGATAGGCGTGCTCGTCGCTTTCGAGCAGCTTGCCATCGCTCGCGCGGACGCGCAGCAACATGCCGGCGCTGGCGACCACGAGCGAGCCGTCCGTGTCGCGGAAGCCGCGCAGCACCGCCAGCTTGAGCGCATCGCGACCGAGTTGTTCGTTCACCTGGGGCGCCGCCTGCTCTGCGCTACCGCTGCGTAAGGCCTGCGCGACTGGGTTCTCATGCGGAGCGCCGCTCGGCTGATCCTGGCGTGTGAAGGTGCCCGTACTATCCAAGTCGAGCACGCCGTCCGGTCCAGTCAGGCGGAGCGCGCCGTCTTGGACATCGATGCTGGTCGGGGTCGTGCCGAGTGGATGCCAGGAGACCCCCGCATCGAAGCTGACCAACGCGCCGCGGAGCGGCACCGAGAGCGCCCCCAACCAGCCGTCGACGAAGGCCATTTTCCCGTAGCTGGGCGAAGCCGGCAAGCTGCCCAGGCTTTGCGCCGTGCCGTCTTGCGCGTCGAGCGCGACGATCCGATCGGGGTGGCTCGCCAGCACGTACAGCCGATCGAAGCCTGCAATCACCTGCGCGGCTTCGAAGTCCAAACGCGCGAATGGCTCCAGATCGCCGGTGAAGGAGTGTGCGCGAAAGAATAAGGTCGTGCTCGAAGACTGCACATAGAACAAAAAGCCCCCACCGAGCCGCGCGGGCAACTCGATCGAGCGCACGCTGCGAGCGGTCGGCAAGTATTCGTTCGCGAGCTCGAGCGCGCCGTTGGGTCGCGCGAGCACGCGCAGGCCGTAGCTGACGATGCGTTTGCTGCCATCCTTGTCTTCACCGAGGACGCTGACCGCTGGACCCTCGAGCGGCGGGAACAGCCGCGGGCCCTGCTCGTCCGCCAGCGCGGTCCCGGTCGGCGCCGCGATCAGCAACGCTTTTGGTTGGGCCGGTGGCGCCGGCATCGGCGCTGAAGCAGGAGCGTGAGCCCCTCGAGCTCCACATGCAGCGGGCGCAGCGGAGCCGAGAGCGCTGGCCAGCAGCCAGAAATACCGCGCGCGCCAAGCCATCATTTTAGCGTAGCGCCTCGGCGGTCGCCCGCGTAGTGGTAAGCCGAAATGACCGAAACGCGGCGCCCCACCTCGCCCCTGGCCGAAGAGATCCTCGGGCTGTACTTCCCCGTGCTGGACCACGGCTTCGTCTCGCTCGTGGATTACATGGGCACCGACGAATGCATCGAGCGTGCAGCGCGCGTGAGCTACGGCTACGGCACTCGGCAGACGAGCCAGACGCGCGGGCTCCTCCGCTACTTACGCCGGCACATGCACACTACGCCGAGCGAGATGATCGAATTCAAGTTCCATTGCTCGATGCCGATGTTCATCGCAAGACAATGGATTCGCCATCGCTCCGCCAACGTGAACGAATACAGCGGCCGTTATTCCCTGATGCCGATGCTCTTTTATACCCCGAGTGAAGAGCAGCTTCAGACGCAGAGCAAGAAGAACAACCAGGGCCGTAGCGGCACCGTGGTCGAGGCCGCCAAGTACACGGAAGCCGTGCGCCGCTGGAACGAGATCCGCGAAAAGAGCCGCGAAGCTTACGAATGGATGACGCTCGAGGACATGGCCCGCGAGCTTGCTCGCATCGACCTGCCGCTCTCCACGTACACCCAATGGTACTGGAAGATCGATCTGCACAATCTGCTGCATTTTCTCAAGCTTCGCGTCGATCACCACGCGCAGTGGGAAATCCAAGAATACGGCCGCGTGATGGCCGGCATGTTGAAACGCGTAGCGCCGCTCAGCTACGAAGCGTGGATCGACTATGACGTATGCGGCGATCGCGTGAGCCGGATGGAGCTCGATGCGCTGCGCAAACTCGTGAGCGCGGAGGCCGAGACGCTACGCGCGCGCGATGGCGTGATCTTGGATTTGGCGGCGCTTGCCCAGGCAGGTCTCGCGAAACGCGAAGCCGAGGAGCTCTTGCTCAAATTGCAGCCGAAGAGCGTGCCGGACTTCGAGCTGGATTTGGCGAGTGCGAGCTCCGCGGAAGTGTTTGCCGAGCGCTTTGCGGCGGCCGTCCCCAAGGTAGACAAGAAGCCCGTTTAGCTTTTTTGGGTGGCACACGCGGAGGACGGGCGCGCTTCCACGACGTGAGCGACCGAGTGGGCTGCGGGGCTACGGGCGCCGCCGCGCGGCAGCCGCGCATGCCCGGCGCGGTGACGAGAACCCTACTCGGCCCGGCGCCAACGACGCGCACTGATCCACGCCGTCACGGCCAAGATGCTCACGAGCCACCACATCACCGGCGCGCGCTGCGGGGGCGCCACGGGCGCGAGCTGCGCGCCGCAGCCGTAGAGCGGCCCGCACAGTTCCGCCTTGGGATCGGTATCGTTCGGGTTGCTCCCAACCGCGAGCTCATCGACATCGATCTTGCCGTCGCCGTCGCTATCCGTCTTCTTCTCACGCAAATTGGCAACGACCGCATTGAAACTGTCGGGATTGCCAGGCTGAACGCCGTTAGCCAGCACCGTGCGCCCGAACGGTTGCCCGAAGTTCGCCAGCGTACCCGGGACGCCGAAGTGACACAAAAGGCAGGTCGGCGTGCACGGGATGTTGGCCGCTTTCTGAATCGCTCCGGGAAACGGCTCTTCAGCGCTGGCGTGCAGCGCAAAGCACATCACCAAACAGAACCCCGTGACTCTTCCCGGCATGATCGTCCCGCCTCCCTGACTACACCGCACCAGCAGCGTCCAGAGTAGATTGAATTCAGCACACGGTGAAGCCCCTGGAATTTTCAGGTCGGAGATGAGAGGCACTGCGGCGACTGAGCTCGACTGAGCGTCGACGAGGGGGCCGGGCCCTGGCTGCGAAGTACGGCCGCGTCTCCTTGACCATCGGTCGGTGGTATGACAATTTCATACTCATGCCTCGGCGGTCGAAAATCGCGTGCAGCATCGACGCCGGTCTGTTGGCACGGGTCGAGAGCATTCGACTGCTTACCGGCGAAAGCCGCAGCGCGGTCATCGGTCGAGCCCTAACCAAGCTTACGTCAGAAGAGGCCCACGCCGAGCAGGTGCGCCGCTACCGAGCGGCCTATCTCGAACAGCCGGAGACACCGCACGAAATTGAAGTCGCGCAGCGTCACGCTCGCCGAACGCTCGCGCGTCTCACCTGGGCCGACAAGTGAAGCGCGGCGAGATCTGGTGGGCGAAGCTCGAGAAGAAACGCCCCGTTGTCTTGCTTTCCCGGAACGAGGCGTACGAGATTCGAAGCCTCGTAATCGCTGCGCCGGCCACGACCACCATCCGAGGCTACGCAGTCGAAGTGAGAGTAGGCAAGCGTGAGGGCCTGCGGCGAGAGTGCGTGATCAACTGTGACTGGTTGGTCACCTTGCCGAAGGAAGACTTGGTCGAACGGGTCGGAGTTCTTGGCAGCGCGAAGCTACGCCAGTTGGACGACGCTCTGCGCTTTGCGTTGGGACTCGAGAGCTGATTCCACTGCGGGTACCGGCTAAACCGGCTCGACGGCGCTGGCGGAGGGGTCGATCGCGACTTATAAACAGCTGAACCCATGGCCTCGCCCGCTCAGAGCCTGACACCTGATCTCTCGACGCTGGATTTGGACGATGAAATCCGTCGGCTAAAGCGCGAGCGCAACGCGGTGATTTTGGCTCACTACTACCAGGACAGTGAAATCCAGGATTTGTCGGACGTGATTGGGGATTCGCTGCAGTTGGCGCAAGCCGCGCAAAAGACGACGGCGGATGTGATCCTGTTCGCGGGCGTGCACTTCATGGCGGAGACGGCCAAGATCTTGAACCCGGGACGGATCGTGCTCGTGCCGGACATGAAAGCGGGCTGTTCGCTCGCTGACGGTTGTCCGGTGGACCGCTTCAAGGCTTGGAAGGCGCGCCATCCCGGCGCGGTCGTGGTCAGCTATATCAACTGCTCCGCCGCGGTGAAGGCGGAGAGTGATTACATCGTCACCTCCAGCAACGCGGTGAAGATCGTGAACTCGATCCCGCGTGACCAGAAGATCTTGTTCGCACCCGACAAGAACCTGGGCCGCTGGGTTGCCAAGCAAACAGGGCGGGATGATCTCGTGCTATGGCAGGGCAGCTGCATCGTGCACGAGACGTTCAGCCTGCGAAAGCTGGAGGACATTCGCCTCGCGCATCCGGAAGCCAAGGTGATCGCGCATCCGGAATGTGAAGAGCCGCTGCTCGATCGCGCCGACTTCATCGGCTCCACCGCCGCGCTCTTGCGCTACGTCGAAAACGACAACGCGCGTGAGTTCATCGTCGTGACTGAATCCGGGATTTTGCATCAAATGCAAAAGCGCGCGCCCGGCAAGCTCCTGATCCCCGCGCCGCCACTCGCGAATTGCGCCTGCAATGAGTGCCCGTTCATGCGTCTCAACACGCCCGAGAAGGTGTACCTCGCGCTGCGCGATCTGGAGCCGCGCTTGGAGATGGCGGAGGAGCTGCGCGCGCGCGCACAGGTGCCGATCGATCGCATGCTCGCGTTGAGCTGAGTCGCTCTCACGTCCCCGTGGACTGGGACAGAGGTCTCACCCCTCAGCCGTGCCAGCTGCCGTTACCAGGCGCTCAAGCTGGTGATGGTCACGTCCAGGGCGCCGCCTGCCAAGAAACTCGTGCCAACGTCGCAGGCGTCGACAGCAGTGAGTCGAAACACCACGCCGTCGTTGCTGTAGCTCTGACCGCTATCGAACCCAACGCGGTAGGTGTGGGACCCGGACTGCGAGGTCAGCGCCCAGGTCAAGCCGTGCCCCCCACGAGACGCCGAGACGCCAACATCGAATGAGGTGCCCGCCGGTTTGATGTCCGCCGTGAACTCGATGCCTGAGTTGCTCGATAAATCGGTGGAACTGTCGAAGGTCATCCCGATGCCGGCCTTTTCCTGCATGGGACTCTGGAGCTTCGCGCAAGCGCGCTGATCATTGGCGGTGCACGTTGATGTCGCGCACGCGCCCGGGTTGCCGTAAAGATACCACTTGTACCCCGACGGCCCAGCGAATTGCGGTGAGGACGAGCTGCAGTACACCGCACCGTTGCCGTCCGCGTCCGCGTCACTGCTACTGCAGCCGCAGCTCAAAGCCCCGACTAGCGCTACTAGACACGCAGAGAAAAAACCTGCTGACATACCGAACCTCCAACCGCTGCTCAGACCAAGCGTCCTTGACTCGACTGGCTGTTAACACGTCCCGAATGCACGGAGTGGTTGCGCGGATATTTTTGAGCAAGAACTTTCAAGCCGCGAATGCGCGTGCCGGGAAACGCTTCGTTACTACGAGGTGCGTTGCTGGACCGCGATCGCCCCCTCCCCTTGCTCTGCAGAGCCCACGAAAACACGCAAGAAGTCACCTCACCCCGGGATAGCTGGCGCGCTTGCAACCGCGAGCTTGGCCTTAGAGAAGCATGCCGATCTTGATCACTTCGATATAGCCGAGCGTGAGGGCCGAGCCGATGATCGCCGTCCAGCACAACGCCGTTCCGAAGTAGCGCGTCAGCAATGGTTCGTTTCGATGCGACAGAAAGCGCGAAATCAGCAGACCGCCAGCGCTCAGGACCAGCGCCGTTAAGAGAGGGTCGATTGCCACGAGCGCGACAATCAACGGCTTTGGCAGCGGACGAAAGTTGGGCAGTAACCAGACCAACGCAACCAGCACGCAGGCAACAATCCCAGTTGCCAAACGGAGCCATATTCCAAAACGGACTGCCGCACTCAGCGCGGGCCTTCGCGCAGCGCGAGATCCGAGGCTTTCCGGAGTTTGGCTCATGAGTTTGCCTGGCCGGTCCAGTTTGCCCTACTTCAGGACCCGCGCGCCGAGAGCCCCTAAGACACCGAGTGCTGCGGCCACGGCGACTAGGACTACGGCGAAAGTCCCAACGCTATGACTGGACACTATTGCTTCTTCGGAATGCCCTGCCCCGGTAGACGCCCGTACGCGACGTCTGCGAGGTGCGCGAGGTTACCGCATTCGCTGAGGTCGAGGTTCTTGAGCTCGAGCGGGTCTTTGGCGACGTCGTGGCACTTCCAGCCGGTGTCCCAGGCGCGGGATTCGACTTTGAAGTTCTTTTGCATGACGCCCCAATTCTCGAACGCGCAGCTCCACACTCCGGTGCAGTTGCTCATCAAGAGTGGTTGATCGCTGAGGCCCGGGCGGAGCAGGCTGTGGCCAGGCATTCGGGCTTGGTATTCTGCGATGCCGGGGTCTTGGTCGACGCCCATCAGGTCCAAAATCGTGGGCGCGAGATCCACGTGGAACACGTACTCGTGTTGTTTTTCGCGGACGGATTGCGCTTCATCGGCGGTGAGCGTGCCGGGCGGCGCGTCGATCCAGGCGGGCACGTGGATCTCTTCGTCGAAGATGCTGAAGGTGTGGCCCATCTGGTTGTGTTCACGGAAGGCCTCCGCGTGATCGCTGGTGTAGACGATCACGGTGTGCTTGCCGACTTCGGTCGAGCGCACGTAGCTGAGCATCTTGGCCAGATGTCGGTCCTGTTGATAGACCGCGTTCTGGTAGAAGTTCTTGAAGTAGGGGTTGTCTTCTGGCGCCTTGCTGGTGGTCGACGGTTGAAACGGCTGCGGGCCGCCAGGCTCGAGGTAGTACGGGTAGTGCACGTTCGAGAGCTGCACGACGGCCATGAACGGTTCGCGGAGCGTGCTCCAATCGTGGATGACGCGGTCGGCGAGCAGGCCTTCGGGCGCGCCCATGTCCAAGTCCGAAGTGGGATCGAGATCGGTGGCGCTGAAGAATTTGTTCGCGCCCAGGTTTTTCACCCACAGCCGCGCGTTCCCAAACAACATATTTTGGCTGGTCCAGAACGCGGTGTCGAAGCCGGCGGCGCGCGCGTAGTCGAAGATCAGCGGCCAAGTATGCAGGTTGTCCCGCGACTCAGCCGGACCGAGGCCCGACCAGAGCACCGCCAGCGAGACGGCAGTGGTGGAGTCCATCGAACGCATTTGGGGGAAGGCAAAGCGCTCGGGGAAGAGCCGATTGGTGGCTTCGGTGCGTCGACAATCGGGCTCGTATCCGATGCAGGTCGCGTCCGCGCGTACGCTTTCCGAGATCACGAACAGCACGTTGCGCTTGGGCGTGGGCAGCGGGTGCAGCGTGGGCACGGGCAGCGAATGCCGCGCGCGCGGGCGCATCTGGCTCGACTGCTCGCTCAGGCCGAACTGCGTCGCGAGCAGGCCACCCACTGCGTTCAGGTACAGCACGTCCGGCGGTGCGGCCTGCAGATGCCGGTGCTGCGCGGGAATGGCAAAGCTTGCCATGACCAAGGCGGGCGCTAGAAAACCACTGATGCGCGCACGCCGACGGGGAGCTCGTAGCCAGCGCCGCGTGAGCCAAATCAGCGTGAGCGAAACGGCGAGCGGCGGCAACTTGGCGCGCAGGTAGTTGCCGTAGTCGGCGAGCAGCTGATTGACGACACTGTCTTTGAAGTTCGACGCGAACAGCGAGACGTCGAGGTTCAGGTACGCGTTGTATTGACTATAGAAATAACTCTGGCCGCCAACCGCGAAGGTGAAGCCAATCACGAACAGCAGCGCCGCGAGCCAGCGCCAGGCGCCGCGACGGCGGGATGCCGCGTGTAGCAGCACGCTCCACACCAGGGCACTCTCGGTCAGGGAGGCGAGGTAGAAGCCCCGGTGCCAAAGGTCGAGGCCGGCCAAGCGCGCGCTGCGGCGCGACAGATCGATGCCCAGCACGACCGCGGTAGGCACGAGTAGCAGCAGCGGCGCGAGCAGCCGGCGCTGCCCAGCGACGCGCCGCAAACGGGCGAAACGATTGGAGGCGACGAGCGGCACGGTCAGTGCGGCTGGATCGAGCTCGGTTTTAGGGGCTCCCAACACGGCGAGCGGCGCAGTGTAGTCCAATCGTCACCAAACGCGCACTTCTTTGATTCTTGGAGCCGGTCAGCGCACGCGCTCAAGTCTCGGCTGACGCGTCCGTTCTTTCCCGGCATGGGACCGCTGCGCCTGCTGAAAATGACCGCTACTTTGCTGCTGCTGGCCTCGGCCTGCAAACAGCCGGCGGCGGCCGTGACGCCCGAAAAGGAGATCCGTCCCCATAAGGCGAAAGAGGGCAAAGGCCACGCGGAAGCCAAGTCCAGCAGCGAGGACGGCAAGGGCGAGGACAAGACCGACGACGCGCCCCAGAAGTACACCGTACCCTTCGCCTGGGAGAACTCGAAGGCCGAACCCCTGGCGCTCACTCGCGCGTTCTTGAAGGACTCCTTCGAGGACAATAAAACCTACATGGAGCATGGGCCGAAGTTCTTTTCGACCTTCGCCGATGCCGAGCTACCGCGCGCCACCGTGATCACCTGCTCCGACTCGCGCGTGCAGCCTCAAGCCTGGGACGAGACCAGCGAGAACGACGACTACACGGTGCGTAACTTCGGCAATACCTTCGCAGGTGACGAAGGCTCCATCGAGTACGGCATCGAACACCTGAACACTCCGCTCTTGCTGATCATCGGTCATACGGGCTGCGGCGCGGTGAAAGCCGCCGGCGGTGACACCTCGAAGCTGAGCAAAGCGATGCAAGCGCAGCTCAAGGGCTTGCAGATCCCACGCCCCAGTGCCGGCAAGAACGAGAACCAAGCTTGGGCCGAGGGCGTGGTCGCGAACGTCCACAACCAGGTCACGCTCGCGCTGAAGAAATATGGCAAACGCGTGCAGAGCGGCGCGCTGACGGTGGTCGGCGCGGTGTTCGACTTCCGCGACGACCTGGGGCAAGGCGCTGGGAAATTCACGATCGTGGACGTGAATGGCAACGGCGAAGCCGAGCGCATGGAAGCCTTCATGGCAGCGATCAACGACGGTCCGCAGGCGGGCAAGACCGGCAAAAAGCTAGCCAAGAGGGAAGTGTTGGCGCCCGAAGAGGCCATGCACTCGCTCGAGCAAGTGAAGGGCATCATCACCCGCGAGGTGGCTTCGGCCTCGAATGATTCAACCAGCATCGGCCACCACGCCGACTGAACGCGAAGGGCTCCTGCCCCGCGATCAGCCGGGATTGCCCAAGAGCAGCGACGTCAACATGTAGTTGGCGATCAGGATCGAGACCGCGCTGTGCACCACCGCCTGGGTGGTTGCCTCACCAACGCCCCGCGCGCCGCCAGAGGCGTAGAAGCCGCGGGTACACGAGATGGCCGAGATCAAAAAGCCGAACACGGCGGATTTGATCATACCCATGAAAAAATCGCTCGGTAAAAGGTGGCGCTCGATGTTGGAAATGAAAATGCCGGGGTCGACACCCAGCCAGCGCACCGCGACCAGCCAAGCGCCGGCCATACCCACGCACGTGTAGAGGACGCACAGGAGTGGCACGGTCAGCACCGCGGCCAGCAACCGCGGTGAAAGCAGGTACTGCACTGGGCTCACCGCCATGGTGACGAGCGCGTCGATCTGCTCGGTGATGCGCATGTTGCCGAGCTCGGCGGCCATCGCGCTGCCGGCACGCGCGGCTACCATCAGCGCGGTAAACACCGGCGCGATCTCGCGCGTGAGCGAGACGGCGACGACCTGACCGACCACGCCCTCGGCGCCGAAATCACGCAAGCTGTAAGTCGTTTGCAGGGCCAACACCATGCCGCTGAACACGCCCGTCAGCGCCACGATGAAGACCGAGCCCACGCCGATGAAATCCATCGCGAGCAGCAGCTGGCCGAAGCGATAGGGCGGACGAATCAGCCAAACCAGCGACTCGCCGGTCAGCGCGAGCACCGAGCCGACCAGCTCCAAGACCGAGATCAACGGCTTGAGCAGGGCACCCCACGGGCTCTTCGCCTCGTTTTCGCTCAGCTCCGCAGGGTCTGCCACAGTCAACCCTTAGCACTGAGCTCGGCGAGGATGGCGTGCGAACGGCGCCCGGTAGCAGAAACCTTGGCCCTGCGTGGATCGAGCGCGAAGCTGAGCAGCAGCGCATCACCACCGAGCTCTTGGATGTATGGCTCGCCCCATTCGACGAGCAGGAGGCGCCCGTCGTCGCGCTGCGCGTCGAGACCGAGCTCACGCAGCTGTTCCGGCCCGTTCAAGCGATAAAGATCCGCGTGCGAGAGCGGTGGCACCGTGTCGTGCTCCTGCACCAGCGTGAACGTGGGGCTGGTCACGCGCTCCGCTCCGGGCAGACCGAGCGCGCGGCACAGCGCGCGCACGAAGAACGTCTTTCCCGAACCCAGTGGACCCGTGAGTATGACGAGATCGGCCGCCGCCAGACAAGGCGCGATCAGCTGCGCGAGCTTTTGGGTCGAACGGCGCGTGGGTAGGTAAAATTCGAGTTCCGACGAGGTCACGGTCATTTCTTGGTCGACGAAGGGGACACTATCGTAAGCGTGCGGCTCAGCGTCTGTCGCTGGGAAAAACCGCGTGCCTCGCTGGTCCAAAGCGGGACCTGAACGCTGCCCAAGGCGCGCTGGGCGCGCGCGTGGAGCTCGTGTACCGCGCGTTCTTCGTCTACACGGCCGCTAGGAAAGCCGTCGAGGGCGCCTTTGGCGAGCAATGCCGCGTCGTGGCCGAGGGCCTCGTACCAGTCCAGCGCGGGCAGTGCCGGGTTGTCTTCCGAGCCGGGGCGGACGGCGCTCGGAAAGCTGCCGGCTCCGACCGCGAAGCGCGCGCGCGGCGCGTCACTCGCATAGACGAACTCGGCGGCTTCCAGACCCAGCGCGAGCTCCGGTACGAACCCAGGAACGCCACGCAAGTCGCGCGCGAGGTCGCTCGCGCACGCGGCCGAACCCAAGACCAACACTGCGGCGACGCGCTCGCGCTGCCATTGCTGAACGGGAAAGCGGGGACCGCCCGCGTTTTCGGCCACTACGTCGCAGGCCTCACCGTTCTGGCCCACCCGCGCGATGCGCAAGAAGCCACGACGGGAGAGCTCGGCGTCGATCACGGCCTGTTCGCTATTGGAGCTTTCGCCCAGCACGAAGCTGCTGGAAAATGGGCCGACGAGGGTCTCAGGGGGTTCGACGAGCAGCATCGGGATGGCGTTCTCTTCGGCGAAGCGCGCGGCGATATCCGCCGACGGACCGTCGAGCCCCGCCACCAAAATCGCCGCGCCTTCGGCCGCGAGTGCACGCAATGCCGGGGCGATGCCAGCGCCGTCGCCGCCGTCGTCTTGGGTGATCAGTTGCACCGCGCCGGGCCCGGGCAACGCCGTCGGCGAGCCGAGGCCGCGCGTGATTCCCGCCGCGAGACTCGCGGAGCGACGGCGCAGATCGGCGCTTCCCAACGAGAGCACGACGCCAATCGCTCGGCCCGAGATCAGCGGCCGGCTTTGCACGCCACCGGCGATGCCGACCAATTCGGAGCCAGTCGCGCTCGCGCGTAGCGCGGCCGGCGCGGTATCCAGCAAACTGCGCGCGAGTGCGGCGTCCTTCTCGCGCACGGCAATCGCGATCAGGCGCTCGCGCAGCAACTTACGCAGCCATTCGCGCACCTGCGCGCTCTGGCTCTCGTCCGGCTGCGCGTGCTCGAGGCTCGCCAAGCTTTCGACTAGGTCCGATTTTCCGGCGGGCTGAAATTGCTCGCGCACCAGCTCTTCGAGCGCCGCGCGGCCTTCGCTCGGCGCCTCGGTCAAGAGCTCTTCGGCAGCCTGCACTGCGTGGGTGAAGCTGCGCGCGGACGCCGCCGCGCGCAGGCGCAACTCGCTGAACAGCAGGCGCTCGTCGCTGTCGACGATCTTGCCTGCCAATGGTTCGAGCACACCCCAAGCCGCGTCCGGCTTGCTTTCACGGAGCAGCGCATAGGCCTCTGCTACCCGCGAAAAATCATGCACCGCGCCGACCGATACACGCACCTGAGCGATCAATACGCGCGCTTCCTGCAGTGCGCCGCGACTCACACAGTCGAACGCGAGCAAAACCCGCACCATGTCGCTCGGCTCTTCGCCCGGAAAGCGTGTGAGGAAGCGACGCAGCTCCGGCTCGAGCTTTCGTCGCTCGTTCGTGCTGCCGGAAAACCATGCCGCCCGCAGGTTCCGAAAGCTCGTTTGCGCATCGCCACTGGCCGAAAGGCTGGCTTCGGGTAGCCCGATCTCGCTCTGCGAATGCCGACAAGCGGTCAAGCTCAGGGACAGGCCGGCGAGCGCGAGCACCAACGCGCAGGTCGAATCTCGGAAGGTCCTGAAGGGCTTTGGCATATGCTGGCGCTCGTGTCAGCTAAGGGTGATGTGCGCCCCGAGCGCCAGTCAAGTTGGCTGACCTCGCTGAGTGGAGTGCGTGGCAGGCTCGCTGGTCTGGCTGGACCCTTGCAGCTGAGCTTTGCTGGCTTCGTGTTGTTGCACTTTTCGCTGCAGGCCTATCGCGCGTACACGGATGGCGCGCTGCCAGAGTCGGGCTTGGAGCGAGCGCCTTGGCTCGTGGCAACCTTGCTGCTGCTGCTATGGCTGCCGTTCACCCTCTTTGGCCTACGCCGATTGAGCCGCACGTTCACGCAGGGTCGGCGACCTGCGGCGGGTGGACAAGAGCGCGCGTTGGCCGTCGTCGAGCCATTGGCGCTGGCAGTCGTACTCTCGTTCGGAGCCGTGCACGCGGTGGCGATGGCTTGGCCGCTGCTCGAGGGCTCACTCGACGAAGCCGATCTACGGCAGGAGCTGGTGGTCGGTCTGTCCAGCACTTGGCGCGGCGTGCCGGCGCAGGGCGTTGCCTACCTGTGCGCGGTCGGCGCCGCGTCATTCTGCGCCGCACGCCTGACGCTCGCCGCATTGCCGGCGGCGCGGCCCGGGCTAGCGCGGGCCGTCGTAGGTTTGGCAGTGCTCAGCTATGTGCTTGGAAGCTACGCCGTGATTCGCTGCGGCTCTGGTTCCCTCTTGCCTTGAGCCAACCAACCCGAGGCGCGGGTAGAGTTCGCTCGCGCGCTCGTACATGCTATTGGGGCGGCCATGCCGCGCTGCTACTTGCTGACATTGGCCAGCTCCTCGAGCCTCGATCAGCAATCGAACAATGTGTCCCTGTTCAACATCGTCGAACAGTTGAATCTTCCGCGCGGCGTCGAACCTCCGCCTGGGGCGCTCTTGCCGATCGAGATCCACGCCTATTTTTTGCTCGACCCGGCCGAGCTGAATCAACGCTTCGAGATGCGCTTCGTGCTCGTCGCGAGCAGCGGGCTCGAGACTCCGACCGACGCGTTCTCGCACAAATCAGCCACCTTGCGTTACCGGACGCGAACCATCGGCATGCCCATCCCCCCGATCGCCGACAGCTATCAGCTGCGCGTCGATACCCGCGCCGTCGGCAGCGAAAACTGGTCGCGCGATGCCTTGTCGTGGCCCTTGGTCGTCACTCTCGCGGAAGCGCGACCGGCAATTACGCACTAATCAGTTGCAGCTGCAGCTATTTTGCGAGCCGGCCGAGCAACTCAATAACGAGAGCACGTCGCTCATCGCTTTTCCGCTCAGCCCGCCGAATTGGTCGATGGTCGCTCGGCAGGTCATGGGGTTGTAACAGCCAAGGCCCTGGCAGCCCGTCTGTTGCGCGCAGGCCAGGATCAACGCGCAGCCGAAATTGGAAAAACACTGGACGATCTGCGACGAGCACGTCGTGCACAGACACTGCTCGCAGGTATTGCCCGCGATCACCTGACAAGCTTCCACAATGCCGGACGTCGCACCGCTGCCAGCGGCGGCGGGTGCTCCCGCAACGTTGATCGCACCACCAAAACTGGGCGCGCCCGCAATCTGGATCGCACCACCGGCGCTGGGCGCGCCCGCAACCGGGATCGCACCACCGGCGCCGGGCGCGCCCGCAACCTGCGGCGCACCACCAAAACTGGGCGTGCCAGCGAGATTGATGCCACCGCCCGTTGATGAATTTCCTGCGCCTCCCACGATCGGGTCGCCGCCTTCATCGAAGTCGGTGAAGGATTCGGTTCGAGCGCCGCAGCCGAACAAAACGATTAGGCAGCCCGCGAACAGGGATCGATTCATCGTCCTCTCAAGGATTGCCCGCTTTGGTGGCGTACGCCAGGCGCGCATCCGCAAAGCTGCCACGCTAATTTTGCGCTCATCCGTGACCTGAAGGCCGAACGCTAACTGCCCAGCATCAGACGATTTTCGCCGGCCGCTCAGCTGATTTCGCGAACATTCCGCATAAATAAGGCTTGGTGGTTGTCGAGGATTCCGATTAACGGGGAAGCGAGAGTCAAGCGATCGGCGAGCAACTGAGTTCGAAGAGCGCTGAGCTTAGAGGGAGTTCCGGATGTCAGCTGTGAACCCGCTATCAGACAGCGCCCTACAACCACACGACCCCGAGGCCAGCGACGATGCCCCCGAGTCGTCGCAACCGACGCAGCCGTGGAATGCACCGCCGTCCCTACTCGACGCGCTCGGTGCGTTCGAATTCGAGGAGGAGGACTTCGACTTTCACGACACAATTCCAGCACCACCGTGGCTCGATGAGCCGCCCGACGCGTTGGAAGCGCTGACGTTGCTCACGCGCTGACGGGGCTGGCCGATCCGCGGCTGTACGAGCGATAGAGCAATGTTAGCGTGCCCTCCGACTTGGAGGTAACACCGTTGTCAATTCGCATTCCCGTGTCCATTCGCTCGTTGTTCGTCATCGCCCTGGCCCTGGTCAGCCTCACCGCAAGTCACGTCGCGAGCGCGGCGGGAAGCACGGAGTGGAAGAGCAAAGTCATCAAGGAGCGGCGCGAGGAGCAGCCGAACGGTGACGAGTTCGAAGACAAGAATGGCTACTGGAAGGTGGAAGTCGCGATCTACCTGCCGCGCGCGCCGGATGTGCCGCACGTGCCGATGAAGTTCGAGTTCCAACCGGAAGTCGAATACGAGCGCACGATCCTCGACGCGAGCGGCAAGGTCGTCGACCGCAAGGTGCCGCTCGTCAATCAGCAAGCGTCGATCGAAAGCACCGATGTGGAGTTCCTCGATTCCGGCACCGGCAAGATCGAAAAACGCACGCGCTTCTCGTTCAAGCTGACGCGTGGACAGGGTTACAAAGCGGGCGAGTACAAAGTGTCGCTCCACGACGGTCGCAACGACCAAGCCGTTGGTACGCCGGTGACCCTGATCTTCGAAGGCAAGAACACGGTCATCCATCGCGAACCCATGGAGTTCAAGGGCGAAAAGAAGAAGAAAGACGCGCCCAAGGCCGAGGCGACCAAGGACGATACCGCCAAAGAAGGCGACAAGCCCGCTTCAGACGCCGAATCGACATCCGCGGACTCGGAAAAGCCGACCGCCGAAGCCGCCAGCGATCAGCCCCAAACGATCAAAGAGAAGCCCGGGGGCTGCACTGTTCGTCGCCTAGCCGACAACGGTCACGAGAGCGGAGCCGGCCTGGCCTTCGCTGCGCTGGCGGTTTCGAGCGTGATGTTGCGTCGCCGAAGGCGCGCGGCCTAGCGCGCCACCTGCCGAACGCGCTCGGCGATGCGAGTCACGCCGAGCGCAAATGGCGCATCCTCCGTGATCAGGCTCAGCACCAGCTGAGCGCCACCGGAAAAATCGTAGAACCAGCCGGGCTGCGTGAGCACGCCGTCTTGCTCGAGCAAAGCGAGGACCCAATCGGCTTCGCTCAGGAGCGCGGGCAGGCGCACCACGGCGTACCAGCCGCCTTCGAGAAAGAGCGGCGCCGCGGCCGTGCCCTCGAGCTCCTGGACCAGACGCGCGAGATTCCGCGCGATGCGTGCGTTCAGCGCGCGCTCCACCGGCAAGCGTGAGCCCAATATTTCGGGCAGGGCGTGCTGCACGGGCGTGTTGGGGGACAAGAAGGTGTCGGCGATCAGCTCGAGCCGCGAAAGTGCTTCGGCGAGGTCGGGCTTCGGTCCAGCCGCGCACAGCCATGCCAACTTCAGCTGCGGCAGCGCCGCAAGCTTCGACAGGCCGCCCAGCGCGAACACCAGCCCCGCGGTGACCTCGAGCACCGACGTCGCGCGCCGCGGGTCGGCACCGAGGGCGAAACTCGAGAAAACCTCGTCCGAGATGATCGGCAAGCCGAACTCGATTAGCCGCCGGAGCTCGTCCTGTTTGAGAAAGGAGCCGGTCGGATTGTTGGGGTTTACCACCACCACCGCGCGCGTGCGCGGGCTCCGGGCGCGCTCGAGGGAATCGAAGTCGATGTGCCACGCACCGTCATAAGCGAGCTCGTAGTTCGCGACTTTCACCTGCTCGAGCGCGGCCAAGTGCTCGAACAACGGATAGCTCGGCTGGGGGATCAGCACCTCGTCGCCCGCGTCGCACAACAGCTTGAACAAGAAGCCATACGCTTCACTGGTGCTCGAAGTGAGCACGATCTGCTCGATCGGGATCTCGAAGCCCGCTGCCCGCTGCAAGCCCTGCACCGCGCTGCGCGCCGAAACCAAGCCAAACGAAGCGGGCTCGTAAACCAAACTGCGCGCATCGCTCAGTGCCGCAAGCAGCCGCGCGCGCTCGTAAGGCAAGTCCGTGAGCGTTGGATTCGCCTGCGTGAGATCGCACACCGGAAGCCCCGCGGCACGCCGAGCGCGCAGCGCCAAGCTGAGCACATTGAGCTCCGATTCATGCCGAGTGCGCCGAGAAAAGTTCATCGAATGCTCACCGCTCAAGCCAAAAATCGAGTTTGAATTCGAACGCTCATTTGTCGGCAGAACTTGCTCCGGCCTCTCCCGCACCCTCCGGGGGCTCGGGTGGAAGCATCGCGTAGAACCAAATGTAAAATTGGCTGCAGGTATCGTTCTTGACCGCGATCTCTTCACTGTCCAAGCCCACGATCTCGGCTTGATTGCCCGCCGCCTGCCCAAGCGGGTTATCGCCCTCACCATCAGCCGTAAACGCCAACCAGAACGACGGAGGCAACGGCACTTTTCCCAAGCCATGCTTGAAATGCAGCGTGCGTCCACCGGGATAGAATTGATACGGGCCACCGTACGGCGCGGAGTAGTACACCCCGCCGCTGAGCATGCTTGGCGAGAAATCGATCGTCTCGTCGGTTTCGCCGCGCGAGCAAGAGGAAGTCGAGCTACAGCCGCCGCTCAGCGACGAAATGCACCCCAACGCGACCAACGCGCACAGGGAATGCAGGAATGTGCCTTGCATTCCGCAATCAATACCGACATCACCGAACAGGTGCAACGGGGGCCGCCGGGGTGGCTTGACGTGATCCCGGCATCCTGTGTCGAATGTCGAAATGGCACTCGATCAAGAATGGCCCAACTTCGACGGCGTCCCCGACGATGACTCGCTGACCGCGGCGCGGCCGCGCGGACAAAAGCTCGCGCGCTACCTGTGGTGGAACGGCGACATTCGCGAGTCCGACTCGCTGAGCGTGCACTATTATGCGAATGCCCTGCACTACGGCACGGCTGTCTTCGAGGGCATCCGCTGCTACCCGACCGCTAACGGTGCAGTCCTGGTTCGGCTACGCGAGCACATCGAGCGGCTACTGTCGTCGGCGCGGCTGTACGGCATGAAGGTGCCGTTCGGCGCGGATGAGCTGACGCGGGGCGCGATTGAAGTCACGCGCCGGAATGCCACGCAGAACGGTTACCTTCGTCCACTCGTCTACTTTGGCGAAGGCCCGATCGATTTGCGGCCAAAGAAAGAGTGCCAAGTGCGCGCGTTCATCGCCGTACGCGAACTGGGCACGTTCCTGGGCGAAGATGCGCTCCGAAATGGCATTCGCGTGATGATCTCCAGCTGGCGAAAGTTCCATCACACCATGCTACCGACCATGGCCAAAGCGAGCGGTCACTACGCCAACAGCGTGCTTGCCGCGCACGAAGCCCTCGACCACGGCTTCGACGACGCTATCCTGCTGAACCAAGACGGCACGGTGGCCAGCGCCACCGGTCAGAACGTCTTTTTCGTCAAAGGTGGGATGCTGTTCACGAATGACGAAACATCGTCGATCGTGCCCGGTATCACTCGGGATTGTATTTTGGACCTGGCGCGCGAGCACCAAGTGCCAATCACGATTCGCGCCTTCACGCGCGAGGACTTGATGCGCGCAGATGAGGTTTTTTTCACCGGCACCGCGGCCGAGGTCACGCCGGTGCGTGAACTGGACGGCACCGAGTTCAAAACCGGCAAGAAAACGCTGGGTGCGTTCTTCCAGCGAGCCTACCTGCGCGCCGTCACTGGCAAAGACGAATCACGGGCGAGCTGGCTGACGCGCGTGTCCTGAGCTCCTCAACGGCTGGCGATGCCGCGCTTGGGCGACGAAGCGTTGCCCATCTCGACCAGCTCACTCCTGTAGATCACCGCGCCGTCACTACCGACGATGTCGCCCGCGACGTCGCCGCCCGGCACGCTCTCGCTGCGCGAAACATTCAGGATGGCGACCTTGTCGCCAACCGCGACCTGGTAGCTCTTGGTTTCGCAATCGAGCTCGCTCGGCCCAACCAAACACGTGCCGTGGGTCGAGGCGACCAATCCGTCATTGGAATCCGCCGCAAAACTCGTACGTTCGATCAGCCTCTCGTAGTCGGCGATCGGCACACCGAGCTCCCGAGGACCGTCGAATTTCGACACCCCGGCCACTGAATCGGTCTGCGGATCGAAGCGCACGCGCAACTTCGTCGTGCCGCTTTGCTCTTCGAAGGTGTAGTCGATCACCCAGAGCCCGTTTTCACGAGCGATCACTTCTTCGGTCAAGGTGAGCGGTGATTTTTGGTAGCTGCCGCTGAAGCGGTGGACTCGAAAATCCCCGACCTTGCGTGAGTCAGCGGGTGCGCCTTCCTCTCTTTGCGAGGCGCGTGTCGCCACACTGGGCAGGTTCGTGGCGACCGGCACGCTGGGTTGCGTTGACGCAAACAGACCGCAGGCCGGTGTGAAGAGTCCGAGGACGATGACTGCGAAGGGGTATGCCGCGCGCTTCATGGGCTCATCTGTTTTCATGAAGCAGAACTACTGGCCAAGTTTCACGTACGCGGCCGCGTCGACGGATATATAATTGCGAGCGATGGGTACGGACCCGGACAGGCCCGCGGGCTTCGAACAGGCGGAGCTATTCGAGATCATCGCCGCGGCTTGCGACAGCGCAGAATTGGCCGTCGTTATCACCGTCTCGGACACCGAACCGCCGCAGAATCTGTTTCTGAATCCGGGAGCCGAACGGCTGCTCGGCTATTCCGCAGCTCAGTTCCGGACCCTGTCGACTTGGGATTGGCTCGCGCCCGAGGAGGTGCCGCGCATGCAGACCATGCGCGAGGCCTACTTGCGCGGCGAGGAGCTACCGCAACCCCTCGAAACGACGATCTTGAGCGGCGCGGGCGAGCGCATCGACGTGGAGGTGCTGCAAAGCCGCACGACCTTGAACGACCGCACGCTGAACGTAGCGTTCTTGTTCGACATCAGCGCGCGCAAGCGCAGCGAGCTCGCGCTCCGGCAATCCGAGGAGCGCTTTCGGGCCTTGATCGACGGAGCGCCGGACGGCATCGCCATCTTGCGGGGCCCGCAGATCGCCTTCTTGAATGCCGCCGCCGCGCGCATGCTCGGCGCGGAGAGTCCCGAAGCCGCGCTCGGCGTACCGATCACCGATTTTTTCCACCCGGAGGACGCGAAGCTCGCAGCGTCGCGCATTGGTCAATTGTACCGCACCGGCGAACATCACCCGGATCCGGCGGAGTACCGCTCGCGCTCCCGTGACGGCCAAGAGCTATCGGTGGAGATTTCCGCCATTCCCACTGAATATCAGGGAAAACCAGCAGTTTTGGCGTTCGCCCGCGACGTCACCGAGCGCAAAGCCATCCAGGCGCGTTTGGTCGAAGCCGATCGCTTGGCCGCGCTCGGAGTGTTGTCGGCCGGCATCGCGCACGAGATCAACAATCCGCTCGCCTACCTGCTGCTCAACCTCGAATTTCTGTCACGGGAGCTACCTGGCCTAGCGAGCGACCCAAGCAAGCTCGACGCGCTGATGGTACGCGTGCGCGACGCCTTTCATGGCGCAGAGCGCGTGGCCAGCATCGTTCGCGATCTGCGCACCTTTGCCCGTGCCGACGAAGGCATCCGCGGGCCGGTGGACGTGCAGTCCGCGCTCGAGTCTGCGCTCAACATCGCCGGTAGTGAGATCAAGCAAAAGGCGACCTTGGTGCGCGACTACGAGCCCGTGCCGCCGGTCGACGCCAACCCGAATCGCATCGAACAGGTGCTGCTGAACCTGCTATTGAACGCCGCCCAGTCGCTGTCTGGCCACGAAACACCCGGGCACGAGGTGCGCGCAAGGCTACGTAGCGCCCGCGGCCAGGTCTCGATCATGATCGAAGATACGGGCTCGGGCATCCCGGAGGCGCTACTGGGCAAGATTTTCGACCCGTTTTTCACAACCAAACCGGTTGGAGTCGGTACCGGCCTCGGCCTGTCCATTTGCCGCAGCATCGTGCGCGGCCTGGGCGGCGAAATCACTGTCAGCAGCACGCTCGGCCGAGGTTCACGGTTCACGGTCACGCTGCCCGCCTCCAAGAGCCGGCTGCCGCCCAAATCAGTCCCCCCGCGGTCGCCGTCGCCGCCACCGCAAAAGCGCGGGCAGATCTTGATCGTCGACGACGAGATCTCGGTTTCGCGCACGCTCCGCGCGCTCCTTCAAAGCGAGCACGACGTGGTCCTGACCAGCGGCGGCGCCCAGGCGCTGACCGCAATCGCCGAAGCGCCTGGCGCGGGCTTCGACGTCATCATGTGTGATTTGATGATGCCGGGCATGAGCGGCATGGAGCTCTACGAGCGAATTCGACAAGAGCATCCTGGGCTCGAGGCGCGCATCGTGTTCATGACGGGCGGCGTGTCGATGGATCGCGCACGCGAGTTCCTGGCGACGACCGTCAACCTGACGTTCGAAAAGCCGTTCGACTTCGATCGACTGAGGCGTACGTTGCGTCGTTTGGTCGCCGAGCGCGCTACCGTCGAATAGTCGCAATTACTCGGGCAATGCTTCCGGATCTTCGACCAGGACCGGCGTGTCCAGCTTGGTGCGGCGCATGATCTCGTTGATCAGCGCGGGGAAGCGACTGGCTGCGTAGGTGGCGGCGGTCGATGCCCCGATCGCGGTCGCCCAACCGATCGGACCGAGTGGGCGGCAACCAAAAAGATGGCTGAGGCCAGGCGTCTGCACGATGCCCGCCAGCAGCGCGGCCGAGCTGATGCTGGTCACTAGCACTGGCCGACTGAAGCGACCGGAGACCAGCGTTTGCCCGAGCTGCGAGCCGACCAACGCCAAGAGCCCGATGGTGTTGGCGTTGGCGCGCGTGCCGGTGAAGCGCCCGATCACCCAGGCCGTGCTGGCACCCACGGTCGTGACCACCGCGCGCGCCGCGATGTCGCGGTTGAGCGCCTTGCCGAGTGAAACCTCGGGGCCCTCTTGCGCCAGGGACTGCATGGTGCTTGCCGACGGCGGGCGAAGCGCGATCGCCATCGCCGGCGCGACGTCGGTCAGCAAATTCACGAGCAAGAGCTGACGGGCGTTCAGCGGCGGGCGACCATCGACCAGCCCCGCGCCCAAAGTGAAGCCGATTTCTCCGAGATTTCCCCCGATCAGGATCGACACCGCGTCACGCACGGAGGCCCACATGGCGCGGCCTTCGACCACCGCCAGGACCAACGTCTCGATGCGCTCGTCGGTCAGCACGATGTCCGCGGCCGCGCGCGCGGCAGAAGTGCTGCCCTCGCCGATGGCAATGCCGACGTTGGACAGACGGATCGCGGGCGCGTCGTTGGCGCCGTCGCCGACCATTGCTACCACGCGACCAGCGCGTTGTAGGGCGCGCACCACGCGCACTTTTTGTGCGGGTGTCACGCGGGCAAACACACCAAAGCTTTTGATTTTTCTATCCAGTTCTTCGTCACTCAGCTCACTGAGCTCGGTGCCGGTGATCACCGCCCGACCACGAAGCAGATCGACGTCGCGCGCCACCGCTTCCGCCGTGCTCGGGTGGTCGCCCGTGAGCATCACCACTTCCACGCCCGCCGCGCGCAGATCGGCGACGGCTTGCGCGGAGGTCGGACGCACCGGATCACTGAAGGCGATGAAGCCGCGGAAGCTCAGCGCTTCCAGACGAGTCAAATCCGGGACCTCGGAGCCCCTTGCCTCGCGCTCGGCGACGGCCAACACGCGCAGCCCGCGGCGGCCAAATTCACGGGCTTTTGCCAGTAATTCCGCGCGCAGCGCCCGATCCAGGGGTAACCGCTCCGAGCCGCGCTGCCAGTACTCGGCATTGGGCAGCACGGCTTCCGGGGAGCCTTTGACCGCCACCAGCACCCGCTCAGCAGAGCGGTAGCTCACCGCCTGGTAGGCGCGACCAGCCTCGAACGCCTGTTCGGCGCCGCGCGTGAGCCCACCGTCGCCCGCTTCGACTTTGCGGATGCGGCCCGCGCGCCCGAGCGCGGCGTCCATCGGATCTTGCGTAGCGGGCCCAGAGCGCAGATCAGGAGCCGCGCGCAAGGCAGCTGCGAGCACGCTCTTGCCGATCTCGGACAGCTCCGTGATCGGCGTCGTGTCTTCACCGTCGGAGACGAAGCCGAGCTCGACACGGCCCTCGGTCAGCGTCCCGGTCTTATCGATGCAGAGCACGTCCACGCGCCCGAGCGCTTCGATGCTGCGCGCGTTGCGCACCAATGCGCCCTGCTTCGACAGGCGATCGGCCGCGGCGAGTTGCGCCGCGGTCGCCAACAGCGGCAAACCTTCGGGCACCGAGGCCACGGCCAGGCTCACGCCGGTGCCCACCAGGTCTTCCAGCTTGCGGCCCCGGAGAAGTCCCGCGCCAATCACCCCGACGCCCGCCGCCAAGGCCACCGGCCCTGTCAGATTGATCAACGATTTCATGCGCCTTTCGACGCCGCCGCGACTGGGATCGCGCTTCGATGCGCCCGCCCCGCGGCGCGCTTCGGTCTCGTCTCCGGTAGCCACCACCACGGCCACGGCGCGGCCGGCGGCCAGCGCGGTGCCCTCGAACAACATGGAGCTGCGATCGGCGACTTGCGGCTCGAACGACGCCGCGACGTTCTTTCTCACGGGCAAGGACTCGCCGGTCAAGCTCGAGGCGTCCACCTCCAGCGACTCCGCGTCGATGATACGGCAATCGGCGGGCACGACGTCGCCCGCCTCCAGCATGATCACGTCACCGCGCACCAAGTCAGTGGCGTCGATCTCGTTGGTCTCGCTGCCACGACGCACCAGCGCGCGACGGCGCGCGGTGCGGGACAGCTCGCGGATGCGCCGTTCGGTGCGAAAGCGCTGCACGCCACCGATCACCGAGTTGAGCACGACCACGCCGCCGACCATGGCCGCGTCACCGAACGAGCCCACCGCGGCCGACAGGCCCGCGCCCGCCGCGAGCAGCGGCGCGAGCGGATTGAATATCTCGTCGGTGATGTTCTCGGCCAATTCGCTCAGTGCCGAACGCTGCTCGGGCGCGCGGCGACGACGGCGCAGCGCATCTCTGCGGATCAAGCCTTCCCGCGAAGTACCGAGCTTTTTCAGCACGCCCTCGGCTTCCAGCGCATGCCACGGCGTGCGATCGCGGGGCGCGGGCAAGGCACGGCGCGCGAGCTTCATCGAGCCGCGTGCGCCATTCAGCATCGACACCACCGAGGCGGCATTCACCACCGCGATCACGCGACGCCCGGTCAATGGCAGCCCTCCACCAGCCGACACCAGTGCGCCGAGGGTGGCCGCGCCGAGCGCGATGTTCACGCTTTGCTTCGAGACCTGGCGCGCCACGACGCAGGAATGAATCAAGAAGCGCACTTCGCTCAAATCATCCTTGCAAATGATGTGCGCGCCCCACGGCGTCATTTCACCTTCGCGCGTCAAGCCAATCGCACAATCGGCCGCCGCGATGCCAGGCGAAGCGCCGGTCACGACCACGCACACGGTGCGGCCTTCGCGCTGCAAACGACGAATACCGCGCGCAAAGCCGTCCCCTTCCGGGATCGTGTCGTCAGCCGCAATGCCCTGTAAAATCGCCTCGTTGTTCGACGCGATCACGACCCGCATCTGCGCCTCGTGGGCGGCAGCGATCAGCTCGTCGATGCCCGTCTGCGGGATCAAATCGACCTCCGCCGCGGCGATCAACGCGTTATTTTGCATCAACCCAAAAACCAAGCCACCCCGCGCGCCCAACCCTGGCGTATGCAACGAAAGCTCGGACGGCACCGCTACGTCCAATACGCCGAGCGGGGCCAGCGTGTACTCCCCCCTGCGCTTGATGTCGATGGGCCGCTCGACGTCGAGCAGCTGCTGGATCACGCGCCGCACTTCGGCCTCGTCACGCTCGCCGGTCACGACCAAACTGCGGATTTCGAAGCGGTCGCGCGCCACCAGATCGGCTTGCAAGACCAAGCAATCGACGCGATCGAGCTTCCTCAGCGCCTCCGGATCGATGACGAGTGTTTGACGCTTGGCCAATGTGCGCCCGAGCTCCGCGGCGAACGCATCGCGACCCAGCCGCGCCGGCGTGGGCAAACCACCGAACAGCGCCGCCACCGCGCGCTGCACGCTGCGCGTAGTGAGAAAGCTGACCGCGAAGCCGCCGAGCGAGACGATCCAGGCGCGATCGGCATACTCCTCGATCGGCCCGCGCGGCAGGGCCCGCGGACGTTCTTCACGGTTCACGTCTTGGAAGCGATGGGCGGCTTGCCCCTGACACAGCTCGCCCTCACGCTGCTGCCAGACGCGCCGACGCGCTTCGGCTTCCCCGAGCAGCGAGAGCTTGTGCACGGCTTCGACGAAGGCGCTGCCCGGCCGCTGCGCAAAGCCGTGCGCGAGCGCCGCGGTGACGTCCAAGGTCAGGTCCGCGCGCATCGGACCGAGCTTGTCTTCGGCGACCCGGCGCAAGCGGTCCGTCGATTGCACGACCGCCACCAGGGCGGCCACCGTGCCCGCAACACGCGACGCGGGGACGGGCGAAAACCTGAGCCCGAGACCAACGACGACGCCCACCGCGTCTGCGAGGAGCCCGACCTTGAGTCGCTCGACGCTCTCGCTGTCCCCCGGATGCTCCCAAATTTCGTCGCGAAACGGCGCCTCTTGCAGGCCCGAAATGCGCTCGGCCTCGGCCACGACCGAGGTCAGCTCGTCGATGCCGTAAGCACCTTCCTCGAACGAGACCACGATCCGGCGCGAGTGCGGGTTGAGCTCGACCCACTCCACCCGCGAGAGTGACTTGAAGCCGAGCTCGGTCTGCCGCGCGAACGTCGCAAGCTCGGCCTCTGTCAGCTCACGGAACTCGATATGCGCCCGCCTGCGCCCGATCCAAGTGCGGCGCGAACGCTGCGAGAACAACTTCCCGAGCGAGTCGAAGAGCGCGATTGCTTCTTTTTTCATCAACCCCCCACGAAGCGATCCGTTGCAGAAATCAACTCGTGCACGGTGCCGAGCTCATAGGCGGAGTGCCCCGAGTCGGGCACGACGCGAAAATCCGCCTCGGGAAACGCGCGCGAAAGTTCCCACGCGCTCTTCAGTGGGCACACCACGTCGTAGCGGCCCTGGATGATCACGGTCGGAATGTGACGGAGCCGAGTCACGTCGTCGATCAATTGATTCTCATGCGCGAGAAAGCCTCTATTTACGAAGTAATGGCATTCGATTCGGGCAAAGGCGAGGCTGAACTCATCGCCCGCGCAGCTCCGGATGTAGTCTTCGTCTTGCAGCAAGTTGCTGGTGCTCGCCTCCCACACACTCCATGCGCGGGCCGCTTCTTGACGAACGAACGCGTTCTCGGAAGTCAGTCGGCGATGGTAAGCGGCAATCAGATCCCCGCGCTCGGCCAGCGGAATCACCGCCAGGTATTTTTGCCAAGCATCCGGGAAGAGCACGCTCGTGCCGTGCTGATAAAACCATTCCAACTCCCAACGTCGAAGTAAGAAGATACCGCGCAGCACGAGCTCGCTGACCCGTGCAGGGTGGGTCTCGGCGTAGGCGAGCGCGAGTGAACTGCCCCAGGAGCCTCCGAACACCAGCCAGCTATCGATGCCCAGGTGCGAGCGCAAGGCCTCGATGTCGGAAACCAAGTGCCAGGTCGTGTTGTCGACCAACGAAGCGTGGGGCTTGCTCTTGCCGCAACCGCGCTGGTCGAAGAGCACGATGCGATAGCGATTCGGGTCGAAGAAGCGGCGCTGCCTCGGGCTCGTGCCACCACCGGGGCCGCCGTGCAGAAACACCGCGGGCTTGCCGCGCGGATTTCCCGACTCCTCGAAGTAGATCGAGTGTTCGGGCGACACCTCCAGGTAGTCCGCCCGGTACGGCTGGATTTCCGGGTAAAAGGTCCGGCGTGACATGGGCCCGTCAGGGTACGAGAGTCGCCGCCCTGTCACAAGCTGCGGCGAGTGCCGACACATGATAGGGCACGCCCCGTGGCAGACGAGACGGTAAACGAGACGGACGCGCGAGACCTCAGCCCGCTGATCAAAGCAGCGCAACGAGGCCTGCGCCGCGATGTACAGGCGTTATTGGACCAGCTGCCGCAGGGGGAACTGTTCATCCCACTGGTCCGAAACATCGAGGGCGTCAGTGATGGCGAGCGCTTGGATATCGACGACGGCGAGGTAAAGCTCGTCCCGCACATGCTCTTGGACGAAGAGGGCAATCACTATGCGGCCCTGTTCAGCCACCCGGAGCTGATGGCGAAAATGGAGCAGCAGCTCGGCTGGAAGACGGACGATGAGGCGCTGAAGTTCTGCACCGTGCCGGCGCTATTCGCGCTCGACATGGCGCTCGAAGTCGTCGACGACGAGCACGTGCTGGGGCTAGTCCTGAATGCCGGCACCGAGTTCGAGCTCGCGCTGCGCCGGCCGGAGTTGGCCAGCTTGACCAATGGCAAGGCCATCCCACTGGTCGGCTACGTCGCGAATTTGGAGCCGGACGAGGGCGAGACCACGTTGATCGCGGAAGGCGGCGAGTCGCCCGCGCCGGCCCTGATCGAGGCCATCGAGGCTTGCTTGGCAGAACTGCCCCAGGTCGAGGGCTACGCGCTCCTCCGCACGTTCAACGCCGAACGCGATCTCGAGCCGCACCCGACGCTCAAGCTCGCCACGCGCGTGAACGAGAGCGAGCTGCCGGCCATTGCCCGCAAAATGATCGACTCCGTCGCGAAGCACTTGCCACCGCCCGGCTATATCGACATCGTCTTCGACCGAATCGATGACTGAGTCGAACGCCGGGCAAATCGGGCGGAGCGCACCGGCCATGCCGCCGGGGGATGCGCCCAGCTCTCGGCCCGACCTGGTCGCGAGCGGGCAAAAGCGGCTGAGTTGGCTCGAGCGCACACTGATCGCGATCGTGCGGCAAACGTTCGAGCCGGGGTTGTTCAGTCGCGCGGTGCAATTCTGCCAGCGCACCATCGGCTGCGGCTGGATCCACCTGTGCACCAAGCACCTGCGCCATGTTCACGGCTACGAGCGTTTGCCTCCGCTCGACCCCGACCAAAGCTACATCCTGATCGCCAACCACCGCAGCTTCTTCGATCTGTACGTGGTGTTCGGGGATCTCGTGCACCGCGGGCTCGAGCACCGGATCGTGTTCCCAGTTCGCTCGAAGTTTTTCTACGATAACCCGCTCGGCTTATTGGTAAACGGCTTGATGAGCTTCTTTGCCATGTATCCGCCGCTGTTTCGCGACCGGAAAAAGGCGTTGATGAATCCGCTGGCGCTCGAGGAGCTGGCGTTCTTGCTGCGTCGCGGCGGCATGTTCGCGGGCATTCACCCCGAGGGCACCCGCAAACGCGACGACGACCCGTATACCTTCCTGCCCGCCCAGCGCGGCGTCGGCAAAGTGATTCAAGACGCGCGCGTGCCGGTGATCCCGGTGTTCATCAACGGGTTGCTCAATGATTTGCCCAAGCAACTGCGGGGCAATTTCGACCGCACCGGGCAAGACATTTTCGTGGTCTTCGGTGCGCCGGTAGATTTTGGCGATTTGCTCGACCAGGGCAAGAGCCCAAAGGTCCACCAGGCGATCTCGGACCGCGTGATGCAGGCGGTCAGTGAGCTCGGCCAGGAAGAGCAAAAGCTACGAGCCGCGCGGCACGGCGGCTCATTCGTCGTCGAAAAATAGCGGCTCGCGCTGACCCAAAAAGCGGCCGATGGCCGCGGCGGCGCCCGGCGGCAGCTCGGTGAAGCGCACACCGAGGCCCGGCGACGTGTCGCTGTGCTCGTTGTACAGCCGCACCCAGCGCACCTCACCGACGATTTGAAAGACTTCCTCGCTCTCCGGCATGCGCAAGCTGAGCTCGATCCGCGAGCCCACCTTTTGCAGTTGATGGGTGGCGATGAAGAGCCCGCCCGCGGAGATATTTTCGGCCAAACCGGCGTAGAAGTTGTGCTCACTGAGCACGCTCACCTGAAGATCGACCGAGAACCGCTCGTGCTCGCGACGCACGCAGTCGTCGGGCGCGAGGCTGTCGGCGCGCTGTTTCGCCGAGCCTTTGCCCTTTGCGCTGGAGCTATTCGACGGGGTATCGCTTTCTTTCATTGCCCGGGACGAAACGGCTTGTGCCACCCGACTCTCAACGGCGTCGAGCGCCGAAGCTTAAGCAACGCTCACGTGGCGCAACACTCGGCCTCGAGGCCGCGTGGAGTTACAGCCAGGGGTTAACCGCGGAGCGCGGGCGTTCACCGCTCAGCTGACCGGCGACGCGAAGTACGACATGCGCGGCGCACAGCACACACAGGAAAAACAAGCCGTGACTGAGCGGCACTCGCGCGGCAAGAAACAGCGGGCTCTGGCTGCCAAAGGCCCAGAAGTACGTGCCCACGAGAGAGAGAACGGCACCGGGCAGCAAGTAGCGGACGCCCAGCTGCGCCACTTCGGAGAGGCGGACCTGATTGGTGGCGAAGCGGAGCAGCAGCACCGAGCTCAACACCAGCACCGCCTTGGCTTGGAACAGCAGCGCCCCGCACACTTGCAGCCAGATCCCCGCGGCCGGGTCCGCCAGAGTCACGCCAGGCAGCCGCGGACCGCCCAAGAACACCAAGGAGATCACGCCACTGGTCAGGATCAAGTGGCTCCACTCCGGGAGCGCGCTGCTGCGTCGACGCGAACGGCCGACGCCTGCGTCACTGACCGCGGCCGAAAGTGCCCCCGGCGCGCGCGACACCACCGGCACCAAACCGAGCACGAGCAGCATGAAAATTCCCAAAGCGACGGGACTCGCGAACGCGAACCATTGCCAGGGCCAGCCGCCCTGAGCTGCCAAAATATCGTCCGAGCGCAAGCTGCCCGAGAGCAGCACCGCGCAGGCCATTGCCGATAGTACCGGTGTTTGAAAGACCAGCGTGAGCAGCACGTGCCGCAAACCGCTCAGTAAGGAGAAGCGGCGCCCGGGCTCACGACCGCCCACGACCAGCGCGGTCGCGCACAACGCCGTGAGCGAACCCAGGAACAACACCGGCAAGTCGAGCTCACGTGCCCAGATCGTGCGGTTCATCGCCAGCAGCGTGAGCCATGCACTATCCATGATGAAGACGAAGTAGGGCAGCGGCGAATTCGGCAGCTCACTCAGCGCCACGCGCACGAAGCCCAGTGATTTCAGGTCCCCCCGCGCGCGGGACTGTGCCGATGGTCGCCCGCGGTCGCGGATCTGCGAGGCCAAGCGCCCTTCGAGCCATGACAGCGCGCGTCCCAGGGGCGAAGCGAAGAGCAGCAAGAGCGCGACGGCAAATCCGAGCAAGGTGGCCGCAGGCGCCAGCTCCGAGGGCGAACCCGGTTGAAAGCCCGAGACATCGAGAGCGAACGTCGAGGGCGTCTGCTCGTCGCCTCGGCGCACCGAGACATGCGACAGGCGCGCGCGCGGCGGCGGAATGAGATCCGAAAGACTGGCCAGGCGAACGCCGTCCAATTCCAAGAGCGCGTCACCCGGCAACAAGCCAGCGCGCGAGGCACGGCCGTCCGGATCGATGGTATCGACGAGCAGCACGTCGCGTTCCTCGGAATGCAGCACGACCATGCCCGCATATTCGGCGAAGCGCTGGGCCTCCGCTTCGTGCGCGGCGAGCGCCACTTTGGAGATCGAGGCCGGGTTCACGTCCAGCACGACGCCCTCGAGCGTACCGCGCACCGGCGGCGCCCCCGACTCGCGCGCCTGAAACGCGGCCGTGGTCGCGCCGCGGAAAGTAGCGTGCACCGCGTCCCCGACCCCGCAGAATTCGCGCGCCAAGTCCGGATTCAAGGTGACCGCGATCGAATGCGGATCGCTCGCGGCCGCGCTGGCTACGATGGTCACGTCACGCAGCGGCGATTGGCCCGCGCGAAAGACGTCTCCCTGGAAGCTGACCTTGGCCGCTCGCCCCTCTGGAAAGCCGGAGCCCGTCAGCGTGAGCCGGTCGCCCACCTCGAGCGAATGCGGATTCAGATCCGTCAGCTCGAGCAAGTTGGGCGAAGAGTCGCGCGCGTCACAGCCCGAGCTCAGTGCGAGCACGAGCAAAGCAAGCGGCCGAAATACGAAGAGACGCACCCAGTGCCCCTTAGCGTGAGCGCGCCGCGCGGGACCAATAAGCGGACGCGAGCGCCAAAATTTTGGGTCGATCGAGCGCGCTGTGCTTTGGTGTCCCCGGCTCGACACGGAGCGAGTCGGAAGCAGGACAATATGGCGAATTTCTCGAGTCTTTTGCGACGAATCAAGGAACTTCAGACCGATATCCTGCGCTTGGCGCCGTACCGCGACATCGGCTTGGTGCCCAACCCCGGTGCGTCCGCGGGCGCGATTGCGGCCGTCGAAGGGCGCATCACGCATCGCCTCCCGCCCTCGTATCGAGAGTTTCTCGCGCAGCACGATGGCTGGCCGCGCTTCTTCGAGGGTGCCACGCTGCTGGGCACTGCCAATCTGGGCAAGCGCATGTACGACGACATGGCGCGCGCCGCGTTCGAAGCCGCTGAAACACCGGTCCCCCACTTGGCCCCGCCGTCACGCACCCAGCGCGCGCCGATCGTTCCGTTCGGCATCGACCTGCAAGGCACGACCCTCTTCGCCTTCAATCCGACCGTGACTCGCCCGGACGGCGAATGCGAGGTCGTGGCCTGGGTGAACGAAATCGGCGTCCGGCGCGACTCGTTCGCGGGCTTCCTCGAGTTCGTGGTCGAGATGTGCGAGTCCGAGCTCGAGGGCTACCTCGTGCCGCGACACTCGCTCCGTCAATCCGCCTAAGGCAGGGGGGCGCCCCCACTCCCGCAGCGCACCTCTCAACCCGCCAAAGTACCCACGCATCCCGTGGCAAGGTGCGCCGGTTGGCGAAACGCGTTGGCTCTCGCGGGCCGTCAGGGACGCCGAAGGCTGTGACGCGAATCGACCGGACGCGTGACCATCCCAAAAAAGGAAGGGCGACACTGTAGGCAGCCCGCGGGCCCTGCGGAAACCCGCGTGCAATCCTTTGACCTGGTTGACGCTGTGCGCCATGCTTACTTTAGCTCAGGGCTAGCAAAACCATGGTCAGCGGTGAAATCTCGGACAGCGCGCCTCCTTCGTCACCCCGGCGGATCATCAAGCGCTACTCGAACCGCAAGCTCTACGACACCAAGGGTTCGAGCTACGTCACGCTCCTGCAAATCGCGGAAATGATCCGCGAAGGCGAGGACGTACAGATCATCGACAACGCGACGAAGGAAGACAAAACCGACGTCACGCTGGCCCTGATCATTTCCGAAGAGCTGCGCACCAAGCCGCGCGGCATCCCGCTCTCCACGCTGAAAGCGCTGATTCGGAACAAGGGCGAGCGCATCCTCACCCAGCTGCGTGAGGGACCCATCGGAAAGCTGATGCCGGAGTCCCCCACGGGCTCCGCTCCCCCGCCCCCTCCCGTTTCAGTATCATCGGTGCCACCGGCACGAGAGGACGACGAGATGTCCCAAAGCAAAGAGGGCAAGGGGCTTCGAGCCACACTGGAACAGTGGCAGACCACGATCGATGAGCGAATTCGCGCAGTTTTGCCGAATTTCGCGGCATTTCGTGACCTCGAACAAGAGGTAAAACGCCTTTCCGAACGCCTGGAAACCCTGGAACGGAATCAGGGAAAACCACCTGAAAATCGGGAATAGTTGGCCCCGGGGCCCGGTTGCCTCAGTGAACCCAATGAGCCGCAAAGTCAGCATCTCTGCGCGAGAATTCGAGAACGAGGCGATCGCTCAGCTGAGCGCCCTCCTCGGGGTCGCTTCACGCCTGACCCGGAACCCCGCGGACGCCCAAGATCTGGTGCAAGACACCTTGCTCAAGGCCATGCGCGCGCGCGATCAGTTCGAGGCCGGGACCAACATGCGCGCTTGGCTTTTGCGCATCCTGACCAACACCTTCATCAATCGCTACCGCCGCGGCGGTCTCGAGCGCAGCGTGCTCGATGGACCGGACGCCGATCCGCTGGCGGACGGTTGGATCAGCGCCTCCACCATGGAGTCGATGCGCGATCCCGAATCGCAGGCCCTGCGCCCAATGCTCGAAAAGGAGATCAAGCGCATCTTGGATGAGCTCCCGGAAGAGTTCCGTTTGGCCGTCGTTCTGTCGGATGTCGAAGAGCTCTCCTACAAAGAAATCGCCGAGATCATGGGCTGCCCGATCGGCACGGTGATGTCGCGGCTGCACCGCGGTCGTCGCCTGCTCAAAGGCCGCTTGTACGAGCATGCACGGGCCCTCGGTATCGTCGGTCCAGAAGCACTCGTGGGGGATACGTCCGAGAAACAAGAACCGGTGATTGATCTGTCTCAGTACCGCGAAAAGCGAGTCGCCCGCTCATGACCAGCTCTTGCCGTCAAATCGCGCCCTTGCTCGAAGCCTTCGGAGACGAAGAGCTCGCCTCTGACAAGCTGCTCGAAGTCGAGCAGCACTTGGTCGATTGCGACACCTGTGGTGAGCGCGTTCGGTTGAACCACGCTCTCCACGTCAGCGTGCGCAGCGCGGTGCGCGGCGCAGCCCCGGTGATGCCCGGCTTCGAAGAGCGCATCGCCGCCGCCCTACGCGCGGAAGCCTTGCGGGAGGAAACCGTCGACACCGTGGTCGAGCGTGAAGCCCAACACTCTCGCATGCTCTCCTGGCGCACCGTGGTGCCCGTAGCCGCCGCAGCCGCGCTGACCTTGGTGTGGGCCGCGTCTACCAGCAAACAACAAGCCCAGACTGAAGGCGGCGCGGTCGCCGCCCGCCTGGATACCGCCGATCAATTGCTGGAAGAGCTGGTCGACCACCACATGAACGCGCGCGGGCCGCAGGTCACCGAACCCGCCCTACTCAGCCAGCTCGAGCCGGAGGTGGGCGTGCCCTTGAATTTGCCGAGCCTCAAGGCCTACGGCGCTCGCTGGGAAGGCGCCAACGTGGTGCCGGTCAGCAATCTGCACGCCGCATCGCTCCGCTACATGATGGGCGGCCGCCACGTCACGCTCTACGTTTACAACTCGACGCGCGTGCCGATCGAAAGCCGCCTCACCGCGCGCACCGTCCGCAACGAGCACGTCTATGTCGGCAGCCGCCGCGGCGTCTCCATCGCCGCCGCCGAACACCGCGGTGTCGGCTACGCGCTGGCCTCTGACTTGAACGACGACGAAAGCGCCGAGCTAGTCGCCGCCGTTTACTGAGCTCCCTCGCGAATCGAGCTCGTCGAGTTTGCATTCCAACTGCTCGTGCAACGAAGCGCCCCGCGACTCGCAAAATCGAGTTGAATTCCAACTCCGATTTTCAAAATTGATCGGGGGCGGGCTGCCTCGAGCAGAGCCCGCCGTCGTCGATGCTGGCTGCCCTGATTGAGGTCATTGAGCGAGGGCGCTACCGAATTTGCGCGGATCCGCCGCCGCGCTGACCACGCCGTCATCGACCGCGATGATCTGCACCGCGCTCGGGTTCTGCTTCATGATTTCCGTCACTTCTCCGCGCCACGCCAGATCGTCCAAGAGCGATTTCTCGGCGCCCGTTTCGAGCATCATGCTCGGCCCTGAACTGGGCACTGCGAAGCGCGGCAGCTTCACCAGCGCGGCCGGCGAGAGACCGAATGCAAGCCGCTGAAGCAGGAGCTGCGTGACGTTGGTCGCGATCAGCGGACCGCCCGAGCCGCCGAGAGCGAACACCACTTTGCCGTCTTTCACCACCAAGGTTGGCGTCATGCTCGACACGGGACGAGCGCCCGCGCGTGGGCGATTCGGGCTCTGGGTTAGGCCGAACGGAGCGACATCTTTTTGCTTCGTGAAATCGTCCAGCTGGTCATTGAGCACGATGCCGCTCGAAGGCGCGCTCAGCTTGGCGCCGAACGCGTTGTTCACGGTGGTCGTGATCGAGGCCACGTTGCCCTCGGCGTCGATCACCAGCAAATGATGCGTTCCGTGCTCGTTTTCCTGGAAACGCGGCACGGCCTGCGTGCGCTCGGTGGAGATCGAGCGCTTGCGCGCGGCAAGCCGCTGCGGGTCCAGCAGCGCAGGTACATCGGGTTTCTCGAAATCGGGATCGCCCAAGAAGCGCATGCGATCGGACAACGCGCCACGCATGGCTTCGGCCAGCGTGTGCTGAAAGACGCCCGTGCCCTGCCCGAAGCGCTGCAGCTCGGCCTTCGAAAACATGCTCAGGGCCTCTGCCACCATCAGCCCTCCCGCTGACGGCAACGGCATCGTGTACACGTCGTAGCCTTCCCAGCTCACGTGGATCGCTTGCCGCGATACGGGGCGATAGTCGCGCAGCTCAACCGCGCTGAGCGCGCCGCCTTTGGCCTGCGCGGTCGCAATCAGCTCGCGCCCGAGCTCGCCTTCATACAGCGGAGCTTTGCCCTCCAGCGCGACTCGTCGCAGGGTCCGAGCGAGTTTCGGATTTTTCAGCGATTTGCCGGCTAGAATTGGCTTGCCCCCGGGGAAGAACAAGCTCGCGAGGCCCACATCGGTCCAGGCCAACTTCGACCACGGCGACGCGGCGGCATTGCTCAAATGCTGGCTCACCGCAAAACCGGTTTCGGCCACGTGCGCTGCCGGCGAGACCACGTCACGCCATGGCCGCTTACCCAAATCATGTTGCAGCTGCCATAGCCCGGCGAGCTCACCGGGCACGCCCGTGGCGCGCGCGCGTTCCTCCGGCTTGAACGGTCGCGCCTCGAATGCCGCCACGTCGATCGCGGCCGGCGCGGTCTCGCGAAAATCGAGCACGTATGGCTCGCGCGTGGCGGCGCGCCAAACCATCGCAAAGCCGCCGCCGCCGAGACCGCTCGAGCTCGGACTGGCGATGCCCGCGACGAGTACGGCGCGCACGATCGCGTCCACCGCGTTGCCGCCCGCCGCGAGCTCGGCCAAGCCCTCGCGCGTGGACACCGCGTTCTCGGTGGCTACCGCAACGTGCGCGGGTTTGGCCTCGGCGTGACCTCCGGGCGCGGCGAGCACGAGCGCAATGGCGCACAGGCCGCCGCTCAACGGTATCAACCAGGGCCTACTCATGCCGGCGAGCCTAGCAAAATCGCGACGGAGCATTTGCTCGGCCGCTCGCGACGTGTGAGATTTGCGCCAACCAAGTGCGCATTCTCTTCGTGATGGACCCGGCCGAAACGATGACGGCCGACAAGGATACCACCTTCGCGTTCATTCGCGGCGCGATGGCGCGCGGGCATGAGTGCCTGCACTGCCTCCCGCGTGAGCTTTCCAACGAGGGCCGCGACGTCTTTGCGCGCGCTCGTTCGGTGAAAGTGAGCGAGCAAAAGCCGTACGTCACCCTCGGTGCTGACGAGCGCTTCGAGGTCGCGAAGCTCGACGCGGTCTTCATCCGTAAAGATCCGCCCTTCGACGCCGGTTACCTGTACCTCACCCAGGTCTTGGATCTGATCAAGGATCGCGTGCTGGTCATGAACGACCCGCGCGGCCTGCGCGACGCGAACGAAAAGCTGTTCACGTTTCAGTTCCTGGAGTTCATGCCGCGCTCCCTGGTCAGCGCAGAGCCCGCGCAAATCATCGCTTTCGTGGACAAAGTGGGCGGCACCGCCGTGCTCAAGCCGCTCGACGGCGCGGGCGGCGCGGGCGTCGTCGTGCTCACCAGCGGCGACCGCAACGTGCGCTCGATGGTCGACATCATGACCATGGAAGGCAAACGCCTCGCCATGGTGCAGGAATACCAGCCCGCAATCCGCCAGGGCGACAAACGCATCCTGCTGCTCGATGGCGAACCTCTAGGCGCCATCTTGCGCGTCCCGCGCGAGGACGACGTGCGCGCCAACATCCACGCGGGCGGCCAAGTGCACGCCACCGAGCTCACCCCGCGCGAGCGCGAAATGGTCGCCGCCGTCGGCCCCAAACTGCGCGAACATGGCCTCTGGTTCGTCGGCCTCGACGTGATCGGCGAAAAGCTGATCGAAGTGAACGTCACCAGCCCCACCGGCATCCAGGAGCTCGGTCGCCACCAAGGCAAAACCCCCGAGCAAGACGTGATCGCCTGGGCCGAAAAGCACGCGCTGGGTCGCAACTGACCTAGGCCGGAAATTTGGCCGCGCTGACCGCGATCCGCTAGGCCGGAGGCATGACCCGGAAGTGTGAGCTGTGCGCGACCCTCAAGACTCGTGTTTCGGCGGCCGAGCATCGACCGACCAAGTTGCGGCGTGTCCTGATCGAAGATCGCGTGGTCGCGCTGTGCGGCGCGCACGCGGAGCAGGTCAAGCGGCAAGCACCTGCGACCGTGGCGGCGCTACGCAAAGCCTTTACGGAGCGACGCGGGCAGCGTTCGCTGCTGGAGCGACGCGCGCCGCTCGATCGCCGCGCGTTTCCCGCGCGCCCGGAGGGCCGACGTGCCTCGAGTGGACGTCGCGCGAGCGACCATAGCCAGTGAGCGCGACTGAGCGGAACATTCATCTCGGGCTACTCGGCGCTTCGCTGGCGCTGGCCGTTTGGGTCTTTTGCGCACTGCCACACTCAGGCGAACCAGCAACTCAGCGTGCGTCGCGCTCTCCGGCGACGGACGAGCGCTCACCGCTTTCGATCATCCCACCGGGTTCCGCGTTGCTGCTCAGTGTCGATCTGCGCGGGTTCGCGCGCTCGCCACTCGGCGCGCTCATCGCCGAACGCCTCGGGCGCAGCGCTGGCACGAGCAAGCTCGTCAAATCGTGCGGCTTCGATCCGCTCGCGCGGCTCGATCAGTTGGCACTCGCGGTACCCAGCGCGGACATCGCAGCGCAGGAGCACGCCGAAGATTTCGGCATCGTCGCCTCTGGACGATTCAGCGCGACGGAGATCACGCGCTGCGCGACCGCCGCGATCACGGCGCGCGGCGGCGAGGCAATCCAAACCAGGCTGGGCAGCTTCGACTCGGTGCGCGACCGCAAAGCGAGCAGCGGCGAGATCGCCTCGAAAGACGGCCTCGTCGTCGTCAGCGGCGGCAGCTACTTCCGGGAACTGTTGGACTCGGCCGAAGGACACGCCGACACGCGCGAAGCCAGAGACGCGCGGCACGCTGAATTGAGGCGCGCGCTCGGAACGGGCGCGCTGCTCGCGACTTGGTCGCCCGGTGAGGGTTGGTTCGAGCGCGTCGCGGGCAGCGACGGCAATGCGCGGCTGTCACCCCTCAGCGCGCTCCAAACCGTGGCCGCGCGCGTCAACGTCGGACAAACGGCACAATTGCTCGTGTTGCTCGACTGCGCGGACAGCGACGGCGCGACGCGCATCTCGAGCTTGCTCAGCGAGTTGCGTTCGTCGCTCAACGCACTGCCCTTGGATCCCGCGCTCGCCCAGATCGCCACGCGCATCGCGGTCAGCCAAAGCGGGGCGCGCTTGAAGCTCGGACTCGAACTGAACCGAGCCGAGCTATCGCCCGTACTCGACGCGCTGCTCGGTCCGTAAAGGCGAGTTTCGGCCCGTAGACGCGGCCTCGGCCGGGCGCTATGACGCATGAATCATGTGGATTCATCGCCTGGGGCAGGTCACGACAGCATTGGTACTGGCGGCTCAAATCGCGAGCTGCTCCCAGACGCCCGCGGCACGGCCACCACTCGGCGGACCGAGCGTGCCCGCGGCCACTCCCGGCATGGCGCAGCTCGCGAGCTCGGCCGGCGGAGCGCAGCCCAGCTCCGAGCCGTTGCCCGTCGGCAGTGACGACCCGGTATGGGGCGCAGCGACCGCGCCCGTAACGCTGATGGAGTTTTCGGATCTGCAGTGTCCGTTCTGTTCGCGCGTGCAGCCCACGATCAAAGCCCTGCAAGCCAAATACGGACCGAACCAACTGCGCGTCGTGTTCAAGCACAACCCGTTGCCGTTCCATGCGAACGCGCGGCCCGCGGCCAAGGTGGCCGACGCAGTACTGCATCAAGGCGGCTCGCCCGCGTTCTTCGCGTTCTTGGACCTGGCGTTCGAGGAACAACAAAAGCTCGGGGACGAGGCGCTCAGCGCCTGGGTGGCGCGCGTGGGGCTCGATCCCAAAGTCGTGCTGCTGCGTGCCGATTTGCCGGAAACGAACGACAAAATCGAGCGCGACATCGCCCTTTCGGCCAACGTCGGCGCCGATGGCACGCCCGCGTTTCGTATCAACGGCAAGAGCTTGACCGGCGCGCAACCGCTCGACTCTTTCACCAGCATCATCGACGCGGAGCTCGCCGCCGCAAACGAGTTGCTCCGCAAAGGCACCCCGGCGGAGGCGGTGTACAAGACGCGCGTCGCGGCCAACTACGTCGCCCCGAAGCCCGATCCAGACGACGACGAGCCCGAACGAGATCTCGTGATCTGGAAGGTACCAGTGAAGGGCGCGCCCACCATCGGTCCCAGCGACGCGCTGGTCACCATCGTCGAGTTCTTCGACTATCAGTGCCCCTATTGCCGACACGCCGAGGCCACCATGAATGATCTGATGGCGCGCTACCCGAAGGACGTGCGCGTGGTGCTGCGCCAGAATCCGTTGCCGTTCCATCCACGCGCGCTGCCGGCCGCGAACCTCGCGCTCGAGGCCCGCGCTCGAAAGGGCGACGCCGGCTTCCTGGAGGCCAATCGCCGGTTGTTCGAGGGCAAGCTGGAAGAGAGCGACCTGCTGGCGCTGGGCAAGGAGCTCAAGCTCGACGAAAAGCGCTTGAAAAACGCGCTCGCGAACAATACCCACGCCGCCGAAATCGAGGCCGACATGGATCTCGCGAGCGACTTCAAGGCCTCGGGTACGCCGCACTTCTTCATCAATGGCCTGCGCCTATCGGGCGCGCAACCGCTCGAAAACTTCGTCACCGTGGTCGAAGCGCAGCTCAAGGTCGCGAACGCGTTGGTCGCCGCGGGCACCCCGCGCGCCGCCGTCTACGACGAGATCATGAAGCATGCGCAAGATCCGGACCCGCCAGAGCGCAAAGAGCTCCCCGCGCCCAACGCCGACAACCCCAGCCGCGGCCCGGTGAGCGCGCCGATCCTCATCCACGAGTTTGCGGACTTTCAGTGCCCGTTCTGTCAGAAGGTCGACAAAACGCTGACCGAGCTCGAGAAGGCCTACCCGAACAAGCTGCGCTTCGTCTGGCACGACTACCCGCTGTCGTTCCACGAACGCGCCCGCCCCGCCGCCATCGTCGCGCGCGAAGTCCGCGCTCAAAAAGGCGACGCGGGCTTCTGGAAGATCCACGATCTCTTGTTCAGCAGCGACACCGAATTGAACGACGAAACACTGGCCAAATACACCGCCGCGCTCCATTTGGACCAGGCGCGCCTCAGCGCCGCCCAAACCGATGGCCGCTTCGACAGCGTGCTGGCCAAGGACAAAGCCCTGGCCGAAGACGCCGGCATTCGTGGCACCCCCGCGTTCGTGATCAACGGTTACTATCTGTCCGGCGCCCAGCCCCTCAAAGCATTCAAACGCATCATTCGCTACGCCCTCGCGCATCCAGCGCCCAAGCCGATCGTCGCCGCGCCCGTTGCAAAGCCCGCTCCAGCTGCGCCGCCGAAGCCCTGAGGGCACCGCGCTCGCTTGGTATTTGGCGGGCAAACAAGCGCAGAGCGATCTAGGGGCGGGCTACAGCATCACGCCCGCGACGCAGGCCACGAGACACGTCGCCAGCAGTCCGCCGAACATGGCTTTGAGCGCGAGCCGCGAGATGTCGCCGCGGCGATCCGGCGCGAGTCCAGAGTAGCCGCCGATTTGAATGCCGATACTGCCGAAGTTGGCGAAGCCGCACAGCGCGTAGGCGGTGATCACGCGGCCGCGTTCGGTCAGCCAGTGCGGATCTTTGGTCAGCATTTCGGCCATGTGTGAATACGCGACGAACTCGTTCAGGACCGTCTTTTGGCCGAGGAGTTGACCCACTTTGAGCACGTCCGCGTTGGGAATGCCCATCACCCAGGCGAGCGGCGAAAATACCCAACCGAAGACCAGTTCCAAACTGATCGGGCGCGCGAAGATGGCACTGCCGAGGTAGCCCAACGCAGCGTTGAGCATGGCCGTCAGTGCCAAGAACACGACCAGCATCCCGCCGACGTTGACGGCCAAGCGGATACCGTCGCCGGTGCCTTGCGCAATTGCGTCGAGGAAGTTCTCGCTCGCCTGCGGGATGTTGACGCGGGCTTCGTGCTCGTAGTCGCGCCCCGCTTCTTCGGGCAACATCAACTTGGCGATGACCAAAGAGGCTGGCGCGCTCATCACGCTGCAGGCGATCAAATGGCCGGCGATGCCTGGCACGGCGTGGCTGAGCATCGCCACGTAGGCGGCGAGCACACCGCCCGCGGTGGTGGCAAAGCCCGCCACCATGCAAGCGTTGAGCTCGGAGACCGACATTTTGGCCAAATAGGGCTTGATCGCCAAGGGAGCTTCGGTCTGCCCGACGAAGATGTCCGCCACGGTGGAGAAGCTTTCGGCGCCGCTCGTGCCCAAGACGCGCATCAAGAGTCGCCCCACGCCCTCGATGATGAAGGGCATCACCCGCAGGTGATAGAGCAAGGACATCAGCGCCGAGAAGAACAGGATCGTGGGCAACACCTGAAATGCGAGGATAAAGCCGAACGAAGCCGGATCGGTCGTCAAGCGGCCGAACAGGAAGCTTGCGCCATCTCGGCTGAAAGCGAGCAAGCGATCGACCGCGTCGTTGCCGAGCAAGAACAAGCGACTCGCGGGTGTGCGCAGCACGATCACCGCGAACGCGATCAGCATCAGGAGGCCACCGCCGACCGTGCGCAGCTTGACCAGGCGGCGGCGTTCGGCCGGGCAGAGCGCGAACGCTAGCGCCATCATGACGAGCATTCCGAACGCGCTGATCGCCCGCTCGCCCATCGGCGACGATTATTTCTCGGTCTTCCCGAGCAGCTCGGGCAAGGGGCTGGCGGTCGCGGCCGCGCTCAGGCGCGCCACGCTTTCCAGGTGGTGAATCAAGAAATTGCGATTGTCGGTGATCGACAGATTTTGCATCTCGAGCGCGCCGATGCGATCGGCGGGCGAGAACGCGGGATCCTCCACGCGCTCCATCGATAGCTTCTCTGGCGCGTAGGCCATGTACTCGGCCTTGGTCTCCATGATCGAGTAGTCGTCACCGCGGCGCAGCTGCACCGTGACGCTACCCGTAACGCTGGGCGCAATCCAACGCGTGAGGCCGTCTTTGAGCATCATGGCTTCGGGATCGAACCATTTGCCTTCGTACAGCACGCGGCCCAAACGCCGACCGAGCGTGAAGTACAAATCAAGCGTATTTTCGTTGTGCACGGCTGACAGCAAGCGCTCGTACGCGATGTGGAGCAGCGCCATTGCCGGCGCTTCGTAGATGCCGCGGCTCTTGGCGTCGATCACGCGATTTTCGATCTGGTCGCTCATGCCCAGGCCGTGGCGACCGCCGATGCGATTGGCCTCCAGCACCAAGTCGATCAGCTTCGTGAAGCGCTTGCCGTTGATGGCCACCGGAAAGCCGGCCTCGAACTCGACCGTGACGTCTTCCGCGGCGATCGCGAGTTCGGGCTTCCAATGAGCCACGCCCATGATCGGCTGCACGATGTGCATGCCCTTGTTCAAGTGCTCGAGGTCTTTGGCCTCGTGCGTGGCGCCCAGCACGTTGGCGTCCGTGCTGTACGCTTTTTCCGTGCTCATCGTGTACGGGCGCCCGATTTTCTTCAGGTACTCGCTCATTTCGGTGCGGCCACCGAAGGCGTCCACGAACTGCTGATCGAGCCACGGCTTGTAGATCTTCAAGTTCGGGTTGGTCAAAATGCCATAGCGGTAGAAGCGCTGGATGTCGTTGCCCTTGTGGGTGCTGCCATCCCCGAACACGTGCACGTCGTCCTCGCGCATGGCGCGGATGATGGCGGTCGTGGTCACCGCGCGACCGAGCGGCGTGGTGTTGAAGTATTTCTTGCCGCCGCTCGACAGGTGGAACGCGCCGCATTGAATGGCGACGATGCCTTCGCGCGCCATCGCTTCGCGACAATCGATCAAGCGCGCTTCGACCGCGCCATGCTCGCGCGCGATGGGCGGAATCGTGGCCGGGTCGCTCTCGTCCGGCTGGGCCAGATCCGCGGTGTACGCGAACACCTTCATGCCCTTTTCGCTCAGCCAAGCGACGGCACAGCGCGTGTCCAGACCCCCAGAAAATGCGATCCCGAGACGAGTGCCCTCGGGCGGCAGCGTACGATAAATGCGGCTCATGGCGCGCCCTGCCTAGCACGAGCCGTAGCGGGCGAACAGACGGGCGCGCCCGTTACATTGCCGAAGGCACGGCACTGCCGACGGTAACGACCTGGGTCGTCTCCGCCAGCAACTTTTCGCCGCTACCCGCTTCTTGGACTCGACCCTGCCCCAAGTCGACGACCTCGATCTGAATCTCCAGCGCGATGGTCGCCTTTTCCGTGGTGCGGAATCCAAAATCGATGCCGGTCAGGCCGGCGATCACGGCGGGAATGTACGGCGCGATCAACGGGTCATCGTAGGAGTGATTGAGGAAGTTGAAGGCGTGATTGGCGTAGATCGGCAAGGGATCGGACATCATGTCCGGGTCCGTTTGCACGCCGTTGGGCGGAGGCGGCGGGAACTTGATCATGTTTTGCACGGTGGCAAAGTCGACCGCCATCTCGTTCATGTCATCGAACGTGAACGTTCCGTGACGGCGCGATGATGCACCCGCTCCCTTGCCTTCGAGCACGTAGTAGTGGTCGATGCCGGAACTGTTCGGTTGAAACGTCTGCTCCTCGGCGTCGGTCAGCGTCATGCCAGGGTAGTAACGCCCGAACTCGTTCCAGGGGTCGACCAGCAGCTCGACCACACGCTGGTCTTGGTCGAGGTTGCTCAGTGTCCAGGTGAGCTGCACCTTCACGTCTTGGTTGGTGATCCACGGCTTCTTGCCGTAGGGCTCGACGTCGACCTGGTTCAGCGCATCGGCCTGTGCGGGGCTCGGATCCAGAATCGGAAATTGCAGCCCGCGCTTGACCTCGAACAGCTGCGTCTCACCATCATCGAAGATCGGCGCGACGTCGGGCGTGATGCCGACCTCTTCGGGCTCCAAGTTGCGCGATTGCTCCTGCGAGCCGCAACCAACGGCGAACAGCGCACAGCCCAAGCCGACAAACACCGACAGCCGCTGGGGGCAGCAAGCCCACGCTTCGGGGCGCTTCGCCCCCGCTCCGGTCCGGATGGATTGCCCGATTTTTCGCATCATTTGAGGACTCGTTCGGCGAGAGCTTTGGACTATGCCAAGGGCGTGCCACGCGCCGCGGCCGCGGCGCCCAGCGCTACTTTTTCCCGGGCCTGAAGGCGAATGGAAAACTCGCGCCGGAGGCTTTGTCTGCCGTCGGAAACTGCAAGCGGTTGAACTGCCGCAAGATGCAACCTTCGACGCGCGGATTGTTCAAGGATGAGCCCGTGATGCTCGCGCTCGATACCGAGCCGCCGGGACTTACGCTGAACGCAACACCCACGCTGCCCTTGAGCGTCGGATCGTGCGCCGAAGCTATCTCATAGCAGGCTTGGAACGCGCCCATGCGCGACATCACCACGCGCCGGATCTGCTCCGCCGAGAGCCCTTGTCCGGCCACGACCGCAGCCTTGCCCGCGACCTTGTGCTCGCCATCACCGCTGCCATTGCCATTGCCCGAGCCGTCACCGCCGCCGAGCCCGCCTTTGCCGTTGCCGCCCAGGCCGCGCCCGCCCGGGCCGCCCGAGCCCGAACCAAACCCGCCGCCTCTGCCCGGGCCCCAGCCCGTGTCGAGCGCGCCCGAGCCGAACGGCACGCCGCCCGGTGCGTCGCCACCGCCGCCTTTGCCCGAACCCTTGAGGCCGGTCCCGCTGCCCGCACCAAGCACGATCTGATCCGAGCGCAAACCGCCGAGCGCATCGGCGACCGAGCTGATCGTGCCGAGGGTCTTCTTGATTTCGTCGCCCACGTCGCTCGACAAGGCTTCGGACATGCCGCCCAAGCCCGCACGGATCTCGCCTGTCTGCTTGGTCGTCGTCTCTTTGCCGTTGCGCCCCAGTTTGCCCTCGGCACCCGCGATCTTCTTCCCGCCGCCTTGTTCCTTCTTGTCCTTGGCGCCCGGGTCTTTGATGCCCTGACCTTTGTCCTCCTCTTTGCCCACGTCGGGCATGGGCGGCGGCGTGTCGAGGTCCTTGAGATTGAACTGCAGCTCGAGCTCTTGCTGGCTGGTCAGCTCGAGCGGCTTGGGAATGCCCTGTGGCGTGGTGATGGCCCAAATCAATGCCAAGCCACCGCCCACCGCGACCATCGCGAAGATGAACGAGAGTAGCAGCGCCCAGTCCGGACGGCGACGGCGACGGATGATCGGCGCGCCGTGCGTGAACTGGAAAAAGACCGAGAAATTACCGTACTGAATCAGCCCGTAGTCGCCCGCAACGATCGGAATCGGCGCGCCCGAACGGCCGAGCTCCGCCGGATTCTCGCGACGACCGCGCAGCACGAGCTCACCACCGGTCGACCCCCGCGCATCGAGCTCCCAACCCGTGCCCACTGCGCGCACCGGAAAATCCGCGACCTGCGAGCCGTCCGGCTTAGCGACGAGATTGCCCTCGCCGTCACTCAACTTCAGGGATTGTCCCTTGTCGAGATTCTGCACGGCGAGCACGGTCGTACCCCACACGGCAGCGGTACGAAGCACGATCGGTAGCGTCTCAGGCGGGGGGGAGGGAGTGCTCATCGCAGCGACGGATTGTTCCGAGTATCAGACAGTTCACGCATGAATGAACGATGACCCAAGAGCCCGGCGTCGAACTCAGCCCGCACGCGGCGCAAAAAGTAAATGATTTGCGGCGACTTCAAGCGACCCTCGACCTCGATCGTGCCGAACTTGTAGGTCTTCACGCCCTCTTTGCTTTCCTTCGTCTCTTTGACGGCAGCCGTCGCAGAAGCGTTAGGGGTGGCCTTCGTGGCGCTGGTTCCCGCGGCTTTTACCGCGCTGGGCTCGCCCTTGTCCGGCTTCTCGTCATCCCCTTTGGCGTCTGCGCTCGTCGCATTTGCTTCGGGCTCGGCCTTCTTCGGATTTTTCTTGGGGGTTTTGCTCTGCGCGGCCCCGTGCGGCTTGGCCTTCGGCGCGGCCTCCGCAGTGCGAGCCCCGAGCGCGAAGCCGCACAGCGCCACGCACAGCGCGCACGGCCCCAGCGCAGAGATCCGACGACTCATGATCGTCCCCGAGCATACGCGCCCCGCACAGCGAGATCTATAGCGCGACCACGCTCGGCCGGGCGTTCGAGGTCGTTACCGCGGGCAGATCACATGCACCCACAATTTCCGCAACTCCCCGGCGCTCGAGCCCGACAGGAATTCAAGCGTCAAACCCGACGCGCAGGAAAAGGGAGCATTCACATGTCGATTGGCGCTACTGGCAGCAACTACATCAGTCACGACAGCATCGACGCTTGGATGGAGATGAAACTCGACGATGCCTACGGCGAGATGCGAGCAGGGATGGATACCTCGGGACACCGCACGGATGCGGAGAAAGCTCTCAACGGTATCAAGAGTCAGCTCCTACAATCGAAGACGAATGGCAAAGACGCGAGCGAGGTCACCGCCGCGATGCACCAGGCCATCGACGAGTTCGGGGACGAATTTCCGGACGTCAAAAAGGCGTTGGAAGGGTTCGTCGAAACGCTCGACAAGCGCTCGGCAGACGCATTCAAGGCTGCCGAATCCCCGACCTATACCTCGGGGACAGATGCCGACGGAAATCAGATCACGGTCGAGGTCCCCCCGAGCCATTCTCCCGCACCCGTTTACATCGACACCAAGGAAGTCGATGACTGGACCACGGGCATCGGTAACGCAGTCGATGGCTTGGGCAAAGACGATCAGCTCGGCCTGCTCAACCTCAATCAACTGAACAGCCACATCAACCAGACCGAACAGATCGCGTCAGCGCTGATGGATTCGCGCAACAAGACGCTCGACTCAATCATCAACCGCATCGGCTAAACGGTGCGCAAGAGAGAGAGCGTTTCAGATGTCACTATCCGTAGCTAGTAGTCATAGTCCGGTCAACGCTTGGCAAGCTCACTCAACGGTCGATTCGCCTCCTAACCTGAACGGAGCCTGCGCTCTCTTGGCGGTGCTGATGCAAGCCCAGAGCTGTACGCAAGGCGGCGCCAAGACCGATGTCGAGCTCAGCGCCAAGAAGCTGGAGGAGCTGAAGCAGCAGTTGGCTGATGCCATCCAGCACGCCCAAGAGGCTGCAAAACATTCCGGCTTTCTCGGCTTTCTCGGCAAAATCTTCGGCAGCGAAATCGGCAAAATTGCCGGGGCGGTCGCTGCCATTGCGGCGACCATCGCCACCGGTGGCGCTGCGGGACCGTTGGTGCTCATGGCCGTTTCCGCGGCGCTCCAGGTGGCCGCAAAGGTGGGGGCAGAACTCGGGCTCGATCCCAAGTGGTGCATGGCACTGACCATCGCAGCTGTAGCGGTCGGCTTTGGTAGCGGAGCGGGCGCCGGCCAGGCAGCGAGCGCTCTGGCGAATGGCGCGCATTATGTCGAGCTCGGCGCGAAGCTCACTGAGGGCGGAGCGACGATCGCCGGTGGAGTACTCAACTACGCCGCCGCCCGCTACCATGCTGATGATTTGAGCTACCAGGCCGACGCCAGTGGCTATCACGCAAGCCAGACAGCGACGCAGCTCAGCATGGACGATGCGTTCGCGCTGCTCGAGCGCGCCCTTCGCGCCGAACAACGCGAAACGAGCACGGTCGGCGAGATCGTTCAGAACGATTCCGACACCAACGCTGCCTTGTACAGCAGGATCTGATCAATGACCCAAGCGATTTCAAGCGTCAATGTGAGCGGTTTCGCCGGTGAGCTCGCCGCGCTGCAGCTCGAAAATGATGCCAATCAATCCGAGAGCTCACGGATGCAGCGCGACGCCGCACGCGAGAGCTACCTCGACCAGGCCCAACAGCAAATCGATGCATTACACGCTGCGGCGAGCGCGACCCGCAACGGTGCATTGGTAGGCGCTTCGCTCACCATCGCTGGCGGGGCCTGCCAGATCGGCGCGGCCAGCTTCCAATTCGACGCAGACGTTGGCTTGTCCAAAGGATCTTGTCTCACCGAGATCGCTAAAGACAAGCGAATCGCAACCATTCTCGGGGATCTCGGAAGCGCCTCGAGCAAGCTGGCTGATCCGGTAAAGGCCATCCTCGGCGACAGCACCGCTGAACGCTACCAGGCGATAGCCAAGCAGCATGAAATGCTGGCCGCGCAGGCCCAGTGGCAAGCCGGTGATGCCAGCGCAGAGATCGACAAAGCCGACAAGCGAGCAGACAAGGAGCTCGACATCGTGCAGGAGATTCAACGGGACCAGAGCTCGGCAACCAATAGTCTCATCAGTCGCATTTAGCCGATTGGCCGCATCTGAGCCGCCGGTCGCCTCGATGGGTCCTCCATGAACCACGATGATGAAAAGCAATTGCGGGTACTCGGTCGGCTTCACTACGTCGCGGCGCTGTTCGCGGGCGTGATTCCAGTCATGGACGCGGTCTACGCTGCGTTCGGGGTCGCGATTTTGCTGGGCCAGCTGCCGGGCAGGGTCGCCGCCCCGGGCGAGGCCGTCGGTTGGCTGCGCTGGGGATGGGGGTGTTCGTCGTGCTGGTCGGCATCACCGCCGTCGGCCTCAACCTCCCTCACGGGGCAGGCGGCAGCGCCGCGCCAGTAACCGCCTCCTCCCCTGGCTTCCGCTCCGAGGCCGAGCGCGCCTGACTCGCCCAATCGCATGTTTTTAGGGCAGATCGCCCTTCCCTGTGCACCGGTTCAGCACTTATAGTGAGAGAATTACTGTTGAGTGCTTGCTTGGTTGCTGGGTATGAATTAGGTTCCGCGCCCCATTCCCATGGCCTACGCAGTTATCCGCACGGGCGGCAAGCAGTACCGAGTCGCAGAGGGCGAAACCGTTCAGGTTGAGCTCCTCAAGGGCGATCCGGGTACCAAAATCAAATTCGACCAGGTTCTCATGGTCTCCGGCGATTCGCCGCAGTTTGGCAAGCCGCTCGTCTCCGGCGCTTCGGTAGAGGGCGAGATCGTTCGCCAGCTCCGCGGTCCGAAGCTGATCGTCTTCAAGTTCCGCAAGCGCAAGCGCTCGCGCAAGAAGGCGGGCCATCGTCAGAATTACACGGCCGTGAAGATCACGGGCCTCACCGGGGTGAGCGCGTAATGGCACATAAAAAAGGCGGCGGCTCTACGCGCAACGGTCGTGGCTCGAACGCCCAGTACCGTGGTGTCAAGGTGTACGGCGGCGAAGCCGTTCGCGCCGGCGGCATCCTGGTTCGCCAGGTGGGCCAGACCATCAACCCAGGCCGCAACGTCGGCGTGGGTCGTGACTACACGCTCTACTCTTTGGTCGATGGGACCGTGACCTACGAGCACGATTCGCGCACCAAGAAGCGCGTGTCCGTGTACCCGCTCGGCGCTGCTCCTGCGAATCTAGCGAATTGACGTTTTTGGGGGGTCGCCTCGCGGCAACCCCCTTGCGCCAGTCCAGTCCGCTGATGGGTAGCGTGGCAAAGGTCTTCGTCACTGATATCGACGGGACACTGCTCGGCGCGGACGGAGACGTGCACCCGAGTGACGCGGAAGCGATCGCCGCGCTCATAGCGCGCGGCGTGCCAGTCACGCTGTGTACCGGGCGCATGTATTCCGGGACCCGTGAGATCGCCGAGGCGATGCATATCCTCGGTCCTGTGGCGTGCATCGACGGCAGTCACATCGTCGACTCGACGAACCACCTGGAGCTGCACAGCACTCCGCTCTCGGATGTCGCCACTGAGCTCTTGTTCGAGGCGCTCGGCCGGATTCGGCCCGCCGCGTTCGCGTTCTCGGGGGACCGCTTGTTCCACGACGCGCGCGGCGCGCAGTACCTCGACTACGTGAGCACCTGGACCGAGCGCACGCAGGAGGTCGAGCGCTTGACCGACTTCGACGCCTGGCGCGAGCCGGGCGCTCTGCTGTCTGCGCTGGTGGCCCTCGGCACACCCGATCAAATCCGCAACACCGAGCTGTTCATCAAGAACAACGACCAGCACCTGCAGTGCGTCACGTTCGAGGTCGGTCGCCCCGGCTACTCCGGCACTTGGGGCTTGGTCGTGCGCGCATCGGGCGTGGACAAGGGCACCGCGATCGATTGGGTTGCTCGGCACCACGGCGTGACCGCCGCTGAAGTGGTGGCCGTCGGTGATTGGCTGAACGACATTCCGATGCTGCGCCGCGCGGGCCGTTCGTTCGCGATGGCGCAGGCGCCCAATGCCGTCAAGGCGGCCGCGACGGACATCTTGAAGGCGAACCACACTAGCGGTGGCGGACTCGCCGAAGCCGCAATGCGCGCTGGCCTGCTCTAGCTCGCGAGAGACCACGCTGATTGAGCGCGGCCCGCCCCGGTGTAATGCTGAGGCGGGCAAGCCCTTGGAAACGCGCATCGTCGTTCTGTCGCCAGCGTTGGCCAGCCAAATTGCGGCTGGGGAAGTGGTGGAGCGCCCGGCAAGCGTGGTCAAAGAGCTGATCGAAAATGCGCTCGACGCGGGCGCACAGCGCGTCGACATCGAGATCGAGGGCGGCGGCGTGACGCGCTTGAGCGTGAGTGACGACGGCGTAGGCATGAGCGCGGAAAACGCACGCCTGAGTGTGGAGCGCCACGCGACCAGTAAGCTTACGACGATCAGCGACTTGAACAGCCTCTCGAGCTACGGCTTTCGCGGCGAGGCCCTGCCGAGCATCGCGTCGGTCAGTCGTTTCGCGCTGCGCTCTCGCCCAGCCAGTAGCGACGCGGGCGTCGAGGTACTGATCGAAGGCGTGGCCGCGCCTGTCCTGCGCGAAGCGGGCATGTCCGTCGGAACGCGGGTGGAAGTGCGCGAATTGTTCTTCAATATCCCCGCACGCCGCAAATTTCTGCGCTCCACCGGCACCGAGTCCGGGCACGTCACGGAGGTCGTGGAAGCGGCGGCGCTCACGCGGCCGGAGGTGACGTTCACGCTGATGCGTGATGGCCGGCAAGTGCGCGAATTCCTGCGCGTGAACGGCCGCGCCGATCGCGTGGCGCAGGTTTGCGCCGGAGAAGATTTGACGCACTGCGAGGGCACGCGCGGGCCCCTCCGCATCGAGGCGTACTTGTCGCGGCCAGAGCACGCGCGCAGCGGCGCCGGCGGGCTACGCTTGTTCGTCAATGGTCGCTCGGTGCGAGATCGGGGTCTCGCCGTGACGATCGCCCAGGCGTACGGCAGTGTGCTCGAGCGCGGACGCTACCCGCGGGGCGTCGTATATTTGGATCTGCCGCCCGAGTTCTTGGACGTGAACGTGCACCCGCAAAAAGCCGAGGTGCGCTTCGCCGATCAGCGCGCGACCGCGGATGCCCTGTACGGCACCCTGTCGCGCGCCTTGGCCGGCGCGTTCTCACTGCCCACGCCCAACCGCAGCGCCTGGGCAAAGCCGCGCCCCGAGCCACCGCTCGTGACTCCGCTCGCGACGCCCGGCGCCTCGCCGGGCGAACGCACTTGGTCCGCAGCCAGCGCGCCAAAATCGGCGGAACCGCTGCCGGAAGCGCTCCCCTTCAGCATGCCCGCGTTGGCGTCGCGCGGCCTCGGCGAAAGCGGCGGCGCCAGCGGCGAACTCTTGCTCGCGCTGGAGCCGCCGTCGATCGCCGTGCGTGATTCGTCTGGGCTTCCGAGTCGTCCCCAGCCAGAAATTGCCTGGTCGAGCCTCACGTTCGTGGCTCAGCTGCGGCAAACCTACCTATTGTGCGAGAGCCGCGAGGGGATCTACCTGCTCGATCAACACGCTGCCGCCGAGCGAGTCACTTTCACGCGTCTACGCAAACAATACCAGGGCCGCGCCGTGCCCTCGCAGTCATTGCTCTTCCCGGTCACGCTCGAAGTGTCGCCCGCGGAAGCCGAGCTGGTCGAACAACGCGGCAAGGAGATGGCCGAAGTCGGGCTCGACGTGCGCGTGCGCGGGCCCGAAAGCATCAGCATTCACGCGGTACCGAAGCTGTTACAACGCGCCAGTGCCGAACGATTGCTACGTGATTTGCTGGCGGAAGTGTCACGCAAAGGCGGGCGCGGCTTCTCCGACGCGGTCGATCTCGCGCTCGCGACCATGGCCTGTCATGGTTCTATCCGCGCAGGCGATCCGCTTGCTCCCGACGAAGTCAAAGCGCTGCTCGAGGCCTTGGACGAAGCTGATTTCGCCGGACACTGTCCGCACGGACGGCCCGTGGTGACGTTTCTGAGTTGGGCGGAGCTCGAGCGCAAAGTCGGGCGGCGTTAGGTCCGACATGTTCCTCGACGCTCAGGCTGACGAGCGCTTATGGGTCGTGGTCGGCCCAACTGCATCGGGCAAGACCTCGCTCGCGATCGAACTGTGTGAAAAACACGACGGCGAGATCGTGAGCGCGGACAGCGTGCAGGTGTATCGGCACTTCGAGGTGGGCACGGGCAAGCCGAGCCCCGAAGAACGAGCCCGGGCTCGTCACCACCTGATTGACGTGATCGAACCGAGTGAGCCGATGGACGCGGCACGCTTCGCCGAATTGGCGGAGCTCGCGATCGCCGATATTCGTGCGCGGGGGAAGCGGCCAATCGTGTGCGGAGGCACCTTTTTATGGGTCCGCGCGTTGATTCACGGGCTCGTCCCCGCGCCGCCCGCGGATCCGGAGTTGCGCGCGCGGCATCGCGCGCGGGTCAGCGAGGTCGGACGCACGGGCTTGCACGAAGATTTGGCGCGGGTCGATCCGGACGCGGCTGCGCGACTCGCACCCAACGACTTCGTGCGCGTCAGTCGCGCGCTCGAGGTGCACGAGCTAACCGGTGTGGGCATGAGCGAGTGGCAAGCACAGCACGGTTTCAAAACCTCGCGCCACGCCGCGCGCCTACTCGGAGTGCGGCGCGAGAAAGACGAGCTCGACGGGCGCATTCGCGCGCGTTGTCAGGCGATGCTCGCCGCCGGCTGGGTCGACGAAGCGCGCGAGCTCTTGGCGCGCGGCTACCTCGAGACAAGGCCATTCGCCTCGGTGGGCTACAAGCAGGTCGCGCTTGCCCTGCAGAACGGCGGCCCAATCGACCAGGCCGAGCTCGAGCTGTCGATCTTCCGCGCGACTCGGGTCTTCGCGCGTCGCCAGCGCACGTGGCTGCGCGATCAGCCGATCGAGTGGCTTCCGCCCGGGTCGACGAAGCTGTGATGGTAGCTCGGGTCGTCGATTGAAAGCGCGGCGCTCGTCACCCACAAGGGCCGCGCGCAATCGAGCATCACCGCCAGCTCTTCCGTACGCCCGCCGCCGAGGCTGGCTTCGTACGCCCCGGGATGCGGCCCGTGCGGGATCCCCGCCGGATGGAGTGAAATGCTGCCCGGGCTGATGCCCTTGCGCGAAGTGAAGTTGCCGCGGACGTAATAGATCACCTCGTCGATGTCGACCGACGAATGCGGATACGGGCAGGCGATCGCCTTTGGGTGATAGTCGAGCGGGCGCGGAACGAAGCTGCACACGAGCGCGCCCGGAAGCGCGAAGGTCGCGTGCACGGTCGGCGGCAGGTGCACCATGCCCACCTTTGCCTGAAAATCCAATATCGAAAACGCCACTGGGTAGTACGTGCCGTCCCAGCCCACGACGTCGAGCGGCGAGCGCGCATAGCGAAAGCCGAAGAACGCGCCACCGCGCTTGACCACCAGCTTGCGAATGCCTTCGTCGCTCGGACCGCTGAACTCTGGCGCACGAAAGTCGCGATGGGAGTAAGGCGCGTCCATGCGCAATTGCCCGAGCTCATTGCGGTACTGACGCGGAATCGCGATCGGACCCACGCTCTCGATCGAGAGCCAAGCTTGCGGCGTCTTCGCATCCGGCACGAAACGATGCAAGAGCCCGCGCGGCAAACAGACGTAGTCGTTGGCCTGAAAGCGTAAATCACCGAGTTGAGTCTTGAGCAATCCGCCGCCTTCACGAATGAACAGCAGTTGATCACCGTCCGCGTTGACGAAGTACGCGGGATCTTCGGCGTCGGGAGCGAGCACCGAAATCACCAAGTCGTCATTTTCGAGCAAGGGCACGCGTGCATCCAACGCCGCCCCGCCGCGCCGAGGCAGCTCGAAGCTGCGAAAGTGATGGCGCTCCAGCGCGCGCGGTGGCCGCCCCTCGAGTAGCTCCCAACCGTACGCGACGCTGATCGGCTCGGCCTCGTGCGGCCGCTGCTCGTGGTACACGATGGTGTACGGGCCGTCGAAGCCGGCGCGCGTGATGCACTCCTCGTAGCGAAGCACGCCCGAGCTGGCGCCGTAGAGCGCCGTATGCGCCTTTGCGGGCAGGTCGCCGAAGCTCCGGCGCTCGAGCACTACTCGTGCCTCTCGGCACCCCTTCGGGTGTCACGAAGCGCGTCCTTCTGCTCGCGCTCGATGCTCTCGAACAACGCGCGGAAATTGCCCGCGCCGAAGCCGCTATCGCCCTTCCTCTGAATCAACTCGTAAAAAAACGGGCCCGCTTCCCGAGTGCCATACATCCCAGCCGAATCCTTCAGAAAGATCTGCAAGAGATAGGACTTCAAGCCGTGCCCGTCGACCAGTAGTTCGAGCTCGCGCAGCGTGGTGATGTCTTCGTCGATGGCGTCGACCGAAAGCGTCCGGAGCCGCTCGGGCAGCGCGTCGTAGTAGGTGGGTGGTGTGCGCATGAACTCGACCCCGCGAGCGCGCAGCGCGCGAACCGCGCCGATTACGTCGCGCACCGCGAGCGCAATGTGCTGCACGCCGTCCCCACGGTGGTCTTCGTTGAACAGGTTGATCTGTGAGGCCTTGAAGTTCGGCCGGTACGGTTCGTTGTTCGCGAACTTCAAGCCGGAGTGACGGTCCCACATCACCACCGAGCGCAAGCCGGAACCATCCCGCATTTTCACGCGGCCCACATCGCGCGTGTGGAACTCCACGTCCCAATAGCGCTCGAAGCCGAGCACGTGCTCCATCCAGAGCAGCGCGGGAGACATGGTCTGGAAGTTGGACGTGATGTGATCGACGCCCGTGATGGTACACAGATTGTGACCGGTGCGGGCCTGCGGCACCTCGCCGAACCCAGGGAAAAATCCGGCATATCCACGGCGCTCCACGAACCGGAACGTGGTGTCGCCAAAGGGCGTCGTGATCGAGAATGTCCTCAGCGTGCCGCCCTCGTCCTTGTGCGTCTCGACGTCACTGATCGGAGTGGCCCCGCGACCATCGAGCAGCGTGAACGCGCGCTGTGCGTCGTTGACGCGAAAGGCGAGCGTGCCCACGCCGTCCGGGTGCTTCTTCAGAAAGCGATCCGCGCGGCCGCCCGCGCCCACCGGCGTCGAGCAAACCACGACGTAGTCGCCTGCGCGAAACGCGCGCGAACGCTGGCGGCCACCTTCGCTGAGCGCTTCACCGCTCTCGGCAACCTCCGCGAAGTCCATTCGATCGACGTAGAAGCGTGTGCTGCGCTCCAAGTCGCGCACGTAATAGTGCACACCTTCCAGGCCGATGATCCCGAGCGATTCGAGCTCTGCCATCCTCTCAAAGTACGCCTATTTATCGGCAGCGCCAGCGGCGGGAGTCTCACTCGCGGTCCGGCTGTCGGTCTGGGTGCGCTGGGGCAAAACCTTCCAGTTTCAAGCATTCCGCCTCGACCCGGAGCAATCTGGGGTAGGCGTCGAACGGCAGATTCAAACGACGCGCCGCGTAAAGCTGTGGCACGAGCAGGACGTCCGCGATGGAGACCTGATCGCCGACCAAGAAGCGCCCCGCGAGCTTCAGCGAGTGCGCCTCCAAGATCTGCAAGCCGCCGGCGATGACGCGCAGCCTACCAGCGCAACCGCGAATGGCTCAATGCCCGTTCAAGCCGTCACGTGCTCGGCAATCGAACCGAATACGTTGCGGCCCGAGTCATCGTACATGGCAATCTCGACGCGATCCCCTTCGCGCAGAAAAGGCGTCGTCGCAGTGCCGCTCGCGATCAACTCGCGCGCCCGGAGCTCTGCGAGGCAGGACACGCCACGCGCGGGATCCGCGTTCGACACGGTGCCGCTGCCCAGAATCGTGCCTGCCGTCAGTGCGCGGGTCTGCGTCACGTGCGCGAGCAAGTCGAAGAACGAAAAGTGCATCTCACCCGCGTCCGGATCGCCGAGCAGCGCGCCGTTGAGCCGTGTTTGCAGCCGCAAATGCAGGCGTCCGTCGCGATACGCAGCGCCCAGTTCGTCAGGCGTCACCGCGAACGGCGAGAAGGCAGTGGCCGGCTTGGCCACGAAAAACCCAAAGCCTTTGGCGAGCTCTGGTGAGACCAGGTTGCGGAAGGTCCAATCGTTGGCCAGCATCAAGAGCCGGACGTACGGCGCCGCGTCCGCCGCGTGCGTGCCGCGGGGCGTGTCAGCCAACACCACGCACAGTTCGGCCTCGAAATCCAAACCGAAGCGCTCGTCACCCAGACAGAAATCGTCGTTCGGACCGAGCAGGCAGCCGGAAGCGCCTTGGTACACGAGCGGCTCCGTGCGCAACGTCGGTGGCGGTTGGACGCCGCGCGCCTTGCGCACGAGCAGGATGTGGTTGATGAACGCAGAGCCGTCGATCCACTCGTATGCCCGCGGCAATGGGGCGGTGAGCTCGACCTCCGCGATCGCCTGACCCGGTAGCAAGCCACTCTCGAGCGCCTCGAAGCGACGCTTCAGCTCGGGCTCCACGCTCGGCCAATCGTCCAAGGCGGCCTGCAAATGCGGCGCGATATGGCTCGCTGACGCCACCCGTAGCCCGTCGCGACTGACCACCACCAGCGATCCATCGCGTCCGTGTCGCCGACTTGCGAGCTTCATGACGATCCGCGGGCGCCGCGCCCGCTACCCAAACAACCAGTCTGGATCAGTCGCTACCGAGCGCCAGGGAAGTGTCGAGCAGCTCCATGAACGTCTTCGGCCGAGGCGCCTCGATGCGGATGAATTTCGCGACTGGCCTCGGATGGCTGTCGGGGCGAGCGAGCAGCTCGGGGGCGAACTCGGCATTCGACGGAGCATCGATGGTGACGGTCGAAACGCTCTCGCTGTACGAGTCCGTGGTCACGCTGGAGGGCACGATCATCGGCGCGAAGCCGCTGGTCGGACCATCGGGATGGCGCGAGGGGTACTGCGCGAGCGACTCGGGGGGTGCAGGTATGGAATCATCTCCCACGCGTTGCCGATGTGCGTCGAGATCCTGCCGCGCTTCCGGCGGAGGCATCAGATCGGCCTGGTAGCCGCCGCCAAACTCGCGGCCCGGGAGGGTGACCTCGAGCTCTTCGTTGGGCAGATCCTCTTGCAGCGCGTCCGGGTTGAACGGGGGCTGGTCGAGCTCGAGCGACGGGCCGCGCGCCTCTTCCAAATCGATGGTTTGGCCCAATTGCTCGGCCGTTGGTTGCGCAGCGCGCATTCCGCCACTGGGCAAGATGTCGGCTTCGAGCAGCTCTTCGATGTCCGGCGCGAGCGGCGCGTGCATGCCCATGGGCAGCGCCACGGCTGCTTGTGGACCGGACTCCGGGGGCGGAGTCTTGAGCGGGACCTCGCGGCCCTCTTCCAACTGGATCTGCTCGGCGGCGCGAGCCAATGCTTCGTCCATCGTGCCGGCGATCCGGTTGCGCGAGGAGGACGCAGGCGGCTCGTCGTCGCTCGGCGGAGGAGCGGTGCGCTTGTCGTCCAAGTCGTCGAAGCTGAGCTCATCGAGCGAGCGGTTCGCGGCCGGCAGCTCGGATTCGGTCGACGTCATCTCGACGATGTCGTCTTCCAGGAGCTCCTCGGGTTGCTCCTCACTGAATTCGGAGATCGCCATCACGCCCGAGACGTCGTCTTCGTGGTCGAGCGCCCGCGGCGAGGCCACCGAGACGAGTGGGATCGGTTCGTCCTCGAGCACGTCGTTGTACGACGGCGCGGGACGGACGGACGGAAACGGATCCTCGAGCAACAAATCGTCGACGGAGGTATCGAGGGGCGCGCTCGCTTGGGCGCCCGAGGCGGGCTTGAGCGCCGTTGCGTACACGGGCGGGGGCGGGGGCTCCGACTCGAAAAACACCTGTTCCGCCGTGAATTCCGTCACCGGAGCGGTGTATGCGGGCGCCGAATAGGCGACCACCGGGGCTTCCTGCGCGGGCGGAGACGGCTCGAACGCACCCGCCGACACGAGCGTGCGGGGCAGCGCCGCGTTCCGTTGTACGCGCGCGAGCAACTCTTGGAGCTTTTGGACTTCTTGACTCACGAAGCACCTCGCGCGGCCAAGCGGCTCAGGACATCGCCCCAGGGCACCCCTTCCGCCAACCAGTTACCCGCTTTGTCTGCACCTGCGCGACCCGCCATCAGAAAGCGCACTTTCTGATCGTCACGCATCAACTTGATGGCCACGGTATCGCGACCGAAGCTTCGTTGCATGGCGCCTTCGAGCACCGAGCCGAGCAGCAGATCACCGGCCCAGCCGAGCGGCGAGTGACTGAACGAGAGCACGAGTGCCTGGCCCCAGCGCTCGAGGCCGAGTGAACCGAGCCCCATCAGCGCCAGCTCCCCACCCAAATGCTCGAGCACCGTTTCGAGCGAGGCCTGCCAGGCCTCACCCAGGCGATCATTCATCACCCGCCCCGCTTCGGTGCCGAGCCGACGACCGAAGTCGCGCACTGCGTCTTCGCTCGCGCCGTGACACAGCGCGAGTAGCGCGTCACACGGGACGATCACGCGCTCACTTGCGTTGGCCATGCGGATCTGGCCGCGGCCGAAATCGAACTCCAGAGCGTACGACGGATCGAAGTTGAGGCTCATGGTGGCTTACCGCCGGCGCAGAGCCAGGGGCATTCCGTAAGTATAGGGTCCCTTGGGTAAATCCTGTCAATTCTCCTGCCAATCCGCGGATCTCCGGGCGCCGCGCCGAGCCCGCTCTCGCGGGCGAGTTGTGGGTCGGTTCCGGGTTAAAGTCGGCTCGGCAATGCTCAGCAGGATCTGGATCGGCGTCGCGCTCGGCTGGGCGGTAGGCGCGCTGTTAGCTGCGTCCGATGCGCGCGCCGATAACCGAATCCGCCGAGATCCGCCCCTGCTGTTCGGCGGAGGTCCGCACACGATCCGGCCCCCGGTCGAGATCGATCCGCAGCTGCCGACGGGCGCACGGTTCGCCGCGCAGCGTGAACGTCCGCACAGCATCGGCGCCGCGTGTTCGGCGCGGCTGCCCGTGTGTGTCCAGCGCGGCTCGGGCAGCTCGGCGGACCAAACGCTGCGCGCCCTGGAGGCGCTCGAGCTCGCCTATGACCGCGTCATTGGGGCCTTGAACTTGCCGGCTCCAATGGCGGATGACGGCCACGGCGGCAGTGACGCGCTCGATTGGTACTTGACCGGCGAGAACCCCGAGCTCGCAACCGAATACGACGCGCTCAGCTCGAGTATGCTGGACCGCGCGGCCGCGTTTTGCCTGTCGAGCGCGAGCGACGATGCGTTGTCGCTCGAGCGGAACGCAACGCTGTGCGTCGGAGAAGCCGTCGCAAAACGCTTGGACCCCGGCGAGCCGGCGGCCATTCAGCGGGCGTTCGCCGGCGAGCTCTGGTGGCTGACGGGTCGCGTGGGCTCGCTCGACGTGCAGGCGATCGACGACGCCCAGGCGCATCCCGAGCGAGCTCTCGCTGCGCGCTCTGCCGAACCCAACGCGGCAGCCACGCTGCTGTTCGAATTTCTGGAGAGCGCGCGATCGTCGCAAGCTTCCGCTGGACTCGTCACGTCATTGCTCTCCGCGGCCGCGAGCCACACGCAGGCTGGCGCGTTCGAGTGGAACAACGAACCGGACGTGTTCGACGTGCTCCGCCACAGCTTGGACGAAGATACCGGAAAGCTCGCCACACTGCTCAGTGAATACGCTGTTTCTCGGGCATTTTTGGGCGATCGCGACGACGGCACACACCCGCCGTTTTTGGAATGGGCCGGCGCATTCGCGCGGCCACGCTATGACTGGACGATCAAATTTTCTTCGCTCCCGCGCCGGGTGCGCGCCTCGCGCCCGATCGAGCCCACCGGCATCGAGCTGATCTGGATCGATTTGGATGAGGTGCCGATCGGGGTCTCACTCGGCTTCGAGAGCGAGTGGGAGGCGCCGGTCAGCTTCAAGTGGCGTTTGATCAGCGTCGACGATCAGGGGCGCGAGATGGCACGCGTGGATGTGCCCTTCCAAGAGCGCGGTCGCTCATCCGAAGGCCGCGTCGTGAATCTGACTGGCGTACGCGCAGTGCTCGCGATCGGTATCAACATGGGCGGCGTCGACCTGGCCCATCCCTTCGACCCCGATCAAGACCCATTCGAAGCCGAGTCTTGCACCGCCTACTTCGCACGCATGTAAGCACTGCGATCAGTCCCACCCAACCCGTGCCCGTGCCCGTGCTCGGTCCGACGCTGCACCCCCCGCGCGCCGACACCCCGTCGCTCGCAACCCAAGGGTCCACCGCAATGCGCAAGTCTTTCGACGCGATCACGCGCTGGTCGAAGCTGACCGCAATATGCAGCTCTTCGCCACCGCTATTGTCCGGCGCGCTCAGCGCGAACCGGTAAAACCCCGGCGCGACGCGCGTCAGTCCCTCATGAATCAACGCGGGCTTCGCCTGCAGCTGCAAACGTTGCGGGTCGAAGCCATCCGCGATCTCGTCTGCGTCATCGCGCAAATCGACATAACCGGTCAGTGCCCAGTTCGGATCCGGGTGCGCGAACGAGCCGGAGAGCGTGAGCCAACTGTGCTCGCCAGGGATGCGAAGCGCCGGCGATTCGCCAGCGCTGGCCACACGCAGCGCGCCCTCGAGATCGAGTGCGCCCGGGCCGATCTGGCGCGGGTCGATCACGATGCCCTGGAGCGGGCGCGCGCCTGCTTGCAGAATCGCCCGCGCCGCGTCCTGGGTGAGCGTCGGATCGAGCTGGAAAAGTAACGCGATCGCGCCCGACACGATCGGTGCGGACATCGAGGTGCCACTGGTGATGGCGTGCGCTTCGTCGACCACGAAGCACTCGTCCTGGGTTGGGCAGCGCCCCAAGCTGGCGAACAGATCATTGTCGGTGTGCCGCGGATCCGCCGATCGTGCCATCGCGCCGGCGAGATAGACGCCCGGTGCCACGATGTCCGGCTTCACCGCGCCAAGGCCATTCGGCCCCGCGGCGCTGAAGTAGGCGATGCTATCGAGCGGCGTGTCGTCGATCGAGCCCAGGTTCGGCAAATCGATGGCATTGCCAGCGACATCGGTCCAAGTCGTGCGATTGAGCGTGGCTCCCACCGCGATCAAGCCGGATGCGCTTGCCGGCACGTTGATCGTGCCTTCTTTCTCAGCGCGCGGGAACAAAGCCCCCAGCGCAACGGCGGGATCCAAATCGCCTTGGGCTTGCACCCAAAGCTCTGCGCTGCCGTGACCTTCGAAATGAATCGCGAAATCACTATCCTCGGACCAGCTGCCGTCGATCGCGACCACTGCATTCTGCTTGCCCGGATTGATTCCCGAATCGTCAGCAGCGCCGTCCGTGCCGTTGAGCACCGTCACTTGGTAGTCTCCGAAGTCGTACGGATTGCCTTGGCCGACTCCGAGCGGCGCAATCAGCGTGCTGCCCTGACTGTCCACACCGACGCTGACTTCATCACCCTCGCGGAAGGCGATCCAAACGTAGGCCGCGCCCTGGACGGTCTTGCCCGTGCGCGCAGGCGTGAGCAGCGGCACTCGCGAGACCGAAGCGCGCGGCACGTGCACCTCGGTGTGGATGCCGAACGGTCCCGGGTAGGCGCTCGCGAGCCCCTCGTACAGTCCGGCGCTGTTGCCCGCCGCGACCACGATCGCGCGCCCCGGAAAGGCCGGTCCAACCAGGCTACTGAGGCCCATTTCCAAGGCTGAGCTACCGTCGTGCGCGCCGAAGTCACTGCCCAAGCTGAGGTTCACGACCGCGGGCATGTGCAGCTCGTCTGCGCGATCGAACACGAACTTTACGGCTCGCAGCACGTCCGCGTCTTGGATGCCCCCATTGCCGTCGACCACACGCGAAACGACGTACGTCGCCTCGGGCGCGACACCGATGTAGCGCGGCGTCGGACTCGCCCGGCCGTTGCCAGCGGCTAATGACGCAACGTGTGTGCCGTGCCCGAACGGATCCGTGGGTTCATCCCCGGCGATGTCGTTCGAGCTGAGCGCATCGAGATCGGCCGCAGCGTAGACCGCACAGCCCGGGCTAAGGTTGCAGCCGTAGGCCGCCTCCAGATCGCTGTGTAAGTGCTGCGGGCCGCGCGAGACATCGAGCAGCCAAGCGACGCGCGTCTTGCCGTCAGCGGTGCGCAGATCGCCGTGGCTGAGATCGACACCGGTGTCGACGATGCCGACCACGACACCTTGGCCAGAGGTCTGAGTCTGCTGACGCACGCTCTCGGCGTGCACCCAGCCCTCGATGCGATCGAGCAGCACGTGTCGCGGGGGCGCCCAATCGAACTTCCAACTCGGATGCGCCGCTGAGAGCTCGAGCAGGCGAGCGGCTGGCAGCTCACCGACCGCGAAGTCTCCGACCGAAACCAGCTCCGGCACGCTCACGCCACCCGGGGCATGCACGATCAACGGCACGCCCCCGCCGCGACCACGCGAAAACAAGGTCGGGAGTGGTGCGGTGACCGCGCCCGAGTGCAATTTCGCTTGCCCCCCCAGGGCGCGTCCCAAGCTACCCAGGTCAGCCTGCGCCGACGCCTGCGCGCTGGCCAACAGGTAGCCCAACGAGAGAGCGCCCGCGAGAGCGCGACGACGCCACGTGTCCATGACTGCGCGCTTCAAACCGGAGGCACCAGGTGGCGCTTGTTCGTGCGCGGTCGCTGCTTGTCTCGATAAAGCTCGAAGCGCTGCGCGAGCTCCCGCCGCAATTCGGCGAAGGGCACGATGCCGTCGATCACGAGCTCACTCGCGAGCTTCTCCAGATCGACGTCGGCGCGATATTCATCGCGCAATTTACTCACGAACGCATCGCGCTCCGGGCCCGCTGGCAGCTCTTGGATCTTGTTGAAATACACGGCGTTGACCGCCGCTTGCGGACCCATCACGGCGATCGACGCGCTGGGCAATGCCAAACACGCGTCCGGTTCGAACGCCGGTCCGCACATCGCGTACAGGCCTGCACCGTAAGCCTTCCGCACAATCACACTGACTTTCGGCACAGTGGCCTCGCTGACTGCGGCGATCATCTTGGCGCCCGCGCGGATGATGCCCTGGCGCTCCACTTTGGTGCCGATCATGAAACCCGGCACGTCGGCCAGAAACAGCAGCGGCACGTTGAACGCATCACACAACCAGATGAAACGCGCCGCCTTGTCGGCGCTATCCACGAACAACACTCCTCCCAAGTGTTTGGGCTGATTGGCCACGATGCCGACGACGCGCCCATCGATCCGCGCAAAGGCCGTGATCATCTCCTTGGCGAAGCGTGCCTTGATCTCGAGCAGGCTGCCCTCGTCGACGATGTGCTCGATCACGAGCCGCATGTCGAACGGCTTGTTCTCGTCCCGCACGATGATCTCGCTGAGCGGCCGGAGCCCGCTCTTGGGCGCACGCGCTTCCGTGCGCGGCGCCGCTTGCTCGTGGTTCGAGGGCAAGAGCGAAAGGTAGGACTTTGCGAACGCAATCGCCTCGAGCTCGCTTTGAACGAGCACGTCCCCGCAGCCCGACACCGAGGTGTGCATCTTGGCGCCTCCCATTTCTTCGAGCGTGACCTGCTCGCCGATCACCATCTCGGCCATGCGCGGCGAACCCAAATACATGCTGGCGTTGCCGTCGACCATCACCACCACGTCGCAAAACGCCGGGATATAGGCGCCGCCCGCGGCCGAAGGTCCAAACAACAAACACAGCTGCGGTACCAAGCCACTCAGCCCGACCTGATTGTAGAAGATGCGCCCGGCGCCGCGGCGACCGGGGAACATCTCGACTTGATCGGTGATGCGCGCGCCGGCTGAGTCGACCAGATACAAGAGCGGGCACAGCAGGTGCTGGGCGGTCTCTTGAATGCGCAATATTTTTTCGACCGTGCGCTTGCCCCAGGAGCCCGCCTTGACCGTCGAATCGTTGGCCATGATCGCCACGGGGCGCCCGCCGATCCGCGCGCAGCCGGTGACCACGCCATCTGCGGCCAGATCGGGAGCGCTGCTATTGGCGAGGAGCGCGTCCTCACGAAACGAATCGGGATCGACCAGGTGCGCGATGCGCTCGCGGGCGAACAGCTTGCCCTGCTCGGCATTCTTCTCGTGATACTTCGGCGCGCCACCCGCCAGCGCGCGAGCCCGTGCGCGCTCGAGGTCTCGTTCATCCATCCTCGCCAGTATAGGAGGACGCCGAAGCCTTGGCTCAAGACTCTTCGATCAGCCGCTTTACCAGGGTTTCCAGCCGCGCGAGCCCCGGCGACGAGTAGCCGACCATGACATCCCGCACGCGGCCGCCCTTGTCGAGCACGAACACCGTGGGCAGCGCCATGGCGCGATACGCCTTGGTGGTCGCGCCACTCGGGTCGGCAAACACCGGATAAGCGATGCCCATTTGCGAGGCAGAGCGCGTGACCACCAGCATTTCCTCGGCTGCGACGCCTGCCACCACCACACCCTGCGGAGTGAAGCGCTCATGCCAGCCTTCCAACACGGGGCTCAGCAGGTGACAGGGGCCGCACCAGGAAGCCCAAAACTCCAGCACCACGACTTTACCGCGCAGCGTGGCCAAGCGCGGTTCGAGGCTGCCTTGCGCGGTCTGGAGCGCGTCGAACTCCGGCGCCGGCATGCCCACGTACTGACGGCGCATGATCTCATCGCCACTCGGGAAGCGCTCGAGCTCGATCGCCAGCAAGCGCGTGACGTTTGCGCGGACGAACCCCAGTCTCAAGCGCTGGCCCGCGCCGCGCACCGCGACCAAACGACTGACGTCGTCGGGACGCGCCACATTTTCGCCGTCCACACTCAAAATCACGTCACCAACGAGGACGCCGGAGGTCGCCGCGGGCGAGCCACGCACCACGTCGCGCACCAGCACCCCAGGCTCGTCGGCTTGGCGCATCGAAAGCTCGACACCCAGCCAACCGCGTTCGGTCGCGGGTTGCGGCTCGATCGTACGCTGCGCCGATTGCGCGCCCGACGGCGAAGCCGCGTCGAGCTCGGCGCTGGTAGTCGCGCTGGTCGTGCTCGATCGCGCGACCAGCGCAACTGGCGGCGCGTGCGCGGACCCCTGCGCGACAGGCACCCGTGTCGGCGACGTCGCGCTGGCGTGACTGCACGCGGCAGCGCTCAGCAGCAGAATACTCACGCCCCAATCAGCGACGTTGAACCGCACACGTCGTGGTACCATGCCGGTCCGGTGCGCGCAGCCTGTGCCATTCTTCTCGCCGTTGCTCTGCCCGCAAGCGTGGCTTGCGCCGAGACCGCGCAGGGCCCGCTCGCGGGCGCCTCCGACGCTTGGGCGAGCGCACCTGAGCCGACATTGGCCTCGTCCGCCAGCGCTCCCCGCGCCGCGTGGGAGGGTTATGCCGAACTGTTGCGCTTGCCGATTGTCACTTCGGCGCCCTTCACCTCGCGCGGTCATCTGCCAGAGCAGCAGGTTGACGTCCGCGTGAACGAGCTGGCTCGCGCTTCCTACGCTGCACTCGTCACCGACACGGTGCTACCAGACGGGTCAGTGCTTGCCGAGCTTTCCCACAGCGCTTCGGGTAACGGCTACGTCATGCGCAAAAGCGCCGGCGTTTGGAGCTACTTCGAGCTCGACGCCCAGGGCGCAGTGCTGGCCAGTGGCGCGCTCGCGCTATGCGCCGGTTGCCACGCCCAGGCGCCCGCCGACCACGTCTTTGGCTCGCCGCGCCCGCCCTGAATCGCCCGCCGCCAGGAATCTTTCCAGTCCGCACCGCGTTCTGAAAAGAAGCTCACGAAATGCGCGTGCATTTCGCAAAATCTGACCCAAAATGAGCAAAGACCCGATCGAAGTCACCTTCGTCGGGCCTCATGCCTCAAGAGCTACAAGCGTTAAGTAAGCAAAGAATCTAAGGAAGCGGAAGCAAAGCTACGAGTCTCGAAGTGCCGTCGTGCGGCCAAGAAGAAGCAAAGGAACCTAAAGAACGTCTCGGGGCTGCACTCCTCGAGGCGTTTCGCAGGTCCTAGTAGCAGCTTCCGTGCCACGAACCGATCGCACTGAGAAAGCCGAGTCAATCTGGTTAGATAAGACCACTTCCAGTGCGGCAAGCCCGCGCCGAAAGAGGTCTGACCTGGCCTGGCTGTCATGGTCGCCGCCCGGCTCTGAAATCTTTTCAGACCTGGCACACATTCACCGCCACGTGCCTACCCGCGGGCCGACGGTATTTTCGCTATCGGTTCTAAAAACCCGTGCTATGCACTCGCCCCCTACGCACCCGTAGCTCAGCTGGATAGAGCATCGGACTACGAATCCGAGGGTCGGAAGTTCGAATCTTCCCGGGTGCGCAACGAGACCAAAAGCCAACGAGAGTTGGCTTTTTTGCTTTGGGGTGGAAGCGCAAATCGCGGCGCGTTCGCCGCGCTCACGTCCGTGGCGGCTCGCTGCCCTGCGTCCAAGGTCGTAGGTCTGTCGGTAGCGGGAGCCGCGCGGGAGCATCGCTCCCGTATCCGCACACTTCCAAGCCGCTGAGGACGCCGCCCCGCTCGAAAACGAAGGCTCCTTGGAGTTCGTCACCCTCGCCAAACAGGTAATCGCCAATGATGCGCAGGCCACCCGCGGGCGGCGGACAACCATCAATTTCCAGGTGGATGCTCGCACATCCGCAATCGCACCCCGACACGACCCGTGCGCGCGCGAGTTGCTCGATGAACCGACCGTCGCTCGACTCGCGAAGCATCCATCCAATCAGCACCCGTTCATCTTCGGTCAACGGGCGCGGCTCCCGGACCTGGGAGAGGGATTCCACCGACCCCTGCATCGCTAGCTAGGCCACCGACCGCGAAGTGGTTTCAGCAAGCGATACCAGCAGCCGCAACGCTTCGAGCACGCGCTCCTCAGTGCCGAAATGCTGCCAGAGCTCCTTGTCGAGGAACACGGCCTGCTTGAAGTCGCCGCGCAACGCGGCGAGCTTGTTCGGACGGATCGCGCGCGAAAAGTCCACCTCCGGCATTTCTGCGAGCGAAGCCTCGGAAGGTTCAACCTGGGTCGTCTCGTCGTTGTTCATAGGTCCTTCTTTCGGAACGGCTGGCTCGTCTGGCGCTGATGATTCGGACCTTCTCGCCGCGCTCGAGGTGAACGACGAACAGGAGCCGCGCCAGGCGCGAGAAGCCCAAGGCGATGAAGCGATCGTTGGCGGTGGGGTCGTCAGTTGCCAGAAAGTATGGATCCAGGAAGACCGAGCTGGCTTCTTCGAAAGATACGCCATGCTTCTCGAGATTCGAGCGGGCTTTGTCCTCGTCCCACTCGAAGTCACCGAAGCCAACCGTAGCCATTTCGATAGTTTAAGCGATCATCGAGCCGTCGGCGAGCGCCCGCTCAGCCAGCCATCGAAGTTCTAAATTCTTCTGCCCGGGTGCGCAAACGATGAAAGGCCAACGAGAGTTGGCCTTTTTGCGTTGGGATGGAAGTTGAAGAAGATAGTTACCCGGATTGGCCGGACAAGGGCCTCCCTGCCGCTCCGAGGAGGAAACCTGAGTTCGAATTCGAACAACGAATTCCGCGCGTGAAGGCGGAGTTGTTGATGGTCACGAGCCCCATCACAATTCGGCAAAGCCTTCGGCGTCCGAGTTCGGAACACTGCACGCAGCGAGGTGCGATGCGGAGCCGCGATCGCCCCTCTGATCAGGCGCCGCCTTGGCGCGCTCAGCAGGTCGGTGACCCAAGGGCCGCGTTGATTGTAGGCCTGCGGGTTAGGGCGTGGGCAACGCGACTGCGGCCTCCGAGACTGGGATCAGCTCGGGCCCAGGTGGGTCGCATCCAGGAACATCGTGGCAAGGGTTCGGCGGCGTCGCACCAGCCCGATAGCCACCGATCGCGAACCAGGACGTGCCGGTCCAAATGATGTTCGGGTACATGGGAGCATCCGTGCGCTTGGGCGGCCCGGGATCGGGTTGAGCCGCCTGCCAGGCGTCTAGCCCAGGATCATAGAGATAGTCGGTGCTCATGATCGAAGTTCTATATTCGTCTGCCTGGGTGCGCAAAAGAGATCAAGGCCAACGAGAGTTGGCCTTTTGCTTTGGGGCGAAAGCGCTACGGCTCGGCGGAGTGCGGCGACACGGATGATCTCGTTCGCGACAAAGCGTTGATCACGCTCGGTTGGTTTGTTTCTCGCGAAACTCCGGCGCGCGGCTGACCGACGAGGTGCCATGCCAAATCCTGTTGGTACCAAGTCAGCCATACCAGAACCCACTCCGGGCGAGCCATCCGACTCGGGGCATGTGGCTCCCCCTCCGAGTGCCAAACCTCTGCCAACGCCCCCCGTCGCTCAACCATTGGGCACGCGCACGCTCGTCGAGCGATTCGCCGTGGGAACGACAGGCGGCCCGGTTGGTCTCACGAACAAGCCAGCCGCTTGGTACGTTGAAAAGGCGGTCGCGGAGCTCGATTGTCGGACCCTGCCACCGGCATTGGCGTTGCGCGCCGCCGAGTGGGGTTACATGCAGAGCGGCGGGCTGGCGCAAGAAATGCTCGATCATTTCTTGTCAGGATCATCCGCGCCGGTTCGCGTTGACCTGCCCGCCGAGCTGGAGCGCAATCCACAGTTGCGCGAGTACGTTGCAAGTCGCATCGAGTCGGAAATTGCCGAGCGCGTCGCGAATGGCGAATCCCCCGTCGACATCGGCGGTTCTATCTGGGTACCGCAAAGCGCCTACGGGCCAAGCGACGCCGGGAAGGACCAGCAACTGGCGCTCGGCGGCACGTACTTCGAGTTTCAGGTGATCGGAAGCTCGCTCGACGGCGGGCTCGAGCTCGAGTTGAACGTGGCGGATCATTATTTCTGGAGTCCCTCGGACAAGTCTCGCTCCACGCAGTGCCTGCATGTTGCGGGATCCACTCTCGTCGCTGCCGGATTCGCGAACGAGTTTGTTCAACTTGGGGAGGGCCAGATGACGGTTGCGGATCCGATTCGCACTCAACCAATGGATCCCAGCGAGGGGCCTCCCGGTGGCTCCCGCTAATGGGATACGGTGGGGACACTGGCTCGCGAGCTTGGTCTTGTTTGCCGTGTATTGGCCTTCGAACCTGTTCACGCCATTTCTGGTCTTGGACTTGTTCGAGCACCTAGCGGAGCTCACGTCTCCCGGGTTCGTGCTCGCTGCGTTGATCTCCTGCGCCTTCGTCAACGCTGGCCTCCTGCTGGCGATCCTTGGGGCGCGCCGTCTGAAGCCGCCATTGCTCATGGCGTTGCGGATTCTTCTGCTCGTCTATGCGTTACCCCATATGCTTTTGGTTGGCGTTTTGGCGCCAATGTCCATGCCCGGTGCCTGGATCCCTTGACGCCAACAGGCGCTCCACGCGCAGGCTGCTGTCATGACCGGCCCTTGGTTTCGCGGAGCCACTTGCTGCGCAACGAAAATCCGAAAATGACTATTTGGCGGATTGCAACGCGCACCAACGTTGCTCGCCCCCGTTGCTCGCATGCACTCAACGAGACTGCATGTTACCAACTGGATACAGTAGATCGCGGTTGCGCTCTGATCTCAGCAGGGCAACGCTCTTCGCGAAGGGGTACGTACGAATGAAGGGCCGAAATTGGTGCGTGTCGTTCGCGCTCTAGGGACTGCTGACGGGCTGCGGGGTGCACGACGATTCGGATTCCGAGCCGCTGTGTCACAGAGTCGCTAGGATCGGCGCAAGGCCGCAAGGGGTCAATCGCTATTCTGTTACCGTCGCCAGAGACGGTAGTATCAGTGCGCCGGTGGCAGTCCCTGGCGTGTGTGCGAACGGTTTGGTCGGTCTCGCTCGATCGTCGAACACGGCGCTACTCACGGACGCGTGCGGCGCGGGGGTATTGGTCGATTTCACCGGCCAGGCATGGTGCATTCAGCCTCCCTCGCTTCGTTCCAAAGCGACGTGAGCTAGCTCAGATCCGGCCCTCGACCTGAAGGCCAAACAGGCTCCACTCGCGCTCTGCCTGCCCCAGGCGCGCGTGCACGCCGATCGCGAAATGCGGGAGCACCACGTTAGCGCCCAGTTGCCCCTGTACTCCCCAGCGCGGCTCGGGCCCGCGCTCGTACTCGTTGCTCTGGACACCGACGATGCCCAGCGCGCCGATCTGGAGGAACGGATCGAACCAGGTGTCGAACAGAGGGTGCCACGAGCTGTTCAGCTCGACCGCCTGCAGCTGGAATGGCGGATATCCCTCGTTGTTCGAGGCGGTCAGGTTGAAGTAGGCCAGCCCGACTCCGAGCCACGGCAGTACCTGAACTCGGGCGTGGAGCTCCTGGATGCCGCCCAGCTCGGTGCCCCACCCCGGATCGCCCATTGCCAGGGCAGCGCCAAGCGCGACACGATATGCGTACGAATTTTCGGGGTGGTCAGCGCGTTCATCGAGCCGCGTGCCTCGGTCGAGCGACACTGTGGATTCCGCAGATCCGCGCGCCGCGGCGGGCGGACCGATCAAGCTGACCCCCGGCGTCACCTCGGCGGCGAGCGGCGCTGCGGGCGGAAGTGCCCACGCCGTATGTGAAGCGGTGACCACGGTGATGCTGAGGAGCCACACTCGAGCGCAGCCATGCGCCAAATTTTCGAACAGCCGAGTGCAAAGCAGAGCCATGACGGCCTTCAGAGCAGCATTCGTGCCGGTCAGCGATCGAGGTTCCAAGTTCATCCACCGGGGTGGAGCTAGTCACGCATGCGGCGACGAGACCAAATCCAAGTCGATCAGCGCCAGTTCAGCTTCCTGCGGGTCACGCCAGGCACTGCGGCGCGGTGAGAGATACGCCCGCGCTGGGCCATCCAACTGTGGCGCGCATCGGCGAGGACGAATCGGCCCGGGTTGAGCATCCACTGCGTCTCCAACCGACAGCTTACCCTCGGCGAGCTGCCATCGGCGAGGTGTGAGGGGAGCGAAGCCGTGCACGTTGCGGCCTTGCCAGTCCCGGCCGCCTTGGAAGCGCCCGCCCTCTGGGCGCCATTGCACCGCGGTCCACAAATATCCCGGGAGCCCTTGCAACGGCCATCGCTCGCTCGAGGCAACCGTGTCCACCACGCTCAGCGAGCCGTTCGCCTCGTGCGCTACCCAGATCTGGGCGCCACAGAGCGACCAGCTCTGCTTGATTGCTCGCGGCCCACCCCGGCCTTCCGCCGCTCTGCCGCTCGCCGTACCGTTCCACGACCGCGCAAGGCCGCGCATCCAAGTACGAGCAACGTTTTCACATTATCCCGCGGGACACTAGCCAACTCCACTCCGGGCACATCACCCGCGGCGCTCACTCCGTGACGGTATCGATTTGTAGCGTGGCCTCACCGTTGCTCGGAAGGCTGCCTGTTCTGGGCGTACCATCGACTGAAGTGGTGGCGTCGACCAACACGCCCACCGACGTCACTTGCGTGGTATCGAAGTCGGGATCCAGCACCGTGCCGAGGTCCCACGCGAGCGACGTCCACTGCGCGGGAGCGACGGAATCGAGATTGATGGCGGGTCCTTGCGAGCATAGGAACTTCGTGCCCGCGCAGCCGTACAGTGACACGCTGGCGCCGTTCAGCATGCCTGATTCGAGCCGGACGCGAGCGTGCAAGGTCTTACCTTTCAGGTCGTCCGCCACCTGGGCTTCGGCAATCAGGTATTGGTCAGTTGCCGAGATGGTCACGCGTAGCTCGAGCGAACCGGCTGTGGGATCGCCCTCGCTGCCATCGAAGGTCAGTGTCGCCGGAGTGGCACCGGGCGGTGTTTTTTCGGCAAGATTGGTATAATTCGGATCCTGATAATCATTCAGCGACCAGAGCTCGGCGCTGCTGTCGAAGGTATAGCTCAGCGGGACTGGCGCTTCCGGCCCGACCGAGGGATGCGGACCCCCATAGCCGAGTAACGCAGTCTGGATCAGAACTCCGAGGGATGATGATGGAGTGCCGGACCAATCATCGATCAACGCCGGGTAAGTGCAACCGCCCGGATACCAACCCCAAGCGGTCCATCCAGCTTGGTGCACGTCGGCGTATTGGATCACTGCGGAGGTGTAGTCAGTCGAACAGCTCGGATCCTTCAAGTTGCCGAACTCGGTCGCGATCACTGGATCGGTCGCGGTCAAGAATCCCCAAGAGCGATCCCACGTTGCAGGCTGGCGTTGCGCGGTGTTGTAGGGATGCGTGGCGTAGGCGATGTTGTAACCAGTGATTCGGTTCGCGGGGACACCCGACAGATCGTAGGCCCAATCCAGACCGCCAATCAGCACCAGGTTGTTTGCGCCCGCCGCGCGCACGGTCTCGTAAAGTTGCTGCATGCCGACCGCGTGATAGCCATCGCTGATGACGCCTCCGGCTTTCCAGACCGCCCAGCTCACGTCGTGCGGCTCGTTGTAGAGCTCGAACAGCACCCGACCGTCGTCGCGGTAGCGGGCCGCGACTTGCGACCAAAATGGAATCGAATTGTCGTCGGCCATTTTCTGCTGGCAGTTCGTCGATGTACAACTGCCCAGGACGCCCGCATCGGACCAGTGTAAATCCAAGATCACGTCCATGCCCGCGGCTTCGGCCCAGCTGACCGCGCGATCGACGACGCTGGCGTAGTTTGGATCGAATTGCGACGAGCCTTCGAGCCAGAAGTCTTGATTGAGTCCCATGCGCACGACGTTGGCGCCCCAGGACGCCATCAGCAAAAAGTCGCGCGCGGTAAGGTGATCCCCCGCGCGCGCATACTCCAGCGACGGGCGGTTTACGCCATGGAACAGCTGCGCTTGGCCGTCGGCCGTGCACACGGTGTTGCCGTTGACGTAGTAGCTACCGGGCGCAGTTGGCGGTCGCGTAGCAACGTCACAACCCGTCGGCCGCGAGTCGACCGCGGTGTGGCCGCCCGCGCCGGGCGCGTCGACCGAGACGCGATCACCCGGATCGCAGGCGACGACCAGGAGCAGCGGGAGCAGCAGCCAGGCGGATCGGGCTGAATTCGGTTGGAACACCTGCTGGGCAATATCGCGCACGCAATCATCGATCTTCGCATTTCCTGAACTCGCGGCCGTGGGCGAGCCGAACCGAACTAATACTGTCTCGGGGGTGCACGACGCTCTGCGAGTCGATTGCGGCCGCCGTGCGCGAAGTACTCGCGCGGATTGATCCCAACGAGCTCGACGAACACGCGATGCAGCTGCGAATAGCTGCCAAACCCCGCCCGCAACGCCGACTCGAGGTAGTTGTGGCCGTCACGCGCGACGTGCGTGCAGAACCTCCCCACCCGCGAGCGCGCGCGCTGCTCGACGAAAGCGACCCCGAGCTCCCGCTGGAAGCGGCGAGACAAGAAGCTTTCGCTGACATCGAGCTTTCGGCAAATAGCCGAGCGGTCGAGCGACGGATCCTCGAGCATCAAACAGCAGGCCAACTCGACCAAGGAGTTCGGACGGCGATCGTCGTGGTCGTCGCGGGTGGCCGCCCAGGCGCTGGCGAGCGCAGTATGCAAACGCTGCCCGGCTTCTTTAGGCGACAAGGTCTCGATCGAACAGGTGATCGCACAGGCCTCGAGCACTCGATCGCGATCCGCTCGTTTCAATTCGACGATGGGTCGACCCGCAGCCAACCAACCCAATTGGCGGGTCCAGTCCGAGAACGACGCGGCCGATGCGCCGCTCTCCGCGCCGTTGGCAGCGTGAAAGCTTCGACCGATTTCTGCGCACAGATCGGGCTCCGCTTGCACTACGACGAAATCACAGTCCGACGAGGCGGAGCTGAGCTCGTGCTCGACGCCCGGAAGGTGCCACACGAGTTGGCCTTCGTGCACCGTGTGTGTCGTGTGCCCAACCCGCTCCTCGAGACGTCCGCGGAGCACGAGCAAAAACTCGACCTGCGCGTGATAGTGGGCTGGCCTCCAGCACTCGGGATTGAACGGCCAGATGGCGCCCCTGACCGTTCTCGGCAAGAGCCGGTGCTCCTGAAGCATTGCACTCGCGGCAGCCACCCTTCTGATTCAGCATGCAACTTCGTCGGCAGTCAAGGGGGGGCGCTCGCGATCCAGCAGCGCAGCCCGCGTTGCACGAGGTTCACGCGCGGCACGTGCCTCGAAGTATCGCCTCGAGACACGAGGCCAATGGCCTCGTGTCTCCGGCGCAGTTCAGACGCTGACGTTGACGCGCAGAAACGTCGCCGTGATCCGCGTCCGTAGGGAGTCCGTGCTCTGGTTGTGTTCACGGAAGAGTACTTCGAGCTCCTTGGCCAGCTCCGCCGCGCGACCGCTCTGCGCGGCGGCGTCGAACGCGTTCATCGTGGGTCCGTAGTACGATCTGAATTCTGCGACGAACTGCTCGGGCGTGCCGCCGTAGTCGAAGGTGTAGCCAGCTTTCTCGAGCCCGATCCGCTCGCGCGCGATGCCCGCGCTGGTGAACCGTTCGATCACGTCATTTTCCCGACCCCAAGTCATCGGACTGACGAATCCCGCGGGCGGCGGCGGCGAATACGCCGAGCTGATGCGCAGAATTTCCGCGACGAGGGTCGGATCACCCGGGATCCAATTGCCCATCACGATGCGACCACCCGGGCGAGTGACGCGCACCATCTCTTTGGCCACCTCGAACGGCTTGGGCGCAAACATGGCGCCGAAGATGCTCACCACCAGATCGAAACTCCGGTCTTTGAGCTCCGCTAGGTTGCTCGCGTCGCCGTGACGGAACCTCAGGTTGTGAAGGCCCTGCGCTTCCGCTCGACGGTTGCCGGCCGCAACCAGGTTTTGCGCGATATCGACGCCGAGTACGTGCGCGCCGAGCCGGGCCGCCGGGACCGCCGTCGTGCCGTCACCGCAGCCGAGGTCCAAGACCTCGAGCCCCTGCTTGATGCCGAGCCCACGGACGAGCGCTTCGCCGCTCTCGCGCATGGTCCCTGCAATCCGCGTAAAGTCGCCCTTTTCCCACAGTGCTTGATTCGGATTCATCGTCTTTCCTTCTCTGTCGTTGGCTCCGAAACCGCACGCGCCCCGCCAGAAAGTCCCCGCGAGGGTCACGCGCCGCCCAAGTCACAACCTAGAGCACCCAGCCGTCCGAGCCAGTGGCATACTCGCCATGGTTAGGAGGTGATTCGGACATGATCGATGTAACCGTGGTTTTACTCGAGGGCAGCTTGCCGTCGACCTCGATGGTGCCGCTCGAGATCTTCGCCTGCGCAGGCTCGCTCTGGGGCATGCTGATGGGCACGCCGAGCGAACCGCGCTTTCGCGTGCGCACGGCTACGATCGACGGCAAGAAGACGCAGAACCTCGTGCCGGTCACGCTGGAGCCGAGCACCTCGATCGCCGACCTGGGGAAGACCGATCTGATCGTCGTACCGGCCGCGGGCATCGACCTCGATCTCGCTCGCTCGAGCAATGCCGAACTCGTCCGTTGGCTCGCGCGGCGCGGCAAGAAAACGGCGGTCGCCGGCATCTGCACGGGCGCGACCCTGCTCGCTGCCGCGGGCCTGCTCGACGGACGTCGCGGGACGACACATTGGGCGCTGGTCGAGGCCTGCCGTCAGATGTACCCAAACGTAGAGTGGTGCGCCGATCGCTTCGTAACCGAATCAGACAACGTCTTCTGCGGGGGCGGTGTGTACGCTTCCATCGATCTGAGCCTGTACCTCGTCGAGCACTTTTGCGGCCACGTGCTGGCGGTGCAGACCGCCAAGGCACTTTTGCTCGAAGCCCCACGCATCTGGCAGTCGAGCTACGCCGAGCAACCCCCACGTTCGGCACACCACGATGAGCCGGTGCAACGCGCGCAAAAGTGGCTCTACTCCCACTTCCGTGAAGCCATCGACTTCGACCAAGTGGCTGCGAAGGTCGGCATGAGCCCGCGCAACTTTGCGCGTCGTTTCAAGGCCGCCACCGGCGAGGCGCCGCTCGCGTACCTGCACCGGCTGCGCATCGACACCGCCAAGCGCCAGCTCGAAAACGCTCACCGCTCGGTACAAGAGATCAGCGAACAGATCGGCTACGAAGACGTCGCCTTCTTCCGCCAACTGTTTCGTCGCCACACGGGCAGCTCGCCTCGTGAGTACCGCGCTCGGTTCGGCCCGCGCAGCGCGGGGTAGCTGAACATCGGCTCAGGCTCGTGCGTTGCGCGAGCGAAACGATCACAATGCGCTCCATGACGCGCCGGGCGACCAAGTCGGATGAGGTCGTCGACTATCGACGTTCGGCGGTATTGCCTGGCGTCGAGGTGATCAACGCTCATCACTCGCCCAGAGAGTGGCGCGTGATCACTCCGGAGTGCGCAGTCGTGATGTTCCGAACCTGGCAAGGCAGCGTGCGCACTCGCGGCCAGGTCCTGAGCGGCGAGCCGGGGCTTGCGTTTTGTTACACACCTGGCGAGGTCATGATTGCCAATCCACTCGCGGGCCCAGGATCGTTCAGCGTCCTGCAGCTTCCGACTGAGCTCGTCGCAGAATGGCTGGCCGAGCAACAGCCGGGCTCGGTTCGGTTCGATTGGGCTCAGCTGATGAAGCCCATTTCTCAGCGGCTTCGCCGGCATTTTTCCGGGTTCTCCGAAATATTTGCAGCGACCGCCAGTCCCATGCAAGTGCAGTCGCAGTTGGTCGAGCTGTCGGAGATCATGATCAGCGAGCTGATCCAGGGCGCGCGGCAGCCACGCCCAGTGCGTGGCCCCGCGATCCCAGCCGCGGCGCGCATGCGCGAGTGTTTGAACGAGGAGGGCCTCAACATCGACCTCGAGACGCTAGCGAAACGGGCTGGGCTCAGTCGCTTCGAAGCAGTGCGCGCGTTCAAGAAGCGCTACGGGTTGCCGCCTCACGCTTATCAACTCTGCCTGCGCATCAGCCACGCACGTCAGCTACTGCGCGAGGGTGTGCCGGCAGCGGACGTGGCGCTGCGCTGCGGCTTCTCGGATCAGAGTCACTTCAATCGCCACTTCAAGCGCTTCAATGGTGTGACGCCGATGCAGTATGCGCGCGGTCATGCGCCCTCGATTCATCACCTGAGCATCCGACATCGCGGAGCTGAAGACCCGAGCGCCATCGTCGTCAGCTCCGATCGCTGATCGGCGAGCTACATGTGCGGAGCGGTGCGATTGGCTCTCACGTCAATGACAGACTCGAGTGTGTCGCATGGAGCCGCGCAGAGATTGATGCTAGGTTCAGGCTTTGTCCCGAGAAAATATGCGAAGGTTTGGGGTTCCGGCGGTCTTGCTTGCAGCCTTGTACGTGGCTTGTGCTGACCCGCCGAAAAAGATATCGACTGGACACGCAGGCGCAGGCCCTGGCGGAGCCGTCGGCGAAGCGGGCGAGAGCGATGACGGCGGTGCCAAGCCTGCGGGCGGGTCCGGTGGCACTAGTGGTGCGCCCGTTGCTGAGGCCGGCATGGCCGGTGAACCCGATGCCGAAGGCGGTTCGGGCGGTGAAGGCGGAGCGACGGAGCCAAGCGGAGGGACAGGCGGGGCAGGCGGAGGGACGGTAGACGCATGTACCGGCCTTACCGTGGGCGGGAAGTCCAAGATGCCGGCTCCACCGACGACCGGCGTGGCCAAGCCCGCGGGCGCGCAGGGCGGCCTCCACGTGATCAACTGGGCCGGCTTCAAGGGTGCTCTCTCGTACACCTTCGACGACTCATTGCAGAACCAAGTCACTCACTACGAAGACCTCAACGGGGTCGGCATCCACGTGACATTCTACCTGGTGAACTTCAACCAGGGCAGCAATCCGATTTGGGAGAAAGCCGTCGCTGACGGCCACGAGCTCGGAAATCACACGGTGCATCACTGCATGGCCAATGGCACGAACTGCGTGTCGGGAGTCTTCTCCACTATCGACAAAGAGCTCGATGACAACACGACATTCATCATGTCGAAAGCCGGCGTCACCGGCGTGTATACTTTTGCGTCACCGTACGGCGACAACGGCTGGGTGGATGGGGCGAGTCAACGGTTCCTGGTCGCGCGCGGCGTCAGCGACCCGAATGGTGGCGTACTTCCGAACGATTCGAGCAATCCCTATACTCTGCCGTGCCACATCACGAATCCGGATGAAAAAGCCGTCGGTGGCCTGAACAACATCAGCGATGACGTGCGCGCCAAGGGCTCCTGGCGCACCGTCTTGATGCACAGCGTCGATCCCACCATCAACGATGGTGGCTATCAACCGATCCAACTCGTCGAAGCCCTAGGGACCATGAACTACACGAAGAGCCTCGGCGACGTGTGGGCGGACACGGTGGTCGCGATCGGATCTTATTGGCGCGGTCAGAAGGCGCTCTCGACCGTTCAGCCGACGTCCGTCGGAAGCGACAAGGTCTACACTTGGACCTTGCCTGAGCACTTCCCACCCGGGCAGTACCTGCGCGCTACCGTCACCGGCGGCAAGGTGAAGCAGTGCGGCACCGAGCTCACTTGGGATGATCACGGTTATTACGAGATCAATCTCGATGCCGGCTCAGTGACGATCTCGCCGTAGCGCTCTCGGGCAAGACGAACGTCCGAGCGGGCTGCGTTTTTGCCCCGCTCGGGCGGCCAACCTGCTCCGGCGGGGTTCGCCACCGACGGATGGGGGTGCGAGAAGGTAATAGCGATGATCGAGCGCTTGATGTTTCTCGCCTAACGGCCGCGCGACATATCGTAGACTACCAATCGCGTTGCGGTTTCCACGCGCACTTCGCGCACCCATTTAACTGGAGGACGGGCTCGATGTCTCTACGTCGCTTGAGTTTGCTTTTGGCGTTGCCAACGCTGGTTGGAATCTCTCTGTCAGCATGCGGTACGGAGGATGACTCCGCGCCCGGACCCGCGGGAGGCAGCGGGGCCACCGCGGGATCTGCTGGTAACCCCGAGACCGCAGGCAAGGGCGGATCGGGTGCAGAAGCAGGCACGGACGCCGAAGGCGGCATGGCGGGAAGCGAGCCGGGTCCGGGCGGCTCCGGTGGCAGCGCGGGCGAGCCCAGCGACGCCGGTTCCGGCGGAGAAGCGGGCAGCTTGACGGGCGGCACTGGCGGCAAAGGCGGCGGCGGCACTGGTGGCACCGCTGGCACTGGCGGCAAGGGCGGCGCCGGCGGTGCTAGCGGCACCGCTGGCACTGGCGGTGGCGCGTGTCATACGGACATCCAGAATTTCAATACCGACCCGGCCGGCGGAATGGGCCGCTACTTGGCTGACACGGCTACTGGGTCAGTGACCAATTCGACCGTTGTGTACAGCAGCTTACAGGGAGCCGCCGCGCCCGGTTCCGGTCAGCTCAACGCCACCTTTGGCGCCTATGGCGATGCGGTACAGCTCGGCCTCTTCCTCAACGGCAAAGTGTGGACCTGCACGACGAAGCTTCACGCCATGGTCAAACTCGTCGCGACCCCCGATCTCAGCCACATCGCCGGGATCAATTTTTCGGTCAGCTCGAACAACTACGGCACGTACTCGGCCAAGATGGTCAGCACGACCGGCTTCGCACTCGACACCTGGACGCCGATCGCGCTCGACTTGACGACCGTCACGCCAGTGCCGAAGTTCACGGACATCAGCGGGATTGGGTTCCAGCTGGTGGCCGTGAGCAGCGGACCGACGCCGGTCACGACCACGATGTACGTCGACGATGTCTGGGTCGAATAGTCGAAGCCTGCACGAGCGAGAGTTCGGTGGCACCGACTCTCGCTGCGTGCTCAGAACGTCGCTTTCAGGCCCGCCATCGCGCCATCGGAACGCGGCGCGACACTGGCCTGCACCGAGCTGCCGCCATTGCGACCCACGAAGTAGAACGCCGCCGCGCCCGCGAGGCTCGCGGCGCCCACGCCGAGCGAGATGTAAGAGTACGTAAACTTCTTACGAATCGAGTCCACGTCATCCGGGTTGCAATTCGGGCTGCAGCCGGTGTCGCTGTTGGCGGCGTTGTAGTCGCTCACGCCCTTGACGCGGAAGTAAACGAAGGAACCGAGCGCGACGACCCCAACGCCGCCGAGCACGTACGTCATCACCGGGACGCCGCGCGGGCCGCTCGGAGCGGCCGCACCATTGGTCGCGGACTTCGCGTGTGGATCGGCAAACGTGACCTCGAGCACGCGCGCTTTGTCGCCCACGCGAGCAGTCTCGCTCATGCGCAAGAGACCGCGCGTCGGCTGGATGAACACGAAATTGTGCGGGCCCGGATCCACCGCGATCGGGCGCCCAGTGATCTGTTGGGCGACTGTCTTGCCGTCCATCTCTACACGGACGTCCGTGAGCTCCCCGCCCTCGGCCTTCCGCGCCGAAAACACCAGCGTGGGCGTTTCCGCCTCCAACGCGCCGTAGAAGCGCACGCACTCCTGCACGATGGCCGAGTTACATTGAAGCTGCGAACACTCGAGCGCCGCAGCAGAGGCCGCGACATAGTGTCCCGCGAGCTTCTCGGTTTGCGTTCGCTCGTAGGCGGCGCTGCAGGCCTCACCGGGCGTACTCGGCTTCGCTACTTCGGGCGAGGCTTCGGCTGCGGGCGTGGTGACGCTCGGCGCGGTGCTGGGAGCCGCACTTGGAGAGCCGGGCACCGGCGCTGGCGCGGGCGGCTTCGCGTTCGCGATGCCCACTGGCAAGAGACCGAAGGCGAACAGCAGCGCGGGAGCCGAGCGCCATTTTCTACTAATGGTCCTCATGATTTTCGTCCCCATCTCATCATTTAACGAAAGCAACATCGTCGATGTACAAGTCGTAATCCTGGCCCGACGCCACTCTGAACTGCACGGAGACTATGCCCCTCGGCGGCACGCCGGCCGGCGGCGGGGCCGCATCAGGGCCCGGCTTGAACGCCGTGGGCGCCGGAACACCGCCCGGCTCGAGCGTGAGGTCAGCAAAGGCGACCGAGAAACGCTGCCAGATCGTCGTGACCTGCACGCTCTTGAAGTAATGGTGATCGCAGATACCTACCGGCGGCCCAGCAGTAGTGCAGGTTTGCCCCGCCGCGTCCGTGTCGGCGTCCGGCAGGACGACTGTGACCGTCAACGCGGCTTCAGCGCGCGCCCAGAACGTGACGCCGCTGTAGGCCGAAGCGTCGTAGGGGCTCTTGGTCGCTTGGCCTGCGCCGCTGTTGTTCACATCGACGCCGACGCCGGAACCCCAACTCGTGAAATCCTTGCCCTTCGCGTGGAGCCCGTTGGTGCTTGGTCCGCGATTGATGAGAGCGATGTCCTCGGTGCCGACGCCAGTGCCATCACCATAGGCGTACCAGTTCCCGACGCGCCCTTGCAGCGCGGGGTTCGCAGGCAGAAGGAAATCACCATCCTCGAAGTCATCGATGATGGCAGAGGGCTCGACCACGATGTCGGCAGAGCATTTGCCGTTTTTGCCGCAGATCCAGGTGTCGCAATCAGCCGCGGAGTTGCAGTACGCGCTGACCGGACACGGTTTGGTGGCAGAGCACTCGCCGCCGCAATCTTTATCGCTCTCGTTTTGATTTTTGACCTGGTCGCTGCAAGTGGCGGCCTGACACAGGTTGTTGGAGCACACCTTGCTCACGCAATCGGAGCCCTCCACGCAATGACGGCCGTCACCACACGCGGCGCAGCTGCCGCCGCAGTCCTTGTCCGTCTCGTCCAACTCCTTTGCTCCACTCACGCAGTGGTCAGCGCAAACGCCACCTGAGCAGTACAAGCTAGAGCAACCCACGTTGCTCGAGCAGGCGACACCGAGATCGCATTTTTTGGCGCACGGACCGCCGCAGTCGACTCCGGTCTCGTCTTCGTTCTGGATGTTGTCGGAGCAGGATGGCTCCGTGCACGCGTTGTCACTGCAGAACAGGGTATCGTCGCAATCCCGATCCGCGGTGCAGTGGGCCTTCGCGGCGCAGCGGTCGCACTTGCTGGTCCCCCCGCAATCCACGTCCGACTCGTTCGAATCCTTCTTGTGGTTGGAGCACGCGGTCACCACCGGGCCGCCGCCGCCAGCGGCGTCCATTCCGCCTTCGGAGTTGTCGGTACCGCCAGAGGCCCCCGTGCTCGGAGAATAATTTGCCGAGAGCGAGTCTAGATCGGGCGTGCAAGCAGCCGCGAAGTAGAGAGCCAGTGCGCAGGGAACGAGTAGTTTGAGTCCAGAAAACATCGGGTTTGCAAGTCTAGTTGGAGGACGAAGCACGAGCGCGAGATAACACTCGGGCCCGATGATCTTCGAGTCTAGCAGACCCTCAGATCGTTTGCTTGCGAGCGGGTGTTGGAACTCTGTCAGTCATGTGCGTGAGTGTGATCCAAGCGTCGCACAACCTGACCTACGGCACGTCGACGCAAATCCCTAACGGCACTCAGGACGAACTCGACGAATCCCGTCCTTATCGAGGAAGATAGGCGAGTCACAGTTGGGCTTGGAGGCCGCGACGGCGGGAGCCGACGGGGTCGCGCTCACCGGCGTGGGCGCGGCACCGGTCACCGGCGCGACGACCACCGGGTGGCCGGCGCGCACCACGTAGTGGTGACCGGTTGGGGCGTCAGTCGGATGCGTGGCGTGCTCGATCGAGGTCAGCGTGAGCGCCACGGTGGTGTCCTGCGTCGGCGAAAACTCACTCGTCGCCTTGGCAAAGCCCGGTGCTTCAGCGCGCAGCACGTGAGCTTTGCCGTCCGCCAAAATCAACTTGGTCGTGGGATTAGTGGGCAAAGGCTGGTCATCGAGATAGAGCTTTGCTTCCGGCGGACTCGCTTGAAGCGCGACCGACACGCGCGCCACAGCGGTAGGTCCCGGCGCGGCCACCGCCTTGGTAGACGCGGCCGCTTCTGACGTCGCCGGCAGCGCGCCAGCCGCACCGCGACGACCCCAACCGTAGAAGCTGATGCCGCCCAGCAGAGCGAGCGCCGCAAGGCCCGCGAGCAGCCGGCGTTTGCCGCGACCGGGCTCGATCGGCTCGGCCAGCATCGTGTGAATGGATTCGGAAGTGGCCCCCCCGAGCGTGCTGGATGCGGGTCGGGGGCGCTCGCGCGAGATAGAAGAGTTGTCCGTCTGGATCAAAGTGAGCTGGCGCTCGACGAGCGCTTTGAGCTGAGCTCGCGTGTCGGCAAAAAGAGCGGACACGAAGCGCGCGATCTCCTTTTGCTTCGCCGCCGCACCGAAGCGCTCGACATAAACCTCGAGGTCGTGCTGCAGCTCGAGCGCCGTCGCGTAGCGATCGTCCGGCTCACGGGCGAGAGCCTTGAGCACGATCCGATTGAGATCGTCGTCGCAGTCCGGGTTCACGCTCTGCGGCGTTGGGATGTCGCCGCCGATCGCGCGGCGCATGATTTGAACGTCCGGCGTGTCCTTCCAGAGCTTCACACCCGTGGCCGCGGCCCATAGCATGCAGCCGACCGAGTACAGGTCCGCGCGGCGATCGACCGCGCCGCCGACGATCTGCTCCGGCGCCATGTACGCGATCTTGCCCTTCATCACGCCCGCGGCCGTATGAGTCGACGCCGACGTCGCCTTGGCGATACCGAAGTCGAGCACCTTCACTTGACCGTCGTAGGTGACGAACACGTTCTGCGGAGAGATGTCGCGATGCACGAGCTGCAGCGAAGCGCCCTCGTAACCGCTGAGCTCGTGCGCGTAGTGCAGGCCATCGAGCGCGTTGATGATGATGCGCAGTTGCAACGCGAGCGGGATGGGATTCCCCTCCGTGGCAGCGCGCCGCACGCACGCCGAGAGCGACTGGCCCTCGAGGTACTCCATCACGATCACGTGCCGGTCACCCTCGGTGCCGACTTCGTACGTTTGCACGACGTTCGGATGATTGAGTTGCGCCGCGAGTCGCGCTTCATCCATGAACATGGACAGCGCGTAGCCTTCGCTCGCCAAGTCCGGCAGCAGCGCTTTCAACACGACGAGCTTGTTCACACCGCCGGGACCACTCGCCACGGCGAGAAACACGTTCGACATGCCGCCGCGACCGAGCTCGGACAAAATTCGATAGCGCCCGACTTGGAGCGTCGGGCGTTCGAAACTCAGCGCCTCTGGCTCGTTGAAGCGCGGACTGCTCGCGCTCGAAGGACTCGTTAGGTCGTTGGTTGCGGATCCGGCGCCCATGGTATTTACCAGCATACAGCGCACGAGCGCGTGCTGCACTCCCTCTCGCAACAGTGATCGATCGAAAAAAGAAAGACCACCTTCGGATTCAATGTAGGCGTCCCTCGATCATCGGCGCGCTAGAACGGCCTGATTCAAGCACTTTCATTCTCGAGCGCGCGCAGTCTGCGCATTGCCGCCGCACCTGAACGGCTCGCCAGGGTGTTCTTTGAACACGATGTGTGCGGCTCAACGCTCGGGCTGTCAGTGCGATCATCGGCCCCCGCGCAGCGTCCGATCCGCACGGCGTCTCGGGCTTGGAACGAGCTCGATGTCGATTGGAAAATGGGCGATCGCGATCCAGCAACGCAGCCTGCGGTGCGCCGAGTTCATGCGCGGCAAAGTCTAGCCGCGCGTGCACCCGTCATCTGACGCCGAAGGCATCGCCGCGCTGAGCCGTACCGAGTGACCATAAAAAAACCCAGCGAACGGGCTCGCGCCGCGAGCCGCATTTATGCAGGAATTAGCCGATCGATCCGATTGGATCGCGCTCCCGCTCCCAGCGGGTCATTGTCCGTGCTTTGCGAGCCCGTAAGCAGCAGAATGCGTCAATGACCGGCCGGACCAATCCGTCAACTGAGGTCGTCGACTATCGCCGTTCGGTCGCATTGCCAGGCGTCGAGGCGATCTCCGCTCAGCACTCGTCCAGAGAATGGCGAGTCATCTGCCCAGACTATGCGGTCGTGATGTTCCGAACCTGGCATGGCGGCGTGCGCAGTCGCGGCCGAGTCCATGCCGGAGAGCCGGGCCTCGTGTTCTGCAATACGCCGGGTGAGCTCATGATTGCCAACCCGCATCGAGCGCCCGGATCATTCAACGTCCTGCAGCTGCAGTCAGACGTGCTGTCGCAATGGCTAGCCGAGCAGCAACCGAGCTCGGTGCACCTCGACTGGGCAGCGGTGATGAAACCGATTTCCGAACCGCTCCGCCAGCATTTCTGCGATTTTTTCGAAACGTTCGAGCCTGCAGCTTCGACCATGCAACTGCAGTCACGGCTGCTCGAGCTGTCCGAGCTGATGATCAGTGAACTGATTGTAGGCGCGCGGCAGCCTCGTCCGCTCGCCGGGCCTCCGATCCGTGGCGCCGCGCGCATGCGCGAATGCTTGAACGAGGAGGGCCTCAATCTCGACCTCGAAACGCTCGCGAAACGGGCGGGGCTCAGTCGCTTCCAGGCGCTGCGGGCGTTCAAGCGACGTTACGGGTTACCGCCTCACGCCTATCAACTCTGCCTGCGCATGAGCCACGCTCGAAGCCTGTTGCTCGACGGTGCCCCCGCCGCAGACGTGGCGCTCCGCTGTGGCTTCGCGGACCAGAGCCATTTTACTCGCCACTTCAAGCGTTTCAACGGTGTCACGCCAATGCAATATGCGCGCGCTCACACCCGCGGGCCGCGCCGCGCGCAGGACCAAGATGAACGAACGAGCGCTCCGAGTACCGTCATCGCGCACTCCGATCGCTGATCTGAGGCGCGTTCAGCCGTGGATCGTTTTGCTCTGCTCGAGCATCTCGATCAGCTCACGGATTTTTCGGGCGCGCGTCTCTGGCTTTTTCGGCGCCTGCACGCGAAACAGCACCGCATAGCGGTTGGCACCGCTCAGGGTCGAAAAGAATGCGGATGCGCGCGGTGAAGCAGCGAGCGCCGCTGCAAAATCAGCGGGGGGTTCGGCCTTGCTCGGCGAGTCGTACGCCGCCTGCCATCGTCCGTCTTTTTTGGCGCGCTCGATTTGCGCGAGCCCGGCGGGCTGCATGCGCTTGGCCGCAACCAACGCCAAGGCCTTGGCGCGATTGATCTTGGACCAAACGCTACGCGCGCCACGCGGCACGAATTTGCGCAGCCACGAGTGCGCGTCGTGGCTTTTGAGCTGGCCATCGATCCAACCAAAAGAAAGCGCGACATCGAGCGCCTCCGCGTAGCTCACACCCGGCTGACCCGAGGCTTTCTTCATCAGCCGCAGCCAGATCCCCGCAGACGTTTCGTGGTGCGCTCGAAGCCAGCGCTCGAACGCGGTGACGGTGGCAAAGGCGAGCACCGGTAGCTCTGCCTTCGCTGCGAGCGGCACCGGTTTTTTCGGCGATTTTGCGTTCTTTTTCGACAACTTCTTGGCGACCATCGGCGGGCATTCCCTCACTCGCGGGGCGCCAAACATAGCGCACCGCGCGAGGCTGCGCTTTGATTCGTGCCATGACCCTACGACTCTTGCTCTTGAACGGTTCGCTGCGCGGCACGCAAGGCAACAGCGCGCGCCTCTTGCAACGCGCAGCGGAGGCGCTGCCCGTGACCTGGCACGCGGATGCTCTGTGTTTGGCAGACTATCAGGGCACGGTCGAGGCGCTCGCAGATCGCTTGTCGAACGCAAACGCGTTCTTGATCGGCAGCGGGGTCTACTGGGGCTCCTGGGGCTCCCCCTTGCAGCGCTTCTTGGAGGTGATGAGCTCCTATGAACTGTCGCGCTGCTTCTTGGGCAAGCCCGCTGGCGCGTTGATCAGCGCGGACTCGGTGGGCGGGCTAGACGTCGCGCAGCGACTGCTTGGCGCCTTCTCGCTGCTCGGCTGCCTCTTGCCGCCGCTCTCCAGCGTGGTGCTCTCACGGGCCGCTTGTGCGGCGACCGTAGCCGATCCGCAAGCGAACGCGGACGTCTGGCAGCTCGAAGATCTCGATGTGGTCGTACGAAATTTGGTGCTCGCGCAGGTTTTTTCCGAAACCGCTTGGTCGACCTGGCCCGTGCGCAAGCTGGCGCGTATCGAAGGCGACTATCCGGCTCACGGCGCGCTCAGCGCGGGGCTCGAAAAGTTCGGCTGACGTTCAGCCGCGCTCAACGATACAGAGCGCTGGTAAAATGCAGCGCCCAGCCCAGATACAGCACCACCGTGACGCCCAACGCGAGCGATGCGAGCGACGCGAACGGCGCCGGAGGCGCAGGCCTGCGCACCCGGCGACGCGCACGGGCATGCACCGATGCCTTGAACTCACTGTCGAGCGCCACAGCCGGCAACTTGCGCAAGCGCGCCAATAGCTCGTCGACTTCAGTCATTGGCTCACCCCGGACTTTGACATGAGTCGGGCATCTCCGTCGAGCGCTTCCGCCAAGCGGGCACGCGCGCGACTGACGCGTTTCCGCACCGTTACCGGATCGAGATCCAATACCGCTGCCACCTCCGCGTGGCTCAAGCCCTCCACGGCAAAAAGCAGCAGCAGCTCGCGATCACTCGGGTTCAGGCCAGCCAGCGCGCGCCCGAGCTCAGCCAGCGCCAGACCCGAGTCCGGACTCACACCCGCCCCGCGCGGCGCAGGGAAGAGCTCGACGTCCGCGCTCGCGTCCACGCTCCGCGAGCGCGCCGAACGCGCGTGACTGTGGAATGCATTGCGCGCCACCGAGAACAACCACGCGCGCAGGTCGGAATCGACGCGCAAGCGCGGGCCGGCTTCTGCCAAGCGCATGAACGTGTGCTGAAATAAATCTTCCGCGATGGCGCGCGAGCCAGACAACCGTGACAAGAACCCAAAGATGCGCTCGGCGTAGCGCGCATACGCTAGATCGAAGCCGCGCGCGTCGCACTGCTTGAGCAACGTCAAAACGTCTTGATCAGGCGTTTCGGGCATCACCACCCACAACGCGCCGGGCGCGCGATCGTGACTCGGATTTTCGTACATCGTTCGTGGTCACGATTGGCTGCCTCCCGCGTTTCCTCGGCATGCTGACATTATTCCGTGAAGGTGGCTTTCCGATGTGGTTTTTGCTGGCGTTTGGCGGGCTCTCGCTGATCGCTGGCGCTCGCTTCGCTCTCCACCCAGGCCCGACTCGCCTGCGCCTGGCCCTGGCCTTGGGCGCAGCCACACTGTTCACGACGGTCACGGCACTCTGTGCCGATCTGGCGACCGTTGGTCATCAAGCCCCGGACTTCTTGGCACGCCACCCGGAAATGACGCTGACGAGCGTGCTGCTACAAGGGATGGCGGAGTCGCTCAGCCCAGCGATCCTCGGCTGCACTGTACTCACGCTAGCGGCGCTGTTCATTGCGCTCGGTTGCTACCGCGAGTCGCTCCAAACCTGAGCGGATCTCGGCGCGCGTTGGCCTGCAATGATCGATCACACACTGCTGTGGTGCGATGTACGCAATTCCGCTCTCCCTTCAGCGGCACCGCGTTTGCATTGGGCTGCTGCAGGTAGCAAATGAAGTCGTGTCGATGTGCACAATGCAACGTTTCCTCCGCGCGTTACGCTTGGGGCTTCGCCCTGCTGGCGCGTGATGGTTGGGCTGTTTCCGACAGCTCGGATTTCGCCGGCTCGCTGGAGGGAGCGTGGCTTTGCCCAGCATGCACGAGGCGAAGCGGGGTTTTGCCCGGTTTGGCGAAAGCCGCCGCTCTCCAGGCAGTGCCCAGACCGCGCAAGCGACCACGCGGCTTTCTGCGGGTGCTGCTGGTCGATGACGAGGACATGCTGCGTCGTTGCACGGCGCGCACGCTCACTGACTTCGAGGTCGTCAGCGCCGGCAGCGGCGCGGAAGCGCTGGCAATCTTGGCCAGAGACAGCGACTTCGATGCCGTCTTGTCGGACGTGATGATGCCGCGGATGTCCGGGCCCGAGCTGTTCGCGCGCTGCTATCACGATTACCCGCGGCTCGCGCAGCGCTTCGTGTTCGCCAGTGGCAACCCAGAGGGCGCGCGCAGCGAGCTACAACGCGTGGTCGAAGACCTGGGGGCACCGCAGCCGATCCTGCTCGCCAAGCCGTGCCCGCGCGAAGGACTGCTGCTCGCGCTGTTCGCAGCCTCCGCTCATGCCGAGCCCCTTTCCGGCACTTTCTCGGTCGCAGAAGGAGCGCCGGTCGAGGTCATAAAATACCGGGGCTAAGTACCACACCGGGGCGATCGGCCTCGTTGCTGACCGCGCCGAAGTGCAACACTCCTAGACACAATTCGTTGCAGAATCCGCGCGTTTCCGGGCGGCTTCAAGCGCGCCTCAGGTCACGAAACCAAGGCCGCGTCGTACTTGCTGCATCGCAGCCGAGAGTTGACCGTCCTCGTTGCGCACCACGAGCGGCGCATCGATCGCGCACTCGCTGGGTTCGCTCGCATGGCGACAGGCAAAGAGCGAGAACAGCGGCGCCAGCCCCGCGCGCGGGATTACGTCGCGGAGCCGCGCGACGGATAAACCCGCGCCGGCCACCGCTGCCAATGCGCGCGCCTTCTGCGGCGTCGGAAAACAGAATACGAACCAGCCACCGGGCGCCAAATGTCGCTGCGCGGCCCGAGCGTAGTCGCTCACATCCCCGCGCAACTCGAAGCGAGCGTGCGCCTTCTGCGAGTCTTGCGGCACGATCCCGGCAGATGACGGAAAGTACGGCGGGCTGCCGGTGATCAACGGAAATTCGCTCGATGCGAGATCGCGCAAGTCCCCGAGCAGAGGTTCTACGCGTTCGGAAAGCTGATTTTCCGCGATGTTCGCCAAGAGCAGCCGGTGACTTACGGCCTGCGCTTCGATCGCAGTCAAGTGCGCTCGAGCGCCCATGCCCCAAAGCACGAGTAGCCCGACCGTGCCAATGCCCGTGCCCAAATCCAAATGGCGAGCCACGTTGGGCGACACTTCGAGCGCGTAGGCGGCGGTGAGCACGTCATCCACCGAATGTCGGTGGCCGCGCGCACGTTGGAAGATGAACCAATCGCCAGTCAGCCCATCGAGCGTGACGCTTTCACCGAACTCTTGCTCGAGCGTGCACCTCGCATGCTCGAAATGGGGCGGCGCGATTCGCGCTCGCATTGCTGGTTCGGCCTCGTTCAACGCGCCCGGACTATACCTGTTCGGCATCGAATTTCCCGCGGGCTCGTTTTACGCGCCGTAGCCGCAGGTGCTAGCAGCCGCACAGCGAGATACAACCGGGAACACCCGCGCATTCAGAACGGCACTCTTTGTCACAGGTCGAAGTCGGAGCAGCGTTTGAAGTCTGCTTGACGAGCTGGCAACGCCCGTCGGCAATGCCCGCGCATACCTCCTGCGCGGACTGTTCGGACAACAACCCCTTGGCATCGAGGCAGCTCGCCGCCGTGCCCATCGGGCACAGCGCGTCCCCACACAGGCACTCCAAATCGATGCTGGAGCCGGCGATTCGATAGCCGCAATCCGGGAATTGATCCGGGTCGACCAGCGCGGTCGGACACGACGAAATGCCCAAACAGAGCGCCACTCCGGAGCTTGGATCGACCCCACAGTTGATGCCGGTCGCCGAAACGCCGCCACCGGAGCTCGCACCAGAGCCGCCCGCGCCGCCCGCGCCCGTGCTGGAAGCGGAGTCGCTCACTTTGCCAATCTGAAGGCAAGACGAGAGCGACACAATCAACACGACGGAGATCACAGCGCGCATCGCACGCGATATTCGACACGCGGAGCGCGCTGGGCCAACTTTTCCGATTCAGAGGCTCGCGGGCGGAGAATCGCGCGCCACCAGGAACGCCACCAGCAGACTCGCGCTCAAGAGCAAGGACGACATCCAGAACGGCGCGCCCGGCAAATGCAGCGATTTCGAGGAAATCCCGAACGCAAAGACTTGCGTGAACAGCAGCGGGCCGATCATGCCCGTGATGCCCGACATGCTCGCGAGCGCGCCCTGCAAGCGCCCCTGAGCGGACTGTTCGACACGCCGGCTCATCAACGCCTGAAACGCAGGGCCGGCCAAACCCCAGATCGCCAGCAGCGGGATGCCGGCCAAAAACCAACCCCCGGTCGGGGCCCAACCGTATACGCCAAAGCCGGCCGCCCCGAATCCTAACCCGATCAGCAAAGCCCGGCGTTCACCCAGCCGTTTCACGAGCGGACCGACGAGCAGCGCGGCGACGATCGTGGACGCGATGCCGACCGCTGCCAAACAGAAGCCCACCATGCGTTCGCCCCAATGGTAGCGATAGTCGGTGTAGAGCACGAACACGCTGGGCAAAGAGTCGTGCGCCACGTTGTACAAGAACGCGACCAAAGCCAAGCCGAGTAGCCGCGGATGGGAACGGAGCAGCGCCAAGGAGCCGAGCGGATTCGCCTTCGACCAAGTGAACGGCGCGCGCTTTTCCAGCGGCAATGACTCGGGCAAAATGAAAAACCCGTACAGCGCGTTGGCCAAGCTCAAGCCCGCGGCCGCATAGAACGGCAAGCGCAAGTTGATACCGCCGAGTAAGCCGCCGAGCGCCGGCCCCACCACGAAGCCCAAACCGAACGCCGCGCCTAGCATGCCGAACTTCGCCGCGCGTTCCTCCTCGGGCGTCACGTCGGCGACGTAGGCGCCCGCGGTCGAAAAGCTAGCCGAGGTGATGCCCGAGATCAGCCGCCCAACGAATAGCCAAGACAAAGAAGGCGCCAGAGCCATCAACAAGTAGTCGAGTCCGAGCCCCAAGTTGGAAAGTAAAATCACTGGTCGGCGACCGCGCCGATCCGAAACCGCGCCGAGCAGCGGCGAGAACACGAACTGCATCGCCGCCCACGAAAAGCCGAACAGCCCGGCGGCACTGGCCGCCTCCGTCATGTTGCCGTGTTCGAACTCGATGATCAGCTTTGGTAACACCGGAATCATCACGCCGAGAGCGAGCATGTCGAGTGCGACGGTGATGAAGATGAACACGAACGCCGCACGCGTCGGCATCGGCGTAGGGGCCGGCGAACGTGAGGGCGAACGAGGCGCGGAAGGCACGGGCGGCAAACGCGACGAACTCATCGCCGGGCATGCTACACTCGAATGACCGTGCCAATTGTCCTACGGTCATGGCTTTTGTTGGGGGCGCTCATTGGTTCGAGCTGCACCTCGCATGGCGGCGCGGTGCAAGCTTCGGATCCCACCACCGGGCAAGTCACGCAAGCCAGCAACGCACGACCCCTGACGCAAAGCCCGGCGGAAATTGCCGCCCGTTCGACACCCGCGATCGTCACCGTGCGTACGGGGGACGGACTCGGCACCGGCTTCGTGGTCCGCAAGGATGGTTGGGTCGCGACCAATTTCCACGTCGTGCGCGGTGCCACCGCCGTGACAGTCGTGTTCTCGGATCACCGTGAGTTCCCGGTGGTCGAGATCATGAACGCCAATCGCTTGCATGATCTGGTGATCCTGCGCATCGATGCGCGGGATCTGCCGGTGCTACCGCTCGGCGATAGCGACCAAGTGCGGGCGGGCGACAGCGTGCTCGCCATCGGTCACCCACTGGGCCTGGAGGATACCGTGTCCAATGGTCTGATCAGCGCCGTGCGCGATGTTCACGCAGGCCTCCGAGTGCTGCAAATTTCGGCGCCGATCGCGCCCGGTTCCTCGGGTGGTCCGCTTTTCAACGATCGCGGAGAAGTGATCGGCGTGGCGACCGCGATCAGCACCAGCGGTCAGAATCTGAATTTCGGCCTGCCCTCGAAATACGTCACCGATCTCGTGGAACACCCGCATCCGATTTCGATGGAGCTCTTTGCCGCCGCGATGCTCGCGATCCAACGCCAAGCGAGCGCCGGTCGAGACGGTCGGGAGCGCCAGCGTGACATTCCGCATCACGAGCTGACGCTGCTCAACGGCTGTACGGATGCCAACAAGGAGCTGATCTTCAAGACCCTGCAGGATGCGATCGAAGTCGGGGCGCCGCTCTACAACCAGGGCAAGCTCGCGGCCTGCTACCACATCTACGAGGGCGCAGCGGCGGACCTCGCGCAGCGCCTACCCCGTTCCTGCGGCGGACCGAAGCACGCATTGTCGCTCGGTCAACACCGCGCAGCCAAGCTGAGCGACCCCGGTGACCAAGCCTGGGCGATGCGAGACAGCTTCGACGGCGTGCTCGAGCTATTGGAGCGCTCGAGCCACTAATCACGCTAGGCTCGCCCCCGCCAATGCACGGTGATGAACATCCCAAGCGAGCAGCGCTCCGCGCCGGTCGCGCCCAAGCCATCGAACGCTTGACCAACGGCTTCACGCGCGACGAGCTCGGGCTCGAGGAATTCGAAGAGCGCCTCAATCGCGCCTACGCAGCGGACGCGGTAGCCGATCTGGAGGCGCTAGTCAGCGATCTCTCGGCCGAAACCGTGGCCATCGTTTTCGACGCGGAGGTCGCCCCAACGGGGAACAGCAGGCTCGTGCCGATCTCGCCTGCGCCGCGCGCGCTCGCCATCTTGGGCAGCGTCGAACGGCGCGGCCAGCTCGCGGCGCGTGTGTCCGGCGCGCTAGCCGTGCTGGGCAGTGTCGTGATCGACTTACGCGATGTCCGGATGCCCCCCGGAGTGTCCACGCTGCAGGTCTCCACGGTGTTGGGCTCGATCGAAATCATCGTGCCCCCGAACCTGGCGGTCGAGAGCGCGGGGGCCAGCATCCTCGGCTCGTTCGAAGGCATTCAACGTGTACCGCGCGATCCAGATCCGGACCTGCCAGTGCTGCGAGTGCAAGGTCGCGCGGTCCTGGGCAGCATCGAGGTCCGCACCGAGGTATCGGAATCACGTAAGCCGCGCGGCGCGCTGCGCAGCTGAGCGCCCTTCGTGTCAGTCGTGCTCGAACGTGCCGACTCCGACCCAGGGCTTGTCGTTGCTCTGAAACTGCAGCACTTTCCCGGCAAATTGCGCAGAAAAATGATAGCCAACATTCTGTGTGTCGTACAAGACCAATGACAGCTGGTCGCCCGAAGCGCTGGCCACCTGGTAGCGACCCGTGAAGTTCACGCCCGGCCCGACCGCGCTGAATTGCCCCTGATTGAAGGTCACGATCAGCTGGCCGATCTCGGCACTGAGCACCGCTTGCAACGGCAGGTCCAGCGAGACCGACGGCGAAAAGCTCTGCAGCCGCCAGGCCCCGCCCAGCCGTTGGTTGGCGCTCCCCACGCTGTCGGCTGGCATGTTCGCCGAGCCGCAGCCAGCGAACAGCGGACTCGCCAGGCACATACCCGCCAAAAAAAGGACCCCTACGTATCTAATGGTCACGCTTGGACGATAGGCGGGCGCCTCGCCACACGCAATCAGGCAAAGCGGCACGACCTCGTACGCGTTGCGGTTTAGTCGGCAAAATCAGCCGAAGTTGCGGCGTTCGCGGCATCCTGCAGTGACAGCAGCGACAGGCAGTCGGCAAAGCTGCCGAGCAGTGGCGCTCGCACCGTGATGCGCTGCCCAGTCGATGGATGCACGAAGCGCAGAGCAGCCGCGTGGAGCCCCAGGCGATCGAGGGCATAGTGCTGGCGAAACAGGCGGTTGTGTTCGCCCTTGCCGTAACGCACATCGCCGATCAGTGGGCACGAGATGTGTTTGAAGTGGCGACGGATCTGGTGCAAGCGCCCGGTTTTGGGCCAGGCGACCACCAGCGCGTAGCGCTCGAAAGTACCGAGGCGAAGGTATTCGGTCTGCGCCGGCACGCGCTCCTCGCCCGGCGCCCGCGGGATCGGATGATCGATCAGGCCTTGCTCGGGTGGATGCCCACGGGTCAGCGCGATGTAGCGCTTGTCCATCGAGCGATCGGCAAAGCTGTGATTCAAGACCCGCGCGGCCTCTTCGTTCAGTGCGAACAGAACCGCGCCACTGGCTCCCCGGTCCAAGCGATGGAGCGGGTACACGTAGCGGCCAAGCGCATCACGCGTCACGCGTAACAGGTCGCGATCGTCGTTGGCCCAGCCCCGGTGCACAATCATGCCCGACGGCTTGTCGACCACGACGCACGCATCGTCCTGGTACAAGATCCTGAGCGGCGCTTCGCTGCGCTCCGAAATCACGACTCGCGCCCGGGCCAGACCGCCCCCAGCCCGGGGTCGGTGTCCGCCAGCAACTCCGGACGCGTGCGGACATCTGTCACGCGTGTGACTAGGGCGCACAGCACCCAGCCCGCATCGTCATCGCCCAGCAACGTTCGATGATTCATTGGAGCGGCTCCAGCGTGTCGGCGCTCTCTAGCCGGTGCATGCTCGAAGTGCGCGAGAACACGGGCTCAGGCACGCGGGTCAAGGCGGCGCTGCGCGCTGGACTCATTGCAACCGCGACACGGACCTGCGTCAGCCATGACACGAGAGTCATAGGATCGCTCGGCACACTATGAAGCGTGAGGGCAATTTTCTGACGATCGCCCCGCTTTACAAATTGGCACGCCGGCTGCAGATGCAGAGTAAGCGATGGCAACGGTGTTTCGAATTCTGCTCTGGGCTTTGGTCCTGCTTGCACCAGGCGGCGTTTTGCTCGCCCCAGTGCTGGCCGCGCATGAGCTGCGTCGCCGTGCCGCAAATCGAACACCGCAAAGCCCTGAGCTGCTCGGCGCCAGCGAGCGCCTTTCCGTCGCTGCTGTAGCATCGGCGCGTTAACCGAGCGGCGGCGCGGCGCGCAGCTTCGCGAAGAATGCTCGGAGCCTGGCGGCGCCTTCATCGGCAAGCACCCCGGGAACCACCTCGAAGCGGTGATTGAGCCGTAAATCACGGCCTATTTCGAAGAGCGAATGAAGCGCGCCTGCCTTTGGGTCGGTCGCCCCATACACGACTCGGGCAACCCGGGCATTGACCAGAGCCCCCGCACACATCGGACACGGCTCGAGCGTCACGAAAACCGTAGCGCGTTCCAAGCGCCAGTGGCCGAGCTTGGCTGCGGCCGAGCGTAGGGCGAGCAACTCGGCGTGCGCCGTGGGGTCCGCGCGCTCTTCGCGCCGGTTGTGGTCGCGTGACAACTCCACCCCCTGAGCGTCGACGACGACGCAACCGACGGGCACGTCGCCGTGCAGTGGGGCTCGATCGGCCTCGTGCAGCGCCTGCAGCATCCAGCGCAGATCTTGCTCGTCCCGCAGCAGGGCCAGCTGCTCAGGCGTAGGGATCAAACCGTCGCTCACCGGCCGGACTTTGGCATGGGCGAAAGGCTAGGGCGAGAGCTCACTCGGAGTGTCGGTCCCTTCCTCGGGCGAGGGCGCTGCGTTCGGTGGCGCGCCGCCTGAATCAGCAACGTGAAAAGCGACATGCTCGGCAAGCCCGGTCGCCAGCTGCTCATCGCTGATCTGGCCAATCTTCTTGGCGATCCGCATCAAGCGCTGCAAATAGTTGGTCCAAGCCAGACTTACCTTGCCGTCTGGGTCGAAGTGCTGGCGCTCCGGATTCGGCAAAATCGAGGCGATGTACAGTGCTTGCCCGAGCGACAGCTCACTCGGTCGCTTGGCAAAGTAGTAGTGCGCCGCGGGGCCGATGCCGTACACGCCAGGGGCGTACTCGATCACGTTCAGGTACAGCTCGAGCAGCTCGCGCTTGCTCAGTTCCTGCTCGAGCAGCTGAGTGAGCACCGCTTCCTGCAGCTTCCGCCCCAACGTCTTTTCCTTGCCTAGGTACAGGTTCTTCGCAAGTTGCATGCTGATGGTGCTGGCGCCGCGCGCGAACCGACCCTTGATCAGGTTGTCTTTGATCGAGTTCTGAATGGCCTCGAAATCGAAGCCATGGTGGTACTGGAAGTGGCCGTCTTCGCAGACCTGCACCGCGGTCTCCATGAGCGGTGAAACGGCGTCGATCGGCACCCAGTCCGGCGATCCGGGACCGCTCTCGATCTCGATTGGCTGCTTATTGGCGCCGCGGACCTCGCGCTGCCAAAGGCTCGCAAAGCGACGCGGGCTCAGCTCAACCGGGATCTGCTCGATGTGACAGTCGTTGGCGACGTTTAGTCGCACCCGAGTCTCGGCCGGGTGCTCGGAGTCGAAATCGACCTGCGCTTGCACCGCGAAAGTGCCCGTCATGCGCAAGGACGCGATCAAGGGCGCCAACCCGCGAGGCGTAGCGTCCAGAAGAGCCTGGCACGAGGCTAAGGGCACCCCCCCCGACCAATGCGTTTGCACGGTGCGTTCGCCGCGGCTCAAGCTGCCGCTACCCTGCATGCGAACGTCGCCCAAGGACAGCTCGCTGTCGTCCAAGACCAATCGGGCGCCGTCCAGCGTGGTCGTGCCCTGAGCGCGGAATGCCAAGTGGATCCCGCTGAGTGGGATGGCCGAAAGTTCGCTGCGCTGCAGCGCCACGTTGTCCAGCGCTCCGCTGCCGCTGAATGCCAGGGTCGAGCCGTCCGCGGCTAGAGTGACGTCCCCACTAGCTTGCAGCGTGGCCAGCTGCACGCCAATCAAGCCGAAATCGTGCTCGCGCACCCCTAGGCTGCGCAAACTCACTGGGCCGCCCCGCAGGTTCGCTTGCACCTCTCCTCGCTCGATCGGAAGCGTCAACCTGAACTCGAGCGGAGTGCCGGAAGCCTCTGCTTTTGGCGCGAGTGACAGCTCGACCTGCGCGCCGAGCCGTGCGGCGCGCAGCGTGCTCGGACCAAAGTTCAGCGTCTCACCGCCCTGGCTAAAGTGCAGACTCACGCCCTCCAAATTGAGGCCAGCACCGTCGGGCAGGGAACGCGCGGCGAAGGACGAGAGCTCGGCGAGGCCCGCACGCAATCTGGCGCCGCGCAACGGATCCGGCTGAAAAGTGGCAGTCTTCTGCCAGTGAGCGGAACCCATCGGCGCGGCCGGCGCGGACGACAAGACAATGCCGACGTCGAGGCCTTCGGCCTGCAGGCTTTCGAGTTGGCGCGAAGCGTTCGGGCTAGTGCTGCGCACCAGCGTGGCCTGCGGACGGCGCGCCTCCAGTTCCATACCCGAATCGCGCAAGTGCGCCAGATCGACCGCGAGCTGTTCGCGCGTGCCGTCACGTCGATAGCTGAGGCCCCAGATATGCTGAGCGGGCTCATGCGCACGCGCATGCCAAACCAGGTCGACCCCATCAGCGGAATAACGCACCTCGCGCCCGCCACCCTCTGACTCCGGTTGCGGATTACCGCGATAGGCGGTCCACTGGCGCTGCAGCTCCTCGGCATCCCCCGCAAGTTCAATCAGGGCCCCGTGCACGGCCACGCTGGCGACGGTCAGGGACCAGCCGAAACCAACTCGCATCGCCTCGATGTGCACCGCGAGCCCCGGCAATTGCGGCGCCCGCAGCGTGATCTCGCGCAGCCAAACGCCGCCCAGCCCCGCCCGCACTTGCCCGATTTCGAGCTGGATCCCCCGTCGCTCAGCGGCCACGGCCGCGCGCGCCCGCACGATTGGCCCGAAACTCAGCAGCGCGGCGCCGATCAGCGCGCTGCCCAGGCCCAGGAGTGCGACCAGCTTCGTTCGTCGCGGCAGGTCCGCGAGCACACTCATTCGAGACTTTCGACCGCCGCCTGTGCTGGACGCTGAACGCGCAGCTCGTCTCGCCGCGCGCCGCGCAGCCGTTCAGCCAAAGCCTCCATCGCCGCCAAACGAGTTCCGGTACGCCCGGCAGCCCAGGGAACATGCGGCGCGGTGCCGAGCGCCGTCAGGTAATCCCCGAGCTGGCCGACGCGTCGCCCGAGCGCGTGAATCGCCGCTTCACGCAAGTCCAAACGGGGTGGAATCGCAATGCCCTCAGCTCGCAGCAATTCGGAAGCGTAGAAACCCCAGCTCGCCAACACGTCGTCTGGCCGCATGAACGCGTTGAGGCGCCGCGCAAAGTCCGCACGCGATTCGCCGCCCACGATTTGCCCCGCCAGTAGCCGGCTATGTGCTTCGAACGAAGGCGCGAGCGGCCCGCTCGGCGCGACATACGCCTCGAAGCGCTCACCCGTGGCCGGCCGCACTGCTGCCCAGTGCACGACCTCCGGCAGATGAGTCCCGGGGCTGCCGTACGGCCAAGCATTCGCCTCCCCGTAGCCAATGAGTAACGCTTCGGGGCGCTCACTCAGCGCTGGCGCCACCAATGGCCGGAGCCGCGGTTCGACCGAGCGTCGATGACGAGGCCGATGCTCGCGGTTCACGAAATCCAGCTGGGTCTCGACCATGGTGTCAAACGGCTTGAGCAACTCAGGAAAGCCGCCCGAACGACGCTCGAGCAACGACAGCGCGGCCTCCAGCGCCTCGATCGTCGACAAGCAGTGCGCCGCCGGTTCGCGCCTGATCCGATAACGACTCTCCTCCGAAGGCGCGAGCCCGTACTTGGGTAGCGCGTGCAAAAACGGATTGAGCTTGAACAGCTTGGACGCTTGCCACCAAGTACCGTCAATCACGACCAGCGTGACCGGGCCAGGCGGCGCCTCGAGTGCCAGGTCCTTCGCATCCTCACTCGGGTAGAGCAACACTGGCGGCGCAGCCGGATCGCTCAACGCCGCCCGCAAGCCCGCATCACGCGCAAAGTCGAGCCCCACATGAAGCGTCGAGTTCGACAAACTGAGCGCAGCAATGCGCGCCGTATTGATCGGCACATCGCTCTCGCGCGGGTGCTGCAAAATCACGACCTTCGTGCGCGTCTCGATCGGCTGCACCGCAGCGCAGTAGCAAACGCGCATCGGCCGCCGGCACTCCCAACACATCTCACGCGACTCGAGCACGCCGCGAACATGGATCGACCCGCTCGCCATTGCACTCAAAGACTCACGCCCAGCACGACTCCACCTCGGTCGTCGTAGTCCCATTCAATCGGCAGGCCGGCTAGCCGCCCTGTTTTCTGGTTAAAAAGAACTCTGACGATTGCTCGTCAGAGTGTCTTTAGAAATTAGCCCGGCAGCGTCCTACTCTCCCACAAGGTTGCCCTTGCAGTACCATCGGCTCCAAAGAGCTTGACTTCCGAGTTCGAGATGGGATCGGGTATGGCCTCTTCGATATTGCCACCGGAAAATTTTGGGCGTCCACGCCAGCTTTTTGGTGCTGTTTTTGCGCTGAATTCACGACTCACCGAGCCCTTGCTAGAAGGCCGAGTGAACCGAGAGCTCGTTGAAGACATAACCCGGTCACGACGTGACCGAGCAATCTCGCCCGGACTCTGGATACCAATTGCAATGTTTGCCTTAGAGAATAAGTCAAGCCGCACGGTCTATTAGTACTAGTTAGCTCCACGCATCGCTGCGCTTCCACACCTAGCCTATCAACCACGTAGTCTACGTGGGACCTTTAGTGCCTTACGGCAGGGATACCTAGTCTTGAGGCCAGCTTCCCGCTTATATGCTTTCAGCGGTTATCTGTTCCGAACATAGCTACCCGGCTATGCCACTGGCGTGACAACCGGAGCACCAGAGGTTCGTCCACCCAGGTCCTCTCGTACTATGGGTAGCTCCTCTCAAGTATCCTGCGCCCACGGCAGATAGGGACCAAACTGTCTCACGACGTTTTAAACCCAGCTCGCGTACCGCTTTAATTGGCGAACAGCCAAACCCTTGGGACCTGCTCCAGCCCCAGGATGCGATGAGCCGACATCGAGGTGCCAAACCGCGCCGCCGATGTGAACTCTCAGGCGCGATCAGCCTGTTATCCCCAGAGTACCTTTTATCCGATGAGCGATGGCCCTTCCACTTGGTACCACCGGATCACTAACACCTGCTTTCGCAACTGCTCGACTTGTCAGTCTCACAGTAAAGCTCCCTTATGCGTTTGCACTCTTCGGCTGGTTTCCAATCAGCCTGAGGGAACCTTCGCACGCCTCCGTTACAATTTAGGAGGCGACCGCCCCAGTCAAACTGCCCACCAGGCAGTGTCCCTCTTCCGGATTACGGAAGTAGGTTAGAAATCCAGATTAATCAGGGTGGTATTTCAACGTTGGCTCAGTCGAATCCGGAAACCCGACTTCAAAGCCTCCCACCTATCCTACGCAGATCAACCCGAATTTCACTGCCAAGTTGCAGTGAAGGTTCATGGGGTCTTTCCGTCTTGCCGCGGGTAGAGGGCATCTTCACCCCCAATGCAATTTCGCTGAGTCCCTGGTCGAGACAGTGCGGATGTTGTTATGCCATTCGTGCAGGTCGGAACTTACCCGACAAGGAATTTCGCTACCTTAGGACCGTTATAGTTACGGCCGCCGTTTACTGGGGCTTCGGTTCAATGCTTCGGGTTGCCCCTGACATATTCCCTTAACCTTCCAGCACCGGGCAGGCATCAGACCCTATACGTCGTCTTACGACTTCGCAGAGTCCTGTGTTTTTAGTAAACAGTCACAACCGCCATTTCACTGCGACCTCCAACAGCTTTGCAGAGTAAATCTGCTAACCGCCAGAGGCACACCTTCTCCCGAAGTTACGGTGTCAATTTGCCGAGTTCCTTAACCAGGGTTCTCTCACGCGCCTTGGGATTCTCACCCCGCCCACCTGAGTCGGTTTACAGTACGATCACCAAAGGAGCTCAATACGCGGCTTTTCTAGGAAGCGTGGGATTACCCAGTGTCCCGTGCAAGCACGGACCTCATCACCTCTCGGCCTTAAGAGTCGTCGTTTGTCCCTATCGGGTCCTAACAACTCAGCCTACGGGCTTGAACACGCACAACCATGCGGCGTGATGGGCTACCCTTCTCCGTCCCCGCTTATTTCAACGCTGACCTTGGTGGTGCAGGAATATTAACCTGCTTTCCATCGCCTACGCCTCTCGGCCTCGGCTTAGGTATCGACTAACCCGTGGGAGGATTATCCTTCCCCAGGAAACCTTGGGCTTACGGCGACCGGGTTTCTCACCCGGTTTATCGCTACTCATGCCCGCATAATCACTCGTGAGAGCCGTTAGTGGTCGTCACCGTCCACCGTGTATCTCTCTCACGACGCTCGCCTACCGCGTTCTTACGAACACCCGTAGCTTCGGTATTGCGCTTAGCCCCGTTACATTTTCGGCGCAGGCTCGCTTGACCAGTGAGCTATTACGCTTTCTTTAAAGGATTGCTGCTTCTAAGCAAACCTCCTGGTTGTCTAAGCGTTCCCACATCCTTCTACACTTAGCGCAAATTTAGGGACCTTAGCTGACGGTCTGGGCTCTTTCCCTCTCGGCAACGGAACTTATCTCCCGCTGCCTGACTCCCGGGCAGTTGTCGTCGGCATTCGGAGTTTGGTTGGGTTTGGTAATCTGGTAGGACCCCTAGCCCATCCAGTGCTCTACCTCCGACGCAATTCACCCGAGGCTATACCTCAATATATTTCGGCGAGAACCAGCTATCTCCCCCGCTTGATTAGCCTTTCACTCCTACCCACACCTCATCGCCCATATTTTCAACTATGGTGCGTTCGGTCCTCCAAGCGGTGTTACCCGCTCTTCAACCTGGACATGGGTAGATCGCAGGGGTTTCGGGTCTACGTTGCGCGACTGTACGCCCTGTTAAGACTTGCTTTCGCTACGGCTACACCTTACGGCTTAACCTTGCCACGCATCGTAACTCACGGGCTCATTATGCAAAAGGTACGCGGTCACACATTACGCTTGCGCGTCATAGTGCTCCCACTGCTTGTAGGCACACGGTTTCAGGTTCTATTTCACTCCCCTAACCGGGGTTCTTTTCACTTTTCCCTCGCGGTACTTGTTCACTATCGGTCGATGAGTAGTGTTTAGCCTTGGAACATGGTCGTCCCAGATTCCCGCCGGATTGCACGTGTCCTGCGGTACTCGGGTGTTCTTCACGAGAGCTCGAATTTTCGTATACCGGGCTGTCACCGTCTGTGGCTGGCCATTCCATGCCATTCTACTAACTCGAACCTTTGTAACTCGTCGGAGGTGTTACTGTTCCTCCAGAAGAATCCCACAACCCCGGCTCAGCAACGCCAGTAAGCTTGCACTGAGTCGGTTTAGGCTGATCCCCGTTCGCTCGCCACTACTAGGGGAATCGCTATTTGCTTTCTTTTCCTCCAGGTACTTAGATGTTTCAGTTCCCTGGGTTGGCTTCCTGCAGCTATGAATTCACTGCAGGATGGTAGGTAGTCCCTACGCGGGTTGTCCCATTCGGAGATCTCCGGGTCATAGCCTGTTAGCGGCTCGCCGAAGCTTTTCGCAGCTGTCCACGTCCTTCATCGCCTCTCATCGCCTGAGCATCCACCGTGCGCCCTTTGTAGCTTGACCTTATCCCTAAGGCACGCATCGAACTGGTACCCAGAGTCCGACTGACGAACTCTGTAATCACCAGCGCAATTCGCTCGAGGTCGTTCGACCACACCAACGTGTGCATCGAGCGCCTCTCCAAAAACGACCCGATTCCTTGGAATCAGATCTACTAGCAATTGGACGCTATCAAACTAAATTGTCAGAGAACCAGCGAGGCTTTCGCCTCAGTGACGCGGTGGTCACCTTCCACCGAACCAACGACGGTTCGGAAAAATCTTGATGTTTTTACCGCTAGACATGTCGAGTGCGCGTCAATCAACCGACGACCTCCGTAGAGGTCAGTGGAGCTGATCAGGATCGAACTGACGACCTCAGGCTTGCAAAGCCCGCGCTCTCCCAGCTGAGCTACAGCCCCGTATGCCAGGTCGGGCGAATGCCCGACCCACGTAACAGTGGGCCAGGGCAGAGTTGAACTGCCGACCTCACGCTTATCAGGCGTGCGCTCTAACCACCTGAGCTACTGGCCCGGTAGGCAAGGGTTGAGCCCTGCCGACTCACCAACAGCCGACCATGTCTTTGAGGGTAAAAACTCTCGGTCCCTCAAAACTGAATCCTATTACCTCTGAAACGGCTACCCGTGTGTCTAGAGAAGCGACACCGAGCTTCCTCAATCGTGTGGGCTTTGACCTTAAGGTATTCATCCAAAAGGCGAATGAAACTCCTTAGAAAGGAGGTGATCCAGCCGCAGGTTCCCCTACGGCTACCTTGTTACGACTTCACCCCAGTTACCGAGCACTCCTTGGGGACCTGCCTCCCTTGCGGGTTGGCGCAGCCACTTCTGGAGCAATCGACTCCCATGGTGTGACGGGCGGTGTGTACAAGGCCCGGGAACGTATTCACCGCTGCCATGCTGATCAGCGATTACTAGCGATTCCGACTTCAAAGAGTCGAGTTGCAGACTCTTATCCGTACTGAGGCCAGCTTTTTGAGATTGGCTCCCCTTCGCAGGTTCGCAACCCTTTGTACTGACCATTGTAGCACGTTTGTAGCCCTGGACATAAGGGCCATGATGACTTGACGTCGTCCCCACCTTCCTCCGACTTAAAGGTCGGCAGTCTCGTTAGAGTGCCCAACTTAATGATGGCAACTAACGACAGGGGTTGCGCTCGTTGCGGGACTTAACCCAACATCTCACGACACGAGCTGACGACAGCCATGCAGCACCTAACCACAGATTCCCCGAAGGGCACCCCGATTTTTCAACCAGGTTCCTGTACTTTCTAGCCCAGGTAAGGTTCTTCGCGTTGCGTCGAATTAAACAACATGCTCCACCGCTTGTGCGGGCCCCCGTCAATTCTTTTGAGTTTTAGCCTTGCGGCCGTACTCCCCAGGCGGAGTGCTTAACGCGTTAGCTTCGGCACCACGAGGGTCAAAGCCCGTGACACCTAGCACTCATCGTTTACGGCGTGGACTACCAGGGTATCTAATCCTGTTTGCTCCCCACGCTTTCGCGTCTCAGCGTCAGTCACTGTCCAGAAGGCCGCCTTCGCCACCGGTGTTCCGCTTGATATCTACGAATTTCACCTCTACACCAAGCATTCCACCTTCCTCTCCAGGACTCTAGCTATGCAGTTTCGAGTGCACTTCCACGGTTGAGCCGTGGGATTTCACGCCCGACTTACTTAGCCGCCTACACGCGCTTTACGCCCAGTAATTCCGAACAACGTTTGCACCCTCTGTCTTACCGCGGCTGCTGGCACAGAGTTAGCCGGTGCTTGCTAAGGAGGTACCGTCATCATCTTGGATATTAGCCAAGACTTATTCTTCCCTCCCCACAGAGCTTTACAACCCGAAGGCCTTCATCGCTCACGCGGCGTCGCTGCGTCAGGCTTTCGCCCATTGCGCAAGATTCCCCACTGCTGCCTCCCGTAGGAGTCTGGACCGTGTCTCAGTTCCAGTGTGGCTGTTCATCCTCTCAGACCAGCTACCCGTCTTAGCCTTGGTAGGCCATTACCCTACCAACTAGCTGATGGGCCGCAGGCTCATCCCTAAGCGCAAACTTTCATGAAGAGGTCTGCTTTGGCCACAACCTCGGCGAGGTCGTGGTCTTATGCTGTATTAGCTCTCCTTTCGGAGAGTTATCCACCACTCAGGGGAAGATGACCTACGTGTTACTCACCCGTGCGCCGCTTTACTGGGGCCGAAGCCCTTTCTCGCGCGACTTGCATGTGTTAGGCGCGCCGCTAACGTTCGTTCTGAGCCAAGATCAAACTCTCCAGTTTGAATCTTTCGGTGAACGCAGCGGAGTTAACCACCGCGCTACCATTATGCTCTCTTAGTTTCGAATACTCACTCGGCTGCTCTCCGAAACGGAGAGACGAGCCTCGTGACTTATTACGAGGACCCACGACGATTCTCATCGCGGGTAATAGGACTCAGTTTTCAAGGACCGAGGGGAAGGACTTTCCTTCCGAGCGGGTCGCGGTGTTTAGTCTCTCTTGCCTTTGCTGTCAAAGACTTTCGAAACTTTCTTGTCACCGTTTCCGGTCCGGACTCTGTTTGCCGTCCCTTTCGGGCTGGCTACGGGAGGTCCGAAGCGGGTCGCGGTATCTAGTCTTCATCGCCTTTGCTGTCAAAGACTTTGTTAACTTTTCACCGCGAGACCCCGGGTCGGGACTTTTCCTCGGCCAGGCGCTTCTCGCGAAGCGCTCGGCGTCGGTGGGGTCCGAAGCGGGAGGCGGTGTATGCTCCCGGTCGGGGTCTCCCGGCAAGTACTTTTGTCACTATCTGTCGTTTTCCGAAAAACCCCGCAGTTTCAAGGGGTTCCGATCCAAAAAGACTCGACTTCTGTACAGTGATCGGGCGGCCGGAGTCGTTCGATCCGCTGATCGGCCTGCGTCCGGAGCCCAATGTAGGTCCAGATTGGGCCTTCGAGGCCAAGCGAGGCTCCCAGCGCGCGCATTGGGACCTCTCTTGGGGTTCTCTCCATACGGACGCAGTCGACCGAGGTTCAGCGGCTAGCCGGCGAAACCTGCCAGGCCTCAGGAAATGTCGTCCGCGAACCAGATACCGAGCGGTTCGCGGACCAGGGAGAACTCGGCGCCGCTGGCCAGGCGCGCCAAGTAACCTCGCTCGCGGCGCGCGAGATCGCCGGTGCGATAGCGACCGAGGACGGTCACCGCTTGCCAGGCGCCATTCAGCCACACCGCGTCCGGGCGACGCGCGTCCGAGGAGGAGGCGCGCACTTCGACGCGCGACCAACGCGCGCCGCCCGGTCGCAGTACGCTCTCGATTCCGGCCTCGGACTCGAGCTCGCGCGTTGCTTGCAGCACTGCGCGCGGCGACACCGCGAACGAGTGGCGGACGAGCTCGAGCACGATCGCGTAACCGTCGCCCAAACCAACGATCGCATAACTGCGTCGTCCCGTGCGCACGCGGATCTCGTTTACTTGGGCGAAGCCGGGCACTTGGGAGCTCCGCGTGAAAGCGAGCACGAGTCGAAGCTCGGCCGCCGCGACGCGGATTTCGTAGGGAGAAACGCGGCCCGCGTAGTCGACGGTTTCACCCTCTTTGTCGACCAGCGCGGCGGCGTGGGCGGAGCAACCCTCACACAGGCGCCACAAGATCGCGCTGAACGGCGAGGCGTCCTGGTCGCGGTCGATCGCGACGCGCCCGCGCGCGGTCATTCACCGGCCTGAACGCGCGCCGTCAAATCCTCGACCGAACGCGTGACCGCGATCGGTGTGGAGGTACTCAGGCGCGCGAGCAGCTCTTGCTTCGATCGCTCCGCGCGCCCCTTCTGGACTTCGTCGCCGAGCAGTGTGCGTCGCTCCTCGAGCGGAACGCGCTTCTCGGGTAGGCGCGCCTCGCACAAGATCACGTGGTAGCCGAAGATCGACTTCACAGGTCCGCTGATCTGGCCGACAGTAAGCCCGTGCGCGGCTTCGGCGAAGCCCGTGTCGAAGCGCTGACCGGCAAGCTCCGGCGAAGCACCCTCCGGGTAATAGCTGCGACCGTCGCGGGTGAGCGCGGGCAAGCGTTCGGCGCGCACGTCGATGCCTTCGTGCGGAACAGCCTGCGCTAGGCGGATGAACTCTTGCGGATCGCTCACCCCGCGGACGGCCTCGTACAGGTGTTGCGCGATGACGCGAGCGGGCGCGTCCTGCTCGGGCTTGGTGACGATGGCCACCGCGTGGGTCGCGCGCACGGTTTCGGGTCGGTCCAAATCCTGCCAACGCAAAGCGGTGAGCTCGGTTACCTCGGCATCGGTTGCCGGGCCACGGGCGGCCGCTTCGGCTTTGAAGCCCTCCAACAGGGCACGGGCCCAAGCGCCACGTTCGACGACCGAAACAATCGGGCCGCCCGCAAAGGCGATGCGCGCGCCCGCGGCAAACAAAGCGTCGCGCGCCGCAAGCTCGCGAGCGGCTGGCAGCGTCAGGCTCTGCGCTCGCGCAATGGAGGTCACGGTGCTGAGCGCAATTTCTTGCGCGCCGACCTGGGCGGCCAAGCCCGCCGGCAAGTGCACCCGTTGCGCAGCTGGCGCCGCGGAGTCGACCTGCCCGGAACAGCTCAGCGCACTGACGGCTGCCCAGCACAGCAGAGCCCGGCGTTGGCTCATCGCGCGCTCGACCTGGGGCGGAGCAGCTCGACCGCGGCCCTCAGCACGAGGCCTCCGACCGCGAGCCAATAGATGGCCGCCAGATCGCGGTGCTCGCCGAGCGCGGCCACGCCGACCGCAAAGGCGAGACTGGCCCCCAGAACGAGCAAGATGCTCAATGCGTCGACTACTTTGCTCATCGTGCCCGCGTGCGAGTCCTGCCGCGTGTCCAGCGCGGCAGCCCCGAAATTACTCCCGCTCTAGCGCACTACCAACCACAGAAAACCCAACCCGAAGAGCAAGGCCGACAGCGCCAGGGGAACGGCCGCCGCATTCAGGCGCTCGGCGCCGACCGGGAGCGCCCGCCTTTGACCCAACCCCGTCGCGACGCGGGCACCGACCGTGATCGTCAAAATGGCGGCCAAGATCGCGACCGCATGCGCGAACAGCCCGCGTTCCGCTTCCACCACACGGAAAGCGAGGAAGACCGGAAGCGAAGCGCTCACCAAGATCAGCCCGAACACGAACGGAGCCAAGGGGTGGGGGCGAGCCCGGGGCTGCAGTGGTGGCCCTAGGATGACATTGGGCGCGTCCTCGGGAACGACCCCGCGCCGACGTTGGGAACCCCAGCCGAGCGCATACAAGGTGAAGGCGACCGCCCCCAGGGCAGAAAGCAGAGGGTCCCCCGGATTGCTGATCACCCCGGGGCCGAGCAAGAGCCAGGTCAACAGCGAACAACCGACGAAGCCAAAGATGCCAAGCGCGCGGCCGAGCAGCGGACGACGGTTGACGAATAGGGGCGCGGCGAGCAACGCGAGCAACGCGAACAACGCCGTCACGCGGGCGGAGCCTGGCGCGCCGTGGTTGAGCGAGGGCGATAGAACCGTGGTCAGCCAAGCGTATAGTCCGGGCAGCACCGTGCTCGCGCGATCACGCAAGGCGCGCAGCGGGGTTTGGCCGTTGTTCGCCGGGGCGGTAGTCACTGGGCGCGAGTCGCGGTGCACGGCGCCCGACTCGATCACTTGCCGGGTCGCCCCGCCTGCTCGACGAAGTTCAGAAAGGTGAGCACGGCATGACCGGTGCCACCCTTTGGATACATGCCCTTGGCGCGATCAGCCAAGACCGGGCCGGCGACGTCGCAGTGAATCCACGGGAATTTACCGACGAACTCGCGGAGAAAAAGCGCCGCGCTGATCGAGCCACCCCAGCGATCGGCGGTGTGCTTGAGATCCGCCACATCGCTCTTGAGCTGTTCACCGAGCTCTTCGATGAGGGGCATGCGCCAGAACTGTTCGCCCGCGGTGCGCGCCGCGCGCTCCAAGGCTCGCGCGAGGTCGTCTTCGGTTGCGTAGAAAGCGGAGCAGGTCTTGCCCAGTGCGACGAGTGCAGCGCCGGTGAGCGTGGCCGCGTCGACGATGATGTCCGGCTTGAGGCGCGTCGCGTAGGTGAGCGCGTCAGCCAAGACCAATCGGCCCTCGGCGTCGGTGTTGATGATCTCGACGGTCTTGCCATCCAGCGAGGTGAAGATGTCCGCGGGCCGATAGGCGGCGGCGTCGGGCATGTTTTCTGCGGCGGCGACGATCGCGTGCACCTCCACCTCCGGGCGGACGGTGGCCACGGCGGCGATCATCCCGAGCACCGCAGCCGCGCCGCCCATGTCCGATTTCATGTCGCCCATGCCCGCGGCGGGCTTGATGCACAGACCACCGGAGTCGAAGGTGATGCCCTTGCCGACGAACACGATCTTCTTGTGCTTCTTCTTCGGCACGTAGCTGACGTGGATGAAGCGCGGTTCGTTTTCGCTGCCCTGCCCGACCGCGTAGTGCAAGTTCATGCCGGCGGCGAGGATGCCGCGCTTGTCGAGCACCTTGATCTTGAGCTTGTGTTTGCGGGCGATGCCGCGAGCGACCTCCGCCAAGCCTTCGGGCGTGAGCACGTTCGGTGGTTCGTTCACCGCATCTCGGGCGATGGCGACGGCAGCGGCGATCGCGACGCCCAAATCGAGCTGCTTTTTGTCGGCGGCGCTGGTGCTGCCGCGCGCCGGGTGAATCACGACTTTGCCGAGCTCCGACTTGGGCTTGCGCTCGCCCGTGAAGTATTTGGTGAAGCGGTACGCGCCGAGCGCGACGGCCTCGCCGATCGCGCGGAAGTCCAGCTCCACTTCGGGCAACACCAAGTGCAGGCTGCGAATGCTCGCCCCCGAGTTGGAACGCACGCAGGCGGCCAATGAGGCACGCAGCCGCGCCGCGTCGAGCTCCGCGGGCTTGCCCAGGCCGAGCAACACTAATTTCTTCGCTTTGAGCCGACCCAGGGTGGGAAGATCTAGGACTTGATCCAGCTTGGCTTCGAATTCAACGGCTTTGACGTGCTCGAGAAGAGAGCCGCCCAGCGCCTTGTCCAGCGCGACCACGGTTGGGTGGCTGGCCACGGTGCCCTGGCACACGCTCACGATCAGCGCATCGCAGACGGCGCTACTTGCGTCAGTCGATGCCAATTGAATCTGTAGTGCCATGCTGAGCGAGTCTCCAGAGGGTGTTGGGCCAGGCAGAACACCGGATGTTTTTCGCAAATTCGCCCGGCGAACCACTCCGACCCTAGCGTGTCTTGGCAGCCCTCGCAACGGCGCGCACGGCGCGAATCCGGCTGAATTTCGCGTCGATTGTGCGATTCTGAGCCGCTCGCGTCGCGCGCTGTGCTGCCCTATGCTCGAGCGCATGGGCAAGCTCGTGCGCTCGACCGCGCTGATACTTGGTCTAGCGGCTCCCCTGTTCGTGGTTCCGAGTCGGGCGTCTGCGCAAGCTGCGGCACCGGGCGCGACCGCATCGTTTCCGCCGCTGCCCGCCGCGACTCCCGCACCCGCTGCGACTCCTGCGGCTGCGCCGACCTTTATCGCTCCTGCCGCTTCAGCTGCGCCTGCGCCGGACGCCACACCGCCGCCGACTCCGGCGGCCGCTCCACTAGCGGCGGCCGCTCCGCCTCGTCCCGGGCCTTCCTACCCACAGCCCCAGCCGTACGGGCCCGAAGGGGAGCCGCCGCCACCCCCGCGAGATCCCGATCAGGGCTTCGGGCTGCCGGATATCTCTTTGCGCGTCGATCCATTCAACTTCTTGCTCGAGGGGAGGCTGGGTCTGGAGCTCGAAGTCGCGCTGTCCCGGATTCTCACTTTGGAGCTCGTCCCGGTATTCGTGACGGCCCATTCACCTCCAATGCTGAACTACGACACCTACGAGAAGTCGTCTCTGCGTCAGGAGTCGAACGGCTGGGGCCCGATGTCAGGCGCCGCGATCGATGCGGGAATTTGGTTCGGGGGCAAACCGTTCCGCGGCTACGTGCTGCGCGCAGGCTTCACCAATTATGCTTACACGTACACGACGACCAGCCCAGCCAACGATTCCGTCAGTCATACGAGTCGCGAATTTTTTGCCTTGCTCGGCAGTCACAGCCGTTGGGGCGCGTTCACGCTCGCTGGCGGGCTCGGGCTCGGCTATGAACTGAACCAGCAGAATCGTTGCTTCGACGACTTCGGCAACGCGACTTCGACCTGCGACAAGGACCAGCTGTTGATCAAGCTGAACCGAGACGGCACGACGGTTGCCGACCTGCACGGCTACTTGTATCCCTTCGATCTGTTGGTCCGATTTTCACTAGGTGTGGTGTTTTGAACATGGAAAAAGGCGAAATCGTAGTGACCGGGGCCGGCGGCGCGCTGGGCTCCGCTGTGGTTCGTGCGCTGGCCGCGAGTGGGCGGCGCGTGATCGCCGTCGAGCGCAACGCCGAGCGCGCACTGCAGGCGTTCGCGGGCATCGCGAACTGCCGCGTGCTCGGCTTCGACGTCAGCTCGACGCAGGCGTGGCAGAGCGCGCTCGACGATTCGGAGATTTCAGGTGCGGTCCTGGTCGCCGGCGCGTGGAAGGGCGGCTCGCGCTTCTTCGAAGCCGGCAGCGACGCCATCTGGAGCACGGTGATGAGCGCCAACCTGGAGACGGCGCGCGTCAGCCTGCAAGCGCTGCTGCCGCGCATGGTCCAGGCCAAAGCAGGCAGTATCGTGGCGCTCGGCTCGCGCACCGCGCCGCGACCGTGGGAGGGCGCCAAGGCTGCGGCCTACGCCGCGTCCAAGGCGGCCGTGGTCGCGCTGGTGCAAGCCTGCGCCGCAGAAGTGCTCTCCGACGGCGTGCGCATCAACGCGATCTTGCCGAGCACGATCGATACGCCGGCTAATCGCGCCGCGATGCCTCAGCACGATCCGTCGCAGTGGGTGAGCGTGCAGTCGCTGAGCGGCGTGATCGCGTTTTTGTTGTCGGATGCGGCGCGCGATATTTCGGGCGCGGCGATCCCGGTGTTCGGGCGCGACGGAGTCTGAGGGGGCGATCGCGATCCAGCATCGCAACCCGGGGGAGGCAGGGTTCCGTCCGCGACGCCGAAGGCTGGGACGGGCTCAGGCGGCGTTGGTGACCATCAAAAAAGAAGAAGAAGACGCTTCGCGGGAGCGGGCACGGGCACGAGGGGAGAAAGGAAGATCGTTCACGTTTACGTTTGAGGGATCACCAGTACTTTTCGGCGGTGATGTGGCCGGGGGTGCGGACGCGGTGTTTACGCAGGCCGCGCAGGGCGAGGACGGCGGTGACTTCGAGAATCATGTCGGGGTTGCCGCAGAGCATCAGGTGCGAGCGCTCGGGATCGAGGGTAAGGCCGGCTCGAGCTTCGAGGCTGCCGTCGGCGAGAGCGGTGGTGACGCGACCGGTCAGGGCGCTGCCAGCTGGACCCCCGCTGACGAGCTGGGTGTAGGAAAGTCGGCCCGCGTGTTTGGCACCGAGTGCGGCGAGCTCTTCGGCGTACGAGAGGTGCGCGGCACTGCGCGCGCCGTGCACGACGCTGACGCGTTCGAAGCGCTGCCAAACTTCAGCGCCGCGCAGCATGGCCAGAAATGGACCGAGGCCGGTACCGGTGGCGACGAACCACAGCTCGCGGCAAGGCGGCACGTAGGCGAGCGTGAAGAAGCCCTGCGGTTTGCGCTCGACCCAAACGCTGTCGCCGGGTGCCAGGCGTGTAAGCTGAGGTGTGAGAGCGCCCCCCTCGACCTCTTTCAGATAAAATTCGAGTGGGGCGCCGGGAGCGGATGCGATTGAATAGGACCGGCGCACGAATTGGCCGCCGAGGTCGAGGCCGAGATTGACGAATTGGCCCGCGTTGAAGGGCTCGATGGCGGCGTCGACGGTGAGCGTAATTAGGCCAGGCGCCCAGTCGCGACGCGCGGCCACCCGGCCTTGTTCGAATCCGTTCATGACACCGCGTACCGTAGCTGAAACGGAGCGCATGCACGCGGCCGGCTGGCGAGGCGCTGAAAGTTTGTACCCCCGCTTACCTCGGTCGCGGTTCGGTCACGCGGAACACCCAAATTTGGGGCGCGGCAGGCTGATCCGTGTACCCTGATGTTCGGATGCCGTTTCCCATCACGTGCACGGCTTGCCAGAAGACGTTCTCCATCGCGGACGACGTGTATGAGCGCAAGGTCAAGGGGCGCGTTGTCACCATCAAGTGTAAACAGTGCCAGGCCGGCATTCGTGTCGACGGCACCGCCGGCGCACCGACCGGTGTCGCGACGTCCGATTCGGCGCGACCGCCGCCCGTAGCGGAAGCGCCCGCAACGCCTCAAGCGGTCGTCGATCGTCCAGCGCCGATAGTCGACACTGCACCTGCTGCACCTGCTGCACCTGCTGCACCTGCACCTGCTGCACCTGCACCTGCTGCACCTGCACCTGCTGCACCTGCACTTGCTGCACCTGCTGCGCCCGTACCTGCTCCGGCGGCAGTCGCGCCCAGGCAAGCAGCACCGCCGGTCGAAGCAGCGAAGCCCACTGCTTCGCCAAAGGTCGTGTCGCCCGCGCCCGAGCCGAAGGGCATTCCCGCGGCGGCAGCCCCCAAGGCAGCCGCTGCCCCGATTGCCGCGCGCGGGCCCCTCGGCTCCGCGCCCAAAGTGACTATCGATGCGGCCGCAGCCAAGCCCGCGGCGGCGGCCGTCCAGCCCAAAGCAACCGTCGCCGCAGCGCCGGCGGCAACGCCCAAAGCGCCGCAGCCCCAAGCGGCGGCTGCGGCGCTAACCAAGGCGACGGTCGCTGCGGCGCAGCCCATGGCACCGCTTGGCGGCACGGCAACGAAGGCCGGAATCGCGGCCGCAAGTGCGCCCAAAACCCTCGCGGGTGTGGCCGCAGCGAAGGCACCCTTCACGACGTCCAAAGCCGCGGTGCCAACCACTGCAGCGAAGGCGCCGGTTGCTGCACCCGCACCGGCCGTTGCACCGGCACCGATTGCGCCGGCACCGGCACCTGCGCGGGTTGCTGCACCCGCACCGGTCGTTGCGGCAGCGCCGCCCGCAGCCGCAATAGCGGCTCCTTCAGCACCGGCCACAGAAGCTTTATGGGCGGTCGACTATCCCGACGGCGAAGATCGTGAACTGACGCAGGCGGAGATCCAGAAGGCGCTTGCGGCCGGCACGATCAGTTACAGCACGCTGGTTTGGCGTGAAGGGATGGACGAGTGGCTCGAGCTCGGGCAGGTACCGGAGCTGCAATCCATTGCGCCGCCCGCGAAGCTCGTACCGCCGCCCGCGCCGCCCGCGCCACCCGCGCCGCCCGCAGCTCCAACACGAGCCAAGGCGCCTTCCGCTCCGGGTTTCGATCCGCCGAAGCCAGCCGAGCTGCCAAAGCCACGACCGCCCGCGCAATCCGCACCGGTGATCGATTTTGGGCTGCGCGAAGCGATCAACAACCCGGGGGCACCGCCGATCCCGCGAGCGCCCACCATGTCCGGCATCGGGCGCCCACCCATGCCGCCCGCGACGCAACCGTTCGACGCGCCAATTCCCGGAACGGCTGCGTTCCCGGTCCCCGCCGCGTTTCCAGCCGCGCCAGTAATGGTGCCTGCTCCGGCGATCGCCGCGCCCTTTGCGGCACCGGTACAAGCGTTTCCACGCGCGGGCTCGACATCGGTAGGTGCGATCGCCCCCACCGCGGGCATCCCCGATTGGCCCGAGGAGCGAAAGAACCGCGTTCCGCTGATCATCGGCGGGATCGTCCTGCTACTCGCGATCGCTGGCGGAGTGTTCGCGCTGAAGAGCGCCTCCGACGATAAATTGCCGCCACCCGTGCCGATCAGCGCATTGCCGGCACCAACGCCGCCCGTGACGCATACGGCCGCACCGAGCGCCGAGGTCACCGCGAGCACGTCGGAAGCGGTGCCCACTTCTCGCTCCGCGATTGTCCCCCCGGGTACGCCCACCACCACCCCCAACGCTGGATTCGCGGAGCAATTTGCAAGCGCCGCGCGCAGTGCGGACGAGAAGAAGGGGCCCGCTGGCCAGCACTTCGATCAGAACGCGGCCAAGGCGGCTTTAGCGACTGCAGCATTCGAAACCGCGAAATGCCGCGAACCCGGCGGACCCTTGGGCCTGGCGACCGTCGTCGTCACGTTCGACCCGAGCGGCAGGGTCGCCAGCGCCACCGTCAGCAATGCGCCGTTCGCTGGCACCTCCAGCGGTGCTTGCATCGCGGCTGCCATGAAGCGCGCCACGGTCCCACCGTTCAGCGGGTTACCGGGCACCATCACCAAGATCATCAGCATTCAATGACCGACTCGGACGAAGCGCGCGCGCTGGTTTCGCTTACGCTGTCGTTCCAGCCGCTCGCGAACCAAATCGGCCCGCTGCGAACGTTGGTCTCGGATCTGTGCAAGCCGCATCTGGCCGACGCCGACGGGCTCTCGCGCCTGCTCTTGGCGGCGCATGAGCTGTTGGAAAACATCGTCAAATACTCGGTCGGCGAGGCGGCAGAGTTCCATTTGCTGCTGGAAGCGAAGGCGAGTGGCCTGCTCGTTCGTCTGCGCACCAAAAACCGCGCTGCGCCCGAGCGAATGGCAGACGCGCGCTGGCGGCTCGACGCGCTCGCTCGCGCCCCGGATCCGGTTGCTCACTACGACGAGCTGATCCGCGAAAGTGCGGGCCGGCGTGATGTCTCCGGCTTGGGTCTGGCGCGCATCCCGGCCGAGAGCGAAATGAAGCTACGCTACGCGACCGAACAAGATTGGCTGATTTTGACTGCCGAAGGCAACGCCAGCGAGCGGGTGACAGCATGACCGCGCTTTCATTGACGGCAGTTGGCGGCGAGGGCTTTCAGGTCACACCGGTGCTGATCGATTTCAACCTGCGCCTGGTCTTCACCGGCAGCGGCGACATGAACGCGACCGGTGTGCTGAGTGAGTACTTGAAGCTCGTGCACGGAGAGGCGCTCCGCCTCGCATTGGCTCAAGTCAGCTGTGACTTCAAACAGCTCACGTTCATGAACTCGAGCTGTTTCAAATCCTTCGTGGTTTGGATCGATACCGTGAAAAATTCGCAGATCCGCTATCAAATCGCGTTCCTGACGAATCCGAGCCTGCCCTGGCAGCGGCGTAGCCTAGAAGCGCTCAGGCGCTTGGCGGCGAACTTGGTCACGATCGAAACGATCGCTTAGCGACGCAGGGCCCGCTCGACTTCACGTTCGGATGAGCAGGCTTCCCCAGTGAAAACCGGCGCCCAGAGCCGCGACGCAGATCAACTGGTCGGGCTTGAGCCGGCCGTCACGGCGCATCTCATCCATCAAGATCGGGATCGTCGCCGCGGACGTGTTGCCGAAGCGCTCGATGTTGCTCGGCATCTTTTCCATTGGCACGTTGAGCCGCGAGGCGATCGCCTCGTTGATGCGCGCGTTGGCCTGATGGGCGACGAACCAATCCACTTGATCCACGCTCACTTCCGCCTTTTTGCAGACCGCGAGGATCGATTTCGGTAGCTTGGTCACCGCGTGTTTGAAGACTTCGCGGCCATCCATGTGCAGGAGGGAGGCGTCGCCGTCGAGCGTCGCGGCCGACAGGTACGGGCGCGTGCGGAAGCCAGCCGGAATGCACAGCTGCGAAGCGAAGCGGCCATCGGAGTGGAGGTCCACCGCGATCACGCCTTTGCCTGGCAACTTGTGCCGCTCGACGACCATTGCGCCCGCGCCGTCCCCGAAGATGATGGCCCAACCGCGATGGCGCGTGGCCCGGTCCCAATCTTCGGGAGATGGCCGGCGGTCGCTCGTGCCCTCGAGGATGTCCCAATCACGCCAAGGCATCAGGCCGGCGTGCGCTTCGGCGCCCACGAGCAAGATGCAGCCGGCCGCGTCGGCCTTGAGCAGCGCATCGGCGATCTGGAAGCCGTACAGCGACGCGGCGCATTGCGTGCGCAAATCCGGCGCGGGAATCGTCGGACAGCCGAGCTTGGCGGCGAGCAGCGACCCGGAGCCGGGAAAGATGTGGTCCGGCGTCATCGTCGAAAACAGGATGTAGTCGACGTCCTCCGGACGTTTGCCGGCTGACTCCAGCGCGCGCTGCGCTGCGTGCAACGCCAAATCCGAAACGCCTTGCCCTTCTGGACAGAAATGACGCTGCGCGATCCCGGTACGCTGACGAATCCATTCGTCGTTCGTGTCGAGAACGCGTGACAGATCTTGGTTCGAATAAGGGCGGCCAGGAACGTAGTGACCGGAGCCGATGATGCTGAGACCCGACATGTGCTTTTGGCCGCGCCCGCTTTTTCGGGCAGGAAGCTCTTAATCCGTTTACCGTGCTCCGTCACCCGGTGCGAGCAATTGCGCAATCGTGACGAAAGTATGGCGCAGCGCGCCAACCATGTTCCAGCAACGGCACAAGTCGAGCCTTGGAATCGCCGCTTACCAGGGGCTTCCCTCGGAGTAGCAGGCCGCCAAATCTGCCCAGAAGCCGGGGTAAGTTTTGGCCACGCAGGCCGGGTCTTCGATGCTCACACCGTTGGAAGCAGCACCCAGAACCGCAAAGCTCATGGCGATGCGATGGTCCGCATAGCAGTGCACCGTGGCAGGGGTCAGCGGGCGCGGATCCACGCTCAGCCAATCATCTCCGTGCTTCACGGTCTGGCCGAGTCGTTCGAGCTCCTGGACCGTCGCCAAGAGCCGATCAGTCTCCTTGATGCGGATGTTGGCCACGTTGCTGATGCCAGTCTCGCCACTGAGCACAGGCGCGATCGCGGCCAAGGTCATCACGGTATCGGAGATATCGTGCATGTCGACGGCGATGCCGTGCAGGGTGCCCGTGCCGGTAACGGTGCTGCCGTCCTCGCGCTTGTCGACCCGCGCGCCGATCCGCGAAAGCACATCCAGAAAGCCGTAATCTCCCTGCAATGCCGAGATGCCGAGGCCCGGCACGGTGATCGTGCCGCCGGTCACTGCCGCAAGCGCGAACGGATAGCTCGCAGAGGATGCGTCGGGCTCGATGGTGTACGCGCGTGCGGTGTACGACGAACGAGAGAGCACGCGGTAGCCGAGGGGCGTCACGTCGACCGCGCCGCCGAAATCCTCGATCATGCGGCGGGTAATGTCGATATAGGGGCGGCTGACCAAGCTGCCCGAGATGTCGACCGTCACCGGGCCGTCGGCCAGCACCGCAGCCATCAACAGCGCGGAGAAGTATTGGCTCGAGCGGTCACCGCGCATGCTGAGCGCTCCGCCGGGGAGCTTGCCGCCATGGATCGTGAGCGGAGGACAACCCGTGGCGCAGTCGATCTGCACACCCAGCTGACGCAAACCGTCGACCAGATCTTGAATTGGTCGGCGCGCCATCGCCTCATCGCCGACCAGAGTCACACGACCTGGTACCAGGCAGGCGAGCGCCGTGAGAAATCGCACAGTGGTACCGCTGTTACCGACGAACAACGGTTCTTCGGGCGCTCGCAGTCGGCCCCGCCCACCGCGCACGAGCAGCGTGGTCGGACCCTGATCTTCGATCGCGATGCCCAGCGCACTGAGCGCGCTGCGCATGTGGCGCGTGTCGTCGCTGTGCAGCACGCCGGACAGGGTGCTCTCGCCCTCGGCCAATGCCGCCAAGACCAGCGCCCGGTTGGTGATGCTCTTCGAACCGGGCACACGCCAGATCAGCTCGGGTGGACGCGTGAGCCGAGGGATGCGAAGCGGACCTGCTGGGAACATGGCCGACGTGTTCTAGCGAAAGAGCGCGCCCGTCGCTAGGGCGAGCAGCCGCAAGTACGCCCAAGCAAACGCTAATCAGCATTTGTCGCCGGAGCCCGCTAGCCAACGACGTGACTCGCGCCGACAATAGCCCCCCCGGTACCGCCCCGCGGCGCTCCGGGCTATAGCAGCGCGCGCTCTAGTCAGAAGCCGCGGACCCTCCTCATGCAACTCTTCGAACACCCCTATTCGAATTTCCTACAGCGCGTCGAAAAACCGACGCGCTACACCGGCGCCGAACACGGCACGCGTAGGAAAGACTGGCAGTCGGTGGACGCGCGCGTTTGCCTGGCATTCCCCGATATCTACGACATCGGCATGAGCCACCTGGGCTTCCGCATGTTGTACAAGATTTTGAACGACCACCCGCGCACGTTGGCCGAGCGCGCGTACACGCCCTGGGTCGACATGCAGCGTGAGCTCTACGCGCACGGCAAGCTGCTCTTGTCGCTCGAGAGCGCCCGCCCGCTGTGCGATTTCGATGTGGTCGGTTTTTCCCTACAATACGAGCTGACCTACACCAACATTTTGAGAATGCTCGAGCTCTCGGGGATCCCGCTGCGCAGCGCCAATCGCAGTGACGACGACCCGTTGATCGTAGCCGGTGGTCCGGTGGCCACGCACATGGAACCGATGGCGATCTTCTTGGATGCCGTTTTGATTGGCGATGGCGAAGAGGCGACCACCGAAATCGCGTTGTCGTGGGTAGATGCCAAGAAGCGGGGATTGTCACGCGCCGAGCGGCTGCTCGAGCTCGCGAAGATCCCGGGCGTGTACGTCCCCTCGCTGTATGACGTCGCAGTCGATCCCGAGACGTCCTTCGAGGTCGTCACCGGTGCCAATGCGCCGGGCGTCCCGTTCCCGATTGAACGCCGGCTTTTGGCCGACATTTCCAAATTTCCGTTCCCCGACGATGGCCCCGTCGGTGGTCCCGAAGCGATCTTCGATCGCATGAGCATCGAGGTCGCGCGCGGCTGCACCGAGGGCTGCCGCTTCTGTCAGGCCGGGATGATCTACCGCCCGGTGCGCGAGCGCGATCCGAAAGAGATCATCGACACCGTGCTCAGCGCCCTGGAAAAATCGGGACAAGACGAAGTGAGCTTGACCGCGTTGTCGACCGCGGACGTATCTTGCATCTCGCCGTTGATCAAGCAGCTGGTCGAGAAGACCGCGCCCGACCGCGTGAGCCTGAGCGTGGCCTCACTGCGCGCCTATGGCCTGGCCGAAGATCTGCTGGACGACATGCGCAAGGTGCGCGCCAGCGGCCTGACCTTCGCGCCGGAAGCCGGCACACAGCGCATGCGCGACGTGATCAACAAGAACGTCACCGAAGAGCAACTGATGGAGACCGCGGAGCGCGTCTTTTCACGCGGCTTCGACAAGATGAAGCTGTACTTCATCATCGGGCTGCCGACCGAAGAAGACGAAGACGTGCGCGGCATCATCACCGTCGGCAAAAATGCGCTCGCGGTGGGCAAGCGCGTCGGCAAAAAGCCGATCGTGACCGTGAGCGTCTCGACGCACGTGCCCAAGCCGCACACGCCCTTTCAGTGGTGCGCACAGGATTCCTGGGAGGACGTGCAGCGTAAGCAGGACCTGCTCCGGGACGACGCCAGCCGCGTGAAGGGCCTCAAGCTCAAGGTGCATGATTCGACCGCGAGCGTGCTGGAAGGCGTGCTCGCGCGCGGCGATCGCAAGCTCGGCAACGTGATCGAACGCGCGTTCTTGCACGGCGCGCAGTTCGATTCTTGGGACGATCAGCTGAAGCTGGAAGCCTGGAAAGAGGCGCTCGCGTTTTACCGAGTGCAGATTGCGCCCTACTTGGCCACGATCCCCGTGACGGCACGCCTGCCTTGGGACCATTTCGATATCGGGCTCGAAGACGGCTTTTTGGCGCGCGAGTACCGCCGCGCGCTCGCCAGCCGCCTGAGTCCGCCTTGCGGCAAAGTTGCGGGCATGTTCGTGCATCATTCCAACGTGGCCGACGCCGCCAGCGATACGCGCAAGTTGGTTTGCTACGACTGCGGCATCGCCTGCGACATGACCAAGATGCGGAGCGAGCGCGTGGAATTTTTGACCAAGCTCGGGGCGACGGATCGCGTGCGGCTACCCGTGCTTGCGGCCGAAGTCGCGCAGCCGATCTTCGACGAATCGGCGCCCGAGCCGTTCGCGTTCGAAGCCGTGCCCGACGCGGCCGCAGTTCTGGCAGGGTCCACTTCGAAAAAACAAAAGAAGAAGCCCCGCAGCCTGCCCGAAGCGTTGCGCCCCGTGCGCTCGGGCGGTGAACCTCAGCGTTTTCGGCTGAATTTCAGCAAGACTGGACCCGCAGCGCTGCTCGGGCACCTGGACCTGATCCGCGAATTGCCGCGCATCGTTCGGCGCGCCGGCACGAAGACTGCGTACAGCAAGGGCTTCCACCCCAAGCCGGAGATGTCCTTCGGCCCGGCGCTGTCACTCGGCGTGGCAAGCTTGGATGAGTTCTTGGACGTGGCTTTGATCGACGCCCCGGGGCCGGAAGAGCTGCTCGTTCGGCTGAACGCGGCAGCCAGCGGCGGCATCGCGTTCAAGCGCGTGCAGCCGCTTTCGAATAGCGACCGCGTGATCACTACCATCGTTACCGGCGCGCGCTACGTGATCGCGCTGGCGGAGAGCGCACTGGCTGGCTTGGGCGGCCTACCCGAGTTGGACCGTCGGATGGCTGAATTTTTGGCAAAGACGGAATGTACCATTCGCCGAGATGTTGAGGGTCTGGGCAAGATGGTCAACGTTCGCCAGTTCGTGCAGCGGATGCAGCTCGGAAGCGAAGACTCGCGCGAGCTCCTCGAGCGCGCGGGCCTGATTGGGCGCATGATTGCTGTCGACGTGACCATTGAAATCGGACAGCGCGGCTCTGCCAAAGTTTCGGAAGTGGTCGAAGCGCTGTTCGGCGTGCGCGACTTTCCACACCGCGGGGTGCGCAGCGCGCTGCTCGCTGGCAGCGGCACCCCGCACGACCTCGAGCTGCATCGCAAGCGGCCCGCAATCATCGAAGCTGCTGAGCCCCCGGGCGCGGAGGCATCGCTCTAAATGCTGCACCCCCCACCAATGACTCACGAGCTCTTGGCCGCTTACTTGGTGATCGGCGCATTCCAGCTGTGGATGCTGTTCGACGCAGTTCGACGTCGTTCGCCCTTCATCTGGAAGCTGCTGATTTTCCTGCTCCCGCTGGCGGCGCTGTTCTACTTCTTCGCGGTCAAGCTGCCGGAGCTGACGGGCCGCAAACCCCGAGCCGTCGCCACACCGGCCGGCCCCACACTGGAAGAAGTCTCGGAGCTCGCGCGGCAGACACCGAGCGAATTGAACAAGCTCGCGTTCGCCGACAAGTTGGCCGAGCTGAACCGCCTGCCGGAAGCCATCGGCCGTTACCGCGACGTGCTGCGGGTGAACCGCGAAAGCAAAGAGGCTCTGCACGGCATGGCCCGGGCGTTGTTGAGCCTTGGTCGCCCGCTCGAGGCGATCGAGGAACTGGCTACCCTGATGGAGCTCCAGCCGGAATTCCGCGACTACGCGGCAGCCTTGGACTACGCCGAAGCGCTCTGGCAAGCGGGCAAGCAAGAGGACACGATCGGTCTGCTTACGGGCTTGGTCAGTGTCACCAAACGCATCAATCATCGGCTGGCACTCGCCCACTATTCGAAGGAGCGTGGGGATTCCATCACTGCGCGGAACGAGCTCGATTTGGCGTTGAGTGAGTTCGCATCGCTTCCCGAACCGATGCGCAAGCGCGAGCAACGTTGGGCGGATCGCGCACGCAAACAGCTGGCGGAGCTCAACTAGTGCACCTACTTTTGACCTGGCTCGTGCTGAGCCTCGCGGTTTGGCTGACCGCCGCCATTTTGCCCGGCTTCAAAGTGACCGGTTTTTGGGGCGCGGTGAAGGCAGCCGCGGTGTTCGGCATTTTGAATTGGCTGCTCGGCTGGTTCTTCTTCGTGGCGCTCAGCATCGTCACGTTGGGCATCGCCTACGTGCTCGCCTTCATCACCCGCTGGATCGTGATGGCGATCATCTTGAAGCTTTCGGACAAAGTGTCCTCCAGCATCGAGATCGACGGTTTCGGCACCGCGCTGCTCGGCGCGCTGCTCATGACCGGCATCGACACGTTGATCGAGCATTTCGCGATCTTCCTGCGCTGGTGACCGCGGTCCGCGCGGCGAGGACGATGAACGTCAACTTCAGGCGGGCACGGGCAAGGGGGGTATCGACGAGCAGTGGATTAAATTTTGAGGGGCTTGTACTTGATGCGCGTTGGTTGATCCGCGTCTCCGCCTAGGCGGCGCTTGCGATCTTCTTCGTACATTCGGTAGTTGCCTTCGAACCAGACGACTTTGCTGTCGCCTTCGAAGGCTAGAATGTGGGTCGCGATGCGGTCGAGGAACCAGCGATCGTGGCTGATGATCACGGCGCAACCGGGGAAATCCAACATCGCGGTTTCGAGCGCGCGTAGCGTATCGACGTCCAGATCGTTGGTCGGCTCGTCGAGCAGAAGCAGGTTGCCACCTTCTTTGAGCAGCTTGGCTAAGTGCACGCGGTTGCGCTCGCCCCCGGACATCGTACCGAGCTTCTTTTGTTGGTCACTGCCCTTGAAGCCGAACCAGGAGCAGTAGGCGCGCGAGGCGATCTCGCGAGTGCCGAGTGAGATCTTCTCCTCTCCACCGGAGATTTCCTGAAAGACGCTGTTGTCCGGCTTGAGCGAAGAGCGCGACTGATCCACGTACGCGATCTTGACGGTCGGGCCGACTTTGAGCTCGCCGCTATCCGGCTTGTCTTCGCCCACCAACATGCGAAAAAGCGTGGTTTTTTCCCGCACCGTTCGGGCCGATCACACCCACGATCCCGCTGCGTGGCAGTCGAAAATCCAGGCCGTCGATCAGCAGACGATCGCCGAAGCCCTTGCGGAGCGCGATCGCGTCGATCACGTTTTCGCCCAAGCGCGGTCCCGGCGGAATGCTGATCTCGGTCGGATCGCTCGAGCCCTTGTCGGCCTTGCTCACCAGCTCTTCGTAGGCGGCGAGGCGCGCCTTGCTCTTGGCCTGACGCGCGCGCGGCGAGGCGCGCACCCATTCGAGCTCTTGCTTCAACTTGCGCTGGCGGGCGCTCTCGCCTTTCTCTTCCAGCGCGAGACGCGCGGACTTCTGTTCCAACCAAGAAGTGTAGTTGCCCTTGAACGGGTAACCCTTGCCGCGGTCGAGCTCCAGGATCCACTCGGCGACGTCGTCCAAGAAGTAACGGTCATGGGTGACGGCCACGACGGTGCCGGGGTACTCGTGCAAGAAGCGCTCGAGCCAAGCGACGGACTCCGCGTCGAGGTGGTTGGTCGGTTCGTCCAGCAGGAGCATGTCCGGGCGCGACAAGAGGATGCGGCAGAGCGCGACTCGGCGGCGCTCACCGCCGGAAAGCTTGGCGATTTCCGCGTCTGCCGGCGGCAAGCGCAGGGCGTCCATCGCAAGCTGCAGGCGCTGGTCGAGATTCCACGCGTCGGCCGCGTCGATCTTGTCCTGCAGCGCGGCCTGCTTGTCCAAGACGCGGGTCATTTCATCGTCCGAGAGCGGCTCGCCCAGCTTCATGCTGACAGCCTCGAATTCGGTGATCAGCCCACGAATGTCCGCCACGCCCTCGTTCACCGCGTCGATCACCGTGCGTGCGCTGCCCAAGTCCGGCTCCTGCGCGAAGTAACCGATCTTGGTCCCCGGGTAGGGCTTTGCCTCACCCATGAACTCCTTGTCGACTCCGGCCATGATCCGGATTAGCGAGCTCTTACCGGAGCCGTTCGTGCCAATCACGCCGATCTTGGCGCCCGGGTAGAACGCGAGCGTGATGTTCTCGAGAACCTTCTTGTCCGGAGGATGAACCCGCGTCACCTCCTGCATCGTAAAAATGAACTCGGGCATAGGCAGCAGATTAGGGACTTTTAGGCCGCTCCGCCAGACCGTCGCTATTCGGCCGCAGCGGACGAGCTCGTGGAGCGGAGCTCGGTCAAGATGGCGTCCACGTTTTTCTTGGCATCGCCGAACAGCATTTTCGTGTTTTCGAGGAAAAAAAGCGGATTTTCGACGCCGGCGTAGCCGCTCGCCATGCTGCGTTTCATCACGATCGTAGCTTTGGATTTCCAGACTTCGAGCACGGGCATGCCGTAGATCGGGCTCGAGTTGTCGGTGAGGGCACCTGGGTTCACGATGTCGTTGGCGCCGATCACCAGCACCACGTCCGTGTGCGGGAAGTCTTCGTTGATTTCTTCCATTTCCAGCACGATGTCGTACGGGACTTTGGCTTCGGCCAAGAGCACATTCATGTGACCCGGCAAGCGCCCGGCAACGGGGTGAATCGCGAACCGAACCTTGGTGCCTTGCTTCTTCAGGAGCGCGGCAATCTCGTACACGGGGTATTGAGCGTGCGCGACGGCCATACCGTAGCCAGGGACGATCACGACTTGCTTGGCGTCGCGCAGCAGGGCTGCGGTCTCGCTGGCGGTGATCGCGCTGACTTCACCCTGCGGTTCGCCGCCCTCGCGCTTGGCGGGGGCCGCGCCCTCATCCGCGCCAAAACCGCCGAAGATCACGCTCCAAAACGAGCGATTCATCGCGCGGCACATGATGTAACTGAGGATCGCACCGCTCGAGCCCACCAAAGCGCCGGTGATGATCAACAGGTCATTTTCGAGCATGAAGCCCGCCGCGGCGGCGGCCCAACCCGAGTAGCTGTTGAGCATCGAGACCACGACGGGCATGTCCGCGCCACCGATAGCCAACACCAGGTGCACACCGAGCAGCCCTGCCACGCCGAGCATGATCAAGAGCGAGGCGAGCCCTTCATGGCCGGTCGCGCCGAGGAAGCGCGCGCCCAAGCCCACGGTCACCAGCAGCAGGAGCAGGTTGAACAGGTGACGACCGGGGAGCAAGAGCGGCTTGCTGCGTACGATGCCCTTCAGCTTGCCGAACGCAACCACTGAGCCCGTGAACGTCAGCGCGCCAACGAAGACGCCGACGAAGACTTCTACGGCGTGAATTACGCCCTCGGCGTGCGCCGTGTCGGTGGTCGTGCCCAAATAGCTCGCGATCCCGACCAAAACTGCGGCCAGACCCACGAAGCTGTGCAGCACTGCTACCAGCTCCGGCATCGAGGTCATCTCGACGCGTACGGCGAGCAGCGCGCCGATCACGCTACCCACGGCGACCGCCACCGCAAGTGCACCGTAGCTATGCACGTGACCGCCCGCGGTGATGCCGAGTGCCAACAGCATGCCCGCGATGCCGAAGGCGTTGCCGCGGCGGGCCGTCTTCTGCGTGCTGAGCCCGGCCAAGCTCAGAATGAACAGCACCCCCGCAACCAGGTACGCAATCGTAGTGAGACTTTCAGGCATGATGCTCACCGTTGAAACATGCGCAGCATGCGCGTGGTAACCCAAAAGCCGCCACTGATGTTGATCGTGGCCAAGAGCACAGCGGCGGCGCTGAGCAGCGTGACCGGGGAGGAAATCGGCCCTGAAATCTGAAGCATTCCGCCGACCAAGATGATGCCGCTGATGGCGTTCGTCACGCTCATCAGTGGCGTGTGCAACGCCGGAGTCACGTTCCAGACCACTTGCCAGCCGACGAAGCAAGCGAGCACGAACACGGTCAAGTGCGAGACGAACTCCTTGGGCGCCACCGAGCCCAGCAAGCCGAGCAACACCAGCGCAACCGCGGCAAAGGCCGCGTCGCGCAGCGGATGCCTGACGGGGGCCTGCGGCGGCTCGGGCGCACTCGGTGCGACGCTCTTCCCCGGCGCGGCGGGCGGCGCGTGGAGCGGCGCGGATTTCGGCGCGGGCCAGACTAGCTTGCCCTCGTGCAGCACGATCGCGCCGCGCACCACGGCGTCCTCGAGATCGACGTGGAAGCTCTTCGCGCCGCCCATGTCGGCCAACAAATGCGTGAGATTGCTGCCGTAGAGTTGGCTCGCGGTGGGCGCGAGGCGGCTCGGCAGATCGACGTAACCGATCACGGTCACGCCGTGTTGGGTGACCACCTCACCCGGACGAGTCACCGCGCAGTTGCCACCCGCTTCCGCGGCCAGATCCACGATCACCGATCCTTGCCGCATGCTGCTCACCATCTCTTCGGTGATCAGCACTGGCGCGGCTTTGCCGGGGACGAGCGCCGTCGTGATGATGATGTCGACGTCCTTGGCTTGCTTGGCGAAGAGGGCCATCTCCGCGGCGATGAACTCCGGGCTCATCGTCTTGGCGTAGCCACCGGAGCCCGCGCCGTCTTCCTTGAAGCTGACCTCCAGGAACTCGGCGCCCATGCTCTGAATTTGCTCTCTTACCTCGACGCGCGTATCGAACGCGCGCACGATCGCGCCCAGACTGCGCGCCGCGCCAATCGCGGCGAGGCCGGCCACACCAGCGCCGATGATCAGCACTTTCGCGGGAGGCACCTTGCCCGCCGCGGTCATCTGACCCGTGAAAAATCTGCCGTAAAAGCTGGCGGCTTCGATCACCGCGCGGTAACCCGCGATGTTCGCCATCGAGCTGAGCGCGTCCATTTTTTGCGCGCGGGTGATGCGCGGCACTTGGTCCATCGCCAGCACCGTCGCGCGCCGCGCGGCGAGCCGCTCCACCAGCTCGCCGTTCTTGGCCGGCCAGATGAAGCTGACCAAGATGCCGCCCTCGCGCAAGAGTTCGGCTTCATGAACACCGAGCTCGAGATTTGGCTCCGGCGGCTGCACCTTGAGGATGAGCTCGCTCTGATCCCAGAGCTCGCGAGCACCGCGCAGGATGGTGGCGCCGATCGCCGTGTATTCGGCATCGGCGAAGGACGCGCCTGCACCCGCCTGACTTTCGACCTGGACCTCGAAGCCCAGTTTCAACAGCCGGCTCACGGTGTCCGGCGTGGCCGCGACTCGCCGTTCACCCGGGCGGATCTCCTTGGGAATACCGATCTTCATGCCTCTCCTCGTTCAAACCGAGAAACGCGCGAAAGCGGCTCACGCTAGCACCGCCGTAGCTTCGCGGAAAATGCAGCGACCATTTTCGGCGTGGACGCGAGTCACCTCGCTAGCGCGCAAACTCGCCTCAGAGTTGGGCGGTGTGCAGTGGCTTGAGTGTCGTTGCTTCCGGGTCGTTGACCGGCGCTAGCGCTTGCCAGTCGCTCGCGGAAGCCAAGACCGCGCGGGCCCGGCCAGTGTGCTTGGCTTGGTACAACGCCGAGTCTGCGGCACGCATCAGATCTTCGGCGCTCGCGCCTTGGAACTGGTCGGACGAAGCGATGCCGATGCTGATCGTCACCGGCACTTTGCCAGCGGGGGTCACGACTGGGGCCTCGCTGACCAACTTACACAGTCGCTGTGCGACCTGAAAACCGACCTTGGCTTCACACTCCGGCAGCACACCGATGAACTCTTCGCCACCGAGCCGACCGACCGAGTCGTAGGCACGCACGCCCAGCTTGAGGCGCCGCGCGGCTTCACGCAGCACGACGTCACCGGTGGCGTGACCGAATGTGTCGTTGATGGCTTTGAAGTGGTCGAGGTCGGCCATGACCACCGTGACCGGCAGCGCGCGCCGGGCAGCGCGCACCAATTCGCGATCCAATTGCTCGAGTGTCGCCCCGCGGTTCAGGAGCTGCGTCAACGAGTCGTGCATGGCCTCGAAGCGTAGCGACTCGCGGGCAGAGACCAGCTGCTCCTGCAGTTCTATCACTCGTTTGCCTGCGCGCAGCCGCACCTTCAGCTCGAGCGGGTTGCAAGGTTTGACCAGGTAGTCGTCCGCGCCCGCATCCAGGCCCTCGATGATGTCGGACTTGTCGTCCTTGGCCGTCAGCAGCACCACGTACACGTACGGCTCCGCGGGACCGCTACGCACCTTCCGACAGACCTCGATGCCGTCGACTTTGGGCATCACCCAATCGATGATCGCGAGACGCAGCGTCGGATCAGCTGCAAGGGCGTTCAGCGCGGCTTCGCCGTCACGCACCGTGACCACCTCGTAGCCCCAGCCCGTGAGCCAGTGCTCGAGCATGGTCCGAGCAATCGGCTCGTCGTCGGCGAGCAGAATCTTCATTCCGCGCCCCGTGATTGCAGAGACATGCGAGTCACTAACCGTCCTCGATGGACCTTACGGCGGCTCCGAGCAGGCCCTTAATCCTCGGCCTTCGATTCCCGGAAGGCCGGAAAGGGCAACTACGCACCGCGCAAATGGCGATTCGCACGGAAAAGCTGGGGGTTGGCTGGGGTTGGTGCGGGCCGGTCCGAGGATTACTCTGGCCGCTGAGTGCTCCGTTCGTTCCGTGCATTGCTCTTGTTTTGGACCATCCTCCTCTCCTATGCCTGGGAGTGGGGTCTAGCTCGGCTGCTCAGCGCCGAGCGCTCACAGGCGCGCCTTGCGCGCGCTCACCTCAGAAATGCCCGGCGCTTGGCCGAGGGGTTCGCTCGCTTGCGCGGCGTGTTCATCAAGATGGGGCAGGTGCTGAGCGTGGTCGGGACCTTCCTGCCCGCGGCCTTCGGCGAAGCGCTGGAGGCACTCCAGGACAAGGTTCCGCCTCGCCCGTTCTCCGAGATCGAGGGTCGTTTGCGCGAAGCCTTCGGTGCCGAGGCAATGACGCTGTTCGGCAGCTTCGAACGTGAAGCGTTGGCTGCGGCGTCCTTGGCGCAGGTGCACCGCGCGACCACTCGAGATGGACGCTCGATTGCGGTGAAAGTCTTGTACCCCGGCATCGAGCGGTTGATCCGCAGAGATCTCGCGGTGCTTCGCTCACTCTTGCCGGTGATCAAGTGGCTGGTGAAAGTCGGGCGCGTGGAACGCGTGTTCCACGAGCTCGGCGCCATGCTTGCCCGCGAGACGGACTACCGTCACGAGCGCGCGAACATGGAACGCATTCGCCGCATCTTTGCCGACAACGAGAACGTAATCGTACCGGAAGTGATCGACGAACTGACCGCGGGCGGTGTGCTCACGATGAGCTTCGAGGCCGGCGCGAAGATCAATGACCTGGAAGCCGAGCTCGAGTTGGGAATCGACTCGGAGGCGGTCGCTCGGCTGCTCGTGGAGTGTTACTTCACCATGCTGCTCGAACACCGCGTGTTTCACGCAGACCCGCACCCCGGGAACTTCTTGGTGCGGCCTGGGCCGAAACTCGTGATTCTCGACTACGGCGCTGTCGAGGAGCTCACCGAAGCCCTATCCAGCGGGATGAAGGTCGTGGTCTTGGGCGCCATCACCAAGAGCGACGATCAGATCTTGGCTGGGCTCGAACGCATGGGCTTCGTCGCCGAGGGCGGCGATCGCGAACTCTTGAAGCAGGTCGGTCGCGAGTATCTGAAGGTGCTTTCCACGGTGAAGATCGAGAACTTTAGCAAGCTCGACCGCCAAACGATGGAGAAGCTCTCCGGCTACGAACAGATCCGCGGCCGCCTGCGAGCGGTGATGAAAAGCGTGGAGTACCCCGAGGGCTACTTCTACGTCGAACGCACCCTGGCCTTGTTGTTCGGCTTGGTCGCGCAACTCTCCCCCAAATTGGGCCTACCCGGCCTCGCCATGCCGCTCGCCTCGAAGCTATTCATCAAAGGCTTCGCTCAGCCGCCCACCGCCCCCACCAAAGCCGAACCCGCCGCATGAGCACCGCGACGCGACGTCACCGCTCAGCATCGTGGGGGGTCGCGGAACGAGGGCTCGCTTGCTCTCTCGTCCCGCAGCGGGAGTGGTTGCGCGCGGGAACAACGGCTCGCTGTAGTTCAGTGATTGGCCCGACGACACTGCGTGCTGTGAGGTGCGATGCTGGATCGCGATCGCCCCTCCCCAACCTCAAGAGTGCGTCATTCGAATTCGAGGCGCCAGCGGACGTCCGCGCCGAGGTTGCCGAGGGTGGAGCTCGAGATGTCATTCACGTTGTCGTACGAGCCTTCGATGCTGACGCGCGGGCTCAATTGCCACTCCACGTTCGAGCGCACTTCGCGTGAATCGGCCACGCCGCTGGTGACGTTGGCGCGGATGCGCTCCGATAGCCGTTTGCCGATCGTGACGGTGGGCTCGGTGCGACCGGTGCGCGAGGAATAGGCGCTGCCGAAGCGGAATTCGTCGATCAGTGGTACGGCGTCGGTGACGGCGCGGTCGGCGCCACTGAGTGAGCCGAGCGCCTCGAGCGCGACGCTTTCACCGACGCTGGCGGATTGCGCTTGGTCGAGCTCGGCGCGCGTCAGACCGACGGTCAGGAGCAGGAAGATGTCGTCTTGTGCCAGCGCGGGGTCGCTCGTCAAATCCACCTTGAGCTTGTCTGCGTTGCCGTGTGCGTGCAGTTGAATGCGCCAGCGGCCACCTTGCGACGTGGGCGCGGTCGAGCCCCCAGCGCTGGTCGCGGTGGTCGGCGCCGCGGTGGCCGTGTTGTTGGTCTGATAACGGCGGTACTCGGTGACTGCGGTCACGTCGACTTCTGGCGCGACCCGCGTCAAATCGTCGAAACGCACTCGGCCTTGGGTCACCTCGAACTCGCTGCGCCGAAGGAAAATCTTGCCGCGCGGATGCAGCGTGACCGCGCCGCGCAAGCCGAACCGCCCGTTCGTGCCAGCCAGGAGCAGGCCTTCGTCGGCCACGTCCAGCTCCGCGTCGATCAGGTTGTTCTGCAACTTCATCGGCTTTTGCGAGCGCAGACGCACCTCGAATTGAACGATGTCGTCCGCGGGATCGTAGGCATTCACTTCGGTGCGCTTGCCGCGCTGCGCGAGCGAGGAAATGTCGGCCGTCATGATCACGGGCCGAGTGTAATCGAACGAACGCAAGCTCACCTCCCCGGTCACCCGCGGCAGCTCGCGTTCACCATCGCCGGCAGTCGGCTTGAAGGCCAGGTTGAGATCCGCGTCGGCAACGGCGCGGATGCCGTCGTTCATCGGCAGCGCCAGCTCGCGCGCCGTGATCGCAAAGCGCGCAGCCCCCAGATTCAGCCCCTGGAGCGGCGCGCTACCGCTCACTTGTAGCGTGCCCGAACCGACCTTGGCCGAAGCTTTCTCGATCCGCAGCTCGTTGCCGGCGATGCGCAACGCAACCTCGATGTCCGAGACGGGCAATGGCAGGCCGCGAATCGAGAGCTCACCCCGCTCCAGATCGAATCCGCCGGCAAAGCGCGGCGTAAGCAGCGGGCCTTGCACTTCCAGCTGGCCCGAGAGCGTCCCCTCGGCGCGCTCCGCCCGCGGGATCACGCCGAGCAGGCTGGCCAATGGCATCGGACGCAAGGTCAGCTTGGCATCGATCTGCGGAGACGTGCTCACGTCGTAAATCGAACCCTGGGCATCGAAGGTAACCCGTTGACCGCGTGGCGTGGTCGCCGTGAAGCCGATGCCCGGCAACGCGAAGCGGCCATTCTCGAACGCGATCGGGCGCGAACCGGACGCCAACTCCACGTGATAACCCTGACGGTTGATACTCCAGTCCGACAGCGCCAGCTCCACGCGCGACTGCAGCGGACTCTTCAGCCGCACTTCATTGAGCGAGAGCTTACCGCTCAGCCTGCCGTCGAGACGTATCTCCGAATCGCCGAGGGTTGCCGAGAATTCGGCCAGCGCGCCCAGATCCAAGTTGGAAAAGTCGATCACGCCGCGCACCACGCTGGCGCGCTGACGAGTGACCGTCAGATCCTGGAACGCAATCTGCCCGCCAAATAGCTCGCCGCTGGCGTGAAACGTGCCGCTATTTTGGTCGGCCTCGTACTCGGCGCGCTCCATCGGCGCCGGGATCGCCCTGCCGCAGCGAGTCTTTCCCAGCACCTTTTGCGGGCGAACGATCGGCAGCAAACGAAGACCGAACTTGGAGGCGGGCAGCGTGGCGCGCCCCACTCGTAGCGGAGAAATTCGCCCGTTGGCCTCGAGCGCGAGCGCGTCGAGCGTGCCGCTCACTTCCGCCACTGCGCTCAACTGACCGTCCGCGCCGCGCAGCAAACTGGGCAACGCGTCCAGGTGCGACAGCGGCAGCGCGCTGCCGACGAAATGCCCATACACCTGGGCGCCCTGACGCAGCCCGAACGAGCCCACCACGGTGCCCGAGCCTTTGCGCAAAGTCAGGCTGGGCACACTGAGGTCGACGCCCTGATAGGTGGCATCGCGATCGCTCCAACGAAAGTCGAACTCCGCATTGCCGGAATCGTAACGCTCGTCGAAAAGATCGAGCGCGCCGAAGTGCGCGTTGCCGGCGACGCGCAAATTGCCGCCGCCGCAGCGATCCTCCGGGCCGCCGAGCACATAGTGGACGGTGGCATCGAGCGCCGTTTGCCCGGCAATGCCGTCGAAGCGAGGGTCGGTCTCGAAGTGCCACATGTGAAAGAAATCGCGCAAATCGAAGCTCGGACTCTTCACGTGCGCGTCGGTGACGATTGGCGCGGGTCCATCGAAGTTCAAGCGCCCGCTCGGCACGGAGTAATCGCTCTTGCCCTTGTGGGCCTGCACGTCGAACAGATCGAGCACGAGCGGCACGAAGTGCACCTTCGCGCTCGTGATGTCACCGAAAGGGAAGCCACCAAAGACGAAGTTTTGCACCTTGAGGTTGCCGGTGAGGACCACCGCGGGAGGCACGCCGGTCATGTCGACATCGACCTCGGCCTTGCCCGAAATCGGGATCCCGACAATTGGGCTCACGTCCGCCAAATCGAGGTGCGCGCCCTTCGGGATGGACATCTTCACGGCCGCCTCCTTGAAGGCGATCGACACCAACTTGACGAAGATGGAACTGTCTCCGAAATCCGTGCGCGTATCGTAGATATCGAAGGAATCCGGTCGCACCCCGATGTGGCCGCGGACCAGCGCAGCCTTGACCCCGATCATGCGCTTCCGCTTCGGATTGCGAAACGAGAGGTCCGTCACCTCGAAGTTGCGAGTATCGGCGTACACCTCGGCGTCGATCTTCAGCGGCTTGATCGTGCCGATGATTTTGCTCACGCGTAGATCGTTGAAGTCCCATTTGATCAGGGTGTCGTCGGTGACGCCCATATCGCGCATCAGTCCCTCGAAAGTCATGCTCTTGCTGTCGACGCGCTCCGCGCTCATGACCACGCCCGGTGAGAAGGGCTCGATGCGCGCGTTTTTCAGCACGACGTCACCGTCGGCGAACGTCATCTGGTAGTGGGGGATGTTGATCGCGTCGCTCGCGATGGCCAGATCGACGTCCAGCGTCTTGGCCAACTTGTAGCGCTCGAACTCGACACCGACCCCCGTCAATTTGCCGTGCACCTCGGGCAAGTGATGACGCCCGTCGTAGCCGATATCCCCGGTGAACGAGGCCACGCCCTTGAGCGGACCTGCCCGCACGAAGCGATTGAGCAAGGGCAGCGGCGCGCGGAGCACGACGTGACCGTCGATCAACGGCGCTTCACCTTTGCGCAGGCCCATGCGCAGCTGCGAGAGGCGTAGCTCGACACGGCCCGGGTCGTCCTCGCGTAGGTTGTCGCAACTCGGCAACGAACCCGGCCTGGGATCGAGATCTGCGCTGCCGAGCGCCGAGAAGCGCCGCACCAAGATCTCGCCCGGTTCGTAACGCAAGCGGAGCTCGAGACGACACAGCGTGTCTTCGTCGGTGGCCAGCGTGCCCGGCGGCGGAGGCGGGACACCGCGCACGACGCGTTCGCGCCAAACCCGCGTGCCACTCGAGCGCAGCGCGACCTCGAAGGTCGGCCCAAGCTCCGCAAACACGTCGAGATCGACTTCGCCGGTGTCGACGTGCACACCATCGATGTCGAGTACGAAATGCCCGTCACCGACCGAGAGCGACGTGAACGGCGCTTGCTTGGAAGGCGCGCGCGCTTTCGCAGGCGGCTGGGGCAAGCGGTAGCTCAGGTTCTCTAGCCGACCGCTCTTGATCACCAAGCGCGCCTTGGGCTGGTCGACCTCGACGTCGCCTGCGTCGAGACGACCGGAGAGCAGTGAGAAGATGCGCGGCGTGACCGCCACGCGCGTTACCTCGAGTGCGGGGGTGCCGCCGTCCGAAGCCGGAACCACCAGCTGGCTCACGGTCACCCGCAACGGCAGCAATTTAAGCTCGACTCGAAAGCTGGCGGTCAGGCCGAGCTGCTCCTTGAGGGTGCGCGTCGTCTCGCGGGCCGCCCAATTCTCGACCGTCGGCGAGGACAGGAAGAAGCCGGCCAGCAGCGGCAGAGCCCCCAAGAGCGCGAACAGGGTGCACACGACACGCGCGAATATCCGCCCGAAATCGCGATTTCGGGTGGGTAGCGCGAGGACGAGCCGACCCTGAGCCATGGCCCACGAAGCGTATCGCGAGCCTGGCAATTGGGCTCGTTTTGCGCGTGTGCGCTAATATTTCCTGACAAAAGCGCGGAAAATTAAGCTCCCCCTGGCGCGTGCTAAAGTCACGATTGTTCTTGCGCTCGCGAGCTTCCCGAATAGAAAGAGGCTCCTTTTCTGGCCGAGGATACGATGTCGCACGAGTCCGTTGCCCCCGTCGCTGACCCTGCGCGCGCAATCCACGCGCTCGAGCGCGCTGTCGTCTGCGCGGAACGCGGCGAGGCCGACCGGCCCGTAGTCCTGCTGAACCCCGCCGATCTCGCCGCGTTGGGCCCGAACGATATCCGGCCCCACCTCGACCGAGTGATGATGGGCGAGTTCGCGGGCGACGGTCTGGATTCGCTGCTCGTGACCGGCGCGCTCGATTCGCTCTTACCCGAGATCAAGGCCTTGGTTGGTTTCGGTGACGGTGAGTGGCGGCACAAGGACGTGTGGAAGCACACCAAGCAAGTCGTGACGCAAAGCGTACCGCGCATCGAAGTGCGCTACTCGGCCTTGTTCCACGACATCGGCAAGGTGCGCACTCGTTCGATCTCGCCCAGCGGTGAGGTGCACTTCTTCGGCCACGCCGAGGTCGGCGCGCGCATGTTCGACAAGCTCGAGCGCCGCGAGCGCTTGTTCTCGTCGGACACCTCCCTGCGTGACGAAGTGCGCTTCCTGGTCTTGCATCATTTGCGCGCCAGCCAATACGACGGCAAATGGACAGACAGCGCAGTCCGCCGCTTCGCCAAAGAGATCGGCCCTTATCTCGATGATTTACTGTGTTTGTCGCGCGCCGACATCACCACCAAGCGCCCCGAAAAGAAGCGCCGCGGCATCGCCCAAATCGACGAACTGGGGGAGCGCATCGCAGCCCTCGCCGCCGAAGATGCGGTGCAGCCACTCTTGCCCACGGGTGTCGGCAACGAGATCATGGTCGCCTTCAAACTACCGCCCTCGCGCTTGATCGGCGAAATCAAACGCGCGCTCGAAGCCGCCGTCGAAGCCGGCGAAATCGAAGGCCGCCTAGAATCGTCCGCTTACGTCGAGTTCGTCGGCCAAAACAAACAGCGCTTCGGCCTCCCTGACTAGGGGCGATCGCGTCCCCGCATCGCACCTCGCAGCACGCACTGTTCCCGCCGCATCGCGAAACCTTGTTGTCGAATCTGGGAGCCGCCCGGGAGGGCCGCAACCGGCACGGAGCCGTTAGCCGCCTTCGTATTCGCAGCGGGCGTCACAGGTTTCGTGGACGATGACGCGGGTGAGCTCGGGCAAGGTGGGCTTGATGCGTTGCCACAGCCAGTGAGCCAGGATTTCGCTGGTTGGGTTTTCGAGGCCCGGCACGTCGTTCAAATAGTTGTGGTCGAGCGTGTCGTGTAGCGGCTGCCAGATCTCGTCGAGCCGGCTGTAGTCGATCAAGAAGCCGGTATCGGGATTTACCGAGCCTTCGACCGCCAGCTCGATCTTGAAGCTATGCCCGTGCAGGCGCGAGCACTTGTGGCCCTCGGGCACGCGCGGCAAACGGTGGGCGGCCTCGAAGCGCAGTTCTTTGATCAGTCGGACTTTCACGGGCCGGACTTTAGCACGCAAAATAAATTTGTTTAGCGCGACCTGCGCGCGTGCCGGAACGCTACTGGGTCGGCGCGATCTCGCCGCAGATGCCGGCAAAGGGACCCTCCGCCTTGCGATCACGGTACTCAACGCCGCACGCTACGGGGTCGTCGAAGCTGTGGGCCAAATCGATGGTCAAGGCTGCGTTCCAGTCGCGCCCGCCATCCACGCGCGCGCGGATCACGCCGCTAGGGTCGATGAACCAGGTCTCCGGGTAGAGCTTGGTGCCAAAGGTGTCGCGGACGATCTTGAATTCCGGATCGACCATGACCACGAACGGTGGTTCGGCGCCGCCGAGCACGGATTTCATGGTCTCGCGCGCATCCTCCACGCTTTCGTCCGTCGACACGCTGAGCAGCACGATGTCTGGGTGCGGAACCAGCGCCTTGGCCAGGGAAGCGAGCGACGGCATCTCTTCCAAGCAAGGGCGGCAGGTCTTGGTCCAAAAATTCAGGATCACGGTCTTGCCGCGATAGCTCGCCAGCCGCGCGGTCCCGCCACCGATTTTGGGCAGCTCGAAGTCCGGCGCTTGGCGATTGCGCGCCGCGTAGTCCGGGTGCATCGCGCACAGCGGGGTGCAGGCGCGGCGCGTTTCCGCGTCACGAGCGGTGGAAACGAAGGAATACACGCCCAGCGCGGCCAGGCCGATGCAGGTAAATTGAGCTACTTTCGCGAACAACACGGCGAGCGCAGCCTAGCACCACCCACGCCGGCCCGGCACGTACGGGGCTTGCTCCAGCTCGAAATTCAGGCAAAGACTCGGCCGCGTCGCGCGCTCGCGGGCTTCGATCTGCGGCCGCCCGCATCTAGCACCACCCCTCGCGCAGCCAGCGCGCACCCCCGGACCCATGGATCGCCTCGAAAAACGGCTGCTCGCCGAAGTCGCCCGCGCCAGCCACGACTTTCGGCTGATCGAGCCGGGCGATCGCGTCATGGTCGCGGTCAGCGGCGGCAAAGACTCCCACGCGCTTTTGTACTTGCTGCGTCAGATCCAACGCCGCGCGCCCTTCGAGTTCTCGCTGTTCGCACTGAACGTCGACCAGGGACACCCCGGCTTCCCTGATCGGACCTTGCCGGACTACTTCGAGCGCGAGGGCTACGAGTACAAGATCATCAAAGAAGATACCTACTCGGTGGTCAAAGAAAAGATCCCCGAAGGCAAGACCTTCTGCTCGCTTTGCTCGCGCCTGCGCCGCGGCATTCTCTACACCCAGGCCGTGGCATTGGGCGCAACCAAGGTCGCGCTCGGCCACCACCGCGATGACGTGATCGAGACCTTGATGTTGAACCTGCTCTACTCGGGGCAACTGAAGGCGATGCCCGCGCGCTTGCGCTCGGACGACGGCCGCAACGTCGTGATTCGGCCGATGGTTTACCTGAGTGAGGAAGAGCTGACCGAGTTTGCGGCGCTCAAGGAATTTCCGATCATCCCCTGTGATTTGTGCGGCTCACAAGAGAACCTGCAGCGCAAACAGATCAAGAATCTGCTCAACGAGCTGAACGCCAAGAACCCGAAGGTGCGCGCCAACGTGTTCGCCGCTCTGGGCAACGTCCGACCCTCGCACCTGTTCGACGTCGCATTGCGTTCGGCCCTCGGCGTGGTCGAAGCCGAGGAAACGCCAGAGATCGGCGCGCCCTCGATGTCGTCGCGGGAGCGCGCGCCGGAAGTGCCGTTGTCGGCGCTGTTTCGCACGCGCTAGGCGCTGCTTATTCGGCACCGAAAACGAACGGAATCTTGACGGTCGTCGACTGACGAGTTCGTCCGAAAGCTCTGCTATCCTACCGTCGAGAGAGGCAATATCTGAATGGCGTATGCTCCCGTGCTCGACGTGCCGCCCGCGCTGGCCGAGCCTGACTCGACGAGCTTTCGGTTTTTCCCTGCCGTCGAGCCGCTCTCGCAGTTCGTGGAGTACCTGTACACGAGTGACGTCCCGCGCCATTTCGCAGCGCGAGTGGAAGGGACGCGCCTGCCGGAGGTAGAGGCTCAGTTGGTATTTGCGATCGAGGAGGGCGATGCCTTCCCCGGAGGGACTGACTTGGGAGGAGGCCTCCGAGCGTGCCTCTTCCTACAGCCGGCGCACTTGCAGGTCATCCCCATTCCGAACAGCATTCGCCAAGCGATTGGAGCAGCCCTGCGACCCACCGGTCTACGTCTTCTGTTGCCGCAAGGCGCGCATGGGTTGGTCGACGCGCCGCTGGTCGCTCTCGACGAACTGTGGGGTGCCGAGGGCCGCGAGCTTCGAGACCGGTTAGTGCTCGAGGGAACCGCCAGTCGACGCCTCGCGCTGCTCGAGCGGTACCTGCGCGCGCGCGTCAAACAGCTCGAGCGCCCGAGTCGAGCCGTGCGGCGCGCGTTCGAGCTGATTCAGGCCGCGCGCGGCGAGATTTCGACCGAGCAACTCGCGCGAGCTTGTGGTTGCACGAGCCGAACTCTGCGCAGCGCGACCGTCGCAGAAGCCGGCCTCGCGCCCAAGCACCTGGCGCGAATCGTGCGCATCCGCTACGCGCTCGATCTGCTGGCGGGTGCAGGCGTTCCCCTCAGCGCAGCCGCAGCCAGCAGTGCCTTCTCGGACCAAGCGCACATGAGCCGTGAATTCCGCGAGCTGATCGGCGAGCCGCCCTCACAGTTGGGCCACAGGATCCGTTCGGTGGACATCCCAATCTTCAGCGCCGACCGCAATTTGATTAGTACCGGGCTGCTCGTCGTGCCGAAATCCGCGCTCTGACCATTTTCCGATTTGTTCAAGACGCCCGAGACGCTCTTGGTTTACGTGGGGGAGGGGTGAGAAAGAGGAGCTTGGCGTCGGTGAAGTGCTTGCTCGGCGTCTCGACACCGCTCCGTCATCGAATGCTACCTATTTGATGAAATAACCGGACACCCTCCAGGTTCCATCAGACTCTCGCGTCGGCGTCACGGTCTCGACGGCAGCGGGATTGTTCTCGAAGCTCGAGCTGAACTGAATCACGACATACTCGCCATCGGGTGCTCCGGGGAGTGTAGTCTCGAACTCAGCCGATTTGAGCTGCCTAGTTGCGAGCTTGCCCAAAGGTTCTCGCGCGCGGGACATGTCGTCCTGCCAGGTTGCTTCAGTGACCGCCGATTTGAAGATGGTCGCGGCAGCGTTCCAGCTTTCGTCATACTTTTCCTGGTCGACCAAAGCGAGCCAGGATTGCGCGGCGGTCGTGGCCGCAGCTAGTGCGTTCGAATCGGTGGGCGCTGAGGTTTGACTCGTTTGGCACGCCAATGCCGTCGATGCAATTGCGATGGACACGCGCGATAGCAACCTGAACATCCTTGTCCTCCCAGTTCGTTCAGCGAGAGTAACGCTGTTCAGCTGCAGTCGCCAGAGCGAAAAACCAAGCGCCGATCCAGCGCAGATGATTGGGACGCCGCACGAAGTCGGCGACTGGCAGAGCAAATCGGGCCTCGGGAACCACCCGCATGCGCAGAGAGTTCATTATCAACGACGCTCGTTCCCTCACACCTGACGCGAGGGACACCTCAGCTTCTTTTGTTTTCCTCCAATGCCCGGTCGACGGCACCTGCTGTAGCTTGAGCAGTGCTGCACGAGCCGACGTAATTACTGAATCACAGGAGTTTGGTGAATACGTCTCAATCGAGCCACCGCACGGGCAACTCGCTAGCGGCACCCTCGTGCCTCGCTGCGGTCCGAAATTTCCGGGAACCTTTCGGCGCCATTGGGTGTCACAATTCGCACGGCATGCGTTCGGCTTCCGCCGCTCAACTCACCTCGCTGTTCGGCTCCGTCGGACTGCACGCGTGCGTGGTGCTGGTGCTGGTGTTGGCGGCGCGCAAGCCGCAGTCTTTGCCGGTCGCTGCTCCGCGCGAGCGACCTGACGCATGGCTCGGAGCGAGCGCGGTCGAGGTCGACGCGGTGGCTACGCCGGAGGTGACGCCCAACATCGCCAACGCGGCGAGCTCGCCGGAATCAGACTCACAGCCCGAGGCCGCGGCCGCGAGTGAACCCGCGACAACTTCCGAGGCAAAGCCGCAGCCCGCGGCGGTCGAGCGCCCACCCGACGCCGAGTCTGTAGCCAAGCCCAAGCCGATCCAGGCGCGCCGGCGGCCGCGCAGACCGGCCCGCCCGGCGGCGGGGATCGCAGCCACGGAGGCGGCGCCCGCGGATGGGAGTCATGAAGCGAACACGCCCGCTGCTACTGGGTCGTTCGGATCGGAGGGGTTGCCTCCCGGCGTACGCAGCTTGCCGGGTGCGTTTGCGCGCGCGATTCCGCCGGCGACGGGCGCGGATCCGATTTGGCAGAGCTTGCCGACCGGCACGCAGCGGCCGTTCATTCTGGCGGTGGAGGTGGACGCGGACGGGCACATTGGCAGTGCGAAAATTTTGGACGCGCACGATGGGAACGAGACCCCGCCGCAGTTCGAGCACTTGCGGCAGCGGGTGATCGCGTTGCTCGGGGGCGGACTGTTTGCGTTGCAGAACAATTCCAAGGCCGGGCACGATCTGTTCCGGATCACGATCACGCTCTCGGATCGGGCGATGAAAGAAGAGAGCGAGCCGGCTGAGCTCGTCGAGCGCGGGTTCGAGCCGCCACGCGGCAACGCGGCTGGGCGTGCTTATTTCACCTTGGCGTCGGGGCGACATTTCGAAGCCCGGGTCGAAGTGCTCGGAGCGCCACCGCGCCCGAAGCACCCATGATCCGAAACGCAGGCGGCGTGGCTATTTCGCTGCGTCCGCGATGATCAGCGGCAGCTTCTTGTGCTTGAGGCGTTCGGGCGCGATGGGGGTCTCGAGGCCTTCGTAGCCGCTACCGTCGGGGCGATGTCCGAGCACGCCGAACGCGCGGCGATAATCCGAGAATTTGCCGCCTTCGCGCACGGCGTCGATCAGGGCCAAGCCTTCGGCTTCGCCACCTTGGGCGAGGACGTATTCGACCCAGGCCCACTTGGCGCTGACCGCGCGAACGTCCGCGCGGCCCCGCAGGCCGCGACGTAGGCGATCGAGCTTGGCGTCGACGCGCGCGACGCCGGCGTAGGGCATGCGGTCGAGCGGCGTGTTGCGCTTCGCGCAGAAGGGCGCGACGCCCAGGGCGATCGGGCAAATCTTCGACAGCTCGCCCACGAACTTGACGCACTCGTCGATGTCCTCGTCGGTCTCGCCGGGGAGGCCGATCATCAGGTACAGCTTCAGGCGATCGAAGCCGTACCGGCGCGTGCGTTCGGCGGCGGCGAGGTAGTGCGGTTCGCGTCCGCGTCGATCGATCAAGCCGCGCATGCGTTCGCTGGGGCCGTCGAGGGCGGTGGTCAGGGTCTTGTGGCCCGCCTTGCGTAGGGCCGCGACGAACTCTTCTTTGAGCCGATCGGGACGCAAACTGGAAAGGCCGACTTGCATGCCGCGCTCGGCCAGTTCGCTCACGATTTCGATAATTTTCGGATGGTCGCTGACGGCTGCGCCGACCAAGCCGACTTTCTTTACGTCCGAGGGGATTTTCTCGAAAATCACCTCTTTGGGCACGATTCGCATGCCGCCGTTGGTCGAACGGCGCATCACGCAGTAGGTGCAGCCGCGCGAACAGCCGCGCTCGCTCTCGATCAGGAACATGTTCGACAGCTCGGTGTGCGGGGTGCGGATCGCGCTGTAGGCGGGCAAGAGCGCGTCACTGCAGGCGCCGATCTTGGCCAGGGTGCTGCCGTGGTGCGCGGGCACGAAAATGTTCGGGTGATCGGCGAGGGCCTTCAGCGCGGCCGCGCGGTTCGGCGCGCGATAGATGGTCTCGATCGCGAACTCGACGATGCTCTCGGCCTCGCCCATCACGATTGCGTCTACGATCGGCGCGAGCGGCAATGGATTGGAAAAAGTGAGCGGCCCGCCAGCAAGGATGAACGGCGATTGTTCGTCTCGCTCGGTACGCAAGACCGGGATCTTGGACGCATCCAACATGCGCACCAAGCCGGCGATCTCCAGCTCGTACGCGACGCTCACGGCCAGGATTGGAAACTCGCCCAGCTCTCGCAAGCTTTCGTAGCTGAGGGGGCGTTCTATCTCGGCGCCCGCACGGTCGCCTTCGTCGGGCAAGAACACGCGCTCGCACATGGCCTCGGGCATGGCTTGAATCGCGCGGTAGATGCGCTGATAGCCGAGCGAGCTCATACCGACGTGGTAGGGCGACGGATAAACCAAGGCCACGCGGGCCGGGGCATCCTTGTCGATGCGACCGATCTCATCAGACAACCGCGTCTGAATGAGGCGTCTTGTCGCACTGGAAAGCATGTGCGGCCGAGTATAGCTGGAATACCGCTACCGGCGAGACGAGGGCGCAAGGTTTGCCCCACTTCAACCCAACCCCAGCCCAAAACCCAAGCTATTGTATGCGGGTGAAGCTCGTTCCATTGCTGGGGGCCACGCCGCCAGATAGCACGCTGATTTACGACTGGAACAGCGCAAGCGTTGCTCAGCCGGCGTCGCTCAGCGTCACCTTGCTCGATGAGACGCTGCGCGACGGCTTGCAGAGCCCTTCGGTGCAGAACCCGTCTCTGGCTGAGAAGCTCGCGGGTCTCGAGCTGATGAACGAGCTCGGTATCGAGTACGTGAATGTCGGCTTGCCCAGCGCGTCGCCGCGCGCGCTTTCGGAAGCGGTCGAGTTGTGTCGCGCGATCGCAGCGCGCCGTTACGCGATCCGCCCGGTGTGCGCTGGGCGGACGTTGGTCGAGGACGTGGCGGCGATCATCGAGGTATCGCAGCGCGCCGGGATCGCGATCGAGGCGTCGCTGTTCGTCGGGTCCAGCCCGATCCGCGCGGTCGCTGAAGATTGGGACTTGGAATTTTTACTCTCGCGCTCGAAGAGCGCGATCGACGCGGCGCGCCATGCGGATCTGCCCGTGACCTTCGTGACTGAGGACAGCACGCGCGCGCGCCCTGAGACGCTGCGCGCATTGTTCTCGCTGGCCGTCGAACGCGGCGCCGCGCGCATCTGTCTGTGTGACACGGTGGGCTTCGCCACACCCGAGGGTGTCGCGGCAGTGACGCACTTTTCCCGAGAAATCGTGGGCGCGCGCATTGGAATCGACTGGCACGGGCACAACGATCGCGGGCTCGCGGTGGCCAACGCGCTGAGCGCCGCGCGCGCGGGCGCAGATCGCCTACACGCGACCGCGCTCGGCGTCGGCGAACGCGTGGGCAACCCGGCGATGGAGCTCTTGCTGTTGAACTTGTCGCTCTCGAACGCGCCGCGTTCGCTCGAGCGCGTCTCCGCGTACTGTGAACATTTTGCGCGAGTGCTCGGCATCGACGTGAGCGACAATCAGCCCCTGGTCGGCAAGAACGCGTTTCGAACCGCGACCGGCGTGCACGCTTCGGCGATCACCAAGGCCGAAGCCAAGAGCCAATGGCTGGGTGATCACGTGTACAGCTTGCTGTCGGCGGGCAGCATCGGTCAGAAGGCGTCGATCGCGGTGGGACCGATGTCCGGCGCGTCCAATGTGCAACACTGGTTATCCAGTCACGGCATTAGCGCCAGTGTTCCGCTCGAGCGTGCCATCTTGGAGCATGCCAAAGCCGCAGATCACGTGCTGACCGATGAGGAACTTTTGTCGGTAGTCAGCCGCGTGCGCCGGGAAATGTAAGCCGCTCACGGCCCAGAACCACTTTTCACTGCAAATCTTGGCGAATTTCTGCGCCGGCCCTCAACAATCACTGGGATTCACCGTTCTATGACCTCGTGAGAGAATCTATAGATCCCCAACGGTCGGCGCGTCAGCAGGTGCTGCAGATGCCGACCAGTTTGATGAGCGCGGCTTCGGCACACACTGTCAAGCCAAGCATCGAAGCACCTGGACTTGCTCCCGCAGCGCGGCCCGCGCGGAAATTCAAGATCATCGCTCTCGGAGCGATCTCGGCCGCCTTCGGCTTGGCAGGAGCCGCCGGCTTGTCCCACCTTCGCGCACGCCCGGCACCGGTGATGCAAATCGTCAGCGGTAACCCCGCGCTGAAGAAGGGCGCCGACGGCGACAGCGTGCGTTGGCACTCGCGCAAGAGCAAGATTTACTTCGACGCCTCGCTCGACAACGCGGGCAACCACGCGCGCGAAGCCGTACAGCTCGGCTTCGGGACCTGGATTGGCAGCGGCGCCAAATTGCCGAACTTGGATTTCGACACGACCACGGGCGCGAAATTCGGACAGGTACCGAACGGCAAGAGCGAGGTGATGTACGGCCCGATCACGCTGGTCGGCCACGAGAACGATCTGGCGCTGACGGTGACCTTCTCCGATCCGAAGACCGGGGAAGTGGTCGAGTCGGACATGATCTTCAACAACAAGCACCCGTTCGGCATCCTGCCCTACGCGCCGATGAGCACCGCGCAATCCGCGAGCACTGGCAACGCGGCGGGCTGCGATCAGAAGTACGATCTGCAGAGCGTTGCCACCCACGAAGCCGGTCACTTCTTCGGCCTGGGCGAGGACTTCGACGCCAAGCCGGCCACGATGTATTACACGACCGGCCGCTGCGAGACGAACAAGCGCGTGCTGCAGGACTCCGACGAAACGACGATGGACGCTCTGTACTTGGCCAACAACACCCAGGCTTCCGCGGACGACTCAGGCGACGAGAGCGGCGCCAAGGGCTGCGGCGGCGCGCGAATCGGCCAGGGTCAAACCAACGGTTCGATTCCCCTCTTGTCGCTCGTGGGCTTGCTCGGATTCGTGGCTTGGCGCCGCCGGCGCAGTTGAGCGCGTCGTTTTTTCCGGCGATTTTTCGCGTCCTGACCTTTACGCGGCGGGCGCGGGCAGACAAGCTGCTCGCGCCGTGAACGAATCGCCCCCGAGTGCAAAGCCGCCTGCGAAACCGGGCGCGACGCAAGAAAAGAAGCAACGGCGCGCGCTGAGTCACGTCGGAGGCGAGGTACGCGTCGTCGGAGGCTCGGTAGAAGATCGCGAGCGCCTCACGTACGCGCTGTCGGTCGACCCGGACGAGAACGCCACCATGGCGCACGTGCACGGGTTTCACAGCTACCCGGCGCGGTTGCACCCAGAAACGGCGAGCCGCTTGGTGGAGAGCTTTTCGCCACCGGAAGGGCGCGTGCTCGACCCGTTTTGTGGCAGCGGCACCGTGCTGGTCGAAGCCCGACTGCTCGGGCGGCAGGCTTTCGGCATCGACGCGAACCCGCTCGCGGTCGCGCTCGCCTCGCTCAAATGCGGGGGATCAACGCCGGAATTCGCTGAAGAGCTGACCACCGCCGCGGCCGCGGTGGTGGCCCACGCCGACGCGCGACGCGTGCAAAAGCTCGGGCCGACCCGCAAATATGGCAATGCTGATCGCGAAGTGTACGACGCGCACGTGCTGCTCGAGCTGGATGGGCTGCGCGATGGCATCTTCAAGATCGAGGACATCGAGGTCCGGCGCGCGCTCTTGCTCGTGCTGTCCGCCACGCTCACCAAAGTGAGCAAAAAACTGGGTGATACCGCGCCGCGCACCGCGCCCAAGCGGCTCGCGGGCGGCTTCACGATCCGCTTCTTCGAGACCAAGGCCAAAGATCTCGCCAAACGTTTGCTTTCGTACAGCGCGCTTTTGCCCGCCTCCGCGCCGGAGGCGAAGTGCGCGGTCGGTGACGCGCGCGATCTGTCCAAGATCACGCCGGAGTCGCTCGACTTGATCTTGAGCTCGCCGCCTTATCCGGGCGTCTACGACTATTTCGACCACCACGAGCTGCGCTTGCGCTGGCTCGGCATGGATCAGACCGCGTTCGAGGAAAGCGAGATCGGCGCGCGTCGTCGGCTCTCGGGCATCGGCTTTCAAGCCGCCGTGCAGACCTGGGAAAATGAGTTCGGCGCGTGCTTGGATGCGTTTCGTGAGGCGCTCGCGCCGCAGGGCAGCATCGCGCTCGTAATCGCGGACTCGGTGCTGGGCGGCCGCGCGCTGTACGCGGATGAAGCCGTCCGCGATTTGGCCATCGCCCACGGCTTGGTCTTGGCGTGCTTGGGTTCACAAGAACGGCCTTATTTCCACGAACCCACGCGCGCGGCGTTTCGCCAAAGCCCTCGCCGTGAGCACGTGCTCGTCCTTCGTCACCCCAGCCGTAAATCGTTTCGGAACCGATGAAGCATCAAAATCGCTTGGCCTCGGAGACGAGCCCGTACCTCTTGCAGCACGCGCACAATCCGGTCGCCTGGTACCCCTGGGGTCCGGAAGCGCTCGCGCGCGCCGCCGCCGAAGATAAGCCGATCCTATTGAGTATTGGCTACGCGGCCTGCCACTGGTGCCACGTGATGGAGCGTGAGTCGTTCGAGAACGAAGCGATCGCCGCGCAGATGAACGAGAGCTTCGTGTGCATCAAGGTGGACCGTGAAGAGCGTCCGGACTTGGACGAGATCTACATGGCGGCGACGGTCGCGCTCTCGGGCAGTGGCGGCTGGCCGATGACGGTGTTTCTGACGCCAGAGCAGCAACCGTTTTTCGCCGGGACCTATTTCCCACCGATCGACAAATACGGGCGACCCGGCTTTCCGACCTTGCTCACGAACATCCAGCAGCTCTGGCAAAGCGATCGCAAGACTTTGCTCGAGCAAGCCGCCGAGCTTTCCGAACACGTCGCTGAACAAGCGCGCCTATCCGCGCCGCTGGCGATTGGTCGTGAGGCGCTCCGCAGTGCTGCCCGCCAGCTGCACGGCAGTTACGATTCGCGCTACGGCGGCTTCGGCAAGGCGCCTAAATTCCCGCCCTGCGCGGCGCTTTCGTTGCTGTTCCGTCATCACCGGAACGCGCCAGACGCGTCCTTGCTGGAGATGATCACCGGCACCCTCGACGGCATGAAGAACGGCGGAATGTATGACCACGTTGGCGGTGGTTTCGCGCGTTATTCGACGGACGAGCGCTGGCTCGTGCCGCACTTCGAGAAGATGCTCTACGACAACGCGCAGCTCGCGAGCGTGTACCTGGACGCCTACCAGGTGACCCACGATCCGGAGTACGCGCGCGTGGCTCGTGAAACGCTCGACTACGTGATCCGCGAGATGCAGGAGCCGAACGGCGCGTACTACTCCGCCACGGATGCCGACAGCGAAGGGGTCGAGGGCAAGTACTTCGTTTGGGCGCTGGACGAAGTGTTGGAGATTTTGGGCCCGGAAGCGGGCCAACATTTTGCGGCGTACTACGACGTGACCGCCAAGGGCAATTGGGAAGAGCACAACGTGCTCAACACGCCGCGGCCACTCGCGCGCGTCGCCGAAGAGCTCGGCCTGCCCGAGCCGGTGTTGCGCGCCGAGCTGGAGCGCTCACGAAAGCAGCTGTACCAGGCACGCAAACTGCGCGTGGCCCCGCTGCTGGACGACAAGATCTTGAGCTCCTGGAACGGCCTGATGTTGTCCGCGATGGCCGCGGGTTATCGCGTGCTCGGGCACCGACACTACCTGGACTCAGCCGAGCGCGCGGCGAGCTCTCTCCTATCACGCATGGCGCGTGCGGATGGCGGGCTGTTCCACACCGCGCGCGGCACGCGCGCGCATGTGCCCGGCTTCTTGGAAGACTACGCCTTCTTGTGTGATGGCCTCGTGGCGCTGTACGAAGCCGGTGGATCGGCGCACTACTTGCGCGAGGCCGATCGGCTGGCTCGGCGCCTGCTCGCCGACTTCGACGACGACGAAAGCGGCGCCTTCTTCAATACCGCGAAGGACAGTGAAACGCTGATCTTGCGTCCGCGCGAGGGTTACGATGGCGCGATCCCGAACGCGAACGCGGTGGCCGCCCGCGCCTTGGCCAAGCTCGCTTGTCACCTCGACCGCGACCAGTACCGCGAACGCGCGGCGCGCGCCCTGCGTGCCTATGGCAAATTGGTGGAGCGTGCGCCGCGCTCGTTCGCGACGTCTCTGGGCGTGGTCGATTTTTTGCTGCAATCGCCGCTCGAAATCGTGCTCGCGGGCGTACCCGGCGAAACGGGCTACGAGGCATTCCGCAAGGCTTTGGGCGAGCGCTATTTGCCGAATGCGATCTTCGCGCATGTCGATCCATCGCGGCCTAGTGCGGAGGCCGGGAGCCTGTCGCTCAGCCAGGGCAAAGCGCTGGTTCGAGGCAAGGCCGCACTTTACGTGTGTCAGAATTTCACCTGCGCGGCGCCGATTGTCGATGTTGCTGATTTGGATCGGACTCTGGCTGAGGCCGTGCCGACGAAGTCTGCGCAGAGCATCGCGCGAGGCGCGCTGCCAGGTCGTGCCAGCGCGGCGGGCACGCGCGCTCGAACCGAACGCCTCGGGGCCGAGGCGCGCAATGAGTTCGCGGATACGGGGCTGCTCGTCAGCGGCATCGGCTTCGGCGGCTACCGCGTGGACGATCAACACCCGGAGCAACGCGCCGCGCTCGAGCTGGCGCTGCGTTCGGGCCTCAACCTGATCGACACTGCAAGCAACTACGCCGACGGTCGAAGTGAACGACTCGTCGGTGAGGTCTTGTTCCATTTGACCGATAAGCGCGAGCTCGAGCGCGCCGAGGTCGTGGTCGTCACCAAGATTGGTTACGTCCAGGGCCAGAATCAAAGGCTGTCTGCCGCGCAGAAGGCTCTCGGCAAGCCTTTTGCCGAGATGGTCGAATATAGCGAGGGCTTGTGGCACTGCATCCACCCCGAGTGGCTGTCGGAACAACTGACGCACTCACTCGAGCGCCTGGGCCTCGAGACGCTCGATGTCTTGCTGCTGCACAACCCCGAGTATTTTTTGGCCGACGCGGCCAAGCGCGGGCAAGGATCACTCGCCACGGTGCGCGACGAATTTTATCGTCGGCTCGAGCAAGCGTTCCGCTATCTCGAGACGGAGGTCGAACGCGGCCGCATCGCTCATTACGGCGTGTCGAGCAACACCGTTACGGGCGCCCTCGATGCGCGTGACAGCACCGAGTTTGCGCGCATGTGGGCCGCGGCGGAGGCCGCAAAGCCCGGCAAGCACCACTTCCGCGTCCTCGAGCTGCCGCTGAATCTGCTCGAGACCAGCGCCCTGTTTGCGCCAGCCGGCGCCGAGAGCGTGCTCGATCAAGCGCAGGCGCGTGGCGTGGCCGTGCTCGTCAATCGTCCGCTGAACGCCATTCGCGGCGGCAGCATTTTGCGCCTCGCCGACCCGGTTCGCCCAGAAAATCCGCCTAAATTCGAGTTCATTCGCGGCAATCTCTTGGCGCTGGAGCGCGAGTTCCGGGAAACCATCGCGCCCTCCTTGGAGCTCGGCGGAGGGCTCGAGGTCGACGATCTGTTCGCTTGGGGTGACCGCATCGTCGAGATCGAGCCGCGCGTCTCCAGCTTGGTGCAGTGGGAAGAAATCGAGGCGCACGTGATCGCGCCCGAGCTGGGCAAAGTATTGAAGGGTCTCGACGGCGCCTTGAGCGGCGAGCTCGCCGAACGCTTCCGCGATTTCCGCGGTCGCTACTTGCGCGATCTAGAAGGGCTGTTTCTTGCCATGCGGAGCCGCGCGGCCGATCGTAGCAGCGCACGCCTGCGTGTCTTGCACAGTGGCCTCGCAGGGCACCTCGAACCCGCTTTGAGCTCGGAGCCGCTGTCGCGTCAGGCGCTATTCACCTTGCGCGCGCTGCCCGGTGTCAGCTCGGTGTTGCTCGGCGCACGTAGCGTCAAGTACGTGGAAGACGCACTTCTGGCGCTCGCATTGCCCAAGCCCAAGGATCCGGTGGGCATACTTTCGGCGCTGCGCGAGAACTGAGCAGTTGTCCCCAGACGGTGGTTAAGCTGTTGAGATCCCCCCGGCTAATCAGCCAAATCGCGCTGAGATATCGGAGGGGAGCGGCGCCGACGCGCGGATGCCGAACACTTCGAGATCGAGCACCCGACGCACGACCTGGAACTCGCTACACAGCTCGGTCACCTCGAGATCGAGGCTGAGCAGGTCGCCACGCTTGATGCGCTTTTCGATCTTCTCGGACAGCGCGGCCATGCGCAGCGCACCGAAATTTCCACACGCGCCCTTCACCGAGTGAATCACGCTGAGCAGCCTGCGTTCACCTCGTTCGTCGGCGGCTTCACGCAAGGACTCCAAGCGTCGCTCCATGTCTTCCACGAAAATCAGAGAGAGCTCTTCGACGATGCGCGGCGAGCCGGCTTCCTCGGCCAACTCTTGAAGGCGCGACAAGTCGACGGAGGAGTTCGGAGCAGCCGCGGAGTCGGCCAGATTCGGCGAGCGCTGCGCGGACTCGAGCGACGGCCGCGAGGCGCTCTGGGCCTTTGGCTCGGGGCTGGCCATCGACAACCAATGCGAGGCCTTGCGACGCAGCGTGGAAAGCGAGAACGGCTTGGCGATGAAATCGTCCATGCCGGCTTGTAAACAAGCCTGACGCACGCCGGGCACGGTGCCGGCGGTCACCGCCAAGATCGGCACGTGCCGATTCGGACCCTCGACGGCCCGGATCTGGCGCGTGGCTTCCAGACCGTCGAGGTCGGGCATGTGGCAGTCCATGAGCACCAAGTCGTACTTGCCTTGATGAAACTTTCGCACGGCTTCGCGCCCGGTCGGCGCCAAATCGACTTCGCAGTTGAGCGTGCGCAACACGCGCTCGATCAGCATGCGATTGAACTCGTTGTCCTCCGCGAGCAGTACGCGATGAACTTCGTTCTCGGCGCCGAGGCGAAACCCGATCGGCGTCATCGCGCGTGGGGGCGGCGTCGACTTGGCTTTCTCGGTGACCTCGCTCAGCATCTGGTCGATCACGCCCAAGAGCTGCTGTCCAGAGCGATGCACGTTCTCCGCCGCCAAACGCTGCTCGGGGTCGAGTGATCCCTCGAGCAAGAGCTCACTTGCGCCGATCACCACCGTCATCGGTGTGCGTAGATCGTGCCCGAGGGCAGACGAGGCAAATTGCAGCGGATTCGTCGGCTCGTCGCGGAAACGGTGCGCGAAGCGCAAAAGCAAAGTCTGCCACTGCTCGAGGCTCGGCACGTGGTCGGCTTCGACACCCGCCGACGCCAGCTCGCGCAGCATCTCCGGCGGCAGAGAGAGCGGGGGCTCGCTCGCTACACCCGAGCTCATGCGACGTCCCTGGAAAGGTCGAGCGTGGCGATGCGACGGTAGAGCGTGGCGCGACCGATGCCGAGCAGCTTGGCGGCCTTGCCCACGCTACCCTGCGTGGCGCGCAGCGCACGTTGAATGGCGCGGCGTTCGAGCTCACGCAGCGGCAAGATCTCACTTTCGACGTGGCCGTTCGTGCTCGCGCCATTGCTCGGCACCACGGACAGACCGAGCGAGGGTAAGCCCAGCTCGCGAATGTCGGGCGGCAAATCGGCCAAGTTGATCTCGTCACCGCGACAGGCCAAGAGGCTGCGGTGAACCACGTTTTGTAGCTCGCGCACGTTGCCCGGCCAGCGGTGGCGCGCCATCGCTTCCAACACCTCGGGCGAAATGCGATGCACTTGCCGCCCCACGTCCGAGGTCAGGGTGCGCAGGAAATGCCCGACTAGCAGCGGAATGTCTTCCACGCGATCCCTCAGCGCAGGCAAATGAATCGGATAGACGACCAAGCGGAAATACAGATCTTCACGGAAGCGCCCGGCTTCCACCTCTGCGCGCAGATCGCGATGCGTGGCGCAGACCATGCGCACGTCGATCGGGATCTCGCCGGATCCGCCCACGCGGCGGATGGTTTTTTCTTGCAGCGTACGGAGCAGGCTGGCTTGCGTCTGCAAGCTCATCTCGCCGATCTCGTCCAAGAGCAGGGTGCCGCCGTTGGCCTGCTCGAAGCAGCCGCGTCGCATCTGCGTGGCGCCACTGAACGCGCCGCGCTCGTGCCCGAACAGCTCCGACTCTTGTAGCGACTCGGGGATGCCGGCGCAGTTGATGGCGACGAACGGGCCGCGCCGGCGTTGGCCGCCGCTATGAATCGCGCGCGCGACCAGCTCTTTCCCAGTGCCGCTCTCGCCCGAGACGCACACCGCGACCTCGCTCTCGAGCACACGCTGCACTTGATGAGCCAACTCGCGCATGGGCGGGCTCTTGCCCACGATCGCACCCAGGACCGAGCGTTCGGTGAGCGCGCTCTCCAAGCGACGCACGTTGATCACGAGCTCGCGTCGTTCACGCGCGCGATGCACGGCGAGCAGCAGGCGGTCGCGGTCGAGAGGTTTGGTGATGTAGTCGTAGGCGCCAGCGCGCATGGCGGAGACCGCAGTCTCGATTTCGCGCTGCGCGGTCACGACGATGATCGGCAATTCGGCGTCACGCGCGCGTAGATGCTGGATGACCTTGATACCGGTGACTTCGCCCAGGCCGAGGTCCACACAAGCGACGGTCGGAAGCTCGCCCTCCGATTCGAGAACGCTGCGCGCGGAGTCGTGCTCGGCGACGCGGTAGCCCGTGCGCTCCAGCCAGAAGCGCATCAGACGTCGCGCAGTGGGGTCATCATCGACAACGGCGACTAGGTCCGAGGTCCCCTGAACAGACACGGCGCCGGTTTCGTCTTCGATCATCGTTCGTTAGGTGAAACGCACGATCTGGTCCCACCTTTAGACGCAGCGGTCTCACGCGGTCAGATTGAGACGGCGAAAGCCGTCATTTACCGCTCCTGTCGCACCCTGGAGCCATCACCTAAGTAGTGATTGTTGTTGGGACTCGAGCGCGATCCGGAGCTGCACGAAGCGTGCTCCGAGCACTGGCTCGGCGCTCGCATTGACGGTTACTAGATTGGCCGCCGCACACAAAAACCCGAGTCTTCAGAAGTTTCCTCTCCTCCACGGCATGCTCCGCGCAAGCGGTGAGACCGTCGAGGGCCCGCGCCCTTGTGATTGGTTCGACGTCTTCGCCGACGAGCGAGGCAATCTCGTGCTCTTGCTGCTGGATGTGCGGGGTAGCGCGCAGTCACCCGAGACCTTCCCGGCGGGGCTGATGCAGGGCACGAAGGAGGCGTTGCAGCGAAGTGAGCCGCTGCACACGGTGGTGGGCGAGCTCGAGATGCGGCTCGCTGTGCATCCGGGCGTCGAAACGGGACTGGTCATCTTGCGCGTGAGTCAGCGGGACGCGAAGGTGGAGGTGCTCAATGCCGGCATGCCGGCCGTCGCCAATGCCGGTCCCGGCGGGCGTCTCGACTTCTACCCGGCCCAGTCCGGCGCCGTCGGGCGACGAATCGGTGAGGTTCATCCGTACGAGCTGGTTCCGTTGCACTGGGGCGGCACCTGGCTCACCGTCTCGGACGGCATGTTGAACGGCTCCTTGGACGAGGAAAACGTGGCCGCACTGTGCGCGAGGCTCGATCTCCCCACTCGCGGACTGGAGCTCGCTCAGGCGAGCTCCGAGGATCTATACGACGCGTTCCAAGAGCTCCTCACCGCGGCGCGCTTCCTACGTGATGACGCCACTGGCGTGCTGATCGCCGCCGACGGAGCGGTCCGCTTCCAGTCCGGGATCGTGTGACCTCGGGCCCTGCTAGATCCGGAGCGGGGAAGCGAGTAGCTTCGGGATCGATGAAGATCCAAACCGTCACCATCGAGCGCTTGCGTGATGCACTGCTGCTTAGCGGCCGACGGCCGAGCATGGTCGTATCTTCTGCTTACGAAACATTGACGCGCGAAGGCCTGCTCACACCGGAAGAGGTTGGGTCGATCAATCGCGTTGGACCGTTGGCCGAGACGATGTTCCTGATGATGGCCGCCGACGGAAAGCTCGCGGAGGTCGAGCGCGACGCGGTGCGTGGCGCGATCCGCGGCCTAACCGACAATTTGCTGCGCTCAGGGACCATCAACGTCATGCTCGAGACCTACGAAAAGCGCCTCGCGGACAGCGACCGTGACGCCCGGCTGCACGAGATCGCCGAGGAAATTGCTGAAGATCCGAACGAAGCCGAAGGCGCGTTCGCGCTCGCCGCGGCCATCGCGCTCGCCGACGACGAGGTCAGCGATGAAGAAAACACTTTCATCAACCAGCTCGCCGAATGGTTCGGAATCAGCGACGAGCGAGCCGCGGAGATCTTGGATCAGCTCGAAGACGATCGAGAGTTAGCGTAGTTCCCTTACAGGCTCAGGCGAACGCGCGTCGATCGGCTTCCGCATACTGTCCGAACAATCAGGAGCCGCGTGAGCGAGCGCGACCGGCGGGACGACGCGCCGAGTGAAATCGACAAAGTGATCGACTTCGACGCGCACACTGGCTACCAATGGTGTTGTGAAAATTGCCGTCGTTGGTTCTGGGTACGTAGGGTTGGTTGCCGGCGCCTGTTTCGCTGATTCAGGCACCAACGTCATGTGTATCGACGTGAACGAGGCCAAGCTCGCCAAGCTGCGCGCGGGCGAAGTTCCGTTCTTCGAGCCGCGCTTGGCAGATCTGCTGAAGCGCAACTTTCCTCATCGCTTGGATTACACGTCCAACTTGGTCGATGGCATCCGCGGTCGCGAAGTGGTGTTCGTCGCCGTCGGCACGCCACCACAAGAAGACGGTTCGGCCGATCTATCGTACGTGCTCGGCGTCGCCGAGCAGGTCGCCAAAGCCGCGGAGCACGACCTGGCGCTGGTGTTGAAGAGCACCGTCCCGGTAGGCACCAACGACAAAGTGCGCGCGGTGGTCGAGCGCTTCGCCAAGCACAAGATCAGCGTCGTCAGTAACCCGGAGTTCTTGAAAGAGGGCGACGCGGTGAACGACTTCTTCAAGCCGGACCGGATCGTGATCGGCACGGACGACAACCACGCGTTCGAGCTCTTGGAGCGCTTGTACTCGCCGTACAACCGTCAGCGCAGCCGCATTCAACGCATGAGCCCGAAGAGCGCCGAGATCGTCAAGTATGCCTCCAACGCGATGCTGGCCACGAAGATCAGCTTCATGAACGAGATCGCTCACCTGTGCGACGTAGCTGGTGGGGACGTCGAGCACGTTCGCCTGGCGGTCGGTTCGGACGAGCGCATCGGCATGCAGTTTCTGTATCCGGGCCTCGGCTTCGGCGGCAGCTGCTTCCCGAAGGATTTGCGGGCTCTGGTGCGCACCGGCGCGGACTATGGCCTAAACATGGAAGTCTCGAGCGCGGCCGTGCGCGCCAACGAGATGCCCACCAAGACTCTAATCGCGCATATGGAGCGGGACCTCGGTGGTCTGGGCGACAAACTGATCGCCGTCTGGGGCTTGGCCTTCAAGCCGAAGACGGACGACGTCCGCGAGGCGCCCGGCATCAAGATGATCGCCGAGCTCGTGGCACGCGGCGCGCGCGTGCGAACCACGGATCCGCAAGCTCGCGAGACCGCGCGCGAGAGCATGACTCTGATGGGCCTGATGGATCGCGTCGAGATCTTGGACAACGAATACGAGACGTGCCGCGGCGCGGATGCGCTGCTCTTGGCCACGGAGTGGAACGAATACAGAAATCCGGAGTTCCCGCGGGTGCGCGAGCTGATGCGCGGACGGCACGTGTTCGACGGTCGCAACATGTGCGTGCCCAGCGCCGTCGCGGCCGCTGGCCTCGCCTACCGCGGCATGGGCCGGCCCACGCTCGGTTATTGAGATCAAAGGCGGAGGTCAGGCGAGACGTCGGGTCCGCGCGGTTACGTCCTCTTGGAAGCGACGCAGTAAGTCGGCCACGTGCGTTTCCGGATCGCCAGCGTGCATCAGGGGCGTGAGATCCATGGCCCAGCTCAGCGCCGAGTGTCGATCGGTACCGTCGCTTTCGGAATAAGTCGCGTGCGCGCGGCGCCGGCCAGCGGTTGCCAGATCGTAGCGCTTGCCACCCGCGATTTGCGAATCGAACACGCCCAACAGCGCGCTCTGCAAGTGCTCCCGGCCATCGAGCGGCAGCGGCACTTTGTCGGCATCCGACAGCCAATCGAGATCGCGCCAAACTTCGCAACCGAGCAAGCGCTGAGGCCGCGCGCTGGGCTCGAGCGCGCGGCAAGCCGCGATCACGCGCAACGCGACGGCCACGTGCGTGTCGTGCTTGTCGGCCAAATTGTGGGTGTAAACGACCTCGGGCGCGGTCACGCGCAGAATTTCCACGAGGTCTAGCAGGACCTGTGCGCTGGCCGCATTTTTTACGGCAGAGCTCGAATGATCGAGCAGAAATTGTGCGCTGTATTCGCCCACGTACGCGGCCTTCTTCTGCTCGATGCGGCGCACCGCCTTCATCTGTTCGTCGCTGTGCGATGCGTATTCGAAGTCACGTGCGCTGCCCGCGCCGTCCGTCACCACGACGCCCGTGAACCAGCGCTCGCTGTTGGCGAAGCACTCCAAGATGCCGTGAGCCGCCATGATCTCCAAATCATCGGCGTGGGCGCCGATCCCGAGGTGCGTCGTGCGTGGCAAGGCCACGCTCAGCGGCACCTGATCGGGAACGAAGATCTGCGCACGTTCTTGGCTGAGCTTCATGCTGGTCTCAGCGCACATTCAAGCGCGGTAAGCTCGCCGCAGCAATCGCTTGTCCCACGCGGCGCGTCGCTTCGTCAGGCAAGTGAAGGGTGAGCGCTTGGCTCAGTTCGGTCGCTTCGAGCGCGAGCACCTGGCGGGCCTTTTTCAGTAGCAGATTGCCGCCTTCACCGGAGGTCACGCGGCCGAGCAAGAGCACGTGCTTTACCCGATAAAAGTCCAAGTAATGAAGCAACCCGTAGCCCAAATAGACGCCCATGGTCTCGAAGATCTGGCCTGCACGCGCGTCGCCCGCGAGCACTTGCTCTTGCACGAATTTCAGCTTCGAGCCCGGTGACCCGGGCGGCAGCTCGAGCCCCGCGCGCGCGGCCAAGCGGATCACCGCGTCTTGCGAAAAGTAACCCACGCCGGTACCGCGATCACCCGACCATTCGTGATCGACCGCCGCATCCGCGCCGTAGTCAACGGGCGCGAACGCGAGCTCGTTCAACCAACCCGTGACTAGGCCCTGCCCATTGACGTAGCCGGCCGCGAGACTGGTGCCCATGGCGACGCCGAGCACGGAATGATCGGCGAGCTCGAGCGCGCCCGCGAGCGCCGTAACGTCTCCATCGTTGGCGACTTCGAGCGGTACGTCGCCCCATTTTTTGGCAATGTCCGGGTAAATCCGCTTGATCCGCGCTTCGAACGCGTTCGGCGGCACTTGCCGAAAAAGCGAGGCGACCATCGTGCGATTGTTCAGATAAATTCCGGCGGAGCTCACGCCGATCGCGTCGATGCGTGGCAAATGCGCGGCCGCGCGTCGAATCGAATCATCGATCCCGTCGAAGTGATACTGCGGATCGCTGTGCAACTTGGGCTCCCAAACCACTTCGCACGAAAATACTTCTTTGCCGTCGATCAACGCGGCCACTTTGCGGTCGCTGCCGCCCGCGTCGAAGCCGATGCGACAGCCGTCCAGATGACCGCCGATCGCAGCGCCGCCCTCGCGCTCTTTCGGTAGTTCGGCAAACGGCAGCGCTTGTACGTTGAAACTGGGTTGCTCGTAGATCTTGGCGAAGAACTCGGCATCGAACGCGCGAGCGCCGCCCGGCGAGTATTCCTCCGCCAAGCGCTCGGCGATGGCCGGCGAGCCCGCGACGCTCACGCGGTAGCCGCCCCTCTGCCAAAGCAAGAACTTCAGCAGTCGCTCGACGTAGCGCAGATTCGTGCTCGCGCCTGGATGACCCTCGGGAAAAACCAGCGTCTCGAAGACGGAGACATTCCCCACGCCTCGCTCCAGAGCGAGCACCAAGCGCGAGCCGCCGGCCTGGGTCGCCGCCGCTCGGAACGCGCGGTTGCCGAGCAGCGCCGGACGGAACTCGGGGTGCAAGGGGGGGAGCACGTTGGGCAATTGCTCCAGCAAACTCTCTGCCATGCGCAGGTGAGCCTACGCCGCTGGGATCGTCAGGGGTAGTCGCCTGTGCGCTTACTTCTGGCCGAGCTTGGTCAGCTCGCTCTCCATTTCATCGCCGGTCTGCAAAACACGGAGATTGGCAATGAATTGGTACTTCGCGATGCGTGTATCGACCAGCGCGCCCTCGAGCGTGGCATTGGACTCGTTATCCTGCGCTGGCGCCGGACCGCGTGCTTCGGCCGAAATCTGGACCGTGGCGGCGCTCTCCGCGGCTGAATACGCGCCCGCTAGTCGGGTGACCTGCGCCGCTGAACGCTCGAAGCGCCCCGAAGCTTGGTTCAATCCCGCGATCGCGGACTCGAAAATCGGCCTAACCATTCACTCACAGAAGAACGGAGCGCCCCCGGCAAGCTTGAGCAGAAATTAAGCGGGCATGGGTTTTTGATTGATGGTCACGGGATACGGCCTACGAGCACCCAGCCTTCGGCGGCGAGGAGGGGCACCCAGATTTCATGGTTGCAGCGCCATCTTTCGCGGTCCGTTGCCGATCGCGATCGTACCCGTCACACGCCGCTCGCCGAGGTCGACCGTAACCACGTTGTTGTCGCCTTCATTGCTCACATACGCGCCGGTTCCGTCTGCGAAGAGAGTAATCCAGTGCGCGAGCTTTCCGGTCGGCACGGTGCCAGCCAGCGTCCCAGTTTCCACGTCGATGAACTCGAGATCGCCCGCGGTCTGGCTCACCACGAGTTCGAATTTCCCGTCCAGGGTGGCGCGTACATCGTGCGGCGAGCCGCCGCTCGCGATCGGCGTGCCGAGCGTGCCCGTCGTGGGCTCCATCATCTCGACCGCATCGAGCCCCACGGCAGTGAAGTAGATCGCCTTCGGTGTGCACGAAAGCATGCGCGGTGATTTATCGACCGGAAATGATTTCGCCGGGGTGTCCCCCACGATGTCAACCAGAGCGATAGCGGGGGACTCCGTCGCTTGCGAGCCGACATAGGCGTAGTGGCCATCTCCGGAAATGCAGCTCGCGTGTGCGGCGGCCACCGACACGTGCTTGATCACGACATCGCTACTCGTGTCGATGATCACCGCCTCATTGGCCCCACCAACCGACACCACGACTCGGCTACCATCGGGCGTCACGGCAATGCCGGCAGGCTTCGCGCCCACCGCGATCGAGCCGGCGATCGTATCGCCTGCGGTTTCGATCACCTTCACCGTGCCCGTATCGGTGCTGGAAACGTAGACCTTTTTGCCGTCGGGAGTGACGAGCAGGCCGTCGGGCGCAGTAACGGGGATGGTTTTTAACAGCTGATTCGTCACGGTATCGAGCACGGCAACCGATTGATCCCCGAACAGACCAACGTACGCTTTGCGATGCGGGCTTGCGGCCGGCAGAGCCGCGGGGGGATCGGCGTTCGACGAGCAGCCCGCGGCAATGACCAACACGGCAACGGCAGAATTGAATGGCTGATGCATGATGATGACCTCGCACGACTCAACGAGCGAAGGTCGTGATCGTTCCATCGATTCGAGCGCATGGAACCTTTCGGCGCGCCGCTTCGTTGTGCCGATATGATTCGATCGCCTGCGCGAGCGGCGCTGCTGCTCGCGGCGTTGACGCTCGCGTGCAGCGCTTCTCCCGAGGCGCTCATGCCGGACACGAAACCCCCAGTCGACGCGGCGCCCGCTCCGCGATACTCGGAGTTGTTCGAGAGGTATTTCGCGCCTGATACGCCGGGCCATTGCGCGACGGCCGGTTGCCACGCCGATCCCGGCCACACCGTGTGGCGCTGTGGGCCAACGAAAGACGACTGCTATGTCGGCATGTCCGAGGTCGGCCTGATCGGCGAAGCAACCCCCGCTCACTCAGCGATCGTCGACCCGCGGCGCTCACCCCTCAGCTGGATCAATCCCAGCGGCGGGAACATGCCGCTCGACGCACAGCTCAGCAATGACGCGGCGGCTGAAGCCCTGCGCGCGTGGGTGGCGGCCGGCGGTCAAAACGACTGAAGTACGAAAGTTCCGGCCTACTCTTTGGCCCAACAGCGGAGTGCCGCGCGCTCCGTGTCGCTCGGTTGCCGCGCGCCCGGCGGGGGCATGGCGTGCAGCCGGAGATTGGCTTCGATGTTGCGACGGCGCGCGATGATCGCCGGGTCGCCGCGAAAATCGTAGTCTTCACCGGCTGCGCCGTCCGGCGAGTGACAAGACACGCAGTACTTGTCGATCAGCGAGCGTGCCTCAGCGGTCGTCATCTGCTCCGCCGGGCAGCTCGCTGCCATCTCGCTCGAAGATGCGTCGGCGGCGGGCATGGTGCGCTCGCCCGCCGTTCCGGTTCCCGCACAAGCGCCCGCGAGTAGCGCGCCCGCGAGCAAGAGATCAATGGAGCGGCGCTGTCCTGAGTAGTCCTTCATGCCCAGCTAACGGGGGGCTCGGCAATGGTTCCGAACAATCCGGCGCCCGCATCGAACGATCAGCTCACGCGACTGGCGGAGCTCGCCACGCGGCAAAGCTCAGAGTCATCGACGGGAGCACGCTCGTCACTGCCGCAGATTGCAGTTAGGCACTCGACACAGCGGTCATAACCAATCACTCAATAGAAAGATGCGACAACCAAACATGCAACTCTTCGCGTCGACCTCTCTGCCACGGCCAAATTCACGGTGATTTCGAGTAAGTGGGCGAGTGAACCATTGTAATGCTCTGCACAAGGCTGCCACGGTGAGGCTCGAGTATCTGGCGTACTCCGTCAGCTACGTTTTGACTTAAGTGCGATTGACGTTGCGTCGTTGGCGGGGCGGGAGCGGAAGCTAAGGAGGCGACGAATGCAGCAACCGAAATTTGTGTCGTTGATTGCTTTGTGGATTGTCGTTGGTGGATGCAGCGGAGACCCAGGGGCCGCGGGGCAACCGGGAGCCGCCGCTCCGGACACAGTCGTAGGGAGCGAACCATTCGGCGCTAACGATCAATGCTCGAATGGCGGGGTTACCGTGTCGATTGGCAGCGACACGAACGGCAACGGGGCGTTGGATGACAGCGAGGTGAAGCAATCATTCAACCTGTGCTCGGGCGACCGTGGCTCGTCCGGCGCAACTCCGCTGGTCGTGACGTCGAACGTGGCACCGGGCGATCAATGCGCGGCCGGCGGCAAATTGGTCGAAGTGGGCTACGACGACGGCGCAAACGGCGATGCCACGGCTGATGATGGCAAGCTCGACGCAGCAGAGGTGGATGACTCGAACGTGGTGTGCAATGGCGAGCCGGGCGGGCAAGGCGCCGTCGGCTTTGCGTCACTCGTCGTGAGCTCGGCCGAGCCGGCAGGCACCAACTGCGCTGCCGCTGGCCAGCGCCTGAAATTCGGCGTCGATATGGACGGGGACGGTGCGCTCGCGGACTCCGAGGTGACGGGCGTTTCTTTCGTGTGCAACGGGAACAACGCGCAGGTCAGCCCCGTGCTGGTCAAGCTCACTAGCGAAGCAGGCGGCGCCAATTGCGTGGAGGGCGGACAACGCATCGACACGGGCGCTGACGACGGTACGCCGGGTGGAACCCCCGACAACGGCGTCCTCGAAACATCAGAGATCGACGCGACCTCCTACGTTTGCAATGGCGCCGACGGTGCCAAGGGCGACCAAGGCGACCTGGGTTACTCCGCGCTCGTCGAATCGACGACAGAGGCCGCGGGCACGAATTGCCCTGACGGAGGCATCAAGCTCACCATTGGTCTCGATGATGGCAGCAACGGCGGCACCGCAGGTGATCACGTGCTGGCCCCCGGAGAGATTGATTCAACGCGCTACATCTGCGCGGGCGCCAACGGCACCAACGGCACCAACGGCACCAACGGTTACTCCAGTTTATTGGCCGTCGTCAGTGAACCGGCAGGCGCTCACTGCGCGGGCGGCGGGGTGCGTGTCGACTACGGCGTCGATGACGGTTTGCCGAGCGGAACCGCAGCGAACGGTGTGTTGGAATCGACCGAGGTCGACGGCACGCGCTACACGTGCAACGGAACCAACGGCACGACGTCACTAGTGAAGGTGACTGCTGAACCGAGTGGGAGTGCGTGCGCCAACGGCGGAGCCCGCATCGATTCAGGCCTAGACGATGGCACCCCGACCGGAACTGCCAACAACGGCACGCTGGAAGGGGGAGAAATCGAAGCGACGCGTTATGTGTGCAACGGCAGCAACGGCACCAATGGCGCAACTTCGCTGGTAAAAACCGTTGCCGAGGCAGACGGCATCAATTGCGCGGGTGGAGGCGTCAAAGTGACCAACGGCTTGGACGACGGTTCACCGTCAGGCACCGCCGGCAATAACGTGTTGGAGGCCGGCGAGGTCGATACCACTTCTTACCTCTGCAACGGAACCAACGGAACCAACGGAACCAACGGAACCAACGGAACCAACGGCTCAAGCACGGTAACCTCCACCGCGATCGAAGCAAGTGGGGCCAACTGCACGAATGGCGGCGTCAAGATCCAGCTCGGCTTGGACGACGGATTGCCCACGGGCACCGCCAGCAACGGTGTGCTGGAAGCCGGTGAAGTCGACTCGACCCGCTACTTGTGCAACGGAGCAAATGGAACCAGCGGCTTTACCACGTTGATCAAGATGACTGCAGAGCCGGCCGGCATTAACTGCGGGAACGGCGGTTCTCGCGTCGACTCGGGAACGGACGATGGCACCCCAACCGGCACCGCGCGCAACAACATCCTCGAAGCTGGGGAGATCGAAACCACACGCTACGCCTGCAACGGGACCAATGGGACTAACGGAACCAATGGCACCGACGGAACCAATGGCACCAACGGCTTCTCGTCATTGGTGAAGGTCACGGCCGAGAGCGCGGGTGGCAATTGCGCAAATGCGGGCGTGAAAGTCGATTCCGGTTTGGATGACGGCGCGCCCAGCGGAAGCGCAAATAACGGTACCCTCGACGCGGGTGAGATCACGTCGACGCAATATGTGTGCAATGGCGCGGCCGGCGCTTCGACCTCCACGGGACTCGGTACGGTGAAGGACGCCAACAACGTGACCCTGGGCAGCCTCCAAACGGTGAGCACCGCCACAATCACGATCAAGAGCCCAACTGGCTATTACTTCAGCGTCAACTGGGCGGGTGTCTTGCCGGACCAACAGATCTACTACTCGAATGCGGACTGCACTGGCACCAAGTGGTTGAACTCGGGATCGGTTGCGACGCGCCAATCCAAGTGGCTCACCTACGAAGGCAAGACGGGCCTGCTCTTCGTCCCCGCCACCGTGGACGCCAACGGGCTATCTCCGACGGTCCGGGTCATAGGGGCAGGCGCCCTTTGGAACAGCACCGCAGGTGTCTTCTCTTGCAAGGCAGGTGGAGACAACGACGCCTGGCTGCTCACCGGCATCACTCGCGCTGCCGCAGGCTTGCCGGCGAGCATCGTTCCACCGCTGACCATCAACTAGTCAGTCAGCGTTGAACTCGGAAAAATCCCCGGACCCCGGCCGGGGATTTTTCCTTTCGTGCGAGCGGTGCAGTGCCACTCCCGGCGCGCCACGCTGGAAACGAGCTGGGAGCAGGGAGCTGCGCCGCGTCAGCAGTAGGCTCAGCGGTTGGGGCTGAGGATGAGCGCGCCGAGCGGTGGGATGCGCAGGCGGATCGAGTAAGGACGGCCATGGAGCGGCGTGGCATCGGCTTCGACCACGGTCGTGGTTTGGAACTCACTGCCGCCGAAACGTAGATCATCACTCGATAGGCGCTCGACGTAGCGACCGGCGACCGGGACGCCGATGCGGTACTCGTCCCGGGGGACGGGCGTGAAGTTGAGCACCACGATCACGAAATCCGCGCCATCGCGGCGCAGATAGCTGAGGATGGTGTTGTCCTTGTCGTTGCACTCGATCCACTCGAAGCTCTCGGGCTCGGGATCGCGACGCCAGAGCGCATTCGAATCCTTGTACAGTTTGCTCAGCTCGGCGATGTACTCCTGCAAGCCTTTGCGCTGCGGGTGCTCGGCGATGTGCCAATCCAGACTGGTCTCGACGTTCCACTCGTTGTGCTGAGCGAACTCGGTACCCATGAACATCAGCTGTTTCCCGGGGCGAGTGAACTGGTAGGCCAGGAGCAGGCGAACGTTGGCCAGCTTTTGCCAGAAATCACCGGGCATTTTCTCGATCAGCGAGCCTTTGCCGTGGACCACTTCATCGTGTGAAATCGAGTTGATGAAGCGCTCGGTGTACTCATACAGCATCGAGAACGTGAGCTGATCGAGGTGGTATTTGCGGTGGATGGGCTCCTTCGTGAAGAAGCCGAGCGTGTCGTGCATCCAGCCCATGTTCCACTTGAAGTCGAAGCCCAGACCGCCCTCGGATGGCGGCTTCGAAACACCACCCCACGCGGTAGACTCTTCAGCCACCGTGAACGCACCCGGGCACTCTTCGTGGATGATGGCGTTGACGCTGCGCAAGAACTCGATCGCCTCGATGTTCTCGCGGCCGCCGTACGGGTTCGGCAGCCACTCACCCTCTTTGCGGCTGTAATCCAGGTACAGCATGGAGGCCACGGCATCCACGCGCAGGCCATCGAGGTGGAACTCTTGCAACCAGTATAGGGCGTTGGCCGTGAGGAAATTCCGCACTTCACTGCGGCCAAAGTTGAAAATCAGCGTGCCCCAGTCCGGATGCTCGCCGCGGCGCGCATCTTCGTGCTCGTACAGCGCGGTGCCGTCGAAGCGACGCAGCGAAAAATCGTCCTTCGGGAAATGCGCGGGGACCCAGTCCACCAGCACGCCGATTCCTTGCTGGTGGCAGTAGTCGACGAACCAACGAAAATCATCGGGCGAACCGTAGCGAGAGGTGGGCGCGAAGTAGCCCGTCACTTGGTAGCCCCACGATGGATAAAACGCGTGCTCGGCGACCGGCATCAGCTCGATGTGAGTGAAGCCGAGGCGCTTGGCGTGCTCGCACAAGCGCACCGCGAGCTCCTTGTAGGTGAGCCAGCGATTGCCCTCTTCCGGAACGCGCGCCCAAGAGCCCGGATGCACTTCGTAGATGTTGAGCGGCTCACGCGCGATGTCGCCCTTGGCGCGGTTCTTGAGCCAAGGCTCGTCGTGCCAGGTGTAGTTCGAACGAGCCACGCGCGAGGCGGTGAGCGGTGGCGCTTCCATCTCGTTTGCCCAAGGATCGGTCTTGATTCGCAGCAAGCCCTCCTTGGTTTTGAGCTCGTATTTGTACAGCGTGCCGACGCCGATGCCCGGCACGAACAGTTCCCAAATGCCGGTCGGACCGAGCGAGCGCATCGGCAAAAGCCGACCATCCCAGTTGTTGAACTCACCGACCACGCTGACGCGGGTCGCGTTCGGTGCCCAGACCGCAAACGCGGTGCCGGACACGCCATCGAGCACCTTCAAGTGCGAGCCGAGCACGGTCCACAGCTTGCGATGCGTCCCCTCACCGATGAGGTGCAGGTCGAGCTCGCCCAAGCTGGGCAAAAAACGATACGGATCTTCACGCTCCCAAGTCGAGCCGTTGCCGAAGCCAAAACGGAGCCGGTAAGCCACGGGCGGTTTGGCGTCCGCCAAGAACACGGCGAACACCCCAGCCCCTAGCGCCAACATCGGGCGTGCTTCCACGCCTAGGAGCAGGGTGCACGCGATGGCATCCGGATGGAACGCGCGGACGACGACGCCGCTCTGCTCCGCGAACACCGCGGGATGCGCACCGAGCACCCCGTGCGGACTGTGGGAGGCATCCTCACGCAGGGCCCTGAGCAATACTGGATCCCCCATCAAGGCAGCGGCCGAAGGATCGGAGGCAGAAGGCGGCAGGGAGGGGAAGTTCATCAGGCTACCACGTAGCAAAGCAGTACCAACGAGTGGGGCGCAACATTGATACCACCACCCTTCGGAACACGGTGGGTTTGTTGGGCGGTGTTGATGACTTCCTGCCAATGACCGCTCACGGAAGCCTGCCCCGGCACGGGCGGCATGGTGAATTGGCGCGCGCGATTGCTGGCGTTCAAGAGCATGAGCAGTGTCTGACCGCGATTCGGCCGGCCGCGCTCATCGACGTCGTCGGAGGCGTCTCCAGGGATCAACATTCCGAGCAAGTGATTGCGTCCGTTACCCCAATCGTCAATCGACATTTCGGTCCCATCGGAGCGTAGCCACGTGACGTCTTTGAAGCCCTTGTCGCTCACCGGATCGCCGGCGAAGAAACGGTGACGCCGGAACACGGGGTTCGACTTGGTGATTCGCAAGACTTCCCGGGTGAAGTTCAGCAAGTCGACCGCGCGCTCATCCAAGTCCCAGTTGATCCAGGTCAAATGGTTGTCCTGGCAGTACGCGTTGTTGTTGCCGTTTTGCGTGCGGCCGAGCTCGTCACCGTGCGAGATCATCGGCACGCCTTGAGAGAACGCCAACGTCGCGATCATGTTCTTCTTCATGCGGTCGCGCAGACGGATGACCTGCTGGGCTTTGGTCTCGCCTTCGGTGCCCCAATTTCGACTCCAGTTGTCGTTGGCGCCGTCACGGTTGTCCTCGGCGTTGGCTTCGTTGTGCTTCTGTTCGTAGCTCACCAAATCGTGCAGTGAGTAGCCATCGTGGCAAGTGACGAAGTTGATGCTCGCGTAGGGCCCGCGATCGCTGCCTTGAAAGATGTCACTCGAGCCGGAAAGGCGAGATGCGAGCTCCGGCACTTGGCCTTCATCACCGCGCCAAAACCGCCGAATGCAGTCACGATAGCGGCCGTTCCATTCTGCCCAGCCGGGTGGAAATGCGCCCAACCGATAGCCGCCGGGGCCGACGTCCCAGGGCTCGGCGATCAGCTTCACGCGGCAGAGCGTCGGATCTTGCTGAACCATCGCCAAGAAGCGCGAGAAGCCGTCGAACTCGAAGGGGTCGCGCGCCAAGGTCGGGGCCAGGTCGAAACGGAAGCCGTCGACATGCATCTCGTCGACCCAGTACCGCAGGCTGTCCAAGATCAGCTGCAGGGAGCGCGGATGCAGCACGTTGATGCTGTTGCCGCAGCCCGTGAAATCCATGTGGTGGCGCGCTTCATGGGGGATCAAGCGGTAGTAAGCCGGATTGTCGAAACCACGGAAGCACACCGTCGGGCCGAGCTGGTTGCCTTCGCCCGTGTGGTTGTAGACGACGTCGAGGATGACTTCGATTCCAGCGCGGTGAAACGCCTTCACCATGGTCTTGAACTCGAGCACTTGCTCGCCCATGAAGCCGGTCGCAAACGCCGGATCTGGGGCAAAAAAGCCGATCGTATTGTAGCCCCAGTAATTCGAAAGACCGAGCTCCTGCAGGCGGCGCTCGCTCATGGCTTGCTGAATCGGCAAGAGCTCGACCGCCGTGACGCCGAGCGATCGCAAATGATCCAGAATTGGATCGGAGACCATACCGAGGTACGTGCCACGCAGGTTGCCGGGAATGTCCGGGTGCAGCTTGGTCATGCCGCGCACGTGACACTCGTAGATCAGCGTGCGGCTCCAGGGAATATTCGGCGGGCGATCATCACCCCAGGAGAACGCGGTCTCGACGACCAGGCTCTTGGGCACGACGGCAGCGCTGTCGCGTTCGTCGAAGCTCAAGTCGATGTTGGGATCGCCAATCGTATAACCGAAGCATTCGTCCGGGGCGTTGACCTTACCGGCGATGGCCTTCGCGTAAGGGTCGATCAAGAGCTTGTTGGCGTTGAAGCGACGGCCTTGCTCGGGAGCGTACGGGCCATGCACGCGGTAGCCGTACAGTTGCCCGGGCCGCGCATCCGGCAAATACACGTGCCAAACGCGGTTCGTGCGCTGAGTCAGCGGGATGCGTATGGATTCTCGGCTGGCGCCCGCCGAATCGAACAAGCACAGCTCGACGCCCGTACCCTCTCCCGAAAAGACGGCGAAGTTGACGCCTTCACCGTCCCACGTGGCGCCCAATGGGTGTGGAGAGCCTGGCCTTGTACGCATGGTTCTAGGGTGCTCCGTCAGACGAGTCGGGAAACCTTGAAGATGTGTCCGACGCGTTCGACCGGGTCGAGGCGCACGTAGTTGCGCGCGCCCCGCCAGGTGTAACGCGCCCCCGTCAGCAAGTCGGACATCTCGTACTCTTCGTTCGGAGCGATGCCGAGCTCGGCGATCGGCACTTCGATCGTCGTCTCGTGCATGGCATGCGGATCGAGATTGACGACCACGATCAGATCGCTCTGTGGCGCTGACTTCCTGTATGCCAGGATCGCGTCGTACTCCGTCTTGAGGAAGCTCAAATTCGTCAGCTCGTGTAGGGCCGGCTGTTCGCGGCGAATGCGATTGAGCCTGGAGATATCCTGCTTGATGTTTCCGGGAGCGTTCCAATCGCGCACTCGGATCTCGTATTTTTCCGAGTCCAGGTATTCTTCACTGCCGGGGTGGACGGCCAGGTTTTCACACAGCTCGTATCCGCTGTAGATGCCGTACGTGGGCGAGAGGGTGGCCGCGAGCAGCAAGCGCAGCCGAAACGCCGGCCGTCCGCCCGTTTGCAGGAACTCGTGCAAAATGTCCGGCGTATTGGCAAAAAAATTGGGCCGATAATAGTCGGCCATCTCGCTGTGGGTCAGCTCGTTCAGGTAGTCCTTGAGCTCCCAAGCCGTATTTTTCCAAGTGAAGTAGGTGTAGCTCTGGGTGAATCCGAGCTTGCCCAGGCTCTTCATCCGCTTCGGCCGAGTGAACGATTCGGACAGGAAAATGGTCTCCGGATGCACCGCCTGCACGTCACGGATCAGCCACTCCCAAAATGAAAGCGGTTTGGTGTGCGGATTATCGACGCGGAAGATCTTCACGCCGCGCGCGATCCAGAACAGCACCGCATCGCGGCACGCGCTCCAAAGCCCCTGGCGGTCCTTGCACCAAAAGTTGATCGGATAGATGTCCTCGTACTTCTTGGGCGGATTTTCGGCGTAGCGGATGCTGCCGTCCGGGCGCACGAAGAACCAGTCGGGATGCTCCTTCACCCAAGGGTGATCGGGCGAGCACTGCAACGCGAAATCGAGCGCGATTTCCAAACCGAAATCACGCGCAGAGGCGACCAGCACCTCGAAGTCAGCCAGCGTGCCGAGCTGAGGATGCACGGCCGTGTGCCCGCCTTCCTTGCCACCGATCGCCCAAGGGCTGCCCAGGTCCCCGGGGACGCAGGTCGGGTTGTTGTTGCGCCCTTTGCGGTGCGTGATCCCGATCGGGTGGATCGGCGGCAGGTAGATGACGTCGAACCCCAGCGCGGCGATCTCGGGCAGGCGGCGAGCCGTATCGGCGAATGTGCCGTGTTTGTTCGGATCCTTGCCCTGCGAACGCGGAAACAGCTCGTACCAGGCCGAAAATACCGCCTCGGCGCGGTCGACGTAAAGCGCGAGGGGTCGCTCCAAGCGTGATGCCTCGTCCGCGAACAGCGGCACTCGCACCAGCTCGGCCACATCCTCCGCAAATGCGACCTTCAGCCGTTCGTCGAGGGCCAGCGTGGGATTGGCGAGACGCTTGGCGGCGTCACCGATCAAGACCTTGGCAGCGCCGGTCAGCTTTTCGGTCATGCGCGCGAGGATGCTCGCGCCTTCCAGCAACTCGGGGCGGACATCCTGCCCGGCGTTCAAACGCTTGCCGAGATCGGAACGCCAGGTGCCGAAGCGATCGGGCCAAGCCTCGATGTCGTATTGCCAGAGCCCGATCTGGTCGGCCTTGAACGAACCGTACCAACGATCCGGGTCGAAGCGGTAAGTGAAAGGCGCGACGCGCGACGAGGCTTCACCCGGTCTTCGATAGAGCAAGCGGGCAGCGATCAGATCGTGGCCGTCTTTGAAGATATCGGCACTCACTTCGATCACGTTGCCGATCATCCGCTTGATTGGATATCGACCCCCGTCGAGCTGGGGAGTGACATTTTCGATCACGAGTTGCGGTGCGCTTGCGATGGTAAGAGGCATCTTGCGGGTTGGGGTTTTAGCTCAGTTTTGTGTCCTACTGCAGGCTTTTAACCAGGCAGGATTGCCGCCCGCGGGCTTGCTTGGAGCACTCCTCGAGCGCACTCTGAAGAATGCAGACTCGCGAGCAGCCGGGGCCGTTTCCACACACGCTCCTACTCGGCAATTTTTACGGCGGCAGCTCACGCCCGAGCAGCGCCGCGCTGTTCGAACGACGGAACCCCGCCGACCAGCGAGATCTGGTGAGCTTGGCGCCGCAGAGCTCGGCAGAAGAGGTGCACGCGGCCTGTGCCGCAGCGCGTGACGCGGCGAGGGCCTGGGCGCAGACGCCCGCGCCGCAACGCGCCGAAGTGCTCGGGCGGCTCGTTTTTCTGCTCACGCAAGACAAGGAGTCGCTCGCGCGTTTCGTCGCGCGCGAGGTCGGTAAACCGCTCCGCGAAGCGCGCGGCAGCGTCCAGGAAGCGATCGACACTGCGGTGTTCTTCCAGAGTGAAGGCCGGCGCTTGTATGGGCAGACCGTGCCCAGTGAGCTAGCCGAGAAGGAGCTGTTCACCTATCGCCGGCCGCTGGGCGTGGTGGGCGTGATCACCGCCGGCAATTTCCCGCTCGCGGTACCTTCCTGGAAAATCATTCCCGCGCTGCTCTGCGGCAACGCCGTGGTCTGGAAGCCGTCGGACGACGCGCCGGGCACGGCGGCGCTGTTCTTCCGTGCCTGGCAACGCGCAGGGCTGCCGCCGGGTGTGCTCAGCATCGTGCACGGTGGGGGTAAGGACCGAGCTGGGCAGTTTTTGATCGACCAGGTCGATGCCGGCACCATCAACAAGATCTCGTTCACCGGCTCGACCGCAGTGGGCCGCCAGATCGGCGAGGTGTGCGGGCGCAACTTGCAGCAGCCTTCGCTCGAGCTCGGCGGAAAAAATCCGCTCGTGATTTTGGCGGACGCGGATCTGGACTTGGCGGTCGATGGCGCGCTTTGGGCGGCCTTCGGTACGGCCGGGCAGCGCTGCACCAGCGCGGGGAACATCATCGTCGATCGGCGCGCGCTGCCCGCGGTGCGGGACAAGCTCTTGCGCCGCGCTCGCGCTCTACGCATCGGCGACCCGTCGAACCCCGCGGTCGACTATGGGCCGCTGATCAATGAGCGCTTCATGGCCGCTTTCACCCGCCAGCGCGAAACGGGCCTCGAAGGCGGAGCCGAGCTCTTGCTCGACGGTCGGCGAATCTTGCCGGGTGATGAACCCGAGGGCTTCACCGGCGACGCAACGCACGGGCTCTACGCCACACCGCGCATCTTCGACCAGGTGAAGATCGATATGCGGATCGCGCAAGAAGAGTGCTTCGGCCCGACCGTCAATTTGATCGAAGTCGACGGCGTGGATCAAGCGATGGCGGTCGCCAACGGCACGCCTTACGGGCTCTCCAGCGCGATCTACACCCGCGACGCGCGCTCCATGCTCCGCTTCAAGGAGGAGATCACGGCCGGTATGACCAGCATCAACAATTCGACCACCGGCGCCGAAGCGCATTTACCTTTCGGTGGCAACGGCTGGTCTGGCAACGGCACGCGTGAAAGCGGCATTTGGGTGCTGGACGCGTACACGCGCTGGCAAGCCGTGAATGTGGATTTGTCGGGTAAATTGCAGAAGGCGCAAATCGATATCGCCGAAAGCGCGCTGCCGCTCAGGGAAGATATGGAGGCTATTTTGCCTCCCCGGCGCTAGGCCCGCTCTCGCGCTACTTGCCCGCGTCGCGCGCATCGTCGACGTGCACACGACGCGGCTCGTCATCCGGGATCGCCCAGGCGGGCTTCACCCAGCCGGCATCCGGGGCCGCGCTGGGCGCTGCCGCCGAGACCGTTGGCGAAGGTTTGCTCACGGGCACGACCGGCGGCGGCGCGACCTCCTCCGCAGGCGGGTGCGCGACAGGGGTCGGCTTGGCCGGCACGCTCACGGCTGCGCTGGGCTCTTCGTGAGCAGATGCGGCGTGCTCCGGCGCCTTGCTGTGCGCGCGCGGCGCGGCCGACTCATGTGCGGGTGGAACGGCGCTGGGCAACGGGCGCAAATGGGATAGGTCGTTGCGCTTCATGAACAGCCAGCCCGCGCCGACACCAATCGCCAAGGCAATCCCGGCGACCGAAAGCACGAGCCCTGCGCCGGAGCGCCTGCGCGGCGGCTCGGACGCTGCACTGGCCAAAAGCTCGGCGATCACTTCACTCTCGGCGCGACGGCTGAGCGGCACGCCGCCGCGCGAAGACATCGGATCGCTGCGCGTTGACGGTGGGCCACCGCGCGAGGACGTCGGGCCGTCATTGGCGAGCAGTGTGGCCGCGCTTGGATCTGCCAGCTGGCTGCCGCTGGACAGCCGGATCTGCGAATTCGATTCGGCCGCTTGGGCCGAAGCGCGCGGATCGGAACCCGAGACATCGAGGCGCGTGCGCGCTTGCGAGTTCGGCGTGAGATCGTTCGAGGCAAGGATCTCCGATGAAGTCCATTGCAGCTCGCGCGCGTCACCTCCGAGCACCTCACGCAGAGCGTCAGTGAGCTCACGCGCAGACTGAAAGCGCGCCTCGGGATCGCGATTTACCGCGCGCGCAAACCAGGCGTCGAAGCCCATCGGCACGGAGCTCAGCTCGGACGGCACGGGGATGTCCCGGATGCAGATCTGCAGCACGAGATCGCCCAAACCATCGCTATAAAACGGGCGTCTGCCGGTCAAACACTCGAAGGCAATCACGCCCAGAGACCACAAGTCCGAACGATGATCGACGGTCTTGTTGCCCTGGGCTTGCTCGGGACTCATGTAATACGGCGTACCCAGGATGGAACCGGTGCGCGTGCGCGTGCCGTCCTCACCCAGCGCGCCAACTGAAACTTTGGCGACGCCGAAATCCAGCACCTTGGCGATCTCTTCGTCTTCGTTGCGAATCAAAAACACGTTTTCCGGTTTAAGATCGCGATGCACGATGTTCGCTTCGTGCGCGCGGGCCATGGCCCGACCAATGTGCGTGACGATGCGCGCCGTATCGGCGGAAGCGAGCCGCCCGAGCCGGCGCAATCGCTGCGCCAAATTCTCGCCGTCGAGCAGCTCCATGACGATGAAGGGCAGCTTGTCATCGACGCCGTAATCGAGGATTTGCACGACATGAGGACTGCGCAGCGTCGCGGCCGACTGCGCCTCGCGCATGAAACGTCCGAGCGTTTCCTCGTCAGGCACCGCCTCGCGGTCGATCAACTTCACCGCCACCGGTGCGGCCAAGACGAGGTGATGCGCGCGCCAGATGGAGCCCATGCCGCCCGCGCCCAGCCGTTCGTCGAGCCGGTAGCGACCGACGAGCACGCGATCGCGAAGCAGGGCCGGGTCAACCATGTGGGGAGCGTCCGGACCATAGCGCTTGCGGGCAATGGACGCACCTCTTTCGGCTCTTAACGTGTAAGCCACTACGCGCTAGGCTCGCGGGCCCATGGCTATCGAAGTCTGTGATTCGAATCAGCTCGCCAAGCTCGCGGCGGAGCGCATCGCGGAAGCGCTAAAAAAAGCGATCTCCTCGGACTCCGCTGTATCCATCGCCCTTGCGGGCGGCAGCACCCCGCGCGCGGCATACGAAGATTTATCGAAAATTCCAGGAATAGATTGGTCCAAGGTCAGCGTTTACTTCGGGGACGAACGCGCCGTTCCTCCCACCCATCCCGACAGCAATTTCGCGATGGCGAAGGCCGCGCTGTTCGACCGCGTGCCGCTGCCCGCGGGCAACATTCATCGCATCGCTGCCGAAAATCCGGACCAGGACGCTGCGGCACGCGCTTATGAAGCGCTGCTCCCCGCCCGCATTTCGGTCATGATCCTGGGCATCGGTGAAGACGGACACACCGCTTCGCTATTCCCCGGCAGCCCCGCGCTGAACGAACGCATACGCCGCGTGTTGCCCGTGATCGGACCCAAACCGCCACCGCAGCGCTTGAGCATCACGCCTCCCGTGATCGAAGCCGCAGGGCTCTCTATCGTGCTCGCAACGGGCGCGGGCAAGGCCGAACCGGTGCGGCGCGCGCTCAAGGACCCACTCGATATTCGAACGACGCCATCCGGCCTCGCGCGCAATGGTTTGTGGCTCTTGGACCGCGCCGCCGCCGCTTTGCTCGACTGATTGATTGGGAGTCTAAGCGTCGAAGTTTCGCGCCAGGCGGAGCACCGCGGCCGGCGTGGCCGCGCCGTCCAGCAAGAGCTCGAGTTTGCGCAAGGGCACACCAAGCCGGGTCAGCCGCGCGAGCGATTGGTTTTGAATGCGTTCGCGCGTGGCGCGGCGCACACCGCTGTCGAGTACGGCGCGCGCCGGCGTGCTGCCGCCGAGCGCGCCGAGCTGCTCGAGCGCGCTCGCTTCCGCGCTGGAAAATAGCGACGGCAGCAGTGAATTGACCACGATTTCATTGATCGGCAAGGTGAGCTCGTCGCGCAGCGCAGCGCACAGCTCGATTGACTCGTTGGTCGGCATCTCTTCCGGCAAGGTCACGACCACCACGCCGCTGCGCGCGGGATCGCGGAACATTTCCCACGCGCGTTCCGCGTCGCTCCGGAGCACCCCCGGGGGCGCGATCTCCACGATCACTTTCGGCACGCGCAGCATATCGAGGCCGTGACCGGTGGCCGGCGCATCGAACAAGACCACGTCGAAGCGGGGCCGGCCATTTTCCTCTTCCGTCGAGTGAAACCAAGCTTTGCCGAGCAGCGACCACTCTTTCAGACCCGGTGTGCCGCTGAGGAAGCCGGCTACGTATTTGCTGTCGAAGATCGCGTCTACCAGAACGCGATTTTTCAACTTCATCGTGCCGTACTCGCGCAGCGCGACTTCGGAGACGAGCTGCACACCCCAAATATTCGGAGCAAGCTCCGCAATCGCGGAAGTGAGCGGCGGAGCGCCGAGCAAGGTCCCGAGCCGCTCTTTGGCACCGCAGACCGTGACCAATACTTTGAGGCCGCGGGCCGAGAGTGAACGCGCGAGCGCCGCGGTCACGGTCGTTTTGCCGACGCCGCCTTTGCCGGTGATGAACAGAAAACGCCGGGGCGCGAAGGCGGACATCGAAGGGCACGCGGTTTTGGCCCGCCCCGGGGCTGCCGTCAAATTCCAACCGGTGAGCGCGGTAGTCGGGCATGTTTGGGGCGTGCTACTGGTTCGAACCTCGGAGGTTTCATGCGCTCGTGTACTGCTCGGTTGATGCTCGCTTTGGCTCTGGCAACGGCGACCTGGGGTTGCAAATCACCGGCAAAACCCCAATCGTCCGCCGCTGCGAGCGCGAGCGCCTCGGCGAATGTGAGCGCCTCACCCGCGGCAACGCCCAGCGCACCCGTCTCGTCTACTCCGGAGAGCAGGGTGCAAATGCCCGAGGGTCCGGTGCTCGCCATTGTGGCCGGGCAAGGCGTGGGTCCAATTCGGATCGGCGCCACGGTCGCCACCATCGAACGGTTGATGGGGGTGCCTTGTGAGGTGAAGACCGAAAGCGTGTGTCGCTATATCCGACGCGCAGTCGAGTTCGATCTCGACAAGAACGGTGTCACCGAGCGTATCGTCGTGCACCGCCGCGATCGCCCCGCGGGTCCCGACGCCAAAGGCGAACCGCAAGTGTACGGCTTCTTCAACGGCGGTATCCCACCAGGCGTCGGCCTCGGGATGATTCCCAAAGCCGTCTTGGAGATGCTCGGCCCACCCCAGAGCTCCGAGCGCGTCACCACCGCCAACGACTTCGACACCGTCGACCGGGACACCTACCCCGGAGGCATGGTGCTCGAATACGACGAATACAAGAAGAGCGGCAAGGTGATGCTGGGCGCCGTGATTATCACGAAGCCGAAAAAGTAGGCCTTTAGCGGTTTACTCATGACGCACGCGCCGACGCTCTTGGATCATGTGTTGCGTGATCGCGCGCTGCGCCTCTGCCGGCTCGATCAGTGTCCAGACGTCGTGTTCCTTTTGGCCACCGGCTGATTCGAGCAAAATGTCGGCGGCGCGTTCAGGGGAGATGGCGTCGAAGTGTCGACCCGGCAACTCCACCACCGCGGTGCGCGCGCGCAAGCCCTCCAGCGTGCGTAGCATCTTGTTCAAGACCGTGCGGAACACCGGATCGTTGAAGTCGGTTTGTTTACCGATGCCGAAGAGCAAGATCTTGTCGAAGGGCAGCTTCGGTTTGCCCGGAATGAGCAAAACTTCACCGACCTTGCCGGTGGCGAACCCGCCTTGAATCAGGCGCGAAATGCGCCCGGCGAGGCGAAAATCCAATAGCCCAGTGACGCCGTGCGGCGGGCGCTCATCGACCGCGATCGTCGAGACGATGATCTCGGTTCCGAGCAAGTCGAGCTTGCGCAACTCGGGAGTCGAGAAGCGAAGGTCCAATCGGCCTCAGCTTGCGTCCGGCTTCGGGGGCGCGCCGTCGAGGTCGGTCCGTCCGAGATTTTCGGCGATGCGATCGAGCACACCGTTCACGAACGCGCCGCTCTCCTCGGTGCCGAAGCGCTTGGCGACTTCGACCGCCTCGTCCAAGATCACCGCGCGCGGGACGTCCGCGCGCGCGATCAACTCCCAGGCGCCCATGCGCAATACGTTGCGATCGACGCGGGTCATGCGCTCCAGCCGCCAATTTTGGCTCGCCTTTTTGATCTGCGCGTCCGTCTGCTCGAGATCGGCAAGCACACCGCGAACGAGCGCGTCTGCGTAGGGCCGGCCCTCGGCGTCCTCAGCCGGCAATTCCGCCCAAAAATCGGCGATCGCGCGTTCGACTTCGGTGCCGCCCGCTTCGACCGCGAACAGCATTTGTAGCGCGGCTTCTCGGGCCTGAGTACGTGCTCCCATCTTGGACTCGGGTCAGAACCCGGCTTGCTCGAGGGCTTGGCCGAGCGACACCAACTCGATCGCCGCCAGCGCGGCATCGAAGCCCTTGTTGCCCGCCTTCGTACCAGCGCGCTCGATGGCCTGCTCGATCGTGTCGGTGGTCAGCACGCCAAACGTGACTGGCGTGCCCGAGGACAACGCGACCTGCGCGACACCCTTCGAGACCTCGTTCGAAACGTGGTCGAAGTGCGGCGTGGCCCCGCGGATCACGGCGCCGAGCGCGATCACCGCGTCCACCTTCTCGCTATTGGCGAGCCGCGCGCACGCGAACGGGATCTCCCAGGCGCCCGGCACGCGTACGACCGTGATCTTTGCTGGATCGGCGCCATGACGGCGCAGCGCATCGATCGCGCCTTCTACCAGGCGCTCGACGATGAAGCTGTTGAAACGAGCGGCGACGATGGCAAAGCGAGTCCCTTTGGGGACGATCAGCGTGCCTTCCAGGGACTCGGGGACATTCTCGGCGTTGGGCATGAAATTCCTGAGCGACGTAGCAGTTTCCGTGTGGGGCGCGAATGCTAGCACCAGCATCGCTGGGCACGAGGGAGCTCAAGCCGGGCGCTGCATCGAAACCAACGGCACGCTCTCCACGAGCTCCAGGCCGTAGCCTTGGATGCCCGCGATTTTCCGGGGATTGTTGGTCAAAAGTCGAATTTTGCACAAGCCGAGCTCACGCAGCACCTGCGCCCCGAGACCGTACTCGCGGAGCGTGCCCCCGTGCGGGCGCGTTGCTGCCTGGGCAGCACCGGGTGGCGCGGCACCGGTCGGTGAGCTCTTGGGATCGTTCCTGCGCAGCAGGCGCTCGAGGTCGTCACGCAGATCTCCCTGCGGAGGCAGGTACACGATGACGCCGCTGCCCTCGTGTTCGATGGCGTCGATCGCTTCGTCCAAGTGCTTGGCGCCGTCACCGCTGGTGGAGGTGAACACATCGGCCAAGGTGGAACCGGCGTGCATGCGGCACAGCGTCGCGCGGTTGCCATCGAGCTGGCCTTTCACCAGCGCGAGGAATTGACGCTTCTCCAGCACCGCCTCGAACACGATCGCGTGCCACGAGGTGCCAGTTCGGTCGAGCACGATGTCGCCCACCGAGAGCCGCGTCACCAAGTGCTCGGTTTGCAGGCGATACGAGATCAAATCAGCAATGGTCAGGATGCGAAGCGAGTGGCGCGCGCCGAACGCCTCGAGATCGCCCATGCGCGCCATCGTGCCGTCGTCGTTGATGATCTCGCAGATCACGGCCGCTTCGTTCAGCCCGGCGAGCCGCGCCAAGTCGACCGAGCCTTCGGTTTGGCCGGCGCGCACGAGCACGCCGCCGCGGCGCGCTTGCAGCGGCATCACGTGGCCCGGCACCACGATGTCCGAGGGCTCCGCGCGCGGATTGCTCGCGACGCGGATGGTGTGCGCGCGATCTTGCGCGCTGATGCCCGTAGTCACGCCCTCACTGGCCTCGATGCTGACCGTGAAGGCCGTACCCAAGCGCGGACCACTTCGACCCGGCGCGCTCATCAGCGGCAATTCCAAGCGAGCCACCTGTTCTTCGGTGAGCGTCAGGCAAATCAAGCCGCGGCCGTGCATGGCCATGAAATTGATCGCCTCGGGCGTGACGCGATCGGCGGCGAGCGTCAGATCTCCCTCGTTTTCGCGATCTTCGTCGTCGACCAAGATCACCATCTTGCCGGCACGTATGTCGTCCAAGGCGGCACGCACGCGTTCCAAATGCTCGGGCGCAATGTCGAGCCCGCGGCTCTGACTCGTGAGGGGGCTCTCGCTCTTCATGAATTTCCGGCGCCCTCGTAGCCCGCCTGGCGGAGCGCGTCCTTGAGCCCGGCCTCGCCGTTGCCAGCGCTGACCTCGAGGAAGCGCACCGCATAGCGCGCCAAGGTGTCCACTTCGAGATTGATCGGCGCACCGGGTCGGAGCTCGCCCAGGGTGGTCACCGAAAGGGTGTGCGGGATCACCATCACCTCCAGCACGCTGTCCGTGACCGCGTTCACCGTCAGCGAAACGCCATCGAGCGTGATCGAGCCTTTGGCCGCGATGAATCGCGCGAGCTCTCGCGGGAAGCCGACCGAGAGCCGCTGCGCCTCACCCGCTGGTGCCACGCGCAAGAGCTCGGCCACCGCATCCACGTGACCGCTCACCAGGTGACCGCCCAAGCGATCGCCGACCTTGAGCGCGCGCTCGAGATTTACCGCGGCGCCGATGGCTAGCGCGCCCAGGGTAGTCTTCTCGGCGGTCTCCAGCGAGACGTCGGCTTCGAAGCTGTGGGCGTCCGAGCTGACGACCGTCAAACACGCGCCACTCACCGAAATCGACTCCCCGAGCGTGAGCGCGCCGAGGTTGGCTTCGACCGCAAGCCGGTAGCCCGGACCGCGACGCGAACGGCGCGCGAGGTGACCTTTGAGCTCGACCAGACCGGTGAACATGATTTCGGGGCTGGCATAGCACGAGAAAAGCCCGCACATGCCGCGTTCGCGGTGCTCTGGCTTGCGCCTGCCGGCCCTGTCGGGGAAAACAGGTGCTGTGCTCAGCGGGTTCCAGAACGAATGCGGTGGCAAAGCGCCACCCCCGCTGCGCTTTCGCTGGCCGGTGCTCGCCCTTCTCGCGCTGCTCGCGGCCGGAGCGTGTGGCCCCAGCGTGCAATCGATTTACGAAGGCAACGTGCGCTTCGAGCATTGCTATCGCCTCGACTTGGAGGTCGACACCGCGCCCACGCATCGCCGGGCGTGTTGGACCGAATGGCTCAGCATGTACACTTACGGCCAGCCGCGCGATCGCATCGAATATGCGCGCCGCCGTGTGCACTCCTTCGCCAACGGTGACCTCGATCGTCCGACGCTCAACATCGGTGACGACGACGACAAGAAAGCCGAAGCGCGCCAGTTCTACTTGGTGGTGCCTGCGCCCACGAGCGTTCACGCGCCGCCGCCTCCGATCGCGACGCGTTGGTATGGGAACGGCAGCACGGCACCCACCGCCCCGACCACTGAACAAGTGGCCGCACCGGCGCCTGCGCCCGAGGACAAATGCAGCGAAGCTTGCCGGGAGAGTCTCTCCACCTGCCAGCGCGCTTGTGTGCCCGCGACGGGCAAGCCCGACCCCGCCTGCAAGATCTGCGATTCGGACTACAAGACCTGCATGAAGCGTTGCTTCGAGTAAGTGTGACCGAAAGCTGACAGGCGAAAGCGCCGAGTTACTCGCACGAAAAGTTCAACGCAGTCAGAATGAGACGCTCTGAGACGCTCGAACGTTTGCATCCGAGGTCGCGAACACAATTCTAAACAGCGATTAAGTTGACGTCTTGTACACGCCTCCGGTAACCAGTGTGGCAGCACGATGACGCGGCACCCAGCACTCAGCGCGCGTTCCCCGGCCTTGGCCACGCCTCTCCCACGCGTATTGCGGCCGCAACGCGCAGTCCCTTCCGACGCCGTCCGCCCGACGCGCGCTGAAGTGAATCTAGCGCATTTGCGGCACAATTTGCGATTCGTACAGCGCGCCGCAGGGGGCGCCGCCGTGTGGGCCGTGCTCAAGGCCGACGGCTACGGCCACGGCGCGAAAGCGGTCGCGCGCACGCTCGAGCGTGCAGGCGCGAACGGCATCTGCGTCGCGCTCTTGGAAGAAGGCATCGAGCTGCGTGAAGCCGGCATCCAGGTGCCGATCCTGATCACCGGCGGCTACTATGGCCGCGCCTGGGGTGAGCTCCTCCGTCACGATCTCACGCCCGTCGTGCACGACCCCGCCCAGCTCGAAGCGATCGCCGATGAAGTGAAGTTCGCCGGCTCCGAGCCGCACAAGATCCACATCAAAATCGACACCGGCATGGCCCGCCTCGGCATCCTCCCGGCAGACGTGAGCGCCATGGCCAAAGCGCTTCATCGCTTCCCCGAGGTCAAGCTAGAAGGCTTGATGACCCACTTCGCCTGCGCGGATTCCTCCGACTCGGAGTCGATCGATCACCAGCTAGATCTGTTCGAAGAGGCCACGCTCGCCATGCGCAAAGAGGGCATCACGCCCGAGCTCCGCCACGCGGCCAACAGCGCCGCATTGCTCAAGAGTCCCCGCTCCTCTTACGACGTCGTACGCCCCGGCATCGCCCTGTTCGGAGTCGAGCCCAGCGCCGGCCTCTGCCCGGAGCTTCGCCCGGTGATGCGCGTGCGCAGTGAAATCGCCGCCCTGCGCGATCTGCCCGCGGGCGCGCCGGTCGGCTACGGCGCGACCTTCCTCACCACGCGCCCGAGCCGCATCGCGACCGTCCCCGTGGGCTACGCGGACGGCTTCTGCCGTGGCCTCTCCAACCGCGGCTCGCTGCTCGTCCGCGGCAAGCGCGCTCCCGTCGTCGGCACCGTCAGCATGGATATGACCATGCTCGACGTCACTGAAATCAGCGACGTCCGCGTGGGCGACGAATGCGTCGTGCTCGGGCCCCAAAAAGGCCCGCTCGGCCAAGACGAAATCACCGCCGCAGAAATCGCGCGCACCCTGGGTACCATCCCCTGGGAAATCCTGACCGACATCTCGCGCCGCGTGCCCCGCTTCTATCGCGAACCCTAAGTTGGATTTTGGTTTGGGTTAGCGGGCGCGGAGGGGCAAAGCGCGGCGCGTAGCTCTCATAGGCGGAGTCCCTCGGTACGTGGCGCAACCGCGGCGTCGGTCAATCTGGCTTACTGCCGAATCAGCGCGTTGACGCGCGCCGCGCAAATGAAGTCATTTTCGGTCAGGCCGCCGGCGTCGTGGGTGGAGAACGCGACGCCGCATTTGTCGTAGCTGACCAGCAGATCGGGGTGGTGATCTTCTTGGTTGGCGATGTAGGCCAGGGCGTTGACGAAGGCGATCGTCTCGTAGAAATCGGCGAACTTGTAGTCTTTGCTGATTTTGGCGCGCGCTTCGTCGACCTTGTAGCCGGGCACCTCGGCGAGCAAGGCTTCGATTTGGCCGGGGTCGAGCTTGGTCGCCTTGTGTACGCTGCGTTTATCGGACAGTGACATGAGAGCCTCCTCAGCTGGGTTCGACGGGCGTATTCACGGGTGTCGCGTCTGTGACGACTGCGGCCCCGGCCGCGACCTCGATAGTGTCCAGCAACAAGCGGCGTTCGTCGAGCGCTTCAGCAACCGGTTGTAGGCGTGCGTCTGATCTGATCAACGCGATCAGGCTCCGCATCGACGCCAAGTAGCGTTCGCGATCTATTTCGCCTCGAACCAGCTGCACCCGCAAAAACACCCCAGCCGTTTGTGCCACATCGCACAAACAGTAGTTGCGCACTTCTTGGATGCGGCCGGCGTGCACCATGGGTCCCACGTCCTTGCCGTCGATGCCCACTTTGCCCGGCATGCCACACAGCTTGGCCACGATGTCGAGCTTCGAGGGCTTGGTAGCGCCGAAGTCCGCGACGTAGTCCATCAGGTCCAAGTGGCCCTCGGGCGAGAAGCGGTAGCGCACGTCACGCGAGCGGTAGTAGTGCCGGAACGGGATGCCGTAGCGCAGGCAGCGCGTCGCGATCACCGGCATGTCGAAGCCGCGACCGTTGAACGTCACTAGAGTGGGTCGGCGTTCCTCCATCATGCGCGCGAAGTCCTCGAGGATCCCGGCTTCGTCCTTGAGCTCGCTGATCACGTTGATCCGCTTCACCTCATAGGCGGCGTCGAATAGGAGCGCCCCGATCACGACCACTTTGTGGTGGGGGGGCGACGGCAAACGCTCGGCATCGCCAGTCACGATCGGCAGTTCGGGGTCGAGGATGGTCTCGATATCGAGCACCAGGAACGAGGTAGTCACGGGCGGGAGTATCGGCCAGGTTCCCCTCCGCGTGCTCTCGATCACGCCCGAAACCCGCCCTTCGGCCCAATGGCCAAGCATTTTTCCAGGTGTTTCAAATACTTCGCAGCCCTTGACGGATCGGCCCGCGCATGGTGACCTGGCTAGGTCGCGAAGCGACTCTGCCCCGTCGATGCGGGATGTCCGTGATCGAGCAGGGGAAGATTGGCCCGAGTGGGCCAGCTCGAGGTGGAGACGCTCCACCTCCCCAACAAACTTTTTCCTATTTTCGCCCCCTCCAGAAATCCCCGTGTCTTGCCCCCGCACGCAAGCCCGACTGTCGCACCACCGCCGCTCTGGGTCCCTACCGGTTTCACCGGTTCGAGGCCATGCACGGGTGCGATTCGCGGCGCGGGCCGGCACGATTCCGCTCTTCGAGCCGAGTCGTCTCCCGCCTCCGCGCTGATCTTGTCTACCTAGCGTTCGCGCTCAAAATCTGGGGTTTTTGCGACGTGGCACCCGGAAGCCATGCCCCGAAACACTCTCGTTATCAATTGTGACATTCGTGAAACCCGCGTCGCCCTAATCGAAGAAGGGATCATCGCCGAGCTCCAGATCGAGCGCGCTGCCGCACGGGGAACCGTCGGTAACATCGTGCTGGGTCGGGTGACCCGCGTGCTCCCCGGCATGCAGGCCGCGTTCATTGACGTCGGCATGGAGCGCGCCGCGTTCTTGCACGTCGAGGATTTGATCCGCCCCGACGATTTCGAGGCCTATTTGTCGGGCTCCCGGCGCCATGAAGACGCTGAACGCTTCTCCAAGGGCGACGGCGGTAAACGCCATCAAGCGGGCGCGTCCGCGGGCGATGGCGAAGCGCATGACCACGATCATGACCACGACCACGACGCCGAAGACGAGGACGACGACGACGACGTGAGCGAGGCAGAAGACGCGGGCAACGATGGTGCGCCCGCCCCCCCCGCGGGCGAAGCCGACGACGACTCGGGCAGCGCCGAAGAAGAAGAGGAGGAAGAGGAGCCCGAGGAAGAAGGTGAAAGCGACGACGCCGAAGAAGACGAGACGATCGTCCAAGCCGTCGTGATCGAATCCGCCGTCGACTCCGCTTGGGACAACCAGGGCGACGCTTCATCCGTGGTCGTCGAGGTCAGCACCGATGCCGATGCGGACGAGGACGACGACTCAGACGCAGAAGAGGGCGTGCTAGCCGAAGGTGGGAGCGCAGTGCCCGCCGCCGGTGACGCGGCGGCCGAAGATGCCACGCGCCGCCGTCGTCGCCGTCGTCGTCGTCGCGGTGGTCGCGACGCGGCCGTGGAAGCCGCCCTGCCCGTCGCCGCAGTCGCACCGGTCGCGGTGGTCGTACCGCGCGCCGTAGCGGCCGCGCGCGGCAATGCCGCTCCCCGCGAGCCCCGTCCGGAAGCGCGCAGCGCCCGCGATCGCAACGAGCGCGGCGGCAAAGACCGCAACGCGCGCAGTGGCCGTAGCAGTCAGAATGGCAGCCGCGATCGTCGCCCCGGTAGCGGCAGCAGTAGCGCCAGCACGAGCGGCACGAGCAAACCGACGAGCCGCGTTTCGCGTTCGGTCCCGATCACCGAGGTCGTCAAAGAGGGCGATGAGGTGATCGTGCAGATCTCGAAAGAACCGATTGGCACCAAGGGCGCGCGCGTGACCAGCCACGTCTCGCTGCCCGGTCGCTACGTCGTGTATCTGCCCACGGTCGAGCACGTCGGAGTCTCGAAGCGCATCGGTTCGGCGCGTGAGCGCGCGCGCTTACGCGACGTGGTCGAGCCGATGAAGCCGCCCACCGGTGGCATCATCGTGCGCACGGTCGCCGAGGGCTTGACCAAAAAATCACTCAAGGCCGACATCGGCTACTTGGTGAAGCTGTGGGAAGACGTCTCGAACAAGAAAGAGGGCGCGCGCGCCCCCGCGATCCTGTGCACCGAGCTGGATCTGGTGCTGAAGACGGCCCGCGACCTGTTCACCGACGACATCGAGAGCATCGTGATCGACGACAAGGAGCAGTACCTGCGCCTCGTCCGTTTCGTCGAGATGTTCATGCCCACGCGCGTGAAGGACATTCAGTACTACAGCGGCGACGAGCCGATCTTCGATGCCTACGGGATTGAAGACGAAATTGCTCGCGCTTTGAGCCGTAAGGTACCGCTGCCGAGCGGCGGCTACCTGATCATCGACCAGGCCGAGGCGCTCACCGCGATCGACGTGAACACGGGACGCTACGTCGGCAAGGGCAGCCGCGACCTGGAAGAGACCGCGTTCAAGACCAACTTGGAGGCGATCGAGGAGATCGCCTATCAGCTGCGCTTCAGGAACATCGGTGGCCTGGTGATCTTGGATTTGATCGACATGGACGTCTCGCACAATCGCGAAAAGGTCTGGCGCACGCTCGAGACGCTGCTCGCCAAAGACAAAGCCAAGACGACGATCAATCGCATCAGTGAGCTTGGGCTCCTCGAAATGACGCGCAAGCGCACACGCGAGAGCCTGAACCGCACGATGCACGAGACCTGCTTCTACTGTGACGGCACCGGCCAAATCCAATCGCGCACCACCATCGCCTACGAAATTTTGCGCCAGATCCGCCGTGAAAAGTCGACGCTTTCGGGCTACTCGGTGGTGGTCAACGCGCACCCGGCCGTGGTCGATCTGATGCAGGGCGAAGAGAAGGCCGCGGTGGTCGAAGCCGAGAAGCGCTACATGCGGCGGATCGAATTCAACCCGCGCCGCGAGTATCACATCGAGCAATTCGATCTGCAGGGCAAGTAAGCCGAGCGCCAGCTGAGCTCGCGAATCGAAGTGGCCATCTTCGATTCGCGGGTGACGCGCTCAGCGAAAATTCAGGTTGAAGTCGCCAGCGTCGAACGACGCCGTCGTGCTGATGACCAAATCGGCCACGGTTGGCGTTTGGACCTCGACGTCCAATGCGACGCAGGCGCCCCTCGGGCCGGGGTTGGCGACGGGCGTACCGACGGCGAGCGGGACCGAGGCATCTGCGCCCAGCAGTTCGATGTCTTCCAGCGCGAATTTACAGCCGAGCGCGTCGAGCCGCAGCCCAAGTCGTCGGCGTAACACTCGTCGTTTGGCCGGATCTGGCGCAAGCCAGCCAGCAATTGCAGTTGCTCCGCGCTCAGCTCAGCGCGATCGGCGCCGAACTCCATCGAACCGCTGAAATAGGCAAAGCAGCCCAGATCGACGTGTTGGCCGTGCTCGTCCCATGGCGCGTCGAGCACCGCGCTCGCGCCCGCGTCGCCCGCGCGTCCGCCATCGGCTGCGCCGCCTTGCGAGGCCTCACCGCCCCCCACTCCGGCCTGGCCCGATTCAGCCGCAGTTTGGCCGCCGGATCCCGCGCTCGCGCCTCCGCCGGAGCCCGCCGAGCCGCAGCCGAGTACGATAAACGCAACGAGCCACGGAGCTCCGAGCGCTCTTTCCCCAGCGAACCCCCGCTGTAGTCGTGCAATCGACATGAGCGTTTTGTAGAGCCATACATCTGCCAACGAAACCGGTGACCGCAAACCCCCATGTCCGCGGGTCACCGCCTGTTCGCCGAGCTCAGGGCTTCAGCACCGTGCAGCGGTAGGGGAACTTCACGGTGCTGTCGACGGGCCAGAATTGCACGGTGTTGTCCCTTGGACTGAACCCCAAAGGTCCATAGTTCGTGTTTGTCTGCGACCAGTAGAGCTCAACCACAGTCGTCCCGATGCTGTTCGTCGTGAGGTTGCAAGTGCCCATGGAAGGGAGCCAGTAACACCGCTGGCTTGCGGTCAACGGGCCCATGAGTGCGGGGCACGCGCCGCAATCCTGAACACCCATATTCACGTCGGGTGGCGCGTAACAAGTCGAGTCGCCGTCCTTGATCGAGTCGTGCACGCCGTCGCAACCCTGGTCGATTGTGAGGTAGTCATAGATCGTCGCCAGCTGCCAGTCGGTATTCCCGCCCGCGGTGGAGTTCTGACAGGCGGTGATCGCGTCGGTGAGGCCGAGGGTGTCGTTGTTCAGAGTCCAGCAGCGGCTCCCGGAAGCACTGCCGTTACACCAAGTCGAGCCGCAGCCCAGCGTGGTCGTGCAGCTGAGGGTCGAGCCATTGCAGGTCTGATCGGTGGTGCAGTCGGTCGAGGTGGTAAAGGCGCCGCTCGTGATGGTGCCGCTGCAACTATTGGAAGTGCCGCTGCAATATTGAGTGTTGGTGCGGGTCTGGACGTCCCCGCCGCACGCGGTCGTCGAACTACACTGCTTGTCGGTGGTCGTGCCGCAGGCGGTACTGGTCGACTTGAAGCAGGTTTGGTTCGCCTCGTCGCAGACGGAAAGGGCGCACACACCAGTAGCCGTGCAACGGTTGTTGGTCGGGTATTGATGCGTGCACGCCCCGCCGTTGCAGGTGTCCGTACCGTTGCAATACTTGCCGTCGTCGCACGACGTGCTGGTCGAGCTGTTGCTCCAGCCGGTCTTGTTCGCGGTAGCGTCGCAATAGTGGCAGACGTTGCCGGTTTCCGAGGTGTTGTTGGCGACGCAGGCGCCGCTGATCAAGCAGTAGCCCGCCGAAACCGCATGGGTGCAGACGCCGTTATTGCAGCCCTCGTCCGTGCAGGCGACGTTATCGTTGCACGCCGTCGCGACGTTGCCCGGAGTGCAGGCGCAGCCTTCGTTGGGTACGCCGTTGCAGTTTGCATCGTCCCCGGCGGTGGCGCAGGAGTCCGCGGCCGCCGCGACGATCTCTCCCACGCAGGAGCCCCAGACCTGGTTCGTGCAGGTCTGCATTCCGGTCTGGCAGTTTCCGGTGTCCTTACCGCACACGCGTGTGGATCCGTTCACGCAGTTGCAGCCGCCGTTCGCCGTGCCGTCGCAATTCGCATCGTTCCCGGCCGTACTGCAGTCATCGGCAGCGGCGGGTGCCACTGCGCCTACGCAGGCCGACCAGGCACCAGTCGCTTGGCAGGTTTGCTGGCCCGCGTGACAGCTGCCCTTTGGTGCTGCAGGGATGGTTCCCGGCAGCGCGACGCCCGCTTCGGTCTTCCAACAGGCTTGCTGGTGTCCATCACCGGTACAGGCGCCCCACTTGAGCGTGGTCGAGTCGCACGTGCGCGTGCCGCAGTCGCCGCACGCTTCGGACTTGCCCGCAGCGCATTCCGATCCTCCACCAGTTCCTGAACTACCGCCGTTTGGTGAGCTGCCACCGTTCCCGGCCGAGCCCCCGACGTCATCTCCCGCTTGCCCGCCGGTGGACGAACCCGCCAATTCAGACGTGTTGCCCGCCGTGGAAGTGCTGCCCGCCTTGGACGAGTTACCCGCGGTCGTGTTCCCTGCCGAGCTCGACTGGCCCCCGCCTCGCCCCGAGGTCGCCGCGCCGGACTGACCCGCTGCGCCTCCGCCCGGAGTCCCAAACTCGCGCGGCCCGCCCGAGCACCCAGTCCATGGCAAAAGCAAGACCAAGGAGCCGCCCAAAGCCCACCCGTACCGACGTTTCATTCGTTCCAACTAAAGCGGCCCCGAGCGTGCTGCAACGCGAATCGCAACCGTGCTGAAACGCCTATTATTTGGCCTACTTCGGGGCTCGCGGCTCGCTTTCGTCGGCGTCTAGCCTAAAGTGTCTTCCGTAGCGAGTCACGAAGGCCCAAACCAACGAGCTTGATGCTCCCATGACGAACGCGCGCAAATCCGAGCGAGTCACGATCAACAAAGAGTTCGAGTCCTTCGATCAATTCGTCGAAGAGTACGTGACGAACATCTCTCGCTCGGGTGCGTTCGTCAAAACGAGCACGCCGTTACCGGTCGGCACCGAGGTCGACCTGCGCTTCACGGTCGTGATCGGCGGTATCGAGACGATCGAGGGCGTCGGGGTAGTCGTACGCGTGGAGACCGAGCCGGCTGGGATGGGCGTCGTGTTCAAGGAGCTGAGCGGCTATTCCGCGCAGCTCCTCGAGAAGCTGCTCACCGCGAAGAACGGCTGATTTTCAGGGGCTAATGCGCGGTCGCGAAGGCGAGCTCCGGTTGCGAGCCGCCGATCGCGAAAGGTGAGCCGTCGATTTCGTGCAGCGTGCCGTTCGAGCGTTGCAACGAAAATGCCGAGGTCGTCCCGTCGTCGTTACCGACGAACACGAAGCGCCCGGATGGCTCGACGCCCAGCGAGTACGGCGACACGCTCTGGATCGGTTCACCGGGCACGGCCGTCAATTTGCCGCTGTGCGAGTCGATGGCGAAACCGAACACGCGCGGCGGTTCAGGAAACTCGTGGCGTACAAATAGGCACCGCGCGGATCGACCGCGATGTTCGAGGCCGAAGGGTCCGAGGAGACCTGGCTCCAGAACGCTGAGCCCTCGGCAACGGCTGTGCAACCAGGCTCAACGGGCTCGAGCGATTGCGGCTCCTCATGCGCCAGAGCAGTACGGAGCCACGTGGCAGGTTTCGGCCACGCGCGGCCGAGCAACCGTTGACCGCCAACGGCGGCTGATTGGAGGCATTTCGAGGTGCTGGGCTGGGTTTTGGGCGCCCAAAATCCAGCAACGCACCCCGGAACAACCGCGCAGTACCCGTCAAACCTTGCACAGCCCCGTGTTTCGGCTTAAAAGCTGCACCCCCATGTACATCCCGACCAAGACCCCCCGTAAGCTCGACCGCAAGCGCTCGAAGCGCCTTCGTTCCAAGACCGCCGCCAAGAACCGCGGCCGCCGCGAGCAGCTCAAGAAGTAATCGCTCACGGTCCGAGGAAGGAACGAGCGCGGGCTTCTAGAACTCGTCGTCGATCGACTGCGAGTTGCCGACCAAGCGTGATGCGGTGTCGTAGTTGAAGCCAGCGCGAGCCAAGGCCATCAGATCCTTGCGACGGTACGCCTCGCGAACGTCGGGCTTTCGGTGCGGTCCCAAGCGCCTTCGACGCGCGAACGCGTTCGCGGCCTCGAGCTCGATGGCGGCGGATTCATTGCGCGGCAAGAGCTCCTGCACGACCTCGGCAGCGATGCCTCGAGCGCGCAGTTTCTGTTCGATCATGCGCCCGGACATGCCGCGGTCCCTTTGGCGCGCGGCGAAATTTTTCGCGAAACGCTGATCGTCGATCAGCCCCGACGACTGATAGCGCAAGAGCAATTCCTCGACGATGGCTGGCGCTGTTGCCGCTTCGGCCACGCCCGCGCGAGCCGCCTTGGCGATGCGCTCGGTCAGCACCTTGCGCAGCCGCGCCACCGAGCAGTCGAAGCGCTCCAAGTAGCGCAGGGCCGCGCCCTCGAGCCCTACCCGCGTGACGTTGGGTGGACGCTTTTGCTTCGGCTTGTCCTTGGCGAAGCCGGGCACGGCAAACGCCTCAGCCGCCGCGCTTGAGCTCGTTCAAGACCAGCTTGCTCACGGCCTTGAGCGTATCGAACACGCCCACGCCGCTGCGCGCGTTGGCTTCGAAATCAGGCACGTTCATCGGGTTGATCAACGGGCGCAGCTCTTCGACCGAAACCGCGTTCGGCAAATCGCGCTTGTTGTACTGGATGACGTACGGGATCTTCTCGAGCGAATAGCCTTGCTCGGCCAGATTGGTGCGCAGGTTCTCCACGCTCTCTTCATTGGCTTCGAGGCGCTCCATCTGCGAGTCGGCGACGAAGATCACGCCATCGACGCCCTTCAAGATCAGCTTGCGGCTGGCGTCGTAAAACACCTGCCCGGGCACCGTGTACAGGTGGAAGCGCGTCTTGAAGCCGCGGATCTCACCCAGCGAGAGCGGCAGAAAGTCGAAGAACAGCGTGCGCTCGGTTTCGGTCGCGAGGCTGATCATTTTGCCTTTGGCGTCCGGATTGGTGCGCTCGTAAATGTACTGCAGATTCGTCGTTTTCCCGCACAGCCCGGGCCCGTAGTAGACGATCTTGCAGTTGATCTCGCGGGCCATGTAATTGATGAAACTCATCGCCCGGCGCCTCAGTCGTTGAAAAGGTTGTCGATGTCCTCGTCAGTGATCTCGGCAAACGGCGAGTCGCTGCCCGGCTCGTGAACCTTACTCAGCAAGGCCTCGAAGATCCGGTTCAGCTCATCGCTGGCCTTGCGCACGCGCAAGCGAACCAAGCCGAGGCTCGACTTCGAGTCGAAAATCACCACGAGAATCACGCGGTTGCCAACCAACTGAATGTGGATGTTGGCCTTCTCACCCTCGTGGAACTGAGTCGCGAACTCGTTTTCGCGAAGCAATTTGGCGATACCCCCGGTGGCGGCGATGTTGCCGGCAGTGAGGGATGCGAGCGACGTGGTGTCGATATTGTCGACCTCTCCACTCGCCGCGATGAGCTGACCGTTCTTATCGACGATGAAGACGACTTTGGCGTTCGCTTCCCGAACCAGTCGGTCCACGACCGTCTGGATCTGGTTGAACTCCTCTTCGTACATCACCATCTGGGGATTGACCATCGCGAGCCTCCGCTAGCCGTCCGCAAATTCTGTCGGCGACTAGCTCTCCAAGTCACAAATCTGGCGAGAAACCTGAGCCATCAGTTCTATCTGACCACCCCCGGGCCCACAAGTCCGTTGTCTCGGACAACGACCGAGTGCGCTTGGCCTGCCACTTAACCAATGTGGGCAACTTCAGAACAGGCCGGCCGGCGGCAGCGCGGGAATAAAAAAGTGACGGAATGAGCCGCGCGCCAGCTCCGATTTCCGGCCCAACCGGATCGCCAAGCGCTAAAGCTAAGCCCGTGGAAAACAGGCCGGCCCAAAGATCGATTGTTCAGGCTTTCGCGTTTCTCGTCGGCACGCTGTGCGTGTCCGCGCTCGCGCACGCCGGGCAAACCACTTTTCATCGTGATCTGAACGAGCTCTCGAAGCAGCTCGACCTCGCGCGAGGTCCGGAAGTGTATGCAACGCTGCGCAAGATCTGGGGCACGTGGGACCGCGCCGATCCGAGTCAGGTGGAAGAAGCGTTGCGTGCTGCCACGCGGGACACGCACCTGAGTGCGCCCGCGCGCGCGTATGCCGGCACGCTGTCAGCGTTGAGCCGCGCGCGTCGCGGTGATCTGAAGGCCTCCCGTGATTCGATTCGCGCGCTCGGTTACATCGACCAATGGCAGATCGTCGGTCCCTTCGACAACGAGGGGAAAGGCGGACTCGACACACCGAGCGGACCGGAACCCGAGCTGCTGCAGGCGATTGTGCCAGGCAAGGCCTACACCGGAAAGGAGCGCCCGGTGCGCTATCGGCCCGTTCCGGCAGTGTTTCCGTACGGCTACTTGGATGCGGGCTCACTGGTGCGCCCGGAGTCGAAAGTGTGCGTGTTTGCGACTACTTTCGTCAGCGCGCCCAAGGCCAAGCGCAAGTTGAGCGTGTGGGCCGGCGCGGGCGGCGCGTTCAAGTTGTTTTGGAACGGGGATCTGGTGTTGCAAGACAGCGCGTACCGCGGCCACGACTACGATCGCTCCGCGACTTTGGTCGACCTCGAGGAAGGTCCGAACGAGCTCACGTTCAAGCTCTGCGGCGATGACACCTCCCCGGTCGGTTCGGTGCGCGTGGCCGGTCCGGACGGCGCGCCCGACACCTCGCTGATCTTTTCCAACGACTTGGTCCAAAGCCAAGCGTTTGCCAAAGCGTTCGCCAAGAAGAAGCCGAGCGACACGCTGCGCGCGCACGCGGGCCCGGAAGGTCCGATCCAGCTGTTTCAAAAGCTGACCGCCGGCAAAAGAGCCGCACCGGCCGCGCTCGAAGCCTATGCCCGTTACTTGGCCGATACCGGCGGCGACGATCCAGCCCGGCATGAAGCGCGTGATTTCGCGAAGCAGGCCGCAGACAGCGAGCCCACCGTGCGCCGAGCGTTACTCGCCGGGCGCCTCGCCGAAGACCGCAATCAGTCGGGCGAATGGATCAAGAAGGCCGAAGCAATCGCCGCGCGCGATCCGCAACCGAACCGCGACGTGCTCTTGGCGCGCGCGCTCGATCGCCGCACGAGTCCCAATTGGCGTGATGCGTTCCCGTACTTCGATCAAGTACTCGCGATCGATCCCGACGACGCCCTCGCGCTGCGTGGCCGCGTCGAGCTGTACAACCTCGCGGGCCTGCCGCGCACCGCGTTGGCCACGTTAGAGAGCGCGGTCGCGCGCAACCCGAACTCGGTCAACCTGATCAATATGTACGCTTCGCAGCTACGCATGCTGGGCCGCACCACGGAAGCGGCCGAGGCCGAGAGCCGTTATTCCGCGCTTCGCTTCGATGACGCGGGCTTCATCGGTCAAAAGATCGAGCTGGCGACCGCGCGGCGCGATCGCGCCGCGGCAGAGCGTTGGGTCGATCGCTTGCTCGACACCCACCCGGACGGGCTTTGGGCTCTGGCCTTGGCCGCGCGCACTTATCGCGCGCTCGGTCAGAGCGATCGCGCAGTCGCCGCCTACCGCCGGGCGCTCACGCTCGCGCCGGAAGATGCCGCGTCGCTGCGCGCCCTGGCCGACCTCGACGGCGATCTGGGACGCAAGGACGAACAGCTGGCACTGCTTCGTGACATCTTGCGCATTCGCCCCCAAGACAAAGACGTGCGCGACTATGTCGAGCACCTCGAGCCGCAGAAACCGCGCGCGGACGAAGCCTACGCCTGGGAATCGAACAAATTCCTGAAGCTGCGCCACGCGCCGGCGAACGGGCAAAATCGCCGTGTTTTGCGGGATCTCACCGTCTCGACGGTGTTCGAAAATGGGCTCAGCAGCTCTTACCGGCAGATCGTCTTCCAACCGCTGACCGACGCGGCCGCCGCCGCCGCCAGGCAGTACGGCTTCGGTTACGAAGCGGACAGCCAGTCCGTGCAGCTGCGCGGGGCACGCGTGTACCGCGGCGACGGTCGCGTGGACGAAGCCATCGAATCGGGTGAGGGCCCCGCCGATGACCCGTCGATTGCCACCTACACGTCCGCGCGCACGTTTTACATCCAGTTCCCACGCCTCGAGCCAGGTGACGTGGTCGAGCTCCGTTATCGCGTCGACGACGTGACGCCGAAGAACGATTTCGGCAACTACTTCGGCGAGATCACCTACCTGCAGGGGACCGACCCGGTACAAAACGCCGAGTACGTGCTGATCACGCCGAAAACGCGCACATTTTACATCGATCAGAACGTGCCACAGCTGATCCAGAGCTCAGAGGTGATCGGCAATCAAAAGCTCTATCACTTCTTCGCCGCGCAGGTGGCGGCCGTCGCGCCCGAGCCCGCCATGCCTCCGCTGCAAGAGGTCTTGGGCTTCGTGCACGTGTCCACGTACAAGGATTGGAAGGACCTCGGTCACTGGTACTGGGGCTTGGTCAAAGATCAGTTCGACTTGGACGACGAGACGAGAAAGCTTGCCAAGAAGATCACCGAGGGCAAGACCACGGACGTCGACAAGGTCAAAGCGGTCTACGAGTGGGTGACCAAGAACACGCGCTACGTGGCGCTCGAGTTCGGCATCTACGGCTACAAGCCACGCCGCTGCGTGCAGACCGTGGCTCGCGGCTGGGGCGACTGCAAAGACAAGGCGACCGTGATCACCACGCTCTTGAACGAGCTCGGCATCAAGACCACGATGGTCGTGCTGCGCACGCAAATGAAGGGTGATTTCCGCTCCAGCATCGCCAGCTTCGCGCCCTTCGATCACGCCATCGCTTACGTGCCCTCGATGAACCTATACCTGGACGGCACCGCCGAGCTCACCGGCATCAACGAACTGCCGCGAATGGACATCGGCGCTTTGGGCCTGCTCGTGAACGAAGGCAACACCGTGATCACCCACGTGCCGAACGCCCTGCCCGAGAAGAACTTCGTGCGCCGCGAGGTCAAGGCGCAGCTGGCCAAGGGCGGCGAAGCAAAGCTCGAATTCGACTACGCGACGGGCGGCTTCAACGCGCCCCAATGGCGCAGCCAGTATCAGTCCGAAGCCACGCGCAACGAGCGCATCAACAACGACCTCGGCCGCGAGTTCCCCGGCTTCGAAATTGTCGCGGGCAACCAAGGGATCGTGACCAGTGATTTGACCCGCGTCGAAGAGCCCGTGCACATCAAAGTACGGGGTTCTGCCCCTTCCTTCGCGCGTCGTGAAGGCAATCAACTGAGCATGGCAGTGACCAACTCGTTCCGACTGACGCCGAACTACGCTTCACTCTCTCAGCGTCACCACGACGTGCGCTTGCTGGCTTTCTCGACGCTCGAGGATCAGTACACCATCAAGTTGCCCCCCGGCTCGAAGGTGGTCTCGGCCCCTAGCAACGCGACGCAAGACGGCCCCTTCGGATCCTATTCGATCAGCGTGCAGACCGATCACGATCAAGTCACGGTCTCGAGCCGCTTGCTCGTCAAGGTCGATCGCGTGATGCCCAAAGACTATCAGGCATGGAAGAGCTTCTGCGAAGCAGCCGACCGCGCCCTCAGCCCCCGATTGGTAATCGAGTGATGCGTCTGCTGTCTCGTCCACCTGTTGCAGCTTGGGTCGTGTGCCTAGGGCTGCTCGCTAGCTGCGCTCCACACGCTCAGACGACCCCAACGGACGGCGTCGAAGCCTTGCGCAAGAGCGGCGAAGCCAGCCCGGACTCCGCGCTCGTCGGTCGCTGGCTGTTGGCTGAGTTGATCGCGCAAGGCGGCACGGCCGAACGCGCGGCGCGCGCGAAAGCGCGGCTCGAACAGCTCGGGGCGAAAGACATGGTGGGCCATTTCGCCCTCGGGCTCGAGGCTTCCAGCCACGGCCAGTTCAGCGTGGTCTCCGAGCACTACTTGCAGGCGCTCAAGGCCGCGCGTGAATCGAGCGACGAGCACGCACCCTTCGTGGCCTGGTACGCCGCCCACCAAGCGGTTGCCTTCCGCCACAACGCCAAGGATCTCTGGCAAACCTGGAAGCCGTTCGTCGAGAGCACGCTGAGGGATCCTCGAAATATCGGCTGGCGCGCGCGCGAAGAGTTGGTGGATTGGTGGCGGCTCGAGGCCTATCAAGAAGCGCAGAAGGGTTTCGACGACTCGGCCGCTGATTTCCACGGCTGCGTCAGCAAACTCAGAATCGCGGGGCCCTTTGGGCGCAACGTCGCGAGCGACGCGCTTCGCTCGTTTCCGGCTGAATTACCCGGTCCGTGGGCGCAGCGTTGGGATCCCGATCCGGCCGTCGGCGAGGCACCGCGCGTGCTCACGGTGAAACGCACGGGCTGCAGCTTCGGCATCGACGAACCGGTCGGGCCCGGCCTGTACTACGCGGAGACGTACTTGGACTTGCTCGAACCACAAGAGGTGCTGATCGCGCCCCAAAGCACGTTCGCGGTTTGGGTGGACGATAAGCTCGTACAAATCAAAGACCCGCGTGAGTGGGGCGTGTGGACGCGTCTCGGAGTGCGCGTGAAGCTCGCTCGAGGCCGGCACCGCGTGCTCTTGAAAGTGGGCGAGCCGCAGGTCGTGCTGCGCTTCCTACGGCCTGATGGTCGCCCGCTCGGAGCCAGTGTTTCGGACGATCCGACGAGTCCGTACTCGGTCGTGCCCCCCGAGGTCGTGCCAGGTGCCAACGTCTTCGACGCCTGGATCAAGGATGGCACGCTCACCGATCCGGGTGACGACCTGCTGCGCTTCACCGGCGCATTCTTGGCCAATTTGGAGGGCCAGGGCGACGTGGCCTCGGTCATGCTCGAGCCGCTACTCAAGGATCCGACGCGCGCTACCGGCATCGTGCTCGACGCGGCGGCTGGCTTTGGTTCGGCCGATCCGATCTTTGCTCAGAGCCAGCGTCGAGATCTCACCCGCGCGTTGCGCGAAAACGCGATCAAGAAGGACGCCAAGCTGTGGAGCTCGCAGCTCGCGCTCGCGCTTTGGGAAGCGGAGAAGAGCGGCATGACCGAGGGCGTGCGTCGCGTCGCGACGCTGGTCGATACGTTTCCAGACGTGCCGGACATTTTGACCGCGCTGGCCGGCATGTACAACGAGCTCGGCTGGACGTCGGAGAACTCGAGCAGCGTGCGTGAGCTTGCCAAGCGCTTCCCGGACGACCCGGACGCGCTTACCGCTGCGGTTTCTGCCTTCGATGCCGTGGGCGACAGCAAGACGGCAGACGCTTTGGTCGAGCGCATCAAGCGGCTCGATCGCGACAGTGAGATCGTGCTGGGCCGCGCGCTGAGCCAACAGGACTACCCGACCGTGCTGGCCGAGCTGAAGCGAATCGGCGCGCGCCGGCCCGAGCGGAAGGACATCGCCGAGCGTATCTACGACGTGATGGTGCGGGCGGGCGACGAGAAGGAGACCTGGAACAAGCTCGAAGCCATGATCAAGAAGGAGCCGCGCAACGCCCGCGCTCGTCTGGATTTGGCGGACGCGCGCTACGCAAGTGGTTCGCACGACGCGCTGGTCCGCGCGTTGGTCGATGCCGTGCAAAACGGCGCGCCGACCGCGCCGCTGGAGCAAGCGTTGGATCTGGTCGAAGGCTTGAGCGAGCTCGAGCCGTATCGGCTGAAAACTCAGCCTTTGATCGACGAATACGAGAAATCCGGCACGGTGCTCCCAGGCACCGCGGCGCGCGTCCTGGACTACGCCGCGTTCTGGATCCACGCCGATGGTTCGAGCCGCATGCTGGAACACGAGTTGATCAAGGTGCAGAGCGCCGAAGCGATCAGCACGATGGCCGAGCAGCAGCTACAGAACGGGCTCATCCTTCACATGCGTGTGATCAAGAAGGACGGCAAGGTGCTCGAGCCCGAACTGATCGAGGGCAAGCAGACCGTGACCATGCCGCACCTCGAGGTCGGCGATTACATCGAGACCGAACGCATCGAGAGCAACCCAGGCGACGGACAGCGCGGGCTCGACTATGCCGGTCCGCGTTGGTTCTTTCGCGAAGAGAACATCGCCTACGCCCGCAGCGAGCTGGTCGTGATTTCGCCCAAAGCCAAGCCGCTCTTGATCGAGACGCGAAATGACGTCCCGCAGCCGGAAGTGACCGAAAATGGGCCACTGGTGGTACGGCGTTGGCGCGTGCAAAATAGTCCGGCCGCGCCCGTTGAACCCTTCGGCGCGCCGATCACGGAGTTTCTGCCCAGCGTGCAGCTCGGCTGGGGCGTGAGCTTGAACGACAGTTTGCGCTCGATGAGTGACGCAGTGGCGGACATGTCGCCCGTCGATCCGCGGCTCGTGCGCATCGCGCAGCACATCGTGGAGGGCGTGCCCGAGAGCTCGCGCACCGAACGCGCCAAGCGCCTCTATCGCTGGATCCTCGCCAATGTGCAGGAGGGCGAGGAGAGTGACGGTCGCCGGGTCGTGATTGGCAAGAACGGCAATCAGTGGCGCGGCTACATCACCCTGTGCCGCGCGTTGCGCATCCCGGTCAACTACGCGGTCGCACAAAATCGGCTCAGTTTGCCGCCCAATGGGCCATTCTCGGAGGCCGCGTTGTTCACCCAGCCGCTGCTCCGCGTGACCGCGGATCACGAGCCGATTTGGCTCAGCTTCGGCGGCAAGTACACGCCCTTCGCCTACGTCTCCGCGGAGGCACGCGGCATGCCCGCGTACGTGCTCTCGGAAGACAAGCCCGTGGCAGCCCAGGTGCCGGCCGCAGGCGCGCAGGACAACGTGCGATACGGCGGCGTGATCCAGCTGAACGCGGATGGTTCGGCCGACCTGCAGCTCGAACAAAGCTTCTACGGCAAATACGCGATGGGGCTCAGGAACGCCCTGTCCGAGATCCCCGAAGAGCAATTGCGCGACGTGCTCGAGTCACGGCTGCTTGGCCCCGAGCTGCGCGGGCTCGAGCTCAAGAGCTACGCGCTCGATCACTTCGACGACCTCGACAGCCCCCTGGTGATCCGTGCCAAAGCCAGAATTCCGGCTTTTGCCCAGCGTTCGGGAGACATGCTCCTGATCGCCCCGCCCTTCGGACCGCGTGTCAGCCAGCTCGCCGCGTTGCCCCAACGTCAGACTCCGCTGCTCATGGCGGAGGCTACGCACCGCGAGATCAATCTGCGGCTCGTGTTGCCGACGGGCGCAGTGCTGGCGAGCGATCCGGTGCCGCTGACGATCCGCGACGGCGATCGCTCGGTGCAAGTTGCGGACACGGCCAAGGCCGGCGAGCTGTCCTTGATCCGGGTCGTGAATTTGCCTGCGGGTCGCGTACAACCCAAGGACTACCCACGCTTTTTGGCTTTTGCCCGACGCGCGGACGACGCGCTCTCGCAAAGCGTGCGAGTGAAGGTGCAGTAGCAGCGAGACTTGTACTCGCGCGCAGGCCCGTCCCTTACTTCGAGCTCTTGCGCACGGCTTCGTCCGCGGCTTGCATGCCCTTTTCGATGCGGGCTTTCACCTCCAGCGAATCAGCGCTGAGCTTCTTCCAGGCTTCGACCACTCTTCTGCGCTCGCTGGCGGAAGCAGGGAAACCCTGGGCGTCCTTCTGCGCGAGCGTGAAGGCCTCGTACACGCTCCACTGGACGCTGGCTTCGTCATAGGCCTTCTGTCGCTCGCGTAGATCGGCCAGTGCAAACTGCAACTTGGCCTTCAGGCCCAGGTTGTTCGCGACGAAGCCTAGCCCCGCGCTGAATGCTTGCTCGGCCTCGCGCAGATCGCCTTTGAGGATGTGCGCTTCACCCAGGCGATAGTGGCCGAGCGCGTTCTCCGGGTCCTTGGCGAGCGCGTCGCGGTAGGCGAGGATCGCGCCCTCGAGGTCGCGCGCGAGCAGGGCAATATCGCCGCGTCTCAACGCTTCCGTAAACGGGCTGATGCCCTTGATTCCACGCGCATCCCGTCGTAGCGGCTGCGCTCCTGCCGGCTTGGTGGGGGCAGTGGGCTCGGCAGCGGCACCCGCGGCGTGCGCGAGCAGACAAGCGAGCAGCGCGGCAGTAGACAGCCGTTGGGGCATCGGGTTCAGGTTATCACCGGTCCTTCCACAGCCCTGTGCGGCGCCTGTGGACAACGTCATAAGCGGCTAATATTACTTGGCAATTCAGCGCATTCGCAATGCCCGACGTGGCCGTTCCGCACGGGTTACCATTGCCCGGAGATGAGCACGCGCAGAGCGACTGCCTACCCCTGGAACAGCCTCGAGCGTGTGCCGCGCGCGACCGCCCGGCGAGCGGCGCAAGCGCGGCGTCAAGTACAGGCCGTGTTCGAGCCCTCACAGCTCGGCGCGGCATTGGCAGAGCTCACCGAGAGCGAGGTCTTGATCATCGTGCAGCGGATCACGAGCACGATGCCAGAGCGCCGCCCGCTGACCGAGTTGGGCTTCGAGCTGGCTGATAGCGGTGTGCGCTGCGCACTTTCGATCGAGCCCGAGTTGGTCGCAAACGTCTTGGCGCGCGTACTGCGTCGACCGATCACGCTCACCCAGCAGGGAGCACTCGACAACTCGCTTTCGGGCGCCCTGCACGCGCTGGTATTCGAGCTGGCTCGGCGCTGCGGGGCGCGCGGCGTGCTCCACCTACTCGAGGCGAGCGATGCCAAGGCTGGCGCGCGAGAGGTCTTCGTCGAAGCCACGGTGCTGGTGAACGGCGTGGCGTATCAAGTGCTGGCCGCGCTTTCGCTCGCGGAGCTGCCCAAGCCTCGTGAGCTCACGCTCGCAGAGCTGGGTGAACTGCCGATTGCGCTACCGATCGTGGTCGGTTGGAGCTTGGCCGAACGCGCCGCGCTAGCGGATTTCGTGCCGGGAAACGCCTGGTTCCCCGGACCCGGGCTGTGGCTGGATGCGAGCGGTGCGGGAGCGGTGGCGCTGGCGGCACCCGGGCAAGATCGCGGCCTCCCAGCTACGCTGTCGCGCGATGGCAAAATCGTGTTACGGGAAGGCAGCGTCCAGCTCTTGCCCGACGCAGGTGAGCTCATGTCAGATCCAGAAAAACCGGTAGCGTCGTTGACCGACGCAGTGCTCGATTCACCCGTCGTGGTGCGGATCGAAGTCGGCGCGGTGAGCATGAGCGCCCGCGAATGGGCTGCGCTCGCGCCGGGTGATGTGATCGAAAGCGGCCGCCGCATCGCTGAACCCGTGGTGCTGCGCGTCGCGGGGCGTGAAGTGGCACGCGGTGAGCTGGTCAACTTGGAGGGCGAGCTCGGCGTGCGCATCCGGGAGCTCGTTCGTTCATGAATCAGTTTCGAATTGCTTTGAATGCCGTCGCGTGCGGGCTGCTGTTCGGTCTGGCCAGCTGTAAGACCGCAGCCAGCGCTGCGCCGAGCGCGTCCGCGGCCCCTTCAGCCAGCGCCAGCAGCGCCCCTGCCGCCGCCGTGGCCGAGGCGAAACCGTGGTTTTCCGGGGGCTTTACCGGCCAATACGAGGCGAAGACCGCACCCGTCGAAATCAAGGTCGGCGCCGTAAAAGAGTGGGGGAAAGACGACGGCAAGCTTTCGAGCGGCCCGGGCAAGCTCAGCTTGCAGATCGACGATGCGGGACAGGTCGATGGCACGAGTGAAGGCGCATTCGGCGCGGGCCACGTGAGCGGCAGGGTAGAAGACGACACGCTGCGCGTGCAACTGTCGCCCACCGACGACGCGGGTCTGCACGGCGTCTTGGTCGCGACCCGCGACGGCGATGGCTTCAAAGGTTCGATCGAAGCCTCGAGCGGCGATAGCTTACGAGTGCGCACCGCCGCCATCGAACTGAAGAAGCTAGCCAACTGAGGCGATCGTGGAACGAGTTGCCCTGGGCCTGAATCGAGTGCGAACGGAGCTCGCCCAGGCCTTGGCCAGTGCGGGGCGCGCGCCCGATTCGGCGCGCCTGATCGCGGTCTCCAAGTTCCACCCGGCCAGCGCGATTCGCGCGGCGTACGCCGAGGGCCAGCGTGATTTCGGCGAAAATTATCTACAGGAGCTGGAGCAGAAGGCGGCCGAGCTCGCAGACTTGAGCGAGCTGCGTTGGCACATGATCGGGCATTTGCAGCGCAACAAAGCGCGCGCGGTCGCCCCGTTGGTGTCGCTGATTCACACCGTGCACTCGGTCGAGCTCGTGCGTGAGCTAGACAAGCGAGCGAGCGGCGTATCGCTCGCTGGCGCACGCGCGTTCGTCCCGGGTGAGTCGCGTTTGGCCGTGTTGGTCGAAGTAAACGTGGGCGGTGAGGCGCAAAAGAGCGGCTGCGCACCGGAGGCGCTCGCGGAGTTGCTCCAGGCGCTGGACGAGGCGACGTATCTTCGATCCGTAGGTCTGATGTGCGTGCCGCCGCACACCGAAGATCCGAGCGGCGCAGTCCCGTACTTCGAACAATTGCGACACCTGCGCGATGTGCACGGCGGCGCCCAGCGCTTGCCCGAGCTAAGCATGGGCATGAGCGCGGATTTGCCCTACGCCGTCGCCGCTGGAGCGACGATCGTGCGGGTGGGCACGGCGATTTTCGGCGAGCGGCCGCGAGCGGAGCGCTGAGCGTGGCGCGCCGCGGCGCTCGCCCACCGACGAGCGAGCCGACTCTGCTCGAGGCCGCCGCGCGCCGTGGGCACTTGGCCGCGCCGCCGGCGCCGCTAGCCGAACGGATGCGGCCGCGAACGCTCGAAGAGGTGCTGGGCCAAGACACGCTGCTTCGTGGCGGGCGCCTGCTGCGCGAGGCGATCGAAAAGGACCGGGTGCCGTCGCTGATTTTGTGGGGGCCGCCCGGCTCGGGCAAGACGTCCCTGGCGCACGTGATCTCACGCATCACCAAGACCGAGTTCGTGGCCTTCAGCGCGGTCTTGGGCGGCGTGCAAGAGCTGCGCACGATCATCGACGCCGCGCGCGAACGACGCTCGTACCAAGGTCGCGGCACGACGTTGTTCGTGGACGAGATCCATCGCTTCAACAAGAGCCAGCAAGACGCGTTCCTACCGCACGTCGAAAACGGCACCGTGACCTTGATCGGCGCCACCACCGAAAACCCATCTTTTTCGGTAAATGCGGCCGTTTTATCGCGCTGTCGCGTATTTCGACTGGAGGGCTTGAAAGAGCCGGACATCGTAGCGCTTCTAGAGCGCGCGCTGCACGACTCGGAGCGAGGCTTGGGCGAACGCGGAGTAGAAGCCGAGCCCGAAGCACTGGCAGCGATCGCCAAAGTCTCAGGCGGCGACGCGCGACGCGCCCTCGGCCTGCTCGAAGTCGCGGTCTCACTGCTGCCGGAAGACTCCGCGGTGCTGGACCCGAGCACGGTCGAGCGCGCCGGCGAAGCGCGCACACTGCTGTACGACAAATCCGGTGAGGAGCACTACAACGTCGCCAGCGCGCTGATCAAATCGCTGCGCGGCAGCGACCCGGACGCGGCCCTGTATTGGCTATTTCGCATGCTCGATGCCGGAGATGATCCGTTATTTTTGCTGCGCCGATTGATGATCTTCGCGAGCGAAGACGTCGGGAACGCCGATCCGCGCGCGCTCGAGGTCGCGGTGAACGCGGACAGCGCGTTCCGCCGCATGGGTCTGCCAGAGGGCATGTTTCCGCTGTCTCATGCCTGTCTGTATCTGGCGAGCTGTCCCAAATCGAACGCAGTCAAACGCGCGATCGGCGCGGCGCGCGCCGCGATCGAGGAGCGCGGCGCGCTACCGGTACCGAAGAAACTGCGCAACGCCGTGACGCGGCTGATGAAAGACGAAGGCTACGGCCAGGGCTATCAGTACCCGCCCGATCGCGAAGGTAGCTTCGTGGCCGGCGAGACCTATCTGCCCGACGAAATCGCAGGCGCGCGTTTCTACGAGCCGACGCAACAAGGCTTGGAGAAGGCGATCGGCGAGCGGCTGCGCCGGCTACGGGGCGAGACCGAGGCAGAGCCGCCCACGCCCGCCGAAGGCCCGGCCAAGCCCGAGGAACGCGAGTGACCGCGCGTGCCGCGCGTCACAGACAATAGATGAACGTCGCGGAATTGGCGCCATCGTCGAAGCCGTGCGCGCACACGCTGTCCCCCTGTTGCGGGCAGATACACGCGCACGCGTTGTCGGTGTCGTCGAAGCAAATGCCGGACTCGGTCAGCCAATGGCATGGACGCGTGGGGTTCTGAGCGCGGTCGAAGCCGGGTTTACACGTCCCGAGTGCCGTCGAAGGAAGCGGATCCGAACTGTTGGACTTTCCCGCGGCGCCTTTGTCGTCACTGCTGGAAGCTGGCTTGCTCGATTCCGCACTGCCGGAGTCCGGGTCCTCGATCGCGCGGGCGCCACACGCAAACAGCCCGGCGAGGGCCAGCACTGAAACCCCGAGTCGCGGTCGCGTCATCGTTCCCTTGCCAATGTAGGGCGACGGCCGGAGCGATCACTTTTGGCGAGTTGCGGCCCTATTTCGAGGCAACCCGCGTTGGGTCGAGCACCCCCAAATAAGGCAAGTTACGGTAGCGCTCGGCGTAGTCCAGCCCATAGCCGACCACGAATACGTCATCGATCGTGAACCCGAGGTAGTCGATCTCGACCTCTCGCTGAATGCGCGCGGGCTTGTGCAAAAGGGCGGCCACCTTCACCGAAGCCGGATTGCGCCCCCGGAGCTGCTCGCGCAAATACGAAACCGTAAGGCCGGTATCGATGATGTCTTCGACGATCACGATGTCATCACCGGTGACCGGGCGCGTGAGATCCTGCGTGATCTGCACCACGCCGCTCGATTTGGTGTCGTCCCCGTAGCTGCGGACGCCCAGAAATTCCATGCGGATCGGCAAATCGATGGCGCGCGCCAAGTCGGCCGCGAACATGAAGCTGCCTTTGAGCACACTGAGCAGCACCACCGAGCGCCCCGCATACTCACGACTGATCTGCACCGCGAGTTCGTTGACGCGCATGGCGATGCGCTCGGCACTGATCAGCGGTCGGACTTCAGGCGGTGAATACGCGGGCACAGCTAAAGTCTCGCGTAGACCGGTGCGCGCGGCAAGACCCGAGCCGGAAGCGGTCGAAAGGCGCCTGCAAGCAAGCGTTGCGTCGTTACGACGGTCGCGCCGTAGTTTCCTCATAACGGCAAGCGCGTGGCGCGCGCGGAGAGCGAGTGGCCGTCGCTCGTCACCTCGACCGAGCCGCTGCGATCGAGGCGTAGCGCGCGCACGTCGTGGGCGGCGAGCCGCTCCACGGTGGGAGCGTGCGGGTGGCCAAAGCGATTTCTGACGCCGCAAGAGAGGGTGGCGAGGGCGGGCGCGACGAGCGAGAGAAAGGCATCACTGGTCGAGGTGCGGCTGCCGTGATGACCGACCTTCAGGTAGTCCGCGCGCAAGTCGGCCGCGTGGTTTCGCACGAGCTCCGCCTCTTCTTCACGCTCGGCGTCGCCCGTGAAGAGGAAGTGCCGCTGCCCGTAGGCCACCGAGATCACGATCGAATTGTCGTTGGCGCCGCGATGCGGAGTGAACGACGGGCACGGTGCAAGCACGGTGACTTGCGCGCCGGCGAAACTGCGCGGTTTGCCGCATAACTCCTCAGGGTGACGGATCGGCACGCCGCGGGCGCGCAAAGCGCGCAAGATCCCGGCATACACGGGCCCTGCGCCTTCGGCTTCGCCCTGGCCGGTATCCCAAAACTCGCCGATATCCAGCTGCTCGAGGGCGCTGGCGAGACCGGTGAAGTGATCCGGGTGCGGGTGGCTGAGCACGACCACATCGACGCGGCTGCGACGCCGCGCGCGCAGGACGGGCAACACCACCGCTTTGCCCGGATCGACCGGGCTGCCGACGAAGCCCCCGCCGTCGATCAAGATGCACGCGCCGTTCGGCAGATCGATCAGATTCGAGTCCCCCTGACCGACGTCAAGGGCGCTCGCGCGGATCACGCCGTGTGGCCTGCCCGCGCGCCGCGCCGCAAACTCGAGCGCGCAGAATGCCAGCACCGAGGTAACGCTCCAGGCGGTTGCCAAACGCTGCCGCGCTCGCGCCGCGAGATCGTGGAACGCTGCGCCGCGCAGCGCGCCCAAACCAAAAACGAAGACCACGATCACGCTCATTTGAAAGCGCCCCGGCTCGGGTAGTGTGAGCGCCAAGAAGCTCGCATCCGCGCTCAACCAGGCGATGCGCTTGACGACCAGGAGGGCGCCCGATGCGACCAAGGCCGCGCCGCGCTCGAGCGGAGGGATCGGCGCCAAAAGCAGGTGCGCGAGGCACAGCGGAAGCGCGACGGACTCACCGAGGGGCGAAGCCAACACGTTGGCGACAAGGCCCGCCAGCGTGACCCCCGATGCCAAAAGAGCCAAGAGCGGCGCGCACGGAATCGTCGCTGACAGAGTCGTGCCGAAGCTCACCGCCAAGAAGCGCAACGGCCGCGAACCGATGCGCTCACAACGCGCGGACAACGGCTGACCAAGCCAGATCAAGCCCGAGGTTGCCGCGACCGAGAGCATGAACGACAAATCGAAGGCGCACAGCGGATCGAGCACGGCGAAGACCAAGGTGGACAGGCCGAAGGTGCGCACCGTGAGCGGCTTGCGCCCCAACGCGCGCGCTGAAAAGGCGACCGAGAGCATGAACGCAGCGCGCCATGCCGAGCTGCTCCCGCCGGCAAAATCAGCGTAAATGAGCGATAAAACCACGCCGACGCAGCTCGCGAAGCGGGCCACCACCCAGCGTGCGGCGAGCCTCTCCACCCGCGCCAGCAGGAACGTGAGCGCGTGCACGACGGCTACCACTGCGAACACCAAGTGCGTGCCGCTGACCGCGAGCATGTGCGAAAGCCCGCTCTTCTGGAATGCTTGCGCGTCTTCCGGTCGCAAATCATTTTCACCGAGCACGAGCGCACGGGCCATGCCGGCTGCGGCGGGCGCAAAGGTGAGTACGATCCGCTGGCGAGCGCGCGCACGCGCGCGGTCGATCAGCGTGCGCAGACCCCAGTGCCGCTCGGCCACACCGAGCGACAGTACGCCGCCCGTGAGCACGATGTTTTGACGCGCGGCCGACGGCGTCGGATCGGCGGTGTCCAGATTGCGAAACAACTGCACGGGCGCAAGATCCGCGATCGCGTGCACGCGGTCCTCCCGCGCGAGGGCATCTGGACCGCCGTGCAGGCGGGCGCGAAACGGCACGGGCAAAGGCCGAGACTCACAATCGGCGCGCGTGACCTCGGCTACGAAGCTGGCGGTGCCGTCGGACCACACTGGCGAGCCCGCGACGATCGCGCTCAGATCACAGCGGCTGGGCGGGCCGATCGCATCACGCAGCTGAATCCGCGTGGCCTCGAAGCGCTGAACTTGCTGTGCGCTGCGCGCGGCGCCGAGCGCGAAGAAGACGAGCGCACACGCGCCGGTGCGCCATCCGACCTGCGGGTAGAGCAGGAGCCCGACGCAAAATAGACAAAGTAAAGTGGGCCCGGGGTAGACCGCGCACACACCGCCCGCGACCGCCGCCACCGCGCTGAGCAGCACCCCATCGACTCGCATGCAAGCTGCGCTGCAAGCGAGAGGCCGCGCCAAAACCTGCGGCCCCTCAGCGAATCCGGCTGGCGAAGCTCAGGGCATGCCGGGCGGAGCGCCACCCGCGGCGCCGCCGGGCCCAGGCCCACCACGCCCAGGGCCACCCGCCGCGGGCCCACTAGGCCCAGGGCCACCGCGCCCAGAGTCGCCGCCCTCCCCGCGCCCCGGGGCGCCCGCAACCTCGGGCTCCGGCGAACCGGTCGGCTTTGGTTCCTGTGCGTCGGGCAACGGTTCCTCACTACCGATCTGCGGGCCTTGCGGGTCGGGCGTTGGATCTTGGGAGTTCGACTGCGGTTGCTGCGGATCTCGCTCGGGCTCCTGAACGCCCACGGGTTCAGGCGCGGGACGCCCGCCCGTGCCGCAGCCAAGCAACCAGCTGCAGCAGAAAATAGCCGCCAACGAGCGATTCACGGACATGCGAGCCTCCGCATCAGTCGAAGTAATACAGGGCCGCGATGTTGCTGGTGAAGATGTTCCACGGATTGTTACCGACGGACGTGGCGAACGAAGTCGTATTCGCGGAGGTGGCGGCTCCGCCCCCGGGCGGCGAGATCTTGGCGTGATCATAGCTCAATGCCAAGCCAACGCCCGCTTGCAGCGAGAGCTCGGGGATACCGATGAATCCAAATTGTATTTCACCGCCCGCGCGAGCACCGATGTCGAAGTGGATGCCGCTCAAATCAGAAGCCGGCCCACCCGGTGCGGCGGGCGCAGTCTTGGAGCTGGCGACGCCGAAGTTGAGCTCGGGGATCACTTGGAAGCTGAAATGCTTCGAGCCCGCGAGCGCCAAGGGCACGCCACCGTGCAGCATGAACACGGTGTAGCCCTGCAGATCGGTGCTGGTGTCGCCGACCTTGGTCGAGCCACCGCTGAACAGCAAACCGACGCCCGCGTCGATACCGATCAGCGGGTCGAGCCAATAGCGCACGCCGATGATCGGCGCGTCCACGGTGGCGGGCGCGCCCGTGGGATTGATGTTGATCGTGCGCCGGCCCATGTATCCAATGCCGAAATGCCGAACCACGATCGCGTGGTCAGTGGCGTCGGCCGCTGGCTCCGGCGTGGCGCCAGGGAGGGTCATACCCGTCTGGGCGCGAGCCGGCGGCGTGGTCGCTGGGTCGTCGGGCGCCACCACCGGCGTGGTCGTGGTGGTGGTCGTCGAAGTGGTTTGCACGGTGGCTTCCCCAGCCTCCGCGGCGCTGCCCGCCGTCAGTGCAGTACCGCCCAGCAAGAGCCCGATCGCGAATTTGGCGCTGTTCATCGGCGGCATCGTGAATCGGATTGTTTCGCGCGTGCAACTACTAGGTAACGCGACGCGTCACGCCGGCTGAGGCTACGGTGGGCGAGTGCCGGCCAAACGACGCATCGATCTCTTACTCGTGGAGCGCGAGCTCGCTCCCACGCGGGCCCAAGCGCAAGCGCTGATCCTCGCCGGCAAGGTGTTCACGGGCGATCGCCGAATCGACAAGGCCGGCACCGAGCTCGATCCGAACATCGAGCTCATCGTGCGCGAGCCCGAGCGCTTCGTCTCTCGGGGTGGGCACAAGCTCGAAGGCGCCCTCGACGCACTCGCGTGCCAGGTCGAGGGCACGGTCTGTGCGGACGTGGGCGCGTCCACTGGAGGCTTTACCGATTGCCTGCTGCAACGCGGCGCGAGCAAGGTGTACGCGATCGACGTCGGTCATGGTCAGCTCGCGCACAAGCTCGCGATCGACCCGCGCGTGGTGGTCATGGATCGCGCGAACGCGCGCCACCTGACACCCGACGTGTTCGGCGATCGCCTCGACTTGGTGGTGGTCGATGCCTCGTTCATCAGCCTCGAGAAATTGCTGCCCGCGATCACCAGTTGGATGACACCGGGCGCGCGCTTGCTCGCGATGATCAAGCCGCAATTCGAAGTCGGCCGCGACGAAGCGCGCAAAAGCCGCGGCGTGATCCGCGATCAGACCGTCCGCACCGCCGCCATCGAACACGTGCTCAACGCCATCCGCGAATCCGGCTTCGACGTGCAAGGCGGCGCCGATTCGGATGTTCCGGGGCCCAAGGGCAACGTGGAGTACTTCGTGCTCGCGACGAAGACTTAGTCCGATTGGGACCTGCTCACCACAGCGCGACGCCGGCGCGTTCGAATGGGTCGGCACGCGGCCGCCGGTCACAATCGTCCGCAGGCGTCACCGCCGCACCGCCTGCAATTCCCACTCCGCTTTCGTTCATGCGTGGCTGGGCGAGCCAACCGAGCTCGCTTCTGCCGGCTCCGTGCTCTCGTCCTCCGCCTTCGCGACGTGGGGACGATAGCGGGCAAGCAGCACGCGCAGCACGCCGGGCAGCACGAACAGGGTCAAGAACGTGCTGATGGCCATGCCGATCACGACCGCGGTTGCGAGCGGCCTTTGCACTTCCGCGCCTGCGCTGCTGGCGGTTGCCATGGGCAGGAACCCGAGCGCGGCGACCGTCGCGGTCGTGAGCACGGCGCGCAGAGTGTGCGCGCAGCCGTCCGTTACGGCTAGGTCAATGGGCACGCCTTGGTCGAGGCGCCCACGGACGTCGCTCGCCATGACCACGCCGTTCAATACGGCAATGCCGCCGAGCGCGATGAAGCCGACGGCTGCGGGCAAGCTGAACGACATGCCCCGCAGGACCAAGCCGAGCATGCCGCCCGCGAGGGACAGCGGCACGAGCGCGAATACGGCCAGGCTCAAGCGGAAGTTCTGGAACATCCACAGCAGCATGGCGAAGATGAGCAGGATCACCACCGGGACGACGATGGCGAGGCGCGCCTGGGCGCGTTCGAAATTTTCGAATTGTCCGCCCCACTCGACGCGATAGCCGGTCGGCAAGCGGACGCTCTGCTTCACCGCGGCCTGCGCTTCGGACACCCATGAAACCAAGTCGCGACCGCGCAGGTTCACGTCCACGCGCACGGCGCGCATGCGATTCTCGCGACGGATCGCGGTCGGCCCTTCGCCTTCGGACAGAGTCACGACTTCGCGGAGCGGTACATTTTCGGCGTTGCGCGTGGTCACGAACAAATCCCCGATGCCGTCGGCGCTGGGGCGCGCAGGCGGCTCCAGCACGCGGATCTCGAAGCGCCGTTCGTCTTCGTAGACGTGTCCGACGGGAACGCCCTCGCGCGCGGCGGCGAGCACCGCGAACGCGTCCTCGACGCGCACCCCGTAACGCGCAAGGCGTGCGCGATCGACCACGGCGCTGATCGTGGGCGCGCCCAGCACGCGTTCGACGCGCACGTCCCCCGTGCCAGAGATCTTGCGCACGCGTTGGCCAACGGCCTGCGCTAGGCGCATCAAACCCTCGAGATCGTCGCCGAAGATCTGGATCTGTACGTCGGCACGGGAGCCGCTGATCAGCTCGTTGGTGCGATCTTCGATCGGCTGCGATACCGAGACGAAAGTGCCAGGCACACGATTTTCGATGTTGGTCTTGAACCGCTCGGAAAGCCCGTCGAAATCGTGTGCCGTCTTCCACTCACCGAGTGGTCGTAAGCGCACGAACAAATCCGTGTTGTCGTTGCCCACTGGGTCGACCGCGACCTCCGCGCGACCGGTCATGCCGAGCGTGGTCACCACCTCCGGAAAGGAGTGCAGCACCTTTTCGGCTTCGAGATCGAGCTTGCGCGCTTCGTCGAGCGAGATGCTCGGAGCGCGGCGAATGGTGACGACTGCGTCGCCCTCGAAGATGCGCGGCACGAACTCGGCGCCCTGCCGCCCGAACAGCCACGCCGACACCCAGAAGACGCCGATGGAGGCGGCCAGCAAGAGCAATCGGTAACGCACGATGCCGCCGAGCATGCCGCGGTAGGCCGCCGCCACGCGCTCGAGCCAAGCCGGACCGTGGCCTTTGGCAGGGGGCACCATCGCCACCAGGACGGCGGGAAAAAACAGCACCGCGTACAAGAGCGCGCCGAACAGCGCGCAGGCCATGGTGATCGCCATTGGCCGGAACATCTTGCCCTCCACGCCTTCGAGCGCGAGGAGCGGAATGTAGACGAGCATGATGATCGCAACGGCGAACGCGACCGGTCGCGCCACCTCACCGGCGATCTCGGAGTAAGCGCGCGCGCGCACCGCGCCGATCAAGCGACGCCCAGCCGTGGCCGCGATCACCGCTTCCAAGATCACGATCGGGCCGTCGACCAAGAAGCCGAAGTCGATCGCGCCGAGCGACATCAGATCGCCCGTGACGTGAAACAGGTGCATCCCGAGCAGGGCGACGCTCATTGCGCAGGGAATGCCGAGCACGACCGCTAGTGCGCCGCGCCAGCTGCCCAAAAACACGATCAAAACCACGGTCACGATGGCGACGCCTTCGGCCAGGTTCTTCATCACCGTCGCCAACGTGCGCCCGACGAAGTCGCTGCGATCGTAGATGACTTCGATCTTAACGCCCGGGGGTAGCGTGGGCTGGATTTCGTGGACGCGCTGAGCGACGGCGGTGACGACATTTCGGCTATTTTCACCGAGCAGCATCATCACCACGCCGGTCACCGCCTCGCCCTTGCCGTTGTGGGTGATCACTCCTTGGCGCAGGGCCGGCCCCACCTTCACCTCGGCGATGTGATGGATCAACACCGCGGGGCTGCCGCTATTGGAGCGCACCATCACGTTGCCGATCTCGTCGGGGCTCGAGAGCATGCCCTGACCGCGCACCGTGAACGACTCCTCGCGGCGGTCGATGTAGCCGCCGCCCGCGTTCAGGTTCGCAGCGCGCAGCGCGTCCACCACGTCGCCGAGCGAGAGGCCCTGCGCTTTCAAGCGGGCGCGGTCGGCCACGACTTGAAACTGCTTCAACTCGCCGCCCATCGTGTTCACTTCCACGACGCCGGGCACGTTGCGCAGCTTCGGGACGATCTCCCAGTCGAGCAGGGTGCGGAGCTGCATCGCGGAGTGATGCTCGCTCCGCACCACGAACTGGAAAATCTCGCCTAAACCGGACGAAACTGGCGCAAGTTCGGGCGCCGAGGCCACCGCGGGTAGCTCCACGCCGCGCAAACGCTCGAGCACCAACTGGCGCGCGAACCAGATGTCCATCGTTTCACGAAAAATCACGGTCACTGCGGACAAGCCCGAGCGCGAAACGCTGCGCTGACCAATCGCGCCGGGCACGCCGTTGAGCGCGTTCTCGAGCGGCATCGTCACCGTGCGCTCGATCTCGACGGGGGAAAGCCCCGAGGCCGAAGTGAGCACCGAGACCTGCACCGTAGACACGTCCGGCAAAGCGTCGATGGGCAACGTACGCGCTGCCCACGCGCCCACCACGAGCAAGAGCACGAGCGCGGCAATCACCGCGCCTCGCGCCTGAATCGACGCCGCTACCAAATACTTCAACATGTGGGTACTCGGGGCTCAGCGAAAAAGTTCGCTCTTTAGCGCAAACACGCCTTCACTCACCACTTCGTCGCCGGGGTTCACACCGCTGGTCGCTTCGGTGTCTTGTCCATTGCTGACCCCCAGCTCCACTTTGACCACTCGCACCGCGTTTTCGCCGCTCCTCACGAACACGGTCGGCTTGCCGTCGACGTAGGTGATCGCGCTCGAGGGCAAGAGGGTGCTCTGCTGCTCCCCGCCGCTCGCCGCGTGGATCTTTGCGTTCACGGCCTGGCCGGCGCGCAAGCGACGATCGTGATTGTCTACTTCGACGCGGATCGGCGCGCTGCGCGTCTCCGAATCGATGATCGCTCCCACGCGGGCCACGCGCCCCTCGAAGACATCGTTGGGGGACGCCAGCGAGCTCAATTCAACGCGATCACCCACGCGGATCTTGGACAAATTGCGCTCGAATACGTCGAGCGCGACCCACAAGTGATCGATGTCCGCGACGCGAAAGGCGACCAGCTGTCCCTCCACCGATTGACCCGCGGAGATGTTGCGCTCCACGATCGTTCCCTTCAGCGGAGAACGCAGCTCATGTGAGCCGAGACGGCTGGGGCGACTGCCGACGCCTCCCGAGAGCGCCTCTACCTTCTGTCTGGCCGCCCCCAGCATCAGTTGGTAGCGCTCCGCTTCCACGCCCGCCACCTCTGCTTCGCGTTTGGTGGTCAGGTTCTTCTGCGAGAGCGTCGTTTCGCGCTCCAGATTCACGTCCGCGGCGCGCTTCTCGGCCTCCAGCATGCTGACCGCCGCTTGTGCCTCGCCGAGCTCGGCACTCTCGATCACAGCAAGCACGGTGCCAGAATCGACGCTGTCGCCCTCGAACTTCGTGACCCGGCTGACCAGGCCCTTCAGGCGCGTGCCCACCGCCGCCACGTGCTCGGGATTGAAGTCGACCGTGCCGACCGCGGTCACCACCGGCACCAGCAACGAGCGTGACACCGGCGCGAACTTGAGCTTGGCTCGCTCGACGAAGCTCTTCGAAAACGCGATGCTCTCGCCGTCGACGCGCGGCGTGTCCGCTGCCTCGAGCGGCGCGCTCTCCTCGCTCGAGCCCGAGCCGCGGGCGGCCCAAACAGCGCCGAAAACCCCCAGCGCAACCGCGACCGCGACCGCGAAGAATAGCCGTTTTCGCGTGAAAAACGGCGCGGCACCGGGCGAGGCGGCCGACGGCGCCGACACCGGAGGAGGGGTCGGATTGGATGCACCGGAGCTCATGGCAATTCCCCCGTGATCTCGACCAGGTCGCCCAATAGTAGCCAGCTCTTGTCGAGGATCTCCAAGCGGCGCAGCGCGAGCGCCGAGAAATCACGTCGGCTCACCAGCACGGACAAGAGGTCGCCCTTGCCCGCGCGGTACGTTTCGTTGGCAGCAGCCACGGCGCGCTCGGCCGCGGGTAAGGCCGCGTTGGTCACGATCTCGAACGCTCGTCCGAGCTCGCTGAGCTCGCTCGTGAGCAGTGCGGCTCGGCGCGCAAACAGCTCACGCCGCAAACTCAGTTCATCGAGGGCGCGCGTTCGTTCGGCGTCAGCGCGGGCTCGCTCGCCCTGGTTCGCGCGAAAGGTGGGGAACGCATAGGCCAGGCCTCCGCCGAAACGCGTTTCGCCGTAATCGCCGCGGCCGGCCAAGAGCCCCACGCTGAGCGGGTTCCAACCTTCGCTCTCGATGCGGTCGCGCGCCGCTGCGTAGTACTTTGCCTGCGCGGAGAGCACGCGAAACTGCGGCGAATGCTCGACCGCGGGCGGCGCGCGCAGCGGCCCGGAAAAGCCCGGCGGGAGCGCCTCGGCGACGCCTTCGGAGCTGATGTTGCGACCGGTGAGCTCGAACAGATCGCCCACCGCGCGCAACAGCTCGCTTCTGGTTTCGCTCAACGCCATTTGATGACGCGCAGCGTCCACGGCGGAGAGCGCCGCATCGTGCTCGGTGGCATCCCCGATCGCCATGCGTTCGGCGAAGTAACGAGCCTCCGACTGCGCGTTGGTCGCAAGCTCACTCAGCACGCGAAAGCGGCTGGCCCCGACCACCAGCGCCCCATACGCCCGCACGGCGCGACCGCTGGCCGCAGCGCGCGCTTGCTCGAGCATGGCGGCGTGCAACTCGACGAAGTCATCTGCTTCGCGACCGCGACGCGACTTTTGACCCGCAACTTCGACGGGTAACCACAGCTCGGCCTCGATGTTGACGTCTTTCACCACGTCCTGCGTGGCGCCTTGCATCTTCACTTCGAGTAGCGGATTGCCGAGCGGCGCTAGTCGAGCGCCCGCGTAACTCGAACGGCTGGCAGTGAGCGCCGAGCGTCCCAGAATTACCTCCGGCGCTCGCTCGCGAGCCAGCGCCACGAGTTCACGCAGCGCGGGACTCGATACCGCTGCGGGCGGCTCGGCCGACTGCGCGTGGGCCGATCTCGAGTTGAGGATTAGAGTGCTAGCTAGGACGACGAAGAGTATTCTCAACGGGCGCGCCGGGAGCATACAGACGACCACTAGCACCTACCCGGTCGCTTTTGGGGTCGAAGATAGCGCATTGTGGGGACGGCTCACCCGGCGTCACGCAGAAGCCTGCTCCACAAACCATCGAGTTGGTGCACGCGCAGCAAATCCGCGCTGCTTTGACACTCGCTGCGGCAAACCGCGTTCACGCACCCTTTGCCCGCGCTGCAAGTAACCTGAGCAGGCAAGGTCTTTTGTTGATGGTCACGAGTCACGTCGCAGCCGTCACAACCTTCGGCGTCGCAGACGGGATCCCTAGGACTACAGACTCGAGCTTGAACAACTCACGCACCAGGCACCAGAGCTGGCCTGACCCCAATCGGAATTATGGGCAAAACTCGAGCAGTTTCTACCGACGGTCGAGCGCCTCAAACCGAGCTATGCTTTGGACGACCTGTGGCACTCGAAGTCTTGATCCAATCAATCCTAAATGGCCGCTTCCTCGAAGCGCGTCAGTGGGTGGCTGACGCCCGTAGGGCGGGGGTTCGCTTCGACCAATTTCTGAAGCCTGCGTTTGGTGGCCCAGTTGAGCTGGCGCTCGCAGCCGGCGTGACAGAGCTACTCGCGGAAAAAGAGCACCGGTCCCCCCCGGCTGGACTCGAGAGGTAGGTCAGCTCGCTGAACCGTTCTACGTGGGTAAGCTTGCGAAAATGCCGCGTAGCGCAGAAGAAGCGCGCCGCAATGGCCCTGAGCCGCTGCGGCGCCGCAACGTGTTCGCGTCGCCGAACTTTCTATCGATTGTTTGAAGTCGCGGGCTCGCGCGCCGAACCAATGCCGGCGCGCGAGGCAGCGATACTTCAGGGCGCGACGCAGGTCGCGTCGATGCAATTGGCCCCGCTTCCACACGAGCTCGCTAGCTCGCATTGTGGGGAGGCCTCACCCGGCGTCACGCAGAAGCCTGCTTCACATACCGTGGAGTTGGTGCACGTGCAGCAATCCGCGCTGCTTTGACATTCGCTGCGGCAAACCGCGTTCACGCACACTTTGCCTGCGCTGCAATCAACGTTGGCCGTGCAACCGGGCTTAGCCCCGTGGTCGGCCTGACAAGTGCCATTCATGCAGCTATCGTGCGGACCGCACTGAGCCGAGCTGCTGCAGCCAGCCAGGCAGCGGCCATTCAGGCAAATCGAGCCGGATGCGGCGCAATCAGCGTTGTAAACGCATTGACCGCCCGACGCTTGATTGGGCTGGCAGAAGCCATCCACGCATCGATCCGCCGTGCCGCAGTCAGCCGCGACGGTGCACGCCGGCTGACACGAGCCATCGAAGCAGCGGCCGGTCGAGCCGCACTCACTACTGAACTGACACTTGGTCGGCTGCGCGATCGGTTTACAGACGCCAGACAAACAACAATCGCCGTCATCACACTGCGCGTTGCTGCTGCACGACATCGTGGCAGGCGATCCGCTCGAGCCGCCCGTTGAGTGTCCGCCAACGCCGGTCGAGCCGCCCGAGCTACTGGCCGCGTGTCCCGCGCTGCCCGCGCCACCGTGCGAGGTCGAACCGCCGCTCGTGCCACCCGTCTCTGGCTCGTCAGCAGCGCCCGAGGCGCCTGATTCATTCGAACCGCTCGAACCGCCCGAACCACCCGAACCGTGCCCCTTTCCGGGCCCACCGGCGGTTGCGGATTTGCCGCCGCCTCCGCATGTCCCGTCGCTCGAGCCGTGGTCGTTATCGTTGTCGGCGACGCACTCGCCGTCGCGCGTGCAGTAGCTATGCAGCGGACAATCATAGTCAGAAAAGCAACCGGGGTCGTAATCCGAAGGGTGCCAATGACGCCGGCCATCACGCATGTCGAGACAGGCGGATAGCGCGAAAGGAAGCGATAACCCGAAGAAGACCGCCGCATAGCGAGGCATGATTACTCCTTTGTGAATCGACTTTTAGATCGACCCGAACCCGAACCAAGAAGGACAACCCCTGAGCCGCGAGTGTAACTCGGCAAAATCGAGCGGCAACGAACTTCGAATCGCCACGCCGACGTTCGGCGCGCTGACGCATATCGCGGCCTTGCGAGGCGCGCAGCCTTTTGCCACGCAACCTCCATCGAGCAGTCCACGAGCGCGATCCGAAAGTCATACCAACACGCGTGCCACTGCACAGCCGATCCTCTGCCGTGGATGCGCATGCGCATAAACAACGCGAGGTTAGCGCCGAACACCGAGTATCACGCGGGTACGCGCGCGCACCGTGCGCGACCTGCGCCGTAAGCGTATTCGCGTAGCAATTGGCGCCGGGGTCCCGCGGTGGTCTGAGCCTGCTGGGGAGCGCTCCTTCGTTTGTTGGTGTCACGCGAACGTCGCCCGGTCACAACCTTCGGGCTCGTCGACGGTGAGCAAGCTTGGTCGCCCCTCGTCGAGATCACCTAGGAGAACAGCGCACTGCTTTGACTTGCACTGCTGGATCGTGATCGCCCCGGTCGGCGGCGACTCTTGTAGCTAGTGTTGGGCCGTGACGAATTTCGCCAGACCGGGATATCCCATCCGACGTTGCAATTCGGTGAACTGCAACGCGCCGGCGCGTTCGTTGTTCACCATGATCGCAGTGCCGCACTGCTCATCGTCGATCCGAAATTGCGCTGCTCGTGGTAGAGGGTGAGGCAGCGGTTCATCGGGACCAACGTGCAGGGAGGACGATGATGCAAAATCGCGCGGGTCGCGGCAGCTAGTGACGAAAATTCGTCCGAGCCTGGGTCGGTTCACCACTTCGAACAGTTGCTTCACTGAGGAAGGCGACCCTGAATTCACTTCGTCGGCCACGTTTCCCGTGAACTTGCAGGTGTCAGCCGCAGTAGAGCGTTTCGATCGTCCGGCGCTCGTGTTGCTTGCCTTGCCAGAGAATTCGGCTCGCTTCAGGCTGCTGCAAACACTTCACGGTATCGGCGGAATCGAAGTTCTGGAATTCGACAAATCACTCGTTGACGGCTCAGGGTCACTCCGACCTCAGGAAGTCGACGTTGCCGTGGTTCACGCGGGGCACTTGAACCCTAACTGCGCCGGACTGTTACACGACCCGGGTTTTGGTTTCCCAGAACTTGTCTTCACGATCGACGACAGCTGTCCGACCCAGCGCTTGGCGCTGTTGAGTCACGGATATCGGCATGTCATCAGCGACGACCGTCTAGCGACCTGGTTGCCTAACCGGCTGCCATCGCTTTGCACTTTGGCGCGGGCTCGTCGGAACGCGCTCGAAGCATGTTCCACCAAGACGGCCGTTGCAGATTTAATTCTGGGTAAGGCCGCCTCTGGCAGAACGAACTTGCACATAGCCGAAACGGCAAACCGAGCTCGGCGCCGCGCCTTTGGATGGAGCACGGATCAAGGATGTGGCGTGTTCCACGTCGCTATGCCGAGCAACGCTCGAGCAGGACATGAGCGCGAAGCCACTGGACATGAGCGCACTGATCGAATCGACGCCGACCGTGAGGCGGGAATCAATGTTCAAGTATGATGAGGAGGGCTCGGTCAAGCGCGTCACCATCTACTCTGCGCGCGAAGGGCATCGGCTCAATCCCTCGGGGCCCGGCGGCGCGCCGGGATCAACCAGCCGCTAGCCCGGGCTTGCATCCCGATGCTGGGCGCACCAAAGCGAAAGGGCCGCCACCGAATCGAATCGGTGACGGCTCTTGTCGTTGCCTAGCAGGTCGTGATCAGAACAAGAGCATCACGCGGAAGCGCCCGCTCAGAGAGTTGTTCGTGAAGGTGCCCTTGTTGAAGTCCTCCACGTGGTTGCTGGCGTGTGAGAGGACGAACTTCAGGTAGAGTTGCTCCCAGAGCGTGTACTGAGCGGCACCGAAGATCTGGAATTGGTCGTTGGTATCGACCTCACCGTGGTGCGGGCCCATGCTGCCGTCGGGGCGGAAGTCTTTGCGCGTGTTGTTGAAGGCACCGAAACCGAACACGAGGGGTTCGTAACCGGGGCTCGCGTTCAGGAAGCCACCGTAGGTTGAAACGGTGTCACTGGCAGCCAGATCGGGGTTGCCTTTGGAGTCCACCGAGTCATGGAAGCCGCGCGCGTAGCTGCCGCCGAACTCGACGTACGGGTTAATGACGAATTGGGCGGCGAAGCCGTAGCCGTTCTTCGAGTCGCTTCCGAGCCCTTTCGCGTCCTGTGATTTGGCTTTGCCGTACTCCAAGCCGCCTTTGAGCTTCATCCAACCGATGTCGAAGATAGCGCTTGGGCGGATATCGAGTTGATACGGGCTCGACGTCGCGTTACCGGCGCCCACGTGGCCGAGGATCTCCGCGCGCAGATACTTGGTCGGGTAGACGTGCACTGCGTAAGCGCCGAGCAAGTTATCCTGTCGGTCCCAGAAGTAACTCAGCCCGTAACCATCGGTGGGTCGCCCTGCGTTACCGCTAACGATCCAAGCGCCGGAACGCTCGAGCGTGTTCTGGTCGAGGCCCATGCCAAAGTGGTTCGCGATTTCCCAACCCTGGAAGCGGCCGACCGTTACGTCGAACAGGTCCCATTTACCGACACGAACGAACAGGTCATCGGTGGACCCGAGCACGCCCGTCAGTGCGTCCGGGCGCATATCGCCGTGAACGACGAACTCACCGTTGCCCTGAGCGAACCAACCGCCGGCCGCGTTGTAGGTGGGAGTCACGCGCAGTACGCCGCGTGTTTGCGTCGTCCAACGATTCTGATCGCTATCGCCCTTGGACTGAGCCGAGATGTGCGTGTAGCTGAGATCGTTCCAGATCGATCCCGAGAAGCCGATCCGCATCCCTGGTTTTTTACCGATCATCGGCATGTACGGCCACTGTTGACCGTGGAACGTGAGCCACAGTGAGCCGTACTTGATGCCGCGCGTCTGTACGCTCGGGTAGGCGGACCCAGGCAGCTGCTCGATGCCGATCAACGCTACGGTTTTTTCGCGTTCGACGCTGGTGCCGGATGCCGTCGTCTCCGTCGGCGGCGCTACCGGCGCCGGAGGTGCCGCCTCAGTAGCGGCCTTTCCGGGCTCGACCGCGGGTTCGACCGCAGGGGTTCCCGCCGGAGCATCGGCGGGTTTGCCCGTTGCGTCACCTGACGCAGCAGGAGTCAAGGGGCCTGGCTCGTCCTGCGCTAGCGCCGACGCGCCGAAGCTAAAGCAAACCGAACCAAAAGACAGGGCTACACCGAGCCCGAGACCATTTCGTCGAGAAGTCATGTGCTGATTCCGATATTCGCGGGAGTGCTTAAGCGGCGCTTCAGTTAATCGTGAAGGAGCCCATGTTGGCCATGGAGTCGGCGTCGTCCGCGTCCTTGCCGATCAGGATCGTGTAGGTGCCGGGGTCGATGACCCAGCTACCGGTCGTAGCGTTGGGGTCAGGGCTGTCCGGTGCCCAGCGGCGCAGATCCCGCATGCGCAATGGCAGCTGCGCAGTGGTGGTCATGCCCGCCGGCACGGTGACACGGGCAAAGCTCTTCAGCTCCTTGATCGGGCGATCACCGATGGTGGTGGCGGGCTTCGCCGGCGGCTTCACGAACAGCATCACGACCTCGTCGCCGTCGCGCGTGGAGGTGTTCTTGATATCGACCGCGACGTTGAACACGGAGTCCTTCGTGGGTGTACCACACGGGACCTGCACGTTTGAGTACGCAAAGCTGGAGTAGCTCAAGCCGTGACCGAACGGGTAGACCAAGTTGACCGTATCGCCCGTGGCTTTCCGGCGATCGAACTCGCGATAGCCGAAGAAGTAGCCCATCTGCGTCCCGTCCTCATCAGTCCCCTTGAACGGCACCTTGTCGAGCTCGGCCTGCGTGGGCCAGGCGAGGGGCATCTTGCCCGAGAAATTCGCGGCGCCGAAGATCAGCTGGCCGAGCGCCGCTCCGCCGCGGAGGCCGCTGTAGCCGGCCCAGATGGTGGCCTGGTTCTTGTTCGCATGAGCGAGCCAGGGCAGGTTCACGATCGAACCCGACTCGATGATGATCACGGTCGGCTTGTTCAGATCGAGCACGCTGCTCACGAAGGCGTTTTGGTCCGCGACAGTCGACGGTGCCGGCAACATCGGCAGGTTGAGGGTGCTTCGATCGCCACCGGCGCCAATAGCGTACTCCTCACCTTCGTCGCCTGGCGTGTAGCCGACGACTACTACGATCGTGTCGGCGTTCGCGGCCATGGCCGCGGCCGCGGAGTTCCCGGAGGTCACCGTCCTCGAACCGCCTGCGGCGTTCTTGATACCGTCGAACGGTCCGATCGCTTTGGCGGGGTCACCATTGACTCGAGCCGAACCGCGATCGCCGAGCGCGGGGTCGGTCGCAAAGTGGTAGATGCAAGGCCCCCGTGGGTCACTCACGCAGCTCTTCGGCACCGATGAGCTCACGAGCGAGAAGCTCTGGTCTGGGCCGACGACCGCGATGTTCACTGCCGCTGCCGTAAGCGGCAGCACCGGCGGCGCGCCCCCCACGCCATTCTGCAACAGCACGGCGGATTTGACCTCCACCTCTTCGGCCAACTTCTCGTGATCGTCACTGTTCGTGATCGATGCACCGCCGGGCGTCAGCGTGGACGTCGGCGCCTTGATGCTCCAGCCATCCGTGTCGCGGGCGGTCTTGAAACGGTACTTCTGCCGAAGCACGCGCCCGGCCGCTTCCCGGACCAGCGTCTGATCGGCTGCCTGTAGCGTGGTCGTCGAATAGTGCAGTGTCCAAGGCACTTCGATGTCGAGGCCGGCTGCCACAGCTTCGGTGGTCAAGCTCTGGGCCTGGTCGGGGGGCGGCGCGTCCTGATAGCCGGGCATGGCCCACCAGTCAGAGAGCACGAGGCCCTGGTAGCCCATGCCGCCCGACTCGACGGGCGCCTTCAAGATATCCCTGAGCAGGTGCTTGTTCTGCGTGCTCTTGACGCCGTTGATCTTGTTGTAGGACGCCATGATGCAGCCGACGCCACCGTCCTGAACCACCATCTCGAAGTGCCGTGAGTAAATCTCGCGCAGCGTCTGCTCGTTCATGAGCGCGTTCTGCGACGAGCGATTCTTCTCGACGTTGTTGGCAGCAAAGTGCTTGGCGCAGCCGGTCACGTACTCTTGTAGGCCGACGGTGTAAGCCGTCGCCATGCGGCCGATGTGATACGAGTCCTCGCCGTAGGTTTCCTGCGTGCGACCCCAGTATGGGTGGCGAATGATGTTCATACAGGGGGCGAGCAGCATGTTGTTCAGGGAGCCCGCCGTTTCGTCACCGGAAGCTTCGCCGACACGCTTCTCCAGATCCATGTCCCAGGAGGCCGCCCGGACCGACGCCGCGGGAAACACGGTCGCGTAGTCTTTGCCGTCGGTTGGACGGTTCTTTTGCCCGGCGTCGAGGTTCACCCCTCGGCCCGCGTCGCGATAGTTGTAGCCGCGGATCGTGCCTACGCCGGGAACTGCCTGGTCGGGACTACGCTCGATGTCGAAATAGTCCTGGGCAGCGCCGTCGACGCCGATCATCTGGCTGGCTCTCCCGGTCGCGTCCATGGCGTTCAGGGTCGACTCGACGTCGGCGGCGACGTTCGCCGGCTCGTTGTAGGGCGCCATGTGAGTGGTATCGAACTGCTGAGAGGCGACCGTAGTGCAAGCAAACTGCGGTAGCGAACCGCCGGCCCCGGCGGAGTTGCCCGAACCGCCGCTGTTGCCGTTGCCCGAAACACCGCTGTCGTTGCCGGTGTTGCCGGTGCTAATGCCGCTATTTTTGGCGCTGTTGTACGCGTCCAAGGTCAGGTCCGTGTGACCACACGAGGCGGCCACTGCCAGGAAAAACGCAGACGGGATCACAGCACGCACAGAGAGCATGGACCGACTCATGAACAGGGACTCCTTCGGGCGATATACATCAAAGCTAAATGCGGGCCAAAACTAGGCGACCGGTGTCACTCGCGACTTGCCACTTCCGCGCCACCTGCAGGGCCGCGGACCTTAGCGCATGACGAGCGGCGTAGATCTTCTCGTTACTGATTAAAAGCAAGGGGCTCGTAAGCTAAGGGAAGAACTTTGGACCGACACTTCAGGCGCTGCGACCCGCCGGGCCTCCGAATCGAGGCCCGAGGGGCACTCGGGTGAACAGTGCGGGCCTTTGGATGAAGGATGCGCCGCTCGGACGTTTGTTGAATTCCCGGAAACCGCAGCATTGATCACAGGAAGCGCGGCTCGGTTCAAATTTGCCGAGGACGCTCGCGGTTTGGACCGTGTGGGACCCCAGCCCCGCGCGCGCCTATCGAACTAGAGGGGAGCCGGCGGGCGGGGAACACGAAAAGATGCACAGGTCCAGTGTGGCCACGACCCAATTGTCAGGGAGCTCGCCATTCCTTTGTCAGGGAGCTCGCCGTTCCTTTGTTGATGGTCACCAATCCCGTCGCGGGCCGGCCCAGCCTTCGGCGTCAAAGGGCGGGTGCGGCGGGTGCGGGGCGGGAACGGAGCAGACTTCGAGGTGCGTTGCGGGATTGCGATCGCCCACTGCCACTAGCGAGCCGCGCGTCGGCCTTGACGGCAGAGGCGCCCGTCCCACAAACGGCGGATGCCGAGCCGAGCTGTGGTGGAAGATTTCGTCGCGACCATCGAACGCGGCCAGTTCCTGGAGGCGCTGTCCAAGTTTTACGCCGAGGACATGACTGCGCAGGAAAACGGGCAGGCGCCGCGCGTCGGGCGCGCTGCGCAGTTCGCGAACGAGGAGGCGGCGCTGAAGCGCATGCGCTTCGACACCATCAAAGCGGTCTCGCACCTGGTCGACGGCGATCGCGTGGCGATTCACTACCTATTCGAGATGACCACCAGCGATGGCGGCCGGCTGCGAATGGAGGAAATCGCGTACCAAGTCTGGCGTGGCGACGAAATCGTAAGCGAGCGCTACTTTTACGACCCCGCGCAGCGTCAGCCCATCGCCCAGTAAATCGCGGCGCAGCGCGTCGCGGGTGACGCGGCCCTGCCATCGACGCTAGAACGGCTGTTCAGGGGCGCTTGCTGCGACTCCTTACGGTGAAGGAGCTCACGTCGCGATGAATCAGGACAGCCAGCCGCGGGCCCAGCCGCGGGCGAGTGCGCCCGTTCTCGCTTGCCTCGCGTTCGTGATCGGGACCGCCGCGCTGGTGTGGTTTCGAGGCGGTCCGACGCAGTTCTTCGCACAGCTCGATCCGAGGAACGCGTACAACGTTTGCTTCGGTGGCCAAGAGCCCACGCTCTTGTGTGACTTTGCGAAGGTCTATTATTCGCAAGGGCTGCGCTTGCAGCGCGAGCCCACGGCGGTCACCGGCTTCTACTACTCGCCCTTTTTCGCGGTGTGCATGCTGCTGCTCTCGCAGCTCGGCTTCGAGGCCGCGCGGGCGCTTTGGTTCGGGCTAGTTTTGGCTGCGCTGGGCGCGCTCGTGGCTCTCCCGTACTGGTTCGAACTGCTACGCACGCGTCGAGCGTGCTTGCTCTATGCGTTGGCACTCGTGCTCTCGCTCCCCGTACTGCACGACGCAATCTACGGCCAAGTGAGCTCGATCTCGTGCGTGCTGGTCGCGCTCTCACTCCTCACTTATGGGCGCTCACGGCGGGTGCTGTCCGCCGTTCTGCTCGGCCTCGCGACCGCGATCAAGTTTTACCCGGCGCTGTTCGCGCTCTACTACCTCGCTCGCCGCGACCTCGAGACGGCCGCTTACTATTCGCTCACCGTCGTGGTCTGCATCGCTTTGATCCCGTGTCTCGTGCTCGGTGGCCACGGTTACCTCGCGCTCGTGTCCGCCATCATCGAGAACCTGAGTCAGCTCTCGCGTTACCTGAGCCGAACCCACTATTCGAACGCGGCGCCCAGCGTGTTGAAATTTGCCGCGCAGCGCTGGTTCGGCCTCGGCGCCTCCGCCTACCCGATCGCGATTGCCCTGTCTGCCGCTCTCGCGCTCTTTCAAATCGCGCTGATGATCCGCGCAGCTCGCCGCGATGATCGACTCGCGACCCTGCTGCTCGGTTTCGCCGCGCTGCCCTTCATCGTGCGCTCGTGTTGGATGCACTACTTCGTGTTCCTGCCGCTGTTGCAGGCGTACGTGCTGCTCGCCGGCCGCCCCGCGGGGCTCAAAGCACTGTCACGCTGGTGTGCGCTGCTCGGTCCAGTGATCTCCGCGACGCTCATCAGCTATCCGTACCTCGCTCTGTTTCCCAACGTAGACGCGTACTATCAGTCGGGGCTCGTCTTCTGGGCGACCTTCGTGCTATTGCCTGGCTTGGCTCTGAGCCAATTCAGCGGCCGCTACGGGCTGAAACCAACGTCATCGACGTAGCTCCAGCTCGGCCAACTGCCGTATTCGATGTGAACGCATCGCACGACGCGGGCTGGAACGCTGCGTGCTCAGAGGTGCGTTGCCGGATCGTGATCGCCCCTCTTCAAACGGCAAAGGGGTTGTCGGTCGTGAGCTCGGGAAAGAGCGAAAAATCGCGGTCGCGCGTCAGCAGTGTATCGACGCCGTGTGCGAGGCAAAGCCCTGCGACACGCGCATCGTGCACCACGGCACCGACGACGCGCGTGCGGCTCAGCAGCGGCGCAAGCACGCTGGCGAAATCATCGGTTTCGCTCAGCAGCTCGATTGATGGCGAAGCCAGCCACGCCTCGATCTGCTGCCAAGCCTGTGCCGGCGTGCTCGCCGCGTCCTGCCAAATGCGCCGGCTGGTCACGACACTGAAGAACTCGTACACGCATGGCCAAGGGATCGCCCAAGGTTCGTTGCCCGAAGCCAGCTGGCTCAGCCTGCGCGACGCGACCGCGTGCTCCTTCGCCTCGCGGCGGTGCGCGTAGACGAGCACGTTGGTGTCGACCGCGATCATCGGGGCGTAGGTTCCGCGTAGATCTCGTCGCGTAAATCTTGCCACGACCAGCTCTCGAGCGGATTGACCGCGCTCGCGTCACCGACGCTGCAATCGGGCAGCTCGTAGTGTTTGGTGTTGGCTTTCTGCTGCGAGAGCACGTGCTTCAGACCTTCTTCCACCAAGGCGCGGAGGGGCTTGCCAGTGCGTTTCGACAAACGCTTGGCGCGCAGCAAGAGCGTGTCCTGGATATCCAGCGTCGTCTTCATCCTAGAAGGATACCCATACTAATGAATATGGGTCACCCATATTTCTCGCAAGCGCTCGGGCGCAAACCGCAGGTCGTGTCGTCGAATGTGGCCGCGTTCGGTTTCACTGACCCAGTCTAAAGTAGCAAAACCCACGCGTCGTAAATCGTGTGGGTCCAGACGGCGGGGGCGAAGCCGCGGAACGAGTAGATCGCGGTGAACGCCAGGCCGCACACCGCGCGGAACACGAACGAGCGCAGCTCGAACGGTTCACCCAAATCACCCACGTAGTGCCAACCGCTGAACACGCACGCGATCGTCAGCGCCCAGGCGACCGCGATCAGGAAGCGCTTGAAGCGCGCCATGCTGCCGATCAAGCCGAGGATCAAGCGCAGGCCGAGCCCGAACAGCACGACTCGAAACGCGATCTCTTCGTAAAAGCCCGCGCCGAGTGACATCACGAGGGCACTGAACCTGCCGTCCGGAACTCCGTGGGCGAGGGCGAGTTGCTGAACCACGTATTGCCCGGCGAGGCGCATGGCGATGGCGTACAAGATGCCCTCGATGGCCACGAACACGAAGCGCGAGCTGCGCAGCGTGTGACCGCGACCGAGCATCAGCAGCACGCCCGCGAACGCCGCGCCGATACCGAGCGTGAGCCCGATGTATTGCCAGATGCTATTTTCCGCCAGCGTGGTGAGCTCACGAGTCACGACGTCCGCAGCGTTGCGCACGGGCAAGAACACGACGCCCAGGTGGTAGCCGACGAACACGGGCAAAGTGAGCGCGAGATCCGCCCAGGGTCCGCTTCCTTCACGTAGGAAACGCTGCGCCTCACTCTCGGCTACGACGGGCTTGGCCATGCTCGGTTCGGGTCGGACCCTAAGCTAACTTCCTAGGGCAGCGTCAGCAAAGCGTCGACCGGGACTCGGTTCTTTGGCAAATTCCCGCGCGTGATTTTTCCGAGCTTGCCGCTGCCGGCCGAGGCCCGCCCATGACCACCCTCGCCAGCGCGAAAAAGCGCCACGCGGCGCTCGTGGCCGAGGTCCGCGCGCACGACTACCGCTACTACGTGCTGGACGATCCGGCCCTCAGCGACCGCGAGTACGATGCGTTGTACGCCGAGCTGCGCTCGCTCGAAAGCGAGCACCCCGCGCTCAAGTCCGCGGCGTCTCCGACGCAACGCGTGGGCGACGAGCTGCGCACGGACTTGCGCACCGTGCCGCACGTGGCGCCGATGATGTCGCTCGACAACACCTACAACGACGAAGATCTGGCAGAGTTCGAGCGGCGAGTACTCGGCGGTTTGCCGGCCAGCGCGGTGTCGGAGTTCTGCGTCGAACCCAAGCTCGACGGCGGCAGCGTCGAGATCTTGTATCGCGATGGCCAACTCGTCGGCGGTTCGACCCGCGGCGACGGGCTGAGCGGTGAAGACATCGCGACCAATCTGAAGACGATTCGCTCTTTGCCGCTCACCATCCCGTACGCGGGACCGCTGACCTTGCGCGCCGAAGTGGTGATTTTTCGCCGTGATTTGGCCAAAATCAACGATCTGCGCGTGGCCGCCGGGGAAGCGCCGTTCGCCAATCCGAGGAACGCCGCTTCCGGCTCGCTGCGCATGCTCGATCCGCGCGTGGTCGCGCAACGCCAACTGCGAGTGATGGTTTGGCAAGTCGTGGAAGGTCCGGATTTGGCTGCGACGCACGCCGGAGCCTTGGCCAAGATCGCCGAGCTCGGGTTACCGACACATCGCTTGGAGCGCGTGTGCAAGACGCCGGAGGAAGTGCGCGCCGCGATCGCGGAGATCGATCGCGCGCGCCGCGACTATCCGTACGAGACCGACGGCGCGGTGGTCAAAGTGAACTCCTTTTCGTCGCAGAACATCTTGGGCGCGACCGCGAAGTTTCCGCGCTGGGCGATCGCTTACAAGTTCGGCGCCGAGCGGGCGAACACGCGCGTGCTCGGGATCGTGGTGCAAGTCGGACGCACCGGCGCATTGACGCCAGTCGCGAACCTGGAACCGACGCAGCTCGCGGGCACGGTCGTGTCGCGCGCGTCGCTGCACAACGCCGAGATCATCGAGCACTTGGACGTGCGCGTGGGCGACCTGGTGAGCATCGAAAAAGCCGGCGAAATCATCCCTCAGGTGATCGCGGTCGACCCCAGCGCGCGCACCGGCACGGAAGTGCCGTGGCAAATGCCCGAGGTCTGTCCGAGCTGCGGCACCAAGGTCGTGGTCAGCGAGGAAGAAGTCGCAATTCGCTGCCCGAACCGCGTTTGCCCGGCCAAGGTAAAAGGCGCGATTTTACATTTTTCACGCCGATTCGCCATGGACATCGATCACCTCGGCGAATCACTGATCGAGCAGCTGATCTCGAGCAAGCTGATCGCGGATGTGTCGGATCTGTACGAGCTGACCGTGCCGCAGATCGAGGCGCTCGAGCGCATGGGCAAGAAGAGCGCCGAAAACGTGATTCAGTCGATCGAAAAATCACGTGCTCAACCGCTCGAGCGCTTGCTCACCGGCATCGGTATCGAACACGTCGGCCAAGTCGCCGCCAAGCAATTGGCCGAGGCGGCTGAGTCACTGCAGAATTTGATCTCCTGGGGCTCGGATCACGTGCTCGAGCACGTGGCGCAGATATCGGGCTTCGGACCGAAGATGGTCGAGAGCGTGCGGCTCTATTTGGAGGACCCGGAAAACCGGCGTTTGCTCGAGAAATTCGCGCGTCTACAGGTCTCGACCCCGCAGCCCAGGGCGCGCGCCGCCGCCACCGGACCGCTCTCGGGATCTTCGTTTTGTGTCACGGGCGTGCTCTCGCGCAAGCGCGAAGACGTGCACGACGCGATCCGCGCGGCCGGCGGTGAAGTGCACGACAAGGTCAAGAAGGGCACCACGTACTTGGTGATCGGAGAAAAGGTGGGCAAGGCCAAGACCGACTCCGCCAAGAAGTTCGGGGCACGCGTGATCGACGAGCCCACGCTCGAGCGCCTGCTTCGCGGTGAAGCGATCGAAAGCGATGGCAGCCTTGAAGCGTGAGCTCGTACTCGTCTGCGCCGTGCTCTCGACGCAAGCATGGGCGTGCCACGCGCGCAGTGCGCCCCCCCGAAAACCAGCACCGGCCGCGGCGACGCGAGCGACCCCAGTGACTCCCGACCCGACCGCGACCACGAGCGCGCCCGCGCCGGCCAGCGCGAGCGCGTGCGCGTCCGCTTGGCCCGCGCCAATCGCGCTTTCTGCGCTGAAAACCGCACCCGCCAATGCCGCGCTGAGCCCACTCCGTGCACAACCCGGACTCTGGCTCGCGGACGAAAACAGCGCGTTGCTGGATGCCAAGCCGGACCCCGCTTGGGCCGAAGGTCCACTCGCCCTCACGGGTGGTAGCAGCGCCACGCGCGGCGTCGCGTTGCCGCGCCTGCCCAAGGCGCTGCGTGGCTGGCTCGGCCGCCCGGTGAAGGTGCTGGGCGCGAGTGGCGCGGTCTGCGAAACTCGCTTGCAGCGCTTCGCATTGCGCGCACAGATCACGCCCGACCCGCGCACCGCCGAACATTGGGAAGGCTGCGCCGACGGACCCGCAATGCCAGCCGAGACGATCGCCGGGGAGATTTGGCGGCTATCCGCGGTGGGAGGGCGCACCCTCATCGCTGAGTTTTCGGCGCCGTGCAAAGGCGCCTTGTTGGCCGTCGATCCGAACCTGCCCGCGCCCGCGATCGCGGCGCCGGAGCCCGCGGCCGCCGAAGACGGCGCCGCCGTGATGACGGCGTTCCGACATTTGCCTGCTTATGCCGCGCTGCAAACGCGCTTTCGAGCCGAGCATCCCGAGCTAGACGGAGCCTGGGACGATCGGGACGCGAGGCGCAGCGTTTCGAAGCTCGTGCTGCCCGGGCGACCGGAGCTCTTGTTCGTGAGCGTGGAGACCGGCTCGAGCTGCACGGGTTTCTCGGCCAGCCTGAGCGCGCTTTGGGAAACGGGCCCGAATGGCTCGAGCAAGGTGCTGACCGCGATCGACAACCGCCGACTAACGCCCAGCGCGATCGTGGATTTCGACGGCAACGGCGGCTCCTTGTTACTCGGTCCGGATGGTCCATTGCAGATGCGTTCGGTGCTGCGGGCCGGCTCGTACGAGCGGGCTTTCCTCAGCGAGGTGCCGTATTTCGCCGGGCCTTGCTGATCCGCCGCGCGGTTTCGCGTTATCTTGTCCGGCCCTGACGTGCCCAAAATCCGACTCACGCGCATCAACTACGCCTTAGCGGCGGCGGTTGCGGCGTTGGCCTCGGTCGCGATCAGCGTGCGCTTCGCTCAATCGGAGCGACGCGTGCCGGCGCGCTGTCCGCCCGGCCTGGTCGCGCAAGATGCGCGTTGCTGCGGCGTGGGTCAGGGGCTCGCGAACACCGGTCAGTGTACGGGCGTGGCTAGCGCCTGCGCGAACGACATGGTGCGGGACGACTTCGGCGCTTGCTTGCTCCCTGACGCGCGCGTCGCGATCGCCGGCGGAACGAGCCATATCGGCGCGCCGGATTGGGAAGGCCCGGAGCAATCGCTGCACGACGTCAATGTGCCGGCGTTCGCCCTCGACCGCGCGGAGGTCACCGTGGCTCGCTTCCGGATCTGCGCGGCGGCCGGCGCATGCCCGAAAATCGCAGACGACTCGGAGCCGGGGCGCCCGGTGCGCAACGTGAGTCCCGGTGAAGCGGCCGCGTTCTGCGCGTTCGTCGGCGGGCGCTTACCGAGCGCTGATGAATGGCTATTCGCCGCGGCTGGCAGCGCAGGTCGACGCTACCCTTGGGGCAACACGGGTCTAGTCTGCCGCCGCGCGAGTTTCGGACTCGTCACTGGACCCTGCGCGCGCGCGGGCATTGGACCGGATCTGGCCGGAGCGCGGCCGGATGGTGCCACTCCCGAGGGCGCGCTCGATCTTTCGGGCAACGTCGCTGAATGGACGCTCGAGCGCGATGGCTCCTTCGCCGCGCGCGGCGGCTCTTACCGCTCCGAGCTGGCGGCTGAGCTCAAGGCTTGGGCCGTCGAGCTCCGCCAAACGCGCGCCGCCCACGTCGGCTTTCGTTGCGCCTACTCGGCTGACGACGGCGCGAAATAGCAAGAGTGGGCGATCGCGATCCAGCATCGCAGCTCCGACAGCGCTGCGTTCCCGGCGAGCAGCGACTCGCGCTCGGGCCACGAGCAGCAGCGGCGCTTCAACGCCCGCCCGAGCGGAAGACCGAGTCGTACTCTACTTTGCGCAGGACTCTCGCGCTCAGGGTTTGCGCATCGGCGTGCGCCGGGTTCACGAGCAGGCACGATTCTTCGGGCACGATCACCGAGGGCACGAGCAGCAGCGCGCTGCGCCGCGTGTCGATCCATTCCGATCCCGCTCGTTCGCCGGCGAGGCCGGCGGGCACCGCCTTCCACGTCGGATCGAGCCGCGCTAGGTCGAGCACTTCACGCCGAGCCCAAACCTCGTCGGGGATCGTGATTTCGATCATGAACTTGTTCAGCGGCAAGCCCGCCGCATCGATGTGAGCGACGGTCTCGAGCATGGCGAGCGCCGCGCTGAGCGCGGTGTAGAGCACCGCTTGACCGGGCTTGTTCCAGCGCCCGGGATCGACCGCCGCGCCCAAACCCGATAGATCCAGCGCCCCATATTTGCGAGTCTCGGTCGCGACGCGGTAGGCGATCAAGGCTTACTCCACGCGCACCGCAGGCCTGCTCTTCCCTCCCCACCGCTCCACTTCGACATCGTCGAGCTCAGACGTACGCGCCGCTACGCAAGGCTCCCAGGGCACGCTCGACAACGCGCGTGCCGGTTTCCGTGTCCAATAGCCGGGACGGGCGCTGGCCGCCGAGCGCAGGTTGGGGGGTTTCGATCCAACGACCCAGCCAAGCTCCCACGTCGAGCTCAGCAGCTTCAGGAGCGGTGCTGCTGTCGACGAGCTCGCGTGCTTGCGCCAGCAGGCGCAAAAGATTGAACGTGCGCCGGTTCGCATCACCGCGCAAAGGCTCGCTGCTCGAGATCTTTTCCTCGACGGATGCGCGCGAGACAGCCAGCATTTCCAAGAGCCGCTTGCGGGGCATGCCGAGCGCTCCGGCCAGCAATGACAGCAACACCGCGGGCAGCCCGGCACGTTCGAGCGCGACCTGCTTACTCGACTCGAGCCCGGTAATGCGCGCGGCGAGATCAGCGACCTGCGCTGGGCGGAGCTTCTTGTTCACCTTGATGTGCAAGCGCTCGTTGGCGGCGGGGGCGCGCGTTCCACGCGCCTGGGCTTCGACCTCGAGGGTGAATAGGCTGGATTCGGGAAGTATCATCCGTGGCATCCAATCATGGACAGGAGGGTGTCCAATAATGGACAGGAGGGTGTCCAATAATGGACAGGAGGGTGTCCAATAATGGATCTTTCGCCGAGTACCGGCAAGCGCACACGGGTAAGCGGATAATACCGTTAACCTATTAGCCGAGCGGGTGAGGCCGGCGCGAGCGCGCGCTGGTACGGAACGTGTACGAGATCGAAGGCCGCGTGGTATCCCATGCCCCATGTCCGCCGCGATCCTATGCATCGGAACCGAGCTCACCCGAGGTGAGCTTCAGAACAGCAACGCGACCTGGCTAGCCGAAGCCCTGACCACGATCGGCTTCGAAGTGTTGGACATCGATTGTGTGGACGACGATCGCGAGCGCATCGAGGCCGCGCTCACGCGGCTCACCCTGGCCCACGAGGTCGTGGTTTGCACGGGCGGCCTGGGCCCGACCACCGACGACATCACCACCGAGTGCGCCGCGCGCTTGGCCGGCGTGGAGCTGGTGCGCGACGAAGCGTCGCTCGAGGCAATCCGTGAGCGGCTCGCGCGCTTCGGCCGCCAAATGGCGCTGTCCAATGCCAAACAGGCTAATTTTCCACGCGGTTCGTCGATCTTGCCCAACCCGAACGGCACCGCGCCCGGCTTCGAGCTGAAGCTGAACCGCGCGCTCGCCTACTTCATGCCCGGCGTGCCCTTCGAGATGAAGGCCATGTTCGAGTCCTTCGTCGAGCCGAGGATCCTGCCGCTGCTCGGCGACCGCCACTTCCAAGTCCTGCTCCGTACCCTCGGCTTGCCCGAGAGTGAAGTGAACGATCGCCTAGCGGGGATCGAAGCGGAGCTCGGCGTATTGATCGGTTACCGCGCCACGATGCCCGAAATCGAGGTCAAAGTACTCGCGCGCGCGCTCAGCCTCGCGCTTGCACAGGAACGCGCCGAACGGGGCGCGCGCGCGGTGCGCGAGCGTCTCGGCGATGAAGTGATCTTCGGCGAGGGAAAGGCGCGCTTCCCGGAAGCCGTGTGCACGCTGCTGCAGGCCAAAGGCCAAACCTTGGCGCTCGCTGAATCGTGCACCGGTGGCTTGGTCTCGGAGCTGCTGACGGCACACTCCGGCGCCAGCGCGGTGTTCCGCGGCGGCGCCGTCACCTACTCGAATGAATCGAAAATCGCCCTGCTCGGCGTGCCCGCGGTGCTCTTGGCGCGCTTCGGCGCGGTCAGCGCCGAAGTCGCGCGCGCCATGGCCGAAGGCGCGCGGCTCGCCTTCAGCGCGGACGTCGCGCTCGCGCTGACTGGCATTGCGGGCCCCACCGGCGGCTCGGCAGAGAAACCCGTGGGCCTGGTCCACTACGCGGTCGCCAGCGCGGCCGGCGTGAGCGATCGGCGCGTCGTGTTCACGGGCAACCGCGAACAAGTGCGCCGCCGCGCCGCATTCGCCGGCCTCGCCCTGGTGCGCCGCGTGGCGCAGCACGGACACGAGCCGGCGACCTGAGCTCCCGCGTCGCAGGCTGAGCGCGGCGCTCGATCAGTTCAGCGACGCATCGCGCCGGCGAAGCGGCTCGGGCGGCGGTTCGCCCTTGGGACGACTGGTGAAGGTCAAGCCAGCGGCTTCCGGATCGTGATCGACGTACACCACGTCGCCGGGCGAGAACGCGCCTTCCAAAACGCGGCGCGCCAGCGCATCTTCGACCAGCTTTTGAATCGCGCGCTTGAGCGGGCGAGCGCCGAATTGCGGATCCCAGCCGGCCTCCGCCAAGAACTCCTTGGCGGCGTCGGTGATGTGGAAGCCGAGATCGCGCTTGGCCAAACGGCTCACCAGGTAGCCCAGTTGGATCTCGACGATGTGACGCAGCTCACTGCGATCCAGCCGGTGATAGACCACCACTTCGTCGAGGCGGTTCAAGAACTCCGGGCGGAAGTGGGCGTGGAGGGCATCCTGAACGGCCTTTTGACTCGCCTGCTCACGCTCTTCCGTGCTCAAGCCCGGGCGATCTTCGATCGCGGCAAGCTCGGCGGTTCCGATGTTGCTGGTCAGGATCACGACCGTGTTTTTGAAGTCCACGGTGCGGCCTTGGCCGTCCGTGAGCCGGCCGTCATCGAGCAGCTGGAGCAGCGTGTTGAAAACGTCGGGATGGGCCTTCTCGACCTCGTCGAACAAGACCACCGAGTAAGGCCGACGGCGCACGGGCTCCGTCAATTGACCGCCTTCATCGTAGCCGACGTAGCCCGGCGGCGCGCCGATCAAGCGCGAAACCGCGTGGCGCTCCATGTATTCGCTCATGTCGATGCGAATCATCGCGCGCTCGTCGTCGAACAAGAACTCGGCCAATGCCCGAGCTGTTTCGGTCTTGCCGACACCCGTGGGACCCAAAAACAAGAACGAACCGATCGGGCGCTTGTCGTCACCCAAGCCCGCGCGCGAGCGGCGCACCGCGTTGGCGACTGCGACCAGGGCCGGCTCTTGCCCGATCACGCGCTTTCGCAGGCTCTCCTCCATGTGGATCAGCTTCTGCTTCTCGCCCTCGAGCATCTTGGACACGGGCACACCGGTCCACTTGGAGACGATCGCCGCGATGTCTTCCTCGGTGACTTCTTCCTTCAGGTACGAACCATTGGCCTGCACGCGGCCGAGCTCAGCGCGATCTTTCTCCGACTCTTTGTCGATCGCGGGGATGCGGCCGTATTGAATTTCGGCGGCTTTTCCGAGATCACCAGCGCGCCGCGCGTTCTCGGCTTGCTGACGCAGCTCCTCCAGCTCGGCTTGGTTTTTGCGTAGGCGCTCGATGATTTCTTTCTCGCGCAGCCATTGCGCGCGCATGCCGTCGCGCTGCTCGTTGAGCTCGCCCACTTCGCGGGGCCTCTTGGAGCGGATGGAGTCGCGGGACGTGCCTTGGGATCCGGAGGTCGAAGACCCGCCGAGTAGCTCGCTGTCGAGCGAAGCTCATTGGGTCAGCGCCGAGGAGACCGCGCTCTCGGCAGAGACCCGCGTGCTGCTGAGTAAGGCCGTCTCGCACGCGCTCGCCCAACTCGACGACCGCGAGCGCTTCATCGTCGAGCGAAGACTGATGGCGCACCGAGAAGAGCAGCTCAGCTTGGCGGAGATTGGTCGCCACTTCGGGGTATCTCGCGAACGCGCGCGACAGTTGGAAGCGCGCGCGCTGCGCAAGATCAAGGGGGAGCTCGTGCGCTCACCACTGGGCGCTGATTGGCGAACCAATCGTCACGCAGCATGAGCGTCCGTGCACCTCGTCGAGCGCCTCAGAAATTGAGCGCGGTGCCAAAATTCAGCATGATTTCGTGAATCCTGAGGTGGGTCACCACGTTACTCGCGATAGCGGAACCCGCCTCGACAGGCCCCACTTCGAGCGTGCCGATCTGGCCGCTACCATAGGCGTAGCGCAGCCCGAGCGTCGAACCAAAGACGAGCGAACGGGCGCGCTCGCCCGCCGCGAGGCGGTGCTCGGTGCCGCTGGCCATGCCGATGGTGCCGCCGAACATGTTGACCTTGGTCAGGCCGAAGGCAGTCGGTGTATCACCGGAAAGGTCCGTGAAGAGCCCCGCGCCCAGATGGACTGACGAGGACAGCCTGTAGTCCACGCCCGCGCGCCCATTGACCACCGCATGGCGGGCGAGCCCCAGGTCATTGCCCGACAGGCCGCTCTGATACGCGGCATCGAGCTCGATGCGCCCCCAGTCGAAGTAGCGCGCCAGACCAAGGCTCGCGCGCAGGGGCAAGACCGCTTGGAACTTGGCTCGGAAGCCCTCTTCGGTCGCGAGCTGATGCAACGACAATGGTCCGCCGCTGGTAGCCGGCACCGAGGCGCTGAACGACTGCGTCGTCTGCCGCCAGGTCAGAACCTGCAAACCAGGGGTCTGCATCGACATTCCGAGGCGATAGTCGTCGTCGATTTGCCACTGAAATCCCCAGCCGAGCTGCAGACCATAGGTGGTACGGACGAACAGCTCTGACTGGGTGAGGAATGGCTGCTCGGGTGGGACCATCCCTGTATCGCCCTCGCCGCCGGTCGCGTGCGAAGAGGTGTCCTCGAAGTTGTAGACCAGGTGCAGCGATGCGCCGATCGCAAAACGCCGATTGACCTGATAAGCGACAGACGGGCCAATCAAGTATGTGTAGACGATGCTGTTGATGGCGACGAGCCAGTCCGTCCCGGCGGGTGCGGGGCTGGTCAGATGCAATCCTTTCTGCAAGATCAGAAACTGCGTGCGCGGCGAGAAGATGCCGAAGGAAACCACCACGCGATCATTCAGGCGCCGCGTGAAGCTGCCCGCGGTCGGCATCAGCACGAGCTCCATCATCGTGACACCCGCGTGCTCCCCGGTCGACGCGCGCAAGAGATCCGGCGTGGTGTAGAAGCGGAACCCCACGGCGGTGATAGAGGCGTCGAGCTGAGTGCGCTGACCCTGCGAGAGGCCTGCCGGGTTGTGATAGCCCGCCGCGCCGTCCGATACGGTGGCGATCACGGCGCCGCCGTACATCGCGGCCTCCCCGCCAACCGAGAGCTGATCGTCGTTGCCCGCGCGCGCGTGCCCGCTGCGCAAGGCCATTGCCATGACGATGCTCGACGTCAGTGCGGCCCGGCGCCACTTCCGCTGGAAAAGCATGGGCCCAGCATCCAACATCCCTTGCGTCACTCGGTGAAGAGACGGCAACAACGGAGTGCCGATCCACGTCCCCAGCCGAGCTCGAGGAACGACAGGCGTGCTCGCTCGTCGAGCGTTTTCCGCGCGAGATCGCGCGCAACTGGCCTGGCTCCCGACCGACTAAGACGACATCTGGAGGTTTCTCGTGCCCGATCCCATTCGATTTTCTGCTGTTTTGCTCGACCCCATATCCCACTTCGATACGGTTTCGTTCATGCGCCGGCTGGGGAATGGCCTCGGGGGCCTGGCTGCACTCACCGCAACGAGCTGCGCCGGCACTGCGGGCAATTCTGCAAAGTCCTCGGCGGCGGCGGCTCGCGTCGAGATCCCTGCAGCACCAGAGTTGAAATGCGATCCGACTAGCGCAGCAGCCCCGCTGGTCCTTACCTTGGCTCCCGAACAACGCGGGGACATCGAAGCGTTGATGAAGCAGCAAATCGTGACCATGCGCTACGAGTGCGACAAGCTCGTGCCCGTAGCCGACTGCACCGTCGACGGCAGCTACGGCTTCGTGAGTGTGACGCCGCGCGAACAAATCATGAGCATCTCGTCTGAGCTGGAGCTGCGGGCGAATTTGCCACTCGAGAGCTCGACACTTCTAGGTCGCGTCGCAGCCGCGCTGTCGACGGGTAGTCGACTCGACATTGCGTTCTCGATCGTCGGACAGCAAACCAGCGTGCTCCGGGCAGTCAATCGGTCGCAGTTGAAAGGTGAATGTTCGACAGTAACGCACTTCGTGCACGGCGCCTCACTCGGTGCGTACGCCATCGCCCTAGCGAAGGGAGCGCCCGAGTCGATTGATGAAGTATTCGGTGGATCGAGCAAGCTGCTGCAGCGCGATGGCGCCCTCGAGGCGTGCCGCAAACAGGGAAATGACGACGAGCGAATTGCTGGTTGCAGTGCGCCCCTTCGATTGGAGCTGAGGCCGGTTACGGACGACGCCGCTCCGGCTTCTGCGCGAGACGAGGAGCAGCCGGCGCTGCGCTGTCCGGCCGGCACGCAATTGGACGACCTAGGGAAATGCGTCGTGGCCAGCAGTTCGGCGCCCTACGTGTGTAGCTTCGCCGACCACGCGGACTGCGCGAAGCAATGCCAGGCTGGCTCAGCGGGCAGCTGTTCGCTACTCGGGCGCAACTATGAGCTGGGACGCGGGGTCAAGAAAGACCGAGTCCGTGCCGAGCATTTCTACAATTTGGCTTGTCGAAGTGGCTCGCCCCCGGGCTGCGGCCGACTCGGTGAAATGCTCGCCGACCGGTCGGCGACCCGTGATGAAGGGCTCACGCTGCTGCTCGAATCCTGCCGAGGGGGTTTCTTCGAGGCCTGCGAGGCAAGATCTGCTCGACTACCCGCGAACACATCGAACGAGCCAATCGATCTAGCGCGGCGCGGTTGCGCTGGGGGAAACGCTGCCTCCTGTTGGTCGCTCGGGCAGTTTTATCGCGAAGGGCTCGGTATCGAGAAGAATGCGGCGGAAGCCACGCGCTACTTCAAGCTGGCTTGCGACGGTGAAGCGCCGTCCGGCTGCGTTTCTTACGCGGAGCTCATCGATCCGGGCAAGGTCGCGACGCCCGAGACGCCGCGAGCGCTCGAGCTGCTCCGGAGTGCCTGCGACCGGAACATCGCCGCTGCCTGTAGTCAGCTCGGCATTTACTACGGGCTTGGCAAGGGCGTGCCTACGGATTTTCCAAAGTCGATGGCTTTCATCGAGCGAGCATGTCTCGGTGGCGATTTCTCATCGTGCCTGGTGACCGGTTTGTCTTACGAGCGCGGCTTGGGGCACACGAAGGATCTGGCGAAAGCGCAGCAGTTTCTCATCCGCGCCTGCGAGGTCGGCGACAAAATTGCGTGCAAGGAGTCCGAGAGGCTACGCTCGAGTCTGGCCCAGAAGCAGCACGAGTGAGCGGCGCGGGCTCAGTTCGATTGCTCGCGTGGGGCAGCGCTCATTGCATGCCTGCGCGGACGTTGGCCAGTAGCACGTCGATCTGATCGATCCGGATCACGCCCGCGCGCGGGTACTCGAGGTCGAGCACGAGAAAGATACTCGCGGCGATGACCGTAGTGAACGTGACCATGTGCAGCCACGGAGCGACCTTTGCAGAAGCCATGCTGTGCCCGGCCACGAGCGCACTCGCGAGCGCCAAGACGAACAGGAGCACGTAAAGGATGACGGGAGGATGCATCAGGCCCGACGCGACCCGGGTGCTCGTGATGTCGAACATCGTGTTCAACGAGCTCAGCATGAGCGATGTCGTCGCCGCGTCGTTCCGTTCGCGACAGGCGGCGGTCGCTCGCTGCCAAATCTCTCCCTGAAGGGCGTCCGAGTGACTCAAGTCCGAAGCTTGGACCTCGATGTTCTGCAAACGCTGGTACATCTGGAGCCGAGCATCGACGTAGCGGCGAAACAAATCGCGCAGGGGCGGCTGCTGTGCCGGCGGCAACAAGTCCAACCGGAGCCAGGCAGTGCCGATATCGTTGGCCTCCTCCACTACCTGCGCGCGCCGGGCATCGAAGCGCGCCGAGGCCCCCGAAAAGGTGAACGCGAGTAGCAGCCCGAGCAGCGCGAACACGGCGCTGTCGAGGTTACCGGTGTTCGAGCTGTCGACTTGCGTGAAGCGCCGACGGCCAAGGCGTCGTCCGAACTCGAGCGCCAAAAGCATCCCGCCCATCAAACACAGGGCGAGCGGAACCGAAATCAGCAGGTAGTTCACGAGGTGTTCCTGACGCTAAGCTACGGCCATCCGCCCCATCAGCAGCGCCGGAAAGTAGTTCGAGTCCACGAAGCGCGTCAATCCCGGGCAAGGCACGGAGCGCAACATCGCAAGTCCGTTTCAGCCGAGCGCGGGTCGGCACCGACTACACGGTTCTCGCTATTCGATTCGCTACGTGCACCCTGCGCTCGATACCTCGCGGGAGGTCTCGACTCCTTCGGGCTCACTCGATGCCTGCACGGCAGTGCAAGCGGGCAGCTCGGGCCGTAAACACGTCCTCGTACCCAAACCATCAAGCCGTGGCTCGCAAGCAGTGGCGCCTGCGATCCCCGATTTGACGCGCCGGCCGGATCCAGGTCAACCCCCGCTTCCGATGGGCCCGGTGCCGGGCATTTTTAGGCCGATTCAACCAGCCAGCCGCTATCCACATCCACCCACACGGCGCGTGGAACGGACGCGAGCCGCAGCTTGTGGGTGCGCCTGACGCGCTCGTGTTAGGTTGTCCTCGATGGGCGCGGCGCGTCGTTTGTGCGTCAGAGCCATGGTGCTCGCAGGGATGATGAGCACCATCCTAAGCTTGGCATTGCCCGCGTGTCAGTTTCCGACTTACGGCATGGCGACCGGCGGTGTGAGTGTCGGCGGCCAGACCGACGGCGGGATGACCAGCGCCCCGGGCGGGGCTGCAAGCGACGCCGGAGAAGGCGGAGAGGGCGGAGAAGGCGGAGGCGCAGGAGACGGAGGCACCGAAATGAGCGGAGCCGGCGGAGCGGAAACCGCGCCCTGCCCCTCGCAGGCGTCGTGCGTGGCTGGCCCGCCGACGCACTGGACTGGGCCGATAGCGTTTTGGGAGGGCACCGTGGATGCCTCGCTGCCGCCCTGTCCGCAGGGCTACACCACGCCGATCGACTTGCATCGCGCCCTCATGGTGCCCACGGACACATGCCAGTGCACGTGCGCTCCGCTGGGCCAGGTTTGCCAGGCAATGCTGCACGTTTTCGACGATCTGATGTGCGAACATCCGTGCGCGACCCTGTCGACGCAAATGTGCAACGCGGTCTCGGGCTGCACCGGCAGCCAAGGCTCGATGCGCGGTGACAGCGCAACGATTTCGGGAGGCACCTGCGAACCAAGCGTCACCAAGCCGCCCCCGAGCTGGCAGTACAACGCCCGGCTTTGCCAACCGACCGGAGGCAGCTGCGAGGATTCCAGCCAAGTATGCGCGCCGACGCCAACGTACCCCTACGCGACGCAGCTGTGCGTGATGAGTGTGATCACAGAGGGGCGACCGTTGCCGGCATGCCCAGCCGAGTATCCGAACGTGGGCAAGGCATTTTACACTGACTATACCGATAATCGCCAATGCTCTGAATGCGGTTGTAGCGGCGTGACCGGCGGCAGCTGCTCCGGCAAGATCACGATCAGCAGCGGATCCGATTGCACGGGCGGCTCCGAGAGTTGCGAGTTGAACGGAGTCTGCACGCACTTCGACCTGAGCCAGGGCAACAATCTTCATCCCACGCACGCCGTCGGCGACTACAGCATAACTCCAGGCGTTTGCGGCGTCGCTACCCCGCCGCAAGGAAGCGGCAAGGCGGAGGAGAGCGGTACCGCCACGATGGTGTGCTGCCAGTAGTTCAACGAACTCCGGCGGCGAATCGCGTCAACCGGACTTGCGCTCTGCGAATGTGGCCCGAAATTGACTCGAGCACCGGAAACGAGAGCCGGAGGAAGGGACGAGCCGCCATGGGCCAGACAGTCGCCGACTTTTTCACCGACACGCTTGCGAGCGCGGGCGTCAAACGCATTTGGGGAGTCACCGGCGATAGCCTCAACGGCATCAGCGAAAGCCTGCGCCGACGCGAGGACATCGCGTGGATGCACGTACGGCACGAAGAGGTCGCCGCATTCGCGGCCGGCGCGGAAGCAGCATTGACTGGACAGCTCGCGCTGTGCGCCGGAAGCTGCGGGCCCGGCAACCTGCACCTCATCAACGGCCTGTATGACTGCCAGCGGAGCCACGTCCCCGTGCTGGCGATCGCGGCGCACATTCCGTCCTCGGAGATCGGCCTAAGCTACTTCCAGGAGACCCACCCACAGCAACTCTTCCGCGAGTGCAGTGAATTCGTGGAGTTGGTCAGCAATCCCGCGCAGCTCCCGGGCGTGCTCCACCGTGCGATTCACACCGCGGTCGGCAAGCGTGGCGTCGCCGTCATCGTGCTGCCCGGCGATGTCGCCCTCGCGGCCGCGCCAGCAGAGGCGCGACCATTCCAATTGGCACAGCTGCCGCGGGTGCTGCCCGCGGAGAGCGATCTGACGCGCCTAGCCGCGCTGCTGAATGGGTCGCAGCGGCTGACGCTTTTGTGCGGCGCGGGCTGCGCGGGTGCTCACGATGAAGTCGTTGCCCTTGCCGACACGCTCGGAGCGCCGATCGTCCACGCGCTGCGAGGCAAGGAGCACGTCGAATGGAACAACCCGTATGACGTCGGCATGACGGGCCTGATTGGCTTCTCATCGGGTTACCACGCGATGGCCAACTGCGACACGCTGCTTATGCTCGGCACGGATTTTCCATATCGGAACTTTTATCCCTCGAAAGCGGCCATCGTGCAGATCGATCGTGATCCCGCCGCGCTCGGGCGCCGGGCCAATCTCACCCAGGGCCTAGTCGGAGACGTCGGCGAATCCGTGAGGGCGCTCCTGCCACGGCTCACACGCAAACCGCAGCGTGCCTTCCTCGAAGCGGCGCGGGCAAACTACGTTCAGGCGCGCAAGGGGCTCGACGAGCTCGCCCGCCCGGAAAATAGTGAACGGCCGGTTCATCCGCAATATCTCACGCGCCTCGTGAACGAACTAGCGGACGACGACGCAATCTTTACGGCCGACGTCGGCACCCCGACGGTCTGGGCGGCCCGCTACCTCAGCATGAACGGACGGAGACGCCTGATCGGCTCCTTCAACCACGGTTCGATGGCGAATGCTCTGCCACAAGCCATCGGCGCGCAGGCCACATTCCCCCAGCGCCAGGTGATCTCGCTGTGCGGCGATGGCGGGTTCACGATGCTGATGGGCGATTTTCTATCGCTCGCGCAGCTTGGTTTGCCCGTCAAGGTCATCGTCTACAACAACGGATCGCTGGCATTCGTCGCCATCGAGATGATGGCCGGCGGGTATCTCGATACCGGCACGGATCTGAAGAACCCGAACTTCGCGGCGCTAGCCGAGAGCGCCGGAATCAAGGGCATTCGCGTCGAACATTCACACCAGGTCGACGCCGCACTGCGCGAGGCCTTCGCGCACCCGGGGCCCGTCTTGGTCGATGTGGCGACCGCCAAGCATGAGTTGATCATGCCGCCCAAGATCAAAGTCGAACAGGCCAAAGGCTTCAGTCTGTTCATGTTGAAGGCAATCCTCAACGGTCGCGGCGATGAGCTCGTCGAGCTCGCGCGCACGAACCTCGAGCTATGACAGGCATCGGCGGCTCTTGCGCAACGCTTTCCTGGCACAGTTGTGCCGGCCACGGACGTCAATGCAACGAACACTCCCAATTGCCCCCGCAGGTCCGAAGAGCAGGCCTTCGCTCCCGATCCGAACAACCGGCACACCATCTTGAAGGCCGACTCGCGCGGGGCGCGCGGATCTCGCTCCCGATGAACGCGGTGAACGTCGTTGCCACGTACAACCTCGACGCGGTGGCAGCACCTCAACCTCCCGCCGACTTGAGGCTCAGTGTAATGCTCGGCAGGGGGCCAGCGCTCGGCAAACCGCAATGGACCGACCCCACGCCCCTCCCGCTGGTAGCGCTGGGGCAAACGCCACCCCGACGAATTGCAGCCTTCGCTTCGCGGGTCCGAGTGATCGCGTCGAATCCTGCCGGCGTCGATCTCATCTTCACTGCGGGAAATTTCCTGGTCTTTCAGGGCAGGCCACTCGCGAGCGATGAACAAATCGCGTCGGTACGTCTCGACCAGTACTTGAACGCGATCGGCGAGGGCATCGCAGTCCCCGGACAGGCCAATACGCCTCCATCTTCAACGTTAGCGGGAGCGTTGTGAACGCGCGGGCGCGTTTTCAATACGAAATATTTTGAAGCGTTTGCTGAACCGCGCGCTTTTTACTGTCTTTCCCAGCTCGTTAGCTTCGGCTTGCCGCACAGAGGTGGGATCTGTAAAGTAGAAGTTGATGAGGCCCGCAGCGCACCGCCGCACGATCCGCCGCCTGCTGGCGCTGGAAGTGCTCGCGCGCGCGCTGCAAATGCTCGTCCTGATGCTCGCCGTACAGCTATCAGGGACCGCAGCGGCAGCGCTCGAAGTGGGTTTCGGCGTATTGGACCGAGCCGACTGCTGCGCGGATTGTCCACTCGAGAGCAACGGTAAAGAGTGCCCGCCGGGCTGCCCAAACTGCCACTGCGTGCACGGGCAAATCGCGTCCCTACCTGCCCCGTCGCCCGTGCTCGAGATGCTTTTGAGCGCAAGTGATGCGGCGACAGCAGAGCCACCCGAAGCCTCTGCGCCGCACGCGCCGTTCTTGCCAAGCCTGTATCGTCCCCCTCGCGCCGTTCAAGCCTGATCGATCAGTGGCAACCGGGTTAGCGCTTTTCCGAGCGTGGACCTTGATGCGTTCGAATTGACGGCGCCTGCGTGCGTTCTTCGCCGCGGCATGAACGAGGCTTGATGCGTGAATCCATTGAAGATGTGGGCTGTCGCCCGTGTGGCGACTGCCGTTTTGCTGTGTGCCCCTTTGGCGAATGCTGAGGTGACCAATTGTTCCACCGCGATCGGACGAGACAATTTGGTTCGATGTGCGCTTCGTTCGAGCCTCGCTGCGAACGCTCAAACCCACGCTGTGGAGGCGAGCCGCGCTCGGGAGACCGCGGTATCGCCCTTGCTGCCCTCCAACCCGGTGCTGAGCGCGACGATCGGTCGGCGCTCGATTCCGGATGGAGTCCGTACCACCAATTGGTATGCCTCGCTGTCCCAGGAAGTCCAAGTCGCAGGCCAACGCGGCTTGCGAAAGCATGCGGCTCAGGCCGAAATAGCGGCTGAAGTAGCCCGGCTTCATCTCAGTGAACGCGAAGTCGCGGTAGAAGCTTGGTCACGGTATTTCGAAGCGCTGGCAGCTCGTGAAGAACTAGCCCTTGCGACACGCCTCGCAGCGGCAGCCCAAGAGCTCGCGAATGTCGTGAGTGCGAAGGCCGACAAGGGCCTTCTTGCACCAGTCGATGCCGACGTGACCGATACGGTGCTGGCCCGTGATCTCCAACAGAAGTTCGCAGCCGAACGCCATGAACGCGCAGCGAGCCGTGCCTTAGCTTCCCTGCTCGGTAGTGACCCTAACGCAGAGACGCTGACGGTCGCTGGCGAGCTCGTTCCGCTCGATGTCGGTCGACTTGCCAGTCTAGCAAACACAGCACCGACTGAGCGTCCGGAGGTAGTCGCAGCCGAGGCTGAACGGCAATCGATGGAGTCGCGAGCGGAAGCATTCCGCCGCTCGCGCGTACCAAACCCCACACTGTCCGTCTTCGTCGAAGACGACGGCTTCAATGAGCATGTTTTTGGAGCCGGCATCTCGATGCCAATCCCTCTTCCTGGCAATCTGGGTCCAGCGTACCTAGGAGAGATCGCCGAGTCCGAAGCGCTGGCCAGGAAAGCAGGTTCCGAGCGCGAGCTCGTCAGGCGCGGTGTGCGGCTCGAGGTTGTCTCGGCACTTCAGGCCTACGAGTCCAGACAACGCGAGGTGTCGGTGCTCACTCCGGAAAAGGCGCGACGCGCGAGCCAAACACTAGACGATCTTCGGACTCAGGTTGAAGCGGGTCGACTCCAGGTCCGCGACGCAATCTTCTCGCAGCAGTCGTTGGTCGAGTTACTCCGGGGTGAACTGTCGGCACGTCTCGAGTTGTGCATGGCTTCCGTAGCGGTCGCACGAGCGGTTGGGTTTCCGCTCGAAAGGCAGTTGCCGTGACCCGCTGCACGGCCGCGGTCGTATTCGCTGCGCTACTCGCCGCAGGCTGCTCGCGCGACAAGCCGCCTCCCGCGGACGCGGACAAGCGTCTAGCCAACGCGGAGGCATCGGGCTCGCCGCACACAGACGAACCCGAGCACGAGGCATTTCCAAAGCGCGTTCGACTCGATCCAAAGGTGATCGCGGATGCGCGCGTTCGCTCGGCCCCCGTCGTGGGCGAACCCTTGGCCGCAACCATCGATCTGCCCGGTGAAATAGCCTCAAATCCGGACAAAACCGCGAGCGTTGCCGCCCCAGTTGCGGGTCGCATTGCGTCGGTGAATTTCAAGGAAGGCCAATTCGTCAAGAAGGGCGATTTGCTCGCGGTAGTGACAGTTCCCGAGCTCGGCAAGGTGAAGGCGGCGTACTCGGCGACGACGTCCAAGGCGATTGCGGCTCGGACCAACGCCGATCGGCTTCAAGCGCTTGCAGAGAAACGACTCGCCGCCGATCAGGAAGTCGTGTCGGCAAAGGCTGAAGCGGACGCGTTCGAGGCAGAAGCGCGAGCGGCGAGCGACCAATTGAATGCTCTTGGTAGTGGTTCCGCCGCAGCTGGAGGTTCTCTGTTGTCGCTTCGAGCACCGGTGAGCGGCGTCGTCGTATCTCGCAATGCGATCGTGGGCCAGCCGGTGGCGCCGGACGCCACGCTCGCGACCATCACCGATCTCTCCCAAGTTTGGTTCCTCGCGCGTGTTTTCGAGAAAAATCTAAGCGTAGTGCGCGTGGGTGCACCGGTCGAAGTGACGTTGAACGCATACCCGAAGGAACGCTTCCAGGGCTCGGTCGAGTATTTGGGCAAGCAGATCGATCCCACGGCGCGCACGTTGGTCGCGAGGATCGCCCTAACCAACCGAGCCGATCTGTTGCGCCTGGGCATGTTTGGGACAGCGCGGGTCGGGACGGGCGAGGAGTCCGATCACAAGTCCGTGCTGGTCGTTCCGCGAGATGCAGTGACTGAAATCGGCGGAAAAACTGTCGTTTTCGTGCAGCAGCCCGATGGCGACTACGACGTGCACGAGGTGGTATTGGGCGAAGAGGCGCTCGGCAAAGTGCGCGTCGTGAGTGGTCTACGCGAACATGAGCTGGTCGTCGTGGATGGTGTGTTCACCCTCAAGAGCGCGGTCATGAAAAGCTCCTTCGGCGAGGCGGAGTAGGTTCATGGCGCTTCTCGCATGGATTGTGCGCTGGTCGCTCGCCAACCGCGCTATCGTGATCATCGGCGCTTTACTGCTCATCGGTGTCGGTGTGCACGCCGCACTCAGGCTCCCGGTCGACGCGGTCCCCGACATCACCAATGTACAGGTGCAGGTCATCACGGCGGCACCTGCGCTTTCGCCGGTCGAGGTTGAGCAGTACGTGAGCGTTCCGGTTGAACGCGCGATGGCTGGAATTCCGCGCTCAACGGAGGTGCGCTCCATCTCGAAGTACGGGTTGTCCGTCGTCACAGTCGTCTTTCAGGACGACACCGACATCTACTTCGCGCGCCAGCTGATCAACGAGCGCATGAGCGAGGCTCAAGAAGCGGTAACCGCTCAATACGGACGACCTGAAATGGGCCCTATCTCCACGGGTCTGGGTGAGATCTACCAATTCGTCGTGCGTAACCCGAGCATGAGCCTGATGCAGCTCGAGGAAGTTCTCGACTGGCAGATCTCGCCGGCTCTCCGCACCGTGCCGGGCATCGTCGAGGTGAACAGCTTCGGGGGCGAAGATAGGCAGTATCAAGTAGTCCTGGACCCGAAACGGCTTGAGGCCGCAGATGTATCGGTCGCCGAAGTCGTCGATGCACTGAAAAAATCGAACGCCAATGCGGGCGGCGGCTACATTGAGCACGCGCGCGAACACTTCGTCATCGGCACGGACGGGCTGGTCAAAAACCTCGACGATCTGAGGCGTGTGGTCATCGGCGCCACCGCTCAAGGCATCCCCATCACGATCGCGACAGTCGGCGAGGTGCAGTTCGGGGCAAGGTTGCGACGCGGCGCCGCGACGAAGGATGGTGAAGGCGAGGTCGCGCTGGGTGTGGCGTTGATGCTGAAAGGCGAGAACTCGCGAACGGTCACGCAAGCCGTCAAAGAAAAGCTGACCGCAATCGAGTCTTCGCTCCCGTCCGGCACACGCATCGAGCCGTTCTACGATCGCTCCGAGCTAGTCGACCGGACGACACGGACAGTCGGGAAAAATCTACTCGAAGGCGCTTTGCTGGTCATACTGGTGCTGCTGATCCTGCTCGGTGACTTGCGGGCGGGGCTGGTCGTCGCAACCACGATCCCACTCGCGCTGCTATTTGCCATCATCGTGATGAACGCCGGTGGTCTGTCTGGAAACCTGATGAGCCTTGGCGCCATCGACTTTGGACTCATGGTCGATGGCGCAGTGATCATCGTCGAGAATGCCGTTCGACGACTATCCGAACGGCAGACACGTGAAGGGCGCGCGCTCACCAGCGACGAGCGTCTGCAAGTGGTCGAGACAGCGACGCTCGAGGTCCGCTCGGCGTCCGTGTTTGGCGAAGCCATCATCGCAATCGTCTACGTCCCGATTTTGGCGCTCATCGGCATCGAAGGAAAGCTGTTCCGGCCGATGGCCATCACGGTGCTTCTCGCGCTAGCGGGAGCCTTCATCTTGTCACTCACGCTCGTCCCGGTGCTCACGAGCCTAGTCGTCCGGCCGAAACCGGGCCATCGCGAGACCTGGCTGCTTCGTAAGGCCCACCAATTCTATGTTCCACTCCTGGGAGCTGCGCTGCGTCGTCGATTCGTTCCTATCGGCATCGGTGTTCTGGGGCTCGCTGGCGCCGTTGTGCTCTTCACACGCATCGGAGCAGAGTTCGTGCCGCAGCTCGATGAAGGTGATCTGCTGGTCGAGGCGCGTCGGTTGCCCGGGATAGCCCTCTCAGAAAGCGTTGCAACCAGTTTGCGGCTTGAGCGCGCTCTGCGCACGATCCCAGAAGTAGCGCACGTCGTCACGCGGACAGGCGCGCCTGAAGTCGCGACCGACCCCATGGGTCTCGAGCAATCTGACGTATACGTCAGTCTGAAGCCGCGCGGCGCTTGGCCGCCCGGCGTCACCAAAGCCGACGTCGCGCAGCGAATCTCCGAGCGCATCGACAAAGACGTGCCGGAGATCGCGGGCGCAATTTCGCAGCCTATCCAGATGCGGACGAACGAGCTCATTGCCGGAGTGCGCTCGGATGTCGCGGCGTTGATCTACGGCCGCGATCTCGAGGAGCTGACTACGATCGGCGATCGCGTTGCCGATGCAATACGACGGATACCCGGAGCAGAAGACGTCCGCGTCGAGCAGGTCGCGGGGCTCCGCTACCTTCGCATCGTTCCGGAGCGCGGTAAGCTCGCGCGCTACGGACTCACCGTGGATGACGTGAACCAGATCACCGAAACCATGGCGGTCGGCCACTCAACGGGCGCGGTTCTCGAGGGCGAGCGCCGCTTCGACATCGTCGTGAAGACGCTCCACGGCTTTGACGACGCGCTCGAGCCGCTGAGCTCCTTGCCCCTGAAATCCTTGAGCGGGCAAATCGTTCCGCTGGGTGACGTCGCTACGCTGGCCTTCTCCAAAGGCCCAGCCCAAGTGAGCCGCGATAGCCAGTCCCGCCGCATAGCGGTCGAGTTCAACGTTCGCGGAAGGGATCTGCTGGCAGTGGTGCGAGATGCGCAAGCAAAGGTCGGCACGGAGAGCAAGCTGCCCACGGGCTACCGTATCGAGTGGGGCGGCCAGTTCAAACACTACGAAGAAGCAAAGGCCCGACTCCTGGTCGTCGTCCCGTCAGCGCTCGCGTTGATCGGGTTTTTGTTGTGGTTAGCCTTCCGCTCCGCACGCATCGCGGTGCTGATCTTCTTGAATGTGCCGTTCGCAGTGGTCGGCGGGGTGTTTGCCCTGTGGCTGCGAGAAATACCGTTTTCGATCTCGGCCGGAGTCGGTTTCATCGCCCTGTTCGGTGTCGCGGTGTTGAACGGCCTGGTGCTGCTCTCTTTCAGTCGGCACCTCGAAGAGCAAGGCGCTACGCATGTGGACGCGATTCGCCAAGCAGCGGAGCTGCGGCTTCGTCCGGTGCTCATGACTGCACTCGTCGCAGCGCTCGGCTTCTTGCCCATGGCCCTGTCGACAGCGCCCGGGAGCGAGGTGCAGCGCCCACTTGCCACCGTCGTGATCGGCGGGATCCTCTCGGCCACCCTACTAACAATGCTGCTTCTGCCTGTGATCTACAGCTACTTCAAGGCCCCCCAGACCGGCGCCACAGCGTCTAACTCGGGAAACGATCTAGCGGGGGCTTCAAATGGAACACGATGAAGGCGGTAATCACGCTGGCCACGGGCACGGCAAGGCGCAAGCCGGGCATGGCCACGGACACGGACACGGGGACCCCACGGCGACTCCGGCCAGCGCCTTCGCGATCGGCATTGGGCTCAACCTAACCTTCGTCGTCGTCGAAGTCGTTTACGGCTTGCTGGCTCACTCCATGGCACTAGTCGCCGATGCCGGCCACAGGGCGCGCGCTTCTCCGATGATGCGCGCGAGCTCCGGGTCGAGCGGAGGAGCGGGAAGCTGAACTGGCTCAACAATGGCCCGGGCGGACGCGTAGCGAGGTGCGGGCTTCCTAACTTCTCCCGCCTCGCGTGTCGCGCGGGCCTGCTCTTGTCGCTTGATCCTTCGCTCGGTACGAGTGAACGGATTCTTTTGCTCAATGGCTCGCCAGTTGAAGGTCTTCACGGTAGTGCCGCGCGAGCTCGTCCACTTCGCCTTAAGGCTTGGAATCTTTCCGCCAACGAATACGCGTTCGCTAGTGATGATCTTCGCGTCACGCAGCTGACGCCGAGCTCGCGCAATTGATTCTGGATGATAGCGGCTCCCATCGGGGCGGCGGAGCTCTTCGCTGAGGCGAACGTCAGTCTGCCAGCAAACCCCGCCGAAGCTCGCGACATGACCGCCAACCAGAGATGCGAGTCGGGGCCAGCCTTGGCGGGCCAGTTCGCCGGTCGCGATTCGTGCCGCGTGCGGGCTACTCCCCAGCGCAGTCACCCCGCCCTCCAGGAGCCGGCTGGGGGCGGCAGAGTTCCGATGGTGCAACCGTCACGCCGTCGAGCCCTCGCCGCGCAATCGGCCGCGAAAGGCACCACTTCACCGACACGAACGTCAGAATGACGCAACCGTCGCGGCCTCGTATATTCACGAGAACCCTCTCCTGGTCGCGTCAGTGGAATGGCGAGCAGAAACCTCGAAGTTGTCGCTTCGAGGTTTCCGCGTTTTGTGGGGCCCGCGGCGTCACGGTCCCCCCAAACGCTCTGGCCGTGGCCATGCGGCGGGCGAGCAGCTACACTCCGGGCATCCCAGATGGCACCGGAAAAGCTATTTGATGCGGCGCTCGCGCTTCCACCCGAAGCGCGGCTCGAGTTTGCTTCCAAGTTGCTCGCGAGCGTGGAAGACGGACCGGGCGAGGACTGGACCCAGGCCTGGCTTGAAGAATGCGACGCGCGCGTCGCGGCCGCCGACTCCGGCGCGGAACCTCCAGTGCCATGGAATGAGGCGTACGGGCGCCTGCGCGCTCGCTTGGCCCAACGGTGACGCGAACCCTTCACCTGTTGCCGCGTGCCGAGGTGGAGCTGGCGGCCGCAATGGACTGGTACGAGGAACGTCGCGAAGGTCTTGGCGGTGAGCTTCTCGAGCTCGCACGAGAGAGTTTCGAGCGAATTCTCGAAGCGCCTCACCAGCTGCCCAGCTGGGTCGGCGATCGAGCGTACCGGCGGCTGGTCCTCGAGCGCTTCCCCTACAGCATTATCTTCACGTACGATGACGCCGAGGTGCGGATCGTGGCCTTTGCACACGGGCGGCGAAAGCCCGGGTATTGGCCGAAGTAGTGGGCGGAACGCCGGCTCAGCCACTGGTCTCCTCCCGCGAGCTCGCTTCGGCGCGAGTCGCATCGAGCACACGCCCCGCGAGCTCCGTCGCGCGCGCGATCTGCTGCTCGCCACCGGCGAGAACTTCGACGGCCAGCCTGGCGCCCGTGGCGTCGACGACGGCCGCGGCCAACGCCAAGTCACCACACGGCGCGCCCAGTGCGCACGCTTTGAGGAACAGTTCAGCGAGCGCCCGGGGTGCCTCGGCGCTGGTCCACGCCTGGTCCACGCGCGATCCGCTCGGATCGCTGGAAGCGCTTGAAAGATGCGGAGCCGATTTCGAGACTTGAACTCGAGACCTGCGGTTTACGAAACCGCTGCTCTACCACTGAGCTAAATCGGCCGGGGCGCGGGAGAATACGCGGGGAGCGCTGGTAGTCAAGGTTTCTCGGCGCGGGATTCCTGGGTAGGAGGCGGGCCGGTCGGGATTTGCTGGCTGTTACTTTTGCTGGACAAAGTCGCGGCGCGGGGTGGGCGCGTGGGCACCCTTGGATTTCCGGAGATATGCCGGCGTGGGGTGCTATGAATCGGCGGCTGGCGAGTGGCGCCGCAGGAGGAATGTTTTACGAGATGACTTCGACGATTGCAGGGTTTCGGTTCGCAGCGGTCTCGGCGGGCATCCGCAAGGACGGGCGTGTGGACGTGGCCTTGGCGGTTGCCGACCGTCCCGCGGTGGTGGCAGGGCTGTTCACGCGTAACTTGGTGCGCGCTGCGCCGGTGCTGCTCGCGGAGGAGCGCGTGCGTTCTGGCTTGGCTCGCGCGATCTTGGTCAACGCCGGCTGCGCGAATGCGTGTACGGGTGAAGCGGGGCTCGCTGCCGCGCGTGAAAGCACCGAATCGGTAGCGCGTGCGCTCGGCATCCCGGTGGAGGAGGTGTTGCCTGCGTCGACCGGGGTGATTGGCGCGCTTTTGCCGGCCGCCAAGATCTCGGGCAAAGCCAAGGAGTTGGCCAAGTCCATCACTCCTGAGGGTTACGAGGCGTTTGCACAAGCCATTTGCACGACGGATCGCTGGGTCAAGATCGCCGAGGCCAAGATCGAGACGTCGAAGGGCGACCCCGTGTCCGTGCTCGGTATCGCCAAAGGCGCGGGCATGATTCACCCGGACGTCGGCCCGCCGCAGGCGACCATGCTCGTATTTCTGTTTACCGACGCGGTGATCAAACAAGAAGAGCTGCAGGCGGCGCTGGTTCAGGCCGCGGATCTCACCTTCAACGCGTGCAGTGTCGATGGCGACACCAGCACCAACGACAGCGTGATTGCGCTCGCATCCGGGGCCTCGAATATCCGGCTAACTGCCGCAGAAATCGCGCCTGGCTTGCTCAGCGTCTGCGACAAGCTGGCCCGCTCCATGATCGCTGACGGTGAAGGCGCCAATCACGTGGCGGAAATCCGCGCCACCGGCCTGGCCAACGACGTGGACGCAAAGCGCGTCGCCGAAACCATGGCGACTTCGCTCCTGGTCAAGACCGCGCTACACGGCAAAGACGCCAATTGGGGCCGTTTGCTGGCGGCTGCCGGTCGCGCGGGCGTGGCCTTCGACCCCAAGCTCGTCAGCATCAAGATCGGCGACATCGAGATCGTGAAGAACGGCCTCGCCGTGGGCGCCGAGGCGGAGAAAGAAGCCGCGGAGATTTTGAAAGGCCCGAGCTACAAAATCGAAATCGGCCTCGGCACTGGCCCCGGCGCCTTCAGCTACCTGACCAGCGATCTCGGCCACGGCTACGTGGACGTGAATGCGAACTATCGCTCCTAGTGCCCATGCGCGAGGCCCCTCCGGTCTCGCGCTTCGTCCTAGCGCACGACTCGTCCGACATTTGCTGCACTTTGCGGGCAGCGCCGCCCTCTGGCTCTTGCTCTCGGCTCTGCCCGCCTGCTTCTCCGGCAAGGGCACGATTGGCGCGGTCATCGCCCAAGACAACGACTCGGGTCGGCTGTTCTTGCACGCGGTGCCGGCCAACTTGGCGGCAGCCCGGGGCAATCTCAAACCCGGCGACGAGATTTTGCTGATCGACGGCCTCGACGTGCGACGGATGGACGCCGAGCAGATCAACGCGGCGCTCAGCGGGGAGGTGGATTCACCCGTTAAACTGACCGTGATCCGTCAGGAGCAGATCGTGCGCGTCACGCTCAAGCGGACCGAAGCGCAGAAGCTGCCGAAAAAACCCAGCAAATCGCCGGAATCCGCGCCCTAGGCCAGCCGCCCGCGGGAAACCCTGGCTGGGCGCCGGCCAGGGGCGGCCTCCGGTCGCGTTTGCTCCACTTTTCAGGCCCCCGCGGCCCTTCCCGTAGGCCGGGTTCGTTGCTAGGTTCTGCGCCGTTCGCGTGGCGGGCGAGTGATGCCCGCCGATTGATTGAAGATTTCGGGGAGATCCCCCGCCATGGAGTCACGATGAGCAGCTATCTCTTCACGTCCGAATCCGTCACCGAAGGTCATCCGGACAAAGTTTGCGACGCCATTTCGGACGCCGTGCTCGACGCCGCCCTGGCTGGCGACAAGTACAGCCGCGTCGCGTGCGAGACGCTGGTCAAGACGGGTTTCGTCGTCATCGCCGGTGAGATCACCACCAAGTCGAACATCGACTTCGGCAAGATCGCACGCAAAGCCATCAGAGACATCGGTTACACCAGCTCGGACATCGGTTTCGACGCCGACACTTGCGGCATCTTGATCGCGGTCGAGCCGCAATCGCCGGACATCTCCCAAGGCGTGACCGAAGGTCAGGGCTTGCACAAAGATCAGGGCGCTGGCGATCAAGGCTTGATGTTCGGTTACGCGTGCGACGAGACGCCGGAGCTGATGCCCGCGCCGATCATGTACGCGCATCAACTCTCCAAGCAGCTCGCCGCCGTACGCAAGAAAGGCGCGGTTGATTTCCTGCGCCCCGACGGCAAGAGCCAAGTCACCGTCGAGTACGAGAACGACGTCCCGAAGCGTATCGAGACGGTCGTCGTCTCCACGCAACACGGTCCCGAAGTGAAGCACAAAGCCTTGAAAGAGGCGGTGATGGAGCTCGTGATCAAGAAGGCGCTGCCCAAGCACCTGCTCGACTCCAAGACCAAGTACTTCGTGAACCCGACCGGTCGCTTCGTCGTCGGCGGACCCTGCGGTGACGCCGGCCTCACCGGCCGCAAGATCATCGTCGACACCTACGGCGGTATGGGCCGTCACGGTGGCGGCGCCTTCAGCGGTAAGGATCCGTCGAAGGTCGATCGCTCGGCTTGCTACTACGCGCGTTTCGTCGCCAAAAACATCGTCGCGGCCGGCCTCGCCAAGAAGTGCGAAGTGCAGGTCGCGTATGCAATCGGCGTCGCCCAACCGATGGGCGTGTACGTGCAGACCTTCGGCACGGGCAAGCTGCCGGACGATACGCTCGCCGCCTACGTGATGAAGAACTTCGACATGCGCCCGCGCGCCCTGATCGAAGAGCTCGACCTGCTCCGCCCGGTCTACCAACCCACGTCCAGCTACGGCCACTTCGGTCGCAGCGAGTTCACCTGGGAGAACACCAGCCGCTCGAAGAAGCTCGCCGCCGATTTGCTCGGCACGAGCTCCAAGGCGAACGGTGCCAAGGCGAACGGCGTCGAAGCGCCGGCGCCCGCCCCCGCCGCCAAGAAGGCCAAAGCCAAGAGCAAGACACAAGCGCGCGCTTGAGTCAGCGAGTGACGCGCTGAGCGCGTCAGACGCGAGCAAACCCGCTGGATCTCGAGGATTCGGCGGGTTTCTTTTTTTGTTTGGGGTGCTCCTGTGCCGCGCTGCGCGCGCGGTTTCGGGCGCTGTCCATGCGCTCGAGACATTCACCCTTGTGGGTGAAATAATTGACTACAGCGGAAAGACGCGAGCAGGAGGCATAGTCGCGTACGGGTCGAGTCACGCGAGTCGTGACAGAAAGGCTGTGCCTACAGCATGAATCAGCTCGTACTCATCGTGCCAATCGCGTCGGCATTGCTCATCTACTGGGCGCGGATCAGGGAACTCAAGACGATTCGCGACACCGTGAAAGGAGAAGTTCGAGAGAACCTGACGCTGCGCTTGTTCATCGCGGTCGGCAGCCTGATGTTGCTGGGCTCGATCGGGGAACAACTCTGGTTTCGCCGCCCGCTTTCCGTGGCGCTGTTGCTTGCGGGCTGGGCCGTCGCGCTGAGCTCCTTTTGGCTTCGTCGCCGCGCGATTCGGGAGCTGGGCAAGATGTGGAGTCTGCACGTCGAAATCCGAGCGCAACACCAGCTGATCATGTCCGGGCCCTATCGCTGGGTGCGGCACCCCGCGTACACCTCGATGGTGCTCGAGCTCGCGTCATTTGGCCTACTTTTGCAGAGCTTTTACACCTCCGCGCTGGTCGCTCTGTTGTTCATCCCGACGCTCGTCCTGCGCATCAAAATCGAGGAAGCGGCGCTGCGCGAGCAGGTGGCAGGCTACTCGGAATATCAACGCTCCACGCCCGCATTGCTGCCGTACAAGTTGCCGGGGGCGGTTCAGTCGTGAGCTCCTCTAGGCGACGCTCCGTGATCACCGGTATGGGGGTGATCGCGGGCAGTGGCCAGGACCTCACGACCCTGTGGCACTCCGTGGTCGAAGGCCAGAGCGCGTCGCGACGCCTGACGCGCTTCGACGCCGAAACCATGCCAACTCAAATCGGCACCGAGGTCGAAGCATTCGACGGCACGCGCTTCTTCGAAGCGAAGGCCGTGCGCCGCGTGGATCTTTGCCACCAGTTCGGGATTGGAGCTGCGAGCAATGCCGTACAAGACTCGGGCTTGGTGATCGCGGATCTCGATCCGGATCGCGTGGGCATCGCGCTCGGGACCTCGCTCGGAGCGCTTGGCTCGACGATGGTGACCGCCGAGGGTTTACGCACGCGTGGCTACCGCGGCGCGGGCCTGGGCGCCCTGGTAAACTCCCACAACGGCGCGGGTTCGGCAGAAATCGCCTGCCACCTCGGGATCCACGGGCACGCCATCACGATCGGAACCGGCAGCGCGTCGTCCAACGACGCGATCGGCTACGCGATGGATATGATCGAGCTGGATCGCGCCGACGTGATGATCGCCGGCGGAGCCGAAGCCCCCCTTTTACCGATCGTTTGGGCCTCCATGTGTTTGGGCCGGATCATGACTCGGCGTAACGACAGCCCGGAGCAATCCATGCGACCGTTCGATCGCGATCACGACGGGCCGATCGTCGGCGAAGGCGGCGCGTTCCTCGTGATCGAAGAGCTCGAACACGCGCGAGCGCGGGGTGCGCGTATTTACTGTGAAGCGTTGGCCCACGGTCGAAGCAGTGAGGCGCACCATCCACTTGCGCCGCATCCCGAGGGCACCGGGCCACAAGCAGCCATGAACAAGGCGCTCCGTCGGGCCCGGGTCAATCGTGAGCAGGTGGGCTACGTGAACGCTCACGGCACCGCCACCGTCGCCAACGACATCGTAGAGTCCCTGGCCATCCAACGAGTCTTCGAAGGGAGCTCCCCGCCGGTCAGCTCCACCAAGCCGGTCACCGGGCACCTGCTCGGCGCCGCTGGTGCGCTCGAGACGATCATCGCCGCACTCGCTCTGTGCAGCCAAACGCTGCCACTGACGCTGAATTTCGACTCGCCAGCGCAAGGCTGCGAGCTCGATTACATTCGCGGGTCATCACGCTCGACGCCGGTCAAGGTGGCGATGAACCTCAACTGTGGATTCGGCGGCGCGAACTCGTGCCTGCTGCTCGGCAGTTTCTAGCGCCGATCCTGCACCTACGTGCGTAGCGCGACCCGTGCCGGTACGCTAGTCAGATGACGCAAGACACGCGCGGCTACGCCTTCGAAACCCTCGCCGTTCACGCCGGCTACGAGCCTGATCCGTTGCACGGCGCCGTGATGCCGCCCGTCGTGATGGCGAGCACTTTTGCCCAGCCAGAGCCCGGCAAGCCACTCAAGTACGATTACTCGCGCAGCGGCAACCCGACGCGCGCTGCCTTGGAAGCCGCGCTCGCCGCGCTCGAAGGTGGTAGCCGTGGCTTCGCCTTTTCGAGCGGCTGCGCTGCAGCAGCCACTCTGCTGCACTCGCTCGCGCCAGGCGACCAGGTGATCTCCGGCGACGACGTATACGGCGGCACGTTTCGCCTGTTCGACAAGGTGATGAAGCCGTTCGGGATCGAGTCGAGCTTCGTCGATCTGACTGATTTGGCGAAATTCGAGGCCGCGATCACGCCGAAGACGCGCTTCGTGTGGTTCGAGACCCCGACCAATCCCACCCTCAAATTGGCTGACATTTCTGCCATTTCCGTGATCGCCAAAGCACGAGGCGTGCGCGTAGTGGTCGACAACACGTTCGCCTCGCCCGTGCTGCAAAGGCCTTTGGCACTCGGCGCGGACGTCGTGCTCCACTCGACGACCAAGTACATCAATGGCCACTCGGACGTGGTCGGCGGTGCCTTGATCACGAGCGACGCCGAATTGTGCGAGCGCCTGCCATTCTTGCAAAACGCGATCGGTGCCGTGCCAAGCCCGATGGATTGCTACTTGGTGATGCGCGGCATCAAGACCTTACCAGTGCGCATGCGCGCGCACGTCGCGGGTGCAGCCGAGCTCGCGACGCGCCTGGCCGCACATCGCGGTGTGAGCCGCGTGCACTACCCCGGCCTCGCGTCCCATCCCCAACACGAGCTCGCCAAGCGTCAGATGTCCGGCCCAGGAGGCATGATCTCGGTCGAACTTGCGTGCGATCTCGATGGCTCTCGCCGCTTTCTACAAGCCTTACGCATCTTCGCCCTGGCCGAAAGCCTCGGCGGCGTCGAGTCCCTCGCCGAGCACCCCGCGCTGATGACCCACGCGTCCATACCCGCCGCAAACCGCAAAGCCCTCGGCATTGGTGATTCCCTCGTCCGCCTGTCCGTCGGCATCGAACACGTCGACGATCTGTGGCGCGACCTCGAGACGGCGCTGCAAGCCACCGGCTGAGCATCTGCGCATTCGGGTGTCGAGGGACTCGCACCCCTCGGCACGCTGGCCTCGCTATCGGTTGCTCTCTCGCGCCCCGGCGTTCGCGTCCCGGCGAGCGCGCTCACGCTGCCGCAACGCCACGTGCCGCTCGCCGAAGTCACGCTCGGCGAGCAATCGATTATGGGAGGCGCAAAGCAAACGCAAATTGTCGACTGTTTCGTCGCCATCCTTCAGATGCAGCTTGCGCTTTTCGACTTCTGCCAGGTGGGCGATGATGCGCGCCTCGGTGCGATGGCCCGCCACCAAGAGCTCGGTCAAGCCGCTCCGTAGACGCGCGTCCGATACCTCCGCTAAATGCCAAAATCCCCGCATTTCCATGGCAAATGCATAACATGAAGTTTTCGAGCTCGTGGCAGGCGAGGCATCGAGCGATCGAGCAGGCACATGCTTTCGCAGTCGTTCACCTTGCAGAGAGGCGCATCCAGGCATCTTGTCGCGCGACTGCGTGCCACTCGCGACACGAGCGACGATGACTTCAGCGAGCTGCGCGGGAGAGTCGTCAAGCGAATTCCACTTTTCGCTGCGCTTTCTTGGACGACGGACCGCGCTCAATTTTACTTCGGCTATCCAAAGTCGCGCGCGCCTCGAAGAGCTCGAGCGCCCGCGCGGTGTTCTCGCCGCTCGCGCGGACAGTGGAAGGTCCGGCTTCAGCGTGAAAGTCCAACCCCGGCGGGGCATGGCGACGAAACGCCCACGAGTGACTCAAAAACCGGTGCGGTATCGACAGCCGTCCCTGCCTATCCCGATCTCCTCTCCCGCTCGCTTCTCATTCTTCGGATCGATCGATGGTCCCGAGTGTCTCCCCCCTGCCCGTGCCCGATCTCGATCTCCTCTCGCTTCTCATTCTTTGGATCTCGATTGATGTTCCCGAGTGTCCCCCCTACCCGTGCCCATGCCCGCTCTCCTCTCCCTCTCGCTCTTCACTCTCCGGATCTTGATTTGATGGTCATAGTTCCCCTCGCGCCCGGCTCAGCCTTCGGCGTCTCATTCCGGCTACCCAGCGAGAATGCGAGGTGCGCTGCTGGGTCGCGATCGCCCCACTCTTCTCCTGCCTGAGAGCCGGGCACGGGCACGGGCACGGGGATTGGAGGTGACGACGAAGCTCCGGTGTGGGCATTGCGGATCTGGTGACAAAGGGTCAGGCTGAACGCATGCCCGAGCTCGAGCCACCGTGTAACGATGTCCTCTCGCTGATTGGCAACACGCCACTGGTGCGCATCAGTCGCATCGATACCGGCCCGTGCGAGCTGTACGTGAAGCTCGAAAATCAAAATCCGGGTGGTTCGATCAAAGATCGCATCGGGCTCTCGATGATCGAAGCGGCCGAGAAGAGCGGCGCGATCCGACCCGGCGCGACCTTGGTCGAAGCCACGGCCGGCAACACCGGGCTCGGCTTGGCACTGGTCGCCGCGCGTAAGGGCTACAAGCTGGTGTTGGTCATCCCGGACAAGATGAGCCAAGAAAAGGTGCACCATTTGCGCGCGCTGGGCGCGGAGGTGCGCATGACTCGCAGCGACGTCGGCAAGGGCCACCCGGATTACTATCAGGACTACGCCGAGCGCATCGCGCGAGAACTCGGGGCGTACTTCGTCAATCAGTTCGCCAATCCGGCCAACCCCCTCGCCCACGAAACCAGCACCGCGCCCGAGATCTGGAAGCAGATGGACGGACGGCTCGACGCCGTGGTCTGCGGCGTGGGTTCGGGCGGAACGCTCACCGGTTTTAGCCGCTACTTCGAGCGCGTTGCCCCGAACGTGGAGCTCGTGCTGGCCGATCCCAAAGGCTCGATTTTGGCGGATTACGTCACGACCGGCACGCTCGGCAAAGCCGGCTCCTGGTTGGTCGAAGGCGTCGGTGAGGACTTCGTGCCCTCGATTTGCGATCTGTCGCGTGTGCGCAAGGCCTACTCGGTGAGCGACGAAGAGAGCTTCCTCACGGCGCGGACACTGCTCAAAGAAGAAGGCATTTTTGCCGGCTCTTCCAGCGGGACCCTGCTCGCCGCCGCGCTCCGCTATTGCCGCGAGCAGACCACTCCCAAGCGCGTCGTGAGTCTGATCTGCGACAGCGGCGGCAAGTACCTATCGAAGATGTTCAACGACTATTGGATGCGCGATCAAGGCTTCTTGCCTGGCACGAGCTATGGTGATTTGCGCGATCTAATCTCGCGGCGCCCCGAGGCCGGCGCGGTCATCTCGCTCGCGCCGAGCGACACGCTGCTGATCGCCTATTCCCGCATGCGCTTGTACGATGTCTCGCAGTTGCCCGTGCTGGAACATGGCGAGATCGTCGGCATCGTCGATGAATCGGATTTGCTGCTCGCCGCCCAGCGCGACACCAGCCTATTCCGGAACCCCGTGCGTGAGTTCATGAGCACGAAGCTCGTGACGGTAGATGCCCACGCGCCGCTCGAATCGCTGATGCCGCTGTTCGACCAAGGCCTAGTGGTGATCGTGCGTGAGTCCGAGCACTTCTCCGGCCTGATCACGCGCATCGACGTCTTGAATCACCTGCGTCGCAAGCTATCCTGAGCGGCCCGCCGTCTGGTCGAGGGTGACTGTGCCACTGGCACAGGGCACTGTCTTGGCCCCGACAAGCTTGTCCGAACCGGCGCATCCCCGGCTCTGGGCGAGAGTCGATTTTTGCCCCGAATCGTGGGGGATCCACGCTGGCACGAGTCTTGTACTCAGACGTACTCAGACGTACTCAGACGTACTCAGACGTGCTCGAGCAAAGGATGCATGAACGGGATGATCAAGAGTGTATCGGGATTGATGTGCGCCGTGGGCCTATTCGCAGTATCGACGGCGCGGGGCGACATCCCACCGTCGGACGTTTGCCACACGGAGAACACGACCTGTCACAACGCGGGCGTGAACTACGACCAGGACGGCGTGTGCGTTGCTGCCACTTGCAGCAAGGGGAGTGCCACCGGTCAAGTGACGACGTACGACTGCATGCTGTGTAAATCAGACCCCGCGCTCGGCGCTGCTGGCGCGTCTGAGATCGCGAGCACGACCGATGATCACAAAGACGACGGCGGTTGCAGCGTCCGCGCGCTCGGCACAGAGAAGCGCATCGCGACGGTGATGCTCGGATTTGGCTTGCTCGCACTCGGAATATCGCGTCGGCGCCGCTGAAGACATGTCGCTCTTGCGCACCGCGGAACGGCTGAGCGGGCCCCTCGATTGGTGTCGCCGGGGCTGGTTCAGCTGGATCGTGCAAAGCGACTTTGCGCGCGCCACGCTCACGCATCGCGACCGGCGGATCGCCACGGTCGCCTGCGCCAGCGTAGTCGCAGCGGCGTTTGGAGCGGTCTATTTTCCGGTGTTGCTCTTCACACTCGGCCCGCTCGTGCTGGGCGTGGCTCACGTGGCGGCGGACGTGCGCTACCTGGTCTTGCGCCGAAACTTGGCGCGCTGGTGGCAATCTACCGTCTGGCTCGGCTGCGCGGCACTGATTGCGCTGCGCATTTCGGAAGCGCTCGGACTGCTGCGGCACGCCGATCGCATCGAGTTCGGCACCGCGGCGGCCTTCACCGGGGTGGCCTTGCTCGCAGGGCTACGGGAGCGCGGCTCGCTTGCGCGCGCACTCTTGGCCGGCGCGTTGCTCGCTGCCGCGACCCGCTATGCCATGAGCCAACCGAGAGTAGCGCGCTACGTGTTCCTGCACGCACACAACCTGATCGCGCTCTTGGCTTGGGCAACCCTGTTTCGAGCCAACAAGCGCTGGCTGGTCGCGCCCGCGGCGTTCATCGCGCTGGGCGTGGCGGTGCTTGCATCTGGCGCGCTCTTCGAGCAAACGCTGGCCTCGCCGTTCGCGGCTTCGTTCCACCTGCACGTGTTGACCATCTCGGATTGGGTCGCGCCGTTTGCCGATCCGCGTCTGGCAATCGGCGTCACCACGACTTATCTGTTCCTACAGAGCGTGCACTACTCGGCGTGGTTGAGTTGGATCCCGCAGGAAGAGCAACCGAGCCGCGGCACGCCTACTTTTCGCATGAGCGTGCGCTCCTTGTTCTCGGACCTGGGCACGCCGGGTGTCGCTGCGGTCGGCATCGCGGCGATGGCGGTGCTGGTCGGCGGCTTCTTCGACGTGCACCGAGCACGCGATCTGTATCTGTCCCTCGCGGCCTTCCACGGTTACCTCGAGTTGGCGCTTCTGACCTTCTTCTGGGTGCGCGGTGCCAACCGCGCCGAGCGCGCCGTCCAAGCACTCGACGCGCAGGCCGGGTAGGCTGCGCACATGCCACTCCTCTACGCCTGGCTGAGCGCGTTCGCACTCACGACGGCGAGTGAGCTCGTGATCGCGGTGCCGCTGCTGGACGCGGGCGGCTCACGCCTGCGCCGCATTGCTGCGGTCTGCCTCGCGCAGCTGGCCACTCATCCGGCGGTCTGGTTCATCTGGCCGCTCCTCGGCCTCCCCCGCCCGCTCTTTCTCCTGCTCGCCGAAAGCTTCGCTCTACTCGTCGAAGCACTGATCTACCGCTTCAGCTTCGAACGCGTGAGTTGGCCGCGTTGCTTCGCCGCCTCCGCGCTAGCCAACGCCGCATCGGTCCTGGTCGGGCTCTGGCTGAGCTGAGCCTCTGATGTGGGCTACTCCTGACCGCGCCTCACGGCATTGGCTTTAGGACCGGCTCTAAGCGCAGACGCGGTTTCGCCCGGAATCCTTGGCCTGATACAGCTTTTCGTCGGCGCGCCCGTAGAGCGCTTCCGGCTCTTCTTCCGAGCCCGCTTTGAATTCGGCGACGCCCAGGCTGGCCGTCACCGGCAGGCTCTTTTCTTCGAACGTCGGCATGTTCTCGGCGACCGCGACGCGGATCCGCTCAGCGCATTGCTTGGCTTGCGCGAGCGATGTATTGGGGCACAGCACCGCGAACTCTTCACCGCCGACGCGTGCGAACAAGTACTCCGCCGGCACCGAGGTCTTGACCACGTTGGCGGTGGCGCAGAGTACCGCGTCGCCCGCCATGTGGCCGTAGGTGTCGTTCACCTTCTTGAAGTGGTCGATGTCGAGCACGAGCAGGCTCACCGGACCGGTCTGAGCCGCCGATAGCGCCACCCGCAGGTTCTCGTCGAAGTGGCGCTTGTTGTGCACGCCGGTCAGCGCGTCGAAGCTCATCAGCCGCTGCACCTCTTCGTGGTAGGCGCCCTCGATGTTCCCGCCGGCCAGGTACTTGAGGAGGGCCTTGCCGATCTGCACGCGGTCGCCATCCTTCAGTGTGTGCTCTTTCACACGCAGACCGTTGACGTAGGTGCCGTTGGTGGAGCCCAAGTCAGTCAGGCGATGGCCGGACTCGAAGGGTTCGATCCTCGCGTGGCGCCGGCTCACCGAGTCCGCGTCGAGCACTAGGCCGGCGTTCGAGCCGCGACCAATCTCCATCGGCGAATCAGCCAGGACGGTGCGATTGCCCAAGCGCGGCCCCGAGAGCACGAGCAGAAGTGCCTGCTGCTGGCCCGCTACTCGGATCAGACTGCGCATATCGCGCGAGATCGTGACCTCGAGAGTCGACTCGTAAAGCTCGTCGTCCGCCAAAGTAACCGTTTTGGTCTCGCGCTGTGGGACTGCGCTAACCTCATTCAAGCATAGCAGATGCTCGGACGGTGCTCGTGATTCGCGCACTGCAATTGATACTAGAAATGTGGGGCCAGCGCCTACATTGTGAGCTCGACCGTGCTCACGATGCTAGTCCCGCGCGCTCTGCTAGCAGGTCGGCCCGCGCACCGCAGAACCCGAGCGCCACGCTCAGACGTCGTAGTACAAAAAGTATTCGAACGGCGTCGGGCGCAGGCGAGAAGCTTGCACGTCGTGCTCGCGTTTGTGATCGAGCCACATGTCGATCAGATCCTGCGTGAACACGTCACCCTTGAGTAAAAACTCGTGGTCGCTCTCCAACGCGTCGAGCGACTCTTCGAGTGAGGCGGGCATGCGCGCGACGTCCCTCAGCTCTTCGGCCGAGAGGGAATAAATGTCTTTGTCGAGCGGCGCGCCCGGGTCGATCTTGTTCTGGATCCCGTCGAGCCCCGCCATCATCATGGCCGAGAACGCCAGATATGGGTTGCAGGTCGGATCCGGAAAGCGCAGCTCGAGCCGGCGCGACTTGGGTGAGGGCGAGTAGGTCGAGATGCGAATCGCGGCTGAGCGATTGCGACTCGAATAAGCCAGGTTGACGGGCGCCTCATAGCCGGGAACGAGCCGCTTGTAGCTGTTGGTGGTGGGGTTGGTCAGCGCTGCCAGGGCATGCGCGTGCTTCAGGATCCCCCCCATATAATAGAGGGCCATTTCGCTCAAGCCCGCGTAGCCATCGCCCGCGAAGAGCGGCTTGCCGTCCTTCCACAGGGATTGATGGCAGTGCATGCCATTGCCGTTGTCCCCATATAAGGGCTTGGGCATGAACGTGGCAGTGCGACCGTTGCGATGAGCCACGTTTTTCACGATGTGTTTGAACCACATCAGCTTGTCCGCGCACTTGAGCAAGCTATCGAAGCGCATGTCGATCTCGCCCTGGCCCGCGCTCGCTTGTTCGTGGTGGCTGACCTCGACCTCGATGCCGAGGCGGTCCATCTCCAAGCAGATCTCCGTGCGCAGATCCATGTGCGTGTCCTGCGGCTGGACCGGGAAGTAGCCCTCCTGGCTACGGATCTTGTGGCCGAGGTTCGGGCCTTCGTCGCGCCCGCTGTTCCAGATGGCCTCCCCCGAATCGACTGAGTAGAAGGCCTCGTGGCCCTTCACGTCGAAGCGCACCCCGTCGAAGATGAAGAACTCCGCCTCGGGTCCGAAGAAGCACGTATCGGCGAGCCCCGTGCTCTGCAAATACGCTTCCGCCTTCTTGGCGATGTAACGCGGGTCACGCGAATAGCTCTGACGAGTGAGCGTGTCCTGGATATTGCAAAGCAAGGACAGCGTGGGAAAGCGCGTGAAGGGATCGAGCACGGCGGTGCTAGGATCCGGGATCAGCAGCATGTCGCTCTGATTGATGGGCTGAAAGCCGCGAATCGAGGAGCCGTCGAAGCCGAAGCCTTCCTCGAATGCATCGCTCGACAGGCGATGGAACGGCACCGACGTGTGCTGCCACTTACCGATCAGATCGATGAACTTCAAGTCCACCATGACCGCTTCGTGCTTCTTGCCGAGCTCGATGGCTCCTTTCACATCCATAGCCCTAGCTCTATCGCTATCGGGCGTCCGGGGCTACTGCCGGCTTCGCACTCCGGCAGTAGTCTTCCCGTTCGCACGCGGCTCAGGACGAGCCGCTGGGCCTAATCAGAGGCGTCAGATCGCTTCTTCGGCGCGCTCGCCGGTGCGGATACGGACCGCCTCGTCGACCGGGCTGACGAAGATCTTGCCGTCACCGATGCGGCCGGTCTTGGCGCTCTTCTCGATCGCGTCGATCACCTGATGGACCATCTGGTCGGGGACGACGATCTCGAGCTTTACCTTCGGTACGAAGTCCACGACGTAGGCAGAGCCGCGGTAAACTTCCTTCTTACCGCCGGTGCGGCCGAAGCCTTTGACCTCGGTCACCGTCATGCCCTGGATACCGACTTCGGACAAGGCATCCTTGACCTCGTCCAGCTTGAACGGCTTGATAATCGCCTCGACCTTCTTCATCTGGCTCTCCACTTATTTTTGGGGGGGTATCGCCCGTCGCGAGGCCTCCCCTCCTTGAGCTGCGGGGGCACCGCTAGGATCATTCACGCCTGACGTGTTCGGCAGGCGCGATCGGACGTAACGGGGTCCGTGTTTCCGAATTGTTTCCGAATCGAGTCAGTGCACCACTCGCGGAAAATCGCAAGGATTCTGGGCAATCGGAAACACCGGGCCCGAAATGAGGGCCGCCAAAGTGAGCCCGAGAGGCGTCGGCGCGCCGCGTCAAATGACCATAGCGCGCAGCTCCCGAAGAGCGCTGCGGCCTGATGGCCGAAGCCCGACGGGCCTCGGGACGAGGGCGCAATTCGGGTACTGTACTGCCGTTCCTGTCCGTCTCGATCGCCTGCCTGCCCCCTCGTCAATGCCGTCTCAGAATCAGTCGCAAGTTCCGGTCGGGACCGTCCTCGAGGGCAAGTTTCGAATCACCAAGGAGATCGGCCGTGGCGGCATGGCGGCCGTGTACGAAGCCGAGAACGTCGATATCGGGAAACGTGTCGCGGTCAAGATCCTCGCCGCTGAGTTGATCACGTCGCGCGTCGTGCGCGAGCGGTTCATCCGCGAGGCGCGCGCGGCCGCCGCCATTCGCAGCCCATACATCTGCGACGTGTACGACTCGGGCATGTTCGAAGAGCGGCCGTTCTTGGTGATGGAACTGCTCGAAGGCGAGAGCCTTTACGATCTGATGACTCGCGTGCGACAGATCGACGTCGAGACGACGGTGCGCATCGCCACGCACACGGCGCGCGGCTTGGCCAAAGCCCACGAATCGAACGTGGTGCATCGCGACCTGAAACCCGAGAACATTTTCCTGACCAAGGACGAAGAGGGCAGGCTCGTCGTCAAGATCGTGGATTTCGGCTTGGCGAAGTTCTACGAGCCGACCACACCCGACGCTCAAACGGTGCGTTTGACCCGCGAAGGCGCGCTCTTCGGCACGCCCGCGTACATGAGCCCGGAGCAGGCCAAGGGCAAGGGTGAGGTCGACCATCGCGCGGATTTGTGGGCGCTCGGCTGCATCGTGTACGAGTGTTTGACCGCCCAAACGGTGTGGAACGTCGAGCAAGGCGTGGCCATGATTTTGGCCCAGATTGCCAGCGCGCCACTACCAAAACCGAGCAAGCTCAGGCCCGATCTGCCGCAGAGCTTCGACGCTTGGTTCACGCGCGCGCTCGATCGCGATCCGGACAAGCGCTACCAAACCGCGCGCGAGCTCTCCGACGCCCTGAGCCGTGCGTTGCTCGGTGGCCGCGGCCCCGCTCGAGCGATGTCCTTGTCGAGCGACGACGAAGGCATGGTGGTCGACGAGTTGATGGCGGGCGAACCCGCAGCGCCGATCAGTGGACCACTGACCGAGCGCGCACCGCCGAGTCCGCCCCGGCCTGCTCCGCCCTCGGCGCCGATACCCTTGCTCACGCCGGCCGCCGCTCCCGTCGCCTCGCTGCGTCCTGAATCGCGCACCGGCCGAGCGATTTCGCTGTTGCTCTTGCTGTCTGCGCTGAGTCTCGGCGCGTACGCCGTGTGGCTGTACGTCCTGCACCCGCCGGGACAACCAGCCGTCGTGCGCACGACACTGCCCAAGCCGCGCCCGACGAGCTCTGCGCTGCCCTTGAGCCCCGCCGCAGCCAGCGCGGCGCGTGCAGCCGAGGCCGAGGCGTACGCGATGAAGATTTCGCACGCGCAGGAGCTGCTCGCCAACGGTGATGGCAAGGGCTCGCTCGATGCCTTCAAAGACGCGCTGAAGGGCGGAGCCGCGGTCGCGCGTTCGGTGCTCTCGCATATGTCGACTGCGATCGAAGAGCCGAGCGGACCGTGCAAGCTCACCGGCATCAGCCGGCCTCGACCGTATTCGATCGAAGTGCCGCCCATGTCGCGTCCAACGCTCCTGCACAGCAGCGCGGGCACGGTCTTCGTCTGGATCGACAACCACCAAGACCCGAAGAAAAAGCAGGCCTACGCGGTGCTCCTCGACGACGCGCTCAGGCGCACGTCGAGCGAGGTACCGCTGACGCCAGAGGTGTCGTCGGCGCGCCAAGTGCAACTGGTGCCAGCGGGCGAACGGTTCGTGCTCCTGTACTGGGACGACGGCGGCAGCGAACCGGGCGTGTATGCGCGCTTCGTCTCTCACGACGGCCACATCGCAGGGCCGCCGCGTCGGATTTCCGAGGTCAAGAAAGGCGATCTCTTTGCCGGGCTGGCTGCGAACGGCAATAAATTCTGGGCCGTCTGGCAAGAGGAAGTCGACAAGGGCTCGAGCGACATCATGGCCCGCGAGCTCGACGCAGATCTCGCGCCGCTCGCCGAGCCGATTCGCTTGACCGCGATCCCGGCGGCCAAGGGCGCGAACAACGCGGCCGGCACGCCTGCCGTCGCGATCCAGAACGGACACTTGTATGTGGCGTTCTCGGTCAACCGCGGCTTCGAGCGCCTTCAGATGTACGTGTCGCGGATCGCGCTGAGTGACCCGCTCTTGAAGACCGGGCTCGTGCCGTCCAAAAAGACCAACGGCAAGGAGCGTATCCTCGGCCAAGCCCAGGTGCTGAGCTCCAAGGACGGAAAGAACACCACGCCGGTCTTGGCCTGCTCCTCCGAGGGTTGCTTCGTTGCCTGGGACGACGACAAAGCGGGCGCCGCAGTGGCGTTCGTCGAAAAGGACAAGGGGCAAATGCTGTGGCGGCGCGACTTACCCGCCAAAGTCGTGCGTCCGGCCGTCGCGGCCAGTGGCAACGCGGCGGTGATCTCCTGGTTCGACGAGTCCCGGCTGCGCCTGGCCCAGCTCACCCGCGATGGCCTGGGCGCCGTGACTTCGCTCAGCCGTGTCAGCGGTTTTCAGCCCCAACCCGATCTGGCAGCGGGCGAAAAGCCCGGACAATGGTACATTTCCTGGCGCGACTTCGAGTCTGCGCACTTCGAGGTGTTTGCCTTGCGCACGGATTGCCCTTGAAAAACCGGGACGCGAAAGACACGAATTCCTACTCGGGCTCGCAGCCCATTGCGCACCTTTTGTCCATTCCATCGCGCGCCGCGATGCGTCGCTCTCCAATCGAGACGAGCCGCGTCGTGCTCGTGCCACTCGAGCTCAATGACGGGAACGAGCTGTGGGACGCGGTCGAGGGTTCACGTTGGCACCTCGAGCGTTGGCTCCCCTGGGTTCCGTTCAACAACGCGCCCGAGGCCAGCGTGCGCTACGCGGAGGCCTGCGTTTCGGACTGGGACGCGGGCCGAGCCGTGCGCTTCGCGATTCGCGATCGGCAATCGCGCGAGCTGCTCGGAGTCGTCGGGCTGGACTCGTGCGTGCACTTGCATCGCTCGTGTGAGCTTGGCTACTGGCTGCGGCGAGAAGCCACCGGTCGCGGCATCATGACCGAGGCCGCGCGCGCCTGTGTGGACTTTGCATTCGCGCGCATGGCCGTGCATCGCATTCGCTGCGCGGCGGCCACGGACAACAGCGCCAGCTTGCGCGTAATCGCGAGGCTTGGGTTTCGCTTCGAAGGCATCGCGCGTCAAGCTGAGCTCGTCGGCGCACGCTGGCTCGATCATGCCATCTTCGCGCGCCTGTCGAGTGACGAGTGACGTGTGACCTCGCTTTTGCCTCGTGAGATCCGCCCTCGCTCTCGTGTAGGGCTGAACAAGCGGCTCCGGCAAATCCCGTTCTTGGTGATCGCGCCCACGGTGGTGCTGATCGTCGGCTTGGCCGCGGGGCTCGCGCTGGCGGTGTCTGGCACGAGTCGCCTGCGCGCACAAAGTGACGACGCGGCCGAGCTGCGCTGTCGGCTGCTCTCGCTGACGCTCGCCGAGCGCCTACGCCGCACCTCCGAAGAGGATCGCGCGATCGTCTTGGAGCGCGCCGCGCGCCGTTCGGGAGCCGAGCTGCTCTTGGTCAGCGCGACGGGCCACGTGGTGGTGGATGCGACCCAGGGCGCGCCGCCCAAAGTTCGGCTGCTCGAGCTGATGGTGGCCGGCGAGGGCGAGACCACCACCGAACTCGGCCGTTCACGCTTCTTCTCGGCCGCGTTCCCAGGCCCCAACGAATACATGAACGTGCTGGCGTTCGTCGCCGCGCCGGCCACGCCCTTCGCCACCGGCTCGCTTTTGGTTTGGGTGGCGACCCTGACTGCGCTCTTGGTCGGCGTGGCCGCGTTGGCCGCGCTGGCGCTGGTTCGCGACGTGCACTCGGACGTGACCTTCGTGCGCAACCGGATCGTGGAGATGGCGCGCGAGGGCGCCGACCCCACGGGCGAACCGATCCCGGTGCGCTCGGTGGATTTGGTCGGGCTTCTGACCAGCGCCTTCAACGTCCTAGTGGACAGGTTCACCGCGGCCGAGCACGCTTATCGCCAGGATTTGTCCGGCGCACTCGCTTACGATCGCGATCGGAGCGATTTTTTGGCGGCCCTGAGCCACGAGCTGCGCACACCCCTGAACGCGATTTTGGGCTTCACGGACGTGCTCTTGAGCGAGGTCGACGGCCCGCTCAGCGCGGACGCACAGGAAAATCTTTCGGTCGTGCGCAACAGCGGTCAACACCTGCGCGCGTTGATCGACGACATTTTGGATCTCTCCGCGCTCGAATCCGGCGAGCTCAGACTCACCTGCAAGATGATCGACGTGCTCTCGATTGGCCAAGAGGTGGTGCGCGAGGCGCGCATCGCAGCCGAGGCCAAGCAGCTCGAGATCAGCGTGGTTGGCAACCGCGCGATGGCCTATGCCGATGGCCGGCGCGTCCGGCAGATCATCGGCAACATCGTGGGAAACGCGATCAAGTTCACCTCGCGCGGTGGAGTGATGCTGCGCATCGATCCGCGCGACGGCGGCGTGACCATCGCCGTCACCGACAGCGGACCGGGCATCGCTCGCGAAGACCACGAAGCAATTTTCCAGGAGTATTGGCAAGCGGGCGACGTCAAACGCCAACGCATCGGCACTGGCTTGGGCCTCGCCATTACTCGCCGCTTGGTACAAATGCACCGCGGCTTCATCGATCTGCGCAGTCAACTCGGCAAAGGCTCGACCTTCACCATCGTGTTGCCCTCGCAGCCGCCGGTCGTGAGCGCGCGACCCCCCGATCCGGTACCCGACGAGATCACCGATCCGGGTAAAAGCGTGAGGCGATCGTGAACGCTGCAGCTGCGCACTTGATGCGCCGCGTGCTCGGCATCGAGGCTCTCTTCACGCTCGCGTCGAGCGTGCTCTTGGCGCTCTTGACCTCACACTTTCTGGTCTTGAGCGGGCAAGTCGCGCTCGAGGGCGCGGAGACACTCGGTCTGTCGGTGCTGGCCGGCGGCCTGCTCGAACTCGGGCGCTGCCTCTGGCGCTTGCGCCGTTACCGCTTCGTGCTGCGCACGTTGGCTCTGGGCGGCAAAGCCGTGGAGGCTCGCGAGTTGTTCGCGCTGAGCGACGAGCCCGCGTACGTGGTGTTCGGCTGGCTGGCTTCGACCATGCTGAGCATCGGCGTGTTTCACACGCTGCTTCGGCCCAAGCTGGTGGATTTTTCGACGGGCATGAACCTCGCGCTGTTCGGCGTGGTGATCGTTTCGGCGGCCTCCCTCCCGCTGTTCGTGGTGGTACGCTCGGCGTTCTTGCGTGCGCTCGAGCTGGCTCCGCCCGAGCTGATGCGTGAAGTGGTCGAAGATGCGGACAAGCGCGGTCTGATAGAGCAGCGCGTGCCACGACGTTTGGTCGCGGCCGTGACCACGCCCGTGGTGTTTTTGGTCTTCGGCTGCGCGTTGATCGTCGGTTCGCATTTGCGCCGCGCGGACGAGCGCAGCCGCGAAGAAACAGCCCGCGTTTTGGCCCGCGCCGCGCTCGAGCCGCGGCCCGGCGTGGCGGCGGGCGCAGGCCTCGAGGACGCCATCCTGCAAGGTGAAATGCTCGGTTTCAAGGCCACCGTGCACGCCTGGCCGGATGAATACCGCGTCGAACGCGGCGACAACGGCGGAGTGCTGGTGGTCACGCCGCTGGACGAGGGCAGCGCAGAGGTGCGCTTCGAGAGCTCGGTGGTGGGCGTGCTCAGCGCCTCCTTCGTGCTCATCGCGTTGCTGGGGACGGCCATCGCGGGCGGTCTGGGGATCGCTCTCGGCCAAGCACTGGGTGAAGATCTACGAGCCGCGACCCGCGACGTGCGCCTGCTCGGCACGGACGCCGTGCTCAGCGGCGGCACGCACGTGGTGCGCGCGGCGCGCTTTCGAATGGTCGCGCGCTTGGGACGGGCGATCGAGCGCTTGGCGGCGCGCTTCAGCGTGTTTGCCAAGGCGCAAGAGCGCGCCATCTCGGCGCGCAAGGCGACTGCGCGCATGCGCGGTCTGTTTTTCGCGAGCGTGAGCCACGACTTGAAGAGCCCGCTGAACGCCATCTTGGGGTTTACGGAGCTGGTCCGAAAGAGTGAAACCTTGAGCCCCGGGCAGGACGAGAGCCTGAGCCTGATCGATCGCCGCGGCCGGGAGCTGCTCGCGCTGATCGAGACGATCCTGGATGCGGCTCGCGTCGACGCCGGCCAATTGAGCTTGGTGTTGGACAACTGCGACGTTCGCCAGTTGCTCGCCGAAGCCGTGGCCAAGGGCAAAGACTTGGGCGGCGATCGCGGAATCGAGATTTTGGCCGACGTTGCCGAGGACGTGTCCTGGCTGCGCGTCGATCGGGTGCGCATGCCGCGTGCCTTGGCCACCTTCATCGGGCATGCGGTCCGCGTCTCGGAGTCGGCGGCGGTACACGTGCAAGTGGTGTCCGAGCCCGACGCGATCCGCTTCGACGTCGAGGTCCCCGGGTCGCGCGTCGATGCGCACAAGCTGGACGCGTTGCTGGATCCGAGCCCAGCGCTCGGCCCGAGTGAGCACCGCGGGTTGGCGCTCGGCCTGAGGCTTGCGCGTTCCGTGGTGGAATTGCACGGCGGTTCGGTGGTGGTCACGCCACTCAGCGGTCGGGGAGCGATTTTCTCCCTGCTGATGCCGACCGGAGACGCCGAGTCGCGGCTGCCGCCGCCCATTTCCGCGGCGCGGTGGTAGGCTCCCCGGCGATGGCAGCCAAGAAACCGCGAAGCGGAGTCGAGCCCGAGCTCGCTCTCGAGTCGCCACCGGGCGAGCGCGTCTTGGGCACGCAATCGCGCCCGGAAGACGACCGCTTCGATCGCTTATTTCGTCCCGAGTCACTGGAAGAGTTCGTGGGCCAGCAAAAGCACCGCGAAAACTTGAAGGTGTACGTAGAAGCCGCGCGCCGTCGCAGTGAGCCGCTCGATCACATCCTGTTGTGCGGCCCGCCAGGGCTCGGCAAAACCACCCTGGCGTATATCTTGGCCAAAGAGATGGGGGTTACGCTGCACCAAACCAGCGGCCCCGCGGTGGAACACAAGGGGCTCTTGACCGGGCAGCTCACCAAGCTCGCGCGCGGCGACATCCTGTTCATCGACGAGATCCACCGCCTGAGCGCCACCGTCGAAGAAGCGCTCTATCCCGCGATCGAAGACTTTCGGATCGACGTGATGATGGGTGACGGCGCTTACGCGGAGAGCATCACGCTCGACATCAAGCCGTTCACCTTGATCGGCGCCACGACGCGTACCGGGCTGCTGACCAAGCCACTCCAAGAGCGCTTCGGCGTCACTCTGCGGTTGGATTTTTATCCACCCGAAGACTTGGAGAAGATCATCCTACGCAGCGCCCGGCTCCTCGGGGTTCCTTGCGACAAGGACGGCGCGCGTGAACTGTCCACGCGTTCACGCGGCACGCCGCGGGTCGCCAACCGCCTGGTGCGCCGCGTCCGTGATTTTGCCGAGGTTCAAGGCTCGGGCAAGATCGACCGCGCGATCGTCACGCATACCTGCGATCGGCTAGGCGTCGACAATGCCGGTCTGGACGAGATGGACCGACGATTATTGGGAATTTTGATAGAGCACTACGAGGGTGGCCCGGTCGGCGTCGAGACCTTGGCTGCGGCCCTGGCCGAACCGCGCGACACGATCGAGGACGTGTACGAGCCTTATCTACTGCAACAAGGCTACCTGGGTCGCACGCCGCGGGGGCGAATCGCCACCAAGAAGGCGTACGAGCACCTCGGCCAGAAGCAGCCGCAGAAGGCTCAAGGCACCTTGTTCTGAGCCTTCACCAGCGGCCCTGGGCGTTCTTCATGAAGCCGTACGGGTAGCCCAGTTCGAACGCGGACGCTTCGTCCAGGCGCTTCAGCTGCGCTTCGCTCAAGTTCACGTCGCAGGCTTTCACGTTTTCTTCCAACTGGGCGACGTTGCGAGCGCCGAAGATGGTCGACGACACTTGTGGTTGCTTCATCACCCAAGCCAGAGACACGGAGGCGGGGCTGGCGTCGACTTCGGCCGCGACCGCGCGCACGGCAGCGAGGATGCGCCAGTTGCGGTCATTGTCGAAGCCGGACATGCGGTCTTTCCACTGCTCGAGCCGCGTGCCCGTCGGCGGCGGCTGATTTTTGTCGTATTTTCCCGTCAAAAACCCGCTGGCCAAGGGCGACCAAGGCAAGAGGCCGAGGCCTTGCTCGCGGCACAAGGGGACGTGCTCCCGCTCGAGCTCGCGCGTGACCAAGCTGTATTGCGCCTGCAAGCTGACGAAGCTCGATAGATCTCGGGTCTTGCTGAGCCAGAGCGAATCCATCAAGCGATACGCCGCATAGTTCGAGCAGCCGGTGTACAGCACTTTGCCCTGCGTCACGAGGTCATCGAGCGCGCGCAAGAGCTCGTCTTCGGGCGTATCGAGATCCTGCATGTGGACCTGGTACAGATCGATGCGATCGGTGCGCAGGCGCTTCAGGCTGTGCTCGACGCAGCGCACGACGCGGTAGCGGGATGCCCCGCTCTTGTTAGGGCCATCACCCATCATGAAGCGGAACTTGGTGGCCAGCACGATCTCGTTCCGTCGCTGGTCGCGCTCGAGCCATGCACCGATGATGCGCTCGCTCAAGCCGTCTTGGCCGTAGACGTCCGCGGTGTCCACGAAGTTGATGCCGAGCTCGAGCGCGCGGTTCAAGACATTGAACGACGTTTTCTCGTCGCTGCCGACCTTGTGCATGAAGGACTTGTCATCGGCTTCACCGAAGGTCATGGCCCCCAGGCAAAGCTCTGAAACCTTGACGCCAGCTGCACCGAGTTTTTTGTATTTCATGATTCGCGTCACCTTCCGCGTCCGGGCGGGTTAGCCGCGCACGGTAGCGTCCAAGCTGGATCGAAGACAATGGGAGCTCGGGTCGGCGGCGCTCTCCGCCGGTGAACTGAGGCGCGCTTGACCCGCCGCCCAGGGGAAAATATCCCCAGTGGTTTTTCTCGACCGATCCCCTTCTTGCGCGCCTTCGCGGAGTTACACTCCGAGGGTGGCAAACGTCGATCGTAGCCCGAAGCAGTCCTTGGCCGTGGCCGCGGTCAACGCCTGGCGCTCGGGAGCGGCCAGCGCCGCACTCCAGAGCCACCCCGACGAACTTGCCGTCGAAGAGCCGCTCGAGATCCGCGTCGCGGGAGAGCCGCTCGCGGTCACCATGCGCACGCCCGGCCACGATCACGAGCTCGTGGCGGGTTTTCTGCTGGCTGAGGGCCTAATCCGTTCGCGCGCCGACTTGGGCGGGATCCACCACTGCGCGCGCCCCGGTACCGAGGGCGCACACAACACGATCGACGTCTTGCCCGCGCCGGGCGCGGTGTTCGAGGTCGAAGCGACTCGCCGCGGCACGCTCACGACTTCGGCCTGCGGCATGTGCGGCCGCAAATTGATCGATGATTTGTCGGAACGCCTACGTCCGGCCTCGCCTTCGGCGCCCTTCAGCCGATCTTTCATCGCCGGGCTCTCGGCCGAGCTCGGCAAGCGGCAACCGAGCTTCCAGCGCACGGGCGGCCTGCACGGCGTGGGCATCGCGCGGGAAACCGAAGGTTTCTGCGTGGTGCGTGAAGACGTCGGCCGTCACAATGCCGTCGACAAAGCGATCGGTCGGCTCTTGCTCGATGATCGTTTGCCAGCCCTCGGAGCGGTGCTCGTGGTCAGCGGGCGGACCAGCTTCGAGATCGTTCAAAAGGCGTTGGCAGCGGGCTTGTCTGGCGTGGTCGGCGTGTCCGCCCCGAGCTCACTGGCCGTCTCCACCGCCGCGCGTTTCGGACTGCTGTTGTGCGGCTTCGCGCGCGGGGAAGCGTTCAACGTGTATGCCGGCGCCGAGCGCCTGGCCGGCTAGTCCGCGCAAGCGCGTCGACTCGCGGGCGGAGCCTTTACGGCTGCACGAACTGCACGAGCAACTGGCTGCTGTGCTCCACCGCCGGCTGCACGGCCGTCAGCAGCAGGTCGAGCGCGAAATTCCCTGCCGCTTTCCGGTCGCGCAACGTTAGAAATAGAGGCGGCAAGCCGACGCTCGAGGTCACGCGGACGACTCGACAGTGCGCGCGTGTCGGCGAATCCAAGTGCCAGGATCGCGGCGACGGTTCGAGCGGCACGATCGGCGTTTTGCGCACGGTCTTGGGCGGTGGCTCTTGCTCCACGAACATCATCTGCAAGCCGTCCGGGACGCTGATCGAGATCAGCACGTCTTCCGCGGTGTCCGCGCCAGCATTCTGCAGCAAAAGGCCCACGCGCGCGGTCACGCTGTTGTGCATCTGATGCTCGTGCACCGCCGCGCGATAGGCATTGGCGGCTTCGGCTTCAGCGCTGCCGCCAGCACGGGGTGTGTAGCTCGAGCCGAGCGGCGCGGTCACGACCAACACTTGCTCGACTTTGCCGTTGGCAAAAGTTACGTGCAATTTGGCACCTGCTAGGTCCGAACGGCGGCTCACGGGCGCCACCGCTCGGTCACACAGCACCGCGACACTTTGCGAATCATGCGCAAGCGTAGCCCGTTCTCGCGCCCATGGATAGCCCTGGCACGAATTTGGGCTGGCTCCCGCAGGTTACGGCGCGTGATGACGCGACAGTTCGCGCCGCAAGCGCGATGCACCCGCTGATTCGGCTACAGCAGAGCAGCGCGCTCCGGCGACGCCCGCCGAGAGTGCGAGTTCGCTTCGTCGGCCAATGCGACGCTGCACTAGCACCCTGCAACGGTCGCGGTCGAAGCACAGCTCGCGTCGCATTTGTATTTCTGAACGCACGACCCAGCGAGGGTACGTTCGAATTAGGCAAGAACGTTCAAGTGCGCACGAGACGTGTATCGAATTCAGACCTGGTATTTCGAGAAGCGGGCGTTCGAACCGCGATTGCTTCCATTCGATATCGAGCATACGAAAAAAGGATGACCGTGAGCTTCGCGACTCGAGCTTTGGCCTGGGCACTGCTGTGCGTTGGACTTTGCAGTTGTGCGAGCAGCATTCGCAGCGCGGCGCGCGTCGGCGTTTCACTGAAGGAGTGCCCGGCGCTGGCGAACCTAGTGCTGGACAACGGCTTCGATTGGCAAGGCAAGTTGGGCATCGATTCCGGTGACGCCGCTACGCTGAAGTCGGGCATCGAGGCTTCGAAACAGATCGCGGAAAAGGCAATCGAGTTCGATTCCAAGCTCAACGCCGCTTGCACTCAGTTCGCGAGCGATCTCGGCACTCCCCTCGGGCCAGAGCTGACGCAGACCGGCGATCGGGCGTGCGCGCAAGTTTCGCACCTCATGGCGGACGCCAAGCGTAAGCTTGGAAGTGAAGCGAAGGTCGCCGCGCAGAGCCTGGTTCAATGCGTGCCCGGTTGTGTCACCGCATGCGACCCCGCCGCCCCTGATGGTCCGTGTGCGAAGTCCACGGCCACGGTCACCGTCGCCGGAGCGAGCGACCAACAGGCCGCAGAGCGCTACCGCAGCGCGGTCGAGGTGCTGGCGACCTCGCTCTTGAGTATCCGCGACAGCGCGGCGGACGCGCGCGCCCTCGTCTTGAATGCGAGGTCCGCCATCGAGCTCGGCTTGGTCACGGGCCACGCCCTGTCGGACGGGGACATCGCATCGGCCGCCTCCGCCGCAATCTGCATTCTGCCGCCGATGATCTCCGCCAAGCAGAATCTCGAGGCGCTGCGCAGGGATGCGCACGTCACCATCGAGGTTGCCCACAGCGTCGGCCTGCTCATCCAGCTTCGCGATGACGACGAGGAGCCGGCGGCGCCGGTTCCGTCCAAAGATCGGTTCGCCCCCAAGCTCGTGGCCCCGCTGACCAACGAGCGACTCGTGAACCTGTTTGCATTCCCGGATGGAGGACTCGCGGCACAAACGCGCGAAGGCGTCATCTCGCTGCCCGGCGGCGAAATGCTGCTCCGGACGATGCCCGAACACCGACTCGAGTGGAGCATCGGTATTGGCGGCGCGGCGCCTGGCAGCACGTATTGCGCGGTCGCCGCAGCTCGCCGCGTCGCCTGCATCCGTAGTCAGGCCGTATTCCGCGACAACAAGTTCCAGGGTATGGAGCTTTCCCTGATCGACACCGCCGGCGGCAGCCGCGTCGTCGCAAGCGTGAACGACAAGGGCTCGCTGGCCCCCGACGGCATCGCCTTCACCGCCGCCGGTGAACTGCTGTACGCCTTCACGCAGAGTGAGCAACGCGGCGAGCAACTGGTCACGTTCACGCGCGTGAACTACAACGGCGCGGAATCCCAGCTGCCGTTCGTACCCGAGGCAGGCGCGCTCGAAGACCTGGGTGGCGGCGGACGCGCGAACCCGCCGATTACCTTCTTCGAGTTCAACGGCAAATTGCAGATGTTGTATCGGGACGGCCGCACGCTCCTGCTAGCGCCGTATGAGCGCCCGGGCGCGGCCGCGCTCGTCGCCGAGCTCTCCGCGTACGACGCTCGGCCCGTCGTGGGTGGCGACAACACCTTGTACGTCTTCTACTACGAGACCAAGTCGCGCACGGCGCGCGTCACGTCGTCCACGGATGGCGTACACTTCAGTGGCTCCATCCTCGATACCCGTGAAAGCGGCTGGCAGCTCGAAGCACTGCCAACACAAGCCGGGGCGGTGGTCGTTTACTATTATTTTCGCGGTCCAAGCGATAAAGGTCTGCGCGCCGCTGACATGAGCAAAGGCAAGGTCGTGCATCAACGCGCGCTGGTGATGCGCGAAGATCGCTGGAACGCAGGTTGGCACCCGCGCCTCGTTCGAGATCCCAACCAACCAACCCAAGGTATCGTGCTCAGCTATCTGAGCAACGTGGAAGACGAGGACCGCGTCTGGGCCCGCTTCGACTCCCCTGCTGATTTGGTCAACGGTCCCAAGATCGGCGCAGACGACAGCTTCAAGAACTGGTTCGTGCAGGTCGGGGCCGGCGTTTGGTATACCTGGTGGCATCTCAAGAGCCCTGCGCCGAGCGCCTCGGAGCTCGACGGCGCGAAGCTCGGCGCGACCACCTACGACGTCGATCCCGCCCTGCTGCTCTCGGCCAACCTCGAAGCCCGCTGGGGGCCGATCGACCTGGGCCTCAGCTATGCGCAGAACTACCTGGACGATGCCTCGAAGAAGCTCGGGGAAAGCACGCGGCTGCTCACGGGCAGCATCAAAATCGAAGATCTGCTTCCCGGGCACGACATCAAGGCCGAGGGCGTGTGGGGTCGCTACCACGGGCATGCCCAGCGCGACGTCACGGACGCCGCGACTCCTCCCGACACACCGAGCACGACGACGGAACGCTTGCCGCTCGATACCAGCTACGTCGATGTGCACCTGTTCGCGCTGAACCAGTGGCGCATCAAGTACGGCCTCGGTTTCACGACCTACCACATCCCTGCGCCGATCCTGGCTTACTCCGCGCCGGCGAAACAGCTTCACTACGATTTTGCCGGCAGCGCACTGCGTGACGTCCGGTTCAACGACATCGACCTAGCGGTCGGCTACAGCAAGCTCGACTACGCCGCCAAATACGAGAACCGCTACTTCGGTCCCATGTTCGACGTCACGGTCGCGGGCGGTGTATCGATCATTTCCTTCGACGCGGTCCACACGCCCGAGGGTGACCTAACGAGCAGTTATGGCCTTCATCTGCGCGGCAATGCCATGCTGGGTTGGTTGTGGATGCAGCGCTTCGGTGGCCTCGGGGGCCTCGGCTTCTACGTCCGTCCAACGTACGCCGTCGAAGGCGGCCTCTCGAGCAACTCCCTCGCCCGTCCCGATGATCGCAAGGAAGACAAGGCCGACAAGTCCGACAAGCACGCCGCCTTCGAAGTGCTATCGTTGCGGCACGGGCCATGGCTGGACCTGGGCATCATTTGGTAACGGTCGGCTGGAACAAGCAGCCTGCACCTACATGAGAAAGGTCTCGTACCCGGAACGTACGGCCTCGCTCTCACCGAGCGCAAATGCTGGGAGCGGTTCCAGGTTTGCGATTGCTTTACTCTGCACTTGGAAAAGCGCGCTTTTCGTTGACTAGTACCAGTCTCCGTGGCTCATTGCGTGATTCGGCGGCGGCGAGTTCGAGATCCATTCAGCTTTGTGGTCTTTGTTGGTTCGGAGTATTTACGATGCGAAAGTATCTAGGACTTGCGGTAGTAGCGGGTGCCCTCGTGGCCGGCATGGGTGCGTGCGGGACCAAGAGCGGTAGCGGTCCCACGGGGCGGCCCGACGGGCCGAATGGTACGGGCGCCTCGGGCGGCGCGGGCTCGGGCACTAGTGTCTCGGGTGGCGGCGGTCCCGACATCATCACGAACATGCCCGGCACAACCGGTGGCGGACCTGCCGACGCGGATCCAAGCAATCCGAAGATCACTCATCCCGGCTGCCTAGCAGGCCAATGCACGGACTTTCCCGCTGCGCCCATCTTGGGCGATGGCGTCCCGGCCGGTGTCCCGGCGATGTTCGGGGACCCGACGAACGTGACCGAGGGCGGCGGCCTGTGCGTGCTGGAGCCACAGCTGTCGGTCGGTGACAAGCCGGGCGCCATGCTACCGGCGAATTGGGTCCGCCCGCGCATCCGCGTAGCCGCCCCCGCCGGCATCGACATGCTGGAGATCCGCATTCATTCCCCGGCTGAAGCGAATGATTTGGTGGCTTACACCAAGTACACGCCCGGCGCGGGCGGCGTCGCGCCCTCTTGGTACCTGCCGAAGGCGATCTGGACCGGCACGGCACCGGCCGACCCGACGATGAATCGAGCTTCGGGGTTCGGCCTCGCCAACAACGCCGCCGGCCAACCGCTCACCGTCACCATCCGCGGGATCAACTCGACCGCGCCGGCAAAGCCGATCGGCATTCACGGTGACTTCAATATTGCGCCGGTAGTGGCAACGGGCAGCATGGTGTTCTGGACCGTGAACTCCGGCAACGTGACGCCTGATTCGAGCAAGTTGCTCGGCTTCGCCGTCGGTGATGAGGGCGTCGCCAATGCGCTCACCTTGACGCAGGTTCAATGGACCGGCGAAATCGGCGAAGACGGCGCTGAGCTGCGCGGCCACTACGACAAGCCGCAATTGGCCGGCTTCGTCGATGGCCAAGTGCGCTGCATCGGCTGCCACACCACCATCCCAGACGGCAGCGGCGTGACCTTCGGCGATGATTGGCCCTGGTCCTTGGCTAGCGCGGCGCTCACCACGGGCACCATTCCCACGGCCATTGCCGCGGGCGCGCAGGCAATCATGAAGGCGCCCTGGTGGGGCCAAGAGAGCATGTCCAAGGCGCATTGGACTGCCGGCGATCGCACCATCGTGACGAGCTACGGCACTACCTTCATCAAAGGTGAGGCGCGCACACTCCCGTGGGCCAGGCTCCCCACCTACAATGGCACGGATGGCTCGGACTTCGACGACAAGATCAAGTGGCACTCGCTGGCGTGGATCAACGCGGAATACTCCGCCGCCATCCCGGTGGCCCTTCCCACCATCGCCGCCACGGCCGACCCAGACTACGGCAGCCCGGACATTGCCGCTCGCAACATGGCAGTCACGGCTGCCAAAGGCACCGGCTGGGGCTTGATCGCCACGGGCGATAGCGGCGTCAGTGATGTCTCGCCGGCCTTGAGCCACGACGGCAATTCGATTGTCTACGTGACCACCGACTACTCGCCGGACGGCCACCCCGACGCCACGGCGACCACCGCCGACATCAAGGTCGTCCCCTACAACAGCCGCGCGGGCGGCACGTCGACAGCCCTCGCGGGCGCTTCGGATCCCAGCCTGCTCGAGTACTATCCCTCGTTTTCCGCTGACGATAAGCTGATCGCCTTCACTCAAGCGCCGAAGCCCAACCCCACGACCTCCCCGGACGGGCCGTACTACAATCGCTTCGGCAAGATCATGGTGATTCCGGCGGCCGGTGGCACCGCCACCGAGCTCGCCGCCAACGACCCGGGGACGTGCGGCGGCGACAACGTCGCAACCGGAATCATCAACAGTTGGCCGAAGTGGTCGCCGGATGCAGTCCCGGTCACGGCCAACGGCAAGACCTATTACTTCTTGGTTTTCTCCTCTGCGCGCAAGTACGGCGATGAGTTCTCCAAGCAATTCATGTTGGCGAAGAACACGGCCTCTTCGTTTACGGGCCTGAGCCAATCGTCGCAGCTGTACTTGGCAGCCGTGGTGGTCGACAACGCAACCGGCGCGATCACCACGTACCCCGCCGTGTACATCTGGAACCAGAACCGAACCCCGGGTGCGGACGGCATGTCGGCCGCGGGCCTCGCGTACAGCAACCTGACGCCGGCCTGGGATCCGATCGAGCTGCCCCCACTCACCATCCCGGACGCCCCGAGCGACGTCGTTCCGAAGTAAGCGCCGAAACTTGGTCGCTATCGCAGCGGCGGTCGAGTCATCGGCCCCCGCTGCGCTGCATTTTGTAGTGCTGATCCCTGCGGCGTGAGCGTGCGCAAGAAAGCTCCCTAACTCCCGGCTGGAACCGGTTCCCTATCGAATCGCGAAAAAGGGGCCAAGCGGCTCAAGAATGACTTGCCGAGAGCGGCCCGCTGAGTCACTCACAGGGTGATGCTGCGAAGCTTTTTGGTCTCGATCTCGATCTTGGCGATTGCGGGGTGTGACGCGGGCTCCAGCTCCGGCCCCATCGGCGGTGTGGATGCCACGCCCCAGGGGCTGAAGGGCTGCACCGTCGACGCGAGCATCAGCTCCAGAGTCGCCCCCGGCGGCTACTACACGAACGGAGCCAGCGTGTGCACGGCAAGCGGAAGCCCACACCTGTTCCACGGCGTGGACCGGCCGTCGCTGGAATGGGACGCGGCGGGTGAATGGAACAATCAGGGAGGCATTCCGCGTTCTGATTTCGATGCGATGGCAGCGTGGCACGCGAACGTGGTGCGCATCGCGCTCAACCAAGACTTCTGGCTCTCGGGCGCGGCCCTGTATAACCCGAACTACCAGGCCACGGTGGATCGAGCCGTGAAGGCGGCCGAAGCCGCCGGGCTGGATGTGATCCTCGATCTGCATTGGTCTGATCGCGGTGATTTGACGGTGTCGGTCGCCGGCCAGGGACAAGGCATGAAGGGCCACGCCGATCAGCAGCAGATGGCGGACGAAAACTCGGTGCAATTCTGGTTCGAGGTGGCAAGCAAGTACAAGTCCGACGGGCACGTCTTGTTCGAACTGTATAACGAACCCCACGACATCAATTGGTCCGTCTGGCTCAATGGCGGCAGCGTGGCGGAGTATCACGCGGTCGGCATGCAGGACCTGTACAACGCCGTGCGCGTGCGCGCGGGCGCAGACAACCTAGTCATCGCCGGCGGCACGGGCTGGGCGTTCAATCTGTCCGGCGTCGGCTCCAATCGCATCCAGGGCTACAACATCATGTACGCCACTCACCCGTACTACCCGCAGGATCCGATCGGGCAGTGGGATGAGAACTTTGGCTACTTAGCCGCGCAAGACATCGCGCCCGTGATCGCCACTGAGTTCGGCGACGGCAGCACGAACTGCACGGGGGATTGGGACAGCCAGCTCACGGAATACGCGGACGCACGCCAGATCTCCTGGACGGCTTGGGCGTGGTGGCCCGCGGGCTGCTCATTCCCCTCCTTGATCGCGGATTGGAAGTACACGCCGACCGTGCAAGGAGCCGCAATCAAGGCGGCGCTGCTCAACTATCCTTATCAGCCCGCGGGCATCCCCAGCGCGCCGAACGGCGGCGGCGGCGGTTCGGGCGGTAGCTCGGGAGGCTCCGGCGGCGGTGCGGGCAGCGCGGGCGCGAGTGGCAGCGGCAGCGGCAACGCAGGCATGAGCGGCAGCGCCGGCGCGAGCGGCTCCGCGGGCACCGGCGCAAGCGGCACGGCTGGGGCATCGGGCATGAGCGGCAGCGCCGGCACGAGCGGCAGCGCGGGCGTGAGCGGCGCGGCCGGCGGCGGCGGCGCGAACTAGGATCCGGAATCATTCGTCGTCATCGCGCGTTCACCGAGCAGACCCACAGCAACGGAGAAGCGCAGATGCAAATCCAGGTCAACACAGACCACAATATCGACGGGCGGCAGCGCGTGGCCGAATACGTGCGCGGCGTAGTAAAACACGCGGTCAGCCATTTCGAGCGGCTCGTGACGCGCGTCGAAGTGCACTTGAGCGACGACAACGGCGCCAAGTCAGGTCCGGATGACAAACGTTGCGTGATGGAGGCGCGTGTTGGGTCGGTCGCTCCCATTGCCGTGACTCATCGTGGCGCCAACATCGACGAGGCGATTCACGGCGCGGCGACCAAGCTCAAGCGCTCCTTGGACAGTGAGCTCGGTCGAATCCACGCCCATCGCTGAATTCAGGGTCCTCGGCCAACCGCGGCGCATGGGCGTAAGCACTCGAATTTACCAATAAATTCGACAAAAAGTCGGCGCGCTTGAGAATTCTGCGTCCGGTGTCGATCTCGAACCTTGCCGTTCGTCGCTTCAACTAGAGAGAGGATCTCTCGCTGAAAGGACGTCGACGATGAAGGTGATTGTTTTGATCAAGGCGAGCAAGGACTCCGAGGCCGGAAAGATGCCCAGTGAGCTGCTCTTGCGCGAGATGGGGAACTTCAACGAGGAGCTGGTGAAGGCCGGCGTGATGCTCGCAGGGGAGGGACTGCATCCGAGCTCCAAGGGCAAGCGGATGATAGTCAAAGGTGCCGGCCGCTCGTTCGTGGATGGTCCGTTCGCCGAGACGAAGGAGCTCGTGGCCGGCTTCTGGATCTGGCAAGTGAAGTCGATGGATGAGGCGGTGGAGTGGGCTCGTCGGATGCCGAATCCGGACCACGCCGATGGCGAGATCGAGCTCCGTCCGGTTTTCACCGATGAAGACTTCGGTGATGCAATGACCCCGGACATCCGCGAACAAGCCGATCGCCTCCGGGCCCAGACCGCGGGAGACAAGGCGCGCTCATAAGACCGACGCGGCAAAAAGTCCCGCACCAAAAAAAAGCTCCTCAAAGTGCACTCACACGCCCGGGCGCGTAACCAATTCGCGTTGGCCCAGTACCGAGTGAGTTCGTCACGGTTCGCGAACAGGGGTTCGCGGGCCGGACACTTTGCAACATCACTTGCTGAGGAGCACTGCAATGAGACTAGGAAATTGGGCCGTTCTTTTGTGCGCAACATCCGCGCTGATGGCAGCTTGCGGTAGCGACGACGATTCAGCACCTGGCGGTGCCGGCGGTGGCTCCGCCGGCGCGGCCGGCAAGGGCAACGCGGGCGTCGGAAACACTGCCGGTAAGGGAGAGGGCGGCGCCAATGACTCGGCCGGTAGCGGCAATGCGGGCGCCGGTGACACCGCCGGCAGCGCGGGCGAAGGCGGCGGAACGAGCGAAGGCGGCGAAGGCGGCGGCGCAGCAGTGACCAAAAAGTTCACGGTCACGCTCGAGAACGTCGCGGGCACAAAGCTTTTCACGAGTTCCGGCGTGTTCAACACCCCGGTCGGCGATTCTGGCCCGGGCGCGGCCACCCCCGGCAAGAAGTATGAGTTTTCGGTCGACGCAGGGCGCAAGCAAAAGCTCTCTTTTGCCACCATGCTCGCGGCCACGAATGACCTATTTTTCGGCCCGAACGGCGATGGCATCGCGCTGTACGACGGAAATGGCGATCCGATCACGGCCGACGTCACGAGCCAGATCCACCTTTGGGACGCCGGCACCGAGCTCAACGAAGAACCTCACGTGGGCGCCAACACGGTCACCAAACAGAGTGCCCCCAACACGGGCCCCGCCGAGCATGCCAACGTGGTCGATATCGCGAACGCGGCGGGCTTCGCGTTCAACTATCCGAGTGTCGCGAGCGTGATCAAGGTGTCGGTGGCCCACACGACGGGCACCCTGTTCAAGATCACGATCGAGAACGTTTCTTCAGCCACCGCCTTGGTCACGAGCGAGGGCAACTTCCCCGCGCCGTTGTCGCCCGGCGTGTGGGTCGTGCACAACGGCAAAGACCCGCTGTTCACCGTCGGGATGCCGGATCGCGGCATGGGTCTCGAGAACATCGCGGAGGACGGCGCGCCGAGCAACCTCGGCAGCTTCGCGGCAGCCAATTCCGGCATCACCTATCCGGCCTCGCCCGGTGCCTGGGTGGTTCACAGCGCGGGCAGCAAGCCACTCTTTACCGCCGGCGTCGCCGACTATGGCAAGGGCATCGAAGCCATCGCCGAAGACGGCAATGCGACGCCGCTCGGCTCCAACTTGGACAGCCTCGCCGGCGAGCTCGATGGCGCTGTGTTCAACACCCCCGTGGGCGCAAGCGCGCCCGGCCCAATCCTCCCTGGCTCCAAATATCAATTCAGCTTCAAGGCCAGCCCGGGCGATGCGCTCTCTTTCGCTAGCATGCTCGCCGCCACGAACGACGTGTTCTTCGCCCCCAGCGCGAGCGGCATTCCGCTATTCGATGCCCGCGGCGCCGCCGTCACCGGTGACGTCAGTGCCCAAGTTTCGTTGTGGGACGCGGGCACCGAAGGCAACGAAGAGCCAGGCATCGGCCCCAATACCGTCACCAATCAACTCGCGCCAAACACCGGCACGGCGGGCGAGGGCAAGGTTCAACTGCTGAGCGCGACGGGCGACGCTTATCCGTACCCGACCGCTCAGTCAGTGCTCAAGGTGAGCATCGCGGCGGAATAGAACGCGGCGACTCCCATCGCGGTCGGCCTGTCGAATTGCTCGACGCCGACCGCGATAACTTCGGGATTTCTCAGAGCAAGCGCGGCGTCGCGTTCTTCGCCAGCTGCAGGGCCTGCTCCGGGAACCACGCGCCCGCGGCCGGATCGACGATTCCCCAAAGCGGGTCGAAGTGATTGAGTGCGTCGCCGGTCAACCCCCAAATGTTGTACTTGCTGTAATCCCAACCTCGCGCTCCGCCCGCGATGTCACAAGAGCCGTCGGATTGGCCCGGAGTTTTGACCCACAAGTATGCGTCGACGAGCGGCACTCCGGTGCTGGCCGTTGGGCGTAGGCCCAGGCCGGCCCCATAGGGGTTGCACCAGTTACCCGAGTCCAGTGCGGCGATCACGCTTGCGGGCTGATTGTAGGGCGCGGCGGCATAGGGCGCGCTGTTCAGCACTCCCTTGCCGTTGCGGCTCGTGTCGATGACGAAGTGCACTTGCGCGCTCGCCCCGCCCATCAGCCCTTCGTTCGCGGCCGTAACGCCAGCAGCGAACTCGGGCGTGTAGTTCACCTTCGTGTAATTCGTAGCGGGATCGTACTGACCCGTGCAGTAATCGAAATGCGGAAGGCCCGTGTCGGGATTCTGCATCCAACTCGGACCCACGCCGGGCGTGCCGGCAGTCAAGCAGTCGGAAACCCAAATGCCGAACTGCGTCGACTGATCAGTCGGCTGGTAATTCGATACGTTGACGTAGAAGCCTTGGACTTGTTGCACGCCAGCGACAAACCCCGCCTTGTACAGGCGGTAGGCGGCTTCACCCACGCCGAGCCAGGCGCTGTGCGTCGCATCCAAGTAGACCGAGGCTTTGGGCGCGTGGCTCTTCAGGCTGCTGATGGCGTATTGAATTTGAGCGTAGCGTTCCGCGGCGCTCGCGCCGGGTGCGGGGATGGTCGCGCCGCTCGCGTCCGTGACGGTCGGCTGGCACCACTCCATCGCACCGAACAGGGGCGTGTTGTATGGGATCAAACCCAAACCATCCGGCTCCAAGATCACCAGCGCCTCGGCGCTGCCGATGCCGTTGGCGAAGGCGTCAATCCACTTCTTGTACGCGGCCGTGTCGAGCGCGCCACCCGAGGAATATTGGGCGCAGTCGCGAAACGGCAGGTTATAAGCCACTAGAACCGGCACTCGCTTTTCGAGCTTGGCCGCGAGGGCCGTCTTTTGCACCGAGCGGCGCACCTCAGTGGGCGTACCGCCATCGAACCACACGGCGCTCGGGATGGTTTCGAGGGCGGCGATCGCCAACGCGTCGGCCAGCTTGCGCTTGCGTACCAGCTGTTCGGCTTGCTTGACCGCGCCGGGATCGGGCGGCGGCACGTAGAACTTGGTGCTCGTGGACAAGTCGCACGAGCCTCTCAGCTCGGCGTCCGTACTCGCGACGCCGCCCTCACTCGAGCTCGCGCTGCCGCAGCCGAGACTCGTGACACCCAAGGCCAGCCCGCCGATTACAAATATCGCTTTCTGCATGAAAAACTCCCAACTTTTACAGAACCAACACACCCCGCGGTGTCGCGTCTGTTTGGTTTACAACCAGAAAGTGCCAGTAACATGAGGGGTAGAGCGGGCCATATAGCGATCTATTCAGGCCCTCTACGACCGGCCAATTGGGTGTTTAAACCGTGTTTAATCCCTGTCCACGCTCGGCGGGCCGAGCTACCTTCTTCCACTTGTCACCTTGGACTGCGCAACGCATGGGAGCGATTGTTGGCGCGGGGTTGGCAATTGCTTTCGTGATCTGGATCCGCACGCGCGCTACCCCATGCCCCGGCGCGGTCACGCTCGAATTTCACCCGCCACTCGCTGACCGCGGCCGCTATCACATTCAGCTCGACTGGGAAGGCGGAAATCCGTGCCAATTCAGCATCGACCTGCCGCTCGACGCCAAAGCGAAGAACGGAGCAAAGACCGGCTGTGGCATCGCGCTCGAACTGCGCACGCAGATACAGAACGAGCAGGCAAGCATCGCCGGCCTGACCTTTGCTGCGGCGCCGGCGCGCTTCAGACTGCAAGTCGAACGCGACCTCGAATCCATCTACGACGCGCAACTCGAACCGAAATTCGCTCCCTATCCGACGACCCGCGCTGAAGATAAGCACTTCTGCGGCGAGCGCGCGTTGGTGCTCCCGCCTTGCTTGCGCGGCAGTTCGGAGTGCGCGCCCTTCCCCGCCCGATGCACCGGACCGGAGGATTGCCCATCGAAACAAGCCTGCTGCCTAACCCCCGAATGGGGGCGTGATTTCGGCCCCCTTTCAGCCAGTGAATGCAGCTCGACCAACAGCTGCTTTTCGCATTTGGGACATCTCGCTTGCCACGGGGACGGCGAGTGCCCTCCGGGCATGCGCTGCGGCGACCCTTCGCTCGCAGCCGACTTTTCGAAGCCAGTATCAGTCTGTCGAGACCGATAGCCGGCGGCGAATTTCGACTCGCGAAAACGGCTTCGCGGGGTCGAGGCATCAGATCTTTGGGATTGGGTTGGCTCCAACATGGATCGAAAGTTCGAGCAGCGGTCGGCCGCCGGTGCCGCGCGTTTCGTGCGCGCCGAAAAAAAATATACTGTGAACACAGTATCATTTCCGGCCGCGAGGCGACCGTCCCGACAGGCGTCGATTCGGCCAAGGTCCACGAATCGAGTGAAGTCTGCGCACGGAGACGCGGTAAGGACGCCCGCGCCGACCGTACCGGCGCTGCCCACTCCGCCCGAAATAATGAACAATTCCTGCCCCTGTCCGGCCAGGCTGCGACTGTAAGTCTCGAGCTTTTCCCACGGACCCTGATTGTTGTTGGCGGCCTGAGGCACCTTGTTCGAAAGATGAAAGGTGAGCGAATTGGCGGCCGCCAACGCGGTGCGATCGCCTGACGGGCACATGTGCCCGCGGTCGTAGCCGCTACCGCTGAGGTCAGCGAGGCTCGCCTGCGGCATCGCCGAAGGCAGAGTGTCGTCGACAGCAGAGTTCGACGCCGGAAACGGGGCGCAAATGTGGAGTCGGCTGCGCTCCGCGAAGCAGCTCAGCGAGCTGCGCTTCGTCGTTCGATCAGCCTGCCGCCGTCTCGGCTCGCAAACCAGGTCGAGCCGAGGTGTCGGGGCAGCATCGAGGCGTACAGCACATCGCGCAGCGCGTTCGTTTCCCAGGTGACCGAAGAATGAGCAACCTCGGTGCGCACGAACACGGCTCCGGCGTGAGAGAGATCTCTGCGCGAGAGCTCGCCTTCGCGCAGCTCCTCGGAGACGAGCACTCCCGATCGCTCCAGCGCCGCGCGTAGGCCGTTGTTGATCGGTTCGGTCGGCGCACCCGCGGTAAAATAGCTCACCAACTTGTGACGGCTCGTCACTGGATCGCCGCGGCGCTCGAGCACCCACTCGCGGAACACTTCGCTCTCGGCATAGAGGGCATCGAAGAGATAAGTCTCGGAGACATCGACCCCACCCTGACGCAGACTGCACGCGGCCGCGTGGTAGCCCCCGGAGTGCGCCGACAGACACACTCGTCCGAGTCGCGCTCGCTCGGGAAAGCGCGAATCAGCGAGCGTCGCTCGCGCGGTTCGCGCGGCCGTCGATAAGGCGCCGCCCAGCAGACGCGCGAGAGCGCCCGGTGAAGTGAGGCGTCCGCACGATGAATCGGCGGCGAACAGCGCCAGCTGGGGCACGACCAAGACCGCGTTCTGGCGACTGTCGACGAGCTGCTCGCGCAGCGCGTGCGCCGAAATCGCGCGCTCGGCGCTGCTGTTGTGCCCGTGAAAATGCACCAGCGCCGAGATCCCCTCTTCGGCTTGATAGCGATACCGTTCGGGCACGAACACGATCACCGTGTCGTCCCCGTGACCGATGCCGGCGAACGGCGCTTGAGGCAACCCAAGCACCAATGTCGTTCCGAGCGCGTCGCGGGCCTGCGTCTTGAGCCGAGGGCGGCCCACGCCTCGCGCGCTCTGGGCGAACGCAGCCGCGGAGAGCAAGGGGGTTTGTACTAGGGCAGCCAGTACCGTACGGCGGTGCATGGTGTTTCCGGCATGCCCGAAGCCGCTCACCCGGGCCAACTTTCGCGGTCCCAATGCGACCTCTCTCCCGCCCACCGACGATTCTTGCCCGCCAGCTCACGATTTTTGCCCGCCAACGGTCGCGATTCTTGGCTTCGGGAATTTTTTTGATGGTCACGCTTCCACTCGCACGCCGTCCCAGCCTTCGGCGTCGCGTGCCGGGGATCGCGCGCGGCTGCGAGGTGCGCGGCTGGAACGCGATCGCCCCCTCTGACTCGCGCCATCCAAGCTAGGGCGCCTGACAGTCCACTTCTTGTCGGGCGCCGGCAATGGTCGAGTAACACATCAGGCCCGGGGAGCAGAGATCGCGGTAGCAGGCTTGGTCGCAGCCCGTCGGACCGCTGCCGCACGGATCGCTCACGCAGCGCGACGTGGTCGTGCCGTTCGTGAACTCCAGCACGCAAATCGTTCCTGAGGGGCAGGAGGTGTCTGCACAAGCCGTAGCCATACAAGCCGTCGTCGTCACGTCGGCAATCTCCGACCCGTTGCATAACGCTTGCACCACTCCGGGCCCCGCGCAGTCCCGATAGATGCAGCTCCCAACACCGGCGCAGGCGGCACCCGGCGCAGGGATCGCTTGCGGGCAACGCCCACTCAGCCCGGCGGTCCCAGCGCTACCGGAGGTCCCGCCGCTATCGGCCGCCCCGCCGCTGCCCGGCGCTCCACCGCTGCCGTCAGTGCCGGGTCCGTCGCTCGTGGAGCAGCCTCCGAGCGCGAGCGCGAGTGCGGTCATGCTCGCGAGGCCGACAATGTAAGGGTAAGCCATGAGGCGCAATCTTAGCGTGTCCTCAGCAAATGCGCGGCAGCGCCGCGCGGGAGTGCGGAAAGCCCCGAGGCGTCCAGCGCGCGCGGCATTGGCGCCAGCGCACTTTTCGCTGCCTAAGCCCATGAGTATTGTTTCGGGGCTCCTCGCGACACTAGCCGCACCGCCGGAGCCGTGGTTGTCAAAGCTATGCGGCAAGAGGGTCGCGCGACAAAGGCGAGAGGACTCCGTCATGGATCAGCGAATGAACAATCGCTTCTGTACGAGCGGACATGCTCGCGTCATCGCTCCTGAGCAAGGTCTTTGACCATGGCCAAAAAGCGCGCAGAGCCCTGGTTGCTGGTCCTCGGTCTCGGCGCCCTGGGTGGGCCGAGCGCCTGCCTATCCGATGTAACAATTCCCCAATGCGTGCTCGACGGCGACTGCGGCGTGAGCGGTGGCGTTGGTGATAGCGGCGGCGCGGACGGCATTGGCGAGAGCGGGAGCGCAGGGGCGGATTCCGCGTCGGGAGGGCCTGGCACCTTGGTGGTCGACACTGGCGGCAACGGAGCCGGAGGTAGCGCTCACGCCGGCAGCGGCTCGCGCGGGGGCGTTGGGGTCGGCGGGACGAGCATGGCGGGCGGCGGGGGATCGTTCGGCGGTGCGCCGATAGCGGGTACCGGAGGCAGCGCGGGTACCGGAGCTGCGGGAGGGGAGCCGTGGTGTTGCTTCGACCTTCCAATCGAGCTGCCGGGTCCGTGCACAGGCCAGCCGTATTCGACGTCGCTCACCGTTTACGGCGGGACGAGTCCGTATCATTGGACGGTTAGCGCGAGCACCGGAACGTGGAACATCGCGCCGGATTTGAGCAGCCCAGACGGCAGCGCGGTCACGCTCGAGGGCGAGCCGGCGGCGGGCGCAGTCGAGCTCACGGTGGTCGTGACCGACGCCAAAGAACACCAGCAGAGCGCGACGTATCCCCTCGTGCCGCGGAGCTCCTGTTACTTTGCCTACGTCGCTCCCACGGGCGGGCAAAGCCAACTGCAGTTGCTCGATCCGCTGTTGAAGGTGCCCGCGCCCGTGACGCTCGTCAACAACACGAGCGTGTTCGACTTCAAGTTCTCGCCGGATGGCCGCTTTCTGGCTTATCGCTTTGGCCAGGGCACGGCGCACCCGCAGGGCGCACACCTATCGCTCGTCGATCTCGTCAGCTTTCAGGATCAAACCTTGCTCCTGGGTGAGGACGAAGTGACCGCCTTTGATTGGTCGGCGGATTCGCGCACGCTGGCCGTCGCCTTCGATACCGATCAAGACAGCTACTTGGGCGGCGTTCACATTCAAGTCGCGGGGAGCGCAGCCGCCACCCTGCAAACCTTGACCCCGACGCCGATCGTCGCCACCGCTAGTCTCAGCTGGTTTGCCGGGAAATACGTGGCCTTTTCCGGGGAGAGCGACCAGCCGCCCCTCATTGCCCCGTATTTTTCCGAGCTCCTCTCCGGGGGGTTCGACGTGCCGTTCGAGTCCGATATCTTCTTCCACACGGTGCGGCGGCTGAAAGGCAATGACGTCGGCTTCTTCGCTACGGGTACCACTGACAGTGGGGACAGTGTTTTCTATTGGCCGAACGACAGCGACTTCTACTCGGCTGAGCATCAGGCCGACTTCATTGCGCCGAGCGGGCACTTCAGCGCCCAACTGGTCGGCACCTCGCTACGGATTCGCGGTGCGGAGCAGGACTTTAACCAGGCTCCGCTTATTCAGAGCCCGGCCGCCACGGGCTGTCCCAAGTTGCTCACTTGGGCCGAGCAACGCGAGCGAATTGCCTGCGCCGCGGACGTTGCTGCCACCGCCACCGTCCCGGCACACGGGGAAATCAGGATTTTCGATCTCGGTTCTCCGGCGTCGGGCCCGCTCGCAGTCAGCACGGTCGAAGGTTACTGCACTGAGCCTTCGGACCAAGTGCCTACCGCGCAGACCTGTGCGCCGCTCGAATACGATTACACGCAGGGCAGCTCCACACTGCAGACACGCCTGTTTTCGCCCTCGGGCCGCTGGCTCGCGTTCACCAAGAGCACGCCTCCGCCCGGGGGGACCAGGCTGTATCTTGCGGATCTGAGCCAAACTCCGATGACCGTCGTGCGCAGCGACTTGGTCGCCGCTTTCGTCGCGGTCACGGCTCCGGTGGTGCTCGCGTTTTCCCCCCGATGAGCAATTTTTGCTGAAGCAACAGGGGACGCTGCTCACGCTCCACCTGCTCTCGGCGCCGCAAAATTCAGGGCAGAACTCGGCTCCGCGTCTGATCAGCAACCAAATCGTGCTCGACCCGAACGCAGGCAGCGCATGTTTGGATGACTATGCGACTGACCCGCAACGCTGGTGCGGTGCCACCGACCGCGTGCGCCCGTTTCGCTGGTCAGCTAATTCGAAGTGGTACGCATATCGAAGCATCGATAAGGGAGAGAATCATTTGACCATAGCGTCGGTCGCGCAGTTCCCTAATAATCCTTCCACCTACCCGTTCGTCGCTGCTGACTGTGCGGGAGCCTGCAGTGGAGACTTCGCGTTCCAGCCCTGAGTTAGGGCTTACGTGTCTCCCCTACCAACGAGAAGGATCTGCCATGTCTAGTCAAAGTTTCACAGCCATCAATCAGCCTGTTGCCGCGAGCCCAATCGAATTCGATATCACGCCGGTAGCGCCGTTTTGGATATCTGAAGTGCTCGTTTATCTCAACACTTCGTATCCCCCTCCGGCAGCGTACGGGAAGATCAAGGTGGGTAGTCCAGCCCACCCCTCTCACCTCACTATCTCCGTCGATCAAGCGATCTTCGACCAAATCTGCGCTTGCCTCGGGGGTTCGACGGTCGACCTCAGCATCGAGTACGACGGCGTGACCGTCTACAACGCATATTGCGTAGCGGAGCCCTTGCGCGCTCTCTTGGCGCATCTCGACAATAAGCTGAGCGACGTTGCCACGACCGTCCACGCCGTGAAGGCGCACCTCGAACGGCGAGTCGATCGCATCTCGGAGATCTCCGAGCTCGGCCTAAAAAAGACCGGCTCGGGCGGCTGAAGCTGCGCGGGCGGCCTGGTCGAGCGAGTGCGCTGGCACTTGCCGACCAGGCCGCATCTCGGGGAGAAGCCCTCCCCTGCGGGCACCACTCTAAGCCACTTGCAGTTCGCCCGGTAGGGACGCTCGCAGCACCGCCGTAGCCTCTAGAAACAAGATCAGGAGATCGGCAGCGCTCACTCGCGCAACGAGCGATTTGTCGCCCCCAGCGCTGGGATCGCGATCGAGGTTCGGGAAGCGAGCCAGCAAATCACCCGGCACTGGAGTGTCGGCTTGCTGCCGAAACGCGAGCTGCACCATTTCGTGGCCGAGGGCCCCGAGCGTTGCCGCGATCGCCGTGTCGAAGCGGTCGAAGACTCGTTCGGCCATCTCGCTCGCGGTTTCGTCCCCGCGACAGAGTCCTGCGGCGGCCCACGCTTCACGCCTTGCTAGCCACGTGGGTCGAAACACCCTCGCAGGGTAAGCTCTGCACAATTCGTTCGTGGCCGCGGGGCTCAGCGTCACGCCGCGAACGACGAGCGCTGGCCAACGAAGTGTCACCAGCCCCACGTAGTAGGGCAGCGCGCCATCGGCCACCGTGAGGGCCGCGCCGGCGACCGACTGGGCCTCTAGCCCGTTCAACAAGCGCCGCTCCGCGTCGGGGCTATCACGAGTCGGCGCGCTCGCTTCCCGCGCAAGGCGATACAGGGACGCGAGATCGCGAAACCCGACCACAGTCGCCAAATCGCGATAGGGCCCCGCTCCGGTGGCCGAGAACAGCTCACTGACATTGGTGTCAGGCGTTCCCGACGCCAAGCGTTCGATCAGCTCCGGTGCCGTCTGGATCAGCAGAGGGAGGTCATCCGCCGCTATCTTCACGGAAAAACCGCCCGTTCTGTCCGCGCCTTCCTGGCCCAATGCCTCGTGCAGCTCAACCAGCGCCTCGAGCCACCAATCGAGGAACTCGAGGTCCGGACGCGGATTGCCTGATTCGTCCTGCAGCGTGACACCCAGAGCGGCGAGCGTGCGTCTAAGGCGGTGCCAGATCGGGTTCGAGATCTCGCGCCAAGTGGTCATCGACTCCGAATCGTAACGGACTTCGCTCAGCGCAGCTGCGGACCAACCCGACGGGAGCCGCACCGGGTCCTTGCCGTCCGCGCTCAAGCGGCCGACGTGATAGAGAAGCATGACCCGCCCGACCAGCAGCCAAGCCGTGTCGACGGACATAGTCGGCAGGCCGCTGCGCTCTGGCCGCTCAGCTTGCGTGCGAGCAAGCGTCAGCGTCACCGGATCGGTTTCGACGTACCCGGCTTGATCGATGGCAAAGCTTTCCCGCTCGGTGTCCCAATACCGTGACCAAACGTTGATCTCGGTGCCATTACTTGCGCGTGTCGCGCTACCGAGAGCTAGCCGATAGGGACGCGACACGGTGCCACGGAAGGGCCCTACCTGTAGCAGCGCCGAAGGGCCCGCCGCGTCGTTGACGAGCTCGGAGACGCCGCTACCGTCGGTCGCTCCCGAGAAGATCACATCGAAGCACGGCGCAATCCGCTGGCTGAACCAACCGCGCACGTTTTTCGCTAGCGCCCGCGGCGGGTAGTGACCGATCAACAGGGTGAGGTCGTGGCGCGCGCGCCACGCCGCCATGTCTTCGCCGCACACTGCATCGAACTGGCGCGGCGAAAAGGCCTGCAGCTTGAGTCGCCGACGCGTCGGATTGACACCAAACACGTTGTTGATCCCGACCACCCCGACGCGCCCGATGGGCAGCTCCAGGCTCACGCTGAAGTCGCCCGGCAGGATGCCGCGGGTAAAGCCGGGTACAGATCGTGATTCGAACACCCATTGCTGCCACTGCAAAAACGAACTGAACCGGTCGCGCAAATCGCGTCGGGCAGGGTGGTCGGCCTCGAACCAAAACGGCTCGTCATCGAGGAACGTGCGGAGGCCCCCGCGATCCTTCCCGCCGCTTGGATCAACCAGATCGTGATTTCCGGGGACGGGCAGCAAGAGACGTGGCGCGCCCTGCGCTTGGTCCAAGTCGTTCAGCCAGCCGCGCGCCGCTGCGAATTGCTCCGCAGCACCCTGCCTCGTGATGTCGCCACTGAGCACGACCAGATCCAGCTCGCCGTCGAAGCCGACCTCGTCGAGCTCGCGCTTAAGCGCGGGCCAGTTGAACGCCAAGTGTTGGTTGATCTGTGGATCCGAAAGGTGCAACCAGCGCACACCGGGGGCAGGCCGCGCTGGACGAACGAATTTCGCGCGCGCGTCGTGCAGCGTCAGGCGCCAGCGATTTCCGCTCAGGGTTCGTAGTGTGACTTCCGCGTCTTTTCGCGGATCGTCACGGAGGGTGATCGCGCGGCTTGATCCGGCTTCGAGCGCGATCACCTCCGTCGGCGCGTCTCCGTCGATGATCTCGAGCACCCGCGGCCGGGTGTTCGGAACCCGTAACCCGGCGGTGTTTCCGCCGGACGTGACGACGTCGCTGACGTGGACCGTGTGCGCGTCGATACGCCGCAGCTCGAGCTCGATTTCAGGCACCTCGCTCGGCAGTAGGCCGGGCATCGCCTGCGCGGTCATGCCCGATGGCGGCGCGCCGCTCAGGTTCACGGCCACGGTCAGCCTGGCTGACGCCGCGAGCGACAACAGCCACGCGGCGTGCGTCTGCCGTACCGCGCTGGGCAGCTGCGGCAACGTGCGGTGCGCCCAGACGGACAAGTCGCGGGCGCGCGCTGAATCTCGGGAGAGCGCCAAGAGAACTTCTCCGAGCTTGCTCTCGAGTTGCTCTGGTTGCTGCTTGCTCAGCGCGAGCCAGAGGAGCTCCTCTTCCAGCCGCACGAGCGGCGACACTTCGAGGTGACGCTCACTCATGACGTCCCAAACGGGCCTCAGTAGGCCCTCCTGCGCGAGCTCCTCACGCAGAAGCACGGTCACGTCGTTATCCAGCAAAATTCCGCGAGTGTTACGCGCCGTGACCAGCTCGCTGAACCAGAGATCGGCCTCCGCAGAAGCGTCGCTACGCGGCAATAGGCGCAGGCGCAGCGTGCGGATCAAGCGGGCGTCGATCTCCGCGGCGAGCGAAACCATGCGCGCCAGCTGGTGCGCATCGCGGCTCGACTTTGCGAGCGCGTCGATCCGAGCGCGGGCGAGGTTCGTGGTCACCGGGAGCGCTCCGCGCGTTGCCGGCGCAAAGTGCGCAGCGTAGTCCTGCGATCCCAAGGCAAGATCGTGAGCGATCGCTCGAGCCCGCGTGGCCAGCGCGAGCGGGGATAAGGGACCAACGCGATCAACGGACTTTGACGTTTTCGAAGCTCGAGCGCGAGCTCTCGCCACGCCGTCACTTGCGCTGCGTTGCGTGCGCCCAAATCGGTAATCGCCAACACGGGCGTGGCCGCAGCAGGCGCAGTGAAGGGCTGGGGCTTAGTGGCCGAGCCGAGATAACAGCTGCGCGGATCGCCACGGAAATAAAGCACCTGGGTCGCGTCGCTCGAGACCAGATCCAGCACCCGCTGGACCAGCCCCGTCGCATCTTCGAAGAACGGCAACAGCGCGTCGCTGCGGTCGACCAGGATTTGCACGCCGCGCCGCAAGCTTGGCAACTCCTGCCGGGGCAGCTCAGAGACGACGCGACGCTTGACGAACGCGTCGAGCAGCTGCTCGAGATCGAGATCGTCGGATCGAACTCGAGTCGCCAGCATCGCGCTGAGCAGGCCGCGCGTGGTGCGCGGGGGCAGCAGCGCGTCCAGCGGTTTCCTCTGGCTCAAGCTCGCGCGCATGGGCAGCACCTGGGTCGAAAGCCAGCTCGGAGCGAGCGGCGGTACCGGCGGCAGTCGCTCGAGCGTGAGGCCAGCAAGCGCCGCGCCGGACCCAGGCGCGCCTTCGCTCGCCGAGGACGAGTCGGTCGACGAGGGGGACGGCGGCCGCGGCCTTGGCCTCGGACGCGGGGCGTCCGGCTCACGGCCGGCGCCGAGTTCGTCACCGGTTCCCGATGCGTCCGGCTGCGAGCTTTCGATCCCGAGTAGCTTGCCAACCGCTTGCGCTTGCTCGTCGTCGAGGTCGAGCGCCGATAGCACGCGGATCAGATCTCCGAGCCCGATCGGAAGTAGCTTTTCGGCTGGCATTCGTCTCAGCCCGCGTGGGGCTCCTCAACGGGGGCGAGGTGCTTCCACATCGCAGCGCGGGTCACGCCCTCCCAGTCGGGATGTTTGCCGCTGACCTCGAGAGCGATACAGGCGCGTAGCGCGTCCAGGAACTCTGCGGTGCCGGGCGCACGCACGTCCAGATCGTCAGCCCGAGCGCCGAACACCTCCATGCGCGCCAGCACTTCGTCGAACAGCGTGCGTTTCACCTTTGGGAAATGCGCCTGTGCAATCCGCAGCAACGCTGCGGGGTCAGGTCGTGGCAGATCCAGCACGATGCAGCGCCGCAAGAACGCGGGCGGCAAGTCACGCTCGCCGTTGCTGGTGATGAACACCAAAGCGTTGCGCTGACGCGTGACCGCCACACTCCCTTCGCCCGTTCGGAAGCGACCCTCGCCGAGCGGGCCGAGCAAGTCGTTCGGGACGTCGGGTTCGGCCTTGTCCACTTCGTCGATCAAGACCACCGCGCCGGTTGGGGAGCCGAATCCCCAGCCTGGATCGGCGGCCTCGGGAAAAGGCAGCGACGGCTGCTTGGTCTCTGGCTGGTAGCCGCGGCGACGCGCTTGCTCTGGATCAAACGCCCACCACAGCGCGCGCGGCTCCAAGTAGCGATGGATCTGTTTTACGTGTTTGGGCTCGGCCGTGGCATCTCCCAACCGGCTGACGGCGTCGAAGTGCCACATCAAGTCAGGGGCGCGCGTTCGTGAAGTGACGACCTCTTCGTAGAAATGGTAGCCAAGCGTGAGCGCGACGTCTCGAGCCAGCGTCGATTTGCCGCAACCGGGATCGCCGCGCAACAAGAGTGGCCGCTCCGTGGCCAGCGCAACCCGCACCGCCAGCACCGTGTCGGAGCCGTAGATGTACGGGACGTACGGTTTCTTCGACGGCAAGCGTGCGGCCTTGCGAGCAGCGCTCGCGAGCTCGGATTGCGGGTTGAACTCTATGTTGGGCATGAGTGCCTCCTTACCAACCGCGCTCGGTGCGTAGAAGTGCGACGCTGCTCCGAGCATCGTTGGCGTAGTCTTCGTCCATTTCGCCGAGCTCCGGTTCTATGTACCTCGCGTCGGGTGCGAGCGCGGCGAGTTCGGCTCGCCGCGATGGGTGCGAGAGCACCAACACGTGGAGTGGAGCCAGCTTTTGACCGATTTCAGCCAGCGCTTGCTGGGTTGGTGTGCTTCCGACGATGAGCGCGGTAAACGGACCGTCGGCCCTCAGCGCGGCCAACATTTTTTTGTCCGTCGGCCAACTATATTTGTTCTTCAGCTCGGCGACCACGGCGTCGAACAGGCTCGTGCTGAAGGGTTCCTGCCTGGGCTGGGGAACCACGACGTGGCGCTCGGGCCAGGTCGGAAACAGCATCGGCTCATGCGCGTAGCTGGCGCGATGCACGTAGTCGAGGCCAATGTCTTGATGTCGCGCGTTGATCGCGAACGGCCTCGGCGGCGTGCGATCGGCAATCCTCGCCAACTGCTTGGCCGCGGCTTCATCGATCCAAAGCGTTTCTGCGAGGCGCAAGAGTTCCTTCGCCGCCGCAGGGTCCAGCGCGCCCTTCAGCTTTCTGACGACCGCGACGGTTGCCGGCACCCCGCCCATGATCATGGCGCGCGCCACCTGATGCGCCGCCTCGTCCCGTGGGATCCCCGCGACGCCCTCAGCGCCCTCGATCGCCAAGATCTTGGCCAGGCTAGTCAGCGCCACCGACGGAAGTTGCTCGAGCAGCGTTCGAAAGTAATCGAGGTAGGGCAATGGTGTGTCGTTGCGCAGCTGCAACGCGCCCTTGCTCTCGTCGGTGATGGTTTGCGCCGGGAGCACCTTGAGCGTCCCGGCCACCGCTTTGCCCGCCACCTGGACTACCTCGATCACAAGGCCAATTGCGGCCCCATGCACCACGCACGGCGCGCCCGAAATGCCTTCGGCCTCCTTGGACGGCTGCTCTTCCAGCTCGTACGCCGTACTGTCGATCTCGCTCTGGCCCGCATAGCGAACTTCACCCCGAACGTAGCCGCCCAATTGTCGATAGAGCCAGGGCCAGCCAAAAGTCTCCCAACGCACGTCGTACGGATGAAGCAGCAAGCGCTCGAGCGGAACGGGCGTAATCGTGCCCGGAACCGATTGGCAATTGAGCAAGACCCAGTCCGCCTTGGCGCCTTGGCTGACCGGATGCACCGTTGCGAGGATGGGCGGCGAGTTCTCGAAATAGACCTCGATCTTCGTGGGATTGGCGACCGCCAGCACATGGGCGGCCGTCAGCACCGAAGCGGCGGTGACCAGGAAGCCGGTACCGCGCGATTTGGGCTGGTTCGGATCGCTGCTGTCGAAGACCTCGACGCGAACTATCCCCTGCCTGGTCGTAGCTGCCAACATGGTCAGGACGTCCACTTACTGAACTTAGTCCAAAGGCCGCCCAAGCCTTCGAACGCGACATTGCCGACGCTGTGCAGCCCGAGCCCCCAGAGCACCGCGGTCAGATAGTCCCCCAAGCTACCCCATACGGCATCGCCCAACCACAACGCCTTCAAACCCGACGCGAGTGCGATGACGAGTAGTATCAAAGTGGCGTCTCGATCGGTCTCCGCGACCGGGCGACGCGGAGACCGCATGGTGTCCATAACCGCGCTGGCGCGCGCAATCACTGCCGGTTCGGGCACGGCCCAAGCGCCGGGCGCGCGTTCGGTTGCGGTAACCGCTGCTACCTTTGCTCGAACCGCCTCGTCCGACATGCGCGGCTTCAGATCGCGAAGCGCGCGGTCCGTGCGTCGCAGCATGGCGAGCGCCTCGCTGGGCGAAGCGTGCTCGGAGGCTGCGAGCTCTTGCATGAGCTTTGCGAGCTCCTGCGAGAGCTCCGCCTTGTGCTCGAGCTCACTGTTGGCCACGCGAACCATGTTGTCGCGCACGGTCTCGATCGCGGCGGACATCGACAAGGTCGCATAGAGCGCCAAGGCGCGAGCGTAGCCGTCGACCGCCGCTTCCGGATCCGCCTCGACGAGTTCGACCACGGAGTCGAGCAGGCGGCCGACGTCCGCCCGGATCTCGAGCCAACGCGCCTCGCCCACGCTCTCCGGCGCGGCCCCAGCCAGTTCGCTTTTCAAACCGAGCGCGAGCACGCCAGCAACGCGACCCCGGACCTTGCTCAGCTCCGCTTGTGCCTCGGGCAACTGATCTTGATCGAGCTGCGTTTGCACCGCGCGCAGAGCAGCACGAGCTTCGAGCACCGCGGGGCCCTCAGCGTTGCCGAGTGAAGCACCGGACGCGTCCAGCAACTGAGTCGTGCGCTGGAGTGTCTCAATCAGCGCTGCGCGTTGCGCGCCGCGCACCTTCACCTGAGCGAGCGCTTGATTGACCGCCGAGAGTTCTTCCGGCTTGATCGCCGCGATCAATTTCTCGGCTTGCTCGTCGAGTGTGGCACGCAACGCAGCGCGCGCGCTCGGCGGAATCGCCTGCACTTGCCGATAAAGTGCGCGCAAGCTGCCGAGGAGGCCGAGCTTGTTGCTCAGGTTGGCAATCCCAGGAGCAAAATCCGGCGCTTGCGTGAGCGGGGAGCGCGCATCTTCGAGCTTCGCGCGCAGCTCAGCGAGCTCCGTCCGGCATTTCTCGAGCACGCGCGATTCCTCCTCGCCAAGTGACGCTCCCTCGAGACTGGCGACGCGCGCTTGCAGCTCGTCGAGGTCACGCTGCCAGAGAGCCTGGTCCCGACCCTTGGTGAGGTACCAACGGAGCCAAGTCGACACCACCACTCCCAGCAAGATAAAACCGGCAGCGAGCCACCAGGGGCGCCTCACTTGCACGGTGAAGGGGACGTCGACGGCCTTTCGGTCCTGATCCGGACGAATCCGCAGCGAGCCCTGATAGGTACCCGCGGAGAGCACGCTCGCCAGAGTCAAATCGAGCCGGTGCAAGCGGTTCGGTGCGAGGGAGATCGTGTCTTGCACGCCCGAACCATCGAGCACTAACACCTGCAGTTGACCCGGGGACTGGAACGAGTCCGTCCCCGCGCCCTTGAGATCGAGAAATGAGAGTTCGGGTCGCGGCAGTAGGCGCGCAGTGCCGCTCGTCTCTCGCAACAGCAGGTGCAACATCGCTTCCGACTCCCACGGTGCGCTCTCGAGCTGCACCATGGTCGAGCCGACCAGATCGACCTGCAGCTCTTGCACGGCGGACACGGCAGCCGCAACGCGGGTGACGACGACACGGTAGGCGATGCGCGTGTCCCCGAACACGAGCAAGAGCTCGGTCGCGTATTCACCGAGATCAGGCAAGGTAGCTTCTACCAGCAGCTCCGCGCTGTTCGTCATTGTGACTGATTCGGGCGGCTTACCGGTCGCCCATCGACTCTGCGTGAGCCAATCACCACCGGCGGCATCTTGGAGCTTCGGCAACACGTACGCGATCGGCCCGACCACCTCGGCATTGGCAGCCACAATCTGGAATCGATGCGAAAATTTCGGATCGGAGCTGCGAAACCTGAAGCCATCCGGGCTCGCGCCAATCACCACCACGGCTGGCGCGCCGCATGCCGCACGGGGGGCGAGCCAAACTCCGAACAAACACGCGAGCGCGAGCGATTGCACGCTCCAATTCAAGGCGCCTCGTCCGACCACAATGCCACGCACCCTAGCCGGACTCCCCTCGTTTGAAAACCCGCGTGACGCCGGCATGACTAGCCGACGCATAGTCATTTTTTTCTACCGGAGAGCTCGCAGGCACGTCGGTGTCCGCCAAGCCGCCGCGATACTCAATCGCTGCCGAAGCTACGGGCAGAGCGGCGTCACATACGTCGCGCCCAAGTACTGATACCAGATGGCGGCGACTCTGGCGCTCGTCCGCACCATTCCCGTCGAGTACGCAGCGGCATCGCCGAAGGACGCCTGCGGTCCGACGGGGTGATGGCTCCCGTCGAGCTTTGCGGAGTGAAGCCCATCGCCCTCGCCCGAAAAGAGCACCTGCTCGCCGGCGCCATCGCGAAAAAGGTCGAACTCAGAGGAGTACTTGCTCCAGGGCATCACGAGCAGCGGCGTCCCGCTAAGCGCGAAGCTCGTATCCAGATCCGAGAGCAAGATTTGGCTGGCGCTAGCGTACGCGACGCGCGCGCCCGAAGCGTCGATGAGCAGCGGCGCAGCCGACGCAAGCGAGTTTGGAATGAACGAAGTGGCGACGATCGTTCCGGCGACGTCGCTTGGGCCGATGGTCGCGACGAAGAAATTGCGCTTCGCGACGAAGTCTCCGGAGTCGAGCGGAATCGTTTGCGTCAGCTCGATGACGAGGCGATCGGCCGTCAGATAGAGGCGCGGTGCCGTATCGACCTTGCCCGGAGCCTCGATCCTGAACTTCTGCTGCGTGGACGAGCTCGGATCGAAGATATCGAGCACGACGTAGTAGTTGTACGAGCCTGAGCCCGACTCCTTCCATGCAACCGCGACGCGACCGTCGAAGAATGGCGCGATCGCTACCCTCGGATAGAACAGTCCGCCAACGTCCGACAGCTTCAAGGCGTTCGGACTGCCGGTTTCGGTTCCTAGCGAGAGGTAACAGTGGCCCTGATCCGTCCACGCGGCCGCGAGGTGCCCATCGGAGAGCGTCGTGAGCGCGACATGAAACTGCGTTCCCAGCGGCACGACACCCGAGACGCTGAGGAGCTTCGGCGCGCTGAACGTTTGCAGCGCCGGATCGAACAGCGTCAGGTACGGCCCGTCCTTCGCCGGCGTGCCATAGCCGAGCGCGAGCTTTGCCCCTAGCATCGCGAACCCCGCGCCGACGTTCGCATAAGGCGCCACGCTACTGTTCGGCGCCGCGAACGCCGTTGGGTGCTCGCAGCTCGGCGCGTCGCCGCCCTCGCCTCCGTTCCCGGCCGCAGCCGCTTCACCCGCAGCACCAGCCGGCGTGCTCTCACTGCCGCCCGTTCCGCTCGAGCCCGCGCGATCCCCCCCACCCGCCCCCGTCGCAGTTACCCCCGCGGCGTTGCCGCCGCTCTTGCCTCCGCTCGTCGCTTCTCCGCCGCCCGTCGTTCCGCCGTTCGTCATCCCTCCGCTCGTCGCGCCGCCGAGCTGCGTCGTTCCAGCGCTACCGCCCTTCCCAGAGCTGCCGCTTTGGCCTCCGGGCGCGTCAGAGCCATTGCCGCCGCAGCTCAACACCAAGGAGAGACCCACCGCCAAAGTCAGACGAATCGAACTTATCAAGGGGTGTGATCGATACCAAAGTGCAATTCGCTCGGCAAGCCGCCGCCGCACGTCCCGGGCGTGACACGTGGTCTTTGTCCAGGAGGCACTCATGAACACGGCAACGAAGCACGCACAAGTGAAGCTGAACCGGGCTACATCCAGCCACTGGCGAGTCATCCTCGACAACCCGCCGCTCAACCTGATGGGCCCGGAATTCGTGCTCCAATTCCGGGAGATTGTCACAGCGCTCGAGGCGGACGCCGAAGTCCGGGTCGTCACGTTCGAAAGCGCGATCGACGGGTTCTTCCTCAATCACTCGGATTTCCTCGCCAAGATTGAGGACCTGGGATGCATGCATCAAACTCCCTGAAGCGCCTCGCAGCGCAGGCGGGAATCAAGGCGCTGTTCGAGCAAGGCTTTCACGAGCCCGGGGACGCGGAGAATCGCTTGGGCTTCTACGTCGGACAACTGGCCACCCGTAACGCACGCTGAAAAAGACGGATGCCGGGAGCGCCGGCCCACTCCCCCCCGGAAACTCCGTGTTTGAACTCGTCAGCTATTTTGCTGGCGCCGCGATACTGTCACGTACTCGACGCGATGATGTTCTCAGCGGCCCACGCAAATCAATGTAGGGTGGCCCAAACGAATGCGCACGATAACCAGCGTGTTGGCCTCTTTCGTATCACTTGTGGTGAGCTTGCTCATGAGTAGCCCGGCGTTTTCCGCGCCCAGGCAAGCAGCAGAGCGCGGCCCGTCTCCACGGTTCGCCATGCCTTTGCGGTTCGAGCCGAACCAGGGGCGGAGCGATGAGCCCGTGCGTTACCTGGCACGCGGTTCGGGCTATGCAGTATTTTTCACTCCAAGCGGCGCGACTTCTCGCGCTCGCGGATCGCCACGCGCGATCGTCACACGGCGCGGCCAAGCCGAGCGGCTCAAGAGGGACTCGAACCCCTGAGGTGCGGAGCTCAGAACCGTGTGCCGCCCATCAGGCCCACCTGAAGGGCTCCTGTCCACATCATCCACCTGCTTTGAACTCCAAGCTCGACGCCGCCGTACTGCCACGTCAACGCGATTTTGGGACCGAAGTACATCCACGGCGAGACGCTGCCTTCGTCCAACACGAGGATGAGCCCCACATCGGCTGCGCCCCGAAATCTGAACGAGGACAACGAGACATCGTACCCAATTGAGCCACCCCAAGTAATGCTGGAAGCGTGCGTCGTGACCACTTCGCCCGTCCAGCGCGTATACTCCTTCCTCCGGCCAAACGCGTAGTTGGCGTCAGTGCCGAGTCGAAGTCCGAAGGGGAAAGTATAGCCGAAGTCCCCGCCCACCGTCACGCCGAAGGGGTTGACCTTTCTGTCGTTGTCGTTCGAGGTCGAGTCCCAAAAGAAGATTCCGTACCCTAGAGTACCGAGCAGCTCGAAACCTTCGACCTTCCTCGGGCTCTCGGCTCGGGCGCTACGCGCTCCCACAAGCTGGATGAGGATGAGACAACCCAGAGCGAACCCTCGACAGGCAACCTTACGCGCCGAGACACCCCACTTTTTCATATCAGACGAGCAAAGTAAGCTAGACCATCGCTTCGCGTCAACACATGGTCGATCTGAGAGAAGGAGTCGCGCGCGGAACGCAGCGCGCTCGCGGTTAGGCCGACTACACGCTATCGAGTCGAAACATTCGTATCTCTATTTGCGCTGGTGACCTTGCCGTCACGCTTCAACGAATCACCGGGTCTCGTGAAACGGGTCTGATGTTGTTTGAAAACCTCTTGGAGCTCAATCTGTACGGGTCCGTGAAGCGCAGAGCGATATCGATTCACCTCCTAATTAGAAAACATCCGAACTCGCGGCCCGCGGGCATACGGGCGCGTCAAAATCGTACGCCTCAGCGTTTGTGCCACCGCGCCCAGCAGGCGAACGAACAGCGCGAGTCCGTTCGGTCGGGCGAAAGAATAGAAACGCCCGACCAACTCGAGAGGGACGCGAACCCCTGTGGTGCGGAGCTCAGAACCTTACGCCGCTCACGAGCCCCACCTGAAAGACGCCGTGGTCAGCGGTCGTCACCCAATACTTGCTTTGAAGCCCAAGCTCGAAGACGCTATACTGCCAAATCAACGCGACCTTGGGACCGTAGTACCACGCCAATCCCGGAAACGGTCCGCGATCGGTCGACGTCCAGAAGCCGATCAGCCCCGTATCGATTGCCCCCCGCAATCTGAACGAGGACCACAAGAGATGATCGTACCCAACTGAGCCACCACAAGCACTACTGCCAGCCTCCGTCGTGACCACTTCACCCGTCGAGCTCGTCTGCTCGATCCTCCGGCCAAACCCGTGGCTGGCGTCGACGCCGATTCGAAGTCCGAAGGGCAAAGTGTAGCCGAGGTCCAGGCCCACCATCACGCCGTAGGGCTCGTACTTGTCGCCCGCCCCAACGGAGACCCCGTACCCTAGCGCACCGAGCGCCTCGAAACCTGCGACCTTCCTCGGGCTCTCGGCTCGGGCGCCGCGCTCCCCCACGAGCTGGATGAAGACGAAACAACCCAGAGCGAACACGGCCCGACAGGCAACCTTGCGCGCAGAGACATTCCCCTTTTTCATTAGGCGAGTAAAGTAAGCGAAACGCTAATTTCGCGTCAACACACGTGATCTGAAAGATGGATTCCCCCGCGGTTGGTCTGAAAGAAGGCGTCGCGCGCGGAACGCAACTCGCTCGCGCTCAGGCCGACCAAACGCTATCGGCATCTGTCAGCCGCCCGTTTGGATCGCGGCGCTCCGCGAGCGGGCCGTCTCGGCTCAGACGCCCAAAATGGGTGACGAACACTTTCCGTTGCCCGTTGCCCGTTGCCACGACCCGCGTCGCGCGGCGTCCTATTGCGTCGCCTGCTGTCCAGCTGGAGCGCTTGGCCGTCGTGCCACCGATCGCGACGAACACGGTCGTCTTGCGTTGTTCTTCCAGAGAAACGATGGCGCCCCCAGCAAGGATCGAACTTGCGACCTTGGCTTTAGGAAAGCCCTGCTCTATCCAACTGAGCTACGGGGGCGGGCGGCGGAGGCTGTCACGTCCCGGGGCGGTGCTCAAGCTTTGTCGAGGTTTGCGGGGCATTTTTCGCGCTCTTGCCTATCGAGTGGCGGTGAATCCAACTATCATTCGCTGAGGCGGATCGTGAGCGAAGTGGTTGAAACACGAGCTGGGACCTCTCACTCCAACGCGGTCGTGCTGGGCGCCGCACTCGGTTTCATTGCCGGTTTCGCAGACGCCTCGACGTTCGTCGGCGCCGACGGGACCTTCTGCGCGCACATCACGGGCAACCTGGTTACGCTGGCCGCTGATTTCTCGCGCCATCCTGGCCGCGATCAGTGGCTGAGGCTGGCTACTTTGCCGGTGTTCGTGCTCGCGGCGCTGGGCGCGGCCGGGCTCCGTCGGCGATGGATCAAAGCGCCGGTTTCGAGCTCGGTCCGAACCCTGCTTCTGCTCAATGGCGCGCTATTCGTGCTCGTTGCCTGCATTGCACTCGCGACCGGCGCGCGCGCGAAAGATCCGGGCGCGATCCGCAGCACGATCGTTGCTTTGTTGGTCGTGGCCATGGGCGTTCAAAACGCGATCCACGCGTTCAATCCAGGACTCGGTCCGAGCACCACCGTGATGACCGGGAACACCACCCGCTGGTTCGTCGAGAAGGTATTGCCGAGCGGGCCCGACAAGTCTGCGCACCAGCAACAGCTGGGGAGTACGATCGCGGCTTTCGTTGCCGGCTGCGCGTGCGGTGCCTTTGGCGTCGTGCGCATCGGCTTCGCGGTGTCGTTCGTTCCGGCAATTTTCGTGTTCTTCGCGCGCACTCGAGTTCGAGAATCGCTGCGCTAGACCTTTTTTGGCGCGATAGTTTTTTCGAGAATTGCTGCGCTAGAACTTTTCTCGACGCGATAGTTTTGTTTTTTTGATGGTCACGCGCTGCGTCCGGTGCGGCACAGCCTTCGGCGTCGCGGACGCTAGCACCGACGTTAGCAAGCGTGACGCCGACTCGTGACGTCGCCGACCTGACGTTGGCAACCGTCACGTCAGCGACCGTGATGATGATGCCCAGAGTAGTAGTACGCCCGAGAGCCACCTAGCCGGACCACCACGCTGGGGTGCGCCACCCAAACACCGCCCCAGCCCACGGGATGCCAAGGGCGCCGTACCCAGCCTCCGTAGTGGTACACGCCAGCGCCCCAGGGCGACACGTACCAGGTCCAACCGTAGCGCGGCGTGTAGAGGTAGGCGTAGGGCACCCCGCCGTCCTCGATGCTGGCGGTGTTTGCGGGGACCCAGACCCAACCGTAGCCGTTCGCATAGACCCAACTCCCAGTCGGGTATTGGTACGTCCAGTTCGCGGAGTCGGGCGCGGGTGGCGGCGACGGCGGTGCTGCGCCAACCGGCGGACCCGCCAGCGGCTCAGCGGGTGGCCCCGCCGGCGGGGCCGCGGGCGGCGGCGGAACTGACGGCGCCGGACTGGCGTTGGCATTCGCAGGCATCGCGGGCCGACTCGGCGCGGTTTGCGGACTCAGTGCTACTTGCGGACTCGGTGCCGCTTGAGAGGGCGGTGGCGGACCCGCTGGCGGGGGCGCGGGCGGTGACGCTTGCAGAGGCGCAGATTCCCGCGGCGGCTCCGCACCCGGCGGAGGAGCGGCAGGAGGCGGAGGAGGAGGCGCGAAAGCCGATTGGTCCTGGATTACGAGCTGCGGTGGCGCCTCTGGCTCGGGCCGGAACTCCGCCTCGGAAGCACAACCCGCGAGCGCTACCAACCAAGCGCACGCGATCGATCCAAACAATAGCCGACGCATAGCTAGCAAATTAAGGCCGAGTCGTTCAGTGGCAAGGGGCAATGGTCCTCGAGGCTTGTGGCGATTTGGCGCGTTTTTCAGACGCTTGTCGCCGTTTCGCGCGTGCTGCGTAGCAACTGCCAGAGCGCGGCGCACGAGCACACCGCGACGAGCGGCAAGGTCGCGATCGTCATGCCTTGCGTGTACGCGGCGTTACCGGGGCCGGCGCCGTGCGCGAGTGCGGTGCCGATCAGGCCTGCGCCGGGGCCGAGTGCATAGCCAACTCCGATCAGCGCTTCGTGCGCGCCGCCAGCGTCGACGGAAGCGTTCTCGACGACTTGGGCGTAGTACAGGGCGGCGGTGTAGAGGAAGCCGGCGGCGGCGCCGAACAGGACTTCACCTGTAACGACGGAAGCGATGCTGGGGTCGAGTAGGACCAACGCGAAGCCCACGGGCAGCGCAGCGATGGCGACCATGATCGGCAGCTTGCGGCCGTGCCAGCCGCCGAAGACGACCAGCGCAACGAAGCAGCTGAGGCGTGCGACATCGAGCAGGCTGGCGGCGCGAGCAGCGCTGGCCGTGTCTAAGCCGATGCCTTTCATGATTTCCGGCATCAGTGGCGCCAAAACGTACATCAACGCGTAGCTGAGCAGCATCGCCAGGCGAGAGGCGCGTAAGAGGGCGCGATAGCTGTGGAGCAATGCAGCGTTGGGGCGCTCGGCGTGATCGGCTTCGAGGTGCGCGGGCTTTCGGGGAAACGCGCGGCAAGAGAGCGCAACGAGGGCAAATAGGCTTGCGGCAGCGACGAACAGAAGGCGCGGCGAGCCGGAGGCGATGATCATGCCGGCCAGGGCCAACGAGAGCGGGACGGAGAGCGCCCAGCTGATATTGTAGCGGCTGAGGAGCGGCCCGAGGCTGCGCGGGGTTTCGCCGGCGCTCATATAGCTCTCGAAGATCGGCCACATCGAGCCTTGCAGAAAAGCGATCAGCGCCAATGCTGCGACCAGCAGCGCAGCGGAGGGAACGGCGGCGATCAGCAGGAACACGCCGACCAGAGCGAGCAGCACGCCGAGCAACGTGCGGCGCTCACCGAGGCGCGCGCTGAGCGGGTGACTGGCCATGGCGCCCGCGACGTAAGTCACGCCGACCAGCAGCGCGAGCCACAGGTTTTGCGCCTGGGAGAAGCCGAGCACTTGGTGCGTGTAAAAGTACGCGCCACGTTGCAACAGGGTGCCAGCAAAGCTGGTCGTGAAGACCGTGATCAGGACGCGAAGCTTGTGGGTCACGCAACCAGAGCCGTACAACGCGAACGCCGTAAGGGCAAACTGGCGAATCAGGAAACTCCAGTGCTGAGCGCCCGACTCATTCAAACGATGAATGTGACGCCGTCAGCCAGGCGGACGTGGCAGCTCACCTGGAGTTGCATCGCGCCACCGTGTCGGAAGCGATGATTGCACTCGACCTCCGCGGGGGTAGCTTGGGCAGCGGGAGGTCGCGCTAGCAATCCGGCAGCACCGGCAGCACCAGCGCCAGAAGCTTAGGCGTTCAGCGCTGGGCGTTTTTCTTGGGTAGGAAGGAGATCGCGGCCCACGTCAGCAGGCCGGTCGCGAGGAACACCAGTGGGTAGCCCTGGGATTTGGCGACCACCCCCATGCCCAGCACCCAAACCGCGGACCCCGCGCCGAAGCAACCGAAGAAGTAGCTCATCACCGCGCCGCGGCGGGCGCGTGGCACGCCCTCGGCCGCCAACGCGTTCAGCGACGGATAGAGCAGGCCGTGGGCGAGCCCCAAACCGGCCCCCACCGTGAACAGCAGGGTCGGACGCAGCAGGCTGCTGAGCGACGCAACCACGCCGTACAAAACCAGCCCGGTGATGGCCACGCGCCTCCGGCCCCAGGCGTCCGCCCAATTGCCGAGGAACAAGCGCACCGATAGCGCGACCAGCGTGTAGCCGAGAAAGAAGTGACTGACTTTGCTGGCGCCCAGTGAAAGTGCAAAAGGTTGAGTGAAGGTAAACATCGCGCCGAAGGCAGCGCCGTTCGCCGCGCTGCACACGAACGCGCCGAGGCGCTGCGGTTCGCGCATCAGTGCCAGCGCACTCGGCCAGGCCGCGACGCCAGCCTCAGGGAGCAGCTCTGGAGCCTGCTTCGGTTCGCGGATGACCAACGAGAGCAGCGCCGTCAACAGGGCCGAACCTCCCGCCAAGAGAAACACCAACCCCCAACCTCGATTGTCCGCTATCGGCTCGGCGATCGCGGGAGCGACGGCGTTCGACACGATGCTGGCGGCTCCGCACAGGCCGATGGCTTGGCCGAGCTTCTTCGGCGGCGCGAGGTCGGCCGCGAGCGTGACGATGCCGTTGAAGACCAAGGCGTAGGACACGCCGTGCACGATGCGCAGCGCGAAGATGGGCCAGGAAACCGCGTGGACTAGCGCGAACGCGCAACCGCTCAGGCCGTTGACCAGCGCGCCGTAGCAGATGAACGGACGTCGCGCACCGCGATCGAGCCAGGCGCCGGTCCAGGGCGAGGCGAGCACGCTGGCCAAAAGCGCTGTGGCCGCGACCGCGCCGATCGCGTCCGCGTGGGCCTGAAACTGCCGCGCCAAGAACTTAGGCAGCAAGAAAAAGGTCGAATACGACAGGCCGAAGCAGAACTGCAGGCACAGCACCAGCACGAACGGCCGGGTGAGCAACCGTTCGGAATCGACGCCAAGCGCAGCAGCCGTCGTCGGCCGGCTGGATTCTGCCACGTTCAACGCGGCTCCTAAGCCTTGTCGCTCGGGCGACCGTCGTCGATCGCGACCAGCCCATCGCGCATCAACGCGAGCAGCTGGCGCAGCGTATCCCGGCGCGAGAGTGGCGAGAGATCGAGCACCTCCTCGACACTGGCCCCGCCGTCCAAGCGCGAGAGCAAGAAGGCTTGCTCCGGCGAGACGCGCGAATCCATGTTCGAGGGCACGCTGACGACGCTCAAGCGCTGCTGCAACGAGCCGATGCGCGTCTCGAAGATGTGGTCGATCAGCATCGACTCAGCATCCACCAAGAGCCGCGCTTCGGCGTTGTCGAAGCTCTCCGCTAGGCGCATCGCTGATTCCGCGTAGGCCACGGCCAAGTTCAAATCACCCAGACCGAGTGCCTGGCGCGCCCGCTCCAACGACTCGGGAATGTCTTGCAGATTGGCGCCGCCCACCATCGTGGAAGCGTTGACGAAGTGGTTGCTCGGTGAGCGACGCCGCGGACCGGTTTGCTGGCGTTCAGCCGGGGGCAGCGCCTCCGGCGAGAATTGCAGGGGCGGAGGGGGACTCGTGGGACTGGAGGCGGGCACCGTGCGCGATCGGCCCAGCGCCTCCGAAGCCGGCGCGGGCAGCGAGTTTTCACAGGCGACCGAGAACTCCCGCGCGAAGTCCAGCACGGTGGAGTAGCGCGCCGCGGGATCTTTCTCGAGACCGCGGTTCAACACTGCGCCCACCAGCGGCGAAACGTGCGGCGCAAAACGCTCGATCGGCGGGGCCGCGACCGATACCACCTTCTGCAGGACTTCCATCAAATCAGAGCCCGAAAACGGCGTCTGACCGGACAACATCTCGAAGGCGATCACGGCCAACGCGTACTGGTCACCGCGATGATCGACGCTGGCGGTCTTGCCGAGCGCTTGTTCGGGCGCCATGTAGTCCGGCGTACCGAGCACGTCGAACTCACCGGTCAAGCTGCGGCCGACACCGATGCGCTTGGAGATGCCGAAGTCCAAGAGCTTCACGACCCAACCTTGGCCGGGCATCGTGGTCAGAAAAATGTTGGCAGGCTTCAAATCACGATGAACGATCGAGGCTTGGTGGGCCGCGAACAAGCCCGAGGCCACCTGATGCACGACGCGCGCGCTGTCCGCGATCGGCAAACAGCCGTCCCGCTCCAAGCGATCGGATAAGCTCTCGCCTTTGAGCAGCTCCATCACGATGTACGGCTCGCCCTGCTCGGTCGTGTCGAAGTCCAGGATCTGAACGATGTGCGGGTGCTCGAGCTGACCGATGATCTCGGCCTCACGATTGAACCGCGCGAGCGCTTGCGTGTCGGAGATCAAATGCCGAGCGAGCACCTTGACCGCGACGCGACGACGCAGGCGTGTGTGCTCCGCGTCGAACACCAGGCCCATGCCACCCTGGTCGAGGATGGACAGGATCCGGTAGGTCCCCCGCAGAGTTTGCCCGATGAGCGGATGCCCCTCTTCATCGGTGATAGCCGGCGCCGACGTCATGTCTTTCGGTACGAAAGGAGCCACGGTAGCGCGGCTGTGACCGGACGTCGAGCGGGGGCACTGGCCCTTGTTTGGCGGCGCGCTTGCGGTCGTCTTTGGCCGACCTACACAGATTTCAGACGAATGGCCCGAAAACAGGCCCGCAACGGGCTGTCCCGGGTTGGGGCTTCGACAAACCGCCGGGGCATCACTAGCTTCTCCGTAGAACCGATGCCGAAATCCGCTGCGAGCCGCCCACCACCCGCCGAACCGCGTTCGAGCTTGCCCCCGCCAGTTCCCCCGGAACGCACGGGTTACACCGGCTGGGTAATGCTCGGGCTGATGCTCGCGGGCTTCGCCCTGTACAAGCACTACGCCTCGGAGACGGACCCACAGCCAGCCATTGCCTACACCAGCTTCTACCAGCAAGTAGCCGACCAGAAGGTGGAATCGGTCACGCTCCGGGGGCTGAATGTACTCGGCAAATTCAAGGCGCCGACGGACGTCGAGGGGCACAAGCTCAGTACCTTCCGGAGCATGGTGCCGGGCCAAGAAGACCGCGATCTGCTGCCGCTGCTGCGCGATAAAGGCGTCAAGGTGGAGGTGCAAAGCGAAGAGCCACCGCGCGCGATTCAGATCTTGAGCGCCGTGTTGCCCTTCCTGCTCATCGCCGGCCTGTGGATTTTCCTGTCGCGGCGCGCGCAAACCATGATGGGGCCGGGTGGGCCGCTTGGAAATATGCTCAAGGGCCGCTCGCGCCGTTTCGAAAAGGAAGCCGAAGTCGGCGTGAAGTTCGACGACGTGGCCGGCCTCAAGACCCCGAAACAAGATCTGCGTGAGATCGTCGACTTCTTGAAGGAGCCCGCTCGCTTTCGGCGGCTGGGCGGCAAGGTGCCGCGCGGGGTACTGCTGGTCGGGCCGCCCGGCACCGGCAAAACCTTGCTCGCACGCGCGGTCGCGGGTGAAGCGGGGGTGCCGTTCTTTTCCATCAATGGCTCGGAGTTCATCGAGCTGTTCGTGGGCGTGGGCGCTTCGCGCGTGCGTGAGTTGTTCGAGGAGGCGCGCAAGGTGGCGCCCGCGATCATCTTCATCGACGAGATCGACGCGGTGGGCCGCTCACGCGGCACCGGCATGGGCGGCGGTCACGACGAACGCGAACAGACTTTGAATCAACTATTGTCCGAGATGGACGGCTTCAGTCGCAATGATCTGACGATCATCCTGGCCGCCACCAACCGCCCGGACGTGCTGGATGCGGCACTGCTTCGTCCCGGTCGCTTCGATCGCCGGGTGCTGATCGACCGGCCCGAGCTGGCCGCGCGGCGCGCCATCCTTGGCGTGCACACGCGCGACAAGCCGCTCGGTGCGGACGTGGATCTGCAAGCCCAAGCCGCGAATACGCCCGGCTTTTCCGGTGCTGATTTAGCGAATTTGGTGAACGAAGCCGCGCTTTGCGCCACCCGCCGCGGAGCCGAAGCTATCGAAGATGCCGACTTTCACGCGGCCTTCGACAAGATCGTGCTCGGCGATCCGCGTGAGACCAAGCTCGATCGCTTCGAGAAACAGCGCGTGGCCGTGCATGAGTCGGGGCACACGGTGGTCGCGCACTTTGCGCCCAACGCGGAACCGCCGGAGCGCGTCACGATCATCCCGCGCGGCATGGCGCTCGGTGTCACGCAATCGGCCCCCGGCGGCGAGCAACACCTGCTCACACGCCCGCAAGCGCTCGACCGCTTGCACGTGATGCTGGGCGGCTATGCCGCCGAGAAAGTGCTGCTCGGTGACGTCTCTTCCGGCGCAGAAAACGACTTGAAGCGCGCGACGGAGCTCGCCTTCAAGATGGTCGCGCACTGGGGTATGAGCGACGCGATCGGCCCGGTGTATCACGAGCACCGCACCGAGCACCCCTTCCTCGGTCAGATGCTGGCGACCGAAGGCGGCACCAGCGACGCCACCGTCCACCAGATCGAAGAGGAGACGCGGCGCATCTTGCACACCGCGCAGCAAGGCGCCGAAGCCGTCGTGCGCGAACGCCGGGCCGAGATGGACGCCCTGGTTGGCTACTTGCTCGAGCACGAAAGCGTGGATAAAACCGAGCTCGCGCGGCTACTCGGACCGGGGGCGACCCGGCCGAACGCCGCCGCAGCGGAGTAAAACTCGACCATGGCGGCGTCACACTGGCTCGTGAAGAGCGAACCCTTCAAATACTCATGGCAGAAGTTCGTGACCGACAAAAAAGCGGTCTGGGACGGCGTGCGCAATTTCGAAGCGCGCAACAACCTGCGTGCAATGAAGAAGGGCGATCTGGTGCTCTTCTACCATTCGAGCGAAGGCAAAGAGGTGGTCGGCATCGCGTCCGTCGCCAAAGAAGCGTACGCGGACCCGACCGCGACCGAGGGGGACTGGTCGGCAGTCGAGCTGACCCCGAAGAAGGCGCTGAGCGAACCCGTCACTTTGGCTCAGGTCAAAGCCGATAAGCAGCTGGCGGCGTTCGCGCTCGTGCGTAAAGCGCGTATCTCGGTCATCCCGGCCACGCCCGCCGAGTTTGCGCGCGTGCTCGAGCTCGGAAAAACCAAGCTCTAAGCCCGCGCCCGGCTGGTCGTGGCTCGGCTCAGTCGGCTTTTGCCTCTGCCTTTGGCTCGCGCGAATCCTTGATGTCGATCAGCGTCGACACCGCCTCGATCTCACGCTTGGTTTGAATTTCGCGCTGACGCAAGATCTTGAGCTGAGCTTCGAGCTTCCGCAGCTCGCCCTCGACCTCACGCAAGCCATCTTTGAGCTTGTCGCGCTCGGACTTCAGTATTTCGAGATCGATCGCCACGCTATGCCTCCAGTATACTTGGCGGCAGACGTAGCAGAGTCAGTCGCTCGCGACTACCCGGTTACGCCCGGCTTGCTTGGCTGCGTACAAGCGCCGGTCGGCGATGGCCACGACCTCGTCCGAAGACGGGGTCGCGCAGCAGCTCAGGGCCGCGCAGCCGGCGCTCAGAGTAACCGAAATTTCCTGGCCTTCGTACACCGCATGCTGCTGGTTCAGGGCCTCGCGCAAGCGTTCGGCGAGCCTTCCTGCGCCGCGCGTGGAGGCCCCCCGCAGAATGACCGCAAATTCTTCGCCGCCGAAGCGCGCGAACACGTCTTCGGTGCGCAGCGCGCGGTTGGCGATTCCACCCAGGTGGCGAAGGATTTCGTCCCCGGCCGGATGGCCATAGGTGTCGTTGACGCGCTTGAAGTGGTCGAGGTCGAGCAAGATCAACGCGCAGTCGGTAGCATGGCGGACCGCAAACGCGATCTCGGCGCGCAGACGATCGTCGAAGTGACGGCGGTTGTACGCGCCGGTCAGCGCGTCACGCGTGCTCGATTCGTACAGCTTGCGAAGGAGTCCCTCTTGGCGAGAATCCGTGAGTGTGAAACGAAACGCGACACGCGCGCCGAGCTGCACCCAATCGTCGTCCCTGATTTCAGCACGCGTGATGCGCTTACCCTGGAGGAACGTGCCGTTGCGCGAGCCCAGATCCTCCACGAAGTATTTGCCCTCTTCGCACACGAAGCGCGCGTGGAAACGGCTGATGCTATCGTCGTCGATCGGGAGCTGATTGGTGGCGTGCCGCCCCATGGTGAACGGCGTCTGCTCCACGCTCAGCACTTGGCCGGCGCCCACGCCATCCATCCGAAGCAGCATGGCCCGGTCGCGCAAGAGCGGTTGGGTCGAAGGCCCGACGCCGAAATCGGTGCTGCGCAGCGAGATGTCCATCGTGCGCTCTTCTGCGAAGGGACTGCTGCCAGCATCCATCTCTTCCGAGATCGAAGCCAAGCGCATGCGCGGCGCGGAGGCCATGCCGTCGGCCGGGCGCGGCGTCACCGGATCGGGCTTATCGCTCGGATAAAACCCGGCATGCTTTACCATTTGACCTCCGGGAAAGGCTTTCCCGGTCGCGCGAACAGGAAGCCTTGCAGGAGATCGCAGTCGAGTTCAATCAGCGTGTCGCGCTCTTCGATCGTCTCCACGCCCTCGGCCACCACGGTCATGCCCATGTCTTGTGAGAGCGCCGTCATCGACCGAATCACTTTTTGCTTGGTCGAGTTCTTGTGTACGTCGCGCACGAGCGACATATCGAGCTTCACGATTTCGGGCTCGAGCAAGGTGAAACTGGTCAGCCCAGCGTAGCCCGCTCCCAAATCGTCGACCGCGATGCGAAACCCCATTTCGCGCAATGCCGCCACGCGCGCACGCACGTCTTTGACTTCGTCGAGCGACGAACGCTCGGTGACTTCGAGCACAACGCGATGTGCAATTTTGGAGAGTGGCGAGTCCGGCGCGCTCAGCCAAGGGTCGACCAAATCGGTCACGTGCAGATTCACGAACAGCATTTCGGTGCCGCCCTCGATCATCGGTGCGGCGGCGAGATCGCGAATCGAGCGACCGAGGGCGTCCAGGCGCCCGAGCCTGGTAGCGGCATCGAGCACCGCGCCCGGGTGCGGCAAACTGGGCTCGTTGCTGCGTAGCAGGGCTTCATAGCCGTAAATGGCTTTGCGCCGAAAATCGACGATCGGATGGTATGCCATCCAGAGCGATTGCATCGCGCGATCGAAGCTTGCTTCCAAGCCCGCGCGATCGGCGCCGAGGGCGCCGGCGTGGCCGAGCAGCTCGGCTGCCTGCTGCTTGACGCGTGCCATGCGGTGCATGCTCACGGCCTTGGCTACCGCGCGTCCGAGCGCCTCGGTGTCGACCGGCTTGGTCAGGTAGTGAAACGCGCCATACTCGAGCGCTTGTACCGCGGTGCTCACCGCAGGTTCGCCCGTGACCAGTACGACCGGCACGTGCAGATCGTGCTCGCGTACTTCGCGTAGCAGCTGAATGCCGTCCATGCCCGGCATCTTGATGTCGCTGACGATCACGTCGAACGAACGGCCGTGCACGAAGCGCGCGGCTTCCGCGCCGTTCATCGTCGAGGTGACACTGTAACCCTGACTGCGGAGCAAGCGCACCACGCCCCGCAGCACGTCCGGATCGTCATCGACGACCAACACCGACGCTTTGAAGGTGCCGTCCGAGCGCTCCCCCGACTCTGGCTCCCCCGCCCCGGAGCTTGCGAGCATGACCGACGACGACGCTTCCCGAGGGGAGCTACTTGGTGGAGCTCCCGAGGGTTGCGCCGACTCGGCTTGCGTCAGCGACACGACCATGGCCTTGGTAACGGCCGTTGCGGAGTGGGCTAAAGGGGGGCTCAAGCGGTTTCCAAATGTGAACAAATCGTCACATTTGGCGGGTAAATCGCACTAATTCGGCCGGGAATCGTCGATACCGTGGCGGATTGGTCGTCCCGAATCGGGACTTGGGGAGTTTTTGCCCGCTCGGCTATTCGGGTCCGTCGGGGGTCGCGATCAGGTCGCCCAGGCGGCCGACGAGGTAGTAGTTGCGACGCAGCTTGCGGCTCTTACTGGGCGCGCCCCGCGTCAGGTAGTCGAGTGGACTCTCGCGCGCGTAGCTGCTCGGGCGTGACTCGACGCGCATCAGCCGGGCGCCGCGCGGGACGTCGATTTCGGTGCGGGATTGCCAAACCGTACCCGCGCCCGCGTTGAGTCGCTCCGAACGCGCGCCAGGCCAGGCCGAAACATGCACCCAAGCGTCGTTCAAGCGCACGAACCAGTTCACCTGCGCCGTACCGCGCGGGACGATCCGCTCTTCGTCGATGACCTCGACGACTTCTTGCGGGGGAGAAGGCGCGGCCGACATTTGGGATTTTACTCCCAGAAGCGCTGCCCCAGCCGCGCGTTGTTCAGCATTTCGGTCATCCCGTGCGAGAGCACACTCGGCAGGTCGGCCTCGGCGAAGGCGCGCACCTCCAAGATCTCGAGCGGGTTGTCCGGCGGGTGCGAAGGCGGGGCGACCGTGGCTTCGACGATCAGCGTGACGGCGTGAAAGCGCGGGTCCCGATCGGGCCGCGAGTACACACCGAGCAGCTCTCCCATCGATACCAGGCGCGTTCCGATTTCCTCACGCAGTTCGCGATCGAGCGCATTGCGCAGCGTCTCGCCCCACTCGAGCGTCCCCCCGGGCATCGCCCATTGGCCTGAATCGGAGCGGCGAATCAGCACGATGCGGCCGTCCGGAGTGCGCGCCAAGGCGGCAATGCCGATCACCGGTCGACGGAGTACGTGGCGAGCCACTTCCTTGGTGAGCTTCCACAAGCCGCTCGGAATCCGCACCCAGGGAGCATGCCTCCTTCCGGTGTGCGTGTCGCCACGAATTCGTGGTAGGCCCGGGCCTCTGTGAGTCGAGAATGAGGTGGAAGGCCGTACTATTCTTGGCGTTGCTCGGGCTCAGCTGCGGAAAACGCCTGGAACCCCCGGGCGCAACGCTCGAGCCGTCGGCTCGCACGAGTGTGACCGAGCTGCGCGCGGACGGCACTGTCGCTGGCCTGGGCGCGCTCACACCACCCGCGAGCTCCGCGCCGATTTCGCCGGCCGGCCCAAGCGCGACGAGTAATGCGAGCGGCCCAGCGCCCGGCTCCGTCGACGACAATCTGCCCTTCACGCCCGACGGCACACGCGTCGCAAGCGTCGCGTGGCGCACCTGGATTTATACCAATGTCGACAAGCAGCGCACGCGCTACGGCTATTTGCGGGTGGGCGCGCTGGTCGACGCGCGCGGGCCGGCCATCGTCAACGAGGGCTGCGAGGGCGGCTGGTACCGGGTCAATCCTCGCGGCTTCGTCTGCATCGGCCTGGGCGCCTCGCTCAAGCTCGACGAGCCGGTGGCGGTCGCCTCGGTGAACCGGCCCGTCCGCGGGCACGGCGCTCCGTATTTGTACGCACTGTCCAACGAGACCCCACCCCTGCTCTATTTCAAGCTGCCCAGCAAAGCGCAGATGAACGAGTCCGAAGGGATGGACGTCAGCCAGCGCGCCGCCAACTTTCGCGAACGCATGCGCGCCTTCGGCAAACTGGGAAAGTTGTTCGAACTGGGTGATCCGCCGGACTTTTTGGCCCAAGGTCAGAAGCTCGAGAAACCCTACGGGGTAAAGACGACGCTGCGCTACGGCACGCATGCGGGCGCGGCCAGTGTCGACAGCGGGTTCGCGATCGCCAAGACCTTCCTTTGGCAAGAACGCGCCTTCGGCCTGACCAGTGAGCTTGACGTGATTGCGCTCGATCGGGTCAAATTGGTCGAGCCGAGCGAGTTCCACGGCGTCGAGTTGCTCGAAGGCGAAACCCTGCCGGTCGCCTTCGTGAAGGATCGCTCCGTGCCGAAGTACGGACCAGACGCCGCGGGAAATCCGGTCGGGCGCGGCTCCTTCGGCTACCGCGAGGGACTCAAGTTGTTGAACGGCAAACGGCACACGGGTGGCTTGCTCGAGATGCGCGATGGCACGTTCGCACCGGAGGCAAGCCTGCGCATTTTGCCCGCACGCGACTCCTATCCGAGCTTTGCTACGGGCGATCGCAAGTGGCTCGATATCTCGATTCGGCAGCAAACCTTGGTCGCTTACATTGGCACGCGGCCGGTCTATGCCACCCTGGTCAGCACCGGCCGCGCCGGCATGGGCGACCCTGAAACCACGCTTTCTACCGTGCGCGGCACGTTCATGATCTACCAAAAGGAGGTCAGCTCGACCATGGACGGGGACGAAGACAAGAGCGACTCCTTCAATCTGCGTGACGTGCCCTTCGTGCAATATTTCCACAAGGGCTACGCGCTCCACGGCACCTATTGGCACGATGATTTCGGCAAAGTGCGCAGCCACGGCTGCGTGAATCTGGCTGCTGACGACGCCGCGTGGCTGTTCGAATGGACCGACCCCACCGTGCCTGCTGATTGGCACGGCGTGGTCAACAAAGACCGGGGCACCGTCGTCTACATTCACGGGTGAGGCCGTCTACATTCACGGCTAAGCCCTTAATTGCACTCGGGATCGTTCCGTCTTGCCAAGCGGAGCAGGACTCGGCATCGTTTCAGGCTGGCCATGGCGTCACCCATCATCGATCTGTTGAAGCGAACGCTGTCCGTCGGTGGCAGTGAAGTGCGGCTGATCCCCGGGCGCCGCACCGTCGTCGTCACCCATCAGGGTGAGAGTGAAGTGCGCGGCGACGTGCAAACCAGCGATCGCGTTCAGGCGATGATCGACCCACTACTCACGCCGGAAGCGCGGCGTAGCTTGAGCTCGGGCTACGCCGAATGGGAATTTCCACTGGAGGACAAGGGTCCCGCCCGCGTCCGCGTGGAGGTGAAGGGCGGGCAGCTGTCGGCTTATTTCTACCTCGACAAGTGCGATCTGAACGGGCAACGCGCCGTCCCTCCGCGCGCCGCGCCGGCGGCCATCGGGGGCTTCGCCCCTGCACCCGCTGAAGTGAATTCAGCGGGGCCCCACCCCCGAGTTTTGGGGCCCCGCCCCCAAAATCCTTCGCCCATGCCCGCCTATGGCATGGGCTCCCCGTCGTCGGCGAACATCATCGAAGCCGACATCGATCGCGCGCCGGCCATGCCCAGCCGTCCGCCGACGACCGAGAGCCGCCAGAGCATGCCCGCCGTCAGCGCTGGCCCCACCGGAGAGATCGATCGGCTCTTGAGGAAGCTGGTCGATTCCAAGGGCTCCGATCTCCACATGTCGGTCAGCGCCCCGCCGATGATCCGCAAAGACGGCGAGATGGAGGCATTGTCCGGCTTTCCCCCGCTCACTCCGGAGAGCATGGAGCGCATGATCATGCCGATCGTGCCCGCGCGTAACAAAGAAGAGTTCGCGCGCACGCACGACAGCGACTTTGCTTACGAGCTGCCTGGGATCTGCCGCTTCCGCGCCAACATATTCGTGGATCTGAAGGGCATGGGCGCCGTTTTCCGCGTCATTCCCAGCAAGATCTTGTCGGTCGAGGAGCTCGGCATTCCGAGAGAAGTGCTCTCGCTCTGCCATTTGCCCAAGGGCCTCGTGTTGGTCACTGGCCCCACGGGTTCCGGCAAGAGCACCACGCTCGCCGCGCTGATCGATTACATCAATCGCAACCGCAGCGATCACATCATTACCATCGAAGATCCGGTGGAGTTCGTTCACCCCAACAAAAAGTGTCTGATCAATCAGCGCCAGGTGGGTGAGCACACGGACTCCTTCAAGAAGGCCCTGCGCGCCGCCTTGCGTGAAGATCCGGACATCGTGCTGCTCGGTGAAATGCGCGATCTGGAGACCATCGCCATCGCGCTCGAGACCGCGGAGACGGGCCACTTGGTCTTCGGCACGCTACACACCTCGTCCGCGCCCGCCACCATCGACCGCATCATCGATCAGTACCCGCCCGAGCAGCAAAATCAGATCCGGGTGATGCTCGCCAATAGCTTGAAGGGCGTGATGGCCCAAATGCTGTGCAAAAAGATCGGCGGAGGTCGCGCCGCGGCTTGGGAAATCATGTTCGGCGTGCCCTCCATCTCGAACCTGATCCGCGAACAGAAGATCTTCCAGATCCCTTCCATCATGCAGACGGGCCGCAAGTTAGGCATGGCCCTGATGAACGACAGCCTGTTCAAACTCGTCAAAGACGGGCTAGTCGCGCCCGAAGAGGCCTTGGCCAAAGCCAACGACAAACCTGGGCTGACGCAGATGTTCACGGCCGCGAACATCGCGTTGCCCCCCGCAAGGACCGAGCTTTAGCGCTGCTCTGAGTCCAATCCAGTCGTCGCGACCCCAGTACCACGCGGTTCGGCTGCCAGATTTTTTTGCCGCCGAGTGCGGCGCCGGGAGATCCAGGCGAACGCCTAGCGCGGCAGTAAATCGATCCGATCTGCGAACGCCTCGAACGCGACGGGCTTGGCGCCAAGCAGGGCGAAGTCCGCGTTGATTCGCACGCCCGTGTCCGGCAGAAGCGTGCCGGGCACGGGCACGGTCGCCTCTGCGAGCACGGTCGGGGGCGCACCGGAAGGATTCTCACTCAGCGCGCCGCCGTCGAGCGCGCGGAGGCGCACGCCGAGGTCTCGTTGCGGCTCTTTGCTGGCGTTGAAGATGCACGCGGAGGCGCTGCGCGAATCTCCGAACTCGCTCAGCTTGAGCGCGCACACGTGCACCTGAGCCACCGCCTGGAGGAGCCGATCGAGGTACGGCGCTTCGTCCTCGCGCAGCGCCTCGCGCAGCTCCAAAATCGCGTCCTTGGCGCGCGGATCGCCGAAGAACGACAGCAGCATCGCGCCATGCATGCGCACCGGGCGATTGTGCGCGTGAAGCAGCTCCGCGAGCAGGTTGGTCGGCGCCGCGTTCTCACCCTCCAAGCCCACGTTCCCCGTGAGCGGATTGTGCACATCGAACTCCGAGCCGCGCGCCTCGACGTCCCACTTGATGGCCTGCCCCGGGAGCAGCGGACCCTCGAAAAATAGCGGTCGGATGGCGGTCGAATAGCGCTTGGACGAAGGCGGCGGGTCGCGCTCGAAGAACTCGACCGTGAGCGCGACGTCGCGCAGCGGATCGCTCGAATTGTTGACGATGCCGATCACGGCCTCCGTATAATTCTTGTCCTTGCGCTCGTCTTCCTCTCGCCCGCGGCGCACGTGTCGGGACATCGTGAGCACGCTCAGCTGAGGAATCGGGTCCCGCCAGAGCAAGGAGTCGGAACGACGACAGCGACAGGCACTCGCTCCGTCGACGACCGCCGGCGCAAGGGCAGCAGCCGACGCAGAGCTGGCGACTGGTGCGACCTTGGGCGCACTCGTGGGGGTGACACTGGGGACCAAAGGCACGGGTTCACTGAGCACCGTTTGCCGCTGATCGGCCAGGCGCGGCGCGTGCGCGGCGAGTTCGTGCGCGTGATCCGTCGTTAGCAGCCACTGCATCATCAGCACGAACGAAAGCGTCGCCGCCGTCAGGCTCATCACGATGGCCGCGGTCGTGCGCGGCAAAAGTCCTTGAAAAATCGCCAGCGGCGCGGCCTTCGAAGGCGCCGGCGGCGGAGCCAGTGGCGATCGTACCAAGTTCGGCAAAAAGCCGGAAAGGTCCGCCACGAAAGCCTCGCGCGCGAGCGCCCCCTCGAGGCCACCGCTCTTCAACAATTGATCCGCGAAGAAGCCGAGGCCACACAACAGAACCGCCGTTCCGAGCGCGATCCCAAACGCGCCGATCGCGGTCGTGCCAGGCGACAAACGAAACGCAGCCGCACTCGCGATCAACGCGCCGCTGAGCGCCGCACCCACCGTCGCCAAGCGCACCAAGAGCCGCCTCCGATAGAGCTTATGATGATGCGCCGTGTTGCCGCTCGAGAAATTCACCAGGCACAGGCGATTGAGCGGAGTGAGCTTGGGGTCGAGCGCCAAAAAGACTTGCTCACCGTCCAGTGACGCTTCGGCCAGCCGTGGCCAAGGCACGAGCAGCTTTTCGCTTTCCTTTTGTGTGGTCTGCGTAACGGGCACGTACCCCTCGCTGAAGCCAGCTACGCCCAGGTACAATAGAGACAGCCCGATCGGCGCGCACTCGAGCTCCACGGTGCCGACCGCATTACTGCGCTCGCTGGCCATGGCAATCGCTCGAAACCTCATCGCGGGCGCAGTGTAGTCTGGAGTCGGCAAACAACGAGCCTTCGGAGCACGGCGCGACGAGTCCGGCTTGCCATTCCGAGTCCTCGGGCCGGTAAGACCGCGATTTTCCGGTCTGGTTGAGCTTTTACCGGAGCGTCTTGCTAGATTCTCGGGCAATGTCCCCGGTCGTCGTCGAACGACACATCGACCTCGCGTCGGATCGCGCGCCCCTCTGGTGTGCGGTAGGCGACACGGAGCGGTTGAACCGCGCGATCGGCTTGGGACGGCTCGAGCTCACCCCGAACACGGACGCGAGCGCCGCGCGCTTCGTAGTGCGCACGGTCTCGGCGGGCTTGCCCATGGAGTACGAAGAGCGGCCCTTCGAGTGGGTCGAGGGTGAGCGCTTCAGCGTGCGCCGCGTGTTGCACGGCGGAGTGATGAAGAGCATGGAGACGAGCTTCGCGCTCGAGTCACTGCCTGAGCGCGGCACGCGCGTGCATGTGCGAATCTCAATCGAACCCCGTTATGCGCTGATCACTCCGATACTTCGCCTGCAAACTTCGCGCATGGTCGAGCGCATCGAAGCCGAACTTCGCGGCTTCGACCGAGATGTCCAAGCCGGTAAGAGCGCCTGCTTCCGCAAGACGATTACGCCCGTGGATGCGAACGCCCTCGGTCGCGCGCGAAGCGCGCTGATCGCCAGCGTGGTCAGCGATCGCAAGGCTCTGGCCGCGCGCCTGGCTGGGTTCGTCGAGACCGGCAGCGATGCCGACGTCACGCGCATTCGCCCGCTCGACCTTGCCTTGGAGTGGGGGGTCGACGGCCGCGAACTATTGGCGGTCTGCCTCTCTGCGGTCGTGGTCGGGCTTTTGGAATTGCGTTGGGATCTGGTCTGTCCCAGCTGCCGCACAGCCACCGATCGCCAAACCTCACTCAGCGAATTGCCCTCTGCTGCGCATTGCCAACTCTGCGATATTTCATATGAAATCGAGCTGGACCGAGCAATCGAGGCGACCTTTCTACCGTCGCCTGCGCTGCGCCAGCCCGAGGCTGGACCGTTCTGCATCGGCGGCCCAATGCGCACGCCGCACGTGGTGGCTCAGGCCATCTTGCCAGCGCGCGGCAGCGTCACCCTCAACGCTCCGGAAAAGCCCGGGCGCTACCGCATCTTCGTGCGCGGCGGCGCCAGCGCCGCGCTCGAGGTCAAAGACGAGGGCAACGATGCGGCGCGCTTCCACATCGAGGGTGAATCACTGGCGCGCGTCGACGTCGATGCCGCCGCGGCAAAACTCGCCATCGTCCGTCCCGGCGCACGACTCGAAATCAGCCAAAGCAACGACGTCGAGCGGCACCTCAAACTCGAACGCTTGGAGTGGGCGAGCCGCGCGGCTACCGCGCACTTGGTGAGCACGCTGCCCGAGTTCCGTCGTCAGTTCTCGGGCGATCTCTTGCGCCCGGGCGTCTCCCTGCGCGTCGCGCGCGTGGCTCTACTCTTCACCGACCTGACCGACTCCACCGCGCTCTATCACACCGTCGGCGATGCCAAAGCCTTCAAGGTCGTACAAGAACACTTCGACGTCCTATCCGCGATCATCGCCGAACACCGTGGCACCATCGTCAAAACCATCGGCGACGCCGTGATGGCGGCGTTCGTCGAAGAACGCGACGCACTCGACACTTCCTTCGCGATGCACCGCGCGTTCCCCGCCTTCCGCGCGGGAAACTCCGACGCCTCCCGCACCTTCCTCAAAATCGGCGTCTATGCCGGCCCCTGCTACGTCGTCACCGCCAACGGAATCCTCGATTATTTCGGGCAAACCGTGAACATCGCGGCTCGCCTCCAGGGCGCCGCGGGCCCCGGCGAAATCGTGATCGACGGCCTGTTCGCCGACGAAGCCGAACGCTCCGGCTGGCTCTCGAACTTCAGCATCAGCGAACACTTCGAAGCACGCCTCAAAGGACTCCCCAACCCCGTCCGCGTCGCCCGCATCATCGCCGATAGTCTCCCCGCCCTGCCCTGATGCGATCGGCGGCCGGCCCGCTCAGGTTTTCGCGGCGACGCGGTCGGCGAAGGCGGTGACGCGTTCTTCGATCAGCTCGAGATCGTAGTCGAGGGTGGCGACGTGAAACGAGCGTTCGAGTGGTAGCTCGGTCACGTCCTTGCTGCGCACGGCGCGCAGGATTGCCTGCGAATTTTCGGGTGGGACGCTGTGATCGGCGCGCGAGTAGGCGACCAGGATGGGACAGCTGAGGTTGGGCAGCTGCTTCCTGATGCGCGGAAATTCACGCACGAGCGAGTTGCCGGATTTCGCAGGCACCCAGCTGTACGCGAGCTCGTTCATGCCGGGCTTGGCGATGTCATTGCGGGCGAGGCCGGCAGCGCTGGCGGGCACCAGCGGCAGCACGTGCTCCAGAAACGGTGCCAACTTGACCAATATTCCCGTGCGGTCGAGCACCGGGGTATTGATCACGACCGCGCCCGCGACGCGTGTTGGATCTTGGGAGACTAGATCGAGCACGAGCGTTCCGCCCATCGACAGTCCGAGTGCGATCACGCGTTCGGTGCGCGCGGCTAGGCGGGTGAGACCCTCGGAAACCTCGCCGCGCCAGTCTTCGTAGCGGGTGCTCATCATGTCCCGAAAGTGGGTACCGTGGCCCGGCAAGCGCACGAGCTCGACGGCAAAGCCGCGCCGCGCGAAGAGCTCGGCCAAGGGGCGTAGCGAGGCGGGGCTGCCCGTGAAACCATGAGCCAACAACAGCCCGATTCGAGCTCGCTCACCCGAACCGTTCGAGGACCACGGCTCAGCGCCGGGCAATACCGGAAAAGTCACGGTCGCGAGTTTACACGAAACTCGCGGCTTACCAGTTCCTTCTCGTTCTGATAGTCACTGCCGCAAGCATTCCGGTTCTTGGCAACTTGCTTCATGACCTCGTCCCGCTCTCTCTCGATCGGCCTTCTATGCTGGGGAATGCTGTCGATACCGCGGGTGGCCACGGCGCAGCAGGCGACCGACGCCCAGCCCGCGAGCGACGCGCCGCCCGAACCCTACTTCTACAAGGGCTACGACTACGGCTCGCAGGCGCTGTACGGCCCGCTCTGGGTGTTTTTGAATCGCGGCTACGACGTGCTCCAGGATCGCGCCGGGAGCCGCAGCATCTTTCAGCAGGAATACCTGCACAACGGCGCGACCGTCGGGCACAATTTGCTGTACCCATTTCCGGCCCTTGCGCAGCGCGGCTACGCGCGCTTCTTTCGGGAGGAGATCTTTCCGCTCAGCTACACCAAGAGCTCCGCGCGATGGGTGCCGAACTACACACTGCACTTGATCGGCGGCGGCGTGACGTACACCGGACTCACCGAATGGTTCCGGCAGAACCACGTGCCGGCCCCGCGCGTGTTCTCCGCGGGCACGTTACTGGCGACGGCGTTCTTGAACGAGACCTTGGAGAACAAGGGCGTGCATCCTTACAACACCGACGCCGTCGCCGACTTCTTCTTCTTCGACATCGGCGGCATCATCTTGTTCAGCTTCGACTGGCCGAACGTATTTTTCAGCAAGTACCTGATCATCGCGGATTGGTCGTCACAGCCCGCGTTCACTTATCCGGGCTTCGACTTACACAATCAAGGCAACTATTTTTCGGTGAAATGGCCGCTACCGTTTTATCCCCGGCTGCGGTTGTTCGCGAGCATGGGCCTTGGCACCTTGCTCGGCCTTTCGTACCAGATCGACAGCCAGTACTCGATCTCTGGCGGTTTCGGCACGATGGCCTCGCGCTTGATTCAAACCTCGCAAAAGAACGCCGACAACGAGGTCGAGTTTGCCGAACAGGCGGGCATCTTCCTCGACCGAAACAACTCGCTCTTGGCCTCGATCAAGGTGACCAACGTGCAGGACTACTTCCTGCAGTTCAACCTGTACCCGAACGCCTTCTCGATCCCGTCCGTAGGCATGTGGGCCGTCGTGGACAAAGGCGCTCACTTCGTGGCGGGCTTGTCTTTCTCGAGGTCGTTCGGCGTCGGCGTCGGCATCGGCGAGCTGGCCCCCAAGTAGGGCGCTAGTCGTCGCGTGCTCGCTCGTCTTCGTCTTCGTCACGCACGACCATGCTGGCGCGGCCTTTGACCACCACCCACTCTTGCTTTTGCGTCTCGTCCCGATGCGGGCCCGCGTGGCCAGGCGAGAGTGAGCAATAGAGCTCGATGCGTTGGCGCGCCACGTTGGTCGAGGTGCCTTCCATCTGCCGAGTGACGAGCAGCACCGCCCTTGCGTCGCAAGCCATCATTCGAGTCTAGCGTCGGCACGGCCGATCGCGCCAGGATTATGGGCCGTGCGCCCGAAATCTGCGCGCAACCCGCAAATTCGACGCGCTCAGGCTAGCTTCGGTGTCCGAGTCGCGGTGACGACTTTGGACAGGAAGCAGCGCTCGACCGCGGACACGCTAAAGCCCGCCTCCGTCATGCCAGCGGCCAGATCACTCATAATGTAGTCGGCAAAAAACGGCTCGTTCATGCTGGCCGCGAAGTTCTCCAAGAACACTCGCAAATCCTCTGCCTCGGTCAGTTGCGCCGCGTCTTCGATCACCAGTAGGCCGCCCGGCTTCAGCACGCGCCGCATTTCGGAGAGCACGTTCTTTCTCGCCCGAGCCGGCAACTCGTGAAACAAAAATACGCTCGTCACGACATCGAAAGACCCATCAGCGAGTGGCATACACTCGGCATTCTCGGTCACGAGCGAAAGATTTTTCACATGTGTCAGTCGGCGCCCGGCGTGCTGCAAATAGTAGGGGCTCAGGTCCAAGCCCCAATACCTCTCGGCCGGGTGCGCGAGGGCCAGCTGATTGAGCGCTGAGCCCGTACCACACGCCACGTCCAAGATACGAGCCGGGCCGGCCGTGGCGTCGCGCTCGCGCAAGTAGCGCGTGACCTGCGGTACGATTTGCCGACGCATGACGTCAGCGGTACCCAGAAACAAAAACTCGACCCCGATGTCGTACACGGCGGCGGAACGCTCGCTGAGGTAACCGTCCGTCTGCCAATGGAAGTTACGTCGAAAGTAGTCCGGGTAGGCGGCGAGATCGACCCCTTCGGGCAGGTCGCGCACCAGCCGCTGCTTCGAGCGGCGCAGGCTGCGCAGCACCTCTGTCGCCAGCGACGGCAGTTGTTTGATGTACTCGGCTACCGGCATGTCGAACAAGAGCCGCGCCGGATACAGACCGCGCTCTGCGTTCTCACAATCTCGATCTTGCAAGGCTAAAAGCTGGGTTTGCAGCGCCTTGATCGCCGCGGGCTCGGGACGCACCGTTCGACGCTTGCCGAAAGGGCGAAGGCCCAAGTGCGCAGCAACCAGGGGCAGGCGAATCGCGGCCTGGCGGGCGCGGTAAGCGTAACGAGTCAGCTCGTTCGGCAGGAGCGTGGGCGCGGCTTCCATGCCTGAAGGGTGACGTCCGAAACGTGCGTTGTAAAGGCGCGAAAGTCGAGAGTTCTTGGACAAAGCGTGGAACGACGCTAGCTCACCGAGGCAATACTGCACTCGCGGACTCCTTGCGGAGTCCGCAGCTCCAAATCGTCCCCCTCATGCTTACCGAGCAGGGCTCGCGCGATCGGTGATTGCGGCGTGACCACGCGCACTTCGGCGCCACCGACGCTGACCCGTACGCCGCCCCCTGCGGGCGCGATGAAATAGAAAACGACGTCCCCGCCATCATCGAGCGCGACGAGCGCGCCGAGCGAGATGGCAGACGCCGCGCTGAACGAGCGCGGCTCCAGCGCCTTGAGCAGGTTCAGCGCGTCTTGCAGCTCCACCACGCGTTGCGCTTGGCCGCGCGCGAGGTAGCTTTGCTCGAGCGCGCGCGTGTCCTTGTCGTTCTCGGGTCGATTCTCTTCGTGAGTGGCGCCATCCACGACGACGCGCTGCGCGGCGCTCATGGTCTGAAGGTCTGCGGTGACGCTGTCACGTAAGAGCTTCAGAATTTCTGGCTTATCGATCGCGGCCGGCATGGGAAAACGCCCCGTTTTAGCACCTCCGAAGTCTAAAATCCTAGCCCGCCCGCGGCGGAGGCCTGATACGCTCGGCGGTCATGGCACTGGCCGAAGATTTTTCCGCTGCTCAAACGCGCGTCAAACAACTCTCGCACACCCCCGCGAGCGATGAATTGCTCGAGCTGTACGCTCACTACAAGCAAGCCACCGCGGGTGACGCGAGCGGCGAGCGCCCCGGCATGCTCGACTTCAAAGGGCGCGCCAAATTCGACGCCTGGAGCGCGCGCAAAGGTCTCAGCAAAGACCAAGCAATGACCGCCTACGTCACCTTGGTCGAAAAGCTCGCCGCCAAATACGGCTGAGCCTCGTCCCGAGCCGCGCCGTCGAGCGAGGGCTCAGGTGCGTTTGGCGAGGAGCATGGTCCAGTCGTCATCGTGGCGGCCGGAAAATGCTTCGACTTCGGCGAAGACCGCGCGAGTCACGTCGTCGAGCGCTTTGCCTTGGGCTAGCGCAGTTTCGAGCACGCCGCTCAGGCGCACGAGATCGAACTGTTCGCCAGTCGCGTTTTGCGCTTCCGTAATGCCGTCGGAATAGAGGCAAAGAACATCGCCCGGTTCGACGAGAACCGTGGTCAGGGGCACGTCGGACAGGTCCGACACGATGCCCAACCATGGCCCCGGCGCTTCGATGGTCTCGCAGCGACCGGTCTTGGCGCGATACAAGATGGGCCATTCGTGCGCGCCCACGCAGACGAATTTGCCATCACCACGGTAGGTCAAAAGCTGCGCCGTGACGTACTTGTTGTCGCGTAAGCGGTTCGTGATGTTCTCGCACAGAAGCGCGTTCACGTCGCGCAGCACGCGTGCGGGTTCTTCAGCCGGATTATTCAGGAAATGCGAGGCGAAGGCGGCTTGTGCCATCAACATCACCAAGCCCGCGCCGACGCCGTGTCCAGAGACGTCACCGATGCTGATCCAGAGCGCGCCCTGCTTCGGATCGGAGAGCACGTCGTAGAAGTCGCCACCGACCTCATCGGCCGGAAGCATGCGGCCGGCAAATTCGAAGTCGGCGTGACTGGGCGAGGGCGGCAAGAGCGCGCGCTGAATTTGCGCGGCAATTTCCAGTTCGCGCGCCATGCGGGCTCGATCGCTGAGAGCGGCACGAGCCCGCCCGAGCTCACCGGTCATATCGTTGAACGCGCCAGCCAACTGCCCGAGCTCGTCGCCCTCGGTGATGCTGACGCGCCCCTCCAAGTCGCCCGCGGCGATCCGGCGCGAAGCGTCGCGCAGTGTTTCCACCCGGCGCGTCACGCGGCTGCCCAGGATCCAGGCGAACACCAAGCTGAACAGCACGACACCACTGACGAGCGCAGTACTCACGGTCAGGGCGCGCTGGCTGGCGCGGAACTTGCGCAGGGCGGCCGTGCGCACCTCGTCGTTCAACGTTCGCTCGATGCCTGCCAAGAGCGCGAGCTTTTGCTGGCCGAGGTCGAACCACTCGCTGGGGCTGATGGTCAGATCTTCTTCGGTGGTCTCCAGCGCCGTGCGGCGCAGTTCGAGCAAGCGCCGGGTGGCTTCCGTGGCCATCGCGCGGTCGTAGCTGTTCTGGTGCTCGACCGCGGCCGTGGTGCGAAATACGTCCGCATAGATGTCTAGCTCGGAGATCAAGGACACGAGATCGCGGTAGCTGCCGGGCGGGAACTCTCCCTGGGCGAAGACGTGTGCCAAGAGCGCGTGTTCGCGGCTCATGCGCTCTTCCAGCTGCAGCAACGAGACGAGCGAGGTGATGCTGCGCAGTAGCTCGCCATCATCACTCAGGTCGGTCAAGCCAGCGATCGCGCGCACGAAGGCTTGAATGGCGGCGCGATGCAGCTCGAATACTTCTGAAATGGTGGCCTTGCCGCTATTGATCCTCACGCGCAATGCAGGCAAGCCCTGGAGCCGTCGCTGAGCCTCCAAAAGCGGTCCCGCGAGGCGCGGCGGTAGGCGCGAGACGTCGCGCGCTTTCATGAACGAGTCGAGCCGAGCCAGCGCCCGATCGGTGGCTCGAACGTGCGCGTCCGTGTCGCGCGCCGCGGCGCTTTCAGCCAAGACGACGCTGGGCTCGGTCGGAGAATTCGGCGCGGCCTTGGCGACCTGCCGCTGGATCCCGAGCCAGAGCGCCTCGGAAGCGCGCTCGAGCTGCAACGCGTGCACCGTGCTGGTCATCTGCGCCGACAACTCGGCCAAGCTCTCGATCGAACCGAGCGCCTCCGCCTTCTGAGCTTGTAGCCGCGCGCCACTGATGATCTGAAGTGCCAAGAGCAGCGCTCCGATCATTGGGATGCCGGCAAGCAAGCCGAGCTTATGGCGAATCGACAGGTTCACGCCCAGACCCCAACGACTATCACTCGGGAACTCCTAACCCTCGTGGGCTTGCGCTAGCCGAGCCCGGCCAACGCAAGCCCAGACCGCGGCCCCCAACGCCCGTTCGAGCGCTGGCGACGAATCTATCTGTTCGACATAGTTCCATCGGGGTCATAATAGGAATGAGGAAACGTCAGAGGCTCTGAATCTGCCGCGATAGCGGCCGTACCGACCGAATGGACCCGAGGACCGACGTGGAGACCGCTGATCATCCCCCGATTTTCCGGAAGCCAGCCCCCTATCCGCTGGTGTTCATGCGTTTTCGGCCAGCTTGGGCCTACATCGACGGGATTCGCGAGTTTGGCCGCTTCTTTTGTCAGACCACGTTCGGTACCCAGGAGCTCGCCGACCGAGCTTGCGTCGTGATCCAAGAGACGCTGGAGAATGCCGTGAAGTACTCGAGCAATTCCCCAGACAGTGAGCTCGAACTTTCGATCGAGAGCGACGGAGCCAAGATCGAATTTTCGGTCTCGAGTCTGCCGGATGCTTCGCACCTGAACAGCCTGCGCGAAGAGTTGAACGGGATCCAGACGCTCGATCCCGAACAAGCTTACTTGGCCGCGTTCATCCGTGCCTCGAACCAACCGGAAGCATCCGCCCGCTTGGGCTTGGCGCGGATTCGCTACGAGGGCGGAGTCGAATTGTCGATGAAGGAAGAGTCCAGCGGCCGTATCCGCATCACCGCAACGGGCAAGCTATGAGTCAGTTTTCCTCAGTCCAAATTCCCAAGGCGGAGACGGTGGCCATTTCTTTGACCGCACCAAACCAGGTCAAGCTGTCCGGTACCATCACGCAGAAGGATCCGGCAAGCGACTTGGCCGGCTTCTTCAAGGCGCTACACACCGCTGCCCTCGCCGACAAACTGACTGAAGTTCGCGCGGACGTTTCGGGGCTCACATTCGTGAATTCATCGGCGATTCGCCTGTTCGTGGATTGGGCAACCTGGGTGAAGAACGAGCGCGGCCAGCGCTACACCTTGCGCTTCATTACGAGTCGCAGCGTGACCTGGCAGAAAACGGCCTTCTTGGCCTTGATGTCGCTGACCAAGGAAGTACTCGCGATCGAGCATGTGACGTGAGTTGAAGTACGAGGCGGGCCGGACTCTCGATCTGCGAGTGCAAGACCGAAGGACCTCGGTGACCGCCCAGTGTCGACGTTGAGCGAAAGGCGGCGTTGGCCTGCCCGTTACTTGCTTAGCTCGAGCGCGATATCGAGCGCCACGTCCTCGCCGACGACCACGCCACCGGCCTCGAGCGCCTTGTTCCATTTGAGCCCGAAGTCACCGCGCTTGATCTTGCCTTCGAACTTCGCGCCGCGGACATCCTTGCCCCAAGGCGATTTGATCGATTTACTCAGAGTTCCGTCGAGCGTCACGCTCTTGGACACGTCACGGATTTTGAGGTCGCCGGTCACCTTGAAGCCCTTGCCGCCGCGAACGATCTTGGTCGTGTGGAAGGTGATGGTCGGATATTTCGCCGAGTCGAAGAAATCAGGGCTCTTCAAGTGCGCGTCGCGCTTGGGCTCGTCGGTGTCGATCGAGTCGACCTTAATCGAGACGTCGACCGTGCTCTTGGTCAGATCGGCCTCGTCCAACATCACCTTGCCGGTGACGTCTTTGAAGCGACCGCTGACGCTACTCACGACCAGGTGAGAAATGCTGAAGCCGACGTGGGAATGCGATCCATCGATCGCCCATTCGGCGGAGTCCGCGCTGGCGGCAGAGGCAACGAGCAGGGTGGCAAGCAGAGCGGGAATTGCGCGCATGATAAAAATCTCCTTTAAATTCGAGAGCGTCGCTGAGCCTGTAGCCTGCGCGCAGTATCCGGAACCCCCCGCCTCGCACTGCCGTCGTTGCGCTACCGCAAGCCCGGACATTGATTGACCAAAAGCAGGCCGAGTACTGAACAACCGTGTAGATTTTGGCACTCGTCCGAGGTACTCCTGCCCGAGTGGAGACCGAGGCCAATGTCGAACTCGCGCAGCTGGATGCCGTCCAGTGGCTGCGCGGTCTAGCCAGTGATTCGCTCGATTTGCTCGTCACCGATCCCCCATACGAGTCGCTGGAGAAGCACCGCGCGGTCGGCACCACCACCCGCCTGAAGGTGAGCGCGGGCTCGAGCAATCCCTGGTTCACCGTCTTCCCCAACGCGCGCTTCCCGGAGCTATTTGCCGAGGTGTATCGCGTGCTGAAGCGGAACAGTCACTTTTACTTGATGTGCGATCAGGAAACGGCGTTCATCGCCAAGCCCCTGGCCGAGCACGCGGGCTTCAAGTTTTGGAAGCCGCTGATCTGGGACAAATGCCTCGCCCCCGATACTCCGGTGTGGACAACGCTGGGCGTCCGGCGGGCCTCGGAAATTAGCGCCGGAGATCGCGTCGCGACCCCAGATGGGCGTGAGGTCACGGTGCTCGCCGTTCGGACCACACGTTCGCCGGCGTTGCGCCTCGCCCTTTCGGACGGAACCATCGTCGTTTGCTCGGTCGAGCATCGGCTGCTCAGCGCTGACGGCCAAGAGCTCGAAGCGCGCCTCTTCACGCCTGGGATGGCGTTGGCTGAAGCGCCGCTCGAGCTCCAATCCAGAACGACTACTATTTGCCTCGATCCGCTGATTGACGACGGCGAACGGAACGACTCCGGCCTCTGGTTCCCCGAATCCATTCGACTGGACTACGGCTTGGGAAAACTCGTCGGTCTCTACGCAGCCGAAGGCGACCGCTCTGACCTGACCGTAACCTTCTCGCTTCACGAGGGCGAGAAGCACCTAAAAAATCACATCGCCCGCCAGGCTCGCTCGCTCGGGTTACGAATGACCGTGGAGCCGCGAGGCGAACACGGATGCAACGTGAGCATCCATTCGAAGTTCTTTTCGAACCTCGTCGGAGCGTTCGTGGGTGGCACCGACGCCGTATCCAAGTTCCTGACCGCGAGGGCGTTGCAGGCCAACCCCGAGTTCAATCGCGGCATCTTCGACGGTCTGATCGAAGGCGGTGGACACTGGTCGCACGACGAGCAACGTGAAACGTATAGCTCGGCGTCGCTCGATTTGGCCTGTTTCGCGCTGCGATTCGCGCGCGGGCTTGGCTACGAGGCAACCATGCGTCGCTTCGAGAGCGAGCGTCGTGGTGGGTGGAAAGTGCGGTTCGATCCCGTCACCAAGAAAAAGCCGCTTCAGGCCGTTTCGATCGAAGCGGCGGGCGAGCTCGATTTGGTAGACATCGCCATCGACGATCCGGGGCAGCTCTACGTGTTGGGCAACGGCGCCGTCAGCCACAATTGCACGATCGGCATGGGCTACCATTACCGAGCCCGTTATGAGTTCGTGCTCTTCTTCGAAAAGGGTAAACGCAAACTCAATGATCTCGGCATCGCAGACGTGCTCACGGTGCCGCGCGTGCGCGGCGGCTACCCCGCGGAAAAGCCCTCCGCCTTGAGTGAAACGCTGATCCTGCAGAGCAGCAGCCCCGGGGATATCGTGGCCGATCCGTTCATGGGCTCCGGTTCGGTGGGCGCCGCCGCCTTGAAATTGTCACGCCGATTCGTCGGCAACGACGTTTCGGACTCCGCGTTGGCCCACGCACGCGCCCGTTTTGCTCAGCTCGGAGGCCAGGAGGGCCCGGTCCTTTCACTGCCGGCTTCAGAGCCAGCGACGGGACAGCGACGCTTGTCATTGGTTTTGCCATGACCGGCAATGAATACGCGGATCTGATCGCATCCTATCTGGTCAAGAATTTCTCGGCGCGCGGCGTCACTGTCTATCGCGAAGTTTCGCTGGGCAAGACCATCATCGGCAAGAACCGTCACGTGGACATCTTCGTGCTGCACGCGGAGTCGGATCATGCGCTGGCCATCGAGTGCAAGTACCAAGACAGCGCCGGCACGGTGGATGAAAAGATCCCGTATGCCATCCAAGACATGCAGGCCATGGGCATGTCCGTATGCTTGGCCTACGCGGGGACCGGCTTTTCCGACGGCATCCTGCACATGCTCGCCGGCTGTCCGATCGCCGCCGCCTGCCTGCCGCCGCCAACCCTGGAGCCCACTCGCGAAACGCGCGAGCTCGATGTCGCCGTAGCCATGGCTTTCAAATGGTGGGATCTCGCGGTCCAAAACAAGAAGCCGTTCGTGCTTTCGTCATTGGCGCCAGTGACCGTGCACGCAAGTCCGATCGGCCCGGGTCCCAACTCGGTGAAGTAAGCTCGATAAAGCAAGCGCTCAGCGCACCAGCACGCGCGCGTACAGCAATGCGAAGCGCACCTCGCCCTGGCTGAGTCCGGAGTGCTGAGCGATCTCCGGTACGCTCGGCCGTCGGCCACTGATGGCCGAGAACGAGCGCACGGTGGAAAGCACTTGCGCCAGAGCAGCCGGGGGATTCTTGGGTTCCGCTTCGACGGGGTGCCCCGCGGCTTCCAGAGCGTCGAAGATGGCCTCGATCTCCGGCATGGTCACCGCTGCTGCACCGATCGCTTCCGCAACTTCATCGAGAGTGACGAGTGAAGCCGGAATGTCGGCAGATCTGCCGGTAAGCAACTTACCGACAACCTCGGAAACGATGGACAAGGTAGTTCCCATGCTGGAGAATACGCACATCGTACCCCGTCAGCGAAACGGAGCGAAACCGCTAATGGCTCGCTCGCAGCGCGGAGCCGAAGCCGTTTTCGCGTGACGAGCGCGTGCCGACCGCGACTGATTTCTTTGAGCCAACCGGCCGGCTACTTTCGCGCTAATATTTGAAGTTAGGCGTTAGCGATGATCAGCATCGCGCCGTCTTGGAGGAAAACATGTCTGAGTCGAGCGGTGCAGTGGGTCCCTTCGTGTCGGGTTTGGGCAAAGGTCGCGAGGCGTTCCACGCCGAAGTGACGGAGTTCGCGTTGCGCGCTGGAGAGCGCACGCCGGAAGACTTCCTCCGCCACTTCTCCTGTCGCGCGATCATGCGTTCGCTCGAAGCTCGACCGATGGAGCGCGCGCGCATCGTCAGTCAGTCGACGGGCGTGCACGAGAAGGTCGCGCACAAGATGTCGCCGGACGCGTCCGGCGAATCCTTGCAGATCGCGCTCGACGAAAGCGTCACCACCGCCGCCGCGATCGTGAAGCTGTTTCAGCCGGACGACAAGCAACGTTACTTGGAGCGCCACGCGCTCTGGGCGTTCGACATCGAAGGGCAACCCTGGAAGACCACGCCTGCAACCAAGAGCACCCACGATCGAGCGAAATCGTACGTGGCTTATATCTTGGAACGCGCGCTGGAAAACCTGTTGGTTTCGCATGAAGAGGTGGTGCACGCGATCACGGTCACCAAGCTCGCTCAATGCCTACCCAAAGAAAAGCTCGGCGCAATCATCGAGGCCAGCTTGAAGACCAGCGACAAGTTTACCGAAGAGGATCTGCTCGGTGCAGTGCCCCCGCGTGATCTCGTCGAGTACGTCGCTCTCGATTACTTGTGGGAAAAAGTCGTTACGCCGCTGATCGCCGAAGCGCACGATTACGCGCCGAAGCCGGTGGTCTTGCTCGCGGGTGCCAAACCGACCAGCGACATCAAGGCGTCGGGCAATGAAGATGCGGAGTGGGGCTCACGCAACACGAACCCGCCGGCCAGCCCCGCGCCCACGAACAGCGGCGACGAGATCGTCAGTGAGGACGAAATTCTCGACAGTGAGCTGACGGAAGACGACTTGAGCTCCGGTACGTCCGTGGGGCTCAAGGTTGCAGCCGCCGACGGCAAGAAGGCGAACAGCCGCTGAGGCTACTTGTACGTGGCGAGGCCTGTGTAGTGCAGAACACGCACGCACAGGCCCGAACCCTGTGAGCCCTGGCAGGCGTCGTTGCCCTGAAACTTAGTCTCGCCGTTGCGTAAAGAACGCATCACGTCGCGTGTGATGTCGTGTCCGCCGTCCTTGCAGCGAGAGTCGCCGCACGGGACCATGAAAAGCGCGGGCGCACTGGCCACGACGATGTGACGGATGTGATTCTGTTCTGGCCGACGCGAAGTGCCCTCGTGCTCTTCGAGCTCGAGCTTGAGCGTGAGCAGCGTTGGTACTTCCGTGGCCAAACGCGGAGCCGCATTCTCGAGCTCACGCCGAGCTTGTGCGCGTTCGGCGGCTTCCGTCTTCTTCTTATAGTAATTCATCGAGCGACTCGGACCGTAGCGCGCCTCCGCAGGCAAATGCCGAAAATAATCCGGGGCCAGGCAAAGCGAATGAATTTCCGAGAGAAACACGACACCGGACCAGAAAGTCGTGTACTGACAAGGTCTTGACACGGTTAAGGCGGGGGCCCGGGCGACCGTTCTGGTTCATCGGAGTCTGACCGATGCTTCCGATGGACTGTTTGCACTGCCTTACGATCGACTTCGCGCGCGCGCCGGAGCCGGTGCGCGCTGTTTTTGCGCGGCAGTCGGACGGTTCCGACGAGCTTCGCGACCTATTGTGCGAGGCGGGGCGCGCCTCCGTGCCGCTCTTGGTGCTGTCCTCGCCGAGCTCACTCACCTTGGTGTCGACCAGCCAAAATCATGTCCGCGCGTTTCGGCCGGTGCTGGCCGTGATCCGCGAGCAGCTGCTCGGTGTGGCGGGTTGGCGTGCGCTACCCGTGCGCACCGCCAGCGGCAGCGATACGGCTCGTGAGCTCCTGAAGCTGGGCATCCCGGAATCGCACGTCGTGCCACAAATCCACCTTTTCTTGCGTAATTTGCGGGCGGCAGCCGAGCTATCGAGCGCCTGTGGCGCGCTCAGCGGCGAGCTGGGCGCCCTGGTGCGCATGACCGAGCACGCAACCAATCGCGTCTGGGAAGAGACCCGCTTGGGGCGTCCAGGCTCCAGCGCGGCCGAGCTCGAGCTCGAGACCTTGGTTGCCGAGCGTATCGTCGAAGAAGAGCTGGTGGCCTGGCAATCGTCTGATCCAGCGCTGCGCTCGTCGCGGCGTCCGGTGTCGGATGCCGACATCGGGCCGTTCGAAGGTGAAGAGCGGCACAGTATGGTCCGCATCCGCACGGCGTCCGTACTGACCAAGCTGCGCACCGCCTGATCACTTCGTGATCGCCCGTGAGGGGAAGCGCTGCTCGCTCGGCGAGCCGCCGATCGATTTCGTCAGCTGACCTTTGAACGATCCCCTCGGGACCGGGCACTGAGCTGCGAATCCAAGCCTAGCTGTCGCCTAGCCGGGACTCGTTCGAGCCTGAGGACGCGGTAATTCGCGCCCCTTTTCTCGCGAGGCTCTGCGGACCAGCGGCCGACTTGGGACGGGAGAGGAGCGCCTGTGAGCCTTCGTGTGTTGCGATTTGCCTTATTGAGTTCGGTCGTACTATGCGTTTCACGAGTGCTGGCGCAAGCAGCGCCGCCGAGCGCAGCTGCCAAAGGCGCGGCGAGCGTGACGCCCCCGCGACTGATTCGTGCCGAACCCGCAATCGTGCCGGACGGTGAAGCACTGACCGAAGCGGTGTCCGTCACACTCGCATTGACCGTCGACGAGACGGGACAAGTGAGTGAGGCCGCGATTTTGGAGTCCGGGGGTAAGCGCTTCGATCAGAGCGCGCTCGCTTCCGCGAAGGACTTCGAATTCGACCCCGCGCGTCGCGGCGGCATCGCCCTCGCCGCGAAGATTCGCTACCGCTATGTCTTCCCGGCGCAAGCCCCCGTGCCCGTGCCCGTGCCCGTGCCCGTGCCCGTGCCCGCGGAGGTGCCGCGGAGTCCTCCCGCAGCAAGCACGGCCGAGACGCCGAAAGCAGCACCGAGCCACGCACCGGAAGAGTTCTCGGCGGTGGCCACTGTGGAAGCGCCGCCGCGCGAGCCCACGAGGCGTAGCGTTTCTGGGGAAATATTGAGCGAGATGCCGGGCACTCGAGGCGATGCGCTGCGAGCGATCGAGGTACTACCCGGAGTGGGGCGCACCTCGCTGAACAATGGCGACCCGATCCTGCGCGGCGCAGGCCAGGACGAGAGTCAAACCTATCTGAACGGCGTGCCCGTGCCGTTCTTGTATCACTTCGGCGGGCTCACTAGCTTTTTCAACTCTCGCTTCATCGAGCGGGTCGACCTGTATCCAGGCAACTTCAGCACACGCTACGGACGAGTATCCGGCGGCGTGATCGAAGTGCGCAGCAAAGATCCGCGAAGCGATGGCTTTCACGCTGGCGTCGATCTGAATCTGATCGATAGCTCCGCGTTCGTGAGCTCCAGCGCTGGACCCAAGGCGAGCTTTGCCTTGGCCGCCCGGCGCAGCAACATCGACTTGGTCTTCTCCAAGCTGGTGCCGAAGGATGCGTATTCCGTAGTCGCCGCCCCGCTGTACTACGACTACCAGGCGATCGGCGCTTACCATTTCGACGCGCGCAACACCCTGCGCGTCCTCGGCTACGGCTCGCGTGATTCACTGCAGCTATTGTTCTCCCAACCGAACGACGACGATCCCTCGTTGAGCGGAAAAATAGCGGGAACCATCGCATTTCACCGGGTACAATTGGAGCTCGATAGTAGATTCGGCGACAGCGTTCATCAGAACCTGAGCGTCACGGTGGGGCGCCTCGCGGCCAGTCAGGAGATAGGTTCACTCCAGCAGGTCATCTCGGGTACCGAGCTCTACGCGCGAAGCGAGTGGCGCGTCGAATTTCTGCCGGAACTGAGCGCGACCTGGGGCGCCGATTTCAACGGTCAATTCCTGTCTGGTCGATACTACGGTCCCGCGCCCGACCAATACGAGGGCAACCCGAGCGACCAAGACTCGTTCGTCACGCGCCGCAACGTGTCGACAGTCCTGCCGACCCTGAACGTGATTCGTCCGGGCGCGTACCTCGAGCTCGGGATAAGGCCCACGCGGCTGCTGCTGCTCGTGCCGGGCCTGCGCGCGGACTACTATGGCGACGTCGACCACGCTTCGCTCGACCCACGCCTAACGGCCCGGTACGAAGTCAGTACTGGTCTCACCCTCAAGTCTGGTGTGGGCTACTACAGTCAGCCGCCGCAGTATTGGCAAGCGCTGGCCGCCGTCGGTAACCCGCGGCTCGAGCCGTACCGCGCGCTGCAAACCAGCCTCGGCTTCGAGGCGCGCGCTGGAGATAGCCTCAAATTCGGCGCGGAAGGCTTCTACAAGTGGCTCGACAATCGCATCGTCGGAACGCCGGGTGGCGTCCCGCCGCACTTCATCAACGACGGCGTCGGGCGCATCTACGGTGCCGAGTTTTCGGCCGAGTACCACCCAGGGCCAGGCACCTTCGCCTATCTGGCGTATACCCTTTCGCGCAGCGAGCGACGAGACGGCGATGGCCCCTGGCGCCTGTTCGATCACGACGAGCCGCACGTCCTCTCGCTCGCAGCCAGTCAGAATCTGGGGCGCGGCTGGACCGTCGGCGGTCGCTTCCGGCTGATCAGCGGTGATCCAACGACGAAAGTCGTGGGCGCCGTGTTCGATGCGCGGAGTGGCATCTACGTACCCCAGTACGGCCCGGTGAACGACGAGCGCGATCCAGCGTTTCAGGAGCTCGATCTGCGCGTAGAGAAGCAATGGCGGATCGGCACGGGCGCCGTGTCGGTCTACCTGGACGTGCTCAACGCTTACAACGCCAAAAATCCGCAAGGCTATCGTTACAGCTTCGATTTCTCGAGAAAAGAACCGGTTTCCGGACTCGGGGTGTTCCCCAATCTCGGCCTCAAAGGTGAGCTATGAGCGCGCGCACCACGCTTCCCGTGTCAGTTTCGTTGTATGTCGCCGTGCTATGCAGCGCCGGCTGCGATGATTCACTGAAGAGTGTGTCAGTGATCGAAGAGACGCGCGTACTCGGCGCGCGCGTCGAAGTCGAGGCAGACCAGACCCGAAGTTCTCCGAACCCGGGCGAGCGCGCATCGCTCCGCTTCTTCGTGGCCGCGCCCAACGGTGAACCGAACTTCTCCTACGCTTTGTCGGTATGCGCCGTGCGCCTCACCAACAACGGCTTTCCCCCGTGCGCCAGCCCGCCCTTTGCGTCCGCCCAACAGGCCGACCCGACCAGCGCCGACGCTCGCGTCGACTTCCGAGTGCCTGAAGATGTCGATCTGGAGACCACACCGCACGCCTTTGCCGATGGCTTGATCTGCCCAGATTCTGGCTTGAATGTCGGTCCAGACGGCGCGCCGAGCTGCGTCACGGGCAGCGGCATCGAAGTGGCGTTCGAGTTCGACCTCGGCGGCCCCGGGCAGAGCAACCAGAGTCCCACCTTCAGCGCGGACGCATTCTCCCTCGACGGCACGCCGTGGCCCGCCAGCGCCGAAACGTCTTGCGACGATGATTCGCTGCGCCAGGTGACGGCGAGAAGCCCACACGCGTTGAGGATCGATTTGGCGGACTCGGATTTCGAGACCTTGACGCAGCAAACGTCGGTCGACCCGGCGCTCGAAACGCTGCTCCTGTCTCCTTTCTCGAGCGCAGGCAAGTTGGAGCACGGCTTTCTAGCGCTCAGTCGGGATGCGCCGCCCGAGCAGAGTCAAGTGAGCTGGGACGCGTCCCTGCCCGCGGGCGGGCCGCCCGCATTGGTGCGCTTTTATTTCGTCGTTCGCGACACGCGCGGCGGCGAGGACTTTGCGCGTCGCGCGCTGTGCGTCGCGCCGTGAGGCAAAGCTACCCACTCACGCAGCATAGAAAGACTGGAGAATATCGTGGATTTATTCGATCGATTGTCGGGTTTGACGCAGTTTGGCTCGCTTTGGGTTTTGTGGCTCCTGGTCGGGCTGTCCGTGCTTGCGCTGACGGTGGCCATCGAGCGCGCGGTGCTTTTTTTTTCATCGCGCGACGATGTACTTGGCTTGTGTCGCGAGGTCCGTGGGCTGCTCAGCGACGGAAACGTCGGTCTAGCGCGCAAGCGACTCGAACATTCGCCGAGCTTCGAAGCACGAGTCGCCGTGGCCGGGCTCGATTCTGACAACGCCGCCAGCGCCGAGGAGCGCATGCGCGGCGAACAGCAAGTCGCGCGCTTGACCATGGAACGCAATTTGGCCTTCCTGGGCACGCTGGGCAACAACGCGCCCTTCATCGGCCTGCTCGGCACCGTGATTGGGGTCGTGCGCGCGTTCCGCGAACTGTCTCAATCCAAGGGGCAAATGTCAGCTGCGCTGATGGCCGAGATCGGCGAAGCACTGGTAGCGACGGCGGTCGGCCTATTGGTAGCGCTGCCCGCAATCGCGCTATTCAACGTGTTTCAGCGCACGATTCGCGCGCGTTTGTGCCGCGCCGATGCGCTCTCGGGTGAAGTACTCGCTTACCTCAAGTCAGGCGCCGCTAGCGCCGCGGAGTGAACCATGGCCATGCAAACGAGCGATGCGGACGAGATGATCTCGGGCATCAACATCACCCCCTTGGTAGATGTCGTATTGGTTCTGCTGGTGGTCTTGATGGTCACCTCGTCTTATCTGGCCTCGCTTGGGATCCCAGTCGATCTGCCCAAAGGTGCCACGGGCGAGAGCACGGCCAGCATCCTGAGCGTGTCCGTCAGCCGCGACGGCGCGTTCTTCCTCGACGGCAAGCCGGTGACGGATCCCGAATTTCGAGAACGGGTGCATCGCGCCTACACCAGCGACCACGATCTGCGAGCCGTGATCGCGGCCGACGGCGGAGCCGCGCACCGCAGCGTGGTGCACGTGATCGACCTACTCCGGCAGGAACGAATCACCCGGTTTGCACTCAATGTCGACCCAGACGCCATTACCCCCAAGCCCTGAGGAGCGCATGAACTCGCGGGCAAAGTTCGGCCTATTTTTGGCCTTCTGCGTCAGTGTCGGGGTGCACGGCGTGGCCTACGCTTCGCTCAGCGCCGAGCACCGACAGCCGCCCCGCCCAAGCGAGGTCAGCAGGATGAACTTCGAGCTGCCGCCATTGCCAACGGCAGCGCCGGAACCGGAGCCGCCGAGCCAGGTACCAGAGCACACCGCGACACGGCCCGACGTCGTCGCGCGCGCACCCTCGGCGACTCGGGTCGCGAGGACCGCCGCCGCAGCAACACCCAAGGCGGTGCCCGCTGCACCGGTCCTCGACCTGAGCGGGGTCACCCTGACGAACGACTTCGGGACCGGCTTTGCCATGCCCATCGGCGACGGCAGTGCGCTGCATGGACCGATCGGCCTCGGGGCAAGCCGAGTCCAAGCCGTTCCCACGCCGTCTGCCGCAGCGAGCTTACCGAAGCCGCCCGCGCTGGTCGACGCGAGTGATCTCTCCGAGCATCCGAGACCGCCAGTGTTGACTAACTTGCTGCGCGCCAACTACCCCGAAGAGGCGCGGCAGCGCGGTCTGCGCGGTAGCGCCAGCTTGCGTGCCCGCATCGACGCGGACGGTGTGATCCGCGCGGCCCACTTGTTGTCCGCGAGCTCAGCCGGCTTCGGCTCGGCTTGCCGGCGCACGGTGCTGGGCTCGCATTGGTCCGTACCGCGCGACAAAAACGGCGGCGCGGTCGCCACCGAAATCGTCTACACCTGCCACTTCGAGGTCGACCAATGAGGGCCCGTGAGCTTTTCACTTGTCTGCTGTTCGCTGTGCTGAGCGCCGCGACTCAGGCCGGTGCGCAGACGGCCCCCGCAGCAGAGCAGGCGGTTACGAACGCCGCATTGCCGCTGAAGTTGGAGCTCGGCCGCTCCAAACTCGACCCCGAATCCTTGCGCAAGGCCGTCGAGCTCGAGCTGAAACGACCGGTGGCGTTGACGACCACGGTCCCCGCCGCGGGTACGCCGAGCCTAACGGTCGTAACGCACCCCAACCACACAGTGACGGTCTCCTACCTGACGAGCTCTGGACTCCGTCGCACCCGCTCGATTGGCATGCCGGAAGACGCGGCGCGCGGCGCAGAGGTCATCGCGCTCTTGGCGGGCAACCTATCGCGCGACGAAGCGGCCGAGTTACTCGCGCAGCTAGCGGCGAAAGCCAGTCCGCCCGCTAGCGCGGCGGGCCCTGAGTCGGAAACTCCCACTAAAGATGCGGCGGGCAAGCCAGACGCCGCGCCCGAGCCGAGCGCGGTCGCAACGCGCCCGCCACCGTCACCGCAACACGCGCCACTGAGCAACCCACCCCCACTCCTGGAAACACCGGCCCCCGCCATCAACCTGTCGCTGCTGGCGCCGACCGCACTGTACCGGGACAGCGAACGGCGCATCTTCGTGGCTGAATTCGGGCTCGCCTATAGTCACGTCGGTGAGTTGCACGGCGCGGGCTTGAACCTGTTCGCGCTGCACACCGAGCGCGATTTGCGCGGGATGAGCTTTGCCACCTTCTATAACTACAGTGGCGGAACCGTGACCGGCGTTAGCGGTTCGGCCGTGGTCAACCGCAGGCGACGCCTTCGCGGGGTCGCGTTCAGCGGCGTGTTGAACCTCGGCTCGGCTGATGCGCAGGGCGCATCGTTTGCCGGTTTGGCCAACCTGGAGCAGGACTTCGAAGGCTTTCAAGCTGCCGGCCTCGTCAACTGGGCGGGTATATTTCGAGGCGGACAGGCCGCGGGCCTGTTCGACTGGGCGGACCGATTCGAAGGCGCGCAGAGTGCGGGCCTCGTCAACTGGGCGACCGGATTTCAAGGCGCGCAGATTGCCGGTCTCTTCAACCGAGTACGTCGCTTCGAAGGCGTGCAGGCCGCCGGCCTCGTCAATTGGGCAAACGGCTCACAAGGCCTGCAACTGGCCGGAGCATTCAATCGAGCCGAAGCATTCACCGGTCTGCAGGCCGCGGGAGCGCTCAACATCGCCGATTCGCTCTCCGGGTTAGAGTTCGGCGGCGTCAACCTTGCAGGGGACGTGCAGGGGCTACAACTCGGCGTCGTCAACGTCGCGGGGGATGTGCAAGGACTACAACTCGGCGTCGTCAATGTCGCCAAACACGTCGACGGCACGTCGATCGGTTTGGTCAGCGTCGCCAACAATGGCAGAGTAGAACCCGTGCTCTGGGCGAGTAGCTCGCTTCCGCTCAACGCGGCTGCAAAGTTCATCGTTGGCCCGGTCTACACCCAAGCTGGCTTTGGCTACGCGCCCGGCAACCAGACCTACACCTACGAGCTCGGCCTGGGGTTGCACTTCCCCATCGGTCGCTTCTTCTTCCTGGAGCCTGCTGCGCACTATTCGGAAATGCGCAGCACGAAGCACCCGTTCGACCACGAACTAATCGAGTACGGTCACTACCGGCTCGCCGCGGGCTTGGACTTGGGCAAGGTTTCCCCGTTCGTCGGCGGGGGTGTCTTGCAGCGCTTCGCACACCGGGCGGAGGCTCCCGCTTCGGTCCCGGTAGCGGCAGAGGCTTTCGGCGGAGTCGCCTTTTTCTAATGTCAGGTACCTGAATTTGTTGGGTTTATCAAAAATCGACCGCGGCCTTGAACGATTTGTCGAAGAGTGGGCACAGAGCTACGAGCGCACACGATTTTGCTATGACGATCTTCGGCCTAAGCATGGCGACGGAGCAAGCGCTCGCAAGCAATGCGGAGCTGGCCGATGAGCTCGTGCCGCGATTGCAACGCGCGGAGCCCGATGCGGTGGCGGAGGTGTATGACGCTCATCATGCGGCGGTGCGCGCTTTCGCCAAACGCTTGCTGGGTGATCCTGCGAGCGCTGAAGATTTGGTGCATGAGGTGTTCGTGTCGTTGCCGCAGGCGGTGCGCAAATTCCGCGGTGACTCCGCTCTGCGTACCTTCCTGATTTCGATTGCCGTCAATCACGCACGCCACCACGTGCGCGCGGCACAGCGAAGGCGTCGCGCGATCAGAGCGTATGGAGATACCAAGAGCGATGAATCGAGCGACCCGGAACGCGAAACGCGCCGGAAAGAGCTAGCAGAGCTGCTCACGCGCGCGCTCGATACCTTGCCCATCGATCAGCGCGTGGCCTTCGTATTGTGCGAAGTCGAAGAACGCAGCTCTCGGGAAGCCTCCGAGATCGTCGGCGCGCCCGAAGCGACGCTGCGCACCCGACTCTTCCACGCCAAGAAAAAGCTACGTCTCGCGCTCGCGAGGGAGGGTCTGGAATGAGCAAGGATCTGCTTGCCGAGGCCACCCGCGCCCTGCGCGCGACCGAGCCGGTCAGTGAATTCGAGGCGCGCGCCACGCGCACTCGAGTACTGACTGGACTGCACCAAACGCGCATCCGCCGCCGAACGCGATTGGCTCTGTTGCTACCCATCGCCGCCAGCTTCATGGCGGTCAGCGCTTGGGGCGCCCCCAGCGGTCAGGCGCGCCACGTGCTCGACGAGCTCGAGCGCCTGGTCGGAATCACGGTAACTACTCCGAGCCGTGCAAAAGCGACTTCGGGCCGGCTCGCGGCTCCGCCACTCGTTTCGAGTCCAGGCTCGGAACAAGCGGCGCTCGCGCCGAGCCGCGAAGCCGAGCCCGCGCCGGCCGCGCCCACTACTGCGCGAGCCGCGAGCTCCAGTCGAGCGGCGCCGAGCGCCAGTTCATCGCCGGACCGCGCAGAGCGAGCAGATCCGACGCTCGCCCTGTATCGCCGCGCGCACGCGGCGCACTTCGTCGACCACGATCCGGCACGCGCGCTAGCTGGCTGGGACCGCTACCTCAGCGCCGCGCCCAACGGCGAATTTGCGCCCGAGGCACGCTACAATCGCGCGCTCAGCTTGGTGCGTCTCGGTCGCAGCGGGGAAGCCCGCCGCGCCCTCGAGCCGTTCGCGAATGGCGTCTACGGCAACTACCGCAAGGCCGAAGCCAGCGCGCTTTTGGAACAGCTCGTGCCCTGAGCTCTGCAGCGCGGCCCGTGAACTGGCTCTGCGTTGCCGCCGAGAAAGAGAGTATCGGTGACGGTGGCATGAGCTGCCTGGATCGGCCTCAACTTCGGACACCACCGCGGGGCACTCCTCACTTGGCGAAGTAGGTCGTGGCGCGCTTCTGACCCTTGGTCGAAAGCTTCTTGTCGCTGATTAGCTTCTTGGCCGGCAAATTCAGCTCTTTGGTGCTGATGTCCAAGCCTTGGGCGATCTGCTCGATGCGCTGACCGGGGTTCTTCGAGATATAGCCGTGGAGCTTCTTGATCAGTTGCTCGAGCTCTTCGGGAGTGCGCTTTGCGCCCTTCTTGCGATTCTGAGAGAGCGATACGAAAGACGTTGCAGCTGCGCGACCACCGCGGCCACGACCGCCTCGACCAGGAATGGTGCTGGCTTCGGCTAGTGCTTGCTCGACAGACTCCAAAGCTGCTTCTTGAATCAAGCTCGAGAGGTCGTTCACGAACGCATCGAGCGCAGCTCGAATCGTGTCACTGATATTCGCCATGATGGCGTTCGTAGGCGATGACCACGCAGAATGTCAATCTCCGAAGATGGCAATTGCGAGTCGCGATTTGCCGCGAGGCATTTCGTCACACGCAGGGGCTCGAGCCGTTCACCCTAAAGAGTGAGCATTTTGCGGGCGAAACTGGACGGTTTCAAACCACCGGCAAGCGGCGGGAGCGAAAGTTGATTGGCTGGCGCTGGCGGTCGACCACGCTGCCGTGAACACCCGAGATTTCAGCCCGTTCGCGAGCGGGCGGCGCTTCGCCCGGCGCGCCCCATGTTGCGAAGTCATCCGGCAACGGGCCGGGCAAGGCCGGTTGCGCCGTGCGTTCGAACAGCTGAAAGTCGTGCTTACCGACCAAGTTCAGCGGCAACCCGCGCTTTGGACCGTCCGCCTTGAACCAGGCTCGCGCCGCCTGCACGTTTTCAATCAGAACGAGGTGTTGCGGGTCGAGTCGAGCAGCCGCAAGAAAATGATCTTGCATACCGCTCACGTCGCCTTTCAGAAATGCAATGCAGCCGAGGTAGTTGAGCGCTAAGCCCGGCACTGGCGTCCCGAGCGAAAGGGCTCGACGCACGTGTGTCTCCGCAAGCTCCAGCTGGTTTGCTCGAAAATAGGCGCCGGCGAGATCCAGGTGCGCGGCATGGTGGTCGCCGAGGTAGGCCAAGATGGCTTGGTACTCTGCGATCCCTTCACGGTAGTAGTCCTGCAGCCCCTTATTTTGCTCGAACCACGAGTTCAACAGCTCCGTGACCTGTTCGGTCGCGTCGAATGGAACCTTGAACTCCTGAAAATCTTCGCTGAAATAGGCTTCGCGGTCGAGCCATCTCTCGCGCTCCGCTTGCTGGAAGTCCTCCGTGCCCGGGTAGATGGTCAGGCAGGAGAAGATGTATTGGTGGGGTTTTACCCGCGCCAGAAAGTCCAGCGTCTCGCGGAACGTCTCGGCGGTTTCGCCGCGGTTACCGAGCATCATGTAGAAGCGGACCTGAATGCCGACGCGTTTGGCCATGGCCGCTGCGTCTTCGATCTTCTGGATCGTGATGCGCTTGTTGATCTTGTCCAGAATGGTCGGTGACCCGGTTTCGACCCCCAGGCTCAGGCGCTGACAGCCCGCCAAGCGCATCTCACGCAAAAGCTCATCGCTCAGTACATCGACGCGCGTGTCACAACTCCACAAGAACTGGAGCTTGCGCTCGCGGATCCCCTGGCACAGCTCGAGGACGCGCTTCTTGTTGGTGGTGAAGGTATCGTCTTTGATTTGCACCATCTTGACACTGAGGCGCGAGACGGCTTTCTCCAGCGCATCGAGCACATAAGGCACGGACTGACCCCGGAAGCCGCGGCCCCAGGTGGTCTCGGCTCCGCAGAAGGTGCACTGCCAGGGGCAACCGCGTGAGGTCATCACGATGTGGGTGTCGAAGTATTCGTGCGGCGATGCCAGCGTGTCGAGGTCGTGAATGGAGCCTCGGCCGGGCGCGGCCTGTACGCCCTCCTCGTTCCGGTAGAGCGTGCCGTGAACGCCTCGTGGACTCTCACCTTCAGCTAGGCGCGCCACGAGTTCCATGAACGTCGCCTCGCTCTCGCCGAGTGAAACGGTGTCGATCGCCGGATAGTGCTCGAGCATTTCGCGACCGAGCGGCGTCGCATGCGGTCCGCCGATCAGCACGTGCGAGCGCGGATAGTGCCGCTTGATGGCGTCCGCGACCAGCGCGACGCCGCGCCGGTTGGACGTCCAGCACGACATTCCGTAAAGCTCGGCGTCGAGCGTTGCGATCACCTCCTCGACTTTGCTCCAAGCAAAGCCGGACAGGTTCAGCACCTTCACCTGGTGCCCCGCTCGCAGCGCCTGCGCACCGAGCGAGAACAAGCCGTAGGGCGTTTGAAAAAAGTCCGCGTCGAGATCACCCGCGCGGTAGTCCGCGGGCGGGCCGTTCCCAGCGGCGTCGGGCGCCTCACCGGGAGCTGGAATTTTCCAGGGAGGTGGGTAGATCAACGCGATACGCACGAACCAAGTTCAGCATGCGATCCGCGCGTGCACAAGTTCGGCGGCGAGCGCTAGCCAGAATCCCCGCTGCACATCACGTCATTCACCGGACTCGGACAGGAGGTCCGAGCGGGGCGGCAGCCACGAGGGCACGTACTTTGGACATTCGCCTTCGCGCTCGCTCAGTGAGAGGTCCGAAAAATCAAGCCCGGGATTTCGGTCGTAGCGCAGATCTCCGAGGACGCGGGCACCATTGCCAGCCGGCTCGGTGACGTAGGGGACGCGGGCAAAGCGCGAGAATGCACGCGCCTCACAGCGACTGCGCAGCAAGGTCGAGAGCTCGCTCGAGGGCACGCGATACTCGCTCTGCAACGAAAGCTGCGTGTTCACCGGACCAGCCAAGGCGCGCAACGGCGCGCTCGGGCTCGCGCTCTTGTCGTATGGACACGAGCTCACATCCAGCCAGGCGGGCCAGGTTGCGGCGCGGCCCAACCGCACCACGTACGCCGCGCCGTCCAGTTGCACGAGCAGCACGCTCCAGCAGAAAGGATTCGCGGGCATGGGCGTGGCCACGATATCGAGGCTCCGTGCGCTGGGGAACGCCAACGCGGCCTGCTCACGAACGATGCTCTTGGCGTGGCGCGAACCAAGCACGAACAACGCCGCCAAGAGTAGAAAGCTCGAGCCAGCAAGCAGCGACCGCGCATAAGGGCTGAGCTTGCGAGCCACGACCAAGAGTCCCAACGTGATCAGCGACAGAGCCACCGCGTGGCCGCGCGGCACGAACGGCCGATACCAAAGCGCGCCGAGCGCGACACCCAAGATCAAGAGCAGCCCGGCGCGGAGCCACCTCGATCGATGAGAGAAGAGTAGCGGAGCTATCAGCACGAGCCAGAACGATGGCTCGACAATGAAGAAAGAATCCCCATAGAACCAGCCCGAGTACAGCGGCCAGAACGGATGTACGCCGTAGTTGTTGGCAAAGTCCATGATCAGATGCAAAAGCGGGCTGGCTAGTGCGACTGCGCCGAGCAACCACCAATCAGCGGCGAGCAGCCGCTTGGCGCGCCACTTGGTCAAGCCCCACAGCACCGCCAACATCGAAAGCGCGAACGCGAACGCAGCCGGCAAAGTGTGGGTGTACCCGCGATGCTGCAACAAATAGCCAAAGGTCTTGCCGCTGATGCTCGAATAGCTGAAATCGAGATCAGGCAAGTTGTTGCCGATGATCGCGAACGCATAGATCGCAGTGCGACACCAGGGGTGGAGTGCGCGCCGACGCTCCGCTACGCGGACGACTCCTTCGGCTGACAAGAGTCCGACCAACGCGTGTGTGAGGTTGTCCACGGTTCGGGCAGTATAGGCGCTCGGTTCAGGATCGAGCAGCGCTGACCATATCGAAGAACAATTTGCCAACCACGGCCAAAACGACGACCGTGACCACGATCCGCACGAAGCGATCGCCCTGGCGAAGCGCCAAGCGCGCCCCCAGCCGTGCGCCGATCACGTTCGCTACGGCCATCGGCAATGCCAGCTGCCACCAGATCGCCCCGCGCCAAGCGAACAGCAGAAACGCCGCCAGATTCGAGCCCAAGTTGACGACCTTGGCGTTGCCCGAGGCGAACAGCGGCGAATCACCGAACAATGTAACGAACAGCACAATCAACAAGGAGCCGACGCCGGGTCCAAAAAATCCGTCGTACGTACCGAGAATCAGCGCGATCAACGCGAGTGTCAGCTTCGGGTGGGCAAGCGGCGCTTCTCGCACTCGGATGCGTGGGCGCAGCAGCATGAAGCCCAGCGCGAACAACAGCAGCAGGGCGATGATCGGGCGCAGCGGCTCCGGGCGCATGGAAAGGAGCAAGCGCGCACCGAGCAAAGAGCCCAGAAAGCCGAGCGCAAAGCCCAGCGGGGCGCGCCGCCGGTCGAGCCCGCCGCGCCGGAAAAAGGTGACGAACGAGGCCAGCGCGCCCGGAGCGGCTTGGCCCTTGTTCGTCGCCAACGCGAGTCCCGGTGGCAGGCCGGCCGCGAGCAACGCAGGTACCGTGAACAAACCACCCCCGCCCGCGACGGCATCGACCACCCCCGCCACGAAAGCCGTGCCGGAGAGCAACACGAGCAGGATGACCGAAGGCGGTGTCACACCGCGTCGCTGCGCAGCGAATGGCGCAGACCGCGATTGGCAATTACGGCCAGCATCACGATCACGATCAGTGCCGAGCTCAGGACATACGGGTATTCGGCGCGGAACTCGTACAAGCCAGTGCCGGCGAGCGGGCCGAGCATGCGTCCGAAACCCAGTGCCGAACTATTGAGGCCGGCGACCACGCCTTGATCGTCCTCACTCACTCCGAGCGACATGCCCGCCGTCACGCCGGGCACCGCGAGGCTCTGCCCGAACGCTTGTGCAGCGAGCGCCAGCGTCAGCACGCCGAAGCGATGCGCGAACACGAGCAGGACGTAACCCAAGAGCGCAACCGGCATGCCAATCGCCATCAAGCGCAGTGGCGACCACTTGTAGCGGCGCACCAAGAAGCCCTGTGTGAAGACCGCAACCAAGCCGTACACGCCGAGCGCCATGCCGACGGTGCGCGGAGTAGCGTGATTCGAGAGCTGCAGTCGATCTTGATAGTAAAAGCTGATCGTCTGCTCCATGGCCACCGAGGCCAAACTGAGCGTGAAACCGACCGCCAGCAGCGGCCACACCAGACGCGCAACGTGTGAGGTGGCCTTGGGCGGTTCGAGCCCCGCCAGGCGCTTCGATTCCGGCAGAAAGAACCAGACGAAGGCGAAGTTGAGGAAGGCGATCGAGGCCGAGAAATAGACGGCGGCCAGCAGGCTGACCAGCGAAAACGCAGCGCCGATCAAGGGACCGAAAATCACGCCCAAGCCGAAGGCGGCGCCGATCATGGCCATGCCGGCGGTGCGATCGCTGCGGCCGGTCAAATCCGCCATATAGGCTTGGGCGGTGGGCAGCGTCGCCGACGAGAATGCGCCGCCCAGCAATCGCGCTGCGAGCAATGCGGCGAACAGCACCGGCGTGGGCCAGTGCGCGCGCCCGCCCAAATCTGCCAAGAGCGCGAAGCCGAGGAAGCTGACGCCGAAGCCGAGCACCCCGGTGAGCAGCACCCGCTTCCTTCCGATCCGTTCGCTCAAACGTCCCCAGGAAGGGCTGACCAGAACCTGCATCAGCGCGTAGCTGGCAGAGAGCGATCCGACCTGAAGCTCGCTCAAGCCGAGCTCACGCCCGAGTGGGGCAAGGATCGGAAACAAGACGCTCAGCCCCAAGATGCTGTTGAAGAGCGTGATGAAGAGTAAGCCCCGAGGGGACATGGCGAGGGCGGGCGTAACTGAGTTACGAGATCTTTGACACAAGAAAGCGGTGCTACTGGACAAAAGTCTAGCTAGAGCCTAACAAACCCAGGCGATGTCCCAGACCGAGTCCGAGCTCACCGATACGCCCTTCGACCCCGTCCCGGTACTAGCTGCCGAGCTCAACCTGCCGCGCGCCTCCGTCGGCGCGGTCGTGCAACTGCTGGCCGAAAGCTCGACCGTGCCGTTCATCGCGCGGTACCGCAAAGAGGCAACGGGCGGGCTAGATGAAGTGCAGATTCGAAATATCGAGGAACGGCGCACCTACCTGGTGGAGATGGAGGCGCGGCGCAAATCGATCCTGAGTGAGATCAAGAGCCAGGGGAAACTTACCCCCGAGCTGGCCAAACTGCTGACGAACGCGGGGACGAAAGCCGAGCTCGAGGATCTCTATCTGCCCTTCAAGCCCAAGCGCCGCACCCGCGCGACGATCGCCAAAGAGCGTGGGCTCGAGCCGCTCGCGAATCTGATCTGGAGTCAGGCCCGAGAGGGCTCGCCCAGCGAAAGCGCGCAAAGTTTCGTCAATCCAGAGAAGGAAGTGGCGGACGTGAGCGCAGCCCTCGCCGGCGCGCGCGACATCTGTGCCGAGCGCATTGCCGAAGATCCGGAGGTGCGCAAGCACACCCGTGAAGCGTATGTGCGTGACGGCTCGATCCGCGTCTCCAAGACCAAGGATTTCGAAGACAAGACGACCAAGTTCGACAGCTACGCCTCCTTCGAGGAGCCGATCGCCAAGATCCCTTCTCATCGCTACTTGGCGATCCGTCGCGGCGAGACGGAGGGCGTGCTGCGCGCTGGCCTGGACGTCGATCAGAGCAACATCGTGCCGTTCATTCAGAAGCACCTCAAGCTCGACTCCGCATCGCCCTGGGCAGGCGAGCTCGCGGGCGCGATCAAAGACGGCGTCGAGCGTCTGCTCTTGCATTCGGTGCAGGTGGATGTGCGGGTCGAGCTCAAAATGCAGGCCGATAAAGGCGCGATTGACGTGTTCGCGCAAAATCTGCGCGAGCTCTTGCTGTCGGCGCCCTTCGGCACGAAGACCGTGCTCGGCATCGACCCCGGTCAGCGTACGGGCTGCAAATGCGCGGTCGTGGATGAAACCGGAAAATTGCTCGAGCACGAGACGATTTACCTGGTGCAGGGGGACGCGGCGCTCGAGCGTGCACGCCAATCGCTGCGCGCGATTTGTAAGAAGTATCCGATCGTCGCTGTCGCGGTCGGCAACGGGACGCATGGCCGTGAAACGGAAGCTTTCGTGCGCGAGCTCTTGAAGGAAGAAGGGCTCACCGCCAACGCCGCGCCGCTGTGCGTGGCGGTCAGCGAGGCCGGCGCCAGCATTTACTCGGCGAGTGACGTCGCGCGTGAAGAATTTCCGGACCTCGATCTGACCGTGCGCGGCGCGATCAGCATCGCGCGTCGCCTGCAAGATCCGCTTGCGGAGCTGGTCAAGGTCGACCCCAAGAGCATCGGTGTCGGCCAATACCAACACGACGTGTTTCAGCCGTTTCTAGCGAAAAAGCTCGATGAAGTGGTGGAGAGCTGCGTGAACAGCGTGGGCGTGGAGGTGAACTTGGCCAGCGCACCGCTGCTTTCGCGCGTGGCCGGCATCGGACCGACCTTGGCCAAGAAAATCGTCGCTTACCGCAACGAAAAGGGCGCCTTCACCAGCCGCAGCAAATTGCTGGAAGTGCCGGGCTTCGGTCCGCGGACCTTCGAACAGGCCGCTGGCTTCTTGCGCGTGCGCGGCGGCGAGCACCCGCTCGATTCGAGCGCGGTGCACCCCGAGCGCTACGCTTTGGTCGAGAAGATGGCAGCCGATTTGGGCGTACCGGTGGTCTCGATGATCGGCAATCGCGAGCTGCTCGAACGCTTGGACCCGAAGCGCTACCAAGCGGGTGACGTCGGTTCGTTCACCTTGAACGACATCCTGAGTGAGCTCAAAAAGCCGGGCCGCGACCCACGCGCCACGTTCGAGCCGCCCAAATTCCGCGATGATGTCCGGACGATGGAAGATCTGAAGACCGAGATGGTGCTCGAAGGCGTCGTCACCAACGTGACCGCTTTCGGCGCCTTCGTGGACATCGGGGTGCACCAAGACGGGCTAGTGCACGTGTCCCAGCTGTCCGACCGCTTCGTCAAGGATCCGAATGAAGTCGTCAAGGTCGGCGACAAGTTGAGCGTGCGCGTGCTGGAGGTCGACCTCGTGCGCAAACGCATCGCGCTCAGCGCCAAACGCGGCAGCGACGCGCAGGTGGGTGGCGCCAGCGGCGCTCGCCCTGCCCCCGGCCCGGGCGGCAGCCGCGCCGAACAGAACCGCGATCGGCGCCCCCCAACTCAAGGGCGTTCACCAGGCGGCGGCAAGCCGCAACCCGCAGCGCAGGGCTTCACGAACAATCCGTTCGCTGCTCATTTTCGCAAGTGAGCTGGGCGGCGGGGGCTAAGCGCGGCTCAGGCGCCGGGTGACGGCCCAGGCCGCGAGCCAGGCCACACCCAAGCTGGCGTGGCCGAGGAGCACGTGCACCGCATTCCCGTTACCGCAGTGCAGCTCGAGCAGCAGATTGCCCGATAGCCCGAGCGCGGCGGCGCTCAAGCACACCGTGCGCAGCGAGGGTCGGTCGTCGCGATCGAACGCCCAGAGCAACGCGGCGATCGGCAAAGTGAGCAGGGCTCCATAGCTGAAACAGCCGAGCGCGCCCTCTGGCCCCGCTTGGCGGCTCGCCTCGGTGGCTGGAGCAAAGGCGGCCAAGAATGGCACCGCCAGCGCGAAGGCGAGCAGCCCCCAATGATCGCGCAGCGGGTCTCGCCGGGGCGACTCGGACAGCTCCTTGCCGAAGGCGAGCACGATCGCGACGAAGTACACACTCAAAAGCAGCATCACGCGGGCGAGCGGATACTGCTGGAAGTCCGCGCGCTGCCGGAACACGCCGCCGGCGATCACCACGAGCAGCAGCGGAAGCAGCACGAGCATGAAGCGCAGGCGTGAAGGTCGCGAACGGAGCCACGCTCGCAGCCCGGTTTCGCGGGCGAGCTTTTGTTCGAGCTGGCCGAAGAAATCCTCCGGAACTGCCACGGCATCGCTGGCTTGTGCGGCTAGGCCGCGGCCAAGCTCAGCGTCATGCTCGAACAGCTCACGACAATGCGGGCAGCTATCGAGGTGCGCTTTCACTTGCCCCTCCGGCAGGGGCACGCCCTTCACGAACGAATCGCGAATTTGCGCGCAGTCCATTACTTGCTCGCCTCCACGCTCGGCTTGCCTTGGTGGCTGCTCCCGGGATCGGGGGCGGCATCACCGAGCTGAGACCGCAACGCGACGTAACCGCGATGCGCACGTACCTTGACGGCCGCCACGGTCGAACCCACTGCCTCGGCCACCTCGGGAAAGCTCAAGCCACCGAGCCAATGCAGCTCGATCACCTCACGGTGTTCGGCAGGCAGCATGCTCAGGGCGCGCGCGGTTTCGCGTGAGGCGTCGGCGCGCTCTTGCCCGCGCGGACCCTCGAACGGCTCGGCCACGCGATCGTCCTCGAGCGACGTCTCGTGGCGCCGCTTGTTACGTCGGAAGTACTCGCGCTTGAGGTTCAGCGCGATCGTGAAAATCCACGGCTTTAGCTTGCGACCGGGCTCGAAGTCCAGGCGACTCCTGTGCAAATGCAGAAATGTCTGCTGGACCAAGTCATTGGCCTCCTCGGGGCTGCGCAGATCGCGGGCCATGGCACGCTGCAAGAGCGGAGTGTAGCGCCGAAATAGCTCGCGAAAAGCCGCTTTATCGCCCGCAATGTAAGCGGCCATGAGCTCCTCGTCAGTGGGCACGGGCTGTAGTATTGCCAGCATTGCGCACGGCAACGCAAACGCTAACCATTTTCTACGCCTTGGCTATACTTGAGCAAGCGCGGCCGAGCCGCATGGAGAAGCCATTTTGGACCTGAGCAGAGGAACCAGTATCGCCTTGGCCGTATCGGCCTTGCTCGCCGCCAGCGGCTGTGGCGGCGGTAATGCTGGAGAGGCGACGAGCGGCGCGTCGCAACCGATCAAGTGCGAAGGCGGGAATGCTTGCCAGGGTCTCTCGGAGTGCGCCACCCAAGACGGCAAGAGCAGCTGCGTCGGTGAGAACGCCTGCAACGGGACGGGCTACGTCTACACCCAGACCCAGGAACAGTGCACCGCCCTGCAGATCCGCAACAAGCCCTGAACGAGCGCCCGCTCCCCGCGCTCTCCGGTTCTGCGTGCGTCGGATTTGGGCTGCGAGTTCCGCACTACGACGCGATCTTGAGCCATGGCCTGCGTTCCGACTTCGCAGAAGCCATCAGCGAGAATTTCCTGGGCCGAGGCGGGCGAGCGTTCAGCCTGCTTTCGCGTGTGCGTTCGGACATGCCGGTCGCGCTGCACGGCGTGTCGCTCTCGATCGGCGGCATGGATCCACTGCGCGAGACGTACCTGGCAGACCTAGCCGAGCTCGCTGAACGCATCACCGCGTTCAGCGTGTCTGACCACCTGTGCTTCGGAACTTTTGGCGGACACTACGCGCACGATCTGTGGCCCCTTCCGTATACGGAAGAAGCGCTTTTCCACGTGGTTGAGCGCGTTCAAAAGGTCCAGGACCGGCTGGGTAGGCGGCTGCTGCTCGAGAACGTGTCGAGCTATGTGCAGTACTGCGCCAGCACGCTTACGGAGTGGGAGTTCCTGAGTGAGGTCGTCGAGCGCGCGGATGCGGGGATCCTGCTCGATCTGAACAACGTCTTCGTCAGCGCGCAAAACCATGGCTTCGATCCGCAGGACTATTTGCGTGCACTGCCGGCGCGGCGCGTCGAGCAAATCCATTTGGCTGGGCACAGTGACGCGGGTGGTTACTTGTTCGACGACCACGGTTCGCCCGTTTCGCCCGCGGTTTGGCGGCTGTACGAGCAATCGCTCGAGCTATTCGGCGCGCTACCGACGATCGTCGAGTGGGACGAGCGGCTGCCGGAACTGTCCGTGCTCGAAGCAGAGGCGGATCGCGCCCGTGCGCTGGCGAACGAGCGACTTGCGGGCGGGCACGAGGCAGAGCCATGAACCTTGCCGAGCTCCAACACTACTTCGCTAGAGCCGCTACATCGAACAGCGGGCCCCTCCCCGACCTCGATCGAGTCTTCGTGGACAGCGAACGACTGTCAGCCAAAGACCGGCTGGCGATCTACAATCGCGGCTACTTCTATCGCTTGCTCGATGCGTTGGCCTCGGTGTTCAGCCAGACGAAACGCTTACTCGGTGATAGCGATTTCGAGCGTCTTGGGCTGGCTTACCTCGTACGGTATCCGTCCGAACACCCCGCCGTCGAACGAGTCGGGCGCTCATTTTCCGAATATTTATCCAGCGCCGCAGCGCCCGCCATCGCTATCGACTTGGCTTCGCTCGAATGGGCGAGGCTGTGCGCGCTGGTGGCCCCCGATCCCGTCGGTGTCGCTACCGTGCACGCCGTCGAGCCGAGCCTGTTTCCGCAGGCGCGGCTCCGCTTCGTGCCATCGCTGCACCGGCTAGAGCTCGAGCCGTCGGCGCTCTCGGCCTTCGCTGGCGAGCAGCGATCGGACGCGGATTTTCGCGCGGCGGACTCGCCTCGGCACGTTTGCGGAGTGGCCGTTTGGCGCAACCAGCATGCCGTCCTACATCAGGCCCTCGACGCGCCGGAATGGAAGGCCTTGGCGAGCGCGGCCCGCGGGGCCACGCTGAGTCACGTTTGTGCCGTCTTCGACAGCGGATCCGACGCCGAAGACGTGCGTCGCGCGTTCCAAGTGATGTCTGCATGGTTTGCCAGACAATGGCTGGAAAAAGTCGCGTACGACGACCCAACGCCGATCTGATCGGAATCAGCCGAGCACGAGCCAATGCGGAGGGCCTGGCGCGCGTGGCCTCCGCCTGGCTCGGCGGAAGTACTGCTCGTCTTCATAGTAGGCGCGCGACTGATTTGGCGACCAGTCCGGCACGCCCAGCACGGGCAGCGGCTCCAGTCGGGCGGGTTCGCTCAAAAATCCCGGCAACAGCGCCGCCAAAGCGCCGTCCAGAAAAACACGAAACTCGGAGCTATCGAGCCCAAGCCGATCGCTCCCGACCCGCGCGAACAACGCTTTGCCCATCAGGCGCGGGTGCGGGTCGCGCAGTGCGTCCAGCAAGCCGTGGCCAAATACCAAAAACCGGGTCGTCTGCCGCAACTCGACGCGACGTTCCCAAAACACTTCGGCCCACTTGAGCTCCGCCAATGATTCGAAAATCGTCGGCTCCGTGCCGAGCACCAGTACCCCCGATTCGTCGAGATGAGTGGCGGCGTTCTCGCTTGGACCACGAGTTATGTGGTCGCCCGCGAGTTGCCTGCGATGGATAGCGGTCTTGAGCGCGGGGAAATGCAGCCAAATCAGCGCGCCGAGCAGATCGTGAAACGAGCCCACTCGAGTCGGGACAGACGACGTTCGGGCAAGCAAGCGATCGAAGCCTCCGGCCGCCAGAAGCTGCGACGGGTCCTGCGCCGCAAAATCGAACCAGGGCGTGATTGCGCTCTCCACCCCTTCTGCCAGTTTTCGCAATTCATCAGGCGCTGGGAAATGGTCGAGCGCGAGCAAGCGCTCACGCACGCTCGGCTCGAGCACGGAAAATGCCGGGTGGTCGAAGCTATGCGCCGAAACGCGCGCGCCAGCGCCGGCGCTCATGGCTCGGCGGGGATCTCGAAATGAACACTGGCGCCGCTGTCCGGGCGATTCTCCGCCCAGGCGCGGCCGGAGTGAGCTCGCGCGATGCGCTCCACCAAAGAGAGCCCCAAGCCCAGCGACGACGAGCCGTCACCGCGATAAAAAGCGTCGAAAACCCGCCCCAATGACTCTTTGGGAAAACCGGGGCCGCGGTCAAACACGGTCAAACGCACGTTGCCGTCGATCAGTGAAAGTTGCACGCTCTCGACCCCGCCCCCGTGCTTTTGGGCGTTCTCCAGCAAATTGCAAAACGCACGATCGAGCAGCGTGGGATCGCCCTTGATGTGTACGTCCGGAGCGTCGTTGCGCAGCACGCTCGGGTCGACCGCCGCGCGCTCGAGTGCTCGCGAAACCAGCACACAAGGCTCCAGGGTTTGCAGCGTCAGCGTCCCGAAGTCGAGCCGTGAATTGGCCAAGAGCTTTCCGATCAGGTCGTCGACCTCGATGATCTCACGCTCGACTTTGTCGAGTGTAACGGAGTCAGCGCTGCCGCGTAGAAGCTCGGTGAGCACGCGCAAGCGCGCCAGCGGACTCCTGATCTCGTGCGAAACAGCGGCGAGTAGCTCGCGCTGGTCGTTCAATTGACGCTCGATGCGCCGCGCCATGTCGTTCACGGCGTCGGCAAGCACGCCCACCTCACCCATGTGATGGCGACCCAAGCGCACGCGGCTGACCAAATTCCCAGAGCCGATCTCGCGAGTCACGCGGATCAAATCGGACAGCGGACGAACGAGCTTCCGAGCCAACGCGCCGGACGCGGCCCACAAGGTCAAGCAGGCAGCCGCGATCGCCAACACGAAGGTCAGGCCGGGCACGCGGCGACGCTTGTCGATGCACACCGAAAGCGCGCCGAGCGTCGACTTTCCGCGCAAAATGGGCACGGTGAACTCTGGTTTGTCGCAGCCTGGCCCGATTTGCTCGACGGGCTTCTTGGCGGCGTCACGCAGCGTCAGATCGACCTCGAACGCCTTGGCGATTTCTTCCGCCAGGCCGCGGCGCTCCGCCGGCTGATCCCACACCCTCTGGAAGCGCTCGCCGATGAAACGCTGGATGCGGATCACGTCGCTCTCCATGCTGGAGGCGTCGGGGCGTAGCGCGCTCACCACTCCGCTGACCACCATGCCCGTAAACAGGATGGTGATGCCGAGCCACATGAATAATTGGCGATGCAAACGGGCGCGTACGAAGCGCCGAAACCTCATTCCGAACCCTTTGCCATCACGTAGCCGACGCCCCGCACCGTCTTGATCAAACGCGGTGGGTCATCCAGCAGCTTCTTTCGCAGGTGCGAAATGTGAACGTCGACGGTGCGATCGCTGACGGTCACGTCGCTTCTGCCCGCGTGCTCGAGCAAGCTCGCGCGCGGCACCACGCGACCCGCTCGGCGCATCAGCGCCAGCAACAGATCGAACTCGATGCCAGTGAGATCGGCAATTTTACCCTCGACGGTGACTTGCCGGGCGCCTACATCCAAGCTGACCCCGCCGACGTTCAAGTGCTCTTTGCTCGGATCGAGCTCCGTGCGGCGAAGTACGGCACGTAGACGCGCGAGCAACTCACGCGGACTGAAAGGCTTTCCCAGGTAATCGTCCGCGCCGAGCTCCAGCCCGACCACGCGGTCGGTCTCGTCACCCTTGGCGGTGAGCATGATCACAGGCAGGCGGCTCTTCTCGCGGATCTTCTTCAGCACCGAGAGCCCATCCAGGCCGGGCATCATCACGTCCAAGAGCACGGCATCGAACGCGCCCGACTCCAGCACCGAGAGGCCCAAAAGGCCGTTTGGGGCGTGGCTCGAGCGGACGCCATTTTGCGCCAAGTAACTGTCCAAGACTTCGAACAGCCGAACATCGTCATCGATGACCAACACGTGAACCGACATGAGCGGAGAGGCGGAGCGTACCACCGCCTGCCCCGCTCTGTCAGGCGCCTGCCACTCGCTGCCATTCACGGTCGCGTTTTCGCCGCTCACGGCGTGTTTTCAGCGCGGGGCGCGTGATTTCGCGAGCGCTCGGCAGCGCGGGTGCAGACGTCCGCGACGTGATCCTCGAAGGCCTGGCGCCGTTCGACGCCGTGATAGTGGCAGCCGTATAGGCTCGAGGCGAAGCCGGCGATGGCGCCCACCGCGAGCACTAAAATCAACGCTTTGCGTCTCATCTTCCTTACTCCTTCTCGGTTTCGATTCGGTTCCACGAGGTATCAGCGGAACGGGCCGAAACCGCGGGCGAACGGCCCTGCTTCGATCAGCTCCGCCAGGATCTTGCGTTGCCGTTCGTCCAAGGTCTCATGCACCTTGCTGAACGAGTCGAGCGCGCTCTGACGTACGCGTTCGATGACTTGGTCGTGGCGTTCGAAGACGCCATCGATCGCGCCACGGTCCAGAGTCTCGCTGCGAATGGCTTGTGCGACGTCTACGCGCGTGGCGCGGAATTCCCCGCGCGCATCGTGCACGTCCTCCATCACGGTGTCGACCGCCTCGCGAATGACCTTCTCCTGGCCCGGCGTCGTGTCCAGCCGATCGAGCAAGCGATTGAGCACGAAGCGCCCGCGGCCGGATCGAAAGCCGCGCCCGCGCTGCCCTCCGCAGTGATGCCCCTCGTGGCGGCTCCTAGCAAAAGTGGCGGTCAACCCCAGCAAACAAGCAGTACCGAACAGAAATCCAAACATTTTTCAGCTCCTTCATCGTTCAACCTGGGCTCGCTCTGTGAAGAACAACGACGCCTTGCGGTTAAGAAGCGTTAATTCCGAGCACTCTTCGGGGGCTCCCTGCCTGACAGCTGAAGCGCAATCTGCGCTATGCTCGACGCTCGGCGAGTCAAAGGGCTTCCATGGGCGACGAACGCGGATCAGCCAACGATAGCGAGAACCTAGCAGCGACAGTCGGTGAGCCCTTGCCCTCTGCCGTGATGCCGAGACCCGTGGCCCAACCGCCGCGCCCCGTGTCGTTACCGCCGCGCCCAAGCGGCGCCTCGAGCCTGCGTCCGCTCGGCACGCCACCGCCGCCTCCGGTGCGTAACCTGCCGCCCCCACTCTCTTATCCGAGCCAACAGCCGCCTCCGCCCCCGCCGCCGCGAGCCACGGCGTCACCCCCACCGCGGGCGCCCAGCATGCGCCCGGCCGCGCCGAGCATGCGCCCGCCCGCGTCGGCTCCCGCAATCTCACCCACGGTCAGCAACGCTGCCAGTCTTCGCCCCGACGGCGGACGGGTTCAAGAGCTCTTGACGGAGCTGATGAGCGCGCGCAAGCAGCTGACCGAGACAGGCACCGAGCTTCGCAAAGTGATTAGCGAGCGCAACGCGCTACGCATCCGGCTGGTGCAGGCCGAAAACAGCGTGCGTGAGCTAACCTCGGCGTCTCGCGCCGAAGCGGAGCTGCGGAGTACGTTCGTGGACGCTCACGCAGCGAGCAGCGCCGCGCTACGCGCACGCGTCAGCGAGCTGGAAGCAGCGTTCGCCGCTGCGAGCCGAGTGTCCAAACCGGAACTGAGTCTGCGCCAAATCCGCGGCATTGGTCCAGCATTCGAGCGCGGCCTGCACGGCCTGGGTATCACCACGGTGGCTCAAATCGCCGCGCTCGGCGCAGACGATATCGAACGCATTGCCCCGCTGATCAAGGCCCGGGCAGACCGCATCCTGCGCGACGACTGGGTGGGTCAGGCAAAGCTTTTGCTCGGCGAGTAGCCCGGCAAATGCCGTAGAAACCGCTGTCTTCGCGCGCGCGGCCCGCGATTTATCGCTTAAATATTCAGTCAATTTGCCGTTTGACGAGGGTGTCCGTGAAAACCCCACGTTCGGCCGACGGCGCCAAGCTCAGCCCGATCGCGGACGGCTTGGATGACGAGCGCCAGACTCGAAAGGTGCTGTCGAGTCTGCGCGTCAAAGTGGCTTTCATGCTCTTCGTCAGCGCGCTGCTGATGGGCATGTGCGGGCTGATCTTCAGCCTGGTATCGCAGATCTTCGGCGCATTGACGCCAGCCGTCCAAGCTGATCTGAAATGGAAAACCGAACGCGGGGTCGCCGAGCTCGCCCAGTCGACCCAGTACGGCATGGTGCTGGTCGACGAACGTGAGATCAGGAACGCTTTCAGGGGCTACGATGTCGATGAGGATTTTCTGGCCATCGTCGCGACCGACCAAACCGGCAAGGTGCTCGCGACGTACGGCAAATTGCCCGGTGATTTGAAAGCGCTGTTCGAACGACCGGCGCGCCAGGTCGACGAGCAGGCCGCCTACTACTCGTCCTGGGCCGAGTCGACCATCGAAGGCAGCCCGGTCGGACGCGTCGCTGTGTTCGTATCGACAGCACGAATCGACGCGGGCACGCGCCTGAAGGACGAAATCCTCCTGACGGCCGGCATCGGCTGCGGCCTGGGCTTGGTCGCCAGTCTGCTGTTCGTCAGCTTCTACCTCGGGCCGCTCATCCGAGTGACTGAAAATGCCTTCTCCAGACTCGAGCAGACCACTTTGGCGGCGCTCGAGGCGGTGCGGCTAAAGAGCGAGTTTTTGGCCAATATGAGCCACGAAATCCGCACCCCGATGAACGGCGTGCTCGGTATGCTGGAGCTCTTGCGCGGCACCCCGCTCGACGCCAAGCAACGGCGTTACACCGACACGTTGAGCACCTCGGCCAATGGCTTGATGACGGTATTGAACGACATCTTGGATTTCTCCAAGATCGAGGCGGGCAAGGTCGAGCTGCGCCCGGGACCGTGCCAGCCGCGATCCTTGCTGGAAGACGTGGCAGAGCTGTTCGCCGCGCGCGCCGAGCTGAAACAGATCGAGCTCATGTGTCAGGTGCACCCAGACGTGCCGACGTACGTCGAAGTCGATGGCGATCGTCTTCGCCAAGTGGTGACGAACTTGGTTGGCAACGCGATCAAATTCACGGATGTCGGTGAGGTCGTGGTACGGGCCACGGTCACGCAGCGCCGGGGCGACGAGTGCGTGCTCGAGCTGACCGTGATCGACACCGGTATCGGCATCGACACCGCGCAACAGGCGGCCCTGTTCACGGCATTCTCTCAAGCGGACGGGAGCTCCACGCGCCGCTTCGGCGGCACCGGGCTCGGCCTCGCAATCTGTAAAAAGCTCGTCCTATTGCTCGGGGGCGAGCTCGGCGTCAACAGTGAGCCGGGCAAGGGCAGCCAGTTTTTCGTGCGCATTCCAGTGCGCGTGCTGGCTTCTGGGTCGACTCGGATCCCGGCCCCGAACCGCAACACGCGTGCCCTGATCGTGGACGACAACGCGACCAATCGCCTGCTGCTCGAGGAGCTGCTGTCGGCCTGGGGCCTGCGCACGGCGTCAGCGAGCGGCGGCCGAGATGCGCTACGCCTGCTCGAGGAGGCCGATGAAGCCGAGCCATTCGGGCTCGTGATCACCGACATGCACATGCCGGAGATGGACGGCCTGACCTTAGCGCGCCAGATCAGAGACAAGCACACTCACTTGCCGCTGTTGATGCTCACCTCACTCAGCGACACGGGCGCGGGCTTCGCCGACCGCGGGCTGTTCGCCGGTGTGCTCAGCAAACCGGTGCGCTCTGCCGAGTTGGAATCCAATATCGCCCACGCGCTCGGCGAGTCCGGGCGCGGCGCGGCGTCCACCGTGGACGAAGCGAGTTCAATCGCCATCGCTGCCCATGAACGACGGCGGTTGCTCATCGCCGAAGACAACCCAATCAATCAAGAGGTGCTGCTCGGAACCCTGCAAAATCTAGGCTATGCAGCGGACGTAGTGAACAACGGCCAGCTCGCCGTGGAGGCCTGGCAGCGCAATATTTACCCGTTGATCTTGCTGGACTGTCAGATGCCCGTGCTGGACGGCTACGAGGCAGCGCGTCAGATCCGACAGCTCGAGAACGATGGCGAGCACGTGGCGATCATCGCCGTCACCGCGCACGCGATGTTGGGCGAACGCGAAAAAGCCATCGCGGCCGGCATGAATGACTACATCACCAAGCCGCTGAACACCAAGCTCTTGCGGGAAGCCCTCGAGCGGTGGTGGCCGCGCGAATCCATGTGGCCGTGCCAACCCGCGTCGATTCCCGCCCCGCCACTGGATGGCAAGGCGGGCGCGTTCGACCCTGCGCTAGAGCGCAGCCCGGGCGTCGTGCGAGTATTCCTGCGGCACGTGCCCGACCAGTTGGCGTCGCTGGCGAGCGCGCTTTCGAGCAATGACGTCGAAGGGCTGCGTGCCGCCGCGCACAAGCTGAAGGGCAGCTGCCTGTCGGTGGGCGTCCCGCGCATGGCCGCGCTGTGCGCGAGCTTGGAATCCGAACCCGAGGCCCCGAACACACCCGAGGTGAAGCTGCAATTGGACGCAGAGTTCGTGCGTGTGCGCGAACGACTCAATCTGCTGCTACCGCTGAAAAGCGCCTAATTCCGCCAGTCGGCCCCTCGTCCGGCCGGGGCTCGGCCCGAGCGCGCGTTTCGCCGAGGTTCGCCGAGATTTTTTCACCAAGTCGCGTGGCACAGGACAACGCCGTCGAGCCGCGCTACTGCCGTTGGGTGAGCGATCGAGACCCTGAAGCCATCGTCGTCCGCGGCGCGCGCGAACACAATCTCAAGAACGTCACCCTCTCGATTCCCAAGAAGAGCTTGGTGGTGATCACCGGCGTGTCCGGAAGCGGCAAATCGTCGCTCGCCTTCGACACCATCTACGCGGAGGGGCAGCGCCGCTACGTGGAGAGTTTGTCCAGCTATGCCCGCCAGTTCCTCGGGCAAATGGACAAGCCCAAGTACGACACCATTCGAGGCCTTTCACCGACCATCTCGATCGAGCAGAAAACGGCATCCAGCAACCCGCGCTCGACTGTCGGCACGGTGACGGAGGTGCACGACTATTTGCGCGTGCTGTACGCCAGCATTGGCGTGCAGTTCTGCCCCAAGTGTGGCCGCAAGGCCGAAGGGCAATCGGCGCAACAGATCGTCTCTTCGATTTTGGAGTATCCGAAAGGCTCCAAGTTGGTGCTGTACGCGCCACTCGAGCGTCAGCGCAAAGGCGAGCACCGGGAGCTCCTGCTCGATGCGCGCACGCGTGGCTTTTCTCGGCTGCGCATCGACGGCAAGCTCGTCACCCTCGACGACACCGTGGTCGCCCTGGACAAGAAGGCCAAGCACAACCTCGATTTGGTCGTCGATCGCATCGTGGTCGACCCGAGTGCCCGCGCTCGCATCACGGATTCGGTGGAGCTCGGCCTGCGCGAGGGCAAGGGCGTGATCAGCGTCGAGACTCCGAGCGAAGAGCGCGCCTTCAGCGAGCGGGTCGCTTGTCCGCACTGCGAGCTGTCCTTTCCCGAGCTTTCCCCACAGTCCTTTTCGTTCAATTCGCCGCTCGGGTTCTGCACCGATTGCAACGGCCTCGGCTCGCGTCCGGAGATGGACCCCGAGCTGGTCGTGCCGAACCCCGCGCTGTCGATCAAAGATGGCGCAATCACTCCCTGGGCGGCCGCTGCTGCGCGGGGCGAGGGCTGGGTCGCGAACGAGATTGAATGGGTACTGTCGCTCTTCGGCATCGACAAGAAAAAGCCGTGGAACAAGCTGACCCAAGCGCAACGCGATGCGGTCATGCTCGGTGGGAAAAAGGGGGGCGAGCTCTGGGAGGGCTTGGTCAACCAGCTGATGCGACGCATGAAGAGCACCAGCAGCGAGGACATGAAGCAGTACTACCTGCGCTTCTTCTCCAGCAAGGTGTGCCCCAGCTGCCACGGCGCACGCCTCCGCCCCGAGAGTCGAGCCGTCAAAATCTCCGGAGAGAGCCTGGATGCGCTCTCCCATCAACGGATCGAGCAAGCTCGCGCCTGGATCGACGGCGTGCCACTCAAGGGCGCGGACGCCGAGATCGCCGCCGAGTTACGGAAGGAGATCGGCTCGCGCTTGGGCTTCTTGGTCAACGTTGGCCTGGGTTACCTCACTCTGGATCGCGCGGCTGCGACGCTTTCTGGCGGTGAGAGCCAGCGCATCCGTCTGGCTTCGCAAATCGGTTCCGAGCTCACCGGCGTGATCTACATCCTAGATGAGCCATCGATTGGGCTGCATCAACGGGATAACGGTAAATTACTGAAGACCTTGAAGGCTCTGCGCGACGTCGGAAATTCCGTGATCGTGGTCGAACACGACGAGGAAACGATGATGGAGGCCGATTACCTGATCGACTTCGGCCCGGGCGCGGGCGAGCTCGGCGGGGAGGTAGTAGCCGCCGGCACACCCGCGCAGGTGATCAAAAACCCCAAGTCACTCACGGGCGCGTATCTTTCGGGAAAGCGCAAAATCCCCATCCCGAGTCACCGCCGCCCTGGGAACGGCAAGGCCCTCGAGATCAAAGGTGCGACCGAGCACAACCTGAAGAATTTGGACGTGCGTTTTCCGCTCGGTACGTTTCTCGCGGTCACCGGCGTGAGCGGCGCCGGCAAATCCACGCTGATCAACGGCATCCTCTTCCCGGCGCTTTCGCGCGCATTGCACGATGCACGCAGCCCAATCGGCGAGCACCAAAAGATCCTCGGCATCGAGCACGTCGACAAGGTGATTGGCATCGATCAAAAGCCGATCGGCCGGACGCCGCGCTCGAACCCGGCCACGTACACCAAGGTGTTCGATTCGATTCGCGAGCTGTACGCCAGCACCAGCGAGGCGCGCGCTTACGGCTACGATGCGGGGCGTTTCTCGTTCAACGTCAAGGGCGGGCGCTGTGAAGCGTGTTCCGGTGATGGCTTGCGTCAGGTCGAGATGCACTTTTTGCCCGACGTGTATGTCACGTGTGAAGAGTGCGCAGGGCGGCGCTTCAACCAGGCCACGTTGCGCGTCCTATACAAGGGGAAAAGCATCGCCGACACCTTGGAGATGAGCGTCCGGGAGGGGCTCGAGCTGTTCAGCGTGCATACGAACATCGCGCGCGGCCTGCAGACCTTGGCTGACGTCGGGCTGGGCTACGTGAAAATCGGGCAGCCCTCTCCCACCCTCTCGGGTGGCGAGGCGCAGCGAATCAAGCTGGCACGTGAGCTATCACGGCCCGGCACCGGTCGCACCCTGTACATCCTCGACGAACCGACCACCGGTCTGCATTTCGCAGACGTCGAAAAATTGCTCGAGGTCTTGTCGCGTTTGGTCGAGGCCGGCAATACGGTGCTCGTCATCGAGCACAACCTCGACGTCATCGCCCACGCCGACTGGGTGATCGATCTCGGTCCCGAAGGCGGCGGCGCGGGCGGCCTATTGGTGGCTGAAGGCACACCGGAAAGCGTCGCGCGCGTGAAGAAGAGCCACACCGGGCAATACCTGGCGCGCCTGCTCGAACGCGCTGGCGTTCAACCGAAGGCCGAGCGTACCCCAACACGCAAGCCGATCGTGACGCGGCCGCGCGCAGCACGAGCATGAGCCAGATGCACCTGTTCTTCGATCTAGACGGCACGTTGACCGACTCGCGCGCGGGGATTCTAATCAGTCTGCGCCACGCGCTGACGGCGGTGGGCGTCGAGGTCCCGCCGACGAAGCGCTCTCGCGATTCATCGGACCACCCTTTCATGAGACCATTCGCGAGCTACTGAGCTCGAGCGATCCGGAATTGAATGCGCGCACGCTCGCGATTTACCGGCAGCGCTATTCCACGCTGGGCATCTTCGAAAGCAGCGTCTATCCAGGCGTCTTGCACGGGCTACAGGCGTTACGCGAGGCCAATATCCAACTCTTGGTGGTCACCTCCAAGCCGGAGGTATACGCCAACACGATCATCGACCATTTCGAGCTTCGCCGATACTTCAGCCATGTATATGGCGCGGAGTTGAGCGGCGAGCGCAGCAACAAGGGCGAGCTGATCGCGCACGTGCTCGCCAGCAAGGGCATCTCACGATCGGATGCTTGGATGATCGGTGATCGCCTGCATGACATGGTGGGAGCCAAGCAAAATGGACTTCGCTCGGCGGGCGTACTCTGGGGTTACGGTTCGCGAGAAGAGCTGAGCGATGCCGGCGCCGACGCGCTATTTCAAACCATGCCTGAACTAGTCCGCGCGTTCACCAGCTGAGCATCCGCCTAGCAGCCAGGAGGAGCGTCGTGCTATCTATCGCCGCCCAAAAATCACGAATAGGGAGAAGGAACGATATGTCGGAACCGAGCTCGGACATTGCACTCATCGGACTAGCCGTGATGGGTCAGAACCTAGTCATGAACATGAACGACCACGGCTTTACCGTGTCCGTCTACAACCGCACGGGCAGCGTCACGGACGAGTTCATGGCAGGGCCCGCAAAAGGCTCGAAAGTAGTGCCCCACAAAACCGTGAAGGAGCTCGTCGCCTCGCTGAAATCTCCTCGTCGCGTGTTCATTTTGGTGAAGGCCGGCGCCGCCGTCGACGCCGTAATCAACGAGCTTACGCCCCTGATGGACAAAGGCGACATCATCATCGACGGTGGGAATTCGCACTTTCCCGACAGCCAACGGCGCTTCGACCAATTGAAGGAGAAAGGCATTCGCTTCGTCGGCAGCGGCGTGTCCGGTGGTGAAGAGGGTGCGCGCCGCGGTCCGTCGATCATGCCCGGCGGTGACCCGGAAGCTTGGCCACACATCAAAGAAATCTTGCAGAGCGTCTCGGCCAAGGTCGATGGCGAGCCGTGCTGTGACTGGGTGGGTGAAGGCGGCGCCGGGCACTACGTGAAGATGGTGCACAACGGGATCGAATACGGCGACATGCAAATGATCGCCGAAGCCTACGACCTCCTGAGGAGCGGCCTCGGTCTTTCCGCGGACGAACTGAAAGCCGTGTTCGAGGATTGGAACAAAGGCGTGCTCGACAGTTACCTGATCGAGATTACGGCCGAGATTTTCGGGCACAAGGACGAAGACGGGGGGCCGCTGGTCGACAAGATTTTGGATGCCGCAGGCCAAAAGGGCACCGGCAAGTGGACCAGCAACTCCGCTCTCGATCTGGGCATGCCCGTCACCCTGATCGGTGAAGCCGTATTCGCCCGTGCGCTGTCATCGCTCAAGACCGAGCGCGAACGCGCGAGCGTGGCGCTCAGCGGTCCGAAGTCGGCGTTCACCGGCGACAAGAAAGCGTTCATCGCCGACGTAATGCTCGCGCTGTACGCCTCCAAGATCGTCAGCTACGCCCAGGGCTACATGCTGCTGCGCGAGGCGAGCAAGGAGTACGTTTGGAGCCTGAACTTCGGTTCGATCGCGCTGATGTGGCGCGGTGGCTGCATCATTCGCAGCCGCTTTTTGGGCGACATCAAGAAGGCCTTCGACAAGAACCCCGAGCTCGAGAATCTGCTGGTCGATGACTTCTTTCGCAAGGTGATCGACGAAAGTCAAACCGGCTGGCGAAAGACCATGGCCAATGCCGCACTGCTCGGCATCCCCACCCCGTGCATGAGCTCGGCCCTGGCGTTCTACGACGGCTATCGTCGTGAACGTCTACCCGCGAATCTGCTGCAAGCGCAGCGTGATTACTTCGGCGCGCACACCTATGAGCGTACCGACAAAAAGCGCGGAGAGTTCTTCCACACGAACTGGACCGGTCGCGGCGGCAGCGTCAGCTCGCGCTCGTACAACGCATGAGCATCGCCCGCGTCACCGACGGCCGTTTTCGTGCACAAAGCGGGCCTTTTTGCGAACGCTCCGAGGTATCCGTCCGGTGCTGGGTATCGTTCCCCCGGCGTGTGCGCGGGTTGATCCTCGCGCGCGATGTTTCGATCACCAACGCATGGATCAGAATTTTGGGCACCGATTGTAGCGGAGGCGAGAAAAGGCGCCATTCCCCGGGTTGAAGTCGCCGCCAAGCATGGGGTGACCGACGCTGCATTGAAGTACCACTTGTACAAGACGACCGGCACGACCGCGGTTAAGGGCAAGGCTCTGGCGCTATTGCCGGTGCGTGTGAGCGGCACTGCCGCCAAGCAAGTTGAGCTCGAGTTCGGCGGCGGGTTTCGACTTCGCTTCGAGGAGGGCTGCGATCCCGCGTACGTCGCCGCCGTAGTCAGCAGGTTGCGGTAACCGTTGCTCACGCTGCCACCGAGCGTTCGGATCTATTTCGCGGTCGAGCCAGTCGATCTTCGTCGTGGCCACGACGGCCTGAGCGGCATTGTCCGTGGGCAGTGGGGCATGGACCTGTTCGCCGGGCATCTGTTCGTGTTCCTGGGGCGCCGAGCTGACCGCTGCAAAATTCTTTTTTGGGATCGGGGCGGCCTAGTTCTCTATTACAAAAGGCTAGAAAAAGGCCGATTTCGTGCTCCGCGCCTTGCTCATGACGGGCGCTCGATCGAGATGGATGCCACCGAGCTGGCGATGTTGCTCGACGGCATCGACGTGCGCCGGGTTCGGCGTCCTGAGCACTGGCAGCCGCCGGCTCCAGAAACTGAATAAAGGGGATCGACAGAACGCTCCGAATTTGATCAAACATCAGGGTGGTTCCCACCGGCGATCATGAGTGTGAGTGGAAAGAGTACGCGCTTACTCTCCAGAAGCAGCTCGATGACGTTGGCGAGAACCAGCGGCTCCAGCAGGAGCAGCTCGACGCGCTCAAGCAGAAGATCTTCGGCAAGAGCAGCGAGAAGATGCCACCCATGGAGCGCGAGGTGCGTCGCGGTGAGCAGCCCGACCCCGCCAAAGGCCTTCTCAAACGTCGAGCCAACGCGGAGCTACGTGCCGCAAAGATCAAAACCGAGGTGGTCGACGTTCCGGTCCCCGCGACGGAGCGCCACTGCCCCAAATGCGACGGCAGCCATTTTACCAAGCTCGGCGAGGGCAAACCGAGCCAGGTAACCGAATACATTCAAGGCTACTTTCGCAAGCGCATCTTTCGACGCGAGACGCTCGCCTGCCGCTGCGGTCAGCACGTCGTTACAGCGCCCGTGCCGGACAAGGTGTTTGACAAGACCCAGTATGGGCCTGGGTTTCTGGCGCACTTGGTCGTCAGCAAGTGCTGCGACTCACTACCCCTGTACCGAATGGAGCAGCAGTTCGGACGACTCGGCATTCCGATGTCACGCAGCACCATGACCGATCTGTTTCACCGTGCCGGTGAGTTGGTCGCGCCGCTCGCGCACCGAATTGTCGCGCTGATCGCGGCCAGCGAAATCGTACTCGCTGACGAGACGCCGATGCCAGTGCAAGACGACCGGAAGAAGCCGTACATCTGGACGTTCGTTTCCGGGACGCTCGTCGCCTATCGATTCAGCATGTCCCGCAGCGGCGACACGCCAAAAGCCATCCTCGGCGGCACGACTGGCACGCTCGTCGTCGACATGTACACCGGCTACAACGCCATCACCGGCGTCGAGGGTCGACAGCGCGCCGGCTGCCTTTCCCACGCACGGCGCAAGTTCTTCAAGGCGCTGAATTCAGTGCCAGAAGCACAGGTCGCCCTCGACTTGATCCGCGACATCTACGTGATCGAGCGCGACGTGAAGATGGCCCGAGAGACCGGCGAAGTCGCCCACGCCCGCGCACGCTGGGAACAGTGCTTGCCGATCATGGACAAGCTCTATGTCTGGCTAGCCAAGCAAAAAGCCCAGCACCCGCCCAAGAGCGTGATGGGCAAAGCGATCAGCTATACCCTAAAAAACTGGCAAGCCCTCACGCGCTTCATCACGAACACCGCGATCCCGCCAGACAACAACCGAAGTGAGCGTGCGCTAAGAGTCGTCGCACTCGGGCGCAAAAATTTTCTATTTGCAGGCAACAAGGACGCGGGCGAAAACCTCGCCGCCCTCTACACCGTCGTCGCCACGTGCGTCGCCAACGAAGTCGATCCCCTTGCATACCTGACGGACGTGCTGACGCGCCTCGACTCGACGCCTGCCGACCAAGTCGACAGGCTTTTGCCGCAGAACTGGGCAGTTCTGACGCCGTAGATCAACCCCGGCCTTTGCCGGACGGATACGCTCCGAGCACGGGACGGCCCTCGGGACGCCCGAAAGCAGCTCGGGCGGCTCGGTGGTAAAAACTCAGGGAGCACTCCAAAGCGGCATTGCGCGTCGCTGTGAGGTGCGCTGCTGGCTCGCAGGCGCCCACCTCTCGCTCTCGAGGCGAAGACGTTTCAACGCAGCGGTAAGAGCTCGACGAGGGCCCAGTCTGACTCGTACTCGGCGCGGTCGAGGCGAAAACTGGGCGCGAACGCGGCGATGATTTCGTCTTTCTTCGCGTCCAGAAAGCCAGTCAAGATCAACCGTTCTGCGCGGAGCCCGCGGCGTGCCACGTCACTGGCGCAACACAGTAGGGTGGGTGCCTCCAGGTTTGCGACGACCAGATCGAATTTTCGCTCCGGCTGAGCGGTAGGCAGGGAGAAACTGCAGCGCTCAGTCAAGGAGTTCAGCGTGGCGTTGCGCTCGGCGGCTTCGATTGACACCGGGTCGATGTCGACGCCGCACGCAAATTCGGCACCCGACATGAGCGCGACGAATGCGAGGACGCCAGTGCCAGAGCCGAAATCCAGCACCGATAACCCGTCACGCGCGCGGCACGCGCGTTCGAGCGCGACCGACGCCAGGCGCGTGGTCGCGTGCGCGCCGTCGCCGAAAGACAGCTTGGGATCGAATAGGATGCGCTGAGACCCAAGCGGCGCAGGCGTTTCGTCCCACAGCGGCTGAATGACCAGGCTAGGCGTGAGCGCTATTTGGCCCAGGTGCCTCGTCCAGGCGCTCGCCCAGTCCGAACTCTCGTCGACCTCGATGCTCAGCGCGATGCCGTTCGGGCCGGGGGCGACCTCGCGCAGCAATTCGCGCGCGCGAGCGGCGATCCGTTCGGCAGTCTCGCGGTCGGCCGCGTAGACCACGAGCCGTTTCGAGTCGTCCTGTTCTTCGATACCTCCGGCGCCCGCTTCGAACAGCACCGAACTCACGAGCTCCGCAAAATTGCGGGGCGTGCGCACCAAAAGCTTCACCAACATGAAAGCACGCTCACTCGGTTCCCTGCACTGGCTCAGGCGCCGTGAAAGCGATTCAACTCGCTCCAATAGTGCCCAAAGCTGCGCATCAAATCGACGTATGCCTCGAACTCGCCGGGCTTCACCAAGTAACTGCAGGCGCCGTTGTCATAGGCGGCCGCGATATCGCTCTCGGCCTCGGAGGTGGTCAGCACCACGACCGGGATATGGCTCACGTCTTCGGTCGCTTTCATGCGTCGCAGCACCTCGAAGCCGTCGACCCGCGGCAAGCGCAAATCGAGCAGTACTAGATCGGGACGCGGTGAGGTCTGTGGGTCGCTGTGCCTCCCCTCGCGCTGCAGGTAGTCGAGCGCCTGTTGACCGTCGCTCAAGTGTGCAATGCATTTCATGCGATCTTGCAGACTGATCAAATTACGCAGCACGATCTCAGCGTGCGCGGGGTCGTCTTCGACCAGCAAGATTGAAATCGGAGTCGGAGGGGATTTCATGTTTCCTCGCGTTTGGTTCCGGGCAGCGTGAAAGAGACCGTCGTGCCCTGGCCGGGACCTGCAGAATCGACCCAAATGCGTCCGCCATGGACGTCGATGATACGCTTGACCAGCGCCAGGCCGATGCCGGTGCCCTCGATCTCGGGATGCAATTTTTCGAACAGGCCAAACAGCTTGTGCTGGTGGCGCGAGTCGATGCCAATACCATTGTCGCGCACGCGCAGGACGATCTCGCCTTCGACCTGCTCTGCGCTCAGCTCCACGCGTGGAGCCGTGACTGAACTGGAGAACTTCACCGCGTTGTCGATCAGGTTCTGGAATACTTCGACCAAGCGCAGCCGATCCCCGTACAGACTCACGGGCTCGCTCGTGATCACCAAGTGCGGCTTTTCGATCGCGATTCGTCCCGCAACCATGCTCAAGGCGTCGTTCACGAGTTGAGTCAGCGGTACGCGCGTCAACGCGTTCTGCTTACGGCCGACGCGTGATAGCTGCAGTAGATCCGTGAGTAACGCGGCCATGCGATCAGCCGCCGTCTTGATGAACGACACGTCCCGTGCCACTCGATCCGCGTCGCCTCGCTGGGCATCTTCCACCAAGAACCCCAAAAAGCTCTGAATGGTGACCAGCGGGCTCTTCAAGTCGTGGGACACGGTGTAAGTGAAACGCGTCAGTTCCTCGTTCTTGTGGCGTAGCTCCTCTTCCCGCGAGCGGCGCTCGGTCACGTCACGGCTGATGATCAATACCGAGTCGATTTCTCCAGATTCGGCCCGTTCGGGCACGAGTTGCGCCTCCCAAGTGAGAGTGACGCCATCTGGCCCTTTGAAATCGTCTTCGAGCCGCGTCGGTTCTTTGGTGTCGAGCACGCACTGAATCGCGTCGGTCCAGCGCTGAAGCTGGACCGATTCCATGCCCAGCTCCCCATTGGTCTTGCCCAACGCTATCTCGAGTGGGATGCCGGTCGCGGCTTCGAATACCGGATTCACGTAGGTGTATCGCTGGTCGCGATCCAGTCGCACGACGAAGTCGGGGAGGTTGTTGGTGAGCGTCCTGAATTGCCGCTCGCGCTGCGCGACCGCCAGCCCCGCGCGGTACCTCTCTGTCACGTTTTGGGCCAAAATGAGGCCCGTCATCACCTCACCCGCACTGTCCCGCAGCGGCACGTATTCACACAGGTAGCGCAGCTCACCGTACGGCACCTCCGCCGAGAAGCGCTTGCCGTCAATCACGGCTCGCATGTTGGGTTCGATCACCGCCGCGAACTCGGACGGCAGACACTCAGCCGGCGAGAGGCCAACGATCGCCTGACGGGTGAAACCGTTCGAGGCAATCTCGGGTCCATCCACCAGCAAGAAGCGCAGATCGCGATCGAACAGCATGATCGCGCTGCCGGGAAGATTTTCGACCAACAAGCGGTAGCGTTGTTCGCTCTGGCGCAGCTCTTCCTCGACGCGCGCGCGCTCGGTCACGTCGCGCGCGATGCCTACGTACAGGTAAGAGCTCTGGCTCGGTAAGCGCGTCAAAGTCAACTCGACGTCCACCCGCGTTCCATTCTTGTGCAGGTGAGTCGTCTGATAAGAAAGGTGCGGCTCCGACTCTAGCCGAGCAACGATCGTGCTGAACTCGAAGTTGGCTCTGCCCGTGAACGCGGACACCGAAGCTCCGATCACCTCCGAGCGTGCCCGCCCCAGCTGGCTGCAGGCCGCAGCGTTGGCGTCGACCACCGTGCCTTGCGAATCGAGGAAAAATATGCCGTCTTTGACGTACTCCAGCGTGGCCCTGAGCCCCGCCTCATTGGTTGCGGGCAAACCGCTCGCTATGGCGCTCTCCAAGTCTCCCATGCTCGATTACTTCCGCTCAGGGTATCCGGCTGAAGCCGCAAGTCAACGCGCATGCCGCGGCCGTTGGTCGCCCGTGCCAGAGTCAAAGCTCGCCGAGCGCTTCGCGCACTTTACGCGCCAACTCCTTGAGTGAGAACGGTTTCTGAACGAAATAGAAGCCTCCTTCGAGCACACCGTGGGGCGCGATGATGTTCTCGGTGTAGCCGGACATGAACAAGACTCGCAGCTGGGGCATCGTCACGGCGAGTCGCTCGTAGATCTGCCGACCGTTCATGTTCGGCAAGATCACGTCGCTCAGCAGCAGATCGATGCGCGTACCATGTTCTGCCGCCAACTGAATCGCATCACTGCCGCGCGCGGCACTCAGCACGCGATAGCCCTGGCTGTGCAGGAATTTGCTCACCAGCGATCGCACGAGCACCTCGTCTTCGACGAGCAAGATGGTTTCACTGCCCTTGGGTAGCTCAGGCTCGACGAAGGCAAGCGGAGCCACCGGTTTTTCGAGTACGGCGGGCAGATAAATCCGAAACGTGGAACCGTGACCCACGTCCGATTCGACGTGCACGAAACCGCCGCTTTGCTGGATGATTCCGTAGATGATCGACAAGCCGAGGCCAGTACCGCGCCCGGGCCCTTTGGTAGTGAAAAAGGGCTCGAACAGCCGGGACAGCACACCTTCGGACATGCCCACACCGGTATCTTTGACCGACAACAAAAGGTGCGGTCCGGGACGGGCGTCCAAGTGATTCTGGCACAGCTCGGCATCGACCTCGACCTCGGAGGTTTCGATGCTGAGCTGTCCGCCTTGGGGCATCGCGTCACGCGCGTTGACGGCCAAGTTGATCAACACTTGTTCCATCCCGCTCGGGTCGACTCGGACCGCACGCAGGTTGGCACCTGGCCTGAACGCGACCTGCACGTCTTCACCGATCAGACGTTCCAAGATGCGCATCGCGCCCGCGAGCAACTGGTTCAAATCCACCACCACGGGTTCGACCAGTTGCTTGCGGCTGAACGCCAAGAGCTGTCCGGTCAACGTCGCCGCGCGCTGCGTAGCCCGCTGAATCTCCAGCAAATCGCCGTGCGCCGGATCGCCTTCTCGAACCCCGCTGATCAAGATGTCGGTGAAGCCGCGGATGCCAGTCAATAAATTGTTGAAGTCGTGAGCCACGCCTCCTGCGAGCCTGCCAACGGCCTCCATCTTGGACGCTTGTCGGAGCTGCTCTTCCAGTCGACGGTGCGCGATTTCTGCCTGTTTTCGTGCCGAAACGTCGCGCAGTGCGGTCAAGATCGCGAGCCCGTCACGAACGCGCACCGACACCGTGCGCGCTTCGACCACGAGCTCATGGCCTGAGCGAGGCACGACGATCAATTCGGTCGGCGAGCACGCCTCCCCCGCGAGGCAATCGTTTGCCATCGAGCGCGCAGCGGCCAAGGAATCTCGGTGGAACAGGCCCAGGTCCTGCACCGTCTTGCCGACCACTTCATCACGCCGGTAGCCGAACATCTCCTCGGCAGCTCGATTGATGTCGATGAAGGTGCCGTCGCTCGTCACGAATTTGCAAGCGTCGGGGGACGACTCGAAGAACACCCGGAAGCGTTCTTCGCTCTCCCGAAGTGCGGCCTCGGCGGCTCGCCGAGACTCGACCAGCCGCCACTCGCGGAGCGCGCGCGCCACCGTATGAGACAAGCCCGCGAACGCTTCGGGCGACTTCACCAAATAGTCGAGCGCGCCGGCGCGCATGGCTCGCACCGCCGTTTGCTCGTCGCCGTGACTGGTCATGACCAGGACTGGTAGCCCCACTGGACTGTTCGGGCCCGACAGCAGCTCGAACGCTTTGCCGTCGGCGAGGTTCAAATCCGCGAGGATCAACGCGGGCGGCTTCTCCGCGATCGCGCGCTGAGCCTCGGCGAGTGAAGCCGCGAAGCGCAGTCTGAAGCCGCCCTGGGCCGCGAGCACGCGCGCTACGGCCTCCGAATGAGCGGGGTCGTCCTCGACCACCAAAATCTCAGGCTGAACGCCGCCTTCTTCGATCATGCAGCGACGGTCCTAGCCATTTTCGCCCTTATCTATATCAGGAGAGCCCACGAACTGTCTCCTGGGGCATGAAAATTGGCGCTGCCCGCAGCGGTCGCTCGCTGCGGGCCCGAAACTTTCCAGTCTTGCCGGCCGAGGTTAGTCGGTAATCGCCGAGCTGAACGTGTCCGCGTCTTCTTTGTTGTCGATGCAGAACGTCTTCAGCCCATTGGTCAACGGGCACTGGGTGTTCTCGTCGCAGTCATTCTGAACCGAGGCACAGAGGCCGTCAGCGCCGCAAACCTGACCGTTGAACCCGTTGTTGACCCCGCTTGCTCCGACGCCACTCGGTGAGCAATCGCGATCTACCGTGCAGGCACGAGCGCAAGCGCCTGCGTTGCACTTGAAGTCCGTGCTGCCCTTCAGCACGGCACAATAGCTATCGCTGGTGCAAGCACCATTCGATTTGCACAATTTGCTCTTCGCCGTGTCACACACCTGATTGGCGTCGCAGTCGATGTCACGCGCGCACTTTTTGTAACACTGCTTGTCGGCCGCATAGCACGTACATTCGTCAGTCCCGCACACGTCGTTCGTGCGGTCGGACACCGGTTTGCCTTCGCAGCTCTTGTCGTTCGTGCACTTCACGACTGCCTGGGGACCGACGCATTCGAGCGTGTCCGCGTTACAGGTGAGGGTCGCGAGCGAGCGCGTGCGGGAATAAGACGGACATCCCGTCGGCACGTCAGCGCCGGCAGCGACCACACAGGCGACCCCGTAGACGCAGGTGTTGTCGGTACATGACCAGGTTTCCTTGGCACAGTCGCAGTACGTGGCCTGTTCGAAGCACAGCGTCTTGGCCGTGGGTGTCGCTGGCGCGTCGCAATCGGTCGCATCTGCCTTGATCGCGTCTGCGATGTCTTCGCAGGAGGTCACGGTCGTCGTGTGAAGTGCGACGGGGAGCTGGCAGCAATCGGCGTCTTCGAGGCACTCACCCCCACAGGATTTGCCGGTGGGCACGATGCCGAAATTCGCGACGTCGCAAACACCAGTGCCCGTCACCGCGGACGGTACACAGACCAAATCCTTGGTGCAGTCACCGTTGACGCGGCAACTTTCGCCGCGCGCGCCGAGCTGAACGCCGGTGCTGCTGGGCGCCCCACCGTCACCCGTGTCGCTCGCCGTGCAGCGGTTGTTGAAACAGCCGAGCGTGTCGATGCAATCGAGGCGAGACGAGCAGCTCTCACCCTCGCCACCGCGCACGGGCGGCACGGGATTCACCGGGCTATCACCGCCGCCGCCACCGACCTCCGGCGGAGGCGTCTTATAACAGACGTTACCGATGCAACTCAGCCCGGAATCGCAGTCCGCCGTGCGAGTGCAGGATTGCCCCACCTTACTGGTGACCACCACCGGCTTTTCGTCGTCGTCACCGCAACCAACGAGCAGAGCGAGTGCCATGCTCGTCGCACCGATCAAAGACATTACCAAAGAGTTACGCATCTGTTCCTCCGATTGTTGCCAAGCCCCGCCGCTTTTCGCGCAATGCACGAGCGCGACGGGATCGATCCACGTCCGAGAACTCGGCCTAGCCCTCACGGGCTGGGCCTTCACTTCGTGATCAATTTGAATTCGATACGGCGGTTCTGCTGACGGCCCTTGTTCGTCTTGTTGTCCGCGATCGGGTCATCAGGGCCCGCGCCGTGAGTCTCGATCCGACCCGTATCGATCCCCTTCGATACCATGTAGGACTTGACGGAGTTCGCTCGCGCCTCGGACAAGTCGATGTTGGTCTGACGATCTCCGACGTCATCGGTGAAACCGGTGATCAAGACGCGCAGATCCTTGTACTCGGTGAGGACTTTGACGGCCTCATCGAGCAACTTGTTCGAACCCTTGCGAATCGTTGCTTTACCGAAGTCGAACTCGATGCCCTTGATCACACCGGCGAACTTGGCGACCGCCTTGGGCAACTCATCCGGACAGCCGTCGGCGTCCTCGAAGCCATTCTTGGTCTCCGGCTGGTCGGGGCACTTGTCCAAGTCGTCGGGAATGCCGTCCGCGTCCTTGTCTCGCACGGGGCAACCGTCGGGTGCGATGCCCTTTTCCGACGGGCATTTGTCGTCAGGGATCAAGATCCCATCACCGTCCAGGTCCTTGTTTGGACAACCATCGGTCGCGTTCGGCGGCTGGCCGTCCTCAGCCTCTTGCGGGCATGGGTCGCTGGCGTCCGGGATGCCATCTTTGTCGGTATCGACGACGACGACGGGCACAGGACATCCATTCGGCGCAACGCCGGGCTGCGTCGGACAGGCATCTCGTGGATCGAAGAAGCCATCTCCATCCGAGTCCACCGGAGGCGGGGTGGGCTGGTAGGGCGTGCGACCCAGCGTGAAGCTCAAGCCCAGCAAGAACTCGGTGTTGTGCACCAAGTCGCCGTTTTCGACGCCGCCGAGCAGCATGTTCTTCTGCATCAAATTGTCGCGAAAATCGAAGCGCGCGCTCAGGTACTCGTTGAACGCGAACTTGGCACCGAGGCCCCAATGCATCTCCGGATCACTGTCAGTGCCGAGCGTGTCCGAGTGGCTCTTCACCGTCATGCCGCCGAGACCGAGCACGACGAAGGGCACCAAGCGATAGCCCGGATATTGCGCGATCAAATGCGCGCGATAGGTCCAGACCGTCGCGCTGCGATCGTCGATTGCAGTCTTGGTGGGGATGACACCGAGCTCGCCTTCGACACCGAGGAAGGAGAGCGGGTAGAAGGCGGCACGCAGACCGAGATCGACCCCCGTAGTCAAGCTCTGGTGACCGTATTGCGTGTCCTGAACCAGACTCAGATCCTGCAGGTTGTGCTGGTCCGCGAAATCGGCGATCCCGGCGTAAATGCCGAGCTCGAGCGCGAAAGGGAGCGGCCGATAGCGCTGCCAGAAGCCGTCCCCGCTGCCGCTTTCGGCGTCGGCAGACGCGGTGCTGGACCCGCCAAGGGCCACAGAAGCGTCCGCGCTGGCGACAGGTGCCGCTGCTGGAGCGGGGGGCGCCCCGGCGGCGGGATCTGCAGCCTGCGCCGATGACGCGAACGTGGGGAGCGACAGCAGGCAGGCAGCGCTGAGGGACTTCGATAGACGCATCATCGGTTCACCACCTCTCGAGAAAAAACGAACCGATAGACCAGCAAGCCCAGGATGGGCAATCTTCAAGTCAGCAAATCGACAATTGCCGCTACTCGGCCCCTCATATAAGTGTGGCCTCTTTGCCTTTTTCCAGACAAAGAGACGGCAAATGTGAGTGGCGCAAATCGTCAGGCACGCCAAGAGCCCGTGATTCCGCCTGCCGGACAGCGGCCAGCCAAGAAGAGCCAAGCGCGTTGGCGCCCCTTGCGGTCGATGATAAATCGCGGGCACCGTGCGCGTCGTCGTCGCTCCCAACGCACTCAAAGGCAGCCTCACTCCGTTCGAAGCCGCCGAGGCCATCACTCGAGGGCTGCGCGCAGCCGATAGCACGGTCGAGATTGTCAATCTGCCAATCGCGGACGGTGGAGATGGGACGAGCGCCGTTCTGCGCGCCGCACTACGCGGCGTGACCCGCGAGACCATCGTCCCCGATCCGCTCGGCCGACCCGTGCGCGCGAGCTTTGGTTTACTCGATGAAGGCCGCACGGCAGTGCTGGACGTGGCGACCGCCTCCGGCATCGCGCTATTGAAATCACACGAGCAGGATCCGCTGTCGGCCAGCAGCCGAGGTACCGGCAAGTTGCTCAGCACCGCGCTCGACGCTGGCGTACAGACCGTGATTCTCGGCGTTGGCGGCAGCGCGACCGTCGATGGCGGCGCGGGCCTGCTCGCCGCGCTCGGGGTCGGTTTGCTGGACGGGACCGGCACGCCGATTGCGAGTGGCGGCGCGGGCCTCGCGCAGCTCTCGCGCATCGACTTGTCGCGCGTACATCCAGCGCTCGCGCGCGTGAAGTTACGGATCGCCTGTGACGTGGACAGTCCCCTGCTCGGTCCGCACGGGGCCGCGCACGCGTTCGCTCCGCAAAAGGGTGCAACCGCAGACGCAGTGATCGAGCTCGAACAGAACCTCGCGCATTTCGCCGACGTGATCGAGCGGTCGACTGGGCGCGACGTGCGCCGTCTGGTTTCGGGCGGTGCCGCTGGCGGCATCGCAGCCGGACTGTTCGGAGTGCTCGGAGCGACTCTCGAACCCGGAATCGATCTGGTTCTAGAGACCGCAGGCTTCGATCAGGCGTTGCTTGGAGCCGACCTAGTGATCACGGCGGAAGGACTTCTCGATCGGCAGAGCCTGCGCAACAAGGGACCGTGGGGAGTCGGGCGCTGGGCCAAACGTCGGGCCGTGCCGGTGATTGCCTTGGTCGGCGGCATCGCAGACGACGTGCGCTCCTCGAATTTCTCTGATTTTGCAGGGATATTCTCAATCTGCCGGCGCCCAATCTCGCTCGAAGAAGCGATTCGAGCGGTCCGCGGAGTTGCTGGAGAGCACGGCGGAATCCGTGCTGCACACGTGGCAGTACGGTCACCGGCGATGATTTCGGAGCAAGCCGCGTAGCCGTGTCAGCGACGACTCTCGCTGGTTTCGGCCCCGACTCCTTTTTTGTCGCTTCACGCAACACTTGGGAAACACTGCGCTTTGCGGACCCCTCGTAGAACACTAGCGCTTCTCGAGGGGCTTCCTTCTGCCCTCAGCTCGTGCGAAACGAGAAGGGGTGAGCCTCGCAACACACCCCGAAGTCCGCCCTCAAGATCGGCCCCTGCAAGAAGACGTGCGCTACCTCGCGTCGGCGCTCGGGCAAGTCATCAAACGCCTGGAGGGGGACGCTGTGTTTCAAGCGGTCGAGGATCTACGCTCGGCCTGCCGCGGGCGTCGCCGCGGAGAAGCCACTGCCGCTGATCTCGACACCCTGCTCGCACGGGTCGCGGACTTCCCGCTGGAGGTCGCAGCTCCGGTGGCTCGCGCATTCACCCTGTTCTTCTTCTTGATCAACACGGCCGAGCAGGTACACCGAGTCCGTCGTCGCCATGCTTACGAGGACGGCGCCGAACACTCGGCGCAACCTGCCAGCATCCGCTGGGCGTTCGAAAAGCTGCGCGACAGCAAGCGCAGCGCCTCCGACGTTCGCGAATACATGCGTGAGCTCGAAGTGCGGCCCGTGCTCACCGCGCACCCCACGGAAGCCACGCGGCGTACCCTGCTCCAACTCCAGGCTCGCCTCGCGGATGCCCTGCTCAAGCGCGAAAACTCGCCGCCGGAAGAACGCACGCGGATCGAGAACGCGATGGCGGCCGAGATCGAGCTGTTGTGGCTGACGGACGAAGTCCGGCGCGATCGCCCGAGCGTGCTCGATGAAGTAAGCTCGGTGATCTGGTATCTGGAAGACCGGCTGCTCGACGCCTCGGTGCAGGTGAGCGAGAGCGCCGAGCGCGCATTTCAGCTGGCTTTTGGCGAGCCACTCGGGTTTTCGTTGCGCTTGCCCATGGGCAGCTGGGTCGCCGGCGATCGCGACGGCAACCCGTTCGTCACTCCTGAAATCACCATGGCGGCAGCGCGACGCACCGCCCACGCCCTGCTCGGTCTGTATCACCGCAAGCTGTGGCAGCTCGTGCAGCGCTTGTCGGTCTCCGACCGCTTGGGCGGCGTGCCGGACGTGCTCCGTCAATCCCTGGAGCGCGACAAGCCCCTGCTGCCCAAGCTCTGGGAGATGAATCGGAAGCGAGACCAACACGAGCCGCTCCGGCTCAAGCTCACGTTCATGTCCGGCAAGCTGGAAGCGACGCGGCGCGAAATCGCGGCGCGAGATTCCGGACAAGTCGAGCGCGTGTCGGGGGCGTACGCGTCTGCCGAAGAATTTTGGCAGGACCTCGACGTCGTTCGGCAATCACTGGTGCACGCGCGCGCCGAACACGCGCGGCGCAGCCTGCTCGATCCACTGATCGGCCAAGTCGAAGTCTTGGGCTTCGCAGGCTACTACTTGGATCTGCGCGAGGACTCCGAGATGCACACGCGCACGCTCGCCGCGATCGCCAAAGCCGTCGGCGTGCCCGAGCTGGACGACGCCGCAATTCACCGCGAGTTGATGGGCTTGCGTCCACTCGTCTCGGCCTATGCGCCGCTCGACGACGAGGCCGCACGCACCAGCAAGCTGTTTCACACCATGCGCGAGGTGCAGGACGAGTTCGGCGAGCGCGCCGCGCAGACTTACATCGTGTCGATGACCAAAACTTCGACCGATCTGCTGCGCGTGCTGATCCTGGCGCGCGAAGCGGGCCTGGTCGATCTAGCTCGAGAGGAGCCGTTCTCGCGCTTGGATGTGGTGCCGCTGTTCGAAACGCAGGCCGACCTGTTCAACGGGCCTTCGATCATGAAGAGCCTGTTTGCCGACCCGGTGTACCTGCGCCAGCTAAAAGCGCGCAAGATGCAGCAAGAGGTGATGCTCGGCTATTCCGACTCCGCCAAAGACGTCGGCGTCGTGGCGGCCGCATGGGAGCTCTACCGCGCGCAAGAGTCTCTGGCCGAGGTTTCTCGCGAAGCAGGCGTGACGCTCACCTTGTTTCACGGTCGCGGCGGCACCGTGGGCCGCGGCGGCGGCTCGCCTGTGTACCGGGCGTTCACCGCCTTACCCCCGGGCACCGTGTCCGGACGCGTCAAGATCACCGAGCAGGGCGAAATCATCTCCCAGAAGTTCGGCATCTTGTCGATCGCCGAGCGCAGCTTGGAAGTGATGCTGACCGGCACGTTGATGGCGAAATTCTCGGACTTCCGCACGGCGCTCGAGCCGGGGGCCGAAGCTCGCTACCGCGAAGTGATGGCGCGCCTGAGTGAATCTTCCCAAATCGCGTTCCGCAAAGTCGTGCACGACGACACGGCCCTGTTCCAAATGTTCCTCAAAGCCACGCCGGTGCGCGAGCTGGGCCACGTGCACTTCGGTTCGCGTCCCGCGTATCGCGAGCGTGGAGCCGGCACCATCAAAGGCCTGCGTGCCATCCCCTGGAACTTCGGCTGGACGCAGATGCGCTTGATGGCTTCCGCCTGGCTCGGCGCGGGCACCGCGCTCGATCAAATCATCGCCGAACCGGGCGGTCTGGAGCTACTGAAACAGATGGCCAAGAACTGGCCGTTCTTCAGCGATCTCTTGGACAAGATCGAAATGGTCTGCGCCAAGGCAGATATCGATGTAGCGAACCTGTATGCGCGCGAGCTGGACGCTGATCCGGCGGTAATGAGCGGTCTGGTTGCGGAGTTCAAGCGCACCGTGCAGTGCCTGCACGTGATTCGCGAGCGCGACATGCTCCTCGACCACCGCTTCCTGCAGGGCGCCCTCACGCTCCGGAACCCATACGTGGACGCGCTCAACCTGCTCCAGGTGAGCTTGCTCAAGAAGAAGCGGAAGCTTGCCGAAGACGACCCGCAGCTCAAATTGCTGGACGCCGCCCTGGGCACGACGCTGAACGGCATTGCGCAGGGCATGCGTAACACGGGCTGAAATCCGCTCGATCGGGCCCCGGATGGCCAAACGCCGGGGCCGGTACTAGGGATTGAACGTGAGCTCGGCTCCCACTCCCGGCACGCTGCGCTCGGGTCGCTATGCGATCATCGGGGAGCTCGGTTCAGGCTCGCAAGCGGAAACGCTCGACGCGGTGGATCAGCTGAACGGCCGCGCGGTCGCCATCAAGCGCTTCCAAGTGCGGGGCGCCAAGAGCTGGAAGGACGTGGAGCTCGCGGAGCGCGAGGCGCGCGTGCTGGCCACGCTGTCGCACCCGAACTTGCCGGTGTACATCGAGCACTTCGAGGAAGACGGCGCCCTCTACCTGGTGATGGAGAAAATCGAGGGCGAGACGCTGGCCTCGCTCCGCCGCCGCCGCGCGACGCTGGCGCACGCGGACGTTGCCCGCTTTCTGGCCGACGCCGACAGCGCACTGTCATATTTGCACTCGCGCGTCCCGGCCATCATCCACCGCGACATCAAACCCGGAAACGTGATTTTACGGCACGATGGCAGCTTTGCCTTCGTCGATTTCGGTTCGGTGCGCGATCAGTTGAAGCCCGAGGGCGGCAGCACCGTAGTCGGCACGTTCGGCTACATGGCACCCGAGCAGTTCCAGGGGCGCGCGCTGCCAGGCAGTGACGTGTACGCCGTCGGCGCCACGGCCCTGTCGCTCGTCACCGGTCGCGAACCGGAGGATTTGCCGCACCGAGGGCTTGCCATCGACGTGCGTGCAGCGCTCGGCAGCGGCGCAGAGCCATGGCTCTTGCGCGTGCTGAGCTCGATGCTCAATCCCGACCCGGACAAGCGCGCAGCGCGTGTGCCCGCCCCCGGCTCGGGCCGACGCCCTTCGAGCAGCCCGGCTCCCGCACGCTCCCGGGAACGCGCTCCCGACGCAACCGCTGATTGGCGGGAGTTGCTACGCGAGCAGCATCGGCAGATTCGCGAGCAGAATCGGCGCTTGCGGGACGAGATCAAAGAGCAAGTCCGGGAGGAGACGAGGCGCGCGAGCCGCGCGGCGTTGGCTAGTTACCAAAGCGAGCACCCGAGTAACTGGCACCGGCGTAGGCGCTTTGGCCCCGGCGGGCCAGTCGTGCTGCTGCTCGCGATGCTGGCGCTGATTGTGGCGCGCTTGGCCACCCGGAGTCTGTTCCGAGTCTTTTTGCCCACGCTGCTGTTCGCGCTGTCACTCTTCTTCGGACGCCCGTTGCGACGCGCCGCCTATCGTTGCCGAGAGGTAGGCGTCGAAGGTGAGCGCCGCCTGAGTCTGGTCTCGGGTGAGCTGCGCGCTCGCTTGCTCGGCCGAGAAATCGACGTCGAAGGGACGGAAATCGACAATCTGGACCCTGAACCGCGCCCCAAGACGCGCGTCTCGGCGCACCCGCCGCGCGTGCCGACCCCGCCGGAAGCGGAAGCGGATGACCATTCGGAGCCCGCCGCCGAGGGCGAGGCGCGCGAGCCGCGCTGACTACTCGGACTTGTTGCTCGGCTCGCGCTTCTTCTTCTCGAGCTCTGGCACGACGCGCGCGACTCGCTTCTGCACGACCTCTTTGACCATGCGAAGGAGATTGTTCTCATCGGTCGACTCGGCGAGCAAGCCGAGTGGAATGCGGAAGCCGCCCATGTCCGCGCGGCCGCCACCATAGGGGCGACCTTGGTTGTCGTCACCGAATGCGTTCTGCATGAACAGCGCCGGGTCGACACTGGCACGGCTGGTACGTAGCGAGCCGTCGATGCGATCTTCGACCACCCCGAACACGAGCACGGTGTCGATGTCTTCACGACGCAAAATGAAGTCTGCTGCCATCGGGATGGCATCGCGATTGTTGGCCGACACGCGCCCGACGCTCGCGATCGCAAAATCACGCACCACCTCGAGGTCCATGAGCGAGCGACCCACGGCTTCCATCGACTCCGCGGTGAGCGTCCGGCGGCCCACTCGGCTGAGCGTCTCCGAGTCACAAAACGGCTTCAAATAGGCGGCTGCGCGAAAATCAGCCGGGGTTCCGAAGGCAAAATCGTCGGTGTCGGTTTGGATGCCGAAGAACATAGCCGTGGCCACGGCCGCGTCATCGTTGCCCTCGGCTCCGAAGGGCGCGAGACCGCGCTCCGCGTACTCGGCGTAGATCGTACAGGTTGCCCCGACGTCATGACGAATGTCGACGAACGGCGCTTTCGGTACTGATGGCGGACGGTGGTGGTCGACGACCGTCAGCAGCTTCAAGTGTTCGGGAAGCTTGATGCTCGACTCACTGGCGCTGGCATCGACCAACGCCAAGTAGCCGTACTGCTCCAAGTCCGCCATCTCGGACACACGCACCATCGGCACGTTGAGCAGCTTCACCAACGCGCGATTCTCGGAGCGCGACAGAGGCAGGACGTGCGCGATCGTTGCCGACACGCCCATGCGTTCGCACAAGCGCTTGTGCGCGAGCGCGCTGCCGATGCCATCCGGATCGGGATGACCGCCGAGGAGAATGACGTGCGGCTTGTCGACGGCGCTAGCGAGCACGCGCTCGAGTTCTTGACCCTTATCAGGCGTACCCATGGCGACTCCGTAGCTTATGTCTCGACCGCGACGGAAGCCCACACCGGGAAATGGACTTGGGCTACTCATTAGGCGTCCTGACGGCCACTTATACGCCCAGGGTTATCGCCCCGCCCGAAACTTCGGATAAACCGTGTACATTCCAGTGCTTACGCAAACGTAACTGCGCTCAACCGGACAAATGGCTCAAAAATCGGCCTTTGCCCGGGCTGGGTGTACTATCCCCAGACGCCGTGCGCCGAATTGCCGTCTTCAGCCTGTTCGTCGCGGCCTTCGGCTGCAAACACGAGCCCAAGGTCGATGTTGTCGCTCCTCCCAAATCGAGTGTCACTGCAAGTGCGCACGCCACGCCCGACGCCTCCGCGGCGCCCAGCAACTCTGCCCTGGTGCTCGATGGGGGTGCTCCGAGCGCGGGCACGCCCGAGGCGGACGCCGGCAAGCGGACCAGCGGTCCCGTGCCGGATGCACATCGCTACCGCTGGCTGAGCGCGGACAATCTGAAGTTTCCCGCGCCCGTGGATTCGCTCGAGGCGCGCTTCCCGACGCCGCCCGGCTACCGGCGCGTTGCGCTAGAGCCAGGCTCGTTTGGTGAATGGCTGCGCGGGTTGCCGCTTGCAGCGCCCGGCACGCCCGTACTGAATAACAGCGGCGACACCGTCTTTTCGGGTGACGACGCGTACGTAGCAGCAGTGATCGCCATTGATGTCGGCGCAGGTGATCTGCAGCAGAGCGCGGACGCGATCATCCGTCTGCACGGGGAGTGGCTTTGGGCGAACGATCAGCAGAACGCCATTAGCTACAAGAGCACGACCAAGCTCGACATGCCTTTTTCACGCTGGGCCAAGGGGCAACGCTTGCTCGCGGCCGGGCCGAACATGGGCTGGGTCGTGAAGGGCAAGCCGAAGGAAGCGACGTACAACGACTTCCGCCAGTACATCGACGCGGTGATGCTGTGGTCGAACAACGTCTCGCTGGCGATGCGGGCAACCCACGTGTCGGATCCCGCGCAGCTGACTCCGGGTGATTTTTTCCTGCAAACGCGCGGCAAGGGTCACGCTCTCTTGGTCCTGGACGTCGCGCAGAAGCCAACCGGGGAGCGAGTCGCGCTACTCGGGCAAGCGCTGCAGAGCCCAGCCCAAAGCATGCACGTGATGCGCCTTGGGCACGCCACGGCCTGGTTCAGTATGCGGCCGCCGAATCCGGTGCTCACGCCGCGCGCAGACGAGTTCACGTGGGGGGATTTGTCGCGCCTCGAGCCGAAAAAAGACGAGTAACGGCCTGAGCCGGCAGCTGGTTCAACCAAATTAGCGCAATGATCACCGGCTGTTAATCGCGCGTATGCGCTTGAACCACAAAAACGCACTTGACGAGTTTGCCGCGGAAGAGCAGGTTTCACCCGTCGATGACCGCTGCTCACGCCTCCACGACCCCCGTTTCTGCCGCTGGCAGCATCGCGCGTGCGTCTGGCGCAGTCGTTGGTCTCGTCGTCCTCGGACTCGGGCTTATTAGCCCGTGTGCGGTGGCCGGCTGACCTGAGAACTCAGCCCAGTTTAAGGCCCCCGCACCCACCGAGGTACGGGGGTTTTTTAGTTTCAGCCCTCCGATTTCTTACGCAACGATCGTCACCTTAGCTACCAGGCACCGAGGAGAACAACGTGGCCTCACCGATGAAGAGCATCACCGAACCCCGCGCATCTTCCAGCCCATCGCTCGAAGCGACGGCGGAGCTGCAAACCCTGACCGGCTCTCAGATCATCTGGGACACGCTCGTTCATGAAGGGGTCTCGGTCGTCTTCGGCTATCCGGGCGGCGCGATCATGCCCGCCTACGACGCGATGCCGGGCTACCCGATCAGGCACGTGCTGGTACGCCACGAGCAAGGCGCAGCGCACATGGCGGATGGTTACGCGCGCGCGTCCGGCAGCGTGGGCGTGTGCATCGCTACCTCGGGTCCCGGTGCCACGAACCTGGTGACCGGCATCGCCAACGCGATGATGGATTCGATCCCGATGGTCTGTATCACCGGGCAAGTCTCGTCGCACTTGATCGGCAGCGATGGCTTCCAAGAGGTCGACTTCACCGGCGTGACGCTGCCGATCACCAAGCACAACATCTTGGTGACGCGCACGCAGGACATCATGCCGGCCCTGCGCCAGGCGTTCTACATCGCGAGCTCCGGTCGTCCGGGCCCAGTGGTCGTCGACATCACCAAGGACGCGCAACAAGGCAGCGTCGAGCACCGCTACGACTCCTCACCCATTCGCTTGCCCGGCTATCGCCCGGAGCATCACCCGGTGCCGCGCGAGATCGAAACAGCGGCCGAGATGATCAAGGCTGCGAAACGCCCGGTCATCTTCTGCGGTCACGGCATCATCGAAGCCAACGCCACCGCCCAGCTGCTGGAGTTCGTGCAGAAAACCAACTTCCCGGTGGCGCTGACGCTGCTCGGTCTGGGCGGTTTCCCGGCCACGCACCCGCTGAGCTTGGGCATGATGGGCATGCACGGCGAAGCCTGGGTGAACACCGCCGTGCAAGAAGCCGATCTGATCATCGCCATGGGCATGCGCTTCGACGATCGCGTGACCGGCAATCTGAAAACCTACGCGCAGAACGCGAAGAAGATCCACATCGAGCTCGACCCGGCCGAGATCAACAAGAACGTGAAGGTCGATCTGCCGCTAGTCGGCGACGTGCGCGAGATCTTGCGCATGCTGCTGCCGCAAATCGAGAAGCGCAGCTGCGACGATTGGAACGCGCACATCAACGAGTTGAAGGGTGATACCGCGGTCCGTGAAATCCAGAGCCTGCCCGACAATGGCAAGCTGTTCGCGGCGCACGTGATTCACGACTTGTGGCGCCATACGCAAGGCAAGGCCTTGGTGGTCACGGACGTCGGGCAGCACCAGATGTGGGAAGCCCAATATTACAAGCACGACTATCCGCGGAAGCTGTTGACCTCGGGCGGCGCCGGGACGATGGGCTTCGCGCTGCCCGCCGCCATGGGCGCGCGCATGGCTTGCCCGGACGACGAAATCTGGGTCGTGGTCGGCGACGGCGGCTTTCAGATGACCGCGTGTGAGCTGGCAACCTGCGCGCAAGAAGACATCAAGGTGAACATCGCCATCATCAACAACGGCTTTTTGGGCATGGTCCGCCAGTGGCAGCAGTTCTTTTACGGCGGCCGCTACGTGGCCACGCCGATCAAGAGCCCTGATTTCGTGAAACTGGCGGATGCACACGGTCTGAAGGGCCTGCGAGTCACTCGACGCGAAGAGGTGCAGGCTGCCGTAGAAGCGGCGCGCTCCTTCAAGGAGACTTGCATCATCGACTTCCGCGTCGAGCAGGAAGACAGCGTGTATCCGATGGTTCCCGCCGGGAATGATTTGGACAAGATGATCCGCCGCCCGGTTCCAGTCGGCGTCGGCGGAGAACTGCCGTCGGAGGAGCTGCCTGGCGAGGCGATCAAGGACGTCCCCCCACACAATCCCATCTTCGAAACCGGCAAGGATCAGTAAATCATGGCCCAATCTGAATCCCCGACTTTGCGTCACTTCGTCGCTTACGTGGAAGATCAGCCCGGCGTTCTCAATCGGGTCACTTCGCTGTTTCGCCGTCGCTGTTACAACATCGTCTCGCTCAATGTCGGCCGCACGCACGAGCCCGGCGTCTCGCGCATGACCTTCGCGGTCGAGGCAGACGAAGATACGGCGCTCCGCATCGAAGCCAACTTGTACAAGCTGGTGAACGTCCTGAGCGTCGAGGACATCACCGGCAAGCCGAGCCTGACTCGCGGGCTCGCGCTGATCAAAGTCACGGTCAGCCAGGAAAAGCGCTTGGAAGTGCTGCAACTGGTCGAGGTGTTCCGCGGCCAGGTGATCGATCTCGACCTCGACACGATGATCATCGAGCTTACCGGACAACAGAGCAAGATCGACACGCTCGTCACCGTGCTGGCCCCGTTCGGCATCGCCGAGATGGTTCAGACCGGCACCGTCGCCATGACCCGCGGCGAGAAGGGCAGCGCAGCCGTTGGCGCCGCCCAACAACCCCCGAACCTGCGCGGCGTCTTCGCCGCCTGAGATTTTCAGATTTTTTCCCCCTCACTACATCCGTCGGAGACCCAGTAACTCTCAACCAAGCAACAAAATCATGACCAGCCCAGTTAAGAAGCACACGACCCCACCTAAAGACTACGTGCGAATCTTCGACACGACGCTCCGTGACGGCGAGCAGTGTCCCGGCGCGACGCTTACGTCGGAAGAGAAGCTCGAGGTGGCCCGTGCGCTTTCACGCTTGGGCGTGGACGTGATCGAAGCTGGGTTTCCGTCGGCCTCGCCAGACGACTTTCAGGCGGTGCACGACATCGCCGAGACGGTCGGCATCGAGCCCATCCTTGGTCGTCCGAGCAGCGAGCCGCCGATCGTTTGCGGCCTGGCGCGCGCGACCGAGAAGGACATCCAGACCGCCTTCGACGCCATCAAAATCGCGAAATTCCCGCGCATCCACGTGTTCTTGGCGACCAGCCCGCTGCATCGCGAGCACAAGCTGCGCATGTCCAAGGAGCAAGTGCTGGCGCGAGCGCGACAGATGATCACGTTCGCCAAATCGCTCTGTGACGACATCGAGTTCAGTCCGGAAGATGCCGGCCGCACGGAGCCGGAGTTCTTGCACGAGGTACTGACCGCCGTAATCGAGTGCGGCGCGACCACGCTGAACATTCCGGATACGGTGGGTTACACCGTGCCCTCGGAGTTCGGCGCGATCATCGACGGCATCATGAAGAACGTGAAGGGCGTCGAGAACGTGATCGTCTCGGTGCATTGTCATGACGACCTCGGTCTGGCGACCGCCAACGCCTTGGCCGGGATCATGGCGGGCGCTCGCCAAGCCGAAGTCACCATCAACGGCATCGGTGAACGCGCCGGCAACACCTCGCTGGAAGAGGTGGTAATGACATTGCAAACTCGCCAGCCGATGTTCGGTCTGCGCACGGGCATCGACGCCACGCAGCTGGTCCGCACCAGCCGCCTGGTCAGCGTTCGCACGGGCATGGTGGTGCCGCCGAACAAGGCAATCGTGGGCGCCAATGCCTTCGCGCACGAGTCGGGGATTCATCAGGACGGCATGCTCAAGCACGCCGGCACCTACGAGATCATGCGGCCGGAGACCGTCGGCGCGAGCAAGACGCTGCTCGTGATGGGAAAGCACTCGGGGCGCCACGCCTTCACGGTGCGCCTGAAAGAGCTCGGCCACGCCTTGGAGGGTGAGGCGCTGGAGGCTGCATTTCAGCGCTTCAAGAGCCTGGCAGACAAGAAGAAGACGATTACCGACGCCGATCTGGAGGCGCTCGCGGCCTCCGAGGTCGGTCGCGGCATCGAGTATTACGCGCTCGACGCGGTGCAGGTCACCTGCGGTTCGAACGGCATGCCGACCGCCACGGTGCGCTTGCGTTGTCCCGATGGACAGCTTCGCACCCAGGCCGCGGTCGGCACGGGGCCCGTGCACGCTGCCTTTACTGCCGTCGACGAGATCGTGAACGCGCCGAGCGAGCTCGTCGAGTACACGATCAACGCCGTGACCGAGGGCATCGACGCGCTCGGCCACGCCAGCGTGCGCGTGCGCGCCATCGGCAGCAGTGACGGCCGACTCAACGCGCAACACGGCAGCGTCGGAGCCGCCATCTTGCACGGACAAGCCGCAGATTCGGATGTCATCGTGGCCAGCACCAAAGCGTACCTCGGTGCGCTCAATCGCTTGCTCGTGACCCTGGGAACGTACGAAAAACAAGCCGAGAAATCGCAAGTGCGAGAACAGACGACGGGAGCCGCAGAGTGAGCATGGCAAAGACGCTTTTCGAAAAGATCTGGAACGAACACGTCGTGGTCGAGGAGCCGGGTCGCCCCGCCGTGCTCTACGTCGATCTGCACCTGATCCACGAGGTCACCTCGCCGCAGGCGTTCTCGGGTCTCAGGGCGCGCGGCCTAAAAGTTCGTCGCCCCGAACGCACCGTAGCGACGATGGACCACTCGACACCCACCTTGCCCAAGGCGCTGCAGGTGATCGACGACCAAGCCCGGGCTCAGCTGTCGCAGCTCGAGAAGAACTGCGCGGAGTTCGGCATTCGCTTGTTCGCGCTCGGCAACGACAAGAACGGCATCGTACACGTGGTCGGTCCGGAGCGCGGCTTCACGCAGCCGGGCATGACCATCGTCTGCGGTGATAGCCACACCTCGACTCACGGCGCGTTCGGTTCGCTCGCCTTCGGCATCGGCACGAGTGAAGTGGAGCACGTGCTTGCATCGCAGTGCTTACTGCAATCCAAGCCGAAGACGATGGAGGTGCGCATCGACGGCACCCTTTCCCCGCACGTCACCGCCAAGGACATCATCCTGGCCGTGATCGCCAAGATCGGCACCGGCGGCGGCACCGGCTACGTGCTCGAGTACACGGGTAGTGCGATCCGCGCGCTCGACATGGAAGCGCGCATGACCGTGTGCAACATGAGCATCGAGGCCGGCGCACGCGCGGGACTCATCGCCCCGGACGAGAAGACCTTCGAGTACGTGAAGGGTCGAGAGTTTGCGCCCACGGGCGCGGCTTGGGGCGCGGCGGTCGAACGCTGGAAGAAGCTACCGACCGATCCAGGCGCGACCTACGACACGCTCGTGACGCTCGACGCGAACAAGATCGAACCGATGATCACCTACGGCACGCACCCGGGCATGGCCGTGCCGGTCACCCAGGCGCTCCCCGCGGCGGCGGACTTCAGCGCTGGCTCCGAGCGGCAGGCCTTCGAAAAAGCCATGATTTACATGGGCTTGGAGGGCGGGCGCTCGCTCGTCGGGCAAAAGGTGGACGTAGTGTTCGTGGGCTCCTGCACGAATGGCCGCATCAGCGATCTTCGGCTCGCCGCCTCGGTGCTCAAGGGCCGACACGTGGCCGCTGGCGTGCGCGCACTGATCGTCCCGGGCTCGCAAGAAGTGAAGCGCCAAGCCGAGGCCGAGGGTCTCGACCGCATCTTCACCGACGCTGGCGCCGAATGGCGTGAAGCCGGGTGCTCGATGTGCATCGCGATGAACGGCGATCAACTCTCGCCCGGTCAGTACGCGGTCAGCACCTCCAACCGCAACTTCGAAGGGCGCCAGGGCAAAGGCGGACGCACCTTCCTGGCCTCCCCCGCCACCGCCGCCGCCTCTGCCATCATGGGCAAGGTCACCGACGTCCGCACGTTGGCCGCGCTCTGACACGAAGGAACAACTACCAATGGCAAGCTTTAGCAAAATCACTTCGCACGCCGTCGTCATCACGTCAGAGAACATCGACACCGACCAGATCATCCCCGCGCGCTTCTTGAAGGTGCTGGATAAGGACGGCCTGGGGAAAAGCCTGTTCTGCGATTGGCGTTACAACGCCGACGGCACGGACAAGGCGGACTTTCCGCTGAATTTTCCGGCCTCGCAGGGCGCGCAGATCTTGCTCGCGGGCGACAACTTCGGCTGCGGCTCATCGCGTGAGCACGCGCCTTGGGCGCTCGTCGGCTGGGGTTTCCGCGTGGTCATTTCGACCTCGTTCGCCGACATCTTCAAGGGCAACTCCTTGAAAAACGGACTCTTGCCGGTGGTGGTGAGCCAAGAGGTTTACCAGAAGCTCTTGGCGGCTCAGAAGGCCGACCCGAAAGCTCAAATCACGGTCGATCTCACACAGAAGTTGCTCACGTTGCCGGATGGCTCGACCACCAGCTTCCCGGTCGATTCGTTCGCTCAACACTGCCTTTTGAACGGCATCGATCAGCTCGGCTACATCCTGTCCTTCGACGACAAAATTAAAGCCTTCGAAACCGCCCACACCTACGCGAACTGAGTCTCTCCTTTTAGCAACGGAACAGCAGATGAACCCGAATCCTCCAGTCAATGGCGAGCCCGAGCTCGTCGATGTTTACGATACGACCTTGCGCGACGGCACGCAGCGCGAAGGCATTTCGTACACGCTGGAGGACAAGCTGCGCATTGCCGAGCATCTCGATGCGTTCGGGGTCACGTTCATCGAGGGCGGCTGGCCAGGGTCGAATCCGAAGGACGAAGAGTTCTTCGCGCGTGCGCGCGATCAGGAGTGGAAGCACGCCAAAATCGCAGCTTTCGGCTCGACCCGGCGCGCAGGGCTTCGAGCGGCCGATGACCCGAGCCTGCGCGCGCTGATCGCGGCGGGCACCGAGGTCTGCACCATCTTCGGTAAATCTTGGACCTTCCAGGTGACCGAGGTCTTGCGCACCACACTGGACGAGAACCTGCGCATGATCGAAGACTCGGTCGCGTTCTTGCGCAGCGAAAAGAAGCGCGTCGTGTACGACGCCGAGCACTTCTTCGACGGATACCGCGCGGATCCGAGCTACGCGGTGGAGACTTTGCGCGCGGCCATCCGGGGCGGCGCCGAGGTCGTTACCCTGTGCGAGACCAACGGCGGCAACCTGCCCTGGGACGTCGAGCGCATCGTGACCGAGGTCGCGCGGTTGGTGAAGCATCCGCTCGGCATCCACGCTCACGATGACACCGGCTGCGGAGTCGCCAACAGCTTGGCGGCGGTGCGCGCGGGCGCGCGCCACGTCCAGGGCACGGTCAACGGCTACGGGGAGCGCTGCGGCAACGCCAATCTTTCGGTGATCATCCCCAATCTCGAGCTCAAGCTCGGCTTTCGGGTGCTTCAGCCGGGGCGCTTGGCGGGCATCAGCGAGCTCTCGCATTTCGTGGCGGAGGTCGCCAACCTCGCTCCAGATGCGCACATGGCCTACGTGGGCCGGAGTGCCTTCGCGCACAAAGGTGGGGTGCACGTCGCGGCGCTCCGCCGCAACCCGGACTCGTATCAACACGTCGCCCCCGAGCTGGTCGGCAACACGATGCGCGTCGTGGTCAGTGAGCTGTCTGGCCGCGGCAACGTGTTGGCCAAGGCCGAAGAGCTCGGCGTGGAGGTCAGCGCCGGCACCGAGCTCGAGGCCCTACGCGAGATCAAGGAAGCCGAAAATCGCGGCCTGTCCTACGAGGGCGCCGAAGCGAGCATCGCGCTGCTGTTGCAACGCAAGGCGGAGGACTACGTGCCGCTGTTTCAGGTCATCGATTACCAAATCCAGGTTGGCAAGCGGCGCGGCACGGAGACCTTCGCGGAAGCGGTGGTCAAGGTTCAGGTCGGTAAGAACACCCTGCACACGGCCGCCGAAGGCAACGGACCGGTCAGCGCGCTCGACGGCGCGCTGCGCAAGGCACTCGCCCCCTCCTACCCCGCGATCAACGAGATCCACCTGGCGGACTACAAGGTCCGGATTTTGGACGGGACGGAGGGCACCGAGGCCATCACCCGCGTCTTGATCGACAGCCAAGATGCCCACCGAAGCTGGAGCACGGTGGGCGCCTCGTCCAACATCATCGAGGCCTCGATGCACGCCTTGGTCGACTCCATCGAGTATGGTTTGATACAAGGCCGATCTGTCCTCCCCGACGGTCACACGGTCAGCCGCCCCGCGCGGGTCGGGGCAGCTCCTCCAAAAGCAGCCGCAGAAGCTTGAGCTAGAGAGTTACCGATCCCATGAAAGCTAAAATCGTTCTTCTCCCCGGTGATGGTGTTGGACCCGAGGTAACGGGTCAGGCGCGCGCCGTGCTCGAAGCCGTCGCCAAGGGCGGCGGGCATGAGTTCGCCTTCGAGACGCAGCTGATCGGAGGCATCGCCATCGACGAGACGGGCGATCCGCTACCGCCGGCCACACTCAGCGCGTGCAAAGCGGCGGACGCGATTATGCTCGGCGCCGTGGGCGGTCCGAAGTGGGACAACCCGGACGCCAAGACCCGCCCAGAGAAGGGCCTGCTCGCGATTCGCAAAGGGCTCGGCTTGTTCGCCAACCTTCGCCCCGTGCGCAGCTATCCCGAGCTGGTGGATTCATCGCCGCTGAAGCTGGAGCGCATCCAGGGCTGCAACATGCTCATTCTGCGCGAGCTGACGGGTGGCCTCTACTTCGGTAAGCAATTTCGCGAACAGACGGAGCGCGGCCTCAAGGTCACCGACACGCTCGAGTACATGGACTTCGAGATCGAGCGCATCGTCCGTTTGGCCTTCAATTTGGCTCGCGGTCGCAGCAAGAAGCTGACCTCGGTGGACAAGGCGAACGTGCTCGAATCGTCCCGCGTTTGGCGTCAGATAGCGACGCAACTGAAGGGCGACTTCCCGGACGTCACGCTCGAACACCAGTTGGTCGACTCCTGCGCCATGCGCCTCGTCACTGCTCCCACGAGCTTCGACGTGATCGTGACCGAGAACATGTTCGGCGATATCTTGTCGGACGAAGCCGCGGTGCTCACCGGCTCACTTGGCATGTTGCCCAGCGCGTCGCTCGGTGAAGGCAAGCTCGGCCTGTACGAGCCGATCCACGGTTCAGCGCCGGACATCGCGGGCAAGGGCATCGCCAACCCGGTAGGGACGATTTTGAGCGCGGCCATGTTGCTGCGCCATAGCCTCGGCCTCGAGAAGGAAGCGGCGTCCGTGGAGCGCGCGGTCGAAGCCGCGCTTGCGGCTGGCGCGCGCACGGCCGACCTCGGCGGCAGCAAGCCACTTTCGACCAGCGGCATGGGCGAAGCGATCATCTCGAAGCTTGGCTGAAACAGTTCGAGCTGAGTCGGGGCGCGCTCGACTCAGCTCGATTGTCGTCACTTCAGACCGTGGACTGCACTTGCGCCGTGCGGGTGATCTCGCCCATCTTTCCGCTTTGATAGTCGCGGAAGGCCTGCTGGATCTCCTGCTGCGTGTTCATCACGAACGGGCCATAGCGAGCCACGGGCTCCTTCAGAGGAACGCCTGCCAGCAAGAGCAGGCGCGCGTCCACACTAGCGCGCAGGCGTACACTGTCGCCGCCCGCCAGCACCGCGAGTTGCCCATCAACCACGCGCGAGTCCTGATCACCAACGCTCACGGCGCCTTCGAAGACATACACCAACGCTTGTTGCTCGGGCGCCAAGGGCACCGTCACGTCCGCACCCGGCTTCAGCGACCAATCCTGATACACGATCGGCGTCAGGGTATCGATGATCGCGCGGGCACCGAGCGCCTCGCCTGCGATCACGCGCACGCGAGCCAGGCCGTCCGCACTGTCGCCAGTCGGGATCTTCGCCGACGCGACTTCTTGATAGCGCGGCTGAGTCATTTTCAGACGCGCGGGCAGATTCACCCAGATTTGAAAGCCGTGCACCCGACCGCCGGCATCACGCACGCCGCGTGACGGCATCTCGGAGTGCACCACGCCGGCACCCGCCGTCATCCACTGCACGTCGCCCGAGCGAAGCACGCCGCGGTGACCCGCTGAGTCTTCGTGCTCGAACTCCCCACTGAGGACGTAAGTCACCGTTTCGAAGCCACGGTGCGGATGATCCGGAGCGCCAACGGCCTCGCCCGGGCCGTAATCGACCGGCCCCATCTCATCGATCAGCAGGAACGGATCGGCGACCGTCAAGCTCATCGATGGCAGCGGTCGACGAACGATGAAACCCGCGCCTTCTTCTTGGCGGTGCGCCGTGACGACGCGACTCACTTCTCGAACTTGGCTCATCGAAACACTCCTTGAAGCACTGAAGATAAGGCGCCAGCGGAGACGGACAATGACGATCGGGGCAACGGACTATTGCGGAGATGCGCGCAATGCGCGCGCTCAGAGCGCGATTCCGGCGCAGGCCTCGGGCAGTAGGCGCGCAAAGCGTTTGGCCCACGCTTCCTGCCCGGCTTGGTCCATCAGCAGATCTTGGCGGATCTCGATTTCGACGTGCGGGATGCCGCGCCGTTCACCGTACACGACCACGCCGTAGTCGCTGAGATCGCTCACGGAGTACGGCTCGTTGTCCCCTACGACGAGTTCAGGGTCGCGACGGAGGAGCTCGATCAGGGCACGACCCAGTCGCACGTCGCGGTTGTACAGCATGCCCGTGTGCCATGGCCGCGAGACACCGAGGAACGTCGGGGTAAAGCTATGCATCGCAATCAACACGCTCGGCTGCGCGGCGTTCGCGCGCCGTTCGAACTCGCTCAGGATGCGCGCGTGGTAGGGGTGAAAGATGGCGCGTGCGCGCTCGGCCGCCAGCGCGGGCGACAGACCATGGTTACCGGGAATGAGCGTGCTTTCGCTGATCAGCGGGATCGAGCTCGGCACGTCGACCTGACGGTTGCAGTCGATGACGAGCCGCGAATACGTTTGTAAGATCGCGAAGGCACCCAGCTCGCGAGCGAGGGAGCGCGACACCTGTGCAGCGCCCAGATCCCAGGCGATGTGACGGCTGAGCTCACTCTCGGGCAAGCCCAGCGTGCCCAGCGCACGCGGCAAGCGTTTTCCCGCGTGATCGCAAGTGATCAGGAAGGGAGAGCGCCGCTCGTCCTCGATCACTTCGAACGCTGCTGGATCGTCGGGCGCGAGCAGCGGAGGCACCTGGGTCGATTCGGAATCGGCGGTCATGGTCTCCCCCGCTAGTCAGTACCCGCGCGCCCGCCGTGTCAACGCGCCCGTTGGCTTTGCGAACGGCGGCGGTCCTCTGCTAAATGACGTCGCGCGATGGGTAACCGGAGCGTGGTCGTGTTCGACATGGGCGGCGTCCTGTATGACTTTCAGGGCGATCGCTTGATTGCGCGCAGCAGTCGTCGGCCTCGTCGCTGGCGCAGCGAGGAAGTGCGAGCAGTTTGGCCGCAATTGCTGCGCGGCTTCGAGACCGGTGTGTCGACTGAGGCGGATTTCGCCGGCGCCGTGGTACAGCGGTTCGAGCTGTCGTTGGCGCCACTCGAGTTTTTGGCCGAGTTTCGCGGCGCCGCCGTCGGCTTCTATGAGGGCGCGCTGAGTTTGCTGGCCGAGCTCCGCCAACGGCACCGCGTACTCAGCTTGAGCAACACCAACCCTGCGCAGTGGCCCAAAGTGCTGGCCGATCTCGGGCCAACCGACCCATTCCACGCGCACCATCCATCGCACCTATCCGGCTTCAACAAGCCAGATCCGCGTGCGTTCGCCGCGATTTCCGACCTGCTCGCGCCCGGTACGGAGTGCCACTTCTTCGACGACCGAAGCGAAAACGTGAATGCGGCGCGGAAGTTCGGTTGGCTCGCACAGCGAGTGCGTGGCATGGCCGAAGCGCGTACTGCCTGCCGTGAAGCCGGCTTGCTCTAAGCGCCCAGGCGGGGCTCGAGCACGCGCGGCACGAAGCCGAAGCGCTTGTTGGCGCGGGCGATCGCGCGAAACACTTGCACGCGCCAGTTGACCTCGAAATGATCGACGCCGAAGCCAGCGAGAAGTGAGGTAATCGCCGCGCGCAGCGAGAGCCAGTCACTCGGCGACATCAAGACATCCACGAATTCTGGAGTGTAGAAGCCTTTGACGAAGCGCCGGTAAGTAGCCACGTTTTTCTGCGTCTCACGTTCGTAGCCGAGAAATCGAGAGCGTCCGAACTTGCCTGTGCGCAGCGCCGCATCGATGACCCCGGCCGCACGAAATGCGCCCACAAGCCCCAAATAGACGCCGGTCGAGAACACGGGATCGATGAACGCTGCCGCATCGCCGATGAGCACGAAGCGATCTCCGACGAGCTTCTTGCTGACGTAGGAATAGTCCGACACGCTCCGCACCGGCGCGACACGTGTGGCCGAAGCCAGGCGATCGCGCAAGACCGGCGTGGCCGCGATCTGCGCATTGAAATAGGCTTCATCCGGCTTTTGGCCGCGTAAACCGCGCGACGGCCCGACCAGCCCCACGCTGGTGCGGTCGTTCCGCAGCGGGATCACCCACCACCAGCCGCCCGGCACCAGCACGACCGTAATGTCCCCCTCTTCTTCACCGCTAGCGCGGCCCGCGCCTTCGAAATGGGAGAAGACCGCGAAGTTCTTCAGCTCCTGATCCATCTCGCGCAGACCCAAGCGACCCGCGAGCATGGATGCTTGTCCGCTCGCGTCGATCAGCATCGCGGCTTCGAAGGTGGCCTCGGAGCCATCTTCCAAACGTGCCACGACCGAGACCCCCGACTTGGCCTCGAGATCGAAGCGGATCACCTGGGCGCCCTGACGCACATCCACGCCCCGCTCGGCAGCGTTGTCGAGCAAGAGTCGATCGAATTCGCTGCGGTCGACTTCGTAGGCCGAGGGCGCACCTCCAACCAAGCCGTCCCGGAACGCGTAGCGGCGCTTCAGTAGGCCGTCCGCGGTCACGAATTCCGCCGCGTACTTGGGCAAGAAATTGGCCGCGTTGAAGCGCGGCATTGCCCCCAGCTGTTCGAGCAGCGGCATCGAACACGGAAGCATCGACTCACCGATGTGAAAGCGCGGGAAGCGCTCCTTTTCCAAGAGCAAGACGCGGTGTCCGCGCTGCGCGAGCCGGGTAGCTGCGGCAGAACCGGCAGGCCCGCCACCGATCACGATCACGTCGAACGCGCTGCTCCCGTTGCCAGACATGGGCAGCGGTCTAGCACGCTCCTGACCAGCCGTTGAGTGACCCGTGAATCCAAGTACACTTCGAGCCGTGCGCTACGTCGTCTACAATCCCAAAGACCCGCGCAAAGGTCAGACCCTGGCCGATCCCGTGCTCGGACAGATCGTGCTCGGTGAGGGCGCCACCATCACCAAAGCGCTCGCGGCGGCAAGCGCGAACGCCCCGCTGCCGTCGGGCGCCGTGGTCTGGGACCGGCAACAGTCGAAGGTCGCCTACCGCGTCCCTTGAGTATCACCGGTCCCTGCCACGCGCGACAGCAACTACATGTCGAGCACGTAGGCCGCGACCAGCGGGAACACGATCGTCGCGTCCGATTCGATCACGAAGCGCGGCGTGTCGACCGCCAACTTGCCCCAGGTGATCTTCTCACCGGGCGGCGCGCCGCTGTACGAACCGTATGAAGCCGTCGAATCCGAGATCTGGCAGAAGTAGCTCCAGACTTTCACTTTCTGCTGCAAGTCTTGATCGATCAGCGGCACGACACAGATCGGGAAATCACCCGAGATGCCGCCCCCGATCTGGAAGAAACCAATGTCGTGCCTGGCGTCGAGCTCCTTGTACCAGGTGATCAGCGCGCCCATGTATTCGGTGCCGCCGCGCATGATGGTGTACTCGTATTCACCGCGGATCACGCCGGCGACGAACATGTTGCCGAGCGTCGAATCTTCCCAGCCCGGAACGAACAGCGGCAAGTTCTTCTCACACGCTGCAAGCAGCCAAGAGTTCTTGGGGTCGATCTCGTATTCTGGCTCGAGCTCTTTGCTCTTCAGCAATTGATAGAAATACTCGTGCGGCAAGAAGCGCTGGTTGTTCTTTTGCGCGCGCTCCCACAGCGCGAGCATCTTCTTCTCGATCTTGCGCATCGCCTCGTGCTCGGGGATGCAGGTGTCGGTTACGCGGTTGAGGCCCTTTTCGAGCAGCGCGGCTTCGTCGTGCGGGCCGAGCTCACGGTAGTTCGGCACGCGCCGGTAGCTGTTGTGCGCGACGAGGTTGAACACGTCCTCTTCTAGGTTCGCTCCAGTCAGCGAGATCGCGTGGATCTTGTCTTTGCGGATCAGCTCGGCAATGACCAAGCCCATCTCGCCGGTGCTCATCGCGCCGCCCATCGTGAGCAGCATCTTGCCGCCCTTTTGCAGGTGCGTTTCCCAACCCTTGGCTGCATCGATCAGGGCGGCAGCGTTGAAGTGACGGTAGTGGTGAACGATGAAGTCTTTGACAGCGCCCATTTTGGTCTCGCAAACTGAAAGAGGTGGAGGAACCGCTTCCTCGAGGGAGGAAAATGCGGAACATGCGCTCGATGGCAAGCGCACGCGGCAAAAAAGAACCGTTTCTGGCCCGCGTCAAGCGTCGAGCCTCGTTTTCGAACCCAGCGCGCTCGCGCGCCCCTCGGCGCCGCAACCGAGCCGGATTTCCGTGGTAACCTCGCAAGTTGGAGAGGCTCGACCGTCACTCGAGCGAGCGCCAATCGATGTCGGATCGTCACTTTAGCGCATCCGGACCCGCGTCCCTGAGCGGGCAGATCGTCGAATCGGAGTTTCAACCCGGCGTCAGCTACCGGTTGGAGCGGCGCATCGGCGAAGGTGGCATGGGGCAAGCGTTTCTCGCGCTGCGCGAGGCGCCAGACGGCATCTCGCCGGTCGTGATTAAAATGGTGCGGCCAACGGCCGAGTCTGGCGCGCAGGACTCGGCCGGCATTTTGGTGCAGAAAGAGGCCGTTGCGCTCGGTCGGCTGAACGAGCGGATTCCGCCGTGCCCGTTCGTGGTTCGCTTGGTCGATACCGGCCTGACGTACCTGAGCGGGCCGGCCCGGCCGCCCACCCCCTGGCTCGCGGTCGAGTACGTGCACGGCGGCGTCGAGGGCACGACGCTCGAAGATCGCGTGAAGGGTTCGATCGAACGCACCGGCGTCGCGTTCGATTCCGCGCGCGCAGCGCACGCACTGAAGTGCTTGGCGGCGGGCCTGCACGCGATTCACGGCGTGGGCGTGGTGCACCGCGATCTCACGCCCGGCAACGTCCTCTGCTGCGGCTTTGGAGAAGCCGAGATCTTGAAAATTTCGGATTTTGGCATCGCGCGTCCACAAGGGTTGGCCGCGACCTTCGGCGGCATTCCGGTGGGCACGCTGGGTTACGCCGCACCCGAGCAATGCCTGCCGGATTCGACGGGTACCGGCACCTTCACTGATATTTTTGCCCTGGCCTGCGTACTCTATTTCAGTCTGACCGGTGAAACGCTGTTCGAAGCAGACACCTTGCTCAAGAACATGTTGGCGATTCGCGACTCCAAACGGCGCTCACTGCTCGACTGCCAAGCGTTGGTTCCGGAGCTTCGCCAGCGCGCGGACTCGTGTCGCGCGATTGACGTCGCAATTGCGCGAGCGACGGCGCTCGATCCCACTCAGCGCCCGCAAGAGTCCTTGGAGTTCGCGGCCAGCGTAGTGCCCTGGCTCACCGAAACGCCCACTCCTCCCAAGCCCAGCCGACGCTTCATCAATAGCCTGATCGATCTGGCGCCCCCGGGAGACCTGACTCGCTGGGAATGGACCGTGCGTCACCCCGGAGGCGAACGCATCATCCAAAGCGCGGCCTGGGACGTAGACGGACACTGCTTGGCATTCACCACGGATGGCCCCGCCTTCTGGAACGGACAGACGTGGGTCTCGACTCCTGAAATCGCGCGCAATCTGCCGCCCGGCATGGGCTTCGCGCGACGCATCGAGGCCGGGGGCTGGTTGATCGGCGGCGCGGGCGGACAGCTCCTAGTGTACGCCAGCGACGGCGTGCGCGAGGTCGTGCGCGCGCCGCGCACCGACGTCACGTTCACCCACGCCAACGGCCGTTTCGACGATCTGCTGGTGGCACTCAGTCAACGCCCGGGTGAGCCTGCCACGCTCTGGGCGATGGCGGCGCGGCGTTGGATGAAGCCGATACCGCTCGAAGGCGTCGCCTACGTCGCTGGGCTACTGCGCCTCGACGATTCGCGTTGGCTGATCTGCGGCCGGCTCACGCAAGGCAACGGCTTTGCCGCGATCTATTCGCCGATGCAAGGCGAGGTCAGCTCCCTGCAAGTACCTCACACGCGGGCCTTCGTGGCTGGCGCGTCCGAGGCAGACCGCGGCCTCGGACTGATCGTGGGGAGCCAGGGCATCGCCTTGCGCGTGGAAGGACAGACGGCGGTGGTGTCAGTCGCCGACAGCAGCCTGGACCTGACTGCCGCCGCGATGGACGTTTTGGATCGCGAGTGGATAGCGAGCCTCGGGCGCCTGTGGGTGCGTGACCCCGCGCGGAGCGTTGCCTGGCGCAGCGTTTGGATGGACCCCAATTGGCAGGCACCATTCGTCAGCATCATGGCCGACGCCGGGATGCTCGTGGCCATGAGCGCAGACGGCGGGATTTTGGAGGGGCGCGCGAGCTGGCGTTCTTCCGGCAATTTGCATTAGCTCGAACTCGCACGGCACCTTCTCATTGCGCTACTGACCTCGCTCGAACAGTTCGCGCACGAACTGGATGGTATCCGCGTCGCTGGCAGGCTTGTCCTCCCGGTAGCGCTTGACGCGAGCAAAGCGCAGCGCGAGCCCTCCGGGATAAGTGGAACTCTTCTGCAGTCCGTCGAAGGCGATCTCGACCACGACTTCGGGTCGGACTTTGACCACCCAGTCGCTTCGCTCAGTGGCAAGCTCTTGGAATTTTTGCGTCTGCCACGCGAGCGTCGCATCGGTGAGCCCCTTGAACGTCTTGCCCAGCATCACGAAGCCGCCCGTCTCCGGATCACGCGCGCCGAGGTGAAGGTTACTGAGCAGCCCTTTGCGGCGTCCGCTGCCCCACTCGACCGCCAGCACCACCAGGTCGAGCGTCGGCGCGGGTTTGACTTTGACCCAGCCGATCCCGCGCCGACCAGCGTCATAGCTCGACGCGAGGCTCTTCACGACGATACCCTCGTTGCCCGAAGCGAGCGCGCGCGAAAGCGCAGCCTGTGCTTCGCCGGCACTGGCGACGGCAACGCGAGTCACGCGAGCTTCGGGCGGAACTGCCGCGCAAAGCGCTTGCCAGCGCGCGCTGTTGGGTTGCTCGACGAGCACTTCTGAGTCCGCGTACAGGCAATCGAAGAAAAAGGCGCGGAGCGGTAGATCCGCCCGCGCGGTTGCGACGTCGAGTTTGCGACCGACGCGTTGCATCGTCACTTGGAAGGGCTGTGGTCGACCGTCCGCGCGGAGCGCGATTACCTCACCGTCGAGCACCAAGGATCGTGCGCTGAACGAACGACCGAGATCGATGATCTCGGGCAGCGCCTCACTCAGATCGTTGCCGTACCTGGAATAGATTGCGACTCGGTCGCCCTCGCGATGCAATTGAATGCGAGCGCCGTCCAGCTTGTGTTCGACCGCGGCGGGCGCCGTGCGCGTGAACGCTTCGGCCGCATCTTTCGCCGATTGGGCAAGCATCGGGCGGAGTGGCCGAAAGAGCTGAATCGTGAACCTCGCGAGCTCGGCCTCGCCGCCGCGAAACGCGCTCGCGGCAACCTCCGCCGCGTCGCCGGCGAAAAGCATCGCCTTACGGATGGACTCGCTGGACACTTGCGCGGCTTCGGCGAGTGCGTCGAGCACGATGCTCTCCAACGCGCCCTGACGTAGCTCTCCCAAGATCAGTCGTACGACGAAGTCGCGCTCCTCGGCGCGGAGGCGGGCGAACAGCGCGGACAACGATTGCTCGCGCTCACCGAGCACGCCTTTTCCGGACAGAGCTTCGAGGGCCTGAAACACCGCGTCGAGCTCGAGCACCGTCACCGCAGAGCTTAGCGGTTCCGGTTCGGTGCGCAGCCGCTGCAACGTGCGCGGACCCAAACCGAGCCGACCCTGACGCAACTCACCGCACAAAAAGCCGACCGCCGCGGGCAACTCGCCCGGTTCGAGTCGCCGGAGAACCTCGGCAAAACGCGTGATTTTCTTCCGTCGCGAACGAGTCGCCGCGACTTCTCGCGAGGCCGTGACGATGTCGGTGAGCAGCAACATGCAGATGATTCCAACTAGAGATACGCCGAGAGCGCCTGCTCGACCGATCGGAGGTAGCCGCCGCCGAACGAGTTCACGTGCACGAGCAGCGGGTACAGTTGGCACAGCAGAACCCGCTCGGCGTGTCCCGTCGAGAGCGGAAACGCCTCGGCGTAGGCGCCAAATACTCGCTCGTTGAAGCCACCGAACAGCCGCATCATGGCCAAATCCATCTCGCGGTGCCCGCCGTACACCGCAGGATCGATGAGACACGGAGCGCCCTGCTCATCGACGTGCAAGTTCCCGCCCCAGAGGTCGCCGTGTAAACGCGCGGGGGCTTCGGGCTCGCCCACGAGCTCGGGCAGCTTGGCGAAGAGTCGATCGAACTGGCGCCGCAATGCGAGCGTTGCATGCCCAGCAGCTTCGGCGAGAGAGAGTTGCGGTTCGAGGCGTTGGTTGCGATAGAACTCGGCCCAGCTCGCGTGCGGACGGTTTCCTTGCCCTAACCGGCCGATGAAGTTCTCTTCACTGAAGCCAAAGCTCGGGGCGCCGAAGCGATGCAAGTTCGCCAGCCCTCGGCCGAGCTGTTCGTCGAAATCCGGCCGCCGACTGCCGGAGCGAATGAACTCGAGCAGCAAGAAAGGCGGCCCCTCGTCGATCGGAGAGGCCGCCAGCACCTCGGGGACGCGCAGCGCGCGTGCTTGACGCAAAAATTCCAAACCTCGGGCCTCAGCGGCAAACATCGTGAGCGGAGCCCGCGCGTTCGTCTTCAGGAAGACGCGCCGCTGGTCGGCCAAGCCAAGTTCGAATGCGTCGTTGATGTCGCCGCCGGTCAGGCGCGTCGCCGAGCGCACGGTTTGCCCGAGCAAGGACTCGACGCGACTCTGCAGCACGCGACTGATCACAGCCGCTGCTCGCGGCGGATCTCCTCGAGCAAGTGCTGGCACGCCGTGCGACACAGCTCGAGAACGTGATCGAAGCCCGCGTCGTCGCCATAGTACGGATCCGGAACCGGGGCGTCCTTGGGCGCAGTGGGATCGAACGAGCGCAGCAAGCGGATCTTGGCCGCAGCCTCGGGACCTGGGGCGAGTCGCCGCAAGTCTTTCCGGTTCGACGCATCCATGACGATGACGTAATCGAATCGCGCAAAATCGTCGTCCAAGAATTGCCGTGCCGCGCCGTCGACGACGACGCCGGCTCGTTTGCCCGCGGCGCGAGCTCGGCGGTCCGGAGCATCCCCCGTGTGGTAGCCAGCGGTGCCCGCGCTGTCGATTTCGAATCGAGCGCTCAGCCCGGCTTTGGCGACGAGGTGGCGAAAGACGCCTTCAGCGGTGGGCGACCGGCAGATGTTGCCCAGACATACGAAACACACGCGAACCTGGCTGGAGCCCTCCGTCACAGGTGCATTCCTTTCAACAGGCGGAAGATTGTATAGCCAAAGGCGTAACACGACCCGATCAGCAGCAGGAGTACCACCGTGGGACGGCCCTTCAGCGTGCGTCGCTCAGTCGTGGGTTCGGGCTCGGTCATGTGCATGAAGTGTATGCCACCTCGCTCAAAGCGGGACTAATGAGCCGGCAAACAGCAGGCTTTGCCGGTTCTCCTAGCCAGGATAGAATGGCGGACCGAGCTCCATGCTTCAACCCGGCCAAATCATCCAAGACAAGTACCGCATCGTCCGTCTAATTGGGCAGGGCGGGATGGGCGAGGTGTACGAGGGCGAGAACGTCTCGATCCGTCGGCGGGTCGCGATCAAGGTGCTGCTTGGCGAGGCCGCCATGAACGCGGACATCGTTCAACGCTTCGAACGCGAAGCGCAGGCCGCGGGCCGCATCGGCAACGATCACATCATGGAAGTCCTCGACTTGGGCGTGCTGCCGACCGGCGATCGCTTCATGGTCATGGAGTTTCTGGACGGCGAGCCGTTGAACTCGCGGATCGAACGCTTGCGTCAGTTGACCGCCGAACAAGCAACGCCGCTCATATTGCAAGCGCTGGCCGGTCTCGCTGCCGCCCATCAGGCGGGCATCATCCACCGTGATTTGAAGCCCGAGAACTTGTTCGTGCTCAAACAAAAGGCCGGCGTCAGCGACTACGTCAAGATCATCGATTTCGGAATCTCGAAGTTCAGCCAGCTCAGCAACGAGGGCATGAAGATGACCAAGACCGGCTCGGTCATGGGCACGCCCTATTACATGTCGCCCGAGCAGGCCAACGGCAGTCGCGAGGCTGACGCACGCAGTGATCTCTACGCCATGGGCGTGATTCTGTACGAGTGCGTGACCGGAGCGGTGCCCTTCGACGGCAAGACGTTCAACGAGCTATTGTTCAAAATCGTGCTCTCCGACGCGCCCTTAGCGCGGCAACTGGCGCCGAATTTGGACCCCGCGTTCGAAGCCATCATCAGCAAGGCGATGACTCGAGACGTCGCGCAGCGCTATCAAACGTGCGAAGAATTCTCGCAAGCGCTGCGCGACTTCCAAGCCGGCCGCGGCATGCCGGTCGCAGACGTGACCGGCCCAGTTCCGGCGCTGGTCGCCGAGGCCCCCGCAGTTTCGCAACCGGCGGCGCGCGCTGGGCTTTCCACGGCCGCCAACTGGTCGAACACCGGTACGCAAATCCCGAAGCGCAGCAATGCGCGGGTAGTCGCGGCGTTGCTCGGCGGTGGGCTGTTGGTCCTGGGCGGCGGCGCATTCGCTGCCTTCAAGGTCATGCACCGGTCCGATTCCGCGGCAGCCGCCAGCGCCGCCCCGAGCGCGCAGATGGAAGTCAAAGCGCCGCCCACGGTCGTCAATCCGCCGCCAGAAGTCGCCACACCTCCGAGCGCTCGCGAACCCGCCGTCGCGGTCGCGGCCAGCGCTCCGGTGCCAAGCGCGGATAAGCCGCCCGAACCCACTCCCGCACCGAAGCCAGCGCTCGCGCGCTCGAACTTGGCCGGACGTATCGCGCCGCGCCCGGTGTCGCCGGCCGCCGTGGCTGCGCCGCCCGCCGCTCCAACCCCGCCGGCTGCGGCTCCGCCGCCCGTCGCAGCCCCGAAGAAGAAAAATACGAGCAGCACCACCGACTTCGGCTACTGAGTCAGCCAGGCTGCCGCGCTTCGAGACCGCATGAGCGGTGTCGAGTAGAAGAGGGAAGATGGCGAACCTGTCTGGAAAAACACTGCTGATCACCGGCGCAAGCCGCGGCATCGGTCGGGCGATTGCCCTGCGGGCTGCTCGGGACGGCGCAAATATCGCAGTGCTGGGCAAGACCGACGCGCCGAACCCCAAATTGGCCGGCACCGTGCACGACACCGTGCGTGAGATCGAGCTCGTCGGTGGCCGCGGCCTCGCCTGCGTGTGCGACGTGCGCTTCGAAGATCAAGTGAGCGCCGCGGTGGCGAGCACCATCGCCACGTTCGGCGGCATCGATTGCTTGATCAACAACGCCAGCGCGATTCAACTCACGAGCACCCTGGCGACGGACATGAAGCGCTTCGACTTGATGCACCAGGTAAACACGCGGGGTACTTTCTTGTGTTCCAAGGCCTGCATCCCTGCGCTCGCGCAGAGCTCGAACCCACACATCCTGATGCTCTCGCCACCTTTGAATCTGGAAGCGCGCTGGTTCGCCCCACACCTCGCGTACACCATCGCCAAGTACGGCATGAGCCTGTGCGTCCTCGGGCTTGCCGAGGAGCTCCGCCCGAAGGGCATCGCCGTCAACGCGCTTTGGCCGCGCACGATCATCGGCACGGCCGCCGTGCAAAATCTGCTCGGCGGCGATCCAGCCATGGCACGCGCGCGCAGTCCGGAGATCGTGGCCGACGCAGCGCACGTCATTTTGACCCGCCCGAGCCGCGAATTTACCGGCAATTTCGCGTTGGACGAGGAAGTCCTACAAGCCGCTGGCGTGAGCGATCTTTCCGGCTACTCTGCCGTCCCCGCGGACCAGCTGCTGCCCGATCTGTTCCTGTGAACCCGCGCGTCTTCGAGAAATCTTGAGCATGCCCCCGGCGTTCGTCCCTGAAATGTACGCGATCGATTTCGGCACCAGCAACTCCTTGCTCGCTGCCGCCAACCGGAACGAGGTGTGCGCCCCGATCCCGCTCGACGAAAACGCGCAAGATCCAAGCGTGTTTCGTAGCATCCTGTTTTACTCCGACGACGCCGCCTGGTCGTTCGGCGCTGGCGCTCTGAGTGACTATGTGGCTCAAGGCATGCGCGGGCGCTTCATCCGCTCGATCAAGCGCTTCTTGCCCATCGCCAGCTTCTCCGACACGCGCATCGGCTCACGTAAGGTACTGCTCGAGGAACTCGTCGGCATGTTCTTGCGCGAGATGCGCAGACGGGCCAACGCCCACTTCGAGTGCGACGTCCGGCGCGTGATGCTCGGGCGACCCGCGCGTTTCAGTGACGACGACCAAGCCGACGCCCTGGCCGAAGCGCGTCTACGCAGTGCCGCAGAATTCGCGGGCTTCGAGGACATTCACTTTTGCCCCGAGCCGCTCGCCGCCGCCTACGATTTCGGCAGCACGAAGCCCGGCGCAAACACCTTCCTAGTCGCCGATTTCGGCGGCGGCACTTCGGACTACACCGTCGCGCGGCTCGATCCGAAGCGAGCCGACGCGCTCGAGGTATTGGCAATCGGTGGCGTCGCACAGGCGGGTGATGCCTTCGACGGCTCGTTGATGCGCCACGGCATCGCCGAGCACTTCGGATCGCGCGTGCGCTACCAGGTGCCGTTTGGCTCCAATTGGCTGGAGATGCCCGCGCCGCTGATGGAGCGGCTGTGTTCGCCGGCCGACATTTGCTGGCTCGCGCGACGGGACGTATTGGAGTTTTTGCGCGGTGTGCGCGCAGGCTCCTCCAGTGACGAGGACAAGTTGCACGTCGATCAATTGCTCTGCTTGATCGAAGATAGTCTCGGGTTTCAAATTTTCGAGGCCATCGAGCAGCAAAAGCGCGAGCTCTCCACGCATGAATCAGCCACGTTCCGCTTCGAATATCCGGGCATCGATATCCACGAGAACATGACCCGAGCGCGCTTCGAAGCAGCGAGCGCCCGCGTTTCGGGCAGCATCCTCGAACGCCTCGATCAGACGTTGGAGCGCGCTGGCATCACCCCCGCCGACATCGATCGCGTCTGCTCGACGGGCGGCACGGCCAAAGTCCCCGTCATCAAGCACGGTCTGGAAGCCCGCTTCGGCGCGGAAAAGCTACAAGCCCTGTCCAGCTTTCACGCCGTGATCCAAGGCCTCGCCGAACGCGCCCGCGTGCTCCTCAACCAATCGCAGACCGACGAAAACTGACCGCACAGGCGCGTGCGATCTCTCAGCGAAGCGCGGGCGGCCCAGCGCCACAGAAAGCCGCTAGGCCAAAAATCTCAACAGCCGATCCCGCGCGCGTAGCGCCGCGTGCTCACTGGATCAGCAACAGCCCGCGCGGTTTGCCACTACTCGAGTCCGGCGAGCTCACGGCTTGGTAGAGACGCTCGGTGGAGACCAACCAGGGGCCAAACTTCGGGTTTACGTCTAGAACGAAGACCAGATCGCGATCTTCCAAGTAGCCCGCGATCGGCGAATGATGACCGACACCCTTGCCGAACAAGAGGCCACGTTGGAAATTCACCAGGTAACGACGATCGACGTCATTGGCGTGACGCATGTGCATCCGAAACTCGTCCAGAGAGAGGCCGGTCAACACCGTGACTGAGCGTCTTGATTTCGAGCGAACCACACCCGCCAGATCGTCCAGCGTGAGGCCCCCGAAGCAGAAATCCCAGGGACATTTGCCGGTCCCTTCCAGGACCGCGCGTAGGGTTACCGGTCCCTCCCCGAGCGATCGAAAGGCATTGGCGACGCTCGTCGGACCGCAAACCGAGCCGTTGGGCTGGAAATCCAGCTCGTGCAAATAGGTCCTGGCGACAGGCAGCGCCCAGGCTCGCTCGAGCAATGCCGGATCTTGGTACTCCGGGAAGCTTGCGATCGAAACGACGTCGAAATGCGGTGGGAAATAGCGGACGCGAATGAACAGCGCTGCGAACAGCACGAACACCGCCAGCACGAGCGCGAAGAGCGCTTTCAACAACCGACGGCGGAGGGCAGAGTTCATCGACCGCCTCAGTACTCGATCGCGACGACTTCCAGGTCGATTTCACCGAGCGGTCGCAGCACGGTCACCACATCACCGACTTTGCGCTTCATCAGCGCTTTGCCCAACGGCGATTGAAAGCTGATTCGACCTTCCGAAGGGTTGGCTTCGTCGGGGCCGACGATCAGGTAGCTGCTGCGCTTCTCGTTCTCGTCCACGACTTCGACGCGGGCGCCGAAACGGACCTCGCGGTGCGCGCCCTCTTCCTGCTTGACGACGACCGCGTCGTCGAGGCGTTTGCTCAGAAAGCGGATGCGTCGGTCGATCTCACGCAGCTTCTTTTTGCCGTAGGTGTACTCGGCGTTTTCGGAGCGGTCGCCCTGGGCGGCGGCATCGGCGACTTCCTGCACGACTCGTGGGCGATCCAGGCTTGCCAATTGATTGAGCTCGCTCGCGAGCTTTTTTGCCCCTTCGGGCGTCAGATAGGTGGGCATCGGGCTCGCTCGGCTGACCTTCCTAAAGCTCACTTGGCTCGCGCTGGCAAGAGATCGTAGCGTAGCCGCCGTGAGCGGGAAACGTTGGCTCTTGGTCTCGGCAGTCGTTGCTGCGCTCGTACTGGGCGTTGCCACAATCGTTCTCCTCCTCCTATTGCCTCGCTACGTCGAGGGCAAGGTGCTTTCCACCGCCGAGGCACAGGGCGTCAGCTTGCAACCCGAGAACATCTCGTTTGGTTGGGGTTGGGTGCAAGTCACTCAGGTGAAAGTGAATTTGGACCGGGTGCGCACGGTCGAGATGCAAGTCGGGCGCATCGACGTTGCGCTCGACGGGCTTACCCCGCTTTCAATCGACCTGACGAACATCGAGGGCTTGGTCATCGGTTCGATCACCAACGTAGGCCTCGAGCTCAGCGAGTGGACCAAAGCGCACCCGGGCGCCTACGCACTACCGCTCAGTGCCAAGAACGTGCACGTCCGTTTCGTGGAACCGGTGGGCACACCGCCCTGGCTCGAGGTCTCGGGGGGTGAGCTGACACGCACCAAGAGCGGCGGGGTGTTCGCCGCCCAGCACACTCGCTTCCTCGGCGTGGATTTGGGGACCGTCGGCGCCGGCTTCGCGCGTGAAGCGTCGTCCATCGCGCTCGGCTTCGGCGAAGCAGATCTGAGTAAGGCGCCATTTCGCGTCGAGATTTCGCCGGGCGGCGCTACACCAACCGCGCGTTTCGTGCTCGCGCCGACGCCCGCGGAGCGACTGGCGAAACCGCTCGGTTTGGGGCTGCTCGTGGGCGGCGCGGCGAGCGGCGTGGTGGTGAGCTCCGAGACCACGATCGCCTTCGCCAGCGGCGCTGCGGCAGGCAGCGTCAGCGGCGTCAGCAACCTCACACTCAAGGGTTACATACCGCCCCACCCCTTCGAGCTGGACGGCTTCATCTTCGGCGATACCACGACCTTCGACACGAAGTTCACGCTGCCCGTGACTCGCGACCGCATCACGCTTACGGAATCCCGGCTCAAAGCCGGAAAGTTCGAGCTCTCGGGCGATGGCTTGCTCAGCCGTGGCAGCGATCACTCGGAGGCAACGCTGAATCTGAGCGGGGAGCTTCCCTGCAGCGCGCTGGCCGGCGTCGAGGCACAGTCGCGCTTGGCCAAACTATTGGGCGGCGCCCTGGCCGGAAAGGCCGGGAAGCTGGCCGAAAAGCTCGTGAACGGCAGCGTTCGCGTGGGTCTAAAGTTGAGCGCGGACACTCGTCAACTCAGCGCCGCGCATATCGAGCGCACGATCGGCGTGGGCTGTGGCCTGCACCCGCTCTCCCTCGCCGAGCTCAGCAAGCTCTTGCCCGCGGACGTCAACGAACTGCTGAAAAGCTTGCCGACCTTGCCGAACGACCTGTCGAGCTTGCCCGGGCTGTCTAGCTTGCCCTCTAGCTTGCCTCCGTTGCCGAGTGGTATGCCTCCGCTGCCCGCCGGGCTGCCGCAGCTTCCGAACCTCGGCCTACCCACGAGTCTACCGACGCTCCCGCCGCCAACGCCGGCCACTACAGCACCAACCGGCGCCAGCAAACTTTTGCCCCAAGCTGCCCCGTCGAGCAGCAACTGATGGCGCGAATCGCGATCTTGGGCGCCGGCATGATGGGCAGTGCGCTGTGCTTGCCGCTGATCGATCGCGGCCACGAGCTGCGACTGATCGGCACCGAGCTGGACACGCAAATCATCACTGCACTCAGGAGTGGCGCGCCGCACCCAACCCTCCAGCTGCCGCTTCCGAGTGCGATTGCGCCGTTTTACGCGGCCGAATTGAGCGACGCGCTGGCCGGAGTAGACGCCATTGCGCTCGGGGTCAGTTCTGCGGGAGTGCGCTGGGCCGGGCAAGCACTGGCTCCTTGGTTGCGCGCTGGTGTTCCCCTGCTGATGATCTCGAAAGGCCTCGTTTACGAGGGTGAGCGTTTCGAGATCTTACCGGACGTCCTGAAGCAGGAACTGCCGACTGAGCTCGATGTCGATGCCGTGGCCGTGGGCGGGCCGTGCATCGCGGGGGAGCTGGCGCGCCGAGTCGAGACCTGCGTCGTGTTCACGGGACGCAACGTCGAAACCGTGAACGTCTGGGCCGAGCTCGCGCGTGGTCCGTACTATCACGTGTTTACGAGCAGCGATCCGGTGGGTACCGAGGTTTGCGCGGCGCTCAAGAACGCATATGCGATGGGCATCGGCTTTGCCGCCGGTCTACACGAAAAGAGCGGCGGGAGCGCAGGCAGCATCGCAATGCACAATTGCGAAGCAGCGCTTTACGCGCAAGCCATTCTCGAAGCAAAGCGAGTGCTGAGCCTGCTCGGCGGCGACCCCGAGTGCGCTTCGGGCCTACCCTTCGCGGGGGACCTGAACGTGACCTGCAATGGCGGTCGAACGGGGCGGTTTGGGCGCTTTCTCGGTCGAGGATTGGGCCGGGCGGGCGCCATTTCAGCCATGAACGGCGCCACGTTGGAATGTTTGGAAATCCTGCTGACCCTGCGCACGGGCCTCTCTCGGATCGAGAGCAAGAGCAGCTTCAGGCTGAGCGAGTTGCCGTTCCTTACGCACATGCTCGAGGTTGCGCTGGACGATCGCCCGGTCGATATACCGTATCAGCAGTTCTTCAAGGCGCCTCGACCAGCCTGAAGCGCAGCGAGTAGCTGAGCGTGGTCGGCCCGTGCTTCGGCTTCTGAAATTCCACCGATTCGAACACGCCTCCGAGGCACGCTCGAAAATCAGGGCCACGGAGCGACGTGCGCGGCTGCTCGATGCGCGGGTGACCACCAGCGCGCGCGACGTGCAGATCGACACCAAAACGACCACCCTGCGCCGGATCTTCGTTCTTCCTGTAACAGTCCATGAACGAGGGGAAACGCTCCGCCACTGCGCTCAAGAAGGGCGCCTTGGTCTCAGCGTCGTTCGGGCCGCCGCCAATGTGCAAGCCGATGTTCTCGACCTTCAGTTCCGGTAGCGGACGCATCGGGAGCTTCGCGTCGAGAACGATTTCGGGCGCGCGCCGCGCCGGAACCTCTGCGCCAACGGCCGCAGCGGGCGCGCCGGCGGCCGCGCCTGACGATTGCGATGGCGATTGCGTAGCGGTTGGAGTCGGCGCAGTACCAGCTGAAGGCACCCGCGCCGCGGGAGTTGCCGCGGCACAGCCGAGCGCGCCCCCGATCGCTAGGGAGCCAGTAAACAGAGCGGCGACTGAGCTTTGGAAGCGCGAACGCATTGGCCGAGTCATAGCCGATTTTGCACTCGAATCGATTTGGTTTGAGCTCCGCGAGTACTGTGGCAGAAGTGGCTACATGCGGCATCGCTCGAGTGTTGCGCGTTTCATCGCGAGCGCGCTACTGCTCGGGTGCGCCGCGGGTTCGCTTGGCTGCGATGAGCGCGGCAAGCAACAGACCCCGCCGCTGCCCGCCAAGGCGCAACCGCCCGCACCGAGCGTCAGCGTCAGCAAGCCGATCGCGGCCCCGCAACGCGCCGAGCCAGCTCCCGCGGTTTTGAACGTGTCGGAGATCCCGGACGAAGCGCAGCCGGTAGCATCGGCGGGCGCGGCCGGACCGGAGCTCAAGAGTAAGCTGGTGATCGACGAGCCGCAGGAGATCGGTCCCGCCGGGCAAATGAGCGCGAGCGAGCATGGCGTCGTGATGATCAATCGCGCCGACGAAGTGCAGCTCGCCAAACGGCTCGCCGGCGGGAACGGCAGCGTGAGCGAACGCGCCCATTTTTCCGGGATAAAGGGCGGACCGAACGACTTTTTCGCGGTCGCGCGCGGCCCGCTCTTGTTACGCGGCAAGGCGTATTGGGTGAAGGACGGCAAGCTCGTGCGGCGCGCTCAGGACAACTCGACGCCGCTCGAGATCTTGGCGAGCGATGCGCGCAACGGCACTCGTGTGGTCGGCGCTGAGCTATCCGACGCGCCGGCGCACGCTGTCTACATCAGTAACCCGCTCGGCGACGATGCTCCACCCCGCGCCAAGTTGTGGGTCGAGGGCGGCGAGAACCTCGTGCTGTCACCGGAAGGCGCCGGGGCCAGCAGTATTGCCGTCGCAAATACGGGGCAGGATTTGTTCACCGTGGCGATCGATGCGCGCAGCGCGATGACTCCGATGCACGGCCGGCGTGTGCACTTCAACGCGGGCAAAGCCGAACTCGGCCCCGACGTGGTGATGTGGGTAGGTTCGACGTCACAGATGTTGTCCGAAGTGTTCGCGAGTACCACGCCGCTCGGCGTGCGCGCGTTCCTACCGATCGAGCGCGACACCAGCCACTTCGGTTTGGTCATGCTCGATTTGGGCAGCGAGCCGCAGATGGATCCGAAAACGGTCTGGCGCGGCTACCCGAACGGAATCGACGTGGCTCCGGTGGCCAGCGCGTCTTTTTGTGGGACGGCGTTCGTGGCTTACGTGCGGCCGGAGACAGCGCAGCCCGACTCCCGCCAGGTGCTGGAATTGGCCGAAATCACCGAGGCTGGGCTGGGCCCCGCGCAGGCCGTCGGCGGCGCATTGGGTTTTGCCAATGTCTCGCTGGCCGCCGCGACAAACTCGGCCGTTTTGGCCTATGTTGCTGATTTACGAACCTTTGCCAGCACGCTCCGCTGCTCACACAAGAAATAATTCTCCCGCTGCCATGCCCAAGAAGAAATCGACCAAGAAGACCGCCCGCAAATCGAAGTTCAGCGCCAAGACCGCAGACAAGCACGACTTGTATCAGCGTTCGGTACAAGACGCGGAGACCGAGATCTACTTCATCAACCGCGCCTTCAAAAAGGTGCGTGGGCGCGCGCCGCTCACCTTGCGCGAAGATTTTTGCGGCACGGCGCTGCTGTGCGGGGCCTGGGTCAAGAGCCTCGAAGAGCGCACTGCGCAAGGCATCGACATCGATCCGAAGGTGCTCGCCTGGGGCACCAAGCGCAATATCGTCCCACTCGGCGACGCTGCCCAAAAAGTGAAATTGCTGTGCCAAGACGTGCGGGCCGCATCACCAGGCAAGCACGACGTCGTAGTTGCGTTCAATTTCAGCTACTGGATCTTCAAGACCCGCGACGCGCTGCGGGCCTACTTCGCCACCGTAAGGAAGGGCCTGAAAAAAGACGGCGCCTTCATGCTCGACGCCTACGGCGGCTGGGAATCCATGGAGCCGATGCTGGAGCCGCGGTCGATCAAGGGAGGGTTCACCTACGTGTGGGATCAGGACAAGTTCAACCCAATCACGCACGAGATTCTGAACCACATTCACTTCGAGTTTGCCGACGGCAGCAAGATGAACAAAGCGTTCACCTACGACTGGCGCTACTGGTCCTTGCCCGAATTGACCGAGCTCTTGCAGGAAGCCGGTTTCTCGGACGCTCAGGTGTTCTGGGACAAGAGCAACGACAACGACACCGAGAACTACCAGCCGACCAAGCGCGCCACGAACCACCCGGGATGGCTGGCCTACATCGTGGCCACGCCATGAGCGTGAGCCTTTTCGACACCTGGTACGTCTAAACGACTGGCTGACGCATCCAGGCGTGGCCCGCATCGGTAAATAGCTATGAGATTCGCGTGGTTGGCGTGTGGGCTCGGAGTTTTTGCGTGCTTCACGGCGTGCGCAGCGCAGCGCTCACCGCAGGCGAGCTCACCGGTCGCTAGCGCGACCGCGCCGACGGCGGCCGCGGAAGAGCGCGCGGCCACGCCGGAAAGCCCGGTCGTGGTGCCCGCTCCGGCGCCTCCTGCTGCGCCCCAGGGGCTCGATGCTCCCAAGTCGAAGGCCAGTGATGATGAAGCCGAGTTCAGCAATCTCGACGCGGCCGAGCGTGCGCTGAACCAAGCCAAAGCGGATCTCGATCGGCTAGCGCTCGCCGAACCGGCACCGCTGGTCGGGCACAACGCGACCACTGATCGCGCGGCGGAGAAGCAAGAGCCCAAACGCAGTCGCGCGCCGAGCGCCGCGGGAGCCGCAGCGCCTGCCAAGTCGAATGGCTTGTGCGAAAGTGCGTGCCGCGCGTTCGCTTCGCTATCGCGTGCAGCGAGCGCCGTGTGTCGCCTGGACGGCAGCAGTGGCACGCATTGCAGGCACGCCAAGCACGTGCTGGCCGATGCAGAACAACGCGTAGCGAGCTGCTCGTGCCCGGCGTCGAGCGACTGAGATGAACACTCCGGTCGGGCGTCTGGCACCGAGTCCGACCGGACTTTTACACCTCGGTCACGCGCGCACTTTCCTGCTCGCTTTCTGGCACATCCGCGCGCGAGCCGGACGGCTCCTGATGCGGATCGAAGATTTGGACGGGCCGCGCGCCGAAATGCGCTTCGTGGACGCGGCGCTCGCCGATCTGGATTGGCTCGGCCTCGATTGGGACGGCCCGGAATTCGTGCAGTCGACCGAGCTACCGCGGCTAAATGCGGCCGTGGCCGCGCTGATTGAAGCGGGCAAGGCTTACCCCTGCGTATGTTCACGCGGCGACATTCGCAGCGCGCAGAGCGCGCCGCAGGCAGGCTCGCCCGAACCCCGCTATCCGGGGACTTGCCGCGGACTTTACTCGTCGTTCGCAGACGCGGAGCGGCAATCGGGGCGGGCCGCAGGCGCGCGCTTGCTGGTGCCGGAGGGCAACGTCACGATCGAAGACGGCGTGGCCGGCACGAGCACTTGGGACGTCGCGCGCGAGGTGGGTGATTTTCTGATCGCCAAGCGAGACAAAGCCCCCGCGTATCAGCTCGCGGTGGTGGTCGACGACCACGCGCAGGGCGTCAACGAGGTGCTACGCGGCGCGGATTTACTGCCCAGTGCGGCCCGTCAATGGCACGTGCAAAACGCGCTCGGGCTAGCCCACCCCGCATGGTTTCACGTGCCGCTCGTGACCGACGCAAGCGGTCGCCGCTTGGCGAAGCGCGAAGCCGACTTGAGCCTCGCCGAGTTGCGCGCGGGCGGCACCGACCCGCGTGCAATCGTGGCCTGGGCAGCGCGCAGCGCCGGTGTCGCCGTCGGCGAGCGCGTGACGCCGAGGGAGGTCACGCCGCTCTTCGGGCTCGCGAGCTTGCCAAAAGAATCCGTAGCACTCGAGTCGGAGCTGCTCGCCCGGCTGAAGGATGCGCGCTGAGCGCGTCCTATTGCAGCAGACGGCTCTTCGGATCCAGCGCCACGAGCAGTGCTTCTTCGCAGCCGGGCGGGACTTCGCGGCCCTCCGGCAGCGGACGCACGAGCCAGGTGTCCGGGCTCTCGGGATCGCGGGTAACGGCAACGCGGATGGCTGAGCGCACTGCGGGACGCACGACATCGATCACCGGCGTAAACTCGGCGTTCGACACGGTTTGCTCGCTCGACGGAGGCGAAGGCATCGTGACCGAACGCGGCGATCCTTGCGACGGCGCGGGCATCTCGGTGATTTGCACACCCGACTGCAACGAGTCGCGCGGCATCATCGGTGCTGCGGCGTCGACTTGAGTCTTGTCACTGAAGTCATCGTAGGGCGAAAGCGCGACGGCTTCGTCCACACGGCGCGGAGTCGGTGGCGGTGCTGGCGGTGGCGGCGCTGGCGGCGGCACGGATGCCCGCGGCGGCGGCGGCGCTGGTGGCGCTGGTGGCGGCACAGATGCCCGTGGCGGCGGCGCTGGCGGCGGCACGGATGCCTGCGGTGGTGGCACGCTTTGTAGCGCTGTGCTCAGGTCCGCCGCGCTGCGTGCCAAGTTCAACGCACGGACGTCGTCTCCCGATTCTTCGGCGCGCTCGGCGGCGCGGCGCAGCCAGCGCAAGGCCTCCAGATGCTCACCAGTACGGAACAGGGCGCGCGCAGTCTCGATCGCGACCGCTACCGGCTCTGGGTCGAGAGCTTCGACTTCGGGGAGGTCGGGGAGATCGGGGGAAGAATCCGACATGGGCGCGCAGTCTGGCTGAGACTTTTGCCGAGCAAAAGCGGTTTCATTCGCGTCCACAATTCCGCGACGATTGCCGCTCCGCAGGCGCGCAAAAATCCGCGCCTGGCACCACGCTCAGTGCACGCCGTGCATGCGCCGCGCGATCGCGGGCGAGACCAAAACCAAGAGCACCCCAACCCCCAGGGCCACCCAGCCGATGGTGCCAAATACGGTTCCGTAAACCATGACCGTTTCGCTCGGTTTGGGCAGAGTGGTTGCCACCGAACCGTCGGTTTTGACGCCCGTGAGCTGGGCGATCAGTGCGGCAACGTATTGTGCAAAAGAATACGCCAAAAACCACGTGCCCATCAGGATGCCGGTCACGCCCTTGGGCGAAAGCTTGGTGATCATCGACAAGCCGATGGGCGACAAGCAAAGCTCACCGGTCGCGTGCAAAAAGTAGCACAGGATCAGCCAGAACATTGGCACGCTGCCGGTCCCGCGCGAGATCTTGGCGCCGATGTACAGCGCTACGAAGCCCAGGCCGAGCTGAAGGATGCCGAACGCAAACTTGAGCGGGGTGTTCGGTTCCAAGCGACGCCGCGCCAAGTACAACCAGAGCAAGCTGAACACGGGCGCCATCAACAAGATGAACAGGCTGTCTACGGACTGGAATTGCGAGGCCGGGATCAGCACGCCAAACAGCGAACGGTCCACGTTGCGATCGGTGAACAAGCTCATGCTCGTGCCGGTCTGCTCGAAAAATGCCCAAAAAACTATGGAAACGAGCGTCAGCACCAGCGCGACGCCCAGCCGGTCGCGACCGATCTTTTCCGGTAGCCGAAGCAGGTACACGCACAGTCCGAGGAACACCGCTGCGCCGAATACGATCAACATCGAGCCAACCAGCGCGCCATGCTGGACCAACTGCCAGGCGACCACGACTGCCGGCAGCGTGCCGAGGTAAACCCAAGCTTCGAGTGAGAGCCCGGCGAAGGCGGTGCGGCCGCCCGGGCGTGCCGGCGGTTCTGCCAAGCCAACCAAGAGAGGCTGCGCGCGCAAGAACACGAACAGGCCGAGCAACATCCCAATGCCGGCAAGGCCGAAGCCCCAGTGCCAGCCGAGCCGCTCACCCAAGTAGCCACAGGCGATAGGCGCGAGGAACGCGCCCAGGTTGATGCCCATGTAGAAAATGGTGAACGCCGAATCGCGACGCGGATCGTCGGCCCCATACAGGCGCCCGACGAGGCTCGAGATGTTGGGTTTGAAGAAGCCGTTGCCGCAGATCAAAAGCGCGAGCGCGAAATAGAAAACCTGCAGGTTTTGCACGGTCATCGCAAAATGGCCCAGGGCCATCAGCACCCCGCCGATCAGCACTGCTTTTCGGAAGCCCAGCAGGCGGTCCGCGAGCAAACCTCCGAGCACGGGAGTCGCGTACACCAGCGCGGAGTAGCTGCCATAGATCGCGTAAGCTGCCTTGTCGCTGAAGAGAAAGCCCTTGGTCAGATAGAAGACCAGCAGCGCCTTCATCCCGTAATAGCTGAAGCGCTCCCACGTCTCGGTGAAAAGCAGGTAGGCGAGGACCCGCGGATGCTTCAGCGCCGGACCCAGCCCGGGCGGCGACGAGCTCGGCGACGAGGCAGCGCTCAATGCAATGCCGGATCGGGGACGGCGTGTGGCCGACGAATGCCAGCTTGAGCCAAACGCTCGGCGACGACGGTGATGCGCTGCAAATCCTCGAAGCCGAGCACTCCCGCGTAGCCGGTCAACGAGCGCACGACCACCGGACGACCTGCCAGATCGATCAAACGACGGCGAACCTGGTCGAGCGGGGTCCCTGCGTCGACCGCAAAAAATTCACGCCGCATCAACGACGACAACGGCGCGTCCAGCCCGACGCGGGGCGCCGTTGCCAGCACTTGTTCGCGACCGATCGTGCCCACCAATTCTTTGCCGTAAAAGACCGCAAAGTGGGCCTGTGGGCAGCGCACCAAAGTGTCGAGGACGTGGCCCACCTGCTCTTCTGGTGCAAAGACCACCGCGTTCGGATCGCATACCTCGCCCGCGCGCAACTCGCTGAGGAGCTCGGACGCCCGAACGGCCGCGCGCTCCTGCGCTGCACCCACGAACACGAACATCCCGACCAGCGAAAGCAGTCCCCAGTCCTTCTTGAACGCGATGCCCACGAGTACAATCGCGATCACTTGACCGACCGCGGCCGCGATCCGCGTGGCACGCGAGCGGCCGAGCGAAAGACTGAGCAACGCGCGAAATACTCGCCCACCATCCATGGGCAGGGCCGGCAGCATGTTGAACACGGCTAGTACTGCGTTGCCCCAAAACAGCGCACGCACCAGCCCGAGCGGGGTGGGCTCGGCCAAGGACATCAGATCGTCTGCGTCGAGCGGAATTCGGTAGTGGTCCAGCACGAGCAACAACACGAGCGCGATGCCCACGTTGACGAGCGGGCCCGAGAGCGCGATCAGTAACTCGTGCTGAGGCTTTCTCGGCTCATTTGCTAGGCGTGCAACCCCGCCGATGGGCAAGAGCAAAACCTCGGTCACTGACACGCCCAGACGCTGCGCGACCAAACTGTGACCTAGCTCATGCAGCGTCAGGCAAACGAACAGAGCGCAGATCAAAAGCACGCCGAAAGCCGCGCCGCGCGGGCCCTGGGGCGCCGCAAAATTCAGCGCGAAAAAAATCACCGCCAGGGCGAAGGTGACGTGCAGGCGCACGTCGATCCCCGAGACGCGCGCGATGCGAAAAGACCACCTCATGGGCGCGACGATAGTGCCGTGCGAAACGCATTGCGAGCATCCACCGACGGGAGCTCGGCAGCCCCGTGGCGGCAGCGAGCGAGGACCGCTATGTGCACGCCGGGTTTCGTGATCGAACGACATCATTCAAAGTTGAAACTCAGTCCCCGTCTGAGGGGCCGTAACCTATTGAATAGGCGCGTTCTCGTGGTGGCACGCTCCCTGCAGTGTCTAGCTCTGCAGGCGGCGCCCTTGGTGACCCCCCCCTCCGCCCGGGTCGCCGCCTCCCTAATCTATTCAACGGCCCGGTGCGCTCCCCTCGCGCCGGGCTGTTGCCCTATTTGGGGTCCGAATTCAGCCGCGTAAGACGCCGAGCCACGCCCATGCGCGCCAACACGACAGCTACGTGCTCGGCGAATTCGCCTAGCGCGGCTGAATCACTGACTCGAAACGGATGGTCGCTGCGCCCGAGCTCGAGCATTGCACAGAGCTGACCATTGACCATGATCGGCAGCACCGCGAGTCCCGCGAGAGGAGCGTCGGGGCTCAGCCGATTGGAGACGGTTTGCTGGACACCACCGCGCTCGCCGTTGCCCAGCAAGAGACGCCCGCGACCGCTGCGCGCCAGCGCGAAGGCCGGATCGAACCAGGGCAGCACCTCACCCAAGCGTTCGCTCGGGGCATCGAACAGACACGACGTGGTGGGCAGCAGCAGTGGCTCGCGGACTCGATGGGCCAGACCGACCGTCGCTGAGGTAGCTTGGGCAGCGGCATGCAGCGCGATCAGCAGCGCTTCACCAGCGTCGGCTGCTTGAGCCACGGCTTCGGCGCTTTCGTGCAAACTCGAGGACTCTAGCGCCGGTTCGTCGATTCGACGTTCGAGCACGCGCGCCAGCGCGGACACTTCACGAATCTTGCCCAGCTCGCGCCAGTTCTGCCAGCCGGTCTGGCGCACCCAGGCGGTGCTCGGAACACGTCCGTGGATGACCCCGCGCAGCAACAGATCGGTGCGAACCGGACCGACAGTGACGCCGCCGTTGCAGACCAACCACTCTGGAGCGCTCGTGGACGCAAAAAAACCGCTGGACAATTGCATGGCAAAAGATCACTTCTGCCGAGGAAGGATCGGCAATCCGAATTGTTCCAAGCGCGCTCGCCGCGGGCCAACAATCAGGGTCGAACGCTGGCGCGGGACCGCTACCCGCTGCGTGCGAGCCAGGCCAAGGTCTCGAAATGATGGGTCTGGGGGAACATATCGAAGCCGCTCACCGCCGAAAGGACGAAACCAGAAGCGCACAGCGTGCGCAGATCGCGCGCCAGCGTCACTGGGTCGCACGCGCAGTAGGCAATGTGCCGTGGCGCACGCCGGATCAACTCCGGCAGGACCTCGCGCGCGCCGCTGCGCGGGGGATCGAGCAGTACCAGATCGAACGAATCAGCGCGCGGCAACTTGGCGAACGCTTCCTTCACGTCGCCGGCGATGAATCGGACGCGCGTGAAGCCCTGCTCCGTCGAAGCGCGCTTGGCGGCTGCAATCGCCGCCTTCGAGCCCTCGATACCGACGCCGCTGAGACCGCGCGCCAAGAGCGGCAGGCTGAAGTTCCCGGCCCCGCAGTAGAGATCGCAAAAAGTGAGCGCCCCGCGCTGCTCGGCGCCTTCGAGGAGCGACTGCACCAGGCGTTGATTGACCGCCCAGTTGACCTGGGTGAACGCCGAGCCGGAAACCCGCAGTTCGACTCCGCCTGGCAACGGGAAGCGCTGATCGTGTTCGGGCGCCGAAGTTCGCTCGCCGACTGAGACTTGAAATACCCGCGATAGCGCCGCGATCAGCGAAGTCGCGTCGGCCTCGCGACGGCCAGCTGCAATCAGACGCAAAGCAAGTCTTGGCCCGGCGGGCGCCACGCGCAGCTCGAGCTCACTGAACGCGGCGAGCTCAGCGCGATGTGGGCTCGTAATCGAGCGCAGCGAAAATAGCGCTTGGTCGAGCTCTGCTTGGGCGACTCGGCAACCGGGGATCTCCACCAGCTCGCGAGATTCGGCGGCGAAGAAGCCGAGTCGCCCGTCGCTCCCGATATGCAGACGGATTCGGGAACGGTACGCGAGTGGCTCATCGGCGGCGATGAAGGCAAGCTCTGGCAGCGCTTCGAAGCCACCCGTGCGACGCAGGGCGTCGCGCAAAATCCCGGCTTTGGCGTTCAGCTGCGCGGGGTAGTCCAGCGTCATCAGATCGCAGCCACCGCAGCTTCCCTGCACCGGGCAAACGGGCTGGACTCGATCGGGACTGGCCTCGAGCAGACGCCATCGAGTCGCCCGCAAATAAGTCTGGTGGTCCTCGGCCACCTCCACTCGGATCCGCTCACCCGGTAACGCGCCCGATGCGAAGGCGCCCTGGCCGTTCGTTAGCCGCAGAAAGCCGGCGCCTCCGGGCACGAGCCGTTCGATCTGCCATTCATTTGGCTCGGGTTCGAGCAAGATGGGCTGTTTTGGAGGCTGGGGGCGGCGCACGGGCAGGATTGCGTGGTCTCTAGCGTAGGAAAAAAAACTCAAGATTCGTCGCGGGTCGGTGTCACAGCTGTGGCCCAAGGCGCGACGCAGGGCTTGGTGAAGTCATACCCCATGGCAGCCCCCGCGTTCTCGATCCAAAACCAGAATGCCGCCCGCTTGGCGGATCCCGCGCTGCGCGAGGGGCTGCTGAAGTACGCGCGCCGCCGACTTCCCCCCGCGGAAGTCGAAGATCTGGTCCAAAATACCCTGACTGAAGCGTTGGTCGCGGACAACGCTCCGAGCGACCAAACCGACTTTCGGCGTTGGATCCACGGCATCGCCCGACACAAGATCGCCGATAGCTACCGACGCCGGGGGCGATTGCCCATCCCGAGCCCCGACGTGGATCAACGCGCGGCGGAGCCGAGCCCTTCGACCGGGGAGCTCGGTCAATGGATCGAGAGCGAATTACCGAAGACGGATGGGGCGCAGGCAACGTTGCATTGGCTCTTGCGCGAAGGTGACGGCGAAAGCCTGGACGAGATCGCGCGCGATGTCGATTTGCCGGCGCCGCGTGTCAGGCAGCGCGTGTCACGTTTACGTCGACATTTTCACGCCCGCTGGCTGGCCCTGGGCGCGGCCGGTCTGCTGCTGTTGGTCGGCGCCGGCGCGCTATTCTACCAAGCCATGCGACCTGCAATCGCTCCTCCGAGCGTCTCTCGAGAGCCGGCCAGGAACTCCGAACAATCCGGCGTGATCCCGAACCTGCCTGCTGGCCCGCCCCCGACTTCCGCTCCCGACGCCAAGTCCTCACTGAAACCAGAAGCGCCGCGCAAGCTCGAGCCGAAACACCGCGCACCGCGCAAGCTGGAGCGGAAACAGCTCGCGCCAAGCAAGCTCGAGCCGAAACCACTCGCGCCGAGCAATTCCGTGCAGAAGAGCGAACCGCTCGGGGCCGCGCAGAAGCTTTAACGCCGCTCGAGCAAGGTCAGAGGATACGCGCTGAGTGCGATGCGATTGCCGTCTGGATCGCGTGTGTAGCTGGTGAACTCCGAGCGCGATTCGATCCCTGAGCCCGCTCGCTCGAGCTGTGCTTCGAACGCTTCGCGTTGCTCGACTGGTACCGCGACCGCGATCAAGAACGGCCCTGCGCCGACGCACGTCACCATGTGCGGGGGCTCGTCGGTCCACTCGATCATCAGCAGCGAGCCGCCCAGATCCAACCACACCGACCGCAAGGAGCCGTCTTCATGTAGGTGACGCGTCACTTCACGGAGCTCGAGTACGTCGGTGTAGAAGTGTGCGAGTCGAGCAATGTCACGCGTTCCGAGTGCCAGGTGGTGCAGCACGCTCACGGCGAGAGCCTCACGCAGCACGAGAGGGACGGCAACCCGAAACGTTACCGAAGCACTCGGCAGCGCATTCGGGCTGAAATTCAGCAAAATGAGCTGACACGTACGCGCGTTGCCCACATCGCAAAACTTGCCGCCTGCTGCGATCCGGCCACCTCACTCGCCCGCGCCAGTTCGGTGAAACGTTTCGCAATCCTCGGCATTGATCGCTTTTGCGTTGCACGCACACAGATCGGAATGAAACGTGCAACGTCTACGTTCTGAAAGTAGAGGCCATGACCAATCGCTCTGACAGGACCGACCTCGATCACCCGTCCAGTCCACCGCTGAGCGAAGAGGGCTCCTCCGTCCGCGAACGGGCACCGGCCTCACAACGCCCCAGCCGAAGGTCGGATCCGAATTTGTCACTCGACCAACGCTTGGAGACCAAGCTAGCCGAAGCCGCGGCGCTACTCGCGAAACTGGAGCCGCAGGACGCCCGCGCGCGCCTGCTGCACATCGCGATGCTGCGCCGCGACGAAGCCTTGCTGGATGGCATCCTTGCCGAACTCGCGTTGCCACCGCGCAGTGCTCGCCGTTCACGCTGAAACAACGTGGGCTGCGCAGCACCGCGGTGAGACAGTCGGGACTGAACGTGCGCCAAGCGGCGCAGCGATTTTCAAGCGATTGAGACTGAACGTCTGGCGCTTTCGGCCGTTTATCTAAGCATGACAAGAAGGGTGACCGCGCTCGCGTTGTTCGCTGCGCTTCCGACGTTATTCTCGAGTGCGCTGCACGCGTCCGACGCGAAAACAGCCGCCGTGGCCGATTCAGCCAACGCCGCAGAGGGCGCGACCAAGCAGCTCGCAGGCGGGGCGCTCCTACACCTCGCACCCGGCACGCGCATCGAGGTCGGGCGCTCGATGAAGCTACAGCTCGCGCCGCCCGGTTCGCCGCAAACGGTCACTCAAGTCGTGAAGCTGATCTCGGGTCGCGTCGATGTCGACATTCCAGCCAGCAAGGTTCCGAAGACCGCAGTGCTCTTGCAAGCCCCGCACAAGGTGAGCGCCGTCGCGAAGGGCGGCCACAGCATTGCAATAGCCGATGCAAATCGCGTCACCATCGCCGCCGTCGATGGTGATATGTTGGCCGCGTCCGGCAATGACTGGAAGGCATTGCCGAGCGGTCTCGTGCGCGGCTTCGTCGGAAGTGATCCCTCGTACCAAGAGCAGAAGGTGCCTGGCATTCCAAGTCTACGCATTCAGCATCCGCTGCTGCTGGCGCTAGGGACCGATGCGCCGAACGCGCACGCCGAAGCCGGTGGTGTGAAAGAAGCGGACCACTATCAGTTGAGCGTTTGGCGTGTCACGGAAAAGGGCAGAGACTTCATTCGTCACGTCGACGCGCGTGGCCCCGCAGCCATTTCTGGCTTGCAGCCCGGCCAATACCAGGTGACCGCGCGCGCCGTGGATGCGACCGGCATCTGCGGCCAGGAGAGCGCGCCGAGCGTGCTCCGTTTGGTGGGCGCGGAGCTGCCCCTGGGCTCTCGCTACGAAGATGGCGCGATTCTCTTGGGTCAGCGCGGTCGGGTAAAGCTGATCGGCGCCGCTGGCTTGGAAGCGAGCTACAACGCTTCGCTGCATTTCGTGGCAGCGCCGGACAGCGTGGGCTTGTCGCGCGGTGAGAGCACGTTACTTCGCTTGCGTGAGCCGGGCACCGTGGAGGAAGTCCGCGTGGGTCTCGAGCCGCGCAGCTTGCGCGCCGACGTGCAGATCACCCCCAAGCACCCGCGCTGGCCCCAGGACATGATCGAAGTGACCGTGCAGCTGTTCGATGCGCGCGGTCGCGCGGTCGCCGAGTCTACCCCGGTGAAGCCGAACGTACTGGTCGACGTGCAACCGACGGAGGTGACCTGGCTACGTTCGGGAAACACCATGCACACCTTCATCCCCGCGCCGAGTAGCCGTGGACCGTGGGTGGTGCGCGTGGAAATTGCCGACGAATTCGGCGATCCGGCGGGTCGCGATTTCATGGAGGTGGCTGGCCCGGATAACAACCTCGTGAGCACTCGCTGAGTCGCGAAAGCCTCGTCGTATCGCGCGGGTTGCGCTAGGGTCGCATCCGCGTGAACCTCTCTGACTTCAGCCATGTGATTTTCGATCTCGATGGCGTGCTGCTCGACACCGAAAAGCTGTACACCCAGGCCACCCAAAGCGTGGTGGGGGAGTACGGCAAGACTTTCGATTGGGCGCTGAAATCCTCGATGATGGGCCGCCACGAACGGGAGGCGGCCGAGCTCTTGGTCCAGACGCTCGAGCTGCCGATTTCGGCCGAAGAGTACCTGCGCCGCTCCACACCGATCGCGGAGGGCTTGTTCCCGACCGCGACCGAACTGCCCGGCGCCGAGGCGTTCGTCGCCATGCTCGCCGAGCGCGGGCATGCGCTCGCGGTCGGCACCAGCAGCACCCGCCGCCTGTACGATCTGAAGACCAGCCACCTGCCCTGGTTCCGTTTTTTTTCGGCCGTCGTCTCCGGCGACCATCCGGAGGTGCGTGCGCTCAAACCCGCGCCGGACATCTTTCAGGCCGCCGCCCGCGCGATTGCCGGTGAGCCGGCGCGCTGCCTAGTGATCGAAGATTCTCCGGCTGGCGTGCTCGCTGCGCGCGCAGCTGGCATGAGTGTGGTCGCGATTCCGGATGCGGCGCTACCGAGCGAACTCTTCGCGCAAGCCCAGCTGATCGTTCGCAGCTACCCTGAGCTGCGCGCACGGCTCAGGTGCTGAACGTTTCGGTCCGCTCGGCCACGCTTAGATCGTACCAGGAGAAGAACTCTGCCAAACAAGCGCGTTGCGCCGGCGGCATGTACTCGAAGTTGCGTCCGCGATCGATGATCTCCCAGAAGTCCTTGCTCTCCACCCCCTCCAGCGCGCGCCGAATCGAAAGCAAGCGGTCGCCGGGCTCATTCTGCATGTCGCGTGAGATACGCCGGGCTTTCTCCTGCTCACCGCGCATCAGATAGTAAGCCGCCAGTTTGACTTGTGCTTTGCGCACACCAAGCAGCGCATTCTCCTGGCTGCTGACGCGCAGTGGCCGGTCCAGCTCCAAGAAGTGAGTCAACATCTCCTCTTCCTCGGCCGCCCCTTGCTCATTTGCGTATTGGCAGAGCGCAGAGAGATCATACGCCACGGTCTCGGTCACGAAGGTCAACTTCATGTCGAAGCTGACGTGCCCATAGTAGTTCATGTGCCGGACGCCCTCCACCGCGGCGCGGCCGTTCTTTTGACGAACCATCGCTTCCACGAGTAAGCGATATTGGTTCAGGACGTTGTATGCGGTACGGACGTCGCGCGCGTTCAAGGTCGCGCGCAAGTAGGAGTTCATGAAGCGAAACACGAGCACGATCAGCTCCTCGTCTCGCGCGGCGCCGGCGGCCTCACCGATGTAGCGGGTGTCGATCGCGATCAGGTAATTGATGTCGCGCATGCTGCCGAGAGCCTCGTTGTAGATCCCGAGGTACTGCCGCATCACCTTCCACTCGACCCACGTGCGCCGCCGCTCGAGGTCTAGGAGTGACTCGGGATCCATGGCGACGAAGTCCGGATTTTGCCGGATCCCCGCGCCGATACCGAACCACACCGCCGAAGCGCGGGATTTTGCTTTCAGGTAAGCGAGCGAGAAATCCTTGAGCGCGTCGACCGCACCGCTGGCAATGATCTTGTCTTTGCCCGATATCGAATTGCTGGTGATGTCCGTGAGCTCCTCCATCGCCGCCAGCGTGGAGACCTGGGCGATTGCCGAGCGGTCCTGGTCGCGTTCCTCCGCGCCGCGACCGGCGACGCCCACCGCTTCGCTACGAATCCTGGAAATGATGTTCATCGGCTCCAAAAACCAGAACACGTAGCGAAAGTACGGCGCCATCAGCACTAGGCCGAGGGTGGTGGCGCTGATCATCACCAAGAGCGCCATGCGCGGGACGTAGTCCCGATGAATCGAAACACTGAGCCAGACTCCGCACACGCAGGCGATTAGGTAGTAACCCATGACCACCAAGTTGACCCGATCGCGAAGGAACATCCGGGCGACGCCGGTATAGCGATCCGCAGACAACTGCACGATGATGGATACGACCGTGATCACGATGCCGAACACCGCCGCGATCATGCCGGCCAGCGAGCTCACCGCGTCGGTGATACTGCTCGGGTCGAACTGAACGTAGCGCGCGATCGGCGTCTTGAAGGGCGGCTGAACATCCCCCCCGGTGAAGAAGTGGTCGAACGAGTAGAACGCCCAAAATACCAGCAGCGACGCCGACGTGAGTACGACGATCGGCACTAGCCACTGCTTGCGAAAGTTACCCAGGCCTTCGGTCATGATCCGCGGGCAGTCTAACGCGATGCGCGCAGCCGGCGCAAAGGCAGGGCCAATGCCGCCGCCAGCAGCGTGAGCAGACTCAGCCGCACCTGACGCGGGTGCGGCGCTGCGCGGCTCGAGCGCAGGCCAGCACTCCTAGATCGCGCGGAGTTGCCGGTGCTCGAATTCCCCGAGCAAGTATCGCCATCGTACGACGAGTCGCTACTGGAGTCGCTATTGCCGCTGCAGCTATCGGAGCTCGAATCGCTCGAATCACCGCTGCAAGAGTCCGGGCCGGAATCGTCCGAGCTCGAATCGCCGGAGCAAGAATCGTCGCGTGAATCGCCGGAGCTCGAATCGCCGGAGCAAGAATCGTCGCGCGAATCGCCGGAGCTCGAATCGCCACTGCAGGAGTCGCGGCTCGAGTCGGGTGAGCTCGAATCACCGCTGCATGACTCATTCGAACCGGAGTCGAAGCCGGTCACGGTGCAGCTCCCCTCGCTCTGAGACACCGACGGCTCGGCCGGCGTTGGGTCGTCGTGCGAGTCGCCCGGAGCGGTGGCAATGAATGGCGGGCTGCCCACTGGCGCCGGCGTCGTCGAGTCAGGCGCACCGCTCGCGGCATCCGCGGGAAGCGAAACCGCCAGTGGACAACCGTTTTCATCGAAATCCGTGGCCAGCAGGAGTGGGCTGCGAGACGCGCTCGGGGCAACGCGAAACGAGCTTCCATCCGCGCTGGCCAGGCCGAAAAAACGGCTCAAGCGAAGATCCGCGAAGTCGACCTCACTCAAGCTTTGCGCTAGGTCGTCGGCTCCGTTGCAGACGAAGTCCGCGGCGTCGATCGAGGCGCGCGCATGCGCGGCTAGAATTTGCGCCTCGCAAGTGCCTGCGGGCGTAGCGGACAGCTCGTCGAAGTAGCGCGCAACCGCGGGCGCGAGCTGACCGCTCGGCGGAAACGCCGTCCAGGCAAACAGCGCTGCACTGGCCTGGACTTCGTTCAGCCAGCGCGTGGGGTTCTGGGCCAGCCAGCCGCCACGCACCGAAAGGTAGTCGCTGCTTTCGTCGCTTGCGCGGTAAGCGACAGGAAATTCGCTCGGGTCCGCGCTCTCCTGCAGCAGGGGCAGCACGCCGTCCTTGGCCAGAGCGATCAGACTGAGCGGGACGGAGCTTGCGCCGGAAAGTTCGATTCGTGGCAACTCACCGGGGTGGCCGCGGTCCCGCAAGCGCAGCGCTTCGGTGCTGCCGCCAAGCGGCGGCAGATCGTAGATGGCAACATGAAACGGCGGTTCTGCATCGCTCGTGAACTGCGCGACACGGCTGACATCTACGGCTAGCCCGGCGTCCGCCAAAAGCCGACGCAGCTCGAGCTCGGAGGTCGCGCTCGAAACCTCGAGCGCAGCGACCCGCCGCGGCTCCGGCAAACCGCTGTCTGCCAGTCCGAACTGCTTGCTCGAGCCGCAGGCCGCAAGCGACCCTGGAGGTGGCGCGACGCGCATGCGCGTCGCGTAGTCCAACGCGCTCAGCCAAGCGTGTGCTCCGGGCGCTGACTCGATCGCGGCTTCGGCAACGACCAATGCCAGCCGAGTGCGCCCCTGGAGTCGCACGCTCAACCAGAGTGAAGAATCATCGGCCATGACCTTGACCAACTGCACCTCCGAGAGCTGCGTCGCGTCGCCGACGGCGAGCAACGCCGCCGTCTGCGCGCTCGCGCTCACGGGAGCGAAAAGAGAAGCGCTGAACAGCACGAGAGCAGGGAACAATCGCCGCACGAGTAGCCCGTAGAGCAACCGACGTGCCCGGGACCGGACCGCGAAAACGCCGACAAATCCTGGTCATCCGCCCCGACCGTGAACCGTTATCCGGCACTGTATCCGAGCTGCGACAGTGCGCTCCCGTGCCCGATTCTCTCCTTTTGGAAGCGAGAGCTTTTTTGATGGTCACGCTTCCCATCGGGGTCGGCAAAGCCTTCGGCGTCCTGGGGCGGGAACACTGGGTAGCGCGAGCTGCGATGCTGGATCGCGATCGCCCCCCTCCTACGAAGCAGTTGACAGGCGTCGACAGAGAGCTGGGAGAGATCGGGCACGGGCACGGGCACGGGACGTGGGTACCGGAGAACCTCGGCTAGAGTAGAGACGGTCCCACTTGTACGGGCAGCTTCGCTTCGGCCAATGCTAGCGCGTGGCACACGGCGCCTGGGTCGGCGCCCAGGCCGAATGGTGCTGACAGGAAGGACGCGGAAGCGAGCGCCGTTCGCCAAGGCAACGAAGGTAAACAGCGATCGCGCAAGCCGTGCACGAAGCGCAGGGTGCGCAAGGAATCGAACCAGGTATGAATTCGCCGACGCAGGACCGCGCCCGTTGGCGCCTGACCGGCCGCATTCGCCAGTGCTGCAAATGCTCCAAGCCCGGTCAACACTTGCTGAACCGACTGCGCGATCTCTGGCACGCCGCGCTCGACCGCGCGCGCGAGTGCGGCCACTTCCGCGCTGCGGGCGAAGTCGTCCAAACCTTGCAGCACCGCCGCTAGAGCCTGGAAGATGCTCGGCGAATAGAGCTCGAATTCGCGGCCGGTGGTCAGCTCTGCGGCGATTTCACGCGAGCGCCGCCCAGTTCCGAAAGGCACCCGCTCGGAAGCGCGCGCTCGGATCCCGATTGGCGTCACGGAAGGACGACGCAGCGGACCGACCTTGGCGAGCTTGTCCAGCAGATGGAAATCCTCGGCTGCCTCGCGCTTTGGCACGCCGCGCACGCTCAGATACGCCGCGGCGTCCACACACAGCGTGCTGCCCACGCTTTGATACGCGAAGGAGGAACCCGCGGCTGCCAACCCGAGCACGTAGTAGCGGAGCGAGATCTCGTACAGCAGAGTGGCCGCATCGATCGCCGGGTCACCGCCGGGCTGGTGACGGTAGGGCCAGAGCCAAGCGGCGCTGCGTGTGCTCTCCGAAACGGGCTCCGTCAACTGCTCGAAGTACTCGGCGGGGAGCGTCACATCCGCGTCGCTCGAGGCGATCAGTGGGCAGCTCAGCTGACCGCGGCTCCACAGGGCAGCCGCCAGATCGCCGCCCAATTTGCGGGCCATGCCCACGCCTTCACGCGGAGGTAAACGGACACCCGGAGTCGCGCGATCGAGCCACAGAAGATCGTGATGTTCGGCACGGCCGAGCCAGCCGCGGGCCGCGACATGTTCATGAGTGATCGCACGCGGAGCGGTGAACCTCGCCGCGAGGTGGGCGAGGAGCCGCTGATTTTCGGCATGAATTTCCGCACTGGCGGCGTCCGTTGCGTTCACCACCAAAATCAGCAGCACGCGCCCGGTCGCCCGGGAAAGCGCGGGTTGAAAGCCGTCCAAGAGCGATGGAGCTTCGCCGCACACGGGCACGATCAGCGCCGCCTGGTAGCGCTCGGAAAGCGCGCCGGCCAGCGCGAACTCCGGCTCGGCGTAGCGCGCGAAGTATTTGGCCCCTTCTCCCTGTGACTTGGCGTTCGGCTTCAATGCACCGCTGCACGGTGAGGCAACCGCCGGACGAGCTCGGCCTCGTAGTCGAGCAGGATCGCCGCGCGTTCGTCGATCAGCTGATCGTCGAAGCAGGCGCGGGCCAGGCGAAAGAACAAGCCGTGGTGGCGCGCTTCGGCGCGAGCTAGATCGAGATACGCTTGCGCGAGCGGCGAATTTCGCTCCTTCAGCGCTTCTGCCACCATGAACAGGCGCTCGCAACCGCGTGCCTCGACGATGCCCGCCACCAACAACTTATCGAGCAACATCCCCGGCCCACCGTTGCGAACTCGTGAGCGCAGGGCGTTCACGTATGGGTCCTTGTAGTCGTCGGACAAGATCAAGCCGCGGGCGTGGACGATGCGGTACATGATCTGAAAGTGCTCGAGCTCTTCGCGCGCAAACTCGATCAATGGCTCGATCAGCGCGCTCTTGTCGGGATAGCGCACGACGAACGACATGCCGGTCGCGGCGGCCTTGCGTTCGCATGCCGCGTGGTCGAGCAGGAACGCGTCGAAATCGGCAAACACCACATCTAGCCATTCGGGCGGAGTCTTGAAACGCAGATCGAGCATCGGCCAGACGACGCTATTGCAGAGACCCGAGGCTGTCGCAAATGCGCGGGCGGATCGCCCGACTTCGGGCGTCATTTTCGCCCCGGCTTACTCGCCGACTACGTGCACGACCAAGCGACGGGTGTGGGGCGCTTTGCGGTGCTCCCACAGATACAGTGCTTGCCAGGTGCCGAACGCGAGCCGGCCGGCAGTGACCGGAATCGACTCCGAGGTTTTGGTAACGGCGGAGCGAGCGTGGGCCGGCATGTCGTCCGGGCCCTCGTCGTCATGCTCCCAGGCGCGTGATTCGGGGGCGAGATCCGCCATGAAGCGGGACAAATCACGCAGCACCGCCGGATCTGCGTTTTCCTGAATAACCAGGCTGGCCGAGGTGTGCTGGACGAACACCGTGCACAGCCCGGTAGCGATGCTACTGCGAGCGATCACCGCGTTCACCTCGGAGGTGACGTTCCACAAACCGGCCCCGCGCGAGCGGAGTTCGAGCGTTTCCTGGTGCAGTGCCACGCGCTCTGGTATGCGATCATTTCGTCTTTTACGCCAGATCTCTCGATGGGCGACGGTTGGATAAAGAGCTCGGTTGAGTCATCCCCGCAGAGTGGGCGGTGGGACCGCGTTTCTATGCGCGCGGCCGAGGTGTTCTCCGCCAAACCGTGGAGCCACAAACTGTGGCTGGTGGGGCGCGGCCTAGTCACGCGCGACACACTGCAGGCGGCCAGCGCCATGGCCTTCGATTTGTTCTTGGCCGCGATCCCCATGCTCGCGCTCGCCGGCTGGCTCTTTGCAGCCTTGTCTCGCGGCAGTGACGCCGTGCTGCTGAGCGCGTCTTTGTTGGTCGATCTGACGCCGCAGGAGGTGCGCACGCTGGTCTGGAATCAGCTTGGCCAATTTTCGGTGACGGCGGTGGCGCCGGTGGCGTTGCTCGGTGCTTTGTGGCTCGCGTCTTCCGCATTCAACACGCTGATGTCAGTGCTCGAAGTGACGGTGCTGGCGCAGCGCCGTCCGTGGTGGAAGCGTCGCCTGATCGCGCTCGGCTGCGTGGTGTCGAGTATCTTACTGTTCACCGGTAGCGGCACCTTGGCGGTCACGCTCGCGGGCGGCCCCTCAGCCGTCGTCCGCTTGTTGGCTCGCGGAGACTTTCCGTTCCTGGATCACGCCAGCCATTTCCTACTGGTCGGGTTGGTGTTGTTCATCGCGACCGCGCTGCTGTCGGGCTTCTTTCGCATCGCAGTCATCCGCCCGGGCGTGAGGCGCCGGGTTTGGCCGGGTGCGATGCTCACGGTCGCCGCTTCCGGCAGCGCGTCCGTGGCATTCGCTTACTATGCCAGCCATCTAGCGCGTTTCGCGCTGTTTTATGGCACGCTCTCGGCGGTTGCGATCACCTTGGGCTGGCTCTGGATCATGTGCCTCACGTTGCTGCTCGGTGCCGAGCTCAACCTGCAGCTGGAGGACTTGGACGCTCAGCCGGGGATGGGCGTGACTCCGACGCACACGCCCCAGCCATCAGGCAGCTCCGACGCGGCCTGACATTCGCCGTCGCCGCAGGTGCCACTGCCCCTCGTGTAGCAAAGCTCGAGGCACTTGCTCGTGGCGGCGGAGCAGACGTGTCCCCACGCGCATGGACAAGCGTCACCGACTTTGCCTGCACCGGGGACCGCGCACGTGGTCGTGCCATCCGAGCGCACGACCAGGCATGCCGTGCCGGACTGACACGCGCACTCGCTGCCCTTCGGGCATGGGTACGGGGCGCTCAAATCGCAATTTTCGGCGTGAACGCAGACCGGGATCAACAGCTGCTTACCGGCGGTCGAAGCCCCCTGGGGCAACGCATTGACGGTGCTATCGCGCATCGGTCGCTCGGCGCAATAGGTGCCCGGTTCGCAGTCGTCCGCGTCTTGGCAGCAATATTTTTGGCACAGGCCTGCGTTTTGATCGCCGACACAACCCAAGCCGGCTCTGCAATCACTGGCCGTCAAGCAGGGTGCGTTTTCGCCGCCTGGTCCGGCCAGCGCGCAGTGCGACGTTGGCTTGAGCGGCGCGCTGTCCATGCGCTGAACCTGGCAGTTGTACTTGGGCGGCGTGACTGCGGGGGCGCCCGAAGCACCCGCCGCCCCGCCCGCGCCGGCCTCACCCGCCGCTCCGCTTGCGCCGCCATCACCGGCCGCGCCGCTCGAATTTGGCAGGCCCGCGCTATCGGCACCGGAGGAGCCGCCCTCGCCGCTGGTGCCCGCTTGGCCGCTAGCCGTGGCGTCCGCGGCGTCCGCGGCGTCCGCGGGCTCGGCCTCGGCACTTGGAGCCGCGTCCTCACCGGGCACGACGGGCTCGGAATACATAATGCAGGAAATCGGCGAATCAGGCACACAGTGAATCGTCAGGGCGTCGCCGCACAGCGGGTTCAGGAGCAGTTGCCCTGAATCCTGCGCGGTACCGGAGGGCATGATCAGATCCCGATCATTGCCCGCATCGGTGAGGCCGGTGCTGCCACCACCCGAATGGTTGGGGCCGTCCGAGTTGTCTGCAGCAGAGCAACCCCAGGCAAGGCCGAGCAGAAGTGCCGTCGAAAACGCGGCGAAGAAGGCACGACGGAAGGTCATGGAACGATAAGCTCGGTTCCAAGCCTAGCAGAGCGCGGGCGCTGCAGCCGGTAGGCCGCGTCCACTATTTCAGAATTACGCTGCGAACCACGGAGTTATTCGCCTTGTCGTAGACGCGCAGGCTGAGCAGCGCGGGCAGCGCGGGCACGAGCTTGCTGACGTCCGCGTCGAATTCCTCGCGCTGTTCGTCGAAAATTCCGTCGGTCGGGTAGAACGGAGTCCATTCGTCCGAGCCGGCCAAAGCGATCTCGATGCGAGCGATCGGCCCCACGCCATCGAGCGCCACGCCTTGCACGTGCTTGCCGACCACCTTGAGCCCCTCCACGACGGGCGGAGTGTTGTCGACCAAGATCACGCTGCTCTCCATCGTATCGCGCGTGACTCGATCCGGCGGGTTCGATAGTTCATCCGTTGCTACCAATCGCAAGCGATAGCGGCCCTCCGGCAAGTCCGAAGTCTCCCAAGAGTAGTTTTCCTTGGTCAGTTTCTCTTGGGGCTTGAGCAGGTCGAACCAGGTATTGCTGCCCAGCTGGCGAAACTGCAGCCGATAACGCAGATCGTCCTTGTCCGGATTGTCGACCTTCCAAGACAGCGCGATCGTCGTCTCGGGTTTGTGGGTGACCGGGCCGCCCGATGAGCGGATCGCATCGTCGCCATCGGAACTGTCCGAGTCCTTGGCTTCGACGCTGGTGATCACTGCGCGCAAGTTGTCGGTCACGAACGAGACGTCGATTTCACTGAGCACGGCGTTCGGATCGGTCGCGAAACGCCCGCGCACCTGCAGGTAGCGGGCGGCCGGACTGTCGATCAGCGAGGGCTTGGTGAAACCGGCGCTCCAAGCGCTCCAAGTGTCGTCGGGCTCCTTGGTGTTGCCGGTGCGGGTCGAGATCTGAATCGGCCCGGTTGCCTCCCAATCGAGCTTACCGAAGCGCGCGCGGAGGCCTGCGTCGAGCACCTTGCTGGTCCATACGGCGTCCGGGCCGCCGATGCCTTTGATGGGATGCACGACTGCCGGATCGCTGGCAATCACCAGCTGATCTTTGCCGGTCAGCACCAGCGCGCTCACTTGCCGCTCGTCCACATCGGCGACCAGCGCCGAATTGTGGCTCGCGTCGACGGTATACACGCGTCCCTCCACGCCGGTGCCAACGTAGGGGCGACCGTCATCGGCCAGTGCCAGGCTGGTGTAGTGCTCGTCGGAATCGTCCAGCAGCTGATCGGGCGCGCCATCCGCGCTGAACTTGTACAGCGTGCCTTTGCCCTTGGTCTTGGGCGCAGCGCTGGCCGGCGCGGCGGGGGTACCATCAGCGCGGTTGGCGCGGCTCGGAGCCTGGTTGCCTGTCTTGATGTCGTTGGCGATCGCGAACACTTCGCCGCTCTTGTTCACGACAATCGCGCGGACCTCGGTGCGGTCGAAGTCGTACAGCACGCTGGCCTTGCCGGGCGCCGTGATCTTGTACAATTTGGCCTTGTCGCTCGCGCCCGCGTAGACGGTACCGTCGGGTGCGACGGCGACGCTCATCAACTGCTGTTCGGGCGCGTCGAAATAGACCTGCGCGTCGCCCGTCTCGCTGATGCGGTACAGCTTGCCTTCCGGGCCGGTGGCGGCAAAAAGCGCTTTTTTCTTCTCGTCGTAGGCGACCTGCCAGACGTGCTCGGTGCCCTTCAGGGTCACCAGATCAGTCAGCTTTCCGTGGTCCCACTTCATCACCTTGCCATCGGGTAGAGTGCCCATCACGATCGCGCCGCCCCAGGCTTCGGCGAACGAAGTAATGACGAGGGCTTTCGTCTCCGCGAGCACGCTGACCGCGCCGCCAGACAACCTGAGCAACTTGCCCTCGTTGCCCGTGCCGAGCAGTACCGAGCCGTCGCGCAGAGGCAGGGCGGCCCAGACGGCGCTGCCTTGCGACACCGGCACGCTCCCGAGATTGAACCCAGCGCGCACGTGGCCGGCCGCGTCGACGGCGACCCCCTTCAGGTCACCGCCTTTGAAGTCCGCCGACTTCTCGAGCGAGAAACGGCGCGTGCCGACAGCCGAGGCCTGCGCCGCAGCGAGCAGGCCAGCACCCAGGAGCGAGTAACGAAGGAATCGATTCATGGCTTCATCTGCGAAAAAAGGAGAACGGAGAACGATTTCAGAACGACGTGCTCAGCGCAACACCGGGCGAACGGTGACCGACACGCGGTCACGGCCCACCATGAATTGCGGCAAATCGACGACCACGCGGGTGGTGGTCGCGAAGGTTTCGGGCGCGATCGATGACGTCTCGGGGCGAATCACGTCCAGCGCCCCCGGGGGAAGGTCGTGCGCCACGCGCCCCTTGAAGGTGACGCCCGCGTCGCCCGTACCGAAGCTGACCACCGCGGACTTAGCCGGGTAGACCGGGTTCTCGAAATTCTTGATCAGCTCGGCCAACGTGTCCGGCGCAGCCTGATCGCGCTCCTCCGCGTAACCCGGCTCGATCTCGAGATTCACGGTTTGACCCGCTAGGTGTGCAGGGATCGGTATGGAGACCACGCGCGTGACGTCCGGGCCCGAGTAAGGCACGAAGGTCAGTCGGATACGCGCAGGCGCGCCCGCGTCGATCTCCGACTCTAGAACGTCCGCGCCGCGCAGGCGCAGGATGTCGCGAGCGTAACGGAGCTCGACGTCCATGGATGCCGATTCGACGATCGCCGGCTGCCACGGGTTGTTCAACACGGTGCCGATGGCGCGCACCAGGTTCGAGCGCACGAACTCACCGGCCTCGGGCGTGCCGCCCATCGCGACGCCGTAGTCTTGCAAAGTGATCTCCGGATAGCCCTTGATCTTCAGCTTGCTGGTCGCGGTCCAACTCACGTCTTGATGCTCGTTGGCAACGGCCTGCAGCGCGCTGCCGAGAGCCAGCGAAGCGAAGGAAGGGGTCATGAACTTGTCGTGCGCGACTTCGAAACTCCAGTTGGCGTTGGGGAAGCCCGGCGCCCCGTGGATACTCATCTTGATCGGGATCACCGGCGCCTTGGCGCTATGCGAAACAACGATCGCCGATTGGCGATCGTTGACCAAAGCGCCCACTTCGCGCACCGCCATGCCGATCTTGAAGGAGCGTTGATCGCTGGCCAAAAACCAAAGTACTCGACCAATCGCCGTGGGCAACGCGGTCACGCCCAGCTCACTCATGGGATGCCCGAAGGCCACCAGTTTGTCGCCCTCCACGCGCGTCACCGTGCCGAGGCCCATGGCGCTCATGTCCCCGCGCACCAACTCCACACCGACCGCGCCACCGTCGACGAAGCGCGTGGGGGCCGAGGCTTCGGCGCCTGCGCCGCCACCCGCTTGGAGCGGCTCGAGGCCCAGGGGCGACATCAATTGTTGAGCGAACGCGATCGAGCGACTGCTCATGCCGCCGATCAGAATCGGCGTCGAAACCGGGGTGAGCGCGCTGACGGCGCGCGAATTGTCGAGACCGACCGCGCGTGCCAATTGGGCGGCGTGTTCGCGTACATCGTAGTGAGCGAGATCGCCCTGATAGCGATGACCGCCATCGTTGCTGGCGCGGCGCTCGCGCGCGGCGGGGGGCTTGCCTGCCACGGGTATCAGCTTCAGCGGCCAGCCATCGATCTGGTCGGGCAGCGGACGCGCGAGCTCATCGAGCATGTTTCGGATCGGCGTGACGCCGGCAACCGGTTCGGAACCGAACGACCAACCGTAAGCATACGCGCCGATCATCTTGTCGTTCAAGTAGATCGGGCTGCCGCTCATGCCCGCCACCACCTTGGTGATCTCGAGCCGAGGATGCTTGGTCTTGACCAGGATCAGGTCTTGCTTGGGCCGAAAGTTCTTGAGCACGTCGATCACTTCGACGTCGAAACGCTCGGGCTTCGTGCCTTGGAACACGGTCAGCCCGTAGCCCTTCATGCCGGGGTGAATCTCACTCACCGGCATGATGTCGGGCCGATTGGAGGCGCCGTCCGCGTGGGCCGGACGGAGACCGAGGGGCAGCGGAAGCAGCAGGCCAACGAGCGCGGCAGCGAACAGCAGGGAGGAGGAACGCACGGTTTTTCGCAGTGTAGCAGGCTGCCAGGGGAGTCGTGCAAACCGTCAAATCTCGGGGTTTTGGCGGATATTGCCAGCTTGTCAGAGGGCTTCGGGTATCTTTGCTGACCCGTGGACCTCGCTCTGATGTTCGGACTCGCAGCCTCGCTCGGCCTGCTGCTCGCGAGCCACGTGGCTTTGAGCATTGGGCTCGCGGTGCTGGGTCCCTGGCAGCGCGGACTGATCGCGTTCGTGCTGCCACCATTGGCTCCGTTTTGGGGCTACCACGGCAAGCTGCACACGCGCTCGCTGCTCTGGATCATCGCGCTGGTGACGCACTTCGCCTGCCTCACGGCAGCCGCCATCGGCAGCGCGGGCGGCTAAACGGCGCGGCGGGGATCGGCCGCGCATGATTTGACGCGCTCGGCGCGCCGTGGCGGAATCTCTCGCATGCCGGAGCCCTCCGTGCCGAAAGTAAAAGTCTTCCTGGCGACGCCGCTCTACGATGGCCGCGTGCACCACTCCTACATGATGGGCACGATCCAGATGGCCTTGGAGTTCCCGGGAGAGCTAATCGTGGGCAAGGTCGGCAGCTCCTATCGGCCGCAAAATCACGATCGCTTGACGCAGATGTTCATGCAGTCGAACGCCACTCATCTTCTGTTCGTGAATTCCGACATCATCTGGACACCGGCGGACGCCCAAGAGCTCCTCGCCGTCGATCGGGAGTTCGTGACTGGGATCTACGGCAAGAGACGCCCCGAGGGTCTTCCGGTCACGCCCGAACGGCGCGACGGTGATCTGATCGAGCTGGAGTACACGGGGGCCGGCTTCCTGCTCCTGAAGCGAAGCTGCGTCGAACGCTTGGAAGCAGCGCACCCGGAGTTGATCTACGAGACCCCCACGGGGCCCGCGCATGCGCTCTGGTCGCCTCGCTTCGAAGGCCGAGTGTATGCGGAAGATCGCACGTTCTGTAGCTACTGGCGCGCCCTTGGCGGCAAAATCTGGGCGCACACCCGAGTAATCTTGAAGCGCCACGGCGAGAGCGTCCATTTGACCGACGGCTTTACGCAACAGCCCGGCTCCTGACCTGCACGCCGATGACCTCCGCCTCGAACTCGCCGATCCTATTTCTAGCGACCCCGCTGCACGACGCCCGCGTCCACCACGCCTACATGAACGGGGTGCTGGAAGCGGCCTTGGCGCATCGCGGACGCCTGATCATCAGCAAGTTCACCAGCCTTACCTTGTCCTTGAGTCGGGACATCCTGACGGCGCACTTCTTACGCTCGAATGCAACGCACCTGTTCTGGGTCGATTCGGACATCGGCTGGGGCGTCGCTGATTTGGACAAGCTGCTGGCCGCGAACAAGGATTTCGTGTGCGGCAACTACGCACGCAAGCAGGACGACCGAGGCCTGGCGAGTGAGCTGAGGAAGCACCGTGAAGGCGATCTGATCGAGGCCAAGTACGCCGCGGCCGGCTTCGCGCTGCTGACGCGCGCTTGCGTCGAGCGCATGGTGCAGGCCCATCCGGAACTGAAGTACGAGACGCCGCACGGTCCCGCCTGGGCGCTCTGGTCACCGATTTTTCAACGTGTGCCGCGCAGCGAGGACATCTCCTTCAGCAAACGCTGGCTAGGCTTGGGTGAGAAAATCTGGGTCCACTCGCAAGTGATCTTGAAACACTACGGCGAGTTCATCTACTTGCCACTGCCCACGGACGACGCGCCGTAAAGCCGATCTTCGGCTTCACGACCGAGTCATTTGCGCTCGGGGCGCACGTCGTTGGCCACGACCGTCAACGGAAAGCCCTCGTTCACCCAGCGATCACGCAGCTTTTGCGCGAGCTCCTTGTGATCGCGCCAGGGGACCGCGACCGCGAGCACCAAGCAGCCATCGGCATAGGCCGGATAAGCCGCCCAGGCACCGGAGAACTCGGAGGTGGTAAAGCCCAAATTCACGCGCCCATCGACCGCGCGTGACTCGAGGATCTTACCTTGCCATTTGCCCAGACTGGTTTCGAACGGACTGAACTTGACGTCGAAGGGGTGCGTCTGAGGCAAACCCCAAGCCTCGAAGCTTCGCATGCAGGTGTCGCTCTTCATCGGCGTGCCCGCGGGCAGTGGCCGCGTGAACGCGATCACCATCGCGTGATGATCATCGCCGTAACGAAAACCGACGAAATGCTCCACGCCAAAGTAGCGCACGCGCTTCCAATTTTCAGAGTCCGGTAGTGGCACGTTCACTTGACCGTCTCGGTCGTCGCGCGTGCCCCAAGGTGCGCTCACCAAGCGTTCGAGCGCAGCCGCGTGCGGATCCGCAGCGTCTCCGCCCGGCTCCTTCACCGTGACACTGGCCGGAGCAGGCGGAGCAGGCTCAGCCGCGACCGCCTGCTTCGGCGCTTGCGCGCCGCCGCCGCAGCCCATCGCCAGCATGGCAGGAACGAAGCAGAGCCCACGGACCGCCGCCCAAGCCTGAAATGCAAAATCGGAGCGCACGGCCGTCATACGTCGCACTCGACAAAATATGACTCAGCTAGTCCGATTGCGCTGTGAGTGGTCCGTTTCGGCAAGTTTTTCCGCCTTACCGTCGACGATTACTTATACCTACACGGAGACGTCGGATGGGGCCTTGCCCTAGGGCTTGCTTGGGCCGGGCATCGACACACCAGGCGGCATCGTGATGTGCGGCATGCCACCGGGCCCCATGCCACCAGGTTGCATGCGCTGCGCACCTTGCATGGGCATCGCGCCTTGAGCGTCGATCTGTTTGAGCTCGGCGATCACTTTGTCGTAGCTGCCGAGCATTTGGTCACAGCGTTCGCTGGGGAAGCTCGGGGTGCGCTCTTTGACCAGGTCGCAGGCTTTGGAACCCGGCGGCAGATCCGCGCACAGTTTGCCGACGAGCTTGTCGCACGAGGCACGCGCGGCTTTGAGCTTGGCCAGTGTTTCCGGCATCGTGCCGAGCGCCACTTCGCACGTCGACGAAAGCAACAGACTGGTCGCACCTTTGGCTTGTTGACAGGCGGCAGATTGCGGTCCCGAGCTGGCGCAGATCTTCGACTGCCAAGCGCCACACGCACCCGCAGGCACGCCGCTAGCGACGGGTGCCGCAGCGATGTCCGCGCGCAACGCAGCTTTGGTCTTTTGGATCTGTGCCACCCAACCGAGCGCGCCGCCCAACGCGAGCGCGACCACGCCGATGGCGATCGCGCGCGATGAGGCGATCATGCCCGGTGCAGCGGACGAAGTGGCTACGCGCTTGCCCGCAGCCGAAGAAGTCCGACGGGACGCCTTGGCTTTTGCCCGCGGCGCGGGCGAGGACTCTTCTTCCTCTTCGTCGCCCAGCTCGTCATGTTCGTCCTCTTTGCTGTCTCGCTCGCTCATGGGCGCGGACCCTAGATGCCAGCCCGGCGGACCACAAATCATTCCGTCGTTTTTCGGCGCGTGTCGTCTTTGGGGCGCCAAATCGAGGCCTTGCCGGCTCGGCTCGCCGGACCCTATTGCGTTTGCGCTCGAACCAGCCTGGGCCGAGTCGGGCGGTCCCCGCGATCGACGATGTTGAGCGCGTAAGCAGGCTCGGAGACCACCACTTGGGGTGCCTCGCTCGGCTCGGTCGCGACTTCATTCGCGGGGGCCGGCAATTCCGCAACAGTGTGAGCGAGCGCCGTGGGAGCCGCACCAGCGTTCAGCGGCGCGGGAGCCACGAGCAGCGAAGCCGCGACTGGCGGATCGGCGAGCGGCGCTCTCGCGGTCGGTACGGGCGACGACGCTCGCTCGGCGATGTCGAAGTGCGCTCCGCCGAAGTGCGTTGGGATGAACAGCAACGTCAGGCCGACGAACGCGAGCGCGCCCGCTATCAGCGCAAGCCAGCCTGCCCAACGCCATTCGAAAAATTCGCGCACGAATCGCGGCGTCACGATCGCTTTTCGTGAGCCTCTCGCTATCGTCATGATCGTCGACTAACGCGTCTGTTAACCAGCGAGGGTCGGACGACGAGTCAGCCAATTGGTGCAGCCGCACGCGGCGCGATGAGCGCACGCATGGGTCTGAGAGTAGTCGTTGTCACCGGCCTGCTGGGCGCGCTGACACTGACCATTTTGTCCGCGCACACTAGGCCGAAGTCTCAAAGTTCGGAACATTCCATGTCGCATCCGAGCCGCCCGCAGCCGAGAGCGATCGAATCTCGGGCATCATGCCGACCGCTCGGGCTCGCAAGTCGGGGAAGAATGCTTGACGGACTACAGAGCCGCGACCGCGCTGGAACCCGTGCCAGGCCTCAAACCTCGAAGGTCGAGATTTTGACCGCGTTGAGGTCGTGAATTCCAAGGCCGAATTGGCCAGCCGCGCGGATGTACGCAGGCTCGCGACCAGCCTCTTTCAGCGAGGGCAAGTTTCGGGCCTTACGTTCTTCGTCGATCACTTTCCAACCGTAGGTGTCCATGGCTACGGGATCGGTCGCGACGTAGACCGCGCCGTGGGGGATGCGGGTCTTCGGGTCCTTGTCGAGCGGGCCTTTGTCGTAGGTGATCTTGAAGGCGTCCGTGATGTGCAGGCGCACCCGACTGGTCACGATCGGGTGATTGTAGAGCATGGCGATTTGCGGGCTCGCGTTGTGCTCGTGGTGCTCGTGCGGGTTGTTCACGTTGCCGTGGGTGATGTTCTTCAGCGTACCGGTGTAGCCGCAAATGCCGTGGTCTTTCATCATCGTCAGGTTGATGACGGCGGTAGCTTCGGTGAAAAAGCGGCAATAACGCGTCTTGATGCCTTGGTACACCTTGATGTCCGGCATCGGGTGGTCGTTGTTGTTGTGCGTGCCCGAGCGTACGCCTTCCGGCAGCTTCCAATCCCGCACGTTGACGCGCGTGCCGGCGAGGAAGGTGGGGTATTGCTCGTAGACCGTGATCTTGTCCGCGGGTACGCCAAGCTTCAGTAGGCCCTGCACCAGCGGCAGGATCAGCTCGAAATTCGTGGCCATGGTGTAGCCCTTTTGGCCGGCAATGCCGTTCGGCTTGATCGCCACCACGTCGTCTTTGTGAATGAACTTGCCGAGCGCGTCCGTCAGGCTCGCCGTGCCGGTGAATTCCGTGAGCGCCTTCTCGAGCATGGAGCTGGCAATCTCCGGCTTGGGCCAGAGTTGGTTCGGCTGCATGTAAGAAGCGAACTCCCCTTTGGCGGAGACCTTCACGATTTTGCCCGGCACGTTCAGCGGCTTGAAGCCGGCGGGGGGCTTGGCAGTCAGCGCTTCGATCTGCGCGGCCTCGGCGGCATCGGCCGAGGCGGTGCTGGCTAGGGCGCTGACGGCGAGGCCGGCGGAGGCGACGCGCAAGACTTCACGGCGAGAAACGTTCGTGGACCGGGTAGAGCGCTTTTGCATTCGTTGCCTCCGTCGAAATTCCGACAGTCGCAAATATCACGCTGAGCGGAACGCTGCAAACCCCGCTGGGCCTGATTTTGGCCTTAGCCACCCCTCAGCCGGGCGACGGCCAAGGCGGATCCCCGCGAGATGCCGCGTTATTGCCGGATCGGAGCTCGGCACGCCGTTCGCAATCCCTGTCCTCAGTCACGCGGTGAAGTCCCGCGTGCACAACAGGAGAAACAGAACATGGAACAGAACAAAATGAAGATCGCGTACGTCATCACCCAACGCAAAGACCGCAATTTCTGGAACCGCGTGGGCGTCGCGTTCGTCAATAGTGACGGCTCGATCAACGTCAAGCTCGAGGCAGTGCCGGTCAGCGGTGAGATCCAAATCCGCGACTACCAACCGCGCGACGAGCTCACGACGACCGGCACCCGCAGCCACTCGCGCGACCTAGTCGAGGAAGAGCCCTACGCGGAGCTCGCCTAAGTGTCACCCGCGGCTTCGACCGCGCGAGAAGCAGGCGTACTCGGTGCCAGCACCCCGGTGGGGGATCACGGAGCGCGTCACTTCTCGCCGGCAGGGGCCGAGCCTTGGGGGGACGATGGTGGGGGTCTGGAGGCCCCCGCCGCTCGGCCTTCGTGGTTCGGGCGTACGCGGGCGACATTTCGAAATAGCGTTTGGGCGCCCGTCGCGCTCAAACTCGTGGGGCTCGCGCTGGCGATGATCGCACTCTCCGGCGTCGGAGTGGCGTCCATGCTGAGCGGCCCGAACGGCGTTCCGGTGCCGCTAGCAGGCATGCTCGGGGCGGATATCCACGGCGTGTGGTTGGCCAACAAGTCCGCGGCAGGGCCGCGCGCCAACAGCGGGTCGAGCGCGCTCACGGCACTCACGGCGACCGACCCGGTCGCTGCGGCTGCTTCCAGTCACGCGGGGTCGGCCGCTTCTTCCGCCCCCGCAGACGCGCGCGAAGGCGCGCGTGCAGCAACGAGCGCAGGCATGACCGAAGACGGCAAGGTCATCCTGAATCTAGCAACCGTAGAAGACCTACGACACTTGCCCGGTGTCGGCCCCAAGCGAGCGGACGCCATCATGGCTTTGCGTGCTCGGCTGGGGCGTTTCAAGCAAGTCAACGACCTGTTACGAGTGAAGGGCATTGGAGTACGCGGCCTGAAGAAGATCATGCCACACGTCGTGCTCGATGCGCCGAAGGCTTCGGCTTGATTGTTGGATCGGAAATTCTGAAGAAGGGCACTGGCAGACCGGCGGGTCGCTATAGCGAGCAGCCCGCCGGTCTGTTTGTTCGTGGCGCTGACTGCGTGTAGAAGGAGCGCTTCAGCGTGCTGACTCGAACTAGAATCCTGACCATCTGGGTGTTCACCAGCTGCCTCGTCGGCTGCGCCGGGCGACCGCTCGATCCTCCGACTGTGGAAGCGCGACCCGCAACGCCAGCTGCGCCGGCCCCGAGTGCAAGCGTCGCTGCGCCGGGGCCAAGTGCAAGCGCCGCTGTGCCGGGCCCAAGTGCGAGCGTGTCGGCGGCAAGCGCCATCCCAGTGGAGCCAGGCCGCCGCGACGTAGATGCCGGCGCAACGCCGGGACAGTCAAAGGAACCGGCCTGCCCTTCGGGCATGATCCACGTGCGCTTCGACCATTGTCCCAAGCTCCTCCGTCGCTGCATGGACAAGGAGTACGACAAGCCGAACCACATCACGATTTGCAATCGCTTCGCGAGCAGTAAGCCCGAATGCAAAGAGCCGCGCGTGGCGCTCGACTTTTGCATCGACGAATACGAGTACCCGAACAAGGTCGGAGCGAAACCCCCGGTGATGCTCAACTTTTTCGAAGCCAGCAAGCTGTGCGGGGCGGAGCACAAGCGCCTCTGTTACGAGCGTGAATGGGTCACGGCCTGTGAGGGACCTGAAGAGAAGCCGTTTCCGTATGGCTACGCGCGCTCGAGCCAGCAGTGCAATTTCGACAATCGTTGGGTAGACCCGCACTTGTCCCGCGTGTACTCGGAAGATCCAGAGGTTCAGCGGGCCGAGCTCGAGCGCCTGGATCGCAGTGTGCCGAGCGGCCAAATGCCTGGCTGCGTGAGCGACTACGGCGTGCACGACTTGACCGGCAACGTCGATGAGTGGGCCCTCGCAGATCACGACCGCCCTCGAGAGCACGCCAAGTTCTCCGCACTGAAGGGCGGGGCCTGGGGCCATGTCCGAAACGCCTGCCGACCCGTCACCACCAGCCACGCCCCGGAGTTTCGATACTATTTCATCGGCTTCCGCTGCTGCGCGGATGCGTCCCCGCCGCCGTTGAACGACGGACGCTAGGCCGAGGGAGTTGGCCCTGCTAGCCTGGCAGACTTCGATCATGCAAGCGCAGGGCTTGGACGCCAACGGATCCGGCAGCACCGCGTTGCAGACGCAACAGATGGCGGGCGAGCGCCTCGTCAATCAGTGTCGCATTGGGCTGACGGCCTTCGGTGCCTTGACGATCCTCACCGCCGAAAGGGCGCAGACCCGCGCTGCCAACGGCGTCTTCCTCGCCGTGGTGTGCGTACTGGCGATTTACGCCGGCGTGGTTTGGCGGTGGCTGAAGAGCGACCTCTCGCACCAATCCACGATCAAGTACGTGTCCGTGTGGGTCGACATCAGCTGCCTGTATGCGCTGCACGTGGCAAGCTTGGTCAATCATTCGGGCCCGTACGAGGTCTTTCGCGCGCCCGGCACTTGGCTGATGATCGGTGTGTTCAATGGCCTGGGTGCGGTGCGCTACAGCGCGAAGGCCAGTCTGTTTTCGGCATTTTTGACGCTATTTTACGGCGGCGCTCTGCTGCTGATCGTGCGCCACCTGTATTCCGTGCCCTGGCTCGCAGAGTCCTCGTTCATTGGTCCAGGTCTCAATATCTTCGACTGCGCGATCGCGGTGGTCTTTGCGGCCGTCCCGGCGGTGTGCTCGGCCGTCGTCGCTTGGCACTCGGAAGAGCTACTCGCACGCAGCACGCGGGACGCAGCCGGCCGCGCCTCTGCCGAGGACCGCCAGCGCCAGATCTTGGACGCAATGGCTGATATGATTCTGGTCAAGGATGCCGACTCGAAGATCGTGTGGGCAAATCGCGCTTTGCGCGAAGCGTGGGGCACCGACAACGACCACCTGCTCGGCCAAGACTACAATCCGCAGTCGAAGCTCGACGAACGAAATCGCTCGCTGGAACAAGACGCATTGGTGCTCGATACGCAAGACACCATTTTGCTCCCGGATGAGCGCCTGGAGAGAAAGGACGGCCGCATCTTGCAGGTCGACACCGTCAAATCTCCGATCTTCGACGGCGACGGCCAGGTGATCATGACCGTCGGCGTGTCGCGCGACGTGAGCGATCGCAAGAAGCTCGAGGCGCAGCTGCGGTTGACCGAGACGATGTCCACCGTGGGCACGCTGGCCGCAGGCATGGCGCACGAGATCAACAATCCGCTCACCTACGTGATCGCCAATCTGGAATTTTTGGCGCAACGCCTGCCGCAACACGGACCTTGGCTCGGCGAACGTCAAGCTCGAGAATGGATCTCGGCGTTGACCGAAGCGCGTGAAGGCGCGTCCCGCGTGCAGCGCATCGTCAAGGACTTGAAGGACGCCTCACGCGGTGATCACGACCACTTTGGCGACGTGGATATCGAGCAGGTCTTGGAATCGACGCTGAAACTCGCGGCCAACGAGCTTCAGCACCACGCGCGCGTGGTACGCGACTACTCTCGCGTGCCAACGGTCTCGGGCAACGCCTCGCGCCTGGGCCAGGTTTTCCTCAATTTACTGGTCAACGCGGCCCACGCCATCCGCGAGGGCGCGGCACACGAGAACGAGATCAAGCTGGTCCTGCGCGCGGACGCGAAGGAGCGCGTCGTGGTCGAGATCCACGACTCCGGGCACGGCATTCCGGAGGAGCATCTGGCGCGCCTGTTCGAGCCCTTCTTCACCACGAAGGACGTCGGCGAGGGCACCGGGCTCGGCCTGTTCATCTGTCATCGCATCGTGAGCGATCTGGGCGGGACGATCGAAGTCGAATCGAGCATCGGCTCCGGCAGCGTATTTCGCGTCGTGTTGCCGCCGTCGAGTCAGCCCACCGATCGCATCGAAGTGGTGATCGAACGACCTACCACCGCCACTCGCCGAGGGCGGATCCTGGTCGTCGACGACGATACCCTGGTCGCCAAAGCGATGTCGCGCCTACTCGCCGAGCACCACGAAGTGTTGGCGCTGACCAGCGCGGGAGAAGCCTTGGCACGGCTCGAGCGCGGCGAGCGCTTCGATTTGATCTTTTGCGATCTGATGATGCCAGTCACGACCGGCGTCGAATTTCATCAACGACTGCTAACTCTCGATCACGAGCAAGCCGAACGCACCATCTTCATCACGGGCGGCGCGTTTACCGACGCCTCACGCAAATTCCTGGAAACCACGGCCAACGATCGCCTGGAAAAACCCTTCGATCAGCAGAAGCTGCGCCAAATCATCGCGCGCTACCTCAACTAATCAGATGACGAACTCGGCGCTTGTCCGTGCGGCGTTCGTCGCTTGCTTGCTCTTCGCCTGCAGCGTCGTTGCAAGCCGGGCGCCCTTGGGGGGCAACTACGCAGAGCCTGAGTCGGCGCCGCCGGGCAACCGACACGCCCAGGCCGAAGCCGCGGCTTTGGCGCAACCGGACGCCGCCGCCTCGGAACCAGCCACACCGGCGCAGATCCCCAGCACGGCGCGCGCAGCGGTGGAGACTGGCGCCATCGCCCGAATCACACCCGCGGACGCCATTCATTTCGAGCCACTCCAAGTCGGCTCTCAAATCAAAGCCGAAGTCACGCTGAGCACGACCGCCGAGATGCGTGGCGGTCCGCCCGGGATGCTCGACAACGGCAAGCTCTCCTTGGAGGGCCGGCTGCGAGTCGAGATCAAGGTGCTCAAAGCATCCGCGCAGAGCTTAGACGAGGTCGATCTCACCCTGACCACGCTCGCCATGCACAGTGAGTTCGGCGGCCAGCGCACCGACAGCAAGCAGGAACCGCCCGAGACGTACGATATCACTCTATCGGGACCGTCCCCAGCCATTCGCGCGTACAACGGGTCCAAGGTCGACCCGGTGGAACGCTTGAAGATCGCGATCCTGGTCATCCCTTTGACCGAGTTTTACGCACATTGGGCGCGCTCGCCCACGCTCGAGCTCAAGCCGGGTTGGACCAGCAAAGTGTCCATGCCTTTCGCGGCCACGTTGTTCGCGACGGCGAAGGGCGAGTTCATTCGCATCGGTCCACTCAGTACCCGTTTCACCTCGCGCGCTCTGGCCAGCGACGATGTGCCATTCGAGCTGGCATTGCCCCTGGAGTACGGCAGCGACCTGGGCAAAATCGAGTTCGACCTGTCCGGCTCCGCCAAACTAAACGCGAAAAACGGCCGGCCCAGCGCATTCGACTTGAGCGGACCGCTCAGCGCGACGCGCGGGCCGCGCGGCTCGCAAATGAACGTCACAGGCACGGCGAGGTTCGCCGGCAGCCTCAGCTATCAGTGACACCTCCGACGCGGCTACTTGCGGATGCCGATCGCCGAGCGCACGCGATCCATGGTCCTTTGCGCGACTTCGCGCGCTTGCGCAGAGCCCCGCTCCAGCACCTCGTCGAGGTATGCCTCATCGGCCCGCAGGCGCAGATACTGCTCGCGCTTGGGGGCTAGATCCAGCTCGACCGCTTGATACAGATCCTGCTTGGCGTGGCCCCAGCCGTAGCCGGGATCGGACGCCAACTGCTCGACCATCTGGGCGGCGCGTTCGGGCGTGGCCAGAAGACGGAACAGTTGGTACACGCTGGACGGTTCGGCCTCTTTCGGCGCGCTCAGCGGCTCCGAGCCGGTCTTGAAGCGCAAAATTGCGGCGCGTAGCTCCTTTTGCGGCAAGAACAGCGGCACGGTGTTGCCGTACGATTTGCTCATCTTGCGCCCGTCCAGACCGGGAACCAACGGAGCCTCGCCAATCACCACGTTTGGGACACGCAGGGTGTCACCGAAGGCGTGGTTGAAGCGCAACGCGACGTCACGCGCGACTTCGACGTGCTGCTTCTGATCTTGGCCGACCGGCACTTGGTCGACGTCGTACAGCAGGATGTCTGCCGCCATCAGCGCCGGGTAGGCCAACACGCCGCCATTCGGTGCCTCGCCGCGATCGAGCGCGGACTTGTAGGCGTGGCCGCGCTCGAGCTGGCCGCTGGACAAACAGCACATCAAGACCCAGCACAGCTCGAAGGTCTCTGGCACGCGCGACTGCAAGAACAAACTGGTTTTGCTCGGGTCGAGCCCACAGGCAAGCCAGGTTGCAGTCGCCTCGTACACGCTTTCGCGCAGCGCCGCGGCGTCGTGCATGGTGGTGAAGGCGTGATAGTCCGCCACGAAGTACAGCGCGCGATGCTCGGGGTTCTCGGCCAGAGCCAACGCAGGACGAATGGCGCCGAAATAGTTGCCCAGGTGCGGGGTGCCGGTGGGCTTGATGCCGGTCAGGACGGTCTTCATCAGGTCGCTGCGACTGTAAGCCTTCGTGGCCGGTAGGCCAACGCCGTACGCCCCAAAACGGCCGCATCGTGTGCTAAAATCGCACGAATGCTTGCCCACTGCCCCAAGTGCGCCTCGCAGCTGCTGGTCCCGGTCGAGGGAGTGCGCGCCAGTAGCGGCGCTTCGGCGTTGCAGTGCCCGAGCTGCTTGGGGTTCTGGGTGCCGCCGGAAGTCGTTCCCTTACCCGCAAGTTTGGAGGTCCTGAACAAGCGGGATGTGCGTCCTGCCCAGCCGCCCTTGGAAAATCAACGCACCGGACAGTGCCCCGAGGGCCATGGGCTCTTGCGGCGCGCGCGCGTCACTTGGGATGATCCGTATTTCCTGGAGCGCTGCGCGCGCTGCGGCGGTGTATGGTTCGACGCCGGTGAGTGGTCGCGGGCGGTGGCTGATGAGCTACTCGGCAACTTGTCGGAGGTGTGGAGCCCCGCCTGGCGCAAGCAGCTCTCGGACCAGCAATCTCACGATTCCCTCGAGGTCGACCTACGCGCCAAGCTGGGCAGCGACCTGTTCAGCGCGCTGCGCACGCTAGCGGACAAACTCGAAACCCACCCCCAGCGTGGCGTAGCACTGGCTTACCTGAGCGAGCGCCTCAAACATCCCGTCGAGGTCGAAGGCGACTGAGAAAATCAGCGCTCCTTCGATGACTGGAACCGCTCGCGTCAGCGAAAAGATACTGTTTGAACGCATTATGATTTCATCGGCGAGTGGTACGCCTCCAGTGCGCGATCTTCGGGCGCGGTTTCGCAACCGAAAGGGGGGCGATCGCGATCCGGCAGCGCACCTCGCGGGGGCCTGATGTTCCCGGCGCAGCGAAAAAAGCATGGAAAGTCTCGAGCCCCCCCGTCCCAAGGGACCCCCCCTCTCCCCCCAGTCCCCAACCCCGGCCCGTTTCCCCACCCATCCGATCACGCCCGTTGCCCTAAATTGTCCGGCGTTCACCGGCATTTTCGTGATTGGCTTGCCACCACAGATAGCTGGCTAGAGTGGACCCGGGATAGAACGATCTTGCGCGAATCGACGAGGGCGAGGAGAGCGGTGCTAGAAGGCGGCGATGGATCAGGCCCTCTTTGCTGCAACCGGACTGGAAGTCGACGAGGCGCTTTTGGCCGCTTTCCAGGCTGACGGGATCTCCGCTCCCACTGCGGTTCAGCAGGCGGCCATTGCTCCGATCTTGGCCGGGCAGCACGTGATCATTCAATCCGGAACTGGAACCGGCAAAACCCTGGCCTATTTGCTGCCGATTCTGCAAAGGCTGCGTTCGCCAGCCAGTGGTCGCAGCCTGATCTTCGCGCCGGCCACCGAGCTCGCGCTCCAGACCCAGCGCGTCGCCGACCGCTACAAGCATTCGAGCATCAATACGGGAGCGTTGGTGTCCACCACCAACGCTCGCAAGCAGAAGGCCAAGGTAACCCAAAGCACGCGGCTGATCGTGGGCACGCCGGGGCGCATTTTGGATCAGTTCGCGGAGCGCAAACTGAAGGGCGTGACGACGATCGTTTTGGATGAGCCGGATCCGATCTTGGCCACCCAAGGGGCGGACTACCTGCGGGAAATCTTGTCTCGCCCCGAGCCGAAGGTGCAGCTGATCTTCGCGGCGGCCACGCTGGGCGTGAACGCCAAGCGTTTGGCCGACGAGTTCATGGGCGACGCTCGGGTCCATACCCAGGTGGCTGCAGACCCGCTACAGACGAGCATCACCCACCAATACTTGAATGTCCGTACCGAGAGCACGAAGGACATTCAGCTCGCGCATTTCATCGAAGAAGCCAAATGCAAACGCGCGATCGTGTTCGTGAACCAGCCCAACCTGATTCGGCACCTGTATCGATTTCTGGGCGAACGCAACCTCAAACCCGTGAGCTTGAGCACGGATCGCTCGAAGCTCGACCGACAAAACGCACTGCGCGCTTTCGGCGCTTCGGAAGCGCGCGTGCTGATCACGACCGATCAAGCCATGACCGGCATCGATATCCCGGACGTCGAGTGGGTGCTTCACTTCGAGCTCCCGAGCTCTGCGTTGGCTTACGTGCATCGCGCCGGACGCACCGGACGCGCGGGAAAAAGCGGTCACTCGGTGATCCTCGTGACACGCGAGGATCGACCGATGCAAGAACGCATCGCCAAGGAGCTCGGTATCCGCTTCAGCTCGGCGCGCGACGCAGAGTGAGCGGGCAGAGCCGCTGGCGAGCGTTCAGGTCCCAAAGCGAAGGTCGTTCAACAGCCAGCCCTGAGTCCCGGGATTGGCGTTGATTGCGATGGTCACGGTGATGTCGCTGAAATTCCCGTTCAAGACCGAGAGCACCGAGGGCGGAACCGTAAACGTCGGCCGCAGGAAGGTCTGCACGGGCAAACCCGTGAGCTCGACCTGCCCCAAGTAGACGTTGAAGACATTGGCGCTGGGCGAAGACACGAACAGCTGGGTCCCGCCAACCCAGTACGGGTTGGGCGCGGTGCTCGGGATCCACAGCGCGAACGAGATCTTGCTCAGGTTGGTTCCGCTCGCGGCGCGGATGTCCACACTCGACATCGGTGCGCTGACGAGGGGCGTAAAGCCATTCGAGGCGATGGACAATGAGTCGAAACCCGTCACCGAGATGGGGCTGCGAATCACCGTGCCGTTGCTGACCGACCACAGGCTCGGGTCGCCCAGCAGCGCGATTTGAGCGGTGGGTGTCGCGGCGGCCGCAGCGCCCGCCGCCGCCCGCAAGTTGGCGGCAAACACATTGGCCGAACCGATGGCGTTCGTCAGGTCGGCGAGCGACGAACCGGTGGCGCCGCCCGCGGCGATGGTTTGCGCGGTGCTTGCGGCTTTGCCCGCCAAGGTCAGCGCCGAACCATTGCTCGTGGCGGAGGCTTGCAACGTGTTCAAGTTTGCGACCGAGCGTGGGTCGGCAGTACTTGCAAGGACTGCCTGCACGGCGTCAACCAGACCGCGCGTGGCTGCATTCGCCCCGACTACACCCACGCCCATCAATTGCGTGAGGCGGGCGCGACTTTGCGACGCCGCGAGCCCTGCCAGCGTCTGCGCTGCAGTTTGTGCGAGGCTGCTGGCAGAGGTATTGGCCGACGCGACGGCTGCGTCCAACCCGGAGAGCGCGGCAGCGCTGTTACATTGGCCTGAGAGTGCGACCGAGGCCTGCGCCGCAGCTTTCGATTGCGTGTTGGCTGCGGTTTGCGCAGAAGCCAAGCTCGCTTTCAGCTGTGCGAGCGCCGAAGCCGTCAAACCGAACGAGTCGGCCGAGGCTGCCACTTGGTTGGCCGTATTGCTGAGCTGAACCGCAGCAACGCCCGCGGCCTTCACGCCCGCCGCGACTTTGGCCACGTTGTCAGCCGTGGCGCGCGACGCGGAGCCAGCGACCCCTGCCGCGAGGCTCGAGGCAACCGTGTTGGCCGCTGCGGCCGAAGACAAGAGCCGCTTGACGGCCGTCTCAATCGAGCTGGCAATGGCGCCGGTCGTCGGATCGCCGGTGGCGACTGCCGAAGCAATCTTGGACAATGCTTCAGCGTTGCTACCAGTGACCAACGCTCCGGCGGTTGCAGCAGCGACGTCGGCCATGGTCTTTGCCTTGGGCTTGTCGGCGGCGGCGGCCACTTGCCAATCAGAGGCGACCGTCGCCACATTGCCAACGCCTCCCGCCAGCGATTTGGCTGCGTCCGCCGCCTTGTGGGTTGCCGCGAGCGCGCTCGCCTTGTCGGCGGTTGCTTGCTTGAGCGATACCAAGCTTGCCTTCTTTACCGCGTCGCTGGTCCCTTGGATGATGCCGTCCAAAGCTGCGCCCACTTTCTTCGACGTGGTGTTTGCGGCGGCGGCGCCCGCGCCAGCCATTTGGGCCAGACGAGAAGAGCCTTGCGACATCGCATTGCCGGCAATGGGCGTCGACGATTGCGCCATCGCGTTGGCAACCGCGCGCACGGCGCCCAGCATTGCTCCGAGCTCGGGGGCCTTGGCGGGGTCGACGCAGGCCGCGGTGTCGCCGGTGGGATGTTGGGCGCCCGCGTTCGACAATCCGGCGACCGCCGCGTGTGCCGCCGCAATGGCTCCCTCGAATAGCGCTCCTTGAGACGAGGTCAGGCCGAGCGTTCCGCTCTGGTCCATGGTCTTGGCGCTGGAGTTCGCCGCTTGCGCGGCGGCTGCGTGCGCTTCGTTCACGGCTGCCGCCAGTTTGGCGATACTCTCGGCTGACTTGGTGCTCTCCGCCTTCGCGGCGGCGCTGGCCAGGGTCGCGGCGGTGGTCTGCGTCGCCGCCATCGCTGACGCCAGCCGCTTGCCCGCGGCCTGCGCGGCGCTCGACACGATGCCGCCAACGGCGTCACCAGTGGCGGCAGCGGAAGCAAGCTTGGCAATCGCTTCGGCGTTGCCAACGGATTCACTCGCGGCAGCGGCTGCGGCTGCCGCGTCGGCGAACAGCGCGCCTTGGCCCTTGGCCGCGCCAACTGCGCTCGTCAGGGCCGAGATCACACCGGTGGTACTGCCTCCGCCGTTTGCGAACACCTGCGCCGCCTCAGCCGCCTTCTGTCCCATGACGAGAGCCGTGGCTTGGTCCTGGGCGGCCTGCTTCACGCCGTTCAATGCGGCGGCTTTGCTTGCGCCGACTGCTTCCAATGCGGCGCTGCCTGCCAACGCGCCGACGCGATCGGATGCAGCCGATACCGCTGCGAGCGCAGCGCCGTTCAGCGAAGCGAAGATCCCTGCGCCGAGTGATCCGCTTGCCGACGAGAGCGTCTGTGCGGTGGATTGCGCCATGCTACCTGCCGCAGCTCGCGCCGCAGCGACGGCAGCGCCCAGCTCCGGCGCGGCCGAATTTTCGACGCAGGTCGTCGCGCTGTCGTCGGAGACGGCTTCGGAGGCAGCGTGCGCGATGCCCGCTGCCATGGTGTGTGCCGCAGCGACGCTGGCTTCGACCTGGGCGAAGATCCCGACGCTGAGTCCGACCGAGCTCAATTCATCGAGCGCCCGATTGGCTGCGTTCGCGAGTTGGCCAGCGGCCTGATTCGAGTCCTTGACGGCCGCTTCCTTCTTGGCAGTCGCTTCGGCGGTCTTGGTCTTGGTCGCCTGGTCGCTGGCTTTGGCGAGGGCCGCGAGCGACGTGTTGCCCGCCGCGACCGCGGAGGCCAGCTTCTTCAGTGAATCCTGAGTGGCGTTTGGGCTCCCCGCAGCCGGCAAATCGGCCGAGCCGGCCTCGGACAACTTCGAGAGCGCCTCGGCGTTGCCACCGGGCACGACTTGATGAGCAACACCGGTCGCCGCTTGCGAGACGCCTTTGGCTTTGGGCTTGTCGGCAACGGCCGCGTCGTTCATTGCCGACGCGGCGGTCCCAGTGTTGGCGCCGCTACCGGAAAATGCCTGCGCGGATTCCGCGGATTTCTTGGCAAGAGCTCGGGCCGAGGTGTTGTCCTTGGCCGCCGCTTGCATCGCCATCAGCGATGCCTTCTTGGTCGCGTCGGTGGTCGTTTTAGCAACTTTCCCGGCTGCGTCGGCGATTTCATCGGCCGACGAATTGCTGGCCGCCATCGCGGCCGCGGTGAGCTGACCGAGTTGGCCGACCGCGCTGGAAGCAATTGCGCCGAGCGAAGTCTGCGCGGTCATCTGCGCCAAATTGTTGCTGGCCATGCGACCCGCCGCCTGTTGGGCGCCCAAGTCGGCGATCGCAGGGTCCGAGCAGGTCGTCCCATCATCCGACTTGGTCTGCGCAGCGGCGTGAGCCAAGCTCGCCGCCGCAGTGAGCGCGGAGCCGAGCGCGCCCTCCACCTTCTGGGTCTGAGCCTGCCCTAACCCAAGCGAGCCGGAGCCCTCCATCGCCTTCGCAGCGCTGTTTGCCAAGTGCGAGGCGGCCTTGCTCGCCTCGGCTGCGGCGGCACCCATTTTTGCGATACTTTCGGCGCTCTTCGCGGTGGACGCCTTCTTGGTCGCGGCGTCCAGTGCGGCGCCCGCGACTTGCGCGGCTACCATCGCCGAGGCGACCTGTTTCATGCCATCTGCACTGGCACCACCACATGTCGCCAACGTCGTCGAAGCACCCGCGGAAGCGGTCTTGGCGACGGCCTCGGCGTTGCCACCCGGGTTGAGGGCGCCAGCTACGGCGGCGGCAATGTCGGCCATGATCTGAGATTTCGGCCGATCGCTGGTGGCCTGAGCGCTCATCGCGCTTGCGGCGGCTGCCGCGTCGACACCGCTGGCGAACTTCTGCGCTGCCTCGGCACTCTTTCGAGCCAGTCCAACCGAGGTCTCTTTGTCCTGCGCGGCTTGCTTGAGGTTTGCCAGTACGGCTGCCTTCACGTTGTCGACGATCCCGGAAGACTCTGCATCCGTGGCGGCCGCAACGCGATCACCCGCAGTGTTGGCGGCGGCAGCCGCGACCGCGACCATCGCCATCAGTTGGCGAGTGGTGTTGGAGGGTGCGCCCACGCTCGCCGATTTGCTGACCGCTTGTGCGATGCTGTTGACCGCGGCTCGCGATGTTGCCAATGCCGCGCCCAAATCACTGGCGATACCGCCGGTGTCGCAGGTCGAGATATCGTCGGTCTTCGACGCCGACGCAGCGTGCTCCAAGCCAGCGGCGGCGGTGTGAGCCGCCGTCGCGCTGGCCTCCATTTGTTGTTCGGCGGCCGGGCTCGAGCCCATGGCTCCGGCCGCTTCCATCGTCTTGGCGGCCGAGTTCGCCAGCCGCGCTGCGGCCCGGTGCGCCTCCGCCTTGGCCGCAGAAACCCGCGCGTTGCTCTGCGCGCTGTGGGTTTCTTCGGCCGCCTGAACGGCGCTGCTCAACGCCGCGCCCGCGATGTGCGCGGCCGCCATCGAGGACGCCAATTTGCCGAGCGATTCTTGACTGGAGCCCGCGCAGTTTGCGGGCGCGTCGGATATCACCCCGCCCACAGCCTTGGCGATTGCCTCGGCAATGCCGCCCGGGGTGACCGACGCGGCCGTGCTGGCCGCCTTGTCCGCCAAGGCCTGTGACTTTGCGCGATCTGCGTTGGCCGAAATGCCGAGATCCGACGCAGACCCCGACGGGCTCTGGCTGCCGCCCGAGAACTGGCGCGCCGCGTCCGCCGCTCTGCGGGTCAGATCGAGCGCCGTCGCGCGGTCTTGCGCCATCTGTTGCAACTCGTTCAAGGCCTGCGCCTTGCTGGCGTCGCTGGTCTTCTGGGCCATTGCGCCCGCCGCGCGACCCACGTTGCCCTGAGTCGTGACCGCGGCGACGGCTACCGCCGCCGTCATTTGCGCCAAGTGGCCAGCGCTCGCCGAAGCGCCGACCCCGCCGAGCTGCGACGATGACGCTTGCCCGAGGCTCGTTGCAGCGGCGCGAACCGCCGCCATCATGGCACCCAGTGCCGGAACCGGCATGTCGCCGCAAGTGCCCGCATCGGTAGCACGAGCGCTCGCTGCTTCCGCGAGGCTTCCCGCCGCGGCCGCGGCCTGAGCCACCACGCCCTCGATCTTCGACTTCGACGTGCTGCTTGCTCCGACCTCGGAGATCGATTCCGCCGCCCTGCCGACCGCGTTTCCGAGCTTGGCGGCTGCTTGGTTGGCTTCGGCTCTTGCTGCCGTGAGCTTGGCCCCGTTCTCGGCGGTCTTCGCCCTCTGGGCCTTCTCGCTGGCGGCGCCCAAGTTCGCGGCTGCACTGCTGGCGGCGGCCATGGCCGATGACAACTTCTTCAGCGTATCGGAGCTCGCCGTGTCGCAAACGGTGGGCGCTTGGTCGGCGGCGGCCGATGCGGCCTTGGCAATCGACTCTGCGATACCACCCACGTTCACGCTGCCGGCGGCATTCGCGGCGGCGTCGGCGATGGTTTTGTTCTTGCTCTGATCGCTGGTCGCAACAGCGTTCATTGCGCCGGCGGCGCCGCTGGTGTCGCCGGTAGAGTTGGCGAACTTCTGCGCGGTCTCCGCGGATTTTTTGGCGAGCGCTTGGGCCGAGACATTGTCGACCATGGCTTGCATCAAGCCACCGAGTGCGGTCGCTTTCGTGGAGTCAGTCGTCTTTTGGGCCATGTTGTCGGCGACCGCGGCCACCATCTCGCCAGCCAGGTTCGAGCCCGCGGAGGCCATCGCCCCCATCTGGAGCAGCTTGCCAGCGTCTGCGGACGGTCCGGCGCCCCCAACGGCCATCGCGGAAGCTTGGATCAGGTGGTTTGCCGCGGTGCGGGTCGCGGCAACCATCGCGCCGAGGTCGAGCGCCGGCGCGGTGTCGGCGCAGGTCGCGGTGGTGTCCGTGGGACTCTGAGCGGCCGCGTTGGCCAGGCTCGCTGCAGCGGCGTGAGCGGCGGCGGCAACACCATCGACCTGAGCCTTGTGCGCCGCGTCGAGTCCGAGCTCACTTGCTCCCTCCATGGTCTTGTCGGCGGTGTTGGCCAGGTGCGCGGCGGCCTTGTGAGCTTCCGCCTTGGCCGACGCCAACTTGGCCACGCTGTCGGCCGTCTTCTCGCTCTCGGCCTTGCCGGCAGCCGCCGCCAAACTCGCGGACGCCGTGTGTGCCGCAGTCATCGCAGATGCCAGCTTGGAGAGCCCCTCTTGATTGGCTCCGCCGCAGGTTGCGGCGGCATCACCCATCGCCGCCGATGCGGCCTTGGCCAGTCCTTCCGCGCTCGGAGAGAGTTTGCCCGCGGCCGCGGCGGCTGAATCCGCGAACCCCTGAGTCTTGATGCGGTTGCTGCCTGCCGCACTATCGACCGCGGCCGCGACGCCGGTGGTATCGCCTTGCGCGTCCGAGAACGCGCGCGCGAGATCCGCTGACTTCTGCGCCAGAGTCAGCGAGCTCGACTTGTCTTGGGCGGCCTGTTTGATCGCCCCGAGCGCCGCCGACTTGTCCGCATCCGGAGTGCTCGTCGCCATTTTGTCGGCCGCTTTTTCCAGTTGTTCGGCGCTGGTATTCGTGGCTGCGGCCGCGATGGCTGCGAGCTGCGCCAGTTGGCCACCGAGGCTCGACGCGCTGCTTGCTCCGACCGACTTGGACACCGCCTGCGCCATGCCGTTGGCCGCGGCTTTCTGGGCGGAAACCATCGCCCCTACCTCACCGACGCGCGCTTCCATGTCGCTCATCGCCGAGGCAGACATGGCTTTGGCGGCCGCATTCGCCATGGCCAGTGCTGACGTTTGCGCGGCCGCGGCAGCGCTCTCCATCTTTTGCGTGAGGTCCGAACCGACGTCTGATTCGCGCGCCCCCGCCATGGTTTTCGCGGCCGCGTTGGCCAGATGTGCCGCCGCCTTGTTGGCCTCGGCGCCTGCGTCGGCCAGTTTGGTCTGGCTGCTCGCGGTCTTGGCTTCCGCGGCTTTTCTAGTGGCCGCGCTGAGACTTGCTCCGGCCGTGTGTGCCGCCGCCATCGAGGAGGCCAGCTCCTTCAATGCTTGTTGCGCCGTACCGCCGCACGTGTCGGGCGCGTCGCTGGCATCCGCCGCAGCCGCCTTGGCCATGGATTCTGCCGTACCGCCGGGATCGATTGAAGTCGCCGCGGCGCGAGCCGCTTCCGCGACCGCCTTGGCTTTCGTCTTGTCGGCCTGGGCGGCGCTCAGCATTGCGCCCACTGCCGCGACCGCATCGGCCAACGGAGTCGACAACTGTTGCGAAGCCTCTGCCGACTTCTTGCCAACGAGCAGCGCGCTATCGTTGTCTTCGGCGGCCTGTTTGAGCCCTTCCAGCTTCGATGCCTGATTCGCGTCGGGGTTGCCGACCGCAGCGCGGTGCGCGACTTTCGCTACTTGTTCGGCTTGAGTGTTGGCGGCCGCAGCGACCGTCGCGATCATCGAGGCGAGCTCACCCAGCTCACTCGTGGAGGACGCGCCCTGGCTGGCGCGAGCGCCGGCGTCAGCCATGCGCCCCACCGCAGCGCGCGACGCGGCCATCATCGCGCCCATTTCACCGATTGCGGGACCGGCGGAATCGCTGTCGGGCGACATGGATTTGGCCGCAGCGTGTGCCAGGCCGGCTGCCATCACTTGCACGGCGGCAATGGCCGATTCGACTGGCTTCTTGGCGGACGATGCCGTCGCGATGTCCGCGGAAGACTCCATCGCTTTGGCCGCCGAGTTGGCCACTCGACCCGCCGCTTTGTTTGCCTCTTCGGCCACCGCGCCGAGCCGGCTATTGTTGTCCGCAGAGGGGTTCTTTTGCGCCTGGTTCGCGGCGGCACCCAAGGCCGCACCGGCGATGTGCGCGGCTGCCACCGAGGACCCCAGCTTCTTTAGGGTGTCCTGCTCGGTATTGGTGCACGAGGGGCCCGAATCGCTGGCGCTCGCCTTCGCGACCTTGGCGATACTCTCGGCGTTGCTGCCAGCGGCAATCGCCGAAGCCACCTTGGCCGCAGCATCCGCAAAGATGCCCGCCTTGGTCTTGTGACCCGCAACGGCGGCCGCGACCGAGGCCAGGGCGCCGCTCGCGCCTCCGCCGTCGAGGGCCGGACCTGCGGCGTCGAGTACGCCAGCGACGATACCGGCAGACGCGCTATTGTCGGCTGCAGCAGCCACCATCTCGGCGAGTGCGCCGCCCAACGCGGGCGGCGCGCCTACCGCCGCCGACGTCGCGGTCTGGGTGAGACCATCCAACGCGCCCTTGGCGGCAGACATTGCGGCCGACGCTTTGCTCAAATTGTCTTTGAGCCCGGCCTTGTTGCCGCAAATGTCGCCGGCGGCGGCAACCTTTCCAGCGGCCTCCGCGGCACTGGCGGCGGCCGAATTGGCACCTGCAACTGCAGCGCCAATCTCAGCGATCATATCGCCCGGCCCAGGCGTATCGGCTGCTTTGGCGGAAGCTTGCACGAGACCCGCTGCGGCGCCGTGCGCTGCGGCGGCCGCGGATTCGATCTTCTTCGCCGAAGTCTGCTCGAGCTCACGGGCGTCAGTTTGATCGACCGTCTTGGCGGCGACGTTGCCGAGCTTGATCGCGGCCATGACCGCGTTGCCCACGGCGCCGTCGACACCGCTATTAGTATTGATGGCACCCACCAATGCGCCGAGTGAAGTGTTGGCCGAACCCACCGCGAACACGAGTTCGGAGAGCGGTGTTTCCATGCCCACTTGGCTCACGGAAACGGCTTGATACGTCGATGCGACGCTTGCTTCGCCGGCGGATCGCCCACTAGAACAAGCCGAAACCGCGAAGGTCAACAGCAACGGCGTTGCTGCCCAAAAGACCAACCGTGATCGAATCCGAGACTTCGCGTGACGCCCGCTGGCGCTCGTGGCGGAGACAGATACGAAAGAGCCGACACCCCGTGCTACCCGACCCGAAACAATGGCACTCATTTTTTGCCCTCGCGATCGAAACCCGCCAAACCCGCGCCACGCTAAACATTTTCAGAAGGCCTCGGCAAGCACTAAGTCGAAAACGGCGAGTGCTCTCGAGCCTGAGCGGGTTGGGGAGATCATCAATGCTCGACTGATTGCGCAGTGTGCGAGCCCCACGTGACGATCGAGAGACCGTGTTTGACGGCGCCAAGCTCGTCGAGCTCGGACCCGATTTCAAGGTGACGCGCTGCTCGCTCGCCTCTCGCTGCAACCGCGCTGGTCGTCGACCCTTCAGCTTTCGCTCGAACACGGAGCTCGCACGCGAGGCTCGGAGGCTCGACGCGAGGCTCGGAGGTGAGGGTCGTGGAAACGGTGCACTTTGGCCACGGAGCCGACAACTCGGGACCTATCGCCGCGTGACGATTGCGGATGTGACGAGCTGCCCCGCAGAAACCCCGCAAATACGCGGGATCGCAGCGGGTCCGGCCTGGCATCGAGCTTGCTATTGAAGTCGTCAAGAGTTCGATGAGCGCTTGCATCAAATATATCGCAGTTGGTTCGCTCGGCTGCGCGCTGCTCCTGATCGGCAATCGGGCCGCGGCACAAAATCCGGTCCAAAGCCGGAGCGCACAGGCGGCCGAGCTCTTTCACGAAGCGCTGGCTTTATTGGACGCCGGCCAAGTCGCGGCTGCGTGCAGCAAATTCGAAGCCTCGGAAACGCTGGAAAACGGCGTCGACACCTTGCTCCGTTTGGCTGATTGCTACGAGCGCGCCAAGCGCACGGCAAGCGCCTGGCACACATTCTTGGAGGCGGAAGCGGTGGCTCACGATCGGAAGGATCGCGAGCACGCGCAATCCGCAGCCCAGCGTGTCGCCGCGCTCGAGCCCAAGCTGACCCGCTTCGTGTTCGTCGTGCCGATGACGAGCCGCGTGCCCGGACTCACGGTGCGCCTCGGCGCGAACACCGTTCCGCCGAGCTCGTGGGGCAGCCTCATCGCGGTCGACCCGGGCATGCAACGAGTGAGTGCATCAGCCAAGGGCTATGATTCTTGGAGCGTCGACATCGACGCCTCTCGCAGCGAAGGGCAAGAGTTCCGAGTCAATCTGCCCACGCTCGCGCCAGCTTCGGGCGCAGATTCACTCGCTGCACGTGGCAACGCCTACCGCACGGCAGGCGTCGTGACGGGCAGCGTCGGCTTGGCTGGAATTGGCGCGGGCGCGGTATTCAGCGCCTTGTCGCGCAGCGCGGATGCGTCGACGACTTGCGTCAAAGGCGTGGTCCAATGCGCGCCCAGCAAATCGAACCAGCTTTTATACACTGACGCCGCCACCGTCAGCTTCGCGCTGGGCGGCGCGCTGCTCGCGACCGGCGTGACTCTGTTCGTCCTCGCGCCGAGCCCGGACAACAAAGAAAAGAACTCACTGCGCGTTGCAGCGAGGTACGCCGGCGGCGGCGGTCGCTTGCAGCTGGAAGGCGTCTGGTAATTCTCAGCCGATCGCGGCGCGAAGCTTGTCGATCAGTGGCGCGATTTCCGCGTGACGAAGCTTGAACAGCGAGCGGTTGGCGATCAAAACGCTCGAGATCTGACAGATGGTCTCGGCCTCGACCAAGTTGTTTTCGCGTAGCGTCGCGCCTGATTCGACCAGATCGACGATGGCATCGGCCAGCCCGACCAGCGGCGCGAGTTCGACCGAACCATGCACGTAGATCACCTCGGCCTGCACACCCTTCGAGGCAAAGTGCTCCGTCGCGATACGCGTGAACTTGGTCGCGATGCGCGGCAGGTCGGGAATTACCGCGCCCGCCACCGTGGCCACGACCATCCGGCATTGTCCGACCTTCAAGTCGAGCGGCTGGTACAAATCATAGCGACGCTCGAGCAGCGTATCGCGCCCGGAAACGCCGAGGTCAGCAGTGCCATATTCGACGTAAGTCGGCACATCATCGGGTTTCAATAACAAGAACCGATATTTACCGTCCGCACTTTCGCGGATCAGACGGCGATCGTCGGCCAGCAGCGCGGCCGTGTCCAGGCCGGCGCGCTCGAACAGCGGCGCCAGGGTCTTGATGATGCGCCCCTTGGGCACGGCGATGGTCAGCGGTTTCATTGGTCTTCGTCCGCAATGTTGATGCGCGCGATGTCGGCGCCTACCTGGGCCAGTTTCTTTTCTATGGCTTGGTAGCCGCGATCGAGATGATAAACGCGGCGCACGATGGTTTCCCCGTCGGCGACCAAACCGGCGATCACCAAGGATGCGCTGGCGCGCAAATCCGTCGCCATCACCGAGGCTCCCGAGAGCACCTCGACGCCAGCCACGATTGCCGTGTTGCTGTGCGTTTCGATGTTGGCGCCCATGCGCAGGAGCTCGGGCACGTGCATGAAGCGGTTCTCGAAAATAGTTTCGGTGAGCACGCTCCGGCCCTTGGCGCAGGCCATCAGAGCCATGAATTGCGCCTGCATATCGGTCGGAAACCCCGGATGCGGCGCGGTGGTAACGTCTACCCCACGCAGCGGCTTTTCACGGCTGACCCGCACGTTCTCCCCTTCGCGGTCGATGTCGAGCCCAGCCTTGCGCAGCTTCACGATCACCGGCTCCAAGTCGTCCAGCGGGCAGCCTTGGAGCAGCACATTGCCACCCGTGGCGCCCACCGCCGCCAAGAACGTCCCCGCTTCGATGCGATCGGCGATGATCGCGTGGTCGAACGGCGCCAGCTCATCGACCCCTTGCACGTGAATGATCGACGTGCCCGCGCCTTCCACCCGCGCGCCCATCTTGTTCAACACGCGGCCGAGCTCTTCCACCTCTGGCTCACGCGCGCAATTGACGAAGGTGGATCGTCCCTTGGCCAAGGCAGCCGCCATCATCAAGTTCTCGGTGCCCGTGACCGTCGGCATATCGAACACCACCTCGGCGCCTTTCAAGCGGGACGCTTCGGCCAAGATGTAGCCGTGTTCGACCGAGATCTTGGCGCCCAGGGCTTCCAGCCCCATCAAGTGTTGATCGACGGGTCGAGCGCCGATTTGACACCCGCCTGGCAGCGAGACCTTGGCTCGGCCGAAGCGCGCCACGAGCGGCCCCAACACGAGCACACTCGCGCGCATTTGGCGCACCAACTCGTAGGGCGCCTCGGGAAGTACGTCGCGCCGGCCAGCGTGCACGCGGACCTCGGGAATGCCGACCGTCACTTCCCTTCCCAAGAAGCGCAAGAGCGCAGCAGTCGTCTCGATGTCACGCAGACCGGGCACGTTGCGCAACGAGCTCTCACCATCCGAGAGCAGGGTTGCGCACAAGATGGGCAGCGCCGCGTTTTTCGCACCGCTGACTTGGATGCGTCCCTCGAGCTTTCGGGTACCGCGAATTCGGATGGCGTCCATCGGACCCGGGGCGTAGGCCGGTTTGCCGTCTCGTGCAAGAAATGAGGCGCGCGCTCGGTCAAAAACGGTACTAGCCTCGCTTCCCATGCGGATTGGCCGGTTCGCGGCGGCACTGGTGGTTTCATGTTTCCTCGCGCCGGTGGCGTTGGCTGATCCGGTGCCATCGCTCGATCTGCGAGGCTTTCATCCTTCGACTGATCCCGCCGGAAATCTCTACCTCGAGCCCACGGCGACGCCTGGGCACTTGAAGTGGAACGTCGGAGCCTGGGCGTCTTACGCCCACCGATTGGTGACCGTGACCGACGCGACGGGCAAAGAGGTGGCCGTGCCAGTCGAGAACCAGCTGTCGATGGACTACGGTCTCGGTCTCGGCATCGGTGATCGTTTGGCCTTCGGCGCCTTACTGCCGAGCGTGCTCTACCAAGATGGTTACGGTAGCGAGCTGATCGGCGGCAGCCTGCCGCATGCAGCGCTCGGTGATCTACGGCTCAGTCTCAAAGCAACCTTGCTTCCCGGTGGTGAAATGGGCGGCTTCAGCGTGGCTGCGTTGGGCGCCGTCACGCTGCCCACGGGCAACGCCGCATCGTATGTCTCCGAGCAAGCCGCCACCGGTGAGCTACGCGTGCTCGGTGAATTGCGTTTGATCGCCGTTTCAGTGCGCGCGACAGCAGGCGTCAAGGTGCGCGGCGCCGAACAGACCTTCGTCGGAGAGACGTTTGGTCATGAATTGCCCTGGGGTCTTGGGCTCGTGGTCCGGCCACAGGTCTTCGGCATCGACGAAAAGGGGCGCTGGGAATGGACCCTGGAAGGGCACGGTGCGCTGGCTCTGACGCCCAAATTCGGCTCGCAAGCACAGTCGCCCGCGGCGCTCGGTCTCTCTGCGCGCTACACGCCGGGCACGGTGTCCCTGATCGTGGGCGCGGAAGTGCCGCTCGATTCCGCCGTCGGTACGCCGACGGTGCGCGGCATACTCGGCCTCGGCTGGGCGCCGCGCGTGCACGACCAAGACGCGGACGGCGTGCCGGATGAGGTCGACCAGTGTCCCGAGCTCGCGGAAGACAAAGACGGCTTCGAAGACAGCGACGGCTGCCCGGATTTCGACAACGACGACGATGGCGTGCCGGACGACAGCGACCGCTGTCCGGCCGAAAAAGAAGACACCGACGAGTTCGAGGACGACGACGGCTGCCCCGATCCGGACAACGATCACGACGGGATCCTGGATGCACAGGACGCCTGTCCCAAGGAAGCTGGGACCGCGTCGAGCGATCCGAAACAAAATGGTTGTCCCGAGCGCGACCGCGATGTCGACGGCATTCCCGATTCGAAAGACAAGTGCCCGACCAAGGCCGAGGATCGCGACGCTTTCCAGGACGAAGACGGCTGCCCCGATCCAGACAACGATGGCGATCACGTGCTCGACGCCGACGACGCCTGCCCGCTCGTTCCCGGGCCGGAGCGCTCGGATCCGCTCTTGAACGGCTGCCCGAGCCCCGACAAAGACGGGGACACCTTCGACGACCAGGACGATCGATGCCCCGATCAACCGGAAAACTTCGACGGCATCGAGGATGATGACGGTTGCCCGGAGGCGCCCGTCGGCAAGCAGAAGCCCAAGCCGGCGTTGGTCTCGCTCGACACCACCGGCAAGCATCCCGTGCTCGTCGTGCGCGGACCAATCGCTTTCCTGGCCGCGACGGACCGCGTCGAATTGGATCCCAAGTCGGACGCCACCGTGCGCGCGCTTGCGCAAATCTTGAATCAGAACCCAAGCTTCGTGCTCTTGGTCGGTGTCAAACCCAAGGGCAGCACCGCAGAAGCCGAACAGCGCGCGCTGAATCAGTCATTTTCGCTGGTGTTCGCGCTGCGGCACCTCACCCACCGGGACGAGGTTGCCGAGACCGTCAGCTTCCAAGTCGTGAAACAGACCCCCGGCGCAGCGGCTCGCGGGATCGGCTTTGGGCTACTCGAGTGACGCGCGTCCGGCGGTACTCCCGAGGGTTACTGCTCGCGCTGCTCTTGACGCAGCCCGCCGCGGGGCAAGTCCGTAGCCCGCGGGGTTCGCTGCGGGTGGCCCCGCCATCCCTGCGCCGAAGCACGCTGCGCACCCATCTCGGCATCGACGTGGCCGAGGCGCTGCTCAAAGAACAAGCCGCCGAACAGCGTCAACGCGGCTTCGAGCGCTTGGGCAACGTCGGCACCGCGCAGGCGCTCGATCTGTTGCTCAAGAGCTTTGAAACTGGAGGCGCCGCGCGCTCGGCGCAGGACCGACTGATCGCGGTGCGCGCGCTTTCGGCCCACGCTTCGGTGCCGCAGGTGCGCGAATTTTTGGTCCGAGTGATGGTTGGCGTGGGTAGCAATCCAGGCCATCCAGAAGCCATCGATGGGCTGATCGAAGCGGCCGCCGCCTTGGCGCTCGCGCGCACGGGCGACGAGACTGCGCTCACCGCTTTGGGCAAGGTCCTGTGTCAACCTGGGCACGTGGCCGAAACCGCGAGCGACGCGCTACTCGCGTTTCCGCCGCATGATCTGCGCCCGGTCCTAGCCGGGGCCCGGACGCCAACGCGCACGGCAGTGGCACTGTTTGGCGAACTGGGCGATCCGCGCGCAATACCGCTGCTCCGCCAAAGCGTGCAGAGCGCAGCTGCGGACGTGCGCGCCGAGGCAGCCGTTTCGCTCGCGCGACTGGGCGACGCGGATACCTTGGAGCTCGCCCGTCATTGGCTCGCGCACGAAAGCGGCGCCGAATTTCGCAGCGCCGCAGCCCGCATCCTACTCACGCTGCATGCACCGGATGCGGGTCCTGCCGTGGCCAGCCTACTCAGTGAGGAGGCGACGCGCAAAACGGCGCTCGAGCTCGGCAGCCGAGCCGTCATTGCACCGCTTTCAGACCCACTGATCCGCGAGGCCAAAGCCTGGTCTGGCGACGATCGCGAAGCGGTGTTCGCGGCCGTGGGCCTGTCTGGAACGCGCGCGGCGTTTTCTTTTTTGGGGGGGGCGCTGAGCACGCGCGAGACGTCATCGGCTGCGGCACTTGCGCTCGCGCGGTCGCCGACGAAGGAAGCACAGGCCGTGCTCGAGCAGGCGTTGCGCGCTGCCCCCACGCGACGTGCCGCGCTGCGCGCCAGCATCGTGCGCGCGCTCCTCCTCGGGCGCACACCGAGCGGTGTCGAAGCCGCGCTGCGCGAGCTGTCTGCCTCGCGCGAAGTCAGCGACCGAGCGCTGTTCGTGCAAGCCAACGCACTATTTTCGCCCTCCGACGTGCTGACGCGACTGAAGCAGGCAACTAGCGTCGAGCTTCGGGCGCTGTCCCGCTGCGCGCTTTTTCCGGAGCTGTCGCGTGCGCTCGCCGAGCGGCTGGCGATCGAGCCCGATCCGAGCTTACGTGAGGCGTTGGCGATGAGCTTGGCCTCGCTCGAATCCGCCGAGCTCGTGCCGAGCGACGTCCTCGTCGACCTGATCGAAGCCCGCGGTCTGGCCGCGCCGCTGGCGGCCCGCGCGCTTTCAGCCCGCGATTCACGGAGCCTTCGCCCGAAGCTCTTGGCGCTGCTCGCGAGCGACGACGCTCTACTGCGCAGTCACGTGGCGCTCGGGCTCGGCTACAGCAGCGAGAACAGCGCGCTCGGTGTGCTTTCGCGCGCTTACCGCTTCGAGACCGACGCCAGCGTACGGCTCGCCATCGTACACGCCTTGGCCGTCCGCCGGGAACCCGCGCGCGAGCGAACGCTGACGCTAGCGCGGAACCTCGACGGATCGTCGTCGGTACGAGAAGCAGCCACGCTCGCACTCGCCGGCTTGGCACCCGCGCCCGACCCGCCGGGAGCAGAGACAGTCTGGCTCGAGCTCGGCTCGGCCGAAGGCGCAGCGGCGGACGCCAGCGGCGCTGTTCGAGGCGCACTGATCATCACGGCGAGCGGTCTCGCGCTACCCGCGTTTGCGGATCCGGACGGGGTTTTGCTGCTCCCCGCGCTGCCCAGCGGGCCTTTCGAGCTGAGACTTGCAGCGGAGGCGAGAACCGACAACGCTCAGCCACGACCATGACCCGGGCGAAAGCTGCAAGATCAGACGCACCCACGGAAACGGGCGAGGGCCTCGCGAGCTTCGAAGCCAGCCTCGAACGGCTACACCAGATCGTCGAACGTTTGGAGTCCGGTGAGCTCGATTTGGAGGACTCGTTGCACTTGTTCGAAGAGGGCGTACGGCTCTCGCGCGCCTCGCAAGCACGGCTCAATTCGGCTGAAAAACGCATCGAGGAGCTGCTCGCGATAGACGAAGAAGGCCGACCGATCGTACGCGAGATCGAAGTCCCCATCCCCTGACGCGGTGAGCGGAGCAGCATGACCCATCGCGTCGTCCGTACCGCTTCCGCACTCGTGATCGGCAACGAGCTCCTGAGCGGGAAAGTGCTGGACGCGAATGTGCACGCCCTGGCCGGCTCGTTGCGCGCGCTCGGCATCCGCTTATCACGCGTGGTGATGCTCCCGGACGAGATCGGGATCTTGGCCGAAGAGGTGCGTCGACTGAGCGCCGGCTTCGACGTCGTGTTCACGAGCGGTGGCGTCGGACCGACGCACGACGACGTGACCGTGGAGGCCGTCGCGCGCGCCTTCGGCGTCGACGTGGTCCTCGATCCAACGCTCAGCGAGCTCTTGCGCGGCGTTTACGGCGAACGCCTCACGGAAGCGCATTTGCTGATGGCGCGCGTTCCGGTCGGCAGCATCCTGTGCGGCAGCCCGGAGGTGCAATGGCCGACTCCGGTCATGAACAACGTTTGGATATTGCCAGGCATCCCTGACCTTTTCAGACTCAAGCTGCTCACGGTGCGCGCTTGGCTCCGCGGGCCCACGTCGTTCGTCAGTCGCGCGCTGTTCTTACGAATGGAAGAGCCGATCTTGAAGCCATTGCTCGACGCGGTAGTCCTGCGCCACCCGCAAGTGGAAATCGGCTCCTACCCCAAGTGGTTCGATCCGACGTATCGCACCCAAATCACCTTCGACGCGGAAACGGCGGACGCCGCGCAGGCCGCCCTCGACGATTTACGCAATCTACTCGCGCCGAGCGACATCGTGCGCGCTGAGTAAGGCCGTCGGCCAGGCGGCGGCCAGCGGCTGGCGATCGCCACGCGACAGCGCAGAGTCGAAGGGCGACCTCGCGCTCGGGGCTTGCGGCATCGTTCCTGCAGCACCCGGCCGTATCCATGGCAGATCTGAGAGAACACGCGCTTACCTTCGGCGTCCAAAGCCTGGCCGATGTCGATCTACTGACGCTGTTGCTCGGCACCGGCAGCGCCGGTGAATCGGTCGCGCTGTCGGCGGCCGCATTGCTCGACCGTAGCGGCGGGCTCGAGGGCATTGCGCGGCTCGGTCCGCACGCGCTCGCTCGCCGAGGCATTGGCCCCGCCAAGGCCACGCGCATCGCCGCTGCGGTCGAGCTCGGTCGACGCGCGCTCCTGCACTCCCTCGCGGAGGAGCGCCAGATCTTCGACTGCTTCGAGCGAGTGGTGCACTGGGCGCAACCGCGACTGGCCACGCTCGAGCATGAAGAGGTCTGGCTGCTCTCGCTCGACGGTAAGTATGGCCTCAAATCCGCCCGTCGCATTGCCCAGGGGGGTCTGCACGGTTGCGCGTTGCTCACCCGCGACGTGCTCTCCCCCGCCCTGCGTGACGGCGCCAGTGCCATCGTGCTGGTCCACAATCATCCAAGCGGCGATCCCACGCCGAGCGCAGAAGACATTGCCATGACGCGCGCCGTCCGCGCCGCGGGCGAGCTGGTAGGCGTACCGCTGATCGATCATGTAGTCGTAGCTCGCACCGGCGCTCGCTCATTGTGCGAAACGGACAGCGCGAGCGCCGCGTGAGGCCAATTGAGAGTCCCACAATTGTCGAATCATCGGAAAATATCCGGGCGCTTTCCGCAGTCCTTTCCGACCGGGAGCCGCTTGACTATCCTGGCCTGTGATGAGCGCAGCCGAAGTCCAGTTCGCGGCACTGACCGATGTGGGCAGGGTGCGAGATCAGAACGAAGACAACTTCTTGGTCGACAAGAAGCTCGGCTTGTTCATCGTTTGCGACGGGATGGGCGGGCACGCTGCGGGCGAAATTGCCAGCGCGCTCGCCGTGCGCACCGTACACGACGAGGTCAAGAAGCAGGCCGACCTGATTCAAGACTACGGGACGGCGGCCGTGGGCGCAGCCAGGGTCACCAAGCGCGATATCCTGAACATGCTCGAGTTCGCCGTGAACCGCGCCTCGCAGCGCGTGCACGCCGAAGCAGTCAAGGACACCAAGAAGCGAGGCATGGGCACGACGTTGGTATGCTTGCTGGTGATCGGCACGCAGGCCTTCATCATCTATGTCGGTGATAGCCGCATCTACATGCTACGCGACGGCCTGCTCGAACAGCTGACCGAAGATCACACGGTTTACAACGAGCTCATCAAACGCAAGAAGATGCCGCGCGAGCAGGTCGAGCAGCTGGCGCAAAAGAACGCCATCACGCGTGCGGTGGGGGTGTACGAGCACGTAGAACCCGACACGCTGGTTTTGGACCTGACCGCGGGCGATCGCTTCTTGCTCTGTTCGGACGGTCTGTGTGGCTACTTCGAGGAAGATCTGGAGGGGCTCGGCAGGCGGCTCGGCAATCCGGATGCGGATGCGGCCTGCAAGTCCTTGGTCGACGCTTCCAACGAGCGCGGCGGCAAGGACAACATCACCTCCGTCATCGTCACCGTGGGAGACGTGACCTCGCGTGACGAAATGCGCGCCAAACAGCTGCAGCTCAAGCGCGATATTTTGGCGCGCATGCCGCTGTTCCGCCCGCTGAACGACCGCGAGATCTTGCGCGTGCTGCAGGTTACGGACGTGTGTGACTACAAGAACGGAGAAATCATCATCAATGAGGGCGACAAGGGCGAAGAGCTCTTCATCGTTCTCTCCGGGCACGCCACGGTGATGCGCAACGGCGCGGAGCTCGCCACGTTCAACGCCGGGGATCACTTCGGTGAGATGGCGCTCGTACGCAGCCAGCCGCGCTCGGCCACCGTGCGCTCCTCGGGCAATACCGAGCTGATGGTGATTCGGCGGACCGAGTTCTTCGAGATCTTGCGCAAAGAACATCAACTCGCGGTAAAGCTCTTGTGGCAATTTTTGGGTGTGCTCGCCGATCGTCTGGCCGACACCAGCCGCGAGCTCGGCGCCGCCAAGGAAGAGCTCGCACTGGAGGACATCAGCGGTGAAATCTTCTCCGAAGACGACGACGACAATCGGAAAACGCTACTGATCCCCCCTCCCCCGCCGTCGTTACGCGGGGGTTGAGCATGCAGGTCGTCGGGCACCGCCTAGCCTGGTTCGTGCTGAGCCTCGCTGGCGCGAGCGCGTGCAACAAGCCCGACCTCGCCGAGAAGTCGAGCGCGGTCAGCGCCTCGGCAGCGCCAAGCGCCGCGCCCGTAGCCAGCGAGCGGCCGCTGGTCGTCCCACACGCGGTAGAACCCAAGGCGGCCTGCCGCGCGCTAGCCGTCAGCGGCCTTGCCACCATCGAAGGCGCGCCCCTCACGACGACTGCATTGCTGGACGGCGCGCACTGGGTCGAGCTTGCCGCTGGCGCCTCCGTCGCCCTTCGGCATAGCGCCACCAGTCGCGAATTCAAGCTCATCGGACCAGGTCACGCGCTGCCCTGCCGTGACGGCTCGGAACAAATCCTGCTCGCCGACGGAAAGCTCTCCACCTCGGCCAACCTCGGCGTTCGACCTGGCGCGGAGGTTTTGATCGCGACTCCCGAGGGTGTGGTCCACTACGGCGATGCCGCGCTGGACCTCGAGCTCGGCGAAAAAGGCCTGCGCGTGCGCGTCAAACAAGGCGAGGCTTGGGTCGAGCCGGAAGAGCGAGGCAAGCCGCACTTCAAGAACCCCCTGCGCGGCGGCGCGGAAGCGCGTTTGCCGGGCACACATCCCAAGGCGCAGTCACTGGTCGACGCCTGCCAAAGCGACGCCGAAACGGCGCAAGAAGGCGCGCGTCGCGTACTCAACGGCGAAGGTTCCGGAGGCAGCGACTCGCTCGGAGCCCGCGCCGCAGTCCACATGCGAGAGCGCTCGAAAGCGCGAACCGCCTGTGCAATCGCGGCTGCCGCAGCGTTTGCCGAGAGTGATCCGGCCAATCGGCAGAGGTTGTCGGCGGCTGTCGCACACGCCGACGAGCTCTGGCAGAGCTTGCCACGCTTGACCCAGTAGCCAGAAAAACCGAATTCGGTCGATCGCGAACGGGTCTTGCCAAAGGCTGCGGCAGTAGTGCTACCGTCCCGGCCGGGCGTATTTTTAGGCCCCATTGCACGCGAATGAGTCTCAATAAGCGCTTCGCCGTCAACGCCCCGCGGTTGGGCCTGTGCTGCATCGCACTGTGCACGTCCACGCGCGTTCGGGCTGAAGAGCGGCACTTGGCCAACGAGCCGCGCATGCTGAAGGAGCCGGCCGAAATCACTCAGGTAGCGGATGCATTCGACGACGACGACGACGTCTTCGACCTGAATTTGTCGCTCGGTTACGAGAGCACGTGGACCTCCTCCGTGATCCGACGAGATAGCTCGATTGCCCAGCCCGGCCTGGGCGGCGGCGGGTTCGTGCAAAGCAATCTGAACGTCGCTCAATACAAGCAAACCACTAGCCGCCTTTTGACGCGCGCCGACATTGGTCTGTACAAGGACGTCGCGCTGGTGGTGCGGGTGCCGATCATCCTCTCGGACGACCGCCAGCTGACCGGCATTGCGGGCAGCGAATCGCAGCAGACGGTGACACTCGCGGGCGCACCCGGTGAGCAGCTCTTCAGCTTGCCGTTCAAGTCCCCCACGCGCAGCGGTATCGAGTACCTCGCGGTCGGTATCGATGCGGGACTAATGAACCAAATGCGCAACAGCGCGAGGCCGACCTGGGTGATCGGCGTCGAAGGTCGCTTCAGTGTTTCGGAGCCGATGCACGCCTGCAACCCGAACGGCAACGGCCTGAATCAGGCATCCGGTCAGGTCCAGTGTGCATACCCGTCGGATCTCAATCGCAACGGCAAATCCGGCGAATCCGCGAACGCGGACGCGGGACCGTTGGAGGGTAATTTCAGTGGCTCGCGCTCGCCCGGCGTCAGCCGCGGCACGACGGGCCTCGAAGCCCACACCTACTTGTCGCGCCGGTTGAAATACATCGAGCCTTACGGCGGCTTCCGCGCTCTCGTCGAGTTCCAAAACAGCTCGACCGACTACGGCTCCACCAATTTGAAAGGCGTGCTCGCCAATCATCCCCCACTCCGCGGCACGCTCTTGTTCGGGATGAACGTGATCCCTTGGGAAATCCGCGAGCAGTTCCAGCGGATCACCTTGGATTTCCGCTTCACCGGCACCTATGTCTCCGAGGGTCGGGATTATTCGGAGCTGTTCGATGCGCTCGGCTCGAGCGACGCGCCCTCCCTGCGTGTGCCAAACTACGCGGAGTACCAGCAGAACCCGAACTGCACCACGAGCACCCCGTGCAATCAAGCGCCCTCGGTGGTCAATCCGCAGTCGGAAAAGGTCTACACCACCGGCATCACCGACGTTCAAGCGCACGGCACGTACCGTTTGAGCGCTGAATTTACCTGGCAAGCAGGGGAATACATCAAGTTCCACGTGGGTAGCGGCTACACCCTGGTGCAATCCCACTTCATCACTTTCGATCAGGCGTGTAACCCCGACTTCGCGGGCGACAGCGCTACGGCTGGCCCGTGCCATAACGGCGGGGGTGCAACGGCGAGCTCGAGCGGGACCGTCTCGGGCACCCCGAATCCGAACTACCGACACGTCATCGACGATCCCGGCCAGCGCTTCAAAGCGGATAACTCCCATGCCATCGACGCATGGATCAACGCCGCGGTTATGTTCTAAGCTCGGCCTTTGTTTGATCGCCATGCGAAACCTCGCAGTAATCGCTGCATTTGGCACCGCGCTTCTGGGCGCGTCGGGGGTGGCATTCGCGAGTCCGAGTGAAGCCATCCTACTGCCCACTGCAGTACCAGGAAAAGCCGAGCTCGCGCTGCAGCCGGAGAACGCGGAGCAGTTGGCCAAGCTCGCCCGTCAGGTCGATGGAATTTTGAGCGAGGCAGTTCAAGATTTGGGACTGACCTTGACCGTTTCGGATCGCGCTCGCGCGCTGCCGACGGACGACGCGCTGATCGAGCGCGCGCATGATTCCTGGGTGATTTCTCCGCGCGTGAGCCTGGAAGGCAGCGATGTGCGGCTGCGCATCGTAGCGATTGCGCCCGGCGAGAACGTGCTCCGCGAGCGTTCGCAACGCGTCGATGTGGAGGCGCTGGAGGTACGCGCAAACGTGATGATGCGCGACGTCGTGCGTAGCGCGCACGCGGTCGCCGAGCACGGTCCCGAGCAGCCCGCGCCGGAACGCGCGCTCGACAGCGAAGCGCCGCGCTCGCAGGGTCGCGCCGTGTTGGCGCTGAACGCGGCAGTGGTCGGCGGTTATGTCGGTTTCTCGCTGCAGCGCGCCAGCGGCTCGACCGACGCGCGTCTGACTTACCCTCTCGTGGCGCTGGGAACGGGCATCGGCCTGGGTGCGTCGATGTTGGTGGCTGACGAATGGGACATCACGCTCGGGGATGCCTGGTTCCTGTCCGCCGGTGCCTGGTGGCCGATCGCCTCGGGGGTCCTGGTCGCCAAGAGCTACAACGTCGCCAATGAGGATCTCTATGTCTACGGCCTGGTCGCGGCGTCGGCCGGCGTTTCACTGAGCGCTGCGGCACTCACCCTAAAGCCGATGAGCGAGGGCGGCGCGCTGCTGGCGCACTCCGGCGGTGCCGGCGGCACCCTGCTCGGCGGTTTGACCGAGATGTTCGTTCGCGGCAGCACGAGCGATACTCCCGAGCGTGGCATGGGTTACGGCGCCGGGGTCGGCGTCCTGACCGCGGGCGTCTTGGCGACGCAGGTGAAGGTGACCTCGTCGCGCATGCTGCTGATCGATCTGGCCGCAAGCCTGGGCGCGTTGACCGGCGCAGCCGCCGCCAGCCCGCTGCTACTGATCGACGAGAAGGACGAAAAGGAAACCCAGACGCGCACCCGGTTGTGGTTGGCCAGCATTGCCGCCGGCACCGTGATCGGCGGCAGCATCGGTTGGCTGTCCACCCGTAGCCCGGGTAGCAAGGACGAGAAGCCGCTGCGAGCCATGCCCTATTTCAACATGGAACCCGCCGATCCGACGCGTGGCACGCGCTCGTTCATGAGTCTTGGACTGCAAGGCTTGTGGTGAGCGCGCGGCGCATCGAGCTCGTAGCGCAGCAGGCCGACGACGGAAATCGGCTCGATAAGTTCCTGGGCCAACATGTCGCCGGGATCGGACGACACAAGGCGGCCGAGCTATGTGCGGCAGGGCGCGTACGCATCGATGGCCGGCGCGCAAAGAAATCCGCCATGCTTCACGCGGGGGCCAAGATCACGGTCGAGCTCGACGAGCCCGAGGCGCTCGAACCCGAGCCTGGACTACCCCTCGACTTGCGCCTGGAGCGCGCCGAGCTCGTGGTCGTCAACAAGCCCGCGGGCATGCCGACCGCGCCGCTCGCCAGCACGGAGCGTGGCACGCTGTGCGGCGCGCTGCTCGCTCGCTACCCAGAAATGCAGGGCGTGGGCTACCGCGCGCGCGAGCCGGGCATCGTGCATCGGTTGGATACACAGACGTCGGGCCTGGTGCTAGCCGCGCGCAGCGCGACGGTCTTCACGCTCCTCCAGCAGGCGCTGGAGCGCGAAGAGCTGCAAAAGTGCTATTTGGCCATCGTCTCCGCAGCCGGGTTGGCCGAATCGGGGGAGATTACGCGCGCACTCGCGCCCGATCCGACCCACCCCGAGCGCGTGCGCGTGCTCGAAGCGGGCGACAGGTCCGGCTACGCCCGGCACAAGATCACGCGCTATCGAGTGAAACGCATCGCGGGGGATCGGGCGCTGATCGAGCTCGAGGTCGGCAGCGCATTTCGGCATCAGATCCGCGCGCACTTGGCGGCCATTGGTCACCCCATCGCAGGTGACGCAGTGTACGGCGGAGAACAAGTGCCCGCACTCGGCGCACGCCATGCCCTCCATGCCAGCGAGCTGAGCTGGACCGGAGCCGCGGGGGTGGCGGGCTTCACGGTGTACGAGCCACTTCCAGCCGAGCTCGCCGCCCTGCTCGAGTGAGCCCGACGCGTTTTAGTTTCGCCCGCTCAACAGATCGTCGGCGCTGCGCTTGGTCCTGGCAGCGGGCGGTGCCGGTTGCGAAGCGACGGTAGGCACGGGCGTTGCGACCATCGCCGGCTTGGCCACGGGCTTGGCGGGCGTCAAAGCTTTGGGCGGACTGGCGCCGGGGTTCGGATTTGGCCCTGGCTCCGGCGCGGGAACGGCCGCGCTCGCGGCAACCGTCACTAGCGGAGCCGCCACCAGCGGAGCCGCGACCGGCGGCGCTGCGGGCGCGCTCGGGACGGCTTCCGCCATCACCGGTTGGCCGGACCCCGCGACGGCTGGCGCGACCTCGGCCTTGCTGCGAAACAGCAGAAACGCAGAAGCTGCGCCGAGCAGCACCACGAACCCAGCGGCGGCCGCCAAGAGCGGCACCGCACTCGAGCGGCTCGGCTTGGTCTGACCCCAATTGGATTGGGTGGAGGGACCGAAGTTCGCCGCCGTCGGCGCGGGACCGGACTGAGGCATGCCATCGAGCATGCTCGATGCGCCCAAGATGCGCGCGATGCGCTCGATCGATCGCGAAGTGGCGCGCGAACCGAAGGGCGAAAGCGCATGGGCCAGTTCGCTCACGTTGGCGAAGCGGCGGTCGCGGTCCTTCTCTAGGCAACGCCGGACCACGTTTTGTAGTCCCTCCGGCACTGCGGGCGCGTAGTCGCGGACAGCAGGCGGCACTGCGGTCAGGATCAAACCGCAGATTTCCGGTAGCGTCTCGGCGTTGAACGGCACGCGCCCAGTCAAAAGCTCGTACAGCACCACCCCGATCGCCCAGATGTCGGTGCGTGCATCGACCTGGCGCGACGCGGTCATCTGCTCCGGTGACATGTACAGCGGCGAGCCCATCACGGCCGATGTCTTGGTCATCGAATGATCGGCTCCCGCCGCGGTCAGCTTGGAGATCCCGAAATCCAGCACCTTGACGCAGGGGGTGCCGTCCGGACGCCGCACCATGAACAAGTTGGCCGGCTTCAAATCACGATGCACGATGCCCAGCGCGTGTGCCTCGGCCAGTGCTTCGCAAGCTTGCAGCACTGCATCGACCGCGTCCGTCGGCGATAGCGCGCCTTGATCGTGAATCAGCGCGGACAGATCGCGACCGTCGAGGTGCTCCATCACCATGTAAGGAGCACCGTTCTCGAACGTGCCCACGTCGATCACGCGCGCGACGTGCTCACCGCGGATCTTGACCGCCGCCTTGGCTTCACGCCCGAAGCGAGCGACGGCTTCTGGATTGCGGAGCGCTTCTGGCAAAAGGAACTTGATCGCGATGCGCTCGTCGAGCTGCAGATGGGTCGCAGCGACCACCATGCCCATGCCGCCAGCGCCGAGCACGCGGTCGACGCGGTACTTGCCGCCGAGTATTTGGCCTGCGTAAACCTCGGTCATCGTGATCTTCCCAACCGGAGCGAGAGTAGCAGGAGTAGCTCGCCGCCCGATCTCCGTCCAGCTCAGGCCGAGTGATTTCCAGCGAAAGCCGATGGAAATGGCCCCGGGCTCAAGATGAGCCCTCAAAATGGGCTTTTCAACGGGAAGCCACAGGGTTAACTGGCATGGCTTTCATGTTTTCCTCAAAGAAGCCTCGAGGCTCAAGCGCTCTCACCCTACTCGCGGCGGCAGCGGTCTGCGGCTGGGCTCTGCCCGCTCGGGCTCAGGCCAGCAATGCGGCCTTGGCCGAGTCGCTCTTTCGCGAAGGCAAACGGCTGTCCACCGAGCACAAGTTCGCTGAGGCCTGCCCGAAGTTCGCCGAAAGCTACAAGCTCGACCCGGGGCTCGGCACGCTGCTCAATCTGGCGATCTGCCATGAATCGGAGGGCAAGCCCGCGACGGCCTGGGCAGAGTTCAGTGAGGCTAGCTCACGCGCCAAGCGCGAAGGCGACAACGATCGCGCGCAACTCGCCGATGAGCACGTGCGCGCCCTCGAGCCCAAGCTGGCTCACGTCAGCGTCGCGCTTGCGCCGGGCGCAGCGGTTCCTGGTCTGGTCATCAAGTTCGACACGCGTGAGCTGACATCGGCCGCGTTGGGCCTGCAATTTCCGGTCGATCCAGGCAAGCACGTGCTCGAAGCGTCTGCTCCGGGGAAGGAAACGTCGACGCAAGCGTTCGACATACCGCCCACGCCGAGCGCGCTCACCGTTACCGTGCCCGTGCTGAAAGACAGCGCAAACGCGGCAGCCGCGGCCGTACCAGCCGCCGCAGCCGTCAGTCCGCCGCCCACACCGGTCACGACTCCGCCGCCAGAAGCGGCCAGCTCGGGCTCCGGTTCGAATACTGGAATGATCGTCTCGGGCGTCGCAACGGGCGCGTTCGTGGTCGGAGCCGTCGTCACGGGCGTGCTCTATTCCAGCAAACGCAGCGACTTCGACGACGCCAACGCGAGCGACGATCCGGATATCTTCGACGGGCGGCACGACGCGCGGGATTCCGCGAAAACGCTTGGCACGGTGAACCTGGTGCTGACCGGCGGTGCGCTGGTCTCGGCTGGATTTTTCGTCTATTTTTTGGTTACCGGCAGCAAGCACGAGAGCCCGCCGAAAAGCAGCGCGCGGCTCAGGCTCACGCCCGTGGTGTCGCCGCAGGTGGCCGGACTGATGTTGGGGGGTGACCTGTGAAAACAACGGCATGGCGTTGGCTCGTGTTGCTCTTGATCCCCGGTTGCCTGCTGGTGCAACCGTTGGACGAGGCCAAACCCGATGCCGATGACGATAGCGCCGCCGCCCCCAACGCGGGGAGCGGCAACACCAGCGGCAAGACGTCGCACGCGGGCAACAGCAGCAGCGCAGGCCGCAATACCGGCGGGAGCGGCTCACCCGCAGGCGGCTCGGCCAATGGCGGCTCGCGAAATAACGCGGGTTCCGGGCCCACACCTCCGGGCGGCTCGGCCAATGGCGGAAGCTCGAGTGGTGTCGACTTCTCGCTCTTCACCGGCGACTGGACGCTCACCAGCGGCAAGAACACCACCACGTGTGACGCAGGCACACCCATGACCGAGGATGCGGAAGCCGGCATCGTGGATATGGTCGCGCTCGGAACCAGCACGGATCTGATCTTCGCCCCAGATTCAGAGTGCCAGATTCTGGCCGACGTGGACGATCGCACCGCGTCCCTCAGCCAAGATACGCAGCCGTGCTCATACACCACGGCAAATGTCGACTACTACGCGACTTATGATTCCTTCGAGTTCGTGGTGTCGAGCAATGGGCAGACCGCAAAAGCCACCATCGACAGATCCGTGCTCGCTACCGACGTAAACGACAATCTGCATTACTGCGAAGTCACGCAGGATTTGAATTACAAGCGCTAACCGCGGCTAGAGCACGTGCGCTGGTGAAGGCACGCTGCGTGAAACTTTGGCCTGCACCGTGCTGCGGTTCGAGCGCGAACGCTGACCCGGAGCCTGCTCAGCATCGCGCAGCTGCTCGATCAGCTCGAGGAGCAAGCGCTCGCAGTGAGCCTGCGTTGGCAGGCGCGGACGAAGCAGCGCGGCGCGCTCGTCGGCCTTGCGACCACGAGTCCAAATCAGTTCACGCGGCAACGCGCTCACCACCGCCGAGCCTTCGCGAGCGCGGATCAGCACGAACGGCGCGGCCGCAGCGCTGCCGAGCGCAGCGCCGTATTCGACGCCGATTTCCACGCCCAGAAGGCCGCGCAACGCGCCCGGCACCTGCACCAACAACCGCAATTCATCGGCTTCGGCTCTGCCCTCGGGAATGCGCGCCCAAGCCACGACCTTGATCCCGGGAGCGCGCCGCAAATTGCTCGCGAGACGAGCCAAGAGCGCGCGCGGACGGACCGCCAAGTCTGCCGGTAGCTGTGCAGCGCGACCGGTGAAGAACAGCGGCAGGGTGCAGGCGGAGCCCAACAAGAGCAGCAGCGCTTGATACGGCGCACGCGCAAACAAGAGCCATGCAGCCAGCAAGAGCAGCGCGCACAGCAGGGCGAACACGGTAAACCCGGGCCAGGTGCCCGCGTCGAGAAAGCGCCCTGCCGCGGGCGCAGTCGAACGCGCGAATGCTTCCCGGTCCGACAGCGGCAGCCATTGGCCCGGTCCACGCAAAACGATCTTCGTGGACGTCGCGTATTGGCAGGCCAAGGCCATGGCCAATACCAGCAGCGCGGCGCCCAGCGTCGCCTGATCGAACCAAGCGGCGCTGACGAACGCGGAAGCGAGCAGCGTGCCCGAAGCCGCCGCGCGCAAACCAACCGGCAAGGGCACGAGCGAGCGCGCGAGGGCGCCTCGAGCCGCACACAATGCCGAAAAGTAGCGCCATTTACCGGCTACGGCGAAAGCGTAGGCGAGCGCGGCCAGCGCGGCGCACAACCACCAGCGAAGCCGCTGCCGGGACTCTGCGCCGGCACCGAGCGCAAGGGCGCGCGCGCTAGTGGCCTTGTCGGCGCGCGGCGCGGGCAGCGGATTGGCAAAGGCGTCGAACGCTTTCGCGCTCACGCGCACTCGCCACAGCACCGGTTCACCGCGCGAGACGTGCGGGCGCACGATGTCGAGCTCGTCCTTATCAGCCAAGCGATGCAGATTGCCGATGAATACGCCGCCGAGGGCGTCGCCATCCTGCATCCGCCCCGCGCTCCCATTCACGTCGGGCAAGAGTGGCGGCGTCGGCCCCGCGGGCAACCGAAACACCACGCGCGCCGAATCGATCCCCTGCTCGAAGCGCGGACCTATCCAGCGCACTTCGACCTCGTTGCCCTCGCGTCGGATCAAGTCTCGTTTGAGCAAATCGGTGCGATACTGGAAATGAAACGCGTACACACCCGTGCGCAGTCCCTTTTCGCGATCGACCTCGATACGCAATGTGCCGTCGTCGCGCTTATCGAGCAGCAGGGGCGTCGCGGGCAGCTGGGCTTTGGAGCTCGCGACCGACGAAACATTCGCGCCGGGCAGCGGTTCGGCGTCCAAATCTACGCCGCTCAGCTCGAATCCGGGCAGTGGACCACCGCGCACCGCGAGGGTGAGATCCTCGGTCACGAGCGCCTTCCCCGCGCGGTCCACGTCGACCGTCGCGACGTGCGAACGCACCTCGCTCTCGACCCAAGCCTGGGCATGCCCCGAAATCAGCGCTAAACCAGCGACGGCACACAGTGTGGTTACGTGTCGCCTGAAGTCGTACATCCTGGCCTGGATTAGTCGCAGGCGGGGTGGACGGGCAAGTTTGAGCGTGGTCTCGGACCGCGCGCTTAATGAAGTGCGGCCCGGAGCAACCCTTAGGGCGAACCGCGTTTGCCGGCCATCAGCGCCAGCACGGGGACCAAGGCGCCCAAATCTTCGATCGCCGCGCGCGGCAGAACGAGCGTGTTGGTGATCTCGGGGCCGCTCGGGTTCAGCTCATAGCTGAAGAGCACCGGTGTTTCCCCGTGGTGCGGGAGCGCGGTGAACAGCTTCTGCGCGTCGGCAGCGCGCACACCGAGCGCGCCCATTTGACCAGCGAAGCGCTGCAACGTCAGAAATCCTGCTGCGCCGGGCGTGCTCTTCAGCGCGTCGAGCCCTTCCCGAGTGCGCAGCACCGGCGCTTGCGGATCCTTCAGCGACTCGAGCCGCTTGATCATGGCCTTCTCGTCCGGACACACGCCAACCCAACTGTGTTGACCGTCGAAGGCGACGATCAGCGAGAGCGGCACGCTCTTGGCGGACGCCTTGCCTTTCGGCGCGGGTTCGAGCTGGAGCTGCCCCTTGGCATATTTCTCGAAGAGCTCGCGCGAGATATCCAGACGGTAGGCCTTCGCGCCGGGTTTGAAGCCGCGCACCTGCACGCCGTGCGAGCTGACCTTTGGCAGCAAGGCGGGGTCTAAGTTCACGCGCGCCTTGAGCAACCGTGCCAGATCGCGGCTGCCCAGCGTCGCCGAGAGCGCGTCGAAAAGGGCGATCAGGCTCTTCGGGTCGCCTTCGAGCGCGGCAACTTGCCAGCCGAAGACCCGATAGCCGGCGGCCAGGAGCGGATCGCTCGGCAGTTCGCTGAGCTCACCCTGAGCGCGCACTTGCTTGGTGCTCTGTTCGAACAGCAGTTCGACCGACTTGGAGGCTTGATTGCGCAACCCAAGCGGTACCTTCTCGGATTCGAGGTAGCCGTCCAACAGCTCGGCCAGGGTGTGGCCAATGGGCTCGAGTCTTCCTGGCTTCCAACCCGCGCCGAAGCTCGCTTGCGTGCTGTCGGCCGGCATCTGCCAAAACAAATCCGGAGCGGGTTCGACGATAGCCAGCGTCTCCGTGGCCGCCTGCACCAGCCAGGACTTTTGGCCCACGAACTTGAGATCGACGCGCAGGTCGATCAGGTTCTTTGCGCTATCCAAGGCGCCGTCGAGGCGGACACGGTCCAAGTCTTGCACGAACGCGGTGGCTTCATCGACCAGCGTGTAGGCAACGTCGGACAGGGCTCGATCGAAGCGCGGACTGTCGACCTGAACCTCGCGCAGCAAAAAGCCGGCGAGCAGGCGCGCAGAGCCGAGCTCGGCCTGGTACTTCTTTTTGATCGGCTCGAGCCGCACTTCAACCTGGAAATCCACGTTCGGCAGCGGTTCGTTGGGCAGCCCGCGCGTCGCGTAGTTGAACAAGCCCTCCACGTCATGCGCGCGATGACCGCAGACCAAGCGAGCCGGCGCGCTACCGACGGCAAGGCCCGCTGCGCACGAGATGTCGTCCGCATCGCCAATTCGGTACACGCCGGCACGCAGCCTTCGCACCGACTGCCCCTTGCTTCGGGCGAAATCGAGCGCGGCGTCGAGTGAAGTCAGGCCGACTGACACCACCGCAAGCGGCTCGGGGACCTTGCCCTCGCCCTGAGGATCGAGCGCCATGGACGCTTCGACCGGCGCATCCCAAGCGACCACGCCCTCCAGCCCCTTGAGCTCGGACGGCAGGACGTCATGCAGTTTGTACGGGAAGTTCGCCCAGGCCGCGACGGTCTCGATTGCGGTCTCCGGCTTCTTGAAGCGCGCCACGGCGATCAGGTCCGCGGGAGCTGTCACTGGAGACAGATCCGCCGCTTCTTCTTTGGGGATCGGCACCGCGCTCACCACGGGAGCGGCCAGCGGCGTCGCGGCCGGTGCCGGCGCTCCGCAGCCGAGCAGCGCGGCCGGCACTGCCCCCAGCCACAACCATTGGTACGAGATCCACCGTGACGCCGTGTTCGAGCGCGAGCGTTCCTTCGACATTGAAGGGCACTCTACACGCCCCTTCTCGGGACACAAAACGACAGAAACGCGCGCTGCCGCAGCATTTGCCACGTCAGACGCGCGTTCCTTCACTCCGGCTCGAGCGAGCTCTCAGTTCGATTCTTCGAACTCGGCGTCGATCACGTCACCCTTCTTCGGGTCGTCACTCGCGCCGCCCGAGGGACCTGCTGCACCGGGGCCAGCACCGCCACCGGGAGGAGCGCCAGCGCCCTCGTACATCTTGGAAGCCATGGCGTGGGCTTCCTTCTCGAGACGCGCGAGCACGTCCGTCACCTTGTCGTCGTCTTGCTTCTCGACCGCGGCGCGGCCTTCCTTTATCAAGGACTCGATCGAAGCGACATCGACGCCGCCGAGCTTGTCCTTGTTGTCCGCGATTTGCTTTTCGAGCTGGTAACACATGTTATCGAGCTTGTTGCGGCGGTCGATCTCTTCACGGCGGCGCTTGTCTTCCGCTTCGTGCGCGGCCGCGTCTTTGACCATGCGGTCGATGTCATCCTTGTTGATGCCGCTCGACGCCGTGATCGTGATACGCTGATCCTTGCCCGTTGCCAGATCCTTGGCGCCTACGGAAAGGATGCCGTTGGCGTCGATGTCGAACGTGACCTCGACCTTCGGCACGCCGCGGGGCGCCGTCGGCAGACCCTCGAGGTGGAACTTACCGAGCGTGCGGTTGTAACGGGCCTCGGCGCGCTCACCCTGCAAGACGTGGATCTCCACCGACGTTTGGCTGTCCGCCGCGGTGGAGTAAATTTCCTTCTTTTGCGTGGGAATCGTGGTGTTGCGCGGGATCATCACGGTCATCACGCCGCCCAGGGTTTCGACGCCCAGGGAGAGCGGGGTGACATCCAAGAGCACGACGTCCTGCACGTCACCGGAGAGCACGCCGCCTTGGACGGCGGCGCCAATGGCCACCACCTCATCCGGATTGACGCCCTTGTGCGCTTCTTTGCCAAAGTACTTGGTGACGACTTCTTGCACGAGCGGAATGCGAGTCGAACCACCGACCAACACGACCTCGTTGATGTCGCTGACCTTCTTCTTCGCGTCCTCGAGCGCACGCTTGAGCGGCTCGAGCGTGCGGTCGACGAGCGGACGGATCATTTGCTCCAGCTTGGAGCGCGTCAGTTGCTTCTGCAGATGCTTCGGCCCGCTGGCGTCCGCCGTGAGGAACGGCAGGTTGATGGTCGTCTCTTGCTTGTTCGAAAGCTCGATCTTCGCCTGCTCAGCCGCGTCCTTGAGGCGCTGGATGACCATCTTGTCGTTCGAGACATCGATGCCGGTGTCCTTGCGGAACTCCGCGCTCAGCCAATCCATCAGCATGTGATCGACGTCATCGCCACCGAGGTTGGTATCGCCGTTGGTCGCAATCACTTGCACGACGTTGTCGCCGACCTCCAGAATCGAAATGTCGAAGGTGCCGCCGCCGAAATCGTATACGGCGATGATCTCGTTGGCCTTCTTGTCGAGACCATAGGCCAGAGCCGCAGCGGTCGGCTCGTTGATGATGCGCCGCACGTCCAGACCGGCGATCTTGCCTGCGTCCTTGGTGGCTTGGCGCTGCGCGTCGTTGAAGTAGGCGGGCACCGTGATCACGGCTTCCGTGACCTTCTCGCCCAGGTAATCTTCCGCGGCCTTCTTCAGCTTCTGCAGCACCTTCGCCGAAACTTCCGGCGGGGCCATCTGCTTGCCGCGGGCCTCGATCCAAGCGTCACCGTTCGGGCCCTTGACCAGCTTGAAGGGGAAGCGCTTGGCTTCCTTCTCACTCTCCTCATAGCGGCGGCCGATGAAGCGCTTGGCCGAGTAGACCGTATTTTCCGGATTGGTCACTGCCTGACGCTTGGCGATCGTACCGACCAGGACCTCGCCCTTGTCATCCCAAGCGATGACGGAGGGCGTGAGCCGCGCTCCCTCTTCGTTCACGATGACTTTGGCTTCTTTGCCTTCCATGACGGCGACGACGCTGTTCGTCGTGCCAAGGTCGATGCCGATGATCTTGCCCATGATGCTGGTTCTCCTCACGTCGCCCCCGACACATGCGAGGGACACTGTTCATGCGATGTCGTACGTTGCCGGCGCCCACGAATCGGGGCGGGCTCCGCGAAGTTGTGGCGGCTGAGTGCCCGGCAATCGAGCGCCCGAGGCCGCGAACGCGAGCAACATAACCACCGACCCCCGGGGGTCAACCGGGCAATCGGCACGAGACCCAGAAAAGCGGGGGCCGAAACTGCGCCCAAACCTGCGCGGCGGGCTGTTTTTTGGTTGACACTTACGGCGCAAAAGCTACTTTCCGCGTCCCTGTTGGGGCGGTAGCTCAGCTGGGAGAGCGCTGCGTTCGCAATGCAGAGGTCAGGGGTTCGATCCCCCTCCGCTCCACCCTTCAGGCACTTGGATTCTACGACGAAACGCGCTTCAAAAATGAGGCGCGCTTGCGTTTGCGCAAGACGAACAGAGCACTCGCCGTGAGCACCAGCGCCGGGAGCGGCGTGCCGCGGCCGGGAGCCGCCACCCGAAGCGCACAGGAAGAGTCGGATGCCGCGCTCGCTTTGCCCAGGCAAACGCCGAAGGCGGTCGAGCATGCGGTGCCGCTCGGGCAATCTGCTTGCTCGTTACAGAGCTGGGCGCAGTAGGCGTTGGTCGCCGAGTTGGTGGGCGAGTAGCAGGCGAACGCGGACGAACATTCTTCCGGCCCGACGCATTGGTCACCCTGCTTGCCCAACTTGGCCGATGCCCCCTGCCCTGCACCCGCAGCGGAACTCGCGCCTGCGTCTGCCTCGCCGGCGGGATCGCTCAGCCCAGTTTTGACCCAAAGTGGGGCAACGTAATTGCCACGCTCGGCGGCCTGTTCGGCGATCTGGATCATCCAATCCTTCCAAGACGCGACCGAGCCGTACACCGGGTGCGCGCAGTCGGCGCCGCTGCGCGAAACCACGCCGACGACCTTGCCCGCCGCATCCAAAGCCGGGCCGCCGGAATCGCCCGAGCAGACGCCGACCTCGCCCACGAACTCGCTCGCCTCGACCCCTTCCCCGCAACTGCCGGGGATACAGCTGACAGCGAGGCCGGCGCGTGCACGCCGCAGCCCAGCTACGCCCTGGTCCCCCACTGAGTCGAGGCCGTAACCGACGGCGCTGTACAGTTCACCGCGCGCGACCGCGCGATCGATGCGCGGCACGAGTGGCGTCGCGGCGCTGGCGGGCACATTCGTCGCGAGCGTGATCAGCGCAAGATCGTAGCCGCAAATATCGCTGCCTTCGCTCGGCACGCTCACGGACAACGCCCGGTACGGCATGCTCACGTCGTCGATCGAGGAAGCATTCCCGGCGAGGAAAGTGCTGGCCGCGAACGGCGCGCTTGCCATCGTCTTACCGCAAGTCACCTGCTCTTCGGTCACGTCCGACACACAGTGGCGCGCGGTAAGCAGCAAGTTCGGCGCGATTAGCGAGGCCGAACAGAGCGCAACGCCCGCCTTGCCACGCTCCGACACCAACGAAAAGACGTTCGAGTCCACGCTATCCGGTTGACCGCCGCTGATCTCCGAGCGCGCACTCGCGGCCGGCTCCGAATCGCGATCGCTCGAAGCACACGATAACGCCAAGCAGCTTGCGCTCAGCGCGAGCAGCGACCGGATGACCAAGCCAACTTTGAAACTCATCGGGACGCCGCTCCAAGGCTACGGTGAGCGACCGCCGAGTGCCAGCAGCTCGCAAAATCCGTGTGCGAATTGCGCCGCTGCCGATCAAGGCCATTGGCCTCCCATTGCAACATTCAAGCTTGGGTTGATGGTCACGAGATCGCGCGTGCCGCGTCCCAGCCTTCGGCGTCGCGGAGCGTCACTCATTTCTTTCAACCGGGGTCCCCGGGTGACCTCACCCTCGGGGCGGGTGGCGAGCGACGCGGCGCGACCAAGTCAGCGCAACAACGGGTGCCCGTCGAGTAATCGAAGTAGCTCTCTGCATGTGACGAGACTTGTGCGTCGCAGCCCTTGGTGGTTGCGCGCGCATAGAATCCTCCCAAAAACATCTTGTCCTCGACCCATTCGTCGAGGTTTCCCACCATGTCGTAGATTTTTTCGCCCGACCACTCACTCGCGCAGTGGACCGTCGCGCCCGTCAAACGAAGCAGCGGATCCTCTCCTTCTTCGACCAAGTTCAGTCGCGGGTCCAAAAGCCCGAGCGAGGAGGAAGCGTGCAGCACGTGGCCGGGGTGGATGGCGCGGTGCACGTTGCAGCGCCCAGCGCGAAAGCTATCGCCATAGGGGAACTGCGTGCCCTTCTGCCCGCGACACGCGGTCACCCACTCGTCCTTGCTGCACAGCCGCTTGTGCGCGTTCTCGCACGCCCGCTTGGCAAGGTGATAGGACAGGTAAGCCTGGGGCAGGGCTTCGGCCTCGGACACCGCGCGCGGTTCGAAAGCGCGCTCGCGCTGAAGGCGAGGCAACTCAGGCAGCGGAAATGAGCGAGCCGCCGCCGCGCCCAACGTGCTCTGCTCGCACAGCCAAGTGTCGCGCACACTTGCCGCGAGCTTCGGGCTCGGGGGATAGAACGGGGACAGCGGCTCGCCGCTCGCAACGTCCACCGTTCGAATCTCCCAACGGTCGATGCAGAAGGAGTGAACCCGCACCATCTCGGGACGGCAGCGAGGAGCAGGTGGCGGGCCGGACGGGCCGTCTGCCCGCAACGTGCCGAAACGCAGGCCCGCGAGCGCGAAACAGAACAGCGAAAGCCAGCGCCGCATCAGCTGGAAATACCAGCATTTTTGCCACGTCGTGACGAGCGCAATCGACCCTGACAGAAGAGAAATGCGAGCACCCGGCTCGGCTTTCGCACGCTCGGCCGTTGCGGCGTAGCGAACCCAGACCCATCGTCCGGGCAGATGCCGAGCGACCTCGACCTCCGGCGGCAACAGCTGATCGAACGCATCCGCGCTTCGACACAGATCGAAGACGTGCGGGTTTTGAACGCGTTCGCGTCCGTTCCACGCCATGAATTTCTGTCCGAAGCGCAGGCTGCCATCGCTTACGAAGATCGCGCGGTACCGCTGGACGAGGGGCAGACGGTGAGCCAGCCGAGCATGATTGCGATCATGCTCGCCGAGCTGAAGTGCGAGCCCACGCAGCGCGCGCTCGAAGTGGGGGCCGGGTCGGGCTATGCGGCTGCCGTGCTGGGCCAGCTCGTCGCCGAGGTGTACGCGATCGAAGTGCGGCCGGTGCTAGCGGCACGCGCAAGCGCCAACTTGGCACGCAGCGGCGCGAGCAACGTGCACGTGGTGGAGGGTGACGGCAGCCTCGGCCTGGCCGCACATGCACCCTATGATCGAATCTTGGTTTCGGCGGCTCCGAGCCAGGTTCCGAACGCGCTCTTGGAGCAGCTAGCCGTGGGCGGGCGGATCGCCATCCCCGTCGGCGACGAACACAACCAGACCCTGCTCTTGGGCGAGAAAACCAGCACGGGCGAGCTGGTCTGGCAGCGCACCGTGCCCTGTATTTTCGTACCGCTCGTGCACGCCTGACGCCAAGCTGAAGCGACTCAGGCCGAACCGACGGTGCGGGTGTTGAAGGACATCGGGCTAGCGCCGACGCGTTGGTAGGCTCGTGCCCACAGCTCCTCGGGTGGCGTGTCGAAGACAATCTCGGCGCTGACGTCGGTGGGCAGCCAGGCGCCGACTTTGATCTCGTTCTCCAGCTGCCACGGAGCCCAGCCAGCATAACCCATCAGTGTGATGAGTCCGGGCGGGACCCGCGAGTTGACGATCGCCTCCAAGACTTTGCGCGAGGCGCTGGCCTGAATGCCGGGCGCGACCTCCATCTGACCTTCGAGCTCGGGGGAGAGCGCGCCGCTCGGGTAGATCAACCAAACCTGCTCTGGCGACACCGGGCCGCCCACACGCACCACGCCGGGCAAATCCGGTGCGGTGTCCAGGATGCGGGCTCGCACCAGCAGCTCGGAGAACGACATCGATTGTTGGCCATTGAGCACCCAACCGAACGCGCCATCGGGGCCATGGGCTGAAAGCAACACCACCGAGCGTTCGAAGTTTGGATCCGCGAGCGGAGGGGCCGCCAAGAGCAAGCCCGGAGCCAATACGGAGGTCATCTAGGAGAACGCTAACGTGCCCGCCCGCGCTCGTCGATCGCAGCGACCAGTGGCAGCTCCCCCGGGCCGGGCCGGCGCCCGAGCAAAGCTTCAGCCCAGGCCGCGCGCGCCTCGTTCTCAGCCCGAGGGCCGCAAGAACGTATGCCAAAGAGCCGCCCCTTTCCGGCCGTTCCCGCGGGGAAAACGCGCAAAACGGGCAAAACGCGAGCGAGTGGCGACCGATGTGGGCAGGGTGAATGCCGCGTGTCGCCGCCGAGGGCTTACTGATAGAGTGGAGGTCGATCGATGCGCGTCACCTTTTATGGCGTTCGGGGTTCGGTTCCGTCACCCGGGCCGCAGACTGCTCGCTATGGAGGGAATACCTCCTGCGTCGAGGTGCGGCTTGCGGACGGTTCTGTGTTGGCGCTCGATGCAGGCACGGGCCTGCGCCAGATGGGCAACAACCTTCTGCGTGAGGGACGCCCGTCGCCGGTGCACCTTTTGCTCTCGCACACTCATTGGGACCATGTGCTCGGTCTGCCGTTCTTTGGCCCGCTCTGGGGCAAGGACAATCACATCTTCGTCTACCCGCTGGCCAACGATGCGCAGGAGCGCTTCCAGCGCAACATCTTCGACGACATCCATTTTCCGGTCAGCGTCGACGACATCCCCGCGCGCATGGAGTTCGTGAAGCCCGAGACGCAAACCTGGCGCATCGGCTCAGCGACCGTGAGTCGGATCATGTTGAACCATCCGGGGGGCGCCCAGGGCTTCCGCATCGACGACGATGGCGGCACCTCGCTCGCCTACATCACCGACAACGAGTTACGCGCCGGCAAAGCCTTGGTTACCGTGGAGGAACTAGCGCGCTTCGCGGACGACGTCGATGTGCTGATTCACGACTCGCAGTATTTGATGGCCGACATGCCGCACAAGCACGGTTGGGGGCACTCGGTCGTGGATGACGTCCTGAATCTCGGGGTGCTGGCGGAACCCAAACGGTTGGTGCTTTTCCATCATGATCCCGACCGCACGGACGACGCGCTCGATGCCATCGGCGAGCGCTCCCAGCACTGGATCCGCGAACATGCCAAGGGTACGGAAGTCATCGTCGCCAGCGAAAGCTTGACGCTCGAGGTCGACGGCAAGTAGCCCCGGCGACGGCAGACTCGGCATTGGTGCACTGCCGATACGCAGTCTTTCCGAAATCCGGACTATTGGCGCGCGCGGGTTCGAGGTAATTCTTCGCCCATGCGAACTTTTCGAGCGTCCTTTTTCGCGACCATCCTCCTCACCCTCTCAGCCTGTGGCGGCGCGCCCGCCGAACCGGCAGCGCCTCCCCCGCCTCCTCCTGCCGCAGCGCCCGAACCCGCTCCGAGCGCCTCCGCGAGTGCCGCGCCGGAAGCACCGAAGCCTGCTGAAACCGCTGCCGCACCCGAGGCGCCCCCGTCCGGACACGACGTGTGGAAAGAGGGCATGACGAAGGACGAAGAGATCGCCTTCATGAAGAAGAACGTCGTGCCCGAGATGGGGCCCGTCTTCAAAGGCTACAACGCCAAACGCTACGCAGAGTTTAGTTGCAAGACCTGCCACGGTCCGAAGTTCAAAGAACCGAAAGACTACTTGCCGAAGCTCACCTTCAAGGACGGCAAGCTCACGGCTTTCGCCGAGAAGCCCGAGATCGCCAAGTTCATGGCAGAGCAAGTCGAACCACACATGGCCACCGCGTTGGGCTTGAAGCCGTACGACATGACGACCCACACCGGCTTCGGCTGCAACGGTTGCCACACCGTGCAAATGAAGTGAGCCCCCGCATGCGGCTGGCGCGCACACGGGCGCGCCAGCAAACCCGACAAAATTAGCCCAATCCGGGTCGGGCGGGGAGCCAGGGCCCGGCTCAGAAATCGATTGCCGAGGCTCCCGCCACCCGGCATGATTTTGGGATGTCCAACCGTCTGTCTAGGGACACCGAGGATGCAGCGAAGGTGCTCTCGGCACTGCGCGACAAGTATCATCCCCACGAAACGCTCAGAGAAAAGCTGAGCGCAGCCGAAGATCTGCGAGCCAAGCTGGTTAACGTCGCTACGGGCGTGCGGCAATGGAGCATCAAGGCGGCGGGGGATGACACGCTCGTGACCCTCAGCCAGGCCGGCACCGTGCGCGTACACACCGATCCCGAAACTGGACAGATCCGACTCTCCGCTGACGAGACCACGTTTCACGCGCCTGCGCTGGAATATGATCCGGTCCTACACGAGTGGATCGGCAGCGAATTCGACACCGAGCTCGTGTTGCCGCCGGGGGAGAAGCGCCCGCGCAAGGCCGCGCTGGTCGCGCTGACCGAACGAATCGTCAGCTTGCTGGAGAAGCCGACCCCAGGCTGAGCGAGTGCTCACGCCCGGCGGTCGTTTTTTCGAGCCGACTCGTCTGGCGGGGCGAGGCGGGTGGCGGGATCGACAAGATCAGCCGCGCTCGCTTTTGTTCGTACATGAGCGTCTCCGCGGCCCGCGCTCCCGAACGGCAGCGCGCCCGCTAGGAGATGCGAATCAGCGCGAAGCCGTCGTAGCCCTTGCTGCCCACGGTTTGGACCGTGGTGGCGCTGACAGCAGGAGTGTTCGAAACCAGTTCATTGAAGCGGCGAACACCCTGCACATTCGCGTCAGAACTCGAGGCATCGAGCACCGCGCCCTTGCGAATCACGTTGTCGACGACGATCACACTGCCTGAGCGGGTCAGCTTGAGGGACCACTCGAAATAGTCCGGGATACTCTGCTTGTCCGCATCGATGAAAACGAAGTCGAACGGCGGTGTCCCCTCGCTCACGAGCGCGGCCAAGGAATCCAGCGCTCTCCCGATCCGGATGTCGACCAGCGCCGACAGGCCGGCTCGCTCGACGTTCGCCCGCGCGACCTGCGCGTGCTTGGGATCCAGCTCGAGCGTGACCAACCGACCATTGCTAGGGAGCGCCCGCGCGAGCCAGATGGCACTGTAGCCAGCCAGCGTGCCGATTTCGAGGATGCGCGCCGAGCGTTGCATTTGCGCAAGCAGGGATAAAAACTTCCCCTGATTGGGCGCGACGTTGATGGCTGGAAGGCCCGCCGCATTGCTCGCGGCGAGCGCCGCTTCGAGCACCGGATCGCTCGGTAACATCAGGTTCGAGACGTATTCATCGACGCGGGTCCACTGTTCTTGAGTCATGACTCTCCTGGTTCGATTGGCTCGGTCGTTGCTATAGTTGCCGAAGATGCACTCTAAGCTGGCTTGGGTATACGCGCTGTCGACCTTCATCCTCGCCGGAACCGCGCACGCGCAAGCGCCCCCGCCGGAATGGAATCCGCCGCAATATCTGGCACATATCAGCATTCAGGCTGCCCCGTCCACGGAGCTCGAGGTGGTGCCGTCGGGCGGCGGAACGGGTTCGGCGGCCGTCGCTCACTGCACGGAGTACTGCGACTTCTGGGCGTTGCCAGGAAAGTACACCCTGTATTCTCGCGACCACAGCACCGGCGAGCGCAAGGATCTTTCCCTGCATATCAAACAATCGAGTCGCTTCGAGCTCGAAGCAGGCGACGACGACGCCCGCACGACGGGGCTGGTGCTGGGGATCGGCGGCTCCGCAGCCATCATCACCGGCTTCATCTTGATCGCGCCCGCGCTGTTCTCTGCCATGTGTGAGGGCCCGTGCGAGACGAAAGGCGAGCAGGACGCGGCGGCCGTGGGCTTGGGCCTGTTACTTGCTGGCGCGATCGTCACACCCATTGGCTGGACCATGTACGTTCACAATCGCACCCGGCTGAAGCGAATCGATGAACGGTCCCGACGGGCGAACGAAATCACCGATCAAGTGCGAGTGGGCGTCATGAGTATCGGCCTCCGCGGGCTTGGCCTCGGCGGGGTGGCCACGTTCTGACTCAGCCGGCGGCTTCGTGCTCCAAAAGCCAGCGTTTGCGCTCGAGGCCACCACCGTAGCCGGTGAGCGAAGCGTTGGCACCGATCACGCGGTGACACGGGACGACGATTGCGATCGGGTTGGAGCCGTTCGCGAGTCCGACCGCGCGGACCGCCGCGGGTCGTCCAATTTCCTTGGCCAGCGCGCCGTAGCTCAGTGTCTTCCCACTCGGAATTTGCCGCAACGCGGTCCAGACTTGGTTTTGAAAATCGGTACCGCTGGTCGCGACACGCAGCGTTGCAATCGCTTCCAGTTCGCCCGCGAAATAGGCGAGCACAGCGCGCTTCGCGACTGATTCCTTGCCGCGCTCGCGCAGCGCGAGTTTGACATTGCGATAGTAGCGACGGAGCAGCCGTTGCGTGCGTTCGTGGTGGTCTTCCCAATCGAGCGCGTGCACCAAGCCTTGCTCGTCCGTTACCAGCAGCATGGGCCCAGTCGGCGTATCGAAGCGTTCGGTCTGAAATGTCTGAGTGTCCATTGGCTCCTCGTTTCTCCTGGGCTCATTGTCGGGCCGAGTCGCCAATCGGGCTGGCGGAATACGGACATGGACGTCCCCCGGCGGCAACGGAGGTCCATGTCCGAAAACCGCTAGAATGGCTGGAGCGCGCGTGGCACATAGCCGGGATGGATCTCGATCACGAGGCTTGCTACCGCGCGCTTTCGCAGCGCGACTCACGTTTCGACGGACGCTTCTTCACGGCCGTCAAGACGACCGGGATCTATTGCCGGCCGGTCTGCCCCGCACGCACGCCCCTTGCCAAGAACGTGGTCTTCTACCCCACCGCCGCAGCCGCACAGGAAGCGGGCTTCCGCCCATGCTTGCGCTGCCGGCCAGAGACCGCGCCGGACATGGGCGCTTGGCGCGGCAGCTCCAACACCGTTTCGCGCGCGCTCTCTCTGATCGAGCTCGGAGCGTTGGATCAGGGAGATGTCGAGACATTGGCAGAACGGCTCGGCTTGGGTGAGCGCCAGCTGCGTCGACTCTTTCGACAACACCTCGGCGCCTCGCCGGTCGGCGTTGCGCAGACGCGTCGAGTCTTGCTCGCCAAACAACTGATCCACGAAACGCGTTTGCCCATGGCCGAGATCGCCTTCGCTTCCGGGTTCGGTAGCGTGCGTCGTTTCAACGAAGCATTCCTGGCTCTGTTCCAGCGCGCGCCAGGCGAGCTCCGGCGTTTGGGCGGCGAGGACGTAGTGGTCAGAGCCAACGGGGAATTCAGCCTGCTCCTTCGCTATCAGCCGCCCTATGAATGGCCGGCGATGCTGGAATTTCTGCGCCAGCGCGCGATCACTGGCTTGGAAAGCGTCACTGACGGCCGCTATTCGCGAACGGTCCTTCTGGACGAGATCCAAGGCTCCATCTCGATCGAGCCCGCGGCAGGAAACGCGCTACGCGCCGGCATTCGCGTCTCGAAACTTTCGATCGTCCCCGGCATCATCGCGCGCTTGCGACGTGTCTTCGATCTCGCCGCCGATCCGCTGGCCATCGCTCTGCACCTGTCGAAAGACCCAGTGCTCGCCCCTTTGGTCGCCAAGCGACCCGGTCTGCGCGTGCCCGGCGCGTGGGACGGCTTCGAGTTGGCAATCCGCGCCGTGCTCGGGCAACAGATCACGGTCACGGCCGCCGTACGGCTGGCCGCGCGCTTGGTCAGAACGTTTGGCGAGCCGATAGCCACGCCCGCGCATGGCCTGAGCCATTTCTTCCCACGCCCCGAGGTGCTCGCCAACGCCGACTTGACGACGCTCGGCATGCCCAAGAGCCGCGCCGCGACGCTCTCGGCGGTGGCAGCCGCGCTGGTCGAAAACCCGGAAATTTTCGCGAACAACTGTGGACTCGAAGAAGCCGTGCAGCGGCTGCGCGCGATCCGCGGCGTCGGTGAATGGACCGCGCAGTACATCGCTCTCCGTCAGCTGCGTGAGCCCGACGCTTTCCCCGCTTCCGATCTGGGCGTGATGCGGGCATTGGCCGACGAACGCGGAGTTCGCCCCAAAGCGGAGGAGGTGCTGGCCCGCGCCGAACGCTGGCGCCCGTGGCGCGCTTACGCCGCTCAACACCTGTGGGCGGCCTAGCCATGCCGAACGCCGAACGCCTGGCAGCGCGTGACTTACGCGCTCAATTGCCTACGGCGTAGGCCGCGCAGGCGGCCACCGCGGCCGCTGCGATCAACATCGCAGCATGATGCCAATGAACCGCGGAATACGCGCCTGAGCTCGCACCGGCCAAGAAGCTTGCGGCGATGGTTCCGAGCAGCAGCACTTTCGGCGCCGCGGGCCGCTCTGCTGGATTGCGACCGAGGACGAGCTGAACCCGTGTGACCTCCGACAAAGACCGCCGCCAGAAGCGGAACCAACGCGCTGCTTCGATGCCGAGATCCGTCACCACGCCGGTCAGATGCGTCGTGCGCACGACGGCGCCGGACAGGCGCGAAACGAGCGCGTTTTGCAGCCCCATCGCCGCGCACAAGAGCGCCGCCTCGGCGTCTTGCACTCGCGGGTGAGCCGAGGTCGTGGCATAGGATAGCCAGGTGAAGAGTAGCAAGAGCAACGCCTCGGTCGCCAACGCCAAGGCGTACGCGCGCGAGCTCCGCACACCCCAGAACCGACTCTCGATGATGACACTCGCGCTGAACGCACCCGCGAAAAAGCAAAGCACTAAACTGAGTGCCGCCACTGCCGCAGCGTACTGGCCGGTCGCCGCGTCGTTCGCGAGCCGCCCCACGTTACCCGTCACGTGCGAGCTGAACACTCCGATCAGAACGAAGCCGCTAGAATTGACGAAGCCTCCTACGAAGGCCAGGTAACCTGCGAGCCAACGATTTTGGCTGTCCGAGCGCGCGCTTCCTTCACGAGAGAACAACCCTGGCAGGGTACGCGCCCCACGGTTTCGTGACGAGCGAACGCCACCGACTGGGCATTTTCCGCAAATATTCCGCTCAGGTCTTTCCGACGGGCAGGGGGCCTCGAGCGGATTGGGGCACGTCGGTTGACGTTAATTCTTGGGGGCGAGAAAAAATTCACGCATCTGGCGAATAATGTCGCCGCGCCACACTTTGAATCAGTTGTCCGCCAATAACCAATTCGAGCTCAGTCGAGTTGCGCGGGCGGAGCCCAGTGTCGTGTTATTGTGTCTCATGGCTGGGGCGCCAAAATGCACTTTGTTTGGCGAGGCATCGGAGTTCGTTTGCCGAGTGATGGCCGGGGCTGGCAGAAGCAGAGGATAGCGATGGGTATGAACCGAAGAATCTTCCTGCGAGGCCTGGGCGGGGCTGTCGTGGCTGCGCCGTTCCTCGCGTCGCTCGCGAGCCGCCGTGCCAAGGCGCAGTCGGTCGCTCCACCGAAGCGGCTGATCGTGATGTTCACGCACTACGGCTGCATCACGAACCGGTTCTTTCCAGCGAAGTCCCACGGGCCGCTCACCGCCGCAGATCTGTTGTCCACGACGCTCGCGCCGCTCGCGCCGTATGTCGGGAAGCTGCTCATCCCGCGCGGCATCCGCACCATGAATGAGTGGACCGCCGGCTTGTTGCGCGGCCAAGGAAACGACACCTATGGTCAGGCCAGCGGTTCGTACTTCACTTGCCAGCCGCTGACTCCCAACAGTGACAATCCGTTCGATTTCAGTCCATCGGTCAAGTTTCCTCCCCTGGCGATGGGGCCTTCATTGGATCACGTGATGGCGCAACAACTGAGCCCCAAAGGCACTCCGCTGTTGATGCGAGTCGGGAACGTGACCGATGGCCCCCAGTCGGCCATCTCATACTCCGCGGCATCGACGATATTTGCGGGCGTTGGCCAGCCCACGCCAGTCTTCAGCGCTCTCACAGGCCTGTTTCAAGCTGGCCCGATGTCACCAGACTCCTACCAGGCTGCTCGCGGCAAGAGTGTGATCGATCTGGTGCGCGACGACCTCGACACTCTGAGCCGGTTGGACATGAGTAACTCGGACAAGCAAAAGCTGCAGGCTTGGACGGACCTCCTTCACGAAACCGGGATGGCGATCGGCCCGGAGTGCAGCCAAGACACCGCTACGAGACAGGGCGCCACGCAAGCGAACGTCGACGCGGTGTCGCACGGAGCGTTCGGCGAAGACGTGCTCACCGCCCAGATTAGCGACGGCCTGGACGGAGCGGACGTGCACTCGGCCTTGGCGGTGCTTGCGGCCGCCTGCAACTCCAACCCCATTATCTTTCTGAAGTACCCGCCAAACTACCTGTTCAAGGGGCTCGGCCTGAGCACCCAAGCCGGTGGGCTCGCGACGCGGATTGGCACGGCGGAGATGGTGGGCACTTGTATGCCGGGCGTGATCGACATGCTGCTCCAGATCGATGCCTACTACACGCGGAAGTTCGCCAAGCTCGTCGGGCTCCTGGATAGCATTCCGGAAGCTGACGGATCGACGATTCTCGACAATAGCGCCGCGGTCTGGTTCCAAGAGGTTTCGGACGGCTGCGCCCGCAATCACAACAACATTCCGATCATTCAGGCCGGCAGCGCGGGCGGTTACTTCAAGACCGGTTGGACCGTGAACGTCGATGGCGGCTCGGCAACATTGTCGAACGGCAACAGTGAATCAGTGTGCACGCCTGAAACGTCGGACAAGGTCGATGGCACCAAGCAATCGACCGGAACCGATCCGACGCTCGCCAATGCACCGGTCAACAAGTATTACTGCAACCTGATGAACGCCCTGGGCGTGAAGGCCGGCGAGGACGGCTTCCCCGCGGTCGGCGGTACGGCAGAAGTCATCAAATTCGGCATGTACGACAAGACCGAAGACTTCATCCACGGTGACATCAATCCCCACGTCATTCATGACCCGGGTGAGTTCACCGCTCTGAAAGCCAACGCCTGAGCGTGAAGCTCCGGCTCGAAGTGTCGGCGCGATGACGTCGCTACTCGATAAAATTCGCAAGGCACGAGAAGTGCGGACTGAATTCGCGGCGCGCGCATCGCGTCCGGTGCAACGGCCGGGATTTTGCAGAGGGTGAGTGGAGATGCGCGCAAACTCTGCACGAGTCCTGATCGTCGATGACAACGAAGAGGCCACAGATCTGCTTGCGCAGTTGATCGGCCGGCGCGGACATCAGGTTCGCGTGGCCCACGACGTGGAGGACGCGCTGCGCGTGGCCAAGGCGTTCAAACCGGACGTCGCCTTGCTCGACATCATGATTCGCCATGAATCAGGCTTTTTCCTGGCGCGAGAGCTGCTCGAGATACCGGGGCTAAAGAGCTGCCGCTTGATCGCGATGAGCGGATTCGAGCTGGAACGGCACCGCGAGGTCAGCGAGGCGGTCGGTTTTCGCTGGCGGTTCAGCAAGCCAATCGATCCCACCAGCCTGTTCGAGGCGATCGAGTCGCTAGAGAACTGACCGCAGCCAAGCAGCGACGTGCGAGGCGCGATGTCACAGGCGGCGGAACCAATGCGCGGCACTTTAAAGCAGGTTCACGCTGCGGGGATGCCACTATGCCCCAAGCGATCGCGGTGGCCGGCCGGCGTCTCCTACCGCACAGCTGCCACCATGTCGCGAAGGGGGCTAAATTCGCCGCGTTGGTTCGTGATCGGTTCGTGCTCGTCGCGACGACCTCGCGACCGGCCAGGAGCTCAGGCGCTGTGTGCGGGATAGTCCGTATAACCCTCAGGTCCAGGCGAGTACGCCTTGGACATGTCCGCGGACGCGAGCTCCCAGCCGTGTTCGAAGCGTGCGACGAGATCGGGGTTTGCCAAAAACGGGCGGCCAAATGCGACCAGATCGGCGGCTTTGCTTTCGAGCACGCTCTCAGCGGACGCGCGATCGAAGCCACCAGCCGCGATGTAGACGCCCTTGAAGTGCTCACGAATCGTTTGCTTGATCGATGCTGGAACGGGCGGGGCACCCATCGCGGAATGATCGACGACATGCAGGTAAGCGATACCGAGCTTGCTGAATTCTTCTGCCAAAAGCAGGTAGGTCGCATCGACTTCGGGATAGGGGCTCATGCCACTGGCCGCGCCGTACGGCGATAGCCGGATCCCGACGCGCTCCTTGCCGATGGCGTCGGCCATACCGCGCACCGCTTCGAGTGCAAAGCGGGCGCGCGCGGCGACGCTGCCACCATATCCGTCGTCGCGTTGATTGGTATGAGGATTGAGGAATTGCTCGCTGAGGTAGCCGTTTGCGCCGTGCAGTTCGACCCCGTCGAAGCCCGCCTTGATCGCATTGCGAGCGGCGGTGACGTGTTCCTCGAGTGCGGTTCGAATCTCGGCTTCGGTCATCGCCCGCGGCGTCGGATAATCCTGAGCCTGCTTTTGATCGGTCCACATCTGGCCTTCGAGACGGACAGCCGAAGGAGCGAGCACCACCGCGCCCTCGGGCATATTGAGCGGATGGGACACGCGGCCCGTATGCATCAGCTGAGCAAACATTTTTGCCCCCTTGGCATGCACCCGCTTGGTGACCTCCGCCCAGCCGGCGACTTGCGCATCGTTCCAAAGACCAGGAATTCGCGCGTAACCTTGACCGTTGGGCGAAGGGGAAGTGCCTTCGGTAATGATCAGTCCGGCGCTCGCGCGCTGTTCGTAGTAAGTCGCGGCGAGCTCGGTCGGGGCGAACTGCGCGCCGGCGCGCGAACGCGTCATCGGCGACATCACGATATGATTTTGCAGAGCAAACGCGCCGAGCTTCGTCGGCTGAAACAGGATCGAGGTCATGGCGCATCAGACGCTCTTCGGGTCGGCTTTGTCGAGTGACTTGAGTCTTCCAGGCGTCTTCTGGTGAAATTCGCGGTCTGACCCCGTGTGGAACCGATTCGGAATTCGGGGTGCGATGCTGGGCTGTGGGCGCCCATGCCCGAGGACGACCACTGCAGTCGGTCGATGTCGGTCCTGAATCCCCTCAATGCCCCATTTCGTAGTGCGTGAAATCCCAACTGATGAATATGCGAAATTGCCGTCGGCACTTGGCGCACGAATTGCGCCACCGCCGCGCATTATCTGCGACTACGCGTTGTCCTTGGGAAAGCAGGCTCGAACAGGCTCCTAGCCAAACCGTAAACTCGGTTTCTCTTCGCTCGACGCGTAGAATCGACTTTGCAAGGCGAGATCGCACAGACCTATCGCGACGTCGCGCAAGCACTGGCGCAATTTCTGCGCGTGTCGTCCGGCAGCAGTCCTCGCCTCGGTACGATTGAACTCCCGATCTCAGATCCCATCACTTGCGAATTTCAGGGGAGCAACTGAATAGCTGACGCGCGCAGCCGTTCAAGGGGCTGAACCATCATGAAGATCTCACAAGAGACGTGGACGACGAAGGGGGCGGAGCGCCTCGACGACGCCGACCTAGGCAACGCAGACCTCGTGCTGGGCTTCGGTGCTCCCCAACTACTATGCGACCAAGACGTGTGGCGAAGACTGCGCGAGCGGTGGGGGACGGCGACGATCCTGGCGTGTTCCACCGCGGGCGAGATCAGCGGTACACAAGTACTAGACGATTCACTGGCACTGACGGCCATTCGCTTCGACGCTACGAAAATCCGCTGTGCAGAAGTGTTGATCGAAGGGCTGACCAGTGAGGATGCCGGGCGCAAGCTCGCCGAACAGCTACGCGCTCCCGACCTGAGCCATGTGTTCGTGCTTTCCGACGGCCTGAAGGTGAACGGCAGCGAGCTAGTGGCCGGGATGACCAGCACCCTGCCCTCACACGTATCGCTGACCGGCGGTCTTTCTGGAGACGGCGCGCGCTTCGAACGGACTTACGTGTGTCTCAACCAGTTCGATGGCTTGCCGCGCGTTGCGGCGATTGGCTTCTACGGTGAGCGCGTGAAAGTGTCGTTCGCTTCCATGGGAGGCTGGGACCCATTCGGCCCGGAACGTCGGGTGACTCGCTCGAAGGACAACGTCCTGTACCAGCTCGACGGGCAGCCGGCCCTGGACTTGTACGAGCAATACTTGGGAGAACACGCGGCCGCACTACCCGCGAGCGGGCTCTTGTTCCCGCTATCGGTGCGGGCGACACTGGATCAACCCGGTGTAGTCCGCACGATCCTGGCGATCGATCGCGACGCACGTAGCCTGACGTTCGCGGGCGACGTGCCAACGGGAGCATATGCTCGCCTAATGCGAGCCAACTTCGAGCGCCTAGTGCAGGGCGCGGAAGGAGCAGCTCGTACTTGTCACGAAGGAGCTCCGGGTCGGACGCCCGAGCTTGCCATTCTGATCAGCTGCGTTGGCAGAAAGCTGGTGCTCAAGCAACGCGTCGAAGAAGAGGTCGAAGGAGTCCGCCAGGTGCTCGGACAGGAAGTACCCCTGACCGGTTTTTACTCGTACGGCGAAATCTCTCCGTTCACGCCTACCGCGCGCTGTGAGCTTCACAACCAAACGATGACGATCACGACCTTGTCCGAGGCGTAGGTGCACAAGCTACTCGAGCGGCAACTGAAGAAGTACTTCGCCTCGGGTCGACCCGAAGGCGAGGATTTCGCGCGCTTCAGCGCAGCCGTCGGCGAAGCGTACCAGGATGCGGACGATTCCCGGCTCTCGGTCGAGCGCTCTTTGGACTTGATGTCCAACGAGCTCCTGGAGCAGAACGAGCGGCTTCAGGCAGACTTAGTCGAGATCAAGCGCCTGGGACTCGAGCTCAGGCAGGCCGACAAGCTACGCGCAGTCGGGCAACTCGCAGCCGGTGTTGCGCACGAGATCAATACCCCGATTCAATTCGTCAGCGACAGTTTGAGTTTCTTGCAGGATGCCACGAGCGACCTCACTCGCCTCGTGACCGAGGGACGCGAGCTGTGCGAACAGGTGCGCCGCGGTGCGAGCGCACTGCCGGCGTTGGCGAGTCTAGAACGACTCTCGCTGGAGATCGACGCGGACTACCTACTGCGAGAATTTCCCTTGGCCGTGCAGCGCGCCCTAGAAGGGATCGCGCGTGTCTCGCAAATCGTCGTCGCGTTGAAGGACTTCGGACGCCCGGATCAGCGCGAACGCTCTTTCAGCGACTTGAACCGGGGGCTCACCAACACGCTGACGGTTGCTCGTGGTGAGCTGAGGCAGGTCGACATTGCGCTCGAGCTCGGTGAGCTACCGGCGGTGCCGTGCTTCGCGGGCGATATCAATCAGGTATTTTTGAATCTACTGGTCAATGCGGCGCACGCGATCGAGGAGCGCTTCCGCGATACTGCCGAGCGCGGCGTGATTCGGGTGCGCACTTGGCTGGAGCTACCCAGCGTATGCGTGGAGATCAGCGACAACGGGCGCGGAATCGCGGCCGCTGACCACCATCGAATTTTCGAACCGTTTTTCACGACCAAACCAGTCGGAAAGGGCACCGGCCAAGGGCTGGCCATTTCGCGTTCGATCGTGATCGACAAGCATGGCGGGTCGATCAGCTTCGACTCCGAAGTCGGCCGTGGCACACGCTTTCTAGTCAAGCTGCCGCTCGAGGTCCCGAACAGTCGCCTAACGCCGAGCAGCCGACCGTCTGCACGGGCACGCGAGGTCCGGACATGAACCGGGTCTTGTTCGTCGACGACGAGCCGATGGTACTCGAGGCGCTCCGCAATGCTCTGCGAGGCAAGCGCAAAGAATGGGACATGGTGTTCAACAGCAGCGCCGTACTAGCTTTGCAAGAGCTCGAACGAACGCCGGTGGACGTGATCGTCAGCGACATGCGCATGCCGGAAATGGACGGCGCGGAATTCCTGAGCCGTGCAAGCAAGGTATGTCCGGGTGCGACGCGCATCATCTTGTCGGGCCAAATGGAGGAATCGGCGCTGGCTCGCGCCGCCGTCACTGCCCACCGCTACCTGACCAAGCCGTGCGCGAATGCGCAGCTTTGCGAGTGCATTAGACGCGCGATGGAGCTACGGGCGCTGCTCGGAAACGAGCAACTCCGTGCTTGCGTCGGCGGCATCGAGAGCTTGCCGAGCGTGCCAAGCGTGTACCGCGCGCTGAGCGAGGCTTTACTCGCGGACCTGGCCTCGCCGGAGACGATCGCCAACATCGTACAAAAGGACGTGGGCATTAGCGCAAAGCTCCTACAGCTGGTCAACTCCGCGTTCTTCGGACTTCCGCGCCAGACCACGAGTCTCCCGCAAGCGGTGCACTACCTCGGGCTCGCTACGATTCGCAGCCTGGTGCTTTCGCACTCGGTTTTTGCGCAACTGGGCCAAGGCAATGCGGCTTTCGCGGAGGAAGGGCACGAGCACGCGCTGGCTTGCGCGGGCTTGGCGCGGCAACTCATGAAGCGAGGCCCCGAAGCCGAGCTCGCTTTCACGGCAGGGCTGCTACACGACGTCGGCTCACTGGTCTTGGCCAGCCGACTCCCGCGAGAGTACGCACTGATTTGCGAATGCGCAGAAGCCACGGGGAGACCGCTGCACGTCGTCGAACACGAGCGGCTCGGCGTCAGCCACGCCGACGTCGGCGCTTACCTGCTCGGCTTGTGGGGCCTGCCGCACGAAGTGCTGGACATCGTCGCCTTTCACCACGCGCCCTGGACGGAGTCGCTGCCGCTGGACGCCGCCTCGGCGGTTCGTTTGGCCGAAGCGATTTGTCTGGAAGCAACCGCGGGTGCGCATGGCTTGCCATTGCACGCGGAGCGGCCGCCTGATGGTTGGATCGAACGAATGGGCGTCGCGTCCGAAGTAAGGGCCGCTCGCGCCCGTGGGAATACATGAAAAACGCGCGAATTCTCTGTGTAGACGACGAACCGAAGGTGCTCGAGGGTCTGGAACGCTTGCTACATCGCAAGTGCTCCTTGCTCGTCGCAACCAGCGGCGAAGAGGCATTGCGTTTGCTCGCGGGACCGGAGCCAATCGACGTGATCGTTTCCGACATGCGCATGCCGCGCATGAACGGCGCGGCGCTCTTGGCCGAATGTCGAAAGCGATCACCGGACACCGTGCGGCTGCTGCTCACCGGGCAAACGGACCTCGAGTCCGCAATCGCCGCCGTCAACGAAGGGCACGTCTTTCGATTTTTGACCAAGCCCTGCCCAGCGCCAGTCTTCGTCGAGGCACTGTCGGCGGCGCTCGAGCAACATCGGCTGATTACCGCCGAACGCGTTCTCCTAGAACGCACGCTCGTTGGCAGTATGCGCGCCTTGACCGAAGTGCTGGCCTTGGTTCACCCCGAGTTTGGCTCGACTGCGCGCCAGCACGAGCGGGCCCGCAAGGTCGCGGCATGTCTGTGTGTGCCGCATGCCTGGCACGTGGAAGTAGCCTCGATGCTTTCACAGGTAGGTTACGTCGTCCTGCCGAACGAGCTCTTGGCAAAAGTCCATGCTGGCTCCGAGCTAGACTCTACCGAGCGCGCGATGCTGGCGCGGGTTCCCGCGGTGGTAGATCGCATCCTTTCATTGATTCCGCGGCTCGAGACCGTGCAAGAGGTGCTCAAGCATCGAGAGCGGCTGTTCGAGAGTATCGCTAGCGGCTCGAGTCAATCGCCGATTCCCATCGGCTCGAGGATCCTGAAGGCACTCACGGATCTCGCGATCGAAGAAACCCGCGGCGCGGACTCGACGCGCGCCCTGGCAGTCTTGCGCTCGCATCGCGGGTGGTACGATCCGGCGGTGCTCGATGCCATCGGGGTCGTGTGCGGACCTCGGACGCCCGAAACACGCGAGCTCAGGGTGAGCGAGCTGGAGGTCGGAATGGTGCTGGCGAGCGACGTCACGACGCGTTCTGCGATGTTGCTCGTCTCGCGAGGTCACACGGTCACGACCCAACTGATCGAACGCTTACGAAACTTCGATCTGAAGTTCGGAGTCGTGCAACCAATCGTGTGCGAGCTGCCGGAGGTCGCCGAAGTGGCGCGTGGGGCATGAACATGAAGTCCACTCGCTTGCGCATTTCGTTGGCGCTCGGCACCCTCGGTCTCGGAGCGTGCACGGAGGCTCCCAGCGCCTCGCAACATCGTACGAGCGCCGCGGAGCTTGCGGTGCAGCAGGAACCGCTCCAGCCGCTGGCTTCAGCGGTCGCCCAGGACGGCGCGCTGGTCGCGCTTGGGGCAAAACTGTTCTCGGACCGGCGGCTCTCGCTCGACGGAACGGTGGCCTGTGCCAGCTGCCACGTACTCGACAAAGGCGGGCAAGATGGCCGACGCACTTCGCTCGGTATCCACGGGGGGCGCAGCAGCGTCAACGCTCCGACCGTATTCAACAGTGGCTTCAACTTCGTTCAGTTCTGGGATGGACGAGCGACGACGCTCGAGGAGCAAGTGAGCGGCCCCCTCACCAATCCGAACGAAATGGGCGCCGACTGGCCCCGCACCCTCGCGTTTTTGAAGAATGACCCAATATATTTTGCGCGATTCCGCTCGCTATTCGCGGACGGACTCAGCGAAGCCAATGTTCGCTCTGCGATCTCGAGTTTCGAGCGCAGCCTGACGACGCCCAACGCTCGTTTCGATCTGTGGCTGCGCGGCGACCGGCAAGCACTGACCGAGGTTGAAAGGCTCGGCTACGAGCGTTTCAAGTCGATCGGTTGTGTCGCGTGCCATCAAGGCAGCAACGTCGGCGGCAACATGTTCCAGCGCCTAGGAGTCATGGGCGACTATTTCCGCGACCGTGGACAGGTCGTCGAGGCAGACTACGGTCGCTTCAATGTGACGCATATAGAGACAGATCGCTTCGTGTTCCGCGTACCCAGCCTGCGAAACGTCGCGCTCACCGCTCCGTACTTTCACGATGGTTCGGCCGATACTCTCGAACAAGCGGTAACGACGATGGCCCAATATCAGCTGGGGCAGACCCTCGACTCGGCTACGACTGCTGAAGTCGTCGCCTTTTTGAAGACACTCACGGGCCGCCAACCCGAGCTCGATGCCGAGTCTCGACTAGTCGCTGAGGGCAGCAAACCGTGAACCGTCGCACAGGCGGCGCCTGGGCGCCGGTCCTGGCCGTGATCGCCGCCCTGGCGATCTGCGCCACGCTCTACCAGCGCACGCGTGCGGTCGATCTTCGCGCCCACGCCGAACTGAAGAATTTGCTTCAGCACGTGCGGCAGGTGGACGCTGACTTGGCCAAAGGCGTGCTCGCTTCGCGCTACGGGTTGGTCAATCAGTATGACGCGCTGACTCGCAGCGATGCAGACCTAGATGCTAGCCGCAGCGAGCTGCGCGCTCGCCTCGACGGGGCCGTATCACTCGACGCGCGAACAGAGAGTGCAGTCGTGCGCCTGGAGGCAGCCGAGCGTGCGCTGCGCGCCGACGTCGAACTATTCAAGACGCAGAATTCGGTATTCAAAAACTCGCTACTCTATTTGCCAGAAGCAGGAAACTCGTTGGGCACCAAACTCGCGGAGGAATCGTGGCACGGTGCGGCGGAACTCCGAATCGAGATCGAGACACTGGTACGCTCCACCCTGGTCTACAATTTACTCCGCACGGGCACACTGCACGATTCGCTGATTTCGCAACAACAGGTACTGGCCTCGACCCCGGTGGTCCAAGCAAACTTGCGCCACGATTACGCGCAATTTCTGCGACATGCTCGGACCGTGGTCCAGCAGCAAGAACTGGTCGATCCACTGGTGGCACGGATTTCCTCGAGCCCGCTGAGCCGCGCGGTGTCAGAGCTCGAGGCGCTGAACGATGAGCACCTAGAACGGGAAAGCGCGCGGGCAAACCGCTACCGCATCGCTCTGAGCGCAGTGGTCGTATTATTGATAGGCCTGCTGTCGCTGATTGCACAGAAGCTCAAGCGCCTGTACGAGAACCTCGAGCGAAAAGTCGACGAACGAACGCAAAAGCTTGCGGACGAGAAGGTGGCGCTACAAGCAGCAGAGCGCATGGCGCGCCTCAACGAAACCCGCATCAACGCCATCATCGCAGGAGCGAGAGAAGGCATCGTGCGCCTGGGGCCCAACGCCGAGGTGAGGTCGTGGAACCCGGCGGCTGCGCAAATGTTCGAGGCGGAGTGGACGCTGATCCAGGGCACGTCCTTCTTGAACCTTGCAGTGTTGCCCGAGGCGCAGTTCGCCTTTCTGTCTTGGCTCACCAGGGTCGATACGGATGGGCGCGTCGATCGCGCCGACTACTGGCACGAGATTTCATTCGTCAGCGCGAGCGGACGAATCTTCGCTGCGGAGTGTTCCGTGGCTCGACGTGACCCCGCCATCGACGAAGACACCACGTTGTTCGTGCGCGATATTTCCCAGGACAAGCTACTCGAGGCCGAGCTGCGGCAAGCGCAAAAGCTCGAGTCCGTGGGCCGCCTGGCGTCAGGCATCGCCCACGAGATCAACACTCCGATCCAATTCGTGGCCGATAGTTGCTTCTTCATCGGCGAAGCCACAAAGGAGATGTTTCGGCTGATTCGCGCCTATTCCGCGCTCCTCACCAAGTCTACGATGGGCGCCATGCAGGAGGCAGTGTTGGCAAAGGCCGCAGCCCTGGAAGAAGAAGCGGATCTGGCTTATCTGCTCGATGGTGTCCCCAAGTCCATCGAAACGATGGCCGACGGACTGTCTCGCGTCGCCGAATTGGTAGCGGGGATGAAGACTTTCGCTCATCCGGATCAGAAGGAGAAGGTGCTGGTCGACCTCAACCACGCTCTGAAGAGCACGTTGAGCATCGCCTGCAACGAATACAAATACGTCGCCAATGTCGAGACAGATCTGGTCGAGCTGCCCCAGGTCCTGTGCCACGCGGGTGAGGTCAATCAAGTCATTTTGAACATCATCGTCAATGCCGCCCATGCCATCGCCGAGCGTACCAAGGGCAGCGACGAACGCGGCCTGATCACGCTGCGCACCCGTTTGGAGCAGGATGTCGTGCGGATCTCGATCTCGGATACCGGCAACGGCATCCCCCTGGAGGTCCAAGCACGGATCTTCGACCCATTCTTTACGACCAAAGCGGTCGGGCGCGGCACGGGGCAGGGTTTGGCTATCGCACGCTCGGTGGTCGTGGACAAGCACGGCGGCGAGCTCAGCTTCGAGACCCAAATCGGCGAGGGCACGACCTTTCACATTCGCCTGCCGATCGCCGAGCATGCCCGCAGCGCGGCCGCTGCGGCTTGAGCGAGCTCAGGGTTTTGGTGCGCGCGCGCCGGACGAACCGTCCAGGACTTCACGCACCTTGCGCAGCAGGGACCGGGGCGTGATCGGTTTCTCCAAAAACGCGATGCCTGAGTCCAGAATGCCGTGATGCACGATGGAATTGTCGGTGTAGCCCGACATGTACAATACCTTCATGTCGGGTCGCAGCGGCGCGAGTCGCTCCGACAGCTGCTTGCCGCTCATGCGCGGCATCACGACGTCGGTGATGAGTAGGTGGATCTTGCCCGTGTATTGTTCACAGGTCAGGAGTGCGTCGCCACCACTCTGGGACTCCAATACGTTGTAGCCGCTGCGACGCAGAATCGTGCGAGCCAAGTCTCGGACCTGCTTTTCGTCTTCGACGAGCAGGATGGTCTCGGTCCCGGTCAACACGGCGGGTTCAATCGGGGTGCTTTGGACCTCGCCGCGATCTCGATCATTTCGCGGGAAGTAGATCTTGAAGGTCGTGCCTGCCCCGACCTCGCTATAGAGCCAAATATGGCCCCCTGACTGCTTCACGATGCCAAACACGGTGGCGAGGCCGAGACCGGTTCCGCGGTCTTGGCCCTTGGTCGTAAAAAATGGCTCGAACACCCGCGAGCGCACTGCGGCGCTCATGCCCGTGCCGGTGTCCGTCACGGCCAGCATCACGTACGACCCCGGTTTGACCCCGACGTGGGCGGCTGCGTATGCGGCATCGAGCTCGACATTCGACGTTTCGATCGTCAGCCTGCCACCCCCTGGCATAGCGTCGCGGGCGTTGACGACCAAGTTCATCAAGATCTGCTCGACTTGCCCCGCATCTGCGTGAATCCTCCCGAGGTCACGCTCGCTCAGCACGGAGACTTGCACGTCCTCACCGATCAGGCGCGCGAACATGCGTTCCATGTTCGCGACCACTTCATTGAGATCCAACACGACTAGCTGCAGGATCTGCTTGCGGCTGAACGCCAAGAGCTGCCGTGTGAGCTGAGCGGCTCGTCGCCCAGCGTGTTCGACCTCCTCGATATCGGCACGGATCGGTTCGCCAGGTTTCAACTCGGCAATCACCAGGGTCGTGTAGCCGAGAATCACGGAAAGCAAGTTGTTGAAGTCGTGCGCGATGCCGCCGGCGAGGCTGCCGATGGCTTCCATCTTCTGAGCCTGGCGGAGCTGTTCTTCGGTCCGGCGCAGCTGTTCCTCGGCATTTCGCCGCTCGGTAACGTCGCGCGCCACGTACAGCCGGGCGAGCCGCCCCTCGAGCTCCAGATCGTGTGTGTAGAGCTCAATCCAAATCAGCGACCCGTTCTTTTTCTTGTGGCGCACCGCGGGAATTTGACCGTCCGTCGACAATGCCGGCGGCGCTACGCTGCCCTCGGTTGGAGACGCGGGGGCCTCCAGCTTTTCCAGAGTGAGTTGCGCAAACTCCTCGGTGCTGTAGCCATAGTGCCGCACGGCAGCTTCATTCACCGCCAGCAGCGACCTCGTCTCCGGCTCACATACCCACGTCGGTAGTGGGCTGTTGTCGAACAGGGTTCGATAGCGTTGCTCGGCCTTGACCAGTTCGGTTTCTGCGGTCCGGCGCGCCGCCCGGACTTGGGCGTCTCGGATCTCACGTTCGATCGCTGGGTTGAGCCTGGCTAGATGACCCTTGATCAAATAGTCGTGCGCGCCCGCGCGCATGGCTTCGACGGCGACATCTTCACCGATTGTGCCCGATACGATAATGAACGGAATATCGAGTCCCAGTTCGCCGACGATCGCAAGCGCCGACAATCCGTCGAAGGTCGGCATCGACCAATCGCTGATGACCGCATCCCAGGACTGGCGCTGGAGCACTGCACGCATGGCCTCCGCATCTTCGACTCGCTCGTACTCTACTGAATCCGACCCGCGCCGGAGCTCATGAATCAGTAACGCCGCATCAGACAAAGAGTCTTCGACCAGCAAGACTCGCAATTTTTGAATCGCCATCTGGTGTCCCCGGTTTGGGTGTATCATCGACCAGGGTGCTTTGCGCGAGAAACCGTGGTCCCAAAAGTACCCAAAGGCAACTGCCCAACGCGCTCGGGGGCTAGTCTAGGTGCGCAACGGCTTGGCCTCCGCTGCCAGAGCCCCGATCTGCATTGCAAATTTCGGAGCACGCAAGGTAGGTTTCGGAGGCCCATGAGCAAAGCTCGAGTGTTGGTCGTGGACGACGACGCGAGTAGTCGACGTTGGTTGGCAAAGCTACTCGGCCAAGACGGCTACGAAGTCGATGTGGCGAGCGACGGCAGCGAGGCATTGCGCATTTTGGAGGAGCGCGCGCCGGCTTTGATCATCACCGACTTGAGCATGCCCAAGATGAACGGAATCGAGCTTCTGACTCGTGTCCACGACTCCAATCCGGAGATCGCCATGATCGTCGCCACCGGCGCCGACAATGTGACCTCTGCAGTCGCGGCAATGCGTGCTGGCGCGTTGGACTACTTGACGAAGCCGATCAGCGCGGAAGCGTTGCAGTACTCCGTAGAGCGGACGCTGGCACATCGAGCGCTCTCGACCGAAGCGGAAAATCTGCGTCGGCAGCTTCGGTCACGCGACCGCGAAGGCCTCGAGGGGCTGCTCGGAACGAGCCCAGCGATGCAGCGAGTCTATCGCGTAGTTCGACAGGTCGCGCAATCAAAGGCAACGGTGCTGATCAGTGGGGAAAGCGGCACCGGCAAAGGCGAAGTCGCGAAGGCTCTGCATACGCTGAGCGGAAGGAGCGGTCCATTCGTCGCTCTGAACTGTCCTGCGCTGGCTCAGACTGTGCTGGAGAGCGAGCTTTTCGGGCATGAAAAAGGCGCTTTCACCGGCGCCGACAAGCAGCGCATCGGACGCATCGAACAGGCCAACGGCGGGACCTTGTTCCTGGACGAGGTCGGCGACTTGCCGCTCGGCACGCAGGTCAAGCTACTCCAAGCGTTGCAGCAGGGAACCTTCGAGCGCGTTGGTGGCAACGAGAGCGTCCAGGTCGATGTCCGCTGGATCGCCGCAACCAACAGGGATTTGGTCGCGGAAGTGCGTGAGCGACGCTTCCGAGAGGACCTATTTTATCGACTGAATGTGGTTCAGCTGGAGATGCCGCCCTTGCGCTTGCGAGGCAACGACGTGGGGCTCTTGGCTGAGCATTTCGTCGCACGCTTTGCTCGTCAAAATCAACGGAGCATCGAAGGGCTCTCCGATGAGGCGCGACGCAAGATCGCTGGTCATCGCTGGCCGGGGAACGTGCGTGAATTGGAGAACGCAATGGAACGCGCGGTGCTCTTCACGGAAGGTAACTGGGTGCTCGATGGGGCGCTGCCGTTCGAGACCGTCCCATCGACCTTCGAAAACATTCAGGTTCCGGGCGCAACCATGGCCGAGGTCGAAAAGTACGTCATCTTGAAGACGCTGGACGCCGCGGATGGTTCGAACGCGCGCGCGGCAGAAATTTTGGATCTCAGCGTGCGCACGATTCAATATCGGCTGCATCAGTATGGTATCTCGCCACTGCGCGAGAAGCCATAGCGCACGGAAAACGCCTGCTGTCGCAAGGCGTGCGTGGTACACGCAAGCCTTGCGCCGATCCGTGCACCAGCCTCGATATGTTGGCCCGCGCTCGCGGCACGCTTGTTGCTCGGTCAATCTCGGGAGCGCCTCGAACGAGGCGACTGTCCAAACCGAATTTTCGAGGCTCGGAAGCATGCATGATGGACGTCGAGAGGGAACTTTTTCGCGATCACGAGAAGAGAATCTGTACGACCACTTGGATACCGAGGAGCGCTATCTCTTTACTGTTACGGCTCAGGCTCATGGCCGCGAGATCGAGGAGTTGCACAGAGCATCGCCGCCTGGGGCTGCGCGTTTCGCTCGAGCTGTGAGTCATTGAAGCCCGAGCAGCCGTCCCGCTGCACCGGAGGGGAGTCGTCGTGTCCGTGCTCATCGCCCACCTAAACGCGCGTTCGCCCAGCGCCGAGATCGCCGAACAGATCGCGGACCGCCTGCTGAAAGCCGGCTTCACGGCGGTAGTCCGACCCATCGACCAAATCGAGAGCATCCAGCTGTATCAGGCACTCGTGTTCGGCGGTGCCGTTCACGATCAGCAATGGCTACCCGAAGCTGCCGGGTTTCTGCGCAGATTCTCCGACGAGTTGGCACGGTTGCCCGTTTGGCTGTTCAGCACCTGCTCGGACAGCGAGACCAGCGCGGTTGAACCGCAGATCGCGACATTGGTTCAGCGCACGTGTCACGAGCGGGCGGCAGCGATCGGCTCACGCGAGCATAGCGGCTTTCGAGACCATCGCCATTTCGACGGCGCGTTCGCGCGGGGCGGATGGAGCCAGTTGGGGGACCTATTCTTGAAAATCTGCGGTGGGTCGCCCAATGACCGCCGTGATTGGCACGATGTCAACGAGTGGGCAGCTGCGATCGCGCGGGAGCTACAAGCCATCGACCATGTGAGAGAGCGCCGACGGCTCCACCTGTCCGTGCGGGGCAAACCGTGACCATGCAGCTCTCAGCGGCTCGACGAGGGTACGCCATCGTACGTGCCTCGCGCAGGCCATGAGAGAGCGCGCTCGCGCAAGGTTTGCGCCAACCCGCAGTCCTTGCGCCGCCAGTTGAGCATTGACGGTGCCATCGGCGCCCGCGTTCGGTCGGTGTGCGGGCACGGTTGTTGCGTAAGAAGGTCTTCATGGTCGACATTCAACAACCGGCGGCGATCCGTGAAATGCCAACCGAGGTCAAAGGACGTCTGCTGAACGATCATGGGGGACTCGAGGGGTCCCTCGCGCAGCTCGCGTGCGCGATCGACGAAGCCGATCCGCAGCAACTATGCGAACAATGGACTCAGTTCGAGCTGAATCTCCGTGACCACCTCGACACCGAAGAACGCTTCCTGTTCCCGCTGGTCGCTACCGCCCATCGAAAGGACGTCGAGGAGCTTCGGGCCGAGCACCGACACATTCGCAGCGCACTGAGCGAGCTAGGCATTGCTGTCGACTTGCACACTCTGCGGAAAGCCTCCGTTGACGAGCTCATCGTCTACTTGCAACGGCACGCGGCTCGAGAGGAGCATTCCCTGTATCAATGGACCGACCACAACGAGGCTGCGAAGCGCGGCTTGCGCGCAATGTTCGAACGGCGCATGCCCCACGTGGCCGTAACATCGCATGAATGACCATGTGCGTTCGAAGGCTGATTTCGCTGTGCTGAAGGTCGACGCCTGGCAGGACCGCTACCGAGCAAAAGTCACCACGCCGGTCGAGGCGATCCGCGCGATTCGACCGGGTAGGCGGATCTTGATTGGCTCCGGCGCTGCCGAACCGACGTGCCTGGTTTCGGCCTTGGTCGAACATGGCGATCATCTCGCAGACAACGAGCTCGTGCACCTGCTGACGCTCGGACCCGCACCGTACGTGCGGCCGGAGTTCGCGGCGCGCTTTCGTCACCTGGCATTCTTCATCGGTGCCAACGTTCGGGATGCCGTTCAAGCGGGCCGCGCGGACTTCATGCCCGTCTTTCTCTCCGAACTGCCGAGACTGATCCAAACGAGACGGGTGCCGATCGATGTCGCCTTGATTCAAGTCTCTCCTCCGGACGCTCGCGGCTACGTGAGCCTCGGGGTTTCCGTCGACATCGTGCGTGCGGCAGTTGCTTCGGCCAGCCTAGTCATTGCCGAGGTCAACCCGCGGATGCCGCGTACGCACGGCGATTCTTTCTTGTCCGTGAACGACATCGGGCTGCTCGTCCCCGTCGACTCGCCGGTGCTCGAACTGCCCCTGGCCGCCCCGAATGCGGTGGCGCTGGCGATTGGACAGCACGTCGCGGGGCTGGTTCCAAACGGGGCAACGCTCCAAACCGGGATCGGGCAGATCCCATCCGCGGTGCTGGCCGCGCTCGTCAATCATCACGATCTCGGAATTCACACGGAGATGCTGTCCGACGCGGTGATCGACTTGGTGGAGCGCGGGGTCGTCAACGGCAAGAGGAAGACACTCTTGCCTGGGAAAATCGTGACCTCGTTCGTCATGGGCACACGTCGACTCTACGATTGGGTCGACGAGAACCCGGTCCTGGAACTCCGACCGAGCGACTTCACCAACGATCCGTTGATCATCGCCCGCAACGAGCGAATGATCGCCATCAACTCCGCTCTAGCCGTGGATCTGACGGGTCAAGTGGCAGCCGACACGATCGGTGGGCAATTCTTCTCCGGGATCGGAGGCCAGGTCGACTTCATCCGAGGCGCCGCCCGAAGTCTCGGCGGCAAGCCGGTGATTGCGCTTCCCTCGACAGCGCGGAACGGCCAAGTGAGCCGCATCCAAACCACCTTCGAGGCGGGCGCAGGAGTGGTCACCAGTCGGGGCGACGTTCACTACGTGGTCACGGAGTATGGAGTGGCTGATCTGTGGGGCAAGAGCGTCCGTGAGCGAGCGATGTCCTTGATCGACATCGCCCACCCCGATCATCGAGCTGAGCTCTTGAGCCAAGCCAAGGCCAAAAAATACGTCTTTCAAGACCAGCGCGAACCGAAGTTTTTCTCTCGCGCGCGTTCCGAGACCGTGACTTTGCCTCACGGGGACGTGGTGCACATTCGCCCGCTGCGCGTCACGGACGAGCGGCTGCTCCAGGATCTATTCTATCGCCTCTCCAAAGACAGCGTGTACGAGCGCTTCCTGGGTCACAAGAGCTGCCATCCACGCGAAGAGATCGCGATGCTCGCGGATTTCGACGATAGGCAGAACGCGGCATTGGTGGCGACTAGCAACCAGGATGTGGAAGAATTGCTGGGCATGGCACGCTATGACGCGGAGCCGACGACTGGCCTTGCAGAGGTCGCGCTGGTGGTCCGGGACGAGTGGCAGGGACGTGGCCTCGGCAGCGCCTTGTTCGTCCGCCTCATCGCTTTGGCCAGAGCCCAGGGCGTGCGGGGCTTCACCGCGCAGGTTCTCGCGACCAACGGACGCATGCTCAAGCTATTCAGAGCCAGTGGCTTGCCGGTCGAAGATTGCTTCGAGTGCGGAGTACACGAGCTCACGATGAGCTTGGAGGCTAGCTAAGCCGGGTGCCGTGAACCGGCACGGATCGTTCATGTCGAACCCGAGCATTCATGTCCATTGCGGGTCGGGGCTCAGACGCGCGGAAGCGTCGCGCAATGCTCGCAGCCAGCTCCCCAGTGCCCCAGGTGACGGTCAGGAGCGCGAAGACCAACAGCAGCTCACGCCGAGAAAGCGGCACCAAGCCGAGCACATCACGCAATGGCGCGTACGAAACGCACGCGAGGCCGAGCGCGACTCCGATCAGCACCGAACCGTGTAGCCACGGATTTCTGGCCGGGCGGGCCCCGAGCTTGCGCGCGGGATACGCGCTCAGCAGCTTCGCGACCGACTCGTACAAGAAGACGCAAGTGCCCGTTGCCACGACGCTGCTGCCGAGACGCGGCATGACGACCAGCAAGCCGAGTCCGAGCGCACCTTTGAGCAAGCCATCGAGCAACACGAAGCGAACGGTCTTGCCATCCAATAGAGACCGATCGCGAGCCCGCGGCGGATTCTCCATCGTCCCACGGCAGCGGTCCATGGATAGCGCGAGGGCCGTCGGGCCATCGCCCAAGAAGTTGATCCACAAGATTTGCAGCGCGGTCAGGGGCAACAACAACGAACCATGTGCGGCACGCAACCCGAAGATGAGTGATCCTAGGGCACCACCCAACACGAGCACGGCAAGCGCGACGTTACTGGAAAACGTGAAGCGGACGAAACTCAATAGGTTCTCGTAGATCATGCGGCCTTCCTCGACCGCCGCCACGATGGTTGCGAAGTCGTCGTCCAGCAGCACGAGATCCGAAACCTCACGAGCAACCTCGCTGCCCCGTTCGCCCATCGCGACGGCGACGTCCGCTTGCTTCAGGGCCAGTGCGTCGTTCAGTCCGTCCCCCGTCATGGCCACGACTTCACCGCTTGCCTGCAGCGCCGAGACGATGCGGAACTTATGCTCCGGCAATAAACGTGAAAAAACCCGCACATCTCGCAACGACGACGCAAGCTCGCCGTCCGTCATTCGCTCGACCTCGGCTCCTGTGAGCGCACGCGGCGAAGCGATCCCAACGCTCGCTGCGATCGCCAGCGCAGTCGCCGGATGGTCACCGGTAAGCATCATGACCTTGACGCCGGCGGCACGCGCTTCGCTCACGGCCTCCGCAGCGGCCGGGCGGGGCGGATCCCATAGAGTCACGAAACCCAAGAATTGCAGGCCAGTTTCGCGATCCCCGTCTGCGCACGCCAAGCCGATTACTTTGAAGCCCCGCTCGGCCGCCTCGCGAGCGCGCTGCAACCAGCGCGCTCGATCAGCCTCGGTAAGGATCGCCCGCTCGAGTACGACTTCCAGCGCGCCTTTCAGGTAGCTCTTGAGCTTACCGGTGGGCATCACCACGGTTGCCCGCATGTACTTCCAACGCGTGTCGAACGGGCGGCTCGAAACTCTGGGATGAGAGTTGCGCATCGCAGCCACGTCCGTGCCGCGCGCCCGCGCGAACTCACACAGGCCTCGCTCCAGAGGATCCCCGGCAGAGCTCGCATCGTCGGCATCGTTCGCCAGCGTGAGCGCGTGCAGTGCCTCGTCTTCGTCTGGCGCGTTCAGTTCCCCGACGGCCATCCGATTCAGGGTGAGCGTTCCGGTCTTGTCCGAGGCAATCACCGTGACTGCGCCCAAGGCCTCTACCGCCGATAACCGCCGGACGACGGCGTTTCTACGGGCCATGCGCTGCACGCCGAACGACAGCACCAGGGTCACGACTGCCGGCATGCCCTCCGGCACGATGGCAACCGCGAACGCCACGGCAAACATCAACACTTGGTCGAAGCGCCCGAAGCCGTTGATCAGTACGCCACCGACGACGATCAGCAGACTCAGCGCAGCCACATAGCGAGCGATCCGCGCGCCGAAGTCATCCATGCTGCGTTCGAGTGGCGTCTTGACCGTTTCGATACCGGACAAGGCTCCCGCGAGTCGCCCCATCGCGCTTGCCGGGCCCGTACGAGTCACCAGTAGCTCACTGCTGCCCTGCAGTAGCAACGTACCGCTGAACAACTCGTCGCCTTCGGCTTTTTCGACGGGCACTGATTCGCCGGTCAAGAGTGATTCGTCGACGCTTATGAAAGTCGCGTTCTCCGCGCAACCATCCGCCGGCACGCGGTCCCCCGCGTCCAACCGAACGACGTCTCCGACGACGAGGTTCGACACGTCCAAGTGCGAGAGCACCCCGTCGCGCAGCACCCAGGCCTTGGGCGCGCTCAGCCGAGCCAACTCCTCGAGCGCCCGCTCCGAGCGATACTCTTGCAGCAACCCGAGCCCGGCGTTGAGCAGCAAGATGGCCGCAACGGCCAGTGCTTCGATCGGGAACCGAGTGGCCCCCGCACGCGCCCATGTGAACAGATCGACGAGGAGCGCAAAGAGCAGGAGGTAGATCAACGCGCTTTTGAATTGGTTCAGCAGCCGCGTCCACCAGGCGGCGCGTTTTGGTGGCGCCAAAGCGTTGGGGCCCTGCTCCTGCAAGCGCCGCGCAGCATCGACGCTGCTCAGGCCGCAGCTGGCCCGTTTCATTTGGGCGCCCGCACCGCGCAAAGAATGCGCTCGGCATTGCGGTAAAACACGCGTTCGACGTCCTGCGCGTTCAGCCCCGCCGAACGCAACGACACGGCGAGCCTCGGTAGGTCTCCGGCTGCGCGGAAATCGCGCACCGGGCCTACGCCTGATTCGAAACCGGTGCCCAGCGCGACGTGCTCGGGGCCGGCGATTCGAACCAAGTACGAGACTTGGCGCACCAAATGTTCGAGAGTTGCTGGACGGCCCGCCGCGAGTGAACCATTGAGCGCCGTCACCGCGATCAACCCGCCGCTCTTGGCGATGGCTCGGATCGTTGCCTCGCTCAAGTTCCGCGGGCGGTCGGCCAGCGCTCGCGCGTTGCTATGCGTCGCAATCACGGGGGCATGCGTTTTTTCTGCGAGTTCGAGGACATCGTCGATGCTCAGCTCCGATGCGTCCGATACGTCCACGACGGCCCCCGCAGCGAGGATTCGAGTCACCACGTCGCGTCCGGCTCGGGTGAGGCCGGTGACCGGACCCGGGGCGATACCCGTAGCCGCCGTCGCAAGCTCGTTGTCGTGCTCACCGCCGATGCCAAACACACGCACGCCGCGTTCGACCCAGAGAGCCACCGCCGATGGCGCCTGAGCCAGCTCGTTTGGTGCCTCGAGTTCGAGCCACACCGAGATCCGACCAGTCCGCCGACGACAATCATCGATCGCGAAGCGCTGCGACGATTCGAGTGCCGCGCGCAAGGCGAAGTATTCTGCCAGCGCATTCGTCGGCCGGTCATCGGGGGCCGCCACGGGAAGTGGCAGCAATACGCCAATCACACCACCTCGTTCTAGTTCGACATAGCCTGCCTGACCGGCCCCCTTGGCCAGGGAGACATCTCGAATCATCGCGTGGGCGAGCCCGACTCGGAGATCGACGACGGGCGGATTCCAAGCCGCATCCAGCTCGGCGCTAGCTCTCACCGGGAGCAAGACCAGACAGACTAGGAGCAAGAAGCGACGTTTCATGGATCCTTGGTCCGAGGTAAGCAAGCGGCATACCGCGCGACGCAACTACGCTCATGCGGCCCATTCGCGCACCGCGTGATCCGGTTCGACTAGACTGCGCAGCTGCCGAGCTAGCTTTTGCTTGAGCCGCTCTTCGAGTTGGCGAACCCGCTCCCGCGATACGCCGAACTCTTTGCCCAGTTGTCCGAGCGTTAGCGCGGCTTCGCGATCAGCCATGAGCCGCCCGGCCGCGATGCGGCGCTCACGCGCGTCGAGAGCCCCGAGCACCTCACTCACGAGACATTGGCGCTGAACGCCTTCGGCTCGCTGAAGCAGGGATCGTTCGGGATCCGTCTCGTTCTCGCGCGGCTGGCTGTCGCTCGCGATTTGCTCGGGCGCGAGTGCCTCGAACGAGATCTCTCGCTGCTCGAGCGCGCACAGCAACGCTTCGACTTCGGCATCGCTCAGATTCATCCGTTCGGCGATCATGCAGCGCGCTTCGAAGCCCTCGCCGACTAGACCGATGGCGCGTGCGCGCTCCCGCCTGGCTCTGCCCAGGAGCCGAGTGTTTTGCAACATGATCGCTGACTGGCGATTCGCGCATTTGGAGACGTAAACGTGCACCCAGTGCTTGGCGTAAGTGAAAAAGCGGTAGCCGCGCTCCGGATCGAACTTGTTCGCCGCATGAATCAGGCCAAGGCTGCCCTCCGCGAGGAGCTCATTGATCGACGTGCCGGGGCGACGGCTCCGTCTCGCAACCGTGAGCACATATCCGAGCTGCGACTGAATGAGCAGGTTGCGCGCCGCTTGGTCACCGTTTCGTCGCCAAAGCAGCACCAGCTCCAGCTCTTGCTCGGAGTTCAGCGTCAGCGCTTTCTTTGCGCATTCTCCGCGCTGCGGAAGGGACATTTGCATGACCGCCGACGGAGCAATCTTCGTTCCAAGGCAAGGATGCGATACCCGGCTCCGTTCATGAAGCCGCGGACCTCACGACGCAGGCGTTGCGCCACGAAGCGCAACATTTGCGTCCTTCGAGGCGGGCTGTCACTCGGAGCGTGTAGCACCGAAGCTGAGGTCTATTCATTTCCAGGAAGCCATCGACGACGCGCGCGCGGAGCGCGCTCGATCTTTCAGCGGCTGCTGCGCGAAGGTGCTAGGAAGGGATGTGTCCCTTCCCGGCTTGCTCGAGTGTTGCATTCGTATCAGCGTGCGAACATCGGTCGAGGACGCTCGCGGTGTACACGCCGCCTTGAGAACGGCCCTCGAGTTCCCATGCCTTCGATGACCGCAGCGCGACGGTTCTATGGGCGCTGCACCGATCGCTGCCCCCAATAGAAAGCCAGTCAAGCATGTGTTTTTCAGCTACCGGGAGCTTTGTCCTGTCCGGTGTTTTGACGATGCTCGGCGCGACGTCCATCGCTCGGAATTCATCGAAGCCTCATCGGATGTTCGCGGCGATTCCGCTCCTTTTCGCGGTTCAACAGGCCGCGGAGGGGACGGTCTGGTTGACGCTGGATGGCAGCCATTCCCTGCTGAACCGGTTTGCCGTGAATGTCTTTCTCGGGGTGGCGCTCGTCGTTTGGCCGACCTGGCTGCCATTTGCGCTGAGACTCGTGGAACGAGACCCCAAGCGGCGGCGGGCACTCGGGGCGCTATTGGGAGCTGGTGCTGCGGTAGCAACCTCCGCGTTGCTGCTGATCGTGCGCTTCCCGCCGTTCGCACAGATCAGGGGCCACAGCATCGACTACGAGTATGCTGGGAGCCACGATGCTCCGAGGCGGCTGTTCTATCTCGTTGCTTACGTCGTTCCAACCGTCCTTCCGTTTTTCGTGTCGACGCTCAAAATGGGGCGACTGCTCGGCGTGGTGCTCGTCTTTTCGCTGCTGGCCGCGGTCGTCGTCCAGCGAGACGCGCTGACCTCCGTTTGGTGCTTCTTCGCAGCACTATTGAGCGGGTTGATCCTGATTGCGCTCGATCGCGATCAGCGCGTGACGTTCACGCGATCGGCGCCCGAAAGCTAGCATTGCAAGCGCCAAACAGCCTCTAGCATCGTCTCGAGCCTCGCCCTGAACAACGTGTCCTATTCGCGCAGAGCGTGGGATACCGAGCATCGCAAGGTAACCACGCGCCTTGGACACCCGCCAGCACTCTGACTTCCAGCAGACGGCTAGCATTTCTTGCCAAGTCTCGGGCCGCACTCTGGTCGCGAGAGCGCAACCCCTGAGGCGCCGCGTTCAGAGTGCAGCATCTCGCGAGCGAAGGGCCAGACACGGATGAATGCCGCTCTTGCGCGCCGGAGGCTCGACGCCCTCCTCGGGCGCAGCGAAGCGTAGGCGAATCGACGTATAGCGACTCCCAGGGTGTGCCACCAACACTTCTACCAAGCCCATGACATCCCGACGAAGCTCCAATGCAGCATTCTGGTCAACGGCGAGGATGAGCTCCGATTCCTCTCCGGCAGCGTGAACGTGACTGAGGATGACCGATGCAAGCATGCGCCGGGCCGCCACGACCCGCGGCTCGAGGACCGGTGCCATGGCGATCACCGCCCACCCGACCTGGTTCCCTGCGCTCTCGAGACTGGAGATCCGCGCACTGGTGCGCAAAAATAGCCCGATTGGGGACTCGCCGTCGTGTTGTCTGAGGACCACGGTCTCGTCGCAGTCCCCTGGAGAAATATAGGGGCCAGGGCAGTCTGCCCCTTGCTCGACAATCACCAGCCGCACGCGACGAGCTTCCGGCTGCGGCCGCCGAGTGCGGCCATCATTGCGGAGAAGCCTCACGATAACACCGCCGAGCCATCTTCGATCATGGCCGCACCCGAGCAAATTACACGCCAAGCTCGGTTGCGTCGTGCGCGCCCCCGACTACCGGGGTGTGGCCGATTTTTCACGGTCGCAAGGACCGGCAGCAATCGTCGGCTACTCGCGCCCGAAATCCGCGAGCACCAGGGGAATCGGGCGAGGCGCAAAGGCGTCGCGTGCCCACGCATTGGTTGCGCGTGGCGCTGCCATGACGTCGCAAGTCGAGACGCGGGCTGCGGCGTCCGCGTCCGAGGCGCAGGTTACCTCGAGTGTTTCGACATCAACGCCAGAATTCCGGCGTGTTTGCCAAGCGCACTGCCTCTTTGTTCGCTTTAGCGAACAGCTTTTTGGTCCGTGCACCCTCGTAGTCCGTCAAGACGCCCAAGGCAGACGCCATCCGGCGCTGAGCGGCGCCGTGGGGTTCGCTGGCAAGCATACTTGCGGCGAGCCGTTCGTGAACCGCCAGATCGGTGAGCTGCCCAAGTACATTCTGCAGAGCTACCAGCCGGGCCGTGAAGCGACAACGCGCACGTTGGGTGTGTGGAAACAACGTCGCAAAAAACTCGGTCGCGTAGCGCAACTTCTTGACGCGGATGCGCAGCGCATGGCGCTGAGCCAAAGATAGCGTCGGCAGCAAATCGATGCACTGCAGGATGCGCCGAATGCGGCGTTCGAATGCGTTGCGAGCCAGGCTCGAAATAGGCTGGTTGAACTCCGCATGCCGCTGCTTTTCATAGCTCGTCGAATCAGCATGAGAAACGAGCCCGACGGCCGTGGCCGCGATCAGGTGCCGGGTACGCTCGCTTCTCGCGGCCTCCCGGGCTCTCGCGAGTGCTTCGTTCCTACGCCTGGTCAGCTCGATTGCGAGTTCTTGCTGCCCCTCATTCGCTGAGGAGCTACGCGTGTGTCGCCGTTCGTGCAGCTCCAGCAGCACTTGATAGTCGCGCGCCGGTCCGAGCTGTTCGGTGAGCCAGGCAAGCTCGAGCTTCAGCTCTGCCACTTCGGCCGGATGGAACGCGCCCTTGAACAACGACAGAGCCGCACGCAAGCGCCGCAGTCCCACGCGCATCTGGTGCACTGCTCCGCTGCAACCGCTGCACACGCCCGCCTGGTTGAGCGCCACTTGGCGCAGACAAGACAGACTGACCACGACGAACGCCTGCGCCACCGTCGCCTTTCGGTGCAGTGCGATGCGCTCGGCGTGGACAGCACTGGCTGTCTTGGGCTCACTTACCGAGGCCGAGACGGTCAATACATGCGCGCGCTCAAGCGAATCGGGAAGAGACGACTCCGTGCTGAGGGTGGTCTGCTCGGTCATGGTCACATCGAAACGCAACGCGCGTGCCAATTCCGGAGTCGGGCCGCAACCAGTCTCATTCGAATCGGCAACCTCTCCCTTGGATAGCGAGGGCGCAGTGTGGCCCGCCTGTTGCTTTCCGAGCGCTCATGAAGGCATCCAAATTCATCCTCACTCTGCTTCTACTCGCTGCGCCCGCGGGCTGCGTTTCCCAGGGAAAGTACGACCTGGCCATTCAAAACGCGCAGCGCGCGCGACAACTACAGATCGAGGAGGCGGGGCGAGCCCAAGCCACCGCGGAAGAACTCGCACGTCAAAAGGACAACGCGCTCGCGCTGGCGGCTAGCCTCGCCGAGGAGCAAGCTCAACTCAAGGCCGCTCACGCCGACGCGGCAGAACTGCAGAAGGAACTGGACGACGGTCTCGCGCGCAAGGCGCAGCTCGAAGCAGAACTAAACCGCGTGGGCAAGAGCGCGTCGACGCTCACGGCCGAAAAGGGAGCGCTCGCGCAGTCCCTCGACCAGGCCAAGCGGCGCCTCGAAGAGCTGCGTAAAGCGCAGGCGGCGGCCGAACAGCGTGCCGCGTTGTTCCGTGATTTAGCGTTGAAACTGCGCAAAATGGTCGACGCGGGCGAGCTGAAGATCAGCCTACGGGATGGACGCATGGTGCTGCAACTGCCGAACGACGTGCTATTCGATTCCGGGCGCACGGATCTGAAACCAGCCGGAAAGGACGCACTGGCCAGCATTGCGCAGGTGCTGAAGACGATCGAAAAGCGTCACCTTCAGGTGGCCGGACACACGGACAATGTGCCGATTCAGAACTCTGCCTTCGCGTCGAACTGGGAGCTATCGTGCGCCCGAGCACTGGCTGTCGTGCACTTCTTGATCGTGCAGGGCGTACCACCCGATCTGCTGTCGGCGGCGGGGTACGGGCAATTCGACCCAGCCGCCAGTAACGATACCCCGAGCGGTCGGCAAGGCAACCGTCGCACGGAGATCGTGCTCCAGCCGAACATCGACGAATTGGTGGCGGTTCCCGAGGCGCCCTAGCGGTGCAGCACGCCGTTCGACTCGGCACGTCAATCGCGAGAGCCGCCGTTCGTTCCCTCCCTTCGAGGTAACGACGGCGGCTCGCTCGAATCCGCTCACGCCGTGCCCAGAAACGCGATGGCACGTCGATTGCTTTAAAGGCGACTATGTTATGCAGCGAAATCATGAAGCGCCACGTTCACACGGCAACCATCGACATGAGTGTGCAGGAGGCTGCACGACTCATGGGCGAGAACCAGATCGGTTTCCTACCCGTCTGCGATGTCGACCGCCATCCACTCGGCGTGGTCACCGACCGCGATCTCGCCTTGCGCGTTTGCGCGGAAAATTTGTCCGCGGACAGCACGCCCCTGAGTACAATCATGACGCAGGACCCACTGTGCTGCCGCGACGATCGTTCGCTCGATAGCGCGGAGACATTGATGCTACAGCGTAAGAGCCGACGCATCTTGTTGCTGGACGAAAGCGGGAGGCTGGTCGGGTTGATCACACTGGCGGACGTCGCGCACTACCAGGATCCATTCAAGGTGGCGCATTTCGTACGCACGCTCACCGAAAACAGACTGCGAGTCGAGAAGTAGCAACTCTGGCCGAATGGGCATTTCTTGCCCGCTGCGGGCACGGCTTACGTCAGCGTCGTGCCTGAGGCTCGCAAACTTCAATCCGGCGAGGATGCCTTGCAAGCAGCCGAGCGCTCGAGCCAATCATCGAACCAAGCCACCGTTTCCCGACGCACGATGCCCGTGGCGTCCGCCGGCATCGTCGCGTGATCGGCACCGGGCACCGTCAGCAAGCACGCATTGCCTCGTGCGGCGCCGAAAAGCGCTTGACTGTGCCGGAGCGGAACCTGGGTATCGTTCGTGCCATGGATCAAGAGCAAGTTGGCATTCGATTGCGCGGCTGCGAGCAACGGGGCGCTGCGATCCGGGTCGAAGTCCGCGAGTGCCGCCGCATCTTCGATTGCGCCTTGGAACCAAGCGTCGGGAACCGCGCTCAGCGGCGGCGGCAGGTACTTTTGACGATAATCCGCGAGAACGCCGCGTAGCGTCGAAAATGGCGCTACCGCCACGACCGCTGCGATGCGCCGATCGCGAGCGCCGAGCTCGACCGCAACGGAACCGCCATAAGAGAAGCCGTACGCGCCCGTGCAGCCGAGCGGGGAGCCGCGCGCTTCGAGCGCGTCGAGGACGGACGAAACGTCCTTGGCCTCGACCTCGCCGTAGGTAAGGAAGCGACCCGACGATTCGCCGTGGCCACGCAGATCGACCAGGACTGCGCGATAGCCGGCGTCCGATAGTGCCTCGCCCATGCCGATCAAGGAGCGCTTGTCCGTGCGCACGCCGTGTAGGAGGACAATCGTACCCTTCGACTTGGCCCCGCGAGGCGCCACGACCCACGACTCGAGAGTTGCGCTCGGCGGGCCGACCGCGACCTCGAGCGTGAAGGCTCCGCGTTCCCTCAGCCCAGCAGGCAGCTGGAGAGAGCCTGGCCGTGCCCCCGTCCGTTCGGCGTTCGGAGCATAGGCCAGGGCCGAAGCGATCGCCTTACGCGCTCCCCAATGCAACGCCGCTAGGAACGCGGCAAAAGCGCCAAACGCTACGAGCAGCCGACGCAACCCAGGCGGGAAGGCGGGTGCGTGCCTCGCAGTGATAGAGTTCGTCGGGCGCGGGGCGGAGCTCAAGACCGCGTAGTATAGCGTCCCGGAGTCGTCCGATGCCAACACCACAGGCCACCGACGCTGGTGAGAAAGATGGCCGCTTCCCAGACCAGGACGACTTGCCGGTTGCTCGGTCGAAGTCCAGCGATGCTGTTGGCCAACAGGGCTACGAACGGAACCCCGTCGCGATAGCCTCCCCCTGCGCGCCAGAGCTCGCGCGCAATCCGGGTCAGCACACACTCTCCTAAAGCGCCGTGCGAGACCAAGGAGATAACGACGAACGCCGCAGCAAACCACATGTAGGCGCGGCTGAGCCGCGGAAAACGGTGCCAGACCAGGAGCGGCAGGCCGAGACCCCAGACGAGCATCGAGACGGCGTGAGTGAGGTCGACACTCGCCGCAAGCAACGTGTAGACGCTCATGATGACCTCCACTTCCGGTCAGACGTCGACGTACGCCGTCCGCCGGTCGGGCGAACTCACTCCGACCGGGACGAGGAACGGGCGGCGCTCGTCCGCGCAGATGAGCTGCGTCACCTGGCGTCCAGACATCAGTGCCGTTGGGAGCCCGCCCCCTGGCTCGACCCACTGCCCGGCCATGTACAAGCCAGCTAACCCAGGCAGTGTCTTTTTGATGTGACCGAACATCGACTCGGACGTCGGTAGCCAACCTTCGTACGAGCCTTTCCAAGATCGCGCGGTGTGCCAGAACGTGAGCGGCGTCGCTAGGTCGGAGATGCGAGCAGCGGCCTGAACGCCGGGCAAATAGCGATCGAGCCGTTCGAGCGCTGCAGCACCGACGGCATCCTTTTCCGCTCCGTAGCGTAAGCCGGTCTTGGCCCAGTACTCGTAGTTAGTAGCAAGCAGCGTCTGAATCACCGTGTGTCCTGGAGGTGCGAAACTCGCGTCGTCGTTGTAAATCCGTACCGTGAGGTGCTCGTTGCTCACCCCGCCCACTCGCAACGGCTCGACGTGGTCGAGGAGTAAGCTTGGAGGCACGTCAGTAAGGGGCATTGCGATCCCGTAGCTTGCCAGGACGACCGGTTGGAACGTCTTCCAGTGCTCGAGGCGCCTGCGCGTTTGATCGGCACCGTAGCGTCCGCCTAGCAGGCGGAGCACGGTTTCCGGCGCGCTCGCCGTAGGGACGACGATGTCTGCCTCGATGATTGTTCCGTCTGCTAGGCGCACCGCGCCCGCGCGATCACCTTCGATGAGGACCTCGTCGACCGTGGAGTGGACGAGCCCTTCACCCCCGAGCTGGAAATAGTTGTCGACCAACGCGTCGCGAAAACGGGCGGTACCGCCAATCGGGCGCGACAGGTAGCCGTGCTTCAGGTAGCCGAGCACCATCAATAGCAGCAGCGCTGGCGCCTCTTCCGGGAACATTCGCGAGAATAACCGACGCAAACGCTCGCTCTTCCAATGCTCCTTCGACCAGACTCCCAGTGGCTTACGAAAATGAGCCACCGTACCGAGTTCGTGACGCATGCTCCAGAACGTGGCGAGTTGATCGCCGAGCGACGCAAGCTCCGGCGGCTGGTCGATCGCGGGAGAGATTCCGACGAAGTCGTCCGCGCCGACGACTAACCGTTGAATTTCGTCGCCATCTTCCGGAGCCACTTCGCGAAATGAACGAGCCGTCGCCTCGAGATCACGAGAGATGGTGAACTCGCAGCCATCGCGGACATCGCGATAGGTCAGAAAACGCTCGATGGTCTTGCGCGGAACACGCGGCAGGATGCCGAGTTCCTCGTAGATGCGGTCAAACGCGCCGCCGGTAAGCCACTGAATGCAGCCGTCGATGGTGTACGGGCCACGGCTCCACGCGGTGCACACGCCGCCGAGCGCCAAACCGTGCTCGACGATCGTCGTGCGAAAGCCGCTGGCGCGCGCGTAACAGCCCGTGGAAAGCCCCGCGAGGCCACCGCCGATGATCAAGACATGTCGTTCGCTCATGGCACACTCGCGAGAGCACGAATCGCGCCATACCGCGGCAGTGCACGGAGCGCCTCGCGGGCATTCGCGATTAGGCCGACTTCTCGCTGCCGTGCACGGTCAGTACCGGCACCGACGACAAGCGAACCAGTTTTTCTGCGATGCTGCCGAGGATCGCTCGTTTCAATCCGCGCCGGCCGTGAGTGCCGAGGACGAGCAGGTCCGACTTGGTTTCTTCGACCGTGTGCAAGACCTCCGACCAGGCGATGCCCATCTTGACGATCGACTTCGCGTTCGGGCAGCGCGGCTTGATGGCGTCAATCGTACCCGCCATCCTCGCGCTCGCCGCTTTGCCGACCTGGTCGGCGAACTCGCTGGGCAGTGGCATCCCAGCCATGTACTCGTAGCTCGGAAACTCCCAGATGTGAACGAGCGTCAGCTCCGAACCCAAGCGAGTCGCAAGCTCGAGCGCGAGTTCGAGCGCGCCCTCAGATGCTTCGCTGAAATCAGTGGCAACTAGAATGCGTTTGAAGATCTCCATGATACCTTAGCAATAGCAAGCGTCAGGCCAACCGCTCGCGGAGCTGTGCGGCAGCAGTTCGGCAGATCTCCGCGCAATGGTTGCGCGTTGAGGGCAATCGAGCGCAAACCGTGCATTGGGCACCGGAACGCGGGTTCACTCCGAGCGCAAGGCGTCGATCGGGTTCAATCGCGAGGCGCGCCTGGCCGGGTAAAATCCGAATACCACGCCCACGAGTACGCTAAAGCAGAATGAAACGGCGGCCATGTCCACGCGCAGGGCACGCGGCAGGTTGAGTCGTTCCGCGACCAACCGGGCCAGCACGACCCCGAGGGCCACGCCTAGCACCCCGCCCGTTGCGGCCAGTGCGACCGCCTCGACCAGGAACTGCAACAATACCTGCCCGGGCGTCGCGCCAATCGCCATGCGCAGGCCAATTTCGCGCGTCCGTTCCGTTACGCTCACGAGCATGATGTTCATGATACCGATGCCACCTACGACCAGCGAGACGACCGCGATCGCCGCGAGCAGTCCGGTCAGCGCGTTGGTCCCTTGTTGCTGAGCACTCGCCAACTCGGTCAGGTTGCGGACGCTGAAGTCGTCCTCGGCGGACGAAGTCAGGCGATGATTGTCACGAAGGATACCGACAATCTGAGCCTGCGCGCGATACGTATCGTTCGCTGACGTGGCGCTCACCGCGATGATCCCCGGGACGTATTTGCCCAAAGCGCCCTGGATTTTCGACTGAAAGGTGGAAACAGGCAGCAGGGCCACGTCGTCGTAGTCTTGGCCCATGGGTGATTGGCCTTTGCGTTGCAGCGTCCCGATCACGGTGAACGGTACGGCGCGCAGCCGGATGGTTCGTCCAACTGGATCGACCCCGGCCCCGAATAAACGCGTCACCACTGTCTCGCCGAGGACCACTACCTTGCCGCCCGTGTCCACGTCGCCGTCACTGAATGGTGAGCCACGTGCGATGCTGAGCGCGCGAATCTGGAAGTACTCGGGGGTCGTACCCACCACTGCGGTAGTCCAGTTGGCGTCGTCGGATAAGAGCGTCACCTTCGTGCTGAGCACCGGAGCTGCCGCACGCACCGCTCGCGCGTCGCGGCGAATCGCCCGTAGATCGTCCCAGGTCAAGGTCGGCATGGTGCCAAATCCGCCCATCATGCCGCCGCCCGAGGTCGAGCCGGACAGCACGATCAGCAGGTTGGTCCCCATGGCATCGAACACACCCGCTACGCGCGCTTTCGCTCCCTCACCGACCGTCACCATCGAGATCACCGAGGCAACCCCGATGATCACGCCAAGCATGGTCAAAAACGAGCGTGTCTTGTTACGAAGCAGCGCCCGTGCCGCCAGCGGGATGGTTTGTGAGAACTTCATTGTTCAGGCCGCGCCCTTCGATGTTTCGTCCGCCAGGCGAGGCTGCTGGCGCGTGTCGGACAGGATGCGCCCGTCTTTCAGGGTAACGACGCGCGAGGCATATTGCGCCACGTCCGGCTCGTGCGTCACGAATACGATCGTCAAACCCGAGCGCCACAGCGCTTGGAACAGCCCCATCACCTGATCACTCGTCTTCGAGTCGAGGTTGCCCGTCGGTTCGTCGGCCAGAACGATGCTCGGCTGGTTCACGATGGCACGAGCAATCGCCACTCTTTGTTGTTGCCCGCCAGACAACTGAGCTGGGCGATGCTGCAAGCGCTGGCCGAGACCGACGCGCTCGAGTGCCGCGCGCGCACGAGAGGCGCGCTCCGCACTCCCCACCCCGGCATAGACCAAGGGCAGCTCCACATTTTCCTGCGCGCTGGTTCGCGGCAAGAGGTTGAAGCTCTGAAAGACGAAGCCCAGCATTCGGTTGCGAATGTGCGCGAGCTCACTGCGATCGAGCCGCGAGACGTCGCGGCCCGCCAGCACGTAGCGCCCCGAACTGGGCAGGTCGAGGCAGCCCAGGATGTTCATCAATGTCGATTTGCCGGAGCCGGACGAGCCCATGATGGCCACGAATTCCCCCTCGTCCACGCGGAGACTCACGTGATCGAGCGCGTGCAGCGTGGTCTCGCCGAGCGAGTAAGTCTTGGTCAAACCGTCGACTTCAATCACTGCGCGCGGCACCTGGAGAGGCACGAGGCTATTCATGGCGCACGCTTAACGACTTCGACGATGACCCGGTCGCCGACGCGGATATCGCCCGACATCGCCTCTGCAAAGCTGCCGTCGTTGACGCCGATTTGCACGGGAATCGGTGTCGGCGTCGATCCGCGTAGCAGCCAAACCAGTCGCGTGCGGGCGCTGGCCGACGGCGCGACGAAGCGGGCGGCCTCCGCGCTGCCCAGCATCTCGATCAGCGCGGCGCTGTCCGGCTTGAAGCGGAGACCGGCCTCCGGAACGCGAAGCGCGCGCTCGCGTTTCGCATAGCTCAGCACCACGTTCGCCGTCATGCCGGGCTTGAGCAAACGATCGGGGTTGGCGACGTCGATCACGACGTCGTAGGTGACCACGTTCTGCAGAGTCTGAGCATTGTCACGGACTTGGCGAACGTTGCCTTCGAAGAATCGCCCAGGGTACGCGTCCACCGCGAACGCCACCTGCATGCCGGCTTGAACCTTGCCGACATCTGCCTCCGCCACGTTGGCGTCTACCTGCATTCGGGTCAAATCTTGGGCAATGGTGAACAGGGTCGGGGCTTGTAACGCGGCCGCCACGGTTTGCCCCACGTCGACGTTGCGTGAAATGACGACACCATCGATGGGCGACGTAATGGTCGTGTACTTGAGATTCAACTCGGCCTGATCGAGGGCTGCGCGCGCTTGCGCGACTGCTGCCTCGGCCGTCGCGATCTCGGCCGCACCGACACGCACGTTCGACTCAGACAGATCGTAGTCGGCTCGCGTCACGAGCCCTTGAGCCAGCAGGGCCGTATCCCTCACGAACTGTCGTTCGGCGAGCAGTCGTTGCACTCGTGCCTTTTCGAGCCCAGCGCGCGCAGACGCGAGGTTGGCCTGCCCTTGTGCTGCAGAGGCGCGAAATAGTGCCGGATCGATGGTGGCGATCTTCTGCCCGCGGCGAACCGTCGAGCCGAAGTCTGCGAGCAGCGTCGCGATGCGCCCGGAGACCTGACTGCCCACTTGCACGGTGATCAGCGGGGAGAGCGCGCCGGTCGCGGTCACCTTCGCATCGAGCGGGCCCAGGTCAACGACCGCCGTTTCGTAGCGCACGCTCGGGGCCACGCTGCTGGCTCGGTAGCGAACTATGCCGTAGGTCAAGAGCCCGACGACCGCGATGCCGAGCGCAGCTTGCCCCATCCACGCTGGCCAATGACGTGGCTCCGTCGCAACCGGTGGAAGGTTCGAGGCATCGCGCAGCGAGTGATCGGCGTCCATGTCCACCCTTCAGCAAGTGCCATGCCGCAATCGCTCGGAAAAATGCTGCAACCTCTCAGCACGCACCCGACCAGGGAGCACGCGCGGTTTGCGCCACCGGCGCAAGTTCTGCGGCACAAGGCTCACCCAAGCCGGTTACCCAAAGGTCGGTCCGGCTTGAATCTTGCTGCGGCCGGGCTCCGTGACCGACCTTCTCCCTCGAGCACTCGATGATGCAGCGCCAACCCTTCGGGGACTGAGTTCAGCCGACGTGGCCCAACGCCGCGCCCAGGACGGTCTCAACGAACTTCCGACGACCGAGAGGAGTGGGGCACTGAGCGACGTCCTCACGCTCATTCGAGAGCCGACGTCGCTACTCTTGCTCCTGTGCGGTGGGATCTACGCAATCATCGGCGATCGGCGAGAAGCGTTGATGCTCGTTGGATTCGTCGTCTTCATCATGGCCTTGACCCTATTTCAGGAACGGAAGACTAATCGCGCCCTGGGAACACTGCGCGATTTGGCTAGCCCGCGCGCGCTCGTGATTCGCTCCGGCGGACGCGTTCGCGTGGCTGGACGAGAGCTAGTCCGAGGCGATCTAATCGTGCTTGCCGAGGGCGATCGTGTCCCCGCTGACGCCCTGCTCCTGCAAGCCAGCCATCTGACCGTGGACGAGTCACTCGTCACGGGCGAGTCCACGTCCGTTCGGAAGGGCATTTGGAGCGGCGAAGCCGCGTTCGCGCGACCTGGCGGCGAAGACCTGCCTTTCGTCTACGCTGGGACCCTGGTTACAGGCGGATCCGGCACGGCACGGGTTCACGCGACGGGCGCTCGTACGGAGGTAGGCCGCATTGGTTCGAGCCTGCAAACGCGGGAGAAGCCGCAAGAAACGCCATTGCAAACAGAGGCACGACGCCTCGTCGGCACGCTCGGCTGGGTTGGAGCGGCATTGTCGCTCGTTGCTGCGGTCGCCTACGGCGTCATCCGACACGACGCGCTCGGCGGACTGCTGGCTGGCTTGACCCTGGCGATGGCGATCCTGCCCAACGAGTTCCCGGTCGTCGTGACGATGTTCTTGGCGCTCGGCGCCTGGCGTCTATCACGACGTAAGGTACTCGTGCGCCGGATACCCGTCGTGGAATCGCTCGGCGCCATCACCGTGTTGTGCGTGGACAAGACCGGAACCCTGACGACCAACCGCATGACGGTGAGGCGCATCGCCGCGAACGGGGAACTCTTCGATCTCGAGGCCTTGCGCTCGGGGCCGCTCCCCGAATCAATGCACGAGACGGTCGAGTACGGCATTCTTGCCAGCCGCCAGGACCCATTCGACCCGATGGAGCGCGCGTTCAAGGAACTCGGCGCAGGACAGCTGGTCGCGACGGAGCACCTGCACGACGACTGGCAGCTCTTGCACGAGCACCCGCTGACTCGTCGACGCCTGGCGGTCGTTCAAGTCTGGCGCAGTACGAACTGCAACGACCTCGTTGCCGCGGCAAAGGGCGCTCCTGAGGCAATCGCAACGCTTTGTGGCTTGAACGGCCCCGCGCGGGCTCGCCTGGACGAAGACAGCGCGGCACTCGCCCGTGACGGGCTGCGCGTCCTTGCCGTGGCGCGCGCGCAAGTCGAGGAGGAGCGAGTCTGTGAAGATCCGTCGGCATTCCGCTTTGCGTTCGTGGGACTCGTAGGACTCGAGGATCCGTTGCGCACAGGCGTCGCTGCTGCGATCGAAGAGTGTCGCGGCGCAGGCATTCGCGTGATGATGATCACGGGCGACTACCCTTCCACCGCGCAAGCCATCGCCCGCCAGGCCGGGATCGATGCAGCGGCCGTCGTCACCGGCCCCGAGCTGGCCCTGATGAGCGAGAGCGAGCTCGCGAAACGAGTTGCGAATACCAGCGTGTTCGCTCGCATGCTCCCCGAGCAGAAGCTCGCCCTGGTCCGCGCCCTCGCGGGCAACGGCGAAATCGTCGGCATGACGGGTGATGGAGTGAACGATGCTCCGGCCCTCAGAGCCGCCCACGTCGGCGTTGCGATGGGTGCTCGCGGCACGGATGTCGCCCGAGAAGCGGCCGCGGTCGTGTTACTGGACGACGACTTTGCGGCGCTCGTTCACGGCATCCATACCGGCCGACGCATCGACGACAATCTCAGGAAAGCCCTCGCCTACATTCTGGCCATTCACCTCCCAATCGTCGGGCTGACTCTCGTGCCAATCGCCTTGGGCTGGCCGCTGGTACTGATGCCAATCCATGTAGCGTTCTTGCATCTCGTGATCGACCCGGCATGCTCGATCGTTTTCGAGGGGCAGCCCGCGGAGGCGGATGCGATGCGAAGAGCACCCCGTGCGCCTCGAAGCCCGATGTTCGGCGCGCGGGTGATCGCTTGGAGCGTCGCTCAAGGCCTCGCAGTACTCGTCGTAGTACTCGCGGTGAATTTGCTGGCGATGCACCTGGGCTTGGCCGAGGCTGAGATTCGGACACTCACGTTCATGACGTTCTTCGTCGCAAATATCGGGTTGATCTTCAATAACCGCTCGTGGTCTCGAGACATTGGATTGCCTTCACTGAAGGATGCGACACTTTGGTCGGTCACGGTCGCAGCCCTCTTCTTCCTGGGGCTCATCATTTATTTGCCTGTCCTGGCGCAGTTGTTTCACTTCGCGCCACTCGGGCCACTCGATCTGGCGCTGTGTTCCACCGCTGGGTTACTGAGCGTCGCCTGGTTCGACCTCGTCAAACGGCGCGGGCGGGCACGCTCGTCGAGCGCGATGTCTCCCCGATATTGACGTCCCCGGACGAGTCATGGAGCGAGTTCGAGCCCAAGGGGGGTCACGTTTCCGATCACACGATCGCGGGCTCGTCCAAGTCGTCGTGGCCGTGGCTGGTCTTACCCCTGTCCGGATTTCCACACGCCACTCGTCGCTGTGTTCGTCCTCGGTAGCGAGCTCTATCACGACTACTATCGCTGGCCTGTGAAAGATCGGGCCGTATTCGAGGTCTGGCAGCGAGACACCGAGTGGGACAGGGTGTTCGCTCGTTAAGTACCGCACTCATTTGCACCCGGCGGAGCAAGTGGTGTGCCGCCAGGACCGTCACACACGCCTTTTGCTCATCGTCCGAGGCGCGCGCAACGGTTTCGCTCGCCTGGCGCAGCGCTTGCGCCTAGCGCGCGGCCACTCGCCATCCACGGTGCCACCGCCCGCCTTTCTCGATTGGAACGAAGCTTGCTCAGCATCGGTTCACTCGTTCCAAACGAAACAACAGGAGGCATATTTGATGTCCAATATTGCAGTTCATCGTGAAAACGGGAATCAACCCTCACTGTCTGCGCGCTACTCGGCGCGCGAGTGGGATCCATTTCGCGCAATGCGCGAGCTGGTGCGTTGGGAGCCCTTTGGGGAACTCTCACCGAGTTTCCGCGAGCTGCAGAGCGCCGCGTTCTCCCCCAATTTCGAGGTCAAGGAAACCAAGGACGGCTTCGTGTTTCGCGCCGACGTCCCAGGCGTCAAGGACGCGGATCTCGACGTCAAGCTGACGCAGAACCGCCTCAGCATTTCGGGCAAACGCGACTCGGAGAAGACCGAGAAAGGCGACACGTACTTCACCAGTGAGCGCAGCTACGGCAGCTTCTCTCGGTCGTTCACGCTGCCCGACGGCGTCGATGTCGACCAGCTCAAGGCCGAACTCAAGGAAGGGGTGCTCACACTCTCTCTGCCGAAAAAGCCCGAAAGCCAACCAAAGAAGATCGCCGTCACCAGTAAGTGAACGGTGCGGCTCCGGGTCGTGGTGTGGCTGAACTCGCACCACGACCCAATGTGCGCGGCCCATTTCACGTAGGCAATCAACCATGACCAAACCGAGATACGTCATCGTCGTCGGAATCGACTATTCATCGGCCTCCGAACACGCGCTGAACACAGCGCTTTCGTTGGCTTGCAGCAAGCACGGCGTCCAACTGCACGTGGTCAACGTTCGCTCGCCACTCGATCCGCCCACGGCGTCGAACGGGGCGCCCGCCCCGCTTCCACCCTTGGAATATTGGGCGGCCGAGCTCAGCGAGTACGTCGCGCGTCAGATCGCCGCTTTTCAGGCGACTCCCGATGGCGCGGCCTTTCAACACGTCCACACTCATCAACGCATGAATGAGCCGGCGCATGAGCTTGCTCAGCTTGCGGCAGATATCGAAGCAGACTTGGTAGTCGTGGGAACGCACGACTGGCACGACGTAACGCGTCGGACGCTCGGTTCAGTAGCAGAAGCCGTCACCCGGCTCGCTCCCTGCCCTGTGCTCGTGGTGCGTCGCAAGGTCGCTTCTCCGCCCTTGCACGCGGTCCCCTAATCGCCGTGCGCGTCGCGCCGGGCGGCGCGACGCGCCTCGAATGGAGAAAACTCTCCTGCGAATTTGGCGAGCACCGCGGTCGCTATTCGAACAACGAGCAAACCGCGCGATACGCGGTCCCGAGCACCGGCAGCGCCACGAAGGCCTGCTCACGAATACGGCCTCTCAGGTCGGTACGGTAGCGATTGGGCAAGAAAGCGATGCGCCCAGCGTGAACTTGGTACGGGTCTTCGTGGGCGCTCCCTCCGTCCTCCCAGGTGAACGCGAGCATCGGGCGGGGCTTGTCGCTGCGGTTGGGCATCCCCCGGTGCCACAGCGCCGAGCTCCGGATGACCACATCGCCTTGCTGCATGCACAGACGCACTCGTTGCGGCCTGGCGAGTAAGATCTGCCAAAATTTCGAGGCGGACCGATGCGTGCCGCGCAGGATCTCCATCGCTCCGTTGTCGAGGTTCGTGTCAACGGCGGCAACGTTCACGACCAGAAACGGTAGGCTCGCGTAACCATCGACGTGCTCGTTCTGCGGCGCGCTGCCCGGCAAATTCAGGTTGCAGCCGATATTCGGGGCACGCAGCGCCGTGGTCGACAAACCGCGCACGATCTCCGCAATGCCCGACTGCTGGAGTGACTCGTAAACGAAGCGGGACTCGGCTCCTGGGAAGCAATTGAGGTGCCCGCTCACGGTTCCGCCGCCCGAGAATAGGCGGCCCTGACGTCGCTGCTGGTCGAACTCGTCGCCGATGCGTTCGCTCAGCCGAGCCAGCGCAGGTCTCGGAATGGCACGATCGAATTTCAGATAGCCTTCCTCCGCGAAGGCCATTCGCAGGCTATCATTGAGGACGTATCGCGTACCGGATTCGTGCAACTCGGAATTGGCTTGCATGCGTTTGAGCCACGCCAAGCAAGCAGAGTGCCAGCTTGCTCACCGAAGAAAAGGCTAGCCGCGGCGCGCGGTTTGCGCGAGCCACGCAGATTTTGCACGTTCGTTTCGCGTTTCCCGCCGGAACACGGCTTGCGCGCTGGCACGATCCTCGCTGAGCGAGCGACCATGAATGACTCCGAGCGGGTCGTGATAATCGGAACCGGACCCGCAGCAGCCGCCTCAGCCGTCGTGCTCAGCGAAGCGGGGCAAGAGCCCCTCTTGCTCGAAGCCGGTTCAGCAAGCGCGGAGCTCGGTCTGACGGCGCGCGTTCGCGGCTTGACCTTCGCCAAGGTTCGCCCCTCGCTCGCGCGTCGCTCCGATCTGACGATGATGGGAGACCCCCAAGCTGAACTGTTCGAAGAGCTCGCGCCGGGCGGGCTCTCGAATCATTGGGCATGCGCGGTCCCACGCTTCTCGCCGGACGACTTCGATGACGCCGCGCGCGCCGGCCTCGAATACACTTGGCCGCTCGGGTATGCCGAGCTCGCTCCCTGGTACGAGCGAATCGAGCCACTTTTGCACATTGCCGGCGCCGCCGATGACGTCCCAAGGCTGCCGGCCGGAAGCATCCGAAGTCGCTGGGCATTGGCGCCTGAATGGAACGCGGTGGCGCGCGAGGTATCCGCGCACGGTCGAGACCTGATTGCAATGCCCTACGCTTACGGCTCGCAGACGATCCTGACTCGTTCCGCGACCGCATTCAACGCGTACACGCGCTTGATCAAGCCAATTCTGCGGCGCGGAGGGTTGTCCGTGCGCTACGACACTCGAGCCGAGAGCCTCGAGTGGTCCAACCCCGAACGCAGAGTGGTCGCGGTGCATTGCCGAGACGCGCGAACCGGCGCCGAGCTGCGCGTGCCGTGTCGGGCTGTGGTGCTCGCCGCGGGTGCGGTCAACAGCGCTCAGATACTCCTCGAATCGACGAGTGCCGAGTTTCCCGAGGGCTTGGGCAATCAGCACGGCGTCCTCGGGCGATACTTGCACGACCACCCGTTGGCCAAGATCGTCGTCGATCTAGGGCGCCGCATTTCGCTCGCGCCTGCAAGCTACGTCACGCGGTCGTCGCTCGATCGCTCGGAGCCGCTTTACGCTGCCGCATGCATGCAGTGGAATAGCGCCTCGCACATGGCTCGCACGCTGCTCTCCGGTCACCCAGGCCAAACCAATCGGCTCGGGTTTAGCATATTTGGCACGATGATCCCCACCCGGGAAGACTACGTTGCCATCGATCGGCGCGGCCTTTCTGGCGGGCGCTCGCCGCTATTTTTCTCGCTGCGCTACCCACAACGCGCAGTGCGTGAGCTCGAGCGCGCCAAGGACGAGCTGCTGAGCTGCCTCGAAGGCGCGGGCTGGGCGCCCGAACTGAAAGTATTCAACGTGGAAGTTCCGGGCAATTCAGTGCACTACGGCGGGACATGTCGCATGCATGAGTCGCCGCGATTCGGCGTCGTCGACGCTTTCTCCCGCGTGCACGGCGCTCCCAACGTCGTCGTCGCGGATTCCTCCGTCTTCACCACGGGTCCCGAGAAGAACCCGGTGCTCACCGCGATGGCGCTCGCGGCGCGGGCCAGCGATCGGCTAAATCAGGACCTACGAGCTTGCCGGGTTTAGTTGGCTCGCTCGCTATTCGACGTCGCCTTTGACGAGCAGCACCGGTTGACGCGCGCGTCGCACGACCTCCTCGGCTTGAGAGCCAACCAAGAGGCGAGTAGCCCCCGAGCGTCCGTGCGTAGACATACAAATGGCGTCAACGCCCAGGCGCGACGCAGCGTGCGAGATTCCAGACCACGCCTCCGCTTCGTCGACGACGTGGGTTTGGGTTGCGATTCCACGCGCCTCCGCTCCCCAGGGCACGAGAGCACGCAACCGAGCGTCCAAGTCGGGAGGCGCTTCCCCGCGTTCACCCGTCAGCACATGCAGCAGGTGGACCTCGCCGCCGTCGGGCAAGAGGCCGTAACCGGTCCCGAGCGCGCGATTGGCCAGCGGCGAGAAATCGGTCGGAATCAACACGCTGCGGAAACGGGTAATCTCCGCTCTGCTGGTCGCGGTCGAGGCGGGGCGGGGCACGCAAGCGACGTTGCAAGGCGAGCGATGGACGACGCCGCGTGAGATAGAGCCCTGCCACACGCGCGCGGACCAAGCGCGCTGGTGGGTTCCTACGACGAGCAGATCGGCCTTCTCTTCCTGAGCGAGCAGCGCGAGCTGCTCGTCGAAGCGCCCCCAGCAAGCGCTAATCGAGAACGAGATCTGTCCTTCACCCGCCACCGTCCCGGTCCAAGCGCGCAAGTCGCGCTCGAGCAGGGCATGCAGCTCCGGGCGCACTCCTTCGAGCTCGATCGGCCCCTTCAATCCGAAACGAGAATACTCGCCAATCGGCCACGCAACTTGCACGACGCGCACGTCGCACGGACGAATCTGACGGAGTTCTTCGACCCAGCGTAGCGCCGCTCGGGAAGTTTGACCAAGGTCGACGCCCAGCAGAATTTTCAGAGGTCGACTGCTCTGCGCCCATTGTTCGATGCTGGCGGCCTCGCGCACGACCAGAACCGGGATATTGGAGCGCTGCAGCACGCGTTCGGCAACGCTTCCGACGCGGAAGTGATCTTGTTTGCGAGCCCCGAGCGAAGAAACCACGATCAGACGTGAATTTGCGCCGCGTGCAAAGTCCACGAGACGCTCGTCTGCTGGCCCTTCGAGTACGATCGGGTTGACCGCGATCGTAAACTCACGAGCCAGCTTGCCCGCCTGCTCGGCCAACAGCTCCTGCAGCGGCGCGTAGAAAACTCCCAGCGCGGGAATGCCGGCCGCCGCTGGATCAGCGATCACGTGAACCAGCTCGAGCCGGTCATTCGAGCAACGAGCAATGCTCGCCGCCGCTCGCGCCGCTTGGACGGCGTTCTCGGAAAAGTCGGTTCCGCAGACGATGGTCATCGCATTTGCTCCTGAGGCGACGCGGCTGCACGAAGCAGGCCAGCCCCCTCACCATCGCGAAACGGACGATGCTCGGGGGCGCGCGCAGGTTTTGCGTGCAGCCACCGCCGCGGCCGCACCGGTTGCGCCGAACCCAAGCCACGAGAATCGACTAGGTCGCTTCAGGCGTTGGCCCGTCTCTTGCGTTCATGAGTAACCGCCAAACATGAACTCGAGCATCGATCGCCTGACGCCCGTCGAAAGTACTCAACTCCTAGTCGTGGGCGGCGGACCCGTCGGCTTATTTGCCGCGCTCAGCGCGGCACGCCGGGGGCTAAGCGTCACCGTGCTCGAAAAGAACTTTCGAAGCACTGCGCCTGGGCATGCCACGCTTTTGCACGCTTCCTCTTTGCGCCTGTTGGCCGAGCTTGGCCTGGGTCAGAGACTGCTCGCCGGAGGAAGGCTGCTCGAACGCGTCGACCTCTACGTCGACGGAATACACGCCAAAAGCTTGGAGCTAGCGCGGCCTGCACTGACCATCGCGCAAAGCGTCTTCGAGGAGCTGCTCTTGAAGGAACTTCGCAACGAGGACGTCGAAATTCGTTCACCTTGCGAAGCAACCACGCTAACTCGTGGCGAAAATTCCGTCCAGGCTCGAGTCGTACGCCGGGAGTTCAAGACACTCGGCGCGCCGCCGTACGAAGGCGAATGGGAACCGGTCGAGTCGTCGCTGATCAACGCCGACTTCGCAATCGGTGCCGATGGCTACGAGTCGCGAGTCCGAGCGAGCCTCGGCTTCGAGAATCTGGAGGTCGGCCCGACTGAAACGTTTGCGATCTTCGAAGGGCCGCACTCCCTCGTCGAATCGACGATGAATCTCGGATTCCGAGAGGGCTTGGGCAGCGCTGCGTTCCCGCTGCCCGATCAACGCCGACGTTGGGCCTTCCAGCTAGCATCGGATTTCAGCGCGGCTCCGGACCTCGAGCACTTGAGCTCCCTGCTTGCCCACGGCGCGCCGTGGCACGACGAACAACCGACAGAAATCGAGTGGAGCACGGTCACGCATTTCGAGCGCCGCCTGGCACGCCGCTTTGGCAGCGGGCGAGTTTGGTTGGCAGGCGACGCTGCGCACGTCACGAGCCCGTTCGGTGGCCAGAGCATGAACGGCGGTCTGTGCGAGGCAAACGACCTAGTCGAACACATGACGGGCTGCATTCTCACAGGCAAGTCGCTAGCCACCCTCGAGCAACTCGCAGCAGTGCGCGAGCGTGAATGGCACAAGCTACTCGGGTTCAATGTACGTTACGACGCAGCCACTACGGCTCCGGCGTGGCTGCGTGAGCACGCGCGACGTATCGTGCCCATGCTGCCGGCGTCTGGCGCCGATCTCCACCACCTATTGCTGCAGCTTGGGCTCACCGTCCACTGAAGCCGGCGTTCGAGCAGGCAACAGCTCCTTGAGTGCCTGGAGCAACTCGTCAATCCTCACCGGCTTGGTCAGGTACTTGCGAAACCCGGCTTCCGAGGCGCGCTTTCGATCGCCGACCATGGCGGCTGCGGTGAGGGCAATCACCGGAATTTGCGCTGTCTCCGGCCAACTCTGCAAGCGCTGGGTGGCATCGAAGCCGCTCATGCCCGGCAGATTGATGTCCATAATCACGAGATCCGGGCGCCGCGAACGAACCACCTCGATACCGACCTCCGCGGTCGGAATGGCAATCAGATTGATACGCTCGAAGTCCTCGAGCACATCCCGCATGAAGGCAATGTTGGACGGATTGTCTTCGATGTAGACGATCGTGTAGTTCGGCCCAGCCAGCGTCGCGAACTCCTCGCTGGCAACCCTCGGCGCGGGTGCCGACGTGCTCACGCGGACCATCTGGTAGATCGACAGCTCGAGCCAAAATTCCGAGCCCTGCTGCGGCACGCTGGTGAAGCCAACGCTGCCCGACATCAGCTCCGCTAGGCGCTTGGTAATGGCAAGACCGATGCCCGTGCCCTCGATCGGCCCGGCTTCTTGCCCCGCGCGTTGAAAGGGTTGAAAGATTTTATCCTGCTTGTCCGACGGAATACCGATCCCGTCGTCGATCACGCTGACCCGCAGGACGGACGTGCTGACGCTGGAGACGGCGAAAGTCACTACCCCGCCTGGGCGGTTGTACTTGATCGAGTTCGAGCCGAAGTTGATCAAGATCTGTGCAAACCGCGTGCGATCGGCGATCACCTGCAGCTCGGCATCTGGCATCGGCGCGAGCTGCAGCTCCACACCCAAACGAGCGGCCATGGGCGCGAGCGTCGATTGTACCTCCGTCAACACCTCCCCCACGCCGACTGGCTCCGCCGACACACTGACCTGGCCCGCTTCGACCCGAGAGAGGTCCAAGATGTCGTCAATCAAACGCAGCAGGTGCTCCCCGCCCTTGTGCACGTGGTCCAGCCTCTCGAGCTGGCGTTCGTTCAGCGGTGACTTTTTATCCCGTTGCAATAGCTGCGCAAATCCCAAGATCGCATTGAGCGGTGTCCGAAGCTCATGACTCATCGATGACAAGAACTCGCTCTTGGCCGAGTTGGCACTCTCGGCCAAGGCGCGAGCCTGGACCAGCTCGGCTTCGCGCTGTGCGTCCGCCGTCGTGTCCCACATCGTGCTGACCACACCGCCTTCCAGGGTTCGTCGATTGGCAACCCGAAGCCTCTGCCCGCCGCGCAACTTCACGTCGAAGACTCCGAATGGGTTCTCGTGGTAGTCCAACCAAGTCGCGACGAAGTCGTGCGGGGTTCGCTCGCCGAGCTCGAACAGATCGCCATTCACGGCGTCTTGCAGGAGCTCAGCGAAGGTGCGACCCACGATCTTGCCAGGGGAACCTCGTCCGAGCAGCTCGCGGCAAGCGCTGTTGCAAAGCACCAAGCGATCGTCGGCATCGTACAGGGCGAGCATGCCCTGAATGCTTTCCACGGCGCTGAGTAGCCTATCGCTGGCCAAGCGCGCCGTTGCCTCGGCCAGGCGACGCTCGGAGATGTCGCGAATTGCGGTCGACACCCAGGTGCCTTCCTCGGTCTCCAGCGGGCTCAGGCTGATTTCGACCGGGAATTCACTGCCGTCCTTGCGCAGACCGTACAGTTCCAACCCGGCGCCCATGTTGCGAGGCTTCGGTCCGTGTGCGTAGCCTTCTCGGTGGACGCGATGCGCTCCACGGAGACGTTTCGGCACCAACATGTCCACTGACTGGCCGACGAGCTCGCCACGGGGATAACCGAAGACCTTCTCGGTCTGGGCGTTGACCAGGGTGATCCTACCGCCCAAATCGACGATCACGATGGCATCGGGCGCTGACTCGAGCAGGGAACGGAACTTGAGTTCCGCTCGTTTCCGCTCACTGACGTCGCGAATGGCGCTCGAAACCAAGGTCCCGCTTTCGGTGTTCACCGGGCTGAGGCTGATCTCGATGGGAAACTCGCTGCCATCCTTGCGGCGACCGAACAACTCAAGACCGGAGCCCATCGGGCGAATTTTCGGAGCATGAACGAAGCCGGACCGGTGACCCACGTGCGCCGCCCGGAAGCGCTCCGGGATCAACAGCTCGATCGGTTGACCGACGAGTTCCTCACGTTGATAGCCGAACAGACGCTCCGTCTGTAGATTGACTAGTTCAATCGTCCCGCCAGCGTTCATGACGACCATCGCGTCTGGCGCGGAGTCGATCAGCTGACGAGATAGCTCGCCACTCGCTTCGGCAATTAAACTCACTGATTTTGACTCAACCGGCATTCGGAATACTCAACAAGAACACCGCACCGGGCCGCGCATCCTCGACCCAAATCCGTCCGCCGTGGGCTTCGACCGCAAGCCGACAGAACGCCAGCCCGAGCCCCCGACCGGAACGACTTGCGAACTCCTCTGGTTTGTCTACTTGCACGAATCGATCGAAAATCGCCTCGCGCAAGGCGAGCGGCACACCGTGGCCGGCATCCGCCACTCGCAGTTCGGTCACTCCCGCGCTGGCGCGGGCGGTCACACTGACGACGCTGTTGGCCGGAGCGTGCCGCAGGGCATTCTCGAGCAAGTTCTCCAAAACTCGTCGCAATAGATCTTGATCGGCATACACCCAGTCTGTGTCGAGCTCCTGCCGCAAATCAATCGCTCGCGCCCTGGCACGCCCCGCGAGCGCGTCGCATACGTCTCGAACGAGGCTGGTGAGATCCACCGTCGCGCGGGCTGGGGTCAAGCGGCCCTCCTCGCTCTTGCTGAGATCCAGGAGGTTCAGCAAGAGCCGCATCAAGGAACGAACTTCTTCGCGAATGCTAGCCCCAGCTTCACGGGCTTCGGCAGACAGGCGATCACGAGCCAAGAGCTGCGCTTGCATATCGATATTGCTGACGGGATTCTTGAGATCATGCACCACGAAGCCCATCAGCCGCTCCTTTTGCAACTGCAAGCGCATTAGATCGTCGCGCTGCTGTCGCACGAGCTCGACGTACTCTCGATTGGACGCGTAGGCGCGGCGCAACTTGAGGCTTGCCTGGACGCGTAGCAAGAGCTCGGTGGGTCGCACCGGCTTGGTCAGAAAGTCGTCGCCGCCGGCTCGCAGCGCGGCGTCGAAGGTATCCAGATCGCGCTGCGCGGTCAGAAAGACCACCGGAGTTTCCGCGCCATCCGGCAATGCCCGAATGCGGGCGCAGGTAGCAAACCCGTCCAACCCTGGCATTCGCACGTCGAGCAATACGCAATCGGGCGCGTGTTCTCGGTAGCTTTCGATCCCCTCTTCGCCGCTCGCGGCTAGGATCACCCGGTACCCCTCATCTTCGAGGGCAGCCTGGGCAAATGCACGATTTTGCTCTTGATCGTCGATAACGAGAATCTTGATCGAACGTGAATGCGGGCTCATGGACGGTCGCTCCCGCAGAGAGTAGCTGAACGGGGTAACTCCCGTCGGCAAATTAGCGACGGAAGCTCAAAACTCTGGGCGCAGCGCGTGGAGTTGGAACAGAGGCCGGCCCGTCCGGGTAACCGACGACGATCGGGGCGATGGCTGCGATATCCCTGGGAACGTCGAGCTCCGCCTTGACCGTCGCAGAGTTGAGAACCGAAATTGCGCTTCCCACCGGACAGGTTCCAAGTCCGAGATCGCAAGCGGTGAGCATCAAATTCTCGGCAGCCAACCAACAATCGGCCTCGGCATATTCGTTGTCGATTCTGCCGCAGATGACGATCAGCGTACCCGCTCCGTAAAAGACGTTGAAAGCCTTGCTGTGCCATGACGCGCCGCTTGCTGGCGATGCAGAGTTGCTCGCGGTCCGGCTCATTAGGACCTGCGTCCGATCCGAGTAGAGTTCGAGCAGAGCTCGGTTTTGGACGACCGCAAATGACCAGGGCTGTTCGTTTCTTGCGTTTGGTGCGCGCACGGCCGCCTCGAGCAGAAGGTGCACGTCTCGCTCCTCGACACGTCGGCCACTGTAGGCGCGTACGGCCTGTCGCTGCCAAATGGCTTGTTTCAGCTCCATAGCGGTCCATCAGCAAGGGACGTGCCCAGGCATCGGCGCCGAGTTGGCACGCTGCATGCTCTGTTCCTAGTCATGAACACGAAAACCCTGCTCGTCAGTGACGTCATGACCAGAGACGTTGCGACAGTCGACCGCAACGAAAAACTCACGGTGGCCGACGATGTGATGCGGCTCGGACGCATTCGGCACTTGCCGGTCATCGATGAAGACGGAGCCCTGGTAGGGATCGTCAGCCAGCGCGACCTATTTCACAGCGGGCTACTCCGCGCGTTGGGCTATGGCTCCCACGCCAAAGACCAAGCCATGGGGCTCTTGGTGCTGAAAGAAGCCATGAAGACCGAAGTCGTGACGGTGACCCCGGCCGCGCCGCTCACGGAGGCGGCAAAGATCATGTTGGAACAAAAGATCGGTTGCTTGGTCGTCGTCGAAGGCAAAAAGATTGTCGGTATCCTCACCGAGAGCGACTTCGTAAAGCTCGCGTTGCGAGACTAGTGTTCCAGCGCACCGATTGCGCCGCGGCGCAAATGCTGCGCGACACACCTGCCCGGCAGGATACGGTTGGGTAGCGGAGCAACGATGAACGGCGCAATCGTTTGGTTCACGGGCCTACCGTCCTCCGGGAAGTCTCGCTTGGCTGGCCGAGTCCAGGCCCACCTGACAGGTGAACGTCTACCCTGCTGCGTGCTGGACGGGGATCGGGTGAGGGCGCTGCTGCACCCACCGCCCGGATACTCGGGTGCTGAACGCGACGATTTCTATCTCACGCTCGGCAACCTGGCTCTAGAGCTTGCACAGCAGGGACTGATCGTCCTAGTGCCCGCGACTGCGAACCGAAAGCAGTATCGCGATCAGGTTCGCGCGCGCGCGCCGCGCTTCATCGAGGTTTGGATGACCGCATCTCTCGACGAATGTCGGCTGCGAGATGGCAAACAGCTCTATACGCAGTTCGCGGCCGGGCAAGTCCGCGGCCTACCCGGCGAAGACTCGAGCTACGAGGCGCCAGAGTTCGCTGAAGTCACCGCCAGCGGTGGAGACGACGATGACGCCCTATTGCGAATCGTTGAGTGCTTGGCGGCGCCGGGCCGTGCGCCGCGGTCGTGAACGTTCCCCTTTCGGAACCTAGACGCGCCGTCGCGTCGCCATGACCGACAGCGCCGCAGACGCAAAAAACCGCAACCGCTCCGAACGGCGCATTTTTTGCTTGAACACGGAGCAAGATGTCATTCGACAAAATCCTCGTAGCCACCGATTTTAGCAATAGCTCCCAACGGGCATTGGAGCTCGCCCTCGGCATCGCAGAGAAGTTCAATGCTGAGCTGACCCTGGTGCACAGCTGGGAGGCTCCGAACTATTCTTACGGCGGCAGTCTATACCTGCCGGTCGACTTGATCGCGCCGATCGAGCGCGCGGCTGTCGCGCGCTTGGAAGAGGCCACGACTCAGCTCAAGCTGCGCTTTCCAGCGGCGAAATCATTGCTTCGCGCGGGCGTCCCCTGGGAAGAGGTGCTGGGCGCAGCAACACAAGTAAACGCCGATCTAATCGTGATGGGTACTCACGGACGTCGCGGGCTCGAGCGCGCGCTACTCGGCAGTGTGGCGGAGAAGGTCGTGCGGATGTCGCCAGTCCCGGTACTCACCGTGCACGGAGTCGACGACTGAGCGTGTCACTGCGCCGACGACTGCGTGAACTTCAGTTCGAGCGGAGAAGCGGCGCAGCTTTTGCGCAATGAACGCAGCGCGTGCGTTGGGCCTGCGATTCCCCTCGCAAACACCGGCGCCGGCAAACAACGCGAGCTTGGCACGAGCGATGCAGTTACGGCTTTCGGAGGATGAGATGAAGAACAAACCATACACCTTGCTGGTCGGAGTGGACTTCTCGGAACAGGCTGATCGCGCGCTGCATGAAGCCTTTGCGCAAGCATCGCAGCGTTCGGACTCGGAAGTTCACGTGCTCTCCGTGTTGCCCGTCGCCAGCGAAGACCCGAGCTACGCAATTTCGGTCTACGCAACCTTGGATGAGAAGCCGCTCCTGGATGCGGCAATCCAAAGACTGCGCGGGCATGTCGAGTTCGAGCTGGAAAGGTTCCGGCTTGCGCATCCGGACGCGCGATTGGGCTTTCGTGTGCTCTCGCACGCCCACGTCGACACCGCGGCCCACGGCATCGTCCAGCTGGCCTCGGATCTCGGTGCAGACTTGATCTTGATCGGCACCCACAATCCCAAAGGGATTGAACGCTTGTTGCTCGGATCGGTGGCGGAAGCGACGGTACGCAACGCGCGTTGTCCGGTTCTCGTCATCCCGCCGCCTCCGAATCCGGCGACCGACGTGGTGCTCACACCGCCCTGCCCGGAGTGCGTCCGGACGCGCGCGACGAGCGCAGGCAAGGAGTTCTGGTGTGAGCAGCACCGCGAACGACACGGGCGCCGGCACACCTATCATCAATCCGATCGCAGCGGCGGCGAGTCAAATTTTCCCCTCGTTTTCAGGTGATTCAATGAGCAAATCCATCCCCTCTGTCCAAAAGTACATGACCACCAGCCCGCACACGATCGGCGAGGATCAACCCATGTCTGTGGCTCACCGCATGATGCGCGAGTATCACATTCGGCATCTGCCGGTCCTACGCGGCGCCAAGATCGTCGGGCTGGTCTCGGATCGCGACCTGAACATGGTCGAGACACTCAGGGACGTCGACCCGCGCAAGGTCCTGGTCAGCGAGGCAATGTCGCAGGATCCCTACCTGGTGTCGCCCGAGGCGGCGCTGGACGAAGTCGTGTCGACCATGGCCCAGGGCAAGCTCGGCTCCGCAGTCGTCACGCAACACGATAAGGTCGTCGGCATTTTCACCACCGTCGATGCTTGTCGCGCCTTTTCCGATCTCTTGCACACGCGTCTGGCACACTAACCCACAATCGAGTTGGCGAGCGTGAACGTACATCGCATTTTGGTTGGCCTGGATGGCTCACCGCGCGAAGCGCTCGTGCTCGCTGCTGCTCAGGATCTGGCACTGAGGTTCGATTCCGAGCTGCTGCTCGTTCGGGCAGTGGGGTTGCCGCCGGAGATTCCGCCCGAAGCCTGGCAAGATTCGAAGTGCTCGGTGAAAGAATATCTGGAAAAGACGGCTCGCGACGGACTCGAGCGTTGCGCGAAGGAGCTATGCGACACGCTACGCTCGCGCCACACGCTCGAGGTCATCGTTGCGACTCCGTGGGAGGCGCTGTGTCTATGCGCGCAGGCTCACGAGGTGGACCTAATCGTGGTTGGGTCGCATGGCTACGGCGGCCTCGATCGAATCTTGGGTGCGACGGCGACTCGAGTCGTCAATCATGCCTTGTGCTCGGTGTTCGTGGTGCGTCCCCCTGAACCCCTCATGCGTCACTCTCATACCAACGAGACGCAGAACGCGGGATTTGGCGGCTAGCGTTTGCGCCAAAAAAGCTCGGGAACCCGAGCGAACGAGCTGATGGCCCTCGCCAGGGATCAGCTCGTTGACGCGTTCGGACCTGAAGGCCAGCCGCGGAAACTCCACCGTCTCCCGCGCGATTCAAACCGACGTTGCGAAGATTTTGTTCGCTGATTCTGGATCGAAGGTTCGGGCACGCAGGGCATGTGTCACGAAGTTGAGCAGATTCAACCGTGCGGACGCAGGGACGTGTGGGTACCAAACCGGATTGGCGAGCACTAGGCAGCGCCAGGCCAGGAACGGAGCCACGACTTCCAATAGCCCCGCATCGCGCGACTGCTCCAAATATTCGGCCCAGAACCTCCGCCACAACGGTTGAAAGGCGGTCCGCCAACTTTGCGGGTTGTCGAGCGCGAAGAACAAGAAGTTCACCGCCATCGCAGTCACGTCGTCCGCCGCGTCGCCCGCCGAGCCGCGGCTGGCGTCCAAAAGATGCAGCTGCGAGTGTTCGTCGAAGAGCACGTTGAAAGGGTGAAAGTCGCCGTGGATCCGTACCAGTCGTGGGTAATGGTGCTTGAGGCGTGAGCGCCAACCAAGGCACAAGGATTCGATCAGATCCAGCTGGTCACGCGACGTGCCCTCCGCGTGCGCCGGGTAGCCGTCCACGATGCCGAAGATGCCTTCGCCGCTGCCCACCAAGTCTCGAATCGAGCGGGTGTAGAGACTGGCATCCGGAAGTTTGATCGAGTGGGTACTGACCAGGTAGCGCACCAACGCGTCCACCCGCTGTAAGTCCTCTGGGCGCAATGCGCCAAACTCCGCGATCTGCCGCAAGTCGTGGGCGTAGGGCTGTCCCTCGGCGTACTCGGTCAGCAAGTAGAACTCACCGGTCCCACGCAAGGACACGAAGTCTTCGCCACGAAACGCCCCCACATCGAAGACTCGGGTGTGCCGGGGCACGAGCCCGAAAGTGTCTGCGGCGATCAGCATTTCTTCGGCACGGTTTGCACGATATTCGTGGCCGAACGGATTGGGCGTGGCGCTGTGTAGCACCACCGATTTGAGCACCCCCTCGTGTCGCACGTCGATGCGCAGGGGAGCGCCGTACCCGGTGTCTTTGGACGTCACCGTGGTTTCGCCCGTATCCGACTTGAGCGCCGTAATCTTCAGGATCTCGGCGCCGTCGAGCGCCGAAGCGATCAGTCGCTCGAGCCGTGGATCGCGCCAATCGACGACTCGACGACCGTGGCTGTGATGGGACTTGCTCATGCCCATCGCCTTTCAAGATCCATGCCTCGTAGCGCGGCGGCCGACTACGCAGAACTGCGACGGCCTCGCGCACGCCTTGCGCGGCGGCCGACGAATACCGCGCATTTACCGCGGCACGCGCGTTGCAGCCCCCGATCGCAAAGGAGCCGAAATATGTCAATGATGCGAGCTGCCGTATTCGAGAAACAAGGTTCAATCAAGCTGCGCGAAGTTCCGAAGCCGCGGCCCGGCGTGGGCGAGGCGCTGATCCGAGTGACTCTGACCACCATCTGCGGGACCGACGTGCATATCTTGCGCGGAGAGTATCCGGTGCGCGCAGGATTGATCGTGGGCCACGAACCGGTCGGTGTCGTAGAAGAGGTTGGTCCCGGCGTCGTCGGCTATGAACGTGGTGATCGCGTGATTGTCGGCGCCATCACACCGTGCGGGCAGTGCCGCGCCTGCCTGTCGGGCTCGCCGTCACAGTGCGGTCATATGGGCGACGGCTACGAGGCCATCGGAGGTTGGCGTTTCGGCAACACGATCAACGGCTGTCAGGCCGAGTTCGTGCTCGTGCCGAATGCTCAAGCGAACCTGGCCAAGATCCCGGATGCGCTGCGCGACGAGGACGTCGTGCTGTGTACGGACATCATGTCCACTGGCCTCTCCGCCTCGGAGCGCGGAGGCGTGCGCCTGGGCGACGCCGTCGCAATCTTTGCGCAAGGGCCAATCGGACTATGCGCCACCGCGGGCGCGAAGATGAGCGGGGCCTCGCTCGTCATCGGCGTCGACCGGGTGCCGGCGAGGCTCGAGATGGCCAAGCGAATGGGCGCAGACGTGGTCTTGAACTACGAACAACAAGATGTCGTTGCCGAGATAAAAAAGCTCACCGGCGGCGGCGTGGACGTCGCGATCGAGGCCCTCGGCACCCAACCCACGTTCGAGAACGCGCTGCGATCCATTCGACCGGGAGGTACCCTTTCTAGCCTTGGCGTCTATTCCGGCCACCTATCGCTGCCTGTCGATGCGTTCGCCGCCGGGCTGGGCGATCATACCTTGGTCACATCACTCTGCCCGGGCGGCAAGGAGCGCATGCGACGCCTGATGAGCATCGTGGCCGCCAAACGCGCCCCCTTCGACGCATTGGTAACCCACTCCTTCTCGCTCGATCGAATCGAGGAGGCGTATGACCTTTTCAGTCACCAGCGCGATGGAGTCTTGAAAGTCGCCATTCGGCCGTAACGCCGTTGGCTCGTGCACTGTCGCCCTCCTGGCTCGCAAGCTTGGAGGGCGACGACGCGTTGGCTTGGTCGTCGCCTCGAATCGCCCCGCGTCATTGTGCCGGCGCCGCCACCGCTTCTGCCACGCTCGCAGCGGTTACGGGCACCAGCTGGCGCTTCCTCCACAGGAAATAGATCGCTGGATAGACCAATAGTTCCATGATGAAGCTGGTAACGAGCCCGCCAACCATCGGCGCCGCAATTCGCTTCATCAGGTCCGCACCCGTGCCGGTCGACCACATGATCGGCAAGAGCCCGAGCATCGCGGCGCAAACCGTCATGGCTTTCGGGCGGACGCGCTTGACCGCGCCGTGCACCACTGCTTCCAGGAGGTCTCGTTCGGTGTTGAGTCGGCCCTCTCTCTTGAATTCGTCGTGGGACAGGTCCAAAAAGAGCAACATGAACACGCCCGTCTCGGCGTCGAGCCCCATCAGCGCGATCAGCCCGACCCAGACCGCGATCGACATGTTGTATCCGAGCAGCCACAAAAGCCACATCGCGCCCACCGCCGAAAAGGGCACGGCGAGCATCACCACACTCGCCTTGAAGGCCGACTTGGTGTTCATGAACAAGAGGCCGAAGATCAACACCAGCGTGAGCGGCAAGATCAGCTTGAGCCGTTCCTTCACCCGCAGCATACTCTCGTACTGCCCGCTCCAATTCATGAGATAGCCGGCGGGAACGGTCACCTTCATCGCAACCGCGAGCTTCGCTTGCTGCACATAGCGACCGATGTCGATCTTGGCCGTGTCGAAGTCGACGTACACGTAGCCGGCAAGCATCCCGTTCTCGTCTCGGATCATCGACGGACCGTGCGCAAGCCCCACATCGGCAATCTCCTCCATCGGGATCTGTCCGAGGCCACTCGGCAGCGGCAATAAAACGCGGCGCAACGCTTGTAAGTCATCGCGATAGTCGCGCGCGTAACGCACGTTGATTCCATAGCGCTCACGCCCCTCGACGGTCATGCTCTGGTTGTCACCCCCGACGGCAGTCATGACCATGGTGTTGGCATCGTCAATCGACAAGCCGTACCGCGCCAATCTGTCGCGTTTGAGCACGAAGTCGAGGAAGTAGCCACCAGCGACGCGTTCGGCGTAGGCGCTGCGAGTGCCGGGGACCTTCATTACGGCCGCCTCGGTTTCCTTGGCAATGCGCTCGATAGTGCCGAGATCCGCCCCCATGATCTTGATGCCGACCGGCGTTCGAACGCCGGTCGAGAGCATGTCCAACCGCCCCTTGATGGGCATCGTCCAGGCGTTCGAGATGCCGGGGATCTGCAGCGCTCGATTCATCTCGTCCTCGAGCTCACTCGAGTCGATGCGGTCGCGCCAAAAACTACGTAGCAACGCATTGAGCGGCTTCGGAGCCCAGGAGGAATACCAACGTGGCTTCCCCCGCCATTGGCTCTCGGGTTTGAGCAGCACCGTGGTCTCCATCATGGTGAACGGCGCGGGATCGGTGGACGTATTGGCTCTTCCTGCCTTGCCAAACACACTTTGGACCTCGGGAAAACTCATCAGGATCTTGTCTTGCAGTTGCAGAACCTTTTCGGCTACCGCGACCGACATCCCTGGTTCGACCGCAGAGGGCATGTACAGAATGCTGCCTTCGGCCAACGGCGGCATGAACTCGGAGCCCAGGCGCGAGTACAAGGGGACGGCGCTCCCGACGATCAGCAACGCGGTCATGATCGTGGCCTTCGGGTGACGCAAGACGAAACGGCAGGGCCCCTCGTACAGCCGATGAAGCAGCCGACTCACCGGATGTCGTTCCTCGGAGTAGTACTTGCCGACGAACAGCTGAGTGGCGATGAAGGCAAGAAAGCGCGGTCGGAATCGGTACGGCTCGATCCGGGCAAACATCATGCGCAAGGCAGGATCGAGCGTGATCGCCAGAACCGCTGCGATGCCCATGGCCAGGGTCTTGGAGAACGCGAGCGGTCGAAACAGGCGGCCTTCTTGGTCGACCAAGGTGAAAACAGGCATGAACGCCACGGCGATCACCATCAGCGAGAAGAAGACACCTGGGCCTACCTCCATCAGTGCTTCCAGGCGTACGCTGTGAAAGTCGCCCTTCTTGCCGTTCTTCTGCCAATGGTAAATCTTGTTGTAGGCGTTCTCCACCTCGACGATCGCGCCATCGACCAAGACGCCGATCGAGATCGCGATGCCAGAGAGCGACATCAGGTTGGCGTTCAGGCCCATCAACTTCATGGGAATGAACGCCAAGGCCAACGCCACCGGGATCGTCACAATCGGGATAATCGACGATGGAAAGTGCCATAGGAAGATCAAAATGATGATCGAGACGACAATCACCTCTTCAATCAGCTTGTGCTTCACCGTGCCGATCGCGCGCTCGATTAGATCCGAGCGATCGTAGGTCGTGACGACCTCGACACCGCTCGGCAGCGATGGCTTGACGTCTGCGAGCTTGGCTTTGACGCGGTTGATGACGCCGAGCGCGTTCTCGCCTTCACGCATCACGACGATCCCACCCACTGCGTCGCCCGTGCCATTGTAGTCGGCGACACCTCTGCGCATCTCTGGGCCAAGCGCCACGGTAGCAACGTCCTTGATCAGCACCGGTGTGCCTCCGTCGGCGCGCAGGACGATGCTCTCGATGTCATGGATACTCTTGACGTAGCCGCGCCCACGCACCATGTACTCGCGGCCCGAGAGCTCGACCAGTCGTCCACCGACGTCACTATTTCCGGCCCTTACGGCGTCGATAACCGTGTTCAGCGGCAGCTTGAAGGCTGCCAGTTGATTGGGATTCACCGTGACTTGGTACTGGCGCACCTGCCCGCCCACGGTCGCGACCTCCGCGACGCCCGGTACGCTTTGCACCGCGTAGCGCAAGAACCAGTCCTGATACGAACGCAGCTCGTCGGTCGAGTGCTTGCCGCTCTTGTCGATCAATGCGTACTGAAAGACCCACCCAACACTGGAAGCGTCCGGGCCGAGTTCGACCTTTACGCCCGCAGGGAGCTGCTGGGTGATTTTGGACAGGTACTCGAGTACGCGCGTGCGCGCCCAATACATGTCAGTCCCATCTTCGAAGATCGCGTACACGTAGCTGTAACCAAAGTCCGAGAAGCCGCGAATGGCCTTGATCTTGGGTGCACCGAGCAACGCAGTGGTGATCGGATAGGTCACCTGGTCTTCGATGATGTCGGGACTTCGGTCCCATCGCGAATAAATGATCACCTGCGTGTCGGACAGATCGGGAAGCGCATCGAGCGGGATGGTGCGCATCGACCACCAGGCGAAAACCAGTGCAACCACCGTCGCGGCGATCACGAGGTAGCGATTCGCGACCGAGAAGCGAATGATATTCTTGATCATGGCTCGGGCGACCTAGTGGGACGGAGGTGCCGGTTCTGACGTCGCAGGCAGGACGCGGGCGCGTTCAGGGGTCTCGGCTGGGGCTCGTCCACTGGTCGTCTCCGCGAGCGACGCCCGCAGCCGCGATTCCGAGTCGACCAAGAAGTTGGCGCGAGTCACCACCCGCTCGCCGAGCGTCAGGCCGCTGAGCACCTCCACCCCCACGCCGTCACTTTCGCCGAGCTTGACGGTGCGAGGCTGAAATTTTCCGGCGCCGATGGCCACGAAGACGAGCTTCTCGGTGCCGGAGTCGATCACTGCATCTGGCGGAATGCTCAGGCCTTCACGCGGCGCACCGATCAGCACGACCTCACCAAACATCTCGGGCCGAAGCTCACCATCTGGATTCGGGAAAGCGAGGCGAACCTTGACCGTGCGCGTCTGCGGGTCGAGCAGCGGGTCGATGAACATGACTTTGCCCTTGAACTCGCGGTTCGGAAAGGCATTGAGCTTGAGGCTGGCAGGCATGTTCCGGCTCACGAAGCGCAACTCGCTTTCGTAAACGTCAGCCAATACCCAGACCGAGGACAGATCGACGATCTCGTAGGGCATCGCTCCGGCGTCGAGCTTCATGCCATCGACGACGTCCTTGCGCGTCACGACGCCAGCCAGCGGAGAATACAACGTCAGGGTCTTGGTCGGCTCTCCGCCCTTCGCGATGCGCGCGATCTCTGCCTCGGGCACGTCCCACAGCGCGAGCTTCCTACGTGCCGCCGCCAGGAGGGCGCCACCGGCGTTCGTCGACGAAAACCCCGGTACGGACGCAGCACCCTGCGTCTTGAGCGCAATCGAGTACTCTTCTTGCGCGGACAGCAATTCCGGGCTGTAGATCGAAAACAGGGGGTCGCCTTTTCCGACCCGCTTGCCGACAAAGTCGACGTAGATCCGTTCGACGAAGCCTGAAACTTTCAGATTGATATGGCGAACTCGCGTCTCGTCGATCGCGACGCGTCCGACGGTGCGCCACGCTCCACCCACGGCCCCCTGGCTGACCTCGGTGGTCCTGAGACCAATCAGTTGCTGCCGGGCGGGATCGATATCGACGGTCGCCAAACCGGAAATCGCGGGCGAGCCGGGTAGTTCGTCTTCGTAAACCGGGACGTAGTCCATCCCCATCTCGTCCTTGCGGGCCGTCTTCGACGTTTGTTTGGCGTCCATCGGTGAGCGGTAAAAGAGCACTCGGCGCGCCACGACGGCCACCGCTTCGTCGTGCGCTTCGCTTTTGGTAATCTTGACCAGCTTCATGCCGCAGATGGGGCAATTGCCCGGATGGTCTTGGACGACGGACGGATGCATCGGGCACTGGTAGCGCGCCGCGGCAGCAGTCTCGCTGTCCTGCGCCGCGGCGGGTGCGCGGAGCGCGCGCGAAACGAGCAGTGCGCCGGTCGCCGAGAGCGCAACGCTGAGCGCGGCGACCAGCAGCAGCGTGGCGACGCCAAAGCTGCGTTTGGGCGGATCGACTAGCGGCGTGCTGACGGATTCTGTGGTCATTGTCGTTCCTTTACATGCCCGAGGGCGAGCCGTCCGGCGTAGTTCCGGTTCCAGGCATTGCAGCCGAAGAGCTCATGGTGACCGTCGGCATTGCGGTAACGGCGAGGTTCAGCTCGGCTTCCGCGATCAGCAAACGTTGAGCCGCTGCCACCGATTCTAGAAAACCGTCTTGGTCCGCGACGAAGCCCGCATTGGCCTCCAGCACGAAGGAGAAGCTCACCTTGCCGACCCGGTACTGCGCGAGAGCGCTTTCGGTCGTTGCCGCGGACTCTACCAAAAGCGCGGTTTGGTAGAGTTCGATCGTCTGACGCAAGGCCGAAAACGCGGCGTGTCGCTCCTCGCTGCGCAGGCTGAGCAGTTGCTCGATCGTCCGCTGCTCGTGGTGCGACGCGCTCAGCAAAGCCGTATTCTCGGCGACCGCGCGGTTTTGCTTGCTCCCCGAAAAAATCGGCACAGGGCCCGCGACCGTCGCCAGCCACATTGGCGGCAGTTGGCCACGGTACATGATGCCGGCGCTGACGGTCAGATCCGGATAGTAACTCTTGTGCGAAAGCGTCAATCCTTTGTCCGCGCGAGTCGTACCGAGCTGTGCAGCGGCCAGCTCGGGGCTACGCCTCAGCGCTTCCTTCACGGAAAACACGCCTTCGAGCGGGGCGAGGACGGCCAAGTCTCGGATGTGGGTGGTCGAAGTGTCCACTGGATCAGCGAGCGAGTGAGACCGCAGACGGTTGAGCGCTTGGATACGGCCCCGCTCCTGCGCCAGCAATGCGAACCTCCGCTGTTCGAGGCGACTCAGCTCGAGCTGCGCGCGCAATACGTCAGCCTGCGCACCGCCACCGGTTTCATATCGCACTTGAGCGAAGGCGGCCGACCGCTCCCAGATCGCATGGAGTTGATCGAGAAGTGCCAGACGATCGCGAACCAGGACGAGATCGAGATATGTGCGCCGAACCTCCGCCTCGGTCGACAACCGAATGCGTGCGACCACCTTCGCGTTTTGGCTCGCGCCCAGTTGCGCGACCTCTTCGCGCAGCCGGAGCTTTCCGGGCCAGGGAAAAGTCTGAGTCGCCATCACGGAAACGAAGCTCGTTGGCATCTGCCCAATCTCGATGCTGGTAAAGCCGTCGTTTTGAATTCCGACTTGCAGCATCGGATCGGGCATCGCTCCGGCTTGCGAAACTCGCTCTTCGCTCGCGTGGGCAGTCGCCGTTGCCTGCGCCAGCTCGGGACGCGTGGAGAGGCTATCTTCGATCAACCCGGCCAAGGTGGGGTCGGCGGGAAGTGCTCCCGGTCGTCCCTGAGCTTGTGCCGACGGCGCATGCGCAAGCACGCTCAGAATCACGACACTGCCCGCTAGCCACCAGGGCATTGCAATTGTAAGGGAAGCGCGGGGCACTCGTGAGGCACTGCAAGTCGCGCGCCGCACCGATCTCGCATCGAAGTATCGACCGAACAGTAAAAGTTGCGCGCAATTCTCGATTGGTGGCGCAAAGTATGCGCCCGTAGCGCAAACGCCGCGGGGGGAGGTCGTCGCTACGGCTCGATCGACAGTCGATCGTCCACGCTGCGGACACCCCGAGTGCCTTTCACGGCAGCGATCACCGACTGGCGCTCGGCCCACGAATGCACGACACCAGCCAAGATCACTTTGCCGTCGTGGACATCCAGGTCGATACGCGGCGCGCGACGTTCGCCTCGGCGCTCGAGCGCGGCTTCGATCGACTTCTGCACTTCGTAGGCGTCTCCGACCGTTGGTCTCACCAGGATCTGGTTGAGCACCCGTCGCACGCCCCGAATGTTCCGCACGACCCGTTCGGCGTCGTCGCGCTGAGAACAGAAATCGACCTGCCCCTCGAGGATCACTTGGCCTCCGCTCGCGCTCGAGTGAACGACGGCCTGAGGCACGAGCACGTCGGAGTCGAGCGCACTCTGCACCGCCCGTGCGAGCTGCGCGTCCGAACGCCGGGCCTCAGGCGTCAGCTCGACCTCGATGCGGTTGATCACCTCACGTACACCGCCAACTCGGTGAGCGGCCTCTTGCGCGGCCAGCCGCTCCGCCCAGCTGCCCACTTTGCCGCGGAGGTTCACTCTCCCGCGCTCCGCCTGGACCTCGATGGCGCGCGCGTCGACTCGCGTGTCCCATTCGAGCTCGCTCAATACCGCTTCGTCGATCTCTCGATCCGTCATGGTCATCAGTTTGCCCGCCGTGGTATCGAGCCTGCGTTGCTGAACATGCATTGAGCGTGCCAAGGCAGGTTCCGCGTTTTTGCCTGCGCAGGACAACTAGGCGTGTGCCGGGCGGCAGCGCGGCCAAGGTGTTTCGCTAGGCTTGGTACTTGCGTATCAGCCCATCCATCCTGCGCCGCGCAGGAGCGAAGTCCTTTTGCTGTCGAGCATCGAAGTCGACGAACGCTTGCGCCAGCGCCTTCTTGATTTGCTCGGGCAGAGCGCGCGCCGCTTGGTCGAACAGGTCGCGACGCTCGCGGTCCATGTGCGAGCGTAGAAAGTGGCTGAACGCGCGGGCGTCCGTGGCGAAGCGATAGCCATCTTCGAGTGACCAGGATGAACGTTGGCGCGCGAGTTGGCTGAGCGTGCTCAGGTATGTGTGCTCGTGACGATGTTCGCGACGCATCGCAGCGACCGGCCCTTCATTCCAATCGAATCCGTGCTCGACCAGTTTCGGAGCGAGGATCGCTTCCTCTTTCTCATGGTGACCGAGCTCACCGCAGTCGGTCAGGTATGCCACGATCGTCTGAACTTCGGTCTTGTCGACGCTCTGGGAGCGTTCGGACTGCTCCGCCAGCCGGTCGAGCACGCACAGGACCGCTTCGACCTGCACGTGTTCGCGCTGCAGGTATTCGAACGGGTCCAGTGCCGGCTGAGCGGCGTCGTTGTCGGCATCGGCTCGAGGCAGAGCCCCCGCTGGCAACTCTGGGAAATACGAACTGGCTAGCGCCGCGTGCACCGAGGCGAGCGCAGCCAGCGTCGACTCGATGGCTGCGGGCAGCTCCTCCCTGGCCGTATGGGCGAGGGCGAACGCGCTACTCGTTGCGAGCGTCACTGAGGCGCTCGGTTGGCCCGCGCGGGGTAGATTGCGAAGCTCGCTTTCGACTAGCCGTAGACAGTGGACCACGCTGCGCGGCGAGGTCGTATCGACCGATAGGAAATCCAGCAGGGTCGGCAGATCGGTCTGATGGTGGTGGCGCTGCCGGAACATCGACCGCACGCCGAGCGCCTGCAGCAAGCCCGACCAGCGCACGTCGTCGAAGGTCCGCTCCCAGCCGCTCGCGGTCATGCTGGGCAGGAGCGCCCCGAGTACACGCAGCAGCATGTCGGCTCTTTCCAACTCAATCCCGATGCTCAGGAAGGAATATGCCGCGTCGCGGGTCATGTTGCTCTCGAACACCCCCTTGATGCGGCTGCCTGCCTCCAGGACACCACTCAAGGCATCGAGCACCCGCGGCATCGGCTGCCCAGAAGCGTCTTTGAGTAGGAGATATTGATTGTTCAACGCCACCCACAGCTCGGGCGGCGCGGAGACTCGCGCGTGGCGCAGGTTCTCACGCGCGGCGCGTAGCGCACCGAGCACGCTCGACGCATTTTCAGCGTCGAGCGCGAGCGAATGAAGCGCTCCTGCTTGACTGATGTCGTCGGCCACGATGTCTGCCCCTTCGTCTCGGACGAGCGAGAGTAAGGGCACTAGGCCCGCCGAGCGCTTCGCTGGTAAATCGAGCGACAGGCGCTCTACGGCTTGAATCGTTCTGGATAAGGCCTGGGCTCGCTCGATGTAGCGTCCGCTCCAGAACATGGCTTCTGCAACACTCGAAAGTAACATCCGATTCTCCTGTGCTGAAAGATCAACCGTCACAGACGATCCAAGTGTCTTTGCTGCCGCCACCTTGCGATGAGTTGACCACGAGGGACCCCTTCCTCAATGCAACGCGAGTCAGGCCGCCACGCGTCACGTACGAACTCTCCCCGCTCAAGACGAACGGCCGGAGATCGAGGTGACGTGAGTCGACCCCCTCGGCGCAAAGCGTGGGCGCGGTAGAGAGCGAAACGACCGGCTGCGCCACGAAGTTACGCGGGTTGCTGGAGACCGCCTCTCGACAGCGCGCGAGCTCGAGCGGCGTGGCAACACTGCCGACTATGACCCCGTAGCCCCCGGATTCGTTGACTGGCTTGACCACGAACTCGGTGAGTCGTTGCAGCACGTGCCGACGCTGTCGCTCATCGACCAGCCGAAAGGTCTCGACGTTCGGCAGAATCGGTTTCTCACCGAGATAGTAAGCGATCAGCTCCGGGACGTAAGAGTAGACGAGCTTGTCGTCGGCGACGCCTGCGCCGGGCGCGTTCACCAGCGCTACCTTGCCGGCCTGCCATGCCCGAATCAGACCGGCCGCCCCTAGCACCGAACTCGGCTCGAACACTTCCGGGTCGAGGAAGGCATCGTCGACTCGACGATAGATGACGTGCACGCGCACCAGCCCGCTGATGGTCTTCATGTAAACGCAGTCGTCAGCGAGCACGATCAAATCGCCACCGCGCACGAGGTCGATGCCCATTTGCTGCGCCAAATAACAGTGTTCGAAGTACGCCGAATTGTAAGAGCCGGGCGTGAGCAGCACGACCTTCGGCGCAAGTGCGCCTTCTGGGGCCATCGACTGCAGCATGGCGTACAGGCGACCGGGGTAGCCGTCGACCGGCTGGATCTTCTGTTCCGCGAACAGCTCGGGAAATACGCGCTTTGTCACCGCGCGATTTTCCAACATGTACGAGACGCCCGAGGGGATCCGCAAATTATCCTCGAGCACGTAGACGGTGCCGTCCTTGTCGCGCACCAAATCCGTGCCACAGATGTGCGCCCAGACGCCGAACTTCGGGTGAACGCCCCGACATGCCTGAAGGTAATTCTTCGAGCTCGCCAGGAGCTCCCCTGGAAAGACGCCCGCCTTCACCACACGCTGGTCGTTGTAAAGATCGTCGATGAATAGATTCAGCGCGCGTAGCCGCTGCTCCAAACCTCGCGCGATGCCGTCCCACTCATGTTGGGCAATCACGCGCGGGATGATGTCGAGTGGCCATTCGCGGTCGATATCTTGGCTCTGCGAATAGAGCGTGAAGGTGATTCCGAGTGCGCGAATCGTCGCTTCGGCGGCGCTCTGTCGCAAGCGCAGTTCGTCGAGGCCAAGCCGAGTGATCAGCTCGCCCACGCGACGCATACCGTCCCTCGGTTGTCCCGACGCGCTGATCAATTCGTCGAATGTGGCGGTTGCGGGGTAATTCTGGAACATGGTCGAGACGCAGAGCAACATCCAAGCCGGCAACAGCCAGGGCAAAAATCGGCGCGAGTAGCGCCAGAAACCTGGGCGCAACACGCAAAACCGGCGGCCAAATGCAGACATTTCGTGCGACGGCACGCACCGCGCGCGTGCAACGTCCGAGCTCAGCGGCCGAAGCCCGCGAGTTGCAAGACGAGCTGCGCGAGCGGGATCTCCGACCGCAGAAGTTGCGCCTGCTTGCGCGCAGTTTGCGCGTTTCGGCAGCGTTGCACGGCCATTCCGCGCGGAACAGGCGCAAGTCGTGGTGCAACGCAGTCAACGGCCTGCATCTTGCTCGGAGGCCGATCAGGAGCACGCGGCCATGAACGCTGAAGACGAACTCGTTTCACATTTGATGAGCACGCCCGTGGTGGCGTTGGACCCGAAAACCGACGTTGGCCATTTGCTGCGGCTATCTGAGAACCTGAGCATTCATCATTTCCCGCTCGTCGACCAGGCCGGGCTGTTCGGAGTCGTGTGCACGTGCGATGTCGCAGAAGCGCGGCCGGAGCAAGTAGTAGCTCAATTTGCGCGCCGGCCGCCAGTCACCGTTCGCCCAGATGCCACGGCCCGCGAGGCCGCAGCGCAAATGGTGCGGCAGGGCGTAGGTTCCGTGGTGGTCGCCGACGACGAGGGAGTGTGGGGCATTCTAACCCGCGATGATTTGGCAGCGGCGGTCCCTGGGCTGATGAAGAACCTGCACTGCCGCAACTGCTCGAGCCGCGAGCATTTGCGCCCGGGTCCTGATCATTCGTTGATTTGCCCGAACTGCGCGGCGCGAGATCTGCCGACCCGCAACGACTGAGCGTGAAGAGAACATCGTGATGAGTGAAAAACCGTTCGTCATAGTCGTAGGCTTGGATTACTCGGAGCATTCCGACGCCGCGCTGGCGCGAGCCTTCGAGCTTGCGTCACGCGAAATTGCCGCAGAGGTCCACGTGATTTCGGTGCTTTCGCCGCTCGATCTCGTTCAGCCGAATGTGCCCAAGAGCATTCTGCTCGACGTGGAAGGAGCGGCAGTGCAGCTGCACCGATATGTCGCGTCCCAGTGGACTGGTTTCTCGCGAGCAACGTTTGGGCAAGGTGCGCGCCCGCCCAGGCGAGTCGTCTCGCACGTCCGGTTCGATCAGGCTGCCAACGGCATCGTCCAACTCGCTTCTGATCTCAACGCAGATCTGGTGGTGGTCGGTACGCACGGTCGGCAAGGCTTGACGCGCTTTCTGCTCGGGTCCGTATCTGAACGGGTGCTGCGCTTGGCCTCATGCCCAGTGCTGGTGATGCGCCCGAAGGCCGTCATCGCCGAGGATCCGGTGATTGAGTCGCCCTGTGAACGCTGTCATGAGGCGCGCGAACGGTCCTGCACCGAGCTTTGGTGCGACGAACATCGCACCAAGCACGGTCGCCGTCACACCTACCATCAGCACGACCGAGTGGCTGACGCAGCGAACCTTCCGCCGCAAGCCCGCTAGCACGAAAGCGAAAATTCGACGCGGAGCGAAGCTCGTACGATTCGATGGCAGGAACCGGCGCCGCTCGGCTGCGTCAGCGCACGCGTGGCACCACCAATCCGTATTCGTGGAGGCGGTACTGAATGGTGCGAACGCTGATGTCCAAAATTTCGGCGGCGCGGGTGGTCGAACCCTGGGCGGCTTCCATGGTGGACAAGATGGCGTATTTTTCGATCTCGGCCAAGCTGGCCCCCGGGATGCGCACGCCGTCCCTGGTCTCTGGCGTCGCATCGAACGGCAGAGCGTCCGGCCCCACCGTGTCCCCTTCGGTGAAAACCACGGCGCGCTCCATCGCGTTCTCCAGCTCGCGCACGTTTCCAGGCCAGGAATGAGCGACCAGCTTGGCGCGCGCGGCCGGGCTCAAGCTGTCGATCTGACGATGATTTTCACGCGCGAATTTGCGTAGAAAATGCTCCGCCAGCACGATCACGTCTGGCCCGCGCAGACGCAACGCAGGCATGTCCAAGTGCACCACGTTGAGCCGATAATAAAGGTCTTCTCGAAAGTGCCGCTCGCGGACCTCCGCTACCAGGTCTTTGTTGGTGGCAGCAACGACGCGTACGTCGACCTTGATCGACTCGTTGCCACCGACGCGCTCGAACGTTTTCTCCTGCAAAACGCGGAGCAGCTTGACCTGCGTTGCCGCCGGGATTTCGCCAATTTCGTCGAGGAAAAGCGTGCCGCCGTCGGCCTGTTCGAAGCGCCCGACGCGGCGCCGATCGGCGCCGGTGAAAGCCCCCTTCTCGTGCCCGAACAGCTCACTCTCGAGCAAGCTTTCGGCCAACGCCGCGCAGTGCAACGTGACGAACGGCGCTTTTGCGCGCGGACTGAGTGCGTGTAGCGCCCGTGCGAGCTCCCCCTTGCCCGTGCCGCTCTCGCCGGTGATGAGCACCGTGGCTCGCGACGGAGCGACCTGCTTGGTCATGGCATACACGCGTTGCATCACGGGGCTTGTCCCGAGCAAACCTTCGAGCCCGAGTTGATCGCGATCACGCAACTGCCGGCGCAGGTTTTCGGCTTCCGAAGCGACCTCACGGCGCTGCAGGGTGCGCTCCACCGCGAGCAGCAACGCGTCGAAGTCGATCGGTTTCGTGAGGTAGTCCTCGGCGCCGGCCCGCATCGCTTGCACCGCAACCGAAACCTCCCCGAAGGCCGTCGTCACGATCGTCGGGATATCCAGTTTCTGTTCGCGAAGCTTGGCCAAAAGCCCCATGCCGTCCAAATTCGGCATCTTGAGATCGGTGACGATCAACGCGGGCGGATTCTCGGCAGCCGTCTCGAGAGCGAGCAGGCCGTCAGCCGCCGTATCCACGGTGTAACCCTCTTGGCTGAGCAGCTTGCTGAGACCGCTGCGGGCACTGGGTTCGTCGTCGACTACGAGAATTCGGGCTTTGTTCATGGCGTGCCTTCGGCGGCGTCAGTCAAAGGCAGACTAACCCGGAATGTGGTTTTGCCTGCTTTGCTGGAAACGTCAATCGAGCCGCCGTGATCGGTCACGATGCGGTGCGTGATAGCGAGACCGAGACCGGTGCCGCCCTCCTTGGTCGAGAAAAAGGCATCGAAAATCGGGGCATCGGGGATCTGTAAGCCGGGGCCGTCGTCCTCGACGTCGATCGACACGGCGCGAGGGCCGCGACGAACGCGCAGCACCACGCTCCCGCCGCCGCTCGAGCCCGTCGACTCGACCGCATTCCGCAGTAGGTTGAGCAGGACTTGGGTCAGCTTGGCTTGGTCGGCTTGGAGTTCCAGATCCGCGCTGGGCAGATCGCACGACAGCAGCACACCGGCGGCCTCGGCCTGCGGCTGGACCAGAGCATTCGCGTGCTCGCACAGTTTGAACAGACTGACGGCCTTGAGTTGCAACGGCTTTGGCCGAGCAAAGTCCAAGAATTCCGTGACCAGGTTTGCCAGACGCGTGATCTCGTCGCCGACGACGCGCGTCGCCTCGAGCATGTCCTGTTCGGTCGCTTTCTTTTTGATTGCGCGTTCCAAAAAAGACACGTGAAGCTGTGCACCGTTGAGCGGATTGCGGATTTCGTGCGCCAGACCGGCCGCCAGGGTGCCGATTGCAGCAAGCTTCTCTGCTTGACGGGTGCGCTCCTCCATCGCCCGAGCCTCGGTCGAGTCCTGGCCGATGGCAAACAGCACTACGTCGTCGCCTTGATGCGCGCCAGCATAGCCTAGATTCCAGACCACATCTCGAATCTTGCCCGCGCGTGTCCGGAGCGTGCCCTCTGCGACCTGCGAAGGGGCACGTCCCGCGAGCGCGTCCGCCATTCGCGCAGCCAGCTCTCCAGCACCGTCTTCAGAGCCTAGGATGCGCATGAACGGCTGCCCCAACACTTCATCGCGTGCGAAACCGGTAATCCGTTCGGCTTCTCGATTGAACAGCAGAATGTTTCCGTCTCGTTCCAAGCCGATGATCATCACGCTCGCGAGTTCGACGGCGTTCACGTAGCGCTGCTCGGCGCGCGCCAGTGCTTGGCCGAGGTCCAGGCGTTCCTGCTGCTCCACCGAGCGGATGCGGTCGACGTAGGAGTCCTTGTAGGTCTCGAGCATCACCGCGAGCTCGAGATCGAGGATCCGAATCAGTGCCTCGCGAGTCGGCGCACTCTCCTCGCCCAGTTGGCGATCCGCGATGCGCAAGAGCGCCACGCGGATCAGCGCCATCGCCGTAAGCATGTAGCGCTGCGGTAGCCCAATCTTCACATGGACGCGACCGATCTGAGAGGTCTGCTGATGGTACGCTTCGTCATACGGTCCGCTGCAAACGCGTGACATCCACAGCACGAGTGAGCGTTGCAGACGCAAGATCTGCTCTTCGCCGGTGAAGACGTCGTGCGCATCGGCGTGCTCGCGAATCCGATCGTAGAACTCGAGTGCAATCCGAGGAAATTCCGCCTCCGCATGCTGACGAAATGCGGCCAAAAGCCGGGCGTCACGTTCGTCGAAGCGCACGTACCGCTTGAGCTCCTGAAAGCGTGTTTCTCCTGGCATTGTCCGGGGCCGATTCTAGCTCAGCGTTGGGGTTCGAGTCTGCACTGGCCAAAGCAACCGCTGGCACGCCCGAAGGCGACGAGTCGAGCGCGTCCCGAAGCGCGGCCTTCAAAGCGGCGTAGTCGACCGGTTTGGTGAACAGCAGAGCGGGGGGGCCACCGGCAAAAGCGTCCGGCTCGAGCAAATGAGGGTAGCCCGTGAGCACCAGCACGGGTAACCCGGGGCGCTGGCTACGGGCAAAGCGACCGAGCGCCACTCCATCCGCATGGGCGGTCGTCAACTCGGTCACTAGGGCGTCAGGGGCGGGCGAGCGGGACAATCGCGCAATTGCCGCTGCGCCATCGCGTGCAATCTCGACCGCGAAGCCATCTTCACGCAGCATGTCGGCCATGCGACGGGTCGTCCGCAAGTCGTCGTCCACCAGTAGCACGACGTAGGGGCGCAAGACTTCGGCTTCGGACATTGGCTCCTGCATTGCAATTCGTCGGCCAATGTCGAAACGGCGCAATAACGGTCGCCGCGCGCGCACTCAAGCAACAGACGCGCAGTGTTTGCTCGCTCCGCGCTCCAGCGGGCGATGCGCGGAATTTGCGCTGCGGCGCACTTCTTGCGCGTGCTCCCCCAGCGCTTGGCTAGTTCTCCGCAAAACTCGCGAGGCACGACTTTTGCGATGGGCAGCCCCGAATGTCCCCTCGTATCGAGAAATTCAACTACGACGACGGCACCGTCCGCAAGTTCGTCTTTGCCACTGCGTTCTGGGGTGTGGTCGCGACGCTGGTCGGCTTGTGGCTGGCCCTGATGCTGGTCGCACCCTCATTGAACTTTGGCCTGGCTCAACTCAGCTTCGGTCGACTGCGACCACTGCACACGAATGCCGCCATCTTTGCCTTTGCGGGAAACGGCATTTTCGCGGCCATCTACTACTCCAGCCAACGTTTGCTCAAAGCGCGCATGTTCAGCGACAAGCTGAGTCGGTTCCACTTCTGGGGCTGGCAAGCGATCATTGTCTCGGCCGCGCTGACCTTGCCCTTCGGGATCACTCAATCCAAGGAGTACGCCGAACTCGAGTGGCCAATCGACATTGCGATTGCGGTCGTCTGGGTGGCGTTCGCGGTGAACTTCTTCGGCACCATCGCCAAGCGCCGCGAACGGCACATCTACGTCGCCATTTGGTTCTATGTGGCGACGATCATCACCGTCGCGATCCTGCACATCTTCAACAACTTGGCGCTGCCGGTTACGCTATTCAAGAGCTACAGCGTTTACGGCGGCGTGCAGGATGCGTTCATGCAGTGGTGGTACGGGCACAACGCGGTCGCGTTCTTCCTGACCACGCCCTTCCTCGGACTGATGTACTACTTCTTGCCGAAGGCCGCGAACCGCCCGGTATTCTCCTACCGGCTGTCGATCCTGCATTTTTGGTCGCTAGTCTTCATCTACATCTGGGCCGGTCCGCATCATCTGCACTACACGGCCCTGCCGGAGTGGGCTTCCACCCTGGGCATGTTGTTCAGCGTGATGCTGTGGATGCCTTCTTGGGGCGGCATGATCAACGGGCTGATGACTCTGCGCGGAGCCTGGAACCGAGTCTCCGAAGATCCGGTGCTCAAGTTCTTCGTAGTTGGCATCACTTTCTACGGCATGGCCACGTTCGAAGGTCCCCTGCTTTCGATCAAAAGCGTGAATGCGCTCTCGCACTACACCGACTGGACGATTGCGCACGTTCACAGCGGCGCGCTCGGCTGGAACGGTTTCATGATCTTCGGCATGCTGTACTATCTCGCGCCGCGACTGTTTCAGGCCAAACTGTGGTCCAAGAAGCTGGCAGAGCTGCACTTCTGGATCGGCACGATCGGGATCTTGTTGTACATCGTCGCGATCTACGCGGCCGGCGTGACACAAGGGCTGATGTGGCGCGCGTTCGACTCCACCGGTCGCCTCGCTTACCCGGATTTCGTCGAGACGGTCGTCAGGATCCTGCCCATGTACTGGGTGCGGGTACTCGGCGGCTCGTTGTACATCGTCGGAGTGGTGATGGCGTTCGTCAACATCACGATGACCTGGCGCGCGCGCCCCGCTGTGTACGCCGAATCCTCCGATGAAGCGCTCCCGCTCGCCGTCTACGACGGTCCCGTCACCGAGCTTTCAATTCCCGCGCACAGCACGATCTCGAATACGGGACATTCGCTGATCTACTTCGTGGAGGCCAAGTGGCACCGCGTTTGGGAGCGAAAGCCGCTGAAGTTCAGTATCTGGGTCGCAGTGGCGGTGATCGTCGCTTCGCTGTTCGAGGTCGTACCGACCTTCTTGATCAAATCCAACATCCCGACCATCGCTTCGGTTACTCCCTACACGCCACTCGAGCTGGTAGGTCGCGACATCTACGTGGCGGAGGGCTGTTACAACTGCCACTCGCAGATGATTCGACCGATTCGCTCGGAGACGGAGCGCTATGGCGAGTACTCGAAGCCGGGCGAGTTCGTCTACGATCATCCATTTCAGTGGGGCTCACGGCGAATTGGGCCGGATCTGCATCGGGTCGGAGGCAAATATCCCTACCTCTGGCACGTGCGACACATGCAAGATCCGCGGTCTACGACTCCGCAATCGATCATGCCGGCCTATGGCTGGCTCTTCGCCGACGATCTCGACTACGGCGGGATTCAAAAGCGCGTCGATGCCATGGCGATGCTGGGCGTTCCCTACGGTGAGGCAGTGCTCCACGCGGAGACGATGGCGCGAACACAGGCTGCCCAGATCAGCGCGGACGTTCGAACGCAGGGCGGACCAGCTGGTCTCGAGCAGAAGAAAATCATCGCCCTAATCGCTTATCTGCAACGCCTCGGTACCGACATCAAGAAGTTGCCCCCCGGTACGCCTAGCCTGAAGACGATCGCAGGCACCGGTCCGACCCAAACCGATATTCCCAGCAACGTTGTGCCCATGAAGGCCAGCCAGGACGGGCTTTGATCATGAAACTCGGCGATGTCATGTCCGCGATGCATGTTTCTGTGTTTGCCCAGCTGCCGCTGTTGGTCTTTTTCGGCATCTTCATCGGGGTCGTGTTGCACCTGCTGCAGGGCAAGAACGAGTTCGAACACGCTCGCCAACTGCCACTCGACGGACAGAAATCCGACGGAGAGAGCGACCGATGACCACGTCTTCCGAACATCCGCTGCCTGCCGTACTCTCTGCTTCGCCAGCCCCGGCAACGAGCGTCGCCCCCGAAGCGCCCGTGATGGATCACGAATACGATGGGATTCGCGAATACGACAATCCCTTGCCCCGTTGGTGGGTATGGATGTGGGCCGGCAGCTTTTTCTTTTCCGTGGGCTACTTCTTTCATTATCACATCTCGCACAACGGAACGTCGGTGTCCGACAGCTACCTCGAGGACATGGCGGAGGCCCGCGAGGCGGAGGCGAAGCAGTCCCTCGCCGAACCAGTGAGTGAGGACTCGCTCGGCAAGCTGATGCAAAACCCTGCGCTGATGACGGACGCCAAAGCCCTCTTTGGCCTGCGCTGCACCCCCTGCCACGGCGCCAACGCGCAGGGCATCATTGGGCCGAACCTCACGGACAATGCCTGGATTCACGGAACGGGCAAGCTGACCGACATCTACGGCGTGGTGGATGGCGGCGTGGCGGCGAAAGGCATGCCGGCCTGGGGTCGCCAACTGACTCCGATCGAGCTGCGCAAAGTCGTGGCCTTCGTCGGCACGCTTCGCGGCACGAACCTGCCGGGCAAGTCGCCTGAAGGCATCGCGGTCCCCTGAGCCCGCACTGCCATGCATCCGCTCATCGCGCCCGAACGCGTGCTCCCGACTCTGAACGCTGACGGCACACGCAACCGAATCCGCCCACGCCAGTATGCCGGGCCGCTGCTCAGCAGGCGGCGCGCGGTTGCGTGGGCACTCGTGGTGCTCTTCGTGGGGTTGCCCTGGCTGACGATTGGCGGCAAGCCTGCCATCTTTCTGGACGTCGTTCAGCGCGAGTTTTCGTTGTTCGGGCACATCTTCCTGGCCACCGATGGCGTGCTGTTGATGCTGCTCATGCTCGCGATCTTTGCGGCGGTATTCTTGACCACCGCGCTAGTGGGACGCGCTTGGTGCGGCTGGGGTTGCCCGCAGACCGTGTACATGGAGTTCCTCTTTCGACCAATCGAGCGCCTGTTCGAGGGCAAGCGAGAGTTGCAGCTCCAGCTCGACAAGGACGGGATGGGCCTGCGTCGCGGTCTGAAAAACTTGGTATTTTTGGGGCTGTCGTTCCTGCTTGCCAACGTTTTCCTGTCTTATTTCGTGGGCGTGCACGCGCTTCGCAACTGGATGACCGAAGCCCCTTCCAAACACACGACCGGGTTTCTCGTAGTCGCGGTCACCACCGGTTTGGTCTTTTTCGACTTTGCCTACTTCCGCGAACAGATGTGCACGGTGATCTGCCCTTACGCGCGATTGCAATCCGTACTGCTCGATCGCAGCTCGCTGGTCATTGGCTACGATACCAAGCGCGGCGAACCGCGCAGCAAGGGCAAGCAGAAGCAAGGCAACGGCGATTGCATCGATTGCCAGGCCTGTGTGGTCGCTTGCCCAACGGGCATCGACATTCGACAAGGCTTACAGCTCGAGTGCATCGCTTGCGGTCAGTGCGTCGACGCTTGCGACTCGATCATGGCCCGCATTCACAAACCGAGCGGCCTCATCCGGTACGCTGCACAAGACGCGCTCGAGTCCGGCAGTAAGGCAGCGCTGCTGCGACCACGCGTGGTGATCTACTCGCTGCTCTTGCTCGGATTGCTGCTGCTCTTGACCAACGCTCTATTGGTCAAGCCGGGCGCCGAGGTCACGATTCTGCGTGGAATCGGCGCACCATTTTCCGAGACGGGCCCGCAAGTGGTCAATCAAATCCGGATCAAGGTACGGAACCGCGGGAGCGCCGCGCAGAACTATCATGTCCAGATCGCCGATCTGGCTGCCGCCCAACTCATCTCGCCCGAGGATCCGTTACTAGTCCGGGCCGGCGAGCAACGAACCACCAGCGTGTTCGTGCTGGCGCCGAGGAATGCGTTCTCGAACGCTCGCCGAGCCGTGCATTTTCGGATCACGGACAATCACGGCTATCGCGCGGATTTTCCCTACGAATTGCTCGGCCCGGAGGCCCCCTGAACATGACCACTCTGCCGTCGACTCCAGCGCATCGCGCGCGTCTACCTTGGGCACTCGTACCGGTCGCTCTGCTGCTGACCAGCGCCGTGGGCGTGGGCTCCATGGCGATTGTTGCGGTGCGCGATCCCAACTTCGCCACCGAACCGGACTACTATCAAAAGGCCATTCGCTGGGATCAAACCCAAGCGCAAGCCGCTACGAACCAGCGTCTCGGTTACGTTGTCAAGCTACCTCCGTTTCTCAGGTTCGACCCCCAAGGACGAGCCACGCTGGAGTTGACGGTCAGCGATCGCCTTGGCCAGCCGGTGACCGGTGCGCGGCTGACCGGCGACGCATTCGCCAACGCCTACTCCGGCGTGATCTTCGGCATGGTGTTCGTGGAATCCTCCGCCGGCCATTATCTGGCCAAGTTCACGACTCATCACCCGGGACAATGGGTCTTCGAGATCGCGGGCAACGGAGGCGGTGAACGCTTTACGGTCGAGGTCAGAGCTGATCTGGTCCCGGGGGGTTCCGCGTGAATTTCACGCTGCTCGTTCCCGTGGCCGCAGCGAGTCTGCTCGGTAGCATTCATTGCGCGGGAATGTGCGGTGGGTTCGTGGCCATCGTGGGCGATGGCGTCAGCGGAAAGGCTCGCTGGGCTGCGCAGCTCAGCTACAACGCAGGTCGACTCGTGAGCTACGCTGCCCTCGGAGCTGCCGCAGGGTCTCTGGGTCACGCGGTCGACCTCGCGGGCAGCGCCGCGGGGCTTGGTCGCGTCGCGGCGCTCGTGTCGGGATCCATCATGATCCTGTGGGGCATGGGCGCGTTGCTCGAGACGCAAGGCGTGCGTGTCTTCCGAGGCCGCCGGGCGCTACCCAAACGTGTAACCGAGACGCTCGCTTCCGTGCGCCGCCTGCCCGCCGCCTGGCGAGGATTGGTGCTGGGCCTAGCCACGACCTTGCTCCCCTGTGGCTGGCTGTATGCATTTGCGGTCAGCGCTGCCGGAACGGCGAGCCCGGTCGACGGCGCGCTGTTGATGGCGGCATTCTGGACCGGCAATTTGCCCGTGCTGCTCGGCCTGGGGGTCGCTCTGAGCGCGGTGGTTGGGCGAGTACGCCGACATGTGCCCTTACTGAGCGCGGCGGTAATTTTTTACGTTGGCCTGTTCACGGTCACCGCGCGCGCCAACCTGCCTGCGTTTGCCGCCTCGGCGATCAATCAATGTCACCTGTCCAGCGCCACGCTTCCGATGCCAGGCGACTGCCCCTGCCACCGAAAGCGCCCGTAAGATGACCGCGGCAGTCGAATTGGGCGTGTCCTCTGCCGGTCGCGCGCGTCCGCAACCTGAACCGCGCTGTGCGCACTGTGGCCTGCCCGTCTCCGCCGCGCGCGTCGAGCCGCTCGACGATGAACAGTTCTGTTGCGATGGTTGTCGCTCCGTGTTCGCCATCCTGCATGACGCGGGCCTCGAAGAATACTACGTGCAGCGGGATCGGAGCAATCCAGAGACCGGAGCGCCGCAACGCAGCCAGCGAAAATTCGAGGAGCTCGACGAGCCCAGCTTTCGCGAGCGTCACTGCCAAGACCGCGGCGACGGGGTCCTGCGCAGCGAATTTTTCGTCGAAGGCGTCCATTGTTCGGCCTGCGTCTGGCTGCTCGAGCGCCTACCGCGAGTCACGCCCGCGGTGCTCGAGGCGCGTTACGACCTGACGCGTTCGGTGATCCAGATCACTTGGGACCCGGCGTCTACTCCACTCAGCAAGATCGCCAGGGCGCTCGACTCGTTGGGCTACACCCCACATCCAACGCACTCGACGAATCTGGTCGCAGAGCAACGCAAAGGTGACCGAGCTTTGCTGCTCCGCCTCGGAATCGCGGGCGCCGCCGCAGGAAACGTGATGCTGATGGCGCTCGCGCTCTATTCCGGAAAGTACGCCGGCATGGCGGCGGAGTATGCGGCGCTCTTTCGCTGGGGCAGCTTGGCGATCGCGACGCCGGCGGTTTTTTGGGCGGGGAACGTATTCTTCCGTGGCGGGCTCGCGGCGCTGCGCACGCGCACGCCGCACATGGACTTGCCGGTGAGTCTGGGGATCCTGGCAGGCTACTTGGGTAGCGCGGCGAACACTGTCCGTGGTCACGGAGAGATCTATTTCGATTCGCTGTGCACGCTGATCTTTCTGTTACTGGTCGGACGCTACCTGCAGCGCACCCATCAACGGCGCTCCGCAAAGGCCAGCGACCTAATCAACGCCCTGGCTCCAACCACGGCTTCTGTGCTCGACGGCGAGACGACGCGCGAGGTACCGGCGAACACGGTAGCCGTGGGCAGCATCGTCGAGATTCGCGCGGGCGAGCGCGTTGCCGTCGACGGCGTGGTGAACGATGGCAGCTCCGCGCTCGACACGTCCCTGCTCACCGGTGAGTCGTTTCCCGAAGAGGTCACCGTCGGCGATCGCGTGCATGCGGGGACCACGAACCTCTCCGCGCGGCTGCGGGTTCGCGCCGAGAGCGTTGGCAGCGAGACCAGGCTCGGCCGACTCATGCAAAGCGTCGAGGCGACGCAGCGTGAGCGGGCACCGATCGTGCGGCTGGCCGATCGCGTTGCAGGCTATTTCGTGCTGGCGATCGTCGGGATTGCTGTGCTCACGCTACTCGTCTGGATGAAGCTGGACGTGAGCCACGCCATCGATCACACCGTCGCTTTGTTGGTCGTGACTTGTCCGTGTGCACTCGGCATGGCAACGCCGTTGGCGGTGAGCGCCGCGCTACGGGCTGCTGCTCGCGGCGGCATCTTGTTCAAAGGTGGAGAGTTCATCGAAGAGCTGGCTCGTCCGGGCATCATCGTGTTCGACAAGACGGGTACGCTGACCGAGGGCCGTCTTGCCCTCGTCACCTGGTACGGCGATCAATCCATCCGGCCCTTGGTCCGCGCCGCGGAAGCGACTTCCGGACACCCGATTGCGCGTGCCTTCCAGCGAAGCCTCACCGAGAGCGATTTGGTTTGCACGGAGCGCCGAGAATATCCGGGCGGGGTCCACGCGCAGGTCAGCGGCCGAGACGTGCTGGTTGGCTCGCAGTCCCTCGTCAGAGCAACCCTCGGTTCGCTGCCAACTTGGTGCGTGATTCGAGCGCAAGCGCACGCGGCCGCCGGGCAAACGCCGGTCCTCATCGCGATCGACGGCAAAGTATGCGCGATCGCCGCGTTCGCCGACACCGTTCGCGCCGATGCGGCCGCCAGCTTGGTCACGCTCGCCGAGCTCGGTTTTCAGCTCGAGGTGCTATCGGGTGATGACCAGCGCGTGGTCGATTCGGTCGTTCGCGAGTTGGGGGTTCCGTTGTTGAATGCAACGGGGGGGGCCAGTCCGGAAGCGAAGCTAGCCGCGATCGCAAGCCTCCGAGCGACGGGGAATCGCGTATTCATGGTCGGTGACGGCGTGAACGACGCGGCGGCGATGGCAGCCGCGAACGTGGGCATCGCGGTACACGGCGGTGCCGAGGCTTGCCTCGCCGCAGCGGACGTGTTCACCACCCGGCCAGGTCTCCAGACCGTGGCGCTCGCGGCGCTGGGCTCCAAACGAACGATGCGTGTGATTCGCATCGGCATCGGCCTCTCGCTCGCCTACAACGTGCTCGGTGTCGCCTTGGCGGTGAGCGGGCGGCTCGATCCGCTCTGGGCAGCCATATTGATGCCTTTGAGCTCGATCACCGTCGTCACCGCCGCGCTCCGAGCGCGGACTTTCCAGAGGAGCTCGCGAGCGTGAGCATCATCTTTCTCATCGTCCCGGTCACGCTCCTGCTTTCTGCGGGCGCAGTTGCCGCCTTTGCGTGGGCAACCCGCTCGGGCCAGTTCGATGACCTCGAGACTCCGGCGATTCGCCTGCTGCATGAAGACAACACGCGCCCACCAGGCGCTCGCGAGCCAGCTTCCATTGACGAATCCAGGGAGTGAAGTTAGTTCATCGCCCCGCGCAGGGCGATGCGCTTGACCCCCTCGACGATCGCCAAATAGGTCAATGTCGCACAAGCTAGAAACGCAAAGTATGCGGCCGGCAGCGGGACGAAGCCGAACGCGTGCGCAAAGGGTAGCCAGGGGAAAATCAAAGCCAGAACCACGACCCCGAGCGTGGTCAACATCAACCCCCGGCTGGGTCTGCTCCTGAACGGGTTCTTGGCAGTCCGAATCACGAAGATAACCAGGGATTGCGTGGCAAGGGACTCGACGAACCACCCGGTATGGAACGACTGCGCGTCGGCGTGAAACACTTTGAGCAGCACGAAGAACGTCAAGGCGTCATAGAGCGAGCTCACCGGCCCGACCCACCACATGAAGCGACGAATCAAAGCAATGTCCCAGCGCCGAGGTTTGCGCGTGAACTCGGCATCGACGTGATCCGATGGAATGCTGATCTGGGCCAGGTCGTAGAGGAAGTTATTGAGCAGAATCTGACTCGGGAGCATCGGCAAGAACGGCAGAAAAACCGCCGCGCCGGCCATGCTGAACATGTTGCCGAAGTTGGAGCTGGTGCCCATCAGCAAATACTTCATCACATTCCCGAACGCGGCCCGCCCTTCCAGCACGCCGGTGAGCAACACGCCAAGCCCCGGTTCGAGCAGAATGATGTCTGCCGCATCTCGCGCCACATCGACGGCGCCCGAGACAGATATCCCCACGTCTGCCGTATGAAGGCAAGGCGCGTCGTTGATGCCATCGCCAAGGTAACCAACGACGTGACCGCGCGTCTTCAGCACGCGCAGGATTCGATTCTTCTGCGCGGGTGATACGCGAGCGAAAACACGAACGTGTTCGACGCTGTGAAAAAGAGCCGCGTCGCTCATCTTCTCGATTTCTTCGCCAAGCAAGGCGTTGCTCGAGGGTATGCCTACGCGCTGGCAGATCTGCGCGGTCACGAGTTCGTTGTCCCCCGTGAGGACCTGCACCCGCACCCCCTCGGACTCGAGCTTGGCGAGCACCTCGGCCGCGTCTGCCCGCGGAGGGTCGACGAAGGCCAAGAAACCCGCCAGCACCAGATCGTGCTCATCGTCCTTGCTGAACGTGCGGGCGGTCTCGACGTCGGCATACGCTACGGCCAGCACGCGATAGCCTTTCGTGCACAAGCGCTGAAAAAGGCTCACGCATTGGGCCCTGGTTGCGTCGTCCAGCGTCTGGCTGCGGGCGTCGAGCTCGAACTGCGAACAAACAGCAAGGATTTGCTCGGGCGCTCCCTTGCTAATCAATAAACCCTTGCCATTCCGCTCGCAGACCACGCTCACGCGTCGCCGTTCGAAGTCGAATGGGATTTCGTCTATTTTCGTGTAACCGCTGATGTCCGGGTGCGCATGCTTCAGCACAGCGGAATCGAGCGCATTTAGCTTCGCTTTGTGCAACAGCGCGACATCCATCGGGTTCTCGACGCCGCTCTCGAAGTAGCTGTTCACGTAGGCAAGCAAGAGCGGGCGCTCCGAGACCTGGCCGGCGGGATCGAGCCACTCGTCCAAGGACATTTCGCCAGTCGTCAATGTGCCAGTTTTGTCACAGCAGAGGACGTCGATGCTGCCGAAATTTTGAATCGCCGCCAGGTTTTTCACGATCACGTTCGACTTGGCCATGCGCACCGCGCCGCGCGTCAGCGTAACGGTGGTGATCATGGGCAAGAACTCCGGCGTGAGGCCGACCGCGAGAGCGACCGCGAATAGCAGTGACTCGAGCGGATCGTGATGCAGCAGTGCGCTCGCAAGGAACACGAAAAGCACCAAGAACAGCACGGTCTTGAGGATGAACGCGCCGAAACGAGCGAGGCCCAGCTCGAATTCAGAGCGCGGGGCTCGTTGTGCGAGTACCTTTGCAATCTCGCTGAATTGAGTGGCTGCGCCGGTCTTCTGCACCAAAGCCAGGCCGGTCCCGCTGACTACCGAGGTACCCATCAAGACCGGATCCGCCGGATGCTTCTCCACGGGAAGTGATTCTCCGGTCAGCGCAGCCTCGCTCAGATGCAAGTCCTTACCGTCGAGCAATACTGCGTCGGCGGGAACCACGCACCCGGCGTCCAGGCGAACCACGTCGCCGGGCACGATGTCTCGCCGAGACAGTTCGACGAAACGTCCATCTCGCAGCACGTTCGCGGTGTCCGCGACCTGCGCCTTCAACGCGCTGGCAGCGCGCTCGGAGCGACGGGTCTGGTAGAATTCGACGCTCATGCTCACGCCCACGATGCACAACACGATCGCGGAGTTGACGACGTCGCCCACCAGGAGTGAGGCCAGACTCGCGAGCAGGAGGATCGCTACCAAGGGGTTGGCGAAGCGACGCAGAAACGCACGAAAGGCGCTGTCTACCCGCTGCGGGAGCGGCTCATTGGCGCCAGCCTGCCGCAGACGGAGCTCTGCCTCTTGGCTGCTTAGCCCCTGTCGACTGGCGATTGCTGGAGCGAACGCTGCGCTGGCAGCGGTGGAAGATGACATTGCTCTCACTCACTACACCGTGTGTGCCATGTTCGTGCACCGGATGTGCCAGTTCGAGCAAGTCATCGACGAGGCGCGTCCGGGCAGATCCAGTTGCTGGAAAGCCGTCGAAGCCGCGCGTCCCACGCACGGACTGCGCACTCCCTCGCGCAAAGCCTGCGTGTTCACCGGAAGCAGCCCCAATGGTCTTGATTTTATTCAACTTTCTAGCGCACTCGAGCAAAGCGTAGGCGTGTTAATGTTTGGCTGAGCTCGTTGCCCTCGAGATACACATTTAGACTTTGGGTGCTTGCCGCGGTTTGGGGTCATGCGCGTTCCCTGACTATGGCCTGACTCCGGTTGCTCCTGGCGTGAGCGACACGGCCTCATGCTCGGATCGTCTGAAGGACCGCGACGAGAGTGACGTCGACTGCGGGGGTCGGGCGTGCCCCGAGTGCGTCACCGGCCAGTCGTGCGTCGTGCCCAGCGACTGTAGCTCAGGCGTGTGCCGTGCAGGCAGCTGCGCCGCCCCGAGCTGCGACGATGGCGTCCGCAACGGCCGCGAATCGGCGGTGGACTGCGGCGAAAGTTGCGCGCCGAATCGTTGCCCAACCGAAGAAACTTGCCAGCACAACGAGGACTGCTCGAGCTTCGCTTGTGCCGACCAACGGTGCAGCGAGGCGACCTGCGACGATCAGATCGAAAACGGCTCCGAGAGCGACGTGGATTGCGGCGGTTCGAAGTGCGAAAAGTGCACCGAGGGCCGGGCGTGCGGCAAAGCCGCCGACTGCGAGACCGGTATTTGCCGAGAATTGCTGTGTGTGCGAGCATCGTGCAACGACGAGCGGCTCAGCCCAGGCGAGACCCAAGTCGACTGCGGCGGTCCCTCGTGCGGCCCGTGTCCGGTCGATGCGCGCTGCTTGGTCGCCTCCGACTGCATGAGCGGCAGCTGCGTCAGCGGGCATTGCGCGTCGCCCAGTTGTAGCGACTCGCGCTTGAACCAGGACGAGATCGACATCGATTGCGGCGGCAGCCACTGCCCGAGCTGCGGCACCGGACAAGCGTGCGTGGCCAACGGAGGTTGTGCCAGCCTGGTCTGTCAGCAGCAGCAATGCGCAGCGCCCACCTGCGGAGACTTCGTGCAGAACGGCGACGAGACGGGGGTCGACTGCGGTGGAAGCGGAGACTGCCTCGGCTGCGCCGCGGGCATTGCCTGCAGAGCCGACAGCGATTGCGCGAGCGCGGTGTGTACGGAGTCGATCTGTCGAGCGCCGCGCTGTGACGACGGTGTGAAGAACGGCAGCGAGAGTGACCGCGACTGCGGCACCGGCTGCACCCCCTGTGCGCTCAATCGCAGCTGTATCTCGAACGATGATTGCATGAGCAAATCATGCGCAGAAATCTGCGTGAGCTCGCTGCACGTCGATTTGTTCTGCTCCGATCGCTCGACCAGCGCGACCTCACCGCAGCCTTACTTTCGGATCGTCAATGCAGGCAACGTCGCCTTCCCGCTATCTTCGCTGTCGCTGCGCTACTACTACAGCAAGGACGTGTCCGGCACCGAACAGTTCAACTGCTACACCGTGAGTGGCGGGGACTGCACTCTGCTAGCGCCTGCGCGATTCGGCGACGTGACGCCCAAGACCGCCACTGCCGATCGCTACGTCGAACTTCACTACGCCGCCAAGGCGCCATCGTTGGCCGTGAATCAAACTTCGGAGATTCACGGCGCGTTCTTCGTGCCGAGCTACGCCCCGTTCATCCAAACGAACGACTACTCCTTTTCGACCAACGACGGTTTCCAGACCGCAGATCACGTCACGCTGTACGCCAACGGGGTTTTGATCTGGGGGGTCGAACCATGACGAGCTCGAACGACGAGCGCTCGTTCACTCGATGCGAAACTGGAACGAACCGCCGACAAACGGCCCCTCGCCCGCCGGGATGTCGTTCTCGTCGAAGAAGGCCGAGGTAACATCGAGCGTCAATGGCTGCGGCGCTTGCACCAAATTTTGCCAATCGACGGCCTCCGGCGTGAAGGATGTCTGAGCGGTGAACAGCTGTAGGATCTGCTTCGAATCCGCGCCGGTGATCACCAGGTAGTAAGCAGTCCCGTTGTAAGGCGTGCCATGCGCATGAGCGATGCGTTCCGGCGCCAGCAGCTCGAGGAGCTCGTGGAACGAGCGCTGCCACTTGGAAGGCGGGGGGCCGGCTGGCCTCGGGCGAAGGCCCGGTGCGCGCGTCGTTTCGCCGACTAAGTGAAATTGCAGCGTGGCGGGGCTGTCCTTTGGCACCGGAGCTTTGAGGTCGGGCGAATCGATGATCACCACGTGCTTTGCATCGTTCTTGGGCGCGACGTCCAAAAGGCGTTTGAGTGCTTCATCGGTCGCGCCGCCGACGTAGATCACGTTGCTGATGTCTTCCTGGCCGACCGGGGCTGGAGAATCGCTCGCATTGCTCGAGCAGGAAGCCAGCAGCAGGAGCAGCCCATGAGCAGCTCGTTGTCGGTACGGATTCATCTCGGAAGATTTCGCACTTTTCGGGCCGCGCGCAACTTCGCAGGCTCAGGCGGTTTCTCACGCTGGCAGCGGGAAAGTTACGACTCGAGCGGATCACCGGCGCGGCCGCCCCCGCATCATGACCCAATGTGTGAGCGCTTGTCCGAGTGCGATGGTTGGAGGATAACGTGCTCTCTTGAGCCTGTCGAGTGATTGGGAAAAGTGCCTGCTGGTCGTCGCCACGACCATGGCTGTCGGCTGCTCGGGCTCGTCCAGCGATGGCTTTACCGGGACTGCTTACCCGAGTGTTCGACCGACCTTCGAGGCCGCGGGCCGCCGACTCGGCTACGTTGCCAATCGCAATTCCGACACCGTGAGTGTGCTCGATCTCGACGCAATGACTCTGCTCGCGAGCGTCCCCGTCGGACGCGGTCCGGTCGACATCGATGGGCCGCGTCATGTCGTGCTCGATTCCGCGAGTGGCCTCGGCTACGTCGCGCTTTCGTATCCGTTTGCCAACGTGAGCGTGCACGCGCTCTCCGAGGGAGGAACTCAACGCTCGGGTTACGTGCAAGCGCTGAACCTCGCGGACTTGAGCATCGCCGGTGAAATGCGCGTGGATCCAGCCGCGGGCGACGTCGCGTTCTCGGCCTCGACGGGAAAGCTCGCCGTTTCCCACTACGACCTCTTTCGCTCCTTGCAGGGATCCGATCTGGACGCGCGACGCGCGAACCTGGTGTTGGTCGATCCCGCAAACGCCATCGCCTCGAGCAGCGCCGAGCCGAGCCGGATACCGGTGTGCGCCGTTCCTGCGGCCATCGCCTTCGACGGCGACGGGGCGCGCGTGTTCGTTGCTTGCACGGGTGAGGACTCGATCGCCGTCGTCGACAGCAGCAGCGGAGAAGTGATCTCGCGCGTGCCCGCGGGGAACTCGGTGGTCAACAAACCGTACGCGCTCGTCGTCGACCCCACCCAGGGCCGCTTGCTGGTCTCGAATCAGGTCTCGTTTGCGCTGTCCGTGTTCGATCTGAGCGACACTCCGAATTTACTTTCGACGCTGCTCGTCCCGGGCGTGCCGATGTTTTCCGCTTTCGTGTCGGATTCGACGCTGATCGTGCCGTTTCAGGCCCCCAGCGGCGCCGCCCTGTTCGACATCACGACGGGTGAGCAGCTCGTCGAGTTCGAATACTCGGACGCGGATTGCGCGAACCCCGCCGAAATCAGCGTCACCAGCGATTCGCGCGTGCGTCTCGTGTGCGAAGGCGACCACTATCACCCCGGCGCGGTCGTCGAGCTCGACCCGAACACACTCGCGATCACGGCGAGCGTGCCGGTCGAGATCTATCCCGAGCGCATGTCGATCTCCGAGCCATGAATCGCCGTCACTTCACTCACGCAATCGGCACGCTCCGGGCAACCGCGGCCGTGCTTGGCGGCTGGCTGCTCAGCGCGTGCGGCTCGACCTTCGAGCCCGGCGCGGTCGATCAGGGACGTCAGCTGTTCGAGTCCAAAGCGCTCTCGCAGTCTCATTTGAACGACTACACCTGCGCGACCTGCCACGACACCGAAGCCAGCACTCCGCCCTCGAAAAAGGCAGGAGGGGCGCTGGCCGGCGTCACCTTGCGCTCTGTTTTTTGGGGCGATCAAGAAGCGGATCTGTTGGGGTCCATCAACGCTTGTCGCAACTACTTCATGAGCGACAATGTGGCGCTGTCCGCGAGCGACGAGCAGGCGCGCTCACTCTACGCATACCTCGCCAGCCTCGAACCGGGCGATGCCGACCCGATCCCGTTCACGATCGTGACCACGATCGACGCGCTACCGCGCGGCGACGAGAGCCGCGGTCGAGCGCTGTTCGCCGTGACCTGCATCGCTTGTCACGGTCGCATGCACGACGGCGTGGGTCGGCTCAACGCGACCGTACCTATCTTGCCGGAAGATACCGTCGCCGCCCACTCCGAGTACTCAGCTCGCGTTCAACGGCTAGTGTTCACGGAAAAGATCCGGCACGGGCTGTTCCTGGGCTACGGCGGAGTGATGCCGCCCTTCTCCCAGGAGTTGTTGTCAGACGAAGACGTGTCCGACTTGCTGGAAGGGCTCGGCGTACTCGGGGAGTAAGGCGCGCGCGCAAGAGCTCCGCGCGCGCCCAGCCCGAAGGTCTCTCACTGTGGCGCTGGCGCGCCAGCGTTGATCCACGCTTTGAGCGCATCTTGCTGCGCCTGAGTGACGGTGATGCCGCCGCCCTGAGGCATGCTCTCGGTCTGGCACGTGCCTGCGCTCGACGTGCAGCCGGCCGTGGCGGCCTTACCGGTCACCTTCAGGTATAGCCAGCTCTTGTCGGCGTTGCCGGGCTCGATCAGGTTGAACTGACCACCGCCGATCGACGGCTTGCCCACCAACGCCTTGACGATATCAGACGAGCTGACGCAGTCGCTGCCGCCCAGAGTCAGGTTGGCGCTGGCGCCCGTCCGCCCGTGGCAACCAGTGCACTTGTTGGTGTCACTCTCGAAGATGGGGCGGATGGTGTCGACGAACACGCCCGATTGCTTCGGCGCAGCAGTGCAGTCAGTCGTCCCTAGGCTCGGCTTCACGATGATTGCGAGCTGGTCCATCTGCCGGCATTGGGCGAGGACGGCGTCCTTGATGTCCTGATCGGTCGGCTTCATGTTCTTGGCCGCGCGGTAGCGATCCCAGACCTTGTCGATCCAGCCGTGCATCTTCCAGAACATGTAATTGTCGATGTTCGCAAACTGATTGCCCAGGCCGTGATCGCTGTTGTTGGTGCGCACCCACTTGAAGTGCAAAGCGCCGTGCAGCCCGCTCGTGGTCTGAATCCACTGACCAAACGCGCCTTCGCTCTCGAAGCCGGCTTTGCTCATGTTGCTCGCCGGGTCGTCCGCTTGGGCGCCTGCAGTCGCGATGTTCGCCGGCCACGCGGACCAGGCCGCTTGCCATTCCTGCGGTACATCCGAGGCCTTGGTCGGGAAATGCTCCCAGCCTTCGAACTGCTCGGCATGCTTGGGCCACAATTGCTTCAGGCTCTGGATCATGTGGCGATGCATGGCCAAAAACTCCAGACCATCACCCGGGCCCTTGCCCTCTTGGTTGGCGGGAATCAACTCGGGGTTGGTCAAGCAGGGGTTGACTCCGCCTCCTTGCGGATCGGCCGTTGCCGCCATCGCGCCGCCACTGCAACGCCGGATGTTGTGCCATTGAAAGTGCGCCTGTTCCCAGACGCGCGCTTTGAACCACGCCAACACTTCGGGCTGCACCGTGGTGTCGACTTGGTTCGACTTCGTGTAATCCACCGGGCCATCTTTCATCGTGGTGGTGGCGTCACTCGGATCCGGATCGTAGCCCTCGAGGCAATGGTCGCGCGTATGCGCGGCGCCGGCTTGGCCCGCGCTTCCGCTTTGCGTAGCGCCGCCCTGTGGGGCACCCCCACCCTGCGCCGCGCCGCTGAATCCACCGATCACCGTGCCGCCGCCGCTGCCGTTGCCGCTGGCGCCCCCGCCGCCGAGGGTGGCGCCTTGACCAGCAGTGCCAACTCCGACGGTGCCAGCCGCTCCGGGGATGCCGCCGCCGCTGCCGTTGCCCGCAGCAGCCGTGCTGCCCCCGCCCGCGCCGGACGGCACATCTGACGAGCTACACGCGAGCAAGCCGAGCGCCGCAAAACACGTGAATGCTGCCGCGGTGAAGGCCGGCGCGCCGATGGGGCGATTCTTCGAGACGAGCAACATAGAAACCTCCGAGAGAGCCAAGACCGACCGTCGGCAAAAAGCCGAGAGCAGAGTCAGAATCGGGGCAGGACGCGGGCACGACGCGCAGTAACCCCGGTCGTTAGGTGGACTATAATAGAGTACCGAAGTTGGGCCAGTCGAGTCAGGAAAATCGAGTCTGCTCGCTGGCGTGGCAAAGTGCGCCGCGCTGACAGAACGCATTTCGGCGACAGCAGCTGATCCACGCCGCTCGGGTTTCGGGTCAAAAAAGATCTGCATCGATCGCAATTGATCGCCTGTAGCTGAGCGCGAAATTGCCTGTCTCGTGCGAATCACAACGCGACTGCCGACTTTCGAAATGTTGCCTGGTGAATCATTCGAATGGCAACCACAATGGCGCGTACGTGCGCAGAACCGTGCGCGCAGCGGCGAATCATTTCCGAGGCTCAGTGATCGAGCATCGAAGGAGTACAGAGTATGGCCAGGAAGCGTGAATCGAATGTTGGTACAACGCTGGCGAAGGCCCTGAGCCGTCGACGATTGCTCGAAGGGCTCGGAGCGCTCGCGGCAACCACCGCTTGCGGCTCTACCGATGCTGGTTCCCCCGGCGCTGCGGGGACTCCCGGTGCAGCAGGCGCGCTCGGCGCGGCAGGTGCGCCGGGCGGCGCGGCGGGCGCAGTCGGCGCGGCAGGTGCACCGGGCGCAGCCGGCACGCTCGGCGCGGCCGGCGCAACGGGCGCCGCGGGCGCGGCCGCGGGAGGCGCGGGAGGCGCGGGAGCAGCGGGCGGCGCGGCGGGCACGGCTGCGGGTGGCGCCGCGGGTGCAGGCGGGAGCACGGGCATGCTCACGTCGCCGGCGTGGACGAATGTCCCCGTTCAGGATTCCACCAATGCCACGGCTCCGAAGGCACTTGCGTGCAACGTGACGACCAAGACGGATGCCCAGGGCCAAGGACCGTTTTTCATTCACGAACTGGAGAAGGCCGACGACATCTCGTTCTACCGCCAAGACATCCGCGGTCAATACAATGCGACCGCCGAGAAGGGCGTCGACATGGAGCTGTATGTCCGGCTGATCGACAAAACGAAGAGCGACGCCGCGTGCGGAACGATGGTGCCGGTAGAGGACATCGAAGTCTACATTTGGCACACCGACGCTCAGGGCTTCTACAGCGGCTTCGGCATGAAGGGCGGCGCTGACGAGCAGAAGCCGGACGCGGCGTACAACGGCACTCCCGGCTCGAACAACCTCGAGAACACCGAGCGCTTCTGTCGCGGTATCCAGGTCACCGATGCCAACGGCGTGGCCGCGTTCTTGAGCGTGTTTCCCGGCTGGTACAACGGCCGTGATCTTCACATTCACATCGTGTGCTTCAAGAAAGGCTCGATGTCGCACGGCCGTGTGAACTACGCCAAGAGCAACGAGCCGGATTGGATCTTCACGACGCAGTTCTATTTCGATCCAACGTTCAGCAAATCGATTCACGAGGCAGTCGAGCCGTACAAGCGACGCACGACCCTCGCCGCATACGCCGGTGCGATGGCAGCCGACGAATCGGGCAACAGCGGCCGCCACGCCACCGCGACCAAGGTGGGCGACAAGGTCGTCGCTCAGATTCAGATGATCGTCGACCCGAGCTAGTCCGGCCACGCAACGGCGGACCCGTGCAAGCGATCCGGAGGCGCCTACCGCCCGCCGGATTGTTTGCATTTGAGGGTCGCCTTTGCACGCCGCGCCAACGCGCAGCAGTGGGGCGCTGCGTCTAGCGCACGACCAAGGCGTAGCGAAACGTCTCAGTCGTGGACCGGGCAAATGCGATTTCTCGCGCGCAGCGGCGCACTCGGACAGTGGGACGCTTTGGCGCGCCGCTTGCAGTCTGTCGTCGCATCTATGCGACCGCTGACTGTCTGCCATGGTTGAGGGTGATGCGCTCGACCGACCATCGATGGTTTTCGATGAGCGACTCAGCTTGGTCGCCGGTATGCTGCAGCGCTTCACGTGGGAGCGCGCCGAGACGAGCCCCACGAGCGCACGCATCGAGCTGGGCGGGCGAATCACCATCGACGACGCAGCGGCGCTCTGGAAGCGCATCAGCGAGACTCTGACTCATGTCGAGGGGCTGCAGCAGATCGAAGTGGAGCTGTCCCAGATTCAGCTGATCGACGGCGCCTGCATGGCGCTCTTGGTCCAGTTTCGGACCGATCTGCTCGGCCGCAAAGTGCGTTGCGAGTTCGCGGGAGGCAACCAAGAGGTTCGGCGCATCGTCGACCTCTACGGAGGACGCCGAAAAACACGCCACGCGCGGGCGAAACGGCGGCCCGTGAGCGCCATCGCCCAGGTGGGAAGCGCAACGCTGAACGTACTCGGCGAGGCCAAGCAGATCCTCGATTTTTTGGGGCGCCTAGTCGCTTCGACAGTGCACGTCCTCAAACATCCGAAGAGTCTCAATCTGCGAGACGTGGGTTTGACGATCGAGAGGGCGGGAGCCGATGCCGCACCAATCGTGCTCTTGATCAACTTCTTGATCGGCTTCGTGATGGCTTACCAGAGCGCGGCTCAGCTCAAGCAATTCGGTGCCAGCATTTACGTGGCGGATCTGGTTGGCGTATCGATGACCCGGGAGCTCGGTCCGTTGATGATGGCGATCATCATCTGTGGGCGTTCCGGCGCGGCGTTCGCGGCCGAGCTCGGGACGATGACGGTCTCCGAAGAGGTCGATGCGTTGCGCACGCTCGGCTTCTTGCCGCTGCCGTTCTTGGTGATTCCGCGTATGCTCGGCCTCGTGTTGCTCGCGCCGATCTTGGTGCTGATGGCAGATGCCGTCGGCATCGCCGGTGGAGCGCTGGTAGCGTCGTTGACGCTCGACATCACGCCGGTAAGCTTCTTGATCCAGCTGCAGAGCGCCGTGAAGGCCAGCGACATTATCTCGGGCATAATCAAGGGAACGGTATTTTGCGCGGCAATCGCGCTCATTTCGTGTCAACAGGGGCTCGCCACGACGGGCGGAGCCGAAGGCGTTGGCCGCCGTACCACGAGCGCAGTGGTGGGCATTCTGTTCACCCTCATTCTACTCGATGCGCTGTTTACCGTTCTGCTCGGAGTGTTCGGGATATGAAAAAGCCCATGGTCACCGTGCGCGAGCTGAGCGTCGGCTACGGCAAGACCACACTGCTCCGTGACGCGAGCTTCGAAATCGAGCGCGGGGATATCTTCGTCATCTTGGGCGGCAGCGGTTGTGGGAAATCCACATTGCTACGCCATTTGATCGGCCTGGAAACGCCGATCTCGGGTGAGATCAGCATCGCCGGGATCGGGACGCCCCGGCTCGAGGGAGCGGCGCCGCGCTTCGGCGTCATGTTTCAGTCGGGCGCTCTGTTCAGCTCGATGACCGTGGGGGAGAACGTGGCCTTTGCCCTGCAAGAGTGGACTCACCTGCCGCTCGAAGCCGTCGACGCCATCGTGCGCGCGAAGCTCGCCCTCGTGGGGTTGGAAGGGGCGGAGCGGAAGCTTCCCGCCGAGCTTTCTGGCGGCATGCGTAAGCGCGCTGCCATTGCCCGGGCCATGGCCTTCGAACCCAACCTGATCTTTTTGGATGAGCCCTCTGCGGGCCTCGATCCCGTCAGCGCGGTCGAGCTCGACGAGCTCATTTTGGCGTTGAATCGCAATCTCGGTTTGACCGTCGTGATGGTGACGCACGAGCTCGAGAGCATCTTCAAGGTCGGTAAGCATTGCATCATGCTCGATCGAGAGACGCGCAGCATCATCGCGCGCGGAGAACCACAACGACTTCGCAGCGAGAGCGACGATCCGCGCGTGCGCAGATTCTTCAACCGTGAAACGAGTGTCCCCCAGTGGCAGTAGGAACGAACCGTTGGAAGCTTGGCTTGTTCGTGATCGTCGGTTTCGGCGTAGCTCTGGCCGCACTCTTGCTCCTGGGCGCGCGCAGTTGGGGAAAGAAGACCGTCGAAGTCGTCAGCTATTTCGATGAATCGGTCCAGGGGCTCGAGCAGGGAACCTCGGTCAAGTTTCGCGGGGTCACGGTCGGGCGGGTATCGGAGATCGACATCGCTCGCGACCTGCGTCACGTGCAAGTGACCAGCGAGCTCAGCGTCGAAAAGGTAAGCCGGCTGGACTTAGGCGTATCCGCGGCTGGCTTGAAGAAAACCAAGATGCCGCCGGAGTTACGCGTGCAGTTGGCGCAGACGGGCATCACCGGCGTCCGCTTCGTGTTGATCGACTTTTTCGATCCCAAGAGCAACCCGGTGGAGCCGCTGCCGTTCGAAACTCCACCCAACTACATTCCCACGGCCGCTTCGACCATGAAGAATCTGGAAGACACGGTAACTCGTACCGCCAATCGATTCCCGGAGATTGCAGATGAGGCCGTGCGAGCCGTGACCCAAGTACGCATGGTTGCCGAACAGATTCAGGCCGGTCGATTGCCGGATCGCGCAACGGAAACCATGAACCAAGCCAATGCCTCGCTGTCCGAGCTCACGAAGCAGCTGAAAGCGCTGAACCTGGCGCAGCTATCCGGGGAAGCCGATCAAAACCTGAAAGAGTTCAACGGCATGCTGGTTCGAACCAATGCGCTCTTGAGCCGCTTGGACGGCGAACAGGGGCTGTTCCGCCATGCCGAGCGAAGCGCTGACGCGATTGGAGAGGTGGCCCGGGGCGCGCGCAGCCTGGGTCCAGAGCTGGAGCTTACGCTGCGTGAGGTCCGGGAAGCCGCCCACTCCATCAAGCGCTTCGCCGACGATCTCGATCGCGATCCCGATATGCTGCTCAAGGGTCGCGCACGGAGGGAAAAACCATGATTTTTTGCACGAACGCCTTGCGCCGAGCGCTCGCCATTGCCTGTTCTGCGCTGCCAATTGCCTGTGCATTGACCTCCAAAGCCGACGTTATTTCGCCGCGCTACTTTAGCCCTGAGCCCGCAATGGGTACGCGATCCCCGAAAACGACGGACGTGCTCGAATTGCGGCTGGGCCAGGTCTCGTCGGCATCGCACCTCGACGAGCGAATGGCGTACCGGGTAGGCGGCTCCGAAATGGGCTTCTACGAGGATCAACGCTGGACCGAGAACCCGGAGGCTTATCTCCGACGCGCACTCGAGCGGGACCTTTTCGAGGAACGCGGGCTCTCGCGCATCGTGACCGGGGGGGCGCCGATTCTCGATATCGAGCTCACGGCCTTCGAAGAGCTGCGCGGCCAGCCGACGAAAGCGCGCGTCGTTGTCACGTTCAGCCTACGCGACGATCGCCGCTCGTTCGTCGAGCGCACCTTGGACCTGACGCGGCCAGTCGAACCGCGGCCGGGCGCGGACGCGGCTCAGCGCCTCGCCGAAACCCTCACGCTAACCCTCGACGAGGCCGTGCGCCAAGTCGGCGATCAGGTCGTCGAGAACCTGCGCGCCGCGCAAGCGACTGCCGCGAACGCCGACCAGCCCCCAATGACCGATTTGGGCGTTCACCCGCGCTGAGGCGAGTCAGCCAGGCTGGCTGAGCGTCAGCGCATCGCGCAATTGGTTGCGCTCGACTTCGATCTCGCGTTGGGTCCGGAACCCCAGCCTTCGGAACACCGAGGCGGGGGGACACCAACCCACGGTGCCATGCAAGAGCAGAAACCCGAGCTGGGCACCGAAGAGGTAGAGAAACCCTTTTCTTCGCCGCGAAAACGCGGGCGTGCGCGTGTAGCGCAGGAGACCCGTCGTCAACGCCGCCGCGCCCGCGACGGCAAAGTTCACCATGAGCGCGCGGTCCACATCCCATTCCTGGTCGAGTCTTGCCAGGCGGCGCACGATCGCGTTCGGTCCTCCGATCACCGCCGCGTCGACCTCTGCTTGGGCGATGCGATCGATGCGCTGAGTCACGCATGGCGCGGTGTGCTCGCGCACGCGGTCCCCGTTGATGCGAGCCGGTTCCATTCGTTGCGTCTCCATGCGTCGCATCCAGCAAGACTTGCGCCAACGCAGCCCCGGGCGAATTCGCCCGCGCGTTGGGGCGGCGCGCCACGGGGCGAGGCGCGCCTGCACCCACAACTCAGCCCGAACTGTAGCCACCCACGAGGGTCGCGATCGTGACCAGTAGGTCCGTGGGTTCAATGGGTTTGGCGAGGTGCATCTGGAAGCCGGCCTTGAGTGCCGCGATGCGATCCTCACTCCGAGCGTACGCCGTCAGGGCGAGGGCCGGGATTTGGCCGCCCAGCGCCGGCGGCAAGCGGCGGAGCCTGCGGATCAATGCGAGGCCGTCTTCGCCGGGCATGCCGATGTCGGAAATGAGCACATCGAAGCGTTCGTGCGCCAGCGCAGCGACGGCTTCGCTGGCGCTTCCGGCCAGTGTCACCCGCACCTCACACTGACCGAGCACGAAGGCGATCAGCTCGCGGGTGTCTTTTTCGTCGTCGACCACCAGGGCACGCAAATTGCGGAGCGCAGGGGGGCACTCGAATGTCGGGCTGGTGGGCAGCCCGGGCTCGGACAGCGCTGATGGCGTCGAATCGCGGCGAAGCGGGGCCATCGGCAAGCGAACGGTGAAGGTCGCACCTTGACCGAGACCGTCGCTCGCTGCCGTGACCGAGCCGCCGTGCAACTCGACCAAGCTGCGCACGATGGCGAGTCCCAAGCCGAGGCCGCCTGCCTGACGGTTCATTGCGCCGTCCGCCTGCCGAAAGCGATCGAAGACGTGCGGCAAGAACTCCGCCGCGATCCCCTGCCCGTTGTCGGCAACGGCCACCTCCACGTACGACTCCTTGCGACTGACGCGGACCTGCACGCGCCCGCGCTTGGGCGTGAACTTGATCGCGTTCGAAAGCAGGTTCCACACCACCTGCTGTAAACGGTCAGCGTCACCGACGATTGTGGCGTGGGAATCGAGCACCGGCTGCAGGCGTACTCCTTTTGCGTCCGCCGCGAGCCGGACCGAATCGAGCGCCGCCTCGACCACGCGCACCATTTCGACCGGACCGACCGCGAGCACGAGCTTGCCCTGGGCGATTCTCGACAGATCCAACATGTCTTCAATCAGCTTGGCTTGCGCGCGTGCGTTGCGTTCGATGGTCTCGAACGCACGCTCGCGCTGATCCTCGGGCACCGCACCGGTCCGTAGCAAATGCGACCAGCCGACGACCGCGTTGAGCGGGGTTCGGAGCTCGTGACTCAGCGTGCTGAGGAACTCGTCTTTGGCGCGGCTGGCTTCTTCTGCGGCGCGCCGTGCGGCTTCTTCGCGCCGCGCTAGCCGTTCGACGGTACGACGGCTCGATACTTGTTCGGTGACGTCGATCGCCACGGTGAGGATGGTGTCGACCGTTCCGTCCACATCCAGCACCGGCTGACACGAGAAGTGAAAGATCACGTCCTCCGACTTGCCCGTCCCGCTGCGATCGAGCGGGACGGTGTATTCCGTAGCCGTGAAGGCCTCGCCGCTGCGGCGAACACGCTCCAGCATTTGGAATACCGGCGCATCGGCGGGTAATTCACGAAATACGTCACGAATCGATCGACCGACGATGTCGCGCCGGCCAACCAAGACTTCATAGCGCTGATTGGCGAGCTCATAGACGAACTCGGGGCCGCGCACGACCGACACGGCGACCGGTGCCTGCCGAAAAATAGCTCGCAATCGCTCTTGGGCGTCGCGCTCGGCTCGGCGGGCCTGGCCCAGAGCGATTTGCGTCGCGACCCGTGCAACCAGCTCGCGTGCGGAGAAGGGCTTCACCAGGTAATCGTCCGCCCCGCTGGCGAGGCCACTCTCCGTAGCCTCATCGCCGGCGCGCGCGGACAGCAGCATGACGGGCAGCGTTTGCAGCGCCATGTCCTCGCGTAGCACGCGCACCAGCGCCGTCCCGTCCAGACCCGGCATCATCACATCGAGCAGCGCGAGGGCGGGCGGGTTCTGCCGAATCGCCGAAAGCGCGGCGGTTCCATCCGCGACCGTTTCGACCTGCCAACGCGCGCTCAGCAAGCGAGTGACGTAGTCGCGCATGTCCGCGTTGTCGTCCGCGAAAATGATTCGCTCACTAGTTGTGGACCCGGTGCCGGGCGGCGGTGCCTGCGATTCGGAGCGAGGCGACCAGCGCGCAGCCTCCTTTAGGAAGGGCGCGGGCCCGAGCGCGGTGCTCTGACGAAAGTGGGCGGGACGAACCCGGTCCGCCGGTAAGTGTGCAAACCCGCGCGGGATACGCACGCGGAAAGTGGTCCCCGCCCCGACTTCGCTCGCGATCCCGACTTGGCCGCCGTGCAATCGAACGAGCTCCTGAAGCAGCGCGAGCCCGATGCCCGAACCTTCGTGGCTGCGTGAACGCGCGCCTTCGATGCGATGAAAACGATCGAACAAATGCGGTAATTCACGTTGCTCGATGCCAGTCCCCGTGTCAGAAACCGTCAAGCAGGCGCTCTGTTCTTCCAGCCGTAGAGCGACGCTGATCGTGCCCTCGAAGGTGAATTTGAGCGCGTTGGAGAGCAGATTCAGCACGATCTTCTCCCACATGTCGCGGTCGACGTAGATCGGCTCGCCCAGCCCTGGGCAGTCGACGATCAACGTCAGGCCCGCGCGCTCGATGGCGTCGCGAAAGCCGCTGGCGAGCTCCGTCGTCAATTCCCCGAGGTCTAGCGGTTCGTATGCGGCCTCGACCCGACCCGCTTCGATGCGCGAGAACTCCAGCAGCGTGTTGACCAACTTCTGCAGGCGGAGCGCGTTGCGATGCAGCAGTTCGACCGTAGCCCGATCGACGTGCGCTCCGTCTGGCCCCGCCACCAGCTCTTCGAGCGGCGCGAGAATCAAAGTCAGCGGCGTTCGAAATTCATGGCTGACATTGCCGAAGAACGCGGTCTTCGCGCGGTCCAGCTCGGCCAGGGACTCAGCCCGCTTTTTCTCTTCCTCGTAGGCGGCGGCGCCGCTCACGCTCTGAGAGATACTGGCCGCCAAGAGGTTGTGAAAGCGCGTGTACGACTCACCGCTGCGAAGCATTGGGCTCAACCCGGCGACGATGAATCCGAACGGTGCACCCCCGCCCGAGCGCTCGATGCGCAACACCACCGCGCCTCTCGCAGAAAACGGCCCGTCGTCGAGTGCCACCATGATCGGTTCATGAGCCTCGAGCGCCGTCGAAAAGGGCCAAATGGAGCCTTCTCCGAGCCGCACGGCGGCGGGCGAGTGCACGGTCCCCGAATCGAGTTGCGAGCTGCCAACGAGGGTCGCCAGCTGTGACGATGAGTCCAGCAGGTAAAGCAATGCGAACGGGACGTCGTTCGGCGCCTGCGTCATCTCCTTTGCTACGATGGCGCAGGCTTCTTCCTTGGTTTTTGCGATCGTCGCGTTGGCCAACGCATTGAGGAGGCGCAGGCGCCGCTCCTCGATGACCTTGTCGGTCGTCTCCAGCACTGCGCACAGCACGCCACCCACCTGGCCCGCTTCGTTGTGCACGGGACTGTACGTGAACGTGAAGTAGGATTCCTCCTGAGCGCGAGAGCGAAGCAACGGCAGCATCAGGTTCTCGGACCAGATGGCCCTACCCGTCTCGACCACGCTGTCGAGCAAGGGGCCAATGATGCTCCAGATCTCCGACAAGACTTCCCGCGCGGGCCGTCCCAAGGCCCACGGGTGCTTGTTGGCGCCGACCATTGGCAGCAGATCGTCGTTGTACAACATCAGGTACTCGGGTCCCCAATACAACGCGATCGGGAAGCGCGAGCTCAAACAGATGTCAATCGCAGTGCGCAAGCTCTGGGCCCAGAAACGCGGGGCGCCGAGCGGCAACTTCTCCCAATCCATGCTGCGCATGAGCGCACCTGTCTCGCCGCCACCAATGATGAAGGACGCGGCGGACGCTTCGCCGACCGGCAGTGGGTCGGCCGATTCAACAGGCTGCATCGCGACCAGAGAATCACGAACTTCGGACGGACGAAATAGGTTCCACCGCGCAGAGACGCCTCGCTTGCCTCGCCTTCAGTTTGCGGCAAACCTCCCGCTAGCTCGACGGAAGCGGTTCCCAGTGCGGTCGAAACATGATCGCAATCCGTCCCTGATTGCCGACCGTGCGTGACTTCGGAATCGCGTGCTGCCAAGTCCGTTGGCACGAGCCACCCATCACGAGAAGATCCCCGCGTCCCAAGCTAAAGGCGAGCGAACTGCCGCCACCCGTTGGGCGCATCAAAAAACGGCGTGGAGCGCCGAGCGAGACCGTCGCGACGAGCGTCTGGGGCAGCGTCCGCGCGATGCGATCGCCGTGAAACGCCACGCTGTCGCGACCGTCACGGTAGTAGCCGAGGCTGACGCTGGTAAACGGTTCGCGATAGCGAGCAGACAGCGCGCGTTGCATGGCCAGCACTACTGGCGGGATGGGGCCGTCCTTGCCCAGCACGGCGTACAGCCGCGGCACGTCCACCATTTTTTCGTACATCAACCGTTGTTCGCTGCGAAATCGTGTTTGCTCGAGTAACGAATCGAACAACGCCTGGTGACCTCGAAGCCAATGCGGCACGAGCTCGATCCAGGCGTCCGGGGCCAATTCGATGCGCCTGATTCCGGCAAAATCCGGGTCGAAATCAGGCTCTCCGCGACCAAATAGGTCGAGCTGCGCCGACATCTCGGGGAGCGTAGCGTGCGCCGCCACATGCGCCAGAAGCCGGTGTTTTTGCGCCGGTTCAGCCTTCGCGAACGAGCGTCCTGCCGTTCAGGCGCGCACGGCAAGGCTCGCGACGAGCTGGACTAGCTCATCCGGGTCGACTGGTTTGGCCACGTGAGCATCGAAACCCGCCTCGATCGCCAAGCGGCGATCTTCTTCGCGGGCATACGCAGTGAGGGCGACCGCCGGGACTTTTGCCGAGTGCACGGCTTCGCTGACGCGGGCCCGACGAATCAGGGCATAGCCATCCATTTGCGGCATGCCAATGTCGCTGACCAGAATTCCGAAGGGTTGCGCGGCGAGCAACTCCAGCGCCCGCTGCGCGCTCGGCGCGGTGGTGACTTGCGCGCCCATCGCGAGGAGCACGGTCGCGACGAGATCGCGAGCGTCTTCGTCATCGTCCACTACGAGGGCTCGCACGCCCGCCAAAGCACTCTCACCCGGGGCCACCGCCAGCGGAATTGGACTGGGCGGACGCAGACGGGGCCGCTCGGGAAAGACCGCCTGGACCGGTAGAACGATCGTGAACCGCGAGCCCAAGCCCGCACCGGCACTTTCAGCGCGCACGTTGCCTCCGTGCGCTTCGACGAGATGCCGGACCAGCGCCAGGCCGAGACCCAGACCTCCATGGCGGCGAGTCGTGCCGGCCTCTCCTTGGCGAAAGCGCTCGAACACGTGAGGCAAAAATTCCGGGCTGATCCCGTCACCGGAATCCTGAACCACGAGCTCGACATCCGTGCCGACGCGACGGAGCGAGACCCGCACGGCTCCCCCTTTCGGCGTGAACTTGATGGCATTGCTCACCAAGTTCCAGATCACCTGCTGCAGTCGATCCGGATCGCCAGAAACCTTGGCCGCGTTCGGGTCGATCAGCACGGTCAACTCGATGCGCTTTGCGTCTGCTGCGGGCCGCACCGCATCGACGGCCGAGCCGACCAGCTCGGTGAGATCGAGCGAGCGAATTTCGAGGTGCAAATTGCCGCTGATGATTCGCGATCCATCCAAGATGTCTTCGATCAGCCGCACCTGTGCGCGAGCATTCCGTTCGATGGTCTCCGTGGCGCGCGCATAGTCCTTCTCGTCCAGGGATCGCGTGCGGAGCATCTGGGCCCAGCCCAAAATGGCGTTCAGCGGTGTGCGCAATTCGTGGGACGCGGTGGTGAGAAAGTCGTCCTTGGCGCGGCTCGCCTGTTCGGCTTCGCGACGCGCGGCTTGCTCGCGCGCCAAGAGCGCGATGCGGTTGAGCTCGACTTTACGCGCGTCATCGATATCCGTACTGGTACCAAACCAACGCACGATGCGGCCCTGAGTGTCGCGCAGCGGCACGGCGCGCGTCAGGTGCCAGCGAAAGATGCCATCGTGGCGGCGCAATGGGAACTGCATGTCGAAGGGCTCGCCAGTCTCCAGCGCGCGTCTCCAATTGGACAGGACCGTCTCGAGCTGTTCCGGGTCGTGATAGGCCTCCCTGCCTAGAGCGACCATGGTCGTTTCGTCCGCACCCGTGTAGTCGTACCAACGGCGATTGTACCAATCCACCGTACCGTCCGGGCGTGCGGTCCAGGCCAGTTGGGGGATGGTCTCTGCCAGCACTCGAAATTGGTCCTGGCTCTCGCGCAGCCGGTGCTCGAGCTCCTCTGTTTCGCGCCGCCGGAGCACGTTGTCGGTGACATCGAGGACGAGCGCCACGACGCCGGTCACTTCTCCGAGAGCGTCGTGGAAGGGGCTATAGTTGAACGTGTAATAGTTGTCCGTAAAGACGCCCTGGCCGCCCCTGTCCTGTCTGGCCAAGACCTCATGACCATCCACCGGTTTGCCGGTCTTCATCACGGATCGCAATAGGTCGTCGAAACCTTGCCCCGCGAGCTCGGGCATCGCGCTCAGCAAAGTCTCCCCCACCAGGGGAGCTTTACCGACGAACCGCTCGTATTCCTCGTTGGCAAACTCGAAGGTAAGCTCCTCGCCGCGAAAAATGCAGACACCCGCGGGGACCTGCTTGAAGAACTCGAACAGGCGCGCCCGCTGTCGTTCCACCTCGGCCTGAGCGCGGATGCGCGCCGTCGTTTCCGTGCAGACGACGAGCGTGCCGCCAATATTGCCGTCGTCATCGAAGACCGGCGAATAGCCGTACGTCCAATACACCGGTTGAATCGAGCCATCGCGAAAGATCGGCACGAGCGCGTCCTCGTGAAAGGTCGCAATGCCCTGGCTCAGAACCGCCTCTATCTGGGGTCCAATGATCGGCCAAATCTCCGGCCAGCAATCGCGCCCTCTTTGCCCCAGCGCGTCCGGATGTTTGCCAACGCCGAAGCTCGGCAGGTAAGCATCGTTATAGATCTGAATCAGCTCCGAGCCCCACCACAGGAACATGGGGTGGCGCGCGTGTAGCAACGTCGCCGTTGTCGTTCGCAGACTGCTCGACCAGCGTTCGATCGGACCGAGCGGCGTGCTCGACCAATCGAACTCGCGAACGCGTCGGACCATCTCACTGTCACCGGCCAGCCAACGCTCTATTTTCGAAGCGAATTCGTCTGCCGTCACCACTGCTACTCGTTCCTGCGATCGAAGCCGCGCTCGTAAACTCGCATGCTCTTTTCGGCGGACCATGGTGCGCGGGAGTCGCTGAGCTGGCAATGGCGATTTCGACCGCAATTGTGCCACATCGGCGCACCGGGCTCGCTCGCTCACTCCTCGCGAATGGGCACGCACGTTCGCTCTTGGCAGACGTGCTCCGAATCACACCCGGAAGCGGGGGTGCACGAGGTCAGGCAGGCCCGGCCATTGCACACGTAAGGGGCGCACATCGCCTGGTCCTCATCAGTGCACTGCACGGGCACGCATGCGTTGGCAATGCAGGCGGTCGTACCCGCGCAATCCGCGTCGTACTCGCAGTAGTCAGGGCTTCGGCATGTACCCCCACCATTGCCCGTCGGGCGATAGCACACTTGGCCGCTCTGACAGTCGCCATCGACCGAGCACGGCCAAGGGTCTGGCGTGTCGAGCAGCCGCAAGCAAGCGGTCACCCCAACGGCGGGCAGGATGAGGAGAAACCTTGCCCAGAAAAAGCGCATCAGAAACACCAGCGCACCCGCAATTGGCCGGGCCTCAAATCCACGGCAAGGTCCTGCTGCAGGGCTGACTTCTCTTGGCGCAGCGATGGCCTGAGCGCGAACGAGAGACCGAACGACGCGGCTCCGAGCCCCATTGCCACCCAGCCAAGGTCGTTCCCCAGTCTCAGTCGGTCGTACTCGGCCTCTTTCGTTTTCTTCTCGTCGAACGCGGTGTACGTGGCGACCGCAGCAATGGCGCCGGCAGCCGCCAGGCCGAGGCCACCCCACTTCATCACTTTGACGTAGCCAGGCGTGAGCGCGTCGATGCGCTCACGCTGTTCTTTCTCCCTGGACTCGCGGGCCGCGCTGGCCATGCGCTCTTGCAACGCCGCCTCTTCGCGCGCGCGCTGCGCGGTCGCTTCCCGGGCCTTTCGTGCGTCGAGCTCGGGGTCGAGGCTCGGGACGGGATCGGCGAAGTCAACGACCGCCGTTGCGGCAACCGACGCGCCCTCTCGCGTGCTCTCGGGGGTGCGCAGCAGTTGGTTGCGAAAGGCCGGTCGCTGTGAGAGCGAGCGCAGCGCGCCGAGCACCAAATGCAACCCGACGCCGGCGGGCTTCCACAAGTCGACCCCGTAAACCGCCGCTCGCGTCAACGCGTGGTACACCGCCACGTCGCCGCGAACATCGCGTAACTCCCATTCGATGGCGAGGCGACACGCGCCGCCTTTCTGCAGCAAGGTTCGACACTCGACCCCGCGCACGATCCCCCCGAGTAACAGCTCGGCCGGCTTCCCACCGTCGTCGCCGGCTCCGAGGCCCTCCACGTCCACCGCAGCAAAGCCCTGATTCCGTAGCTCCTCCAGGATGTTGACGCGAAAATCAGCCTTGGCGACGCCGAGGGTGTCGTCGCCATCGATCCGAACCACCAGCTTCGATACGCCAATCGAACGTGGTTCGCCTAGGGCGTGTGCCACGCCGGCACGAAACAGGATCGCCAAGGCGCATAGGCCGGCCAAAACCACGCAGAGCCGGTGCCAGCCGTTGCTCGTGCGAGTGGTCGCGTTCGCGTCCGCTATCCCGTCGTAAAGGCAGCTCTGACCCGCAGGCATTTTGAGGCACGGACTATGCCAGCGCACAGTACGTTTTACCAGCATGCGGGTCAGCGACTCGCGGCGAGTCGAGCATTGGCTGACCGGGCGACTCTTACGGCTTCTTCTTCTCGGTGACCTGGATCTCGGCTTGCGCGTGGGCCATCACGCGGCGGTTCTTGGCGCGACCTTCTTCGGTCTTGTTGTCGGCGATCGGCTTTTCCGGACCGAAACCTACGGCGCTCAAACGCGAACCATCGACCCCGCCCGCAACGAGCGCGGCTTTGACCGTGTCCGCGCGTTCCTGGGAAAGCTTCTTGTTCTCCTCGGCGCTGCCGACGTTGTCGGTGTATCCCTCGATGACGACCTTCACCGAGCCGAACTTCTTCATGAAGTTGTCGACTTTCCTGATCTCCTTCGAGGCATCGCCTTTGAGCGTTGCCTTGCCAAAGTCGAACTCGACGTCGAGGTTGATGCTGACTTCCTTGTCGAGCTTCACCGGGCAGCCCGCGGCGTCGACCACGACGTTGATTGGGGTAGCGGGGCACTTGTCCGTGCCGTCGACCACGCCGTCGGAATCGCTATCCATGGGCGCTGCGACTGCAGGAACGACCGGAGCCGGAGCCGGCGGAGGCGCGACCAAGGGAACACCATCACAGCCTGGAATGGCATCCGCAGGGGTCCACGTGCCCGTGTGCCAGCAATTACCCGCGGTATCGCGCACTACCTGTCCGGTGGCGTTCAGCCAATAGCCTCCTGCCGCAAAAGCCGTGCTCGACGAAGCCAGTACCAATGCCACGATCGCAATTCTCATCCCGGTCTCCTGGTTGAACCGGCGTTGAACCGACGCCGAAGGCGCCGAGGACTACCACGCGCCTACGACGCTCGATAGCGCGGACACATACCGATTTGCACAGACAACAAATAGACACAGAGTTTCGAAGGGGCGGGGCAAAAAGGGGCAACGTTCACTCCGCTGCATTCGTGCAAACGAGGCACTCCGGCTGGGTGAGGCGCTTTGCGCCGCTCTCGCCCGGCGACTCGCGCACGCTTCCGGGGCTTTATCGATATTTTCGCGCGGCGCGCTTAGTGCAAACTAGATATTTGCTGCGCGTTACCGAGCCAGTGGCTCGGGTAGGAGCACAGCACACATTGCGTTCGAGATTGCCTCGCGCGCGGTCGAAACCGTACTCGAATGTCGAGCACCGGGCGGGACCGCTTGCCGCAGATTGGAATTGAGATGTTAGCTGCCAAACAACACGTGTTGCTCGTCGACGACGAAGCGCAGATCTTGACCGCTCTGGAGGACCTGCTCGGCGACCAGTACACCGTGCTCACCAGCAAAACGCCGGAACGCGCATTGGAGTTGGTAAAAGAAGATCATCAGATCGCGGTGGTCATTACCGATCAGCGTATGCCGCACATGAGCGGCGACGAGTTTCTACGCAGGGTTGCCGCTCGCAGCCACGCGATCGGCATCATGGTCTCCGGGTTCGCGGATCTTCCTTCGGTCCTGCGCGCAGTCAACGAGGGCAAGATATTCGCCTATGTCACGAAACCCTGGGATGAACAGGACCTGCTCGCCAAAGTGCATGGCGCAGTCGAGCTGTTCCGCTTGGCGGGGGAGCTCGAATACGAACGGCGCCTGCTGCGAGATCTGATGGACAACTGTCCGGATGGCATCTACTTCAAAGACGCCGATTTGCGCTTCCTGCGGACCAACAGCGCCTACGCAAAGTCCATCGGTGATGTCACCCCGGAATCGCTCGTCGGACAGCGCCTGTCGCAGGTCCCGGGCAAGGAGCGCGAGGGCACCGCATCGGAGACCGAAGATCGGCTGGTGATGCGCGAGGGGCGACCGATCCTCGATTCGATCCGCCGTGTCGATGTCGCGGGCGAGGCGCAATTCACTTCGGAGACGAAGGCGCCAATCGGCGGCGCGCTCGGCGAAGTGGTGGGTATCGTGGGTATCGCTCGCGACGTAACCGAGCGCGTCCGTATCACCGAAACTCTGCGCCTGAGCGAAGCTCAACTGCAAAACCAAACCGCAATCTTGAACTCCGTGTTGGGGGGCATGGCCGACGGTGTCGTCGTCACGACGCGTGAGGGAAAGACGCTGCTCTTCAACGACCAAGCAGGGCGCGTGCTGGGCGCACAGAAGAGCGATACCCGCGCCGAGGATTGGTCGAGCACCTATGGGCTCTATCTAGAGGACGGTGAGACCCCGCTCCCTCACAGCGAAAATCCAGCTTGCCGCGTCATCGCCGGAGAGCCGATGGCAGAAGCGGAGGTGTGCGTCAAAAACACCGTGGTCTACGGCAGGTTCGTGAGGCTCACGGCAACGCCCATGAAGGACGCGAGCGGCGCAGTCGTCGGCGCAATCACGCTGCTTCGCGACATGACCCAGCAGCGAGGCGCCCAGCAACAGCTCGCGCAGTCGCAACGGATGGAAGTCATCGGACAGCTCGCGGGAGGCATTGCCCACGATTTCAACAATTTGCTCACCGTCGTCGTCGGCTGCGCGGAGCTCACGCTGGAGGATTTGGCGGAAGACGACAACCGACGCGGCAACGTCGACGAGATCCTGGCTGCGGCTCGACACGGCAGCTTGCTCACTCAGCAGTTGCTCGCGTTCAGCCGTCAGCAAATCATTCAGCCCCGGGATTTGCAGCTCAACCAAGTCGTGACCGGCGTCGAGAGCATCCTGCGTCGCTTTACGGGCGAGCACATTCGATTCTCGCTCGGGCTCTCGCCGCAGCGGTACATGATTTCTGCCGATCAGAGCCAGATCGAGCAGGTTCTTCTCAATCTCGTGGTCAACGCTCGAGACGCCATGCCCGAGGGCGGCGACCTCAGGATCGAGACCGGAGAAGAGACGCTCAGCGAAAGTTTTGCACGGGAGTTCGAGCTGGCCCCGGGGCAATACACGTTTCTCACCGTTACCGACAATGGCACGGGCATGACCGAAGCGACCCGAGCGCGATTATTCGAGCCCTTCTTCACCACCAAGGAGTTCGGCAAGGGAACAGGGCTTGGGCTGTCGACCGTGTATGGAGTCGTCCGCCAAAATGCGGGGCACATCAGCGTCCGGAGCACGCTCGGAAAGGGCACTGAATTTAGGATCCTGCTGCCGCAATGCCTGCTCCCCACGCCTCTACCGAGCAGTCTGCCGCCGCCCATGCCGAGCAGCACTTCAGCCACCATTCTATTGGTGGAGAGCGACCCGGCGATCCGGCTGCTCACGGCGAAGATCTTGCGTGCAGAGGGACACCGAGTGCTCGAGGCCTCACGCATCGGCGAGGCTCGGCGGCTGCTATTTTCTCAACCGTGCCAAATCGATCTTTTTCTGAGCGATCTGGGCGCAAAGAGCACGGCGTTCGGCGTCGAGCTCCGTCGTCTCTGGCCGAGCATACGCGCTGTATTCATGACGGGCAGCGTGCCGCCACCGAGGGTCGCGGACGATCCCGCGTTGCTGAAGCACGCCCTGATCGCGAAACCCTTCTCACGCAGTCTGCTCGTCGACGTCGTACGTGAAACGTTGTTGCCCGAGGGCAGCAGCGAAGAACCGAGCGCCGCTTAGCCCGATCGCAGCGAGAGACCATTGCCATGACGAAGCAATCGGGTTCGGAGAAGCCTTCGAGCCAGCCTGCGGCTTCGACCGCAAACTGGCTCGTGGGCGGCGGCGAAATGGCCAAATTGATCGCGACCATGGATTGGTCGAAGTCGACGCTCGGCCCGATCGAGTCCTGGCCGCAAAGCCTACGAACCACCGTCAGCTTGTCACAAGCGGCCCGCTCGCCGATGTCTCTTTCCTGGGGAGCGGGTCACCTTCAGATCTACGACGATGGCTACTGGCCAATTTGTGGAACGAAGCACCCGGGTTCGATGGGCCAGGACTTTCGCGAGTGCTGGGCATCTGCGTTTCCGGTGATCGGGCAAGCCCTACGAGTCGGCCTGGTCTGGCAAGAGCGCATACCTCGAAAAGATGCGCATGTTCCTCGACCGATACGGCTTCCTGGAGGAAACCTGGTTCAGCTTTGCCTTCAGCCCGATCAGCGACGAATCCGGGGAAATCGCAGGGGTCTTTCATCCGGTGACCGAGATGACGAACCAGATGTTGTCCGAGCGCCGCATCGAGACGACGCGTGACTTGGCCAGCCGCGCGGGCAAAGCTCGCACTAGCGAGGAGGCGCTTTCACTTTGTACTCAGGTGCTTGCTGCAGCCGATCTCGATCTGCCGTTTTGCTTGATCTACTTGATCGACTCGGTTTCTGGGCTCGCAACTTGGCCGGTCAAACGGGCCTAGAGCCTGGCGTCCGACAATGCCCAGCCGAGATCAAACAGCACGAAGTAACGGTGCTTGCCGATAACCAGCCGGCGCTCGACCTGCTCTTCGCGGGGGATCGATTCGACGTGATTTTGTGCGACCTGATGATGCCAAAAACCACGGGCATGGACATCTATGCGGCCCTTTCCGGCTCGCTTCCGCAGCTGATTCAGCCCCTCGTGTTCGTTACCGGAGGAGCCGTCACTCCCGCCAGAAGAAAGTTTTTAGAAGACGTACCGAACCTGCGTGTCGAGAAACCGTTCTCCGCCGACAAGATCAGAACGCTGGTCCGCGAGCTGCTCTTCGATAGTCAAAGGCAAGTCGCCGTAGATCAGGCGTAGCCGCGGATCCGCCAGCATTTGCGCCACATCAATGGCGCGTAGCTTGGCGCGTGATCGAGGGGTGACGTCCAGAATTGGAATGAATCCTGCACGGCGAGCTGATACCCGATGTGGAAGCTTGACCGACTGAAACGGCTGAGAGAGAAGGCCCCTTTCACTTGGTCGCGCAAGCGCAAGCTTCGCTGGGGTGTCGCGATCGCTCTCGGACTGCTGGCCTACCCGGTGCTGGTCACGCTGGCGCTGTGGACGGGCGTTGTGGAGTGGATGCTGAAATCCGAGGACCTCCGAGTCGAGATTCAAAATCCCGCGTACACGATTTGGCCGGGCAAGGTGCACATGAAAAACGTGCGCATTCTGGTCAATGGCACGACGCAGTTCATCTTGGAGGGTCAAGATCTGGTGCTGAACCTGCGCTTGCTCGAGCTGGTCAAGCGCCGCGTGCACGTGACCAAGCTGGCAGCTCACGACGTGATTTACCAGATGCGCGTCCAGGTCAAGGACACCAAGAACATCGAACGTCGCGTCAAGGCATATCCACCGCTGCCTGGTTTGCCCGGCGCGAACGTCATCCACGAAGCGACCGCCAAACAGACCGAGAAGGAAGATCCGGACTGGACCGTAAACGTCGAGGGGCTCGACATCGCGGTGAAGGAGCTCTGGTTCTTCGAGTATCGGTATCTCGGCACAGGTCACTTGCGCGGCGGTTTTGTCGTCGGGCCGAACGTGATGCAAGTTCAAACCGCCGTACAAGACCTAGGACCAGGCGAACTTCGCTTCGGCGCGAACGAAACCATCGCGACGGGACTGCAGGGCCAAATCACCGCGGACATTCCGAAATTGAACCCCAAGGAGCACGCCGATGCGAGCTTCATGGAGCTCGTGACGGCGCGCGTGAACCTGAGGACGGACATCGAGTCCATGACCAACATTGGCTCGTATTTCGAGGCGGAGAAGCTTGAAATCTCCAAGGGCAAGGGTCCGCTCGCGGTCGACCTATACCTCGACCGCGGCAAGCTCGGTAGCAAGAGTCATCTGTATTATCAGACGGACGCGATCAACCTGAAAGGCGTTGGCTTCGGCGTCGGAACCGATTGGCAGCTGGACTTCGATGCCGCGGGCTCGGCTGAGCACCTGCCCCTCGTGCGCTCCAGCTCGAAGTCGAGCTATCTGTCGTTGGCCAGGGCGATGCACACGTTCACGATCCAGATCCACGATCACCACGAAGAAGCCCAGCTCGACACGATCCAGCTCAGCAAGTCGACTGACCTCAAACGAGCTCTGCTGCGAATGCCAAAAATCGTCTCGGTCGATCTGCGTGATCTGCCGGCCGTGCTTGCCGACAAGCCGTCCCTCGAAATGAAGGGCGAAATGCAGGCTTCTCTCAACCTGGACATGGATCACGACTATTGGACCCAGGGCCCCTTTCACGCGGCGACCAAGGGCCTGCACGTCGCGGGCGGCGGCGTCGCCGTCGACGGCAACGTGAAGGTCGACAGCGAGCTCCGCTTCAACCCCAAGCTCAAGATCAACATGCTGCAAAAGTTCGTGCTCAGGACGCGCGACCTGGATATGCGCGCTGGCAGCCGCAACGTGAGCGGTTGGTGGATGGACATCGAGAGCGCCCGCTTTACGGCGTGGAACAAGACGCCGCTCGCGTTCGACGGCACGCTGGGCGTTCAGGCGCGCGATCTCGATCCCGTCCTCAAAGCACTCGCCGAGAAGGATGTGATCAGCGATTTGATTCCAATGTTTACCAGCTTGAACAACTTTCGGGCCTCGGCGCGCGTCCGGGGCGCGGGTGAAATGACCGACGTCACCCTCGCGTCGGAGAGTCAAGTCTGGGACGCCGCGGGGCGCGTGTACAAGAACGGGGACAAAACACAGATGGCAATCGTGGTGGGCGGCCAGGCCGTATCCCTCGGCGTCGCCAGCAAAGGTGACGGCCTAGAGCTCATGCCATTCGCAAAGACCGGCTGGCTCAACGATCACCTGCGTGAATTCCCGAAACCGGTTCTGGAGATGAAGCCCGACAAGCCTTAGGCTCGAGAGGCACCCCGCGCGCCAGAGGCTCACCTCGCCGATGAAAATTATACTGTGCAAACAGGTGCCAACAGAGCATATCTTGTGCGCCCGATGTCACCATCCAGGCAAAGGCCGCGACAGTGCACCTCTCAGCCGCGCCGCGCTGCGCTGCCTCGATGGTCGCGATGTCGATCTTCTTCATCGTCATCATGGCTGAGAAGGCGCGCTTTGCCTCAGCGCCGCCAGCGGCTAGAGCGTCCGTCAGCGTACGCGGGGTGATCGCCAAGACAAACCCCAACGGTCTTTGCACCAACCACATGCGTCCCCAAGACGGAAATCACGGCCGCCGCAAAGGCAGGAATCGCGCCAACCTGCATCCACGCAGACGACGCCGCGCTCGCCTTGAATTCGTGCGCTGTCTGACAGACATGAGTTGCGGCGGCCCCGACATCGCTCCGATTTTCAGGCAACCGCGTTCGATTTTCGGAGGCGCGGCGCGGCGGTCTGACTGGCTGAGTTCGCAAGAGCAATCGCAGGCCGTTACAGGCCGCAGTCTGTGTCGATGTTGGTCATGTTGCCGTGATAGCGGCCATCGCTCGTGATGTAGCGAAGCGCGTTCGAGTCGCCGCCGCCCCAGCCAATCTGAAGTACATCCGGGACGCCATAGGCGGACGCTTGGCCGTGCGGACCCCACAGCCACACGGTCTGATCGCTGCGCAGGAATGCGAATTGACCAACGCCTTCTTCGATGTCGGTGACCTCGCGCAGCGGGACAGACGCAGAGGTCGTGACCTGGGTGGGACTCGGCACGGATGCCTGATTGTAGGCGCCGCCGCCCCAACACTCGACGGTCTGCTTATCGAGCGCACACACCGTGTCGCGGGGACCGCCCGCGTTATTGTACACGTTGACGAGCACGACCTTGGAGGGGTTACTGAGGCCCGTCACTTGAACTGGGTATTCGTGGTTAGCGGTATCGCCTTGGCCCAGCTCTTCACCTCGCGCATTGCCCCAGCACCAAACGCTATTTTCGGAGCCTCCGCCGACCACGGCACAAGCCTGTTGAATGCCGAGCGACGCCTGAACCACGCCCTCCAACGGGCTCTGGCCATCCGTGGTGATGACCTGGGCATAGTTCGAGTAATCTTGCGTACCGGCGTCCACGATCCAACTCAAGTCGCCCCAACACCAGAGGCGTTTGTCTTTGGTGATCGCGCAAGCTGCGTTGGTGACGCTGCCCGACGCTAGCGCAACGACATCCGTGAGCGGCTTGTTGGCGGCCTTGAGCACGGGCACCGCGCGATAAACCGGGACGTGATCCGTGTTGCCTTGTCCGAGCTGACCATAAATGTTGCCGTTCGTCGCGTCTTCTTGCCAGCAACTCACGGTGCCGCCCTCGAGCAAGGCGCAGGCGGCATAGCTTTGCTGTTGAACGCTGACGACGCCCGCGAGCGGCGTTGCGTCAGTCATCGAAGCATAGTCGACCACGATCGTTTCCGACGACGCGGCTTCATTCACGGCGTGGCCGTTGCTGCGAACGGTGTAAGTCCCGAATAGGTTGGCGATGCAACTGTTCCCGAGCCCGCGCGAGTCGCCACCCGCTCCGTCGGAACCAGCAGCACCAGGCTCGCCCGCGCTGCCGGCCGTTTCAGTTTCGTTTCCCGCCTCGCCCTGGTCGCCTGCGCCGGCGGTCGTGCCTCCGGTCTCGTCAATGGTCGCCTTTCCACCGACCCCACCAGCGCCGCCGGCCTCAGCCGCACCCGCCGCACCGGCCGCGTCGTCACCGGTTTTGATGGTGCATGCCCCCACGATAGAAAGCGACCCCAATAAAATGAGCGCTACACATCCCTCAATGTTGCTGTTTCTCATCTTTGTCCCTACGCGATCGCCCATCGGGCGCTTCCCCAATCGATGCAAATGAGCCCTTCGAACATTCACTCGTAACTCGTGACGATTCGATGATTGCCAGCGCTGGCGCCTGCGCAGGCGCTCGGCGTCTGATTGAATGTTGCTAAATCATTCGCTGTTAAAATGGCGTTACCATCCAATGTTCAGCGGCGAACGCGAGCTTTTTTAAGCAAGAACATTCAAGGAAGTGCCTAGTCGTTACACCACGGTGGTGGCTGCCTCGAACCACGACGCGGCCGTCACCCGGACGTCGTGAACGCGTTGCATGCGCGAAGTAGCGTGCGCTGCATGGCTCGAAAGCGCGGGCTCCCCGCAAGCGTATGCGTAACCGCGACCGTCGTGATAGCGGCTACCTTTTCGCCGCCCCTCCGCGCCGAGACACCCGCCCAACCACTGAGCCTGCGCGCGCAAGTCGGCGAGAAGATCTTCGGCGATCGATCGCTGTCGGCGTCCGGTCAGTTGGCATGCGCGACCTGCCACGACCCCGCGCACGCCTACGCGTCGCCGAGCGGCCTGGCCGTACAGCTCGGCGGTTCCGGGATGTCCTTGCCGGGCACGCGTGCGGTGCCGTCGCTGCGCTACAAGGACTACACGACGCCGTACGCGGACCTCGCAGATAACCCAGATGGCGTCAGCGGGACCGGACCGGGCGGCGGCTTCACCTGGGACGGCCGGGCCGCGACGCTCGCCGACCAGGCGCGCATCCCGCTGCTGGCCGCAAACGAGATGGCCAACACCTCGGAAGCCGACGTCGTGAACAAGCTACAGCACTCCGCCTACGCGGAGCTGTTTCGCGCTGCATTTGGCAGCAACGTGTTCGACTCCACCGGAGCCGCGTTTCAATCCGCGCTCGACGCCCTGCAGGCCTACCAACTCGAGGATGACGACTTCCACCCGTACACGAGCAAGTTCGACCTGTACGTGGGCAACAAGGTGGGCGGCGAGCTGACGCCAGCCGAGTTGCGCGGCGCCCGTGTCTTCGCCGATCCGAACAAGGGCAACTGTTTTGCGTGTCACTTTGCCGGACCGGGCGCGAACGGCAGCAGTGACCTGTTCACCGACTTCACCTTCGCTGCGATCGGCGTGCCGCGCAACGGCGAGATCCCCGCGAACGCAGACCCGAGCTACTTCGACCTGGGCATCTGCGGCCGCCCCGACCACCCACTGCCAGACAGCGCGCAGTACTGCGGCATGTTCAAGACGCCGACCCTGCGCAACGTCGCCACCCGCAAGGTCTTCTTTCACAACGGTAAGATGAAGTCGCTGCGCGAGGTGCTGCGCTTCTACAACACGCGCGATACACAACCCGAGCTCTGGTACCCGGTCGTCAACGGCGTGGTGCAGAAGTTCGACGATTTGCCCGCGCAGTATCAGGGCAACATCGATACCCAGGCGCCGCTCGATGGACGGCCTGCGGGTTCGCAGCCGCCGATGTCGGCGCAAGATCTCGACGATTTGGAAGCATTTCTCGAAACGCTGACGGACGCCGACGTGGTGAATCAGCCGAACTCGCCGCAGGCCGTGCCCGCGTTGGGGACGAGCGGCTCAGCGACGCAAGCGCTCCTGCTGACGCTGTTGATGGCGGCGCTCTCGAGCGCGGGCTGGTGGGGAGTGAAATCGACTTGAACCGGCGCGCTCTCGTCGACACAATCACTCACAATTCGGCGTCAAAAGCGCGCGACGCCAATTGCCACAGAGCCAGTACGCTGACGGGGCCGCTCACGCGCGCAGGCAAATTCTTGGCGCACTCAGCGCAACGCAGCGCCCGGTTCGGCGCGAATGGCGTGCTGCGCGTCGGTCATTCCGATTTCAAATTCGCGAGCTTGCGCGGGCACACTCGCATCGTTACCGAATTTGATCGTATCGACTCGAAGTCAGGCACGTTGCTTGCTGGCTCGCGATGCACCCCAGCGAAGACAGGAGTCCATCATGAGCATCAGCGCCCTGGATCCGACGACCAACGATCTGCTCCAACAAGCCCGCGACACTCGAACCCAAGCCGCGTCGGCCGCGGCCGCCGCTCAGGCCAGCACCTTCCAAGCCCAGCTGCAACAAACCCAGGCCCAACAACCCGGCACTTCAAACCCTACTCCCCATGGCCACCACCACGGCGGTCACCACGGCGGCAAGGTGGGCGCCGCGGGCAGCGCCACTGGCTCGAGCTCGAAAGCGAATGTCAACGCTCAGCCGTCGTTGCTGGATATGCTGGACGCCATCCCCACTGATCTCAGCGCATCGAGCGACACGACGGAAGCCTGACCCTCGACGTTGTGTTCGCTCACTCGCGCCGCCGGCGGGAGCGCCCTCGGGGACTTCGGCTCGAGTTAGTCGGAGTCGGAGTCGGGGTTCGGGTGAGCGGGGGGAATGCTCGCGGGGGACGGCTCGTCGTCATCAGTCACCCGGTCAGAGCGCAGCTCACACCAGCGCAATCGAGAGTGACAACCTTTGGGCAGTCCCGCCCAAGTTTCGTTAGGATCCTCACGACACTTGGGGCTCTCGAGTTGCCCACGTGGTTCGAATTTTGATCGCGAATCGAGCGCCTAATCGAGGAACTTCGCTCAGATACCGTCGGCGAGCGATTGGCACCTAGCCTGGCACGGCTCGTGCTTCGGTCTGGTGAGAGGTCCGTTTTGCGCGCCGAGCGCCCTCCCATCAAGGACATTCGAATGACCCAAAGCTCGAAACAAAGGTTCGAACAGCTGCGAAGTGGCGTCCTGACGCCGCCCAGCGATCTCGACGCAAACGCCGTTCGCGATATCAGCGGTGCGATGAACGCGATCCTAGCGGACGTGTTCGCCTTGTACCTCAAGACGAAGAACTTTCACTGGCACGTTTCAGGCCCGCATTTTCGCGACTACCACCTGATGCTCGACGAACAAGCAGATCAATTGTTCGCGATCACCGATCCCATCGCCGAACGTGTTCGGAAGATTGGTGGCCAGACGCTGCGTTCCATCGGTCAGATCGCCGGGATGAAGCGCGTGCTCGACAACGACGCGATCTACGTCGAGCCCTCCGACATGCTCGCCGAGCTTTGCGAGGACAATAAATCACTCGCCGGCCGACTGCGCGAGGTCGACGGCGTTTGCGATCAGTACCGCGACATCGCGACCGCGAGCCTGATTGAAGTCTGGATAGATGAAGCGGAGCGGCGAACTTGGTTTCTGTTCGAGGCCGGCCGCCGCCCAGACGCCACTGGTCACTGATAGTCGCCACCGAGCGCGGCCCTGCAACAGAGAAGCACTAGAGGAGCATCACCATGAAGACGCCCTATACCGTCGTCGTCGGCATCGACTACTCGGAAGTGAGTCGCCTTGCCCTTCGGCAGGCGCTCGAGATCGCGTCCGGGCGCGTCGACAGCGAACTCCACGTCATACATGTGGAGACGCCTCCGTGGATCCCTGGCCACGGGACAGAGCCGCTCACCGGGCCCGACCACGGGGCGAGCAAGAGCGCGAGCGATCGCGATCTCGATGAAGCGCTTCAACGCCTGCACCGACTCGTCGTGCACGACGTGACCGAGTTCGAAGAGTCGCGGATCGCGCTTGGTTCGGCGCCAATTGCGCGCGTCGTCTCGCACGTGCGAGCCAACGCCACGAGCCACGAGATCGCGCAGCTGGCGATGGACTTGGAGGCCGATTTGTTGGTCGTCGGCACCCACGGACGGACCGGCATCGCGCGCTTCCTTCTAGGATCCGTCGCGCACGCGCTCGTCACGCTCGCGCCGTGCCCGGTGCTGGTCGTGAGACCCAAGCGAGTTTCGCTCGTGCCGGTAATCGAGCCGCCCTGTCCGCGCTGCGTCGAAGCACGCCGCGAGTCCGGGGGTCTCGAGCTCTGGTGTGAGCAACATCGGGCACTCCGCAACCGACGCCACACCTACTACCAAGACGATCGCTCGGGAGAGGAGACCAATTTCCCGCTAGTTTTCGCTGGCAGCTGAGCCGCGCGGAAACGCGCGCACGAAATGACTCTGTCAGTAGCCAGACCAATCGGCAAGGCGTTAGCCTGACCACCATGTCCCACACGCTGCTGGTCTTTCACGGCTTCACGATGAACGGCGAAGTAATCCGCGAGGCGCTAGGGCCACTCGCGACCGCACTCGATCCCAAAGTGCGTTTGGTTTGCCTGAATGCGCCGCACACGTGCTCCGCGGCGACCGTCGAGCGGATGTATCGCGGAGCGAGTGAGTCTTCGCGGTCTCCGCCGCACCTATGTTGGTGGAATGCCAGCGATGACGGCCTCGAGTACCAGGGCTGGCAAGAAACTCGCGATCTGGTGCGTGAGGCGCTCGACCGTTACGCGCCCGCATCGGTCCTGGGCTTCAGCCAAGGCGGCATCCTCGCCGCGGCGGTGGCAGCGCTTTCTCGCAGCGGAGAGCTGCCGCCCATTCATGCGGCCGTGCTCATCGCCGGAAGGAAGCCACGCGCCGCCCAATTGCAAGCTGCGTTCATGGATCCAGTCGCAGTGCCCTCGCTGCACGTGTGGGGCGAACGCGATACTCTGACCGGTCAGTACAGTGAAGAGCTAGTCGCCTGCTTCAGCCCGACCGAGCGCGAGGTCGTTCGTTGGCCAGGCGGTCACGTGGTGCCGACGCGGGGGCCCGCGTACGAGGCGATCGCGCACTTCGTGCTCGAGCACGCATAACACCCGCACGGTTTCGACTTGCGCGAATGCGAACGCGCTGAGGAGGCACCGCTCGCCGACAAAAATCATACTGTGCTAACGCGTGATCGCGCTCACGAAAATCGAAGCGGGCAACGCCGCCGTCAACTACTCACTCACCATCGGTGGCCCCACCCTCCCTGGCCACACCAGCGATGGTCTGGTTTCCTGCCCTTTGGAGTGACTGCGAAGGGCCTGCCGGCTAGTGATTCGACGCTTGGGCTCTGAAGCCGCAGAGTGGTAGATCGTATCAGCGCATGTTCTAAAACGGGCAACGCGGCGCTCGCCAAATGAACGACGCCACGCCGTGATAGGCGAACTCCCGTTCGTCGACGCTTGCCCGCTTAGCGCGAAAAGAAATGACTATTTCGACGCCGGAGATATCGAGTTACGTAACCTCCGAGCCCGTGCGTAACATGGGTCCTTTCCAGAAAAGGGTATCCAATGAAGCACGGCCTGCGCCTCTGCACGCTCTTCGCGACGTGGCTTTGGTGTCTCGCCGCACACGGACAGTCCGCGGTTCCGACGCCTGTATGCCCGCCATTACCTCAAGCCCTGCGCATCGCGTTCGTCGCATTTCACGGGCCATCGGACGTCGAACGACGGGATGGCTTGCTCGGGTCGGCCGAGCGCTACCTGGAGGACCTGAGCCGTCGGTCCTTCCAACCCGGAAGCGAATTCAAGTGTCCGGTACAGGTCCAAATCAGCGTCGGGAACTACTACCAAGTCCTGACTTGGTTGAAGTCGGGGGCGGTGGACGGCGCCGTAGTTTCGTCTTTTTTTCTTGGGTGCTCCAACAGCAAAACGTCGCGCGACCTGTTGGCGCGCTGAGCGAGTTCGGAACCGAGCCCGGGTATTACGAGCCGGTCATCGCGACGAACAAGCCAACAAGGAATCCGCGAGAGTTATTCGACGCGTTTTTGGCTGAGGTGTGGGGGCTCTCGAGACCAACCCCAGAACCCCCTTGGCCTGAGCGGTTGCTCTCAGCTCCAGCAGGAACCCCGTGCGCGGTGAAGACAGCGCAGGTGTATTTCGTCGCTCACCTTTCCTCGTCGGGCTTCGCGGCTCCGATTGGGTACACGCTCCGCTGGCTCCAGAAGCAGCATCCAGATCAAAACACCGCCGCGTTTTGGGACCTGCTTTTCAACCGAGTGCGCTTCGACCTCAGTCATATGTCCGGGCCGCCCAGCGCTCAGGGAATTGGGGATTCGCGGCCAAGAATCTACTTCTCCTATGGACACCGACCGCAGTCCGGACCGAGCCAGATACCCAGCGAGTGGCAGCCTTATCTGCTGAGCGCTGAAGGAGGAGCGAGCATCTTTCCTATCCCAGTCGATCGCTTGGTCCTGACCACGAGCGCGATTCAGAAGCTGCTCACTAACAGACCCGTCGACCTCAAAGCGGGCGACGATGGCCTAGACAAGGATTCCTTGAAGGGGGTGCCAATCGACGGCTTCCGGGAAAACTCCTTCGCCGAATACAAGGCGCTGAATGAAGTCCACCTCCACGACTCCGACTCATTCGACGCGCAGCTGGCCTGCATTTGGGGTCAAGCGCAGAACTACAACGCCCACTGCGAGAGTATTCCGCCTGGCCGCCAAGCGCTCGCGGACCGCTACAAGGCCTGGTACCTGAACCGCGAATTTCGCTTTCCGTTGCCCGATCTGATGAAGCTCTTGGCCCAGGAGCACGTCAACGAAGGACAGGACTCATCGCTCGCGCTGATCTTGCCAGGCGGTGGCGTCAAGAGCGCGTACCAAGCAAAGATTCTCGACGCACTCTACGGTGGACCGGGCTACCTGCTCCCGGGCGATAGTGAGAAGCTGCGAGCCCAGGCGGTCAACAGCGGTGTTCGCTCGAACGAGGTCGTTGGTGTGCCGGTGAGTGCGGTCATCGGAACTTCGGGTGGCGCGATGATGGGCGTGTTTGCGGCTCAGCTCGACGACCACCCGAAGCCAATCACTCCGAATTGGGTGTTGAAGAACGGGCTCTCGGCGATTTCGGAACGGAACATATTCCCATTTCTCGGTCCCTTGCGGCTGGCCTCCTTGTTCGTGTGGCTACTCGTGTTCGGGATCACGCTCAAATGGGCTCGCGTAGCGGTCCTCTCCATTGGCAGAAAGTTACACGAAGCCCCTGGCGACAATCCCTCTCGATACGCGCCGCGTGGGACGACGATTTTTGCGATGCTGGGGCTGTGGCTATGTGCCGGTGCGGTCGTTCCGATCATCGCCGCACATGGCGGAAACAAGGCTCCGTACACGGCGTCGGCGGAGTTTCTAATGTTCTTCGGCTGTGGGCTGTTGGCGCACTTCGTCTGGACCTGCTGCAGCAGCGTCGAGCGCGACGCAATCAAGTACAATCGACCGCTTCAACGAACGATGGGCGTTGTGACGATTGTTTGCGCTCCGCTCGCGATCGTCTTGTTGGCCGTCGCGTGGTTTGCCGCGCCGACGCATCACGAGATCGCGGCCGCCGAGTCGCTCGGTGTCAGTGTCTGGTGGCCGTCGTTGGCCGCGATGCTTGCCGCGTGGCTGGCGTGGATTTCGTTCGTTGGCTATTTTTACTCTTTTTCGCGTGAGTCGCGGCTGGTGGGCATTCGCCAGTATCTCAAAGCCTTGAGGGTATTTCTGTGGGGCTTATGCGGAACCACCGTGATTTTTTCCGCGGGCCTCGCCACCGGTCTGTACACGATGCTCGAGGTCACGCCACGATTCTGGTTCGCAGTCGTCATCACCGCCGCTGCGACGGCCGTCCTTTGCGTCTCGCTCGCGAGTCTGCCATTCGAGTTTGGACTCGCTAACGACCTTCGAGAGGGGATCAAATACCTCAGAAGCTCGCAAGTGATCATGAATCGCCGGACCACTCCGGCGCGCACGCTGCTCCTCTTCATCGGGCTGACGGTGTTTGGATGGATTGGCGTCGTTAGCCCGGCACTTTACGACAGCGCAGGCGCTCGGCGGTTCTTTCAAGCTCAAGTGCAACGCTGGGCGGGCGGCCCCGAAACAACGGGCGCTCGCCTGCACTCGAATCTAATTGTCACGGCGACGACGCTCGGCTCTTTCAGCGCGGGTGGCGAGCAGCATCCTCCTGGGGATGTCTACTTCTGCTTCGACGGGGCGAGCCCGTGCCCGCCCTTACGGACGTTTCGGTTTCATAGGTCGGCGTCCACTTGGTCGGACCTCATTGATCGCGTGTTCGCTTCGGGCTCTCCCTTTCCGGTTTTTCCGGAATTTCAGATTGGCGGCGAGAAGGCCGATATCGATGGGAAGTTCGTCGATGGCGGCTATGCTCACAACGTACCGATCGATGCCGCCAGAATGGTGGGGGCACACGAGGCCCTCGTCATCTACTCGGAGCCGCGTGAGTCGCAAAAGGTCGAGCCGATGAATGATTTTCCGGTCGCTCGTCTGACTCGCAATGCGCCCCGGCTGATTCCATTCATGTTCGATCGGTCGCAGCAAGCCGACCGAGACGGAGAGGAAGGCATGGTCGTCGCTGGCATAGCCCCGCTCGGAGACGGCTCACCCTTTCCCTTCTTGACCGAATTTCGGGCGGACGTCGTGCAGCGAATGGTGGGTTGCGCGGAGTGCGACCTGGGGTCCAACGCGGCCATGGGCTTCGTCGAAAGCTGGGGCTTGCCGCGCGTGTTCAAGACCGTCGGAAGTCGCCAGAAGCTCACGCTGCGCGATGAAGACGGTTGGTCTCCGCAGGTTCAGGAAGCCTCAACCGCGCGGTCGTACGGGCGCCGCGCGATGCGGTGGCGGTCTTCGACATGGACAACACCATGTTGGCTCACGACCTCGGTGACGCGGTATTCAGAAGGTTGATTCTTGGGCTCGAATACAAGGGCGAGAATCCTCGATTCTGGGGTTTGATTGAGAACACGGGACGCCGAACAGCGCTCGAGAACTTCTTCGATCAGAACCACGATTCCATCAGACAAGCGCGAGCAAGCCACGAAGCAACCTTGGTCCAGGATAACCTGATCGGAGACGCCAACCCCGCACTGCGCGATCATTTCCTTTTGTTCGAGCGTGAGTATGAGGAACAAGCTGCCAAAAACGGCGACGAGGCCGCATGTGTTTGGGCGACCAAGCTGCTCGGGGGGCTAACTGAGCAAGAGGCCGCGGCCCTCGCTGAAAGAGCGTTCGACGAAGAAACGAGAATGCCGTTGCGATCCAAAATTGAAATAGCGGGCTCTTTGGCTTCGCACATCACGCCGGCACATATTGATCTAGGGATTGCCGTGCGCCCCCAAATGGTTTCTCTAGTCGGACAGCTTCGACAGATGGGATTCGAAGTGTTCCTTGCCAGTGCCAGTAACCACTACGCCGTGCAAGTTGCGGCAAAGAGGTTCGGAATCGACTCGACCAATGCCTTCGGCATCCGACTCAAGTCGGTCAATGGCCTGCTCGTCGATGAGCTCGACGACAAAGGTCCTGTTCCATGGGGTCCAGGCAAAGTGGAAGTCATCCCCGGGCAGTTCAAGGCGAAGGTCCGGCTCGTCGCGGGCGACAGCTTAGGCGACGTGCAGATGCTTCAGGGTGCGTCGGAGGGAGACGGCGCTGCGCTGGTCTTGGACCGCGGAGCGATCCCTCAGAAGTACACGAAGACCTGGATCATGCAGCCGGCCGCGGCGCTCGATCGTCGTGCCGGCGCGGGTCGCTTCGAATGAAGCAAAGTCACCGGACTACCGGACCGCGTTAGCGGCGAGTTGACGAACAACGGGTTCGCCCTCCGTTCCACGAATCCTTCAATCCTGAAAGATTTGGTTACAAGTTCGTAGCGGAAGCGTTGCTAGACGGCGACGGTACAGACGCGCGAACGTGCGCGGCGCTGGGGCTGGTTCGGCTCCTCCAGCCATAAACTTGGAGACTATACGTGAAGCACACATTCGTTTTGTTGGGAGCTTTGACGACACTTGCATGCAGCGGACTGATTGTGGGCTGTGGCGACTCCGACGACTCGGCGGGCGATGGTGCGGTGGGCGGCGGTGGATCGCCGGCGAAAGGCGGCAATTCCGGCTCTGCGGGCCTCGCGGGTTCGTCCAAGGGTGGCTCGAGCGCCAATGGCGGTAGCTCGGAAGCAGCCGGAGCGGCTGGCGTTGCCGTGGGTGAGGCGGGCGCTGGTGGCGAGGCCGAGGTCGGCGGCGAGGCGGGTGCTGCAGGGAGCGGCCCCAGCACGGCGGGCAACGGCGGCACCGCGGGCATCGGCGGTAGCGGCGGCTCTGGCGGTACCGCGCCGACGGCTTGGGTTCAGATCGGCCCGAACAACCAGGCAAGCGCGCGCCTCATCACGCCGAACACGACCTGTCCCTCGATTACGGTCGACGGGACGGCGCACGCCATGACCGTGCGCTCAGCACCGGTTACGGTGCCCGTGCGTCCGACGAGCACGGATACGACGCTCGCAGCCGCACAGAGCTCGACCAATTCGAAAGCGTCGGTCTTCGCGTCGACGACTTGCGAATACATTCTGCCGACGGGCGCAACGTCGGCCAGCGTGGGCGGCTTCGCGCTGCCGGTGCCGAAGCCGGCGGTGAACCGCGTCGTGATCATCGGTGACACGGGCTGCCGCATCTCGATTGGCAACGTGTACCAGGCTTGTAGTGATTCAGCGCAATGGCCATTCTCCGTGATCGCCAAGGCGACGGCGGCGATGAAGCCGGATCTGGTGCTGCACGTGGGCGACTACGAATATCGCGACAATCCGTGTCCTCCGGGCAATACGGCGTGCGCGGGCGAGCCGTGGGGCTACGGCTCCGACGCTTGGGCGGCGGACTTTTTCACGCCGGCCGCTCCGCTGCTCGCCGCGGCTCCCTGGGTGATCGTGCGTGGCAATCACGAGGTTTGCAATCGCGCCGGTCAGGGTTGGTACCGCTACCTCGATCCGAATCCGTTCGACACCAGCGGCGTGAAGACGTGCGACGATGCGGCCAACGACAACACGGGCAACTTCAACGACCCCTGGGCGGTTTCCTTCGGCGACACGCAGTTCATCGCCTTCGACTCGTCGAACGTTTCGAAGAGCGCGTACGCCCCGGCCGCCTTCGAGCCGTACATGGACGAGCTACTCGGTGCCAAGACCTTGTCGAGCCCGAGCTTCCTCAACATCTTCGCGGTGCACCATCCGGTGCTCGGCTACTCCGCGGGCAGCCCGCCGACGCTGGGTGCTCCGGGCCTGCAATCGGTGATGAACGCGGCCTTCCCGGGCAACTACTACCCGCCAAACACCGCGATTGCGATTCACGGTCACGTGCATGATTTCCAGGCGTTCGATTTTTCGAGCAACCACCCGGCCACGTTCGTGGCCGGCAATGGCGGCGACAATTTGGACTCGGCGCTGCCCGCAACGTTCGACCCGAACGGCGACTTGCCCGCGCCGAACACCGTCGTCAAATCGTTCGCCTACTCGCAAGAGTTCGGCTTCATGGTGATGGACCGCGTGGGCGCTGTCGGCGACAAGAACTGGAAGTTCACCTCGTACCGCACCGACGGCTCGGTGATCGCGGTCTGCACCATGGCCCCGGCGGCCGCTTGTAGCGGCGTGTGCGACAGCACACCGGGCAGCCGCATCAGCTGCACGGACGGCGGCGGCACCGCAGTCGGCCTGTACGACAACATTCAGTAAGCGAGTGCAAGAGCGGTACGCTTTTTGGCGGCACCTGGCGACGGGTGCCGCGCTCTTCTCGGCTTTGGCTGGGTGCAGCAAAGGCGCGCCTGCGCCCGAGACCAAACCGTCGATCGCCAAGGCCAACGAGGCCAAGCCGTCGATCGCGGAGGCCTTCGCGTCAGCCAAGATCCCGCGCCTGCCACGCTCTCCGGTGATCCCTGCGCGGCGCACGAACGTGCTGCCCGTGCCACCGCGCGTCGGACCACCGGACAATGTGCAGCTCGTCGCGCTGGGCAAGAAGATCTTCTTCGATGCGCGCTTGTCGGAGCCACCGGGCACGAGCTGCTCGAGCTGCCACGATCCAGCGCGCGCATTTTCGGGCGCGCATGGCTCGAGCTTGGGAGTGCCACAGGGGAGCCGCGCAGGGCACTTTGCGCGGCGCTCCGCGCCGTCCGTGCTGTACATGCGCTACGTCCCCAAGTTCCACTTCTTCGAGGACGACGAGGCCCCGCAGCCCGAGCCGCGCGGCGGCTACTTTTGGGATGGGCGCAGTGACAGCTTGGTCGAGCTCGTCAAACAGCCGCTCTTCAACCCGGAAGAGATGAACGCCGGGAGCCCAGAGTTACTCGCGACCAAAATCACACAAGCCCCCTACGCCAAGGAATTCCGCGCCGCGCTCGCCTCGGCATCGGTACCGGCCTCGGATCCGGCAACGATCACGCGCGGTGTCGGCGTCGCGCTCGAAGCTTATTTGAAGAGCGACGAGATGACGCCCGCGAGCTCTAAGTACGACGCCTACGTGCGCGGTCAAGCGACCTTGACCGAACAAGAACGGCGCGGCCTCGAGCTCTTCAAAGACCGACGACACGGCGCTTGCTCCGGTTGCCACCGCCTGCAAGAGACCTCGACCAACCCCGCGGAGTCGATGTTCACCGATTATGGTTACGACGCCGTCGCCTGGCCGCGCAATCGCGCCCTGCCCGCAAACCACGACGACAACTCGTTCGATCTCGGCCTGTGCGAACGCAAAGACACGACCGTGCCCTCCAAGGACGAGCGATTGTGCTCGAACTTCCGCACACCATCGCTCAGAAACGTCGCCGTGCGCGAAAGCTACGGACACAACGGCGTATACAAAACCCTGCGCGAAGTCGTGAGCTTCTACGCGTACCGCGCCGTTGCCCCGAGCCGCATCTATCCCGAGGGCCAAAAATTCGACGATGTACCCGCGAAATACCGCGAAAACGTCAACATCTATGCGCCGATCTACAACCAGAAGGAGGGCGCCACCCCACCGCTCTCCGAAGACGAAATCGACGCAATCGTCGCCTTCCTGGGCACATTGACCGACGCGCCGTATTTGCCGAAGCTCGCCGGCAATGCCCCGATCGCGCCCGCGTCCGCGCCCCGCGAGTGAAGTCGCGTCGGTGATCCCGCGCGTCATCCGCTGCGCGCAGCGCGGCTTGCTCATCCTGCTCGCGGCGACCTTCGCTCTGTTCCTCGCCCCCGAGCGGCTCGCCCTCGCCCACGCAGTCGGCATGTCGAGCGGCGAGTACCGCATCGACGGCCCCGTGCTGTACGGCGACATCGGCATGTCCGGCCGAGAGCTCGCCCGCGTACTCCCCGCGCTCGACACGAACCAAGACGAAGCCATCGACGCCGATGAGCTCAACGCAAACCACGACGCGCTCGTCCGCCTGCTCACGACCGGCCTAACCGTCCACGACGGCGCCAAGAATTGCCCAGGCTCCCTCGACAAAGCAGGGGTCCTCGATGGCGAAGGCGGCGTCGTCTTTCAAGTCCACTACACCTGCCCTGAAATCCCCACTCGACTCGTCCTTTCCCTACCGCTCCTCGACACCCTTACCGCCGGACACCGCCACGTCGTCCGCGTGTTCCGCAACGGAAAAGCGCAAGTCTCCGTGCTCGATCGAGCCCACTTCACCTGGGATTTGCAAGAAGCCTCCGCCGCTGCGAACGGCACGAGCACGGCAAGCACGAGCACGACCGCCACGAGCAGCCTGGCTTGGTCGATGCTGAAACTCGGCGTCGAGCACATCCTGACCGGCGCGGACCACCTAATCTTCCTGCTCGGCCTCGTGATCGTCGGCGGCAGCTTCCGCTCGCTATTGGGCGTAGTGAGCGCCTTCACCCTCGCCCATTCGATCACGCTGGCCCTCTCCGCGCTCGGAATATTCGCCCCGAGCCCGCTCATCGTCGAGCCCGCAATCGCGCTCTCGATCGCCTACGTCGGAATCGAAAACCTATTCGTCAAAGACGCTCGCAAACGCTGGCGCATCACCTTCCCCTTCGGCCTCATCCACGGCTTCGGCTTCGCCAGCGCCCTCCGCGAAATCGCCCCCCTACGCAGCCAGCTTCCGATTGCGCTCGTGTCGTTCAATCTCGGCGTCGAAGTCGGACAACTCGCCGTGCTCTCACTCGTACTCCCCCTCGTGCTCCGAGCGCGCGGCGCGCCTTGGTTCGGCGAGCGCGGTGTGAAGGCGGTGAGCGTCGCGATCGCGATTGGCGGCGCGGTGTTGTTCGTGGCGCGCGTTGCTGCGCGGTAGACGCTCCTGAAAGGGCGCTCGCGATCCCGCATCGCACCTCGAAGCCCCGCGCCGTTTCCGCTTTCCGCGATCGAGACGGGTGCCCAAGGGCGGGGCACCCGCGCTCTAGGGTGATTACTTCATCGGCAGCATAGCTGGCTTGGCCGGAGCCGCGGGCTTCGCTGACGCCGCTGCGGCCTTGTCCGCCTTCGGCGCGGGTGCCGGCTTCTCCGGCTTGGGCTTCTCCGGTTTCGCGAAGGCAGCATCGGCCGCAATCTTGACGATGATATCGAGCGCAGTATCGGGATACTTGGCTTTGATTTTGGCTTGAAGGTCGGCGGGCTTCTTCGATGCGGCAAGCGCCTCGTCGAACGCGGCCAGGTACGTCTTGGTAAAGCTGATGTCCGTCGGTGCTTGCTTGCGATCCGCCTTCTGATGGCCGGGTACCACGATCTCCGCGTTCAAAGCCGTCAGCTTGTCCAGCGTCATCGCCCAGGCTTTGCGCGTCTCCGGCGTGGTTTCCGCGGTCCACGGGAACACCTCGTCATACACGATGTCGCCCGCAACGACTGCCTTGAGCGACGGGATCCAGACGTACGCATCATTGGTCGCGTCACCCTGTTGTGCGCCGACCACGTCGAGCTTCACGCCGTCGACCACTAGTCCGTCAGCTGCCAGCGGTTCAGGAAGAATGGGCTTCGACGGAATCGCATCCTTGAACAAGGGCTTCCACTGCTTGACCTTCGCCTCCCACGACTTTTGAATCTCTTCGACCGTGGCCGGAAGCGCGACCAACTTTGCGTTCGGGAATGCAGCCTTGATCGACTGAAAGCCGAAGTAGTGGTCCGGATGCCAATGCGTAACGAACACGGTGGTGAGCGTCTTCTTGGAAGCGGTCACCGCGTCTGCCACTTTCTTGCCGTCTGCGAGCGTCAGCGCCGCGTCGATCAGCACGGCTTCTTTGTCACCGGTGATGAGCGTCGAGGTCACCAGAAAGCCCTCCGGTGAGCCAGTGATCACCTGCAGTGCCAGCTTCGGCGCGGGTGGCGCGGGCGCGACCGCTGCGGGAGGCGGGGGCGGCGGTGGGGCAGCTGCGGGCGGCGGAGGGAGCGGGGCCTCCGGTGGCGGCGGCGGCTCACCTCCGCAGGCAATGAGCAGTGAGAGCGAAAGCGCGGGCAAGATCAGACATTTCGCAGCATTTTTCACGGGAGCCTCGGAGGTTCTAAGCCGGCCAGCAAGCTTTTGCGGTCGGAGTTCAACTCACTAGTACACCAGTGCAGAGTAGGTCGATGGCAATCCTCGAGTTCCGCTGCGCGTGCCGGTCGCGCGCTCGAGTCTCGGGGTCGAGCTTGATCGTTGATGGTCATGATTTTTCGCCGCAGGGCGGCCCAGCCTTCGGCGTCGTGGGGCGAGAACCGTGGGTTCAGCGAGGTGCGTGGCTGGAAAATGATCGCCCCGCTTCGAACTCGACCGCAACGCCTAGCGCGGTTAACGTGCGCGGCATGTCGGACAAGTTGCGCTACGAAGGCCTCACGTTGACCGTCGAGAGTGTCGAGCGCTCGATCGCATTTTACGGGGGCAAGCTCGGGCTCAAGGTCGAATGGAACGCAGCGCCCGCGTTTGCGATGATTCGGCATGGCGCGGGCACGATCGGCCTGCTCGCGTTCGCGGAAGCCAGCAAGGAAGGCGTAGCGGCCGCAAGTCCCGCGCAGAAGCTGGGTATCCATGTCGAGTTCAGCACGGACGATCTGGACGGCTTGTACGAAGAGCTGAAAGCCAAGGGTGTCGTGTTCCATGCGCCGCCGCACGACGAGCCCTGGGAGCGCTCCGCCACTGCGCTCGATCCTGACGGCTATGCCGTAGAATTCGCCCAGGGCAAACGCGGCAAAAATTCGCAAGCAGCGTCAGGCGCCGGTACGTAATTCGATCCGAATCCAGAGAGAGCCATGACGAGCCATGCAATCGCGAGGGTAGCGAACCGTCCAGGCGGCGAATCTGTTCCCACGTCGTCAAGGCCCTTCCAGCGTGACCCCATCTGGCCGGGTCTTCGCCGCGTGCCCTACGGCACTGCGGCGGGCAGCGGGCTCGCACACGGTGACGAGGCGGAGGCCTGAGCGGTCACGACTACGTTGACGCGCAGGTACGACTCGTGAGTGTGAAGCTCGGTCAGCTCGAGCTTGTCGACGGTGCCGGCCAAGCATTGTTTGGCCGTGCCGAACGTGAGCCCGGACGAGAGCTTACCCCGGACCGCACGCAGCCGCTCCGTCAAGTCGAGGCGCAGGGCCTTGCGCGCTTCGGCTTTGATGCGCTCGCCATCAGACAAGGCCTTGAGCTGCAGCAAAAAATTCGACGTTTCGATGGTCGGCTCGAGATCGGGTAGCGCGATTTCGTTGTCTTCGAGCGTGGGGTGACCCACAAGGTAAAGATCGCCGTTGATGTCGGTGTCGATGCCGAGCTCGTGAACGGGCCCCGCGATGTGCAGCCGAAGCACGAGCGCGCCGGAGGCTTCGTACAGCTCCGGGTGCTCGAGGTAGAGCTTCGGATGCTCTCGGGAGAAGAACAACTTGCCGTCGGTGAAGGCCGCGCCGAGACCCCGCGTCAGCTCCGCGTAAGAGGCAACGACTGGAATCGTGACCACGAATGGGCCCGTCGGCACCATCGCGACGTTGGCAAGCGGCGGCAGCGGCTGCGCCGCGGGCAGTGGCGTGCACGGAATCGTCACCGAGGGCGCGACCAGCAGCGCGAAGTCCTTCTCGACACCGTCCGCCAGAATCAGCGGCGCCGCCTCCACCCCCAGCACGCGCAACTCCGCGCAGCCTTTGGCGTCGCCCATCGGCAAGTCGAGCGGCTCTTTCAGCCGGTTGTACGACTCCTCGAGCAGCGGCTTCAGCTCGTAGGAAAATCCGCGTAGTTTGGCGTCGATTTCGCGGCTCACGCGCTCGAACACGCCGGCGACTTGATCGACCAGCTTGAGCCGCCGGTCGTCGGAGTGCACTGCGACGTCAGTTGCTTGCAACTTGAGCGCGTATTCGCCGTTGATCACCGGCTCAGCCGAGATCTGCAAATCGAACGGCAAATCGACGCTGCTGATCGGCAGGTCGACGTTCGACGTCACGCTCGTCTTAACCAGAATGCGGCCGGCCCCGAACGAAAGCTCCAAGGGTCCGCGCGTCCAATGGTAAGGCCGCTCGCTGCCGAGCAGCGAGAGCGTGCCGTCACCGGTCCTCGGCACCACATCGTCGAGCGACGACTGCAGCGCCGCACCCGAGAGCGACACGTGAACGTTCACGCGCGAAGGCGACGGATCGGCGACCAGCGGCGACGGGTGCGCCGCCGGTCGGCTCGGATAGACCGGCCCAAAGCGCGTACAGCCAGCAAGCAATGTCAGAAGGAAGAGCCACCGCGTCACCGCTTCACCAAAGCACAAAAACCTTCGCTCGCGACGGGGAATGCTAGCCCCGTCTGGCATCTTCCGACGATTGGCTCGGGCCAGGTTCCCCCGCGGCGCGAAGCCCCGAACCCGCCGACCAATGAGCGAATGAACGAATGAGCGCGCGCAAACTCTGCTACAGGGCACAGATGGCGAGCGAAGCAACCCCGCAAAGGCTGGTGTGCCTCCAGTGCAGCCGCAAGGTGGATGTGAAGCCCGCGCTCACCTTACTCGGCTTCCAGACCTTCCAATGCCCGTCGTGCAACGCGAACATCACCTATCCGCTCGCGCCCCAATATCGCAAGAGCTACCAGATCGCGACGCCAATCGTCGCGCTCATGACCTTGATTGGCTTGTGGATCGGTAAGCCCCTCATCCCCGGAATCGGCTTCGTCTTGATGTTCTACGCGCTGCTGAGAGATCGCGCGCTCGTACGCGGATTGAAGGCGGCGAGCAGGCCCGGAGCTTGAGCGACGTGCATGACGCGATGGAGTGAACCGATTCCGCGCGCTTTGGCCAACGGAGTGGCACCGACAGCTGTTGGCCGCGTCCTGTTGCGGTTGACGCTCGACCTACCAACGCTGAAGTACTTGGGGGGCGATCCCAGGACGCCCACTGCACCTCGCGGCCCGGTCAGGTGCTCGCGATCGGAAGATCCTCGTAGACTTCCGCAATCGGCACGTCCAACCGGTTCGCCGAATCTCAGCGTCCCTGCATCTCCTCAGCTGCGCCGCCAAGCAACCGTCATTTGCATCAAAGCCCCGTCATCTTCAACGCCGCTTCCGGCAAACGTTCGCCTTCGACGTTTATCGATGCGAGCGCCGTCCCAATCTGGCTTAGATCGCCGCTGTCGAGCTCGACCTCTGCCCCGCCGAGGTTCTCTTCCAAACGATGGAGCTTCGTCGTGCCCGGGATCGGCACGATCCACGGCTCCTGCTTCAACAACCAGGCGAGAGCGATCTGAGCGGGCGTGGCGCGCTTGCGCTCGGCGACCTTCTTGAGCAGGTCCACGAGCGCCATGTTCGCCTTGCGCGCTGCCACGGAAAACCGCGGTACGTGGTTGCGAAAATCCGTAGCGTCGAACTTGGTGTTTTCGTCGATCTTGCCCGTCAAAAACCCCGCGCCAAGCGGGCTGAACGGCACGAAGCCGATGCCCAGTTCTTTGAGCAACGGTAAGGTTTCTGCTTCCGGCCCACGCCAGAACAATGAGTATTCGCTCTGAAGCGCCGTCACCGGTTGCACCGCGTGCGCGCGCCGGATTGTTTGCAGACCGGCTTCCGACAACCCGAAGTGCTTTACCTTACCGGCAGCGATTAGCTCCTTGACCGATCCAGCAACATCCTCGATGGGCACGTCGGGGTCAACGCGATGCTGATACAGCAGATCGATGCGATCGGTGCGCAGGCGCTTCAGACTGGCGTCCGCCACGGCCTTGATGTGCTCAGGCTGGCTGTTCGTGCCGCCGCTGCGCTGACCGGTTTCCAGGTTGATATCGAAGCCAAACTTGGTCGCGATCACCACCTGGTCGCGGATCGGCTCGAGCGCCTCACCGACCAGCTCCTCGTTCGCGAACGGGCCGTACGCCTCCGCTGTGTCGAACAAGGTCACGCCGCGCTCGAACGCGCTGCGAATCAGCCGAATCATCTGCTGCTTGTCGCCAGCCGGGCCGTACGCTGAGCTCATGCTCATGCAACCGAGGCCAATGGCCGAGACCTCGAGTCCGTTCCCCAACGTGCGCTTCCTCATCCTGAGCCTCCTTGGTTCTGTTGAGCAGGAACGGTTTTGCAATCTGCTTTCGAGCCGACCAGGCAAAGCCATCAGGATGCATCGACCTGTCGTGCACGAACGTCACCACGCCCGCTTCGAGCCATGCATGGATCTGATCACGAACGCTTCGGACGTCAGGAGGTCCTGACTTACCCTGCACTGCTCGTCGGCACAGAACTGAAACCGTCTCGGCGATCACTACATCCAGCATGACCGGCTGATCACCATCATGTTGCATCTGGGCGAGTAGCTGAGTCGCACGTTCGTGTAGGGAATCGTTCCGATCGAGCAGCCCGACCAGCACGTTGGCATCGAGCACGACGTCAGACATCGTAGATGGCGTTGGTATCCTCGACTGCGTCGCCTCCGAGCGAAACTATGCCGCTCGACCGCCAGAGCACTTCCCAGGGTACCGGATTGAGCTCGACCTTAGAACGCCGCCTGCGCCTAGCGGCACGGATAACGAGCTCGCGATCCTGCTGGCTCAGATCGGCCAGCTTCTCCACGAGCAGTTCGAGCTGCTCCGGAACCTGAACCAGTGCGGTGGGGCCAGGGGGCGACATGCAGCGAGTATAGCGCCTCGCCGGGCATCGATAAGAGCCTGCCGCGCAGGCACCGCGCGCGCTGAGATCGCTTCTGCTCGACGCGATCGCATTGCACCACGCGCCCTCGGCACAGAATAATATTCATCAATACCAACACTTACGCACATAGCCTGCGCGCCCGTTCCGTCACATTTCGGCATGTCGACCGACGACGAGGATACCGCAGTAAGCAACGTCAAACGCGCTGCGCCGGTCGAAGGCACCAACGACTGCCTGTTGGTCATCTCCCGGCAAGTCGGGCCTAGTCATCGACGATTTCGCCGGCTTCCACCGGGCGGCTAATCAAACTCGAGGGGTCTCGTCACGATTGCCGAGCTGAAGACGGGGGATAAGATCACGATCGGGTCGACGGTGTTGAAGTATTGGAGCGCGGCCGACCCAGAAGCCGCGCTGTACGAGCAGATCCACACAAGCGCGTTTACCGACGGCCTAACGGAGCTGAAGAACAAGCGCCACCTGAATGAGCAGCTCAGCCGCGAGGCATTACGCGCGCGGCGCCACAAGCGACCCTTGGCGCTGCTCATGATCGACATAGACTTCTTCAAGAAGGTCAACGATGACCACGGCCATCCGGCTGGTGATCGCGTGCTGCAGTCTGTCGCGACCCAGATCCGTGCGTGCGCTCGGAAGACGTTGTCGCACGATATGGTGGCGAGGAGATTGTGGTGATGCTTTTGGAGACGACGTTGGAATGGCACGCGAGACCGCAGAACGGATTCGATCAGCAGTTGCTCGTACCGTCGTTGAATGTCGGGATGTGAATGTGACCGTCACGGTCAGCATCGGATGCGCCGAGCTAAGCGCGGCCGACGCAGACGAATGCGGCTTGTCGAACGCGCTGATCAGCAACTTTACGCCGCTAAAGAAGCTGGCCGCAACCGAGTGAGTTCGTGATGGTGTTTCCGTATACCAAAGTCACGAAGGGCCCCCGAGACACGTCGTCCCAGAAGCCCTTTGTTTTCAACCAGTTGTGCGGAGGTGAGGACCGGATTCGAACCGGCGTATAACGGTTTTGCAAGGGAAAATCGCGAAATTTGGCGTCATAATCTAACGTCCGGGCACGTGTTTTCCGCAGCGATCTCTGGGGTCGGTCAACCTCTTGTGTCCGCCGTCGGCAGCCGTTCCACCCACTCCACCCAGATTTTCCACCCAGCTCTGCGTCGTTCCACCCATTTCGGGGACGGGCTCGCTGAGCCCGTCGAGCCCCCTTGCAAGTCGTTCGAGAGAGTTGGAGGGGTACAGGGTTCAGAGGGACAGGTTCGACGCCCCTTCACTGCTCGCTGATACGCGCGTCGTCGTGAGCTTCGTCGTTGCCGCCGACGCCAGAGACTTCATCGGCACACTCAGCAACGGCAGCGAGGATTCTCTTCTTCATCGAACGAGCAGATCGGCGAGACGCTGTCGCAGCTCCGCTTCAGTCAGCCCCGAGGGATCAAACCACGGGAGTTCCTTGACCCGTTCCTTTTGGACCCACGCGACCAAGCACGGACCCGAAAGCGGATCGCCCCCAGAACATCGCCTGACCACCAACTTGACCGGCTTGGATGGAAAGAACAGGTAGGTCCGGTCCGCAGTCTCCAAAAGCACGAAGAAGTAGCTCTTCCTATCGTGCTGGCACTGGAACCCTCCGCGATTGCGGTTGCCATCATGAACGCGGCAAGCGATTCGGTCGCATGCAGTGCAATATTGGAGAAAGCCATGGGTCAACCCTCGTGGCTTGGATCGGCGAAAGTGGGAAGGTGGGCTTTCCTTGCAGTCTCCAGGCAATCGCAGAAGTAGCGCACGAAGCTGCTCCAGGTTGAACTGCCGTTCCATCCTAAGTCGCTGTTCGATCGCCTCCAGTTCAGCTCGCTTCTTGGAATCAGCAGGCTCGGCTTTCAGTCGTGCTCTTGCGTGATCAGCCGCAAGACGTCCTCGTAGTTCGATGGTTGCTTTTTGACTCGCCCCTCGTTGGTGGTTGTCGAGGTCCTTGTCGGTCAGCGCGGATCGTTGCTCGGCGGTCAGCCTCGCGAGCCGCTCCTCCATGTAGAGCGTTCGAAGACGCCACCATTCGCGGTGCTCGCTCACAAGGTCAAATTACACCGGTGCGAAAACTTTTGGCAGGTTCATCGCCCACTGGGCGAAAGCCAGGAGGCGAAGGTAGCGAGAAACGATGGGTGCCAATGTAGGTACCCGACCCATCAACACCAAGGACCCATCATGAAGACGATCACGACCAGGAAGAAAAGCCGCAACGTAAATAAGCCTGGATCGCAAGCCGAGTACATCGGCGACCTGTTCGATTTCTTGGATGCGGCGCGGGAGAGCGCAGTCCCCTTTCGTGTGCACTACATCCCGGGTGACGGCGGCTTGGTCATCATCGACCTCGACGTGAACAACTTCCTAGTGACCCGCGCAGCCGAGGCAATGGGCTTCGTGGTCACGCGAGGAGAAAAGATGGCGGAAAACGTCTATCGGGCAAAGGGTGCCTATCTGATCTGCGAAGAGCCTCACGCAGTCTTCGCGCTCAAAGCGTGGATGCACCACGAAGGCGCCCGAGCCGGTGCGGACGGCGGGTTGGCGGTGGAGTACCCGCTCGCGTCGCCAGCAGAGGAGACCGCGTTCAACCACTGATAGTGAGTCGAATCGCCCTCGATGAGGAGCCGATCCAGGCAACGTCCGACAAATTCAAGGCGTTGTCGTGCGGATCGGTCGAGGTCGTGTCGGTGGCGTGATCTTCCTTTCAGACCTCAATCGGCACACCTCCTTCTTCACGGTCCGTGAAGCGTGTCGCAAATCTGGGGACGCCGATGGTCCTCGGCACTCGTGGTGTCGGCGGCATCGAGCGCGCTCTTGGAAGCTTAAATACGCTGATGGGCGGTGGCATCGCCGAACGACAGGTAGGGCACGGGTAGATCGTCACCGTGAACCGTCACGGCGCAGGAAGGCAGGTAACCCATGGGCTGATTTTCGAAGACATCGGGGAGGTGCATATCCCCGATGGAGTCGATCATTTCCCGCACATGCCACGGAGCTTGCCGACGCGAAGCCCGCGTTGGGCGTTGAACAGCTGACAAGGATACTCCGCGCTAGTGAAGGTGAAGGGTTCCCCATCACCCAACGGGCGGCTGACATTTCTAAGAAGCAACGATTCAACGCTTCGCAGAACCATCAGGAGGTCGTCTCGTGAGTACATCCGCGCCATGGCAAGGCAAGCGAGAAAAGTTGCTTCGCAAGATGCGAGGCATTGTCGAGTCGTTCGGAGCCTTAGAAGGATTCCGAAAGACTGATCTCGAACACGATCGAACATTTCTCTTCGAACACTGGAGCGGTGCGCCATTTGTTTGGGTGCCGTACAACAGCGGAACGCATCTTCTCTCATTGCTCGCGCTCGACGCTCGTCGTCGCCGCATCATCTTGAGTGCGCTCGAAACGATCGATCTCAACTTCGAGGGCGCGATATATTTTCTGGCGCGAGGACCGGAGTTCGCGCTACAACCATTCAGCCGAGACGCCCTCCGAGACGAAGTGATCGCCCACTTCGATTTCGAGAGCGGCTACGGCGCAACGCACGGAGCCTGTCAGCCATGAACGGCATTGCCTTGAACGAGCCTTTCAACCAGCCACTCGCCGAGGATGACGAACTCGAAGATGAAGCGAGCTTGCGCCCCGCGCTCGATATTGGCTCGGATCTGCACAACCTCGTCGACCAGGCGCTGCAATTCGTCGCTCGCGACGAGTTTCTGTTTCAGACCAGCGCCGAGCTGGTTCAGCTGTCGCGCGATCACGACCATCGCTTGAGCCTGAGCCCCCTGAAAGGCGCCCAACTTCGCTACCTGCTGGCAAAACACATTCGCTGGATGAAGGACGACAAGCCGTGCCATCCGCCGAGCGCGGTCGCGACGTGCATCCTGGAACGCGGATCTCGCGAGCACGTTCGTCCGATTCGGGCGGTGTTGCCATTCCCTGTCCTGTCCTCTCGCGGAGTGCTGCAGCCGGCTCGGGGCTACGACGCCGCAACACGGACGTTCTGCGCACTCGAAGCGCCCATACAGGTTCCTGAGCATCCAACCCGGGAAGACGCGCAGCGTGCCATTGGCGAGCTACTGGATGTGGTCCAAGACTTCCCATTCGCCGACGACGCCCACCGCGCGGCTTGGCTGGCTGCGCTCCTAACCCCTCTATCCCGCTTTGCTCACAACGGGAACGTTCCCCTGATCCTCGTCCAAGCGAATGCCCCTCGGGTCGGCAAGACCAGACTGGTCCAGGTCATCTCGGAGATCCTGATGGGTACCGACGCTCCGGTCATTACTCAAACCCGCAGCGAAGACGAGACCCGCAAGCGTGCGATGTCATTCCTGCGGACCGCCCGCCCCATCGTCTTGATTGACAACGTGCTCGGTCTCTTCGGCGGAGCGACGCTCAATGCCCTCGCTACGAGCAGGACATTCGAGGACCGTGTGCTGGGCAGCTCGAAGACCATGCTCGCCGAGAATCTCTCTACATGGTTCATCACGGGCAACAACGTCTCACTCGCAGCGGACACGCCCGAACGCTGTTTGCACATCCGCCTGCATACTGAAGCGGAAAGCCCTCAGCTTCGCTCAGGGTTCCGTTATCCCGATCTGTTTGCCGTTGTCAGAGAGCGCCGCGTCGCGCTGCTCTCGGCTGCGCTAACAATCTTGCGAGCATACTTCGTTGCGGGTCTCCCCGACCAAGGGCTTCCTGCGTGGGGCTCATTCGAGTCGTGGTCTCGCCTGGTGCGTGGCGCCCTTGTTTGGGCTGGCGCGTCAGATCCGGCTGCGACTCGCGAAGAGCTCGAAGCAAACTCCGACGCCGAAACGGATGTGAAGGCGATGCTCATCGCTGGCTGGGAAGAGCTGCAGGAGGCGCAACACTCACCGCAGGGCTTTCGTGCCGCCGAGGTTCTCGCATTGATGAAGGCGTCAGCTGACAAGGCGCCCACGCTTCGCGCAGCCCTCTCCGAACTCGCAACGGCACCTTCAACTGTACCCGAGCCGAAGACCCTCGCACGCCATCTGCGCGATGCGAAAGGGCGGAACTTCCGCGGCAGGATCTTGCGTTGCGACCCCGATCTGAAGGCGGCTCACCGCTGGAGAGTGGAGCGCGTTTCAGGCGAACAGCGCTAGGGTCACGGGGGATAGGGGGGATAGCCAGCACGCCGAAAATCCGCACACCGAGCGGGGTGCTCGAACGCGGCAGTCATAGTCGAGGGAGAGAGCATCTCCTCAGGTTTCCCGACGAGTCACCAAGCCGACTGGTGACGCCGTCGCTGCATCAAGTGTCGGCAGAACCCTCAACCAAACAGACATCCAATGAACCACAACACGCCACTAACGCCCGCTCCACCGCAGCAGATTCCACAGTGCATTGGGCGCGTCATGATCGCGCTCGCCGAAGCCCCGGCACGCCCCAAACCGTACACCCAGCTACTCGACGAGACGAAGCTGCCTCGATGGAAACTCAACGCCGCTTTGGACGCGATGATCGATCGCGGAATCGCCGCATCTGGGTACCCCGAGCAGGACAGCGTGCGGGAGTACTACTGGCTCACTTGGGACCCGCCTGGGTTCCCCTACTGGCTCGACTCGACGGATGACGACGACGACGGTGAACTCGCCTTTGAGGATGAAGATCAGGAGATCGCCGAGACGGAAGAAGGCTCGGCATGAACCGCAACCACATTGCGGATCCGGTCCGCCAATCGCCAACAAGCGTCAGCTCGCCGTTCGATCGAGCACCAGGATCACGAACCGCGTAGGACCGCAAGAAGCCTGGCACGACGTTGCGAGGAGCGTTTTCGAGCCGCACGCTGCATGGTCCGCGGCACAACGAGTTTGCTCTCGTTCTGCGTGTTTTCGAACACCTCCGCATGGTTCGTTTTGAGCGCGCCGGTATCTTGCTCCGTCTGGTCGAGTCCAAGGTCGAGCAACTTCGCGAGTATCTTTTCCAGGTCCAGCTCGGGCTGGGAATCGAGCAAGAGCTGAAGACGCTGCCTCATGTCTTCGGTCACGGAGCACGCGACGTAGTTCTCTACGTATTTTTTGCGCGGGCTCCTGTAACGACGGGTCGCTCTCGGAAAAGGCGGAAGCGTGGCAGCCGTCTTCACCTCGGCGGGCTCGGCAACGTCATCTGCCATCTCTTCGAGACGTACCTTCATGCGCTCCGCCATTGTAGGCGGGGGTTCGAATCCTTCGACCGGCTCGCTGTTGTCTTGCAGCGTGGCGAAGATGCCTTCGACGATTACGTGACCGAGCAGAGCGTGGTCATCGGTGAATTGAGGGCGGCGCTCGATAAGCCCATCGAGCAACGCTCGTTGCACATCAGACAGTTCCAGCTTGATGGTCTTGGGGAAACGGATAATTTTCATGGGATCACCTCTTCGTGGCGGTCCGCCGCTCGCCCTCGACCCGCGCAACACGGCGTAGGTGACACGTGAAGGCGGCGACGAACACAAGCCACTCCTTCATGCGTCGGCAGCCATAGAAGCTGGCGCACGACCACGCCGCGGCTCGTCGACTTGCGAAAGGCGGCTTGGCTGCCCGTAGGAACGTCGATGCCCTCGATGGCTACAAACCCGCCCGACGGTGCGGCGGCAATTTCCTAAATTGACCTGGGGCTCCTGTAGCGCGTCAACGCCACCGACCACGAATCGAACGATGCGCGACGAGACGTTGGTCTTGATGCCCCCACGCAGATGTACCCCTCGGAAGAGGTCCTAAAGCCCAGAGAACAAAGGAATTCCCAATTCGTTCGGTTTTCGATGCCGAACACTATGCCCCTTGCTGGTGCTGCTCCTCTCCCTGGTCTCCCTGTCTCCACCCCTCGGTCAAGTCTTGTCTTGCCTCATATATCCCTCCCCGAGGTGTCCCCATGTCTAATTCCAAATCTTTTCGAATCTCTCGCTTTCCAGTCCCGTATTCGGTTTTTATTAAGATTCAGTCGCAGGTTGCCCACCTGGATCCGGACCAGCGCGGCTTCGTGCTCCACGTCTTGTGCAGCAACGTCATCAACCTCAACAAGGTTCGCCACCACGCCCTCGGCGGCTGGTTGGAGGTCGGTATCGAGCTGCCCTGCCAGTGGATCGAGAAGCACTTTCCCAAGGGCTTCAAGGCGGTGGACATCGATCCGGAGGCGATCTCCTTCGTGGAGTACTCGACGGCGGTCCATCGATGCCGCTCGTTCGTGGTGAGCGAGGAACTTCTCGACGCCATGCTGGGCTGGTCCCCAACGGATATCGATGGTGCCGCAAGCGAGCCGGTCGTCAATCTGTTCGACGGCACGCCGTACGAGGTCCAGGCGCCGAAGGCGCGTGAGAACGGCATCTTCTGCCCGAAGGTCATAAGCGACGCCAGGAGAACGATCACGACGTGCCCATTCAACTACGACGCCATCACTCGCCATCTGGACGAGTCGAGGGCACGAATCCCTACGGGTGACACCGAGGAAAAACGCGCACGACTCGATCGAGTTTTCCGCAACGACAACGCTTGCGCGGCTCGTATTCGCGCGGGCTGCAAGCCCACGGCATCGGGGTTAGCGACCTACCAGCCCGAGTACCGCACCATCTACACGGGAAGGGTCATGGAGGTCGGCGGCGGGTCGCAGAGCTGTTCGCGCGCGATGAAGGCAGCGATGTTCGATGGCATCCCCGATCTGAAGAACTACGACTTGAAGCGCTCGCAGGCGTTCATTCTGCTTCAAGAGCTGGAGGATGCCGAGCTGCATCGCGCCTGGATCGAGAAATACGCGCACGAAAAGGATGCCAACGAACTTCGCGCCGCTGCCCTCGGGATCAGCAAGGACAGTTACAAGACTTGTCTCTACGCCACCATCATGGGGGCGACCCACGCGAGGCACTGGGTCAAGAAGGAGAACGAGATCTACCGCTGCATCCTCGAAGAGGAATGCGACCGCGATGAGACCAAGGCAAAGGGGCTCACCATGAAGGTTTACGGAGCGCTGGCGCCGCTGAAGCAGGAGGTCGATGCGTGGCACGACTACATGCTAACCAGTCCCGACTGCCATCGCGTGGATGGCAGCTACAAGACGGTCCGAACCCTGAAGAACGCCTGCGGGCAGCACTTCAAGCTGGAGAACGAGCGTGCCGACAAGCTCGGTCGAAAGGCGGCAGCGTTTATCTTGCAGGGGCAAGAGGCGGCATTCATCCACCGCCTGACTATCATGGGCGGCGAGCGCAGCTTCACGCCGATCTCGAACCAGCATGACGGGCTCGTCGTCATCGGCACGATCCTGCAGGCGGCGGTGGACTCGGCGGCGAAGACGGCGGGGCTGCGTTACGCGACCATGGAGGTGAAGTCGTTCCTATGATCAGGTCCCTAATTCTATGAATTGCGGGCGCCTTGACCGCCAATTTCAAAGAATGACCTTCCCTCCCAGCAGTCGGTCGCACTTTCGCGCCCGACCAACTTGGGAGATAGAACATGAAGTACCTGGATGAATTGAAGCATGCTGTAGTCCGAATCGGTGGTGATGGGCGTTTCCAGATCGACGAATACCTGACGGAGAACATCACGCCGCTATTCGCGGAGATGCTGCTGTCGGAAGCGGCATTGTTTGGACCGCCAACGACGGTCTTGACCGATGCGCCCGCCAGGGGATGCCACGAGAACTGCCTGAACTACGTCATGTCGAAGGGCGGCGACCCGTGGTCCGGCTTCGCCCTGAATGCGGGCGTCTGGCGCGTTCATTCCTGGGTGGTCGAAAACGGCGCCATCGTTGAAGCATCGCCCTTCGCCTGCGAACGCTACGTGGGAGTTGCCATCAACACGCGGGAACGTGTTGCCGCCTGCTTTCCGCAAGCGGGGGAACCTCTTCCCGCGGAGTGCAGCAAGCGGGTGTCGTCATGAGCGGCGTCGATGCGTTCTACGTTGTGCGAGACGGGGAGGTGATGGTGTGCGATGAGGAGGACTTCGAAAAGTGGCTCCAGAAGCGTCCCGAGGGAGCGTTTCTTGTGACGCCGGTGATCGGGGTCGAGGTGATCACGACGTTCAACGGAATCCTCAGCACCAATCACGGTCGCACCCATTCTTCGACTCCGTTCGAGTCCTGGGTCAAGGACCACTCTGTTTACGGCGTTCTCGGAGCTAGTCGCTGGGAGCGTGCCCGTCACCAGCACCAGCGCATGATCGACAACGTGATTCAGCGATGGTTCTGCACATGGCAGCCGTCGGACAACATCCCGGCTCCAGGACCGCTCTCGGCTGGGACGCGGATCACGGACGTGGCGCGAGCCAGTGGCTGCCTACTCGCTTCGCCCGCCGCCACCGCAGCACGCTCTTCTATCGCGAGCGGTGGGGGAGATGGGCGGAGCTCGCGATGGCGCCTGTTGAACGCACTGCGCGGGCTCGGGTCCGCGAGCTGGTTCGAGATCAACAAGATGTTGGAGACGACGCCCGAGAAGTGTCTCTCCGCCATGTCGGCGGCTTGGACGGACTCTCTTCTGATTCGCATCGAGTCCAGCGACCAGTGGAAGCCACCGAGCTTCTCCCTGAGTGATGCAGGGAAGGACCGCCTTCAGCTCGGAGACTTTTCGATCACATCGAGCACCGAAGACGATCGTTGGGAACCCGGTTGGGAGTCGTGGATGGAGCATGCTTGCCCTGTCTGTGGTGGCTTCCTCGACAAGACAGGTGGGGGCAACCTGGTCTGCGTCGCCGATGCCTGCCAACCCGGTCAGCGCTTCGACGACCGCCATTACGAGGGCATCCTCAAGGACGGTGCGTTGGTGGAGGCGACCGCCCGGCTGGGGGAGCTGGAGTACTTCGTATCGTACGCCGAGAATCGCCACGAGAAACGCAAGGCTGGTCAGGTCCTCCGTGCCGCCAGCGGCATTTCGAGCGACGAAAGGATCCGAAACTACGTGCGCAATGCATTCGGCTGATCCGAGCATCGCCGCTTCCACCGGGGCTGACGAGTGGCTTCGTTGTCCAGAATGCGCACTGGAGTTTCCGCCTGTTGGGCGCGTCCGATGCCCTTGCCGAGCCATGCTGATAGCGTTCCGCGCCGAGGACGGAAAGCTCGCCGTGATCCTGACGCGCACTTCTACACGGGCATCAAGCCTGGCAAGGGTCTCAAGGGAACCCACTTGTGGTTCATGCACTACGACTCGGGCGCGGGGGCGACCTGCTTCACCCGGTCTGAGGAGAAGCATCGATTCGCCGGGGTCGTCTCGCACGGGCGGCTTGCAAAGCTGCTTTGTTCCTCTGACCTCGGGACGAGTATCGCGTTTTCTCGCGGCATTCGTACGAGAGGGGTCTGCCGGGCGATGAAATCCTCTAAGCCGGAGGCGAGGAGGGCAGGCGCCTTCGCAGATCATCGAACGATGAGAAAGTGAACAATGCCTATGCATAAAGCGGAATCATGATTGAGACCTCAAACAAGGAGACCAATCATGACCGATTCCAAACCACCACCAGCCCTTCGCTGGTACCCAGAAGAACGCCGCCTCAGCAGCGGAGATCAAATCTTCATCGTAACCGACATCCATTGCTACAGCAGCCGCATGGTGAGGTCTGCGCGAGACCAGCAATGGTTCCGCGTGGGCGCCGTGAATCTGAAGAACCTGACCGTCGGGTACTGGCGCTTCTCCATCGACGATGCCCAGGCGATCTTGAGGGCTCGGATTGTCGCTCCGCCGTGGACCCATCCCCTCAGCGAAGGGATCCAGATCGAGCGAGCCCGCCACGTCACGGGAAAAAGGATGGGGCGCTACAAGGTCACCGTCACCACGGTGTCGGTACCGCCCGAGGTCATCGCGAAAGCGTCGGAGCTGAGGGCGCACTTCACGCGAAAGGGGCACCAGCCCAACTTCGTCGTCGGAGCGTGGGCGGGGCGGCAGCAGAGCGCGAGCCGGGCGCTCGCTGTGGAGAACGCCGCCATGCGCCGGGTCGGTATCTTCAAGGCGAATCGGATCAAAGTCATCGTCGGCGCCGGGATCAACGTGACGCCCGTCCTCGCCCGCCTCGTGGAAGAGGGACGCCTGACAAAGGTGGGCGCGAAGAAGTATGTCGTCACACCACCGAAGATCATTGATCGTGCGGACTGGACAGACTGACGGCGAGAGTACACTACCGACGCCGTCGAGTGCGTCCGGGACGAGTAGACCGAAACCCAGGGTTCTCGGTCACTTCGACCACGGGCATCTCCTCCATAGAGGGTATGGAGGTCGTCTGCGGAGTGGTGCCATCGGACGCCACGAAGACCGAGCGTTCCAATCCGGCACGGGACAACAGCGCTTCCATCACGGCGCAGGCATTCGCAGCCGCCGCTTTCTGGTGAGTCTTGTCCTTCTTGCCGTCCCCCCAATCACAGATCGCCTTGAGCACGATCCATTCGAGGCGGTTGCGTGCCGCTGCGGCGTAGATGCCCGCTGCCTCCATCTCGCCGCCGATTGCTGTCGGGTGCGTCTTGAAGAGGTGATCCTTGAACTCGGGGTCGTCCACAAGCTTCTCGCCGGACAACATGGGTCCGAAGCGAAGCGTGGTGCCAAAGTCCTCTTCGCTGTCCAACGTTCGAAGTCGGTTGAGGAGAATCATGCCAACCTCGGGGTGGGGTGCACGATGGATATTGCCACCCGGTTGAATCCGCGCTGGCTCGTACGGTATCACCATCGTCGAGATGAGAACGTCGCCGATCGCTTGCGCCTCTGGGTCGTGTCCAAAGGCAATGCCGACGGCAACTGCGAAGGAGGGTTTGAGGCGAGCGATGGCGTCGTGCAGCGTGAGCGCTGCGCCTTGCCGACCGATTGCGCCCGCTTCACTCATCACCACGGCGCACGCGTAGGAGCCGATGCGCCCGAGGTAGTAAGTGCTCTCCTTCCAGGGCACCCGAAGTACTCGTTCGCGCCCCGTCGGTGGACGGAGGTGGCTGCGAACCGCCTGCAGCTCGACCTTTGTCGCCGTCATCAAAAGGGCATCCACAGGGAGCATGGCGTCGAGCGCCTCCCATGACATGTCTTCGAAGGCTTCAGCTGACGCGTATGGCTCGCTGCCCGTGGGTTCCGCCAAACTGTGCGCCTGACCCTCGGACGGAGCCCGGTAGAGAACAGGGCTTCGAAGTAGGAAGCAGGTCTCGGTCTTGCCGTCGCGGACGATCCGCTCGCAGAGATCACACTCCGGAGCGTCATCTCCGCTGGCTTCGATCACCTCGTCGCACGCGGAACACAGCGGCAGGCTCGCAGCTCGCACGACCGAGGCGCGCTCCAGCTCCTGAAAGATCGACATCGTCGCATCGCGTGACACTCGGACGAAGTCGGAAGCGATGCGCACGCGAATTGGAAGGTCTGTCTCCTGCTTCGAGAGGTACGAACGTAGCCGGTCGGCAACGCTGTCACCCCAGTTACGCGCAATAGTGTCGAATGCGCTGGATGACATGAGCAACCTCCTCTTCCGTGCGTTCTCCGAAGATGCCAACGCGACTGTCCTTGGCGTAGATCGTCGTATGCAAATCGTCGGTCAGCACCCCAGCCTTCTTCCAGTAGAAGTTGCCGGTATCCCCCGCCACGTTGTCACCGAGACTCTCGCGCGACCGTTGAGCGTCAGGGTCACGCTCGAAGGCATCGCGCTTCCGGCTTCTGCTCGTGAAGCTTACCTTCGTACCCCTTTGTGATCGGAGCGCAAGAGAACGATTCAGGACCTCGTTCGACTTCTCGATTGGCTGGATTCCGCGTCCAACCTCGACGGTCGAAAAGACGGAGAGGTCGAGCAGCGGCTTCAACTCCTTCACCAGGGCGGTGCGAGCATCCTCGTAGTCGTTCCCGCTAGGAAGCCGCTCAATCATGAGCATGGCGTCCCCGCTTTGCAGGTTCCAATCGAACGCCAGGACTCCGCGAGCGGACCGCTCCTCGTACGCCTTCCAGACGCGCAATCCCTCCCGCCTGTCCTTTCCGTCGAGGCGCTCCTCCCAGTTCCGAGTCGTGATCCACACGAAGCGAACGCGTTGAGGCGACCAATCGACTTTGGAAAGGGTCGTCGCCGGAGGCAGCGCGAGGGGAATGTGCGCGTTGAAGAGAGAGACCTTCTTCGCGGCTCGCAGAATGTCCTTCACCGAGCTTTCGGACCGCCAGGTTGGCAGGATGCCCTCGGGCGCCCGATAAAGGTAGACGTGCTGGTTGCCCCAGCCCTCGATCTCGTCGAGGCGCGCGATGATGTCGCCGACGATAACGGTCCCCTTCGCCAAGGCGTCTTCGAGCCGGTCGCGAAGTTCCGCTTTCGCTCCGGAGACTGCAAGGTCGTTCGCCTCAAGGAAGGCGCGGACGAACTCCGCCTTGTGATCGAGCAGAAGGTCCAGCGCCAGGTCTTGATCAACCGTCGTTCTCTTCGGACGCCCCATGTTTCCCCTATCTCGAAGCCGGGGGCGGACGCGAGCTACCCCTTCGGACCTGGTCGTAGATCTGCTTCACGATGGCTTTAAACGCCGCCGATTGAAACGCAGAGTCGTTCAAGTAGCGATTCACAATTTCCTGGTTCTGGTCCATGCGATCGATCATGAGCCCCTCGACCTTGGGCTTCATAGCAAGCTCGAAGTTGTCGAGCGGGTTCGCGAGCGCACGCTCAACAACCTCCTGATCCTGCTTCGCTTCCTCGATGAACTGGTCAAAGAGAAGCTGGTCCGCCTTCGTGAACTCGGTTCCAAAGCGCTCATTGAGCACGTCGATGATTTGGGAGAGGGCAACCTCGTCGTCCTTCGCCTTGCGCGTTCCAACGTCGGTCGGCGCGCGAAGGGCAACGGGCTCCGCGAGCGAGAGAACGATCTGCCCCTCGTTGATCTTGTCGAGCCGATAGTACTTGAGCGCCACGTCGCCATCAAGATCGAGGGGCGTTTTCTTGTCGTCCTTTGGGAGCTTGAGTTCGAGGAAGCGAGAGAAGGTGTAGAGCCTCTCCAGGTCTTCGTCAGCGAAAGGCATCACCTGCGACAGGAACGAGTAGAGCCGCACATAGCCCGCCAGCGCGTTGCGGAACTCCTCCTGCTTCTCCTCGTCGAGTGCCTTGAACCGGTCCACGGCGGGACCGAGAGCGCGATACATCTCGGCTTGGTCGTTGACGGTCTGCTTCGCCTTGGGGGCGTAGAAGTACTTGCAGAACGTCTCGACCTCGGTTGTCCAGAAGACCTGGAGCGCTTCGAGCCGATGTTGAAGCTCGTAGAGCTGGTGGGGATCGGCTGATTCGGCGACGACGGTTTGCTCGTAGTAGGGCTGGAAGCTGCGCCGGATCTCTTCGGCGTCGTTGACGAAGTCGAGGATGAAAGTGTCAACTTTCCCTGGTGCCATGCGATTGAGGCGGGAGAGCGTCTGCACCGCCTGGACGCCCGAGAGCCTCTTGTCGACGTACATCGTGTGGAGCAGCGGCTGGTCGAAGCCGGTCTGGTACTTGTTGGCGACGAGGAGGACCTGGAACTGATCGCTGTCGAATTTCTCCGGCAGCTCCTTCTCCTTGATGCCCTTGTTCATGCCGACCTCGTTCAGCTCGACTTCCTCGAAGTCGGGATCCTTCACGATGCCGGAGAAGGCGACGAGAACGCCGATGTCGTACCCCTGCTCCGAGATGTACTTGTCGAAGGCTTGCTTGTAGCGAACAGCATGAAGGCGGGACCCCGTCACGACCATCGCCTTTGCGCGCCCGCCGAGCTTGTGGCGAACCTTCGCTCGGAAGTGCTCGACCATCACCTGTGTCTTCTGCGAGATGTTGTGCGGGTGGAGCGACATGAAGCGAGCGAGCTGCGAGGTCGCCTGCTTCTTGTTGACCTTCGGGTCGTCCTCGACCGCTTTCACGAGACGATAGAACGCCTTGTACGTCGTGTAGTTCTTGAGCACGTCGAGGATGAAGCCCTCCTCGATGGCTTGACGCATCGAGTAGAGATGGAACGGCTTGGGTTTCCCTTCGGCGTCCCGCTCGCCGAAGACTTCGAGCGTCTTCGCCTTGGGCGTTGCCGTGAAAGCGAAGAAAGAGAGGTTCTTCTGCTTCCCGCGTGATGCCATCACCCTGAGCAGGTGATCCTCGGAGGTCTCCTCGTCTTCGCCCTCTTCCTTCTCGGCGTCCTCCAAGCTCTTCGCTGCCAGGACCTCCTTCATGTGCCGCGCCGCTTCGCCGGTCTGCGAGCTGTGGGCTTCATCCACGATGAGGGCGTAGCGACGGTTCGGGAGCTTGCCGATCTTCTCCGTGACGAAGGGGAACTTCTGGAGCGTCGTGATGACGATGGGGGTGCCCGAAGTTAGGGCGTCCGCAAGCTGCTGGCTGTTTTCGTCAATCTTCTGGACGACGCCTTGCTTGTGCTCGAACTGGTAGATGTTCTCTTGAAGCTGCTGGTCGAGAACGCGACGGTCGGTAACAACCACCACCGAGTCGAAGACGCGCTCGTCTTTCTCATCGTGAAGGTTCGACAGCCGGTGGGCAAGCCAGGCGATGGAATTGCTCTTCCCCGAGCCCGCCGAGTGTTGAACCAGGTAGCTCTTACCTGCGCCGTCGCGCCGGGCGGCAGCCTCGAGCTGCCGAACGGCATCAAGCTGGTGGTAGCGGGGGAAAACCACGGTCTCTTTGGTCACCGACTTGCCCTCGACTTTTCGCTCCTCGACCTCCAGGTGAACGAACCGACCGAGGATGTCGAGGAAGCTGTCGCGCTGCCAGATCTCCTGCCAGAGGTAGCCTGTGCGGTACCCGCTCGCGTGCTCTGGGTTCCCTGAGCCGCCGTTCGTGCCCCGGTTGAAGGGCAGGAAGAAGGTGCCATCGCCCGAGAGCTTCGTCGTCATGTAAACGAGGTCCGGATCCACCGCGAAGTGGACCAGTGCCCGGGTCTTGAAGCGAAAGAGAGCGTGCCGTGGGTCGCGCTTCCGGTATTGGGCGACCGCATCCTGCACCGTCTGGTGGGTCAGCGGATTCTTCAGCTCGGCGGTCGCGATGGCAAAGCCGTTGACGAAGAGCACAACGTCGACAGACTGGTCGCCGTCCTCGATGAAGCGAACCTGACGTGTGACGACGAGACGGTTCTTCGCGTACTTGGCGAGGATGTCCGGATTCATCCCGTGCGCGGGCTTGAAGTAGGCGCACTCGATCTTCTTGCCGAAAAACTTGAAGCCGTGGCGCAGCACGTCGAGCGTGCCGCGTGCGTCGAGTGCTTTGACCAACGTGTCGAGGACGGCGGCTTCGAGTCCCGACTGATGGTGTTTGCGCAGTTCGTTCCACATGTCGGGCTGCGTGGCTTCGACGAAAGCGAAGAAGTCCTTCGAGACTAGTGCCGTCTCGCGGTCGAAGTCCTTGGGGCTCCCCTTGGTCCAGCCACCCGACGAGATCAGGTGGTGCTCGATGGCATCCTCGAAGTGCAGCTCCTTGGTCTTCGCCATCAGTTGTCCCCGTGCGAAAGAGCCGATACTGCACGAGCCGTGTCGTCGAAGCGGTCCGTTACGTCGGAGTCCTCGGCATAGTGGTACGAGACGAAGCGGACCCCCTCCTTCGTCCTTCGGTTGTAGAAATAGCAGGCGTTCAACGCCGTCTTCGGTGACGCCATTACGCGAACGAAGGGGAGAAGCGGAAGTGCGTCGCGCGCGCCTGGTCCGAGCAGATGGAGACGCCCCGATTCCGCCGGTCCCGTAAGCTCGACGACATCAACGGCGAACGGTGCGCGGGTTCCGACGACACGCTCCGCTTGGGCGAGATAGAGCCCGTCGCGGAACTCGAACTGTCCGATCCGGCACAAGACACATAGCTGCCACCGTTCCCCGACCGAGGAGCGGAGATTGCCGAGGTGCGCTTCCAACGCCGCCAGATGCGATCCAGCCACCTCATCGTTGATGATGCCACTGTGCCCCTTCAATGCGTTGCGGAGCGAGTTGGTGGCTCGCAAGGTCTGTAGGACTTCCTTGCTGAGGATCACGTCCAGAAACCGGTCGTCGGCAAGCGCCGCTTGCCGACGCAAAGCGTCCTCCCCGTCTTTTCCCTTCGAGCGCAGGTCACGTCCCGCCTTCGCAAGCAGCTCGACGATGGTGAGCCAGGTACCAAAGCTTGCGAAGTCCAGGCTCTGCTTCTGGTCGCGCAGTACCTGCTGAACTCTCGGATTCCACTCGTCCCGTCCCGTTTCGTTCCGAAGGAAAATGCTCAGCAGGGCGGTCGCCCAGAATTCGGCATACGCCTCGAAGAAATGGAGCAGCGTGTCCACCTTCCCCTTCGCGCTGCGCTCCGTGGCGTAGACCCAGAGAATCGTCGCGAGAGGAAACGGTAGGGTATCGAGCCAGACCTCGAACCGATCCTCGTGGTTCACCTTCGCCAGCATCGCCTGAATGTCGGCGTAGCCCTTCGGCTTGGACCACAGTTTCTCGTCAAGCTCGCGAAGCTCGTTGATCAGCGTCTGGATCTTCGTTGACGTACCAACTGCGCCTCGCTGCGTGTGCAGTTCCGGCAAGTAGACCGGCGCATCAAGCAGAGCACCTTTTGACAGCCTGGGCACGGCGCTGCCAGCCATCGCCGCTTCTCGGGCGAGCTGACCCAGCTCCGAGTTGAAGTAGCGGACGACGTACTCGGGTACCGCGACATCATCGCGGATCTCCAACGCGACATGTCGTCCCTTCGGCTCGTCACTCGACGATGCCAGCAGGGCTGGACGCGACGCCGATCCCTCAAGAGGCAGCAGCACGGCGCTCGGCGACACATCGTCCCGCGAATTCCACGTCTGAACCGATGAAATGTCCCCCAGCCGCATTGGGTTGCCGGCGCGTCGTCCGAGCTGTTCCAGCTTCTCCTCCGCGAGGAACCTGCCGAGCGAAGTGAAGGCATCGAGAGACACCCACCGACCGAGCCGCGCGTCGCGCGCGCTCTGGTGCTTGGTGAAGTTGCCGAGAAGAACTCTACGCTGGTCGTCAGATTCTGGCAGCTCGCCAACGAAGATGTCCTTCTGCTGCCCTCGAAGGAGCTGCACCAGGACCGTGGGAATACCGGTCAGCGGCGCGAAGGTGCCGCCTGGGATCGAGATGCAGGCGCCTACAGCGAGTCCGAGCCCGGCGAGTCTGCTGCGCCAACCGCCCTCGTTCGAGTTCATCCAGCAGTTCAGGGTGAGGATGAACAGAGCTTCCCCATTGCTCGCCAGGCTCTGACCACCGAGAAGGAGAAGAACGGCAGCCAGCTCGTCGGCATTTGGAGTGCCGCCATGTCCATGCTCGCCACGCGCACCGAATGGAGGGCAAGAAACGACCAGGTCGTTGTCCGTTCCGAGCAGTTCTTTCTGCTCGTCGGCACGACCGACGCGCCATTCTACCGGCGAGTCAACGCGGGTCAGAAGGCGATGTACATCTGCCCGGTTGGTGATGCCAACCACACGTGTTTCGGGGAATGCCTTGCCGATCTGCGCGGCGAACTGACCGAGCTGGCACCAAGGGTCCACGGCGCGATGAATGGGACGGCGAGTTGCGAACCCGACAACGAAGTCGGTGACGGACCGAGGGACGCTCAATTCGCCTGCGCTCACCTTTGCAAGCCGAAGAACCAGCTCGGCGAAGAGGTCCGGCGGAGCCTGGCAGTTCAGCTCCTCCAGCAACTCCGCAACGGTCTTCAAGTCCGTTATCTCGCCGCGCCCGCGCCGTTCGTCGAGTGCCTGCCAGATGCGCTGTTCCAAGTCTTCACTGCTCATCTCGGATACCCCCGCCTGTCCATTGTCAGCTTGCCTCGTAGCTCTTGAGCAGGAGCGACTTCGCCCTCTCCAAATCGTCCACCGAGCGGAGCGTGATCTCCAGATCGCCTGTGCCCCAATGACCGACCTCGCTCAGGTCCCGGGTGAAGCCCTCTTCGAGCTTTACGCTCAACGGGTCCACCTTCACGAAGACGATGAGCTGCTCAGTGTGGGCGAGAGGTACGACGCAGACGAAGTTCTTGATCCTCTTGAACGCGACGTAGCGCTTTAGATGGGTCTCTTCGACATCGTCGCCCATTCCCATGACAAATGCCTTCAGGGCTTCGTACCGGTCTCGCAGTGTGGTGCTGGCGACGGCGAACTGCTCGGCAAGAGTGAGCTTGCCGGAGCTGCCTTTCTGGGGCTTCGCGGCAGGCACGACTGCCGGACCAACGGCTTCGGCTTCCGCCTTCACCGAGTTCACCAACTCCAGAAGGAGAAGCTCGTCTCCGTATTGGCGGTAACGAAGCAGCTGGATGTTGCGGTTGATTTGCTGGACTGCGTGTCCGTCGTACTTGGTGAAGTCTCCTGCGATGCAAATCAGCCGAGGACCGCTCCACTCGATGTCGTCGGAGACTTCCTTGCCCAGCTTCTTTAAAACCAGCAGCTCGAACTCCCCCCGGTGGTCCATCAGCCAATCCAGGTAGAAGAGCCCCTGGTTGATGACGTTCTCGTTGGTGGAGCGCTTGTACTCGATGATGACGGGGCACCCGTTCTCGTCGATGCCCAAGGTATCGATGCGCCCGCCGTGAACCTTGCCGGTGGAGTACTCGGTGGCGAGGAAGCGAACGCCGAGAAAGGTGGCGAGGTGGGCTTCGAAGATGTTCTGGAGAGACTTCTCCAACGCGACCGACTTGCCCGTCAGTTCAGCGGGAGGAGCGCCCTTGAGGCTGAAGAGCTTGATGTCGCTCACGCCGCCTCCTGGGACACGTCGATCTTGCCGGTGACGGCGGCGGTGATGAGAGCTTGGCGATACTCGCGCAGACGCTCGCAGTGCAGCTCGAGCTTTTGCTCGAGTGCGCTCATTCGCTCAGTTTGGGCGTCAAGCAGGTCTGCGATGCGCCGCTGCTCGTCTGCGGGCGGTACTGGAATCTGGATGTCGCCCAACATCGAGCGGCTCACACGAAACCGGAAGCCGCCGCCGACACGACAGAGTACCTGTACCCAGTCCAGGTACTTCGGCGATGAGAGGACGTAGACGAGAAACCTCCCGTCACAGTCCGCTCGGGGCTTCAAGATGGCGTTGTCCACCGACGTGATCATTCTCACGCCCAGATTCGGCGCGAGGCATGCCCTTCCCACCGGACCATCCAGGCGGCAGATCAAGACATCGCCAGGGTCAACCTCTGTGCAGCGAAGTTCGTGGAACGTGCGGTCGGACACATAGCGGAACCCCTGCTCCTTGTAGCGTCCGATGCCAACGTTTCCGGTTTGGATCAGCCGCACGCCCTCTTCGGTGATGAACGGTGATTCGATCCAGTCACCGTCCGTGAACGTCTTCCGTCCCGGTTTAGCAGTTCGCTTGACAGCGACAATCTTCCAGTTCGACGGCACCTTCCCAATCCATGGGATGCCGGACTCCTTCAACGTCACGTTCGGGCTCAGCCCCTTCGTAACTGCCTGCGTGACGAGTGCCTGCCGCTTCTCCTGGAGCAGCTCGACGAGACGCTCCTTCTTGTGGATGAGGGCATCGATGGTGGTGGTCTTGCGGTCGAGGAAGGACGCGATGGATCGCTGGATGCGGGGTGCCGGAATGGGCAAGAACACGTCCTTCAGGTCACCAGCGTTGATAGACGGAACCGGACCAGGATTGCTCAACTGACCGAAGTCCAGGTCGCCCAGCGCGTACAGAAGGAAGCGCGGGTCGTGCTCAGCACGTGGGACAAGTGCCATCATGTTGTTGTCAAAAATGCAGTTTCCAATCGTCAGTCGTCGCTTGTTGCCGAGCAAGGTCGCTCCAACTTTCGGAAAGGCAATCGCGCCGGCTGGGCAAATTCGAGCGCCAAGTTGGCGAGCTGTCAGTCGAGAGACGGTGTTAGGGGCGGAGCGCAGCTCCTGCTCGTTACCGGGCAGGTTTGTGTCTGCAACCTTGAAGAAGGGTAGTTCGGCGTCTTCGACCCCCTGAAACTCGTGAGGAAAGCCCGCCCCGGCAAGAAACCACCCCACTCGTCCAAGACGCAGAGGAGTCCAGTCACCGTCCGCTCGATAGAAATCCGGTCTCATCCCAGCACCTCGCCCAACATCCCCTGGATATCGGCTTCCAGCTGGCGGATCTCTCCCTCGATGTCGGTCAGCGGACGGACCGCCTTGTACTTGTAGAAGTGGCGCGTGAACGGGATCTCGTAGCCGACCTTCGTCTTGGTCTCGTCGATCCATGCGTCGGGCACGTGAGGCAGAACCTCCCGCTTGAAGTAGGTCTGGATGTCCTCCTTCATCGAGACGTTCTCATTGTCTCGAAGCTCGCCGTCAGGCTCGGGTCTTCCCTTGCTGTCGGTGCAGGTATCGGCGGTCTCGTCGCGCTCGGAGAGCGCCGACATTACCGACTTAAAGACCGGCGTTGGTACATCGAGCTTCGCTTTCTTGAACGCTTCGCGAAGACTCTTTTCGAAGGCATCCCGGTTCCTGACCAATTGGGTGGGGCTTAATGTTTGAAGTGTCGCCACGATCTGGTCTTGCAGCTCGCGCCCTTGCTCGACCTCTCGCTCGCCCGGAGCACCCTTCTTCTTCGACTTGGCGAGTCCTGCGAAGCCACTCTCTTCCTGCAAGCGCTCGATGCGTTCCGGTGATGTTTGGAAGTTCAAACGGAGAGGACGCTCGACCGTGATGCGGCGGAACCCAAAGTCTTCGTTGTCGAAGACCTTGGCGATGTCGCTGGTGAGGAACCCGCCATAGGTCTTGGTGAGGGTCTCGATATGCCCCTTGCCCAGCTCGTTCCTCTTGTTCCCAAGGGACTTGCGCATCTTCTGGAATAGCTCGATTCCGTTGATGAGCTGCACCTTGCCCTTGCGTGCTTTGGGCTTCCGGTTCGTGATGATCCACAAGTAGGTGGAGATCCCCGTGTTGTAGAAGAGCTGATCAGGCAGGGCGACGATGGCTTCGAGCCAATCGTTCTCTATGACCCACTTGCGAATCTCACTCTCGCCAGAGCCTGCATCGCCGGTAAAGAGCGGTGACCCGTTGAAGACGATGGCGAGGCGGCTTCCACCTTCGCCTTTTGGCTCCATCGGCTTCATCTTCGATACCATGTGCATCAGGAAGAGCAGCGAGCCGTCGTTGATGCGCGGAAGACCCGGACCAAAACGCCCAGCGAAGCCCTGGGTCTGGTGCTCGTCCTCGATCTCTTTCTGGACCTTCTTCCATTCGACCCCGAAGGGCGGGTTGGAGAGCATGTAGTCGAATTTCTTACCGACGTGCCCGTCCTCGGAGAACGAGTTACCTCGGATGATGTGCTCAGGGTCCTGTCCCTTGATCATCATGTCGCTCTTGCAGATGGCGTAGGACTCGGAGTTCAGCTCCTGCCCATAGACCTTCAGCTCGGCATCGGGGTTCAGTTCGCGCAAATACTCTTCTGCGACGGAGAGCATACCGCCCGTTCCTGCCGCAGGATCGTAGAGCGTGCGGACAATGCCCTTCTTGGTCAGCGTCTCCTCATCCTCGACGAAGAGCAGGTCCACCATGAGACGGATCACCTCGCGCGGGGTGAAGTGCTCTCCAGCCGTCTCGTTCGACGCTTCCGCGAACTTTCGAATCAGCTCTTCGAAGATGGACCCCATGACGTGGTTGGGCACTTTCTCGGGGTGGAGGTCCACGTCGGCAAAGCGCGAGACAACCTGGAAGAGCAGGTTCGACTCATCGAGCTTGGCGATCTGGTCCGCGAACTTGAACTGGTCGATGACATCGCGGGCGTTGGGCGAAAAGCCCTTGATGTACGAGATCAAGTTGGCGCCGATGTTGTTCGGGTCACCCTTCAGCTTCTCAAAATCGAGCTTGGAGGTGTTGTAGAAGGTCGTGCCGCTGGCACGCAGCAACATCTTCTCGATGGTGCCCTCGGGATGCTTCGCCTGCTTCAGTTCAGCATGCTTGGCGAGCACCTTCGCCTTGCTCTTGTCGAGGACGCAGTCTAGGCGGCGAATGACCGTCAGCGGCAGGATGACCTTGCCGTAGTCCGCCTGCTTGTAGTCCCCACGAAGAAGGTCGGCTACGCCCCACAGGAAGCTCGTGATCTCTGAGAACCCATTGAAGGAGCGGGGTGACACAGGTGGGACGGTGTCCTTCGTCGCTGCACTCCGTCGTACTGCGGATGTCGGCTTACTAGCTGAGCTGTCCCTGGGCATTGCCGTGGAGAGTAAACCCCACCAGATCACGCAATCAACGCCCGAGTGAGCTCCTACCCCAATTGGATGAGAACGATCGTCCGATCGGCTTCACTTGTGCGCTGATTTTCCCAGTGTCAGCAGCACTTCCTCCACGAGGGCATCGGGATCGCGCGTCCCATCGAGTACGAGATCTGCCAAGTCGGGCAGTGATTGGTGGACGTCCCGTTCCGTTGAGTGAAGATCAGCTTTGGCGAGTTCGGTGCGCTCTTGCGGACGGTTGTCATTGCGGTCCTGCCGAACGGCTTGTGCAACCGCGACGAGAAAGAGTTTGGTCGGCATTGGATTGACGATCGCTCTGACCGCTTCCAAAGCAGCGACGTGACGAATACCGTCGACGACGATCGAGTTCCCAGGTGTCCAACCAGCTTCCTCTAGGACTGCCGTACAAAACGAGATCCACCCCATCTCACCAATCAGCGCCTCGCCGAGCGCTTGAAGCGCTTCCCGGTGTTCTTCGGCGCCGCGGCGGCGAGCTTCGCTACGAACGTAGCCGCCGAACGTCGCGACTTGGAGACCTAGTCGAACGGCGACCGCCGAGGCGAGCGTCGTCTTGCCGCTTGCAATGCCACCGCTGAAGCAAATCGCTGCGTTCATGATGAATACGCCATCGGAATCGGGCTTGTCTGACCGCGAAGGACAACCCAGCCGCGCCGATCTCGCTTGGGGCACACCAGCGGCTCGAGTGCCCGAATCCTCTGGAGCTTGAGCAACGTCGCATATTCTGCGTTCACACGAGCATCCCAGAACTCGTCATCGGTCGCGCAGATCGCTTCACCAAAGCGTTCCCGAACGCTGAGGAGAGGCACCGACCTGAGATCGAAAAACCAGGTCTTCGCGACCTGGCAAATGCCTCGAACCGGACCGCTAGCAGCCTTCAAGAGCACGATATCGCCCGCCTGGATTCGTTTGAACGGCGCGCATTGGTTCTTCGAGAACCGCGATTCGATGGTCTTCACACCATCCAGCACATATGACAGGAACGGCTCCACAAACACCGCGAGATGCACGCTCCGCGATGAGGGCGTAGCTGTCAGCAGCTCGGTCCAGCTCGGGTCGGCTCGGAGTTCTTGGCGAATGTGGCGCACCGCCGTGGTTGTCCAGGCACCTAACTCCATGAGCTGAACGGTCGTCCAGGCGATCTCGCAAATCAAGCAAATTCGCGTGTTTGAGAACTTTGGGTTGACCACGCCAACACAACAATTATGTTGTGTCTCGTGATTCCTGAGTTCGACGAGCTTGGTCGGTTACCGCCGGGGATTCACCTGGCTACCTGGGACGAGATTGCCTCGCGCTTTGGCGGCTCTGCGTGGCGCTCTCGTCTCCTAGCGGGGTTGCGAGCAGCGCTACTGTCCCTCAAGGGAGCCGGGTGTGGTGTTGCCTACATCGACGGGAGCTTCGTCACCACGAAGCAGATGCCCGGCGACTTCGACGCCTGCTGGGACGAAGTGGGCGTCGATCCCGATGCTCTTGATCCCGTGCTGCTCGACTTCAAAAACAAGCGTGCCGCGCAGAAGGCGAAATTCAGCGGGGAGCTCTTCCCCGCGTCCAATTTCGCTGACCACGCTGGCAACTCCTTCTTGAACTTCTTCCAAGTCGACAAAGCGAACGGTGACCGCAAGGGAATCGTCGCCATCGATCTTGCCAGGTGGCAGCCATGATCCGAAACGAACGACAGTACAAGATTACGAAAGCACAGCTAGAAGACTTCGATCGAAAGCTCCAGACACTCAGCACGGCAGCAGTGCCCGGTGTACATCCGCGCATTGTCATAGCCCAGCGTGACGCGATTCAAAGCCAGGTTGAAGACCTACGCGAGGAACTCAGGGCGTACGAAGGGCTGCAAACTGCCGGCACCAAAGTCCTAGAACTAACGTCGTTGGAACAGATTCCGGTCGCGCTCATTCAAGCACGCATCGCGGCAGGACTCACCCAGCGCGAACTCGCAATGCGTCTGGGAATGAAAGAACAGCAACTTCAGAGGTATGAGGCGACCAACTATGCCGGCGCCAGTCTCGATCGCATCATGTCCATCTTCACCGCGCTAGGCGTGAGGGTTCGCGAGGATGTCTTCCTGCCGGGCACCGACGTTTCTCTCGCCAGGGTCCTTAGTCGTGCCCAGTCGGCGGGGCTGAGCAAAACCTTGGTCAAGAAGCGCATCGTTCCGAGCGGCGGCGCTGAGGGAGCGGATGAATCCGATGCGCTCGGGACGGCGAGTCTGCTCAATCGTATCTTCGGGTGGACCCCTGCAGTTCTCTTCGGTGAAGCACCGTTGTTCGCTGGTGGCGCAGCCCTTGCCGGGGCGCGCTTCAAGCTCCCTCAAAGCTCAAGCAGCCGTACGACCGAGGCATACGCGACCTACGCGCACTACGTCGCAGGATTGCTGCTACGCGCAACCCCAACCCTACCCAGCCGTACTATCCCCACTGACGCTCGGACCGTGCGAGAGGCGCTCTTAACCTCAGGAGGCGACCTCGATTTCGCAACCGTTCTCTCGTACGTGTGGAACCTCGGCGTCGCGGTTCTTCCACTCGCGGATACTGGAGCCTTCCACGGCGCCACGTGGCGCATCGATGGGCGCAACGTTATCGTGTTGAAGCAAGGCGCACGCCTGGAATCGCGATGGGCTCATGATGCCCTTCACGAACTTCGACATGCGGGCGAAGAGGCGGAAGACAAGGACCTGTCTTTCATTGACTACGAGAAATTGTCCAAAGAGAACGCGCATTCCGCCGCCGAGCAAACCGCTGCGATGTTCGCTGGCGATGTGATGCTCGACGGGCGCGCCGAGGCATTAGTCGAGATCTGTGCCAATGAAGCTGGCAACAGCGTCGAGCGGCTAAAAACTGTTGTGCCTCGAGTAGCCGAACGTGAGGGCGTATCGGTGGCGGCTCTCGCCAATTACATGGCATTTCGGCTGTCCTTACAGGGAGTGTCTTGGTGGGGTGCCGCGACGAATCTCCAAGCAGGCGGTGTCGATCCCTGGCAGACTACCCGTGACCAAGCGCTTTCGCATCTCGACCTTACGAGTCTCGACGACGCGGAACGGGGGGTGCTGTTGCGGGCGCTAGAAGGAGATTCAGCATGAGCGTCGGGGTTACGCCGCCGGTCCTAAAACCACTGAAACTGTCTTGCACGAATAGCGACTGCGAGAATGACCGGCACTGCTTCTTGCAGAAGACGCAGAAGCCACGACCACACGGCGGTCCGTGTCGCCATTGTGGGAAGGCGCTCGTTGACTTCGCCAAGGTTCAGTCTCGAAGCCTAGCGGACGTAGAGAGCACGTTCAGCGCGCTGGGCAGCGAATGGATTCGCCATGAGTTTTGGGAGCGTCCGTTTGATCAGCGCGCAATCAATCACGCGAAACGCAAGGGGAAGCGCGCAATGATAGACGTGGAGGCGGCGAAGCGAATTAGGCAATCCGTTGGAAAACCGAGACATCCGAGGGAGGGCAAGCAGACGCCATACGAGGGAAACGTGTTGTTCTACGCCCAACACTCCGTGGCGGCATGTTGTCGTCGCTGCGTTGAGTATTGGCACGGTATTCCTGGCGGCGCACCGCTCTCGGAGGAGAGCATCCAATATCTGAGCGCGCTCGTCGTTCGCTACATCGAGAAGCGACTGCCGGATTTGAACGACCAGCCGATGAAGGTGCCGCCGATTCGTCGTGCCCGCGCAGAGCAGGTGATCCATGGCTGAATGGCTCGACACCGACAAGGTCTCGGCGTCCTATCGTGCAAAGTCGGTGCGTGTTGAGGAGGGGAAACTTCTCGTCAGCAACTTTCTTGGTACCGCGCAAGCAGACGACCTGACTAAGCCCCCAAACTGCAAAGGCTTCGGTCGCGTTCGTCATTTTCGACGGGAAGCAGACCCCACTTGGGTAACCAACCCGCTACCGATTGACCCGGCATGCGGGTTTCTCAAGATGCAGGGTGGAGAGCTACTCCACGCGCAGGTTTTCCAGAATGCCGCCTGCAATTGGAGGTGCTGGTACTGTTTCGTGCCGTTCAACATGCTCGACGCGAGCGAGGAACGCGCAGCTTGGGTGACCGCAGGCGACCTCGTCGACCACTACCTTGCTGAGGAAGATCGCCCGCCGATGATTGACCTCACCGGCGGTCAGCCAGAGCTCGTCCCCGAATGGGTTCCCTGGACCATGCGCGCACTCCGTGAGCGAGGGCTGGAAGGCAAGGTCTACCTTTGGTCCGACGACAATCTCAGCATCGATTACTTCTGGAGCCACTTGTCCGAGGCGGAACGTGAGCTTGTCGCCACCTTCAACGGCTACGGAAGGGTCGGGTGCTTCAAGGGGTTCGACGAGGCGTCCTTCTCCTTCAACACCAAGGCAGCCCCAGCCCTCTTCAACCGTCAGTTCGAGCTCATGCGACGATACCTGACCACCGGTATCGACCTCTACGCTTACACCACCTTCACAGCGCCCACTTCGAACGGCATCCCCGATGCGATGAAGCGGTTCGTTGATCGGCTTCAAGAGCTGGACCCGAACTTGCCGCTGCGCACCGTCCCCCTGAAAGTGGGGGCGTTCGGAGTCGTGAAGAAGCGGCTGAGCGTGAATGACGCGCGATACGCCGCGATCGAACACCAGAAGGCAGCGATCGAGGCGTGGAAGACCGAGATCGACGCGAGGTTCTCGTCAGAGGAACGAGCGTGCCCCATCAACGAAGTGACATTGGGGCGGTAAGGAGCGATGCCGTCGAACAGATCGCGGTCGTGGACAAGTGGGGTGAACCACTCCGCAACTACCGATGGATCACGCCCATTCGTCACCCCTCTCGTGCACGCTTGCTTTGGAACCGCTCCCTTCAGCGAACAATCGGGCTGCCCTCGAAGTGCGTGCCAACCGGCTCTCGATACCTGCGCGGCTAGTTGCCGTGGACTCCCTCAATAGTGCCAAGATAGTGCCATAAGAAGCTTATGGAACGCACGCGGCGGTTCGCTCGCCTTCGGCTTTCCCTTTGTCGGAATTGTCGAGCGATGCTTCGAGCAGCGGGCGATTGAACCCCTCGACCCCGCTCCAAAGGTGCGCAGCCCCTGTTTGGGGGGCAACGCGCCTGCCCAAGCCAGGGCGCTCTATAGGATTCTAAACGGCAAGGAATGGACCATCACCCGTTCCTCGCCTTGCGGGTTTGTTCCTTGCAATTGCAGGAAACAAGCCAGGTCGTCTGTCGACTGGCTTTCACAATTCTTGTTCTACGATCACTTGATATTCAGAACAATTGATCACGAGGCAGCGTATCAAAACGGATCGCCCATCGCCCAACGGACTGAAGTCCAAAGTTGGAGGTAGGTCGAAATGACGAAGCCGATGACCGGCAACCCAAAGCTTGCCGTGGCGTACCTGAGGGTCAGCACCGACTCCGACCGACAAGCTCTGGGCGCCGAAGCTCAGAGACAAGCCGTGCAGCGATGGGCGGCGGGCAACGGCATCGAGATGGTCCACGTCTTCTTGGAGGAGGTCTCTGGCGGAGCCCCGCTCGACAAGCGCCCCGTACTCTTGGAAGCCATTGCCATGGTCGGCTCGCTCGGGGCGGGCAGCCTGGTCGTGCAGCGACTGGATCGCTTTTCGCGCGACCCCCTTACCGCCGCCCTCGCGGAATGCGAGCTGCGGAAGATCGGTGCCTCGCTGGTCTGCGCCGATGGTGCCGGCTCGGGAGACGATCCGACCAGTGAGCTGATTCGAGGGATTCTGCTCTCGGTCGCCAGGTTCGAAAAAGCGCTGATCCGAAGCCGAATCAAGGCTGCCCTTGCCGTCAAGCGGTCGAGGGGTGAGCGCGTTGGCGGTGCTCCTCCCTACGGCTTTCGAGTCGAGGGGAAGGATCTCGTTCGTCACGAGCAAGAGGAGTGCATCAAGCAAGCCCTTCGCGAATGGCGCGCTGAGGGCATGACGATTCGCGCCGTTCAAGATCGGGCAACGTCGGAAGGGTTTGTTTCGCGTGCGGGCAAGCCGTTCACGCTCGCCGCCATTCACGCCTTGGTCAAGGACGCGGCTTAGAGAGGCGCCCATCACCCAACGGTCGAAACGGGCTGGATGAAGGAAGCGGCAACGGAAGCCGCTCCGCCGACAAGGAGCCAGCCATGATGACCAACAACGAGATCTATGCCGCCGTCACGGATCGCATTCTGGAGTGCCTGGAGAAGGGAGTGGTTCCCTGGCGGAAGCCTTGGGCGGTCGCCTCGCACCGCAATCTGTCGAGCCGTCACGTCTACAAGGGCATCAACCAGATCCTGCTCTCGTGCACAGCGTTCGCGTCTCCCTACTGGGTGACCCTGAACCAGGCGAATCAACTCGGCGGCAAGGTGAAGCGCGGCGAGCGCGGCACGCCCATCGTCTTCTGGAAGATCTACGAGAAGGAGAAGGCGAGCGGCGAGGTCGACAAACGCTTCGTGCTCAAGCGCTTCACCATTTTCAACGCCGAGCAGACCGAGGGCATCTACGTCCCGAGCTTGCAGGCGCCCCAGACGTTCAACGTCATCGAAAACTGCGAGAAGATCGTCGACTCGTTCGAGAACGGTCCAAGCGTCGAGCATGGTGGAGGGCGGGCTTGCTACGCGCCGAGTCTGGACAAGATCCTCATGCCGCCGAAGCCGGCGTTTACGTCGAGCGAGGAGTACTACTCGACCCTGTTTCACGAGTTCGTTCACTCGACGGGCGCCCCCAATCGGCTGGCGCGAAAAGGCGTCACAGATCCCTCCTTCTTCGCGAGTCACGATTACTCCCAGGAGGAACTCGTCGCCGAATGCGGGGCAGCCTTCTTGTGTGCCGAAGCAGGCATCAGCCCTGCGACTCTCACGAACAGTGCCGCGTACATCGCGTCGTGGGCGAAGCAGCTCCGACACGAGCCGAAGTGGATCCTGAACGCCGCCTCGCAGGCAGCGAAGGCTGCCGACTTGATCCTCGGCAGGGCACGCGAGCGCGCGGACTGCGTAGACGACGCAGCGTGAGCTGAGGGGTCTGGGCTTGATGAGCTCCGAGGGCGGAGCCCATCGCCCAACGGGCGAAAGAGACACGTTGAGACCGGCTCGAAGGAGCCAAAAGAGGAGCATTCCATGAAGGCACTGAATCATCTGCGTCGGTTCATCATCGCCAAGAGCAACGCCAAAGAACAGCACGAGATCCGCGAATACGTGAAGGAGAACATCTCCGAGCTGGCGCGGGGTTTCTGCGTCACGACGGGAATCATCCAGACGGCGCTCGACAACGTGCCCGACGATTCGTCCCTGGCGTGTCGGTTCTTGGAGACCATCCGACGTTCGGGGGCGCTCCAGCGTGATCGTCGAAAGGAAGCTCGCGCCAAGGCGGCTCAGGCTTCCGTCAATGCGCTCGCGACGATGGCACGCTGGGAGGGAGACAGGGCGCACGTGGACATCCTTTCCGTTCTCGCCTCCACCCTGACAAAGCGAAACGATCTTCTCGTCTTCACGTGCGACGACTTCACAGTCGGCGTCTACCAAGCGCCGCTCTTCGACATTACCAAGCTGAAGAAGCCTGATCTGACGGCGTTCGTGGACGCCAAGGGTCTACACATTCGGTGGAAGACAGGCGGGGTCAATCTTTTCCCGCAGATCGATGCCGAGGCGGACCGCATCGTCATGAGCCTGCCTTCGAAGGTGGCGACGGCTGCCGCGTGAACACGGTCCCATCGCCCAACGGCAACAACATATTGGTCGAGAGGGCGGGAACACACGCTTGCCCCTCGATCGAAAGGAGCAACGCATGAAGGTCCCCATCTACCGGCTCAAGTTGATCAAGGACCGCACGATGGCGGTCAGCGACCGCGTGCTCGACAAGCCCTTCGCCGTCGCTCGGTTCATCGAGCGGTGGGTCGGAACCGCCGACCGCGAACACCTGGTCGCGATCTGCCTCGATGCCGAGTGCCGCATCATCGGCGCCCACGTTGTAGCCGTAGGATCCATCGACCATGCCCACACCACTGGGAGAGAGGTTTTTAAAGCTGCCATCATCGCTAACGCCCACGGCTTGATCCTCGGGCACAACCACCCGAGTGGCTCTCTGGATCCGAGCAAGAGCGACATCCGCACGACCAAGAAGCTGATCTACCTCGGCACCATGCTCGGCATCTGCGTGCTTGACCACGTCATCGTCTCGCGAAACGGCTTCCGATCGATGCACGAGATGGGGCTCATCCCGACGCCCTCGAAGACGAGCGACGACGAAAAATGCGGCGGCGTGAATTCTTAAAATTCGCCAGGGATTGACGGCAATTTCAGACGATTGATGGTGCCCCTGAGTCCGGCAAGGACCAGCGACGGCAAGGTGCCGATGTGTGGCTCCCGACGACGAGGAAAAGAACATGAACAATGAAACGACACAGCAAGAGATGACGACGAAACCGAGTGCGCCCGTCACGTTCGCGTACATGACGGTCCTGCAATATGGAGAGCATCGTCAGGTTTCGCGCACGACGATCTACGGATGGATCAAGGCAGGGCTACCGACCATCAAACAGGGGCGCACGCGCCGCATCCGTGTCGAGGTTGCCGATGCCTGGCTCGACGCTGGCAACGCAAGCCTCGCCACCCATGTGAAGAACCGCAGTGCTCGCCGGACTGGAGGCTCCCATGCGTAAGCCGAAGAAGCTGTTCACTGGACCGACGTGGAACAAGACGCACCAGGTCTTCTTCATCAAGTACCAGACGCTTGACGGTCGCCGCTCGACCAAGAACGTGCCCGCAAAGTACCGGACTGAAGAGGATGCGGCGGCGTGGGCGGAGAAGGCGATCGTCTACTATCGGAACACAGGCAGGTGGCGCGACGCCGCAACAACCGTTGCCCCGGCAACCATTCGCTCGCTTCACGAAGGCTGGCTGAAGTACCGCAAGACGCACCCGAAGACGTCTGCCAATACGTGGTCGCAGCTCGACAGCAACATGAGAATCCACATCCTGACGCACGCGATCGCCGACAAGCCCATCGCCGCAATCACTCCGAAGGTTCTCCGCGCATGGGTGCAAGAGATGAGGACCGGGGTTGCCGCAAACACGGCGAAGAATATTGCCGCGAGTCTCACCAAGTTCTTCCGGGATGCGCGAGCAGAAGGCTGGGTCGAACTCGCCACAAACCCGATGAAGGACGAGATTGTGAGGGAAGAGATCCCCGAAGGGATCAACGTCGCCGGTAAGGGTGTGCTCGTTCATGTGCCAAGTGATGACTTCATCACGCTCGTGCACTCGCCGAGCCCGCTGATCCCAAGCGGGCGTCGCGTGCGGCATCTCTTCGCCGGCACCACAGGCGCTCGGGAGGGCGAGATCAACGGGCTTACATGGCGCGACGTCAAACTGAAGGACGCCATCCCGAACGTCGTGATCGAGCGGCAATATACGGCACAGGGTGAACTCGTGCCGCCCAAGCGAGGCTCGCATCGCACGCTACCGTTGCACGCGCTCACCGTTGCGGCGCTCGATTGGTGGCGCAAAGAAGGCTGGGAGGCTTGGACGGGGCGCCCGCCCACCGACGACGACCCTGTATTCGGGAGCGAGATGTGCAGGCACTACCGCCCTCAGTCGGCACGCTACCTCCGGCAAGACCTAGGAAGCGCAGGCGTACCGACGCACTACAAGGACCACCCGATCGACGCGCACGCGCTGCGCCGTTCGTTCGCAACGATGCTCGCCGATGCCCGCGTTCCAGCCGATGAGCGCGGCATCCTCATGGGGCACGCTTCGAAGACGGTGACGGATCGGCACTACACGGCTCGCAACCTTCCGCGCTTTGCCGACGCCATCGGCAAGCTCGAAGTGGGTGGATTTGGGTGGAAGCCGTTCCACCCATCTGACTCGCCGTTCCACCCAAAACCGGGTTCCGGCACTGAAAAATCCGCGAAAATTTGAGGTGAGGACCGGATTCGAACCGGCGTATAACGGTTTTGCAAACCGTTGCCTAACCGCTTGGCTACCTCACCATGCTTGGAAGCGGGCGGACCTTGCCACGGGCCATCGGCAAGATCAATGGTTGCGGGGCCGTTCGGCTTCCCGCCGTGGCGGAATTGCGTGGCCGGATTTTTGCTGAAATTTCGCGGGGGTGGCTAGGTCGGGGCGGGGCTGGCCGTAGCCACCTGGGTGATTGCAGGCGTAAGCTTTGAGCAAAAGCTCGACTGCGCGTGGGAGTGGCCCATGGCGGTCTTGTGCACCACCCCCATGAGTGAACCGGTCGCCCTAACCCGAGGTCTTCTCAGCGCGATTCGGGAGGGGGAGATTTTGGGGGGGAAGTACCGGTTGGAGAGGGAGATTGGGCGGGGCTCGATGGGCACTGTTTGGTCGGCGGTGCATGTGACCTTGGGGCAGCGGGTCGCGATCAAGCTGATCTCGGCGGAGCACGCGCAGTCGGGTGATGCGCGGGCTCGGTTTAGTACCGAGGCGAAGGCGGCGGCGCGGCTGCGTTCGCGTTATGTCGTGCAGGTTTATGACGACGGGGAGACGCCGGCGGGCACGCCTTACATCGTGCTCGAGTACTTGGATGGCGAGACGCTCGAGCAGCGCTTGGAGCGCGATCGCGATTTGCCGTTGAACGACGCGGTGCGGGTCACGCGCCATGTCGCGCGGGCTTTGTCGCGGGCGCATGCGTCGGGGATCGTGCATCGCGATTTGAAGCCGGGCAACGTGTTCCTCTCGCGGTCGGAGGACGACGAGATGGGTTGGCTGGCCAAGGTTTTGGATTTTGGCATCGCCAAGTTGGAAGAGCATGGCACCGCTTCCACGACCAAAACGGGGGCGCTGCTCGGAACGCCGCTGTTCATGAGTCCGGAGCAAGTGCGCGGCGCGAACTCGGTGGATTCACGCTCGGATTTGTATTCACTGGGCATGGTGTTTTACAACATGCTGACCGGCCGCTACGCCTTCAATGGCGAGTCCTTTGCCGACGTTTTGGTGGCAATTTGCACGAGGCCGCTGCCGGATTTGCGCGAGGCGGCGCCGTGGGTGCCCGCGAGCGTAGCGGGGTGGTTTCAGCGCGCTTGTGCGCGCGACTTGCAGCAGCGCTTTCAGAGCGCGGATGAGATGATCGAAGCGCTGGACTTGGCGCTCGGTGTGGCATTGGGCGCGAGCGCGGGCACGGGCGCGTCCAATCATCAGTCGTCGCCCGAGCGGAGGCCAGACACGTTGCGCGGTCACCTGCTGAGCCCGGATCAGGCGCTGCTCAGGACCAACCATGCTCATTCCGCCCATCCGTTCGATCCGGAGCTGGCGGGGCAGACTTCGTCGCGTCCGGCTTGGGTCATCGGCAGCGCGGTTGCATTGGTGTTGCTGGTCGGTGGAGCTGCGTTGCTGTTGGCGCACGAACACGGCGTGCGGCCGACCAGTGAAGTCATTGGGCCGCCGCGTGCGAGCGTCGCCAGCGCCGCAGCCGTCTTGCCCGTGGTGCCAGCAAGCCCTGCAAGCGCCATTGCAGAGAGCGTCGCCACCGCGGCAGTCCGGGCGCCCGAGGCAGCGAGCAGCAAGGCCGATTCCGCGCGAGTGAGGCCCACGAGGCCAGCCGCGGCGCGCCCAGCCGCAGCGCGCCCAGCGCATGCCGTTAAGATCGCGATCAAGGCCAGCCCACGAAATGCGAGCACGGATATGGGTTTCTGAACTGTGCGAAGAGCCCTCCGAGAAAGTAGCCACATGACTCAAGTGTTCCTCCGATCTGCCTTCCGTCCGCTGAAGTCTCAACGTCAGCGTCGGGTTTTGGGCGCGTTGGGCGCATGTCTAGTGGCGACGCTCGCGAGCACGAGCCGCGCGGACGAGGCGGCGGAGAATACCGCCGCCGCGCGCACGCTCGGCATTCAGGGCGTGCAGCTGGCAGACGCCGGCAAGTGCCACGAGGCGATCGAGAAGTTGACGCGCGCCGAATCACTGCACCACGCGCCGACGATCCTCGGCCGGCTCGGTGAGTGCCAAGTGAACGTGGGTGAAGTCGTGCTGGGCACCGAGAATCTGAACATGGTCGTGCGTGAAGTGCTGCCTGCGACCGCTCCAAAGGTGTTCCACGACGCGCAGGATCGCGCGCAAAAGGTGCTCACGGCGGCCATGCCCAAGATTGCGCATCTGGTGATCCGCGTTACGCCTGAGGACGTGAAGGCAAGCGTGGCGCTCGCAGGCAAGCCCGTCCCGGACGCGTTGCTCGGTGCGGAGCGCCCTACCGATCCGGGGACTTATCAGGTCACCGCCAGCGCGGAAGGTTACAAGCCGGCGAGTCTGAGCGTGACCTTGGCCGAGGGCGGGAACCGGGAGATCACGCTTCAGCTCGAGAAGGATCCGAACGCGGTCAGCGCGCTGCCGCCGAGCACGACGGGGGCTGCCGCGGCCGCGTCGGTCGACACCAACGCGGCCGAACCGGCTGCCAAGAAGTCGAAGGCCCCCGCTTTTGTCGCGTTCGGGATTGGTGCCGCAGGCCTCGTGGCAGGCAGCATCACGGGGGCATTGGCTTTGGGCAAAGCTTCGGATTGCCCGAACAAGGTGTGCGAGAACCAGGCTGACTTGGACAGCGCGAGGACCATGGCCACCGTCTCCACGATCAGCTTTGGCGTGGGCATCGCCGGCGTCGCGGTCGGCACGATTTTGCTTCTGACCGGGAACAGCAGCAGCGAGAAGGTGGCCAAAGTGCAGCCGGCGCCCAAGCTCGCGCTGCAGCCTTGGTTCGGTGTCAGCAGCGTTGGTGTGACCGGCTCCTTTCAGTGAAGAGTCGGGTGGCGAGGAAGAGACGGGGTTGCACGGAAGAGACGGCTGGCGAGGAAGCGCGCGTCAGTATCGCATGCGAAGCCCGAGCATCAGCCAATCGTGCCGTGAAGGGTGAATGACGGAAGCGGACAGCGGCACCTGCCCATCAGCATCCACGTCGACACTGGTGTACTCACCAGTTCGATAGGTGATGAATGGGCCGCCAGCGAGCTTGCCACCGAATCTCAAATCGGCACCGACGCTGAAGTCCAAGACGGAGCCGGAGAAGTTGGCGCCGGCGGAAGCCGCGCCGTTGCTTTCGGACATCAATAGCCACTCTCGCGAATAAGCCAGCCCGACCCACGGGCTCACTTTGGCGGAGGGAGGCAGGATCAGAAATTCTCCGTGAATGCCGAGGCTGAGATCGGCGAGCATGCAGCTGGCGCCGTCTGCGCTGCAGCCATTGGAGAAATCATTGCCCAGCGAGGCAATACCGATCCCGGAGCGAAACCCGATCACGGCCCGACCGAGGACGACGGCGTCCAGACTGCCTTCGAGTTGATAGAGCAGCTTGGCGACGTCGGAGAGTGGTGAATCCTTGGCCAGATCGCCGCCCGGAATACCGACGCTCAAGCGCAGATTGCTGCCGAATTTCAAGATCGGTGGTGCTGGAACGGAAGCGTCATCGGACGCGCTGGTGCCGGGCGGGCTCGGCGGCGGAGTGACGGGAGGCGCGGTGGAGCTGAAGCTCGTGGCGCTGTCCGGGCTCGTTGCCGGCGCGGGGGCATGCTCGTCATTGCCATTGCTGGCAGCGCCGGGCTGCACGTCGGTTGGGGTCGATTGAGAATCGGTCGCCGGCTGGGTCGGCTCGCTTTGAGCACGCGCGACGCCCGCGCTGGTCAGGGTCAAGAGGGTCGCAAAAGTCGTCACCGAGTAAGCACTGAAGGATCGCATGGGGATTTTTTCCTTGGAGGACACGGTTTGGAGCGGACACACGCCCGCCAGCCGTCCAAAAGTGGGCGGGATGCGGGTTCGAACGATGCGGATTGCTCGAGGCTGGACGGCAGCGAACTGCGCGAATCCCGCGAGCTGCAGCATGGTCGATACTACCGGTGCGCTACTCTGAATCTTTCCTCGCGGGATCTCCGGATCCGGAACGAGACGCAAGATCGTTCAAGCCTCGGCGAGGGCATGATCGCGACGTCGAGCTGTCAACGCGGTTAGACAGGTGTTTGGCGCGCTGGACACCTCGCTTGTCCACGCGGTCGGATTGCTGCGGAGCTCGCGCGCCAGAAGCGAGCAAAAGCCGCGCATTTAGCCGCATTGCGTGAGCTTGGCAGACCGCTTGCACTGGTGACTGATCACGAGGAGACGGCGGCTCTGCTGACGTCGTTGCCACTCGCAATCAATCGTTCTGCAGCCACGAGCGCAAGCTCGAGAGGAGAGCTCCAACGTGATCACCCCCCACCCTTGCGCTCTGGCGTCGACCTTCGTGGCTGCGCCGTTTGGCCCGCCAATCGTCGCGAACGACGCGAATTCACCGCTCCGACAGCAGGTCATCGAGCACGACGCAAGCAAGGGCGAAGCGCTGCCTCTGGCTCAATTGTGGCGGGAGCTGGCGAGCGGGACGTGCCGAGTCGTCGATGGCTTTTTCACGCAAACCCAGGGCTACCTGGTCACGACGCCAACGGAGCTCCGGTCGACGCGAGCGCTCGACCGTCGATGTGTGGGGATCTTGGCCGCGATCCTGCGCGGCTCTTCACAGAAGGCGCTGTCCTTCGATATGGCCATGGCGCCTTCCACCGTCACGCTCAACGCTCGGCGTGCCTTGGACCGGATGGGGCTTACTTCCAAACCTTCGCGCGTCCACCCTCTGCTGATTCTCGCCGCCGGCGCTGCGGGTGAACAAGACGAATCCGTGACCGGTCGGCTGAGCGTGCTAGTTCGTGGAGACGTGGCATTTCGGGTCGTGAGCGTAGCGCGGCCGGACTCATGCCTCTTGCCGCAGCTCTCCGGCGCTGAGGTCGATGTCGTGCGCTGCCTGGTGGAAGGGTACAGCCATGTCGGCATGGCGGAGCTCCGCGGCACTTCGTCGCGCACGATTGCCAATCAGATTGCATCGGTGTTTCGCCGCCTGCGCGTGACGGGTCGCATCGAGCTCGTTCACCGCTTGTTCGCATTGAGCCGAACCAGCGGCCCAGTTCGGCCGGTGGCACCGCTCGGCGTACGCACTTCCGAGAACGGAGCGCGCGGGGCGATGGGCTGATCGGGAGCTCAACCGATCATAGCTTGGATCTTTTTTGATGGTCACCGAGCCGGTCGCGGGCCGGCAAAGCCTTCGGCGTCGAGGTTCGGGAACCGAGCGCGCTACGGGGTGCGTTGCTGGATAGCGATCGCCCCTGCTCCCTCGCCCGTCGAGCTCGGGCCAGGCAAACTCACGGCATGACAGTTGCTCACTGCAGAGCTCATGAAAGCACTCTGCTGGCACGGCCATGGCGACGTTCGAGTCGATACAGTTCCGGATCCTGAGCTCAAGAGTCCCGGCGATGTGATCATCAAGGTCACCGCAGCCGGCATTTGTGGCTCGGATCTACACCTCCTGGATGGATACATGCCGACGATGGAGTCGGGTGACATCTTGGGCCACGAGACGATGGGCATCGTGGTCGACACTGGCACTGACGTGAAGAAGGTCAAGAAGGGAGATCGCGTCGTGATCCCGTTCACGATTTCCTGCGGCACTTGCTTCTTCTGCCGCAAAGGCTTGTGGGCCGCTTGCGATACGACCAATCCCAACGCGGCGATGGCGGCCAAAATGATGGGGCACTCGCCGGCGGGGTTGTTTGGTTATTCCCACCTGACGGGCGGATATCCCGGTGGGCAGGCCGAGTACCTGCGCGTGCCTCACGCAGACGTGGGTTGCTTGAAGATCGAGTCGGATCTGCCCGACGAAAGAGTGCTGTTTCTGTCGGACATCTTCCCCACGGGTTACATGGCAGCCGAGAACGCCGAGATCGAATCCGGAGACACCGTGGCCGTCTGGGGCTGCGGCCCTGTGGGGCAATTCTGCATCCAGAGCGCGTGGATGTTGGGTGCCGGTCGCGTGATCGCCATCGATCACGTGGAGGAACGCCTGGCCCTCGCGCGCAACGCAGGCAAGGCCGAAACCATCGATTTTACCAAGCAGGACGTCTACGAAACTCTGCAAGAAATGACGGCTGGCCGCGGCCCCGATCGCTGCATCGACGCCGTGGGCGCCGAAGCCCACGGTACGGGCGGCGCCGACGCCGTCGTCGACAAGCTAAAAGCCGCGGTGCATCTCACGACCGACCGCGCGCATGTCCTGCGCCAGGCCATCTACTGCTGTCGCAAGGCGGGCACCATCTCGGTGCCCGGGGTTTACATCGGCTTCCCGGACAAAATACCCATGGGCGCCTTCATGAACAAGGGACTCACGATGAGAACCGGGCAGACGCATATGCACCGTTACATGCGACCCTTGCTGGATCGCATCGAAGCGGGCGAAATCGATCCCTCATTCGTGATCACGCACCGGCTCAAGCTGGAACAAGCTCCGGAAGGCTACAAAACCTTCCGCGACAAGAAGGACGGCTGCATCAAGATCATGCTGCAACCCGGAACGTGAGCGACGAACGATCTCGGCTAACGCGAGCACCGATCAGAGCCGCAAAGCGCGCGTTAGCCCCAGATCCCGTGACATTTCGCCATCGATTGTAGCGCTTCGGCACGCGTGAATTAGACGTTCTCGCGGGTCGAAGCGCTGGCACCGTCGCTCGTCGAGTGCTGACAAAAGTAGCCGCCTCGCGCTCTCCCCGTTGACATCTCCAGGGGCTGATCTACATCCGGCTGATGAGCGCGCAAACACGAAGGCGTGATTGCTCGACGTGCAAGGATCCCCGAAAGCTCTCGGGTAATCCCGGTGCGAGTGGGATCTTCGCCTGCCCGACCTGCAATCGAAAATACGAGCGAAAGAATCGAGAAGGCGCCGCCGCAGACCGGGTGCTGCAGGGGCTGCTCGTGATTCCTGAACTGCGTGGTTCGTTACGCACGCCGCTCTCGAACCCCGCAGGCACTGCTTCGATAAAGACCTGCGATCGTCCCAAGGCCAGCCTGGGGCGCGGCTGTTCGGACGACGAAGCTCAGTAGCGCACGGCTAGGTGTGCCGAGCGCGCGGTCGCGCTCTAGCGGAGGAGTCTGATTGCTTCGCGACGCTGCGATTTGCTCGTCGAAGTCCAGCGCGAGCGCGTTAGCGTGGAGCGGCCCACTCCTTGCACTTCGCTCGGCACCCTCTCAGCGTCCGGGAACCCTTCATTCTCGTCGCTGTTCATCCCCTCACGGAGTTTCATGCCTACCAAGAAGTCGGGCGGACGCGGATCCGACAAGCAATCAGCTCAGGCGTCCGGTGCCGGCACCAGTGCGCGTTCAACGGTGAGTGGGCCCGCGCGGAGCGATCAGGGCTCGAGCGTTGCCGACTCGGCGACCGAAAAGATGGCTCGGGTGCAGGAGCTCGCCGCCTCCATGCCATTCAACCCTACGAAGTCGGCAGAGTATGGCGAGGCGTCCGCGGAGCCGCAGCCCGGTGCGACGGCGAAACCCGCAGATCCACGGGTGACGGGCAGCTCGCTGACCGAAAACATTCTGTCGCCCAAGGTTGGGGCGGGCAAACCCAACTTGGGCTTCAACCCCGGCAATTTGCCGCTCGACCGCGTGCGCGTCGATTCCAGCAATCAAACGCTGACCACGAATCAGGGCGTGCCAGTCGGCGACAACCAAAGTTCCCTAAAGGCCGGCCTGCGCGGGCCCGCGCTGCTCGAGGATTTCATTCTCCGCGAGAAGATCACGCACTTCGATCACGAGCGGATCCCGGAGCGGATCGTGCACGCTCGCGGTTCGGCCGCGCACGGCTATTTCGAGTGCTATGCGCCGATGACCGAGGTCACGCGCGCTTCACTCTTTGCAGAAGCGGGCAAGCGAACCCCGGTGTTTGCGCGGTTTTCCACGGTGATCGGCGAGCGGGGCTCGGCCGATACCCCGCGCGATGTACGCGGCTTTGCCGTTAAGTTTTATACCGATCAGGGGAACTGGGATTTGGTCGGCAACAACATCCCCGTCTTTTTCATCCAGGACGCGATGAAGTTTCCCGATCTCATTCACGCCGCCAAGCCGGAACCACACTTTGGCATTCCCCAGGCAGCGACCGCGCACGACACGTTCTGGGATTTCGTTTCGCTGATGCCGGAGTCCACTCACATGTTGATGTGGGCGATGTCGGACCGGACATTGCCGCGCAGCCTGCGCATGATGCAGGGCTTTGGGGTGCACACGTTTCGGCTCGTCAATGAAGAGGGCAATTCGACCTTCGTGAAGTTTCACTGGCGCCCCGTCGCAGGCACGCACTGCCTTGACTGGGACGAGTCGGTGAAGATCTGCGGCGCGGATCCAGATTTTCATCGCCGGGATCTGTGGGAGGCGATCGAAGCCGGGGCATTTCCGGAATGGGAGCTGAGCTTCCAGATGTTCAGCGAGGAACAAGCGGAGAGCTTCAGCTTCGACGTGCTCGACGCCACCAAGCTCGTCCCGGAGGAGCTCATTCCGCTGATCCCCGTCGGAAAGATGGTGCTGAATCGAAACCCCGACAACTTCTTCGCGGAGACCGAACAGGTCGCCTTCTGCGCCGCGCACATCGTGCCTGGGCTCGACTTCTCGAACGATCCGCTTTTGGCAGGGCGGATCCACTCTTACCAAGACACGCAGATCTCCCGTCTCGGGGGGCCGAATTTCCACGAAATCCCAATCAACGCCTCCGTGGCTCAGGTGCACAACAATCAGCGTGACGGCATGCATCGGCAGGCCATCAATCGCGGCAAGGTGTCCTACGAGCCGAACTCGCTCGGCGGCGGGTGTCCATTTCAAGCTGGCAGCGCGGGGTTCACCTCTTTTCGAGAGCCCACGGCCGGCGACAAGGTTCGCGGCAAGCCAGAACGCTTCGCCGATCATTACACGCAGGCAACGCTGTTCTACAACAGCCAGACGCCGATCGAGAAAGCTCACATCCTGCGCGGCTTCCGCTTCGAGCTAACGAAAGTGCAAGTGCCAGCGGTGCGAGAGCGGGTTGTCTCGATGCTTGCCAACGTGAGCGCGGAGCTCGCCGAAAAGCTCGCCGCCGAGCTCGGGATCGAGCTCCCCGCGCCGATGCCCAAGGCGATGAAGAAGGTCGCGAAACCGGAAATCGATAGCTCGCCAGCGCTGTCGATCTTCGCTCAGCCGGGAGATGGCAGCATCCGCACCCGGCGGATTGCGATTCTGGTCGCCAACGGCGTCGACGGCGCTGCGGCGCGGGCGCTGCACGCCGGATTGGTCGAGCAAGGGGCGGTCCCTCGCTATATCGGGCCGCGCTTGGGCGCCGTGCAGACTGAAGACGGCGACACGCTGCAAGTCGAGGTCACTCTCGAAACGATGCCGTCGGTGCTGTTCGATGCGCTCGCCATACCGGGGGGTGATGCGGCCATCGTCACTCTCGGAAGCACCGGACACGCGCTCGAGTTCATCAAGGATCAGTATCGCCACGCCAAGCCGATCCTGGCCCTGGGGACCGGAGCGGATTTGCTGGAGAGCGCGGGAGTTCCCGTGGTTTTGCCCTCGGGCAAAGCCGATTCAGGCATGCTGGTTGGCCACGCGGACGCGGCGGAAGCGCTGCCTGCTTTCATTGCCGCCGTCGGTCGTCATCGGCACCACGATCGCGAATTGGATCCGCCCGCGGTCTGAGGTTCGAGCCATTGGACCTAAAATGCCCAGTCACGCGTTACAGCGGGAGCTACCGTGAAATTCGTCTACGACACTGGTATTCGCCGAAAACTCTTCCACAACGTCAGGCTCTGGGGCAGCTGGGACAGCGCCGGCCACTACTCGGACGAGTGGACCGAAAGCCCAATGACCGAGCACGTGTGCGCCGACGGGGGCATCGTGTTCGAGGCCGAGGTCTCCCTCGAGCCGTCTGAAGCAGGCAAGCAGTTCTCATGGAGCGTCATCACCGACGGCCCGCTGGGGCTCGATCGGGAGGGCATCAGCACGGAGGCCCCGGGCGCGGGGCACGACGCCCTCCACCGCACGTTCGAGCTGTCTCCGCAATCGACGGAGCAGCGCTACTATCTGACGCATGTGCGTCGCCTGGGTGCGCGCAAGGTTCGACTGCCGGACAGCAATGATTTCGGTTTGCGCTTCGCGGTCTGGGCACCGAACGCACAAGCGGTGGAGGTCGTTTTCGGCGACCCGAAGCGCGGCTACATCGCCGACGACGGCAGCGGCATCGACGACCATCGTCCGGTCATCGCGCTGGAAAGAAGCGACGACGGAGTGTGGATCGCCGGTCCCGCGAACACACCGGTATTGCAGCGGTTCGCAGATTTCGTCGGCGCGCCCTACATGTATCGCATCAAAAATGAGCAGGGCGAACTGACGTATCGCACGGACCTGCATTCACGCGCTCAAATTGGCACCGGCGATCAGAACCCGGGCGGCAAACCGTATGAGGGCAGCCCGGCGCAGCTGAACGGCGTCGTGAGCTGCTCACTCGTGGTGGACACGGACCACGTTCGAGCCAGCCTGGATCCGGCGGACGGACAAGAGATCCCGGATGAGGAGTTCTGGCGTGACGAGTTCAACCATGCCACTCCCTTTCCGCATCGCATCGACGAGATGGTGATCTACGAGCTGCACATCGGCTCGCTCGGCTTTGGCCAAGACCGCCCCGGAAACCTGGACGATGCGATTGCACTACTCGACTACCTCACCGACCTCGGAGTCAACGCCGTGGAGCTCTTGCCGATCGCCGAGGCGCATGGCTTCAACACCTGGGGCTACGGCAACTCGCATCACTTTGCCATTGAATCGAGCGCGGGCGGACGCGACAAGTTTCGGCACTTCGTGCGAGCGTGTCACCAACGCGGCATCGCGGTCATCGTCGACGTGGTCTACAACCACTACGTGCCGAATGGCGAACGAGCACAGTGGAATTACGACTCCAAGCTGGACGAAAACAACATCTATTATTGGTACGAAGGCAAACCGAGTGACTACGAGAAGCCGGACGGCGGCTACCTAGACAACTTGTCCACCGGCTACGCGCCTCGTTTCTATGAGGAAATGGTACGAAAGCTGTTCATCAGCAGCGCGGCAGCTCTGGTGACTGACTTTCACGTCGACGGCTTTCGCGTCGATCAAACGACCTCGATCCACGCCTACAACGTCGTGCATGCCGACGGCCGCGCGGCGGGCGCGGCCAATCAATCCGGCGCGCAATTCCTGCGCGAGCTGAGCCGAACGTTGCGCTTGATCCGTCCCAGCACGTTGCTCACGTGCGAGGACCACTCCGATTGGGTGCTCGTGACTGAGCACCCGGACGGCGCCGGGCTCGGGTTCGACGCGACCTGGTATTCCAATTTTTATCACAACTTGATCGGCGACACAGGTCGTGGTCCGGAGTGCGCTAACCTGCTGCGCACCGCGGGCATGGGCGGCGATGGCGACCTGGCCATGGATCTGTTCGCGGGCATCCTCGAAGCCACCAGTCGCAAGACGGTCATCTATCACGAGTCTCACGACGAAGCCGGCAACTCGGAGCACTCAGCGCGCACGTTGATGGTGGCGATCGCGGCTAACAAGGATACACCACCACCCACGGGCGAACTCCGCCGCGTGGCTGAAGCGCGCGTTCGCTTCGTGGCGGGCATGACGCTGCTCGCAGCCGGCACTCCGATGTTTCTGATGGGTGAAGAAATCGGCGCGGTCAAAGACTTTACCTACGATGGCTTCTTGAAAAATCGAGAGGATTTACTCGGCGAGCGCGACGGCTCCGGACGCTACCTGTTCCGTTTCTATCGGGAATTGATTCGGCTGCGCCAGCGTCATCAAACCTTCGCCACCTCGAACATCGCGACCGTGTTGGCTCACAACGCGGACCGCGTGTTGGCGTTCCACCGTTGGAAGGGCCCCGAGCACTACCTCGTGATCACGACCCTGAACGACTTCGGCTGGCCCGATGGATACCGAGTGCCTACGCCGGTCGAAAACGGCAGCTGGCGCGAGATATTCTCGAGCGACGCCGTCATCTACGGCGGAGGCGGCATCTCGAACGAGGGCGAGCTCGAAACGGCCGATGGCCACCTGACCGTGAAGATGCCCGCGCGCGGCTTCGTCGTGCTCAGATACCTGCCTCGTTCCTGAGCACGGACAAGCGATGCTCTAGGCCTGAGCACGCCAAGCGACGTTTTAGCTCTGGGCCGCCAGCATGGTTCGGAAGCGATGCGCGTCGTTGAGCGCCGAGCCGGACGCGGTGTTGTCGAACACGCACCAAACGTCGCTCTGCGGTGGCGCCAGCAGGGTAGCGTCCACGAGCGCTCGCAATCGCTCGTCGCTGTACGAGGACCAGTGAATGCGCGGCGAACCATGCCAACGCGTGTACCTCAAGGAGTCGCTGCCGGCGGGCTCCCGAGCGTCCACCGGTCTCGGGGGGTCCGCAACGACGCGCGCCACGTCGTAGTCGATGAACGTGCCAGTTGCCGCGGGAGCGTACCACCCAGGGTGGCGCGGCTCACAGGCCACAGGTCCTGAATAGAGCGCTCTCACTGCCCGGAAAAAGGCGCGCGCGCGCCGACGGTCGAAGTCCAGGCTCGCCGGCAGCTGCACCAGAATCGGACCCAACTTGTCGCCCAAGCCGCGGACGTCATCGAAGAATTCGGCCAAAGCCCGTCCGGGAGACGCCAATGCCGCCTCGTGCGTAATCGCGCGCGGCAGCTTGACCGAAAAACGAAAAGAGGCCGGCACGCTGTCATGCCAGCGCTCGAACGTTTTGGGCAAATGTCGACGATAAAACGTGGAGTTGATTTCCGCGGCGCCCAACACGCTCGAGTACTTCTGGAGCCCCGTCCCCTCTCGCGTCACCAGCGCCGCGTGCTCGCGCGGCACACTCCAACCTGCCGTCGCAATGAATGCTCGAAAAGGTAGAGGCAGGCCGCGCGAGGCAGGTTGCTGACCGAGCATTGACTGCTGACCAGCAACATCTGGACCAAAGCCCGCAACCACGGCCTGTCCAAGGTTTCGGACAGGTGCTTAGCGCCCCAGACACCTCGACTGTCCAAGCCCCGCTACGGTCGCGGGACGGTCTTCGGAAAACTGGCGAAATCATCAGTCCGGGCGACTCGCGCGCGCCTGGCCGACAACTTGCAATCGCAGTCCATGTGATCCCGACTTACCGAATCATACCCTGTCTGCTGGAAGGCTATAGTCATATTCACGGGCTGCTCGCTCGAATCGGCAAAACGTAACGAGCATGTTGCTTTACAGCCCACTCGCGTTCTTTTACACGCGATGTTTCCCCTTGGTTTGGCCCACGAGCGAGGCTCAGAGATGATGCGATTAGTCATTCGTTTCGCGACGACCACTGCGCTCTTGAGCTTGCTTTCGCCCAAAGCCGCGTTGGCTCAAGGCTATCCCTTCGACACGGGGTCGACTCAGAGTTGGACCCTGGCCGGGATGTATTCTCAGAGCTCCGGGCTCACCCCAGTTTACACCAACCCGTTCGCGCTCAGCTGGGATGACACGCGACAGTATCCGGGCTCGCCAACCGCGCCCGTGAACAACGACCCAACGTCGAACAACTTGGGCTCCGTGCGAATCAGCACCCAGAACCTGGTATTCCCAGGCTTCCCCGTCAACAACGGCTGGTTCATCGACCTCGGTTCGCCAACCGTGACCGCGATCAGCGGCTGGCAGAACATCCAAGGCGTGTCTTACAAAGTGCGCTGCGATGATTCGCTTTTCGTCGGCAACGGCAGGTTCCTCACGGCGATCGGAGCGCTGAGCGCCGAGCTCGTGTTGGCCGTCACGCGAAAGAGCGACGGAGTGACGACCTTTGTCTCTCCCACGAGCTACGTGGGTGGCCAAGATTTCGTGTTCGAGACCATCCTCACGGACCAACTGACCGATGCTGAACAGGATCCATTTCATTGGATGTCGCTGAACGCGCGTTTTTCGGATCTGTCGAACTACACCATCAACCGGGTGATCATCCGTTTGTTGGGAACCGGTCCGCAGACATCGACCAGCAACTACGGACCATTTGCCTGCAACATCGACAATGTCCAGCCCATCACCTCGACCCAGCCGACGGTTCGAGTCCATGGCACGGTCACGATGGCGCGCACCACTCAATGCGCCGGCACCACCTTCACCAACGACATCAACGTGCAATATGATTCTGATTTTGCACCGAGCATCCGACTGACTGGCGTGGCCCTGAACTTCACGAACTCCAACGTGCAGAAGGGCACCTACACCGCCGTGGCTTGCGATCAGCCCGACAACGTGACGGCCACGTGGGTCAACACACGTCAGCTGAACCTTTCCCCGGGTTATCAAGTCGACCCCGGCGAAAAGTTTCGTCATTCGGAGGCTCTGAAGCGGGTGACTGGTAGCGGCGCCCTCACCGCGAGCGATTTCTCTGGTGCCACTGCTCAGCTCACGTTCGCCGGCCTACCCGCCTCGTGCGTGGTGCCGCTGAAGAACCTCACCGCGCTCGGTACGAGTCGGGCCATTGCCACCTTCGATTGTCCGTTACCGGTGACTGCGGCGCCTGCGACCCCGCCGGCAGCGCTGGCCCTGCTGGGGCTCGCGCTATTGGGGGGCGGCTTCGTGTCCCTTCGCTACCGGCGGCGGGCGGCCTAACAGTCAACCAAAGGGGCAACGCTACTCGGGGAGATCAACGGTGAAACTCCATCTTGCTGCCCGCGCGGGGTGTCTGGAATCCGCGCTGGAACAGTCACTTTTCCAGCCCCCATCCTCGGAGGTTGAGAGAGCATTGCGTCCGCGAAAACACCCTCGTATAGAGCGACGAGGAGATCGTGGATGCTCGATGAGATGGCGCCCGGGCTCGGACCGTGGAAGACGGGTCAGCTCATCGCAGCCAGGTACGAGATCCTCGAGCTCCTCGGGACGGGCGGGATGGGGGTCGTGTATCGAGTCAAAGACATCACGAACCAACGCATCCGAGCGCTCAAAACCATCCGCCAGGATCTCGACGGGGAGACCAAACGCTTGGTGGCCCGGCTCTTGAAGGCGGAGGCCGACGCACTCAAGCGCTTGGAGAGCGATTTCGTGGTGCGGATCTACGAAACCTCGGTCGACGAGCAAGCCGATCGGCCGTTCGTAGTGATGGAGTTTTTACCCGGGCGGGACTTGCAGCAGCTGCTGCAGAAGCAAGGCCCACTCCCCGTTCCGACCACGGTTGGTTTGCTCTGGCAAGCCGCCTGCGCGCTCAAAACGATTCACGAGCACGGCATCGTTCATCGGGATTTGAAGCCCGCCAATCTCTATCTGAAGACGCGCGAAGACGGCTCGCTCGAGCTGAAGGTGTTGGACTTCAGCATTTCGAGGCTGCTCGATCGGGCCGGCGAACGCAAAACGACGATGGTGGTCGGCACGCGCGGTTTCATGGCTCCTGAGCAGGCGGCCGGTTATGACGTGGACCACCGCGCCGACATCTACTCGCTCGGACAGGTTGCCAGTGCGCTGCTACAAAGCCTGCTCGAGGCCGAAGCCGCAGACGTGGAACAGGCAACCGCTCCGACCCGGCTGCAGGCGTTCAACCTGTGGCACGCCAAAGCCACCGCCTATCAGCGAGAGCAGCGCTTTCAGTCGGCGATCGAAGCCATCGAGGCGCTCGCTCAGACGCTCGGGGTGGCTCTGCCCAATCGCGAGCTGACCAAAAACGATACTCACGACAGCTTGACGACCGCCGCGACCGTGTCGGCGCTGCCCAAGCTGCGCTGGTCTCGCAGCTGGATGCTCGGGCTCGCGGCAGCCGCCGCCACCGCTTTCGGCCTGTTCCTGTTTGCCCGGGGCCCAACCGGCGCGCCGCCGGGCACCGCGCTGCGAACCGCGGCCTCTCAAACCACCGAGCCGATGGTGACAGTCACCCCAACCGCCGCCCCGCCGCCTCCGGCGTCGGTAAGTCCTGGACCTTCCCAAGTGTCGGCGTCGGCGTCTGCCTCGGCGTCCTCCGCAACCACTCTCCCCACCGAGCGCGCGCCGACGAAGCCGAAGGTCGCGCCGCCCCTGCACGCAAAATCCCAACCCTCCGGACTCGCGACGGCGGAACCAAAGAACCCGGATGGCACCGCAGATCGCAAGTAAGCGTGCGCTCGCGGCGCTTTGCCCGGCGCTGTTCGCAGTGCTGCTCGTGAGTCAGCCGGCGCGCGCCGTCGAGCCGAACGACGTCCAGCGCGCTGAAGCGTCGTTCGAAGCGGGGCGCGCCCTGATGCAACAGCGCAAATTCGCAGAAGCGTGCGCGAAGTTCGCCGAGAGCCAAGCGCTCGATCCGGGCGGAGGCACGATCCTGAATCTCGGCATTTGCCGCAGGCGCGAGGGACGAACCGGAACGGCCTTCAAAGTGCTGACCGAAGCCCTCGCGCAAGCGCGTGCGGACGGCCGAAGCGATCGCATCGCGACGGCCGAGAAAGAGCTCGCCGAGCTCACTCCGGACTTGTCTCGGCTCAAGGTACAGCTGTCGCCAGGGGCGCCGGCGCCCGAGATCACGATCGAACTGGACGGAGAGCGGCTCGCGCCGAGCAGCGTCGGCGAAGCGCTGCCGCTGGATCCCGGAGCACACCAGCTGCGCGCATCTCAACCCGGGCACGAGCCATGGGCGACGCAAATCACGCTGGCTGCAGTCGCCGGCGAACAGACCATCACCGTTCCACCCCTTTCGCCGAACGCGCCTGCTCCCCCGATCGCGCTGACGCCGCTGGTTGCGCTACCAGCGCCGGAAGCACCGCGCCCACGCCCCCGTCGATGAACCGGTCGAGAAAAGCTCGAAACGTGTGCTCGGTTTCACGCTGGTTTCGGTGGGCGGCGCCGCGCTGGTGGCAGGCGGTATTTTCGGAGTTCGAGCCTTGTCACTCAAAGCGAGTAGCAATCAATATTGGGACGGAACCCACTGCACGAAATCGAGCTGTGTCGATGATTGGAACGACGCTAAGACATCGGCACATCTGAGTACAATTGGGCTCGGTATTGGAGTCGCGGCGCTCGCAGTCGGCAGCTACTTCCTGCTGCGTCCCTCATCGACCACGCACTCGGCGGTGGCTTTGTCCCTGGGCGTTTCCGGGTCTGAAGCTCACGCGGCGGCCATCGGCCAATTCTGAAGGTCTGAACAAGGCGAGCCCCAAGTCGCCAGCGCGATCACGATTGTGGCGCGTCGAAGAATTAGCTAGCTACAAATCCGAGGACCGGGGTGCAACATGACTCATCGAAACAGATCGGGCAGCAAAAAGCTTATGACTAATCTGCGTCGAAGTTTTGCGGGGCGATTCGCAAGTGGGTCGCTCCTCGTGGTCACCGCCATGGAGCTCAGCGTTGCCTGCGGGGGTAGCTCGAAAGATGCAAGCCTTGCGGCCGCTGGTCGAGGCGAAGGAGGCGCGACCGCCGGTTCCTCGGCGGCCCGAGGCGGGAGCGAGGCTCGAGCAGGTCAGCCTGGGGACATCGGAGCTGCAGATGCGGGCATGAGTGGCCAGGCAAACGGCGACGCGGGAGCTGGCGGAGCTGCTGGAGACAACGGCGGCGGTAGTGGTGGTGGCGGAGCGAACCCGAACCCGAACCCGAGCCCGGAGGCGGGAATGGGCGGCGAGGGTGGCCGACCCGACCTTGGATGTGACGGGGACTCGCGAGTGATCGCACGCGCCGATAAGGCCTGGGCGCTCGCACTCGACAACGGCTACGCGTACTGGACGACCCGTGATCTCCACGGCAAGGTGATGCGCGCGCCAACCGTCGGTGGGAGTGCAGAGACAATCTCGTCGGATGAGCTGTATCCCCACGCGCTCGCCGTTGCTGGTGGACACGCCTTCTGGGTGGCTCTGGGCCAGGAGCCGGGTCACCTGTTCCAAGCATCCGTGACCGGGGCCGATCGGCAGCAGCTCTCAATCGGCACGTTCTCGGGCATTTTTTCGCTCAATGTGGATGAGAGCTATGTTTACTACGTGACCGATCGCAACGGCATTGGGCGAGTGCCGATTGGCGGCGGCTCGGTGCAGAAGCTCGGTACCGGGGGATACAACACGAGCGTCGTGGACATGGTGCTCGACGGATCAACGCTCTACTTCACCGACAACGGCGTCGGCACCTTCGTAACCGCAGAACCCGAAACCGCGGGCGTCGTCAGTCTCGACAGCAGCGGCGTCTCGGCACCAGCCCAACTCGTGAGTCGGCTCGACTTTCCGCAATTCGAGATCGCCGTCGACCAGGAGCAGGTGTACTGGAGCGACGAGAGCGCCATCTACCGCACCGCGAAATTGGGCGGGGCGTACAAGGTCGTGACTCCGCTCCCCCCAGCGGCCCCCGACGAATCGCCGATTGTGGATCTCGCGTCCGATGGCGTGCACCTGTTTTATAGCGACGGCCAGAGTGTGTACCGAGTGTTGGCCAGCGGGGGAACGCCCGAGCTCATCAGCGAGGGCTGGAGCCGAATCGTGCAGCTGGCGCTCGACGAAGACAGCGTGTACTTCACCGATTACGTGAGCGGGGCCGTGGTGAAGCTGGCTAAGTGCGCTTCCTCGGTGCAGGCGAGTGACCTGATTTCGGCACTTAGCGCCCCGCCGAACGAGCCCAATCCTGCTGCACCAGGAGGCGGAGCTACGCCAGCGGACTCGACCTGCGATCCAGCATCGAGCTTGCATGGCTGCCCGGATGTCACGGTGGTGGCAGCTGCGGCGAACGCTTACGGTCTCGCCGTCGACCAAGACTATGTCTATTTTTCCACGTTCCAGGCCTCGGGCAGCGTGATGCGCGTGCCGATTGCCGGAGGCGATGCGCAGCCGTTCGTGTCGGGTGAGACGTATCCTCATGACATCGCGCTGGACGACAAGCGTGTCTTCTGGTGCCTGGGCGCCACTGCCCCGGGTTACCTGGCCGGCGAGCTCAAGGCGGGCGGCACCCGAGTCGCACTGGCGACGGGTATCGCCAACGGGCTCGGACGGGTCACCTCGGACGGCGCCTTCGCCTATTATGTGACCGCATACAATTCCCTGTATCGCGTCGCCGTCGACGGCGGAAATCCAGCGGTCGTCGCGTCGGGTCCATACAACAGCAACATCAACGATGTTGCGTTTTACCAGGGCGAACTGTTCTGGACCAACGACGGGCTCTGGAACACGACCTATACCGCCAAGCTTCCCGAAACTGGATACCTCGGTAGAACCGCGGTGTCCGGCAGCCGGGACCTCGGGCACACTGCGATCAAGACGGCGCTCAGCTCGCCCCTCGATCGCGTGGCGGTCGATGACTCATACGTTTATTTCATCGACAAGGACTCCGTGTATCGCGCAGACCGCACTGGCGGGCAGGCCCAGGTGCTCGCGCCGCTCGCGCCCGCCTCCGGCACGATCTCTGATTTGCTTTCCGACGGCGAGCACCTGTATTTTTCCAACAAAACCGCGGTTTATCGCCTGCCGGTCACGGGCGGTACCGTCGAGGCACTGACCTACGGCTGGACCCAGCTGCGCGCCATCGCGGTGGACGCCTCGACCCTGTACTTTACTGATCAAGCCGGCGGCCTCGTGTTGAAACGGCCGAAGTGACGTGCCACTGCACGGGCGATTGGGAGCCTTGGTTTTGCTTTCCGTGCTGACAGGTTGCGAGGTTGTCGCGGGCCTGCGCGGAGAGCGGTTGCACCCATCGGATGCCACCGCCGGGGGACGCGAAGATCAAGGCGGCGCGGGAGCGAGCGATAGCGAAGGCGGCCGCGCTGGCAACGCTCTCGGAGTCGCACCGTCGGGTGGCTCACCGCAGGCTGGAAGAAATGTCGGCGGCGCTGCAGGCGAGAGTGGCGGCGACGGCGGAAGCGCCACGGCGGGCGCCACGAACGCTGCCTGCGACCCCGGCCCGAGCGGAGACGACGATGGGAGGTTGCTTACAACGCCATCCTGCGCCGAGCTGGTCCCGAGCGGGTGTGAGCAGGTACAACCGTGTCGAACGATCCAAGTGCCGAGCGGCAGCTTCAAGATGGGTCGCAGCGAAGATGCAAACGGCGCGGACTTCTTCGCCACGGGCGACACCGATGAGCTACCGGAGCACCCGGTGAAAGTCAGCGCGTACTGGCTCGACAAGTACGAGGTCACCGTCGGTCGCTTTCGCCGATTCGTCGAAGCTTACGATGGCGTGCCACCTAGCCCCAATGCTGGAGCGAACCCGAGAATTCTGGAGAGCGGCTGGCACAGCGAATGGGACCAATGGCTCCCCGTCGATGCCAGCGCCTTGCGAGAGAGCCTCGCCACCGCCGATCCAACGGACAACAAGGAGACGGCAACTTGGACTGACTCAGCCAGTGCGGGTGAGTGCCGGCCCATCAACGGGATCAGCTGGTACGTCGCGTTCGCCTTCTGTATCTGGGACGGCGGACGGCTGCCGAGCGAGGCGGAATGGGAATACGCTGCCGCCGGCGGCGACGAGGAGCGGCTGTTTCCGTGGGGTAACACGCCGCCCGAGCGGCGTGCGGTGTTCAATTGCTCCTTCGCCGGTGGCTTGAGCTGCACCGCGGGCGATCTCCCGCACGTGGGCAGCGTGTGCCCGGCGTGGAACGGGCGCTTCCAGCACGCCGATCTTGCGGGCTCAGTGGACGAGCCCACGCGTGATGACTTCAGCGCGAGATTCTATTCGCTCGCCCAGGCCACGGGCACGGACGTCATGAACCTCGCATATACGGGAACCGTCAGCACCTCGCCCAAGCGGGGTGGCGGCTACGATGCAACCGGTGATGCCCTTCGAAGCGCGGCCAGGCGAGAAGTGTCGCGCAGCGAACGCAGCAGGCTGGTCGGTGTGCGCTGCGCGAGGGACCAGTGATGTCATCGTCGCTCGCGCTCAGGCGAGCCGTGCTGCTCGCGCTCGCAGCCACCGCTTGTGAGGTCGTTGCTGGGCTGACGGGCACCCGCGACGAACAGCCACTGGCGCCCAATGCGGCCGGCTGCGGGGAGGATCGCGGGATCTGCAGCGAGACCGGCGGAGCCGGTGGAACCGGTGGAACCGGCGGCAGCTCCGAGAATAGCGCGGGGGCCGGTGAACAGGCAGGCGAACGGGCGACGGCCGGGATGAGTGGGGCCGCCGGAAGTGATGGCGGCGCCAGCGTCGGCTGCGGCGAGAGCGACACTCCTTCCGTTGCCCCGCGCTCGTGCGATCAGGCCGAGCAATGCAATGGTGAGAGCGCGTGCACCACGCTGTGTGTGCCCGGCGGTCCCTTCCTCATGGGTCGAGGCGACCAGACGGACGCCTACCCAGGCGGGGACAATGAGCTGCCGGAGCACAACGTTACCTTGAGTCCTTACTGGCTCGACAAGTACGAAGTCACCGTGGGGCGCTTTAGGCGCTTCGTCGAAAGCTACGACGGGAACAAGCCCGCGCGCGGAGCGGGCGCTCATCCCCGAGTTCCAGCGAGCGGCTGGAAATCGGAATGGAACGATTACCTGCCGGCCGATCGCGCTGCGCTCGAAGCCACGCTGATCGCGAACAGCAGTCAATGTAACCCGAACTACAGAACATGGACGCCGGCCCCCGGAAACAGCGAGTGCCTCCCGGTCAACTGCGTCGACTGGTATATTTCCTTCGCCTTCTGCGCGTGGGACGGCGGACGTTTGCCGTCCGAGGCGGAGTGGGAGTTTGCAGCCGCGGCTGGCGATCAGAATCGACTGTTCCCGTGGGGTCCGGAGCCACCAGACGACAGCCGCGCGGTGCTTGGGTGCTTGGCTTCGGGCACCTCGGATTGCTCGCCAGCCGACATCCGCCCGGTCGGGAGCCGGCCATCCGGCAATGGGTTTTGGGGACAAGCGGACCTGGCAGGCTCACTGCTGGAGCGCACGCGAGACGTCTACGATCCAGAATTTTATGGGACTGGCGCCGCGCTTGGCAGCGACATCATCAACCTGAGTTTCGATGCGACGGAAGGGGGCAGCCCAATCCGGGGTGGAGGGTATCTGAGCAGCGCCGCCGATTTGCGGGCCGCGTATCGGAACACCGCGCTCCGAGCAAGCCCCTGGGACGGCGTCGGCTGGCGCTGTGCCCGAGGCCCCTGACAAGCTGCTCAGCCGGAACGCTTTGCGAGCGGCGCGAGCCACTCGACCGCGCTGCGGCTCGTCGTTCGTTCGCTGCGATCCCGCGCCAAGAGTCCCATGACTCGATCGCTGATCTCGGTTTCTAACGTGGGGACCAGCACCGAGAGCGGCGCGATACCTCCGAGCAGGAGGTGGCGCAGGGTTTCGGGCGGGCTGTTGCCCTCGATCGGACGGCACCCACTCAGTGCTTCGTACAAGATGACCCCGAGCGCCCAGGCGTCGACCAAGTGATCGCAATCCGACGGCGAAAGAACTTGTTCGGGGGCCATATACGGAATCGTGCCGAGCAGAGTGCCGAACGCCGTGATCGGCGTGCGCCCCGCATCGGGGGGCGGCTCGTAAAAGCGCGCGATGCCGAAGTCGAGCAAACGCGGGCGGATGCCGTTCGGCGTGGTCTGCAGAAAGATGTTCTCGGGTTTGAGATCGCGGTGCACGATCCCGGCGGCGTGGGCCAGGTTGAGGGCTTCGACGATCGGCAGCAGGATGGCCGCTGCGCGCTCGGGCGCCAAGTACTGCTCGCGCTCGAGCAACGCGCGGAGTGTTTCGCCGTGGAGCAGCTCCATGGCCAAGACCATCACCTCTTCGGTCTCGGCAATGTCGACGACCGGCACAATCGCGGTGTGTTCGACGCTGCGAGTGGCATAAGCCTCACGCAAGAAACGCCGGCGCGATCCGGACGCCAACAGCTCACGATTGACTAGGATCTTCAACGCCAGCGCTTCGCCGCTGCGGTTGTCCCGACCCGCCCAGACCACGCTCATGCCGCCCGCACCGATCGCTCGATCCAGCGTGTAGTTCAGCAGCTTTTCGCCGGGCGCGAGGTTCACAGCGTAACAAGGTACCATTTGCTCGTCCGCCCGCGGAGCGAGAAGTTCGGGGCAAAAGGCCGCGTGCTGTGCTTCCGCCGGAGTGTGTGTATCATGCGTCTGGCTTTCGCTCATGAACGCACCCGCCGAGCTCTTGATCGCTTCCGACGTTTCGATCGCGGATCGCGCTTCTGGGGTGGCTCCGAAGCTCGGGCTGGTGGCCAGGGTCGTCGATAAGGCTGAGCTCGATCAGGCGGCGTTCGGCAATGCCGTGCTGGCGCTCGTCGCCTTGCCCGGCACTGCGCGCGAAGCAGAGCTCGCCTGGCTCAAGCAGTTGAGCCGTAACATCGACGCGCCGATCGTGGTGCTGAGCGCACGCAACGCCCCTGGGCTCGCTCACGAAGTGCTGATGGCCGGCGCAGCCGAGCTGATTCAAGAACCAGTGAGTGATGAAGAGCTCCTGCGCGCGCTCGAGAGCTGCTTGGCTGTCGCCGGTCAGCACCCGGTGCGGCCCTCGAAGGACGGCAGCGCGGCCGAGCGCCTGATGGGCAAATCCACGCCGATGCAACGGGTGATGGAGCTGATCCAGCGCGCGGCTCCGGGCAACGCGACCGTGCTCGTGCGCGGCGAAAGCGGCACCGGCAAGGAGCTCGTGGCTCAAGCGGTCCATGAGCTCTCGAACCGGAGTTCCGGGCCCTTCGTCAAAGTGCATTGCGCGGCGCTGCCTGAGGCCCTACTCGAAAGCGAGCTGTTCGGTTACGAGAAGGGCGCGTTCACCGGCGCCATGGCCAGAAAATCCGGCCGGGTCGAGCTCGCGGAAGGAGGCACGCTCTTCCTCGACGAGATCGGCGACATCAGTTTGGCGATGCAGGTCAAGCTCCTGCGCCTGCTACAAGATCGACGCTATGAGCGCCTCGGCGGCAACGAGCCGCAAAAGGCCGACGTCCGCTTCATAGCCGCGACCCATCGTGACTTGGGGGCAATGGTCAAGTCAGGAGAGTTTCGCGAGGACCTGTTTTACCGCCTGAACGTGGTCACCCTGTGGCTCCCGCCACTTCGGGCCCGTCGCGATGACATCGCCGATCTGTCGCTGCGCTTCGCCCGCGAGAGCGGGGAGGCGAACGGCAAGGCCGGCGTTCGGTTGTCGGACGAAGCGTTGGCGCTGCTGCGCTCGATGCGTTGGCCCGGCAACGCCCGCCAGCTACAGAATCTCGTCGAGCGCCTGATCGTTTTTGCGGACAGCCCGCTGGTCAGCAAAGAGGACGTCGCGCGTGAGTATTCGGACGAGGGCGTGGCCTTCGCCACCCAGCCCGTCACGCGGGTTTCGCCCCCGGGCGCGCCCAGCGTCGCCACCGCCCTCTCCACCGCTTCCAGTCTGATCCCGATTGCCCTGGGCGAAGAGCTCAGGCGAGCGGAACGACGAGCGCTCGAGCGCGCCTTGGCGTACGCCCGCGGAAATCGATCGCTCGCGGCCCGGGTGCTCGGCGTCAGTCGCGCCACGCTCTACAACAAGCTCGCCGACCACGGCCTCAGCTAGCTCGCAAACTGTCCAGCGCGCTTGACAGCGTCTCGAGGGCTGAACAGGTCCGCTCGTGCGGACCCTCGTTTAACGGCGAAAACCGCTAGTCCCAGCGCTGGCACACGCCGTGCAAACTCTGCTGCTCGAAGCCCGAGGAACAGCTCCTTGCGGCACCACACAAAGGCTTTTTCAAATGTTTCACAGCACACGTTGGTCGGTCTCCCTCACGGCACTTCTGCTCGGAAGCATGGCAGCAGCCTGCGCGGCCCCCGCAGCGCACCTGCCCCCCACTGCCAGCGCGGCCACCCCGATCGCCTGCCCGGGCGGAACCGTGCGCAGCGCGGCCGACGCCGCGAAGTACGCAGCCTGCGACTCCGTCGTGGGCGATCTGAGCATTCGCGGCTCGGACTTGACCCACCTCGCTCCGCTGGCGCGGCTGCGAAGTGTCTCGGGCACGCTAGAAATCTCCGACAACCCGCGGCTCGACGATTTGAGCGGGCTCGAGCGATTGTCCAGCGTGGGCGGCCTCGAAATCTCGAACAACCGCGCGCTCGACGGCATCCTCGCGTTGCGACAGCTCGAAAGCGCAGGAACGGTCAGCATCCGCGACAACGCGGGGCTCGATACGTTGCAAGGCCTCGAAGGGCTCGCCACGCTTCAGAGTCTGAGCATCGAGCACAACGGCATTTACAACACGGCTGGGCTCGAAAACCTGCACACGGTGGGAAGCGTCGTCGTGAACCGCAACTCGAAGCTGATCAGCCTGGCTGGGCTCAAAGCGCTGAGGCAGGCCAAGTCGATCGAGATTCGAAACAACCCATTGCTGGCTGCCTACTTCGGCCTGTTGCCCCAGTTAGCGCGGGTCGACGAACAGCTGGTCTTGCGCTCCAATGACGGTCTCGCCGAGCATGAAGTTCGCGAAGTGTTCGACCGTGTTGGTCATGGCAGCTTCACGCGAGCGCTAGCCAAGCACGCCCAGGGACCCGAAGTCTCTCTGCGCTGAGTGCCAGGCGCCACGGGAGGGTGGCGAAGCAATTCTGGCTACTCCGACGAACCGTCCAAGTCCTCAGCCAGATAACTCAAAATCACTTCATCGAGCGATTGCTCACTGATCACACCATCGCCGAAGATGGATCCAGCGCTCTTCGACGGGACGGCCGCGAAGCGCGAGGACGGGCGCGACAAGTTGGGCGACGCGGCAGCCGCAGGCGCCACGGGAACGGGGCGCTTCCGCAGCGAAGGAGTGCCCTGCTCGAGCAATCCGCTCGGCTCGGGATTTCGCTCCAGCGACAGCGGCTTGGAAGACAGGCGCTCGAGCGAGCCGACGTCCAAATCCAACGGGATCGCGGTCGGCGGGGGCACGGAGGGAATGACCTTGAGCAGATTTGGATTGGAAAGCGCGTGGTGCCGATCTGGGCGATCGGAGGCGCGTTCGTCATCACCGAAGGCAGAGGAGATCGGTGGAGTCTCGAAATCGGGCTGGGAAGGAGCGCGCCTAGTGGCGAGCGGCGGAGCGATCCCGGCGGCGGGCGTTGGCGCGCTGGCGACCGGCGATGCGGGCGGCACTTTGCTCGCTTGTGCCGGTTGCTCGAAGGGCCCACACACGTCCTCGAGCAGCTGATCCAGGTCGCCCATGCGCAGGGCCGTGAACATGCCCTTGTGCTGCTCCTTCATCAGACCGCGGACGAAAGGCTGCATGTCCGGCCGAGCCACATGCTCCGTGTACTCCGTGCGTGTCGTCTTGATGATGCGCCCGCCGTCGGCGAACAAATGTGTCACGATGCGCGGATTTTTGACGCCGGAGTCTTCCGTTTGGATGTGGAAGATCCGCCCCCGGTGTCGGACGTTATTGTTAAACCCGAGGAGTGGGGGGGGCACGTTGGACACAACCAAACCCTTCAAGGCAATTACGCAGGATACCACGCCCTGGCGGCGGCGTGGACTTTGCGGGCGAAACCCGAAAAGGTACTCATCTCCCCGTCGCCGCCCGCCTGGCGCACGCAGGACGCTCATCGGTTCGCCGCCTCGCTCGCTCAGCGTCGAGGCGCAGCCTCATCCAAACGTCGCATTCCCTCCAAAAGTAAGGCTTCCGGGCTGTCCTGAATGACCTGCTGAGGAGCCGTGAAGTTCGGATCGAGCGAAAACTCGCCCTCGACCAGGCTCAGCATGGCGAAAAACGCCTCCTCACCGCGCAGGGTGGCCCACAGGGCATTGAAGATCAGCCCCCCGACGAAATGGATTTCGCCGGAATTCGCGCCGGAACGGATTTTGAGCGAGCCGGTCTTTCGACCGTACCAAAGCACCTGCACCATCTCGGGCAGGCCCATCTCCTGAAGCGAACCGGCGACGCCGCGCGCGGGGCCGCCGCGCGTCGACTCGCGTTCGATGATCTGCTTCAGCTTCGCGACGAGGAGATCGGACGAAACGGGCTTCGTCATGTAGTCGGTCGCGCCGAGTTCGAACGCGCGCTGCGCGTCGGTGCGCCCGCCGCCGGTGCGACCGGTCACGATCACCCAGGGCACCTTCAGACCCCAGGGTTGCTTGCGCGCTTCGCTGAGCAGGGCAAAGCCATCGTTCGGTTGCAGGTCGAGCTCGCTGACCACGATCTCGATGTCGCCTTTCTCGAGCAGCTTGAACGCCTGATCGGAGTGGCGTGCCTGCGAGACCTCGAAGCCCTGCTCGACGAGGCGCAGCTCGAGCACCGTCGTTTCTTCCGGATCGGGATCGACGATCAGAGCGCGGTAACGATTGGCCAAGAGGCGTGCTTTCAAGTCTTCACCGGTCACGGTGTGCTTGAACAGATCGACCATGTTCGGATCGAAGATGGTTCCCTTGTAACGCTCGAGCACTTCGCATGCTTGCACGGGGCGGAGCGTCTTCCGAAAGGGGTTCCGGGGGTTTTGCGTCAGATCGGCGTACGTGTCGGCGATGGCCAAGAGGCGCGCGCCGAGGGCGATCTCTTTACCCGAAGAGCCCTCCGGCAAGCCTTTGCCGTCATAGCGCTCGTACATTTGCTCCACGGCTTGCTCCACCTCACGCGGGAGCGAAACCGCCTCCAGCAAGCGCAGCGGGGCTTTGTATTGTTTTTGGGCCTGCAAACGGTGGCCCTCGTACTCGGCGACGTTGAGCGTGGTCAGGTGGTAGGCGCCCATCTTGCCGAGGTCGTGGATGTGGCCGGCGACCACGAGCGAATTGCGTGTGACCTCGGGTAGGCCGATGCGCTCGCAGATCTTCTTGATCAGCCGCGCCACCTGCGCCGAATGGCCGCGCAGATCAGCGCGTGTATTTTCGATCAGCGAAACCAACACATTCAACGTCTCGAGATAAGACTCGTCGTTGATCCCTTTGCCCGATGACCCGGTGCGGGATTTGGCGAAGTCGGCACTGCCGAGCATGCGCTCACCGGTGGTGGCCTCGCGCGCGACGGACAGGGTCAGGCTCTCTTCACTGACCAGGTTGCGCTCGTACACGTTGAGCATGGTCGTGAACTGTTCGTGCGCGCTGCGGTCGAGCGTGGCAAAGGCGTGAATGTCGCCGTTGAACGCCTTGTTGATCGCGGCCCGCACCGAACGCGGGCGACCCACGAAGGCGCGCACCTCCTTCAAGTTCGAGGCGAGCTGAATGTCGTGAAGCGCGGGCGCGTTGTCCGGGTTCGGCGTGACGACGCTGAGCACGTTGCTGGTGGTGTCGTACAGCACCGGAAAGATCAGCTCGCGCTCAGCCAGCTTCTTGGGCACCTTGTCCAGTGTCAGCCGATCGATGTCCGCCTTGGCCAGCTTCTCGGTCGATACGAAGCGGGTCTTGTGCAGCGCGGCCAGGTACTTGAGGAGCGCGATCTCTTCCAAGAATTTGAGATCGAGCAGCGCCTCTTCCACCCGCTCCCCGCTGCGTTGCATGTAGTTGAGAGCCGCCTCCTGTTGTTCGGGGCCGAGCAGCCCATCGGCCACCAGGCGTTCGAGAAGCCGCGGACTGCCAACGTTGGACATCGTGAAGCCTCGGAGTATACCGATTCGCTCACCGTTCCGGCGGGTTTCGGGAGTCGACAAGAGCGCCAAAAACCCAGGTAAGCCCCGTCTTATTGAAACGACAGCCAGGCCGGCCATCGGGCCTGCCGCCGAGCCGAGGCGCGGGCGGACGAATCTTCAGCCGGGATTTCTGCGATGCTTGACGCAAGGCGAGACGAACGCTAGTAGACCGGCCCCTTTCCCCGCGGCAGTGCCGCTTTTGAGGTCCGTTAAGATGCGCAGTTACGTGGCAAAACCCGCTGAAGCGATCGCAACCCGCAAGTGGTGGGTGGTCGATGCGACCAATCAACCGCTCGGACGCTTGGCGTCCAAGGTGGCTTCCGTCCTTCGCGGCAAGCACAAGCCGACGTACACCCCGCATGTCGATACGGGTGACTTCGTGGTCGTGATCAACGCCGACAAGGTGAAGGTCACGGGGACCAAGGCGAAGAACAAGTTTTACCACACGCACAGCGGTTACCCGGGTGCCATCCGTTCGGAGAGCTTCGAGAAAGCCATCGTGCGTCATCCTGATTTGCCGGTCACCGAGGCCGTCAAGGGCATGCTCCCCAAGAACGTGCTCGGGCGCGAGATGCTCGGCAAGCTGAAGGTGTACGGCTCGGCCGACCATCCCCACAAGGCGCAGCAGCCCGCCGTTTTGCCACTCTGACTCGCCTGACGCGACTGATACGCAGTGATTTTCCGAGGAACACTTAGATAATGTCCGAAGCTCAGACGTACGCCACTGGTAAGCGCAAGACCGCCGTTGCTCGTGTTTGGATCAGCGCCGGTTCCGGTCTCATCACCGTCAACGGTAAGACCATCGACGAGTACTTCGAGCGCGAGACCGGCCGCATGATCGCCCGCCAGGCGCTCGAGCTGCTCGAAATCGTCGACAAGTACGACGTCAAGGCGACCGTCGCCGGCGGCGGACACAGCGCGCAAGCGGATGCCATGCGTCACGGCATCGCCCGCGCGTTGACGACCGAAGATCCGGAACGCCGCCGCCCGCTGAAGAAGGCCGGCTTCCTGACGCGCGATGACCGTAAGGTCGAGCGTAAGAAGTACGGTCAGGCCGGCGCCCGCAAGCGCTTCCAATACAGCAAGCGCTGATCTTCCGAAGCTCCTTCTTCGGAAATATGGCCGCCATGGTCTAGCACCTTGGCGGCCATTGCTCGTTTTGACGGCCGGAATGGGCGCCCCGAGCGCACGCTTGAAACATGCGCTCATCGTGACAAGCTCTGAGTTTCCTCCGACATGCCCGATTTCAAGCTGCGCAGTGAGTTCGAGCCCAAGGGTGATCAGCCTGCGGCGATTGAATCACTGCTCGGATCATTTGCGGCGGGCATCAAGCAGCAAACCCTGCTCGGCATCACCGGCAGCGGCAAGACGTTCACCATCGCCAACGTCATCCAGAAGCTGCAGAAGCCGACGCTGATCATCGCGCCGAACAAGACGCTTGCCGCTCAGCTATACGCCGAAATGCGCGACCTGTTCCCGGAGAACGCGGTCGCCTTCTTCGTCAGCTACTACGACTACTACCAGCCCGAAGCGTACATCCCGACCACCGACACCTTCATCGAGAAGGACGCGATCATCAACGACACGATCGACCGCATGCGCCACTCGGCCACGCATGCGCTGCTGTCGCGTTCGGACGTAATCATCGTAGCCAGCGTGAGCTGCATCTACGGCATCGGCTCGGCAGAAACGTACTCGGGTCTGTTGATCGAGATCGTCAAGGGCGAGGAGATGCGCCGGGACGAACTCTTGCGTCGCTTGGTCGACATCCAATACGAGCGCAACGACGTCGACTTCCACCGCGGCACCTTCCGCGTGCGCGGTGACGTGGTCGAGATTTTCCCCGCCTACGAAGAGGCGACGGCGATTCGCGTCGAGTTCTTCGGCGATGAAATCGACGGCATCAGCGAGGTCGATCCACTGCGCGGCAAGGTGCTCAATGCGCTCGACCGCTACTCGCTGTTTCCGAGCTCGCACTACGTCACTCCGCGCCAGCAGCTCAATCGCGCGATCGAGGGGATCCGTGAAGAACTGCGCGAACGCCTGGACTATTTCGACAAAGCGGGCCGCTTCCTAGAGAAGCAGCGCGTCGCTCAGCGCACCTCCTACGATCTCGAGATGATGGAGCAGATGGGCTTCGTGCAGGGCATCGAAAACTATTCGCGCCACCTCTCGCAGCGCAAAGCGGGCGACCCTGCCCCCACCCTGATCGACTATTTTCCGGATGATTTTCTGCTCGTGATCGACGAGTCGCACCAGACGGTGCCGCAAATCGGCGCGATGTACCGCGGCGATCGCTCGCGCAAGGAAACCCTCGTCGAGTACGGCTTTCGCTTGCCGAGCGCGCTCGACAATCGTCCCCTGAAGTTCGAAGAGTTCGAGAAGCACATGCGCCAAACGATCTTCGTTTCGGCGACCCCCGGGGACTTCGAGCTCGAACGCTCGCAAGGCGTCGTGGTCGAGCAGGTGATCCGTCCCACCGGTCTGATCGATCCCGAGATCATCGTGCGCCCGGTCACCGGCCAAGTCGATGACCTGCTGGGCGAGATCCGGATCCGCGTTGGGCTCGGTGAGCGCGTGCTGGTGACCACGCTGACCAAGCGCATGGCCGAGGATCTGACCGAGTACTACGCCGAGCTCGGCGTCCGCGTGCGTTATCTGCACTCCGACATCGATACGATGGAGCGCATCGAAATCCTGAGGGACTTGCGCGCGGGCGAGTTCGACGTGCTAGTCGGCATCAATCTCCTTCGAGAAGGCCTGGATCTGCCGGAAGTCAGCCTGGTGGCGATCTTGGATGCCGACAAAGAGGGATTCTTGCGCAGCACGCGCTCGCTGATTCAGACCATCGGCCGCGCCGCACGCAACGCCCGCGGCCAGGTCATGATGTATGCCGATCGCGAGACGGACGCGATGAAGTTCGCGATCAGCGAGACCTATCGTCGGCGTGCGATTCAGGTCGCGTACAATACCGAGCACGGCATCACCCCCGCGACGATCAAGCGCGCAATTTTCGATATGAATCCCGCGAGCGGGCAGACCGACTATTATGCCGTACCGAAGAGCGGCGCCCGTGAGCGACCAGACGGCAGCAGCAAAGAGCCGAGCGAGTTCGAAGTGCTCGAGAAGATCGAGGCCGTGCGCCAAGAGATGTTCGCGGCCGCGGAGAACCTACAGTTCGAGACCGCGGCCCGCCTGCGCGACGAATTGAAGCGCTTGCAAGGCCTCGCCGGTGACGCCATCCCCGCCTCCACGCGTGGGCCGTCGTCAGCGCGCACCGCGCAGCGCTCCGAGCGCCCCTCCGCGCGCCCCAAGGCGCGGAGTGCCCCGCCGCGCAAGCGCAAGTAAGCGACCCGGCGCGCTCAGCGACAGAGGCCGTTGATCTCTTTGACCAGTGGCGGTTCGCGCCGCGCGACAGTGTCGAAATCGACGCGTTTTTGCCGGGCTTTTTCTAAATCTCCGTGCTCGAGCGCCTCCGCTACCTCACGCAGAGTCGCCGCCGCGCTGTCGGCGATTTGCTCGTAGCGCTGGACCCGCGGCGCAAGGTCCTCACTTTGCACGTGGAGCCCGGCTAGGCGTCGTGACAGCTCGGCATAGTGCTCCGCGGTGCCGCGAGCCTGGGCTGCGACTTGCTTGGGATCGCTCGACGTGCCGGCATCGGCCGCATTCTGAGCATCGGAGCTAGCGAGCCAAGCGTTCACGGTCTTGACGAAGGTGCCGCACTCACGCGCTTGTTGAAACTTGCCGCAGCCCCCGGACATCATCGTGAGCGCACACAGTAGCGCGCGACTGCCAGAGGCGAAGCGGATCAAACGGGATCACCTCGGCCCTTGAGAGCGGCCACGATTTCTCTCACGTCTTGGCAGCGCTCGCGCGGGATGATCAAGAGCGCGTCGTCCGTATCCACCACGCACAGATCCTGGACGCCGACCAAGGCGATCACGCGCTTGCCACCGGGCACCGTGCGCAAATTCTCGATCAAGTTGTTTTGTGCGTCGACCAACACGGCGTCATCGTGAGCCACGTTGCCAGCCGCGTCCTTCTTGCCGAGCTCCCAAACCGTGTGCCAGCTGCCGAGATCGCTCCAGCCGACATCCGCCGGAATCACGGCAAGTTCGCGTACTTTCTCCATGATACCGTAGTCGATGCTGATCGACTCCAAAGCCTCGAAGACGGCGATCGTCTCGGCGCGCTCGGCTTCCGCGCCGCGCTTGGCGGCTCGCTCGATGCGCTCGATGCCCTCGGCCAACTTCGGCATGTGTTCCGCGATCGCATCGAGCATGCTTTGCGCGCGAAAGAAGAACATGCCCGCGTTCCACAGGTAATTGCCGCTGGCCACGTAGCCCTCGGCAACGTCGCGCGTGGGCTTTTCGACGAAACGTTGGACCCGGCGCACGCCGGGACTGAGCTCACTACCGACCTCGATGTAGCCGTAGCCGGTCTCGGGGCGGTTCGGCTTGATCCCCATCGTGACGATGGTGCCGTCTTCCGCGATCTCGAAAGCCTGGGCAACAGCGGCGCGAAAACCCGGTTCGTCATCCATCAACTGATCGCTCGGCAGCGCGGCGATCAGCGCCTCCGGGTCACGGCGCTTGATGATCGCGCTGGCCCAACCGATGCACGCAGCGGTGTTGCGCGCGACGGGCTCGGCCAAGAACGAGCTCTCGGGAAACCAGGGCAAGGCCTCACGTGTTACACCGACGAGCGCGCTGCCCGTCGCGATGATCGCGCGATCCGCCGGGATCAATTGTTCGATGCGACGGGCGGTGCGGGCGATCAGCGGATCTTTTGCGCCGGGACCGATCGCCAACACTTGCTTGGGCCGACTCGTGCGCGATGCCGGCCAAAATCGAGTCCCACTACCGCCTGCCAAGATCAGCGCGAATGCTTGTGCCATAGGAATAATGTTTGCTTAGCACCAATCATGCCGATTTTGGCAGTCGAGAAGGGTCAGCCTGCGTGGCAAAGCGCCACTTACGGAGCTTTCTTCGGCAAGTCTTTCAGCGCCTTTCGTAGGGCGTCGAGCGCGGCATTGTAGTCCTTCTCCAGCTTCTCGCTGCGAGCATCCATTTCTTGCACGGCGCGGTTGGCCTGCTCGACCTCGATATCCAGCCCCGTGCCCGCCTTCTTGGCGGCGTCGACGCGCTTTTGGGCAATGGTCTTCGCCTGCTTCGAGGCTGCAGAATCGGTCAACACGGCTTGGGCATCCGCATCGCTCCGCGCGAGCGTCTTTTTGACGTCGGACGATTCGGCGACCAAGCGAGACAGCTCGAGTTTGAGCTGCTTCACCCGCACGTGCACGAGGTAGCTGGCGAGCGTGATGTCGTCCGCTTGCTTCTGCAGCTTTTCCAGATTCGCTTTGCCGAGCGCGTCCTGATGAACTTCGATGTAGCGTTGTGCCTCGTCGTGATCGCGCAAGCGATCCTCCATCGCCTTATCGACGCCCTTATCGAGCGCGCCGATCGCCGGGCTGGCCACGTCCACCGTGCACGTGCACTCCTTCTGCTTGACCGCGTATTGCGCCGCGCCGCCGACCTTCTGGTTCAGGCCGTCCTTTTCTTCGCTGAAGAAGCGCGAGACGTGCTCCTGCTCCTCCATCTGCTGCGCGTAGGCGCCGCTCTTCCCGGCCGCGTCGGCGCGGCTGACCACCGCCGACACTTGTTCGCCGTCGGGAGCCGTGAGCGCGCCGGGGTAGTTCGGAAAATCGGCAAAGATTTCGCGCGCGCGTGTTTCGTCCGCGGCAAATTCAGTCCGAGCCCCGAGCAGCGCCGTGGGATACCGCTCGGCATAGCCCGACTCGTTCGCAGCGGAGGCAAATGCAGGCGCGGGCTGGGTGGTACAGGCGCTCAGCAAAGCGGTAGCAAGCAGGGCAATCGAAGTCAGCTCAAAGGTACGCATGGCCCGGGACAGTTGTCCGAGCCGCCCACTCCGGTCAAGCCGGTGGGGCGGCCGGTACCCGGGAAATGCGCTCTTTTGCAACGCCCGCGAGAATTTTTTCGCGCGGGGGTGGAGCTGCGGCAGTCGCTCAGCTGCCTGCGCGGACGCTGTCGAGCAGCTGAAGAAAGGGCGCGCGCGCCGCCAAGACAGTGCGGGCAGGACCTGTCATTTTGAAGAAATAAGCGCCGCTCGGCGTTTCCACGATCGCGCCTTCGAGCGCGTAGTCACTCCGCGGGCCCTTGCCGCCGCCCATTTGCCCGGCGTCGAACGTGCCGTGTTGGATTTCGACGGTGTGCTGGCGAAGCCCGTTGGCTTCACGGTCGGCCCGCTTCACGTCGTTCACGGATATGCCGGAGAACTGCTTGACCCAGCGATCGACGTTAGCGTCGATCGACCCACCCTGGCCAGGCCCGAAATAGAATACGGCGAGCTCACCATCCTCTGCATCACCAACGGCGCGCGGGACTTCATAGCTCGCCCGGCGCATCGCGCTCTTGGGCTTCACGCGACGCAGGCCCGGCGGATCGACCCAGGTGATTTCGACGGGTGCCGAGGCCGGACTCGCGGGCGACGCATGCTCGGTTGGATGCGGGCCGGCGGATGCTTGCGAGCCGGGGTTCGAGTCCGCGCCGGTCGGTTCCGGCGTCTTCCGACAAGCGAGCCCCAAGGCCAAGCCCGAGAGCAGACAAACAGCGCGAATTTCTCGACTAAAACGGCCTGCCATGCGTGTTCCTGCTTCTAGCATGTAGGAGCCCATCATGATAGCAAAGCGAAGATGCACACGAGCGCACGCCCGTTCGAATGGGCCGTGTTTGCCGCCGTCGTAATCGGCGTGGTCGCGATCGATCTCGCGCTCTTGGGCAAGCGCGGGCGGCACATGTCGTTCCGCGAGGCCGCGGTGCGCAGCCTGTTCAATATCGTCGTCGGCCTGCTGTTTGGCGGCTTCGTGTGGTGGCGTCTCGGTCGTGATCTGGCCGCGAACTACCTGGTCGCTTATCTGGTCGAAGAGTCGTTGTCGGTCGACAACCTGTTCGTGTTCCTGATCATTTTCAACTACTTCGAGCTGTCGGACTCGCGGCAGCACCGCGTGCTGGCCTGGGGTGTCGCGGGCGCGATGGTCATGCGGGCCATCTTCATCTTCGCCGGCGCGGCTTTGCTTCATCGCTTCCACTGGTTGACGTACGCGTTCGGCGCGTTCCTGATCTACACCGGCGTGAAGCTCGCCATCCGCAAAGAGGAAGCGGCGGTCAATCCGGAAGACAACGTCGCATTGAAGCTGGCACGGCGCTTTCTGCGCACGACCGAGGAGTACAACGGGGATCACTTCACGATCGTCAAAGAAGGAGTGCGCCACGCGACGCCACTGTTTCTGGTGTTGGTCGTGATCGAGGTCACTGACCTTTTGTTCGCCGTCGATTCCGTGCCCGCGGTGCTGGCGGTCTCGCGAGACGTGTTCGTCGTATACACTTCGAACATCATGGCTATCCTGGGGCTGCGAGCTTTGTATTTCGTACTCGCGGGCATGATGAATCGCTTCCATCACCTAGGCACGGGGTTGGCCGTGATCCTGATCTTCATCGGCGTCAAAATGGCGATCGTCCATTACGTGCCTATCCCCAGCCTGGTTTCGCTCGCGGTCATCGTGACCGTGCTCGCCGGTTCGATCGTGCTGTCCTTGCTCCGCCCGCCGGACGGCGATGCCGGAGCTACCTAGCCCTGGAAAGTACCTTCATGAACGCTTTTTCGGAACGTTGTAGTGGGATCCTGCTTCACCCCACTTCCTTGCCTGGTCCGCACGGCGTCGGTGACCTGGGTCCTGAAGCTTATCTGTTCGTGAATTTTCTGGCCCGCGCCGGACAACGCTATTGGCAGATGCTGCCCGTGGGGCCGCTCGGTGCTGGGGCCTCGCCCTACGACAGCCCTTCTGCTTTCGCCGGCAACCCGCTCTTGATAAGCCTCGAAGTCTTGGTCGAGCGTGGGCTGCTCGAACGGAACGAGGTCGTCGATCCGCGTGCCTTCGCCAGCGCACGTCACGCGCGCTACCCCGCGGCCGTGCGCTACCGGGAACGCCGGCTGCGCCGCGCCTTCGCGCGTTTTCATGAGCGCCTGGCCGAGGCTGAACGCGCCGAGCTCGGGCGCTTCGTCGACGAGCAGCGCCATTGGCTGGCGGACTACGCGCTGTTTCGCGCGCTCAAGTCCGCGCGCGGCGGACAATCCTGGACGACCTGGCCGAACGAGCTCAAGAAGCGCGAGCCCGCCGCAATCGAGCGCGCTCGGCGCGAGCTCGAGAGTGAAGTGCAATACCATGAGTTTTTGCAGTTCGAGTTCGCGCGCCAGTGGTACAAGCTCCGTGAGTATGCGAATTCGCGGGGCGTGAAGCTCTTGGGTGACGTGCCCATGTTCGTCGCTCACGACGGCTCGGACGTGTGGGCACATCAAGCCATCTTTCAGCTCGACGAGCAGGGAGAGCAGCGCGTGGTTGCCGGTGTCCCTCCGGATTACTTCAGCGCGGACGGGCAACGCTGGGGCAACCCGCTCTATGACTGGAACGTGCTGCGCGAGACCGGCTACGCTTGGTGGCTGTCCCGCTTCAAGTCCACGCTCGAGCGCTTCGATGCGCTGCGCTTGGATCACTTCATCGCCTTTCATCGCTATTGGGAGATCCCCGCACAGTCACAGAGCGCACGTGAAGGCCGCTTCGTCGGCGTGCCAGGTGAGGATTTCTTCGAGAAGGTGCAGGCCTCACTCGGTCGGCTGCCGTTCATCGCCGAAGATCTCGGCTTGGTCACGCCTGAAGTCGGTAAGCTTCGCGATCGCTTCGAGTTGCCGGGCATGCGCGTGCTCGAGTTCGCGTTCGCCGACCCGAACTCGCGGGAATATCAGCCGCACCGCTTCCCCAGGCGGGCCGTGGTGTACACCGGCACGCACGACAACGACACGATCGTGGGCTGGCTCGGCGGGCATGAACGCGCACGCACCGAGCACGATGAGAACTCGCTTCGCGCGGAGCGAGAGCGCGCGCTGGCCTACGCCGGAAGTGACGGCCGCGAACCGCACTGGGATATGATCCGCGTGGCGCTGATGTCCACCGCCGACACGGCCATCTTCCCCTTGCAGGATTTGCTCGGCCAGGGTTCGGAAGCGCGCATGAACGTGCCTGGCACCGCGTCCGGCAACTGGGAGTACCGCGCACTGCCCAACGAGATCGATCTGGCGGTGGCCGATCGCATGGCGAGCCTGTGTGAGACATACGAACGCATTCCGGCGGACATTCGGCGGACGGGCTGAAGGAGCCTCGGGAATGCAGCGCGCGCGGCGTTCGCCATTGAATCGAAGCGCGCCCTGCCACGTCTTACGGAGAGTGAGGCGTGCGTTCGCTCGTGTCACATTCGCCGTTCTCGTGTGGATTTGCGCGCTGTGTGCAGCGCCGCGCGCGTATGCCCAGGCCGAAGCGGCGTCGCCAGTCGTCGAAGCTCCCGCGCGAGTCGCGAGCAACACCGCGCCTGCGGCAGATACCTGGGGATCGCGAGATACGCCGCCGAGCGCGGGCGCACCGCCAGGCGCCGTCGAGCCACCCGCGGCGACGAGTGCGCCAGGACAAACCTGCCCGTGCCCGAGCCAAGAACCCGGACCGCGCGCGGGCCTAGTCACGCAGTCCGTGCGCTACACGCTCGAGGGCGTGGAGGTGCGCGGCAACACGCGCACGCGTGCGCAGGTGGTGTTGCGCTACGTGCCGTTCAAACGCGGGGATGTCTTCGACGTCGACGATCCCGAAGTCGAGCTGTCACGCTATCGCTTGCTCGGTACGGGCTTCTTTCGCGATGTACAGTTTTCGCTGCGCAAAGGCTCTGCGCGCGGGCTAGTCGTGCTCGTGATCGACGTCGTCGAGCGCAACACGATCGTGATCAACGACGTGCGCATGGGAATTTCTGCCGACGCCGACACTCATGGCAATCGGCGGCCATTGACCGCCTACGGCGCGATCGACGTCGCCGAGACCAACTTGCTCGGTACGGGGATCACCCTGGGTTCGGCCATGGCCGTGGCGGAGGAGCAACTTGCGCTGCGCGTGCGCTTTTTGGACCCGGCGTTCCTAGGCAGCTCGTGGATGACGAGCGGCACGCTGCTGTACAACAACGCGCGCGACTTCTTCGGTAACGCGCACGTGCTGAAGGACGACCCGACCGGAACCAGCAGTTCACAATCCGCGGTGGTCAACTACACCCGCTTCGGAGGTTCCCTCGGCGTCGGTCGCGACCTTTCGATTTCTACGCAATTTTGGCTGTATTATCGACTAGAGACGTTGGAGGCCAGCTATCCCCTGGAGGCCTCGCACCTGCGCGGCTTCCGCACCGAGCCGATTGACTTCGACATCATCCGCGGTCGCAGCGTACTGTCCACGCTGCGCGCCACGCTCGAACACGACACGCGCGACCATCCCTTCTTGCCTACGCGCGGCTGGCACGCTTCCGTCACTGCGGAGGTGGGGCTGCTGCCCGCGGGCTCCGACTACGATTACCAACGCGCCGAGGTGCAGGCATCCCACTGGTGGCGCCTGCCCTGGCACGAGCACGTACTGCGGCTGGAGGTGTTCGCAGGGGCGATCGCCGGCAACGCGCCGTTCTTCGAGCAATATTACGTCGGGGACTTCAGTGATTTTCTACCCTCGCGCATCCTGGGTGTGAACTTCGATCGCAGGCCCGCGCCGAATTTCTTGGGTACGGACATCGTCGAGGTTCGCTACGGCAAGTACGCTTTCAAGGTCGCCGGCGAATATCGCATTCCGCTGTTTCGCGGGCACCACTCGATCTACGGCATCGATTTCTTCGCCAGCATGGGCATCTACGGAGTTGCCGGCACGCGAGATATCACGAGTCCCCCCGTCGGCTATTCGGGACTCGCCAAAGTCCCGGTGGATTTGACCGGGAACTTTGGCTTCCGGATGGACACCAGCGCGGGCGGCTTCGTGTTCGCCTTTTCGAACGTGCTGGGCTTCGTTCCAGTTCGCGGCAAGGGGCCGGCTGGTGGTCAATAGGGGGCTCGAGCAGGGCTCGAGGGCCGATTGGGGGCTGGCAGTTTTGCTGAGCCTGGCCATCGCATTGATCTGCACCTTTTCAATCCGTCCAGCCTACGCCCAAGAAGAAGCGAGCGAGGAAGTCGTGACTCGCGAGGCACACTTCGACTGGGACGCCGACACCGGGCTCTTGTATTTGGATTTGCTGTTCCGCGACATCGTAGACGCGAGTCTGCAGAGCAAGCTCAGCCGCGGGTTGCCCACGACCATCGTGTTGACAGCCGCGGTGTACCGCGCAGGCACACCCAAACCACTGTCGACCACCGCGCAAACGTGCAAAGTCACCTGGCACGTTTGGGAAGAGGCGTACCTCGTCGAGATCATGCGTCCAGGCTCGACGCGCCAGAGCTGGACCACGACCACCGAGGGCGTGATCCGCCGCTGCACCGAGGTGCGCCATCTGCTCGCGGGTGATGCGACGCAAATCCCGTTCGGGGTGCCACTGCTGGCCGCGGGGAAAATTCAGGTCAATCCGGTGAGCCCGGAGCTGCTCCTGAAGATCAAGCGTTGGGTAATGCGACCCAGCGCGACCGGCACCGCGGCGCCCGGTGACGCATTATTCAGCACCTTCACCGGTCTGTTCCTGCAACGCATCGGCGACGCCGAACGCCAGCAGAAGTTCACTACGCAAGCGCAGCTTCCCGTGATCTTTCATTCCAAGGCTAGCCAATGACAGAACCCGTTTTTCCGATCGCACTCTTGCTGAAGGGGCGCGCCTGCTTGGTCGTCGGTTCCGGTGCCGAAGTGACCAGCCGTACCCAGGCCCTGCTGGAAGCGCACGCGAGCCCGACCGTCATCAGCGGCGCGCCCAACGCAGCCATCCGCGCGCTGGCTGCGGCGGGCAGCATCGTTTTACACGAGCGCGACTTCATCGACAGCGACTTGAAGGGCAAGTGGCTCGCGGTCCTAGTCGACGAGAATTCCACGCTCGCCGCGCGCATGGCGGGCCTCGCCGAAGTCGAGCGCGTGTTCTTCTGCGCGGTCGATCAGCCGGAGCACAACAGCTACGCCCACATGGCCCAAGCCCGCGCGGGCTTGCTGACGATCGCCATCAGCACAGCCGGCCAAGCCCCTGCCCTGGGCCGACGCCTGCGCGAAGAGCTCGAGCGCCTGCTCGCGGCCGCAAAAATGTCGGAATTCGTCGACAAGCTCGCGGCCTTGCGCGAAATCACGCCCTCGAGCGAACGCCGACGAGTGCTGGGCGAGGCCGTGTCCGGCGTGCACTTCAGCGGCGAGCTCGAGCTTTGAGCGCCGCGCCGTTGCGCTAGTGGACCAAATGGGGCGGGGAGAAGTTGAAACCCCAGGGATTATCGGGATTGGTTATCGTGCTCGGGAAGGGCACCGGCTGTCGGTGGGCCGCTCGGTACCCCGAGCCATGGGGCGAATGCGTGGGCTGAGCGAGAGTGGGTTGAGCCGCAGAGGACGCACCCAGCAGCTGCATGTACTGCATCAGCGCGATCTGCTGTTGCGTCACGTACACGTCCCCCTGACGCACATTGGTGATGTTGTACGTGTTCTGGTTGACGTCGCCGTAGTGCACGTCGGGCGCGCGCTGATCCATCGCCGCGAACGCGGGTGCCGCGTCCGGTGGCGGCGGCACCTCGGCCGGCAGGACTGCGACCGCGACCGGCGTGATTGGAGCAGGCGTCGCGATTGGCGTGACGGGAGGCGCTGCTGGAGGGAGAACCGGAGGATCCGGAGCGACTGCCTGCGCGGCGACTTCTGGCGGAGGCTCTGCCTGGGCGGTCGTGATGATCGTCGAAGCGGGCGCGCGCGAGCGATCGAGCGCGACCGGAGCTTCCTCGGGGGCGGCCGGGGTCGCTCTCTGGCGGTAAGCGGCTTCCAGATTCATCAACACGTCTGCAACCGCGCTGCCTGCTGCCGCGGGCGCCGCACTTCCGGGGTCCTGAGCGTCCCGCGAGGGTTCACTCGGTGAGTCACGATGATCGGCCGCGTCGGCGCGGGGCGCATCCTCAGGCGCCACCTGCGAGGGCGCGCGCGAAACGCTCTGCAACGCCTCGCGCTCGTGCTCGGCCTTGGTTGCAGCCAGAGCGGCGGCGAGGAGCTCGCTACTGCGCGCGAGTTGCTGCTGCGCAGCCGTCGCCACGGTGTCCGCTCGCCAAACGCCAAAGAGAACGGCACTGCTGAGGCAGCCGCCCGCGAACGCGCACAGCAGGGGTAAGCGAATCGCGCTCATCACGTGCGAGCCTAGCACGGCCGCGAAGTCACGGACTCAGTACACAATGAGTAATCAATCGCGTGGAATTGGAACAGCAATTCCCGAGATTTACGTATGCCGAGCAAGCGCGAGCGCGGCAGCGGTTCACTCGAAGTTCGGCGTCGCGAGCGGATTGTGCGGCGGCGCGCCGGGCGCGGGGGGAGCGCCGGGCGCACCGGGAGCGGGGTTCGCAGGCAGGTACGTAGCCAAGACGGCGATCGTGTAGAAGCGGTATTGATGCTGCGTGTTGCTCCAATCAGGAGACACGAAGGCGCGCTTGACGCAGTTGACCGAGCGGCGAGCTTGCTTGCCACGCCATTGGCCGCTAGCGCCCGGGAATAGGTGCAGGGATTTGCGCTGGAAGTCGACGGTGAGCACGTAGTTCACCGTGCCTTGTTCGTTCGCCTTGGGTGCGCAATCGGGGTTTTCGCGCACCGCCTTGCTCAGGGCTTCTTCGAAGAAGGGCACACTGTCACAGACGTTGCCTTCGTGGCCACCACTGGCACTGGCGCCACAACGCACGTGCTGCACGGCCGCAACGCGCAAGCGTTCGGGCGGCTTGCCCCCGTCGAGTGGACTGACCGTCGCTCCTGCGGAACCCGGCGCGGCCGGAGCTTTGCCGGCGTCGAGCGTGACGCTCGCGCTGGGGACCGTCGCGGACTTTCCGCCGGGTCGCCGCAGGAGGTAGAGCGGCACGGCGATCAAAATGCAGACGGCCACGAGCGCGACCACGATCTGCGCGCGCAGCGGACGATCGCGACCGCCCGAGCCAACGCCCAAGCGACGCGACGATGGGTCGCCCGGGCCAGAAGGAAACGAGGTGCGCGAGGGAGGTCCTGCCATGCCGAGCCGAGCTCCGCCTAGATGGCTCGCTCAATCATCGAGCAGCGCCTGCACTTGGTGACCTGGCTCGACCTTGACCAAGGTCGCGGCGAGATCGAGCGCTTCGGGCATTAGCCCTTGCACTTGTGAGACCACTTGCTCGACCACGTTGCGAGCTTCATCCGGATTGGGGCCGGCCATGATCAGCGCGAACTTGAGCGGGCCGATGCGCCCGCCGGTGATGGGCACGATGCTGAGCAGGAGCATCTCGGTGAGCTCGACCACGCGCTGCGCGGCGCGCCGCAAGGCCAGCATCTCGCCGATCGTCGGGCGCTCACTGACGTGGCGATTGGGGCCGCGAATGTGATAGCGCGCAACAGACAACGGCACGGCTGCCCATTCCGCGAACGCGCGCTCTTCATCGAGCGCCTTGATCAGGTGATCGCGCTGCAAGAGCCCGGTCAGGCCATCGCGGCGCGCGAGGTAAGCGCGAGCGCGCTCGTGCGGTGGCGAGTGCTCTTGAAAGCTGACCAGCTTGACGCGAGATTCACCGAGCTGGACTTCAGCGCCGTGCAAGAGCGCGATCGTCTTTTTGCGCTCGTAGCTGTGATCCGCGTACGTACCGTTGGTGCTACCGGTGTCTTCGATCGTCCAAGAGCCGGCGTTCCAGCGCACGACTGCGTGGGAGCCCGAGACCGTCGCTTCGGGCATCACGATGTCCTGCCCGCTGCGACGACCGATGGTGATGGCCGGCTTATCGAGCACGAACAAGGTGCCCGCAGCCTCTGGCGCGTTCGTGCAATAGGTCACCAGCAAGGCCTGCGAAGAAGGCGCAAAGGCCTCACTCGAGGCTCGGCCCGGCGGGGCCCCCGGCGCGATCCGCTCACGCGGGATCTGCACTTGACTGGTGGTGAGCGAGCTCGGATTGAAGAAGCGCAGGTGACGCGCGGTCGGGCGCAGCGAGGAATCATCCGACAAGCAACGAAAGATCTGCTTGATCTCGTCGACCGACAACCCCGAGGGCACATCGAACATGATCTGCGAGCGCATCGGTTTGGCGCGCGGGCGGTAACCGGGCTCCGGCACCCGACAGGTCCACATCTCCCAGAGCGTCAGGCCGAGGGCGTACATGTCGTCCTCCGGGCTGGCACCGCCGGAGCGCAAACGTTCGGGCGCCATGTAGTTCGGCGTACCGCCGTCGGGTGGCGCACCCGGGCGACGAGCGCTGAGCCGAGCGCGTTCTTGCGCAAAACCAAAATCCAGGATGATGGCGCGGTCGCCCGTGACCATCACGTTGCCGGGCTTGAGATCGCCGTGCACCAAGCCCTGCGCGTGGATGGCGGCCAACCCGGCCGCAACCTCGCTCGCGATCTTGCGAAACTCATCCGCGGTGTAGCCGCCCTGAGCCTTGCGACGCCGGATATGCGTGTGCAGGGTTTGCCCGGCGATGTGTTCCATCACCAGGATCGGTCCCCACAGGCTGGGCGCAAGATCGTGCACGCGGCACACGTTGGGGTGGCTCACCGAGCGGGCGAGCAGTAACTCTTGGCGCAGGGCTTCATCGTCACCGGGCATGCGCGACTCTTCGCGCACGACCTTCAAGGCGCCGGGCTGCTGCGTGCTGCGATCGTACGCGAGGAACACCTCACCCATGCCGCCCTTGCCCAGGCTCTGCCGGATCTCGTAGCGATCGTTGACGACGGTTCCGTGCCCTAACGGCGGGACATTTTTAGGGGGTTGAGCCATTCAGAGCGGCGCTTCGGCGAGCAGGTAGCGTCCTCGATTTAGGAGGACACTGCAATCGGCTATGTTCCTAAGTGTAGTCGAGGCGGCTCTGGACCCGGGCTCGCGGGCCATGGTACACGCGGGCCTGGCTCGGTCACTCGACCGGGCCCGCGAAAGCGGTCTAATACGGCCTTTCTGCCGAAATCGGTGAAAAGGCCGCACAGGGAAGCCGGTGTAACACCGGCGCGGCCCCCGCCACTGTAACCGGGGACAAAGTCCGACAAATCCACTGGGCGACGAGCCTGGGAAGGGTCGGACCGAGGACGATCCGGAAGCCAGGAGACCTACCGTGCTCGCGCCCGTGCCCCCCTAATTTTTGGGGGGTCGGTTCGACTTGCGATTCCGCGGGGCGCGGAGGCGAGACGACGCAGGGCGACGATCCGTGCCCGTGCCGTTTCATTTCCCTACTCCCGGCTTCGCGTAACCGGAGGCATACATGGCAAAGCGGCACTTATTGATGTTGGGACTTCTCTTGGGCGGCAGCGCGCTGGCCTCGGCCTGCAGCGACACGAAACTCGTGACCATTGGTGGTGGTGGCGACGCGGGCGCGACCGGTGAAGCGGGCGCGAAGGGCGAGGCGGGCTCCACAGGTGACTCGGGTTCGACCAGCGTGGGCGAAAGCGGCGCGGGCGGCGAGGGTGACGAAGCCGGCGCGGGCGGCGAGGCTCCCTTCGAGTTCCCGCCCTCGCTCAATCCGCAAGGGGTGCTGGTGGTCGGCCCCTCCCCGTCCGCGTCCACGCACTTGCTCGTTGCGGGCACTGACTTCGGGACCAAGACCGAAATCGTCAGCATCACGCTCGCTTCGGGCGCAGTTGGCGATAGCACGACCTACGACGACGGTGACACCGCGGCAACCAGCAGCGCTGGCGTCGGCTTCGCGATCGAGCGTACCAACGACAAGGTGCATTTGCTCGACGGCGGCAAGATCAGCAAGACCTTCGATTTGAAGGATCTCGGCAGCGACACCGCACCGGTCGACAGCAAAGCCTATGTTCCATTGTACAACCAGAGCCTGATCGCCATTCTCGATCTGGCCGAGGGCAAGATCAGTCGCCGCATCGACCTGAGCGAATTCAACGCTGCGGGCGACAGCGATCACAGCGCCGAGGTCGCCGAGGGCGTGTATGACCCGAACCACGACATTGCGTACTTCGTGCTGCAACGCATCCAGACCAAGTCGATCGGCGCGGATCTTCACCTGCCCTGCTCGAAGAACCCGGGCTTGATCGTGGGCATCGACACCAAGACCGACGAAGTCGTCGACTTGAACGGCACTGACGAAGGCAAGGGCATCGAGCTCAAACTCGTCAATCAGAACTCGCTCTCGATCAACGGCGACGGCACGGCGCTCTACATGTTGGCGGACGGTTGCTACGACGGCAGCAAGAAGACCCAGCAAGGCGTGGAAGTCGTCGACCTCACCGACGGTACGACCACCGTTGCCTACGAAGCCACCGGTAGCGACTACTTGGCGACTCTGGTCCTGACCGGCGGCGAGGACGCGTTGATCGAATCGTTCGACGCCGAGTACGCGACGCACTGGACCAGGCTCGACATCGCGGCCGGTACGCTCGGCGCCGAAATCATGAACGTACCCGACGCGGTGACCTTCGACGGCACGGATCTGTTGGGCGTCCAAGTGACGGGTGCGGTCGGCAAGGTGGTCCGCTACAAGCTCGCGACTCAGACCTCGACCACGATCAGTCCGACTTCTTGGGCTGGAGATTATAGCTCTGCAGCTTCGACTGCGCTCGTGCAGTGAGTGCGATGGCCAATCAGCGCGCCGCGTTTCGCAACAGACAGCGCTGATTCCGTAACAGTTCCGCATCTCGGGCGCACGTGTGGCAAAACCGCGTGTGCGCTCGAGACACGCCGCGACTCGCTCGACCGCAGCGCGTTGCTGCGGATCGGCGCGCTGCTATCTTGAAAGGGGTGATGCGAGTCGATTCGGCACTTGGTTTTTGCCTAGCAGCGGCCGCGCTGCTGCTGGGCTGTGGCCAGAGCTCGCTGAGTACGCCCAAGCCCGCACCGCAAGCCGACATCGAGACGCGGGCCACACCGCAAAAGCAGCCGCGTGAGTTACCGCGCTTGCTCGCGCCGCCACCCGCGTACGGCAACAAGATCGTGATGGCGCAGGCTAGTTCGAGCGAGCGCCGAAACTAGCGCGCGCCGTTACTGAACCTTGAGCGTGATGCCCGACCACGCCATGCCGCCGCGGTTGTCGTGTGCGACCGCCCAGATGCGCGTCAAACCCGGCTTGCTGGGCGCGTAAAACTCGGTCCCGTAATCGTCGTTCCAGCCGGCCGTGGCGTCGTTCAGCAAGCGTACCGGGGATTTGAAGCCACCCGAGTCCGTGTAGTAGTTGATCCACATCTGCTCGCCGACGGTGCGACCGAGCTGCGCGGCCGACACGTCGTCGATGTCTTGGTTCGCAAGATCGGTCTTGTCGATCGTCGGGCGGAGAGCGTATGCGGTGCACGAAGAATCGCCATCGTCAGCGCAAGTGGGCACGCAGCGAGTGCTCTGTTGCGGGTCATCGCAATCGAAATCGACCGGGGGAGCGGAGCCGTCCACGGACAAGCAATCGTCGCCTAGGCAGACCGCATCCGTCACGGGGCTGCCGCGGAACTCGAAACCTTTGATCGTCGGGTTGTTGTTGGAAAAGCCCTCGAATGAATAGATCGAGGTGTAGCCCGCGACAAAGTCATCGGCGCCGAGCAGCTTGCCGGTTGCGTCCTTGCAACCGATCGGAAAGGCGGTTTCGTCGGCGCTGGTCGGGATCAAAGTGAGCTCACCGGCGCAGAGCGCGAAGAACACGTACGTGATTCCGTACGGCGCGTTGTTCGAGGCATCCGCAGGCGGGCGCCTGGAGATGATGTCCTTCGGAATTTCGACCGACGTGTGGGCGGGATTGGCCGCATCCGGCGTGGCGACCATATCGCCAAATGCGGCGGGATCGGTGAAGCAGGCGTAGTACAAGTCGGCGTCTGGATCGAAGCAGCCTGGGGACCATGCGATTTGGATGTTGCGCCCCACGAGCGGCGACGCATCTTGCCAAAGCATTTGTAGGTTCACGGTGTCGCCTGGTTGGGCGTACGGCAGGTCCTTCTGCACAGCCAGCACGCGCAGGGTGTGGAGCTCACTCGGCGACTCGAAGTCGGGGCCACAGCCGAGCAAAAATAGTGACAGAAACGCGGCGCAGGCTGTGACTCCGCCGGACATTGCGATGCGCATCAGAACTCCCCTCTCATGCCCAGGCTGGGGATGATCGGAATGCCCGTTTGGTAGGACTGGCGACTGTAGTTGTAGTTGTAGCTCAACCCCTCGACCGCGGCGTTGTTGTACACGTTCTGAATGTCCAGATAGGCGGAGAAGCGCCAGGTCTTGAACTGCCAACGCTTGTCGACACGCAGATCCAACTGGTGAAAGAGCGGCAAACGCGTGCTGTACGGTCTGGCCTGGAGCGGGGTGTACGAGCCTGCATCCGCTGCGTATAGTGCCGGCAAGGCGGGCGGAGGCAAGGCCGGCGTGTCGAGCGGTCCCGAGACGATACGGAAGCGTCCACCGAATTCCCAGCCGTGCCCGAGGCGATAGCTACCGAGCATGATCAGGTTGTGCGTCTGATCGTACTGGAACAAGTACTGCGGACTGGAAGGGCTATCCTGACGCACACTGCGCGAGAGCGTGTACGCAATCCAACCGAAGAAGTGCTTGCTCGGTTTGTACTTGAGCAGCATCTCCAAGCCGATCACCGAGCCCAAGCCGTTGTTGGCGTAGGTGTAGCCGGATACGGTGGGCTCACGCGAGACTTGATTGGTGAGGTCCTTGTAAAAGCCCTCGACGCTGAGGTCGACTTGACGCGTGAGCTCTTGCTCGATGCCGATCGAATAGTGAATCGCGCGATTCGAGCTGAGCCCCGTACTACCGAACACCGGGTTCGTCTCTTGGAACTGAGGCGGCTGATAGAACACGCCGACACCGCCCTTCAGCGTGGTGCGTCGCGGCTCGAGCTCGGGATGATCCGGATCGGCGCCCTTCACCAAATCATAACGCGCAACGATGCGCGGCGAGAAATCGGTATGGCCGGTGTCACGAGAGTAATCCACACGCGCGCCTGGGATGATGCGCAGGCGACTCGTCGGCTGTAGCTCGCCCTCCACGTACCAGGCCGGACGAAACACCGTGCTCTTTTCGTGGGATTCTTTCGGCGGACGGGAGGCGAACGGCCCAGGGTCAGGCTCGCCGGGTCGCGGCGGCGGGGGGAAGCGCACCGTGACCTCGTAGGGCGCGATCGCGAAATCCAAACCGGTGTTGATTTTGACGCCGGGGGCTAATTTGAAGCCGAATTCGTGCCGCGCATAGAGCACGTAGTTGTCCAGATTGAACAAGAAATTGCCGACCGAGAAGCCCGACTTGTCTTGCCCGAACGAGACCATCGAGTTGCTCGATACCGCGCGCGACAGATCGGTTTCGTACAGCGCCTGAACACGCCAAAACGAGGTCGCCAAACTGAGCGCGCCGCCGAACGCGGGATCTTGCGCTACCGGATCGGTGACGATGATCCGAAATTTGTCGTCCGAGCCGAAGCCTCGCAAACTAAAGCGTGACGAGCTGGTCTTGTGGTCGACGAGCAGCTGGTAGTCGTAATAGACCGGCGCGGACGTGACACTCGAGCCAGCGCTGTCCAGGACTGGCTTGAGCCACGCGTCGATCCAGCTGCGCCGACCAGCCACGGCGAAGGTCCAATCCTTCATTGGCAGCGGGCCCTGCAGCATCAGGCGGCCATCGATCATATCGATCTGCGCCATGCCGTGGAAGCAGCCCTTACGATCGGTGGCTACGCCGTAGGGACCTGTGCATTGCGTGTCGGGGGTGCGTAAGCCCACGTCCACGATGCCGCCGCTGACGCGGCCGAAGCGCGCGCTGAAGTTGCCGGGATAGAAGTCGATCTTGTCGAGCAGCTCAGTGGGCACCACGCTCGACAGGCCACCGAAATGATAGACCATCGGCACGAGCCCGCCGTCCACGTACACCTGAGTGTCCGTCGGCGCCGAACCGCGGACGATCAATAGCCCCGCGAGCCCTGGCGGACGAGCCACGCCAGGCAAGCTCTGGATCGAACGCAGCGCGTCGCCGCTGGTGCCGGGGATGCGGTCGATCTCCCGGCGTTCAATGGTACGGCGAGTGACCTCGCGGGGCGGTCGTTCACCTTGAACGGTGATCTCGATGCCCTCGGACATGGGGGCCAGGCGGTAGGTGGCCTCGGTTTCTTCGCCCGCCGCGACGTCCTCTTGATTCTCCGCCGGCTGAAAACCAGGGGATTCGACGCGCACTCGATACTTGCCCGGTGGCAGGCCATCGAGGCGCCACTTGCCAGTTTCGTCCGTGACGACCTGGCGCTGAGACCCATCCGCGAGGGTGATGGTCACGGTGGCGCCCGCCAGCGGGGTGTTGCTCTCCGCCAAGCGCACGCCGCCGAGCAGGTTGCCCGTGGTGGGCGCGGGAGGTGGCGCTTCGGCCCCCGACTTCGCGCTCAGCGTGAACGAGTAGCGGTAAGGAATGACGACCGGGATCGGCACGCCATCACGCGTCGCTGGCGTAAACTTGAATTTGAGCGCGGCGACCTTGGCTGCCTCATCGAAGCCATTGCCGACCGGGTCAGGCACGTCCGCCTTGGTCACGTTGCCTTCGCGATCGACCGTGAGCTTGAGCGTCACGTCTGCCTGCAGGCCGGCCTTCTCGGCTTCGGGCGGGTATTCCGCGTGCTCGAAGTGGGTCAGCTCAGGCAAGACGATGACCGGTTTTTTCGGTGCATCTTTTGCTGACTCGGACGGTCTGACGACGGCGCCGGAAATGCCGCTCGGCACCGCGCCTTGATCCGAACGGGCGTCGTCCGACTGCGCCGTCGCTAGGCCGCTGCGAGCAAGCATCGCAGCCAGCACCAGCAAAGAGACTCGGGTCGGAGCAAAAACCATGGAAAGCCCGCTACTTCGCTAATGCACACGGAGGCCCCTGACAAGCGTTTAGGAACGTTTGCGAAAGAGAGGGGCTCCGAACAACTCGGTTGCGAGCGGGCGCTCGCGGTATTACGGCGGGCCGAAGTGAAAGTCGCCACCTGGAACGTCAATTCGATCCGCGCTCGCCTCGACCACGCTTGTGATTGGCTCGAACGTATGCAGCCAGATGTGCTGTGCATGCAGGAAACCAAGGTCACCGACGACGATTTCCCGACCGATGAGTTCATGCGCCTCGGTTACGGCATCGCCATGGCCGGACAGCTCTCGTACAATGGCGTGGCGATCTTGTCTCGGCTACCGATGAAAGAAATCACGATCGGGCTCGCCGGCGAGGCCGCCGACGCGAACCGGAGAGCCATCGCCGCGACGATTTCCGGCGTGCGTGTCTTTTCCGTGTACGTGCCCAACGGCAAGAGCGTGAGCTCGCCCTCGTTCCCCGAAAAGCTCGCCTGGCTCGAACGCCTGCGGAGCACGCTCGACGAGACCGCGAATCCGAACAGCGACGTGCTCGTGTGCGGCGACTTCAACATCGCCACCGACGATCGAGACGTGTACGCGCCCGAGCTGTTTCGCGGGAAGGTTCACTTCCATCCCGATGAACACCGCGCCCTCGCCAAGATCCGCAATTTCGGATTGAAGGACGCGTTTCGCGAACACCACTCGGAAGGAGGCCTGTACAGCTGGTGGGACTACCGCGGAGGCGGCTTCCGCAAAAACGAAGGCCTGCGCATCGACTACGTCTTTCTGTCCGAGTCCCTAGTCAAACGCTGCACCAGCGCGCTGATGGACGTGGAGCCCCGACGCCTGGACAAGCCCTCCGATCACATCCCAGTGATGGTGGAGCTCAGCTAATGCCGCCCTTTATTTTTTGATGGTCGCCAATCGCGTCGCGCCCCGCCGCAGCCTTCGGCGTCCAGCTGCGGAACCCTGCAGTGAATCGCGACGCTTCTCCGAACGCTGCAAACCTGTGTGGCTCGGCGGTCAACTCTCGGGTCGTTCAATGCCTCCATGGACGTCGCCGTGCGTAGAGGCGAGCGCACTCGAGCACGGGCGAATTTTTGGCGACCCGCGGCGTTAGCTGCGGCGAAAGCCGAAGCCGGCGCGGCAGGCGCGCGCGGCATCTACGCTGACGCGGCCGTGCTCGAAGTAGTTCTCGAGCTCGGGCTCGGCTTCGAAGGCGCGCGTCACACGCGCGAGCGAGACCAAGTACACGTACTCGCGAGCGAGCCCGCCGCCACGCACAGCGCGGCAAGCCGCCTCGACCGCGCTCGTGATGTCTTGGCCGAGCCCGAGCAGTTGATTGACGATGTCTTGGAAAGACGCGCCCGAGCGCACCGCGCGCGCGGCCAAGTGTCGCCTCGCCAATTCACGGCGACGCGCCCCCTCGAGCACGCCTGCACCGCGCTCCAAGAGCAACGCGCGCCCCTCTTCGTCGTCGCTGCTTTTGGCCGACCCCACTCGAAACAAGCCGAGCGCCTCCCGTTGCGCCAAGACGCGAGGCCGCACGTGACCCTCGACTTCGTGGAGCACGATCCGTGTCACGGTCTCGCGGCTGTGCCAAAGCCCCGCGCGCACGCCGATGAAGCCATCCCCGACCGAGGCGGCCGCGGCCTGATTGCGGATCTGCACGCGCACCGGCAAGCCCTCCGCCACCCGCTCCAACGCACAAATCAGGCTCTCGGGATCGGCGCGATCGTCACTGCGGTGCAGCTTGGTCGGCGCTTCGTCCTGCGTTTGGATCCAACGCTCCGCCCAGGCATCTGCGGCTTCCGCATCAGGCGACGATTCGAGCGGGTAGCGGCGAGCACAGCACGCAGCAAACTCCGTGGTTCCGACTTGCTCCGCCGCTTGCGCTTCGCACTCGAGCTCGAGCGCGCGGGCTGCGTACGCGGCGCCCAACGCTCCCAGCCCACCGATCGCCGTCGCGGCGCTCGAAAGCGCCGTGCGCAGCGCGCCGAGCGCGGGCGGGGCCGCGTATTCGAAATTCGGAGCGCGCTGCCGGCCCGAGCCATAGTCGACGATCAGAGCTTCGCGCTCGGGGATGGCATTCGTCGGTTGCGCGCGATCGATCAGCCGGATTTCGGCCTCCGCTCGGCGCAAGAGCTGCTGCGTGTTCTGGAAAAGCGGCGTTCGATCCAGCTCGATCACGCCGCGCGGTTGCGGGGTGATCGCCATGACCTAAAGCTTGTTGGCAGCGATATTCGCGAGCTCGCTGCGTTCGCCCTTGGAGAGCAAGATGTGACCGACGATCGGCTCGCCGCGCAGGCGGTCAGCCGTGACCGATAGCCCGTTCGTCGCGCTGTCGACGTATGGGTTGTCGATCTGAAACGGGTCACCAGTGAGGATGATCTTGGTGCCCTCACCGCAGCGGGTAATCACGGTCTTCACCTCGTGCGGGGTCAAGTTCTGCGCTTCGTCGACGATCACGTATTGGTGCGGCAAGCTGCGGCCGCGAATGTACGTGAGCGGCTCGACCTGCAATTGGCCCGCATCGAACAATTCCTCGAAGCCGCGCACGCCACGCCGCTTGCTACCCCCCGCGACCAACAAGAACTCCAAGTTGTCGTAGATCGGCTGCATCCACGGGTTCAGCTTCTGATCGACATCCCCCGGCAAAAAGCCGATGTCACGACCGAGCGGCATCACCGGGCGACTGACCAAGAGCCGAGCATACGCGCCGTCGTCGACCACGCGGCGCAGGCCCGCCGCGAGCGCGAGCAGGGTTTTACCGGTGCCGGCTTTGCCGACCAGCGTAATCAGCTTCACGTTGTCGTCGAGCAATAGATCGAGCGCAAAGGCCTGCTCTTTGTTGCGCGGGCGAATGCCGAGCAAGCCCTCGCGGGGCGTTTTCAAGGCGCGGATCTCGCGCGGCTCGTGGTGAAAGCGACCGAGGGCCGTACGCGGGCGAGCGCTATCGTCGCGCAACACCACACAGGCGTTCGGATTGATCTTGTCGGCGTCGGCAGGCTTGAGCGAGCTCGACTCGAAGAACTTGTCGAGCTCGGCCGCCGTCACGGCCAGCTCGATGATGCCCGTCTCGACGCGATCCAAATCAACGGCGGAGTTTTCGTAGGTCTGGGTCGTGAGTCCGAGCGCGTCGGCGCGAATGCGCAGGTTCACGTCCATCGTCACGAAGATCGTCGGCTTGTCCGGCGACTCGTCGCGGAACTCCAGCGCGCTTTGCAAAATGGCGTGATCGCCCGTGTTCGGGTTCAGCGCGATCTTGAGCTCGAGGCGCCGCTGCGGGACGAGTACGCGGAGGGATCCGCCGTCCGCCAGCTCGACGCCCTTGGACAGCGGGCCCTTCGCGCGCTGCGCGTCGAGCAGACGCGAAACCGTGCGCGCGTTGCGCCCACGCTCATTCGCGTCGCGCTTGAACTGATCGATCTCCTCGATCACGTAGATCGGGAGAATGACGTCGTTGTCCTCGAACTTTAGGAATGCGTGCGGGTCGTGGATCAGAACATTCGTGTCGAGGACGTAATTCTTTTTCATCGTCACCTTGGCGCCTGTTGCGCCGACGCAGGGCGGATAACCCTGCCCCACGTTCCGCGCAACGAGGAAACCCGTGCTGTTGATGTACGGCCCCGAGGCCCGCACAAATGCCCTTTTACATCCACACGTTATCCTAGCGGCGCGGCAGCGGCGAGAAAAGCCACGATGGTTCGGCATTCTGCGGCGAGCACGGATCGGACAGCTAGACGTTGGCCCGAGCGGTGCTGCACGCGCTAGGCTCGCGCCGTGACTGGGCGCTCTCGCTCCTTTTGGCTGTCCGCAGCGGCGCTCGCTTACGTATGCGTGGGCGCCGCGCATTTGGCCGGCAGTCCCTTGCCCTGGTTCGCGCTGCTCTCGTTGCCCGCCCTGCTCGCGGAGGCCTGGCGCCGCACCGCGGTTCCCGCCGGCAAAGACGACGTGTCGCTCACCTCCCGCAGTGCACTGCGCGCGGTGGCTTGGGGCAGCTTGATGTGGGTCGCGGCGCGCAGCGGTCCCGCCGGCCGCCCCGCGCTGGATGCGGCCGCCAACCTCGGGGCCGGCACGGCGGCGGTCGCCGCGTTGGTCGCGATTGCACGCATCGCACCGCGAGCCGGGCTGCTCAAGCCCCCCAAGCAAGCCCTGTCACTCGACGCCGCGACGTTTGCCGGGTTGCTCTGGGCGATCGCCAGTGCGCTGCCGCTCGGCTTTGCATTACTGCCCGCGGAGCGCGTTCGCCTCGATCCGTTGATGATCGACTATGCGACGACCAGCGCCGCGATTGCTTCGCTCCTGGTCTTCGTCGCGGCGAGCTTTCGCTTGCACGCGCTTCGCCGCTTGGAGCTCGGCGTGGGCGATCGCGCGTCGGGCGCGCTTTCACTCGCCATTACGACGTTCTCGGTTGCCATCCCCGCGGGTCTGCTCGACGTCGCGCCGCCCGATCGCATCCTGCCGGTGGCGGTTTGCATCGCCGCTTTGTCGATGACCTGGGCGGCGACGACCCCTGAACCTACCACCGTCTCGACGGGCCTTCGCGGCATCCTTTCGATTCTGATCTTGGGCACGCCGATCATTCTCGGAGCGGGCGCCGTCGTGCGCAGCGCGCCAGAGCACTCAGGCGCAATCTTGCTCCTTGCAACTACGCTCTGCATCTTCGTGGGCTTGATCGCCCGCGCAGTGGCCAAGCCCCTCGGCCCCGAGCAATCGCGTTGGCTCGACGCGATCGAGGCGGCCAGCCGCGGCGCGCTGCAGCCCGAGCCCGATTCTGCGCTGTGCGCTGCACTCGAAGCACTCGGCAAGACCGCCACGACGCCGAACGCGCAGCCGGCGATCTTCCGCAACAATCCGCCCGAGATGCTGTCGGTGGACGTAGCCGGCTATTTACACGTCGAGCCCGCGGAAGCCCCACTCCGGCTGTATGAGCTGGCCAAAGAAGAGCCGGAGCGAACGCTGCGCGCCGAAGCCTTGCAGGCGCTCGCGGTGCGCCGCCCCGAGGTGCGACCGCTGATCGCTTGGTTCGAGGATCGACGCGCTTTCTCGGCCACGCTCGTAGTCGACGAAGACGGAGCGATCGGCTTCATCTTGCTCCCCGCGGGCACGCGCACTTCGGCCATGACGCTCGAGGAAGCACGCGCCGTGCGCATACTCGCCGATCGTATCAGTGCACTCTTGGCGGTCTCCTCCGCGCTCGCGCGCTCGCGCGAACGCGAGCTCAAAGCAGTGGCGCGAGCGGACCGGGTCGATGACGAGTGCAAGCGCCTCGAACACATCATTTTCGCGGCATCGGGTCGACATTTGGAGCTCGCCGAGCGGCTCGCGCGCAGCGTGAGAACGACGGCCTATAGCCCCGCGGCGCGTCAAGCGTTGGAGCGCTTGGAGCGCCTGGGCAAGCAGGGCGCGCCAATCTCACTCTTGGCACCGCCAGGCGTCGAAGCCATCGGCTGGGCGGCGCATGCCCACCTGGAGAGCGGGCGCGCGGGCGGCGCATTCGTAGTCGTCGACGGCACCAACCCGAGCGAACATGCGCGCGAACTGTGGGAGGACAAGGAGCGCTCACCGCTGGTGCTGGCCGATGGCGGGACGCTCACGATTTTGGATGTCGCCGTGCTTCCGCTCGAGATCCAAGACTACGTTGCGCAGTCGTTCGCGCGTCGGCAAAATTCGCCGATCGTGTCGTCGGTGGCCAAGCCCGGATTATTCGTGACCCTGCGGGTGCCACTCGCCCGGCTACTGGAGGAGCAGCGCCTGAGTCGTGATTTATCGCGCTGGCTGGGAGCCTCGGAAGTCGTACTGCCCACGCTGGCCGAACGGCCCGAGGATCTGCAGGCCTTGGCGCTCGAAGCGCTGTCGCGTGTCGGTCTCTCCCTGCGCGGCGAACCGCTCGGCTTGGAGCCGGCCGCGCTGCGCCTACTCGCGGAGCACGATTGGCCAGGCAATGAATTGGAGTTTCGCGCGCGGCTGCTGTCGGCCGCGCGCCGCGCTCCCGGTGCGGCGGTGCGGGCCGACGATTTGCTGGCAACCGGTTTCGCTCCCGCCCTCCCGAGCACGCTCGATCTCGGTCCACCCGCCCCGCTCGTCGTGCGCCGCCCACGCCCGCGCCGCGCGCCGCGCGGGCGCTGAAGCGGAGCCGGACCCACGGGTGCGCGTCGCGCGATTGGGATCCGCCTCCAACCACGCAGCCTTACCCGCCGGGACAGGCACCGTTTTGCAATACGCCGCTACCGGCGAGCGATGCAGAGCAGGCATTCGGGTAGGTTTTGCGATCGCAGCCGCAGACCGGCTGATAGAGCGTGGAACAGGCGCTCGGGCGCGGATAACAAACGGCTTCGGCGTCGGCGGCACCGCAAAGTTGGCCCGCGGTGTACGCACAATATTCAGTGGCCGCACAGGTATCACCAGCGCGGGCGCCGCACGCGGTCGGTGCCTTGCACGGCCGTTTGGTGCAAGTCAGCGCGCCCATCGCGCAGCTGCAAACATTGCAGCCGTCGCCGGCCGGGATGTTGCTCGTGCCATCGGGATAGCTGACGCCATCGGCGGTGACCGAACAGCTGCCGGGCGGTGCAGCATCGCACACACCCGCGTGCGCCACGCTGACACTCGCTGCAGCTGCCGAACACGCGTTTCCGTAAGACTTCCCGCCGCAGCCACAGACTGGCGCATAGTCAGCGGTGCAACCTCCCGGACTGGGAACGCATGCGCCGCCTTGATCGCTGGCCCCGCACGCTTCGCCGTCCGGATATTTGCAGTATTGTCCGGCCGGGCAGGCGATGCCTGCCAGCCCACCGCACGACTTGTACATGGGCTCACAGGCGAGCTGGGTGCAGACAAGCTCGCCGTCGAGACAGCTACATTGGTTGCAGCCGTCGGGCCCGAGGAAGCTTCCGCCGCCCGTGCAGCTCGCCCCAGCGCCCGCGCTGCCGCCGCTGGCCGCGCCAGCGCTGCTGGTCGCGCCCGCTCCGCTGCTGCCAGCGGCAGCGCTGTTGCCCGCGTTGCCCATGCTCGCACCTGCCGCCGAACTCCCAGCGCCCGACGTCCCCGCCCCATCGCTCGCGGCAACCCCTCCGCAGCCAGCCAGCAGCATCAGAGTGGGCAAGAGTGCGCAGCTGACCGGCAGCAGCCGAAAGTAGAGAGTCGAGGTCAAAGCTCGATGCTTCATGCCTTTCTCCAAGCACGGGTCATACCAAGGCGCTGGCTGGGCGAAAGCCCGACCGATCCGCAGCCAGCTGTGCCAGTAACTGCCAGCCGACCGCGACACGCGCGACATGACTGTCGGCCAAGCGCTTTGCTCTCCGTGCATCCGACGACGATCCCGACGCGTCTGGAACTGGGTGCGCCACGAGCTGCGCTGCGGGATCGTGATCGCCCATGATTGGAGCCGAAAAGCGGCGCTCGCGGGCGGGAAGCTCCGTCCAGTCGACGTCCGCAGGCATGAGGACTACGCTGATGAGCGATCGTGTCTTTCGCCCCCATCACCGAACGTAGAAAGCTGGGCGACCGCTTCGTCGTGGAGCGCGAGGTGGGGCGCGGCGGAGCCGGCATCGTGTATCGCGCTTACGATCTGCAAAGCGAGCAGGTCGTTGCGCTGAAGGTGATCGCGTCGGAGGCTGGCGACGCGCCCGAAGAAGAGGCGCGCTTTACCCGCGAAGGCCAGCTGCTCGAAAATCTCGACCATCCTGGCATCGTAAAAACCGTCGGTTTCGGCGTGTTCGAAGAGAGCGGGTTGCCGTTCGTGGCCATGGAGTGGCTCGAGGGTGAAGACTTGGCCGCGCGCCAGAAGCGTGAGCCACTGACCATTCCGCAGGCGGTCGAGTTGACCGTGCACGTTGCACGAGCGCTGCAAGCCGCCCACGCCGCGGGCGTGATTCATCGCGACATCAAGCCGGGCAACTTGTTCCTGTGCAAAGCGCCGGACAATGAGGGATTTCTGGGCCCCTGGCAGGTGAAGCTGGTGGACTTCGGCGTGGCCGCCAAGAGTGACATCCGCATTACCCGGATGGGTGACGTCGTGGGCACGCCCGCATACATGGCGCCCGAGCAAGCACGCGGTGATGCGCCGATTGACGCCCGTTGCGACATTTACTCGCTCGGCGCCACGCTGTTCGAGCTGATTGCCGGCCGACCACCGCACGTCGGTCCGACCGTGATCGCAACACTGGCTCGCTTGGTCACCACCGCACCGCCCCGCTTGAGCGAGCTGCGCCGCGACACGCCACCGGAGATCGACAATTTGGTGAGCAGCATGTTGCACACCGACCCGGCCTCGCGTCCAAGCAGCATGACCGAGGTACTGGCCATGCTCCAGGAAGCTTCGGAAGACGTGGAGCGGATGAGTTGGATCGAGCAGGTGCCCGATCCTCGCTCCTCACGGCTGGGTTCGAGTGCCTCCCGGCTCGTGACCTCAATCGTCGCGATTCGTTTTGCTACGGCCTCCGCGCGCGAACGAGCGCTGGAACAGCTGCGGCAGCGCGGCGCGGACGCGGTACCTCTCGGGCAGGATTCAATCGTCGCCCACCTCGGCGCGCGCCGCGCCGTCGGCAACGAAGCGGCGGTGGGGCTGGAGCTCGGGCGGCGCTTGGCGCGCGCGGGCGCGCGGGTTGGCGTGGCCAGCGGGCGCGCGCGGCTGGATTGGGCTCAGGACATCGGCGAGGTCTTGCCCGTGGGCGAGGTGGTCGATCGCGCGTCCTCGTTGTCACGCGACGCAGAGGCGGGAGTCGTGCTGGCGGATGCTACGACCAGTGAACTCGGCCGCGGGCGCTACGAGTTCCGCACGCGCGACGACGGCTCTTCGGTCGTGGGCGAACCCGTGCACGGGCGGCGCGGCGCGGGCGGCGCACCCTTCGTCGGTCGCGACCCAGAGCTCGCTCAAGTGCTGAGCGCATTCGAGCGCTCGCGGCTCGATACCACGCCGATTTTGGTATCCATCGCCGGGCCGCCCGGGATCGGCAAGAGCCGCTTGCGGCGCGAAGTCATGGCGCGAATCTCCGCCCAAGCCGAAGCGCCGCACATCGTCCTGCAACGCAGCGAAGCGTACGCGCAGGGGCACGCGCTGGGCGCCGCGGCGGATGTCCTACGCGGCATCATCAGCCTGCCCAAGGGCGCAACCAGCGCCGAAGCGGCCAAGGCGATCGTGTCCCGACTCGGTCCGTCGACGCGCGACGAGCTCACGCCCAAAAATCGCGACCTGCTCGCGCGCCTGTTGGCCAATGAACCGCTGCCCGAAGGTCTCGATCCGCGCGGTTCGCGCGACGTCTTGTGGCTGGCCATGACCGACCTCGTCCTGCAGGTCGCAAGCAACGAGCAAACCGCGATCTTGATGGAAGATCTGCAGTGGGCCGATCCCGAGAGCATCGGTTGGCTCGACCACATGCTCGGCCGCGCCACCGGGCGAGCCCTGGTCGTGATGGCGTTGGTGCGCCCCGATTTTTGGTCCGATCAGGCGAGCCGTTTCGCCGGTCGCGATCACGTGCGGCTCGAGCTGCGCCCGATTTCCAAGCGAGCCTCGCGCGCGATTGCGCGTGCCGTCGTGGGCGAAGCGGTGGCCGAAGACATCGTCGAACGGATCGCGGAGCAGGCAGCGGGTCTACCGCTATTTGCCGAAGAATTGGCCCGACTGAGCGCTTCTGGGCGGGACACCGCGCACGCCCCGACGATCGAAGCGGCGATTCAGGTCAGTCTAGATGCGCTCGACGAAGAATGCCGCGACGCGGTCGGCCGCCTGAGCGTGTTCGGTTTGACCTGCTGGGATTCCGCGCTCGAGTCGCTGGGCATGCCCCGCGCCGAAAGCGTGATGAAGGCGCTCGTGGCCTCCGAAATCCTGACGGAGCAAAACGTGTCCCGCTTCACCGGCACGCGCGAGTGGGTGTTCAAGCACGCCCTCGTGCGTGAGGTCGCCTATGCCTCGCTCGGGGAACGCGAGCGGAAGGAGCTGCACGCGCTCGCTGCCGCTTGGCTGACGTCGATGGGTGAAGATTCGGCGACGATCGCCGGGCAATACGATCTGGGCGCAGAGCACGTGCGCGCTGCCGAGCATTGGGCGCGCGCCGCGCAGCGTGCGCTCGCGGCCAACGCGTTGACCGACGCGATGACCATGGCCGAGCGCGCCTTGATGTTCGCCGAGGACAAGCCCAAAGGCTTCTTGCGCGCATCCTACTTGGACGAAGCCTGGAGCCGCCTCGACCCACGCGCGAGCGATCGCGAATCGGCCATTTTGTCGATGGAAGACAACGTCTACGACGAGGCCAGCGCGGTGCGAGCGCGCGGAGCCCGCGCGCGCTACGACGACGCGCGCGGCTCCGGTGAGGGCATCAGTGAGCGCTTGGCCGAAACCCGCGATCAGGCCTCCGCGCTCGGCCTGCTGGACGAAGAGGCGCGCTGCTCGGCGGTGCTGGCATTGCGCGTGGCATTCGCCGGTCGCTTTGCCGAAGCGGAGGCCGAGATCAAACGCTTGCTCAAGCTGGCGCAGCAACAGAGGACGAGCGCCGCAGCGGTGGACGCGTACCAGACTCAGGCCATCGTTCGCCAAACCCAGGGCGCGCTCGCTTCGGCCTTGGAAGCTCGCCGCAATGCAGCCAGCGCGGCGCGCGGCGCGGGTTTGAAAGAGCGCGAGGCGATCATCATGACGAATCTCGGATTCGCCCTGACCACGATCGGCGCCCGCCAAGAAGCGCGCACTGCGCTCGAAACCGGCCTCGCTTTGTCCGATGCCATCGGTAGCCTCGGGGCGGTACGCCACGCGCAAATGAATTTACTCGGCTGGGCCGCAACCTTCGGCAACGATCGACAATTGGAGGCCAATTTGGCCGAAGTGCGCGCGGACGCGGACGCCGCAGCCACCGGGGGCTGGGCCGCGCCCGACCGCGCCAATTTGGGCATGTTGTTCTACCGCGGCAGTGAGCTCTTGCGCGCCAGCGCCGAGCGCGAGTGGCGGCGTGCCCTCGGGCTCTTGCGCATCGCCGCTCAGTCGTACCGGAGCACCGGCCACCGCGATCTGTTGCCCGTCGCGCTCGGGTTGTGGGCCGAGGCCGAACGCCGCTGCGGCAACCCGGCGGCCGCGGTCGAGCTCGCACGCGAGGCCGCGAATTTGCTCGACCAGGGCGCCCCCAGTTTGCTCAACGAGTCAGCCGTGTACCTGGCGCTCCACGCAGCGTACTCGGCCACCGGTGAAGAAGAGGCGGCGCGCCAAGCGATCGCGCGCGGGATGCCGTCGCTCGTGCGACGTCTTCACGGCTTGGTCGGTACCCCCTACGCGCGCCAATTCCTGACTGAGTTGCCGGACAACGCCCGACTGCTGGCCGCGTCCGAAGGCTACGGCCTGGTCCCGGATGCGATTCATCGCGTCCTGGAGTCCGCCTCTTAGAGCACTCTCAGAGCTTGCTCTTCAAGAGGCGTGCGATGCGAGCACAGGCTTCTTGAACGCGCGGTGGGTCTTCGATCAGCGCGAAACGCAGGTATTCGTCGCCACCCGGACCGAAGCCGACGCCCGGCGAGACCGCGACGTGCGCGGACTCCACGAGCTCGGTGGTTGCGGCGAGTGATCGCTTACCACCGAAGGCGCGGGGGATCTTGGTCCAGACGAACATCGTGCCGCTCGGCTCAGCGACATCCGGCCAGCCCGCGGCTCGCAGCCCCTCCACCAAGGAATGCGCCCTCTGCTTGTACAGATCCCTGATCTCGTCCGGAAAGCGCTCACCGTGCTCGAGCGCCCAGGCCGAAGCCAGCTGCAGCGGCGCAAAGGTGCCGTAGTCGAGGTACGTCTTCACGTGCGCGAGCGCAGAAATCATGCGCTCGTTACCGACCATGTAGGCGATTCGCCAGCCCGGCATGTTGTAGCTCTTCGACATCGAAAACACCTCGACGGCGAACGACTTCATCTCGTCGCGATCGATGCCACAATCGAAGATGCTGGGCGCGAAACGGCGCGAGAAGTCGAAATCCGCGTAGGCGAGATCGTGTAAGAGCATGGCGCCCGATTTGCGCACGACACGCACGAGATCAGCCAAAGCCTCCGGCGCGATCACCTGCCCGGTCGGATTTTGCGGATAATTGGCGATTACCAATTTCACGCGCTGACCGCGCTTCTCGACGCGCTGGATGGCGTCACTGATGGCTTTGGCCGGTGCTACCTCCGTGGTCGCCGGGTAGTACTCGACGGTCGCGCCGGCAATCTGCGGCGCGTACGCGTGGATCGGATAGCAAGGATCCGGAACGACCACGACATCACCCGGGCCGAGCATGGCCAGGCACAGGTTGCTCATGCCTTCCTTGGCGCCCATGGTGATGATCACTTCACGCTCGATGTCGAAGCGGACGCCGTAGCGGCGCGCGTACCACGCCGCCGCAGCGGCGCGCAGAGGCTGAAGGCCTCGCCCAGGGTGGTAACGGTGGTTCTCCGTAACGGTCGCTGCGGCTTGAAGCTGGGCCACGATTTCGGGCGGCGTGGGGCGATCTGGATTACCGAGCCCGAGATCGATGATGTCGGCGCCCGTGGCGCGCACCCGTGCCTTTACGGCATCGGTGACTACGAAAGCGTACGGGGGGAGCGCTTCTGCGCGTTTGAAGGACCAATCCTGAGCTGTCACGGCGGCAACTCCTTATCATGGAAGTCTGGACGTGCCTTACTTCCCGACCAGCTTTTTTGCGCCGTTTCTCGTTTTTCGTCCTGCCGCTCGGGGTAAAAGTTGCGGGTTTGCAGGCATTTTCCGGCGGGGCTTGCTTCGTGATAGACGACCAAGGGCATGCTCCGGTGTGAGATACGCGGCGCGGTTCGCTCCGACGAGGAAGAACTCCTGAGCCTTTCGCGTCACCTCAACTCGGTCAACCTGCCGCACGACCGCGCGCACGTGCAGCGCTTGCTCGACCACTCCGAGCGTAGCTATAGCGGAGAGATCAAAGACCCGCGCAAACGCAAATACGTGTTCTTGCTGCGCGACCTAGAGACCGGCGAGGCCGTGGGCACGTCGATGATCGTGGCGCAGCTGGGGCGGCGCGACGCGCCGTACATCTACTTCGACGTGATCTCGGAGGAGAAATATCACGGCGCGCTCGACCGACACTTTCAACACACCGTGCTCCACCTCGGCTTCTCTTATCAAGGGCCGACCGAGCTCGGCGGTCTGGTGGTCGCCCCCGAGCATCGCGCTTCGGGGGATCGCTACGGGTTGATGCTCTCGTACGTGCGCTTCCTGTACATCGCCACGCATCGCGAGCTGTTCCAAGCCGAGCTGCTGGCCGAGCTCTTGCCGCCGCTCGAGGCGGACGGCACGAGCCATCTGTGGGAAGCGCTCGGCCGCCGCTTCACCGGCATGAGCTACCGCGAGGCGGACTTGCTCTCGAGCACCGACAAGTCGTTCATCCGCGATCTCTTCCCGAGCGGCGGAATTTACGCAAGCCTGCTGTCGCCCGAGGCCCAGGGGGTGATCGGCAAGGTCGGCGCACAAACCAAGGGCGTCGAAAAGATGCTGCGTCGGATCGGGTTTCGCTACGCAGAGCGCATCGATCCGTTCGACGGCGGCCCGCATTTCATCGCCCCGGCCGACGACGTGACATTGCTGCGAAACGCTCGTGTCGTTCGAATTGGGCGCGCCGCCGGGGCGCGTCCGGCCGCGCGCTCATTGCTGGCCCGCGATCTGGCAGAGTCGCCGTTTTTTCGGGCGGTCGGCTGCGACGTACAGGCCTTGGACGAGACGCACGTCGCGGTCTCCAGCGAAGTTCAAGCGCAGCTGGACCTGACCGACGATGACATCGTCTATGTATTGCCGCTCGGCTAGCGCGTAGCGCGTGCACTTTGTCTCCAGCTCGCGTAGCGTCGCGGCGTGATGCAGAAATTAGTGAAGGGAATCCATTCGTTTCAGCGAGGTTTCTTCGCAAGCCATCGCGCGTTGTTCGAGCAGCTCGCTGAAAGCGGGCAACAACCCGAGACGCTCTTCATCACCTGCTCCGATAGCCGCGTCGTTCCGAACTTGATCACGGACGCAGCCCCTGGCGAGCTGTTCATCGTGCGCAACGTCGGCAATGTAGTACCGACGATGGATCTGCCGGGCGGCACCGCCGCAGCCATTCAATACGCGGTCGAAGTGCTCAACGTCGAGAACATCATCATCTGCGGGCACACCCAATGCGGCGCGCTGAAAGCCATCTTGGACCCGGAGAGCGTCGCGCATCTCGAATACGTGCGCCGTTGGGTCAAGAGCACGATCGGCGTCAAGAAGCTGATCGAAGAGAAGTACTCGCACCTCGAGGGTGAAGCCAAGCTGACTGCGGCCATCCAAGAGAACGTGCTCGCGCAGCTCGAGCACCTTCGGGAATACCCATTCGTGGCCAGCCGGATGGACGCCGGGAAGCTGCATCTGAACGGCTGGATCTTCGACGTCGGCAAAGGCGAAGTCTTCGACTACGACCCGGAGCACGGCGAGTTCATACCGCTCAGCGTCTAATCTCGAGCGGATCGTGTGCGCCGCTCGCGCAGGTCTGACCACCCAGCGATACATATCGCCCGATGCGCGGCAGAAATATCGCGCACGCCGAGGCATCGTAAAATAGTCGCTGTCTATCGGCGCATGCTAACAAAGCTCAGGTGCCTCGCTGCGAAATTAGAACCGAGGCTAGAAACCTTCGCGCGGTCTCATCACTGACTTTCGAGCATACATGCCAAACGTAGCTAGCGAACAATTGAGCGCAGACCCCCCATCCGATCAACTCGAGTTCGCGGACCAATTACGCACCCGCACCTTGGCGGAGCCGTACCGGATCAAGAGCATCGAACGGGTGCGCTTGCCGACGCGCAAAGAGCGCGAAGAGATCTATCGGCGCGCGTTTTTCTCACCCGTATACCTGAACTCGGAAGACATCTTCATCGACCTGATCACCGACAGTGGGACCGGCGCGATGAGCGATGCGCAGTGGGCCGGCCTGCAGCGGGGCGACGAAGCGTACATGGGCTCGAGGAGCTTTTACGCTTTCGAAAGCGCCGTGCAAAAGGCGGTTGGCTTTCGCCATGTCATTCCGACTCACCAGGGTCGCGCCGCTGAGAACATCATCATGGAGCAGCTGGTGAAGAAGGACGACGTCGTCATCAGCAACACGCACTTCGACACGACCCGAGCACACGTCCAAAATCGCCAGGCCACACCGATCGACGTGGTCGGTGATGACCTTTGGAACTTCAATCTGCTCACACCGTTCAAGGGCAATTTCGACCTCGCCAAGTTGGCGGCCGCGCTCGAGCGCTATGGCGCGCGCTGCCCGATGATCATCATCACGGTGCTGAACAACTTGGCCTGCTCGTCCCCCGTGTCCATGGAAAACATTCGGGAAGTGTCACGGCTGGCCAAGCAATACGGCGTGCCCGTATTCTTCGATGCTTGCCGTTTCGCGGAAAACGCCTACTTCATCAAAAAGCTCGAACCCGGCTACGAAGACAAGAGCGTCGCCGAAATTGCCAGAGAGATGTTCTCGTATGGCCGCGGCTGCTGGATGAGCGCGAAAAAAGACGCCATCGTGAACATTGGCGGCTTCATCGCCACCGATGATCAGGACTTTGCCGCTCGCTGCAAGGAGCGCTTGGTGCTCTACGAGGGCTTTTCCAGCTATGGAGGGCTCGCCGGTCGAGATCTGGAGGCCATCGCGGTCGGCATGTCGGAAGCGGTCGATGAGGACCACCTCGCCCATCGGACTGGCCAGGTCAACTACCTCGGTCGCCTGCTCGAGCAAGTCGGCATGGTCGTCAGTAAGCCGGTCGGCGGCTCGGGGGTCTTCGTCGATGTCGAGACGCTCTATCCGCATCTGTCGCCCGACATGTTGCCCGGCGTCGCACTCTGCGCAGACTTCTACCTGGAAGGTGCCGTGCGGCTCGCGGCTGCACCGTTCACCTTGCACACGGTGTCGGCCAAAACGGGCGAGATCGTGGACAAGGTCTTTCAACTCGCGCGACTCGCGATACCTCGCCGCGTTTACACCAAGGCGCACATCGAATACATCGCCGGAGTGGCCGAACGAATCGTGCAGAACGCGGGCCAAAATCCGGGCTATCGCATGGTCCACACGACCGACGTGCTCAGTCACTTTTTCGTCAAGTTCGAACCGCTCGCGTAGTACCGAGCTCGGTCGGCTCGGTAAGCTCAACCGGGTTTGGTCGCGGCGAACATACCGACGGTGAAAACGCCCGCCCCGCGAGCGGCGTCCAATGCCTCTTTGCCTTTGCGAAACCGTTCTTCGTCCGGGCCCTCGTAGCCAAGCCACTGCGGTCGCTCCGTGTCCGGCGTGCTTCCCCAGCACTCTTGCCCCTCGAACATATCGCGGGAGATCGTGACCGTGAAGCCGGCTTGTTCGATCAACGCCTCGTACGATTCGACCGTACCGTGCCAGGGGATGCAAATCAGTTCGTTGACGGGGGTCATGAACTTCATGATTTGCGCCTCGCTGACGTTCTCGCCGAAGGGCCTTTGCAGCCAGTCGATCCCGACCAATCGACCACCCGGCTTGAGGATGCGATACGCCGCTTTGAAAAAAGCCGCCTTGTCCGGCAAGTGACACACTGATTCATAAAACGTAACGGCGTCGAGACTTGCTTCGGGGAACTGCGGAAATTGCTTGTAGTCCTCGTCCGCGATGGTCAGAAAGGTCGCCTGCGGAACGGCAAGCTCTGAAGCGAGCGCCGATGCGCGTTGAGTCAGCAGCGCATTGTTGGACACACCGGTGAAAGCAGCGCCGGATACCTTCGCCATGTAAGTCGTCGGTCCGCCGACACCGGAACCGAAGTCGAGCGCTCGCTTTCCCGGGGTCAATTGGGCAAGTTTGACGATCTCCTGCTCCAGCAACTGGCACGATTCCAGAACCGAGAGGCCTTTCGCCTCGGCCGACGGATCGCCGTGATGCCAGGTGTGGCCCATGATCGACTCGTAGCAATGGGCGGCGCTATCGTAGAAGGTTCGTACCGCTTCCTCGTGACTCATACGTTCCTCGATTTTCTTTGCTGCGAGCCGGTACTCGGCACTTCACTGCTGCAGTTCTTGTCGCATCTCGACGACTGCCTTCTTCGCCAGCTGCACTTCGTCGGGCATCAAGCCTAGAAACTGGTAAGCCTTTTCGATTTCACTCTTCGTGAAAGTCGAAATCTTCGAGCTGAACAGGGCGACCGTGGCGACGATGAAGCGGACTTTCACGCTGTCTGAAACGACGGCCGAACAAACCGTGGTGCCGCGGAGCACGCCTTCGAGCTGTTGGCGCTGGGTAAGATTGGGGCCGCCCCCATCCGTAATCACGAGCACCTTAGTCGAGTTGAGGTCAGTGGTCGCACCGACCAACTTGATGCATTCGGTCCACTCGGGAGCGGTCGGCGTGTCGGTCCCTTGAAGAAGAATGACCAGCGACCCCATGCGCCGCGTCACTGCGTTCTTTTTCTTAGGCGACTTCATGAAATCTCGCCCATCCAAGTTTGACCAGGCCAAAAAAAACAGCCACGAAGCTCGACCTTAACAAGGCGAAGTTGACTCACGCTTTTTTGCACTCGCCACAGCGCCGGCGCCCGCTGACATGCATGGCGACGGCAAAAGAGTGCAGCCATGGCTCGCCTGAGTGCATGCCCGCCAAGAGTACACGTGGGGGTTTGCCAAAGCAAGAGCGGGCCCCGGTTCGAAGGCGCGGTCCAGGCGGTTTCGCTCCACCCGACCGCGAGCGCACGCGATTCACGGATCGAGTGTCGCAAACGGAGGACGGCCTGCGATGTGTCGGCACTGTGTCTCGGTTCGAACAATGACCATTGTCCTAGCCGTTGACTCGAGCATGACCATACTGTTGGGTGACAAGCTTACACTGTGGGCCCCACTGCGAGTCGTCGTCGGCCGTGCTTCGCAGTAAGCAGCGCGCGCCGTGACCGTAGGCTGCATGCCGTCGTAACGCCCCCGCCGTACTGAATGCGAGCGAGCGGCAAGAGCAACACCAACGCGAACGGCAACGGCAACGGCAACGGCAACGGCAACGAGTGCAAGCGTGACGCTTCACGGGCTTCACGAGCACGAGCGCTCGCGAGATCGAGCCTTGTGTCACTTGTCAGAGATGACCTGAGCAGGTTATGGTTAACTTTTAGTTGGCTTCGAAGTCTCGCGTCACTACCGTCTTGCGTAACCACCGTCGGGGATAATCCATGGACCAATCAAGGCGCACACTAATCAAAGGGCTGATTGCGGGTTCGAGCACTCTGGTCTTGGGTTATGACCCCATTCATGGCTCGTGGGTCACGTCGGCCGAGGCCAGTGGTGTCATCTCGATCCCGCAGCTCGATGGCGTCCTGCTCACGGACACGGCCTCGTTGTCGGAGTATGCGGTCGATTTTGGTCGTTTCATCAAACGAACACCGCGCGCGGTACTACTGCCGGCTTCGGTCGACGACGTAATCAAAGCGATTAATTTCTGCCGGCGCCAGCGGATCAAGGTCGTCGGACGCGGAGAGGGACATAGCAGCGGTGGCCAATCGCTCGCCGAAGGGGGGCTCGTCATCGACCTGTCGACGCTCAACCAGATTGAGCAAATCGGACCGACGAGCGCCACGGTGCAACCAGGCGTCACTTGGAAGGAGCTGCTGGCAGCGGGCATTCCCCACGGTTTCCGGCCGCCAGTGGTTCCGGGGTTCGTCGGGCTGACGGTCGGTGGTGTGCTGTCGATGGGCGGGATCGGCCCAGCCAGCTATCGCTATGGCGCGGTCGTCGACAACGTGATCGAACTGGATGTCGTTACCGGCCGCGGCAAATTGGAGACCTGCTCGAGATTCAAAAACCCGCTGCTTTTCGCCGCCGTCATCGGCGGCATCGGTCAGTACGGAATCATCGTCCGAGCAAAGGTGAAGATGCAGGCCGCGCCTCCACTCGCCCGCAACTACCTGATCGGTTACCTCGACCTGGACGCGATGCTCGCCGACGTAAACATTCTCACGAGTCAGCAGCGCGTCGACGGCGTCTATCTGAGAATCTTCCCCAACGGCACTGGCGGTTGGCTTTACGGAATCAATGCCGTGAAATGGTTCTCGCCCTCTGCTCCCCCGGACAACGCGCAGGTCCTTGCCGGTCTGCATTTTCCACCTCCCGCGCTGACCGTCGCGGACATGGACGCTTATAGCTACGACAAGGTAGCGGACGACATTTTCGATGCGCTGGATACCCAGGGCTTGTATCAAATTCCGCACGTTTGGACGGACGTTTTCCTCCCGGCCTCAAAGACGTCTGCCTACGTGAAGACCGTCTTGCAGACGTTGACGCCCGCCGACCTCGGACCAGACGGCGGTTTCATCCTGCTGTTCCCGGTCAAGAACTTGTTCCCAGACGCGATCGCCTTCCGACTTCCGAGGGAGGAGAACGTGTTTCTCTTCGACATCCTCACGTCCGGCCTGAGTACCGACGCAAGCTATGCTCCGACTCACCTGGCGAAGGCGCGCGCTATTTTCGAAGGCGCGCGCAGCGTCGGCGGAACGCTATATCCAATCGGCAGTACGCCGATGTCCCGCAGCGACTGGGTGCGTCAATACGGCCTGCTGTATCCGCTGCTGGCCGCGTCCAAGGCGCTGTACGATCCGGACATGTTGCTGACGCCCGGTCCGTCGATCTTCTAGATCGAGTGCGCGCGTCTATTCTTTGCTCAAATCGACGCTGGAGTTGACGGCGAACGTCGAGCGATCGAGCGCGCTGAGGACTCGGAGCAGCGATTCGAAGCAGCGATCGACAGCAGAATAGACATCAGCCACCACCGCCTCGGGCATACCGATCAGCGAAAGCCGAGGTTCGATCTCGGCACTGAAGTCCGGCGCGGGCGCTGGCTCCGGAGCCTGGCCAGTGAGGGCGCGCGTGGCGAATGCGAGCCCTGCCCTCAGCAGTTGCCTGGAGCTGGCCGAAACGGCCAAAACCATCGCCAAACGAAGGCAGTCGTGGTTCGCAGAAATGACTTCGGCCACCCGGGCATAGGCCAGCTCGCGGATCAGCGCATGCTCCGCGGAAAACAGCGGCGGAGCCGCATCGGACAGGCCAAGGGCTTGCAGACCGGCCGCAAATTGCTGGTTTGCGCTCGCCTGAGCGTGGGCCTGCTCCGCTAGGTACGCGCTGATGAGCGGGTCGGTCGTGCGCTCCTCCGCGAAACGGAACAAGTCACCGAGCCACAGCGCGAACAGCGAGAGGTGCGCGCTGACGCGCTGCGCTTGCTGGGCAGAACCGGGCGCCCTCAAGTGTTCGAGCAGCGGCTGCGCGCTGAGCAGCTCGCCCTGACGCCTGACCAAGGCCTGGACGTCGCCCAGGTGCGGGGCACTCGCCAGCGCGTCGACTGGGGCGGTCTTGTGCACTCCCGAGGCAAAACCAGCCGGGGGAACTGACGGGCGCCTGGAGGTAATGCTGTAAGCCTCTGGCGCAAGGTACACGGTGACGCGCACCGCGGACGCTTCGCGCCGCAAGGAAGCATACGTCAAGAGCCCTCGGCCCACGTTCAACGGTCGTTCCGAGACGCTGCTCAACGCGCGCGACAGTCGGTCGGCGTCGGTCGCCGTCAGCAGCTTCGACACGCGCGCGAGTGCTTCGGTGTCGTGCTTCACGTAGCAACGAATGGGCACGTGGACGGTGACGTCAGGCGCGGCGGCATCGCGCCGGAACGAGAAGCAATTCAAGATCGGACGGGCTTCGAATGGGCCCTGGCTGGCAGTCAGTGTGTCGAGCCAGCGCTGCGCATCGTGCGGGTTGCTGTTGCGGGCGGGCTCGATCAATCGATCGACTGCCTGTGCCGACCGAGAACAACCGAGGTAGACCTTGACCCGAGCTTGTTCAGGGGCCTCCAAGTCGACGGAAAAATAGCGAACCGTGGCCTCGGGGTCGGAGGCCAAGCGATCTTCCAAAAATTTCCAGGCGTTGGCCAAGCCCAGCCGTTTCAGCGCCTGCTCCAGGACGAACGGCGCAGAACCAACGCCTAACAGACACGGGTTCACGTACGCCTTGAACAGCGCAGGCTGCCCTTCCTCAATCACGGCGGCGTGCCACAAGGAAAAGCGGCCCTGCGCGCCAGCGTGCGGCGCGAATAGATCCTGAATACGGTCGAACTGAGAGAGGTCTGCGCGGCCTTCGGCCTTCAGGCGTTCACCCAAAGCGACGCCCGCCATCCAGCTCGAGGTTCGCGAAATGTGTTCGGACTGCGATTCGACTAGCATCCGCAGGCGAGACGCGCGGCCATCGAACGATGCCGAGAACTCGAAGGGCGTGCCATCGTCCGAAATGTCATTAGGCCAGAGCGGCGAATCGCCTGCCGCCCACTCCCCCCAAGCCCCGCTCATCAGTGAGAAAATCTCGAGTGCCTGTATCGTCAGCTCTTCCGATAGATCGAGGGCCGCCGCAAGCGAGCGCAGCTTCCTCTTCCCGATAGCGCCGAGTGAAACGCCTGACGACTGGGTTAACGCTAGCGATCCCATTTCAATTCGAGTCCGGACAACGGTGACCTGGACGAGCACGCCGGGTGGTCACCTCCAGAGTATGATGTTGCACAACGGTTGTGCCGCTCAAAACTTAACGTAATCCTCGGGAGTGACGATTCCATGTCGCGGAATCGCCAGCGAAACACTCGCGCAAAAGCACATACGCTAGGTCTTACACCACGCGTGCTTTGACGAGGTTGATCCCCGAAACTCGAGCAGTTACCTAACTTCATAACGTACCGCGGTCGACGCGGGGCTGTCAAACGCTCCTCCTCTCCTCCGGAGCGTCCTCCATCCGCGGTCACGTGTTACCGCCGCCGCGTCTACTCCGTACCCGGGCCATTTTGGGTGGCTCGCTTTTCGCCAGCGCGGCCTGGCGCGGGGGTGTGGGCATTCTGTCCCAAAGTCCCACTTCGAGCGCGCGCCGCGTATGCGCTCGCACTCGATCGCGTCGCTTATGCGAGGGAACCCGGCTCCGCGATCTCGTCGGAAGACGGCGCCCGTGGCACGGAAGGGTGCGCGCGACCCACGTCATCGAATTCTACGCGACCATCGCGCATGCGCACGACGCGCGGCATGCGCTCTGCAAACGCGGGGTTGTGAGTCACCACGATGATCGTGGTGCCGTGTTCGCGATTGATCTGGAAAAACAGCTCGTGAATGGCGTCGCTCGTAGCGCTATCCAGGTTACCGGTGGGTTCGTCCGCCAGCACCAGCTTCGGATCGAGCGCGAGGGCGCGCGCCACCGCGACGCGTTGCTGCTCGCCACCCGACAGCTCGCCCGGGCGATGCGAGGCGCGGTCGCTCAATCCCACCTCTTCCAACAAGGATTGCGCGCGTTTCTCCATCTCACGCCGCGGGCGACCTTGAATCAGACCGGGAACCATCACGTTCTCGAGCGCGGTAAATTCGGGCAGCAAGTGATGAAATTGAAACACGAAACCGATGTCCCGGTTGCGCACCGCCGCCAAGCGCGAGCCGCTCATGGTCGTGAGTTCCTCGTTGCCCAGGCGAATTCGACCCGAGCTCGGCAAATCGAGCGTACCCATACAATGAAGGAGCGTGCTCTTGCCCGCCCCCGATTGCCCGACGATGGCCAGAATTTGACCGGCATAGATCGTCAGATCGATGCCCTTCAACACTTCGAGGGTGCGCCCCATGTGTTGAAAGCTCTTCTTCAGGTCCAAGATGGTAACTAGGGCTTCGGCCACGGCTGCCTCATTCGTAACGGATGCCGTCGACCGGCCGCAAGCGGCTGGCGGCGACGGCGGGATAGATCGTAGCAATGGTGGTGATCAAAAGCGCGGCCAGTGCGACCAAGGTAAAATCCGACCACTCGACGTTGATCGGCAATTTATCGACGTAGTACACGTCGGGATCGAGGCGCACCCCGAACCATTTCAAGCCCAGCGTGGCCGCGAGCCCCGTGGTCACGCCGAAGATGGTGCCGATGCCGCCGATCATCACGCCTTCGGTCATGAAGATTTTGAGGATCGCGTTGTCGCTCGCACCGAGCGACTTCAAAATCGCGATTTCCTTGCTCTTCTCGGTCACCATCAAGAGCAGCGTGCAAATGATGCAGAAGCTCGCCACCAGGATCGCCAGGGATAAAATGATGAAGGTCGCGATTTTCTCGAGCTTGAGCGCGCTGAACAGGTTCTTGTTCAGCTCCTTCCAGTCCCGGATCCGCAGGTCGTCGCGCGCGATGACCTTGGCCTCGATCGCTGGGCGGATCTCGGAGACTCGTTCGGCATCGTCGATCTTGATCTCGATCCCGGTCACGTTTTGCTTCAAATCGAAGAAGTCCTGCGCAGCTTCGATTTTCACGTACGCGTGGCTGGCGTCGTATTCGTACATGCCACTGTAGAAGATGGCGGCGACGCGGAACTTGCGGCTGCGCGGCAAAACGCCCATCGGCCCGAGGTCACCCAAGGGCGAAATCAGTGTCAGCTCGTCGCCCACGTACACGTGAAGTGATTTCGCGAGCTCCCGACCAATCACGATGCCTGGAAACGCGTCCGGCGGGACCACCGCCTCTTCCACGTCTGGATCGAGCCGGGACAGGTAGGGCTTGATGTCCGGGCCTTTCAAATAGAACTCGCCACCGCTGCCGATGCCAATCGGCTCATCAGGCGGCAAGTTGGCGAGTTTGTTCGGATCATCGAGGTAGGCGAATTTGCCAACCTCGATGTTCTGCAGCAAATCGATCACCGAGCCGATGGTCACGGTATCGATGCCGCGCAAGATCACGCCCGCGGTATTCGAGGAGCTGGAGGCCATGGCTTCGCCCCCCGCTACTGGGGTTGCAGCACGCACGCCCTTCACCAGCCGCATCTCGTCCAGCAGATCGCTCCAGTGATCGAAGCCGCCGATTCGCTTGGCTTCGATCTTCACGTGCGCGTTGTTGCCCAAGATCTTGTGCTTCAGGTCGGCGCCGAAGCCGCCCATGATCGAGACCACGGCGCACAACGCGAACGAGCTGACACCCACACCCGAGATCGAGAGCAGGGAAATGACCGTCAAAAATCCGCTCTTTTGTGCGCGGACGTGGCGCGCCGCGACGAACGCCACGAAGCCTCGGCCCTCGAAACGGTCCATCAACCAAGGCACGGCCAGAACCATGAAACAGACCACGAACGCCGTGCCGGAAAGCGCGGCCCCGACGCGCACGATCTGATGCCAGAGGATGAATGAACTGCCGCGCGGTTCTGGCAGGCGTTTCACCCACACGCCGAGCCCGACGACCAGCACGAAGCTGACGGCGGTGATCCAGCGCAACAAATTCCGGCCACCCCCACGCAGCGCTCGGCGGATCAAGAGCCAGATCAACGAGCCAAGCAAGGCCGCGGCGACGCCGACCAGCGCGATGCGGCCGAAGGTGCCAGAGCCAAACCAAAGCCGAGTCAGCAAATGACCGATGAGAGGCGCAGCGAGGATCATGCCGACTCGGGACGTAGCAGCGGGAAGGCGATCACGTCGCGGATCGATGGTTGCGCGGTGAGCGCCATCGCCAAGCGATCCACTCCTAGACCAAAGCCTGCGGCGGGCGGCATGCCGTGCTCCAGCGCCAGCACGTAGTCTTCGTCGTAGTCCATGGTTTCTTCGGCGCCGCCCGCCTTGAGCTCGAGCTGAGCGCGGAAGCGCGCCGCTTGATCGTCTGGATCGTTCAACTCACTGAACGCGTTGCACAGCTCTCGGCCGTGCACGAACAGCTCGAAGCGATCGACCAGCGTCGGATCGGCGTCCTTTTTCCGCGCCAGCGGCGAAACCTCCGCCGGGTAATCGGTGATGAACACGGGCAAGCTCTTGTCGCCGCTGGAAGTGCGATAGTCCTCGGCCAGGAATGGTTCGGCCAAGTACTCATAGGCGACGAACAGACGCTCGCCGTCCGACTTGCAGTGCGTGAGCGCGCGCCGCAGGTTACCCCAGTCGATGCTCTGGGCGCGCTCCGAGCACTGCTTCCAGCCCTCGACTCGGGCGTCCAACGGGCTCGGCAAGCGCTTGCCGTCTGGCCCGAGCACGAAGGCGAGCTCGGCGAATTGGCCAAAGATCTCGGCGGGCAGCTCGGCGCGGGCGAGCGCGGAGCTCACCGCAAGCTTCATGGGCACGCGGGCAAACGGTTCATCGAGTGCGAAGGGCCGCTCGGCGAGCCAAGCCTCGTAATATGCGGAGAGCCCCAAAGCCGTCAAACGACGCTCGAGGAATGCGTCCACGTGGCGAAATAGGCGCTCGGCCTGTTCCATCAGCGTCTCGTACGTGGCGTACGCTTGATAGAACTCGAGCATCGTGAACTCGGGATTGTGCCGGGTGCTGATGCCTTCGTTGCGGTAACAACGGCCAATCTCGTAGACGCGCTCGAGGCCGCCCACGAGCAAGCGTTTCAGATACAGCTCGGGCGCGATGCGCAGGAAGAGCTCGAGATCCAGAGCATTGTGGTGAGTCTTGAAGGGCTTGGCCGCCGCGCCGCCCACCAGCGGGTGCAAGGTCGGCGTCTCGACCTCGAGGAAGCCCTGCGAGTCCAAGAAATCACGCAGCCCTTGCACGATAATCGAGCGGGCGCGGAGCGCGACGCTCACTTCCCGGTTGGCGACCAAATCGACGTAGCGACGGCGATAACGAAGGTCCACGTCCGTCAAGCCGTGGAACTTGTCCGGCAGCGGGCGCAAAGCCTTGGTCAGCAAGCGTAGCGACGTGATCTGCAAACTGAGCTCGCCGGTCTTGGTCACCATCGCCTGACCGCGCGCCTCGAGGTGGTCGGCAATGTCGACGTCCTCCAGCGCAGCGAAGCCCTCGCCCAGCACGTCTTGCTTGGCGAACAGCTGCAGCTCGTCGCTCATGTCGCGCAGGCGAAGAAAAGAGGCCTTGCCGAAGCCTCGCCGTGAAACCAGCCGGCCGAGGACGTAGTATTCACGCCCGCCGCCGAGCGCCTCCACCTTCGTGGGATCGTAGCGCAGCTCGGAAACCGGCTCGAGCAGGGCGGGCGCGAACTGTTCACGCAGATCACGCAGCAGGCTGCGGTTTGCGGCAGATGCGTCGTTCGCGAACGGGTTCTGCCCTCGCGAGCGAAGGTGCTCCGCCTTGCCACGCCGCGCCTCGATCAGCGCGTCCTCGCCACTCTTCTCCATGATTTATCGCGCTCGGTGTAGCGCGAGTGGCGGGGGGCGTCTACAACGCCGAAAGGCCAATTCGGTCGCGTGTTGTTTGGGCTCCGACCGCAGCTTTCTCAGGAAAGAGCGTTCGGAGGCGTCCCCTGTCCGGTCGTGCCGCGGTCCGCGTTCTTCAGCAAGTACGCCTCGATGAATGCGTCGAGGTCGCCATCGAGCACACCTTGCACGTTAGAGGTTTCATGCTCGCTGCGGTAGTCTTTGACCAGCTGATAGGGCTGCATCACGTAGCTTCGGATTTGGCTGCCCCAGGCAATTTGGCCCTTGGCCGCTTCATAGCGATCTTGAGCGGCTTCGCGCTTCGCGGCTTCTAGCTCGTAAAGCCGTGATTTCATGGTCTTCAGCGCCATGGCCCGGTTCTGGTGTTGGCTGCGCTCAGCGCGGCAGACGACCACGATGCCAGTCGGGATGTGCTTCATGCGCACGGCGGTCTCGACTTTGTTCACGTTCTGCCCGCCCTTGCCGCCAGCGCGCATGGTCGTGGTCTCGAGATCACCGTCTTTGATCTCGATGTCGATTTCGTCTTCGATGTCGGGCGTGACTTCGATCGCGGCGAAGCTGGTTTGCCGGCGCGCGTTGCCATCGAACGGGCTGATGCGCACCAGGCGATGCACGCCCATTTCCGCACGCAGGTAGCCGTAGGCGTTGGGACCGTTGACGGTGAAGGAAGCGCCGTCGATGCCCGCCTCGTCACCCGGTTGGAAGTCGATCACCTCGGTCTTGAAGCCGCGGCGCTCGCACCAACGGAGATACATGCGCAAGAGCATCTCGGCCCAATCCTTGGCCTCCGTGCCGCCGGTACCGGGGTGAACGCTGACGATGGCATTCGCGTGATCGACCGGGCCGGAGAGCATTCGTTGCAGTTCGGCGGTGCGAACACGACGTTCGATCGCCGGGATCTGCGCCTCGACCTCGCCGGTGATGCTTTCGTCGTTGTCGGCCGCGCCCAGCTCGAGCAACTCCGAGGAGTCCGCAACGTCTTTGCTCAGCGACTCGATCCAGCCGAGCTTCTCCACCGCCGATGCGCGCTTGCGCATCAAGGCTTGGGCCTTCTCTTGATTGTCCCAGAACTTGGGAGCCGCAGATAGTTCGTCGAGCTCTTCGATTTCCCGCTTCAGTGCCGGGACGTCAAAGAGACCCCCTTAGCGCATCGACGCGCCTTTGGAGGTCGGACAGGGAATTGCGGGCATCAGCGAGCATGGCGAGGCGTGTTTACCTCGACTTTCGCCGCTTCGCCACTGGGGGCTGCGGGCGGCCCCTCGCTTTCACCGATCGCCTGAGAAAACCAGCCGTCCGTGAGCACATCGAGCTCGACGGCGGCAGCGATGGCGGTAAGTTCGGCGGTCTCACGCTGCTCGGGCTCGGTGTTTGGGTCGGCGGCGCGCACACTGCCGCGCTGCCATTGCGAAAGCCGCTCGAGCACGTAGTCGATCAATCGACGTTCCGCGGCATCGCGCTCGATTTGTAAGCGTTCGAGCGTGACCTCTTCATCGGCGAACACCAAGCGGTCGAGGTGCCAGGTCAGCCGCGCCTCGAGCGTGAGCTCCGACGTGCCCGCTTGCGTGTAGCGATACGGGTCGTCAGCGGTCGGGGTCAGGCGCAGCAACTGCCCGGAGCTGCGCAGGGTGCGAAGACCAAGCTCAGGCAACACGGACGAGCTGCGCGCGCGCGTGGCCAGGCTGGCCAACCGTGAACGGGCATGCAGGTAACCCGCGCTTTCGAGCGCGTGTCGTACCGTGCCGCGCGCGAGCCTCGGCGTTAGGGCGGGCACAGGAGCGGGAGCGGGAGCAGCGGCAGCGGCAGCGGCGGACGCAGGCGCGACTCTGGCGGGTGCTGCGGGCGCGGAGTCGCTTTCTTTTTTTGGGGGTCCCTCTGCGACACGAGCCTCGGCGCGCATAGCTCGAGGAGCGGCCACGCGATCGAGCGGAATATTGAGCGCGAGAAAGCCGGACCACTCACGACTGAACGTGCCGCTCCGGTAGTCAGCCCCGAGCGAGATCGAAAAGCCGGCTGGACTCGGCGAGGCATGCGCTGGAAAAGTGGCCAGAACGGAGCCGCACAGTGATGCCACCCAAAGAACCCGCATGAGGGGGAGTTCGGGCACAGGGCCGCGCTGGTTGCGAACTGAATGCGCGGATCAATGCGCGGGGCGACGGCTGCAATAGCTGAGCGCGCGCTGCTCGACTTCCGGATCGACCGAGCCGACCAGGGGGTTCGCCCGGAACGGCCCGTTGTGCAGCGCGCTCGGACTGCCGGAGGCAAGATCGGAACCCACCAGGTAGGGCATGAAGCGGCCGTCGGCCTCCCAACCGAGGACAGCGCGGACGATCGCATCCGCGCGCAGATTGGCAAGGACGGCGAAGCCCACTTCAGAATCGGGGCTGAGGTCACGCGCAAGGCGTTCGACGCGACCGGCGCGGGTGCGGAAGCTGATCACGCGAACCACGGGGCGGCCGCTCGGTGAGTGGGCGCGGAGAGCGGTCAGCGATTGAGGGGGGAGCTCCCAGTAGATTTGGCGTTGGCCGGAGAGGGAGAGAGTGAGGAGGGAGAGAGTGGGGGACGCTGGCGCGGGAGAGAGAGCGGGCACGGGCACGGGCACGGGGAGAGAGGGGGACGCCGCGGGATCGTTCACGTTCACGTTCACGGGCGCTGACGTGGGAGCGAGATCGGGCACGGGCGCGGGCACGGGCGCGGGCGCGGGCACGGGCGCGGGCACGGGAGTTGGTGCGGCCTCGGGGGCGGTTACGTTTACGGGAGTCGGCGCGGGAGTTGGCGCGTCCTCGGGGGCGGTTACGTTTACGGGAGTCGGCGCGGGAGTTGGCGCGTCCTCGGGGGCGTTTGTGTTTGCGTTATCGGCGAAGGAGACTTTTTGGCGGCGGCGGGGGGGGGCGACGGGGAGATCGGTGGCGGTGGCTAGGCGGGTGCGGAGGGCTCGGGCGGGGTCGTGGTCGGGTTCTTTGGCTAGGACTTCGTCGAGCATGCGCAGCGCGCGATCGAGGTGACCCTGAGCGGCGTAGATCTCGGCCAGCGTGACGGTCGCGACGGGAGGTGGGCCCTTCCAATGGTGTTCGCGGTTGCCGTCACCGCGAATGATGGCAGCAGCGTCCGGCAGATTGAGGCCGGCTTCGACCACGCTCGCGACCAGATCGCGAGCAACGCCCAGGAAGCCGCGCGCGCGCTTCTGTTGTGCGAGGTCGGGTTCGGAGCGGCGCACGATCTCGTCGCGCATCTCCACGCGCGTCATCAGTTCAGCGCGTTCGACCCCCAGCACGCGCGCTTTCAAGATCAGCTGTTCGCGGCTCATTCGCTCGAGGTCGTCGCTGCTTTCGGCCATGGGGGCGGCTATTATTGCTGTCCCCAGCCGCGCGAGGTCAAGGTCATTGGTGAGCGGTCTCGGCGGGGCGCTCCGCCACGTAGCGCTCGGGCGATCGTCAGCGCCAAGCGCCGCGCGCGAGCGGATCAGGCTGCACCGAAGCCAGCGCTTTGCGTGCGTGCTCGATGTCCTGGCTGATTTGCGCTTTGAGCTCGGGCAGGCCAGCAAACTTCCGTTCTTCACGCAAGTGCGACACGAGATGCACGCGCAGGCTGTCGCCGTACAGATCTCCGGAAAAGTCGAACAGGTGCGCTTCAACGCTGAAGCCCGCGTCGAGCGTAGGGCGGAGCCCGATATTGGCGACGCCCATACCGATCGCCACGCTCACGCCCTCGCGAATGCGATCGACCAGCACCGCGTACACACCGTAGGGGGGCAATGCCTCGGCCACGCCGCCGAGGTTGGCGGTGGGCACCCCGATGGTGCGGCCACGCTGCGCGCCCTGCACGACCGTGCCGCTCAACGAATGCGGGCGACCGAGCACCGCATCGACCGCCGCGAGATCCCCCGCGGCGAGCGCGGCGCGAGCGCGAGTACTGGAATACGGCCCCTGAGCGTCGCCACTCAAGGACGATGCGTGCGCTGCAAATCCGAGCTCTTGGCCGAGTGCGACCAGAACGTCCAAGTCACCGGCACGGCGATGACCGAAGCGAAAATTTTCACCGACGATCACCACCTTGGCGCGCAGGAGCTCGACCACGAATTCGCGCGCAAACTGCGCGGGCGAAAATTGTGACAAGGCCAGCGTGAAAGGTTCGACCACGACCTTGAGCTCCGAACCCAGCCGCTCGATCAAGTCGATCTTGCGAGCGAGCACGGTCAGCGGCGGACGCGCGACGCGGCCCAGGACCTCGGCCGGGTGCGGATCGAAGGTCAGCACCAATGGGCACAGGCTGCTGCCCTGCGCTTCGGACAGCGCCGCTTCGATCACCGCGCGATGGCCCAGATGCACGCCGTCGAAATTGCCGATCACGACCAGCGAGCTTTGGCCTGGCATTAGTACTTTCGAGGCACGCACACGGGCTTTCACGACCCCGCCCTCTTACTACATGCCAAATGCGGCGTCGCCTCCATGTAGGGCCGTTCCTCCACTTGCGGCCTCACCCGCCATCAATAATGCTGGCGGGGCCCCCGCGACCCAGCCAATGACCCCAGAACAAGCCATCCGCGAAGCACAGGAGCAAAAGCTCCGCCCCGTGTACTTGCTCGTCGGAGAGGAACGCCACCTGGAGGGCAAGGTCGTCCAGGCGCTGAAGGCCGCAACCACGCTAGGCGGCATCCCCGGGTTGAACGAAGACCAAGTGCAAGCTCAGGAGACGGATGTCGAGACCGCACTTGCCGCCGCGCGGACCTTGCCCATGATGGCCAAGCGCCGCTTCGTGCTGGTGCGCGGGCTGGAACATTGGGAGCCGCGCGATAACGCCGAGGGCAAGGACAAAGTAAGCCCGCTCGACCGCTTGCTCGAGTACGCGCAAAACCCTTCCCCCAGTACGACCTTGGTGCTGCTCGGGGGGAACCTCGACAAACGCCGCAAGCTCGTCACGAGCGCCCGCAAAGACGGCTGGCTGGTGAGCTGTGAAGCGCTTTCCCGCGCTGATCTGCCCGGCTTCATCGAACGCGCGGCGCGCGAACGCGGCAATCCGCTCGAGCCCGGCGTGGCCGACCTGATCGCCGAGCTCGCCGGGCCCGAGCTCGGTCCGGTCACGGACGCCTTGGAGCGCTGCTGTTTGTATGCGGGCACGGCCGCAGCCGTGAGCGAAGACGTCGTCGCGGAATGCGTGGTGCGGCTACGCGCAAAAACGGTTTGGGAGTTGGTCGCTGCAGTCAGCAAGCGCGATCCGGGAGCAGCCTTGAGCGCACTCCATGAAGTGTACGATGCTCAAGACCGAGGCCTGCGCTTGGTCGGCTTGCTCGCCTGGTCCACACGCCAAATGCTGCGCTTCGAATCCGCGCTGAGCGAGGGCGCGTCGCCAAATGATGCAGCCGTACGCGCGGGCGCGCCTCCGTTCAAGGCGCGCGAGCTGGCCGAACAAGTCAAACGCATCGCGCGACCGGAACTGGAGCGCTGGCTCGAAACCCTGGCGGAGGTCGACTACGCATTGAAAGGTGGCACCAAGCGACCTGCGAAGTCCGTGCTCGAACACGCTATTTTGAAGCTCTGCCGAAGTTCCCAGGGGCAGGATGCGCGTCCCGCCATGCGCGCAAGCGAGCGCCGCGCTTGACCTTGAGGAAGGCCAGCCCCACATTGACTGGCGGAACCAGCGTGATGGATACTTTGTCTCGGGCGGATCAGCCCATGGCTCGCATCGAGCAGCTCGCCGTGGCGCCGCTCCCGACGCGGCACGGCATGTTTCAGGTGCGCGTTTTCCGCTGGGAAGATCCGAGCGTGCACCCGAGCCTGAGCCGTGAGCACTGCGCGCTGGTGATGGGTGAAGTGCGCGGTCGTCGCCACGTGCCCGTACGCGTGCACTCCGAGTGTCTCACGGGTGAGGTCTTCTCGTCCCTCAAGTGTGATTGTAGGGAGCAGTTCGATCACGCGCAGGCGGCCATCGCCAAGCACGGCTACGGCGTGATTTTGTACCTGCGGCAAGAGGGCCGCGGTATCGGCTTGGCCAACAAGGTGAGGGCGTATGCGCTGCAAGCGATGGGTGCGGACACCGTCGAGGCGAACGAGCTGTTGCATCTTCCGGTCGATGCCCGAACTTATGACGTTGCGGCCGCAATGCTGCGCGAGCTCGGGGTCGAATCGATCGAGCTGATGACGAACAACCCCGCCAAGGTGGACGAGCTACGGAAGCTGGGCGTCACGGTCGAGACACGGCTGCCCGTGCTGATTCCGGCCAACCCCTTCTCCGCGTCGTATTTGGAAGTGAAACGGCGGCGCATGGCGCACGAGCTGCCCATCGCTGCGCCAGCCGAGCCCGTGTCCGCCGTCGTAGATACCGGCGCGCTGGCCAAGGGCCGTCGCGCCGCGCAGTAGCGCGCGCTCAGGTTTTTTTGGCGGCGGCTTTGATGGCCGCGAAGCGCGCCCTGAGCTTCGGCGCGTAACCCAGCTTGTTCTCCTGCTTGATCCGGCCGAGTGCGAGCGCATCGTCCGGTACGTCCGTCACCACGGTGGTCCCGCTGGCGACGTATGCGCCGCGGCCAATCGTGATTGGAGCCACGAGCTGCGAGTCACTGCCGATGAAAGCGTCGGCGCCGATCACGGTTTTGTGCTTGTTGAAGCCGTCGTAGTTGCAGAAAATCGTGCCTGCGCCCACGTTCGCGCGTTCGCCGATGTCGCCGTCACCTAGATAAGCCAGGTGATTGGCTTTCGCGCCGCGCCGAACGCGCGTGCTCTTGGTCTCCACGAAGTTGCCGAGGTGTACTTCGGCCTCGATTTCGGACTGCGGTCGCAGGTGCGTGAACGGTCCGAGCTGCGCGGCATCCCCCACGTTGCTGGAGGTGATTACGGTGTACGGCAAGAGCCGCACGCCGTCGCCGATGTTCGCGTCCGTGATCACACAGCCTACGTCTATCACCGTGCGCATACCGATGCGCGTGTTGCCACGCAACACGGCCGTAGCCTCGATCACGGAGTCTTCCCCAATCTCCACCAGGTCGTCGATGCGCGGAGTGCCGCGCACGGTGACGCCATTTTTGGCGTGGCGGAGCCGAATCCGCCGCAGCATGAGCTCCTCGGCCTCGGCCAGTTGCCCGCGATCGTTCACACCCAAGAGCGCGTCCGCGTTGCCCAGCACTCCCGTCACTTGGCTCGAGCGCGCGACCAACGCGATCACGTCCGTCAGGTAATATTCACCCTGCGAGTTGATCGGTTGAATTTCCGCGAGAGCGCGCCGCAGCACCTCGGTTTTGCCAGCATACATGCCCGCGTTCACTTCATTCACCGCGTGCTGCTCTGGGCTGGTCAGATCACGCTGTTCACGGACCTCACTGACGCGACCCGCGGCGTCGCGCAGCACGCGGCCGTAGCCATGAGGGCTGCCCAGCACGCAAGTCATCAGGCTGAGCTCCTCAGCGCCCGGTTGCTCGAGGGCAGACACCAAAAGCGCGAGCTCCTCCGCTTTGACGAGTGGCGTGTCGCCGCACAAGATCAGGACCCGGTCCGTTTTGACCTGCTCGATGCCGACGCGCGCAGCGTCGCCCGTGCCGCGCGGCGGAGCTTGAACCACCGTACTCACGCGATCCCCGAACTCCTGCGCCAGCAGCTCGTCGATCTGCTCGTGGCCGCTGGTGACGACCACGGCATGCGCAACGCCCGCCTCGAACGCCGCGCGCACGGCGTAGTGGAGCAATGGGCGACCGGCAATCGGGTGCAGCACCTTGGGCAGCGCGCTTTTCATGCGCGTCCCCAGGCCTGCGGCGAGGATCACTGCGGTGAGGCGGGACATGGCTTGTGATGTCCCATTTGTCCGAAGGAAATGCCAGATCCTTACTAGGGCGCGCCGACTTCCGCAGGGGCAATCGAGGCCGGCCCGAGCTCCGCGGGAGAGTCCGAGATATCGGGGCTGGGCGTGTCCAACGCGGGTTCCAGCGGGAGCAGTGTGCCGCTCGCGACGTCGTCATCCGGGTTCGGTTTGCGGGGCGTGACCGAGCGGCCCCGGTCGACGTACACGACGATGCTCTCTCCAGCGTGCAGCTTGTCCGTGCGCGAACGACGATTGACGCGCTCCATGCTGCCCACGGTCATGCCGTAGTGCTTGCCGAGCGTCGCCAGTGTGTCGTTCTCGTGTGCGCTGACGATCACGCGCTTTCTGCCGTTTTGACCTTCGAAATAGTCGTAAAACTCCGGGCTGCCGGCGACCAAGACGTGGGTCTCGGAGGGGGTAATGGTGCGCGCCGAGAAGGCCTTGCCTTTGTCGACGAACAGCTGAAGAGCCATCCCCGATTGCAGCCGCGCATTTTCGTCGAGCGCGTTCCACAGCCCGATGTCGGCCACGCTGACCGAGAACACGTTGGCCACGCGGCTCAGTGTATCGCCCGAGAGCACGCGATAAAACAGCCGTGAACGCTCCGCATAGGCAAATTCCCGCGGTGGAACCACCACCACTTCGTCGTTGGGAATCGCGGCCGCCGCTCGCGCGGTGCGCGGCACGAGCAGGACCGTTCCGGCCACGAGTTGCTCTTTGGGCTCGACGTGATTGATCGCGCGGAGCCGGGCTTCGCTCACGCCGTGCGCATTGGCGATCGATTCCACGGTTTCGCCGAACTTGGTCAGGTACGTTTGCAGTGCGTCGTCGTCACTTGCAATGCGGGCCAACGCGGCCGAGCATTGTGCGCCCCTGCCCGCTGGCACGTGGACGCGCCAACTCGGCTTGCTCGCGCCCGGCACCGCAGGCGGGGTTCGCCCCGCCAAAAATGCGGGGTTCAGAGCCGCCAGCTCTGCTTCCGTGATGCTGGCCGAGCGCGCGACGTCCGCGAGCGCCACGCTCGGCCCGACCTGCACCACATCGAAGCTCTCCGCCGGATCGGTCTCTACCGCATCGAGGCCGAACGCTTTCTTGTTGTTCATCACGATCGAAAGCGCGAAAATCTTGGGCACGTACAGCGTGGTTTCCCAGGGCACGCCGGCTTCGTAGCGAACGAGCTCCCAGAAGTCGTTGCTGTTGAATTTGCGGATCGAACGCGCAAGTCCCCCGTAACCCATGTTGTAGGAAGCGATGGCGAGCTCCCAGCTGCCAAAACGGCGGTACAAATCGCTCAGGTATCGGCTCGCGGCCTGCGTCGAGCGCTCGGGGTCCAGGCGCTCGTCGACCCAGCGATCCACGGTCAGGCCGTAGGTGCGACCCGCATCCGGCATGAATTGCCAGAGCCCCGCTGCGCCGGCGGGCGAGACGATGGTCGGATTGTGCCCGCTCTCGATCATCGATAACCAAACCAGATCCGTGGGCACGCCCGCGCGCGCGAGCTCGGTGCGCATGGCGGCGGCGTAGCGCCCGCTCTTCTTCGTCCACACGCGGGCGATCGCTTTGCCGCTCGGGCTATCGCGATAAAAGCGCAGGTACTTGATCACGAACTCGTCGAGTACGATGGGCAGACCGGGCATCGTCAGGCTCTTTAGCCAGACCGCGTCAGGCGCGCCGGAGACCGCTTCTCGCCGCGCGCCGCTCGGGCGAAGACTGGGCACCCCCTGCGTGATCACCTCGGGTCCGACCTTACCGACCGCCTCGGGCAGATCCCAAGACCAGCCCGGCTCGACGCCCGTCAGCGGGCGCGGAAAGAGCACGCGTTCGGCGGCCTTCAACGAACGAAGCTCAGGATCGTCTTTGCCGGCGCGCAGATCCTCATCGGTCGGGCCCTCGGCGATCTTCTGACGCGCTACGCGGTCGGGTTGAGCACGGGTGGCGCCCGCGGGCAGTGACGGCGACGGCTTGTGCGGCGGCTTGCCCTTTTGATGCGCGGCGCGCGCTTGCGCCTTTTCCGATTTGTCCGGCTTGTCGGATTTCTCCACGCCGCCGCTTTTGGCCGCCTTGGTCGCTTCGAGGTCGTCGTTCACCGGAGCTGCCGGCAGTGTCCCCACCGAGCGCGTGCCGACGCCGAGTTGCGGATCAGGGGCACTCGCGGGCTTCGAGGCCGTGACCGCTTTGGGAGCATCTACAGGCTTCGGGGCAGAGTCCGGTTTGCCCGATTCAGGCTTGGCGGGATCGATGCGCGTGGCGGGTTCCGCCGCCTGATTGGCGGTCGGCTTGGCCTTGTCCGATTTATTATTGCCGTTCCGGGGTTTGGCGTCGGCCTTCGGCTCTGGCCGTGCCTCTGGCTTGCTCGCCTTGCCTTCCGCTGCTTTGGCAGATTCTGCGGGTTTTGGCTCGGGCGCCGCCTGCACGCGGAGCGCGCTCAGGCCGATGAGAGCAGCGAGCGCGGCTTGGGCGGCAAAGCGGGCTCGGGCCATGGCAGCGTACTACCAACCTTCGCCAAATTTGGTCAAATCCGCGTGAAATTTCGCGAGGATCTTGATTCCGGCCTGGGTCTTGTGCAGGTCCTCGGGCCATGACCGAAAAGAGCACTCGCACCGAACTCGACACTTTCGGCCCGATCGAAGTTCCCGACGATCGGCTGTGGGGCGCTCAGACCCAGCGCAGCTTGCAGAACTTCGCCATCTCCGGCGAGCGCATGCCCGCGCAATTGCTGCGCGCGCTGGCGATCGTCAAGAAGGCGGCGGCGCTGGTGAACATGGATCTCGGCGCGGTCGATGCACGAATCGGCAACGCGATCGTGGCCGCCGCCGACGAAGTGATCGCCGGCCAGCACGACGCAGAGTTTCCCCTCGTCGTCTGGCAGACCGGCAGCGGCACGCAGAGCAACATGAACATGAACGAGGTGCTCGCCAATCGCGCCAGCGAAATCTTGGGCGGCGTGCGCGGGGAAAAACGCCTGGTCCACCCGAACGATCACGTGAATCGCGGGCAGTCGTCGAACGACGTGTTCCCAGCCGCGATGTCGCTGGCTTGCGTGGATGCCGTGCGTCGGCGCGTGCTGCCCAGCGTCAAGGCCTTGCGCGACACGCTCGCCGAGAAGTCGACGGCGTTCGAAGACATCGTCAAAATCGGTCGCACCCACTTGATGGACGCGACTCCGCTGACCCTGGGCCAAGAGATCAGCGGCTGGGTCGCGCAACTCGATCATGGCCTGAAACACCTGGAAAGTTCAGTCCCACACCTGGCCGAGCTAGCCCTTGGCGGCACTGCGGTAGGCACCGGACTCAACGCCCATCCGGAATACGCGGTGCGCGTCGCGGCCAAGGTGGCCGAGCTCACCTCGCACCCGATCGTGACCGCGCCGAACAAGTTCGAGTCGCTGGCCGCGCACGACGCGATCGTGTTCGGGCATGGCGCGCTCAAGACGCTCGCGGCGTCACTAATGAAGATCGCCAACGACGTGCGTTGGCTGGCCTCGGGACCGCGCTGCGGGATCGGCGAGATCTCGATCCCGGAGAACGAACCAGGCAGCTCGATCATGCCGGGCAAAGTCAACCCGACTCAGTCCGAAGCGATGACCATGCTCTGCGCGCAAATCTTCGGCAACGATGTGGCCGTGAACTTCGGCGGAGCCAGCGGCAACTTCGAGCTCAACGTGTATAAGCCTCTGCTCGCGCACAACTTCTTGCAGAGCGCGCGCTTGATCGCGGATGGCTGTGACAGCTTTCGTAAGAACTGTGCCGTCGGCATCGAGCCGAACAGGAAGCGCATCCAGGAACATCTCGAAAATTCGCTGATGCTGGTGACGGCGTTGAACCCCCACATCGGCTACGACAACGCCGCGAAAATCGCGAAAAAGGCCCACAAAGAGGGGCTCACCCTGCGCCAATCGGCCGAAGCCCTGGGACTGGTTTCCGCCGAAGACTTCAGCCGCTTCGTGCGCCCCGAAGACATGCTCGGACCCAAGGGCTGAGGGGCCCGTGCATCAGGTCTCGGGCGCGCTCGGTGCGCGCCCGAGGTCGTCTTGCCACGGGCTTTGACATTCAGCGTCGCTCAGGAACAAGAGCACCGCGCGGATCTCGCGGTAGTGGTCAGCAAGGTGAGCCAACGCCGAAGCCGGCAGCCGCGTTTCATCCAGGCCGTGGAAGTGCGGCGCCGCGCTGGGCTTCAAATCGTGACCGGTGAGCCCCGCTTGTCGCTCGGAAGCCGAGACCAACGCGGCGTACAGATCCTCATGCGACTCGAGGCGCTCGGGCAGAGCAATCTGGTCGAGACCCACCGCCCAACACAGCCAGCACAGCGCAGTCCATTCGAGGCGAGCACGAGTGCACAGTTCGCGCGTGGAGCCCGACAGAACCGGAGTCTCGTCGACTGACACCGTGACTTTGCCATCGTCGTACTCCGTTTCGAACGAGAAGCGGCGCAGCGATAGCCCGAAGTCCGCGATCAGGCGCGAAATATCGGGTGGAACCAGGCTTACTCCGCGATTGAGGAGCTCGCGTCGAAACGCGAGCAACCGCTGCGCGGAGCGTTGAATCGCCTGACGCACGGCCGGAAGCGATTGCTCGACGCTTGCCTGGTCCGCCTCACTCGCGCCTGCGAACGATTCGCGTCCAGGCCAGAAGTCAAAGCCGAATGCCAGCACGTCGTCCTCGCGCTCACGCAAGGGTTCGGGCCAGCCGTTTGCGCCCGGCACCCCCTCGGCATCCGCGAGCCGCTGCCCCTGTTCGTCCTCGAATATCTCGGCGAGCAGCTGACCGCGTCGGTGCTCTTGCTTCATCACGCGGGCCGCCTCGGGAATGCAGCATGGGCGAATGCTGTAGGTATTCTCGCCGTCGCTGCGAACCACGAGCAGACCATCGAGCAGGTCGTCGAAGTAGCGACCCGCTTGCGCGACATGCCCCGACGCGTAGAAACGCCGAAACGGGCCGTGGCGCTTGCCGTGCCGAAACTCGAATTCGAGCCACGGCGTCCCGTCCTCGCGATAGGTGCGCACAGAACCGTGCAATTCGCCGTCGGCGTCGCGCTCGCAGAACAGCCACTCTTCACTGTCGAAGAACCAGCGGGCATTGAGCGGGACATTGCTCGGCCGCAGGTTGCTGAGCTCGGGCTCACCGGTCGGAGGCATCCCCCTGACTTGGCCACGGCTTCGGTTTCGGCACCAATTTCGCTACAAATCAGCAAAATCCGGGCGGAATCGACCAGGTCACTGTCGGTTCCCGAGCCGTAGCCCTAGGCTACGGGGATGGCCCCGCCGCTCCTGATCGAGTCCCAATGGCCCATCGCCGATCGCGCCAAGATCCAGCTGTTCTCACTGAACACTCCGAACGGCATCAAAGTCGCCGTCGGCTTGGAGGAACTGCAGATCCCATATGAAGCGCACGTCGTGCACATCGGCAAAGGCGAGCAATTCACCGACGCCTTCAAGTCGATCAGTCCCAACTCCAAGATCCCCGCAATCGTGGATCTCGATGGGCCCGGCGGCAAACCGTTCGCGCTGATGGAGTCGGGCGCGATCCTGATCTACCTGGCAGAAAAAGCCGGCCGACTGTTGCCAACCGACCCCGCGCAGCGTTTCAAGTGCCTGCAGTGGCTCTTCTTCCAAGTCGGGCACATCGGTCCGATGTTTGGCCAGTTCGGTCACTTCTTCAAATACGCTCGCGACAAGTGCGACCATCCCTACCCGCTCGAGCGCTACACCAACGAAGCCAAGCGCCTCCTGGGCGTGCTCGAGCATGAGCTGAGCGACAAGGAGTACCTGATCGGTGAGTACACGATCGCCGACATCGCTACCGTACCGTGGGTCGATGGCCTGAGCTCCGGCTATGGCGCGGGGGATGTGCTGCCGCTGTCGGAATTTCCACACGTCAAAGCCTGGGTCGAGCGCATCGTTCAGCGCCCGGCCTACCAAGTCGGCAAGAACGTCGCCAAATTGTAGGTATCTTACTCGCGACTCCGCGACGCCGATCCGAGCCAAGTCAGTCCGCCGACAACCAGCGCTATCACGAACACGAACAGGCACCAGCCGGGGCGCGCGACGCCTAGGCCGTTGCGGCCGACGACGCCTTCGAAGAGTTGCACGAGCACGGCGCCGAGGCCGTAAGCAGCCGCGCTGTACAGCACGACGCGGCGCAGGCGAACGACCATTTCCATCGAGCGCGGGGTGCTTGGCCAGACGTCGCGGCGCAAGTGGCGAATCCAGATCAGCGCAGGGCTGGCGAGAGTCGCGAGGACCCCAATGATCGAAAGCGTCACTTCCGCCGTGCTCAGGTCGGTGCCGCGCACGAGACGCACGAGGGCAGCCGCCACGACCACGACGTTGACGAAGCCCCAGAACAGGCCGAAAGCGGTGAAGAACACCAGGCCTGGCCGCGCCAGGCGAACATCGCGAGCAGTCTGTTCCATGGCTTCATGGATCGAAGTGCTCGGCGGCGTAGCAAGCAGGGTGCGCGCCGCGGCTTCCAGTAACGTCGTGGGCGCAGGCAAGGTCGCGGAATTGGCGACTGATTTGGGCGTGACCGCGGGCAGGTGCGCATCCGGGGAGTCGAACGGGGCCAGGGCTTGTTCGAGCGCGTCCATGGTGGCAAAGCGTTCGTTCGGCATTTTGGCCATCGTCTGCTGCACGACCAGCTCCAGCGATAGCGGGATCTTCGGTTCGAGCGTGGATGGGCGCTCGGGTTCGTGCGTCAGGACGGCGGTCAGGATAGCCATCGCATCCGTGCCTTCGAACGGCTTGCGACCGGTGAGCGCGCGATACAAAATCGCGCCCACGGCATAGATGTCGGCACGCGAGTCGACGCGATCGCCACGGGCTTGTTCGGGCGCCATGTAGTCGGGCGTGCCCATCACGGTGCCCGTCTTGGTCAAGCCGTCACTCGTTTCGGCCACTTTGGAAATGCCAAAATCCAGCACTTTGACCGTCGCGTTTGGCTCGGCCAAGAACACATTTTCAGGCTTCACGTCGCGGTGCACGATGCCGTGCGCGTGAGCCGCTCCGAGAGCGTGGCAGACCTGACGAACGATGTGCACGGCCTCCACCGTGGGAAGCTTTCCCAGCCGGTCCAGGTAGCTGCCAAGGTCTTCCCCTTGCAGCAGCTCCGCCACGATGTACGGACGACCGTCTGCGCTGGTGTTGACGTCGTACACGCCGACCACGTTCGGATGCGTGAGCACGCTCGCTGCTTCGGCTTCACGCTGAAAGCGCGTGACGACATCTGGCTGGCGCGCGAGCTCCTGATGCAAAAGCTTCACCGCGAAGCGCTTGGTGTGAAGCCGCGTGTGCCGCGCCTCGTACACCTTGCCCATACCGCCTTCGCCGATCACCCGCAGCACTTCGTACGAGCCGTCGAGGAGTTGGCCGACGATCGGATCCTCGTCGTCCGGTGCGTCCTGGAGCGGAGTCGCGTCGCGGGGGCAGACGCGAAAATCCGCCGGGTAGCGCGCGCCGCAAGCCGGACAGACCCGGGGATTTACCGCCGCGAGGCTATTCTGCGAACTGCGAGGTGCGATGACGCCTTCCAAAACCAGGCCATGCTAGCGCGAGGGCCGCATCCTGGGTACGGGCCCTTCCCAACTAGCGAGACAAGCGGCCTCTTGGCCTGCGGCGGGATCGGAGCTCGCCTACATGCGGCGATCGCGACGCGCGGGCCTCGCGACCCGCGGCGATCGAGGCTCGGACTCAGGCCTTGACGACCAAATAGCTCGTACTGCCGTGACGATTGACGAGTAGCAGCACGCGGTCCTTGGACTTGGAATAGAGCTCTTGGAAGCGCTGCGGTGAGTCGACGCGCACGCGGTTGACCTCGAGTACGACATCACCCGGCCTCAAACCAGCGTGGGCGGCATTGCTCTGCGGGTCGAGCCGCGTGATCACCACGCCCTGCTTCACCGCATCGTCGATCTCGAAGGCTCGCCGATTCTGCGGGTTGATGTTCTCGAGCACGATGCCGTCCAAGGCGCTGCCCTGAGCCGAGCTCGGGCCGGAAGCAGCCACGGCGTCCGACTCGGGCATCTCCCCGAGCTCGACGTCGGAGGCGACTGCCTTGCCGTCGCGAATGAAATCCAAGTGCACCTTGTGCTTGGAACCGCTGGCGGCGATCACGTTGCGGAACTGCCCGCTGGTGTCGACGACCTTGCCATCGACCTTGAGCACGACGTCACCGCGCGCGAGGCCCGCCCGGGCGGCGGGCGTGCCTGGCTTGACGTCAGACAACAGAATGCCCGTCGCCGACGGCAACTTCATCGCGTCTGCCAACTCTTGATCGACGTCCTGAATCGCGACGCCGAGCCAGCCGCGAATCACTTTGCCGCTCTTTTTCAGGCTATCCATGATCGGCGAGGCCATGTTGCTCGGGATCGCGAAGCCGATCCCCTGGTAGCCGCCGCTGCGCGACAGGATCGCCGTATTGATGCCGACCAGCTTGCCTTCCGCGTTGATCAACGCGCCACCAGAGTTGCCCGGGTTGATCGCAGCGTCCGTCTGGATGAAATCCTCATAGGCTTCGATGCCGAGATCGCTGCGACCTTTGGCGGAGACGATGCCCATGGTCACGGTCTGACCCACACCGAAGGGATTGCCGATCGCGAGCACGATGTCGCCCAAACGGAGGCGACCGGAATCACCAAACTCGACCGGGGTCAGGTTACCAACCTCTCCCTTCAGCTTGATCACGGCCAGATCGCTCTTTGGATCCGTGCCCACGATGGTTGCGGTGTAATTTTTCCGGTCGGAGGTGGTGACCTTGATTTCTTGGGCGTCAGCGACGACGTGGTTGTTGGTCAGGATGTAGCCGTCCTTGGAGACGATCACGCCCGAGCCCATCCCCTGTTCGCGCCGGTCTTCCCCGCCCTGAGGGCCAAAGAAGGGTAGCGGCGATGCAGACATCCGAGTCACCTTCGTCATCGAGATGTTCACCACGGAGGGCAACACTCGCTCGGTGATGTCGGCGATCGATTCCGCGCCCACGCGGCTCAGCACGGGGTTCGGTAGGACTGTAACGGGAGTGGTATTGCTCCGCGTTTCGGCGGCAATTTCCGGGTGAACGGAGCCGCCCGACTTGGCGCAACCCGCGGCGGTAATGCCCGCAATCGCGGCCAGTGCGAGCAAAGGAGTCGTCAATCGGCGAGTGATCATCGATAGCTTTTCCTCGAATGTGAGCGGCCGTTGGCGCCGCGTGCATCATCAACACCGGCGCTCGGGGGTTCATTCCCAGCCAGGCCCGGGCCGCTCAGTTGAAAAATTCTCGAATTCTGTCGGCCTGGTCCCGGGCATCTTGCCGGCCAATCTCGATCAGCTCGTGGGCGAAGCTGCCGTCGAACAACAGGTACGAGGCCCAATCCGCTTCCGGCTCGGGTGCGTCGCTGGCAAATTTTTCGATCAAGTACTTGGCCACGGGGCGCAGATTCGTGGTCTTGAGCGATTTCTTGATGAATTCCCCCGCGACCCGACCCAAATCCCGAGAGGGTTGGAAGACCAGCTTCTTTAGCCGGCGGTAGGGCGCGCCGCGATGCTTGATCCACACCCTTTGGATGCGTTCCAGATCGTCCGCGTCAAGGGTCTCCTCCAATACCTCCATGACTTGATTCAGCCGCTCGAGTACTTGCAAATCATAGGCGACGGGGTCCAGCAAGAGCGCGTTGAGCAGCTTTCCGATCAGGAACGCCGAGCTCAGCTCACCGCCGCCGCCGCCGGAGTCTGCGGCTTCGACTGCGGCGATTTCACGCTGCGAGCGCTCGTGGCGCACCGATACGATCACGAGCCGCTCGGCCCCCGCGCGAATGGCAGGCGCGATCGGTGTGTTGAAGCGCAAGCCGCCGTCGCAATAGTAGTGCGCGCCGATGCGACGGGTCGGGAAGAGCAGCGGAATCGCCGCGGAAGCCAGCACGTGATCGGCCGTGATGCGCTCGAATGAGGTCGCTTTGCGTTCGTCGCGCGTGGGCTCGATGTGGCAATGGGGAGCGCGCTCGGTGAACATCGTCGTGCGCCCCGAAACGACGTGCAGAGCGGCCACCATCACCGCATCGATGGTGCCATCGTCGATATTCTCGTGAAGCTTGGTCCAATCGATGGTGCGGCGCACCAGCACTTCGATACCGCGCGAGTCGAGCAGAGAGCTGCCCATGGTCTGCCCGGGCTTGCTTCGGAAGCGAGCCAGTGCTTCCGGCAAGCGAGCCAAGCCAAACGGGCGAAAGCGGGCGTGATCTTCGAGGCGCAAGCTGCCCCACACCTCGGCCAGGCGCTCCGCGCCGTGGTCAGGGTGAGAAGCGTTGGACGCCAAGTAGGTCGCGTTGATGGCGCCTACCGAGGTCCCGGCGAAAATCTGAAACACAGGGCCTGAACCGGGCTCTGGATCCAAAACCTCCATGATGCCCGCAACGATGCCGACCTCGTAGGCGCCACGCATGCCGCCCCCAGAGAGCACCAGCCCTGTCTTGGGCTTCGTACGCGTCGCATCACTACTCACTACTTTTGAACTGTCGGGCGTCCTCCGGGCCCTTGCAAGGAAAAGACAGACGATTTCCCGCACGCGCCGCGTGGACGATCGAGCGGCTGGCCGGATTTCAAGCGATATCCGCGGTTTATGCGCCCGCTGCGGGCCGCGCGCTTTCCGCAAGTGCGCGATCCTGCGACACTGCTCGCAGCTCGCAGATGACGGCACAGCTCGTGCTCCAAGCGGGCGGCGCAACCGATGTTGGGAAACGCCGCACGCACAACGAAGACACCGTACTCGTACGCGATGACTTGAGCTTGTACCTGGTGGCCGACGGCGCTGGGGGTCACAACGCAGGCGAGATCGCGAGCGCCCTGTGCGCGCGCTCGATGGAAAACTACTTTGGCGCCACCATCCGCAGCACGCATCAGAGTCCCGAGTTCAATCGCTTCGGCATTCCCTATGGCGCGCGCCGCTTGTCTGCCGCGGTGCTCAAGGCGAACCGCGACATCGCCGAGATCTCGCACTCCTCGCGTGCCCACCGCGGCATGGGCACCACCGTGGTCGCGACTAGCTTTTCACCTCGCTCCGCCCTGATGCACGTGGCGCACGTGGGCGACAGTCGCTGTTATCGACTGAGGGGCGGGCACCTCGAGTTGTTGACGCAGGATCATTCGCTGTTGACGGACGTGATCGAACAGCGCCCGGAGCTCGACGATGAGGTGCTCGCGCGGCTGCCGAAGAACGTGGTCACGCGGGCGTTGGGGATGCGCGGGCAGCTACGCGTTTCGATGCGATCGTACGCGGTGGTCGAGGGCGATCGCTATCTCTTGTGCAGCGATGGTTTGAGTGGCCCCGTCTCCGCGCTGCAAATCGCGACCGCGCTCGGGCAGGACGCTACCCCGCCGCAAATCGCAACGCGCCTGATCGAATTGGCCAATGCCGCCGGCGGGCCCGACAACATTGCGGCGTTGGTGCTGCATTCCCAGGGCGGCCACACGCAAGCACTCCCTGCCGATAGCGTGCCGCCACCGAACCCAAATCTGTCCAGTCTGCCCGACGATTTCAATCCGGACCACTCCGACCCGGAGCTCTTGATCCTGGGCATCGAAGACCTGGACATGGCCGAAGGCAAAGAGAGCGCGAGCGACGAGCTGTTCAAGGCACTCGGTGATTTGATTGTCGGACCAGCACGCAAATGAACACTGACATTGACAGCGCTCTAGCGCTGGACACCGCCCCGCACGAACCACAGCTGATGCTCGGGGAGGCGTCGCCCATCGACGCACAGATCGGCGCGACACCCGAGGATTTCGTGGTCGACGAGATCCCGCTCTATCCGCACAGCGGCGCGGGCGAACACCTCTATGCGCGGGTCGAGAAGCGCGGTTACACGACGCCGGCCATGGTGCGCGCCGTCACGCGCGCCGCGGGCGTGGACGAGCGCGATGTGGGTTACGCGGGGCTCAAGGACAAGCACGCGGTCACCCGGCAGTGGCTATCCTTGCCGTCCAAGGCGCGACCGCCGAGCGAGTGGCAGCTCCCCGAAGGCATCACCGTGGTGGAGCACACGCGCCACTCGAACAAGCTCCGAACCGGACACTTATTGGGCAATCGCTTTCGCATCACGCTGGTCACGACGGACCTGGCTGCACTCGAGAAAGCGGCGCCAGTGGCGGAGCTCCTGCGCGCCCGCGGCCTGTTCAACTACTACGGCGGTCAGCGCTTCGGTCGTCGAGGCGATGGCTTGCGCCAAGCGTTGGTTTGGCTGCGCGAGGGCGCCAAGCTGCACGGCATGCCGCGCTTCTTGACCAAATTGTACCCGAGCGTGATTCAGGCGGAGGTGTTCAACCGCTATTTTTCTGCTCGACGCGCGCTTGGCCTCGAGCGTTTGCTATTGGGCGAGGTCGTGCGCCTCGACAACGCGGGCGCCATGTTTTCGGTCGAAGACACCGAACGCGAAGGTCCGCGCTTGACCAGCGGCGACATTCACCTGACGGGCCCCATCTTCGGTCCGAAAGCGCGCCCGACTTCTGCCGAGGCGGCCGCGCTGGAGCTCTCTCTGCTCGAGGAGCTCGGTTTGAACCAGGAAGCGCGCGAGAAGCTGGCTCGCTTGGCTCCCGGTACGCGCCGCGATCTGATCGCAAAGGTGACCGATCTCGAACTGCGCTGGGTCGGCGTCGGTCGTCTGGAGCTCGAATTCTCGCTCCCCTCCGGAAGCTATGCGACGGAAGTGATTCGTCAATTCACGCATTCCCCATTTCTGATCGACGACGCCGACCGCGGCAGTGATTCCTGAGCACGTCGATTGCGGCCTAGCCGCTACGTCCGCTAGAGTACGCCGTCATGAGCGGGAATGATCTGCAAGCACTGGGTGAAGCGAAGTTGGAAGCTCTGGTGGAGGTGATGTTCCTCGCGGCCTCGGCGGACGGTGAATTCAGCCTGGTCGAACGCGCGCACTTCCTGAAAAGCGTGCAATCGCTCACGGATGGCCGCCTTGCCACCGCGCGGCTCGCCACTCTCGTGGCGGAGGCCAGCGAGGCACTCGAGCGCGAAGGCCGCGAAGCGCGCCTGCTGAACGCGAAGAGCCGCCTGCCGGATGCCGGCTCACGTCGCGTCGCGCTTTCCTTGGCCATTCAAGTCGCGGCCGCCGATGGCATCGTCCGCACCAGCGAACGCGAACTGATCTTGGAAGCCGCCGAAGTGCTCGAAATCGATCGCGACGAAGCCGCAAACCTAGTCAGCACGCTGAGCCGCTGATAAAAGATCACGCTCTTCTGCGCCCGGCCGCCGCGCCTGCGCGACGGAGGTTGAGCGGGAGTTCTCGCTGGCTTTAGGCGCTTCGCCCCGTAACCACGCCTAAATCTTGGCCCGTCCCCAGCTGCCTGTCACAATTTCGCGCGTGAACCGCCGGGTCATCAGTTTGCTCATGTTGGCCGCCCTGGCGCTCGGGCTCGGGGGCTGCGCGCGCGAAGCTCCGGATGCGGCTTATCCCTACGCGGCCGGTGCCGGCTGGGTCGTGCCCACGGGCTATGCATGGCCGCCAGCCGCGGTCTCGAACGATGCGGGCAAGGGGTTCGCGACGCGGCAGCCGAACCGCGTCCCGATCTCGACCTCGGAGCCGATCAAGAGCGTGCAAAGCGCGCCCGGTTCGGTCTTTGCCAAGACATTGGGGGACGTGCCGCGACCTCGCACGCGCAACGATTTGCGCTCGGTGTTGCCGGGCAGCGCCGATTGCCTCGCGCGGCTGGGCGGACACGGCGTGCGTTTTCATGCGATCGATCACGAGCTCGGTGTGCGAACTCCGATCGCCGTCGACGGACCCATCGCCGGCGTTCGCTATTACACGGGCGGCAATGGACCCTTGATCGCCGATTGCCGATTGGTCTTGGCGCTGGCCTTGGTCGGGGGCGAGCTCACGGCGTACGGCGTGAGCGACGTTCGATTTTCCGGCGCCTACGTCTACCGGCTGAGTGCCAAAAGGCGAGTCAGCCTGCATGCGTACGGGTTAGCCATCGACATGCACGGCTTCACTCGCTTGGGTGTGCACTACGAAGTGCAGCACGACTTTCACAAGGGCCTGGGCACGAGGCTCGAAGCCGATGCCCCGGTGACCAACGCGATCGCGGCGCGCTTCCACAATAGCGGCCTATTTCACGAGTATCTGACGCCCGACGACAACGCCGATCACCATGACCACGTGCACGTCGGCGTCTCACCTCTGCCCGACGAGGTCGAATGACTAGAGCGCGTAATTTTGGCGTAGAATTTCGCTGGTGAACGTCGCCCGCAAATAGAAACCGCGCGGCAGCGCTGCGAAGCGCGCGCCGTCCGCGTCGACGCCACGCCGACGCGCGTGAGAGTCGCGCGCTTTCGGTCGAATCTGCAAGCAGCGACCGATGTGGCCGGTGATGGTCTCGACGTCACCGCGACCGATGATGCCGGCGAGCTCCTCCCAATCGAAGCGGAGCGCGGCCTCCGCGGCGGCGTCGAGGGACCACAGCAGAGGCTCGCCGATCCGACGCTCGGGAACGGCGATCTTGCGTTCGCCCTGCACGGGGATCCAAAGCACGCGACTCAACTTCCGCCGCACCCGCGAAGAAAGCCACTCGACCTCGCCGATTTCCATCAACGGGATGGTGCAAACGAAGGTCGACTCGAGCGCGCGCCCACGCGCATCCACGGGCAAGGTCTTCAGCTCGATGCCGAGGGCCTCGAAATCGGGGGCCGCTCGCGAGCCTGCGGTCGCGCCCAAAGCGCGCTCGATCAGTGCGCCGACGAAGCCTTTGTGCCGGCGCAAATCCGCCGGAGCGGCCAGCGCGAAACGCGCGGCAACCTCGGCAATCGTCGAGCCGGCCAGCGCCCGAGCGCGCGCCAGGAGCTCAGCTTCGGTTTCGGGCGCCACGCCGGCGATAGTCACACACGGGGCCGGGTGTGGCGAGCCACGAGCAGCGCAATATCGTCGTGCTGCACCGCAAGGAACCCTTGCACCGCGCCGAGCAGCCGATCGCGAATTTCGGGCACGGGCGCGCCGCTCGCCGCTTCGAGCTCCGCACACAGGCGATCGATACCGTAGTGCTCACCGGCAGCGTTGGCCGCTTCGATCACGCCGTCGGTGAACAGCAGCAGCACATCGCCGTCTTCCAGACGGGCATGTTGATCTTCGGTCGCATCCGCAATGTCTTGCGTTGCGCCCACCCAGGTACCGACAGTCTCGATGCGATCGCACCTACCAGTCGCCGCCCGCAAGATCACGAGATCTTCATGGGCGCCCGCAAACACGAGCTCACCGTTGGCGAAGTAGTGCAGCAAGGTCAAGGTCGCGTGCTCGTCTTGGCCCAGACGATTTCTGACGTTGTCGTACAGCACGGCGTTCACGATGTTGACCATCTCTCGCGGCGCTGCGGCAAAGTTCTCGCGTCCAAGCGCGGCCACGATGCTCTGCAGCATCATCATCACCAAGCCGGGGCGGAGGCCATGCCCGGCGACGTCACCGATGCCGAGCCAGCAACCACCCTTGCCCGGCAGTACGTCGTAGTAGTCACCACCCACCTCGGTAGCGGGCACCATCGCGGCCGCGATCTCCAGGTTTTCGACCTGCAAGTCGCGAGGCAAAATCGAGGTTTGGATCCGGGTTGCGATCGCCAGCTCTTGCTCCAGCCGCTCTTTTTCAGCCTTTTCTCGGTTGCTGGCCTCTTCCGCGACTCGCCGCACGAGCTCCGCGCCGCGGAGAGCCGCGCTGATCAACTCACGCAGCAGCTCGTACACCACGCGTCGTTTCGGACCGAGTTCGAGCGCGGCATAGCCGAGCTGACGACCCTCGAAGAACAGTGGCTCGACCACGAGCGACTTTCGGCGCTCACCGCGGAGCTTGCCCGGCACGATCTTCGCCGTCTCGAAGGGTAAGCCGGTGCTCGGCATTTCGAGCAATCGACGGTCCTCGTAGGCCACGATCATGCGTGACTCGGGGGGCGGCTTGCCCTCCCCTTGGTACAGCGCCACGTACGCGGAGGCGATATCGAGCGCGGGCAGGCGATCGGCCAGGGCGCGCGGCAGTGATTCGACGTCGAAGGACGTGATCAGTGACTCACTCGTGTCGGTCAGGATCCCCGCGGCGCGCTCGGCTTGCCCGCGCAGTGCACGCTGCTCTCGCTCGACCGCATCGGCGATCATCACTCGAACGCGCTGCCACACGTCCTCGAAACGCATCCAGCGTCGCGGGTCGTTCATCACGCAGGGTAAGACCCGGCGTCGGATGACCGAGACCGCGTGTTGCCAGGCGCCCGCGTCGCCTTCGGCGGCTGCGGTCCTGGCCAGCATTTCGTCGAGCAAGGACAAGAGCTCGTGATCCGGAGCGCCCAAAGTGGCGAGGCGCACCGCATCCAAGGTCTTTTCGATCCAACCGTCGGGACCGACCACGCGCGAGACCCGCTCCGCGCGGGCGAGCTCCGCGGATAGCTCCTGCCGCCGTCGTGCGAAGGCTTCGTCGAAGGGCAAAGGGTCGGCGTCGAGCATGTACTGCGCTTCGGACGGAGCTCCCTCCGACAAGCAGCCGCACGAACGGCGCTTGACGAAATGCGATGCCAAAAGCCGGCTGCCGAAGGCAGCCTCACCTGCCAACGAATCAACCACGAATTCGAGCGCACACTCGGCGATCTCCCAATACGGCTGGCGTACGGTGGCCAAGCTGGGCGAAGCGCTGCGTGCGTCTTCGCTGTCGTCGAACCCGACCACGGCCACGTCGTGCGGGACGCGAACGCCGCGGTCCTTCAGCGCGCGCATCGCGCCCAGCGCCGAACGATCATTGGCGGCCACCACCGCGTCGAACGAAATTCCCTGGTCGAGCAACTCGGCCATCACCTGGTAGCCCTGGTTCTCGTTGAAATTGGCCGTCACGACCCGCTTTGCGTCGAAGCCAATGCCGAATTGCGCGAGCGCATCGCGGTACGCTTCGAAGCGAACTTCGGCTTCGGGATAGTCGGTCGGACCACGCAAAAACGCGATTCTTCGGCGATTGTGCACCGTGATCAGGTGCAGCACCGCATCGCGCATGCCGGATGCGTTGTCGGCCTGGACCACCGAGTAACCCGGGACCTCGATGCCCACCGAGCAGATCGGCAGCCCGCGGAAGGAGTCGAGAAAATCCTTCATCACCGTGGCCGTGGTGTTCAGGTTGAGAGCCACCAGGCCATCCAGTGCGTCGCTAGCAGCGAGATCGAAACAGCGATTGCGCTGCCGTTCGTATCCCAAAGGCGACTGCAACGAGCCGCCCGCAAAGCAGATCAGATCCAACCCGCGCCGAGCACACTCGGCGTCGAACGCCCCCACCACCATGCTCGCGTACTCGTTGTACAGCGCGTCGAGCAGCAGGCCGACGATGGGGCGGGGGCGAAGGCTTTTCGGCAAAGGGTGCCGCGGACTTACTGCAGGACCTTGAATTCGATGCGCCGATTCTTTTCGCGCCCGGCCGCAGTCTTGTTGTCCGCAATTGGCTCGTCGGGGCCCGCGCCGCGAGTCTTGAGCCGCTCGGGCGGAACGCCGTTGTCGACCAGCCATTGCTTCACGGAGTCCGCGCGCTCTTGCGACAACCGCTGGTTGACCGCCGCGTCACCTTCACTCGAAGTATGGCCGGAGATTTCGAGGCTGATGCTCGGATAGGTTTGCAAGACCTTGGCCGCGCTCGCCAACACGCTCTTCGACTGCGCGCGAATCGTGGCCTTGTTCTTGTCGAAATAGATGCCCTCAATCACGCCAGAGAACTTCTTGACCGCATCCGGCACGGTGTCGGGGCAGCCATCCTCGTCCTCGAAACCGTTGTGGGTCTCCGGCTTGTCGGGGCACTTGTCTTTGTCGTCGAAGATGCCGTCGCCATCCCTGTCGCGGATCGGGCAGCCGTCGGGTTTGACGCCGACTTCTTTGGGGCATTGGTCGCAAGGCAGCGGTACGCCGTCCTTGTCCGCATCCGGGTCGGGGCAGCCATTCGGGGCCGGGCCGGCTTCACGCGGGCAGTAGTCGTCTTTGTCCAGTACTCCGTCCGAATCCGTGTCGGCGGGGCAACCACGCGGAGCAACGCCTGGCTCTGCCGGGCACTGGTCCTCGCTATCGACGTAACCGTCGTGGTCGGTATCCGGCGGCGGGGGCGGCGGTTGCTTGCGGCTGCGCTCGACCGTCGCGGATAGCCCGAGCAAAATCTCGAAGGTTTGCGCCTGGCCATTTTGCTGCACGTTCTCGGTGAGCGTGTCGCGCAGATCGAGCCGCGCCGACAACGCGTGAGTCAGCGGCAGTTTCGCACCGATGCCGAAGTGCCAAGCCGGATCGCTGTCGTTGGCCATGGCGCGGCTGATGGCGCCCAAGCGCCCGAAGCCCGCCAAAATGAACGGCGCGACGTAAGGCAGCGGAGCTTGCAGCACGAGCTGCCCGCGAACGGCATACAGGGCCGCGCTCGTCTCCGTGTTCTTCACCTTGCTCGCGGCGCTCATTGCCTCTGCCTCGAGGCCCAAGAACGACAAGGGGTAGTAGCCAAGCCGGGCACCAAACTCTGCCCCGGTGCTGTACGACTGTTGCGGGTAGGCCTGATACCTCAAGTTGTGATCGGAGCTCGGGAAAATCGCTCCGCCAAAGACGCCCAGCTCGAGCACATTGCCCTCGGGCGGGAGGCCCGGTTCGTAGGGTTCGAACGGTGGTGGCTCAGTCGCGGCGGGGGGTGGCTCGGCTTTGGGTGGTGCTGCGGCGCTGGCCGAGGCATCGCTCGTCGCTCCGTTATTGCTCGATACCGATACTGATCCCGAGGTATCCGCGGTCTGGGCGAAGGCGCTCCCCGTAACCGTCAGACCGAAGCCCCAGACAACCCAACACGTTAGCGGCTTAGACATTTCTTGACACCCTTCGAGCTTTCACCAGCGACAACACCCTCTCGCCTGCCCATCGCTACCAGATCCTCCCTACTGTTTCCAAGTCCTTGCAATAAACGCAGAACGACAATTTAGATGCGCTACCTTTCGCGCGTGAGGCTCCCTGCCACAAAATTGCGTCACTTCGCAGCTGCGCCGCTGCTTTGCTTACTTTGCAGCACACAGTGCGCTACCTCGAAGCCGGACACGACACAGCGCGAGGTTCGGCAAGTAGTCAGTGTGGCGTCGGTGCCAGTGCTGGCACTGACGCCGCAAGGCGCGCTATCCACATCGGCCGCGCCGTCAGCGGGCGCGCCGGCCGCCGCGCCGGAGGCGGCCGCGTCTGCGCCGGCTACTGCGCGTGTGTATGCGCGTACGCGCTACGTATGGATCCGTCCCGAACCAGACGCCAGTAAGGAGTGGATTGGGTATTTATGGACCGGGGGTTCGGTCGCGCTCCGGAGCGTCAAGCCCGTATTCGGGCCTGGTTGCATGAATTGGTACGCGATCGAACCACGCGGCTACGTCTGCGTCGACGGCAACCGCGCGACGCTCGATGCCAACGACGCGGTGTACCGCGCGGTCCTGCCGTATGCACCGAACCTGAGCTCGCCTTGGCCGCATCAGTACGGCGAGTCGCTCGGCCTCACCAGTGAGGTGGCACTCAGTGGTTCGCCCTTGAGTTTTCCGCCATTGCCCAACGCGATTCACGAACCGCGAAACCAGCTGCATCGGCGTTCGACCGTCGCCTACAGCCGAGAGGTCAACGTCGACGGACACGACTTCCTGCTCAGCGCAGACTACCAGTGGCTGCCCAAAGCGAGCGTCACGCCCTACCCGGTCGTCAAGTTTCAAGGCTTGAAGCTCGGGCAAGACGCACAGCTACCACTCGCGTTCTTCAGGGCCAAAGATCGCCCGGCGTACACACGCGACGCCAACGGCGAGTTCGTTGCGGCCAGCGAAACATTTCCGCGGCTGAGCTTCGTCGAGCTGAGCGGCGAGCAACAAGTCGTGGGCAAGGAGCGCTTCTTGCGCACGAAACGCGCGGACCTCTGGCTGAAGGCGAGCGATGCAGTGCTACCCATGCCACAGCCCAAGACACCTTGGGGCGCCGATGTCGGCGCGGAAGACACGACCGGCATCGCACCCAAAGGCCGCGCAACGTGGCTGGAAGTGGCCGTCACGGCCGGTTACCTGATCGCGTACGAAGGCACCAAGCCGGTGTTCACGACTTTGATTTCACCCGGTCGCGGCGGCTTCGCCAAGCCCGGTGAGGATCCCATCGAGCACGCGCTCACGCCGACCGGCACCTTCCCCGTATCCGGCAAATTCGCGACCGCGACCATGGAAGCACCGGGCGAATTGATCCATTCCGACGTGCCCTGGACTCAGAATTTCAGCGGCCCCCACGCTCTGCACACCGCTTACTGGCACGACAGTTGGGGCGAATTCAAAAGCGGCGGCTGCGTGAACCTCTCCCCAATCGACGGCCGCACGCTGTTCGAATTCACCGAACCCGCCCTGCCCCCCGGCTGGCACGGAGTCCGCTGGCTCCCCTGGCTCGGGCCCTCGACTTTAGTCGTCGTTCACCGCTAGTTTGCGGTGCGCGAACGAGCTCGGTGTGGTCGGGAGAGTAGGCGATCGCGATCCGGCGCTGCAGCTCACAACCCGAGCCGTTCCCGTCCCTTGCGCCAGTCGGAGCGCGGTGAATCCCGGATCTAAAAGGCGAGCACGTCTCCGACGGCACGCTCCGCGCAACAAAACGAGCTGGAATTGAAACCCCACCCGGTTTCGCTTCGCGGTTAGTCTCGCTTGCCGCCGTTCGTCGCCCTACGCCGTTCGCGGGCTAGGTTTTTTCGCGCGAGAGGGATTGGCGGAGTTCGCGAAGTTCGCGGGTGAAGCCGCCAGAGAGGATGGGAAAGCGACACCAGGTTTTGGGATCGAGGCTTTCGTCGTCGACGTGGAAGCTGGGCGCGTAGCGTTCACGCTTCCATTGATTGCGACTCCACAAGCGGAAGAAGCGGTCCAGCCAGAGCCACAGATTATCCCGCGAATATTGGCTGAATTGAACGCAAATCAGGGTCAGCACCTCACGCGGGCTGCGTTTGTCGCGAATGGCGGCGCGCTCGATGGCGTCCAGCACCTCGTAGGGCATCAGGTCGGCTTCGTCGGTCTGCGTGGCGGAGGGCGGGCGTAGCTCGGCGGTCGGCGCCTGCACGTTCACGGCGTCGAGCTCGGGGATCGGCCCGAGCTCGTGCGGACCGGTTTTTTCCAGCCAGACCAAGAATCGGCGAAGGAAGGCTTTGTCGATGCCGGCGATCGGGCTGAGCCCTCCCGCGGTGTCGCCGTCCATCGTCGCGTAGCCGACGGCAGCCTCCGAGCGATTACTGGTCGAGAGCAGCAAAGCAGAATTCAGATTCGCCAAGAGCCAAACCGAGGGCGCGCGCACTCGCGCTTGGATGTTCTGCAGCGCCAAGTCATCGCGCTGCCATTCGAGCTTGCGGCCGAGCGCAGCTTCGACCGACGACACGTAGCCGGCCACCAGCGCTTCGACGTCGAATTCGAGGTGCGTTGCGCCGACCGCGCGGGCCACCCGCGCCGCAGCCTCGCGCGTGACCTGCGAGCTATTTCGCGTGGCTTGGTAGGCGGTGGTGAGCAGCGCCGAAGTCAGCTCACGCTCCGAAACCAGTCGTGACAGTCCTTCGACATGCTCGAACTTCCCTGCGAAGCCATCGAGACCGAGCTCGCGCACCGAAAAGCGCACCATCAGCGCGACCAAGCAGACCACAGCCGCCGAGTCAGCCCCACCGCTCAGCGACACGACGAAGCCGCGCGAGCGACTCTTACGACAGTAATCGAACAGACCGAGCGCGATCGCCCGGGCAAATTCCTCTTCCTTCAATGCGGGCGAGCGCTCCCACTCGGCCACGCCCGCATCGGGCGTGAATACTTCCAGACTCGGGAAAGTAAACGCCACGGGCACGCACTCGCCTGGAGCGCTCACTACCCGAGGTTGCGAGCTATTGAGAGAGGAGTGCTGCACTCGGGTCAAATCGACGTCGATCACGGCGCTGATCAACGCGTGGTCTGCGAAGCTGAAGCGCTGCGCCTGGGCGATCACCTTGCCCGCCGTGGCGATCAACGCATCACCGTCGTAGATGGCGCGCCCCGCTTCGTTGCCCAGAAGGTTTGCGTATACGTAACTCACACCGAATGCTCGCGATCCCTCCAGCACTAGGCGACGCCGCACCTCCTGCTTACCGAATGCAAAATGGCTGGCGCTCGGATTCAGGATCAAATCCACTCCCGTCAGCGCTAGTTCGGCGCCGCGGCGCTGCGCGACCCACGCATCCTCACAAATCTCGAAGCCGATGCGGACCCCGGAACAATCGAAGAAGATGTCACCGAGTGGGACGTCCTGACCGAACACGGAAATGCTGGTGCGTGTGCCCGCGGGCCAGGGCTTGAACCAACGCGGCTCGTAGTGGATTCCGTCGCCGGAAAGGGCGCGCTTCGCGACGAAGCCCATCAGCTTGCCGTCCGCGATCAAGGCGCAGGCATTGTACAGGGCCTTGTTGTGGAACAAGGGCAATCCAACGCTGACCAAGAGGCCGCGCGCGTGCGGCAGGATCTCTTCCAGAAGCAGCAGAGCCATGGCCTGCGTCCCAGGGGCGAGGAAGGCATCCTCGCAACCGTAACCAGAGATGCATAACTCCGGGAGGCAAAGCACGCTCACGCCGGTCGCGCGCGCCTCTTCAATCGCGGCGATGATGTGCGCGCGATTTCCGTCCCAATCGAGTGGGGTCTGGTTCAAGGTTGCGGCTGCAACGCGCAGTAGCTTCATGACCCAAGTCAAGCTAGCAGCTCCGCGAGCGGGCTTCCTGCAAATAGCGGCGCTCGTGCCGAGCGCGTGCGGGTCAGTCGAAGTTCGGCGGGGAGCGGACGGCTGCGCCGCTTTGGGCAGTGACTAGTTCTTTGCCGGCGCGCAAGCAGTAATAGCAATCACTCAGCCCGAGGAAGCCGCAGCCGCGGCGATCTTCGAAGCGCTTGAGCGCGGGCAGGACGCGCGAGTCACCCTCGGTCGCGGCACGCACGAGCCAGCGCTTCACGCTGGCGCAGCCTTCTTTTTGTGCCTTTCCGAGCTCGAGCAGCAGCTTGAGCGTGGGGGATGCCTTGGCCCGCACCGCGTCGTCATCGAGATAGGTCCGGGCAAGCTTACTGAAAGCAGCGCGACTGGGGACCGCCTTCGACGAGTCCCAAAACTCGTACACCAAGTCGACGCCGCTTGTGCCGAGCGCGTTGGCGGCAAACTTCAGTGCGTCCTCCGAGGTTTGCGCGTCGAGCATGGCGCGCCGAACGTCCGCGAGCAACTTCGGATCGCCGCTCAGCTGAGGCTTGGCGAGGACGCCCTTTTGGTACGCAGACAGACTGGCTGAGAGCTGGTCGAGCTTCGCGTAGCCGCGCCCGAGCGCCAGCCACTCGTTGGCCGCGCGCATCGGCTCCGGCCGGGCGCTGAGCTCGGCGAGGGCGGTCTGATCGCCTGCCTCCGCTCGCGAAATCAGCTGCGAAAGTTGGGAGTCTTTGGCGACATTGCTGTTCGAGGCATCGTCCTTGACCGTCGCAGCCTCGTGCTTGCCACCGAAGAGCAGCGACCCGATCACGATCAGGGTTGCAATGCCGAGCACCGAGAGCAACGCGCCGGCTCCGAAGAGCCACAGCGGAATGCGCTGTTTGCCGAGCGAAACCTGACGTTTGAGCAACGAATCGGCGAGCCCGTTTCGGGCCAAAGCGTGCGGCGTGGTCTCGCCCAAGATGGTCGGAGCGAAACCTTCCCGCGGGTCACGTGCGCTTGCGACCTCGAGCTCCGGGCTCGACAGCGGACCCAGGCGAGCGCGCATGACGCCCGATGAGGGAATTCCGGCAAAACCCGCGGCGGATGCGGGTGCTCCGAGGATCACGTCGATCCGCTCGATCAGCTCCGCAGCGCTCTGTACACGCTCATCGCGGTTTTTGCGCAATAGCAATAGTGCGAGCGCTTGAATCATCGGGTCGACGCTGCTCGGCAACGGCGGCGGGTCGGCCGTCAGGTGACGGGTCAGCACCACCACCAGGTCGTCGTCCTTGAAGGGCGAGACGCCGGCCAACATCTCGAACAAGATTACGCCTACGGTGTACAGATCGGCGCGTGCGTCCACGAGCTCGCCGCGGGCTTGCTCGGGCGACATGTACTCCGGAGTGCCGAACACGGTGCCGATTTGCGTCAGCACGGGTTGTTCGACGGTTTCTTCGACTTTGATCTTGGCGATGCCAAAGTCGAGCACCTTCACGAAATCCGGGTCCTCGTCCTTGTCGACCAGCATCACGTTGTCGGGCTTGAGATCGCGATGCACGATGCCCACGCCGTGCGCGGCCTGGAGCGCCTCCACGATCTGTCGCGTGATGCGCAGCGCGCGGATCGGCGACAGCGCCCCCAGCTTGCTCACCAGCTTGGCCAGGCTCTGCCCCTCGATGAACTCGAGCACCAGGTAAAACGAGCCGTCTTCCAGTTGGCCGAAGTCACTGGCAGAAACTACGTGGGGGTGCTCGATGCGACCTGCAGCGACGGCTTCGCGCTCGAAGCGCGCCACGACCTCGGGGAAGGCCGTCATCTCCTTGTGCAAGACCTTGACCGCCACGGCCTTGCGCATGTGTACGTGCTCGGCGCGATAGACCGCGCCCATGCCGCCACTGCCGATCAGTGCTTCGATCCGGTAGCGCCCAGCAAGCAGGGTGCCCAGCAGAGCATCGCGCTCAGCAGACTGTTCGTCGTCGCGCGTACTCACGGGCTCGTATTCTGGAAAGCTTTGCACCGAGAGTCTAGGACTACGGCTAGCGCTTCCCCGACCCTAAGAGCCGTGGCGAGTTACCGCTCGAATTGGCGGAAATTCCTCGATGTAGGACAATCCTCTCACCGGCCTCGCGACCGCGTGCGTAAGCCTCGGATCCATGGCCGACGGCGTAGCGCGTCCAACGAATGCGCGGATGGCGCTTGCGAAAGAAGCCATCGAGCGCGGCATCCCCCACCCACACCAGCCCCTCGGCCTTGGACTTCTTGCGCTCGCGCTGCAGCCGCTCGCGAAAGCCCGTCATGACGCCCGCCACAAACGTGAGGCGCTTTGCCCCCCGGCCCGCCGCCGACCGGCTATACTCGCGAAACAAACGTTCGGCAGTAACATTTAGAAACGCGTGCACGTAGTCAGCCAGCTCCAGATTTGCTTCGGAGCCGCAGATCTCCAGCACGCTGCCTTTCTTGCCCTCCTCGGCGCGCCACACCGGTACCCAAATCGCCTGAACGAAGAAGTGATCGGCAAGGATCCCAGCCAGGATACGTTGGGCCTCGTTCACTCGGCCACTCGGCTCGCCCAGATGGCGAAAACCGTAGGCTGGCGTGAGGCCGCTGACCGCCAGGTCGATGTTGTACTTCAGCATCAAGCGCTGCGCAGCGCTCATCGCAGCCTGCGCTTCATGCTCGTTCGAGCTCTCTGCCAACGCCAAGAGCTTGGCGATGCGCTCGAGCAGATGTTGGTCAGCGGAAGGTTGCTTGCCTTTGCCTGGCACGCCGGCTGCGCTCGGGTCGATACCACGCTCTTCACACACCCGGCGAAACACGGCGCCGTGCATGGCGTCGTCCGGCTGACCCAGGACTTCGTCGACGTACTGATGCGCCATCTCGTGCTTGAGCACCTCCACCAGCACTCCCCAACCGTGATCGAGCAGAAGACTGCGCGCAATTTCGATCGCACGCACGCCGCCGTGCCAGCGGCCGAGACGCGAGCTCGAATCGACGAGCTCGAGTGCCGGACGCGTGAGCTGAAAACGGAACAGGGCGCCATTCAAATCCTCCCAGGTGCGGATAATGGCGTGCAGCGCGGCGCGCTCGAGGTCACCGCTGAGTCGTTCGGTGCGGGCTTCCATGGTCGGACCCGAGTGTGTCATGCGAGGGGGTTTTTGCTAGCATCGCGCCCATGAGCCGTTACGAAGATGCCCTGCGCTACCACCGAGAGGGGCGTCCCGGAAAGATCGAGGTCGTCTGGACCAAACCCGTCGCATCCCAGCTGGATCTGTCCCTGGCGTATTCGCCTGGCGTTGCCGCACCCTGCCTCGAGATCGCCAAGGATCCGGACGCGGTCGATTTGTACACCGCGCGTCGCAACCTCGTGGGTGTGGTCACCAACGGAACGGCTGTCCTCGGTCTCGGTAACATCGGCCCGCGTGCCGCCAAGCCGGTGATGGAGGGCAAGGCCGTACTGTTCAAGCGATTTGCGGACATCGACGTGTTCGACATCGAGGTGGATGAAATCGACCCCGAGAAGTTCATCACCATCGTGCGCGCGCTGGAACCAACCTTCGGTGCAATCAATTTGGAAGACATCCGTGCGCCCGACTGCTTCGTGATCGAGCGAGCGCTCCGGAAACAGATGCAGATCCCGGTCTTCCACGACGACCAACACGGTACGGCGATCATCACGGCCGCCGCCGTGCGCAACGCCGCAGAGCTGCAAGACAAGCAGATGGATACGCTGCGCGTGACCTGCGTCGGCGCTGGCGCAGCGGCCACGAGTTGCATGGAGATGTGGGTCCGCATGGGCGTCCGCCGGGAACACATCACACTCGTCGACATCGGCGGTGTTTTGTATCAAGACCGCGGGGATATCGACGAATTTCGCGCCGCGTTCGCGCGCCCGAAGAGCGATGGCAGGCGCACGCTGGCCGAAGCCATGGTCGACGCCGACGTGATGATCGGCCTGTCCGCGGCGGGTGTGGTGAACGCCGCGATGCTGAAGACGATGGCAAAAAATCCGATCATCTTCGCGCTCGCCAACCCCGATCCGGAGATCGGCTACGCCGAAGCGCTAGAAGTGCGCCCGGATGCCATCGTCGCGACTGGCCGCAGTGACTTTCCGAACCAGGTCAACAACGTGCTCGGCTTCCCCTACATTTTCCGCGGAGCGCTGGATGTGCGCGCCACGTCGGTGAGCGAGGAGATGAAGGTCGCCGCAGCAGAAGCCATCGCCCGGCTGGCTCGCGAGGACGTGCCCGATCAGGTGCTGCGTGCCTACGGCCGGCAACGCATGCGCTTTGGGCGCGACTACATCATCCCGAAGCCCTTCGACAATCGCGTCCTTTATTGGGTCGCGCCCGCGGTGGCCCAGGCCGCCATGGCGAGCGGCGTGGCGCGCGACAAAATCGACGTCGAAGAATACAAGGAACGGCTGTACCGCACGATCTCGCCCACGCGCCGCGTGTTGTGGAACATCACCGAAAGCGCCAAGAGCGACCCGCGGCGCATCGTGTTCCCGGAATCCGAGAGCGACAACATCCTGCGCGCCGCGCAGCGCGTGTTGGAAGAAGGCATCGCTCAACCAATCCTGCTCGGGGTGCCGGAGCGGATCCACGAACAAGCGCGCAAGCTCGGCTTGCACCTCGACCAAGTGACGATCGTGGACCCGCGCGCCTGTGACCGACTCGAGGCCTACGTCGACGCCTATTGGCACAAGCGAGAACGCAAGGGCGTCACGCGGCACGCGGCCTACAAAGAGATCCGCCGTTCACGAACCGCATTCGGCTTGATGATGCTGGAGCTGGGCGACGCCGACGGCCTAGTGGCGGGCGTACGCCAAGACTATCCGGCGACCATTCGCCCCGCGCTCCAAATCATCGGCACGAGTGAGGGCGTGCGCCGCGCCGCCGGCATGTACATGGTGATCACCAAGAGCGGCGTGCGCTTCTTGGCCGACACCACCATCAACATCGAACCCGACGCCGACACGCTGGCCGAGATCGCCATCCTGGCGGCCCAGACGGTCAGTGACCTCGGCTTGGAGCCGCGCGTGGCCATGCTCTCGTTCTCTAACTTCGGGGACGCGCCGCACGCGCAGTCGCAGAAGGTCGCGGCCGCCACGGCGATCGTGAAGGCGCGCCGACCGGATTTGATGATCGAGGGTGAGATGCAAGCGAACGTCGCGCTGGACGAAGAAGCGCGCGCGCCCTACCCGTTCAGCCGACTCAAGGGCGCCGCGAACGTACTCATCTTCCCGAACTTGGATGCGGGCAACGCTGCCTACAAGTTGCTCGGAGTGATCGGCGACGGCGACGTGATAGGTCCGATCGTGCTGGGCATGAAAAAGCCCGTCAACGTGCTGCAACAGGGCGCCAACGTGGATACGATCGTGCACATTACGGCCATCACCGTGGCGCGCTCGATCCGACTCGATGCGCGGGCCAAATGAGGCGGGGTCGAATCCCTGAGTTTTCTGTTTCGTTCTCGCTACTTCAACCGGTGGCCACCGGTTGCCCAAAGTTTGAACAAGCCGATGGCTCCGCCGAGTGCGCTCGGCGCCAAGTCCATGTACAAGAAGGGTCATGCTGAGCATCGAGTGCCCGGCCAATTCCTGAATCGCCTTCGGCGCCGCGCCGCTGACGGTGCGGTCAGCGGCTGTCACAATCTCCGCCCAACAGGCCAACGCACGAGACTCTCGACTGTTGTCGAGACGGCGACATTCCGAAACCCTAAGGAACTGAACGAACCGAGGATCTATGAAGATACCCTCGACTGACCACCGTCGACGTCATCAAGCCTCTTGAAAGCACTCAAAGGCTGGCGCGGCGCACCTGAATTTCGACATCGGCGAGTCTCCGCCGGTGTGCTTCATTCGATAAGTCGCTATGGCGTACGAGGACCTCGATGCCGGAACGCTGTCCGATGGCCACGATCACTTCCTCCGCAATCTCCAGCGCAGGTTCACCGCTGTTCTCCGAAAGCCACTGGTCGAGTACATCGAGTGGGGCATAACAACCATCGCTGCGCTCTTCCAAGAGTTCACCGAGACGCGCAAGACCCAGGCGCCGAACGCGATCGTCATGAAGCAGATCGCTTAACTGTCGCATTACGTCAAGCTCGGTTGGAAACACTTGCGCACGGTGATCATCTTCAAGGAGCGGCCCGATGTGCTCTCGCCCCCAAAGGGCCAGTCCGCGTTTTCGCGCCGACTTGCCGAGACGGAGCAAGCCTAGTTCGCCAAGTCGGTTCGCGTACGGCAGTAAGCGGGCGATCCGGCCCTTGTCTATTGGAATGCTCAGGCCATCTTCGAAGCTGGATTCGAGATGCAGCACGACAAACTTGAGCGGATCTGGTTTTCTAGTGGGCCATTCGGCGATTGCTTCAGCAACTAGGGGTTCGAGTTCCGCACCGCCGATGGTGAGTGCGGCTTGTACGAATCGCGGAACAAATCGCAAGCGCTGCCAGTTCCGAACGAGTAGCTTCCTGGCATCCTCGACCGGTGCAAGGGTTAGAAGATCGGCAAAATTGTAGGAATCATCGGGATCAAAGCATCTTGGCGAAAGCCGGCTCCGCTGAAACATCTCCGAGGAGCGCACGTCTGTGTATGGCACTGTGATGGAAGGGCGAGTCATCCGGGAGCGCCCGCAGTGTATGGGTGGCGTGACAATACGATGAGCGTCGCTTCAGCGCGTCAGCTTGAAATGATCTGGGAAGACGGAAATGAAACGCTCACGGTGCGGTGGCAGGCTTTCAGGTTCTGGAGCCTGGGCGCACGTAAGCATCCGGAGACACTGGAGGCTGAGTCGACCCCACCCACCGCTCCCCATCCGACAGGATCTTGAATGGATACAGACCTGGCTGCAGCCAAACGACGAGCTCCCAGGTGTCCGTTCCCGGCGTGCGCGTGAACGCCCAGGCTTCGTCTGAGAGTCTCCAATCGTTGAACGCACCGACGGCGTGCACAGTTCTAGCCGTCGTGTCCTCATGAGTGAATCTCACGCGCACTTTGCCGTGGCGCGCGCGCTCTTCTGCAAACCAGTTGTAGAGTGCTCGCGAAAGTCGCCCTTCGGCGTCCGAGCCGGGATCCACGCTTCCGAGGGCGAGAGCTAGGACAAGAGGCGCAGCGTCCTGGAGTCGGGTAACCACGTCTTGCGGAGTGCCAAGCCGCACTAGAGCCTCCGCCGAAACGTTGGCGAAGTAGGGGTCTGTCAACGCCGAGCAAGCGTTCCCTCGGCTGAGCATTGCTCGCATTGCTTCGGCGAAAAGGTGATCACGGACTCGGTCATGCCGATAGCAGAGCTGGTCGTTGACCGCGGTCCAAACGATGCCCGACGCCTGGAGGATTTCAACCATCGCACCCCAGACTCGCTCGTCCACCATCCATTCACGCGCTTGGCTGGCTACGGGATCGAGCTTCAAATGCTCGAGGGATCCTCGCGCGGTTCGTTCAAGCGCTTCCCGATGCTCGGCCTTGTGATGGATCGCGCGAGTTCCCGATTCGCCGGACGCCAGAAGGTCCAATTCGTGGTCGACGAACGCCGCCAACACCTCCCTAGCCTTCGTGCTGGGTGTGACGTCAACGCCCGACCCTGCAAGCATGCGAGCTATTCCGATCAAGAGGGGGTCGTAGTGAAGTGCCGATGCAAGGATTCGCTGGTTCGGCCCGCCCAACGCTGCTTCCGCTTCATTTGACGTGAATGATCCCACCCGCACGAGGGCGACGTCTTTGCGTTCTGAAAGGTGGAAAGAGTCGAGGAACCTGGGCCAGACTGGGCAAAGTATAGCCAGCTCCTGCGTTGCGGAAGACCACGCTAGGAGCTTCCGCAGAAGTGCAGCGGGTGAGCGGGAGCGATTGATGTCGTCTACGACGATTAACAACCGTGTACCTCCCAGGGCTACCGATAGGCAACGCACAGAATGTTCTGCAACGGTCGGAACCCTGTCCCGGATCAGGGCATCAACGGCCGCATGTAACGACGTGGCCACCTCAAGCTGGTCTGCCCGGAGCCACAGCGCTGGAGTGCCTCGATGCAGCCAGGTCTCCATCGCGCGGTAGGCGCCAACCGTTTTCCCGAACCCGGACTCCCCGACGAGCAGGACGAGTCGGCTCCTCTCATCGTCCGTCCGAGCAAGTACCTCAGCATCCAGCGTGCGCGTCGTCCATGTGGCGGGTGTCGATGAAACTCGTCCCGCGTGGGCGTACTGCTGCTGAACATCACGACTAACGGCCAGCAACAAGCTACGCGATAACCGCTCCGCCGGTGTTCCGAAGTACTTGAAGCGTAGGTATTGACCGGTAGGATCAATGTCCAGATAGTCGGCGATCCGCGACCTGCTCCCACACCTCACACTCGACGTTCAAGCTCTGGGCAATTTGGCCCACTTTTGCGCGCAGGGCAGGGTCGACGATCTGATTGGTTACTAGGTATACCTTGCACCCGATGGTTGGATCGCCGTGACGAATCGTCTGCGCCTCCCGTGCAGCCTTCAGAAGATCGCCATCGTCGGACGCAGTGGGCGGGGTCTTTGACGGTCTTTTTCCAGGCACATAGGTCGTGTGGTCGTAGAGCCACTTTCGTTCGAGTCCTGTCGCGTCAGTCGTGGTCGATTCGACAGCTACGTGGAGAGATGGCGTGGCACCGGGCACACAGGCGAACCCGTCAAACGGCGAAACAATGGTCTCCCCCTCCTCATTGGTGCCGAGGCGAGTCACCGACGCGCAATCTGATTCCGCACAACGAAGGACGTGAAGCGCTAGCCGTTCGAACGCGGCGCGGTCAGTCATTTTGAGCAAGTTGCGCGCCGTGAGTGTCAGCATGTTGTTTCCGCTCCCAGAATCACATTCCCAAGGCCGTGCGCCTATGCCGCGCTTGCACGGGAGCGACGAGAACGAACGCCCAATCGCTTAACTTCACCCGCACCACGAGCGCGACCAAACCGAGCGTCCACTCCGGTCGGATTGCCATTTCAGGCAGTACACCCACCGGGAAAGGCATCCTCATAACGAACGCCTCGCCTTCGGCCCCGTTGGCTCGCACCTTCTCAAGCCGCCAACGGCGCCCACTCTTCGTCTTTTAGCGCCGCAACCCCGTACTGGGTGAGCACGCCATTGAGCTCGCCGACCGTGACGGCCGAGGGCGCCGTAATCTCGAGCCCGATCAGCGCCCCGCGCTCGTCGAGATCAACCCGAATCCCGTGGCCTCCGTCGAGCGTGCGCGCTGCCTTGGCGCCAGCGGCACGAGGCAAGTAGAGATAGGCCGCGAACGGCTTGCCCTTGCGGAACGTGACTTCGAGGTAGCGCTGTTTCATGGCTCGACTGGGTAGGCCGTGACGACCACTAAAAGATGCTCCACTTCGTCCGGTTCGACAACCACCTCCCATGGACCGGCTCGAAACCGGGTTTCAACGACGAAACGGTCGTCAACCACGTCGGGGCGAAAACCCGTTGCCTGCTCCAGGATCAGACGCAGATCGACCTCGGTGAAGCTACGGTCCTCCATCCGCTTCTCCACGTGCGGCGTCAGCTCGAGCTCCCAGTCCCACCACTCGGGAAACGTCACGCGCCGAATCTACCACAGGTCGCCGTCGATCGCGGCGGTTCCCCGGGCGCGCCGACTAACGTCGCAGAATGCTGGCCATGGTCTTACCCTTGGCGAGCTCATCGATCAGCTTGTCGAGGTAACGGATCTTCTGCATCAGCGGCTCGGCGACGTCTTCGACTCGCACCCCACACACGACGCCCTTGATCAGCGCCACGCTCGGGTTCATCCGTGGCGCTTCGGCGAAGAACGTTTCGAAGTCGGCCTTGGTATCGATGGCGCGCTGGAGGCGCTTGCCACCGTAACCCGTGAGCCAAGTGATGATCTCGTCGACCTCTTGCTTCGTTCGTCCCTTTTTTTCCGCCTTTTGCAGGTAGAGCGGATACACGCTGGCAAATGACGTCGTGAAGATACGCGGCTTCTTCTCCATCCCGGTCGACGACTATCGCGGGCGCGCGGAGGCCACAAGCTTGGACCCGTCAGCAAGCCCTGGACGTCACCCACACTCTTGCCCCGCCTCTTGAAGTCCGCGAGTGCGTGGTTAAACAAATGAGGCGAGCGCAGCCGAGCGCTCGTCCCCGCCATGAGCCGCTTCAAGCAGCCATCCTCCTCGATCGATCCTGGTCCCCGCGTACTCGGTGAGGCGCTTACGCGCGCGCGGCAGCAGCTGTTCGAGTTCGAACCGGGAGCGTCGCGGGCGCGCCCAGTCGAGGTTTCGACCGCCGCCGTGATCGAACCCAAGGCGGAAAGCACCCTCTGTCCACGCTGCAGCGGGTACTTCGAGGTCGAGGAGCACGAGGCGCATTCGGCCCCTCATTCCCGCGTGCGTGAGCTCAAAGTACGCTGTCGCTTCTGTGGCGATCGTCGCTCGCTGTGGTTCCGCATCAACGCGCCGTCCTGAACGCGGGAACCTTGGGGCGGCGCGGTGGGCGCCGGCCAGGCCGGAACGAAAATTCCGACCTACCCTCGCAAGACTAGCGAAAAAGTGCTCTTTTGGGCTGCTGCAGCCGGCGCGTTGCAGCCGGCGCGTTGCTCGAGTCTTGTGGATTCTCGAAGCAATGGCACACTCCCCGCCATGCCGACCGACAGTTTCGCGTCTTTGATGACTACCGAGGGCGGGAGCGATCGCGCTCGGCGCCGCCTCAACAAGGGGGAGGTCATCGACGCCACCGTGATGCAAGTAGCGGGTGAGTTCGTGTTCATCGACGTGGGCATGCCGAGTGACGGCCGCATTCCACGCGCAGACTTGCTGGATGCCGAGGGCAAGATGCGGGTCGCGATCGGTGATCGTTTGCGCGTCAGCGTCGTCGAACCGCGCTTCGAGGGTTCGTTGTGCAAGGCGCTCGGCCAGGCGGCGCCGGTTGGCGAGGCACCCATCGGCAACGAAGTGTTGTCCGGCAGGATCACTCGCGTCGAGAAGTTCGGCGTGTTCGTCAGCACCGCCAAGGGCGACGGTTTGATTCCAATCCGTGAGCTGCCGCTGCCTCCCGGTTCGGATCATCGCAAGCTCTTTTCCGTCGGCAAAGATCTGACCGTGGTCGTGCTGGACGCGAACGCGCAAGGCAAGCTTCGCTTCAGCGCCACCCGCGTCGCGCGCGTGGAAGAAGAGCAAAATTTCCGTGACTTCTCCTCCGGCGCGAGCGCCGCGGTGGCAACGGCGACGACCGAAGAGGCTGTTCCCACCAAGGCCGAAGCGAGCCAAAAGAAGAAACCGCCCGAAAAGGTCGGCTTCGGCAGCCTGGGTGATTTGATGCGCGGCAAGCTCGGCTCGGCCGCACCGACCAAGGCCGGCGCGCCAAGCGCCCCGCCGCGCAGCGACGTCCTCAAACGGAAGCGTTGACGCTGGCGCCGTAGCCCTCCGCTTGCAGCGCTTCGATGCGCTTTTCGAGCGGAGGATGCGAGCGCAAGAGCCCGACCAAGCCGCCTCCGTTGATGCCGAAGGCGGCCATCGATTTCGGCAGCGTGGTGTCTTGATCGGCGCCCAAGCGGCGCAGCGCGGCGATCATCTTGGCTCGGCCGGCCAGATTTGCACCACCGCGGTCAGCGCGGAACTCGCGCCAGCGACTGAAGGCGTTGATGATCAGCAACGCCAAGAAGCCGAGCACGAACTGCGCCAGCATGGTGGCAAAGAACTGACCCATGCCACCGCTACGCCGATCGTCGTCCCGACCGCGCAGGGCGCTATCGATCAAGCGACCGATCACGTGCGAGAAGAAGATGACGAAGGTGTTCAGCACGCCCTGCAGCAAGGTCAACGTCACCATGTCGCCGTTGGCGACGTGGCTGAGCTCGTGACCAATCACGGCCTCCACTTCCGGGCGATTCATCCGCGTGAGCAAGCCGGAGCTGACGGCGACGAGCGAGCTGTTGCGGGTCGCGCCGGTGGCGAAGGCGTTCAGCTCGGGCGACTCGTAAATGGCGACTTCCGGCATGGCCACGCCAGCGCGCTCCGCCAGTCGTTGCACGGTCTGCAGCAGCCACGCTTCATCCGAGGTGCGCGGCTCGGTGATGACCCGGGCGCCGGTGGTCCACTTGGCGATCCACTTGGAAGCGAGCAGCGAGATGAACGAGCCGCCGAAACCGGCGATGCCGGACAGCACGACCAGGGGCCCGTAGTTCTGCATGAAGTCGCCATGCCCGAACACGCCTAGCGCGTTCAAAACATTGATCACCACCGTGATCGCGGCCATGACGGCGAAATTGGTCAGAACTAGTAACGCGATGCGTTTGAACACGGGCCTTTCCTCCGGCAGATTGGCCTCGCCGAACGCGAGACCCTACGGGAGGACATAAGCACCAGAAAACGCCGTGTAAAGCCCAGTTGTCCTCGGGAATAACTGCCCCGCGTGCGTGTTTTGCTACGAATCAGGCAAACCCGGAAACGCCGGCGGTGCGCTTCGGGAAAACGACCTTGCGCGCGATCAGATCCGCGACGGTCTCGCGCAAGGTCTCGCCTGGATCGCGAGCACTGAACCCGAGCTCGCGCTCGGCTTTGCTGGAGCTGCAATACCAGTAGTACTGCGCCATCTCCACGCTCACCTCGTCCACCGGTGGCTCCCCGCCAATCGCGCGCAGCGCCTTGGAAAACAGGCGATTGACGCCGATCGCCAAGGGACGTGAGCGAGGCATGCGCAGGGCCGGTGCCTTCACCCCCGCAATGCGCTCCAAGCGTTGAAAGAAAGCTGCCACGGTCACGTTCTTCGCGTTCAGGATGTAGCGCTCGCCGGCGCGCCCGCGCTCGAAGGCGAGCCACATGCCCTGCGCGGCGTCCCGCACATCGACGAAGGCAATGCCCCCGGCCGGAGTGGCCGGGATCGCGCGCTCGAGAAAGCGCCTGACATCGCCGGTCGAAGACTCGCGGAGATCTCCCGGACCGAGCAGCAGACTGGGATTGACCAGCACTACCTCGAAGTCTGGGCCATTGGCCTCGAGCGCTTCACGCTCGGCGTACAGCTTGGTCCGGTAGTAGGGCCACATGGCGACGAGCTCCAGCGGCACGTGCCCGTCCTCGTCGGCAATTCGCGCCGCATCACCGCTTACGGCCACCGTGCCGCTGGTGCTCGCGGCCACCACGCGACGCACGCCCGCGCTGCGCAAGCCGGCCAGTGCGCCGCGCGTGCCCAGCACGTGCGCGCGGTGCAGCTCCTCACCCGCATCTCGATCCCGCGACACTTTGCCGGTCGCCAAGAACGCGCCGTCACAGCCGCGGGCACTCGCGGCCACCGCCGCCGGATCGAGCACATCCACGGCCGCTACTCGCAGGCCCTCGACTTCACCGCCCGAGCGCGAAGCGAGCACCAGCTCGTGCCCTTGCTCTTTCAGTACGCGCACTAGGTGCGCACCGAGAAAGCCGGTCGCGCCTCCGATCCAAAGCCGTTTCAATTCCCGGGCCCCTCTAGTTGGAATGCCTTCTGAAACGTGAACAAGAGCTGAATGTTGTTCGACTTCACTGCGCCAGCCACGAACTCTGCAGGCGAGGGCGTGTACTTCTCACGCACGATCCGGGTAAACATGGCAGGGGAAGTCTTGAGCACGCAGTCAGCCGGACTCTCGACTTTGCCGGCGATCACTTCGCAGCTGTCTTGCGTGATGCGCACGCTCCAACGTTCCGTGTCACCGAGCGAAAAGTAGAAGCTCACCGGCTTTTCGACGCTACCCACCACGAAGCGGGTCTTCAGTTCGCGAAATACCGGAGCGAGCGTGCGGTCCTCGAGCAGCGGCGGCGCTGCCACCACGTCTTTCGGCGCGAGCGTCTTCAGGTCGAGGACTCGCCCCTTCGACAACTCGGAGACCGCTCGCTCGGCGAGCTTGGCCACCACGCGCGACGCTTCGCTCATAGGCAGGCCTTGAGTCAATCGCTTGAGCTCAGCCGCGAGCAGCGGTAAGCCTATCCGCGCCTCGACCTCCCGTCGCCGAATCACGCTGCTACCCTTGGGCAATGCCGCGTGGGTCCCGCCCAGCCATACGGGCAGGATGTCCTTGCTGTGGTGCAGCGACAGGTGCCCGAGCGAAGCCTTGAACTCGTGAATTTCGCCGTCCGCGCTGCGGGTGCCCTCCGGAAAAATCAGCACGGTCTTGCCCAGCTCCAGCAGATCACCCGCTTGGCGCAGGGCCTGCCGCAAGGACCCGCTGCGGGTCATCGGCACGAGGTTCGTGAAGTTCTCGAAGTACGCTTTGCGAAAGCGGTTGCCCTCGAAGAAGTAGTCCTGCGCCGCGAGTGACACCAGATCCTTGCCATAACCGCCGAGCGCATACTTCACGAGGCCCATGTCCAAGTGGCTCGCGTGATTCGCGGCCACGATCGTACTGCGATTGTGCGGGATGAACGCACGACCGCTGACCTTGGTGCACAGGACCTTGTCGTAGAAGCCCATCTGCGCGCGGCCCATCCAGTGCATCGCGGCATCGCGCAACGCGGGTGGGATCTCGAGTGGCTTTTCCTCTTCGGCTTCGATCTGGCCGGTGGTTGCGAGCTTGCGCGAATCTCGCGTCTCGCGCACGACCGCCTCGGCTTCGGCCACCGTGGTGACCGCCGCCAAGCGCTCCGCGTCGAGCGAATGGCCAACTTGGGCCTCGAGCGCGACGAGCAGCTCGAGCAGCATCAACGAGTCGAAGCCGAAATCGCCGCGCAGCGTCATTTCCGGGCGAACTTGCGCCGGATCGCGGCGGGCGATGGCGCCGATCGCGCTGCGCACGAGCGCCGCCGCGCCGTCTTTCGCTGGACCTCGGGAGCTCGCCGGAACCTCGGCGGCGGCCAAGGCGCGCTCGATCAAGCGACGCACATCGCCACGCTTCACCTTGCGGCTGGAAGTGCGCGGCAGAGGGGCATCGAACACCAAGGTCAGCGCGGGACGCTGCACTTGCGGCAGATTGGTCAGCGCGACATCGAGCGACGCGCGCGCCCGATCGTGCCGCTTGCCACGTGGCACGTCGTCGGCAGTCTCCGGAATCAGCACGCAGGCCAGACGCTCTCCGCCGCGTCCGTCGGGAATGCCGAGCACCGTCAGCTCGTGTACGTGCTCGAGCTTTCCGATGCGAGCCTCGACGTCGTCTGGATAAACGTTTTCACCGCTGGAGGCGATCACGACGTCCTTCGCACGGCCAACCAGGGTGAGCTGACCCTTGCGGTCGAGCTTGCCCAAATCGCCGGTGCGCAACCAACCGTCGGTGATCACGCTGCTCGTGCCTTCTTCGTCACCGGCGTAACCGAGCATCACGTTGGGCCCGCGCGCCCAAACTTCGCCCACGCCCTCGGCGTTGGGCGAGTCGATTTTGAGCTGTACGCCGGGAATTGCGCGACCCACGTGGCCCGCCTTCGCTCGCGGGCCACCCTGCGCAACGCTCAATACCGGCGAAGCCTCGGTCAAGCCGTAGCCTTCGGCCAAATGCAAGCCGAGTCCGGCGAACAGGTGGTGCGTGCTCTGCGGCAATGCGGCGCCGCCACTGACCAAGAACTTGAGGTGACCACCCAGGCCTTGGTGCACCGGACCGAACAGCAATTTGCCGGTATCCATGCCCAAGTTTTTTCCGAGCGAACGATTGAGCTCGATTGCGAACTCGAACACGTGTGAAGCAAGCGCGCCGTGCTCGGCGATGCGCGCCACGATCCGTCGTTCGAGCATCTCCCAAAGCGCGGGCACGCCGATCAGCGCCGTGATCTTACCCATCTGCAGGCCGTTGACCAAGCGATCCGCGTTCAGCTCGTCCAGGTAGACGATGCGCGACCCGCGCGACAAGGGCAGCAGCATGCCGCAGGTGAGCTCGAAGGTGTGGTGCAGCGGTAACACGCTGAGCACGCGATCGCCACGTCCGAGCGGGAAGAGCGGAGCCAGTGACGCGATCAGCGAGGTCAGATTCTTGTGGGTGAGCTGAACGCCCTTGGGCTTGCCAGTGGTGCCACTGGTGTAGATTAGCACCGCCACGTCATCGGGCTCAACGGCAATACCCAGGCCAATCGAGCCATTTTCGGCCATCCCCAGCAGATCGCAGAAAGCCAAATGGCTGGACAGCAGGCCAAGCCGTTCTTTGACATGCGCGTCCGCGATGAACACGCGTGCGCCTGATGCTTCGCGCAAGTTCTCTGCCGATGCCAAGTCGATGTTGGGATCGAGCGGCACGACCGTCGCGCCCGCTTTCAAGATGCCGAAGAAGGCGATCGGCCACGCGGGATGATTTTGCGCGGCCAAGAGCACGCGATCACCGGGTCGCACGCCCGCTTCGATCAGACGTGCCGCGCAGGCTGCCGAGCGCTCGCGCCACTCGCTGAACGAGAGCCGACTCAAGCCGTCTTTCTCGGTGCGCTGTAAGGCCACGCCGAGCTCGAAGCGTTCCGCCATTTCGTCGAGCAGCGCGGGCAGCGTATCGTGGCGCTCGGGCGCCTTCTTGGGCCGGCGCAAGCGCTCTTCGATTTGCGGGAACACGAAGCGCTCGAGGCCGGGCACGTGCACGTCCAAGAACCAAGAGCGCCAATCGATGCTCTCGGGCGACCAATCGACCAAGGCGCGCTCGGCCTCGGACAAGCGCGCGTGGGCCGCGCGCGTGTTGTCACAGCCGAAAATATAGTGAAATTGGCTCGTAAACGGCAAAAATACCGTGAGCACATTGCCCACTTTGCGCTGCTGCTCGGAGAACTCGAAGACGGCCTTGGCGGCCGGCTTCAATAGCGGTGCGGCGGGCCCCACCGCTGCCTTACGCATCCACTGGGACAGGGTCTTGCCGTGCTTCGCGATCACATTCGGGCCGTACTGCTCGAACTGAGTCTTCGAGAGCATGGCGCCCTCGTAGTGCGATTGCAAAAACGAGAGGACTGGCCCGCCCTTGCCGGTCTTCTGAAAGTAGCGACGCTTGTACAGCCCGCTCAGCTCGAAGAAGCGCCGCATCGTGCACGGGTTGGAGTCGCTCGAGCCGAGTTGATACACCGGCTTAGCGGTGCCCTCGAGCAGCTCACCGAGTGCCAACGTGAGGCCGGCGGCGACCATGTCACACGGGATGACGTCCAAGTAGTTGTCGGAGCCGGGGATCTGCAACCCGCCCTGACGCACGATGAAGATCAAAGGCGCGCTGGTGTTGACGCCCTCGTTCCAACCGGGAAACGGAAAATGCGACGTCGACTCGACCACCGCGGGGCGCACGATCGTGAACGGCAAACCAGAGCGCGCCGCGATCTGTTCGCCGATCGCTTTGGTGTACGTGTAGGTATTGGGAAAACCCCAAAACTGCGCGCGTTCCATGCCCATTTCGGCCAAACGGGCCTCGATGAACTTGCGCTTCACGCGGCGCACTTCCGCTTCGAGCACGGCGCCACGGCCAGGCTCGTTGCGCTCGAGCAGGTTCTTCTTGGCCTCGTCCAAGAAGCGGCTTTGCCGGAAAGCGTCACTCGCGCGATGCCGAGCTTGCTCGATCACGTCCAAGCATTCCGCGATCTCGCGATCTGGATCCCAATGCGAGCGATCGAGCTCATGAGCACGTGGGAACGGAAACTCACGTGGGTCGATTTCCGGCACATGGCCGGTTTGGCTACCCGCCACGTAGCAGGTGCTGGTGTGCAAGAGCGGCACACCACCCAGATCGCGCGCCAGGGCGACCAAGTTCTGCACGCCGAACGCGTTCACTTCCAAGGCTTCGTCCAGGGGCGGATCGAAATCGACCACGCCCGCGACGTTGACTACGGCGTCGATATTGCCGCGCAGCTCTTCGCGCATCTCGGATGACATGCCGCAAAATGGTTGCACGACGTCACCCGCGACGACCGTGAGCTTGCCGCGAATGAACGCCGTAAAGCCGTTGCCGTGCGTCGTGCGCAGCGGGTCCAACACCGCGCTCGGCTCGACGTCTTTCTCGTAGCGCTCTTCGACGCTGACGCCGCCCTTGGGACGCATCACCAGGTAGATGCGCTCGATGTCCGGGAAGCGCGAGAGCAGAAATGCCCACCAAACCTTGCCCAAAAAGCCGGTACCGCCAACCACGACCAAGCGCTTGCCGCGAAAAAGGCGAGCCAGGTCGAGCTTGGGCGCAGAGCCGTTCTGGGGCCGGATCGAGCCGGTAGCCACTACGCGCCTCCGGTGCTGCTGCTCGCGGGCAGGCGCATGTCGCCCATCACGATCGGCGGCACCTTCAAGAGCGTGATGTCGAGCGAACGCAGCTCGCCCCCCTTCGCGCGGTACAGCGCATCTTCCATGCTCGGCGCGGTTTCCCAACCGAGCAGCTTCGGAATGTACTCGTTGTCTGCGCCGACCACGATTACGCGGCCCAGGTGTTGACGTCCGTTTTCGCCCCAGTACCACATGAAGAACGGATGCGCGGGGTGATAGGCGTAGCCGGTGCGGAACATCTGGATGAACGCCGGATCTTGCGCGAATTTTTCTTCGTAGCGATTGCGCAGGGTTTCCGAATCCCGCGTCTCGGGTAGCAAGCGGTGCACGAAGTCGATGTACGGCGCGTGTTGCTCGTGGTCGAACTTATCCGTGCACGGATGGGTAATGATCAGCGTGCCACCCTTCTTCACCAACGGCGCGTTGCGGTACATGTTGAAGAGATAACCCTGAGCCAAGACCTGCACGAGCAGCGGGTTCAAGAAGGCATGCACGTTGTAGGGGCTGATGAACGGGATCCCGGTCACCAGCACGTCGGCCTGGCCCTCGATTGGCACGCAATATTGGTCGAAATTACGGGCGATGGTCTGTTCGTGCACGGCGTCCGTCGCGCCCGCGACCACGCCGGTGATCGCATACGGCGCGGGGAACTTGTCGAACAGCGCCTGACGCGCGCCTTGTGGCAGCTTGCTCGTAGCCAGCACCAGCCCTTTGAGCTTCATGCGTTCGGTGCCGGTCAGGTCGTCTTCGTTCTTGGTCAAGAATTCGAGCGAACGGTCGAACATGCGATTGTTGACCGTGGTCTCGATGGTGAAGATGTTCAAATGCTTGTGGGCGAGCCGGCCCATCAGCTCGATGTCGGTCGCGAGCTGCGAGCGCTTCGGGTCCATGTAGCTGTCCGAAGCCGCGATCGTGCGCGGGTTGTGGTGCGGACGCAGGCTCTTGTAGCTGCACAAACCCACCGCCACGGACTTGTGACCACCGTTCATGGCCACGAAGTTGAGATTCACATAAATCAGCAGATCGCTCTCGGCGGCCCGGCGATTCAGCTCCAGCACATCCCCATGACGGGTCTGGCCGATTTCGACCATGTTGTGCTTGTCCTCGGCGTCGTGGTTGTACAAACGCTCCGGGTAGTAGGCGTCGAAGATCTTGTCGCCCACCATGTGCCGGATTTCGTTCGGCTTCATCCGGCGATGAATGCCGGTGGCCACGATCAGCTCGATGTCATCGACCCCGTGGTCGGCGAGCAAGCCGAGCACGATCGTGAGCACGCGTTCGCGTGCATCCGGACGCTTCATCGGCGGCAGCGGCACCGAGATGTCGTCGATCGCGATCGTCACCTTCATGCCCGGGCGGAGCTTGGCGTACAGCGGCTCAGTGCCGAGCGGGTGGTTGATCGCATAACGGATCGCAGCGTCCGGATCTTTGAGCCCCTCGGCAGGCGGCTTCGGGTAAATGCAGCGCGTACCCGGGGGTAAGTCCACTTCCACCAGACGATCGCCGGAGAACAAGACGCGCGGAGCGCTATCGCGCTCCAAAGTGACGAGGCAGGGATGATTCATTGCGGATGATTCAGATCGAAGCTGGGCCAGCTATAGGCCTTGGCCAGAAGCGCCAAGCGTTTGTCGGGGTTCACAGCGGCGGGATGGCCCACGACGCTCAACATGGGTACGTCGGAGTAGCTATCACTGAACGCAAAGCATTCAGCTAAATCGAACCCTCTCGACTTGGCGTGCTCGCGGATCAAGCGCGCCTTCTCGGGGCCCGCCACGACCGGCTTCAAGAGCTTGCCGGTGGCGATGCCCGCCTTCATCTCTAGGCGATTGCCGATCACCTCTTGCGCGCCGAGGTAGCGCGCGGCCTGCTCGAGTACGACTTCCAACGCGCCCGAAACGAGCACGACGTCGTGACCCGCAGCGCGGCTCTTCTCGATCAGGTCCTTCGCGGCAGGGTAGAGCGAAGGCAGAAGCACCTGCTCGAACGCGTCCTGGGCGAGCAGCACCATGCGGTCTTCGCTCATCCCGGCGTAGCTCGCGAAGAGCAGCTCGTTGAACGTGCGCCGGTCGACCATTTCAGCGAGCGCCATGCGTGGCGCGCCAAACAGCGCGCGACCGATCCGCTTGGCGGTCTGCAAAGGCGTCCCTTGATTGACCAAATAGTAGAGCGTTGGGTGAACCAGATTGGTCTTCACCAACGTTCCGTCGACGTCGAAGTAACAGGCTGCCAAAGTGGTGCGTTCGCTCGGGTGGGTTGGGGGTTATAGGCTCAGTTGGCTCACTGGTCGAGCGGCCGACCGGCGGGGGCGCATTCTAACCACGAGCTGAGTGAAAACGGGAGCCCCGCAACACCGATCGCTTGCCGCGACGCGTCGCGCCGATCAAACGCCCTGAACCGCGCACGAAATCCTGTAAGGAGAACGTCGTGAAACTGATTGCCACCGCCGAGGGCCTCGCCGAGCTGAGCCAAGCACTGCGCGGCGCAGACACTCTGTTCCTAGACACCGAGTTCGAATCGAACCGCTCCGGGACCGAACTGTGCCTGCTGCAGGTCTCGGACGGACGGCAGATTTTCTTGGTCGACGCGATCACGCTCCGGGATCTGACGCCGCTCGGCGCAGCGTTTCAGAGCGGCGCGCTCTGGGTGCTGCACGCGGGACAGCAGGACGTGATGTTGCTCGGCGAGCGCCTGAACCTTCGCACTCGCCCGCGTGTGTTCGATACGCAAATTGCGTGGTCCCTGAGCACGGTCGAGCACAGTGTTTCGCTCGCTTACGCGCAATTTCGCGCGCTCGGCATCCGCGGCACCAAAGCCCACCAAGCCGATGACTGGGTGCGTCGCCCGCTGCCCGCGTCGCAGCTCGCCTACGCCGCGGCAGACGTGGAGCATTTGCCTGCCCTGTATCGGTTTTTGAATCAGCGCGTGACCGACCTCGGCCGCGTCGATCTGGTGCCGGTCGCCTCGGCCGAGAGCGTTTGGACCGAGGCTGCGGCGGCAACCGTGCTCTCGCTCGAATCCTTTCGCAACGCTTGGCAGCTCGACCACCGTGGACAGGCCGCGCTGCGCTATTTGATCGAATGGTTCAACGATCTGCCCGAAAGGGAGCGCGAGCAGGCACCCGAGAACAAGACGCTACTCTCGCTAGCGGGGAGGTTGCCGCGCTCGGTCGACGATCTGCAGCGCATCAAGGGCGTGCCCCGCACTTGGTCGCGCGAGCTCGCGCAAAACTTGGTGACCGGGCTGACCCGCGCAGCCGAAGCAGCTGACGCGACTGGCTTCGTTCCCATCGATCCGCCCGCATATGCGACCAAGCAAGAACTGCGACTCGACGGCTGGTTGGCCGCAGCTCGAGCCGACGTGTGCGTTTCTTTGGAGGTCGCACCCGAGCTGGCATTGCCTTCGCGCATCATGAAGGGCTTGCGCAGTCACGTGCTCCGCTATGGTACGGCGGACCTCGGTGCGGCCTTGGAAGGCTGGCGCCAGGCGATCCTTACCGCCCCACTCGCCCGCTTTGCCGCGGATTTCCCGCTCAAATCCGAAAGCGCATGACGTTCGGGCGCCGGCCCAGGCAATTGTCCCGCTATATTGCGACCGTGTCCACCTCCGAAGCCCTCACCCGCGGCGTCCGCGTGCGCGTCGATGCGCGCTACTCGCCCGATCATTCCGACCCGCGCCAAGGACAATGGTTCTTCCTGTACACGATCACGATCGTCAATGAAGGTCCCGACACCGTCCAGCTCTTGAATCGCCATTGGGTAATCACCAACGCAACCGGTGACGTCGAACAAGTGCGGGGCCCGGGAGTCGTCGGGCACCAGCCGACGCTCAGCCAAGGCGAACGCTTCGAGTACACCTCGGGTTGCCCCTTGAAGACCCCCTTCGGCTCCATGCACGGCACGTACGAAATGGCCCTCGAAAACGGCGAACGCTTCCTAGCCGAAGTCGCGCCCTTCGCGCTGCGCGAACCGGGCGCGTACCACTGAAGCTGCTTTCGATTCTGATTTTTTGGTCGTCATGTCCAGTCGCTGAGGCCCTGACGTGCACAGACCTCTTTGAATGATGGGCGCGCCTTCATGCTCGCCGCGTATTCGCGCAGCACCGGCCACGTGTCAGTGGGCTTCGGCATGTTGCGCGACCAGCGCATCAGCATCGTCATCAGAAAGTCGGCCGTCGACACCCTCGCGCCGAGTAGATACGGGCCGTTGGTCGCGAGGAACGTCGCGACGCGCTCCCACCCGGCCTCGATATGCCCACGTGCGTGCTCCATCGTAGCGTGGACGCAAACCTCGCCCGCGGGCTCGGTCGGATAAAACCAAGCCCGGTAGGCCGGCTGAAGCGTGTTCGCCAGGAAGAACATCCACTGATAGTACTGCGCGCGCGCCGGCGAACCCGGCGCCGGGGCAAAGCCCGCGTCCGCGTGCAGGTCCGCGAGATGCATGACGATGGCGGCAGCCTCGCAGATCACCTGCCCGTCGAGCACCAGCGTGGGGACGACGCCCGCTGGGTTGAGCTTCAGGTACTCCGGCGACTTTTGCTCCTTGGCTTCGAGGTCGAGGTTTCGGACTTCGTGGGGCAGGCCAAGCTCGATGAGCAGCCAATGGACGACGAGGCTCGCGGTGCTCGGCGACGAGTACAGGATGATCATGCGGCGTCCTTCACTATCTCCGCCACCGAATTCCGAGCTTACCCCAGTCGCGGCTACGCAGCGCAGTTTCGTCTGCGCCGTAGCCTGCCGAAGCAATGCCGCGCGGCGCGACGCCGAAGGCTACGACGGTCGCGACGTGACGCTTGACCATCAACCCAGTTCGAATGGAGCGGTTGGAGCTTCGCGATCCAGTCGCCGCTTTCCGGGAGCGGTATGCCGGTGAGGATCCGCAATCAGTTGCCGACAGGGGCGAGTCCCCTTTGCGTGAAGCTTCCTCCATTTGGGCCGAAGCAACCGATTGCGATCACGACGCCAGCGGCCGGCGGTCCCCCACCACCCACCGCTGCCAGTGCCTTGTCCCGTGGTGGGTAGACGATCACTCCAGTCGCACTGGACAAAGTGAGGTTCCCGTCCGCAAAGGAAAAGGCCTGCATCGCGATCGGATCCGGACCGGCACATGACCACTCGGTTGGTGTGCTGGTCAGGGTCGAATCCGATGTCGCGTAAGTGCCGCGCTCTTGCTGATCCTGCCACAGGCTGCTCGAGGCGAAGACCACGACATCGCTTTGATAGGTACCGTCATCATTGAAAGTCAAAAGGATCGAGTAAGGCTCCGAGGTGCTAATGAATTGCCACGAGCCAACGAATGGATTTGCGCTTGATCCGGCGCCCGTCGGCTCGCTCGTGTTACCGGCATTGGCGGGGCTTGCTCCCCCATTGATTCCGTTTGAACCGCCATTGTCGGTCACGTTGCTCGACCCTGCCGAACCAGGACTGCCCGTGTCGCTGGACGACCCGCAGGCCGTGAGCAGCGCAATCGGAATGAGTGCAGCGATCACCAGACTTTTCTTGTTCAAGGGCATCCCCCCGGTTTTGGCTACGTTTAGCCGTCTTGAAAGAGTGGCGTAGCTACGACGTTGGCACTCACCGACCTATTCACACCGACATGAAATTGGTCGTGGCGCCGAGGTCGAAACAGTTCGATTTGGCCCTCACAAGGACGAGGCCTGGAGCCTAGGCTCGGACGCGGTGCGGCCGAGCGGCAGCCTGGTTAGAGCTTTGCGATCCAGTCGCCGATTTCGGTCAGGGGCAGGGTCATGGTCGTGGCGCCGGCGCGGACGGCGCTGCCGGGCATGCCGTAGACGACCGCGGTGAGCTCGCTTTCGGCGATCACGATGCCGCCCGCGTCGAGGATGGCGCGGGCGCCCTGCACGCCGTCGTCACCCATCCCGGTCAGAATCACGCCGATGGCGCGCTTGCCGACGGCGTAGGCCACGCTGGACAGCAGGCGATCGGCGCTCGGGACGTAGCGATCGCGTTCGTCCGGGGGCTTCACACGCACGCGCAGCGGGCCTTTGGGAGGCATTTCCAGCTCCATGCATTGGCGGCCGGGACACACGTAACCCATGCCCTCGCCCAACGGATCCATGTCCTGCGCTTCGGCGACGCGCAGCGGACTGCGACGGTCCAAACGTTCGGCGAAGGTGCGGGTGAACTTGTCTGGCATGTGCTGCGCGATCACGACCGCGAACTTCGCGTTCTCCGGCAGGCGCGAGAAGATCTCCATCAGTGCGCTGGGGCCGCCCGTGGAAGAGGCGATGGCCACGACTTGGCGAGGCGCAATCAGGATTGGAGCTGGACGCGCTTCGGGCAGCGCGGGCTGGAGCGGCAAGTCCGGCAGGCGGCGCGCCGCGAACGCCGGCAGGCGCACGGCGCGAGCCAGAGTCACTTTGCGCAGTAGCTCGTCGCGGATCGCGGCTAGATCCGGATCTGCGTAGCGATCTGGCTTGGCCACGAAATCCAACGCGCCGAGCTCGAGCGCCTTGAACACGTTTTCCTTCTGGCTGTAACTCGAGACCACGATCACCGGCGTCGGCATCTTGGTCATCAGGATGCGCAGCAAGGTGAAGCCATCCATGCGCGGCATCTCGAGGTCGAGCGTGATCACGTCCGGCCGGAGCATGCTGACTAGACGCAGGGCCTCTTCGCCGTCGGCGGCCTTGCCCACGACCTCGACGTCGGGACTCGTCGATAGAATTTCGGTGATGCTGCGACGATTGAACACCGAGTCGTCGACGATCAATACGCGCAGCGGAGGATGTGACTGAGTGCTCATTTTCGTCCTCCGTTATCCCAACGCTCGGTAATCAATGGTTTTCTGTACACGAGGTCTTCTCGCAAGTGTACCAGCTCGAAGGCCGTGGAAAGATTCAAGAGCGACTCGGAATGGCCCAAAAGCAAATATCCGCCGGGTAAGAGCCGTTCGAGCAGAGTGTCGATGACACGGCGCCGGGAGCGCAAGTCGAAGTAGATCAGCACATTTCGACAGAACACGGCATCCACTCGGCCGACCATACTGGCGCGTCCTGCGTCCAGCAGGTTCAGCTGGCCGAAATGACACAATCTTTTGACGTGGTCGACGACGTGCATGCCGTCGGCCTCTTCGCGAAAATAACGCGCTTGCATCGCGTCGGATGTGACCCGAAAACTGGTACGCTGGTATACGCCTCGGCGAGCGGTCGCGACACTGCTCTTACAGATGTCACTACCGATGATGCGCACCTCCCAGTCCTCGAATAGGGCTGAGTCACGCACGAGCATGGCGAGGGTGTAGACTTCTTCACCCGTCGAGCAGCCCGCGCTCCAGATGCACAGGCGCTTCGAGTCCGCGTTGCGCGCGTGAAGCCTCGGCAAGAGCTCGCCCGCGAACGAGCGCAATTGATACTCCTGGCGGAAGAAGTACGTCTCCTTCGTGGTCAGCCGCTCGATCGCTTCGTCGAGCTCCGTAGGGCCGCGAACGTTGAAGCGAATGTACTTGTAGTAGTCGTTGAAGCTGCGCAGGCTCAGCGCTTCGACGCGCTCGGCCAAACGGCGGTCGAACAGGAACATCGCATCGCCGTCGAAGCTCAATCCAGCATGATCGTAGATCACGTCTCGAAGGAGCAAGAACTCTTCGGACGTGAGCCGCGGTCGGGGCTCGCCGGAGCTGCGGAAGCTCATCGCGGTCTGAGACTCCCGGCTCGGTGCGGAGGCGGTGTGTGGCGCACGGCCTTGCTGACGCCCGCCTCCAGTGCGCGGCTGATCGCCTCTTGAACCAAGGGATTGTCTTCGCTCGCAAGGCGCGCGCGCAGGAGCGCGTTGGCCGAGTCACCCCCCAAGCGGCCCAGCATGTCCGCCGACAAGCGACGCACGTCCCACGCATCGTGATCGAGGCAAGCACCGAAATGGGCCAAGACCCGCGGGTCGATGCTATCACCGAGGGCCAACATGGAAGCCTTCACGACCTCTGAATCGAGGTGCGAAAGGCCTTCGATGAGCGCTTCGATGCGACGACCATCGGGCACTCGGGCCAGGGCTTCGACCGCGGCAACCGCGACCATGGGTGAGGCGTTTCGCACTAGCGGGCGCAGTACCGTCAGCACCCGGCCGTCGCCCGCTTCAGCCAAAGCACCCAAGGCGGCGGCGACCAGCTCCTCGTCGTCGGATTTTTCGACCAGCTCGAGCAACTTTCCGAGACCGGACAACACGCCGTCGGCAGACCGCAGACGACTGAGCGCGAGCACCGCGGCATAGCGCACGTCCGGCTCTTCGTCGGTCAAGGCGAAGGCTGCCGCGTGCGCGCCGAGCTCGCTGCCCGCGTTGCCCAAGCCCGCCAGCGCCGCGCGGCGCACGGCTTTGGCCGAGTTGGACAAAAGGAGCGAGAGATAGGCCACGTCGTCTGCGATGGAGCTCCGGATTGGCGCGGGCAAAACCGTGTAAATCACGGCGGCGGCGTGGGCCTCCGCGCTTTCGGCCTTGGCGCTCTGCGCGATCGCGCGAGCCGAATCCGGGTAGCGCTGAGCAAGCGCGGCGAGGGCGGTTTCTGCGGCGCTTTGTGCCTCCTCGTTGGCGAGCCACGCGCTGACCGTGGCAAAACAGCTGGCATCACCCCAGAGAGTGATGGCACCGAGCCCCGCTCGCACGACGATGGGCGGGGCAGCCGCCATCCAAGCCAAGATTTGCGCGACGGCCGTCGGCGCCGCGCTCGCATCCGCGAGCCCGGTCACGATCTCGATGCAGGCCGCGCGCGTCTCCGGATCCGCTTTCGCTGCCCGCCCCAGCAACGCGGGCACGGCCCTCGGCCCGAGCAAACTGAGCGATTCATCGGCTTCGGCGAGCAAGCGCACGTCCGAGAGCGCCTCGGCCGCAATCGGCGCAATCTGGTCGATGCCCAAGGCACCGGAAACGATCAGTGCGGCCTTGCGCGTGGCCAAGTCGTCATTTTTGGACGTGGCCAACTCCAGCAAGCGCGTGACGACGGCTGGAGAGGGCGGCTCAGCGCGCACGAGCAGCGGATTTTGCGCCGCCGTACGGGAGTATTCGACCAACGCCGCGAGCACGACGGTGACCCCTCCGCCACGGGCGCGCGAAAAGGCAGACAAGAGCGCGGGCAACGCTTCGGGATGCGCGGAGCGCCCCGCTACTGCGAACGCGGAGCGCTCGAGCACGGGATCTTGCAGCATGCTTTCGATGGTGGGCCAGGGCAAAAGCGAGCCGAGTCGATTGATGCCATCGAGCGCGGACAGTCGGACGAAGGCTTCCTCTGCCGGGCGCTTCAAGGATCCGGCCAAAATCTCGAACGCTTCGGGCGCTGCCGCCCCGCCCACGGTCGCGATCGCGTCGAGCGCGGCCGCGCGCACGTTCGGATCATCGTCGACCAAGAGTGGGCGCAGCACCTCGAGCGCAGAAGGGAGCAGCGTGCGCGCCAAAGCTTCTGCCGCGAGCTTTTTGCCGTCCGCGTCGAGAAACGTCATTTTCTCGGCGAGTGCCTGCACGGCCGACTCGGCGAACGCACCCAAGGCCTCGACCGTCGCGTTGCGCAGGCCCACGTTGTCCCCGGGCTCGAGCGCGAGGAGCAAGCCGTCCAGCAGCTCTGGCGAAGGAGCCAGCGAGCGCGCCACTTCGATCGCCTGTTTTCGCACGCGCCAGTCGCTATCGCCGAGCGCCCGCAGCAAATAGCGGGAAGGCGCGTCGCCCTCGAGCGTTGGTTCTTCGGCGCGGGGATCGCGCAGCGTATCTCGAAGAAATTCCAACGCACGACGACGCGACTCCGGATCGTCGGACGCAAAGCCCGCTTCGAGCTCGCGCACGCGGCTCATCGTGCCGCCCTGAGCGATGCGCGTAGACTATTTTCTGGGATCTGGCGCGTGAGCACGTCGAACTGACTGACCTCGAGCACGAACGTCAACGCGCCGTCGTGCGTGGTGACACCGGCGATGCCGCGCAGTTCATCCCCGGCGCCGAGCGCTGGCGGCGGTTTGATTTCGGCGCCGCCCTTGCCGAACACCTCGGTCACGCGATCCACGGCCAAGCCCACACCCCTCCCCTCGACCTCGATCAAGATCCATTTACCCTTTCGTGGATCGCTCTGCGGCGTGAGCCCGAAGCGCACCCGTAAATCGATGATCGGCACGATCTCGCCACGGTGATCTGCGACGCCTGCCACGGCGGCCGGCGCATGAGGGAGCTCCGCGAGGGGCACCGGATTGACGATCTCGCGCACCGACGCGATGGGCACCGCGTAGGTGATGTCCCCAACGACGAACCCCACTAGGCTCTTTTGAGGGTCCGGTCGCTCTTGCTTGCCGAGCGCCCCTGCCTGAGTTCCTCGAAATTCTTTGAACATGGCTTAGCCGGAGACGACCGAAGGTAAATCGAGCAAAATCAAGAATTCACCCGCCGGGCGACCGATACCGAGCACGAACTCGGAAACGTCTCCACCGAGCGCGGAGGCGGCTGGTTCGATCTCGTTCGCGGCCAAGCGCACCACGTGCTTCACCTCATCCACCAGTAGGCCGATCACTTCACCCGACTCGGCAGCCCCGAGCAGAATGCGCCCGCGGCGCGTCAAGGGACGCTCCTCCAAGTTCAACGTGCGCCGTAGATCCAAGACGGTGACGAGCAAGCCGCGCACGCTGCACACGCCGATCACGTTGCGAGGCGCACGCGGCACCATGGTAATCGGCGGAGGACCGAGGATCTCTTTGATCCGTGTCAGCTCCACCCCGTAGAGCTCTCCGGCCAGGGCAAACATCAGAAATTCACGCACCGGGCCGCGATCGCCGACGCGGCGCGCCAGGCGCGAAGCGGTAGATTGCGTGAGGTTAGCCACTGGCGCGCTCCAACGTTCGAGGTGCTTCGATGCCCGCCAGCACCTCTTCGATCAAACCCGCGGCATCCAGCACTAGGCCCACGCGCTGATCGCCCAGCTCCGTGGCGCCCGCAAAGCCGCGCACGGCCGAGAGTGATTTCCCGAGCGGCTTGATGACGATGTCCTCTTGCCCATACAGGAAATCCACGACTAGCCCGAGGCGGCGCTGGCCGAGCGCGGCAACCACTACGAAACGGCGACGCGACGCCGAATCAGGCGCGGTTTCCAGCGCCATCAGCCGATCCAAGCGGCACAGCGGCAAGGTCTGCCCGCGCAAGGTGATCACCTCGCGCCCGTCCACCAAACGCACCGCAGCCTCTTCGAAGGCGATCGCCTCCGAAACGGAGGAGAGCGGGATGGCCAGCGTGTGCTTGCCAGCTTGGATCAAGAGCGCGCTGACGATCGCGAGCGTGATCGGCAACGTGATCGTCATCTTCGTGCCGATGCCGGACTCGCTGTGGACGTCGATCACGCCGCCCAACTTGGAGATGTTGGTTTTGACGATGTCCATGCCGACACCGCGCCCACTCACGTCGTCGGCGGATTCACGAGTGGAGAGCCCGGGCAGGAAGATCAGCGCGAGCATCTCGTCGCGGCTCATCTCCTCGGCTTCCGAACGAGTCAGCTTGCCGAGCGTGATGGCCTTCTCGGTCAAGCGGGACAGATCGATGCCTCGACCGTCGTCTTCGACCTCGATCATCACGTGATTGCCCTTTTGGAAGGCGTTCAGCGCGATGGTGCCCGCGAGCGGTTTGCCGACTTCGACCCGGCCCTGACCCGCTTCGATGCCGTGATCGATGGCATTGCGGATCATGTGCATCAGCGGATCACTCAGCTCTTCGACGATCAGCTTGTCGATTTCGGTCTCGGCGCCGGTGATTACCAGACGGATCTCTTTGCCCACTTCACGGCTGATCTGGCGGACCACGCGCGCCAAACGATCGAACACCTGGCCCAACGGGACCATGCGCACTTCGAGGATGCCGTCTTGCATCTCCCCCAGGCGGCGGTCGAAATTGCGATGCAGACGCTGCAGCTCCGCCGCAAGCTTACGTTGGCCTTCACCCCGGAGCTTCTCCGCCACACGGCCGAAGGCGCTGCGCACGATCGCCAGTTCCCCGACGATGTTCATCAGGTGGTCGAGCTTGCGAATGTCGACGCGTACGGTTTGCGTGAGCGAGCGAAGGGACGCGGCCTGCTCTAGCCCGCCGCGCTCCAGATCCGGCCGCATGCCTACGGAATCGGCGCGGCCGAGCGCCGTCGGCCTGCGCGGGGGCATGGTCGCGGGATGCGAGCGCCGCGGGCGCCGCGGGATTTCCTCGATTACGACGTGGTCGGCACCGAGCGATCCGATCAACGTGGCGAGATCGTCTCGCGACGCCATGAGCAGGTCGAGCTCGATCGTGTCCGCGCTGGTGGCCTCGCCCGTCGGCAGGTAGGTGATGATTTCGCCGTGCCGTTTGGCACGCTCTTTCATCTCCTCCAGCACTTTGTCGATGGTCGATAGATCGAACTGCACGCGCAGCCGATACAGCTGCATCTGAAGGGCGATATTGGCGCGCAGCCGGTGCTCTTCATACTCGGTGAGCACCGCGAGCAGGCCCGGATCGAGCTCGTAATCGGCGACCGGGCTCTGGTGCTCGGTCGCGCCCGCGCCGATGCGCTCGAGCTCGACGAACAATTGCTCGACGTCCAGCTCTTCGTCCGAATTGGCCTTTTCGGCCTGCAAAATCCGAGTGTACGCTTCCACCGCGCCGAACAGCACGTCCAGCACGTCTTGGCTGAGCTCGATCCGGCCGAGGCGCAGATCGTCGAGCACGTCCTCCAAACGATGCGAGAGCGCTCCGAGACGCGCGGCGCCAAACAGACCCGCCAGTCCCTTCAGCGTGTGAACCGCGCGGAAGGCCTCGTTGATCAGCGAAGGATCGCTGATGCCGGCCTTGATCGCGGAGTCCAAGCTGAGCAGATTTCGAGACAAAGTCTCGATGATCTCCTGCGCCTCCGAGAAGAACTCTTCGCGCGCTTTGTCGGACAGCTCAGCCATGCGGCTTGGCGTGGGCGATGCCACTAGGCAAGAAGCGCCAGACCTCGGTCTGCAAGACCTCCTGTGAGAACGGCTTGCTCAAGTAGCCATTCGCGCCCAGGGATAACCCGCGCGCGCGGTCGCGCTCGGACGACTGAGTCGAGATGATCAACACCGGTGTGGACTTGTGTGACTCGCTCTTGCGAATGAACGAGATCAGCTCGAGGCCATTGATGTCTGGCATGTTGATGTCGGTGATCACCAGATCGTAGGGGCCACGGGGTAGGAGTCGCAGTGCCTCGAAACCGCTGGACGCCTCGACTACATCCACGCCCGCCGAACTACGAGAGTCCGACTCGAGCGCATTCCTGACGAAGGAACGCATACTGGCCGAGTCTTCGACTACCAAGATACGCAGCATTCGAGCAAATTCCTCGGCACATGGTAGCAGCCTTGCGGCTCGAACGGGACCCCGCCATCCTCGGGTCCGTGACGCTTTTCATGTTCCCGCACTGCCGGATCGTCCCGGACCCACACGCCGGCTCGCCCAGACGAACGCGGCTCGGCCGCGCCGGCAAATCGCAGCTGGAAATGCCGCTTCTTGGCTCCGGTCGCGGAGCCTGGCTCCGATCAACCTACATGGCGGAAACCGCGTGAATCGGTCGCCGCGAGTTGCCGTGGTCGGCGCTGGCGCGTGTGGGCTCACCGCCGTCAAGGCGCTAACGGACGCGCGTGTTTCCGTTCGGTGCTTCGAAAAGAGCGACCGCGTCGGGGGCAATTGGGTGTTCAAGAACAAGAACGGCCAGAGCAGCGCCTACCGCTCACTGCACATCAACACCTCGCGCGAGCGCATGCAGTTTCGCGATTTTCCGATGCCCAAGCACTACCCGGACTATCCGAAGCACGAGCTGATTGCGCGCTACTTTCAGGACTACGCCGATGCGTTCGAGCTCGAGCGACAGATCCGCTTCCAGACCGCGGTGGAACACGCCGAACCACGCGCCGAAGGCGGCTTTCGACTCACGCTGTCCAGCGGAGCCGTCGAAGACTTCGACGCGTTGGTGGTCGCCAACGGGCATCACTGGGACCCGGCTTGGCCGGATCCGCCCATTCCAGGTGAATTTTCGGGGCTAGAGCTGCATTCACACGCTTACCTCGATCCCGACGAGCCGTACGCCTTGCGCGGGAAACGTATCCTGGTGGTTGGCATGGGCAATTCGGCCATGGATATCGCGAGTGAGCTCGGGCACCCCGGCGTCGCAGAGCAGGTCTGGCTCTCGGCTCGACGCGGCGCGTGGGTGTTGCCCAAATACGCGTTCGGCAAGCCGATCGACCAGAACTCGATCTTGCCTTCGTTCTTGCCCGCGAGCCTTCGTCGCGCGCTGGCAGAGCTCTGGTATCGGCTGGCCGTGGGGCGTCCGGAAGACTTCGGCCTACCGAAGCCCGACCACCACCTAGACCAAGCTCATCCTACCATTTCATCCGATATTCTGACGCGGCTCGGTTCGGGCGACGTTCGCGCGAAGCCCGCGCTGATCAAACTCGACGGTCAGCGTGTGCAGTTTGCGGACGGCAGCTCCGAGACCGTGGACGCTATCATCTACGCGACCGGGTACAACGTGAGCTTTCCCTTCTTGACGAGCGACGTGGTGGCGCCCAAGGCCAATGATTTGCCGCTATTTTTAAGGATATTTCCTTTGGATCGTGAAGATCTTTGTTTCGTAGGGCTAGCCCAGCCGGTGGGCGCCGTGATGCCGCTCGCGGAGGCACAAGCCAAGTTGATCGCCGAGCTGCTGAGCGGAACGTACGATCTGCCGGACGCCGCCGAGCGCAAGCGACGCACCGAGCGCGAGCGTGCCGAAATGTTCGCGCGCTACGTGCCTTCGCGACGCCACACCATGCAGATAGATTACGACGAGTACTTGGCGAGCCTCGCAGCGGAGACCAAGCTCGGACACACGCGAGCGCGTCACCGCGCGGCACGGGCACGACGCGCGGAGAACGTCTCGTGAGCGAAGGCGTGTTCCAACCCGAACACGACGGGATCAGCGACGCGGAGTGGCAAGAGCTGATGGCTCGCGCGAGCGGCGGTGGGCGGCAATTCTTCAGCGAAAATCAGCTTTATCTGGTCTACGCGCGCAACAAAGTAGTCGTCACTCGCTACGTTGCCCACCGCGGCGTGATTGGCCTTTGCATGATCGTGCTCGGACTCGCCACCTGGGTGTACGCGCTGAAAGCCGATTGGGGGCTCACGTTGGTGTTCGGCATCGCGGTGACGCTGACCGGCGTGGGCATGGTCGGAACAGGCGTAGTGACCCGGCGTGATCCGGCTTCTCGAGAACCGATTGCGCGCTGGCTCTCCAAATGGACGGCCGCGCGCGGCGCGCAAAATTTGATCGCTGAAGCCAGCCTGAGCGGCGCCGGGCTCGAATATCTGCCGACGCAGATCGATTGTCTGGTGATCGCCGAGCGTGACACGCTCGTCGATTTGCTGCTGAAAAACGGGGCCCACCACGCCTTGTCCGCGCTGATTGTCTCGGAGGGTGGCTACCCGAGCGCGCTCGCCAACGAGGCTCGCAGGTTGCTTCAAGCGCGCGCGGATCTGAAAGTGATCGCCGTGCACGACGCGACTCCCGCGGGTGTGGCAATGCCGACGCGTTTGCAAAAGAGCGGCGTGTTCCCGCTCGCTCAGCGACCGGTGCTGGACGCGGGCCTGTTCCCCGCGGACGTCACCTGGCTGGCGGAGTTGGCGCCCGCAATCCCCGCCGCACATACGAGCCGCGTGCCGCTGGATTCACTGTCCTTCGACGCGCTGCTCGTTGGCTTACGCGGCGTGTCGCAGGGCGCGCTGTCACTCTATACGGCGATCGAAGCCGCGCGCTCGACTGACCGGTCGAAAGGGCAAGGCGAGCCGACCTCTGGCAGCGAGGCGGCACGAGGCTGAGTCACGCTTTGAGTTTGCGGCGGGCGCGCACGGCGGCGGCCAATAGCTCGAGCACCGGAACCGTTTCATCGAAGCCCAAGCAGGCGTCCGTGATGCTTTGCCCGTGCGTGAGCGGTTTTCCAGGAACGACGTCTTGGCGACCTTCGACCAAATTGCTCTCGAGCATCACGCCGAAGATGGCCTGACTACCCGAGCTCACCTGCGCCGCCAGCGATTCACCCACGCGAATCTGGTTTTTGTGGTTCTTTTGGCTGTTCGCGTGGCTACAATCGACCATCAACGCGGGCCGCAAGCCGGCTTTGCTCAGGGCCACTCCGGCTTCGGCGATGGCATCGGCCGCGTAGTTCGGACCAGTGCGACCTCCACGCAAAATGACGTGGCAATGCTGGTTGCCGCGCGTCGAGACGATGGCAGCCAAGCCTTGCTTGGTAACGGACAGGAAGCGGTGCGGCGCAGCGGAGGAGCGCACCGCATCGACCGCAATCTGAACGTCCCCACTCGTGCCGTTTTTGTAGCCCACGGGCATGCTCAGCCCGCTGGCCAACTCGCGATGCACTTGGCTCTCGGTGGTGCGTGCACCGATTGCTCCCCAAGACACGAGATCCGCGACGAATTGCGGTGAGATGGGGTCCAAAAATTCCGTAGCCGTAGGCATCCCGAGCTGCACGACCTGAAGCAGGAACTTGCGGGCGACGCGCAGGCCGAGGTTGATCGAGAACGAACCATCGAGCTTGGGATCGTTGATCAGGCCCTTCCAACCGACGGTGGTGCGCGGCTTCTCGAAATAGGTGCGCATTACGATTTCGAGATCGGCGCGAAGCGCATCAGCCACCGGCTTGAGGCGCTTCGCGTACTCGATGCCGGCTTCCGGGTCGTGGATCGAGCACGGGCCGACGACGATCACTAGTCGGTCGTCTTGGCCGGTGACGATGCGGGCCACCGCCGCGCGGGCATCGGTGATCAGCCGCGTGTCGGCCTCCGACGCAGGCAGCTCCTCCATCAAAATGGCGGGCGGGATCAGTGGCCGGAGGCTCTCGATGCGAACGTCGTCGGTCGTGTCAGGCATGAATTTCTAGGGGCTGAGGCAGTGGTAAGGCGGCAGCTCGGGCCGGATTCGCCGGGACTGTGCCACCTCAGGAGCGGACCGCAAAGTACCCAACTTTTGCCAGACCCGCGGCGCTCGGCGCGGCCTCGAAATCGGCCAAAGCGCGGCCCAACAGGTGCAGGGAGCGATGCCCAGGGAAATACGGGGGAGTTGGGAAGGCGCGCAGCCCGCCGCGTTGCACGGTTTTCTCGATCGATCCCGCGTCGAACATCAGACAATTGTGCACCCAGCCCAGGCCGCTTTGCGCGTCGGCCAGCGTCGCGCTCGGGTGCCCTCCCCAGGGTGAGGTGGCAAGCGCGTAGGCGGCGCTCGGCCAGTGGTTGAGCGCAATCGTGCCGTAGCGAAGCTCGCCGAGCGCGCGCTCGAGAGCCTTCGAGAGAGCAGGGTCCCGCTCCGTCTCCGGCGTCACGTACAACATCGCGTTCAGCGTGCCCCATAGCCGCTCGTTGGCAAACTCGGTCGCGCTGGCCAAAAACTCGACTGGATCGGCGCTGCCCACGCTGACCTCACTCAAAATGCTGCAGAAGGGTTCGACACTGAACTGGGCTGCCGAAGACCGAGGATCGAGCTCAGTGATCAACGTCCAAGGCAATCGTCCCGGGCTCGCGTCACCGATGCGAGTGACATGCGCGGCACCCTTGGTCAGCGACGCGTAGCGCGCCTCTGCGCCGGGGTAGTACGCTTTTCGCGGGGCAATCTTGGCGAGCTCCGCTTTCAAGCGTGTCAGCAGCCCATCGCGCTGAGCGAAGCCGCGCGGGGTGATCAGCATCTTGGCCGCATTGCAATTGAACGACGCATTTTGCACGACCATCCCCGCAAGGCCCCGCGCCATCGCGGTCAGCTCTCCGTCGCTGTATTTCCCGGGCACGAGCAGCACAGGGCTGATGTTGCCGAGCTCACTGCTGACCGGCTTCGCAAACAGCGGGGTGCGCTGCCTTTTCCGTTCGGCGCGCTCAGCGCCGGGCGCGCCCCAGACGATTCGGTCGTGAGTCTCGAGCGAGCCCGTGATGTGCAGCTCGTCGACTGCGGGGTGCGCCACCAAATGCGCCCCGACCTCGGCTCCGCCATACACGATGCGCAAGAAGCCGCGCGCGATCAGCGGCGCCAGTGCAAGCTCGAACGCCGGGCCTAGGTAGGCATTGACGGGGCTCATCTTGAGCAAGCACACTGAACCTTCGACGAAGGACTTGTAGATCACGTCGAGCACGGGGATGGAGGCGACGTTGCCTGCGCCGAGCACCAACACCACCCGACCTCCCGGGTCGGATCGTTTGTAAAAACCCGCCTGCACCTGGGGCAGCTGCGCCGCGTCGACCTGCGGAGCCAGCCGAGTTTCCGCGCGAAATGGCGCGTAAAGTAGGCCGTCGTACCACTCGCGCGGAGTCACCTCGACCGCCACGCGGCCGTGCGAAGTAAGGGATACGCGCCCCGGGTCGATGCTGGGTGCGCCAGCGCGGCGTACCTGGTCGAGCGAGTCCGCCAGCTGTTTCAAATTGCGAAAGATGGGTACGAGGGCCGAGAGCCATTCCTCACCCTCGAGGGGTGTGCCGAGCGGAATGCCTTTCGCCTCGCAAGCTGCCGCCACCATGCGCGGCCCCAGCTCGCGAAAACGGCTGCTGATCTCACGCAGCCAGGCGACCTTGTCGGCGAGCGGGGCAAATGCAAACGGCTTGGCCCGCTCGGTCAGGACGGCCAAGGCCCGCTCCAGCTCCGGAAAACCGGTATCGGTCGGCGTCTTTAGCCGATCGCTGGTCGCCACCGGACTCGCTGAGGATGCGCCCATGCTTCAATGGCATAGCCCTGCGCTGGCAGCGCGACTAGTTGATAACCGTCGGGGCGGAAAACGAGCCAACCACCTCGGCGGAACGCCGAACTGCCAAGTGATCGAGTGACCAAAAGCGGTACTCGAACCAAGGCCGACAAGCCTGTACCATCAGGCCAGCGTCGGCTTTGCCGAGAGACCGCCCTGAACATGTCGAACTCACCCACGCTCCCGCCAGTTGCGGGACCTCAGCGAAAAGCGACACCGCTCCCCGCGCCGGTTACCGACAGCGATGCACGCGTGCAAGCTGCCCTCGCCGCAAGCGCCCGCGCCGAGGCCAATTTGTCGGGCCTGTTCCGCGCCATTCAGCAGCTGGGGAATGGCGTCGGTGGCGCGCGCGAGGCCAACGAATCGTTGACCCTCGAGCTCGAGGGCTTACGCGATTTACTCGGCGCGGCCAGTGAACGGCAACAGATCTTCGAGCGCAAGATCGCCGAGCTCGAACTGGTGCTCGATCGGACTCGCAAGGAGCACGCACAAGAGCGCGTGTTCCTCATCGGTCAGCAAGACCTATTTCTGGTCAAGCTGCTCGACGAGCAAGAGCTAGTATTGAAGCAACGCGACAGCGATCTCGAGACGCTGCGGGGACGGCTGGCTGAGCTCGAGCGACGAGATCAGATTGCACTCGCGCCAACCCTCGTACAACCGAGCACGCCGCCCGCGGCAGTGGCGCAGCTCGAACTCGAGCGATCGGTAAGCTCGGGATTGGACCGCGCCGAGCGTGCGGAGCTCGAACGCACCGCGCAGAAGCTGGCCGAGGATCGCGAGCGGGCACGAGAAACCGTGGCTCGCTTGCAGGCGCAACGTGACGAAGCCCAGAGCGCCGTTGCGCGTATCAGCCAGGAACGTGACGATGCCTTGTACGAGATCCATCGACTGAAGAGTGAGCTTGGGGGACCGCGCCTGCCGTTGTCGACTCGCCCCCCAACCAGCGAGATACGCCGTGATTCTTCTGCCGGACGCGCGCAAGCGCTCAGCCAACTCGGGCTGGAAGCGCGCCTTGGCCGCCCCACCGCGCCGCCGAGCTCGCCCATCTCCAATACCGTCATCGAGTCGCTGGAGTCGCCGATGATCAGCAGCATATTGAATCCGCCGCCGGGCAATCCACACGCTTCACCGATCCCCTCGCGGCTCTCGCCGCCACCATCGCGGCTGTCCTCGCCGCTGCCCTCGCCCCCAGCATCACAGCCGCCGGAAGAGTTGCGGCGGGCACTGACCAGCTCGGCGTCTTCGCAACCGACTGACAACCGATCGCCACTGAAGCAAAAGCCAGACGCGAGCACCCGGCCCTTGATCGGCTACTCCCTGGGTACGGGCAGTATCGAGCCCGAGCGCTTGGAGGGTGCGGCCCAGCTATCGAACCCGCCACCCGGAAGCGCCAAGCGCTAGACCGGCCGATTTAGCGCCTGTTTCGCACTGGAACCGCCGCAGGGCGTCGTGAGAGTGCTACTAGGCCCTCGCATGAACCCCGACGCGCAGCTGGTCCCGAGCGACGATACCTCGCCAGAGGTGGTCGCGCGAGGTGTGCTCGTGCGCGTGGCGCTGCTGTGCGTAGTCGCCGTGCTGTCGCTCTGGGTGACCAAGCTCGCGCTGTTCGCCGCGGTGGGTACATTGCTCGGCTTCGTGTCACTCCCCGCACAGCCGCAACGTCAAACGTTCCTGCTCAAGGTGGCGTTGGGCGTGGCTGGTGCCTGCGCGACGGTCGGTACGTTTCGGTTTTTGGTGCTCGAGGCGGTGCCCGGCATGGTCGAGGGCGGCACGACCGCCACCGAGCAGCGTGTCGTGTCGCGCCTGCGCGAAATCCTATTTGCCGAGGATGCCTGGCGCAAGAACGCCTACTACGATCCGGATGGCGATCACGTTGGCTCGGCAGGGCTCTTGGGCGAGCTGAGCGCGGAGCTCGGCGTCCGCGGAGGCAATCGCGTCGAGCCGGCAGTGCTCGAGGGCTATCCAAAGCTGGTCGACACGCGGCTCGGACCGGCGGCAGACATTGGTGGTTACCTGGTGCTCGTGTGCTTGCCCAAGCAGGGCGGCGGCTACGGGGCAAAGCCTAGCGATGCGATCGACGACGAAGCGTCCGAGCGTCACTTCTACGCCTATGCCTGGCCCGCCGAGCGCGGCCAGGGTCTGACGACGGCGTACTTCCTAGACGAGCACGAACGGATTTTGTTGGCCGACAGCCAAGAGGCGGAACCGCGTCGGCTGATCGGAATCGACGCGCCGCCGTCCTGCGACGACGTTTCAGCGCCCGGCACCGCCGGCGATTGGCGCGTGTGGCGTCACAAAAAGCCGCGCCTTGGCTTGCCCTTCGACAAGCGGTGATTGCCCGATGGATAGCCAGTACAAAAGTGAGCTGAACCGCGACGTCGAACCGGCACGACCGGGCGAATTTGCAGCGCTCGAGATTGGGCCGATGCGCGTCTGGCCTCCGGTCGTGCTCGCGCCGATGGCGGGAGTCACGAACTACCCGTTTCGTTCGCTGTGCCGCCGCTTCGGTGCCGGGTTGTACGTGAGTGAGATGATCACGGCTCGGCCGCTCGTCGAGGGTAATCAAAAGACCCTACGCATCGCCGACTTTGGCGCTGAAGAAAGCCCGCGCAGCCTGCAGCTCTACGGCGTCGATCCGTATTACGTCGGTGAAGCCACCAAGCGTCTCGTTGGCGAGGGTCGAGTCGATCATATCGACATGAACTTCGGCTGCCCGGTGCGCAAGGTCACGAGCAAGGGCGGCGGCGCGGCGATCCCGGTCAAACCCCGGCTGCTCGCGGCGATCGTGCGAGCATGCGTGCAAAACGCGGGCGCGGTGCCGGTCACGATCAAGTTTCGGATGGGCATCCACGACGAGCTTTTGACGTTCTTGGACGCCGGCCTGGTCGGTGAGGCGGAGGGTTGTCGCGCGGTCGGCCTGCACGCGCGTACCGCCGCCCAACTCTACGACGGCGAGGCGCGCTGGAGCGCGATCGGCGAGCTCAAGCAAGCCGTGCGCACCATCCCCGTATTGGGCAACGGCGACATCTGGGAGGCCGAGGATGCATTGCGTATGATGCGCAGCACGGGTTGCGATGGGGTGATCGTGGGCCGCGGTTGCCTCGGACGGCCTTGGTTGTTTCGAGACTTGGTGAGCGTATTCGACGGCCGCGAGCCAGAGAATCCTCCGCTCTTGGGCGGTATCGTCGAGATCATGTTGGAGCACGCCACGTTGCTTACCGATTGGTTCGGCGAGCGTATGGCGATGCGCTCATTTCGCCGCCATTCGACTTGGTACACCAAGGGATTTCGCGGCTCGGCAGAGCTTCGGCAGCGACTCATGCAAATCGCCACACTCTCGGATTTGCGGCATGCCCTGGGGAGGATCGACGGCAGCCAGCCTTTCCCGCCCTCGGCCATGCGCGTGCCACGCGGCAAGGGTTCGGGTACCCAGGCCGTGAGCCTGCCGGAGAATTATCTGCTCGATCGCTACGATGCGACGCCACCGGGCGCAGATGCCGAGGACGAATTTTCGGGTGGTTGAAGACTTGTAGCAATCAGTCGCAATCGGCAGAGCGCGAAACTGAACCGAAACGCTAGACAGGCGCACGCGCCGCGTGACGCGCGTTCGAGTCGCGTGTACGCTTTCGAGTAGGTATCCCCCACCCTCGCAGCAAGGACATCACCATGCGAGCCCCTCAAGTGGTCAGTGACTTCTTCGAATGGCGCTGGGCGCCGTGCGTCGGGCTGACGGCAGGGTCGCTCGCATTCGTCGCGCTCGCCTTGCTCTTGATTCCTACGCGCTTGGACAGTGAACCCCGCGTTTCAACTGCGCCGAGCAGCTACGACAGCCCGCGGCCGCAACGCGCGCTGTACGCGTCGTCTCTGGCCCGAAGCGTGACCGAACCCGAAGAACGCCGCCTGGTCGAAGACGCGCGCGTTGCACGCCCCATAACCCGGCCCGGCGCCCAAGGAAGCGAAGCGGCCCCGGCCCCACAGCGCGGCTTCTCGCCGGTTCTCGAGCGACCCGCACCGCCCCCGCCGCCCCCGCCTCTGCCACCTTTCCCCCCCCCGTTGGCACCAGCAGCCGTCGTCGAGGCGCCAGCGCTAGCAGCGGCACCAGCACCAGCAGCGGCACCAGCACCAGCACCAGCAGCGGCACCAGCACCAGCACCAGCACCAGCAGCGGCACCAGCACCAGCAGCGGCAGTCGGCACGGTCACCGTCGCCCAGCCCGTGGCGAGCGGCGAGTCACGTGAACCCAACGTGCAGTGAGGCGTAACCGGTGAACCGTTGAGCGAGTCCGTACGGCTCGACCGCTTCCTGTTTGCTTCGCGCTTGTTCAAATCGCGCACGCTGGCGCAGGCTGCGTGCGAAGCGAACCACGTGCGAGTCAACGGCGAGCTCGCGCGCTCGAGCCACGCGCTGCGCGTGGGCGATGAGATACGCGCCTTCTCGCCTCGTGGCAGCATCGTCTGGGAAGTCCTGCAGCTCGCCGAGAAGCGCTTGGGTGCGCCGGAAGCTCGCTTGCTCTACGCCGATCATTCACCGCCGCCTCCGCCGAAAGAGGAACGAGTGGCGGTCCGGCCCCGCGGCGCTGGTCGGCCTACGAAGGCAGATCGACGCGCGACCGATCGGTTTCGCGGCGACGACTGAGCGTCAGCCCTGCGACCCCGAGCATCCAACCACTGAGCAGCAACGCCGCCACCTTCTGGGCTGCGGGCACGATCAGTGGCGCCTGTTCGCCCGCACGCAGGTAATGAACGAACAGCGTTGCGTGCAAGATGCCGGCAGCGAGCGCGAGTGCGCCCAGAGCGCCGAGTGCGCGGGCCGCTCGATACGAGCGAAGCAGCGCCCACACCGCGCAGGCCGCGGCGGAGATCCCGAACGCCCCCGACAGCAGCGCGAGGCAAGCATGGACCGCTCCAAAGCGCTCGGAGGGTGTGAAGGGCACCGCCAGATAGCTCACGACCGCGCTTTCACCCAGACCGCGTACCCATGTCACGGCGCGAGTGTTGGCTGCGAAATACCGCGGCACCAACCAAAAGAACCCGGCCAGCGCGGCGGCGTAGAACAGCATCGCGAGCTGAGCGAGGCGCGAGCCAAACGGATTGCTCACGCCTGACAGTGAGACAGGCTGCGTGAGGTCGCAAAAGTAGTTGGCGAAAAACCGGTGCCCGGGCGCCGCCCGGTCGAGCCAGTTTCCGCCTGGATAAATCGCGGCGGCAGCGACAAATAGGCCGAGAAATGCGCTCCAGGAGAGCGCGATCACGAGAGCGCATCCTCGCGGCCAAGCTAGGGCGCCTCGGTTGACACACTGACGCACACAGTAGCCTAGAGTCGCACCTGCTTTGCGTGCAAGCCCGCTCGGAAACGGACGCGAAATGCCTGATGTGCCACGCTGTAGATCTCATGCTGCGACGCCTTCTGGCAGATCCCACGGATCCCGATCCAGTCTTTGGCGCTCGCGCGGAGCCCGAGTCGGAGACGCCCGAGCCAGCAGTATCTGCGCCGAAGCGGCGACTGTCGTCGCGTCCACCCGCCATGCATCGCTCGTCGCATCCGCCGCCCTCGACGCCCGATCGCGTCGACCACGCGTGGCTCCAGCAGATCTTCGCCAACATCAAGGTCGAGGGAGCTCTCGCGCACGCACGCTTTGGCGAGTACACGCTGCGCACCGCGCTCCAACCAGTGCTGAGCCTGGCGCACCACAAGCCGGTCGGCTACGAAGCGCTGCTGCGCGCCTACGACTCGCAAGATCGCTTGGTCTCGCCGCATCGTATGTTTCGCAAAGCCGGGGACGACGCGATCGCGCTCGATCAGATCTGCCGGGCATTGCACGTGCAAAATTGCGTGCTGCAGGGCGCTGCCAATAATTGGATCTTCTTGAACGTGAGCCCCGCGCTGATCTTGGAAGGCCACTCCACCCGCGCCATCTTGCCGCGCGTGCTGGAACACTATGGGGTTCCAGCACATCGCGTGGTGGTCGAGATCTTGGAGACCTCTGCCTACGACGAAGAGAACCTAGCCCGCTGCGTGCAGTATTTCAGAGACCTCGGCTGCCTGGTAGCGATCGATGATTTCGGCGCGGGCGAATCGAATTTCGAGCGCATCTGGCGGCTCAAGCCGGATATCGTGAAGCTCGATCGTTCGATGGTCGTGGAGGCCATGCGCACGCCGCGAGTGCGGCGCATCCTGCCCGGCCTCGTGTCCTTGATCCACGAAGCGGGTTGCTTGGTCGTCATGGAGGGGCTGGAGACCGCCGAGCATTCGATGATTGCCATGGAGAGCGACGTCGACTTCGTACAAGGCTTCTACTTCGGTGAGCCGAGGTCCTGCGTGAGCCCGGATGAAGACTACCGAGAAGTATTGAACGACCTATTTCATTGCTTTCAGGAGCGTGTGCGCCGTCAATCCAGTAGCGAGCGCTCGGTGCTCGCCCACTACTCGAAGAAGTTCGAGGACGCGGCTGCGCTGCTTCGGTTGGGTGGCGAACCGGAGCAAGCATTTGCAGAGTTTTTGGCGCTGGGCGGCGTGCAGCGCTGTTACTTGTTGTCGTCCGAGGGCGTGCAGGTGGGCGGAAACATCGGGACCCGCGAAGCCGCGCGAAGGCTCGATCCGCGCTATCTCCCGTGCGCCGATGCCGAGGGCGCCAATTGGTTCCGAAGGCCCTATTTCCGGCGCGCCGTTGCTCAACCGATGGCAATACAGATCTCGCGACCCTATCTGTCGATTGCGGACGCACGAGCGTGCGTCACGTTCTCGATCGCCATCCCCGAAACCGACGGCGTTCGCGTCTTGTGCGCTGATTTGGACTGGGAGTCCTTCGCCAGCTGAGCCCGGTCACTTCCGGCTCAAAAACTCCAGCGCTCGGCGACTCGGCATGAAAAAGTAGGCGCCGCCTCGCGTTTCGACCACGCGCGGGAGCTTGCGAACGCGACGCACCGGACAGCCTTGGATCGTGAAATCCGCGGCTCGAAACGGCAGCTCGCGATTGGCGCCCAGCAATGGATCCGGGTCACTCGAGAGCCCGGCGAACGCCGGATTTTGCACCCAGTTCGATTGCACGAACTCGAACTGTCGGCTGAGGTTTGCGTTGAAGCACAGGAAATGCAAGCCGCGCTCCTCGACCGATGCGTGCGTACGCAGGAGATCGATGTCGTAGTCCTCGTCCACCGGAGGACCGTAGGCGCGTCCGCGCCGCAAAATGCGATGGCGATTGGTCAACTGCAAGCGCTCGGTGCGCATGCGCTCGTCTTGCGGATCGCCGCTCAGCTCGGGGTCGTGCGGAATCGGTAGCGCAGTGTCACGCGGGTTCGAGCGCCGGATGTGCGCGCCGATCGGACAGCGCTCGCCGAAGGAGTCCTGATTTTGGCCATAGAGGAAGCTGTCGAGCTCTTTTTCGACGGCCGGCCCGGGCGCGTTCGGGAAGCGGCTGAGCGGCGTGCCATTCGGCCAGCGACCGACGAACTTGGTCGCCAGCCATTCGCGTCCGGCGCGTCCCGGAGGCGCATCGGGCACCATCTGCCGCATCTCTTCGATGTAGTTCCAGAACGCTTGCACGTCCTGGGACAGCTGCCGGAACACCAGGTAGCTGCCGTTCTTGCCGAAGTCGTGACGTTCCGGTCGACCGGGGGCCACGGGCAAGATCCCACGCGGATCATCCTCTGCGGGAACCTCCGGCGAAAAAGGTTCTTTGCCGTATTCATTGGTTTGACCGAGCAGCACTTCACCTGCCGCGATCACGTCGTCCGTTCGCTCGCGCGGAAGACCTCCGATGCGCGGGTTGGCGATGCCATCGCGGAAGCCGAAATGTTCTTTGCGACGCGTCAGGTTCGAGGCCACCGTATCGAGCACGGTGATCACGCTCGTGCCGTGAGCACGGCAGAGCTGCGCGGTGATGAACTCTTGAATGCGCACCCAATCTTCTGGATCCGCGTCCCCTTCACCCGCAAACACAGCGAGCAAGCCGTGCACTGGCTGCTCGGGGCGTCCCCAGCGCCAGTTGGCAGGAGCGCTTTGGCCATCGTCACCCAAGCGCCGAGCGCGGCTCGCCTCGCACATGCCTTCTTGATAAGGCAAGGCGAAGCCAGACAGGGCTGTCTCGTGCAGGCCGAGCTCGCGAAAGCCCTGGTGCGTGAACGCGATGTTGAAGCACAGGTCGCCGAGAAATGGGGGCTCGCGCCGACGCGTGCCGCGAAACGAACCGTACTGGATGCCATCCAGCGCGCGGCGCAGCCAATTGCGAGCGGCCTCGGCGTTCACGATCTGGAAAATCGCATAACGCGCAGCCGGCTTTTTGCCGTATCCGGTCAGGATCAGGCCCTGAATGTCTCGTAGATCTTCTGGCGTCATGAAGCACCGGTGAGGCGTGCGGTCAGGTAAGGCGGCGGAACCAAGCGCGAAGCTCTGCGGCACCCGGGGGATGGTGAAGGCCCCAGCGGATCCACGTGTTGTTGTTGAGGGCGGCGACCCCGAGCTCGGGGTAAGCCGTGTAGAACACCTGGGTGGGGCGCTGATACGCGCGACTCCAGGCCTTGAAGCGCTCTTCGTCGCTCGCGCCGCGCAGCGTCAGATACAGCGTTTTCGGATACTCAGCGCTGAGGGTCCAGGCCAAATTCAAGCCGACCGCGGCGCGATCGACGAAATCGCTCAAGTAACTCTCCCAACTCGAATCGTAGTTACTGAAGAAAAGCAGGCGCGTGTCGTCGTCGATCAGCAGCCACTTCGCGAAATGAATCGACGGGATACCGCCGAGCTCGCCGATGTCGTCGAAATGCTTTTTGGCCATCGCATCGATGTAGCCATGTGAAAATAGCAACAAGGCCAAGCGGTCTGCACCCTTCAACGGCACGACATGGGTCAGCGCATTTTGCAGTGCGTGGTCTTCGGTCTCCGCGATTTCCAAGAACGTTCGACGGTCGGCCGCGGTCCACGCTTCTTGGCGTGCGCGTTGATCGTACTCGAGGTCTGTCTTCTGCCAGCGTCGTATATTGACCAATTGGCTCAACACGAACGCCAGCATGTCACTCGAGAGATTCTCGATCCACGGCCGCAGGCCGGCGCTCAACCGCTGGCTGCGAACTGCCGCATCCGGAATTTGCGGTGACGGCTGATCGATGTTCAAGCCCGCGAGCCGCGGATCGCTGCCGCAGCGCAGCCGGACGTGTTCACGCGCCGCATGATACAACTCGCGCGGCAACGCCTTCGGCGCTTGCGCGAAGAAGTCGAGCAGTACGTCGCGGAGGTGTTGTTCGAGACGAATGCGCGCCAAATCACGGTGGATGTGGCCCTGGTAGGACGCGCTGGCACCCGCTTGGAGTTTTGCCAACGACAGCGCAAGCTGCTCGGCGGTCGCATCCGGCGCGAACCCCGAGCAGTGCTGGAACACGGAAGATAGCGGCTCCCGGATGGTTTCGCTCAAGAGCTTCAGGTGCGCGAACCGCGCTTCGGCCGCATCTTCGAACTCGGTGTCGAAGTTCGACTCGAAGATCAGGGAAGAGCCCAGCGCCGCGCTACTTGGCTCTTCCAAGAGCACCAAGCGGGCAAAGTGGATCCCGAGCTCGGGATTGGCGAAAATCCGCGGTCTTGCTCCGCTGCCCGCTAGACGATCGGCAGCGATGGCATTCAGCCCCGCGCGCAAAGCGGTGAACGGGGGAGCGCCCACTACCCTCGCAATGACCGTGAGCGTTTCCTGACGCACGAGCGACATCTTAAACCCCGGTTCGGGTTTCCAATCAACCCTCACGCATGACAGCGCTAAGCGGCAGCGGCCGCCGAGACGGCCGACGGTTCGAAGTCAGCGTTTCGGGCGCGCTTTGCCCACTTTTCGGGTTAGTTTTTGCGCTCGAAAGCAGTCCAGCCAATGGTCGTTCACCATGCCGACTGCCTGCATGTGTGCGTACATGATGGTCGATCCGACGAAGCTGAAACCGCGCTTCTTGAGGTCTTTGCTGAATGCGTCGGAAACCGCCGTGCGCGCCGGGATGTCCGTCCTCACGCGTACGGCACCTTGAAGCGGCGCACCGTCGACGAAGCGCCATTGGTACGCGGCGAAGCTGCCAAACTCTTCTTGGACCTTCAAGAACGCGCGCGCATTCTTCACGGTCGATTCGAGCTTCAGTCGGTTTCGCACGATCGCGGGGTTCTGCATCAGACGTTCAATCCGCTGCGGAGTGAAGCGCGCGACGCGCTGCACGTCGAAGTTGGCAAAGGCAGCTCGGTACGCCTCGCGTTTGCGCAGCACGGTGAGCCAACTCAAACCGGCCTGCGCGCCCTCCAGGGTCAAGAACTCGAACAACACGCGATCGTCGTGCACGGGGACGCCCCACTCGGTATCGTGATAGGCGATCATCAGCGGGTCTTCACCGCACCACCAGCAGCGCACCTTGAGCGCAGGGGTCGCTGTCTTTCGAGCTGCCATGAGGAGACGGAGTTTGCCCAAGGAGTGACTGCGCGTCACTCGCCCTCGTCACGACGCGCCGCCGAATCGAAACAGCGGCTCGCAGAACCGTTGCGCTTCCGTTGGATAGCCGCGAAGGCTTGCCCACTCGGCGCGAAGCCAGGTTCGCGCTCTAGCGCACGGGCTCCGCAAGCGGGTGCGTCGCGCCTGACACGAGCGTCAGGGGTCCGCGCCCACGAGATCGCCGAGTCAGCCGATCTTCAGCCAGATGGCCAAACGGCCGGGTGACGCAAGTGACCAACAACGCGGACCGATTTCGAGGACCGTCAAAGTCGACGACTGGGAATGACGGTCGGGGCACGCACGTTGCAGCACCTAGGCTTACGCCGCGCGCGCAGCGGCCGTTGTCATAGGAACGCCACGAGAATCACCATGCGACCCACCCAACAAGAATTCGCTAGTCCTCGAGAGTGGTTGGCCCGACTCGCTGAAGAGAACGACGGCTATCGCCGCTTGGTCCGCGAGTCCGGCGGCACGGGTCGCGCGGCGTATCGCCTGGCACGTGCGCACTGCAGCGTGGTTCATGGCACTACGCCGTGCTTGGAAGATCTACAAGCGGCCGCCGAGTTACTTGCAACTCGGTTGGGCAGCGGCGGCGCGCTACCGATCAAGTCACTATTGCCCAGCGCGAAATCCACGCCTCCGGCTGCTCCCTCAGCGGACCGTCGCGCTGCCGCTAAGTCGCGTCCGCCCTCGAACCGCGTCAGCGCTTAGAAACCTTCACTGCGGATGCGAGATTCCGGAACGCCGTGCGCAACGAGCGCCCGCGCGACCTCGCTCACCATCTCGATGCGCCCGCAGACGTAAGCGTCGAGCGGCGCGAGCGAGCGCACGGCTTCCAGGAGTTGCGCCTGGACTCGACCTCGTCGGCCGAGCCAAGCGCTAGGTCCGCCGCTGAGCGTCGGAATGAATTGGAAGCGCGGGTATTCAGCGGCGAGCCGCGTGAAATCGTTGGCGAAGAGCACGTCTTCTGGAGCGCGATGGCCAGCCAGCAGTAGCATTCGTGTCTCGGAGGTGCGCGCGAGCTCTTCTTCGATCAGCGCACGTAGCGGCGCGATGCCAGTGCCCACACCCACCAATAGTGCGGCAGGGCTCGGCGACGTTTGCCAAGTGAAGCCCCCCGCAGGACCTTCCACTTCCAGCTCGGCACCGATGGGCAGTGTGTCCATCACCTCCGCGCCCGCATGGGTGGCCACGGCCAGCTCGAATTGCCCGGGTTTTCTCGGGTCATTCGCCGATGCGATGGAATAGGGTAGGAAAAGCGCTTGGCCCTGACCGAAAACGACCACCAAGTGCTGGCCCGCCGCCCACACGAAAGGCGTCCGCGAAGCGAAGCGAAGCCGATCGACCCGGCTCGAAAGCGGCGCTCGAGCAATCAGTTCGACCACGAAGCGCCGGGCAGGCATCACCCGTTCATAGAAGGTTAGCCAGTCGCTTTGCCATGAATTTTTTTGGTCACGCACTGATCGCGCAACGCGACGAGGCAACTCGCGGGCCGATTCGCGCAGAGTTCGTGCTTGGCGCAATGCTTCCGGATTTCGCGTCCATGCTGCGAACGCGGCCGCCCCTGACGACTCTCGAGGCGCTCCGCGAGGGTGTCGCATTTCATCACCAAACCGACGACGCTTTTCACGGCTCGCAATCCTTTCTGGAATTGTCTCGCCAGGCAGCGGGCTTCTTGAGCGTGCGCGGCGTGCGGCGCGGCACCGCTCGCGCGGTCGCGCACGTCGGCGTGGAGCTACTGCTGGACGCAGCGTTCGCGCGCGAGCCCGGCGCAAGCGAGGCGTATTTGTCGGCTCTCGCCTGTGCATCGACCGAACGCGTGCAGCGGTTGATTGATTGGCAAACGAGCGAGGCTGGCCAGCGCTTTCGGCATCTCTGCCACAGCTTGCGCAAGCGCGGTCGTTTCGAGGCAAATCCGGCGAGTGAGCTCATCGCCGAACGCTTGCGGAGCATCCTGGCTGATCGCCCGCGCCTAGCGATGGACGAGCGCGGGGGATTCGTTGTACGTGACTGGGTCGAAAGCGCACGCTCGCAGATCACGTCCGGTGCGACGCAACTGCTACGCGAGGTCGAGCAGCGCTTGCGCCCTGGCCCTCTGGCACCGTAGCCACCCTCGCTTACCAAAAAGGAAGACTCATGCGCCTCTTGCAAACGTGCGTCGTGCTCGGCCTGCTCTCCGTGTCGACTCTGGCGTCGGCTCAAATCAAACAGCCGGGAGCTCACCCACACTACGCCGTGGAGCTCGAACCACATTTGATCGTGCAATGGAACGAGTCGTGCGCCAGTGATGGCTTCGGTCCCGGTTTTCGCGCGACGATTCCGTTCTTGGATAACGGCCCGGTCCCGCGCATCAACAACAACATGGGCATCAGCTTCGGCTTGGACTGGGCACACTCCGGCATCAGCTCGAACTGCGGGGCTTACTACCGGAATGGCGTGTACTACGGCAACGGCTACGGCGCGGACATCTGGACGATCCCCGTGGTGGTGCAGTGGAATTTCTTCCTTTTGCCCAAGGTGAGCGTGTTCGGCGAAGCAGGGCTAGTGCTGGAGCACCGCCGCTATGATGGCAACTTCAACTGTGGCAACAACAACGTCTGTGACGGTGTAGGCAGCGATAACCACGGAGACTTCGCTTTCGCGGCCGGCGGGCGTTTCCTGGTCAGTGATTCGGTCGGTTTCCTGCTCCGCCTCGGCTATCCGTACTTCTCGGCCGGCGTCTCGATCTTGCTGTAGGCTTGTCCGCCAACCTCGGCCAGGTCGAGACTCCGCATGCCATGGAACACCGCGCCCCCCCTTCGACAAACATCGCTGCTACGATTTTTCGCGATCTGCGCAGCCAAATCTTGAAGGGGGCGCTCAAACCAAGTGAGCGACTACCCGGAGAGCGCGAGCTCGCAGCGCAGTACGGTACCAATCGCAATACCCTGCGCGAGGCCGTGCGCATGCTGGAACAAGCACGGCTGGTGACGGTGCGTCACGGTCAAGGCGTGACGGTCGCGGATTTTCGCAAGACGGGCACGATGGAGCTGTTGCCGCCGTTCTTGGAGAACACCGGCAACGCCGCGGAAATTCACGCTCTGCTCGAGGACATTTTGCCCGCGCGCCTGCTCGTGCTGGAGTTTGCCACCCGCTTGGCGGCCAAGCGCGCGAGCGCAGATGACATCTCGCGACTGCGCGACATCACCGAGCTTTTGATCGCGGCCTTCGAGCGCCGAGACCCGGTGGTGATCGCTCACGGTTTCCAGCGCTGGCTCGACGCGTTGCTGGATGCCGGCCACTCCGTCGCGGTGCGTTGGATCGCCAACCCGTTTCTGGACGCGTATCGCGAGCTGCTCGATCGTTTTCCCGCATTGTGGATGCTCGAGCCCAGCTTTCCGCAACATTTGCGCGATCTGGTAACGACTCTGGAAGCCGCCGACGAAGAAAAATCGATCGCCGTGACGCGCGAATACTACCACCGCGTCGACACCATGCTGATGCGCGCTCTGGCCAGCCTGGTGCCCAAAGGCTAAGCGCGTTCTCTAACGCCGAGGTTCGCGATCGAGCTTTCGCTGGGCGCGCAGCAGCCATGCCCGAATGCGCAACGGAGCCGCGCTGAACAGCGCTTGATTGGGCCCGGCGACTGGCAGGGGCACGCTGGATTTTGTCGACCAAAATACGACCGGACCTGCTTCGCGCGCACGCAGACCGGCAAGCACGCGCGCGGCGGCCTTCGCGCTATAGGTGCCGTCGAGAGCCGGCAGGCCCAGACGCAGCCATTGCGCTTCTGCTTGGCTGCCGGCGGCGCTCGGTTCGCCGTAGCCCGGACCGAGGTAACGTCCGTCGACCTCGAAGCGCGCGCCGAGTGCCGCACGGTCCAAGCGCGGCACTGCTTCGCCCGCGAGCTCGCGGAGAAGATGCGCTGTGCGCGCGGCAAGACTCAGAATGCGGAGACGGCTCGTAATCGGCCAGGGTGAAACTCGGACCGAGGTCAAGCGAGGCAACGTGGCAGGCTCGAAACCGATGCGAAAGTGCGCGGCGAGCGCCAGTCCCAGCAGGAGCCCCGCCGAAGTACAGGTCGAGCCGACCGCGACGATCACCCGATACGGCAGGGGCAAGTCCCCTGCGGCAACCTGTCGTGCGAGTTCGAGCCCGGCAGAGACGTAGCCCAACGTGCCGAGCGGTGTGGCACCTCCGGGCACCATTACGTACGGCGCCGGTCCACGCCTCAAGCGAATCCAAGCCAGGCCGAGCGGAAACGCGCTCCAATGCGGAAGGGCATGGAGCGCCGCGCCACTCTCGACGAGCGCTCGCAGGTTGAGGCACGCGGCCTCCGACAGCGGTTGTGGAAAGAGCAGTGCGCTCGCCGTGAGCCCGACGCGGGGCGCGTGCAGGGCGGTGGCCAGCGCGTGGTTGGAGCCGAAGGCACCGGTCGCGAGCACGCTTTCGTGGCCGCGCGCGCGCGCTTGGCCCAGAAGCAACTCGAGCGTGCGCACCTTGTTGCCGCCGTAAACGGCGGAGGAGATGTCATCGCGCTTGATCCAAGCTTGGCCGTCGCCCGCTCCGAGCTCACGCGCGACGGCCTGAAGCGATTCCACCGGGGTCGGGAAGGTGCCCAGAGCCACGTGGGGCACTCGCTGAGAAAGCTTCGGAAACAATTCGAAGAGCGGAAGGCTCACCGGGCGAGCCTAGCCCCTAGCCTCGGAACGCCGACGGTCGTTCCGGGCCGCCCGCCGAGCGCTATGCATTTGTGCACTGTATTTCTGTCACGGACAATGTTAGTCGTGCCCACTTCGTTCGGGAGCGCGGCATGCCCCAGAAATCCAAAAAGCCCACCAAGAAGGCCACTAGGCGTGCGCTGACCGCACCGGCCAAAAGCAAACGCCCGGCGGCCAAGCTGCCGCTGATAGCGACCAAACGTTCAGCAATCGCCGAGCCGAGGCCGAAGGCTAAAGCCAAGGCGAACCGCGTGGCCAACCCGGTCAAGGCGGCCCAACGCGCCACGGCCGCACGTCCGAAGCAAGCGCCACGCAAGGGTCCGCTCAAAGTCATGGCGAAGCCCAAGCCTCGCAGCCCGATGTCGGAAGTGCGGACCATGCACGCGTTGATCCTCCCGCCGAAGCCGAAACGCACGGTCGCGCGGCTCCTGGTCGCACGCGCGCCGCGCGCCGCGCGCGTGGAGGAAACTACCCCGCCGGAAGCTAACCTCGGGCTGCCCGTGAGCGCCGCAGCGACGCGAGCCACCGTCGAGCTCACCGCTGGCGAGTTCATCGCGGCGAGCGTGCCTGCTTCTACGTTGCACCTGCGTGCGCGCCTTCCCAGAGCGAGCGTGACCCTGGACACTTGGCGAACGATTGAAGCCATGGCTGCACGCCTCGGACGCGCGCCGCTGAATGACGAACAGCGCGTCGCCATCCGCGCAGCCTTGGAAGGGCACGACAGCATCGTCATACTCCGGGACGACGAGCGCGCCGCTAGTTGCTACCAGCTCGCTGCCTTCCAGCTCGCGCAACCGACCGTCGTGATCTCGCCAACGCCAAGCGAGCTCGACGTTTTGCAGCACGCGCAGAGCGTGCACCAATTGCCTGCCGTGTCCCTCTCGGCCGAGCTCGCCGGGCCGCAGCGCAGTGCAGCGCTGGCGCGCATTTCTCGCGGCGGCGCGCTCTTGGTGCGGCTCAATCCGGAAGGTCTGCGCGCGCCCGACATCCGGCAAGCATTGGCTAAATCGGGGGTCGCCCTGTTCGTCGTGGAAGAGGCACATTGTGCCTCGGAAGCCTCACACGAGCTGCGTCCCTCCTTTGCCAAGCTCGGCGTTACGCTGCGCGAGTTCGATTCCCCGCCCGTGATGGCGATCACCCGGGTCGCCACTTTGGCCGTGCGGCGAGATATTCGCGAGCGCCTGGGCCTCGAGGCGCCGGTCACGATCCAATCGCCCCCGGTCCGCGAGAACCTGCAGCTCGTAACCAAGCTCGCGCGTGGCGAGGGGCGTCAGGCAGCGCTGGTGCGTCTAGTCGAGCGCCTCACTCTTCCCGGGCTCGTCTTGTGCGCAACGCCGCATGACGTCGACAGCGTCTACTCCGCGCTTTGCGGCGCAGGCATCGCGGCGCATCGTCACCACAGCGGCATGACCGCCGGCGATCGCGCATCCGCGCTGTCGAACTTCAGTTCGCCCGGTCAGCGATCGGTAATGGTCGCCGTCAGCGCGTTCGCCCCCGGCAGTGGCTTGCCAGGGATCGGTGAGCAAGCCGAAGCCAGCATCGGTTTCGGGCGTGGGCCAGGCAGGCCTGATTTGCGCTTCCTGGTGCACTACCAGTCACCCGCGTCGATTGAGCAGTATTTGCGGGAGATCCACTGCGCTGGCGCGGACGGGTTGCCGGCCACGTGCGTGCTTTTACACGAGTCTAGTCACCGCAGCTTGCATGAAGTGCTGCTGGCCCAGCAGCGCTTTCGTGCCACCCATCTTGCGGAGCTCGGGCGCGCACTGGAGGTTCCAGCGCTCGAGGGGCGCACGGTATCTCTCGAAGCGTTGGCACTCGGCACCGGTCAAAGCCGACGCACGACCGACCGGCTCACCGCGCTCTTGGCCGACGCGGGCGTGGTCTCACGCGCGGCTGGCGGGGTACGCGTCCTGTGCACGGCCTCGGAGCTCGACGAAGCCTGTCGTCGACTCGGCGCCCAGCTCTACGCACTGCGCGCGCAAGACGCGCGTCGCCTGGCGTCGGTGAGCGCCTTTGCCGAAGCAGCCGAGTGCAAGCTCTCTTGCCTGAACCAGTACCTCGGTGAAGGAATCAGCCAGGGCTGCGGGCGCTGCAACGCCTGCGTCAGCGAGCTTTTGACATCAAGCCAGGAATCGCTCGCGCCGCACGCTTCAGCCCGACGCGGAGCCGTGCATGAGTTCTCCGTGCAGCCCGTGAACGCGCCAGTGTCGGGGGTGGTACCGAGTGGCGCTCAGTCCGGGCACGCTTCGCGATTTGCCAAGCTCACGGATCTCGGAGCGACCGGGAACGGCCCAAGCGAGTAGCCGAGTAACCACGCGCTTGCTCCTGGCCGTCTCCGCCGGACAGCGTGGCTCCATTCATACACGCCGCCTGGACGTCCGCCGCGCGCGCGCCAGCGGCACTCGCCTTTTGCATGCACGCGGCAGTCGCGCTGCGGAGCAACCGCAAAACATCGAGGGGTGCCGTGACGATTTTGCGCCCGTGCGCCGTGCACGCCTAGTCCAGCGAGAGTAGATCTGGTACTAGTTCCAGATTGACGGATTGCCGACTTTGGTAAAGCCAATTCCCCAACCTCAAGCGACCTTGACCATTGGCCGAACCTGCTTGCTCGCCGGCAGTGCAGTCTGGTTGCTGCTCGGCACCGGCGGCTGCGGCAGCGCCAATCCAAACCTGTTCGAGAACGGTCTAGCCGCGCAACCTGCCGGAGGTTCGAACGCGGGGAATACCAGCGAGACCGGCAGCGCCGGTATGGATCTCAACACCAGCGGCGGCAGCGGTGACAGCGTTGCCGGCAGCCCCGGGTACCAGTCAGGTGGGAGCGGTGGGAGCGGCGCTGGCTGCGCATTCTCATGTGGCGACGGAGGACGCGGCGGGAGCGGCGGCTTGGGCGGAGGCGGAGCGGCCGGGGTGAGCGCTCAAGCTGGCAGCGGTTCGGAACTGACGGACTGCACGGGATTCTCGCCGGACGCGAAGTTCTTGCCCGCGACCCAGCATTGCTACCTGGTCGACAACGAAGAGCGCACCTTTGCCGCCGCTCAGGCGCACTGCAAAACACTGGATGCACATTTGGTCACGCTGAACAGCGAAGCCGAGAACGACTTCGCTTGGAGCATTCACGCCGACGAACATTGGATTGGCTCGAAAGACGGCAAGACGACCAAGCAGCCTGGAGTCGGAACCTATACCTGGCTCACGGACGAACCGTTCGACTACACCAATTGGTCGCAGGACCAACCGAACGCGAGCGCGACCGAGTGTGGAGACAGCAACGGTGGCGGCACTTGCTACGAGCACTGCGCGTTCCAATGGAAGGGCGGTGAGCGCGACGGTCAGTGGAACGACCGCTACTGCCTGCATACGATCGCGTCGATCTGTGAGTGGGACAGCGCGCCCTGAGCCGCGCGCTGGTGCCGTTCTCCTATGCTTCGAGCCGCTCGATGACGGCGCGGGCGAACTCGACGGTGCCGAGCGATCCGCCGATATCTCGAGTTTTCTGCCCGTCTTCCAGCGCGCGGTCGTAGGCGCGGCGGATCCGTTCGCCAGCCAGGCGACACGCTTCATCGCCACGAGTATCGGCGAGATGCTTCAACAACATCGCTCCGCTCATCAACAGAGCCAGTGGATTTGCCAGGTTCTTGCCAGCGATGTCCGGCGCTGAACCGTGCACCGCCTCGAACACCGCATCGTCATCGCCGATGTTGGCGCCCGGCGTAACGCCAAGGCCGCCCACGAGGCCCGCGCACAAATCCGAACAGATGTCGCCGTACAGATTTTCGCACATCACGATGTCGAACTGCGTCGGATCTTGGACCATGCGCATCTGGGCGGCGTCGATGATGACTTCTTCGTATTCGATATTCGGGTAGTCCCGCTTGTGCACTTTGCGCGCTTCATCGAGCAGCATGCCATCGCTCAGTTTCATGATGTTCGCTTTGTGAAAAACGCTGATTTTTCGGCGCTTTCGGTGCGTCGCGTAGCGAAACGCCCAGAGCGCAATGCGTTGACAAGCGACGCGCGTCGCGACCTTCATGCTCACCACTACACCGTCGGTGATCACGTTCTCGATGCCGCTGTACAAGCCTTCGGTGTTCTCACGAACGATCACCAGATCGACGTTGTCGAAACGGGTCTTGACCCCGGGCATGTTGCGAATCGGCCGCACGGCGGCGTACAGGTTCAGCGTCCGGCGCAGCGCGACGTTGACCGAGCTGAAGCCTTTGCCAATCGGTGTCGTGCACGGGCCTTTGAGCGCAACGTGGTGCTGACGAATGGCGTTCAGCGTCGTCTCGGGCAGGGTGTCGCCCAGCTTCAAGTCGATCGCGGTTTGCCCGGCGTGGTGGGTCTCGAACCTCACGGGCGCCTTCGCGGCTTCGAGCACGCTCAGCACGGCGTCACTCACCTCCGGACCGATACCGTCACCAGGGATCAACACTGCCGTATGCGTCGTCATATCTCTCTCCGTAGTACAGAAAGCGCGGCACGGGGAGGCGCACGCGAAACTCGGATTGTCGCGACCGCGGCGGACAGGCACAATGGCCGCGAAATGCCGGGGCAGAATGCCGAGATTGAAGCCGTGATTTTCGACTGGGGCGGGACCCTGTCGGAGTACGCGGAAATAGAGCTCTACGACATGTGGAAGCTCGCCGCGACGCATCTGGCGCACGCCACAGGGCGCCCCGAAGCCGAACTGACGGCGCAGCTCCTCGCCGCGGAGCTGCGCTATTGGGATGGCGTCAAAACGTCACAGAAGACCGGCACGCTGCAGGAGATCCTGGCCGCTGGGTCGCGCGCGCTCGGCCTCGACGTGAGCCAGGCCGTGGTCGAGGAAGCCGCGCAGCGCCACCTCGACGCCTGGACACCACACATTCGGCATCACGCCGACGCGGTGGACACCCTGCGTGCGCTGCGCGCCTCCGGCAAGAAGCTGGCGTTGCTCTCGAACACGCATTGGCCCGAGGCCTACCATGAACATTTCTTGCAGCGTGACGGGTTGCTCGAGTTGCTCGACGTGCGCGCCTACACTTCGAGCATGAGCCACAGTAAGCCGCACCGACAGGCTTTCCTGCATGTGCTCGATCGCCTCGGAGTGGCGCCAGAGCGAGCGGTGATGGTGGGAGATCGGCCGATCGACGACGTGTGGGGCGCCCAGCAACTCGGTATGCGCGGAATCTGGCGGCCGCACCCCGGCTCACCGCCCATCGGTGATGTGGTCCCCGACGCGGTGATTCAGCAGCTAACCGAGCTGCCCGAGCTGATTTGGACACTGCCGAAACGAAATTGATCAAAACCGAATCCCCTCGCCATTGATCCCAGTGAAGGTCACTTTTCACTGGAGGCAATTTGAACCGTATGGGAAAAACGTGGGTCATTGCGCTGGCTTTGCTGGCAGTGCCGGCGGGGGGCTGCGCCGGGAAGAGCCAGCTCGTGGGCAGCTCGAATACGGGTGGCTCGGGGGCCAGCGACGACAGCATCAGCTACACGGTCACCTCGCTCGTTGGGGCATGCCTACCAGAACCAATACTCGACGAAGCGAATTGCAAGCTGCTCACGACACGCAGCGGCCCTGGATGTAGCTGCACGGAGCCGGGCCTCTCCGCGAGCACGAGTACCGTGACCGACGCCGTGCGCAAGCAAATGCAGCTCGTGGGAGCGTGCGGCAACGACGGCCAGCCCTCGTGCAGCGATCAATGCGTGTGCGAAGTCTCGAGGGCGATCGGGACGAGTCTGATCGAATGCACGACCTTGCCACAGACGAGCCCAGACAGTTCCGGGTGGTGCTATGTTTCGGGCGACGCGGGTGAGCCACAAACGGACCTCGTAGCCGACTGTCCAGACACGCGAAAACAGTCAGTGCGCTTCGTTGGCGACCCGAGCCTGCTCGCCCGGGTATCTAGCTTCCTGGCCTGCGCCGACGGTGCGGGAACGGTGCTGCCTCGGGGTCTCGGCGAGGTCTGCTACGATGAGGTCCTTGGCTCTCGCGCCGACTTCGCGGGCTACAGCGTTCAGGAAAGCGACATCGATGATCAGTCGTCGATGTGTGGCTCTGGCGTCTGCGTCGCCAATCACTTTCAGGGTCTCGTGAGTTGTCCCTACGGTCAGGCCGCCGGAGCGGGAGATTGCCTGCTGCCGGGTAGCACCAAAGCCGTTTCGGTCGCAGTCGCGTCACAGCTCGTCGACCGCCAAGCGGCCGTTGCGTCCATCTGCAGCTGCCACTGTGCTGGCCCAGGCCCTGGTCCATTCTGTACCTGCCCGGACTCGATGCAGTGTGAGCTCTTGGTCGAGGACACGGGCAACATTGGCTCCAACTTGGCGGGTTCATACTGCATCCCCAAGGGCTCGGAGTTCGTCGCGGATGCTCGACGGACGGCGTGCGTCCCACCGAACTGCGGAGTCAAGCATCCCTACTGATCGCCGCGCGAAGCGCACGATCGGCGGGTTCGTGTTGGTCGCCGCGCTGAGTGTCGCCACGCTCAGCGCGGCGCAGGCAGGAGCGCCGCGCGCCTCGCTCGTTGTCACGCGCAGTGAAGGCGCAGAGGGCTGTCCGGACGCCGCTGCCCTCGCCGAACAAATCCGCATCGTCGCGGGGGCAAACGTGATCGGCAGCGGCCCTTCGGTCACTCCGATCGAGACCTGGGTTCAGGTGACCATCAGCCGTAATTTTGGTGGTTATTCGGCTCAGATCAGCACTTCTGGCACCCGTCATGGGACCCGTCTGTTGGAAGATCTGGGGCCAGCTTGCACCAGCTTGGCCGACGCCGTGGCCGTCACGATCGCGATGATCTTGGACCCCTACCCCAACTCGCCTTCGCCGATAGAAGAGCCCGTCCCCATCGCTAGCCAGCGCGTGCCCAAACCGAAAACGCCGGCAGTGAGCGCGCCGGCTGCGTCAGCCCGCTTCTTCGGCGACGGCTCAGCCGGCATCGCCTTCAACATGCTCGCCCACGCTCAACCTTTTCTCGGCGTCGGGTTGGGCTTTCAAGCCAGCGCGCGCTGGTCACTGGCACTGGGGGGCGCGTTCGTGCTTCCGGATCGCACGGCCGACGGGACACCCACCGTCAACCTGCGTCTGGGCTATGCTTCGTTGCAGGGTTGCGCTCGAGTTTTGGGCGATGGCGATCACGTCGGCCTCTCCTGGTGCGCGGCGTCGCAGCTTGGCTCACTTGCTGGCAGCGGAGACGGCTATCAGGATGACTCTTCCAAACGCGCACTGTGGTTTGCGCTGGCCGTCGGCCCGGAAGCGGCATTTCGACTCACGCGATCGTTTTCATGGCTTCTGACGGGGCAAGGCGTGATTCCGCTGCTGGAACAGGAGTTCTACGTGCAAAGCGATGGCGCGCGCAGCAGCGTCTTTCGGTCGCCCTCCGTAGCGGGGCTTGTTTCCCTGGGTCTACGGGGGCATTTGTGAGTTCTTTCGACCCGCTCGCCCCCCCGCCGTCAAGCTTCGAGCTGACGTATCGTCAACACTTCGTGTTCGCTTGGCGCGCACTCAGGCGGCTCGGCGTATCCGAGCGCGATTTGAACGATGCGGCGCAAGACGTGTTCCTGGTCGTTTATCGGAAGCTGTCCGAGTTCGACTTCGAACGCCCGATCACGACTTGGATCTACGCCATCTGCCTACGCGTGGCGAGCGAGCGAAGACGCAGCGCAGTGGTGCGACACGAGCAGCTCAGTGAAGACGCGGAATCACCGGAGAAGCCCGAGCAATCGCTGGCTGCCGAGGCCGAACGCGAAGAGCTGACCGAGCGTCGAGCACTGCTCGAAGCCGCACTCGATGAGATGTCGCTCGAACAGCGCGCGGTGTTCACGCTGTTCGAGCTCGAAGGGCGAACAGGCGAAGAAGTAGCCTTACTCGTAGGCGTGCCTGCGGCCACGGTTCACTCGCGACTACGCCTCGCACGCGAAATCTTCCGCCGCAGCATCGAGCGCCACCGCGTTCGGGAGCATTTCGAAAAACGCCGCATGGGAGGCGAACGATGAACGAATTGAAGCATTGGTTGGACGAGAGCAGCGAAGCGGACGAGTTCGAGCGTTCGATCTTGCGCGCGGGGCTCGAAGCCGATCCACCCGACGCGAAAAGAGAGCATATTTGGTCAGAACTGATGTCGACACTCGCCATCGCCCCGCTCCCGTCAGCGACCACGAGCGCGCAGGCCGCGAGCATCAAGGCGGCCACCGTCGGCGTCAGCAAGGCGGGTACGGTTTCGCTCGCCGTAGCCAAGGGCTTCCTGGTTGGCCTGACCATTTACGGCGCGGGCGCGAGCGTGAATGAAATCTCGAATCGACTCGGTCCAGGCCACGCGCGCACCGGCACCGAACAGACCGTAACGCCAGCGCGAGCGACGAGTAGCCGCGCCGAGTCCCTAACCGCGACTTCGGCGTTCCCCCTCGCTCCACCCACACCGGCGAGCGACGAGGTCCCTGGCGCGGTGCGCGCAGCCCAACGCGACTACACGAGCGCGAAGGTCCTCGCCCGCGAACCTCTGAATCCCGTAGCGGAGCTGCCCTCTGTCGCCACCTTCGACGATTCCGAGCACTCGAGTAGTCCGCGCACGAGCCAACTCGAAGCGGAAACACGCGCGCTGCGGCGTGCACGCGATGAGCTGCGCGTGGACAAGTTGGCGGATGCGTTCGCAACACTCGAGGCGTCGCGCCGGCAATTCTCCGCACCCGAGTTGTACCAGGAGCGCGAAGCGCTGATGATCGAGCTACTTTATCGCAGCGGCCAAGCGACGGCCGCCGAGCAGCGCGCCCGTGCATTCCTCAGTCGCTTTCCAGAAAGCCCCCACGCCCAGCAAATCCGACGATTTACTGCAAGTGGACCATAACCCTGTGCGCCGCGCCGAGCCCAGAACGGCGTATCACCGTCTAATCACTAGCTGACAGACTCCTCTCTGCTACGGACTCCCCGGCTAGCCCCCAATATCCTTGTCAGCGGCCAACACATGTAGGCAAACTCATCATCTCAGCACAAAGCCGCTAAATAGCAGAACTTAGCAGAACCACATCATGGGGGAGAGAATTCGTCTGCGCTAGCGTTCGCTAGCCGGCGCAACCCTTTGGGTGTACGACCCTAGCGGTTGGATTTTCGAGCGCGCGCAATGTTGCAGAAATGCTCGGACGTCGCGCTGCCACTCGCAGCGAGCACCGGGAAGAGCGGACGATGAATGCATCCGAGACGGCCGACGCCGAGATCGAAATCGGCAAAGTGCGAATCGCTCAGCTCGAGCGGGAAGCGATCGAGCGGAGCGGCGACGCGGCGAAGGTCCTGCGCGTTCAACTCGATCGCTATCAGTCTTTGGTGCTGGCCATTGCGCAGGTGATTTGGACCAACGATCCGCAGGGGGAAATGCTCGGAGAACAGCCGAGCTGGGCCGCCTACACCGGTCAGAGTCCAGAACAATACCAACGCCGCGGTTGGCTGGATGCCGTGCATCCGGAGGACCGGGCACCGAATCTGGCCTTATGGGAACGGGCGGTCGCCGCGCGCGGCCCTTGCGAATACGAGCATCGCCTGCGTCGCCACGACGGCGAATATCGCTATTTCTCCGTACGCGCGGTGCCCGTGTTCACGGACGACGGCGCTATCCGCGAGTGGGCCGGAATCCACACTGACATCACCCAGCGCAAGCTCACCGAGGACCAACTGCGCTCCTCGGCGCTGTCGCTCGGGCAGAGCAACCGCGAACTGGAAGAGTTCGCGACGGTGGCTTCACACGATCTGCAAGAGCCGCTCCGCAAGATCCGTTCATTTGTCAGCTGCCTCCGCGATGAGCAAGCCGATACGCTCAATTCGGAAGGGCGTGATTACTTGGATCGTATTCAGAGCGCCGCTACCCGTATGACCACGCTGGTCGCGGATCTGCTGGAGTTCAGCCGCGTCTCGTCGAAGGGCAAGCCGTTCATCCCTGTCGATCTGAATGAGGTGATCGCGGGCGTCGTGTCCGATCTGGAGGCCCGCTTCGTGCAAACCGGCGGGCGTGCGGAGATTTTGCAATTACCGACGGTCGCCAGCGACCCGATTCAAATGCGACAGTTGCTCCAAAATCTGCTCGGGAACGCGCTCAAATTTCACCGCAAGAACGAGACGCCCGTGGTGCGGGTCAGCGCGGAAATCACGCACGACGTCGATTCGAGTGGTGTTGCCCAGGCCAGCGGCACGTGTCGAATCTCGGTGACCGACAACGGCATCGGGTTCGATGAAAAATACCTCGACCGCGTGTTCACGATCTTCCAGCGCCTTCATGGCCGCGGGGACTACGAGGGCACTGGCATTGGCCTCGCCATCTGCAGGAAAATCGTCGAACGACACGGTGGCTCGATCACGGCGCGTAGCGCGCCCGGTCAGGGCGCGACGTTCATCGTCACACTCCCGCTGCTACAGAAGACCGAAGGAAACCATGCGCGATAGCACCAGACCCACCGTCATCCTCCTGGCCGACGACGACCCAGACGACATCGACATGACCCGGCGGGCCCTGACCAAGAACAATCTGGGCGATGAGATCTACACCGTAGGCGATGGCGAAGAGCTGCTGGATTTCTTGAATCATCGCGGCGCCTCGGCCCCGCCCGCCCGCTCGCCCCGGCCGACCTTGATTCTGCTCGACCTGAACATGCCCAAGATGGACGGCCGAGAGGCCCTGGCGAAGATCAAGTCCGACCCGCAGCTGCATCAGATTCCGGTCGTGGTCATGACCACGTCGACTGCCGAGCAAGACATCACTCGCGCGTATGAGTTGGGCAGCAACTCTTTCATCAGCAAGCCGATTACCTTGGCCGAGTTGGTCGATATGACCAAGGTGCTCGGGCAGTACTGGTTCGAGATTGTCAAGCTACCCAAGCCCTCGGAAAGCCAAGCATGACCGCCTCGAGCGTCCGGCTCTTGCTGGTGGAAGACGACGAGGAAGACGTTCTGCTCACCGGGAAGCTGCTGCGGGCAAGCGAGCGCAGCACCTTCACGGTCGACTGGGTGAGCAATTGCGATTCGGCACTCGAAGCGCTCAAAACCCCCTACGACGTCTGCCTCGTGGACTACCGCTTGGGCGCGGATTCTGGGCTCGTCTTCATCGAACGCGCCATCGCCGCGGGGTTTCGCGGTCCGATCGTCTTGCTCACCGGTCGCGGTGACCATGACGTGGACGTGCAAGCCATGAAAGCCGGCGCCGCCGACTACTTGGTCAAAGACCAGCTGAACGCGCAGTTGTTGGAACGCGTCGTTCGGCATGCGATGGAACGGAAGGAGGTGGAGCAAGCGCTTCTTCGCAGCGAGGCACAGCTGCGGCAAGCCCAAAAGATGGACGCCATCGGCAGCCTGGCGGCGGGTATTGCCCACGACTTCAACAACCTGCTGTCGATCGTGCTGAGTTACAGTGAGCTGGCTGCCAGTACACTCGTCGAGGGCGATCCGATTCGTTCCGACCTGATCCAGATCAGCGAGGCTGGCGTCCGCGCTGCCGCCTTGACTAGGCAGTTGCTGGCCTTCAGTCATCAACAGATCTTGCAGCCCAAGATTCTGAATTTGAACGAAGTGTTCGCCAAAATGGAGACGATGTTGCAGCGGCTGCTCGGGGAGGACATCGAGCTCAGGTCACCGCCTGCAGCCGTGTTGCAGCGGATCATGGCGGACCCGGGCCAGGTGGAGCAGGTGATCATGAATCTGGCGGTGAACGCGCGCGACGCCATGCCGCAAGGCGGGCAGATCACCGTCGAAACGACCGACGTGATGCTGGACGAAGCGTTCACCTCACGCTTCCTGGACGCAAAAGCAGGACCGCACGTATTGCTTTCAGTGAGCGACACAGGCACGGGTATGAGCCCGGCCACGCTGGCGCGGGTGTTCGAGCCGTTTTTCACGACCAAGGAAGCGGGCAAAGGCACGGGCCTCGGGCTAGCGACCGTGTTTGGTATCGTTCGCCAGAGCGGCGGCATGGTCTGTGTCGACAGCGAGGTCGGTTCTGGCACCACTTTCAGTGTGTACTTTCCGGTCGCTGCCGGAACGGTGAACCCCCTCCCCGAACCAGTCAGCTTGGAGCGGCGTTCACTGTTCGGCACCGAAACGATCTTACTGGTCGAGGACGAGGAGCGCGTTCGCGTCCTGGTGCGCACCATCCTGCACAGGTTCGGCTATGTGGTCCTGGACGCGCAAAGCGGCGGAGATGCTCTACTCCTGTGCGAGCAGCACCCGGACAATATCGACTTACTCTTGACCGACGTCGTGATGCCGCGCATGAGCGGCCGGCAATTGGCCGAAAGGCTGGCCGAGATACGACCCGAAATGAAAGTGCTGTACATGTCCGGGTACACCAGCGATGCCGTGGTGCGCCACGGTGTGCACGACGCGACGATCGCCTTCATTCAGAAGCCGATCACGCCTGGTGCGCTCGCGCGCAGAGTGCGTGAGGCACTGGACTCCGACTACGCGGGTCTCTACGCTTCCGGCACCATGCCCACGGCGGCGCGCGTTGCCCTCGCGGTCTCGTCTTGATCCTGTGGCCCGCGGGTCACGAGCGAGCCGAAGCGGTCACCGCGACCATCGCGCACGAGCTGAGCAACGTGCTGACCGTGATCCGAACGTACACGCACTTCGCCCGGCAGCCGACGACTCTGGAGCAGTGCGCGCGGGATTTGGTGGTGGTCGCAGCCGCCGCCGAGCGCGCAGGTGCGTTGGTGGATTGGCTGGCATCGACCAGCGAAGACGCGCCGCGCGCGCCGGATGAGCTGTTCGCGAATGAATTCGTCTCGGCGCTCAGCGTTCGACTCCAACAGTTGACCTCGTCCAGAACCAGCGTGGGCATCATGCGTGTAGGCGAAGACATCGCGTTCCGCGCCAATGGCTTGCGTCTCGAGCATGTCGTCATGTCGCTAGTGCTCGCCGCGAGCCAGCAGTCGGCCGACACGGCCTTCGAATTTGCGGTCAAACGGCAGGTGCTATCGAGTGGTGAGCTGGCGCGGCTCGTCCCGGGCGAGTACGCAGTGATCGGCATTCGTTGCAGCAACGTGATCCTGTCGAGTGTTTGGAAAGAGGAAGTCGCTGCGGCTCCAGATCAAGTCGCCGCGTTGGTTGCTCCATTCAGTGACCTCTTGCGGACGATGAACGGGCACCTGGAGATCCACACTCTCGGCGAGCAAATTCATTTCGATATTTACCTACCAGCGGTACCGAACGCGCATTGCCAAAACGTCAAGCCCCGCCTAGCGCTGGTGCCGCCGAACGCGCGCACGGTGTGCATCATCGAGAACGAGACGGCGATTCGGCTGGCGATGTTGAGATCCCTGGCCGGTGCTGGTTACTCCGTGTTGGAGGCCAACGACGGCGCGACCGCCAGGCGACTGCTCGTCGAACGCGGGCAAGCGGTCAAGCTCCTGGTCTGTGACTTGGGCCTGATCAACGACGGCGAAGACTTCTTTGCCTGGGTCAAAGCGACCTGCCCGCATGCGGCCGTACTGCTGATCTCGGGCAACGCGCCGCGTGGCGAAGCCAAGGCGAGCAGCATTCGCGCTCGTTTCCTGGCCAAACCGTTCAGCCCGACTGCTCTCGTGGCCGCCGCGAGAGCGACGATTGCCGAAGCCGAAGCAGACGCGCGAGGCCCCGCCGGTCGTAAACGGCTCGTGGTCTTGATTGTGGACGACGAAGAGGTAATCCGCACTTCCTTCGTCCGCTTGTTGGCCGAGTGCAACTTCGAAACGGTGCTCGCCAAGACAGGGCTACATGCCTTGCAGATCTTGAGCGAACGACACGTGGACGCGGTTGTTGCCGATCAATTCATGCCCGGTCTCGACGGCATCGGGCTGCTCGAGCTCGTACTCGAACGCTACCCCGACTGCACGCGCATCCTGTGCACCGGACAGCCCGGTTCGGACATCGTACTCAGCGCCGTGAATCGCGGACGGATTCACCGTGTGTTGCCAAAAACGATGCATGCCGTCGCCTTGCGGGATGAAATCGAACGCGCGACGCTCGAAGCCCTGCACGAATAGCTGCGCAATCGACAGCGCACGAACCCCGATATTGCGTCGCGAGATTGCGACTGCAGATCTCGCGGGTCATTGCGGCGACCATTAACACCGACATTAGCAAATAGGCTATTTGCTCTCGCATGCGCATTTGCGCCTCGCTTCTGCACTGGGGCAGAAAGGCATAGCGAGTGATAGTGCTTATCTTTGACCCGCGTGGACGTACTAACAGCTGGGTCCGGCGTGTCCGACAACATGGACACTCCATTCAAAGGAATTATCAATTAATGACGAAGTTTTCGAAAATCGCGATCACGTCACTTGCCCTAGTTTCGCCGTTCTTGCTCGCCCTTCCCGCGAGTGCAGAGCCTCTCGCGGTCACCGCCACCGTGGTCGAGAGCTGCTCGATCGCCACAACCGCCGTGGCATTCGGCAGCTACGATCCGTCCGTCACCAACGCTACCGTCGGTGCTCCACTCGTTGGAACCGGGGCAGTGGCCGTCACTTGTACCACGGGCAGCGTCGCCCACATCTTGTTGGGCCAAGGTGCGAACGCCATCACCGGCACGGATGCAATCCCGGCGCGACGAATGGTCGGCACACCGGGCGGGGCCTTCCTGACCTACTTCTTGTACACTGATACCCTTCACACCGATGTGTGGGGCAATACGGACGCGACTGGCGTCGATCACACGGGTACCGGTGCAAGCTCCGGCGACATCGTAGTCTACGGCAGCGTCCCCGGCGCGCAGAACGTTCCGGCCGGCGCGTATACCGATACCGTCGCCGCCACCGTTACCTTCTGAGAAAAAAGAACACTCCATGCAGCAGCTGCGCTTGCTACCGATACTGATAAGCTTCCTGGTCGCAACCTACGCTTCTGCCGCATGGGGCACGGTCGTGGCTGTCAACCCCGTTCGCGTCCTCCTCTCGGAAGGCAAGCACAGCGAGCAGCTGAAGCTGACCAACAATGGGGACAAGGCGGCGAGCTTCCAAGTCACGGCTCATACCTGGCACGAGACACCAGATGGGCACATGCAATTGGTGCAGACGAACGACCTATTGTTCTTCCCCTCTTTGCTCGAAATCGGACCAAAGCAGTCGCGTCGTGTGCGCATCGGCTCGACCGTTCCTGCCGGCAATTCCGAATTGAGCTACCGAATCATCGTTACCGAGCTACCCTCGGAGGGCAAGGTCCCCGGCGTCGTGCAAGTGCTCACGAGACTGAGCGTCCCCGTGTTCGTACAGCCCGCGATTCCGCATCCAAAACCGGCGTTGACGGCGCGAGTCGAGCACGGTCAGCTTCTGATCTCACTGCAGAACCTCGGCAATTCCTACTTCAAGGCCACGTTTCTGCGGGTGATCGCGCGGTCGAAGCTCGGCCCCGTGCTGCTCGATAAGACGCTAGCCGGCTGGTACGTACTCGCGTCTACACGTCGCGAGTACAGCCTGACGATTCCCAAAGACGTCTGCTCTCAACTCATTTCCGTAACAACGACAGTAACTACCGAGCGCGGTAAGACCAGCGTGGTCAGCCAGGTACCCGCTGGCTCTGGTTGCTAGCGCCGAGCGCGTGCGGTGGGTACAGAGGTACCGAAGTCGCCGGGCTAGCCTACGACTACTGGTGGTTTCCTTAGCCGTCTTCACTAGCTTGTTCGCGGCTGGGCAAGCCCACGCCAAGGACGAGTTCGAGCGCGCTATCTTGGATCTCACGATCAATGGCTCGCCGCGAGGCGAAGCGTTCGTCTACGTTGGCAAGGGCGATGTGCTGATACCACTCGATCGCCTCCGGGAAGCCGGCCTAGTTCGGCTGCAAGTTCCGACCGTGCGTCACGCCGGAGTGGTGCACGTCTCGCTGAAAGCCGCGTCGCCCCCGTTCCGTTTCAGATACGACGAGGATGCGCTCACACTCGAGATCATTGCTCCGGTAGCCATGCTCGTTCGCAGCACGCTCGACTTGTCGAGTCACGCGCCGTCGGGCCTGGTTTACGATTACACGCCGAGTGTGTTCCTCAACTACGCGCCGCGCCTGCTCGATGGCCGGCGCTTCGAAGCGTTCGCGGAAGCCGGCGTGTCGCTGGGCGCAGCCGTCGTGGACACGACCGCCAGCTACAGTCCGGACCGCGGCGCCACGCGCTTGATCAGTCAGGCCGTGTTCGATGATCGCGCAAACCTGCGCAGCGCCACCGTGGGCGATACCTACGTTTCGGCGGGACCGCTGGGCGGTTCCGTCTTGCTGGGCGGCCTCTCGCTAGCCAGAAACTACGCTCTGGATCCGTACCTGGTGAAGATCCCGCGCCTGGCCTTCGCGGCCAGCGCGATGGCACCTTCGACCCTCGATGTTTACGTCAACGACGTGCTTGTCCGCCGACTGCCGATCGATGCCGGCGAATTCCAGCTCACCAACATCTCACCCATCACGGGCGCTGGCACGACGCGCTACGTGCTGCGGGACGCGTACGGTCACGAACAACGCCTGGAGTCGAGTTACTATGCCTCCGCGGGAGTGCTCGCGACTGGGCTATCGGAGTATACTTATGGACTCGGGCTCGTACGCCGCGAATTCGGGATCAAAAGCTTCAGCTACGGTGAGCCAGCACTGCTCGCACGTCACCGCATCGGGATCACCGACCACCTGACGACCGGCCTTCATGCGGAGTTCGATCGTTCACGCATGAACGTCGGTTCGGAGCTGACCGTTGCCGCAAGCTTCGGCGAACTGGAGATCCACGTCGCGTCCAGCAGCACGATCGAGGCAAGCCCGCGGCGAGGCACGGCAGGGATCGTCAGCTACAGCTACCGGCGCGGCGGAGTCGCGCTCAGAACGAGCGTGCGCGCGACCTCCCGCTCTTACTCGAACCTGAGCTTGGACCCGACCTACGAACGCAACTTGGTCGAGAACGTGACCTCGGTGAACCATGCGCTCGGCTCCAGCAGCAACCTCGGGGTGGAGCTCGGCTTCGCCATGCTTCGCGACGAGGGGACCAGCGCGCGCATGACCGTAATGCTCAGCACGCGTCTGTCGCGGGCGCTCAGCCTGCAGCTCAAGACGTCACGCAGCCGCGTGGGCCTCGCTGCTTGGCAAGAAGACGTGTTCTCCGTGCTCACGCTGGCGCTGCCACTGCAACACACGGCGGAGCTGACGGAGCACATTGGTTCATCCGGCAGCGACGTGACCGCACGGCTTTCGCGAACCCTCACCGAACCCACCGACATTGGCTACCAAGTGAATGGATCGGTGGTCAACCCAAGCGGGGCCGTCGGTAGCACGACTCGCGCCACCGCCAGCGTCCAGGGGCAGACCTCGTTTGGCAGAGCAAGCGCGACGTACACGAACCTAGACGGTCAACAGCATACGCTCCTGGAAGCCTCCGGCAGCCTGGTGCTGGTCGACCGGGGCGTCTACTTCGCGCAACCGCTGACTCAGTCATTTGCCGTGCTCGAAGTGCCCGATGTGGCCGGCGTCCGCGGCTACTTGAACAACCGTGAGCTAGGGAGAACCAACGCGAATGGACGGATTTTCATCCCGAACCTGCTGCCTTATCAGAGCAATCGCTTGAGCATCGCGGCCGACGACTTGCCCGTCGACTACGAGCTCGAGGCCGAAGAGGTGACGCTGGCGCCGCCCACGCGCGGCGGCGCCGTGGTGACATTCCCGGCGCACCGCATCCGCTTCGTGCGCGGCTGGATCGAACGCCGGCTGGGTCACGATTTTTCCATGCTCAAGGACGGCACGCTGAGCGTCATCGCTCCGAATGGGACCCTCACTTCGCCACTCGGTGACCACGGCGAGTTCGAATTCGAGGGGCTGCCAGAAGGCCGATGGGAAGCCCTCGTTCGTGCGACCGCGGGCACTTGCAGCGTGACGCTCGTCGTCGTGCTGAGTCAAGAGGCGGTACAAAACCTCGGCGCCGTGATCTGCACCATCGCTCCACCGAAAGCCGTTCAGCCATGAAGATTCCTCTCATCTGCGCGACCGCCGCATTGGCGCTGATTCTGGCAAAGCCGGCGGCGTGTGCGGTTACCTGTTCCATCGGGTCGGTCGCCGGCGTCGCCTTTGGGATTTACGATGTTTTCCGTGGCACAGCGCTCGATTCCGCAGGGGCGGTGACCTTCAGGTGCGACAACGTCAGCGCGCAAGACACCGTCTTGATCCAACTGAGCCGGGGGAGCTCCGCAAGCTTTCAGCCGCGCACGTTGCAACACGGAATGGATCAGCTGCAATACAACCTGTACCTCGATCCCTCACGCAGCACGATCTGGGGTGACGGCAGCTCGGGCACCAGTCAATACGGTCCCATTTCGCCGCCCGACGCGAGCAGCGTGCTGCTCAACATTTACGGGCGAGTGCCGAGTCACCAGAACGTCCGCGCCGGTTCGTATTCGGACACCCTCGTGGTCACCATCGTTTTCTAGCCCGACCGGCGGCGGCCCGAACGCTACCCGCCAGCACTAACCGTTTTGTCGTCCAAACCTCCCTCACGAAAGCCTTGCCGTCCCCGACCTGGGACGATTCGCATTGCTTGGCACGGACCATTGTCGTGGCCAATCGTCGTGGTGGGCCTGCTCTGGACCTGCGATACGCTGGCGCAGGCCGAGAGCCTCGAAACGTATGCGCTGGCGCCCCTTCAAAACGGCAGTCTGGTGACAACGTGGGGCAGCACTCCGCTCGAACCGGGCCGATATGCACTCGGACTCGGCATGCAAGTGCGTCCGCTTTCGAACGATCAAACAGCTGTCGGCGGCACGAAACAGACGGGCACGATTTCAACGCTGGAGTTCCTCGCCACCGTGGGCGTTTGGCAGCGGCTGGACATTTCCGGAGGCCTCACCACCTACAACGGCAATCTCGACGGCTCGAGCTCGCCTGACGCACGGTCTGGCGCAGCCCTCGGAGACGTGCGCCTGATTCCTCGTATGCGTCTTCTCGGCGGAGATACTGGAGCGGGGTTCGCGCTGGCGGTACCGGTCTGGTTCCCGGCCGGGAATGCGTCTGCGTACCGCGATCAAGGGCTTCGTTTCGAGCCGCGAGCTCTGGCCAGCTACTTCAGCAAACGGATCACGCTATCGGCAAACGCGGGCTACCTCTTCAGCCAACCACACGAAGGCCTTCGGCAAGGATGGCTGGACGCGATCACGGGAAGCATCGGAGCCGAGGTGCCGTTGCTCGACACTTGGTCGGCGGTTACCGAACTGTCGAGTCGCTGGCAGCTGCGCAACCCCATTGCCGATGCAAACGTGCGTCTGCCGGTGGAGGCGCTGGCGGCGGGGCGGTTCTCGATCGCTGGCTGGATCGTTCAGCTGGGAGGTGCCGTCAGCTTGCGAGATACCGCTTCGCAACCCGCTTGGCGGCTCATCGCGTCGGTCGGTTTTCGAGCACCCGAATTTCCGCACTCGACCCCCGTAGCCACCCCGAGCCAGGCCGATCGCACGGCACGCGAACCCGATCCCTGCCCCAGTAACGCTGAAGCTGAAGCGGGCCACGCCGTCAACGACCTGGTGGGCTGTCCGCTCGGCCAGAGTGAGCCGGCGCTCGCCCCGGAAGAGCCGGTTCAGGCCGATGCCGAAGCTTCGCCGGTAAACATTCCCGTCGAAGTGGTGATTGAGTCAACGCTGCCGCCGATCCGAGAGATCGTGTATTTCGAGCTCAACAAGATGGACCTCGTGCCGGCTCAGCTCGCCGTGCTGGATGCGGTCGAGGCTCAGCTTCGGTCGGCTCCGCCAGGCACTCGACTCATGATCGAAGGCCACAGCGATGGCTTCGGCCCACCTCCGTTCAACTCGTCGTTATCACGAATGCGGGCTTCGACGGTGAGACTGTACCTGATTCAGCGCGGCATCTCTTGGAGACGTCTCTTGATCACCAGCTACGGATCGTCTCGACCCACCGAACTCGGCGTCGACGAAGCCGGTCGAGCACGAAACCGACGGGTCGAGTTTCGGCTGATTGCCAAGCGGCGAGAGTGAGCGGCCACCCCGCCACCGCCACGCCGGCGATCGCCACTCCGTCGAGCTGACTTTTGCCGGGCGCTTCAACACGGCACACCGACTGCTTCTCAGTTGGGCATGCCCGACGGAGCACACACGACGACCATCTGCGGACCGGAGCTCGGGCTCGCCATTGCTGAAGCCAGCGCGCTGATCGGTCTCGACGCGCATCCAATTCAGGTGGAAGTGTCGTCGACCCGCGGTCCGTCGTTCTTTCAAATGGTGGGGTTGGCCGAAGCCGCTGTGCGTGAGGCGAGGGTGCGCGTGGCGAGCGCGTTGGCGCGCCTCGGCGTGTTGCTGGATGAGTACGCAATCACGGTGAACTTGGCGCCGGCCGACGTACGCAAGGGCGGAGCCGCGCTCGACCTCGCGATTGCAGTCGGGATTTTGGGTGCAATCGGCGTAGTCCCCGCCCAGGCAATCGAAGGGGTGCTGCTCATCGGCGAGCTCTCGCTCGATGGCAGCTTGCGCCCGGTGCGCGGGATCTTGCCTCAGCTGGATGGCGCACGGGCGCGCGGGCTGGCATTCGCGGTCGTGCCCGCCGGCAACGCCGCCGAGGCGGGCTTGGCCACCGGCGTCACCGTGTTTCGCGCCGAGTCGCTCGCCATGTTGGTCGCGCACCTGCTGGGCGAACGCACTTTGCCAAGGGTCGAACGCACCGAGTTCAAGCCGGAGTTCCCGCCCAGTCGCTTCGATCTTGCGGACGTGCGCGGGCAGGCCACCGCTCGACGCGCACTCGAGGTCGCCGCGGCGGGCGGCCACAACCTGCTGATGATGGGGCCACAAACACACGGAGTTCCAGAGCCAAAAGTGCGCCTTCCCCGACGTGCTTCTCAAGCAGATCGACACGAGGCAGATGATCGCATGCCAGTCTACGGGCCCGTAGCTGCGCTGCGGAGGTGGATCTGGAACATGCGACTTCAGGCGTTTCAGGCACCTCTACCGTACACTTCCGCACTGTCGCTTGTTCGACCGATCCCTCTGGACTACGCTTCCCGCCTATGAACGCAATGCCGGTTCCGTTCCAGATCGACGCCGAAGACGTCGTTCTCCTCCTGCTCGAAGCGAACGAGCGGGTCCTGGGTCGCGGCGAGCTTGCTGGCATCACGCGCCTCGAAAAGCTGTTGTTCCTCCTCGAGAAGGAGACCAGGTTCGAGGGCATCGCGCTTCTCTTCGTCTTCAAAGCGCACAACTTCGGGCCCTTTTCGAAGGAGGTCTACGAAGCGGTGGATTTCCTCGAAAGCTGCCGCTTGGTGGGTGTGCGCGAAAAGGCGCACACTACTATTTACACGCGGCTCGATGAGGCCAAACTGCTGTCCGAGATCTCGGAACTCGAGGAAGATCCCGAAGAAGCGGGCATCGTCAAAGAGCGAATCTTCGCTCTGACCGAAGATGGCCGAAAAGTCGCCACCAAAATCCGAAGCATGGTGCGACGCGAAGATACAGAGGCGGTAGACAAGATCATCCAACGGTACGGACTGCTCCCGCTCTCGCAGCTTATTCGCTACGTCTACCACCAGTACAAGGATATGACAGTCAACAGCATCCACCCCGAAGCTGCACGAGTTGGATAGTGACTGATGCCATCGTCGCGCTGGCAGCTTGGATAACGGTTGTGATTCAGCTCGTTGTGCTCCCGTTTTTCGGGAAAGTCGCTGAGCTGTTCAAAGAGTACGAGCAGTCGGGCGAGCTTGCATTGGTTCGCGCTCGTCTCGAGGAGCACGGCGTGCTGCCGCCTCTTGCGGCTCTCTTCGACAAGGCCGTCGAGGCGCAAGAGGATCGGCGTCGCAAAATTATGGTGCGGGACCTTCTACAGAGAGTCGATCTCTTTCCGGACGTGGAGCGGGTCGTCCAAGCAGCTTCCGAGATCAGTCGGCTGAACAACCTCTATGGTGACCTCCGAACGGTAGCACCAAGGGTCGCGACTACAGGCTTGGCCCATTGCGGTGCCACGATTCTGCTTGTTCCGAGCTGTTGGTTCATCCTCAACTGGACGTCACAAACCGGATGGTGGAGGTGGCCGATTGTCGGAATGTCAGCCGCGTTGTGGGGTGGCACCTTCGTGGCAACCACACGGCGATACCTTCAGTATCGTGGCATCCAAGGACACTTCATCGCGTGCTTATCGAAAGGTAGAGAGGTCGGCAGTGACCGCTGAACCTGTGAAGGAAGCCGACCTTCTGCCTATAGTCCTGCGACTGTTTCCGAAACGGAGCTACCGCCGGTATGTAGAGGTCCCACTAGGTCGGAAGCGAGTAGATCTTCACTGCATACCGAAGCACTCCGGCGGTACTGCCGTGTGCATCGAGCTAAAACTGACAGACTGGCGAAGGGCGTTGTGGCAAGCCGCCCACAACTTTCACCTGGCTGAGCGTTCGTACATCGCGATCTGGCACACTTCGGCGGCGCGGATTGCCGGCGTCGGTCACCTCTTTGAACACTATGGCGTCGGCGTCATCATTGTCGGCCCACGAAGTGCCACCATCTTGATGGAGTCTCAGGATAAGTTGCCGCGGATTGCCAGGCGTGCGAAACGGGACTTTTATAGCAGCCTATTGGAGATGTAGATGGCGGGGAGCAGCGTCGAGCACTACCTGACGTACCAACACAACGTGCAGGCGTACTTTCGCGCGCATGCAACGAAGTACGACGGGATGATCATCCCTCTGTCGATCATTACTGCGTTTCCGAGCGGCACCTATGGTTTCGTGCGGGCTCTATGCACGGCCGACCAAGATAAACAGTACGGCATCGATCCTCGGTCTGCCTTGTTTCAAAAGAAGTGGAACAGAAACAATGTTCGGGAGCCTCATCGCAAGATGGCTGAGGTGTTCGGCGAGCCGTTTGTGTCCAAGGGACTTACATCACACCTTGAACCGAGCGATTTTCCGCGCAACGTCGCGGAAGCGGTGACCCGGGCGTGCTTGGACTACCAAAAAACCTTTCGGCAACGTCCCGAAGATGCCAAGAAACTAGAGAAGTACCGCAAGTTGCTCGGTGTTGAGCATCTCGAACCGCTGCGCGCCCCGCAATTTCTCGTCCCCCCTTACTTCCAGTTCGAGGACCTATCCGATCCATGGTGGAAGGTAAGTATCGCGTGTATCGAGGCAGCCATTCCGCACACGGAAGGGCTACCTCTGCGGCCGGTGCTGCATTTTCAGCGTTGGAACTCTGTGGACTGGACCAAAGCGTTCGGCAAGTTGAAGAAGCTCGGACTGCCGGCCTCGTGGCTTTACGCAAACAACTTCCGAGAGCACGTTGAACCACAGGAGCAGCTCAACTCGCTTGTTTCAGCTGTTTCCCTGGCCGCCGCCGCGAACCTTCCCGTTTACAACCTATTCGGCGGTTACTTTTCAATTCTGACCGGACGACTCGGACTAAAGGGCTTTGGCAATGGCGTTGGGTACGGAGAATGGCGCGACAGCGGGTACCACAAGGGTGGTACAGCTGACCGACGCATCTACATCCTCAAGCTCCACCGATTTCTCGATATTCCGCGGGCGCAGAACCTTGTGGACGCCGATCCAGAATACTTCGGCCGGGATACTGAGCTGCTAGGGGCATGCGTAGACGAAAAGCGCCCCCTAGACGAACTCACAATAGAAGAGTGTCTCGAGCACTTCATGGATTGCCGTGCGACGGAGCGAACCTTCGCAGCGTCCGCAACTGCCACAGAACTTCTAGATGAGTTGACTGGGACACAAGCTCACCTCGCCGCGATTGGTGACCTCGAACTCAAGGAGTACGGTTCGTCACTTGAACGGTGGCGCAAGGCGCTTGAGCCCTCTTTGACGTAGTCTGAACGCCTGAACAACCAAGCGGGGACGACAAACCCGATCGCAGCGCACCGTGGTCGCCGCTCTCCTCTTCAGTCTGATTGAGAATGCGAAACTCGCCTTTGTGCCGTATCGGCCCGCATGTTGACTGAAGTCTTAGCGTCAGACGGTACTGAGCGGATGAGGGGGGTCTCGCTACCTGACCGAACGGACACGGCGTTTCTCGTGAGGAAGGGGCGTGGTCGTTGCAGCTGCCTTACAACCCGCACTTGCCGTAAGCCTTAAGCACACGAAGCGTATCTGCACCAGGAATCAGACAATACCTCCGCTGGCGACCAACCTGATTGCAAAATGCCCGCACCGTGTTGCGCACGGCACCACCGATTTTGTTGCAATGCTGTACGACCAGCATGTCAGCCGGCTCATTGCACAATCGCTCAACTTGGTCACCGTTCTTGCCAAGGTCTGCTATCTGCATTTCTCTGAACTTCTGGCCCCCGGCCGCCCCCTTGAACATGAACGCAGTCGAAATACGACGACCGCTAACCCGAAGGTACGTCGTGTACAAATCCGACCGCTCGCCGCCCCAATCTTTGGGAACGTCAGCTTCTCCAATGATCTGGGCAAACGCGACTTTGATGTCGCGTTCCGGTATTTCGCGCAGCGCCGAAAGGGCCTGCGCAGACGGTGGAGGCACGTCGCGAATCGCGTCAAAATTCTCTATACTATCGACAAATACCTCATTTCGACCAGCAGGGAAGAAGTCACCCATAAATTTGTACTCGCCCAGATATCCAATAAATATGGGCACCGCTTCTACTAGACCGGCGCAAACTTGCTCGACCTGCGCAAGTACGAATATATCGGCTAGCTGACCCTTGAGGCGCCTGCCGGCTGAGCCCACGACGACGTGGTCGGGGTGTAGCAGCAGATGCAAGCGCAAATCGGACCCAGCAGGTCCCATACTTTGCAATTTTGCGTATGCAAGCGGACCCACTCCGGGTCGTTCGGCAAGAGCGTTGCGAGACCAGAGCGTGCCTTCGTAAGTGAACAGCATTCGCGGACGAATTTTCGTCGTCACACACGCCGCATGAAAGGACGGGATATCTTTTCCGAATTGTTTGATCCAGTCCCCCAAGACCTCGGCACATCTGAGAGAGCGAAGGTGCTGACTCCGCTTGTCGTTCCAGCCAGCAAAGCTCGCCAGCTCATTCGCGAATAGCTGTACGCCCATTAGAGCAGCGATTCGTCGCTCATTCAGGTACAACGGATCCAATGGAAAGAACGGACTCGAATCTTCCACCATGCGCATAACTCTACCGCAGAAATGCGGTAGAGGATTCGCGTGTTTGTGGGGGCACTCCGCCTATCAAGCATGACGTCATGCGGGGACCGTCATGGCCCTTGAAATGCAGAGAGAGCAGCGCTACGCGCCAGCAGCGTTCACGTGGATCTCGACGTGCTCCTCCCCCTTGAATGGCAAGATCCCCCGCGCCTCAATGTCCCCGCGTTGTTGAAGCACGACCGAGCACCCGTGCTCTCTGGGAAATAGGAGCGCAACGACCTCTCGACGACGCTCGAAAGCGGCCTTTCCCAAGCTGCCCGCCAGCTGGGCCGCCTGCGTTTCAATTTCTCGTACGCGGTCCGTTCGCTGCACCCGTTCGGCGAGCTGCTGGCCAGCAAGCTTCACGTTGCGCTCGAGCAGCTTCCGCTCCCTGGCGACCTCGAGCAGCTCGCGGTCACATTGCTCCTCAGTGATCAGTCCCCTACGGCGCCGCTGGCTGACCTCTTGGACCAGCCGGTCGAGGTCTTGGAGCTTCTGCTGGCTTGCACGCAGTTGGGCTGCCCAATCGACCCCGACACCGCTGTCATCGGCCTGAAGGTGGCAAGCTCGCGCCAGCAGCTCAGGATCCTTTAAAACTTCCGTCAGCTTCACCCAAACAAGCTCGTCCACTTGGTCAACGCGGTGGTGCTTGTTGCCGCACGGGCCGGTCATGTGCATCCGGCGCCAGGCATTTGTTGAACTGCAGCGGTAGTACGCATACTTGTGGTGGGTACCCGGTCGCGGGTTGACCGCCCACATCGCTGCACCGCAGACACCGCACCGAGCGATTCCCGACAGCAGGTACTCGCGCCCATGTTTCCATTTGGTCTGAGGTTTGCGATCGTTCAGGGCGGTCTGTGCCCGCGCCCACACGTCGGGGGCGACGATTGCCGGAACCGAGATCACCAGCCGGTCCGAATTTCGAAAGACCTCGAACTCGCCCTTGTAGGTGGCGCGGTGTAGGATCTTGCCGACAGTGGACGCAGCCCAACGACCTGGCTTCTTGCCGTCTCGCCCGCGGCGGTTCTGGCAGCGCGTTTCGTGACCCTCGGCATTTAGCCGCCACGCGATCATGCTGCGGCCGAGCCCCTCGTCGACGGCCATGCTGTAGATCAGGCGTACAACCCGCGCTTCCGACTCCTCGATTTCGTACGAGCCCATCTTCGGCGACGCCAGATCAGGCACCCAGTGATACCCGTACGGGTCGAGTGACCCGTAGCGACGCCCCTGCTTGGCGGCTTCACGCTTGCCGCGCATCGTTCGGCTGAGGATCTTCCGCTTTTCCCATTTGGCCAGCTCTCGCTTGATGCCGGCCAACAGATCCTGGTCCTCATCTTCAAGATCGATCACCCCCTGGCCGGGCGTGCAGAGCTTCACCCCATGCTCCCGGAAGTGATCGTAGATGAGCGCGCCCTCGGCGCTCCGTTTGGACCGAGTGATGCGGTCCAGATCGATCACCAGCACGGCCTCGAACTGCTTCCGACCGGCAGCATCGAGCAACCGCTGGAACCCCGGCCGGCCGTCAACCGTTTCGCCCGAGCGACCGTCGTCCTTGAAGGTCTCGACGACGGTCCACCCCTGGCGAGCCGCGTGTTCGGGCAGCTCGCGCAGCTGGCTCGCGATGGTGTGCCGCTCACGCTGCCGGTCCGTGCTTACGCGGGCATAGATGGCGACTTTCACGTCGAGCGCCCTTGATCCCGCAGGATTCGGGCGAGCACGTTCGCGACGCGTTCAGTGGTGTCAGCTCGAACACTCGCGCTGGCGTCGGCCGCGGCGTAGCGAACGGCTGGGCGGGGCAGCGCCTTGGCTCGGGCAAGCGAGGAGGCCTCGCGGCGGATCTGAGCCCGCAAGACGGCGCGGGCGCTGCCGTCGGAATGGAGATTCAGCGCGGCAGCGTCCACGGGGTTGCCAGAGGTACGCGCTAACTCGCTCGGAATGTGACTTGCGGCAGGATCCTTGTTGGACCCTTTCGACCTCGACACGATGGACCTCGGGCATGCAGCCTGGTAGGTCCCGCGCGAGGTGGTCCGGCAAGCCGGTCCGAGTTGCAACGGTGTGGGACCGAGGGCTTAGCTCGGTCCGTGTCTGCGATCTGGATACCTTCGCCCACGGGTGTCGTCAACGGCTCGCCCGCTCCTCCGGCGCGTTTGTCCTTCGTTGAACCCGCGCATCACCGGTACCCACCTCGCTCGCCATTGCGATTGTGCGTGAGCACAGACCTCGGGAGTGACGAGAAAACCAGGTACCCACCTCGACTAGACTTCTCGCACAAGGCGGGCAGACGCATTGGTCCGGCTGATCGAAGCGGGCTGCTATTCGTTCTGGTGCGCGGACCAGTTGAGCCCCTCGGGACTCTGGTACTAGCTCGCGCGCAACCGGTGTGCCGCGCTAGCCGACCGCACCTCGTGCATCCCGAACGACCCTCAGATCGACCGGAGTGATGAAGGGCGTGAGCCTTGGGACGCGGATCTGGCGGGACGCGGGGACCGCTCTGTAAGTCTTTGGAAAATGCCAGATGTTGAACTTGTTGTGAGGGAACGTGTCGTAGTGCAGCGCGTCCCAGCCGAGAAGAGAGGCCATTCGGGAGATCGCGAGGCGTTTTCCTGGATTGAGTGGCGCGTCCGGATCGAGGAACAACCTGTGACCTGCATTTATCGCGCCGGTCATCAGGTCGGCGACCTGTACGCCTGGGTATTGGTGTGAAGGAACCTTGGTAACTTTGTCGAGCCGACCGGTCGAATGCAGTTGGTCGAGCATTCGGTTGGCTATCGTTTCTACGACTTCGTGCTGCTTCGGATACTCATCCGACCGATCATCGATCAGCACTTCCGTCGTTTCGCGAACCTGCCTTGCCAAATGCCGCAGCAAGTAAGTGTACGTCAAATAAAACGCGGTTTCGCGGTCGGCGCCGCGCTCCGACCACTTGCGATACTGCTCCGTGTTCACGACGATGACGTCGAAGCGGGCCGTATTGGATTTCAAAATGCGATGCAGCCAGTCGATCCCCAAATTAATGAGCCCGTGCCCATTGCGGACGTTCTCCCATTTGACCTCACTTGAGACGCCATGCTGCTTCGTCAGGCGCTCGAAGACATGGTTGAAGCCGGCGAGCTTTCGCTGCGCCACCGACACGATCCCGATCGCGTAGCATTTCGGTTTGCCTCCAATGCCACTCTCGTCAGCGAAAGCGATCCTCGACATACCTAAGTCTCTGGCTTAGGTCGGACGGTATTGCAAATTTCGTCGCGCTTGGGTGTAGTGGCAATGGATTCGCGAATTTTGCGAATCCGCCACGACCTCGGCTTGCCTGGTGGGCGACGAGTTGTTGAGCGCGAGCTGCGGTTCCCGGCGACGATTCCTGGCCAGCCAACACCTTCACGAAACCTAAGGAAATCCATGGCGGTGTGGCTCTCGGCAAGTCGTGGGCGACCTCTCTGATTTCGGCACACGAACCATTCGCGACCAAGGGCAGGTTCACCTGGAGTTTGGCCGCGGCGTTCCCCCCGGATGAAGATCGCTGGCATCATGGCTCCGACCACCTGGATCGTCACGCCGGACAAGTTCCTCGGCGCGAGGCAAGTCCAAGAACTTCGGTCAACCATGGCCGCAGGGGCCGAGGCCGGCGATCGATACGCCATTCGGAACGCCGCCATCGTCGAGACCTTGTTGGCAACCGGGCTACGAGTGTCGGAGCTTTGCTCGCTCGTTCTCGCCGACCTCTTTCTGGATAGCGGCAGCGCTCATGTGCTCGTTCGTCGCGGCAAGGGCGGCAAGTCGCGACTCATCGCCATCAGCGTTGGTCTCGCCGCCTACCTGTCCCAGTTCCTGAAGTGGAAGGTATTGGTCGGTGAAGCCGTAGACGCCGGCAGCCCAGTGTTCATGAGCGAGCGGCGCGGCAAGATGCACCGAAGCGCAGTCCACCGGGTTTGGAAATCGGCGCTCAGGCACGCCAGCCTGCCAGCGCGACATGGCGTGCACGCAACGCGGCATTCGTACGCGGTCGAGATCTACAGGAAGACGAAGGACCTACGACTCACACAGCGGCAGCTTGGACACAGCTCGCCAGTGGTCACGCAAGTTTACGCGAGCTTGCTCGACGATGATGTACGGCGAGGCGTCGAGGCACTATGGGCCGTGTGACGCCCGCCTGCCTTCGGGCGTTGTCCGCGAGCAGTCACAGACCCGGGTTCAATTCCCGGCGCCTCCACTACAAAAAGGCTTGAAACAAGCCACTTCAGAAACGACCTTCAAGATTTTACTCAAGAACTTGAAGGCGTTTCTGAAGATTTGAGAGCCAGAAACAGGCGCCGCAAGCGCCGTTTGCTCTCCTTGAAGGAAGCCTCCCCGCGTGCAGCCAAACCCGGTTTAGCGCTAGTTCGGGGCCTCGACGCCGCCTACGACGGCGACCTCGACCAGGTCGAGAAGGAGCTCCTGAAGTGCTGCCGAGCGCTCGGAGTCGGGCGGTGAGCCGGCGGTCGGCGGCGCTCGCGCTAGTCGTCCTGGCGCCCGCTCCGGCCCCAGAGGAGGCGGCTGAGCGCGTCTTGCCGAGGCGGTATCCGGGGGTGCCCGAGTGCGTCGAAGGTGGGCCTCCAGGGGCGGCCTGCACGCGCACCGAATGCCGCTACCACCTCGCCCACCGCGGCTACTGGGAGCACCACCTGAAGCCGACGCGCGACTGCGCGCTCGACGTGGCGAACGAGGGACCGCGCACGCTGGACGAGGTCGCGGAGGTTCTCGGGGTCAGCGGCGAGCGCGTGCGCCAGATCGAAGAAGAAGCGCTCGAGCATCTCAAACACAACGCCACCCTGAAGGAGTTGTACGATGAGTCACCGGAGTGAGGTCGAGACGTTCGCGCTCCGGGCCGCTCGCGAGTACGCGACCGCTCGTGGGCTGAAGCTCGTCGCCGCGTTCGAGGACACGCTGTCGGGCGACGTGGCGCGCATGCAGGTGCTGCGCCGAGTGCGGCGATCATTTCCGAAGGTGCCGCGGGACGCGCTGGACGAGCTCGTCGAAGAGCTGCTCACGCCATGAAGGACTGGTCGAAGGAACGCTGGCGGAAGCTGTACCTGCGCGAGGCGCTCGAGCAGCGACTTTGGTCGGTGATGGCGCGCGGGTTGCGGGATTACCTGATTCGGCTGGCGGAGGATGACGGCGCGTTGATTCGCGATGCGGATGAGCCGGTCGAGGCGCTGCTGACGGTGCTCGGCGCGCACGAGGGTGAAGCGGAGCTCGTTCGTGGGGCGATCGAGCTGTTGCGGCGGGATGGGTTTCTTGGGGGCGGCGCGAGGTCGCTTTTTGTGTGGAATTTGCCGGCGGCGCAGAGTTGGGAGCCGCGGGCGCCAGTAACGGCGAGCGCGCCGGAAGAGGCGGCGGAACTCCCCTCCCCGAGCACGTCTGCGGAGCGTGTGCGCCGATACAGGGAGCGACTCCGGCTTGCGGCAAGCGGTGCGCTCGCAGCCGTGACCGGTAACGCGGCGGAGGCCGTTTCATGTAACGCGGAGCCCGTTACATCGGGCGTTACAAACGGCGTTACATCGACCGTTACAGGTAACGTTTCATCCGGCGTTACAGCCTCGCGCGGTTCCAGAAATCTTAATCCTTCTGGGAGCTTCTTAGATCTCCAGAAAGACAAACAACTAGATCTTCCTCCTCCTGCAGAGCGCGCGAGCGCCGTTACATCGACCGTTACAGGTAACGTTTCAGCGAGCGTTACATCGCGTTACACAGGTGACGAGGAGGAGGACGAGGAGCATTTACAAGTTCCTCGGAGCCGAGAGGAGGCGCTGAAGATCGGGGTCGCGGCGCGAGCGGCGCTGGTCATGAGCAAGCCGGCGCTGGCGGCCGTGACGCAGCCCGAGCAGTGGCCCGAGGTGATCAGCGTCGCACAGGTGTTCGCGCGTTCCGCGGGCGTTGGAGAGCAGCGAATGGGCCGATATCAGCGGGATCCTGGGGTTCGGGCGCTGGTCGAGCTGTACGCGGCGGGCTTCACGCAGCTCGAGCTCGAGCGCGTGGCGCAGGTGGTCCCGAGGCAATCGTGGTGGTCGGCGCAGGGCAAGCGGCTCGGGCTGTCATCGCTGAGCATCGAGGTCGTGCGGCGGAACCTGCCTGGCACCGGACCGCCGCGCGAGGTCAGCCCGCAGGTCGCCAAGGTGCTCGAGGGCGTGCGGCAACGTCGGGAGGCGGGGTAGCCATGGCTGGCCGAATCCGTGGTTCGGGACCCGAGGCGTACCCGTACGACCCGAGTCTGCGGATGGAATCGCAGCGCGGGCTGGATCGGTTGCGGTGCGTTGCCGATCGCGCGCTCGACGCGAATCTGTTTGTGCTCTTCGAGGCGGCGGAGCGGAACAGCGCGGCAGCCACTGCAGCTGACCGCGAGCTCGAGGCCCGTCGCGTGGCGGAGCTGAAGGCGTTGCAGACGCTTGCGGCTCGCGCATTCGAAGGCGAGCTCGGTCCCAAGCCGAAGGAGTTGGCTGACAGCCTCTTGCTGGACGAAAGCGGCGAGCGCGTGAGCGGCGAGCGCTCGTTGCGCGAGTTCGCCTTCGCCCTGCGCCAGCTTCGCAGGCTTGCCGGATAGCGCGCCCTTTCCACCCTTCGCAACGCGCGCGGCGCAGGCCCTCAAATGGCGAGCTGCGTTTGCGCCGCCCCCCCAATTCTAGCAGCTGCACACAGGACATCCTGGTTTTTTCTACGAGCCCCTTCGACCTCGGTTAGGCTCGCGCCAGCATGGCGAAGGTTCGTAAAGCAGTCAGCGGGGCGAGCAAGAAGCCGAGGTCCGTCAAGCAACAGACGCCGAGCAGCGCAGCCCGCGCCAAGGCCTTCGACGCTCTCACGAGCGTGTTTGAGGAACGTGCAGAACACCTCTCACGCGATGAGCTAGCGCAATGGACAACTTATACACAGCATGACGAATCGATCATCGATCGATTGATGGGCCCTGGGGCCAAGCTCATCTCCGGCCCACGCGGTTCAGGCAAATCGACACTGTTGCGCACCGCGTTCTTCCGACTTGTTCAGGCCCGAGACTCACTGCCGATATACGTGAACTATGCCAAGTCACTTGCGCTGGAGCCTCTATTTCACACACAGGCCAATGCCCTGCAGCTCTTTCGTCAATGGCTGCTGATGAAGATCGTCTTAGGCGCCGCCGAGGCGTTCCGCGAAATGGAACTTCCTGCCCCCGAGGATCTGGCCAAGCTGTCGGTCAGAGCCGCTCAGCTCGTGAGTCAGTTGGCTACCGGCAACGCTCCTACGGAGCTAGCGGCCCCCCTATCGCCCAAAGAGCTCTCCGAACGACTTGAATCGTGGATGGAACTGAAAGGCCTCCGTCGATGCGTTTTACTTCTCGACGACGCCGCGCATGCTTTCTCGCCGGAACAGCAGCGTGAATTCTTTGAAGTCTTTCGCGAGCTTCGATCACGGCGGATCTCGCCTAAGGCTGCGGTTTACCCCGGAATTACGAGCTATTCACCATTCTTCCACGTGGGACACGAGGCCGAGACCATCCAAGCCTGGTATCGCCCCGACGAGCCGGGATACCTGCCGGCGATGCGAGCGCTCGTAACACGCCGGCTGCCCGCCGAACTGGCAAGTCAATTCACGGATCGTGTGGAGCTCATCGACTTTTTGGCTTTGGCATGTTTCGGACTACCTCGGGGGTTCCTCAACATGATCTCGGAAGTGCTCGGAGTGGGAGAGGGCGAAACTACCAAACCCACGCGTCAGCGGGCCGAAGCTGCGGTGGCAGCGCATGCCGACTCAGTTAGGGGAATATTTCGGGCACTCGCGGCGAAGCTACCTCGCTATCGGCACTTCGTCGATGTTGGCAAGGAGCTAGAGGCTGGAATGGTCCGGACGCTGAAGGAATACAACCGACTGCAAGTCGATGCCGGTGCGAAGGCGTCGGTCGTCGCGCTAGAGGAACCCATCAGTGCCGAGGTTGAGCGAATGCTCAACATGCTCGAGTATGCAGGTGTCGTGCGAAAGGTCGGCACCGTGTCGCGCGGCGTGAAGGGAAGGTTTCAGCGATACACAGTCCACCATTCGATCGTGGCGTCGGAAAATGCGCTCAGTCTAGGCAGAAGCTACACGCTGGCCGCCGTGATCGATGCGTTGCGTGCCAGAACGAGCCACGCCTTCACGCGAACCAAGGAGAGTAGTTTGCTGAGCCGCGGCTGGGAGAAACGGTGCACGCTAGCCCTTCCGCCGTGCGCCAAGTGCTCGACGCCTAGAATGGCCGAAGAGCAACACTTTTGCATGAAATGCGGGGCGCCACTGACAGACGTATCGATCTATGAGGACTTGCTCCGCACGCCTATTTCGCTGCTTCCTCTTACGCAGCGAAAGATCGACGGCATTTTGAACTCAACCAAGATCCGCACCGTTCACGACCTCCTGTTGGACGACGAGCGACAGGAAGTGCGGAAGGTGCGCGGCGTTGGTCCTTTCTGGGCCAAACAAATTCGAACGATTGCAGAGGAGTTCGTTAGTGTCTAACGACGTCGTTCGCGTGAATGCACCCGAGGTCGCCGTCTCGATTGATTTTCATCCGCTTTGCGTTCCCAGTCCGCCCGCGACCACCTCCCCGATCGACGAGTACTACCAACGTTCCCAGGCGGTCATTGTTGCAAGCGCCGGTGCGGAGGACTGGCTGTTGCGCCTCCTCCTTCTCGACTTGATCTCAGCCGCGGAAACATACTTCCGACGCGTTCTCGCTGGCGTCATCAATGCCTGCGCCGAGAGCCGAAGCATTGCGGCAACTCAAAACGTTTCGCTCGGAGCGATCGACTACTACGGGCTCGTCGACGTGGGTTTCGGAATTCTAGAGAACTCCGCCCTTTCCGGCACGTCCGAACTGAAGAAGAAAACAAAAGCGCTAACAGGCCTCGAAATTAAGCAGGGGTCTTCCGTCGACGCCGCGCTCGATGCCTTTGAGCGCATCTGCCATCTCAGGCACGCCGCAGTACACGCGAAAGGCGAGCTCGGCTCCCGAAATCTTGCCGAGTTAGGACTTCGCGTCAAAGAGCGCCGTTCGCTGCACCTGACGAGCCTGACTTTTCAACCGATTGCTCTTCAGTGCCAAAGCGCGGTCCGTGCATTCAACCAGTTCGTGTTTTCAGGAATACTAGCAAGGTGGGTTGACCGGGCCGCGCTCAGTGGCAAGTGGGATGAAGACGCTGAAGCGTTCAGCACGCTCTTCGCGCTTTTCGCATCTGAAGTCGACGTCCCGGCAATTGACCGTAAGAAGGCATACGCGAGCGTTCTTCCGATCATCGTCGCTCGTGCCGGCAAGTAGCCGATCCGTTTTTCAGCTAGCCGGGTGGCACGGTTCCGCCGAACGTGTCCGCCACTCGCCCCGCGCCATCAAAGTCGAGAAGGTACGCGCCAACCAGCTCGGACTGCCATCGATCGGGCAGCGCGCGCTGGAATTTGCTCAGGCGATACTCGGGAACCAATGACCGCAGCTTGTCGCGTGTCTCCGTCGCCGACCAAAATTCGGGACGCGCAAGGAGCTGTATCTGATCCACGACCGCGCCGTGGCTTACGCCGTCGCCCTCAATGCGGAGTGAGAAGTTGTCGGGGATGACCTTCCATCCGCCTTTCCACTCGAGGGCGTACTTCAGCGTTTGATTGATGCGACCGCCGGCAAAGGTCCACCAGGTTACCGTCGCGCCGTCGTGGCGAAGCGGCCCCTCGCGGTTCAGCAGCGCGCCCAAGTCCGCGCGCCATTCGGCAAGTGCTTGCCGTCCTTTCTCGTCGACGAACGGGTACTCGGTCTCGCTCGTCAGGATTGATCGCATCTCTTGGCAGAGTTCGAACCCCAGAAACTGTGGGATGAAGCCACCCCAGCTGGGCTTCTTTCCTCGCGGGGCCTCGCGCACACGCACGAGCCGGTCCTCATGACTCACGGAGACGACGACCCACGCGCGACCGCCCAAGAGGAACGAGCTCATGTCCTCGACCAAGCGGTCGACGAAGTTCTGCTCAAGGCTGCCCAAGGCGCGCCGCGCCTCGGTTTCAACTTGGTAGAGCACCGGGCTCGAGAAAACCGCGTAGAGCTCGAGGAAATTCTTGCGACCGAAAACTCGTTCGGCCTTTGGCCCCATGCTCAACAGGCCGCCGGCTTCGAACAGGTAGCCCTCGGTCTTCATGTGCTCGACTAGCGCCGAATACTCGTCGGCGCTGATGCCTGAGAAGTCTGGAACCTGGTGGAGTAGCTGCCAACAGCGCTCCGCGCTGATGCCGCCGTGCGCGTGCGTGAGCGCAAGCAGTTGGTGAACGAGAACAGGCCAGGCACGCTTCTCGTCCTTAACGCTTTCGACCCAGCCACGCGACGCCAATGACACGAGCGCGATGCTTTGCACGATCGACACCGTGTCTTCGCACAGGAAGGTCATGTTCGCGGCCGTGCCTTCGCGGCGCCCGGTGCGCCCCATTCGCTGGAGGAAGGACGAGACGGTACTGGGGGCATTGGCCTGGAACGTCAGATCCAACCCGCCGACGTCGATGCCGAGCTCGAGCGTCGACGTCGCAACGATACAGGCATTCGTTCCACGCGCGAATTTCTCCTCGGCGGCTTGACGCTCTTCTTTGGATACCGATCCGTGGTGGACGAAAACATCGATCGAATCGTTTCGCATCTCGTCGGCGACGGCTTCGGTAAGTGCGCGGGATTGGCAGAAGAACAGACTCTTCTTGCCGCGCGTTTCGCGCGCGGCCTCCCGGGCGAAGTCGCTCACGTCTTCACGCAGTAAGATTTTGATCTGGCGCTGCGCTTTGGGCTTGGGCGGGTCGATGACCACGCCTTCTCGCTGCGAGGTACCGCGTAACCACTGTGCGATGTGCTCCGGATTGCCGACGGTGGCGCTCAGGCCGATGCGCTGCACGTCGTGCTCCGAGAGGGCGGCGAGCCTCTCGATGACGCTCATGAGGTGGGCGCCGCGGTCAGTACCTGCAAAGGCGTGGATCTCGTCGATGATCACCGACTGCAGACTGGAAAACAGCCGCTGCACGGGGACGCGCGGCGACATGAGCATGACCTCGAGCGACTCCGGGGTGGTCATGAGTAACGCGGTGGGCTCGCGACAAAAGCTCTGCTTTTGGCTCTGACCCGCATCACCATGCCAAACGAACCGGTCCAAACCGACCATCTGCGTGTAATCGCCGAGGCGGACCTCCTGATTGTTCAGCAGAGCTTTGATTGGCGCGACGTAGATCGCGCCCACGCCGCTCGGTTGGCTCTCGAGCAGCTGCGCAAGCACTGGAAAGATCGAGGCCTCGGTCTTGCCGCCCGCGGTGGGCGCCAGGACCACGGCGTTCTTGCCATCGAGGATGGCCTGACCTGCGAGCTCCTGGACGGCTCGCAGCGAGCTGAACCCCAAGTGGTTGGCAATCGCGTGTTGCAGGCGCTCTGGGAAGCGGGCGAATACAGAGGGGGTGGTCATTGGGTGCTCGCGCAACTTCCGGAATCAAAGCTCCACTGTACCGCCGCCATATTCACCGTCATTCGCAGCCTCCAGCTGCCTCCCCTCCATCACCGCGCTCTCCTCCGGCGTCAGGTCGCGCGGTTCGAAGCCGAGCAGTTTAAAGGGGTCCTGGTCAGGGTCGTTGGCAACGATGTCGAGGATGTTGGCGAAGGTGCGCAGGAACTGACGGGGCACGACGCCAACGTCGCCGCGGAAGCCCTCGGTGACCTTGTCGGCGAGTTGCTCGATGAACGCTCGGGTTATCCGTGCCTCGCCTTCTTCGGGCGACAGGTCGGGGTGCAGCGAGCGCACTTTGAGGGCGACCTTCACGAGGCGATCGCGGTCGAAGGGTTTAAGGTCGAGTTGCGGTTGGCGCAGGCTGGCCACGCCGCCGAAGCTTTCGAACTTGATGCGGTCGTAGAGGGGTTCGAGGCCCTTCACGCCACGGCGATCGTCGAAGAACGTCGGCGTGCCCGTGAAGATCCAAAGCAGTCCCGGGAAGTCTTTGGCTGCGTCGACGATCTGGCGGATGGCGTTGAGGGACTTTTGGCGCGCTTCGCTGCGCATGCGGAGGATGGTCTCGGCCTCGTCGATGACGATCAGCAGGCCGTCGTAACCCGCGCTCTTGATGATCTCGAGGATGCCGCGCAGGTAGGCGAGCGCGTCGCCGCTGGAGATGTCGCCCTTGAGTTGGGCGAGGTTCTTGACGCTCGCCGAGACGTTCTCGCTGCCCGATAACCAGGACACTAGTGCGGACGCCTCTTGCAGCTTCCCTTGCTGTTTTAGCGTAAAAATGGCGTGAACGGCGCGGGTCATGTCGACGGGTGCGCGGCCGGAGGTGAGGCCGGCGAGCTGTTCGTCGAGCTTGGCGAGCACCTTCTTGTCGAAGTCCGGTCCATCTTCGTCCTCGCCCAGGGCGATCAGCCCTTCTTCCAGCGCACCGATCCAGCGGTCGAGGATGTCGCCGAGGGCGCCTTGCGGGCAGGCGGGGGTGCTGAGGCCGCCCACGACTTTGCGGTAGAGCTCGTCGAACTTCTGGAAGTGCAGATCGTTGTCGGAGACGACCACGAAGCTGGTGACGAACTTGGCTTCTTGCGCATCCTGCACCGCGAGCGTTGCCATGAACGTCTTGCCGCAGCCGTAGCCACCGCGCAGGAATTTCACATCGCCCGTGCGCTTGGACTCGCTGAGCATGCGCTGGATTTCCTTGCGGTGCTTTTCGACGCCGACGGCGATCTCATCCAGACCGCGGTCGGGCACGGTGCCTTTGAGAAGGCTTGCGAACACATGGGCAGCATGTCGAGAGGCCATTGGCTCAATCCTTCCGCACGTAGGTTTTCAGCCCGGAGACGATCACGATTTCGACCGAGAACGGCACGCGCGACATCAAGTTGTCGAATTCCCGCGAAAATGCCCGCACGCGCCGGGCGGAGCCGAGCGCTTGCGCCAGCTCCGCCTCGTTCATGGTGCGACGCTGCTGAATGTAAACCAGGACCTCTCGGAAGCCCGCGTCTTCAACCAGGCTCTTCCAATCACCGGCGGGCCCGGGTGCCGAGGCCGGCGCGGCGACATGCGCCGAGACTTGCGCGCTCAGCGCGGCTGGGGGGGCGACAGGTGAAGGCTCGACTTCCATCGCCTTCGGCGAGCGACGATTGCGGAACACCTCGAAGAAGCCTTCCACCACCTTGGGCTCGACATCTTCGACCGCGTCGGGGTGAAACACTTCCACGCGCAGCATCTCGTCCGTCTGCCCCTCGAGCTCGAACTCGACCACGGTCGATTCCCCGTTGGGCGGCAGCAGGATGCGCCCGTCGTTCAACTTTGCGGGCGGCGTTGCGTCGAGCAGAGTAAGTTGGATGTCGCCGCGCTTCGGGATCCGCAACGCGAGCGCGATGGCTTTGGGAGCGTGAAAGCTGAGCGCAGCCGAGCTGTCCTTTTGTAGGCGCACACTCAGCTTCAACCGCTGACGCCCCAAGCGCCCGACTTCGGGTTCGGCCAGGATCTCATATTTGGTCGTGGTTTTGCCCCGTTTCCCGGAACGCTCCAGGATCAACACGGGGATCACTCGTTCTTGCAGGCTGTTCCCACCGTGAACGAAGGGCGCAACCGTCGGGGCTACATCCCAAAGCGCCGTGTCTTGGCGGAACACGAGGAATTGGGGAGTCGCACTGTCGTATTCGAGGGCCGCAAATGGCACTTCGAGCACGTCGGGCATACCGGACGGAGTGGCGGCGAGCACATGGCGCCGATCCGCAATGCGCTTGGTGCTGCTGAACGGGTGCTTCTCGACTTTGTTGTCTTGGAGCAAGAAGCCGTGATCAGAGGCGATCACGAAGCGCTCCACGCCTGCTTGTTGCAGCATCGAGACCGCCGAGCGCAAGAGCGTCAGCGTGTGGTCGAAGGTCCCGAGGTGCAAGCCGACTTCACCCGCGTCGTCCAGCTCGCGGCTTCGCACGACAATCAAGCCGGGCTTCGTGCCCAAACGCTTCTTGAGCTCTGCTGAGCCCAGGGTCGACAATTCGTCGAGCGGTAAATCGAGGGCACTGCCGCACCGTTCTCGCATGGCCCGCACGCGATCGGCAGGCGTTTTTACGGCATATTCCTGATTGCGCAGGCCAGCCAGCTTGTCACCGTCGAAGGAAGGCTGCAGCCGACCGTTCTTCTCGATTGGGGCTAGCGCATTCATGCCTACGCTGGTGATGGTGGGTAGCTCAGCGAGTCGCGCTTGGAGCACGGCCGAGAACTTGTCGCGCTTGAACTCTTCGGCCAGCGCTTGCGCCATCTCGAATCGCAAAGCGTCGACCATGAAGAAGGCTACGCGCCCGCCCTGCTCGACCATGGGTTGGACGACGCTGTTGAACAGGTGTCGCTGGCGGAGGTCGGGCGGAGGCAGCGCGCCGTACGTGCGGCACAGTTCGGCAAACGCTCGTGCGAGGCCATCGGCCCACACGCGATACACCGTACGGACGGCGGTTCGCGCCTCGAGCAGTTGGTCGTAGTCGTCGAGGTCGTGCACGATCAGCGCGTGCGCACGCTGTTCAAAGAAGCGATGGGCGCGATCGATGGCTGCCAGACGCGAGGCATAGCGCTCCACGGCCTCTTCCAACGAGGCGCAGCCCTTCAGCCCTTGTGGGCTTTCAGCGATGGCACGGCCAGCGTCGGCGGCGTGCCGGATCACTTCCCAAGTACGCTGGAGTTCAGGCGAACGACGCACCCAGAAGCACTTTTGCGGCGTGTGCTCGCTAGCAAAGCGCGTGGCCTCATCCCAGTCCGCGCCTGTAAGCGCGGAAAGTGCGGCTCGCCGAGTGGTTGCCTCCTCGAAACGGAACGTGTCTATGGAGCCGAGCGCGCTAGCCGGGTGCGAGCGGTCAGAGACGAAGCGCTCTTGAAGCTGGTCGGCGAAGTCACGGTAGGTATCGGGCTCCTCGTTGCGCGCGCGCTCAGCGAGGCGTCGGCACACGTCTTTGAAAGGGCCGAGCTTGGTCAGCGGTTGGAGCGCGGGAGTGCTTGGGGTCGAAGCCAAGTCGGTGGCGAACTCGACGGCCATGAGCCAGCTCGCGACGAGCGTCGTAGCAGCGCCTTCGGTGAGCTGCTTCTCGATCTTCATGAACTCGCGCCAAGCGTCGGTGACGCCGAGTCCCTTCTCGAGGAACTCGAAGAGCCGTTCCCCTTGCTTGGGCAAGCCCTGAAGAAAGCGTGGATCGCCACGAAACAGCCCGAGCGCTACGTCCTCGATGCCCCAGGCTTCCATACGCAGCGCAAACTCATCTCGCGGCGCGGCCCGGAGCCCTGCCAGCCAAGCGTCCGCGCTTTCGAGCGAGACATTGCCCGCGGCGAGGAACGCTTCGACCTGCTCGGGGCGCGCTTCACCACGTGCAGCCTCGCGCACCAAGGTCGCCAGGTTCTTTTCGAAGGTCTTTCCTGCCTTGTACAGCTCGAAAGCAGGCGTTTCGCGCACGCTGTCCTTGTTTAGGCCCGGCAGGTGCACGAGTACGTGCTCGGGGTGCAGGTCATTGGCGAAGGGCTCGAGCGCGAGCATCAGCTCGAGGTAGCTGCTGCGGTAGCGCACGATTGGGAAGGGAAACGCCGCATCCGCGCGACCCGCGCGCGGCGCTAGACGATCGGCCCATGCCGTGTAGTGCCCTTCGGCATCGACCCATGCCACGAGCCCGAGCTCACGCACCTTCTTCGTGACTTCAGCCAGCAGGGCCTGGCTCACCAAGTCGACGGAAGCGGTTTCGCTTGCTTCTGCGCTCATACGTCGTCGTCCTCAGCTGATTCGGGGGCCTCTTCAGCCTCATCGCTTTCAGCCGCTTCGTCGTCGCTGGCCTGAAGCTTCTTTTTTTCGGCGCGTTCGCGGCGGAGTTGCTCTTTGTCGTGAATCGCGGCGGCTTCATCCGCATGCTCAGCGAGGAAGCGTGCGCGGCAAGTGTCGGAATCCAGTTCGTCGATGGTGAAATCGGGTTTGATTTCGTGTTGGAGGCGGAGCTCCCAGGCGTAGGCCTTGGCGGGGTGGTACTTCCAAAAGCACCCGTGGGCCACACCCAGGCTCGGGTCTACCTGGCATTTTTCTTCAACGCGTGCGGGGAAATAGCGTCGGCTAAGGTGCGCCCAGTCATAGTCCTTGCGACCCTTGGGTTCGCAGAGCTCCTTCCACCACGCCTTGGGCTTCGGCCACAGCGGCTCGAGCAGCGGCCAGAGCGCCGCGCTGTTGATCATCACACCGTCGTCGAGGTTCATGTAGAACCTCGCGTCTTGCTTGCGGGGCGGGCAGCTCGCGTCCGTGGGCGGGGCGCCGCGCTCAGCGCATTCGATCACGAGCGCGATGAAGTCGGAGAGCTCGTCGTGCAGGCGCTTGGTGCGCGTGAACTGCTTTTCAGCGGCGGACGCCCTGGTTTTGTCGCTGCTCGCGCGGTCCTTATTGAGATCGGCGATTTCCCCGGAGAGTTGGCGTAGGGCGGGCGCCAAGTGGAGGGCAAGCAAATCTTGCAGCGTCTTGTCGGTCCAGCGATGGATGCTGATGAACGCGACGAAGTTCTTCTGGCTGCTCGAGAGCGGGAAATAGATGGGGCGGTTTTCATAGATGCCGAGGTGGTACTTGAAGAAATCTTTCTTCAGCCAATCGCTCAGGCTTTGGCGTGTGCCTCGGAGGATCGCTGGGGAGTGTTCTTTCCAGGCGTCCAGGATGCGCTGGGCAGCGGGGTGCTTGAGGGAGTCGCTGAGCGACTCGTCGCCGGTCAGGAAGAGGATTCCCGCCGGCAATACGTCTAGCGGGGATTCGACCACCGGGCCCTCACGGTTGGCGCCGAACCGACCGAGCGCGACGCCGATTTCGGCAGAGAGATAAGCGTCAGGAGCCGGAAGTTCAAACTCCGGCTCGTAGAACGGCAGTTCTTCACCATCGGCACGATCGACTGCTCGCTGCGCCCAAGCCTGCGTGTAACGCCACTTCGACTGACCGACACAGCGAAACTCTACGGAGGACTCGTCATGGCTCTCGTGTTCGGAAAAGGCGAGATCAAGCAGGCGGAAGATCTCGACCGATTCGCGAATCGCAATCACTGGTATGCGGTTCACATCCCCAACAGTAAAATGCACTGATGGATTAAGCGATGCCATCATCTCGCGCGCAGCTCGTGCGTTCATGAGGCAGAGCACGTCGGGCACGCTTTCTGGGAATAGGGAGCGACCCATATCGCCGAAGACTCCCGCGTAGCGATGAGCACGGGCGCAAAACCCGGCACCTATCATTGCAAACGCGATCCCACCTTCGCGAAAAAAGTATTGCTCGTTGGCAAAAATGAAGGAATCCGTGCCCGTCTTCCGCGACATACAGGTTTTTGGACCAATCCCCAAATTTACCCAGTTCGCGACAAGGCGAAGCGGTTCGAACCAGACTAGCCCATCGCTACCATTGACGAACGGGACCCATCGGAGATTCTCTCGCAGGTCTCGCCGCGTCGCGACATCAGCGGGTTGAACCTCATGCCAACGGCGCGTGAATCGAGTGTTGTCATAAAGGCCTTGCGTGGCGCGCGCCTTTGCCAGGTCACGCAGTTTCTTGGAATTCACGTAGTTTCGGATCGCTGAAGATTCCCACCAATAAACGATTGGTAGACCTTCGATTCCCATGAGCGTCGCTGCGTTAAATTCAAATCTGCGGGCTTGAACCAGTAGAGCTGTACGCTTCCTAGCTGTGCGTTCCGAGTCGCGAGAATGGTCGTCGAGGGGCGTCGGTTGAATCACAGTTGTCCTGTCGACATTCCGTGCACTTGAAATCATAACTGACATAGAAGTCGAGACGACCTCATCAAGGATGTCCTCGAAACCGCCGCGATCGATATCTCCAATGAGTTGCAGGCCGTGCTTAGCAAGCAGGTACGCACGCAGATCGAGCAATTGAGTCGAGAACATCCAGGCGCGCTTTGTGAGCAAGGCGCTTATGCCGCCGGGCTTGACAAGTTCAAGGGCTCGCTCGAGGAAGCAAGCGTAAAGGTCCGCCTTCCCCTTCGGGTAATGCTTCTTGAACCAAGCAGCCTGCGCTAGCTTACTCGTTCCCTGATACGGCGGATTGCCAACAACGATATCGTAGGCGCCCTTCTTTACTATCTGGATGAAGCGCACCCCCGCTTCCAACTGTTCCCCCTCGAGCCGCAAGCCCAAGTCGGCTTCCGCGGAATGCTCGTCCAAGAAATCAGTCAACCGATCGAGCACGCTGCTCTGCTTCTTGCGCGCAGCCGCCGCCCACAGCTCGAGCCCGTCATAGGAAGTGTCGATCACATTCGCGACTTCATCATCGACGCGAAGCAACGTTCCCAAGTGGTCAACGCCGCTTAAAGCCCCCACCAACTTGAGGGTCACGTCTTTCGGAACGACGAACCGCGCCAGCTCCTCGCACAATCGCGTCAGCGACGGATCATTCTTGGCGAGCGCCCCCAACCGAAAAGCCGGCGCCACCAGGTTCAGTTGTGAAACCTGAGCCTCCGGAGCGTGCAGCTTAGCCTTGAGCCACAAGCTCGCTGCGCTCAACTGAATCGCGCGGGCGTCAATATCGACGCCGTGCAGGTTGCGCTCCACGATCCATTGCGCAATCTGCGCCGCCGTCCACGCGTCACCCCGGTGACGCGCCTCTTCCTCATACAGCGCGGCCAGCAGGTCGAACGCGATCACCAAGAAGTGCCCCGAGCCGCAGGCAGGGTCGAGCAGCTTCAGATCGCGCAACGTTTCAGGGGCGGCGCTCACGGCCTCGGCGGGCAGCGGCTGCGGCACCCAGTACTTCCAATGCTGTTCGAGCTCGCCCTCGATGGGCATCAGCGCATCCAGCGGGACTTCCCCCGCTTCGCGCTGCTTGCGGAAGGCCGCGCGGCGCGCTTCGAGTGAATCACGCACCTGTTCGAAATCCGCGCGCCAGCCGTGCTTCTGACACATCGCGAGCCAGGTTTGGCCGAGCGTGTTGTGGAGCAGCCACTCCACCATGTAGCGCTCCGTGAACATCTGGGTTTTGGGACCGAGCTCGTGCGGCTCGATCTTGCCGCCGCCAGCGATCTTTTCGTCGAGCCGTTCGCGCTCGGGGTCGTTCCAGAATTGGTACACCCAGCCGAGCGTGGTGTCGTCACCCCAGGCATCGTTGAGCACGGGGTCATTCACCAGCTCGAGCACTGCGCGCAGCGTGGGCACTGGCACCGGAAACAGCGCGGTCACGCCCACCGGGCCGAACAACGCGGGCAAATCGAGCGCCAGTTCCGCGTACACGGCCTCAAGGAGCGGCAGGTAGCCGCGCGAAGGCTCGCTCTTGAACTCAGCCCCATAGTTCGAGAACTCGTGCGCGAAGGCGGGACTGTCCCACCCGCCCGTGACCAGCGCGGGCTTGAGCACGCGGTGGTGCTCGAGGATGCGCAGGAAAATCAGGCGATTCAGCAGGGTGTGCGCGGCCTCGGTGGCGGCCAAGCGCAACTCGAGCGCGTCCACCTCTGCCAACTTCGCTTTGGCTTTGCTCGGCGATTTCGTCGCCAAGCGCGAGCGTTCGAGCAGGCTCGCTTCGAGGCGGCTCCGGTGCTCGCGACGGCGCGCCGTGAGCTTGGCCTTGTCGCTCGGGATATCGAGTTGGTACTCGCTCTTCGCCTCGTTGGTCAGCTCGAGGATCAGGCGTTCGCGTAGCCCACGCACGCCCTTCCGCAGCGCTTCTTTGGCTTTTTGATCGAGGAAGGTGCGCTTCATAGTCACTTGAGCCGAACGCGGTGGTTGGCGGAGAGCTCTTTGGCGATCCGCTCGCGGATTTCAGTCAGCACGCGGTCGAGTTCGGTCGCGTTGCGAATTACCCGACCACGCAGCTCGAGCTCGACCTCGACCGTCGGGCTCTCGCCGAGCGTTTGCAGGATCTCGTCCAGCTGCGCCTGAGCCTTGTGCTCGGCGCCCACCAGTCGCGCCGCGAAAAGGTCGTCCAGTAAGCGCAGCGGGGGCACGATTTGCTCGGCGTCAGTTTGAACCGGCGCGCCGTCGCGCAGGTGGCTCACGACCTGGTTGCGTTGGTCGGGGTTCAGGCGGTCGAAGCCATCACGGCGTTTTAGCTGTTCAATCGCGACGTCCACCCGGTTGGCGTGAGCGGACAAGAGGCCTTGGCGGTGTGCCTTGTAGGCGGCGCGCAAGGCGGTCACGTGCGGCTTAAGATCCCCCAAGTCTTCCCAGGGGCGCTCGGCCTTGAGGTGGCTGTCGATCGCGTTGCGATCTTGCTGCGCGCTGGGCGGTGCCACGGCCTCGAACTCCGGCCAAAGCAGCGCGAGCGTGTCTTGCGCGCGGTTGAGCGTCGCGATGGCGTCTTCGGACAAATCCGACTTGATGCGATTCAGCAAGCTCATTCCGTCTTGGAGGACGGGCAAGTGCGCCTTGACGGCTTTGGCTACGGGCTCAATCTGCCGACTGGCCCGGCACACCTCGAGCGCCTTCTCGAGTTGCTCGAGGCTCTTCGGATACTTGATGCCCCGCGGCAGCTTGCGATAGCTATTGCCGACCTCGTTCAGGGTTTCACGCACGCCTTTGAAGTACTTAACGACGGCATCCGCAATCGCCTCATTTTCCCTGGCGATTTCAACACCGAAGTAGTCACCGAAGAACTTGCAGATCGCGGTGCGGTCGCGCGGTTCGAGCGCTTCTTTGGTATTCGGGTGTAGCTCAGCCTTGCGCAGTCCCGTCTCTTTCAACAGCTCGCGCACGCCTTCATCCCGCACGCTGGTGAGCTCGGCGGCCCCTTGCATTTGAATGCGCACCTTGGCCCCGCGCAATAGGCCCACCACGACTGCCTTGAGCACGTCCGGGGGTACACCGTGCGGCGGTGAACCAAAGTGCGCGAGCAGCGTTGACCCGGTCACGCCCGGGTTCTTGGTCACATAGTCCAGTACGTCTTTCGGGACGCGACCGTGGCAGGTGACTTCATAGCGACCGGCATCCAGCGTGAGCAGGCCGAGCCGCTCTTGCCCGAAGACTGGTGGGGGCGCCGCGAGCTCGGTGTTGTCGATCAGGTAGGCAATGTCTTTTTCGGAGACAACGAAGTTGACCGGGTGGGGATACAGCTCTGGCACTACGGTGTTTCCGTAGGTAGTGAGCGCTTGGGCGAAGGTGCTGCCAAGCTCCGCTGCAGTCGTCTTACGACCCCGGAAAAAGAACTGCCCAGCCATGAAGGCGGCCTTCACCGCTTCTTGCAGGCGCACCTTGTAGTGGTCGGTACGGTTGCGTTCGTCGATCAGCAAGTGGCCACGCAGCTCTCCGAGCGAGCTTTGACGGGTGCCGTAGCGCTCGACCATGCGTTCGGAGCGAATGAGCTGTGCGGCCGCGTCCATGGGGCCATCCGTGTCGCCGACGACCCAGAAGATCCGGTCCGCGTAGCCCTGCGCGCTAAGCGGCACCCAATGCTCACCGGATCGCTTCTTACTCAACTGAAAGTCGACCGTGACCACCGTGTGCTTGCGTTCGTCTTTGACGCGCGCGTCCTTCTGGCCGTAACCGTCGGAATAGAAGGCACGCCAGGAAATGCCCGTTTCACCGAGCTTGGGCTTGTCGACATCCCCCATCAGCAATTCGAGCGCCTCCAAGATTTTGGCGCTCTTTTGCTCGGGACCCGGGACGTAGCCATCACGCTCGGCCTGCCACTCTTGGCCGGCGGTGCTCTGGATGGTGTAGCCGCCCTTCTCCGAGTAGGCGAGCAGGCCCTCTCCGACCAAGGCATCGAGCGCGGTCTGAATCGCGGGCAGTTGGTTGCCCTGACCGAGCTGCTCGTACAAACAACGCGCGACGAGCTCCGCGCTCGTCTCTTTGTCGTCGTCCGGCACTTGCTGCAGCATGGCCACGGTCTTCACGACCTTCACCATCAACGTGTCCCCGAGCCGGGTTGCGAACTCAAAGGCGCGCGTGAGCGTAGCTTGCACGTCCGTGCTCAGCGCGGTGTGCAGGACGTCATAGATACGGTCCAGCGTGATGAGGTAGCCAGGCTCGCGGCGCACCAGATCTTGCTCGCGAAACAAGTCGCCCAGGAGTTGCAGCAAGCCGCGAATGGCGTGGGAATCACCCTGAACGCGGCTTGACTTGGAGCGCAGGCCCGTCGTGATCTGCATCAGCAGATCGATGTGACCGGGCAGCATGGGGTAGACTTCGACGAAGTCCATCTTCGTCACTTCGTGGCCGCGGTACCCGTGCAGTGCCAAGTCCGAACGGTGTGCCTCGAACAGATCGATCAGCTCCACCTCGAGCTGCTTCTTCTTCCGTAGCAGGCGCTTGTGCACCACATCGCGAATGTTCGCCGTGCCCAAGTGCACGCGGAGGGACGGCGGGAAGCGGTCCTTCATCTTGGACAGGGTCGCAATATTGCCCGCACCTTCTTCGAGCTTTTGCTGGCCGGTAGCGAGCAACCAGACTTGCCCTTTGAGGCGCGCCTTCAGGGCGACCACGAACGACTGCAACGCCAGCATGCGGTCTTCGTCGTCGTGGATGTACTGGCTGACTTCGTCGATGACGATGAACAGCGTGCGACCAGGTGCGCGCTGTTTCAGGATCTGATCGATGGCCACTACCGCTTCGTCGGCGGCTCGTTTGGCTCCAAATTGTGAGCCCGCCCGGCTGTCGACCCAGGCCATGGGCGTTGGGAACAGCTCTGGCTTGAGCGCATGGAGCGCGGCCGAAAAGTAATCTTCCACGAGCTGGCTGTCTTTGAGCTCACTCCAGGAGCGCTGATGCACCTGCTTGAATTTTGCGCAAAAAGCGTCGTGCAAATTCTCGAGCTCGAGCTTCAGCTCGTATTCAGCGACGAGGTTGCTCGTCGCTGAGTAGTTCATCCGCTCTTGCAGCTGCCGCACGATGACGGCGTGGATGTGCTCGTCTTCGCGCGCCTTGCTGCCGACGTCGAACACCAAGCCGATCGGTTGGATGGAATCGACGAGGTCGTGCCAGGCGCGCCTAAAATCATCGGAGTGAGGCGAGCGGTCCTGATTGAGCAGCGCATCGGAAAGCAACCCACCGCCGGGCAACTTCTTCCCGTCCAGAGCGAGGCCCAGCAGCTTCGCGAAGCTCGACTTACCGGAGCCGAAAAAGCCGGAGATCCAGCACGCGGGGTCGGCGCTGCCGTCCAAGTTGCGCTTCAAGCCGGTGAGCAGGCGCATGAACTGCTCGTGAATGCCGTCTTCAGCCGCACGCGGGTCGCCCGGCTCGTAGCCGCCGGTGATGATGTACTCCTCGACCTCGTCCTTCAGCTTGGCTGGGGTTTGCTCGTGGAAATAGACGACCGGCGGGATCGTGCGGGTGACATCTTTCTCGAATAAGTCTGCAATGAGCATTGGCTTCACCGATAAATGCGTGGGCGGTAATCCCTGTCCGCCGGCAAGATCCCCATGAACGAAAGGCCGCCGTCGTCGTCGACGCGCCCCGGATAGAGCAGCACGACCGGCACGTTCCGCGTGTGCCCGGCCACGTGCTTGAGCAATGACGATGTACGGAAAAATGGATAGAGCGCTCCGGCGCGCCCCAAGAAGATCACGGTGCGCTCGGAATCCGGATTCTCGTCCAGAATGCGGTTCACCTCGCGGATCACGTCTGCCGCGAGACCGGTAGGGCCCTCGATGAGCGAGACGACGCGCTCCTTCAGCGAGTTGAGCCCGCGCCACGGGTCGTTCGCGCCAGCCAGGCGCTTCTCCCGTTGAATCATTGCCTCGATGAACTCGGGACCTTCAGCGCGCAAGCGGTCGAGTAGCAGCGAGTGAAGCGGAATGATGCCCGTGGCCCAGCCCGCGTCACGCAGATCGGCGCACAAGTGGTTGAGCTCGCGCCGCAGCTTGAACTCGTGGTCCGGGGCATACGGCAAGATGGCAAAGTTGTAGTTGCGCACCGTGCTGATCTGCGGCCCCTCAGCGCGCAGCAGGTCCTTGCGCAGCTCGCCGATGCAGCGCTCTAACTCGCTGGGGTGCTGGTAGACATTCACGCCGTCGCCCTCAGGTTCTCATTGCCCCACTCCGCAAGTGTCGGATATCGCCAGTCCAACTCTCGCACGCCGCCGATCGCCCGAACACTGATTCCCGGGACGCGCGCCAAGGCCAGCGGAAAAAGCGCTGAATCAATCCCCAGCGAGCGTAGGTACGGGTTGTCGTCGAGGCTGCCTTCGAAGCGAACCGTGCGCAGGAGGTACAGCGCGTAGCCGACCGCCGCATCGGGCACCTGACTCAGGGTCAACTTCCGAGGGTCGTTACGTCCTTTGATAAGGCCGGACTCGACCGCCGCGCTCAGCATGTTCGAAGCAAACTTGATCGACGTGGTGGCGGACCATCGCTCGGGCGCGAGCTCCTCAACCCAACGCGCGGCAATTCCACGGTCGATGGCGGCGTAGCCCTCGAAGCGGCGCTGCGGGAGAAACTCACCGCTGAAGCGCCGGTAGATCCGGTCAGAGAGCTGGAGGTGCAGATGGCAAATCCACGGGCGCAGCGTGGAGGGCACGGAGCCCAGACTCTGCAGCACGCGCAGCGCCTCAGGAAAGGCATCGAAACGCTCGACCATGTTGGCGAGCAGAGTCCGCACGCGAGCCTCGCTTTTCACGCCAAACCAACGCTGCTGAAACGCGAGCGCCGGGCGTTCATCAACCGGCACGCTCAAGTCCACGTGCTGCCAGTAGGCGTAGCAGTCGTCAGCCGCGAGCGTGCAACGCAAAATGCGGGTGTGGATCTCCACGGCTTCCCCAGGCTTTTCGGTCATTGGCCGGGAATTTGGACGAACGGCAGCGGGTAATGCGTTTCGAAAGGAAAAAGGGCTGCGGCCAACAAGGGCGCGGCGGCCACGGCGGAGTCCGGCTTGGCCTTCACGCGACGACCGCTCGGGGTCACCTCGATTTGCGACTTGCCACCCTGCTCGAGATGCGCCGCGAACGCGCCGGCGTCCCAGGCGCGACTGACCGCGAGACGCGCACCGAAAGCCTGGGCGGGCGTGTGTTGGTGGCGACGGTGGTACGCGAGGCGATCGTGAAGCTGCTCGTCCACGAAAAAGCCGAGGTGAAAGAGCGTCCAGAGCTCGTCGCGCTTAGCCACGCGCTCCAGCGCGGCGACCTCCACGCGCCGCGCGGCTTCGCGCGCCAGTTCGAAGCCGGCCCAGGCGGCAGTGCGTGGAATCAAACGAGTGAAGAGGTCGCCTCCGCCCTCCGGATCGATCAGATCCGTCTGCCACCAACCGAGCCTTGGGGGCTGACCCGCGGTCTCCCCGGCCCATGCCACCGATAGCTGCAGTGCCAGGATAGCGTCGAGCTGTTCTGAGGTAAGTTGGGTGGTCATCGGAGCCGCTGGTAAAATGTCGTTCGCAAGCCGAAGGCGCTGCGTCGGACGGTAACATTGGCGGCCGCAAAAGGGGAGGCGCGCCGTTGCCGATACAAAGCGCAGCCAAGTGCCGGTACTGACTAGTTTGCCCTCGCGAACCGTAAAATGGAGCGGGCGGGCCTTCCTTGTGGGACGAGGCACAACGAGCCCACACAGAGCGGCTCTCCCGGGGAAGGTGGCGCTCGCGCGGCCGCAACTGTCGGTCCGCGTGTCGTCGCTGACCGCGAACGCCGAGCTAGTTTGCTCAAGCGAGTGCGTGTTTGGAGCGGCGCCGAAAGAATACCTATTGCGCCTTACCTGTCGCCATGAAGGTGGTTAAGCGTGGACCGTGGCGCGCACTTTTACAAAACTGATCTTCAAGTTCATACGCCCCGTGATGCAGGCTGGGACGGAGAGGGCGCCATCACTGACGTCGAGCGCGCCAACTACGCGCGCGAGTTTGTGGCCGGCTGTCGCCGGCAAGGGTTGCAGGCCATTGCCGTCACTGATCACCACGACGTAGCGTTCTTCAAGTACATCCGGGACGCCGCTCTTCTCGAGACGGACGATCAAAGCAAACCGCTACCGCTGGGCGAACGCCTCGTCGTGTTCCCCGGCATGGAACTAACTCTCGGGATCCCCTGCCAGGCGCTGCTCATATTCGACGCGGATCTACCCGTGGAGTTTCTCGCGCTTGCACTGACTGCTCTCGGCATCACACCGTCGGCCGATACGGCCGAAAAAACAGCCGCCGTGAAAAAGCTCGACATCATGAGCTTCGTCGACCTGTACGCAGCGCTGGACAAATTGGAACCGCTTCGAGGTAGGTTCATCGCGTTTCCGCACGTCAGCGATGGCGGCTACAAGACGCTCCTTCGAAAGGACTTTGAGAAGCACTACATCGCGATGCCTTGCGTCGGGGGCTACGTTGATGGGCAACTCCCGACTGAACCGAAGTCCGCGGGGATGCGCTCAATCACCAACGGCAAGGACAAGAACTGGGGCAACAAAGCGCTAGGCCTCTTCCAGACCTCCGACAACCGAAGCCGTGCCTTCGCAAAGCTCGGCGTCCACGCGACGTGGGTCAAGTGGGCCCGTCCAACGGCCGAGGCGCTCCGACAGGCGTGCCTCGCACGCCGCTCTCGAATTTCCCAAGCGGAGCCTGCGTTACCAGCGATTCGCATTGATCGAATCGAAGTCTCGAACAGCAAGTTCATGGGACCCTTTCAGATCGAACTGAATCCGCAATACACCGCCCTAATCGGCGGGCGCGGCACAGGCAAGTCGTCAATTCTTGAGTACTTGCGCTGGGCGCTGTGCGACCAACCGCTCGCCTCAACGGACGACGACCTGCCGGACTTCCAAAATCGACGGGCGTCCCTGATCGAAAAGACCCTACGCGCAGTCGACGCGAGCGTTCAGGTCGCCGTTCTTGTGAACGGTACAGACCACGTCGTTCGAAGACACGTTGATGGGCGCCTCCTTCTGAAGATCGGTGCAGAGGAGTTTCGAGCAGCCACGGAGGGCGAGATTCGGTCCTTGCTTCCTTTGCAGGCGTACAGCCAGAAGCAGTTGAGCAGCGTTGGCATCAAGGGGGACGAGCTGCGGCGATTCGTACACCTGCCAATTCAGGTCGAACTAGATGCACTGCGCTCAAAGTTGAGCGATATCGCGACTCGCATTCGAGCGACACATGACGCGCTGCGGGAACACCGTCGTCTTGCGAAAGAGAATGCCGTCGCACGAACCGAACTCCAATCGATTGAGCAGCAGCTCGCTGGCCTACGGCAAAGCCTGAGAGGCGTCACCGAGGCAGATCGTGCTGTGATCGGGGCCCAAGCGGGTTGGAGCGAAGAGCAGCGCTTTGTCGACCGCTGGCGGAAGGAAGTGAGCCAGGCCACCAAAGAACTGCGCGATCTTCGCGGAAGAGTCCAACTACTCCCGACTTCGCTCGGAGACGCGAAGGTACACGATCGTGCCCGCCTTGTCGCAATGGAGGGCCTGCTCCGCGAGCTGTTTGCGGACGCCGACGGGTACCTTGCGGCCGCCGAGAACGCACTCATGGGCGACTCGGCTCCAAGAGAAAAGCTCAAGCTTGCCGCGGCGGCGTGGGACGCTGCTTGCGAAGAGAACCGGAAGACTTACGCAGAAGCAAAGGGGCGCGCCTCGGAAAGCGAGGTCGCGCTGAAACAGATTTCCGATTTGGAACGTCGACAGGTTGAACTCGTCGAATCGGTTTCGGGTCGCGATCGCCGCATCCTCGAGCTTCAGGATCCCGAAAAGCAAAGCGAAGACCTTCAACAGGAGTGGCGCACCACTCATGCCGAACGAACCAGCCTCCTCGACGCACAATGCCGGAAGCTAACCGACCTGTCGATGAAGCTGCTACGCGCGACCGTGCAACGCGGAGCGGGGACAGCTCACATCGCGGCGGCGCTAAAGGAGTTGGTCAAAGGCAGCAAGATGCGAGCGGAAAAGTTCGAGCAGCTCTTGCAGGCAGTGATGGCTGAAGCGGACCCATTGTCGGCGTGGCTCGACGTCGTCAGCGAGCTTCGCGCCCTTAGCGAGGTCGACGAGCCCGCTTCGGCCCCACTTCCCCCTTGCCCTCGATTGGGTTCCGCTCAGATCGCCGAAGGCGATCGCCGGAAGATGGCCGAGAGGCTCGCAATCAAGGGGTGGGCAGAGTTCGCGACTTTGGAGCTGGAGGATGTTCCTCGCTTCGAGTACCGGGCGCGCGAAGCGGAGTACATCGCCTTCGGCGATGCTTCAGCCGGTCAGCAGGCGACGGCACTGATGTTCGTGTTGTTGAACCAAGATGGTCCGCCCCTCGTCATCGATCAGCCGGAGGACGATCTCGACAACCACGTCATCACGGATGTTGTCGAGCAAGTGTGGCGTGCGAAGTCGAAACGCCAGCTCATCTTCTCCAGCCACAACGCCAACCTGGTGGTCAACGGTGACGCCGAACTCGTGGTGTGCTGCGGCTATCGCACGGCCGGCGATCAATCTGGCGGCACCGTCACCGCGCAAGGCGCGATCGACATCGCGGAGGTGTGCGCCGAAATTGCGACCGTCATGGAGGGTGGCCGGGACGCGTTTACATTGCGCAAGGAGAAATACGGCTTCTAGTTGGAACGACACCAAGTGGTGAAGCAAAGGCCAACAAGTGCAAACCGGAAAAAAGGCCCCGCGTACGGCCCTTACAGCAATGCCGCTGCCGCGCGCCCCGGCTCGCAAGGCACGGCGCCGTCGGAATGATTCGGGCGCCCGCCTACTTGGAAGCTGTCTCACTGGGGGGGTGTCGCTACTGCTTGGACAGCACGATACAAGTTGGCCACTTCGAGCTGCCACGTTCGCGCAGTGCCTGCGTCCATTCCGATGGTAAACAGGCAGCGACCGACGACGGCGCTCCACGGCAGAGGTCTGAGCTGAGACATGCCAACGAATGTCTGGAAGCTCTGCCGCAGCTCTTGCCAGGTCGCGCCATCTGGGCACGTGATGTCTAGATAGCTTCGGACGCGATTGCCGGGGGGCTCGATGTTGACTGTTTGGTTTACGAGATACCCAGGATTATTGACGTATTCCTCAGGAGGGGGACCTGGCCACACGACGTGGTGCCGATAAAAGAAGGCGTTTATGGCCTCTGCCCCATCGGTCATCCGTACTACTCGTTGGGCCGTGAGATACATCTATGCCGCCTCAGACTCGACTCTGGCGCGCCGGTGCTCACCTTTTTTGACGGTCTGATCGCGCATCGCCAGCTCTACTGGAACTCCGGCGCCTACGTCGGAATCTTCAACGGCCTGCTGTTCTTCCGCCGTCATTTGTTGCCAATAGACGTCCATCTCGGCGCCGTAGTCCGCTTCCTCCTGGTGAGTAAATCCACCTTTTTCTGCTCGAAGCAAGACGCGCTCGATTCGCATGATGTTGTAGTGCATGGCTGCTTCGGTCATCTCTAGACTTCCTTCCAGTTTGGCTTGGTGCCGCACAGCAGCGCTTGGTAGTTCGCCAGCAACATTGACATCGCTGGCTCGAGCTGCCCGTGCGTGCCCTTGGTCACGCGATACGTCAGCCCCTCTGTGAGGTGCGTCAGCGCGAACTCGAACATGGGCAGGTCCCCAGCCTCACCGCCATGCTTCTCGCCTTTAAGGTGCTTCGGAATTTTGAGGATGCTCTCGTTAACTGACATGCCGCCGGTCACCGGGTGAACCGTACCGTCCTTTGCCTTGATATCGATCGGGCGAGCGCCAAGCTGGCCTGCGCCAGCGCCGCATTCGGGGCGTCCGGAATGGTCCGGTACCATCGACCTGTACACGACCATCAGTTTGATCACGAACCGAGGTCGTTGCCCGTGTCAATTGCCGTCGCTCACGATAACCGTTGGGAACCCGAGCTCGTCCACGTCGTGCTGGGCAGGGGGCTCAGATCTGCGGCGGCAACACGGCCAGATATTCGCGATTGCTGGCAATTTCGACTATTGCGGATCATCTCTTTTGCCATACGCAGCGCCTGCCATATTCTACCTATAGCGGATCGCATTGGGATGCGGCGCTCACCGCCGGCTGTATCCGGAACAGCCGGCTCGAGCCACTGCGCACCGGTCTCCAGGGCGTCGACTAGAGGCACTCCTCCAACTCCATGTGAATCGCCCCGTTCAACGCGTCCACCGGCGTCCCTCCGTCCGACGTCGCCAGCGAGCTCACGGCGACGGCGCTCGACCTGAGCGCCTGATTCGCCGGCGCCCGCAGCTTGATGTTCGCGGGCGGCGTCGCGTCGCTACAGCCGAGCGCGCTCCCGAGAATCAACGGAAGCCACACCTGCATCTGGCGACCTTCCACTTCGGTCGTGGTCGAATTGATGACATGCGCGTTCTTCGCGCGGTTCGAGTACGTGGTACCGCCGTCGATCGACAAATCGAGGTAGAGCACGACTTCGCCGCCGGGGCTCATTGCGCTGTTGATCACGTCGAGCGCGAGATTGGCTCTATAGTGGAGCGCCTCTTTCGGGGCGTCGAGCGTGAGCACGAGCGGCGTGGGGACGCCGAAGCCGTCGGGGCTGATGACGTCGGGCACGGTTGGGATGGCTTGAGAGCCGCCCTCACGCTCGTCGCTTCGGTGAGTTCCGCCGAGCGGGGTCTGGACGGCGGGGCCTGCCCGGCCTGCGCCAGCGAGCTGGCAACAGATCGTCAGAACTGTTGCCAGTTCCGTAGCCAGCCCTCATGCTGATTGCCGGTGACGCTTTCAGCCACCGTCGCGCTCCAGCCGCGAAGCTGAAGCGCTCGGCCGTAGCGACGTCCGAAACCTCGTGAGACGCAGCGAGGAAATCGGCCAGAACCAGGTCAAACAATCCGACGAACCGAGAATGGCGCTGGGGTGCCTGCTTCTGGCGCGGATCCGAATCGCGTCGACGACGGCGTGATGGGCGCGCGTCGTTCGGGTCGCGTATGTTTGAACGCCTTCGAACCGAGCTAACGTCACCGTCGTCGTCTCGCTCCGCGCCCATTTCGTTCATGGATACCAGCGAATTGAATGACGGTTCGGTGCAGAGTCTCTGTGTGCTCGGTTGGAACGGTGATGCCTCGCACATCGATCACTCCGCCGCGACGTTGAATCCGAGCCGGCAGAGCAAGCCGTCCGATGAGCGGCTACCGGGCGCCCAACACGCCGCCGACATAGTGCTTGGCCGCGACATCGCTGGCTTTGTGTTCTAAGAGTTTACCAATCCCTAAACGCTCAACGGCGCTCAGCTCTAGGGGCGTGGCCAACGTGTGGCGAAGCGAGTGAAACAGTGAAACGTGAACGGCTGCTTGCCTCGAGTCTCCAAATCCTCGAAGTGCGAGGGCAACCCAAGCCGATCGCGATCGGCACGAAGCCGTTCCAGCACAAAAAGCGACAACAGTAGCGTGTCTGACGCATACCCGACTCCCGCGAGTCCATGAGGCGTTGGGCTGCCGCCAACGTGATTACCACTGGATGTCATAGCAAGCCGGTTGCTCGAGCCCAAGCGTCACTGACGAGCGAGCTCACCGCTACTTTTGATTTGAGAGATAGTTCCAGATCGCCTCGACTTGTCGGAGCTGCTCCTCGGCCATGAAGTGATAGGACGTTCGCATCTCGGCCTGCATCCTGGCATTTGCATTTCGTACTCGTTGAAGCAGATCAACCAGGGGCGTCGGTGCACTTTCCCGATAGTGATTCTCGAGCAGCAGCGAGATCACTTCGCAGCTATTCATGGATAGCTGGTAACGCAGCGGCGCTTCGTCGGGCATTCGGGTGATGGAGGCGATGTTCCAGAGTGTCTCAGCGGCTCGCAAGATCTGGGTTGCTTCTTCGAGAAGGCTAGGTTGGGCGCCTGGCTTTCCTGCAAGTAAGTCTAGTGCCACGACTACGAACAGCCCGCGATATTGATGTGCAAGATCGCCGATGCCCTGAGCGATGGTTGTAAAGCTCTCGTAGCGTCTAGATGCAGTCAACGTTGGGCAGCTATCCAACCACTCCACGACGAACGGAAGCCGGGTGAGTGGCCTGCCGAGATAGCGTTTGAACTGTCCATTTCTGAAGACTCGCAGGGCGATCATGCGATAGTTGGCGGCTCGGATGTAGTTCTCGCGAGCCGACCGAGTGGCTGCGTCAGTACCGGGCTCGAGTGAGCCGGCCAAGAATCGCTGTAATTGGATCCAACCGTCCTGATTGCCTCGATGCCCCCAATAGTGGGCCGCCCGCAGAAGAAGTTCGCACTCTTCCTCGGACGGGCTTCCCTCGAGGTCTCGGAGTGAAGCGGGGAGCACCCTTTCGATCTCATCGAAATCACTCACGAACTGCGGGTCATTTCGGATCGGTTCTGCATGCTTCGCTCCTCGCTTCTTCGAGGCAATGTTCGAGCGATGGTCCAGCAGGAATACGCGATACCATCGCGCGGTTGCTATTTGGCCCTCGTCGCCCGACTGCGCTTCATCCAAGGATTGCGCTACTCCGAGCGCACGAGTGAATGCCTGCTCGGCGATGTGACCGCTTTCGCTCGGGTTACCGTAGTAGCCGTGCCCGATGAGCTTGGATAATACTAGCTCAAAACGCTCGGGCAACTGTGAGGTAGACTCGAGGTAATCGCGCAGCGCGACGATGCGCGGAAGCAGCGCTTCCTGGAGACCCGTGTCGTAAACGAAATTCTGGTAGATGAAGTGATCATACCAAAATAGCAGGGATTCTCGAACTCTCTCGGCATCTGGGACGAGCCCACGAGCGACCTGAACTTCGGGCACGAGTAGTCCGCTTAGGGCCGCGATGTCTTGGAAGACGGCGGAGCCCGCCTCGAGTTGTCGTGAGATGAACGCGATCGCTCCGCGAGTGACAGACAGTTCCAGGTCGCGAAGAATCGATGAGGCGGATTCATCCGTGGAGAGGCGCGCCCATTCGGCGCGCGCGAAGTCGTAGATCACCTCGTGAAGCTGAATTTTCCGGACCTCGACGCGAGACCTAGGATTGGCGCCGACTTGCTCGACGAGAGCAAAACGCACGAGCTCGCGGGCGCTCGTCGCGGGACCACCGGCTCGTGCGAGGCGACCGCTGAGCGCAGACACTTCCCGCGTCTCAGGTTCCATCTCATGCGCGGCGCGCTTGACGGTCGAGAGGTCAATCACCTCTCGCTGGAACATCGACAACCACAGGAGCAGCAAACGCGCGTCGCCCGAGAGCGCGTCGAAAGCCAGGCGAAATGTGCCGTACAGTTCTCGCGGGTACTCATCCAGCAGCGCCCCGCGCATCTGCTCGGCGTCCACGATGCGGCCCTGAAGCAAACGCTCGAGTTCCGCGAAGTCACGAATCTTGTTCTGGCGCGCGTAGGTCGCCAGCAGGGAAATGCTCAGCGCATGACCACCTAGCACCGTGTCGGCCAGGTGTTCGAGTCCCGTCAAGTCGAGTTTCTCTCGGGAAAAGTGCGCCCTCGACAGAAAGAGAGCTACAGCATCCTGTCGGGTCAACCGTTCGATGAACATCGTGTGGTCCCTTAGCAGTTCGAGCTCGGCCCGGCTCGTGAACAGCATGCGAAAGCGAGCACCCAGGTGCTTCGGGAGCGCGAGCAGAGACTTGATCGTTGACGACGCGCGAGTCGAGATCTGAATTTGGGGTGTTTCGGTCGGCACGTCGTCGAGAACAAGCAAGATTCTTCCTCGAAACGCCAGTGCCAACTTCTCGCAGATGTCTAGGATGCGGGCCTGACCCTTCTTGTCTGCATCGAGCTCGGCAGAACCACGCTCACGCGCGAACGACGCCAACTGCGCCTCGATATCGGCACCGCCGTTCAGCCAGATAGTTGCGGCGAATTCGGTCCTACTGCCGCGCGCGTACTCGAAGGCAAGCGCCGACTTTCCTTGCCCGCCAAGACCACGGAGCGCGGTTGTAATGCTCGCCTTGGAGTGCTGGTTCAGCGTTGTCTTGAGCTCTTCCAGCTCCCTGGCGCGTCCGACGAAGGCGAAGTCGAACTCGGGTAGATTATCGGCGCGCCGGAAAAACTTGGCGCGATGAGCGTCGTACTCCGCCGGCACGAAGTGCCCCGTCTTGCGCGCCCACTCGATGGTCTCCTCTTTTGGCAGCCGGAAGGGGTCGCCCTCGGTGACTGCGGCGTGCCCGGTGAGCCAGCCATCGACCCAACGTTCTTGGTGTTTCGAGTTCGCGAGCACTTCTACCCGCAAGGGCTCCAACTTGCCTCGCCCGAGCTTTTGACGAAGGTACTGGATCAAGCAGTCCCATTCGTCACGGGCGGAAAGCAAACTATTAATATCGCTCATTCGTGGCTTCCCTTGCGCGCGGGCTCCGCAACCTTCTCGACGGCGTTGCGGAGCCCGCGCCATGATCATCTCGCCGGACCCTGCGATGCGAACGGAAGAGCTCACCGGCCAAGCGGAGCAAAGCGGATGAGCAGAACGTCTCGAAACACGCGCTGCGCAGCATGCCATGTCGACCCCGGCGTCAGCAATACCGGCGTTACTTGATGCTTCCAGCTAGCGTCACGAACGAAGAGGGCGTCACCGATCTCCAAGTCGGTCTCGTACCGCGGTTGTTCGTCGAGCGTGTACAGGCGCGACGTGCCGCCGGTCACGTGCTCGGTCTTTGCCATGACGACGATCGCGCCATCTACCTGGTCTTGATGGGGGATCAACGGCGACGGCAATGCTGGGCGTTGCAACGAGGGCTCGTAACGGATCGCCGAGAGCTGAACTTCGTACGCGCGTTCGTAGCTCGATTCTGGAAAACGCCATTCGCCAAAAGCAGCGCGCAGCACGGACTCGACTTCCGGCGTGCGCAGGTAGGTTTCAGGAATGAGTACGAACTGTCGTTCTGCGCCTCGCTCCTCCGGATTGAGTGCCGCGCTCAACTTGTAGGTCGAACGATCCAGCCAAGTGAATTGATCGCGCGTCAAGGTTCCCCAGCGGATCCCGCGTGAGAGTTGGTTGACCGCGTTCTTGCCCGGAACGAGCGAGCCGAACACCTCACGATGTCGAGCCTGGAAAGTCTCGTTCGAAATGCACTCGAAGTGCTTGATGGCGAATTTGTCGTCGCTGAGGTTTGGTGGATAAAGTAGACGGATACTCACGGTGACGTGCTCCCGACGCGGGGGTTGGGTGCCGCGTACACGTCCTGTTTAGCGATCCGGTGCTGAGTAATCCATGCAGCGCAGCGCTCGGTGAAACTCGTTTTGTTTCCGGGACTTGCGAGTTTTCTGTTCTTCCGCGTCTCCTTCGACGTGTACAGGCGATGCGAGCATCGGGACTAGTCGTGGGCTGCGGGCGTCCCTGCGCTCTCGCGCTGCCGGGCGTCCGGTTCCTGATCTGTTACGCCGTCGCGCCGTCGGAGCGCACGTTGTCATCAGAGCGAGCCGATCGAGGCTTTCAGACACCGCCCTAGGAATGCATCGTCGAGAACCAAGCGAGCGCCTTGCCGATGCGCTGCTCGGAGCGAGCACCACGCCCCTGGCGCTCGGTCTACCTGGAAAGCTCTTCCCGGTCCAAAACAGATCTGCGCGGTGCAAATAGCACTGGCCTCACCAGTGCGCTGGCGAGGAGTTTGATCGCCGTCCAGATGGAGTGGTCGAATGCGCGCTCCGGCTACGGCGCGCCGCTCTGGGCCCAGCTCCGGCCGACGGTGGCGGTGGGCCTGCCGGTGGCCATAGGTCGAGCAGGTTTGCGTCGGTTTTGGAGGTTCCGATCGTAGAGAAGGTACGCCAACAGGACCCAAGAATTTGACCCAAATTTCAGGGTCATCGCTCCTATAACTAGACTTATTGTTTACTGGACCGCAGCGCCGTCGAGATCCATCGCTAAACGCGGGACTACTTGAGGCTGGCCGACTGATCTATCTAGCGACAGGAGCCCAAGGCACGCAAGTCTGCGCCAGCTTGCCGAACGACGAGGTCGGGGCGTGGCTCAAAGGCGTTCTGGGCAGTCCAGCTCCCACTTTTTGCGGAGCAGGTCGCTTCCAGACCGGACATTTGATGCGTGCTTGACAATATGTCCGGTCTGACTCAACCTATGCCATGCCTCGGCTCGATGCGTTCCGGGTTGCCGGCCTCGATCTCTGGTTCAACTCAGCAGATCACAAGCCGCCTCACTTTCACGCGGAGAAGACCGACGCTTGGGAAGTGCGCGTCTACTTCTTGCGCGATCCGACCGAAATGGTCGAGGTGATATGGGGCGGCGAGCCAAAGGCCGCCGACCTCAAGAAACTGCGGACCCTCGCCGCAGCATATCGAGTCCAGCTATTCAAAGAGTGGGAGCAAAAGGTCGTTGTGAAGGATCCCGGACCAGACAGGTGAAGCCATGGAAACAATCGTAGAAGTCACTGCAACTGAATCCACCCGCGCCGTTCTTCAAAAGCCGGGAAGGATGAAGCACGTCCGTTTCGTGTCCAAGCCATCCGTCGGTGAGTCGGTACGTCACGTAGTGGTTGCGCGCATCTCTGACTTCGAGACGCGATCTGAAGAACTTCAGCGTCTCGTTGTTCGTGGAACCAGCTTTGCCGCTCCTTTTGTGGTTGTTGCCCTCGGAAAAGAAAGACAGACGAGCAGGGGACTTCAGCTTCTTACGCTTCTTTCGAGTAGACTTGGCTCCAAGAGGGACGACCCGTTCGTTTCGTCGACTGTCGATGCAGCCCGAAGGATTCTCAAAGCTCACGCGCTCGGCGCTGAAGGGCATCTCATCGCCTCGGCGACTGTTGAAAGCGGAACGCTCTCAGTCTGGAGTTGTGAGCCGAGGCTCTATTGCTGCTCTGCGTCGGATATCCCGGCCCTTTCCGGCTTCACCCAAGATGCTCTCGGAAAGTTCACGGTCTCAGCGAGTGGGAGCCGGCTGCATTGGTCGGACGGGGATGTTGACCTCGATATCGACACAATCCGAGAGTTTGCTGATCCAAAGGCTCGCAAGGAAGCGGAGTCAAAGTACCGAATGGACGCCGTTCAGTACGGCTCCGCCATACGAAGAGTCCGCGAATCTCGTGGCCTACGACAGGGAGACATTGCGGGCCTCAGCGAACGGGAGGTACGTCGCGTCGAGAAGGGCGGTGTACTACCTCACTCCGATACATTGCGGAAGCTAGCCGACGCACACGGCTGGCCCGTGTCCGAGTACATGGCAAAGCTCGCAACGGAATCCAAGGCACGTCCCGGAATTCGACCGAAGTGAACTCGCAATAGAACGTCAGCGTTGCGAGCTCGGTTGTCAGGGATCGTCATCTGGCAGGACATCGTCATCGACGAGCCTCTGCCAGCGGGACCGCGGTTCCCGCTTCTCCAGCTCGCCCACGTCTGGTGCCTCTGCCGATACTATCCATCGGTCAACAACTGCTGCTAAGCGCGACGGCACCTTCTTGGCGCCGCCCTCCCATAGCGCCAGTGTCGAACGCGGCACCCCTAGGATACTTGCGAGTTCCGCTTGCGTGAGGGCCCTTTTGTCTCGCTCAGCTCGAAGGCGCGCTCCCGAGACCGTTACGGGGGCCCTCGTCTGCACCGCAGCGATCAACTTCCCATCCGAGTTCAGCGCGCCATCGACCACCAGCCGTTGAAGGACGATGGCGCGAGCGGCTTCGTGTCCGCCGATTCGTTCATCCGGAAATTTCGTTCTCGCCCATGCGACCAAAGCGCGTTGCTCTGCCGCAGTTAGCAAGAACGAGATTTGTTTTTGTGATCTTGATCGCTCCATGCGCAGTTGTTACTCTACTGACGAAGGTAACATGTTCGACGCGAAGAGCAAGGACGGACTAGCATTAGGCGCTCGCTGGGTTTTTACGCCCGGTGCGAAGCCCCTCGTTGAAACCACGACCTCCGACGCAGCGGCTCGGGATTTAGGCGCAGGGGGCGAAACGGTCCGGGCCGTTCCGCTGGCGCTGATCGAGATCCCGAGCGAGCGGCGGTTGCGGGCGAATCATCAGTTGATTGAAGACCTTTGCCGATCGATCGAACGTCGTGGCCTGCTGAGCCCGGTTCGAGTGCAGCCGCTTAATGAGGATGGCAAGTACAAGGCGCTCGTCGGCGTTTATAGGATGCTTGCACACGAAAAGCTGGGTAGGGCAGCGATTTCCGCGATCGTGACCTACGGCGATCCCGTCGACCTCGAACTCGACGAAATCGAGGAGAATCTCGTCAGACGCGAATTGTGCGTCGTCGAACGTGCCGCGATGCTCCACCGGCAGAAGCAACTCTATCTTCTGCGTCATCCGCAGACGAAGCGCGGAACTGCCGGCGGGTTGGCGCGGCAAGGGCAGCAACCGACAACCGTGTCGTTTGCTGCAGCGGCAACGAGCATGGGGTCGAAGCGGTTGGCGGAGCGCCTCCTCCAGATCGGCGCGGCGCTTCCAGCTGAATTGGTGACGAGATTGAGCGAAACGCCAATAGCTAATAATCAAGCCCAGTTGCTACAACTGGCAAGAATGCCCGCCGACGTGCGAGCCGAAGCAGCGGTACTTATCGCAGATGGCGCTGCTCGGACCGTCGACGAAGCGAAGCGCGCAGCGAGCGGTGCATCGGAGGCACGACCCGCGCCCCGAATGAAAGAGGCTCGCGTTCTTCTGATCGCCGGCAAAAATGGCTATTCGGGAATAGCGTCACTATTGGGCCACAACATAGAAGTATTTGTGTCGCGCGAATTCTTGCACGTGGACTTGGAAGATCGGGGGTCAACGGCACCGATAATCGTCAGGACGGAAGACGACGAGCTACTACGGCTTGAGGACTTCGAGAGCGTTGTGAAGGCAGTGTTGGCAGAATTGCCTGCCGAAGCAGCGAATGATGTGACAACTAAGAACTTCAGGGTTCATATCTTGCCGTTATCAGGCGTTGCGAGCGGCGAGCTGGTTATCCGGTCTCCGGACGCCGCCGATATTCAGGTGAATATGAACTGGTTCACCCCCAACTGCGAGCCCGGTGCGCTTTACGAGCTAACTGCGCATTCGGATAATGTTCGCCAAATTGGGGTTTCCGGAAAGCCCACACGAGGCGCATTCAAAATTGCGCTGCGTCGATTTCTCGGCCATCGAGTGTTCCGGACCACGCATGGCCATGTGGTTGCGAATGCTATCCTCCTACACCGGCAAAAGCGATGACCAAGCTCGACGATTTTCTTAAGCAAGTCTTCGCGTTCCTGCTTCGCAAACTTGGAGAGCAGGTAGATCGCGAGACCGCCCTTCGCGTAGCACGTCGTGTGCTGGAAGATATGCATCTCGGGACGCGCGAGACGTCCTGGGCCAGCGCTCGACCCGTCACAATTCGCACTGCCAAGCGACGGGAATTGATGGGCGCCGCAATTCGGATTTCGGGCCACGTCGCCCAGCTGCACGACCCGGAGGTGATTTCAGTTCCCGAGGCGGATGGCACGTGGACTGACGCGGAGACGACGTGCGTCGAAATCGAGGATCATGCTGGAGGTCGCGTGTGGGCCTTGGACGTGATGGGCCCAGGCCTGATCGACGCGATTCAGCAGATACATGAACAGCACGCCGTAGCGGAATTCCTGGGGGTTATGCTGCTCCTACCCGCACGGATAAGCTCCAGGCGGCCTGAGACCGTTTCTGGCGACAACCGTCGTGAGTTCGTGTTCCAGGTGCTCGGGGTTCGCCCGTCGGAAAGTGCATTCGATTTGCTTGGGGCCAGTCAAGAGGAACGCGAGCAAGCGTCGGAGCTTCTCGATAGCCTCCAGCGGTCATCTGTTTCGCCGCGAGATCACCTAGTCGCTCGCGCAGTCGAGGGCCTCGGGATTGTAGGCCTCGAAGAGCTTCATGTGCTCCGGGCGACGATCGACTTTGCGGTCTTGCAAGCGCTCGGTACTGGTCGCGTGGGTAATTCTCCGGCGAACCTCCACGGTCTAATCATCGGGCCCCCTGGCCACGGCAAGAAGTTGCCTCTGCTTGCCGCGCAGGCGTTGAACCCAACTGCGGAGGTACTGTCGTCATCGAAATGTACGCCTGCCGGGCTCGTCGGTGCCTCCTACCGAACGGACGCGGGGTGGCGGTCCACACCAGGGGCCATCCCTCGAAGCGCCCATGGGGTGCTCCTGATGCAGGACGCTCACGGCTGGGCTCACAACGATACTCGGCGGATGGCGCCGATTCTGCAATCCGTCATGGAAGATGGAACAGTGCACGACTCGGTCGCCGGCGGGCGCTCATGGTTGGCGCCAGTCGCCACCCTGATCGACCTGAACCGGACCGTCCATATTGATCCGCGCTCCAGTGCACCGGAGGCGGCGTTGCTCCGCGTGTTGCCCCTACTCAGCCGCATGGACGCCATCTTCGAAATACCTGCTGATGTCGAGCGCGCGTGGGGCATGGCTGCACGTACCTACGATGGATTGTCCAACGGAAGTGCCCCACCGCTTCAGCTGCCTTGGGTACGGCAGGCGCGACTTCTTGTGGCGGAACTCCGTCACACAATCCCCAGCGTGTCGACCGAGAGCGTCCGTTCGCTCATGCGAGCTGCTCACACCCAGCTTTTCGAGAGGAACCGTTCGCTGTTGATGGGTTCACCGACCGAGGCGACGGCGCTACCGATGCGCTTTGCGGTGAGCTTCGCGCGCCTCGTCTCGGCATCAGCCCGAGCCGACGGACGTTCAGAGGCTCAACCTCAAGACGTTGACGTCGCGCTCCAATTCCTATCCAGCAAGCTCGAATTCATGAAGCTGCACGGGCTCAACCGGTCGGAGCAACCTGCCAATTTTAGGCAGAAGCGCGAAGACTTCGTTCGCCGACATGCAGGTACCGTGATTGATCCGAGCGATATGGCCACGAAGTACGAACATGAAACTGGTGAGGCCGTCAGCGAGAAAACGATCCGACGAGACCTCGCTCAGCTCGGCGCCAGCCGCGTAGGCAAGAGCGCTTACTTGCTGCCTGACGCTGGTACCGAGCCAACCGGAAGCTAACCATCGGTTCCCGCTTGTCCCGATGTCCCGTTGTCCGACAATAATTGGGACATCGAGACAACAGGACATCGACCCTAGGGGGATCCCCACGATGGCAGCTCGTCTGGAAGACGCCGGCCTAGCTCATCAACGAACCGTTCAGCGGTCGCGTCATCGAACAAGTCGCGGACGGCTTCCACAACTTCCGCGCGGAGAGCTCCAAGCACTCTTTCCAATCGCTCGGGTGACGGTTGCCCGGGGCTGGCTTTGTGGATCGCAACCGTGACCGAAGCGACCTCCGATAGGGCGGCGATTCTCCGGGACGAAATTCGCGCTGCTTCTCGACTCGCTGGAACGGCGTGTAGCCTTTGCCAAAGGAGGGACGCCGCCTCAACGGCGATGGAATCTCGAACTTCATAAAGGGCCTCGACGGATGACGTCGCTGTGGACGCCCTCACGACGGTATCCGAGCCCGTGAACTCCTCGAGCGCTGCGTTGTATAGCCGGGTCACGGCCTCCCTCCGCGCGTTAGGCCGACGCGCAGGCGTACGAACACGGCCAGGGCCGCGTTGGTCGTCGAGATCGATGATTTTCCCCATGTAGAGGTGTTTCCACAAGAAGATCTGCGGCTTCGAAATATTTGCGGCGATCTCAGGCTCTCCGCCGACCGGGTTGTACCGTTCGGGTTTTCGGGACCAACAGGCTACTCGGCGTCGAAGTCCCGGTTGCCTTCTTCAGCCGTGTCTCCGTCCTCGAAAGCAGTCAGCATTCCAGCCAACGTATCAATCAACTGCCCCAACGCTTCACGACGTTCGAAGTCGTCCGCGCAGCATTCCAGAAATGCCTCGGCTTGCTGGACGACGTCATTGATTGTAACGCCGGAATTGCCGAGTAGCGCATCTCCGAGAACAAGGTCCGCATCGTGTTCTTCGCCCGACTCGCCGTCGCCGTGCTCGTTCTGAGGTCCATCCTCCTCCGGCCCGGCAACATCGTGCTGGTGGTGGTGTAGCCCGACAGCGGCGTCGCCTTCCACGACGTCGTTGTCAGTTTGGCGGCGCGGTCGAACTTTCGACGCAGGCCTCGGAGCGTCATTGTTGCCGTCGCGCGCAATATCCGTCACCGCCGCGGATAGTTCGGGCTCGGCATTGCGGCTCACGACCGCGGTCCCGATGAGCAGCTTGCCGAATTCGGTGGCTACGCTGCCACCGTCGGGAAAAGCCTCCACGAGCTGGTCAGCCCTCGAAGTGGCAACGTTGCCAACTTCGGAGCCCGTCCTATCATGTCCAAGCACCATCCGAGCGCGAAGCAATCCCACAAAAGTATGGGAAACCCCACAATGGCGGGCCACCTCGCGGTCCGACCAATCGCTTCCCTTGTCGGTGCCCAACACCAGGAGGACAGCGGTACGCTTGGCCGTGCGGTTCCTTCTCAGCCCGACACGGATATCGCAATTGGCGACGAACAACTTTGCCTGCTCCAAGGTCCCCGTCAGGAGGACGACCTTAATTTCTGACGCACCCGCAAGCTCATGGGCTCGAAAGCGGTGCCAACCATCCGCGAGAAGGTAGCGCCCTTCGACATCCCAAACCATCGCGGGCGGCAGCGTCTCTAGGTGTTCGGCGTACTCCTCGGCGACCGCTTCGTCCACAGGGCGGACCTGGAGGACGGAATCGCGGACGACATCGGTCAGGAGCAGTTGGGTCGGTACATTGTTTTTTTTGCTCAACATACCGATCTAGAAAATATAAGTAGATTATTGAGCCTCCATTTTTAATAGTTCACTTGTTCGCAGGCCCCAATCAAAGGAGTCAGCGAATGCAAACGCATAGTGTCGGTCTGTCGCCGTCGGAGGCAGCATCTTTGGGAGATTTGGCAAGCCAGTTTCCCGGTGTCAGCCTCCATCTCATCCATCTGTCGGTTCTTCGGATCGGCATACGAACTGCTCTTCACGACCGAGCGGCCGTAGAAGCCGAGCTGGCTCGTATTCAAAGTGAACGTCGAGCTCGACGCCAGGGCTCGCGCCAGGAGGGGGCGCGGTGAGCCGCACCTTCGTCATCGAAGCGGACGGCAACGTCCGCGATTCAAATGACAAGCTAGTTCGCGAAGAACACCAGGAAGTTCTGGTCCCAAGCATTGAGGCCGTTCCGCAGGCTGTCCTCGAGGTCGTCCAGTCCCATTGGCCCGAGGCGGCCGCGAGCGACATCAGCTGGGCTTCCGACCCGTTGAAGTGGGTCGGTGCCGACAAGCTTTATTGGTCGACCTGTGCCGAGATTGACGGACTCGTGAGGTCCGCGCAACCGGGCGAGGCAAGCGATGGATGATTTCGACGATCTGCTCGCGGCAATCGAAGTCGAGCTGTGCTCTGAAGTTAGCGACGAGGAGCATGCCGTCGACTCCGCCATTCCCGCCGAACTGGTGGCCTACGTCCGATCGATTTGCCGGAAAGAGTGGGTTGCCAAAGAGGTGCTCGAAAGAGCCGTCGCGCACGTGCTGAGACGGATCCGCCACGACTCGCCCGCGGCTCGCCACGCCCGTTGGATCAAGCGTTGGCACCCCGCCGAGCAAGCGCGAACCAAAGGGTTGCTGGGCCGCCTGCGAGACGACGTTTTGGCCATCAACCACGTCGGAGAGGTGTCGGAGCACACGAGGTTTACGACTGCGCCAGCATTTTTGGCAGGATCGAAACCCGACAAGGCTGGTCGTCTGGTCGTAGACGACCCCCAAATGGTCACCCCATCGATCGGCATCACGTCCTACTTGGAGCACACGCCCCCTAGGGTGTTGGCGTGGGTTCGACAGACCTGGGTTCGAGAGCGCATTGGAGAACTACCAGATGGGGTCTCCCTTAACGAAACCCTCGAACCACGAATTTGGGACCTGACGGCCGGTAGTGGCACCGGGGCGGACTACTTTGGTGGCATCTATGGTTCAGCCATCGTCTCGTCCGACATCATCATCGGCCCCGAGGGTGTGCAGCTCGCTGACTGCCGCGACGTGGGCTTACTGGTCGAACATAGAGGGGCTGGCCGGCACGCTGTGGTGAAGCCAGGAAACGTCGTCCGGAAGCCGGACCTGATCCTTTTCGATCCGCCCAGCAGAGGTCGACGCACCCACTCAGAGCTATATCAGGGAAGCCGCCCACGACTCGATCTTGCGCTGCTGAGGCGGGAGGAATGGTTGATCGCCATTGCGTTTACGGTCGCCGAGGCCGTCCGTCATCTCGCACCGGGTGGATTCTTAAGTGTTCTTCTGCGGTGTGGGAGCCGGAACCAAGGACAAGTCGTAGAAGACCCGGCAGCGCTCGAAGACCTGAAGCTGATCTTGAGCGGCCGAGTTCGGATCACTCACGAAATGCCGATCGTATTCGGGAAGCGACGAAGTCAGGTCAGCCTAGGACAGGCGCGAGTGCCGGCCGTCCACCTCCGTATTGAGGCACCACGATGAAGCCAAACATCATGACCCTTCGGAGATTGGCCTCATGGTCGGCCGTCAACAGCTTGGTGGGTCAGCGGCCAGACCGCCGTTGGGGCCGTGCGAGCCTGACCAATCCTCGGAGCGACGGCCACTCGATCGCCGATTGGTTTGAACAATCGCCAGAGCACCGAGTCAAGTTGGTTCGGGAAGCCGTCCTGGACCGAAAGCTATGGGCCCCGCTGCTGCGGACGTATGTCCCCAAGAAGCCCGGAGCGACCGACCTAAGAGCGATTGACATGCCGACCGTGCTCGATCAGGCGGTGCTGTATCTCCTTAACGATTGGCTGGGAGCCTGTGCCGAACAGGTGCTCACCAGAGTGGCGGTCGGCTCCCGCCGGGGCTTGCAGATGCACACGACATTGCTGAATGTTCACACTCTGATGAGCACGCGACCATTCGTAGCCGTGATCGATATTAGACACTTCTTCGACAGCATTGAGTGGAAACTCGTGGACCGCGTCATCTCGGATCTTCCAGCTGATCCGGAGATAAAGGAACTGCTCAGGGCGCTCGTGCGAGTCGCGGTGGTCGAAAGAGGCTCAGAGAGCGTCGTCCTCGCGAGACGAGTTGGCGTTCCGCAAGGCCTTTCCGTAAGTCCCATCCTTGCCAACCTGGTACTAAACGAATTCGACGCGGGTGCCGGACACGCCCTCTCCAAGTTTGGCACCTGTATGAAGCGCTATTGCGACGACATTGCAGTGCTCAGCCCGACGGTGGGCGCTGGCAACAGGGCCATCGAGATCATCGTCGACCGCCTGTCCGCGCTTGGGCTCGCCATCAAGACGGGGACGGGCCAGATGGTCGACACACGGGAGCACGTTGCCGTGTGGCTCGGCATCAGCTTCGGACCTCAGGGGCTCGACGTGCCCGAAGCGACGATCGAAGCCAAGGCCAGCCGCCTCCAGGCCAAGGTTGACCACGGCGTCCTTGATGTTCTGGGCGTTGAGGATTCCCTGGTGGCGCTGGATCAACATTACCGACGGATCGTCGGACCTGAACGATCTCAGGCCGTGGTCGCGTCCATCAAAGGGAAGCTGACCTTCTCAGCTCCCTCACACACAAGAAAGGTAGGGATCGATCGACTGAGGGACCTTGTTGGAGAACATCATCATCGTGGACACATCTCCTATGGGGTTCGACCTCATGGGAAGCCGGACGGTGGTGAGCGACACGAGATCGGTAGCTCCGCCCAATCGACCGGCAAGGACCCGGATATTGGGAGGATCGATCAGTGGTGACACGCTTGTCCGCTTCGATGGCAGCATCTTCCGAGGCGAACGACCCTGGGGCTCCGGCAAAGTCAGCCCCAGAGGTCGTGGAAAATGGCAAGCGAGCTTGGCGGCTCGGTGCCGTCGCGGACGGCCCACGACGTGCTCGGCTCGTCGCTCGACAGCTCGGCGACGACCGGCATTCGCACTGGCTTTTCACGGCCGACAGCTCGACCTCGACAACCGAAGTTGTGGCGCTCGCGCTCGCTTATGGCCTTCGCCAGTTGCGGCAGCTGGGCGCGACGGCAGCGACTATCGTCGTGACGGACCTAACCCTTCACGGCTACCTCTGGCGAGCCTGGAAAATCCACAGCCTGCGCGTACACACCGCGATTGAGGCGTTCGACACGGCCATACGCGGAATTGAAGTGAACCTCGAACCCGGAAGGAAGTTTCGCCCGTGAGGTTGCCATGGCTTTCTGAACGACTGGAGTGCCATCCAGCGTGGTGAGCTTGTGAAGGCAGGCATTGTCCCAGAGGCGGCTACACGGCGAAGGCGGCTTGGGCGCCCGTGTGCTCGATATCTCAAATCTCTCTGCACTCGCGGTGTAGCCATCCAGAAGCACGTCGAACGGAACGCCGAAAGACTGAAAGCTGACTTCGACCATCGGCGAGGACGGATTTGCTGCGAGCAGAAAAGTACGACAACGTGGCTGCTCCCACTCATCCTCTCACTGCCGCGCTGCCTATGGTCGCACGTACTCGGCGCGCTCATCGCTAGTGCGGAGCGTGGCCGACACTAGCTCCCAAGGGTATGGCCGTTCAGCCCGACGCTTTTCTTGGCTTCACGCAGCGGTGGTCGGTGTACATGTTGAGATGTCTACTAATAAAAAGAAGCTCATCGTCTCCGCTCCCAGCCATCCGTCGACAGGAGACTGCGTGCTGCTGTGCGTGCATGCGCCAGACCTCCATACGGCGCACTTTTTCCACCTCCCGGTCCAAGGTCGCGGTCAGGGCTGGTATTTTGCGCGACCGGACGGCTCGCGGCGCGGCCCCGCTCGCTGGCTAGTGATGTGCGAGGCATGTTTCGCCGAATATGCTGGCACTCCGCTCGATTGCCCGTTCAACGCCGACATCACTTGGCCCGCGACCCTTAGTGTGAAAATGCGACAGGCGGACTAAGCTTTTCTTATCCGCGCCTGTTTAGTTGCGTCGAACACGACTTGCCTAAGCGGGCGGCGTGCGCCTTCCCGAACGAGCCCGAGTCCACCTGCGCCTCTTCGCCCGGCTCCGTCTCGATGCGCAGGTTGGCTTCGCGTTGCCGCGGTGCACGGCCTTTCGCAACCTAACGATGCATGCTGATGCCGGCCGAGCGCCCGCGCTCACGCGCCTCTAAAAACAGCAGGGCCCCGCTCAGCTCGGGTGTTCGCCGAGCCGGCGCACCGGATACTCACGGTGCGGATCCATCGCCGAGCCCTTCCGTGCGGAGGGGCGCCCGTCCTGGATCGTGCGCCGCCTGACCGGGTGATGGACGCCGAAGCGGCGCGCGACGGGCTCGATTTTTCGAGGCGTTGCGCGGCACCGGTAGGCGATTAGAAAAGAGACCAAGTTAAAGAAAATCGGATTTGTGGGGGAGAATCCACTTGGTGAGCGGTGTAGGGCCACCTCATGAATGCAGATTCCCAAGTCGAGACTAACCAAATCAATCACGACCGCGACGATCAGAACCCCGAAGGCGACTGCCCCCGATGTGGACATTGGATCCCAACCGATGATCAACCCGGCGGGTACCCTGGAGCAGACTCGCGCGTCGACAACACGACTGAGGTCTGTTCGGCCTGTGGCCTCGACGAAGCGCTGATTCAATTCCGAACCGGCGAGAAACCCACCAAGCACGGCCGGACACGGCCATGACGGCAGATGCGCGGGATCGTCGGAACTCCAAGATGTGCATCGTGACGCATGATGATCTAGCCGACACTTTTCCCAAGCTCTGGGCGCGCCTTCCGCGGTGGTTCATCACGGCTCACACACCAGATGAGATACACGAGCTGATCGCGTCCCTTTACTTTGCGCTTCCGGACCGTCTGGTCCGGCGTGCCGAGCGCGAGCTATCCCAAGGCAATCCCGCTGCGGCCCAACGGATACTTGCGATGGTGCTCCCGCGACTGCTCGACGAGCCGTGCGACGACGGTGATGACCCTTTGACGAGGCTGAGTGGCAGTCATGACCCAAGATGAAAGAATCGATTTTGGTGATCGTATCGCCGCTGGAATAATCCGCACGAATCTCGATTCCGCCACCGAACCTGAGCTGGCCCGGCTGGAAATCTTAGTTTCTTGTCAACTCATGCTACTGGGGAGGTGAGAACGCGCTGCTCTAAAGATCTCATCGATAGACGCGCCCGAGCGAAGCACGTCATGCACGAATCTGCCACCGCGTTCAAAATGTGTAGGGCACGCGCCATTCACGCGCTCACGCGCGTGCGTCTCAGGCTCCGAACAAGCTGCCGAGCCCCAATTGGTCAAGAGCATAGCGGTTAAACTGTCGCGCCGTCGAAAACGACCAAGCTGCACAGCCTCGACTCAAGACGATATGCGGGAAGAACGTCTTCGCCTCGCCCGGGAATTCGTTCAACGTAAACTTCGACCGAAGGGCTGCTTCGACGTCTTCGGGCCGGCCCTTCTTGCTCGGTAGATGCCACGGCTCCGCGTGGACGCAGAGGTTGCGCAACCAAAGGAGAAGCTGCATTTCTGAAACTGCCGGCGCCGTATCGTTCAATGGGGTGCCCGTGAGCTCAGCAATGAGTGTCTCCCATTTCTTGATCGTGGGTGCCGGCGGCTTGAGGCGAGCAACCTTGGCCCGACGCGCAGGATCCAAAGACTGAACGCGGGGGTCACTGGCGCGACCGCACATTTCAAACAGTTCCTGAGCCGCACCCTCCACCCAGCACACGCTATTGACGACTGTCGACAGCACGTAGGCTTGGAGGACCTTGTCCTGTCCCTGCTGTATACCGCGTTCGTCAATCAGCGTGGCAAAGGTCTCCAAGCTTTCGCCGAAGACCCCCGCGGCCGAGGCGATCAACGTGAACTTCACGGGCATGCCGGTCACTGTAAGGCACATCCGTTGATCGTAGCCGATATCATCGATCGCCACCGGCAGTCGCTCGATTGGAAGCGTATGCTCCCCGTCGCAAGGCTCGTGCGCACCTGAGTAGCTTCCAGGCGGACGCCGCCGCCACCAGGACGATCGCGAGGGCGCAGCCCCAGCCAATCACCAGCGCCACAATCCCGCGGGCTCCTAGGTTCAGCTCACGCTTCGGGAGGCTGAACCGCAGGGAAATCGACGCCGGAGCGTCGGTTTTCGTCGCCAGTCCGGTGCCCTTCGGCTTCGCGGTGCGACGGGCAGAGGTGGAGGCTTGAGTTTTCGGGTCAAGCTCCGGGGTTCTGGTCTCGATCGGCATCACAGCTAAGATCCCCGCCGCGTGATCGGCTGCCCCGCGCCCTTCAACAGCACTCGGCTTCCTTGGATTGGGCATACCCCCTTGTACGGGTTTCGCTCTCTTAACGCTGACTTCGGGCGTGACATGGCCGAAATCCTGGCGGGAGCGCGTGCCGCTATCCGAGCTCGAGCTTCGTAACCCGCGCCGCTCGGGCACTCTTGTCTTCAACATGCCCGTCAAGCTGCGCTCCGATGCCGCCCTGGTCACGCACCCCTCTGGGGGGTGCAAGGCTCACTTAGCGTTCAATTCCGCGCGCTTCTTGTACTCGTCCCCCGCCTTCACGAGCTTCTTGCGGATGGCCTCGATCGCCTGCTGGGGGTCGAGCTCCATGTTGTCCTTGAGCCCGAGCACCTCGGCGCTGAGATGAACGACGATCTCGGCTAGGATGCGCTCCGCGCCCTTGCGGCCGGTCTTCCCGGCGGGCTCCGAGTCGAACATGTTCAGCAGCTCGACCAGGAATTCGGAGTCGCCGCGAAGCTCCTCGAATGCGGTGTCGTGTAGCGCCAGCTCGTTCACGAGCTGGGCAAGTAGGCGACCGCGAGTCTCGTCGCTAGCTTGCCAATCGGGGTGCTTCCATCGTTCACCCCATTCCGCGACCGCGCGCACGCTCCAAGCTCGATTGGATTCCATGCTGGGCTGCCGATCGAAGGCATCTAGGGCTCGCCGCAAGACCCATACGTAAGAATCGTCGGGCACGAACTGAAACGCCATTTGCAGACGGGTCGCCAAGCGCATGCCCAAGGTTTCGATCTCGCTCCACTCCTCCGCCTGCCGTTTCCGGCCAATCAGATGGAATGCCGCACCAAGGAAAGCGTCGGCCGCCGCTTGAGGCTCTTCCATAGTCGCCCAGCGGTCAGCGGGTGGCTTCCAGCGCGCGGTCATGTTGGCCCGGGGGTGGGGCTGTCCGAGATTCTGATCTTCAGCGTCAAGGCGTCTCTCATCAAGTGATTGGCCGCGAAGGCGTCGATTAGGATGTTGGAGGCATCGATCGAGGTCGCGACAGCGAGAGTACGTACGGCACGCCCATGGGGTAGTAGCACTCGATGCGTTCGTCGGTGAGCGGCAGGTTCGTGTTGCTCAGCCGAGACGCCAGATAGACCTCCAGCCGGTGCTTCTCTAAGGGCCTGCCACCGAAATTGGCGACGCACGTGCGTACCGCTTCGTCGGCGATGATCATGGCAGAACGGTAGCCTCGCCCGTCGAACGGCCCAGCGCTTGGTCAAGCCGCGCCTGACATTAAACCGTTGTCGTTTCGCGCCATCGGCGCGGCGAAACCCAACAAGCGCGCTTCTGTTCCGCAGCTTGCCGATGACGTGCTAGACGCAGGTGGTTCACGATGGTCGACCTAATAGTCACGGAAGACTTCCTTGATGTTGCCTCGTTCTGCGACGCCTTGCATCCGCTGAACAGACGATGGGGCGGACAACTCGGGACTTGGGTGTTTCGCGGTCACTGGGACTCGGAATGGGAGCTGCTGCCGTCGCTCTATCGCGAGAAGCAGGTCCAGCCGTTTCTCGGAGAGAGGTGGGGCGACATCGTGGCCGACGGCGCACAACATGTGCATGACGCTGAGCGTCGGATTCTGTTTGAAGCCTACCGTGGGTTTGACGAATCCGGATTGTCCATCCCGTACGCTCTTGAAGTGAAGCAGATGCTCACCGAAAATTTCGACTGGGTCGAGGGCATCGTGGTTCCGTTCATGGCCCTCGCTCAACACCATGGGGTACCCACACGCTTGCTTGACTGGACCACAAGGACGATGGTGGCGGCCTACTTTGCCGCATCAGAGCTCACCAAGCTCAAGCCAGAGAACTCGATCGAAGGCAGACTTGAGATCATCGCTCTCTCGGCGATGGCCTTCGAAATCGTCCCACCGCAAAAAGATGACTTTTGCCGTATCGTACGGGCGCCGAGGGCGAGCAATCCGAACTTGCATGCTCAAGCCGGTGTGTTTTCTATGTGCAAAGGGCCGTATCAACCAGTTCCGCTGGACAAGCTAATCACACAGGAGTTCACCCAATTTGGCGACCAGGTGATGAAACCGATGATGCGAAGACTCACGCTGCCGCAGAGGCTAGCTCGTGAGCTGCTGGCAGTGCTGGCATTCGAAGGGGTCACTGCTGCGACAATATTCCCAGGATACGGTGGTGCTGTTCTTCGACTAAAGGAAGACAAGGTCTGCTCCTATCGCATCGAGCACATTCGACGGACATGAAGATGTTCTGTTTCGCTACGCGGGGGAGCGCCGCTTCCCCAGTGCCGGGCGCGTCCAATACTGCTCGGTCACGTCCCTGCTTCGGGATCCTAATATTGCGATGGCGATCGTTGACGTCGGGCCCGACCGGGAGTGCAAGTGACTGGAATACCGGAGCCGCTACCACTGAGCGGATCGACCCTTACCACCTCGTCAGAACGGCGGTCCCAGCGGGTCGACTGCAAGCGCGTCGTTCGGGGTCTTCAGCTTCCCCAATTCGGGCTCGTCGCGGAACGCGGTGCATTCCTGCATCCTGATCCCGTCTTCCGCGTCTCCTTATCGTGCGAGGAACACGAACTCGATGACCCCCACTGAACCTACTGCCCCCGAGCTTCCAGCTTCGATCCCTGTGCGGTCTGATATTCGCGATTTGCTATTCAACATCGCCGAAGGATGGACCCCGAGTCCGATGGTCGTCGGCCCGGTCGAGCATCTTCGGTTCAACGATATCGATTTTTCCGAAGTTGCACCGCAAGTGCACTTGGAGGGGGACAGGCTGGTCGCCACCCTTGGCCAGGGACGTCACAGCTTTCGCACGCGAGAACTTTTGCCGTTCCCTTTTGGTGGTGCGCTTGAAGGCACGTGCTCATCAAAGACGACGTTTCACGGGTCCAGCATTCTACACGTGTCGTGGGGCGCAGACCTGACCATCGAGCTAGGCAGCTGGGTGGTGCTGGACGGCGACGCACCATCCCTTTGGATCGGGCGCGTCGAGGGGGCGAAGAACCTGACCTTCGGCGGCAACTTGATCGTCGAACGAACAAGAGCGGACGGCCTACACCTGGGACGTGCAGGCCACCTACGCTTGTCGGGCACGTACGTCTACTACCTGGTCCAAAGTGGAGAACGGAGCAAACCCGTCTGGCATCTGCTGCTCGACACCGGGGCTGGTGTGCCAGACGAGGAGGCTCTCGGTCGGGACTTCTTGCTTCTTCAGTTCGTGCTCGGGCGTCAGCTCCGAATTGCAGAGTTGCTTGGGGTTACCGGCGGCGGTCGAACGGTGGGATCCACGACAGGCTCGGGTACGAGGACGAATCTCCAGCGACGTTCCGTGCCGCCCGTGCCGTTCGGACAAAACAACGATGCATGGATCGATGAATGTTGGGCAGCGCTTCTTTTCGAGCGCGCGAGCGCGATCCTTACGGCGCGTCCGGAGACACGAACCGCGTATATGATGGCCTTCGACTCGTACCTCGATTCGATGACACTTCACGTGGATGCCGACTACCTGCGGCTCCAAATTACCCTGGAAGCGTTTGCCTATTGGATCCTTCAACTCGCGAGCCAGGAGGAGCGAGCGGTTGTTAAAGACAAGGCCGCGTGGAAACAGTGGGTCAAAGACCACTCTGCGGAGATTCGCGCGCTGGCGAGTCCAGGCTTCGAGGATTCGCTCTTCAACAGAGTCATCGCAGTGTATCGGCCGTCATCGGGCCGCGTCGTTCCAAGCGCCTTCCTCGATTTCGATCTTACCCTCACACCCGAGATGGCGGACGAGTTGAAAAACCGCGACGTGGTGGTGCACCAAGGCCTCATGGCCCCGGATGGGTATGAGGGTGAGCGGGAGCTGCGCCGCATCGCCATGGTTCGGACGCTACTGGTGGCGCTGATGGCGAGGACGGTCGACTATGGGGGCGCCATCAACGGCTGGGAAATTGGCGCCCTTGGCCGTCCGGTAGAGCCGGTCGACTGGTGGACCATCCGAACGGATGACCGGCGACTTGCCAGCCAAACGTTCATCGCCGAAAAGCCGCTCGGCGAGTAGCGGTAACCTCGATCTGCCGATGTCGTTCCAAGGAACGACGGCGCTGGGATCGCGTTTCGCCTGAACGGCAGCGTCGAGCCGTTCGAACGCGGTGCCGGCCCTCTCCGTCTCGGGTGCACCGCAGCAAGGCTTAGCCACGCCGCTCGGGTCTATGTCCTGCTGGCCTGCTCGATTCGGGCTGCGCGTTGCCCATTCTCGGACCGACGCGGGCCGCTGGTCAGCGCGGTCCCGCCCCTTGTCAACCCGAGGTCGGACATTGTTTTGCCGCCCGGCTCAGCAACGACAGGAGCGAGCGCTGGACGCGCAGCTGCCGACAATACGTCGATGCTCTAGTGATGGCAGAGTGGACGTCACCATAGCTCGTGGCATGGGGAAGTTTGCTGGACACCAAGACTAGCCAAGGTGAACATTGAGCGTGGTTGAGCCAAAGAAGACGGTTTGGATCCTAGGGTCGGGGTTCTCCAAAAGCTTGGGCGGTCCGCTGCTTAACGACCTCCTTTCCGATCGCTCCGGGGGGGAAGCAAGGATGCGCCTGCTCGAAAGCACAGCGGGCAAGGACCCGCCGCGCGACTACATCTGGGTCTACGACTTATTCAAGGAGCACCAGCGGGGAAATCCTCGAAGTGCGAATCAAGCGATTCACTGGGACCACGCCGAAGAATTTTTGACGTTCGTTGACTCGACGGAGGCGGACCCAGTACGACGAGCGATCCTTGCATCATGGCTCCCTGATGATCGACGAGGCGCCGACGATCTGGAAAATTTTCGGCGCGCAGCCGTCCAAGCCGTCGCGTCGGAATGTCACTTTCTGTCAGCCGCCGCGGTTGACGAGGACGAAGCATGGCAACCCTACATTCGCTGGGCGTCCGGGCTAAATCCGGAGACAAACGCGATCGTGACGTTTAACTACGACCTCGTACTGGAGACGCTGGGCCGATCGAAGGACGTCGGGACCCTCGGAGAGAAAACGGTTCGGACCCATGTGGCTCCAGACGTTGGGTGGGCGGGGGGTATCTATCTTCAAGCTGCACGGGAGCGTCGACTTGTTCGTCGACCCCGCGGGGAAAACGATCAAGCAGCCCAACTTCATGTCGGCCGTGAAGGCGGGTCTAGTCCCCTTGATTGCCACGCCTGGGATTTCGAAGCGAAGAGTCCGCAATGGCCTACTGAAGCCACTCTGGGCGCAAGCCGAGCAAGCACTCAAACAGGCCGACGTCATTGTCTTCCTTGGCTACAGGTCACCTCCTTCTGATCCGGATGCGCGCGCCTTCATCCTGAACGCAATCAGCTCAACGGAGCCCGGCGCACCATTGGAGCGCCGGGTCCACTTGGTCCTTGGGCCAGACACCAACGACTCCGCCGTGCTGAGGATGGAGAAGCTGATTCAGTTCTCCATGGAGTCGCGGAGCATCCGGCATGTCAGGTTTCCAGAGGTTACGCGCAGGGAGTTCCAGTACGAGACGCGGAAGCAGCCGCTTTACGTAGAAGACTTCTTGTCAGTCGTGCACGATGGCGAGCTGTACGCTCCAGCGAGCTAGACCACCATTCATTCAGGCGGAGGTTTGATGAAAATCGAGGCCCACCACGAGGCGAGCTACGCGGTCTCGTGCTTTCCATAGCGACCTAGCCACGTCAGTTCCGTCGGAAGCCCATGCCGTCACCACCCAGATCTCGTCCGCACTCGCCGCCAATCGAAGGAAAAGGCGCGAGGCATCCTTGGCGCTCTCGATGAGTTTGGTATTCGTCATCGATCAGCTCACCTTCCAACGTAGAGGCTCAAACCCGCTCCGAAACAGGCCGGTGACTTCGACCGCCACCGTGGCCTAGAAGCCTCGGTAGGTTCCACTCGCACGTCGGAAACACCCCCTGGGGACACGCTTTGCACGGATCGTTTGGGCGGCGCCCTCGAAGCCAAAGCAGCGAGAACAGGCTCGCTAGGAAAAGAGCGATGAGCACAACGACGCTGAGCAACCTTGGCGCCGGCAGCGGAGCACCCATGGCCAGGCCTACGCCATATGAGCCGCTCGCGAGGCCGAGAGCCGATCTCGCCGCTACCTTGAACGCCTTCGCCTGTATCCACGGTTGGAGGGCTGTCGGCGCAACCAGGGCAACGTGGGGCAGTATCCACGCGAGCGTCGAGCTGGAACGGCTCGCGACGATGATGCCTAACGCCAAGCCCACCACGGTTCCGCCCGTCATGCACGTGCACCCGAGGCAGAGCGGCCGACCGCGAATCCATAACAAGTGATGCGAGTGCCGAGCGCAATGGGGGTGGTGCGCACCCGGTAGGAAGCCAGCGTGAAATGGTTCGACGCTCACGCCAGCGATCGCCAGGTTTGTGCGCCTGCCGCCCCTCATCCTCGTGGCCTAAACACCATCACTAGCGATGTCGCCGTGCCCCAACAGCCACGGGTTGCCGACTGATAGACGTGGTCCATCACGTATCCCTGCTGGACCATCCCGTTGGCGGCCTGTTCGGCCTTCGCAATGTCATAGGGGTTCCCGCAACTACCTTGGATAACGACAAATTTATACATATGGCGCTGACTAGCGCAGGCTCAATGCGGAGGTGCGCGCTGATCGACCCATTGTCAAAATGACTACGCCTTGTGTCTCACGACGGGCAGGCTTACCCGAACCACTGCGACCTCGTGGCTCAGCCCCCTCGGGTCGAGCTTCTGTGGAGCCCGAGCCTACGGAGCCGGACCACTCACCGATGCTGCCGCAACAGCTCTCTCGCATTTTCGATCTCATGGTGGGCGGCATTGCAGTCCGCTAGGGCGTTATCCAGGCACGAGACGCAGGGATTCAGACCCATGGCCGCGGCCTCAAGGAACAACCTCACGTCTAGAGGCAACTTCGCTGCCCTCTCGCGAAGAGCATCTGCCGTTGGCTGCCGTCTACGCATGAGAGTTCCGCATTGTCGTATCACGGCGAGCTCCTTAGACCGCCGTAGCGATTCCATCTCGCGCCCCTCAGCTTCCAGCACGATGAGTTCGCGTAGCACCGCTGCAGCTTCTTCGCGATCCCCGACGCGCCATTCGGTTCGAGCACCTTCCGAACCGTCGAGGTCATCGGATGCTGACGCATCTCGCGTGTCGGGCGGACGAACGCTCGAACTGTCCATGTTGGCCGGATTCGCCGCCGGTATCCCTGTGGCCGGTATGGCAGCGTGCGCTGACGATTCCGGCGCCACCGACAGCGCTGTAAGTCTTGCATCAGCACGCGCGGTGATCTCGCGTGCTCGATCCTCGAGTTGGCGGTAGCGGTCGCCTAAGAGGACCTCATCGACCCCAAGCATTGCGGCAGCGACATCGCGTTTCGCGCTCTGAGGCTGAAGGTCAACCGCTTCGGCAGCTCTGTTTAGCTTCTCCAGAACCTCTGTCTGCAACTTACCGCGAGCCTCCGCGAGCTCCTTCGGCGCGTCTCGGCCCGCGCCCGGTCGATCGTCGAGATCGGATCCCACCTTCACCAAGAACGGGATAGCATCTCGGGCATTCCCTTGTGACAACAGTATGGTCGCTGTTGCGTAGTTTGCTTCGCGCTCTCGCGTCAGCCGAGGTCGCGCCGCGATCGCGCCTATTACGGCTGAGATGACGAAGGCCACTCCGCTCGCTCCGGCGGCGATTGCCCATGGCCGCATTGCTCTAGCTTTTCGCCCGGATCCCGTGCCGCGTCCCAAGACTACCATCACGCCGACGCCCCCAACGAGCCCGGTCAGAACGGAGAGAACGAGCACACCGACTGCGATACTTTCAACAACGGTCATTCGACAGCTCCAAGCGATCGGGCCGGGCGGCAGCCGCGCACCGCAGGTTCACGGCTCCGAGTACGACTCGACAGCAACGGCGTCAATGGCGCGGTGAAGGATGCGGCCGACATGGGTTCACGAGCGGCCCCCGTCGGGCGTTCCTTGCTTCGATGGCTCATCTCCGAACACGAAGAGGCGTTCCCCGACTCGATCAGCGTGTTCTCAGTGATCCCGATGCCCTCGGTGTTGCGCTGAACGCGCTGTTCGACAGCGACCCCCGCATGAAGCAGCACCGCCGCAAGATCATCGCGCTCCAGAATCGCCTGCGGGCGCTCGTGACGGCGGAGGCGTGGTCGGCGTATCTCGCTCTGGAGACCGCCAGCGCGGGGCGCCTGAACGACGCCATAGACCTCGTCGCGGCATGGGCATTTCGTCAGGGTCGCCGCTCACCATCGCCTCGTTAGCGTTTCGCACTGAGCCTCGGCTTCCGCCCCTTCTTGGGCGCCGTCGCTTTGCGCTCAAGAAGGCGAGTGCTCGGACGCGCACCCGGAACATCCAGCAACTCACTGGGGGCCACGTCGAGGATTTGCGCTAGGTCAAACACCGTCCTCAAGGTCGGATTTCGCTGCCCTCGTTCGAGCTCAGCGTACCAGCGCAGGCTGAGACCTTGCGCCGCAACCTCCTGCTGGGTTTGGCCCGCTAGCCAGCGCGCCTGACGCAGATTTTTGCCGAAATGCAGGAGAAATTTCGCGAAGTCCACGCAGGCATGCTGGGCGTCTCACCCCACGATAAAGGAGCCCACTATAGTGGGCGCTATTGTGGTTTACTGCTTTGCTGTCGGAATCGTATTCCCACCTGAGAACCGCATGACCAGCGCCATTCTGCCCTTCAGCCTCTTAGGCTTCGTCCTTGCATTCGCTGCCGTCGGATGCGCCGACAAGGCGAGGCCCGACCACGCAACCTGCATCCAGCTCAACGCGAAGGGTGACGTCGAGGGCGCGTGGAGGGCCTGCAACAATGCAATCTCGGCCGACCCCACATCCGAGTCAGGTAAAGCGGCGACCAAGCTGCTCGAGGAGATGAAGCCGAGCTACGAGAAGGCGAGGGCCGACCGTAACGCGGCTGAGGCGAAGGCGGCGGAAGCACGGCGCAAGGCAGACGCTGAGGCCCAGGCGCAAGCGGTGGCGCTCGCAAGGCAAAAAGTCGCGGCCAAATTCTGGTCCCTCGATCGCGATGGTGAGTGCACCGGCAACGGGTGGCCGCCCTTCCGAAAAAGCTACGAGGGTGGGACGTTCGAGGAAGATGATCTGGTTGCTTTAGCGGCGGGCTGCGTGCACCTGTTCCCCGGAACGCGCGAGCCTCAATTGTTCACGATCTTCTGTTGTCCGAGGTGATGACCATGATGAGCCGGGCGCGCCAGAGGGAGGATCCCCTTGTCGTCGACGACCGACGCTTGATCGCCGGGTGCCGAAAATGCCCGCGGTCCCCGGTCCCCAAGCGAACTTGGAGAAATGACGTATGGCATTGATCAAATGCATCGACTGTGAGACCGAGATGAGCGACCAGGCAGCCGCCTGCCCGAGATGCGGACGTCCCAACGCGGCCGCATCTCCTCCAGCATCACCAAAAACTGAGGTGACTGCCAAGAGCGGAAGGGCGGGCTCTGCCGTTCTCGGCGCGACGCTCGGCTTTGCTTTGGGAACGGTCCTAGTCTGGCAGGGCTGCGCTCACGGCCAGGCGATGACAAGCCAGGAGCTGACGCTCGCCGCGTTCGGAGGCATCGTGTCTGGCATCCTCGGAGCTATTCTTGGGGCTGTCATTGGCTAGCCGAGAGCCACCGTACCCTACCGCGCGCAGGCAAACCGACGACCGTAGCTGTTCTGCGTCCTCGCTTGGCGCAGGTGGTGCTCGACCACGACGTCGCCTTCCTGGGCCGATCAGGCCGTGGACGTGCCGTGGCGTTCGGACGACCCCCACCTTAGCGGTAACTTCCTGCCGGTCGAGCGCGAAGTTTCTGCCGGCGAGCTCAAGTTGGTTTCGGCGCGCATTCCCGCGGAGCTCCGGGGAGCCTACATGTGTAACGGCCCCAACCCACTCTTCAAGCCGATCGCGTTGGATGGACGGCGACGGCATGATTCACGCGGTCTACCTCGACGCTGGTCGCCCTCGCTACCGGAATCGATTCGTTCGAACCAGGGATCTTGCGGTCGAGCAGCGCGCGGGGCGCGCCGTGTACGGCAGCTTCAGCAAACCCACGCCGGTCGATCCGAAGCTGCTGCGCGCTGGCGACAACACGGGACCTTACAAGAATGGCGCTTTCATCACGTCATCCGCCATGGCGGCCGGTTGATCGCGCTGAACGAAGCGACGAGCAGCTATGAGCTGAGCATGGAGCTCGAAACGCGGGGCGAATGGACCGCGCGGACGGGCCGCGCTGGAGTCCCTCGGACAAGTCCCGCTCCACGCAGTGCCTGCATGTTGCGGGGGGGTCCAGTCTCGTCGCTGCCGGGCTCGCGAACGAGTTTTTTCAGGTCGGGGAGGGCTGGATGGCGGTTGCCGATCCGAGGCGCACTCAACCAATGGATCCCATCGAGGGGCCTCCCGGTGGCTCCCGCTAGTTGGAGTCAGTGGCGACACTGGCTCGCGAGCTCCGTCTTGCTTGCCGTGTATTGCCCTTCGAACCTCCTCACGCCATTTCTGGTCTTGGACTTGTCGAGCACGCTGCGGAGGTCACGTCTCCCGGGATCGTGCTCGGTGCTTTGATCTCTTGCGCCTTCGTCAACGTTGGCCTCCTGCTGGCGATCCTTGGGGCGCGCCGTCTGAAGCCGCCAATGCTCATGGCATTGCGGATTCTTCTGCTCGTCTATGCATTGCCCCATATGCTTTTGGTTGGCGTGCTGGCGCCAATGTCAATGCCAGGGGCCTGGATCCCTTGACGCCAACAGGCGCCTCGAAAACTCGTCGGTGCGCTGGTGAATCGCAACGACTGTTCGTGGCGCCGGAAGAACGGGCGAAAATCTTTGAGCTTTAGCCGGAGTGCCCTTCGCCAAGTTCGATGCTGTCAAGCAGCGCCCGGTAACTCAGCAAGTCGACGCTCTGCTCGCTCGAACTCGAGTCGGTTCCTGTGTATCCGCAACCGCACCCGGACTCTCGCCTTGGCGAGCTGCTCCTAGGTTGCTGCTTTGGTTCGAGCGTCAGGCCCGTGAAAGGCGACGCTCTGGGCCAGTAAAAAGCCCTCCTGCTCGAAGCCCGGATACAGCCGCTTGATTCGAGCCAAGGCGTCGGCGTCGCTGCGCTCCCCATCTACCGCGCTGATGAAGTCGTCGAGGTAAATGCGCATGCGATCGAACAGCGTGGGGTCGCTGGGCGCTCCGTGCCCCGGAAGGACGACTACCTTGGGATCACCATACTTGGCTTTGAGGTCACCCAGGACGCGAACCCAGTTTGCGACGTGTTCGCGGAGCACCCCCTGGCCCGCCCAAGCGTGCACGCCGTGATAGGTCAGGTCGCTCGTCAATAGAGAGTTTTGGTCTGGAACAAAGACCGTCGCCATGTGTCCGCTCTCAGTCGCCGGGTAATCCGAGCGGACTTCGAGCTCGCCTCCACCTTGGAGGGTGAGACTGTCGCTTTCGAGAACCTCGACCTGTCCGGCATAGTCGAACCCAGCGGGAGCCTGCGCGCTCTTGGGCTTCATCTGCGGCTGCTGATCGAGCCAGCCCACGCTCTGCATCCAGGTCGAAAAGTCGATCATGTCGCTCTTGATCGCGTGGCTAGCGACGACGATGCGCGCGCCGGGGAACGCCTCCTTGAGGGTGCGAGAGCCGATGTAATGATCGGGATGTCCGTGCGTCACGAGGATGGCTTGGAGCGTGCGACCCGAGGCACGCACCAGCTCGGCTAGCTCAGCCGCCTCGGCCCGATTGCGCAAGCTGTCGACGACGACTGCGTGCGTCGCGTTACTGATGATGTAGGCATTTACGTTTGCTTCGCGTCCTGCGAACCGTTCGATGTTCAGTTTGCTCATGTGAACCTCCGCACCGGATTGTGCGTCCGGGCCTCGATAACGGAAGGGTTTCCTATTGCAACCGCCGATGAGATAAAGTCATGACGATGGGTCCATCGCTGAACCATCTCATCGTCCTCGAGGCACTTCTCCGCACGCGGAGTCCCACCGCGGCGGCGCGTGAACTACAGGTCACGCAGTCAGCCGTGAGCAAGACCTTGGCAGCACTGCGACGAGAGCTCGCAGATCCGCTCCTGCTCCGGCGTGGCGACGGAATGGTCGCGACCCCACGCGCGGAGCGACTGGCAGGTCCGCTCGCTGCCTCACTGCGGTCGCTGCGCGGGCTGGTCAGTGATTCGCCCGTGGATCCGGGTCCGGCGGTCGTCGTCGTCGCTATGCGCGACCAATTCGTCGTCTCGCTCGGCGCCGCGCTGCTTCGCGCGGTGGCGTCGGGGAGCCCTCGAACCCAAGTTCGGTTCGTGAGCTACGATCGAGATCGCATCGGCGACGAGCTGGCTCGAGGTGCCGTGGACATCGCCATCGCCGTAGACCCCCCCGATCGCCCGGGATTGCGTCAAACCGTCTTGTACCGTGAGCGATTCGTGTGCATGGCGCCCGCTCGCAAGCGCCTGACGCTTCGAAGCTACCTCGCCGAAGATCACGTCGTCGCCACCGCTCACGCGGGCTACGCGGGGATCGACGCGGCGCTGGAGAAGATGGGGTACCGAAGGCGCGTCGTCGCCTACACGACCTATTTCACCGCGGCGCTTCACCTTGCCGACGAGCTCGGGGCTCTCGCGACATTGCCCTCTCGCGTCGCCTCTTCGTTACCGCTCCGGCGACTCAAGGCCTATCCACTTCCGGTCGCGCTGCCGGGCTTCACGTGCCGCATGGTGTGGGACGCACGAGTAGATGCCGATGTGCGAAACCGGTGGCTGCGCGATGTCATCCGCACGTCGGTCCCGCGCATTGTGGCTGAGTAACCCAAGGCGCTGTTAGCAAGATCGCGTGCGCAGTTCTAAATTCGTCTACCCAGGTGCGCCGAGGATGAAAAACCAACGACCGTTCCATGGATCGCGAGCTGCGCGCCGCCAGCGAAAACCAACATGCGCAGCGCTTCGAGCACGCGGCCCCAAGCGCTGCCACAGCTCCTGTCGAGGAACACGGCCTGCTTGAATTCGCCACGCAACGCGGCGGGCTCGCTGGGACGGATCGCAACGTGCCCGCCGACGTCGAGCGTAGCCGGCGCGGACCGGGGGGCGTCGGCACTTTTCCGAAGGAGTTTGGGGCCGAGCTTCTCGCGCAGACTCAATCACGCTACTCGGCGGCGGTGGAAAAACGAGCAGCAGTAGGTAGCTTCGAGCAAAGTGCGGCCGAGCTGGCTCCAATCCAACGCAACGTTTTGGCATTGCTCGCGCTCGACGGCCCGGCCAACATCACGAACCTGACGGCGTTGGCGAATGCGGCCGGGCTACGGGAAACGCCCACGCGTCAACTGAGCATCGCCGCGCTGAGGCCACACACCGAGGCGTTGATCGAGGCCGGGCTGGTGCACGCCGCGCCTGAGGGATTTTACGTGAAGAGGGGAGTGAAGCACCCGGCGCTTCGAGATGCGCATACGCGCCGGCGCTTGAGCAGCATCGCGCTTGCGGTGAGCACGGTGCGTTACAACCCGCGCTTTTACCACGGGGGTGGAGTTGCTCGCGCACAAGGCGTTGTTCGAGCTCGACGTGGCCCTCGCTGGCCGCAGCGACGACGTCGAACAGGCGCTCGAGCGCGCGATCTCGGCGGCGGGAGCGTACGCGGGGGGAACGTTCACGGCGGCGGACCACGCCAAGGCGGCGACCCTATACAAGAAAGCGTGCGACGCCGACAACGCCACCGGCTGCTACGCTCTCGCGACGTTCATCCGGCATGGATGGGGAACCAAAGCGAACGCCTTCGAGGCTGACGACACCCTCAAGAAGGCATGCGATCTCGGGAACGCGACGGCCTGCAAGGAGCTGCATCAATGAAACCTGCAGTGCTGGCAGTCGCCTTTGGTCTCAGCTCAGTGGTCGCCGGCTGCGCGGGCGTCATGGAATGGGCCAACACGCAGCCCAGCAACCGTCTTGCGAACGGTCGCTGTCTAAACCCCAACGACGCTACAACGACGATCGAGTGCGAGCAGCAGCCACCGCCGATCGCACGGCCAGCGCCGCGACCAGAAAATGCTGCCGCGACCCAGAATCACCACGACGACGACTCCTTCGAAGCGGCGCGCGCGGAGGTCCTCACGAAAGCCCGACAGGGACTTGACGCGGAAGCCGCTCGTCTCTTCTGGGCCCTGCCGCAGGAGTCACGGACTACTGCATTCTCCGCTGCGGTGACGCAAGCAAGGGCCGAACGCATCAGCTCCCTCGACGCGAACCCTCGCGATGTCGCCGAAGCCGTCGGTAGCCTGAAACTGGACGCCTTTCCTGGCGACCATGAGGTGCTTGAGGCGCTGGGTGGCCGCATCAACCAGACGCTCGTCAACCTCACGAAGCGGCCGGAAGCACGGTCCCAGGACCTCAAGCTGGGAGTAATCATCGTGCGAGCGGTCCAGCGGTACTCCACCGAGACGGCGTCGGCCGCGAGTGAAGGGTTGGCCGCGTTTGAGGATCGCTACGCTCCATTGCTCATCGCCGGAAATGACGCGGACGACCTGCTCACCTTTCTCAAGCTCTATCCTGATACAGAGTACGCCAGCCAGATTGGCGACCGCCTTGTTCAGCTCGCCCAGGTCGCGGTCCTGGAGCAAGAGGGGAGAGAGGCCGATCGCCTTTGGGACGCGGTGCAGGCCCAGGGCGATAATTTGGCACAACTTCAGTTCAAAATCGCCTTCGCAACAGCGCAATTTGATCCGCAACGAGCGCGTCTAGGAATTCGCAGCATGCACCTTCACCTGCAGATGCTGGTTAAGGATGCCTATTGCCCTGCCAAGAAGGAGTGTGTCGATGCATTGGGCGCCGCCTCATTCAACAAACGAGCCATCGCGCACTGCAAGGACGATCCGCCAACGGAGAGCGGTATCCCGGGCATCGGCGTGCCGATGACCAATGAGTGCAAGGCTGCTTTCGCGACGGGCTGTTGATCAAAGATCCGCGCATCAGGAGGCCGCGCGACGATCGTAGCTGTACCGCGCCCTAGCCTGTCGAAGGTGGTGTTCGACGACACGCCTGATTGCGGGGACGTACTGCCTCTGCCACTTCGACACGTATGATGGCGTCGTTCCCCAGTCGGTTGCGATTTCTTGACCACTGTCACCCTGAAGTCTGGCCTGTAGCCATTCTGGCGCACGCGGATGAACTTCGCCGAGGTCCCGAAGCACCACTCGAAGCTCCGACGCAGGGAGCAGCTTGTCGAGCCGAGCGAAAGCCTCCGGGTCCTCCACGTCGATTGTCGTCTGGTCATCGTCTCGCTCTCGAACCAGCGACTCTTCACGGCGCCTACTTCGCGCGCGCAGAATGTCCCGGGCGGCGTTCAACGCGACCGTAATGATGTAGCTCTCGGCCTCATGTAGGCTTGATCCATTTTGGATATGCAGTTTCCGGCGAGCGACCTGCAGCAACACTTGCGACATGGCATCCTCGGCAACTTCAGGGTCCGAGAATTTCGAGAGCAATATCTTGTAGACGCGTGTGGCGAAGGGCTTTCCATAGTCGGGCGGGAGCGCGTCTGCTCCACGGTGCTCGACGTCCTGAACGAGGTCAAAGGCGGGTTTCCCTAATGGCGTGTCAGGCATCCCCCGCACGACAGACCTGATCATCTCGGCGTATGCGACTCTGCCGAACGCATCGAGGGCGTTGCGCGCCAGAACGACAAACAGTCCTGCGACCCGGTAGCCCCATGGCAACGAGGTGTAGATCCGACGCGAAAGGTCGACCGCGCAACGGTGAAGAATGTGTTGAGGGACGCGGGCGGCGCTCGACACGATGTTGGCTCCCATGATGATCACAGGGGCCAAAAAGAGATCACCGCGCGTCACGGGCAGCATTGTGCCGATTTCGAGCAAAAAATGACCGCCTAGGAATTTTCGAGATCCACTTTCACGTCCGCCAAATCATCCTGAGGCTTGAAATCGAGGGGGGGGCCCGCTTCCTGCCAATTCGTCAGTTCAGCCACGGAGCACCACACGCCAGGTAACATAGCCAGATCTCCGTTCTTGGAAACACGATGGACTTTATCGAGCGGTTCTGACCTCCCGACCCTAGCGGCGGTCCTCCGCGTCGGGTGCACGCTCCGGATGCGCACGCCGCAAAACTTCACGCCGTCGGGCAAGAAGGACAAGACCGTAACGGCCCTGGCAAGTGCATCGAATGCTTCGGTGGCCGCGCCGTCGTGGCTGCTACCGAGTTGAAGAGCTTCTGCGCTTTCGGCGATGGTGCGCGCCAACGCCGGGCCCTCAGCGAGCAACTTTCGTAGAGGTGTCAGCGACAATCTTGCCGCCCATACCGGGACTGCCGCCGCGAGCAACGAAACGAGTAGCTCGCGCTTCATCACAAGGATTGCTCGGCGAGGCGGACCACGGCCATCGCATCGTGCTCGTCGACCACAAGTACAGGGATCCCCGCAGACCCGTCGGTGAAGTCCCAGACCGGGCCATGCACGGAGAGAGGCTCAACCCATGCCGCTAGCTCCGCGGTTCGGCCCGGAACCACTACCGGACCGACCGAGGCGATGGATACAGCTGCGCTGAAGGCTCGACCGATCCGACCCTTGCGGTCCGCCAGGACGAACATGATGTCGACCGCCTCAAGCGCGTTCCTGTGCGCTAGCTCGGAGGCGAGCCGACGCAGCCCACGTTCATGCCGCTTCAATAGGTGCCTCTGCCCTACCGTCAATTCGTGCTGCACGACCGGTGGCGGCCCGCTCATCAGTTGTCGTCTCCCGAAGGGCCGCGACGGATGAGAGCCCCGAGGGTGTGATAGCAAGTTGAGAGGACCGTTCGGTGCGTCTCGCGTCCCAGATGGTCACGAAGCAGTCGAAGCGCCGACCTTCGATCACGTGGATCGAGCTTTTCGAACGAGTCAGCGACGGAAGCCCGAACCAGCGGGCTCCCGTCGCCAAGCATTTTCGCGGCGAATGCCGCATCGAGCCGAGGGAGCAGCACCCCAATGTCGATCGCACCAGCTCGCACCGTTGCCTCGTCGGATGCCGCCAGCCGCTCGCGCAGCATCACCAGGAACTCGGGGCTCAGCCCACGGTGCTCGTGCACCTGCTCGATGATCCAATTCACGCGGCGACTGCGGCCCTCTGTGAGAGCACGGTCGGCTAGCGTCACGATGTCCTGATCGGTCACCACACTGACGTTGCTTCCCCGGAGCGTTGCCATCGCCAAGTCTTGAGCGGTTTCGCCTGCCTCTGGGTCGAGCAGAACCCGCACCGCGTCCCTGGCGACTTCAGGGTGGGCGAGCTCGTGGCGGTGCATGGCAGCTGCGCTCTGGTCGCTGCCGAGTAGGTACCGCCAGCACGCCATGTGGGACCCCACCGGGACCTCGATGGCATTGTCCAGCGCCACCAAGAGTGTGGAACAGGCGACGACCCGAAGCCCTGGAGCGGTGAAGGGGGCTTCGAGGATTTCGAGGGCAAGCCGGAGGAGAGGCGACATGGCTGGGGTACGCCGGTCGCGTGCCTCGAATCAACCTCAGTTAGACGCCGAAACACGTACCATCGGTCAATACTCCGCCTACCCGGCTCGTACATATCCTCAATGAGCTTCGAAATCCCCGGCGCAGACGCCCGTCTCCATCTGCTTCATGCCAATCGGGACGCCGTGTCCGTGATGCTGGCTCGAGCTGCCGTTAGCGGGCTCGCACCCGAAGACGCCGTCGTGCTCATCGTCGACCAGCAAGACCCTGTCGGGGCCGAACTCGCCCAAGCCGCTGCTGAAAAGGCCGGCCTCGACGCCAGCATAGAGGCTGAACGAGTCCAGCGCCGCGGCGGCGAGATCCCCACCGGGATCATTGTCGTACCCTTGGCAGGTGCTCGCATCCTGTTCGCGGAGGGTCACCCTGAAGTGGCACGTGGCCTGGCGCGACGTCCGGCAGCGTCGCAAGTCAGGGTCGTGGTGATCTCAGAGGACGCGGCGATGCTGATCACTCGGAGATGTCACTTCGAACTGGAGCCAGGCGCTATGCCCGGCGCTCGACGAGCTCCTTACCTAGGCCGAGAAACGCCCGACGCGGAAGCGGCAGTGCCGGCCGACGTCGAAGGTGGAGCATCGTCTGCTGTCCGAGCCCGTCGTAGATGACGACGTTCCAGCCATGGCGTCGCGTCCTTGCTGGTCGATCAGCTGATCCGGCAGCCGCCGACGGATCCGAAAGCAATGACGGAGCAAGTCTGTCGATTTTTCGTGACCACCTTCGACTGAGGCGACCCTTGTCGTTGGAGTGTCGTAGGCGTCTTCCCGAACTCCGACCCACGACGTCAACGACGTCAACGCCGCGGGGTGAACGCTACCTAGATGGGGCGATACAAGCTCGGCGCCGCGCCCGTGACGCGCTTGAATGCATTCGAGAAGCTGCTCTGCGATGCGTAGCCGAGGCTGGTCGCGAGCTCGCCGAGCGACGCCTGCGGGTCGTCGCGTAGCGCGCGCTTCGCGAGGTGGATGCGCCACTCGGTGAGGTACGTGATCGGCGAGCAACCGGCTACTGACGTAAAGTGCGCCGCGAACGCGGAGCGCGACATGGCGGACGCCTTCGCGAGTTCGCCGAGCTGCCAGGGATGCCCCGGATCCGCGTGCATCTTGCACAGCGCGGGTTCAAGGCGCCGGTCGACCACGGCGCGCAGCCAGCTCGGGCCCCCCGCTTCGCTCGCGAGGTGCGCGCGCAGCACGTGGATCAACATCAGGTGCGCGAGCTGTGCGGACGCGACGCTCGCGCCGGGCGAGCCATCGGCCTGCTCGCGTGCCATTTCGTGCATCACCCACTGCACGCGCGGGTCGCCGTGCACGACGACGAGGCGCGGCAGGGCATCGAGCAGCAGACGAGCGGTTACGGGATCGAGCAGGACCTTGCCGCCGATCATCGCAAAGTCGTCGCCTTGCCCGACGCGGGCGATCATGCCCTCGCGAGCGGCGAGCACGTCGCTGAAAGGTGTGCGGCGGGCGCGTAGGTCGCTCGCGATCACGTGTGCCTGTGGTGATGCGAGCAGCACGACATCACCCGCGTTGGCGCGAACCGGCTTGTCGCGACCGAACACGAACAGGCAAGTACCGCGCACGACGCACCAGAACTTGATCGCTTCGTACGACGGGACGTCGAGCCCCCACGAACCGCCAGCGATGAGGGTGCCAGCGCTCGCCGAGCGTGCCCGGAGCAGCCCGAGGAGATCCGAAAATGGGTCCATGTCTGGATGATGGCGAACGAAATGAGGACTTTCAACTATTCCACGTCTCGCTCGAGTATCTATTCTATGGTCATGGAAAATCGCACCTGGTTCATCACGGGCATCTCGAGCGGCTTCGGCCGCCATCTCACCGAGCTCCTCCTGGCGCGGGGCGACCGCGTCGCAGGCACCGTGCGCGACCGCGCTACGGTGGCCGACCTGGTCAACGACCGGCTCTGGCTGGCGGATCTCGACGTCACCGACCTCGGGGCCGTCCGGCGCGTTGTCGATCGCGCATTTGAGGAGGTCGGGCCGATCGGGGTAGTCGTGAGCAACGCGGGCTATGGGCTGTTCGGTGCCGGCGAAGAGGCGACCGACGAGCAGATGCTGCATGCGGTCGCGACGAACCTGCTCGGGTCGATGCAGGTGATCCGTGCGGCGCTGCCCCACCTGCGCGCGCAGGGCGGTGGTCGGATCCTGCAGCTCTCCTCGATGGCCGGCCAGGCAGCGTTGCCCGGCGGCTCGATGTATCACGCAGGAAAGTGGGGCATCGAGGGCTTCGTCGACGCGGTCGCGCAGGAAGTGGCGGTGTTCGGCATCGGCTGCACCCTCGTCGAACCGGGTGGTGCACGCACGAACTTCCGCTACGGGAGCTCGAAGCTCGCGCCGAGGATCCCCGCATACGACGCGTCGCCGTCGGTTGGGATTCGCAAGATCCTCGAAGCGGGCTCGCTGCAGTCGATCGGCGATCCGATCGCGATGGTCGAGCGCATGATCGCGTGTGTGGACCAGACGCCGGCGCCGCGGCGACTCGTACTCGGCAGCGATGCCTACGCGACCATGCACGGGCAGCTCAGCGCGCGCCTCGCCGAGCTCGAGACGCAGAAGGCGATCGCGTTCTCGACGGACGTCCCCGACCAGAACGGAAAACGTTCCGTCGAGGCCGCGCTCGACGCCGGCCGCGTTTCACCGTAGTGGTCGTATGCGACGGCCTGCGAGAGAGGTGGCCGAGAATCCAAACCAGTTGTGCCCCTGTTTCGGGATGAGGTGATTTTCATGACTGTTGAACTGAACCATCGAATCGACGGCAGCGGTCCGCGGGTGCTGCTGCTGCACGCGGTCGGAATGGACCTGACGCTGCTCGACGCCCTCGCAGCTATCCTGGCGAAGGAGTTTACGATTCTGCGCGTCGACCTGCGCGGCCACGGCCAATCGCCCTACGCTCCGGCCGCGGGCCTCGAAGACTACGCGGACGACGTGCATGCGGCGCTGGTGAAGCTCGCGTTTGCGCCCTGCGCGGTCGCGGGATTCGCGTTGGGCGGGATGGTCACGCAGGCGCTGGCCGTGAAGTATCCAGAGGACGTGACCGCGCTTGTGATCTCGAACATCAATCACCAGCAAAACGAGCAGAGTAGGGCGGGGCTGATGTCCCGCGCGACCGCGGCGAGAGAGGTTGGCATGGCAGGCATCGTGGATAGCTCGATGCCCCGCTGGTTCACGGACTCATTCATCGCGCGAGGTGGGGACCTCCCGGTGCGTACTAGTCTTGCCAGCAGCAACCTCAACGCATGGTGCGACGGATACACAGCGATGGCGAATATCGACTCCGCGCCGAAGCTGAAAAGCATCACTGTACCGGTGCTGTGCCTCACCGGCGAGGTCGACCGATCGATGCCGCCCCCGGCCGTAAAGGCCATGGCCGACACCATTCCGGGTGCGCGCTATCTGATGATCCCCGGCGCGCCGCACATGGCGTTCTTCGAAATGCCGGAGGAAACCGCCGGCGCGATCGGCGGATTCTTCAGGGAGGTCCTGGTGTGATAGGTCCCGCGCACCGCGCGACATGCTCGGTGAGCAGTATCAGCACGAGGAGGCTCGCGACTCATGGGTCGGCCGGCCCCCATTCAAGCTGAATTTCGTGGACCGCGAGTTATGCCACCTCAGAGCAGAGGACCTTCACGTTCCGAGGGGCTCTTGCCGACGTTGCCATGAGGATCCGTGAGCAAGCGGATCCTCATTTCACTGAACATCGAGTAGCCCTGCGATATGCGTCTTGTTGATGGTCGTTCTCCGGCGACTCAGCCGTTGCAGAGGTTGGTCGAATCGTCGACCTCGCCGGCCTCGAGGATCCCGTTGCCCGCCGTGCCGCCGCCGTCGCCATCGTCCAAACCAACCTGAATCGTGACTCCACCATTGGCGCAGGCGGTTGAGCCGGCGGCGAGGGTAATGAGGTTGAGCAGAGCGCCGGTTGCACCCGTTGCGCCGGTTGCACCCATTGCGCCGGTTGCACCCGTTGCGCCGGTTGCACCGGTTGCACCCATTGCGCCGGTTGCACCCATTGCGCCGGTTGCACCCATTGCGCCGGTTGCTCCCATCGCGCCGGTTGCGCCGGTTGCTCCCATCGCGCCGGTTGCTCCCATCGCGCCGGTTGCTCCCATCGCGCCGGTTGCTCCCATCGCGCCGGTTGCTCCCATCGCGCCTATGTCGCCTTGAGGGCCCATCGCGCCCCGCTTCCCCACGGGGCCGCCGCTCGCAGCACCGTTACAAGCGTACCGCGTCCCCTCCAACTCGCTGTCGTCGAGCGTGCCGTTGCCGTTGGCGTCTGTACCGAACTCGATCTTGGTACCGCCGTCGGGGCAGCTGTCACCGGCGGCTTCGTTGGATAACCGCAGCAATGTGGAGCTTCCCGCTTTGCCGCTCGTGCCGTCTTCGCCGCCGCAAGCAGCGAGTGCAAGCAAGCTAATTCCGATCGCCCCAGTCAAGCGTGTGCTGTTCATTGCCCGTACCCTTCTTATTGCTTCCCGGCTCGCGGAAATCCGCTCCCTTATTTCTCGCCCGCGGGATTGCGGGCTCGACCGGTGCGGCTACTTGGCGAGCTTCATGATCTGATTGCTGCCGGAATTGACCCAGTAGATAGTCGTCGCATCGACCGCGATTCCCGAGGGCGAGTTTTGCCCGCTGGCCACGATCGAGACCTGGCTGCCGTCGTACCGGCTGATGAATCCGGAGGAGGTTCTGCTGGTCCAATAGACGCCCGCGCTGTCAGCTGCAATTCCGTAAGCGGTCAGCTGCCCGGAGGCGAGCACGGTCACCGCGCCACCGGCCATCGAGACCTGTCTCACTTGAGTGCCTGCCGTGTAGAAAATGTTCGAGCCACGCGCCGCCATGGCTTGAAGATTGCTCCCCAACGTCGTCGCCTTCACCACATCAATTGACGCCCCGCCACCAATCGGGAACCGCTGGATCGATTGCGTGTCATAGTTGAGGAAGTAGCTGGAGTTGGTCGCGCTATCGGCGAAGACGCTCCACAGACCGAAACTGCTGGTCAACCCGACGGTGAGCCCGCCTGCTTTCGGAACCTGCCCGGATGCGCCTTGATAGGACGCGAAGTAGACATTGTTGGCGTCGATGGCGACCTCGCGAGGTTCGTACACCGCAGTCGCCAAGGTGGTCACGGCGCCGCCTGAAGCACTGATCTTTCTGACCACACCGAACGCGGGAGCCAGGTCATCAGCCGACCAGAAGACTGAGGTCTCGTCAGCGGCGATGCCCCAGCCAGCGCCCGAGTTCGTGGCCAAAACTGTCAGTCCCGTACCGTCGAGACCAACCTTACTCACCGACGAGGCGCTGCTCTGATCGACCCAAAACACCGCCGTCGAATTGACCGCGAGCCGCAGTGGCGAACCGGTCGTCGTTGCCAAGACCACCGGCTGGCATTTGCCCTCCGCGCAACCACCGCCCTGACAGCTGTGACCGCAACTGCCACAATTGGTCGCGCTCGTATTCAAGTTGACGCAACCTGATCCGCATACGCCTGGCGTGCAGCAGCTGCCGTTGCTGCAAACCGGAGCGGACACGGGACAAACGCCACTGGCCACGCTTTGGTATTGCCCGTTGGCCGCGCAGAATAGCGGCGTGTTGTCGGCGCATGATTGCGGAGTCGCGTTGGGCTTGCACGCGACGCACACGCCAGCCAAGCAATAGCCTGCGCAAGCGCCGGTCGCCACATCCTGCAGCGAGCCCGAGCTATTGCAAAATTGTGGCACGTTCGTGGCCGAGCAACTGATCGGCGTGGAGCTGGGTGTACACGTGTTGCACAGGCCTTTGACACACAACGCTGTGCCACCCTTGCAGGCACCAGTGCCCACATTTTGCCAATGCCCGGTGGCGTCGCAGTAGCGTGGTGTAGCGCCATCGCAGGTGGTGGGAGTTGGATTCGGATCGCATTCCCACGCTGGTCCCGCGCCGCTCGAACCGCCAACGCCGGTTGCCATGCCGCTCGAGCCAACTGAGTCTTTGCCCGCCATCGAACTCGATTCGCCGGCGCCCGCGTCACCCGCGCTCGGGCTGACGACGCCTCCGGCGCCCGCGTCTACAGCGCCGGCTTCCCCACTCGCTCCGCTCGTTCCGCTCGTTCCGCTCGTTCCGCTCGTTCCGCTGGTCCCACCGCTACCGGGGTCATAAGCGGGATCGGCGCCGACACAGCCGGACTCGATGCAGGTTTGGCCGACATTGCAGTCTGCATCCTTGCTGCAAACCGTACGGCAATACTTGAAGTCGAAACATTGCGTGCCCGCCGGGCAATCGTTGGCGCAGTCCGCGCTATTGGGAATGCACACGCTGCTCACGATGGTCTTGAGGCAACGCGACCCAACGCCGCAATCAGGATCCGAAGTGCAGCTGTTGCGGCATGAGCCCTGCAGGCAACCATAACCCGGCGCACATTCGTTGTCCGTCGTACAAGAGCCTTGCACCGTGCCGCCTTTCAGGCCCAGCACCGTGCTGCAATTCGCGAGCAGCACCGCGGCCAGGAACAGCCGCGCGAATTTGGAACCGCGCTTAGAAGGCTCCATTTAGCTCCACTCCCCATGCGCGACTGTTCAAGCCCAACGCCCAGTGCGCCGGACTTCGCCGAGTAGCCTCGCTTCGGCTCTCCGCCTTCGGCGCCGCAAACCAAAGCACACCAGCCGTGATCAGCGCTGCCGCGCCGACCCCGACCGTGATCGTCGATACGAGGGCCTTGCTCTGGGCGCTGTCGCGGAGCTGTTTCCCGTGTTCGGTGCACACGTCGTTGTCGTTACACGCCGACTTCGAATCGCTGAACGACGATTGCGCGCTGAGTCCGAAGAAGCCGCCCACACCCAAGCTGACGATACCCATGCCCCCCAACGCAATCGCAGTGATCCGCTGCGAAGTGCCGGGATCGCTGGCCCCGGGTGCTGGTTTCTGGGCATCGACCCGCGGCTCGACCGCAAGGGTTGGCACCGTGACGCTGGAGGTGCTCCCTTCACCGACAAGTTCGAACTCTATTTGCCAGGATTTGTAGCCGGGGGCACGAGCCACGATGCGGTGCTTGCCTGGATCGATCGCGGTGCCATTGCCCCAGAGCGTTGCTGCCACGGGCAAGCCGTCGCGAAGCACCTCGAGCCCACGGAGGCGAGAAGCCTCGGGCACGTCGACGACCAAACGATCGACCCGCGGCGAGAGCGCAGCGGCCCGCTCGTGAGCGTGCGCTTGTCGCTTGTCGCCACGCTCGGCGGCCATCTCTTCTGCTTCGCGGTAACTGCCCCAGGCACTGGCAAGCTGGCCATTTTTTTCGTAGCACTCCGCCAAGTAGATCAAGCTCCCGAGCTGCGGATCGAGCCGGAAGCTCTCCGCGTACTTGGGGCACGCCTGAGCGACCTGCTGTTTGGCGAATAGCGCCTCGGCCTCGTCGAACAGTTGCACGGCCAGCGCCCGCGACGCGGAATCATTTTGCGCATGCGCCGGCGGCGCCCAACAGTAGGCGGCCAACGCAACAAACGGTATCGCGCCGCGGATATTGCGTCGAGGCTTGGAAGTCAGGCCCATACCGTTGACGGCCGGGGGACGGATCCGCGTTGAACTCATAGCCGACTCCGAATCGGCGGAGCCAAGGGCTTGCTGATGGTGCTGGCATTCGGCGTCGCCGCAGGTGCAGTGGCAGCCACCGTAGCGACCGACGCCGCATTGGGTACGTCGATAGAGTTAGCCGCCTTGCCGGCTGTGTTGGGCAGGACTACCCCCTGGCCGGTCCGCTGGGCGAATAGGACCGAGCGCCTGACCGCGCTAGTGCCCGCAGCTGGCGACGCTGCGCCTGCGACCGCGTTCGCAGTCATTCTCGGAATTTCCGCTGTTTGCCCCACCGGTGCAGCACTTTGCACGTCGCGCGCAGAGATCGCTTCGAGCGCGACAGCGGCTGAGCCGGCCGTTGGGGACGGCGCGACTGGCAAGCGCTGAGTGAACCAAACGACGGCTCCGAGTAGCGACGCGCCACTCATGGCGGCAGCCGTCCATAGGCCTACGCGCAACTCTCGTTTGCCGGGCCGTGTAGATTCGGTTTTAGTCCAGGTAGCCTGGGTACCAGGAGCGAGCGGGGACGCGCTCGGCGAACGGTTGCCTTCAGTGGCAGCCGCGACCTCCGCGGGCGCCGAAACGACGCGCTGCGTAGCCCCCGTCGCGAGCAGGAACGAGATACGCTCGATCGACTGACGCGCACGAGGCGAGGCCAATGGGCTCAGCGCTTGCGCGAATTCTGCGACGGTCTGAAAGCGTGCCGCCGCGGCTTTTTGTAAGCAGCGCTCAATAACGGCAGCCAGCAGCGGCGGCAGATTGGGCGCGCGCGCCGCGAGTGGTGGCGTCGGCCGATTCACGATCGCCATGCATAGCTGCGGCATCGTTTCGCCATCGAAAGGAGGAATACCGCACAGCATTTCGTAAAGGACGACACCCAGCGCCCACAGATCGCTGCGTGCGTCGACCGTCTTCGGCGAGATCAGCTGCTCGGGCGACATGTACTGCGGGGAACCCATCACTTCGGAGCTCTGCGTCATCGACACCTCCGCTCCGCCAGCGGTCACTCCAACCACCTTGGAAATGCCGAAGTCCAACACCTTGATCAGCCGCTGGCCGTCGATGCGCTTGGTCAGGTATAGATTGCCAGGTTTCAGATCACGGTGAATGATCCCTACCTCGTGCGCTTCGGCCAGCGCTTCACACGCCTGAAGGACGTAGTCCACCGCGTCATCCGCGGCGAAGCGTCGCCGTTGCTTCAATAGCTGGGCCAGGTCCGAGCCCTGCAAATATTCCATCGCGATGTATGGTTCGCCGCTGGGCAGCGAACCGACGTCGAATACGCGTGCGACGTGCTCGCTGGAGATCCGCGCGGCCGCGCGTGCTTCGCGCAAGAAACGAACGACCGAATCGGGATTGGTCAACGCTTGTGGCAGCATCAGCTTGAGCGCGACCCGCTGCTCGAGCTGCAAGTGATGAGCGGCCATGACGATGCCCATGCCACCGCGGCCAATCACCGACTCGATTCGGTATTTTCCCGCTAAGATTGTGCCGGATTCAAGCACGAACTCGGACATTGCGACCACCCAAACCCCTATCCGGTGGCTTAACCACCACGCCACGGTGTCACTGCAAAGCGTCGAATGCGGCCCAGGCGCCGGCATTGGACGCAATCCAGATCTTGTGATTGGCAATCGAGAGCCTATTTGCGTACGGCAATTTGGCTCCTGTGAGCGTGACCGTGGCGCGCACGGCGCCTGTGACCTTGTCGTGCTCGCGTACGACGTTGGTCGTGGAATCGAAGGTCAGATAGCCGGTGTTGCACGCCACCACTCCGTACCCGGTGGCGGCACTCAGCAGAGTCACGTTCGGGAGCGCCGCGCCCGAGGCATCCCAACGGTACACGGTCCCGGCGAGACGGCCGATGAACTCACCCTTGTCGTCGTCCCAGGCGATTCCTATTTGAATGTCGCCGAGCGTGCTGCGCTCGATGTCGGCGGTGAAGGCGCCTGCTCCGGTTGCGCGCAGGATGGTCTGCGACCAATAAGTGGAAGCATAGACTGGGGCGACGCCATCGCCTTTGGTGAACACCGAGCGGAAGTCGATACCGGGAGCATAGTTGGTGACATTGCCCAGACTCGCGTCCGTACTTACGAGTCGATTGCCACTGGGGCCTCCGCCAGAGACGAACCAATAGTTGGTTCCGTCCCAGGCCACGGACATCGCTGCACCCACTCCCACGGTACCGCTCAGTGAGGAGGTCACGCTCCCCGACTTGAGGCAGGTACTCGAGGCACAGACATGAGAGGTCTGGTCGATCTCGCCGCTCTCTAGCGTGCCATTGCGGGCCGTGCCACCGCCGTCACCGTTGTCGAGGCCGACGTCGATCGTCGTGCCGCCGGCGATGCAGATTGCGCCCGCTGCAAGAACCGATTTCGAGATGAGCGTGCTGTAGCCTGTTGTGCCGATAGCACCTGTAACGCCCGTGGCACCTGTAACGCCCGTGGCACCTGTAGCCCCTGTGGCGCCGGTTGCACCGTTGTCGCCCGTAGCGCCGTTATCACCCGTAGCGCCGTTATCACCCGTAGCGCCGTTGGCGCCTATTGGTCCCTCATTGCATTTTGCTGTAGCCCCAGACCCAATGTCGCCCTTGGTACCGGCGGCTCCCGTTGCTCCGGTGGCTCCCGTTGCTCCGGTCGGGCCTGTCGCTCCGGCGGGGCCCTGAGACCCATCGGGCCCAACAGGGCCAGTCGTGCCGACACCGCTGCAGACATACTGGGTGCCTTCGATCTCAGATCTATCGAGCTTGCCATTGCGGTTCTCGTCGACGCCGTAGTCGAGTTTCTTGCCGCCACCCGGGCAGCTATCGCCCGGTGGTTCATCGCTTGTCGATAGCAAGGCAAGGAGGCCCGCGTTACCGGAATCCCCAGTATCTCCGGTGCTACTGCAGGCGCTCAGCAAGGCTGTCCCCAGACCCAAAAGGCCGACGAAATGCGTCTTGTTCATGATCATTTCTCCTTGCCGGGAATTCGGCTCAGCTCCCCAGGACCCCTTCCAGCCAGTCGAGAGCCTTGCGGTTCAGCGTGGAGCGGTTGCCCATCTCGCAATGGCTTCCGGCGCCTTCGGCCGCAGTAAAGCGGATGAAGTCCTTGGGGCAGCGCAACGCATTGAAGAAGTCCTGCGTCCTAGCAGCCAAAGGGTCGTTCTCGACGGCGGTCAGCAGCGTCGGGCAGCGGATCAACTCCGCGCGGCCATCCATAGTGAAGAGCTGCACCGAGCGCAGATAGTCGCGCAGATTGTCGGCGCCATTCACCCAGAAGCCGCGCTGTACGGTGCTCCAACGCAGCCTGCGGTCGTTTTGGACGATCTGCCACATGCGATCGAGCACACCTGGCTCGAGCTCGCCGAGGTCCCGCGCGCCCTCCGGCGTGACGCCGAGCTTGACCACGAAATCGCGATACCCTTGGGCGACGCTCCATTGGCCCGGATCGGCGATGCAGGCAGCGAGCCGGTGCTCCCCGGACGCAGCGCGTGGCGCGAGATAGCCGCCAAGGCTCCAGCCGCTCAGCGCGATACGCGTCGGATCGACCAAAGGCATCGTCACTGCGAGGTCGACGACGGCCGTCACCACGGCCTCCCAGTCGTGGCGCAGGCGCACGCCGCGCTCGATCAGCATCTCGCCCTGACCGGGGCCATCGAACAGGATGCAGTGATAGCCGCGACGCGACGCGGCGACGGCGGAGGCAAAATACATGTCGGTGATGGTGCCGTCGTAGCCGTTGGTCAAGATCAGGAGCGGCCGCACCTCCTGCGCGCGGCCAATCGCGGGAATGAAATAGCCTGGCAGGTAAGAGCCTTCGAACGGGATGCGCAGCGCCTCGATGCCGGGGTCAAGGAGTGTGAAACCTTGGCCGAGAGCGGCAGCCTGCCGGCGGAAGGCCGTGAGCAGGCGCGGATCGACCGGCTCGCCATAGATGGGGTGGTAGGAAGCGGCGTACATGCAGGCGGCCTTGAGGAAGAGTTCGCGGGCGCTGAGCCGCCGACCCTTCGCCAGAGCACGCTCCGCCTCGGCCGCGAGCCGATCCCCCGCTGCTATCCAGGCGTCACAATAGGCGGAGTCGTCACCTTCGCCGACAGCCTGCGCGACCGCTTGGAGCTCGCCGAAATCCGGGCCGCCACAGGAAATATAGGCGAGGGGCCAGGTGCCGAAGTCATCGTGAAGGGAGTTCTTGAAGAGCAATGGCATTGGGTTTTCCGATCGTCGTTGTCAGTCGTCGTGCGCTCGGACGTTAGAACTTACCGAAGCAGGGCCGCGATCAGGATGGTTCCGATCCAGTCCTCGAGTTGGTCGTACGTGTAGCCAAGGCCTCGGATGAGTTGGCCCTGGGTATCCGGGCTCGCGATCACCCACACCGTGTCCGCTGCCATCTCCGCGGTAAGCCCGGGGCGAAGATCTTCCTTCGGGACACTGGCGACGATCTGGTCGCACGTGCGTCGGCGGATGGCCATGAACTGTTGCCAGTCTTGGGCTGCTTTGGGATCGACGGCGGCCGCGTCTCGATAGGTCTGCCAGGCGATCGCGGATCGCTCGGCAAGGAGCCGGAATTCATGCGCGAGGTAAGTCAGCCGCTGCCGCGTATCGATGCCGGCAGGCAGGTTTGCCATTTTCGGACCCACGACCCCGTCGGGGGATAGCCCCGTCGTCTGGTCGTCGCCGGTCACGGATGTTTCCATGATGGCCCGGAGTAGCGCCTGCTTACTGCCCCAGGCCGAATACAGCGTCTGAATGGCCACGTCGGCTCGCTCGGCGATGCGGGCAACGGTCGCGGCGCCATAACCCCGTTCGGCGAATTCAGCCTTGGCTGCGGCGAGCAGAATGCGTCGGGTTTCGCGGCGCATCGCCTCGCCCCCCTCGCGCTGGCGAGTGACTCGTCGCGTGCTCGCTGATGTTTGCTTGTTGCGCATGACCGGATCATGGTTTAGAACGTGATTCTAGTCAAGCAGATTATGATTCTATCTTTATGACATCCGATTCCACTTGGCTGGACCCCAGTTCAGCCAGCGCCCGCGACCACCGCCACGCCTGACGAGGAGAACCAATTCATGACCAACGAACGCCGCAAGGACCGCAAACCAGTATTCTTCCCGGGACTGTTCGAGCACCCGCAACTGCTGACTGCGCTCGAGCGGTCCGGCTTTTCGCGCCGAAACTTCCTGCGGGTGATGACCGCGGGCGCGGCCGCCTGTGCGGTCGGGACGCCGGCATGTACCCAACCCAATGGCAGCGGAGAGTCAGGCGGGTTTGGAGACGCTCCCCGGTACCAGCCGCAGACGCCGTTCGCGCTGAGCCACCAGAGTGTGCTCAGCGAGGACTACTTCGAGGTCACGAACCACAAGATCGACGTCGACAACGGCGATAAGGTGGTCGCTTACACCCGTAGCAACGGCGACACCGAAGCCGTCGTGCTGCAGGACGGTGTGGTCAAGCTCGTCTATCGCGATGCGAGCCAGGCCGGCGGATGGATGGTCTTCGCGCTGCCGGACGCGATCGACGTCACCGACATGGTCGCGGCCGTCGGCCAGCCGAACACCGGCGACCCGTACTTGCAGATCAGTTACGTCACGAAGGACAGCCCCGACACGTTGGTGGTCGCAATGCAGTCCGCAAGCCCGATCGGCGCCAGCGGCCCGACCTTCCAGACGAAGACCGTGGCATGGGATAAGAAGGCCGGCGCGCTGGCCATCACGATGGGCGCGACCTTCAACCTCCACGGCTATGAGCCGCTCGTGTCGGCGATGATCCCCGGCTCTGAGGGCGATGACGCAAGCGACGCAAAGGTGTGTTGGGCCTTCTCCGGTTGGAAGAAGTCGGGGGTTCTCACCGGCTTCTCCTTCAACACCTGGAACGGCGACCAAAGCTGGTCGGTCGTGCTCATGCCAAGCATCTACACCAACGTAGATCATGGGGGATTCGTGCTCTCCATTGCAAAGGCCAACGGGTCCCTCGAGATGTGGGGCACGACCGAAGGGATCGATGGCGGCCCGATGAAGCTGATGAATCTTCCGCAGGCCTTCCCGCCGCAGGACCCTTCCGGCTTCCGCACAGTCGTCTCGGACATCGTCGGGCTGTTCTGGCTCAAGTTCTCCGACCCGCTCGCGCTGCCCGCGGCGCTGGTCTGGACGCAGCATCAGGATCCGCTCGAAGGTGGCTTGATCGGCCATCCGCTGCTGTGGCTGGTGACGCCCACTGGTAGCGTGGGCAACGAGGGCTGGGTGTGGACGAACCTGGCGGTGCCGACGGACCAGGACACCCAGTTCGACATCCCAGTGACGACTGCCTTGACACCGCGCAAGACGGTCGGCAACGGGTACCTGCTCAACGTGTTCGTGAGCTGGGGCGGCACGCTGCGGGTCGTGCGGCAGATCGAGCAGGGCGGTGCAACCGACATCCAAACCCCTGTGTTTACACCGCTCATTCCGCTGCAGCCCGAGGTGCGAACGATGAGCAGCCAGGCGGCGCCCTCGCCCGGCAATGAGCTCATTTTGGTGGGCGCTGACGGCACGCTACAGACGTTGGAGAAGGACGCAGCGAACGGGGCCTGGACCGACGCCGTGATTCAGCTTCCGGCCAGCGAACTGCAGGAGCTCTCGTCGTACCGAGTCACCCTGACCCTCGCCGACACCGCGTGGGGTGCACCGGTGGCGAGCCAAGACGTCGTCATCACCGCGTCGACGCCAGCCCTGGCCATCATCGAAGGCCCGAGCCCGAAGACGGTCCGGCTCAGCAATGTGCCGGTGACGGCGACCACTGACGCGAACGGCGAGGTGCTACTGGCCCTGGTCGCCGAGGGTCTGTCGGCGCCGACGCTCACCATCACCTCGGCTGGGCTGCCCACGCCAGCGACGGTCCACCCGAGCGAGCCGATCAACACCTACATGCAGGGACAGGGCACGCTGAATTTCCTGCCGGCGATGAGCGGTGACACTCTGGCCCACGCCAAGACACCGGACGGACAGACCGTCGCGCCCGGTGCGGCGGATGCTGGCGCTGCCAGGGACGCCGCCTCGAAGATGAAGCAGGCCGCCGACCTGGGCGTCCAGGGCTCGCTGCTGGGTGCGGTCGCTTCCACTATCGGCCGCCTCGACGGCACCCGCCCAGTCAGTGTGGAGCTACTGGGCAGTAGCATCGACCACTGGGCCCACGACGTCCTCCACGCCGTCAAGAAGGGCGCCGCCGCCGTCAAGGACACCACCATCGATGTCGAGCGCAAGATTGTGTCGATCGCCGTCGACGTCGAGGGCTGGACCGACAACATCGTGCAGGTCGCCGTGCACTCCATCGAGGACGCCGCCCACGTGCTGCACTCCGTGCTGAACCAGCTCAAGGCCGACATCGTCGCCGCCGTCAAGTGGCTGCGCGCGCTGGTGGCGAGCTTGCTGCAAGACTCAGCCCTGGTCGCCACGGAGTTCTCGGCGCTGATCCGGCAAGCTTGCGACTTCGTCGGCGACGACGCCGACAAGTTGAAAGCGGTAGTCGACGCCTGGTTCGTCGGCAAGGAGGAGCAAATCCAGAACGCGTTCGACGCGGTGCGGAAGGGCTACCCCGACAATGCCACCCTCGGCACGATCGGCGACTTCAACCCCGCGCAGTTGGTCGGAGCTACTCGCACGCCACCGGTGGCTAGCGACGACGACGCGCCGCAACCGCACGGCGACTGGTTCCTCAACAAGGTGAAGCACGCCATCTACGGGCAGCTCGACACCCCGCAGTTCACGGGAATTTCGTTCGACAAGCTCCAGCTCAACGTGCTCGAAGCCTGCTCATCGCACATCGATGACTTCGCGAGCGCGGCGCAGGGCTTCTGGAGCTTCATCAAGACCGCTGTCACCCATCCCAGCGAATTCCCCTCCCTGGCCGTGCATGGCTTCCTCGAAGAGGTCAGCAAGCTCATTCAGGCCGCGCTGAAGCTGCTCAACGCGGCAGTCGACGCGCTGTTCGCTATGATAGCCGCTCTGTCCAAGGCTATCCCGGACATGCTTAGCACTAAGATCGGCAAAGCCGGCATCGTCGGCAAGCTCCTATCGCTAGCTGGCCTCGGCGACTTCCAGATCGGCACCGTAGCCATGATGGTGTTCGCCTTCCCGACCACCCTGGCCTACAAGATCGCCAACGGTCCCGACACTCGCCCGTTCAGCTACGTCATGGGCGCCCAGGGACGCCCCGGTGCGGACCCTGACACCGACCGTGCCCTGCAGATCACCGCCGCGTCGGTCATGGGCGTGTGGGCCGGACTGGACGCTGTGGGCAACGGGCTCAAAGCGGTGGGCGGCGAGGGAGTCCCCATGCTCACCCCGGCGGTCGATCTCGCCGGACCGCTGCTCGTCGGTGCACTCGCCCCCCCGTTTGTCAAGGACGGCCTACCCGACTGGCGCCTCAATCAGAACACCGCCCAGGACACCCTTGGGCTCGTTTCCTGGCTGTTCGACCTCATTCCCGCATACGGCAGCGCGCAGGTTATGTACGCTGAGCATAGCCAGTCAGTCGACGTCAAGGCACAGACCGAGGACGGCACTTTCTGGCTCCAGACGATGTGCGGCGTCATGTCGCTCGTAGCCGGTGTCAGCGCGGCCAGCAGCGACCCGGACGCGAATGGCAAGGACTACGCTGTCCCAATCCTGCTCAACGTCCCCAACATCGTGGCGTGCTTTTATAGCAAGGCCCTCATAGAGACGAGCGAAGGGGCCTCCGCAGTATTGGGGGTCGGGTTCTCGCTTTTCGGCGGAGTGGCAGGTGCAGTCGAGTACGGGTCGGACTGACGGCCTCACGACATCGAGCGGAGCACCATGCGCCTAGTTGACCCACCCTCCGGGCCCTGTTGCCCAAGTCCGACGGGATTGCGGCGCGGTTCTGAGCGTCGAAGCTGGCGGCGCTCAATGCTTGAGCCGAACCAGGGTCATCTCGTTGTGCTCGTCGACTACGAGGACCTTCACGCCTTGTTCAGATCTCGTGCAATCGTAGACCGGTCTCGACAGTGCCAGCCGCTCGACCCACGTCGGAAGTTCCTGGACGAGCCCCGGCACAACGATGGCAACGCTCCGGCGTAGGACAGTGCCTCCGAGTTGCTCTCGGACGACGACGCCGACTTTGCTGCGCTCGTGTGCCAAGAGGAGTATGAATGTCGCGTGGGTCCCCACTGACCTTCACCGCGAGCACGCCCGCAAGACGGCCGGGCCCTCGCCGGTAGCGTTTAGCTCGGCTCGAGCGGAGGTCAGCCCATCACGAAAGACGCGGTTCTGCGGGCTCGTCGGCATCAGTTCTCCGTTCCGCCGGTCGGCGCCCCCATTGCCGCAACCGCCGCCCGGCGGCTCGAACTAGCGACCCCATGCAGTAGTAAAGACCCGGGAGGACGGTCCGATGATGTTCAATTTCAAGTTGCCGGCACCTCTGATCGGGCAAGCTGATCCCGGAGTGCAGGGCGACGACGAAACGAGAAGTCCGACCAGGGCCGCTTCGATTCGGGACAGTCAACGGCTTGGCCAGCCCGCTCGTACCATCGCTGATGGCAATTCGGAATCCCGGTGCTGAAGCTCGACTCCACCTATTCAGCGCCAACCGCGACGCTATCGCGGTCATGCTGGCCAGAGCTGCTGGTGGCCCACTCGCCCCAAGGACGCCGTCGTGATCATCGCCGACCAGCGAGACCGTGTCGGAGTCGAACTCGCTCAAGCCGCCGCCGAGAAAGCTGGGCTCGATGCCAGCACGGAAGCTGAACGAGTTCAAAGCCGTGGCGAGATCCCAACCGTCATCATGGTCGTGCCATTGCCATCCTGAAGTGTCTCGTGGTCTGGTTCGACGTCCAACCTTTTCGCAAGTCAGGGTCGTGGTGATCGCCAATGGCGCCGCCATTTTGACTCACGCGCAGGTGTCACCGCGGACCGGAAATGCTGCCCAATCGTGAGTGGAGCGCATCCCCTCAGCGAGGGGGACGGTCGAGCAGGAACGCCGTCGCTCGCACCTCCGCCTTGCCGCTGGGATCCGCAACGACCTCGGCAAATGCGAGTCGCCGATCGTCTGCGTACGTTGTGGCCCTCACCTTCGTCATTGCCGCGATCGTCGCCTTGCCCTGTGGTGGCATCGAGGCGAGCGCGGCTTCAAGCCCAGCCCGGAACATCGCTGCGTTTGCGTGCTTTGCCTTCTCATAGATTGGCAGGTTCCAAACGACCACTGCGATGTGCAGCATGTTCTGCAAGCTCTTCGCCGTCGGGGGATCTTCGATCTGATCCAAGAGCGGTTTGGCGAACGCCAGCAAGGTCGCCGACATCAAGGGGAGCGTCGAAGGGTCGACGGGTTTGCTCTTCTTGGTCATGGCTACCAACGCTTCCCACGCGGCTGGGGTCTTGGCCCAGGATCGGCGGGCGGCTCGCCCTTCTCGGGCGTGGACGCCGTTCGTCCCGTTTGTGGAAGAACAGCATGACACTCATGTTGCCGAATTTCTAGCCCGCCCCGACCCGCGATCGGGCGATCGCGAAACAGCGAGAAGTCGACCCGCCATCCTGAGTATCCGCAGACAAGCCGACCTCGATTGCGATCATGGGAAGCTTGCCGCCACGGTGCGAGAACCTCAGGTGCGCAGTTCCTGTTCCTTGAGCTTCGTTGTCCCAGTTCTTGGTGTGGGTGATTCTCTAAACGCGCTTCGAAGCCCTTGGCGCTCACGGCTCGTCTGGCACGGTTTGAAGCAACTTCTTCCCCTGGAGCCTTGCTATCCACTTGAGCGCCGCTTTTCCGCGGTTCACGGTTTCGAGCAGCACTTTGCCGTCGCTTCCGATTTCAACCGTCGTCTTGACGCAACGTCCTCGCAGATAGTCGACGTACATGTGGAGCTTTCCCCGCTCGAGCGTGATGTGGTTCAGCATATCGGACGCCGAGAACTGATCGCCGTCTTCGAACCACTCGCCCGATACGCCGCGTGGCCGAGCGTCGTGAAACGACAGCACACCGACGGCGAAGATGAGCCCGTGGGCGCACGAGTCAACCAGTTCCTCGTCGACTTGGAGCTGCATCCGGACGTGCCAGTCCTCGTCGCCAACGGTCGGGTTCGCGTCGCTTTCAATCACCTCGATATCGAGGAGGGAGGAGTCATGGATCAGCTTGTACTCGATAGGGATAGAGCGATCGTCGGGGTCGGACATGGCGACATGGTAGTCCCGAGACCCGTTCGGAGCGAGCACGCCGTGGTCAGACGTCGAGCTTCGCAAGCGCCTTCTTCAGGTCTCGCCTCACCAGCCCCTCCACGTGGTCCACGACGATTTCGGAGACCGACCGACCGCGAACCACGGCAATCACGCGGAGCTTCCGGAGCAAGTCTTCGGGCAACATCACCGTCAGAGGCTTAGTCGGTTCGGTTCGGACGGTGTCGTTCGAGGATGCGCTCTCGGGTTGGTGTTCGTCCTGATTACCGCTGCCCGGATCGGTCCTGGTCGTCATGCCGAGAGGTACGTTCCCGGTGTAGAAAGGTTGACCGCGCAGCGGCTAGAAGGTTCGAAGGGGCCAACCTGATGCTAGGGGTGAGCATCGACGTGGTCATCGGCCGTTCTGCGGCTGGCGCAAAAAGAGCCAGCCGGTAGGCAGCTAAGCCTCCAGCGACGTCGCTTCGATCACGTCCTGCAATTCACGCAGTAGTTCCGGTTTGCGCTGCGCCATGAACTTGATGACGCGCGCGTTGTCGAACAGCTTCTTCATGTAGGTACGCACGAGCATCAGGTCCATCACGTTCTTCCCGTGCGACTCGGTCGCCAAGACGAACTCCTTTTCACTCGAGCGCGATTCGGTCTCCAGCCGCGCAAGGTCTTCCGGGCGAAGGCCCTTCGGGGAGCCTGCGACGCACTGATCCTTTGGCGTACGAAGTAGAAGGGTGCGCGCATACATCGAGGTGTAGTGTCCGGTCCGCGCCATCAGGTCGGCCATCTCGATCTGGCGGTAGGGCTTGACCTTCCTCAGTACAGCCAACGCGACTTCGGAGATCGGCTTGTCCTTCAGGATATCGACGGCTTCGGGACAGATACCTTTCAGGCGGCGGGCGTTTCGGCGAATGGTCTGGGTAGTGAGGTTGAGAGCCTTCGCGATACGTTCCTCGGAGACACCGGCGGCGATTGCCTTTCGGATCATTCCGACCTCTTGGATCGGTGCGACGCGACTTACGTGCGTATTGTATGTGTAGTTCTCGTCGTCCTTGGCGACGAGGCACGTCACCTTCGCGTGACCAAGGTCCTTGAGGATCTCGAGTCGCACGTGTCCGTCGAGCACAACATATAGCCCCTTCGACCCTTTCTCGGGGTAGACGATGAGCGGCTCGATGATCCCCACCTCCTGGATCGAAGCTACGATCGTCTCATAGCGCGGGGTCGCCTTTATGCCCTCTGACAGCCGCGCGGAAGGGAGGAGCTTGTTCAGGGGCACTTCCAGCGGTTCAAGCAAGAAACCGGTTTCGATTTGCTTGGTCACGCTGCGCCTCGCTTTGCGACCTGACCAGCGATCTGTTCGGGCATCTTGTCGAGCCCTTCTGTCCGCAGCAGGTTCACGAAGTCCGGCTCTTCCAAAAGTGACTGCAGCGATGACGTCAGGAATAACAGCCGCTGCTCACAGATCCGGGCCTTGCGCACTAGGGACGCCTGACGTTGCGTCTCGCGCTGGTACACGCGCACCAATGAGTCCGCTGATATCCTTTTTCGATCCTTTGGGATCGGCCCGCCCTTTTCGAACTTCTTCCCGCGAACCTGTCGCGCTTCAACCAAGTTGCGGGCCTTCGTTAACGCTTTCCCGCGCAACAAGCCCTTCTCGTACGCCTCGGCGAGGCAGCGCTGCACATCCTGATCGTCAACCACCGCGATCTCAGCAGCGACCGCAATCGGTATATCCCCGCGCTCCACGGCGGCGAGGAGCCGCTCTTCTCCGTTGCTGTGCAGACGAAAGAGCGCCCGCGTGTAGTTCTCGCTTACGCCAATCTTGCGCGCGATGTCCGCACCCGAGTGTCCGAGCTGTTCGAGGCGCACGATCTTCTCCGCCAAGTCGAGCGTAGCTGGCTTTCGTCGTGCGATGTTCTCCACCAGGCTCATGAGGTACCCGTCCTCCTCGGAAATCTCCAGGACGAGCGCAGGGACCTCGGTTTGCCCATTGGCGAGGTACGCCTCCATTCGCCCTTGGCCGCAAACAAGATCGAACTCCCCAGGCACGTCAGACCTCGGACGAACGGTAATCGGCTTCTTTAGCCCGACCTTCGAGATGTTCTCGACGAACCCCGAGAACCGCTTTTTGCTCCGGAGCCTCGGGTTCACCACGTGAATCTTGGCGATTGGGATGCTTTGAACACTTTTCATGCGGCTACCTCAATCTGTACTTGGACTGCTAGGCCGTAGAGATAGTCCAGCGAGTCGAGCCTATAGGTGTCGATGCACAAACCGTTGTCCTCCGCGACGCGCAGCCGTTCGGCCCGCACGTCGAGAGAAGGCAATAGATAGTAGTCGAGCGCGCCAGCGTTGCCTGCGTTCATCCGGACCGCCACCGTCAAGTCTGGCGCCAGCCCGTGATCAAGCCGAATCGTCCAACGCGGACTTCCGGTGGCGGTCTTCTCGAAGCGGGCGAGCACAATCGAGACGGTGAACGCGCCATTTACGGTGATGAGATCCGTGTGCTCGTCCCGCTTTATTTGGTCCCCCACGGCCTGCAATGACCGCACGACGTCCGCGACTAGCTCGGGATGCAACGAACGGAGTCGACGATTCACCTCGATGAATTCAAAGTCTCGCTCGGGCGTATAGCCGATCAGCTGGTAGGCCCGGACCAGGCTTCCAAACCGGTGTCGATAGACCGCGCTCGAAGCCATACCTTCGACTTCGTCAATGAGGACGCCCGACACCTTGCCTTGGTGCTCGAGAAGAACTTTCAGCCTGTTGAGCAACTCCTCGTCGCTGACGCGGCGCGCACGCGCCTGGATAATCCCCTGCGCGGTGAAGAAATCTTGCTCCGCCACGATGGGTTCGAACGCTTCATCGTTGCGAATCCACATCTCCGGCGGGTTGCACACGCGCCGCTTCTTGAGCTTGAAGGACACGCGGTTGTAGACGTTCCGCCCGATGTACTTCTCGTTGGTCAGGATTTCGTGAACGGTGCCGCGGGTCCACTCTCCGCCGAGGGCGTTGCGGATGCCCTGCCGATTGAGCACATCCGCAATTTGGCTTTCGTGGCAACGCTCATTGATGAACTGTCTGTAAATGCGTTGCACGACCGCAAGCTCGTCGGGAGGACCAGGGACCAGGACCACCCGATCCGTCTGAAGGCTCTTCTGCTCGCGCAAGTTGAGCACCTGCTTTGGTTGGCCAGCCTGGTCCACCAGTTGGCGGCGCAAGCCGAACCCTGCCGTGCCGCCTTGGCGAAAGCCGAGCTCGATGAGCTTGCTCTGACCCTTGAACACCTTCGCCGAGAGTTCGCGGCTGTACTCGCCCGCCATTGCCCGTTTTACACCCTTCACGATGGTTGAAACTGGGCTACCGTCGTTCTCGAACTGTTCGGCGCAGTAGTGCACAGTGATGCCCGCGCGCCGGCAGATGTATTCGTAGTAAGCGCTCTCGTCGGCGTCCTGGAAGCGGCCCCAGCGGCTGACGTCGTAGACGAGGATATTGGCGAAGTCCGCCTTACCGTCCTCGACTAGGCGGATGAGCGAGCGGAGGCCATCGCGCCCATCGATCCGAAGGCCGCTCTTCCCGGCGTCGGTGAAGGTCGCAATGACATTGAAACCGCGCTTGTGCGCATACTCGGCGATGACCTCGGCTTGGTTCTCGGTCGAATATTGCTGATGCTCAGTTGACATCCGCACGTACTGCGCTGCGCGTCCGACGCGAAGAGTCACGCTGATCTCCGCCGCGCTTTGCCGCGCAAGAGACTAGAGAAAGCCGAGCCGCATGTGATTGCTGACCGTCCCGCAGCAGCCACACCTTGCGCCCGACAAATCACACTCGCTGATGTCACCGATCTTCGAGGCATCGCTCCGCACCTTCGGTTGATCGCGTTCCGCACCCGTTGGGGGAGCGGCACGTCGAGATTCCGAGAGTTTGCGTCGCACCTTGGGCGTTCGGGAACCCTGATCCGTCACGCTTTCTTTGTGCGCCCGTCGATACCTACGCGCGCGCGCACGCCGGTCAGCTCGAGCCTGTTCCGTCGCCTCGTACGTGCGGCGAATCGCGACCAGCCCGATCGCACGCGCGGCTGCGGCACATTCTCGTGAGCAATACCGGTTACCCCGATCACACCGTGAGCACAGCAGGAAGGCTCTGCCGCAACTGGCGCGCGCGCAAACGATGAGCCGGAGCGACTGCACGAGGGATCGGAACGCACCGTGCATGACGGGTTTGTTTCGATCTGGGTACAGATTCAGATGGCGTCAGCGCGACTGATCCTTGACGGTTACTTCTCGCGGATGGTGGGCAACCGAACCGTCCCGCGAGGCAGGGCCCGGGAGTCGTCCATCCGACGGCTACCCAGGCGCTAACGGCGGCCGCGGTGACCAAAAGTCAGGACGCCGGTGAGGCCGGACTCAGCCTCATCATTGTCGCCTTCCGCGTTGAGGATCTGGGCCTCGTCCTTCCACCACAAGAGCGTGAGCACCATACCTTCCCCGGCCCGGACCGAGTCCTCCAAGAGCGAGTACCGCGCGGCATCGGCCTTGTCGATCCACTCGTCGGCGTCAACCACCGTTGGGCCCGGTTCAGGCATCGAGGCAGCCGTAAGAAGTTGCGATGCGATCGACGCGGTGCCGGGACGAGCCAATAGCCAGAAGTCGCTTGGGACGGTTGATGAGCGAGCGAACCAAAGGCGCTTGGTCCCGTCGTGGCATGCGATCATCGCCGGCATATCGCCGAGCTCTACCAGCCGGATCGCAGTTGCGGTGCGACTTGTGCGGAAAATGCCTGCCAGCGCTCCGACGCTGGCAAAGGTTGGGACCCTCGACCATGCGGCTGCTTGGAACATCTTCGGGGGCAACAGCAAAGCCGCCGCATATCGGTTGGCATTCCGCTCAGGGTTCTCTTCACCCCACTCGCGCACAAAGTTGCGGTCCGTGCATGCGAAGGCAATCTTGCCGCGGTCGCGCATCCAGCGACCCAGCTCGTGGGCGGCTGAGAACCGGCGTCTTTCTGGCTGCGAATGCGAGTTGACGGTGATGATAGCGCGATCCCCGACACCCAGAATTCGCGCTTGGCAGCCATCGAGCGGCTCGTAGACGATCGTCGCCCTGCAGTGTTGAGCGATTGCCTCGATGACCAGCTCTGACGGCTCGGTAACCTAGCCGCGAACTCTACGAAGCCGCAATAGGCCTGGCTGAGCCGTGGCGGACGACGTTACTCGTTCGTTCGGCGGGCGAGGAAGCAACCGGCAATCGTCAGTTAGAACCGACACGCCGTCGGCGCGGGCCGCATGTGCCGGGCTGGCGCAGATCAGGGAGCAAGGACTCCCTGATTGGCTCTAAGCCACATCGCGACGATTTCCGAGGCCTGTCGCGCGCCGAACGGGTTTAGCCGCATTTCAAGCGGAATCATTCGAAAGACATGTTGCACAATTCGGAGCGAGCGATCGCGAGCCTTCAGCCGATCGAGGATGGAAGTAATGATGATCGTCTGCGTGGTCGAAAACCGCACATCAGCCATGCACGCCGCGATGAGTCCCAGTGCCATACTCACACAGGCCCTCTGGTCCGTCGTTGGAGCGCCCAGTACCCTGAAATTGTGCTGGAGGACAGGACTGGCGAGCTTCCATTCCGCGAGCTTGGCGGCTTGAACGAGCACGCCAGCGTCGACGAAGGTCCCCGAGTAGCGGTACGCCTGCAACTTGGCGGATGCCTGTCGCATACGGACGTCGTCTATCCTCCCGCTACTTTCGAGCCAGCGCAGTACCGCCTGGGTCCATACACGTGGAACGGCGAAGAATTCTTTGCCGAGAAACTCAAGCACGCGATCGTCTGACCAAAGCACGAAACCGTGCTGCTTTGCAGCCGCCATCGCATGCGCCGACCACGCCCCGGCAATCGAGAGCAGCTGTTCGCGGCGCTCGGTCGGCAAGGCGGCAAGACTCTCTGAGCTCAGAGTTTGTCCCTTTGCTAGCGAAGCTCCGACCTCTCTCCACGACGCGCGATGTTGCTGACGCATATCGCTCGGGATCTCTCGGAGCGCGAGCCGATCACCATCGAGCGAGAGAACGCCACCTTCACGCGCATCCAGCTCCGACGTGTATTCCTTCTGAACCGAGTCGAAGCTCTGTTGGACCGTTCCAAACGCGAACGGAAGTGTCTCCAACACGTCGATTGCCCCGATCTCTCGAAGCGTCCATATGGCGGTGCCGTCGAGTACGATGCCGCGCGCACTCGCCAACGAAGCTGCGGCCTGTTGAAAAGTTGCGTCATCGGCGTAGACGCAGTTGACAAAAAGATCGTCGTCCCGCGTCAGGTGTTCCATGGTCTGGAAGACCGGCCGCCCTACTTTCTCTGCCATCAGAGAAATCGGTACGGCGCCGCCGCGATAGAATTCGTCGAGACGTTTGACGTTCTCCACCTGTGCTTTCAACATGTTCAGCAGCGGAGCAAAGTCGAACTCGCCCGTCACTGGATCCGTCTTGAGCTGGTGCTCCTCAAGCAGTGGTTGCTCTGGAAAGCGCATCTGCCACGTGTGTAGCGAATCTCGATATCGATGAACGGCCGCGGCCTCGATCGTTTTTACGACTACAGTCCGTGATGCGATCACTCCCCCTGCAAGGGCGACGAGGTCGCCGGAGCGCGCGCCAAGAAGGCGGGCCGCCCACGGTTCTGTCGCCGGGACCACGTCCGGGAGTCCTGCGACGTACTCATCCTCGATTGTGTACCAAGTGGGATGCGCATCTCCCTCCTGAATCTCAACGGCGACGCCGACTTTGACCACTTCCGGCACAGTGACCAATGGCTGGTCGGTATCGCGCTCGAACAGGAAACATTGAATTAGAGCGGCATGTGGCACAGGCTCGTCGGGGAAGCGGAGCACGCATCGATAGGCGTAGTCGACCGCCTCAGAACGCAAGCCGGCTACAAGCAGCGCCTCAATGAAGAGGCCAACGTAGTGAAGGGCGGTTGTGGTCGCTGAAGGAATATCAGCGACCTCGATATTCGTGACAATTCGCCCGAGTCGACGCTGCCGGATGGCGCGCCGTGCCTTCAGGGCACCGAGCTCTTGCGGGTCCGATTCGGTTGCCACGGCGTCCTCCGTCTTCTGCAGCGCCTGATTCGGATCATACTGGTCGAGCAAGTACAGGTAGTTCCAGCGTGCTGCCGCATCGAGAGCGTGGTTTGCCCAGAGGTCCGCACACCATTCGATGACGAGGTCGTCCCGTTTTGCCTCCATCGCGACCGCCAGGAAGGTCTTCGTGTCGCTTGTGAGAACCGTCTTCGACGCGAGCGGCAGATGCGCATCCAACGCGGTATGGAGATCGTTGAGTTGCCGGAGGAGGGACACAGCCATCCTGCGAGTCGACCCAGTCGACGCTTCGTTCAGCGCAGCAGCCGCCTCTTTTGCGAGAGAGCCCGCTCGTTCCTGATCGTCCTGCGCAATTGCAATCCGCGCTTCCTGAGCCAGGGAGCACGCTCGGTCGATGCCAACCGCGGCAGCCTGCTGAACAGCATCGAGCGCGGCTTCGCGTCGTCGCTGAGCGAGAAGATCCGTGACCATGATGTTGAGCGCCTGCTCGAGGTGGGGGCCGCCCAGTCGGGGTAGGAGCTTTCGGAGTTCCCGCCGCGCGTTCTCGCGGTCGGCGCCTTGGTTTCGATTCAGAAAAGCGACGGCGCGCAGCATGCCGGCGTCCACGTTGTCATCGAACTTGAGCGCGCGCGCCGCGAAGTGCAGTGCGCGTTCGTGTCGGCCCTGAGACAGGGCTAGCTGGCTTCGCATGACATCGATCCCCGCGAGCGCGCGTGGATAGCCGGTGGCCAGTCGAGTCGCCTCTTCCAGACTTCTTTCGGTCTGATCTTCGTCTCTCAGAAGCCCAACGAACTGGGCGTGTGCCAGGCGCGCGCTCAGGGCCGTGCGCAAGTCTTTTGCTTGCTCCGCTTCACGGGAGGCTTGTTCAAGGAGCGAGAGCCCGACCTCGATCCTCCTGCGCGCGAAGGGATCGTCCACAACGTCGCGAGGGTCTTCCGGAAGGTGGGGCTCGACGATGGCCCGCGCCTCAATGAAACGCGAGTCGTAGGTTTCATTCCCGAGTTCCTTCAGCTGCTCGATGAAGGTAAGCGTTTCGCTATAGTTGTCCGCCCGGAGACTTCGATCGGCGAAAGCCAAAACAACCCGAGGATCCGATATGGCTGATCCAACCTCCGCAGTGAGGTTGTCCACGGCGTGATCGGCTGGGGCGTACGCTACGTACGCGGCGATGATCTGTCGGTCGTCCTTTTTCGCCGCCAATGCCGCCTTGATTGCCTGCCAGGCTTCATCGTGGTTCCCGAGCAGATTGTACCCGTGCGCCCGGTTGGCGAGAGCCTTCTCGTGTTCGGGGTACTCCTCGGCTGCCTTCAGCAGTAGCTCCCCCGCAGCGACGTCATTGCCGATCCGGTGTTCAACGAAGCCTAGATTGGCGAGGCACCGGAAGCGTTGGAGGGGCGTCAGTCGGTCATACTTCGTGGCCTTCAGGTCTCGTAGCAGCGCCTCGGCGGCACTGTACTCGTGTGCATCAAGAAGACGCTTCGCGCGATCGAGCTCTGAATCCAAGGCCGAGAGACCTGCTTCTCGAACGTCACCGACCAGGTCATTGAGCTGCGTTTTGATCGGCGCGATTCCGCGTGCCATCCCCTGTTCAATCTCTGAATGAACGATGGCGCGGACGGAAGCGTGTGAGGACACGAGGTACCGTTCGCGAAATTCGTCTTCCTGGTCGAGCTTGAGCTCGATGTCTTCCCAGTAGATGAGCTCGACGGCGAACTTCCCCACTGCGCGGCGCGCGGCGTTCAGCTTCGCGATCGTCTCGACTGCGTGCGGAGTCTTTTTGCCAGTTGTGCATACCGCGTAGCGACGGATGGTCAGAGGAAACGAGTCGGCCATGGCGACCTCTGCGAGAATCTCTGCCGCTTGCAGCGCCTTGCCGGATTCGTGCAGCTTGCACTGCGCAGCCCAGCAGTCGTCGGCATTCGCCGTGTCCACGATGTCGACGCCGTGCTGGGCGTAGCCACTCTTGGCGTAGCGCGCCAAACCTGGCCGATTCCATTCGCGACGGAGATAGTCGACGCACAGCTGCTCGAACTCTTCGAACGTCTTCGGGACTGAATAGCTGCGCATCGGTTGGAACCTGACCGTTCCGGGCATGAGACTTGCCAGCGTCGAAAAGATCAAGAGGGATGGTTCGGAGCTTCATCTTCGCTTGGAGAAGCACGAGACCGTGCCGGCCCTCACAAGCCTCGGCGCGCTCGGAGAATCTGGTCCCTGGGATGCGCGTCGCGAGGTTCGGTGGATGAACGCGAACCTTGGTCGCTTCGCGTACGACTTCCGCATGGATCCCTCTGTACGTCCGCAACGTTGCGCATGCTTCGCAACTCCGGTACGACCAGGCGAATCTCTCTTCCTCGAGTAGCGCGGCATGAACAATTCTGACATCCACGAAGCGACGATGTCTGCGGCTCGCTCTCGTGCACTGGGAGCGCCAGCGTCGCCGACGCATACATTCTTCGTCGATGAGTCAGGTCATGCCGGAGCAAACTACCTGGACGCAGCGCAGCCGTTCCACGTCGCGGCCGGAATGCTCGTGCGAAACGAGCACAAAGAGGACCTCCGGCGTGCGATCGATGGTGAACGACGGCAGGGCGCTTCGGAGCTGAAGGCGAGCACGCTGCTGCGTTCCGCATCCGGACAAAAGCGCCTGCTTCGAATCTTAGAGCAGACTGCCAGCGAACCCGGCGCAAGGTTCTTCGTCGTAATGGAGCGCCGTTTCTGCATTACGGCGAAACTCGTCGATGTCTTTTTGGACCCTGAGCTTCAGGATGGAGTCGATTGGCTACCTACCTCGGCGCTCTCTCGGCGGAGGGTGATTACGGAGTTACTGCACCGGGAGCTACCCACCGACACGTTGGAGGGATTCGCGCGCGCTTATCAAACGCCGAGCGAGGAGGCATTCGCCGTCGTGCTTCGGCAGGTTATCCAGGATACGGCGAGCCTAAAGCTGGACGACCTGGCTTCTGCCTTCAAGGGAGCACTCGCGAACGTTGAGCGAATCTGCGAAGCCGAAATCAGAGGTGACGAAACAAGTACTCATGGGCAATGGGCAGCGCTGAATATCCCGGCTCTCATGCACCTCCTGCGATACGTCGACGTCCACATGGACTCTCGCGGTGCATATTCGGTCGTGCACGACACGTCCGTCGAGTTCGAGGCACTATTCACGCGAGTTACCAAGATGTTTAGCGCGAGTGGGAGCTCCGCGGTCGACCTCACCCTGGAGGACGGCACGCGACACCGCGCTGCGCTGCGCAATTTCACGGACTTCAAAATGGAAGATTCGAAGACCGAGCCGATTCTTCAAGTGGCGGACCTCATTGCATCGAGTATTGCCCGTGCTGCGCGGATTGCGGCATCTGGTACAAACGCAAATCGCGAGGCGCGTGCACTCACCAAGTTCGCGCTCTCCCCGTTGCGATACAGTGACGACCTGGGTAACCAGCTCTTTGCCGGAGTCTTTACCTCGCCCGGCGCTCGACGGTCGCTAAAGGCAGTGCTCGGCGTTTGACGTTGTCGACCGGGTCGAACGCCGAAGACAATCGCAGCTCGCGAGAGCTACTTCAGAGTCGATAGCCATTGCTTGCGTCGTCTCGGCGCTGAAAGTCGGATGTCCCCACACAGCTGACAGAGCTCGACAGTGGGCGCAGCGCCGTCATTTCCTTCCCAGACGACGAGACTGACGCGGCCATCCGCTTGAAACGCTCCAGTGGGGGCGATATTTACCCGTTCGGCAAACACGGCACTGATCCGCCGGCCCCGCGCCGAACAGCTCGCTGATTGCGCCATCAATTCCTCGAATGACCTCAGCCATAGTCTGAAACCGTGCAGTTGGCTCTTCGACGATCATCCGATCGAGCAGCCGTACCAAGCATGTGGCGGGGGGGCTGTGTGCTGAAAGTGCGCGGCTCGCCAGTTGGCACCGCTATCGGTCGGCGGATGGCCGGACCCAACAAGCGAAAGCCACAGAATCCAATTCCCTGGCGAGGTGCAGGGTTAGCGGCTCGGGTCATCTTCTACGCGAAAATGACCTTAACCTTGCCCGCGTGTGGTGTTCGAGTTCATGTTTCGTATCATGGCGGGTTTTGCATTGGACGTGTTCACCTTAGATTCCGCGCGTGAAGCGTGGCGAAGCGGTAACACAGCGTCCGTGATCGCCACGCCCATCGAAAACATCTCGCTCGGAGCGAGCCTAGAGGCGGCATGCTGGGCAGCCACCGGCGATGCGGAGGCGGCGAAAGTCGTCGAACGATGGGCAATGTCGTTCCCGATCGTCGCCGAAGCTTTGGCTGCCCTGACGGGCGCGTCCTCGTTTCCAGGCGCTGGCGACCACGACGCTCCACCGCATGAAGTGCGGGCCTGTCCGTCGCGATCCGAGCTGAAGGATGCGTCAGTTGGCGTGGAGTGGAACTACTTCCTCGATCGATTTCGGCGGTCCCTGGTCAAGCGCCTGAAGCTGAACACGTCGACTGCGTGGGCACTCTCGGCTGCGTTGGAAGAGATGGCGGATAACGTGAGCGAACATTCTGGTCTAGGCGACGCTTCAAAGGGGATCATCGCCTACGAGGTAAGCGACGAGTTTTTCGCGTTCGCCGTTGGGGACTTAGGCCGGGGTATCAGGGCATCGTTGAACGAGAATCCTCAGCACGACGCCATCTCGACGGACGAGAGCGCGCTTTTGGCCGCCGTTACTTGCGGTGCTTCTCGGCGCCCCGGGCCGAATGGGGAAGGCTTTGCCCTCCTTCTCCGGGCGCTTGCCGATCTCGAGGGAAGCTGGGCCTTTCGAAGCGGCTCAGCCCGTCTGACGCTTGAAGGGCGTGGGGCGGGCGCAAGAATTGTGCGACCCTCCAACTGCTTGGACATGCTCGGATTTCAACTGTCCGTGGAGGCCCAGCCGAAAAAAAGCACCTGGTAGTAGCTTGACCCGCCGCCGGCATGAGCTATCTCATTTCTCATAATGAGTTATGAGATAGTGGTCGTCGACATTACCAAGGGGCGCCCCCAGCTCGCTGGGAAGGCGTTTGGCGACCACGTGTTCGAGGAGGTGGTCGCGCCCGCGGCCGCATCGCGGCGGAGCAACTCAGTGCTCGTGCTTTCGCTACGGGGGGCTGAGTTCGTAACGGGGAGCTTTCTCAAGGCTATCTGGCTGCGCCTCCATCCGGACAATGACACGGCGGTTCCTGCCGTTGTCGCGCACCTCGGTGACGACGTTCGAACGGAGTTCGATATTTTTCTGCGCGGGCACCGGCTGCTTGGGGTGGAGGCGCTCGACTGGACCGAGTCCGCGATCTCCCGTGCACGGTGTCATGGTCAGATCGAGGATGCCGCCTGGAGCGCGCTTCGAGCTCTCGTCGCAAGACCTGGTTCCACGGCACCTGAGCTTTGCGCCACCTCGGCTGAACAGGTTAGCCCGACGGCTTGGACGAATCGCCTGAACGAGCTTCACCACCAGGGGTTGGTGTTGCGGGAACGTGCTGGGCGTGCGTGGCGGTTCTTTCCGATTGCTCAGGAGGTCGAACGTGGGTGAAGCATTCAAACGAATTCGGGCGGCATCGTTCAAGCAGATGAGGAGCGCGCCTTACCAGGCGTTGGTTGACGCGAACCTCTTTGCTTTGTCTCGTGCAACCACGACGACGTATGGCTTGAGCGCGCGTATGTCGAATTCAACCACGGGGTTGTCCGTTGGAGGCAGCTGCTTGGTTGTCGCTGGCGCCGCTGAAGACGAATACCTCGTTGTTCACGGGAACATCGTTGTTGCCAATTTGCCGCCGGAAGCCTCGCCCATTATGCGCTCGCTTAAGCAGATTGCTCCTGCGCTCAACGGCGTGTTCCCCTGCCGGGTGGTCCGCGAGACTGGGTTCGGTGGGCTCATGCTCGAAGTCGATCCCGGAAACGATCAAGATGAGTAGGCTCCTCCCGCTTGCGCCACTCGCCCCGATGGGGTGTCCACAGTGTGCGTTCCGCAAACCCTGTGGTGGTCTGGAGCAGCAGTCATTTTTCGGTTGCTTCACCGGCTGCGGGTCGTGCGGCGTTGAAATGGGGCGTTGTGACTACACTTGCCCAAAGAAAGCTGACTTCTGGAGGGACATGGCCGAAGTCGGCGGCATCGATCCAAAACCGCGGCGTCTTTTGACAACCCCGCAAGGAAACTTCCCTCTATACGTGCCGACGCTCCGTCACGGGTACAGCAGAGACGGGGCGCTTCCGAGCGACGTCGTCAGCTTGAACACGTTCGAGGCGCTGAATGCGTCAGGTGGCGTTCGAGAGTCCTCGGGTGGCGCGCTGCGAGAGCGCTTCAAGGTCGCCACGGACGCGCGTGTAATTTTGGTCTCAGTCAACCAAGATAAGTACATCGAGTCGTTCTGGAAGCATCGAAACTCCGACTCTTTGGCGGCAATCGCGACGCTTGGCATCACAGCCATGACGACACCGAATTTTTCGTTTTTTGACGATGCGCCGCGCCTGCACTCGTTCCGAAATATGTGGCGAATTGTTCGGTGTGCAGAGGATTTCGCGGACGCTGGCATCGCACCCGTGCTGCACGTGAATGCTCTATCGAGCGAAGACTGGAAGATGTGGGTCAAAATCCTGCGAGCTAACCCAACCGTCAGGCACGTCTGCAAGGAGTTCCAGACAGGTCTGCGAGACCAGGATCGCGCTGCCGAGGCCATGCTGGGCCTCCGGCGGCTTCAAGACGACGTTGGCCGTGACCTTCATCCGTTCGTTGTGGGCGGGAGGCGCATGGCTCGCCAGTTTGCCGAGCACTTCCGCGACTTCACCATCCTCGACTCGGTCCCGTTTTTCGCGACCGTGAAGCGCAAGCTGATCCACCTAGACGGGACTACCGTGACTCAGCGGGACAATCCAACAGATCCCGGCGCTCCATTGGACCGCCTGTTGCAAGACAATATTCGCGCCTACGGAAAGCTGGTCGAGCTTTGTTCGAGCGTGGACGTTGACGTCCCGATGGCGCTCGACGAGCACGATGAGCGAACCGCGGAGGAGGAAGCATTCACGTGAGTGCCACGAGTGGTCGTACCAGGTGGAGCGTCTGAGTGGCGTCCCCGGTGATGAGGACAACGCTTCGAGAAAGTCTTGAGAAGGCTCAGGATGTGCTGGCTGTCGTCTCGCGGCTCGGAGTTCGGCTCGGGCGGTTCGAAGGTTATTTAGGCGTTCTGCGCGAGGCGGCGACCACCCTTACCAGCCCTGTCGGACGGCCGTGGCTGGGTGACGCAAACCGCGATCGGCTTTTTTACGAAGCTGCGTCGCAGACGTTGCAACTTGTAGAGTCATTCCCGGTCTGGCGCTGGGAAGATCCAGAAACTGTGCGCGCCAAGCTTCGCCGCATTTGTAAAGGCTCGGCGCTGCCGCCGCCGCCGGGGATTGACGACGGTCCCCGAAACACGCTTACCGAGTTCGCATGCGCTGCGATTCTTCATCGCAAGGGGTTTACTTGCCGGCTATCCGCCGACGCCGAAGACGTCGAAGCGAAACTTCCAAACATGAAGCCCTTCGTAGTCGAAGCCAAAAGGCCTGCGCACCTCGAAAGCCTCGCGGACAATGCCAAGTCGTTGCGACGGCAACTTGGTCAGCGAATTTCCGACGGGTCGAGACACGGACTCGCTGTTTTTGCTGCCGATCGAATACTCGGACTCGCAGACGGGGATCTGGTTCTCGATCGTGCAGACCGCCTTGATGACGTACTCGGGGGCCACGTTACAAAGCTCGTCCAGGCCCTGCAACAGCCGAGGCATCGGCTGTTTCCGCGAGCCGCTCTAGGCGCAATACTATCCACCGGCGCTGTGTTTTGCGCCGATCCCGGGTTCATAGTCACGATCTCCGCGATGGGTTTCTTCTGCACAGGTCCCGAAGACGATCCGCTAAGCGTTCAGCTCTACCAAGCTCTTCGACCCAAGATGGACCACTCACACTTGATGCGCTGACGCTCCGTTGGCCGGGCTTGCATCTGGCTTTCTCTAACTGTTGGCGGGCATGAAGACCCGCGGGTATTCGGTGAAGTTCACCGGTGAAAACCGCGCCTGAAGGCGGTGAACAGAACTACGCAATCGTTGTCGTTGGCGACCCACGACGTCGGGGGCGACGCCGTGCGGTGTTGCGGTCGCGCTTCGCGGCGTCTATCCTTGAACGGTGTCCCGTCCGCTAAAGGGTCGTCGCGCTTCGGAGGTTCAAGGTGAACCTGGCAAGATCTCCGAGATGATCCTGGACTTCGCTCGACCCCTCCTGGATACGATGGGGCAGCCACGCAGCATCGAGGACCTACGCAAAGCGTTCGAACTCGTAACGGTCTGCTGGAACCTGCCGGTCTTTGAGCGCGAGAAGCCGGCCGAAGCAGTCCGCCAGCGCAATCATTTCAAGTCGTCCGTCGCCTCCCTTCCCGAACCCTTGTCGTCTGCCTTGCTGGGGCTGGTCGAGTCTAGGAAGACGGCGTTCAGCCAGGTGCCGTTCATGGTACTGGTTGAGGTCCGAGGCACGTCGCTCGACGACTGCACGATCTACGCCGAAGCACGCGGCTCCGGGAGCGGACAACTGGTGAAGCAGCCGTCGTAGCAGGCAGCTACGCCCAGCCCGGCTCGACCTCGGCCAAGAAGATCCCGTCGTCGAACATCCAGAACGCAACCGTCCGATCGCCTGCACCGACGGTGACATGCAGCTCCAGCGCGATACCCGGAGATGTCGTTGACGCGGGCATTTCCAAGACGCCGCCCGGTTCATTGCTGCTGCCCCACCCAAGGTCGAACCATTCCATGGTGCTCTTGTCGGTCGGTTCATGGCCGCAGTTGCCCTCATTCGTCGACCGGTGGGAGAGCGTTCGCTCGCTGAACGCCCCGATGAATACCGTCACTCCAAATAATCGCACGGTGGTAGTCCTCGAAACAGGCACCAAGCGTGCCCGCCAATGCTGCGCCCCGCCTGGCGAGCCATGTGCGCCGTGACTTCTTCGTAGAGAACCGGGGTGTCCATCTTCAGACGGCGAAGAAAGATGCAGTCGCCGTGCTCGTGGCCCGCGATCGGCAGGTAGTACTTACAGATCGACACCGTGCGACCCGAACACACCACCAAAAGCTACTCAACTCACGATCGGCACGCAAAACTTGTGGTCACATTTCGGCGTTGCGATCGTGCCCTTGCGAGTTTCGGTGCAGCGCAGGGTAACACTTGGGGGAGAACCCTGGGATCGAGCCCTTTCTCGGTCCGCGCGTTTAGGGTCCCACGCAAGCACAACCGGGGCCCTTGTTGCACGCTTTGCCCTTGGGGATGCAGGCGTCTCCACAAGGTTTGCTTTTCGTGCAGGTCTTACAACAGGAGCCCCCAGAAGGGCTGGCCGGCGTCGACGAGCCGGCGCCGGTGACACGCTCGAACGTGCCGTCGCCTTTGGTGACGAGCACCACATCGCCATCGCGAGCGGTCGACCAAAGGTTGTCGTTCGCGGGGACCTCGGCCCAGTCCGCTGGCGTGCTGTTCGCGCACTTGACCAAGCCGTCTTTACTATCGAAAGAGTTCACGGTCTTAGATCCCGCACCCCCCATCGAAGTCGTGAGGTGCGCAACGGTGAGCTTGCGCGGGTGGCAATAGCCGCCGTTCGTTCCTTCGCCCCGCTTTCCCGACGAAATGACTGCGTACTCAGGTTTGACCTTGCCCAGGAACGGGACGGACGATGACGTTTCGCTCGCGTGGTGCCCGACCTGCAACAGATTCACGTCCCCGGGATCGATGAGCCCCTCTAGCCCGTCCTCTGCGTCACCCGTGAAGAGCATCGAAGACCTGCAGTAGTCGATCCGCAGCGCGATCGAGCACTCGTTGGGGTTCGTCGAACAGTCGCTGGCCAAAGTAGCGGGAAGCACCGGGGTTAGCTTGACCTCGGCCGTCGCGGGCAGCGGAGGCGCAACGCTGCCCGGACTCTCAACCAGGATCTCAGCGCCGCTCGCCGTCGCGGCTTTGCGCGCGTTGACGATGCCGGCCTTCGTCAGATCGCGGCCGTTGTCGACATACACCCCAAGGGTCAACGTTTTCAGAACCGACGGCACGCCGCCCAAGTGGTCGGAGTGTTGATGCGTGATCCAAAGCGCGTCGAGCTTCGACGAACCCAGCGCCGCAGGTAAGGCTGCCAGTAAGCGTTCGTTCCACTCCTTACACGCAGCGCCGCACCCGGGGCGCGTAGGACTCTCACCCGCGTCAACCAGGATGCTGCGGCCGTCAGGGAGTGTGACCAGAGCCGACAACCCCTGGCCAACGTCGAAGAAGTGGACCGTTAGCGGTGCACCGCCACATGCTGCTGCTGCGGGGGGCGGAGATGCGGCCTCCGTTGGACTCTCGGTCAGGCCACTAGGAGCGGGAGCCGACGTGAGAGGGGCGGGCGGGGGTGCCTCGGGTGGTGGGGTTGCACCTCCGCACGCAACGGTTCCCAGAGCGAGCGCGACCGACAACGCGAAGAATCGGAGCATGGCGCACAGAAGAGCGAAGATGCGCGAGACACGCAAACGACGAAGGCGTGCGCGAGAAAATGACTACGGCGGTTTCCGCCGCGTTCGCGCGTCAGTTGCTCTGCTTGCGAGCCAGGTCAGACAGCGGCACGCTGATCGCTTTCACTGGTGGCCGGGGATCAAGCTTCTTGGCTTGTCGCTCGCACCACCTGGCCAACAAGTTCAGCCTCGGCGCGTCGCCGCCGAACTCGGTTTCCTCGTAGCGGACCGCCGAAGGCACGCCAAACTAGCTCTTCTTGTGGGAGAGCTTACCCGTCGCCCCGTGCAGCTCGCCCAGCGTCGCCTTAAGCGCCCGCTCTCGACGTTGCTTTGCCTCGGCGGCCGCTTGGCGTGCCCTCTTTTTGGCCTCGGCATCTGCTGCGCGCTTCGCTCGAAGCACTGCCTGTTCAGCTCGAACCTTCTCTCGCTCCTCCGATGAGAGGCGCGGCTTTTGGCGCAAACCTGACGGTGACAGGTCGTCGCCGGCCGGTTTGGCGGCTTCCTGCGTTCTCTCACGAGCTTTCCCGCCAAAATCAACGAACGGCTGAATCCCGTCCTCGTCGTCATCGGCAAGCTGGCAGCTGCCCAACTCCTCAACGCCCTGCTCTGGTGTCATGTTGAGCAGTTGATAATCGGGAGGATCGGGGGACGGTCTCGACTCGTAGTTGATCAAGATGCCATCGCCAAAAGGACCTCTGAGAGGAACAAGTCCTTGCAGATACACCGTGTTCGGGCCACTCAGCACCGAGCCGATGCGACGGATAGCGCGGAGCCGTTTCTTAAAGCGATCGAGCGCGTGCTCAGGGCTGGAGGCCGCGACCACCATCTGGAAGGTCCCGGTGTGCTCCTTGTCGTTGAGGTAGTCGTCAAAGAAGAAGCAACCCAAGTACGGGCTGTCGTCACGCGGTTCTGCCGTCTGCCGCTTCGGCGATTTGTTGGTCTGTTCCCGGACTGCCGGTGCCTTCGGTAGCGTCTTGGTCTTCTTCCGAGCTGCCATTGGCGGCGAATACCACAGCTGCCGTTTGGCTCGAAGGGGTGCAGAATCGGGGGCATGACGCGCGTTTCCGTCACCCGAGAAGAACTTTACGAGCAGGTTTGGAAGACGCCGCTCGTTCGACTGGCGTTGCAGTACGGTGTCTCGAACGTCGCGCTCGGCAAGACTTGTCGGCGCTTGAACATCCCCACTCCAGGTCGAGGCTATTGGGCACGGCTCGCTGCCGGAGAAAAGCTCAAACGGCCCCCGTTACCAAAGGCGAGCAACCAGCAAGCCTGGGTCAGACTTGAGCAAGACCCGACGGCCAAGCCGGTCGAGCCTCAGGCACAAGCGCCGGACGTCTCAGTCCCGGCTACGTTGGAGGACGCCCACGCCGTGGTGCGAAAGCTGGCAAAGCTTCTCGCCAAGGCTTCGGTCGACCAGCATGAGCGGCTCGTGGTCAGTGGGGACTGCATTGTCGTTACCGTGGAGACACATAAACGCGCGCTGCTCGTTCTAGATGGCATTTGCAAGGCGATTGAAACACGCGGGCATCGGGTTGAGCTTGTCCCCACCGAAACGAAGGGGTTCAAGCTCGTCGCCAACGCTAGTGGCGAGCTGATTTCTTTTGCACTTTCAGAGCGTCTCGAACGGACCGAGCACCCACAGACCAATTCCGAACTGCGATGCATTCGATAGCGGAGGGCACGTCAACAACTCCGCGAAGCAGTTTCTCAAACCCCCGTAGCGGTCTGGTGGCCCAATCGCGAGCCTCCGCGAGCGTGACGTGGCAGTCGGCCAGTTTCTTGTAGAGCCGGATCGAGTCGGGCGCAGCGCCATACAAACCGGAGATCCCGAGCGCCCATATCGCCTCTGCGGGAAAGATTTCCACGACAGTCCGATCGGGGCACTAACTGAATGGCGTCAAGCCGTCCCAATAGGTGAAACCCAGCTCGGCCGTGACTCGCTCGAACAAGCAGCGCACTCGGGGGCACAGCGGGGCGCCGGGCTGAACCTTCATCACCCGTTGCCAGGGGGTGCCTATGGCGGCCCTGGCGTTGCCAACGAGGATGTCACAGGATCGGAACTCGCCGCCTTTCTCATTCTTTTCGTTCGCCTTGCGGCGAGGCGACAGACCGACCTTTGTAGTCGCCAACGGAGCGTCGATCGCAAGCAAGAACCGTGACGCGCCATCATTGGAAAGACGGGATAGTTGCTTCCGCATCTCCTGCACTAGAAGCTCCGCGTCTGCATCCCAGTTTGCCACAAACGGATCCTGATCCGCCGCGATCGTTGGCGAGTCTCGGAGATCGACACGACAGTGCCAAGGCTTGAGCGACCCAACCTCGTTCCCAACGATAGCGTCCCAGCAGGAAGCTCCCCGCTGCACCTTTCCTCCCCACCAGGCAAGGTCCAGCCCCAGGCACACGGTGTTCGAAAGATTGCTCGATCTCGCCATCCTCACAGGATCGACGAGGTGGGCGTCCGTAGCAACGGCGTAGTTGCGTGCGGGCAACTGAATCGGGTTCATAACATGAGCACCTCCCCCACATCTCCAGAGAAGTTTTGGTCGGGCGCCAGGTGCCATTTCCAAGGCTGCTTCTCGCAGAGCTTACAGAGCTGCCGGGCCCCGTTCCCACAGCCCGGCGTTCGTGATCGGCGAACGCTCGCGCACTATTTATTTTGGGCAATCACCGCACCGGGATCTGTGGTGAATTCCGCGGCAAATCATCCGGCGGTCGGCTCCTCTGGCCCAAGCGGGCGAGAGGCAAGGCTCGCGTTCATTTCAAGATAAAAGCGCGCGGTGTTCTGCCGCTTGATCTGAACATCCAGACGGCTGCTTGCAAAGGTAGCGAGCACACGGTCGATATGTTTCGAACGCTCCTGTGGATCTTCGATCGAGGCGCAGTCGTTCGCCACGAATGTCTGGTACCGATCCCCGCCCTTCATCGGAACGGCATAGGGCGAAACGACCGCGTTGATGACGCCGTCCTTGGGATCGAACTGCTTTGCCCAAGTCCGAAGGGCTGTTGGCGTAAGCCAGACCACTGCCGCATTCGCGTTATTCATCGACTCCACGGCTTCGTCGATAGCTGGGCCAATGATAAAGTTCCCAGTCATGTTAAAGCGACCGACCGAGATGCAACCTCGGTACGCGAGCGCAGGTGCCGTTCGCGCCGCTCGGACCAGAACCTTTCCAGTAACCCTCGCGAGCGCAAGGACGGCAAGCCAATCGCAGTCGTCCTGCTCTCTGCCGTCGTTGTGATCGACGATCTGGCCATACGCGCCGATAACGACTGTGTCCGATAGCAGCGCGACGGTCAGCTGAGTTTCGATCCCCAGGTGTTTCTCCAGTGCGTTCGTTCGATTGTGAAGATCGGCAAGCTCTTCGCTCACTTCGTCCCTGAGCGCATTGAGCTTTGCGATCACCTTGTCGGGGTCCTCGCGATTCCAGATCCCCTTGAAACCCAGAGCATCGAAGACTGCGACAGCGCCTTGCTTCATTGCCGGGAAGCCTACCTCGCCTGACGCGGTTTGGCTCGCCCAGGAACGCGTACACTCGATATAGCGGCCCCACGGATGCAAACGGGGATCACTCACCCATTTCTTGACCCACATCTCCCAAGCCTCCCAGATCGCCCGACCCTCGCCGACGGCAATGGTGAAGTGATCGCACGGCTCGCGCCGCCTTCTCGCCTCCGTCATCAGTACCCAGTCCTCCAGTCCGGGGATCACGCGGTCTGGCCAGACCGCCACCGACCAATCTCCGTCGGACGCGTGGAACAGCGAGATGCCCGAGTGGCGCAGAGGGAGGACTCCCTTCATCACCTCGTCGACCGTCTCGCCTTCGGTTTCCGCAAACCAGAGGACCGCCTGGACCAGCCTATGTGACCCGCCGCTGGCCATCCTCGCGTGAGATCTCAGCCGTAGGCGCGACCCTAAGACCGGCGAGGGCACAGTGCGTGCCCCAGAGGTCCGAGGCGTCCACGAATTGGCCCATGTAGTCCGACCGAGCACGACGGACCAACGGCGCGGCTCGGACCCCGGTGCAAGGACTTCGCGTTCGCTGGGGCGATGCTTGCGCCACCGGCGGTCATGGAGAAGCGCTCCTGGGATTCACGCGGTCCGAGCCCGTGTTAACTATGAGGGGAGATGCCGGGACCGAAGCGTAGACACGTGGACGCCGCGAAACCGAACTCGGCGAGGAAGTCCGAGAAGGAGGCGATCTGTGCTTATGCGGCGGACCAGGCTGGTGAGGCGGTCATCCACGCCGAGAAGGCAGCATTGCGCGAAGAGCCGGTGGTGGGTCGTGACCAATCCACTGAACCTCTACAGCCAGAACGACTTCAAGAGCCGGGACGTTGTTTTGTCGTTCCACGTTGGGCTCATGCTGCGAGTCTCGTACAAGCGGGAGCGCAAGGTTCCCGTGGCCCCAGCGTCGGCGGAGCTTCTTCCTGGATCCTGGCGCCGGTGGCAGCAAGCTTTCGAGGCGTACGAGAGCGGCGACGAGGCCGAGAACTTCCAAGCCGTCGGGGTTAGGCTGCGAGAGTCCCTGGTGTCGTTCATCGGTGAGACCTGCACTGACGAGCTGGTGCCGCCAGGCACGACGGCACCTAAGGGCTCCGACTTCAAGGGGTGGGCCGAGCTGCTGGCCAATCACCTCGCAGCAGGCGAGAGCCTGGCCAAGCTTCGTTCCTATCTGAAGAAGAAAGCGGTCGAGACCTGGGAATACGTGAACTGGCTGACCCATGCCAAGAACGCCGTCCGGTTGGACGCGGAGATCGGGCTCAAGGCCGTCGAGCACCTACTCGGCCTCTTTACTGCAGCGCAGCTGAGGCATGGGCGGCAGACCGCGAGATGCGGAAGCTGTGGGTCGTACGTTGACGGTGGGACCTGCAAGCGCTGCGGATGGGTCGACCAGACCTACGAAGCGCCAGTACTGGGCAAGCCGAGCAAGGCTGAACTTGCTCGCCGGCTAGCGGAACCCTGCATCCCCAGCTCCGACATCTCGACGTTCATGACGGCTGATGGAGTACTTGATCGAGAAAAGTAGGGGGCGTTCAGCTGCTCAAGACCTCTCACGAAGTTGAGATGACGATCTTACCGATCGTCGATCGTGACTCGACGAGTTCGTGCGCGGCCCTCATCGTTTCGGCCGTTAGACCTTCCAACTGCTTCGTCGCGATGGGCCGCAAGCGCCCCTCCACGAAGAGCGCCAATACCTTATCGAGAATGGCAGCATGTTTTTCCGGGGCGCAGTCGTTTAGCAGGCGACTGAAGATCATCTCGGTGTGCAGCGATGCCGCCTTCGGCACGAGTACGCTCGCATCGAGGGTGGGTGCACCGTCCACAACTGCAATATGCCCGAATGGGCGTAGCAGCCCGGCTATCCAGGGAAGGTTTGCGGGGCTGTTGGCGGTCGACAGCACCATGTCCACGGAAGGTACGCCAGCAGTTTTGAGCTGGGCGACCACGTCCGCGGCGTGATCGACGACTAGATCGGCTCCCATGTTCTCGCACCAGGCACGCGACTCGGGCCGCGAGGCGGTAGCGATGACGAGGGCGTCCGTCTTAGCCTTCAAGAGCTGAACGGCGAGCGTGCCTACCGCGCCCGCGCCGCCGATGACCAAAACGCGATTGATGTCGACGGGCAGCGTATCGGCGTCACGGAACATTGCTTCCCAGGCGGTGATTGCTCCGATTGGCAAGCTGGCCGCAGCGGCGAAAGAAAGCGCGTCAGGAATCTTGGCAACAACCCGGTGATCGACCGCCACGCGCTGAGCCCAAGCGCCATCCCGCCGCACGTCGCCGGTGCCGAACACGCGGTCGCCGACCTCAAAGCGGGAAACGGCCCTGCCGACGGCGACTACCTCGCCGGCGAACTCCCATCCGAGCAGGACGCGCCCGCCAGCCTCAGCGCTGCGAGTCTTGCGAAAGAACGTCTCTCCAGGATTGATGCCGACGGCAAGCACCTCGACCAGCACGTCAGACTCGCCGGGTGTTGGTTCCGCCACGTCGCGCAACTCGGTGGACCACGCATCGAGCGTATGAGCTTTCTCGTAGACCAGAGCTTTCACAGCGCAAACCTCTCGACGAGATTGAGACGAATACCGGCGAGTGGCCCACCGAGTTGCTGCAGGCGGCCACCAACAGCCAAGGAACCCAGATCGACGGCGCTGAGGCCGACTTGCTCGATCAGGGCAGTAACTGACTTCTTCGCATCGCCATCGTCGCCGGACACGAAAAGGACTGTGCGTGGCTTTGACGACGATACGTCCGCAATCCAGCTCATCGGCACCGAGTTGAACGCTTTCACGACCTTTGCTCCAGGCACTAGGTCGGAGACGATCTCGCTGGACGTGCGCCCCGATACGTCGCCGATGAAAAGCGGCGCGATGCCAGCAACGCGGTTCGTCGCATCCACCAAAATGCGCCCCTTCCAGTCGGGAATAGCGAACAGGGCCGCTTGGACGTGCCACCACATGACCGCCAGGACCACAATGTCCTGGTCGGCCGCTTGCTGGGGCGTCCCGGCCGAGACACCGGGACCGAGCTGTTTCACCAACATCGCGAGCGATTCCGCCCCGCGCGTGTTGCTCAACATAACTTGATGCCCGTGCGGTAGGAGATGCTTTGCGATGGTCTGCGCGACGGTGCCCGCGCCGATGATGCCGATTTTCATGCGCGCTTCCTACGGTGACGATGCGATCGCCTGCGGCAAATATTCGTCGCGGAAGTATTCGGCGGCGGTCGTCGGCTTATGACCGATCAGCTTTTCTAGGTCGCCCGCGGTTTCCTGCCATTCGCCAGCGGCCATGCCGTGCACCCACTTCTGGATGAACGGTGGGATGAAATCCGGCAGGCCGGAGGCGGCGAGGATCTTGAGATATTCGTCATCGGATACCGCAATGTATGGAACTTCCTTGCCAGTGAGCTTGGTCAGAATTTTTGCAATGTCCTGGAAGGAAATCGCGGGGTCGCCGGCGAGATTGTAGCTTTTGCCCTCGTGGTCCCTGCCGACGAGGATTGCGGCATGGGCGGCCGACAAGTCGTCGCGTGTCGCAGCGGCGAATTTGCCCGCGCCGACAGGAACGCGAACGCCTGTCTCGTTCGCCTTCAGCCCAACATAGAAGCCCAGCACGTCCATGAAGGGTGGATGCTCCGCCAGGGTCCAGGCCATGCCCGAAGCCTTCAGCTTCCGAATCGTGAAGATGTCCTCATCGGTGATTTCTTTCATGGCGAAAGTCGAGCCGGCCTTTCGGTGGATCGGCATGAAGATCAGGTGCTTAACGCCAGCAGCGGTGGCCGCGTCGATGACGTTGCCGTGCGCCTCGTTGCGAGGCGTGAATGCGTGGGTCGAGGTGAGCATAAGCTTTTCGATGCCCTTGAAGGCGGCGGCCAGGCTCGCGTTATCCAGGTAGTCGCCCTGGCGAAGCTCGATTCCTAGGGCCGCGAGGTCCTCGGCTTTGGCCGGATCACGCACCAGTCCAACCAGCTCACTCGCCGGCCTCTTCTTCAACAGATGGAGAAGCGTCTTTCGCCCAATATCTCCGCTAGCGCCGGTCACCAGAATTTTGCTCATGACGCCACCCGGCCTAAGTAGTCGGCCTTGCCGATCGCGAGTCCTCGATTGCGGAGGATGCCGTGCGTGGTCGTGACGTGGAAGAAGAAGTCCGGAAGCAGAATGCCCATCAAGTAGCGCTCACCCGAGTAGCTACCGCTTAGGCTACGAAAGTTGATTTCGACCGCGCGGGCGTCGCTGCCTTCGAAGTGTTCTTTGGCGACCGAGCGGAGGAACGCGGTAGTCTTCTCGACGCGCGCTGCAAGCTCCGCGAAAGTTGTTTCTGTGTCCGCGAATGCTGGCGCGTCGACCAATGTCAAACGCGCGACGCCCGCCTTTGCCTTGTCACTCGCGCGCTGAATTTGCCCGCTCAGCGGCAGCATGTCAGACGCCTGAGTTCTTGGGCGATCTCAGTCTTGGTGGTGGACCCATTTCGAAGGCACACGATGACGTGTCGCTCCTTCGCGTCCAGCACCGCAAAGAGGTTCTGCCAAAGGAGTTTCTTCTCAATATCCACTTCGGTGTCTGGCGCAAAGACCGTCGGCGTCTTGTCGATCTCCACAAAGGTCACGCGCACCTTGTTCCGCTTCCGGTACAGCTTTCGTTCAAAGTCTTCTCGGGCGTTCGACCAGCGCGTCGAGAAGTCCTCCTCGACGCGATTCGCTCGAACCGCGTCGAGCAACCCTCGCAGTCGCCCGCGGGCGTCCGCCATGTCGATCATGTCAATCGTTGCCTCCCTCGCTTCATCCTCCCCGTCCCAAGCATTGATCCCATAGCAGGGGCGCAGCAGGTCAGCGTCCAGTTCTGGTGGAACCTGACGCTGGAAAGCTTCGACCTCCCGGCGCTCCTGCTCCGTCTTGTAAGGAACTCGTCCCGCGGCCTTGATGCGCTCCTGGATCACCAAATCCAGATAAGGCAGCCAGAAGTCGAGACCGTGCGCGAGCAGCGAAATCGGTTCTGTCGGAGAGAAAGCCGACGGCGGCGAACCGGAACAGATGAGTGGCCAAAGATGAAACGCCACCGCCCGAGATAGTCGCTCGACTTCGTCCGAAGAAGCAGCTCGCTCCGGGATGAGTGAAGGCCACACACAGACCCGGGGTTGCAAGCCGAACCGCTTGAGCACCGGGAGCGGCAACAATGACCGGAGTGGTTCGTACGCGGACGCCTTGCCGACGGTGCGAGTGAGCGGCGCAAATCGAAAGCTTTGCTCGGGGTATCGATCTGCTAGCTGCCTCGCCTTCACCGGCACCCTTGAGGCGAGACCGTCGGGTCGAATGTGCCCGCACTCCCAGAGCAAATTCCATTCCGCGAGGGCATTCAACCGCCCGAGGTCTCGGTCGCTGCACGGGATGTAGACGAACTCTGCCGGGCCGGGCTCGACTCGCGGAACAATGACGGAGCGGAACAAGTGGCCGGCTGAAACTGTCCGAAGCGCCGGATAGGCATCGGGGACGAGAAATTCGGTACGAATGGCGTGGGGGTCGGCGGGCTCGCTGTGCATGATCATTACAAGGAAACGACAGTTCGGCGCGGATCCGTTCCACTTTATTGTACACGCCCGTTTAGCGGCGCGGTCTTGTTAGGTCCTTTGTTACCCTTCCGTCAGCTACCGTGACGCTCGAATGGCAAGCGATATTGAGACTTTCAAGGCCCTGTGGATGAGCTGGAAGGCAGGCAGAGGAAGCCCGTCGGTAGACCACCTCAAGTTGCTCGCGACAGCGAAGCAGCTCCTCCGGACCGTAGATGATGACGAGTACTGCGCTGCCAGCCTTCGTTATTTGCAGCAAGTGCGGAAGACTATGCTGGCGCGAGTGCAAGCTGGGGCAGGACAGCCGAATGTCGACCCGCTCGTTCTGTGCCGCGGGATCCGTGGGGGCTCCTTGGCTGATGACTTTGGAGTCAACCGGGTTCCTGAAACGGGACGGCTACTCTCGTACTCGATCGACGAGGCTTCGGGCAGAACCTTCGCTTCCATGGGGAACGATGGTGCAGCGTGCGGCGTGTTGTATAGATGCAGCGTTCTACTTTCAGACATTGTGTTCTTTGAGGACAATCAACTTTGCGACGCCTATCTTGAGGAAAGCGAGGTGCTGGTACTCCACCATACGGCACCGCTGGATGTGACGGTCATCGACGCGAGCATCAAGCCTCGCGCCAAGATCAAGTTCGCCAAGAAGCCCACCGCCCACGGCCCTAGCTAGGTCCAGCCGGGACTCCCGATCGAACAGCCCCAATTCGCGCTGGTTTCGTCCAAGCATAACGTGCCGGACCTCTGAGCAAAAGGCAGAAACGGAGTCCCTACTCTGTCGTCGTCCAGCGCTCGCAGAATTCGTGTGTCAGGCGGTAGCGGGCCGTCGATCTGAAGCGCACTGCGAGAAAATTCACCGCGTCTTCCGCAGTGTGTTTGTGGACACAACCTGCTGATGATGGGGCCGCCGGGTAGCGGCAAAACCATGCTCGCACGGCTCCTGCCCACCCTGCTCCCACCGCTGCGCTTCGACGAAGCCATCGATTGTACGGCCATCCACAGCGTGGCGGGTCTACTCCCGAACGACCGCGGCGTGGTGACCGAGCGGCCCTTTCGTTCGCCGCACCACTCGGTCAGCGAGGCGGGCTTGGTCGGCGGCGGTGATGTGCCACGCCCGGGAGAGGTCAGCCTGGCCCATCACGGTGTCTTGTTCTTGGACGAGCTAGCCGAGTTTCGGCGGGCGGCGTTGGAGGCGCTACGGCAGCCGCTCGAGGACGGCTTCGTCAACATCGCCCGGGCGCGAGCGCGAGCGCGTTTTCCCCGCGCGACCACTGTTGATCGGCGCCGTCAACCCGTGCGCCTGCGGCTATTTCGGGCACCCGCGCCTGCCTTGTCGTTGCACGGACCAAGCGCGCGAACGCTACCGCGCGCGGCTCTCCGGTCCGCTACTGGATCGCCTGGATATCCACGTGGCGGTGCCACCGGTGGAGGTCTCGGCGCTGGTTCGCGGCGTAAAGGGCGAGGACTCCGCCAGCGTGCGCGAACGGGTCAGCCAAGCGCGGGCCTTGCAGCACACGCGAGCGCGGCAGCTGAAGCTGCATCAAAGCTTGAATGCTCTCCTGTCCGGAGCAGAGTTGGACCGGGTCGTCATCTTAGAGGTTGAAAGTCGCAAGCTGATCGAGGCGGCGATCAACCGCTTGGGCCTCTCGGCGCGCGCCTTCACCAAGGTGCTGCGCGTTGCACGCACCATCGCTGACCTCGAGCACGAGGAGCGCGTGCGCACTCCGCACGTGGCCGAGGCCATCCAAGGGCGAATTCTGGGGCCGAGCTCGGGCGCGCGCCTGGGCTGAGTCGAAACCAATATGAAGTTTGGGCGCGCGCGACGCTCCTCGTCGTGCGCGTTTGGAAGCAAGAAGAGAAGGCAGTCATGAATGAAGACAAGAAATCCCAAAAACAAGAGGCCTTGCGTCAAGTCGTCCAAGGACTCGAAAAAACCTACGGCCAGGGCACGATCATGCAACTTGGTAGCGGCGCCCCGGAGCCGATTGCGGTAATCCCGAGCGGGGCGCTGGTGCTCGATGAAGCACTCGGCGTCGGCGGCTATCCGCGTGGGCGGGTGATCGAGATCTTCGGTCCCGAGTCCAGCGGCAAGACCACGCTCACGCTGCACGCAATCGCCGAAGCGCAGCGGGCCGGCGGAGTCGCGGCGTTCATCGATGCCGAGCACGCCTTCGATTTGCGCTACGCGCAGGGCATCGGCATCGATTTGAAGAAGCTCTTGATGTCGCAGCCCGATTGCGGCGAGCAGGCGCTAGAGATCGCCGAAGCATTGACGCGCTCGGGTGCAGTAGACTTGGTCGTGGTCGACTCGGTGGCGGCGCTCGTGCCCAAGGCAGAAATCGAAGGCGACATGGGCGACGCACACATGGGGCTACAGGCCAGGCTGATGAGCCAGGCGCTGCGCAAGCTGACTGCCATTGCCAGCAAGACTGGCACTACGCTCATCTTCATCAACCAGCTGCGCCAAAAGATCGGCGTGGTGTTCGGCAATCCCGAGACGACCACCGGCGGGAACGCGCTCAAGTTCTACGCCAGCGTTCGTCTCGACGTGCGGCGTACTGGAAAAGTCACGATCGGCGAAAACGTGGTCGGCAACAGAACGCGGGTGAAGGTGGTCAAAAATAAGTGCGCGCCGCCGTTTACCGAAGCGGAGTTCGACATTCGCTGGGGCACCGGCATCGATTCGGGCGCGGATTTAGTCGAGGCTGCGGCCCTCGCGGGAGTGCTCGAGAAGAACGGTTCCCACTACCTGTTCGACGGCAAGAGCGTCGGCCAAGGTCGTGACAAGACACGCGACGCGATCTTGACCGAGCCGGCATTGTTTCAGGCAGTGCGCCAGAAGACGCTCGAGGCCCTGCCCTCGCAAGCGCATCGGCTGAACGGGCTTTCCAAGCTCGACCAGCCGAGCGCAGCCAGCGTGCCGACCAAGCCAGAGAAGCCGACGTCGCCGTCCTCACCCGGCGCACCGACCAAGACCGACAAGCCAGACAAGCCAGACAAGAAGCACGCGGCCTAAAGCCCCGCTTCGATCACCTCGGGGCGGCATTCGGCCCCGGCGCCGGTCGGGATCGCTGGCCAAAGGAAGGCGGTGCGAGTAAGCATTTCAGTCGAGAAATGCCCTCGCTGAGCTCGAGCATCGTGAACCAGCAGGTCGCCTCGGTACGCGACGTGGAAGAGGCTCTGTCGCGCCAGTCGCTGTATGGCGGGGATCTGATCACGAATTTGCTCGAGCTCGCGGCGGTCAGTGAAGAGCGGCTCGGCAAGGTGCTGGCCGAGAGTCACGAGCTCGAACCGGCACCGACCGGTGAGTTGGCCGTCGCACCGGAGTACGTGCGTCGTCTCGTCCCAGCGGACGTCGCGCAACGCTTCGCGCTCTATCCGCTCGAAGAGCGTGAAGGCACGCTGACATTGGCGGTCGCGGAGCCCCTCCCCAGCGAGGCGGAACAAGATCTCGCGTTCTCCTTGGGCGCGAAGATCGTACAAAAGGTGGCGTTGTTGGTGCGCGTGCGGCAGGCGATCGCGCGCGACTACGGCAGTCCTCTGGATCGGCGCTCACTACGCGTCCTCGCTCGCTTGAGTGGTCGACCCGATCCGAGTCCGAGCTCACTGCCACCTCGCCTTGAAGTTCCGTTATCGCGGCGTCCGGCTGGAGCCGTGGCCTCCAAGCAACCCTCGGCACCACCGAAGTCTGCGCCACCAAAGTCTGCGCCACCGAAGTCTGCGCCACCGAAGTCTGCGCCACCGAGGGCTGCGCCGCCGAAGTCTGCGCCACCGAGGGCTGCACCCAGCATCCCGCCGCGCGTCCCGCGAGCGCCTGGGTTGCCGGACTTTTCGAGCTTGACCAAGCCTGCAGAAGCAGGTCGGCAGCGTCGGCTCGGCCCGTTTACCGCTGCGATGGCGGAGCGCGGCCTACTCGAGGCTCAGACGCGTGACGACGTGCTGCGCGCGTTCTTCGATTTTGCCGGCCAGTATTTCGACTACGCGGCCCTCTTCGCCGTGCAAGGCGATCTGGCCGAGGGCCGCGATGCTTCAGGCGCTGGCGCTCCGCGTTCACGCATCGTGGCCGTTGGCGTACCGCTCGATCTGCCGAGCGCCATGTCTCGAGCACGCGACGCTGCCACCTACGAGCTGACGCGTTTGGGCAGCGGGGGGCTCGACGGCGCACTCGCCAAAGATTTGGAGCGCCGCCCAGGACGCTTGGTTTTATTTCTGCCAGTGCAGGTGCGCGGCCGCACGGTGTTGATTTTGTATGGCGACCACGGCGAGCGTGACGTCGAGCTGCAAGCCGTCGGGGAAGTGATCTCTTTCGCGCCGCTGGTCGCCAACGCCTTCGAGCGTCTGATCTTGCGCAAGCGGCTACGAGACAAGGGCGGGGATACGGCGCCGCCCAGCATGCGTCCGAGCCGGCAGCGCGAACCCGCTCGTCCGCTGCCCAACGCCGGGGAGCGTGTAGCGACGCTGGCTTCGCTGATTGAGGAGCGCTTCGACGCCGGTTCGCGCAGCTCACTCCCGGCCAAGCCGAGCTCGCGTCCTCCGCTTTCGCCAGGGGCGAAGCGCTCACCACCTCCGCCCGGGCCCGCACCCGATCCGATCACGCCGCCGACGCCCCGCTACACGCCCGCGCCCACGGTCGCCATCCCCGTAATCTCGATCGGCCCCGCGTCTTCGCGGCGTCCCGTGCCGAGCACGCCGGTCGCTCCGCAGTCGGCTCGCCCCGCACGCAACAGTGAACCGCCTGAGGACGGCTGGGATGCCACGTCCTCGGGCGGGCCTTTCGCGCGCGTCGAGCGCGGCACCAAGCCCGGCGTGGGCAGCGATCTGAAAAGTTCGACACCGAGCGGCCTTGGCCCGGAGAAGCCTCCGGAGCCCGCCCCCGTCTCGCTTCGATCGGTATCCCTCCCGCGCTTGCAGCTGGTGTCTGAAGGTCCCCCGCCCTTGCCCGCCACGTCCGAGGCAGCTGAAATCGACGTCTCGGTGAGCTCCGGCGAACTGTTCGAAGAAGACGAAGAGTTCTCGCCGATTTCCGACGTCAGTGGGGCCCCGCTCGCGCCCGCGTCGCGCGCGCTTGCCTACAGCGCACGTCCCCTTCCTCCACGTGATGTCTCACAGGACGTGGGGCTGCCCACCGTAATCGTCGATCTAGCCAGTGACACTCAAGAGTTCGTCGATCGTTTGTTGGAAGGGGACACGACGGCGGGTGACAAGTTGGTGCAGATCGGCGACACGGCGATCACGGTGCTTGCCAGCATCTTTCCCGGGCCGATCACCGCCGAACTCCGGCGTAGTTCCGGCGACGGACCGGGCAAAGCCTCCGAGTGCGGGCCGGTATTGCGCACTCTGGCGCGCATGGGGACTCGTCCTGTGCCGTTCGTAGCCGTGCGCACCGCCGACGGGGATCCCGTGGTGCGCGCTTGGGCGACGCGGTTGCTCGGCGAAATGCCCAGCGCGGAAGCGGCACAAGCCGTGGTGCGGCGGCTGGCCGACGACGACGCGGACGTGCAACGCGCGGCGCTCGCGGCCGGGCACATGTTGCTCCACCATGCAGAGGCGGCGGAGGCCTTGCAGGCCAAGATCGCGGAGACCGTGAGCGACGTCACGCGCCCTGAGGACAGCCGCCATGCGCTGATCGAGGCACTAGCCGAGCTGCGCGCGCCGCTGGTGATTCCAACGCTGATCCGGCTACTCGAAGACGGCTCGCCCGACATCGTCCGCTCCGCGCATTGGGCTCTCGGTGTAATTACACGACAAGATTTCGGTACCAAGGCAGCGCACTGGGAAGAGTGGTGGCTGGCCAACTCGAGCCGCCACCGCATCGAGTGGCTGATCGACTCACTGATGCACGAAAATCAGGACTTACGCCGCGCCGCCGGGGACGAGCTCAAGAGCTTGACCAAGGAGTATTTCGGCTACTACGACGATCTGCCGAAGAAAGAACGACAGCGCGCGCAAGATCGCTACCAAGAGTGGTGGGAGAGCAAGGGCAAAGCGCGCTTTCGCTGAGCTAGGTATCGACGCGCCGTGAAAGCCGTGGCAGGTCGCTTGTCCCGATGATCGAGCCCGAGCCGCACTATGACCCAGGATTGCGCGCCGCAAACCTGGCCCTATCTGGACGTAAGCGGCGAGAGGTCAGCCGCATCACCTCGCTCGAGCTGCGTTTCAGCGATCCGCGCAGTGAGCCTTGGGAGGCGCTCGCGATGATCTCGGTGGGCCTGCTCAGCGTGCTGGTCGTGCTCGGGCTTTGGCTCGCCTGAAGCGAAGCCCTCACCCGAGCAATCAGCCGTGCGTTACTCGCTCTTGGCTGCGGCCGCAGGACCAGACTTCTTGCCGCCGGTGAGATCGATCTCCCACTCTTCGGTGTGCTCCGAGCCGACGTAGGCCGGGACGATCACCGCGTTCAACGCGCGCTGCACGCATTTGCCGACCGCGTTCTCGTCGTAGGGCGGGCTGACCGTGAGCGACTTCACGTGGCCGTCGTTGGCGAACACGATCGAAACGCTGGCTTTGGTGTCCTTGGTCTTGGTCGGCGCCTTCGAACCTTTTGGCGGCTTGCCCGTCTTCGGATCGATGTTCTTGTCGCCTTCCACTACCGAGTCCGGACAGGTCTCTGCAGAGTGGGCGGCGCGATGCAGCTCGAGGTCGGCTTGCTTGGCGTCCCACTCGCGCTTCTTCTCTTCTTCGGTCGAACCCGAAGTGTCCGCGTAGTCATTGGCGTTGCGCTGCTTCTTGAGTTGCTCGTCGCCCAGGGCCTCCTGCTCGGCCAAGATCTGGTCAGGAGTCTTCACCTCACCTGGTTCATTGGAGGCACACGCCACGAGGGCCAACGCGAACAACCCGAGATATCGCTGCTGCATGCCTCGCACATTAGTCTCGACTCCTGCGCCCTGGGAAGGGCCTGCGCCGGCTAAAACCGGGCCGGCCTAGCGGATTTTTTCACGTGCAGCCATGCCCGCCAGGGCAATCGCCCGCAACTGCGCCTCAGGCTGCGCCGACCTTCGGCAATGCCAGGAGATTCACTGCATGACCACCGGATGGACTGGGGGCTCGCCAGACGTTGGGCGCTCGGCCCTTCAACGCTCTTGTTCGTCGCCTGTTCGGGCCTGAACCACGACTGCGTCGAGCGACGCGATTGCGCAGCGCCAGAGGCAATTATCGAAGCCGGCCCGCGCGACGAGTGGTGGGAAAGCGGCGGGGCCGGCCCCAGTGAGTCACCCCGGTCGATCGAGCCAGGCGGAGCCGGCTCTGGTTTGGTGGGCGCGTCGGAGGAAGTAGCCGGCGGCGCTGGTAGCGTCGAAAGCGCCGGCAGCGCGGGGGCGGCCGATTCGCCGCTGGACCCGCCCGGCATCGCGGCTCTCAGCCCGGCGGATGGCGAGCGCGGGCTCAGCAGTGACGTCCGCATCGTGATTGCGTTCACTCAGGCGATGGACCCAAGAGCTACGGAGGCCGCTTACCGTTCGAGTGATCTGCCGAGCGCCGCGCTGATGTTCAGTTGGGACCAAGAGCAGCGCCTGCTCACGTTGACGCCGCGCACCCCGTTGGCTTACGGGTCCGAAGCCGTGAGCCTGACCTATCACTACGGCTTCGACGGCACCGCGCGCGATCAGCAAGGCCAGGCGCTACCCGCGGTCGAATTCTCGTTCCGGACGCTGCGCCAGGTAGCGCTCGAGCTCTCGCCGGACAGCGAGCTCACCGGCAATTGGACCGACATTCAAGGCGAGGGCATTCACAATTGCTTGCGTCACCCGCCCGCGCCCTATCAGCCGACCGTTTGCGTGGGTGACGACCTGCACGGCGCTCGCTACTGGGGCTTTCTGAGCTTCGATTTGAGCCCGATCCCAGACCAAGCAACGCATATCCTCAGCGCGCGCCTACTGGCCCTTGCGACCGTCTATGGCGCGCCCGACGCGCTCGGGAAAAACAGCGTGGAACACGTCGCTTTCAACGCACTCGGTGAGGCAGCCATGAACGCAGCGCCGCGCGCCCTACTCGGTCCGTTTTTCAACGGAGTCAACGCGCCTTCGGGCAGCCAGGTCGCTCTGGATGTGGATTTGAGTACTGCTCTCGCTGAAGATTACGAGGACCGCAGTGCTCTCCAACGTCGTAGTCAGTATCGAATCGGTTTTGCCAACGGCAGCGCCAACTCGCACTGGGACGACCTCGAGTTGCCCACGAGCGACATTCGCTTGGCCGTCAGCTACCTGATTCCGTGAAGCATGCATCGCGGTCTGCACTGCCCGGAATTGCGGCTCGAGAGCTCGCCGAAAAGAACAACAGCGTTTTGGGGTGAAGGTTTGAACAAGCACTCAACCGCGCCGCGTTCGCACATTTGGCGACGGATCGATCGCGCAGCTCGGCGTCACGCGCGACATTGCGGCGTCATCGGAAACGACACCCAAGGATCATCGACCGCAATCGACCGCAGCTCGCTCCAGCGCAATCGACGCTGCGATGTGCTCGAGGCTCAAGCGGTAGTAGCTCGCTGTGGCAAGGGGTCGATCGGCAAGGTAGATTTGCCCGTGATCCGCCCCTTGATGCGATCGGCCACGACGTAAAACGAGGGCACCACGAGCAAGCTGAGCAACGTGGACAGCGTGAGCCCACCGAGCACCGCGATCGCCATCGGACCGCGCGTTTCCGAGCCCGCGCCCAGCCCGAGCGCGGACGGAACGGCGGCCATCATCGTGGCCACGGTGGTCATCAAGATCGGTCGCAATCGCACCGGGCCTGCCTCGAGCATGGCCTCGAGGGCGCTCACCGATTTCTCGGCGCGTACGGCGTTCGCATAGTCGACCAAGATGATGGAATTTTTCTTGGTGATGCCCATCAACAGCAAGATGCCGATCATGCTGTAGATGCTGAGCGTCTTGTGACCAGCCCATAGTCCTAGAAACGCGCCGGCCACCGATAGCGGTAAGATCGTCAGCACCGTGACCGGATGCATGAACGAATTGAATTGGGCCGCCAAGATCATGTACGCGACGGCGATGCCGAACATCAGCGCAAAGCCGAGGCTCTGCATCGAATCTTGAAAATCACTGCTCTGCCCACCGAGCACGGCGTGATACCCAACCGGGAAGTCCTTGGTGAGCGTATTCACGAACGCGAGCGCTTCGGACTGCGAGTGCCCGGGCGCGACGTTGGCCGTCACCGACACGGAGCGCTCGCGATCGATGCGGTTGATCGACTGCAAGACCGGCTTTTCGTCTACGTTGACCATGGTCGAGATGGGCACCATTTGCCCGCTCGCCGTGCGCACGTTGATGTCACCAATGGCTTCCGGAGTCAGACGCTGCGAGAGCAGCATGCGCATGCGCACGTCCAAGCGACGCCCGCCGGACGAATACTTGCCCACCACGACGCCGCCCACCAGCGCGTTGATGGTGGAGGCCAAGTCTTGAATGCTGACACCGAGATCGGCCGTGCGCGCGCGATCGGGAGTGACCATCACCTCGGGCAGACCGAGCTGGTAATCGGTATCCACGTCGGTTGCGACGCCGCTATTGGCCAGTTCGTCTTTCACCTTCATGGCTTGCGCGACCAAGGTCGTCCAATCCGAGCCGCGCACGGAGACTTGGATCGGCGAGCCCTTGGAGCTGCCGATGCCCTGCTGCGACGGATCTTGGACCGAAACGCGAGCACCCGGGATGACGAACGCCTTGCGCATCGAGGCTGCGAACTCCTGCTGCGTCACTTTTCGCTCGCTGGGCGGCACCAAGCTGACGGTCAAGCTCGCCGAGCCCGGGCTCACGTTGGCCATCACGCTTTGGACCTCCGCGTGCTTGCCGAGCGCGTCCTCGATTTTCCTGGCCTCGCGATCGGCCTCCTCGACGTCGCTGCCGGTTGGGGCCGTGACGCGGATCGTGAAGCGCGATTGGTCCTGTGGCGGCGTGAATTCGCTCGGCAAGGTGAGCCCAATCGCGAACGAGCCGAGCATCACGACCAGAGCGATCGCGAGCACTTTCCACGGGTGGGTGAGCGCGAAAGCGAGCGAACGGCGATAAAAATTGGCCAAGCGCACGAACGCGCGGTCGACGGCCTGGCTGAGCTTGCCCTGAGCGTGCGGGCCGTGATTTGCGAGCAGCCGAGCGCAGCGCGCGGGCGCCAGCGTGACCGCTTCGACGTAGGAAATGGCGACCGCGACCGAGAGCGTGACGCCAAATTGAAAGAAGTAGCGCCCGACCACGCCGCTCATGAAGATCACCGGCAAGAAGATGGCGATCACGGCCGCGGTGGCCGCGAGCGCCGCGAACGTGATCTCGCGCGTGCCGTCGGCGGCCGCGCGGAAGCCGTCTTTTCCCATCTCGCCGTGACGGTAAATGTTCTCCATCACCATCACCGCGTCATCTACGACGAGACCGATGGCCAGTGACAGTCCGAGCAGAGTGAAGGTGTTCAAGGTGAAGCCGGCTGCCCAGACCACCGCGATGGTCCCGAGCAAGGACATCGGAATGGCCAAGAGCACGTTCAACGTCGCCGAGAAAGAGCCCAAAAACAGCCAACACACCAACGAGGTGAGCCCAACCGCCAGGATCAATTCGGTCTCGATCTCGTGCACCGATTCCTTGATGAAGTCGGTGGTGTCGAACAGCACATCGATCTCCATCCCGGGCGGTAAGGTCTTGCGCAGCTCGTCGACCGCGGCGCGTACGTCCGTGGCCACCGTGACGGCGTTGGATCCGTGCTGCTTGAGCACGCTCATGGCCTGCAGCGGAACACCGTCGATGCGCGCGATGGTTCGGGCATCCTCGAAGCCATCCTCGATCAGTGCCACGTCTTGCAGATAAATCGGCGCGCCCAACTTGTCGCTCACGATGATGTGCTTGAACGTGTCGAGGTCCAAAGCTTCGCCCAGCACCTGCACGGTGATGTCCTGGCCCGGCGTCTCGAGCTGCCCGCCCGGCACGACCACGTGCTGCTTGGTCAGGGCGCTCGAGATGTCCGAGACCGTCACGTTTCGCTCGATCAGTTTGGCACCGTCGACCCAAATGCGAATGTTGCGATCCAGATAGCCGCTGGTCGTCACTTGACCGACGCCGGGGATGGTCTGAAGCTTCTGCTCGACCTGATAGCGCGCGACGTCTCCCAACAATTGCCGGGAAAATGCGCCCTTGAGTCCCACCGTGAGCAGCGGTTGATCATCCGGATTGCTCTTCGAGACGGTCGGCTGCTGCACGTCCTTCGGCAAGCTGCGCTGCGCTTGCGATACCTTGGCTTGAACGTCTTGGAGCGCTAGATCGATGTTGCGATTGAGCGCGAAGACCGCGGTCAGGCGCGCGCTGCCCAACCGCGCCGTCGCCTCGATGCGCTGGACGCCCTCGACCTGCGCCAGCGATTCCTCGAGCGGCTGAATGATGCCGCTCTCGATCTCCTCCGGTCCGGCCCCCGGCCAACCCAGGCTGACGGTGACGTTCGGCGAGTCGACATCGGGCATTTGGCTCACGCCGATGCGCGAGGCCGAGACCAGGCCGAATAGAATCGTGCCCGCCATCAGCATCCAGGCCAAGACCGGCCGCCGAATGCATACCTCGGTGAAATTCATGGCGTCCCCGCGGCAACGGCGGGTGGTGCGCCTCCGTCGCGATGCTTGTGCGCACCGCCGGAGCTCGCACTCGCAGCCGTCGGAGTCGCGGAGCCCGCGCTGGGCGTTGCGCCAGCAGCGCTCGGCTCGTCACCTCCGGTGCCCGCGGGCATGCTGCTGACGACCTTCACCTTGGAACCGTCGCTCAGCGCTTCGACGCCGCGCGTGACCAACTGGTCGCCTGCGGCGAGCCCCGACTTCACTTCCACCTTCCCATCAGGCGTGTGCAGGCCGAGCTCGAGGGTGTGCTCGTGAGCGGTATCTCCAACGACGACGTAAGCCAAAAACCCGCGTTCGCTCGGGCGCGCGGCGCTCTGCGGGATCAGGGGGAAGGCGCGCGACGAGGGCAGCTTCACTTCGACTTGGGCGAAAGAGCCGGGGCGCAGCCAAAATTTCCCGGTCTGAGTGGCGATTTCGGCGGTGGCGGGGACGAGCCGCGACGCGGGATCGGCCGCGCCAGCGACGAGGGAGATCTTGCCGCTGTATTTCTGGTCGCTTTCCTTGAGCGTGAACTCGACGGGCATGCCCACTTTCAAGCGCGGCGCCTCCGCCGTCGTCACGTTGAAGTGCAAAAGCATCGGATCGCGCTGCAGCAGCGTGGCGATGACCGTGCCGGCCTGCACGTATTGCCCCGTCTGGACACTGCGCGTTTGCACCACGCCGGCCACTGGCGTCTTCAAATTCGAGTCGTCGAGATTGAGCTGCGCGAGCTTCAGCGCTTCCTTCGCTTGATCGACGGTGGCTTGCGCGGTGCGCAATTTGGTCTGAAAGGTCTCGAGCTCTTCGGCCGCGATCACCCCGGGGTTCGCTTCACTGGCGCCCTTGCGTCGATTCAAGCTGGCTTCGGCGTCGGCCTCGGCGGCCTGGGCGCCTTCGAGCGCCGCCTTCGACGAGCTCACGCTGAGCGCGTAACGGCGGCTGTCGATGTAGGCCATGATCTGATTGACCTTGACCTCCTGACCTTCGACGAAGGTCACCTTGTCGACTACGCCGGAAACGCGAGCGGTGATCTGCACGTGCTCGAAGGCATCGACCACGCCGGGGGCATTGATGTCGACGTCGTGCGGATCGGCCGTGACCTTGATGACCTCCACCGGAAAGGCGATGCCCTTGCCGGCTCCGCCGCGCTTGCCGCCCGCGGCCGGCGCGGCGTCTTTGTGTGCGCAGGCGGCGGACAGAGAAAACCCCAAAAATATCGACCAATGTCGGACCCTGCAGATCATTGCACTCCATCGAGCGGAAAAAGGCCGACTGCCGCGCGCAGATCGAGCTCGGCGAGGCGCACGCCGAGCTCGGCCGCAGCGACGGCGACCTCGGCTTCGAACTTGCTAGAATTGCCGTTCACGAGCTCGATCGCCTTGGCGAGCCCTTGCTTGTACAGCACCGTGGTCTCAGCCTCACTGCGACGCGCGGCGTCTTGGCCCTGCTCCGCAGCAACGAGTGAGTTGCGGGCGGCCGAAAGCTCGGCCACCGCCACCCGCACGTCGATCTCCACGCGCCGCGCGAGCGCCCGCAGCTGCAGCTCGGTCGCGATGCGCGCCGCGTTGCGCGAGTCGCTATCGCCCGTGCGGTTTCCTCCGTCCCAGATGGCCCAATTGAAGTTGATCGCCAGCGTCGTGTCGATGTAGCGGTTCGGCGCGATCGGTTGATCGGTAGCGCGCGCCTGCGCCGCAGCCGTCAAGGTGGGCACGAAGCGCAGCCTGGGCTCATCGGCCTGCGCCGAAGCAGAGGCCGCGCTCGCGCGAAGGGCCGACAAATCCGGGCGCGTGGCGATTGCGAGGTTCACCAGTCCGGGCAGGCCGCGATCGGCGGGCGCGAGGCTCTGCGCGGGAGAAGCCAGGTCTTCCTGAATCTCGGTCGGCGACGCGATCAAGTATTCGAGGTTCAGCCGAGCGGCCTCGAGCGAGTTCGACGCATTGATCGAGCTCTGATCGGCGGAGGCTCGTTCGATCTCGGAGCGCGTCACGTCATTGCTACTGACCAGGCCGGAGCTCGCACGCACGCGCGTATCGTCCAGCGTGGCGTTGGCGAGATCGAGCCGACTCTTGGCAGCCGTGAGTACGCGCTGTTGCGCCACGACGGCAAAAAACGAGCGCGCGGCGTCGAATGCCAGTTGGCGGCGGGCATCGACGTGCGTAAAACGCGAGGCCTCGTAGCTGTGTTTCGCAGCCGCATAGAGCGGGAACGCGCTCGCGTTGAACAGCGATTCGGATACCGTGAGCTGAGCGCTGCCCGCATTGTCACGCAAGACAACCCGGCCGGCAGATTGGACCTCCTGCGGGCGCAGCGTTTCACCGGCGCTCAGGTTCACGCTCGGCAAGAAGGCCGAGCGCGCCTTGGTCACCGCGGCGTCCGCGGACACGACCGACTGCTCGGCGATGCCGGCTCGCTCATTGCGAGCCAACGCCGTTTTCACCACTGTTTCCAGCGAAAGAGCCTCGGCCCAGCCTGAGCTGGCGACGAGCATCGCCCCGCCCGAGGCCAGGCAAAATAGCCATGAGCGCATTCGGCTGATGATCGCCCGCCCGGAGCCTCACGCGCAACGGGCAGTCCCCGCGTACACAAATGTACACAGAGCTCAGCGTGCCGGAGCGGAGACCTGTGTCGGATACGTCGAGCTCGGGCCGGCTCGCACGCAGGTTTGCACGTCGGATTGATCGAGCGTTAGCCTCCTTCGTTCGGCGAGCGCGAACGGAGGAGGGCTAGTGGAACCAATCTTCGAGGCTGTTCTGAGGGGTGAGCATGCGGTGGCCCGAGCTCTGCGAGCGGCTCCTCAGGCTTACCAGACGCAAATCTCACGGGAAGTCCTCGTCGAAGCGATCCCGCACCAGCTCTACGCGGGTGACATCCCATTGCATCTCGCCGCCGCTGCCCTAAAACCAGCAGTAGCGCAGCTCCTTCTCGAGTCAGGCTCCGACGCGAACGCGAAGAACCGACGTGCTGCAACTCCGCTTCACTACGCCTGCGATGCGCGCCCAAGTTCGAGCGGGATCTGGGACCCGATAGCCCAGGTCTCGGTCATCGATATCTTGGTCGAGCATGGGGCAGCGTTGGACAATGCGGACCAAGGTGGGACGACGCCACTTCATCGCGCAGTGCGAGCGCGCAGCCCGGGTGCCGTACGCCGGTTACTCGCGCTCGGAGCAAGGACTGACTGCCGTCTGCGGGCTCGGGGCTCCACGCCGCTCCATCTCGCGGCTCAATCGACCGGCGCCAGTGGCACGGCTGGAACACTCGATTCAGCCCTCGAGATCATCGAGCTTCTGCGCCAATATGGTGCCGACTTCGCTGCGGTCGACAACGACAACCGGAGTGCGCATGATTGGGCGACGATCGCGCGCATTGCGCAAGCGCTGAGTACTACTTGACGAGCTCGAGCTTGCAGGCGGCGCTGCAGCCGTCGAGGCTAACGTTATTGCCGTCGTCGCAGGTCTCGCCCTGGTCGACCTGTACCACCTTGTCGCCGCACCTCGGTCCGAGCTGGCAGTCCTTGGTGCACGTGCCATAAGCCCCGGTGTTCATCCCATCGTCGCAAGTCTCGTGACCGGCTTGCACGACTCCATCGCCGCAGGACGGTCCAGGTTGGCAGTTCGGAGCGCAGGTGCCGTACACGCCCGTGTTCATGCCGTCATCGCAGGTTTCGTCGGGGGTTTGCACCAGGGCGTCCCCGCAATGTGGCCCGGGCACACATTGCGTCGTGCAGCCATTGTAGACCGTATCGTTGTTCGCAGGTCCGTTGTCGCAGGCCTCTCCAGTGGACACGACTTTGTCCCCGCACTGCGCCGTGCACGTGCTGGGAGCGAGGTTGAAGCCCGATAGGGTGAGTTGAAAGGAGGAGCTCTTGGTCTTGCGCTCGGCTTGAAACACATCGATTTTGTACACCTTGCCGGTGGCGAGCCCATACGTGGTGCCAGAGGCGGCGTTCAACGTCACGGTGCCCGCGAGCGGCGGATGCCAACCGCCCAGATCGAGCGCGAGCGTTCCGTTCACGTAAACCCACACGTCATCGTCGCCCACGAAGTCGAGCGTCGCCGGAACTGCTGGGTCGAACTTGAACCAGTAGCGAACGTGAGTGGTGAAGTGGAAGTTGTGCAGCGCTCCGCCCGGCTCGGCCGCCCAATTACCCATGTAGACCGGCTGCGGGATCTGCGCCGGATAGCGCGTTTCTGGGATCAGGCTCGGGGGTGCCTTGGGCTTGTCGATCGGGAAAAATACTGGGTTACCGTCCAGCAGGGTCTGTGTGGCCGTGCAGATCTGGTTGTTGCCCCAAGGAGTGCAGGGCGACAAACAGACTTCGCCCGCTGCGAGCGTACACATAGCGCAAGTGTCACCGGGGTTGCCGTTCGCGCAGTTCGTGATGTTGCTGTACGCCGCCCACTGCTCGCCCATCGCTCCCCAACGATTGACGTACGGACCCGCGCCCGTCCCACTCTTGTCCCAGAGCACGATCGAGCCGGGGAAGGTGGCGTTGTTCGGGGCCGCATCGTGGTACCACTGGTTGAAGGAGGCGGCGCTGTGGATGAAGCCATTGATGGCACTCGCGGTGGCAGAGATCACGGGCAAGCCGTCGGCAGCCAAGGCGATGGCCAGTAGCCCCTTGATCGCCGGTTGATTGTCGTTCGGCGGCTCCATGTCCGGATTCGCGTTGGCCCCGCTGCCAGCGGCGAGGTCATGATAGACGGCAGGCACGGTCAGCGTGCACACGCCGTTGGCCGCCTTTACGCACGGGTTCATCGCGCAAGTAAACCCGGCCTCGACTTGGCAGGTGCTCGAGCAGCCGTCCCCGTCACGCAGGTTTCCGTCGTCACATTGCTCGTTCGCGCCGAGCACGATGCCATCGCCACAGTTCGAGGCGCAGCCCGAAGCGCTGCTGCATTCGGGCTCCAGCTGGCAGCTCCCCGAGCAGCCGTCGAACGCAATGGCGTTGCCGTCGTCGCAGCTCTCGGCACCCTCCTTCACCTTATCGCCGCAGACCGTGGCGACGCACGCGCTCGGTGAGCCCGCACATTTGAAGCCTTGCTCGACCTGACAACGAACACTGCAGCCGTCTCCAGCGGTGTTGTTGCCGTCGTCGCAGCCCTCGTTGGCGTCGGTCACGCCATCGCCGCAGGCGTGGACGCGCTCGCAGGCCATTCCGGCGGTGCGGCAAGCAAACCCCTTGTCGATCGAGCGGCAGTCAGCGGCGCAGCCGTCTTTGGCGACTTTGTTGCCGTCGTCACAGGCTTCGCCGGCACCGATCACGCCATCACCGCAGACGATGGTCGAGATGCATGGCATGCCCTCGGTCGGGCAGGTGTAGTACGGCTCGACCTTGCAGATCCCCGAGCAGCCGTCGCCAGGCGTGCTGTTGCCATCGTCACAGGCTTCCTTCGCCTGATTGATCTTGCCGTCGCCACAACCGGGATCTGCGGTCGTCATTTGGCAACTGGTGGGCGGGGACGCCGACTTGCACGGGTCCGTTTCGATGCCGAGGTCGAGACCACCGCTTCCTCCGCTTGCGTCGTTGCCTCCGCCCGTTTGGCTCCCACCGCCTGAGGAGGGGGCCCCGCCTGCGGGTGGGCGCACACCAACGGGTGCACTGCTGCCGCTGCTGCAGGCAGGGAGCCAGGCCAAACCAAGCGCGAGACACAGCACCGTGAGACGGATTTCAGTACGCATATTCACCGCAGCCCCCGCGGCGAGATTGCCACGTTCCTTTCAGCGTACCAGATCCTCTGGAGATGCCCCGTAGTTTCGCCGTATCCGCGAAGAGAGCTCAGGGCGCGTCCGCAGCCGTCGGCGAATGGAACCGCGACCGACTCGGTTTCGTCCAACAGCGCAAGTTTCGTCCTGGGCGGCGATCGCTCGGGTTCGATTCGCAACACGAATTCTTGATCAGCGAGGCCGGGTGATCCCATCTAGCCCAGCCCATGAAAGATAGCTCTCTTCCCCCGAACCATCCCCGCCCTGCATCCTCGGCGCGGCTTTCAGCGACCCGCGTTCTCGGATTGGCCGGCTGCGCATTGGTGAGCCTGCTTCCGGCGTGCAGTGCTCGGTCCACGACCACGAACGCGCTTTCTGCGCATGGCGCCGCGCCCGCGCTGGCAAGCACCTCCGCGGGGGAGCTGCTCGGGCGCTCGACCTTCGAGGGCGAGAAAACGTTGCCCTGGATGCCGTTGTTCATCGAGCCGGCAACGGGCGACACGATGGTCAAGGACGGCGGGTTTTGCGCTCGCATCGATCATCCGGGGAAAGACGCTTGGGATGTTCAACTCCGTCATCGCGAGATGACGATCGAGAAGGGGCACAAGTACTCGGTGCGTTACTCGGCCTGGGCATCGGCGCCAATCAAAGTTCGGGCCCAGATCGGTATGTCGGGGCCACCTTACACGGGCTACTGGTCGGATCTTCCAGCTCTTACCAGCTCGCGCAAAGAGTTCACCGGCAGCTTCACATCCACCTCCGCCGACGACCCTTCGGCGGAGTTCGCATTCCACATGGGCGACCCGGAGGCTAAAGGACCGGTGACGGTCTGCATCGACCAGCTGCACCTCACCGATCCAGCATTCACCCCCGTGGCCAAAACACCCGAGCCGCCCGTGCCGGCGATTCGCGTCAACCAGATAGGCTATTTTCCGAAGGGTCCCAAGCGCGCAACCTGGGCCGTCGAGGGGAGCGACGCGGAGGCGGCAGCGAAGAAGGCGGTACCGTTCGAGATCGTCGACGGTATTGGAGCGGTCGTTCATCGGGGCATGACCTCGCCGTTCGGCAAGGATCCGACCAGCGGTCTGTTCGTCCAGCGCATCGACTTCTCGGCGTACACCAGCGAAGGAGAAGGCCTCCGCATCCGTCTCACCGCGGCAGACGCTGCCAAGAACGTCGTCACCAGCGACGCCTTCGCGATCCGTCCCAATGCCCTGAAGCAGCTCTCCCGGGACGCGCTCCGCTACTTCTTCTACACCCGAAGCGGCATCGCCCTCGAGCAACCCTACGTCGAGAACGACCGCTGGGTGAGGCCCGCGGGGCATCCGACGGACACCCAGGTACCCTGTGCTCCGGACGCCAAGTGCAGCTACACGCTCGACGTGAGCGGAGGCTGGTATGACGCTGGCGACTACGGGAAATACGTGGTCAACGGGGGACTCAGCGTGTGGCTGCTGATGAATCTTTGGGAGACCTCGCAGCAGCTGAACTTGCCCGTCGTCGGTGCCAAGGACGGCGACCTTCACCTGCCGGAGAGCGGGAACAAGCTGCCGGACCTGCTCGACGAGGCCCGCTGGGAGATGCAGTGGCTACTCGAGATGCAAGTGCCAGAAGGGGATCCGCAGGCCGGCCTCGTTCACCACAAGATGCACGATGCAGACTGGAGCGCGCTCGGGACGCTTCCAGTGCTCGGATCGACCCCCCGACAGCTCCGCCCCGTTAGCACGGCGGCCACGCACAACCTCGCGGCGGTTGCGGCCCAGGCCGCTCGCGTGTTCGCCACGCTGGATCCCAAGTTCGCCGTGCGCTGCCTCTCGGCGGCAAAGCGCGCCTGGGCGGCAGCCGAGGCGCACCCCGATCGGATCATCACGAAGGCCGACAACCAAGGCGGCGGCGCCTATGACGACGCGACCTTGAGTGATGAGCGCTTCTGGGCGGCCTCGGAGCTGTTCGTCACAACCGGCGACAAAGCTTTCTTTACGATCCTCAGCAAGAGTCCCCACTACCTCCACTTGAACGCACACGAGCTCGAGTTGCCAGAGGCGCTGGATTGGCGAACGACCGACGCGCTGGGTACGCTCTCGCTCGCGCTCGATTCGCACAACACCCGAGCCGCGGTGCGCGAGGCCAACCGGAAGACCATCGTGGCGGTCGCGGAGAAGTACCTGGCTCTATCCAAGGCAGATGCTTTCGGGCAACCGTACCTGGGCTCGCACTATGTTTGGGGCTCCAACTCGTTCATCCTGAACAATGGCGTGATCATGGCTTACGCCCACGCTTTCACCAAGGACCCGCGTTTCCTCGATGGGGCGCTGGCCGCGATGGACTACGTGCTCGGGCGCAACGCGCTCGGAAAGTCATACGTGAGCGGTTATGGCGCAAGGCCTCTTACCAACCCTCATCACCGGCTCTGGGCGCACTCCATCGACCCGAAGTTCCCCTCGCCCCCGCCCGGCGTGCTCGCGGGTGGGCCCAACTCGGATCTTCAGGATCCTTACTCCAAAGGCTTTCATCCGCACTGCGTCGGACAAACTTGCTACGTCGATCATATCGAGGCGTACAGCGCCAACGAGGAAGCCATCAATTGGAACGCCGCGCTGAGCTGGCTCGCGGCCTACCTGAACGCAACGCTGTAATCAGTGCACGTCCAGCCCATCGGCAGTTGTGATAGGCCTTGGCTCATGAAGCAGCTGGTTGGTCGACGTATCGTCTTGACGGGAGCATCGCGCGGTATCGGGCGCGAGGCGGTGGAGCTCTTTACGGCAGAGGGGGCGGAAATCATCGGTATCGCCCGCGATGAAGCCAAATTGCGAGAGCTCGCGGGACGCTTTCCGAATTTTCTCCCGCTGGTCGGCGACATCACCGATCGGGGCCTCGGCGCGCGCGTCGTCAAAGCGGTGCAGCAGCGCTGGGGCACGCTCGACGTCTTGATCAACAACGCAGCGATCCAGAACTACAACGCCGGCTTTCACGATGAGCCGCTCGACACGTTGGAGAACAATTTTCTGACCAACGTACTCAGCGTGCATTGGTTGACCAACGCTCTCTTGCCTCTTTTACTCGGCGGCAGCGAGCCGCGCATCATCAACGTGAGCTCCGGCGCGGGAAAGCTCGACGTGCTCAAGTCGGAGCCAAATATGCCGGCGTACCGGCTCAGCAAGTTTGCGCTGAACGGTCTCTCAATCCTGTACGCGGGCGATCTGAAGGGCAAAGTTGCGGTAAATGCGCTCGACCCGGGTTGGCTCAAGACTGATTTGGGTGGGCCGAATGCGCCGGGTGAACCGCGGGACGGCGCGCGCCGATTGCTCGAACTATTGTCTCAGCCGTTCGAGCGAACCGGCGGCTTCTGGTATGGCGCCGAGGTCATCGATTTCTAACAGCGGCAAGGCTAAACTCCGAACATGGCTATTGGGTGGTTCCGCAACGTATTGCTACCCTGCCTGAGCGCCCTCGCGCTGTCTTGCCAATCACCAGTTGTCCCCAGCGGCGCCGCGAAGCCAGCCATGCCTTCTGCCCCTCCCCAAGTATCGGCGAAGACGTTCGAAGAAGACGTCGCGTTCTTGTCGCAGCACGGTCCGATCAAAGTGCTGAGTTCGGCGAACGGCGGCCGCATCGCCGTGTCGGCCCAATACCAAGCGCGCGTAATGACGAGCGCGGTGGGCGCGGGCAAGGGCAGCCTCGGTTTCATCAATCGTCAGTTCATCGAGGCTAGGCAGACTGGCACCGCCTTCGACAACTACGGCGGGGAGGATCGCTTCTGGCTCGGCCCCGAGGGCGGGCAATACGGGCTTTACTTCCCCGCGTCGAAACCGTTCAGCTTCGAATTTTGGCAAACACCCCACGAGCTACAAGAGGGCGCCTGGCAAATACGCGAAGAGAGCCCGACGAGCATTACTTACGCTCACGCCTTCTCGGTTGCCAACTACGAGCAGCGCATATTCAAGGTCGCGGTCGAGCGCAAACTTTCGTTGCTCTCCGCCGAGCAGGCAAGCCAGCAGCTCGGCATGGTCTTGCCCCCGTCGCTCAGCTGGGTGGGTTTCTCGAGCATGAACGAGCTCACGAACACCGGCAGTGATCCGTGGCAGGAGCAAAGCGGTCTGCTCAGCGTATGGATCTTGGGCATGTTCGCGCCTGTCGCGGGAACGCAGGTGATCGTGCCGTTCGAGACGGCCGGGGCAGGCGAAATCGTCAACGATCGCTATTTCGGCAAAGTGCCCGCGGAGCGCTTGCTGATAAACGAGCAGAAAGGCTTCCTCGCGTTCCGCGCGGACGGCCAATATCGCAGTAAAATCGGCCTGGGTCCGACCCGCGCCAAGCGCGCGCTGGGTAGCTACAGCGACCCCGCCCACCTGCTCACCCTTGTCCTTTATACGAAGCCCAGCGGCACCACGCGCTACGTGAACAGCATGTGGGAACGCCAAGCCACGCCGTACGCGGGCGATGTCGTCAATAGCTACAACGATGGCCCGCCCGCGCCGGGAAAGCCGCCACTCGGCGGCTTCTACGAGGTCGAATCCAGCTCGCCCGCAGCGGCGCTCGCGCCGGGTGAATCCCTGACCCACGAGCATCAGACCTATCACTTCAGCGGGCCGCGTGCGGATCTCGAGGCTCTCGCGCGGCGAGTTTTGGGCGTGAGTCTTTCTGACCTGCCGCCTTGAGCCGTCACCGCTGCATTGGTCGCTCATCGCGTTCCAAGCCGTGACGCTGATCGACATACGCCTGGTGTGTCGCGTAGAGCCGCGCTCTCGCCTGATAGGCCTTTGTCGCGGATTCGTCGCCTTCGCTCCGCGCGAGCTGCGCCGCATGCTGCGCGCGCGTTGCGGCACTCTCGAAGTCGCCGTTGGCGGCCTCAGCGGCGGCGAGCGTATCTTGGCAGCGAGCGATCGCGCGTACCGTTTCGGCGCACGCGCTGCGCGCCAGAGCGATCGCGGCCTGGCCGTCTCGCACTCGAGTATCGCTCGTGGTCGCGAGCAGCCAAGCCTCCTGGCGCTTCGCGCGGGTGTACTTGGGGCGCAGCCGCAACGCCTCGGCATAGGCCGCGACGGCGGCGGCGGGCTGCCCCGCCAGATCGAGCGCCACGGCCAGGTTGAGCCGAGTCTCCGCGTGCTCGGGGCGGAGCCGCACGGCCTCCTGCAGCGCGCTCAGGGCTTCGGGCAGCCGTCCCGCTTCTGCGAGCGCGGTGCCCAAGCTCATGACGACCTGCGGATCCTCGGGGCGTATGCGCTGCGCACGTCGATACATCTCGATCGCGCCTCGCCGGTCGCCCGCGTCCTGATAGTGAACGCCCAAGTTGTAGGCGGCAACCCAGGCTTCGGGGTTTCGTTCGAGGGTGGTGAGAAACAACGTCTCGTAACTATGGAAAGCGCGGCTTTCGGCGAACGTGTAGACGCCGCACGACACGGTGAGCGCGGCGGCGATGCTGAAGCGCGCTGTGTCGGTCGCGTGAGCCAACCCGCGCGAGCCCGCCGCTGCAACAGCCGCGAGCACTGGGATCCCGGCCAAGTATTGAAAATGGTTCTGCACGAAGGCAAAACGCATGAAATACACGTTGAAGAATCCAAGCGCCGGGAAGACGAGCAGCCCATAAACGAGGAACGCCAGTAGCGGCCCGTTCCCGAGGCGCCTTCGCATCGCCGTCAGCGTGACGAAAAGCGCGACGACAGCCAGCGGAAAGCACCAGCCCAGCGCGGCGTGAACATCGATCTGCCACTTCGGGTAAAAGAAAATCAACCCTTCGGGCAAGAGTAGCTTCTGTGGATAGAAACAGAAGGCCCGTCCCGCGATGAGCAAGCGTTCCGCCCAACTCCACGCAAAGTCCGCGCCTTGCGCGTGAACGTGCGTGCGCTCGAGGAATGCCGTGGCAAGGCCAGCGACCACGCCGACCGCGAAGAAAGGCGCGAGAGCTATCGCGGTTCGTGTGCTCGGTCGCCCACGGAGCCCGACCAGCAACACGAGCAGCGCCGCTGGCACCGGCGCAACCGCAGTTTTTGCGCCAAGCGCGAGCAAAAAGAGTCCGAACGCCAAGCACCAGCTCCAGCGTTTTTGTCGCCCTCGCGCGGCGCTGCCGTTCGGCGTGCTGAACGAAAGCTCGTCGTAGCGCAGGTAACAGAGGCACGCTGCGAGGGCGAGGGCGCCCGACAAGACGTTCTTGCGCTCCGTCACCCAGGCCACACTCTCGACGTTGAGCGGATGGAGTGCGAAGAGCGCTGCTGCGAACTCAGCGCCCGCGACGGCAAGCCGCCGCAGGACGAACAACACCAACAAGGCAGTCGTCACGTGAAGCGCCACGTTGACGATGTGGAACGGGAGCGGCCAAAGCCCGGTCGTCTTTACCTGGACCCAGAAGCTCGTGTGCGTGAGCGGGTAGTATTGCTGAGTCGAACTCGGGTCGCCCCAGATCCGTTCGAGCCCGGCCAGATCGTGCAGGTTCGGGCTCTGCACGATGTTTTCGTCATCGTCCCAAACGAACCCTGCACCGAACACGGGCAGGTAGCTGACGGTGATGAGCGCGACCAAGACGAACGAGTAGTTCGCCAAAATCCACGCGCGCAGCCTTCCCAGCATTGGGCCAATGAGACGCGAGAACCTTCCACCCCGCAAGCCCGAGTAGCGAGCGGAGCTGGGACGGGGCTAGCCTGCGCGCGTCAGGCTTGCGCGCGCTCGAGGCGTGCCTCAGCGGCCAACACTGCTTGTGCGAATGACGGATCGACCGGCGCAACCAGCGATACGATCTCTTCCGCGGAGGCACCGGCTTCGAGCGCGGTGCGCGCAGCTGCCGATCCGGTGAGCAAATCGAACGCCGGGACATCGGTCTCGAACTCGTAGGGCGTGTGACGAAACGCGAACGCCTCGGGCGCTTGCGCGCGTGCCAGCGCAATCAGCCGCAAGTAAGTCGCGACCGGTCGAAACAAGAGCGGGTTGGTCACGTGCAACATCACCCCGCGGCAGGTTTGGCCGGCGTGCTTCTCGAAGCTCGGACGGAACGCGACCGGCCGCACTTGAACCCCGGGCGAACCCGAAGCGATGAGCGCTTCGGCCAGGGCGTCTCCGTCCAAAAACGGCGCGCCAACCAACTGAAACGGCGCGGTCGTGCCGCGGCCCTCCGACAAATTGGTACCCTCCACGAGACAGCCACCGGGGTACACCAGGGCCGTCTCGGCGGTAGGCATGTTGGGCGAGGGCATCACGAATGGGCGCCCCCACGCTTCTGCGCCGCGGTGCCGCTCCCAACCGAGCATCGACACGACGGACAGTGCACCTTCTGCGCCGAGCACCGCGCCGTCGCGCTCCATGAACTGAGCGAGCAGCTCACCGATGCTGAGCGCATGTCGGATCGGCAACGCCTCCAGACCGACGAACGACAGGAAGCCTTCTTGCTGAGGGGCGCCTTCGAGCGTGGCCGGATCGCCCGAGATGGGATTCGGGCGGTCGAGTACGACCGTGTGGATCGACGCGGCGCTGGCAGCGCGCGCGGCGATCAGCGCCGTCCAAGCGTAGGTGTAGTAGCGACTGCCCACGTCGGCGAGATCGATCAACAGCAGATCGATCTCGGCCAGTTGCTCCGCGGCCGGCGTGAGCGCTTCTTTGGTCTTGCCGTACAGGCTGAAGATCGGCGTCTTGCCTTCCGCGGCCTCGGAGCCGACGGCCTCCTCGGCTTGCGCCGTCGCTTCGAGCCCGTGCTCGGGCGCGAAGATCAAACGGGGCGAGGCGCCCAACTCTTCCAGCACGCTGAGCAAGTGCCGCCCTCGGCGGTCGACGGCAGCGGCGTGCGTGAGCACGCCCAAACGACTGCCACGCAGGCGACGGCGAAGGCCTGAGAGCTGGCCGGTGAACAGTTGATCGACTCCGCAAAGCATGGTGTGTAGTCCTTGTCTGTGTAGGCGGCCGGAGCCGGCTTGCCACTTCAGGTGCCCGCGCTGGTTCCGAGAACCTGCGGGATTCCCTATCAGATCCGCGGAGATAACGAAACGCGCCCCTGTCGGATGCGACTACGCAGCAGTTGCTGGATCGGGGTGGGTAGGGTAGCATTTTTTGCACAGTGCGCCGCGTCCTTGTTGTCGATGACGAAGAGAATCTGCGGCTAGTGCTCCGCACCCTGCTCCGGCGCCACGGTTACGAGGTCGAGACCGCGGAAAGCGGCGAGGACGCCCTGGGCATGGTCGACTCGTTCGGCCCGGACGTGGTGCTGACGGACGTGCGCATGCCCAAGATGGGCGGGCTCGACCTACTCACGACGCTGAAGGCCAAGGGCAACGAGGCCACCGTGATCGTGATGAGCGCCTACGGGAACATGGATCTGGCGCTCGAGGCGATGAAGGCGGGCGCGTACGACTATGTCCAAAAGCCATTCAAGCCCGACGAAGTCGTGCTCGCGCTGCGCAAGGCCGAAGAACGAGAGCTACTCCGGCGTGAGAACCGCGCACTTCGCGACGAAATCAGGAAGGAGCACCGCTTCGACGACATCCTGGCCAAGAGCCAGAAGATGCTCGACATCTTCCGCACCATCTCCAAAATCGCCGAGTACAAGACGACCGTGCTCGTCGCGGGCGAGAGCGGCGTGGGTAAAGAACTGGTGGCGCGCGCGATCCACCACCGCAGCACCCGCCGCGGCGGTCCATTCGTCGCGGTCAATTGCGGAGCGATCCCAGAGAACCTGCTGGAGAGCGAGCTGTTCGGCCACAAGAAGGGCGCGTTCACCGACGCGGTGCATGATCGCCGTGGGCTGTTCGAAGAAGCCGACGGCGGCTCCTTGTTCTTGGACGAGATTGGGGAGCTGCCGCTAGCCCTACAAGTGAAGCTCTTGCGCGTGCTCGAAGAAGAGAAAATCCGCCGCGTAGGCGACGTGCGCGACATCAAGATCGACGTACGCATCATCACCGCCACGCATCGTGATTTGTTGGCCGAGACCAAGGCCGGGCGCTTTCGGGAAGATCTATTTTATCGCCTGAACGTGCTGCCCATCCTGGTGCCACCGCTGCGTGATCGGCGGGAGGACATCCCGCTGTTGATCGACCATTTCGTGGCCAGGAACAACGTGCGCCTGGGCACCTCGATCCGCGGGCTCGACACCGAATCTCGTCGCTTGCTGTTCGAGTACCCTTGGCCGGGCAACGTGCGCGAGCTGGAGAACACCATCGAGCGGGCCATGGTTCTGGCGGAGGGTGATCAGATCGTGGCTCAAGATCTGCCCGACCGGCTGCGTGAAGCGCGCGACCCGGTACAGATGCAGCTGGCCAGCGGTGAGCTCAGCGTCAAAAAGACCATGCGCATCGTCGAGGAGATTTTGATTCGACGCGCCCTACAACGAACCAAAGGCAACCGCACGCGCGCGGCGGAAGTCTTGGAGATCAGCCACCGCGCGCTGCTTTACAAGATCAAAGACTATCAGATCACCGATCTCTGACCGCGGCTTCGACCTCGGCGATCGTCTTCGGGATGGCCTGGGTCAACACCTCACAGCCGCTCGGAGTCACCAGCACGTCGTCCTCGATGCGGATGCCGCGCACGTCGGCGAACTCGGCCAAACGCTCGCGATCGAGTGCGGATTCGATGCTCTCCATCTCCGACGCGTTCGAGAGCAACGCCGGGATTTGGTAGAAGCCCGGTTCGATGGTCACGCACATGCCCGTCGAAAGGTCGCGATCCAGCCGCAAATAGCGGTCGCCGGCGCTGCTGCTACGCACGCGACCGGGGGCGTAGCCCGCGCGATCGCCCAGATCTTCCATGTCGTGCACGTCCAGACCGAGCAGATGGCCGATGCCATGCGGGAAGAACAGCGCGCCCGCGCCGCGCGCATACAGGTCCTCCAGATCACCACGGAAGATGCCGAGCTCGATCAAGCCGCGCAGCATCTCGAGCCCAGCCGCCCGATGCACATCGAGGTAGCGCACACCCGGCTTCACCGCGGCGATGGCCGCGAGCTGCGACGCGAGCACCACCTCGTAGATCGCCCGCTGCGTGCCCGAGAACTCGCCACGTGCGGGCCAGACTCGCGTCACGTCCGAGGCCCAACCTTCGGGCGTTTCCGCCCCCACGTCGGCAAGCAACAAATCATCGTCCGCGAGCAGGCCGTCGTGGCGCTCGTTGTGCAAGACCTCGCCGTGCACGGTGACGATCGAATTGTACGAGCAGACGCAGCCTGAGCCGATGATTGCGGCTTCCATCGGAGCCCGCACGCCGAACTCACGCATGCCGGGGCGCGTGGCGCGCATCCCGGCGCGGTGCGCGCGCTCGGCGACGCGCGCGGCGAAGCGCAGCTGCGCGATGGCCGGCGCGTCGTGTTCGAGCCGGATCTCGATCACGGCATCGGCCAAATCGCGATCCAAGCCCTCGAGCTCGAAGCCCGAGCCATGGATCACGTCGCGACCGACCAGCTCGCTCTGCCAAATCGCGCTCTCCGCGTCTTGCGCGGGCAGGGTGGCAAGAAATTCGGGCGCCTTCAGCTCGTCGATCGGGCGCACCTCGATCGCGAGCTCACGCGACAACTCCTCGAGCCCGGGCTGGCGCCCCGCCCAAAGCTCGGCCTCGGGGTCGGGAGGCGGAGCAAACAACGTTGTCTTTCCGGACTCCAGCAGCAGCGCAGCGCCCTCGATGGCGCGACCCAAGAAATACAGAAAATGACTATCTGCGCGGAACGGGTAACGATTGCCCGCAAAATTTCGAGGCCGCGAGAGGCCGGAAACGAACAGTGCGGACCCGCTAAATCGGGCCGAAAGTCGATCTCGTCGAGCAGCGAATGCAGAGGGAACCGTAACCGGCGGGAGCATCGCCGCGAGTCTAGCCGGATCTTCGACGCTCGGCAGCGCGAACCTCGCGTCATTCAGCGGCCAATCTGACTACTTTCCGATGCTTGCGCGACGGCGCACATCTTGCTACCGCATAGTGGTGGGACCCGTCTCGACTCGCATCGAAGATCTACGCCGCGAGCGCGGGACGTTGCTCATGGGAGTGCTCAACGTCACTCCCGACTCGTTCTTCGACGGCGGGCGTTACGACAACGCCGGGGACGCCGCGCGGCGCATCGATCAACTGTTGGCGGATGGCGCAGACCTAATCGACATTGGCGCCGAATCCACCCGCCCGGGCGCAGCCGCCATCACGGCCGATGAGCAAATCGCGCGCCTCGAGTCGGCCTTGCGCCACGCCTTGCAGCGCGGCGCATTGGTCTCGGTCGACACGGCCAGCGCCGCTGTCGCTCGCTATGCGCTCGAGCTCGGCGCCCAGCTGATCAACGACGTTTCTTGTTTGGCAGATGACGACTTGGCGCGCGCGTGCGCAGAGCGTGGCGCGCCCTTGATCATCATGCACGCACGCGGCCCGGCCGCGAGCATGGCCGGCTTTTCGGTGTACCCCGACGCTGGCTATCAGGACGTGGTCGCAGACGTACGTCGTGAATGGCGCGCCGCGCGCGCGCGCGCCGTGGCCGCTGGCATGGCGCCCGGAGACGTGTACTTCGACCCGGGCCTCGGCTTCGCCAAGAACGCCCATCAATCGTACACGCTTCTCGCTCGCCTGGCGGAATTTCAGAGTGAAGGGCCAATGGTCGTCGGCGCGAGCCGCAAATCGTTCCTTGCCTCGGTCGACGGCGCGCCGCCCGAGCAGCGTCTCGGAGGCAGCGTCGCGGCTTGCCTGCTCGCGGCCGCGCGCGGCGCGGCGATCGTGCGCGTCCACGACGTGCGTGAGGTACGACAAGCACTGCGCGTGGCAGCCGTCGTCGAACGTGAGAGTAAGCTCGGACTGGGGGCGGCCCATGCTGGATAGTCTGTACGCCTTCTTCGAGTCGCTCACCCCGCTCCAGGTAGTGCGCGATATCCTGGATATTTTCCTGGTTTATTACATCGTCTATCGCGCGCTGCTCGTGCTGCGCGGGACGCGCGCGATGCAGGTCGGGGTAGGCCTGGCGATGGTGTTCGTGCTCTACATCGTCGCGCAGCTGCTCCAGCTCGTGACCGTGCTCAACATCATGGGCGCGCTGATCTCGAGCATGATCTTGATCATCGTCGTCGTATTCCAGAACGACATTCGGCGCGGTCTGCAGCGCGTCGGCAGCCGCGCCTGGTTCGGTGGCTTGGTCCGCACGCAAGAATCCAAGTTGATCGACGCCGTGGTCGAGGCCGCCACGGACCTAGCTCGACACCGCATAGGAGCCCTGATCACCTTCGAGCAGGACGCGAATCTGGACGAGTTCGTGGGTGTGCACAAAGGCCACGTGCTCGACGCTCAGGTCACCCGCGAGCTCCTGGTCACACTGTTCATCCCCGAGGGCGTGAACAAGTTGCACGACGGCTCGGTCATCATTCGCAACTACCGCATCGCCAAGGCCGGCGTGTTCTTTCCCATGCCCGAAGGGCGCGTGGTCGACGACAGCTTCGGTTCGCGGCATCGCGCCGCGCTCGGCATCACGGAAGAGACCGACGCCGTGGTCGTGATCGTCAGTGAAGAGCGCGGCACGATCAGCTTTTGCTTCAACGGCAACATTGCCAGTAACCTCGATGGCGCGAAGCTCCGCACCATGCTGGAAGCGATTTTCAGCCCGAAGGTGCGGAAGAAGAGCAGAAAGGCGCCGGCGAAGGTCCTGCGCGATGGGGCCTCGGTCGATGCGCCGCTGTCGCGCCGCACTCTGGATGCCATCACTTCGCGCCGCTCTGGCGAGTCGCCCGAAAGCGCGCGTCACTCGCGCCGCGCCTCCCCATCCGAACCCCCGCCGCATCCGCGCATCAGCTTGGCCGAACCCGACCCCTCGCCAGCGCGGCCACGCGTACGCCCGACGAGTGACGCACCGCCACCCTTGCGCCCGTCGCTCACGCCCCCGCCTCCGGTCACGGTCGCGCCCCTGCGCACGCCCATCACGACCTCGACCTCGACGTCGACCTCAGAGGAGCGAGCGCGACACGGAAGTGATCCCGACGCCAGCGACGATCCCTCTGACGACGGCGGTTCTCGCCAAAGTGAGCCGTGATGCTATCGTCCTTGCTCGCCAGCGCACTCACCTTCATGCGTGAGTCGTTCAGTGAAAACCTCGGACTCAAGGCCTTGGCGCTGACCTTTGCGCTGGGCCTGTTCGCGTTCTTGCAGGGCCAAACGGACGAGCAACAGCGCACCATCCCGGTGCCGATCGTGATGCGCCTGCCACCGGAGAGCGCCGAGCGCGAGCTCATGACGCCCATTCCCGCCAGCATTCACGTCACCCTGCGTGGTCCGGCACGCGCCATCGATCGCCAGATCCAGACCGGCATCGTGCCGATCGAAATCGATCTGCGCGATGGGCATCGCGAATCGATCGGGTTTGAGCCGAAGAACTTTTCTTTTCCACCCGAAACGACCATCACCATCATCGATCCACCAGCCATCGATCTGGAGTGGGAAGACGTCGTCACCCGTCAGATCCCGCTACAGGCAGCCATTACTGGCCAGCCCGCCGAAGGCTACGTGGTCAAGGGCGAGCCAGACGTGGATCCCACCCAACTCACGGTGCGCGGTCCGGTGAGCGTCGTGGAGGTGATGCAGTTCGCGCGGCTTTCCGCCTTCGACGTATCCGGGCTGAGCGCCGGCGTGCACCGGCGGCGGATTGCGATCGACGCCGCGCCCGTTCGAGCCCGCTACATCGGCCCCGCTTCGGCCAACGTGAGCGTGACCGTGGCGCGCCGCGTGAGTGAAGCCAAGTTCGAGAATCGCCCGGTCGAGGTCGTAGGTATGCCTGGCAGCGGCACAGTCCCTCGCACCGTGGATGTCACGGTCAGCGGCCCTCCGGAAATCATCCACGCGCTCCGGCCCGATCAGGTGATTCCGCGCGCAGACCTGAGCAAACTGCCCAATCTCGATCTCAAGAAGCACGGCTCCGCCGTGGTCAAGATCACGGTCGAGCTCGGACATGCCGATGCCGAGTTGCAGCCGCCGAGCGTCACCGTGAAGTGGTAGCGGGTCAGCGGACGGGGCGCAGCGAGAGATCTTGCGCGGGGTCGTAATCGCTGTCCGGCTCCACGAAAATCTTGCTCATCTCCGGCTCGGCAGCGCGTACGCGCGCTTCGATATCGTCGATCACTCGCTCCACTTCTTCGAGCGCCATCTTGGGTTGGAAGCGCACCTTGAGGGCCAGAATCACTGCCTCGGGCCCGAGGTGCATGCTCAAAAATTGCGTGACTTTGACCACCCCAGGCGTGCCTTCGACGAGGGCCAGCGTTCGCTCGCGAACCTGAGGCGTGACGCCTTCACCGAGCAAGAGGCTGCGCGTGTAGCGAGCCAGCAACAGACCAACCGCGCAGAGCAGCAGACCGATCACGATCGAGCCCGCTGCGTCCGCCATCGGGTTGTGGGTGAGCGCGGAAACTCCGATCGCGAGAAAAGCGATCACCAAACCGAACACCGCAGCAGTGTCCTCCAAGAGCACGACCGGGATCGTCGGATCCTTGCTGCTGAACAAGGCCTTGAAGAAGCTCGCGTTACCGCGGCTCTTGTTGAACTCTTTGAACGCGACCAGGAAGCTGCCGCCCTCCATCAACAGCGAAACCGCAAGCACGCCGAGCGGGATGAGCAGCGAACCGTGGCTCGGCTCCGCCGCGAACAGCTTGTGCACGCCCTCGTACACCGCGAACACGCCGCCCACGAAAAACAACAAGAGCGCGACGATGAATGCCCAGAAATACGATTCCTTGTCGCGACCGAGCGGATACAACTCGGGCCGGTGCTGCTTGGCTAGGCCCATCCCCACCAAGAGCAACCCCTGGTTGCCGGTGTCCGCGAGCGAGTGCACGCCCTCGGCCAAGATCGCCGTACTGCCGGAGAGCCATGCCGCAACGAATTTCGCCACTGCAATGCCCAGATTGCCGAGCAGTGCCGCAATGACGACCTTGTGCGCGTCGGATTTGGAGTGAGACTTCATGGGCGGAGGGAGGAGATGGCAAGCCCAGAGGGGATGGCAAGCCGAGGGCCGGGCGTCAGCGTTGGAGGATCGTCACTTCGATGCGGGAGCGCGCGTTCTCGTAAAACGCAGCCACGGCCGCATTCAAACGACGGGAAACATACCAGCGCAAGAGCGCAGGCTGAATCGTATCGAAAGGCGCGTCCCTGAACGGCGTATTCGTCGACTTGTGCAGACTGCGCAGCTCGGCAAGGCTCGGCTCTAGCATCGGCGTGACCATGCGATCGAGGTACAGGCTCGCCCGGGCTTTCTGTAGCAAGAGCCGGCCGAACTCACGCTCGCTCAGTCCCTCGGTCTCACGCGCGGCATCCAGCGCGGCTGAGCCGCCCGCGCGGTCGCTCAGCATGCGGCGTGCGAGCTCACTCTGGTGCTCTAACTCGGCCGGAGTGGGCTCCGGCTCGATCCGCAACGCGCCGAGAATGGTTTCGGCGATGTGCCGATCGAGCGCGGCCGTCACGTGCCGGTCGCGGTACGGCGCGTCGGCGAGCGCTGCGCGGTCCGGATCGGCGAGCGCCTCCAAGCGGGCCTCGAACGATAGCTCGCGCTCGAACACGAAGCGCGGACGACGCGCCCCGCCTGTCTCTGGAGCTTCGAAGCGCACGACCGCGCGATCGACGAGCACGGGCTCTGCGCCGAGTGAACCCGCGAGGACGCACAACGACAGCGCAAGCGCCAAGGCAGGCGCGAGCGAACACCTCATCGTGCGGCGGGGCGCTTGCGCGAAGAGGGCGTCGCCTCTTCGTCGTCGGCTGCGTCTTTTTCGACATCGCCCACGGGCGACGATGCGACCTCGCTCACGGAGTCCACGGGCGGCGGCTCGCTATCGGTAGCGCCGCTGCTGCCGTCGGTGCGATGCGCAAAGCCACGCGCCGCGCGCCGAGCTTTCACGAATTCGGCGAACGCAGTGACCTTCTCCAGATCACGGGCGCCGAGCGTGTCGGCAAGTTCACGCAATTGCTTGCGCAGCGCTTCGGCGCTGCTCTTCCGGCGCGCCACCAGCACTTCTTGCGCCACGACCGGCTCGGGCGGTGCATCCGGCGGCCAAACTGGGCGAGCGGTGGGGGCAAGGCCGTGTGCCGTCAGCCAGGCTTCCATGAAGACGCGCAGCCGCTCGCTGCGAAACGCAAACCAGCGCTCACGTTCCGTGCCGTACGTCATCAGCACGTCTTTGAAACGTCTGAACGCCCCCTTGCCGTCGATCGCCGAAGTGAGCTGATCACGCAGCTCACCCTCTTCGACCATGGGGATGAAGCGCTCCATCCAACGGTACTGTTCACGCGAGCTCACCGGCTCGATGCGCATGTAGGTCGTGTCCGAGGCGATTCGCGAATGCATTTCGGGGTCCGCGATGCCGTCGACCACGCGCAGGACCTCGCCGCTGACCAAATGCAGGTAGCTATGCACCTCCGGAGCGTTGTTCTCGAAGGCATCCTCGAGCGCCTCCCAATCGACTGGGATGTCGCGCAACTGCTGGGCCCCGCCCGTGCCCGAGTCAGAGTCAGCCATAACTATCCTCTTTTCCAAAAGCTCATCGAGACCCTATGACCTTCATCTTGGGGCCGGCGACCGCGACCGGAAAGGGGAAATCCACGCTCCAGCCAGTATCAGTGCGAGCGCGCCCGACACACGGCGCCCGACCAACGACCGAGCGCGGCGGTTCTGCTGTCCGGGTCCATCTCTGGAGTGAACGTCTGGCCGGCGCGAATCATTCGCGCAGCCTCTTCGGGGCTCGAAAATAGACCGGCCCCGAGGCCGGCCAACATGGCGGCCCCACGCGCGGTGGTCTCCAGTTCGGTCGGGCGCTCGACCGTCAACGCAGCGAAGTCACTCTGCATTTGCAGTAGTAAATTGTTCGCGGAAGCGCCCCCGTCGACACGCATGCGCGTCACTGGTTGACCCAAATCAGCGCCCATCGCGGCGATCACGTCGTGCACTTGGAAAGCGATCGCCTCCAAAGTCGCGCGAGCGAGGTGCGCGCGCGTAGTGCCGCGCGTGATGCCCGTGATCAACCCACGCGCATCGGGATCCCAATAGGGCGCACCGAGCCCGGAGAGTGCGGGCACGAACGCAACACCGTCCGTCGAAGGCACACTGCGCGCGAGCGCCTCGATGTCATTCGACGACGCGATGATGCCGAGCCCATCGCGCAACCATTGCACCGCAGCCCCGGCGATGAACGTACTGCCCTCGAGCGCGTACACCGGCTCTTCGCCGATTTGCCAAGCCAGCGTGGAAAGCAGCCCCGAGCGGCTCGCGATCACGCGCGGACCGGTGTTTACCAATAGAAACGCGCCGGTTCCATAGGTGCACTTCGCATCGCCCGGCTCGAAACAGGCTTGGCCGAACAGCGCGGCATGCTGATCGCCGGCGATACCGGTGATCGGAATGCCATCGGGCAAGCCCGGCACGCCCCGGGTCGACGCGACGCGCCCCGCGCTCGGTACGATTTCGGGCAGCACGCTGATCGGGACGTCGAGCAGCGCGCGCATCTCCTCACTCCAGGTGCGGCTCGCCAGATCCATGAGCAAAGTCCGAGACGCGTTGGTGACGTCCGTGACGTGCGGTGCACCCGCCCCGGCGCCTCCCGCTAGTCGCCAGACTAGATAGGAATCGATGGTGCCGAACGCGAGCTTGCCGGCGTCCGCGGCGGCACGCGCGCCCGGGACTTGCTCGAGCAGCCAGGAAAGCTTGGTGCCCGAGAAGTACGGATCCAAGACCAGGCCCGTGACTTCACGGACCCGAGCCTCGTGCCCTCGTGCCTTGAGCTCGGCGCAGCGCGGCGCCGTGCGCCGATCCTGCCAAACGATCGCGCGCTGGACGGCCTTGCCCGTTTGCCGATGCCAGAGCAGCGTCGTTTCACGTTGATTGGTCAGGCCAATGGCGGCGATATCGCTTCCACTGAGTTTCGACGCATCGAGAGCGCCAGAAACGGCGCGGAGCACGCTCTGCCAAATCTCCTCAGGCTCGTGCTCGACCCAGCCGGGCTCCGGGAAATGCTGAGCAAACTCACAATTTTTACGGCCCAAAGTGGCGCCATCGAGCCCCATCACGAGTGCGGTCGTGCCCGTCGTGCCCTGATCGATCGCGAGGATGTGACCTGCCACCGCGTGTGACGATATCAGAGCAATTCTCGGCCAGGGGGCCCGACGCGACGTGCTGCTGACCAGCGAGTTGCTTAGTACGCTTTGCCCCTACATCAGCACTTTGTCTCCGACGGCCCGAGGCGGATTTCCACGCGCTTGGTGATTTCCTCGCGCTCTGCTCCGCTGCTCTTGTCGGCGCGTGCTGAGAACGGTAGCCTTTTTGCCCCGATGGCCCGCATTCTGCTCGCGACACCCGAAGGCCAGCAGGTCGTTGAGTTACGAGACCACAACTCGCTCGGGCGCCATCCCAGCAACACCATTCAGCTTCTCGACAAGATCGTGTCGAAGGAGCATTGCATTCTGGAGCGGCGCGTCAACGGCTTCACGCTGCGCGACCTCGGGAGCCTGAACGGGACGTACATCAACGGCGAACGCGTCGTTGGCGAGCAGGATCTCAAACACGGCGACGACATCGCGCTCGGCGCTACTCGCGCACGTTACGACGATGGCTCGGGTCGACCCTTGCCACCTCCCCCCGTCTACGGTCCGGCGCCTCAAGCGCCCCCCGCTTCGGGTTGGCAACCCCAGCCTCCGCAGTCTCAGGTCGGCGCACCGCCTTCGACCGTTACTTCGCAGCCGTATGCACAGCCCGGGTCTGGGCCACACGGCACGCAACAAGTTGCGCAATTTCCAGGCGCTCCGAATTTCGTGGCTGCTCCTAGTTTCACCGCCACCCCTGGCTTCGCTCCGGCACCGGGTTTTTCAGCGGCACCGATGACCACCGCGCAGATGCCGCAGGTCCCCGCGCCCGCCACCCGTGTGGACGTGAACGACAAGGCGCGTCAAATCGGCACCCAGATCGCCGCCACCGGCAAGGGCTTCATGCCCTACGACAAACTCGCCGGAAATACCGACCAGCTCGCGCAAGATTACGAGCGTCTACGGCTCAGCCACGAGCTATCGCGTGAGATCGCGCTCGAGCGCGATCTGCCGACACTTCTGAACAAAATTCTGCTGACGATCTTCAGGTTCGTGCGCGCCGATCGCGGCGTCATCTTCCTGATGAACCCGCAGGGTGAGCTGGTCCCCGGTGCCAGCCAACGGCGCGATGGAACCGATGCGCCGATCCCCGTGTCATCCACGATCATGAATCACGTGATCAAGGAGCGAGCAACCGTGCTCACCCACGATGCCGCCATGGATTTTGCGGCCTCCAAGGGCAAAAGCATGATCCTGAATCGGATCAGCTCGGCGATCGTCGCGCCGCTCTTGCACAACAACGAAATCTTGGGCGTGCTGTGGCTCGATAGCGAGACGCTGGCTCAGTTTCAGCCCAAGGACATGGAGATCGTCACCGCCATCGCCGCCCAAGCCGCGATGTTCATCGAGATCAACATCTTGGGCAAAAAGGTCGAGCTCGAGATCGTCAATCGCGAGCGCTTCAGCCGCTTGCTGTCGCCCAACATCGCGCAGCGCGTGCTGTCCGGTGAGCTCGAGGTGAAGAAGGGCGGGCAGCTGGTTGGTGAATGCACCGTGTTCAACTCCGACATTCGCGGCTTTACCCCGCTCAGCGAAGGCTCTCGACCGGAAGCGTTGGTCGATCTCTTGAACGAATATTTCGAGCAGATGGTCGAGGTTTTGTTCAAGTACGAAGGCACGCTCGACAAGTTCATGGGCGACGGCATCATGGCCCTGTGGGGCGCCCCCGTCGCTCATCCGGACGACGCCCTGCGCAGCGTCAGCTGTGCGCTCGAACAGATGGAAGCGCTCGGCAAGTTCAATCGTTTGCGTATCGACGGCGGCTCGCAACCTCTGGCAATTGGCATCGGCATTCACACGGGGCCGCTGGTCGCCGGCTACATTGGTAGCTCGAAGGCCCTTTCGTACACCGTGATCGGCGACACGGCGAATACCAGCGCTCGCTTGTGCGGGGTGGCTGCCTCGGGGCAAGTCTTGGTCAGTGAAGCGACGCTCGCCAAACTGAACGGCAAGTTCGTGTACGAGGAGCTGCCGCCAGCTCACCTCAAGGGCAAGGAGAAGCCGTTCCGCGTGTTCGACGTGAAGGGCTTGCATCCGAGCGTTCAGGTTCCGGTAGCGGTCGGGTCCTGAAGCGTTCCACGCCGTACTGGAAGTACGTCGGGTCAATCTCGGCTGCGTAGGCTTTGCGCGCCAGCGCGCGAGCGGCCAACGACGCGCTGAAAAGGCCACCGAAAGGCTCCCACACCACGTCGCCGATGTCCGTCGATGATTCGATGATTCGAGTCATCAGATCCAGCGGCTTCTGATTCAAGTGTACGGCGCGGCCAGCGCCGACCTTCACGCGTTCTTCGCCCCGGACTGCGCTTCGCTCCCAGACGTTGGTCACGCCGTGCGGGCAGTTGAACTTCGAGCGCATGCTGGCCCAGGCTGCCTCTGAAACGGGCCTAACGCCGTCGATCGAAAAGTAGGGCCTGCCTGCTGGATCACCGAAGCGGTTGGCGACATCGCACAGCTTTTGCATCGCCTCGGGCGGCGGAAAATACCAGAGGTGGCCTTGGTCGAAATACTTGCGAGTCGCCGCGTTGTTGACGCCGCAGGCTTCGTTCGCGCGTCGCTGTGGCAAGCCCGTCCGCTTCCATTCTTCGAGCAACCAGTGCTTGAGTTGCTTGCCCTGAACGCGCGCTTCGAACACGTATTGGACGCACACTTCGGTGACCACGGGGAAGCGACGAATCTTTTGCGTGTTTACGTTGCCGGCGATATGGGAGACGCCCTTGTTCCAGGTGTTGGAGTTGACGTAGCGAAAGCCATACTTCTCCAGGATTGGGTGGGCAGCGGCCCAACCGATCTCGGAGTTCCAGAACCAGAGAGTGGTGGCGGCGCTGGCAGCTTTGCTCCAAGCGGCCACATGCGGTTCGTACCAGAGGGGCAGATCGAGGTGGTCGGAAGTGTCGCCTTCGAAACCGAGCACGCCGTACGCGCCGTCGGAAACAATCGCGGTCGGTGTCGGCCACGCCGCGTAGCAAGACAGGGAATCGGCGTGGCTCAGCGAGACAGCGTGATCGGCGTAAACCGCCGCGGCCGGCGCTGATTGGCGCACTACCGCTCGACCCCTGCCGACCGTACTCGGCGCCGCGGGCTTGCGAGCAGGGCCCTCCAGATGATCATTGCCGCTCATTTTGGCTCTAAATATAGCATTGCGATGCCCGCTCCGGAAAGGCTTGACGCATTGCGGCGCATGGCAAGCGGCAATTCAGAAGGCCTCGACAGCGTAACCTTCTCGGGGGAGAGTCCCGCCGGAATGGCTCACATCCTGGCCTTCGAGCGTCCCGTCGTGGAGCTCATCACGCGCGTCCGCGAGTTGCGCGAGCTCGCCAATGAAGACGATCGTTTTGGATCCGAGCTCAAGCGACTCGAGGACAAAGCCGCCAAGCTGGCACGCGAGGTCTTCGCCAAACTTTCGCCGATGCAGAAGGTGCAGCTCTCGCGGCATCCGAATCGCCCGTACACGAACGACTACATCGAGCGTTTGTTCACGGACTTCGTGGAGCTCCACGGCGATCGCCGATTTGCCGAGGACGGCGCGCTGATCGCCGGCATCGGCAAGTACCACGGGCGCAGCGTGGTCGTCGTCGGCCACCAAAAAGGCCGCACCAGCAAAGAGCAAACCAAGCGCAACTTCGGTATGCCGAACCCTGAGGGCTATCGCAAGGCCATCCGCATGTATGAGCTCGCCGAGCGCTTCAATCTGCCCATCTTCACCTTCGTGGACACGATGGGCGCGTATCCCGGCCTGGGCGCCGAAGAGCGCGGGCAGAGTGAAGCGATTGGGGCCGCGATCGAGACGATGTCACGCATGACCGTACCGATCGTCACCAGTGTGATCGGCGAAGGTGGCTCGGGCGGCGCGCTCGCGCTCGGGGTCGCCAACCGCGTGTTGGTCTTGGAGTTCAGCTACTACTCGGTGATCACGCCCGAGGGTTGCGCCGCGATCTTGTGGAAGAGCGCCGAACGCGCGCCGGACGCCGCGGCGCGCTTGCGCATCACCGCCCCTCATTTGCTCGAGTTCGGCATCGCCGATTTGATCGTGGAGGAGCCGCCCGGCGGCGCTCATCAAGATCACGACGATGCGGCCAAGCGACTCGATCGCGTGCTCTATTCGACGCTCACCGAGCTGTCATCGTTGTCCCGCGACGCAATCCGCGAAGACCGCTATCAGCGCTTCCGAAAGCTGGGCGCTTTCGTGGCCTGAAGGAGTCGCCCGCTAGCGGGCAGTGCTCGGGCTGCTAAGCTTGCGGGATGCGATTGGGCGGGTCCGGGACGGGAATGGCTGGGGGGCGATACGGCTGGTTGGCGCTAGTTTACTGGAGCGCCCTGCTCGGGTGCGGGGCGAGCAGCACGGACGTCAAACCCGAGTCGGTTGTCGAAACCGCGGGTTCGGCGCCCGACCTCATCAGTATTGGTTCCGGAGGGGACAACTGCGCAAGCGCTGACGATGGCGGTAGCTCAGCAATGATTCAGGGCGGAACGGCGGGCGCGGACGCACCCGGCCCCGTCGCTCTGTGCCTCTACCCCGACCAAATTCCCCACAACTGGAGCCCCCCCGTCGCCTGCTACGGCGCGTCAACCTGCGCGATGGGACAGCTGGGGCAATTCGTATTCGAAGGCTGCCGCTACGAGCTGCTCGATGCCACCGCTTACGACGTGGATATGTTCCGGGGTGGTCACTCCCCCTGCTGCTATCGCAGCATGCTGATCGGGTGTCCCTGATATACTCTGCGACGAAACACGCAGGCGAAGGGCTCACATGATCCTGATTGGGCAATACGACTCTCCGTTCGTGCGCCGCGTGGCCGTCGCACTCCACTTCTACGGCGTGCCCTTCGAGCATCGCCCTTGGTCGGTTTGGGCTGACGCCGCCAAGATCGCCCAGCACAATCCCTTGCGTCGCGTGCCGACGTTGCTACTGGAGGATGGTAGCGCGTTGGTCGAAACCTTCGCCATCCTCGACAGCGTCGATGAGCTCGCCTCCTCTACGGGCGCGGCCTTGCTCGTGCCGCGCTCCGGCACGCTGCGCCGCGATATCCTGCGCGTCGCGGCGCTCGCGGGCGGGATCGCGGATAAGGCAGTCACGCTGCTCTATTCAGCGCTCGATCTGATGCGGCCCTCGCAAACGTGGGCCGAACGCTGCCGCACGCAAATCGTCGAGTCATTGGCGTTGCTCGAGAGCGAGCGCGCTCGGAGTCATTCGCCGTACTGGTTTGGAGAAACGTTGAGCCATGCGGACATCGCACTCGCCTGTGGCTATCGCTTCACGTGTGAAGCGCATCCCGGTCTGGTCGCGCGCGAGCGTTTTCCGAGCCTCACCGCGCAAGCGGATCACTGCGAAGCCCTGCCCGAGTTCAAAGCGGCTTACTTACCGATAACGAACAACCTCACGAAGTCGTGAGTCGGCACGCATCCAGAATTTCTCGGGTGCGGCTCGAACCGCAGCGCGTAACGCCAATCTCGCGTGCAGCGAGCACGAAGGCTAGGTCGCGCACACCACCCGAGGCTTTCACCTGCACCGCGAGCGGCGAGTGTGCGCGCATCAACCGCAAATCCTCGAGCGTTGCGCCGGAAGACCCGAAGCCAGTCGAGGTCTTCACCCAGTCGACCCCGAGCTCGCCGCAGATCTCGCACAGCCGAATCTTGTGCGCGTCCGTCAGATAGCAATTCTCGAAGATCACTTTCAGCTTCTGCCCGCGGCCATGCGTCTCCGCGAGCACCGCCGCAATTTCGGCGCGCACGTACGCCCAATCCCCGCTCATCGTGTGGTGCAGATTGATCACCATATCGAGCTCGACCGCGCCGTGTTGGAGCGCGATCTTGGTCTCGGCGACCTTCGTCGCGGTCGCCTGTCCGCCGTGCGGAAAGCCAATCGTCGTGCTCGCTTTCACGTCCGAGCCCGCCAACGCCTCGACGCAGCGCTGCAAATACGATGGCACCAAGCACACGCTGGCCACGTCGTACTCGAGCGCCAAACGGATGCCAGCTTCGAAGTCCGCCGTCGTCATCGTCGGCGTGAGCAGGGAATGGTCAATCATTTTGGCGATGTCGCGATAGCTGAAGGGGGCACTTGCAGTCATGTTGCTCGGCAGACTCTATCGCACTCCCGGAGTCTCTTGCCGTTCCTTTCCGAGCGTGGCATCCTGGGCGTGCAATGTTCGCTTCGAGCACGCGCGCAATCACGACGACCACGACGACGGGAATTTCCCGGGCTTCGTCTCGTCTGCGCACGCTTCGGTAGCGAACGCTGAAAACGACCGAAAACCCGCCGGAGAACGCGGGCTTTTCGGAGATTGGAACGAGCCCCCGTTTCGCCGGCCAACGAAACGGAAAAGTCATGCTCGACGCGTTTGATCATCGAAATTTGGGCCAACGACTCGATCTCTTTCACCTGCAAGAGGAAGCGCCCGGGATGGTGTTCTGGCATCCCCGCGGCTACGCCATGTACCGCGCGCTCGAAAGCGCCGTGCGTTCGTGGACCGTCGCTTCCGGCTTCGAAGAGGTGAAGACCCCAGAGCTCTTACGGAGCGCGATTTGGGAGCAAAGCGGGCACTGGGAGAATTTTCGCCAGCACATGTTCGCCGTCTCGGACGAGGGCAAGAGCGCCGCGATGAAACCCGTGAATTGTCCCGGGCACGCGCAAATCGTCAAGAAGCGCTCGCTATCTCACCGCGACCTGCCGCTTCGGCTGTCAGAGTTCGGCATCGTGCACCGCGACGAACCGAGCGGTGTGCTGCACGGCCTGATGCGTCTGCGTCAGTTCACCCAAGACGACGGACACGTATTTCTGGCTGAATCCGACGTCGAACACGAGGTGATGCGCTTCTGCAGCTCGCTCCACGACTTCTACCGCTCGCTCGGGTTCTCGGAGATTGCCGTCAACTTCGCCACTCGACCTGCGCAGCGGGCGGGCTCGGACGCGGTCTGGGATCGCGCCGAGCGCGCTCTCGAAAATGCGGCTCGGCGCGCGGGACTCGCGTGTCAGGTCAAACCGGGCGAAGGCGCCTTTTATGGTCCGAAGCTGGAATTCGAACTGGGCGACCGGCACGGGCGTCGCTGGCAGTGCGGCACCGTCCAGCTCGACTTCGTACTGCCCGAGCGATTCGAGCTCTCCTACGACGATAGCGCGGGGGCGCGCGTGAGGCCGGCCATGTTGCACCGCGCGATGGTCGGCAGCTTGGAGCGCTTCCTGGGTATCTTGCTCGAACATCACGATGGACACCTGCCCGCGTGGCTCGCACCGGAACAGCTGCGGGTGCTGCCCGTACGCGTCGAGCAGCGCCCTTATGCCGAAGAAGTCGTCGCTCGCCTGCGCGAACACCAGCTGCGAGCGGCGCTCGATGGCAGCAGCGAAACCCTCGGGCAACGAGTCGCCCGAGCGCACGGCTTGCGCGTGCCAATTCTATGGGTGGTCGGCGCGCGGGAGATGGCCGAGCGCAGCGTGAGCGAACGCAGGCAAAGCTCCGAGCGACTAGCGCTTCCCCTGTTCGAGGCGATCGACCGGGTGCGGCTGGCTTGCGCTCCGCCCGTATCGGGTCGAGACGGCGCCGGCGCCGCGCTCGGAGAGGGCGGTGTCTGAAGAAGGCCCACGCGATGCTGAACGTGCGGCGCGTAGCGCGCTGCCCGTCGCACGTTCAGCACTTTTTCCCAGGAATTCGTGTTTCTGGCGGGTGACACCCGGGTCCCGCTTCGAGCGTGGAAAACGGCGACGCGATCGGCTTGACCCACCCGAGGCTGATAGCTAGGTTCCCCCGGCTCGCGCGGCCGTTTCCGTCTCGCTGGCTTGATTCAGCATGGGCACCCTCGACGGCATCCGCACGATTGACGATCTTCGCTTGGACAATCAACGCGTGTTTATCCGCGTCGATTTCAATGTGCCGTTGGACAAGTCCGGCCAAATCACCAACGACGAACGCATCCGCGCGTCGCTGCCGACGATCAAGAAAGCGATCAGCTCTGGCGCTCGCGTGATCCTGGGCTCACACCTCGGGCGACCGAACGGCAAGCCCTCCCCTGCCTTCAGCTTGGAGCCCGCCGCACTCCGCCTGAGCGAGCTACTCGGGCAAGACGTGTACTTGCCCGACGACTGCATCGGAGATGCCGCCAAGAAGCTGGTCAGCGACCTACGTCCCGGCCAGTTGGTGATGCTGGAGAACCTGCGCTTTCACTCAGAAGAGGAGAGCAACGAAGAGGGCTTCGTACGCGAAATCGCTGCCTTCTGCGACGTGTACGTCAACGATGCCTTCGGCTCTTCCCACCGGGCACACGCCTCCGTGGTGGGCCTGCCCCGCGTCGTGCGCGACAAGGCCATGGGCTACTTGCTGCGGGATGAAGTGACGGCACTGACCCGCGTCAGCGAGAACCCGGCAAAACCCTTCGTTGCGATCCTGGGCGGAGCCAAAGTATCGGACAAGCTCAAGGTGATCGGCACATTGCTCAAGAAGTGTGACGTCATCTGCATCGGCGGGGCCATGGCGAACACGTTCCTGGCCGCCGCAGGCAACAGCCTCAAGGATTCCAAGCTCGAACCGGACCAGTTGCCCCTGGCGCGCACGCTGCTCGAGCAAGCGCGCGATCGCGGCGTGCGCTTCGTACTGCCGACCGATGTCGTGGTCGCCGAGGACAAGGACGCGCCCGAAGGTCGAGTCGTCAGCGTGCGCTCGATTCCGGATCGGCACATGGCGCTCGACATCGGACCGGCCTCGGTCAAAGCGATTGCGGCCGAGGTAGCCAAAGCGAAAACGGTATTCTGGAACGGGCCGATGGGCTTGTTCGAAAACCCGGCCTTTGCGGCTGGCAGTATCGGGGTCGCGCAGGCATTGGCGGACAGCGCGGCATTCACCGTCGTGGGCGGAGGGGACAGCGGCGCGGCAGTGGCCGCCGCCGGGCCCGCGGTCGCCGAGAAAATCAGCTTCATTTCCACCGGCGGCGGTGCGTCGCTCGAATTGATCGAAGGCCTCAAGTTGCCGGGCGTCGAAGCCCTGCGAGGAAACCAATAAAATGGCAAGAAAATACCTGATCGCTGGCAACTGGAAGTTGAACAACGGAGGCCTGAAGGGCGTCGAGCTCGCGGCGGGCGTCGCCAAGGCTTCGAAGGAAGTCGCGGGCCTAGTCGAAGTCGTCGTGGCACCACCGTTCACCGCGCTCGCCGCGGTGTCGAGCGAGCTCGAAGGCAGCCACGTCGAAGTGGCCGCGCAGAACTTCTATCCGAAAGACAGCGGCGCCTTCACTGGTGAAATCAGCGCGCCGATGCTGAAAGAATCAGGCGCTACTTGGGTGATCATCGGTCACAGCGAGCGCCGTCAGTACTTTGGCGAGACCGACGCGCAGGTGGGCGAGAAGGTGGCCGTCGCAACCGCTGCTGGTATCAAGCCGATCGCTTGCATTGGCGAGACGTTGGCGGAGCGGGAAGCCGGCAAGACGATGGAAGTCGTTTTCCGTCAGCTCGAGACGATCGTGCCCGAATTGAACAAGAGGCCCGGCTTCGGCGTAATCGCCTACGAGCCGGTGTGGGCGATTGGCACGGGTAAGGTGGCGAGCAACGAGCAAGCGCAAGAAGTGCACGCCGCGATCCGCGAACAGCTCAAGAAGACCAGCGCCGAGCTGGCCGAGGTCACCCGCATTCTGTACGGCGGCAGCGTCAAGGCCGACAACGCGGCTGGCCTCTTGGCCTGCGCGGACATCGACGGCGCGCTCGTCGGCGGAGCGGCCCTGGATGCCGAAGGTTTCGCAAAAATCGCCAAAGCAGCGCCGATCAAGACTGATAAGAACTGATCCTGGCCGATCCCCGATACCCCGACTAGACTCGCTTGGACACTGGAGCACAGCATGGCCGACTTTCTGCATACCCCGTTTACCGTCTTGCACATCATGGCGTGCGCCTTCCTGATCCTGGTCATTTTGATTCAGCCAGGTAAGAGCGGCGGGCTTGGCGCACTGGGCGGTGGCGGCGCGCAGCAAGTCTTCGGCGGCAGCGGCGCCGGAAATTTTCTAACCAAAACCACCTGGGCCACGGCCGGCATATTCTTCTTCACCAGCATTTCGCTGGCCTACCTGTCGTCGTCTACGGATGAGTCGATGCGCAAGCATTCGCAGGCGTTGCAGAAGCAGCACGAGCAGAACTCGCCGCTCGGTCCGACCTCGCCCACGAAGTCTGCGCCGCCCGCCGGCAGCTCTAAATAGTCGGCCAGTCACGGAGTCGCGTGGCGATGCCCGAGACTCGGCTCCGTGAATTTCTGCCCGATGCGCGTGAGCTTGCGCTGCTCTTCGGAGCCCGCGGGCTGGCATGCGTGGCGGCTTGGCGCGCCGGATTCCGCGCGCTGAGTGACGACGACTACGCGCGCATCTCGATCGCGCAACGCTTCGCTCAACAGCCAAGCTTCGATCCCAGCGGCACGAGCTGGTTGCCGGCGCCATTCTGGGGCTACGGCGCCGCGTTTCGCGGATTCGGGACCGGTCTCGGTGTGGCGCGCACGGTCGCGATCGTGCTGGCCCTGATCGCGACGGTTTTGGTTTTCACCGCAGCGCGCGTGCTGGGAACGAGTCGCATGGCGGCGGTCGTGGCTGCGGTTCTGAGCTGCATGCTCGTTCCTTATTCGGCGTTTCTTGGCGTTGCGGCGCTGCCGGAGGTGCCCTGCGCCGCGCTGTTGCTCTTTTCCGCGGCAACGCTCGCGGTCGGCGATCCGGTGCTGCGAACACTAGGCGCGGGATCGTTGATCCTCGCTTGTTTGTCGCGTTACGAGGCTTGGCCGATCGCCGCGGTCTGCGCGGCGTTTTGCCTGTGGGACGCGGTTAAGCAGCGACGCTTGGCCTATCTGGGCTGCGCAGCGCTGTCGCTCGCGGGACCGGCGCTCTGGCTGATCCTGGGCCACGTCAGCCACGGCGACGCTTGGTTCTTCGTCGGGCGAGTCACGGCTTATCGCCGCGCGCTGGGCGGTGGCGGTCTTTCGCTCTGGCAGCGAGTCCTCGAGTATCCCTGGGCGCTCGTTTGGAATGCGCTCGGGCTGTGCATTCTGTTTCCAATCTTTCTGTTCATGGCGCCCAAGACGCGGCAACCGGACGGTCCTCGCTACGCACGCTGCGCCTTGGCCTTGCTCGCGCTGCTGGTGTTCTTGATCTTGGGCAACGTTCGCGATTGTGTGCCGACTCACCATGATGCGCGCGTCTTGTTGCCGCTTTGGTTTTTTGGGTGTGTCGTCGCCGGGCGCGAGTTTGCCCGGCGCGCCACCGACGTGGCCGGGCGAAGGCGGGTGGCGGTGGTGGTCGCCGCAATCACGACCATTCCGTTGATCGAAGGCATGCACTTGCCGAGCAATGAGGGCTTCGCCGAGCGTGCGTTGGAGCTCGAGGCAGGCAACGCGGCGCGCCTTTCGACCAAGGTCGACCTCGCCATCGACACCGCGGACTACGGCTACTTCGCCGTCCAGGCCGCCTTCGGGTCACCGCTCGGAACCAGCGTGCTCGACGATCACGATCCGCGCCGTCCAAAGGCTGCGAGCACGAGCCCGTTCCGCACGACCGAGTCCCTCGAACGGGCACTCGGCGAACTGAATGCGCGCTTCGCCGTACTGACCCTGGCACATGCGCCATTGCTCGCCGCGCGTTGCGACGAGCTGTGGCGAAATACCGGCTTCGTGCTCTTTCGTTGCCCGTCGGCCGGTCCGGGCGCGGGCTGAATCCGCAAACAATTTGGCCCGAATCAGCGGACCTTGCCTACGATGCGGGGGTGCTCGGAGTACTCGGTCGACGCGGCGTGGAAGCAGCCATCAGCTTGTTCGCTGTACTTGGTTTTTGCTACGTCCCGCTCGGGGGGCGTACCGGCTTCGAGCACGCGAAAGCCGTCTTCAGCACGCCGGCGGCAAAACGCGCGGGAACCGAGCTGCTCGATGCCTTGAACCGGGTGCGGGGCAAACTCACCGGCGAGGTCCAAGAGTTCGCCGCGGGCGGTCCGGATGCCACGCCTCCGGCTCTGCCGACCCCGAAGCGCACTGGCGGCCCGCACTCCGAGCACGCCCACCAGGCCGCCGGCTCGCGCTAGTTTTCTAGCCACAAAAGACCAAACCACCGGGGCTCGCTCAGGAGCGCCGGTGGTTCGAGTTCCTAGAAACTGTAGTCGCGCCGAAACCAAGGTGTCAATGCAATGTCGCCTCGGTTACGCGTATGCGTACGCTCGGTATCGGGGAGGTCACCAACCCGAAGGGTTATTTAGTGGCGCCCGTCATGCTCGCGGGTGCGATGGTAGGATCAGGCAGCGACTTGTGGTCCCGGAACAGCGTCAGCCCGTAGACCAAGCCGAGCAAGCCGAGGCCGAGCCCGAGCAACTTCACGGCCAGTGGCATGCGTTGGCTCGAGCTCGCCGCACCAGGCGCGGGCGAGCGGCCGCGTCCAGGTGGATTGGAGCTCAGTCGGCCGCTCGATGCGCCGCTCGCGGACACGCGCTTGGGCAGCGGCGTCGGCACGGGCAAGCCGCGTTGGAGCGCACTCGCAGCGCGCTCCTTCTGCATACGACGTTCGGCGCGAGACGCTCGCGAACGAGAACCGCGCGCCATGGGTGATTGCCCCCCGCTATGAGCGGAGAGCCTCCGCGCCGCTGATGATTTCCATCAGCTCGGTGGTGATCGCGGCCTGGCGAGCGCGGTTGTAGATCAGCGTGTACTTACCGATCATCTCCGCGGCCTTCTTGGTCGCCGACTCCATCGCGGTCATACGCGAGCCGAGCTCGGATGCTTGCGACTCGTAGAGTGCCCGCAAGATCGACACCTCGATGTAGATCGGCACCAGGCTGTCCAATAGCGCCTTCCGATTGGGCTCGAACAAGAACTCGGGGTCCGACGACCATTCCTGAGTCTCTGCGTGCTCGGCCGCCGGCGGCGCCGCCTTCTGTTGCAAGGGGATGAGCGGCTCGGCGACGACGCGCTGGCTCATCGCGCTCTTGAACTCGTTGTATACGACGTAGATCGAGTCGACTTCGCCCTGCACGAACGGAGTCAGCACCTTGCGAGCCACGTTGCGCGCTTGCTCGAGATCGAGCTTCTCCCAAACCCCGGTCAGCACCTCCAAGACGGGTGCGTTGCGACGGCGAAAAAAGTCGCGCCCCTTGCGACCGATGGTGACGATCTTCACGCTCTGACCAGCCGCTTCACGCTCGTGCCAGATGCGCGAGGCAGCGCGCAAAATGTTGGTGTTGAACGCGCCGCACAGCCCGCGATCACTGGTGATCACCAGCAGCAGCACGGTCTTCTCGGCGCGCCGAGCGAGCAGCGGATGTTCGCTTTCTTGGGCGACCGCTTCTTCGTCTCCGCCCGGGCCGAAGACTTCGGCCAACACCTGCGCCGTCTTGACCGCGAACGGCCGGAGCGCCTGAATGCGTTGCTGAGCGCGCGTGAGCCGAGCGCCCGCTACCATCTTCTGCGCGCGCGTGATCTTCTGCGTCGATTTGACGCTCGAAATCCGCTTGCGGATAGCCTTGAGGTTAGCCAATTCGGCTCACTCCTTGCTCGAAACGAACTGCTTACCGAAAGTCTTCAGGACATCGACGAGCTTCTTCTTGATCTCGTCGGTGATCTCTTTTTTGGTGCGAATGTCTTCCCACAGGTCGGCATGCTTCTCGTCGATGAAGCGGTACAGTTCTTCTTCGTAGCTGCGCAGTGACTCGACCGGCAGCTTGTCGACGTAGCCCTGCGTGCCGGCGAAGATGATCACGACCTGCTTCTCGACCGCGAGCGGCACGTACTGCCCTTGCTTGAGCAGCTCGACCAAACGCTGACCACGATCCAGCTGGGCACGGGTGGCGGCGTCGAGGTCGCTCGCGAATTGGGCGAAGGCTTCCATCGCGCGGTATTGCGCGAGATCCAAGCGCATCGTGCCGGCGAACTTCTTCATCGCCTTGATCTGCGCGTTGCCACCGACGCGGCTGACGGAGATACCGACGTTGATCGCGGGGCGAACGCCCGAGTAAAATAAGTCGCTCTCGAGGAACATCTGACCGTCGGTGATCGAGATCACGTTGGTCGGAATGTACGCGGACACGTCGCCGGCCTGGGTCTCGATGATCGGCAGCGCCGTGAGTGAGCCACCGGAGTGCGGATCCCTCTGGACTTCGAGCTCGGCCTTGTCGGCGCGCGCTTCGAGGGCCTTGGTGGCAGAGTGCTTGGCTTCCTCGCCGAGGTACGCCTGGCCGTCGATACCCTTGAATTTGGCGTCGCCCGCGGGGACGGTCTGGCCCTTCTTTACGACGTAGTAGCGCTCGGCGAGCTTGCACGCGCGCTCGAGCAAGCGAGAGTGCACGTAGAACACGTCACCCGGATACGCTTCGCGACCTGGCGGGCGGCGCAGCAAGAGTGACATCTGACGGTAGGCGACGGCTTGCTTGGACAGATCGTCGTACACGACCAGGGCGTGTCGCCCGCTGTCACGGAAGTACTCACCGATGGTGACGCCGGTGTACGGAGCCAGGTACTGCAGCGGCGCGGTGTCGGATGCGGCGGCGAACACGACCGTGGTGTACTCCATGGCGCCGTGCTGGGTCAGCTTGTCGACCACCTGCGCAACGGTCGACGCTTTCTGACCGATCGCGATGTACACGCAGAAGACGCCTTTGCCCTTCTGATTGATGATCGCGTCGATCGCGATGGCGGTCTTGCCGGTCTGACGGTCACCGATGATCAGCTCGCGCTGGCCACGACCGATCGGAATCATGGCGTCGATCGCCTTGATCCCGGTCTGCATCGGTTCCTTCACCGGTTGGCGCTCCATGATGCCGGGCGCCTTGAGCTCGATGCGGCGGCGGTTCTTCGATTCGATCACGCCCTTGCCGTCGATGGGTTGGCCGAGCGCGTTGACGATGCGGCCGAGTAGCTCCTCCCCCACCGGCACGTCGGCGATACGGCCGGTGCGCTTGACGATATCGCCCTCTTTCACGCCCGTGGCGTCACCCAAGACCGCGACACCCACGTTGTCGGATTCGAGATTCAGCACCAAACCGATCACGCCGCCCGCAAACTCGACGAGCTCACCGGCGAGTGCGCCTTCCAGACCGTAGACGCGCGCGATGCCGTCACCGCTGGTCAAAACCGTGCCCGTCTCACTAACGAGCGCGGCGCGGTCGAAGTTCTGGATCTGCTTCTTGATGATGGATGAGATCTCGTCGGCGCTGAGCTGCATGGCGTATTTTCTCGGAAGCTTTCGGGTCTAGTTAGCCAAGTCTGAATTGGTGCGTGTTGGGCTTCACGCCCAGATCACAGAGAGGATAGTTGGCGCTCGATTTCGGCGAGGCGGCCTTTGACGGAACCGTCGATCGTGTTGTCGCCGATACGGGTGACGACGCCGGCGATCAGCGACGGATCCTGTTGGCGATCGATGGCGACCTTGCGTGAAGTTGCGCTCTCGAGCTCTTTCATCAGCCGCTCGTAGAACGACTCCGGCAGCGGTCCCGCGGAGGTCACGACCGCGCGCACGACGCCCGCTTTTTCGTCCGCGAGCGTCGCCAAACGTCGCGCGATTTCCGGCAGCGAGGCGAGCCGATTGCGATCGGCAATCATTCGGATCGCGTTCAAGCCCACCCCGGAGAGGCCCACTTTGCCGGCGATATCGACCAGAACGGCCTGGCGCTGCTCCGGCTCGACCATCGGGTTGTCGAGCACGGCCTGCAGTTCGCGGCTGGCCGCGTAAGTGTCGGCAAAACTGCGAATTTGCTCGGAAAGAGCCACCACTTGTCCGGCTTCGACGCCGAGCTCGAAAATCGCCCGCGCGTAACGCTCGGCCACCGCACCACCGGTCATACTTTTCCTCGCAACGCCGTGGCGGCGTTCTTGATCCCAGCCAAGTAGTCTTCGGCCAGCCGGCTTTGGTCAGCCGCCGTCACCCGCGAGCGCAGCGTGCTCTCCGCGGAGCGAAGCGCGGCGCGGGACATCTCCGAGAGCAGGCCCTCTCGCGCGCTCTTCAGTTCCTGGCCGATCAGCGTGTGCGCGTCGCGTTCCATGCGCGTGCGCTTCTCCTTGGCCTCGGCCAAGATGCGCTTTCGTTCGCTCTGGCCGGCCGAGCGCATGTCTTGACGGACGCGCTCGATCTCTTGGTCGATGGTCGCGAGCTTTTGCTCGTAGTCGGCCAAGCGCGACTCGGCCTCCTTCTTCATTTGGCCGGCCTCCTCCATGCCGCGCAAGATGCCGACCTTGCGTGACTTGAGAGCATCCGCGATCGGCTTTTTGGCGAAGCGGATCAACAGCCAGTACAGGATGGCGCTGTTCAAGAGCATCGCGCCAAACGGCACGGGCGTACCGGTGGGACGCCACAGGATGCTCGGCTCTACGTCGTCCTTCTCGCCCAAAAAGCCGTAGAAGAAGTTGTAATCTTCGAACTTCGGGACGTGGTGCTCGTGATCTTCGGCGCTGTCTTCTTCCGGAGCGGCGGTGCCCGATGCAGCCACCTCCGCGTGGCTGCCGTGATCAGTGGCTGGTTCGTCGGCGAGGGCCGGCAAAGCGAAGGTACAACCGGCGGCGAGAGCAACCCCCAAAAACCAATTCCGTAGCACTCGGGCGTGCATCAGTTGACTCCCTGCCCGACGACGCGTTCCACGATCATCTGAGCCACTTTCTCGGACTCTGCGCCGACCGCCACGCGAATCGAATTCACTTCAGCCTCGATTTTGCGGCGGCCCTCCTCCACGATGCGCGTCGTGGCTTCCCGGGCTTCGCCCAGGATTTCGGCCTCCAGCTTGGTCGTCTCGGAGCGGAGCAGGTCGCGCTCGTCGGCGGCCACTTGCTTGACGCGCTCGAGCTCTTTCTCGTAGCGCTGCAGGAGCTCGCCTGCTTTTTCCTGTAGCTCGCGAGCCGTGGCACGCGCGCCCTCGGTTCGCTCCTCACGCAAGGCGAACACCTTGAGCACGGGATCGAACAGGAGCGGCTTCAGGACCACGATCAGGACCGCAAACACGACGATCTGCAAAAGCACGGTGCGATCGAAGTCGAGCGGGACGCCACCGGCCATGGCCTTCGTGGCGCCTTCCTGTGCGCTCGCGGCAGTCGCGGAAACCAGTTCAAAAAGCATGCTTCTTCTAACCTCGCTCCCGTGGGCGGCGTGATGAAGTAGCCGAAATACGGGCGAAATCTTGGTGCGCACTCAGGAGGCGCGCGCGGCTCGTACCACCTTGGCGCCGGTGTGTCTAGACCAGCGCTCGATTGCCTTGGGCTGCTTCCGCCTTCATTCCAGCCAACCTGCACGGCTGTTTTCGAGTTCCCGGACGCCCGTTCGGTCGAGCTCGGCAATGAGCTCCGAATAGGCGCGACCGCTGGATGGATCGCAGGCGTTGGGCATCACATCCAAAAGTGGCAGGAGCGCGAACGCGCGTCGGGTCAGCTCGCGATGGGGCACGACCAAGCCCGGCTGATCGACCGTTTGGCCGGCGATGAACAACAGGTCCAAGTCGAGGGTGCGAGGCCCCCAGCGCTCGAGTCGCACCCGGCCCGCGATGCGCTCGATGTCGAGTTGCAACTCGAGCAGCGCGCGCGGACTGAGCGTGGTCCGAAGGCGGACCGCCGCGTTTAGGTAATCCGGCTGGGCTGGCCCCACCGCAACGCTTTCATACAGCGCGGAAAACGCGGTTATTTGCAGATGACGCTGCAAATGTCGCACAGCGGCACGGAAAAACTCCAGCCGGTTTCCCAGATTGGAGCCGAGACCGAGTACGCAATCCTGATCGGCGCCCGTCACCCGCGCACGGTAGCAGCCGACTGGGCTTGCTAGCGACCGGAACCTGCCCTACTCGATGTCGGTGTTCGGATTGAACGGCGGCGAGTGGTTCATCGTGGCTTTCGTCACCGTGATGGTGGTCTCGGCACGCTATTGGCCGGCTCTGGGTGCGCGCATTGGTGGGCGCTTGAGCGGCCGCTTCGTTGCGCCTAGCCCGAGCGATCCTCCGCGGAACCAGTAGCGACATTTGGGGGGGTGAAACCGCCGCTTGAAAGCCGCTACACTCTGAACGTAGTGACACCCCAGTTTGAGGCCGGCGGAGACACCGGCAACAACGAGGAAGGTGGCTCGCTCATCTTCGTGAGCGACGCCTCGGCGGAAGCGGAGCGCCTCACGACTGCACTGCGCGGGCGCGGCTACCCCGTGATCGACGTGCCCCTTGGGCTGCTCGTCAGCCGCGTCTCGGTCCAACGGCCCTCGTTGATCTTGTGCGACGCCGACGCGACCGCGGCGCTCGAGACGATTCAGCGGGTACGCGAAACGCCCGGAGGCAATCGCATCGACGTGCTCTTTCTCGGGGAACCGGGTCGCACCGTCGAACAGAATGCGGGAGCTCTGCAGCAAGAGGCGAGCGGGGTTTTCGTTCGCCCCGTGGACGACTTCATCCTGCTACGCAAAGTCGAAGCGCTGATCGGAGCACCCAGCGGTCGGCACGACTTCAACTCGCGCAGCACTGCCGCCAATCGTGCCCCCGTGCTGGTCGCTGCGACGCGGCGCCCATATCGCTACGACGCTGGCAAAACCGACTCCACTCGGGACACGCCATCGTCGCCATCGTCGCCATCGTCGCCTTCGGCGTCCGCGCCGGGCCACACCGCACCCCCGACCAGTCCCGGGACCGAGCCGGGTCCGTCCAGCGTGCGCAACTCCGAAGCCGTACCCGACAGCCAGCCGCATTCGAGCCGGCCCTCGGCATCGAGCCATTTACTGCCACCCCGCCCGGCGGAGCTTCCGCAATCCCGGCTCAGCCCGGCGCTCGAATCGTTGCTCGCGACTGCGGAGCGGCGCGTGCTCTCGGTGCGCAATTCGTCGCTGCCCCCCTCCGATCGTCTCTCGCCCGAAGCCGAGCTGGAAGCGATCCTGCCCGCGGACGTGCTGGATGCTTTGGACGAGCCGCTCGACTTCGATGACGACGACGATGACGACAGCTCGATCGGCACCGGCGCAGATGGAGACCCTGCCCCACGCTCGACCACGAAGACCACCGGTGCCGGCACGGCCAGTGGCGGCAGCAACGTCGCGCCCGAGATCCTCGAACCGTTACCGCGCAGCGCACGCGAGAAAACCGCCCCGCCCCACGGCAGCACGGAACTGCCGCCTTCCCTGAATCCCGAATCGCAGTCGTCGCGCGCAACCGAACCGCCGGTGACTCCCCCACGACACACCTCTCGCATGCGCAGCGAGAACATGGTGCCAGCGCGTGCTGCGCTGGAAGAGCCCGCCCTCAGCCGTTCGTCGAGCTCGCAGGCTGGCATCACTGCTCATGGCCCGATCACTGATTTGCCGCCGAGCCTAGCGGCGGCAGCGCAATCGGAGGCGGCTAGCGCGCTGTCTACCGCGCCGCCAGCCCCGCGTGCCGATCGCCCGCTGCCGGATTTTGGCGTGCCGGCTGCGTTGCCCGAGCTCCGGCGCGAGCTGCCCAAGCTCGATATCCCGGCCTCGCTTGGCGCTGGTGATGCGGTGCGCGCCTTCGCGCGTGTCGTTCGCGCGCGTTACACGGGCGCGTTGGCGTTCGAAGACACGACTGGGATCCGGCGCGTGCTGTTCCGCGACGGTGACTTCGTCACCGCTGCTTCCGGCGCGGATGGCGAGTCGCTGGTGGCGTTCCTCACCCAAAGGGGCGATCTCCCGGCAGAGGTCGCTGCGCGCATCGGGCGCAAGCTGCCGCAATTCGGCAGGCACGCGGGTGCCGCCCTGATCGCTCAGGGCCACCTCCGTCAAGACGATCTGTGGCCCGTCCTGCGCGCACACGCTGAGTGGCTCGTCGGGCGGATCGTGCTGCTCGAGACCGGTGCAGTGAGCGTGGAAGGCGACGTGCCGGTGCGTTTACAAGCCGAGCCCGCGGTCTTCGGCGGCGCGACCGGCGCGGAGGTCTTGGTCGAGATCGTGCGTCGCGCGGTCTCTCCCGAGCAAGCAGTGCAGCGTCTGGGCGGACCGAACACCGTATTGCAAAAGGGAGACAACCCGAGCTTGCTTGGCGAGTGCGCGATCGCGGATGCCGAAGCGGATATCGTGCGTTCGATAACGGAGGAGCCGCTCACCGAGACCCTCCGTCGGGCAGGGCACAAGGATTTTGCGGCAGTGCTTTACGTGCTGGTCGAGTTGTCCGTGCTCGGTCGGGCCAGCGGTGAGCGGCGTCCCCCGCGCAAGGCGCAGGAAAAACGCGCTGCAAAGCCCGACCACCTGGATCATGCAGCGCTCCGCGCGCGGATCCTTTCGCGCAAGGCCCTCAGCGAAGAGGGCGACTACTTCGCGCTGCTGGGAGTCGCGCGCAGCGCCACGAGCTACGACATTCGCCGCGCCTACGGCTCGCTCAGAGACGAGTACGATCCGGCCCGAATTCTGACGAGCGAGACCGTCGATTTACGCGACGACGTGGAACTGATCCTAGAAGTGCTCGCCGAAGCGTTCGAAATTCTCGAGGACGACCTCAGGCGCGAACGCTATCGACGCGCGCTCGACGCAAGCCCTTAGAGCGCGGCCTGTTCGATTCCAGCGGTCTGGGAAAAAGGCATTCGATAGTGTTGCTCGAACGCGCACGGCTCCTACCGCCGAGCGCAACTGCGCGCCGTGGGCGCTGCGTGCGCGCTCGATCGCGAACCCAAATTAAAAGTCCGCAGCGGACAAAAACGCAACGGTGTTCACACAACTGACAACCCAAGTGTGTTATCGCGGTCGACGATGGGGATGGCCTTGGAGATGACATGTCACAACAGAACGTTGCGGAAACAGCATTGGATCCTTGTGAGGAGGAGAGTGCTCCGCAATCATACATAGCCGAACTCAATCCGAAACGAAGTCACGAATCGAGCGAGCCGCAATCGGGCGTGGTGCCCGTGGCGAACACGATCGAAGCGGACGCGCCCGCCGCGTATCGGCTAGTGCGTGCGTTGGTCGCCGCCGGGGTAGACACGTTCTTTGGCATCCCGGGTGGACCAGTGTCGCCCGTGTTCGACGCGATCTTGAACACCGAAGGCGCGCGTCTGATCGAATCACGCCACGAGACCTCGGCCGCGTTTGCGGCTGCCGACTACTATCGCGCATCGGGTTGCGTTCCTGCGGTCGTAGTGACGGCCGGCCCAGGCGCGACGAACGCGGTCACGGGCGTGGTCTCGGCGCACCTCGAGCGTGTGCCGCTGCTCCTCATTTGTGGGGATGTCGCCTGGGCGGCAGAAGGCGGGCGCTTGCTGCAAGACAGCGGACCCGAAGGCATCGGGATCGAAAAGATGCTGGGGCATGTCACGCGCGCCACGATCCGGGTAACGCAAGCCAAAACAGCCACGGCGCAGGGACTGGCGGCGCTCAACGCCGCAAAAAATCCGGCCAATCCAGGGCCAGCTCTGCTGGTGTTGCCGATTCAGCTCGGCCGCGGGGCTGTGCCGCTTTCGCTCGTGGAGGCTCCGACCGTTCAGTTCGTGGCGCGAGCCTCGGCGCACGCCGTTCAGCAGACCGCACACTGGCTGGCCGCAGCCGAGCGCCCGTTGTTGGTGATCGGCGCGGGTTGTCGCGCACACGCATCGACCATCCGCAAGCTCGTCGATGCGTTCGACATCCCCTTCGTGACCACGCCCCAAGCCAAGGGCTTGGTCAGTGAGCTGCACCCGCGTTCGCTGCGGCACGGCGGGCTCGCCGCGTCGCTCTGGGCGCGCGAGTACATCGGGCGCGGCGTGGACGCGGCCCTGGTCCTCGGCACTGACCTGGACGATTGTTCGATCGGTCCCACGCGTTACATCGCCGAAGGCGGACGACTCGTGCACGTGGATCTGAATGCAGCGGTGATCGGTAGGAACCTGCCGACCGCGCTGGGCGTGGTCGCCGACCTGGGCGCCTTCGCCGAGGATCTCCAGGCTTGCGTGGTGAGTGAAGCCTTGCGGCACGGTAAATCCCAAGCCGTCATGCGTGAATTGCGCCATCGTTCGCCGTGCGAACACGCAAACTTCGCAACAGATTCGAGCCCGCGCATCACGCCGCAACGCGCGATCGCCGATCTGCAAGCCGCCGCTCCGGAAAACACCGCGTTCATCACGGACATCGGTGAGCACATGCTGTTTGCGTTGCACTATTTGACAGCGCGCTCACCCGATAGCTTCGCCATTCATCTCGGTCTGGGCAGCATGGGCTCCGGCATCAGCGGCGCGATCGGCCTTGCGCTGGCCGATCCGGAGCGCCCAGTGGTGTGCGTGTGCGGAGACGGCGGCATGCAAATGGTCGGGATGGAGGCGCTGGTCGCGCTCAAGTACCGCTTGCCGATCGTCTTTGCCGTGTTCAACGACGCTCGCTACAACATGGTCTACCACGGCTACCGCCAAGTGTTCGGACGCGAAGCAGAGTGGGAGTCGCCCTGGACCGATTTTGCAGCCTGGGCACGCTCGATGGGCATGGCAGGGCTACGCGTGAACCATCCTGGTGAAATCACGGTCGAGCAACTCGCACGCCTGCGCGCTACGCGCGTGCCGGTCGTGCTCGACATTCGCATCGACCGCGACGTGAAGCTCACCGGCGGTGGCCGGAACGAAGCCTTGCAGCACATGTCGATGCCGAACAAGGGGACCGGCTAATGCACGCGCGCATCAAAGGTCTCGGCCAGTGGTTCCCGGAACGAGTCCGCACCAACGCCGACTGGCCGGAGGCATTCAGCGCCCAGAGCCGCATGAAACAGGGCGATCGCACGCTGGTCGACGTGCCCAGTGACGAACGCGATAGGACCCTGCGCATCGTCAAGCGCTACTTGAGCGAGGAAGAGAACGATCCGTTTCTGGGCGCTCGCGAACGACGCGTCGCCGACGCGAGCATGACCTCGGCGGAAGCCGAAGCCAATGCAGGCCGAGCCGCGCTCAACGACGCGGGGATCGACGCATCGGAAGTCGATGCCATTTTCTCCTGGGCGTTGGTTCCGGATCGAATCATGCCCAGCAACGCTTGCCGCGTCGGTGATTTGATCGGCGCCAAACGCGCTTGGTCGGTGAGCGTAGATGCCGCTTGCGCCAGCCCGATTACGCACTTGAATCTGGCCGCCGCGCTGATCGAGTCGGGCCGCGCGCGCACGGTCCTACTCACTTCGTCGCATTTGTGTACACGCACGTTCGCCATGTCTCATCCGGCGGCGCCCAGCGTCGGTGACGGCGCCGCGGCCATGCTCGTCACTGCCAGCGATGTCCCGGGGATCTTGCACAGCCACAGCATGACCCACGGCGAGCATCACGATGCCGTGGTTTGGTGCCGAGGCAAGAGTGACGACACCGACCCACCTTGGTGGGAAGCCGGCGGCTCGTTGTCCATGGGCAGCCGATCCCCGGAAGCGACTCGCGCGCTGATGCAAGACACCGTGCCCACGGCCGCACGCACCGTGGCGGAGCTGGCACAGCGCGCGGGTTTTGCCGCCGATTCGATCGATGTGCTGCTGAGCGTCCAGCCCCGCCGCTGGGTCCCCTTGGCGATCGCCGAGGCGCTCGGTCTCGAGCCGGACGTCGCGATCGAGACGTATCGACGCTATGCGCATTTGGGGGGCGTGGGCCCTGTCGTCAATTTGATCGCCGCGCGCGACGCGGGCAAGCTCACCGAGGGCGCGCGGGTCGTGCTCTACGCGCAGGGCGCGGGCTTCACTCGCGCGGCGGCGGTCTTGAACTGGTAGGGCGCTGGTTGACCAAGTTCGCCAGCGCGGTCCACAAATCATTCGCGCTGACGGGCTTGGTCAAGATGCCGTTCAGGGTGTCGGCGAGGAACGAGCGGTAGCGCTCACGAGTCGCGTCGGAGGTCACGAACACGGTGCGCGCCGCGAGCGCCGGGCGTTCACGCCGTAGCCATTCGAAGAGCGCGCGTCCGTCCACCTCCGGCAACGCGATCTCGGTGACGACGGCATCGGGGCTCGAGCCAGAGCTGAGCAGGTCGATCGCTTCTTGCCCGTCACTGGCCATGATCACGTCGCACGAGCTTGCCAGCATGCGCGCATAGGCTTTCAAGATTCGCTCGTCGTCGTCGATCACGAGCACCGTGTGACGCTTGCTCAATGGCCGGCGCACGGCGGCGTCACGGTTCTGCAAGTATGCCTTGCGCATGGTCGCGTGATCGGGGAGCGGGAGCAGCGCGATGAACGTCGCGCCGGAGCCATGCACGCTCTCCACGATCAGATCCCCGCCCAAATCACGCATGATCGAGCGCGAGATACTGAGACCGAGCCCGGTGCCGAGCCCAGAGCGCTTGGTCGTGAAGAACGGATCGAAGATGTGCGAGAGGGCCTCGGACGCGATGCCAGGACCGGTATCCGAGATGGAAATCGCCACGTACTCCGTATCGGCTCGGGTCGTGATGCGGACGCGATGCACTTCGCGCTCGACGTCGTTGATGGCATGAGCCGCGTTGATCAAGATGTTGACCAGTACTTGCGTGAGGCGACCATGTGGCACCACTACCCGCGGCAGTGCTCGCGCGTAGTCCCGCTCGATGTGCGCCACCATGCCGATTTCGCGGCCGACGAGGCGAAGGGCCTGGTCGACCACGTCGTTGGTGTCGAGCATCTGCGCTTCCTCGCGGTCGCCGTCGGAACGGGCAAACACTCGCAGGTCTCTCACCACGCTACCGATGGCCGAGGACGCGGCCAGCATCTCCTCGAGCAGTTGACGACCCTCGATGCGCGGCGCGCCGGTCAGCGCGAGCTCATGCAGCATCTGCACTTGCTCGGGCGTGGCGCCCCAACCGCGAGTCGCCCACACGGAAAGCTCGTGCACGACGTTCGCGAGTGGCGTCATCAGCGACATACACGCCTCGATGCTGAGCTGCAGCGCCATGAGCGGATTGTTGATTTCGTGCGCCACGCCTGCCACGAGCGTGCCGAGCGCCGAGAGCTTCTCGGTGTGCACCATCGAGGCGCGACTGTGTTCCTGCCCCTTGCGCAGCGTCGCCCGCAGCTGAGTACGGTCGAAAAAGCCGTGAATCGCCCGGTCGTCCGCGGCCGGCCAGACCAGCACTTCATCCGCTCCGTGCGACAAGGCGTCGAGCGCGGCCACCTCATCCACCGCCACGAAGCCGAGTGGAGCACCACCTACGCGCTGACGCAGGCGCGGCAGCAGCTCGGCGGCTCCACCATCGACGACCAAGATTTGCGTGTCGTGGGTCGCGTAGCGATCGGCGAGTGTCGCCGAAATGCGGTTCGCCGCCGCGGGGCTCGGAGCAAGCACCCACACGCCGACTCCGCCTTCTGTATCGGGCAGGTTTGGCTCGTCGTTCTTGGTCACGGAACCCGTTCGCTGCTCCTCCTCTACTCTTACCACGTGATCATGGTCGAGCCGTCGAATCGATTGAGCAATTTCGTCTCCAGCTCGGCCTCGATACCGCACGCCTCGAACGCGCCCACGGCACCGCCAGCAATGGCCGACTCAATCCAGAGATACTCCTCGCGGTACACCATCTCTACGGCGCGCGGACCGTGGCGGACGATCTCCCAATGTCCGTATTGGTAGGTCTGGCGACGTGCGGCGAGGCCTTGCTCGGTGAGCCGGACGGGATCGTGTGAAAGCAGACGCAGCATGGTCCGGCCGAGCAAACTGGCAGCGAACGTGGTCGCATTGGTGCGCCAGATGTCGTGCATGCCCTCGTGCACTCGCTCTGGCGCACGCAGTGACGCGCCGGCAAGCGCCAGGCGAATCATATAGTCACGCAACGGATACATTCGGATGGGTGACCAGCGCTCACCCTCGAAACAATCGCGATAGAGCTGAGGGCGGCCCGCGCGTTGCAGCACGGTTTCGAGCGACCGCAGGTAGAGTCCTCTTACCAGGGCCGAGGGCGGGACGACCTCCAGGCGGCTCACGAGATCGCAATACGGCGCGACGATCTGGATGGCGCGATCCACCGGACGATGCCGAAGGCTGAGGGAGTCCATGGCCGCCATCTGGTTCTGGGGTTTCGGTGTCCGGTGCTCTGCTTAGTGCCCCCCGAAAATATCTTCGCCGATCCGAATAGGTAACACGAGGGGTGGTCAAAAGTGAACCCGATCGACCGGCGCGTTCCCCCAGACGCGCGAGCTATCGGGCGCGCTCATGCCCGACGCGCCGCAAAACGCCCCGCGGCACGGCTGCCAAAATGCCCCCAAAACACCCCCCGTGCCGCAAAAAAAACGCACCGCCGGGCCGTCAGCCTACCCGCAAGTAGTGGCTGCAACATACGGTTGCCTTGCCTGGATTCGCGCTTGGCGGTTAACGCCGGGCTGCGCCCGCACGTTACTCGGCGGCGCTGCTGGTGGCGGCATCGAGCACGTCGCATTCGAGGTTTTCGCCCTCGACCGACAGCAGCAGGATGCTCTTCGGATGGAGCTCGCCACGTAGGATCTTTTCGGCCAAGGGCGCTTCGACCAAACGCGCAATGGTGCGCTTCATCGGTCGCGCGCCGAGCGTCGGGTCGAAGCCGCCATGGTCGAGCAAAAATTCGACCACGTCGGGACCGAAGTCGAGGCGCAGGCCGCGTTGCGCGGAGAGTGCGCGACTGACCCCTTCGAGCAAACGGCGCGCAATCTCGCGTACCTCGTCGCGAGCCAACGGTGCGAACACCAATACCTCGTCGATCCGGTTGTACAGCTCGGGAGCCAGCGCGCTACGCGCCGCGGCCACCACACGTTGCTCGAGGTCGGCGCGATCTTGCGCGTCGTTGCCGAAACCGACGCGGCGACGCGGCGAACTGCCGCTCTCTTCCGCGCCCAAGTTGGATGTCATCAAGATCACGGTGTTCGTGAAGTCGACCGTGCGCCCGCGCCCGTCAGTGAGTCGCCCCTCGTCGAACACGGCCAAAAACGCCGTCAGCACGTCCGGGTGCGCCTTCTCGAGCTCGTCCAACAAAATCACTTGATACGGCCTTCGACGTACCGCTTCGGTGAGCTGCCCGCCGGCCTCGTGTCCCACGTAGCCGGGGGGCGCGCCGATCAAGCGCGCAATCGCATGCGGCTCCGAGAACTCGGAGAGATCGACGCGAGTCATGGCTGTGTCGCAGTGAAACAAGACTTCGGCAATGGCCTTCGCGCTCTCGGTCTTGCCCACGCCCGTAGGGCCCAGCAAGAGAAACGTACCGATCGGGCGACGCGAGCCAAGGCCGGCCGCGTTACGCCGCAAGATACGAGCAATGCGCCGGATCTGATCACCGTGACCGACCACGCGTTCGGCCAAGATTTCTTCCAAGCGCAGCATGCGGTCGCCATCCGCCTCGAGCAAGCGATCGACGGGCATGTCGGCGAGCTCAGCCACCACCTCCGCGACGCTTTCTGCCGTGACCTCGGCCTTGCCACGTCGGCGGGTACGCGCACCCGCCAAGTCCAAAATCGAGACCGCCTTGTCCGGCAATGCGCGTCCGGGCAAATAGCGCACTGACCAGCCCACCCCCAGCGCCAAGGCTTCGGTTTGATAGCGGACCTGATGATGCGCTTCGAGCCGAGGCTTGAGTGCATCGACGATCAAATACGCCTCTTCGCGACTCGGCTGTTCGACCTCCACCAGTGAGAAGCGACGAGCGAGGCCGGCGTCCGCGGCCAAGGCTTTCTGAAAGTCTTCGGGTGTGGTCGCGCCGATGCAGGGCAATTCCCCCCGCGAAAAAGCGATCTTGAGCTCCGAAGCGATCTCTTCTGCGGCCTCACCGATGAACAGCTGATGGATCTCGTCGAAAAAGATCACGACGCGCCCTTTGGCCGCGAGGACTTCCTTGCGTAGCGCGCCGACGCGCGACGCCAGCGCGCCCCGCACGCCGGTGCCCGCCACCAGCTCACTGACTGGGATCTGCACGATCACGCGATCGTCGAGTGAGAGCACGTCTTCGGCGGCCGCGATGCGCTGCGCCAGGCCGCGTACGATGCTCGTCTTGCCCACACCAGCGATGCCCACGAGGCAGGGGTTGTTACCTTCGCGCTTGGCGAGCACGTCCAGCGCCTGCTCGATCACTGCATCCCGCCCCACCACCGGGTCGAGTTCGCCGCGCGCTGCGGCCAAGGTGAGGTTTCTGCCCAGAGAAGTCAGAGTCGGGAACTTGTGCGGGTCGAGCTCGAAGCGCTCCCACGGTTCCGGCTCTTTATGCAGGGGTTTTTCGAGCAACGGCAGCGGTTGAATCGCCCGCATCGAGCTCACTCGCTGCGCGCTGCTCGGCAAAGCCATCACGGGCACGACGACGCCGGCGCCACGCGACTCGGGAGCCGGCGATGAACTGCTCTCGCCATTGATCGACTTGCGCGGCGGCGGGTACAGCGGGACCTTGACGGCGGTGGACACACGTCGCGGTTGGGGCATCGGGGCTTCGCGCGGCTGCTCCGGCGACGCGCGACGCCGACCGACCAAGCCCAGACCGACTTGCACGGCTTGCGTCCGGAGTCGCGAGGTATCGACGTTCAAACCCTCGAGCACGCGGCGCGCGGAGCTGCGCGGCTCACTGACGAGCGCGACGAGTAGGTGAACCGCGGCTGCATCGCCGTCACCCATGCGGCCAGCGATCTCACGGGCCCGTTGCAGGCACGCTTTGATCGGATCCTCCAGCTCCTCCTCGATCCCGCGGGCCGCACGAAGCAGCTCTTCAACGCCCAACTTGCGCTCGCGCAGTAAATCGCAGGCAGGGCTCGGACGCGCGGCGATCGCCGCCAGCAGGTGCGCGCTGGAAACGCGTTCCTTCTGCTGTTGCGCGAGCTCATCCGCGATCCGTTTCACGAGGGCGAGTTCGGACTCGAAGCGGGCACCGGTCATCACCTGAGCGATCTGCCCGGAATCGAGAAAACGGCCAACTTTTCCAGCATTTGGCCGGCGGTCCAGGCCGCGCGTCAGCGGCTGAACAGCTCTTGCCCTCGAGCGTAATTCCAAACCGTGACCCGACTGGCTCCGCCGACGGCAACCAGCGGCTCGAACACGGAAATCGCTAGGTTTTTGTCCTCGACCACGGCGGCCAGCCAATCGTCCTCCGCGCTCGGAGCCAGCGCGGGCAACTCGCTCTCGAGGCGTGGCTCACCGGCGAAGTCCGTGACCAGCAGCGACCAGCGTCGAGGCTGCCCCGGCTGCGGGTCCTTGACCAAGACGAAGGCGAGCGCCTCGGTGTTGGCGGTGGCGGCATAGGCCGGCGCGGGCAGCCGGAAGCGCGCGACCACCGGCAGGCCGGCCGTCAACCGCAGCCGTAGCACCTCACCCGCTTTGCTGACGGCGAAGAATTCATCGAGGCGCTTGCCGGGCAGCAAACGAACTGGGGGATCGTCGCTGGGTGGGAACTCGAACTCGGCCCGGCTGCCGCGCGGCGCCTGACGCAGAAAGCCAGTTGCGGTGCGACAGACGATCGCGCCGTCACGCAATTGGGCCAGCGGCTGGAGGCATCCGTCGAAATGAAAGGCGCCCTCGAACGGCAAGATCGGGCCGGCCTCGCTTTCGAATGGGTACCAGTAAAGTTGTGGATCCTCTGGGTAGTAGACGAAGAAGTGATTCGGCTCTTCGAGATCAGGCAGCAGCAGCGAACCAGGTAAGAACGTGACGTGAGGGAAGTGTTTCGCCGCCTTCGCGCGTGGCTCGAGGCGCGCACCTGCGGACGCGCCGATTGCGAACAGCGAACCGTCGGAGCCGTGAGCCACCGCGCGTACGGGCCCGACGCTCGCCTCCGTGATCACCTGACCTTGCTGGCTGTCGCGGAACGTCACCTTGTCCAAGCTCGCCTGCAGCAAGCGCCCGGTGCCAAACGCCAGCACCGCGCTCTGCATGGTGGGCGGAGCGATCTCGAGCCGCTGCTCACGCAACGAGCGCAGCGTTTGGACCACCGCGGATGGAAGCGGGGCTGGAGCCGATGCGGCTCTCGGCCGTTCCGCAGAGGCCTCAGCAACCACCGCTGAGGTGAAGGGCTTCGGCTCCGGAGGCGGCGCCTGACGTCCCGCGTGCTTACCGCCTTCATGACAGGCGCTGAGCCAAGCCAGGCAAGCCACCGCGACTGGCGCGCGCCTGATTGTTCGCGTGGCGCCCATGATGCTACGTTGACTTTCCCGCTCAGTCACGTCCGAGCGCAAGCACAATGTTCCGCTATTTCCCCTTCGCCAAGCTCGTCACGTACGGCACAGCGCTGCTCGTGCTCGCGTCACTCACATTCACCGGCAGCGGCTGCAGTCGCTTCACGCGCACGAGGCAATGCCGCGCGCTGATTGCCCAAGTCAATCCGGCGCTCGACGATGTGCTCACCATTACCCACGGCGGCGGCAATGGCAGTTCGGGCGGAAGCGGTGGCGCAGCGGGCGCAGCGGGCGCAGGCGGCAGCGCCGCCACGGGCAACGGTTACATCGCGGCCGCGGGCCGCTATGAGCGCCTCGCAAAACAACTCGGGCCGATGGAATTCGGCAGCGAGGAGATGGCCAAGCTGGTCGCTGAGTACGCCGGCGTCTTGAATAGTGCCGCGGAAACTCTGCGCTCTCTCGCCGCGGCTCTGCAATTGAACAACGTCGCGGAGGCCGAGCGGCTCAACCGCGAGCTGGACCGCATCAGCGCACATGAACGCTCCGTGGTCACGCGCATGGATTCATGGTGTCAGCCATAGCCAACTGAGCGAAGACCGCAGAAAGCAGGAGGCTGAGCGCCGCGCGAGCGGTCTCATTGCTTGACCACGCTCAGCGAGTAGGGACACATCGAGCCGGACCCGACGAGTGCGACCACGAACAGCCCGGCGACCGACGGGGTGACCACGAACGTCTTGTTCAGGGTATTGGGGGCAATTCCGGTATTGGCGATGATTGCGATGTCGCCCGCCGACGCCGAAAGATAGATCCCACCGGTCACGCATTTGTTGGAGAACGTCAGCACGTACGGAACGTTTGCCTCGACCGGGACCTGGAAGAAGTCGACGCTGTCATCGGTGGTGTTGACTGTCGCGGAGACATCGGCCCCGAGTGCGATCGGTGCAGCGGTATGCAAGGTATTGTTGGGCTCGTAAGTGACCGGGTCGTGCACCAGCCCATCTGCGGTGCTCGGGTAGACGACGAAGTCGTACAGCGACGAGCCCGCTTGCGAAAACTGAAAGATCGAAGTGCCATTGGCGCTGGGGTGAACTTCACCGTAGGCAGTCGTTCCCGCCGCATAGCCTGTGGCCGTGAACAGCGAGACTCGCTGGCCCGTTGTCGGAATCAAGGTCCCGCCCAAATAGACGCCACCCCCGGTGGGCGTGAGGGTATATGCATAGTAGCGGTCCTTCACCGCCGGAAGACTGAAGTTGTCCACGATGTCTTTGGGAGGACTCAGTTGGGTTTCGATCATGGTCCCTAAGCTGAGCGGCGCTGCCTCACTCGGGGTGTCGTTCCATTCGAAGGTCACGGGATCGTGCTCGGCGCCAACGTCCGGGACGACGGATAGCTCGTAGTTGACTGCTCCCCCCGACGCTTGAAGATGAAGTACGACAGTGCCTGCTGAGGCTTGCGCAGGGAGCTCTGTATCGTAATTGCTGTTGGGCGCGATCCCGGTGGCGTTCAGAATCGTCGTGGTGTTGCTCGGACCAACGAACTGCGCACTGACGTACACTCCGTTCACGAGCGTCGTGTTCCAGAAGTTCACGCTATAGGTGACGCCGCTCTCCGCCTGGAAGGAGTAGTAATCATCGGCGTCCGCTGGCGGCGCGAGCGTTGAAACGAGCAAACATTGAAGGTCGATGGTCGTGGCCTGGCCAAGGGTATCGTTTGGCTCCTGTTGCGATGCGTTGCCACACGATTGCGGCCAGCCACCGCTTCCGCCGCTGGCACCACCGTGACCGCCATGGCCACCGGCGCCCGTAGTTCCGCCCGTCTCATTAACGCCAGCCTCGCCACTCCCCGCTTCACCCGCAGAGCCAGCTTCAGAGCCACCCTCGCCCGCCTCTCCGCTCGCGTCGGGCTGCGAACCGCCAGGGCTGCCTCCGTTTTCGACTTCCCCTTCACCGCCGGAGCCGGCGGACAATCCATCGCCGCCGCTACTCCCGCCAGCGGTACCGGAACTCTCTGCAGATTTGGTGTTGATGTTGCAAGCCACCGCGGAAAGCGCGGCCAAAAACAGCGCTATCCCGCGCTGAGGACCCCGCGGACATGAATGCGTTGATGCCAGAAAGCTCGTCATCGTCGACCTCCCTCCACTCGATGGTTCGGCGCCGCCGCGCGGTATCAGCTCCCGCAGCCGCGGGCGCGCTCGCCTTGCTAGAACGCCCATAGCACGTTCTGACTCTTGCTCACTACGCCTGGGGCCTTGGGACCTTCCCGAGTCGACGACTAAATAGCAACTTCATTCAAGCCTGCGGCGAGAGCAGGCGTGTTCTTCACAGTCAGTACCAGAGCTGAAACTCGCGCTCACGTGCAGGAGCGAGAGCAGGTAGAGCGAGCCGTTGTAGTAACGCAGGCTTCCCGAGGGGATCGCTAGATCCCACAGCTCTTAGCGTGTACCGCTCACCGTAGCTACCCTTTGCTCTCGAAGAACGCGCCGAGCTTCGTGGCGAACGTGTCCTGCCAAGGGTCGACGTTGAAGAAATGACGATCCAACATCACGTTCGAGACGACGCGCCAGGCGTCGGCGTCGAAGTCACCGTGGCCGGCATGCGCGCGCCTCGGATTGATCGGGAGCGAGCCCGGTCGTCGCATTGACGGTTTTCGGGAAGAAGGCGCGGCCTGCGCTGGCGGCGCTCTGCCAAAATTGCTGATTTTTGCTGTCGAAGCAGGCCCAAGCTTCGTAAAAGGACGGCAAGACGTAGGAAGCGTCGGTGTAGCGGGCGTTCACGCCGAACAGCACCAGCTTCGACGATTTATCGAACGTGCCAGCAGTGGCCATCTTGTCGAGCAGCGTCTTAGCCTGCGTCGAATACGCCAGGTCGCCGGTGCCATCGCCCCAACGCTTGGCCGCGAACAACAGCGCGGTGGCGAAATATTCTTCTCCGTCAGGCGCGGAGCCCGATGAGATCACACCGCCCCGCGGGTTGAGCTGCCTTGTGCACGACATCGAGCAGGTACGCCTGATTGGTGCCGAGCTCGTAGTAGATGAGCTGTCGCTCGCGCTGCCGTGAAAGAGCTGCGTGAACGCGTCGTTGACGCGCGTCGACCTCGGCCTGGCTCTTCGACAAGATCTACGAATCCCGACCTTAACCCTTCTTCTTCTTTTTCTTCTTCGCGTTCGCGCTCTCGCGCAGCCGGTGCTCCTCCAAATTCACCACCACCCTGCCGAAGCGATATTGGATCAGGCGTTGATAGGTGCCGGTTTCGTCGCCACCAATCATCCAAAGGTCACGCGCATCGCGATCGGTCTCGACGCTCGGCAACCAGTGCCGACTGGAGGCCCACGCGAGCAAGCTGACGCGACCGAGCAGGTTGCGAGTGATCGACACGCCGCACACCGGACGCCGACCGAGTCCAGAGCAGATGCGGGTCGCGAACAATTCCTCGTTGCCGATCGGACGCCAGAGCCATTGATGATCGACGCTGAGCCTGGCGCGCGCGCCCAATTCGGCGTCGGCGGAGGCCGGCAAGGCATCGAGGATCTGCCCGAGCTGCGGCTTGTCGATCCGGCGGAGCGCCTCGAGATTCGCGCCGCGCTTGACGTCGAGCACGACCTCGACGGTGTTGGGCGGTCCCGCGCAACAGCGAAAGCCGAGCGTGCCACTCGGGCTTTCGGGCCGCTCTGCGCGAGCGTTCGCGCAGCGACCCACGAGCTCGCCCTCGGCTGAGTTGCCGCCCCGCACGCTGACCAACCCAGTGCCAGTGCCTCGGCCCCAGTCGCTGGCGGTCCATTCCCAAGCGCCGCCGTGCAGATCGCGGACTCCGAAATCGCTGCGACAGGAGACGCGAATGCCCGTGGGTCGCATCAGCGGGGCCGCGCCCGTTCCACAGCGCTCGGCGCGATAGCTTTCGCCGTATTCGTAGCGGTGATTGTCCGGTCCTTTGCAGGCACGCTCCCATTCGAGCTCGCTGCAAAGGCGTTTGCCGCGTTCGACGCAGAGGGCGGCCGCGGCGGCTCGAGTGACGTTGGTGAGTGGGATCGCCCCCTCCTCGTCGGGATAAGGGAAGACGTCGATGTAGTAACCCTTGAGGATGACTTGCTCGCCCGGCATTTCTTCGTCCGCGACTCGCGGCAGGCTGCCTTCGGGAGTACCGGCAACGAGCGGTCCGCGTGGCACCCAGACCATGCCTTGGCGTGGTTCGGGCGGCACCTCCGGCGGAGAAATGGACGAGCTAGCCGAGCTCTGGGGGGCGCTTTCGCTTGCCGGCGGGGCGCGGTGTGCCCGGCACTCGAAGCATAGACCGAGACAAATCAGCGTCGCAGCGTTCCGCCGCGGGCTCACGACTCCGAGCGCTCGTCCCGCTCGCGCAGACCGAGCTCCTTCATCTTCAGTTGCAAGCCCTTGCGAGAGATTTTGAGCAAGCGAGCCGCGTGCGTCACGTTGCTGGACGTTTGATCGAGCGCTTTGACGATCAGCTCACGCTCGAGACGGCTCATGGCTGCCTTCACCTGCTCCTTCAAGCCGTCCGCGGCTGCCGCCACCGCGGCCTCGCTGGTCGGCTGCGTCGTGGGTGGTTCCGGAGTCGAGACGTCACGCACCTCCGCAGGCAAATCCAGGACCTTCAGCTCACTGCCGTCGGAGAACAGCACGGCCCGCTCGATCACGTTCTCGAGCTCGCGAATGTTGCCCGGCCAGGGATAGGAAACGAGGTGCGCTTCGGTATCGGCTTCGACGCCGGTGACGCTCTTCTTCAAGCGGGTGTTGAACTTATCGATGAAGTGCTTGGCCAAGAGCGGAATATCGGTCGCTCGCTCCCGCAGCGACGGCAGCCGAATGGGGACGACGTTCAAGCGATAGTACAAGTCTTCGCGGAACGCGCCGGCCGCGATCTCGCGTTTCAGATCGCTGTTGGTGGCCGCCACCAAGCGCACATCCACTCGGATCGTCTTCACGCCACCGACCCGCTCGAACTCGCTCTCTTGCAGCGCGCGCAGCAACTTCACCTGCATCTCGACCGGGATCGAGCCGATCTCGTCCAAGAACAGGGTGCCGCCACTGGCGAGCTCGAAGCGGCCCGGCTTGGAGCCCACGGCGCCGGTGAAGGCTCCGCGCTCGTGCCCGAACAGCTCGCTCTCCATCAGATCCTTCGGGATTGCGGCGCAGTTGACCTTGATGAACGGTTTATCGCGACGCGACGAGTTTTCATGGAGCGCTCGCGCCACGAGCTCTTTGCCGGTGCCGCTCTCGCCCGTGATCAGCACCGTGGTCGGCGTGTCTGCGACGCGATCCAACACCGCGTACAGCTCTAGGATGCTCGGGCTCTGGCCGATGATGCCGTAGCGCGCCGACTCCCGCGCGTCGGACTCGGGGCGGGTGGCCTCGGCGGCCGACAGATCTCGAGTGCGCAGGGCCTTGCGCACGATGGCTCGGACTTCCGCCTGATCGAAGGGCTTGGTCAGGTAGTCGAAGGCGCCGGTCTTGAGCGCTTCGACCGCATTGTCGACGGTGCCGTGCGCGGTGATCATCACCACCGGCAGCTCGTCATCGATCGCGACGGCACGGCGCAAGAGCTCCATGCCGTCGAGCTTGGGCATCCGTAGGTCGGTGATGATCAAGTCCAAGTGATGCTCCTTGAGCACCAACAAAGCCTGCTCGCCATCCTCCGCGGTGTGCACGTCGTAGCCGTCGCGCTCGAGCTGCGCGCTGAGCACGCGTCGAAGGTTCGGCTCGTCGTCGACGACTAGGATTTGTTTGCGTTCAGGGAGCATCGACGAATCTTCCGAGTCTGGGCAGCTTGCCTCGCCACTACGGGCAGCGCGAGCCAGCCGCGCCTTGAGGGAGCAGCGCCGAACAATAAAAGAGAGCGGTCTTGCCGTTGCCGGGGGCGCCTGCGGCTATGATGTCACGCTTGTCGATGTGCGGCGTCACGATCGACCGACCCAGGTCGTCGAAAGCTTCGGCGGAAGAGATGAATTTGGCGTCGACGAAGGCAGCATCGCTCGACCCTTCAGCGTCGTAAACCAAGAGCGCGCCGGCATTTTCTGCGCCACGCACCGTCATTTTCGGGGCGCCGACGATCACTTCACCGTCGCCGTCACCGTCGAGGTCGCCGACCGCGACCGCCGCGCCGAACTCGGACGTCTCGCAACCGGTCAAGCTACTGGTCGAACCACAGCCAAACGAGTTGATCAGGGCTCCGGGCGGCAAGGACGAAAAACTGCACTCGCTCGAGGCCGTTGGGGGCAGCTCGAACAGCGCGGCTCCGTCGATCACGTGGACGTTGCTGTCGTCCGACACCACCAAGTCGTCGTTACCATCGCGGTTGACCTTTCCAGCCGCGAGCGCTCGGCCCATCCCATTGATCCCGCCCAAACAGCCGATGTAGCTAGAATTCGCGCTGTCGTCGGTTTTCCAGAGAAAGACCTCCGACTTGCCGGACACCCCCAACGCCAGCACGCGCCCCCCCGCGACCGCCAGTACGGCGAGCGAACGGCCGAAGCTCGGGTCGTCGACCTCCGCGCCGTTGGGCAGAGCGAGCTCGCTATACTGAGTGCTCTTTGCGGGGTAGAACCAAGCCAAATGCTTTTCGGGCAAGCTGACCAGAAGCAGCGGATCGTCCGTGCCATCGGTCGCCATCGGGTGATCGTCGGGTTGGTTCTGGGCCACGGCGCTCGCGAGCAGATCTTGAGCCTCCTTGGGCATGCTCAGGGCGTACTCGTGGGTATCTTTGCAACGCACCACTAGGCCCTGCGTCCCAGCCGTGCCGCTGCCAACCGCAAAGCACAGCGGGCGGTGGACTTGATCCAGGCCGCTGGCGTTGGCAAAGCCCGCCGTGAGCGAGGACAGAAAACAATCGTCACCGGAGCAGTAGCTATCGATCGCAGTGGTCCCCGGAGAGTCCTGATTGCCGATTTCGTACAGCGCCGCGGGAGAGACGTTGGTTGCCCCGCCCACGAGCACCTCGGTCTGGCCCGCGTTCGTCGCTGTCGCCAGGCTCACGCCAAAGCCCTGCTTCATCGAGCCCGGCTTCTCGAGCAATACGATCGGCGAATTATCGGTCACGTCATCGAAGCGTGACCAAGAGCAGGCAAACGTGCTGAGGGCGAGGCAACCGAGCAGAGCGAGCTCGAGCAAGGAAGCGCGCATCAGAACTTCCCTCCAAAAAGCAGACCGCCGCCCGTACTCGACGCGTTGGGCCTGAGCTCGAAAGGAGAGCCACGCTCGGCCGCTACGGCGTTCGTGGGTGGGAGCTTTCGCGGTTCGAACTGCGCGACCGGACGGGCCTTCAGCGGATCGTCGAATTCGAGCAACTTGCCCGGTTTGAGCGAAGAGTCCGGCAACGGATCTTTGATGAAGTTGTAGGTCGCCAAGCCGCCCAATACGCCCGCGACGACGAAGCCAGCGTCAGCGCCGACCGCGAACCATTTGCCCCGCGTGGCACGGCTGTCGGAGCCTTCCAGGCTGCCATTTTGCCGGTCGTCCTTCAGCTGATCGTACAAGCGGTTCGACTCCGAACCGGCGTAGATCGCGGCCCCCAAGAATGCCGCGCCGATGATGGCCTGAGTCCAGGCGGGACCGCGCGGATACTTGGGGATCATCTTCGCGTGCAGCGGTAAGATCTGGCCGCGAGGGACGTCGATCATGCCCTCGAAAGTTTTTCGCCCGTCGCTCTCGATGGTCAGCTTGTGCTTGCCGGAATCGAAACGGGCGTCGAGCGGCTCTTCACCGCTGCGCCAGACGCCCTTGGGTTGCCCGTCGATGCGCACCTTCACTTCTGGCGCCGACGCATCGATGCGCAGGACGCCGTAGTTGACGCGCACCATCCGCACCTCGAGCTCCTTCTGCTCACCGTGCTGGAGCTCGACGCTCGATAGAAATGGCTCGAAGCCGGGCGCCTCGACCAGCACGTCGTGCTTGCCACCAGGAACCAGCTCGCCGTGCGGAGCGTCGCCCCAGAGCGGGTGATCCTTCTTTTTGTCGTCGATCCAGATGTGCGCGCCGATCACGTTCGAAGAGACGCGCAGGAAGGCCATGAACTTGCCCTGCGAGAGGTTCGCCTTGAGTTGGTGCACGTGACCGGGCGAGACGTCCATGTCGGCTTCACTGGCGTTGAAGTCGCGGAACTTTTCGACCACCACGTGGTAGTGGCCGATGTCCAAGGTCAGGTTCGCCGGGGCGTGCGTGGCGACCACTTCTTTCCAGCTCGGATTCGCCGCCGCACCGAGCGTGAAGGGCGCTCCGTTTGGGTCCAAACGCTGATAGATGCGGAGCGGCGCGCCATCCGGTTCGGTCTCGATCACGACCAGGGATTTCATCGAGTTCTGATCGTCAGTCGAAGGCAAAACGATCGCAGCCGGCGCAGGCGGGAGAGGCGGCGCGCCGGCATCGGCACCGGCGTCAGTGCCAGCGTCGGCAACCGGCGCGGCAGCCGCCGCAGCTGCTGCGGCGAGTGCGGTCGCTTTGGCGGCTTCGAGCGCGGCGATGCGCTGATTCACCTTGTCGAGATCCGGTGCGTCCGGGTCGACCTTCACGTACTCTTTGAATTTTGCGAGCGCACGGTCGACGTCGTTCTGCTTCTGGTAGCAGACGCCAGCGTTGAACAGGAACGCCGAGTAAGGATAAGCCGCGTAACCGGCCTCGAACACCTCCGCTGCGCCCGCGTAGTTTCCTGCCAAGTACAGGCCCTGGCCCTTATCCATCTCAGACCGGATGGCTTCCAGCCGCTTGCCGGAGCCGTCCTTGGTCTGGGCCCAGGCAGCCGTGGCGAGGGCACCCGCTAGCGCCAGTAGTAGAAGGACCAGAGCACCTCGTCGCGACAAAAAACCCGAGCTCACCTCGGCAAACATGAGCCCGGATCGTTCGCCGGCACAAGGGTTGGGCTTCAGCCGCGAAATTGCGCAGCCATTGGCGCAGCGACGGGTCTCGTCGCCCGCTGCTGGCCGAGCGGCCGGGCTCGCGAAGGATTTGAGGTATTGCCACGATTGCCCGTATGCTGAGGGTCTTGGACGTGGGCGGCCCTTACGAGATGAAGAGAATCAGAATGCGGAAGCACTTGAGCCTTTGGTTGATCGGCGGTGCCGTAGCTATCGTACCCGCGCTGGCACACGCAGAGGACGAGCCCAAGGCGTATCCGGAGTGCATCAAAACGCCGACGGATTCGGAGACCGCTGCCGCCAAGGGAGCTTACCAGGCTGGAAACGCATCCTTCGATGAAGCGGACTACCCGCGCGCCATCACCTACTGGGAGGACGCCTATCGCCGGGACTGCACCGCGAATCTTCTGTTGAAGAATCTAGCTCGCGCGTACGAGCTGTACGGTCAGAAGCGCCAAGCCGTGGTCGCGCTCGAGACATTCTTGGTGCGCGAGCCCAGCTCCGCCGACAAGGAGCAGATTCAACGGCGCATCGAGGTGCTCAAGAAGCAAATTGCCTCGGAAAAAGCGGTCCCGGTCGCCACCGGCGCGGCGCAACCGCCCGCCGCTGCCGCCGCCGCTGCCGCGCAGCCGGAGCCAGCGCCGGAATCGAGCGATCACGGTGGCAAACGCTCGATCGTACCGTTGATCGTGGCCGGTGCGGGCGGCGTGATCTTGATCGTCGGCGCCGCTGTGTACGGCAAGGGCGCGAAAGACGTGAACCACTACGCAGAGCTGTGCCCTGAAGTGGATGGAAAACAGGACTGCGGTACCGGTCCCGAAGCCGTTGCCAACGAGCAGGCCGGCAACGACGCTCGGACTAAAAAGATCGTGGGCGGAGTGGTCGCTGGTGTTGGCGCGGCGACGCTTGCCGGTGGCTTGATTTGGTACTTCGTGCAGCCCCGCAGCGCCGTCGCCACGGGCAGCCTGACGAAGCCGCTCGTTCAGCCCGCGCTGACCCCAAGCTTCGCCGGCGTCGCGCTCAGCGGCGCGTTCTAGTCAATGCGCTGCGGGGGCTGAGCCCCCAGTCGAGGGCGCGGGCACGCGCGGTCTCGGCTCGAGCTCCGTGGTTCCGGGGACGGTCTGCGTCTTCGGAGCGTCACCCGCATCGCTTTCTTCCACGATTCGCTCGGGGGAGGCGGAAGCGTAGCGAAAGCCAGCCGGGTCCGGCTGCAATGGCGGCGGGGTCTCGCTCGATGAGCCGCCGCACGCTGAAAGCGCGCCCGCGGCGAGCACGGCTCCGAACAGAAGGTAGCAACGCATCGTGGTCGCGCTCTAGCACGGGATTGCTCGGGCGATCAAAAGCCACTACCTTCCGCGCTCTTGCCGCCCTCGAGAGACCACACGTTGAGCGCAACCCTCGGCCCGCCCTCGGTGAGGCAGCCTTGATCGGTCGTTTGCGCGGTCGCGTGCTGACGGACGAAGCGACCGGCGCCGTGGTCCTGGATGTGCATGGGGTCGGCTACGACGTGTTGACGCCCGTCGGCACGCTCGGTCGAGCACGCACCGACGTCAACGCCGAGGTCGAGCTCTGGATCCACACTCACGTTCGGGAGGACGCGCTGGATCTGTTTGGCTTCGCGACCGAGACCGACCGGCGCGTGTTCCGGTTGCTCCTGGGTGTGCCCAACGTCGGCCCCAAGACGGCTTTGGGCGTGCTCAGCGCGATGCCGGTCGACGAGCTCTCGCGCGCGGTCGAGCGCGGAGATCATGTGCGCCTCGGCAAAATCCCAGGCATCGGCAAGAAGACGGCCGAGCGGCTGGTTCTGGAACTGAAAGAAAAGCTTCGCGGCCTGGACAGCAGCGTCACGAGCCCGCCGGTCGAAACCTTGGGAAACGAGGCAGATCGCCTGCTCGGCGCGTTGGTCAATATGGGCTACCGACCCGGGGAGGCCGAGCGCGCAGTGTCGGCCCTCGGTCCGAAGCTGGGCACCGAACCACTCGCAAACCTACTACGCGAAGCGTTGGCCAAGCTCACGCCTTGAGCTCGAGACCTTGACCCTGGCAAAGGGGCGTGGATAATCGCGCGCTTACGAGGGAATTTCGTCTCCTCGTCTGCTCGGTCCGCTCCCCTGGAGGACACCTGTGATCACGTGTTTGAAGTGCGGCAAGGAGAATCAGGACCACTATAAGTTTTGCTTGGGCTGCGGAGCAGAGCTCCCGCGTGCAGCTGCAGCGAAACCGTTTACGGCGGCGACGCCTCCGCAAGGTGTGCCGGCCGTTGCCGCCATGCCTGCGGCCGCGCCAATGCCGTCGCCGTCAGCGGCACCCCCGCCGGTGGCGCCGCCTCCGCCAATGGCGCCGCCCGTTGCAGCGCGACCGCCATCAGCGGCGCCGGCTGGAACGAGTGCCACCGTTACCTGCCCGCAATGCGGTCACGTGAACGGAACGGGCAATCGTTTCTGCGCATCGTGCGGCTACAACCTCAGCGCGCTCGCTGGCGCGAGCCCCTCGGCCGCGCCCGCCGCAGCAGCGCCAGTCGCGTCGACCTATCCGCAAATCATTCTGACTGCGTTGCGCGCCGACGGCAGCGAGGCTGGGACCTATCGTTTACCCGACGTGGCCCAGATCACGCTGGGGCGCGATACGGGCTCGATTTTCGCCGGTGACAGCTACTTGTCCCCGCGCCACGCGACCTTCACGCGCCGCGGAAATCAGCTCTCGATCAAGGACGAGGACTCACTCAACGGCGTGTATTTGAAGCTGCGTCCGAACGAGCCCTGCTTGCTCGAGTTCGGGGATTTGTTCCGGATTGGGCAAGAGATCATTCGTCTCGAAGAGCTCAAGGGACAGGGCCGCTCGCCAGACAACGTCGAGCGCTTCGGCAGTCCGGCGAAGGGCTACATCGGTCGCTTGGCGCTGGTCATCGGTCGCGACACGACCGGCAACTCGTTCCCGATCCCGGAGCGCGGCGTGCACTGCGGCCGTGAGCGCGGCGACATCTTGTTCTCGGAAGACGGCTACGTCTCCGGTTTGCATTGCAGCATCGCCAAGGGTCCCGACGGAAAGATCTATCTGACCGACGTGGGCAGCTCGAACGGCACCTTCGTGCGGCTGCGCAGCGAGCGCACCGTCGGCGGAACCGACATCCTGCTCATGGGGCAGCAGCTGTTCCGCATCGATTACTGACCGCCGAACATGGCAACTGCCCGCACGATTCGAGTCGTGGCGGCCGTGATTGAAAACGGCGGCCGATACTTGATTACCCAACGCCGAGCCTCCGCAGTACTCCCTCTGCTTTGGGAGTTCCCAGGTGGCCGAGTGGAAGAGGGTGAGAGCGACGCCGCTGCGCTCAAGCGCGAGGTTCTGCATCGGCTCGGCGTGGACATTCAGTCGGGCAAGTTGATTAGTTTCGTCAGCCATCCGTACGAGCACTACGTGGTGGAGCTGTACCTGTACGAGGGGCGATTGCTCGAGGGACAGCCGAGCGCCGTCAACGTGAGCGACTTTTGCTGGGTCGCGAGCGAAGACTTCGAGGCCTATTCGTTCACGCCGGCCGACGAAGCGTCGATGAGTAAATTGCTCGGACTGTAGCGACAAAAGCGCAACCATCGCCGCGCCGGACCGACCTGGTTCTGGTGAATGCTCGGCACCTCGCCGGGTCGCTTCTAGTGACCCTGCTCGATTTGATCGCGCCGCCCCGCTGCTTGGCGTGCGAAGCACTCGAGCCCGAGGCCTCGGGCTACTGCGTCGGGTGCGGCGAGCCGCAGCCGCTGCTCGATATCGCCTGCCACATCGCCGGCGTTCCGGTGTTTGCGGGTGCTCGCTACGTCGAGCCGCTGGTCTCGGCGATCCACCGTTTCAAGTACGGATCAGCGCCGGAGCTGTGCGGGGCGCTCTGCCGTCACTCGGCACGCGGGATCGACCTGCTCGGAATCGAGCCGGGGGACGTGTGGGTGCCAGTGCCACTTCACCCGCTGCGGCTCGCCGAGCGGGGCTACAATCAAGCAGCTCTACTGGCGCGCGAACTTTCGCACATTCAGCGGGCTCGAGTCGACGCGCGCCGGCTGTATCGGGTGCGGCACACGGAACAGCAGGCCAAGCGCGACCGTCGCGACCGCGTGCAGAACGTCGCGGACGCTTTCCGGGTGCGCGATGCTAAAGCCGAACCTCGGCGAGTCGTGCTGGTCGATGACGTCGTGACCACGGGCGCGACATTTTCAGCCTGCATCCAGGCGCTCCGCGCGGCAGGCGACGAAGTCGTCGGCTGCGTGGCCGTCGCCTTCGCGGCGACTTGCAACGATCGAGACTTTCTCACTGTCGGCTTGGCAAATGCGGGCATAATCACGGACTCTGGTCCTTGGAGTCCGGATTGGTCGATCCCGCAGAAGACGTACAGTACTGGTGGCTAGCGGCCGATGGCGCGCGCTTGTCGGGCAGCGGGCGAGACCTGCGCGCAGCGCTCCGCGGCGGCGCCCTACGCAGCGCGACGCTCGTCTGGCGTTCCGGCTGGGCAGAGTGGCTGCCCGCGGATCGCGTCCCGGAGTTGGCCGAGGCAATCGCGGAAGCGACCGCCGCGCCAAGCAGCTTCGGCACGCTCGGGCCCCCGCGCCGCTCTCCGACCAAGCGTCCGTCTTCGGGGCCACCGCCACCCCCCTCGCGTGCTCGCGCGCCGATGCCCACGCTGTCGGAGGAGCAAGGCGTCGCGCCGGCTACGGCCACGTTGCGTCCGCCCGGGGCCGTTCCGCCTCCGGCCCGCGGTGTGCCGGTACCAGCGTTGGATTCTTCGCCGCGCGCGATCGTAACGCCCATCCCCAGCTTCGGTCCGCCCGGGGGCAAGGTCGAAACACCGCTGCCGCTCGCCCTGCCAGCAGTGGTGAACCGCGCGCTCTTGGCCGATGCGAAGACGCCTTCGATCGAGCCGCCGTTGGACTCGACGTTGGAGAGCGTGCCGCACGTTCCCGCCGAGGCCCGCCGCACGCCCGTCCCGCCGCTGCCCGCCGCGCGCGACGCGCTGACATCGAGCGTAGACGCCGAGGGTCCCGAGCGACCCGCGCGGCAAGACTCACTCGTGAAACTCGGCCGCATCGGGCTCGATAGTCGCACCGTCGTGATGGCGCTCTCGGCGCTCAGCGGCGCACTGCTCGTGGCACTGCTCGCGCTCACGTTGTCCCGTTCGCAAAGCAAAAGCCCGACTGCGGAAGAGCGTCCACGCGCAAGCGCGCAAGCGCCAAGCGCACCGCCGCCGGTGCCCGGCTGCCGCTTGGCGCTACCGGCCGCACGCATCGCCGCCAGCGTCGAACGCGGCGTGCCCGCCTACGCGGCGAAGGTCGAAAAAGTCGGCGATCTGGCGTTGGGCATCGCCGAAAGTAAGACCAAGGGGCTTGGGCTCCGCGTCGACCCAAACACACTCGACGTCTCGTCCGTGTTCGAAGAAGAAGGAAAAGACGCGGTGCGCGGCGTCGTGCCACTCGCGCGCTCCGGATCGCTGACGTTCTTCGTGGACCGAGACGATCGCGCGCTGCGTTCGGCGCATACCATCGACGAAATACCGCCGTTTACCTTGGGGGTCAGTGACGCGGGCTTCTCGCGCGTGGTCGCGGGCAGCGCCAGCTTGGTCTGGCAACTCGATGCGAGCGCAAAGATTACCGAGCCGCGCTCGGCGCAGCTCGCTGACTACGGCTACGGCGTCACGTTTCGCCGCGGCGGGCAATCGGGGGCGGTCATGCTCGGCTTCATTGCCAATGACGGCGAGAAAAAATCCGAGCTCGCGCAAGTCCCCGGTGCACCCAAGTTCGTGGGTACTCCCGTGATCGCAGGGAGCGGCGCGGGCGCACTGATCGCCTTTGCCGGTCGAGACGCCGCAGACGCCCCCTGGAAGCTATTCGTGTCCCAAGCCTTGCCGGGCGCACCGCCAAGCCCGGCGCGTGAGCTCGTCAGCGGTAGCGGCGGCGGCGCGATTTCGCCGACGCTCGCGGCGCTGAGCGGCGACCGCTGGCTCGTGCAATGGACCGAGGGAAGCTCCGCGCAATACCACGTGCACGTGCAAAGCTTCGCCGCGGATCTCAGCGCAATCGGCAAAAGCGTCGCGGTGTCGCCGAAAGGCGCAAACGCCGGACAGGGCGCTTTGGCGACTTTTGCGGGCGGGGCGATCACGCTCTTCATCCTCACGACCGCCGGCCACGACGAACTCTGGGGAGCAACGCTCGCATGTCAGTGACGTCGAAGACTCGGTCGCACCTGACCTGTGCGCTGTTGCTGTGCGGACTCGCCAGCGGAAGCGTGGTCGGCTGCGCCGTGTTCGGCTCGCACGGTGACTCGACGGTCGCGCAGGGCAAATACTACGCTTCCGGCGATCCCTACTACGACCAGTTCTTCGTAGACCTGTACCTGCTCCAAGTCGGCATGGTAGAGGCTCCCCAAATTCCCCAAGCCGAACTTCAGCGGTTGACCCAGCTGCTCCAGCTCGAGCCGCCCGTGACCCCGGCGATGATCGAGCTCAGCTTGCACGAAGAGGCGCTGAAGTTGAGCCGCGCGGGCGTTCATCTACGACTCGACCAGAATTTGGCTACGGGCGCTCCAGCCGACGCTCGGACCACGATTCGCAGCAACGCGCGCCCCAAAGAAAACCCGGCCGCGGCGCTGCTAGCGAACGTCGAAACGTCCAGCACCAACCTGCTCCGTTTTCTGAGCGCGATGAAGCAGAAGGAAGAAGCGCTCGGTCAGCTCGATCAGCTGACGATTCGGCTCGACGCGGGCGTTGACCGCGCCTTTTCGCAATCTCCGGTCGGCAAAATAAGCGAGGTGAAAAGGAACCTCGCGGACGCCCACAAGCTAATCCCCCTGATGCGCGCACGCGCCGAACAGCTGCGCACCAGCACCGAACAACTGCTCGCAGCGCTGACCCATGGCATCGATACCGATGACGGCTCGATCGGGCCGCCGATCACCGCCGAGCCGCTGAAGGGTGAGAGCGCACACGAACCCGACGCAGCGTCCGATGCATCCAAGAAAGCCGCCGGCAAACCCCACCCGAAAGCCAAGCCAGCGAGCGCAGCACCCGCGCCGCGCACCAAGCCGTCCGAAGCAGCCGCTGACAGCGACGCGCCCGCGAAACCGCGCGCAGCTCCTGCCAAAGCAGCTGCTCCGCCGCGCGATTTCGAACCCTAGGCGGTCCAGCCTCGCTTTTCTGGGGGGCGATCGCGATCCCGCATCGCAGCTCGCGTCGCACGCAGTTCCCGCGCTCCGAGAGCTTGATCGAGTGGGCAAATACCGCAGAGCGATCCGTGATAGGCAAGGCAGGTCATGGCCCTCGGGACCGAAATTCCGCTGCCCAAGGGCTTCGATGGCCCGGGCGAAAAGCCGCTCAATCACGTGGTGTATTTACATTACGCCACGCTCTGGCGGGACCTCGCGGCCGAGCTTCCGAAGCTCCAAGGGCGGCTCATCGATGTGGGTTGCGGTCTGCAGCCGTACCGCAAGTTGCTCGGCCCGCGCGTGACGGAATACGTCGGGGTGGACCGTCGTAGCCCGCTTTCGTTCCCGGACGTCGAGGGCGATGCCCTTTCGCTGCCCTTCGCCGATGCGAGCTTCGACTCATTGATGAGCACGCAAGTGCTGGAGCATGTGCTCGACCCCCGATTGGCGCTGGCCAACATGGCTCGCGTGCTGAAGCCCGGTGGGCGCATGGTTCTAACGGCGCCCGGCACCTGGCCGGCGCACGAGGTGCCTTACGACTTCAGCCGCTTCACGCGCTGGGGGCTCGAAACGATGCTGGCCGCGGCCGGCTTCGTGGACGTGCAAATCAGCCCGCAGGGCCGCACTTGGGCGACCATCGGCCAGATGCTCGCCCTCGAGCTGAGTCATCACTACCCGTACCGGCTACTCGTTCCGTTGATCAATCGCCTTTTCCGCTTCCTGGAAGCACGCGGCGCGCGCGAAGATCTGGTCATGAACTGGCTGGTGACGGCCAGCAAAGCTTGACTATTCGATCGCGCGGATTGCGGGCAGGAAGCGCTCGGGCGGAACGAAATCATTGTAGCGCGCGGCCTCCTTGCCGTGCGAATCGAAGAGCACGACCGTCGGCAAACCGCGCACCTTGAACGAAGCCAAGGCGGCCTCGACGTTCGGGTCATCGGCGTTGGTCGCGTCGACCTTGACGTTGACGAAGCGCGCCATCTCGGGCGCGACGAGAGGCGACGAGAACGTGACCTTGTCCAGCTCCTTGCAGGCGGCACACCAGGCTGCGCCGAAGTCGACCAACATCGGTCGGTTCTCGCGGTGGGCCCGGCCGCGCGCGAGCTCCAAGTGATGCTCCCAGGTCACGACGTCGGCCGGCTTGATCGCGCCCTCGACACCCATGAAGAGGCCGCCGCTGAGTAGGACGATACCTACGCCCTTGGCGACCTTGACGCCCACGCCGGGCTCGGCAAATTCTCGATGCACCGCTCCGAGCAGGGCGCCGAGCAGGACCAAGCCGGCCATGCCCGCGAAAAACAGCCAAGAACCCCCGGCGAACTTGCTCAGTATTGGGAACGCGGTGCTGAGGAAGTGAAGCGCAAATGCGACCAATCCGATGCCGAGCACGGATTTGACGTGCACCATCCACGCACCGCTCTTGGGCAATTGAATGGCGAAGGCGCCCACCAGAAAGAACGGCACCCCGAGACCCAGGCCGAACGCGGTCATTGCGCCGGCGCCCAGCGCCGAGCTGCGCGTGTTGGCGATGAACGTGAGGATGCCAGTGAGCACCGGGCCGGTGCACGGCGTGGCGATCAAAGCGCAGGCCATGCCGAGCGCAAAGGCGCCCTTGTAACCGATGCCGCCCATCACCGCCAAGCGATTGGTCAGCGCGGAGGGCAGCGCGAATTCGAAGGCGCCGAACATGGCGCTGGCCAGCACCAGGAAGAGCAATGCGATGCCGACCACCACGATTTTGCTCTGCAGCACGGCCCCGAAGATCTGCCCGCTCTGACCGGCGAGCACCCCGAGCGGCACGAGCATGGCGACGATCCCGAGCACGAACGAAGCGGACAGTGCCGCGCCCTGAAAACGGGTCTTGGCCTGCGAGGCGCCGAAGACGCTGACCGTCACGGCCACCATTGGATAAACGCAAGGGGTGAGGCTGACGACGAACCCACCGACGAAAGCGGCCAGCGCGGCATACAGCGGACCTTTGGCCAAGGCGCGCGTGAAGGCATCCCCCGCCTCGGGCGCAGCCTGGGCCACACCCGGGGCGAGCAGACACAACGCTGACAGCGCGAGAGCGAGCATGAATCCGATTGGAACTGGAGAGCGGGAAGCCTTCACGATGTCTGTACCTGGCAAACCGGCGGAGGGTTTCAAAGCCGGGCGATTTTAACTTAGCACTATGCCGCGCCGCGCTGCCCTGGTCGCCCGGACCGCATTGCTCGCAGGAGACGCCGCGCATGGGCGATTTCCCCGGACAATGCCACCTCGAGCGCGACCCGCCCACTCGTGGTGCGCTTGATGAACAAGCGCAAATATTGCCGCGCTGCCGTAAAATCACCCGCCTCGTAGGCGAGCTCACCGAGGACGAATTGGCCGTAACCCTGACCGCACGGGGCGTCCGATAGCCGTTCTCTCAAAGCGGCCAGCTCCGCGCTCCCGTCCCCCTTCTCCCCCGCGGCGCGGCGCGCCAACGCCGCTTGAGCGAGATAGAGCGGTTTCTCGGTGGTACCCCAGCGCGATGCGCGCATCAGCGCGCCAGCCGCCTCTCGGTGGTGGCCCATCAGATACAAGATGCTGCCTAGGGTCCACAGATGAAATGCGCGACGCGCGGGCGGGCTGACGCGGCTCGCCAAGCGCAGGTGGTCGACCGCGCGTTCACGCTCACCGAGGCCCAGGCACGCACGCGCGGCATCTTGGCGCGCGACGTCCGGCATGATGTCCGCCAAGATCATCTGCTCGGCTGCCGCCAGGGCCTCGGCAAACCGGCGTGCCTCCATGTGCGAGAGATACAGCTGCCGGAGCAGCAAGGCGCGCGTGGTACGGTCCAAGCCGGCGCTGAAGGCCAAGCCGCGCTCGGCGTACTTGGCGCGAGTGCCGGAGGTGCGTGCGAGCGTCGCCTTCCGGAGCAAAAGCTCCGGAGTCGGTCGCGGGGCACTGCTGGCGCGCGTCCTAGGCATCCATCAGCAAGTTAGCAGCACCTGCACACACGTCCAGATTTCGGCTGGGGCATTGCTGCACGCTCGGGTTCGGCCGCCTTCGTGCGGTTCCAGCTCTGCAAATGCAGGTCGAACTCCGGGCCGCGGTCCAGAAACTCCGCTGTTGGCGGCGGTTGGCGGTTGCCGTGCGCGCGGGAAGCGGGCAAAAGCCACGGCACCGCATGCGTTCGCTCGGCTGGCTCCATTGGCTCCTGTGGCTCTCACTTCTCCTCACGTGCGGCCTCGGCTGCGGTCACCCCGCGACCGACAAGGAGTGCCAGGAGATCGTCGAGCGGATCGCGACGCTCGAGCTCGAAAAGGCCAGCGGCAATAGCGACCCGAAGTCGGTCGGCGCGCAAGTCGACGAGACGAAGAAGGCGCTCGCCCCCAACACGCTCAAGGACTGCGTGGGCAAGCGCATCACCGAGCGTGCGATGCAGTGCGTTCGCAGCGCCAAGAACTCGCAGCAAATCGTCGACGACTGCTTCAAATGATCCATTTCGCGATCAGCGGAGGAGGACGCGCTTCGTGATCCCCGGCGGGCGAAAGCTGCGCGTTCGGAGCCAGTTCATCGGCGCGCTGTTGGCGAGCTGCGCGCTGCTGACCCAAGGCTGTGGCAAGCGACCTTCGCAGGACGAGTGCGCGGCGCTGCTGGATCACTACGTGGAGCTGCTCGTCAATTCCGATCGACCCGGCACGAACGCCGCGGAGCTGCACAAGCTGCAGCTTTTGGCGCGCGATAAAGCCCAGCAAGATCCGGAATTCGGCCAATGTACCGAGCGCGTTTCTCGGCGCGAGCTCGATTGCGCGCTGAACGCCGCGAACGCCGACGTGCTCGAGCAGTGCTTGCTCTGACTCACAGGTACTTCGAGAGCGCCTTCACGGCCGCGGGCACGTCCGGGCGCGTCTCAGTGAAGCCCGCGAACGGATCGCCGACTTCGAGCACGCGACCTGGCAACGTCAGCATGGTGAAACGCGAGGTGTCGAGCGCCACGTGCAACTCGTTCCAGCCGATGGGCGTCGAAACCGTCGCCCCCGGATAGGAGCGCACCGAGTACGGCGCGACGATCGTGCGCGAGGGTCCGGTCTGCCCCGTATCGACGTACACGCGCGAGCCGCGCTGGTTCACCCGGCGCTCCATCGTGGCAATGGTGGGATTTTTGTCGGTGACCAAGCGCCCGAGCAGCTCGACCAGGAGTTTTGCGGTGTCGAAATTCACACCCGGCCCCAACGGAACCAGCACGTGCAACCCCTTTTGGCCGGACGTCTTCGGGAAGCCGATCAGCCCCACATCGTCCAAAATGACTCGTAGATCCAAGGCCAAGCGCACCGCGTCTGAGAATGGGCGGTCGGCAATGTCGAAATCGACCGTGAGAAAATCACATTGATCGAGCGCGCCTCGCTGCGCAGCCAGCACGTGCAGCGGGATGCAACCGAGGTTGGCGATGTGCACGAGCGCGTCTGCACTATCGACCAAAAATAGCGTCTTCTTCACCGAGCCTGGCTCTTCCTCGTCGACGAGCTCGATGCGTTCGATCCAATCCGGAGTGCCCGCAGGGACGTTCCATTGATAGAAGTGCTTGCCTGCGATGCCGTCGGGATAGCGCACGAGCACCACGGGCCGCTCGTGCAGAAACGGCAACATCACCCCGGCGATGGACGCGTAGTAGGCACACAGATCGCCCTTGGTGTAGCCCTCCTCCGGCCAAAACACCTTGCTCGGGTTGCTGACGGCCACGCGCGAAGTCGCGCTGTTCGACGTGCTCGCGCTGGTCGCGGCGGCCGCTTCCGGCGCGGCAATCGGCACAGGCAGCTCCTCGATCAGTTCGCTTGCGGGTGCCGCGCGACAATCACCCGGCGCCACGTCGCTACGCAGACCGCGATAGACGGGCGCGCGCAGCCGCGGTTCTCCCTCGGTGAAGCCCAGGAAACGCACGCTGACGACCAGCTCGGGACGGACCCAGAGCGCGCCCTTGGCGTCCTCCGGCGGCTTGCCATGAGCCGGAAAGGCTTCGACTCGGCGAGCCTCCAAGGCCTGCTCGAGCGTGCTCAACGTGGCGGCATCGAGCCCACTGCCCACCCGCCCCCGATAAAGAAGACGTTCCCCGGAGTAACTGGCCACGCACAGCGCGCCGAGCGCCGAACGGCCGCCCTTGCCGCGCATGAATCCGATGACGACGAACTCGTCGTCGCGCTCGCTCTTCAGCTTGACCCAGTCATCGGTGCGGCGCGGTCCGTGCCTGTAAGGTGAAGCGACGCGCTTGGCCACGATGCCTTCGAGGCGCTGCGCGCGACACAATTCGAACAACGGGCGGCCATCGCCTTCGAGATGGTCGAGCGCGCGCACGTAGCCTTTGCCGCGCACCAGCTTCATCAGCAAGGCCTTGCGCGCCAAAAGCGGCAGCGGGCGGAGGTCGAAATCATTTAGCGCGAGCAAGTCGAAAACCAAGTAACTCACCGGAACTTCGTTCATCGCCGCGCGCACGTCGAGCGGCCTTTCGGCGTGGATGCGCGGCGCGATCCGCTGAAAGCTCGGGCGACCTTCGGCGTCGAACGCGACCACTTCCCCGTCGAGCACGACGCGCTCGGGTGCCAGCGCAGAAACTGCTCGCGCAATCTCCGGATAGCTGGAGCTGGCGGCGCGGCCATTCCGGTAGCGCAGCGCGACGGCTCGCGCATGCTTGTCCGCCACGATGCGAACACCGTCTATTTTGAGCTCGTAAATGCGACCTTCATCGACGAGTTCGGCCCCCGTCATGGCGCACAGCATGGGCGTGAGCGTGCTCACTTCCAGCGGCGCGCGGACGGCGCCGAGCGCTTCGGCTTCGGCTTCGAGCTCGTTCACCACTCGCGAGCGCTGCGCCAGATCCGAGATGGTGAGCCCGGACATCACGCTGTACGGTTGTTCGATCAGCACGTCCCCCGGCGGGTGCGCGAAGGCATCCTGCTTCTTGATCAGCAGCCACTCGTTGGATTTCTTGTCGTTCGGGCCAGACGCCTTACGACGCCCGGTAGCGACCAGCGCGAAGCGCCCATGCAATTTGAAACCGTCGAGCTCGAAATCGAGCTTGCCGATCTCGAGCCCGCGCTCGGCCGTCGTCTCCAGGTAGCGAATGCGACCAATGTCCCAGGCGATCATCGCCCCCGCTCCGTAATTGCCCACCGGAATGACCTCTTCGAACTCCAGGTATTCGAGCGGGTGGTCCTCGGTCAGCACCGCCAATTTTTTGTCGCCCGCTTCCAGGCTCGGGCCGCGCGGGACGGCAAAGCTCTTCAGGGTGCCGCCGATCTGCAGCCTGACGTCGTAGTGCGGCCGGGTCGCGTCGTGCAGGTGAACCACGAAGCGCCCGCTGCGAGTCTCTCGCGTACCTGGCTTGTGCTCTGAGCCGAACGGCTCGTTCGTGCTCAATGGGTCGCGCTTTTCGCGATAGGGGGTGAGCGCGTCGCTCTCCTTGGCGCTCGTTCCGGAGCTCGTCGGCGTTTTCGAGACGGGCTTTTTCAAGCGCTCACCGCGACGCAGCATAGCTCATCCGGCGAGCGGGATGTATTCTCGAACGACGTCGGCAAACCCGCCGAGGGTCTCGCATGAGCACGACCAAGTTTCCAGTCACTCTCGCGATTCGTGCGCTCCGCGCCGCCAATGTGCCATTCGAACCACGGCTGTATGTTTGGGAGCCGCACGGCGGCACCGAGCACTCGTCTGCCGCTCTCGGTGTCGACGAGCACTGGGTGATCAAAACCTTGATTTTCGAGGACGAGCAGAAGCAGCCGCTGTGCGTGCTGATGCATGGCGACCGGGAAGTGTCGGCCAAAAATCTAGCGCGCTTGTTGGGGAAAAAGAGCGTCGGCCCCTGCCGTCCAGAGGTCGCCGACCGTCACTCCGGCTATCAAGTGGGCGGCACGTCTCCGTTTGGGCTCCGGCACGCGATGCCAGTATTCATGGAGCGATCCATCTTGCAGGCGCCAACCATCTACATCAACGGCGGCGCTCGCGGCTTCCTGATCGCGATCGATCCACGCGACGCACAGCGGGTGCTCTCACCGACGCTGGTCGACGTCGCGATCGAGAAATGAGCTCAACCGAGCCTACGAGCGCGGTCGAGCAGAGTACGTAGCGCTTTCCCCTGCTGGCCGCTGCGCTCGTTCAACTCGGTCAGCAGGCGAAATACCACCTGACCGCGGCGCTCTGAAGACACCAGCACGCCGTTGTGAGTCGTGACCGCCGAAGCGCCCCAGCGGGTCTTGGAAACGTCGGTTCCGGGCGACAAATTCACGGCGCGAAAACGCCGTTCGATGGCCCACTTGATCGCTTCGGCAACCGTGGTCGTCATCACGCTGTACTTGCCCCAGGCCGGCTCGAAGCCGGAGAAGTACAAGTACAACTCGTCTTCGAGCACGAAGCCGAGCCTGGCCGCCACCACTTGCCCGGCGATCTCCAGCTGGAAAATGCGCAATGACAACGCCTCACTGGGCAACGCTGCGATGGCGTGCAGCAAATCGCGCGCGCGATGCGCCGCAAAGACATTGGCGTGTGGCACGAGCTCGGATGCCTCGGCGCGGAGCGCGTGCAGCTCGATGAAACGCGCCAAGGCGGAACGGAGCTCCTCCGGCTCGCTCACCACGCGAAAACGGAACTCGTGGCCATCGCGCTTGAGCGAGTTGTAGCACTTGCGGAGCGACTCCTTGATGTTCCGCGATCGTCCGGCGCGAAACTCCTCCCAACTGCCCGCGAGTGGCAAGACGTGATCCGTCGTGTCGCTCGTCCAGTGAAAATTCGGTGCCGATTCCAGAGCTTTGTAGGCTTCGGTGTCGCGGTGCACGCCGTTCCAAGTAAACCAGTCCCACTGATCGCTGCGGCGGCTGACGTGCGCCAGCAATGCCCGCACGGCCGGTCCCTCCAGCTCGGGGGCGCAGATCATCCCGCGTAGCTCGGTGATGCTCTTGTCGCCGCCGAAGAAGGCCACCGATCGCGCACGCATTGGGCCCGAGCCCGGTCGCTCGGTGAGCATCAATGGAGCAAGGGCGCGCAGCCTACCGCTCTCGTCGCGCAGCGTGTGCACGAAGAAGCGGTCGTTCACCAGCAGTCTTTGCTCACTGTAGTACTTCCACCAGAGGGTGAGCCAAATGCTCGTCGCGAAGGGCACGCGCGGTCGCATCGAGCGAGCGAGTTCGTCGCATTCACGAGCGAGCGCCGCCAATTCCCCGGGACCGCCGAGGAGCTGAACGTGGAGCCCGGCCGCCGTCATTGCCGGGCGCTCGCATCTCGATCGCGAGCTACTTTCGATTGCTGCCAACACACGCTTTCCCTGTCGACGCACCAAACGCCGCTTTCCGAGCATCGCAGTGAACCACAAAATTGCCCGGTCAGGACGTCTTAGAACTTTCCGAAACTCGGCAGTCGGATGCCGTCGCACAGGCACCCGCCGGAGCACGACTGTGACCGACTGTGACCGACTCAACGCTGCGACAAAGCGCCACGCCGTCGCCAGCCCGAAAGTCGAGCAATTCTGGCGGAAGAACGGGCAATCCTCGCGGGGGGCGCATGAAAATCCTTAACGAGCATACACGACGCTGCGTGGCTGTGCCGGTGTTCAGGAGTCGGACACGCTTTCCCCAAGATTTTCTCAAACCGCAGAGTCGCGCGTTAGCATACTGCCATGGCCGCGCGCGCTACCTCCTCAGGCACGATCTCGTTCGGTTTGGTCTCGATCCCCGTGAAGTTCTACACGGCAGCGTCGTCCGAGCAGGCAAGCTTCAACATGCTGCACAAAAAGTGCGGGGGACGTGTGAAGCAGCAATACATCTGCCCCACGGACAACAACGAGGTCGTGGAACGCACCGATATGATGAAGGGCTACGAGTACGCCCGCGGCCAATACGTAACTTTCAGCGAAGAAGAGCTGAAAGCAATGGAAGCCGAGCGCAGCAACAGCATCGATATTGCCGAATTCGTGCCGATCTCCAGCGTCGACTTCGTCTCGGTCGAAAAGACGTACTACCTCGGCCCGGACAAGGGCGGTGACAAGGCCTATCGCTTGCTATCCGAGTCGATGACGAAGAAAGAGAAGGTCGCCGTCGGCCGCTGGGCTAGCCGCGGTAAAGAGCAGCTGGTGCTGATTCGCCCGTACGGCAAGGACGGCATCGTGCTCCACCAGCTCTACTACGCGACCGAGGTGCGAGCCTTCGACGAAATCGACACCGGCGCGACCTTCAAATTCAGCGACAAGGAGCACGATTTGGCAGAAAAGCTGATCGAGCAATTGTCGAGTGACAGCTTCGAGCCCGAAAAGTACAGCGACTCTTACAGCGAGCGCGTGGAAGCGGCGGTGCAGCAAAAGGTCGAGGGCAAGGAGATCACCGTCGCTCCGGAAGCGCCCAAGGCTCAAATCATCGATCTGTTCGAGGCCCTGAAGAAGAGCTTGTCCGCGACCGCCGCCGCTGGCGAAGGGCCGCTCCGCCCGCCCAAGAAAACCGCCCCCAAGGCCGACACCAAGAAGAAGTCACAGAAGGGCTGAGCCCGGCCGCGGCCCCCGTTCGCTTCATTCTTGGCCCAGCGGCTGAGCGCGCTCTATCACGGACCGCACCCTGGAGGTTCGCCATGAGAAGCCGCAAAGCCACACTGGTCGTGATCGAGTTCGGCGCGAGCTGGCCCCGATGGCTCGATCCGAGTCATTCCGGCGACATGGCCGTGGTGGCCCAGCACTACGAAGGCGCTCCGAGCTCGCTCATCACCCAGGTGGCGAGCCGAGTCACGCGCCTGGAAGCCAAGGGCTGGCAACTCAATGCCATCGTCTTCGTCTCGAACGGGCGCTGCGAAGGCGACTCGGTTGCGGCGCGATCGATCCTCGCCCATGGCCTTCTGTCTCGCTTGCGCGCAGCGGGCGGCGGGCACTTCGCGCTCACCGTCGACGAGCGACACGGTCGCCGGGCCTGCCACAACCTGACGCTTCTTGCCGAAGCGATGGCCAAAGCGGCGAGGATGGGCGGCATCGTGCTCAGCGCTCATGCGGGGGAACAAACCGCGCTCGCGAGCCTGGACTCTGCTGCGCTGGCTAGTTGATCCGAGCGGCGACTCGCAGGAGGAGTAACTTCTGCTAATAAGCGCCGCGTGACCAGCCTCTCAGCCCAGGAACGGCGCGCGCGAACGGCTTTGGAGTGGCCGCTCCTACTCGACCGCATCGCGGGCCGCTGCACCAGTCGCGCCGCGTCCGACTACGTGCGCGCGCTGCTTCCGGCCGATACACTCGCGGAGGCCCGTCAGCGCTTGCGACGGATGCATGACGCGCTCGAGCTGTTCAACGCCGGGCACCCCTTACCCGTGCGTGAGTTCGCCGAGTTGGGCGAACTGCTCGAACGCGTGCGGGCCGACGGTGTAGCGAGCGGCCCGGAGCTTTGGGCGCTGATCGGCGTGCTTTCGTTGGCTCACGATTTGCGCGCTTACGCCAAGAGCCACCAGGCGGTAGCGCCGGATTTGGCGGCCGCGATCGACAGTGACCGGGATCTCGATCGCCTGCGCGAACGACTCGGCATTTGTATCGATGAAGGCGGCTCGGTCGCCGATCGTGCCTCACCGGAGCTGGCCCGCGCGCGCAGCAAGGTGCGCGACGCGCAGGGCGAGCTGAAGCGTCGCCTGGGGCAATTGCTCGGTCGTTTCGCCGATCTGCTCCAAGGCCAATACTATACGGAGCGCGAGGGGCGCTTCGTATTGCCGCTGCGCTCCGATGCACACCTTCGCGTCGACGGCATCGTGCACGGCTCGAGCGCCTCGGGCAGCACGCTATTCGTCGAGCCGCGTGAGCTGACGGAGGTTGGCAATCGCCTTCGCCTCGCCGAAGCGGAAGCCGCGCGTGAAGAGGCACGCGTGCTGGTCGTTCTCTCGGGCGAGCTGAAAGCGATGCACGATGCCTGCGTCGCGGCTTTCTTTGCTTGTGTCACGGCCGATCTGTGTAGCGCCGGCACGCGCTGGGCGGACGAGACGAAATCGGTCGTGCTGACGCTGGCAGAGGAGGCAGCGCTGGAGCTGCGCGACGCGCGCCATCCGCTGCTCTTGCTCACCGGGGTGGAAGTCGTGCCGAACGACATCGTGTTGAACGCGCGCCAAGCGCTGATCATCTCCGGCCCCAACGCAGGCGGCAAGACCGTCGCGCTGAAAACCGCGGGGCTGATCGCGTGGATGGTGCGAAGTGGGCTACCCGTGCCCGCGCGCGCGGACTCGGTGGTGGGTTGGTTCGAACGCGTGCTGTGCGACATCGGCGACGAACAATCGATCGTTCACTCTCTTTCCACGTTCAGCGCCCACATCGTCAACCTGCGTTCGATTTTGGAATGCGCGAGCCCGAGTTGCTTGGTGCTGCTCGACGAAATCGCGGCCGGGACGGACCCGGAAGAGGGAGCAGCGCTTGCCGCAGCGGTGCTCGAAGCACTCACCCTGCGCGGCGCAGCGGTTGGCGTCACGACTCACTACGAACGGCTGAAGGAGCTGGCCACGCAAAACGAGCGCTTTGCCAACGCCTCGGTGGGTTTCGACTTCGAGCAAATGGCGCCCACTTTTCGGCTTCATTTGGGCATACCCGGGCCGTCGAGCGCGCTCGCGGTAGCGCTCCGCCACGGCCTACCCGAGCCGGTGATTAAGCGTGCCAAGGCGCTGCTACCGACGCAGGCGCTGGATCGCGAGACCGCGCTCCGAGAGCTGTCGCGCGAACGAGGCGAGCTCGAAGTAGTCCGGCGCGCCGCCGAGCTCGATCGGCAAGAGGCCCGTGAGCTCCACGAAGCCTTGGAAGCCGAGCGCCACGCTTTTCGCGAGCAAGCCGCGCGTGAAGTGGATCGAGACGTACGTGATCTACGCGTAGCGGTGCAGCGGGCCAGGAAGGAGCTGGACGACGTGCGCGCGCGCATTCGAAGCACCGCCTCGGATCCCGGCCTGCTGCGCGAGCTCGAACGCGGCGTCAGCCAAGTCGCTGCTCGAGTGGCACTGGGTGGAGAGTTCGAAGCACACGGGCAGAGCGCTCCGAGAGCCGAAGCGCTGGAGCTCTCCGCAAGCGAGCTGCGCGTCGGGCAAACCGTCCGACATCGGACGCTCGGAACGACTGGTCAGGTCATCGAGCTGTGCGCACGAGATCAAGTACGGTTGATGATTGGGGCGATGAAGCTACTGGTACCGATCCGAGAACTGAGTGCTGTCGCGAATCGAGACCAAGCGAAGGCCGTTCGATCAAAGCCGAAATACAAGACGGCAACTCAGCCGAAACCTGTGCTCACTGCCACCCTCACGGCCCAAAGAACCCAAGCCACGACACTGGATCTGCGCGGTGAACGATTCGAGGAAGCGTTGGGCCGCGTGGACAGCTTCATCGACCGTTTGTTGGGCATTAACGAAGCTGCAGGATTCGTGCTGCACGGTCACGGGACTGGCGCGCTCAAATCGGGCGTCCGCGAGCATTTGCGGGCTTCCACTTACGTTGAACATTCACGACCTGCCGAGGCGGACGAGGGCGGCGACGCATTCACCGTGTTTTGGCTGCGCGGCTAGATCTGCGCGCCCGAGCGGAATCTGCGGTAGCGTGGGCCAAGTCGATGTCCGAACCCGTGACCGCCCCAAGTCCGCCCGTCGCCGCCTCACGCCCGAACCACGCAATCCCTGCTACGGACAGCCATGGACACGGCCACGGGGGTGGTAACCGCTACCTAATCAAGTTGGCGTTTGGCGCGCTGGGCGTGGTCTACGGCGACATCGGCACAAGCCCGCTGTACTCGATGCGTGAGTGCTTCGCCGGCGGGATGGAGACGACGCACGAGAACATTCTCGGCATTCTGTCTCTGATCTCGTGGTCGCTGATCATCATGGTCTCGCTCAAGTACATCGCCTACGTGCTGAAAGCCGACAACAAGGGCGAAGGCGGGATCTTGGCGTTGATGGCGCTATCCAGCTCGAACCTGCGCAAATCACGCGCCTATCTGCCGCTGATCTTCTTGGGCGTGTTCGGCTCGGCCTTGCTCTACGGCGACGGCATGATCACGCCTGCCATTTCGGTGCTGAGCGCGGTGGAAGGTCTGGAGATTGCCGCGCCGCATCTCGAACACTTGGTAGTGCCGATCACGATCGTGATTCTGATTGGCCTATTCATCGTTCAGAAGCGGGGCACGGGCGGGATCGGCGCGGTCTTCGGACCGATTACGTTCTTGTGGTTCGCGACCATTGCCGTACTCGGCGTCAGCCACATCATTCACTATCCCGCCGTGCTCACGGCGATCAGCCCCGTCCACGGCGTATCCTTCTTGGCCCATCACGGTGAGCGCGGGCTGCTCGTGCTGGGCGGTGTGTTCTTGGCGGTGACCGGTGGCGAGGCGCTGTACGCGGATCTCGGTCATTTCGGCCGGCAACCGATTCGGCTGGCTTGGTTTGCGGTGGTCTTTCCCGCGCTGTTGATGAATTACTTCGGGCAAGGCGCCCTGCTCATCCTGCACCCGGAAACGATTGAAAATCCCTTCTTTCGCATGGTGCCCGCATTCGCGCTCTACCCGGTGGTGGTGCTCTCGACTTGCGCCACGGTGATTGCTTCGCAAGCATTGATCTCCGGGGTGTACTCGCTGACCAGCCAGGCCACCATGCTCGGCTTTCTGCCGCGTTTCTCGATTCGCCACACCTCGGCCCACGAGCGCGGGCAAATCTACATTCCGAGCGTGAACTACGTGCTCATGTTCGCAGCCATCGGGCTCGTGCTGGGCTTCAAGTCCTCGACCGCGTTGGCGGCCGCGTACGGCATCGCCGTCACGCTGACGATGATCATCACCACGCTCTTGGCCTTCTTCTTGGTGCGCTACGGCTGGGGTTGGGGTTACCACAAGGCAATTCCGGTCACGCTCGTGTTCTTCATTCCAGAGATGTTCTTCGTCAGCGCGAACGTGTCGAAGATCGAACATGGCGGCTGGGTGCCGCTCGCCATTGGCGCGCTGATCTTCACCATCATGGTCACTTGGAAGCGCGGTCGCGAAATCCTCGCCGAGCGCTTCCGAGAGCAGCTGCTGCCGTTGGGCGATTTTTATGACGTGCTCGCGGTCGAACGCCCTGCGCGCGTCCCGGGCACCGCGGTGTTCATGACCGGCACGGGTGATGGCACGCCGCCAGCGCTGCTCCACAATTTTTTGCACAACCGGGTGCTGCACCAGAACATCGTGCTGCTCACGATCGTCACCGACGATACGGCGCGAATCTCCGAAGACGAGCGCTTCAAGCTCGAGAAGCTCGATCATGGCTTCTGTCGCATCGTCGGGCGCTACGGCTTCATGGAGCAACCAGATGCGCCGTCGTTGTTGATCGCGGCTGGTCTGATTCACACCGTCGAACACACGACGTTCTTCCTCGGTCGCGAGAACTTGGTGGTCACCAGGCGCCCGGGCATGGCCCGCTGGCGAGTGAGCCTGTTTTCCTTCATGTCTCGCAATGCATTGCCTGCGACCAAGTTCTTCAACATCCCGCCGGATCGCGTGATGGAGATTGGCGCACAAATCGAGCTCTGAGAAAGACTCGCCCCCGGTGCCCCGCGGCCTCCAGGCGATGGCTACCGATCTCGCGCTCGATCAGGCCAGGTAGGGGGAGCGGCGAAAAGTGACTAGCCGGCCGGCCGCGCCTGGCAACTAGGTACTCGGCTAGGCTCCCTGTTAGGGAAACGAGGATGGCTTCGACCAAGGGCTCGCGAGCAGTTTGGATCCTGGCTGGTGCGCTAGCGTGGTTCGGCCTGCGCGCGCTGCCGAGCGGCTCCGCAAATGCGCAGTCGCTGACTTTGGCGCCGGCGTCGAGCGTCGCAAGCGGGTCCAAGCCGGCGACCGAAGCAAAGAACGAGTGCGCGGCAAAGAACTGTGACCTGGAGTGCAGTGCTGGCTTGGATGCCGCACTCTCGGGGTTCACCCAGTTGTACGGCACGACACCTAGGCCGTTGATCGCGCTCGGTGCGGATCCGGTGGACTCGGGACTCGCTTACTACTTCGACGCTACGCTCGAGGGCCTGGAGGCGGCCGCGGGCGACGTGCATGGCGAAGCTTGGGTGCGCGATCGATTCTTTCTGCCTTGGAAGAACTTGGATGGCGAGGGCAAGCCGCGCAAAGAGCTCTTCGCTTGCCGCACGACGGTCCCCGGCTTGATTTTGTATCGGCGACGGAGCGGGCAAACCAACGAAGGGCTAGCCGTGTTCTTGGTGGGCGAAACTTCGACCTGGGGCATCGAGCAGCCGGTATTCACGGAGGCGGTGCGTCGAGTGCTCGGGCTGCACCCGCCCGAACCCGGCGCACCCAGGCAGATCGACATTCTAGGACCCACCTTCTCTGGTACCGCCAACTCGCTGTCAGCCGCGCTCACGCTAGAAGTGGGCGCAGCCGCCAAGCAGGGCCTGGCCCTCGCCTTCAAAATTCGCTCGGGGACGACCACGGCGAGCAGCGCGCAACGCGTGTTCGCGGCCTTCAACGACCAGTCCGCCCCGGCGAAGGTCGTCGACTATCGGAGTGCGGCTCCGGAGGACAACAACTCACGCTGCGCGATGTTCCAACGTTTGCAAGCGCTGCGCGTGCCGACGCGCGGACCCGCCAACTCCGAAGTCCTGGAGGGAGTCGCGCTGCTCAGCGAAGGTGCCACGGCGTATGGAGCGAGCTTCCGTGCCGACGGCAAAGCCCGCGAGCAGTGCCCCAGGCCGGAGTTCGAATACGCATTTCCGAACCTCTCGGATGTGCGCAGCGCCTACGGGGGAACCGGCAGCGAGCCCAACGGTCTCGGTTTGCCGCTCGCGCGCGTCGGTGTAGCGACCGCCAACGACCCGTCGTCACGCATCCACCCCACCTTGTCCACTTGGACCCCAATCGCGCGTGACATCGGGCTGGCCACGGCGCTCTCCGACCTCGCGTTGCACAGCGTGCGCTACGTGGGCATCGCCGCGACGGATATGAACGACCTAACGTTCCTGGCTCAACGGGTCAAGCGCCAGCTGCCGGACGTGCGCCTATTCACGTTCGAAAACGACGTGCTGTTCGAGCATCCAGACTACGCGACGACGCTGAACGGTATGTTGGTGGTGCACGCAGTGCGCATCGATCAGCAGGGTAAAATCCTGTCACCGTCCTTGCTCACCAACGTGCAAGCGCGTGAGATGGTGCAAGGGGTGTATCTGGCGGCGCTCGATCTGCTGGAAAATCGACCCATTCCCCGGGTCATCCCGGAGGTCGCGGTGATCGGCAATGGCAAGCTCTGGGGCATCGCCGGCTGGGTCGGCAACTCATCTTCCACGCCCGTCGCCCCCCGGGTATTTTGGCTGCTGGCGGTTTGGCTCGGGTTCTTTGCCTCGGTCAACGGCGCGGCATACCTGATTCAAAGCTTCTCGCCGCGCGCCCGCACGCACTGGTCGCTCTTGCCGTTACGCGCGCTCAGGCCGTGCTTGCACGCGGATCTGGCAGCCGCGCATGCCGTGCGCACGTTCGCATTGCTCCTCGTCGTCTTCACGCCCACGCTGTTGGTGTTCGAGATTTCCAGGTCCGCTCCGGGGTTCAGCTGCCATCGCCTGTGCTTGCTGGCCGGCGTGATCGTGAACGCGGCCGCACTCTTGCTGTCCTTCGTCGAGATGTTCCGTGCGTACCTGGTGCGACACTTGGCACCGCCCACCGCTTGGGCCTATTTGATCCTCGCGTTGATCGTCGCCGTGTTCACGCTGCTGGGCGTGGCGCCCTGGGCCGCCAGTGCGCCGGCTCAGCGCTCCGTGACGTTGGCGAGCAGCGTCTCGCCCGTCCTGCCGGTACTGCTCGGCGCCGCGTTGCTTTATTTGCTGGTCCTATGCGGGCTGATCCGCATTCGTCTACTCGACACGCAGTTGCCCGAGGCGGGCGCCGAGGTTCCCTTCGATCGGTTGCCGCTCGGCATCGGAAGAGCCCTCGCCGTAACGCCGGTTCTTACGACCGCAGAGGCGGAAACCCCGAGCTCCGATCTACATCGCCTCGAACGTCGCCTCGTCCAGTGTCTACACGATCCCTGGAGCATCGCTCAAGGCTCGGTGCTGATCGCCAGCGCGGCCTTGATCGGCGGGTTTGCGCTGCTGTTCGACGCCAAGCCGATGCTGACCTTGGAAGCCTGGAACTGGCACGTGCTGCTGATTGCCACCTTCACGGCCTGCCTGTTGGTGCAGGGCCTGACCTACGTCCAGTTATGGTTGTACTTCGCGCAGCTGCGCATGCTGCTGCAGCGTCTCGCCCATCACCCGCTGGCGGCAGCACTCAGGCGTATCCCAGGCACGTTGCTCAGACCCGTCGAGCAGCAGCTGCTCGCGAGCCGACCCGAAACGCTGGACCTCGCTGATGTCGTCCAGCTGCTGGGCGAGCTCGGTTTGCGACGGCCCGAGCTTTCGCCCGCGGACGAAGCATTGCTGCCCGCGCTCCCGTCCCAATCGGAGCTCCGGACGGCCCACGAGAATGCCCGGAAAGCCCTGGGCCGAGAGCTTGGCCGCGTCGCGATTCGACTCGTCCCGGAGCGGCGCGCGCTGTGCGAAGCGTTGCTCGGCGTCGCGCACAGCCTGTCCTCGAGTCTGTCCGGTCTCTGGCAGCGCACGCTACCGACTCAAAGCGCCACGCTGACTATCGCTCATGGATCGAGCGAGACAGGCGCGAGCGCACTCGACGCTTACGCCTCCTCCCTGAGCTCGCCTTCACTCGCTTTCGCGCGGCAGGCGGAGATCTTCGTCGCTTCGCTCGTCGCGCTCCAGGTGTTGCGCTACGTCCGTTATTTTCGCTACTTCGTGGTGGCGCTCTTGGGCAGCGCGGTGCTGTTCGTGTTGATGACGGCCCTGTACGCCTTGCAGCCGCAGCGCTTGATGTTGAACGTCGAGCTCGGCATCACTACCGTGCTCGTCGGCACGGTGCTGTGGATGTTCTTCACGCTCGACCGCGACGAAACGTTGAGCGCGATCGCCAACAGCAACGCGGGCGAAGTCACACTGAACGGTAACCTGATCACGCGCGTGGTCACCTGGGGCGTCCTGCCCATGGTCAGCGCAATCGCCGCCCAATATCCGGAGTTTTCGCAGTGGGCGTTCGCGGCGGTCGAGCCGTTGGCGAACGCGCTGCGCTGAGCGTGCCGGAGCCCACCGCGCGAGCGCTGGCTACCAGCGGCCCCGAGGCCGGCCACGGGGCGGATGCCTGGCACTTGAGACATTCCGGTACTCCTGGGCTAAGCCCCCGACCAGACTTCGAAATCTGCTCGGCTCACAGCTGAGTGTCAGAGCCTTTTGGCGACACTCGCTCGCCCATACTCGTCCGATGCTCGTGTCATCCATGTCTTCAACTAGGGCGGGAATTCGCTGTCTTGAGCGGAGTTCGATTCGCATGCTAGTAGCCGCTTTCACGCTGCGCTAAACGTGCAGCGTTGTTGCGCGGGATCCAGAGGGGATACTCGCCCGAACTGAGGAGCCAGCCCTTGCACCGTCGACTCGGAGCGTCTGTTGCGTTTTTGGTAGCCAGCCTATCCGGCTTGGCGTTGTCTTTGACCCCACGGTTGGCAGCTGCCGCCGAACCCCACCACGGTGGTGAGGCGAATCTCGTACTGCCTGACTTGAGCAGTGTCGAGGTGCTGGGGATGAGCGGCAGCGCCCTGCTCGAGCTCGGTATGGTGGTGGCTGCTCTCGGCTTGGTCTTCGGCGTGGTCACCCTGCTGCAGGTCAAGAACCTGCCCACCCACAAGTCGATGGCCGAGGTCTCGCAGATCATCTGGGAGACCTGCAAGACGTACCTGATCACTCAGGGCAAGTTCATCATGTTGCTGGAGGTGCTGATCGGCGCGATCATCGCCATCTACTTCGGCGTCTTGCAGCACATGCCGGTGATCAAAGTCGCCATGGTGCTGGGCTTCAGCGTGATCGGCATCCTGGGCAGCTACGGGGTTGCCTGGTTCGGCATTCGCATCAACACCTACGCCAATTCGCGCACGGCGTTCGCCAGCCTTCGCGGTAGGCCGTACGACGTGTACGCCATCCCGCTCAAGTCGGGCATGAGCATCGGAATGCTCTTGATCAGCGTGGAGCTGCTCTTGATGTTGATGATTCTGCTGTTCGTACCCGGTGACTACGCCGGCCCGTGCTTCATCGGTTTCGCCATCGGCGAGTCACTGGGCGCCTCCGCGCTGCGCATCGCAGGCGGCATCTTCACCAAGATCGCCGACATCGGCTCCGATCTGATGAAGATCGTGTTCAAGGTGAAAGAAGACGACGCCCGCAACCCCGGCGTGATCGCCGATTGCACGGGCGACAACGCCGGTGACTCGGTCGGGCCCAGCGCGGACGGCTTCGAGACCTACGGCGTGACCGGCGTCGCGCTCATCTCGTTCATCCTGCTCGCGGTGCACGAGCAGCAGACGCAAGTCTTGCTCTTGGTCTGGATCTTCGCGATGCGCATCATGATGGTCGTAGCGAGCGTGGTCTCCTACTTCATCAACGAGGCGATCCAGAAGGTACTCATCGGCGACAAGAAGAAGATCAACTTCGAGCACCCCTTGACCTGGCTGGTCTGGCTGACCTCGTTCTTGTCGATTGGCCTCACCTTCCTGGTCTCGTTCGAGGTGCTGGGCGACCTGGGCAACGATGGCAACTTGTGGTGGGTGCTGTCTCTGATCATCAGCTGCGGCACGCTGGCCGGCGCGGTCATCCCCGAGCTGATCAAAGTCTTTACCTCGACCGAATCCGCGCACGTGAAAGAGGTCGTGACCTCGTCGCGTGAAGGCGGCGCTTCGCTCAACGTGCTCTCGGGCTTGGTCGCGGGCAACTACAGCGCCTACTGGATGGGCATCGTGCTCACCGTGCTGATGGGCGGCGCCTACTATTTCAGCATGATGGGCCTGGAAGAGCTGATGCTCGCTCCAGCGGTGTTCGCCTTCGGCTTGGTCGCGTTCGGCTTCCTGGGCATGGGCCCGGTCACGATCGCGGTCGATTCCTACGGCCCGGTGACGGACAACGCGCAGTCGGTGTTCGAGCTGTCGCAGATTACGGAGATCAAAGGCGCGGCCGCCGAGATCGAGAAGGAGCACGGCTTCAAAGTCGATTTCGAGCGCGCCAAAGAATTGCTCGAGGAGAACGACGGCGCGGGTAACACGTTCAAGGCCACGGCCAAGCCGGTGCTGATCGGAACCGCAGTCGTGGGCGCAACCACCATGATCTTCTCGATCGTCGTGCTGCTCACGGAGGGCCTGACGACGAACGTCGAAAAGCTCAGCATTCTCCACGCGCCTTTCTTGCTCGGGTTGATCTCGGGCGGCGGCATCATCTTCTGGTTCACCGGCGCATCCATCCAGGCGGTCGTCGCCGGCTCTTACCAGGCTGTCGAATTCATCAAGAAGAACATGAAGATCGACAGCATGGAAAAAGCTTCGATCGAAGACAGCAAGAAGGTCGTGGAGATCTGCACTCGCTACGCGCAGCGCGGCATGGTCAACATTTTCATGACGGTGTTCTGCTCCACGCTGGCCTTCGCCTGCATGGATCCGTTCTTGTTCATCGGCTACTTAATCTCGCTCGCATTGTTTGGTTTGTTCCAAGCATTGTTTCTGGCGAACGCCGGCGGCGCCTGGGACAACGCGAAGAAGATCGTCGAGGTCGAGCTCAAAGAGCGCGGCACCGACTTGCACGCCGCCGCCATCGTCGGCGACACCGTGGGCGATCCCTTCAAGGATACGTCGTCGGTGGCCATGAACCCGATCATCAAGTTTACCACCCTGTTCGGCTTGCTCGCCGTCGAGCTCGCGATCCAGCTCGATCGCCAGACCAGCGCGATCCTTGCCGTGATTTTCGCGCTCGGGACGATGTTCTTCGTCTGGCGCTCGTTCTACGGCATGCGCATCGCCGCCAGTCCCGAAGGGGAAAGGGAAGGCGCCACCGCGGCCGAAGCGTCCTCGCACTGAGCTTGCAACGCTGAGAGAAAAGCGGGGAGAGCCAAGCGCCCTCCCCGTTTTCTTTTTGTGGTGCGGCTCCCGAAGGCGCTACTCTCCAGCGCATGTACGTCGTAGTCGTGAACGTCAGCGTGAAGCCCGAAGCCGTCGACGCGTTCATCGCCGCCTCCGCCGAAAACCACCGGGGCACGCGGAAAGAGCCGGACAATGTGCGTTTCGACGTGCTGCGCCGGAACGACGATCCGAATCGTTTCGTCTTCTACGAAGCATACCTGAGCGAAGCCGGGTTCGCCGCGCATCAGCAAACTGCGCACTACACGGCCTGGAAAGAGGCCGTCGCGCCGATGATGGCGGATCCGCGCTCACCGCAGAAGTGCACGAGCTTGTTTCCCGAGCCTTGGCAATGAGTGTAGCGAGGCACAAGAGCTTCGAGTTTTCGCATCGCACGCGGCTGGTGGTCGGGGCCGGTGTCTGGCTCAAGGCGCTGGCGGAGGCACGCACCTGCGGCAGCCATGCCTTACTCGTGACCGGCGCGGCCTCGCTCACGCGGTTCGGCTTGCACCCGATTTTGCAGGCGGAAGCCGACCGGCTCGGTCTACGGCTCAGCCATTTCGCCGTGTCGCGCGAGCCGGACGTAGAGCTCGCCGATCAGGCGGCAGCTTTGGCGCGCTCGAGCGCTGTCTCATCGGTGCTCGGGATCGGTGGCGGCAGCGCTCTGGACGTAGCCAAGGCGGCGGCCGCGCTAGCCACCAATCCGGGCTCTGCCCGTGACTACCTCGAAGGGCTACCGGGGCCTGGGCCGAAAGCGTTGACCGCGCCGCCTCTGCCGGTCACCTGTGTGCCGACGACGGCCGGCACGGGCTCTGAAGTGACCAAGAACGCCGTTCTGCAAGTCGCGGACCTGCAGGTCAAGCGCAGCATGCGCTCCGAGCTGCTCTTCCCGCAAAGTGCGTTCGTCGATCCGACGCTTTCCGGACGGGCTCCGCGCAGCGTGCGCGCAGGCCCGGGTTTCGATGCGCTGACGCACCTAATCGAAGCGTTTTGCTCGAGCAACGCCTCACCACTGACCGACGCTTTGGCCGAGGACGGCATTTTGCGCGCGATTCATGGGCTGCAAAACCTGGCCAAGGGCAGCGCCGGCGAGCCGGAAGCGTACGATCTGGCGATCGCCTCGACGCTCGGTGGGATCTGTCTCGCCAACGCAGGCCTGGGCGCGGCACACGGGTTGATCGCGCCGCTCGGCGGCATGTACCCCAACATTCCACACGGGGCAGGCCTCGCCTGTCTCTTGCCCGCAACGCTTATGATCAATGGCGCGGCGGCTTCGGCCTCGCCCGTAGCGAGCGCCCGCTTGCTCGAGCTCTGGCAGCTCCTCGGGCTGGACAGCGCGAGCCAAGCCGCGCGCCTGCTCATTGATTTGCGCGTCGCACTCGCCCTGCCTGGGCTCGCGAGCTATGGGCCAATCGACGTCGAGCGCGTGATCAAGAGCCCCAGTGGTAGCTTGAAGACGAATCCCGTCCCGCTCGCTCAACACGAGCTGCGCGAGCTGCTCGAGTTGGCATTGAGCACGCCCTAAGTCGATGCCGCGCTGGCTTGCCTGCACCCTGCTCCTGGGCGCTGCCTGTGGTCGGACCCCCGAGCCTGCCCCCGTGGAGCGCGCGGCGGCAGCAGTCGTGTCGGCGCCGCAGAAGCCGGCGACGAGCGCCGATACGGGCAGCATTGCTCCAGCCGATCTGCCCGGGAAAAAAGCCGATCACGGCGCGCCTGGCTCGAAAATCAAGCACGTGATCGTGATCGCCATGGAGAACCACGACGCGGATCAGATCTACGCCGATCCGGTGAACGCGCCTTACATTCGTTCACTCGTCGAGAGCTACGCGCACGCCGAAAATTTCGACGATGAACTGCCGCTCGAAATTCCGAGTGAGGGCCACTACGTTTGGATGGAGTCCGGCACGCACCAATTCTCGGATGCGCTATTCGACGACGATTCACCGCCATCACCCGCCGTCAGCACCGGCAGCAACCAGCACCTCGTTCGACAAATCAAGAACGCCGACACCGGGTTGTCTTGGATGACCTACCAAGAAGGCATGAACGAAGAGACCGGCGCGTGCCCAATCCACCGCTCGGGTTTCTACGTACCCAAGCACAATCCGTTCGTGTTCTTTCGCGACGTCGCTGGCGATCCACCCGCCACGGACACGCCCTACTGCGCCGCGCACCACAAGCCGTATTCCGCCCTGCAGGCGGACCTGACGGGCGAGCTCGCAAGCTACGTGTTCATCACGCCGGACGAGTGCCACGACATGCACGGCCAACGTGGTTGCCCGGAAGAGAATCCCATCCGCACTGGCGATCAATGGCTGAAAGCCGAACTCCCGCGGCTGATCGCCTACGCCGCGGAGCATCACGCGGTGATCTTCATCACCTTCGATGAAGGCGGGTCGACACCAAAGCTGCCGTTCATCGCCGTTGGCACCATGGTCAAACCACATTACGCGGGCACGGAGCGCTACTCGCACAGCTCCCAGCTCAAATCCGTGGAGCTGATCTTGGGCTTGGAGCCGCTGCCCCGCGTGGCAAATTCCAATGACCTCTCCGACTTGTTCAAGGCAGGAGCCTATCCGTGACCATCGCCACTCGCAGTCCCTTTTCGCGACACTTCAGCCTCAATCCGAACGTGATCTACTTGAACCACGGGGCGTTCGGCGCGTGTCCGCTGTTCGTGCAAGCCAAGCAGCTCGAGTTTCGCGAGCGGATGGAACACAACCCTTGTCACTTCTTCTTGCGCGAACTCGAGCGCCTGCTGGACGACACGCGCGCCGTGCTCGCCCCTTTCCTCGGCGGGCGCCCGGAGGATTTGGCCTTCGTGCCCAACGCGACTGCCGGCGTGAACACGGTGCTTAGCGCGCTGGAGCTCGAGGCCGGCGCCGAAATCGTGATCAACGATCACACCTATCCGGCGTGTGCAAACGCCGTTCGATATTGGGCCGCGCGACGCTCGCATCAGGTGCGCGTCGCGAAGCTTCCCTTCCCCTTGGCGTCCGGAGAAGAGCTCGGTCAAGCCATCCTCGCCCAAGTCACGGCGCGAACCCGCTTGGTCTTGCTCGATCACGTCACGAGCCCGAGTGGCCTCATCACGCCGCTCGAAAGCCTCGTATCTACGCTGCACGAGCGCGGGATCGACACCCTGGTCGACGGCGCGCACGGGCCAGGCATGCTGCCGCTGGATCTGGAGCGGTTGGGCGCAGCGTACTACACGGGCAATTTACACAAATGGGGCTGCGCGCCGAAGGGTGCCGCATTCCTCTGGGTTCGTCGCGATCGCCAAGCCTTGATCCATCCCTTGGTGATCAGCCACGGCTGGGCCGCACCGCGTCGCGATCGCTCACGCTTCCTGCTCGAGTTCGACTGGCCCGGCACCTTGGATGCAAGCGCGATCTTGAGCATCCCCGCCGCGCTCTCGTTCCTCGGCGGCCTGTTCGAAGGCGGATTTCCCGCGCTCTACGCCCACAACCACGCCTTGGCTCTGACGGGCCGCGACACGCTGTGCAAAGCCCTCGGCACGGTGCCCCCCTGCCCCGACTCCCTGCTCGGCTCGCTCGCGGTCGCGCTGTTCCCCGAAGTCACTCCCAAGGTTCCGACCCCGGACGCACTCTACAACGCGCTCGTCGCGCGCGGCATCGAAGTTCCGATCGTACCGCTCCCCGGCTACCCCTCGGGCTTCGTGCGCATCGCGGCACAGGTCTACAACTCGCCGAGCGAGTTCGTGGTACTGGCTGAAGCGCTACGCGAGGAGCTCGGGCTCGAGTAATCGAGATGTGGTAAAGCTGCACCTGGGCTGCCAGGATTTGAGCATTGGCGAGGTGACTTGCGCGTGCCGCGGCATCGGCCCAAACACGCCGAGCGGGACTTGGGCCTGCAGCTACGACATCGGCCCGTAAAACCAGCACGCCCCGGTGCGCATCGCGCGCCGCGTGAATTGCCTAGCGGCTGGAGGAGCGGGGGCTGATTCGGTTCACGGAGGCGCCTGCGAGCCGGTGATGCACGGCTGCGCAAGCGGTTCCCACCCAGCGATGAACGAAGACCGAGTCGTATCGACTTGGGTTGGGCAAGCGACTCGCGCTGCGCCCAGGCCTACTCCGCCGCTTTGCTGGCCTGCGCGAGCAACGGAAACCCGAGCGCCTCGCGTTGTGCGAGGTAGGCCTCGGCCACCGAGCGCGCCAGCGTGCGGACGCGCAGGATGTAGCGTTGGCGTTCGGTGACGCTGATCGCGCCGCGGGCGTCGAGGACGTTGAAGGCGTGGGCGGCTTTGACGATGAAGTCGTACGCGGGCAAGACCAGCTTTTTGAGCGGATCTTCGTCGCGCCCGAGCAGACGCTTGGCTTCGGTCTCGTTCTTGTCGAACGCGGCGAAGTGAGCGGCCGCGTCGGCTTCCTCGAAATTGTAGGTCGACCACTCCCACTCCGCGCGCTTGTACAGCTCACCGAAGGAGACGTGGGCGTTGTATTTGAGGTCATACATCGTATCGACGTCTTGCAAATACATGGCGATGCGGCCGAGGCCATACGTGAGCTCACCGCTCACGGGCTTGCAGTCGAAGCCGCCGGCTTGTTGAAAGTAGGTGAACTGACTGATCTCGAGGCCGTCGAGCCAGACCTGCCAACCAAGGCCCCACGCGCCCAAGGTGGGGCTCTCCCAGTCGTCTTCGATGAAGCGGACGTCGTGATCGAGGGGCTTGGTTCCAATCGCCTCGAGCGACTCGAGGTACAGGTCCTGGATGTTGATCGGGCTCGGCTTCAAGATGACTTGGAATTGATCGAACTGCTGCAAGCGGTTCGGATTGTCACCGTAGCGCCCATCCGTCGGACGGCGCGAGGGCTCGACGTAAGCCGCGTTCCAAGGTTCCGGACCCAGCGCTCGCAAGAAGGTGGCGGGGTTGTAGGTGCCAGCGCCTACTTCTGAGTTGTACGGCTGAACGATGAGGCAGCCGCGCTCCGCCCAGAAGCGTTGCAGGGTCAGAATGATGTCCTGGAAGTACATGGCGGGCGGAGATTACCTGTTTTTCCGCCGTGTGCACGCCGCGGATCTATGGCTTCTTCGATTTGCTGGGCGCCTTCGAAGGTCTCGCCGCCGGCGTCTTCGAGACTCTCGATGTGGCGGGTGCTTTCGACGTCCGCGCAGCCGGTGCCTTCGACGTTTTCGGCTCGGGCTTCTTCGACTTGCTGGCGGCTCCCCGAGCGCTCATAGGCTTCGGTGCCGCGATCGACGCGCGAATCGCAGAGAGGTCGGGCTGCTCTCGACCGTCCAAGGTAGCGCGCAGGGCTTCGGCAAATAGCGGTCCGAGTACCTCGTGCTTCAGGTAGGCGTACGCGCTCTGCCAATTTTGGGCCGCGATGCGTTCGCCCCACTCGGCGATCCCTGAAGGATCGTAGTCCAAACGGCGCAAGCGCAAATAGCCAAAGTCAGCCGTCGCTACCAGCGGCGGAGACTTCTCTGCTTCTTCGAGGTCGCCGCCAACCAGGGCTACGTTGCTCTGTGATAGCGCGGCGTACACGTCATCCGAGAACCAAGAGGGATGTCGAAACTCCATCGCGGCGCGACGCCCCTCGGGCAAGCAGGCCAAAAACTCCCGCAGTACAGCCAGATCTTTCTTTAGAAATGGCGGTGTCTGGAACAGCACCGGCCCGAGCTTTTGCCCGAGCACGTCCACGACGCCAAATAGGTGCGCCACGTCTTCGCTCACCTCGATCAGCTTTTTCTGGTGGGTGATGCGCCGACTTGCCTTGACCGCGAAGCAGAATGAATCCGGCACTTCGTCGCGCCACGCGGCGACCGTGTCCGGATTGGGCATTCGGTAAAACGTGTTGTTGATCTCGACCGTGGCCAACCGCGACGCGTAGAAACGAAGCATCTGTGCGCCGGGGAGCGCTTCCGGATAGAAGCGTCCACACCACTCGGGGTAGCTGAATCCGCTCGTGCCCGTGAAGATTTGCATCGAGGCTCCAGTTGCGCACACTAACCGAACCCGGTTCCAGTGAGGCGCTAATCACGTGTTCAAGCGTCTACTCGGGGGGGAATCCACGCGCCGTGCGAGATGAACGCGTCCGGCAGGGCGGCCGAACGTTTGCCAGCGCGCGGAGGCCTGGACGACGACCGCACTTTGGTGCGACCCTACGCGAGGGACTACGCGGACCTCGAAATCGTTTCGACACGCAGGAGACTTGGGCTTAAGTGAGTGAAACGGTGAGCGCCGGACTCGAACCCGGACTGATCATTGGCTCGCGCTACCGCGTCGAGGAACGCCTCGCGGTTGAAAGCGAGCCCGTTGGTTACTCAGCGGTCGATACCGAGACCCAGCTGCCCGTGCTGGTTCTAGAGGTCAGTGTGGCCGTCGCCAAGCTTCTCGCCAAGGGCAAGGATCTTGCGCACCGGCATCTCGCCAACGTCCTCGGCGTGGTCGAATTCGAGGGTAAGCAATTCGTCGTCAGCGAGCAGCTGAGGGGCGAAACGCTCAGCCAACGACTGGCAGAGATCAGCAGCAAAGCCCCGGTCGATGCAGTCCGCTCCGCTCTGCGAGTTGCAGATGCTTTGTCCTCTTTGCATGAAGCGGGCGGCGCGCACGGCACCGTGCACCCGAGCAATGTGGTCCTGACTCCAGAGGGCCGAGATGGCCCGGTACTGGTGTTCGGACCGATTTCCAGTGGCGATTCCGCGTTCCGTCAGCCGGAATGGGAGGTCGGCGATTCTGCCTCGGAACCCGACGACAGCTGGGGCGCCGCGGCGTTGCTATTTCTAATGCTGGTCGGCGAACCGCCGGCCCGCGCTGGCTACGAATCAGAGACCGCGCTCGCCGACGCAGGCGTGCTCGATCCCGTGCTGCGGGTCGCGCTGTATCACGCACTCGCGCGTGATCTCGGCGTGCGAAGTCATGATTTGCGTCCGCTCAAGCGCGAGCTCGCGCGTTGGTTCGTGGAGCACGCGGGTGAAGAACCGATCGCCCCCGGTCCGCATTCCACTTCACCACCGCCACTACCGCCCAGCGTGCGTCCGAGTGAACCGCCACGCATCTCGCAGCTGCCGCGCCGAAGCCTGGCCGCTCCGCCGCCCAAGAAAAAGCCTTCCAAATTGCTGATGCTGGCCTCTTTCGGGGTCGCGGTCGGTTTGATCGTCGGCTGGACGTTCTCGACCATGCGCTCCAAGACCAACGTCAAAGTGATCGAGGTTCAGAAGCCGCAAGCGGCAGCGCAAGCGGAGCCCAAGAAGGAGATCGATCTCTCGGAAGTGCCCGTGAACGGCCAGAGTGAGACCGCGAGCACTGACAAAGCTGGTTCATGCGTCTCCGGCTATTTGCCCAAGGGCACCTTCGAGAAGGCGCCGGACATGAGCTGGGTGTGCGAAGAGAGCGACCCGCGCACGGGCGCCGAAAAGCTGCGCGTCGCCGTGATCAACGGCGGCAAGGGCGGCGTCACCGACGCGATGAAAATCTTCGCGCGCATCGGCTGGTACGACATGGCAGCCTTCGCGGTCGTTCGCGCGGGCTGCTGCGAGAACGCGAAGCCCCTCAGCTTACCTGCGCCCAGCAGCGGCTGTACGGCGATGGATGATTCGCTGCGCGAGATCGGCAGCGCGGTCGTTGCCTCACGCAGCTACGACGAGCCGATGAAGGCGTACACCACGGCCATTCATTGCGAAATGAACGCCGGCAAGGGAGCCGCCCTGCGCCATGCCGCACGCCCCGCGAATGGCGAAGACAGCGCGTTCGGTGAGCTCGTGCACGCGGTTCAACCGTAGTCGATCGACAACGTTCGCGAGCCCGGTCGAGGCGAAGTCCGCGTGTCCGAAATTCTGGTCGTCGCGTCGAGCCTGACCTTGAACGCGCTCTTGCCTTATCTGATCGTGCGCCGCGATCTGCGAGCCCTCTCGGGCGAGCGCCTGGCTCGCGCCTGGACCGATGCCAGCTTCTTGTCTGCCGTGGTCGCCTTCGGCCCGCTCTCCCTACCGGTGCACTTTGGCAAAACGCGACGTTCGCTGACCGGTTTTGGCCTGGGAGTCGGTCTAGGCGTGCTCTCACTGGCAGCCCAGGCGTTGGCCGTGGCGCTATTGAGCGCCGCGTTGGGCCTGGATTAGCCTGAATTCAGTCCCCGTACACTTGCCCGTACCCGTTGCCTTATCTCCTCTATCTGATTTTTTGGCTGCCCCTCGGCAGCTCGCATGCACCAGTGCGGAGCGACTCGAGGCACCCTTCGTCGTTCTGAGGGACTCAGAAGTCGGCACGGGGACGGGCGCGGCACGTTTACGGGACTAACGATAGTTCAGGCGCAGCCTTCCGAGCCGAGCCCGGAATAAGCGTGGTTTGGTAATTGTCTCCCGCGCGCCCGCCGCGCTAGAAGCGGGTGCTCGCCCCCCAGGAAAATCATGCAGGACGTACGCGCGCTCAATGAACTCGTGGCCAAGGAAAGCGCCTTCGTGGACGACCTGATGGCCGAAATTGGCAAGGTCATCGTCGGTCAAACTTACATGATCGAGCGCATCTTGATCGGCCTTCTGACCGGCGGGCACGTGCTGCTCGAGGGCGTCCCAGGCCTAGCCAAGACGCTCACCGTTCGCACGATTTGCAACGCCATTCACGCGAAGTTCGCGCGTGTGCAGTTCACGCCCGACCTACTGCCTGCGGATCTGATCGGCACCGTCATCTACGATCAGAAGACGGGCCAGTTCAGCTCCAAGCTCGGTCCGATTTTTGCGAATCTGGTGCTGGCGGATGAAATCAACCGCGCGCCGGCCAAGGTGCAAAGCGCGCTGCTCGAGGCCATGCAAGAGCGCCAGGTCACGATCGGAGACAAGAGCTATCCCTTGCCCGATCCGTTCATCGTGATGGCCACGCAGAACCCAATCGAGCAAGAGGGCACCTACCCGCTGCCCGAAGCTCAAATCGATCGATTCATGCTCATGGTCAAGGTCGGTTACCCCTCCCGTGAGGAGGAGCGCTTGGTCATGGATCGCATGACCTCGGTGGTTCACACCACCGCCACGTCGAAGACCTCCCCCGAGCAACTGCTCGAGGCGCGCAAGGTCGTGCGCGACGTTTACATGGACGATCGCGTCAAGGATTACATCGTGGACGTGGTGTTTGCCACACGTGAGCCTCAGAAAAAGGGCATGAAAGATCTGGCTCCTTTGATCGAATATGGGGCCAGCCCGCGCGCGAGCATCGCCCTCAATTTGGCGGCGCGCGCCCACGCCTTCTTGCGCCACCGCGGCTACGTCACGCCCGAAGACGTGAAGGCCATCGGCCCGGATGTGCTCCGCCACCGCGTGGTGTTGAGCTACGAAGCGGAGGCGGAAGAAGTCACGGCAGAAGACATCGTGCGCCGCGTTTTCGAGGTCGTCGAGGTTCCCTGAGGGTCTCCGTTTGCTCCCCTCGTGTCTCAAACGTCCGCTGGTGATGCGGTGATCCCGAAGGAATTACTCAAAGCGCTGCGCAAGATCGAGATCACCACCAACCGGCTCGCGACCGAGCAGCTGGCTGGCAGCTATACCTCCGTCTTCAAAGGCCAGGGCTTGGCGTTTCGGGAGGTCCGTGAGTACCAACCCGGCGACGACATCCGCACCATCGACTGGAACGTGAGCGCCCGCATGGACGCGACGCACGTCAAAGTGTTCGTGGAAGAGCGCGAGATGACCATGATGTTGGTCGTCGACTTGTCTGCGAGTCAGCGCTTCGGCACACACACCGCCAGCAAAGCGCGGCTCGCCGCCGAGGTGGCCGCGCTGTGCGCCTTCAGCGCGATCAAGCACAACGACCGCGTGGGTCTGATCCTGACGACTGATCAAATCGAGAAGTTGGTGCCGGCTAAAAAGGGCCAAAAACACGTGATGCGCGTGGTGCGTGAGATTCTGGGCCGAGTGCCCGAACGCACTGGGACCGACCTCCGGGTTGCGCTCGAAACCTTGCATTCGGTCGCCCGGCGCCGGAGCGTGGCCTTCTTGATCAGTGATTTTTTCACCAGCGGTTACGACCGGGCGTTGTCGCTGGCGGCCGCGCGCCACGACATCATCCCGGTCATGCTGGTCGACCCGCGCGATGAAGAGCTGCCGAACGTGGGCATCGGCAGCTTCGAGGATTTCGAAACGGGTGAGAGCGTAATCGTCGATACCTCGAGCGCCGCAGTTCGGGCGCACTACGCCAAGCAGATGCGCGGCGTGCGCGCCGAACAAGTGCGCCTATTCACCAAGCTCGGGCTGGACTATTGCGTGGTGCGCACGGACCAGCCGTACATCAAACCGCTGCGCGATCTATTCGCGCGGCGCGCGCGGCGAGCCCACCGATGAACGCCCTCGTGCGCGTTCTCGCGCTTTCGTTCTCGTTCAGCGCGCTGTCGTTCAGCTCACTCGGCTTCGCGCAAACGGCGGATGCCGGCGCGCCGCTGGCGAGCAGCGCGTCGGGCGCATCCAGCGTGGTCGACAGCAAGAACGGCGAGAGCTGCGTCGAGCGCATCCCTTCGGGCAAGGATCGCCCGCATTTCACCGAAAAAATCGCGCACCGCGCGCTCAGCGGCCACGCCTTGACGCTCGAGGTCGTGGTCGAGCACGGCAAGGGCGAGACGGTGCTGCCCACGGGCTTTCGACTGCTCAGCGACAGCCCCGAAGCCAAAGCGCTGGAGCGCGAGGGTTTCGCCTTGCCCGATCCAGAGGGTGCCGCTGGGCCCAAGCTCGAGCGCAGCGAACAAGGTGAGCGCGCCACGACCAAGGTGCGGATCTCCGTGGTGCCCTTGCCAGACAAACCCGGGCGGCACGAGCTCGTGCTTCCACCGCTACCGATCGCGGTCTCGCGCGCCAGCGGCGAACTGGTCACGGTGTGCACCGCAGCCCACACGGTGTTGGTCGAAGATCCGATCGCCAATACGCCGAACGCGCCGCCGCGCGGCAATCCCGCGCCCCGGCGTCAGCTCGAGATTTGGACCGCTGCCAAGCACGTGGCGGTGGCAGTCCTGATCGCGCTGGTCGTGGGCGCCCTGGGCGCGCTGCTCATCAGCCGCTGGCTGCGCCGCCCGAAGAAGTTGCCGCCGCCGCCCCCTCCTCGCCCGCCGTGGGACGTCGCGCTCGAAGCGCTGCACGATATCCGCCACGCTGGGCTCACGCGAGAGGGGCGTTTTGCCGAGGTTTTCGACCGGGTTTCGGACGTCTTGCGTCGCTACCTCGGCGATCGCTACGGCTACGACGGCCTGGAGAGCACCACCCGCGAGGCGCTTTGGTCTCTGCGCCAAACCTCCCCCAAGATTGAAGATCTCCCCGGCATCGAAGGCTTCATGCGCGACGCGGATCTAGTGAAATTTGCTCGCCTCACCCCGAGTGAAGGCGAGTGCCTCGATCTATTGGCGCGCGCCGAGAGCATCGTCACGCGCACGATGCTGATCGCTCCACTACCAGCGCCGTTGATGACCGACGCTTCCCAGGGCGGCGAGAGTGACTCCGAAGCCGACTCGGACGAGCCAGCTGAACCCAAAAATCCAGGCGGGGCACCGTGAGCAACGCTTCGAATACGGGCGATGGCGCGAAACCGGAGCCTGCAGCGCCAGAGCTACTGCCCGCTGACGAAAGGAAGGCGAACAAGAGCAAGCCCGAGCCGCATCGCTTCGATCTGCGCGCCTCCGCGGCCAGGCTTCGCCGCGCGTTGCGCGGGGGGCTCCTGGTCTTCTACACGCTGCTCGCGTTGCTGCTCGGCCTCGCCTACCCCGCCCTCACCCGGGGCGAGGAGCTCTTGCGCGCCCATTGGCAAACGCCCTGGTTTCTGCTGGTTTTGCTGCTGGTGCCGGCTATCTTCTATCGCGCCACGCTGGCCGAAGACCGGCGCATGCCCCGACTCAAACTGGGCACGCTGGCCGCGCTCTCGGTCGGGCCGTCTGGCGTGCGCGTCTGGCTCAGGGATCTGCCCGGCGTGCTGCGAGCGGTCGGCTTTGGGTTGTGCGTTCTTGCGCTGGCACGCCCCGTAAACACGTTGCGTCCTCAGGCCGCAGACGAAGAAGGCATCGACATCGTGGTCGTGCTCGATCTCTCCGGCTCGATGAATGCGGCCATGTCCAACCTTCCGCCCGATTTACAAACGTACGTGCCGCCCAAGCCGCGCGGCGTGCGCCCGACACGCATCGATGCCGCGAAGGCCGTGATTCGAGACTTCATCGCCCGCCGCAAGACCGACCGCATCGGCATCGTGGTCTTTGGGTCGAGCGCGTACGTGTTGTCCCCACCCACGCTCGACTACCACTTACTCGACGCGCTCGTCAGCAAGATGGAACTGAACGTGATCGACTCCAGCGCGACCGCGATCGGCGACGCGGTCGGCGTGGCCTCGGCGCGCTTGCGTCGCAGTCACGCCCACAGCAAGGCGATCATCCTGCTCACGGACGGCGACGCCAAAGGCGGCAAGATTTCCCCGGAATACTCGGCACATTTGGCCAATTCGGTGGGAGCTCGCTTGTACACGATCCAGATCGGCCAAGGCGAAACGGCCGAGGTGCAAGACGGCTTCGACCTGTTCGGCCAGCCGCGCTACGTCTCGGTCGGCTTCCCCGTGAACCCGAAGCTGTTGAAGGAGCTGGCCGCAAAGACCGGCGGATCGACCTACGTAGCCAGCGACGCGAAGTCGCTACAGGCCAGCTTCCACGACGTGCTCGACAAGCTCGAGAAGACCAAATTCGAAGCCAACATCGCCAACTACGAAGACCTGTTTGCGTTCCTGCTCTTGCCCGGGGTGCTCTTGCTCGCATCTGACGCCGTACTGCGTGCCCTCGTGCTGCGGAGGTTCCCGTGAAATTCGCAGTTCCGGTTTGGTTGTTCGGCAGCACGCTCGCGCTCTTGGTCGCACTCGCGCTGATCGTCGGCGGAGTGCTGCTCAGCCGCAGCGTGAAACGCTTCGGCGATGAAGCCTTGGTCCGTGGACTCTTGACGGCCAATCCAAGCGGGCGGCGCGCGCTGAAAGGCGTACTGCTCGTGCTGGCGGTGGCGCTGGCATTCACGGCCCTGGCACAGCCGCAGTATGGCCGCGGCACCCGGCTGATTCCAGCCACGAACCTCGACGTCGTAATCGTGCTCGATTACTCGAAGAGCATGTACGCCAAGGACATCGCACCCTCGCGTATTTTGCGGGCAAAGTCCGAGGTCGGTCGACTGATCCAGGATTTGCCGGGTGCACGTTTTGCGGCCGTCGCCTTCGCGGGCGAACCGATTGCGTTCCCGCTCACCAGTGACGGCGCAGCGATCGCGCAGTTTTTTCGACAGCTCTCACCGAACGATATGCCCGTCGGCGGCACTGCGATTGCGCGCGCGCTCGAAGCCGGGCGTGAGCTGCTCGAGCGCGATCCCAAGTCGAAGCAGCATCGCCGCGTGATGTTGCTCGTCACCGACGGTGAAGATCTCGAGGGCGATCCGGTCGCAGTCGCCGAGTCTTGCAAGCAAGCCGATATCACCATCGACGTGGTGCAGATCGGCGGGCGCACGCCAGAGCCGATCCCGGACGTGAACGAAGCCGGCGAGGCCCATGGCTATCGCAACGACGATCAAGGCAAGCCCCTCACGACCTCGCTCTCCGCAGAGGGCGAGGAGCAGCTGTCCAAGATCGCGAGCAGCACGGGCGGCGTGATCGTTCAGAGCACGCGCGGCGAGACCGGCATCACCGAGATCTCCCGACGGTTGGCCCGGCTCGTGACCGAGGAGCTCTCCGAGAAGGTGGAGACCGTATACGCCGACGTGTACATGTACCCGCTCGGCCTCGCCCTGTTTTTGGTCGTGATCGAGACCTTCGTCAACGAGGCCGCGCGTCGGAGCAAGCCGAGCGCGGTTCCGCCGCCCAAAAAGACCCGGCGGATGGCCAAAAAGCGGCTCAAAAAGGCCGCCACGGCGGCTGCGGCCGGGCTCTGCCTGTCGCTCTTTTTCGTCGCCGCTTGCGGCAAGACGACCGACTCTTTGTTCGAGCGCCACGCGCCGAGCGTAGACCAAGCCATCAGCGCGTACGACGCCGGGGATGCGGGCAGCGCGGTGTCGCTGCTCGAAGGCTACCTCGCTACCGGCAAGTGCGACAATGGCGAGATCGGCACGCCGGATCCCGTGCGCGAACGCCCCAATGCTGGCTTCGATCTCGGACTCGGTTTGTTCAAATTGGCCGAGCGCTTCGGACGACGTTTCGGCGAAGAAGAGCCGATCGGCGACGGTGGCACGACTCCGCAGCAGGACGCCGAGCTCGGTCAACGCAATAAGGGCGTAGACTGTGCGCTGCGCGTCCTGCGCCTGGTGGCCACAGATTCGACGACCCCCGTCGAATTCCGAGCCCGTGCCCACTACCTGGCAGGTAACCTGGAGTTCTTGCGTCGCGACTACAAAGCCGCGGTCAAGGAGTACGACGCCGCATTGCGCTTGATGCCGGGCGTGCCCGAAGATGCCTCCGCAGATGGCATTGGCCGGGACACGGCGTACAATCGCGCGATCGCGCTGCGCCGCATCGAGGACGAAGAAAACAAGAAGAAGGACGCAGAGCCACCGGACGCTTCGAACGACGGCGGCGAGCCCGATTCCGGTGACCAACCCGATTCCGGTAAGGATCAGGACCAAGACGGCGGAAAAAAGAACGACAAGGACAAAGACAAAGACAAGGACAAGCAGAAGGACGCTGGCGCGGACGGTTCGGCGCCCAAGCCGGAGGATCAACCGGACGCCGGCAGCGAACAACCAAAGCCGAAGCCGCAGCCACCCTCGCAGTCTGCAAATCAGGACGACCGCATGCTCGACATGTTGGAACACGCGCCGACGATGCAAGAGCAGGACGCGAAGAACCGCGCCATCCAAGGCCGCACGCGTGGCGGGATGGAGGACAAGTGAGGCCTGCGTTCACGGCCGCAACTGCTCTGGCCGTGCTCGCGGCAAGCTCGGTCGTGTACGCGCTGGAAGTCAAAACGGCGGTCAGCACGCAACGAGTCGCGGTGGGTGAATCGTTTTACGTGCAGCTGGTGCTGATGTCCGATGGCCAAAACGGCAACGCAATCGGCGACGAGCGCTTGCCGTTGCCGCCGGGCATGACCGCTAGCCAGCCGTCGCGCAGTCCGCAGTCGCAGGTGAGCATCATCAACGGACAGATGACCCAGCGCGTGGGCGTCACGCTGACTTGGACAGTGACAGCCAGCAAACCTGGCTCGTTCAAAGTGGGTCCACCGAGCGCGACCTTCGGAGGCGAACACGCGCAAGGCAATCCGATCCCCGTGGAAGTAGTGACAGGCGGTGCCGGCGGTGCTCCGCAACGCACGCGGCGCGGTTTCGACCCGTTCGATTTTTTGGATCCGTTCGGACGCGGCAATTCACCGTTCCCTCCCGGCTTCAATCTCAAGAGTCCATTCGACGACGATCCGAGTGAGCAGCAGCAACCGGAAGAGCCGACCTATCCGGACGAGCTACGCGTCGACAAGGCGCCAGATCCGATCGCGTTCCTGCGCGCGACGGTGACCCCGAACCCGGTCGTAGTCGGTCAGCAGGTGACTTTGCGCGTGTTCGCCTATGGCGGGCGCGGCCAGTTCAGCGCCGAAAATCCCAATGAACCGTCACACGCGGACTTTCTGACGTTCGAGAGCGGGCCCGAGCAAGTCAAAGCTTACTTGGTGCCGGTCTCAGGCATTCGTTTCATCGCGGCAAAGTTACGGGAGCTTCCCATGTTCCCCCTTCACGCGGGCACGCTGCGCGCGGGCAACATGAAGATGGGCTTCGCGGGCCGCGGCTACCCAGCCGCGCCTGGCGGCGGCGCATTGGTTCGCGAGAGCAATTGGGTAAACTTGGTAGTCACCGAACCTCCGCTGAGCGGTCGCCCTCCCGGCTACAAGATCGGGGACGTGGGCGAGTATCAGCTCGAGGCAACGGTCGAGCCACGCCAGATCGTGGCCGGTGAAGCCATCTCGGTGGTTGCCAAGCTCTCGGGCATTGGCAATGTGCCCTTCAAGCTGCAAACGCCAGACAGTCACGGGGTCGAATGGCTCGAGCCCGCACTGGCCGAGAAGATGGAAGTGCGAGGCGGCTTGGTTCAGGGCTCGCGGACGTTCAGCTACGTCGTGCGCATGACCGAGCCGGGCAAGATCGACCTCGGTGAGCTCAGCCTGCCGTACTTCGATCCGAAACGGCACGAGTACGCGGTCGCCCGTGCAAAGCTCGGCGAGATCCAGGTCAACGCCAATCCGAACGCAGTCAAGGCGAAGGTAGAGCCAAAACCCAACGATCGTCTCGCCGGCGTACTTCGAGCCAGGGACACACTGGGGCCGCTGCCCACGCTGCAGAAGCCCCTCAGCGACCGCCCGGGCTTTTGGGCAGCGCTGCTCCTCGCGCCATTCGGCGTAGTGTTTGCTGGAGGCGCACTCAGCCTCGCAACGCGTACCCGAGAAAGGCTGCGTGTCCGCGGGGCTTCGCTAGGCGCGCAGCTCGACACCGCGCTGCGCGAGGCGCGAGAGCTTGCTGCGCGTGACACGCAGGGCTCTGTCGCAGCGGTCGAGCGCGCGGTGTTCCTCGCGATCGAGCTCAAGTTGAACCTGAAAGCGCGCGCCATCCTGAAAAGCGAGCTCAGCACGACACTCGTCGAACGCGGCTTACCACGCGCGCGCGCCGAAGCCTTGGCTCGGATCCTGGAAGACTGCGACGCGCTGCGCTTCGTGGGCGCGGGCAGCGACATCGATCCGGCGGAGCTGGCGCAGCGCGCGGCCAAAAACGCGGCCGAAATGCGCAGCGAAAAGCTGTTGGCCCCGAGCTGAGGACCCGGTGCGGCGTTTCCTCATCGTTCTGCTGGCCACGCTGTTCGCGCTGGGCGAGGCCCTTACGTTGGCCGCGCCAAGTGAATCGGAGCGCGATTTCGCAGCTGCGAGCCAGGCCTTGAAGCGCGGCGCCTACACCGAAGCCATCGACACGCTCGAGCTCCTGGCCGATCGCGGCTTCGTGCATCCGGACGCCAGCTTCAACCGCGCCGTCGCGTATGTGGAGCGCGCGCGTTCCAGTGCGGCCAGCCCCGGCGACCTCGGGCGCGCGGCAGCCGCGCTCAGCGAGGTCTTGCTGTTGCGCCCCTCGGATGAGCAGGCGGAAGTCGGGCTCTCGCGCATCCGCGCCGAAATCTCGCGGCGCCACGCGCGTGAAGGCACCGCGCCGGTGATGGCGCGGGATTCGCTCGGACGCGCAGCGACCTCGTTGTTCGACGAGAACGTGTGGGCTTGCCTCGCGCTCGTGGGCTCCCTGCTACTCACGCTCGGTTTAGGTCTACGACGCTTCGTGCCGCGCACGAGCGCGGCGCTTGCTGGCGCGATCGGCATTGGGCTCGGCGCCGTCCTGCTGCTCGCGGGCGCGGGACTGACCGCGGGAGCGCGGCATTTTCGGCTCAGCTCGTCGCCAGCGGTGATCGTGGCAGACGAGGCACGCTTGCTCGACGAGTCCGGAAAACCCTTGCCGCAGAAGCGCGGCGCTGCCGACTCGGTGACCGTCCCTGAAGGCGCGAGTGTGTACGTGCTCGAACGGCGTCCGAGCATGTATCGCGTGGAGTGGGGCTCGAGCGAAGGGTGGCTCACGCCCGGGCAAGTTAGAATTTTGGCCACACGCTGAGAGCACGCGGCACTGCGCGCGCGTGCGTGCGTGCGTGCGGTGAGCACGCGGCGCTGCGCGCGCGGGATCGGCGGTTGAGATTTTTGGCCTAGCGGCATCCGGGTGCGCGGGGCCGCCCGCGCTTCGCCCGGAGATCGCACGCGCCTGTTCGGTCAGCTCTTTGTAGGTCTGCGCCTCGATGGCTGATCGTGATCTTATCCTGCCAAAGTCGGCTGACCTCGACGTATTTCCGGGCAGTCGGCTGAACTGCTTGGCGCGCACTCCGGCGCGAATAAGAGGGAGACGCGGCGCTACGCGCGCGGGAGGAGAAAAAGTTGAGAGGGGACGCGGCGCTGCGCGCGCGGGAGGTTGATCCTTTTTTTGTCTCGCGCCGGAACTTTTCCGAATCAAAGTGTACGATCGACGCATGAGCATCGCGTGGTCCCGCTGTGCGTTGGCTTGGTTGCTGGTCGCCACCGGGTGTGCATCTGCGAGGCCTGCTGCTCAGCCGCCACAGGCGATTCCGAAACAGCCGCCGACTGCTCAGCCAACGCCGACCGCTAGCGCATCGGTGACACCCCCGCCCCAAGCGGCCGGACCGCGTGCGTGCGGCGCGCTCGACTGCCTCGCATTCGCGACGCCGCAGGCTGCCTTCGAGTACGTGCTTCGAACCAAGCCGCGCGTTTTGGCAATCGGCGAAGCCCACGCTCAAGCAGGCACGACCGGCATCCCTTCGAGCACGCGCCGCTTTGCCGAGCAGCTCTTGCCGCTCTTGTCGGGCAAGTCCAAACATATCGTGATTGAGCTCTTGCTCGCCAACTGCGCGAAGCAGACGGTCGAGAGCGCAGCCAAGGCCCAAGCGCCTGTCACCGAGCATCAAGCCAAGAGCAACCAGAACGAATTTCTCACGCTCGGCAAATATGCCCAACGTCTCGGCATCGAGCCGCAAGCGCTGGCGCCCGACTGCAAGGAGTACGATAGCGTTGCCGCCGCGGGTGAGGACGGCGTGGCACGCTTGCTCACGCTGGTTGCCCAGGAAACCGAGCGCTCCGTCGAAGCACTGTTGGCCAAGCCGAATGCTGATGACGAGCTAATCCTCACTTACGGCGGGGCACTGCACAACGATCTCTCTCCTCGGCCGGGGCAAGAGAGCTGGTCATTTGGGCCAAAGCTGGCTGTCGCGACTCATGGGCGGTATCTCGAGCTCGACCTAATCGTGCCTGAATTCGTGAAAGATACAGAGACTTGGCGCGCACTGCCCTGGTTTGGAGCCTTCGACCGTGAACACCTGTCGAATGAGACGCTTTTGTATCGACCGTCGCCGAGCTCGTTTGCACTGATCTTTCCAAAGACGGAGACCGCGCAAGCGCAAGAGTTGTAAGCTCGTGTGTAGGGCGCCATGTTGCTACTCGAAAACCCAATCCAGAACTATGCCTGGGGATCGCACACCGCGATCGCATCGCTACTCGGTGCCTCGACACCTTCGAGCGAACCGGAAGCCGAGCTGTGGATGGGAGCACATGCCAAGGCGCCATCGATGGTCTTGCCCGAACGTGAACCGCTCACTCGGCTGATCGAGCGCGAGCCCGAGGCCATGCTCGGAGCCGAATTGCTCGCGCGCTACGGCGCTCGGCTCCCCTTCTTGTTCAAGGTGCTTGCCGCCGAGACACCACTCTCGCTCCAAGCTCACCCCACGCTCGAACAAGCCCAAGCCGGCTTCGCCGCGGAAGAAGCGGCGGGAGTAGCTCTCGATTCTCCGGTCCGGAACTACAAGGACGATAGCCACAAGCCGGAACTTTTGTGCGCCCTGACGCCCTTTTCGGCGCTGTGTGGCTTTCGCAAGATCGAAGATACGCTGGACTTGTTTCGAGCGTTGAACCTGCCGCACACCAGTTTCTTGATCGAGATCCTCGAGCAGCTGCCCACGGAAGCCGGCTTGTCCCAGCTGTTCGCCACGTTGCTCGGCCTGTCTCCCGAGCGGCGCGCGGAGTTGGCGCGCGAAACCCTCGACCGCTGCACGCTCCTTGCGGCAATCGAGGGCCCATTTCAACACGAATTTTCCTGGGCCGTGCGCCTCGGTGTGCTCTACCCCGGCGACATCGGCATCGTCAGTGCGTTGCTCTTGAATTTGGTCAAGCTCACTCCAGGCGAAGCGATTTACCTGCCAGCCGGCAACCTGCACGCTTACCTCCAAGGCGTCGGCGTGGAAATCATGGCCAACTCGGACAACGTGCTCCGCGGTGGGCTCACGCCCAAGCACGTGGACAATCGGGAGCTCTTACGCGTGCTCCGCTTCAACGCAGGCCCGGTAGCTGTACTACGCGGCGAAATGCAGGGCAGCGCGCGAGTGTACCAAACTTCTGCCGCCGAGTTCGAACTACAGAGCTTTCGAATCTTGCCTGGCGAAGGCCCCACCGTAACCGATCGGCGCGGCCCCGAGATCGTGCTCTGTCAGCAGGGGCAGGTCACCGTCGCGAACGCGATGGAGCGGCACGAGCTCGCCCAAGGCCAAGCGCTGTTCATCGCGGCGCGAGAGCCCAGTTACGCTTTGCACGGCAACGGCAGCCTATTTCGCGCCAGCGTCGGCCGCGCCTGAAGTGACCACGTCGTCTTTCTCGGGTACGGGGCAACGCTCGCCGGTATGGCCCGGTTCGCCCGCGGGGATGCGGCACGGGTGCACCTCGACCCGACGCGCCCGCGGCTTGTACGTCACTTTGCGGCGCTCTTCTTTGATCTTCCCATCGGCATAGGTGAGGGTGCGCTTAACGGTCACGGTCCAGCCGATCATGCCGCCTTCACGAGTCTTCTCTTCGTCGGCGTCGAGGCGCGGATTGGGAATGAACTCGATCGGCGGCGTAACGATGTTCTGTCGCTCCGACACCTCCGCGCGCACTCTGCGTCCGCCGTTGTCACCGTAGACCTTCACGGTGATGCTGGTGTCGGTGTATGCGGTTTTGATCAACGCGCAGGCGTTGGTATCGTTCTTGAAGACGATATCCGGGTGCGGATAGCTGAGCGTTGCGTCGTAACCCATCGGGTAACGCGTGAACCAATAGCTGTGCGGTTGCCGCTCCAAGATGTCGTAGCCGCCATAGAACAAGGCATTGAACAGCGTGGTCGCGAATTGACTCACGCCACCGCCCACGGTGTCGACCATATCGCCGTCCTCGATGCTCGGTGCCGGAAGAAAGCCATTTTTGACCGTGCGCGGCCCAACCAACTGATTCACCGAGAACGTTTCACCGGGGCGCACCAACGTTCCATCGAGCAAATCGGCAATGTGGTGAATGTTCTGCACGCGAGGCTGGCAGCAAACGTGGCGGGTCGTATACGTACCGACGAGGCCGGCGATGCCCGCGTTCTCGGCGGCAGCGGTGGAAAGCGCCGGCTCGGCCCCGGGGCTGAGCGGTAAATTGCCGCTTTTCGCGCTGATTCGCGCGGCGTCACACAGGGCGCTGGCCACCGCTCGGTCGTCCAAGAGCGTGCCCAAGCGGCCGGGCTGTACGTGAACGTGGTCCTGAGCATCGATCACGAAGCGCGCGCTTTCGGGCAATTGTTCGAGCTCGGCGCGGCGCGGCTCGAGCAGCAGATGCGTCGCTTCCGGGGCGCATTCGAGCTCGAGCTTGGTCTTCGTTCCATCGACACTTACGCGCAAGAGTGATCCCAGCTGGGCCGGCGTGACCGAAAGATGGCGTGTGCCATCGCCCGAGCTCAGCGCCACTTCACCGTTCAGCATTTCGCGTGCCTGAGCAACAACGCGGTCCACTTCAGGACGCTCCACGCGCGGCACCTCACTCCGCAGCGCGAGCGGCCCCGGGTCGCGACCGCTGCGCAGCGCAGCACTGAGTTGCTCTCTGATCCGCGCGCGATCGAGGACCAAACCGGTTTGCGGATAGAGCGGAGTCACGGTCGTACCGTCGACGCTGATGCCACCTGGGAACGGCGGATCCTTGATCGCTCGCGCTTGCCACTCGTCTTCGAGGTCACTGACCTGCTTGGGATCGAAGCGGAGCTCGACCGAAACCGACTCCGCGTGCGCCATTCGCCAGAAGAACGCAAACCCACGCGAAAAAACCGTACCGCTTCGACCCACCGCCAGCGCACGCGCCGCGCTCGCCTGCGCGTCCACCTTCAGACCGACCGATTGCGGCTCGAAGACCAACGGCGTGCCAGCGAGCGAAAGGCCAATTTTTCGCGTGGCCCGCTCGCTCCCCCACGCCTGAACGCTCGCGACGATTTCGGCGCGGGTGAGGCGCGAGACATCCTGTCCTTCGACGCGGACACCGGGCAGCGCTCGTTCGCTGTCGCGCGCAGCGAGCACGAACCACGCGCTCAGCAGAAGCGCGGCTACGCCCACCGCTCCGAGCCCGAAGCGCAACGCCAAGCGACGTCGGACCACGTCAGCGCCGCCGCTCGCGCGCAGCGCTGATTTCTCGCCCTGGCCTGGGTCGCTGCGCGATTCAAACATTCGTCGGACTATTTCGCATTTATTGGACCGAGCGCGTGACCTTTTCACATGCGCCGCTTGGCATGCTAGACCTCTGACCATCGTGTGGGTTCGTCGTTCGGCCATCCGCCCCGTCCCTTCGTACGCGACCCTCCCCTCGCATGCGCTCGAGTCCGTGCGCGACAACCTCGCCGAGGACGACGAAGAGGCGCGCTCGCAGCTCGACGAAGCCTTCGAGCGCTTCGAGCGTGCCCAGCCCGCCTTGGCTGCGCACGTCGCCGACGCATTGGGCAAGCCGCTCGACGAGACGGCGCTGGCGTTGGGCTATTTCCTGGCGCTCACCGTCTGGCTCGCGTTCGAGCGCACCCACGGCTCGTACATCGATGAAGTGAAGGAAGAAGAGCTTCAGGCCACGGATGAGCTGCTCACCCTCGATGAAGAGCTGCGCCGCGCCGATCCCGCCGAAGCCCTCGACAGTGACGACGTGATCGCGATGGAGCAGCCACACGTGCTCGCCTACATTCACGAGCACATCGACGCCACCCTCGATGCCCACGCCGAAGAAATCGACGTGGACGACGTGCACACGGTGTATCGCGTCGTCCTGGTCGAGATCTTGGCGCTGTCCTATTCGGTGCGTCGGCCCGAAGGCTACCCCGTCGCGAAGACCGAACTGCTCGCGTAGCAGATTTAGGCCTCGGCGGTGACGACGCGATTGCGCCCGCCATGCTTGGCAGCATAGAGGGCCGCGTCGGCGCGCCCAACCAGATCTTTCATGGTGCCCGCACAGCCCGGACCGCACACGGATGCCACCCCGAAGCTCGCCGTCACTTTGAATGGACCGCTCGGACCGGGCATGCCGAGCTCCTCGATGGATTTGCGAAGCCGCTCAGCTGCAATCTTTCCGCCCACGAGATTGCTGCCGGGCAAGATCAGCAGAAATTCCTCGCCGCCATAGCGCGCCGCCAGATCACCGCCGCGCAGCTTGGAACCAAAAACGCGGCCCACATGGCGCAGCACTTCATCTCCGATGAGGTGGCCGTGCGTATCGTTGACCTTCTTGAAGTAGTCGATGTCGCTGAGCACGATCGTGAGCCAAGTTTGGTCACGCTCAGCGCGAGACAAGTCACGGGTGAGGGCTTCTTCCAGCGCGCGCTTGTTGGCCAGGCCGGTCAACGCGTCCGTCGATGCCAGGCGAGTCAGCTGAGTGTTCGCCTCCTGCAGCCGCTTGCCGAGCAACTCCTTTTCGGCCAACAAGGACTCGAGCCGGCGCACGGCGGCATCGTAGTTTTGGGTCATCTCCAGCAAACTGCGATTCACGTCGACCAAGATGCCTTCGACGCTTTGTTGCGGGCCAACGTCTCGGTCGAAGGCGGTGGCCGCGGCGACCACGAGTTCGGGCACGGTTTCCAGCGTGATCTGCGCATCGTCTCGGCTCAGGCCGAGCGCGAGCACTGCCTCGATCGCGGTCCGACGATTCTGGACCGGATCGCCGCCCTCCCAGAGCGCAGCCAAGCGTTCGGCGGCCCACGCAACTCGCGAGGACAGCGCTTCGGGTGGTGCCTCTGCGTGATGCTCCCGCACCGCTGCCTCGACGTGCGAAGGCAGCATGAAGGTCGCGGCGAGGGCGGCTCCCGCCGCCGGATGATCCGGCAACCCGGCAGCACGCTCATGCATCACGCGGTGCAACGCGGGCAGACGAGCCACCTCGGCCGCCCCCGCAAGATCCTCGCGAGCGCGCGATAGCAGGCCTACTTCCAGAAATAGTCCGGTCGTAAAAAACTCGTCGACTTCTTTCTGGCCGAGTCGTTGGGCCAGCAATTGGGAGGCGACTGCACGACGCAGCGAGTTGCCGAGCAGAATTCGGCCGGCCTCACCAACCGGTACCATGTCGGAGAGGGCCAGACTCATCCCAATGCCGCGCAGGCCGCGGATACCAACCATCGACACCGCTTGCCGAACATCGGAGACCTGCCGCTGTGGCCCAAAGGCGGGACTGTTCACGACTGCGATGATACGGAGCGCGAAACCCGGATCGCTCGCGGCGAGCTTGGCGAGCTCCGGCAGTGAAGCTTCGGGCGCGAGCGATTCGCGCACGATTTGCAGAGCAATCAGCGACAGCGGCGCTTTGCTCTGAGGCTTGACTGGTCGGGTGGCGTGCGCGTTCATCAACGTATTTCGAACCTGACCAAGAACCCGCGTCGAGATCCGACACTAGCTAATACGTCACACTTGAACACATCTGAAGCAACTTCCGAGGACGGGGAGAGTGACAAGAGGCCCCCTTTACCGACAGCCAACCACTCGAGAATACTCTTGGGTCAGCTCGCGTCTTTCTTGGTGGTCAGCGCCAAACGCTCGGCGATGATGCGACGGAGCGCGAGCAAGTCGTAGCGATCGGGGCGCTCGTCGGACATGTTCGCAACGTCTTGCGCGATGGCATCCACGGCTGCCCTGGGCTTTTCGGGTACCTTCAAAGCGTCCCCCAACTTGTCGAGTGCGGTCTGTTCGGCCGCGCTGACCACGCCGTCCAGACGAGTGATCCAGGAAGCCACCCCGTAGACGAATAGCCGATCTTCTTTGGACAGGTTTTTGCGGTCGATCACCCCGATATCGATCGGATTTTTCGTGGCCTCTTCGATCTCGGCGATCTCATCGATCTCGAGGCCTTCTTCCAACGCGGTGCGCACGATGGCGTCGGCTTCTTCTTGATCGAGTTGCCCGTCGGCCCAACCAACGGCAGCGAGCGCCAAGTACACGTCCCGACCCAAGCCGGTCTTCCGTTCCGTCATCTTGTAAACCTCCGAGAACTAGAAGAGATAACACAGTTCTCCGGCTCGCCCCCTTCACGAACGGTAGCGTAAACGTGCCCGCTCCGGAGCTCGGGCACGTTCGACGTTCACGTTGGAGAAGCATGGGCTAAACTCGGGCGCGTGGTCCAGGTTCTCTATTTTGCGGCGCTTCGAGAGCTCGTCGGGCTAAACGAGGAAGTGCTGGAGCTTCCGGAAGAAGTGCGAACGGTGCGCGAATTCATCGTGCATCTTCAACGAATACGCCCAGGCCTACGCGGCAAAATGGCCTCGGTGCGCGTCGCGTTGGACGAAGCTTTCGCCGGGGATTCCGAGATCTTGGCAGGCGTGCAAACGATCGCGTTGATCCCGCCAGTCGCGGGCGGCTGAGCCGCATTGCTCGCACCTGAACGGGAGGCTAGGCTCCGCGGCGGTGCCCGTCCCCTTGCCTTTCCAATTTCGCGTCGGCGCCGACGAAAACGGTTTGGGCGCGCGCCTGGGACCGCTGGTCGTGACCGCGGTGCTCGCGCGTGTAGACGAACGCGGCCGTCGTACTTTGAGCCGGAAGCTACCGCGTGCCATCCGAGCCGACCTGGATGACTCGAAGCGCCTGATGTCGCACACCGACGTCGCGTTGGGTGAAGCCTGGGCCCGGGCGCTCAGTAAAGTGCCCGTGAATTCGCCCGCACAACTGTTCGAACAGTTGTCGCTCGAGGGCTCGAGCCAGCTCAAAAAGCGCTGTGAATCCCACGTCGCGGGTCAATGCTGGAACGAACGCGGAGAGGCTTTTTTGGCCGAAACCGCTGACGTGCTGCGCGTGACCAAACATCGCGACGCGCTGGCCGAACGCGGAGTCGAAATCCTCAGCGTGCGCAGCAGCGTCGTGTGCACCAAGAATCTGAACGACGCCAAGCGTCGCGGCACGAATCGCTTCGTGGCGGACCTGAACGCGATGGAGCAGCTCGTGCTCGAGCTTCGGGCCCAGGCCGGCGGCGAGATCGAGGCCGTGTGTGGAAAAGTGGGCGGGATCGCAGAATACTCGAAATTCTTTGGACCGCTCTCGGGCCGCCTGCACGCCATTTTGGGCGAGGGGCGGGCGCGCAGCGGCTATCGCTTTCCCGGTCTGGGAGAGCTGCACTTCGTGCGCGACGCCGATGCCGCCGATCCCTTGGTGAGCCTCTCCTCGTTGGTCGGGAAATACGTGCGTGAGCTTTTCATGTCGCGCATCGGGCTGCACTATTCGGATCGAGAGTCGGAAGAGAAACGCCCGAGTGGTTACCACGATCCGGTGACCGCAGGTTTCGTCGTGCGCTCCGCGTTGCTACGACAGAGCCGCAAGATCCCGGATCATTGCTTCGAGCGCGATCGCGCGGGCGATCCGCTCGATGGATTCTGAGCGCGTGAACGATCGCCCGTCGGAACGCATCCTGTCTGGACCGCTCGGGTTCGAGGTGGCGCGCTTCGGCGCGCCGCTCGCGCTCGGCATGGGGCTACAGACGGCGTTCAACCTCGTCGATGCGTTCGTCATTTCGCGTTTGGGCGGCGCCACCGCGGGCCCGGCCCTCGGCGCGATCGGGATCTGTGATCAATTGGCCGCGCTCGGCACCATCGTCAGCTATGGGCTCAGCGTGGCGACGGCGACGCTGATCAGCCGCAAGGTCGGCGAACGCAATCAGGACGCCGTACGCGAGATCGCTTGGCAGTCCTTGATCGTGATCGTCTCGCTCTCGTTGCTCTTTGGAATTTTTGGCGGTTTTGGCGCAAATTTCGTGCTCCGCGGCCTAGTCGGCGCCAAGGGTGAAGTGGCCAATCTGGGCGTGCCCTACCTGCGCGTGATGCTCGCGGGCTCGTTCACGATCTTCTTGTTGATGCATTTGACGAGCGTGCAGCGCGCGCTCGGCAGCAGCAAAACGCCCGTCGGCCTCTTGATCGGCTCGAACGTATTGAATCTGATCTTGGCGGTGGTCATGGTCTATGGCCCGGGTGACGCACCCACCGTTCTATCCTGGGGTCGTCCGCTGGCGCGCCTGTTCGGCATCCCGCGCATGGGGCTGATGGGCGCGGCTTGGGCCACGCTCATCGCGCGCTTCATTGCGTTGATTCCGCTCGCCACGATTTTGATGAAGCGCTTCGGCTTGTTCCTGCCGAATTCGCGCGTGGCGCCGCACCGCGAGACCATCGCGTCCATCGTCAAACTCGGCTGGCCCTCCAGCGCGCAGCTCGTGGTGCGGATCTTGGCCATGTTGGTCACCCACTCGCTGGTGGCGCGCGCCTTCACGACGCCCACCGATCAGAGCGCGACCACCGCGCTCGGCATCGTCTTTCGGCTGGAAACCATGGCTCTGTTCGTGGGCCTGGGCTGGGGCAGCGCGGCACAGACCTTCGTCGGCCAAAACCTCGGCGCACAAAACCCGGAGCGCGCCAAGCTGAGTGGCTGGTACGCGGCCATGTACAACGCCGTCATGATGGGCGCGTTGGCCATCATCTACACGGTCTACGGCTCGAGCATCGTCGGTTTTTTCGATTCCGATCCGGACGTCTTACGGCCCGCGCTGAGCTACTTCAAGTGGGTCGGCGCAAGCTACGTCGGCTTGGGCATCGCCATCGTGCTCGGCTCGGCGATTCAGGGCGCCGGGGCGACTTTGCGCGCGCTCTTGCTCGATAGCCTGGTCATCGTCGGCTTCCAGTTACCGACCAGCGTGCTGTTCGTGTTGTCCGAGAGCGCGACTTACGTTGGCCTCTGGCAGATCGTGGCTTTCACCTACTTTCTGTTCGCCCTGGTATACGTGATCAGTTACCGGCGAGGCCGCTTCTTGAACGCAACACCAGCCGCGGCATCTTAGAGACTGAGCACAGGCACGGGCTAACAGCACCGAGCCTCACGCGGCGTTGGTCGTTTTCTGATCCGACAGCCTACGTAGGCTTTCGGCCACGGGTTGATCGAAGTGCACGTCGACCTGCGGAAACGCGATCGTGATCTGCTGTTCCTTGAAGGCCAGCCAAATGGCTTCCCTCAGTTTGGAGCCGGCGATGCGATGGTTCCAAGGATCGCGCATCCAGACCGAAGCCTCGAACTCCAGTGCCGAAGAGCCGAAACCGAGCAAAAGCACGCGAGGCTCGAAGCCTTTTTCTCGATAATCCATCGACCGCGCGCAGGCCTCCAGCACGCTCTTTACCTTGGGCACGTCCGAGTTGTAGGACACGCCGACCGTGACGCGCACGCGGTAGATGTTGTCCTCGAGTGTGAAGTTTTTCACGTTCGATTGCACGAGCGAAGAGTTCGGAACAATCACGTCTTCTTCATCCAAGGTGCGCACGATCGTGGCGCGGATACTCATCTGCTGCACCTTGACGATCTGCCCGCCCACCTCGATTACGTCGCCCGGCTTGATCGTACGCTCGAATAGCAAAATCACCCCGGAGACGAAGTTCTGCGCGATGTTCTGCATGGCGAAGCCGAAGCCGACGGCAAATACGGCGCCGGCGGCGAACAGAGCGTCGAGCCGGATCCCGGTCGTACGCATCGCAACCAGAACACCCATCAGCACGATGCCATAGTGCACGAGCCGCTCTACGGCTCCGGCTTCGCCCGTCGGTGCCAAGCCGCTCTGCTGGAAGAAGCGGCGCATGCCTGCGCGAAACACGCGCGAGAACAAGAAGCTCATGAGCACGATCACCACGGCAATCACCAGCGTCGAGGGCGTCACGGTCGTAGTCCCGACCTTGAATAGCTCTACCCGGATGAACGGCTCGGTGAACGACGGCTCAGCTAGCTTCATTGAAGCCTCCAAACGGCCACTTTACACCGAAGAATATCGGTATTTTTGCCACCTACATCGGGGTAGCTAGAGACCGCGACGGTGTTCCGGATAAGCTCGAGTCCGTGCCTGAACTCGAGCAATTCGACCTAATCGTGATTGGCGCTGGTCCCGCGGGCGAGAAAGCAGCCGCGCAGACGGCCTATTTCAAGAAGCGCGTGGCCATCATCGAATGTGAGCCGGAACCCGGCGGAGCGGCAGTGCACACCGGCACTTTGCCCAGCAAAACCCTGCGTGAAACTGCCCTTTATCTATCGGGTTATCACGCGCGCGAGCTGTACGGCGTCGCGCTCGAGCTCGATCGCAACGCGACCTTGCCGCGACTCATGTCACGCAAGAACGCAATCGCCGCTGCCGAGTCGCTCTCTTTTCGTAAAAATTTGGCGCAGCACGACGTGCACTACGTGCAAGGGCGCGGTCGCCTCGTGGACGCGCACACCGTATCCGTGAGCTCGAATGCCGGTGAACGGCGCATTGGCGCCGATTTCATCCTGATCGCGACGGGCTCGAAGCCCTATCGCCCAGCCGAGATCGATTTTGCCGACGATTGGATCCACGACAGCGACGAGATATTGACCATCAACGACTTGCCCACGTCGATGACGATTTTGGGCGGCGGCGTGATCGGCTGCGAATACGCCTGCATGTTCGCCGCTCTGGGCGTCGGCATTACGCTGGTGGACGCTCGCCCGGAGATCCTGCCCTTCTTGGACGCCGAGATCGTGGCTCGCTTGAAGGTGGCGATGACCAAGCTCGGCATCCGCTTGGTGCAGGGGCAACGCTGGACCACCGTCTTGCGATCACCCGCTGGCGTCGTCACGACACTCGCCGACGGCAGCAAGCTCGAGAATCAACAGCTGCTCTTCGCGGCTGGGCGCACGGGCTGTGTCGCGGATCTCGGCCTCGAAACCGTGGGCTTGGCTGCCGACTCACGCGGCTACATTCCGGTCGACGGCCAGTTTCGCACCAAGGTCCCCAACATCTTCGCCGCCGGTGACGTGATCGGCTTCCCAGCGTTGGCCTCGGTCTCGATGGAGCAAGGGCGAGTCGCGATGTGCCACGCCTTCGGTTTCGGCTACAAGACGGCCGTCGCCGCCGAGATGCCTTACGGCATCTACACCATCCCCGAGGTCAGCTCGTTCGGGGAAACCGAAGAGACCTGCCAGCAAAAGAAGATCGACTATGTGGCCGGGCGTGGGCTGTTCGAGAACAACGCGCGCGGAAAAATCACCGGCGACTTGGAGGGCATCACCAAGCTCGTGGTCGACGCCAAGACGCGCAAGTTGATCGGCGTTCACGTGATCGGCGAGCGCGCCACCGAGCTCGTGCACATCGGGCAAACCGCAATTCACCTCGGCGCGACCGTCGACCTGTTCATCGACATGGTCTTCAACTACCCGACTCTGGCCGATTCTTATAAGTACGCTGCCTACCACTGCCTCGCCGCACTGGCGGCGAAGCAATGATGAGGCTCACGCTCAGAGCTTGCCGTTGAGCGGATCGTAAGCGCTGCCGCCGGACTTGAAGCCGCCGGAGTTCGCCACTTTGCCGCTATGGCGTGGAGCGGCGCTCGCCGTCGTGGCGTGGCCCTTCGACTTCTTCATTTTTTTGGACTTGTCCGAAGCGAGCAAGGCTTGCTTCATATCCTCGCTGAGCTGACCGGGCTTGGGCGTTTCGGCAGCTTCCGCTGGCGCTGCGGCAGCAACTGGCTCGGGCGTGCTCGGCACAACCGGTGCAGCAGGCTCGGGTTCACTGGGTTTGGTTTGGATGTTGGAGAGCGTGAGCGACGCCTGGCTGTGGCTGGCCGCCGCCTCGAGCGCGCCTTTGTCCGGGATGGCCGAGGCCAATGCGCTACCGCCACCGCCGAGCGCGAATACGGTGCCGCCACCGGCGACCGCCAAGACAGCGGCCGCGGCGAGGACCACGCCCCAGCGGCGCTTGGGGCGCATCGCAAGCTCGTCGAAGTCCAGATTGGAGTAGTCGACGTTGCTCGTTACTGGCGCGTAGCTGAGCGACGGCGCTGCGGCGCTCGGCGCGGCGGGCGCGATTGACGGCGCTTGGAAGCGCGCGGCCGGCTGCGTGGCCATCTCCGGGCGACGTTGCGGCATCTCAGGACGACGCTCCGGCATCGGCGGGCGGCTCTCGGCCACGACAGAGGCCGCAACCGGCATTTCCGGACGGCGCTCCGGCATCGCCGGGCGGCGTTCGACTACTGGCGCGGGCTCGGGTTCTTCACCCAAGCCGGCGACCTCAGCGAGCGTCAGCCATTCGCTGTCGCCTTCGCGACAGACGAACGTGTTCTCGTGGATCTGCCCGGCCTCGAACGCGGCTGCCAGTTCGTCGAGCGTCATGAGCTCGACCTCGCGCGAATCGAATTGCGCGTAGAAGCGGTCTTCGGAGTCCTCGTGACTGGATTCGTCGTGGGTCATCGATAATCAAAGTAACCTGACCACACAGTGCGAGCCACCACTCTCGACACAGGCGCAAAATCTGATCCGCACTCGGGATGGATTAGTCCATGGACAGCGAACATCCGGGCTGGAAAGTTCTGTGGGACTGTAAATTGACAGGTTTTCCCGCTATGAAATCGGTTCCGGAAAGATCACTTCTTTAACGCTTCCTTCGTTCGCTGATGCCCAGGCCCGGTGATCTTCGCCCACGAAGCGCTGACACTCCAGTCTGCTTTGACGTGCGGCACGTGGTGGCATTGTGCAGCGCACAAGCTCTGCTCTGGCAGCGCGATCAACTTTTCGTCGAGCGGAGTGTCCACGTGGCGCGAACCGGGCCCGTGACAAACCTCACACTGGACGTTGCTCAACTTCTCGACGTGCACCACCGTCGATCCACCTGGCTTGTCGTACCCGGTGACGTGGCAGCTCACGCAGTCGAGGTTGAACTCCTTGTGCGCGGACGATAGCGTGGCGTACGCAGCCGAGTGCTGAGTGAGGTTCCAGAATTCTCGTTCGCTTTTGTGGCAACTGCTGCACACGTCGACGCCGACGTAGTGGCTCTGCCCGGCAGGCGCGGGCAACGGAAGCTTGTCTTTGAAGACCTCGTGATTGTGATCGTTGACGCGCAGGTAGTAGCCGTCCATCAGACTTTGTACGGTTGGCTCGCTGCCCAGTGCATCGCGCACTTCGACCAAGCGGTATTGAAAGAAGCTTCCCTTCGCAGGCACGCTGGGTGCGGACAACGCCTTTTGCCGTGCTTTCATCCGCTCCAGATCGACGCGGCGCGCGGCCAAGTCGGCGTCCGAGGTCTTGCCCGCGCTGCTGGCGGCGGAGATACGGGCATCGAGTTCAGCGATCCGTGCGGTCAAGCTTTCGCGCTCGGCAGCCGCAGCGGTGTTCGAACCATCGGCGAACTCGAACTTGTCATCACGCACGAACAGGTCGACGACGCCCAGGGCCTGCAGGTGGTTCGGTGCCTCCACCACCAAGGTCGTGCCTACGACCTCGGGCGGAGTCGGGCGGTCGTTGCTCTCGCCTTGATCGAACGATTTTCCGATCACGAGCACCTGGAAGCCCGGCACTTGATCGATCAGGCGGAGGGCATCGCCGCGCGGCATGGCCGTGAGCAGGATGCGGAGCCGCGCGCCTTGGGTGTCGAGCGCGGCCTTGGCCTTCTTGAGCTCGCTCAGAGTGTCCAGAGCGCTGACGCCGGACGGCAGATTGGCCTGATAAAGCGGCAGACTCACGCCCGCAACGCCGACCTTGTTCCCGCCTACCTCGAACACGCGCACGGCTTGCAAGCCCGGCCCCCTCAGGTTCGAAGCGACGGGGACGGCTTGGGCCGCGCTGGCGAGCGCACCGAACGTGTCCGCACCGCCCGCCCAGTCATTGGCGCCGGGCGCCCACGCGCGAAGCCCGGCCGCCCCCAGCGAGCGCGCGAGCGCATTCGCCTTCCAAGCGTCTTGTGTCTGGCGCTCAGGAGAGAGAGTGGTGTTCATGAAGAACAAAGGGCCCGCGCCGAGGAGTGCGCTATGCGGCGCGTCCTCTGACTGGCTCTTCACGAACGCGGCCAGGTGATCGACACCGCCCAGCATGTCCTTCACGCAGCCGCAGGGCTCCAGCGCGCCGGCGGGCGACGACACCAAATATAGCCGTACGGTCGGCGTCTTGGGCGGCAGGCTGGCCGCCTCGTGACTGCATTTGCAGCTACCGGCGAGCGACACACAAATGACTAGCAGCGTGAACCGAAACAGAAAGCGGAACACGCGCGCGCCAAGCATTGCCGCCCTTTATCACTTCTCGGGCATAGAAGCCGGTTCATGACGAATCTCGCCGATTAGTCGCACCCAAACCACGGGCCGGAAAAGCACGCCACCTACACGCGCCCCGCTGGCCGTCCGAGATTTGAAAGCGAGGCGAGAGTTGCCCGAAGCGTGTCGGTTTTGTCCGACGCGCGCGCGCCGACGGCCCGGCCTCGGTTTTTCGCTGTCCCGTTTGCCGGAAAGCCGCTCTAATGGAGGGCTGTGGCAACCGACCGCAAAGGGTCCGGGGCCCAGCAACCATTCGGGCCATTCGTGCTGGAACGGCGCATCGCCGTCGGCGGAAGCGCGGAGGTATTCCTGGCGCGCCCGAAGCTCGGCATCCAACCAGCATCACGTCTGGTGGTGAAGAAGCTGCTACGCGCCGCTCGCGAGGGCGGGGACTTCGACGCGCTCGAACGCGAGGCCGAGCTGCACCGAGCGGTCGTCCACCGCAACGTGGTCAACGTGTTCGGGGCAGGCATGGTGGGCGACGAGCCGTACCTTGCCATGGAGTACGTGGAGGGCGTCGACCTATACCGGCTGCTCCGTCGAGCCGACGCCGAGTTGCGAAGATTCCCGCCCGGCCTGGCCGCGTTCATCGCGATGCGCGTGGCGAGCGCCCTGTCTGCCGTGCACACCGCGCACGATGCCGAGGGCAATGCCCTGCACATCGTGCACCGCGACGTCACACCGTCGAACATCTATCTCTCGGTCGACGGCCAAATCAAACTCGGTGACTTCGGCATCGCGCGCTTCGAGCAGCGGGTGAAACCCCAGCAACCGAGCGTAGGCTTGAAGGGGAAGTTTGGCTACTTGGCTCCAGAGCAGGTCGCTGGTGAGCCGTTCGATCACCGCGCCGATCTGTTCGCATTGACGGCAGTGTTCGGCGAAATGCTGATCGGCGAGCGCGTCTTCCCCGGTAGCGGTCAGCTAGCGGTGTTGCTGGCGATCCGCGATGTGAACATCGGACCGCTGCGCCAAGCCGCGGGCAGCTTGCCCGAAGGCATCCTCGAATTGTGCGAGAAAGGACTGGCGCGCGATCCCGACGCGCGCTTCCAAGACGCAGCCGAGCTCGCCGCCGCCCTCAGTGAGTTCGAGCAACCGTCGCCCGAAGAGCTGCAGGTCACGCTCGCGGAGTGGGTAAACTGGGCTCAGGATTCGAGCCAGTTGGCCCGTCAAATCGAAGGCCAAGTGCGTGATTCGGTGCAACGCATGCGCGCCGTCCGCGCACGCAGCAGCGGCGGCCTCGCGGCCGTGAAAGAAACCACGCGGGTCAGTGAACCGCCCGCCACCCTGTCACTGTCCAATGTCCGTCGCGCCGATGGCCAAACGCTCGCCGGGGTGACCTTCCCCAAGCTGATCGAAATGATCGCCACCGGTGACCTCACCGCCGATGACGAAGTGTCGCTGATGGGGCAGGAATATCGCTTCATCCGCGACGTCCATGAGCTCGGGCGCCACCTCCTGCCTTCGACCACCGCCACCACCAGCCGCCTATTCGAGCCCGGGATCCCCGACTACCAGGTGCAAATCGCAGACACGCCGATGCTGGAGGTGCTCGCGTACATGCGCCAGAAGGGCGAGAGCGGCGCGCTGTTCATCGAACGCGGCTCGAATACGGGCAGCAGCAGTCGCAAGGAAATCTACCTCGACAAAGGCCGGCTGCTCCACGTGGCGTCCTCCGAGCGCGAAGAGCTGCTCGGCGAATACCTAGTCAGGCGCGGCCGCTTGACCCGCGAACAACTCGAGACCGCGCTGGGCACGCTCTCGAGCTACGGCGGCCGTCTGGGCGACACCTTGATCGGCATCGGCATGGTCGACGCGGTCGACGTTTTCCGAGCCATCCGCGACCAAGGCCGCGATCGCGTCGCCACCCTATGCGGCTGGTCCGAAGGCCTCGTCACCTTCTACCGCGGCACCGCCCCGCAACGAGTCGAGTTCCCGCTCGACCTCGACCTCGCGAGCCCGATGATGGCGGGCGCCATCGTGCGCGCGAAGGGCGAACCCAAGACCCTGCTGCCAGCAGGCAAAAAGCGCCTCCTTCCCGGCCCTCGCGGCGAAGCTGTCCGGCACCCGCGCGAACGTGGTTCTGCGCCCGCCTCACTGATCTACGTCTCCACGCTGACGCCCGAGCGTCTCACGATTGACCAAGCCCTCGAGCGCCTGATGTCCTACCGCACCGGCCATGAAGCACGCACCGTCGGCGCGAAAGAGGCGGCCGCTGCGTTACTGACGGCTGAGTTGCTCGGCTGGATCATGTGGGGGGAGTGAAGCGACGAACACTCGCCTCGCTCGGGTCGTGCGGGCCGTTGTCGGCGGGCGGGCTTCAGAGTAAACCCGAGCCCATGTCGTTCGTCGTTCGCGGGCTGCTCGGCCTGGCAAGCGTCGCCTGCCCCGCGCTGGCGCAGGCTCAGACTGCGCCAGCGGCCCTGCCCGCCTCTCCCCCGCTGGTGCGGGTGTACATGCGGAACAAAGGCTCCCCGCTGACGTTCGCGGCGCGCGCCAAGTCCGGCCACGGGACTCCGACTTGGTGCATCTCGCCCTGCGATGCCCAGCTAGTGCCCGGCGACTACCAACTCAAGCTCAACGGCCACGCGGTCGACGGCGCGGTGGCGTTGCATCAGCCGGGCACATGGCACGGCGAATACGAGTCGCAGGCGGCTGCGCGCTCGGGCGCCTGGTTGGCGCTGAATTTGGGCGGAATCATTGGTGGCGCGTTCATTACGGTCGGGCTGGCGGGCGGCCCGAAGACGGCCTTCGCCGTCGGCGGCGGGGTGCTCGTTGGCGCCGGAGCGATCTTCTTCATTACCTATCGCTCGGATCGAGCCAGTATCAGCTTTACTCCCGATCCCCCGGCGGATGTGCGCGGCATGCCTGATCCGGCGACCATCAGTGGCTCACGGCACGCTTCCCTCGAGCGCCCTTCCCCGGGCTCGACGCCGCGTGGTCTCGGCTTTCGCATCGCCTTCTGAACGATCGTCCATGGACACGCTGTTTCGTCGACTGGCCTCCGAGCGGCTGTTCCTGACCTTGCTCACCCTCGCGCTGGCGCTGCCGCTCGGCCTCTCGCGCGCGCACGACGTGCCTTTTCTCGGGCTGCCGCTCGTAACCAGTGGTGACGAGCCGCACTACCTGGTGATGATTCAAAGCCTCGTCAACGACCACGATCTCGATTTGTCGAACAACTACGATCGCGCACGGCAGGGCTCGCCCGAGATCGGAGTGGGTCGTATCGGAGCAGCCATCGATCGTCAGGTCGTCTGGTATGATGCCGCCGGCAACTGGCGCCAGTGGATTACCGTCTACGACTACGCCCGTGACGCGCACGGCCAAGCACTTCCAGCGCCAGCGCTGCCCGAGCGCAAGCTCGGCGCTCCTAGCGAGTTCGACGGCAAGCCTCAATACTCGCAGCATCCGCCCGGGCTGGCACTGCTGCTCGCGGCGCTGGTCTATCCGGCGAGAGGCACGGCCTGGGTCGAGCATTTGTCGATCGTGTGGTCCACACTCGCGACGCTCGCATGCGCATTGATGTTACGCGAGCTGCTGCGCGGGCTCTCGAATGATCGCGGTTTGGTGAATGCCACGACGCTCTTGGCGATCCTGGGGAGCCCAACCTGGCACTACGGGCGGACTTTGTTCAGCGAGCCTTGGCTCGCGTTGAGCGCAGTCGGTGCTCTCGCGCTTGCTACGCGTAGGAGCGCGTTTTTCCTCGCGGGACTTTTTTTGGCGGTAGGCATCCAGATGAAGCCGCCCTTCGCGCTTCTGGCCGTACCGCTGTTCATCGACCGGGTCCTTGCGCGCGACGCGAAACGCGCGGCACTGTTCGCGCTGCCCGTAGTGCTCAGCGTCGCGCTCGTGCTGTACGAAAACCAGCTGTTCTTCGGCTCACCATTGCATCCGGCTCAGCCCTGGATGAGCGGTAATCTAATCAGCGGAACGATAGGCAGCTTGTTCTCGCTCCAGCATGGGCTGATTCCTTTCTGCCCAGCTCTGCTCGTGGCGTTGGCAGGTTTCCCCGCGCTATTTCGGACGCACCGGCGTGAAGCCTGGCTCGTCGTGGGCATGTGCGTGCCGTACTGCCTGCTGATGTGGTGTTGGTATTATTGGTGGGGCGGCTATTGCTACGGCCCGCGCTTGGTTGCGCCGATCATTCCACTTTTGTTCCTGGGCGCGCTGAAAGTGCTCGAATCGTTCGAGCAGCTATCGGTCCGCCTTCGTCGGCTCGTCGTCGGCCTCTGCTCGGTGTCACTGTTGATCTCGACGATGGGGGCGCTCGTGCACTTGGCCTTCTGGGAGAAGCACCCGCTGATCGAGCCTTTCACACAGCTGGCGAAGCACCTTTGAGCGTCGCGCTTCGATCTCCGCCCTGACGCCCGAACGCGTCCCAATTGACGGCGCGTGGTCGAGCTTCATCCCGAAGCGCCCGGTAGATCCGAACGAGCTCGAGGATCTGAGCCTTGCTGTCGGGCACTCGTTCTGCGGCCGCGAGCGCGCACGCGCGGTAGCGATTGAACTCTGGCCCAAGAACGCGCTTCAGGGCGGCGGTACAGGCCTCGGCGCTTCCCGGCGCGAATGTTTCAGAGGAGCTGGGATCGATTAGATCCATCACCGCGCCGGACGACGGCACTACCACGGGAAGCCCGCTCGCCATCGCCTCCGCGACGCTGAAGCCATACGTTTCGTACGCTCCCCCGTGAACGAACAGATCTGCCGAAGCCATCACCACGGCCAGCCGATTTCGGTCTCGTTCTGGACCAAAGAGCGAAACGACGCGGGGGTCGGCGATCGCGCGCAGTCGCTCGAGCTCTGGCCCTTCACCGAAGATCACTAACCTGACCTCTTCTGTAGCTCGTAGCCGCTGTACCGCGTAAATCACGCAGTCCCAGCGTTTTTCCCCTGCCAAGCGACCGACGCCGACTAGCAAGCGTGCGTTCGGATTGCTGCCCAGGAGCTCGGAGCGAACCGCCGAGCTCGATCTGTCGCTGCGGAACACGCTGCGGTCGAGCCCAAACGGCACGAAGATCACGCGCTCGACGCGGTGCTCGCGCAGCTTTTGTGCCTGACTCTTGCTCGCAACGAACGTCGCGGCCGAACGATTGGCGACCTTGCGGACGGCTGCCCAAAGCGGTTCGACCAAAGCGTCGGCGACCCGCTTGGAAACTCCGCTTGGGATGCGCGGGCGCAAGTAAGTGTCGATGAAGTCAGCGTGCCAGAAGATCGTTCGCAACGGGGAGAGGCGCCGCGGCAAGGTCTCGAGCGCGAGGGTCGCCATATACAGGGAATTGATCGAAAGTACTTCGGGGTCGAAGTCGAGCAAGGCGCGATGCACGCGGTCGAGCCGCCACAATAATTGGTAGTTCGAATCGTAGGGCAGCGTCGGTCCTTTTACCTGCACGACGCGAGCCGAGCCCTTCGCCTCGGTCACGGCGTGATCCAGGGGGCCAAGGGAGTGCTGCTTGCCAGGTGCGATCACCAGGTGGTCATGCCCCTGGTCGCGGAGCACGCGCCCTTTCATGGTCAAATGATTTCGCACGCCGCCGGTCGGCGCGTAAAACTCCGTGATATCGGCGATTCGCATGCCCGCTTTGCTGTCGCTAGGAAAACGACGGATGAATCGAGGCGCGCGCGTCGACCGGAGCATATGCCTTTCGCAGACGACCGCTGAGATAGATCCCGCTCATCACGAACGCCCAACGGCGTGCGTGCTTGGCCGTGGTCGCAAACTGCTTCAAGCGCGAGCGCTCGATGTCCGGAATGCGGACCGTCCCGTCGATATGGGAGCGCGCGGCCTCGAACGCTTCCGCCATTTTTCCCTCCACGACGAGCGGCGCACTGCGTAGCCGCGCGAGACGCGCCGCTTCGCGACCAAGCCGGCGGCGCGTGAGTGCGTCAGTCACCAAGGAGACCACGGCTGCCCCGAAATGCTCGTCCGCTGTTTCGAGATTTGGCGCATCCGGCGACAGCAGATAGCCGTTCTGGCGATGCGTGACCTGCGCGCTTGCGCCCATCCCGTCCGCCATGGCAACTACTGCCATTCCCGACCAAAGCGCTTCACCGAGCACGTTGCCGAACGTTTCGCTGAGCGAGGTATGGACGAAGATATCCGCGTGCTCGTAGTAGTTCGGCATCGTGGAAAACGGCACCTCGCCCACGAACAACACGCGGCTCTGAACGCCGAGCGCCGTCGCCACTTGCTTGTAGTAGGCCGAATCGGGACCGGTACCCACCATGAACAGCACGGTATCGGGCGCTTTGGGCAGCACGTGTCGAGCAAAGATTCGAATCGCTCGATCTTGGGATTTTTCTCGGGTGTGACGACCCGCGCAAATCAAGCGAGTGGAGCTCGCGGCCAAGCCAGCCTCGGTCAAGAGCCGAACGTATGGATCTGGTCGATTGGCTCCGGCGAAGGTGTCGCCCGAAATTGCGCGCGGGATGACATGCACCGGGACGCGGACGCCACGCTCGGTCCAATACTGCTTGAGTCCGTCGCTCAGCACCACCAAGCCGTCACTCTCGTTGTAGATGTTGCAAAACAGTTGCTCGAACGGCCCGCGCAGACAAAGTTCGATCCCCTCGCGAAAGCCCGGCACTCCGGAGAGCCAGCTCGGAAGCAGCACCTCGTATGCGGCAGGTAGGTGAGTCGTATTGACACACAGGAGCGGGATACCCTTCATCTTGCGCAGCCACACGCCGAACTCGGCCAAAAGCGAAGTCGTTTGCGCGAACACGAGGTCGAAGTTCCAGCGCGACGCATCGAACAGCCGCGCGTCCAGCGGCAGCGGCAGGTGCACTCCGGGATAGGCCTTCATCGGCCGGCTGGGAACTTGAATGGTGCCAGGTGCTAACTCCGAGGGGTGTGCCTCAGGGTCACAGGGGCCGATGACTGTGACTTCGTGACCACACTCGCGCAGGCTGCGGTATAGGCTTCGGGTTTGGAACACCGCGCCGTTCGCATACGAGACGCGCACGAAGTCGCTGAGAATTGCGACTTTCAGAGGACCGCCCGATGGCGATCGTAACCTTTCGAAAGGTCGGGCGGTAGCGGGCGGAAAGCCAGATTGCGGGGACGGCTCGCGCACGAACTCCCCGTTGATGTCGCGCATATGATCGATTTCCTGAACTGGCATGGCGTCGCTCACGGAGCGAAGGAGAAAAACCCGGGTGACGCTTTCGTGATCGGAAACGCGAAGTGTCACGGCTGACCGCTTCGAACTGCTGATCGGAAATTGGCTTTTTATCGTCGCGGCGCGACGTCATGCGGGACGAGGCACGGAAAGCTTGAAGCAATTCATGATCCAACATTGTTGCATTCAGGAAAATCTACCGTTCGCTTTGCGCGACGCTTCGATGCGCGGCCTGCGTCAACGAGCGCTCAGTCGCTAGCCGAAGTCGCAGGCTCAGTGGGCTCAGCTCGACGACGACGACGAACGATGTGCAGCACGGCGGGCAAAAGCAGCAGAGCTCCAACGACACAGGCGATCTCACCCGAAATCGCCAAGCGCCCGAAGGACTGCAACGCTTGGCTGTCCGCGAACAAGAGCGAACCGTAACCGATCACCGTGGTGTAGCTGCAGAGCAACACTGCCATGCCTGCGCGTGACACCGCGCCGGAAACATCACCGTGTAGCAATCGTGACCGATCGAAGACGTTGAACGGGTACTCGCAGCCAATGCCCAAAGTAATCGGAATCGCGATGAAGTTGAGGAAGTTGAGGCGATCTTCCGTGATGGCAGCCAGGCCCAGCATACAAACCACACCAAAGAGCAGCGCGCCGAGCACCACGAACATCCCCAGGGCCTCGCGCGTGGCCAGCAATACGACCAGGGTGACTGCGCACAACGCACACAGACTCGCCAACGGGCCGTCTCGGCGCATCGAGCGGATCATCTCCGCAAAGATGGTGGCGCGGCTTGCCGTCTGCGCCTTCGTGCCGTCGGCCAAGTCCAGATCGTCGGTAAGCGCGGCCATGCGCAAGAGGTTTCGTCCATCCGACAGCACGACGTTATCTCGGTATCGAACGTAGAACACCGAGCCGATCTTGCCCGCGCGGTCCTCGAACTGGGACCTCACGAGCGTGGGCAAGTCTGCTGCTGAAAGGACGCGCAGGCCCATCGGCGGCAGTAGGGCTTCGACGCTCGTGCGCACGCTCGGACTCAACGAGGCAAGCACTCGTGGCGTAAAGCGAGCTCGAATTCGCGCAATCAGCGCAAGCTTGCGCTCTTGCTCGAGCGACGAGCCCGGCAGAAAATCTTGGACTACGGTAACGTCGTGTATCAGACGCCCTCGCGGATCCGCCTGGTCTTTGCGGAGGATCTCGCGTTTGATTCGTAACGCCTGCTCGGCGCTGTCGGCCAGCATCGAGGCGCCGCCCACGTTGCTCTTTCCGCCAAAAACACGCTCGGCCTTGATTGACCAGGTCGCAGGCCCCCCCGATTTACTGCCGCGTGAGCCCAAGCGATCGAAGTTATATTCCCATGGGTCTGCCAAAAATCCGGGCAGAGTCGCCAGTAGACCAATGAAGGTGACCGAGGCGATCAGCACGATCGGTAGCCGATAGCGCAGACCAAAGTGGGCGAGGCCTAAGCCGAAGCGGCCCGATGCGCGCGACCGCGACCGCGCAGGCGAAATGGGTGTCGAGGATCGCAGGAAGCGCTGACGAATCGCAAGCAGCGCGGGCACCAGCAGGATGGTGGCGCCCCAAACGAACAACATGCCCACGCAACCGATCGCGCCAAATTGACTGAAGCCTCGGAAGCGAGTCACAGTCAGCGAGCCGTAGGCAATACTGGCAACGGCCGCGCCCACCAGCTCGGCCCGGAACGCGTTCCAAACCGCCGTGCGGCGTGCGTCCGCAGGCGCTTGCCCCGCGGCGATGAATTCCTCGTAGCGGGACACGAGCACAATCGGGTAGTTGATCCCATTGCCGAGAATGATCGCGCCGAGGAAAGCGCCAGTACTGTTCACATAGCCATACGCGGCCGCCGCGAAGGCATACGCGCAGCCCACGCCTATCAGCGCGGGCAAGCCGACGATGCACACCGAGGCGTAAGACCGAAAGTACAAGCCGATGCCACACAGCACCAAAAATAGCGCTGCCAGCGTGGCCCAGACCGCGTCCGACGCGAGAGACTTTCGCTCGGCGAGCGAGTTTGGAATATCCCCCGCAAACCCCACGCGCGCAGCCTCCTGATACGTTCGTGGATTCAACCCTTCCACCAGCTGCTGCACCTGGCGCAGCAAATGATCACCGGACAAGTCACCGAGGGCTGTCGAGTTTGCGACGATCCGCAAGCCCACACTAGCTCCGTCGGAAGTCTCGAAGTAGCCAGCTGGAGCCGGATTCAGCTTGGCTTCGGCGCTCGAAAAACGCGTTTCGACTCGCTCCACGACGTGCTGCAGATCGCCTGCGCCGTCTCGCTCCTGCGGACTTGGCCCACGCTTCGGGCTCGAATCGAACTCTAGATCTTCGACCAGGCCGCTCTGCTTGGCAATCGCTTCGTCGACCTCCGAATCGGCGTTCTCGAGCTCGGACTCGGGGGCGTACAGCCAGCGATTGTGCTGAAAGTAGTCGTGAACGTCTCGGGTGCCGAACTCGACCCGGGCGATCAGTGTTTTGGGACACGATTGGCAAGCCGAGCCGGAGCAGATCTGAAGGCACAGCTCGTCGTGCCGCTTCTGGTCGGTGAGGCGCGCGCCCAAGTCATCGATGAACCGGCGGTTCGCCGCGCGGTCGGGGGATTCGATGATCACGAGCAACGTGGCGCCGCCGCCGAGCCTGCCCAGTTGCCGTTCGAAGGTTCGGAACCCTGGACTGTCGCGCGGCAAGAGCTCGAGCAGATCGGTGTGCAGCTCGAGCCGCGAAGCGTACGCCCAGGACACCACCGCAAGCAGCAACCCGAGCAAAGCGACCAGCCGCGGGCGACGCCCGCAGAAATCTGCCATCCGCTCCACCCGACGCTGGATCATCGAATTTCCTCGATGGCACGGGCTGAAGCGAAATCGAACCGAGGCAAGCGCTTCACGACATCACGGGGCGACGCAAATGGAACTTACGTCGAGCGGGACGCTATAACCCAGCACTGCCAGTGGAGTCTTCCCTCGTGATTAGTTGGCCACGGAATCGTCACATTGCTCGCGCACGGTGTTCTGTATAGGTGCGCTCGGTGTCGGAAGAGCAAAGCGCTCGTGAAGCCGGGCTGAAGCAGAACGCCCGTTCTGGCGTGACGATGCTGGCGATCCGCTCGGCCCTGCAGAACCTAGTGGTGCTGGGCGCGAACGTGTTTCTCGCGCGCAAGCTAAGCCCCGGGGATTACGGCATCTTCGGCATCTTGCATTTTGCGATGTCGTTCTTTCGACTCGTTTCTGACACCGGTCTCGGAGCCGCGCTGGTCCAAAAATGCGAGGAGCCCGATCCGGTCGAGCTTTCGACGTTGTGGTGGTTTCAGTTGGGGCTCGGCGTTCTGCTGGTCGCGCTCAGCTTCTGCGCGGTGCCGTTTTTGCGTTCCATTTGGCCTTCCTTACCCCCGGGCAGTGAGTGGTTACTGCCCGGTCTGACCGTGAGTCTGGCGTTCTCGATGCTGCAATCCGTGCCATTTCTGATCCTGGAGCGTAACGTGCGCTTCGGCTGGGTAGGAACGCTCGAGTTTTTGGGCACCCTTGCTTTCTATGGGACCGCCGTGGTGCTGGCGTTGCGCAACGCCGGCGCGGCGTCCCTGGTCTGGGCGACCGTGGGACAAGCGGCGATCATCAGCGTCATGTCCCATTTCGTGCAGCCATGGCGACCGAAATTGATCTTTCGCTTCGCCAAGATCCGCGCGCTTTTGCACTTCGGCAGCGCCTTCCAAGGGACTCAAATCGTCGGCTATGCGAACGGCGCGGTGACGCCGCTCCTAGTCGGCGCCTGGCTGGGCAAGAATGCCCTCGGCGTGCTGCAATTTGCGCAGAACACCGCTTGGTTTCCCACGAACTTGGTGGGTGTGGTGAGGCGCGTTTACTTTCCGTATTTGTGTCGCCTGCAGGCGAGTCCGGCCGCTTTTCAGCGCGAATTTTCGGTGGCCGTCCAAATCTCCGCCGTCCCGACGTTTTTCTTCTTCGGGCTTTTCGCGGGGACGGCGCCCGCGCTGATCGGCATCGTTTACGGGGCGAAGTGGCTCGTGTCCCTGCCGGCGCTGTATGTCTACTCGTTCGGCTTCTGCTTCAACTTCATAAGCTGGATCGGCGATGCAGCTTTGACGGCGCTGGGTGACGTTCCGAAGCTTCTGAGGATTACCGCGCTTGCAACCTTGCTCAATTGGGCGGCGACGCTCGTTGCGACGACTATTTCGACCACACCGTTTGCGTTTTCGTGTGGCTTCCTCGTGCACCTGATCTTTTCGCCGCTGGCCATCTACGCAGCGATCCGCGCGAAGCTGCCTACTCTCGAAATTTTCTCGAAGTTGCGTGGGCTGGTGCTGTCCGCCTTGGCGCTGGCCGTCCTCGGGCGGTTGGCTTCACCTCTGATCGTCGGCTGGCCTTCATTGCTCGTTTGGCTGGTGCTCGCGCTCGTGTCGTTCGGCAGCCTCGCATGTATCCTCGATCGAGACCTGCGCGGCATGGTGATCGGCCGCGCGCGTGGCTGGCTGCTCCAGCTTCGGCTGAAGGCGCTCTAGCGGTCTCGAAGCGGTCGATTGGATGTGCCGGCTCCGAGTCCCGCAAGCTCGTCGTAGAGAAGTTGATAGCCGTCCCACATACGTTCGAACGAGAAGAACGGGGCTAGAGTTTTTTGAGCGCGGCCGAGGCATGCGCGCCGCTCGGGATCGGCGAGCAAGGGCCGCAAAAATCCCGGCCAATCCCGCTCTCGCTCGGGCAATAGCGAACCCGAGATCGCGCCAAACAGCTCGCGGTGGGCGGGGATCGGCGAGGCGATCACGGGGCAGCCGGCGAGCACGCCCTCCATCGGGGTCAGCGGCATGCCCTCGTATCGACTCGGGCAGATCAGCAAATCTGCAGCCCGCGCGGCACGCTGCCAGCGGGAGGCGCCGAGGAACTGCACCCGCTCGCCGAGGCCCAAGCGCTGGGCGATGCGCGCCAACTCCGCGCGTTGTTCTCCGTCTCCAACCAGCAACAATCGAAAATTCAGCGCGGCGAGGGCCGGCCCCGCGAGGGCCGCGAGCAGTCGGTCGAGCCCCTTCTGCACCTCCAAGCGTCCCACGCTGAGGAGCTTGAGCGACGCGCCCTGGAACGCGCGATCGGAGGCATCGGATTCGTCTTCTCGCAGGGCCAGCGGCGCGTTCGGCACAGCGCGCACGCCGGAGCCAAACCAAGGCTTCAGACGCAGTCGATCGCTTCGGCTAACGGCGACGAGCAGCCAGCGAGGGCATAGCTGAGCTCCGGCAAGCAGCGTCAAGTAGCTGGGTAGACCCGTGAGGAAGTCATTGGGCCAGCTCTTTTCCGGCAATAAATGCAAGCTCACCAAGCCGCGAAAACCGCGCGAGGCAAGCATCGCGGTGGCGGCGAACGCGGGCGTGGACAGGTGCACATGCACCAGATCGGGTGCGAATGCCGTCAGTCTTTTCCGCGCGGCTCGCGCCCAACTTGCGAGGGTGGCTTCCTGGCCAGCCCCAGAAAACCCTCGATGGGAGAGCCCCGCTTGCGCCAGAGGTGCCGCGTCTACCGAAACGACATGACCTTGCTGCTGCGCCCGCTCAGCGAGCGCGCAGGCCAAGCCTTCCGCCCCGCCCCAGCCTCCTGTCGCGAGCAGGTGTGCGATTTTCACGGCACACCGCTGTGCTCCGGGGCCGCGCCAAGCCAAGGCTCGAGCACGCGCCAGGTGCGCTTGGCATCGATCCCACTGTTCGATTGAATGACCACGAAATAGGGTGGCCCCTCACTGCGAAAGAGCGGCTCGGGATCCATCGTCTCGATCTGGAAATCCTTGACCCAGACGCTGCGCTCGATGTCGTAAACGCATCGCTCACTGTCGAAGTGGAACTGATCGTAACGATCCGTTGCTTCGAGGAAAGTGAAGTAGGTCGCGTACTCGGCCCACGGGCGTGAAGCGCCTAACCAGCCGCGCCACGGCGGGCGCGTGCGGTGTCGACCGAGCCGGTGCATGGTGAAAAAGATCCGTTGCTGCGCGCCGCGGATGCCGCTTGCGTAGGGCCGCTCGAGAGCCACCCGATTGAGGTGCTCAATCAGCGCCAGCGCGCCTTCCCGAGCCAAAACGCAGGGCGTTACGTTGTGCAGGATGTTGTGTCTTTTGGCGCTCAAGCCCAACACGGCCTCGGAGCCACGATACCATTCGGGGTGGTCGCACTGCGAAATCGCATGACACGGCGCTCGGCCGTCGATGATGAGCTTCTGATAGGAGACCGGGCGCGTGCACACTACGTCTGCATCGAGTGTCAGGAAGAACTCACTGTTCACGAACTCCGCCGCTGCCAACTTGACGAGTTGCTGTTTGTACCAGCCGGGCAGGTGACGAAGCTGTGGCATTTCGGGGACCCACAGCTGTTCTTTGATGACGCACAAGGGTAGCCGGCGGCTGTATCGCTCGAGCAACGGCGCGAGCTGTGCATGAAAGCGGTCGGGAACGACGACGTACAGCCGACCGAGATCGGTCATGAACCGCTCGAGCGAGCGGGCTAAAAGCGTGAATCGCTCGAAATCGCGAGGCAACAGCGGAAGTACTGCGTCGATCTCCGGCATGCCCGCCCGGCACTATAACAGGTACACCGCGAGCAGAAGGGGATTCGAACGATTCACGGTGACAGTTGCGCGGCAAGCCGGTCTCTCTATACTCACGCCGTGATCGCACGGTCGGCGCGCCCGCTACGCATCCTGGCGCGGCCCGCGCATTCGAGTTTCAAGCACAACCCGTATACTTCGCTGCTCTACCGCGAGGTCGAGCGGGCCGGGCTCGAGGTCGTGGAGTACCGCCCGTACCGCGCGCCGCTCGGGCGCTGGGACGTGATGCACGTGCACTGGCCCGAGTCGGTCTTCGACCACACGCTGATCGAAGCGCTACCCACCACCGAGAGCCTGCTGATGGCGGCGCGCTACGCCCGCCGCCGAGGCACGAAGTTGCTCTGGACGATCCACAATTTGGGGGCGCACGAGCATCGGCATCGAGTCCTGGAGGATCGCTTTTGGCGGCGTTTCATCGCTGAGCTCGACGGAGTCATTGCGCTGACCCCCGCCGGCTTGGCTGCAGCCCGAGAGCGCTTCGAGGGCCTGGCCAAAGTACCCGCGTGGATCGTGCCGCACCCGCACTATCGCGGACAATACCTCGATACCACCGATCGCGCGTCCGCGCGCGCCGAGCTTGGGTTGCCGAGCGATGGCAAGGTGCTGCTCGCCTTCGGCAGAATGTACGAATACAAGAACGTACCCGCGCTCTTGCGCGCGCTGCGTGCCGCGCCGGACGAGCACTGGACGGTGATCGTCGCGGGCAAGCCGCGCTCACCGACCGTCGAGCGTGAACTACGCGATGCCGGCGCGGGCGATCGCCGCATTCGATTTCATCTCGAGTACATCGAGTCGAACCGAGCTCAATCGTTCTTCCGAGCGGCCGATCTCGTCGTCGAGCCCTACCGCGAAATTCTAAACAGCGGCACCGCGCTCTTGGCGCTGTCTTTCGATCGACCCGTGCTGGTCCCGCACCACGGTGCCGGTGTCGATCTGGCGCGCGACTTCGGCGTGCCTTGGGTCCACACATTTCACGGTGAGCTCTCGTCGGACACGCTGCGAGCAACGCTGGACCTCGTCTCGCAGCTGCCGGAGCGCACGCAGGGCGAACACGTGGGCTCCATCGACGTAGCGAACATCGGCGAACAGATGGTGCGAGCGCTCCGCGATCTTGCCGCGCGGTAGGGACCTCATGCGCATCGCCTGGGTCACTCCCTACTTGCCAGAACCCGCCGCGAGCGGCGGAGCGATCCGCCAGCAGCGGTTGGCAGCGGCACTCGCACAAAACGCCCAAGTGCACTTGTTTGCTCGTGGCGAGCTTTGGGAGCGGCCGCGAATGCGCAGCCGCGAGCTCGACTTCTTTGCCTCCTGTTGGCTGGGTCGAGACTATGATCTGCGCGGCGCGGCGCGGGCGCTTGACGGTCCCGCATTACCGATGCGCGTTCGGCGCGGTAGCCCAGGTAGCCTCTGGCGGGCAATCGCTCGAGCCCACGCGCGCGCCCCGTTCCAGGGCGTGGTCGTATCGCATTCCTGGGCCGCGCTGGGCGCGCGGGCGCTCGGGCTCCCCTGGTTGCTCGACGAACACAATGTCGAGAGCCGTTTCTTCGCGGACCTTTCTCGCTCCAGCGGCGGTATCACGCGACGCTCGGCAAACGATCTCATCTCGCTCGAGCGCTGGGAGCGGGAAACTTGGCGCGAGGCGTCTGCCCTGACCTGTGTCAGCGACGAAGACGCCGCCTTCGTGACGCCTCATCGGCCCACGGCCAGCGACTCGTGGCGTTTGCCGTTGGTCGTGCACAATGGCGCAGATCTCGAGCGGCTAGAGTTCGTCCCCCCGAGCGCGCGTCATGGCGGCGCCTTGTTCGTCGGCTCGCTCCACCATCCGCCGAACTTAGCCGCCGCTTTGAGGTTGATCGAGCAGATCATGCCGCGTGTATGGCAATCGCTACCCAGCTTGCCGCTCAAGATCGTCGGCGGCCCGGTGCCGGCAACACTGAGACGAGCCGCGCGGAGCGCTTCGGGACCCGTACTACTGCTTGGGCGTGTCCCGGACGTGGCCGTGCATCTGGCCAGTGAGCGAGTATTCCTCAATCCGGTCGTCCACGGCGCGGGCAGCTCGTTGAAAACCATCGAGGCCGTCGCAGCCGGCATTCCGCTGGTCAGTACGGAGCTCGGCGCTCGCGGCTTCTCGCTCTTACCAACGCAGCACTACCTCCGCGCGGAGAGCGACGTCGAATTCGCGAACGGGGTCGTGCAGACTCTACAAGACCAAGAGCAGACTCGGCTGGCAGCGCTTTTGGGGCGCGCGCACGCCACCCCATTCGGCTGGCAAGCTCTAGGCGCTCGATTTGCGACACACGTACTGACCACGTTCGATCGGCAGCGCGTCGCCATCCGCAGCTAACAAGCGTGCAAGTAGCGCGCGGCGAGCCGTGAGAAGAGCTGCCGGTCTTGTCGCGCGCGGACGTAGTCGGCGTCGACGCGCGCGGCGAGTTTTTTGCTGCGAACCGAGGCGTACCAATGTACCACGATGGTATCCGTCGAGATCACCTCGGCGAGCGCCGGGCTTCGCGTCGATCGCCACCAATGCTCCGAGATTACGGGGGGCAACGGATAAAACACGCCCGAGCCCAGCAGCGCGAAGGAACCTTCGCCGTTCTCGAATCGACGACACACGCGCGCGAGCAGGTGGGGCCCGACGGCATAGCGACGAGCGGCTCGATCGAGCGGAATGTCCAGCATTCCCGTCACGTACGCTTCGATGAACGGGTGATGAGCCTCGCAGCCGAGCACCGCGTTGTTCACCGAAAGGGCATAGTAGCGCGCCATCCTGGCGAAGACGCGGTAGCCGCGTGGAGCGTTCGCAAGGACGTATCGAGCCGCCGACAGCAGGCACGCCTGGACGACTCCGGCGAGCTGCGGGCGTTCGAAGGTCCAATTGGGAAAGCAGATCCGTTCTTGACCCACGAAGGCCGCGCAGCGACCGAGCAACGGTCCGAATGAAGCAACGGTGACCGTGTCCAAGTCGAGGTAAACGCCGCCCTCCCCTGCGAGGATCAGGGCGCGCAGCACGTCCGAACGCGCGGCGGGGCCGGTCATTGCGTCGTACAAATTGCGGATGCGGTCGACCTCGCGACCCGCGACGCGTGCGATCGCGGACACGTCGATGGGACGTAGCTCGAGCAACGCCAAGCGGCGTAGGCCGGGGTTCGCTAGAATGACATCGGAAGCGCAATCGGTGTGCAGAACGATGCGCTCGAACCCGCCGCACTCGGCGGCGGAGACGATGGCAAGCACATTGAGCCAAGGAAACGTCGCGCCCAACCAGACGAAATGTAGAGTTTTGGGGATCAAGGGCCCGTGGACCAACTGTTGAGTGTGCCAGCTCCGGCTACAAAATATCGCAAACCGCGTGCGTTTGGCGAGTTGTCGCCGCTCAATGCCTCAGTTGGCTAGTGATTTTCCGGCGCGAGCGAGGCTCGAGCCAATCGCCCAGGACGTGGTCGCCGTAGATTCGAAAATAGGCGGCAAGGTCGCGCTGATGGCATAGACCGAGCTGCTTTAGCACGTAGTCCAGCACCTGGGCATCGCCGCGCGATGCGCAGATGGCCTCGCCAAGACACAGCGCCTGCGAGCCAGCGCAGTCGCGACCGCGAATTTCCGCGAGTGTCAGCCAAGCATCGGGGGACTCGGGCGTGGCTCGGGCCGCGTCGATGGCAAACAAGAGCGCGGCGTGCGCATCACGTCGCTCGAACTCGAATCGCGCCTGTGCGATGCGAGCCCGTGAGTCCTCTCGACTTGCCATTTCGACCCGCTCGAACGTGGGCGAGCCCGCCAAAGGAGAGCTTGGCGCGAGCCGACGTTCACGACGCCACAATGCGAGCGCGGCGCGAAACTCTTCGATCTGTGCGCGCGAGCCGCGGCATCGCTCCGAGAAAAAGGCGTCAACCGCCAATCCCCCTTCGAGTCGCAAGAGCGTTGGTAGCAGGCCGAGCTGGTGCACGCATAGCTCGCGTTCCGAGCGTCGCGCGGGAGGCTGCGCCGCGAAATGCCGACCCTGCAAACGATGCTGCTGTCCGGTCAGTAGCTCGCGCTCGCTTTGCCAGGTGCTGCCCGCGCCGCGAGTGACTGCTCCATCGACGAACTGGATGAGCGCGGCAGGAAGCAGCGGACGAGAGACGGCCAAGCGCGCAGTCGGATCGGCACCACCCAAACAGGTCGCGAGCGTGCTCGCCAACGACAGGCGATGCGGCCCCCCACTCGCGGCAAGCTTTTCCCGAGGCTCGAGGATCGCCGCATTCAAGCGGGGTTCTCCGTGCATGGTGATGATAGCTCGTGGCATGAGCTCGACCGCGCTCGAAATTCCGAGCCGGTGGTGGAAGTCGAGCGCGGCTGCGGCTTCGTTGACCACCCGCACGGACCACAAAAAAGGAAGCGGCAGCAGCAGCGAGCCTCGTGCGGCCGAGCGCAGCCGCTGTTCGAGGCTTTCGTCGCCGCGTTCGAAGCGAGCAACCACTGGCAAGCTCGAGAATTGGACGTCGCAGAGCAGCGAGGTCCCGGGGTGTGGATCTTCGAGCAAAGACCTGTCCAGAGCGTCGCGGAGGTAACGATGAGCGAGGCCGCCCGGAACGAGGCTTCCCACCGGGATCTCGCAATGCGAAGACCTCGACGCGTGCTGCGGGGGCAACTGCTGGTTGGCGAGCGACAGGAGTGCGGACCCCATGACCGCAACTAAACCCTATCTGGTTGTCGAACTCGCGCCGCGAGTGTGCCGCTTTCGTTGCTATTTTGTCCGGTCCGCTCCGCGCCGAGCTATTTGGCGGACACTTTTCTTTCGGCCTCGTCGCGCACGCCACGCACCGCCGTTCCCGCCGCGTCCCGAACCTCCGGCACGACGAGAGATTCTGGAACCGGCAAGTCGGGGACTATCAACAGTTCGAGGGTCAGCCGGGTGCGCCCTTCACTCGCGGGATCGAGATGCCAGACGGCATCGAGACGTTTCACGTTACCCTTCAACAAGTGACCGGTAACCGTCTTCGAATCGCCATCGACCTTGGGCGGTCCGAAGCGAACCACGGCCCAAATCTTCGCGGCGCCCTTGAGAATCTTGACGCGTAGGTAGACGTCCGTGGTGGACCCGTCGCGGGAGACGATTTTCGATGCCTCGAATGCCTTGATCGATTGCGAATAGTGCGCGTAATCGGTGACCGAGGACAGAACCTCGTCGAGCGGCGCCCCGACGACGGTCCGTGCCGCACCCGCGCGGAACGTGCTGAATGGCAGCGTGACTTCGTAGCGTTCGATCCCGGCGGGCGGGGCTGCACTCGAGCGGCTACCGACCGACCCGAGAAATAGGATGACCCAGCTGAAGCGGACAGCGTTCATGGCTCCGCCTCTTTCACCGGTCACAAGCACGTAACGTGCCAGAGTGAGTCTCGGCACACGTCTGAACGGACGTCGGCTAGTTCACTTTCGGCACGAACGGCAGAATGCTCTTCAGGTCTTCGTCGTTGAAGCGGAGCTGGGCGCCGACGAAGTAATCGCGGCGGGAGGTGCTCAGGATGTCGTCGACGCCGCCGAGCAGCCAGATGCGATTCACGAATTCGTAGCCGAGCGAGACGCGCCAGCGCGGCAGCACGACTTCACCGAAGCCGTACAAATCTTGCCGGATTTCGAAGCGGTTATCGAGCAGCAGCGTGTCCAGGCCCACGCCACCGGTGGATTCCTTGATGCCGAAACGACCGGTGAAGGGGCCGAAGCTTTGGGCGAACTGCAGCGAGAAGCGGAGAGAGTTGCTGGTGACGGTGCGCACTTCACGGTAGTGCGGCGGGTCGTTGGTGTTGGTGGTATCGACGTCGACTTGCTCGAAGTGGGTGAGGCCGCGCGGATCGTTCACCACTTCGATCAGGTAGTATTTGTCTTCTCGTGGCTGGATGCGAAGCTCGACGTAGCTCTTCACGGTGCTGGATAGGAACTGGTAGTCGGTGCGCAGCGTGACGATGGTCTGAATCCGCGACAAGCCGCCCACGAAGTCGCTGATGTCGTCCGTGACGCCTTCCACCTGGTTGATCAAGTGGTCGTCTTTGCTGAGGCGGCCGAGCGTGCCTTCACCGCGGTCGAGGCGGCCGGTTACACCGTCTAGATTCTTGAGCGTATTTTCCAGGTTGTCGCTGGCGCGGTTCACCTTGTCGATGATCTGACGGATCTCACCCTCGGACTTGGGTTGGCCCGCTTGGCCCGCGGCCATCAGCGTGCGCACTTCATTGGTCGTCACCCGCACGTTCTCGAGGATTTTCTCGACCTCCGGCGCGCCCCGATTGGTGATGTTCTCGACGTTGGTCAGAATATTTTTGATGCTCTCGCGGTTTTCGCGCACCGTTTGGTTGAGTGCTTCGGTCACCTGCGCGAGGTTCTTCAAGGTCGCTTTGATGTCGTTGCGCCCTTCGTCCGTACCGATCGACAAGGCCAACGCTTCGGTGACCTTCTTCACGTCTTTCGAGATGTCCGACACCTGCCGCATGATGTCGTCGGTGGTCTCGGCCTCGATCACGTGGTTGATCCGGTCACCGTCTTTGAGCTCGCGGGTGCCCTCGGTGCCGGGCGTGATAGCCAGGTAAAATTCGCCGAGCAAGCTCGAGGCGACCTTGGCGACGGCCGCATCTTGATAAAGCTTCACGTCTTCGTTCATGCCGATATCGACGCGAGCGCGGTTGTGATCGAGCTTGACGCTCTTCACGCTGCCGACGGCGATACCGGCAATGCGCACCTGCGAGAGCTTGGCGATACCGCTGGCGTCCGCCATCAAGGCGTACACCACGTAGCCGTTGCCCTGACGGGCGGACTTCGAGACGAAGCGGTAGATGAGAATGCCGGCCAGGAGCGTGACGAAGGCGAAAGCGCCGACCTTCGCTGCTGTGGTGAACCGGCCCATGGGGGCACTTGACCATAACCTGAACCGGGGAGCAGGAAAAGCGCAGCTTGGGCGCCGTTTTTATCTCGCTATGCAGGGCATGAGCCACTACTCGGTTGAGCCTTGGCTCGTCGGATCGGAGCGATTTTGACTGCGGTCACTTGCGAGTGTGCGCTGTATGTGGCCGCGCCCGCGCTGTGCGGCGCTTTAGTCGCGTGCGCCGGGTCCGCGCCGGCGCCAAGTACGAGCAAGCCGAACCGCGTCGGCTCGGCCAGCGCCGAACACACTCCGAAGAGCGCGTTTGCGCCGGTCACGGAGTCACCCCAACACGCCCTCGGTCCGCTCGGCGATGCCGACGAACGCACGCTGAGCAGCGCCTGCGGTGAGGCCGACGCGGCATTGATCGCGGTCGCGACCCAGTTGGCCGAGCAGCAAACCGAGGTCAGCGGTGAGCTCGACGTCGACGCGGTCAGTTACGCCCTGCGCGCCGCAGGGGCTCCCTACGTCTGGCCTCGGGCCTGGTTGTTCTACGGCAGCGAGGGGGAGGTCGAAACGGCGAAGGCGCGGATGCAGCGTTGGTTAGGTAGCTTCTCGGACGGCGGGACGCGACGCTGTGGAGTCATCTTGCGCCACGAGCCCGGCTCGAGAATCAGCGTCGCCGCGGTGGCGGTCGACGCGCTCGCCGATCTCGAACCTCTGCCCACACGCGCCCGGATCGGGCAGTGGATCGAAGTGCGCGCCACGCTGCGCGTGCCTGCCACCGAAGCCAAATTAGTGGTGCTTGGTCCGCGCGGCGCGCCGCGCCCCGTACTCACTTCATTCGACCAAGGCCATGTCCGCGCGCGCTTCAACGCGGACCTTCCGGGCACATGGCTCGTACAGCTCTTGGGCTCGGTGGACGGCGGTCCTCGCCCGCTGCTCGAAGCGCTGGTGTTCGCGGGCACAGAGCCGCCGCGCGTAGCCGCAATCAGCAAAGCGCCGGGAGAAGACGCGGCGAACACGGCAGGCGATCCGCGCGCGGCGCTCTACGCGATGGTAAACGCCGCGCGTGAGAGCGAACGCAGCGCGCCGCTCGAACGCGACGCACGACTGGAAACGCTGGCGCAGGAGCATGCCGAAGCCATGCGCCGCGTGCGCAAGACCGCGCACGACACGGGTGACGGCGATCTGAATCAGCGGCTGGAACGCGCGGGACTCGAGCTTTCTGCAGGCGAGAACGTCGCACACGCCGGCAGCGCCTCGCTCGCGCAACGAGCGCTCTGGGCGAGCCCTTCACATCGCGAAAACCTGCTCTTTCACGGCTTCGATCTGATCGGGATCGGCGTCGCGCCGGATGCGGACGGTACGCTTTGGGTTTGCCAGGTCTTCGCCAGTAGCCACTAGAGCCGCACAAACGCCGGCGTCCGGCTAATCGGCCAACAAAAGCAGCAATCGACCCTATTCAAAACGGTGGCTTGCGGGGTACCGTCGACCCGGTGTTTCGTCGGATTATTCGTCGGTTGGGCCGCATTTCGCTGACTTTGGACGGGCGAGCGCGCTCCTCTCGGCTACTCCTGTCGATAGTGGTCGTCGTTGGGACCTGGTTGATGGCCAGCACCGCTCACGCGCAGGCCGGCTATTTTTATCTCGACCGCGCGCAAATCTCTGGCGCGCCGGACGACGGCTTCATGGTCTGGCGTCCGTACATGTCGGAGAAGACTCGCTTCTACGCCAACGCCATCCTCGGCTACTCGCACAATCCGTTGCGAAACGACACCGTCACTGCCGACCCGGCCGTGAAAGAGGACATCGACAACCCGGTCCAGGGCCAATTTACTACCTACTTGTCATTGGGAACCGAGATCGCCAACCGCTTGTCGGTGAACTTGATGATCCCGATCACGGTGCTGCAGCTCACGGGAGACGACCCCAGCGGGCAAGGCGTCGGCACCGGCGGCATCGGTGATGCCAAAGCGATGCTGAACGACATTCGCCTCGATGCGCGTCTCCGTACTTACGAGACCGACAACCATTTGCTGCGCATCGGCGGTGGCGGTGCGTTCTGGCTCCCGACGGGCAACACCAACGCGTTCGGCGGCGATGACCAAGCCACGGGTTATCTATATGGGTCGGCGGAGTTCAATTTCGGAAAGTTCTTTCTAGCAGGCAACTTGGGCCCGCAATTTCGCCCTGAGCGCAGCATCGGTGGTGAAAAAGGTGCACTCTTCATCGCCTCGGAAATCCGCTATTCGGGCGGCTTGTACATGCCGCTGCGCGGCGGCAAAGTGCGCCTCGGTGGCGAGCTTTGGGGCACGACGGGCCTCACCGAATCGGCCGGGCACAACACGTTCATGACCTTGCGCAACACCGATCTCGAGTGGCTCGCGCAGGTGCGTTACGTGCTGGACGAACAATCGCGCTGGTACATGGAGGGCGGCTTCGGCACGCGCCTCGCGGCGGGCTACGGCGGGCCCGACTTCCGTATGCTGGTCGGCATCGGTCACTACCTCACGCTGCTCGACTTCGAAGGCAAGTCACCGCCGCGCAAGGTGAAAGTGATCGTGCCGACGGTGGACGACTACGATCGCGATAGCGACGGAGACGGCTATCCCGACGCGGTCGACAAATGCCCGACCGAGAAGGAAGACGGCAAGCCGCCAGAGCCGACCGACGGTTGCCCGGCCGCTTCCGATCGCGATGGCGATGGCATTCCGGATGCGGTCGATCAATGCCCGGACAAGCCGGAAGACAAAGACGGCATTCAAGACGATGACGGTTGCCCGGAAGATGACGTCGACAACGATGGCGTGCCGGACACCCAAGACAAATGCCCGACCCAGCCCGGGCCGCGCTCGAGCGTCGCCGAGAAGAACGGCTGCCCGAGCCTGACGCGCGTCGGTGATGACGGTGAAGTGCATCTCTTGCAACCGATCGAATTCGAGACCGGTCGCGCCGTAATCAAGCCCGGCAGCTACCCGATCTTGGACGAGGTCGTGACGCTGATGAAAGCGCGCGGCTCACTGAAGATGGGCGTCTACGGGCACACCGATAGCCGCGGCATCCCCGCCCAGAACATGAAGCTGAGCGGTGATCGCGCGGCCTCGGTCATGGGTTACTTGAGCAGCCACGGCATCGCCACGAGCCGCCTCGAGTCCAAAGGCTTCGGCCAAACCCAACCGATCGCCGACAACGCGACCGATGCTGGCCGCGCCAAGAACCGCCGCGTCGAGTTCAAAATCCTGAGCGGCATGGAGTAACCCCACTCAGCGGCAGCGGCATCGCCCTCACCGCACCCCCGGGGTCAAATCTGACCGCACCGGGGCCGGCCCCGAGTCAAATTTGACCTCGGCCCGCGATCGATCAGGGGATTCGCGGCATATTTTGGGTTGCTTGAGGTGGGATAGCGGGCGCGGCCGGCAAATGCCGGCTCAAAGCTCGCTTTCGCGAGGCCCGCACCGCGGAAATCGAGCAGCTTCAGGTTGCGAGCGCCAAAATCACGTGATAGGACGCCGCTCCCATGCGCGAAAACATCCGCCTCGTTTCTTCGGCCGGCACTGGCTACGCCTACTACACGCAGAAGAACAAGCGCACCCAGACCAACAAGCTCGAACTGAAAAAGTTCGATCCGGTCGTGCGCCAGCACGTCCTGTTCAAAGAAGCAAAGATGCCGCCTCACAGCAAGTGAGCGAGCAACCTTCCCTTCTGTTTTTTACGTACTGCGCGCCCCGCGATGGACTTGACTGAAATCGTCGCTGGTGGCTAACTCCCGCTCCCTTTCCGAGACCCCCCGTCATGAAGCGCACTTTCCAGCCCCACAACACCAGCCGTCTCCGAACGCACGGCTTCCGCAAGCGCATCAGCACGAAGGGTGGTCGCAAGGTCCTCGCCAATCGTCGCCGTAAGGGCCGCTGGCGGCTTGCGGTCTCCGCCTACGAAAAGTGAGTGCTCGAGCGGGAACGCCCATTGGGCGTTTCCCGTCCCGCTGCCGTGTCCGTAAGCGCGTCGAATTCCTGAAGATTCAGGATGGCGGCTTACGAGTATCCACGTCGCGGTTCGTGCTCATTCTGTCTGCTAGCGCGGCGGCGCATGCAAGCGAGCCGCGCCTGGGCATCACCGCTTCGCGTCGCGTCGGCAACGCCGTCGTCCGAAGTCGCGCCAAGCGGCTGATTCGCGAAGCATTTCGCTCCACTCGCGAGCTGTGGCCCCCGGGCATCGATCTCGTCGTGATCGTCAAACGCGCGACCGGCGAGAGCAAGCTCGACAGTGTGATTGCCGAATGGCTCGCAGCTCGCCCCCAGATCGAAAAGCGCCTGCGCACGCTGCTCGGCGCAGCGTCCATTCAGCCCGCCCCAAACAAGGCTAGCCCCGCCCCCTAACCCCCCCTGCTTCACCAGGCCGTTGCTCTCGTTCTCGCCGGCCCGTTCGCCGCCCGTTTCGCCGGCCCCGTTCCCCCTTCGTCGAACGCAGTTCCTGCTTTCTTTCCGCCGCTCTGCTCCGTCCCGGTCGGTGTTTCCGCAGCCAAATCGAGTTGGAATTCGAACTCCATTTCGGGCGGTGCGAGGCCGGTTCCCCGCCCCGGCTCCAGTTCCTCGGTCCTCTGCCTAGGACAAGCTGGTGTTTTTGCGGGCCGAAATCGAGTTGGAATTCAAACTCCATTTCGGGCGGTGCGAGGCATCTTCCGCAGTGCGGCGGCGATGGGTGATGGGTGATGGGTGATGGTGGCAAGAGCGGCGGTCGCGAGGGCGGGCCTGGTGGCGAGATCAGGGACAATTCGGGCGCGCACTCTGGCCAAGCCGCTCGCCCGGCCGCACACTCGCCTGGCCGATGGTCGCGCAAGCGCTGATTTTTCTAATCCGGATCTATCAGCTGACGCTCTCGAGGCTGCTGGGGCCGGCCTGCCGCTTCGAGCCATCATGCTCGCGCTACGCTGCGGAGTGCCTGCGCTTGCACGGCGCGGCGCGCGGCAGTTGGCTCTCGGTTCGGCGGCTATCCCGCTGCCACCCGTTCAACCCCGGCGGCTATGACCCGCCTCCGGAACCCAAGGCGTAAGTCCAACGGTGAGACCGCTCGGAGCTGCGCGAGCCCTGCGGGGACAAAAGCCCCAGGCACCCAGCCCAACCGCCAAGATCGACTCATTTATGAGGTGCGGACGGTAGCTTCTGAGATTCAGCCGCCCCGGGCCATGCTACAGGGCATTCCAGCCCTTCCCGTGGCCGCTTGGCCCCCCTGAAAAAGCGAAATCGAAAGCGATATGGACAGAAGCAGTATTGGCCGCTTGGTGTTGATGGCGGCACTGGCATTCCTCTTCTTTCAGTTCGGGCCGAAGCTGCTCGGTGGTGGCAAGCCCACGGTTCAGCCGCTGAGGAACGAAAGCCGCTTGGTGTTGAGCGCCAACCCGCGCGCGCCCGAGCAAATGTGTGACGTTTGGACGCCGGAGTTCCGCGCGCAACTGACCACCCGAGGCGCTGCAGTCCGTCACTACGAGCTGTTGGGGCCGAAGTACCAAATCAAGAACCAGCCGATCGATCTCTCGACGACGCCCGATCTCGAATTCAACCGCCAGCTGCGCTTCGACTTTCACAACAGCGCGGGCTTGCCCGCAGGCAAAGAGTGGAACGTCGACGGCAACTTGGTCGATTGGACCGTGCAGAAGAACGGCAATCGCTGCATCTTCACTTATCGCGATGCCAAGGTCGAGCTGACCAAGACCGTATCGTCTACCGGGCGGCCATACGAGCTGGCCGTCGAAGCGACGATCAAGAACCTCGCTGATCGCACGCTGTATCACTCGCTCACCGTGCACAACGACACCTGGCACACGGCCAAGGACGTCAAAGGCAGCATGTTTCGCCAGAGCCCGAACGTCACGCGCGTCGAGTGCGTGCTGCACGACGGCAAACCCCATCGCCTGGGCGAGGGCGATTTCGAGGCCGGCAAGTTCTCGGACACAGAACACTTCGCGAGCAGCAGCGTGAACCCGGGTGATTGGTACCAGACGCCGGGAAAACCCGCGTTTGTGGCCGTTTCCAGCGCTTACTTTGCGCAGGCGGTGGCGCCGGTGGCTTCGCCCAGCGCGCCCGTATGTCAGCTCTTGATCGAAGAGCACAAGGTTGGCGACGCCGAGAACGACGGCGCGATTTACCGCACCCGCTTGGCCTATCCGGGGGTGGACTTGGCCCCCGGTACGAGCGCGGCGTACTCGGTACTGGGCTACATCGGACCGAAAGAGCGCAGCGTGCTGGCGACGGCAGGCGGCGGCAACCATCGCTTCAGTGAGTTGATCGATCTCGGCTTCTTCTCGATCATCGCCAAGGTGCTGGTCGGCTTCTTGCTCAAGGTGCACAGCGTGATTCCCAACTGGGGCGTCGCGATCATCATCTTGACCATCACCGCGCGAACGCTGCTTTTTCCGCTGACCGTGCCCGGCATCAAGGGCATGATCAAAATGCGCGAGCTGAAGCCCGAGATCGACGCCATGAACGAGAAGTTCAAGGACGACGCTCAGGCCAAAGGGCTCGCGCAAATGGAGCTGTGGCGGAAGCACAACGTAAACCCGCTCAAGGGTTGCGTGCCGCAGATGGCATCCATGCCCGTCTGGTTCGCGCTGTACACGACGCTGCAGACCGCGGTCGAGCTGTATCACATCCCGTTTTTGTGGCTGCCCGACCTCTCGTCGGCAGACCCGCTCTTCATTCTGCCCTTCATCATCGGCACGACTTCGTTCATGCAGCAGCGGCTGATGCCGCAGCAAGGCGACGCAGCGCAGCAGAAGATGATGCAGTACCTGATGCCGGCCATGTTTACGGTTTTCATGCTGTTTTTGCCGGCCGGCCTCGGGGTATATATGTTCACGAACGGCGTGCTGGGTATCCTCCAACAACAAGCAGTGGAATGGCACGTGCGCCGCTCGACGAAATCTAGTGGTGGCTCCGGATCGGGAAGCGGAGACATCAAAGTCAAAGTGATTGGGGAGCAGGCCTCCAAAGGGAAGGGCAAGAGCGGCTCGTCGTCGGCAAAGCTCGCCGGTGAAAGCCCACTCCTCGGCAAAGGAAAGGCAGAGTCATGACTGACAACGACGATCTCAACGACGCGGCTTGGGAAGACGAAGACGAGACCGAAGGCGAATCGGAAACCGGTGAGGTCTCGCACGCAGCTGCTGGGACCGAACCACTCGCCGAGGGTGATCGCCCGCGCAAGCGCAAGAAGCAGGACGACTACGTGTCGAGCGACGAGCGCGCCAACGTGGCCCTCAAGTTCGTCAGCGACGTGATCCGGGAGATGGAGATGGAATGCACCGTCCACCTCCGTCGCCCTCAAGAAGGCAACGCCGAGGACGAGATCAACATCGAGATCGCGGGCCGCGACGCCGGACGCATCATCGGCAAGAAGGGCCAAGTGCTGCAGGCGCTGCAGTTCTTGACCCATCGCATCATCAATCGTCCCGGGCTCGACCGTCGCCACATCTTGGTGGACGCCGAGGGCTATCGCAGCCGGCGCGACAACTCGCTGGCCACCATGGCCCAGCGGCTCGGCCGTCAGGCCGTCGAAGAAGGCAAGATCATCACTTTCGAGCCGATGAACCCGCGCGATCGACGCGTGGTGCACTTGGCGCTGGCCAAGTTCGAGGGCGTGATCACCCGCAGCGACGGCGAAGGTGACGATCGCAGGGTACAAATCATCCCGGTACGCCGTACAACGGGCGCAGCCGGTGGCGCCACGGCGCCGAACTGAACGGGAAAAGTCACCCAGGAGCGGCCTCGCGCGCGGCGGAGGGAAGGACCCCAGCGCGCGCGAGCCTCTCTTGCGCCTTCGAGGGCGGGGATTACATACTGTGTCTGAGTCCAACGTCGGACGCGAGAGCTGGGGAGATTACCGCCCACCGCTCTATCTCTCGCCCCCGCTCGCCTCCACTCCCCCCGCCGGTCCGTCGGCGCGCACGCACAGAAAGGTCCCGTGAGATGACTTGGCTTCCTCGATCCTTCGTCTGGTCTGTTGCAAGCATGGCTACCCTGTTGGCCATCGGCTGCGGTCCGAAGGCCGTCCGTGGTGAGGACGTCGCGGGCTTGGACGACCAAGCCATGAGCACCGGTCTCGACCGTCGCGATCTGCAAAAGATGCTGCACGACAACATGCAGGCCCTGCAATCGGCGCCGGTGATCGCGCGCTGGCAGCAGGAAAAGGGACCCACCGTCTCGGTCCTGCCACTGCGCAACGAAACCACCGAACACATCGACAGCCAGTTGGATTCGCTGATCAGCGACATCGAGACCACGTTGGTCAATGCCGGCCACGTGCAGGTGATCAGCCTCGAATCGCAACCGCAACTGATGGAGCAGGTGCGTAAGCAATACCAAGACGGCTTCGATCAGAGCAAAATCGCCGGCTGGGGCAAGCAAATCGGCGTCCGCTACGTGGTCACGGGCAAGGTCTTCGCCGCTGACGAGCGACAGAAGGACGAGCGTCGCGTGCAATACTTCATGTTCATCCAGGTGCTGGACGTCGAGACCAGCGCGATCTTGTTCCAGTACAAGACCTCGGTCACCAAAGCGCTGATCTGAAGCCGATGAAGCTCGCGCACGCCGCATGCGTGATGTCTGCCCTCGCGCTCGCGCAGACGGGCTGCGCGGGGCATGCCGATAAGACGCTGGCCGCGCGCAGCGCGCTCGATGCGGGCGATCCGCGTGGCGCCCTGAAGGCGTTGAATGAAACGCTCGACGTAAAGAGCGAGAAGGATTTGCCGGAGAAGGTCGGCGGAGACAACTCGCTGTTTTTGCTCGACCGCGCCATGGTGCTGCAAGAGCTCGATCAATATCCACTGTCGAGCCGCGATCTGGAGGTTTCGGACAAGCAGATCGAAGTGCTCGATTTCTCGGCGAACGCGGGGGCAGACATCGGTCGGTATCTGTTCTCGGACGACGTGGGGCCATACAAGGCCCCCGCGTACGAGAAGCTGATGATCAACACGATGAACATGATGAACTACCTAGCGCGCTCCGATCTGAACGGCGCGCGCGTGGAAGCGCGGCGCTTGGCCGTGATGCAGAAGTTCACGCATGACAAAGGCGACGCCGCAGAGTCGCTGCTCGGTCCCGGCAGCTACCTGGCTGGTTTCGTATTCGAAAAGAGCGGCAAACCGGAGGATGCTCTGCGCTACTACGACGAGGCGCTGGCCTACGGTCAGTACCAGTCGCTCGTCGAACCCGTTCGACGGCTCTCGCAACAGGCAGGCTATTCGAGTCCACGCTTACGCGAGCTGCTCAGCAAGGCACCTGCGGCAGACCCAAGCGCCGCCGACGCGCCCAGTGATGACGACGCTGAGTTGCTGGTGATGGTGAATTTCGGCCGCGTGCCGGCCAAGATTGCCAAGCGGGTTCCGATCGGCTTGGCCCTCACCTACGCCAGCGCGTTCATGAGCCCGGCGAGTGCGGCACAGGCCAACCAGCTTGCGCTGCAAGGCCTGGTCACTTGGGTGAACTACCCCGAGCTCGGTGAGCCGCGCAGCAGCTACGGTCGGCCGACCTTCATGCTCGACGGGCAATGGGCGCGTTTGGAGGGCATGCTCGCGGTGGACCAAGAGGCCAAGCGCGCTTGGGAAAAAGCGCGCGGCGCGATCGTCGCTTCTGCCATCACTCGTACGATTACGCGCGTGGTCGCGGGGCAAGCCACGAAAGCGGTCGCCGGCGGGGACACATTGGGGACACTCCTGAGCCTCGGGCTGCAAGCGACGCTGACCGCAACGGACACGCCCGACACGCGCAATTGGTCGACCCTTCCCGCGCGCATCGCATTTGGCCGGGTACGCATCAAGTCCGGGCCGCACACGGTCGCGCTCACCGCCCCTGGCGGGAAAAAAAACCAGACCGTGACCGTCCCGGCGGGGGGCTGGGCAGTGGTCTGTCTCACCGCACTCAACTAGTGCGGTGCTGAACGGATAACGCAGCCTCGGGACGCGTTATCCGTTCCATCACCACCAAGCTTCCATCTGCATGCCGCCATTGAAGCCGTGCAAGCTCGAAGCAAAGTCGGCCCCGCCCACCTTGCCGCGGAAATCGTCGCTCCAAGCGGCAAAGGTTCCGAACGCTCGGATGACAGGTCGACTATCGAAGCGATTTCCAATGGAAACCTGGGGTGCGAGCGTCAGCTTGCCGAGCACACCGCTGGTATCCGCACCGGTGTCGCGCACCCAATCTACCCCTCCCTCGAGCGCTACGCTGAAGAAGCGGTTCAAATGAGCAATGGGACGCACCCCCGCCGAATACCAATACTGACGCCCACTGCCGTCCGCTTGATCGGTCGCCTGGAACACCAAAGCGGGGCCGAGCGAAAAATGCTCGCTCAAGCTCGCAATGAAGTGCTCGGTGACGCGCACGCGCCAAGCGCCCTGCTGCACCGGACGGATGAACGTGCCTTCCGCCAAATCGACGGATTCGAAACCTGCATTGAAGGTCTTGGCCGCGCCGGTGCCGTACTGAATGGAAAGCTTGTTCGTCCCCTCCGCGCTGATGAAGCCGGATAGGGTGTGCACGACACTGACTGCCATGCCGCTACCAGACGCCGCCTTTCGGCCCGTTTGGTCGAGCCCGCTCCGAATCGTGGCGACGGTGAGGCCGACCTCGGCTCGGCCGCACAGGACCGGCATGTCGTACGCGCGCAGATCGAAATTCGACTTGCTGAAGCCGGCCGCGTTGGCGGGGTCCGGTGCGGGGACATCGCCCAAGCCGCTCGTGGAGGCCGAACCGATCCAGGCCAATGCCAACTTCGCCGGACCGACCTGGACGTCCTCGATTCCGCCACCGCCCCCGCTCATGTCCCAGAAGTAGAAGTCATTGATGTGGATGTCGTGACGACGGTAAAAACGTCGCCCTGCCCAAAATTTCGCACCCGGTAGAGCGGTGAACACGTTTCCGATCGACACCCAAGCTTCGGGCAGCCCGAAGGTCGTGCCGGAGCTCGAGCCGAGTGCCGCGTACGGGCTCAGCATGCTCAGTCGAATCTGCACGCGAGCGATTGGGCCGGAAGGCACGCCATTCGGACGCAGATCTTCGTTCATGCGAAAGGCGCCCGGCAAGTACACATTCTTGCCGAAGATGAGCTCACCGTAGTTCTCCGCCTCATTGCCGAGACGGTACTTGGCTCCGGCGCCGGGGGCAGCGAAGGCGGTTAGCGCAGCTCCTCGACTGTCGATACCGTAGCCAGCACGAAAGTAGCCGCCGATGTCGACGAAATTGCCGAGCACTTGCTCGACGCGATCGGCGAGCGCACGATGTCCGTGCGCGAGCGCGCGCGAGCGCGTCTCGGTGTCGTTCTCGTAGGCGGCGGCAACGTATTGGTCGATCTTTTGTGCCGCGCGCGTGACGTCGGGTGCCGGCGCGGGCGGCTCTTGGGCACGAGCGCGGCCGGCCAGCAATGCACCTGCGGCAAAAGTCGACAGAACGAAGCTACGCGCACGGCCCCGAGCCCGAACGCGACGCAGTAACGCGATCATCGTACAGCATAGGAGCACTACCTTTGGGACTAGCCAAGCTCAGAGTCGAGAGCGGCAATCGCGGGCACGAAGCGCGTTCAGAAAGTGCCGTTGCACTGCATCCAGACACCGGCACATGCCGGCGTCGGCGCTGGTTCGAAGGCTTGCGCGGCCTTCAGATTGGCCATGGTCAACTCGGCACAGACCGGAAGGCCCGCGATGAACTGGTCGAGATAGGTCGGGTACTCGGCAACACAGGCTTTGTAGTCAGTGACGGTAGCCGTGCAAGTTGCGTTGGCGAGACAATCGTCCGCCATCTTTGGTGGATTAACCGCACACCGCGTATAGGCACCGGCACAAAGCTGCTGGACCTCCGCGTCGCTGGTTCCGTCGCTGGCCGCAAGCAAGCCCACCGAACGGCACAGCTCCTCACCGTACTTCTCGTCAACGCCTGCCGCCATGAAGCTCGCACTCTGATCAGCACAGACTGCCGCGAGTTGATCGGGAGTCAGGCTGGCGAGCGTGGCGTTACCACCCGCGCCAGCGCCAGCGCCAGCGCCAGCGCCAGCGCTTGCCGAACCGGCCTGCGCCGAACCGGGGCCACCACTGCTGTTCGGACTTCCCGCGTTCGACGCCGCAGCGCCCGCCGCAGCGCTCGCGCCACCCGTACCCGAGCCACCAGCGCCATCCGCTTGGCTGCCATCACTACTGCACCCGGTGTACAGCCCCAGGACGATCAGAAGCCAAACGGACTCGGCAAATCGGCGCTGCATGTCAGTGCTCTTCCAGCCCTCGCGTCGAGAGCCTTTCGCGAATTCGATCATCGGTAAAGCCAAGGCGCGCAGCGTAGCACCTTCGGTGCCAGACAATTTCGAATGCGGGATTGCGAAAGCAGCCGAATTCTCTCGTCACTCCAGAATCTGAAATAGGTTACTGAAGTGATCGGTCCACAGCACGGGCTCGCTCGAGCGGGCGCCGGGGGGCGGCGCGGCCTTCGTTTTGGCCAAGAAGTCCGTATTCTTCGTGAGCAATAGCCAATCGGCGCGGTAACCCAGCTCTCGATTGTTCGGCTCGCTGAAGATGCGCGCTGTTTGCAAGTGGTATTCGCGAGCCAAAGCCAAGACAACCGGCGCCAGATTCAAGTGTCGGTTGGTGATGTTCACCGCGATCACGCCGTCGGCTCGCAGGTGCCGTAGGTACGTCGCGAAGGCTTCCTTGGTCAGCAGGTGCGCGGGCACGGCGTCACCGCTGAACGCGTCGAGTACGAACACGTGAAAACCCTGTGCCGGCTCCCGCTCGAGCGACAAGCGCGCGTCGCCCAGCACGATCTCGGTCTGACCGGCGCTATCCTTCAGGTAACTGAAGTACTTCTCAGCCAGCGCTCGAACCTGCTCGTTGATCTCGTAAAAGCGAATCGACTGGCCAGCCCCGACGTACGCCGCGATCGTGCCCACACCGAGACCGACCGCGCCGACATGCAGGTCCGGTCGCGGCTGAAAATAGCTCAGCGCCCGACCCACGCCCGTGCCCGGTGCGTAATAAGCGACGGGCTGCCGGCGTTTTTCCGGGGCCACGAACTGTCGCCCGTGCACGACGATGCCGTGCGCGAGGGAAAAGTGGTGCAACGCGCGATCGCTCGCGTCGACGTCATACACGGACACGACACCGTAGAAATTTCGACGAACTTCGAGCGGCGTGTCCTCGTCACCCTGGAAGTGCACGATGGCGGCGACCCCTGCCAGCGCGAACGCACCCGCCCCCAGCGCGCGACGCGCGCGTCGGTCTCGCGCGCTCGAGACATGAAGCACGGCCACCGCGAGTGCAAACGAAGCCAGCAGCGCCAAAGTCCATTCGAAGAAGGTGGCAAAGATCGCTGGCGCGATCAGGCTGACGAACACGCCACCGAGCGCGCCACCCGCTGAAATCGACAGGTAAAACTCAGTCAGTCGAGTCGGATTCGGTCGCGAACGAACCAGCTCGCCATGACAGAGCATACATACGCTGAAGAGCGCACCAAAGTGCAGCACGAGCAGATCGACGAACGTGACCTCGTAGTGCAGCACCCCGAGCAAGTCCGTCAGGGGGTCGATGCAACCCACCGCCAAACACAAAACGACACTCGCGCCGGCGAACAGGCGACGCCGATACCAGCGTGCGTGATCGAACGCGACGATGAATGAAATCAGATACAGGCTGAGCGGCACCACCCACAAGAACGGGATCACCGCGACGTCCGAGGTGACGTGATTGGTCGTTGCCAAAAGCGCGAGTGAGGCACATGCGGGTAGGCCAATCCAACGAGCACGCTCAGCCCAGGTACTGCGCTCCAACGGCGCGCTCAGGCCGGGCACGGCGCGCGCCGCGCCGCGCCGCAACGCCGGCAACGCTTTGAACGCGCACCAGCCACAGAGCGCGGCAAATCCGCAAAAAATCCAGGACCAGAGCCGCGCCTGAGTGACCACGTCGAACGCGGGTTCGAAAACGAAGGGATAGCTGAGTAGCGCGATCAGCGAGCCCAGGTTGGACAAAGCGTACAAGCGATAGGGCGAGCGTTGCGGATACGCTTCGCTGAACCAGGCCTGCAGCAGGGGACCCGTGGCCGACAGTGCGAAGTACGGTAGGCCGACCGTCGCCGAAAGGAGGCGCAGGATCAGCGCCGTAGGATGCGAAGCGTCGAGCGGCTTGTATTGATCGCCCGGCGCCACGTGGAGCAGTGAGAGCGACACGACCAAAAGCGCACCATGCACGGCCACGCGCCACCCGGGCGCCAGCAAGCGCGTACTCAAGTGCGCATAGGCGTAGCCACCGAAAAGCACCACTTGGAAAAACAAAAGGCAGGTCGTCCACACCGCGGGGCTGCCACCGAACCAAGGCAAGATGAATTTACTGATCAGCGGTTCTATCTGAAATAGTAGAAATGCGCTGACGAAGACGGTGACCGCGAAATTGAGCGCCAGCCAATCTCGGGTCCGCGCTGGCTCGGCAGGAAGCGTAGTCGCTAGCGTCGCATTGCTCATCCAGGTGGGACTGTTTTGGCCCGGGGTGCGTTTCCGCCGAGTGTCAGACGCTGACTTTGCTGACCTTGCGGATGCTGAGCCAAATCATCAGCACCGCGAAGGCGACCAAGGCGAGCAGGTGCGGTAAAAGTTCGACGGCTCCAGCATCGCGCAGCACGATGCCCCGCATGATCGCCACCATGTGCGTCGTCGGCAAGAGCTGGCCTATCACCTGCAAAACGATGGGCATGCCATTTAGCGGAAACAGGTAGCCGGACAAGAAGATCGAGGGCAGAAACAGCATCTGCACCTTCTGCTGCGCTTCCTGCTGCGTCGTGGCGGTGGTCGAGATGTACAGGCCGAGCGCGAGCAGCGCCGAAAGGTACAGCACCATGATGCCGAACAAGAGCACGAGGCTGCCGCGGATCGGCACGCCGAAGGCAAACCGCATCAAGCCGAGGATCATCGCCGTGTCGGCCAGGGCCACGAACAGGTACGGCGCGACCTTACCGAGCATCAAGCCGAGCGGATGAACGGGCGTCACCAGCAGCTGCTCCATGGTGCCCTGCTCACGCTCACGCACGATCGAGCCTGCCGCCAACATCACCGCGATCATCTGCAAAATGACCGCGACCAAGCCCGGGATCAGGAAGTTCGCCGTGCGTCCTTCGGGGTTGAACAACACGATCGGCTGCGCCGCGAGGGGCATACCGGCGCGCGAGTCCCGCGCGATCAACTGCAGATTCTGACTCGAGATCACGCCATTGACCGCCGCCAGTGCGCCCGAACTCACGATCGAGTCCGAGCCGTCGATCAAGACCAAGATCTTCGCAGAATCGCCGCGCGCGCGCTTACCGTGATAATCCGGCGGGATCACGATGCCGACGCCGGCGCGCCCGGCGATGATCTCGGTGCGTGCCCGGCGCGGATCGCTGGTCACAATCTTGATCGCGAAGGTCTTGGTGGCGCGCAGTTGGTCCATCAGCTCGCGCGAGGCCACGGAGCGATCTTGATCGACGACCACCGTGGGCACGTCGTGCACCGTTTGATCGATGAAGCCGTACATCGTGAGCTGCATCAGCGGCAGCATCACGGCCAGGAACAGCACCGCCTTGTTGCGGCGAATGTGCAGCAGTTCCTTCCTGAAAATCGCCAAGAACGAGCTCATCATGAGCCATTCTCCGCGCGCCGAGCTCGGGCCGCCTCTTCGGTGAGCGTCACGAACACGTCTTCCAAAGACGGCGCGATCTCGCGCAGCTGGGCGTGGGCAAAGCCCGCCTTGGCCAGGCGATCGAGCAGCTCTTCATCGCCTTGAGCGCGATCGATCATGGCGTGCACGGATTGCCCAAAGATGGTCGCGCCTTTGCAGAAGGGCTGCGCCGCGAGCCAGGCGAGCGCGCGCGCCGTCTGCGCTGTCTCAATCTCGACTCGTCGCGCGTCGGGCGGATTCACCGAGGGCAGCGCTTTCAGTTGATCCGGGGTGCCCGTGACCAAGAGCTTGGACAGATAGATGTAGCCGACTTCACCGCAGCGCTCGGCTTCGTCCATATAGTGCGTGGTAACGAGCAGCGTGATGCCCTCGGCTGCCAACTGAAACAGGAGATCCCAAAGCTCACGCCGGGCGACCGGATCGATGCCCGCGGTCGGCTCATCCAAGAAGACCACGCGCGGCTCGTGCATCAGCGCCGCGCCGAGCGCGAGTCGCTGCTTCCAGCCACCGGACAAGTTGCCGGCCAAGCGATCCACGTACGGACCGATGTGCGTGAGCTCCACCGCCGCGTCCCGCCTGAGCTTGCGCCGCGCCTTGGGTAGGCCGTAAATTTCCGCGTAAAAGTCCAAATTCTCCAGCACCGTCAGGTCCGGATAGAGCGAGAACTTTTGGCTCATGTAGCCGATCTGGCGCCGGATCGCCTCGCCCTGCTCCACGCAATCCATACCCAGCACGCTGGCCTTGCCGGCCGAAGGCGCGAGCAAGCCGCACAAAATGCGAATCAAGGTCGACTTGCCCGAACCGTTCGGGCCGAGCAGCCCGTAGACCATGCCGCCGGTCACGGTCAGACTCACGTCATCGAGTGCGCGCACGTCGCCGAAGCTGCGCGATACGCCTTCGACCGCGATCACGACGTCACTCTTCACTTGGGGACCTGAATGAACGCGGCCATCCCTGCGCGCAGCTGGTCGAAGCCGTTCCGCAGCCCGACGCGGGTCGCAAACACCTGGTCGGCTCGCTCATCTGCGGTTTGCAGATTGCGCGGCGAATACTCACCGACGCCATTGATGTGCTCGACCACGCCCTGGAAGCGCCGATCCGGAAACGAATCGACCGAGACCGGCACGGCTTGCCCGAGCCTTACGTGGCCGAGCAGGGTTTCGGGCACGTAAATGCGCACGAAAAGCTGCTTTTCCTCGAGCAAGACCGCGGCCGTCGCGTTCGCCGCGAGGATGTCGCCCGGGCGCAGATCCAGTGCCTCCACGCGCGCGGGCAGCGGTGCCTTGACCGTCAGCTCGTCGATCATGACCTGCATTTGCTCCACTCGGCCTTGAGCTCCGTCGACCTGCGCTTGGGCGGCCTTGAGATCTTCCGTGCGTGAGCCCGCAGCGACCAGCCGCGATGAAGCCGACTGCTCCATCGAGCGAGCCTGCGCTTGGGCAACCTCGGTGCGGCGCGAGCCGTTCTTGAGCTGGTCGAGTTGATGCGTGAGCGCGTCGCGCAGCGCGACGGCCCCTTTGAGCTCCATGTCCGCATTGTCCACGTCCACGCGCGCGGTCGCTCCCGACTTGTCCAAGACATGAATGCGGTCTGCATCGAGTTTGGCTTTTTCCACGGCCACTTCTTGCACCGCCAAGCGCGCCTCCGCGGCCGCAACCTCCTCTGGTCTCGAGCCCGCCACCGCTTGGTCGAGGGCCGCCTGGGCAGTCGCCGCGCGGGCGCGGGCCTCAGCGAGCTCTTCTGGGCGCGCGCCCTGCTTGAGCTTCTCCAGGTTCGCCTGCCACTGGGCCAGCAGCGCTTCGGCCTGCATCAACTGGGCGGGATAGTCCCCCGGTTCCAGCGTCAGCAACGCTTGCCCGGCTTGCACCAGATCGCCCTCACGGACCAAGACGTCCTTGACGCGCCCACCCGCGCGAGACCCGACGGAGATCGTGCGCGCCTCGACGGTACCGCTCCACTCGTAGGGCTTACGTTCGAGGTACACGCGGTACCCGCCGTAGGTCAGCGCGAGCAGCGCGCCCGCCAGTAACAGATTGCGCCGCGAGCTACCGCGCGGCTTTGGCTTTTCGTCGCTCATGCTTGTGTCGCTCGTGTCAGGACGCCCGGAACACCCGAGGCAAGTTCCCTGACTAATTATCCGAAAACAAGCGCGCGATCTGTGAAGAAATCTTGTTTGAGCCAAAACAGGCCAAAGCGCGGCAAACGCCAACGGAAGGGAGAAGGGGGGCGCTCACGATTCCGCACTGCACCTCGCTATCGCGCGCTGTTTGCGCTGTCATAGCGGCCGCCCCACTGATGTCTCGCTTGCTTCGCGCTGTTCGTGCCCTGGGCACCACACCAGGACTGCTCGTCGTGATGCTGCTCTGCATCTTGCTCGGCTTGGCGTATTCGTTCGTCGTTCCGTTCATGTCGCTGTTCGGCACTCGCGAGGTCGGCATGAGCCCGTTCGGTTTTGGCGTCTTCATGACGATCACCAGTATCAGCGCGATCGTGCTCTCGACTTGGCTCGCCCGTTATTCGGATACGCGCTGGAGCCGAAAGAGTGTGCTCTTGCTCGGTGGAATGGCAGGCGCCCTCGGCTATCTCGGCTACGCCTTCGTGCGCGATCCCGTGGTCCTCACCGGCATTGGCGCGATCCTGCTCGGAATTTTTTCGATCTCGTTCGGACAAATCTTCGCTTGCGCCAGGGAGACTCTCGAGGCGAGCACGATCGAGAAATACGAAATCCCGTTCTACATGAACTTCATCCGCTTGTTCTTCGCCCTGGCCTGGACGGTCGGTCCGGCGATCGCGGCCTACTTGCTGACGCAGTACTCGTTCCGCGTGACGTTCGCGGCTGCCTCGCTCACGTTGCTGGCCTTTTCCGCGCTCGTCGCTCTGTTCGTACCGCGGCGCCCGCCGTCGGAGGCGACTCGCAGGGCCGCAGCCGAGCTGCCGCTGTCCGTCGCGATCAAAGATCGAAAGCTCTGTGCGCACTTCGTCGCGTTCTCGCTCTACTTTTGCTGCTCCACCATGGGGATGATGAATCTCCCGCTCTTGATTTTGGGTGAGCTCGCCGGTCGCGATCGCGACGTGGGTATCGCTTACAGCATCGCGCCGTTGTTCGAGCTGCCCTTGATGTTCTACGTCGGGGTGCTCGCCACGCGGCTCGAGCATGCGAAATTGATCATGGGCGCGCTTGGGCTCGGGATCGTCTACTACGCGGGTCTGGCGCTGACCACGCTGCCCGTGCAGGTCTTCGCGTTGCAAGCGCTGAGCGCGGCCGTGGTCGCCGTGATGAGCGGAGTCGCGATCACGTTCTTTCTGAATTTTCTGCCCAACCAAGCCGGAACCGCCACGAACCTGTACTCGACTTCCTCACGCGTCGGGGCGACCGTCGGTTATCTCGGCTTCGGAGCAATCGCGGGCGCGCTCGGGCATCGGGCGGTGTTCGGAGTGACGGTGCTGCTTTGTGCCGTGTCCCTAGCGACGTTGGTGATCTTCCGAGGACGACCCACGGCGCTGAAGCTCGCGGCCTGAGTGCTGGAAACGCAGCTCGCGAGACCCGAGCGAGCTCGCGAGCTGCGCTGAGAAGCTGGGATCGCCCCGATCACTCCAGAACGTACGCGTTGCCGTCCCAGTGATAGCGGCGTTTGCCGGCGTCGCCCCAAGGCAAAAGCAGCGGTTCCAGGCCGCCGGCGGTGGTGGTGTCCGCCGGAAAGGGATAGCTCTTCTCCGTCCAGCCCAGAGCGCGCGCCGGGCGCAGCTCGATGTCGAGCCCGCGCTTGCCGGGTTCGAACGCCACGGCGCCCAGCACCTCGTTGTCCCCGACCGCACGGCTAGTCTCTGCCGCGAACACGCGCGCCAACGCGTCGTCCTTGATGCCGTAGATCATCAACGCGCGGCGCTCGACCATGTCTCCACCGAGGGCTTTGCTGGCTTTGGCGCGTAGCACCGCGCGCACGATGATCTCGGCCTTGCCGTCACCGGTGACGTCGCGCGACGTGACATCGACGATGTCCTTCGGGTCGGTCACGCCGATGGTGATGAAGGCGTAGCTCAGGCCCTGGCGAAAGCCTTTGCCGAACACCACCAGATCTCTGCCATGCACGAGTACGCGCTCGGGACCGCGATCCCCAGCCACGTCGGTCACGAAGTCGAAGCTCGGCTTGCCCCCGCCCACGCCGCGGTCTTTCCGATACAGCGCGTACACGCGATCCAAAAGCTCATCCGAGCTCGGCGCACGCGGTGGTGGCGGCGCGGGCGGTTCGTCCGCCGTGGCGGCCCGCGTCTTATGGCCTTTCTTCGCGGATTTTGCCGCTTTCGGCGCGCTCCCGCCTTTCGGCGTAAACGGCGTTTGCTCCGCCTGCTCGAAGCCCTTGCCGACCCACTTGAAGGTGCGGCTGCCGACGCTCTCCCAAGGCAGGAGCGCGGAGCCCATGTCACTCGGAGTGACTTCCGCATACGTCGCGGGGTCGAAGCCCTCGGACTCCCCTTGCGCCACTTCGAGCGTGTCGTTCTTGAACGAAACGCGGTTTTCGATCTTGCCCTCCGGGGTCTTGATGCCCACCTCCTGAGCGAAGGCCTGGAACGGCGTGTCGTCGTTGCCGACTTTGGTCACGGTCACGATCTCGCGATACTTGTCCGGCGCACCGATCCGCTTCTGAATCACGATCTCGTCGCGACCGTCTCCGTCGAAGTCGACCAGCGAGAGACGAGTGACCATGCTCGCGTCTTTGACACCCAGATCCGCGAAATAGAATTCCTTGCCGCCGCGATAGTGGGGACCGACGATGGCCAAGCTGTCCCCGAACACCGCGACGCGCTCGTACATGGCATCGCCCGAGACGTTGCCGAACGCTTCACGGGCGGGATTGCTCAGGCCTTTGGGCTTCAGCAATTGGCTCTCCAGCCCTTCTTCCGCCTCCAACAGTAGGGGCGGCAAGGCCTTGCCCGTGCGCCCGCTGGCGGTGCTGATCACACCCGAAATCGAGCCTGAACCATCGGCGTCCGTGTATGTGACCGCGGCGCGCAAACCCACACGCACCTTGGCCGCGTCCGGAAATGCCGACCACGGGATCTGCGCCTCGACGTGCAGGCCACCCTCACTCGGCGCCTCCACGATCTTGGCACTCGTGAGCGGCGCTCCCTTCAGCTTGACCACGCCCGCTACCTTGCCGGGATTGCCCGGGTAAAGCTCGAGCTCATAGGTATTGAACTCGTGACCGCGAGGAAACGCCAAGCTGAGAGTCGCGTGATCCTCATTTGCGCCAGCAGCAGCGCTGCGCACGATGCGCTTGTCGAAGATCTTGAGCACGACGTACAGGTTCGAGTCGTCATAGCCGATCGTCACTGCTGCGCGCGGATCGCCGCCCCCGGTGCCGGACAAGGTGTCACCCAGCTCGGTCATCTTGTTCGGCCATTCGCGCAGATCGCCGTCGATGCGCACTTTCTCGCCCTGCATCGGCTCGGCGACGATCATGCGACCGCCCGCGAGGGCCGGCAGCGAGAATCCGAGAACGGCGAGCCCGACGGCCAAGCGGTGCAGTGTGCGCATCTGAGCGCGAAGATCTACCAGAGATCCGCGCGCCCGAGAATTAGCCGGGCCTCGAAGCCCCTGCCACAGCGCGGGAAGCGAGCCGAGAAGGCCGCGCACTTGCTCGAAAACTCACGTGCCGACAAACTGACCCGTAGCGGAGAGAACATGCCCAAAGGTTACTGGCTCGTCCACGTCGACGTCGCGGATCTGGAACGATACAAAGAGTACATGGCCGCCAACGCCGCACCGCTGAAAAAGTTCGGCGCTCGCTTTCTGGTTCGCGCAGGTCGGTTCGAAAACCCCGAAGGGGCCACGCGTGCGCGCAATACGGTGGTCGAATTTCCGTCTTACGAGGCAGCCCTCGAATGCTATCGCTCGGCTGAATATCAGCAGGCCATCGAGCTCCGCCGACCCGTGTCCACGATGGATTTGGTGATCGTCGAGGGCTATCAGGGTGCACAGCCGTAGTCTTCGCGAGGACGTGGCCGCCGAGAGCGTCACCTGCTGGAGCTGTGCGAAGCACAATCGTCGAAAGCAAGCTGAAACTGCGGGACGGCAACGTTCATTTGACGACGACGCTGGCGGTCGTGAAAGCAATCGTGCCGGTACTATCTTGCGCCTCGAGCAGGAGCTTGGCCTCTTCCAGATTTCCGAGCTGCAGGCCTAGCCCGATCCACTTGGAGAAGTGCTCGGAGATGGAGATGTGTCCGCACTGGCGAGCCGTCTGCCGGATGCTGAAATACTGATCGAACGTCATGTTGTCGCCCGTGATCGCAGGCTTATTGGTGCGCGTCTTCTTCCAGACATCGTACACGGCTCCGTCGACGGTGATCATCCCCACGTTGTCGCGAGGCGTGCCGTCGGACGCAACACCTGCCGGCTTGGTGCTGCCCCAGTCATCGAGGATGTAGTATTCGCGCAGCGGGTTGACCGTCCAGCCGTAGATCCCGACGTAGACCAAGCCGGTGTTGCCGGTTTTGGTCTCGGCAAAGTCGGCCGAGATGGTTCCTATTTGAGCCGGGGTCTTCGTCTGATCGAAGCCCAAGCCCACACGGGCCAGGAAGTCGTCCGCGTTGGTCCAGGTGGCGCTGAAATTCGCATCGACGCCGAAGACCGTCATGCATCCCGACCCTGTTTCGCTCGCCCAGAGCTCGTAAGCGTAGTTGCCGCCGCCGACGTTGCCCTTGCTGTTGGAGCAATACTGCTTGCCGCCGGTCAAAGGCGTGGTGGCAGGGCAGGTGCTCGCGGTGCCAGCCACGCCGCCATTGGCGCCGCCGCCTACCGTGGAGCCTCCTGTGGCGCCGCTCACGCCCGAGGAGCCGCCCATGGCGGCGGTGCCACCGCTCGGGGAGCCGCCGCTGCTGGTGGAGCCGCTGCTGCCAGGAATGCCGGCCGAACCGGTTGCGCCGCTTGACCCCGTTGCACCGCCCAAACCTGCGAGCCCACCTGAGCCGGCTGGACCCGAGCCGGCGAGCCCGCCGCTGCCCGCTCCGGCCAGTGCGGTCGATCCAGCAGCCCCCGTTCCCGCGTTGCCACTGCTGCCGCCAGTAGCCTCTGAGCCGCCGCAGCCGACGCTGAGGGCGACCACGGCAAGGCTAGCCGTGATCGCAACAGACTGACGCGAGCAATACATCTTCAAGGATTGTGCATGCCCGGTAGTCCGAATCAAGGAGCGCGCCCGCGCCTGGGCGCGCATTCAAGCTTCAGTGTAGATATGTCTTGATGGCGCCATACCAGGCGACCGCCATCTTTTCGTAGCCACCTTCGTTGGGGTGGACTCCATCGCTCGATAGATCGGAAGTCTTGAGAGCCGAGAACATGTCGAGGTAGATGACGTGCTTGCCGGCGTCCGCGCGTGTCTTGACCTGACCGGGGACAGCGGCGTTGAACGTGGTGACTGCAGCGGCGCCGGACGGGAACGGAATGATGCTAGCAACCACGACCAGCGCATTCGGCGCATCCGCCACCACGTGGTCGATCAGGGTGCCCAACCGCCCAGGGGCTCCGCCTGGGTTGCTGCCATACATGTCGTTCGTTCCGAGATGGACCAAGATGATGTTCGGGGTGAAATCGGCGACCACCTTCTTGCCCGTGTAGTTCACGCCGTCGTTGTTGGCGGTCGACTTGCCGGTGACCAGGTCGTCGTCTTGTTGGATGGTCCAACCGCTATGACCTTCGTGCTTGGGCGACCACATCGAGCTTGCGCTCCCGAGCGCCGATAGGACGCTCGCGCTCGGCGGATTGGTGACGTCATAGCCGACGAAGGTGATCTTCTTGCTGTCCGCCGAGGTGTGGGTGAAAAGCTTGATGCGGTAGCCTCCGCCGTAGTTGATGCCCCAGGTGATGGAGTCACCGAGCGGCAGGATCTTGCACGCATCGCTGGCCGGGCACGGATCGAAAGTACCTGCGCCACCTGTGCCACCGGCGCCACCGGGACCACCAACCGAGCCGGCCGCGCCACCACCCGCGCCTGCGACGCCGCCACCGGCCGCTCCGCCGCTACCGCCGCTGCTCGGCGAACCCGCGCTCGGCGAACCCGCAGATGCGCCTCCCGCGCCGCCGCTGACGCCCGACGTGCCGCCCTGAGTCTGCGGCGCGCCACCAGACGGAGCGCCAGCCACCGACGCGCCGGCAGCTCCCATGTTGTGCGCCCCTCCACCGCCGACACTCGAGCCGGTGCCTCCGGCACCGTCATTCGATCCGTCACTCGAACAACCAAAGACGAGGGCGAGCGCGCTGAGCGCGCTGAGGCCGCGAAGAGCTTTCATCGGGATTGCTGAACGTGTCATGGGATTCAACTCGGGCGAGGGGTGTGCGGTGTTCAGGGACTGGAAGCCCTGCAATGCAGGGTGGTTTCTCCGCGTCCGGCGTGGAAAGGAAATGACTCAGATTCACTCACCATCAAGAGCGACGAATTTGTCACCCCACCGCGCGCGCCCCGGCGTGCGTTCACCGAGGCAAATCCGACAGCCTCGTTGTATGTTTTCGGCGACAGCCGATCAGGCTTGCATGCCAGAGCAGGCCAAGCCCAGCACAGCCCGCGTCCGTTAGCCGGTCGGCTTGGATGCGCCCTTGGCCACCACTTGCCAATCCGAATCGTCCGAATTTCGATTCCACCAGTCGAGCAAGACACTGAGCCCACCGCAATCCGCGTACTCGATCCCGGCTTCATCGATGACGGCCTGTAACTCTTCCGGCGTCCGGACGTCGTCGCTTCCGCGCGGCTCGGAGGTTGGGGGCTCGCCCTTGGCGCCTCCCTCTTTCAATGCGCTCGCAAACACTTCTGCCAACGAGTGGCCACTGCTCAACTGCAGCCGTTCGCGCGGTACATGTGCCACGTCAGTCATGATTTCCTCCTATGCAGGCGATATCGGAAGCCAACTGCAAGGGCCATTCCCGCGCCGCGAAGCGTCCAGCGCCCGCGAGTCTGCAGCGCTGAGCATCCCGGCCTCGTGTCACTTTGCCGACCCCAAGGCATGCTGCCACGCGTAGTTTTCTGGGCGATGGCAGCGCGGTTTTCGCGATAGGGTTGAATCATGGGCACACTCCGCGTTTTGCCGACCCATGACTTGCTCGGTGTTCAGGCTCTGAAGTTCGACGGAGCGAGCCAGATCTACAGCCACTACAACGACGCCTTTTCGATTGCGACGCTGTTCCGCTCCGAATCGTCGATCAGCTTTCGCGGCAAGTCGCATCAAGCAATGGACGGCGCGGTCGGCTTGCTCGAACCCGACGGCATCTTTCGCCACTTGCATATTCCGGTGGCCGAGTCGGTGGGCAAGCTGCACATCGACGAAAGCGTGATGGATGAAGCGCGCCGTTCGCTCGGTGCGCGCAACGCCACGGTCCGCGTTCGCACCGTGATCACCCGTTCGCCGGCTCTGTTTCTGGCTTTGTCCGAATTGCACGAGGCCTTGGAGCAGGAAGCGTCCCCACTCGAACGCCAAGAGCTGTTCGCGCGCGTGCTCGAGCGAGTGTTTGCCGATGGCATCGATGGCAGCATCGCTCCGCAGGTAGCCGGTTACGAGGTCACCGCGGTGAGACGCGCCCGCGACATCTTGCACGCTCGCTATGCAGAGCAGATCTCCTTGCAGGAACTGGCCGAAGCCACCGGGCTCAGTCAGTTCCATCTGTTGCGCGTGTTCGGTCGCAGCCTTGGCCTGCCTCCCCATCGATACCAAACTCACGTGCGCCTGGCGCGGGCCCGCGCGCTGCTGCGACGCGGCGAGCCAGCCTGCCAGGTCGCGGTGGCAGTCGGCTTTGCCGACCAAAGTCATTTCGTGCGTGCGTTTCGGCGATCCCACGGGCTCACGCCGGGCACATTTTTCGCCCGTGCGAAGGGTGTAGCAGGTGCCTGAACCCTCGACCCCTCGCGCAGAGGCAAAACTCCCGGCGGCGCACGCGGTGGTGATCGCAGGAGGAGGTCCGACCGGGCTGATGCTGGCGGGCGAGTTGGCGCTCGCGCGGATCGACGTCGCCATCGTCGAACGACGCGAAAGCCAGGAGCTCGCTGGCGCGCGCGCAGGCGGCCTGCATTCACGCACGATCGAAGTGCTCGACCAGCGTGGGCTCGCCGAGCGCTTCCTCGCGCAAGGGAAGGTCATGCAGGTCGGGGGCTTCGCGATGATCCCGCTCGACATCAGTGATTTTCCGACTCGCCACAACTACGGGCTCGCGCTCCGGCAGGAGAGCATCGAGCGCACACTGGCTAGTTGGGTCGAGGAGCTTTCGATACCGATCTATCGCGGACTCGAGCTGACCGGCTTTGCTCAGGACGACACCGGCGTCGACGTCGAGCTGGCAGGCGGGCGTTCGCTCAGGGCGCAGTACCTCGTCGGTTGCGACGGCGGTCGCAGCCTGATCCGCAAGCAAGCCGGCATCGATTTTCCGGGATGGGAGGCGTCCATTAGTTATCTGATCGCCGAAGTCTCCATGACCGAAGAGCCAGCGTGGGGCCTCCGCCGCGACGAAAGAGGCGTCAATGGCCTGGGCAAACTGGAGGACGGAAAGCGAGTGCGGGTGGTGTTGAACGAGCCCCACGTCAGGCAAGGCGCCGACCCGACTCTGGATGACCTTCGCGAGGCGCTGATCGCACTCTACGGGACCGACTTCGGTGTTCACCAAGTCACGTGGCTCTCGAGGTTCAGCGATGCGGCCAGGCAAGCCGCGTCCTACCGAGAGAGACGAGTCCTCTTGGCTGGCGACGCGGCGCACGTGCATTCCCCCGCCAGCGGCCAAGGACTCAATCTCGGCGTGCAAGACGCCGTGAACCTCGGATGGAAGCTGGGCCAAGTGCTCAACGGCACATCGCTGGACAACCTGCTCGATAGCTACCAGGCCGAGCGGCATCCGATTGCTGCGCGCGTGCTCAAGAGCACCCTGGCGCAAACGGCGCTCAACCGCGGCGATGAACGGACGAAGGCCTTGCACGAAACCATGACCGAGCTGCTTACCATGGACGCACCTCGCAAGCGGTACGCCGCGATCATGTCTGGTCTGGACATTCGCTACGAGCTCGGCACCGGACACCCGCTGCTCGGGCGTCGCATGCCCGATCTCGACTTGGCCACTGAAGGCGGCTCACGCCGAATGTTCACCCTGCTGCACGATGCGCGACCGATACTGCTCAATCTCGCTGAGCCCGGCGCCCTCGACATCGCGCCGTGGGCGGATCGGGTTCAACCGGTCGACGCTCGATACGCCGGTGTGTGGGCGCTCCCGGTGCTCGGCGCGGTCGCTGCGCCCTGTGCCGTGTTGATTCGACCCGACGGATACATCGCTTGGGTCGGAGAGGGCACCGACCACGGCCTGCGTGAGGCACTGACCCGCTGGTTCGGGCCGCCCAATCACGGCTGAGCCGATCCTGAGCCTCTGTGAGTCGTCGACGCGAGACGCGACGGACAGCGTCCGCCGCGCCTCGACCCACCTCAACGGAGGTTAGGGCGCATCAACGAGACACCAAACCTGTTCTTTGTTGTTGTTCGGATCGAACGTGGAGTCGGCGATTACGGGTTGGTTGCCTCGGGGGTCGGCGGTGGTCGTGATCACTTTTTGGCTGAAGGGGTTGGTATAACTGGCGAAAACAAAGCAATGCTGGGGGTCTGTCTCACCCGGAATGGTCAAGTCCCCAATGTAACTTCCCCACCAACCTTGGTTATGATTGTCGCTGTCGTCGTTGTTGCAGAAGTTGTTAGTCAGTTTCGAACTTGCGTTCAGCCCGAGGCACCTATTCGATGTCAGGTGGTTGACGATGTGAAAATACTGGCCGGTCCCGTCAAAGGCCTCCCCTTCGTGCCAGGTTTGATTCGTGCTCTCGTCGCAGTCCCAGGTGACCACGGCCGTTCCATCGGCGGGATTTGCGCTTTGAACGCCGAGGCACAAACCCGTTTTGGCATTGCGCATCGTAAAATTCGTGGCGCTGGCTGGTACGGCTACGGCTAGGCTCGCTACTAAACCCAGAAGGCTGACTGCAAACTTTCCCGTCATCACGTGTTCTCCTTCTTCTGATGTCACGCGGACTGGTCCGCGCGATCCTCCGTCAAGGCCTTCACCGGAACACCTTGTTGGGGAGCAGCCTGTCCCAAGACTCTGCGCTCGTCATGTCGTTCAATAAATGACATGGGCTTCGATCAGACGGTGTCGGCAAGCCTCGTTCCAGATCTCGGAGATCAGTCGCCGCTTCGACGTGGTCCGAGTTTTCTTGTAAATGCGTTGCCAGAGCGTGCGCACGGTCGACAGGGTGCAAGCGAGCTCCGACGCGATCTCCTTGTCTTCGGCGCCGCAAGCTGCCGCAAGCGCGACAGCGTGTTCTTTCGGGCTCAACGCCGAATGCAGCGATTTTATCGCCTGGCTCAGGTAGGGCGCGCCGACTTGGCTCGACGTGGTCTCGCCCCCGGTCGGCATCAAACGCGTTTGGCTGCCTGCCTTTCGATTCACGTGTCCCTCCTTGCCCCTCGCTCAGGACAAGCTCAACACACCATCGCGATCGACGGTCTATAGCCGCGTCTAGCTAGCCGTCAACGAGCGATTTTGTTCGCAACGCGCGAGCTCGCAGCGCAAGAAGCATCCCAAAGGATCCACGCCCGTGGTTCACCAAAATGCCACGCGCTCGCATGCGCTCGACTGCCACAGTGTTAGCAGCCACGACCGGCGAAACTCGCCAGCTTGCAGTCCTTACCCGCACCCGGTCGAGTCGCGCACCGCGCCCATAATCCTAACGCTGGTCATCGTCGCACTCTCGTTGCGACGCTCGAGCAGGAGCGCGGTGAAAGAGTCGAAAGCCCCGAGCGAGAGATACAACGTCGGCTGAAGAAATTGGGTGCGATGCGCCGCAACCACACGTGGACGACTGCGCTCACGGTACTCGGCTGACGACGCGACGAAGAAAAGCCTTCTGCCCGACGACGGAAGGGACATCGGAATTGGATGTGGTCCAGGTAAAACCGAGGCGGAATTCTGCAGCCTTCTGCGGGCCGATCCGCGCGGCCCGAAAGCCCACGTCGAGCGCCAAGGGCTTCTCAGCCGACCAGATCGCGCCCAGCAGCGCAGAGACGGTTTGCTCGTTGCCGAATTCGCGTTCGAAGAAGACTTCACTGACCGGTCGCACGATCCATTCGTGCGGCCCCTCCACGATTGCGCCCGTGAAGACGTCGAGCGCGTGCTCGCGGGAGACACCCGCCCGTTCGTTGAAGTGAACGCTGCCATAGTCCGCACGGTACGAAAAGATGAGGTTGCCGGAAGCGCCAAATGCACTCGTACCATGCACCTCGGGCGTCAAGATCCCCATCTCGAGCGCGATACTCGTGCCAGATTTTCCCTGCAAGGTGCCGTCGCGAAGCACATGCTTGAGCATGACATCGGTATCGAGCAGCGCCGCACGCGGACGGCCATCGAGCGGACCGACCGCGATGCTGCCTTGAAAATCGACGACTAGTTCCGTCGCCGGAAGGATGCCGAAGTTGAGCACCGTCACCGGCTCCAGTAGCGACTGTTGCCCTCCGCGATCATACCAATGGACGGGACCTAGCTCGAGCTCGAAGGTCCCAAACTCGGCTACGTCCGCGTCGGTGCCATCGAACGGACGATAGGCTTCGGCGCTCGACGCGCACAGGAGGATGACCGAGAACAGCGCGCAGGCGATTGCAGAATGTCTGAGTCTCGAGACGCCCGGTTTGGCACCAAGCCGAAACTCAACGACCGCGCGCATCGCGTCCAGTGCTACCACGTGCCATGCCAACGCGTGCCAAGCGACAGCAACCTGGAGGAAAATTGAGCTCACCCGAAGATGGCCGCGCCCGGCCTCGCCGGGTTCTCGTCGTGCTGGCGTTTCTCGCCTTTTGCCGCGGGGCTTCGTCTTCGCCAACGCCAACGCATCTGCCACTGGTTCTGGTAGCCGACGTTCCGCTACCGGGTAAAGCGGCACGCTTCGACTACCAAGACATCGATTCGACGAGGAAGCGACTGTTCATCACTCACATGAACGACGCCTCGGTGGTCGTCGCCAGTACGGTCGATGGCTCGTTGATCAAGCTCATTGCCGGCATTCCGACCCCGCGCGGCGTCGTCGTTGCTGAGGACGCCAAGCGCGTGTTCATCACGAGCTCGCCGAACGAGCTCGTCGTCATCGACAGCGAGTCACTGAAGGAGCTCGGGCGAGTTGCAACGGGACGCTCGCCCGACGGTGTGGCGTGGGATTCGGAACATCGTATCGTAGGCGTTTCCGATCAGCGTGACGGCGCGCTGTCACTCATCGTGGACTCGGGCATGGGCGCGCGCAAACAGGTCGCGCTGGGACGCGAAACGGGAAACGTCGTGTTCGACGCCAGGCGCTCTTCGTTCTGGATCACCGTCGTGACCGCGGCCGGACCGGATCGATTGATCTCGGTCGACCCGCTTACAGCAAAAGTGGTCGCTACAATTCCAATTCCGGGTTGTTCATCGGCTCACGGGCTACGCATTCATCCGGACGGCAAGAGCGCACTCATCGCTTGCGAGGGAAATTCAAAGCTCGCGCGCGTAGAGCTGGACGGTCAGCACGGGGTGGCGTTCGCGCCAACGGGATCCACCCCCGACGTGCTGGCCATCGATGCCGGCCTCGGATTACTCTATGTGGCCGCAGAAAGCGGCGACTTGAGAGTGTTCGATCTCACCAAGGCGGGTGTCGTGAGTGTGGGCCGCGAACGCCCCGGCCCAGCCAGCCACTCGGTTGCGGTTGACGCCGTCACGCACCACGTCTTCTTTCCGCTTGCGGTGGGACCGCACGGCACGCCAGTACTGCGCATCATGCGGCCCGTCGGGATCTGAGCGAGCTTGGCCTACTTCTTCATTCGCAGCTGCTGCTGCTCTTCCGCCTCGAGATCGGCGAGAGCACGGGCGAGTTCGTCTTGTTCGGCGGCGTTCAGCGGCAATGAATCCGCCGCGCCTTGCTCGACGCGGACAGGGGTCGCTTTTTGGGGCTCGGGTTCGGGCGGAAGCAGCCCCATCTTGCGCTTCAGCGAGGTCAGATCCTCGTCAGCGCCTTTGGTCACTTCGAGCTCGCGAAACTTGTGAGCCAGGGTATCGCCTGAGGCTTCTTCGTTCAGTTCGGCGTGGGCCTCGGCTTCGGCCTCCATCTGCTCGATGCGACCTGCCATGCGATCGAAGGTCTCGAACGCGCTGGCGTTCTTGAGGCCGGTCATCGTTTCTTGGATCGCCTTTTGCGCTTCGGCGCGCTTCTTTCGGGCGATGAGCAGGTTCTTCTTGCGCTTGGCTTCCTCGATCTTGTTGTTCAGCGCGCGGAGCGCAAGCTTCAGTTGGTCGACCGCTTGCTTCTGCTTCGACCACTGCTCTTGAAACTGCTCGGCCAGTGTCTGATGCTCTTTCTTGCGCGCCAGCGCCTCTTTGGCCAGAGCATCGTCACCGGAGCGCACGGCGAGCATGGCCCGCCGCTCCCATTCCGTAGCATTCGCCGTCTCTTGCTCGACTTGCTTGGCTAGCCGCTTTTCGTCGGCGATGGACGCTGCCACTTGGCGCTTGGCCTCGAGCAACTGATTGCTCATGTCCAACACGATCTGATTGAGCATCTTCTCCGGATCTTCGGAGTTGCTGATCAGGTCATTCAAGTTGCTTTTGAGGAGGCTGGCGAGGCGCGCGAAAATTCCCATGAGTTGTGCCTTGTCGGTTTAGGCCGACGCCTTCTTGGAGCCAAATTCACGGAGCGTGGGCACTTGATTGGCGAGCGCCATGTCCAGATCCGCGAGCACGGCTTCGAGTTCGTTCAGATCGAGATTCTTCAGCTCGAGGGCGGCGCTGAGTACGATGTTGCTGCCTTCGATGCCGTAGGCAGCGTGCACGAGCGCGGTCGCGTTGAGCACGAGCAGCTTGTGGAACAACGGCGCTGCCGCCGCGTCATCAACGGGGGCAAGCCCGATGTCGACCTGAGCCACGAGCACCGGCGCGGCGACGCGCAGTGCCACCAGCGGCCGATCGGCGCCCATCGACAGCAGGTAGGTGCCATCCTCCGCCCGCTCGAAACGCCGTTCGAGGCGAAGCAGGTAGCCCTCGAGATCCTCGCTAGACTGAATCATGTTGCTTTGAGCGTACCACGAATCGGCGCGCCGTCTTTGCTCGTGCGGACCAGAACCAAATCATCGGGGGGCGGCGGTTCGGGCTGGATCGTGACGTGCTCGAGTCCGTATTGGCTCTTCAAGCACTCGGCGACTCCACGACAGACATCGGTGCCGTGGTGGCCGCGCGCGAGGGTCACGTGCGCGGTGAGCGCGTCGAAACGCTCGGAGATGCGCCAGACGTGCAGGTCGTGAACCGACGCGACCCCGGGGCACTTGGCGATCATGCTCTGGATCGCCGTCACATCGAGGTGCGGCGGTGCGCCCTCGAGCAAGATGGCCGTGGTTTCGCGCAGCACGCGCCAGCCGCTGAAGGCGACCAGCACGGCGATCAAGGCCGAAAGCACCGGATCGGCGCGGGTCATGTTCCACAACAATACGGCCAGCGCGGCCAAGATTGCACCGACCGATCCGAGCGCATCGGTGAGGACATGCGCCAGCGCGGCGCGCACGTTCAGATTGCTCTGCCCGCGCATCAGCAGGAACGCGACGAGTAGATTGACGAGCAGGCCGGCCACGGCGGTGACGAGCATCGGTTGGCCGTGGATCTCCACCGGCGACATCCAACGTTCGATCGCCTCCTTGACGATCAGGAGGCTGACGAATGCCAGCGTAATGCCGTTGACGAACGCGGCCAGGACCTCCGCGCGCCGCAGGCCGAAGGTACTTTTGTCCGTGCGTGGCTGATCGGCGAAATGCTGGGCCACGAGGGCCAGCACCAGCGCGCCCGCGTCGGCCAACATGTGGCCGGCGTCCGCGAGCAGAGCCAAGCTGCCGCTCCAGAAGCCGACCCCCAGCTCTACCACCATGAAGGAAGCGGTGATGACGAGAGCCAGGACCAATGCGCGCTTGGGGCTGGCTTGCATGCCGTGCCCATGGCCGTGCCCGCCACCATGGCCATGACCGTGATGGGAATCTTGGTCGTGCGAGCCGCTCACCTCCGAAGCAAAGCATCGAACCCCGGGCTTGGAAAAGGCAAGCGCGAACTCTGCAAGATTCAAGGGCATTTTGCGGGAGGAAGCGCGAGCGACTTGCGCCCGAAAGGCGTCTGAGTAGGCTTGGCCATGTTTGACAAGAACTTGCGCGAGTGCCTGACGTTCGACGATGTCATGCTCGTACCCGCGTACAGCGAGGTCCTGCCGACCGAGGTGGACGTTCGCACGCGCCTGACCCGCACGATCGAGCTAAACATCCCGATCGTGAGCGCCGCGATGGACTCGGTGACCGAGGCCCGCTCTGCGATCGCCCTGGCGCGCCAGGGTGGCATCGGCATCATCCACAAGAACTTGCCGCCCGCCGCGCAGGCCGAACAAGTCGACCGCGTGAAGCGCGCGGAGAGCGCGATCATCCTCGATCCGGTGACGGTGCGGCCCTCGCAGTCGCTCCGTGAGGCGCTGACCGTGATGCGCCAGCACGACGTGTCCGGGGTGCCGGTGGTCGAAGGTGACTCACCGGTGGGCATCCTGACCGCGCGCGACATTCGCTTCGAGAAGAACCTGGATCAGCCGATCAGCGCGCTGATGACGACCAAGCTGGTGACCGTACCGCCGGGCTGCCAGCCAGAAGCTGCGCGCGAGCTCTTGCACAAGCACCGCATCGAGAAGCTCCTCGTGGTCGACAATGGCAAGCTCGTCGGTCTGATCACGATCAAGGATTTGCTGCAGGCCGAACGCAATCCGCTGGCCGTCAAAGACGATCGCAGCCGGCTGCGCGTCGGCGCTGCGATCGGCCCGGGCTCGGATCGCGAAGCCCGCAGCGATGCGCTGGTCGAAGCGGGAGTTGATTTGCTCGTGCTCGATACCGCTCACGGCCACCACGTCGGCGTGATCGAAGCCGTGCGCGCGACCAAAAGGCGCCACCCGAACGTACAGCTCGTGGCCGGAAACATCGCCACCGCGGACGCGGCAAAGATGCTCATCGACGCGGGAGCCGATGCCGTCAAGGTCGGCATCGGGCCGGGCAGCATTTGTACCACGCGCATCGTGGCCGGCATCGGCGTGCCGCAAATCACGGCCATTGCCGACTGCGTGGAGGTTGGGGAGCGCAACGGCATTCCAATCATCGCCGATGGCGGCATCAAGTACTCGGGGGACGTAACCAAGGCGATCGCGGCCGGCGCCTCCGCCGTGATGATCGGCTCGCTCTTCGCCGGCACGGACGAAGCCCCGGGTGAGCTCGTTTTGTACCAGGGTCGCAGCTACAAGCAGTACCGCGGCATGGGCTCGCTCGGCGCGATGAAAAAGGGCAGCAAGGACCGCTACGGTCAAGGCGGCACCGCCGACGAAAAGCTGGTTCCGGAAGGCATCGAGGGCCGCGTGCCGCACCGTGGATCGCTCGCCTCGATCATCGGCCAACTCGTCGGCGGCCTGCGTGCCGGCATGGGTTACACCGGATCGAAAACCATTTCGGATTTACGCAACAACGCCAAGTTCATCCGCATCACCGGCCAGGGCCTGCGTGAGAGTCACGTGCACGACGTGATGATCACCGAAGAGGCGCCCAACTACCGCAGCACCTGACTGGGCCGCCGAAGGCTACGACGCTCTTCGGCGGCCTCGTGACCATCAAAAAAACCTCGGCTCAGTGGCTGGCCCACCTCTTCGAGGCCCAGCCTGCCGCTGGATCAGGGGCACTCGCCGGTGGCTGCGATTGAGACCGCGGCGCGACCGGCTTGACAGGCGTTGCCGTAGGTCATGCCATCGCAGCCGCACACCGGATCGTAGTTCGTCAGGCAGCCACCGGCATTTTGATATGATTTGAGGACGCACGTACCGGTTGCGTCGGCTCTGCCGCAGTTGGCAGAGATTGGGTAGTTGCAATATTGATTTCCTGTGCACTCGACGCCCAGTTCGCCGCCGCAAGTCGCGTTGCAGGCCCCGCTTGCCGCAACGGAGACACCCATGCTGTTGGCCACGCAGGTATTGCTGTACGTCTTGCCGTCGCAGCCGCACACGGGGTCAACGATCTGCGGGCAAGGGCCGTCAGACAGACTCGCGCACGTGCCGGTCTGATCGTTCGCCCCGCACTGAGCCTCGACCGGGTAAATGCAATTTGCGTCCTTGGGGCAGCCGCCGCCCTGGAGCCCGCCGCACACCGTGGGGGAGGTCGAACCGTCGCAGGCGCCGCTGTGAAGGACCGAGATCCCCTTGCCCGCCGCCGTGCACGCGTTGGAGTAGCTCAGGTTGTCGCAGCCGCAAACCGGATCGTACACCGTGTCGCAAGCATCCGGGATCTTGGTGCAGGTGCCGGTCTGATCGCCTGAGCCGCATTTGGTCTCGACTGGATAGTTGCAGTACTCGCTCTTGGCGCACGACGCTGGTTTGAGGCCACCGCACGACTCGCCCGACGAAGGAGCTTCGCACGCGCCCGCGTGCTGTACCGAGCTGCCCTTCGCGGCCGCTTCGCATTGATTGGCGTAGGTTTGGCCATCGCAGCCACAAACCGGATCGGAGATGTCGTTACAGACCGATGGCTTGGGCACGCAAATACCGGTTTGATCGGCAGCGCCACAAGCGGCTGTCTCATCGTACGCGCAGAACTCGTTTTCGGCACAGCTCGAGCCGAGTAGACCACCACACACGCTGTCTCCTGAAAAGGAACCCGCATCGCCGCCGGGTTGCGGGTAGTAAGAATGGCCGTTGGTTATCCCTGCGGTGCCCGCACTCGCTCCTGATGAGCCCCCCGCGATGCCCGAAGTGCACGACGATGGATCGGGACACTCGTCGCCGACGACCACGGAATTGCAGCCTTTCGGTGCCATCGCCAGCGGCGCAAATAAAAGCACGGGCCAGAACGCGGGCCAGGGACGGTTTTGTGTTTGGTTCGCGGATTGATTGCTGTTCGACATGGCGGTCTCCCTCACTCCCCCTTCGGATCTCGTTCGAGTCTGGCGCGCGCTCGCTCGCGCTCTTGACTCAGCAGCCCATTCGGAAATCGTCGTGCATGTTCGGCCACGAGCGCCGCTGCCGTGCTGCGATCGCCCGCGGCCAGTGCCGCGAAGGCGCGATCGAGCAAGTGCGTTTCGGCAGCGAGCGTGGTCGCGTTTTGCGATTGCGCCGAACTGCTCACGGGTGCTTCGCGCGCAATGGTAGCGAACGCCGCTACTGCCGGTGCGGTGGGACCCGCGCTGCTATTCGCAGGTGCGCTCGGAATTGCAACCGACAGCGCCGGCGCGGGCTGATTGCCGGCCAGCGCCACGGGCGAGCGCACGGCGCTATTCATCACCTGCGCTGGTCCGGGTTCGGGCATGGGCTGCGCCGCTTGCATGGCTCGCGGCGTGGCGGGCGGCAGCAAATTCGCGCGCGCGATCGCCACGTTGGCCGATTGAGCGTGCACGGCAGCGGCGCGCTTGCGCACTTGGTTGACGATGGCCGCAGCGCGGACGGGCGTGTAAGCGAGCGGCAGCGCGGCACCGGCGAGCGGCAGCGCGAGCACCGCGGTCAGCCCGAGCTTCGCCGGCCAAGACAGCGCGCTCAACTTCGAGAGAGCGTTGGCGCCCAAGCTCGCTTGCGCCGCGGCCACATTCGTACTGCCGAGCGCGGTGCCAGCCGCAATGCCCGCCGCCAAGATCCGTTGACGCAGGCGATTTTGCTCGGACGTGCTTGGCAGATCGGCTCGCAGCGCCTGCTCGAAGACCGAATCATCGTCGTCGTCCAAATTCATGGCGTGCTCCTGTGACTTCTGCGCAGCCGCGTCACTTCGGCGTCGAACGCGAGACGCGCGGCACGCAGCCGCGAGTAAACCGTGTTGAGGGGAATGCCGAGCAGGCCGGCGATTTCCGGCGCGGACATCTGTTCCACGCGGGCGAGCACGAAGATCTCCCGCTTGTCGTCGTCGAGAGCCGACAACGCGCGGTGTGCGAGCGCCAAGCGTTCGCTTTCGAGCGCGCGATCGCCGCTGCTGCCCTCGGCCGACGCGGGCAGTTCCGGATCGCGTTCGCGCGCGGCCTCGAGCGAAGCCGGTTCGCGACGCGCGCGGTCACGATACTTTCGCGCAATGCGGAGAGCGATGGCATAGAGCCAACTGCGCAGCTCGGCGCGTCCGTCGAACGTGGCCAGCCGGCGCTGGACGACGATGAACACGTCTTGCAGGGCGTCCTCGAGCTGCGAATCTCGAACGCCCAAGCTGCGTAGGCAGCGCCAGACGTAGCGAAAGTGCGCTTCGTAAACCGTCGCTAGGTCGAGCACGGGGGCCTCGGGCTCGGCCGAGGGAAGCTGCCGCGGCACGGCGCGACGACCCAAGGCTCCAGCGCTCATGATGGTTTATCCGCGCAAGCGGGCAAATCCGTCTTAGAAAACGACGCCCGCGTGCGCGAACACCGAGGCGCTCAGGCGTGGCACGCGGAACACCTCGTGATAATTCGTGATTTCCACGATGTCGAAGCTAGGCCGAAGCAGGTTGAGCTGACCTTCGAAACCCACGCTGGTCCAAAACGGTGGCCGTGCGAAGGGGACGAAGCTCGCACCCAGAGTGGGCGCCACCTCCCAAGCGGCGCCGTCGCGGGGCGCGGCGCTGCCAAACCCAATGGCCGACAACCGGTACGTCACGACTCCGAGCCGCGTTTGAACGCGGCGCCAAGGCTCGAACAGCGCAACCAGGGAGGCGCCGGGAGCGTTGATGCGCGCGCCGCCATGACCTTCGTCGACGGTCGACGTGGGCAGCAAATAGCGAAGCCCAGCCGCGACGCCGAAGCGCGCCCACTTGAGCTGGGCGTCGATTTCGAGCAGCAACGTCGCTTGCGGCAGAGTGCCCACGTGAAGCCCGCCGCCGGCTCCAAGCGCGAGCTCGAGACGCGAATGAGAGGCCTTCAGCGCAGTTGGCACCGGCGGCGCGGCTCGCGCAGGCGGCGCCGCTCGCGCAGGCTCGGGCGGGGGTAGCGTAGCTTCCTCTCGTTTGGTCTCGAGCAGCGCGAGCGTGATCACGACTGCGGCGCGCAGCAGCTCCTGACAACTCGAATCGTGCAGCTCGCGGCGCTGGTTGCCCGCTTCGACCACGAGGCGGTAGCCGGAGACTTCCGGCGTCAACGTGACTCGAGTCGCCTCCGGTGCGCTGACGCCTCCGAGGCGTTGCTCGAGTTCCTGTTCGAACTCCGCGAGTGAGCCGCACTCCGGCGGAATTTGTGCTGAGATGGCGCCGCTTGCGGGAAGCGCAGCGAGCCAACAGGCCGCACCGAGGCCGAGCGTGAACCACGCCGAGCCGCTCACTTCGGTGCGGTCTCGAACTCGAGCGCGAGTCCAACGCTGCCGCCCAGACTAGCGACAGAGCCAATGCCGTCGGCGCACGTGCCGAGCGATTCGCCGCTCAATCGCTCCCCGTTCAGGTCCAGGCGCGAAACGAAGGAGACGTGACGACCGAGCCGATACGCGACCCCCAGCGCAGCACCGAGACCGATACCCGGGCCGTCCCATTCAGTGCACGAGAAGCTTTGGGCAGGCTCGGTGATGCTCGTACTGTCTTCGCGCGTGCCAAGCGCATCGACGTGCTGCCAGAGCAAACCGACCCGCAGATTCACGAACAAATCGAGCCTTTCACGTCGAATCGGGAAAACCCGCGCGCCAATCCACGCGCCGGTCGAGGTGTACTGGTTATCGATCGAATTTTGACCCGAGAGTGCGCGCACGCGGCCGAGGCTACTGTTGTCCAGCTCCAAGCCCAGCGCGAACTGGGGTCTCCACGCCAAGTAAGCGGCGAACGCGTAGCTGGTGCCCCAGTGCTCTTCTTGCGCAGCACCGTCGAAGCTCGAACTCAGTCGCGCATTGAAGCCGAAGCGCGCTTCGAGCGTGAGGGGCAGCGCGTGGAAGTCGCGCGTGAGGTCGCTCGGTGGATTGACTCCGGGCGGCAGTTCACTCACGCCTACGGGTGATGTCGTTCCAGCTCGAGCCTCCGCAAGCGGCGCGGGGTTCGCTGGCGCAAGGCTGGACTCAGGCGAGCTTCCCACCGCGTCGCTCGGAGCGGCTTCGGTCGTGCTCGTCGCTGGCGTAGTCGCAGCTGGCGGCGGCGCGGGCGCGGGCGGCTCCGGGGCGACCGGCTGTGCCAGCGCGAGGCTCGACGTGAAGCTCGCCGCAAGCAGCAACGACCAAGACCCAGGAGCGCGCATGGCCGCGACTATCGCGCGCGATCTCGGAACACGCAATTAGCTACCCCTACCCCGGCCGCGTGCCACCGCTCGCGCCTCCAAAATCCAACGATTTGCCGCGATTTATCGCAGCTCTGGGCTCGGCCGGCGGCCCTTCGCACAAGCGTTGACAGTCCGCGCTTCGGCGGTCATATTCCGCGGCGGAGAGATGACCGAGCGGCCGAAGGTACCTGATTCGAAATCAGGCGTACCCGTAAGGGTACCAAGGGTTCGAATCCCTTTCTCTCCGCTGCTATAGCCGCCAGCCCGTCCAGCCCTCACAGCTCGGGCGGCACATGGCGGTCACTCGACCCCTCGGTTATGCTCCGCGTTGGTGAGCCGAGACGACGAGCAATGGATGCGGCTGGCGCTCGCGGAGGCAGAGCTTGCGCGGGGAACCACCGGGGACAACCCCTGGGTCGGCTGCGTGATCGTCGGTCCGAGTGGCTCGCTCCTCGGACGCGGTCACACCTTGGGACCGGGCGAGGATCATGCTGAGATCGCCGCTGCGCGCGACGCCGAAGCACATGGCCACAGCGTGCTCGGAGCGACTCTCTACTCGACGCTCGAGCCGTGCTCCTTCCATGGGCGCACGCCAGCCTGCTCGAAGTCCATCGCCGCGCGCGGCATCGCGCGAGTCGTGGTCGGCATTCGAGATCCGCATCCGCGCGTCAACGGCGAGGGGATCGCCATCCTGCGCGAGGCAGGCGTCCAGGTCAGCGAGGGAGTTAGCGAGGCCGAAATTCGGCAGCAGCTGGGCCTTTGGCTCATCGAGCACCATCCGCACGAACCGCTTCTCCGAGCGCAAACGCTGCCCGCGGAAGAACGCCTCGACCGTTTGGCTGAGATCTACGGCGTCGATCGGGTGCGGATTCAGGCGCTGCTCGCCGGCCATCGCTTCTGAGCCGCGAGGCCTTGGCGAAAACCGGCTAAAGGCCCAAGATCCGGCCATGGGCAACCGCGTCTTCGAGCAGTCGATTGTAATTCACGAGGGGCACCTCGACACGTTTGGCCACGTCAATAACGCGCGCTACCTGGAGATCTTCGAACAGGCGCGTTGGGATCTGATCACCGACAATGGCTTCGGTCTCGATTACGTCCAATCATCCGGAACGGGTCCGGTCATTTTGGAGATCAATTTGCGCTTCCTGCGCGAAATCAAGAATCGCGAACATTTACTGATTCGCAGCTTCGTAGACAGCTACGAGGGCAAGATCGGCCGCATGACTCAGCTGCTCGTCGGTGACTCCGGGCAGATCAGCTGTGAGGGGAAATTCGTGTTCGCGCAATGGGACACGCGGACCCGAAAGATCATCCCCCCGACGCCCGAGTGGCGCGTGGCAATCGGCTTGGAGTGAGGCGCCGCGCCTCGCCCTGGGGCTCTGGTGCGACCGCCGCGCACGGCCGCGCACGGCGCGGCGTGAGCATAAATGGGCAAGATTACAGGCCTGGATCGCTGTTTCGCGGCGCGGAACGGTTGTTGCTCTGACGCTCCACATGCCTACCTGGTTCCCGCATTACCAAGAAGAGCTCGACCGAGTCACGCCCCTACCGCGGCCTCCGATCGAAGATCCGCCGCTGCCGCACCCGCCGCCGGGTCCAGAGCCCACCAGCCCCGATTCGCCGGACCTCCCCAGCGACCCCGTAGATCCGTCGCCGATCGACTAAAGCGCGCGTTCGAGTCGCTCGCAAACCGTCTCCAAGACTTTGATCCGCGCGTAGTGCTTGTCCTCGGCTTCGACCAACTTGAAGGGCGCGTACTCCGTGCTGTTGCGGGCGATCATCTCCGCTGCCGCCGCCTTATACTGATGGGTCTTCTGGCGATTGCGATAATCCTCCGCCGTGATCTTGTGTTGTTTCCACGGTTCGCGCTCGCGATCGTGAAAGCGCCTTAGCTGCTCTTCGGGACTGATCTGCAGCCAGAACTTCACCAGCACGATGCCATCGCGGGTCAGCTCTTCTTCGAAGTCGTTGATCTCCTTGTAGGAACGATGCCAGGCCTCCTCCGTGGCGAAGCCCTCCACCCGCTCGACCAGCACCCGGCCATACCAGCTGCGATCGTAGATCGTGATGTTGCCGCGCCGTGGCAGTTGGCGGAAGAAGCGCCACAGATAGTGGTGGGCGCGCTCTTCATCGGTGGGCGCGCTGATCGGGATGATGTGGTACTGCCGCGCATCCAGCGCCCAAACCAAACGCCGGATCGAACCGCCCTTGCCGGCGGCATCCGAGCCCTCGAACAGAAAGATTGCACTCCGGTTCCGCTTTCTGAGCTTGCGTGCCAATCCTCCCAGCGAGCCCTGCAGTTCGGCCATGCGCTTTTCATAGACGGGTTTGGCGAGCGAAAGTGACAGATCCAGACGATCCAAGATCGTCACCGGATCGGGGGTGTCCGGCTCTGCCCTGGGCGCATCTGACGCCGTGCGAACCGCCAAGCGATGCTGGATCTGCGCGAGCACCGCGCGGCCAGCCGTCATGTTGCGGTAGCGATCGTCACCCGACTCGATCACCGTCCAGGGCGCGTGCCCCGGGCTGGTATCGCGCAAGACGCGCTCCGTGACGGGGATGAAATCGTCATAGCGCTCGTGGTGCTGCCAATTGGTTTTGGATACGAGTAAGCGGGTGCTCTTCCCGCTCTCCTCGGCCTTCAGCCGATGCTTTTGCTCCTTCTTGCCTACGTGGAACCAGAGCTTGATGAACAGCGCTCCGCCGTCGGCCAGCGTTCGTTCGAAGGCATTGATGCGCAGAAGCGCTTGCTCGAACGCGTACGCTTTGCCACCCTCCATCACGCGCTCGAGGATTGGCTTGGTGTACCAAGACCCGAGAAATAGCCCGATTTGCCCGGCCCGAGGCAGCGACATCCAATAGCGCCAAAACTCTGGGCGCGCTCGCTCTGCCTCGGTCGGCTCCGCGAAGGCTTCCGTGCGCAAAAAGCGCGCATCCAGCCACTCGCTCAGCACGTTCAGCGTCTCGGCCTTGCCCGCGCCATCCGCGCCGTTGAGCAAGATCATGACCGGGAAGTTCGCTTGCTCGAGCTCGGCCTGCGCCTTCAAAAGGGAGGTACGCAGATCCCCGAGCCCAGCATCGTAGTCCTGCTTGCTGAGGGTTCGCCCTAATTCCGCCGATTTCAACATCACCCCATTGAGAGCAAGCCCGCGCAATTTGCGCAAGGGCCAAGCGTGAAATCGTCAGTCGGGCAAGTGCCCGACGTAGCGCGCCGCGGGCCGGATCAAGCGCCCAGTGTGGCGCTGTTCCTCGATGTGCGCGAGCCAACCCGCGCAGCGACCAATGGCGAAGGTGGCGGTGAAGAGCTCACGCGGGATCCCCACCGCCTCGAGCAAGAGCGCGGTGTAAAATTCGACGTTCGCGCGGAGCGGACGCTCGGGATGGCGCTCGCTCAAGAGTGCCTCGGCGGCGTGCTCGACTCGGCGGGCGTGCTCGAGCCTGGCGACAATCGCAGACTTTGCCCGATCTTCACCTTCTAGCCGAGTCAGCGCGCGTTCGAAGACGAAAGCGCGCGGATCGCGCACGCGGTAGATGCGATGCCCCATGCCCATGATCCGGCGACCAGCGCTCAATTCGCGCTCGAGCCAGGCTCTAGGCTCCGTGTTTGCGGTCGCGTCCAACATATCGAGCACCGGACCGGGAGCGCCGCCATGTAGTGGCCCCTTGAGCGCGGCCAAGCCCGCGACGATGCACGGCATCACGTCCGAGCCGGTAGAAGCCACGACGCGCGTCGCGAACGTGGACGCGTTCAGACCGTGATCCGAGACCGTCACCAGGTAGCTGTCGAGCGCGCGCGCGCGCGCGGGGCTTTCGGGCAAACCGAGCATGGTCATGAAGTCCTGTGCCGCGAAGCGGCCTCGGTCGGGAGCGATCGGCACCTGTCCGGCGCGCTGCCGTGCACCCGCTGCCACGTACACCGGGAGCGCTCCGAGCACGCTCAGAGCGTCGTTGCCGGCAGAGCCCTGCGCGGTGGCAGCGAGCAACGCATCCATCGCATCCGCCAAAGACAGCGCATGCCTGAGCTGCCGAATTCGAGTGAATGCCGAAACGCGGGCCTCGGCCATGCGCTCGCGGACGAGGGACTGCGGCTCACCAGTTCCTAGTTCCAACAAGCGTTCGATCACCGTTTCGAAGTGCCCTGGATCCGAGAGCGCGAGATCCTCCGCATGCGAGCCGGCGATGATGAGCTCGCCGCGCTCGCCATCGACGTGGCTCAGCCGGGTATCCGCGACGAGCACGCCTTCCAACCCCGAAGCCTTGGGCAATGAACGATCGGCAATCGGTAATCTCCCGAGATCCATGAGAAATCCTTTCAGATCGCGCCGGTTCTTCGGCGCTCGCATCAAGACTATGTGAGCCTCGCGTCGTGTTTGATCAACGTTGATTCGACAATCAACATCAACGCGCCATGCTGCAGCCATGGCCGCTCCAGAAACCGCCTGGTTGAGCTCGCGTCAAGCCAGCGATCGACTCGGGATCAAGCTCGCCACGTTGTACGCCTACGCGAGTCGCGGATTGATCAAAAGCTTGCCCGGGGACGGACAGCGCGCCCGGCTGTACGCGAGCGACGACGTCGAGCGACTACGCACGCGTCACGCCGCGCGCTCCGGGCACGGCCCCGTAGCGGCCAGCGCCCTCCGCTTCGGTGAGCCGGTGCTCGAGACCAGCATCTCCGATGTCGGCCCCGAGGGACCGCGTTACCGCGGGCAATTGGCGACCGAGTTGTGTCGAACCGGAGTGAGCTTCGAGCGCGTGGCGGAGCTGCTCTGGACCGGAGCTCTACCGGACAGGGCGGGCCCCGCGGCTCGCTCGAGCTGCGATGCCATCCAGCTCTGGCCGCTATTTGCCGGGCGCGCTTCACTGCCGAAGATGGCGCTCATGCTGAGCGCGTTGGCGCTCGCGGACAGCGATCGCCACGCGGCCAGCGACGCAGCCGAATTCGCCCGGGCCCGCGCACTATTTCATTGGCTGGCCCAGGCCCCGAAGGCCCGCCCTCCACGTCTCGAAGCCGGCCCTCGAGTTGCTGCTACGCTGCTCGCCGCGCTGCGCGTACCCCCAAAACCAAGCCTACTCGCCAACGTGGATCGCGCGCTCGTGCTGTGCGCGGAGCACGAGCTCAATGCCTCGACCTTCGCCGCGCGTGTCGCCGCCTCCGCTGGCGCCGATCTCTATGCCTGCTTGGGCGCGGCCGTGAACACCTTGAGCGGCAGCGCCCACGGCGGCATGTGCGACCGCGTCGAAGCTTTGATCGCTACCATCGGCAGCAAAGCGCGAGCCACACGCACGGTGAATGAGTGGCTCGCGCGCGGTGAACAGCTGCCCGGATTTGGGCATCCATTGTACGCCGCGGGCGATCCGCGTGGAGCACTGCTGATCGAATTGGCCGAAGCCCACGGCGCGCACCGCGAACCGGCCAAGACCGCGTTCGCGTTACTCGAAGCGATGAGGCGCGGCGGACATCCCGCGCCGACCCTGGACGCTGGTCTGGTCACGCTGTGCCACTGTCTCGGGCTACCGGCGGGAAGCGCCGCGACCATCTTCGCAGTCGGGCGCAGCGCTGGCTGGGTCGCACACGCGCTCGAGCAGCGCGCGGCTGGTTACCTGCTCCGGCCGCGCGCGCGTTACGTTGGCGCAACTGAAACCGTGAACGCAAGGCCCGCGCGCTAGCGCGCTAAAATGGTGTTAGCCTTGCCGGCGCCATGACTGCAGGGCGCATCGGGGATCGCGAACTGGGACGACAAGCCACGCAGGCTCATCGTCCTTCGCGCGTGGCACGCGTCAGCGCAGCGATCGCCAGCCCAATTGCCGTATTGACTCTGCTGCCGCTATTGGTTGCTTCGATCGGTCTGTTCCTCACCGTGGTCGGTCAGCGCTCGCTGCGCGACAGCAACTTGACCATGGCCGGCGGGCGCATCGACGAAGAGACGACGCTGCTCGCGCGCAGCATCAGCGCCGCGCTGGAACAGTCCGACCCGGTCTTGGATCGCCTGAGCCTGCTTGCGCAGGACCACGACCCGATCAAGTCCTTCGACCGCGTGGCGCATTCGCTGCGCGATTTGATGCAGGGGCGCGCCGGCGTTTCGTACATCAGCATCAGCTTTCCGGATGGCACGTTCCAAGGCGCCTACCGCGATCGGGATGGCGCGATTCGTTTTCAAGATGCGCGCGTGTCGCCACAAGGGACGCTCGTGAAGCGTTACACGCTGGTCGGGCACGAACGCCTCGCGCCCTACTTCGAGGAGCACAACGACTATGATCCGCGCAAGCGTGAGTTTTACAAGCTCGCAGCCAGCAGCGCGGAGCGCGTCTGGACCAAGCCGTACCCCTTCTTCAAAACGCATTACACCGGCATCACGCGCGCCGAGGCGGTGCGTGAATCGGGCACGCGCAACTTGCACGCGGTGGTCACGGTCGATTTCGACGTCACCGCGCTATCCGCGATTATGAGCCGGATTTCCATGGGCGACGCGACCACGCTGCTGTACACCGAAGACGGCGTCGTGCTCGCGTATCCGCGCGGCGAAGGCAGAATCAATGATTTGCCGCTGCGCCAAGATCGCGCACTCTTGTACAGCGATCTCGACGACCCGCTCTTGAGCTCGTTCTTCGAGGAATTCAGCGGGCCCAATCATCCGCCCGCATCCGGCTTGACCGAGCTCGCCGTAGACGGGCAAAAACAGCTGGTGGCCGAAAAGCCGATCGTCGTGGGACGGGATCTGGGCTGGTCAGTCGCGACGATCATGCCCGAAGCGGTCATCCTGAACGCGCTGCATCGACATCAACAGAAGAGTATGCTCGCGGCCGCTCTTGCCACTTTGCTCGCGAGCGGAATGGCCTGGCTGTTCGCCCGTCACATCTTGCGCACGCGCGAAGAAGCCGCGGTCGCCCGCGCCGAAGCGCGTGAAGCAGTCGCGCGCGCGCACGAGCTCGGCAGCTACCGCTTGGTGGAGATGTTGGGCAAGGGCGGCATGGGAGAGGTTTGGCGCGCCGAGCATCGCCTACTCGTGCGCCAAGCCGCGATCAAACTGATCAGCTTGGGTGACGACGCCGGACTCGACGCCAGCGAGGTCCAAGAGCGCTTTCGGCGCGAAGCACAGAGCCTGGCGACTTTGCGATCGCGCAACACGATCGAGCTCTTCGACTATGGCGTGACGGCCGACGGCACCTGCTTCTACGTGATGGAACTGCTCGACGGCATGGATCTGGAAACCTTGGTCCACCGGTTTGGGCCGCAACCTGCCGCACGCGTAATCGATTTTTTGATCCAAGCCTGCAACTCGCTGGCCGAGGCGCACGACGCAGGCCTCGTGCACCGCGACATCAAGCCCGCCAACCTCTACGTCTGCCGCGTCGCCGATGAAGTCGACGTGATCAAAGTCCTGGATTTTGGCCTGGTGCGCGCGGCCGTGCGCGAAACTAGCCAGCGACCCCCGCCGGTGGGCAGCTCGCGACACACCGGTGAAGAGACGGAAAGCGGCGTGCATCAAGGCGCGCGGATCAGCCCAGGCGAAAACGGAGCGCCGGACACCGTCACGTCCATGGGCGAAGAGCGCCTCACCCAAGTCGGGCAAGCGATGGGCACGCCCGCGTACATGGCGCCCGAACAGGCGCTAGGCTACGAGCTCGATGGTCGCGCCGATCTGTATGCGCTCGGCTGCGTCGGCTTCTTCCTGCTCAGCGGGCACCTGCTCTTCCAGCGCAACGGTTCCCTGCCGACGATGATGGCTCACATCAGCGATCAGCCGCCCGATTTCAAGACCCAGATTCCGGGCTACCTGCCCGCCGAGCTGGCCACGGTACTGCTGCATTGCTTGGCCAAAAAGCCCGCCGCCCGCCCCAGCGACGCCCGCGCGCTGGCCTCGGCACTCAAGGCCATCCACATCCCGCTCGCCCAAGAGTGGTCGGAGGCCCAAGCTCAAACCTGGTGGGCCGCCCGCCACCCGAAGCCCTCCCCCCCAGCCGCACCCGCGGCTCACGCATCCGTGACCCAACCCGCGCAGCGCGGCGTGGCCTGAACCCTCCTGAACCCCGACAATTCCCGACAAATCAAGCCCAGCGCCTGGCTCTCGCCTCGCCTGCCCCGACAAACGTCGTCTGTCGTTGACACTCCCACCGCCGGCTGCCAGATTCCGCCCGCTTCGCGCCAAGATACCCACCTGGAGAGGTGACCGAGTGGTCGAAGGTGCTTGACTGGAAATCAAGTGTACGGGCAACCGTACCGAGGGTTCGAATCCCTCCCTCTCCGCTGATATCTCTGAGTTGTTCTCGCTACTTCAACCAGTGGCCGCTTCGGCGTTGCCCACGGGTTGCCCAAAGTCATTGAGCAGCCCGATCGCTTCGCGCAGTGCGCTCGGTGCCAGGTGCATGTACCTGAGGGTCATGCTGAGCGTCGAGTGTCCGACGAGCTCCTGGATCGCCTTCGGCGCCGCGCCACGCATGGCTCGCGCCGACTTCTGCCGACTGCCAACACCGGACCGTCTGGATGTCGAAACGCTCACGGTCAACGTCGAGATGCGAGTTGTGTCATGGCTCCGCCGCCACGGCTTTCTCACTGACGATTCAAGCGAGCCCCCCGCCGACCCCGCTGCTCGCTCGGCGCTCGAAGCATGCCTTCTGGGCTCGCTTGGCCTCGGTGAGCTGTCTGCCCTGCCGAGCAGACATGGTCCTACTGACGACGGTCACGATTCCCTCCTCGCGCCGCCCCGGTCCCAGCGGCGCGGAGGCCACTCTCGAGGTTTCGACGTGCACGCGGGGGTTGTTGTGTCAGCCACGGACCGCGACGGCCGCGAACGGCTCCTTCGTTATTGCGCCAGGCCCCCGCTCAGCCTTGAGCGGCTCAGCGTGTTGGACGACGGCCGCATCGCATACGCAATCCGCAAACCATGGGGCAACGAGACGCACCGCGTAATGTCGCCACTGCAGTTCCTCGCCCAGCTGGCAGCGCTGATCCCGCCGCCTCGCCACCCCCTGATCCGGTTCTACGGTGTGTTCGCGCCGCACTCTTCTTGGCGAGAGAAGGTCGTTCCGTTCCGGTTGCCTTGTTGCCATCAACGAGACGAAAACGGCAGCTGCTCCCCTGACAGTACCGCAGCTACCACGGCGATCGCGGTCGCACGAATCGTGAAACCGTCCACCTTGCCCATCCTCGCTCGCCGATGCAGTGACCCGGCCCCGCATTGCGTGGCTGCCGTCGCTCCCAGGTATGTCGCGCCTGCCGCCCTTCGTGAACCATCGACACGTATTGACTGGGCCGAGCTCCTGAAGCGCGTGCATGACGTCGACGCATTGGCCTGTCAGTGCGGTGGCCGCCTGAATTTCATCGCACTCATCCTGGACGATGAGCCTGCTTCTGCAATCCTCGGCAGCCTCCACCTTTCCGCGGGAGCTCCTCCCATCGCTCGCGCGAGATCGCCTGACTGGACCGATCCCATCCCATCCGACGAATAGCGGGGCCGCGACCGATGGCCCGGGTCGCCGAGGTGGAGCCCTGCGCGCAGTCCGCGACGTGGCCCCATTTGGATTACTCAGCGCGGCCCGTCCGAATCCGGCGCGGACCCTCGCGACACGATCAGCGCGCATAGGACCAGTTAGGTCAACCCGGCCGTGCTTTGGGTGCCTTATCCCCATCGCTGTAAGGGGCTTCGAGCACCCGTACGCCTTTGCGCGTATCGATGACTTGCATTGCATCATCGCCCAGTCTCGCGGCGAAGCTGCGCGTGGGTTTCCGCGCCGCTCGTGCTTTGGATATCAATAGCCATGGTGGGCTCTCTTCTTTCCCCCGCGAGGTGTCGAAGGTAGTCAGCAGTTTCTTTTCTCGGTCGAGGAGGATCTGCGTCTCCGCGCGACTCGACGCACGTTATGCCTCGTTAGTTGCTATGAGGCGCTGCTAGCGAGGCGCACAAGCAGCTGATCCGCCTCGCGAATGTCGATCGTGTCCCAGCCTTCGTTGAATGCCCGGCAGAGCGGCGTCAAAAGCTCACGCGCGTCCTCGATTCGGCCGGACCTGAACCAAATACGCGCGAGATCCGTGGCCGCGCGCAGTTCCCACGCACGGGCAGCCTGCCCGCGCGCGCACTCGAGGGCATCCTGCAGCCATTTCTCGGCATTCGAGTGCTCCGTGCCTGCCTTCGTGCGCAAGAGCTCGGGCAAGGCGAACAATTCGCCTTTGCGGCGGCAATTATCGATGGTCGAATCGACGAGCGTCCGAGCCTGCCCGTCACGTCCGCTGTCCAGCAAGCCCATCGCGAGCGCTGGCACCAACAGGCTCGTTAACGCCTCGAAGCGAGCCGCGCGCAGGCGGCCGAGGCTTGCCTCCAACAGACGTACCCCCTCCTCGGTTTTGCCCCGCATGATTGCGACCTGCCCTCGGAACCCGTTTGCTGCGACGACGTAGAGCTCGAACGCATTGGCTTCCGCGAGACGCGTAAACAGGCTGAGCTCCTCTTCGGCCCTGTCGAGATCGCCCGTCCACAGGCACATCGGTAAATTCCAGAGGCGAACGACGCACTGGGTCGTGGAATTTCCGAACGCGCCTGCATCAGAGACGCTTCGCTCAGCCGCGACGCGCGCTTGGTCCGCGTAGCCCAGTAGCCAAAGGCAGCGCGCCAGCGCAATGCCGGAGCGAGTTCGTGACAGATCGGGTGGCGCACCCCGATCCACCGCGACCTCGAGCTCGCCACGTGCGCGCAGCTGCTCTCCGGCCAAATGATGTGAAATGCCCAACAGCGAGGCTGCAATCGCGCGAGCCTCGAACGAACCGAGCTTGTCGGCAACCCGCCGTGAGTCCTCCGCCCAGGTAAGCGCCGTCGGGATATCGCCGATTCGCTGGTGGAAGATGTGAAGACCTCTCAGGGTCTGCAGTTCGCTGCGCGCGTCACCTAGCTCGGACGACAGCGCGAGGGCGCGCCGCAGCGCGTCTTCGGCGGGGCTAGTGTGTCCGCGCGTCAACATCAGGCATGTTCCCAGCGCGCGCTGTAGGTCGAGCTCGATCGCACTGCCGCGATGCTCGTCGCCCATGATGGCGATTGCGCGTTCGCACCACTCGCGACATTCGTCCAACAAAGACAATTTCAACAGCACCGACGCGCATCGGGCCGCAACCTGGAGGGCCAGCGTCGGATCGCCATCGCAGCCAAAGGACCACGAGAGCGCAGCACGGACGTTGCCCAACGAAGCCTTGAGCTCTGCGAGCGGCTTCGAAGATTCCGAAACGCTGGCGAAGTATGCGGCATGAGCGCGTGCGGTCGCGTTCTGTTCGGCGCCGCCGCGCGCGTTGAGCTTGGTTCGGGCGTATTCGCGGGTCATCTCGAGGAGGCGGTAGTGTCCTCGCGCCATGCAGCGCTCAGTGGCGACCAGCGACTTGGCGGTTAGCTCATCCAAAGCCCCTGCCACGCGATCTGCGTCGAGGGCCGAGACACTGACGACGGCGAGCGCTGCGTCCGGGGTAAACGACCCGACGAATATCGACAGGCGATCGAGCGTGAGCTTCTCGCCGTCCGACAGCAGTTCGTAGCTCCAGTCCAGCGTGGCCTGCAGCGTCTGTTGACGAGGCATCGCCGTGCGTCGCCCGCTCCAACTCAGCGCATAGTGTTCGCTCAGCATCCGCGCCGTAGCCTCGAAGCCATGCGTTGCCACGCGCACCGCCGTGAGTTCTATCGGCAACGCCATTCCGTCCATTCGGCGACACATGTTGGCAATGACGCGGGCGGCGGCGTGATCGATGTGCAGCGTGCTGTTCGCCGCACACGCACGCTCTGCAAACAGCTCGATCGCAGGATACCGAAGAAGTTGCTCGATCGACATCAGCTCCGGGTCATCCGGATACTCGAGCGCGCCCAACCAGTGCACGCGCTCGCCGTGAACGCGAAGTGACTCACGACTCGTGGCCAATACAGACACGGCGGGAGCAGCCTCGCCGATCTTTTCGACGAGCGGTGAGACGGCGCTGAGGAGATGCTCGCAGTTGTCGAGTACGAGAAGCAGTTTGCGCCCGCCGAGGTAGCTCAGTAGTGCCCGGGTCGTGTCTCCGTTTTGCACGGGTATGCCCAGCGCACTCGTCAGGGTCGACGCGATGAGCTTGGGCTCCTCGACCGCTGCAAGATCGACGAAGCTGACGTGATCGAAGTGAGACGCGAGTCGATGGGCGAGCTCGACCGCGACCGCCGTTTTTCCAACCCCGCCGGCACCCACAATCGTAAACAGTGGAGTGGACGTGATCTGAGTCGCTAGCAGTGTTAGGTCACGCTCGCGGCCGACCAACTGCGTGCGCGCGGGCAGGCTAGGCGCCGACAATGGCTCGGAACGCCGAGGCGTGGGCGCGGGCTCGCCAACCAATACCTGTACGGCCGCAACGAACGCGTACCCGACGCCGACCTGTGTACTGATGTAACGAGCGCCGTCCTCGCCGTCCCCCAACACCTTGCGCAGCGATGCCATGTGGAAGCGAAGGCTACCGTCCTCGACGACGACGTCCGGCCAGACGCTTTCGAGGAGCTTACGCTTGGACAAGACCTGCCCGGGTTGATCCAGAAGCACGGCCAGCAGGTCGAGCGCGCGCCCTCCGAGCTCAACCGGTACGTCGTCCCGTGTGAGCAGACGCTCGCGTCTCGCAAACCGAAACGGTCCGAAAGCGAGCACTGCGGCGAGCGAGGTCAACACATGGATCTCCTGTGGCATTGCTGAACAGCTAGCGCGATCAGCTGCACGTGGCGGCGATCAGTTCGTTCGCACTGCCACCCAAGGTTTCGGTCCCTTCAGAAGTACTCCTCCAGTAACTTGCTACGTGTATAGGTCAGCGCGAGGGCGGTGCAAGCGCCCTTTCGGATGGGTTCTGGGGAGATCTCTGCACGGTGCGCATTCAGCCGCGTCGCCAGGGCGGGGCAGCCGTTCCATGGGAGCCGCAGCTATCGACATTCACGAAGTGGATCAGATACTTGTGGGCCCCGCTAGCAGCGCCTCATAGCAACTAACGACGCATAACGGGCGTCCGGCGCTGCGCGGACACAGGCTCTCCTCGAACCGAGAGGAGACCTGAATGGACACTATGGACAAGATTATCTACACCGCACGCACGCACACGATAGGGGGCCGCGAAGGCAGCTCACGCAGCGACGATGGTCGCCTGCTATTGCAACTGTCCTTGCCGGGAGCACGCGGCATGGGCACGAATCCCGAGCAGCTGTTGGCGGCGGGCTGGTCGGCGTGCTTTCTGTCGACGCTGGCGCATCTTGCAAAGTTGCGAGAGCTGGCGCTCCCCAAGGACTGTGCCATTGACGCCGAGATCGACCTGGGCAGCGGAGCGGACGGCTTGGCCATCCAGGCACGGCTTCGTGTGTCCTTGCCGGGCCTCGACTTGGACACGGCGCGCGCGCTGGTGAACGCGGCACACGCTGCATGCCCCTATTCGAAAGCGACCCAGGGAAACATCGCAGTATCCATCGATCTGGCTTGAATCGAAGAAGCTTGGCTTTTCGCGCTGTCCTGCTCGGTTAGGCGGCCGGAGAACCATTCGCTGTCTGTTTATGACCCCAAGGAGAAAATCATGGACGACTCACCTGTCAACCAAACCCCGACGCAGTCTTCGAGCTCTTGGCTCAAAACGTACTATTTCACGCGCGCAGCCGTTTCGACCATTTGGGTCGTTGCAGTGGTGGCGCTCGGCAAGAATGTGCCGATCTCGGCCCTTCTCGCCATGGCCTATCCAGCTTGGGACGCCGCAGCAAATTGGCTCGACGCCCAGAAGAGTGGCGGGCTAAGGGCCAACCCGAGTCAGACACTCAACTTGGTGATCAGCGTTATCACCGCTGTCGCCGTCGCCGTAGCGCTCGACGTCAGCATGAACGCGGTCATCGACGTGTTCGGAGCCTGGGCGATCCTGTCCGGTCTGCTGCAACTGGCGACCGCTATCCGTCGCTGGAAATCGGCCAATGCGCAATGGGTCATGGTTCTGAGCGGGGCCCAATCCGCGGTGGCCGCGGTCGTTTTCTTCCAGAAGGCTGCGGCCGCGACACCGCCTTCGATTGTCGTTGTCGCACCCTACGCGACCGTGGGCGCCTTCTACTTCTTGCTGTCGGCGCTCTGGCTGACCTTCAAGAAAGCCTCACGCACGGCGCCCGTGCCCACCTGAGTATCCACCGCGAATCTTCAGACCCCTTGCATGGTCCTGCGAAGCGCCTTTTCGGGTGCTTCGCGGGACCACGGAACGCGAGAGCACGATGTCTATCGATATTCAAAGCGCCAGCAGCGCCCAGACCCCACGCCGCTTGGACGCGATCATCATCGGCGCCGGACAAGCCGGACCGTCGCTTGCGGGACGATTGAACGACGCCGGCATGAGCGTCGCGATCATCGAACGTCACTTGGTGGGCGGAACGTGTGTGAACACCGGATGCAAGCCCACGAAGACCTTGGTCGCCAGCGCCCATGCCGCTCACACCGCGCGGCGCGGCGGCGATTTCGGCTTTACGGCTGGCGACGTCGCCATCGACATGCAGCGCGTCGCGGCACGTGCGCGACAGGTGAGCCTCGATTCACGCCTCGGCACCGAGGCGTGGCTCGACGGCATGGCCAACGTCGAACTGATTCACGGGCACGCTCGCTTTACGGACGTTCATACCGTCGCCGTCAATGGCCAACTGCTGACGGCGCCTCGCATCTTCATCAATGTCGGCGCACGCGCGGCCGTGCCGGATTTGCCCGGCCTCTGCGATGTGCCGTTTCTCACCAACACCGAGATGGTTGCCCTCGAGACGTTGCCGCGGCACTTGATTGTCGTGGGTGGTAGCTACATCGGCCTCGAGTTCGCCCAGATGTATCGCCGCTTCGGCGCCGAAGTCACAATCGTAGAGCGCTCGGATCGCCTGATTGCACACGAAGACGCGGATGTGTCGCAAGCCGTGCGTGAAATCGTCGAGGCAGAAGGCATTTGGGTGCGAACAGGGGCCGACAAGATCAGCTTTCGCTCGCACCTAAGAGAAGTCGCCGTGAACATCGAGTGCGGCGAGGGCTCGCTGACATTGCTGGGCAGTCATGTTCTGTTGGCCGTCGGACGGCGCCCCAATACCGATGATCTTGGGCTCGCGGCCGCGGGGGTCGACGTGGACGAACGAGGCTACATCACGGTCGATGAGCAGCTTCGCACCAACGTGGAAGGGATCTGGGCATTGGGGGACTGCAATGGGCGCGGCGCATTCACGCACACTGCCTATAATGACTTCGAGATCGTTGCCGCCAACCTGCTCGACGGCGAGCATCGCTCGCTCAGCGATCGGATTCGTGGCTACGCTCTTTATGTCGATCCCCCACTTGCGCGCGTCGGGATGACCGAGGCAGAGGCGGTTCAAACTGGTCGTCGACTGCTTCGTTCCAAGCGCCCGATGGCGCGTGTTGGCCGCGCCGTCGAGAAGGGCGAAACGCAGGGTTTCATGAAAGTGCTGGCCGACGCGGACACCCATCGGATACTCGGGGCAGCGATATTGGGCGTCGGCGGCGACGAAGCGATCCACGGCATTCTCGACATGATGAGCGCCGACCAATCGGTTGAGGCGTTGCGCTGGGCAGTGCCGATTCACCCAACGGTGTCGGAGCTCATCCCCACCTTGCTACTGGATCTGGCACCCGTAGAGTGACGTTGTTGAGGACACCGAAGGCGCACCGCCAACGTCCTCCGCCAACCCCGACGATCCGCGCTGCCATGCCGCGCAGGCATGGCTCCGGTAAGAACAAGGTCTTTCCATGGGCGTTCAAGTTTCAGCTTTCTACATCGCTTCCTCCCTGGCCAAGCTTGCCTGGCGCAATTCGAATTCGAACTCGTCTCCAGCGGATGGCGCCCGCTAGAGCGCCGCGCAACGAATGCGACGGCGGCAGCGAGGTCGCGCTACGGGGTCACGGCATCGAGACGAGCGTTCGGAGCAGCTCGCCGATCGGGGTCGCGCTCGGGGCGGCGGTTTCAACGAATAAGCCCAGGTCTTTTTCAGGGATCTTGCTGACGAAGCCGGTGCCGATCGTGCCAGTTTGCGCATAGCCCTCGAGCAGGCGCTGGCGATAGCCCTGGTAGAGCGGTGCGTCGAACAGCGAGCTCGTCAGCATGTTCGCGACGAGCTTGGGATCCGCGCCCGCATGCTGCGCCATCTGCAGCGCTTCGGAGAAGCTGCGCACGGCCGAGACAATCATCATGTTGCCGGCGAGCTTGGTCGCGAGCGCGGCGCCGAAGGCCTCGCCGAGGTCGAACAAGCCCTGCGCGCCCATCGCTTCGAGCACCGGTTTTGCGCGCGCCTTGTCGGTGGCGGCACCGGCATACGGAACCCACAGCTGCTTGGCGGCGACCGCCTCAGGTCGGCCTAAGATTGGCGCTTCGACGAAGCCAACGCCGTGCGCGGCGTGTAGCGCGGCGAGCTTGCGTGAAGTGTCCGGCAAAATCGTGCTGGTCGAGATGTGCAGGCCGCCGCGAAGCAGCTCGAGCAGCTCGGAGGTGATGATCTGCTGGACGACCTCGCCGTCCCACAGCGCGGTCACGACTATGCCCTGGGCGGCGAGCACATCCAGCGGACGATCGATCGGCGCGCAGCTTTTGCACCTCGGCGAGCTTGGCGTCGACTTCCTCGAGGTGCTGGCGCAGCAGGGTCAGCACTTTGCGCTTGGCGCGCGCGCCGCTGGGATCGCTGAAGTACAGCTCTATCACGCCGCGTATTTCGTCGAGCGACAGCCCGAGCCGTTTGAGCTGCTCGATCTTGCGTAGGCGCGCCACAGTCACCTCGGAGTAATGATGCTGTCCGCCAGCCTTGCGCTCGCCGGGAGGCATCAGGCCGATGCTCTCGTAGTAGCGCACGGTCCGCGGCGTCACGCCGGCACGCTCGCTCACCTCACCGATCCGCATGGTTCCGATCATCAAGGTGACGTATACGTCACCTTGACGCGCAAGCAATGCTGGTGATGTCGCGCCCGATCAAATCCCGAGCTGCTGCACGATGGCGCCCGTCGTGGCGCGATCGCTGTCGATGCCGTTCGATTCGGCGCCGCCCGCCTTCTTGACGGTGCCGTACGTCTCGTTGTACTGAATGTTCACGTCATCGGCGTTGTACGCTTCAATCGAGCTCGTGCCCGAGTCCTTGCATACGTTCCGCTCGATCAGCACGTGCTGAAAACCAGGTCTTGGTTCCGTTCGCAGATTCGACCTCCACCACGATTCCGCCGGTGCGTCTGGAGTCATCCCAGCCCATCTCGAAGGTCACCCAGGGCGGGGCGTTATCCGCAACGTCTCCGCCGATCCAATGCGAGGCGCGTGGTTGGATGGCACGGCTTCGCTCCACCTAGTGGAGTTCGGGGCCGGAGATGGACTAGTCCCTCGCGCACGCAAAGATCGAGGCTGGCTCTTTGCGATCTTCGTGAAGGAAGTAGATTCGGTCGTTCGGCTCGTTTCGGACCTGCGCCACTAGCGGCAGCGTGGCTTTGCGCAGCTCGTCCTCCATGCCCGGCTTGGCACGGATCTCAGCCACGACCGCGTAGGCCTCACTGGGAATGTGAGAATAGCGAACCCGCGCCTCGCGGACGTCTTTCTGTGCTCCGCAGCCGACGAGAAGGGCCGCGACGAGCGCCGCGCCCAACGATGTTCGTCGGCATGTCATCGGCCGACACCTTTCTGTCGTTGCTGCGCGCGCGCCATCGAAGCCCCTCAGGCCGTCCGTCGTTCGCCGCGAGTGTCCGCATGCTGACTCGCACCGCTGCGCGCTCGTGCCGGGACCGCCAGAACCGCCACCGTGAGGCGCATCGTCAGTCGGGCTCGAGCAACCGCCGAGCCCCACCGCTATCCAGAAAATCACCCACGAGCCCACCCGCTGTCTGCACATCTGAAGGAATCTCTCACAGATTCGAGCTCGCGCTCTACTTCGATTTCGGTCGCGGCGTCGGTGCAAAGTAACATGATGAATTTGACGGCGAAACGGCGGAGCGCCGTGCTCGTGGTCGAAACGGCGTCAGCGTATGCGGCGCGCAAAGGGGGGCGACCGCTTTCTGCATCACCTGACGAGATTCGCCGGGGTGCGTATCTCCGGCATCGTTGCCCGTCTGGTGGTGAGGCGATCTTGCGATCGCTCCAGTGCCGATCCGGAACACGCTAGCTCGTGTATGATGTCAGTTGTCTGCGAGTGCCGCAGACAATGAACTGTTCGGGGCCAGCTCAGAAAGGAGAGACGGGGATGACTCTAGTTGTGCGAGTGCTCGGTTGCTTCTTAGGGGTGAGAGTTGGGGGTTCTGGGGCTGGACGCACCGGAGAGAGGGCGGAATGAGCAGCGAAATTTGCGCCCCAATCGACGATTTCGAGCTCACAGCCTTCCTGCGTGACGCGAGTCGCCGAGTGCGCGTTGCTTTGGTCCGACGGGGACTGCGTCAGGTCGAGCTCGAGGACTGCTCTCAAGATGTTTTGATTGAGGTGACCGAGCGCTGGGCGCAGCTTCGTGACTATCCGTTGGCGGCGCGCTACGGCTACCTATACGCGCTGTGTCGCGGCGCTGCCGTCGCCTTGTTCCGTCGCTCGCGATACCAGCGTGCCTTATTCGCGAACGGGGTGACCGAGGACGAACCTGATCCTTGGTCCTCGAGCTGCGCGGAGGCGGAGTACCTGCGCCAGCGTCTGCGCATGACCATTGAGACGTGCTTGGCGGACTGCGCTCCTGCGGCACGCACCACCTTCGAGCTCGTCTGCCTAGGTCACAGCGAGGCAGAAGTCGCGTCGTTGCAAGGCCTTCCGCTCGGCACCGTTGCGTCACGACTGCGCCGCATTCGATCGCGCCTGCGCAAGGTACTGCTCGAGAAATAAAAAATACAGGGGATCGAGAGCCCCCTCGCAGCCCCCTCGCCCGAGAGGCGCATCGAGTGCGCAGTCGCCGCGAGCAGGCGTCGCATCGTTGCAGGACGTGCGGCTTCGCACCGTTGCGCCACGACTGCGCCGCGTTCGATCGCGCCTGTGCAGGGCACTGCTCGAGAAATAAAAAATACAGGGGATCAATTCGCGAGCGTCGAGCGATCTACCACGCGAGCAACCGCGGCACAGAAACCCGTGTGGCGGCGCTCCATGTCAACGGGGAGATAGAAGGACCATGCACAATAAGTTTTTTACGTTGTTTATTACGATGGCGCTCGCGTTGTTTTCGGGTTGTAGCGCCGAGTCCGGCCAAACTGATCCAGAGACAGGCACGGCTAGTGAAGCACTCGCCGTTCCTCGCTTGGCCGTCATCACCCTCGATGGCCTCTTGAAGGTGAAAGAGGGCCCGTTGAATGCACCTTGGGTCGACGAATGGTCTGGTGCGAAAGGGGTATCGCTTTCAGGGACCCGCATTGCCGTCAAAGCGAGTGACGGCAGTTGCTGGGTGACAGACGGCGAACTGCAAGCAACCTGGGTCAACGTGGCCTCAGGCATCACTGACTGCACTGTGGCAGGCAATCGCATCGCGGTTACCACCAACGACGGTCATTGTCTGGTGAAGGAAGGCGCGCTCACTGCGAATTGGGTCGACGAGTACGCGGGGGTGGGGCAATGCCTGATCTCGAGCAACCGCATCGGCGTGGTCAGGGCCGATGGTCACTTCTTAGTCAAGGAGGGAATGCTCAACGCCCCAACGTGGGTCGACGAATTTGCGGGCGCATATCAGGTCTTGCTCGCAGGAAACCGCATCGGAGTCCTCACCAACGACATTGCCCGCGTATTGTATGTCAAAGAAGGGTCGCTCTCCGGCCAGTGGGTCAATGAATACACCGACGTGGTCCACGCCGATCTCGCGGGCAATCGCATTGGCATTCTCACCGCCGCGCGCGATTATCTCGTCAAAGAGGGCACGCTCAGCGCCACCTGGAACATTATCTGGACACAGGCCCAAGGCGGGGTCATCGCGAGCACGCTCTCCTCCGATAACAACCGCATCGGCCTGCTGCTTCTCAATGGTCCTGGAAACCACTTCACCTTCAAGGTGAAAGAGGGTGCTCTCGGCGCGCCCTGGACCGACGAGTTCAGTGAAGTGTTATTTGGCTACCTGCCCAATAACTGACGCATAGATAGGCCGCTTCCGGTCGTTCGAGAGTCCCGTCGCGCGCGAGGAGCTTCCATTGCGCCCAGAACCCTTGACGGGACAACTCGGAGTGACGGCCTCCCCCATTCCGCGCGCAGCGGCCGCTGCGGCCGCGAGCACGGGATTTGGGGGAGGCAGGAAGCGCGCAGGCCCGAAGGGCCGAGCACTGGACGGTGGGGGCAACCCCAACCGGATCGAGGACATTGACGCTACCGGATTGACTGCTCGGTCCGTGCCTTGCCCACCGCAGTCAGCGCCCTGAGCGCCGCGGCCGCCTCACGGATATGTGTTGCGAAATCGTTCGGCTTTCGCCGGCGGAGCCAACGCTCGAAGCCGATCTTGAAGACGGCGATGCCGGCTTCTGCGGCCAGGCTTGCGGCAGGTTCGGCGACACCGCGCGCATGGAGCGCCCGCGTCACGGCCACGGCGAGCGAGGCGAGCTTGATTAGCTCGCGTTCTTGAATCTCGGCGTGCTTCGTGACGAGCGCGTAGCGCGCACGCACGAAGTTTAGGTCACGGAGCTTTTGCAGCTCCGCCGCTGCCGCCTCGAATGCGCTGATCACCACGTCGAGCGGCTTCGCCTCGCGGGGAGCGCGCTCGATGCAGTCGATGATGGACTTCTCGAGCGCCTTCGATCCGGAGAAGAGCACCTCGCGCTTGTCGCTGAAGTAACGGAAGAAGGTCCGTTCAGTGAGGCCGGCGTGCGCAGCGATTTCCTCGACCGTTGTCTGCACGTAACCGTGCTTTTGAAAGAGCTCCATCGCGGATTTCTCTAGTCGTCCGCGAGCGTCGGGTTCCCAGCGCGCCATTGCCTCGCATCTTACTCGATTGCAGGCACTGACATCACGTGATAGTTCTATGTCAGTAGCTGACATCAGGAGGTTCCCATGCGTGTTTTCGTCACCGGCGCGTCCGGTCACATTGGTCTGCCCGTAGTTCGCGATTTATTGGCCGCAGGGCATTCCGTCGTCGGTCTTGCTCGTTCCCAGACCGCGGCGGAAACGATCGAGGCGACAGGCGCCGCGGTGCGGCGCGGGTCCCTCGACGACCTCGATGGACTGAAAGCGGCCGCGAGCGAGGCCGACGGCGTGATCCACTTGGCGTTCAAGCACGACCTAGCCCTGGTCAGCGGTGACTTCATGGGGGCAGTAACCGCCGATCTGCGTGCCGTCGAGGCCATCGGGGAGGCGCTCGCCGGCTCCGAAAAGCCGTTCGTGAACACGACCGGCACGATGTTGCTCGCGCACGGCGTTCACGGTCGCGCCGGCACCGAGGAGGACGCGGGAGCAGAGGGTGGAAACCCGCGCGTCGCTTCCGAGAACCTCTCGCTCGCATTCGCGAAACGCGGCGTGCGGACCTCGATCATGCGGTTGGCTCCGACGGTTCACAGCTCGCTCGATCATCACGGCTTCATCCCGATGCTGATCGCCGCAGCGCGCAAGAACGGTTTCTCCGGTTACGTTGCGGAAGGTGCGGCTCGCTGGCCCGCGGTGCACACGCTCGACGCGGCGCGCCTCTATCGCCTGGCGCTCGAATCGGCTCCCGCGGGCTCGCGCGTTCACGCCGCGGCAGAAGAGGGAGTGGCCTTCCGCGCGATCGCGGAGGCAATCGCTCGTGGCCTGAACGTACCGGCGAAGAGCATTTCGGTCGAGCAAGCAGCGCAAGTCTTCGGCGGCTTTCTCGGCATGATCGTGCAGTTCGACAACTTGACATCGAGCGCAGGAACACGCTCACAGCTCGGCTGGAAGCCGACGCACCCAGACCTTTTGGCCGACATCGCCGACGGTCACTACTTCGCATCGAGCAGCGCGAAGTAGCAAATTGCGGCTGAACCCGCCATGACCCGAGGGCCTACGGGCTGACCCCTGTGCCACGGACTTTGAATGAGTTCGGAGGACAAACAGTGCCGGAGAAGTTGATGAAAGTGACCGTCGCCTCGTGCGGACCGAGGGTTTGCGGACGGAACGTCAATGTCCAATCGATGATCGGCGCCACGCCCGACAGGCTAAACGCCGCGTCGCCAGAAACGGTGGCGCCGCTTAAGATACCGTGAGTGACGCCGGGAATAGCAATGTGTACCATCGGTGGGCTCCCACCAAAGAGCGGCTGCAATGGCACATTGCCGAAATCAATATCCGCGGGCGGCACGACAGTGGTCCCATTCGGATATCCATCAAACCCGATCGTTTGCGATGGCGCGATATCGGCGTCGATGTAGATAAGATAGGGTGGAGTTGACGCGCCTTGTATCGGCAGGAAGCTCACGTCACGGCTTCCACCCCCAGGGATAGTCGAGCCTAGCGGCGTGATCACGAGTTTGGAAACGTCACCGCTCACGTGCCAAGTGAGCGGAATGCTCGATGTATTCGTGATGGTCACGATCAACGGGACCGTACAGGTCGGGACTTGCAGCGACGTTTTCGAAAGAGTGAAGCTCCCTTGCTGAGCGCCACCGGTTCCCGATGCGCCGCCGCCACCGGTTCCCGATGCGCCGCCGCCACCGATTCCCGATGCGCCGCCGCCACCGGTTCCCGATGCGCCGCCGCCACCGATTCCAGATCCACCGATTCCAGATGCGCCGCCGCCGCTTCCCGACGCGCCGCCGCCACTGGTTCCGGATGCGCCGCCGCCACCGGTTCCCGATACGCCGCCGCCACCGGTTCCCGATACGCCTCCGCCACCGGTTCCGGATGCGCCGCCACCGCTTCCCGATACGCCTCCGCCGCCGCTTCCCGACGCGCCGCCCAGAGCGCCGTTGCCGGCGGCGCAGTCGCCCGCGTCGCCGACGGCCCCGCTGCCCGCGTCGCCGATACCCGCCGTTCCGCCTGGTCTCGAGCCGGACTGTCCGGCACTGCCACTCCGATTCGCGGCGCCCGCGCTCGTCTCAGAGCCGCCGTGGCCCGAATCGCCGTCATCACCGCCCCCCGGCAACGAATCGCTGGAGCAGCTCACGAACGATGTGAGTATCGCCGCGCCGCAAAATGCCGACACGCGGCACAGGTGACCGCGCCGAGTTGCGCGTCTGCTCGCGGCGTTGTCGTCACGAATTGCACTAGACATGTTCGACCCTTTCCCTCGTGGTCCCCGAGCCCGACCGACCCTCGATATAAGCGGAACTCGCACGCACCCCTAGCACTGCCGGATCACCATTGAACCATTTGGAAAAATGACCAACCCCTATTCGTCCGGTGAGGCGTTTTGGTGCACTCGGACGGCCGACTGTATGTCTCCGCCTCTTGAACCCCGAGTCCAGTGGACGGCACCCGCCGTCCCATAAAATGACTATTGAATGCGCCTGCAAGCGCATCGCATTCTATGCCGCCTCGCGTACAACCGCTCGCGTCCGCAACAAGCCGTGCGGCTTCACCCCAACATGCGGTTGCGGCGCGGCGCGGACCGTTGCAAGTCTGGTTGAGTGGGGTCGACCGCCTCAGACGTCCTCGATCGAGCAACGCCGGGTGGAGTGCTGTCAGCCTTTTGCGAGGACGTTGACGGTGCTCGCCTGGAACTGCGGGCAGCCGCAGAGGAGCTCCAGCCGATCCCCACCTTGGTCGCGCTGGAATGGACTCACGCCCCTGCACTCGCGTCGGAGCTCGATGAGATCCGCGATGCGCTTGCGCGCGCGGCGGCCTCGCTTTGGCCTGATTGGTACATCACTGCCGAGCAACGCTTCGAGCGGCAGCGCTTGGCCAGCGCGCCTGTCGCAGGCGTGATCGAGGAAACGGCAAAGGCTTCCGTGCGTCCGTCGGCCAGCTGGCTCAGGGCGGCATGGCGCCGGTGCGCCGCGGGCCAATTGCCGCTGGTGCCGCGAATGACCGCAGCCGAACAGGTACGGCAGCTTTCACGCGCGCTCGATCCAACCCGGCTGATCTTCGCGCTCTCGGTAGCATCTCCGGAGGCCACGCCGGCGCGCGTGCGAGCCTTGGCGCACGCGGCCGAATGGCTAGCCTACGAGTCCCAGGCGAAAACGCTGCTTCTCTTGCCTCGCGCATGGCAAAAGCACCCGGAACTCGACCACGTGACGTATCAAGCGCTCACGCTCGAGCCGGAAGACCCGGTTGCGATATCGGCAGACGGGGCCGGTCCGGTGTCCGATGGAGGCTCTGCGCGCACTGCGTCGAGCGCAAGCGAACCGCTGCACGTGGTCGTCGGACCCATCATCGGCAAACCTCATCCTGCGAGTGAAGCCGAACAACTCTTGTACAAGTGCCTAATCGCGGACGGCGAGCTTGCGGCGCTTTTCGAATACAATCAGCCGCTCACCGTGTATGGCGACAAGCGTTGCACGGTCGACTTGATTTGGCGCAACGGTGCGTTGGTGATCGAAGTCGATGGCGATGAGCATCGCGGACCCGTCGCCTTTCGCAAAGATCGCGACCGTGATTACCGCGTATTCATGAGCGGATACACCACTCTGCGCGTGACCAACGGCGATGTGATCGTCGACGTCGACGCGGTGGTGAGCAAGATTCGCAGTGTGGTAAAACGCCTGCAAACCCTGGCGGTGCAGAGGTAAGCATGACCCAATCGATCCCCCCCAAGCAGGCCCTCTTCCTCTGGCACCTCATCCTCACGGAGGGAGCAAGCGACGTCGGAGTGGTGTCGAGCAACACCGTGCCAAGGCTGAGCCGGCCCGAATGGCAGGCATTGGTCGATGGCGGTTACCTTGACTCTCGGAAAGAGGGGCGAGCAACGTTCCTCACCGCGACTGATCGGACTTGGAACTGGGCAGAACAGGCAGAAAAAGTCGAGCTCGCAAAGCTCGACTCAGCTGCGGGTGCCGTGGCACTCGAGGCGCTGCTGAACCGACTACTCCCGCTGCTACGCGAGCGTGACATTGGTTTGGCAGAGCTGTTCAAGAACGACCCACCACCCGCTCCTCCGAGTCCACCCGCGCCACGCTCCCGGCGCAAGAAATCAGCGTCGAAGGCCGCCCCGGGGAGAAAGACCAAGCCCCAAAAAGCTCCGTCCCCCAAAAAAGCCGAGACGACGAAGGCCGAGAAGAACAAGGCCAAGACGAACAAAGCTAAGCCCGCGAAAGCAAAACAGGCGACGCCGGCGGAGAAAAAGCCCCCGAAAGCGAAACGCCCACGGGCCACGCGCGAGCCGCTCGCGATTCCGCAATCGCTCGCCGAACGGATCGAACAAGCTTGCTTGAACCTCACCCAAGGCGCGCGCCAAACGCGGGTCACGTTGCACGATTTGCGAGCAAGCCTCTGGGGCGTCGCGCGCGACGACTTGGACAGCGCGCTGCTCGGGCTTCAGCGTGAGAAAAAGCTCGTGCTCTATCGCGAAGACAACAGCGCTGCACTCCGTCCGGAAGACCACGAGGCGGCGCTCCTCGTCGGCAATGAACCCCGTCATCTCGTACTCTTGGAGGCCTGATCATCATGCAAGGCGCGCTCGCGGCACTCCGCAAAGTCAACTTCGATTGGACCGCTCACATCGACCAAATCTGGCGCGATCAGCCGCACGAGACTCAAAGCCTGCAGGCGGACTCTCGGCGTGAGCTCGTCGATCGCTTGGACGATCTGCGGGACCAGACGAGCGACGCATCGCCGCTTGGACAACCATTGCTCGGTCCCGCGGGCTCGGGCAAGACGCACCTACTCGGCTTCGTGCGCCGCGAGACTCTCCGTCGTGGGATGTATTTCATTCTCGCGGACATGACCGACGTGGGCGATTTCTGGGACACGGTCCTGCTCGGCTATTTGCGCTCGCTGCAGCAGCTAGCGGACGGCAAGCGCCAAGTCGATCACTGGCTCGTGCGCATGATCGCCAAGTTTGGTCAACGGGTAAAAAAGAGCGAGGCCATCCCGCAACAGCGACCGCCGGGCTTGATCAACCGCATCGATGAGCTGATCGCCGGCGTGCGCCAGCACGAGGACTCCGAGGGGCAGCGACACTCGGACGTGCTGCGCGCGCTGGTACTGTTTGCTTGCGATCACATCGACATCAATGATCTCGGTTACAAATGGCTGCAGGGCGTTGCAATCGATGCCGATGAGTTGAGTTTGTTTGGCTTCCGGCAGCGCGAGCAATCGCCTTCGAGCATCGTGCGCGGAATATCTTGGCTATTGTCCCTCACCGCGCCCACGGCGCTTGCGCTCGATCAACTGGACGCGATCGTCGCCGAGCACGAGCTTGCGCGTTCGGAACCCAACAGCGAGAACCCTTCGGAGCAACAGCGGCGCTCGCTGGCTATCGTTCAAGGCATAGCGAGCGGTCTGCTCGAGTTGCGCGATCTCTCGCGTCGCACACTGTCGGTCGTTTCCGCGCTCGAAACGACCTGGAACGTGCTCCACGGCCAAGCCGTAGTCAGCATGGGCGACCGCTTCGACAGCAAGCTGTTGCTCAAGCCTGAGTCGAGCTCAGTCGCGCTGCGCGAGCTGGTCGCGGGCCGCGTCGCACCCGCGTATGAACAAACGCAGTTCGTGCCTCCATATCCGACGTATCCGTTTGCAGACGGGTTCTTCGAGCACTACGCCAGCAATACGCCGCGCGAACTGCTGAAAGCCTGCGAGACTCACCGTAAAGCCTGCCGGCGCGCTGAGCAAGTCACGGAGGCGCGCGGCACCGATTCGATTCACCCCCCACCACCTTCCCCACCCAACTGGAAACTCCCAATCGCTGAGAAGGTCGCGGCCCTCGTAGCACGCGCCCCGTTCAACGAGCTTTTGAACGAAGATGCCGAGAGCTGGCAAGATCGGCTGATCGAGGCCGCCTGCGACGCGCTCGTGCTGGAGAACCGGGTCCCTACCAGCGTGCTGGCCACAGTAGACAAAGACTTCATGGGCACGGGTAGCTACGATCCGCTTCACGCACGCGTCCGCCTGGTGCTGACCGATCAGCGCGAAAGAGAGCTGCACCATTCATTCCGGTTCTTGCAGAAGTCTCACCACAGCGCCTTTCTGCCGCGACTCAAAGCGGCACTAACCGCGTCGGGCATTGACAAAAATCTCGGATTCCGTGGCTTATCGGTCCTACGAGTTGGTCCGCTCCCCAAAGGCCCTGCGACCAAAACGCTGATCGCAGAGCTGCGCACGCGGGGCGGACGCTTGCTCGAACCGCGCGAGCCAGAGCTGGCGATGCTGTTCGCGTTGGCGGAGCTGCTCCACTCCGCCAACGAGCCACCACGCTTCGAACAATGGCTAGCCGAAGAGCGGCCCGTTTCGTCCATGAGCTGCTTCCGCGACGCAGTCGAATCGCTGTTCGGCGGCGCGCAAGACACGAGCGGCCGTTTACGAACCGAAGCGGTCATTTCGCAATCAGACGCCATTACTTCGCAAGCCAAGATTGTACCGGCGCCGGCCAACCATTCGCCGCCGAAGGCGTCACCGGTAGGGGCCGCGCAAGAAAGGATTCCGCTAGTCGAACCTCCGAAGCCTCGCCCCATGCTTTCCACGCTCCCCATCGGCCGGCGCATGGCGGGCGGTGAACTCGGCGAAGAAGTGGGCATACCCCTGTCGATGTTGCCCTATCACACCTGTGTGTTCGCGGGCTCTGGCAGCGGCAAGACCGTATTTCTCAAACGCGTGGTCGAAGAAGCAGCGCTGCTCGGCATCCCGAGCCTAGTACTCGACGGCGCGAACGATCTCTCGCGTCTCGCGCTGCCTTGGCCAGATCGTCCCGAATCGTTTTTGGACAGCGACGTCGAGAAATCCAAGGACTATTTTGCCCGCTCCGAAGTCGTGATTTGGACGCCGGGGGTCTCAAACGGCAATCCAATACGACTCGAGCCGTTGCCCGACTTTACCGCACACGGTTCTACTCCCGATGAGCGCGCGGCCCAACTCGACGCGGCGATCGAAATCGCGGCCACCAGCATCGCGGACATGATCATCGACGGCAGCGGGGGCACCGCGCAGAAGCAAACCGCCATCCTCAAAGCGACCATGCGCCACTTCGCGCGCCGCTCAGGAGGGACAATCCGCGATCTCGCAGCGCTGCTACGCGAACCGCCCGACGACGTGATCGAGCCTTACGAGAAGGGCGATAAGCTCGCGCGCGACCTAGCCGAGCGGTTGTATGCACAAATCGAGAATGATCCGTTGATCGGTGGTTCGGGCGCACCACTCGATCCCGCCGCGCTACTCCGTTCAAGCACCCCGGGCAAGACGCGCGTTTCGGTAGTCAGCCTGGTTGGCTTGCCGAACTACGATCAAAAGCGCCGCTTCGTCGATCAGCTCTCCAGCGCGCTCTTTTCCTGGATCAAGAAGAACCCCGCGCCGCCCGGCGGCATCCTGGGACTCTTCGTGATGGACGAAGCCAAAGATTTCGTGCCCTCTGGCAAGAAGGTGCCGGGCAAAGAGAACGTCCAGCGCCTTGCCGCGCAAGCGCGCAAGTATGGGCTCGGCTTGCTGTTTGCGACGCAAGAGCCAAAGAGCATCGAGCACAGCATCGTGTCCAATTGTTCGACGCTCCTAGGCGGCAAGATGAGCTCACCCGCGGCCATCAACGCGCTGGAACAACTGCTCGCGGACAAAGGCACGACCGCGAGCGACGTTGGCAAACTGCCGCGTGGAACCTTCTACTTTGGTACGAGTCCAGAAAAACCGCGCAAGGTCACAACCTCACTCTGCCTCAGCTACCATCCGTCCACTCCTCCGACCGAATCGCAGGTGCTCGAACTGGCTCGCAAGACCAAGCCCGCAGGTTGATTTCGTAGCGGGCTCATGGCGCTAGACCCTGCTTCGAATCGGCGCAGGAAAGCGATGCATTTCCGTCTACCCGCGCTCCATGAGACTTATGTCAAGATCTCAGTCCACTCGATGGACGCCGCTAAGCCGTCACGCTCTCGAGCGCAATGGCGAGCTCGCAGTCCAAGTGCAATCGACCGCGCTCTTCACGTCGCAGCTGAATCGGCAACGCTTTGTCGCTCAGACGCCGCTGGAGCATCAGCAGCCGAGTGGCGAGGTTGTCGTTCACGGTCGCGATTTTCAAAAAAGGGTGTAGTCGTAGCTCGCGACTCAGGAAGCTAGTGCGCCCTTCCTTCTCGCGCAGCGTGAGGAGGAGCCACAGGATCTTTCCGGGGAGACCGCGAATCAGGTATTCGCCGTCGACGAATACGCTGTCGTCGGCTTCGTAGTAGCGGACGCGAAGGGTGCCTGGTTTGCTGATGCTCGGCGGCGCGGGTTCGGGGTCTTTTTCGGTTTCCTCTTCGCGATGGAGCGCGATGCCTTGGGCGAGGAGTTGGCCGGCGGTGCTGAGCAATTGGGTATCTCGTTCGTCGAAGGCAAGGGGCTCGGTGCTTTCGGTAGCGAGCACGCCGAACAGCTTGCCTTGGAGCATGAGGGGCACGGCGAGCAGGCTGCGTGCGCCAGCTACGCTAGCTAGGGGGATTTCGCGCTCCGCGCCGCGTTGCAGGCGCTCTTGCTGTTCTTGGACTGCGCGGCCATACAATCGCTCTCGACTCACATCAGCGATGCGGATGGGCACGGTGTGGCGGCCGCACGCGCCGATGACCCCAGCGCCTAGCTCCACGCGCGCGCCGACGCCGGAGCTGGAGAAACCGTAGGTCGCGAGCGCGTACAGCGCATCTTCTTCGGCTTCGAGCAGGTAGATGCCGATGCGGCCGTAGCCGAGGTCGTTGGCGAGGAAACCGAGGCCAGCGTCGATGAGTTGACGCAAATCACGACAATTGCCGATGACCTGGGTCAGGCGCGTGAGCTTTTGCAGTCGATCGGCCTGCGGCGCGGGTGACGTGGTTGGAGCGGCACAGTCGATTTCGACGAGCGTGATGGCGTCGACCTCGAATACGTCGGCCGACTGCAACGCGAACACGCCGTGCATGTGCGTGATCGAGGCGATGGCGTGGATGCGGCTCTTCATTGTTTCGAAGGTTTCGCCAGCGCACTCGCTGCGTGCGAAGCGCACGTCCAAGCGCCACTGTCCAAGCGTTCGCGGAGAGACCACGAGCAGCTGGGCACGTGGATTTGCGGCCAGGTTTTCGCGCGTCTTGCGAAAGAACTGGCAGGAGAGCGCGATCTGATAGTCGTTTAGCAAGAACACCTGCGAGAGCCAGGTCGCGTTCGGCATGCCATCTTCCGCACAAGTGGCCAGCACCGCGGGGATGACGCCTTCGAAGCAACCGGGCGGTAGATCGCGCAGCTTGATTGCGGTCATGTGTGTACCCGTAAGCCAGCGCCCGGGCCCGGGGTTTGCTCGTAGACTTCGCTGGGCGTGAAGGCAAACGTGGCAAAACGATTGAGCGAGAGGAACGAGCTGCTGAGCTCGATGGGCACGCCTACGGCGATCACTTGTTCGCGAAACGCGGCGCCGTGTGCGCGCGCAATCGCCTCGTGACCCGGCCACTCGATCGCGCGCACGTCCCTGCCTTTCAACTGCAAGTTGCGATACGTGGTGGGCAGCACGACGCTGAGCGCGACCACCGAATTGTCCTCCAAGTTCCAAATCGCGCGCCGTGATTCGGGCAGCGGCAACGCCATGCGCAGCAGGCCATCATCACCCAGCCGGGCACCTGCTACGCGGCTGAGCTCGAGCGACAGGCGCTCGTCACGAGTGGCCACCATCAAGCTTGGCCCCTGAAGCAGCAGCTCACGCAAGTCGGCCCAGATTTTCTCCGACGCTATCGTCGCCATCGCCTCCACTTATGCTTTGCTAGGCTCCGCGGATCCAGCGTTTTTGGACGCGCGCGGCCCCGCCGTCCCCGATAAGGAGTTGATAAGGGAAATTGAGGGAACGTGGAGCAACCTCTTAACCACGCAGGTTTACGCGGTTTGGCATCTTCTGCTCCGTGAACACCCGGGACCGAACCAGCATGACCAGCGCGCCCCGCGGCACGTGGGCGATCGCGGCCGCACTCGCGCTCGGCGCATTGCTCGCCCAGCCCGCGCCCGCGGATCCTCGTCGTGAAACAGCACTGAAAAGCGTCGGCAAAGCGGCCCGAGTCGCCGCCGCGCCGGCCGTTCAGATCTCGCCGCTGCCTGCGCTCTTGTCTGGAACGGGGCTGTATCGCAGCGGCAGCACGAGTGAGGTCGCGCCCCAGAACTGGCCTTATTCGCCGCAATACCCGCTGTGGTCCGACGGCGCGCTGAAGCGTCGCTGGATCTCGTTGCCCTTGGGCACGACGATCGACGCCAGCAACCCCGAAGAGTGGCAGTTCCCGGTCGGCACGCGGTTCTGGAAAGAGTTCAGCTTCGCGGGGGAGCGCGTAGAGACGCGCTTCATCGAGCGACTGAGTGACGGCGCGTATCGCTATGCGTCATACGTTTGGGACCGCGCGTTGGGTGACGCGCGACTCGCGCCCGAGGGCGGCGTGCTCGGCGTGAGTGAGATCGCACCGGGCGTGCAGCACGACGTGCCAGCGCGCAGCGACTGCCGCGTGTGCCACGAAGGGCGCACCACGCCAGTCCTCGGATTTCGTGCACTGCAACTCTCGACCGATCGCGATCCGCTCGCGCCCCACGTCGAACCGTTGCCGCCTGGCGCGACTGATTTGCAAGCGCTGATGCAGCGGGGTTTGCTCGTCAATTTCCCAGAGGCTTGGCTCACCCAAGCGCCGCGCATCCGCGCGCCTTCGGCGACGGCGCGGGCTGCCGCGGGCTATTTTTACGGCAATTGCGCGCATTGCCACAGCGCGCATGGGCCACTTTCGAAGCTCGACTTGGAGCTCGACCCTTCACTCACTCCAGAGGGTTATCGCGCCATGCTGGCGAGCGTGGCGCGCCACTTGAGCAACTACCACTTGCCGGGCGCCGAGACCTCACAGCGCATCGTACCCGGCAGGCCGGAAGAGAGCGCGCTCTGGTTTCGTATGCAGTCACGATTCGCAGCGGCGCAGATGCCGCCGCTGGGCACCAAGCTCGTCGATCGCGAGGCCATTCGGCTGATCGATCGCTTCATTCACCAACTCTGAAAGGAACGAACATGAAACAAAATTGGGTTACTACGATTGCGCTCTCCTCTGCGGTCTGCGGGCTGACGGTTTGGCTTGCAAGTCGCTCCGCTACGGGCGCGCCGCCCGCCGCGCCGAACCAACGCACGATCAGCGCGAGCACCGCGGCGCCCCCCGTGGACGCCGAGCGGGCACGGGTCGCGCGCGGCGAGCACTTGGTGCTGAGCTCGGGCTGCAACGATTGTCATACGCCCTTGAAAATGGGCAAAAACGGACCCGAGCCGGACATGAGCCGCATGCTCTCGGGTCACCCCGAGCGCATGAAGCTGCCGCCACCGCCCGCGGCAAGCATGCCCTGGCTGGTGACAACAGCCGCCACGAACACCGCGTGGGCGGGGCCGTGGGGTGTGAGCTTCACGGCCAACCTCACTCCGGATGTGGAGACTGGCCTCGGCGGCTGGAGCCAGGAAGAGTTCGCACAAGCGATCAAGAGCGGCCGCCACCGCGGACGCGGCCGGCCCGTGCTGCCGCCGATGCCGATCCCTGCGTATCGCAATTTCACGGATGACGAGCTCGCCGCGATCTTTACTTACCTCCGCTCGATTCCGGCCCTGAAGAACCGCGTGCCCGAACCCCTGCCGCCGGCTGCGCCGAAGGGAGCGCACGGCTGAACCGGCCAAACCCATCGACAGAAAGCATTCCGCTCATGAACAATCACAAACCGATCATCGCAGTCGTCGGAGCCACCGGCGCACAAGGCGGTGGGCTGATTCGTGCAATCCTTGCAGACCGCAGCCAGCGTTTCTCAGCGCGCGCCATCACCCGTGACCCGAACAACCCAGCCGCGCGTGAGCTCGCACGTCTGGGGGCAGAGGTAGTGGGCGCAGACGTGGATGACGCGGCTAGCCTGGAGCGCGCATTTTCCGGCGCAGAAGCCGCATTTTGCGTCACTTTTTACTGGGCACATCTTTCGCCCAAGAAGGAAATCGCGCACGCGCAAAACCTGGCGCGCGCAGCCAAGCGCGCCGCCGTCAAGCATGTGATTTGGTCGACGCTCGAAGACACGCGTCGCCTCCTCCCGCTGAGTGACCCGCGTATGCCCACGCTGCTCGAGGAGTACAACGTGCCGCACTTCGACGCGAAGGGCTCCTGCAACTCCATCTTCGCCGAGCTCGGGCTGCCGACCACCTACCTGTACACCTCGTTCTACTGGGAGAACTTGATCTACTTCGGGCTCGGGCCCAAGCGCGGCCCGGATGGCACCCTCGCATTCACCCTGCCCATGGGCCACGCCAAGCTCCCCGGGATCGCCGCCGAGGACATCGGACGCAGCGCGTACGCACTGTTTTTGCGGGACGCCGCGACGCTCGGCCAGAGCTTCGGCATCGCCGGTGAGCACCTCTCAGGGGGCGAGATGGCCCGGGCGTTATCGCATGCGCTCGGCGAGCCCGTGCTCTACGACGACATCGCGCCGGCCGCCTTCCGCGCATTCGCCTTTCCAGGCGCCGATGATCTCGGCAATATGTTCCAATTCAAACGCGATTTCGAGCAAGAATTCCGGGCCCGCCGCGACTTGCACCGAAGCCGCGAACTGAACCCCGGCATGCAAACGTTCGCCGAATGGTTGACGGTCAACGCTCGGCAGATCCCGCTTGGGTGAGGGACGAGGGGGGCGTCGGCGCCAGCGGCGCCGACTCACGGTACGTCGTGTGGTGGCGGTCGTTTCATCTACGAAAGCCGGGCGTTCGGCGCTCGGCCGCTGTCACCCTTCCACCTGTCGACGAGCGCGTTTGGGCTCGCAGAGGACCAATGCGGCGTTGAGCGGTGTGACGAGCATGCCGAGTGCGATGGCGAAGCTGAGCTTGAAGACGAGGAATTGCTGGTAAGTCAGCGCGCTTTCGCCTCCAACGAGCAGAGCGCCGAGGCCGATCGGGATGCTCAGGATGCTGAAGACCACGGCGAAGATCGATGCGCGAAATAGGAAGTTGCGCGCCAGCCAAAGCAGTACCGTGCGGTGCGGTGGCGCGGCAGCGCGCACAACGCCGCGTTGCATGTCGCGGTGGACGAACCAGCTGCCACTGAGCACCGTGAGGCCGCGGAGCCGAGCGCCTGATAGATCAGTAGCCGCGCTTGCCGAGTGGGAGGGGCAAAAGAAGACCGATATCCATCGTGTTGCTCGCGAGATGCGCCGAGCAATGCAACGGGTAGGCCATGACCGTGCGATGACGCGAGTGTGCAAGATCGTCGATCGCGCGCAAGACGGAGGGAAAAGCCGCTCGTGCTCGGCTGAATTTTGGCGAGATTTGTCGATCGCGCGTCGCCTCTGCGGAGGCGCAATTCGCACTACTGAGGCATTGTGCGCGGTGACCAGTCCCCGCATCCGCCTGGTCGATGCGGAAAAGGTGATTGGGTATGCTGAGACATGGCTTTTTTCGAAGACTTCAAGAAGTTTGCATTCAAGGGCAACGTCGTGGACTTGGCCGTCGGGGTGGTGATCGGCGGCGCGTTCGGTAAGATCGTGACGGCAGTGGTGGCCGATGTAGTGATGCCACTGGTGTCGCTTGCGCTGCCGAGCGGCGATTGGCGAATGAGCGGCATCGTGCTGCGCACCGCAGCCGATCCGAAAGACAACGTGGTGCTGAAGTACGGCGACTTCGCGGGCGCGGTGCTCGACTTCTTCGTCGTCGCACTGGCGTTGTACATCATCGTCAGCAAGCTGGTCAAAGCGGCCGAAGAAAAATTGGGGCATCGCCACGACCCGGCGGCGCCGCCGCCCGCGCTCAAGGAGTGTCCGTACTGCCTTGAAACGATCCCGGCCAAGGCGACACGCTGCAAAGCATGCACCGCCCAACAACCTACCGCGGCGTTACCAACGACCTAGTCCGTCCGCTCGTTGCAGAATCGTCGGCGTCTTAGCCAGCCGGGCAGCCCGAGCCAGTCTGCGTGGCGAGCTTGCGTGCCTCGCAAACGTCATTGTCGTCATCGATGCGTCGGTTGAGCGCTGTACGGTCACCGTGTCGCAACGCGCTTGGTGCACGTTCCTTTCAAAGACGGAACGCAACGTTCCCCGGCGCGTCGAACGCGCTCTGTATAACTCCGCGCCAAGCGGTGAAGGTCGCGAATCCTCGCGATACGCCGCACGTGTGATCCGCACGGAGGATTCTGATGAGAACAAGCATCGTAAACACAATTCTGCTCGGTTCGCTGGTTGCGACCTGGGCGCTCAGCGGTTGCTCTTCTGCCGAAAGTCCCGGCTCATCCGAGAGCGCAGAGAACAGCGGCACGGTTGGGCTCGAGCTGCAGCTCGGCGACGGCGTCACCCTCGACAGCGTGAGCTACGCGATCGTGGGTCCGAACGCGTTCAGCAAAACGGGTTCGATCAACGTTAAAGACAGCGTCAAAGTCAGCGCGATCATCAGTGGTATTCCGTTCGGCGCGGGCTACACGCTCACGCTCACCGGCAAGACGACCGACGGTCAGGGCACCTGCGGCGGCTCGGCCAGCTTCGACATCGACAGCGCGACGACCAAAGAGGTCGCGGTTCACCTGACGTGTGACATTCAGCCGAAGACCGGTAGCATTCTCGTGAATGGCAGCGTCAATGCCTGCCCGCGCATCGACGGTATCGACGCGAGCCCCGCAGAAGTAGCCGTGAACGGCTCGATCGCGTTGCAAGCCAACGCCGTGGACGTCGACAATTCACCGTCCGCTCTCTCGTACACTTGGACCGCGACCAGCGGCGTCGTCTCTGACATGGCAGGTGCGGCGGCGAAGTTCACCTGCACCAAGGTCGGCAAGGCGACCATCACGTTGAGCGCGGCGGACGGCGACACCGCTTGCAACTCGCATCAAACGGTCGATGTTACCTGTGGCGACCCGCTGACCGTCAGCCCAATCAAGCACGTGATCGTGCTGATCGGCGAAAATCGCACGTTCGACCACGTGTACGGCACCTACGTTCCGCGTCCGGGTCAAACCGTGGCGAATCTACTCTCCAAGGGCATCATCAACGCGGACGGCACGCCCGGCCCGAACTACCAGAAGGCCATTCAGTCGAGCGTTGGACCGCAAGCGACGTACTACGTCGGTGCCACCAGCAAGACGAAGTACGACGTGTTGCCCCCGCCCACCACGGGTGGCACGCCGTCCGCCCCGCAGGCCGCAGCCGCGCCCTTCATCTCGATCGACATTCCCAAGGCAGTGATCACCGATCTCGATCCGGCGGACATGATCCTCACCACCACGGGTGCCAGCGGCTTGCCGGCGCGCGTGACCGATACGCGCGTCGCGAACGCGGCCAACCTGCCGGGCGGTCCGTTCCAAATGACCGGTCCGACTATGCCCTACGATGCTTACACGGGTGATACGACGCACCGTTTCTATCAGATGTGGCAGCAATCGGATTGCTTGGTGGCGAACGCAACCGCTGAGAATCCCTCCGGCTGCGTGAGCGACTTGTATCCGTTCGTGATTACGTCGTTCTCGACCTCGAACAACGGCGTAGGTAACTCCATGGCGTTCTTCAACGTGCAAAACGGTGACGCACCGCTGTTCAAGGCGTGGGCCGACAAGTACGCGATGAGCGACAACTTCCATCAATCGTTCCAAGGCGGCACGGGCGCCAACCACTCGATGATCGGCTTCGGCGACGCAGTGGCGTGGACGGACGGCAATGGCCACCCGGCTGTGCCGCCCGCGAACGTGATCGCGAATCCCAACCCGCGCGCGAACACGAACAACAACTACACGATCGACGGCAATTTCAGCAATTGCTCGGACACCGCGGCGCCCGGCGTGGGACCGATCGTGAACTACCTCGGCACGCTGCCGCATCGCCCGAACCCGAACTGCGAAGCGAACACCTACTACTACCTGAACAACACCAATCCGGCGTACGGGCCCGACGGTAAGCTTGCCACCGGTACGGTCGTTCCGCCCACCAAGCAGCGCTCGATCGGTGACACGCTGCGCGACGCCAACATCTCGTGGCGTTTCTACGGTGGTCTGTACAATCGCGCTCTGCAAAACTTGTCGGGCTATTGCCAGATCTGCAATCCGTTCGAGTACCAAACCTCGGTGATGGCGGATCCCGCGCAACGCACCGATCACATCAAGGACACCGTGGACATGTACTCGGACATCGCGATGAACACGCTGCCGGCGGTTTCTTTCGCGCACCCGGACGGCGTGCTCGATGGTCACCCGCAATCCTCGAAGCTCGATCTGTACGAAGCGTACGTAAAGAACATCCTCAACAAGCTGCACGCGAATCCGACGCTCGAGGCGAGCACGCTCGTGATCGTCACCTTCGACGAAGGGGGCGGTTACTTCGACTCCGGCTTCATCCAACCGATCGACTTCTTCGGTGACGGCCCGCGCATCCCGATGATCGCCATCTCGCCCTACTCGACCGGCGGCAAGATCAGCCACAATTACGCCGACCACACTTCCATCTTGAAGTTCATCGAGCGCAACTGGACGCTGAATCCGATCACGAACCGCAGCCGCGACAACCTGCCGAACCCGATCGCCGATGCTAGCAACCCATACGTTCCCACCAACCAACCCGCCGTCGACGACTTGTTCGATCTGTTCGACTTCTCGCACTCGGGCACTTGATCCGTTCGATTCGTAAACAAAGCTAGAAACGTCCGCGCCGGTCTCCACTTTTCGGGGGCCGGCGCGATCTGCTATTTCCCTTCGACCGAGGACCGAGGATGAGACAACTCCGCGCATCCACCGCACTGCTCGCAACACTGTTCTCAGTCGGGGCCTGCGACGGCGGCAGCAACTCCACCCCCAACGCCGTGCCCTCCTCGCGCAGCGCGCCTCTCTCCGCGTCGACGTCCGCGCCCGCGCCGCTGCCCGCAGCGATTGGCGTCCCTGCCTTCCAGTTGAGCGCCGCGGCGTTGATAGGCCGCGAGCTGTTCTTCGACAAATCGCTATCTGCCACGGGCACTCAAGCCTGCGCCACCTGCCACGATCCCAATCACGCCTATGGACCGCCCAATGGTCTAGCCGTGCAACTCGGCGGCCCAACCGGCAAACTGCTCGGCACCCGCGCCGTGCCATCGCTCCGCTACACCGAATATACACCCGGCTATTCCGATTTGCTCGATAACGCCGACGGCATCGCACCGCCCGCGCCGGGCGGGGGGTACACGTGGGACGGTCGCGTCGATTCACTCGGCGAACAAGCCAAAATTCCGCTGCTTTCGCCGCTGGAGATGGCCAACAAGAGCGCGAACGAAGTGATCGCCAAAGTGCGCGCAGCCAGCTACGCGCCCGCATTCCTGCACGCCTTCGGCGCGCACGCGCTCGACGACGCCGAGGCCGCACTCGCCAACGTGCAACTCGCGCTGCAAAGCTTTCAAACCGAAGACCCGAGCTTCCACCCGTACAGCAGCAAATTCGATCGCCACGAATACAATCAAGCCGGCGGCAGCTTCACGGCTGCAGAAGAACGCGGCTTCAAAATCTTCAACGATCCCGAAATCGGCAACTGCACGTCGTGCCACTTCTCGAACCCCGGCGTGAGCGGCAGCCGCACGCTCTTCACCGATTTTTCGTTCGAGGCCATTGGCGTCCCGCGCAATCCAGAAATTCCCGCCAATCGCGATCGGAGCTATACGGACATGGGTATCTGCGGCCCCGTGCGCAAAGACCACGCTTACGTCCCCGGCAAACCCAACCAATTCTGCGGCATGTTCAAAACGCCCACGCTGCGTAACATCGCTACTCGGCACGCCTTCTTCCACAACGGCGTGATCCACAGCCTCGAACAGGCCGTCCGCTTCTACAATACCCGCGATAGTCGCCCCGAGCTCTGGTACCCCAGCAGCGGCGCAACGCCCAAAGCCAAACCGGATGCGGATTTCCCACGCTACGGCTTGATCACCACGCAGTACAGCGGCGGCATCGTCCAAAAATTCGACGACTTACCCGCGCCTTTGCGCAGCAACATCGATAGTCAAAAGCCCCTCGATGGCCGCGCCGCCGGTTCCCCCGACCCCATGACGGAACAGCAAGTCGCAGACCTGCTCTGCTTCCTCGACACGTTGACCGATGACTATGAGCCGGGAAAGACCCCGACCGCGCCGCGCTGCTTGGACTGAGCGATCACGACGGCGCTGCCCAAGCCCTGCCCGGCTGCAGAAAAAGAATCAGCCGTTCTGCGCGCTATCGGAACGGCGCGCAGACGGCTGGAGTTTGCGTGATGCGCCCCTCGCGAGGCGCATCACACCAACCGGACGCGTGTCAGCCCCCGAAGAGGCAGTTGACGTAGGCAGTCTCCTGGTCGGCGCAGGTCAGCGAGTGGGGGCCCTTGCCGAAAAGGCCGAAGTCGTCCGGCACGTTGCACGACCAGTTGGCGGCGGCCGGCGCGGTGCCGTTGACGCAGTTCTGCCAGGTAACCCGCGCGTCGTTGCACTCGGGGGCGGAGTCCACGACGAGGTGACCGATGTCGGAGCAGAACTGAACGCAGTTGTCCGACTCCTCGACCCGTGGGCAGGCCGAACGCAGCTGCGCGCGGCACTGCAGCACGCAACCGGTCTCGACCGCCTGCGCGTCGGTGCAGCGAGGCGCGCTCGACGTGGCGTTCACCGTGACGGACGGATTGTTGTCAGGTGCCAACGTCCAGCTCGCGGTCTGCCCAGTCGTGAAGTCGACACCGAAACCAAACGGGTGCACCCCCGACTCGAACCGGGTTGGACGAAGGTTGGACGTGTCGCGCGCCGACGCATTCTTGCTTCCGTACGGGACCGAGATCCCTACGCCGTTGTCGTTCTGGTAGCCGAAGATCGCGGTCAGCGACCCTTGCGGATTCGGGGTCACACACGTGAAGGTCGGCTTCAGCACGTCCTGACCGCCGCGCTTGTACGACTGATCCAAAAACGGCAAGAACGAGTCAATGCGGGTGTATAGGTTGTAATCCGCACAAGAGAGTCCGGTCCAGTAGCTGACGCCGGCCACGTAATCCTGACCGCCCTGGTTCAGGATGACCGGGCCACCCGAATCGCCGAAGCAGCCGTTCGAGTACGGCGCGGCGCCGTTGGTCTTCAGGACCGTCTGGCGCACGGCCGCGTTGAGCATACCGGGGTTCGGATCGTCGGCGTGGTAGTCGGCCGCGGTCGGAGAGCCCAGGGTGATGGTGCGCCCGGTACGCTGCACGCCCGAGCCAGCGCCGGTGGTCGGCGTGGGCGTGGAGTCGGAGCCCCAGCCGGAGATCGTCATTTGCACGCCGGAGTTCACCTTGCTCCGGTAGAGCGGGAGCGGATCGAACGGCGGTTTGCGATCGAGGAAGACGGTCGCCATGTCCGCGGAGTTGAGGTTCGCGTCATAAGCCGGATTCACCTGCCACGAGTCTGCCTGGGACCAGTGCGAAGGAGCGCCGATGGGCGGCGGCACGAGACCGATGAACCCATCGGAGGTCAGCTCGGAAAGGTCGTGTTGGAAATTGTCTCCGTAGTAGACGAACATCTGAAAAAGGTTCGATGGTACGCAGTGGGCAGCGGTCACCACCACGCGTGGGGCGTAGTAAGAGCCCGAGCAAATGATAATCGCGCCGTTGTTCCGCACGCCATAGAGCATCACCACCTGGTCGCGCCCACCGCCCGACGTCGCCCGGATGATCTCACTGGTTTTCGTCTCCACCCCGTCATTGCCCTCGCCGCCACAAGCGGCGACGGACAACAGCAAACCACACAAAAGCCAACAGCCAGTCTTCCCGGATCTCATTCGCATCCTCCTCAGTTGTTTGTGCACCCCAAAGTTCGGCGCGGACCATAGCGCATATTCCGCAGCTGCGAAGTGTATTTTTTGTCGCGACAATAGCAACGGCACAGCCGCGCGTGACGGTAACGCGAACGGCTGGCAACGTCGGCGCAATGTTAAGATGGCTCGCGCCAATCAGAACGGCCGACGGGCGCGACGGTGCGGCTCACCGTTCGGCGGCGCGGGACGGGTCGAAGAGCGTCGCCTGGGTGCCGCGGCCGTAGGCCGCGGCAGTGAGCGCGTGCGCGCCCGCGGTGAGCAGGCGGGTGCGGGCACCTTGTGCCAACACGCCGGCGTGGCCAAGGCAGATGAAGTGGTGTTGCGCGCGGGAGATGGCGACGTTGAGCAGGTTGGGGCGCGCGTTGAGGAACGAGAGGGAGGCGGGATGCGTGACTACGGAGCTGAACAGCACGATGCTGCGTTCGCCGCCTTGAAAGCGGTGCACGGTCCCGAGCGCGACGCCGGCGCGCTGAGCGGACGCGCCACTTTCGGCCAGTTCAGGGCTGTATTCGAGGGAAATGCGACGTTCGGCGAAGCTGCGCCGGAGGCGTTCGAGTTGGCCGCGGTAGGGCGTAATTACGGCAATTTCAGCGGAGCGCACGCCGCGATCGAGCAGACTTTCGACGAGCGCGAGCGTTTCGTGGAGCTCGAGCTCGTTGCACCAGCTGCCAGCGAGGGGCGACTGTTCGCCGCGCAGATCGACCATCGCCACGGGGTGCGTCAGGTACGGAGCGTGTGCGGCGCGGTTCGCCCGCGGCGTGTGCACGGTGAGCCCGTAATGGCAGAGCGCGTCGGAGAGGGCGATGATTTCCGGCTGGCAGCGGAAGTGATCCACCAGTGCCAGTCGCTGCGTGACCGCGCGATCGGCGAGGGACTGCGTGGAAACGTGCGCACCCTCGTGCACGCGGTAGGGCGCGAGCTCGGTCGCGAAGGGCTCGAGCCGTTGCGCGCGCAGCAAGCGCGCTTCATCGTCCGCGCCGAGCTCGATTACGGGGGCAAGCTGGTGCACATCACCGATGACGAGCGCCGATTCGGCCCGCAACAGCGCAGAGACGGCGTGCGCGGGGTGGCATTGGCCGGCTTCATCGATCACCAAGCGGGCGATGCTGCCCGAGTCCGCAGGGAAGCAATTGCCGAGCGAAAGCAGCGTGGAGCCCCAAAGGTTGAACAGGCGGCACAGCCAGCGCGCCGAATCGGCATCGTTCCTGAATAGCGAGCGCAGAGAGCGCTCCTGCTCGACCGCGCGCAGCGCGGCGCCGACGGCTTTCGTGAGCTCGCTTACGTGCTGCGCGGCCCACGCTTCGCGCACGGCAACGGCTGCCTCGAACAGCGCCCGCGATTGTGGCTCGTGATCCGGCGCTAGCGGTATGGCCACGTCAGCACCCAAGGCCGTCAACTCCGCACGCAAGCGAAGCCGTTGCTCGGCTTGCTGGGCCGCGACTTTGCTGCGTTCGAAGCCAGCGCGCAGCTGATCGAGCTGCGAGAGAAACTGCGCGCTCGCTTCTTCCCAGCGCTCCATCTGCTGCTCAGCGCTCACCTTCCCCTTGAATTGCGGCGGCAGTTGCGGCAGCTCCAGGGTCAGCCCCGCGTTCGTCAAGGCTTGTTCAAAGGGTGGCTGATCTTTTGCCGCGGTGCGCTTGAAGTGCCGTTGCAGGGCTTGCAGCGGCGCGTGACCGGGCGCGACCTCGCACAGCTTGCTGAGCGCGTGCAGCCGTTTTTCCAGCGGAATCAGCGCCGCCAGGATGGCCTTGCTCTGAGCCGTGCTGACGCCCAAAAGGCTCAGGGCGTTGGCTTGCGGCGTTTCCGGAGTCGGTACGGCCAGGGCCTCGAGCTCGCGTTCCAGCCGTGCGCGCGTGGCAATGCGCGAAAGCGCCGCACGCCGCGGCGCGAGCACGCGGTCCAGCTCCGCGCGCTTCGCCTTGAACTGCTCGTTCGCCTGCGTCAGCCTCCCTAGGCGCTCGCCCATGCCGGTGCTCTCCGCGCGCTTCAACCACGCGAGCGTGCGTCCCAGCCCCGCCGCCAGTTGTTGCTCGCAGGCTTGTCGGCTGCCCGCGCGCAGCGCGAGCGGCAACTCACCGCCCGAAAGCGGCTCGATCACGTTGTCGACCGCGCGGTTGTTGCTACTCGCGATCAGAAACAACCCGCTGCCCATGCGCCCGCCATCGACCATTGGCTCGACTTGGCGCACGAGCGCCTCCGCGCATAAATGCAGAATCAAGCTAGTTTTCCCCGTGCCCGGCGGCCCCTGCACCGCGCTCAGTTTCGAGCCCCAGAAGTGCTCTGCGGCGGCGCGTTGGCTGGCCGTGAGGCCGGGGCCCGGAAAGAGCGAGCGTTGCGGCAAATCGCCCCCTGCCCGCGCGCCGCCCGTCAGATACGCGCCGAGCGCCGACTCCACCTTCCAGCTTGCGCCGCCGTCGCCCTCGAGCAGGGCGTTGAGCTCGCGCTGGAGGTGCCACGTGGTCTTCGCTTGGGTGCCATCGACCACGATACCGACCGCGTACACCTGTGCGCGCGAGCTGCTTTGGTCGAGTAGGCGGCGCACGGCGGCCGTGAGCCGAGCGAGCCATGGCTCGAGCTCACGGCTCTCCGCCGCGACGCTCGCGCGCAGCCGCGTAGCCTGCGCCTCGACGCTCTCCGGCTCCGTCGCGTTGCGCGTGGCCGACCATTCGAGCGTCGTGGTGAGCAGCGCGAGCATCTGCTGCTCGTTCGCGTCGCTCAGCCCGCGCAGCGCTTCGAACAAGGCGTCGATACTTTCGCCCGCGACGCCCAGCGGATGCCGCAAGAGCCGCGTATCGATGAAAAATGGCCACACCCCTTCGATCTTGGGCGCGCGCATGAGGCGCACCTCGTCCGGCGGCAAGGGATAGACGCGGCGCTGCCGCTCGGCCCGCGTGGGCGCCTTGAATGCCTTGTTTTCCCCGTTGCCAAACCGCAGCCGGACCCCGCAGCGCAGCAAGCCCGCGAGCTCCCCCTTGGGTAAATGCACGACGGGAAAACACAGTAAATGCGAGAGCTCCCCTTCATCGTCGGTGCGACGGTATTGCCCGTCGAGCCAGGTCTCGAAAAAGCCGCACAGCTCGCCATCGAAGGCGCGCTTCAGCTGCGTTTGCTTAGCCAGCAATTGCGCGATGCCCGCATCGAGCGGCAGCTTGAAATAATCCTGCCCCGGCGTGGGCTGCTCGAGCTTCGGCACCAACGCCGCGTGGTTGGCGCGCCTCGCCTGTGGCCGCACCGAAAGCGCCTCCTCCAAGCGCAGCGCGGCCAGCCAATAGCGCAGCACCTGATCCCCTTGCTCGTGAGTGAGCACGCTGGGCTTGCTTGGGGGACGAGAGATGCTAGGCATGGGCGACCGCGGGGGGATCGTCGATAGCACAGATGGAGCGCGGCGCGTCCGCGACGCCGAAGGCTGCGTCGGCTCGGGCGAAAAAAAGAGTTGGAATTCGAACCACCCCGTTCACGCGCGACCGCTGCTCGGAGGCAACGCTTTCGGTTCGGGTCCGGCTTACGGCCGCACGCAGCGCGCGTGCAGATAGGTAGACGTGACCGTGTAGTTCAGCGAAGAGCCGTAGCTCGAGAAGTCGATCGCGAACGAATAGTTGACGTTGCTGGGCACCGGCGAGCCCGACCAGGTCAGCAGGTTGCCGCCGGGGAACACGTTCAGATCGATCGCGTCGCTGGCCTTGCTCTCATCGACCAGGGTCAGGAGCTCTTTGATCGTGGCCAGGCGCCAGTCTGTATAGCCGCCGAGCGAAAGGCCGTCGCAGTAGCTGACGGCGGCCGCATAGGAGCGACCCGTGCCGTCGTCGTTCCTTTGCCAGATCAAGCCCGTCTTGTTGTCGGTTACGAGGCCATTGGCGATCGTGAAGTGACCCGCAGGCGCGTCCGCACGCCCAGGAAAAGCGAACAATGCGGTCAGCGAGGCGAACGCACCAATACACAACCAAGCGCCGGATCGATGTAGCGAGGTAGCCATGTTTTTCTCCCGAAGAGGTGCGGCTCAACGCACGCAGCGAACTCTGTACGCGCTGGTGATCAATTGTGGACCCGTCCCCGCACTGCCGAACTCCACGTTCCAAGCCTGAGTGGTACTGAAAGCGAGCGGCGAAGACGTCCAGGTGAACGTCGCGGGTGTCGAAGGAAAACCGATGGCATTGATTGTCGGCCCAGGCGCGGCGACAGTCGGATCCAAGATAGAAACGAGCTCGATGCGTGAAGGTAGACGCCAATCCGAATAGCCGCCCAGCACGAGCCCGGCGCAATAGGTCTTTGCGGCGGCCCAAGTGTAGGTGTTTGCGTCGAGCGGGTGTTGCCACATCAACTTCGTGACCTTGTCCAAAACCACGCCCGCTTGGCTCGTGTCGTAAGTGGAGATTGCGCTCAAAGCCGTCGGCATGGGCCACTCTGCCCAAGTGTTCGTCAAACACGCGCGCGAGCATAGATCCGGCGTGGCCGGGTCCATGTAATCGCAATCTTCCTTAGCGGTCCAAACGAAGCCATCACCGCACGTGGCAGCCTTGCAATTGGCGACACAGGTGTCGGCGTTCGAGCTATTGCCATCGTCGCACTCTTCGTGGCTGGTCCACGTGAAGCCATCTCCGCATTTGGCACTCTTGCACACCGAGGTGCAGGCGTCCGTGTCGACGGCATTGCCATCATCGCATTCTTCGTGGCTCGCCCAGGTGAAGCCATCCCCGCACTTGGCGTTCTTGCACGCGGAAGTGCACGCGTCCGTGTCGACGGCGTTGCGATCATCGCACTCTTCCCCCGTTTGAACTTTTCCGTCGCCGCAGGTGGCCGGCACACACACCGCGCTCACGCCGCTAACGGTGCATGTACCGACACAAACCTGGACGACGCGTGTGGATACCAAATCATCATCGCAAGCGCCGATTGTGTCGCTCGCCGCACAGAACGAGTGGCCACCCAGAGCGCCCCTGCACTCTGGAACGATGGCTGCGCAAAGCCCGCTAGTCTGGTCGCAGTTCTCGGTCGCGGCGCAAGTTCCATTGCTGCGCCAGATGCTCGAATCACAAACCAGCCTCAGCTTCTGTGCCGCACCCGCGCAAGCCAATGCGGCATTGGTCGAGCAGGAATGCCCGAGCGTTGGTGGCTCCGCGAGTGCGCCGGATTCGCCGCCCGCGCCGCTCTCGTTACCCGCTCCCCCGTCGTCCGCGCCACCGGTCCCGGCATCGCCAACACTTGCGCCGCTCGCGCCGCCTTCTTCATCGCCGGCACTCGCACTGCTCGCGCCGCTCGTACCATTAGCGCCGCTCGCGCCGGCCAGCCCCGTGCGGCCGCCGTCACCAGCGCTTTGCATGCCGAAGGTCCGAGCCTTCGATGAGCAACCAAGCAGCAGCAATATGAGGCCGACACAGTTCTTGCGCATTGATCGACGAATCTCCCCGTGCTGGAGCAACCCCAAGGCGGCCACGCGCAACCGAGCGGGCGCCACCGCGCCGTGCGCGCGCTCCGTCTTCAGGCTGTTGGTCGAGCGCGGCCAAGACTGATGCGCATCACCGCGGCGCCTGATCGACACCCTGCGCTCGACACGTAAGCGCATAAATAGTCATTTTTGTATTTCCTGATCGCACGATGGTGAAGCGAACCGACCGGCCCGATCGCGCCGATCGCTATTTCGAGAGCAAGTAGGCGGTGACGGTTCCATCCGCGCCGGCTACGATCAAGCGGTCGTTGCCGAGTGTGAGAAAGCCGCCGCTCGTTTCGTGATCGACCTGGGCATGAGTCGTAATCTCGACCGCATACAGGTTGGCGTCGCTGGCCACGTAGACGAAGCCGTTGGCGATCACCGGGGGGTAAGAGAGCGCGGTGTCTCCGACGAAAGTCCACTTCAGCGCGCCAGTGGTCGCGTCGCGCACGATCAGGTTGCCAGCGCTGACACCGTACACCGAGTCTCCGGCGACAGCGGGTGTGCCTTTGTAGGTTCCATTGGCAGTCCAGGCGGTCAGATGAGTAGTTGGGTCGATGGCATACAAGTTCGGCGGAGCGATCACGTAGCCATATGACGACCCGAACACCGGCGCCGTGGTCATGCTGTACCCGGACCAATTCCAGGAGATGCTCAGATTGTTCGACACGGCCCCGGTCGACGGATCGTGGGTCCTGAAGTTGCCGGCAATGAATGTGTAGAGCTTGCCCTGAAAATAAGCAGGGCTCCACTCGTCGTATTGGTCGAGCGAGACGAAGAACTTCTGTGTGCCATCCAGCGCATTGATGCCGTAGAGGCCGCCGTAAGTGCCGCCGTTGATGTACACGACGTCGCCCACGCGGATCGGTGCCCAGTAGGTCTCCCATTGAGCCGAGAGCGGCGCGGTCCAGTTTGCCACGCCCGTCACCGCGTTGATCGACCAGAGCAATGCGTTCCCGGTAGTGGGTTTGCCATTGCCCAAGTAAACCGTGCCGGAGAACACCGACGGTGCCCCGAGGCTGGACACGTTGCCGAAGTTGTAACTCCACACGTCCGAGCCATCCGACACGTTGAGCGCGTAGATGGGCGCCGTCGTCGAGAAGTAACTACCCGCCGTCACGAACAGCCGACCGCTCGCGAGCGCGGGCGTGTTCAACGCTCCCGTGCCGAGCTTGCGCGACCAGGACAGGCTGAGTGGTGGTTTGCCGGTCTCTGCGCTGTTTTGACCCGAGTGGGCGATGTCGTACTGAAACGTCGGCCAGTCACTGCTGGGCGGTGCGCAAACGCCCAGCGTGCATACTTTGCCGGCTGGGCAAAGCGCGTCGCAAGCGCCGCAATTCGCGGCGTTCGTCGAGGTATCGATGCACAGCGCGCCGCAGCGCGTGGTTCCCGGTTTGCAGTCGCATACGCTATTCGCGCAGGCTTCGTTGACCCCGCACGCGACGCCGCACGCGCCGCAATTCGCGGCGCTCGTCGTCGTGTCGGTGCAAACCCCTAGGCACGCGGTCATGCCGCCACTGCACACGCAAGCTGCGCTTTTACAAACCTTGCCCGTATCGCAAACCGCGTTGCAGCCGCCGCAGTTCTTGGCGTCCGTGTATAAATCCTTACAGGCGCCGCCGCATTGCGTCTGTGAGAGGAGCTCGCAATGCAAGCCGCAACTGCCATTGACGCAGGTCTGACCGCTGAGGCACGCCCTATTGCAGCCGCCGCAGTTGGCCGAGTCCGTCAACAGATCGACGCAGGCATTGTCGCAGAGAATGGCGTTCGAGCAGGTATTACCGCACTGCCCGCCCGAGCACAGCTCTCCCGCGGCGCAAGCCATGCCGCAGCCGCCGCAGTTGAGCACATCGAGCGTCGGATTGATGCACGTCCCATTGCAAGCCAGCTTGCCGTCCGCGCAATCTGCCGTGCACGAGCCGTTGGAGCACACCCGACCATTGGTACAGGATTTACTGCAGCTGCCGCAGTGAGCCGCGTCGAACTGCAAATTGACACACTCGTCCTCGCAGCGCGTCGTGCCGCCGAAGCATTGCACGCCGCAAACCCCGTTCGAGCAGACTTCGTCATTCGAACAAGCCACGGCGCAACCGCCGCAGTTGGCGGGATCGTGGTCGACGTCGACGCACCGGTCGCCACACCGGGTCGAGCCACCGAGGCACACCACATCGCACCGCCCCGCAGAGCATAGCTCTCCCACGCCGCAGACCGTGTCGCAATCTCCACAATGGCGAGGATCGAATTGCGGATCGATGCAACTGTCATCGCACGCGAGCCGGCCCCCGTTGCAGCGTGGCATTCCTGGCTCGCCAGCCTCACCCATGACGTCGCTACCCGCGCTTGCTCCGCCGCCCGCAACGTTCGGTGCGCCAGCGTCCGTGGGCTCGCTGCCCGCACCGCCCTGCGCGTCATCGCGGGCCCGCCCGCAACCACTGGCGGAGAACCACGCCAGCATTCCCAGCACCATCAACCCCGGCCAGAACCTGCGCTCGACGCCGAAAACCATCTCGTAGGAGCTTACACCAGCGAGCGCCGGAAGCCACGGGGAGCGTTCCTTCGCCCTGCCTATTGGGTATGGGCCATACGCCGGGTATTGGACTCGCGGAGCGATCCTACGCTGGCTCGAGCGGCTTACAATGAGCGAGCCATGCCCGAGCTACCCGAGGTGGAGACCGTCTGCCAAGTGATGCGCCACGCCCTTCAGGGCAAGCGAATCAGCCGCGTCGAGGTCGTGTCCGACGCGATCGTTTTTTCGGGCATTGCCCCGAAAGTGATCGAGAACGCGTTGCTGCACAGCACCGTGCGCGCGGTCGGTCGCCGCGGCAAATTTTTCTGGCTCACCCTCGACAGCGAGGGCCCCACCGTCTTTGGCCACCTGGGAATGAGCGGATGGGTGCGCGAGGTGGGCTTGGAGGGCACACGCCTCCACGGCCACGGCAAAGCTCCGTTCGAGGACGCGCAAGGGCGACCGCGTTTTCTCAAAATCGGCGTCCAAACGCGCGGCGACAACGGCATCGTGTTTACCGATCCGCGAAGGCTCGGCCGCATTTGGCTCGGCCCTTCGCCCGAGCTCGAACCGCGCGTGCAGCGGCTGGGTCGGGATGCCTTCGACGACCTGCCCTCGGAACGCGAACTGGTCGCCTCGTTCAGCCGGCGGCGCATCCCGATCAAAGCACTGTTGCTCGACCAAGGCGCGCTCGCCGGCATCGGCAATTGGATCGCCGACGAAATGCTCTATCAGTCGGGAATTGCGCCAAGGCGCAGCAGCGCTTCGCTCACCGCGACGGAAGTGGCCGCGCTGCGACGCGCGATTCGTTCGGTGCTGGCCCGCGCGGTCAAAGTCGGGGCCGACCACAACCTATTCCCCCCAATCTTGGCTCTTCGAACATCGCTGGGGCGGTACGCGCTGCAGCCCTCACTCCATCCGAAACAGCACGTGCGCAATCCATGCGTCGAAGGCTTTTAGACGGGCTGTCATTTCGTGCAGGTGCCGGGCGGTGTCGGCCAGGGTGGTGGCGGGGTCGGGGGCGATGGTGAAGGCGACGAGGATGGTTTCGGGACCGAGTTGGAGCGTGGCAACGGTGCTGACTTGGAGGTGGGGCGCGTGGGTGCGCAGCAGGTCGTGGATGCCGTCGACGACGGGGCGGGCGGCGGATTCGCCAGCGATCAGACTGCGCGTGGCGCGCGCGATGATGACCGAGTCGGCCACGAGCAGCAGGCCAATCGCGATGGATGCGATGCCGTCGGCGATGAGTAGCTTGAAATAGGCGCTCGCAACCACGCCGGCGATCGCAATGCCGATGCCGATCAGCGCTGCGGAATCCTCGAGCAGCGTTTCGTAGAGGTTCGGGTCTTTCGAGATTTCGATGAAGCGCCACATGCTCATGGGCTCACCGTCGACTTCGCGGCCGCGCACGACGCGCTTGAACGCACGGTAGCCGACCGCAAAGGACGAGCCCTCGAACACCGCCGAGGCGAGAAGCACACCCAAGCTCAAGAGCGGCCGCTCGATGGGTTGCGGGTTATTGAGCTGCGCGACGCCCTCGTAGATGGACGCGACGCCGCCCGCGAGCAGCACCATCACCGCCACGACGAAGGTCCAAAAGTAGATCTCCATGCCGTAGCCGAAGGGATGACTCTCGTCGGACTCGACGCGGCTGCGCTTGTTTCCGAGCAGCAGAATGAGCTGGTTCGCGCTGTCGGCGCTGGAGTGGATCGCTTCGGTGAGCATCGCGCTCGAGCCGGAAAGCACAGTGGCAGCGAACTTCGCCAACGCCACCAGCACGTTGCCGGCGAGCGCGGCATAGACCACTTTCGTGGATTCCTCACCCGCCTTTGGCTTCCTCGAGCTGGGGGCCACTACGCCTTCGCCTCGCGCCGCTCGCGCCAAAGCCGAAGCACGAGGTATACGACAATCAACACGTTCGCGGCGAGGCCCACGACTTTGAAGGCAGTGGGCTCGTGCACGAGCTCGTAAATCTCGAACGGAACGAACGAGGCCGTGACGATTGAGGTAAGGTATTCGGCCCAGTGACGGCGCAGGAGGAGGCCAATGCCCTCGACCAAAAACACGATCGCGTAGGCAAAGGTACCGACGCCCACTTCCTCGAGCCGGCGAGGACCGACGCCGGAAACTTTGGCGATGCCCTTGATCACCAGCGGGTGGCTCGGGTCAACGCCGAGCTCGCTCAGCAAGTGGCGCATTGTCCGGACCGTGTCGCCCTGAAGGATCAACGAAAACGCGCCAACGCCGAGCGCGATCAACAAAGTCGCCTTGACCAATTTGAACAGGGCGATCGCGATGAGCACGCCTGCGCCGCGTCGCTGAGTCATGTCGCATCACTAGCTTATTTCTGAGGGGGCGACTCGAGGGTGATGATTGCGGGCTTGCTTCCAGCGCGCAAACGCCCGACTATACCGGCAGTGAGGGGTCAATGAAGGTGGACGTGAATTTGGGGTCTTGGTTGCGCTTCGCGGTTGCCGTACTGTGTCTCGAAGGCTGCGGGAGCTCGGGCGGCGTCAATCATGCGCAAGGCGGCGCGAACATGACTGGCAGCAGCGGGAGCTCGGGCGCACCGAGCGCAAGCGGCGGCTCCAGTGCCGGCACGAGCGCAGGGACAGGCGACGCAGGACGCGGGGGGATGAGCGGAACGAGCGGCGCTGCAGGTGCCGCCTCCGCAGGAGAGACCGGCGCGCACTGCCAGCCGGGCAAAACCATCCAAACCTACCCCTATGACGTAGACAACCCCTGCTACGGAGACAATTTCGCCTATCACCTGCCAAACGCCGAGAACATCCAACTCGAAGACTTTCGACTCGACACGCCCACTACCGCGGGAGAGCGCTTTGCGTTCTCCGTTCGACACGTCGGGATCGGACCGTTCGAGATCGAGATCTGGGGCACGCACGAACAGTGCGGCGTAGCCAAAGAGCTACTTTGGCGAGGTCCGATGATCACCGGCATTCAATGCGGGGAGTTCGTGCCGAGTGATTCCTACTCGCATCTGCTGTACGTCTACCGAAAGCAAACCGACGATAGCTACTCATTTTCGATGCCAGAGCTCACACTTTGCACCGCGGGAAGTTGCCCAGCGGGCGTGCAGGGCCAGGGGCGCGAGCCCCAAGTCGCGGTCACCCCGGCTCCGCTCATTTACGAAAAACCCCACGTGGGCCAGGATTTCAAGAGCTTCGATCTCGGGCTCGACATCTATGGACACGCGATCCTGATGCTGGAAGGCGCCAAGCAACCCAAAGGGACTCCGAACAAACTCAAGCAAGGAGTTCTGCGCATGGGCCCGGACGATCCCTTCGGCGATGCCTGGTACTGCGTCGGCAAGGATTCGACCGTCGTAGAGGTGGACAACGACCCAGGGGCGTTCGAGTATGTGACGTACACGGTCTCGCTGAAGAACCTCACGCGATTGCCCAATTGCGGAACGATGCATGGCACGGGTACCGCGTCATTCGTGATCACCCAAGGTAGCGACGCCACCATCACGAGCTCCTTCAGCGATCTCACGAACGCGATGCCCTACGCGGAGGATCAGTCGTGCTCCGGCACCAACTGCAGTTTTCTGGTTTCGGACTCTCAGTCGGGTGATCCCAAGCGTTGGCTGTTCGTGACACCGGTCAAATCAGTGGGTGACTATTTCATGCCCACTGCCGTGCCGACGGGCATCGCCGACGCCATACTCTTCAATCGTCCCGACCCGACGCTTCCGCTCGAGATCAGCTGTTCGCAAGCGGGCACCCTCAGCTATAATCCGGCGGACACGACCACTCTGTCGCTGGAGTCCATGAGCGACTATTTTGCCTGCCCGGGCGAACCGGTGGACGACGACCAATTGGAGTTCAGCACGCTCTGAAGCAGCGGGTCGGAAGTGGGGCGGTGCTGCCGCGCATGGAGCGGGCCACAGGAGCGGCACGTTCGTTGCCTATAGTGTTTGGTCATGCAGGGCCAACCGAACACGCCCCGGAAAAAGTGCATTCTAGTCGTGGATGACGAGCCTGACGGTAGCGACATCTTGGCTCAGTGCCTCGGTAGTCAGTACGACATTCTCGTCGCTCACGACGGGCTGGAAGGGCTGGAACAAGCAGCTCAGCATCAGCCCGACTTGATCATCAGCGACGTCTCGATGCCACGCCTCGATGGGCTCGATATGGTCCGGCTGATTCGGCTGAGGCTCGGGCTGCGGTCGCCAGTGATCTTCCTCTCGGGGCATGGCACTCCGAGGGACATCATCGCCGGAATTGGCGCGGGCGCTCGCCACTACCTCACGAAACCCATCGATCTACAGGACCTGAAAAAGCGCATTGCGCGCGTATTCGAGCAGTGGGAGGGCTGGGATAGAGCGCGCTGATGCCCCACTTTCCCGATCGCTTTTTCTTCGGCTGCGCTCGCCAACCGCGATGAGTCCCGGCTCGCGCCGAGGAGGGGTGCTTGCAGCCGAGTTCGCGGAGCGATTTGCGATGTTCATGCGGCGTGCGGCGCGCACTCTGGCTGATCGGGTAAAGCTCTGGGTGACAATCAATGAGCCCAACGTGCTGATCGCGCCGGGCTACCTTTTGGGCTGCTGACCGCCGGGCATGCAAGATGCGCGTCTCGTGCCACGCGCGGTTTGGAGCTTACGTCGAGCGCACATCGCGGCGTACCGCGCGCTCCACCAGTTCGTGCCGAACGCAGCGGTCGGCCTTGCCCATCACCTGCGGATCGCAACGCCCGCATCCCGATCGCTACTCGACCGCGCGGCAGCACGCGCCTTGGATCTCGGCTTCAACGGGCTTTTTCTCGATTTGCCGCAAGATTACTTCGGCATCAACTACTACGCGCGCGATATCGTGCGCTTCGACTCGAGCAAGCCGAGCGAGCTCTTTTCGGCGCGCAGCGTGTCTCCGGGCGCAGCGCTGAGTGACCTCGGTTGGGAGCTGTACGCAGAGGGCCTGGGCGCCGTGTTGCGACGGCTCGCAAAACGAGGCAAACCGCTTTTGGATCAGCGAGAACGGCATCGCCGATGCCGCGGACAGCCGTCGCACGGAGTTCATCACCTCGCATCTCACCGAGGTGGCGCGTGCCATTGCAGACGGTGTCGATGTGCGAGGGTACCTGCACTGGTCGCTCCTCGACAATTTCGAGTGGGCCGAAGGCTACGCTCCGCGGTTCGGACTGTACGCCGTGGACTACGCCACTCAGACGCGAACCTTGCGCCCGAGCGGTGAAATGTACGCGCAGATCGTGAAGCGGCGTCGCCTGCAGTGACGCGCGGCGCGAGTCGCGAAATTTAGTGAAAACCGGCGTTCGAAAACCGGTGTCGGGCTCCGAAACTCGGAGAGGCAAAATGGACGATCCTGGGAAATTTCGGGACTCTTTCGGGCGTTTGGTGAGGCACGCCGCTTGCCTTCCGGGAAGCCACCCAACCATGAAGACGAAACAGTCGTTAGGATTTCTCGCGAGCACCGCCGTCGTGGCGTTCGCGGCGCTTGCAACTTCCGCATGCTCCGCCGAGCACGGTGCCCAGCAGGCCCGTGGCGGTGCGGCGAGCGAGAATAGCGGGTCGATCGGGCTCGCGCTCCAACTCGCGTCGGGCAAGACCGTATCGAGTGTGAGCTACACCATCGTCGGACCTGCCTCGTACACTAAGACGGGCAGCATCGACGTCAGCGCAGCGCAAACGATCAGCGCCGTGATTGGCGGCATCCCCGCTGGCAGCGGTTACAGCATCTCGCTCAGCGCGACCACCGTCGACGGCAGCACCAGCTGCGCCGGCAGCGCGACGTTCGACGTCACGGCGCACGCCACGAGCACGGTGTCGGTGAAGTTGGACTGCCACGAGGCGCCCACCACCGGCAGCGTCGCGGTGGGTGGAAAGCTCAATGTGTGCCCGTTGATCGACGGCATCTCGGCCAGCCCGGCGGAAGTTCAGCTCGGCAAGAGCTTATCGCTGTCCGCCGCAGCGCACGACTCGGACAGTGGACCGAGCGCCGTCAGCTACGCCTGGAGCGCCCCGAGCGGCACGTTCTCGGACAATGCTTCGGCCGCGCCTTCGTTCACCTGCACGGCGCTCGGCACGACGACGCTGAAATTGGTCGTGAGCGACGGCGATTGCCAAGACACGTCGACGGTCGATGTGACTTGCAGCTTGCCCGCCGGCACGACCACGACGCTCACCCTGCTCGAGAGCACGGACATTCATCAGACCGCGCTCAGCTATGATTACTACAAGCTCGCGCCGGACCTTTCGATTGGCTTCGAGCGCATGGCCACGCTGATCAATCAAGCGCGCGCCGAATCTCCGAACAGTCTATTGCTCGACGATGGCGACACGATTCAAGGCACGCCGCTCGGCGACTACCAAGCGCTGATCTCGCCGGTACCGTGCAACACGGAGCTCGGAATCTACAAGCTGATGGACTTGTTCCACTACGACGCCGGCAATGTCGGCAATCACGAGTTCAACTTCGGCTTGGCGTATTTGAGCCAAGTTACCGGCAAGACGCTCGACGTGAATCCCCTGCCCGTACCGGCGGCGCAGACTCGCTGCGCGGGGCCAGGGTTTCCGATCGTGCTGGCCAACGTGTACAGCAATCGCACCAACAAGCCACTGTTCGACCCGTACACGCTACTCAGCAAGGTCGTGACGGCAACGCTGCCGGGCGGCGCCAGCGTGCAGGCGTCGGTCAAGGTCGGCGTGCTCGGCTTCACGCCTCCTCCAATCTTGGCCTGGGACAAGCGCTGGCTGGACGGCAACGTGTACACGGTCGGCGTCAAGGAGACCGCCGAGAAGTTCGTGCCCGAGATGAAGGCCAAGGGTGCGGATTTGGTGGTCGGACTTTCGCACGGCGGTCTCGACAATTCCACGTACGACCCGACCATGGAGAACGGCAGCTGGTGGCTGACGATGGCCGGTCGCTCGAGCCTGAGCGCGCCTGCGCTGTTCGACGCGATGCTGATTGGTCACTCGCATCAGGTGTTCCCGAGCGCTACGTCGACGGTCGGACAGTTCAATCTGCCGGGCGTGGACAAGGTGAACGGCACGGTGAACGGCGTGCCCACGGTGATGGGCAATTTCTGGGGCAAGAACCTGGGCGTAATCAAGCTCAGCTTGGTTTACGACGGCCACGGCTGGTCGGTCGACAAGAGCAAGACCACCGTGGAGTCGCGCTCCACGCAAACCGGGACCAACACTTACGTCGCGGCCGACCCTTCGGTGGCACCGGCGATCGCGGCGGAGCACCAAGCGACCATCGACTATGTGAGGACGCCGCTCGGCACGTCCGACTTCCGCATGACGACCTACTTCGCCGACGTGGGCGAAGTGACCGCCATCGAGGTCGTGAACCAAGCGCAAACCGCGTACGTGAAGGACTACATCACGGCGAATCTGCCGCAATATGCCGGCCTTCCTGTGCTTTCGGTCAGCGCGCCGTTCAAGAGCGGCTTCGCCGGCGGTGCAGACTTCACTGACGTCGCCACCGGCAACGTAGCGATCAACAATGCGGCTGACCTCTACTTGTACGCCAACACCATCTACGCCGTGAAGGTCACTGGCGCGGACGTCAAGGCTTGGCTCGAAACGGCAGCTCAGCGTTTCAACCGCATCGACCCGACCCTCACCACCCCGCAAGGGCTCGTAAGCTCGTTCCCCGGCTACAACTTCGACGAGTTCACCTCGCCGGATTTGACCTATCAAATCGATGTGACCCAGCCGATCAACAGCCGCATCGTCAACCTGAAGTACCGGGGCGTTGCGATCGATCCGGCCGCGCCCTTCATCGTCGCCACCAACAATTACCGCGCCAGTGGCGGCGGCAACTTCCCGGGGCTGGATGGCAGCAAGACGATCATCGCTTCCCCCGACGCTAGCCGAGACGTGCTGATCGCATACATCAAGGCGGCTCACGCGCTCTCGCGAGCGGCCAACGGCTCGGATCGCAGCTGGACGTTCGCCAGGGTCACGACCGCCGGATCGGTCACCTTCAGCTCGGCGCAAAACGCGCTCTCGGTGGCGCAAGCGGCAGGGCTCAACAACGTGTCCGTCGTCACACCGGACGTCGGCAACGGCCTGTCGCTGTACGCCATCGATCTCAGTCAGTGAGCACTCGTCACTCGTTCGCGAACGGCCCCAGCGTGGGGCTGCTGCTGGCCGTGCTACTCGGCCAGCAGCTCGCGTGCGCGCGAAAGCCAAGTCCTAACCCGGCCGAGCACGCGCAGATCGTCGAATGGCAGCTGATGGTGAGCGCGGCGCGCTCGGAAAGTGCTCTGAGCGCGCTACGCGAACGAGCCAACGCAGGGAACGTGGACGCGGAGTCCGCGCTCGGCCAGGCACTGTGCCAGCAATCCGACTCCAGCCTCGCGAAGGAAGGGCTCGCGTGGCTGCGTCGAGCCGCCCAGGCCAACGACGCGCGAGCCCAGTTGGCGTTGGGCAAGCTGGAGCTCTCGGGCGAGGGCGTCGTGCCTCGCGACTACGCCGCGGCAAGCTCGCATTTGCTCGCAGCGGCGGAGCAAGGAGAGGCCAGAGCGAGCTACTACCTCGGCGTGATGGCGCGCAACGGCTACGGCACACCCGAAGACCACGCCGCCGCGGCACGATATCTCGGGGTTGCGGCTGCACACGGTATCCCGCAAGCGATGTTCCTATTGGCCAACGCTTATCGCGAAGGCGATGGGGTCCCGAAAAACGAGCCCCGCGCGCTCGATTTATATGAAAAGGCGGGCGAGCTGGACCATCCGGGGTCCATTCAAGCGCTGGCCATGGCCTACCAAAACGGGGAGCTCGGGTTGGCCCGGGATCCCAACCGCTTTCAGAGCGAGCTAGCGGAGCTGGCTCACGCGCAAAAGCATCCTCCAAGCCTGCCCTGAGGTGATAAGTCGCGCGGCGTCGGGGCGAGCACCTCGAGCGGGGGCCCGAGCGAATTAAAAATGCGAGATTCGCATCTCCGTTATGCTCGGGCGCGGTGTCGACTCAAAACTCCTCGTTGACGAAGGCGCTGGGGATCCTCGCGTTGGTTCTCGTCGCGGCTGGTGAGTGCAGCGGGCTTCGGCTCGACGACGATTCGTACCAACATTTTGCACGCAGCTTCCATCAAGTCTCTACCTTGGACGTGCGGGCATGGGTGCTCGATTTGTGGAACAAACCCCTGCCCGGCCTCATCTACGGAGTCGCGGGGCTACTGGGTATCGCCGGCGCGAGGCTAGTCAGCGTGGCCTTCACGGTCGCCACGGCTGTGCTGACGGCGCGCCTGTGCGAGCGACTGATTCCATTCGAAAATCGCCGCAATAGCTGGACATTCGCGCTGTTCTTCGTAGCGCAGATGGCAGTGCTGAAAGACTCATTCGTCACCATGACGGAAATTCCCGCGGCGTTCTTCCTGGCGCTCTCGCTGTGGCTTTGCGTCGTTCGCGGAGAACGACGAGCGTCGGCCTTGGCCGCGGGTCTCGTGTCCCTGTGTCGCGCAGAAATGCTGCCAGTCACCTGCTTCGTCGGAGTTTGGCTGGCACTCGATGTCTGGCGCGCGAGCGACGAACGAGCGAAAAAAGCCCTCCGTTGCGCGCTCCCGCCAGTATTGGCGTTGCTGCCGTTCGCGGCTTGGGTAGGCGCCGGCGTGGCGGTCTCAGGCGACGCGAGTTGGTTCAGGAGGAACTCCTATGCGTACATTCGAAGTTGGGACCTTGCCGGAGTGTTGCATTACAACGTGATCACCGGGTTGCCTGCCGTCATCGCGTTGCCGGCCCTGCTGCTGTTTTTGATTGGCGTCCTCGACGTTCTGCACGGCCGGGACGAGGCCGCGCGCTGGCAACTATCATTGTTGGCTGGAGCACTCGCGATCCACTACCTGCTCTTGAACAGTTTGGCAGTGTTTCCGAGGGGCTGGTACGGCTTGCCCAGTGGTCACGCAATCGCCGCCGTCAATGCGCGCAACTACACGCCGACGGCGCCGATCGCCGCGGTGTTCGTGGCACTTGGCGTTGCAGCTTGGGTGAACGCCAGGCAGAACCGACCGCGATTCGCAGTATTGGCCTCGGTCGCTGCAGCGGCGACGGCGTGCGCAATTGCTTTCGGACGCATCGTGACCGGCTCACTTCGCGTGCTCGAACTGTCGCTTCTGGCGCTCATGCTCCTGGTGCTGCTGCTGACGTCGCGCTTACGGCTTCGGTATGATCCGTACGATATCTGGAAGTTTGCGGCGCTCGTGACTCTCGGTTCGTCCTTGCTCATTCGACCGTTCTTCTGGTACCCGACCCGGTGGAACGATCGGCGCGCTGCGAGCATTCAGGCCTTGTCGACCATGGTTCGTAAGGAAGGGCCAGCGCGCGTCATTCAGGATCTCGCGTCATCGCTGGGAGTGTTCGGGAACCTCCAAGGCGTTGACGCAACCTGGACTTATCCGCATGAATTTTCAAGGCGGCTCGAGGACGCGCCGCCGAATACGATTCTAGTGCTCGAGCTCGATGCGAACGGCAAACCATTGCCGCGATATCCCGTGGAACTCCGTGCTCAGATTTCAGGTGCGCCGCATTCAGTCGGACGTCGATTCGAAGTCGTAGGCCGCTTCGACTCGCCTGCTCAGCCCTCCTGGCTCACGCTCGTGGATCGAGTGGCGTCCGCAAATGCACCCGTTCATTGGCTTGCTCTGCGGTTCTGCAGGGATTGCGGAACTGCGCTGTCGTCCTTGGCCGTAAACCCCTAAATCGATCTCGACGGCGAGCGTTTCGACTTCTGCGGCATCCGCAATGCACGCAAGATCGCGGTCGAGCTCGTGAAGCGTATCGCCTAGGTACGAAAGCGACGCACACCACCCGACGTCGTATTCCGAGATGCTCAGGCAGAGTCTCTCACGGACCCTTCGTCTGGCCATCGTCACGCTTTGCATTCGGTCCAATTGCCGAGATACTGCTGATGGTGAGTAGCAGGGGTTACCCAAAGGGGGCGCCAGGAAGGGCCAGCGCGCAATGCAAGTTTATCCGCAGGGGAACAATCCGTCCGAATCACCCTCCGAACGACAGTTGCCGCTTCTCTTTACTGGTACTGCTCGGGAATATTTTCGGATTTGGATCGTCAACACCTTGCTCACGATTGTAACCCTCGGTGTCTACTCGGCCTGGGCCAAAGTCAGGAGTAAGCAATATTTCCATCGACACACTTGGCTCGATGGCATGACGTCACGCAACTGACGACGCTCTCGACCGGCTTGCCTACGCCCAGGCGCGTTACTCGCGTGAACACGAGACAGAGGCAGACACTTCGCGCTTCACTACCTCGACCTATCTGGCATTCCCCACCGGCGCTTCGCCGACATCCTGCGCGCGCTGCAAAGGGCTACGGGGGCCGATCCGCAATCTGATATGCAATACTCGTCGTCGCACCCGCCCACCAGCGAACGCATCCATCGTTTCGAGAATTAGGTCAGATCAATCAGCCGAATGCCCAAGCCTCACAAGCCCAAGTTCAGCCTCGCGCCCGTGGAGTTTCGCGAGCACAGCATCGCGGGCCGCGGCGTTTTCGCGAAGCGCCGCTTCAAGCCGGGTGAGGTGATCCTGCCCTACGCACCCAGACAGCGCCGACTCGATGTCGCAGATCCGGAGGCAACGCTCGCGTCCGAGAGCAAGCTGACCTTGCTTTCGGAAAAGTGGACCGTCATCGTTCCAGACACCAGTGTGCCGGGGGGCTGGTTGTGCAACCACAGCTGCAACCCGAACGCGGCCATCTACTCCGATCGCGAGGGTCGGATTCAGTGCACGAGGGCCATCGCACCCGGCGAAGAAGTCACGATCTTCTACGGCTGGGTAACGCAGAACGAGCCCGGCCGCGACCCCTGCCTCTGCGGCGCAACGCGCTGCCGTGGGTTCATCAACTTCGATCTCGGTGATCGGGACGCCGCGCTGCTCGAGGACGATTCGGAAGCGGGCCAAGCGGTCCGAGCGCGGCTCGCCGAATACGTCGCGTTCCTGGGCTCGATCGGGCAGGAGCAGGTGGAAGAAACCATTCAGCGCACGCTGGTTGCGCTGCGAGCCCGGCGAGGCTGACCTGCACCGGTGCTCGTTCGGCACACGCTCCGGCGCCAACCGGGGTAGAGTTTCGCATTGTTCGCTCCGAGTCCCTGGAGCAACGGAGGAAGGCCACCATGTCGCTCGCAGTCCAGTCATCCAAGCTCCTGTCGATTCTCGCGTTCGCGACGCTTATGTTCGGATGCGAAGAGGAAAAGAAGGAACCGCCCGCGCCCAAACCCAGTGCCTCGGTGGCTGAAGTCGCTCCGCCTCCTGCACCCCCCCCGCAGCCGCCCAAGCTCCGGGACGACTGCCCCGACGGCTCGAGAGGAATCGGCACCATGGCTGAGCCGTGCCTGGGCAAGGGCGATTCGCGCATGATGGAGGTCGCCTACACCGGCAAGACCACGGACGAGGGCCCGAAGTTCAGCATCGTCAACCAATCGAAGAGCCCGATCTTGTATGGATCGCTCGTGGCTTACTTCTATGACAAAGCCGGCAAACAGCTGGAGGTGACTGCCGATGGCAAGCCGCGACCGATGCAGGTGTGTTCGGGCAGAATCTTTGCTGGCGCGGTCAAGCCCGGTGAAAAGATCTTCATGTTTTTTTCGTGCGTAAAGAAGGCGCACGTTCCCGACGGCACGGCCACCATCCAAGCAGAGGTCAAGACCGTAGGCTTCACCGACGATGCGGGGCGCGAGAGCATCTTCTACTGGTCCAACCCCGAGCTGGCTCCTGAGAAGCGCGCGAAGCGTGACCTCAAGGCCAAGCCGAAGAAGTGACTTGCAGCACTCTCGAAGCCGAGACCGGGCGCCTCACTTCCAGGCGCCTGCGACCTGCTTCACCGAAGCATTCAAGCGATTCCACAGATTGATGGCGCCAATCTGCACGATCGAGGCGGCCAGTGCTTCCTCGTCGTAGTGGCGCGCGGCTTCGTTCCAAACATCGTCGGGTACGGGTCTGCGCGATCGCTCGGGCCGGCAGCGCGGCGAGCACCGACCCGCATGCGCCGCGCTTCGACCCAGAGCTGCGCGGCGCAAGCCCGGTCGCCGGCACATTCAACGGGGGGTACGCCGCGCGTCGCCTTCGACTTCACCGTCAAAGGGGGCCTGATCACGCGCATCGAGGTCGTGGCCGACCCGGCGCGTTTGAGCGGCATGGACCTCGAGCTAGTGCCTGCTGGGTGATGGTCACGGACAACGCCGCGCGACGGCCCAGCCTTCGGCGTCGCGCAGCGGTCCCCTGAAGGAGAGCCTCACAGCGTGTTCAGGTAAAGGAGCAGATCATTCTTGCTGCTCGCACTGAGGGCGGAGTAGGCCGCGCTTGCAGCGGCAGGGCCGAGACCGTCGGTCGCGACCTCGGTCGCGCGAAAATTATCCGCTGTGGCGGCGAATCGAGCCGCGTTGGTGCCGGGCAGCGCTTCACCGATCAACGCTTCGCGGCTGATGACACTGAATGCCTACATCAGGCGTCGCGTCGGCGATTCGCCTGAGGCGGACGAGATATTTCAAGAGCTCAGTTTGGTCGTGCTTCGCCACGCGACAGGCCGGGACGAGGTCGAAAACTTCTCAGCATGGTGTCACGCGATCGCGCGCCACGTCGTCGCGCGCCACTTTTGAGCCAAGCGCCCGCGAGCGCGGCTTCTAAATCAAATCGAGTTCGAGGGCTTTGCCCGTGAGTCGTGCCGCTGCCTAGACCCGGAGCGTGCGGTCAGCGCGCGCGAGCTGCTCAAGCTCGTGGGCAAGAGGCTGGACCCGCAGGGCCGGGAGCTACTGTCACAGCGCTACCTCCTGGGTGAAAGCACGGGGGAGATCGCGGAACGTTTGGCTTAATCGAAAGCGTCCGTGCGCATGCGCTTGATGCGTTTGCGATCCGTGGCCACGCGAACACGGGATACACCAATAAAAACCAGTGCCGCTGGCTGTTGGCGCAGTGCGGCTTTGGCTCGAACCGGCCCAGACCAGTTTCCCCCTCTTGCGTTCCGAGGCCAAAGCCCAGAGCATCTAGTCATGAACGGGCTCGACCTAGAGCAGCGACGGCTTTTGGCGGCGTACTGGTGGCGGCGCACCGAGGGTGAGCACACCTCGTGGGTCGGCTTTCAACATGTGGTCGCGGATCTACGCGCCGAAGGTTCGCCAGAGAGCGTGCTCGCGCTGGCGGAGCAGGCCGTCGAAGACGAATACCATCACACGCAGCGCTGTCGCTCTTGGGCCATCCACTTCGGACACCCGGGCGGGGACATCATGGCGCGGGGTGAAAAACCGATCGCGTTTCGCGGAGCGACCGAGGTGCAAAATCGAATACTCCGCATCACCCTCTGCGGTATGAGCGAAACCATCGGCTGCTTCGTGCTGCGTCACGCCCGACCATTGATTGAAGATCCCGACCTGCGTGAGTTCAATCGCCACAACATGGCGGATGAAGTGCGGCACAGCCGCGTCGGCTGGGGTCACTTGGCGACGACCAGCCGCACGCAGCGCGATTTCCTGCGGCCTTGGGTGCCGGCGTTGCTGCGGATTTTGCGCGCCAGTTGGTGTGAAAGCGGGGAGCTGGAGCGAGAAGATTTGATCCCGTTCGGTTATTTCACGGGCCGATTGTTGCGAGCAGCGTATAACGAAGCCGTAGACTCCATAATCCGGCCGGGAATGGAACATTTGGGCATCGGAAGGCAGGCATGAGCCGCAAAAGCACGGTTGCGCACGAGTTCGAGCATCCGCTGTTCCGTGCGCTCGTACTAATGGGTGGAAGTATGGCGCTCGGTTGCGGTGGTTCTGCCGTGATCGACCAAGGCACGGGCGGAAGCAATAGCGCGCAGGGCGGAGCGCCAGCGCAAGGCGGAGCGCTCGCGCAGGGCGGGCTCATCGGCGTCAGCGGCTCGCCCTCGATAGCGGGTGCGGCCCAAGGTGGCGGCGGGGCAAGCGCCTTCGACGCAGGGCTGGATGATTGTCCACCCGCACAATGGGACTGTTCGGCGCTCGGTCCGTCCTGCGAGCCCAGCTTGGGTAGTGGTGGGCGACCTGCGGGCTGCGTCTGCGATCCAAAGCGACCGAGATCCGTCGCTGACTGCAGCGCGAAGCAAGAGCTCGTTTGCTTGCGCGCCTACGCAAGTGAGCCAGATCCCGACTCCTGGGACACCTCGGTCCACGTGCAGTGCAGTTGCGTTGCGGGTCCCTACGTGCCCGATTCGAGCACCTGCTCGACCACGTGCTCGGAAACGTTCGGAACCCCCACTGGCGCGCACACCTCGTGCAGCTTGCCTTCCGGCATGACCTGCGATTCCTCTGGCAACAACTGCACTGCGACTTCAGCGGACGTGCTCCGTCAAGATGGCATCGTGTGCGGCTGTGCACCGGTTATCCTCAAATAGAGCGCGAAACAGCTCGGTGCGAATTCTTTTCCGCCAGAGCCTAAACCGAAGCCATCTTGCGACGTAACTCTCGTACCAGGTGAGATTCGAACGAATGCAGAAAACCGCGCGCGCGACCGCTTGCGCTTTGCTCCTCGGATCTTTGACGCTGGTAGCTTGCGGGAGCGACAATCCATCGGCACCGAACTCGCTCGCGGGCTCTGGCGGTGTCGCGAACGGTGGCTCGCCGTCAGATCTCGCCGGTAGCTCCGACGGAGGGAGCGAAGCGGGGACGATTGGCTCCAACGGTGGCAGCGACGAAGAGGCCGGCGCATACGGAGCTGCCACGGCGGTTGGAGGCGCGGCGGGCAATACGGCTGGCACGGGCGGTGGCTCGGACGCCAGTGCGGGTTCGAGCGGCAAGGCTCCTGCCGATCCTAGCGCGGGTTGCAACAAGGCCAACCCAGCAACCGGCACCTCCGGGGACCCGCTGATGGTGTCAGGACACCAATACTACGTGAAGCTGCCGACCAACTACGACGCCAACACGCCCTACGCGGTGATGATGATGTTCAACCCGACGGGCAATCCGATCAGCTGGGCCGAGGACAACGCGGGTTTCGAGACGACGGGCCCTCGGGAAGCGTGGATCCGCGTTTACCCCACGATGGCCGACAATGCTGTTGGCTGGGGCGCCGACGACGTGGCCTTTTTCGAGCCGTTTTACCAACGAATCATCGCCAGCTACTGCGTCGATAAGGCGCGTGTTTTTGCGGGCGGCGAAAGCTCGGGCGGCGACTTCGTGAGCATTCTGGGCTGCGAGTATGGCGACAAGATTCGCGCGACGGCGCCTTGCTCCACCAAACCGGTAGCCGGGTACGCGCTCGACGTTCCCACCACGAGGCAATGCAAGGGTCATGTCACCGCGGTCGTCATTCAAGGAAAAAATGACAACGTCGTGGGGCCCGCCAATGGTCCGAAGACGCGCGACTTCTACGCCGCGCTAAACCAGTGCAGCATGACCACGCTGCCAGTTCCTGGCTACACGGACACGTTGTCCAACTGCGTCATGTACCAAGATTGCGACGACGGCTATCCCGTCTACTGGTGCAACCACACTGATCCCAACTACAGCAACACCAATCATGGCTGGCCGGCGTTCGCTCCCAAGTTCCTGTGGGGCTTGTTCTCGACCTATTGAGACAAGCCCGCGGAGCACCCCGGTTGACGCTCAGCTGATCGATCAATTGCAGGTCACGGTCTTGCCGTCGCACACGCACGTGGCAGCGGCCAGGCCCCCGACCGGACAGGCACCGATCCCCGTGCAGGTATCGCCCGTGGCGAGCGCGGCGCGCGCCTTGGCCGTGCACCGCGGTGCAGCAGCTCCTGCCACGTCGCAGGCCCAGTTCGCGCCGTCGCACTCGCAACGGATCCGCTTTGCGGCAGTTCCGTAGTTGCATGACTGAACCGCAGTGCAGGCACCCGTCGGTTGGGTGGCAGGACACGCGGGCGGTGGCGGCTCCGTGCACTCCCAGTCCCGGTTGGCACAGCGACAGGTCTTCCCGTCGGGATAAGGACAGTCCAGCGCCGCTGCGCCAGCGCCGGTCGGATTCATGCACATGCCGCCAGTGGCCGGCGCGGTTGCGGGGCACGCCGCGCCGCTTCCGGTACAGCGCCAAGTCCGCGTCGCGGTAGCCGCGCCGCCAGCACCAGCCGCAGCGGCGCCCGCGCCACCGTCAGCGCCACCCGGACGGGGCGGGAGCATGATTGCGGCGCGACAAGCGCAACTTGCGCCGGTATAGAGGCAATTGTCGCCCACTGTCGTCGTGCTGGTGCACATGCTGCCCTCGGTCGGCGCAGCTGCTGGGCAGGAGTTGGCGCCGCCGGAGCCCGCGGCGCTGTTGCCGCTCATGCCGCCTGCGGCGTTGCCAGCGGTCGCGCTGACGTCGCCGCCCGTGCTCGTGCTGCCGCCGAGCTCGGCGCCCGCAACTCCGGGGATTCCGCCGCTGGTCGTGCTGAACGAGCCGCTTTCGCCGAACGTGCCTGCGCTGGTCACCGACTGACCAGCGCTCGCCGTCGCACCGGCGAATGAGGTCGTCGAGCCACTGATGCCCGCACCGCCCGAGTCGTCACCGGAGCTCGAGCTCCCACCACAAGCTGCAGCGTAGACGAGAGTGCTACCGAGTAGGACTTGGACTCCATGCTTCAACGTGATCATGAGATTCTCTCCTGAACGCAGTGGGAGCTGCGCTCTGGGCTCATCTAGATTCGCAATTGAACTAGATACTCGTACTCGGTAAGCGGTCGCCGTCAGTGGCAGGCAAAAGAAATAAAGCGCAATAACCGGGGCAATTTGCGGCTACTTGCGCTGCTTTCTGCCACGCGTCAGCGCCGGAGACTCACGTCGATGTTTACAGCAACTCTTGGCTCGTGCGCGTCCCGACAGCAAAGCCGGGTCCGAGAGGAAGCCACGAGATGCTGAGCCCCATCGCTACGCCGTCGTAGTAGCCAGCACAGCCGAACAGCCCGAAGCGGAAACCTGCCACGCTCAGCAGACCGGGATAGACATTCGCCAGCATCGTCGGATGCTTCGGGCCTATCAACTGGACCGATGCCAAAAGTGATTCGTTTCGATCCCAGAACGCGCCCACGGAGAATTCTAGGTCATCGGGCAAAATGATTCGGCCGCCCTGCTCCGTGTACACTGGGCGAATCGTGTAGAGATGCGTTCCGGCGGCCACCGAGACCGCTTCCCCGTTCCGAGTGGGGATGGTCAAGCCGAAGAGCCCGTCGGTGCCCGTGTAGTAAAAGAGCTTCAGATCCGTTTTAGGTAGGGGAAACTTGAAACTGTAGTTGCCTCCAGTATTCAAAAGTTTCTGATGCACTACATCGAACGTCGCCTGCTGCGGCCAGAAATCGAGCTTCACCGTCGTCGAGAAAAATCGCGCGACCGGGTCGAGTGAAAAGAGAACGTAGCCGATCGGGTTGAAGATATAGACATCGGCAACGGGATCGGTGTTCGGCCCGCGAAAGTGGCTATTTTCCGCCATTTCGTTGAAGAACTGAGCCGCCGCCGTGTTCAACAGACCGAATAACCACGGAGCCGGCACTCCTCTGGAGGCGTACCAACTCCACAGCCTCCGATAGACCGATGCCTCCCCGAGAGCGTGGAGCGTGTAGTTCGGGATCCACTGCCCATGGGCGGAGTTGAGCCCCTTGATCGGAAACACTTCCCGACCAATGAACTCCGCGGTCCCGCCGCTCTTCTCGATCGCGTCGAAAGGATGAGCCAGGTTCTTCGCGACGTTTTCGAAACCCGTGGCGTAAGCCATCTTGAAGGGGCTGTCCTGGTAGGAAGCGTTGCGCAAAATGTCGAAAGATAGATGGAGCGTCGCCTGAACTGGGTTGAACTCGCTGTCGCTACCGTAGTCGACTTCATGGTGGAAAAAGAGCGGCGCGGGCGGTTCGCTGTTGGAAGACGCGGCGTCTGTGTCCGCTGCGCTGGCGGTTGTTGCTTGGGTCAAGACCAAAGCCAGGCTCGCCAGAAATACCGCGCCTCGGACAGCAGCCGAAATGGCGCGCGATCGTGAACGATCGCTTACCGAGGCACGGCGACACTGGGCGGAGCAAAAACGACGACGACGAGGAGAACGATGCAACATGAACGAACAGACGACTGGTCTCCCAGCCAACCAAGCTAGGGCTAGTGGATGCCCCCGACGAAAGAAAGGGTGACTGGGCCCTCGAATACCGAGCCTAGCCGGAGTGCCAGCGAGTCTGATATCCCTGCGTTCTGCCGTCGAGCAAAACGCGCGCTGAATTTCGGCCGCGCGGCCACAAAAACGGTCGGATGTGCCCTCGCCGACCACGGCCGCATTCGTGATATGACTATTGGTGATGGAGCGGAAGTCCTCTGGATTGCGGAGAGCGGGTGCAACGACGATCCTGCTGCTATTAGTGTGTTCGGGATGCGTAAACGATTTCGACGCGCTGTCCTCGGGCCACGGCGGCGGCTCCGCGAGCGGAAACGCCGGCAGAGCCGGGTCGAGCGGCGGCACATCCAGCGGGGGTTCGTCGGCATCGGCCGGTGTCAGCCCAGGTGAGGCGGGCGTCGGAGCGGCGAGCGGAGAAGCCGGCGCCGCTGGTGAAGGCGGGGGCGGCGAGAATTGCCAGAGCGGACTCACGACCTGCCCGGGCACGGCAGAGTGCACGGACCTGCAAGTCGGCAATCCGGATGGCCACGGGGTCAACGATTGCGGAGCCTGCGGTACGACTTGCAGCCTGGACCACGCGAGCAGCGCCACTTGTGAGAACGGAGTCTGTGCGCCCACGTGTAAGACTGGCTTCGACGACTGTAACGACGCGACCCACAACGACGGTTGCGAGACGGCGCTCACGACGATCACGGACTGCGGCGCGTGCGGGATGGCTTGCAGCCTCGAAAACGTGAGCGACGCCACGTGTCTGGCGGGGGCCTGTAAGCTGACCTGTCAGACTGGGTTCGGTGACTGCAATGACGCGACCCACAACGACGGTTGTGAGACGGCGCTCACGACGCCGACCGACTGCAGCGCGTGCGGCCACGCCTGCAGCTCGAACGGCGCGGTGAGCCAGGAATGCGTGTCCGGGCGTTGCACACCGACGTGTGCGCCAGCCTACGCAGACTGCAATGGTAGCGCCACTCTTGCGCAAGATGACGGCTGCGAACTTTACCTAGACTCGCTCGACGAATGCACGACCGGCTGCGCCGCCACTCGCGTCGCGTGCGACCCTGCGAAGGTCTGCAACGGCGGTAGCTGCGTCGCGCCCGCCGGCGTCGTGATCCTCAGCACACCCTTGACGGACACGGCGCAAGCGCAGCGCTTCGCAGACTTGCTCGCGCCCAATCTGGAGGGCGCCACCTTGATCATCCGGGCTTACGCACCGGGCGCAATGGGGGGCACCTTGGTCACATTTCTCAGTGACACCATGTCCGGCTTCAGCCCCACGACGATCTCGACGGATCTGACGAGCCTCAGTCAGAAATGGACGGACATTACGATCCCGATCGCAACGCTTGGCTCGTTCCATGCAAACATCGTCAAGCAGGTCAATCTGGAGGTGCATTCCAGCACGGGACCTTGGCTCAACCCGACAATCGTCTACGTCGACAGCATCCGTACCTCCAATCTGGTGGTCAATGACACGTTCGATTCCGGCTTCGGCAACTTCGTGAGCTCGTCGCTCGTGACGGTCACCGGATCGACGATTGGCTGGGCCGCCTCCATCCCGTGATTCCCCGCGGAGTCACCGATTTCGAGCGGCGCGATCAGCTGTGCGCGCAGTACCGTCGCCACGCCGTGCGGTAGAGCGCCTCGAGCTGCCGCGCGAAGCGTGGGGCGTCTCCGAGCGGAGATGCCTCGAGCCGAGGGCGAAGCTCCGCGCGAAGCGTACGCAACCGCTCCAGATCGCTGGCGAGCACGACTGCTCGTTCGACGAATTCATCTGCGGAGTGCGCGATGAGCTCGGGCAGGCCTAGATTCATCGCGATACTGACGCCGGCGCGTTGCAGCGCCGTTTTGCCGGTCAAGGTCAGCACTGGGACGCCCATCCAAATAGCGTCGAGCGTCGTTGTGCCACCAGCGAAGGGAAACGTGTCGAGCGCGATATCGAAGCCGGAATGCCGTTCGAGGTACGCCCGGCGCGAGGTGCGGCCCACGAAGTCCACGCGTTCAGCCTCCACGCCCGCGGCAGCGAGCGTTCGGAGCGCTGCCTCTCTGCCGTAATCCTCTACGTAGAAGAGCAGGCGCGATGCAGGAACCGCGCGCAGGACCCGTGCCCACAGCGCTACCGCCCCGTCATGCACCTTGCGGGGGCTGTTCAGGCAGCCAAACGTCAGGAAACCTCGAGTGAGCGCCGGCAGCGGACCAACCGGCAGGTCCGACTCCAAAGCGTCATAACACCAGAACGTTTCGGGCAAGCGGAGCGTCGTCTCCGAATAGACGCCGAGATCGGTGCCCGGCGGATCGAGGTACGGATCGCTGATGCGATAATCGATGGTGTCGAGGCCCGTCGTTCCCGCGTAACCCAGCCAAGTGAATTGCACGGGCGCCGGCTTGCAGGCGAAGACGCGCAGTCGGTTACCCGCCCCGTGAACGGCTAGGTCGACGAGGATATCGATGTCATCGTGACGGACCAACTCGGACACGGCCACATCGTCCATGTCTTGGATCTCGCGGAAGCGGTTTTCGGCGAAGGCTCGATACCATGCGGTCTGCGCGTCCGGCCGTTGCACGGAGGAGTACAAGAAGATCTCGAACGCAGATGGGTCGTGCTGCTCGAGCAGTCGAATCAAGAACTGCTGCACCGCGTGTACGCGAAAGTCTGGAGAGACGTAGCCGACGCGCAAACGACGCTCGGGATCCTTGTCACTGTCATGTGGACGCAGGTGCGTCCGTAGCGGCTGGGCGTGAAGGTCGGCCCACGCGCGCGCCTCAGCGAAGATCGTCTCTGCGTCAGAGCTCGGATCCGTGAGCATGGACACGATCAAGTTGCTGTGAGAGACGAAGTTTTGCGGGTCGAGCTCAAGGGCGCGTCGATAGCTCGGAATGGAACGGCTCTTGTCGCCGAGCATGTCGAAGGCGTCTCCGACGCAACGACGAGCGGAGGCGAGGCTCGGGTCGAGCAGGACAGCACGCTGAGCACGCGCGAGTGCCTCCGTGGGGCGACTCGTGAGCAGCAATACCCAAGCGAGCTTTACGTGCGAGAGGGCGTCGTCGGGACGGAGTTGGACGACGCGCTCGAGGTGCTCCAGCGCCTCGGCGTGGGCGCCGGCCTGGAGCTGGATCAGCGACAGATTCTCGTGGGCTTCGAGGGAATCAGGGTCGAGTGTGAGCGCGTAGCTGAGCACGGTGGCTGCGAGCTCGAGCTTGCCCAGGTGTTCGTAGGCCCGTGCCAGGGTGGTCAGATACTCTGGTTCGTCTCGTCGTACTGCGACCGCCCGCTCGAGATATGAGCTCGCGCCCTCGGCGAGACCGGCCTGAAGCAGGATCGAACCCAGCCGAAAGAGCGCGCGGTCGTGCTGCGCGTTTCGCGAGATGATCGTGCGATAGAGCGCCGCCGCCTCTTGGGTCCGCCCTCGGCGCTCCAAGGCGCGCGCTTGCTCGAAAGCATTGCGAGAGTTTTGCAGTTTTTTCACGCCAAAGGCTCCGACCGAGACGACGAAAGCTGACATTTGCCGAGCCTTGCATCAAGCAGGACCGCCGACGCTCGAGCGCGGGCTGCGCGAATTTCGGCGGTGGACGGACTCCGTCCCAGCTTGATCGCCCTGCGATTTGATGGTGCTCTGAGTCGTGCCTCCATCCCTACCCGACATCCTCGCGCCGGGATTGGATGCGTTGATCGTAGCCATCAATCCATCTGTGAGGTCAGCGGAGGCGGGGCACTCCTTTTCGTCGAAAGGTAATCCGTTTTGGCGGCTACTGTACGAGTCCGGATTGACGTCCGAACTACTTCGTCCGGAAGACGAAACGCGCTTGCCGGAGTTCGGCTTGGGACTCGTGTCCGGTGTGCAGCGCGCAACCCGCGCCGCAGCCGAGCTGTCCGCCAGCGAACAAGCGCTGGGTGCCGAGCGCGTTCGGCAGGTGGCAGCGGAGCTCAGACCGCGTTACGTCGCGCTCCTGGGGTTGACCCTATACCCGGTCTTCTTTCGGCGGGGCACGGCGCGAGGCCCGGGACTCACGTCAAACACAATCGCCGAAGCGCGGGTCTTCGTGCTGCCCAACCCAAGCGGACGAAATCGCGCCTATCCAGGCTTCGAAAGCAAACTCATTTGGTTTCGTGCCCTGGCCGAGACGCTCCGGCGCTGAAGAGGGCGTAAGGCCCTAACGTCCTCATTGCCGACTTGGCATCAACGTGTGAAGCTCGTAAGTGTCGAGACTCTGCCTGAGATCGTGATGGTGATGAAAGAAACCAAGAAAAAGCAGGTGGCAATCGTTGGCGGGGGCACCGCGGGCATGGTCGCCGCCTGGGGCATTTTGAACTCGCCGTGCGCCGAGGACTTCGAGATCACCATCTACCAATATGGCTGGCGCCTGGGTGGCAAGTGCGCGAGCGGTCGCAACGCGGCTCAAGGTCAACGCATCGAAGAGCATGGGCTCCACATCTGGGGCGGCATGTACGAAAATGCGTTCGCCATCGTGCGCGATATCTACGCTTCACTCGCGCGCGACAAGAACCTCCCACTGTCGACTTGGTATGATCCTGATTCGCCAGCGACGAGCGCGTTTTGGCCGCACGACTACGTATCGCTGTCGGAGTTTTACGCGGGCGCCTGGAGCACGTGGAACGTGACCATGCCGCGCAAGCCGGGGTTACCCGGCAACGGTCGCCTCGCACCCACCCTGCGCGATGTCCTGCAGGAGATGTTCGAACTGTTGGTCGAGTTGGTCGCAGGCGCCGACTTTCTGGCTGCGCTCGAGGGTGACGATAGTGAGCCTGGCGAAGCTCCAGGCTGTGCACGCCGGCTACTCGGGCTCTTCGAGCCATCACTGGCCGGGGCTCACCAGCAGGTAGTGCGGCACGTCAAGCGCTCCCAAGCCGCTTTTTCCAAGCTTTCGAGCTTGGCTGAGTCTGCCCAGGCCGAGATCGACGCCGTGACCGGGCCGCTGACCTCGGCGTTGCACGTGCTGTTCGGCAGCCATGGGCATCTCTTGGAGAAGCACGCCGGGGTTCGGCAGCTGTATCAGCTGTTAGACTTCGGCGGCGCGTTGCTGCGAGGGATCTTCGAAGACAGACTACTGAGCCGCGGGCTCGATTCGGTGGACGGGGAAGACTTCGCGGAGTGGCTACGACGCCACGGCGCAAGCGATTTGACGCTCGGCGGCGCGCTGGTTCGAGGCTGGTACGGCTTCTTTTTCGCAAACAAGAATGGCGACCCCGCGCAGCCGCGCTTGTCAGCCTCCGCGGCGCTGCGCACCCTCGTCCGCTACGTGTTCACTTACTCGGGTGCATTCTTTTGGAAGATGCAAGCCGGCATGGGTGACACGGTGTTTGCCCCGCTCTATCAGTGGCTGGCGCAACGCGGGGTGAAGTTCGCATTCTTCCAGCGCGTCGAGGCGCTCGAGCTCGCGGGCGAAGGGACGCACTCGAACTCGATCGAGTCGTTGCGCGTGATCAGGCAAGTCGATCTGAAGGACGGCCCGCTGTCGTATCGCCCGCTCGTCACCGTGAAAGACGTGCCGTGTTGGCCGTCCGAGCCCGACTGGGAGCAAATCGACCCGGTACAAGCGGCGCGCTTGCGCGAAGCGGGGGTCAATCTGGAGTCGTTTTGGGCAAAGTACGAGCCCGCGGAGCGCTGCGTGCTCAGGCGCGGGCGAGACTTCGACATCGTCGTGCTCGCGGTACCGCCGGCTGCCGCCGCACCCATCACGAAAGCGCTCGCGCGAGTCCACGAACCTTGGGCGCAAACCCTCGCGCACCTGGAGACGATTCAGACCATCGCCATGCAAGTCTGGCTCACGCGCTCGATGCCACAAACCGGCTGGGCTCATCCGCCCACCGTCGGCACCGCCTACGCGGAGCCACACAATACTTGGGCCAACATGGATCAGCTCTTGGTCCGCGAGGCCTGGGAGGGTAAGAGCATCGCTCCGCGCTCGGTGATCTATTTTTGCGGCACATTGACCGACGCAGAAGTATCACCGCAACCACCGGACCCCGCCTTCGCCACGGCGCAGGCCGCGCGCGCGCGCGATCTTTCGATCAATTGGCTCTCCTCCCAAGTAGGGCCTATTTGGCCCAAACTGCAGGCGGGCGCGACCCCCGGCATCGATTGGTCGTTGCTGCGAGCCGATGGTGGCGTGGGCCAAGCACGCTTCGACGATCAGTACGTGCGGCTCAACATCGATCCCAGCGAACGCTATGTACTATCGCTACCCGGTAGCGCTCGCTTTCGTCCGCGCGCGCACGAAACCGGCTTCGAAAATCTCTGCTTCGCGGGTGATTGGCTGAAGACCGGCGTCGATGCCGGTTGTGTCGAAGCCGCAGTAATGGGTGGCCTGCAAGCGTCGCGTGCGATCTCCGGGTTCCCCAAGACAATCGTCGGTGAAGATCTCTGAAATAGCGGTGGACGCGACGTCAGGCGTCCGTCAGCACCTTCGCCGCCTGCAGCCCAGACAACACCGCTGCTTCGGCGGTCGCGAGGTCGAAGCCGTTACGCGTCCAATCTCCCGCGAACGACAAATTGACGTATCCAGTCTCGTCGACCCGCAGTCGATAGCGAAGCGTCCCCTGTTGAATGCGAGTGTACGCCTCCACCGGTCCGACGTTCATGCGCAAAGCTTGGGCGTGATAGCGCTCCTCCCCAACGCCCGCGTCGTCCCATGTCACGAGCAGGTTGAAGTCGAGCGCGGGCGGATTCGTGATGTCGACCGCGCCCGGCCACAACGAGCCGGCAAAGTCCTGACAGAATTTGAGGCCAGCAGCCAAAACGATGGGCTGTCTGGAGGCCGGGTAAGTGAACTCCTCCGGCCCAGGATATGGCTGGCGCGACAAGACCGGACCAAAGAGCGTCGCGATCGCCTGGGGGCGATTGTCAGGAGGCCAGGTTTCACTCTCGATCAGCTGCTCGTTGTCTTCCCACGTTGCGAGCGGCTGATAAAAGCCGGACAGCACGGCCGGGCCGAAATTCCAACCGAGCCCGCGTAGGTTCGGCTTGAGCGCGAGGCGTACCGATTGTGACTCGGTCGTCTCCACGCGCTCGTACATCAACCGCCAGGCTTCTCGCGCGGAAAGCAGCTTCGAGCAGTACCATTTGAAGCACTGAATCGGGAAGCTCAAGATCACGTGGTCGAAGTCCGTACCGTGTTCGAAAAAGGATCGCGCTCCCCGGCGCGGTGTGTAGAACGAATCGAGCGCAGGGTCGTAATTGCCCGGCTCCGCCAATTGCGGTTCGCGCGGCGCGTCGGGCCACGTCAAGCGACCGTTCACCTCTTTCAAAGGCTCGTAGGAAAATGGATCCTCGGAGCGCAGGGTCACTTGGCGCTCGATCTCGATTCGTTCGATTCGCTGGTCGTCGCGCGACGGAACGAGATCCCACACGCGATGAAAGAACAAGAAGCGGACGCCGCGCGATTTCAGCACGTGAAACAATGGCGCGATCAGGGAATCACCGACCTCCGCGCGCATCTGATAGGCGAACGCCCCCTTGTATGTCGTGGTCAGCCGTATCAAGGCATGGAAACCGATCGCCGCCGACATGTTCGGCTGCCGAACATCACCCTCGTGATAGGCCGCGATCGCGTTGTACCAAGTGGCGAGCGGGGCCGACCAGAGTGACTCCAGTGAACAACCGCACTTGGCGAGCCATTCGCGCAAATCGTAGCGATCGGCGGCTTCGTAGCCGGCGGGCGAAAATACGTCGTCCTCGATCGCGCCGATCATCATGCTGGTGCCGAGATCGAGCAAGGTCCACGCGCGGTTGACCGAAAGATCCACGGTCGCGCATTTTGCGAGTGAAAGCCGCGCAGCCTCGCGGAACGCGCGCAAAATCCAGACGACACCTCGCAAGAGAGCGGAGTCGTCGGCGTCGCCGGCCAAACGAACCAAGCTCAAGGCGAGCTCGAGTGACTTCGCGCCCACGTAGTCGGTGAGCTTGCTCACGCATAGCCTGGAGACGGGCTCCGGCGGCTTCTCGTCACCTGCGGGAAATATTCCGATGCTCTGCAGGTCGCGCAACGCGCCGTTGCCCGCGACCAGCTCGATCAGAAATTGTAGGCCCATCTCCAGGAAATCACTCAGCCCGAGCGCCGACACGCCCATCCCCGGTGCGGCCGCATTCGTAGGCAGCTGGACTGGCCAATCGTGCCATTGTCCTCGAAAAAATTGCTTCATCGCCAGCAGGCTGCGCGGGATGAAGTTGGACTCGAACGTGCCGAAGCGCTCTTCGCCCTGACGCGCCAGTTCATCGTACACTTCGCGCGCGACGCCAAAGCAGCTGTCATACGCGCCGAACAGGTAGTGCGTACCGTTCTGCTCGAGGCGATTCATCGGACCCTCGCGGCCGGAACGGCACTTGCCGCCGAGCCGCCAGCCGGGTTCGATCACGGTGACCTCGAACTCTTGGCGCAACGCCTCCGTCCGGCTCAGCGCGAACGCACTCGCCAAGCCCGCCGGTCCTCCTCCCAAAATCAACACTCGCTTCTTGGCCGGCATCAGCAGCGAATCATGGGGGATCTGGCGGGGGCCTTTCAAGACAGTGTTTTGTCACGGCCCCACCACCGAAGCATGTGCCAAGTCACGTGCTGATTGGACTCGTGTGCGGCCGTTCCGGCCAGGCGTCACGAGAAACACCGTTCGGAAAGGCAAGATCGTTGACACCCTCTTCTCGCCCGTGCATCCCATGCTGAGCTAGGGCAATGAGCTCACCCGCGAACGAATCTCAAGGCGAGTCCTTGGCTCGCTATCTGTCCTCGTTGGAGCTCGCTGGGCTGGTCGACGCGGCTTCCGGCCCGTCCACGAGCGAGTTTGCGGGTGCGGTGCTTTTCATCGACATTTCTGGGTTCACGGCGCTGACCGAACAACTCACGTCGCGCGGCCCGCTCGGCGCTGAGCTGCTGTCGGAGGCGCTCAATCAGTACTTCGGTGTGATGATCGACGTGGCCGGAGAACACGGGGGCGACGTGCACGTGTTCGCGGGTGACGCACTACTGATCGTGTTCGACGCTGGTGACGCGCGCGACGTCGGCAGTATCGTCCGCAACGCCGCGCGCACTGCGCTCTCGATTCGACAACGGCTCGATGGCTCGGAGCCGCTACCAGGCACGACGTTGAAGCTGCGTCTGACCTTGGGCTTTGGGGATTTGCTGGTTCACCGAATCGGCGGAGTCGACGAGCGTTGGTCCGCTCTTCTGTGTGGCCAGGCTCTTTCGGAGACGTTCGCCGCCGACAGTCACAACAGCGCGGGCGAAGTGCTGGTGACTGCTCGCGCCTGGCAGTCCCTCGCAGACCATGCCAGCGGCACCGTTCTCGCTCACGGCGGTGTGCGGCTCGTGAGCGTGACGGGAGAGTTAGAAGCGATTCCTTCGGGATTCCGCGCGCGCATCGGCGCGCAGCGGATCCTGCGCAAACAACTGGTGTCGGTAGTCGCCGATCGCTTGAGTCGCGGTCACGGCGCGTTCCTCGCTGAGTTTCGCGATCTGACGGTCTTATTCGTGAACTTGCCGGCTGATTTGCATGAGGATGCGGCCCGTCTCGAGCGTCTGCACACGGCGCTCGGGATCGTGCAGCGCGCCGTCAAGCGCCTGGACGGCTCGGTGTACGTCATGCTGCACGACGACAAGGGCACGTCGATCGTCTCCGTCTTCGGCTTGCCCGGCCAAGCCCACGAAGACGACGCGGCGCGCGGCGCCGAAGCGGCGTCGATGGCGCGCGAAGAGCTCGCGTTGCACGGCATCGCCGTCGGCGTCGGGATTTCGACGGGCCATGTATTCTGCGGTTCCCACGGGACGTCGCGGCGCGCGCACTACGCCATCATCGGACGCATGATGAACCTAGCCTCGCGCTTGATGCAGGCCAGCCGTGGTTCGGGAATCCTGACGGATGAGACCACGCGTCGGCTCGCCCAACGCTGGTACGAATTCGAGTCGCGTGGCGTGATCGATTTAAAGGGCTTCGACGGTGCGTTGCCCGTATTTTCACCGGTGCGGCGTCGCCCCGGTGCGCGGCGCGATCGGCAGGTCGCGACGGTGGTCGGACGCAGCGAGCAACTGGCGCGTTTTCGCGCCCGAGCGCGCAAGACGGCAGCGAGCGAGGGCGGCGGCGTGCTCGTCGTCGAGGGTGACGCCGGCATCGGTAAGTCTGCTTTGTTCTCCAGCCTGCCTGCGCTCGCTCGAGAGCTCGGGCTTCGCTACCTTGCGGGCGGTACGGACCCGCTCGAGCAAAATACGGCCTACTTCGCCTTCCGTCCGATCTTCCGCGAGCTGCTCGGCGTCGAAGGGCACGCGCCCGAGGTCGCGGCGCAGGTAGTGCGTGGGCGCCTGGAGAGCCTGGGGCTCGCGGCCAATCTCGCGCCGCTCTTGAATTTGCTCTTGCCGTTCGAGATTCCCGAGACGCTGCTCACGACCCAAATGAGTGGCCCGATCCGCGCCGACAACCTGGTGACGATCCTCGGCCGTCTGCTCGACTCGGTATTGGGCGAGGGCCCGACGCTGATGGCGATCGAGGACCTGCACTGGATGGACGACGCATCCCTTGCACTGTGCGCCGAGCTCGGCGAGCGCCACGAGCGTGTGCTGCTGTTGATTTTGAACATGCGTCCGCTCGAGCGTCCCTCAGCCGAGCTGTCGCGACTCGTGAGCGGCGCCGAACGCGAACACATCGCACTCCTCGGCTTGAGTGAAGACGAAGTCGTCGAGCTCTTGCAGCGCCGGCTCGGAGCGCACGCGCTGCCGCTGGTCCTCAGGCGCTTCATTTCGGCAAAGAGCGAGGGCAACCCCTTCTTCGCCGAAGAGCTCGCGTTCAGCCTGCGCGATGCCCACGTGATCGAGATCGTCGATGGTTCTTGCCGATTCGTGGAGGGCGTCGCCGACCTCGACGCTTTGAGTGTCCCCAGCACCGTCAACGGCGTGATTCAGAGCCGCATCGATCGCCTGGGCCCGCAGGTGCAGCTGACGCTCAAGGTCGCGAGCGTGGTCGGACGCATCTTCGAAGTCGAAATGGTCGCCGACATCCATCCGGTGCGTGAGGAAGCAGCGAGCATCGACCAACACGTGAACGAGCTCAATGCGAGCGATATCGTGCTACCGGAGGCGAGCGCCTCTTCCGTGCAGCGCTTTCGTCACGCCTTGGTGCACGAGACGACGTATGGACTGCTCGCGTTCGCGCAGCGTCGCACCTTGCACTCGGCCGCGGCGGCACACATCGAAGAACACCACGAGGACTTGGCGCCTTATTACGCGCGCTTGGCCTACCACTTCTCACAAGCCGAACTGCCGGAGAAGGCCATCTACTACTTGGTGCGCGCGGGTCGCCAGGCGCTCGCGGCCTACGCCAACCGCGCGGCCGCCGAGTTCTATTCACAAGCCATCGAGCTCGATCGCAAACTGCGCGGCGAGCTCCGGATCGACATCGAGCGCGCCAGTTGGCACCGCCAGCGCGCCGAGGCCTACTACAGCTTGATGGAGTGGAAGGACGCGCGTAAGGACTGCGAAGCCGTAGTCCTACTGTGCGGCTTCAAGCGACCAGTCGCGGGCGTTGGGACGATCGGACGCGTCGCACGCCACGTCTTTGCGCGCTACTTCCCGCGCGCGTCCGCAGAGCGCGAAGAACGCGACACGACGTCCGGAAAGCTCGCCATCCTGGCGCTACAAGCCTGCGACATTTTGCAAGTGATCTGCTTGTGGGAGGGCGACGCCGCGGGGCTGGCGAACACGGTATTCCAAGGCATCAACATCGCCGAAAGCGCCGGCCCGTCGCCGGAAGCTGCGTTCGCGCGCTCGATGATCGGCTATCTGCTCAGCGTGGCCGGCCTGCGAAAAGCAGGTGAGCGCGATCTACTCGCGGCGGTCGCCATGGCGGAAAGTGAAGGTCAGCTGCTGCAAATATGCAGCACGAACATGTATCTCGGCATGACTTATAGCTTGCTCGGTCAGCCGCGCGCAGCCGTTCCCTATTTGACGCGCGCCGATCAAATCGCCACCGAGCTCGGTGCAGGGCTTTGGCGCCACCGCGGCAAATTCATGCTGGCAGAACCGCATTTCATGCGCGGTGATTACGCGAGAGCAGCAGAGCTGTGGGAACAGTCCGCGGCGATTGCGGCGGGCGCCGAGCCGCCGATTACGGGCTTCGCGCACGCGATGAAGGCGCTCTGCTTGCTCCGTCGCGGTGACGTCCTGGTGGCGCTCGCGCTGGTCGAGGGGCCCGAAGGCATTTGTCTCGTGCGCAACAATCCCAACGGCTTGCAGCTGCTCACCTGCCTTGCGGCGCTCGCGCGAGGCAGGGCGACCGAGCGTCGCTACGACGAAGCGCTCACGCTGATCGACGAAGCCATTCAGGTCGCCACTCGCGCGGACGTCTACAATTTCTTCGTCTGTCACGCGGGGCTCTCGGTCCTCGCGGAGACGGTGGCGGATCTGCTGCGGGCGCGCAAACGAGGCGCGAATATCGCGCGCTCAGCGAAGCAGTTACAACGCAACCTGGACGCGTTGGTTGGCAATCTGGCGCGCGCGACGCGCACGTTCCCCGGCGCGGTTCCGCACTATCGCTTGGCCAAGGGGCGCGCGGCGCTCGAACGTGGGCAGGCGCGCCGCGCGCGGCGACACTTCGCTGCCGCCGTCGAGAGCGCGATCGCGACCGAGCAACCGTACGAAAACGCCAATGCCCTGTGGCAGCTCGGGTTGCTCTCGGAGGCCAGCGAGCGAGCTTCTCTGTGTGAACGCGCGGAGGCGATTTTCATCGAGCTCGGCGTCGCGTATGATCGGTTGGCGGGGCCAATCGATGCGAGCAGCGGCTGACGCCGCTCGAGAGACGCTTTCCGGGACGCTCAACGATGACATTGAAAAAGAAGCGAGTAACGATTCTCGGTGGCGGGCCCGCTGCTTTGGCCTGCGCCTATCAGCTGACGAAAACTCCGGAGCTCGCCGCGCGCCACGAAGTGACCGTCTATCAGATGGGTTGGCGCTTGGGCGGCAAGGGCGCGAGCGGCCGGAATCGTCACCTCGGTGATCGGATCGAAGAGCACGGGCTTCACATTTTGTTCGGATTTTATCAGAACTTCTTCGAGATGATGCGAGACGTGTACGCCGCGATCGATCGGCCGGCCTCCGCGCCGCTGGCCACATTTCGTGACGCTTTTCATCCGTACAGCTTCGGGGTCGTGGAGGCCTCCGAGGAGGACGTGTGGAACTCTTGGTTCATTCAATTCCCGCGCAACTGCGAAGTGCCGGGAATTGGCGTTACCATCAACAGCGGCCGTGACTACTTGTCGATGGCGCTGCAAGCCGCGATCGGAGCCGTTTTTGGCTGGCAGCGCTTGGCCGGCGCACAGGCTTGGTTTTTTCCGGAAGGCGCCAGCTGGGAACGCAGCACGGCACGGGGCTCGACCGGCGCGCACCTAGGCATGAGAGCGGCGCTCGTCGTCTTGCAATGGAGCCTCGGCATCGTGAACGACGGGCTTCAGGTCGTCTTGCGCGAAGTGCCGGCGCTCAGCAGCGCTCTCGCGGCCGCTCGTTCGAGCTTGATCGCATTCATGCTCGAACACTCGCAGAGTCGGCCCGATCTGCACCGTTCGATATTGCTGCTCGATTTCGTGCTCAGCGCGGCAATCGGTATCTTGGTCGACCGAGTCTTCACGCCAGCGGGTTGCAACCGCATCGATGACATCGATTTTCGGGATTGGCTCGAGCGCCACGGCGCGGCGAAAGCGACCTTGGCTTCGCCGTTCGCGCGGGCCATCTACGATGCTGCATTTTCTTTCAAGCGCGGCGCCGCGTTGGAAGAATCGATGTCGGCGGGCGTAGCCATTCGGACCATGGCACGCATGGGCGCGACCTATAAAGGCGCGATGTACTACAAGATGCAGGCGGGCATGGGCGACACCGTGTTCGGCCCACTCTACCTGGCGCTGCGAGCGCGCGGCGTGCGCTTCGCGTTCTTTCACAAGGTCTGTGCGCTCAACGTGGCCGAAAATCGTGAGCAGATCGCGAGCGTCGACCTAGAGCAGCAAGTAGACCTAGTGTGTGACGATCCCTTCGGTTACGACCCGCTCTACGACGTGCTCGGTCTCGCGTGTTGGCCGAGCACGCCGCACGCCGAGCAAATTCGCGACTACGAAGCGGTCGCCAAGATCGATCTCGAGTCCTACTATTCAGGCTACAAGGGCAAGCGCATTCATCGCCTCGAAGCGGGTAAGCATTTCGACGAGCTGGTCTACGCGATGCCCGTACAAACGGTGCCGTTCGTCGCGCCTGCATTGATGCGCGCCGCACCACGCTGGCAGCGCATGGTGGACAAGGTCATGGCCGTTCAAACTCAGTCGCTACAGGTTTGGTTCGATCGCACGTTGCCCGAGCTCGGCTGGCCGCAGCCGCGGCCGTTGCTCTCGGTCTACACCGATCCGCTCAACACCTGGTCGGACATGAGCCAGACCTTGCCGCGCGAGAACTTCGGAGGAAAGGACGTGAGCTACTTTACCGGAGCTCAACCGGGCCCTGATCAACCACCGCTCCCAGAGGATGACCCGCATTTCGAAGAGCAAATGCGCACGGACGCCAAACGTGCGTCACTCGATTTTTTACGCCACGACTTGACGCGACTGTTGCCAAAGGCCCGAGATGCGGCAAACCCTGAACAGATCGACTGGGCGCTCCTGCACGATCCGAATGATGCTCAGGGCGAAGCGCGCTTCGAGTCCCAATATTGGCGCACGAATTGCGGCCCGACGGAGCGCTGCACGCTCGCGCTGCCCGGTACCGCCAAGTATCGCTTGCGCGCCGACGACACTGGCTTTCGAAACCTGAGCGTGGCGGGCGACTGGATCGACAATCACTTCCACGTGGCATGTATGGAAGGCGCGGTGATGGGCGGCATCTACGCAGCGCGCGCCGTCAGCGGCTTGCCCATCCCGATCATTGGCGAGGAGCTCGACCTCGGCCGCGGGCGTCCCTAACCGCGACAGCCGTCACGCCAGGCGATGGTCGTCCACGGACTCGAGGCCGCCTGCTGCAGCCATTCAACGCTTGCGCGGTGCGTAGGATCCTCGCTCCGTGACGGGATCGATGGCGCCGGCACGCCGAGCTCCTGAAGAAGCCGATGGGAGCTCGGAATGTGGTTGAAATTCTTGTACCCGACGACCGTCTCGTTGACCCATTGAAGCGCAATGCGCGCCAATACGCCCAAGGCGGCAGTCTCAAGGTGGTCAATTCGCGTTTCTTCAACAACGTGTGCGACGATCTCGGCTCCGATGTCGGGGGCGGCGCGATCCGCAAGCTCGACTATCTGGTGGCCGCGGGCGCTGGTCCAAGACGTCCCGTCTGGATCGTGGGCAGCACGTTCGGCGGAAAATCGGGGCTCGGCAACTCATGTGCGAACGGTGGTGCACTCAGCAGCATCGGCGTGTCCTGGAACATCATCAACACACTGCTCGCAGGCAACACGGCCGTTGGTCACGGCGCAAACGACGGGCAGGGCGGCAACGGCGGCGCGATTTACAACGACGGTAACGAGATCGTGCTCAACATCACGAGCAGCCCGCTCGAGAACAACTTGGCGAACGAAGGCGGCAGCGCGGTCTTCTTCGTCAGCAACGACAAGAGCGGCGCGCTCACCGTCAAAGACTCACTGACGCAAAATAACCCGCGCGGAACCTTCGAGACCGCGGATCTTCCCGGTTTTTACATGATCGCGAGAGCGCCGGCACAGGTCATCGATTCGCAGATTCTGCGCTGACGATTCTGGTGCGGCAGCGTTGCCGCAGCAGCGCGAGCGCGCCGAGCAGTGCCGCGAGCGCGCTTGCTGCTTGGGGGGGGCTGAAGATCTGCCGGGAGCGCTGCAGCCAGCCCGATGAGCTATTGCCGTCCCGAGACGGCATCTCGGTGGGGTTGCTCGAGCCACCCAGTTCGGCAGTAGACCCAGCATTAGCGGGTGCACCCGCCCCTGCCTGACTGCCGCCTGCGTTGTTCGTGCCGCTATCACCGGCACCGATCACTCCGCTGGCACCCGCACTGCCGGAGGGCTCAGCGCCACCCGTTGGGCTCGTCCCGCTTGCTCCCGCACTGCCAGCGCCTGTGCCCGCGCCACCCGCGCCAGCGTTGCTCGCGCTCGTCGCCCCGTATTCGAAGGCGCCGAGATCCGGTGCCGCGTCAGCGAAGGCCAAGCCAACGTCCGTGCCCTTGTCGATCATTTTGCTGCCCTTGGGTAACTTCATGAAATCGATATTGGGCAGGCTTCCGTCTGGCTGCCGCGGGCCCAGGGCGCCCGTGTCCGTGATACTCGCAAAATCAGCAGCCGCGGGTGTAAGTGCGAGATCCCAGCTGTTGAAGGCGGTGTCGACTCCACCCATATTCGTGTTCTTGTTGGGGAAGCCGATGTTGTTTCTCATCTTGTGGACGAGCAACCCAGTGAGAATGATCGTGACCGGCGAATCGTTCGGATCGCTCGCCAGCATGTCGTATTGAGTGCCGTTGTCCTAAGAGGTGTTGTTGAACCAGTCATTCCCTCCCGAAGAGTGATTGGCATAGAACCCGGAGGCGACGTTCTTCCAGGCGAGGCTATTTCTGATCACGTTCCGGATGCCCGTCTTGCTGCTGCCCGCCTTGAAGCCGTTGCCGTTTCCAGCAGCCGGCCGCGCGGTGCCTGAATTGATGTAGCCGTTGCCCATCGCCCAGGAGTTCTCGATGATCACCGGCACCTCTTGGATTGATCAGATCGTAGCCGTCGTCCGAGTTCCACCACGCGCGACATCCGCTCACGATCGTGCTCGCGCCGCTCGTTTGATAGTGCACGCCAAATCCGTCTGCATTCTGACCATCGCCTTGGCTGGACGTCGCATCGTAGTTGTCGTGCGCGTCACAATTGAGGATCAGGTCGCCGCCCGATCCTTTGCCGATGAATATCCCGTTGCCGGAGTTGTGATGAAGGTTCAAAAGCTCGAAGATGCAGTTGCCACCGCCATTGGCTGCAATGGCGTCATTCGAAAAGGTGTTCATCGGCACGTTCTTCAGCTGTAGGGTCGCAAAGGGCGCCGCTAGGGCGCCGGGGTTCGAATCGCTGCGGATTTCATTTCGAACCTCGCCAGGCCAAGGGGGCCGTATGCGAAAACCTTGCCGGCAGCTCGACTCGAGTCGAGAACAGTTCACCGCGACTGTACAGGCACCCGGCGGTTGAGCCGCCTTTCGGGTTACGATTGACGCTGAGACAAGCCCTCGTTCAAGAGCCGAAGTTCGATGCCGATCATTACTGCCTCTACCTTCGTGGTTGCTCCCAGACGCTCGTACAGCGCTTTCACGTGCGAGCGGACGGTATTGACGCTGAGCGCCAAGGCGAGACCAATGTCGTCGTAGCTGTGGCCCATGGCCAGTAGCTCGAGTATCTGCTGTTGACGGGCCGTGAGGCAGGTAGCGCCCAACGGCATTGGCGACACCGCGAGCATTTGCGCAGAGCTGCGGCGAGCACGGTCGAGTACGATGCGCGACACGGGAAGCGACATGGGTACGCCGCCACGTGCAAGTTCACGAATCGCGGTGGGTAGGAAGCGAGCCTCGTCCGAGAACAAATAGCCGCCGGCTCCAGCTTTGATCAGCTCGGTCACTATCCGATCCGGACCTGGCTGCGAAATGATCAGCACTGCCACGGTCTCGAACTCCTTACAAAAGGCGCGCAAGGGCTCCGGGCGCTCGGACGAAGGATCAGCGAGCGCCCACACGAGCACTCGAGGGCGAACTTGCGGCACCGATCGCTCTGCCTCGAGCAAGCTGCCGACGGTGACGACTTGCAGCCCCACGTCGGACGACAGCAGTTCTCTGATTGCGCTCCCGTCCTGCTCGACGACGAGAACGCGCATCTGACCGCGTTCTTGGTTTGCCACGCCGCTATTTGGCATTCGACCTCTCAATTGACGAGCCGCCGACAGAGGACTCTCTGGCAGACAACCCGCATCGCAACTTTTTTTCCACGAGCGTCGCGGAGCAACAGATTCGCAGTGATACTCATTCGTCACAAGGACATCAGAGTCGAGATCTTGAACGTTCTTGCTGAAAAACGGCTCGCGACAACCGCGCTTGCAATTTCCACTGATATCGACCAGTGCGGCAAAGAACATTAAACGCCGCTTGTCGCGCACACTTGCATCGACGGTCGTTACCGTGTAGCCATCGTGTTCTTCACCTTGGCGCGCTTGATTTCGTTGGCTTCGGAGAATGCTCCAATGCGATACGCACTGCGACCTGGCGTGACCGCCAAGCTCCTCCTTGTGTCTCTAGCTTGCGCGTCGTGCGGTAGCTCTGGCTCGGCGCAGGGTGCCGGCGGTGAAACGTCTGATTCCGGCGGTGGCTCCAGCGGGAAGCCGGGGTCGGGCGGCGGTGGCCGCCCACACTCGAACGGCGGCGCAGACTCGGTGGGCGACGCTGGCGATGCCGGCGGGGGCGCAGGCCCGATGCCGAATACGCCCCTCGGGCTCTGGTATGGGGGCATCTCGCTGTGCGAGTTCACACCTACTCAGCTGGAGGCCAGCGCCGACCACAACCCGCAGATCCTCGTGCCGATCGAGTCGCTGACCGCAGTGTCGGACGTGGCGTTCGACGCCAGCGGCAGCGCGTGGGTGGTCGGGACCGGAAGCGACAGCATCTTCAGGTTTTCGGCCGCGTCGCTCGAGCAGCCAGCAAGCGCCAAGCCGGACCTAGTGATCAGCAGCACGGCACTCGAGGCTCCCGGGAACCTGGCGTTCGACGCAAACGGCTCCCTCTGGGTCGCCACGCGACCAGCGAGCGATAGCGGCACCGTGAAAGAAGGTTCGATCCTGCGCTTCGATGTCCCGGACGGCAAATCAGGTAAGCTGTCGCTATCACCAGCGGCTCAAATCAGCAGCATGACAGAGGGCGACCTCGACTTGATTGGCAACATCACATTCGACGCTGCGCAAAACCTCTGGGTCTCGTCCTTGGTGGGCTTGTTGCGCTTCGACAACCCCGTCGACGAAAAAGGCGCGGTAACCCTGGAACCCAGCGCGGTTATCGATAAGATCGGTTATACCAACAACATCCACTTCTACTCCGTGGCGTTCGATAGCAGCGGCGCTCTCTGGGCCGCCTCTGCCGACGGGCTTCACTACTTGACGTCGGTGACCGAGTTCGCGGACCCTGGGTCGCTCGAAGGGCGATCGAGCCCTGAGGCCACCGCGACGATCAAGGGGGTCGAGGACGTCCTGCCTGCTGGCGGGCTCGCGTTCGACGGCTCGGGCAACCTGTGGCTGGCGAGAGCCAACGGGCTAGTGATGTACTCGGATCCCGGCTCGTTGCGCGGCACCGTAGAACCAGACGCTGATATTACTCTGACGGTCAAAGGCGACGCCGTGCCGAGCACCAGCTCGCATCTGCTGTTCGTGCCGTCACCAACGGACGGCTGAGAGGGAAATCGTGATGAACCTATCGCGTGCCACCATGTTGGAGCGGCGTCCCGGCGTGCTTGCCCAGCAAGTCAAGACCGACGATCCATCAATCGTGCTGCTCAACCCGAAGAACGGACAATACTATACGTTGGAGGCGGTCGGCACACGGGTGTGGCAACTCTGCGACGGCAAGCGGACCGTCTCGGAGATCGCCGCAATCATCGGTCAAGAGTACGAACAATCTCCCGATGTCATCGAGAGCGATGTCCTCGAGCTCGCAAAGGAGTTGGTTGATGAGGAGTTGGTGGTCCCCACTTCGTAGCCGGCTGGCGGTCGTTCAGGACGTCCATCGCCGGGGCGACGCCGTTCTCTTCATGCAGAGCTTGTGCGTGGCGCTCGCAGCGCCCGCGCTCATGCGCATCCCATTGCCGCACCTCGATGCGCTGTTCGAGCTCATCGTCGCACGCTCGTCGCAGCGGGCCTCACGGGATCCCGACGCCGTCGCGGCCACGGTGCTCGACATGCTTCGGGCCGGTCGGCCTCTCGTCCGCCGCGGCTGTCTGACGAGAGGACTCACCCTCTACTACGCGTTGCGCCGCGCGGGCGTCGACGTATCGCTCGAGTTCGGAATGGGCAATGTGTCGGGCGGCGATGGTTTCGATGGCCACTGCTGGCTCGTTCTCGACGGCAAGCCCTATCTCGAACCGCGCGACCCGCGCAGCGAATATGCGACGATGTACTGTTTCGGACAGAAAGCAGCAGCCGCCGCGCAGTCGGCGTGCTGAAAGTGACGACCATGGAGCTCAGTGAACGCCTGCGAGTCTTCGACTTCCACGGGCTGCGACTCGGTTTCTTGTCTGACGATGCGCTGGCCAATGCACTCGGAGCCCGCTTCGCTCGATTCCCGCATGCTCCGTCGGGATCGTGCGACCTCCACTTCGACTACCGAAGTGTCGGCGCGCAGGAGCGTGGGGCCGCTCCGTCGGACGATGCGCGCGTGATCTACGAGTCAGCGATGGGCCAGGTTCTATACAGCGAGCGCGCGGATCGGCTATCGATCAGCTCCGTGTGGCCGATCAGCGCCGATTGTGATCCGCGCTCCGGCGAAACCATTATCTCCACGGAGGGCGCCATCGACGAGCACCTGTGGGCCCTCTCACACGCACTTCTGACCATTCCCCTGATCGAGAAACTGAAGCGTCGAGGGCGCTTCAGTGTGCACGCTGCCGGCGTCGCGCTCGGAGGCAGAGGCCTTCTGATTCCAGGATCCAGCGGATCGGGGAAGAGCACACTCGCTCTTGCCCTGGCGCGGGCCGGCTTCGACTTCCTGGGCGACGACATGCTTTTTCTGATCCAGGAAGCCCAAGAACTGCGCGCGCTCGCATTCCCGGAAGCGTTCGACTTGACTGACGACACGGTCCGTCTGTTCCCCGAGCTCGCCGACTTACGGGACGCACAAAAGCTGCCCGGCTGGCCGAAGCACCAGCTGCGCGTCGAAGAGCGTTTCGGAGCCCAAATCGCCTGGTCCTGCCGACCGGTAGCGCTGGTGTTTCCTCGCGTCTCGGGTCGCAGTCGCAGCACGCTCACGCCCATGGAACGCGATCAGGCATTGCTCGAGATCATGCCTAACATCCTCCTCAGCGAGCCCGCGTCATCACAGCGTCACCTAGACATGCTCGGGCAGCTGGTCGCAAGCTGCGCATGCTACCGCCTCGAAACCGGCACGGACTTCGAGGAGGTGGCCACCCTTCTCCGCGGTGTGCTCGAGGGGCAGGCATGAACGCCATCGATTTCGTGACCATCGCCGCGCAAGTAGGCGGCAGCGGTGAAACGAGACCGCTCCCAGCGCTGGATTCGCCAGAGCTGTGGCCCGTCGTGGTCGACTTGGCCGTCAAGCACAACGTGGCGCCATTGCTATTCGAGGCGTTATCGCGCACTCCCGAATTGGCTCTACCCAAGGGCATCCGAGAGGGCCTATGGGCCCAGGTCTTGCGAAGCAGCGCGACGCGCCTGCTGTGCGAAACCACCCTCGCAGACGTCATCGGTATTCTGCGCGCCCGCGGAGTCGAAGTAATCGTGCTCAAGGGGCCAACGGTTGCACATTCACTGTACCCGCGACCCGAGCTCCGCATGTACCACGATCTGGACGTGCTCTGTCGCGTGACGGACTATCCCGCGCTTCACGCTGCCTTCTCTGCCAGCGGTTACACCAGTGCCGGTACGCTCGAAGCGCGCGGCAGCCACGACAAGCTCGTTGACAAGCCTTCGCCGTCGGAAAGTCACTCGGTTCGAGGCTTCTACGACCGCTCCGGGGACATGAAGATCGAGGTCCATTTCGACGCACTTCAGCTCGGCTTGCTCGACAAGAACGAGCAAACCTTTTGGCGGCGATCGGGGACGCTCGACGTGGGCGGAGTCGAAATCAGGATGCTAGCCCCCGAGCATCAATTCCTACACCTCGCACTGCACGCGCACCGGCACTGTTACAGCCGGCTCAGCTGGCTGATCGAGCTCGACCTGCTGGTTCGGCGAGAGTTCACCCGGATGGATTGGGATCTGCTGATTCAAACCGCGCGTGACGAGGGAGTTGGCACGGCGATACGGCACGCTTTGGTGACCTTGCAAGCGGTACTCGATACGCCCTGGCCAGCGCTGCCAGCGCCGACCCTCGAGGAGCGGTGCCTCGGCGCCTGCTACCGAGCGCTGTGGCCGATCCAGAAGACGCGCAGTCTCAACTCGCACGAGAGTCATCGTCTGCTGCATTTTCTGCCCGATGACGCAGATCCGCGGAACGTGCTGTACGGCCTCGTATTGATGGGTCGGCGTCGCGAAAAGCTGCACGCATTGCTGCGTCGGCGCTGGTCTTCTAGCTAGGCGCGTTGCTGCCGTACCGAGCGCGCGTTCGCGAGACGCCTAGGCATTTTTTCACGGTGCTGACTGCCCGCTTCACGCGACGTGAGTGAGGCAGGCCCAGATCCGAGCTTTCGAAACGCTTGAACCACATGGTCATGCGATAGCTGCGCACTCGAAAGCCATGTAGGCCTATGCAATCACAAGTAGGCTGAGTCGAAGCGCGGCTCATCCTGTTCGAGCACACGAGAGAACCGAGAGATCAGGGGGGCATTCCGCGTCCGGCCGGGGGGCCGCTTGGACGTATAAAGCCGGTGAATTTGCGAAATCGTTCTCTCTCCAACGACGACTTCAACGACGAGGTGAACTCCCATGAAGACCCATCCTGATTCAGTCTTTCATCATTTCAAATCCCGTGGCGCCTGGCGCAACGTCGCCAAAACGAGCGAGCGCCTGATGGCACTCATGCTGTGGCTCATCGCTCTGACCGTATCAGCGAACGCCAGGGCGGCGACGATCAGCGCTTTATCGCTCCAACCGACGACGGTCGTCGGCGGTCAAACGTCGCTGGCAACGGTGACTCTCGCCTCTGCCGGCGATACGACGACCGTGACCCTGACGTCCGACGCGCCCCAGGTTGCGATCGTTCCCGCGACCGTCACGATCCCCAGTGGACTTACCTCGATGACGTTCGTCGTCGCGACGCACTCGGTGTCCGCGAACACGACGGTTCATCTCAGTGCGACGGCCGGCGGCGCGCCGACGACTGTCGCATTGCAGATAACGCCCGCAGCGAGCTCGACGGGTGCCTCAGCGGTCGTCGACGACCCGGGGTGCAGGGCCAATACGCTTCCACGCAACGATGACGGCTCGACCCCCGCCGTGAACCTGCCGTCGCCGGTCAATTTCTTCGGGACGACGTACACGTTTTTCTACATCAACAACAACGGCAACGTTACTTTTCGGGTTCCGATGCAGACGTACACGCCGTTCAGCATCACGGCTTCCGTCCCGCCGATCATCGCGCCTTTCTTTGCCGATGTGGACACGCGCGGTTCTGGCTCGAGCCCCGTTACCTATTCTTTCGGCCCGATCACGTTTTCCGGTCGACCCACGGTGTGCGTCGATTGGGTGAACGTCGGTTACTTCAACGCACACTACGACAAGCTCAACAGCTTTCAGCTCTTGCTCGTCGACCGCAGCGACGTGAGCCCCGGCGACTTCGACATCGTGATGAACTACAACCGAATCGCGTGGGAGACAGGCGACGCGAGCAGCGGGATCAACGGCTTCGGCGGAACGTCGGCGGGCGCCGGTTATTCGGCGGGCACGGGAGTCGCTTCGCAGTTCTACCAGTTCCCGGGCTCGCTCGTGAACGGCGCACTGCTCGACGGTAACGCCAACACCGGCCTCACCCAAACGAGTCGCAATTCGCTCGTGCTCGGGCGCCACATCTTCGAGGTCCGCAACGGGACCGCGCCGGCTGGCGGAGGGATCGGCGGGGTGGTTTCTGACAGCAATGGCCAACCGCTCGCGGGTGCACCCGTCCAGGCTTGTCGCGTCAGCGACGCACATTGCGTCTACGTGACGCAGACCAGCACGCAGGGGCGCTACGAAGCGACCGGATTGCCCGCGGGCGACTACTCGCTCGCCGTCTTTCCTCCGGCGGGCACCGCGCTCAGCACGGCGACCGTAGCTCCGATCCACGTCGTGGCCGGCATGGAGCAGGTCGTCAACGTCACACTCACCGGACCAACCCCACTACCGCCCACAGTGACACTTTCGCCGTCGCGCGCGAGTTTCGCAGGCCCCCCCGTGACCAACTGGCACGACCCGCTCAGCCTCTCCGTCGCGAATTGCACAGGCGGGAGCTCGAGTTACACGATGACGGGCGCCGATGGCTCCTCGTTCGCCAGCGGAGCACTGACCGAGCAGTCCGCCGGCACGTTTACCGCGGTGATCCCGCCTGTCTATCCGCACCACGGTCCGGCGCGCATCGTCATCACGACGCACTGCCCGGATGGCACGACCTCGACGATCGCCTTCGACGTATACGTCGACCCGAGCGGCGTCGTTCGAACCGTGCAAGGTTTGCCCATTCCGGGCGCTCTCGTGACGCTCTATCGATCCGACAGCGCAGCAGGACCGTTCTTGCCGGTCCCGGCAGGTAGCGCGGTCATGTCACCGATGAACCGGAACGACCCTGACCTCACCGACGCCAACGGTCACTTCGGTTGGGACGTCATCACGGGCTTCTATAAAGTCCGGGCCCAAGCGGCCGGATGCACGTCTCCGACGGGCGGAGCCTTCGTAGAGAGCGATGTGCTCGGCATTCCACCGGCGATTTCGGACCTCGACCTGCGCCTGAACTGCGCCGCTCCGCCGCCGAGTTGCGCGTTGACGAACGTCATCGCGGGACCACCGAAGCAGCTCCAGATCGTGGTGCAGAGCTCGGTTGGCCTCGCTAGCGTCGAGGTAACGACCGCGACGAACGCATCGGTCGAAGTGCCGCAATTCGCCACCGGCACAACCAGCGCCGAGATGGTGGTCGCGACGAAGATCGATCAGAGCGGTGGTTCTCAGGTCGCGCTGAGCGTCACCGACATCCTGGGACAAGTGACGGACTGCGATCCGGTCGTTCCGGGCGAAGCCCCTGCAATCACGAACACGGTCCCCGAAACGGGGGCGGGGTGCAACATCGGCAGTCGCGGTGGGCGCGGCGGTCTGCCGGCTGTGCTTGCCTTGCTGACAGGCCTCGCGCTGCTGCGCCGCCGTCGTAGCACCGCGCACTGACCTCGCGCGCGTAAAAGGAGAGAGCGCGGATCGGTCCTGGCCGCTCGTGGCCAGGGTCGGTCCGCGTTTTTTTTTCTGGCGGGGTAAGCAATGCTCGTCAGAAATTCGCTCGACCCTCACATGCTCATGCGATGGCCAGGCATATGTGAGTCAGTATAGGTTCGAGTGCGATCGCGCAGACCACCAACCACAATGAAAGCGGGTATCCGATGAACACCAAGAAGACTTACAACAAGCCGCAGCTCAAACGACTCGGCCTGTTGCGCAACCGAACGCACTTCAGCTTCTGATCTTGCTGGCAAAAGGCTAGCGCGGCATCGCCGGGGAAGTCCGCGATGCCGCACTAGTGCTCGGCCAGCGGGCTGTCATTTCATCGTCCCCGGCGCCAACCATGCTCAGCGATGGGCCCGGTTGCGCGGGCTTTCCAGTGGAATTGCGGCCTGGCGCTGGAAAAGCCCCGCGCCGCACTTTACGCTGGCGACGCCCATGACCTTTGCTTCCCTCGGATTGAGCGAGCCGCTGTTGCGGGCGCTTGCCGAACTCTCGTACCAGGCGCCAACGGCGGTTCAAGCGGTGGCGATCCCAGCGATTTTGCAGGGGCGTGATGTGTGGGCTTCGGCGCAAACCGGATCGGGTAAGACGGCCGCATTCGTGCTGCCGATTTTGGAGCGGCTAGGCAAAGGGCACCGAGAGTCGTCGGGCGTGCGCGCGTTGGTGCTCGTGCCCACACGCGAGCTCGCGCTGCAGATCGAGGAAGCTGGGCAAGGCCTTCAGCGTTACTTACCCACTTCGCTCAAGATTTGCGTCGCCGTCGGCGGCGTGTCGATCAATCCGCAGATGATGGCGTTGCGCGGCGGTGCCGATCTGCTCGTAGCGACCCCAGGCCGATTGCTGGATCTCGTTCTTCGCAACGCACTGCGGCTCTCCTGGCTCGAGACGTTGGTGCTCGACGAGGCAGACCGCATGTTCTCGCAGGGCTTTGCCAAAGAGCTCACCGAGGTGCTCGCGTTGCTGCCGGCAGAGTGTCAGAAGCTGCTATTTTCCGCCACTTTTCCCGAGCCGGTCCGGGCGCTTGCGGAGCACTTGCTGCACGATCCCGAGCGCATCGCGGTCGGCGCTGGGCCGACGCCAAGCGCCGCGTTCATCGAGCAGCGCGCGATCGAGGTCGACACGCGCACGCGCGCGCCGCTGCTGCGTCATTTGCTCGAGACTCACGACTGGCCGAGCGTGCTCGTGTTCGTAGCTACTCGTCACGGCGTCGAGCACGTCGCGAGCAAACTGACGCACGCGGGCTTCAGCGCGTTGCCGTTGCACGGCGAGCTGAGCCAAGGCGCGCGCGTGCAAGCACTGAGCGACTTGAAAACGCAGCGCGTGCGCATCGTCGTGGCGACGGATTTGGCGGCGCGTGGGCTCGATGTCGCCGGGCTGAGCGCCGTGATCAACTACGATTTGCCGCGCTCGCCGACCGACTACGCGCATCGCATCGGCCGCACCGGTCGCGCAGGCGAGAGCGGCATCGCCATCAGCTTCATCGGCGCAGACGACGCCGCGCACTTTCGCCTGATCGAGAAGCGGAGCGAGCTTGCCCTGCCCCGTGAGCAAATCGTCGGCTTCGAACCGACGGACAGTCCGCAAGCTCCGCAGAACCCAGCTTTGGACTCCACCGGTGGCGTGAAGGGCAAGCGCAAGAGCAAGAAGGACAAGCTGCGAGAAGCAGCCAACAAGTGATGGCCGCAGCGATTTCGCGCCGAGTTTCCGCAGGCAAATGACGATTTGAAACCGCCCTGGCTCGGGTGACGTACCACGTACGATGCCCCGGATGTCCCCGATCCAGACCTTGCGGCTGTGCTGGCTTTGCGTTGGCCTCGCGCTCGCTGGCTGTCACCGTGTCGAACGAGCCTCTTCCACCAGTGTCGACGCTGAGGCTGCGCAGGTCCAACCCGTACCGTCAGCTGCCCCCGCGGACAGGGGCACGTTTGCAAAGCCAAGTCAGGCGGAGCTGAAGCGCCGGTTGACTCCCCTGGAATACGAGGTCACGCAAAACGCGGCAACGGAACCGCCGTTTCAAAACCGCTTCTGGGACAATCACGAGCCGGGCTTGTACGTCGACGTAGTAACCGGTGAGCCACTCTTCAGTTCTACGGACAAGTTCAACTCGGGGACCGGATGGCCCAGCTTCAGCAAGCCAGTCGATCCGAGTCGAGTGGTCAACCACGAGGATGCGACGCTCGGCATGGCGCGCACGGAGGTGACGTCGAAGAGCGGTGGGTCTCACCTAGGGCATGTCTTCGCCGACGGTCCAGCTCCCACGGGATTGCGCTACTGCATCAATTCGGCCGCGCTGCGTTTCGTGCCCGCGGAAGAACTGGAGAAGAACGGCTATGGGCAATACTTGCCCCTGTTCACCGACGCCGCCCACCATCTTGCCGCAGCGTCAGGCGCGGCCGCGGACCAGGCCGCGCCAAACACTTGCACGCAACCCGAGCCGGGGCAGAAGGCAGGCTGCGCCGCGACTCTCGAAACTGCGATTTTGGCCGGCGGGTGCTTCTGGGGGATGCAGGAAATTCTGCGTGCGGTCCCGGGTGTGCTCGAAACCGAGGCCGGCTATACCGGCGGCACCACGAAGGCCCCCACTTACGAGGACGTGCACGGTGGAAGCACTGGGCATGCCGAAGCGGTACGCGTCGTGTTCGACCCGAGCAAGCTGACGTACGCCGATTTACTCGAGAAATGGTTCTTTCGCATGCACGACCCAACGACCAAAGATCGGCAGGGAAACGACGTTGGTTCCCAGTATCGCTCGGCAATCTTCGTGACCACGCCCGCGCAGCGCAAGACAGCCGAGGCGGTCAAAGCAAAAGTGAACGCCAGCGGCAAATGGAAGGCTGCCATCGTGACCCAGATCGCCGATGCCGGCCCGTTCACCCGCGCGGAGGAGAATCATCAGGACTATCTGCAGAAGAACCCCGGCGGCTACACCTGTCACTACCTGCGCGAATGAGCCTTCAGCCAGAAGCGATCTCCACGCTCAGCCCAGGCGGACGACGTGTCAAGCAACGGCCGCGAGCGGCGGCTCGGCGGATGCGAGGTTACATTGATGATAGACGCGCTGGTCGCCGGCTCGCAGCGAACCGACCACGCTGTGCCAAAGTCCGCGGTTGTTGAAAATGGCAAGATCCCCGCGCCGCCAATCGTGGGCGTAGACGCGCGCCGGTGCGATCATCGGCCTCATCAGGTCATACAGCACTCGTCGACATTGCTCGAGAGTACCCATGGGCTTGCCGTCCGTCAGCAGCTGCTCGACGCAATAAGCGTGGACTTGGAGCGCGCGCCTGCCGGTGAGCGGATTCTGCCAGACGAGCGGCAGGGTCATGATCTTGCTTTCTTCATAGCTCGGGAGCTCCTCGCGGCTAAGCTCTTTGCCCTCGGAAACCAGGCCCAGACCCGTTGATTGCGCCCGCGCGTTGCGCATCCAAACATAGGGGTGCGGCGCGTATCGAGCGGCGGTCCGCAACGCCCACGACTGGTCGGAAGGGGACAGGGCCTCGAACGCCTGGTAGCCCGAAACGAATGCCGTCGTGCCGAGCGAGACCTCGAGCGTGTCACCACTGCCGTCATCGTAGCTGACGGTCTGGGGGCGTGGCGCCGGAACCTCGAGCGCGAGCAAAGTGGTTATCTTCGGTGGCTCCAGCTCATACAGCGCAGCGTCGATGTGCCAGCGATAAAAGCGCGTCAGCCCGCGTGCTTCTTCGGCGTCGCTGAGCGGATGAAGATGAAACGAGCGATGCGAAGGATGACGAAGCTCGACTTCGGGGATGCCGAGATGATTTTCGACGCGACCGTGCCCCAGAAGCTTCACTTGAGGCTGCTCGGGGATCGACACCAGATCCTGCACCAGCACGCTCTGCTTCATGATGTCGAGTCGGTTGCCGTGACCGTAGGTCTTCACCGTTGGATCGAAGCGCCGCGTCAGCTCGAATTGCTCGCGAGGCGAGAGGGCGTGTTGATCACGAACGATCACGACTTGATGGGTCAACACCGCTTGCTCGAGCTCGGCGAACTGCGCATCGTCGAGCGACGGCAACACTGCTTCACTCAACTCGACGCCGAAATCCACCGCCGTTGACGGGCTCGAGAGCGGGCTGAACCGAAGGCTCGACGGCCGTTCGCGCCGCGACACCGGATCGTGGGAGGCAACGGCCATGGCACACTGATGCTGCGTCCTTCAGTGAGTCCCGTCAAGCAATCCGCAAAACGGCGATTCGGACCCACGCGCGCGCGCGGTGCAGTTGAAACCTGCTGGAAGCATGCCGGTGCGCCCTGCAAGCCTTCCCTCACTCGCGTTCCGTGCTCGAGTCCAGCTACGCTGGCGCAGTGATCACCGTCTGGGCGTGCCCCAAATGCAAACGCCGCTTCGCGCGTAAGAATCAGCGGCATGCTTGCGGAACGGGCGATCGCGACGAGGTCTTGCGCGATCGCCCTGCGGCCTTGGCTTCGCTGTACGCGGAACTGGAGGGGTTCGTGAATACGCTGGGGCCGGTCGAAGTCGTGGCGCGCGAACGTTATGTGCTCTTTCGCAGCACGCGCATCTTTGCCGATCTCAGCGTGATGACCGATTCGCTGCGCCTCGTGATTCATTTGTCGCGGCGCGCGGAGCACGCGCTTTTCCAAAAAGTGGTCTCGGATCGCCGGCACGTGTCGCATGTCGTCAAACTGCGCCAAACCGAGGAATTACGCGAAATGAAGCCATTTTTGCGCGAGGCCTATCGGCACTCGATCTCGGGATGAGTTGCAGGGCTTGCCTCGATCCAACTGACACCAGCGCTTGCCCGTGCCATGCTGGAGCGAGGATGGGGGATCGGCGATCGACTGCAGGGAAGCGCTTGGCGCTCGGGGTGTGGCTGGTCCTCGCTGCGGCCTGCGGCGGCAAGAGCAGCACCCAGCGTTCGGTTGCGGCGGCGGGACAGGACAGCGAGGTTGCAGCCGGAAGTTCCGGGCAAGGTGGTAAAGGAGGCGACTCAACGAGCGCTGCCAACGGAGGCGACTCAACGAGCGGCGGTGGGGACGAAATGCCGGGCGGAGCCGGCAACGCGGAGCCCGCGCATCCGAGCGACCTACCCGAGCTCACACTCGTTGCCACGGGCGAGATCCTGCTCAGACCCTTAGACGAGCCGGCCGAGGACTTGTACGTCAGGGACGAGGGCATCTTCATCGTGACCCGAGGTCGCCGACTGGGCTATGACCTCGAGGGGAATCCGCTCTCGAGTTCGACGACCCTGCCGAACCCATCACCGACTGGTGCTGCATTTGGCGGAACAGGCGTGGACACCACGGACCGATTGTACGCGACCGTGTCGGATACGACGCTGCTCTGGGCCGGCTGGGAGATCGTCACCTACCCGCTCGAGGGAGCGGCGCTAGCGACGGGCGTCGCCATCGATTTCGATGCAATTGCGTCCGATCAAAGCCTGTTCGTTACGGATGCGGGTCGATCCGCGGTGCGCGAGTACACGGTTTCGGGCGCCGCTCTGCGGGAGCTCAGCGTGGAGCGCTCCGACTTGCAGGGGATCGCGTTCTCCCCGCATAGTCGCCTGTTCGTGCTCGACGCGAAGCACGGCGAGCTGCTCAGGATAGCCAAGGATTTCTCGAACATCGACGCCTGGGTGCATTTGCCGGATGGCATCGGTATCGCGTCCGGCATCCATTGGTGGAAGAGCGTCCTCTACGTCTGTTTTCGTGACACGAATCGAGTCTCCACTTTTGCAGTCGACGACGGCAACTGAGCCACGCGGCAAAGTGCAACTGATCGCGCGCCGGCACGCGCGCTCGACCCCTCGTAAATGTTTAGCATGGGTAGCCGGGGATAGCGAAGTAGGCTAAGTTCATTGGCATGCAGGGAGCGCAGCCCTTTTCCGCTGGCGTCGGCTCCGAGGCAGGTGGGTTTCGAGTTCTCGACAACGCCGATGGCGGTCTGCGCATCGCGGCCTGGGGCTACTGGCCGCTCGAGGTGATTCGCGCCTTTAGCGTCGACGCGCTGGCGGCCGCGCAAATGCTCACTCCCTCGAGCATCTTCGTGTTCGACAGCAAGCAGCTGAAACCGCAGGGCGCCGAGGGTCAGGAAGCCGTGCGGCTGCTGTTTCGGGCCCTGGCGCGGCTGCCTTTCGCGAAAGGCGTGATCATCAAGGGGAATGCGATGACTTGCATGCAACTCGCGCGCTTGCTGCGGGAATGCGGCGCAGACAAGCGTGTCGAGTTTGCCGATGCTCAGCCGTTTGGCGGCTGACGGCAAAAGCCAGATGGTTTCCCACGACGAGGCTGCACTTTGGGAGGATACCGCGAATGGGTTCAGCAGAAGACGAAGTGACCGTGGTCATCGACAAATTCTACGACGCACTCGAAGATCTGCTGAGATCGCGAGGCACCGACGCGATGGTCGGAATATGGCACCACACCGCCTACGCGACCACGGCGCACCCATTCGGCAGCTGGGCGCGGGGTTGGACGGAGGTGAAGGTGAACTGGGAGGAAGGCGCGGCCGTCTTCGGCATCTACAAGGGGCACGCTACGCGCAGCGACAACATAGGCGGCATTCACGATCTCAAAGTAGTCGTGGTGGGCGACGCCGCCTACGGGACAGGGATCTACAAATCAAAACTATATATGTCGGATCGCGAGCTCGACCTATGTGTAAATTGCACGAACATCCTGCACCGCATCGACGGCGTCTGGAAGATCGTGCATCACCATGCCGACCAAGCACCGCCCGACTGGCAAGCAGCCATCGGGCGCATGGTGGAGGCTGGGCATAGCTGAAGAGGCAAGCTTCACGAGTGGAACAGGCAATGGCCAGCGTGTTACTCTTTCAGTCATGATTCGCCGCTTTGGGCCCTGCTTCTGCGTTGCGTTCGCCGCTTCGTTGTCCGCCGCCTGTCACGGCGGCAACACCCCGGGTAGCGTGCAGAATCCGGGCAGCTCGCAGGCGGCAGCGCGGCCGGTGGCGCCAGCATCGGGTGGTAGCGCCAGTGAGGTGGCCAGCAGCGACGGCGCATGCGTGAGCGGTGGGCTCCCGCTGCGCAAAGCACTAGTTACGCATATGTACACCGCCGATCCGTCGGCCCATGTGTTCGGCGATACGCTCTTCGTTTACCCCTCGCACGATTTGGACGAGAACCCGCCATCCAATAACAATGGCGACCAATACGGGATGAAGGACTACCACGTGCTGTCCTTCGACCGCAGCAACTGCTCGAGGGTCGTTGACCACGGGGAGGTACTCAACTTGACGAACGTCCCCTGGGCCTCGAAGCAGATGTGGGCGCCGGACGCCGCGTTCAAGAATGGGACGTACTTTCTATACTTTCCGGCGCGGGACAAGCACGACGTTTTCCGGATCGGTGTCGCCAAGAGCTCTGCTCCTACGGGCCCGTTCACCGCCGAGTCTCAGCCCATCCCAGGCAGTTACAGCATCGATCCCGCGGTCTTCGTCGACGAGGACGGGCAAGCTTATATGTACTTCGGCGGCTTGTGGGGTGGGCAATTGCAAAACTGGCGCACGCCAGCCTATGACGCGCGCGGCGTCGTGCCCGGCAACGACGAAAACGCGCTCGGGCCGCGCTTGGCAAGGCTCAGTTCCGATATGCTGAGTTTCGACGGCCCCGTGACGGAGATCAGCATCACGGATAGCAGCCGGCGTCCGCTGAAGCAGGGTGATAACCAGCGCCGCTTCTTCGAGGGCGCGTGGATGCACGAGTACAACGGCAGCTACTACCTTTCGTATTCGACCGGAGACACGCACTACCTCGTGTACGCGACTGCCAACACACCCACCGGTCCATTCACTTACCGAGGCCGTCTGTTGAACCCGGTGGGCGGTTGGACAACGCACCACTCGATCGTCCGATACAACGGCAAATGGTATCTGTTCTACCATGATGACTCGCTCTCTGGCGTCGATAACAAGCGCTCCATCAAGCTGATGGAGCTGACTCACGATGCCGACGGCAGCATCCCGACCTTGACGCCCTAGGCGCGCCCAAACCGAGCAAATCCGAGTTGCCGCCGTCGTACGGACTAAGCACGACCAAATGAGTTTTTGACTACACGGAGCCGGCGAGAGTCGTTTTGTCAAGAGCCTTTCCTGACTTCACGCGGGAGCGCTGATGGTGTGAAAACGTGCCGCGTCGCGCCAATGATCGAGTTCGAGCACGGACTAAGTGTTCGGTCATGACGACGGAGCTTGGTTTCTGTCGCCATTCTGCATAAGCAGACGGGCATGACGGAGAACGCTGTACGGGTCAAAAGCCCGATCACCTGGGTGCCAAGCTTGTACGTGGCCATGGGCATCCCCTTTTCGCTGGTGATCTGGGTCGCCGGCACGATGTTCAAAAACCTGGGTCACTCCGACACCGAGATTGCGTTGGCAACCGGCAGCGTGGGCATCGCATGGTCGTTGAAGCCACTGTGGGCTTCCTTTCTCGACATGTACCGCACCAAGAAGTTCTGGGTCTTGAGTATGGAGTTCTTGATCGCGCTCTTGCTCGCCTTGGTCGCTGGCGTGCTGCCGCTCCCTCAATACTTTCGGATCATCATCGGCATTCTATGGGTGCTGGCGTTCGCTTCATCCACGCAGGACATCTGCGCCGATGGCGTGTACATCACCACGCTCGACAAGAGCCAACAGGCCAGGTGGATCGGCTGGCAAGGCGCCGCCTGGAATACCGGGCGCATCTTCGCGACGGCGCTGGTCGTGTACACGGCCGGCAAGCTGCAAGAGGCCGGCCAGTCGCCGAAAACCGCATGGGCGATCGCGCTGTGTTTCTCCGCGTTGGTCATGGCCGGCTTCGGCGCCTACCACTGGTACACGCTGCCCACCGGCACCGTCGTCCGTCGCCCGGAAAATACGGCGGAGATCGTAAAGACATTCGCAGAGACGGTCGTCGATTTCTTCAAGAAGCCGAAGATCGTCGGCATGCTGATCTTCGTATTCCTGTATCGCAGCGGAGAGGGCTTTCTGCTGGTGGAAGCACCGCTGTTCATGCAGGCCCCGCTCGCCAAAGGCGGCCTTGGTTTGTCATTGGCCGATAAAGCCTTTTTGGATGGCGCCATCAGCACCGGCGTCAGCTTGGCGGCGGGCGTGCTGGGCGGCATGTTCATCTCCAAGTACGGCCTCAAGAAATCGCTGATGGTCATGGCCCTGTGCATGAACATTCCGCACTTGTGCTTCGTGTACCTGAGCCACGCCGTGACGCCCACCGCGCCGCTGACCCTCACCACCATCGGCATGCTGGTGACGCTCGAGAAGTTTGGCTACAGCTTCGGCTTCGTCGCCAACATGCTGTACATGATGCAGCAAATTTCGCCCGGCAAATACCACATGACGCACTACGCGTTCTGCACCGCACTGATGAACCTCGTGCTCATCCCGACGCAATCGGCCAGCGGCTACATCGCGGATTCGCTCGGCTACAAGAACTACTTCGTGTTCGTCACCATCGCGAGCATTCCGTCCATCTTCGCCGCTTGGTTCGCCCCCTTCCCGCGCGAAGAACCGGCCCCCGGCGGGGAAGCGCTCAGGGCACACTAGGTCTCAGAGCCCAATTTGGAGTCGCGCCCTTGGCGCGACTCCGACCCCGACCCCGAGCGTCGAGAACATGGCGTGCCTCCGAGGTGCGATGCCGGGTCGCGATCGCCCCCTTCTCCAAAATTCCCAGCGATGGGGCAACCCCAGAGGAAAAATCCACTCGCGGACCTGAAAGTACCCTCCGCTCGAACATTAGAGACCTGCAAGACCCCACTGGAGACTCAGCTGGCCAGAGTCGTGAAGCGGCTTCAGTTGGTCAACACACGGGTGAGGTGAGGGCGATGTTCCATTGGCGTAGCGGGATGCTTTTTGCGGCGGCCCTAGCCGCGGGCTGTACGACGGGTGCGATCGACGATCCGTCGGGTAAAAGCCCGGGCGCAGCGCCTGGTTCGAATGATCCGGCGGCGCCCGGCTCTGCAGCTGGCGGCGGCAGCGCTGCGCCAGGCAGCACTTTACCGGCGGGCAGCACGAGTCCGGACTGCACGCAGGGCATCGCACCGACTTCCCAGATCCCGCGTTTGAACAACGCTCAATACGATCGCACCGTACGCGATCTGTTGGGGGTTACCGGCCTCACCACTTCGGCCGACGCCCCGCCCTCGAGCATTCTTGCAACGGATCAAGCGGGCAGCCTCACGAGCTTGGGCTGGAGCTCGTACATGTCCGTGGCCGACAAGATCGCGGCTCAGGTCATGGCGGACCCGACGCTGCGAACCAACTTCATGAAGTGCACGCCGAGCGGTGACGGCAAGGCCTGCCTGCACGATACGATCGTGCAATTCGGACGGCGCGCATTTCGCCGTCCGTTGAGCGACACGGAAGTCGCAGGCTTCGACGCGGTTGTAGCCAAAGGCGCGCAAATCACGCCGACTGGCGCCCCGCTCGAGATCGCCGAGGCGCTGCTGTCGATGTTCTTGATTTCACCCTCGTTCCTGCAGCGCTCGGAAATCACCGAAACGCCGGACGGCGCTGGGCACTTCGCGCTCTCGAGCCACGAAGTGGCGTCGCGCCTGTCTTACTTGCTCTGGGGTTCCACTCCGGATGATGCCCTGAGCCAAGCGGCGGACGCCGATCAATTGAAGACGCCGGAACAGATCATGGCCCAAGCGCAGCGCATGCTGCTGCAGCCACAAGCGCACGACATGGTGAGTGAGTTTCACCGCTCGTACTTGCTGATGGGCACCAACACCCGTTGGGACACCGCCGACCGCGACCCGACGTTGTTCCCTGCGTTCAGTAAGGCACTCGTGCCGGTCATTCGCCAGGAGACCGAGAAGTTCTTCGATTACATCGTGTTCACGCAAAGTGGCTCGTTCAAGGACTTCTTGCTCAGCCCGATCGCGTTCGTGAGCGCGGCCACCGCGCCGCTGTACGGTCTCGATCCCGCAAAATTTGGCGCTGATCTGTCCCAAACCAGTTTAGATCCGGCGCAGCGTCCCGGTTTCTTGACGAGGGCCGGCTTTCTGAACTCGTACTCGTCGTACAATCGAACGTCACCGATTTTGCGCGGCGCGTTCATCACCAAGCAAATTCTTGCAGTGCCGATCGGCTCGCCACCACCGGGCGCGGACGCCACCCCACTGCCCGCAACCGCGGATTTGGACACGAACCGAAAGCAGGTCGACCAACAAACGTCTGCTACCGCCTGTGCGACGTGTCACCACAACTTCATCAATCCGCCAGGCTTCGCCATGGAAGCGTTCGACGCGGCCGGCGCTTGGCAGACCACGGAGAAGTCGACCGGCGCAGCCATCGACACCAATGTCGACGCATTGATGGACGGCGAAACCGTGCATCTCACCGGTCCCGCCGATCTGATGGCGAAGATCGCCGCATCACCGATGGCGCAGCACTCTTACGCGGAAAAGTGGGTGTCGTACGCCTACGAGCGCGCAAGCAATGCGACCGACGCCTGCACCGTCAACCAGCTCAGTGCCAAGCTCACCAAGGGCGGCTACACGGTGCTCAACCTGATCGCCGATCTGACACAGACCCAATCGTTCCGATTCCGAGCCGTCGAGGTTGCACCATGAAGCGCAGAATCTTTCTCAAAGGTATTGGAGGCGCGGCGCTGGCCGTGCCGTTTCTGAGCTCTCTTGCCGAGCAGCAGGCCAAGGCGCAGTCGGCTGCGACGCCCCCCAAGCGCTTGGTCATCTTCTACACTCACAACGGCTGCCTGACCGACCGCTGGTTCCCGACGGTGGAAGACGGACCGCTGAACGCGGCCGCGCTCAGCACCACGCTCGCGCCGCTCGCGCCGTACGTGTCGAAGTTGCTGCTGCCGCGCGGGTTCCGCTCGATGAACGGCTACGCCTCGGGCCAAACCATCGATCCCCACGATCAAGCCATGGGCTCCAAGCTCACCTGCGCGAAGATCACCGAAGATAGCAATCGCTACGCGACCGCCGCTTCGCTCGACCACGTAATCGCCAAGCAGATCAACCCGGGCGGCGCGACTCCGCTCGTATTGTCGGTCGGCGCGGCCAGCACCAAAATCAAAGAGGTGCTGTCCTTCTCGGCGCCGAACACGGCGTTCCCCGCCAACGTGAACCCGCAGACCGTGTACAACCAGCTAACCGGGCTGTTCAAGGCCGGCACCACCACCGGCACGATGACGGCGGGTGACTACAAAGTGGCCCGCGGCGCCAGCGCGATCGACCTAGTGAAGGCAGATCTGACTCGCTTTCAAGCTCTCAACATGAGTCAGGCGGACAAGACCCGGGTTCAGGATTGGCTCGATCTGCTGCGCACCACCGAGACGGGCATCATGACCACGCCGTCTTCTTGCAGCGCCGATAGCGCGACTTCGTTGGGCGCGACGGACGCAGCGGTGAAGGCCGCCAGCCCAGCCGGCGCGATCAGCGGTGGCGCATTCAGCGGCGGCGGCGGCGCCAGCGGGGACGCGAACTTGGCGACGTCCTTCACGCTGGGCGGCGACATGATGATGAACCTGATTGCGCTCAGCATGATCTGCGACACGAACCGCATGTTCATCTTGCTCTATCCCGGCTATGTGACCTTCAACTGGGACGGCATCATGCACACCCACGATCATCACGGGCTGTCTCACCGCACGGGAGACTTCAGCGTGGGTGGGGCATGCAAGGTGGCGGGCGTGCTCGACATGATCGCGCAGATCGACAACTGGTACGCGGGCAAATACGCCAAGCTCGTGGGCCTATTCGACAGCATCAGCGAAGGCGGGGGCAAGTTGCTGGATAGCACGGCCACCATGTGGCTTCCGGAGTTGTCGGACGGCGCGGCGCACAACTTGAACAACTTGCCGATCGTCATCGCTGGCAGCGCGGGCGGCTACCTCAAACAAGGCGTGGCCGTGAACGTCGAAAGCACGACCAAGACGATTGGCCTCGGCAACAGCGACAAGACCTGCGTCGATGGTGGCGACATCGGCAACACCGGTTCCGTCGGTGGCAACGTGCCGATCAACAAGCTGTACGTCACGTTGATGAACGCCGTCGGTTGCAAAGGACCGGACGGCGGCAAAGTCACCACCTTCGGCGACTTCGACGGCATGAACGCCAACCCGGGCATCACCAACCCCGGTGAAGTCGCGCGGCTCACCTCTACGGGCTGATTTTTTGATGGTCACGAGGCTCGGCCCTGAGCGGCCGAGCCTTCGCGTCCGAGCGCGTCTTCTGCGAGATCGCCTTCGAGGCCGCGCGCGCCGTAGAAGGCAGCGCTCACCGATGAAAATCATACTGTGAGAACCCAGTATGATTTCTGCGCCGCGAGGCGATCATCGTCGGGTAAGTGTCGAGCCGGCGAGCACGCCGCTCAATTCCGGTACGGCGTTATCGCCGCCCAGAGCGGACTCGAACGAATGCGTGCCGCGCAGCCAATCCGCGGAGCTCGACTCGGGGCCGTTCAACAATAGGTCGAGCGCCAAGGTCAGCTCCAACGGCCGCATGTCGAGCCCATACAGCTCGGAGAGGCTGAGCTGTAGTCCGGCACTGACCGCATGAAACGCGCGGATCGGCTCCATGAAGGAGCGCCCGCCCGAGCCACGCGCCAGGAACGCCGCTCGCGCGTCGGGATCGCGCAGCCGGGTTCTGCACTCTTCGGCATCGAGCGAGTTCATTCCGCGGCACGCCAGCGGCCTCACCTCGTAGATCGAACACTCTCCGCGATCCAAGAATGGACAGGGCTGATCGGGCGAAAAACGCTCGGCTGAGCTGAGCCCGCGGGTTTCGCGCTCACGCTCCGAGAGCCGCGACGCGACCCCGACGAGTTCTTCGCTAGTGAGCGTTTGCTGCAAATGCGCGAAGATCGCGAGCGCCTCAGGGGGCGTGACACCGACCGGTTGGTGACAGCAATGGTCGCAGCCCGCCTTGCACGCGACAGCGCCGGCGGGCGCCCGCGACAAAAGCGCCTCGGCCAAGCGTGAAGTCGCGGCCATGGCATTTCGAGCCAGCTCGACCGTGCGCTCCGCGCTCGGCGCCGCGCCTAGCAGTGCCCGCGCGGTATTGGCGGTGCCGACACTGAGCTCGTCCTGCCAAGCTTCTCGAAACAGCGGAGCTCGAAGCGCGACCGACTCACGCCCGCTCGACGGATCGCGTTGCAGCATGAGATGCACGCGTCCTTGCGCATCGCGCTGCACTTCGGCTGGTCCGGGCGGCGACGCGGCCGAAGCGGAAGTTGGCCGCTGCTGACGCTTGCGCCGACTCATGGCACCTGCGGGTGCCCGCTGATCAAATAGAGCGGCAAGTGCTGACCCGGTTCCACGAGACGCGCGCGCGTTTCACGCTCCGCTGCTGCGATCAATCGAGGGCGCTCGCACAGGCTCGGATCGGAAGCGCACGCCTGAAAGAACACCGCCGCTTGGCCATCTGGATTGCTGTCGATGATGCCAAAGCGCACGAACGCACGGGCTCGGGCCACACCCTCGGTCTCGGGCAGTCGATCGAGCTCGGATTTGAGCATTTTCCTCACCGCATCTTCATTGCCCAATGCCCAGATCGCGTTGGCAACCGCGAGCGCAGGCGCGGACTCGAGCGCCGTCTGTTCGGTTTTGCTCAGCGCCGCAATCGCTCGGGCCAATTGCGCGTGTTGTCCGTTGGCGTGGGCGTAGCCAAGCAGCAAAGCTAGGCCGAGGACTGCGAGTGGCCCGCGCGCGCGTTTCGTCAGCGCACGGTTCATGGTCGACTCTGCTCTTTCAGCTGTGCTAGCGCGGGGGGATCACAGCGAGGCCAGGCGAGCCCGCGGCAGATCTGCTCGGCACGAGTCCAGTCACTATTGCCAGCGTTGTCCAAGCCGCGCACTGCCACCACGAGGTCGAAGACCTCACGTTGCTGCGATGCCAGAGGGGCGCGCACGGCCTGCACATCGGCGCCGAGCCCGGACGACCAAGCGGCCGGAGGCGCGTGCGGATCCGCTCGCAGCGCGAAACCCACGCGCGCAAGCGGCGTGCTCGAACTTCCGCCCGCAAGCGAAGCAAACGCGGTCGCAGCGAGCGTGCCGAGCAGATATCCGAGCGCCGCTGCCGCTGCGTAAGGCCAAACCAGGCCGAAGGAACGCGCCCGAGTCATGCACTTTCAGCCGTTGTCAGTGACACCCGTCGACTTTAGATCGGCGACGTTCTTCGGTGCATGAGAAAGCTCTCATCCAACTGAAGCAGACCGGGCCGAACGAAATACTGACAAGGCAGAAAATAATGGTCGTGCGCCAACGATCAGAACAAGGCTGGAGCAACCAAGAGAAATTCGCAGGATGTCGCTGCACTTGTTGATACGACTCGACTAGAGTTCGCAAAGTCCGAGACGATTGAAAAGTCGATCTCGTAAGCTTGGTTTGGGCAGCAGGAGCTCGAGATGAACGCAGCACGTCGCCGATGTACGAGTGTCTCCACGACCCGGAAGACCTTGGGTCACGGCCGAATCACAATCGTCGGCTCGGTCTTCCTCCTGTCGGCGTGCCTCGGGATCGTGGGCTGTTCCTCCGATAGCTCCCCCAATGGCTCGGCGTCCGGCGGCAGCCATGCGGGAAGCGGCGGCGCACCGGCGTCAGCTGGAGCCACCACCGGATCTGCAGGCAAGAGTGAGGCGGCGGGCGGGACGTCGGGGGCCAACAACGCCGCGGGCAGTCCCTCGACTGCGGGCGGCGCTGCGACCACGGGCGGCTCCCAGGCTGCGGGCGGGACGAGCGCCAGCGCGGGTTCGGGCGGCTCGCTCGCGACTGCCGGTGCCACCACGGGCGGCGCAGGAACTGGAACGCAGTTGGTCGAAAATCAAAGTGCCGATTGTGAGGTGGGCACGCTGCCAGAGCCGAGCGCGCTGCCGCAGATCCCCAAATTGCCTGATCCTTTCATGAAGCTCGATGGCAAGCGCGTGGCCACGAAGGCCGAATGGCGTTGCCGAAGGCAGGAGATCAGGAAGCAAGCCGAGAAGTACATCCTCGGTGCCAAGCCGACACCCGACGTGGTGACCGGTACCGTCAGCAACACGAGCATTTCCGTGCACGTGGAAGCGAAGGGCAAATCCATCGATTTTACCGCGAAGGTCGTCTTGCCCTCCAAGGGCCAAGCCCCCTTCCCGGCCATGATCAGCGTAGGCAACAGCCTGAACCTGGGCGAGAGCCGCATGCTCGATCAGGGCGTCGCGGTCATCTATTACGACAACTATGCTCTCGGGAAGGAGGGCACCGCCGAGATGTCGCGCGGAAAACCCAACCCGGGAAAGTACTATGACATCTACGGCGGCGACGATCCGGCGGGGCTTCTCATCGCGTGGGCTTGGGGCGCCAGCCGAATGCTCGATGTCATACAAAAATCGGGAAGCGCCATCATCGATATCAACGGGATCGGAGTCAGCGGCTGCTCACGCTTGGGCAAGGGCGCATTTACAATCGGCGTTTTCGACGATCGTATCGCGCTGACCATCCCCCAGGAACCGAGCACCGGTGGCGACCCGGCCCTGCGCATCATGGACAAGATTTCGGGTGCCGAGCGGACTGACTACAACTACAACGGGCTGAATTGGCTGAGTAACAACTTTGCTCCGTTCGTCTTCGCCAACAATGTCTCGAACGCCGTCAAGCTACCGATCGACACCCACGCGCTGATCGGGATGATCGCGCCGCGCGGTCTCTTGATCTTGGAGAACCCCCACCAAACGCAGATGGGCGCGCCCGCGGGCCACACCGCAGCAATCGCCGGCTTGGAAGTGTACAAGGCGCTCGGGGTCGAGAAGAACATCAGCTACCACTCGAGCGTCGCGGACACGGCCCATTGCTCGTACAAGCCCGAGTACACCGATCTGATCAACAAGAACATCGCTGCCTTCTTGAAGCACACGGGTGACGCACCCGGACAGTTCCTCGTGGGCTCCGGAGGCTCGCTCACGCGCTCGGACTGGATCGATTGGCAGGCGCCGACGCTGCAGTGATCGTCCGCTCGCGGGCCGTCACGCCGCAGCGACCTCAATGCCTGCGAAGACCGAGCGATCGGGCGATCGCGATCCCGCATCGCACCCCGCGCTTCGGCGAGTTCTCCGCACTTCTGCCCGCTCCCGAGCGGCGCGGCGCGACGCCGAAGGCCACGCCGCTGTTGACGGCCTTCGTGACCATCAAAACCAGCTGGCCCGCGCCCGCGGGCTGAATCGGTGACGGATCCTGCTCGCGCACGCCACTGCCAGCGGTGACCCCGGAGTTCGAGCTCCTTTGGTCCGGGCGCTTATCCTACTTCGCGCGGCGAGTGTAGATTTCCACCGTGTCTGGCCGAGCGATAAATCGATAGCGCGGAAGGAATGATGAACCCACGCAGGCTTCCGCTCCCCGCCTTTGCCGCGGCAAGCGCGCTGACGTCCCAGTCGACGGCTCGTCTCAGCAACCGGCCAGCGGGGCGAGTAGCAGCGGGCTCCGGGTCATTCGTCTCCAACCTCGTTTTCGGCCCCTGAGGGCTGCCTCGCAACTATCTGGAGCTTCACGAACATGAAGATGCAACATCGCTCTCGAAATCACGTCGTCACGGTCTCGTCGAGCTCGTCGATCGTTCTTGGTCTGCTCGTCGCTGCCCCCGCGCACGCGGCGTCATTGCAGCAGGTCAACGACTGGGGAGCCAGCGGCGTTCCGAGCTACGTCAAGATGTACATCTATGTCCCGGATAAGCTCGCGGCCAAGCCTCCGATCGTAGTGTCCTCTCACTCTTGTGGGTCCACTGCCAGCGGGCAGATGGACAACATCAAGAAGTTCAAAGCGGCGGCGGACGCCAACGGCTTCATCATGATTCTGCCGGACAACCCTGGGCAAAACTGTTGGGATGTCGGGTCGGCGAAGTCGCTCAAGCACGACGGTGGTGGCGACACGCAGGCCGTTGCGCAAATGGTGAAGTACGCGCTCGGCAAGTACAACGGCGATGCCAGCCGCGTCTACGCTTTTGGTGGATCATCGGGCGCAATGATGACTCAAGCCCTGATGGCGGTGTACCCGGACATCTTCAGGGCCGGCTCTGCGAGAGCGGGCGTTCCGGCGGGATGCTGGGCGGATGGGTATGCGAGCAGCAATCAATGGAGCAACACTTGCGCAGCGGGCAGCGTGGCCAAAACGGCGCAGCAATGGGGCGATCTCGCGCGTGGCATGGACCCGGACTACACGGGACATCGTCCGCGCATTCAGATCATCCAAGGCGATGCCGATCAGACGATCAGCTTCAAGAACTCGGCTGAGGCGATCAAGCAGTGGACCAACGTGCTCATGTTGAGCGCTACCCCAACCTCGACCGACATGACCACGACCCCGATTGCCACTTATAGCCGCCAGTTCTGGAAGAATGCTTGCGGCTACACGGTTTTCGAGACCTGGGCCGGGCACGGCGGCGGGCACTCGATGGCCTACGAGGAAGACGCCATGCTCGGGTTCTTCGGTCTCGATGTCGCCGGTGGGACCGATCCCGAACCGGATTGTCCGCCCGGTGGCGGCGGCACCGGCGGCGCAGGAGGCGCTAGCAGCAACGGCGGCAGCGGCGGCGCAAGCACCGGCATCGCAGGTAGCTCCGCTGCGGGCGGCACTGGCCCGGCCGTTGGCGGCGGCGGGAGCGCAGGCAGCGGCGTCGGCGGCGCAAGCGCGGGCAGCAGCGTTGGCGGCGCAAGCACTGGTATCGCCGGCAGCGTAGCCAGCGGCGGGTCGGGCGTGAGCGGCGCACCGAGCGGCGCCGCCGGCACGCCCAGCGCGGCAGGCAGCTCGGCCGCGGGCGGCGAATCCGACTCGGGTGGCTGTGCCCTCGTCACCGGCCAATCGAAGTCGAAGTACGGCTATGGCGCGATCGCCTTGGGCCTCACGCTATTGGCGTTCGGTCGTCGCCGCCGCAGCGCGCAGAGCTGACGTCCAACGCAAAGCCGCGGCTCTAGGAAACCGCTTCTCTCGGTTAGCTCTTCGAATCGAGTCGCCGTCGAAGCGCCGACGCCCGTTGCTTCAATGCGTCTGCCTCCCGCGCTAGGTCCGGGAAATCCTCCGCGTGCGTCGCGTCGAACAACGCTCGCGCGTCGTCCGCAATGCGGAGAAGCTGCGCATCGACGTCGCTCAAGACCGCCGCACGCTCGCCATCGCCCGCTTGAATGCGCGCCGTGACCTGAGCCGCGGCAGTCCCGAGCGCAGCGTACGCCTGCATGTGCTCGAGCAGCCGCGCGTGGCGCCGCTGAATCTCGCTGGCAAAAGCCGCGAGCGGCTCGAGCGCTGCCTGCTGGCGCGCTTGCATGGTCGCCATTGCGGACGCCAACGCCTGCAAGCCCGCGGCAAGACGATCAGGCAGCGTAAGCGCCTGTTCGAGCTCTCTCGCCGCGCGCGCGATGTTCTTCTCGGAGTTGAGCGGGATCTTACGCGCGGCGCGGCAGATAGACTCGAGCTGCGCGAGTTCGGTTTCGAGGGAAACCGCGGCTCGAGCGAGCGCGGAGAGATCTTTGGAGTTCGAGTTCGAGGCGTTCCGCTGTGACATGCGCCTGGCAGCTTAGCGCGGACACCGAGTGGGCGGCCACGCTCAGCGCCACGCGGGCTCACTTCATGTGATGCACGGTCGCCCAGCCATTGGCAGGCATGTCGAATTGGAATTTGCTGCCGCCCAATGAGACGGTCGCTTTCTTGGCGGCGCCCGAATTGTACATCACGACGACGATCGCGCCGTCCGGGTTCTTGAACGCCAATGCCTCTCCACCCGTGGTGCCAATCACGGTCGCCTTGGGCGCCACGAAATAAGACAGATGGCGGAAGACATAATAGGCCGGAGTCGCGGTCAACTTCTTCGACGAACGATCTACCGTCAACAGGGCATTTTGATGCCAGGGTTTCGAGGCGTTCAAGTTCGTGCCCAGCGTGTCCAGCACCATGTTCCAAGCGCTGTAGGAATTCACCCCGGAATCGATCCAGTCCTTGATGTTGCCCCAACTCTCCACTCCGTAGGCAAAGTCATTCTGCGGCTTGCTCGCGTCGTACGTGCTCGTCGCGTGGGGGCTCGAAAACCCGTTGTAGTTGCCGCAGCGATGCTCGGTCTGCATGATGGGCACGTTTTTCGACTTCAAGGCCGAGACCGAGCCCATCGTATTCCACTGCATGCCGAAGCCCTTGACGTAAGACATCGCCTTCGCGTCACTGGCGAGGTTCGTCGCGATCGTGCCGTCCGTCTGATTGGACATGGTGCCGCACCAGATCTCCGCCGGCACGTTGTCTTTGGCAAACATCGGTCCGAGGTAGTCCCGGATGAACTTGATATACAGCGCTCCGGTCCAGCCGCAGCTGGGATACGGATTGGTGTAGCCCGGCTCGTTCTGTGGGTGCACGGCCTCGATCGTCAGGCCCTCACCCGCGTACGCTTGCACGAACTTCTCGAGGTAGAGCGCAAAGGCGGTCAGCGTCTTGTCGTCATCCTTCATGTTCCCAGCGTCAGTGCTGTTGTTGTCCTTCATCCAACCAGGAGGCGTCCACGGGCTGGCCCAGAGATGGATCCCTGGTTTGACGGCCAGAGCCGCTTTGATGTACGGAATCAAAAGCTTCTTGTCTTGGGCAATGGTGAAGCTTGCCATGGTGTAGTCGTTGGCCGTGTCGTCCAGCGTGTAGCGGGCCAACGCGTAGTCACTCGCGCCGATCGGGAGCCGTCCGTAGGCAAAGTTGGCGCCCATCACCGGGTCGAACAGGTAGCTGAGCGCGAGCGCCTTGTCAGTGGCCGAGAGCACCGAGAGCGCGTCCCAGCCAGCTTCATTGAACGTTCCACCGAAGCCGTCCCAGCGCTGCTTCATCGCGGTATCGTCCGCGGTCACGTCAGCCGTCCCGCTCGTCACCGCGGTCAGCGTCCCCGTCTTCCAAAAATCCCCATTGGCCGAAGTCACCACATCGGGGAGATTGACCACGACCGTACCAGCACCTGCCGCTGACGATCCTCCCGGCTGACCATCAGCGCCCGCGGAGGACCCGCCGCCCGCCGAGGTCCCCGCAGCGGTGCCGCTGCTGCCGCCGGTCGTGCTGCTGCTGCCGCCGGTCGTGCCATTGCTGCCGCCGGTGTTGCCGGCACTCGTGCCAGCCGTGTTGCCCGCGCTCGTCCCAGCTGTGTTGCCGGCACTCGTTCCGGCGCTGTTGCCGGCGCTCGTGCCGGCTGTCTGAGCACCACCACCGACGCCCGAGCCGCCCTGTCCCGGAGTCTGCGAGCTCGGCGACGACGAACTGCACGCCGCGAAGAAAAATGCGAGCCCGACACTGAGAGTGGCTTCGAGTGATCTGGTCATTGTTAAGACTCTTTGTCCCATTTCCCATGACTCTGCAACGCCGTGAAATGAGAACTGCGCAGCTTATCGCGAGGCCCCAGTCCGAGCTCTGACATCAACAGCGGTATCGTATCGGCAGACTGGATCTACGACGCGAGCCTCAGTTTGCCACGCACTCCCGTTGCATGAAGGCGAAGGTCGCTGCGGCGGCGGCCGTTGCGCCGGCATCGGTGAAGACGAGGCCGTCGGTCCCGACGTACTCAGGATGCCCCGCAAAGATGGGCCGCAAGTCGAGCCAGTGACAGGGGACCGCGCTGCGGCCGCAAGTGTTTTGCAGCAGTGGCCGCATCAGATCCAATCCGTCCTTCAAGCTCGGATTGTCGATCGGGTCACCGTAAAAGAAGTAGACGACGTGCTCCACGCCGTCTCGGGCGAACCTTTCGAACAGCTGCTCGGCTCCGCTCACCGCGGCCTTCGCCGCGGGACAATCGGGGGTCAACATCCCCGCGCATTGGCCATTCAGCACGTCGGTCGCTCCGCCATCCATCACGATCACGCGCGCCGGCCCGTCCGCGCGCGCGCTGGTGTATTCGCTGTCGATACTGAGCGGTCCGCTAGCCAAAAGCGAGCTCGCGCCTGCCGCCTCGTTTCGGTAGTGCGCGCCCGACGGCAAGAGGCCGGCCGTCTGCGCAGCTTGCTCGAGCTGCGGCGTGAAGATGCTCAGCTGGATCAGCACGTCACCCAAGATCAACACGTCCGACGCACCGAGGTTCGTTGGCATGCAGGCAGACGGCGGTTCGATTCGCGGGCCGTACTGGCGACAATAGCCCGAGTCACAAATACGGTCGGCGGCGAGCTTGCTACAATCGAGGTCCGTGAGGCAGAGGGCGTCGCAGATGGCACCGAGCTCCGCTTCGCCACACCGTTGTTCGGCAACGCGCGGGCCGAGCGGCGCGCAACTGGCGATCCCCGGCCAAGCGGCACAGTCAGTTTGCCGGGTGCAGGCCTTGGTACAGACGCCGCAGATACACTGCATTCCGTCCGCGCAGCTGCCCTCGCAGCTGGTCAGAAAGTGTGTCTCACTGCCTTCTTGTGACGTCTCCGGCGTACTGCACGAGAAGATCAACCACAAGCCGACCAAGAGCGGTGCGAGGGTTCGCACCTTGCGCTGGGTCCGTTCAAGACTCATCCGGTTCATCCTCGCCCCGTTCTATCGAGCACTGACCCACATACATCAGGACTTGTGTGTGCCGTTCGGGCGTGGGGTGTTCGGCGTTGTAGCTCTCCACTTGGTCCCGTAACGCGCCGAGCTGCGACCGGAGCAGTCGCAGCGTGTCGAACGCTTGCTCCTCGAGCGGGTGCCCGGGCCAGACATCGAGTGTGTAGGTGCTCCCGCCCACGCGGTCGGCAAGTGCCGGGCGGTTGCGATCGATCCGGAGCCGACTCGTGACCGTATTCACGACGGCCTTGAAGTGGTCGAAAACGGCCGCCTCCCAACCGACTGCGGAACCCAGCGGGAGCACCAACGTGCGTGCCGTATAGGGCCCGTCGGGAGAGGCTTGCTCCACTCGGCCAACTTCCAGCAGACGCGCGAGCGCTGGCCCGAGCGCGTCCGGATCCACGGGGGTCCTTTGCAGCTCGGCGAGGGAACAGGGGCCTTCACGGTAAATCAGCGCCCACAATAGCTCGTCGAGACCGTCGTTCGAGTGCGCCTGTCGCAAGCGAGCCAGCGCGTCCTCCGGTGTGACGCGATAGCTCAGCCGCGTACCGGTGCCGGAGACCGTAATCAAGCCGCTCTCGCACAAGTCGTGCAATACGCCTCGCACTTGGCTTTCATCGTCGCTCGCGAACTGCAATAGGACTTGACTGCGCGTGACGTTTTCCGCGTGTTGCACGTAGTCGAGTACGGCTACCCAGAGCGAGCGCCCACGGTCCGTCGAGCTCTCCAGAAAGCGCTGGATCTTACGTTGGTAGGTGCGAAGGCCCAGACCGAACATATCGGCGCTGACCTTGCGACCGACACCCTGACGCTCGAGCTCGTAGACCAACTCCAAAAAGACCTGATTGGCGACTTGCGCCAGTGGAGCGCGCGTGCCCCCGGACGTCGCAAGCTGGGCGATCAGGATCGTGGTTTGGCGCACGATGGCCTCGATCAGCAGCTCGATCGTCATGTTTCGTTCTATAAACGCGGGCAGGGCAACTTAGTAGCGATCGCGGCCAAAAGGGGGGCGACAAGTTTGCCATGCCCTACAAGCTCGCGTGATTCCGAGACTTCTCGAGGGGGGATCGGGCCGGTCTGGGGGCCCTGATCCGAGGCCGAAGCGAGTTCGAGGTCGCGCTCGAAAGGTCGAAGTGGCTCGTTCCGAGCGACCGGCCGTCGTCGCGGTCCGGCGGCTCCTGATCGCATGCTCCGCAAGTCTCCGAATCGGGATTAATTCGGAGTATAAGATATCGAGTTCGTTGGCGATCAGGTTCGATATCGCGACTTGACGGGAGATCGATAGCGCTGCGATCGCGATCTCCCGTGAGTCGAAACACGGCTCGGGTTAGAAGCGATCCTGCGCGAATCTTCTAAGCTCAGCGTTCAGTCGCTCGATCCTCGAGCCCCTACGCGGCTGCCAGTCCTTGCCGCTGCAACCGATCGGTCGTAACAAACGAATCGGGATGAAATCGAAATTCGGCGCAGTGTTCCCTTCGGCAGCGGTGAGCTTCCTCTGCTGCGCGGTCGTCGCATGCGCTGCCGCCTGCAGCAGCTCAGGCAGCTCGGACGGCGGCAGCGGCGGTGCCATGCAAAGCGGTTCAGCCGGTAGCTTGGTGACCGGTGGTGGCGGGGCCAGCGCGGGTTCGAACGGGCAGCCACCGAATGGCGGCGCGATGACCGGTAACGCCGGGGCGGCGCAGGGCGGAACGAGTAGCGACGGCGGCGCATCCGGACAGACCGCCGCGGGCGGAGCCGCCGTGGGCGGAGCCGCGACCGGCGGAGCTGCGACGGGGGGAGCCGCCGGCAGTGTCGGCAAGGCGGGCGCGGACACTGGGCCCTACCCGGACATCACGTTGGCCGGCCTGACGACGGCGGTAGAGCTGGCACCCGTTCGCCTCGCAGCGAGCGGAATTTATCCGGCCAAGGTGAACGTGACGAGCGGGGGCGTGGACAACTTATTTGGGACCAATCCGCCACTGGTAGCGACCAACGCAGAAACGCAGGCACTGCGTTCATCGGTTCAGCACAGCAATTTGCGCATCATCTTCACCGTCTGCGAAGGGCTGTATCGGATCGTCGCCAAGAAGTCTGCGGGGATCAACACGCTGGCCGATCTGAAGGGCAAGACAGTGGACTACAGCAGCGGCACGTCGTCCGCGTATTTCCTGCATCAGATGCTCGGGCTCGTGAACCTCAGTGAAAGCGACGTCAAGACCGGCAGCACGCCGTCTGCGAATTCCGGCGGCCAAGCCGCAGCGTTCTGGGAGCCCAACATGGCACAGTACGCCGGCGGCATCAGTGAAGCGGACCGCGTCGAATTTCAAAAGGACGATCAAGGCCACGAGGTCTATCGAGAGCTCTTTGACCTGCATGCCACGGCCGAGAGCTTGGCCGACCCGACCAAACGCCGAACCATCGTCGGCTTCGTCCGTTCGCTCATCACTGCCTCCGAACAGATCCGAACCGATCCCACCAAGGTCTATCCGCTGATGACCGGCCCGACCGGCGTCAGTCAGGCCGTGCTCGAACAATCCTTCAAATACGAGCGCTACGCGGGGACCCTGGTCAGCGACGCACTGGATCAGCTCACCACCGAAGAGGTGTGGCACGCCAAGAACAACAATCGCACCGCACGCAGCCGCGAGGAGCTCGCCAAGCTGATCGACACCAGCGTCCTCCAAGACGCGCTCGCGCAATGAGAATGCGTTTCTCCAGGTGTCGTGGGCGTTTCGAACGACCGCCCTCGCGCGGCGCCGCGGCTGAACGGCGGAAATAAGGCATTTCAATCACTTTTGGCGACGACAGCTGAAAACCGTCACACACGGTTTTGGCTGGATGACGAAATGCGTGTCGCGTAAGCTCGCGCTCATGACCAAGGGCGGGTTCGGGTTTGCGCGCGTCAAACGAATGAGCTCGGCAGTGATCCTGCTAGGCGCCGAACTCGCAGGCTGCAGCGGCGTCGGCTCCGAGCCCGTGGATGTCACGCAACAGGCAGCCTGCGTGAACACGGTCTACGAGGCGGAGAGCATGACGCACTCCACGGGCGGGCCGACCAACGGCGGATGGAACATTTGGTCGAACGGCTACATTTCGACCAATCACTCGTTCGCGGGCGGGGCGACAGTCATCACCGTGGCTGCGTCGGGCAGCGTCGCCGCCGGACAATGGGCGCACCTAGTGCTTTCCGTGGGCGGCACGGTCATTGGCAGCACAACGGTAAATACCACCAATTATGCACCCTACGTGTTCAACGCTTCGATCCCTGCGGGCAGCAAGGAGCTGCGCGTGGCATTCGACAACGATTACTTGGCGAACGGACAAGACCGCAATCTGCTCGTCGACAAGGTAACGATCGCCTGCGCCGGATCGCCTGGGACCGGCGGCAGCGGCAACACGGGCGCGGCCGGAAGTAGCGCTGCCGGTTCCGCTGGAAGCAACGGGGTCGGCGGCAAGTCGGACGGCAGCGCAGGCAGCGCGGCTGGAGGCGCTCCGAGTAGCGGCACGCTCGCCGGCACCGTAGCGCTCAAATACGAAACGGATTGGGGCTCCGGTTACTGCGCAGACGTGACCGTATCGAACCCGGGCAAGGTCTCGGCGACCACCTGGACGCTGCCGCTCAATTTGAATCAAGCCAAGATGTCGAGCGCTTGGAACGGCCAATTCAGTGGCAGCTCGGGGTCCGTGAGCGTAACCCCGGTCGCCTTCAACAGCGCTCTGGCGCCGGGCGCGAGTGCGACCTTCGGGTTCTGCGCCAACGCAACCGGTTCCAACTATCGGCCGACCTTGGGCAAGCCCGTGCTCACCCTCGTGAGCACCGGTGACGGCGGAACCGGCGGTGCGAGCGCAGGCGGCGCTGGAGCCGGCGGCGCTGGAGCCGGCGGCGCTGGAGCCGGCGGCGCTGGAGCCGGCGGTACAGGAGAGACTGGCGGTGGAGGCGCGAGCGGTGCGGGTGCGGGCGGCGCGGGTGCGGGCGGCGCGGGCGCGGGCGGTGCTGGGGACGCGGGCGGCGCGGGCGGCGCGGGCGGTGCTGGGGACGCGGGCGGCGCGGGCGGCGCGGGCGGCGCGGGCGGCGCGGGCGGCTACCGACCGCCGACCGGTGGCTATCTGATCAAGAGCAGCTTTCTCAACAATCCAGACTTGGCGATTGCCCACGCGCTGTCGACAGCGAACTTCTACGCCAAGGCCGCCGATCCGCAATTTGGCGGCTTTTTTACCTATCTCGATCGACAGGGCAAACCGACTCAGAGCAATAAATCTTTCGTCGCGGAGAGCCGCGACGCGTATGCCTTCGTGCGCGCCTTCATGCTCTCCGGTGACGAGCACTACTTGGATCTCGCGCAGCAGGCACTGAGCTTCTTGTACGCGCACGGCTGGGACACGACCCACGACGGCTTCATTTTCATGGGCAATCAGCAGGGAGCGACGCAGCCCGATCCGAGCGGTTCGCAGAGCCCCAAATGGTCGTTCGTGCAGCACTACGGGCTGGTCGGTATCAACGCCATGTGCGATGCGACGCGCGGCACGCTCGACTGCGGATGGCTCGACAAGGGCATCACGTCGCTCAATCAGCACCTGTGGGACGCACGCTCGGGCTTCGAGGGCTACTACAACAACGCCAATTTGGACTTTTCCTCGCCGCGGGACAAGGGTTTCACGCCGACTATCGATGGTATTACCACCCACGTGCTCAACGACTATTTGATCACGGGGCGCGCCGATTACCGTCAGCGCTTCTTTTCGTTGGCGGACAACGCGGTCGATCATCTGGCGGCGAGCATGACGGCACCCGGCGTCAAATTCGGCTTTCCCGAGGACTACAACTCGAACTGGGTGATCAACACTGGTTCGAAATTCGGCTTCGTGGGCCACGTTTACAAGACGGCGTGGTGTCTGGCGCGCGCGTACTTGATCGATCCGCAGGAAAAATATCGCAGCGCCGCGCGTCAGATCTTGCTTCAGATGTATCAAAATGGCGGCTTCGATCGCACGAACGGCGCGCCCAACTACTCCTTCAATTGGGATACTGGAGTCAATTCTACGGACAAGGAGTATTGGCAGCTCGAGCAAGGCATCATGAGCGGGATCTACAACTACGCCATCACGACGTCGGACGCGGATCGCGCCATCTTCCTAGAGGTAGCGGATCGAACGCTCGACTTTTACGTGAAGCACCTGTTCGACGCGGAGTTCGGCGGCATCTTCTACCAAACCAACGCCGACGGCAGCTCGCCAGTTCGCACCGACAAGGGCGATCAGTGGGAGGGCGACTACCACGACGTGGAGCTCTCCTATTATCTTTACGTCGACGGCAACTTGCTGCTCTGGCACCGCCCGATCACACTCTATTATCGCTTCGAGGCGGCGGCGGCCGATCGAGACATCGTCCTTTCACCGATCCCTTTGCGCGACGCGCGCCTCGCGATCGACTCGGTGAGTCAGGCGGGCGCGCCGTACCCCGCGTTCGACGGCGTCGCGCGCAGCGTTCACCTGCCCGCCGGCACGTCCGGGGTGTTCGCTGTCCGCTTCAAGTACGTCGGCCCGTGACCCCTACGGAGGCGCGTGGCTCACGCTTCGACGTAGCGCTCTAACCAGCGCGAACACCGCTGCGGCTTCGATCAGCGCCGCCCCCGCGATCGCAACGGAGCGGGCCCAAGCACCGACGGCAGCACCCAGCAACATCGCGACGACCGACGCGAGGCGCCGACCGGAGCGAGGATTGGCGCCGCCGGTGAGGGACGAGTCCGCCGCAAGAATTGCGTCGCTGGGTGTAACGCTGCCACGCCCCAGCAAGCTGAAGCCCAAGAAGACCACGTTTCCCGTCATGTTCGCGACAAACACGTGCCCCAGCCCCAATACACTTGCAGCATCGATCAGTCCCGTCACGAACGTCAGCCCGACCAGGGCGGCAAGCACGCTGCGTGGGACTGGGTTCACTGCGTCATTTTCTCAGCAGTGCGAGGCTTCTCCAAGCGGGATATTTTTGATGGTCACCTTCGACGTATGGGTCGTCATAGCCTTCGGCGGCGCGGGTCGGGAACCGCGTGGGCTCGGAGGTGCGCGGCGGGGTTGCGAGCGCCCACTCTTCGAACGAACCTTGCTGCCTCTTCGAGCGAACCTTGCTGCCCGCGCGGTTTTTCCGGCGGTAAAAGGCGAGGCACCACGAGGGACGCACAAGGCTGCGGCCGCCGGGCACTGAGAATCGACACGGACTAAGGGCCCTCGAATGGGCTAAGTCGATCGCCCTCGCGGCCGATGCATCTCGCCGCTCGCCGCCCGAAATTGCGCTTCAGAGCTGACCACACAACGTCAGGCGCGTTGAGTGTGGCCGCGTTCGGCTTCACCGTGGGTCAGTTCAAAATGAAAAATCGAGTTGGAATTCCAACTCGATTTTTCATTCGCGCAGGGGTTCGGTAGGCCGCGACCGCCCGCACAGCTTAAGGCGTTCTCGCACAGCGCACGCCGACGCCGTAGTCACCGCGATAGGTAGTGGCGTAGTTGATCGAGGTGCGGCTGGACGACAGCATGTACGGCATGAGACCGGTGTGAAAGCCGCCTCCGGGCAAGACGCGGTCGGTGCCGCCGGTCAGGTGCGCGCAATCAGTGCAGGGATTGTCGGGTTTGGCGACGTAGACGTCGAGATCCCATTCCCAAACGCTGCCCGACAGATCCAGCTGTCCCCACTTGCCTCCGCCCATTGACGCGGTTCCAACTTTGGCGATGTTCGCCAAGCTCGTGCAATTGCCGGACTTGCCCGTCGGGTAATAGCAGTCGTACATCGCGTACTTGCTGTCTGTTCCTGGATCGGTCGAGCCCCACGGATACATGCGCTGCTCATCGCCTCCGGCAGACGCGTATTCCCATTCTGCTTGGCTCGGGAGAAAGCCACCATCCCAAATACAGAAGGCGTGCGCCTCGTACCAATCCAGGCAGGTGATCGGGAGCGTTTCGTTGTCACCCGCGGTCGCCGACCAAGTGCCGTAGGTGCCCGTGCTGCACGCGAGATTTTTGGTCCAGGTGGCGACTGCGCTGGAGCCCGTGGGGATATTGCTGTTCCAGCTCGAGTCCCATCCTGGTTCGAAGCTGCCCGACTTGCCGCTGTCGGCGAGCCCTTTGCCGGCGTTCAAGTGACTGTGCTTGCCGCTGCCAGCCGCCGGCGGCGCGCCGCCCGCTGCGAGGTAATTGACGAATTGCCGCAAGCGACCGACCGTCGTTTCGTACTTGTCGAGGCGGAAGGCGCTGATCGTCGCGGGATCGGCTTTGGCCGTCGCGCCACTGCCGGTATTCGTGTACGTGCGACTGAACGTCCCGGCAGCAACCGGCAGGCTCGTGCAGCAGCTCTCGTTGCCATCCGGACCGCAGGTGTTCATGCCCGGTCCGCCTGGCGCACAGCTGGGCGGCTCGCCGCTCGAAGCGCCCGCTTGCGCTGAACCGCCCGCTTGCGCTGAACCGCCCGCAGCCGCGCCGCTGACGCCCGCGCTGCCGCTTGCTGGGGCTCCGCCGCCGCTGGTTGAACTTCCGCCATTGTTGGCGGCACCCGCGCTGCTGGGATTGCCACTGCCACCCGCGGCAAAGCTGCCTCCGACCGAGTTGGCTCCGCTCACCGAGCTGCTTCCGCTGACGGAGTTGGCTCCGCCATTGCTCGCACCGCCCGACGGACTTCCTCCGGAGCTGCTGCTGCCACACGCAACCAGGAAGAGTGCGAGCGCGAGTGCCGCTGGGCGCAAGGGAGTTAGACCAAGCTCGCGCTCAGAGAGGGAAACGTTTTTCGTTTGCATCGTGTGAGACCGAAACAGCAGATTCAGCGGCTCTCGCGACTATGCCATATTTCTCACGCGCGCTTGGCTCGCTGTCATGCTGCGACGAACTTCGTCAATAGATTGAAATTTCCGTGCTCATCGACACGATGCTCGGACACGATGCTCGAGAGTGCGGCGTTATGGGACGCGTGCGGCGTTATGCGGCATGCGCCTCTGTGGCACGCTCAGACGTTCGCTTTGAGCGCGTCGAAGCCACCGGGGCTATGGATCTTGGGGGGGTTCGTGCCGCCACCGATGAAGTCTTCGGTCTTGTCGTACATGCCGAAGCGAATCACCTCGGCGCTGCCGTCCTTCGCGGGGAAGCCATCGTCCCCAGCCTTGACGCCGAGAGCGTTCATCAGGTTGCAGTAGTATTTATTGACCGGCGCGTTCGCCAGCGCCGGATCGGTGCCCGTCGATTGAGTGGTCGCGTCCACCTGATTCGAATTGGCGTCCGTGCACAATAGCTCGCTGTTGCCGTTCGACAGATTCGCCGAGCCGTCCTCGACGTTCACGGCCCAGCCCGTCTTGAAGTAGCCGCCCGCACTGCCGGCCTGAATGATCGGTATGTTGTTCTGGTTGTGCGCGCAACCGTCCGAGGATTCTTGAAACCAAACTGCGGCGGTATTGTCGAGTAGGGTGCCATCGCCTTCGGACATGCCGTCGAGCATGCCGACCAGCTTGGCGAACTTCTCCGCGTAGTAGCGATCGATCGTCAAAAGCATGTCGATCACGCCCGGTACACAGGTGCCGTTCAAGGTCGCGTCGCCCGTGCGATGCGCGAGGGAGTCGGCTTCCATCGATAGGCCCAGCCCCTTGAAGACGTAGTTCGGCGGATACTTCAGGACAATGACTGGGTTTGCGTTGCACGCAGCCGCGAGCACGGCGACCGCGGAGTAGATGTCTGCGCCATCCAGACTGTCCGTGATCTTGGTCGCAAGAATGTCCATGCCCAAGGCCTCCTGCCCTGCCGCGTCGAAGTTCACTTGCGTTGCGCCGAGCTGCAGCGCAACATCTGCGCTGCAGTTGGCCGCGATCACGGTTCCAGTCTGGTGCAAGAGCTCCTTCCAGGCTTCCAGCTTCAGCTTGTCTGCCTGACTCATATCGAAGCGCTCGAGCGTGTCGAGATCGTCTTTGACCAAGTCGAGGATGCTCTTGCCGCGAACGGCCTGGTAGCTATCGGGGGTAATCGGCGCGCCGGACGCGAACAGGCCGGTGAGCTGGCTGTAGGCTTGCGCGGGTCTGCCGAGCCCTGGATAGGCTGTCGTGGCGGCAGAGTAAGAGATGCCTGACATCGCATCATCGGAGACGTTGCCCACGCGCATGAACAGAGGGGTGCCGGCGGGACTCAGCTGTTGTGCCATCACGTGATCCAGCGAAGGACCCGTCGGAAGTGCATTTACCCATCCCAGGGCATCGTTATTTCGGTTTGGAGTGACGGGCTGGCAAGTGAAGTACGACGAGCACACTTGTGAGTGGATGCCATTGCCTTGTCCACGCGCCATCGTAATGGTCCACTCGTTCATCGTGCGGATGCCGCGAGGAATGAGCACCTTCTTTACGAATGGGGCGAGCGGCGCCAGCGTCGTCGACTCGAGATCTGCGGGGACGAGCGGACCATGCGATTTCGTCGGGAAGAAGCGGTTCGTGATGCAGCCATAGTGCGTGAACATCATGATCAGGCGCTTCGCAGAGCCCGCCGCGGGCACCGATTGCGCGCTCGCGTAGCGGCCCGAGAGAGAGCTGAGGAACGGCGCAGCGACCACCGCGCCGCCCAGGCCGCGTAGGAAGATTCTTCGGTTCAAGTGCTTGAGCATATTTCGAATTCCTCGTCCGTAACTGAGCTAGTGCACGCTCAAACGTTTGCTTTGAGAGCGTCGAAACCACCGGGGCTATTGATCTTGGCCGGGTTCGTGCCGCCACCGATGAAGTCTTCGGTCTTGTCGTACATGCCGAACCGAATGACCTCCGCGGCACCACCCTTCGCGGGGAAGCCATCGTCCCCAGCCTTGACGCCGAGGGCGTTGATCAGGTTGCAGTAGTATTTGTTGATCGGCGCGTTCGCGAGGCTCGGATCGGTGCCCGTCAATTGATCATCAGCATCCACCGTGTTCGAGTTACCGTCAGTGCAACGGAGCTCGCTGTTGCCGTTGGACAGGTTCGCGGACCCGTTCTCGACGTTCACGGCCCAGCCCGTCTTGAAATAGCCGCCCGCGCTGCCGGCCTGGATGATCGGTAGGTTGTTCAGGTTATGAGCACAGCCGTCGGAGAATTCTTGAAACCAAACCGCGGCGGTATTGTCGAGCGTGGTCGTGCCATCACCCTCGGGGATACCGTCGAGCATCCCGATGAGCTTGGCGAACTTCGCCGCGTAGTAGCCATCGATCTTCAAAGGCATTCCGATCACGTCCGGCGCGCAGGTCCCGGTTAAACTGGAATCGCCAACGCGTTTGGCGAGACTATCGGAGTCGATCGCCAGGCCGAGCCCCTTGAAAACGTAGTCTGGAGGATACATCAGGACGATCACCGGATTTTCGTTACACGCAGCCGCGAGCACTGCGACCGCCGAGTAGATGTCTGCACCGTCCAGATCGTCGGTGATCTTCGACATGAGCGGATCGGTGTTAGGGACTGCGTTGCTTACGGCGTCGATGTTCGCTTGCATCGCGCCGAGCTGCGCGGCGACGTCGGCGCTGCAGCTGGAAGCGATCACGGTTCCGGTCTGGTGTAGGAGTTCCTTCCACGCCTCCAGCTTCAGCTTATCGGCCTGACTCATCTCGAACCGCTCGAGCGTGTCGAGATCGTCCCTCACCAAGTCGATGATGCTTTTCCCGCGAACGGCCTGGTAGCTAGCGGGAGAGATCGCCGCGCCCGGGGCGAACAGCCCCGTGAGCTGGCTGTAGGCTGCTGCTGGCGTGCCAAGGCCCGGATAGCGCGTCGTGGCAGCGGAGTAGGAGATGGCCGACATCGGATTCTCGGAGACGTTCGCCACCCGCATCAACAGAGGAGTCCCGCCCGGACTCAGCTGCTGCGCGATGACATGGTCCAGCGAGGGACCGGTGGGCATGGCTTGGAGTTTCGTCGCTGGGTTGAAGTCAAAGGGGTTGTTGGTATTCGGAGTGACGGGTTGGCAGGTGAAATACGATCCGACCACTTGCGTATGGATATCGTTCCCCTGTCCACGTACCATCGTGGAAGTCCACTCGTTCATGGCGCGGATGCCGCGCGGGATCAGCAGCTTTTGCACGAATGGAGCGAGGGGCGCGAGCGTCGTCGACTGCAGATCTGCGGCGCTCAGCGGACCGTGGGATTTCGTCGGGAAGAAGCGAGTCGTGATGCAGCCGTAGTGCGTGAACATCACGATCACACGCTTCGCAGGACCGGCAGCAGGGACCGGCTGCGCGTTTGCTGAGCGGCCCGCGAGGGAGCTGAGGAACGGCGACGCGACGACCGCACCAGCCAGGCCTCGCAGGAAGATTCTTCGGTTTAGGTGCTTAACCATCTCGCCAACGCCTTCGTTCGTAAACGAGATTCACGAACCCACCGTGCTCGGAAAACCCCGCGATCGCCCACAATCTGCAATCGAGGACTAGCAGTGCCCTCCGCCTACACCAGGTGCGAATTTTCTCATGACCCGATCTGCCCACGTCGTGGCTGATGCACGCGCAGATAGAAAATTACAGGCTTAGATCAGACTCGCGCGAACCTTCCGTCGATGATACCCCGAGAGTACTTTGAAGAAATCTCGAGTCATTCGTTTCTGCTTTGCTGGTGTGGGTCTAACCGGGATGGTGAGCGCGCTGTTCTCCTGCTCGAGCGGCCCGGACAACAATGACGTCGTGGGCGCCGCAGGCAGCCCAATGACCGCCAGCGCCGGAAGCGGTTTCGCGGGCGCACTCAGCCCCGCAACCGCTGGCACCACGGCAGGAATTGCTGGTTCGAGCGGCAATCCAACGATCGGTGCGGCAGGCTCGAGCGGCGCAGCCACCACCGGCGGTGCGGCTCAAGGGAGTGCCGGTAGCGGCGCCTCGGCAGGCTCGACGGGCGGCAAAGGCGGCAGCGGCGGCATGAGCGGCGGCGGCGAAGGCGGCAGCGGTGGAAGCGCGGTCGTTCAACCGCCTCCGTTGACCGATGGCACGACCGGCTGGGCGACACGCTATTGGGACTGCTGCAAGCCGGCCTGCGGTTGGCCGCAGAATGTCGGCGGACGCACCCCGATCCAAAGCTGCAGCCAGGACGATCAACCCTTGAGCGACAACAAGGCAAAGAACGCCTGTGAGAGCGGCGGCGTCGCGTACATGTGTCACGCGCTCGAGCCATGGGCCGTCAGCGATACCTTGTCCTATGGCTACGCAGCGGTAAACAAGGGCAGTGATTACTGCGGCAAGTGTTACCAGCTGCAGTTCACCGGCGGCTCTCACAACAGCAGCAACGATGCCGGCTCGCAGGCGTTGCTCGGCAAGACGATGATCGTGCAAGCGATCAACAATGGCGGCGTCGGCAGCGATCAATTCGATCTGCTCGTGCCCGGTGGCGGCGTCGGCGCGTTGGACGCTTGCTCGAAGCAATGGGGCACGACCGACTTGGGCGAGCAGTACGGCGGCTTTTTCTTGACCTGTCAAAAGACGAACAACTTCGACTACGCAAAGTCGAAGGCTTGTGCGAAGGCAAAGTGCGAGAGCGTGTTCGCGAACAAGCCGGACCTACTCACGGGCTGTGAGTGGTTCACCGATTGGTTCGGCGCTCCCGACAATCCCGCCGTCACCTATAAAGAAGTGACCTGCCCGGACGCCATCACCAAGAACTCCGGCTTGAAGCGCTGAGCGTCACGACCGCCGATCAGGGTCCGGCGCCCTTTCCGCTGTTGCAAAACTCCGAGAAGCGGTTGCCGGTCGCGCTGTAAGCACGGCCTGAAGTCGCAGCCGCAGCCCACGGAGCTGTCTTGTTGATGTGCGCTCCGAGCACCGACTCGCGAATGACGGCCTGGCCATTCGGCGTCGGGCTCACGCCGCCTTCGTCCCAGGATCGGCCGAGGGAGATCTTGTTCGACGGCGCGCTGGCATCGGCCGTAAAATTACTGGCGATCACCAAGAAGCCGAAGTCGTTGCTGACGCGCGTACTGGGCGCCAAATAGATGCCGCTGCCGCTGCCCTTGCGCGATGACAAATAGTTCAGCGTGCTCGAGTCGATGACCAAGCTCGCTCCGCCGAAAATAAAGTCGGTGTCGCCCTCGATGAAGCTATTGCGAATGTACACGCGCGAAGCCTTGCTGTCCGAGGCGGTGTCGGTGAACAGCGTGTCTTGAAAGCCGTGCAGCCGCACGTTCTCGAGCACGGTCTTGTCGCCAGTGACGTACAGCGCGACCGCTTGCAGGTCACTGCCACTCGATGGCGTCGCAAAATCGTTCGACACCGTCAGATTCATCAGCTGAAGCCCGGGTGCGCTCGACATGAACGTCGCGGTCTTGCTGGTGCCGCCCGCGGTAGCCGCCGATAAGTTGTCGACGATGACGACGTGCGTTGCGTCGCTGTCGGCGCCGTAGATGGTGAGCGGCGTTGCGCCCATATACTTGACCTGCTCGCGATAACTACCGGGCTTGATCAGGATGTAGCGGCGGGCCGAGCCCGTGCCGGCGGCGGTGATCGCCGCCTGCAACGTCTTATGAGTACCACTGCCATCAGCGGCGACGGTGAAGTCGGGCGTGAACGCGCTGGCGCTGCCGAGACCGGCGGTGGGATTCCAGTTATCGGACTGCGCGAGGTACTCGAGGATCGTATCGTTTGCGGCTTCCGTCGCCGTCAGCTGTGGACGCGTCGATGTGCCGGTGACGTTGCCGCAGCTTGGCGCCCCGCCGTTCGCGGTCGCCCCACCGTTGGTGGCGCTACCGCCAGCGCCACCCGCTCCGGTTTGACCCGAGGCACCGCCCGCGCTCGCGCCCGCAACCGAGCCGTTGCCTCCCCCGCCAGAATTCGAAGCGCCACCGGCGGCCCCGGCCGCGCTGCTGCCACCGGCGGCGTCGCGCCCCGCAGTCGAGCCACCGGAATTCGCCTCGGCACCAGCCGTAGCCACGGCGCCCCCAGCATGGCCGCCGTCCACGGCAGGTACGTCCGCGCCGCCTTCGCCCCCCGAAGAGCAGGCGGCGCTGAGGACAGAGATCGAGAGCGCGAGGAGCGAGTAAAGTTTGCGTCTCATGTTCCCGTTTCTATAGGGGCGCGAGAGCCAAAACCTCGCCACCAGTCCATAGCCGCTGCAGCGCGCGCCGATTTATCGAGTGTAGGCGGCCCGAAAACGCGCAAGCGCGAACGCTTTCGGGCGGCCCGCGAGGCGACCTCAGTGTAGCGTTCCTTTGGCGATTCATGCACAAAACAGCCGTCTCCGCTCTCTACTTTCTTGGCTCGGCGCTACTGCTGGTCGGATGTGGGCAAGCCTCGGAGGCGAACCCCGGCATGGCCGGCGTAAACGCTGGCGGCTCGAGCGCTAGTGCGAACAGCGACGGCGGCTCGAGCGGCGGTATCGATAACGCGGGCGCATCGTCATCGAGCGCGGGTACGTCGCCGAGCACAGCTGGTTCGGCCGGAGCCGGGCCCAGTGGCGCGGGCGGTAGCAGCGCAGGCGCTGCACCGACCGGGGGCGCCGGGGCAGGGGTCGGTGGCAGTGGCGGCGCTCCCAGCGCGGCCGGCGGCGCGGGCTCCGACGTGATCGTCACCATCAAGAACGGCGATTTTTGGCAGGATACGGCTGGCAATCGCATCGAGGCGCACGGCGCGGGCCTGATTCGAGTCGCAGATACCTGGTACTGGATCGGCGAAGACAAATCCGGCAACTCGGGTGGCTTCAAAGCCGTCAATTGTTACGCCTCGAAGGATCTCTCGCACTGGGAATTCAGGCGCGCAATCATCACCAAACAAACCTCGAGCGATCTCGCGGCATCCGATCGCATCATCGAGCGGCCGAAGGTCATCTACAATGACGCCACCAAGAAATACGTGATGTGGTTGCATTGGGAGGGGGCAAGCTACGCAACCGCGGAAGCGGGCGTCTTTACCAGTGACACGGTCGATGGCGCGTACACGCAGGTCCGCCACTTCCGCCCGAACGATCGCATGTCGCGCGACGATACTTTGTTCAAAGACGACGACGGCAAGGCGTACTTTCTGTCGGCGTCGAACGAGAACGCCGATCTTTCGCTGTACGATCTGACCGACGACTACACCGACATGAAGTCGCAGATCTCCACGCTCTGGCCGGGCAGCTACCGGGAGGCGCCCGCGATCATGAAAGCGAAGGGGCACTATTTCATCGTCAATTCGGCGGCGACGAACTGGGATCCGAACCAACAAAAGTTCTCCACCGCGACTTCGATGCAAGGTCCTTGGAGCGCCCTCGCGAACGTGGGCGATGCCACGGGCTTCGATACCCAGACCGCATTCATCATCCCGGTTCAAGGCACGAAGACCACGACTTACATCTACGCAGGCGATCGCTGGCAAGATCCGGATCTGAAGAGCTCCAAGTACATCTGGCTGCCGCTCAAGCTGTCCGGGGATACCAAGCTAGTGATGGATTTCTACGACAGCTGGCAACTGAACGTGACCACGGGCGAGTGGAGCGCTGGCGGCGCAATGAACAGCGGCTTCATTTCGCACGCCAGCTGGTCGCTGGTCTCGGCGGACAGCCAGGAGACGGCGGCCGAAGACGGGCACGCAACCAACGCCTTCGACGACTCGACGTCCACGTTTTGGCACACGCAGTATACGGACGCGAAGCCAATGCCGCCGCACGAGATCGTGATCGACCTGGGCGCCAGCTATTCGCTCACGGGCATGCGCTATACCCCGCGCCAAGACGACAACCAGAACGGCATGGTCAAAGACTACGAATTTTACGTGAGCAGCGACAAAACCAACTGGGGAACCGCGGTCAAGACCGGCAGCTTCGGCACGGGCAAAGCACCCACGACGGTCACTTTTCCGGCCACGCCTGGACGTTTCATTCGTTTCGTCGGCCTCACTGAGGTAAGCGGCAAAGCCTACACCTGCGTGGCCGAGCTCGACGTCGCGGGCACCGCTCTCTAGTTTTCGAGCTTCCTCGTGCTACCGAGAGGGTGCATGCATCGCTCCTTAATCTGCGGCCTTGGCTTGTTCAGTATTCCGCTGCTCGGTTGTTCGAGCTCAACCGGCGACGCGCCGCGGTCAGGCGCGGCGGGTTCCAGCAGCCTAGGCGGTGCCGGCGCTGGAGCTTCGGGCGGGAGCGCCGGGCTCCCGAATGGCGGCAGCGCAGGCACTGGCGCGAGCGGCGCCCCGGCCAGTGGCGGCGCCACCGCGAGCGGCGGCAGCGGCGGTCCAAGCGGCGCGCCAGGAATCGGCGGCACGTCGGCCACCGCGGGAGTTGGTGGCGGTGGTGGAGCGAGCGGCGCCGGTGGCGCAGGCGTTACAGGCGGCGCTCCGGGCGGCATGATCATCGTCAGCGATAACTTCGACACCAGTGCAGTGAACGCCGCGCCAGACGCGAGCAAATGGTTACCCCCCCCGTCGGGTGGAACGAACGGGCCGACCGTCGTCAGCTCGAAGGCGCACAGCGCGCCGAACTCTGCGAGCTCGACCGGCACCTCGAGCGGGCAAGGCGCGGCCCTGATCCCCGTCTCTGGACTGCCCACCACCGACAATCATTTTTATGTGCGCGTTTGGGTCAACTTCGCAAAAGCGACCAGTGCCGTAGCCGGGCACGCCGCGTTTCTCGTCGCGGGTTCAACGCTCGACCAATCCGGTACCGAGCTCAGGTTGGGCGTTTCGATCCCTCCGGGATTCGCCACGGCGATGGTGGACCTGAACCTGCAGAATCCGACGGATGGCGGCGGGGGTGAAGTGACGCGATTTTCCAATGGCTTTACCACCGGCGGCAATCCGCTGAACATGGCTGGAACGACCTTCGACTCCGATTCTTGGACCTGCGTCGAAGCTCTGTTCGACGGCGGCCACAACGAATTTCGACTTTGGATCGGCGGCAGCGAAGTCAGCAACATGCACGTCACGAATTTTGCGGCGCGTCCAACCGACGCACCACGCGTGACGTGGGCACCGTCATTCAAGTTCTTGAAGATCGGCGCGCAGAACTACTCGGGCGACATCGGACAAGTCTGGTACGACGACGTCGTTGTGGGCAGCGCGCCGATCGGCTGCAACTAAATCGACCGGGCGCGTCTCAGGGGCAAGTCGCTTGCCAGGTGAGCGTGACCCCGGTTGCCGTAGTGTCCGAACTGCCGTTGTGTAACCACATCACTTCTCCGGCGAGGTCCGAGCCCATCGGTGTGGGATTCACGGTCGCTGTCGTGTCGAAAGTAAAAGACAGCGCGGGCGTCATCACCGTCATCGAATCGACGTAGACGATGGTCGGATTCGTCCAATCACTGGTATCCGGTGCAGCATTGATCTCGATTCCGATGCGCCTGATGTCGGTCTTGACGATCCCGGTTGAACCAACGGCCTGTGTACCGACATTGAACGTGAGCGTCTGCCAACCGATGACGCTCTTGAGCGCTGGGCGCGAGGCGGTAGTGACGCCGAAATAGTGGTACTGAGAATCCTGCACGTAGTTGAAAATCGTGCCTCCGGCGCCCGGTTGGACTTGGACATAGACCCGCATCATGATCGCGGCCGTCGCACTACTGAGGTCGATGGCGGAGGGCAGCGAGATCACGAAGTGCGCTCGGTCACTCGCATCATCGATGGGAACCAAAAGCTTTGCGCAGCCGGTCGCGGGCGGACTACCGCCCGCGCCCGCGCTGCCCGCAGTGCCACCGCTGCCGGCGGTCCCACCGCTGCCCGCAGTAGCGCTGCCCGCAGTGCCACCGCTGCTGCTGCCGGCCTTGCCCGCGCTGCCGCTGGTCCCCGCGGCACCGCCCTCGGGACCTTCACCGCCGGCCTCCATCGCGCCCGCGGCTTCATTCATGCCGCCATCGCCTACGCTCGAGCCGCTCGAACCTCCGTTGACTACCGAGGTGCCGGCAAACCCAGCGCGTCCCGCGCCGGAGTTGGCGTCACCGCCCGTGCCCGAATGGCCGGCTCCCGAACCCGTGCCGCTGCTGCCGCCTCCAGAAGGTCCGCTCCCCAATAGGGACGCGTCGTAAACGCTGCAGCTCACGGCTGCAAAGATCACCGCTGCAGCTTTTGCCGCTCTCGTCGCTCGTCGTACCGTTCCGTCAGTCACGCCATGTTCCTTGCGTGCGCCAGCGTGCTAGCGCTTCGCGAAGTAAGGCTAGTCAATCTAGCAGTACCGCGGAACATGTGCATGCATTGAAGATGCGCGTTCGAGGCGCTGGCCGCTGGATTGCTCGCGCGCAAGAAGTTGCGAGGGCCGCGCGTGAGGCTACCGCCGCGGACTTCGGGGTCGGTCGATCGCAAGCCAAATTTCCGCGGCCACGGAATACACCCAGCGGCATCGAGGGCGGTTTCCCGGTAGCTGACGTAGCCAAACCTGCTGAAGTCGGACAAGAACGGCGAAAATCGCAGATTTATCGCAAGCGCGAAAGGCTCTTCGACGACCGGCCAATCGGGCGCGCCCGCGACCGACCGCTGATCAGGTGTCGCTTGCGATGGTGAGCTACGTGCCCGCGAGCGAAACCTTCGCAGCGCAGGTCGCCCTGTTGCCCGAACCGGGCCGCGCCGCGCTGATGCCGATCATGGACGTGCACGTCGCCCACCACCCCGAATTCCTCGGAGCGTACGTCGCCAACGCTCAAGGCACTTCGCCGTTGCATGAATTGTCAGGCTTGCCGCAAAATACTGGCGTCGGTAACCTTCTCTTGGCAGGCAGGCCGGGCTACTCTAAAGCGTTCACCAACGCACTCGCTCCCATGGCCGCCGACCCGAGCATCCCCGGAACTGCCACCGAAATAGTCCCGGCCAGTAGCGGTACGACCGACGTCCAGCCGCGCAGCACGGGCGTTCGAAAAAAGCTCGAGCCTCCACCCCCATCCTTTGCCCAACGCTATCAACGCCGGGGGCACCTCGATAGCGGCGGCATGGGGCACATCGAGTCCGCTTTCGACCCGGTGATCGGCCGCAGCGTCGCCGTCAAAGTGCTGCAGGCTTTCGTCGAGGACGATCACGACATCCTGCGAAAATTCGTGGCCGAGGCTCAAATCACCGGGCAGCTCGATCACCCGAACATCGTGCCCGTTTATGATTTGGGCGAGCACGACGAAAAGCCGTTCATCGTCATGAAGTTGGTGCGGGGTCGCACCTTCGCGGCGCTGTTGGCCGAAAAATCCGGGCCGCGCGCGGCGGACGACCTGCAACAATTTTTGGGCATCGTCCTGCGCGTGTGCGACGCGCTTTCGTTCGCGCATAGCCGCGGCGTCATTCACTGCGACATCAAGCCGGAGAACGTGATGGTCGGCGATCACGGCCAGGTCTATTTGATGGACTGGGGCGTGGCTTCGATCACGCGGCGAGCCAGCACCCTGTCCGAAGAGCAGGCCGACGCCGATGCCGAAGCGTTCAGCGCGCCAGTGCAACTGCCGGCCACGCCCAGCGGGGGCAGCGCGACCTCCGGTGTCATCCGCGGAACACCGGCGTACATGGCTCCTGAGCAACTGCGTGGTCGTACTGATTTACTGGACGAGCGCACGGACGTGTTCGGCCTGGGTGGCCTGCTGCACGAAATCTTGACGGCCAACGCGCCGAACCATCGCGGTCGTCCGCTCGGCCGAGCGCTCGGCGGCGAGCCCGTCGTGCTGCCACGCGAGAACGAGCTGTGGACCCAGCTGCCGCCCGAGCTCAATCGCATCACGAGCAAGGCTCTTTCCCCGGACCCGGCGCAGCGCCACCAAAACGTGCTCGAGCTGAAGCACGATCTCGAGCGCTTTTTGAGTGGGGAACGCTGGTTCGAAGCCAAGCAGTTTCGCGCAGGTGAATACATCGTCACCCAGGGGGACGTGGGCGACGCGGCGTACATCATCGAGCACGGGGAATGCGAAGTGCGGCGCGAGGTCGGCGCACAAAGCACCGTGCTGCGCCGCCTCGGTCCAGGTGCCGTCTTCGGCGAAACCGCGGTTTTCACGCGTTCCCCGCGCACCGCATCCGTGGTCGCGCTGAGCGACGTAACGGTCAAGCTGATCACCGCAGATTCACTGAACCGGGAGCTCGATCGAAATCAATGGCTGGGAGCGTTCGTGCGCTCGCTAGCAAGCCTATTTCGAGAGGCGGATCAGCGACTTTCGCAATCACCGGAGCGCTAGTTCGTTCTAAGCTCGGCTGGTGTCCCATCGAGTTTTCCGCCTATCGATCAGCCCCGATGATGCCCCCGAGGTGCGGCGCGTCATCGACTTCGATGGCCGCAACACCTTGCATGACGTGCACGAGCTCATGCAGAAAACCTTGAGCGTCGGCGATGACGATCACTTATACGCCTTCTTCCTGTCGGGGAAGTACTGGGACCAATCCTCGGAGTACGTCGACCCGCGGACAGACGGGGCGCGCGCTGACCGGGTACCGCTGTTTCGTTTGAAGCTGCGAGCCGGGCAACGGTTCGTTTATGTATATGACTACGGTGAGGAACACCGGTATTCGCTCAGCGTCGTGTCGGTGACTGAAACCGAGGCGCCGCTCCCGAACCCAGTCGTGATCGAATCCGTGGGAGATGCGCGGCGGTCTCCCGAGGACTTCGATTTCGACGAAAATGACGACGAGGACGAGGGCGGCGGCGACGAGGGCGGCGACGACGAGGGCGGCGGCGACGAGGGCGGCGACGACGAAAACGAAACGGATCCCGCCTTGGAGGGGCCGTTCAAGCTCGCCGCAGCCGTCGTCGAGCAGATCGAGGCCCTCGATGACTTAGGGGAGGGCGCAAGCTCCGAAGAGACTCGGCCCCTCTTGCGGAAACTGGGCGAAGCCACGCTCGCGTTCGTCCTCGGGCTCGATGGCAATCGGCAGCTGCTAGGCGCAGTCGATCGCGAGTTCGACCTGGCCGGTGACTTGCTGACCATCCCTGCGCGGCTCAGTGCGGCCGGCGAGGTCGATCTGGCCGTGCGCATCGCCGAGGCATTGTACTTCGTCGAGCCGGACTACATGAACGGGGAGATAGCGCTCGTCCATGCGCGCGCGGGTGATCGAGAACGCGCGCTCGCGCTCGTGCTGACCAATCTCGAAACGGCGACAGAGCCTTATATCGCAGAGTACAAGGCCGGAGACGTTTACCGCGAGCTAGGTGAGGCCGACGCCGCCGAAGCCTACTACCGTCGCGCCCTCGCGATCGCGGAGACCGCGACTGCGCGCAGCGAGGCCACGCTGCGCATCGCGAGCTTGATGATCGATAACGGTCGTGAGGCGGACGCGGCGGCATTCGTCACGCAACAACGTAAGCCCGCGCGGAGTGCCGCGGCAAAACTACCGTCGGCGGGAAGAAACGATCCCTGTCCGTGTGGCAGCGGCAAAAAGTACAAAAAGTGCCACGGCGCCTGACGCGTGTTGCGAACTGGAAACGCAGTCGCGGCCGCGCCCCCGTAGGCGCCGGGCCCCAATCGCGTTTCCTCGGAGCTCGGAAATTTCCCAACGAAAAAGTCGCTGGGCAGCCAAGCAGAGACAGAGTGATGAGCGCTGCTCGAACGAAATCGCGGATTCACCGGTACAAAAAGCGCGTCGCGACCGCAATCGTGCGAAGGTCGTGAGCGTGTGCGTGAGTGCATGCGCGCATGCGTGTCATTGCGCGCGGCCCACACATCATTCGTGTTCCTCACCGATTCAGAAGTGTTGGACGAAGGGCTGTGCCGTATGAGAGAGTTTGTCGAACCGATTTCGGGTGCTGAGATTTCAGGGCCTCGTGAGGAGTAGCTCTATGTCGACTAGGCCCATACATGGCTGGGCAGCTTCAGCCCTGGTCGCTGGCGGCGTCGCGATCGCCTGCACTGGCACACTCGACGTACTGCCTTCCCAGTCATCGTCCGGAGCAGGCTCGTCTTCATCGCCGAGCTCGGGCTTTTCGGGTTCGTCTGCGGCAGGCGGCACCGCTGATTCTCCGGACGCCGCAGCGGAGATCCCGTTCGAGCCAGTGCAAGCGCGCGTCTACGTCGCCAAGGTGAAAAACTTGCTGCTCGGCCTGCCCGCGACGGAAGACGAGATCGCCGCGGTCGAGCAGGATCCGGCCGCGCTGAAGGACATGGTCGGCGCCTGGTTCGTGCGTCCCGAGGCCCAAGCAAAGCTCGGCACGTTCTTCATGAAGGCCTTTCAGCAAACGCAGATCTCGCAGAATGATTTCTTCGATCAGCTGAGCGTCGACAACCTGACCAACTTGCCCATGTTCGCGCAAGCTCAAGAGTCGATGTCGCGCACCGCGCTCAAGACCATCGCGGACGGCAAGCCCTTCACGGACACCGTAACGACGCACACGTTCATGATGACGCCGACCTTGATGTCGCTCTACCTCGCGCTCGACCAAGCCCAGGTGGATGACGCGGGCAAGCAAACACTGAGCGTACCGCTGCCTGACGGGACGCTCAGCACGACGCAAGCGTTCTGGCTAACCTATCAGCCGCCGCTCGATCCTGCGGCGATGCCGGTGGTGCCGAACAACATCCCCCTCACCGACACGGTGGACCCGGCGAGTCCGAACTTCATGCACTTCGCGGTCCCGTCGCCCTTCAAGTGCAGCATGCCACAGCTCGATGACACCGGTCACGTAGTGCTCGACGCCAACGGCAACGCGATGAAGATGGACGTGGCCTACAACCAGCGCAAATACAGCAGTGTATCGGCCGCGTTTCTGGGGCTGTTCGGCTACGCGACCCGCAACTACGTGAGCGATCCGGCGGACACGAATGGCCCGCCCACCCTAGCCATCCCCGACGATGTCCCCGCGGAAAAGAAGAACCTCTACCAATACAACTGCGGCAGCGGCGCCGCCTTCACTTCGCCCAACGTTACCGCCCAAGACGTGATCTGGCGCCCGGTCACCGTGCGCCTCGCCAAGGCCGACGAGAAGCTGACCCCGTTCTACGATCTGGCCACGCTGCGCAGCGCCAACGAGATTGTCGTGCGCACGCCGCGCGTGGGTTACTTCTCGACGCCCGCGTTCTTCGCCAACTGGACGACGAACAACAGCAACCAGCACCGCGACACGCTGAACCAAGCCTTGATCGTCGGCCTAGGTCGCAGCATCAACCCGGTCGACAAGGGCACCTCGACCGTGCTCGACAACGGTAAGGACGGCCAGCACTCGGACCCGACCAGCCCCTGTTACAGCTGCCACCAAACGATGGACCCGATGCGGAACATCTTACGCCAATCGTACACCTACTCGTACCACGCGCAGCACGATCCGACACAGGTCTTCGCCACCGCATCGTTCGACTACTTGGGGGAGAAGACGGATCTCACGTCGTTCGATGATTTCGCGAGCGCCCTGATCAACCATCCGCTCTATCCCAGTGCTTGGGCGCAAAAGCTCTGTTATTACGCCAATTCCAGCGGCTGCTCGGAAGAGGACCCCGAGTTCAAGCGAGTCGTGGCGGCGTTCACCGACTCCAAGTACGACTTCCATACCCTGCTCTTGGAGTTGTTCTCCTCGCCCTTGGTCACCGGCCAAGCAGCCACGAAGACTTGGCGTGACGTGGGCGAGACGGTCAGCATCGCTCGCCAGGATCACTTCTGCGCAGCGTTGACCAATCGCCTGCAGCTGACGACCAGCCTGTGCGTGGGCATCACCGACAAGACCACGCAGATCGCAGTGACCAACAACATCCCCTTGGACGGATATCTGCGCGGGGCTGAAGCTCCCGCGCTGTCCACCGATCAAACGCCCTTCTACCGCGGCGCAACCGAGTCACTGTGCGCGTACGCAGCTGGTCTCACCGTCGACAAAACCAAGAGCCGCTACGACAGCACCAAGAAGGATGCGGCCATCACCGATTTCGTCGCCAACATCATGGGCATCACGTCGGCTGACCCGAACAGCGCGACCGTCACGGGGCTGCTCTCGGATCACTACGACGCCGCGATCGCGGCCGGCGCAAAGCCTACCGACGCACTCAAATCCACCTTCATCGTGGCGTGCTTGGCGCCGACCTCCGTCGCAATCGGCTTGTAGGAGAACCCCATGAGCATTTTGAATCGTCGCCAATTGCTGGGAGCCTCGCTGGCCGGCGCAGGCTTGGTCGGCCTCCGTGCCATGGCCACCGGCCTGCCCGTCTCGTTCTTGCTCAACCCGAAATCGGTGCGCGCGGACGACGCCTGCTCCGCGGGCGCGCAGTATTTGATCTTGTCGATGTCGGCCAACGGCGATGCCTTGAATTGCAACGTCCCTGGCACTTACGATCTGCCCGCGTCGTTCGCCGCCGGCACGGTCAATCACTCCGATCCGACCGACATGTCGATGGCCGCGACGCCGCTAACGATCGGCGGAAAGACATGGACCGCGGCCAAACCGTGGTCGACCCTGCCGCAGAACATCCTCGACCGCACGGTGTTCTTCCACCACTCGACGGGCACCGCCAACCACGGCGAGCTCGGTCGCGTGCTGGAGCTGTTCGGCTCGCTTCGGCGCGGTCAGTGGCTTCCCTCCTACTTCGCGAAGAACCTGCACTCGTGCTTCAACACCGTGCAAACGCAACCGGTGACTATCGGCGGCGAACAGCTCTCGTTCGAAGGCCAATACCTGCCCAAGCTGACGCCCACCGGTCTCAAGGCAGTGCTTTCGGCCCCGCAGGATCTCGCTGCCAAGCTGCAAACCCTGCGTGACGACACGCTGAACAAGCTAAATCAGACGTTGAAAGAGAACCGCGCGCAAACCACGGCCGAGCGTGCGTACCTGGACAACATGGCGCTCTCGCAGACCGATCTGCGCACGATGATTCAACAAGTGGCCGCGGATCTAGCAACCATCCAGAGCGACGACGCCAACAATCAGGTGATCGCCGCCGCGCTCTTGATCAAGATGAACGTCACGCCCGTGGTCACGATTCATCTGCCGTTCTCGGGCGACAATCACAGCGACGCGAACTTCAACAACGAGGCCACACAGACCGTTGCGTCGGTCAACAACATCAAAACCTTGATGGCCAAGCTGAAGACCTACGGCTTGGATGACAAAGTGACGTTCGCCACCTTGAATGTTTTCGGGCGCACCTTCGACTCGCTGAATGGCCGCGGGCACAACGCTTCGCACTCCGTCGGGCTGATGATCGGTAAGGGCTTCAAGGGCTCGGTCGTCGGCGGGATCTTGCCCGGCGGTCACGCGGCCGACATCGACCCCGCCAGCGGCGCAGCCGCCGATGGCGGCGATCTGGCGGCAAGTGACAGCTTGGCCTCACTGGCCAAAACGCTCGGAGCCGGTATCGGGCTCAGCGATGCGCAGCTGAACGATCAGATCACCACCGGCACGGCAATCCGCAGTGTAGTCGCCTGACGATCTGATGCGCCAAAGCCTCCCTTTCGCGCGCGGCCTCGCCTTGGCTGCAGCGCTCGTGACAGCTTCGCCGATTGCGTCGGCCGCCAAAGCCAAATCCAAGCCCAAGCACTCGGCGCCAGCTGCAACCGACAGCGCGGCCACCACCGCGGACGCAGCGGACAAGGCGCCCGCCAAGCCGGAAGATGCCGCGCCGCCCAAGGCTCAAGATAGTGCGCTCGCGAAGCCCGAACCGAAAGCGCCGCCAGCGCCCGAGACCCCGCCCACCAACGCGACCAACGAAGCCAGCGCTTCACTCGCAGACGTACCGTCGACGACCGACGTCGAAGGCTCGAGCCCGGTCGATCACGAAGCGCTCGGGCGTCGTGAAGCCGCGCGCATTGCCGCTGGGCGCACCGAGGTCGGCGTGTACGTCGGCGTGGATGTCGGCAATCGCCGCTTCAAATACAGTGACCCGGTGGGTAACTTGCCCAGGCCCTACAAATTGCCGATCGCCCCGATGGCGAGCTTCGCGCTCGAAGCATACCCATTGGCGACGAGCGACGTGCCCGTGCTGCGCGACCTCGGCTTTCGCGGCCGCTTCAGCCACGCCTTCGCGCTGGACTCGACTACCCCCGGGGGTGACAAGATCGAGACTAGCTGGACGCGCTACAGCGGTGAAATCCGCGAGCGGTTGCTGGTCCCCGCGCGCCATCCGATGGAGTTTGGCGTCCTCTTCGGCGCCGACGCGAGCTACTTCGTGATGAACAGCAACTCCAAGGTGTTGGCGTTGCTGCCCAGCGCTCGCACCATCTCACTCCGCTTTGGTTTGGACGGCCGTGTCCTGCTCGCAGGGCGTTTCTCGGCGATGCTCGGTCTTGCCTACCTGGCCGTCACTTCGCCGGGCGAAATCTACGAGCGTTTTCGCGATGCCCACGTCTCGGGCATCGATGGGGACCTGGGCTGCGCAGTAGCGATCATTCCAGGCCTGGAGGCTCGCCTAGGCGGGCGCTACACGCGCTACTTCAGCTCATTCCACCCCAAGGTTTGGGATACCATCGTCGCGGGCGGCGCGCTCGACGAACAGTTGCAAGTCGGTTTGGGAGTTCGCTATGCGCACTGATCGCTCGGCCCGCTCGATCCGACTTGCCCTCTCCGCATTGCTAGCTTCCGGAATGGCCCTCAGCGCATTGCTATTGACGGCTTGCCCGGGCACGCTTGCGCACCCGGAGCACTTCCTGCTGGCGGTCGCGGGCGCGAGCGGCGCCGGCGGTGGCGGCAGCGCCGCAGCGAGCGGCGGCGACGCAGCCACTCCCGTCGAAGCCGGCTCGGAGGCGGGCGCTGAGGCCGGCGCCGGCCCCGATCTCGGTCCGTGCGGCGACGTGGTCACGCGCATCTTCATCCCGAGCTGCGGCGGCACAGGCTGCCACGGTGCCGTCGGCCCGCAACAAGACTTGGACCTCGTATCTCCAGGCGTCGCGTCGCGCGTGGTCGGCGTCCCCGGCACTGGCACCGGCTGCGTCTCGACGCTCGCCGATCCGACCAACCCCGAGGCCAGTCTGATCTATCAAAAGCTCTCGCCGACCCCGCCCTGCGGTTCGCCCATGCCGCTCGCGCGCCCCGCCCTCAGTGACGAAGACGTGGCTTGCGTGCTGGCCTGGATCGCCGCCCAGTAGCCTCCCCCGCTCTTCCCTTCCACGCGCGCTCTCCTCTCCTCTCCCGCGCGCGCAGCGCCGCGCTCTCCCCTCCCGCGCGCGCGCGCAGCGCTCTCCTCGCGCCGAAGCGCGCGCCAAGCAGTTCAGCCGCATGCCCGGAAATTCGTCGAGGTCACCGACTTTGGCAGGATCAGATCACGATCCGCCAATAAGGCGCAGACCTACGAGAACTGACCGGACAGGCGCGTGCGATCTACGCGCAACGCGCGGGCGGCCCAGCGCCTCAGGACGCCGCTTGGCCAAAAATCTCAACACCCGATCCCCGCGCGCGAAGCGCCGCGTGCCCGAATTTCCTAGCATTGTGAGCCCCCTAGGTGAATCATGCCCTCCCCTTCGTGAGTGGCGAAGGGTCAGCCAGGGAGTCGAGTCATGGGACGAGGGTTGTTGCTCGGTGCTGTGGTGAGTCTGGCGTTGGTTTGCTCGACGGAGCTTGCCAGCGCCAAAGTGCTGCGAGTTCCGGAGAAGCTGGCCACGATTCAAGCGGCGGTTGATGCCGCGCGCGATGGCGATGAAATCCGGATCGCGCCCGGCGCGTACTGCGGCGCTACCATCAACAAGCGAGTCGACTTGGTCGGCTCGGCATCGGCCATCCACGCATCATCGGCTGCGCCAGTGGGCCAACCTTGGGCGCGGCTCGGGTCGGCTTCTTCATGCCCGGGCCGATCGGGAAGAATCCGGCGAGCGGCACGTCGATCAGCGGCTTCGTCTTCGACGGCCGCGGGGTCTCGAGCGTCCATTTGGCGCCACTGTCGTTCGGGATCTTCGCGCGCTTCGCGCACGACATCGTGATCTCCCGCAATCACTTCGAAGGTACCGCTCAAGCCATCACCAGTACGGGCGGGGATCGCTGGCGTATCGAACATAATCGGATTCACGACCTAACGGTGCTCGACTGCACGGGTCCGTGCACGGGTGGGGATGGCATCGTGATCCAGCTGGCGCGCGACGAGGTCGCGGCTCCGGGCGGAGATGCGGCGCAGATCAACCGGCCAGAAGACAACTTGATCCTCGACAACACGATCGAGGGCAGCCCGCCCGACGGTTTTGCAGACTTCTCGATGGTCGGCATTCTGATCTTCGCCGCCGATCATACGACCGTACTCAAAAATGAGCTGCGCCTACGCGACAACCCGGCGGCCGCCGCTGTTGGCCAAGGAATCCTGCTGACCAACTCCTGCTGCGGCAGCGGAACCTCGTACCTGCCGGGCACGCGGAACACGATTTTAGCGCTCAACGACGGGCGCAAGAGTGAGGTGGCCATCGTGGTCGAGGGCAGCGGCGGCACCAACACGCAGGGTTTGTTCCTGTTCCGAAATCGCGGCGAGCAACAAATCGAGACCGTACAGAAGCTGCTCGCACTCGCGCGCACCGTCGCGACTCCGGCACGCGCGCGACCGCAGCTCTAGGGAGCAGCCCTTCGTCAAAGGCCCATTGCCCAACCGAGGCCGACCGAGATCGTGGGCAATGGACCGATGCGGTCCGAAACGCAGCGTGATTCGTAAGTTAACGGGCGACGCCCAATTCGTTCAATAGGTTCTGCGCGTGGTCCACTTCGGCGAGCAGGTACAAAATGAAGCGCAAATCGACGTGGACGGTGCGGGTGCTGGGCTCGTAGGCCCAGTCCGAGGCCACCGATTCGTAGGTGCCGTCGAACGCCAGGCCCACCAGCTCACCACGTGCGTTGAGCGTGGCCGAGCCGGAATTGCCGTTGGTAATGTGTAGATCGCTCAGGAAATCGACCGGGACGTCAGCGAGGGTTTTGTCGACGTAGGGCGAGCGCGTCGCGGCCTTGGCTGCTTCGAGCAAGCGCTCGGGCGCGTTGAACGGCTCCTTGCCAGTGTTTTTCGCCACCATCTGCGTCAAGCTGGTGAACGCGCCGATGTTGGCGCCGGGCGCGTCGGGCGGAGCCTTTTTGACGGTGCCGTAGGCGACGCGCAAGGTCGAGTTGGCGTCCGGCGCGACGGCGCCGCCTTTGAAGGCGAGCAGCGCGGCGAGATAACGGGGCTTCAGCGAGCGCAATTCGCCTGCGAAGAATTTGGAACGATCTTCGGCGGCGCGCAACGCCGGATACAGCTTGACGGCCAGGCGCACGATCGGATCCGGATGCCCGGCCAGCGCGGCAAAGCGCCCGTGATCGAACAATTCCAAGCGGGCCTTTTCCTCGCCCAAGTGGGTCTTGTCGTACAGCTTGGCGATCGCGGCGTCGATCGCGGTATCGGTGGGATCTTTGCCGGCGATCAGCAGCGTTGCGGGCGAGCGGTGTTGCGGGTCGCGCGCGCGGTCACGTTGCAGTGCGAGCTTCAAAAAGGCTCGATCGAGCTTCGGGTGGTAACTGGCGGCGAGCGCTTTCTGCTCATCACGGAGCTTGGCCACGTTGCGTTCTTGAAATTCCGGATCCCGCTGCGGGTCTGGCTTTTGCCGCTCTGCGGCCATTCGCACGCTGCGATAGGCTGCGAACAGCAGGCGCGGCATCAGGAACTCGGACTGCAGCGCCGTATCTGCTTCACGGGTCCGCTGCTGCTCGTCGAAGGCGAGCTCGAGATCGTAAATCGCGGCGCCGTAGGTGGCGCGGCGGGCAGGGTCACTGTCGATGTACGCCTGCAGCGCGTTGTCGGCAGCGACCTTTTTATCCAGCAAGCCCGCACGCTTCATGCCCGCAAGCTCACCCAGGTGCTTGGTGCGATAGTTGTCGAAGCCGCGTCGCCGACTGGTAGCCTTGATCGCGACCTCCGGGTCATCCTTCGAGATGTCCGCGATCAGCGCCAAGTAAGCGTCGAACATGGCCAGCTGCTCGGGGTAGAGGATTCGCTCGGCCTCGCGCATTTCAACGGCGGATGCGAGCAGGGAGGTGCGACCCGGGTAGCCCGCGACGAACACCAGATCCCCCTCCGCGAGCGGCGCGGAAGCCAGCTTCAAGAACGAGGGTGGTTGATACGGTACGTTGTCGACGGAGTAGTCCGCGGGCATGCCGTCTTTGCCGACGTAGGCGCGGAAGAACGCGACGTCCCCGTCGTGGCGAGGCCAGCGCCAATTGTCCACCTCACCGCCAAAGTTGCCGATGCTTTCGGCCGGCGCATAAACCAGGCGAATGTCCCGCAGTTCGAGCGATTCGATCGAAAAATAGCTGAGGCCGCCGTACATGCTGACTAGGCCGCAGCGCACCCCGGGACGCTGACTTTCGCAGCTGCTGACGATCTCTTTTTCGAGCCGCTCGAATTCGAGCTCCCGCGCCAGAGCGTCCGTGGCTTTGTCGAGCACGGGGCGAATCCGCTCGGTGACCTCGGTCATTTTCGAGAGTACGCGCAACCGGGACGAAGGGCCACTCGAGCGCTCTTCAGCGCGCGTCTTGGCCAACATGCCGGTCTGTAGCAGATTCTCGCTGGCGCTCGAGTTGTGTTGCAGCGCGCCAGTGGCGCAGTGATGGTTGGTGATCACGAGGCCATCCTTCGAAACGAAGGACGCCGAGCAGCCGCTCAGATTGACGATCGCGCTCAGCAGGCTCGACTTCGGATCCGAGAGCAACGCCGGATCGATCGCGAGCCCGAGCTTGGAAAGCTCCGCCGCGTGCTCCGGCATCTGCGCGGGCAGCCACATTCCGCCGTGGTTCACGAACGCGGGCCGCGCGGGTTGCGACAATGCGGACGCGCTGTCGATCGGGCTGACCGCTTTCGGCGAAGACGGCGAAGACGGCGCGACCACAGGCGAGGCACAGCCGACGAGCGCGGCGAACAACGTGAGCTGAGAGGAAAACGACCGGAGGCGAGCCGCAGAATCCTTCGACATGGCCGCCAGCCTAGTCGTTTGACGGCGCAGCGCTACTCGAAGAATAACGCTTCAACACGGCTATAAACATTGTAACGACCCTCGTCGATGCACGAGGCCGGGTGGGCGCGTTCAGACCCGATAACAGCTGCCCACAGGAAGGCTCGTTGGGCTCGGGCTCGCCACCCTCGACGATGGCCATGGCACAGCTACCGGCAACGTCCTCGGGGCAGTCGATTGACGAGCGTCATCATCTCGAGGTCGAGGACCGGCTGTCGGCGAGCAACGCTGCGCTCCTCCAGCGCTGGGCAGAGGAAGCTCGGTCGCGCAGCAGCGCGCTCCACGACGCCGTCACCGGCCTGGCAAACCTAGCGTTGTCAACGACGGACTGCGCACAAACCTGATTCAGGCCAAGCGCCACTCACACGAGTTCGACACCGGTGCCGCTACTGGATGTTTGGGGCGTTTTTGCGAAGGTACGCGCAGCAAGGAGTGCGTGCTTTCACGATATCGCGCACTTGGCAGAGCTCACTGTTGCAGGCTGGCAGAATGAGCACGCCCTGAGCCGGGTGATACGCTTGCTGCCAATCATGAGTGAAGAAAAGACCACGAGCGCCGAGCGGAAGCAAACCGACGAGAGTCTGCGTGCCGAACGCTCGAAGACGGACCGCTCCGTCGCGGAGGAGCTCGTTGCATTCGATGAGCTTGCCGACGCCGTGATCGACAAGGCTCGAGCGCGGGCCGACCAGGTGCTCGCGACGGCTCGCGCAAAGATCGACCGACACTCTGCCGTGCCCACGCTCACATCCCCCCGGTCCGTCGAGGAAAAGAGAGCGTTCGAAGACCAAGTGATTCAACGGGAGCGCGCGAACGCGGATGAAACGGTTCGCCTAGAGCGCGCCGAGCATGTGGCCCTGATTTCAGCCGAGCGACAAGAAACGGACAAGGACCTGCTCACGGAACGCGCACGCGCCGATGATGCCTTGGCCACGCGCGACGCTTTCTTGGGCATTGTCAGTCACGACCTGCGGAATCTGCTGAATGTCGTGCTCGGTTACGCGGGTCTGATCGCTCAAGAGGTGTCAGAGGACGCTCACCTCGCGGGAGTGCTCTCACACACCCGGCACATCCAACGCTCGGGCGGACGAATGAACCGCTTGATTGGCGACCTCGTCGACGTCGCAGGCATCGAGGCCGGCATGCTCGCCGTTACGCGCGAGGTCGGGGACCCAACCCCGGTGGTAACGGAGGCTGTCGATACGTTTCAGCAGCAGGCTTCGGCAAAATGGATCTCGTTGGTCGCGGAGATCGCGCAGCCGCTGCCGCACGTTGCGTTCGATTCGGCCCGGATCCTTCAGGTGCTGGTCAACCTGCTGACGAACGCGATCAAGTTCACTCCACGCGACGGGCAGATCGTCGTCGGAGTTCAAGCGGCGGGTGATGAGCTGCGTTTCTCCGTCCGCGATACGGGCTGCGGGATCCCCAAAGGCCAGCTCTCCTCTGTCTTCGAACCGTACGTTCAGGTCAACAAGAACGACCGACGAGGAGTCGGACTCGGGCTCTATATTTCCCAATGCATCGTGCAAGGGCACGGCGGAAAAATTTGGGCGGAGAGCACGGCGGGCAAAGGAAGCTGTTTTTGCTTCACTCTTCCAGTCGACGAAGCGCGTTGAACACTGGCGGTACCAGCGCAACGCGACGCCGAAGGCCACGACGCGATTGGCCGCGCCGCGTGACCATCAAAAAATCATTTCGTTGGGAGGACTCGTTCGGCGAGGGTCACCTTGACGGTTTGGCCGGCGTCGTTGGCGGAGGCGGCGAGGGTGATGCGGTAGACGCCAGGGGCGATGCGGAAGGCTTGGCGCTGCGTTTCGTACATCGCGAGCAGGCGTGGATCGATGGTCAGCGTGAGCTCTTGAGTGGCGCCCGGCGCGAGCTCGACTTTGCTGAAGGCGCCAAGGCGTCGGGGGGCCTCCCAGCCACCGGCCTCCGGCGACACGTACACTTGGGCTACGCTTTTGCCAGGGCGCTTGCCGGTATTGCGCACGGCGAAGCTGACTTTGAGTTCTGCGCCGTCCACGCTGGCGCTGAGCTTGTTTTGGCTGAAGGTCGTGTAGCTGAGGCCGTGGCCGAATGGGAACCGCGGCTCGAAGCCATTTTTGGCGTACCAGCGGTAGCCGACGGCGGCGCCTTCGTCGTAGAGGACCTCGAAGTGTGCGTCGTTCGGCGCGCCTTCACCGGCGACGGTGGTGCGCGGCAATTGATCGAGCGAGCGAGGGAAGGTCACGGGCAGGTGGCCCGAGGGATTGACCGCGCCGCTCAAGACGCGCGCGATCGCGGGGCCGCCTTGGCTGCCGGGAAACCACGCTTCGAGCACCCCTGCAACCTGATCGATCCAGGGCATCAGCACTGCTCCGCCGGTTTCTAGCACCACCACGGTGTGCTTGTTGGCTCGCGCAATGGCGGCCACGAGTTGGTCTTGTTCGTCCGGTAGCGTGAGCGAGAAGTCGAGCGATTCGGCCGTCCATTGCGTGACGAAAACGATCGCAACGTCCGCCTCGTGGGCGGCGCCAGTGGCCGCTTTGAGATCGGTGCCGGATTGCCAAGTGATGGTCGACCCGGGCAATTCGCTGCGCAGAGCGCTGAGCGGCGAGGAGGGCGCGTAAACCGTAGGGCCGGGCCAACCTTTGGGGCCGAGACCCGGCACCGCGTTGCCGCCGGGCGGATACACTTGGGCGGAGCCGCCGCCAGTCAGTACGCCCACATCCGCGTGGCCGCCGATCAACGCGATACGCTTGGCTTTGGCGGTGAGCGGCAGCACGCCCTGGTTCTTGAGCAGCACGATGCCGCCTTCCGCGTCGGCCTGCGTCACTTGCGCGTGCGCAGCAAAATCGATCGCGCCGAGCTGTACCGGATCGTCGACTGCGCCTTTGGCGATCAGCGTGCGGGTGATGCGGCGCACCATGTCGTCGAGCCGGGCTTGGGGGACCTGCTTTTGGCGAATCGCGCTCGCGAGCTTGTCGAGCCAAACGTACTTGCCGAGCTCGGCGACGCCAGTCTCCTGATCGAGTCCGTTGTTCGCGTTCAGCACGGTGTCGTGCTGCGCGCCCCAATCAGTCATGACGTAGCCTTTGAAGCCCCAATCACGCTTCAGCACTTGATTGAGCAGCCAATCATTCTGACAAGCGTAGACGCCGTTGACCAGATTGTAGCTGCACATGATCGAGCCTGGATCGCCGTGCTCAATCGCGAACTGGAAGGCCAACAGATCCGACATACGCGCAGCCGATTCATCGACCAAGACGTTGACTCGATCGCGGCCTGTCTCCTGATCGTTCAACGCGAAGTGCTTTACCGTGGCCACGATGTGATTGGATTGAATGCCGCGCACGAGCGCACCGACCATCGTTCCGGCGAGCAGCGGATCCTCCCCGCCGTACTCGAAGTTTCGGCCGTTTCTCGGTTCACGGGTCAAATTCACGCCACCCGCGAGCATCACGTTGAAGCCGCTCGCGCGGGCCTCATTGCCGATCATCGCTCCGCCGCGCTCGGCGAGCGGCGGATCCCAAGTGGCGGCGGTGAGGATCCCAGAAGGGAGCGCGGTATGCTGGAGCGCGGCCGGCGCTTCGCGTTGAGTCGCGACACCGCTGCCCGCGTCGGTCTGCCACTGCGCGGTGAAGCCGACGCGAGGCACCCCGGGCACGTAGCCGGCGGATTGCGGACGCGCCTCCTCGAACTTGTAGTGGTTCCAATTCTGTTGCACGCCGAAATAGCCAGTAACGATCGTCAACTTCTCGTCTTGCGTCATTGCGTTCACGAGCAGCTCAGCGCGCTGATCGGGTGAAAGCTTCTTGTCGAGCCAGGCCATCGGTGCGGGCGCTGCGCGCGGGGCGCCGAGCGGTGCTGACGATTGCCCAGCTGGATTGGCGGGCGCGGAACTGGGAGGCGTGGAACACGCCGCCGACGAAAAGCCGAGGCCGAGGCCGAAACCGAGCGAGAGCGCGCGTAAAATTCGCATGGGATTTACCGGGGGAAATCGAGAAAATTGCCACTGAGCATCAAGAGCGAGAGCACGGTCCAGGAGTGATTGTAGTAACGGCTGCGCGCGAGCAGCGTACCGGTCCGCACGCGCGCATAGGCTCCGTCGATGAACGATTGATACTGCGAATCATGCATCGCGCCAACGGCGGCGGCGCCGACGAAGACGGCTGAGCCCGGGTTGGGGCGAGCTGCACGCGGATCGGGAGCGGGCTCACCGGTCAGCGTGTAGCCGTCCACGATCTGATCCGCGCCGACGCGCGCGAAGAATGCGCTCACGCGCTGCAGATAGTCGAGCGCGCGTGGGTCGCGCGCGGCCGCCCAGTCTTGCGCAATGCGGAAGGGCAGGCGCGCGGAGTCGTATTGATAGTTGGTCATCGCCCCGGGGAAAGCTTCGACCGGAGCACCCGCGGCGTTACACCAAGCTGGCACGAGTCCGTTTTCACGATTGCCGCGCAGCGCATCGAGACTCAGAAATATGATCTCGTAGCCGCGATCGATCACCCGCAGCCAGCCCGAATTGCCCGTCACTTCAGCGAAAATGCGGTACTGATGCGGCGCAAAATACGAGGGATTGAACACGTTCTGACCGCGCCAATCATCGCCCGGGAGGAGCATGTCCGGAAAGCGGTCGTGGTCGACTTCACACTGCCAAACGCGGTCGATCTGGCGCTTGGCGCAAGCCAAATACGGCTCGGCAAGCGCTCCCTGCCCGCCCCATTGTCGATGCGCCATGACCAGTGCCCAGGCGATGTCTTCATCCGAATCGGTTGCCGCGCCCAGCGCCAGAGCACGCGAGCCGTCCGGCGCGATATACCAATCCATCAGGCCGCTTTTGTTCTCGAAGCACAGCGCGTAGCGATAGAAATCGTCGAACAACGCCTGCTGATCGCAGAGCACCGCGATAATCATGCCGTACGCGATGCCCTCCGACACCGTCGAATTGGCCACCCCATCTGGCGTATCTGGCCGCCGCGCGCGCAAAAAGCCGCGCGCGCCGTCGGCCGTCACGATCTCGCTGCGCCAAGCCTCGAACGCCCGCAGTGCGTGCTCAGGCCTCGCCCCCGACGGGTAACACAGGTGCTCGAGCTTGCGCGTGTGCGGGAACGGATAACGACTCATCCGGATCTTCTCATTCGCAGGAGCCAACATCGGCGATCGTCGTATGCACGATGAAATCAGAACCGAGGGTGTGCCGTTCGGCGAAGAACAAATCAAGCGGATACTTCTGACCGACGACCAGGCCTAAATTCTCCTGGATCTGGTCGAGCTTCACGCTCGAAGTCTCAATCGTGTGCAGGCCCCCCAAATCAATCACCAATTGATCAGCGATGAATACCCAGACGTCATCATCACCGGCAAAGGTAAACACCTCGCCTCCGCGGTACACGAACGTCGTGTGAGTCTCGAGCGTAAAGTGAAAGTTGTTTCGATTCCCCTCGTTGCCGAAGCCCTGCTCGTCGATCGGGAAAAAGCTGCGATCTTCGTAAAAGAAGCCGCCGGGCGTCTGCGGATCTGCCGCCAACTGCAAGTCGTAGGGGATGGTCACGTTCACGCCCGGTGTGTCGTGGTACCAAACGTCGAAGCCAGCCTGACCCGAAGGCGTGGTGCGCGTGATCGGGTGGCCCGCGTACACCGGTGTTCGATCCGCGCCGATGGTCGACTCCACCATGCCCCGGTCGTTCACGTTGCCGACAACGGGCAATTCGAAATCACTCTGCGTCTTATGAAAATCCCGGATCGTGGTGTGGAGCACCGGCGGCTTTGGCAGCCGCGCGTCGCAAGCGCCCCACGCCCCATCCGCGCAGGTCTCATGACCACCACCACAAATGCTGCTGCAATCTCGCTGCGCGACTGGCACGACGCAAACTTGCCAGGCCTCTTGCTCACAACTCTGCTCACCCACCCCACAATCGTTCGAGCAGCTGCGCGTAGCTACGGGAATCACACACGCCCCCATCACCCCATCCACGCAAGTCTGAGTCCCCGCCCCGCACACACCCGTACAAGGAGACTCGGTACTCGGCACCTGACACTGGCCCCAATAGCCCGCCGTGCACGTTTCCACGCCGGACCCGCAGGCCCCCTGACAAGCGCGCGTCTCACCCTCCGTCGGACAAATCTCCACCAGCTCTACGGCCGTGCGCGCCCCGCAATCCGGCAAGGCCGCCAATGAAAGCAACGCAAGCAGGCAACCGATGACTCTCGACCATCCATGTAACACACTCGACACCGCCGGGAGCGTAGCAGCAAAGAGGGGCGTTCAAGGGGGTTGATGGTCACGCTCCGAGTCGCGCGGCGTCAGAGCCTTCGGCGGCGCGGAGCGAATGAGCGTGGACTCTGCGCCAAGCGCTATTGTTAACGACCTTGCCCCGGGGGCGGCCTTTGCTTTCGAGCCGCAGCGCGGCGCCCTCGCTGTTCGCGAGTCGCATCGAACGGCAGGCGGCCGCCAGAGCGACTGCGGAATCTGCACGGGCTGCTGAATCCGCAGCGTCGGTTGCGTTGGGGAATTGCGAGACTGCGCACCGCCTCGCAAGCCCGCAGAGTGGCGTACGGCTTGCACTCTTGAACCACGGCACGCATGACTCTCGGCAAGGAGTACCGAACATGATCGGAATTCTGGATAGAGCACGAACTATCGCCAAGCCTGGATACAACCGCTGGCTCGTGCCCCCGGCTGCCCTGGCAATTCACCTGTGTATCGGCCAAGTCTATTCGCTGAGTGTGTTCAACCTGCCGATGACCAGGTTACTCGGCATTACCCAAGCCACCCCGGCGGACTGGAAACTCACTTCAATCGCAGCCATCTTCAGTATCGCGATTGTTTTCCTCGGTCTGTCTGCCGCCCTGTTCGGCAAGTGGCTCGAGCGAGTAGGTCCGCGCAAAGCGATGTTCGTTGCGGCTTGTTGCTTCAGCGCCGGATTTCTGATCGCCGCGCTCGGTGTGGAGCTGCACTCGTTCCCGCTAGTCGTGTTCGGATACGGAGTGGTTGGGGGAATTGGCCTCGGTATCGGCTACATCTCGCCGGTCTCGACGCTGATCAAGTGGTTCCCGGACCGTCCAGGCATGGCGACCGGGTTTGCGATCATGGGCTTCGGGGGTGGCGCTATGATCGGCTCACCGCTCGCAGTGGGGCTAATGCATCATTTCGCCTCGTCCATCTCCCTGGGCGTTGCGCCGACGTTCGTAACCATGGGATTGCTCTACTTCGCCGTGATGATGTTCGGTGCCTTCAGTGTACGGCTGCCAGCGTCGGGTTGGGAACCCGCGGTCGAGATCACTCACGTCCAGCCCTCCCATAAGCTCGTCAGCACCCACCAAGTGAGCGCGGACGAGGCGATCAAGACGCCGCAATTCTGGCTGCTTTGGCTGGCCTTGTTGTGCAACGTCAGCGCCGGCATTGGCGTGCTGGAGATGGCTTCGCCGATGATTCAAGAATTCTTCCCGGGGATGATCAAAGCCAGCGCAGCGGCGGGGTTCGTCGGGCTTTTATCGCTGTTCAACATGGGTGGGCGCTTCTTCTGGTCTTCGATCTCCGACAAGATCGGCCGCAAGGCGACCTATGCCATCTACTTTGCGTTGGGCGCGCTGCTCTACTGCGCAGTTCCGAGCGTCGGCGCTGCGCAGAGCGTGGGCCTGTTCGTCGCCGTGTTGTGCGTTGCGCTCAGCATGTACGGCGGTGGTTTCGCCGCCGCTCCCGCCTACCTGCGCGATCTCTTCGGAACGTTCCAGGTGGGTGCGATTCACGGACGGCTGCTCACGGCCTGGTCCGTCGCTGGTGTCGTCGGACCCCTATTGATCAACTCGACGCGCCAGCTGCAACTCGCGCGCGGGTTCGCGCCTGCGCAGGCGTACGACCAGACCATGTACGTGCTCGGAGGCGTGCTCGCGATCGGATTCATCTCCAACCTGCTCGTCCACCCAGTCACGAGTCGCCACTTCCGTGCCACGCAGGAGGAACCATTGCCCGCGCCCCGCAATGCCGCTGGAGGAACCCGATGAACCAATCAAACAGTTCTGTGCTAAAACTCACGCTGTCCTGGGCGATTGTGGGACTCCCGCTCGCTTGGGGCGTCTATCAAACGGTGCTCAAATCATTGCCCCTGTTTAGCTAGAGACGAACGCCGGTCGCCGCCGCGGAGGTAACAGTTCCCCATGACCAATCGAGACGACGAAGGCACAACCGCAGCGACCTCTCTCGCCGAGTCGTCAGAAGAGTCGATGCTCCGACTGGGCGAGCCCCCAGTCGAAGCCGAGCCGCCGAAGATCCGAGAGCGTCACCCAACCGCCGCCGGGATCCCGGCGATCATCAACACGACCAAGTATGGCCTCCGTGCCATGGGACCATTGAAGGCCGTTCGAGCATTCCTGGCCGTCAACAAAGCCAGCGGCTACGACTGTCAAAGCTGCGCCTGGCCGAGCCCCGACAAGCGCAAGGTCGCCGAGTTCTGCGAGAACGGAGCCAAGGCCATCGCGGACGAGCTCACGCACCGCAGCATCGGGGCCGAGTTCTTCGCACAGCACAGCGTCGAAGCGTTGCGCGCGGAGTCCGACTTCTGGCTCAATGCCCAAGGGCGCATCAGCGAGCCCATGGTGCTGCGCGAGGGCGCGACTCACTACGCGCCCATCGCCTGGGAAGAAGCGTTTCAGCTGATCGCCTCCAATCTGAACGGCTTAGCCGATGCGAATCAGGCCGTCTTTTACACTTCCGGCAAGACGTGCAACGAGGCGGCGTTTTTGTTTCAGCTGTTCGCGCGCCAGTTCGGCACCAACAATCTGCCCGATTGTTCGAACATGTGCCACGAGTCGAGCGGCACCGCGTTGAACGCGACGATTGGCATCGGTAAGGGCACCGTCAAGCTCGACGACTTCGAACGCTGCGACACCATCCTGATCATCGGCAACAACCCGGGCACGAATCATCCGCGCATGCTGACCTCGCTCGAGGAGGCAAAAAAGAACGGCGCGACCATCGTCGCGGTGAACCCCATGCCCGAGACCGGACTGATGCGCGTCATCAATCCAAACCCGCAGGACTACTCGAACCCGCTTAAGTTCCCCCTCGCTCTGCTCGGCTCGGGGACGGCCTTGGCGGATCTTCACGTGCCAGTGCGCGTCAACGGCGACGCCGCGCTCTTACAAGGCGTGATGAAGTCGCTCTTGGAGCGCGACGCCATGGCACCGGGCACGGTGGTCGATCGCGCCTTCATCGAACAGCACACCAGCGGCTTCGAGGCATTTTCCGCCGGAATTGGCGCTTCGTCCTGGGCAGACATCATCGAGCGGAGCGGCATCGAGCGCCCGCTGATCGAGCAGCTCAGCGAGATCGTGGCACGGGGCAAGCGCATGATCATTTGCTGGTGCCTGGGCCTCACTCAGCACGAAAATGGCGTCGAAAACGTGCAGCAAGTCGTCAACCTGCTGTTGATGGGCGGACACATCGGTCGTGAAGGTGCGGGCCCCTGTTGCGTGCGCGGGCACAGCAACGTGCAGGGCGACCGCACGATGGGGATCTACGAGCGCCCGAGCGCCGCGTTCCTCGATGCGATGGACCTCGAGTTCGGCTTCAAGTCCCCGCGTGAGCCGGGCTTCGACGTCAGCGATGCCCTGGTCGCCATGCACGATGGCCGCGTGAAGGTCTTCTTCGCCGTCAGCGGCAACCTGCTATCGGCCGCCCCGGACACACACTACACCGCCGAGGCCTTCGCAAACTGCGACTTGGTGAGCTACGTGTCCACGAAGTTGAACAGAAACCACCTGATCACCGGCAAGCAAGCGCTGATCTTACCCTGCATCGGTCGCGCGGAGCAGGAGTTTCAAGGCGGCAAACTGCAGCTGTCGTCAGCCGAAGATTCGATGGGCATAATCAACCCGACGCGCGGCATGTTCGAGCCGATCTCGAGCCATCTGCTGAGCGACGTCGAGATCCTGGTCCGGCTCGCGCGAGCCACCTTCGGTCCCCCTGGCCCGGTCGACTGGCAGACCCTGCTCGATCAAGATCGGGTCCGAGATCACATCGAGCGTGTGATTCCAGGCTTCGAGAATTTCAACACCCGCCTCCACCAAGGCCCCTTCTACCTGCCAAACGGCCCCCGCGAACGCCAGTTCCGAACCCCCGATGGCAAAGCCCATTTCACCGTCTGCGGCATGCCCGACCACGCCCTCGGCAGCAAAGAACTGCTGCTCACCACGGTTCGCGCGCACGATCAGTTCAACACCGTGGTTTACGGGCTCGACGACCGCTACCGCGGCATCTACGGCGGCCGCCGCGTGATACTGCTCAACGCCGCCGACATGAAAGAGCTCGGCGTCGCCGCCGGCGACTGGGTCGACATCACCAGCCTGTACGAAGACGAACGCCGCTTCGCACCCCGCTTCAAAGTGGTCGAATACCCCATCGCCCGCAAGAGCGCCGCCGCCTACTACCCCGAAGCCAACGTCCTCGTCTCGGTGCGCGCGGTAGCAGCAAAGAGCAATCAGCCGGCGCACAAGAGCGTACGCATCACGCTCAGTCCGTCGGCCTAGTCCCGCCGCGCTCGCGTCGTGGACTTTGACCAGCTCGACGCTCGGTCGAGGTGGTCGCCTCGCGGCGCAGAAATTATACTGTGCTCCCAAGTATAATTATTATCGCCGAGCGGTACCTCCGGAGCGTGGCCGGGGGCTCATTGCGGTTTTCGTAGGCTGAACTTCGCGGCGACTCATCCAGAGAAATTGATATCTATTGAGTGATGAGGCCCTCACTTCAGCCGCGCCGCCGCCGCGCGGATCTCCTCGTCCGTGGGCGCTTGCGCGCTGCCGCGTGGGTCGCGCGAGTTCTGGAATTGGACCATCCAGCCCGGGTATTCGGGGGGTAGCGCGCTCGCTTGGTCGAGCGCCGAGAGCTGCGCTGTAGTGAGCTCGAGCTCCGTGGCAGCTAGGTTGTCTTCGAGTTGCTCGAGGCGTTTGGCGCCGATGATGATGCTGGTCACGAAGGGCTTGCTGAGTTGCCAGGCGAGGGCCACGCGCGCGACCGAGGTGCCAGTTTGTTCGGCGACTTGGCGGAGCGCGCTGAGCACGGCGGGCAGGCGCTGCATGTCGACGGGTGGGAAGTCGAAGGAGGCGCGACGCGCGTCGGCAGGGCCTTTCTTGTCCGGATCGAACTTGCCGGACAGTAGGCCGCCGGCGAGTGGGCTCCAGGGCAGGATGGCGAGGCCGCGGGCTTGGCACAGGGGCGCGATCTCACGCTCGATGTCTCGGCCGGCGATCGAATAGTAGACCTGCGCGCTTTGGAAGCGGGCTAGGCCATTTTGTTCGGCGAACGTGACGGCGTGCGAGGCCAGCCACGCAGGCAAATTGCTGAAGCCGACGTAACGCGCCTTGCCGGAGCGGACCACGTCGTCGAGCGCGCGCACGGTTTCTTCGATCGGCGTCACTGGGTCGAAGCCGTGGATTTGATAGAGGTCGACGTAGTCGAGGCCTAGGCGGCGCAAGCTGCCATCGATGCTGGACAGGATGTGCCCGCGCGACAACCCCACCTGATTGACGCCCGGCCCGACGCGGCCGCGTACCTTGGTGGCGATCACGACTTGCTCGCGCGGACGGCCCAGCGCCTTGAGCGCGCCGCCCACCAACCGCTCGCTCTCGCCCTCGGCGTAAACGTCCGCAGTGTCGATAAAGTTGACGCCCGCCTCCAGCGCCTTGGTCACCAGGGTGACCACCTCCTCCTGTTGCAGTTTGCCGATCGTTTGCCACATGCCCGCCGTGCCGCCAAAGGTCATGGCGCCGAGGCACAGCTCAGAAACATACAGGCCCGTGTTGCCGAGGAGGTTGTATCGCATGGCCTAGGACCTAAGGCCGCCCGAGGCGCGCGCCAAGGTGTCTAGCGTAGCAACTCGGCCGCCGACCACAGGACCGGGGCTTGGCCGTGGCCGTCTCCGGTGAGTTTGGTCAGGGCCATGTACTCTGCCGCGGTGGGGTGGAAGTAGGTCCCAACGCAAATATCGCTGACGTCCCCCTGCGCCGAGATCTTCGTTCGCTTACGAAGGTGGTCTTGAACGGATTGAACTTGGTAACCAAAGCGGCAACCAGCTGCCGTCCTTCTTCGTTCCTCCCGCTTCGACACATTGGCCGACACACTGAAAGGCACGACTCGCGTTTGCGGTCCTACCGCTGGCTGGCGTCTGGCCACCCGCACCTGCCGCTGCGCCGGTCGTTCCGCCGCTGGCGGTGTCTGCACTCGCACCGCGACCGGCCGAAACCGTGAAGAAAGGCATTTCCATCGCGGCAACAGCTCCAGATCCCGGTCGACCGCGCAACCCGCACCCGTATTCGCGTCGAAAATTGTAGTGTGGCCCTATCACACGGAAGGTCGGCATGGAATTCAAGCGGCTCGGCAACTCAGGTCTTCGCGTCCCCGCGCTCAGCTTTGGCACGGGAACTTTCGGCGGTGGCAACGACTTTTTCAGGGCATGGGGTTCGACGGACCTCGCCGGTGCATCGCGGCTGGTCGACGTTTGCCTCGACCACGGCGTTTCGATGTTCGACAGCGCCAACGTGTACTCGGCGGGTCTGGCCGAGGAGATCCTCGGTGGGGCAATCAAGGGCAAGCGCCAGCGGCTGCTGATCTCGACCAAGGCAACGTTCCCCACGGGTGATCAGCCCAACGATTTCGGCTCGTCGCGCCAGCACCTGGTGCAGGCCATCGACGAGGCGCTGAGACGATTGGGCACGGATTACATCGATCTGTTTCAACTGCACGGACAGGACTACAACACGCCGGTCGAGGAGACACTTGCGACGCTCGATCAGCTGGTCCGCGTCGGGAAGGTCCGCTATATCGGCGGCTCGAACTTCTCGGGCTGGCATCTGATGAAGTCGCTCGCCGTCGCCGATCGCTACGGGTACCCGCGCTACGTGGCCCATCAGGCTTACTACTCCTTGCTCAATCGCGACTACGAGTGGGAGCTGATGCCCCTCGGCCGCGACCAAGGGGTCGGCGGAGTGATCTGGAGCCCGCTCGGCTGGGGCAAGCTCACCGGCAAGATCCGGCGAGGGCAAGCCGCAAAACCTGGCACCCGCGCGCACGACATCGCGGGTACGGGTCCGCACTACGAAGAAGAGCGGCTGTTCCGCATCGTGGACGCGTTGACCGCGGTCGCGACCGAGACCGAAAAGGCAATCCCGCAAGTCGCGCTCAATTGGCTGCTGCAAAAACCCACGGTATCGAACGTGATCATCGGCGCGCGCGACGAACAGCAGCTATTGCAGAACATCGGTGCAGTCGGCTGGAAACTCACGGCCGAACAGATGCGAACGCTCGACCAGGCGAGCGAGACACCCGCCGCCTATCCGGTCTGGCACCAACGCGAATTTCCGATGTTGAACGAGCGCTTGTAGAGCTACGCTCCGGACTTAGGAGAACGATGATGACAACCGAGCCGAAGTGTCCTTTCAATCACAGCGCTGGCGGAACGTCGAACCGTGACTGGTGGCCGAATCAGCTGCGCGTAGATCTCCTGCATCAGCATTCGTCCAAGTCCGATCCGATGGATACCGGCTTCGACTACGCCGAGGCGTTCAAGAGTTTGGACTATGCGGCGCTGAAACAGGATCTCGCGGCGTTGATGACCGACTCGCAGGAATTTTGGCCGGCCGACTTCGGGCACTACGGCGGCTTGTTCATCCGTATGGCGTGGCACAGCGCGGGCACGTACCGTACCGGGGACGGGCGCGGAGGCGGCGGCAGAGGGCAACAGCGCTTCGCGCCGCTCAACAGCTGGCCGGACAATGTGAGCCTGGACAAGGCGCGCCGGCTGCTCTGGCCGATCAAACAGAAGTACGGCAAGAAGATTTCTTGGGCCGACCTGCTGATCCTCACGGGCAACGTTGCGCTCGAGACGATGGGGTTTCAGACCTTCGGCTTCGGTGGCGGTCGCGCCGATGTCTGGGAACCCGATCAGGACGTGTACTGGGGAACCGAAACCGCCTGGCTCGCCGACAAACGGTATTCGGGCGATCGCGAGCTCGAAAATCCACTGGCGGCGGTGCAAATGGGCCTGATCTACGTCAACCCGGAGGGACCGAACGGTAACCCGGACCCGATTGCCGCAGCGAAGGATATCCGCGAGACGTTCGCGCGCATGGCAATGAATGACGAGGAGACGATCGCCTTGATTGCCGGCGGGCATACCTTCGGCAAGACCCACGGCGCGGGCGAAGCGAAGCTGGTCGGAGTCGATCCGGAAGCAGCCGACATCGAACACCTGGGCATCGGCTGGGTGAGCAGCCACGGCAGCGGCAAGGGCGAAGACGCGATCACCAGCGGCCTCGAAGTCACCTGGAGTCAGACGCCGACCAAGTGGAGCAACTACTTCTTCGAAAACCTGTTCAAGTACGAGTGGGAGCTGACCAGGAGCCCCGCTGGCGCGCAGCAATGGGTCGCCAAGGGTGCGGAAGCGATCATCCCGGGCGCGTACGACGCTTCGAAGAAGCGCCTACCGATGATGCTGACCACCGATCTGTCGCTGCGCTTCGACCCAGCTTACGAGCGGATCTCGCGCCGCTTCTTGGAAAATCCGGCACAGTTCGCAGACGCCTTCGCCCGTGCCTGGTTCAAGCTGACCCACCGCGACATGGGCCCGCGTGTGCGCTATCTCGGCCCGGAGGTTCCGGCAGAGGAGCTGATCTGGCAGGACCCGATCCCGGGTATCGACCACCCGCTGATTGGCGCTTCGGAGATCGCCGCGCTCAAGACCACGCTGCTCGTTTCAGGCCTCTCGGTCTCTGAGTTGGTCTCCACCGCTTGGGCATCGGCCTCCACCTTCCGTGGCTCCGACAAGCGCGGTGGCGCCAACGGCGCGCGCATTCGCCTGTCTCCGCAGAAGGACTGGGAAGTGAACCAGCCGACGCAACTGGCGAAGGTGCTAAGGACGCTCGAAGGCATCCAGGCGGCGTTCAACCAAGCGCAATCGGGAGGTAAGAAGGTCTCGCTCGCGGATCTGATCGTGCTCGGCGGCTGCGCAGGTGTCGAGAAGGCTGCAAAGTACGCGGGCTACAGCGTGACGGTGCCGTTCAGACCGGGACGCATGGACGCCTCGCAGGCGCAGACCGACGTGGCCTCCTTTGCCGTGCTCGAACCGATCGCAGACGGCTTCCGCAACTACGAAAAGCGCAAGCATGGCGTGCCCACGGAGGTGCTCCTCGTGGATAAGGCTCAGCTACTGACGCTGACCGCGCCCGAGCTGACCGTATTGGTCGGCGGCCTTCGAGTGCTCGGGGCCAACGCCGGACAGTCCCAAGAGGGTGTGTTCACCAAGACGCCGGGCGCATTGACCAACGACTTCTTCGTCAACCTGCTGGACTTGCAGACCGGATGGAAGGCCGCGGGGGATGTCTTCGAAGGCCGAGATCATAACACCGATGAGCTGAAGTGGACCGCCACCCGCGTCGATCTCATCTTCGGCTCGAACTCGCTGCTCCGCGCCGTCGCGGAGGTCTATGGCAGCGCGGACGCACAGGAGAAATTCCTGCACGACTTCGTAGCCGCGTGGACCAAGGTAATGAACCTGGATCGCTTCGACCTAATGTGATTTAGCCCCAACAATCGCGGGGTTTCGTTACTCCAGTCGTCGCGGTTGCCGCGCCCCCCGCATTTCAGCGTAAGCTCGTGTGTCATGAGCGACGCTGGGGTTGGGATTCGTTGGTCCGTGGGTTGCATAGTGTTGATGCTGCTGTTCACGGCGTGCGGGAACAGCAGCCCTGGCGTTCCCGCTAGTAGCGGTGGCGCGGGCAACAGCGGTGCGAGCAGCGGTGGTGGTGCTGGCTCCGGCGGGTTTGCGGGCAGCACGACGACGACCGCGGGCAGCGCGAACGGAGGCATGAGCGGCGCAGGCGTGGGCGGCGGCGCGGGCGCGGGCGGCAGCGCACCCGTGACGAAATATCAGGCCTGCGTCGCGTACATGAACGCGCAATGCAACCGCCGTTACCGGGAATGCAGAGGCTTCGATGCCGAGCCCGATCCTTGTCCTGAGTTTATCAGTTGGTGTCCGGATTTTTTGTTCTCCGATGGCTCACAGATGGACATCGCCGGCGCACTCACCTGCGCCGAAACTTGGCGCAACTACTCCTGCGACCTGCTGAACACTGGGTTCGAGCCCCATTGCGGGCCAGTCGGCAAGCGCGCGCTCGGTGAACCGTGCGTCTACGGGCGCCAATGCGCGTCGATGGAGTGCGGCAGTGTGGGCAGCGACAACGCTCATCCAGACTGCGGCGTGTGCATCCCGGTGGGCGTAACCGGTGACATCTGCAACAAGGCACCGATCGCCTGCCCGGATGGTGATGAATGCACCGGCGCGGGCTGTCAGGTGTCGGTCCAGTTCGACCTGCCCGACGGCGCGCTGTGCGAACGGTATGCGCAGTGCGACGGAATGTCGCTGTGTTTCCCCGCGCCAGACGGCATGATGCGCTGTCAGCCGCAGCGCAAGGCCGGGGAAGACTGCAGCAACGGCGCTTACTGCGAGCCCGACACGACCTGCGGCGACGACTACCGGTGTGCGGCTTCCGTCCCGGTGCAGTTGGGTGAGCTGTGTTTGGGCCGCGCTTGCGCGTCGGGCGGCTGGTGTGACGGCGAGGTGCCTGACCCCGCGCAAGCGGTGTGCATCGCGCAGGCCAACGCCGGCGAGCCGTGCCACGGCACCCAACAAGAACCAGCCGGCAATTGTCGCAGCGGACTGACCTGTTACTGCGAAGGCACGGGCTGCGCCCACACCTGCCTTTATCAACGACGCGAGGGCGAGGCTTGTGGCGATACGCTCTCGTACTGCATCCCCGGAACGACCTGTGAGGCCGGGAAATGCGTCGGCGTGGAGCTGCAGGGGCTCGCCACCGCTGCTTGTGGACAATAGCCAATGTACCCGCAGCGCGCACCGTTCGGCAGCAAAGCGCGTCAGCGCAGCGGTTGGCGCTTGTCGGGAGCGCCGTCGCTCGGTCAGGATGCAAAGTCATGCTTTCGTCGATCGCGGCTTGGCGCCCGCCGCACATCTGGGTGGCAATCCCGATACTGACGTTGGCCTGCGGTTCGACCGACGCGCCCTCTGCTACTAGCACTTCAGCGGGTAGCCAGAACGGCGGCGCCATCAGCGCTGGCGGCGCGCCAACGAGTGGCGGCGCGCCAGCGAGTGGCGGCGCGCCAGCGAGTGGCGGCGCGCCAGCGAGTGGCGGCGCGCCAGCGAGCGGCGGCACGATCGGCGCGGGCGGCGCGCCAGTAAGCGGCGGCGGCACGGCGGATTGCGCACGCGACGGGGACGGGCGCACGACGCTCGTTTTCGTCAATGGCTGCAGCGCGCCAGTCACGTTCCAAGGCAGTGACATCGCGGGTGGCGTGCTTGCGCCAGGCGCGGCGAGCTGCGTCGATATCGGCAGCGACGTGGAGGCGATCTCGTCGAAGCGCTATTGGGGTTTCCGCGGCGAAGATCCGGGCGCTGAGCATCACTCACTGGCGGAGTTCACCTTCAACACCGATTTCAACGACTTCGATTGGTACAACATCAGCTACGTCGACGCCTTCAATCTGCCGCTTCAGATCACGCCCCTCGTGCGGCCCAAGTGCAAGGTCCTGACCTGCGCGAGCGATCTGCTGCCCGACTGTCCCAGTGTCGGCCGATACGAAGATTCGGAGGGCGAGCTGGTGGCCTGTGTCAGCCCCGACCGCAACGATGCCATGAGTCCGGTCGCGCTGTATTTCGAGTCCTGTGACGATGCCTACGCCTGGTCCGGTGATGATCAGAAAGGTGACGACCCGAGTCCGGTCCGGGCGTGCGCGGGCGAGGATTGGCAGATCACCTTTTGCCCGGGCGCGCCGTGATTCGATTGCGCAGGCTCGCGTGGTTCGCGACTCTCGCGCTGGCGGCGTGCGGCAGTTCCGGCCGCAATCAGCACTCGCCCGGCAGCTCAGGCGCCACCTCGGCGAGCGCGGGAGCGGACAGCGGGAGCTCGGGGCAAAGCAACGTAGGCGGCATGAGCGAAGCAGGAGCAAGCGTCGGCGGCAGCGCCAACCCGAGCTCTACGGATGCACTGGGCGCCTATCCTTTTGCAGCGAGCGCGGTCACGCGCGGTGGGACGATGACGTTTCAGAACGTAGGCGCTCCGGGTTGGTGGCCTCGGCGCATCGATCGCGCGGCGGGGGATCCGGCCTGTGACTACAAGGATGGGACCGATACCTGGGGCGCGCACTGTTGCATGAAGCAACAGACCACGGACAGCGCGACACTCGCGCCGTTCGACGAAGAGATGACCTTGATCCTGAAGGCGATCGACGTGAAACAGCTCGCCATTTATCAACCGCAGGCCGCGGCCGCGAACGCAAGTGCTTGGCAGCGCGTGACGGATTGGGATCGTCGCACGGGTACCGGCTCGAACCTGTGGTTCACGCAAAAAGGCGACGGCAGCCCGAGCTTTCCCGGCGATCTGACCAAGAACGATTGCGTCGGCTACCTGTCGCAAGCGCCCACGTTTCCCTGCGGTGACGGCAGCAACTACTACTGCCCGAAGGACCCAGGAGTCTTACATCGCGGCTTTTCCGGCTCCAAGCTGATCGTCTTCTTGGCGTCGATGAACTTCGACGATGCAGGCGTGGCCGCCTGCGACGGAAACGGCGCGGGGGCTCCGGGTCCATGGGTGGCATTCGTCGCCAGCGAGCTGATTCGCGACGGCGGGCGCAAATACAACGGAGCCTGCAACTGCTACTCCAAGACCGGTAGCGTCGGAGATGGCTGCGGCGAGATCAACGTGTTCGAGGTCGTGATGGACAACAACGACTACTCGAACCGTGAGTTTGCAAGCACCGGGGTGCGTTCATTTCAAGCGGGTCATGTCGGCGGCGCTGTTTGCGGCTCGGGCTGCGACCGCCAGGCCTTCCCGACGGACGTCGAGGTCGTGGACGCGTGCAGCAAGAAGGCTTACAGCTCGGGGCCAGAGCTGGTCGTCAGTGGTGACACCGACGGTTGCCCCGTATGGCGACGCCCCGACGGCGATCGCTATTTCTTCATTTTGCTGGACGAGCGAGAGCGCGCGATTCAAGTCGGCGTCATCCACCCAAGCGCCATTCCCGCGCCGGCGGCCGCGCTCTTGCCGGAGTTGCCCGCTACGCTACCGCGCTCGGCGGTCGATGCGCTGCTCGCGCTGCGACTGCCAAAGTGATTCTGACCGTCAGACGCCGCTGGTCGCGCTCGCACGGACGGGCGCGAATGCAGACCAGCGGCGCGCGCACGCTCAGGGGGTAACCGGGCAGGCAGGTTCGAGGCTGGGGGCCGCGAGGGGCTTGGACACCGCGGGAATGGTCGTCAGGTAGACGCCGATGGCGTGCGCGTCCGCGTCCAACATGCCGCCATAGCCTTTGGCTGCGGAGGGCATTGAACCGCACAGGGTCACGCCCGCTTTGTCGGTCCCCACCTTGAGCGCCGTCACCACGTCGGCCGCAAGCCAGCCGCCCAAGCCGCTCGCGACGTCTGGCGTGATGTTGGATGCGAAGATCGTGGTGTTGTTCGCAGGCGGGACGCCGGAGAAGAAGTCCACGCTCGGCAGACCGTTGGTCGCAGGCGAATGGCACTTCACGCACTGGGCAACGCCGCTCACCAGATACTTGCCCTGCTGCGCCGCCGCATAGTCCGAACTCGTCGACGTTAAAGTCGAGTCGGGCAACGTGCTCGGGTCGAGCGGCGTGACCGGAGTCACCTCTGGGTTGTTCTCGCCCACCGTGGCCGAAACGGGCGGCAGGCTGCGCAAGAACGCGACAACGGACAGCGCGTCGTCATTGCTCATGTTGTGAAACAGCCAATAGGGCATGATTGGATCGAGGTGCCTGCCCTCGTCGTCGATGCCGTTTCTGAACGCGTTCATCACTTGCGCGTCGGTCCATTCACCGATGCCGGTGGGATCGTTGGTCAAGTTCGGAGCGGGCAGCGTGCTGTTCTTGAATAGTGGATTTCCACCGAGCTCGGCGCTGCCGCTGGCAGCTGCAGTGTGACAGCCTCCGCACAGCGCCATCGAGCGCACGATCACCGTGCCGCGATCGATCTGCTGCTGGGTGTAGTGGTGCCCGCCTTCGCCACCTTCACCGCCTTCACCACCGGGACCGCTGCCCGCCGTTTCGCCAGCAGCGCCACCTTGGTCGATACCTGCGCTGCCAGCCGGGCTGCCTTCACCCGCGCTGCCGCTTTCGTTGCCGGAGCCGGCCTTGCCGCTCGAGCCACCCTTGCCTCCAGAGCCAGCCTTACCTGCGGAGCCTGCCACGCCGCCAGCGCCGCCAGCGGGCGTCGTGTCGTCGTCGCTTCCGCAACCGACCGAGACCGCGCCCGCGATACCGAATGCCAACGCTAGATATGCAACCCGCTTATTCATTTTAAATTTCTCCTCCGTTACGCCCCCCATCCCAAGCGCCAGATGCACATATCCACCCGCATGGGCGCCGAACGCAAGCCTCGAATGCAGGCTGGAAGAACTACTCAAGGCCCGGTAACAGACGCGGCTGTGGCGGGAATACGCGAAGGGCAGCGCTAATCCTCGATGTGTGGCACTCAGGCATCGAAGCAGCGGTATTGACCCGGGTCGACCGGCGCACGATGCCAGTGAGGACTGTGGGGGATACCGGGTCGCTCGCCTTCGAAATCGAGGCGGCCGCCTCGACCAAACCAATGGATTTTTGTTGATGGTCACGCGTCACCTCGCGCATCGTCACAGCCTTCGGCGTCGCGGGTGGGGAATCGCGCGCGCTCGTGAGCTGCGATGCGGGACCGCGATCGCCCCACTCTCGGCTCGATTCTCTCAGCGACCACGCGAGCCCCCATGACGAAAACCTGACGCGCACGCGCTTGCGCTTTTGGCCGAGCAACACAGGCTAGGGCGATGCCTCTTCACATTCCGCCGGGCTCCGAAACGATGGTGCTGCCTCGCGTCGGCAAGGTCGTCGTGTTCCGCGAAGGTCCGGCCTGGCTGGCGGTGCGCCCGGATTTCGAAGACGACCCAAACTGCCCCACGGGCATCGGTACTACCCTAGGTGAAGCCGTGGCAGAGCTGATCGCAGCCGAAGGTTGAGGCGGCGCGCGCGGCCAGTCCGTGAGCTACACTCCGGCATCAGTCCCCCGAATTGGAGATGCCGATGAGTGAGTTCGGAGCGATTCAGAATCTGTTGGGCGACAAAGCGGCCTTCCTGCTCGAGCATCGGTGCAAGACCATCGCCAAGGAGCGCTTGCACTTACCCTCGCCGAGCTTCGTTGGCGACATCTGGGCACATTCGGATCGCAACCCGCAGGTGCTGCGCAGCTTGCAGTCGCTGTTCGACCACGGGCGCCTGGCGGGCACTGGCTACTTGTCGATCCTGCCGGTCGACCAGGGCATCGAACACTCCGCGGGCGCGTCGTTCGCCAAGAACCCGGACTATTTCGATCCGGAGAACATCGTCAAGCTGGCGCTCGAGGGTGGCTGCAACGCGGTCGCGAGCACCTTCGGCGTGCTCGGTTCCGTGGCGCGCAAGTACGCGCACCGCATCCCGTTCATCGTCAAATTCAACCACAATGAGCTGCTCACTTACCCGAACAAGGCCGAAGAGATCGTGTGGGGCACGATCAAGCAAGCCTGGAACATGGGCGCCAGCGCGGTCGGCGCGACGGTCTATTTCGGCTCTGCCGATGCCTCGCGCGAGATCGTCGAGATCGGAAAGCTATTCGAGAAAGCGCACGAGCTAGGCATGGCAACCGTGCTCTGGTGCTACCTGCGAAACTCGGCGTTCAAGATCGGCAGCACGGACTACCACCTGTCGGCGGATCTCACCGGGCAAGCCAACCACCTCGGCGTCACGCTTCAAGCCGACATCATCAAGCAGAAGGCGCCGGAAAATAACGGCGGTTTCAAGGCCCTCAACACGGGCGGCTCCGCCTACGGCAAGCTCGACGAACGCATCTACACTGAGCTCACCAGCGATCATCCGATCGATCTGACGCGCTACCAAGTGGCGAACTGCTACATGGGCCGCGCTGGCCTGATCAACTCCGGTGGCGCTTCCGGCAACAACGACTTCCAGGAAGCCACCGTCACCGCCGTCGTCAACAAGCGCGCCGGGGGTATGGGGCTGATCAGCGGGCGAAAATCCTTTCAGCGTCCGCTCGCCGAGGGCGCCAAGCTGCTGCACGCGATTCAAGACGTGTACTTGGCGAGCGAGATCACGGTCGCCTGAGCGCTACTTGATCACGTGCCAGAGCTCGAAGACGACGCTCGCCTCGAACTTCGGTCCATGTTGGAGCTAACTCGAGGTTGGTCCACTTTGCCGGGACGCGGGCACCCAGTCCCACAGATCTGACGCCTCGCCGCGCGGAAGACATACTGTGCGAATACAGTATGTTTCTCGTCGGCGAGCGGTGCTCCCCTAGCGCGGCTGGTTTTCTTGCCGTTTTTATCAGCCGAAATTCGAAGCGCGCGGCCAGGGAAAGTGAGTCAGTCCGGTTAGAAGCGAACCGTGACGACCGACGCTTTCGGTACGACCAACACCGAGCCATCAGCGAGCTCGAGCTTTCGAGACTTCGGTCCGGAGGAGGCGTGGGTCTTGCCCGTTGGTTCCGCGCCCAGCAAGCCGCCCGAGGTCTCGACGGTCAGGGTTTCGACGGTTGCTTCGCCTTTTAGGCCCGGGACCTCGAGCGTGGTCTTGTACTCGGTGTCGAAGTTTTTGTTCACGAACACCAGCGCGAGTTTGCCGTCTGGACGCTTGCTGATCCAGCCAGATAGCGCCTCTTGATTGCTCTTACCCTGGAGCAAGGTGCCGGTCAGGGTGTTGGAGAGCATGCTGAAAGCCCAATACGAAGGACGTCGGAAGTTGAAGCCGTGCACGTCGCCCTTGGGCGCCATCAAGCTATAGTCGCCGAGGCGCTTGTCGCGGCCGTTGTACAGCGCCCACAGGTTGGCGATCTGGATCGGTGATTGTGCCAGGTGACCCAAATAATCCGCGACGTACAAACCGTTTTCGTGCTGCAAAATTTGAGGGCCCGGATTCTCGTCGACCGAGTTCCACTCCGTCAGCCAGGTCTCGTAGTGTTTGCCTTTGACGCCCAGCTCGAGCACCTGCTTTTGCACGTCCTTCATCAGTTCGTCGACCTCGGACGAGGCGGCCAAGAGACCCAGGGTGCTTTCGGAACGAGCGTGCTGGGCGTAGTGATGCACGCTCACGGCGTCGATCACGTCCGCGATCTCTTTGAACACGGCTCGGTTCCAAGGACCGTTCAACATCCACACGGCGCTGATCTTGATCGTCGGATCGACGGCCTTCATGGCCTTGACGAAGGCGCGCACGGCCTTGCCGTAGCTCGTGCCACCGTCCTTGCCCCACCTGGCATAGTACCGGTGCCAGTTGCCGTAGATCTCATTGCCAATCTCCCAGAGCTGTACCTTCGGACCGCTCTGACGCGACGGACGCGTCTGGTTCACGTACTTGACCCAGGCAGCGGCTAGCTCGGGTGAGCCATCACCGACGTTGGCCGTGAACATTGGCTTACAGCCGACTTTGGCGCACCAATCCAAGAACTCATCGGTGTCGATGTTGCTGTCCTTGGCCTTCAACGTCTTTTGCCAATCTTCCTCGTCCGCGCGCAGCCCGCCCGGATAGCGCACCACGCCCAAGCCGAGCCGTTTCTCGAGCGGCAACGAGTCCGGATCGATCAGATCAGGCTCCCATAGGCCTACATTTACGCCGTAGATCTCGGGAATGGCTTGCGCGGTCTTGGCCAGATCCGCTCGAAAGACGGCCGGCAGCTCCGCCGGAGCTTTGACCGCGGCAAGTTCACGCAGATTGCTGAGCTCGAGATCGGCCAAGTACATCGCTCCCGGAGTATCTCCTCCAGGTTTGATGCCAAACCAGGTCACGCCGTCGAGGTCGAGCTGGTTGTTGGGCTTGGCGTCTGGCGGTTGATAGTATTGAAATTTGGTGAAGTTGCGGAACGGGATCAGAATTTGATTCCAGCCGCGAGCGGCGCCGGCCTTGCTGATGAATAGCTCCTGATCGCGATCGCGAATCGTGACGTCGAACGCTTGATACGGCTTGTCGGTATAGAGCCAAAGCGTTAGCCCATAGTGTTTGCTCCAGTCTCTCGGCATGCCTGAGGCATTCGAGGTCACGATGTACGCATCGGACCAATCACCCGGCTTGAAGGTCAGCTTCAGCGCTTGCCCTTTCACCGCGGGCGGCGCGTTCTTCGGCAGGGCACCAGTGGCGACCTGGATATCCGCAGAATTGCCGTGTTGTGCGCGCCACTGGTCGGTCCACTTCGTAAAGTCAGTCACCAGCTGCGCGGGCGCCTTGGAATCGAAAGCGTCCCAGTAAGCGTCTGGATCGGGGATGCCCTTGGCGGTCTTGGTCAGCTCGATCTGATCGAGATAGAAGACCACCGGCTGCCCCGTTTCGGCCTTGTTTTCCCCACGATTGATCGAAATGCGGAAATCCTGGATACGGCTCCAATCCATCTTGGCCGAGATCTCGCGGCTCTGCTGTGAGTCCCAATACACGCCGTCATCCGTGAAGGCTTTGAGCGGGATGCGGCAGCGCAACCACTTTCCTTCCTGCACGATGGTGTAGCTATCGCCGCTCACTTTGGTCTGGACCTTGATGCCGTTGCCCTGGCTGTCCATCAGGCCCACCATGAACTTCTGCGCGGCCGGACCGCCTTTGACCCAGAACGTCAAGCTCCCGGTCGTGCGGTATGGCCTGAGGTCGATGAACCGGCTGCCGAACGAAATGTTCACGCCGGAGTAATCATCATCGAAGAAGGCGCCAAACACCGCCGCATTGCCCGCCGTCCCGCTCGGCAGGATCTTGCTATTCGTCTTACCGCCGTAGCTATAGCTGTAACCCCCACTCGAGCGCGGGATATCGTCGTCGAAAAACGTTGCGAGCACGGCGTCCTCCAGCCCCAGCTCGGCCTTCGCGGGCGCGTCCGATTGCGGTGCCCCCGGAGAGACCCCGTTCGCAGCCCGCGGGCTCCGTGCCGGGGGATGCTCGGTCTGACTCGGCTGACAAGCACCCAATCCAAACGCAACCAAAGCCAACGTGCACATCCAAGAGTAAGCTTTCATGCCACTACAGAATGGGATGAGCGCGCTGCGCCGATCAAGGAAACACGCTTAGCCCGTTTTTTTCAGCAACCGGGGCCCGCCCGCCAAGAGCAAGGATGATTGTTTCCGGGTCGGGTAGCAGGAGAAATATGGACGAAGCGCGCTTCCTGGCACACTCTACATACCGTGCGCGAAGTCGTTCAGCCTCTGGGACTCGCCGAGCTCGCTCGCCGCGTCACGCGCGATCTGGAGCTACTCGACTACCCACGTCGGCCCTGGGTGCTGCCTCAACGCACGCCCTCGGGCGAGCCGGTTTACGACGTGGCCATCGTGGGCGGGGGACAGAGCGGGCTCACTGCGGCCTTTGGCTTGATGCGCGAGCGCATCGGGAACCTGATCGTGCTCGATCGCAATCCGCTCGATCGCGCCGGGCCGTGGTTGAATTTCGCGCGCATGCGCACCTTGCGCACGCCGAAGTATCTGACCGGGCCCGATCTCGGCATCCCGAGCCTGACGCCACGCGCTTGGTATGAAGCGCAATTCGGTGACGGCAGCTGGGAAGCGTTGGGCCTCTTGCCCAAGGAGCTTTGGGCCAGTTACCTGGCTTGGTACCGCGAAACGCTGCACATCCCGGTCGAACCGGAGACGACCGTCGGCGCGCTGCAATTCGACTCCGCAGTGCGTCAGTTTTTGCTGCCGTGCACCGGTCCGGGTGGGCAACGCGTGCTACGCGCGCGTCGTGTCGTGCTCGCGACGGGCATCGATGGTTCCGGGGCCTGGCGCGTGCCCCGCGCGATCGCGGAGGCGCTGCCTGCGCGGCTGTACGCGCACACGCGGGACGAGATCGACTTCGTGGCCCTCCGCGGCAAGCGCATTGCGGTGTTGGGCGCAGGAGCCTCCGGCTTCGACAACGCTTCGACCGCGCTCGAGCTGGGCGCACGTGAAGTGCATTTGTTTTTTCGGCGCCCACGGTTGGTCAACGTAAACGCTTACCGTTGGGCAGAATTCGTGGGATTTTTGAAGCACCATGCGGATCTGCCCGACGCCGAAAAGTGGCGCTTCATCTTGCAAATCCTGCGCATGGGCCAGCTGCCGCCCAGGGACACCTTGGCGCGCGCGAAAGAGCACGCGGGCTTTCAGCTGCACGCCGGCTCGAGCTGGAAATCGCTCAGTGCACAGGGCGATACGGTGTTGATCGAGACCGAGGCCGCTCGCTTCGAGGTCGACTTCGTGATCGTGGCCACGGGCTGCGTCACCGATCTGGCCGCGCGCCCCGAGCTCGAACACTTCGAAGCGCAGATTGCGCGCTGGGCCGATCGCTACACGCCACCCCCCGAGGAAACGCACGAAGATTTGCTGCGCCACCCGTACCTCGGCCCGGGCTTCGAGTTCAGTGAGCGCCAACCGGGACAGGCCCCGTACCTGGCTCACCTTTACAACTACACCTTCGGCGGGCTGCTCAGCATGGGTTTCGGCGGGGCCAGCATTTCGGGCTTGAAGTATTCGGCGGCGCGCTTGGTCTCTGGCATCACGCGCTCCTTGTTCGTGGAAGACAGCGCGACGCACTTCGACAACTTATGCCACTTTGCGGAGCCGGAGTTCTGATGGCAAATCGGGGTTATTTCAGCGAGCGCGTGGTGCGCCCCGAGGGCATTGGTCCGGCCAGTGTGCTGCTGGATGGCGAGCGCATCGCCGAAGTCGTGCCGGGGCCGAAAGCATTGCCCGGCGTGCTCGATTTCGGCACATGGGTCATCGGCCCGGGCCTGGTGGATTGCCATGTGCATGTGAACGAGCCGGGCCGTACGGAGTGGGAGGGCTTCGAGACCGCCACCCGCGCGGCCGCCGCGGGCGGCGTGACCTCGCTCGTCGATATGCCGCTCAACTCACTGCCGGTCACGACTACTGTCGCCGCGTTGGCAGCGAAGCTGACCGCGAGCAAAGACAAATGCTTCGTCGATGTCGGATTTTGGGGCGGCGTGGTGCCAGGCAACGCCAGCGCCCTCGACGAGCTCGCGGCCGGTGGTGTCCTCGGCTGCAAAGCGTTCCTGGTGCACTCGGGCATCGACGAATTTCCAAACAGCACCGAAGCCGATCTGCGTGAAGCCATGCCCGTACTGCGTGACGCGGGCTTGCCGCTCTTGGCCCACGCCGAGCTGGATCTAGGCGCCGAAATGCGGATCCAAGATCGGCGTTCGTATCGCCGCTACTTGGAGTCGCGCCCGAAATTCTGGGAGGACGAGGCGATTCGCCTGCTGGTCGATTTGTGTCGCGAGACCCGCTGTCCGGTGCACATCGTGCACTTGTCGTCCGCCGCATCGGTGCCTATTTTGCGCGCGGCGAAGGCCGAAGGCTTGCCAATCACCGTCGAAACGTGTCCGCACTATTTGTGTCTCGAAGCCGAGAGCATTCCGGACGGTGCCACGCTGTACAAATGCGCGCCGCCCATCCGCGAGCACGAAAACCGCGAAGGCTTGTGGCGCGCCCTGCTGGATGGCGTGATCGACTTCGTGATCACCGATCACAGCCCGTGCACGCCCGCGCTCAAGCTGGCCGAGCGCGGCGATTTCGAGGACGCCTGGGGCGGGATTGCTTCGCTACAACTCGGCCTGCCCGCGGTCTGGACCGAGGCCCGCCGGCGCGGCGCCGATCTGATGGCGCTGTTTCGATGGATGAGCGCTGCGCCCGCAAAATTTGCCGGGCTCTCCACGAGAAAGGGCCAAATTTCCAGCGGTTTCGACGCGGATTTGTTGATCTGGGATCCCGACGCGCCGATCACCGTCGAGGCGGAGCGCTTGTTCTTCCGTCACAAAGTTTCACCCTACCTTGGACAAGAGCTCGAGGGCCGGGTGCAGCATACCGTGCTGCGCGGCAAATGCGTGTACGATGGTGAGGTGCACCCGGAGGGACCCGTGGGTCGACACCTCCTTCACCGCAGGACGGCATCTTGAGCGACGTGAACACAGTGCGCGCGGGCTTCAATGGACTGGTCGATTTGGCGTCTTCTTCGATCGGCGGCAAAGCGCTGGCCACGAGTGACGACTTCTTCGCCGGTATGGAAAATCTTCTTTTGCCGGCACGCGCAGTGTTCATCCCTGGAAAATTTACCGAGCGTGGCAAATGGATGGACGGTTGGGAAAGCCGCCGAAAGCGCGGCCCCGGTCACGACTGGTGCCTACTCGAATTGGGCGTGCCCGGCTCGGTGCTCGCGTTCGACATCGACACGCAGCACTTCGTCGGCAATCACCCGGCGTTCGCCTCGGTCGATGCCATTTCGGCGCCGCGCGGAACGCCGCTGCCTGAGCTGCTGAACGGCACGTTCCGCGAGCTTTTGGCGCAGATGCCACTGCTTCCGAACTCTCAGAATTTGTTCGTCGCGAGCCCCGGCCCGGTCGTCAGCCACCTGCGGCTGAACATCTTTCCGGACGGCGGTGTGGCTCGCTTCCGCGCCTTCGGAAAGGTGTCTGCGGCTTGGGCCGAGCCTGAGCTCGACTCGTTGGCTGCGCTGCACGTGCCGCCCGGCTGCTTCGACTTGGCCGCGCTCGAAAACGGTGCGACGGCGCTGGCCTGCTCGGACGCGCATTTCGGGGGCATGAACAATTTGCTCTTGCCAGGCCGCGCGGAGAATATGGGCTCCGGCTGGGAAACACGCCGTCGCCGTGGTCCAGGCAGTGATTGGATCGTGATTCGACTGGGCGCGCGCGGCACGCCGCGCCTGCTCGAGATCGACACCAATCACTTCAAAGGTAACTTTCCAGATCGCTGCGCGCTCGAAGTGATCGACGCGCCCGGCGCGCGACCGACGGATCTGATCGAGAGCAGTGCGTGGCAGCCGCTCTTGGCTGAAACCAAGCTTGCGGCGGACACGCGGCACTTCTTCGGGCACGAGTTGCTCACGAGCTTGCCGGCCACGCACGTGCGCTTGCGCATTTTCCCCGACGGCGGCGTGAGTCGCCTGCGCGTGTGGGGCGACCAACGTGGCTGATTCACTGCCGTCACTGAATGCGCTCTCGCGCGACGCCGCGAGCGAGGCGCTGACGCGCTGTTGCGGCGCGACCCGCTGGGTGCAGGCCATGCTGGCGCGTCTGCCCTTCCCGTCGCACACCGCCCTGTTCGCGGCGGCCGTCGAGGTTTGGGCGCAACTTGGCCCGGACGACTATCGCGAAGCATTCGGGCATCACCCAGAAATCGGCTCGAATCTCGAGGAATTGCGACAGAAATTCAGCAAAACGGCGGCCTGGTCGCAGGCCGAGCAGAGCTCCGCGCTGAACGCGAGCGATGCGACGCTGCACGCGTTGCGCGACGGCAACCAGGCGTACCGTGAGCGCTTTGGTTTCCCGTTCATCGTCTGCGCCAGCGGCAAGAGCGCGGAGGAAATGCTTACGCTACTACGAACGCGACTCAAACACGAACCGGATCTGGAGCTCGGCATTGCCGCCGCCGAGCAAGCCAAGATCACGCACCTTCGTTTGGAGAAGCTCGAATCATGAGCGCCATCACCTCCCACGTGCTCGATACTTCGCTCGGCAAACCAGCCGCAGCGATGAGCGTCAGCCTAGCGGTACTCGACGACGGCGCATTCGTCGAGCTCGGCCGCGGCGTCACCGATCAAGACGGGCGCGTCAAACGACTGCTGGGCGAACGCGCACTCACGGTTGGTCTGTACCGACTCCGCTTCGAGACCGGAGCGCACTATCGCGCGGCTGGACGTGATTCATTTTACGAGCGGGTCGAGCTGCAATTTCACGTCACCGATCCCAGCCAGCACTACCACGTGCCGTTGCTTTTGAGCCCGTTCGGCTACTCCACCTACCGCGGAAGCTGAGCCATGAGTTTGACCACGTTAGCGGCCGCACAGTTTCAGGCCCTGAGCCAAGCCAATCGCGCTTTTTCCGCCATTTATCCGGGCGATCGTCCTGTGCGCCAGCCGGTACATACGGTTTACGGCGGCGCGCAATTGTACAAGGCCGAGACCACACAGCGCCTGGGCGAGCTCGCCCTTGCAAGCTTCGACGCTTATGCGGGCAATGCCATCGAGCTCGCGACGGGCGTGGGCTTCTTGTCTCCTGCCGCCCTCGTCGGCCTCGACCCGGTCACGCTCACCGAACGCTACCAGGCAGATCCCGCGGAGCTCCGGCGGGTGAGCCCCAAGGGGTGGCTCGCTCAAACCGTGTACGAGCGAGTCAAGGCCAAGCTCAGCCGCGAAGCCGTGGAAGATTTTCGAATCGACTTCGAAGACGGCTTCGGAGCCCGCCCCGACGCCGAGGAAGACGAAACCGCGCAGCGCGCCGCGAAGGAGCTCGCGCGCGCCATCAAGGAGGCGCGTACACCGCCCTTCATCGGCATCCGCATCAAGTCCTTCGGCGAAGAATGGAAGCTGCGCGGAGCACGCACGCTGGAGCTCTTTCTCGATACGCTGCTCGCCGCGAGCGCAGGCGTGTTGCCGGAAAATTTCGTGGTCACGCTGCCCAAGGTCAACATCCCGGAACAGCCCCGGACCCTGGTCCGCCTGCTGGAAATTCTCGAAAATCGCCATCATTTGCCGCCCAGCACGTTGCGCTTCGAGTTGATGGTCGAGACCACTCAAGCCCTGATCGGTCCGGATGGCTACTGCCCCCTGCCGAGCTTGCTCGCGGCCGGTGAAGGCCGCTGCATCGGCGCACACCTCGGCACGTATGACTTCACCGCCTCGTGCAATATCACCGCCGCCTATCAGATGATGGATCATCCGATGTGCGATCTGGCCAAAGGCTTGATGCTGCTCGCCTACGCCGGCACCGGCGTCTTCCTATCCGATGGCGCCACCAACGTGATGCCGGTCGCGCCTCATCGCGGCAACTCGCTCTCGGCCGAGCAACTCGAAGAAAACCGCGCCGCAGTGTACGGCGCGTGGCAGCTGGCCCATCGCCACATCCGCCACTCACTCGAAGGCGGTTACTATCAAGGTTGGGATCTGCACCCCGCGCAGCTCCCCGTACGCTACGCGACCTGCTACGCGTTCTTCCTCGAAGGCCTGGCGAGCGCTGGCGAACGCTTGAAAAATTTCATCGAAAAGGCCGCCCAAGCCACCCTCGTCGGCGAAGTCTTCGATGACGCCGCCACCGGCCAAGGCCTACTCAACTATTTCCTGCGCGCGCTCAATTGCGGCGCGATCAGCCTGAGCGACGTCGAACAAACGGGTCTAACGCCCAGCGAAGTCGAGCTGCGTTCGTTCGCGAAGATTTTGGCGGCACGCCGAGCGCGGCTGACGACGGATTGAAGTCAGCCGAAATCGCACAATCCTTCGACGTAATCCTTGGAGCCATCGCGCAGCCAGCCGTCGAGTTGGGCCACGTCTTTCAACTGTTGGCCGCGTGGACGCGGCACGCAGAAGAACTCCACGGAGACGTCGGGCAGCGTGCTCATGTCACCCCATAGCTTCTCGAACTGGGTGACTGGAAAAACGTCTTCCTGCGCGTTGCCCCAGCGACGCTTGACTTCTTTCAGCGTGATGTAGGTCGGCAAGCGCTGCGCCAGAGCGCGCACGCCGCGTCGCACGGCGCGCTGATCGCGAAGATCGGCACGAGATAGGCCAAAGTGCGCCAAGAGCGGATCGATGCTGATGAAGGTCGTGAGTGAGTTGTAGTAGGTGAGCTTGGCCTCGTCTTCCTCGCGCGGGAGCGCGAGGCCTTCGACCAGCCGCGGACGGCCGCTGACGCGAGCGAGGCCGCCCCCGCGATCTTCCAGCCGACGCTCCATCACTTCGACGCTCAGACACGCGCCGCTCTGGACATGACGGCCGAGCCAAGCCGGGTCCAAATCCGCACCCAGCGTGTCGATGTTGTGCAGCATCGCGTACTTGAGCTCGGGGCGGATCTCGAGCAGGCGCGCGAGAGTACCGTTCAGAAGCAGGTTCGCCACCTCGTACCAATGACCCACCGGATGCAGGCACTGCACCGCGATGTTGTCGCGATAGTCGCTGGCTTCACCCGAACGAACTGCCCAGTCGATCAAGGCGGCGCGGCCGTCGTCACGCACCTTCTGTTTGCGCTCTTCGAGCTTCTGCTCACGCAGCTCCGCCCAGGCGAAGCGCAGATCACGCGCCGTGGGGACCAGCCGAAGGCCGATCGAACGACCCTCGGACAGAAACACGGCGTCGCCGAGCCCGTAGCCCTGTTCGCGCTTGAGCAGATTCGCGATCGGCACGTGCGTGAGGTGACTGGTCGTGATGACGTGCAGCGGCGTAACGCCGAACTCTCGGCCGCGACGCCGCGTCTTGGCCAGATGAACCTCCAGGAACGTGCGAAAGCGGTCCTTGAGCTTGGCGAAGGGGTAGATGGCCTTGACCGTGCCGGCACCGTGAGTCCAGCGCGAGCCGGCACCGGCCGCCAGCGTGATCACGAAGACCTCGCCGCGTTCGAGCGCCGCGCGGCCGGCGCGCTCGCCATCGGCACTGAGCGCGTGAGACTGCACGACGTCGCCCGGGCGCACGTCTTCGATCGGCGTGTCGGCCGGGAGGCGATTTTTGGCGAGGCCAATGCGATCGCCGCGCAGATCGCTGCGAATGCGCTCGTGCTGCTCGGCGTCGAAGCCGTACCGTTCGAGCAACGCCGGAAGCGAGTCCTCCGTATCGGCAGCGCGCGCGGCCGGGAGCAACCGTCCGAGCAAGAGTGGACCGATGCGCTCGGCCCGCGCACCGCGGAGATGAAGCATGGAGAAACCGTCGAGCTCGCGTCGCCGGCGCTCGGAAAAAGAACGTGACCCCTCCTGCAACCAACGTGGCAACATGCACAGGTAGTAGTCCGCGGACAACAGCGCGCCCGATCCGGTCAAAAGCTCCGCGGCGGTACCGGACGAATTGATCGCAAAGCGATAAACGACCGGATCCATCGCAAACGGCAGACTCGCCGCCAGCTCATTTTTGCGCCGGCGCATGATCTCGAGCATCTGGCGCTCGGCCTGGGGCTTGACCTTGGGATCGAAGATGAACCCCATGCCGCCGCCGGACATGCCGCCGAGCATCCAAAAACCCCAAAAATCCTGGCCGAACTTGCTGCGCGCGTCGGCGATCAAAGACTCCGTGTAGAAGTTGGAGACCCAGGGAATGATGGTCGCGAGCGGCCCCTCGAAGATACGCGTCGTGAGCCGGCCGAGCTCACGCACGTCGCCCGCAGCCAACGCTTCGACCACGCTGTCGAAGGCGCGCAAGAGCTCCTGCCGCGCGGTCCAGTCGCGGGCGGTGCCGAGCAGAAAACGCTCGGTAACCATCTCCAAGATGGGTCCGACGTTGGCTGCCATGCCGCCGTGAACGACGACTAGCGAAGCCTCGAGCTTCTTTCGAGCCGATTCGGAAATGCGGTCGTCGCCGAGTAAAGTGTGACGAGGCAAGAGCCGCCCCGTGCTCGATCCGAACTCGACGTCGCCTTCCACCGCACGGACGCCTTCAATCAGCTTGATGCCCGGCCAGACTCCGCCGCTGTCTTGCCAGCCGCCACCGGAGCCGCCGAGCCATTCACCGAGAATGGCTCGACTCGCAACCATGCGTCGCTCCGACTCGGTGAGACAACCGGTAAGGGATTCGATCTGGCCCGTCGCCCGCATGCAAACGGCGATCAGGCCGCCGAGCAAGTTGGTCGAGACCGCGAGGCGGCTCCCCTTCGGGATGTCATTGACCTGACTCGCGAGCTCGATACCGCGATTGGGACCCACGAGCTGCTCGAGCACGAGGGAGAGCGGCTGACCCGACCCTTCGAGGGCGGCGGGCACGAGCCCGGACGCGATCACGGCCGCCTTCAGTAACCCTAGGTAATCACTAGCGTAATTGAAGACCTCCGACGTATCGCGCAGATCGGCTGCGGCATCCAGATCGATGCTGGCAAGCCTCAGCACCGGCTCGTCGATGACGCGAAAAAAACAGGTGATGGGCGGCGCGGTCTGCTCGTCACGCTCGTAGACGGCGAGATCCACCGAGACGTTGATCACGCGCGCGCCCTCGGGATAATCCATACCCAAGAAAAAAATATCGCTCCAACCGCTGTGCGTCAGATCCATGCGGACTGGCGTACGCTCGATGAGCACGGGGTAGACGCCATCGGCATCCGGCAACTTGAGCTTATCGCGAACGCGCAACGGGTGGTCGAGAGCGTGCCCGGTGCGAAACATCCAGCGGTTGCCGCGTTGAGTGCGCACCGAGCGTTGTACTTGCTCGGCCAAGAGATGAAAGCCGAGGCCGTGATATGCGGCCGCGAGCGCGCTGGCCAACGGATCCGACAAGCCGTTTGCGTCCGCGTGGGCTAGGAACGCATCCGTGGCGGCGGCGTAGTGACGATCGAGCAGCAGCTCCTGACCTTCGTGCGGGATCCGCCCCGCGCGCGGCAGCTCGGGGCGCGCCGGAATCAGGTAACGATAGAGCGCGTAAGTTTGAAAGATCGCTCGGACGCGCTGGTAAAGGTTGTGCCCGGTATCACGAGCAAATGCGTCGAGCGTCCGGGCCGCAGCGCACAGCTCGGCAAAGCTCGCCTGTGCCGCAAAGTCCTCGAGCACGCCGATGCGTGCCTCCTGAGACGGATCGGTGATGGCTTGGAGGAGCCGGTGATTCAATGTCCTCCTCGCTTTTCCGGGGTACGTGCTACTTCTTCCAACAACAGCCGGAGCACCTCTTCGCGCCTGGGACCGTATAGCGCGAGCGCGAGCTGGGCGCGCAAGAGCCCGAACGGGCTCTCGAGATCGATGCGCTGGCCGTCCACCTCGAGCGCCAGATATTTTTCTCGGGCCGCGAGCAGAGCGAGTGATTCAGTCAGCCCAAGCTTCTCACCGGCCACGAGCTTTTGCTCCTGCTCGCGCAAGATATCGAACACCTGGGGGGTGAGCGCGTGCGTACCGAAAAGCGCGAGATAGGTTCCTTGGCGGAGCCCCGGGATGATGCAGCGCTCTTCGGCAACCGTGGGCGTTGGCTTCTCGAGCACCGTTTCGATGCTGTACAGGCGCGCGGCCGCTTTGACGCGCGAGGCGCCTATTACGCCGAAATACGGCAGCTGACTCTCTGCGTTGACCTGCACGGCCGACACGGCGCATTGCTCGCGCGCAGCAACCTCCAACAACTGATGCGTGCAGGAGGCCGCCGCGTGAGTGATGAAGACGTGATCACAGACTTGAACGATGAACGGCTCACCGGCAATCCATGCCTCGGCGCGCAGAATCGCGTCGCCGAAGCCGCGCGGCTCGGGTTGTTCGACGGCGACCAATGCGGCGCCAAACTGAGCCGAGAGCTCTTGAAATACGCGCTGATTTTGCGGCGGGATGATCAGCGCCACCTGGGCGATGCCCGCCTGCAGCAGCTCTTCGATTTGCAGCGCGGCGACTCGGCTCGTACCGCCATCTCCCGTCGTGACGTGTTGAAGCGGAAGATCTCCGTGCAGCGGACGCCCCATCGGAATTATGGCTTTGCTGAGTCTCAAACGATTATCTCCAATCTCACGGGTCGCCGAGCCTACATTCTCGCGCCGCGTTTTGTCCACCGAACCGCGGAAGAAGGGACGATCGCCGAGGTTCGGAGCGATTGGCTGTCTCGCGGCAGAGCCGCCAGCTCAGACCAAAGGCCGACGTTCGCGCAACGCGAATGCCGCGCCCTGCGGATCGTCGCAAACGAATAGAGTGTCGCCCCCGGGCAATACGACGGGATCGAGTACGACACCGCCCGCAGTGCGTGTGATCTCCACTGCTCGCCCAAGCGCTGCGACCTCGAAGACGAACAGCCACTGTGGGTGAACGCCGGGGCGTCCCGCGATGTCAGCGATCACGCCGGCGTTGGACCCGCCCGCGTGCCAGGCGAACCGACGGAATGCTCCGAGCGCGGCAAGGTCTACGCTGTCCGTCGCTTCCCAGCCAAAGAGCTCGCAATAGTTCGTGGTCGCCAGCTCCGCATCGCGGGTGTTGAGCACGTGCCAGCCTACGTCGAGCTCGGCTCCGCCTGCTCGCGGAAGGGTGGACAGCGCGAGCAGCGCACCCCCTGGGTCGCGCAGGACCATCGCGGCGCCGCCATCCTCGGTGGGTCGCGCTGGGCCGAGCCGCGTGGCACCGCGCGCGATGAATTCGGCCGCGACTTGCTCCGGGTTCGCCACGCCCACGTGACCGAGCCAGTGCGGCCGCGCCCCGCGCGCCAACGCCTGCTCGTGTAACGGCCAGACCACGGCTCGCTCGTGTCCGAACAGGCGGGCATAGAAGGCGCGCGCCGCCTCGGCGTCCGTCGTGCGCAGATCGAAGCGGCAGAACCTCGTCATTGCCGCTCGGTTGCCACGAGCACGAGCGCGCGACAATGGCTCTTGCGCGGCCCGAACCAGAGGCTTGCGGCTCCGGCAGCTAGGCTCAGGGCGCTACCGCGAGCGCCCCCTAGCCAACACGCGGCGTTACGGCGTACCTGCGTTGATCCAGCTGGTGATCGTGGCCAGATCCGCAGCCGCGAGCGGGGGTCTGTTGAGCGGCATTTGTTTGCCGCTGAAACATCCGCCGTCTTGGGCCGCACCGAGCAGCTTGTCGACGAGGTAGCTCTGGGCGGAGCTGCCGGAGAAAATGCGCAACTTCTGCGTGCAGCCCGCGGCGGGCACGCCGACCGCGGTTTTGACGTCGACGAGCGACAAGCCGCGGGACGGATTCGGACCGGAGTGACAGCTCGTGCAGTTGGTGTTCAAAATGGCCTGCACTTGTGCGGCTGTGACGCTGCAGGTCACGGTAGTGGTCGCGATGTCGGTACAGCCCTCGGCGAGATCGCCGTCAGAGACGCCGACGGTCAGCGTCACGGTGCCGGGCGCGGTGCATGTGAAGGTGGGGGTGGCGCTCGCGGGATCGCTCAGTGTTCCCGAGCTGGCCGTCCAGCTATAGGCGAGCGGCGCGGGGCCGCTGTCCGAGTCGTGTGCAGAGGCCGAGAGCGCAATGGTCGAGCCCACCGCAACCTCCGCGGGGTTCGCGGAAATGCCGTCCGCGACCGGGCACACGTTGACAGCACCGTTGATTTGCACGCTGCCAGTGGTCGCGGCTTGGTGACAAGACACGCCGACGCTTGCGGTCGTGGTTTGATGTGCGACCACGTCGAACGTCGCGGAGCCGGAGCACGTGGCGCTGCCATCCGTGCTGGTTCCGCTCAACGTGATGCTGTAGCCGGTGCCCGCGGGCAAGCTGGAGATCACGGCACTGATCGTGGAGCTGTTCGAGACGTCGATGGACCCGCTCTTCGAGAAGCCGAGTGGACCGATGATCGCGTAATCGATCTGATTCAATGTGAGGCCGGACTCGACTTGCAGCGCGAGCCCGATGCTTCCGCTGTTCTCGCTATCGGTCTCAGCGCTGTCAGCGCCGTTGCCCGACGTCGACGAGCAGCCGATGAGCGCAACGTGCCCGCCAAGGCACGCAAAGAGAACCGCCAACAGACGCGCGTTGTGAAGATTTCGAACCATGGGGACCTCGCTTCGGTTTCCCACCAACCGGAAGCGACGGTACCGGAATCAGAAGCGCGTCTGGCCAAGATCCCGCAACAAGTGTGTGCCCGGAGAGTGTTCGAATGTGTCGTCGAGTGCCGGGAGCTCGGGGGTCCACTGAGACGATCCCGACGGGCTTCTCGCCGTTCAACGTCATGCTCATCGCCGACGAGGTATACGTGACCTACGCCAAACAAGAGGACGACCAAGAGGACGACGAAGCTGGCCCGGGCAACGGCTACGTCAGCGTGTTCGCCGCTGACGGCACGTATCAGAAGACGCTCATCTCCGGTGGTGTGCTGAACTCGCCGTGGCCCGTTGCGCTTGCTCCGCCAGCTTTGGAGAGCTCGCGGACACGCTGCTCGTCGGCAACTTCGGAGACGGCGCGATTCACGCATTCGATCCGAGCAGCGGCGCGCTGGTCGGGGAACTGACGAACGCCGCTGGCCATCCGTTGCTCATTCCCGGCCTCTGGGATCTCAAGGTCGGCCCCACTGGCACCACTGATTTGAGCGATACTTTGTTCTTTACCGCGGGCCCCGACGGCGAAGCGCACGGTGTGTTCGGCAAGCTGGAGGCGGCGGAGTAAGCCGCCGAGCGATCGGGATGGTCGATGCCTGCGCGCGATGGCTAGATGGCGCGCAGGCGTTGCCGAGCGCGGCGCGCCAGCGACTTGCGACTCGTATCGTGCGTCCATATGCCTGGCTTGGTCTTTCGCGGCCGGGTAAGCGCGATCTCAGCCCAAATGGAGGTCACGGAACGGGGTATGCTAGCTTTACAGGCTGCCCATGGTGGTATTCCAGCCTGACCTCACCGACCTGGCGCGCTTCAAAGAGCCTCCCTGGCAAACAATCCTCGACGTGCCGCGGGCTCTATCGCTCATTTCCGCGGATTCGACCATCGCGGGCATGTTCTTTTTGGGGGTGCTCGAGGGCGCCAAGCGCCGCGGCGTTAACCTTCCCGGCACACGCGAGCGCTACCTGCCCTTCAATTTCTATCCCGTCGCCGAGTTTGCGCCGCTGCTGGTTGCTGCAGCAGGACTCTTTCACCCGAACGTTTCGTTGCGCGAGGGGCTCCGTGCGATCGGCGCGGTCGGCCCCGCCATCCTCGCCAAGTCAGTGCTGGGCAAGGTCACGCTAGGCGCGGCGATTGGCGTGCATGCCGTGATCGAAGCCGTCGCCAACACCTACGCGGTCAACATTCGCCCGAGCCAGTGCGCGGTGACTCACAAAGCCGACAGGGCTTGCGTGATCAGCTTGGACAACGTGCAGCACTTCTTGGATTGTCACCACGTCGGCGTGTTCGAGGGCACGATGATGCACGCGGGGGTGAAGGGCCGCGTGCGGATCGCCAAGCGCAGCGAGTTTTCCGGAGAGCTCTTACTCGAATGGTGAGCCGCGCCTTACTTCGTACCGAATAGTCGGTCGCCCGCATCACCCAAGCCGGGGATGATGTAGCCGTGTTCGTCCAGGTGACTATCGATCGAGGCGGTCCAAACGGGAACGTCCGGGTGCGCCTCGTTGAAATTGCTCAAACCTTCGGGCGCAGCCAGCAGGCACACGAATTTGATCGAGCGGGGGTTGGCAGTCTTCACTCGATCGACCGCGGCGACCGCGCTGTTGCCGGTGGCCAGCATCGGGTCGACCACGATCACGTCGCGGTCCACCATGTCGCTCGGTAACTTGAAGTAGTATTCGACCGCGCCCAACGTCTCCGGATCGCGATACAAGCCGATGTTGCCGACGCGCGCCGAGGGCAAAATCCGGAGCATGCCTTCCACCATGCCGGTGCCGGCGCGCAAGATGTTGAGCAGCACGACCTTCTTACCGTCGATGCTCGGCGCTTGCATGGTGGCGAGCGGAGTCTCGATGGTCGTGTAGGTGAGCTTCAAATCCCGCGTGACCTCGTACACGAGGAGCATGCTGATTTCGGCCAGCAAGGTGCGAAAGCCACTGGTACTGCGGTCCTTTTGTCGAAGTAGGCTGAGCTTGTGTTGCACGAGCGGGTGATCGATGACGGTAACGTTGCTATTCATGGGGCTCACTTCGAAAAATCAGAAGACGGTACCATCGCTGTCAATCTGAAGAGGCGGGCGCCCATCCTCGCGGCGCTCGAGCGCGATCGCGCGACCGGCTCGCCAAGTGCCGCCTTCGAGCACGCGCGCCAGCGGCAATTCCTCGGCGCTGACGCCGAGCGCGGTGCGGACCGATGCAGCCGTGCGATCGAGTAAGGCCAGGGTCAATGCGCGCCACTCGATCACCAAATCAGAACCTATCGCGTGCACGCGCGAGGCGGCGCCCGGGTAACGCAGCTGCAGCACGCCAGCGTCGAAATAAAGGCCGCCGTTGCGGTATTCTGCCAAGCCCGTCAGTCCATCGGCAGCTTCGATGCGAAGCCCTGCGGCTTCGAGTGGCTCGAACAGCGAATAAACGAGCCACTGCGAAAGCTTGTGAAAGGGCACGAAACCGAGGCGCGAGTGACGCCAGACATCACCCAAGCTCTGACCTGCGAGGTGCGGTCGGCCCCGCCAAATCGGGCCGAGCTCGCGCAGCACCGCGGCCAAGATCGCGCCCGCCTCGAGTCGACCCGCATGCGCCGAATGAAAAAGCCACACGCCCAAGTTGCCGAGCCGCGCCCGCTCTGAACTGCCGAAGTACTCGGGCGCGAGCGCCACGACGTCGCCCAGGCGCCGGAGCACCGCCGCGCGCCCTTCCAGACCCGCGAGCGGATTGTCGTCATTGACCTGAAAGGCTTGGCCGAGCGCGCTCGCAGTGAGCCCCGTGAGTCCGATCGCGTCGGCGCGCGGTGCGGCCTGGCTGCCGCCCAGCGTGCCAGCCAGGAACAGTTCGTAGCTGGCCACCGCGAGACCCTCCGAGCGCGTATAGACGCCGCCATCGGCTGCGCGATACTGCCAGGCGGGCCCAGCGCCGGCGTCCAAGAGCACGCTGGTAACGACCAATTCGAAGCGTGCCGCGAGCTGCTCTTCCTGCGAAAAATGTGCGATTTTTGCGTCGAATTGCGCCAAACGCGGCACGCCGCCGACGTCGAAGTGACGGTAGCGGCCGTGGTAGGGGATGCGCGTGAGATCCGGATAGTTCTGCTGCGTGAGCGTCGCCACGCGCGTAGTCACCTCGGGCAATTTGGATTCGTCGAGCAACCAATGCTCGAGCTCTCCTCGACGCGCCGCCTCGAACACTTGTTCACAGCGCTCGCGAATCGCGCGTGGGGTTTGCAGGTACTCGTATTCCGCCTGTTCGGTCAGGGTTGGACTCACTGTCAGCCCCCTTCGTAGCCGCGCCCTTTGGGTTTCGCGAGCTCGTTGCCATCCGGCACGGCGCCCTCGGTGAAGTAGCCGGCTGCCATTTTGGCGTCCATCTCTACCCGCGCATCGTCCGGGATCAGCTCATCCGGGATCGCGACTCGCTCCAGAATTTGAATGCCCGCGCGCACCACCGCGTCATGCTTCATGTTACTCATCGAGACGAAGCGGTCGATCTTGGTGATGCCGAGCCAGTGCAGCACGTCCGGCATCAGCTCTTGAAAACGCATGTCTTGCACGCCCGCGACGCACTCGGTGCGCGCAAAGTATTGGTCGGCGCGGTCTCCGCCGGTTTGGCGCTTTCGCGCATTATAGACCAGAAATTTGGTCACTTCGCCGAGCGCGCGGCCTTCCTTCCGGTTGTACACGATAACGCCCGTGCCGCCGGCCTGCGCCGTGCGCACGCACTCTTCGATGCCATGCGTCAGGTACGGCCGGCAGGTGCAAATGTCGGAGCCGAACACGTCCGAGCCGTTGCACTCGTCGTGCACGCGCACCGCCAGCGGCTTGTTGGGATCGGAGATGCCGGACACGTCCCCGAACATGTACACCGTGGCGCCGCCGATCGGCGGCATGAACACTTCCAAGTCCGAGCGCGTGACGAGCTCGGGGAACATGCCCGCGGTGTGCTCGAACAGCGTACGGCGCAGGTCGGCCTCATCGCAACCGAAGCGCGCGGCCACACCCGGCAAATACCAAACCGGTTCCAGCGCGGCCTTCACGACCACGACCGAGCCGCCCGTCTTGAGCACGTGCCCATCGACCTCGAGCCGACCCGCCGCGATCGCTTCTTCCAACTCCGGCAGCTGAATGTGCGCGCGGGTGACGGCCATCGTCGGGCGAATGTCGTAGCCCTGTTCGAAGTAAGGCTTGAACACCTCACTCACGAGCGCGCCGAAGGGGTCGAGCGAGACGATCTTGGTCGGGTCGAACCAGCTGGGGTAGGGCCCGATCACGTGCGTGGGCGAGGTATTGGTCAGATCCGGTTTGCGCAGCGGATCGAGTGCCCCCGCGGCCACGGCCACGGCGCGGTACACCGAGTAGCTGCCCGCGTGGGTGCCGATCACGTTGCGCTGCGAGGTGTTGGTCACGGTGCCGATCAGCGGGCCGCGCACCATCGGATCTCGTGCGCCCCAGACGACGGGCACGGGCTTCGGCCCCGGCCCACCCGGGTGTGAGGTGAGCTGAATCGCCTTGGGGCGTTTGTGAGCCGTCTTCTGGGTCATTGCTTCGGCCTCGTCATGACATCCAGGTGGCGTCTTCGGAGAGCGCCCACTTGGTGGTGATCTTTTTCAAGTTGCTCCAGAGCTCGACTCCCGCAGGTCCGGTCATGTCACCCTGGCCGAACTTGGAGTCCTTCGTGCCACCGAACGAGAACGGCTCGCGCGGCACGGGCACGCCGATGTTGATGCCCACCATGCCACTCGTGGCGCGCTCCGCGACGTAGCTGCCAACCGCGCCGCTCTGCGTGAAGATGCTGGTGGCATTGCCATATGGGCTGAGCTGCTCGAGGGCCAACGCTTCATCCAAGGTTTTGACGTGAATGACCGACAAAAGTGGGCCAAATAGCTCGACCTTGGCGCTTTGCATGGCCGGCGTCACGCGATCGATCACGCTCGGACCGAGCCAGTTGCCTGCTTCGAGACCCACGGGAGCGGTTTGCGTCCGGCCATCGAGCAAGATCTGCGCGCCCTCGCGTTCGGCTTCTGCCAGCCCCGCGTTCAGGCGCGCATAGGCCGCGCCGTCGATCAAGGCACCCATGTCCTTGCCCAGCTTGATTTGACTCGCCGTTGCGACCACTTTACTCACGAAGCGTTCAGCCTCGCCCACCACGACCATGACGCTGCCGGCCATGCAGCGTTGCCCAGCGCAACCCGTGAACGAATCGACGATCGACTTGACCGTGAGGGCTTCGTTGGCGTCCGGCGCGACGATCAGGTGGTTCTTCGCGCCGCCCAAGCACAATGCGCGCTTGCCCAGCCCGGTGGCGCGCGTATGCACCGCGCGCGCCGCCGCCGTAGAACCGACGAAGCCGACCGCGCGCACTTCCGGATGATCGATCAAGGCTTCGACCGCGTGCCGACCGCCCTGGAGTAGGGAAAATAGACCGGGCGGGTAGCCTGCCTCGAGCATCAACTCAGCCAAACGACAGGCCGTGAGCGGCACCTTTTCGGACGGCTTCAAAATAAATGCGTTGCCGAGCGTGATCGCGATCGGAAACATCCACATCGGCACCATGGCGGGGAAATTGAACGGCGCAATGCCGGCCACGATGCCCAGCGGTTCGCGCCGATATTCGCAGGTGACGCCACGCGACACCTCGAGCGCGCCGCCGTGATCCAAGTTCGGCAAGCTCTGGGCGAACTCCACGACCTCGAGCCCACGCAAGAGCCCTGCCCGCGCCTCTGCCTCCGTCTTGCCCGATTCGAGCGCGACAGTCTCGGACAGCTCGTTCAACGCTTGCGTCACTAGCTCGTGAAGACGCGCGAGCGGGCGCACGCGCTCTTTGAGCGGAGTCTTCCCCCACTGTGCCGCCGGCTCACGCGCCGCCGCGACGATGGCCGCGACGTCCGCGGGCCCTGACATCCCGACACTGCCGATCACCTGCCCCGTCCACGGGCTCGTGATTTCGAGCTCCCCCGCACCGCTCGGCGCCTGCCACACGGATCCAACCAGGTTTTGTGCGGTAACTCGGCCTCGTTTGAAGTCCAAGTTAGCCATTCTTTCCTCCTTCGCAGGGTCTGTAAAGGCCGATTCAGACTCGGTCACTTGCGCCCGACGCCAGCGCTTCTGAAGATGTGCGCGCGAAGCGTCCCGCGAGCCACCCGCCGACGACCAGCTGAAGGGGGTGGTAGAGCATGATCGGAAGTAGGATGAGACCGAGCCCGGGGTGGGCGCCGAAGATGAGGCGAGCCATGGGGACGCCGGAAGCAAGCGTCTTTTTGGATCCGCAGAAGAGCGCGACGATGCGGTCAGCGAGCGCGAAGCGAAGGGCGCGGCTGGTGTGCCAGACGATGAGCATCGTGGCCGCCAAGATCGCGATGGAGGCAAGAGCAGAGACGAGCAACGCGCTGCCGCCCGCGTGCCATACGCCGTCTTGCACGGAATCGCAGAAGGAAGTGTAGACGAGGAGTAGAATGGTGAGGCGGTCGATCACGCTGACGCTTGCCTTGTGCCGCATGGCAAAGTGACCGAGGAGCGGGCGCAGCAGCTGGCCGATGAAAAGCGGCAGCACGAGCCACTTGAGAAGATCCAAGATCACGCTGACAATCGCTAGTCCGCGGCCCGCCGCGCCGAGCACGAGGCTGAGCCAAAGTGGCGTGAGCAGTACGCCGAGGAGGCTCGAGAGCGTGGCGTTGAACACCGCCGCGGGGACATTGCCTTTGGCCGTTGCAGTGAGAGCGACCGACGAGGAGACGGTGGACGGCAGGGCGCACAGAAAGAACAGACCCGTTCGCAGATCGACGGACAGGTGGCGACCGAAGCACGCCAAGAGCAAAAGGCCCAAGAGCGGGCACAGGATGAACGTGCAGGCCTGCACCAAGAGGTGGAGCCGCCAATTGCGTGCGCCCGCTCCGAGCGCCGCCAACGACAAGGTGAGCCCGTGAAGAAAGAAGATCAGTGACACGCCCAGCTTGTTCACCAGCTCGGGGTGCAAGCTGCCGCCCTTCGCGCCGGGCCCCGGCACGACCCACGCCAGCGCCACCGCCGTGGCCATTCCAATCAGAAACCAATCTGGCCGCTTCATGCTCCCGAGTCTCGCAGCGCTCGGCTGCGCTTTCATACGAGAAACTGCTTTCCGGAACGGGGGCCTCGGTTACCCTGCGGTCCATGCGCGTTCTTCCGGCACTACTGCTCGTGCTCGGCGCCTGCGACCGAACGACGTCGCCGAGCGCCGTAACGAAGGCTGCATCAGCGCCAGAAGCGGCGAGCGCCGTCGCCCTGCCGCCGAGCGCCGCGACCACGGAGCCGCTCGCTATCCCGGCGGCTCAGATCTTTCAGCCGAGCGGGTTAGAGGCGGGGGAGCGGCGACCGCTGTTGATTTTCTTGCACGGCCTGGGCGCATCCGGCAAAGCCGCCTTCGACGTGCTGCACTTGGCGGCATTCGGCGCACGAGAGCGCGTGTTCGTACTCGCGCCAGATGGCAGCTTCGATCGCCAGAGGCGCCAGTTTTGGAATGCCGGCACCGCTTGCTGCAATTTCGATCATCAGGAAGTCGACGACGTGGCGCGCCTCGGTCAGCTGATCGATACCTGGCGCGCGCGACCGGACGTCGATTCGACCCGCATCTATCTGATGGGCCACTCCAATGGCGGCTTCATGACCGAACGCCTCGTCTGCGCGCTCGGCGACCGCATCACTGCGGCCGCCAGCATGTCTGGAGCTGCACCGCCCGCCGAGCAGGCGTGTGCGCCGGCGAAATCGCTGACGCTGTTGGAAGTGCGCGGGGATGCCGATGACATAGTCCGCTACCGAGGCGGCAGCGTCTTCGACTCTGCGCAGTTGGCACAATTTCCAAGCGCGGAGCAGGGCTTTCGGCAGTGGGGCAAACGGCTTGGCTGCACCGGCGCCGCGCAGCCCGCGCCCGATCGCGATCTCGATGCGCAGTTGCCTGGCTCCGAGACGCACGTCGAGCGCTACGCGAACTGCGCGTCGGGCAGCGTCGAGTTGTGGACGGTGCGCGGCGGCGGTCACTACGTCGGCACCAGGCAACAAGCATTCCAGGAAATTTGGCAGTTTCTCTCGATGCACCACTCATGATCCGCGCTCCGCGGCACGGCGCCCAATCGTTGGCTTCTCCATGGCAGGCTGCCCGGTCGATGCAGGCGGATTCGGTTACCACCGCACTCACGAGCCGTGTGCTATGTGCGAAAGCCGTGACCACTCGTCCGTTTTTCGAAATCCTCGCGGGCGCCACGCTGCTGGCGCTCACCGCGTGCAACGGCGAGACAGCCGTTCGCCCACTCAGTCCGCACGCGGAACGGGTTCGCGTCGAGAGCGGCGATCCACCAGCCGGAGCGACGCCGCTCGGGCCGATCGAAGTGAGCGACGGGGACCGCTGCAGCTTGACCGGCGATCGCGGCACGCTCGCAGGTGCAACCGCGTTGCTCAAGGAGTCAGCGCTTCATCGCGGCGCCAACTTCGTCAAGGTGACCAAGGTGACCGAGCCCTACGCCGGGCATGACTGCTATCATCGCGAATTCAAGATCGAAGGGCTCAGCTATCGTCTCGCGGATGCGCCAATCGTCGCCACCGCCGCTCCCGCTGCACCCCCGGAGCCGCCGGCCGCCGTCTGTACCCCGATTTGCTCGCCAGGTTACGCGTGCGAAGCCGGAGTCTGCCGCGCGCTGTGTAACCCGGCCTGCGGCGCAGACCAAGTCTGCCGCGTCGACCGCGTGTGCGTCCCCGCCAGCGCTGCGCCCTAGCGCATTCTGATCGAGCAACGGAAGAGCTCACGCCCATGGATGCGCCCCGCGACTACTCGACGATCAGCCCCTCGGCCCTGTCACTCTTACTGATGAAGTCCGGGTCATCGATTGCCTTCGCCAAGCAAGCAGCGGCCCTGCTCTGGAACGATGCGGTACCCGACGAGCTGGCGCACGCGATGACCGCCGAGAATGCTCGACGACGACTGCGGCACTTCGAGAACCGCTACCGAAGTCTGGATCGCTTGCTGCTTTCTGCGGGCTGCCTGAATGTGCTGGAATTTGGCTCTGGATTGTCGTTCCGCGGCCTCGAGCTGGCTCGCACCGGCCCAACTCATTACGTGGATACGGACCTGCCGGCGCTGGCCGCGCTCAAAGCCGAGCTCGTGGCGCGGCTTCACCCCGCGCCACTCGCGGGAACGCTGCGCGTGCAGGCCCTCGACGCGCTAGACGGCGAAGCGTTCGAGAGCACGGTCGCGTCGATTCCCGACGGCCCGTTGGCAATCGCCAACGAAGGCTTGCTCGTGTACCTGGACGAGGACGAGAAAGCACGGCTCGCTGCCAACGTGCGTGCGGCGTTGACGGCGCGCGGTGGCAGGTGGCTGACGGCCGACGTCTATCTGAGAAATCCCGGCGGGTCCGCGCCGACGGTCGGCTACGGTCGCTCGCGAGCGTTCATTGACGCGCATCGCGTCGAACAAAATAAATTCTCGGACTTTGCCGCAGCGGAGCGCTTCTTCCACGACGCGGGCTTCGAAGTCGTGGAGAAGCTCGCCCATCGACATCCGCTGCACGTCCGCGAGTCGTGGGCGCTCGCAGTTCGCGCGTAGCTTTCAGCTCCGATGAGCCAGATTTTTTGATGGTCACCGATCGCGTCGCGAGCCGTCAAAGCCTTCGGCGTCCAAGTTCGGGAATTCAGCAGAACGCAAGGTGCGATGCGGGATCGCGATCGCCCCCGCTGACGGGAGATCGGCACGGGCACGGGCACGGGCAGGAGGACGGGGCGGCGCGCGGTGCTAGGCTCGCCCCCTCGAACCGGACCGCTCACCATTTTTAGCAAGCGAGGCACTCGATGGACGTTCGCGCGGCAGTAGCCAATGGCCCCCAAACCAAACTGAGCATCGAGACCGTTCAGCTCGACGGTCCCCGCGCCGGAGAGGTATTGGTCGAAATCCGTGCGACGGGCGTTTGCCACACGGACGCTTACACCTTGTCCGGGCAAGATTCAGAAGGCATTTTCCCGAGTATCTTGGGCCACGAGGGCGCAGGGGTGGTGGTCGACCTCGGGCCCGGCGTGAAGAGCCTGAAGAAGGGCGACCACGTGATCCCGCTCTACACGCCGGAATGCCGTGAGTGCGAGTACTGTTTGAATCCGAAGACCAACCTGTGTCAGGCGATTCGCGCGACGCAGGGGAAGGGGCTGATGCCCGACGGTTCTAGCCGCTTCCGTCGCGGCGGCGAGACGCTGTATCACTACATGGGCTGCTCGACCTTCGCCAACTACACCGTGCTGCCCGAGATCGCGCTGGCCAAGATCCGGGAGGATGCTCCGTTCGACAAGGTTTGCTACATCGGCTGCGGAGTCACGACCGGCATCGGCGCAGTGATCCACACGGCCAAGGTCGAGCCGGGCTCGAACGTGGTCGTATTCGGCTTGGGCGGCATCGGCCTGAACGTGATTCAAGGCGCGCGCCTAGTCGGTGCCAATCGAATCATCGGCGTCGACTTGAACCCCGCGCGGCGCGCGATCGCCGAGCAGTTCGGCATGACCCATTTCGTCAATCCGCGCGAAGTGGGCGCAGAGCTCGTGCCGCATCTGATCGAGCTGACGGGCGGCGGTGCTGACTACAGCTTCGAGTGCGTCGGCAACGTCGATTTGATGCGTCAAGCATTGGAATGCTGCCACAAGGGCTGGGGCGTCTCGGTGATCATCGGTGTGGCGGCCGCAGGAACCGAAATCAAGACCCGACCCTTCCAGCTGGTCACCGGTCGCGTCTGGAAGGGCTCGGCGTTCGGCGGTGCGCGCGGTCGCACCGATGTGCCCAAGATCGTCGACTGGTACATGGAGGGCAAAATCCGGATCGACGAACTGATCACACACACCCTACCCCATGAGCGCATCAACGATGCCTTCGATCTCATGCACACGGGTGAGTCGATTCGTACGGTGGTCACGTACTAGTCGGTAGCGCGCGGACCTGACCTCCAAGTGGTTCGCCGAACGCGATGGACCGCGCGCACTCTTAAACCTGGGCCTGGTTGACCGTTTCATGCTCGAGAGAGCATGGCGCAACAGGCACACCGAGATACCGACGAGCGCTTCAACGAGTTGAGTGACAAGGACGCCTTCTGGGGGCCACTCCTCGTATTCAGACCCGAGAAAAAGCGCTGCATTAGCAGCTTTCGCGCGCTGACGATGGCCGCCACACTGGGCGGCTTCTACGGCATGTTGCTGAACTTGGCGCTAGCGCTGATCTGCCGGCACACCGTACACCGCACGCCCGCCGTGCACATGATGCCCTCGATCCTGACCCTGACCTACTTCGTCGCCTTCCAGCTCAGCCTCGGACCGGCTTGGAATCGCCGCGCCAAGCTGATGGTGCGACGCGACGGCTATCTGCAGAGCATCGCCCGTACGGAGCGCTGACATTTTCGCTGCCGGCGCTGCGCGTGGACCGAGCCGTTGGGCGCAAAAAAGTGCGGAGGGGGAGACGCTTGCAGCGTCCCTGCCCTCCCCTCCGCACCCCGGAGTGTTGCTCTCGTATCGATCGATTCAAAAAAGCGCGGAGGAGCGTCCCTTCCCCTCCGCGCTAAGCCTGTGCGACGTGCGACGCTACTCGGCCGCCACCGCTTCGCCGTGCGCCTCGTGATGCTCCTCTTGCGGCGCACTCACCGTCGCGAACTTCGCGCAGCCGAAGAGCACCCCGGCCGCGCCGAGGTAAGCGACGGTCATCAGCGGTGATTGATTGATACCGATGGCTTCACCGTGCATGAAGCCGAAAAAGGTGAGCCCAGCCGCCGCCGCTGCGAAGGCCGCCGCCTTGCTGAAGGCCCGGTCGATGATGAAGGAGGCGATCGCGCCCAGCATCAAGCCACCGAGAATCGACCCGCCACCCATCACCGTGAGGCCCTTGTAGAGCACGCCCATTTGGCCGAGCTTGTCGAAGCCAACCGCCGCGGCGTTGGTGCCCGCGGCCCCAAGTGAGTTGTCGATCAAGATCTTTCCCCACGCGGCAAGATGCGGAGTGAGCGCCAGCACGATCGCGGGAGCGTGGGATTTGGGGCTCTCTTGAAACGCCTGCGAGCCAATCAGCATGCCGATGTAGAGCAAGATGGGCGAGATCGCCACGACCGGGATCAGCGCGACAATCACCGAGATGATGCCGAACCAAGCCAGGATGATCACCGTAATGCCCGTGGCCGCGGAGTAGCCGATACGACCACCCATCGACTTCCATCCGGGGTGACCGATGTACACGGCATTGATGAAGGGATTGCCCATGCAGCAACCGATCAAGCTGACGACGCCGTCAGCCGTGAGCACGCGGGTAGTGGGGAAGCTGTCACCGGCGATCGCCGCGCTCTCCACGTTGTCGAGTGCTTCCACCAAGTCGTAGATACCGAACGGGATGGCGGTGACCAAGATCGTACCCAGGAACTGAAAACCCGAGAACACGTGACCGAACGCCGGGAGCGGAATCGAAAATCCGAAGTTCGCGAACGAGTCAGTCAGGTTCTTGGCCGACATGCCGCCGAAGTTGTAACCGAGCGCGGTCGAGCTCCAAGCGATCAGGCTGCCTGCCGCGATCGCGACCAAGCCGGCCGGGATGCCCTTGTAGTAGCGCACGCCACCGAACCAGCTGACGAGAATGATGGTGAAGCAGACCAAGCCGATCACCGGTGTCATGAACATCTCCAGCGCTGGGCGCATCGAGATGAAGGAGACGGACACACCCGCCAAGGTACCGAGCAAGGCCGCGCGCGGCGTGATCTTGCGAATCACCGGGGCGATGAAGCCGCCCGCCATCAACACGAAGCTCTGCACGAACACCCAGCACAAGCCGGCCTCCCAGCCCTTGATTGGGTCACCGGTCTTGAGCGCGATCGGCAGCATGATCACGAACACGACGACGAACATGTGTGGCACACTGATGCCGGACGGCAACGCGCAGACGTCCTTCCGGCCAGTCTTCTTGGCCAAGTTGTACGCTAGACGCGCGTAATACATCGTGCTGAGCGCCATCATCAAGCCGGTCGCGGGCAGGATGCGGCCGAACACGATGTTGTCGGGCATCTTGAGGACGAACCTCAAGAGTCCGGTGAGCACTAGCAAATTGACCAGGATGTTGGTGCCAAATCCGAAGTAGGCATTCCAATCACCTGGGGTCCACAGCTTTGGTTTCGCACTTTCAGTCGTCATCGCTTTGATCTCCGTTCGTATGGCGCGTGGGCGCCTACGCTTCTGGATTGTTTCGAAGCGTTTTCATCTACTGGGCGTGGTGCACTCGGTCGAGAGCGCACGAATCACTACGATGGCGATCTACGCGCGCGGCTCGCGATCTGTCTAGCGCCAATAACCGCACGCACTGCTCTCAAAATCAGAGCACTCTCGCGATCAGCGGAATCAGCAGCAGCTTTGTCTTCGATTCGAGCCGTCGAGTGCGGGTCAGAGGTCGTCGAAGACGGCGATCAATTGTTCGGCAAAGGATGCGGCGGCCACCGGTAACACGCGACCGCGACGACTCGCGAGACGTAGGCTCGCTTGTTGCAATTCGGGATCGGTGAGCGGGATGGAGATCATTCCCGAAACATCCGGCTTCTTTCCAATGTGAAATGAGAAGCATAGACCATTGCTGGCTCGAGCGAACATCTTGGTGGTCTCGATTGAGTTGGAGACCAGCGCCGGCTCGAATCGAATCGAGTGGCGACGCAAGGACATATCCATCAACGCGCGCGCGGCCAACGTCTCGTCCGGCATCGCGATTGGATACGCGACACACTCGCTCAGACGCACTTGGGTACGCGACGCCAGCGGATGCTCGGGCGTCACGAGCACGCACAGCGGCTGGAAAGTCTCCGCCAAAATCACCATTTCCGGATCGTCATTGAGCTCGTGCGTCAGAATCAGCTCCACCTTGTCGCGCAGCAGTGCCGCGGCGATCTCCTTGGGCCCGCCGACCCGCACCGAGAAGCCGACCCCCGGATGTCGACCGTGATATTCGGCAATCGCATCCGGCAGCATGCGGCCAGTCACGGACTCTGCAACTGCGATGTGCACGCGACCGTGCACCAAGCCCCGCAGTCCATCGATCTGTGCCTCGACCAGGCGAAGCTCCTTGAGCGAGCGGCGCACGTACGCGAGCAAGAGCTCACCCGCCGCCGTCGCGCGCACTCCACGCGGTAGGCGCTCGAACAGCGGTGAGCCGACCTCCGCTTCGAGGTCGAGGACCCGCCGGTTCAGGGCGGATGAGGCGATGTGCAGCGCTTCGGCGGCCTTGCGGATCGAACCATGATGAGCGACCGCGTCGAGGTAGGAGAAGATAGTCGGCGGCTGGAGACGCCACGATGGGGGCTCGGTACCCGCAGCTGCTGCACGCACCGATAGAGGGGGCGCTCCCTTGTCGGAACGGTCAGCAGATTTGCGAGTCACGGTTCGGGGTAGAATGCCGCGAAGCGTGCGCGGGGTCTATGGGAGCCCAGGTCGGGTCGGCACTTTTGCGCGCAAAAGGCGCAAACGCGACCCGTTGTGACTGGATGCCTCGACGCATCGCGCTCGCGCCGCATGCACGCGAGTCGCGACAATGCGGCCACGCCCGATCCCAGCCGAAATCACCCCGAAATATCGGGGGCTGCTGCAAGCTCGTGTTGGTCTGCTTATTGCTGATTGGAGTTCGCTTCGTCGCAGCGTGCCACGCCGCTGGTTTGAGCGCGCGGAGCGAGAAGTAAGAAAGGAACAACCATGAGGCATCTCGGATTATTTTTGATCGGGTCGCTCGCGATGGCGGCGTGTGCGTCGAACAACACACCACCCGCCGCCTCGTCGGGCACGGTGGCGGAGGCCACCAACGAACCCAACCGCGGACCGGACTTTGCGCCCGCATCGTCGGATGGGCTCGCCACCGCCACCGCGGAGAAGCGAAACAACCCCAACCCGACGCAGCCTGCGCCGTCGCTCGATGCTCCGCGTTATGAAGCCGACGCAACCGTCAATCCGACTACGGCTAACGCGGCCGCGGCCCCGACGGATCGCTCATCGGCGCCCAACATGGACGCCGATAACTCGCGCGTCAACCAGCGCGATCGCAACAGCGCCACCCTCACCCCGATGGATCAGGGTTCCAGCGCCTCGGATCGCAACATCACTCAGCAGATCCGAAAGGATCTGATGAAAGACAAGTCGCTGTCGTTCACGGCCAAGAACGTCAAAATCATCACCATCGGCGGCAAGGTTACGCTGCGCGGTCCGGTGAAGTCCGAGGCTGAACGCAGCGCGATCGAAGCCGCGGCAAGGCGAGCGGTGGGAGACGGCGCGCAAGTGGATAGTCAGTTGGAAATCAGCAAGTGAACTGAGCACAGAAGGACAGCACCATGAAAAAGTCAGTGATTGGTATCGTTGAAACGCAGATTCAGGCCGAACGTATCGTCGAACAGTTGCAACAGGGGGGCATCGCCTCGGGCGATATCTCGGTGTTGTTTCCCGACAAGCGCGGCAGCAAAGACTTTGCTCACGAGCACAACACGAAAGCCCCCGAGGGCGCCGTGGCTGGCATCGGCGCCGGCGGCGTGGTCGGTGGCACGCTCGGGTTGCTTGCCGGGATCGGCGCTCTGGCTATCCCCGGCGTGGGCCCGCTGATCGCCGCCGGACCGCTGATGGCGACGCTCAGCGGCGTGGCCGCAGGCGCGGCCGTCGGTGGCATTGCCGGTGGCCTGATCGGTTTGGGCGTACCCGAGTACGAGGCCAAGAGTTACGAAGGTAAGATCAGGAGCGGGAACATCCTGATTGCGGTTCACACCGAAAATGGTGAAACCGAGAAGCGCACGAAGCAGATCTTCGAAGCGAACGACGCGCACGACATCGCCGTCACCGGCGACGCCGCCGTACCGAAGAAAGCCGAGCAAGTCTCGCGTTATTGAGTGGAGCTCGAGACAGCGGGTGCCCGCTTCGGCGCGGCGCCCGCTGCTTCGCACGTTTCGAGCTCGTCGTTGCGTAAAGCAGTGCCAGAGTGACTAGCGACAGCACGGTTCCGTAGAATATCAGTCGCCCTTTCGAGCCTTTGAATCGCCGGCACGGGAGTGAGCTATTCCCGGCGGAGCTATGGTACGATTCTGAGTGCCCGCGTCGATCGACCCGCCAGCGGAACAGGAGGCAATCTTGCCGCAACACGGCGGGGTGCGCAGGCTGGTTGCCCTACTCCGCGGTCTGCGCAATGGCGCCAAGGCCTTCGTGCGTTTGTTAGGCCGCAAGAAGGAGCGCCGCGAGGTCACCACGATCCTGATCACCGGCGCCAGCGTGGGGATTGGCCTGGAGCTGGCCAAGTTGTTGCGCGATAGCCCCCATCGCTTGGTGCTGACCGCGCGCGCATCTTCGCTGGCGCGCTTTGCCGAGGAAGGCCTCGTGGCCGGCGAGCGCGTCTTGCTCCTGCCACTGGACGTCACCAAGGCTGATGAGCGGCGCGCGGCGATTCGCGCAGTCGAAGATCGTTGGGGCGGGGTGGACGTGCTCGTGAACAACGCTGGCATCAGCTACCGCGCGGTCGCCGAGCACGTGACGGAGACCGAGCGCTTCGCACAGCTGGACGCCAATTTCCTGGGGCCCATGGAGCTGATCCGATTGGCGCTGCCGCACATGCGCGAGCAGCGCTACGGGCGAATCATCAACGTTTCGTCGGTGGGCGGCATGACGGCCATGCCCACCATGTCGATTTACAGCGCATCGAAATTCGCGCTCGAAGGCGCTTCTGAATCGCTCTGGTATGAAATGCGACCATTCGGCGTGCGCGTGTCACTCGTACGCCCTGGCTTCATCAACTCCGACGGCTTTCGCAAAGTGCATTTCACCGCCCAAGGTCAGCGCGCGCTAGACGATCCGAGTGATCCCTACCACGCGCACTACGCGAACATGCACGAGCTGATCGAAGGCCTGATGACGCTCACCTTCTACACTCCGCGTGATGTCGCGGAGACGATCCTCGAGGTGATCGAGCAAAAAAATCCGCCGCTGTGGGTCGCCGGCACGCTCGATGCCCAGCTGTTCGACTTCCTCCGCCGCATCATCCCTTCCGGCCTCTACCACCGCCTGCTGTACGCTGGCCTGCCACGGATCTGGCGCTGGGGTCTCAGCGGCAATCTCGCCCTGAGCAGCCTGCCGCCGAAGCCGCCAAAGAAGAAGCCGAATCGAGCCTAGTTCCTAGAGCTCGAGCTGCCGACTGATCTCCGCGGCCGGCATGGCGCCGCTCAGCCGACGCGCTTCAGCACCCCCGCGGAACAGGATCATGGTCGGAATGCTGCGGATGTTGAAACGCTGCGCGACAGTTGGCAGTGCCTCCGTGTCGACTTTGGCGACAAGCACGCGCTCCGCGCGCTCACGCGCCAGCTTCTCCATTTCAGGCGCGACCATGCGGCAGGGCCCACACCACGCGGCCCAAAAGTCGACCAGCACCGGCAACGGTGAATCACGCACGAGCTCGTCGAAATCCTGCGCGCTACTCAGCGCGACGGGACGCGAAAGCGGCAGCAGCGCGGCCTTGCACTGCGCGCACTTGGCCCTATCGAGCAGGCGTTTGGCGGGCACACGATTGCGGGCAGAGCACGAGGCGCAGGCGACTTCCATCACACGGCAAGATGCGGCCGGCGACGCAGCAGTCAAGGCCCCCCGCTCCCCGCTCCCCGACGAAGATAGAGTTTGCATTCCAACAACGTATTTTGATCGGACAGGGCCTCCTGCCAAGCCCACGCCTTCAAGTCTGGGAATAGGCGCGACGACGAACCGCTTTTCGCCGCGCCGGTACGGCCGCAAAGATGTCTTTGCGTGCCCCTTCGCAAATGGCGACAACGGCGGGGTTTTTGATCTTGCGCTCGGCCGAGATGGCATAGAAGCGCTGACGCAAGCTTTCGACGCGGCCCACCTGCTGCAAGCGATGGCGCAGGCGAATGTCTTCGGCGATCACCTCCGGCACCGCGAACACGCCGAGCCCAGCTTCCGCTACCACGTTGGACAGCGCGGGATCGTCGAATTCACCGACCACGCGCGGGCGAACGTCGTGCGCGTCGAACCATTGCTCCAAGCCGCGCCGAAGCATGGACTGCGGGCCCGGCAGTAGAAAGGGCACGCCGGTCAAGGAGCCTGGAAAGCGTCGTTTGTAGATCTTGGCCAATGCGGGTGCGGCGAGTAGCACCGTTCCGCACTCACCGAGTAAGTGACTGAAGGCTCGCACCGAGCCAGGCAGCGCGGGCGTGTCCGCCAGCACCACGTCGATGGCATTGGCGGCCAGCTCACCGAGATACGCTTGCGTCGTATTGTCTTCACGGCACACGACTCGAACGTGTTCCTCTAGGCGCCAGGCCGGTGCCAGAATGCGCTGCACGATCGATTTGGGCAGTGCATCCGAACAACCCACGACGACGCGGATCGGTCGCCCACTCAGACGCCCTTGAATCGTGTCGACGAATTCACGACCCAAGGAGAAAATTTCGTCGGCGTAGTGAAAAGCAACTCGGCCGGCCTCGGTCAGCACCAGGTTCCGGCCTTGCTTGGCGAATAGCTTCTCACCCAATACATCCTCCAGACGATGGATCTGGGCGCTGACCGTCGGATGCGCCAAACGCAGCTCGCGGCTCGCTTGCGCCACGCTGCCGTGCTTGGCCACCGCCCAGAAGTACAGCAGGTGGTGATAGTTCAGCCATTGCATGGGCCTAGCATGCGTCGGTTTTTACGACGGATCGAGACGAAACTTCCTCATTGCCGTCGGATCGTGGCTGGCTAGAGTGAAGCACTCCTGAACTTCCATCGGCGTTTGGCCTGGAGAGGGGGCTAAAAATGCACGAGAGTATCGGCACCCCCTGGCTCTGGTTCGGCTTCGTTGCCTTCGTGCTGGCCATGCTCGCGCTCGATTTGGGCGTGTTCCACAAGAAGGACCACGAGATCAGCGTCAAAGAGGCGCTGGTTTGGACGGGCGTCTGGATCTCACTGGCGATGTTGTTCAACGCCGGGATCTACTTCTGGTTCGGGTCCGAACGTGCCCTCGAGTTTCTGTCGGGCTACGTCATCGAGAAGGCATTATCGGTCGACAATATCTTCGTCTTCATCGTAGTCTTCTCGGTCTTTGCGGTGCCGGCGAAGTTGCAACATCGAGTGCTGCTTTGGGGGATCCTGAGCGCGTTGGTCTTGCGCGCTATCTTCGTCGTGCTGGGCGCAGCGCTGCTCAGCCGTTTTCACTGGTTGGGCTATGTGTTCGGCGCGTTCTTGGTGTTCACTGGCATCAAGCTGCTGCTGCAACGCCAAGGGGAGGTCGACCCACGACGGAACCCATTATTTAAGTTGTTTCGGCGTGTGATGCCTTCCGTCGATGAGTTTCACGACGGGCATTTCACCATCACTCAGGCGGGCAAGCGTTACGCCACTCCGCTACTGCTGGTGCTGATTGCGATCGAAACGACCGACATCGTGTTCGCGATGGATTCCATCCCCGCGATTTTCGCCGTCACCCGCGACCCGTTCATCGTTTTCACATCGAACATCTTCGCGATCCTGGGCCTGCGCGCGCTGTACTTCGCGCTCTCCGGCATGATGGAAAAGTTCCACTACCTGAAGTTCGGACTGGCGCTGGTGTTGATGTTCGTCGGTGCCAAGATGCTCTTGGCGGGCGTGTACAAGATCCCGATTTGGGCATCTCTGGCGGTGATCGCCGCACTGCTCGCCGGTTCCGTGATCGCGTCGTTGCTGCGTCCTCCGCCGAACGAGCCGCCGAGCTCGGAGCAAAAACCGCTGTCATCCGCTGGCGGCGTCGCGCGCAAGGTCGGTGTCGGGGTGCTCGGTGGCGTAGTGCTCGCAGTCGGTGTCGCGATGCTCGTCCTGCCCGGTCCGGCTCTGATCGTCATGCCAATTGGTCTGACCATCCTGGCGAGCGAGTTCGAATGGCCCCGCCGCGTTCTCACGCGTTTGCGTGAACGTGCCAAGCAAGCATTTGAAAAGCACCACGCCCCCAAGCCGCGCACTTGAGCGCGTCGTGGCATTTTTCCTCGGAGCTGGGCGTTTTCGGTAACGCTCCGAAGCGTCTCACGAGCGCCTCGCGAGCTTCGCGGCGACGCCTCAATGTGCGGCTTCGTCGTTCACGCCTGAGTCCGAGTGCTCCGCGTGTTCATTCGGTGTGCGAGCCCAGTCGCTCAGCATTCGCAGCTCGGCAACGCCCATGCGTGCCAGCAGCAGCAGCCATGCGGACCGCGGCTCGGATCGTTCCCAGTGGCCATTGGCAATCCCTTCGACGCTTTGAGTACGTGCCATTGCAATCCTCCACTACCCTCATTAAGCAACGAATCTGTCGTCGCAAGGGGAGCGGGGTGAGAAATGATCTCTGCCGTTTACACTGAAATGTCCGAGAAACCGGCGTCTTGGCGCGGGGTGCAGACGGCGTGCCGCGGATGCGCTAACGCTCCCTCGCAAAACGAAAATGGCGGGTCCTTACGGCGAATCGGACGGCTTCATGGGCGGGATATTATCGCGCTACGGCTACACCATCCTGATCGCGCTCGCTTACTTCTACTTTACGAGCCGCGACTCACGCGGCTCGGGCTTCGGTAACGGGCGCGGCACTTACTACCTCTTTTGGTTGGTCGGGCCCGCGCTGCTGGCCATCTTCCTCGAGCATCCAGCGTTTCTCGCCATCGTGGCGGTCGGACTCGTGGCGCGACCGTGGCTGCCGGATCCGCTGCTCTATTTACGCTACCTGAGCCGCACACGCAGACTCGAAGGCGAGATTCGCGTCAATCGCGCCAACGTCACCGCGCGTCGTGACCTTTCACTGATCTGGTTGGAAAAGCGACGCGCCAAACGCGCGTTGCCGTTGATCGAAGAAGCGTTGGCCCAAGACGCAAGCTCGCTCCAGCTGCTACAGCTACGTGGCGTCTGCCTGCTCCAGCTCCGGCGCTATGAAGAAGCGGTCCGCTGCTTCGTCGACGTCGTGCAACGCGATCCGAGGCATGGCTTTGGCGACCCGTACTTGCGTGCCGCGGACGCGCTGATCGCGCTCGAGCGTTGGGAGGACGCTGACGACGCACTCGAGCACTTCGTGAGCGAGAATCGCTCCAGCGTAGAGGGGCAATACAAGCGCGCATTGGTCGCCCGCGGCCGCGGGGACCGCCCCGCGTTCAGACAAGGCCTACGCGAGGCGCGCAACCTGTATCGGGACGTCCCGCGTTACCAACAACGCCGACAGTTCAGCTGGTACGCGCGCGCGCTGTTTTCTTCCGTGCTCGGTTGAAGTTGGGGAGCATCCGAGACATTTAACGACGGACCGAGGCGAACTAACACACCACGCGGGATTTCCCCCGCATTTCGCCTCGTAAAGTCCGGCACGTTTCCTGCTGATGCTCATCGGTGATGAGTGAGCCGCGTGTGATCCGGAACTTGGCGCAACGGCCGGCGCTCGCTCAGAGCACGCCGGCCGCGCGGGAAGGCAACGCATTACGCTGGCTCGTCGGCGCCCTGACGCTCGCAGCGGCCGCCGCATTGGTTCCGTTCTGGGCGCCGTTGATGTTGGCCGCTTGGGGGGCGATCATCACTTGGCCATTGCAGCAGCGTCTCAGCAGGTCGCTCGGTCGTTCCAAACTGACCGCAGCTCTGCTCACGGCGTTGCTCGTGCTGGTGATCCTGCTGCCGTTCGCAGTAGCAACGTTGTCCCTGTCGGGCAGCGCCATTGCACTCGGGCAGCGCCTCACCGAGTCGAAGAACGGCGCAGAGGCGCTGAGAACTCTGTCGAGCAGCGACGCGGCCGGCTTCGGCCTCGAACAGCTTGATCCACGGCACGTGCTGGATTTGATCCGCCAACACGGCGCAATGGCCCTGGGCGCGGCGCGCACGATTTTCGGCGCGGCGAGCGTGGCGCTGATCGGGCTAGTGGTGTTCGTGGCCGGCTTCTACACATTTCTGACCGAGGGCAGGCAAGCCCGCGACTGGCTGCTCGAACGCTCGCCGCTGTCTCATGCCCACTTTCACCGCTTGTCTAACGTCTTCACCGAAGTCGGACGCGGGCTCGTGGTGGGCGTCGGCCTGACTGCGCTTGCGCAAGGCGCCGTGGCGACGGTCGGATATCTGGTGACCGGTGTGCCGCAAGCCTTCGTGCTCGGCCTAGTGACGATGTGCGCGTCCTTGATCCCCAGCGTGGGCGCCGCGTTGGTATGGGTACCCGTCACGGCCGGGCTTGCCCTCACCGGGCGGCCGGGTGCGGCGTTGGCCATGCTCTTGATCGGCTTGTTCGTGTCCGTGGTCGACAATCTCTTGCGGCCGCTGTTCGCGCGCTATGCCGAGCTTCGCATGCACTCCCTGGTGTTGTTCGTGGCCATGCTGGGCGGCATCGTGCTGTTCGGCACTTGGGGCTTGTTGCTCGGCCCACTGCTGGTTCGCTGGGCCAGCGAGGGCCTGAGCATGCTGCGCGAGCAGCGCGCCGAGCTCAGCGAGTAACGGCACGCACCTTGCTCTTGCTCTGAGAATGAACAAGCGTCCGAACGGGAAGAGCAAGCCGCCAACCCAAGCCGCGCACCCAGAGACCCAGCATCATCCGCGCGCGAAGACTGGCGCTCCGGGCAGCGAAAGCTCCAAGACGCGGAATCGCGCGAAGGACGTCCGGAGCGCTCACGACCAGGACGGTAACAGCGAGCTACGCGGGCGTTGGACCGGGCTCGACGCTCCGGAGTGAGCCGCAGAACGTGACGCACAGCGGGGCGATTTGGCAGCCTCGCGCTTTCCGCCGTAGTGTCCGCCTCGACCCATGCGCCGAGTCCGTGCACGTCAGGTTTTGTCCGCGTTTCGCCAGGGCAGCTCCTGGCCGGTGATCGTCGATACGGGGACGGAGCGCGTCTTCACCAAGCTGCACGCCACCGCGCACGGGACGGCCCCGCTGGTTTCCGAAATCGTGGTCGGCGAGTTGGCTGATGCACTCGGGCTGGCGACTCCCGCGCGCTGCCTGGTAGAGATCGGAGCCGGCATCGGCAGTCTGGATCCGCATCAAGAATTGGTCGACTTGTTGGCGCGCAGCGCAGGCCTGAATTTGGGGTTCCAATTGCTCGATGGTTATCGGGATTTGAAGCCGCCCGACGCGCGTCACATTCGACCCGAGCTGGCAGCGTCGATCATTTGGCTCGATGCGTTGGTTCAGAACCCAGACCGCACTGAACAAAACCCGAACCTGATGATCAAGGCCGGCCGCGTGTCGCTCATCGACAACGGCGCAGCGCTCACTTTTCAGTACGACTGGGACAACGTCACCGAACAGACACCGAGGCAACCGGGCACGTTCGTCGAAAAGCATTTGCTCCGGGTCTCGTCGAGTCAGTTCGAGGCCTGCGACGATGAGCTCGCCCCTCGCTTGACTCGCGAAGTGCTGGAGCGCGCGTTGGCGACCGTACCGGACGAGTTCATCGGGCCGCTGGTGCCGCCACGGAGCGATCCCGCGCGCCACCGCGCCGCCTACGTCGCGTACCTGTGGAAGCGACTGCGCGCGCCCCGTCCGTTCGTCCTTCCCGGAAGAAAGGTGCCGTTTCGCTTCGATTTCTGAGCTCGGCAAGCATGCAAAACACTCATCGCCCGTTCGACGCTCTGCGGCTGCCTGGGTTTCGGATATTTCTGCTGACGTTCTTGCTCACCATGATGGCCGACAACGTGGAGCACGTGATCAGCTACTGGGTCGCGTTTCAGAAGTTCCACTCGCCTGCCCTCGGCGGCTTTGCGGTGGTCTCGCACTGGGTGCCATACCTAGTGTTCTCCGTGCCCGTCGGCGCACTCAATGATCGCTTCGATTCGCGGCGTTTGATTCAGATCGGCGCGGGCTTGTTCATGCTGGTGTCACTCGGCTGGGGCTATTTTTTCGTCACGGGTACGCTGCAAATCTGGCACGCCATGGTGCTCTTGATCTTACACGGGTGCGCCGGCGTGTTCTGGCTCACGTCCAGCCAGGTGCTCTTGTACGACGTAGTCGGCAGTGAGGGCATTGCCAGCGCCGTGCGTCTGAACGCGACCGCGCGTTACCTCGGCATGCTGGCCGGCCCCGGCGTAGGCAGCGTGATCTTACGAACGCTCGGCCCGAACTACGGCATGTTCCTGAACGCGACGTTCTACCTGCCGTTGGTCGTATGGTTGATCCGGGCGCCCTATGGACGTCACTTCCGCAGCGGTGCGGGGCCGCGGCGTGCCGTGCGCGGCTTGGCCGATATCCTGGAGACCGTTCGTGACGTGCGCGGTCTGCCAGTGCTGCTTGCGATGATCGTGCTCGCGGGCGGAGCCTCATTTTTCGTCGGCAACAGTTATCAAGCGCAGATGCCGACCTTTGCCACGGACCTCGGGCACGGTGACCCGGGCGCGGCATATACCGCGTTGCTCGGGGCGGACGCCGCGGGTGCCCTGGTCGGAGGGCTCTTACTCGAGAGCGGTCGCAGTCTGCTTCGCACCGAGACCAGCTCCGCACTGAAGCTTGCCGCGCTGTGGGCCTGCGCGCTGGGCGCGTTCGCCCTAGTACGCTCCTACCCGCTAGCCCTGCTGTGCTTGTTCTTGGCCGGTTTCTTCGAGCTGTCGTTCAGCAGCATGACGCAGACGATCGTCCAGCTTCAGGCCCCGTCCGAGATTCGTGGTCGCGTGCTCGGCCTGTTCAACATGTCGTCCTCGGGCTTGCGCGCCTTCAGCGGGATCACCGTCGGCCTAGTCGGCAGTATTCTGAGCGTGCACGTGTCGTTGGCGTTCGCGGCCGGAGCCTTCATGCTGATCGTGCTCGTCTTGCTCGCGCGGCTCCCGTCCGCCTCGAAAGTCGCGTAGTGCGGACGGCTTGGCCGTCCGCACTACTAGCAGGCTTACATGCCCGGCGGCTTCGGAGCCGAAGGACACTTGGTCTGTAGCGTCGTGCACGATGCGGGCGTTGCAGTCGAATCGTCGACCGCGATCATCCCCAGCGAGGCCATCGTGAGCTTGTCACACGATGGAATCGAATTCGCAAGCGTGGTCAGGGCCTTTGCCGAATCGTTCACACACGCGTCGTACTCGGCAACCGTCGCGGTGCAGCTCGCATCCGGCTTGGTACAGGTCTCGGTGGTCGTCGTCGGAGCCGCGACGCACTGGTCGTAGGTAGCTTTGCACGCGGCCTGCAGCTCCGCGTCGGTCTGGGCGGCCACCCCGGCAAGCAACCCCTCGAAGCGACATGTAAATTCCTCGAAGCCTTTGCCTACCGCGCCGGAGCTGAAATAATCGCTTAGATTCTTGCACACCCCTTGAAACTCTTGGTCCGTCAGAGCCCCGAGCTGCTTGTCGCCGGAGACGCCCGACGAGTAGTTGCCCGAACTGTTAGCTGGAGCCCCGTTCCCACCGTCGCTGCTTCCCCCGCAGGCGACGCACATTGCCAAAGACAAGCCGATTGAGACGAACATGGGCTTCATGGTCATGATTTGCAGCATCCTTCCCTCACTGGTTCGCAAGTAAGCCAAAAACTCTAACATAGCGTGATACGTAGAAACAGCCGGGATCTCCCCTAGAAGCTCCGTGAAATTCGCGGGAGAAACGCAAAGCTTCTTCTGCGCTTGGGCTTATTTTCTCCAGAGCCTCTCCGAACGCCAGGCGCGGACGAGGGTGGCCAGGCGCAAACAAGCAAAGGCGTGGCTCGGCGCGATCAGCAGGGTCAAGAGCGAGACGGAGTTTCCCCAAGCTGCAACGAGCAGCATCGTGAGGCCGAACCAGATCAACGCGCGGACGAGCACTGCACCGAGCGCGCGCACTTGCGCGACGCCAGCGTGAAGTCCGACGAAAGCCGCGACCAGGCCCGATGCCGCGGCAAAACAAAAGTCCCGCTCGAGCCAAGAGTTGCTGTGCGAAGCACCGTTCAGATCTGGCGGAGTATAGTAGTGCGCTGCGGCGACCGCGAGGGCCAGGGCGAGCCCTGCGCCGATCAGCGAGCCCAGCAGTCGGAAGCCGAGTCCCCGCTCGTTAATTGCTTGAGGCACTGCTGGCGGATGGCGCGGCGCTCGGGGCTTGTGCGCTACTCATGATGGGTGCCGAAGGGATAGCGCCGAATTGGCCTCTCCCGAACGTGTCAACGCAGCGCACGTTGTTGTCCGCCTCGATGAAGCAGGTTTCATTGGCTGCGCATGCGGGAACGCATTCTGCCCGGTAGCAAGTTCCAAGCTTGCGATCGCAGGCATAGCCAGGGGAGCAATTTGCCCAACATCCCCCCGTTTGCGCGCGGTAGATTGCGGTGGCGCCAATCATCGCGGGCAGGGCGACAGCAGCCTTGGCATACTCACCACCGTTGCTGCCACCACAGCCGAGCACGAGGGCGACCACGAGGCTTGCGCGGAACTGCCGACCTTTGCCCTGCGCCACGTCGGCAGTCTAACACGGTCTGTCCAGGGATCACGCAGCGCACACGTAATCTCGCAATTCGCTGAAACCCATGGCGCTCAGAGCGTTGCGGATTTCGGTGCGGGGACCCAGACCCGCGACGGAGACGATCAGCGGCTGGGATCTCAACCCGGGTAGCGCGCGGGGGGCGACCACCGGCACGCCTCGGATCACTTGTCCGAGGCGCCCTCGATGAAGCTCGATGATCGCGTCCGGATGCTTACCGCGCCGCGCCAGCGCGTTCGCCAATGCCTTGCCCGTGTCGCCGAAGCCCCAGAGCAAGTAGCGGTCATCGGCGGCGAGAAAGCCGCTCGCCAAGAACTCGGCCTTACACTCGACGAAAGCAGCGATCGAGTAGTTCTCGGAAGTGCGGGACAAGCGTGACGCGCTATCGCGCCAATGTAACAGGCGCTGCGGGACCACACCGATTCGCTGACCGCTCCCCAGAATCCGGAGCAGGAGATCGTAATCCTCGGGCCAGCCCCGATCGCGATAGCCGAATTCGAGCATCACTCTGCGCCGAATCAACAGCGTCGGATGCGCCAGGGGACACTCGACGAAGGCTTCGCGCTCGACTTTTTCGGGTGTATCGATCGACCGAAGCCAATGCTCGTAGCCAAGCCTGCGTTCGCGCAACGCGCCACGCGGGAACAGCCGCACGTGGCAGCCAACCGCCGCAAGTGCTGGACTCTGCTCGAGAGCGAAGCGTTGAAGCGAAAGCCGCTGGCGCGACATCAGATCGTCCGCGTCGAAGCGAGCGATCAGCGGCGCTCGGCATTCCATGATCCCCGCTTGCAACGCCGCCACGATGCCGCCATGGCTACGTTCGATGAGGCGAACGCGAGTGTCCTCGCGCGCGAACGCCCGAGCAATTTCCGCGGTGCGATCGCAAGATCCATCGTCGATGACGATGCACTCCCAGTCGGTCTCCGATTGGCGTTGTACGCTACGCAATGCACAAGCAAGTGTCTGCGCGGCATCGTATGCCGGCAGCAGCACGGAAATCGCTGGAGCCACGACGATGCGAACGAACCGCGCTCACGCGCGTCGCGCGCGCGCCGCCTTGGGCTGGGTAAGCTCGCGCCCCCAACGCTGAATTGCCTCTGCCACGTGGCCGAAGCCGCGACCGTGATCGGTCAGTTGATAGGACACGCGTACTGGCGGCCCCGGCTCCACGTCACGTCGTACGAGGCCGCGGGCCTCCAGCTCTTTCAGTCGCGCCGAGAGAACCTTGGTCCCGAGCCCCGCAGCGGTATCAGCCAATTCACCAAAGCGACGCGGCCCGGCCGACAACGCGGTGAGGATCAACGCGCTCCACGGACGACCGAGAACGTCCGCAGCGAGCTGGAAGGCCTGGCACTGGCAATCGACCGTCTTCGCCATGACGCCCAGTATAGCGATGGTACTTTCCAAAAGAAAGTAGGTTGTTAAAAGAAAGTCGCTTGACAGAAGAAACTATGGCTGCACGTTCCGGGTGCGGGGTTCGAGCACGAACCCGGCCCGCCGTAATCGGCGCACCCGGAAGGACGAACGACATGGCATTTTCCCTAGCCCCCCTGCTCATTCACAGCGATTCGGTTCCCGTCAAAGCCCGCGAGGCCCTGCGGGCGGTCAACGCCGCCCCCGAGGAGCAACGTGACTCCGCGCTCTACTCGGCCGCTCGGGTCCTCTACTCCGAGACGTCGATCGACTGCGGCGACGCCCTCGAGCTCGTGGGCCTGCAGGCCGGCTGCGGCTGTGACTGAGCGGGCGCACAGCTAACCGGGCGGCAGTGTCGCTCGCTCTTCTAGAGCGCGCGCACTACAAAAAACGCATGGCGGATGCGCCTTACGACGCATCCGCCATGTGCCACCGTGGAGTCCGGGGCTTCGCGTACGTACTTACGACTGAAGAACCCGGCTCACTTCGCCGCAGCGACGATGTGCGCGGACGAGGACTCCTCGCTAGGGGAGCCAGTGTAACCCGAGAGCCCGCCCAGGAGCTCCGGGTAGGCCGGTCCGCCGTGCTCGTGAATGTCGAGCCCTTCGAGCTCGCCTTCCTTGGAGACGCGCAGCGTGCCGGTCGCCTTCACCGCGTACATGAGGGCCATGCCACAGGCAAAGGTGGCGGCCGTGACGGCAGCGCTGCCGATCGCCTGGGCGATCAACTGATTGGCGCCGCCGCCGTAGAACAGACCGGTCACCACGGCGCCAGCCGAGTTGTCAGCACCCAGCGGGGTCGGCGCGCCGTATTCACCGGTCGCGAACAAGCCGAGGCTCAAGGTACCGAAGATACCGCACACGCCGTGCACGGCGACTGCGCCTACCGGATCGTCGACCCGCAAATACTCGACTAGATCGATGCCGAGCACCACGACGACGCCAGCGATCGCGCCGATGCAGATCGCGCCGAACGGCGAGACCCAGTAGCAGGGGCAGGTGATGGCGACGAGACCGGCGAGGAAGCCGTTCACGGTCATGCCGCAATCCCAGACCTTGTTGCGCGGAAGAATGAAGAACAGCGAAGCCAAGCCACCAGAACAGGCAGCGAGCGTGGTGTTCGCGGCGACGCGTCCGCAGCCTTGCATGTCCATGGCCGAGAGCGTGCTGCCCGGGTTGAACCCGTACCAGCCGAACCACAAGATTACGCCGCCCACTGCAGCGATCGTCATGTCGTGACCTGGCGGCATGCTGCCACCATCGCGCTTGAACTTACGACCGAGACGCGGTCCGAGAGCAATCGCACCGGCCAGGGCGACGAAGCCGCCGATGGTGTGCACCACGGTCGAACCGGCGAAGTCGTGAAAGGGTACCGGGTGGATCGTGTTGAGCCAGCCGTCCGGACCCCATGCCCAGTGACCGAGGATCGGGTAGATGAAGCCGCTCACGCCGAAGCTGTACAGCAGATCGCCCACGAAGCCGGTGCGTCCGACCATGGCGCCCGAGGTAATCGTGCTGCAGGTATCCGCGAACGCGAACTGGAACAAGAAGAAGGCGAGAATCGCGACGCCAGAGGAGCCGAAGGTCTCCGGCGCGCCGTGCAAGAAGAAGAACTCCTTGCCGATGAAGCCGTTGCCTGAGCCGAACATGAAGGCAAAGCCCCAGGCCCAGAACAAGATGCCGCACAAGCAGGTATCGACGATACCCTCGAGCAAAATGTTGACCGTCTCGCGGGTACGGGCAAAACCTGCTTCGAGCATCATGAAGCCGGCCTGCATGAAGAACACCAAGAAGGCCGCGACGAGCGTCCACATCGTGTTCAGCGGGTTGACGTATGCGGGGGGCGCAGCGGCCGCATCATCAGCCAGCGCTGGAGTCGCGAAGTAGAAGCTGATGCCTTTGACGATTGCAAACAGCGCTACGACGCCAAGAAGTTTCGCTGCCAGAATGGTCCAGAACAGCTTTTGCCGGCCTGGCTGTCGATAACGGGCCAGAAGATTCTCAAACATTAGGGTTCTCCTGTACGAGGGCACGCATGAATGCGCGAAGCCTGGGACTCGCGATGGAGTAGCCGGCTGAAGGTTTCGTCTGGAATTCGCGTTCAGCTCGTTGTTCGAGCCGGGAAGACAGATTTTCTTTCGCTGTGTTCGCGACGCGCTGCGCTGCCAATCGTGAGATCTCACGTGAGATCGTGCGTGGCATTTAGACCCAAAACCCGCAGGAGGTTCGCGTTTCTGGTGCGGGGAAATGCGGGCTGACAAAGTGCCATTCTGCGTTAAAGTTTCTGTTATGTTTCTCAATAATAAGGGGAGAGTAAAGATCCGAGCGGTGAGGTTCTTATATTCTTGATCTCGAAACTTGAATTTGGTGCTCAATGGGAGCCCGAGCCTAAAGAAATCATATGGAGCAGAGCGCCACCCATCCTCCAGCCACACGGCGTGAAGGACATCGCATCTGGCACCTGATCGATCCGCGAGGTTGGCTGACCACGGCGCCCATCACTCACTACGCGCTGGCCGTGCCCGTTACTGCGGCAAGCTCACTCATTTGCGAGATGATCACGCCCTGGGCTCAGCTCGCCGACTTCGTGATCGTGTACTTGCTCGGCGTGGTCGCGATCGCGGCGCGTTGCGCGCCCGCCCCTTCGCTCTTCGCAGCCGTGATCAGCGTGCTGAGCTTCGACTTCTTTTTCATCCCACCCTACCTGACGTTGAGTTGGCCGGATGCGGGCAGTGTACTCACCTTCGTGGGCATGGTCGTGGTCGCAGGTGTCATCAGTGGTCTGAATCAGGGCTTGCGCAAGGAACGAGAGACCGCGCAACGCAGCGAGGCGCTCGCCAACGCGCTGTTCGGTTTCAGTCAAGCTCTGTCGCAGGTTCATTCGTTGCAGCAGCTGAGCTCGTTCGCCGAGCGCCGCCTGGCCACGCTGTTCGATGCGCGCGTCCACGTGGCGCTTCAATCCGGTCAATCGGCGCTCCCCACTGATGAGCTCGGGTTGGACTCGGAAGATGAACGGAGGCTCGCGCTCGCGGCTTGGAAAAAGAGCGGATTGGTCCAGGATCCGAACGTCTCTGGCCTCAACCTGTGGCTCACGTTGAACGGCGCACATCGCAGTGTTGGACTACTCGGCCTGGCTCCGCGCAGCGCCAAACGTTTCGCCGACATCGGGGGTCAGCAATTGCTGCTCTCGTGCGCTTCGCAGCTCGCAGGCGCGGTCGAGCGGCTCCTCCTCTCCGGCGCGACTCACCGGGCCGAGCTGCAGGCCGAGACCGAACGCACTCGCAGCTCGCTCTTGGCCGCCGTCTCGCACGACCTGCGCAATCCGCTGGCGGCAATCCTCACCGCCGCGAGCACCGCCGCGCGCGCGGACTCGCAGCTCAGCGACGACGTGCGCCGTGACTTGATGCGCACGATCGTGGACGAGTCCGAGCGCCTGAATCGTCTGGTCGCCAACTTGCTGTCGATGACCAAGCTCGAATCCGGAGAGCTCGCCCTCCAGCGTTTGCCAGAAGACATGGCCGAGCTGATCGATAGCTCGATCCGGGCGTTGTCGCACCCGAACGCCGCTGCCCGCATCAGCGTGCAATTGGCGAGCGAGCTCCCGTCGGTGGACGTGGACGCGGTGCTGGTCGAACAGGTACTGATCAATTTACTGGAAAACGCGCTACGTCACTCTCCGAGCGACTCCCCGATCGAAGTCTGTGCGAGCGACGAAAGCGATGGCGGCGTGCTCGTGCGCGTGATCGATCATGGGCCGGGCATCCGCCTCGAAGAACGCCAGAAGGTGTTCGAGAAGTTCTTTCGCGGTAGCGGCTCGAAGCGAGACGGCGGTGCCGGTCTTGGCCTGACGATCTGTCGGGCCGCGGTGGTCGCGCACCGCGGCCGCATTCGAGCGCTGGAAACCCCGGGCGGTGGCGCCACCGTGGAATTCACGCTACCCCGTGCAACGCTGACGCGTGAATTGGAAGACGACTGATGAGCTTGCAACCGTTGATCTTGACGATCGAAGACGAGACCGCCATGCGTCGGACCCTGTGCGTCGCACTGCGCGACCAGGGTTACGCCACGCTGGAGGCCGCAACCGCCGAAGACGGCTTGTATCAAGCCTCGCTACGCGCTCCGAACCTGGTGCTACTCGACCTCGGCTTGCCAGACCGCGACGGCGTCGAGGTGACGCGAATCTTGCGGCGTACTCAGCAAGTACCCATCATCGTCATCTCGGCGCGAGAAGCCGAGGCAGAGCAGGTCGAAGCGCTCGATGCGGGTGCCAATGACTACGTGACCAAGCCATTCCGCGAAGCCGAGTTGATGGCGCGCGTGCGTGCGGCACTGCGCTATGCGCCGCACATCGCCAAGCCCTCCGAGTCATTCTTCAATGGGCGGCTGCGAGTGGACTTCATGACCCATGAAGTTTCACTCGATGGCCAGAAGGTGATGCTCACTTCCAAGCAGTACAAGTTGCTCGCCGTATTGGTGCGCCAGCCCGGCCGCGTGATTACCTATCGCACGCTGCTGCGCGAGGTTTGGGGACCTTCACGCGTGAGCGAAGTGCACTATTTGCGCGTGTTCATGAAGCAGCTCAGAGACAAGTTGGAGAAAGATCCCACTCGACCCGAGATGCTCCTGACCGCTCAGCGCGTCGGCTATCGCTTCAAGCCGAGCGACTGACGATCTCAATCGCTCCGCTCGAAGACTTACCCCGCGTATCAACCAGCTCGAAGTGCGCTCTCGAGCAAGCTCGTGAGCTCGTCGATCTCCGCTTCACTGACCCGCAATGACGGCATCAAACGCAGCAGGTTCGGGCGCGGCGCGTTGATCAACAAGCCCTCGGAAAAACAACGCGCCACGATGGCCTCCGCGGTGTGCTCGCGCAGCACCAAGGCCCACAACAGGCCGCGGCCGCGCAGGCCGATACCGTGCGCCGAGCAAAGTGGGGCGAGCCGCTGCTCGAGGTAACGCCCGCGCGCGCGCACCGTCGTCAGGAATTCTGAGCGTGAGACGAGATCGAAGATCGTGCGCGCGACCGCGACCATCAGCGGATTGCCGTTGTACGTGCCGCCCTGATCGCCCGGCACGAAGCAGCTGGCTCGCTCGTTGGCCAGCACGGCCGAGATCGGCACCCCTCCCCCGAGCCCCTTGCCGAGCGTCAGGATGTCGGGCTTCACGCCCTCGCGCTCGAATGCAAACAAACTGCCGGTGCGACCCATGCCCGTTTGCACTTCATCCAAGATCAGGAGGAGATTGCGCTCGTCACATAAGTTGCGGAGCTCACGAAGGTAGCCCTCCGGAGGCACGACCACGCCGGCTTCCCCCTGGATCGGTTCGACCATCACGGCCACACTTTCGGGACCGATCTGCGCCGCCACGGCCGCCGCATCGGCGTACGGAACCTTTACGAATCCGGGCATGATGGGCGGAAAGAGGGCATCCCAACCGGGTTTTCCGCTGGCGGCCATCAACGCCAAGGTGCGGCCGTGAAAGCTACCCAGGGTGGTGATGATCTGATGCGCGCCGCCGCGGTGTAGCCGGCCCCATTTACGCGCCAGCTTGAGCGCGGCCTCGTTGGCCTCCGCACCGCTGTTCGTGAAGTGCACCTGAGCCAGGCCCGCGGCACGGGTCAGCTCGCGTGCAAAGTTCAGCTGCGGCGCGTTGTGGAACGCGGGGCTGGCACTGATCAGGGTTTGGGCCTGAGCCTGGAGCGCAGCCGCAATCTCCGGTGGTGCGTGGCCGAGGGCGTTCACAGCCCAGCCCTGAACGAAATCCAAATAGCGTGTGCCCTCGTGATCCCATAAGTACGAGCCGTTCCCGCGCACCATGATGCGCGGCGGACGTACTGCCACGGACATCAACTGCGCCTGAGCGGCGAGCAGGGATTCGGCCGAAGGGAGCTCGGGATCGGGCTGCGAGCGAAGGAAATGCGATGGCGATGTCACGGTGGCTATCCTTTCGGGTGGCCCGCCGTGTCAGACGCGACTCAACCACCCAGTTGTGGGCGGTTACGCGGAGTGCCGGTGTCGAGGACCGCTACGGCATTCCGCGCCCGCCGCAAATAGCGGCGCGACGAGCGAAACGACGGATAGCGCAGAACGACATTGGAGCCCGCATTATGTCAGCTCGGCGTTTCAGGTCAAGAACGCGATGCAAGCGCGCCGCCTTGGCCAGGGTCGCCGAGCGCCTAACGAAGAAGCCCGCTCGCGAGATCGATTCCGATGTGGCACGCGATCCCCGGCAGCAGGCTAGCGCGGCGCCGAGCGAGTACGCCGAGTACTAGGCCGTACGCGCCGATTCGCAGCGCAGCGCCGGCGCCTTGTTCGAGATGCGCCAGACCGAAGAGCACTGCCTGGAGCATCAGGCCCAGCGACGGACTGCGTGTGAACGCGCTGAGTTGCGTTTGGAGGTAGCCTCGGTACACGACCTCCTCGCAGAAGCCGACGCCCGAGGCGACGAGCAACCAAGTGAGGCGCTCGGCCTCCGTGCTCGGTAGCAGCGCGGAGACCGCGGCGTTCCGCCCCGCGAACAGCGGCCGAGTGATCGCCTCAATCGCGGCGATGAGCGCAAACGTCAGCGCGGCGTAGAGCACGTCGCCAACGGCATCTGCGGCACCGCGCCAGCGTCGACCCAAGAGCTGGGGCAGTGCGTTGCGCGGACGGAACAGCCTCGCGACATACAGCACGAGCAGCCCGTTCACGAGCAAAAGCGGCAAATATTGGCCACTGATGCGGGTCGCACCGGAGCTCCCACGGACGACGGACGACGGCCCTAGGCCCCCCGCACGCTGCAGCAGCGTGCCGGTGATGGCGACCGCAAGCATCACGCCGACGAGTGCGGCTGTATGCCCCAGCGGCGCGAGCGTGGGCGCAACGCGCGACCCATCACCCTGTTCAGTTTCGGCGGTGCCCAAGACTTGGCAGACTCCTTGCTTTAGTCAGGACCCAAGAGTCGCACGCTTCGGCGCGCGCCTCGAACTTAACGTTCAATCCCACCCACCAGGAGTCCGCCATGATTACCGAAGCCATCGTTTCCGCCCCGCCCGTTCTCGCTGCTGGTTGGTCGCTGCTCTACTTGCTGTTTGGCGGCGGTCTGGGCGGCGCAATCCTGATTTTCTTCGGCCTGAAGTTGATCGGGCGTTAAAGCGCCGCGCGAGCGCTTGCGCTTCGACAAGGGGGCCGCAATCATACCCGCATGCTGGCTGTCGTCACCGGAGCCAACCGCGGGCTAGGCCTCGAGACTGCACGCTCGCTTGCAAATCGTGGCTTTCGGGTTTGGCTCACGGGGCGTGATGCCAAAAGCGTCGAACAAGCCGCGAGCCAACTTCGGGCACAGCAGCTGGATGTAAAGGCAGCCGTCCTCGACGTGAGCGATGCTTCGACGGTCAGCGCTTTCGCGGAGCGCATGGCCTCCGAACCTCCCGTCCAGGCATTGGTGAACAATGCGGGCGTCACCTTCCCAGGCTTCGACGCGGAGGTGGCGGCCCGCACTCTCGACAGCAATTACCGCGGCGCAGTCCGTGTGACCGACACGCTGTGGCCAAGGCTCGCCCCTACCGCGTACATCGTGATGGTTTCGAGCGGGATGGGCGAGCTCAGTAACCTCTCGCCCGCTCTACGACAGCGCCTCCTTTCGCCGGACTTGAGTCGCGCGCAAATCGAGGAAGTCGCGACGGAATTCGTCAGCGCCGCGGCTGGCGACGTGCACTCGCGCGCGGGCTTTCCGAGTAACGCATACAGCGTCTCTAAAGCGTTGCTGAACGCGTTCACGCGCGTGCTTGCGCGGGAGCTTGCGGGCAGCGCTCGGCGCGTGAATGCGGTTTGCCCGGGTTGGGTGAAAACGCGCATGGGCGGCGGCTCCGCGCCGCGGAGCCTGGAACAGGGCGCGAGCGGCATCCTCTGGGCGGCCGTGCTGAACGAAACGGGTCCGAGTGGCGGCTTCTTTCGCGACGCAAAGGCGATCGCCTGGTAGCAAATCGGTGATACGTTCCGCCTTTGTTCAAAGGAGGCGCCAC